>NZ_JACHIV010000001.1:807500-5607500 GCF_014203325.1 Saccharopolyspora gloriosae | reverse complement strand
CGTTGATCACCGGCTCGCCGAGGAGGTGCCCTTGTCCGCGTTCGTCCTCGTCCATCTGCTGGTGGCTCTGGCTTTGCCGGCGGTAGCCCGGCGCAACACGCGCGCGGCATTCGCGATCGCCGCCGTGCCCCCCGCCGCGGCCCTGACCTGGGTGCTGGCGCGCTCCGGTTCGGTGCTCAGCGGGGACGCCGTCGTGGAGCAGATCCCGTGGGCGCCGCTGCTCGGCCTGGAGTTCACCTTCCGGCTCGACGCGCTCGCGCTGCTGATGACGCTGCTCGTCGCGGGCATCGGCGTGCTGGTGCTGGTCTATTCGATCGGCTACTTCCAGCCGGGCAGCGGTGACGCCCGGCGCTCCGCCCCGCTGCTGCTCGCGTTCGCGGGCGCCATGTTCGGGCTGGTGCTCGCCGACGACCTGCTGACCGTGTACGTGTTCTGGGAACTGACCACGATCTGCTCGTTCCTGCTGGTCGGGCAGGCGGGCATCAGCCGCGAGTCGCGCCGTTCGGCGCTGCAGGCGCTCATGATCACCACCATGGGCGGGCTGGCGATGCTGCTGGGCTTCGTGGTCCTGGGTGAAGCCGCCGGGACCTACCGGATCTCGGAGATCATCGACGAGCCGCCGGGCGGCGCGCAGCTCGCGGTCGCGGCGACGCTGATCCTCGTCGGCGCGCTCACCAAGTCCGCGCAGATGCCGTTCCACAACTGGCTGCCCACGGCGATGGTCGCGCCCACCCCGATCAGCGCCTACCTGCACGCGGCCTCGATGGTCAAAGCGGGCATCTTCCTCGTCGCCCGGCTCGGCCCGGTGTTCGTCGGGGTGCCGCAGTGGTGGGTGCCGACGTTGGTGTTCGGCCTGTTCACCATGGTCGTCGGCGGGTGGCGCGCGCTGCACGAGACGGACCTCAAGAAGCTGCTCGCCTACGGCACCGTCAGCCAGCTCGGGTTCCTGATGGTGCTCGTCGGGCAGGGCACCTACGCGGCGGCGCTGGCCGGGGCGGCGATGCTGCTGGCGCACGGCATGTTCAAGGCCACCCTGTTCCTGGTGGTCGGCGCCGTCGACCACCAGGCGGGCACCCGCGACGTGCGGGAGCTGTCCGGCCTGGGCCGCCGGATGCCCGCGCTGGCGATCATCGCGCTGCTCGCCGCCGCCTCCATGGCGGGCCTGCCGCCGATGCTGGGCTTCCTCGGCAAGGAGGCCGCGTTCGGCGCGTTCCTCGGCACCGGCGGGGGCGGGCTGCTCGTCGACTTCGTCCTGGTGCTCGGCTCGGTGTTCACCGTCGCCTACAGCGCCCGGCTGCTGTGGGGCGCGTTCGGCGAC
Organism: Saccharopolyspora gloriosae; assembly: GCF_014203325.1. Classification (NCBI taxonomy): domain Bacteria; kingdom Bacillati; phylum Actinomycetota; class Actinomycetes; order Pseudonocardiales; family Pseudonocardiaceae; genus Saccharopolyspora; species Saccharopolyspora gloriosae. Next base: position 5,606,182 of record NZ_JACHIV010000001.1, on the reverse strand, counting down.
AAGCCGGGCGTGCACCCGACCGCGGCGAAGCCGCCGAACGCCCTGCTGCTGGTGCCCGCCGCGGTGCCCGCGTTCGCGGGCGTGGTGCTCGGCGTCGGCTACCCGCTGACCGACGAGCTCGCCGGTTCCTACGCGGCGGTGTTCGGCGCCGGCGCGGACGCGCCCCACCTGGAGCTGTGGCACGGCTTCGAGCTGCCGCTGCTGTTCTCCGTGCTCGCCGTGGCCGCCGGGTTGTGGGCGCACGCGGCGCGCGCCCGCCTCACCGCGGTGCGCAACCGGCTGCCGAAGCTGCTCGACGCGCAACGCGGCTACGAGCGGATGATGGCGCTGCTGGAGCGCACGGCGGTCGGCGTCACCGGGCGGACGCAGGTCGGTTCGCTGCCGACGTACCTGGCGATCATCCTGCTCACCGTGCTCGCGGTTCCCGGCTCGGTGCTGCTCTACCACGCGCACATCCCCGATGACATGCGGCTTTACCACAACCTGCTGCAAGTGCCGCTGGCCGTTCTGGTGATCATCGCGGCGATCGCGGCGGTGCGGGCCAAGCGGCGGCTCACCGCCGTGCTGGTCGTCGGCGTGATCGGCTACGGCATCGGCGGGCTGTTCATCGTCGACGGCGGACCGGACGTCGCCCTGGCGCAGTTCCTGGTCGAGACGCTCACGATGGTCGCGTTCGTGTTCGTGCTGCGGCGGCTGCCCACGCGCTTCACCAAGGGCGACGCGGCGCGGTCGCTGCGCTGGCCGAAGTTGGCCCTGTCGGTCGCGGGCGGCGTGGTCATCGCGCTCGCGGCGGTGCTGTTCAGCGCCGCCCGGCAACGGCCGCCGGACGTCAGCGCCGACTTCATCGCGCAGTCCGAGAAGGGCGCGGGCGCGACGAACGTCGTGAACGCGATCCTGGTCGACTTCCGCGCGTTCGACACCGTCGGGGAGATCTCCGTGCTCGCCGTCGCCGCCACCGGCGTCGCCAGCCTGGTGCTGGCCTCCCGGTTCGACCGCAGGCGCCGCAGCACCCGAGGTGCCGCCGCGGTGGCGTCCGCCGAGAAGCCCGGCGCGGTGCTCAGCGGGAACGGCCACCGCCACGAGGAGGTGCAGGAATGACCACCGACCCCAGGATCACCGCTCCCCAGAACGGCCAGCGCAACCGCGGGCCGTGGACGGGGTGGGACGCGCCGCGGGAGCGCTGGCTGCTGTCCGGTTTCCCCCGGGACGGCCGGGAACGCGCCATGCTGCTCGAACTCGCGGCCCGCATCGTGTTCCCCACCGTGCTGGTGCTGTCGATCTACCTGCTGTTCGCCGGGCACGACCGCGCGGGCGGCGGGTTCAGCGGCGGCCTCGTCGCCGGGCAGGCGTTCGCGCTGCGCTACCTCGCGGGCGGCCGGATGGACGACAGCGCGATCATCTCGCTGCGCCCACCGGTGCTGATCGGGCTCGGCCTCACCATCGCCACCCTCACCGGGTTCGTCCCGCTGATGTTCGGCAACGAACTGCTGGAGAGCGCCATCTACAAGATCGGCGTCCCGCTGCTCGGGCAGATCAAGTTCGTCACCAGCATCGTGCTCGACATCGGCGTGTACCTGCTGATCATCGGAGTGGTGCTGGACCTGCTGCGCACCCTCGGATCCGGCGTCGAAGCCGACGCGGCGGCGGCGGAGAGGGGCCAGGCATGACCGACGACCTCACCGTCAACTTCACGATGGCCGTGGTGCTCGCCGCGCTCTACTCAGCCGGGTTCTACCTGCTCATGCAGCGTTCGCTGATGCGCATCCTGATCGGAACCGTGATCGTCGGGCACGGCGCCAACCTGCTGCTGCAGCTGGCCGGGGGACCGCCGGGGCGGGCGCCGATCCTCGGTGACGCGGCACCGGAGCAGATGACCGACCCCTTGCCCCAGGCCATGGCGCTGACCGCGATCGTCATCACCTTCGCGCTCACCACGTTCCTGCTCGCGCTCGCCTACCGCTCGTGGGTGCTGCTCGGCCACGACGAAGTCCGCGACGACGTCGAGGACCGCCGCATCCGGCGGCTGGAGCGCAGGCTCGCCGAGTCCGAGGACGAGGCCCAAGAAGAGGAACTCGAACGGGAGGCCACTCAGTGACCGTCCTCGTGGCCCTGCCCGTCCTGCTTCCGCTGGCGGCCGCGGGGATGTCGCTCGCGCTCGGCCGGTTCGCCGACTTCCAGCGGATCATCGGGCTCGTCGTGCTCGCGGCGATCATCGTCGACGCCGGCGTGCTGCTCTACGCCACCGACCGCACCGGCCCCGTCGTGCTGCAGGTCGGCGGCTGGGCGGCGCCTGCGGGCATCACGCTGATCGCCGACCGGCTCTCCGCGCTGCTGCTCGTGGTCTCGGCGGTGGTGACCTTCGCGGTGCTGATCTACTCGATCGGCCAGCGGCTCACCGACTACGGCCGGGAGCGCGCCAGCACGACGTTCCACCCGATGTACCTGGTGCTGTGCGCCGGGGTGTCGCTGGCCTACCTCGCGGGCGACCTGTTCAACCTGTTCGTCGCGTTCGAGATCATGCTGTCCTCCTCGTACGTGCTGATCACGCGGCGCACCACGGCCAGCCGGGTGCGCGCGGGCATGACCTACGTGATCGTCAGCCTCACCTCGTCGCTGCTGTTCATCACCATGATCGCGCTGGTGTACGCGGCGACCGCGACGGTGAACCTGGCCGACCTCGGCGACAAGGTCGCGCTGCTGCCCGAAGGCCTCCAGGTGGCGCTGGGCCTGCTGATGGTCATCGTGTTCGGTGTGAAGGCGGCCATGGTGCCGCTGCACTTCTGGCTGCCCGACAGCTATCCGACGGCGCCCGCGCCGGTCACCGCCGTGTTCGCCGGGCTGCTCACGAAGGTCGGCATCTACGCGCTGATCCGGACCCAGACCCTGGTGTTCAGCCACGAACAGCCGTGGACGTTGATGCTGGTGATCGCGCTGATCACCATGCTGGTCGGGGCGCTGGGCGCGCTCGCGCAGAACGACCTCAACCGGATGCTGTCGTTCCTGCTGGTCAGCCACATCGGGTACATGCTGTTCGGGCTCGGCGTCTACGACGTCATCGGGCTCACCGGCGTGATCCTCTACGTGGTGCACCACATCACGGTGCAGGCGACGCTGTTCCTGGTCAGCGGTCTGATCACCCGGCACACCGGCACGGTGGCGCTGAGCCGGATGGGCGGGCTGGCGAAGGCCGCGCCGATGATCGCCGTGCTGTTCGCGCTGCCCGCGCTGAGCCTCGCCGGGGTGCCCCCGTTCTCCGGGTTCGTGGCGAAGCTGGCGCTGCTGCAGGCCGGTGCGGGCGCCGGGACCTGGCCGGCGTACGCGGTGACCGGCGGCGTGGTGTTCACCAGCCTGCTCACCCTGTACGCGATGGCGCGGGTGTGGACGCGGGCGTTCTGGGGCCAGGTCCGCGCGCCGGAACCCGACCCGGACCCCGACGACGAGCTGGTCGTCGGTACCGGCAACTCGACCCGCCCGATGGTCGCCGCCACCGGGGTGCTGGTCACCGCGAGCGTCGTGATCGCCCTGTTCGCCGGGCCGCTGGCCGGGGTCAGCGAGCGGGCCGCGGACGACCTGATGCACGGCGAGACCTACCGCGAAGCGGTGCTGGGAGGTGCGCGATGACCCGATTCGCCCGCCGCACGCTGCGCCGCCTGCCGCTGGTGCTGTGGCTGACCGCGGTGTGGATCCTGCTGTGGGGCACGCTGGACCTGGGCACGCTCGTGTTCGGCGTGGTGGTGGCCCTGCTCGTGACGACCATGTTCCCGCTGCCCTCGGTCACCACCCACATGGTGGCGCGTCCGCTGCCGTTGCTGCGGCTGATCTGCTACCTCGCCGCGGACCTGGTCATCTCCACGGTGCGCGTGTCGTGGCAGGCGGTCCGGCACGGGCCGCGCACCACCGCGGGCATCGTGCAGGTGACGCTGCTGACCGACTCCGACCACCTGACCGCGATGGTCGCCAACGCCGTGTCCTTGGCGCCCGGCAAGTTCGTCATGCAGATCGACCGCGGGCACCGCATCTGCTACGTCTACGCGCTCGGGATGCGGGCCGGGGGCGAGGACGCGGTGCGGCGCGAAGTGCTGGGCCTGGAACGCCGCATCGTCCGGGCCGTCGGTTCCGCGAGCGAGCTCGAGATCGTCGGACGCGTCGCGCGGGACGCGGGCATCAAGGAGGAATCCTGATGGACGTGGTGTTCGTCGTGACCTTCGCGCTGCTGTGCATCGCCGGGTTGCTGACGCTGATCAGGCTGATCCTGGGCGCGTCGACGCTGGACCGCATCGTGGCGCTGGACGTGCTGCTGACGCTGATCGTCGCCGGGACCTGCGTGAGCATGGGCTGGTTGCGCGACGGTTCCAACATCGCACTGCTCGCGGCGTTCGCGCTGCTGACGTTCATCGGTTCGATCAGCGCGGCCCGCCTCGTCGAGAAGAAGGAGCCGTACCGGTGAACCAGCTCGATGTGGTCTCCGCCTGCTGCCTGATCGTGGGCGCGCTGTCCTGCCTGTTCGGGGCGATCGGGTTGCTGAGTTTCCCGGACGTCACCGCGCGGCTGCAGGCCGCGACCAAACCGCAGACGCTCGGGCTGATCCTGATCCTCATCGGCACGGCCCTGCAGCTGGACTTCCACTACTCGCTGGCGCTGGGGCTGGTGGCGTTGTTCCAGATGCTCACCGCGCCGGTGCTGGCGCAGCTGGTGGGGCGCGCGGCGTACCGGACCGACAGCATCCGCCGGGAGAACCTGGTCGTCGACGACCTGGGCGAGCGCATCGGCCGCGAGCAAGACCGGCGGTGAACGCCGAGCCGGGTGCGGTCGCCGGTACCGTTCCTGGGCACAGCGCCCCGAGGGGATCGGCTGTGGCCCGCCCCACTTCCGGTGAACTCGGCGGGTGCGCCGCGCGTCCTCCTTCCTGGCAGGGCGGACCCAGTGAACGAGGAGCGACCATGCGTGCCCGACTGATCGCCGGATCCATGATCGCGGGGCTCTGCCTCGCGGGATGCGGCGCCGCACCCGAGTCCGCGCCCGCCCAGCAGCCGCCCGCGGTGGTGACCCTGCCGAAGGCCCTCGAACCGCCGCCGCCCACCGCCGACGCGGCTCCCAGCGGCCCCGCGGAGCCCTCGGCGACCGGCGAGGCCCCCGCCACCACGTCGGTGACCACCGGTGATTCGTCGTCGACGACGCCCACGTCCGACACCGGCGAATCGACCGCTCCGCCCGACACCGGCGACACCGACTGCGGCGAGATCACGAACCGGGCGGGCGTCACGTACCGGCTGTTCGCGGAGAACGAGTCGGGCAAGACCTTGGGCTGCGCCGAGGCGGAGCGGGTGATGACCAAGTACCTCTCGCTGCCCGCGGACGAGTACCAGGGCAGCGGCCGGTTCGCGAACTTCGAGGGCTACGGCTGCGCGTCCACGCCGCAGGAGCGGGAGAAGGCGCTGTGCGCGAAGCAGGGGATCTCGACGTACATCACGGCCTGACCGGAGGCGTTGCGACGATCCGGGCAACCTGCCCCGGACGCGAGCGTCCACCGGTCGCGATGTGATCAAATGGCCTGGTGCGGCGGCCCGTCGCCGCGTAGCGCTGCGTGGAAAGGTGTGGAGTGCTGATGGCACGCATGGGGCGACTGCTCGCGGTCCTGACGCTCGGCGGGGTCCTCCTGCTCTCGCCCGCGGCCGGTGGCACCGCCGTCGCCGCGACCGAGCAGGCACCGGTCGCCGCGACCGCGCTGGTCGCGCAGGAGCCCACCGCCCCGCCGGGGCCGGACCTCAACGGTGACCAGCAGAGCGCGTTCGACGACAAGCAGCGGCTGGCGGTCGGCATCGGTGGTTTCGTGCTCATCGCGGCGGTGCTGTTCTCCCGGAAGGCCCGCAAGCGCCCGATCCTCAGCTTCAAGTGGAAAAGGTAGGGCAACCCCTCACGCGGTGCTCCGGGAAAAAGGGCAACGGGGTCGGTTTTCGGCATTCTTTTCGAAGATTTCCCGCTATGGACTAGACCTGGCGGGCTAACCTGTGGGATTTTCACAACTGCACGGGATGTGCGAGCCGGGTTCGGCGCACTCCGCACTCCCGGCGGGACGGTGCACTACTTGGGGTCGTGACCCCTCGCAGACGTGGGCCGGCACCGGGAAGCCCCCCGACCGGTGCCGGCCCACACCCTCTTTCAGCCCGCCTTCGGCGCTGTGGACATCCCTTGTTCGGATGCCGCGCCAGGCCTGCGGCGACAGTGGTCCGGCGGCGGAAAGCGTTCCGCCGCTTGGGGAATCGCCGTCGAGCAGCCGCGCTGGCCGGCGCTGACCGCGGAATCGTTCGGGTCCGCCCGTGGCCTTCGGCGAGTTCCGCTTTCCCGTGCCTCTCCTGTCCCGCATTGCGTTTCGCAACGGAGTTCTGCTTCCGGTACGGCGCACTCGGATGTGTGCGCGGAGTTCGGAAAGCCCGCGAAGAAGTTGAATGTGGAACTTCTATCCCGCGGCTGATCACACGGTGCCGCTGAGCGCAATCCGCCGACCGGCTGGCGGACCGTCGCGGGCACTGCGGCTTCAGCGCTCCGGAATCGTGCAGGATGGTCGCCACATGAACCAGGACCCATCCGCCCGCGAGGCCGCACCGCGCTCCGACATCCGCGCCACCTGCCGGGAGACCGTCCGGCGCCACGAGCGCGCGCTCATCGGACTCGCGCGCAGCCTGCACGCGGAGCCCGAGACGGCCTTCGCCGAGCACCGCAGCGCCGCCGAGGTGAGCGCGCTGCTCGCCGAGCACGGCTTCACCGTCCAGGCGCCCGTCGCCGGGCTGGACACCGCCTTCTCCGCGGAACGCGGCCACGGCGACCTCGTGATCGGGATCTGCGCCGAGTACGACGCGCTGCCCGAACTCGGCCACGCCTGCGGGCACAACGTGATCGCCGCGGCGGCCGTCGGCGCCGCGCTGGCGCTGGCCGAGGTCGCCGACGAACTCGGCATCACCGTCCGCGTCCTCGGCACCCCGGCCGAGGAGCTCGGCGGCGGCAAGGTGCTGATGCTGGAACGAGGCGCGTTCGACGGCCTGGCGATGGCGATGATGGTGCACCCCGGCCCGGAGGAGATCTGCGCGCCCAGGTCGCTGGCCATCAACGACCTCGAAGTGCGCTACGCGGGCAGAGCGGCGCACGCGGCGGCGGCTCCGGAGCTCGGCGTGAACGCCGCCGACGCGCTGACCGTCGCCCAGGTCGCGATCGGATTGCTGCGCCAGCACCTCGAATCCGGCCAGATGGTGCACGGTATCGTGACCGCAGGCGGCGCCGCGCCGAACGTCGTTCCCGCTCACACTGCGGCGATGTACAACCTGCGCGCCGCCGAGTCGCTTTCCTTGGAGCGCCTGGAGAACCGCATCCGGGCCTGCTTCGAGGCGGGTGCGACGGCGACCGGCTGCTCCCACGAGGTCGTGCAGGTATCCCCGGTGTACGCCGAACTGTCCTGCGACGACGAGCTCTCCGAGGCGTACCGCGCGGCGATCACCGAACTCGGGCGCCGGCCGGTTCCTCGCGCCGAGCAGGCCGAACGGGTCATCGGCAGCACCGACATGGGCAACGTGACGCAGGTGCTGCCCGCGATCCACCCGATGATCGCGCTGGACTGCGGCGACGCGGTGACCCACCAGGCCGAGTTCGCCGCCGCGTGCGCGTCGCCGTCGGCCGATCGCGCCGTGCTGGACGCGGCGGTGGCGATGGCGTGGACGGCCGTGGCGGCGGCGACCGAACCCGGCCTGAGATCGCGGCTCGCGGCCTCGGCCGAAGACCGCCCGGTGCGAACCGGGAAGCACAACGCCGCCGGATCCGGGGCCGACCCGGGCTCGGCGCGACGGCAACACACGTCGGGAGGCGTGGCGTGACGGTAGTGGATTCTCGCGGCCCCGAGCCGCGCAAGACAGCGAACAACGGCGGCCTGGACGACGCGGACGCGTGGCGGGAGGCCGAGCTGGGCGCCAGGCCGCCCGGCGAGCCGATCGGCGACAGCGGCGACACCATGTCCGGCGTGGGGTCCGATGGTCACGGCGCGCTGGAAGACCTGGGTGCCGGACGGGGCCCGGCCTGGCTCGACGCGTGGCTCACCGCGAACGCGGGGCACGTGCTGTCGTGGCGCAGGCACATCCACGCCCACCCGGAGCTCTCCCGCGCCGAGCACGGCACGACCGCGTTCCTGGCCGAGCGGCTCACCGCGGCCGGGCTGAGCCCGCGCGTGCTGCCGGGCGGCACCGGGTTGCTCTGCGACCTCGGGCCGGAGAACGCGCAGCCGCGCCGCACCATCGCGCTGCGCGCCGACATCGACGCGCTGCCGCTGACCGAGGCGACCGGGCTGCCGTTCTCCTCCACCGCGGACGGCGTGGCGCACGCCTGCGGCCACGACGCGCACACGACGATCCTGCTGGGCACGGCCCTGGCGCTGGCGACGGGGCCGGAGCTGCCCGGCCGGATCCGGTTGATCTTCCAGCACGCCGAGGAGGTCATGCCGGGCGGCGCGCTCGACGTGCTCGCCGCCGGTGGGCTCGACGGCGTGGAGCAGATCTTCGGGCTGCACTGCGATCCGCGGCTGCCGGTCGGCCGCGTCGGGGTGAAGGCCGGTGCCATCACCTCCGCCAGCGATCTGCTGGAGCTGCGGCTGAACTCGCCCGGCGGGCACACCTCGCGGCCGCACCTGACCGCGGACCTGGTGCACGCGCTGGGCACCGTGATCACCGGGCTGCCGACGCTGCTGTCCCGCCGCGTCGACCCGCGCACCGGAACGGTGCTCACCTGGGGCGCGGTGCACGCGGGGGAGGCGCCGAACGCGATCCCGCAGACCGGCGTGCTCACCGGCACGCTGCGCACCGGCGATCGGGGGACGTGGGCGGAGCTGGAGCCGCTGACGCGGGAGCTCGTGTCGGGCCTGCTGGCGCCGCTGGGCGTGGGTTTCGACCTGCAGCACCGGCGCGGTGTGCCGCCCGTGGTCAACGACGCGGCGAGCACCGAGCTGATGTCCGCGGCGATCCAGGCCGCGTTGGGCGAGCACGCGGTCACGGGCACTCCGCAGTCCTCGGGCGGCGAGGACTTCGGCTGGTACCTGGAGCACGTGCCGGGCTCGTTCGTGCGGCTCGGCGTGCGTTCCGGACAGGCGCGGGCGCGGGACCTGCACCAGCCGACCTTCGACCTGGACGAGCGGGCGTTGCTGGTCGGCATCCGGGTGATGGTCGGGACGGCGCTGGCGGCGCTGACCAAGTGACGCGTCGGGCGAGGCGTCCGGTCCGGCCGTGACGTCCTCGCGAGTCGAACGCGCGGCGGGGCCGGGAGTTCCGCCGCGGCGTTCACTCGAACGAGATGTATCAGTTCCGGGGTTCGCGCCCTCTTATAGGTATGACCGCGAACCTGCTGCTTCCCACGGCTCCTCCCGAGATCCCCGCCGAGCGGCGCGGGCCGGCACCACCCGGCCGCACCGATCGAGGTGCCGCGCCCCGGCCAGCCTCCGAGGTCCCGGGCGCAACGCTGCACGGCGCGCTTCGCCGGTCCAGCGCCGAACGCGCGTTCGGCGCGGACGGATTACGAGCGGCGCTGGACGACGGCCGGTGGATCGAGCCGTGGTCCGGCGTGGTGCTGCCGTCCGAACGAGCCGGGGACCCGCTGGCGCGAGCGGAGGCCGCGCTGCTGCGCGCCGGACCGCACGCGGTGCTCAGCGGCCCGACCGCCGTCGCCATGCACGGCTGCACCGAGGCGATCGCCGACCGGACGGTGCACGTCGCGGTGCCCTACGACCGCCAGCTCCGCCCGGCGCCGGACCTGGCGATCAAGCAGACCTGGGTCCGCGAGGCCGACGTGATCGAACTCGACGGGCTCCGGGTGTACGCGCTGGACGCCGCCCTCGCGGAGATGCTCTGCACGGGTGAGCGCCGGACCGCGCTGGCCTGCCTGGAACAGGCGCTGGCAGCGCTGGGCTCGGCCGCGGTCCGGTTCCACGCGGTCGTGACCGAGCAGGTGGCGCGACGGCGCGATCGGCGCGGAACCCGGCGCGCCGCCGAACTGCTGGAGCTGGCCCGACTCGGCCCGTCCGGAGCCATTCCCGTCGTGGCCCGCATCGAGGCTGCCCTGCCCACCGGAGGCCGGTCGTGAACCGGCTCCCGAACATCACACGAACGGCTGTGATGACCGCATTCGAATGCGTTATGTTCAGCGAGGAGCCCGGCATTCCGGCCCGAGCCGACGTCGGTGTCCGCCGCTTCGGCGTGCGGATCCAGCAGGGCCGCGGGACGAGGAGGACGCGAAGTGCCACGACAGAGCGAGAAGTCCCCCGGCGAGCTCCCGGCTCCGGAGCGGGCCGCCGCGCCCGCGGACTCCGGGCCGGGGTCCGCGGTGGCGCCCAGGACGCCGGGCGAGCGGATCGAACTGGTCCTGCTGGACGTGGGCGGGCCGATCTACGACGATTCCTGGTACCGGGAAGCCCTGCTGCGGGCGACCTGCGAACTGGTCGCGGAGAACGGCGGAGTGCTGCTCGAAGCGGATTTCCAGCGCGTCTACGACGCGCGGCGGCAGTCGCAGGAAGGCTCGTTGCGCACGGCGATGGCGGAGCGCTTCCTGCGCGAGGGGGACCGGCAGCGGTTGTCCGACCGCGCCGAGAGCTACTGGTTCTACCCGCCCTCCGCGCTGCATCCCGATGTGCTGCCCGCGCTGCGCGAGCTCTCCGAGCGCTACAAGATCGCCGTGGTGGCCAATCAGCGGGCCTTGGTGGTGGACGCGCTGCGCCGGGACGGCGTGGCCTCGTTCATCGACTACTGGGCCATCTCGGAGCTGGTGGGCGCCGCCAAGCCGGATCCGGCGATCTTCCAGCACGCACTGGACCGGGCCGGGGTGTCGCCGGCGCACGCGGTGCACGTCGGCAACAGGCTGGACTCCGACGTCCGCGGCGCGCAGCGGCTGGGGATCCGCACGGTCTGGGTGGTTCGCGGGGAGGCACCGCCCGATCCGACGCGGGAGCAGCTCGACGAGCCCGACATCGCGGTGTTCTCGCTGGCCGACGTGCCCGCCGCGGTGGAACGGCTGCAACGAGCCCGGTAGTTCGCCCGGACGCCGGATCAGGCCTCGGCTATCTCCACGGCCACGCCGCGACCGCGCAGGCCTTCGACCACCGCGGGCGGGGTGTCGGCGTCCACGATGACCAGGTCGAAATCGGTCAGCGGCGCCAGTTCGTGCACGGCTCGGCGTTCGAACTTGGAGTGGTCGGCCAGCAGGACGCGGGTGGCTGCGGTGCGCATCAGGGCCCGCTTCACCTGCACCGTCTCCTGCGACCGGTGCAGGCAGTGCCCGTCGACCACGGCGGTCGTCGACAGCAGCAGCACGTCGGAGCGCAAGGTGTCCGCCATGTCGGCGGCGTGCAGGCCGAGGAACGCGTCGAAGCCCGGGTGGTAATCGCCGCCCAGGCCGATCACGTGCAGCCCGTCCTGCCCGCTGAGCAGGTTGATCACCGGCAGGAAGTTGGTGACGACGGTCAGCGGAGCCGCCGGGGCGAGCAGTTCGGCGACCGCCAGCCCGCTGGTGCTGTCGTCGATCGCGACCACTTGGCCGGAGGTGATGTGGCGCAGCGCGTGGCGGGCGATCCGGGCCTTCGCGTCCGCGGCGTCGGAGCGTCGCGCGCCCACCGACCTCGCCAGCAGCGAACCCGGCGTGGAGGTGGCGCCGCCGCGGATCTTGCGCAGCCAGCCCTGGCGTTCCAGCAGGTCCAGGTCGCGGTGGATGGTCATCCCGCTGACGCCGTGCTCCTCGACGAGCTGTTCGATGCGCACGTGGCCGTGGGCGAGCACGTCCTGCCGGATCTGCTCGCGCCGCTGCTGTTGGGAGACCGTCCCGTCGACCTGGGCCACACCCACCTCACCCACGACGTGTGCCGTCGGTGTGATTATCACACGCGGGATGTGGCGACCGGATCGCTCGACGGCGGCGAGCCGATCACGGTCCGATGTTGCCGCAGGGCCGAGTGCGCAGCTTCGCCACGTAGTCCTCGGGTGCGCCCGCCGCTTCCGCGGCGTCGGCCATCACCCCCAGGTAGCGGGCCGAGGGCAACCCGCCCTCGTAGGCGTCGAGCACGTACAGCCAGGCGAGCACCGGGCCGTCGAGGGTCTGCACGCGAAGCCGCAGCTTCTTGTGCATCCGCAGCTCGGAGCCCTCCCAACGGTCGAGCTGGCGTTCGTCCTCGGGGCTGACGTCATACAGCACGGTGAAGACCTGCTCGCCGGGGTGCTCGACGATCGTCGCCAGCGCACCTTCCCAGCCGTAGTCCTCACCACCGAAGGTCAGCCGCCAGTCCATCAGCCAGCCCGTTCCCGCCAAGGGGGAGTGCGGGGCTCGCTCTGTCATCTGGGCCGGGTCCATGTTGGACCCGTACGCGGCGTACAGCGGCACGCCCCACAGGGTAGCGATCGATACGCCCGATGTCGGAGTGGACCGCGTCACCGTCGACGGCGAGTCGTGATCGGAACGCGACGAACCGGTGGGTACCGCCCGAATCGTCGGCGACGCCTGCGACATAGGGTGGCTGCGGCGCCCACAAGGCTCGGATTTCTGGAGGAACGCGAAGTGACCCGCATCGTGATCATGGGAGGTGGGCCGGCCGGTTACGAGGCGGCCCTCGTCGCCGCGCAGAACGGCGCCGACGTCACGCTGGTCGAACCGGACGGGCTCGGTGGCGCGTGCGTGCTCTACGACTGCGTCCCGTCCAAGACGTTCATCGCCTCCGCGGGTGCGCGTTCCTCCGCGCGTGACGTGAGCGAGCTGGGCATCCGCACCAGTCCCGAATCCGTCGCTGTCGACGTCGCCGTGGTGCACGGCCGGGTCAAGGGGCTCGCACTGGCGCAGTCCGCGGACATCCGGGCTCGGGTCCGCCGGGAAGGCGTCAAGATCATCGCTGGTCGGGCCCGGTTCACCGACCGTGAACACGGCATGGCCCAGCACCACATCGGCGTCGAGCGGGCCGACGGCGGCTCCGAGGAGCTGATCGGCGACGTGGTGCTGATCGCCACCGGCGCCACTCCGCGCGTTCTGCCGGGCGCGGTGCCCGACGGCGAGCGGATCTTGAGCTGGCGGCAGCTCTACGACCTGCCGGAGCTGCCCGAGCACCTCGCGGTGATCGGCTCCGGGGTGACCGGCGTGGAATTCGCCTCCGCGTACACCGAGATGGGCGTCAAGGTCACGATGATCTCCAGCCGGGACCGCGTGCTGCCGCACGAGGACGCCGACGCGGCCGGAGTGCTCGAAGAGGTCTTCGCCGAGCGCGGCACCGAGGTGGTCAAGCACGCTCGCGCCGAGCGCGTCGAACGCACCGACAAGGGCGTGGTCGTGCACCTCGCCGACGGCAGGCAGGTGGAGGCCAGTCACGCCCTGATGACGGTCGGATCGGTGCCCAACACCGAGGACATCGGCCTCGAACGGCTCGGCCTGGAGACCGACCGCGGCGGCTACGTCAAGGTCGACCGGGTGTCCCGCACGAAGGTGCCCGGCGTGTACGCGGCCGGGGACTGCACCGGCCTGCTGCTGCTGGCCTCCGTCGCCGCCATGCAGGGGCGCATCGCGATGTGGCACGCGCTGGGCGAAGGCGTCAGCCCGATCAAGCTGAAGACGGTCGCCGGCAACGTGTTCACCCACCCCGAGATCGCCACGGTCGGCATCAGCCAGCAGGCGATCGACTGCGGTGACGTGCCCGCGCGGATCGTGACGCTGCCGCTGGCGACGAACCCGCGGGCCAAGATGGAAGGGCTGCGCCGAGGCTTCCTCAAGGTCTTCTGCCGACCGCAGACCGGTGTGGTCATCGGTGGCGTCGTCGTCTCCCCGAACGCCAGCGAACTGGTGCTGCCGATCGCGCTGGCCGTGCAGAACCAGGTCACGGTGGAGAACCTGGCCAACACGTTCTCGGTGTACCCGTCGTTGTCGGGCTCGCTGACCGAGGCCGGGCGCCAGCTGATGCGCCACGACGACCTCGACTGACCCCGCTCGTGCCCGCCGCGGGATCGACGGGCGTCCCCGGAACGGGGACGCTGGAGCGCGGGAGGCGTGGAACATGGCGACACCGGTCCTGATCTACGACGGCGACTGCGGGTTCTGCACCCGCAGCGTGCGGCTCGCCGAGAAGTTGCCGCTGCGAGCGCGCATCGTCGCGTGGCAGGAGGCCGACCTGGCCGCCCTGGGCACCACCGAGCAGCGCGCCCGGCACGAAGTGCTCTGGGTGGGCGAACGCGGTCGCGTGCGCGGTGGCGCGGACGCGGTCGCCGCGCTGCTCCGGCACTGCGGCCTCCCGTGGTCGGTGCCGGGAACGCTGCTGTCGCTGCCGGTGCTGCGTTCGCTCGCCGCGTTCGCGTACCGGTGGATCGCCGCGAACCGCTACCGGCTGCCGGGGTCCACACCGGCGTGCGCGCTGCCCGCCGATCAGCGGCCGGGTGCCTGACCAGGCGTGCTCCGCCAGGGGCGGGCGTCCGCCTCGGCCACGAACGATCGAGGGGTCGGCGCACTCGGGCCGAAAGTATGAGAACGATCCGCGTCCACGGCCTATCGATCGACTTCAACCGCGCCACTTCGGCCGATCCGCACGGCCCGTGCCCGCACCTAGATTCATTCGTGCAAGGGGTGCGGAGGGACGCGGGTGGCCACTGCCACGAGGCATCAGCGGTGGCCACCCGTATCGGTGACGACAACGCCGGGCATCGGCGATCAGGCAAGTGAGGCGGACTCGAATGAACGGCAACAAGGCGTTCGCACCGGAATACCAGGGCGCGCTGCAGGACATGTCCGTGAACACGGCTTACGAGGACGTCCTCGGACAGGCGCGAATCCGGGAGCAGTGGGCGTCCGAGCAGGGCACGGCCCTCGACGTCGCGCAGGCGAAGCTGGCCGTCGCCGAATCCTGCCGCAGGCTGGGGCACCTCGAAGAGGCCGAGCTCGCCTGGAAGGCCAGTTACCGCGCGGCCCGCACCGCCGGCGACACCGCCGCGCGGGCGTGGGCGCTGTGGAGCGGGGGCACGCTGGCGCGCCAGCGGGGAGAGCTGAACCTGGCGCTGCGCTGGCTCAGCCAGGGGCGGGACCTGGCCGCGGCGGCGGGGGACATCGTCGCCTACGGCTACACCTTCGCCGGTGTCGCCGAGACGGTGCGAATCCAGGGCGATTTCGAGCAGGCGCGCGGATTGCACGAGCACGTGCTCACCGAGGCGCGCAAGCGGGAGGAATCCCGGCACATCGTGTGGGCGCTGGAAGGACTCGCCCAGATCGAGCGCAACACCGGGGACCTCGACTCGGCGGCCCAGCGGTTCGAGGAAGCCGCGCACGTCGCGGCGAACTCCGGTGACGACCGCGGCCACGCGTGGGCGCTGCGCGGGCAGGCGGACGTGCTGTCGCTGCGCGGTGAGCACGAGCAGGCGCTGGAGCTGCTGACGAGCGCCGAAGGGACCTGCCGCCGGATGGACCTCTCCAGCGCGCTGGCCTACAACCGCAAGATGCGCGGCAACGTGCACTTCCGGGCCGGCCGGTACGGCGACGCCGCCCGCACCTACCGGGACGCGCACGGGAAGTTCCGAGCCATCCGGGAACCGCGCGGCATGGCGCTGGCCCAGCTGGGGCTGCTCAAGAGCCTCGACAAGCTGGGACGACCGGCGGAAGCCACCATGGCCGACCTGGTCGCGCTGCGCGACGAGGTCAACGGCAACGAGCTGTGGCAGACCCGCCGCATGGTCGAGGACGCCATCGCCGAGCGCACCGCCTGAACCGGTCACCGCTGGTCGGCGCAGCGGCGAAAATGACGCGACGGCCCCGGTGCGGCCCGGTTACGGTTCCGGCATGTTCTGGCACCAGTTCTACCTCTGATCTCCGCCCACCTGCGGAAGAACGTCACCCGTGACGTGCCCGCGCGAGTTCGCCGCCTGCGGCTGAACCGCGCCGCGCGCCGCCCGCTTTCCGGGGCCGGTTCGACGCGCAGGTGCTCGCCGACATTCCGAGCTCGTCCCCGCGCGCGGGGACGGCTTCCCGAATCGTGGAGTGGATCAGAATGGATCACGTGCCGAACGAGCGTGCGCACATCGCCTTCATGGCGGTGCCCGCGCACGGCCACATCAACCCGGGCCTGGGGCTGGTCGCCGAGCTGACCGCTCGCGGCCACCGCGTCACCTACGCCGTGACCGAGGACTTCGTGCCGCAGGTGGCCGAAGTCGGAGCCACGCCGGTCCGCTACGAGTCGACGCTGCCCTCCGCGGCCACCCAAGAGCAGTGGCCGGACGAGCAGGCCGCCGCCGTGCTGCTGTTCGTCGAAGAGATGATCGCGGTGCGGGCGCAGCTCGCCACCGCCTACGACCAGGACCGGCCGGACCTGATCGTCTACGACATCGGCGCACTGCAAGCGCCGGTGCTCGCGCACCAGTGGGGCGTCCCGGCGATCTGCCTGTCCTCGACGCACGTGCGGTTCGAAGGGATCGAAGAGGTCTTCGGTTCGCAGGACACCCCGGAGCTCAAAGCGGTCCACGCCCGCGCCGACGAGTTCTTCGCCGCGCAGGGCGTGCCGATGACGTTCGCGACGATGGATCCCGAGCGCTGCGTCGTCGCGATTCCGCGCTCGTTCCAGTACAACGGCGATTCGGTCGCCGACGAGTACACGTTCGTCGGGCCGATGCTGACCGAGCGTTCCTCCCAAGGCGCATGGGAACCGTCCGACGAGCGGCCGGTGCTGCTGATCTCGATGGGCTCCGCCTACACCGATCAGCTGGAGCTCTACCGCTCCTGCCTGGCCGCTTTCGGCGGTCTCGACTGGCAGGTGGTGCTCACCATCGGCAAGGTCGTCGACCCGGCGGAATTGGGGGAGATTCCCGCGAACGTCGAGGTGCACCGGTGGGTGCCGCAGCTCAACGTGCTGTCGCACGCGGACGTGTTCATCACCCACGCCGGCATGGGCGGGTCGATGGAAGGCCTGTACTCCGGCGTGCCGATGATCGCGATTCCGCAGGCCGCGGACCAGTTCGCGAACGCCGAGCGGATCGAGCAGCTCGGCATCGGGGTGCGGTTGCCGAAGGAGCAGGCGACCCCGGAGGCGCTGCGTGCGGCGCTGGACCAGGTGTGCGACGACCCGGAGCTGCTCGCCAGGTCCCGGGCCATCCGGCAGGAGATCCAGGAAGCCGGTGGTGCCCGCACGGCAGCCGACGTCGTCGAGCAGGTTCTTTCGGAATGGCCTGCGTAGGTGGTCGTTCAGCGGAACCTCAGCGGTTTCCTCGCTGCGCCCCTGGCCGGTGTGGCAGTTTTTTCCCGAGTGGCTCCGCCACGAGGGAAAAAGCCGTCCTCGCGAGGAAACCGCTGAGAACCCGCGGGTGGTCCGGCTGCGTGCGTGGTCGCTGCTCAGCGGCTTCGCCGCTGACAGGACGAGGATCAAAGATCGGCCCCTACGCGGTGTGGTGAGGGGCGGTCGGTTCTCGCCGGTCGTCCCGCCGGACGGAGCCGGCCGGGGCGGGCGTGGGAAAACCGGTACCGCTCGGGGGCGGAGTGCAGCAGACTCCTGCGGCATGGAGCCGCACGAGAAACTGCACCACGATGGAGTGGATCTGCGCCGGTGGCGGCTGGAGGACGCCGGTGTCGTCCTGCGGCTCGTGACGGAGTCGCTGGAGCACCTGGGGCCGTGGTTGCCGTGGGCGAAGCCCGGCTACGGGATGAAGGAGGCCGCCGACTTCGTCGGCAAGAACGACCGCGACTGGGCGCAGCGCACGGCCTTCAACTACGCGGTGCTCGGCCCGGACCAGCAGGTGATCGGGGCGGCCGGCCTGATGAGCCGGATCGGGCCCGGCGGTTTGGAGATCGGCTACTGGCTGCACCGGGACTTCGAGGGGCGCGGCATCATGCGCCGGGCGGTGATCGCGCTGATCGACGAGGGCTTCCGGCTGGGCGCGGACCGCTTGGAGATCTGGCACGACGAGGCGAACGCGCGCAGCGGGGCGATCCCGAAGTCCCTGGGATTCATCGAGGTCGACCGGTGTCCCGTTCCGGAGGACCAGCTCGCACCGGCGGGCTCCGGCACCCACCTGGTGTGGCGGCTGACCGCGTCCGGCCTGCCGAGGCGGCCGGAGTAACGAGTCGGCCGACTTCGGCGACCTTGGTAGCGGGCCGGCACGGTGCCGGCGGGCTGAGGGGGACGCATGCCGAAGGTGTCGGTGTCCTGGGCGGTCGCGGTGGCCGCGCTGATCGGGGTCGTGCTGGTCGTGATGTCCAGCGGTGAACCGAACGAGCCGCGCCGCATCGAAGTGACCGGCGAGCCGATGACGGTCACGACCGACATGACCTGGCCGCAGCCGAGGGGATGAGGCGGCTCCCCGGTGCGGAGGGCGCCCGCGCACCGAGGAGCCGCGAGCCGGCGGGCACTCGGCCCGCCGGCGGTCGGTGCAACCTCGAATCCCGTCTTCGAGGCCGGTCCTCAGGCCCAGTCGAAGGTCTTCGTGACGGCCTTCTGCCACTGGGCGTACTCGTGGGCGCGGCGCTCTTCCGGCATCACCGGGTCCCACTGCTTGTCCTTCGCCCAGTTGGACCGGATGTCGTCCTCCCCGGCCCAGAACCCGACGGCGAGCCCGGCGGCGTAGGCGGCGCCGAGCGCGGTGGTCTCGCTGACCGTCGGGCGGATCACGGGGACGCCGAGGATGTCGGCCTGGAACTGCATGAGCAGCTCGTTGCCGACCATGCCGCCGTCGACCTTGAGCGACTTCAGCGGCACCCCGGAGTCGGCGTTCATGGCCTCGATGACCTCGCGGGTCTGGAACGCCGTGGACTCCAGCACCGCGCGGGCCAGGTGACCGCGGTTGACGAACCGGGTGAGCCCGACGATGGCGCCGCGCGCGTCGGAACGCCAGTGCGGGGCGAACAGGCCGGAGAACGCGGGCACGAAGTAAGCGCCGCCGTTGTCCTCGACGCTGCGCGCGATCTGCTCGATCTCGGGCGCGGTGCCGATCAGCCCGAGGTTGTCCCGCAGCCACTGCACCAGCGACCCGGTGACCGCGATGGAGCCCTCCAGGCAGTACACGGTGTCGTTCGAGCCGATCTTGTAGCCGACCGTGGTGAGCAGCCCGTTGTTGCTCAGCACCGGCTCGGTTCCGGTGTTGAGCAGCAGGAAGTTACCGGTGCCGTAGGTGTTCTTGGCTTCACCGGGCGACAGGCAGGCCTGCCCGAACGTCGCGGCCTGCTGGTCGCCGAGGATCCCGGCGATGGGCAGCCCGCCGAACACGCCGCGCTCGCGGAAGTGCCCGTAGACCTCCGACGACGACCGGATCTCCGGCAGCATCGAGGTCGGCACGCCGATCTCGCGGCAGATGTCCTCGTCCCACTCCAGCTTCTCCAGGTCCATCAGCAGGGTCCGGGAGGCGTTGGTGGGGTCGGTGACGTGCAGGCCGCCGTCGGGGCCACCGGTGCTGTTCCACAGCACCCAGGTGTCCATGTTGCCGAACAGCAGCTCGCCCTTCTCGGCGCGGGCGCGCACCCCGTCGACGTTGTCCAGGATCCAGCGGATCTTGGTGCCGGAGAAGTACGGCGACAGCGTCAGGCCGGTCTTGGCGTGGAAGCGGTTCTGCCCGCCTTCGTCGGCGAGCTCACCGACGATGGTGTCGGTGCGGGTGTCCTGCCAGACGATGGCGTTGTAGACGGGCTTGCCGGTGGTCTTGTCCCACACGACGGTCGTCTCGCGCTGGTTGGTGATGCCGACCGCGGCGATCTCGGAGGTCACCAGGTCGGCCTTGGCCAGGGCGCCCGCGCACACCTGGCGGGTGTTGCTCCAGATCTCCTCCGGGTCGTGCTCGACCCAGCCGGCCTTCGGGAAGATCTGCCGGTGTTCGACCTGGTCGACGGCCACCACCCGGCCGCCGTGGTCGAAGATCATGCAGCGGGTGGAGGTGGTGCCCTGGTCGATCGCGGCGACGTAGGAGGCCATGATGTCGTCCTTTTCGATGGATTCCGAGATGTGCGTGGTGGGCCTGGGGTGAGTGTCACCCGCGCAGGCCGGCGGGGCAGCCTTCCGACGCCACCTGCGGTGCGCCGATCGGCCGCCCCGGACCGCGGCGGGCGGCCCCGTTCCGCGCGGCGTGCGCTCGCGCGGAACGGGAGCGCGCTCAGGTCGCGGGCAGCACCAGTGCCAGCGCGCCCGCCAGGACGCCGCCGATGATCGGGCCCGCGACCGGGATCCAGGAGTAGCCCCAGTCCGCGGGGCCCTTGCCGCGGATCGGCACCAGCGCGTAGGCGAGGCGCGGACCGAGGTCGCGGGCCGGGTTGATCGCGTAGCCGGTGGGCCCGCCGAGCGAGGCACCGAGCCCGATCACGATGAACGCGACCGCCGCGTAGCCGAGCGCGTCGTTGCCGAAGCTGAAGGCGCCGTCGTCACCACGCCCGGAACCGGGCGTCTGGATGATCCACAGCACCAGCACGAAGGTGGCGATGATCTCGGTGACCAGGTTCCACGTCGTGTTCCGCACGGTGGGGGCGGTGCTGAAGATCCCGAGGGTGCCCTCGGGATCGTCGTGGGTGTCGAACTGGAGCTTGTAGGCGGCCCAGCACAGCACGCCGCCGAGCGTGCCGCCGATCAGCTGCGCGACGATGTAGACCGGCACCTGGCTCCAGGGCACCTGCCCGTCGACGGCCAGGCCCAGCGTGACGGCCGGGTTGATGTGCGCCCCGGTCGGTTCGGCGATGCTCGCGCCCGCGAACACGGCGAAGCCCCAGCCGAAGTTCACCAGCAGCCAGCCGCCGTTGTTGCCCAGCGCTTTGCGCAAGGTCACGTTGGCGACCACCCCGCAGCCCATCAGGGTCAGCACGGCGGTTCCCATCAATTCCCAGAGGAAGATCTCACCCAGACTCATGTCCCAGGTCCCCTCGTCGCGGCGCCATCGGCGCGGTCGGGTGTGCGTTGATCGTCCGGCGTGCGGGTAGCGCGGGAGGGCGCGTCGCGATCGGTCGGGCGGAGTGGTTCCGGTCGGCCTGGCGAGGGTGCCGGATCACGGGTCGGCGGCGAGTCCCGGTTGCGGGCATGGGCACGTCGACCTCCTCCGTTGGAGCCGCTCCGGCGGCCGGACGCGCCGGAGAACACGGTCACATTAGGCATGTGAAAACAAACATTGCAATAGCTTTGCGATGGTGTTTTTATCGCGATGTACGGTGAAGCCGAAGTCAGCGGCGCTCGTGCCGCGAGGCGCGACGGTCGGGCGCGGGTTCGGCCAGGAGGATGGGCATCCAATGGTGGAAGTCCCCGCAGGGGATACGGCGGTGAGGGGGACGACGATGTCCGCTACGTCCGGTCGACGCCCGTCCGGAAAGCAGCAGGACCGGCGACGCCGGATCACCGAGCTGGTGATGGCCGAGGGCTCGCTGCGCATCGACGACCTGGTCGCGACGGTGGGCGCCAGCGCCATGACCGTGTACCGGGATCTGGCCGATCTGGAATCGCAAGGCCTCGTGCACCGCAACCGCGGCTACGTCTCCGCGGCGTCCTCGCTGCTCTACGAGGCCGCCTCGGAATACCGGATGCAGCAGAACGAGGCGGAGAAGGACGAGCTCGCGGCGGCGGCGGCCGAGCTGATCGAACCGGGCCAGGCCCTGGTGCTCGACGATTCGACCACCGGCGTCTACCTGGCCCGGCGGTTGCCGGAGCGCGCGCCGCTGACCGTGGTGACGAACCATCGAGGGGTGTTCGGTGAACTGGCCGCGCACCAAGGCGTGCACCTGATCTCCATCGGCGGCGACTACCTGCCCTGGGCCGACGCGTTCGTCGGCGGCATGGCGCTGGACGCGCTGCGCGGGCTGCGGGTGGACCTCGCGGTCATGTCCGTCTCGGCGGTCACCGACGGGATCTGCTGCTACCCGCAGCAGGAGATGGTGCAGATCAAGAAGGCGATGCTGGCCGCGGCCAGCCGCCGAGTGCTCTACGTGGACCACACGAAGTTCCGCAGGCGCGCGTTGCACGCGGTCGCGCCCGCGGAGGAGTTCGACATGGTGATCGTCGATTCGGCGACGCCGGACGCCGAGATCGAGGTCCTCGTGCAACGCGGGGCGACGGTCCGGCGGACCGGCGACATCCATGCGGAAACGTCGAAGAAGGACCTGGCCGCAGCAGGTCCGAGCAGCAATGGCGCGGCAGGCGTGCAAGGCGCAGGCCGGGCATGATGACCACCGCGGAACGTGCCGATGGGGCGCGGGTCGGCGGTGATCGCGATTCGAGCGAGGAGGACGCCAGGTGTCCCACGACGAGAAATCATCCGCAACGACCGGTGCCACCGATGCCACCCGCGCCTCGGAAGAGGCCCAGGGCAGGCTCGGTCCGGGCGACCGGGAGCGCAACTGGCGACGGCTGGGGTCGGAGGAGTTCGACGTCGTCGTGATCGGCGGCGGAGTCACCGGCGCCGGCGCCGCGCTGGACGCCGCCACCCGCGGACTGCGAGTCGCCCTCGTGGAGGCGCGCGACCTCGCGGCGGGCACGTCGAGCCGTTCCAGCAAGTTGTTCCACGGCGGCCTGCGCTACCTGGAGCAGCTGGAGTTCTCCCTGGTCCGCGAGGCCCTGCGGGAGCGCGAGCTGATGCTCACGCGCCTCGCCCCGCACCTGGTCAAGCCGGTGCCGTTCCTGTACCCGCTGAGCCACCGGGTGTGGGAACGCCCGTACACCGCGGCCGGGCTGCTGATGTACGACACGATGGGCGGCGCCCGCTCCGTCCCCGGGCAGAAGCACCTGTCGCGGGCCGGTGCGCTGCGCATGGTGCCCGCGCTGAAGCGGGACGCGCTCATCGGCGGCATCCGCTACTACGACGCGCAGTCCGACGACGCCCGCCACACCATGACCGTGGCCCGCACCGCCGCCCGCTACGGCGCGGTCGTGGCGACCTCCACCCAGGTCACCGGGTTCCTCCGGGAAGCCGACCGGGTCGCGGGCGTGCAGCTGCGCGACGTGGAGACCGGTGAGGAGACCGAGGTCCGCGCGCAAACCGTGATCAACGCGACCGGCGTGTGGACCGACGAGCTGCAGCGCCTGTCCGGCAGCCGCGGCCGGTTCCGGGTGCGGGCCAGCAAGGGCGTGCACATCGTCGTGCCGCGCGACCGCATCGTCTCGGAAGCCGGGATGATCCTGCGCACCGAGAAGTCCGTGCTGTTCGTCGTCCCGTGGGGCGGGCACTGGATCGTCGGCACCACCGACACCGACTGGAACCTGGACCTCGCGCACCCGGCGGCGACCAAGAAGGACATCGACTACATCCTCGAGCACGTCAACACCGTGCTGGCCACGCCGCTCAAGCACGAGGACATCGAAGGCGTGTACGCCGGGCTGCGCCCGCTGCTGGCGGGCGAGAGCGACGAGAGCTCGAAGCTTTCGCGGGAGCACGCGGTGGCCCGCGTCGCCCCGGGCCTGGTGGCGATCGCCGGCGGCAAGTACACGACGTACCGGGTGATGGCGGCCGACGCGGTGGACGCCGTGACTCCGGACCTGTCCGGACGGGTCGCCTCCTCGATCACCGACCAGGTCCCGCTGCTCGGCGCCGACGGCTACCACGCGCTGGTGAACCAGGCCGACCAGATCGCGACCGCGCACGGCGTGCACCCGTACCGCATCCGGCACCTGCTGGACCGCTACGGCTCGCAGGTGCACGAGGTCCTGGCGCCCACGATCGACCGGCCGGAACTGCTCAAGCCCGTCCCGGCCGCGTCCGCCTACCTGCAGGCCGAGGTCGTGTACGCGTGCACCCACGAGGGCGCGCTGCACCTGGAGGACGTGCTGACGCGGCGGACCCGCATCTCCATCGAGTACCCGCACCGCGGCGTCGAGTCGGCGGACGCGGTGGCTCGCCTGATGGCGGAAGTGCTCGGCTGGGACGAGGCGCGCATCGCCCGCGAGGTCGAGGTGTACACCGCGCGCGTCGAAGCGGAGCGGGATTCGCAGACGCAGCCCGACGACGAGGCCGCGGACGCGAAGCGCTCAGCAGCACCAGAAGTCCGAACAGAACTGACCGAACCGATCGCTTAGTCATGTTCTGGGCGGCCTGCGAAGGGGTCGCTCAGCGGAACCTCAGCGGTTTCCTCGCTGCGGGATCTTTTTTCCAAGTGGCTCCGCCACGAGGAAAAAAGCCGTCCTCGCGAGGAAACCGCTGAGAACCGCCGGTGGTCGTTCCAAGCCGGTCACTGCTCAGCGGCTCCGCCGCTGACAGGAAAAGGACCAACGACGTCGCTCACCTGGAGTGGCAAGATCAAAGGCAGCCGTCAGCGGCTTTCTCACTGAGGGCCCAGGCTGGTTACTCAGCGGCTCCGCCGCTGATGGGGCAGGGCAGCTGACGAAGGCCCTTCCTGGCTCATCGGGCGCGCAGCGGACCGTTCGTCCTTCGTGGACGGGCGGTCCGCTGCGTTCGTTCAGCTGAGGTCGGTGAGCAGTTCTTCGACGTGGGCGGTCATGCGGCGGGTATCGGCCGGGGCGATCGTGCTCCAGGAATCGCCGGAGGGGGAGTCGCGGCGCAGCTGCGCGTAGCGGCCGTGCGGGGTGTCGAAGAAGCCGACGACCCGCTGCGCCCGCACCCGGCGGCCCAGCCGGTCACGCGCCGCAGCGCCGAACTGACCGCGCGCTCCCGCTTCGCGGACCATCGACGTCAGCATCTCCGCGTCGTCGCCGCGCACGCCGCGGCGCACCAGTTCGCCTTCCAACGCCTCGGTGTTCCCGCCGGTCCCGGCCGCGGCCTCGTCGAGGTCCGCGCTGCGCACCGTCACCGACCGTCCCGGTCCGGCCGCCAGGACCGGCAGCACCGAGGTCGCCTCCCGCGCCAGTCCCGATGCCGACACCGGCCGCAAGGTCAGCGCGTCCTCGTCCTTGACGACCAGCACCGCGTCCGCGCCGCTGCCGTCCGGCACGCCGGACGCCGCGAGCACCCGGACGCTGCGGTCGAACCAGGTCCGCCCGTCCAGTTCGGAGCGGGGATGGGCGAGCAGCCGCAGCATCCGCTCCAGCGCCGGATCGAGGTCGCGGCGATCGCCGAGCCGCCGCGAACCCAGCGCCCGCCACACCGATTCCGCCAGCTCCGCCCGTTCCGACCAGGTGCGTCCCGGCGACGGAACCCGCAGCACCAGCGGCATCGTGTCCAGTCCCAAGTGCTCGACGAGCACGTCGAACTCCAACGCGGACAACCGGACCGGGCCCGCCCCCGCGAGGGCGGCGCCGTCGATCATCGGTCGAGGTCCCCGCCGATGACCGGGCGGGACAGGGTTTGCGGTTCGTCGAAGAATCCGGTGCCGTCGCCGACCCGCTCGGTCACCGCGCGGTCCACCGAGTCGTCGTCGCGGCGCCGCGTCCGGCCACCGCCCGAACCGGTCGGGTGGGTCCGGCCGCGTTCGGCGCCGCGCCCGCCGCCGCGCCCGGATTGCCTGCGCGAGCCCTGGACGCCGGCGGTGGAACCCGGTGCGGCGCGCGGAGCGGGCACCGGCGTGCCGCCCCAGCTGATCGTGATGCCCGGCTGCTGCCACGCCTTCGGGGCGCCGGGGGAGGAAGCCGGACCGTCGACGACGACCTGCGGCGGCGGCGTGAAGGAGGCCAGCGAGGTCGTGTTCGCCTGGGTGGAGGCCTCGTAGGTCCGCATCACCTCGAACGCGCGCTGCTCGGCGGCGTTCTGCTTCGCCTCCTGGACCTCGTAGTCGGTCTGCCCGCCGAACAGGTGCACCAGACCGGTGATCGCGCTACCGGGGTCCTCGGTGGTCGTCGGCTGCGGCTGCGGCATGTCCGCGCGCGCCTTGCCGACGAACGTGGCCTGCTGCTCGGTGCGGTCCCGCATCAGCTCGGCGGCCTGCTGGGCCTGCAACGCCCAGTCGCCCAGCGGCCGGATCCCGCCGCGCGCGTTCTCGGCGGCGTCGCCCTGCCAGCCCGACATGGCGGAGTTCAGCGCCGCGGCGAGATCGCCGTCGATGTTGCCGAGGGTCCGGGTCAGCTCGCTCCAGCGGCGCACCGAATCCGTCGAACCGTCCGCACCCGGTCCCTGGTGGATCTGCTCGTAGAGCTCTTCGTGGCGGTAGCCCTGCCAGCGATGATCGCTCATCGGGTTCCGCCTCCCATCGCACCGGTCACGGTCAGCACCCTCCGCCGAGGCGCACCGCGTTGACGTCGTCGGTGTCCTGGTAGTGCTGGTTGGCCAGTTGCAGCGATTCCGCGGCCGACTGCAGCTGGTCGCGGTAGCCGCACAGCGCGGTCAGCGCGTCCTGGTCGCCGCCGACGGAGCGCTGGTTGAACTGCTCGGCCGCGGTGCTGCTGATCGGATCCCCGGCCCACGGCCGGATGCGCAGCTCGGTGATGGCGTGCTCGATCTCGACGCCCACCTGGTCCAGCGAGGACTGTAAGGCGCTCACGAGGCCCGGAATGGCGGTGGGCTCGACCCGCATCGATCCACCGGCGCCGGGTGGTCCCGATGGCGCGGTGTAATCCGGCGAGCCGTCCCCCGACGGCGAATACAGCGGCACGGGGTTTCCCTCCCACGGGTAAAACGTCCGCGCTCACTCTAATCACTATTCGTCACGGTGGGGAGTGCTCCAAACGCGGTGAGTATCAACGCCGATCGGCTGATCGGCGGCACGACGTTGGCGCTCGTGCGCGCGTTCAGTCCGTCGGTCGGGGGGTGACCAGTGGCTCCGAGGACTCGGAGGTCGTGGACTCCGCGGCGTCCTCGGAGGACGCCGACGTGTCCGAGGTCTCCGGCGCCGGGTCGGCCAGCGAGGTCACGGCGTCCTCGGCGACGCGCTGCGCCCCGGCGCACAGGGCGTCCAGCGGCGGGGCGGGTTGTCCGCCGTCGTCGCGGTAGAGCACGTCGAGGTGTTCGCCTTCGGCGACGTCCACGGCCACGTTGCAGGACAGGTCCAGGTCGGGCGTCTTGATCACGAGCGCCGGGAAGCCGTGGATCACGACGGGCGTGGCCTGCACCTGGGCGGTGTCGTCGGTCCACACGCTCATCGACTCGGTGGTGATCAGCGACAGCCGCGCCCCGACCTTCGCCGTGGTGTTGCGGAAGCTGCAGGTGGGGGCGTCGCCGAAACCGCCCTCGGTGTCGGCCAGCGGGTCCCGGTTGAACCCGAGCTGCCCGCGCTGGTCCTCGGTGAGCAGTTCGCACGGGTCCACATCGGTCATGGTCAGCTCGAACGGCCGGGGCGGCGGAGGCGGCGGCGTGCTCGAAGTGGGGATGGGCGGCGGAGGCGGGGCAGGGGCCGGTGTCTCCGCGGCGGGCTCGGACCGGAGGATTCCGCATCCGGAGAGGGCGAGCAGTCCTGCCGCGCACACTCCGCCCAGCCGCCCGGCCGACGTCCGGCCGCTCCGCGCTGTGGCGGTCCGCGAGCTTTGCATGAGCTTCACCGTAACGAAGGCGGCGTCGGTCTCGGGTGAACTCCGTCGCGCGCCGCGAGTCGTCATCGCCTGCGCAGCGCCCATGCGATGACGAACACCCCGAGGAACGCCAGCAGCCAGAGATCGCGGGTCACCGCGACGAGGACGAGCAGCAGCGCCGCGCCGCCCAGTCCGAGCAGGATCTCCGTGCGGGGACGTGGCCGCGCGGGAGCCTTGTCCGGGGACCAGGTTCCGGCGGGCGCCGCGCCGGCGGCGGGGAGGTCGGTGAACAGCGCTCGGAGATCGGCCTTGCTGCGGGCGGCGGCGGCTCGGGCGCAGCGCTCGTCGTATTCGACGAGGTCCAGCCTGCCGGAGCTGAGGTGGTCGCCGAGCAGCGTGATCGCTGTTTCCCGTTCGGCATCGCCGATCCGCAGGTTCTTGTCCCTCTCACGCACCTCGCCATCCTAGGCGCCGTCCCGCGGTGGATCCGCCGGTGCGGGAGCAGTTCTCCGGCGGCCGGACGCAGGACGGCGGTGCCCTCCGGCCGGGCGACCGGAGGGCACCTCGCCTCAGGCGGTGGCGGCGCGGTCCGACGCCAGCAGCGGAGGTGCGCTCGGCGCGTTGAGGACCTCGTCGTCGAGCAGGCCCTCGCCGCGGGCGACGACGGTGGGGACCACGATCTGGCCCGCCACGTTCGTCGCGGTCCGCGCCATGTCCATGATCGGGTCCACGGCGTAGGCCACGGCGATGCCGGTGGCCACGACCTCCGGCGGGAAGCCGAGCGCGCTCACGGTGAGGGTGAGCATGGTGAACCAGCCCGTGACCCCGGCGGTGGCGATGGAACCGAACACGGCGACCGCCACGATCGTCAGGTACTGCACCGGCCCCAGCTGGATGCCGAACAGGTTCGCGATGAAGATCGCGCCCACCGCCGGGTAGATCGCCGCGCACCCGTCCATCTTGGTCGTCGTCGCCAGCGGCACCGCGAAGTTCGCGTACGAGCTGCTGACCCCAAGGTTCTCCGCGGTCTGCCTGCTCAGCGGCAGGCTCGCGCTCGACGAGCGGGACACGAAGGCGAACTGCAGCACCGTCCACGCCTTCGCGAAGAACGTCGCCGGGCTCACCTTCGCCACGAACCGCAGCAGTACCGGGTAGACGACGAACAGCACCAGCGCGCAGCCCAGGTAGGTGGCGCCGATGAGCTTGAGCAGCGGCGCGAAGAACTCGTTGCCGTAGGTGGCCACGGCGTTGCCGATCAGGCCGAGGGTGCCCAGCGGAGCGAGCCGGATGATCCAGCCCAGCACGCGCTGGATGACCTCGAACGCCGAGCGGTTGAAGTCCACGAACGGCTTCGCCGTGTCGCCGAGGCTGTAGGCGGCGGCACCGATGATCAGCGCGACGAACACCACCTGCAGCGTCTCGCCCTCGGAGAAGGCGCTCACCAGGTTGCTCGGGATCAGTCCGTTGATCAGGTCGAGCCAGGAGCCCTGGGTCTTCTCGCCGATCGACTTCAGCCGCTCCGGGTCGGGTTCGAGCACCAGGCCCTGACCGGGCTGGATGATCCGCCCGACGGCGAGGCCGATGACCACGGCGATCAGCGAGGTGATCGCGAACCAGAGCGCGGTCTTGCCGCCGAGCCGGGCCGCGGTCCGCCCGCCGCCGACGGCGCGCAGGCTCGTGATGCCCACGACGATCGCCGTGAAGATCAGCGGCAGCACGGTGAAGGTGAGCAGGTTGGTGAACGTGGAGCCGATCGTGTCCAGTGTGGTGATCAGCCACTCGGCTCCGGTCGACTTCGCGATCCAGCCGAGCAGCGCACCGAGCACGAGGGAGGCGACGACGGCCACGGCGAAGTACTTCGGGTTGAACCGGAGTCGTCGCCGTTCCGGCGCAGGGGTGGTGGACACAGGGATCTCCTGAGGTTCGCGAGGCGACGCGTGGTGGCGCCGGGGGAGGGTGCGCTGGAGGCGGTGCCGCGGCGGAGCGCGCTGGGACTTCAGGCTGCGGCGACCGCGACGCGCGGCCGGTGGATCACCGGCCGGGGAGGTCCGGTCAGGGACAGACGCTGCTGGCCTGCCGTCGCAGATCGACGTGCAGGCGTGAAGTCAGATAACGCCGCTGAGCTCCCATCGCGAACAGTTGTAACCCGGTGCTCGGTCCAGACCATCCCGAATTAACCGAATTGTGTTCACGTTCACCAGCGGTTCCGTGCGGGGTGGACGCCCCGGCTCCGGCTCCCGGGCTCGTCGAGCGCGCCCCGCCCGAGCATTCGATCTTGGGCGGCTCGTCCGACACGCCCGCGGTCACGTTGTGGACCATTCCCGCGATTTCGCGAGAAATTGCACCACCTGAACGGGGTGAAACCCGCCTTCCGCGGCCCCGGCACCCGCGGTGAGCGGCTACGACGGTTGTCCACAGGGGTGTCCGACGCGCCGGGCGCGTTCAATTTCGCGAGAAATCGCGGGCGGTCAGTGCTGTTGGGGTGTCCAGAGGTCGGTGACGCTGATGCCGACTTGGGAGAGCAGGCCGCGGGTGAGGGGCAGGCTGATGCCGATCACGCTCGACGGGTCGCCGTCCACGCCCTCCACGAACCAGCCGCCGAGGCCGTCGAGGGTGAACCCGCCCGCGACGCGCAGCGGTTCCCCGGTGCCGACGTAGGCCTCCAGTTCGGCCTCGCTCGGCTCCGCGAAGCGGACCACGGTGACCTTGTGGTCGTGCGCGCGCGCCACCACTTCGCCGTCGCGCAACCGCACCACGGCGTGCCCGGTGAGCAGTTCCCCGGTGCCGCCGGCCATCGCCCGCCAGCGCTTCGCCGCGATCTCCGGCTCGCCCGGTTTGCCGACGACCTCGCCGTGGATGGACAGCATCGAGTCGCAACCGACGACGACGGCGTCCCCGTCCACGTCGGGCAGCACCGCTTCGGCCTTGGCCAGCGCCAGCGCGGTGACCAGCTCGCCCGGCGCGGGGGCGGTCAGCGCGGCGGCGACGGCGTCCTCGTCCACCCCGGACACGCGCACCACGGGGTCGATGCCGGCGGCGCGCAGCACGGCGAGGCGGGCGGGGGACGCGGAAGCGAGCACAAAACGCACGGGCCGACTGTAGTCGGCGCCGACCGCGGCGATCCCGGGTGCCGCGCTCGCCTCCCCGTGCCGTCGCCGACCGCCGAGCACAAGCCTGTGCGGTGCGGTTTCGTGCGTTCCCAGTGAACGGCATAGCTCTAATGGCGGTGCCTGGTTCAGGCGGAAGATTCCTAATGTCCTTCTTGCGGACACCGGCGGCGCTCACCGGTCCGCGAACGACCAGCTCGGTTCCACGTGGATCAACTTCCTTCCGGAACCCGGCCCGCCCCAACGGCCGGTCAGCACTTCCCCCCACATCGCGGACGTCCGTCCGCGTTCCCGCGCGCTCGAACGCCGATCACGTCCGAGCACGCGGGCCGGCTCCACCCGTCATCGCGGATATCGAGGGAGACCAACGATGAGTCGCAAGCGAACCCTTCGGCTGACAGGTGCGGCGCTGCTCGCCGCGGGCACCGTGACCGCGTGGGCGATGCCCGCCGTCGCCGCGCCCCCACCGCAATCCCCCGAACTGATCACGGCCATGCAGCGCGACTTCGGCCTGACCGCGCAGCAGGCGCAGACCCGGCTGGCCCAGGAGGACGCGGCGCGGGACATCGACCAGCAGGTCCGCGGCTCGCTGGGCGCGGCGTTCGGCGGCGCGCACTTCGACGCCGAACTCGGCAAGCTCGTCGTCGGCGTCACCGACGCCGCGAAGCTCGCCGAAGTGCGCTCCACCGGAGCGCAAGCCCGGGTCGTGGCGCACAGCAGCGGCGAACTCGACGCCGTCAAAGCGGAGCTCGACAGCGCGGAGAGCACCGCGCCCGCGTCGGTCACCGGCTGGTACGTCGACGAGATCGCCAACACCGTCGTCGTCAACGTCCGCGAAGGCGCCAGGGACGCGGCCACCGAGACCTACCTCGCCGACGTCGCCGCCGACGCCCCGATCCGGGTCGACGAGGTCGCCGAAGCGCCGCGCACCCTCTACGACCTGGTCGGCGGCCAGGCGTTCTACATGGGCGGCGGTCGCTGCTCGGTCGGGTTCCCCGTCCGGACCTCCAGCGGCGGCTTCGGCATGGTCACCGCCGGGCACTGCGGCACCCCGGGGACCTCGGCCTCCGGATACAACCAGGCCGCGCTCGGCTCCTTCCAGGGCTCCTCGTTCCCCGGCAACGACTACGCGTGGGTGTCGGCGAACAGCAGCTGGACGGCCCGGCCGTGGGTCGACATGTACAACGGCAGCGCGCGGGTCGTCACCGGGCACGGCACGGCGCCCGCGGGCTCGTCGATCTGCCGCTCCGGGTCGACCACCGGGTGGCACTGCGGTTCCGTGCAGGCGCTGAACCAGACGGTGCGCTACGCGGAAGGCGCGGTCAGCGGGCTCACCCAGACCAACGTGTGCGCCGAACCGGGTGACTCCGGAGGCTCGTTCATCAGCGGCAACCAGGCCCAGGGCATGACCTCGGGCGGCTCCGGGAACTGCTCGTCGGGCGGCACCACGTACTTCCAGCCGGTCGGCGAAGCGCTCAGCGCCTACGGCTTGTCCCTGGTCACGGGCTGATCCTGCGGTAGCGGGCCTGCCCGGCGGGGTGCCGGGCAGGCCTCGCGCCGCTCAGCCGGTGAAGGAGCCGCCGTTGAGGTGGATCTCGGGGCGGGCCGGTGCGCGTTCCGGCCGGACCGCGGCGGTGCCGGTCGCGGGGGCGTCGAGCCCGGCCTTCACCGCGGCACCGGATCCGCCGACGATCGGCAGCGACACCGCGGTGCCCGCCAGGTCGAGGTCGACCCGGCCGGGTTCGTCCGGAGCGGTGATGAACGCGCCGTCGGTACCGGCGATGATCAGCCCGAGCCGGTGCCCGGCGGGGATCACGTGATCGGCGGTGGACAGGCGGAACGTCATCTCGTGCGGGTCGCCGGGCGTCAGCGGGGACTCCTGCTCCAGCGACTCGTGGTTGGCCAGGTCGGCCCAGCCGCGCGAGACGATCCGGTAGTCCACGTCGGCCGTGGTGGCCTCGGTGTCGCGGTAGCAGGCGTCGTCGCCGTCGCGGCTCTCGCCCCAGCACGACTCGGTCTCCAGCGTGCGGATGCCCTCGCCGTCGCCCAGGTGGTCGCGGGTGGTGGCGGGGCCGTAGTCGACGAGCACCGCCGACAGGTGCGCGCTGGAGGTGGACGGGCTCGCGGTCACCGAGATCGACCCGGTGCCCGCCAGCCGCAGGTCCTCCTGCAGCGGGGCGCTGGTGAACAGCGAGCGCGCCGGGGACGCCTGGTCGGGCTGCTGCGCCCAGGCGTACTCGTCCTGCCGCGGGTCGTCGGTGAACGAGGCGCGCGCGTCGGCGGGAGCGGGGGCGCTGGTGAGCCCGCCGAGCCCGTCGGTCTCGCCGGGAACGGGGTGCAGCGCGGTCGGAGCCGCGGTCTCGCCGGACCAGGAGGGCTCGTCGGACCACTCGTCCGGGGCTCGTTCGACGCTGGCGGCGGGCTCGGCGTCGATGCCGTTGTCCATGCCGAGCAGCGCGTGGTCGAACCAGCGGTGCAGCGTGTCCACCCACTCGGCGCGGCGGAAGTCGAAGGGGTCGACGTGGCCGGTCTGGCTCAGCCACACCTTGCGCGGCACGTCGTGGGCGGCCAGCGCGTCCCACCACTGCCCGAACTGGATGGTCTTGACGTTGAGGTCGTTGAGGCCGTGCACCGCGAACACGCTCGCGGTCACGTTCGCCGCGTCGGGCACGTGGTCGCGCTCGGTCCACAGCGGGGTGACGTCGCCGTTGGCCGGGGCGCCTTCGTCGAGCCGTTGCTTGACGGCGGCGCACTCCGGCCTGCCACCGTCCTCGACGGTCTCGGCCAGCCCGCTCGGGTCGGCGCCGAAGGAGACGCCGTCGGAGCGGTAGTAGTCGTACCAGGAGCTGATCGCCCCGATCGGCACGATGGTGCGCAGGCCTTCCACGCCGGTCGCGGCGACGCCGTTGGCGATCGTGCCGTCGTAGGACTTGCCGATCATGCCGACGTCGCCGGTCGACCAGCCGGCGCCGACCTCGGCTCCGCCGGTGGCGGCGTCGTAGCCCTTCGCGCGGCCGTTCAACCAGTCGATCACGGCTTTCGCCGAGGTCACGTCGGAGGCGCCGCCGACGTCGGCGCAGCCCTGCGCGCGGTTCGTGCCCGCCAGGTCCACGAGCACCGTCGAGTAGCCGCGCGGCACGAAGTAGTTGTCGTAGAACAGCGGGAAGCCGACCGGGCGGCCCTCGTCGTCGTAGGTCTTGAGCTCGTTCTCGTTGCCGCGTCCGCAGCACGAGTAGTAGGGGCTCGCGTCCATGATCACCGGAGTGGGCGCGTCGGTCCGCGGCCGGGCGATGTCGGCGGCGACCCGGTCGGTCGTCCCGTCGCCGTCGCCGTCCAGCCCGGTGTCGACCCACACCGTTTCGCGCACGGGTTCGTCGGCGAAGACGGGCTGGCTGCGCGGTTCGGGTGCCGGTCGCGCGGCGTCGGCCGGTGCTCCTGGCGCGGCGAGGGCGGGTGTCGCGGTCAGCGCCAGCAGCGCGCCGCAGAGCAGGAGCGCCGGTGCTCGGCGCGGGGAAGCGAATGTCGGCACGGCCACCTCCGATGATCTTCACGGCAGCTTAGGTGCCGAGATCATGTCCAGACCACTGCCGAAAGTGTGGCCGCGGGAGTGAACGGACCGTTCGTCCCATGGGATTGGGCAAACGGGCCGTTGACTCAGTTCGGGTTGGGAGTGAACGGACCGTTGGTCCCATCCCGTTGGGCGAACGGTCCGTTCACTCCGGCCCGAAATCGGTCCAGAGCGGGCTCCGTTTGGAGGTAGGAGGCGTGAGAGCGCTCCCATAGGTTGGCCGGAGCGCGGGCTTCATCGCCGAACGCGCGCTCGGAACGCTCTCAAGGAGGAGAACGGATGCGGGGCAACCGCTTGCGGAGATCGTCGCTGGCCACCGCCGGACTGGCGACGATCGCACTGCTCACCACCGGCCTGGCGCCGGCGATGGCCGACCCGATCGACTACCGCGACCCCACCGCGCCCATCCCGGAACGGGTCGACGACCTGATGTCGCGGATGTCCCTGGACGACAAGCTCGGCCAGATGGTGCAGGTCGAACGGGTCGCGGCACCTCCGGAGGAGGCCGCGAAGCACCGGGTGGGCTCGGTGCTCAGCGGCGGCGGGTCCGCTCCGGAACCGAACACGCCGGAGGCGTGGGCGGACATGTACGACGCCTACCAGCGCGCCGCCCTGGACACGCCGCTCGGCATCCCGCTGATCTACGGCGTGGACGCGGTGCACGGGCACAACAACGTGCAGGGCGCCACGATCTACCCGCACAACATCGGCCTCGGCGCCGCGGGAGACCCCGACCTGGTGCAGCGCATCAGCGCCGCCACCGCCGAAGAGGTCGCCGCCACCGGCATCGACTGGGACTTCGCCCCGTGCCTGTGCGTGGCGCGCGACGACCGCTGGGGACGCACCTACGAATCCTTCGGCGAGACGCCGGAGCAGGTCACGGCCATGGCGAGCGCGGTCACCGGCCTGCAGGGCGAGCAGCTGGGCGGTTCGCCCACATCGGTGCTGGCCACCGCCAAGCACTACATCGGCGACGGCGGCACCACCGGCGGCGACGACCAGGGCAACGCGGAGCTCAGCGAGCAGGAGCTGCGCGACGTGCACCTGCCGCCGTTCCAGGCCGCGATCGACCGCGGCGTCGGCTCGGTGATGGTGTCCTACAGCAGCTGGAACGACGTGAAGCTGCACGCCAACCGCTACCTGGTCACCGACGTGCTCAAGGACGAGCTCGGCTTCGACGGCCTGGTCGTGTCCGACTACGACGCGATCGACAAGATCGACGGCCAGGAGGAGGAGTTCACCCGCGACGAGGTGCGGGACTCCGTCAACGCCGGGCTCGACATGATCATGATGTCGGAGAACCACGAGCTGTTCCTGGAGTACCTGCGCGCGGAGGTCGACTCCGGCCAGGTCCCGATGGAGCGCATCGACGACGCGAACCGCCGGGTGCTCACCAAGAAGTTCGAGCTGGGCCTGTTCGAGAACCCCTTCGCGCAGCGCGACCTGCTGCCGTCGGTCGGTTCGGCCGAGCACCGCGAGCTGGCCCGCGAGGCGGTCCGCGAATCGCAGGTGCTGCTCAAGAACGACGGCGTGCTCCCGCTGTCCAAGGACGGCGGGAAGCTGTTCGTGGCGGGCAAGAACGCCGACGACATCGGCAACCAGACCGGTGGCTGGACCATCACCTGGCAGGGCTCCAGCGGGGACATCACCGAGGGCACCACGATCCTCGACGGCATCCGGCAGGCCGCTCCGGACACCGAGGTGACCTACTCGCGCGACGGCGAAGGCATCGACGACAGCTACGGCGCCGCGGTCGTGGTCGTCGGCGAGACCCCCTACGCCGAGTACGAAGGCGACCGGCCCGAGGACCTCAAGCTCGACGACGAGGACCTCGCCACCATCGCGAAGCTGCGCGAATCCGGGGTGCCGGTGGTCGTGGTGACCGTGTCCGGGCGTCCGCTGGACATCGGCGGTGAGGTCGAGGGCTGGAACGCGCTGCTCGCGTCGTGGCTGCCCGGCACCGAAGGCCAGGGCGTGGCCGACGTGCTGTTCGGGGACCACGCCCCGAGCGGGAAGCTGCCGATGACCTGGATGGGCTCGTTCGACCAGCAGCCCATCAACGCGGGCGACGGCCAGCAGCCGCTGTTCCCGCTCGGCTTCGGCCTGACCTACTGATCGACGCCCGCACCCGCTGGTCAGGAGCGGGGGCGAGGTGGGCACGGCCGCGGCGCGCACTCGGCGCCGCGGCCGTGCCGCGTTCGGGGGGCGGTGGCCCAGGTCGGTGGCGGGCCGGGCGGTGAGCGCTCGTAACCTGGGGGAATGGTTGCTCTGCTCGACGTGACGGACCTGCGCAGGCGGTTGGTGGACGAGGGTCCGTACTCGGCGCTCGACGTGGTCACCGTGACCGGGTCGACGAACACGGACCTGGTCGCCGCCGTCGGCGAGGGCGCGGCCGACCGCACGGTGCTGTTCGCCGAGGAGCAGCAGGCCGGTCGCGGCCGGTTGCAGCGCTCGTGGATCTCGCCGCGCGGCTACGGCCTGCACGTCAGCGTGGTGCTGCGCCCGGAGGCGGTGCCGCAGAGCGCGCTCGCGTGGCTGCCGCTGATCGCCGGTGTCGCGCTCGCCGAGACGGTGCGGGACATGTTCGGGGTGTCCGCGACGTTGAAGTGGCCCAACGACCTGCTGCTCGGCGACGGGGACGGCTGGCGCAAAGCCGCAGGCATCCTCGCCGAAGCGGTCAGCACCGCCGAAGGCCTCGGAATCGTGCTCGGCATGGGCGTCAACGTCCACCACGGCGCCGACGACCTGCCGAAGGGAGCGGGCGGGCTGCCCGCGACCTCGCTCGCCGAGCAAGGGGTCGCCGTGGACCGCCAGGAGTTCGCGGTCCGCCTGCTCACCGCGCTCGCCGCCGCCGACGACCTGTGGCGCGCGGCGGACGGGGACGTGGTGGCGAGCGGCCTGCTGGACCGCTACCAGCGGTTGTGCGGCACGCTCGGGCAGCGGATCCGGGTGGAGCTCGGCGGGAACGACCTGCTCGGCACGGCCACCGACATCGACGTGGGCGGACGCCTGGTGGTGCGCGGAGTCGACGGCGCCAGCACCCCCGTCTCGGCGGGCGACGTCGTCCACCTCCGCCCGAGCTGACGCCCGGCACGTCCTCGACCCGTTCGTCCTGCTCAGCGGCAGGGTCGCCGAGCAGCGACCGCGCACCCGGACCGCCGCCCGGGTTCCGCCGCTCGACCCGCTGCGCAGCGCGTCCCGCGACGCATCCCGGGCGGGTAGCGTGATCGACGGTGGTGATTGAGGGAGGGATCTCCGGTGGCATATCCGGACGGCTTGCTGAGTGAAGACGAGTACGTGGTGGTGCACACGCACCCGCACTGGAAGATGCTCGTCGTCCCGGTGGTGCTGTTCTTGATCGTGGTCGGCGGGGGTTCCTACCTCGCGGCGCTGGCCGCCGAGCTGCCCTGGAACGTGCCGCTGTGGATCGCCCTCGGCGCGGTCGGCGGGGTGCTGATCATCTGGTGGACGCTGGCGCCGCTGGTCCGCTGGCGCACGACCCACTTCGTGGTCACCTCGCGGCGGTTGATGGTGCGCGAAGGCGTGTTCACCCGCACCGGTGTGGACATCCCGATGTGGCGCATCAACAGCGTCCGGTTCAGCCACGGCATCGTGGACCGCCTCTTCGGCTGCGGCACGCTGATCGTCGAGTCGGCGTCCGACGAGCCGCTGGAGTTCGACGACATCCCCAAGGTGGAGCGGGTGCACACGCTGCTCTACCGCGAGGTCAACGACGAGTCCGAGCAGGACGACCAGGAGAGGTGGGAACGCCGATGAGCACCCTGGACCTGGGCTTGCCCGCACGGGTGCCGTCGCCGGAGCCGGCCGGGCTGCCGGACGCGGTGACGATCTGGGAGGTCGGTCCGCGCGACGGGCTGCAGAACGAGCAGGGCGTCGTCCCGGTCGAGGTGAAGCTCGAATTCCTGCACCGGCTCGGCGCCGCGGGGCTGAGCATCGTGGAGACCACCAGCTTCGTGCGCCCGGAGTGGGTGCCGCAGCTCGCCGACGCCGCCGAAGTGCTCGCCGGGCTGGAGGAGCGGGACGGGGTGCGGTACCCGGTCCTGGTGCCCAACGCCCGCGGCCTCGACCGGGCGCTGGAGGCGGGGGTGCGCGACATCGCGATCTTCGCCGCCGCCACCGAGTCCTTCACCCGGCGCAACCTGAACCGGGGCTTGGACGAGCAGTTCGCGATGTTCGAGCCGGTGGTGCACCGCGCGGTCGGCGAGGGGATCGCGGTGCGCGGGTACCTGTCGATGGTGTTCGGCGACCCGTGGGAAGGGCCGGTGCCGGTCGAGCAGGTCGTGTCGGCCGGTCGGCGGCTGCTGGAGATGGGCTGCGCGCAGCTCTCGCTCGGCGACACCATCGGCGTCGCCACCCCGGGCCAGGTGGAGTCGGTGCTGCGGGCGTTCACCGCGGCGGGCGTGCCGGTCTCGCAGCTGGCGGTGCACTTCCACGACACCTACGGCCAAGCGCTGGCGAACACCTACGCCGCACTCAGCCAAGGAGTGACCACCGTGGACTCCTCGGCGGGCGGCCTCGGCGGCTGCCCCTACGCGAAGTCCGCCACCGGCAACCTGGCCACCGAAGACCTGATCTGGATGCTCGACGGCCTGGGCATCCACCACGGCGTAGACCTCCGGGCCTTGGCGGCCACCAGCACCTGGCTGGCCGAACACCTCGGGCGCCCCAGCCCCTCCCGAGTGGTCAAAGCCCTCACCTGAAGAACCCCGCCCCGCGCTTTTGCGGCCCTAGTCGGGTTCGGCTTGACGTGGGGGTTTTAGAGCCTTCCCCGGCTGGGCGTGTGGTTTCGGTGGTGCGTGGAATGTCGGGTTTACTGATTGCTTCCACGGCTGGTGTTGCTGGGGTGTCCGGGTAGCGGAACCTCAGTCGGTCTCTCGCTGCGGGATCTTTTTCCCGAGTGGCTCCGCCACGAGGGAAAAAGCTGTCCTCGCGAGAGACCGACTGAGAACCCGCGGGTGGTCACCTTGCTTGCGTGGGCTATTCGCTGCGCGAATACGGGCACGGCTTCGCCGCGAGGCAGGCTGGCTTCGCCGCCCACGGCACGGCCTTCGGCCGCGAGGCAGGCTGGCTTCGCCGCCCACGGCACGGCCTTCGGCCGCGAGGCAGGCTGGCTTCGCCGCCCACGGCACGGCCTTCGGCCGCGAGGCAGGCTGGCTTCGCCGCCCACGGCACGGCCTTCGGCCGCGAGGCAGGCTGGCTTCGCCGCCCACGGCACGGCCTTCGGCCGCGAGGCAGGCTGGCTTCGCCGCCCACGGCACGGCCTTCGGCCGCGAGGCAGGCTGGCTTCGCCGCCCACGGCACGGCCTTCGGCCGCGAGGCAGGCTGGCTTCGCCGCCCACGGCACGGCCTTCGGCCGCGAGGCAGGCTGGCTTCGCCGCCCACGGCACGGCCTTCGGCCGCCAGGCAGACTTCGCTTCGCTCGTCCACTGCACGGCTTCGCCGCCCAAGGCGCGGGCTTACGCGCGGGTGCCGAACATTCCGAGGAACGTGAAGCGCATGACGCGTTCTTCGTCGCGGTCGGCTGTTCCGGTGATCTCCACCAGGCCCAGGCCGGGTTTGCTCTTCGACAGCCGTGCGCTGTTGACGGTCATGCCGAACCGCAGTTCGTCGTCGGGGAACACGGGAGCGGACCAGGTCAGCTCGTTGCCGCCGGGTGATCCTTGCGAGGTGGAGTCGGCCAGCACGTGGTCGACGTAGGCCCGCATCCACAGCGAGGACGTGTACCAGCCGGAGGCGCACAGGCCGCCGAGCACGGAGCGCTTGCCCGCTTCTTCGTCCAAGTGGAACGGCTGCGGGTCGAAGCGCCGGGCGAACTCCACCATCTCGTCCCGGTCGATCCGCACCGTGCCCAGGTCGAAGACCCGGCCGGGCGTGAGGTCGTCGTACGCGATCGCCACCATGCCCCGGATCATCGCAGCCCCGGCTGCGCCGGGTGGCGGACGGTGCCGTGGTCCGGCTCGGGGCGGAGTGGATCGACGTGGAACCATCTACGCGCGGCGTGCGTCCCACGGGTTGCCCGGTCCCACGTGCTCGGCGCGGCACGTGCGGGCGCGCTCCGGCGGTGCTCGACCGAAGCGGTGCCCAGCGGCGCCGAAGGCGTGTGCGGAGAGGGGAGTGGCCGTGGTCAACGACGAGCCGGCAGGTCGTGCCGACGAGGACGTGGCGTCGGGCACGACCGGTGCGGACGTGGATTCGGCGCCGTCGCGGGGGATCGGCGGCGCGGACGGGTCGTGGCGCGGCGACGGCGAGCACACGGGTCCGGTGTCGGTGCAGGTGCGCGGTTCCGGCGCGCCGCACGCCGGGTGGGGGCCGGGGGACGTCGACCCGGCTTCGGTGACCGCACCGCATCCGGTGCGCCAGGCGTGGTCGTCGGCGGCGCAGAGCGGACCGGCGCAGGCGGGCGGGTTCGCCGGTGCGCCGGGACGGTCGCCGCGCGGAGCGGGCGGGCCAGTACCGCGGTCGGCACCGGCGCAGTCCGGACGGCCGCCCGGTCAGCAGGGCGGCGCTCCGCAGCAGGTTCCGCAGCGCGGTCCGGGGCACGCGGGCCCGGCGACGCCGAACCAGGCCGGTCGGCAGGGTCGCGCGGCGCACCCGAACCGGCCGGACCAGCCCGGTCGCCCGGGGCCGCAGGGCCAGGTGGCGCGGCCCGACCAGCGCGGGCCCGCGCCCGGTCCGGGTGGGCCGCGGCCCGGTCACCAGCACTTCGGGCAGCGGCCGGGCGGGCCCGCGGAGCAGCACGCCGACGTTCGCCCTCGCCAGGGGGACCGCAAGGAGACCGTGGCGTTCATGCTGCACCAGTTCCCGATCGGCTATCTCCCGGTCGCCGCGGCCAGCGCCAGCCGCGAGCTGCCGATTCCGGACGCGGCCGTGGATCCGCTGGCCGGACGCAGGTTCCCGCCCCGGGACCATCCCCGTGCGGACCTCGTCGATGATCGCGACGCCCTCGCCAGGGTGCGCTCCGGCGAGGTCCCGGTCCCCGAGGACGAACCGGTCGGAGCGGAGCGCCCCGGCGACTTCACCGCGGGCCACGATCCGCTGGCCGAGCTCGGCGAGCTCGAATGGGAACGCCGGTACACCGGCCCCGCCGGGCATCGCTGGCCCGCGTCGGAGTCGGTGCCGGAGGGCTGCGCGGAGCAGGCGGAGCCGATCGTGCTGGCTCCGGACACGGTGCTCGACGCGCTGGGTTCGGGCACCGGCCGGGTCGCGGCGCCGGACGGCACCGCGTTCACCCGGCGCAGCCTGCCGCCGGAGTACCTGGAGCTGCCGTACCGCCGGTACCGGGTGCTGCGGCCGCTGCCGGTGTGGCGGGCGGTGTCGGCGGCGTGGTTCGGCGGGGCCGGTGGCGGCGTGCGGTACCGGTTGACGCATTCGCTGGCGGAGCTGGTGGCGCTGGGCCACCTCGCGGAGCTGACGGCGGCGCGGCTCGCGGCGGAAGCGGGCACGTTGCGGCTCGACCGCGACGTCATCGACGCGGCGGACCGCGGCGAGGAGCCCGCGGCGCCGGATCGCGGCGAACCCGCGGCGGCGGAGCGCGGCGCACCGCCGGAGCGCCCGACCCGACCGATGTCGGACCGCGCCGCGCCGCGCGGGGACAGGCACGAGGCCACGGAGGAGATCGCGCAGTGAACACCGAATCGATGCTCGGCTGGCTGACGGCCATGGGCGTCCCGGCGGAGCTCGTGTCGCTCGGCACCGAGGCCGATCACACCTGGTGCCTGCTGCGCGAGGAGATCGACGGCGTGCCCGGCTGGGAGGTGTTCTGGCGCGAGCAGGGCAACCGCTACGACTGGGCGCGGTTCGGCAGCGAGCAGGTCGCCTGCTTCTACCTGTTCGGTCGCCTCACCTGGACCCAGGCGCTGCGCGGCGTCATCGGCCCGACCGATCCCGACCACTCCGCGACCCGGCCGCCCGCGGGCACCGCGCCCCGGGAACCGGCGACACCTCCGCACGGCACCCCGGCCCCCTGACTCCGGAGCGAGCCCGGCGGTGGCGCGCCACCGCCCGCAGCGCGAACCGGTCAGCGCCGCAGCAGTTCCAGCGCGGTGCCGTGCAGGTGGGTGTTGCTGCTCAGGGCCGAGCCGCCCTGGAAGCCGACCTGGCCGCTCAGGTCGGTGAACGTGCCGCCCGCTTCCTGCACGATGATCTGCACCGGGGCCACGTCCCACGGGTTCACGATCGCCTCGGCCGCGATGTCGATGGCGCCTTCGGCCACCAGGCAGTGCTGCCAGAAGTCGCCGAAGGCCCGGTTCTCCCAGCACGCGTCGACCAGCCGCAGGTAGGACTCGCGGGAGTGGTGCTCCACCCAGCTGCCCAGGTGCGTGGTGGAGGCGTAGGCGTCGGAGATCTCCCGCACGCCGGACACCGAGATCCGCTCGGCGGCCTCCCTCGTCCCGGTCCACGCGCCTCGCCCGGCGGCCGCCCACCAGCGCTTGCCCAGCGCGGGAGCGCTGATCACCCCGGCGGTCGGCGTCCCGTCCTGCACGAGCGCGATCAGGGTGGCCCAGGCGGGCACGCCGCGCAGGAAGTTCTTCGTGCCGTCGATCGGGTCGAGCACCCAGGTCCGCGCCGCGGAGATGTCCCCGCCGCGCTCCTCCCCGGCGACCCGGTCGTCGGGGCGCTGCTCGGCGAGCACCGCGCGCACGGCGTCCTCGACGGCGAGGTCGGCGTCGGTGACGGGCGTCCGGTCGGGTTTGCGGTCCACGGTGAGATCGCGGGCGCGGAACCGGTCCGAGGTGATCGCGTCAGCGGTGTCCGCGAGCCGCAGCGCCAGTTCCAGATCATCGACGTTGGTCACCCGCCGAACCCTACTGAGCCGCCGCGCCGCGCTCCGCTCGGCGGGTCGCCACGCCCGCTGCGGTGCGGTTACCAGACCGCGCGGGCACCACTAACCGCCTAGGAGCCCAACCTGATCATGACCGACCTCTAGGGTGGGGTGCGTGAGCGTAGTGCTGCTGGCCGAGGACGACCCAGCCATTGCTGTGCCGTTGTCGAGGGCATTGCAGCGGGAGGGCTATTCGGTGCAGGTCATCGAGGACGGCCCTTCGGCGCTGCAGGAGGCGTCCTCCGGCGGGATCGACCTGATGGTGCTCGACCTCGGCCTGCCGGAGATGGACGGGCTGGAGGTCTGCCGCAGGCTGCGCGCGCAGGGCCGGGGGCTGCCGGTGCTGATGCTGACCGCGCGCACCGACGAGGTCGACTTCGTCGTGGGGCTCGACGCGGGCGCCGACGACTACGTGGCGAAACCGTTCCGGCTGGCCGAGCTGATGGCCCGCATCCGGGCCCTGCTGCGCCGCGGGTCTCCGGAGACGCTGGAGGCCTCCGGGGTGCGGCTGGAGCTCACGGCGCGCCGGGTGCTCGTCGACGAGCAGGAGGTCGGCCTCGCGAACAAGGAGTTCGAGCTGCTGCGGGTGCTGATGCAGCACGCGGGCCAGGTCGTGACCCGCGAGGAGATCCTCGACGAGGTGTGGCCGGAAGCCAGCCGCAAGGGCAGCAAAACGCTGGACATGCACATCTCGTGGCTGCGCCGGAAGCTCGGCGACGGCAACGGGAGGGCCGACGAGCAGCGGATCGCCACCGTGCGCGGTGTCGGGTTCCGCTTCAACGCGGACTGACGGACCCCCGTGTACCGGCGGATCCTGATCGCGACGCTGCTGGCGGTGGCGGTGACGGCGGTCGTGCTGGGCCTGCCGCTGGGCGTGACCGCGCTGAAGCTGGTGGAGGACTTCACCCGCGCCGACCTGTCCACCCGTTCCCAGCAGATCGCGACCTCCCTCGACGAGCAGGTCGCCTCCCGGCATCCGATCGACGTGGAATCGGTGCTGCTGGCCGTGCCGCGGGACGCGCGGCTGATGGTGCGCACCAAGGACCACGAGTACGTCTACGGCTCCGATCCGGGCACGTCGCCGCTGACGGAGAGCGTGCCGATGGTGCAGAGCGGCACCGTCACGCTGTCCGCGCCGAGCGCACCGGTGCGGACCCAGCAGTTCCAGGTGGCCGGGCTCGTGCTGCTGCTCGTGGTGCTCTCCGCGGGCACCGGCATGGTCGTCGCGGGCCTGACGGC
The DNA here is from genome assembly GCF_014203325.1 of Saccharopolyspora gloriosae. Taxonomy (NCBI): domain Bacteria; kingdom Bacillati; phylum Actinomycetota; class Actinomycetes; order Pseudonocardiales; family Pseudonocardiaceae; genus Saccharopolyspora; species Saccharopolyspora gloriosae. Next base: position 5,562,122 of record NZ_JACHIV010000001.1, on the reverse strand, counting down.
GCGGCGGCTGGCGGACCCGCTGCGGCACGTGGCGGCGCGCGCGGCGCGGCTCGGCGCGGGCGACTTCCGGGCGGACCCGAAGCGCCACGAGGTGCCGGAGCTGGACCGGGTGGCCGACGCGCTGGACGCGTCCGGGGCGGCGCTGTCGCAGCTGGTGCAGCGGGAGCGGGAACTCGTCGGCGACGTGTCGCACCAGCTGCGCAGCAGGCTCACCGCGTTGCAGCTGCGGCTGGAGGCGTTGGCGACCGCGCCCGATCCGGAGGTGTCCGAGGAGGCCGCGGCGGCGCTGGAGCAGGCGGAGCGGCTGTCCAACGTGCTCGACGACCTGCTGGCGGCGGCGACGGCCGCGCGGGCCAGGGACGCGGAACCGCTCGACGTGTCGGAGGCGTTGACGGAGGCCGCTGCCGAGTGGCGCGAGCCGCTGCGCTCGCAGGGCCGCGCGCTGCGCCAGCGGGTGCCGGAAGGGCTGCTGGCCAGGGCGACGCCGGGGCGGTTGCGCGAGGCCATCGGCGTGCTGCTGGACAACGCCGTGCGCCACGGCAAGGGAACGGTGACGCTCACCGCGCGCAACGGCGGCGGGACCGTCGTGGTGGAGGTCGGTGACGCCGGGCCGGGCGTGCCGGACCAGCTGGTGCCCTACGTGTTCGAGCGCGGTTTCTCCGCGGGCGGTTCCACCGGGGTCGGCCTGGCGTTGGCGCGGGCGCTGGTGGAGGCCGACGGCGGCCGGTTGGAGTTGAGCAAGGCCCGCCCCGCGCTGTTCGAGATCTTCTTGCCGGTGGCCAGGGCCGATGACGTGCTCGGCGTGCCGTGGAAGATCGAGTCCAGGCCCCGCTGAGCCTTCCGGTCGGACTCGGCGGCCGGTGCCGCGTCCCCGGCATCGGTGTTCGCCGACCCCTCCGCGCCGCCGGAACCGGTGCGGTCCCCGCCGGTCGGGTTCACGTCGTCCGGGTCCTCGTCGGCGGGGAACACCCACCTCCGGAACGCCCACCAGCGGAACACCATGCCCAGGATCAGGCCCACGACCTGCGCGGCCGTGAAGTCGGCGATCTCCTCGACGAACCTGCTCGTGTAGGGCGTCTGCAGGTGCAGCGCGTACCGGGAGAACCACAGCGGCGCGGCGTAGAGCGCCACCCCGATACCGCTGAACAGGAAGTACAGCGCGGCCTCGTGGTGGCGTTCGCGCCCGCCGCGGGTGCGGAACGACCACTCCCGGTTCAGCACGTACGACACGATCGTGGCCACCAGCACGGCGATGACCTTCGCGGTGACCGGTTTCGGCACCAGGATCGTCAGCTTCAGCGCGTAGAAGATCGCCGAGTCGATGAAGAACGTGCTCGCCCCGACGATCGCGAACTTGACCAGTTCGCGGTGCCGCACCGCACGATCCCGCAGCGGGCGCGGAACACGGGCCAGTACGGCTTCCACGACAGACATCTCCGCGATTTTAACCGGCGTCTGTTCTCGTGTTCGGTCTGCGTGGGGGGCGGGTGGCGGAACCTCAGCGTCCTTCTCGCTGCGGGATCTTTTTCCCTAGTGGCTCAGCCACGAGGGAAAAAGCCGTCCTCGCGAGAAGAACGCTGAGAACCCGCTGCGGTGCCGGTGGGCAGGGTGGTTGCTGCTCAGCGGCTTTGCCGCTGACAGGACAACGACGAAGAACGCTGCTCGCCGGGGGTGACTGCGGTGGTCAGCGTCCGGGGGCGCTGGGTAGGGGCCACCAGGTTTCGTGCCAGGGCGGCGGAGCGGGCGGGGTCGGGTGCAGCAGGGGGGGCAAGCAGCGGTGGGGCCGGTTCGGAGGTGGGCGGTTCGGGGTCCTCGGCGGGCACCGATTCCTCCGGGGGCGCCGGTTCCGGTGGTTCCGAGGTGCCGGTGGGCTCCGGGGACTCGGGCGGTTCCGGCAAGTGCGGGTGATCGGGCCACGGCGGGATCCAGCAGTGCCACGACTCCGGCTCCGGCGGCCGCAACGGCCAGTCCGGCGGCAGCGGGCACTCCGGTGGCTTCGGCTTCCACGGGTACCAGAGGAGCGCGGTGAGCTCCGCGCTGTCGGCGGCGGTGCCGAGCCGCGCCCGCGCCGGGATGGTGACCTCGCGTTCCTCCCCGTTCGCCGAGCCGTTCGGCTCGACCGGCAGCGCCGTCAGCCACAGCCTGCCCCGGAACGACTCGCCCGGGTCGAGCTCCGCCGAGCAGCGCAGCTCGTCGCCGTCCGGCAGCAGCGCGCACTCCGGCGGAATCCCCAGCGCGTGCGCGCCGTCCGGCAGTTGCGCGACGGCCTCCGCGCGGCCCCGGGTGACGCCGGTGTTGCGCACGTCCAGCAGCAGGCGCAGCGGCGGGCCCTCCGGGACGTCCTCGCCCAGCAGCAGGTCGTGCACCGGGTGCGGCGTCGTCGACAGCGCCACGTCCACCCCGTCGCCGGAGCGCATCTGGACCTGGATCGCCGACAGCGGCAGGTCCAGGTCGGTGCCGGCCAGGACGCGGGCGCGGATCTGACCGCCCGTGGCGTCCGCGGCGGCCGTGGTGCGCAGGTCGAAGGTGAGGGCTTCGCCGGGGTTCAGGCCGCGTTCGGAGCTGCACTGCACCCCGCCCGTCCAGCTCTCGCAGCGCACCGGCGGCCCACCGGCGGCGGCCGCGGTCCGGGCGGAGGCGGGCGCGGTCCCGGCGGGACCGGCCTGCGTGCTGGTCACGCCGGGGATCTCCGAGCTGACGCCGGGGGGCAGCGTCAGCATCGCCGTGACCGGCTCGGATGGGCCGGTGCCGGAGTTGCGCACGGTGATGGGCAGGGCCGCCGGGTCGCCGCCGGGGACCAGCGTCAGCGGCTCGGTCGGGCCGTGCGCGTCGAGCTTCGGCGTCGGCACCGGAGCCGGTGGCGCGGGGCGCGGCGCGGGTGCCGGAACGGGCTCCGGCGCGGGCTGCTGCGGAGCGGGCGGCGACGGCGGGGCCGGCGGTGCGACCGCGGGCGGCGGTGGCGGCGGGGGAGCGGAGGCCACCGGCTGCATCGGAGCGGTGCCGGAGGTCAGCGCCAGCGCGACCGCGAGGCCCAGCGCGGTCGAGGCCGCGACGCCGGACACCGCCTGCCGTGGCACCGAACTCGCCGCGTTCGCCGCCGAACCGGCACCGGCCCCCGCACCCGCGGTGGCCGCGGCGGCCGTCGTGCCGCCGCCGGACAGCAAGTAAGCGCTCGCCCCCGCGCCGATGACCAGTGGAGCGATCACCGCGCGCAGGCCGCCGTTGACGTCGGCGAGCTCCGCGGCCAGCCCGCGGCACCGGTCGCACCCGTCGAGGTGGTTGTCGACCTGCGCGGTCTCCCGCTTCGACAGGCCGCCGCGCGTCCACGCCCCCAGCCGGTCCGCCGCGGCGCGGCAGGAGGCCACGCCGGGCTCGTCGTCGTCCAGCGAGCTCAAGTGCACCTGCAGGTACGCCTGCCGCAGGCCTTCACGGGCCCGGTAGGCGAGCGCGGACACCCCGTTCGGCGTGAGCCCGAGCAGCGGGCCCACCTGGGAGGGCGTCTCGCCTTCGACCTCGATGTGCCACAGGACCGTCTTCCAGCGCTCCGGTAACCGCGCGAAGGCGCGCGCGGCCATCGACCGCTCCAGGCCGTCGAGCGCTGTGTCGGTGAACGGCACGCTCACCTCGGCACCGGAGACCTCGGTGACGTCCTCGGCCAGCTGCACCTTGCGTTCCCGCCGGGTGCGGTCGTAGGCGACGTGGCGCAGCGCCGTCAGCAGGTAGGCGCGGAACGCGGTGGTCGGGCCGCGTCCGCCGCGCAACGTGGACAGCACCTTCGCGAACGCCTCCGACACCAGGTCGTCGGCTTCGGCCTGCGATCTCGCGACCTGCCTGGCCATGTTGTGCGCGGAGGCGACGTGGCGTTCGTAGAGCGTCCCGTAGGCCTCCGTCGAACCGTGCCGGACGGCTTCGATCAGCTCGCCGTCGCTGGGACCCTGCGCTTCGGCCGGGGCTGTGGCCACGCCGCACCTTCCTTTGTGTGGTCCCTGTCCGGGTTGCCATCGTTCGGGGTCGTCGGTCGCTGTTCGGTTCCGCGGGCCAGGAGAACCCGGTGCGCAGTCCCTGGTCGGGACGCGCACTCCGGCCGGGGCGGGGTCTCGGCGGGCCGTGGCGCGACCGCGCGGTCCGGCGACCGGCCCTGTCCGGACACCGCCGATCGGAGCAGATCGGCTTTATCGAACCATTCGCGCCACCGGCCGTCGATCCGCCAACGTGATGCGAATCAGCGCCCCGACCATTGTGATCGACGCCTCCGAGCGCCGTGCACCCAGTGTTCCGTCATGACCGAAGGCGCAGGTCGTCTCCCCGGTGAAAGGGGGTCAGGATGAGCAATTGGATTCAGGGCTGCAACGGGGTCGATCGGGCGTTGCGGATGCGTTGGCGCACGGCGAGCCTCGCCGCGGGCTGGCCGTTCCCGAGCGACTGGGGCGTGCGGGCGGTGGACGCGGTGTGCCGGGCCGTGGCGCTGGGCGAGGACTTGACCGAGCCGCTGGGCAGGCTCGGAGCGGCGCGCGCGGAGGCCGGTGTCGGGCTGTCCGAGGCGCTGCTGGACGTGGCCGCGCTGCACGCGGTGAGCATCGACGAGGGCACGGACGGCCTGGTCTCGCCCGATCATGACGCGGTGCCCGCCTGGCTGCTGCGCCCGCTGGCGCTCGGCTGGGCCGACGTGCAGGCCGAGTACACCGTGGGGCGCGAGGTGCAGGACCCGCTGACGGGCCTGACCACGGCGTCCTACCTGCGCACCCGGTTGCACGAGGTGTACCGGGGAGCGTTCGCGGCGGGCAGGCCCGTCGACACCGACCACGTGCTGATCACGGTGTCGCTGGACATCTCCGCGGACACGGGCGGCTATCCGCTGATGATGGCGATGGTGCTGGCCGCGGACGTGCTCCGGGAGGTGTTCGACTCGGGCGAGACCGTGTCGCTGCTGCGCTCCGACACGGCCGCGGTCCTGGCCCCCCGCGAGCCGTGCCTGCACACCCGCTGCGACCGGATCCGGCAGCTGGTGCACCGCCGCATAGCCGCCGACCCGGCCCTACACCCGGTCGGCCCCGTCCGAGTCCGCCAAGAACCGCTCCCCACGGACCACGCCACGGCCTGCGCCATGCTCGGAACCCTGGACTGACCAACCCCACGCCCGAAGGCCGTGCCTTTGCGGCCGAAGGCCGTGCCGTTGCTGCGAAGCAAGCCTGCCTTGCGGCCGAAGGCCGTGCCTGTATTCGCGAAGCGAATAGCCCACGTCGAGAAGCCGCTCACCCGCGGGTTCTCAGCTTCCTTCTCGCGAGGACGGCTTTTTCCCTCGTGGCGGAGCCACTTGGGAAAAAACTGCCACACCGGCCAGGGGCGCAGCGAGAAGGAAGCTGAGGTTCCGCCACCCGACCCCCAAAGCAAAACGACCAGCTCAGGTAGGCTCCCCGACTCGTGGACCATCGCACTCGTACTCCTGTCGTCGGCATGATCGGTGGTGGGCAGCTCGCGCGGATGACCCACCAGGCCGCCATCCCCCTGGGCCAGTCCTTGAAGGTGCTGGCCGTCAACCCCGAGGACCCGGCGGCGCTGGTCGCGCCGGACGTGCAGCTCGGTGCGCACACCGACCTGGACGCGCTGCGCACGTTCGCGCAGGGCTGCGACGCCGTCACCTTCGACCACGAGCACGTGCCCGGGGAGCACCTGCGCGAGCTCGTCGCCGCCGGAGTCGCCGTGCACCCCGGTCCGGACGCGCTGCTGCACGCGCAGGACAAGCTGGTGATGCGCCGCAAGCTCACCGAACTGGGCCTGCCGGTGCCGCCGTTCGCCGAGATCACCGAGGTCGCGCAGGTGCTGGAGTTCGGCGCCGAGCACGGCTGGCCGTGCGTGCTCAAAACCGCCCGCGGCGGCTACGACGGACGCGGCGTGTGGACGTTGAACACCCCGCAGAGCGCGGAGCGCGTCGTCGGCGAACTCCTGGAAAGCGGCGCTCCGCTGCTGGTCGAGCAGCGGGTGCCGCTGCGCAGGGAACTTGCTGCGCTGGTGGCGCGCTCTCCGTTCGGGCAAGGCGCGGCGTGGCCGCTGGTGGAGACCGTGCAGTCGGACGGGATCTGCGTGCAGGTCCTCGCGCCCGCCCCCGACGCGTCCGAGGCGCTGCGCAACGAAGCCCAGGACATGGCGCTGCACATCGCCGACGCGCTCGGCGTCGTCGGAGTGCTCGCCGTGGAGCTGTTCGAGACCGACGACGGGCTCGTGATCAACGAGCTGGCGATGCGCCCGCACAACTCGGGGCACTTCAGCATCGAAGGCGCCCGGACCTCGCAGTTCGAGCAGCACCTGCGCGCGGTGCTGGACTACCCGCTGGGCAGCACGGAGCTGACCGCTCCGGCCGTGGTCATGGCGAACGTGCTGGGCGCCCCGACGGAACCGAAGATGGGTGTGGACGAGCGGATGCACCACCTGTTCGCGCGGTTCCCGCACGCGAAGGTCCACCTGTACGGCAAGGCCGAACGCCCCGGCCGCAAGGTCGGGCACGTGACCGTCCTCGGCGACGAGATGGCCTCGACCCGCCGCGAAGCGGACCTCGCAGCCCACTTCCTATCCCACGGAGAATGGGCAGACGGTCATCTCGTGCATTGATCGGGCTCGTTCTGCTTGGGTGGTCATTTAGCGGAACCTCAGTGAGCCTCTCGCTGCGGATTCTTTTTCCCTAGTGGCTCCGCCACGAGGGAAAACGCCGTCCTCGCGAGAGGCTCACTGAGAACCCGCCGGTGGTCGGCTTTTGGACGTGGGCTATGTGCTTCGCACATACAGGCACGGCTACGCCGCAAGGCAGGCTTGCTTCGCCGCCCAAAGCACGGCTTCGCCGCGAGGCAGGCGTGGCTTCGCTCGCCCTGCTGCACGGCTTCGCAGCCCTAGGCACGGCTTTGTCGCTAGGCGGGCTTTGGCGTCCTGCTGTGGCGGGGGTTCGGGTCGGTGGGCCGGGGGGCGGGGTGAGTCGGGGCTGCTGGTGAGATGGGTGGGGCGGCCGCGCGGGTGCGGTGACGTGACGAGATCAACGGGGGAGCGGGGCGGCCGGGTGCGGCTCGGGCTCCGCTTGCCGGGGTGGGAAAGGAACCGGAGATGACGCAGCAGCGGCCACTGGTCGGCGTGATCATGGGCAGCGACTCGGACTGGCCGGTGATGCAGGCGGCGGGGCAGGCCCTCGCGGAGTTCGACGTGCCCTTCGAAGCCGGTGTGTACTCGGCGCACCGCACGCCGCAGCGGATGCTGGACTACGCCCGCGACGCCGCCGACCGCGGCCTGCGCGTGATCATCGCCGGGGCGGGCGGAGCCGCGCACCTGCCGGGGATGGTCGCCTCCGCGACCGTGCTGCCGGTGATCGGAGTGCCGGTGCCGCTCAAGCACCTCGACGGGATGGACTCGCTGCTGTCGATCGTGCAGATGCCCGCCGGCGTGCCCGTCGCGACCGTCTCGGTCGGCGGGGCGCGCAACGCGGGGCTGCTCGCGATCCGCACGCTCGCCGCGGACTCGGGTGAGCTGGGCGTCCGGCTGCGCGCCGCGATGGCGACCTTCCAAGCCGACCTCGAAACGATGGTCCACGACAAGCACGCGGCCCTCCAAGACCGCGTCGGCGAATCCTGATCGCCTGCCTGCCTTCGGTTCCTGACCTCAGTAGTGGGTCGGATGGCGGAACCTCAGCGGCTTCCTCGCTGCGGGATCTTTTTTCCAAGTGGCTCCGCCACGAGGAAAAAAGCTGTCCTCGCGAGGAAGCCGCTGAGAACCCGCCGGTGGTCGGCTTGCTCAAGCTGGTCACTGCTCAGCGGCTTCGCCGCTGACAGGACAACGACCAACGACGTCGCTCAAGACAGGCAGTGCGGTCCCGTCTTCGGTCTCGGCCCGTGCAGCACGCGCTGGACGGGAGCCCGACGACCAGGTGAGCGCCCGTGTTCGCGGGCGCTCACCCGGCCCCGTCAGCCCTGGCCGGTGGATTCCAGCAGGGTGGCGGTGCGCAGCCGTTCGACGATCGCGGTCACGTCGTGCCTGGCGACGTGGGCCGGGATGCGGTGCCGATCGGCGAGTTCGCTGGCGATGCGGTCGGCGTCCTGGCCGATCAGCACGCCGCGCAGCACCTGAGTGCCGGTCCGGTTGAGCCGCCAGCGGCGGCCGGTGCGTTCGTCGAGCAGCACGGTCCCGTCGGTGACGTCGGTGGGGTCGACGTCAGGACGCAGTCGCAGGTGCATCGGTCCTCCCAGCGGAGCCTCGGGTGACACCGCGCAACCAGGTCTCGCAGCCCAGCAGGTGCTCCAGGGCGACCAGGGTGCTCGGTTCGACGTGCGGCGCCAGCAGGTGCCTGCGCAGCACACCGGTGTCGATGAGGCCGTGCACCGCGAGTTCGGAGTCGGCGAACAGCGCCAGGATCGCGTTGCGGTTGCGGCGGAAACCGATGTGCACGTCCGCGCCGACCCCCGATCCCGGTGCGCCCGCCTTCGCCGAGCGGTGCAGCACCGCGTCCGGTGCGGTGCCGCGCACGGCCTCGGCCAGCAGTGGCTTGTACCGCCAGGGTGACGCCCGCTCGTCGGGGCGTACGGCGATCGCCGCCTCCACCACCCGGTCGTCGTAGTACGGCAGTTCCAGCCGCACCCCGGATTCCGCGTAGCACCGGGCGAGCTGGCGGTGCGCGGGTGCCGCCGTGCGCAGCGCCGCCAGCAGCTGGTGCTGCCCGCGATGCGCGGACAGCGGTTCGGCGGCCAGGGCCGCGCCGCGCAACGCCGAACGGGCCGCGGCGACGGTCTCCGCGCTCGCCCAGGGGGCCGCGCGCAGCGGTGCAGCTCCCCAGTCGAGCGCGGGCGGCAGCGCCGCGCGCGGCGCTGCGGTGAGGTGGTCGGCCTGCTCCCGCCACCAGTGCGACACGTCGTGCGCGGCGAACAGCGCCGACACCGTCGGCAGCAGCGGCCAGCGGTGCCGCGCGCGATAACCGCGCAGCTGCCGAATCGTTTTCACCGGCCGGTTCCGCAGCAGCGAATGCAGATATCCGGGCGGCCCGTGGAAAAGTTCGTCGCCGCCGAAACCGGCGAGCTGGCGGTGCACGCCGTGCTCGGCCAAGAACTCCCCGGACCGGTGAATTCGGGCGAGGCCGCGGAAAAGCGGCGACGGCTGCTCCTGGTCCATCGCGATGCCGGGTTCGTCGAATGCGGACGGCATCTCCCGGGGCTCCAGCACGAGGTGTTCGGCGGCGGTCAATTGTTCGGCGGATTCGGCGGCGAGCCTGCCGTGCTCGTTTTCGGCGTCGGATTCCCGGCGGTTCAACGTGACCAGTTCCGGATTCCGCTCGGCGGCGAGGAAGCACAGCGAGGTCGAATCCATTCCGCCGGAGAGATCCGCGCCGGAACGGCCTTCGGCGCGGTGGCCCACCGCCGCGTCGAGCGCCTCCCTGGTGATCCGCGCGCCGCGCCGCAGCGGGACGTCCGGTTCCGGCGGGCGCCACCAGCGCACCTGGTGCGCGCGGTCGGCCTCGATCCGCAGGTACGAACCGGGCGGCACGGCCCGCACCCCGGACCACGCGGTGCGCTCGTCCAGCGGTGGCCCGACGGGGCCGGCTGCCACTCGCAGCGCCAGCGCGTGCTCGTCGATGCCCGTGCCGGCCAGCTCCGCGAGCAGGTCGGCGCGGTCACCGGCGATCGGCACGCCGTCGACCCGGGTGTGGAACACCTGCCGCAGCCCGGAGATCCCGCCCTGCACGCGCACGGCACCGCCGACCGAGGCGGCGAGGTGCACGCCGCCCGGCAGCCGGTGCAGCACCGAGTCCAGGTCGGTGATCGAACGCAGCCCGCGCACGAGGGCCGCGAGCCTGGTGGCGTCGATCGGGCAGTGCCCCAGCAGCGCCACCCGGACCGGGCCGAGCGACGCGGGCACCAGGTCGTCGAGGGGGAAATGGCCTACCAGCCACGGATTTCCCGAGTCGTGCGGGAGCACGATGCGGCCTTGCGGGGAGAATCGGTCGACCACCTTGTGCAGGCCCGGCACGTCGGGCAGGGTGATCCACCCTGATTGATGGTGGCGCATGCTCATTCCATTCTTGGGTCGGTTCGGTTCACCGAGCACGTCGGGAATGAATTAACCGAGGAGCTCTCGGGTAATTCCACGATTTCCACCAGGGTGGGAGTTTCGTAGTTCTCCGAGGTGAGCTGCTCGTCCATCAATGCCTCCGCAGCGGGTTCGTCGGCATGGATTCATGCCGACGATCACACTGCTAGGTGGCCGGAGGGGGCACAATGCCTCCGGCTCCAGGATGACCCCATTCGGTGAAATAAGTACTAGTCACGTAACGAATGCGCGGGGTGAAATGCGATCTGCAACGGGAGGACCGTCTCGTTCCCGGATCGCGCGGGCCGTGCGAGCTCAGCCCAGCCGGTGTGCGAGGACGGCTTCGTGCGCGGTGCCGATCGGCCCGCGCTCGTCGAACAGCCGGGCGCGGGTCACGCCGATGCCGGTGGTTTCGACGGTGCGGTCCATCTCCATGCCGAGCCACTCGCCGTCGGGTTCGCGGTGCAGGTACAGGGTGATGTCGCTGTTGATCCACGGCCCGAACAGCGTGCCGATGGGGCTGCCCGCGCTGATGCAGTCCACCAGGATCGCGACCTGCGACAGCGGGCTCGTCCGCTCGCCGGTGATCAGCGGCAGCGGCATCCGCATCCAGGCCTGGGCGGGGGAGCCGGAGAACTGGTCGCGCACCCAGCGGACCTGCACCACGTCGTGCACGCCCCACCGCAGGCCGAGGCCGCTCGGCAGCAGCGAGGTCTCGGCGAGGTCGCCGGGCCCGGCGAACGGCGTGCGCTCGACCTCGGGTTCGCCGTCGGCTTCGCTGCGCCGCAGCACGTGCGCCGTGGCGTGGGTGACGTCGGTGCCGCCTTGGCTGAGGGTGATCTCGACGATCCGCAGCCGCTTGCCGCTGCGGATGGTGCGGGTGGCCACGGCGATGCCGTTGCGCGGCACCGGTCGGTGCAGGTCGACGGTGAGCCGGGCGACGAAGAGGTCGGGTTCGTCGAGGGTCTGCTCGACCGCGCGCGCCACCAGTCCGGCGACCGGGCCGCCGCCGGTGAGCTCGCCCCACGGGTTGCCCGCGGCCTCGGTGGGCACGAAGAGGTCGCCGTCACGGTGGAACAAGGTCTCGTCTGCACGCACGCCCCGATGCTACTCATCAGTATCTTACTTTGGGTAGGTGCGGTGAGCTGCGGCGTTCGGGTGATCTCGTCGACCGGCGTCCGGGCGAACTTGGGGCGCAGGCGGGGTGAGCGACGTCTCGCGGGCTTTTATTTGAAGGTTCACGTATATGCTGGAGCGCCGATACCCCGAGCGTTTGTGAAAGGTGAGCTGATGCAGCACCGTCTCCGCGACGTCACGATCCTGCTGGCCAGGTTGGTCGTCGGCGTGACCTTCGTCTTGCACGCGTACCAGAAGTTCGTGCTCAACGGCATCTCCGGTGTCGGCGCGGGCTTCGAGCAGATGGGCATCCCGCTGCCCGCCGCAGCGGCCTGGTTCACCGCGCTGGTCGAGCTGCTCGGCGGCCTCGCGCTGATCCTCGGAGTGCTGATGCCCGTCGCGGGCGTGCTGCTCGCCGCCGTCATGCTCGGAGCGCTGGTCACCGCGCATCTCGGCAGCGGATTCTTCGCCACCGACGGCGGATTCGAATACGTGCTGGTGCTCGCCGCGACGAGCCTCGCCCTCGGCTTCAGCGGAACGAAGTACACGCTGCAGGGCCTGTTCCAGAACCGCGACGCCGCACCGCACCGGGAGACCGTCGACGCGTGAGGTGAGCCCCCGCGGCGGCCGAGCCCCGCGGCCGGGCCCACTCCGCGCAGGCGGCGACCCGGCTCGACCGGTCCGCTCTCCGGCCAGGTGGCAGCCGGAGACCGGACCGATCGAGGACCGGCCGTGTCGGCGAGCCTTCTTAGCATTGTCTTGTCAGCGACGAAGTCGCTGAGCAGCGACCACGCACGCAACCGGACCACCCGCGGGTTCTCAGCGTTCTTCTCGCGAGGACGGCTTTTTCCCTCGTGGCGGAGCCACTTGGGAAAAAGATCCCGCAGCGAGAAGAACGCTGAGGTTCCGCCACCCGGCCCCCAAGCAGGCCGAGCTCGGAGGGAATTCAGGCGTCCAAGACGAAGGTCGTCTTTTCGTTTGAGTTGCGTTGTTCTGCCTTCGCCGGGTCCGGGTTGCTGACCTGCACCAGCGAGCCCTGCACCGACAGCACCGACAGCAGCCCGTCGAGCACGCCGCCCGGCAACGTCCAGTCCATCGTGGACAGAACGCGCGCCCCGGGGCCGATGCCCAGTTCGGTCGCGCGCGCGGCGGCCGTCCCGAGCACTTCGTCGACCGTGGCGCCCAGCAACGCCGGTGCGCTGCCCGGGATCGCGCTGCGCGGCGCGAAGTCGTCGCCGTGCACCCGGACGTCCGAGACGTAGTCCACGACCTCGGTGGGCAGCCCGCGCACCGGCCCGCCCATCGCGTCCAGCCCCACCGCGGCCACCACGTGCGCGCCCGCGCCCGACTCGATCGCCGATCCAGGCACGAACGCCACCTCGGCGCCCTTCGGCGCGTCGACCACGTGCGCTCCGCACCACCACGAACCCAGCAGCACGCCCAGCGTCTGCCAGTGCGCGGGCAGCGCCACCGACACTGGCGCTCCCGGCTCCAGGTCGAACTCGTCGACCAGCCAGTTCGCCGTCTTCGCCGCCCAGTTCGCGACGGTGGCCCTGGAGAGTTCGACGCGGGCGCCGGTGGCGTCGTCGTAGTGCGTGATCAACGGTCGGGGCGATCCCGCGGCGACCATCGGTGCGAGCAATGCCTGCGTAACGCTCATGCCCGCACCCTATGCGCGGGTCCGGACGGGCGGCTCAGGAGTCCTTTCAGAATGATCTTTTGCTCCGCGTCCTGTCAGCGGCGAAGCCGCTGAGCAGTGACCAGCCAGAGCAAGAAGACCACCCGCGGGTTCTCAGCTGCTTCCTCGTGAGGACGGCTTTTTCCCTCGTGGCGGAGCCACTTGGGAAAAAGATCCCGCAGCGAGGAAGCAGCTGAGGTTCCGCCACCCGACCCCTACGCAGGCCATTCCGAAAGAACGTGCGGTCAGTTCACGCAGGGGATGCCGGTGGAGGTGATGGCCGCGGACGGTGCGGGAGCCGCGTTCTGGCGCTGGGCGGTGCCGTCTAGGTCCAGCGCCTGCCGCCCGCCGACACCGGCGGTGGGGACGAGGCCCGCGATGAAGTCGCGCACCTGCGCCGGATCCACCTTGACCACGCTCTGCCCGTGCTCGTCGCGGTCGCCGACCGAGCGCACCGGCAGCGTCATGAACCGCACGCTGCCCGAGGCCAGTCCCTGCATCTGCGCGGCGAACGCGGTGATGTCCCAGCTCTGGTCGAGCACCACCGAGCGCCGCGCCGCGTCCTGCAGCCCGGCGAGCTTCGCCGGGTCGGTGAGCGTCCCGGTGGACAGCAGCTTGTTCGTCACCGCCGCCATGAAAACCTGCTGGCGCACGATCCGATCCAGGTCGCCGCGGGGCAGGCCGTGGCGCTGGCGCACGAACGCGAGCGCGTCGCCGCCGGAGATGGTCTGGCGCCCGGCGGTGAAGTCCGCGCCGGAGTCCTTGTCGGAGGTCGCCTGCTTCAGGCACACCTCGACACCGCCGAGCGCGTCGGTGACCTCGTAGAACCCGAGCAGGTTCACCTCGGCGTACCGGTCCACCCGGATACCGGCGAGGCCCTGCACGCTCTGCACCAGCGCGCGCTGGCCCGCGAGCTGCGCGCGCCGCTCGGCGTCGGCCCCCGAATCGGAGTCGCGCCGCGCCGCGGCGGCCTTCGCCAGGCCGTACACGGCGTTGATCTTCTGGGTGCCACCGCCGGGCATCGCCACCGAGGTGTCGCGCGGCAGCGACACCGCCGTCGGCTGCGCTCCGTCGTGCGGGACGCGCAGCAGGATCAGCGTGTCGGTGTTGAGCCCGCTGGTGCTCTCGGTCCGCAGCTCCTTCAGGACGTCCAGCGGCAGCGGTTCGCCTTGCGCGTCGGTGCGGCTGTCGTTGCCGACCAGCAGCAGATCGGTGGCGCCGTCGTCGGCGGGCGGCGCGTCCGGCGTCTCGGTGAGCACTTCGGCGCTGCCGACCTCGCCGCTGAGCCGGTCCAGCGCGGTCCACCCCGCGGCCGTGATCACCAGCACGCCCGCCGACAGCAGCGCGAACAGCGTCCGACCGGTGATCCGCGCGAGTCGCCGTCCCCGGCGCCGGCGGGTGGGTCTTCCGGGTGGCCCGGAGGTGTCCGAGGCCGGTTCGGCCGGCCGGTCCGCGTCCCGCGGAACCTGTTCGTCGGCCACGCTTCCTCCCCCGATGCAGCGGCCCGTCCGCGACGGCCCACCCCGACAGCGGGCCGATCACGAGGTTGATCCAGCTTAACCGGATCACCCCGCCGCTCGGGCGGCGTTGCGCCCGGTTCGGCGGGGTGATCGGTCGTGCGGTTGCGGTCAGTTCACGCAGGGAACTCCACCGGCGTTGATCGGCTGGTCCGGTCCGCCCGGCTGCTGCTGAGCGGGGCGCGGAGCGGCCTGCCTGCCGCCGTCGAGCCGGATCTGCTTGCCGCCCGCGAAGTTCTGCGTCCCGGGACCGGCGTAATCGCTGCCCAGGTACACCTCGACGGAACCGGCGGAGAGGTTGCTGCTCTCCTTCAGCGGCAGCCCGCCGAGCGAGTCGGCGACCTGCTGGGCGACGGCCTCGTCGCCCGCCGCGTGGTAGACCAGCGAACTCGGCATGGAGTCGGCGTTGGAGCTGCCGCCCTGCGAGAAGCCCTCCTGGCTGAGGGTGCTGAGCACCTCGCTCGCCAAACCGGTCTTGCCGGAGGCGTTGAACACGCTGACGCTGGTGCCGCTGCGCTGCTCCTCGGCGGCCTTCGCGGCCTGCTCCTTGGCCTGGCGCTCCTCCGGGGGCAGCAGCAGGTTGTCCACGAACTGCTTGACCTCGCGGGGGTTCGCCTCGACGTCCTCGGCGCCCGATTCGCCGACGAGCTCGATGGGGATCGTCTGGAAGTCGATGTCGCCACCGGCGATGCCGGACATCTGCTGGGCGAAGTCGACCACGTCCCAGCCCTGGTCGAGCACCACGGACTTCTTCAGCGCCTCCATCAGCCCGCTGAGCTTGGTGGGGTTGCTCAAGGTCCCGCTGGAGAGCATCTTGCCCGCCAGACCGGACATGAACACCTGCTGGCGCACCACGCGGTCCAGGTCGCCGCGGGGCAGGCCGTGGCGCTGGCGCACGAACGCCAGCGCGTCGGCGCCCGCGACGGTCTGCGGGCCCGCGTTGAACACCGCGCCGGAGTAGTCGCTGTCGTCCACGTCGTCGAGCAGGCACACGTCGACGCCGCCGACGGCCGTGGTGATGTCGTGGAAGCCGAGCAGGTTGACCTCGGCGTAGTGGTCGATGCTCGCCCCGGACAGCTCCTCGATGGTCTTGATCAGGAACTTCTGGCCTTCGGCCTTGGACTGCAGCTCCAGCTGCTTGGGGTCGGTGACGCCTTCGGATTCGAGGCGGGCGCGGGCGTCGCTCTTCGCGCGGCCCATCGCCGAGTTGAGCTTCTGCTCCCCGTAGCCGTTGCCGAGCTGCACCATCGTGTCGCGCGGGAAGGACACGGCGCTGGCGCGCTGACCCCCGTTGGGGATGCGCATCAGGATCATCGTGTCGGTGAGGTCGCCGCCCTCGTCATCGGTGGTGCGCAGCGACTCCAGCACGTCCTTCGGCAGCGGGTTGCCGTCGGCGTCGGTGCGGCTGTCGTTGCCGATGAGCAGCACGTCGGTGGCGCCGTCGGGTGAGTTGAACCCGCTGCCGATGACGTCGCTGCCGGAGAGGCCGTTGTTCAGGTTGCGCAGCGCGCCCCACGCGTAGCCGGTGGTGCCGAGCACCAGGACCGACAGCAGCGCCACCACGGTGCGGCCGATGGTGCTGGCGCGGCGGGATGACCCGGGGCCGTCGGAGTCGTCCGGCGGCGGCGGTGCCGGGGGCGCCGCGGGGTTGCGCGGCCCGTCGCCCGCGGAGCGCCGCGATGCCGAGCGGCCCGCCGGGGCGGGGCCTTCGGGCTGTGCGGGCCGATCGGGGGGTGCGGGGCGGCGCGGTTCGCCGCCGCTCGGCCGTCCCGCGGATGCGGGTCCGCCCGGCCGGGGCCTGCCCGGAGGGGCGGGTTGGCCGCCCTGCGGCCCGCGCGGGGGGACGGGCCTGCCCGGCTGCCCTGGTGGGCCACCTGGCCGTCGCGACCGGTCGTCCACGCCGAATCCTCCTTGGGCCTGCCTGCGAGCGTTACACCTCGCCGGGGTGATTTTCGGCGGGGTCACCGTGCAGGCTAACGGTGATCTACCGATGGGGTTGCGCGCGGGAGGGACCATCGGCGTCACTCGATCGCTGGACACGTCTGATCACCGAGGGTGGTTCGGTACCGTACTTTCCCCGGTTTCCCACGTGGCAGACTGCTCGGCGAAGACCCCGCCCCGGGGCCGGATCCGCTGGTCCGGCCCACCACTTGCGGAAGGTGTCATGCGAGTTCTGATCACCGGTGGTGCCGGTTTCATCGGGTCGCACTACGCGCGGCAGCTGCTCGGCGGCGCCTACCCGGAGTTCGCCGACGCCGAGGTCGTGGTGCTGGACAAGCTCACCTACGCGGGCAACAGGGCGAACCTGAGCACCGTCGCCGACGATCCCCGGCTGCGCTTCGTGCAGGGCGACATCTGCGACGCCGCGCTGGTCGGGGAGCTGATGCGCGGCGTGGACGTGGTCGTGCACTTCGCCGCCGAGTCCCACGTGGACAGGTCGATCCTCGGCGCGTCGGACTTCGTGCTCACCAACGTCGTCGGCACCGACACCCTGCTGCAGGCCGCGCTGGCCGCGGAAGTGGGCAAGTTCGTGCACGTCTCCACCGACGAGGTCTACGGCTCCATCGACGAGGGCTCCTGGCCGGAGGAGCACCCGCTGGAGCCGAACTCGCCGTACTCGGCGGCGAAGGCGGGCTCCGACCTGCTGGCCCGCGCGTACTTCCGCACCCACGGGCTGCCGGTCTGCGTGACCCGCTGCTCCAACAACTACGGCCCGTACCAGTTCCCCGAGAAGATGCTGCCGCTGTTCATCACGAACCTGCTCGACGGCAAGCAGGTGCCGCTCTACGGCGACGGCGGCAACGTGCGGGACTGGCTGCACGTGACCGACCACTGCCGCGGCATCCAGCTCGTCGCCGAATCGGGGCGGCCGGGTGAGATGTACAACATCGGCGGCGGCACCGAGCTGACGAACCGGGAGCTGACCGAGCGGTTGCTGACCGAGCTCGGCGCGGACGCCTCGATGGTGCGGCCCGTGGCGGACCGCAAGGGCCACGACCGCCGCTACTCGGTCGACCACGCGAAGATCAGCGCGGAACTGGGCTACCGGCCGACGGTCGACTTCGACGAGGGCCTGGCCGGCACGATCCGCTGGTACCGGGAGAACCGGGCCTGGTGGGAGCCGCTGAAGCCGGGCGCGCTGGTCACCGGATGAGCACGGCGGACCGCGGCGAGCTCGCGCTGCTGGTGCCGGGTGGCCGGGGCCAGTTGGGCCGCGAGCTGCAGCGCCGGGCGAAGGGCGTCGCCGGGCTGGTGCACGCGCCCGGCTCGGCCGAGCTGGACATCCGCGACGCGCAGGACGTCTCGGACGAGGTGGACTCCTTCGCCGAGGCCGCGCGGGACAACAACCTGCGCCCGGTGGTGCTCAACGCGGCCGCGCACACGGCGGTGGACGCCGCGGAGGGCGAACCGGAGCTGGCCGCGGCGATCAACGTAGACGGGGCGGCGGCGCTGGCGCGGGCCTGCGCGCGGCGGCGGGTTCCGCTGGTGCACCTGTCCACGGACTACGTCTTCGACGGCACCGCGACCGTCCCGTACGAGCCGACCGATCCGACGGGGCCGCGCGCGGTGTACGGGCGCACGAAGCTCGCGGGCGAGCAGGAGGTGCTCGCGGCCGCCGAGCGCGCCTGGGTGGTGCGCACGGCGTGGGTGTACGGCGCCGGGGGAGCGAACTTCGTCAAGACGATGGTCCGGCTGGCGGGGGAGCGGGACACCGTGACCGTGGTCGACGACCAGATCGGGGCGCCGACCTGGACGGGTGATCTCGCCGACGGGCTGCTGGAGCTGGCCGGCCTGCTGGCCGCGCGCCGCGATCCGGCGCAGCGGGTGCTGCACTGCACCAACGGCGGGCGGGCGAGCTGGTTCGAGTTCGCGCGCGCGGTGTTCGCGGAGATCGGGGCCGATCCGGAGCGGGTGCTGCCGTGCACCACGGCCGATTTCCCCCGTCCCGCGCCGCGGCCGGGCTATTCGGTGCTGTCGCCGCGGGCGTGGGCCGAGGCGGGGCTGAGCCCGTTGCGGGACTGGCGCAGTTCGCTGGCCGATGCCTTCGTGCAGGACGGTCCGGCGTTGCGCGGAGAGGCCTGACGGCGTCGATCGACGCCGGACGGGCGGCACGCGCGTTGCACTGATGCACGGATGTGCAGCTTCGTGGTGACTCGTGCACTTCTGGGGTGTGCGATCCGCTTTCTCGTGCACGCATTTTCGCGGGTTCGGTGTTTCCCGGTATTCGTGCATTCGATTCGGCCGGGGGAGTTCCGGTCGCACCGTTTCGCCTGGGAAGACGGCCGTTACAGGCGAACGAGTGATTGGCGATGCCGTCCGATTCGGCGCTTCGCGTTCTACTTTGCGGTAACGAGACCTAAGTAGTCACTCGTTGAGTCTAGTGTGATCACTGGTTCGGCGGGTTGGCATTTTCCAGTGGCCATGAGGAAATTTCACGGCGACCGGCGAAGTGTCGTGCCGACTGGGTTGTCGCGGAAAAGTCATGATCGTTGCTCGGTGAAAGGTCTGCCATGGATCTCCGGTACGAAGCGTTCTGCTTCGCCGATCCGCTCTTCTACGATGAGCAGAACGGCTCTTCCGGTGAATCCGACGGCCGGGACGAATACGTGCGGCTGCTGGCGATTCCCGACGGTTCGGACTGGCGGGACGGCTCGCTCGGGATCTGGCGAATGCTGCGACCGGACGGCGTCGAGCTGCCGAAACAGGGTTGGAAGGTGCACGTTTCGGCGACGCTGGACAACGCGGAACGAGTGCTGCGCGTCGTCGGTGATTACTGCCTGCGCAATCGGGTCGCGTTCAAGCACCTGCGCGATCAGGCCGTGCTGCTGGTGCGGAACTCGAAATACGCGCCGCGTTCCGGGAGCGGCAAGTTCATCACCGCCTACCCGGTGGACGAGGAGCACTTGCGGACCATTCTGGTCGAACTCTCCGCGGCGCTGGACGGTGAAGCAGGCCCTTACGTGCTGAGCGATCTGCGCTACGGCGGCGGTCCCCTCTACGTTCGATTCGGCGGATTCGAGCAGCGGTGGGCGGAACTCGGCGGAAGCAGGGTTCCCGCCGTGCAACGCCCGGACGGCGTGCTCGTTCCCGACGTGCGCGGGCCGGGATTCTCCGTGCCGGACTGGGTGCGGTTGCCGGAGTTCCTCGAACCCCACTCGGCGGCGCGCAAGAACGGCGACCCGGCGCAATTGCCGTACCGGGTGACCTCCTCGCTGCACTTCTCCAACGGCGGCGGCGTCTACCGCGCGACCAGGGAATCCGACGGTGCCGACGTGGTGCTCAAGGAGGCCCGCCCGCACGCCGGGCTGGACCGCGACGGCACCGACGCGCCGGCCCGGCTGCGCCGCGAGCACGAGGTGCTGCGGCACCTCAGCGGCATCGACGGCGTTCCCGAGGCGCACGAGCTGTTCCCGGTGTGGGAGCACACCTTCCTGGCGATGGAGCCGATGCCCGGCCGGTCGCTCGGCTCGTGGCTGGCCCGGAACTACCCGCTGACCCGGCGGCACGTCACCGCCGACGACCGCACCCGCTACGCGAACCGCGCGCTGGCGCTGCTGGACCGGGTCCGGAACCTGATCGACCAAGTGCACCGGCGCGGCGTGGTCTTCGGCGACCTGCACCCGCTGAACGTGCTGGTCGACGAGGACGACTCGGTCGCGCTGGTGGACTTCGAGATGGCCGCGCTCGGCCTGGACTCGCCGCGACCCGCGCTCGGCGCCCCCGGTTTCCGCGCGCCGCCCGGCGTCACCGGAGCCGACGTCGACCGGCACGCGCTGGCCGCGCTCGCGCTGTGGGTGTTCCTGCCGCTGAACCCGCTGCTGGAACTGGCTCCCGGCAAGCTCGACGCGCTCATCACCGTCGTGCGCCGGTGCTTCGAGCTGCCCGCCGAGTACGGCGACGCGCTGCGCGAACGGCTGCTGCCCGACGGCGTCGCGCCCGCGACCACCGAACTGGACCAGCGCGAACCGGACTGGGGCATCGTCCGCAAAGGACTCGCCGAGGGAGTGCTCGGCACCGCCACTCCCGAGCGCGCCGACCGGCTCTTCCCCGGCGACATCGAACAATTCCGGGTCGGCGGCACCGGATTCGCCTACGGCGCGGCCGGCGTGCTGCACGCGCTGGACGTGGCCGGTGCCGGGCGCTACCCGGAGCACGAGCAGTGGCTGCTCGACGCGGTGCGGCGCACGCCACCGCAACGCCCCGGCCTGCTCGACGGCGCGCACGGCACCGCCCACGTGCTGGAGAACCTGGGGCACGGGGACGCCGCGCTGGACCTGCTCGACGCCGCCGCGGGGCTCGCCGAACGCACCGAGGACCACGGCTACGCCGGAGGTCTCGCCGGGATCGCGCTGAACCTGCTGCACTTCGCGCACCGGCGCGAAGACGGCGAATTCCTGCGCCGCGCGGTGAACATCGGCGACCGGCTCGCGACGGCGCTGCCCGCGGCACCGCCGCCGGGCGAGGTCGGGCGGGCCGGGCTGCTCGACGGCTGGGCGGGACCGGCGCTGCTGTTCACCCACCTCCACGACGCCACCGGTGAGCGGAGCTGGCTGGAGCTCGCCGACCAGGCCCTGCTGCGGGACCTCGACGAATGCGTGCGGGCCGACGACGGCGGCCTGCAGGTCCGCGACGGCGGAGTCCGCACGCTGCCCTACGCGGGCGTGGGCAGCGCGGGCATCGCCCTGGTGGCGGAGGAACTCGCGCGGCGCCACCCCGCGGCGGAATGCCTGCGGTGGCAGGGAGATCTGCTCTCCGCCTGCCTCGGCGAGTTCGTCATCCACCCCGGCCTGCTGTTCGGCCGCTGCGGCCTGCTCGCGGCGCTGGCGGCCGCGCACCGGCGCAGCCCCGACCCCGGCTGGGCCGACGCGATCGGCGTCCACCTGGCGGCGCTGGGCGTCCACGCGCTGCCGATCGGCGACGGCGGCATCGCGATGCCCGGCAACCAGCTGCTGCGGCTCTCGACGGACGTCGCCACCGGCGGGGCCGGGGTGCTCGGCACCGTCGCGGCCGTGCTCGACGGGCACGGCCGGGTGCTGCCGTTCTTCGGCGCCGAGCCGGGAACGGCGCACTGAGAACCGTGCCGCGCGGCTGGCGCGGCACCCACGAACGCCGGGCGGAACACCGTCCGGACAGCGAGGTAAACGAGGAAGGGAACGACCATGGAGATGGTTCTTCAGCTGCAGGAGCTCGACGCGCACCAGGACGCCTCGTTCGGCGGCGGCGACGGCGGCGGCGACAACGGCAGCAACCTGAGCCTGCTGGCGGCCTGTGCGAACAGCACGGTCAGCGTGCTCACCTGCAACTGAGCCCGAGCGTGGGAGCGGCGCAGTCCAAGTGCGCCGCTCCCACGTGGAGCTTGGCACGGCATCGTGCTCCCGCCCAGGGGGCGGTGGCGCAAATCCCGAGCCCGCCCACGATCCGGGACACCTGCGGACGAATCCGTGCGTTGTGGACAACTCACGAGATTTCTCGCGAAATCGCACACCCCGGGTGACGGGTGATCCCCGATGCGCCCGGTGCTGCCCGTGCGCACCGCCACGATCGTGAACCCGTTTCCGCTGGTGTGCGGCCATTTCCCGCGGAATTGCTCCGGGGTCGGGTGAAGTTCCGAAGCAGGAGGTGGGTGCGGAGAGTGGTCGTGGACGAGCCCGGTGAGGGGAACCAGACCGTGAGCGGGAATCCGGTGACGGCGGCCGTGACGCGTTCGCCTCCGGCGCGTTCCGGCGGTGCGGTGCACGCGTCGGACGCGCGGGTCGGGAGGAACTCCCGATGGTGAACGAGGACCGCGTGCTGCTCGTGGCCGTGCGGGCGCGGCGCTGGTCGGTGGTGCTGCTCGCGCTGACCGCGCTGGCGGCCACCGGGTGCGCGCTGCTGGTGCCGGAGGCGCTGGCGCGGGCCGTCGACGCCGTCGTCTCGGGGGGCGGCGGCGCCGTCGGCCCGGTGCTGGTGCTGCTGGCGCTGGGCGGCGGCGGAGTGCTCGCCAGGGTGGCCGCGACGCTGCTGTCGGCGCGGATCACCGCCGCCACCACGGCCCGGCTGCGGGCGGGCCTCGCCGACCACCTGGTGCGCGTCGGCCACCGCGGCCCGTTCGCGGCGGGCGACTCGGTCAGCCGCATCACCGGCGATTGCACGGGCGCGGGCCAGATCACCGCGACCCTCGTGGAGATCAGCACCGCCGCGCTGCTGTCGGCGGGCGCCCTCGTCGCGCTCGCGCTGCTGGACTGGCGGATCGCGCTGGTCTACCTGCTGACGCTGCCGCCCGCGCTGCTGCTGGCCCGGTCGCACGTGCGCAGCACCGCCGCCGACCTGCTCGCCTACCAGGAGGCTTCCGGAGAGCTCGGCGCGCGGCTGCTCGACGCCGTCACGGGGCTGCGCACCATCGCCGCCACCGGAGTCGCCGAGCAGGAGGTGCACCGGGTGCTGCGCCCGCTGGACCGCTTGGGCGCGGCCGGTACCGGGACGTGGCGCACGCAGGCCCGGATGATGTGGCGCGCCGGACTGCTGCTGCCGCTGGTGCAGATCGCGGTGCTCGGCGCCGCGGGCGTCGGCGTCCTCGGCGGCCGGCTCAGCGTCGGCGACGTGCTCGCCGCGCTCGGCTACGCCGGCGCAGGCATGGGGATCCTCCGGCAGTCCGCGCTGTTCACCGCCCTGTCGCGGGCCCGCTCCTGCGCGGTGCGGATCGCCGAAGTGCACCGGACGACGCCGGAGCCGGTCGGCGTGCGGCCGTTGCCGCCCGGTCCGGGCGAAGTGCGGGTGAGCGGCGTCGCGGTGCGCGGCGCGCTCACCGGGATCGACCTGCTCGTGCCCGCGGGCACCGTCGTGGCCGTGGCCGGGCGTTCCGGGTCCGGCAAGTCCACGTTCGCCGCGGTGCTCGGCGGGCTGCGCCCGCCCGACCGGGGCCGGGTGCTGCTCGACGGGGTGCCGCTGCCGGAACTCGCTCCGGCCGCGCTGCGCGGAGCCGTCGGCATCGCCTTCGCCCGGCCGGTGCTGCTCGGCCGCACCGTGGCGACCGCGGTGTCCTACGGCGCCGACGAGGTCGACGTGGCCGCGGCCTGCCGCGCCGCGCAGGTGCACGACCTGGTGACCCGGTTGCCGGACGGCTACCTCACCCGGCTCGCCGACGCGCCGCTGTCGGGCGGTGAGGCGCAACGCCTCGGACTGGCCCGCGCGCTGGCCCGGCAGCCGCGGCTGCTGGTGCTCGACGACGCGACGGCCGGCCTCGACACCGTCACCGAAGCCCGCGCGGAACGCGCGATGGCCGCCGCGCTGCCCGGCCGGACCCGGATCGTCGTCACCAACCGGGCGGGCACCGCCCGTCGCGCGGACCTCGTGGTGTGGCTCGACGACGGCCGGATCCGCGGCACCGCCCCGCACGACGAGCTGTGGGCGGACCCGGACTACCGCGCGGTGTTCGCGGAAGGAGCCACGTGGTGAGCGTCGCCGCCGACTACCGGCGCGCCCTCGCCGGGCACTGGCGCGGCTGGGCGGTGCTGCTGGCCTGCTCCGCGCTGGAGGCGCTGCCCGCGCTGCTGTCCGGCACGTTCGTGCGCAACGCCGTCGACGACGGGTTCGGCGCGGGCAGGCTCGACGTCGGCGCGGCCTGGCTGCTCGCGTTCGCCGCCGCCGCCGTGCTCGGCGCCGCCGGAGTCCGGTTCGTGTGGCGCCGCATCGGCGTCATCGTGGAACCGCTGCGGGATTCGCTGGTGCGGCGGGTGGTGCGCGACGTGCTGCACGAGACCGCGCCGCCGCGCGGCGGACCGGACGCGGCGGGCGTCGCCCGGATCACCCAGCACGTCGAGATCGTGCGGGACGCGACGGCGGGCCTGCTGGTCCAGGCCCGCGGACTGCTCGTCACCGTCGCCGCCGCGCTCGCCGGTGTCGCCGCGCTGGACCCGCTGCTGCTGTGGCCGGTGGCCCCGCCGGTGCTGCTGGCGGTGCTGCTGTTCTGCGGGCTGCTGCCCGCGCTCGCCCGCAGCCAGCGGGAGCTCGCCCTCGCCGACGAGCGCACCGCGACCGAGGCGGGCGCGGTGCTCACCGGGCTGCGCGACGTCGTCGCCTGCGGCGCGCAGGACGCCGCGACCGGTGCCGTGCGCGCCGCGATCGACGAGCAGGCGCGGGCCGCCGTCCGGATGTCCACGGCGACCGCGCTGCGCACCCTGATCATCGGGGGCGGCGGGCTGCTGCCCGTGGTGCTGGTGCTGGCGATCACCCCGGCGGCGGTCGCGGACGGGCGCCTCACCGCGGGCACCGTGCTGGGGGCGCTGGTGTACGTGACCGCGACCTTGCAGCCCGCGCTGCACGGACTCGCCGCGACCACCGGATCGGTGCTGTTGCGGCTGATGGTGGCGCTCAACCGGCTCGGCGAGATCAGCTCCGGCGCCGAACCGGACCGGCCCCGCGGCGAACCGCGCGGCGGGGACGTCGAAGCGCGCGGGCTGACGCACCGCTGGGGCGACCACGCCGAACCGGTGCTGCGGGACCTCGACCTCGACCTGCGGCCGGGCGATCACCTCGCCGTGATCGGCCCGAGCGGCATCGGCAAGTCCACGCTCGCCGGGCTGCTCACCGGCACCACCGAGCCGACCGGGGGCGAGGTGCGCATCGGCGGCGTCCCCGTCGCCGAGCTCGACCCGGCGCGGCGGCACCGGCTCATCGCCTTCACCCCGCAGGAGACGTACCTGTTCGCGGGGACGGTGCGGGAGAACCTGGCGCTGCTCGCCCCGGCCGCCCCCGACGAGCACCTGCTGGCGGCGGCCACCGCCGTCGGCGCCGGAGAGCTCGTGCGCGACCTCGGCGGCCTGGACGGGGCGGTCCGGCACGGCGGGGAGGGGCTGTCCGCGGGCGGGCGGCAGCTGCTGGCCCTGGCCCGGGTCCACGCGAGCGAGGCGCGGATCGTGGTGCTCGACGAGGCCACCGCGCACCTCGACGGCCCGTCGGAGGCCCGCGCCGAACGCGCCTTCGCCGCGCGCGGCGGGGTGCTGGTGGTGATCGCGCACCGGCTCGCCTCGGCGCGGCGCGCGGACCGGGTGCTGCTGCTCGACGGCGACGGCACCCGGCTCGGCACCCACGCCGAGCTGCTGGCCGATTCGCCGTCCTACGCCGAACTCATGCTGGCGTGGGAGGGCGGGACGTGACCGTCCGCTGCGGCTCGTGCCGTGCGGTCTTCTCGTTGCGAGATCGAGGAAATCGCGAGCATGCCGGTGTCCACCGACCGGACGGTCCCCGAGATCGAACGGGAGCGCAGCCGCCCCCCCCGCGAGAACCCGCCGGTGATCGGCTCGGCCGCGCCGTCGCCGATCGAAGATCAGCGCTGGGCGTTCAGGCAGTCCCGGAGCCGGATCAGGCCGTCGCGCAGGCGGGTCTTCACCGTGGACGCCGGGGCCGTCAGGCGCTGCGCCGCTTCCCGGTAGGTCAGCCCGCAGTAGTAGGTCAGCGCGACCGCCTCCAGCTGCAGCGCCGTCAGCGTGGACAGGCAGCGCCGCACCTGGCGGTACTCGCCGCGGGTGAGCACCGCCTCCACGACGGAGTCGTGCGCCGTCTCGTGCGACCGCGCAACGAACCGCGCCTCCCGCTCCCGCGCGGAGCGCACCGAGCGCAGCCGGTCCACCGCGCGCCGGTGCGCCACGGTGAGCAGCCAGGGCACGGCGCCACCGCGCTCCGGCCGGTAGCGGGCGGCGGTGCGCCACACCTCGACCAGCGCCTCCTGGGTGACCTCCTCCGCCTGCTGCTCGTCGTCGAGCACGTCGCGGGCCACCGAGTGCACCAGCGCCGCCGTCCGGTCGTAGAGCAGCTCGAAGGCGCGCAGCTCGCCCGCGCCCACCCTCAGCAGCAGGTCGTCGAGGTCGTCCACCTGCCGTCCCCCGGTGTGCCGGGGCTGCCGCATGCACCCTCCCGTCCGGCCGGTCATCGCACCGGCTGCCACGAACCCGCTCATTCCCCTCCTGGTGTTCGGTGCCGACCGGCCGCGCGATGGGCGAAAACGCCGATTCGCTCAGGAACAGTGCAAATCGGGCACTCGCGAAAAAGGCCACCGGGCGACGGCGCGCGCCGCCCGGTGGCCTCCCCGTGTCGCCGGGATCAGATGCCGAGGCCGCCGGTCAGGTCGCTGACGGTGCCCTCGACGCCGCCGACCGGGCCGTCGGCGCCGGTCAGCGGGGCCGTCAGGTCCGCCATCGGGGCCACGCCGCCGACTCCGCCGACGAGGTCGTCCACCGGCAGCGAGCCGGTGACGTCCTCGAGCTGCCCGGTGACGTCGCCGCCGTTCACGCCGCCGAGGTCCTGCAGGCCACCGGTCAGGTCGCCGGCGCCGGTGAGGTCCGAGAGCTGCCCGGTCAGGTCGCCGCCCTGGACGCCGCCGACGGTGTCCTCCAGGCCGCCGACGACGTCGGTGACGCCGTTGCCCGCGACGTTGCCCGCGTTCAGGTCACCGGTCAGGCCGCTGATGTCGCCGGTGTTGATGTCGCCCACCAGGCCGACCTCGTTGCCGTTGCCGACGGGGGCGCCGACCTGGTTGTCCGAGGCGGTGGTGTCCTCGCTGCGCGACATCTCGGTGCTGTTGCCGCTGTTGTCCGCGGACTCCGCGTCGGTGGTGCGCGCGGTCGGGGTCAGCATGTCCTCGACGTCGCCGAGCGAGGTGAAGATCTCCGGGGTTGCCATGTTCGACTCCATGTCGTCGGGGCCGTTCGGGAGGAACGGCATCAGGTCGGAGAGGGGCACGCCGTGGCCTTCGGCGGCGAGCTCGACCAGGCCCGGGGGCAGGGCCTTGGTGAACTCGTCGACGATCTCGACCGGCGCGTGGTCGAGCGCCAAGGAGGCGGCGTGCACCACGTCCGCATTGCTGAGCTCGTGCAGTCCCGCCTGATCCAGGAAGGCCCGCGGTTCCGCGGTGAACTCCGCGCGAGACTGCGCGCTGGTCACCACCAGGCGCAGGAATTCGTACACCGTCACCACGGTTCGCACCATCCGTTCAGGGATTTCGCACGAGCGGGCCGGAACAGTTCCGGCAAGGTCATCGGAACTCCGCCGCACAGCCACCACCGAGACCGTCGAGCCTCGATTTCCGGAGTCCGATCGCGCCGGGACCTTCGCGTCGCCGTTCTGTTCCGTCCGTGGTCATCACGCTAGGGGCGTGGTCGCCGGCTGGACATGGGGGTGTTCCCCCAACGGCTTTTTCGCTATTAGGGGATTCCCGTCGAAAGCGTCGGAAAACGACACTTCAGGAACGTGGGGCGGAAACGATTGGTCGTTCCGCTGTGGGATGTGGCACCGATTTCCGAGAGGCTTCCATATCGATCGGAAAAATGATTCGACGCGGACCAATCGGAATGCCCTGCGGCTACGAATGCCTGCTGCGTCGGGCGGTGAGGGGCTGCTTACCGAGGGGTAACCATGGCACTGCTAGTGACTCCGGTGGTCACGGTCCGGAAAATCCGCGGCACCGGCCGCGCATCACCGGGCGCGTTCGTAGGCCCGCAGCGTCGCCTCCGCGCAGCCGCGCCAGGTGAAGCCCGCCGCGTGCGCCCGGCGGGCGGCGACCGCGTCCGGGCCCCCGGTCTCGGCGCGCTCCAGCGCGGCGCGCAGCGCGTCCGCATCGCCGTAGGGCACGAACTCGGCCAATCCGCCCGTGACCTCCCGCAGCACCGGCAGGTCCGAGCACACCACCGGAACGCCGCAGGCCAGCGCCTCCAACGCGGGCAGGCCGAAGCCCTCGTCGCGCGACGGCAGCACCAGCGCCCGCGCCCCGGCCACCACGCTGCGCAGCTCCCGCTCCGGCAGGTACCCGGTGCGCAGCACGTTGCGCACCTGCCGCGCCTCCCCGGGGCCGGCGATCACCAGCGGCGGCAGCCGTCGATCGTGGCCGCGCAGCAGCACGTCGACGCCCTTGCGGGGGCCTTGGGCGCCGACGAAGACGAAGTAGTCGTCCGGCAGGCCCAGCCGGTGCAGGTCGGCGCCCGGCGGGGTCGCCTCGAACCACTCCGGATCCACCCCGAGCGGGGTGACGACGATGTCCTCGCGGGCCACGCCGAACCGGTCCGCGACCCTGTCGGCCACCGCCGCGCTAGGAGTGCACACCACCGCCGCCCGCCGCGCCGAAGACCGCGCCAGCTCGGCGAAACCCGGTTCGGCGACCTCCTCCGGCGCGTCCAGGAACGCCAGGTCGTGCACCGTGACGACGCCGCCCGCGCGCACCGCGGGCGGCAGCGCGAAGTTCGTGCCGTGCACCACGTCGCACCCGCCGGCCAGCAACTCCACCGGCGGGAACGGCAGCCGCGACCACGCCGCCCGCACCGCCCGCGCCGGCACCGGAAGCCCCGCGGCCCGCACACCCGGCGGCACCGCGCCGCGCAATGCCCGCCAGCCCCGCGCGGTGAACCCGATCGCGCGCACGTCCACATCGGACATCCGCCCGAGCTCGGCGCTCAACGAGGCCGTGTAGCGGCCGATCCCGGTTCGCCTGCCCAACAGCGGAGTGCCGTCGAGCAGGACCCGCAGCGGGGTGCTCACCGCTTGCGCAGCCGATCGCCCGCCAGCCTGCGCAACCGGCCGCCCGCCCGCTTCGCGACCTCGATCGGGCCGCCCGCGTCCAAGTACTCCCGCAGCAGCGCCACGTCGCGGCGCACCGCCTCCACCCGGTCCGGCGTCTGCGTCCGGGTCAGCGGGCTCGCGGCGCTGAGCCGGTCCGCCGCGGGACGCGGATCGCGGCAGAACTCCGTGAGCGGCGCCAGCACCGACTCCCAGGTGAACCGCTCCCGCACCACCTCGATGCGCTCCCGGCAGGACGCGGCGAACTCCGCGTCGTAGAGCACCTTCTCCAACGCCGCCGCCAGCGCCTCCGGATCCTCCGCGGGCACGACCACGCCCAAGCCCTCCTGGAGCACCAGGTCGGCGAAGGAATCGCCGTCGGTGGTCACCACCGGCAGCCCCGACCACAGGTAGTCCAGCACCCGGGTGCGGAACGCGAACGTCGTCTCCACGTGCTCGAAGTGCGAGGTGACGCCGCAATCGGCGTCGAGCAGGTAGTTCTGCCGCTGCGCGTAGGGAACCCACGTCTCGTTGAAGAAGACGTGCTTGCCGGTCAAGCCCAACCGGCTCGACAGGTGCCGGGTCCGGTCGGCCATGCCCATCTCCGGCACGTCCGGATTCGGATGCTTCATGCCCAGGAAGAACAACCGGATGTCGTGGTGGCGCTGCGCCACCTGCGACACCGCGTGCAGCAGCGTCAGCGGATCGAACCAGCTGTAGACGCCACCGGCCCACAGCACGACCTTGTCGTCGGCATCGATCCCCGGCTGCGCGCCCTTGATCGCCGGACCGGTGCGGCGCGGCGCCACCGACGACAAGCCGAACGGCACCACCTCCAGCAACGACCGCACCGTCGGATCCGTGTCGTAGAGCCCCGGCGTCAACCGGCCCAGCGAAGCCAGGTGCCCCAGCCAGAAGTGCCGCTGCCGCTCCGAGGCGCACAGGAAGAAGTCACCGCGGCGCAACTGGGTGTTCAGCACCTTCGTCACGCCCCGCAGATCGGCGGCGCGGCGCTCGTCGTCGGTGTCGCGGCCCTGCTCCAGCAGCTCCAGGTGCATCGGGTCGTACACGTCGCAGACCACGATCTTCGTCGAGTCCGCGTGCTTGAGCGCGGGCACCATCTCCAGCACGTGCCCCTGCACGATCACGACGTCCGCCCAGTCCACGTGCGCGCCGAGCTCCCGCGGTTTCGCCGCCACCACCGGGAACGCCGACTCCGGCGGGTTCACGTGCGCGTTCACGCTCACCAGCCGCACGTCGTGCTCGGCGCTGAGCACCTCCGCCATGTGCCAGGCGCGGATCGCCGGGCCCGCCATCCGCTCCGCCACCGAGTCCCCGGTGAGCACCGCGATCCTGCGGGGCCGCCCGAACACCTCGTCCAAGCCGAACGCCTCGACCAGCACCTCGTGCGCCGCCAGGTAGCGCGGCAACGGGTAGGCGGGCTCCATCGCCTTGCGCATCAGCGGAACCAGGTCGGCGTCGGTGCGCACCCGGGCCGCCTGCTCGACCTCGCGGGCCTCCTTCAGCTGCGGCAGCAGCTCCACGAACTGGTCGATCGCCAGCATCCCCGCCAGCGCGTCCCGCGAGATCGGCACGTCGTCGTCGAAGTCCGGGCCCTCCGGTCGCCGCGCCATCTCCAGCTGCCGCGCGTCGACGTCGCCGCGCGCCGTGGCCCGGCGGATCGCCAGCGCCATCGCCGCGGGCAGCACCTTCGCCAGCGTCTCGTCCGAGACGTTCTTGTAGAGCGCGGCCAGCGCGTTGCGCTCCAGCAGGAAGTTCTCCCGCGCCGAGGACACCTCCGCCATCGAGGCGTGGTGGCGGTGGAAGGTCAGCGACCGCGGCTCGTAGCGCACCCGCCAGCCGCGCAGGTTCAGCCGCCAGCCCAGGTCCACGTCCTCGTAGAACATGAAGAAGCGCTCGTCGAACCCGCCCAGCGCCGCGAACAGCTCCGCGCGCACGAACAACGCCGAGCCGGTGCCGAACAGCACGTCCCGCGGCGCGTCGTGCCCGCCGTCGTCCGGTTCGCCCGCGTGCCGCTTGTAGCCCATGCCGAACCAGGTGAGCCCGCCGTCGACGAAGTCGACGAGCTCGCCCTCCCAGTCCAGGACCTTGCTGGCCACCGCGCCCACCGTCGGTTCCGCGCGCAGCACCGCCACCGCCGCCCGCACCCAGTCGCGGGCGGGCCGGGCGTCGTTGTTCAAGAACGCCAGCACCTGGCCGGACGCGGACCGCGAACCCAGGTTGCACCCCTCGGCGAAACCCAGGTTGGAGCCCGGATCCAGGACGGTGACCTGCGGGAGCTCCTGGCGGATGCGAGCAGCCTCGTCGTCGCCGGGGGAGTTGTCGACGCAGATCAGTTCCAGCCGGTCCGCCGGGTAGTCCAGCTCGTCGCGCACCGCGCGCAGGCAGGTGATCGTGTCGTCCGCGCCGCGGTAGTTGACCACGATCACGGAAACGGCGGGCAGTGCAGCGGACTCGGAGGTAACAGCCACCCCCTAAGCGTGCCCTATCCCCGCGCGCCGAACGCACACAGTCCGCGAATCCGCCCAATCCCGGCACCCGGGCGAACCCCGCCGGAGTGAACGGCCCGTTCGTCCAATCCCGTTGGACGAACGATCCGTTCACTCCGACCGGCTCGCCGATCAGAGCGGAACAGGGGTGAGTGAACGGACCGTCTGTCCAGTCCCGCTGGGCGAACGGGCCGTTCACCTCACCGGCCATGTCGAGTGAACGGCCCGTTTGTCCGATCCCGTTGGTCGAACGGTCCGTTCACCCGTCTCGGACGGCCGTGCGTCGGCTCCTGCGGGTGAGTGAACGGACCGTTCGTCCAATCCCGTTGGGCAAAGGGTCCGTTCACCTCGATCGGCTCGTCGATCGGTGGGGCAGGGGTGGAGTGGGTGAACGGCCTGTTCGTCCAATCCGGTTGGTCGGACGGTCCGTTCACTCCGTTCCGGAAGGCGTGCGGGGTGGGTGAACGGCTCGTTCGTCCGGTCTCGTCGGGCGAACGGCCCGTTGGCTCGGGTTCGGCTCCGGTGGTCAGCGGCCGGACCAGCGGGTCCACAGCGCGGTTCGGTCGAGCACCGTCGGTGCGCGGCGGGCGCGCAACGCTGCCGGGGTCATCGCCGCGACCTCCGCGAGCACCCGCAGCCGCAGCGGGAGCCGGAAGTTGACCGGCGGGACCGGGGCTCCGCGCAGGCGGCGCAGCGGCAGCACCGCGGTCAGCGCGGCGAAGCGGGCCAGCTCGGCCGCCGCGACCCGAGCCGGGGCGCAGCGCAGCAGCGCCAGCAGCCGGTTGCGCTCGTTCCACCGGTGGAAGCGCGGCGAGCCGGGCCGAGTGCTGGCGCCGTGCAGGTGCACGACTTCCGCTGCGGGCACGAACACCACCCGGCCGCCGCCGAGCCGCAGCCGCCACGCGGTGTCGGTGTCCTCGTAGTAGCAGAAGAACTCTTCCGGGACGCCGCCCGCGGCGCGGAGTTCCGCGGTCCGCAGCAGCGCCGCGCCGCCGCAGAACCCGAACACCTCCTCGGCCGCTCCCGGAGGATCGGTGATGTCCGCACCGTGCCCGTCCGCGGTGAGGCGCACCCCGGCGGACTGGAGTGCGCCGTCCGGCGTGCGCATCGCGGAGGCCGCCGCCCACGCGCCGCGATCCGCGTCGAGCGCGTCCTCCAGCGCGGCGAGCCAGCCCGGATCCGGCGCGGCGTCGTCGTTGAGCCAGGCCACGAACGGCGTCTCGACCCGGCGCAGCGCCGCCGCGATGCCGCCGGCGTAGCCGACGTTGCGGGGCAGCCGCAGCACGTCCGGTTCCGACGGGTGCCGGGCGAGCAGCTCGGCGCTGCCGTCGTCGGAGGCGTTGTCCACCACCAGTGTCCGATGTGGATGATCGAGAGCGGCGACCGCGTCCAGGCAGGCGGTGAGGTGCGCTCGTCCGCGCCACGTCACCACCACGACCGTGCTGCGCACACCGCCCCGCATCCGAACCACCCCCTCGAAGAGCACCGTCGCGCCCGCCCCCGGCATCACCAGAGCCCGGGCACCGCCCGGCCCCGGCATCACCAGAGACCGGGCACCGCCCGGCCCGGGCACCGCCCGAGACCGGCATCTCCCGAACCCGACAGCGCCCGAACCCGACAGCGCCCGAGATCGGCATCGCCCGAGCCCGGCATCGCCCGAGACCGACAGCGCCCGAGACCGGCATCGCCCGAGCCCGGCATCGCCCGAGACCGACAGCGCCCGAGACCGACAGCGACCGAGACCGACACCGTCCGAGACCGGCGCGGCGACTTCGCCGGAACCCTAGCCCGCGCCACGCCGAGACCGTCCCGCTGTCCACACCCGGCGACTCCCGGCGCCACCTGGCGACGGGAGTGAACGGACCGTTCGTCCGATCCGGCTGGACGAACGGTCCGTTCACTCCCTCCCCGCTCCCTCCGCAGCGGCGGAACGGTCCACATCCCACCCGGCGACCCCGCAGTTGTGGATGGATCGCGCCGCTGTGGACAACTCGCGCAATTTCGCGAGAAATCGCGAAGCGCATACCAGCGGAACGTCCCCGGAAATAGCGCCTGAGCTGGTAAAACGCCCCGCTCCGTCCGAGGGCGTGCCTTGCAATTTCTCGCGAAATCGCGCTCAGGCGGGAGTCGAGTGGATCTTGAAGGGAGCGCAGGGGGGCTGACCTGGTGAGAAGGGCACGAGCCGGTGGTTAAGGTGAGCACGTGCCTGAACTGGTGGTGATCGCGGAGCAGCTCGTCGCCGCAGTGCCCGGCGGAGCGGGCCGCTACACCCGCGAACTGCTGGCGGCGCTGGCCGCGACCGCCCCCGACGGCTGGGAGGTCACCGCCGCGATCAGCCGCACCGGTGACCCCGACCGAGCCGCCGTCGACGGCGTCGGCGCCCCGAAAGTCCTGCCGCTGCCGCGCAAAGCCCTGATCACGGCGTGGGAGCACGGCCTGCCGCTGTGGCCCGGCGGCGACTCGGTGCACGCCATGACCCCGCTCGCCCCGCCGCGCAAACGAGGTCGCGGACTCGTGGTCACGGTGCACGACACCGTCCCGTGGACGCACCCGGAGACGCTCACCCCGCGCGGAGTCGCCTGGCACCGCCGCGCCATCGGCCGCGCGACGCGCGACGCGGACACGATCGTCGTGCCGACCGAGGCCGTGGCCGCCGACCTCGCGAACCGGACCTCGGTGCGCGCCGCGGTCCAGGTCGTCGGGGAAGGGGTGTCCCCGGCGCTGCTGGCGGAGCCCGAACCGGACCATGCGCGGATCGTCGCCGCGACGCTGCCGCCGCGCTTCCTGCTGATCATCGGCACCCTCGAACCGCGCAAGGGCCACGAGCACCTCATCGAGGCGCTGGCCCGGCCCGAAGCGCCCGCGATCCCGCTGGTGATCGTCGGCGAACCGGGCTGGGGCGACGTGGACCCGCTGCGCCTCGCCGAGCGGTGCGGACTGCCCGCCGAGCGGGTGCGCGTGCTGCGCCAGGTCGGCGACGCCGAACTCGCGGTGCTGCTGCGCCTCGCCACCGCCCTGGTCGCGCCCAGCCTCGCCGAGGGTTTCGGATTGCCGCTGATCGAGGCGATGGCCGTCGGCACCCCCGTGGTGCACTCCGACGTCCCCGCGCTGGTGGAGGTCGCGGGAACGGCGGGCCTCGCGGTGCGGCGGGCCGACCCGCGTGCGCTCGCCCGCGCCCTGCGCCTCGTCGTCGACGACCCGGATCAGCGGGCGAAGCTCGCCGAGGCCGGACCTCGCCGCGCGGAGCACTTCAGCTGGGACCGCGCCGCCCGCGACGTGTGGCGAGCGCACCTCGGCCGAACGTGAACCGGATTTGCGGAACCCACCACGATCGGCTCCGGCACCCCCGTACGCTGCACGCGTGCACAGGGGTGAGCCGCAGCTGCTCGTCGACGCCACCGCCGTTCCCGCGGACCGCGGTGGCGTCGGTCGCTACGTCGATTCGCTGCTGGCCGCCCTCGACCAGGACGGCGCGCACCTGAGCGTGGCCTGCCAGCCGCGGGACGCGGCGCTGTACGGGCGGCTCGCTCCGAACAGCCGGATCATCCCGGCCGCGGAGGCGGTGGCGACGCGCACGGCCCGGCTCACCTGGGAGCAGACCACGCTGCCGAGGCTGGTGCGCAGGCTCGGAGCGCAGGTGCTGCACTCGCCGCACTACACGACGCCGCTGGCGAACCCGGCCGCGTCCGTGGTCACGCTGCACGACGCGACCTTCTTCACCGACGCCGCGCTGCACTCGCCGGTGAAGGCCCGCTTCTTCCGAGCCTGGACGAAGGCCGCGCTGCGCCGCGCCACGCTGTGCGTGGTGCCCAGCGAGGCGACCGCCGACGAGCTGGCGCGCAGCGCCGGAGCCGACCGCGACGCCGTGCACGTCATGCACCACGGCGTCGACCCGGACCACTTCCACCCGCCGTCGCCCGCGGAGGTCCGCGCCGTGCGGGACCGGTTGGGCCTGCGCGACCAGCCGTACGTGGCGTTCCTCGGCGCCCTCGAACCGCGCAAGAACGTGCCCGCGCTGATCAAGGGCTTCACCACGGCGGCTCGCGGTCGCGCGGACGACCCGGCGCTGGTGCTGGCCGGGCAACCGGGCTGGGACACCCGGGTGGAGCGGGCGCTGGAGGCGGTGCCGCACCGCATCCGCGTCATCCGCGCCGGGTACGTGCCGTTCCCGGAGTTGCCCGGATTCCTCGGCGGGGCGCAGGTGGTCGCCTACCCGAGCATCGGCGAGGGCTTCGGGCTGCCGGTGCTGGAGGCGATGGCCTGCGGCGCGGCGGTGCTCACGACCGGGCGGTTGAGCCTGCCGGAGGTCGGCGGCGACGCCGTCGCCTACTGCGGCGTGGGGCCCGCCGAGATCGCGGGCGGGCTCACCGAACTGCTCGACGACCCCGCCCGGCGCTCGGCCCTGTCGACCGCCGCGCAACGCCGCGCGAAGGAGTTCACCTGGGCCGCGTGCGCGGCCGAGCACCGCGAGGCCTACTCCCGTGCGCACCACGTGCACCGCCGCACCCGCTGACACGGGCTCACCGCCCCGAGGCCGCCGAACGCCGTTCGGCAGAATGTCCGGGCGTGACCGCCTCCTCCCGCAGCCAAGGCGACGAGCTCGCCATCGTCATCGTGACCTACTCGCCCGGCGAGACCCTGGACCGCAACCTCGACTCGATCAAGGCGGCGACCGACCGCCCGGTGCGGGTGATCCTCGCGGACAACGGGTCGACCGACGGGACGCCGGAACAGGCCGCCGAGACCCGCGCCGACGTCGAATTCCTCCCGACCGGGGCGAACCTCGGCTTCGGCGGGGGAGCGAACCGCGGCGTGGCCGCGCTCGGACCCGAGGTCGGCTGGGTGGTGATCAGCAACGCGGACATCGAATGGGCACCGGGCGCGTTGGACGAGCTGCTGGCCGCGGCCGCCCGCTGGCCGCGCGGCGGCGCTTTCGGCCCGCTGATCACGGAACCGAACGGCGACGTCTACCCGTCGGCCCGGCTGCTGCCCTCGCTGGGCCGCGGCGCCGGGCACGCCGCGTTCGGCCGGGTGTGGCCGAGCAACCCGTGGACGCGCGCCTACCGGCAGTCCGAAGCGGAGGTCGCCGAGCGCACCGCGGGCTGGCTGTCCGGTTCGTGCCTGCTGGTGCGGCGCGAGGCCTTCGACGGCATCGACGGGTTCGACCCGCGCTACTTCATGTACTTCGAGGACGTCGACCTGGGCGACCGGCTGGCCCGCAAGGGCTGGCTCAACGTGTACGTGCCGAGCGCCCGGATCACGCACGTCGGCGGGCACGCCACGTCGAAGACGCCCGGCAGGATGCTGGTGGAGCACCACCGCAGCGCCTACCGCTACCTCGCCGACCGGCACCGGGGCGCGGTGTGGGCGCCGCTGCGCCTCGCGCTGCGGGCCGCGCTGGCGGTCCGGGCGCGGCTGGAAGTGCGCGCGAAGGCGAAGTAACGGGTCGGGGCGCCGCGCGGTCCGCGGCGCCCGAACCGGCTTCCCGCGAGCAGGCGGGCGCGGCGACGAATCCCGGCGGTGCCGGTGCGCGCCGCGGGCTAGTACTGCTGGTTCTGCCGAGCCGCTCGCGAACCGAGCGGGCCGAACTGGCCCTCGCCGCGCTGCGCCTGGTACGGGTTCGGCGGCAGCTGCCCGTAGTCCTCCGCCGGCCAGCTGTACCCGTCGTTGTGCTGCTGCTGCGAAGACGGCTGCTGGCCCTGCTGCCGGCCGCCGTACTGCCCCGCCTGCTGCGGCGCGGGCTGCTGCTGTCCCGAGTACTGCTGCCCGGTCTGCTGTTGCGCCTGTCCGGACTGCGCCTGCTGCTGCCCGGTCTGCGATTGCGACTGCGGCTGTCCCGCCTGCGCCTGCTGCTGCCCGGTCTGCGATTGCTGCCGCTGCTCAGGGCGCTGCTGCTGCCGGGCGGACTGCGGGATGGCCATGGTCGAGTCGGTGTCGGCCGGGGCTTGATCGGCGGCGGCGACCACGGTGCGCGGGATCCGCACGGTCGTCGAAGCGTCCATCGGCGAGCTGGCGTTGTCCGGTGTGACGACGAACGTGCCCCGTGCCCGCGCACGAGCAAGTGTTTCGTCGGCTCGGTCCCGCGGGTCCATAGCGGTGCCTCTCCATGCTTTCGCCGTCGGGTTCTCGGCCGCGTCGCGACCGTTGCGCTACCGCGGTGCGACGCTGAGGTGCTCGCTGCGCCGCGGTCCCTTCGTGTTCTCGCCGTCTCGCGGCAAGGTATGCGTGCCCCGTCCGCGTCGCGGCACGGGGTTCGACTTCGATCCGCGCCGCGGCGCGGTTTCCGGTACCGGTCCGCGTCGTCGCACTGTATCCGCCGCCCCCGGCCCGCGGCCGGAATTGGTGTGGGTGATCTGCCCGGTGTTCTCGTCACGTGCCGCGGGGTGGTGCCCCGCCGCGACGCGACGATCATGGTGCCACCACGGTGCGGGTCGTCGCGACGCCGAGGCAGTGGTGTCGTGACGCCGCTCGTGGCGTTCGTGCTCGGAGCGATCCGGGACGGCCGGACGGGTCCGGCGCCTCGAACTCGCTGCCGCGGTGCCGCCGTGCCGTCCGGCGCACGACGTCGTGTCGTGCTCCGGGAGGGTCCTGCGGTGCCGTGGCGGGGTGCGGTGATCAGGCATGGAGGTGACCGATTCCACTGAGCCGGAGCCCGGCCTCCATTATGCCGCCACCATTGTCACAGTATTCCCCCCAACGGGTTTTCGTCAGGATCTACTGGGCACGCCCGGTGCGCGTTCGGGGGAGAACCCCCTCGGCGGGCATCACGGCGACCCGTACCGGAGGCCGGGGCGAACCCCGGCGCGAGGAAGGAGGTCCGGCATGACCGCCGGTCCCGATGGTCCGCCCGGCCCGCTGCGCGACGCGGAGGCGGTGGTGCTGGTCGGTGGCCAGGGCGTGCGGCTTCGCCCGCTGACGCTCTCGGCGCCGAAACCGATGCTGCCCACCGCCGGAGTGCCGTTCCTGAGCCACCTGCTGGCGCGGATCAGGGCGGCGGGCATCGAGCACGTGGTGCTCGGCACCTCCTACAAGGCGGAGGTGTTCGCGGAGCACTTCGGCGACGGCTCCGCGTTCGGGTTGGAGCTGGAGTACGTCGTCGAGGACGAGCCGCTGGACACGGCGGGCGCCATCCGCAACGTCTCGCACCTGCTGCGGGAGCGCGACGTGCTGGTGTTCAACGGGGACATCCTCTCCGGCCTCGACCTGCGGTCCTTGGTCGACACGCACCGCAGCAGCGCGGCGGAGGTGACGTTGCACCTGGTCAAGGTGGACGATCCGCGCCAGTTCGGTTGCGTTCCGACCGACGCCGACGGCCGGGTGACCGCGTTCCTGGAGAAGACCGAGGATCCGCCGGTCGACCAGATCAACGCCGGTTGCTACGTGTTCCGCCGGCCCGTGATCGAGGACATCCCGGCGGGGCGCCGGGTGTCGGTGGAGCGGGAGACCTTCCCCGGCCTGCTGGCCGACGGCAAGCGGCTGCAGGGCCACGTGGACTCCTCGTACTGGCTGGACATGGGGACCCCGGCCGCGTACGTGCGGGGCTCGGCGGACCTGGTGCGCGGTGAGCTGCCGTCGGCGGCGCTGCCGGGACGGCCGGGGGAGGCGCTGGTCCTGCCGGGAGCTCGGGTGGCCGAGGACGCCGTGGTCGACGGCGGCAGCACCGTCGGAGCCGACGCCGTCGTCGCCGCGGGAGCGCAGGTCACCGGCTCGATGCTGTTCGACGGCGCGCACGTCGGCGCCGGTTCCGAGGTGCGGGGCTGCGTGATCGGCGCGGGCGCCCGCGTCGGCTCCGGCGTGACGCTGCGCGGCGCGGTGATCGGCGACGGCGCGGTGGTCGGCGACGGCTGCGAACTGCTCGACGGCGCCCGCGTGTGGCCGTCGGTGGAGATCCCCGCCGGTGGCGTGCGGTTCTCGGCGGACCGGAGATGACGAGCTGATGCGCACGACCTGGTCGCCCTCGGGCCCGTTCGACCTGGCGCGGGTGCTCTCGCCGCTGCGCAGGGGCAGCGGCGATCCGACGAGTTCGGTGGCGGACTCCGGCGCGTGGTGGCTGGCGACGACCACCGCGCGCGGTGCCGCGACGCTGCGGATCGCGGTCGACCCGGCGGGCGAGGTCACCGCCGAGGCCTGGGGCGACGGTGCGGAGGTCGTGCTCGCGCGCGTGCCGGAGCTGCTCGGTGCCGCCGACGACGACGGTGGTTTCGTCGCCGCGCACGAAATGGTCCGGCGCGGCAGGCGGGCCGCGCCGGGGATGCGGCTGTGCTCGTCCGGCCGGGTGTGGGACGTGCTGGTGGCGGCGGTGCTGGAGCAGAAGGTCACCAACCGGGAGGCGTGGCGCTCCTGGCGGGAGCTGTGCCGCCGGTTCGGCACTCCCGCGCCGGGGCCCGCGCCGCGCGGGCTGTGCGCGCCGCCGACTCCGCGCCAGGTGCGGGAGATCCGCGACTGGGAGTGGCACAAGGCGGGCGTCGACGGTGCCCGTCGGCGCACCTTGATCGCCGCGGCGGGCGTCGCGCACCGGTTGGAGCGGGCCGTGGACCTCGGTGGCGCGGAGGGCCGCGCGCTGCTGGAGCACGTGCCGGGCATCGGCCCGTGGACGTCGGCGGAGGTGGCGCAGCGGGCCTGGGGCGATCCGGACGCGGTCAGCGTCGGCGATTACCACCTGCCGACGATCGTGGGCCTCGCGCTGGCGGGCCGGCCGATGGACGACGCGGAGATGCTCGACGCGCTCGCCCCCTACGCGGGCCACCGCCACCGCGCCGTGCGCTACTTGAGCGCCGCCGGAGCCACCCGCCCCCGCTTCGGCCCCCGCCTGCCCGCCCGCGACTACCGCGACAGCTGACCCGCCACGCTGACGCCCGCGATGCCAGCACAATGACCGCATGACGGCCATAACGGTTCGGAACGTGCCGGACGAGGTCAAAGAGCTGCTCGGTCGCGCTGCTGAGCGCAGCGGGCAGTCGATGCAGAACTACCTGCTCCTCGTCCTCGAACGGGAGGCGAAGTTCGCGCGCAACGCGGAAATCGCCGAGATGGAACCGGTCGGCGGCGGGCCGCTCAGCATGGACGAGATCGTGGATGCCGTGCGAACGGCGCGTGGTGCGGCGCCCGGCTAGCCGGAGGAGACGGGCGCCGCGTGATCGTTGTCGACACTTCGACCCTGGTGGCGTTCTTCCTGGGAGGAGATCACAGCGGCCCGCAGATCAGGACGACGCCGGGGGCAGACCCGGCTGGGCTGCCCCGCCACATCCGTCCGTTGAGCCGATGAACGTCCTTCGCGGGCTGGTACCGGGGCGCAAGATCACCCAGGAGAACGCCGAAGTCGTGCTCCGCCGTTTGAAGGCCACCTACATCACGAATCCACCGCTCACGCCGCCGGTGTCGGATCGGATCCGGGATCTCCGCGGCAGCATCACCGCCTACGACGCGGCGTACGTGGCGGTCGCCGAGGCGCACGGGATGGCGTTGGTGACGGGGGATCGGCGGCCGGCTCGGACGGAGCGGATCCGGTGCGAGCTCCGGCTCGTCGGGTGAGCCTTCCCGATCACCGCAGGTGCGGGCGGGCGGCGTCGAGCAGCGGGCCGAGGTCGGAGTCCGCGGGCAGGGCGTCGATCGGCCACCAGCGCAGGTCCAGGGACTCGTCGCTGCGCACCGGCTGCGCGCCCGCGGGCGCCCGCACGACGTAGCGCACGTCGAAGTGCCGCGTCGGCACCCCGAGCGAGCAGGTG
Source organism: Saccharopolyspora gloriosae (assembly GCF_014203325.1). Taxonomy (NCBI): domain Bacteria; kingdom Bacillati; phylum Actinomycetota; class Actinomycetes; order Pseudonocardiales; family Pseudonocardiaceae; genus Saccharopolyspora; species Saccharopolyspora gloriosae. The sequence goes on along the minus strand of NZ_JACHIV010000001.1, from coordinate 5,521,000 downwards.
ATCGGGTGCACGTCCACGTGCACCGGCTCCGGCGCCACCACCAGCCCGTCGACCCCGGACTCCTCGGTGGCCTCGCGCAGCGCGGCACCGGCCAGCGAAGCGTCCTCCGGTTCGCAGTGCCCGCCGAGCTGCAGCCACTTCCCGACGCGCGGGTGCAAGGTCAGCATCACGTGCTCCCCGGCCGCGTCCACCAGCACGGCGGAGGCCGTCACGTGCCCCGGCGCGCACGCGCGGCGGCACGCGTCCGGGCGCGCGTCGAGCAGCGCGAGGAACGCGTGGCGCAGCGCCTCCTGCGCGGCTTCGGCCGGCGCCCAGTAGCGCAGCGTCCGCACCGCGTCCGCGTGCAGCTCCTCGTCGTGCGCGGTCTCACCGGTCACGTGGTCGCTCTGCTCCGTCGTCACCGCACCAGTGTCCCCGACCACCTCCGGCGGCGAGGGCGCCGTCCGGCGAGGCGTCGCGACGGCGCGGTTCCGGCAGTTCAGGAGCTCACAGCTCCACGAGCCCGTCGTCGAGGTCGCGCGGCGGGCGGGGGCCGTCGACCGGTTCGGCCGGGTGGCCGACGGCGACCGCGCCCAGCGGCTCCCACGACTCCGGCAGCTCCAGGGCGGCCCGCACCACGTCGGGGCAGAACAACGTCGAGGACACCCAGCACGACCCGAGCTCCTCCGCCGCCAGCGACACGAGCAGCCCTTGCACCGCGGCGCCGCCGGCGACGGTGAACATCGCCCGCTCCGCCTCGGACCGCCGCGCGTCCGGGTAGGCGTGCGAACCGTCCCGCACCAGGAACGGCAGCACCAGCTCCGGCGCCGAGTACAGCAGGTCGCCCCGGCCCACCCGGCGCTGCGCGGAGCTCTCCTCGCGGCCGTCGCCGCGCAGGTCGGACAGCCACGCGGTGCGCATCGCGTCGAGCAGCTTCGCGCGCAGCGCCCGGTCCCGAAGCCACACGAACCGGACCGGTTTCGTGTGGTGCGGCGCGGGAGCGGTCAGCGCGGCACCGACCGCGCGCCGCACGGCCTGCTCGTCCACCGGTTCCGCGCTGAACGAGCGCACCGACCGGCGCACCAGCACCGCTTCCCGGCGCCCCTGCGCGAGGGCTTCGTTCGTCCCCATCCGGAACAGGTCGTGCTCCACCGGGCGGGTCAGGTCGCGGGCGGTGGAGCCGTCGTCCTCGGTGCGCAGCCCGCGCACCACCGCGACGGGCACGCCGCCGAGCTTGCCCTTCACCAGGTCCGCCGCCGCCGCGATCTCGTCGGCGATGGCGACCTCGGTGACGGCCAGCTCGTTGCCCTGCGCGTCGACGCTGCCCTCGTAGTGATGCAGCACCCGCAGGCCCGCCGCGCCGATCGCGGCGTCGGTCTGCCCGTTGCGCCAGGTCCGGCCCATCGTGTCGGTGATCACCACGGCGACCTGCACGCCCAGCCGGTCGGCCAGCCCCGCCCGCAACCGGCGAGCGGAGGCGTCCGGGTCCTCCGGCAGCAGCGCGATCCGGTCCAGCGCCACGTTCGAGGCGTCCACCCCGGACGCGGCCTGCACGATGCCCAGCCGGTTGCGGGTGATCAGCGTGTTCCGGAACCGGGCCAGCACCGCCGTCGCCTCGGAGCGCACCAGTTCGCGGCGCAGCTGCTCCCTGGCCTCCGGATCGGCCGGGGTGCGGACCATCCGGTCCTCGGCCTTCGAGATGACCTTGCTGGTGACCACCACGACGTCCCCGTCGGACAGCCACGGCGCGTTCGCGGCGACGGAGGCCGCCACGTCGTCGCCGGGGCCGAACTCCGGCAGTCCGGTCACCGCGAACAGCTGCAGCCCCGCGGTCGCCGCGTGATCCCTCATGACCCCTCCGGAACCGAGAGCCCGGCCGCCGCGAACGCGGCCCGCGCCATCTTCGCCGTCGCGTCCACATCGGACATCAGCAGCGGCACGTCGCGCACGGCAACGCCCGGCACGTCGGCCTTGTCGCCGGTGTGCACCAGCCAGGCGTCGAGCACGCCGTCACCGGACTCCGAGCGGGAACCGTAGAGCCTGCCGACGGCCTCGGCGGAGGTCTCCACGCCGATCGCGGTCAGGCAGGCGTCGGCCATGCCGCGCAGCGGACGGCCGTCGATGATCGGGGACAGGCCCACCACCGGCGCCTTCGTCGAGCGCAGCGCCGCGCGGAATCCCGGAACGGCCAGCAGCGTGCCCACGCTCACCACCGGGTTCGACGGGGCGACCAGCACCACGTCCGCCTCGGCGACCGCCTCGGCCACGCCCGGCGCGAGCGTCGCCTCGTCCGCGCCGACCGGCACGATCGCGTTCGCGACCGGCTCCGCGCGGTGGCGCACCCACCACTCCTGGAAGTGCACCGCGGCGGGCTCGCCGGTGGCCGGGTCCTCGATGGCGACGTGCGTCTCCACCCGGTCGTCGCTGATCGGCAGCAACCGCACGCCGGGCCGCCAGCGATCGCACAGCGCCTCCGTCACGGCCGAGAGCGGATACCCCGCCCGCAGCATGCGGGAGCGCACCAGGTGCGTGGCGATGTCCCGGTCGCCCAGCCCGAACCAGCTCGGTTCGGCACCGTAGGCGGCCAGCTCCTCCTTCACCGACCACGTCTCGTCGACGCGTCCCCAGCCCTTCGCCGAGTCGATGCCGTCGCCGAGCGTGTACATGCAGGTGTCGAGGTCCGGGCAGACCCGCAATCCGTGCATCCACGCGTCGTCGCCGATGTTGACCACGGCGGTCACCTCGTGCGGGGACTCGCGGTCACCTTCGCCGAGCGCGGGCATGCCCAGCGCTGCTTTGACTCCCAGCAGGAACCGCGCCCCGCCCACTCCGCCGACCAGTGCTACGACCTTCACCCCGCGATCCTCGCACGTGGACGGGGCCCTCCGGTCGGGAACCTGGGGGCGGTCGATGTCCGCTGCGTCACCGGATCACGGCGCACATCTCCGGGGTCACGTTGGAGCTGGAGAGCTCCCAGAAGCGGAACGTGAGCTGGCCGACCTGGACCAGGCAGGTGTCGCCGCTGACCGCGCCGAAGATCAGGTAGGCGATCCCGAAGAACGCCTGCGCCACCGGCCGCACCGCGAACAGCAGCAGGAACAGCACCAGCGGCGCCCACATCCGCGCCTTCTCGCCCAGCTCGCGCGCCCGGTACGACAGCCACGGCTCGATCGCCCCGTACCCGTCCAGGCCCGGGATCGGCAGGATGTTCAGCACGAACGCGATCACCTGGAGGAACGCCAGGTACGACAGGCCCGCGCCCAAGTGCCCCGGCATCGGGAACAGCTGCACCACCGCGGTGATCAGCATCCCCAGCACCAGGTTCGTCAGCGGCCCGGCCAGCGACACCATCGACTCGGTGCGCCGGGAGCGCAGCGCGTGGTGGTTGATCCACACCGCGCCACCGGGCAGCGGAATGCCACCGGCGATCACGAACAGCAGCGGCAGCACGATGCTCAGCACCGGATCGGTGTAGCGGCGCGGATCCAGCGTCAGGTAGCCCTTCGCCTGCACCGCGCGGTCGCCACCGCGGAAGGCGGTGATCGCGTGCCCGAACTCGTGCAGGCACAACGACGTCGCCCAACCGCCCAGGACGATCAGCACCACGCCGGTGACGCCGGCGAACGAGTTGTCGAACGTGGCCAGCACACCGCCCAGGACGGTCACGCCGAGCAGGCCGAGGAACAGGGGACTCACGCGCTTGTTCACCCCCTCAGTGTCCCCGCCCCGCGACGGGCGCACGGGACCGGCGGGTGAAAAGCGTCGATCGGCGCTGCGCGACGCCGCCACCTGGAGTATTGGGCTGCGAACAAAAGTGCGCCGAAGTTGCGTCATGCGGCGGGCACCGCGGGGTCCCTCAACGGGTTGGCTCCGCTTGACCGAGTGGAGCTACACCGGTGTAATCACAGCGGTGTCATTCTCCGCTGAAATGATTGCTCGGCGGCGGGTTCGTCCGGCGGTGCTCCGCTAGGCAGACCGGTCGTCAGCGGCGAATCGCGACGAATCGTCCGGATCGGTTTTCCACCTCGTGGATTCTCCGCGGCGGATTCGAAGCGGTGGCCGGGGAAAGGGAGCCCTGGTGGTGACCATGGTCGAACGGGCGGTCGCGGTGAGAGGGCCGGTGCCCTGCCCGGGCGGCGACGCGGGACGCTGCGCGCCTCGCGTCCGGAGTGCATCCCGAACGGTCCTGGGGAGGACCGCGGGGAACGGGAGCGATCGGGGGAGGACCAATGTGGGAGACAGGTCAAGCCCACCTGATGGAACAGGGCCGCTTGATGGAACAGAGTCATCCGCTGCAGCAGGGGAACCTGATGCAATGGGGGGATCCGCAGGAATCCGAGACCACGGATGCCGATGTGCTCGCCCAGCTCTTCGAACTGGGTGAGCCGGAACAGGAGTGGCAGGAACGCGCATTGTGCGCGCAAACCGATCCGGAAGCGTTCTTCCCGGAGAAGGGCGGCTCCACTCGCGAGGCCAAACGCATCTGCGCGGGCTGCGAGGTGCGGCCGGAATGCCTGGAGTACGCGCTGGAACACGACGAGCGCTTCGGGATCTGGGGCGGGCTGTCCGAACGGGAGCGCCGCCGCCTCAAGCGACAGGCGGTGTGAGGCCGGGCCCGGCCCCGCCGGTCCGAGCGCGGACCGGCGCCTCGCCGGGCCCGGCCTCCCACCGGTCGTTCCCCGTCCGCGCCCGACCTGATCGGCCCGGCCGCAACCGGGATCACCGGCATCGCCCCTTCCACGAGGCGCCTTCGTGAGACAGGCTCTGAGCTGCCGGGCCTCGGTCCACTACCGTCGTGCGGTGATCGCACCACGGCAGGGGAGGACACAGTGGTCGGGACCGCGCCGCGCTTGAACACCGCGCCGGTAGTGGCGGTGCTGGTGTGCCACGACGGCGACCGCAGGTTGCCGGAGGTGCTGGCCGCGCTGCGCGAGCTCACCGTCCGGCCGCGGCACCTGCTCGCCGTCGACACCGGTTCCGCCGACGACACCGCTCGGCTGCTGGCCGAGGCGGAGGACCTGGTCGACGGGGTGCTGGAACTGCCGCCGGACACCGGTTTCGGCGCCGCGGTGTCGGCCGCGGCGGAGCACGCGGTGTCGCGGTGGGGCGATCCGGGCCGGTGGCTGTGGCTGCTGCACGACGACTCCGCGCCCGCCCCGGACTGCCTGCGGCAACTGCTCGGCGTCGCCGAGCTGGACTCGACGGCCGCGGTGCTGGGGCCGTTGGGCCTCGACTGGGACGATCCGCGGCTGGTGGTCGACGCCGGGTTGTCCACGGACGCCTCGGGCAATCGCCAGACCGGGATCGGGTCGGCCGAGGCCGATCCGGAACTCGACTGGGGGCTCTCCGGGCAGAGCTCGCCGACCACGAGCGCATCCCCTGAGGACGCCGAAGCCGGTGCGGACTCCACCGATCCCGGCGACGCCGCCGATCCGGCCGAAGCGACTGGAGCGGACGAAGCAGCTGAAGCGGACGAGACCGGGGGAGCGGAGCACGACTCCGGTGCGCAGGACGACGCCGAGCTCGACGGCACCGGCGAGATCGCCGCTTCCCAGGACGCGAGCGGGCCCGGGACCACCGACCTGCTGGCCGTGTCCGAGGTGCTGGCGGTGTCCACCGCCGGCGCGCTGATCCGGCGGGACGTCTTCGAACGCCTCGACGGTTTCGACGCGGCGCTGCCGCTGGGCTTCGACGACATCGACTTCGGCTGGCGGGCCAACTCCGACGGGCACCTGGTGCTGTGCGTGCCCAGCGCCCGGATGCGCCACGCCGGTGATCTGCGCCGCGGGGACCGGGTTCCGGACGCGGCGCAGCAGCGCTCCTTACGGGCCGCCGAGCGGGTCGGTGGTGTGCGCACCTTCCTGGTCAACGCCTCGTTCTGGTCGTTCCTGCTGGGCGTGCCGCGGTTGCTGGCGCTGTCGCTGCTGCGGGCCGCGGGCTACGCCCTGCTGTGGCGCCGCCGGGACGTGTCGGCCGAGGCGGCGGTGGTGGCCGCGCTGGTCGGCGGTCGCATGGACCTGCGTTCGGCGCGCGCGCTGCGGCGCGCCACCACACCGACCCCGTCCGAGGTTCGCGGGCTGCTGACCAGCCGGTTGACCCGTTTGCGCAACGGGATCAGAGCCGCGTTCGCGGGACTCGTCCGGGAGCGGGTGCGGCGCGAGGTCGTGCTCGGCCGCACTCCGGGCGCGCTCGGGCCGGGCCGCGTCACCGCCATCGACGACTCGGCCGTGCCCCGTTCCGTCGGACCCGCCGCGCTCCCCGCGGGCGCGCTCGCCAAGCCCGGTGGCCGCCGGCGCAGCGTCGGCGGGTTGCGCCGCCCCGCGGGCCCGGTGGTGGTGCCCGTCGAAGCGGTGCCCGTGGAGGAGTCGAAGCCGCGCCCCTCACCCGTTCCCCGCGACGCCCGGAACGCGCCGGAACCGGACCGGCAGCTGCTGCTGGTGCAGGTGGACCGGCGGCGCGTGCTGCGGGAACTGCTGCTCACGCCGCCCGTGGTGCTGACCGCCGCGCTGATCGCGTTCGCGCTGATCGCGCACGGGCTCGTCGCCGAGCACGCCCGCTTCGGCGTGGAGCTGCAGGGCGGCAGGCTGCTGCCCGCCGTGGACCTGGGCACGACCTGGCGGGACTACCTCGCTTCCTGGCATCCCGTGAACGGCGGTACCGGCGCGCCCGCGTCGGCTTCGCTGCTGGTGCTCGCGATGCTGGGCACGGTCCTCGCGCCGCTGGGCGGACCGCCCGCGGTGGTGGCGGTGCTGCTGCTGTTCGGCGTTCCGCTGGCCGGGCTCACCGCCTACGCCGCGACCCGGTCGTTGCCGATGCGCGCCGCGCACCGGGCGCTGGCCGCGGGTGCGTACGCGTTGCTGCCGGTGGCGACGGCTTCGGCGGGGCAGGGGCGTCTCGACGTCGTCGTGGCGCACGTCCTGGTGCCGCCGTTGCTGGCGGGCATCGCCTCGGTGATCGGGTTGTCCCGGCTGGCGATGCTGGCCCAGTCGCGGCACTGGCTGGGCACGGCGTGCGCGACGGCGCTCGGCCTGGCCGTGCTCGGGGCGTTCGCGCCGCTGGTGCAGGCGTTGCTGGTCCTGCTGGCGCTGGTCGGTTTCGTGGCGGTGCCGGGGGAGGCGCGCCGGGCGCAGCGCCGGATGGCGGGCCTGGCGGCGCTGGTGCTGCTGCCCATCGCCTGCCTGCTGCCGTGGCCGGTGGTGCTGCTGCGGCACCCGGAGCTGCTGCTGCACGGCCTCGGCGCGCGCTTCTCCGAGGTGCCCGCGGGCGGTTGGCTGGCGGCGCTGAGCGCCGACGGATCGCCCGCGACCTGGGCGGGCGCGCTGCTGGTGCTCGCGGTGCTGCTGGCGGTGGCCCTCGCGCCGAGCCGGGCGATGGTGCCGGGGGCGGTCACGGCGGTCGCCGGGTGGTCGGCGGCCGTGGTGGTGGACGTCGTCGCGGCGGAACCCCTCGCCGGCGGTCCGGCGAGCACCGGTGGAACCGGTGCGCCGTTGATCGTCGCCGCGGCGGGCCTGATGTGGATGGTGCTGGCGTCGGGGCCGTTGCCCGAGCAGGTGCCGCGCCGGGCGCTCGCCGCAGCGCTGACCGGAGCGCTGCTGGTCACCGGGGTGAGCGCGGTGCTCGCCGGGCGGGGTCCGCTGCGCGGTGAACCGGCGGGCGGGACCGCGGCGCTGGTCGCGGAACTCGACGGCCCGGGTGGCCTGCTGGTGATCGAGCCGGGTTCGGCGCCCGCACGGGTGGTCGAGGGGCGTGCTCCGCACTTCGGCGACGACGACCTCGTTCCGGTGCCGGGAGCGGTGCGGTGGTTGCGGGAGGCGGAGGCGGAGCTGCTCTCCGGCGATCCGCAGCGGGTGCGCACCGCGCTCGCTGCCGCGGCGGCGCGCGGCGTCGGCCACGTCGCGGTGCCGGACGAGGCGACGGCGAACCGGGTGCGGACGGCGGCCGGTGACCTGGTCGCCGATCACGGCACGCTCGGCGACGGCTCACCGGTGCTGCGGGTGCTGCTGCCCGCCGGCCCGGTCCAGCTGCTCGGCCCCGACCTCGCCCGGCAGGCGAGGCTGGAGGGCGTTCCTTCCCCGCAGGCCCGCCCGCTGCGCGTGCCCGCGACGCTGCCGGAGGTGGCGGTGCGGGTCTCGGACGGCGGCATCGGCCGGGTGCTGCTGCTGGCCGCCGAGCACGAGCCGGGCTGGCACGCGGAGATCAACGGCGAGGAGGCACCGCTGGCCGAAGCCTGGGGCCACCAGGTCGCGGTCCCGATGCCGGACTCCGCCAGCGAGGTCCGCATCGGCTACGGAGACTCCTCCCGCACAGCCCTCCTGGTCCTCCAAGCAGCCGCAATCCTGTTCACAGCCATCGGAGCCCTCCCCTCCCGCCGCCGAACAGACCCGAAGAACTGACCAAAGCCACCCCCAATCCACGCCACGAAGCAGGCCGGACGACGGACCCTCAGCACCTGCCTTCGAGCTCGGCCTGGCGCAGGGGCGAATGCCAGAACTCAACGGCCTTCTACGGCGAAGCCGTGCCTCGCGGCCGAAGGCCGTGCCTGTATGCGCGTCAGCGCATAGCCCACGTCACAAAGGTGACAACCCGCGGGTTCTCAGTGGCTTCCTCGCGAGGACGGCTTTTTCCCTCGTGGCGGAGCCACTTGGGAAAAAGATCCCGCAGCGAGGAAGGCACTGAGGTTCCGCCACCCGACCACACGAGCAAAACGAGCCGCCGGGGTCACTGGCCTTCGATTACGTCTGGATCTAGGCCTAGGTAGGTCGCCACCTGTTCGATGAGCACGTCGTGGAGCAGGTCGGCCATGTCCTGGCCGTCGCGGGCGCGGGCTTCCAGCGGGCGGCGGTACAGCACGATGCGGGCGCGGGTCGGCAGGCCGCGGCGGTCGACCCCGGCGGGCACCAGGCGTGCCAGCGGCACGTTCGCGTCGACGACGACGTCGTCGTCCCAGACGACTTTTTCGGGAGCGGTGACCTGGACCTCCGGGACCTCGTCGACCGCCACGTCGAGCTCGGTCAGCTCGGCGTGCCAGCGCTGCTCGATCGGTTCCAGGGCTTCCAGGACGATCGCGTCGAACCGCTGCGAACGGCTGCGCGCCACCGGGACCGACGACGGGTACAGGGGGCCGCGAAGGCCGCGTCCTCGACGATCCCGCCGGGCCAGCGTGCGGCGGCGATATCCACGTGCGGTCACCACGGGCTGAGGGTACGCCCTCGGGCTCCCCACGGGGATGCCCGTTCGGGTCCCCTTGCGGCACCGGATGCGAGCACTCGGTGTCACCGGATCGCCGGGCGCGACTTCAGCGCAGCGCGAACAAACCCGTCGACCAGTGCGAACGTCCCGGTGAGCGGCTTGCGGCGGCCGTGCCCGGGGAGGGTGGGCGAGGACGTTTCCGCGTGCCTCCGGCACGGGCTGGACGGAGGGCGCTATCGTGCCAGTCGTGCGGAGCGTGAGGCGGTGCTCGCGGACCGGGTGTACCAACCCGGCCGTTGCGACGCTTACGTATGCCTATGCGGACTCCACCGCGGTGGTCGGACCGCTGGCCACGTACGCGGAACCCCACAGCTACGACCTGTGCGAAGAGCACGCGCTGCGGCTCACGGTGCCGAAGGGCTGGGAGGTCGTCCGCTACGAGGGCGAGTTCGCGTTGCCCGACCGGTCCGTGGACGACTTGACGGCGCTCGCCGAGGCGGTCCGCGAGGCGGGGCGTTCCGACCTGCCGGTGGAGTCATCGGATTTCTCCGTGGGCGGCGGCAGGCGCGGCCATCTGCGCGCGCTGCCCGACCCCCGCGACGAGTGAGCCGGCGCGCGGAACGTGACGTGCCGCTCGTGGCCGTCGGGAGCTCTCCGCAAGATCACCGATCGCCGGTAGGCTCGGACCGCACCGAGGTTGGCCGGACTACGTAGGGATGTGCAGCGTGCGGGACCTGTCGGAGATCGTCAAGGCGTACGACATCCGCGGGGTGGTGGATGAGCAGCTCGACGCCGACGTGGTTCGGGAGATCGGCGCCGCGTTCACCAGGCTCGTCGGCGGTCCCGCCGTCGTCGTCGGCCACGACATGCGCGACTCCTCGCCTGGCCTCGCCGCCGCGTTCGCCGAGGGCATCACCGGCCAGGGCGTGAACGTGATCTCCATCGGGCTGGCCAGCACGGACCTGCTCTACTTCGCCTCCGGCACGCTGGAGCTGCCGGGCGCCATGTTCACCGCCAGCCACAATCCCGCGCAGTACAACGGCATCAAGCTGTGCCGGTCGGGCGCGGCGCCGGTCGGCCAGGACAGCGGCCTGTCCGAGATCCAGGAGCTCGTCTCGCACGGCGTGCCGGAGTTCCTGGGCGCGAAGGGCACCGTTTCCGAGCGCGACATGGCCGCCGACTACGCGCGCTTCCTGCGCGATCTGGTGGACCTGCGGGAGATCCGGCCGCTGAAGGTCGTCGTCGACGCGGGCAACGGCATGGCCGGGCACACCGTGCCCACCGTGTTCGAGGGCCTGCCGGTCGAGCTGGTGCCGATGTACTTCGAGCTGGACGGCACGTTCCCCAACCACGAGGCGAATCCGCTGGACCCGGCGAACCTGGTGGACCTGCAGGCGAAGGTGCGCGAGGTCGGCGCGGACGCGGGCCTGGCCTTCGACGGCGATGCCGACCGCTGCTTCGTGGTGGACGAGAACGCCGACCCGGTGGCGCCGAGCGCGATCACCGCGCTGGTCGCGGCCCGCGAGCTCGCTAAGGAACCGGGCGCCACGGTGATCCACAACCTGATCACGTCGCACGCCGTGCCCGAGATCGTCGCCGAGCGCGGCGGCAAGCCGGTGCGCACCCGCGTCGGGCACTCGTTCATCAAGCAGACGATGGCCGAGACCGGGGCGATCTTCGGCGGCGAGCACTCGGCGCACTACTACTTCCGGGACTTCTGGAAGGCCGACTCCGGCATGCTGGCCGCGCTGCACGTGCTGGCCGCGCTGGGCGGCCAGGCCGGTCCGCTGTCCGGACTGATGGCCGAGTACTCCCGCTACGCCGCCTCCGGTGAGATCAACTCGACGGTGGACGACCAGGCAGGGCGGATGCGCGCCGTGGCCGAAACCTACCGGGACCGTCCGGGCTCTCGAATCGACGAGCTCGACGGGCTTACCGTGGAGCTGTCGGACGGTTCCTGGTTCAACCTGCGGCCCTCGAACACCGAGCCGCTGCTGCGGTTGAACGTGGAGGCGCCGGACGCCACCGCGGTCGCCGCGTTGCGCGACGAGGTGCTCGCAGTGGTGCGGGGCTGAACGCGTGATGCCGCCCGCTGGGCGTGGACCGGGTGTGGACTCAGGAGGGAACGTGGCCGTGGCTCTGGAACCGACATTGCTGGAGATCCTCGCCTGCCCGGCGCCGGACCACGGCGCGTTGCGCGCCGCGGACGCCGGTGCCGCGCAGGACGAGTTCTTGACGTGCACTTCGTGCGGCCGCGGCTATCCCGTCCGGGACGGGATTCCGGTGCTGCTGCTGGAGGAGGCCGTCGGCGGCCCCGACGATCCTGGCGCGACCGGGGAGAGGTGACCTCCGGTGCTCGACGACAGCCTCTTCGACGACCCTGACCGGCTCACCGAAGCCGATTCGCGCGGGCTGTTGCGGTCGGCCGCGCTCGCGGGCGCGCAGGTGCGCGCGGCCGCGGAGAACGTGCGGGACGCCGGGTTCGACGACCTCGCCGACGGCAGGCCGCGCTCGCTGGTGCTGGTCTCGCGGCCCGGTCTCGGCCCGGGGGTGTGCGAGGTGCTCGCCGCGCTGGCCGGGCCGTCGTGCCCCGTCCCGGTGATCGTGGCGGAGACCGTCCCGGTGTGGGTCGGACCGCTGGACGTGGTCTTCGCGCACACTCCCGACCCGGGGGACCCGGTGCTCGCCGACGGCGTGGCCACCGCGACCCGGCGGGGCGCCTCGGTGGTGCTGGCCGTGCCCGAGGACGGGCCGGTGGCCGCGTCCGGCGCGGGCCGCGCGAAGGTCGTGGCCCCGCGCATCCCGGTGCCCGACGAGCTGACCTTCGCGCACGTGTTCACCGTGGGGCTCAGCGTGCTCGTCGCGCTGGGGCTCACCCGCTGCGACACCGATCAGCTCGCCGACGAGCTGGACCGGGAGGCGGAACGCGCGCACCCCGGCCAGGAACCGCTGATGAACCCGGCGAAGGCGTTGGCGCTGCGGCTGGCCGACCACGAACCGCTGCTGTGGGGCGTGGACCGGCTGGCCACCGCCGTCGCGGGCCACGGCGCGTACGCGCTCGGCGTGCACGCGGGGCTGGCCTGCGACGTCACGAACCACGCGCAGGCGACGACCCGGCACGCCCTGTACCGCTCGGTGCGCGAATCCGGCTCGGACCTGTTCGCCGACCCCGACCTGGACCAGGGCACGACACCGCGGGTCTTCCTGATCGGCACCCGGCACGACGCGCGCGCCGAGAACGAGGAACGCGCCGCGACCGCGTCGCTGCCGAGCGCCGACCTGATCGTTCCCGGCGAGTCGGCCCACGCGGACGCGGTGCTGCGGGTGGCGCTGCTCGCATTGCGGTTCGATCTCGCCGCGGTCTACCTGGGCCTCGCGGCGGGCACGCTCGGAGGTCCGGGCAGGCAGGCACTGGCCGTGCGCTGAACGGGCGGGGCGAAAACCTTGGGCAATTACCAGGGGCGCCCCTGATGCACTGGTGGCGGAGAGGCGATGTCCTGGTCCAGGGCCGACGCCGACGATGCTGGTCGAAGCTGACGCCGAGGTAGGCGTCGTGGCGTGCGCGGTGAGCCCGGCACGCCGCAGCGGCATGCCTGACCAGCGGTGAAGAGAGCGAGAAGGACTGTGGAGTTACTGCGGAACGCGGTGCGCCCCTACGCGTGGGGCTCGCGTACCGCTATCGCGGATCTGCTCGGCCGGCCGGTTCCCACTCCGCACCCCGAGGCCGAGCTGTGGATGGGCGCGCACCCCGGCGACCCGTCGAAGCTGGTGCGCCCGGACGGGTCCGAGGAGTCGTTGCTGCACCTGCTCGACGCCGACCCGGCGCACCACCTGGGTCCGGTGTGCACCGAGCGCTGGGGCAGCCGGTTGCCGTTCCTGCTCAAGGTGCTCGCCGCGAACGAGCCGCTGAGCCTGCAGGCGCACCCGTCGGCGGAGCAGGCCGCGGAGGGCTTCGCGCGGGAGGAGCGCGCGGGCATCCCGCGCAACGCGCCGAACCGCAACTACCCGGATCCCACGGCGAAACCGGAGCTGGTCTGCGCGCTCACCGAGTTCCACGCGCTGGCCGGTTTCCGCGAGGCGCACCGCACGGTGCGGCTGCTGGGGGAGCTGGACGTGCCGAGCCTGCGCCCGCACACCGGGCTGCTGGCGGCGCAACCGGACGCGGACGGGTTGCGGGCGCTGTTCACGACGTGGATCACGCTGCCGCAGCACTACCTGCGCGACCTGCTGCCGGAGCTGCTGGACGCGTGCGTGCGCCACGTGCGCGAGCACGGCGAGTTCGCGCTGGAGTGCCGCACCGTGCTGGAGCTGGGGGAGGCCTACCCGAACGACGCGGGGGTGCTGGCGAGCCTGCTGCTGAACCGGCTGGTGCTGCAGCCGGGCGAGGCGATCTACCTGCCCGCGGGCAACCTGCACGCCTACCTGCAGGGCACCGGGGTGGAGATCCTCGCGAACTCCGACAACATCCTGCGCTGCGGGCTCACCCCGAAGCACGTGGACGTGCCCGAGCTGCTGCGGGTGCTGGACTTCACCTGCGCCGACATGCGGGTGCACAAGGGGGAGTCGCTGGACGGGAACCTCACCGTCTACCAGACGCCCGCGGAGGAGTTCCGGCTCTCCAGGGTGGACTGGTCGCCCGCGAACTCGACGGCGGTGCGGCTCGACTCGCACGGCCCGCAGATCCTGCTGTGCACCAAGGGCGGCGTGCGGTTGTCCACGGAGGGCCCCGGTGGGCAGCGGGTGGAGCTGGACGTGGTGAAGGGCCAGTCGGTGTGGCTGGCGGCGTCCGATCCGGCGGTGCTGGCCCACCCGGCGTGCCAGGACGGGACGGCGCAGTTGTTCCGCGCCGCCGCGGGGGCGTAGCCGCCGCTCGGGCGCGATGATCGCGCCGCCGGTGGTCGCGAGTTGTCCGGTATCGCCCTGAGCGGGCCGATCATGCCGGTACATTCCCCGAGGACTTTTCGACCATCGGACTCGGGAGCGACATCGTGTCAGCAGGCGGCGGTACCAAGGCGATCCTGGCGGCTCTGACCGCGAACGCGGGCATCGCGGTGGCCAAGTTCGGCGGGTTCCTGTTCACCGGGTCCTCGTCGATGCTCGCGGAGTCCGTGCACTCGGTCGCAGACACCTCCAACCAGGGGCTGCTGCTGCTCGGCCAGAAGACCTCGGTGCGCAAGCCCACCGAGGAGCACCCGTTCGGCTACGGGCGGGACCGCTACTTCTACTCGTTCGTCGTGGCGCTGCTGCTGTTCAGCCTGGGGTCGGTGTTCGCGCTCTACGAGGGCATCCACAAGATCCAGCACCCCGAGCAGCTGACCTCGCCGCTGGTGGCCGTGGTGATCCTGGTGGTCGCCATCGCGCTGGAGTCCTACAGCTTCGCGACCGCCATCAAGGAGTCGCGCACCATCAAGGGCGGGCTCGGCTGGTGGCAGTTCATCCGCCAGGCCAAGACGCCGGAGCTGCCGGTGGTGCTGCTGGAGGACGCGGGGGCGCTGCTGGGCCTGGTGCTCGCGCTCGGCGGCGTCGGACTGTCGGTGCTCACCGGTGACCCGGTGTTCGACGGCATCGGCACCGCGTGCATCGGCGTGCTGCTGGGCGTCATCGCGGTCGTGCTCATCGTCGAGACGAAGAGCCTGCTCATCGGTGAGGGCGCGACCCGGTCGGTGCTCGACGACATCGTGGGCGAGCTGCGCGGCGGCAAGGTGCAGAAGGTCATCCACATCCGCACCCAGTACCTCGGCCCGGACGAGCTGCTGATCGCGGCGAAGATCGGACTGGCCCCGTCGATCACCGCCGCCGAGGTGGCCGAAGCGATCGACGACGCGGAGGCCAGGGTCCGGGCGAAGGTCCCCGCGGCCCGGCTGATCTACCTCGAACCCGACCTGGACCGGGGCGTGGACCCGGCCGAGGAGAACGCGCCCGCGGTCCCGGGACAGGATTGAATCTTCGGCGATTTATCCGCTTGTGCAGGCTTTCCCGATGATCTGGGGAAAACCGGGAAATTGTCTTGTTAGCGGGCCTTCTACCTGCGGTGACACGTGCTATGTGCACGGACGGTGATCGATCCGATGCATTCGGAGGATCACGATGTCCGCCGGGTGGACGGAGCGGTCACAGAGCATTAACGAATTGCTCCGGCCACACTGTTTTCCAGCGAATCCGGTGCAACACTCCCCCGCTAGGGTGCGTTCCACCATTCGGGTTGGAAGAGGAGGGCGACAGTGCCAGGGACCGGGCTGTGGCGAACAAAGTCGGTCGAGCAATCGATCAAAGATACCGATGAGCCGGACACGAAGCTCCGGAAGAACCTCGGTGCCTGGGACCTGATGGTCTTCGGCGTCTCGGTCGTCATCGGCGCAGGCATCTTCACGCTCGCCGCCTCCACGGCCGGCGACACGACGGGGCCGTCGGTGTCGTTGTCCTTCGTCATCGCGGCGATCGCCTGTGGCCTCGCCGCGGTCTGCTACGCGGAGTTCGCCTCGACCGTTCCGGTCGCGGGCAGCGCTTACACGTATTCGTACGCGACCTTCGGCGAGTTCATCGCCTGGATCATCGGCTGGGACCTGATCCTGGAGTTCGCCGTCGCCGCCGCCGCGGTGAGCAAGGGCTGGTCGAGCTACCTGCAGCAGGTGCTCGAACTCGTCGGGATCAGCGGCGTGCCCACCAAGTTCGAACTCGGGCCGCTGCAGTTCGACTGGGGCGCTCTGCTGCTGATCGGCGCGCTGACCACCGTGCTCGCGGTCGGCACCAAGCTCTCGGCGCGCGTCAGCCTCGTCATCAGCGCCATCAAGGTGTTCGTGGTGCTGCTCGTCGTCGTGGTGGGCCTGTCCTACATCAACGCCGACAACTACAAGCCGTTCATCCCGCCGGCCGAGTCCGGTGCGGAGGACGCCTCCAAGCTCGACCAGTCGCTGCTGTCGCTGCTGCTGGGCGGCGAGACGAGCAGCTTCGGCGTGTTCGGCCTGCTCGCCGGTGCCTCGCTGGTGTTCTTCGCGTTCATCGGCTTCGACGTCGTCGCCACCACCGCCGAAGAGACCCGCAACCCGCAGCGCGACGCGCCGCGCGGCATCTTCGGCTCGCTGGCGATCGTCACCGTGCTGTACGTGGCCGTCGCCGTCGTGGTGACCGGCATGGTCAACTACAAGCAGCTGGGCACCACCCCGGACGGGGAGAAGGCCACGCTGGCCACCGCGTTCCAGCTCAACGGCATCACCTGGGCGGCCGGGGTCATCACGGTCGGCGCGCTGGCCGGGCTCACGACGGTCGTCATGGTCATGTTCCTCGGCCAGGTGCGCATCCTGTTCGCGATGTCCCGCGACGGCCTGCTGCCGCGCTCGCTCGCCAAGACCAACAGCGAGAACGGCACCCCGGTGCGCGCGACGCTGATCGTCGGCGGGGTCGTGGCGCTCGCCGCGGCGTTCTTCCCGGCGGACAAGCTGGAAGAGATGGTCAACGTCGGCACGCTGTTCGCGTTCATCCTGGTCTCGGCCGGTGTGATCATCCTGCGGCGGTCGCGGCCGGACCTGCCGCGCGGGTTCAAGGCGCCGCTGGTGCCGCTGATCCCGATCCTCGCGATCATCGCGTGCATCTGGCTGATGCTGAACCTGACCGCCCTGACCTGGGTCCGGTTCATCGTGTGGATGATCGCGGGTGTGGTGGTGTACTTCCTCTACAGCCGCAACCACTCCCGCCTCGGCCAGCAGCAGCGCGACGTCGCCTCCGGCGGCTCCGTCTAAACAACCGCCCGAACGCCCCGCTTCCCTGGTTTGGGGAGCGGGGCGTTTTGGTTTCGGTGGTCGGGTGGCGGAACCTCAGCTGCTTCCTCGCTGCGGGATCTTTTTCCCGGGTGGCTCCCACGAGGGAAAAAGCTGTCCTCGCGAGGAAGCCGCTGAGAACCCGCCGGCGGGCGGCTTCTTGACGTGGGCTATTCGCTGCGCGAATACAGGCACGGCCTACGGCCGCAAGGCAGGCTTGCTCCGCAGCCCGACTGCACGGCTTCGCCGCAGGGCACGGCTTCGCTGCTCAACGTAGGGAGTCCGGCCGTGTGGTGTGGTCTTCGGCCGGGCTTGGTGTGAAGGCTGAGCAGGTGCCGGGCGTGGCTCGGTCCGGGGGAGCGGTTCTCCGCGGGCCTGGACGGACCGGGGGTCAGCGGTCTGCGGCGCGTAGGGCGTTGCCGCGTTCCCAGGGGGCGACTCGGCCTCGCGGGTCGGTGAGCTCCGGGAGCGCCGAGCGGGAGGGGGGTTCCTCGTCGGCTGCTTCGCCGGCGGCGGAGGCCGCGGCCTCGTCCGACTCGGCGGCCTCGTCGGGGTCCCAGCCCAGCAGGTCCGTCACGGTCGCGTCCTCGCCCGAGGCCGGCTCGTCCGCCGATGCCGCGCCCGCGGTGGACTCGGTGCCACCGCGGCGGGCCTCCTCGGCCTCACCGGTGCGGCGCGGCTCGCTCAGCGCGCCGAGCGGATCGGAGGCCTGCGCCACCGCCGTCGCCGCGGGCGTGCGCAGCGGCAACGTGGCTCCCCGGACCGGGATCTCCAACCCGGCGGCCATCGCGACCGCCCGGTCCCACTCCGGGTCCCCGCTGTAGTCCGAATGCCCCAGCACACCCGGAACCCAGCGGCGGAACGAGAACGGTCCGCGCTGCGGATCGGGCAACCAGTGATCTCCGCCCAGCACCAGCGCGCCCGTCGGGCCCCGCGTCGCGGGCGGCAGCGGACCGTGCGAACCGTCCGGGCGCAACCCGACGCCGATCAGCATCCCGTCGAAGACCTGCCGGTTCCACGTGGTCACCGCGCCCCCGAGCGGGTCGGTACCGCGGCACAACGACCGCCAGCGCCCGCTGAGCGACCCGGCCAGATCGCGCAGCGACTGGTGCGGCACCACACCGGGGAACGCCCGCGGATACGCCCACTGCAACTGGGAACCCGCGGTGACCAGGCCGACCCGTTCCCGATCGGCCTCCGGCAGCGACTCCAGCAGCCGCGCCGTGGCGACCGCGGCCAGCAGGCTGCCCTGGCTGTGCCCGACCAGCACGACCCGGGTGTCCGGCTCCGCCAAGTGCTCGGCGGCGCGGGCCGCCAGTTCCGGGACGACCTTCAGCGCGTAGCACGGCGGCACCACCGGGTGCGCCTCGCGCGGCCAGAACAACGTGAGGTCGCACAGGATTCCCAGGTAGCGACCGGCGGTGCGTTCCTTCGCGGCCAGCTGCACCATCCGCAGCAGCCCCGCCGCGAGCAGACCCAGGGCCAGCACGCCGAGGGTGCGCAGCCAGTCCGCCCACTCGGTGCGCGGGAAGTTCCACGCCCGCAGACCCAGCGCCAGCACGGTGCTGGCGGTGAGCACCGCCGCCACCAGCAGCAGCACGTGGTGCGAGTAGCGGCGCTGCACGTCGGCCATCCGCCAGGACCCGGCCGCGTTGCGCTGGTCCTGCTGCCTGCCCGCGTGCAGCAGCGCCACCTGTGCGGGCACGTCGTCGGTGCCGTGGGGGAACCAGCGCCTGATCAGCATCCAGCAGCCCAGACCGGCGCCGCCCACGGCCAACAGCACGGCGGCGCTGCCCCAGAACAACGCCACGTCGTCGTAGGCGGCGGGCAGCCGCAGGAATTCCGGCGCACCCAGCGCCTGGCGCAGGGTCAGCGCGAGGCCCGCGCCGAACCCGGCGCCCAGCATGCACGCCAGCATCAGCACCGGAGCCGCCATCCAGCCGCCCGCCCACGGGCGCAGATCGCGGGGCACCGAGGACCAGCCTGGCCGCGCCAGCAGCGCCGCGGGCACCAGCAGCACCGCCACGCCCACGCAGGTCAGCAGCAGGCCGACGGTGATCACGTCCACGGTCGCGCCGGAACCTGGCAGCGGAGCGTTCAGCGGCCCCGGCAGGATCGCCACCGAGAACAGCAGCACTCCCGCGGCGGCCACGACGATCCGGCGAGCGGCGCGGCTCAGCAGGCCGCGCACCACCGCGGCGACCGGGCCCGAACCCATGCCGCTCGGGTCGTCGAGCAGCAGGGTGCCGCCGAGGGAGACCACCAGCAGCAATTCGGCCAGCAGCCAGCGCGGATCGGCGCTCGGCGTCAGCGGTCCGCCCAGCGCCAGCACCGAGATCACCGACAGCGCCCCGACGACGTGCAGCGCGCGCAGCGCGGGGGTGTCCGGGTCGGCGACGACGTTGGCGCCCGGCAGCACCGCGGCCCGCGCCGAGTGCCGGGAGTTGTCGCCGCGGCCCCCGAGCGGCTTCCACGCCCCGGAGACCTTCCAGGACACGCTGGAGAGCCGGTGCATCAGCAGGACGATCAGCCCGAGCAGCAGCGCCGCGGGCACCGCGCGCACCGCGGGAACGGCGCGCAGCGACTCCGGCACGTAGGTCAGGCATTGCGCTCCGGGCCGCAGGCACTGCGCCGCGAGCAGATCCAGCAGCACCACCGCGAGCTGCGCGACGAACAGCATCGTCAGCAGCAGCGCGCTCACCCGCAGCAGCGCCCGCAGCACGTGCGAGAGCGCGCCGCCGACGGCGCTCCCGGGCTTGGGCGGGGGCAGCATCCAGTGCGCGACGTTGCTCAGCGCGAACGGGAACATCAGCGCCCAGCTGGCCTTCGCCCAGCCGCCGGAGGTCATCCCGCCCCAGACGTAGCCCTCGACGATCCGTGGCACCGTGCGGTCGCCGGCGGTGAGCATCGGACCGGGCACCGGGCGGCGCAGCCGGTCCGCGGGCCGGACGATGCGCCCCACCCCGTCACCCGCGACGTCGACCGAGGCCACCGAGTCGGTCAGCGCATCCCCGGTGGTCCCGAGGATGCCGTGCACCCGCAGCTCGACCACGCGGGTGTCGGGCCCCGGTATCTGCACTTGTGCCTCCTGGCCATCGGGTCGGTGATGATCACTTGGCAGTGATTGTCCACCGCAGATCGACTCGTGGCGAGCCCTCCGACACCCGATTGTGACGGCCCTCGCCCCCGCCTGTCCCCGGTTCGCCGGGACTGGCGCGGAGATCCAGGTCAGGGGCGTGCACCGCGCTGCGTGCGCCTCCGGACGGGGGCACCGTCCGGGTGATGCCAGGCGTGTCGCGGCGCGAACGCGCACGGCGGCCCCGTTCGCCTATCCCCAGAAGGCGAACGAGGCCGCCGGTCCGAGGAACCGTCCCCTCCGCGGTTCCTCGGGCCCGGTCCTGCACCCCCTTCGTGCAGGACCGGGCGCCGTTCCCGCACGTTCGTTCAGCTCTGCCCGTTGAAGCCGTTGATGTCCCGCGCCTGTCCCACCTGCAGCACGGAACCGCTGCTGGAGCCGGAGAACTCGTTGTGCACCGTGTTGTGCACCGTGTTGGTGACCGACGACTGGGCTGGCGGTTCCGGTGCTTTCTGCTGGTCCTTCTGGAGCTGCGCGGCGTCGACCGGGGCGGCGTCGACCCCGTCGAGCCGGTCGGGGTTGATCGAGGCGGTGGGGGTGTAGAGGTAGCCGACGTCTTCGTAGCTCTTGACCTTGACGGCGCGTTCGGCGAAGCGGGCGGGGCGGAGTTTGACGTAGGCGCCGCGGATGACGTCGGTGAAGACGCGTTCGGAGAGGATCGCGGCGAGGAAGGTGGAATCCGGGTCGGACTCGTCGAGGATCTTGCGGACGGGCGCGGAGTCGAGCAGGCGGTGGGTTTCGTTCATCGCGGTGGACAGTCCGCTGTCGGGGATGGGGCCGAGGTGGATGCTGGCGCGCAGCCGCAGGCGCAGGTCGCGGTCGCGGCGGCGCACTTCCTCGTCGTGTTCTTGGAGGACTTCGTCGAGTTCGGTGAGGAACGGGTCGACGAGGAAGGGCACGTCGGTGGCGTCGACGCCGAAGTAGTAGCCGTCGCCGGTGGACGTGCCGAACACCCGCTGGTCCCACAGCCGGGACAGTTCGCAGCTTGCCAGGGCTTTTTCCAGCAGTGCGGGGATGTCCTGGCTGAGCTGTTCCTGGTGCGCGCTGGGACTGTTGCTGAAGTCCTTGGTGTCCACGGCGAACACCGCGCGGTACGGCGGCAGCTGCTTGGTGCGTCGCACTGTGGAGCTGGTACCGGTCGACATGACGTGTCCTTCCTGCCTCGGCCGGGCGCCGCGCCGGATCGGCGCCGCTCGGCTCGTCGAGATCCAGCATCGAACGGATCAGCTGGGGGAGGTGTCCGATTTCGGACACCCTCGATTATGAAGTGGATCACATGTGTTCAGGTGGGTTGATCTCGGCCCGCAACGCGTCGATCTTCAGCACCTGCACGCCGTGCGACTCGGTGCGCAACAACCCCAGGGCGCGGAAATCGGACAGGCTCGCCGCCACCGACGTCCGCGACATCCCCAGCAGATCCGCCAGTTCGCGCTGGGACAGCTGCACGAACCGGTCCACCTCGTCGGCCGCCGCCAGCCGGCACAGCAGCCACGCGACCTTCGACTTCACCGACAACCCGGCCAGCTCGGCGACCATGCTGCTGTTGGACCGCAACTTCGCGCTCACGTAGCGGGTGAGCTGCCGATCGAGCCTGCGACGGCGGATGAACGCGGCGAACTCGGTGCCGCGCAGCAGCCGCGCCGAGCACTTCGACAAGGCGTAGGCGCTGGCCGATCGGGGCTGCTGGTCCAGATCCGCCTGCTCGCCGATCACGTCCCCCGCCCAGCGCACCGCGAGCAGCGCGCGTCCCTGATCGAGCCGCGCGCCGACGATCTGGCAGGCCCCGGACAGCAGCACGAGCACGTGATCGCCGTCGTCGCCTTCCTCCAGCAGCGCGCCGCCGGGTTCGAAATCGACCCGAGCGCCGACGCGCAGCAGGTCATGCCACTCGTCCGCCGAGAGGTGATCGCGGAAGGTGCGGTAACCGCCGTCCGGCAGGGGGAGCGCCACGGGAGTCGAGTTTTGCGGCATCGCACGCGGATGTGAACCGTTTTCGCGCCACGTCAACCCTATCGGCGGTCTGCGCGCGGTCGCTGCGTATCGTCCTCGGCGTGGGGCGGCTGATCGTGATCGAAGGACTGGACGGCGCGGGCAAGCGCACGCTCGCCGCCGGGCTCACCGAGCGGATCCGCCAGGGCGGCGGCACCGTCGCGCACGCCGCGTTCCCGCGCTACTCCGCGGACGTGCACGCGGAACTCGTCGCCGAAGCGCTGCACGGCGGCCACGGCGACCTCGGCGAATCCGTGCACGGCATGGCCGTGCTCTACGCGCTGGACCGGCGCGACGCGGCCGAGGCGCTGCGCGCGGACCTCGCCGCGCACGACGTGGTGCTGCTGGACCGCTACGTCGCCTCCAACGCCGCCTACGGCGCCGCCCGGCTGCACCAGGGCGCCGACGGGGAGTTCGTGCGGTGGGTGCGGGAACTCGAGATCGAGCGGTTCGCCGTGCCGCGGCCCGACCTGCAGCTGCTGCTGCGGGTCCCGGCCGACGTGGCGGCCTCCCGCGCCGAGCACCGGGAGCGCACCGAGACCCGGCGCCGCGACAACTTCGAATCCGACTCCTCGCTGCAGCAGCGCTGCGGCGCGGTGTACGAGGGGCTCGCCGAGATCGGCTGGTGGTCGCCGTGGCGGGTGATCGACGGCGCCGAACGCCCCGACTACGCCGAGCTGGCCGCCGAGATCACCGGCTGACGCGCCCGGAAACCCGCGGTGATCGCGGGCGGTGCGCGCACCGCGGCCGGTTCGCACCTTGAGTACCCCGTTCGGCGGTACAAGTCCCTCCGCGTTCAGTGCAGGCATGACGACCTGCGGTGACGATCGGCGGGTGCTGTCCGGCCCAGGAGTGAGAAGTGCAACCATGTGGGGCATGAAGGCGCGCGTGCTCGTGGTGGACGACGATCCGGCCCTGGCCGAAATGCTGACCATCGTCCTGCGGGGCGAGGGGTTCGAAACCGCTGTGGTCAGCGACGGAACCAAGGCGATGCCCGCACTGCGCGAACTGAAACCCGACGTGGTGCTGCTCGACCTCATGCTGCCCGGCATGAACGGCATCGACGTGTGCAAGGCGATCCGCACCGAGTCCGTGGTGCCGATCGTGATGCTCACCGCCAAGAGCGACACCGTCGACGTGGTGCTCGGACTCGAATCCGGCGCCGACGACTACGTCGTCAAACCCTTCAAGCCGAAGGAACTCGTCGCCCGGCTGCGCGCTCGGCTGCGCCGCACCGACGCCGAACCCGCCGAGGTGCTCGCCATCGGCGACCTCAGCATCGACGTCCCCGGCCACGAGGTCACCCGCGAGGGCGTGCCGATAGCGCTCACCCCGCTGGAGTTCGACCTGCTGGTCGCGCTGGCCCGCAAGCCGCGCCAGGTGTTCACCCGCGAAGTCCTGCTGGAACAGGTCTGGGGCTACCGGCACGCCGCCGACACCCGGCTCGTCAACGTCCACGTGCAGCGGCTGCGGTCCAAGGTGGAGCGCGACCCGGAACGCCCCGAGGTGGTGCTGACGGTCCGCGGTGTCGGGTACAAGGCGGGCCCGCCGTGACCCCTCGGCTCAGGTCGCGTTGAGCGGGTGGGCGAGCCGGGGCGAGGTGCTGCGCCGGTGGGGCACGCGTGCCCGCGATGAGCTGCGGGAACGCTGGCAGCGCTTCGAACGCGTGTGGCGGCGCTCCATGCAGTTGCGCGTCGTGGTCAGCACGCTCGCGCTGTCCTCGGTGGTCATCTGCGTGCTGGGGATGGTGCTGCAGACGCAGATCACCTACCAGCTGATGACGGCGAAGGAACGCGCCGCGATCGGCCAGGTGCAGTCGAGCCTGCCCGTGCTGGAGCGGGAACTGACCGCCGTCGACCCGAACTCCGACGACGTCTCCCAGCAGCTCGAACAGGCGCTCAACCGCCTCACCACGCCCAATTCGAACGATTCCGCGCAGCAACCGGCCGCGGGCGCCTTCGAACCCGTGCTGGTCGACGGCGCGGGTGCCGGATCCGAGCCGCACCCCTTCGCCGGTCCGCTGCGCGACGTGCCGGGCGGGCTGCGCAGGTTCGTCGAACAGGGCCAGCTGGCGAAGCAGATCACCACGGTGCCGCGCGGGAACGAGCCGGTCACGATGCTGGTCGTCGGCACCCCGGTCGACAGCTCCACCCGCTCACTGCAGGCGTACCTGCTGTTCCCGCTGACCTCGGAGAAGAGCACGCTCGGCTTCGTTCAGAGCACCCTGCTGGTCGGCGGGCTGGTCCTGGTGGTCCTGCTCGGCGCCATCACGAACCTCGTCACCCGCCAAGTGGTGCGGCCGGTGCGGCAGGCGGCCCAGAACGCCGCGCGCCTCGCCGACGGCGACCTGGACCAGCGGATGCGGGTCATCGGCGAGGACGACGTGGCCCGGCTCGCCGAGTCGTTCAACGAGATGGCCGACAGCCTCAAGCAGCAGATCAAGCAGCTGGAGGAGTTCGGCCAGCTGCAACGCCGCTTCACCTCCGACGTCTCGCACGAACTGCGCACCCCGCTGACCACGGTCCGGATGGCCGCCGACGTGCTGCACGCCTCCCGCGAGCAGTTCCCGCCCGGATTGGCCCGCTCCACGGAGCTGCTCGTCGACGAGCTGGACCGGTTCGAGGCGCTGCTCGCGGACCTGCTGGAGATCTCCCGGCTCGACGCGGGCGTCGCCGAACTCGCCGCCGAACCGCTGGACCTGCCCGCGATCGTGCAGCGCGCCGTCGACTCGGTGCGCGGCATCGCCGAGACCAGCAAGGTCCCGCTGCGCGTCGAGGTGGCGGGCGACGACCTCGACCTGGTCGGCGACGCCCGCCGCGTCGAACGCATCGTGCGCAACCTGATCGCCAACGCCATCGACCACGCCGAAGGCGGGCCGGTGGAGATCCGGTTCGGCGCCGACGACCGCGCCGTCGCCGTCAGCGTCCGCGACTACGGCGTCGGACTCCGCCCCGGCGAAGCGGAACTGGTGTTCACCCGGTTCTGGCGCGCCGACCCGTCCCGCAACCGCCGCACCGGCGGCACCGGACTCGGCCTGTCCATCAGCTCCGAGGACGCGCGGCTGCACGGCGGGCTGCTCGACGCGTGGGGCGAACCGGGCTCGGGATCGTGCTTCCGGCTGACGTTGCCGCGCACGCCGGGGCAGGACTTCACCGACAGCCCGCTGGCGCTGCCCGTCGGACGCCGCATCGCCGCCCCTGGGGCGCTGCTGGCCCGCACCCTCGACGCGCAGTCCGACGGCGAGCAGGAGGGGGAGAGCGCGGTCCGGGACACCGGTCCCGCACGGCTCTCCGAACCGTCCCCGCACGACTCCGCCGACCAGGAGCGCGCGGAGCACCCGCCGAGCGAGGACCAGGCGAGGGTCGATCAGGCGAAGGCCGACCACGCCAGGAGCGGTCGCGCCGCGCCCGTCGAACGAGGCTGGGAGGACCTGCGATGACCCGTCGACGGCTGGCCGTGCTGGTGTTGGCCCTGCTCCCGCTGAGCGCCTGCGCCTCCATCCCCGAGCGGTCCGATCCGATGGCGGTGCAGCCCGTCGTGGAGGGCAACGCGCCCGGAGCCACGACGCCGGAACCGCCGCGCGGCGTGAACTCCTTCGACCTCGTGCGCAGCTTCGCCGACACCGGTTCCACCCCGGAGAGCGGTTTCGCGGCGGCCAAGGAGTACCTGACCGACGAGGCCCAACGGCGCTGGGAACCGGAAAACTCGGTGCTCATCGTCGACAACATCGACACCATCCCGGTGCCGCCGCCGCCGAACCTGCCGGAGAACGTGCAGCTCGTGAGCCTGCAGGCGGACCGGGTCGGGAGGCTGCGGCCGGACGCCTCGTTCGTCCCCGAGGTCGGCCCGTACGAGGTGCAGGTCCGGGTCGAGCGCAACCGGGAAGGGCAGTGGCGGATCGCCTCGCCACCGAAGGACATGGTGATCAGCAGGGCCTCCTTCAAGGACGGCTTCATGGCGGTGCCGATCTACTTCGCGGACCACGACGGCGGCGGCGTGGTGCCCGACCTGCGCTGGGTCGGGTCCCAGCCCGAGGTCACGCTGCCGCAGCGCGTGATCGAACTGCTCATCGCCGGTCCTTCGGAGGGCTTCAAGGACGCGATGGCGAGCCAGCTCCCGCGGGGCGCCAGCACGAAGACCAACGTCAGCGAGGACGACGACGGCGCGCTGGTGGTCAACCTCAGCGGCCTCGGCGAACCCGACATGGAGTCGCGGCAGATGCTCGCCGCACAGGTCGTGCTGTCGCTGCAGAACGTCAGCAAGGCCCGGGTGCGGCTGCAGGAAGAAGGTGTCGCGCTGCTGCCCGGCAAGCGGGACCTGCAACCGGCGGACGTCGAGTCCTTCGAGAGCGACAACGCGGTGAGCCCCGGCCTGCCCGGTCTCGCCGTGATCGGGGAACGGCTGCACGTGCTCGACGAGAACGTCCGCCCCATCCCCGGGCCCGCCGGGTCCGGCGCGCTGGAAGTGGTGCAGGCCGCCCAGTCCGGCGACGGTTCGCGGCTCGCCGCCGTGGCCCGCAAACCCTCCGGGATGGTGGGGCTGCGGGTCGGCCCGTACGGCGAGGACATGCCCGAGCTGCCGCCCACCGGCAGCTTCATGAGCAGGCCCACCTGGCGGGGCGACTCCGAGGTGTGGGCGGTCGTCAACGGCCACGAGGTGTTCCGCGCGGTCGACGAAGGCGAGTCGTGGGGCGTCCGGCCGGTCGACGTGGCCGAGTTCTCCGGCGGCAGGCAGCTCACCCAGCTGCGCCTGTCGCACGACGGGACCCGCGCGGCGGGCGTGGTCGACGGGCGCATCGTCGTCGGGGCGGTCGTGGACGAGGACGGGCGCGTCGCGCTGCGGCACCCGGTGACGCTGGGCGCGGACCGGGACTTCCGCGTGACGGGCGTGGACTGGCTCACCGACAAGTCCCTGGTGGCGGCCACCGACGGTTCCTCGCCGGTCATGGAGGTCACCGTGGACGGCTTCGACTGGACCGAGTACGCCTCGGCGAACCTGACGCAACCGATCAACGCCGTGACCGTCGGGCCGGGCAAGCGCGTCGTGGTGGCCGATCAGCGCTGGCTCTGGGAGGCGACCGCGTCGAACGCGGTGTGGAGCGTGCTGCCGGGCGAGATCGAGGGGAACTCGCTCCCGTTCTTCCCCGGCTGATCCGGGTTCGCCGCGGGCGGTCCGACTCGCCCCGGTGAGTCGGACGGCGACTTCGCGCACCCTGCACGGCATGAGCGGATCTCGGTGGCACCGAACCGGTACCGGGCTCGCCGCCGCCGCGTCCGGGCTGCTCGACCTGGTGCTGCCGCTGCGCTGCGCGGGCTGCGCCCGGCCCGGAACCGGGTGGTGCGCCGAGTGCGCCCGGGAACTCGGCGGGCTGCGCAAGGTGGTCCGCGAGCTGCCGGCGCCGCCGGACTCCACCGCCGCGCCGCCCGTGTTCGCCCTGGGCCGGTACCGCGGCGCGCCGCGGCGAGCGGTCGTCTCCTACAAGGCCGCGGGCCGCCGCGACCTCGCCGATCCGTTCGGCACCGCGATCGCCGACGGCCTGGAGGGGCTCCTCCGGTGGGAGCCGGATTCCGCCGGAAGTGGGTCGTTCGCGTCGATGACCGGGCCGGACCTCGCGGCGGCAGGGACGTGGCACTTGGTGCCCGCTCCGTCGAGGGCGATCACCTCGCGGCGGCGCGGTGGGGCGCACATGACGCGGGTGGCGCTCCGGTCGGCGGCGGTGCTCGCGGAACGCGGCCGAGCCGCCGAGGTCGCCGACTGCCTGGTGGCCGCACCCGGCGCGCGCGACTCGGTGGGGCTCGCCCCGGCGGAGCGGCTGCGCAACCTGGCCGGGAGGGTGGCGGTGCTGCCGCGGCGGGCGCCGCCCGCAGGTGAGCCGGTGCTGCTGATCGACGACGTGCTCACCACCGGCGCCACCGCCATGAGCGCGGTGCACGCCCTGGCGCGGCACGGCGTGCCGGTCACCGCGGTCCTGGTGCTGACCGCGACCTCGGGTTAACACGATCGTGTGTTGTCCGGCGGCCCGACATCCGAGGAACTTCCGGGCGCCCCTCGTTCGTTCAGCGGGTATGAGCAGTCGACGGCACTCGTGCCCGGGCGCTCCGACCTGCGGGGGAGCTCCGGGGACCTGCGGCGGGACCCAGGTCGCGCAGTGGCGTTCGGTGACCGCAACTCGATCACTTCTAGCCCGAAAGAGTGAGACGAGTGGTGTGGGACACGCCGTGGAAACGCCCGCCGCGAGCCTCGCGCGTCGCCCGCTCAGCCCTGCACATCACGCTCAGTGGTGGCTTGACGTCGCCCGTCTCGGGGGCTGTTTCCCGTTGGCGAAGTTAGCTAACGTGCCTGCATTCAGTCGTACCCGGGCTTTGGGAAGGAGTGAGGAACCCATGTCCCTGGCGCCGGAAGCGAACTGAGATCGATCGCGGTTCCGGTGCCGCCGTGCGGACACGTCCACGGGATGTACGCAAGGAACGGAGGTCGTGAATGGACATCGTCGTCAAGGGTCGCAACGTTGAGGTTCCCGAGCACTACCGGGAGCACATCGCCGACAAGCTGACCCGGCTGGAGCGCTACGACAGAAAGACCATTCGGGCGGACGTGGAGCTGTTCCACGAACGCAATCCGCGACAGGCGAAGAGCTGCCAACGCGTGGAGATCACCCTGAAGAGCCGAGGGCCCGCCGTCCGAGCGGAAGCCGCCGCAGGGGACTTCTACGCCGCGCTCGACTCGGCGACGAGCAAGTTGGAGAACCGCCTCCGCCGCATGCACGACCGCAGAAAAGTGCACTACGGGCGGCACAAGTCCACCTCCGTCGCGGAAGCGACCTCGGCGAACACCACGCAGACCGTCGCGGCAGGCGGTACCACCGCGGTCGGGCTCCTCGAAGCCCCCGCCGAGGAAGTGGCCGACGACGCCGACATGACCATCGCCGAGACCGCGATGCCCGGCACGGACCGGGAGGTCCCGATGCCCCGCGGCAGCGCGGACGGGGACGGCTACGAACCCGGTCGGATCGTCCGCGAGAAGGAGCACACCGCCACGCCCATGACCGTCGACCAAGCCCTCTACGAGATGGAACTGGTCGGCCACGACTTCTACCTGTTCTCCGACGCGGACACCGGAAGCGCGAGCGTGGTGTACCGGCGCAGAGGATTCGACTACGGGGTGATCCGGCTGGCCGCCTGACCGGACGATCAGCGGGCGTCCGGCGAGTCTGCGCCAGCGCCCGACCCCACCGACCGTCCCCCGCGTACCGTGTGCGCGGGGGACGGTCGCCGTCCGGGGCCCGGTGCCGACCGACGCTCCGCCGGAACCGCCACCCAGGCAACCCGGCTCTAATACGATGACCACAAGGCGTCCGTGACGGGCGCATCACGATCAGCTAGTGAGGTCGACCGGATGGTCCTGTCCCGACTGCTCCGCGCCGGCGAGGGCAAGACGCTCAAGCGCCTGCGCGCCATCGCGGCGCACATCAACGAGCTCGAAGCCGAAGCGGTCGCGCTCTCCGACGCCGAACTGCGGGCCAAGACCGACGAGTTCAAGCGCCGCCACAGCGACGGCGAATCGCTGGACGAACTGCTGCCCGAGGCGTTCTCCGTCGCCCGCGAGGGCGCGCACCGCACGCTCGGGCAGCGGCACTACGACGTGCAGCTCATGGGTGGTGCGGCACTACACCTCGGCCAGATCGCCGAAATGCGCACCGGTGAGGGCAAGACCCTCACCTGCGTGCTGCCCGCGTACCTCAACGCCATCGCCGGCAAGGGCGTTCACGTGGTCACGGTCAACGACTACCTGGCCAAGCGCGACTCCGACTGGATGGGCCGGGTGCACCGCTTCCTGGGCCTGGAGGTCGGCGCGATCACCGCCGACATGACCCCCGAGCAGCGCCGCGGCGCCTACGAAGCCGACATCACCTACGGCACGAACAACGAGTTCGGCTTCGACTACCTGCGCGACAACATGGCGTGGAGCCTGGCCGACTGCGTGCAGCGCGGGCACTTCTTCTCCATCGTCGACGAGGTCGACTCGATCCTGATCGACGAAGCCCGCACCCCGCTGATCATCTCTGGTCCGGCCGACCAGTCCTCGCGCTGGTACCAGGAGTTCGCCCGGCTCGCGCCGATGCTGCGCAAGGACGCCCACTACGAGGTCGACGAGCGCAAGCGCACCGTCGGCGTCACCGAGGACGGCGTCACGATCATCGAGGACCAGCTGGGCATCGAGAACCTCTACGAGGCCGCGAACACCCCGCTGGTCGGCTACCTCAACAACGCGCTCAAGGCCAAGGAGCTCTACAAGCGCGACAAGGACTACATCGTCCGCGACGGTGAGGTCACCATCGTCGACGAGTTCACCGGCCGAATCCTGCACGGCCGCCGCTACAACGAGGGCATGCACCAGGCGATCGAGGCCAAGGAAGGCGTCGAGATCAAGGCCGAGAACCAGACGCTGGCCACGATCACGCTGCAGAACTACTTCCGCCTCTACGAGAAGCTCGCCGGTATGACCGGTACGGCCCAGACCGAGGCCGCCGAGTTCCAGGGCACCTACAAGCTCGGCGTCGTCAGCATCCCGACGAACGAGCCGATGGCCCGCAAGGACCAGCCCGACCTGGTCTACAAGAGCGAGGCCGCGAAGTTCGAGGCCGTCGCCGAGGACATCGAGGAGAAGCACCGCTCCGGTCAGCCGGTGCTGGTCGGCACGACCAGCGTGGAGCGCTCCGAGTACCTGGCGAAGCTGCTGACGAAGAAGGGCGTGCCGCACAGCGTCCTCAACGCCAAGCACCACGAATCGGAAGCCGGGATCATCGCCGAGGCCGGGCGCAAGGGCTCCGTCACGGTCGCCACGAACATGGCCGGTCGCGGTACCGACATCGTGCTCGGCGGCAACGTCGACCACATCGCCGACGCCGAGCTGCGGCGCCGCGGCCTGGACCCGGTGCAGCACCGCGAGCAGTACGAGGCGGAGTGGCCGGGCGTCGTCGACAAGGTCAAGACCCAGGTCAAGGCGGAGGCCGAGAGCGTTCGCGAGGCCGGCGGCCTGTACGTGCTCGGCACCGAGCGGCACGAGTCGCGGCGCATCGACAACCAGCTGCGCGGCCGGTCCGGGCGGCAGGGCGACCCCGGTGAGTCCCGCTTCTACCTGTCGCTGGGCGACGAGCTGATGCGCCGGTTCAACGCCGCCATGGTCGAGACCGTCATGACGCGGCTGAAGGTGCCCGACGACGTGCCGATCGAGAACGGCATGGTCACCAAGGCGATCCGCAGCGCTCAGACCCAGGTCGAGCAGCAGAACATGGAGATCCGCAAGAACGTCCTCAAGTACGACGAGGTCATGAACCAGCAGCGTTCGGTGATCTACACCGAGCGCCGCCGGGTCCTGGAAGGCGAGGACCTGCGCGAGCAGGTCCGGCACATGATCAAGGACGTGACCGCCGCGTACGTCAACGGCGCCACCTCCGAGGGCTACGCCGAGGACTGGGACTTCGAGAAGCTCTGGACGGCCCTGAAGGGCCTCTACCCGGTTCAGCTGGACTGGGAGGAGCTGGTCGAGGACGAGGACGACGTGAGCAAGGAGAGCCTCCAGGAGGCCGTGCTCAACGACGGCTGGGACGCCTACGACCGGCGCGAGGCCGAGGTCGACGGCAAGGTCGGCACGGGCGCCATGCGGGAGCTGGAGCGCCGGGTGGTGCTCAGCGTGCTCGACCGCAAGTGGCGCGAGCACCTCTACGAGATGGACTACCTGAAGGAAGGCATCGGCCTGCGTGCGATGGCGCAGCGCGACCCGCTGGTGGAGTACCGGCGGGAAGGCTTCGACATGTTCCACGCGATGCTCGAGGCGTTGAAGGAAGAGTCGATCAGCTTCCTGTTCAACGTCCAGGTGGAGGCGGCCGAGCCGGAGCCCGCTCCGGAGCAGCCGTCGGTGCCGGTGTCGGTGAGCCGTTCCGACGGTTCGGACTTCCCGACGGACGTGCAGCCCGCCGTGCCGCGTTCGGCCGCCCAGCAGCGCCAGCAGGCCGGCGCGGGCGGGCAGGCGGCCTCGGGTGCGGAGGCGCAGCCCCGTTCCAAGCGTTCCCGCTCCGCAGGCCCGGCGATGAGCCAGCTCGGCGGCGGCACGGTCGGTGGTGACGGCGCTCCGCCGGCGTTCGGCGGTCAGGGACTCACCCCGCCGCAGCGCCCGCGGCTGAACTACTCCGGTCCGGCCGAGTCCGGTGAGGTGCAGACCAGCACCGAGGACAACGGTGGCGACGACAACGGCGGCACCCGGCGGCAGCGCCGTGCCGCCGCGCGGGAAGAGGCCAAGAAGCACAAGCGGCACTGAGGCCCCGCCCGCCGCGTTCCCCCATCGCCCCGCACTCCACGAGGAGTGCGGGGCGATGTCGTGTTCGAGCGCCGGACGGTTCAGACGACGGACAGGAAGGTGCACGACCAGCCTCCGTCACTGCGTTCCCAGCGCAGCACGAGCGCGCGAGTGCGGATTCGGGAGGCGATGACCGCGCATCCCTCGACCAGGTCCGGGCTGATCGCGCACGCGTGCATCGACAGCAGCCGTTGCTGCGGTTCGTGCAGCAGCCGCCGCACGGAGCCGGACTTGAGCAGGCCGTGCACGCACGGCGACACCCGGGATTTGATCTGGCTCAGCGGACGGCGTCCGAGCAGGACGTCGATGACGGGTGCGCCGAGCACCCCGGCCAGCGCGCCCGAGGTGCGGTCCGCCGGGGCGGCGGAGGAGTTCGCGAGTTCGGTGCGCGAGCTCGGGGCGATCGCCCGGCCGTCCGGCACGAGGTAGGGATCGGTGGCGGCGGGCAGCAGGATCGGGTGCGGGGCGGCCGGAGCGGTCATGACTCCTCCTGAACGGGGCGCTGCGGATCGACCGGGTCGGCCGGTCTCGTAAGAAGGAGGGCTCCGAACCCCGGATGCGGTCACTTCGCGCGCAGATCGCCCCGAAGGTGTGAGCGCCGCCAAAACGGGAGACACCCGCCGTTCACCCGCCGTGACCTGCGATTTCGCTATTGGAGGGGGGTGGTGTTCAAGGGGCTGTGGAGGTCCTGTAGATTTCTTTCTGCCAGCACGGAACGGGCCGAAAACGAATCGGACCGGGTGCGGCGGGGGTCTGACTGAGCTTCCAGGTAGTACTGGTAGTGTGGGTGACTCAAGTGAAAAACTCTAAATGCAAGTCGGTTTTTTCTGGCTGGGTCGGTGTGGTTGGCCGTGAGGTTGACCCCCCTGAATCAGTCGGAAATCGGGCCTGCTAGGGTTTGGAAACAACAAACTCTAAACGGGTCGGGTTTCTCGACGTTCCGGGGTGCGGGTGACCGCGAGGTTGACCCCCCTGAAACAGCGGAAAAACGGGCCTGCTAGAGTTTGGAACATCGCAAGAACGAAAGACGGAAATGACTCCCCGGAGTTCGCGGCCCTGAGGTTGGGGGTTGTGGGTGATGGTGTGGGTGTGTTCTTTGAGAACTCAACAGCGTGCCGATGATGATGAGTGGTAACTCATTAGATTGATTTTATGCCCTGGTCGGCCTTTGTGGTTTTGATCGGGGTGCCTCGTTTATTTCGGGGCAGGATTTTTCTCTAAACATTGTTGGAGAGTTTGATCCTGGCTCAGGACGAACGCTGGCGGCGTGCTTAACACATGCAAGTCGAACGCTGAAGCCCTTCGGGGTGGATGAGTGGCGAACGGGTGAGTAACACGTGGGTAATCTGCCCTGCACTCTGGGATAAGCCTTGGAAACGAGGTCTAATACCGGATAGGACACATGGCCGCATGGTCTGTGTGTGGAAAGTTCCGGCGGTGCAGGTTGAGCCCGCGGCCTATCAGCTTGTTGGTGGGGTGATGGCCTACCAAGGCGACGACGGGTAGCCGGCCTGAGAGGGTGACCGGCCACACTGGGACTGAGACACGGCCCAGACTCCTACGGGAGGCAGCAGTGGGGAATCTTGCGCAATGGGCGAAAGCCTGACGCAGCAACGCCGCGTGGGGGATGACGGCCTTCGGGTTGTAAACCTCTTTCGACATCGACGAAGCCTTCGGGTGACGGTAGGTGTAGAAGAAGCACCGGCTAACTACGTGCCAGCAGCCGCGGTAATACGTAGGGTGCGAGCGTTGTCCGGAATTATTGGGCGTAAAGAGCTCGTAGGCGGTTTGTCGCGTCGGCCGTGAAAACCTGCCGCTTAACGGTGGGCGTGCGGTCGATACGGGCAGACTTGAGTTCGGTAGGGGAGACTGGAATTCCTGGTGTAGCGGTGAAATGCGCAGATATCAGGAGGAACACCGGTGGCGAAGGCGGGTCTCTGGGCCGATACTGACGCTGAGGAGCGAAAGCGTGGGGAGCGAACAGGATTAGATACCCTGGTAGTCCACGCCGTAAACGGTGGGCGCTAGGTGTGGGGACTGTTTCCACGGTTCCTGTGCCGTAGCTAACGCATTAAGCGCCCCGCCTGGGGAGTACGGCCGCAAGGCTAAAACTCAAAGGAATTGACGGGGGCCCGCACAAGCGGCGGAGCATGTGGATTAATTCGATGCAACGCGAAGAACCTTACCTGGGTTTGACATGCACAGGATCGCCCCTGAGAGGGGGTTTCCCTTGTGGCCTGTGTGCAGGTGGTGCATGGCTGTCGTCAGCTCGTGTCGTGAGATGTTGGGTTAAGTCCCGCAACGAGCGCAACCCTTGTCCTGTGTTGCCAGCACGTGATGGTGGGGACTCGCAGGAGACTGCCGGGGTCAACTCGGAGGAAGGTGGGGATGACGTCAAGTCATCATGCCCCTTATGCCCAGGGCTTCACACATGCTACAATGGCTGGTACAGAGGGTTGCGATACCGTGAGGTGGAGCGAATCCTTAAAGCCGGTCTCAGTTCGGATCGGGGTCTGCAACTCGACCCCGTGAAGTCGGAGTCGCTAGTAATCGCAGATCAGCAGTGCTGCGGTGAATACGTTCCCGGGCCTTGTACACACCGCCCGTCACGTCATGAAAGTCGGTAACACCCGAAGCCCATGGCCCAACCCTTGTGGGGGGAGTGGTCGAAGGTGGGACTGGCGATTGGGACGAAGTCGTAACAAGGTAGCCGTACCGGAAGGTGCGGCTGGATCACCTCCTTTCTAAGGAGCAATATCACATCCATAGTCCGGGTGACCGGGTTGTGGGGTGTTCCGGGTGTAGGAGACGCATGTTCTTCTGCCTGGAAGGCTCATAGGATTAGTGGAAATGCCACTCGGTTTTGATTGTCATCGTGCACGCTGTTGGGTGTCTGAGAGAACACACGTGGTGTGTTTTCTTGGTTGTTGTTTGAGAACTGTATAGTGGATGCGAGCATCTTTGTGGCCAAGTTATGTAGGGCACATGGTGGATGCCTTGGTACCAGGGGCCGATGAAGGACGTGGGAGGCTGCGAAATGCCTCGGGGAGCTGTCAACCGAGCTGTGATCCGAGGGTGTCCGAATGGGGAAACCCAGCCCGAGTGATGTCGGGTTACCGCTTCCTGAATGTATAGGGTTGCGGGGGGAACGCGGGGAAGTGAAACATCTTAGTACCCGTAGGAAGAGAAAACACTGGTGATTCCGTGAGTAGTGGCGAGCGAAAGCGGAGGAGGCTAAACCGGGCGCGTGGGATACCTGGCAGGGGTTGCGTGTTCGGTGTTGTGGGGCATTACTGGAGGAGGCTGCCGGCTCTTCAGCGTGGTTGTGTGTGTTAGTTGAACAGGTTGGGATGCCTGGCCGGAGTGGGTGAGAGTCCCGTAGGCGAAAATGCACATGGCGCGTGTGGTGGTGTTCCCGAGTAGCAGCGTTTCCGTGGAGGGTGCTGTGAATCTGGCGGGACCACTCGCTAAGCCTAAATACTTCCTGGTGACCGATAGTGGATAGTACCGTGAGGGAATGGTGAAAAGTACCCCGGGAGGGGAGTGAAATAGTTCCTGAAACCATGTGCCTGCAATCCGTCAGAGCGTGACCTTTTGGGGTTGTGTGATGGCGTGCCTTTTGAAGAATGAGCCTGCGAGTTGCTGCTGCGTGGCGAGGTTAACCTTGTGTGGGGTAGCCGGAGCGAAAGCGAGTCTGAAGAGGGCGTTGAGTCGCGTGGTGCAGACCCGAAGCGGAGTGATCTACCCATGGCCAGGGTGAAGCGCGGGTAAGACCGTGTGGAGGCCCGAACCCACCAGGGTTGAAAACCTGGGGGATGAGTTGTGGGTAGGGGTGAAAGGCCAATCAAACTCCGTGATAGCTGGTTCTCCCCGAAATGCATTTAGGTGCAGCGTTGCGTGTTGCCTGGGTGGGGTAGAGCACTGGTTGGTTGATGGGCCTTATGGGTTACTGACGTCAGCTAAACTCCGAATACGCCTGGGTTGAGCGTGGCAGTGAGACGGTGGGGGAGAAGCTTCATCGTCGAGAGGGAAACAGCCCAGAACACCGGCTAAGGCCCCTAAGTGTGCGCTCAGTGGGAAAGGATGTGGGATTGCCCAGACAACCAGGAGGTTGGCTTAGAAGCAGCCATCCTTGAAAGAGTGCGTAATAGCTCACTGGTCAAGTGGTCCTGCGCCGACAATGTAGCGGGGCTGAAGTGCACCGCCGAAGCCGTGTCAATCAAGTTTTGCTTGGTTGGGTAGGGGAGCGTCCTGCATGCAGTGAAGCGTCGCCGTAAGGCTGGCGTGGAGTGTGTGGGAGTGAGAATGCAGGCATGAGTAGCGAGAGCAGAGTGAGAATCTCTGCCGCCGATTGACTAAGGGTTCCTGGGGCAGGTTCGTCCGCCCAGGGTGAGTCGGGGCCTAAGGCGAGGCCGACAGGCGTAGTCGATGGAGAACGGGTTGATATTCCCGTACCCGTGTGCACGCGCCCATGGTGAAACGGTTGAGACTAACCATCCGCGAGCATGGTGGCTCTTCGGAGTTGTTGTGTGAGTGCATGGGACCTGATTCCGCGGTAGTCAAGTGATGGGGTGACGTAGTGGGGTAGCTGTGCCAGTGAGTGGTAGTACTGGTGTAAGCCTGTAGCCTGTCGTCTAGGTAAATCCGGGCGGCGTGAAGGGTGAGGGGTGATGCGTAGCCGTTGTGGTGAAGTCAGTGATCCCGTGCTACCGAGAAAAGCCTCTAGCGATGTGTGTGCATGGCCCGTACCCGAAACCGACACAGGTGGTCAGGTAGAGTATACCGAGGCGGTCGGGTGAACTGTGGTCAAGGAATTCGGCAAATTGCCCCCGTAACTTCGGGAGAAGGGGGGCCACGGCTGGTGATCATCCTTGCGGTGGGAGCTGGTGGTGGCCGCAGAGGCCAGGGAGAAGCGACTGTTTACTAAAAACACAGGTCCGTGCGAAGTCGTAAGACGATGTATACGGACTGACGCCTGCCCGGTGCTGGAACGTTAAGAGGACCCGTTAGCATCTTTTGGTGTGAAGCGGAGAATTTAAGCGCCAGTAAACGGCGGTGGTAACTATAACCATCCTAAGGTAGCGAAATTCCTTGTCGGGTAAGTTCCGACCTGCACGAATGGCGTAACGACTTCTCCGCTGTCTCGACCACAGGCCCGGTGAAATTGCAGTACGAGTAAAGATGCTCGTTTCGCGCGGCAGGACGGAAAGACCCCGGGACCTTTACTATAGCTTGGTATTGGTGTTCGGTGCGGCTTGTGTAGGATAGGTGGGAGACTGTGAAGCGTTCACGCTAGTGGGTGTGGAGTCGTTGTTGAAATACCACTCTGGTCGTTCTGAGCATCTGAACCTCGGACCCTGATCGGGTTCAGGGACAGTGCCTGGTGGGTAGTTTAACTGGGGCGGTTGCCTCCCAAAGGGTAACGGAGGCGCCCAAAGGTTCCCTCAGCCTGGTTGGTCATCAGGTGTTGAGTGTAAGTGTATAAGGGAGCTTGACTGTGAGACTGACAGGTCGAGCAGGTGCGAAAGCAGGGACTAGTGATCCGGCACTGGCAGGTGGAAGCGGTGTCGCTCAACGGATAAAAGGTACCCCGGGGATAACAGGCTGATCTTGCCCAAGAGTCCATATCGACGGCATGGTTTGGCACCTCGATGTCGGCTCGTCGCATCCTGGGGCTGGAGTTGGTCCCAAGGGTTGGGCTGTTCGCCCATTAAAGCGGCACGCGAGCTGGGTTTAGAACGTCGTGAGACAGTTCGGTCCCTATCCGCCGCGCGCGTAGGAGATGTGAGGAAGGCTGTCCCTAGTACGAGAGGACCGGGACGGACGGACCTCTGGTGTGCCAGTTGTTCCGCCAGGAGCAGGGCTGGTTGGCTACGTTCGGGAGGGATAACCGCTGAAAGCATCTAAGCGGGAAGCCTGTTCCAAGATGACGTCTCCCACCCTTTGTGGGTTAAGGCCTCCTAGAGATGATGGGGTTGATAGGCTCGGCATGGAAGCACAGTAATGTGTGGAGTGGACGGGTACTAATAGGCCGAGGACTTGTTCACAAAGATTGCTACGCATCCACTATACGGTGTCTGAGACAACAACTTTGGGTTGTTGATTTCTGAATAGGTTTCACCACGCGATTCACTGGGTGATGGTTGTGGTGTATGTGGTTTGTCGGTGGTTTTAGCGGAGCGGGGAACGCCCGGTCCCATTCCGAACCCGGAAGCTAAGCCCTCCAGCGCCGATGGTACTGCACTCGATAGGGTGTGGGAGAGTAGGACACCGCCGACAATACTCAACGGGAAACGCCCCACAGTCATAGACTGTGGGGCGTTTCTGCTATTCCAGGGCACCACACCACCCCTGAACGGAGAAATGCCCCGACGCCTGCAGCGCCGGGGCATTGTGCTGTCCGCACCCGTTTCGAAGACCGGCGGGGATCAGCCGCCGCGACGACGGAGCAGTTCGAAGCACAGCACCGATGCCGCGCTGGCGACGTTGAGCGACTCCACACCACCCCGCATCGGGATGGCGATCCGCTGCGCGATGCGGGTGCTCACCTCTTCGGACAGGCCGGCCGTCTCGCTGCCGAGCACGAACACGCCGCGCGCCCCGAAGTCCGCATCGAACACGCTCTCGGCCCCGTTGGCCTCCAACGCGTACAGCGGGTATCCGGCGTCGGTGAGCATTTCCGCGGCGTCGTCGGCGGTGGCGCAGCGCAGCACCGGGGCGTGGAACGCGACGCCCGCGGAGGCCTTGATGACCAGCGGATCGAGCCCGGCGACTCCCTTGTGCGGGACGACGATCCCGTCGATGCCCGCCGCGGTCGCGGTGCGCAGGATCATGCCGACGTTCGCGGGAGTGGTGAGCCCGTCCAGCAGCAGCACCTGCTGCGGCGCGGTAGCCGGGTCGTCGAGCGCGTCGGCCAGGGGGCGCATCTTGCGGGCCACCACATCGGCGAGCACGCCCTGGTCGTGGCGGCCGTTGCCGGCGAGCACCTTCACCCGGTGGGCGCTGGCGCGCTGCACCTTCACGGCGCGGTCGGCCGCGGCCTCCTTGATGTCGTTGATCGCCGGGCCGCCGATCCCCTCGGCGATGATCACCTTGTCCACGCGCAGGTCCAGGTCGGACAGCGCCTCCATGACCGGTTTGCGGCCGTAGACGGTAACGAAGCGATCTTTGGGTGAGGCAGTGCTGGTCACGGGGTTCAGTGTCACACGGGCTGCGGCGAGGGCTCTGAGCCGCCCGGTCGTGTGCCAGTATCGCGGTCATGCCCGATCGCCTCTCCGCCCTCGACGCCTCGTTCCTGTACCTGGAGGACCACACGACGCCGATGCACGTGGGCGGGGTGGCCGTGTTCCGCCGGCCCCGGAGCGGATTCGAGTACGACAACGTGCTGGCGATGATCGACCGCAGGCTGGCGCTGGTGCCGCGCTACCGGCAGAAGGTCCGGCAGATCCCGGGCAAGCTCGCCCGCCCGGTGTGGGTGGACGATCAGGACTTCGACATCACCTACCACGTGCGCCGGTCCGCGCTGCCGAAACCGGGCACGGACGAGCAGCTGCACGACCTGGTGGCGCGGTTGATGTCGCGCAAGCTCGACCCGACGCGGCCGCTGTGGGAGCTGTACCTGGTGGAGGGCTTGTCGCGTAGCAGGGTCGCGGTGATCACGAAGACGCACCAGGCGATGGTCGACGGCGGCGGTGCCATCGACATCGGCCAGGTGATCTTCGACATGGCGGCGGCCCCGGACGGCCCGGAGGTCGAGGACCTCTGGATGCCGCGTCCGGAGCCCAGCCCCGCCCAGCTGGTGCTGGAGGCGGCCACGGAAGCCGTGCAGCGACCAGGGGCGGTCGTGGAGAACGCGCGCTCCGCGCTGGGCGACGCCACGGCGACGGTGCGGAAGGTGACGGGGGCGCTCGGCGGTCTCGCGTCGGCGGTGCGCGCCGCGGCGCTGCCCGCGCCCGGCGGACCGTTGAACGGGCCCACGTCCACGCAGCGCCGGTTCGCGGTGGCCAGTGCCCGGCTCGACGACTTCCGCGCGATCCGGCAGACCCACGGCGGCACCGTCAACGACGTGGTGCTGGCGGTGGTCGCGGGGGCGCTGCGGAGCTGGTTGCTGTCCCGCGGCGAAGTGGTGTCGGGTTCGACGACGCTGCGCGCGATGGTGCCGGTGTCGGTGCGCGGCGACGTCGCCGGCGACGGGTCGGATCCGGTGTCCGTCTCGGCCACGAACCGGGTCGCGGCGTACCTGGTGGATCTGCCGGTGGGCGAGTCGAGCCCGGTGTTGCGGCTGCACCACATCAGCCATGCTTTGCGGGCGCACGCCGAGTCGGGTCAGTCCGTCGCGGCGGAGGCGCTGGTGGGGGTGTCGGGTTTCGCGCCGCCGACGCTGCACGCGTTGGGGGCGCGGGTGGCCAACGGGTTCTCGGACCGGTTGTTCAACGTGCTGGTGACGAACGTGCCCGGCCCGCAGGTCCCGCTGTTCGCGGCGGGCGCGAAGATGACGGAGATGTTCCCGGTGGTGCCGCTGGCGAAGAACCAGTCGTTGGCCATCGGGGTCACCTCCTACGACGGAGGGGTGTACTTCGGCCTGAACGGAGACCGGGACGCCATGTCCGACGTGGACGTGCTCGCGGCGATGATCGGGGAGTCAGTGGAAGAGATGATCGGGACGGTCGACGGATGAGGGTTTACCTGCCCGCCACGGTGCGCATGGCGCGCGGCCTGGTGGAGGACAAGCAGCTGCAGCCGCTCAGCGGTACCGGGTTCGCGTTGACCCCCGCGCTGCGGGAGTCCTACGCCACGGGGGACACCGAGGAGCTGGAGTACGCCGCGATGCGGGAGGCCGCGCGGGCGTCGCTGCGGCTGATCGCCTCGGAGCGAGCGGACGACGAGAAGGCGGAGCTGCGCCGCGTGGTGGTCTCCGTCGATGTGGAGGACGCGACGCTGCGCCCGGACTTGGACCACGCCGTGGTCCGGCTCTCCGGCCCGGTTCCGTGGAAGAAGGTCGCCGCGGTGCACGTGGATTCGCCGGAGGCGGAGGACGCGGTGCGGGCGGCGGCGGAAGTGATCGACTCGGCGGATCTCGGTGATCCGGACGCGGAGTTCGTGCTGGGCGAGGCCGAGGACCACGAGCTGTCCTGGTACGCCCCGCAAGAGGTGCCGTTCCTGCTGGAACTGATGTGACCCGTCGGCCGGGGCGCGCGAGTGCGCCCCGGCCCACGGCCCGCGCAGCGGAAGCTCAGCGGCTTCCTCGTCGCGGGATCGATCTCCCGGGTAGCAGAGACCTGACCGGTGAAATCGTTGCTCAGCCGGGGGGCTGCAGGCCCGGCATCTCGAAATCGCGGACCTGGGAGGCGTCGGGCTCGGTGACGTTCACCGGCTTGCCCCAGTCGGAGTAGGTCAGCGTGGTGCTCGATTCGCCGATCTGCGTGCCCATGACGTTCATCGGCGGCGTGATCTGCTCGACCCTCATCGGCCGTCCCTGCTCGTCGGCCCACACGGTCTGCTTGATCTCGGTGATGCCGCCCTTGAGCAGCATCTCGTAGCTCTGCTTGGCGAGGCCCTCGGAGGAGGCGATGACCTGGTTGAGGTCGGTGACGACCTCGTAGCGGTTCGCCTGCTTCCCGTCGACGGTGTCGGGTCCGGCCGCGGTGAACTGCGAACCTTCGGGCAGCAGCTTGCGGAAATCGGACGCCTCGGACAGCGCCGCCGTCTGCGCGCCGCCGACGGCCGCGGCCGGGCTGTCCTTGCCGATCCGCGCCCACGGCTTGGCCGGGTCGCCGCCGAGGGCGTTGACCTGCGGGTTGTTCATGTAGGTGTACTCGGGGGTCAGGACGATCTCCCCGGTGGTCCCCGTGCAGCTCATCGCGGACTTGGCGGCGTCGACGTCGCAGTCGGACTTGATGCCGCCGGAGCCGCCGAGGTCGGCCTCGATGCTCAGCTTGTACGAGTTGTTCTCCGACATGGTCTGCGAGGCCGCGGCGACCAGCGAGGTCAGGTCGTCGTAGACACCGCCCTGCTGGG
The DNA here is from genome assembly GCF_014203325.1 of Saccharopolyspora gloriosae. NCBI lineage: Bacteria > Bacillati > Actinomycetota > Actinomycetes > Pseudonocardiales > Pseudonocardiaceae > Saccharopolyspora > Saccharopolyspora gloriosae. Next base: position 5,478,580 of record NZ_JACHIV010000001.1, on the reverse strand, counting down.
CCCCGGATTCGCTGGACCCCGCCTCACCGGAACCGGCCTGGTCCTGGCCGAGGGCACAGCCCCCCAAAGTCGCGGTCAACGCGACGGTGCACACTGCGATGCTCGTGCGGCGCACGGTGTTCCTTCCCCCTGTGGATCAGTACCGGGAGGAAGCTAGCAGCACGCCTCACCCGGCGCGGGGGGTTCGGGAAAGTTCGTCAGCGCGGTGGTTGCGCCTGCGGCAACGGGCCGTCGGGGAACGCGCCCACTTCCTCGGCGGGCGGGGCGTCGACGTCGACGGGCGAGCCCCAGTCGCGGTAGGTGGAGGTCAGCGAGACCTGGCCTGCCTGCGCGACCTTCTGCGAGGCGGCGAACTTCACGGGCAGCCCCCGTTCGTCGATCCACAGCTCGTAGCCGATCTCGCCGCGCCCGGAGTCCACGGCTCGCTGCAACCGCGCGCGCTGCTCGGGCGCCGGTGCCGCCGCGGCGGCGGGGGAGGTGAGCACGCGCAGGCTGTAGCGGGTGGCGGGTGTGCCGTCGACCTGGTCCGGCGCGCTGCTCTCGATCTTGGTGGCGGATTCGACCCCGGCGAACGTCGCCCGCGGATCCGTCGAGTCCTGCACCTGGCCGAGCGCGGGCGCGAGCAGCTTCGAGGCGAAGTCGGTGCCGTCGGCACCCAGCCGCAGCCACGGTTTGCCCGGTTCCGGGCGCAGCAGCGGCGACTTGAGGTAGCCGACGTCGTCGATCACGGCGAGGTCGACGGGCTGCGGGGGTTGCCCGGCGGGCCTGGTCGTGCCCCGCAATGCCACGTCGGCGTGATCGTCGGCGTAGCGGACGCGGCCCTCACCGGCGAGTTCGCCGGCGAAACCGAGGTCGCCGCGCACGGTGCTGAGCACGCTCCCGTGCTCGTCGATGCGCCGCAGCACGTCGTTGAGCAGCGGCTCGGCCGACGGCCGCAGGTCCGGCCGGGCCGCGGCGGGAGCGGAGGGCTGCGGCGCGGGTGCCGGGGCGCAGCCCGCCGAGCCGAACAGGCAGAGCAGACCGGCGGTCAGGGCCGCCGTGGTCGAGCGCGCCAGTGCGCTGTGCGTCGGGGCGGTGCGGATTCGGGCGCTGACTCGGGGCATGGTCGAGCCTCTCGTCGGGGGGACGGCGTCGCCGGTCCCGACGCTAGCAACGTTGCGCGCGGGGCACAGGCACCGTTCGCGTCGCCGAGGTTTCCGGCGGCTTTCGAAATTCCTCGGGATTCCCGTTCTGCGGCAACGCCTTCCCGGAACGCGTGCGCCGCGGGGGACGGGAGGTTTTCCCACCCGGCCGAGTGGGTCAGGCGTCGTCGCGGCCCGCGCGGGAGCGCAGCAGCCTGCGCAGCGAGTGCAGCTGCTCGACGCTGCCGCCTTCGGTCACGTAGGTGTCGAGGTTGCACTCCGGGTCGTCGCCCCCGCCCAGGTGCCCGCAGTTCGGCGGGCACTCCTCGGCGGCCTCGGCGAACCCGGTGAACGCGCTGATCAGGTCGTCGGCGGTGACGTGGGCGAGCCCGAACGAGCGGATGCCCGGTGTGTCCACCACCCAGCCACCACCGGGCAGCGGCAGCGCCACCGCGGAGGTCGAGGTGTGCCGTCCCTTGCCGACGCCGCTGACCACCCCGGTGGCGCGGTCCGCGTGCGGCACCAGCGTGTTCACCAGCGTCGACTTGCCCACTCCGGAGTGCCCGACCAGCGCGCAGACCCGGCCGCTGAGCTGGTCGAGCAGGTTCTCGTGCAGGGCGTGCATGTTGGTGACGACGATCGGCAGCCCCAGCGCCGAGTAGGTGTCGAGCACCTCGTCCGGGGCGGCCAGGTCGGACTTCGTCAAGCAGAGCACGGGCGTGAGCCCGCCCGCGTAGGCGGCGACGAGGCACCGATCGATGAGCCCGGTCCGCGGCGGCGGGTCGGCCAGCGCGGCGACGATGACGAGCCGTTCCGCGTTGGCGACCACGATCCGCTCGTACGGGTCGGTGTCGTCTGCGGTGCGGCGCAGCACGCTGGTGCGGTCGACGACGCGCACGATCCGAGCCAGCGTGTCCGGGCGGCCCGAGGTGTCCCCGACCAGCTCCACGGCGTCGCCCACGACCACCGGGGTGCGTCCCAGTTCGCGGGCGCGCATCGCGGTGACCAGGCGTTCCGGGTCACCGTCGAGCGCGCAGGTCCACCGGCCGCGGTCGACGGCGACGACCATCGCGGCTGCGGCGTCGGCGTGCTCCGGCCGGAGCTTGCTGCGCGGTCGGCTGCCCCGCCCGGGGCGCACCCGCACATCGGATTCGTCCAGGTCTCGCCAGCCGCGGCGGCCCATCAGGCCACCGGCTCCAGCATCGACGCCCACATCCCCGGGAAGTCGGGGATCGTCTTGCCGGTCGTCGCGACGTCCTCCACTTCGACCCCGTGGACCCGCAGCCCGAGGATGGCGCCCGCCGTCGCCATCCGGTGGTCGGCGTAGGTGTGCCAGGTTCCGCCGTGCAGCGGCCGGGGGCGGATGAGCAGGCCGTCCGCGGTCTGCTCGACGTCCCCGCCGAGGCCGGTGATCTCCCGCTCCAGCGCCGCCAGCCGGTCCGTTTCGTGCCCGCGCAGGTGCGCGATGCCGTGCAGCCGCGACGGCCCGGTGGCCAGCGCGGCGAGCGCGGCCACCGTCGGGGTGAGCTCGCCGACGTCGTGCAGGTCGATGTCCACCGGTTCCAGCCGCGACGGCCCGGTGACGGTGAGCCCGGCGGGGGAGAGCGCGACCTCCGCGCCCATGGTGGTCAGGATGTCGCGAATTCCGTCGCCCGCCTGCGTCGTCGCCGCCGGCCAGCCGGGCACCGTCACCGCACCGGCGGTGGCCGCCGCCGCCGCGAGGAACGGCGTGGCGTTGGACAGGTCCGGTTCGATCTCGGTGTCCAGCGCGCGGATCGGGCCGGGGGAGACGTGCCAGGTGTTCGGCTGCGCGTCGTCGACGTCGACCCCGGCGGCGCGCAGCATCGCGACCGTCATGTCGATGTGCGGCAGCGACGGGACCGGCGGGCCCTCGTGCACCACGGTCACGCCCTGCTCGGAGCGCGCCGCCGACAGCAGCAGGCCCGAGACGAACTGGGACGACGCGGAGGCGTCGATGGTGACCCGGCCGCCCTTGAGCGTGCCGGTGCCGCGCAGCTCGAACGGCAGCGAATCACCGGTGATCTCGGTGCCCAGCGAGCGCAGCGCGTCCAGCACGGTGTCCAGCGGTCGCGTGCGCGCGTGCGGATCGCCGTCGAAGGACACGGGCCCGTCGGCGAGCGCCGCAACCGGCGGCACGAACCGCATCACGGTGCCCGCGAGGCCGCAGTCCACGGTGGCCGGGCCGCGCAGCGCGGCGGGCTCCACGAGCCACTCGCCGTCCGTTCCGTCGCGCACCTCGGTGCCCAGCGAGCGCAGCGCGGCGGCCATCAGCTCGGTGTCCCTGCTGCGCAGCGGCGCGCGCAGCGTGGAACGGCCGTCGGCGAGCGCGGCGAGCACCAGCGCCCGGTTCGTGATCGACTTCGAGCCGGGGACCGGGACCGTCGCGCGGACCGGACCTGCGGCGACCGGGGCTGGCCAGAGCTGCGTCATGCCCCAATGATCCCGCATTCGCCCCTGCTCAACTGGACGGGGCCGCCGCCCGAGGAGTTCGACGTCGTCGGTGGGTGCTGCAACGATGGGTACTCCGGCGCGGGACCGTTCCGCGGTGGCGGCGACAGCGGAGGTGACCAGGGCATGTGCGGCAGGTACGCCTCCACGAAGGATCCGGCGGCGCTGGCGGCGGAGTTCGCCGCCGCCGACGCCACCGGCGGCGAATCCCGCGGTGCCGACTACAACGTGGCGCCCACCAAGCAGGTGCCCGCCGTGGTGCGGCGCCACCCCAGGGGAGCCGACGGCGAACCGGACCCGCTGCGCAGCGAACGCGGTATCCGGCTGATGCGGTGGGGACTGGTGCCGAAGTGGGCGAAGGACCCGAAGGCCGGCAGCCGCATGATCAACGCGAAGGCGGAGACGGTCACGTCGAAGCCCGCGTTCCGCACCGCCGCGAAGTACCGCCGCTGCCTGCTGCCCGCCGACGGCTGGTACGAGTGGAAGCGCGACGGCGAGCGCAAGCAGCCCTACTTCATGACCTTCCCCGACGGTGCCAGCCTGGCCATGGCCGGGATCTGGGAGACCTGGCACGACCCGGCCGCACCCGAGGGCGCGCCGCCGCTGGTGACCTGCTCGGTGCTGACCACCGCGGCCATCGGGGCGCTCACCGAGGTGCACGACCGGATGCCGCTGGTGCTGCCCGCCGCGAGGTGGGACGACTGGCTCGACCCGGACCGCGCGGAGATCACCGGACTGCTCGGGCCGTCGCGGGAGGTCGTTGACGCCCTGGAGCTGCGGCCGGTCTCCTCGACGGTGAACAACGTGCGCAACAACGGGGCCGAGCTCATCGCGCGGCAGGACGACCAGGCCGGGCCGGTAGCGTTGGATCATGCTCAGGACGCGGGGTGAGGGCTGATGTGCGGTCGTTACGCGGTGCGGCGCGACCCGGCGGCGCTGGCCGCCGAGTTCGACGCGGTCGACCGCTCCGAGCGGCTGCTCGCGCCCGACTACAACGTCACGCCGACCAAGACGGTGCCGATCGTCGTCGAACGCGCCACCGGGACCGGCGTCGAACGCAGCGTGCGGCCGGTGCGCTGGGGGCTCGTGCCCACCTGGGCCAAGGACGCCACCAGCGGACCGCCGATGATCAACGCGCGGGCCGAGACGATCACGCAGAAGCCCGCCTACGCCGATTCCGCCGCGCGGCGGCGCTGCCTGATGCCCGCCACCGGCTGGTACGAGTGGAAGCCCGGTGACCGCCGCAGGCAGCCCTACCTGTGCGCGCACCGCGACGGCGCCAGCCTCGCCATGGCGGCCGTGTTCTCCGCCTGGTGGGCTCCCGACAGCACGTCGGCACCTCTGGTGACCTGCGCCGTTGTCACCACCGACGCGGTCGGTGAACTCGTGGGCGTGCACCACCGGATGCCGCTGGTGCTGCCGCGCGACGCGTGGGCGGACTGGCTCGATCCCGCGCGCACCGACGTGCGCGAACTGCTCGAACCGGACCCGGGGATGCTCGGTGAGCTCACGCTCAACACCGTGTCCAGCGATGTGAACAACATGCGCAACAACCGTCCTGACCTGCTGGAACCGGCCGATCCGCTGCCCGAACCCGCCGAACAAGGGGCGCTGTTCGACTCATGACGCGCGTTGAGCTCGACACTCCGCACGGGCCCGCACGGGCCGAACTGCACTGCGCCGAGGAGGGCCGTGCCGCGCTGCTGCTCGGCCACGGCGCCGGTGGTGGTGTCGCCGCGCCCGACCTGGTTGCGGTGACCCGCGCGGCCACCGACGCGGGCGTGCACGTCGCCCTGGTGGAGCAGCCCTACCGGGTCGCGGGGCGCAAGGCCACGGCGCCGGCGCGCCAGCTCGACGCGGCGTGGCTGGCCGTCGCCGAAGACCTCGGCGAACGCTGGTTCGCGGACCTGCCGCTGCTGTTCGGCGGCCGGTCCTCCGGGGCCAGGGTCGCCTGCCGCACTGCGGAGGCCGGTGCCGCCGCCGCGGTGCTCTGCCTCGCGTTCCCGCTGCACCCGCCGGGCAAGCCGGAGAAGTCGCGGCTCGGCGAGCTCGACGCCGTCGAACCGCCCGTGCTGGTGGTCCAGGGCGAGCGGGACGCCTTCGGCAAGCCCGAGCCCGCGCACCGGCGCGAGGTGGTGCTCGTCGCAGGGGACCACTCGCTGAAGGCCGATGTGGACGCCGTGTCCCGCGCGGCGCAGGAGTGGCTCACCCGAGTCCTGCGCCTGCTGGACTGACCCGCCCCTGCGAGCAGGGGAACCTTCCTGTCATCGGTGCGAGGAAGGGAACCTCCCCGTCACTTCAGGAGGCGATGTCGGCGACGTGCGCGTCGAGCAGGCGGACCAGGTCGGCGGGGGCGAGTTCGATCTCCAGTCCGCGTCGCCCGGCGCTGCAGAAGATCGTGTCGAAGGCCTCCGCCGAGGCGTCCAGCACCACGGGCAGCCGCTTCTTCTGCCCGAGCGGTGAGATGCCGCCCGCGACGTATCCGGTGGCGCGCTCGGCGGCGCCCATGTCGGCCATCTTGGCCTTCTTGCCCCCGCACGCGGCGGCGAGCGATTTGAGGTCGAGCTGCCCGGTGACGGGAACCACGCCGACCGCCAAGGCGCCGTCGACGTCGGCGACGAGCGTCTTGAACACCCGTTCCGGCGGTTGCCCCAGCGCGTCGGCGGCCTCCAGCCCGTAGGACTCCGCTCGCGGATCGTGCTCGTACGCGTGCACCTGGTGGGTGACGCGCTGCCGGGTCAGCAGCGCGGTCGCCGGTGTGCCCTTGCCTGCCATGCCCCTGACTTTAGAAGCAGGAATATCGGCCGCACCCCCCACGTTGCACGGACCGTGACGGAGTTGACGAACACTTGCGTACTCGAACGGCAGCAGAACCTGCCCGAGCGCTCCGATGCAGGTGAGCGGGGCATCGGACGGGTATCCTCGAAGTGGGTCCATGCGCAGGACGGCATGGGTTCGTCGCCAGCAGCCACCTCTTCCTGGCGGCGGGAAAGGAACCCGGTGGCCAACACCCCGGACCAAGCCGGCACGGCGGACACCGCAGCGGCGGCCGTCGAGCAGGACCAGGTCGAGGAGACCGATCAGCAGCGCATGGCCCGTTTCGAGCGGGACGCGATGCCGCTGCTGGACCAGCTCTACGGTGCCGCGCTGCGGATGACCCGCAACGCGCCCGACGCCGAGGACCTCGTGCAGGAGACGTACTTGAAGGCCTACTCGGCGTTCAAGTCCTTCAAGCAGGGCACGAACCTGAAGGCGTGGCTGTACCGCATCCTCACCAACACCTACATCAACGGTTACCGCAAGCGGCAGCGCCAGCCGCAGCAGCAGCCGACCGATGAGATCGCCGACTGGCAGCTCGCGCAGGCCGAGAACCACACGTCGACCGGGTTGCGGTCGGCCGAGGTGGAGGCCTTGGACCGGCTGCCGGACTCGGACGTGAAGAACGCGCTGCAACAGCTCGCCGAAGAGTTCCGCATGGTCGTCTACTTGGCCGATGTGGAAGGCTTCGCGTACAAGGAGATCGCCGAGATCATGGGCACGCCCATCGGTACGGTGATGTCGCGCCTGCACCGCGGCCGTCGGCAGCTGCGCGACATGCTCACCGATGTGGCGCGTGACCGTGGTTTCCTCAGGGAGAAAAAGCAGGAGGTGAGCACCTCGTGACATGTGACGGGCATGACGAGGCGTCCTGCGAGGACGTGCTCGCCGAGGTGTGGCTGTTCCTGGACAACGAGTGCAACCAGATCCGCCGCGAAGCGCTGCAGGAGCACCTCGACGAATGCGGTAGCTGCCTGGAGCACTACGGCATCGAGGAGCATCTCAAGGAACTGCTGCACCGCAAGTGCGGCGGGGAGCACGCACCTTCGGATCTGAAGGAGCGGTTGCGCACGTCGATCCGCGACACGGTGCTGCGGCAGGCGGACGTGACCGTCGAACGCGGCCCGGAGGGCACGTCGGTCGAGGTGCGGGCCAAGAAGCGGACCTCACCCGCCGAGTAGCTCGGGCGCAATGACGAAGAGCCCCGGACCGATTGGTCCGGGGCTCTTGCCCGTGTGCGGCGCGCGGAGCGCGGCCGTCACGTCAGCTGCCGTTGGGGCGCTTGCCGTGGTTGGCCTTGTTCTTGCGCCGGTCCTTCTTCTTGCGGGAACGCTTTCCCATGTGGACCCCTCCCTCGCGTCGTCCCACCGCTGCGGCGCGCGGCCGCGGGCGGGGATTGTGGTCTCTTGCAGAGTTCTGGCTGTTTAGTCTCGCATGTGCACCACCTGGTGCCGTTGGGTGGCCCGGGACGTGGTTTCCTTGACGCGAGGGGCCCCGCAACGGGTCTGTCGCAAAGGGGAGACCGTGGCTGAGGAGATCCGCGCCGAGATGGTGGCCAACGTCCTGACCGTCTCGGTCGCCGAGGGCGACGCCGTCCACGACGGTGACGCGCTGGTCCTGCTCGAGTCGATGAAGATGGAGATCCCCGTACTGACCGAGGCCGCGGGCACGGTGAGTTCGGTGGCGGTGCGCGCCGGCGACGTCGTGCAGGAGGGCGACCTCATCGCGGTCGTCGATTCCTGACCGAAGGAGCGCATTGTCGACGCTGAGTGACCTGCTGGCCGAGCACACCGGTTTGTCCGGGGCCGCTGCCGACCACCTCCAACTGGTCGTGGCGGAATGGCAGTTGTTGTCGGACCTGTCGTTCGCCGACTTCCTGCTGTGGGTTCCGGTCGGCCCGGAAGGGGCCACCGAGGAGCGCTTCCTGTGCGTGGCGCAGGCGCGGCCGACCACGGCGCCCACCGCGCATCCGGAGGACGTGGTCTCCACCGAGGTCACCCCCGAAGAACATCCGCAGCTGCGGCGCGCGGCGCTGGAAGGGCGGATCTGCCGGGAAGAGGATCCGCGCTGGCACCTGGGGGTGCCGGTGCGCCGTGAGACGATCCCGGTGAAGCTGGAGCAGGAGATCGTCGCGGTGCTGAGCCGCGACACGAACCTGGCGGTGCCGCGGGTGCCGAGCCCGCTGGAGATCTCCTACCTGGGCAGTGCCGCCGACCTGTGCCAGATGGTCGCCGACGGCACGTTCCCCACCCCGGAGCCCGCTCCCGACGTGCACACGAGTCCGCGGGTCGGCGACGGTCTGGTCCGGGTGGACGCTTCGGGGACCGTGGTGTTCGCGAGTCCCAACGCGTTGTCGGCGTACCACCGGATGGGCCACGCCGCGGACCTGGTCGGAGTGCAGCTCGCGCCGCTGACCCGGTCGTTGCTGTCCGACCCGTTCGACGCGGACGAGGTGGCGCAGCGGGTGCGCCGCGCCGTCTCCGGTGAGCCGAGCATGCGGATGGAGGCGGAGGCGCGCGGCGCGACGGTGCTGTTCCGGGCGTTGCCGCTGCAGCCGCGCGGCCAGGTCGCGGGCGCGTTGGTGCTGGTCCGGGACGTCACCGAGGTCAAGCGCCGGGACCGGGCGTTGATGTCGAAGGACGCCACGATCCGCGAGATCCACCACCGGGTGAAGAACAACCTGCAGACGGTGGCGGCGCTGCTGCGGTTGCAGTCGCGGCGCACCGGGAACTCGGAGGCGCGGCTCGCGCTGGACGAGTCGGTGCGGCGGGTCACGTCGATCGCGCTGGTGCACGAGACGCTGTCGATGTCGGTGGATGAACGCGTCGACCTCGACGACGTCGTGGATCGGGTGATCCCGATGATGAGCGATGTCGCGGTGGCCGAGACCGGCGTGAAGGTGAGCCGGGAGGGCCGCTTCGGGGTGGTGTCCGCCGAGTTGGCGACGCCGCTGGTGATGGTGCTGACCGAGCTGGTGCAGAACGCGTTCGAGCACGCCTTCCCGGAAGGAACCGGGGGAGAGGTCGTCGTGCAGGCGGAGCGTTCGGCGCGCTGGCTGGACGTGGTCATCTCTGATGACGGTCAAGGCCTGCCGAAGGGTTTCTCCCTCGAGCGCGCCGAACGTCTCGGCCTGCAGATCGTGCGAACCCTCGTCGAGTCTGAGCTGCGGGGTTCGTTGAGCTTGCGCGGTCGGGGCCGGCAGCGCGGTACGGAAGCAGTGTTGCGCGTTCCGTTGAAGTACCGCCGCTGAAGCCCTGGCGCCGCAAGCGCGTCGATCGGGTCGGCAAGCCTTTACGGGGTGGCCTGCCTGGGGTCGGTCCGCTCGGTCAGTGCGCCTTGGGGGTGGCCGCTGGCCGGCATCGACGCTGATCGACCCCGGTTCTTGTCGGGGATGTGCTGTTGTTCGACGACCGCCGTGTCGGGTCGTCCGGGGGGTAGCGCGGGGTCGGCCGGAGTGCTTGTGGGCCGACCCACTACGCTGTCAGCAGGTCCGCTGCTCAGGCGTTGGTACGAGCCACCCGAGTGCGCGAGCTGCGACGCTTGAGGGCACGCCGCTCGTCCTCGCTCATGCCGCCCCAGACGCCGGCGTCCTGGCCGCTCTCCAGTGCCCACGCCAGGCACTCGGAGGCAACGGGACAACGCCGGCACACGGCTTTCGCCTCGGCGATCTGCAGCAGCGCAGGACCGCTGTTCCCAACGGGGAAGAACAGCTCCGGGTCCTCGTCACGGCAAACCGCATCGTGGCGCCAGTCCATGATTCCTTGCTCCTCGCTAGGCACGCACATGGCGCGCCGGTAGTTCGTTCGGGGTGTTTGTGAATGCTTTCACGGAGTCCGTGTGCTTGTGAATGCTTTCACGAACTGCCGTGATGTCAAGAGTTCGATCTCGTGCCGTGAGCCAACTCACCTGAAAGATCGACGGCTCTTGACCAGCGGTTTCGAATGATCGCTGGTCACGGACGGGGTCGTCGATCAGCGATCCTGGTCCGTTACGAGAAGGTTATACAGCGACCCGCAGCGCGTCCGGTACCGACACGAACTCGATCACCGAGCGCTCGCCAAGGTTGTCGCCGTCCACCTGCAGACGCAACGGCTCCTGACAGGCTACGTGGATGTAACCGACATCTGCACGTCGCAGCGCGTTTCTTCCGTGTGGTTTAGCTCTACCGCGGAGCATCTGCGCTATGTATCGCAACACAACGTAAGCATTCATGTCACTGAGCGAGAACACGCCCAGCCCGGTGTCGAACGTGGTGTCCGGGTTCATCCGCATCGGCCGCGAACCCAGGTACGTCCACGGGTCGGTGTTGGCCACGAACGCCGTGTGCAGACCGGTGGTGGGCGGCTCGTCGCCGATCCGCACGGTGATCTGCGGGGCCTGGCGCGACATGCGGAAGTAGCAGCTCAGGGCGGTGCGGGCGTAGAGCGCGGGGGTGACGTCGCGGCCCCGGCCGCGCAGCTGCTCGACCTCGGCGACCACGTCGGCGTCCCAGCCGACGCCGGCGTTGAAGGTGAACCAGCGGTCGTTGGCCTTGCCGAGCCCGACGAGTCTGCTGCTGTCCGCGGCGATGGCCTGCAGCAACCGGTGGGTGGCCTCGATCGGATCCTTGGGCAGGCCGAGGGCGCGGGCGAACACGTTCGCCGATCCGCCGGGCACCACGCCGAGCCTGGGCATCCGGTGCTCGGGCCGCGGCTCGCTGAGCATGCCGTTGACCACTTCGTTCACTGTGCCGTCGCCGCCGTGCGCGATGACCAGGTCGATGTCGTCGGCGACCGCGGCTCGGGCGGCGTCGGCGGCATGTCCCCGGTACCGGGTCTGCACGACCTCCAGTTTCACCACGTCGGCCAAGGCGTGGGCCAACACGTCCCGCCTGGCGGCGGTGGTCGAGGTCGCCTGCGGGTTGACGACAAGCACGGCGCGCACGACCTGCAGCCTAGGCGAGGTGGTCCCGCCGGTTCCTGCGGCCTCACCGCGCCGCGGCCCCGGCAGGGCGGTGCGGCGGTGGTCTCACCTGGATCGGATCTGGGTTCTCCTCCCGGCCGGAGGCACGGGACGGAGCGGGACGCCGTGATCCCCGTCGACGGGACCGGCGGCGGGCTGAGACACCGTGCGGGCGGCGCGTCGCGCTGCCGTCCCGCGTCGTGGTGCGCCTCGCCTGGCTCGGTCGTCGACCTGCGGCACCGGCTTCGCGAGGGCGCGCAACCCCGGAGCGCACCCGCGCGAGTCGCCGGCTCCGGCAGGGTGCGGAACGGATCGGTGGGACACCCCGTTGCCCACGATCGCCGCACCTGCCATGTGAGGATCTTCGCGCTCGTGCCCGGCCCGAGCCATGCGGCGTTCGGGCGGTATTACCCTGAAAAGTGCACACGCAGAGTCACGATCGGTGGTAGGGCCCGGTGTCCGGCGCCCGCCGCGAAATGTGACCTGCACCGCAGTCAGTCCGAGTCTGAAAGGCGATGCCGCCGTGCCGCCCTCCGCTCCTCCGCGCACCGTGCGCATCGCCGCCGCCCTCACGATCGCCGAGGCGGTGGCGGGTCTCGCCTTCGTCGTGGCGCTGCTGGTGCGCACCACCGCCACCGACCTCGGTGCGGTGAACACGCTGGACCGCACCGACACGTTCGCCGAGGCCGGGTACTTCGCGATCATCTCGCTGGCGGTGCTCGCCGCGGGCATCGGCATGTGGCAGGGCAGGCATTGGGCGCGTACGCCGGCGCTGCTGCTGCAGCTGATCCTGGTCGGGATCGCCTGGTACGCGATCGGGCCGTCGGAGCAGCCGCTGATCGGGTTCGCGATCGCGGTGCCGCCGGTGGCCGTGCTGTGGCTGATGTTCAACCGGCACGGCAGGCCGTGGTCGCTGTACGGGCGTCCCGGGCTCGGTGGCGGTCCCGGCGGGGACGGTTCCGGCGGGCGGTGACGCCGGCTTCCGGAGCCCGGCAGCCGGGCGCTGGTTCGGCTTGAGCGCCCTGGAGCCGCCGCACCGCGAGGATCTTTCCGCGGGAGCGGTTCCAGGGCGGCAGCGAACGGCTCAGGCGGACCCGAAGGTGCGCAGCGCGTCGCCGGTGAGGCGGTGCACCGTCCACTCGTCCATGCCGCCGGCACCGACGGACTCGTAGAACCGGATCGCGGGCGTGTTCCAGTCCAGCACCGACCACTCCAGCCGCGCGTAGCCGCGCGCCACGCACTCCTGCGCGAGCGTCCGCAGCAGCGCCTTGCCGAGCCCGGAGCCGCGCCGCTCGGGCAGCACGAACAGGTCCTCAAGGTAGATGCCGTGGCGGCCCTCCCACGTGGAGAAGTTCAGGAACCACAACGCGAAACCGGCGATCTCGCCGTCGTCCTCGGCCACGTGCCCGAACAGCGCGGGGGACTCGCCGAACAGCGCCCGGTGCAGGTCCGGTTCGGTGAGGTGGCATTCGTCGGGGGCCTTCTCGTACTCGGCGAGCGCGTGCACGAGCCGCACGACGGCGGGGACATCGGCTTCGGCGACCCGGCGGATGGCTTGCTGCGGCATGGTCTTCCTTCGTGATCAGCCCGCGGCGGCGGGCAGGTTGGAGCGTTCGAGCTGCGGGACGCCGCGTTCGTGGCCGAGCACGGTGATCCCGGCGGGGTCGAGGGCGAAGCGCACGCCTTCGGTGACGGGCAGTCCGAGCCAGCGCGCGATGAGCGCCCGGCCGAAGTGCCCGTGCCCGGCCAAAAGCACGTCCCCGCGGCCGAGTTCGGCGGTGACGCGGGCCAGCAGCGCGTCCGCGCGGGCCGTGACGTCGGCCGCGGATTCGCCACCGGGGCTGGGGTGGGTCCACACCGTCCACTCGGGCACGTGTTCGCGGATCTGCGGTGTGGTGCGGCCTTCGTAGTCGCCGTAGTCCCACTCGGCGAGCAGCGGTTCGACCTCCGGGGTGAACCCGGCGAGTTCGGCGGTGCGCCGCGCGCGGTCGCGCGGGCTGGCGAGGGCGATCAGCGGTGCGGTGCTGCGCAGGTCGGCGAGGGTGCGCCCGGCCGCGGCCGCGAGCCGTTCACCGCGCGGGGTGAGCGGGATGTCGGTGCGCCCGGTGTGCTTGCCGCTGCTGGACCACTCCGTCTCGCCGTGCCGCAGCAGGAAGACCTTGTGCTCTCCGGATTCCGCCACGTCCGAAGTCTAGGCGGGGTCGTGCGCGGTGCGTTGCGGCGGCCGGGCGGCGCTCGGGCGGGGGCGGCGCGGCGGGTTGTGCGGTTTTCCTTGGTCAGGGGTCTGCTTCGGTGTTCGCGGCAGGGGGAGCGGCCGTCGTTGCGGGTGGCATCGCGAACACGGTGGGTGAACGACGTTCACTTTATTTTGCAGCGTTTACGTAAACAGGGTTCACAACGCTGTGTGCACGATGCATCATCCCGCGTCATGAGTCTCTCGCGCCGACGCATGCTCGGCCTCACCGCGCTGCAGGCGGCTGCCGCCCTCGGCCTCACCACCGTGTCCACCCGCGGCGCGTCCGCCGCCGAACGGCCCTACGTGCCCGCCGTCGTCATCGGCTCCGGGTACGGCGCCGCCACCACCGCGCTGCGGCTCGGTTCGGCGGGCGTGCCGACGCTGATGCTCGAAATGGGCCGGTTGTGGGACACCGCGGGCGCCGACGGCAAGATCTTCCCCGACATGATCCAGCCGGATCACCGCAGCATGTGGTTCCGCACCCGCACCGAGGCGCCGCTGGCGAGCATCCTGTGGCTGGACCTGGTGAACCGCGACATCAAGCCGTACGCGGGCGTGCTGGACCGAATGCACTTCGACGAGATGGACGTCTACGTCGGCCGCGGCGTCGGCGGCGGTTCGCTGGTCAACGGCGGCATGGCCGTCACGCCCGAGCGGGACTACTTCGAGGAGATCCTGCCGCGCGTCGACGCCGAACAGATGTACCGGCGCTACTTCCCGCTGGCGAACCGGATGCTCGGCGTGAACTCGGTGGACCGGGACTGGTTCGAGCAGTGCGACTCCTACGGCTACGCGCGGCTGTCGCGCGCGCACGCCGACCGCGCCGGGTTCGGCACGACCTTCGTGCCCAACGTCTACGACTTCGACTACCTCCAGCGCGAAGAGGCCGGTGAGGTCCCGAAGTCCGCGCTGGGCTCGGAAGTGATCTACGGCAACAACTACGGCAAGCGCAGCCTCGACAAGAGCTACATCCCCGCCGCCATCGGCACCGGCAACGTCACGCTGCAGACCCTCACCCGGGTCCGCTCGTTCCGGCAGGAAGCGGACGGGACCTACGTGCTGACCACCGAGCGCATCGACGAGCTGGGCGAAGTGCGCGGCGTCGGCGAGGTCGCCTGCAAGCACCTGTTCCTCGGCGCGGGCAGCCTCGGCTCCACCGAACTGCTGCTGCGCGCTCGCGAGACCGGGGCGCTGCCGGAGCTCTCCGGGGAGCTCGGCGAGCAGTGGGGGCCCAACGGCAACGTGATGCTGGGCCGGGCGAACCACCCGTGGGACACCACCGGGCTGGTGCAGTCCGGGATGCCCGCGCTGGGCATCGACAACCGCGCCGACCCGGTGAACCCGGTGTTCGCCGAGATCGCGCCGGTGCCCGCGGGCATCGAGACCTGGGCGAGCCTGTACCTGGCGATCACCCGCACCCGGGAGCGCGGGCGCATCGAGTACGACGCGGCCACCGACTCGGCGCGGCTGCGGTGGCAGGAGTCGCAGGGGCAGCCGGGGATCGACCAGGCGAAGGCCGTGTTCGACCTGATCAACCGGGCCAACGGCACCTCCTACCGGCACGACCTGTTCGGCGACACGCGCGCCTTCGAGAACCGGTTCACCTACCACCCGCTGGGCGGCAACGTCCTGGGTCGCGTGACCGACGACTTCGGGCGGGTGCGGGGGTATTCGAACCTGTACGTCACCGACGGATCGCTGATCCCCGGCTCGACCGGGGTGAACCCGTTCGTCACGATCACGGCGTTGGCCGAGCGCAACATCGAGAGAGTGCTCGCCGAGGACTTCTGATCGTCGCGTCCTGGGATCCGCCCGGGCGGATCCCAGGACGGTCGCGTCAGCTCACCGCGTCGCGCAGTTCGGCGTAGCGGCGCAGGCAGGCCTGGTAGTCGGGCAGCAGGCCGGCGTCGGCGGCTTCGGCCAGCGTCGGCGCGACGCGGTCCTTGTCGGACAGGACCGGCTCGCCGCCGAGGTGCTCCGCCCACGGCAGGCCGAGCTCCGGGTCGAGCGGGCTGATGCCGTGCTCGGCGGACGGCGTGAACGGGGTGGAGCACAGGTAGGTCATCACCGTGTCGTCCTCCAACGCGACGAACGCGTGCCCGAGCCCTTCGGCGAGGTAGAGCGCGCGGTACTCGGTGGAGTCCAGCCGCAGCGCCGTCCAGCCCCCGAACGTCGGCGAGCCGACCCGGACGTCGACCACCACGTCGATCATCGAACCCCGCGGGCAGTAGACGTACTTGCCCTGCCCCGGCGGCACGTCCGCGAAGTGCACGCCCCGGATCACGTCGCGCGCCGAGACGCTGTGGTTGGTCTGCGCCAGCCGCAGCGGGTGGCCGACGGCCTCGACGAACGCCGCTTCCTGGAACGGCGCCGCGAACAGCCCGCGGTGATCGGGGAAGGATTTCGGCGTGAACTCGTGCACGCCGTGGATGTCGAAGGAGCGAACCTGCACGATCAGCAGCCTAGGAGCCGGGGTGCGGGGCCGGTGACGGTGGCCCCGTGGCGCGGGTGACGGTCCGGCGGAAAATCCGGAAATCTTGCGTCGTTGAAAACTGCCCGCCGGAAAGTGCCGTTGTTACGCCGACCTGCTCGATCAAGTCTGTGACCCTGGTCGCTGACAGCGCGGGACCCGTGCTGGCAGACTGTTCGGACCGCAGCGTCCACCGGTTCGTTTTTCCGCACCAGGGAATTCGACGCCGGTCGTCCCGACGCCCGTCGCAGTTCCGGTACCGCCCGGAAGCCTGACGAGCGCGTCGCCGGGTGGCAGGTCGCCACCCTTTCGCTCCGGAGACCGGGATCGCCCGGTTTTCGCAGGCCATGGCAACAGGAGGGACGCCGTGACCACTGTGAACGATCACACTTCCGCTTCCGCGAACGGAACGGAACTCACCGACGACGAGATCTTCCGCGCGCACGAAGGCGGCAAGCTCGGAGTCGACGTGACCGCGCCGCTGGACAGCGCGCGTGACCTGTCGATCGCCTACACGCCCGGCGTGGCCAAGGTCAGCCGCGCCATCGCCGCCGACGAGACGCTCGCCGACCGCTACACCTGGACGCAGAACCTGGTGGCCGTGGTCAGCGACGGCACCGCCGTGCTCGGCCTCGGCGACATCGGCCCGCGCGCCTCGCTGCCGGTGATGGAGGGCAAGTCCGCGCTGTTCAAGACGTTCGCCGGGCTGAACTCGATCCCGCTGGTGCTCGACACCACCGACGTCGACGAGATCGTCGAGACGATGGTGCGGCTGCGCCCGTCGTTCGGCGCGGTGAACCTGGAGGACGTGGCGGCCCCGCGCTGCTTCGAACTCGAACGCCGCCTGATCGAGGCGCTGGACTGCCCCGTCATGCACGACGACCAGCACGGCACGGCCGTGGTCGTGCTGGCCGCGCTGCGCAACGCCGCCAAGATCGTGGGCCGGCCGATGGACTCGATGCGCGTGGTCATCTCCGGCGCGGGCGCGGCCGGGGTGGCCTGCGCGAAGATCCTGCACACCGCCGGGGTCGGCGAGATCGTCGTGCTCGACTCGCGCGGCGTCGTGCACGAGGGGCGCGACAACCTCACGCCGATCAAGGAAGAGCTGCTCGGCTACACCAACCCGCGGGGGATCACCGGCGGGCTGGAGTCCGCGCTCGACGGCGCGGACGTGCTCATCGGTGTCTCCGCCGGTCAGATCCCGGAGGAGCTCGTCGCCACCATGGCCGACGACGCGATCGTGTTCGCGCTGTCGAACCCGGACCCCGAGGTGCACCCGGAGGTCGCGGGCAGGCACGCGGCGGTCGTGGCCACCGGGCGCAGCGACTTCCCGAACCAGATCAACAACGTGCTGGCGTTCCCCGGCATCTTCAAGGGCGCGCTGCAGGAGAATTCCCGGATGATCACCGACCGGATGAAGGTCGCCGCGGCCGAGGCCATCGCCGAGGTCGTCGCCGAGGAGCTCGCCGCCGACAAGATCGTGCCGAGCCCGCTGGACCCGCGGGTCGCACCCGCCGTGATCAGCGCCGTCGCCGCCGCCGCGCGGGCGGACGGGGTCGCCACCGCGTGAGCGGCCGGCTCGCCGCGCGGGCAGCTTGCAGCATTCGGACCACTGGGGCGCACCGTTCGCGGTGCGCCCCAGTGGTCTGTTCGCCGGGGCCCGTTCGCAGCGATCGCGTCACGAGGGCCGGTGCGCGCCGTCACACGTGCGGGTGGCTTCGACCGAAGGCCCACCAGCGGTTCGCATCCGAGCCGCTGCCGGTAAGGTCAGGACCGGAACTCGCTGTGGTGCCGATCACGTGCGGGATGGTCGGTCTTCGGTCGTGTGCCCGGCAAACGTGGCCGCTACGCAGGAGGGGTGCTGGTGACCGATCGGTACGACGGGACGCCCGCTTCCAGGGCGCGAAAAGCGGTGGACGCGGCAGGAGCCGGTGACGCGGGCACGATCGACGAGATCGCCGAATTACCGGACGCCCCCGCGATCCTGAGCTCAGCGGACGGCACGATCGTGCAGGTCACCGAGCAGGCGATCCGGATGGCAGGGGTCGTCGACGCGGCCGACCTGCTCGGCGCGCGGCTCGCGGAACTCGTGGTCCGCGACGGGCCGGTGTCCCGGCTGCGCGGCGCCGAGGACGTGGCGGTGCGGGTGCTGACCTGGCCGCACCCGAACGATGACGCGCTGCGCGTGACCGTGCTGACCGACGTGCGCGACCTGCTGCCGGACAACGGGAGCCGGGTCGGCGTGGAGGTCGTCGACGAACGCGCCCGGCTGATCGACGCGCAGCGCATCGCGAAGGTCGGCAGCTGGAGCGTCTACCCGGAGACCGGGCAGATGTACCACAGCCCGGTGCTCAAGGAGCTCTTCTACGCCAGCGGCACCGAGGACGTCTTCGACGGCGTGAACATGGTCGTGGCGGTGCGCCCGGACGACCAGCCGAAAGCCGACGACTTCGGGGTGCGGCTGCGCTCCGCGCCGGTGGGCAAGCTGGTCGAGGTCGAACTGCACGACCACACCGACCGGGTTTTCCTGTGCACCGGGCGCGTCGAACGCGACGCCGCCGACCGCATCGAACGCATCGAAGGCACCGTGCAGGACGTCACCGAGCAGCGGCTGCTGGAGCGGCAGTTGCGCGACGAGCGCCGCAAGCTGCACGACGCGCAGCGCGCCGCCCGCCTCGGCACCTGGGAATGGGACGCCACGACCGGCGCCACCCAGCTGTCCGAGATGATGCGCGAGATCTGCGGGCACCTGCCCGGAGATCCCACGACCTACGACGGCTACATCGAGGGCGTGCACCCCGAGGACCGCACCCGGGTCGATCAAGCGTGGCGAGGACTCGCGCGGCGGTTCGAGCCGGTCGAGATCGAACACCGCTTCATCCGGCGCGACGGCGCCGTGCGCACCCTGCGCGCGCACGGCGCGGCGATCCGCGACCCCGACGGCAGGCTGGTGCTGGTGGGCACCGCGCAGGACGTCACCGAGCAGCGCACCGCGCTGACCCGGATGGAGCGGTCCTCGCAGCGGTTCACCGACCTGGTGGCGGTCACCCCCGTCGGCATCGGCCTGTTCGACCAGGACGAGCACCTGGTGGACGCCAACGACGCGCTCTGCGACCTGCTCGGCTACCGGCTGGAGCAGTTGCGCGGCATGAGCGCCCGGCAGATGACGCACCCCGACGAGCGGGATTCGGGGCTGCGCGCGGCCTCCGACGAGAGCGCCTCGTCGCGCTCGGGACGCCGGAAGGTGCCGCAGCGGCTGCTGATCCGCTCCGACGGCGAACCGGTGTACTGCGAGCTGCACGTGGCGCTGTCCGTGCAGGACGACGGCACCCGGTTCTGGCTGGTGGTGTTCCAGGACATCACCGAACGCCGCCGCGCCGCGGAAGCGCTGCGCTACCAGGCCACCCACGACGACCTCACCGGGCTGCCGAACCGCGCTGCGGTGAAGCAGCTGCTGGGGCAGCTGCTCGGCCGCGCCGACTCCGCGGGGGTCGCGGTGCTGTTCTGCGACATCGACAACTTCAAGCGGGTAAACGATTCACTGGGCCACGACGCGGGCGACGAACTGCTGGTCGCGCTTGCCCGAAGACTGGAAGGCGGCCTGCCCGAAGGGTGCACGGCGGCCCGGTTGTCCGGCGACGAATTCCTCATCATCTGCTCCGACATCAGCGCCGTCGGCGGGCTCGACTCGCTCGCCACGCGGGTCGCGGGCCTGCTGCGCACGGCGGTGCCGGTGCACGGCCAGCTGATCCGCGTGTCGGCGTCGATCGGGGCCGCGGTGCCCAGCGGCGGCGGCTCCGGCGGGGAGGACCTGCTGCGGTTCGCCGACGCCGCGATGTTCGAGGCGAAGCGGCGCGGCGCGGGCAAGGTGTCGTTGGCCAGCCCCGCGCTCATGGCGTCCGCCGACCGGCAGCTGCACCTGGAGGGGCAGCTGCGGGAAGCGTTGAACAACGACGGCCTGACCCTGCACTACCAGCCCGTGGTCGCCTCCGACGGCACGGTGCTCACCGCCGAAGCCCTGGTGCGCTGGCCGCACCCCGACCGCGGGCTGCTGAGCCCCGACGCGTTCCTGCCGGTCGCCGAGCAGGGCGACCTGCTGCGCGAACTGGACCGCTGGGTGCTGCGCACCGCGCTGCGGGAAGCGTCGACGTGGCCGACCCCGAACGGGCGCCAAGTGGGCATCGCGGTGAACCTCGCCGGTCTGGTGCCGGGCGGCGCCGACTTCGTCGACGTCGTCGCCGACACCGTCGCCGAATGCGGGCTCGACTGGAACCGGGTGATCCTGGAACTCGTCGAGACAGCGCTGGTCGACCTGCCCTCACGCACCAGGCAGGCGATGGGAGAACTGGTGGCGCGCGGCGTGCGGTTCGCCGTCGACGACTTCGGCACCGGGTACTCGTCGCTGGCCCGGCTCAAGGACCTGCCCGCGCAGATCATCAAGGTCGACCGGAGGTTCGTGGCCGGCGTCGGCGGCGATCCGTCGGACTTCGCGGTGGCGCAGGCCGTGGTCGGCATGGCGCGCGCCATGGGCCGGTTGTGCGTGGCGGAAGGCGTCGAGACCGCGACCCAGTTCCACGTGCTCTCCGGAGTGGGCGTTGACGCCTACCAGGGCTGGCTGTTCTCCCGGCCCATGCCGTCACGCGAATTCCGCGCGCTGCTGGAAACCGGACCACTTCCGCTGCTTAACGATCGGTGAGGGTGCCGGGCTCTTTTTGCTTTGGGGGTCGGGTGGCGGAACCTCAGTGCCTTCCTCGCTGCGGGATCTTTTTCCCAAGTGGCTCCGCCACGAGGGAAAAAGCTGTCCTCGCGAGGAAGCCACTGAGAACCCGCGGGTCGTCACCTTTTCGACGTGGGCTATGTGCTTCGCACATACAGGCACGGCTTCGCCGCAAGGCGGGCTTGCTTCGCCGCCCTAGGCACGGCTACGCCGCGAAGGCACGGCCTTCGGTCGTCGAGCGGGCTTGCTTTGGCGCCTGAAGTACGGCTTCGCGCCCTGCTCGGCTTCGTCGGTCGGGGTGTTCGGGTGGGGAAGGGGGGCTCCCGGATCGTGGGATCTTGCTGTTGAGTACGGGTAAAAAGATCACGCAGGCGTTGCGGATCATCGCAAGATTCCGGCGTTCGGGTTAGGGTCGGCCAGGTTTGCGGCGGTCGGCAAGTGACTGTCGGTGATCCGAGGGGGCTCGGTTGATCGAGTTCCGGTCCGTGCGCAAGGAATACCCTGGTGGCGCGGTGGCCGTCGACGACGTGGACCTGAAGGTCGAGGCGGGCACGATCACCGTGCTCGTCGGGCCCTCCGGCTGCGGCAAGACCACCTTGCTGCGCATGGTCAACCGCATGATCGACCCGAGCGCAGGCACCGTGCTCGTGGACGGCCGCGACGTGCGCGAAGCCGACCCGGCGCTGCTGCGCCGCGGCATCGGCTACGTCATCCAGCAGGCCGGGCTGTTCCCGCACCGCACCGTGGTCGACAACATCGCCACCGTGCCCCGGCTGTACCGCGCCTCCCGCCGCGACACGCGGCGGCGCGCGCAGGAACTGCTGGACCTGGTGGGGCTGCCCGCGACGCTCGCCGACCGCTACCCGGCGCAGCTCTCCGGTGGTCAGCAGCAGCGCGTCGGCGTGGCGCGGGCGCTGGCCGCGGACCCGCCGGTGCTGCTGATGGACGAACCGTTCAGCGCCGTCGACCCGGTGGTGCGCGAAGGGCTGCAGGACGAACTGCTGCGGCTGCAAGGCGAACTCGGCAAGACCGTCCTGTTCGTCACCCACGACATCGACGAAGCGGTGAAGCTGGGCGAGAAGGTCGCGGTGCTGCGCACCGGCGGGCACGTCGCGCAGTACGCGGCCCCGGACGAGCTGCTCGCCCGCCCCGCCGACGACTTCGTCACCTCGTTCATCGGCCGCGACCGCGGCTACCGGCGGCTGTCCTTCGTGGACAGCGACGGCATCGAACCCGGCGAGGTCGACACGATCGCGCTCGGCGAACGCAGCACCGCCACCGGCTGGGTGCTGGTGCTCGACGGCGACCGCCGGCCGCGCGGCTGGCTGCCGCCCGGTGCCGCGCCCGACGGACCCGTCACCGAAGACGGCCTGGTCGCGGGCGGGTCGCTGTACACGAGGGGCACGGCGCTGCGCGGGGCGCTCGACGCGGCGCTGTCGGCGCCGTCGGGACTCGGCGTCGTCGTCGACGAGCACGGCGGCTACGTCGGCGTCGTCGGCGCGCGGCACGTGCTCGACGTCATCGAGGGCGGCCGCGGGGAGCGGCCGTGATCGACGAGCTCACGCACTACTTCTCCAGCCCCAGCAACCGCGAAGTGGTGCTGGAGTCGCTGGGCCAGCACATCTACCTGGCGCTGGTGCCGCTGGTGCTGGGCGCGCTGCTCGCCGTTCCCGCGGGACGGTTCGCGCAGCGGGTGCCGAAGGTGCGGGGAGTGCTGCTGGGCTCGGCGAACATCCTCTACACCATCCCGTCGCTGGCCCTGTTCGTGATCATCCCGGCGCTGATCGGTACCGGTGCGACGGCGTCGATCAACGTGGTCATCGCCCTGACGATCTACAACGCGGCGCTGCTGGCCCGCCCGGTGATGGAAGGGCTCGACTCGGTGCCCGAGCACATCGTCACCGCCGCCACCGCGCTCGGATACCGGTCGCGGCGCCGGTTCTTCGCCGTCGAAGTGCCGCTGGCGCTGCCGGTGCTGAGCACCTCGCTGCGCGTCGCCTCGGTCAGCAACGTGAGCCTCGTCAGCGTCGGTGCGCTCATCGGCATCGGCGGGCTGGGCCGGTTGTTCACCGACGGGTTCCAGCGCGACTACCTGACCCCGATCCTCATCGGGGTGGTGCTGACACTGCTGCTGGCGATGGCGGGCGACCTGCTGATCGTGGCGCTGCGCAGGCTGTGCACCCCGTGGCAGCGGGCGACCTCGGGGGGACGCTGACATGATCATCACGGAGCTGCTGGGCTGGCTGTCCGACCCGGACAACTGGTTCTCCTCCACCGGCCTGCTCGTGCAGACCCTGTGGCACCTGTACTACTGCGTGCTCTCGGTGCTGGTCGCCTCGATCATCGCGATGCCCATCGGGCTGTGGATCGGGCACACCGGGCGCGGCGGCGCCACGGTCGTCGTGCTGAGCAACTCGATGCGCGCGCTGCCGACGCTGGGCCTGGTGACGCTGTTCGTGCTGCTCGCGGGCATCGGCGAAGCGCCCACCCTGGCCGGACTGGTGATCCTGGCGATCCCCGCGGTGCTCTCCGGTGCCTACGCGGGCGTGCAGAGCGTGCCGAAGGACGTGCGCGACGCGGCGAAGGGCATGGGCATGACGCCGCTGCAGCAGCTGTGGCAGGTGGAACTGCCGAACGCGGCGCCGCTGCTGTTCGGCGGGGTGCGCACCGCGATGCTGCAGGTGGTCGCCACCGCCTCCGTCGCCGCGTACGTGGGCCTCGGCGGGCTGGGCAGCATCCTGCTCGAAGGCATCAAGACGTACTCCTACGGCCAGACCCTCGCGGCGGCGCTGTTCATCGCGCTGCTCGCCGTGCTGCTCGACGCGCTGCTGAGCAGGCTGTCGCGGATCCTCACTCCGCGGGGCATCCGGGTGGGGCGCCCGGCGGCCGCCGCGGGCGGCGCGTGAAGCCCGGAACTCGTCACTGAGATGGAAAAGAGAACTGCCGTGAAGCGATGGGGTGCGCTGGCCTTGGCCGGCTTGGCGTTGGCCGGACTGACCGGCTGCGGCGGAGACCCGTTCCAAGCGGGGGACGGCACGGACGGATCGCTGGTGGTCGGCTCCGCCGACTTCACCGAGAGCGAACTGATCATGAACATCTACGCCGAGGCGCTGCGCGGCACCGGAGCCGAGGTGGAGACCAAACCGCGCATCGGCTCGCGGGAGACCTACGTCAACGCGGTCGCCCAAGGCGAGCTCTCGCTCATCCCGGACTACACCGGGAACCTGCTGCAGTACGTCGACGAGCAGGACCCGGCGACGGAGTCGCAACAGGTCTACGCCGCGCTGGAGCAGAAGCTGCCGCCGGGGCTCGACGTGCTGGAGCAGGCCCCGGCGGAGGACTCCGACGTGCTCACGGTGACGAAGGCGACCGCGGGCACCGGGATCCGCTCGCTGACCGACCTCGGGCCGCGCTGCGGCGAGTTCGTGCTCGGCGCCCCCGCCGAGTGGAAGACCCGCTGGGAGAAGCGCATCGCCGAGGTCTACGGCTGCGAGTTCCGCGAGATCCGCAACCTCGAAGCGGGCACCGTCACGGTGGACGCGCTGACCGGCGACACCGTGCAGGTCGCGAACCTGTTCACCACGTCCTCGCAGATCAGCACGAACGACCTGGTGCAGTTGGACGACCCGCAGGACATGTTCCCGGCGCAGCACGTGGTGCCGCTGGCGGGCGAAGGCAAGCTCACCCCGGCGCAGACCGACGTCGTGAACCGGGCGTCGCGGGCGTTGACAACGGAGAAGCTCACCGAGCTCAACCGGCGCCTGGAGGTCGACAAGGCCAACCCGACCGACGTCGCGAGGGAGTTCATCGCCGAAGCGGGCCTGTGATCCCGCTCGGTCGAGCCGCACCGGTGGCCGCGTCCCGCGAGGGCGCGGCCACCGGTGCATTCGAAGATCGGATTCTTCGGTGCGGGAAATCTGATTCCCTTTC
Organism: Saccharopolyspora gloriosae; assembly: GCF_014203325.1. NCBI lineage: Bacteria > Bacillati > Actinomycetota > Actinomycetes > Pseudonocardiales > Pseudonocardiaceae > Saccharopolyspora > Saccharopolyspora gloriosae. The sequence continues at coordinate 5,453,879 of NZ_JACHIV010000001.1, read as the reverse complement.
GGGAGCGCCCGCTGTCGCCGCATCGTGCGAGCAACCGGTCCACGCAGCGTGACACGTGCAACCAAGGGGTCATTCGCGACCCACTTTGGCGCTACTGGAGCTGCTGTAGTGGCGGATCGGTGCGATGGTTTTCTGGCCGATCACCGAGAGGTTCGTTCCGCGGACTTCGCCGGGAATCGGTTGAATCCGATTCAGCAACAACGAGGGGAAACTCGCATGCGTACTTCTACTCGCCTCCTTGGTGCGACCGTCGCCGCCGTGGCCCTGCTCGGCGCCGGATCCACCGCGGCGTTCGCCGGCGGGCACGACGACCCGGAGATCACCAGCGAGTCCGGCGACGGCGGCAACGGTGGCAGTGGCGGCATCGGCCTCAACCTGATCTGCGGCATCGGCGTTCTGGGCTCGGGCTCGTGCGACGCAGCCAACGGCGGCAGCGGTGGCGACTCCGACTCCGAGACCGGCGTCGGCAACACCGAGGGCTGACAGCCCGAACTTTCCGCCGCGGGAAAGAAGTGCCCGGCCCCCTTCCTGGAGGGGGCCGGGCACATCGCTGTGCGCATCCATTTCACGGGAGGGGATCGGCGAGGTGGAGCCGACGAATCAGCGGCGAATGAATTCGGATTATTCAGGAATGCGTCGGGGTGTCATCGCGAACTCCCCGGTCTTCTCCCAGTCATCGAGCCGCGGATCGACGCAGCGTGAAAATGGCACCAACGGGGCATTCGAAACCCACTTTAGCGCTACCCGAGCTGCTGGAGTCCGGTATCGGTGCGATGGTTCTTTCGCCGATCACCGAGAGGTTCGTTCCGCGGACTTCGCCGGGAATCGGTTGAATCCGATTCAGCAACAACGAGGGGAAACTCGCATGCGCACTTCTACTCGCCTCCTTGGTGCGACCGCCGTCGCCGTGGCCCTGCTCGGCGCCGGATCCACCGCGGCGTTCGCCGGCGGAGACGACGACAAGCCGTCGATCACCAGCGAGTCCGGTGACGGCGGTTCCGGCGGTTCCGGGGGCACCGGCCTCAACCTGCTCTGCGGCATCGGCATTCTGGGTGAGGGCACGTGCACCGCCGCCGACGGTGGCAACGGTGGTGACTCCGACTCCGAGACCGGTGTCGGCAACGAGGGCTGACAGCCCGAACTTTCCGCCGCGGGAAAGAAGTGCCCGGTCCCCTTTTCGAAGGGGGCCGGGCACATCGCTGCGCGCGCCCTTCCCGGACGACGGGCGCCGGTGACACCGCGAGTTCGTGATTCGACCGGCGAATTCAGCGGCGCCCGCCGATTCGACCGCTCAGATCGTCGGCGGCCCGGCGCACCTCCGCGGCCAGGTGCGGCCAGGTCGAACCGCAGTCCGCACGGCCGCCCGGCTCGCACACGTGGCGGAACGTGAGGCTGATCGCCGCCGACGGCCACTGGTCCGGGCCGAACACGGGGCAGGCCACCGAGGCGAACTCGCCGGTCACGTGCCCGTCCTCCACCGCCCAGCCCAGGCGGCGCTCCGCGGCCAGGGTGCGCCGCAGTTCCGGCAACGTGCGCGGGCCGCGCCCCGTGCGGCGCGCGAACCCGGCCGGGAACGACGCGCGCACCTGCGCGGCGGGCAGGTGCGCCAGCATCGCCCGCCCCGACGCGGTCAGGTGCGCGGGCAGCCGCACCCCGACGTCGGTGACCAGCGTCTGCGGACGCGACGGACGTTCCTTGATCAGGTACAGCAGTTCGCCGCCGTGCAGCACGCCGAGGTGCGCCGTGCAATCCACCTCGTCGACGAGCCTGCGCAGCACCGGGCCCGCGAGGCGCTCCAGCGGATCGTGGCGCAGGTAGGCGGAACCGAGCTCGAACGCCGCCACGCCCAGCGCGTACCGGCGCTCCTCGGGCAGCCGCACCGCGAAACCGGCGGCGGTGAGCTCCGCGAGCAGGTGGTAGGTCGTCGAACGCGGCAGGTCCAGCTCGCGGGCCAAGGTCGCCGCCGACACCGGTCCGGCCCGGCCGCCCATCGCCGTCAAGATCGCCAGCCCGCGCCGCAGCGCGGGTACCTCGCTGCTGTCTCCCATGCCGCACCCCGCTGTCTGGTATCTCAGACAGAACCACTCTAACCGGGCTTCTGCGCCGCGCCGCGCACGTGTGGCATGGAGGAATGCAACAGGCTCAGGTGCACAAGATCGAGTCGGGGGCGCTGACGGGGCGGCAGGTCGTCGACATCGCCCGCGGCGGGGCGACGGTGGAACTGGACGCGGCCACCGAACGCGACATCGACGCCACCCGCAAGCACATCGACGCGCTCGCCGCCGCCGAACAACCCACCTACGGGGTCTCCACCGGATTCGGCGCGCTCGCGGTGCGCCACATCCCCGCGGAGCGGCGCGCGGCGCTGCAGCAGTCGTTCGTGCGCTCGCACGCGGCGGGCGCGGGCTCCGCCGTCGAACCCGAAGTGGTGCGCGCCCTGATGCTGCTGCGGCTGCGCACGATCTCCACCGGGCGCACCGGCGCCCGCCTCGACACCGCCCGCGCGCTCGCCGCGATGCTCAACGCCGGGATCGTGCCCGTCGTGCACGAATACGGATCGCTGGGCTGCTCCGGCGACCTGGCACCGCTGGCCGCCGTCGCGCTCGCCCTCACCGGTGAAGGCGACGTCCTCGACCCGGCGGGTTCGACGCGCCCCGCCGCGCAAGCCCTCGCCGAGGCGGGTATCGAACCGATCGTGCTCGCCGAGAAGGAAGGGCTGTCGCTGACCAACGGCACCGACGGCATGCTCGGCATGCTGGTGCTGGCCCTGCACGACCTGACCGGCCTGCTGGAGATCGCCGACCTCACCGCGGCGATGAGCGTGGAAGCGCTGCTGGGCACCGACCGCGTCTTCGCCGCAGACCTGCAGGCGCTGCGCCCGCACCCCGGCCAGGCACGGTCGGCGGCCCGGATCCACCGGCTGCTGGCCGGATCCGGCATCGTCGCCAGCCACCGCGGCCCCGACTGCACCCGGGTGCAGGACGCGTACTCGCTGCGCTGCGCCCCGCAGGTGCACGGATCGGCGGGCGACACGGTCGCGTTCGCCGAGATGGTGGCCGAACGGGAACTCGCCGCGGCCATCGACAACCCCGTGGTGCTCGACGACGGCCGCGTCGAATCCAACGGCAACTTCCACGGCGCACCGCTGGCGCACGCCCTGGACTACCTGGCGATCCCGCTGGCCGACGTGGCGAGCATGGCCGAGCGCCGCACCGACCGGATGCTCGACGTGGCGCGCTCGCACGGGCTGCCCGCGTTCCTCGCCGACGACCCCGGCGTGGACTCCGGGCACATGATCGCGCACTACACCCAGGCCGGGGTCGTCGCCGAGCTCAAGCGCCTCGCCGCGCCCGCCTCCGTGGACTCCATCCCCACCAGCGCGATGCAGGAGGACCACGTGTCGATGGGCTGGGCGGCGGCCCGCAAGCTGCGCCGCGCCGTGGACGGGCTGCGCACCGTGCTCGCGGTGGAACTGCTCACCGCGGCCCGCGCCCTCGACCTGCGCGCCCCGCTCACGCCCGCGCCCGCCACCGGCGCGGTGCGGGACCTGCTGCGCACCCGCGTCGCCGGACCGGGCCCCGACGCCCACCTGGCGCCGCAGATCGCCGAAACCGAGGCGCTGCTGCGCTCCGGTGCCGTGAACTCCACCGTGCAAGACCACCTGGGAGGCCAGTCATGAGTGCCGGAGCCCGTCCCGTGCGCGCCGCGCGCGGCACCACGTTGACCGCACGTTCCTGGAGCACCGAGGCCCCGCTGCGGATGCTGCAGAACAACCTCGACCCGGAGGTCGCCGAGCGGCCCGAAGACCTCGTCGTCTACGGCGGCACCGGCCGCGCCGCCCGCAACTGGGCCAGCTACGACGCCATCGTCGCCGAACTGACCGCCCTCGCCGAGGACGAGACGTTGCTGGTGCAGTCCGGCAAACCCGTCGGCGTGCTGCGCACCCACGAGTGGGCGCCGCGAGTGCTGCTGGCGAACTCGAACCTGGTGGGCAACTGGGCGAGCTGGCCCGAATACCGCAAGCTCGACGCGCTCGGACTCATGATGTACGGGCAGATGACCGCCGGATCGTGGATCTACATCGGCACCCAGGGCATCCTGCAGGGCACCTACGAGACGTTCGGCGCCGTCGCCGCGAAGCGCTTCGGCGGGACCCTCGCGGGCACCCTGACGCTGACCGCCGGGCTCGGCGGCATGGGCGGCGCCCAGCCGCTGGCGGTGACCATGAACGAAGGTGCCGCGCTCGTCGTCGAGTGCGACCCGGAGCGGGCGCGGCGGCGCGTGCGCCACGGCTACCTCGACGTGCTCGCCGAGAACCTCGACGAGGCGATCGAACAGGCCGTCGCGGCGAAGCAGCAGCGGCGGGCCGTGTCGATCGGCGTCATCGGCAACGCCTGCGAAGTGCTGCCCGAACTGCTGCGCCGCGGCCTGCCCGCCGACATCGTCACCGACCAGACCTCCGCGCACGACCCGCTGTCGTACCTGCCGCGCGGCGTGGACGTCGAGGACTGGGCGGACTACGCGGACAAGAAGCCCGACGAGTTCACCGCCCGCGCCCGCGACTCCATCGCCGAGCACGTCGAAGCCATGGTCGGATTCCTCGACGCCGGCGCCGAAGTCTTCGACTACGGCAACTCGCTGCGCGGCGAGGCCGCCGAAGCGGGCTACGCGCGGGCCTTCGACTACCCGGGCTTCGTGCCCGCCTACCTGCGCCCGCTGTTCTGCGAGGGCAAAGGACCGTTCCGGTGGGCGGCGCTGTCGGGCGACCCGAAGGACATCGCGGTGACCGACCGGGCGATCCTCGAGGAGTTCGGCGAGGACGAGCACTTGGCCCGCTGGATCCGGATGGCAGGGGAGAAGGTGTCCTTCCAAGGGCTGCCGTCGCGGATCTGCTGGCTCGGCTACGGCGAACGGCACCGCGCGGGCCTGCGGTTCAACGAGCTCGTCGCCTCCGGCGAGGTGTCGGCGCCGCTGGTGCTGGGGCGCGACCACCTCGACAGCGGCTCGGTCGCCTCGCCGTACCGGGAGACCGAGGGGATGGCCGACGGTTCCGACGCGGTGGCGGACTGGCCGCTGCTCAACGCGCTGGTCAACACCTCCTCCGGGGCCACCTGGGTGTCGGTGCACCAGGGCGGGGGAGTCGGCATGGGGCGGTCGCTGCACGCCGGGCAGGTCACGGTCGCCGACGGCACCGAACTGGCCGCGGCCAAGCTGGAGCGGGTGCTCACCAACGACCCCGGCACCGGGGTGCTGCGCCACGCCGACGCCGGCTACGACCGGGCCCGCACCGTCGCCGCGGAGCGCGGCCTGCGCATTCCGACCTGACGGGCGGAACCCCCTCGTTGTGGGGACGTTCTTCCCGGCTCACGACGGGATCGCCGCCCGCGCGAGGGAACGGCCGGTTCGCCGCGAAGCCCGGCGGTCGCGGCCACCGGGCGGGGCACCTGCCCCGAGCAGGGCGACAACAGCAGGCGGTCGACGGTAGGGGGCCTTTCAGAATGATCTTTCGATCGGTGCCTTGTCAGCTGCGGAGCCGCTGAGCAGTGACCGGCTTGAGCAAGGTGACCACCGGCGGGTTCTCAGCGGCTTCCTCGCGAGGACAGCGATTTCGCTGTGTACGGACATGCATGAGAAATCGCGATCACGCTGGCAGAGGGCAGCGAGGAAGCCGCTGAGGTTCCGCTGAGCGACCAGCTACGCAGGTCATTCTGAAAGGACTTCTTAGTCGTGCGGGAGGAGAACCGATGAGCACCAGTGCGCTGCTGGCGCAGATCGACCAAGTGGGGCGGGACCGGCGACGCGGCGGCTACTCGCGGCACGTGTTCGACGGCGGTGAGCGGGAACTGCGCGAGTGGTTCACCGAGCAGGCGCGGGCGCGCGGACTCGACGTGCACACCGACCGCAACGCGAACCTGTGGGCGTGGTGGGGTGAACCGGGCGATCAGGCCATCGTGACCGGCAGCCACCTCGACTCGGTGCCGGGTGGTGGCGCGTTCGACGGCCCGCTCGGTGTCGCCGCCGCGCTCAGCGCCGTGGAATCGTTGCGCGCCACCGGATTCCAGCCCCGGCGCCCCATCGCGATCGTGGTGTTCGCCGAGGAGGAAGGCGGCCGGTTCGGGGTGCCGTGCCTCGGATCGCGGCTGCTCAGCGGGACGATCACGCGGGACGCGGCGAACGCGCTGCGCGACCCGGACGGCGTCACCTTCGCCGAAGCGCTGCGCGGAGCGGGCGGCGACCCGGAGCACGCGGGCGCGGACGAGGCGGCGCTGCGGCGCATCGGGCGCTTCGTGGAACTGCACGTGGAACAGGGCCGGGGCCTGGTGGACCTGGACCGGCCGGTGGCCGTCGCCTCCTCGATCCTCGCCCACGGCCGGTGGCGATTCCGCTTCCGCGGCCAGGGAAACCACGCCGGAGCCACGTTGCTCGCCGACCGCCGCGACCCGATGCTGCCCGCGGCCCGCGCGGTGCTCGCCGCCAGGGAGACCGCCGCCGCGCACGACCAGGCCCGCGCCACCGTGGGCAGGCTCGTGCCCAACCCGGGCGGCACCAACGTCATCGCGTCCACAGTGGACATGTGGCTGGACGCGCGGGCGCCCGCGGCCGACGCCACCCGGTCGCTCGTCGCGGAACTGTCCGAGCGGGCCGCGGAATTCGCCCACGACGAAGGGTGCGAACTAGAGGTGACCGAGGAGTCCTACAGCGGCACCGTGCACTTCGACCCGGCGTTGCGCGACGAGCTGTGCGCCTCGCTCGGCGATGCGCCCGCGCTGGCCACCGGAGCCGGGCACGACGCGGGCGTGCTCTCCGCGCAGGTGCCCGCCTCGATGCTGTTCGTCCGCAATCCCACCGGAATCAGCCACGCGCCCGACGAACACGCCGAACCCGGCGACTGCGACGCGGGCGGCTCCGCGCTGGCCGACGTGCTCCGGAGGTGGGCCGCATGAAGTACTGGTGCGAACACGCCTGGCTGGACGACGGCCCCCGAACCGGGGTGCTCGTGGAGACCGACGGCACCGCCATCACCGCCGTGACCACCGCGGAGACGCCGCCACCCGGCGCGACCCGGCTGCCCGGACTCGTGCTGCCCGGCCTCGCCAACGCGCACTCCCACGCCTTCCACCGCGCGCTGCGCGGCAGGGCCACCGGCGGCGGCACCTTCTGGACCTGGCGCGAGCAGATGTACGCCGTCGCGGGCGCGCTCGACCCCGACACCTACCGGCGGCTCGCCACCGCCGTCTACACCGAGATGGCGCTGGCCGGCATCACCTGCGTCGGCGAGTTCCACTACCTGCACCACCCGCCGGGCGGCGGACGCTACGACGACCCGAACGAGATGAGCGCGGCGCTCGCCCAAGCCGCCCACGACGCCGGAATCCGCCTCACCCTGCTCGACACGTGCTACCTGACCAGCGGATTCGACACCCCGGTCGAAGGAGTGCAGCAGCGGTTCTCCGACGGGGACGCGCGGGCCTGGGCCGACCGGGCCGACCGGTTCACCGTCGACTGCGCGCGAGTGCGGCTCGGCGCCGCGGTGCACTCGGTGCGCGCGGTGCCCGCCGAGCAGATCGCCGACGTCGCCGCCTGGGCGCACCGCTACGGCACGCCGCTGCACGTCCACCTCTCCGAACAGCGCAAGGAGAACGAGGCGTGCCTCGCCGCGCACGGCCGCACCCCGGCTCGACTGCTCGCCGACGCGGGAGCGCTCGGCGCGAACACCACCGCCGTGCACGCCACCCACCTCACCGACGACGACCTCCGGCTGCTCGGCGGCAGCGGCACCGGAACCTGCCTGTGCCCCACGACCGAAGCCGACCTCGGCGACGGCATCGGCCCCGCCCTCCAACTGGACGCCGCGGGCAGCCCGCTGTCGCTCGGCAGCGACGGGCACTCCACCATCGACGTGCTCGCCGAAGCCCACGCCGTCGAAGCCGGGCAGCGGCTGAACACCGAACGGCGCGGGCACTTCGGCGCCGAACGGCTGCTGGAGATGGCGACCACCACCGGGCACCGCGCACTCGGCTGGCTCGACGCCGGACGCATCGCCCCCGGACACCGCGCGGACCTCGTCGCCGTCGCGCTCGACGGCCCGCGGCTCGCGGCCGTGCCCCTCGAAGCGGTGCCCGCGGTGGCCCGCGCCGACGACGTCCGGCACGTCATCGCGAACGGCCGCGGCATCGTGCGCGACGGCGAGCACGAACACGTCCCCGACCCCGGACGACGACTCCGGCGGCTCGTCGACGAACTCCTGTGACGGCACCGACGATCGCGTGCACCAAGCAAGATCAAGCGTTGAGGACGGGTGAGCGATGACATCCACTGCTATCACCGGGATCGGTGAGCTGACGACGAACGACGACGAACTCGGCGACCTCACCGACGCCGCACTCGTCCTCGACGGCGATCGGATCGTCTGGGCCGGGCCGGCCGCGGCGGCGCCCGCCGCAGACCACGCCATCGACGTCGCAGGACGGGCCGTGCTGCCCGGCTGGGTCGACAGCCACACCCACCTGCTGTTCGCAGGCGACCGCACCGCAGAATTCACCGCCCGCATGAACGGCGAGCCCTACGCCGCCGGCGGCATCGCCGTCACCGTCGACGCCACCCGCGCCGCCGCCGACGACGAGCTCACCGCGACCCTTCGCCGCCACGTCGCCGAAGCCACCGCGCACGGCACCACCTGCCTGGAGACGAAAACCGGCTACGGGCTCACCGTCGCCGACGAACTCCGCGCAGCCCGGATCGCCGCCGCCGAAGTCGACGAGGTCACCTTCCTCGGCGCGCACCTCGTGCCACCCGGCCAAGACGCCGACGACTACGTCGACCTGGTCAGCGGCGACATGCTCGACGCCGTCGCCGACCACGTCGGCTGGTGCGACGTGTTCTGCGAACGCGGCGCGTTCGACGCCGAGCAATCCCGGCGGGTGCTGCGCGCCGCGGCCGACCGCGGACTCGGCCTGCGCGTGCACGGCAACCAGCTCGGACCCGGCCCCGGAGTGCGGCTCGCGGTGGAACTCGGCGCCGCCAGCGTCGACCACTGCACGCACCTCGAACCCGACGACATCGCCGCCCTCGCCGGATCCGGCACCGTCGCCACCCTGCTGCCCGCGTGCGACCTCTCCACCCGGCAACCGCTGCCGCCCGCCCGGGAACTGCTCGACGCCGGCGCCACCGTGGCGCTCGCCTCCAACTGCAACCCCGGCTCCTCCTACACGTCGTCCATGGCGTTCTGCGTCACGACCGCCGTGCTGCAGATGCGGATGACCGTGCCCGAAGCGATCCGCGCCGCCACCCTCGGCGGCGCGCGGGCGCTGCGGCGCGACACCGGCGACGGGGCCGTCGGCGTGCTGCGCCCCGGCGCGCGCGCCGACGTGCACGTGCTCGACGCGCCGAGCACCTCCTGGCTGGCCTACCGGCCGGGCGTCCCCCTCACCCACGCCGTGTGGCGAGCAGGCACCCGCACGCGGTGACCCCCGGGGCACGGCGAGGAAGGGAACCTTCCTGTCACGGAGGCGAGGAAGGGAACCTTCCTGTCACGGAGGCGAGGAAGGGAACCTTTCTGTCACGGAGGCGAGGAAGGGAACCTTTCTGTCACCGGCGCGAGGAAGGTCGCCTTTCTGTCATGCTGCGGCGAAGGGAACCTTCCTGTCACCGGGGAGAGAAGATCGCCTCCTCGGAAAACCCGCACGGTGTCTCGCCGTCGCGCGGAGGCGAGGAAGGGAACCTTTCTGCCACCCGTGACAGGAAGGTTCCCTTCCTCGCATCGAGGATCGAGGGAGTCGCTGGGGTCGGTGCGGCGGGGGAGTGGTCAGTCCTCGTCGGTGTCGTCGCGGGCCAGGAAGGTCGCGAGGCGCTCCGTGGCGTCCTCGAAAGCCGGGTTGAGGTCGACGAAGACCCGCATCCGGTCGGCGAGCCAAGCCAAGGTCACCTCGTCATCACCGCGACGCTCCTCGAGCTCTTCGATGCCACGGTCGGTGAAGTACACCGCTTCCTCCTCCATGCGTTCGCCGACGGCCCACGCCGCCGGACCCTGACAGCAAGGGAACTTTACTGTCACCGATGACAGGAAGGTTCCCTTCCTCCCACCACCCCTGAACGCGAAAGCGGGCCGCCGGTTCCCGGAGGAACCGACGGCCCGCGATCTACGACGAGATCAGTTGAAGGCGTTCTGCACGACCTCGGCCTGCTCGACGTCGTGGACGGCCTTCAGGCCGGTGGCCGGGGCGGCCATCGGGCGCCGCGACACGCGCTTGAGGCCCTGCAGCCGCTCTGGGAACAGCTCCGGCAGCGCCAGGCCGAGGAACGGCCACGGACCCTGGTTCGCCGGCTCCTCCTGCGCCCACCGGACGTCGGTGGCGTTGGGGTAGCGCTCCAGCACCGCGCCGAGCTTGCGGTGCGGCAGCGGGTACAGCTGCTCCAGCCGCACCACGGCCGTGTCGGTGTGGCCCTGCTTCTCCTTCTCGGCGGCCAGCTCGTAGTAGAGCTTGCCGGAGCAGAACACGATCCGGCGCACCGCCGACGGGTCCGGCTGCGACGGGTCGTCGATGACCGAGGTGAACTTGCCCTCGGTGAAGTCGGCGACCGAGCTCGTCGCGGCCTTCATCCGCAGCATCGACTTCGGTGTGAAGACGATCAGCGGACGGTGGATGCCGTCGAGCGAGTGCCTGCGCAGCAGGTGGAAGTGGTTCGCCGGGGTCGACGGCAGCGCCACCGTCATGGAGCCCTCGGCGCACAGCTGCAGCCAACGCTCGATGCGCGCCGAGCTGTGGTCCGGGCCCTGGCCCTCGTGGCCGTGCGGCAGCAGCAGCACCACGTCGGAGCGCTGGCCCCACTTGGCCTCACCGGACGAGATGAACTCGTCGATGATCGACTGGGCGCCGTTGAAGAAGTCGCCGAACTGCGCCTCCCACGCCACGAGGGCGTCGGGGTTGGCGACGGAGTAGCCGTACTCGAAGCCCATCGCGGCGAACTCGGACAGCGCCGAGTCGTAGGCGAGGAACTTCGCCTGGTCCTCGGCGAGGTTCAGCAGCGGGGTGTACTCCGACCCGGTCTTGCGGTCGATGAGCACGGAGTGCCGCTGGCCGAACGTGCCGCGCCGGCTGTCCTGCCCGGTCAGCCGCACCGGTCGGCCTTCCATGGCGAGCGAGCCGAACGCGAGCAGTTCGCCGAAGCCCCAGTCGATCTCGCCTTCGCGGGCCATCTTCGCGCGGCGTTCCAGCACCGGCTTGACCCGCGAGTGCGGGGTGAAGCCCTCGGGCAGGTTCACGTGCGCGTCGGCGATGTGCTCCAGCGTCTCCGGGGAGATCGCGGTGATCAGCTTCGTCGGCACGACCTGCTCGGACTCCACCGACGGGCTCGGCTCCGGCGGGTGCTTCTCCAGCTCGCGGACCTCGTTGAAGACGTGCTCGAGCTGGCTGGCGTAGTCCTTGAGCGCCTTCTCGGCCTCTTCGACGGTGATGTCACCGCGGCCGATCAGGGACTCGGTGTAGGTCTTGCGGACGCTGCGCATCTTGTCGATGGCGTCGTACATCGCGGGCTGCGTCATCGACGGGTCGTCGCCCTCGTTGTGCCCGCGGCGGCGGTAGCACACCATGTCGATCACGACGTCCTTGCCGAACCGCTGGCGGTACTCCACGGCCAGCTTCGCGACCCAGACGCACGCCTCGGGGTCGTCGCCGTTGACGTGGAAGACCGGCGAACCGATCATCTTCGCCACGTCGGTGGAGTACTTGCTCGACCGCGAGTGCTCCGGGGCGGTGGTGTAGCCGACCTGGTTGTTCACGATCACGTGCACGGTGCCGCCGGTGCGGTAACCGCGCAGCAGCGACAGGTTCAGCGTCTCGGCGACCACGCCCTGCCCGGCGAACGCGGCGTCGCCGTGCATCAGCACCGGCAGCACCGTGAAGCCTTCCTGGCCCTTGTCCAGGATGTCCTGCTTGGCGCGGACGATGCCTTCCAGCACCGGGTCCACGGCCTCCAGGTGGGAGGGGTTCGAGGTCAGCGACACCTTGGTCTCGCCGTCGCCGAACATGCGGAAGTACTTGCCCTCCGCGCCCAAGTGGTACTTGACGTCACCGGACCCGTGCGCCTGGCCCGGGTCCAGGTTGCCCTCGAACTCGCGGAAGATCTGCGAGATCGGCTTGCCGACGATGTTGGCCAGCACGTTGAGGCGACCGCGGTGCGGCATGCCGATGACGACCTCGTCGAGGTCGGCCGCGGCCGACGAGTCGAGCACCGCGTCCAGCAGCGGCACGACCGTCTCGGCGCCCTCCAGCGAGAAGCGCTTCTGCCCGACGTACTTGGTCTGCAGGAACGTCTCGAACGCCTCGGCGGCGTTGAGCTTCGAGAGGATGTACTTCTGCTCGGACTGCTCCGGCTTCTCGTGCGGCTTCTCGACCCGGTTCTGCAGCCAGTCGCGCTCGTCGGGTTCGAGGATGTGCATGTACTCGACGCCGACGGTGCGGCAGTACGAGTCGCGCAGCACGCCGAGCACGTCGCGCAGCGTCATGCGCTCCTTGCCCGCGAAGCCGCCGACGGCGAACTCCCGGTCCAGGTCCCACAGCGTGAGGCTGTGCGAGAGGACGTCGAGGTCCTCGTGCCTGCGCTGCCGGTAGTTCAGCGGGTCGATGTCGGCCATCAGGTGACCGCGGGTGCGGTAGGCGTCGATCAGCTCCAGGACGCGCGCGGTCTTGTCGACGGCGCCTTCCGGGATGTCCTGGGTCCAGCGGATCGGCTCGTACGGGATGCGCAGCGACGAGAAGATGTCGTCGAAGAACCCGTCCTCGCCCAGCAGCAGCTGGTGCACCTTGCGCAGGAAGTCGCCGGACTCCGCGCCCTGGATGACCCGGTGGTCGTAGGTGGAGGTCAGCGTGACGATCTTGCTGATGCCCATCTCGACCAGGGCCCGCTCGGAGGCGCCCTGGAACTCCGCCGGGTAGTCCATCGCCCCGACGCCGATGATCGCGGACTGGCCCTTGGTCAGCCGCGGCACCGAGTGGTTCGTGCCCGACGGGCCCGGGTTGGTCAGCGAGAACGTGGTGCCGGAGAAGTCGTCCGCGGTCAGCCCACCGGTGCGGGCCTTGCGGATGATCTCCTCGTAGGCCTGCCAGAACTGCTGGAAGGTCATCTCTTCGCAGCCCTTGATGGAGGCCACGACGAGGTTGCGCGACCCGTCCTTGCCGGGCTGGTCGATCGCGAGACCGAGGTTCACGTGCTCCGGGGTGATCGCCGCGGGCTTGCCCTTGGCGTCCTCCCCGTAGTGGCGGTTCATGTTCGGGAAGTCCCGCATCGCCCGCACCAGCGCGTAGCCGATGAGGTGGGTGAACGAGACCTTGCCGCCCTTGTTCCGCTTCAGGTGATTGTTGATCACGATGCGGTTGTCGAACAGCAGCTTCGCCGGCACCGCGCGCACGCTCGTGGCGGTCGGCACCGTCAGCGACTGCTCCATGTTCTTGGCGATCGCCGCGGACGCGCCGCGCAGCGGCTTAGCCTCCTCGCCGGTGCCCGAGCTCTTCACCGGAGCGGCCTTCGCGGCCTGCTGCGGGGAGGGCTTCGGCTCGGCCGCCTTGGCCGGCTTCGGCGCGGCCTGCGCGGCGGCGGCCGGGCGAGCCTGCCCGTTGCCCTCGCTGCGCGTGGCCGTCGCAGTCGTAGTTCCCGACACCGTCGTCGTCGCGGTCGACCCGGCTCCGGACGCGGCTGCGGAGTTGTCAGCGGCTACCGAAACCGAGGTCGCCTGCCCCGGCTTGTAGTCGGCGAAGAACTCGTGCCACGCGGAGTCCACCGACGCGGGATCTTGGAGGTACTGCTCGTACATCTCCTCGATCAACCACTCGTTGGGGCCGAACTGTGACGCAGGGCTGCTGCTGGACACGGCTGGCGTTCGCCTCGATCCATCTGCTCGTGATGTACACACTCAAGTACCAGGCTAGCGGTCCGATTAGTGCGATTGGCACACAGTGCGGACCTGGTGGTGAGGAGCTCGGTCACAGGATCGATCAGGAAGGTTCCCCACCAGGCAAACCTGACCCGTTCGGGTGTCGTTGACGATCACCGGTACCCCGTACTATGCGCCGACTGCCCACCGGTGTGCCCGGTGGCTCTCCGGCCTGTCTGTCGCGCACGAGCACTACAACGTTTCGGTGACAAGCCGTGTTCCCGCCTTGCGGGACGGCCGAGTCCGCAGGTCGGGAACCGGTGACACCGCGTGTCCGCAATGACCTGTTCGGTGAGGTGCCGATCAGGGGGAGGTGTGGACCGGATCGTGCGCTGCGTCACCACCCACCACGTCCTCCTCGGTGTAGTGATCACCAGCCCGCCACAGCCGCGCGTAGTGGCCGTCGAGCCCGATCAGCTCCGAATGCGTGCCGTCCTCCACGATCCGGCCGCCGTCGATCACGACGATCCGGTCCGCCCGGGCCGCCGTGCCCAGCCGGTGCGCCACCACGAACGTGGTCCGCCGGGAAGCCGCCCGGTCACTCGCCGAGACCACCAGTGACTCCGTGGCCGGATCCAGCGCCGCCGTCGCCTCGTCCAGCAGCAGCAGATCCGGCCGGACCAGCTCCGCGCGAGCCAGCGCCACCAGCTGGCGCTGACCCGCCGAGAGCTCCCGCCCGCGCTCACCGACCTGCTGGCGGAAACCGCGGTGCAACATCGCGATGCCCGGCAGGGCGCCCACGTCGCGCGCCGCCCGCTCCACGTCGGCGTCCGTCGCCGACGGCCTGCCGTAGGAGATGTTCGACGCGACATCCCCGGCGAACAGGTAACCCTCCTGCGGCACCACCGCCAAGCGGTGGTGGTAGCCGGTGAGCTCGTAGTCCCGCACGTCCACCCCGTCGACCAGCACCGCGCCGCCGGTGGCGTCGTAGAACCGGGCCAGCAGCTTCACCAGCGTCGACTTGCCCGCACCCGTCGGCCCCACCAGCGCCACCGTGGTGCCCGGATCGACCTTCAACGACACGTCGCGCAACGCGGGCCGCTCGGTGCCCGGATAGCGGAACGACACCGAACGCAGCTCGACCTCACCGGCGAACCGGTCCGGCACCACCACCGGCTCCGCCGCCTGCGGCACCGACGTGGGAGTGCGCAGCAGGTCACCGATGCGGCGCAACCCGACCCGAGCCTGCTGGTAGGCGTCGAACACGCCCGACAACTGCTGCACCGGGGAGAAGAACATGCCCAGGTACAGCAAGAACGCCACCAGCACCCCGGCCGACATCTCACCGGCCGCCACCCGCGTCGCGCCCACGCCCAGCACCACCGCCTGCGCCAGCTCCGAGAGCAGCGCCGTGAACGGGAAGTACGTGGCGATGTAGCGCTGCGCGCGCAGCCGCGACCGCCGGTACGCGTCGCTGCGCTGCGCGAACAACTTCGCCGAGTACCGCTCGCGGCGGTGCGCCTGCGCCACCCGCAGCCCCGACACGTTCTCCTGCAGGTCCGCGTTCACCGTGCTGACCCGTTCGCGGGCCTCCGCGTACGCGGTCGACGACACCCGGCGGAAGATCACCGTGGCGACGATCAGCGGCGGCAGCACCGACAACGCCACCAGTGCCAGCGACAGGTCCGTGACCAGCAGCGCGACCGCGATGCCGACGATCGTGAACAGGCTCACCACCGCCGTGGCCAGGCCCGTCTGCAAGAACGAGGACAACGCGTCCACGTCGGTGGTCATCCGCGTCATGATCCGGCCCGCGAGCTCGCGCTCGTAGTAGTCCAGCCCGAGCCGCTGCAGGTGCGCGTAGCTGCGCACCCGCAGCAAGTACAGCAACGTCTCACCCGTGCGGGCCGTCACCACCGTCTGCACCTTGATCACCAGCCAGCTGACCAGCACGATCACCCCGGCGATCGCCGTGACCAGCCACAACGTCCCGGCGTGGCCCGCGTCGACACCGCCGTCCACGCCGTGGCGCACCAGCGAGGGCAACGCGACCGAGCCCAGCGCGTCCGCCGCCACCAGCAGCACCGTCAGCGCCAGCCCCCAGCGGATCGGCCGCAGCAACCGGGCCAGCCGGAACCCCGGATCGGGTGCCGTCGCATCCACCCCCGGCAACCGGGGCGCGTCCCCGGCCGCGGGCAACCGGCGCAGGCCCGCCGCCAGCTCCGGGGTCAGCGGAGTGGCGGTGCCCCCGCCGTCCCCGCGCGTGCCGCGCACGCCGCCCGGCGTCACCACCGCCTGCGGTTCCCGTTCCGGCACGTCCTCCGGCCACCACGCCGGAGTCGGCGCGGACTCGGCCGCGTCCGGTTCGCCCGCGCTCGCCGTGTCGATCGACTCGCCCGGCCCCGCCAGCAACGAGCGGAACAACCCGCACCGCCGCTCCAGCTCGTCCTGCGTGCCCACGTCGACGACCCGGCCCGCGTCGAGCACCGCGATCCGGTCCGCCAACGCCAGCGTCGAACGGCGGTGCGCGATCAACAACGTCGTGCGCTGCGCCGTCACCGACCGCAACGTGTCGTGGATGGCGGCCTCCGTGGCCGGATCCACCGCCGACGTCGCATCGTCGAGCACCAGGATCCGCGGATCCGACAGCAACGCCCGCGCCAACGCCACCCGCTGCCGCTGCCCGCCGGACAACGTCAAACCGCGCTCGCCGACCGCCGTCTCGTACCCGTCGGGCAACGCCGAGATGAAGCCGTGCGCCTCCGCCGCCCGCGCCGCCGCGACCACCTCCGCCTCCGACGCGTCCGGCCGCCCGTAGGCGATGTTGCCGCGGATCGTGTCCGAGAACAGGAACGCCTCCTCGAACACCACCCCCACCGCCGAGCGCAGCGACTCCAGCCGCACATCGCGCACGTCGTGATCCGGCTCGGCGTCGGCGGGCCCGATCCGCACCGAACCCTGCTGCACGTCGTAGAAGCGCGGCAGCAGCAACGACACCGTCGACTTGCCCGAACCCGCCGGACCCACCAGCGCCACCGTCTCGCCCGGCTCCACCCGCAACGACACGTCCCGCAGCACCTGCTGGTCGCGCGTGTAGCCGAACCCCGCCCCGTCCAGCCGCACCCGCAGCGGAGCCTCCGGCAGGTCCACCGCACCCGGCCGGTCGCGCACGTCCGGACGCGAATCGATCAGATCCGTGATCCGCTCCATGCCCGCGCGGGTCAACTGGCCCTGCACCAGCACGCTCGCCATCATCCGAGCCGGGCCGCCCAGCATCGCCACGTACGCGGCGAACGCCACGAACGTGCCCAAGCCGACCTGGCCCTGCATCGCCATCCAGCCGCCGAGCCCCAGCACCCCGACCTGCCCCGCCGCGGGCAGCACCGACAAGCTCGCCTGCGGGAACGAGGTCATCCGAGCCGTGCGCAGCCGCTCCGCGAACAACCGGCGAGCACCCGACTCCAGCCGGGAGACCTCACGGGCCTCCTGCCCGAAGCCCTTCACCACCCGGACCCCGGCCACCGTCTCCTCGACCTGCTGCGCGATGTCCGCCGCCCGCTGCTGAGCCGACCACGTCGCCGGGAACAACCGCTTCTTGCTGCGCGCCGACACCATCCCGATCAGCGGCACCACCACCAGGATGACCAACGTCAACATCGGCGACAGCCACAGCATCGCGGCCAGCGCGAACACCATCAGCACCACCGTGCCCGCCGCCAGCGGCACCATCGACAGCAACGCGTTCACCAGCTGCAGATCGCTGATCGCACGCGACGCCACCTGGCCGGTGCGCAGCGCGTCCTGCTTGCCGCCGTCGAGCCGCTGCACCGAACCGAACACCGCGCGCCGCAGGTCGTGCTGCACGTCCAGCGCCAACCGGCCCGCCGAGTAGCGGCGCACGAACGCAGCGCCGAACCGGAACACCCCCAGCCCCGCCAACGCCGCGGCCAGCCACCACAGGCGGCTCGTGTCGCCTCCCAGCGCGTCGTCCACCGCCGTCTTCGTGATCAGCGGGACCAGCGCCTCCAACCCCACCGCCGCCACCGACGCGCCCAACGCCAGCAGCACGGCGATCGGATGCCGCCAGCAGGCGGCGGCCAAGCGGCGGATCCAACCGGGCCGGGAACATTCGCTGTCGGAGTCGCTCACCGATCCAGATTAGGTCCCACCCCCGACGCTCCGAGCCGATCAGCGACGTGCACCACCCCGCCCGACCGAGCGAGGAAGGGAACCTTCCTGTCACGGGTGCGAGGAAGGGAACCTTTCTGTCACGGGTGCGAGGAAGGGAACCTTTCTGTCACGGGTGCGAGGAAGGGAACCTTTCTGTCACGGGTGCGAGGAAGGGAACCTTCCTGTCATCGAGCGCGAGCGGCGCGGCTCCACGGCCCCGAACGCGAAGAAGGGGACCTTCCTGCCACCGGTGGCAGGAAGGTCCCCTTCCGCTGCGGGCGCTGCGAGGCGCCTTAGGTGATGTCGCGGCGCTTGCTGAAGTACCAGCCGCCGAGGATGAACACCGCCGCGTACCCGGCGAAGGTCAGCAGGCTCAGCCACCACGGGTGCCCGTAGGACCCGCCGAACACGAAGTGCAGCAGCTCGAACAACTCCTGCGGCACGTACTGCTCGTTGGCGCCGGCGGTCGCGCTGATGAAGATCGGCACGGCGAGGTTGCCGACGATCCCGCTGCCCGCCGCGCCCGGCAGGTACGAGCTGACGCTCGAGGCGTCGGAGCCGATCAGGAACAGGTCCACGACGAACTCGAACACGAACTTGTAGACCAGCAGCACGATGATCACGATGACCGGATTGGCCACGACGGCGCCGAAGCCGACGCCGAGCAGTGTCCACAGCACCATCGCCAGCAACCCGGCCGCGCACACGATGAGCCAGTCGGCGCCCTCGCCGAAACCGTCGAGCCCGGCGCCCGCCAAGGCCCCGAGGCTCGCGAACAGCACGTTGGCCAGCCCGTAGAGCAGCCCGAGGTTCGTGTAGGTGATCAGCTTCGCGCCGAGGACCGCGCCGCGCGGATTGCCGGTGAGGTACGTCGTGGTGATGCTCTTGTTCCGGTACTCGCCGGCGAACGCCAGCGCACCCATCAGGCCCGCGAAGATCGTGCTGAAGTTCGTCGACATCGACATCGTCAGCAGGCCCAGCGGCAACGGCCGCCCGAGTTCCTGCTCGATCGACGAGATGGCGCCGAAACCGCTGCCCAGCCAGCTCGCGCCGAAGCTGAGCACGACCACCGGAATGAGCAGCGCCCACCACAGGTTGGTGGTGAAGATCTTCCGGAACTCGGATTTGACCAGGCCGTCCATCAGGCTCCACCTCCGAATCCGCCGTGCTGCTCGTACGGGTTGGCCCCGCCACCGGGAGGCCCCCAACCGCCAGGGCCGGGAGGCTGCGGCCCACCCGAGGGCGGGAACCGGCCGCCGACGTACTGGCCGCTGGTGAGCTGGAAGAACAGCCGCTCCAAGTCGACCTGCTCCTCCTGCATGCCGTAGACCGCGACCCCGGCCTGCAAGGCCAGCTCGGCGACCGACCGCGAGTCGGATCCGGTCACGGCGATCCGGCCGTCCGGCACGAGCTCCACCGCGAGCCCCGCGGCCTGCAACCCGTTCACCAGGGCGGTGGGGTCACCGGCCTGCACGAGCACCCGGGAGCGCTGCTGCGCGCGCAACTGGTCGAGGTCGCCGTTGTAGACGCACTGGCCGCGGCTGACGATCACCACGTGGTCGACGGTGTGCTCCATCTCGCGCAGCAGGTGGCTGGAGACCAGCACGGTGCGCCCGGACGCTGCGAAGGACTTGAGGAAGCCGCGCAGCCACGCGATGCCTTCGGGGTCGAGCCCGTTGGCCGGTTCGTCGAGGATCAGCACCTGCGGGTCGCCGAGCAGCGCCGTCGCCAGCGCCAGGCGCTGCCGCATGCCCAGCGAGAACCCACCGGCTCCGCGGTCGGCGGCGTTGCTCAGCCCGACGAGGTCCAGCGCGTGGTCGACCTGCTGGTCGGGCACGTTCATCGCCGCCGAGTAGCAGCGCAGGTGGTTGCGGGCGGTGCGGGACGGGTGGAAGCTCTGCGCCTCCAGCACCGCGCCCACCACCGTGGCGGGGTTGCGCAGCCGGTGGAAGGGGACGCCGTTGACGGTGGCCGCTCCCGACGTCGGGTTCACCAGTCCCAGCACCATGCGCAACGTGGTCGTCTTGCCGGATCCGTTCGGGCCGAGGAACCCGGTGACCACACCGGGATGCACGGCGAAGCTGAGATCGCGGACCGCGCTGACCGGCCCGAAGTTCTTGCTCAGGTTCTGCACCAGGATCCGGCCACTGCCGTCGTGCACACGCTCCTCCATCGTCGCTCGGCCCCGCCGGGGTCCGCTACGGCGACCACGGACGATCACGCTGCGGCGCGGGGCCGTCCCATCCTGCCTGACCGGCTCGCGCCGGTGAGGAGGAGTGCGGAAATCTCAGCCGAGACCGTGCTGCGGCCACGCGATCGGCCGTTCCGGCACCGGTGCCGGGGAAGGTGCGTGATCGGGTTCCGCCCGCTCGTCGAAGCGGTGGTGGCGGCGGGCAGGCGCGACGGGCCCGTCGTGGGCCGGATGCGGAGCCCGTGTCGCCGGTTCGTCGTCGCGTCCTGTCGGCGGGGGAGCGCCGCGGTCGCCGATGAGCCTGCGGTGCACCAGCAGCCACGACTCGCAGGGCCAGCTGCGGCTGCGCACCGCGCCGGAACAGGCCGGGCACGCGCCGTCGGAGTCCGGGTGGTGCGCGTTGAGCAGCGCGCGCAACCCGTCGGTGAGGCGGTGCAGTTCGGATCTGGCCACGGGTAACAGCGCTTCGGTGCCGCCGTCGGTCGCCACCCGCTCCAGGCGGGCCAGCCGATCCAGCACCGCTTCCCGCATCCTCGCGTCGTCCAACGGGTCTCCCAACGTCGTTCGGGGACCGCGCCAGGACCGGTGCGGGAACGCGGGCGGCGGATCGAGGCCCGCGACGAGGACCGCCACCGATCTTCGCGGCTTCGCGCATACCCATCGGCAGCCCGCCGGACGAACTGCACCGAACTCACCTGGTCGAGTGGGTGCCGGGGCCGAAGTAGCGGCCGAGACCGGTCACGCTGCGCACGTCGGGAATCAGGCCTTCGTGTCCTACACTGGAAATCGGCAGCCCGCTCCCGGTGACCCCCAGGCCGGTCGAGCGGGCTGCCCTACGTTCGATCGGGTCCGGTTCCCCTCGCCGAGTGAATTTCGCCGGGTGTGCTCGCGCGGTCGCTCGTTCGGTGCAGCGATCCGGATCTAGACCAGCACCGCGCCCGGGCTCGTGCTCGGCACGCCGTGCGCCCGCGCCACCGCATCGCTCACCAGCAGGCCGCCGTGCGTGTTCAACCCCGCCGCGAGCGCCGGATCCGACCGGCACGCCTCCCGCCAACCGTGATCGGCGATGCGCAGCACGTACGGCAAGGTCACGTTCGTCAAGGCGTGCGTCGAGGTGTTCGGCACCGCCCCGGGCATGTTCGCCACGCAGTAGAACACCGACTCGTGCACCCGGTACGTCGGATCGTCGTGCGTCGTGGGGCGCGAATCGGCGAAGCACCCGCCCTGATCGATCGCGATGTCCACCAGCACGCTGCCCGGTTTCAGCTGCGCCACCAACTCGTTCGACACCAGCTTCGGCGCTTTCGCACCGGGGATCAGGACCGCGCCGATCACCAGGTCCGCCGAACGCACCGCCGTCTCCACCGCGTACCGGTTCGAGGTCACCGTGCGGATGGTGCCGCGGTAATCGCGGTCGATCTCCCGCAGCTTGTCCACGTTGGTGTCCAGCAGTTCCACGTCCGAGCCCATGCCCAGCGCGACGCTCGCCGCGTTCAACCCCGCCACACCACCGCCGATGACCACCACGCGCGCCGGCGGCACCCCCGGAACACCACCGGGAAGCACCCCGCGGCCCCCGTGCGGGCGCAGCAGCGCGTACGCGCCCACCTGCGGAGCCAGCCGCCCGGCGACCTCGCTCATCGGTGCCAGCAGCGGCAGCCCGCCGGTCGCGGTCTGCACCGTTTCGTAGGCGAGCCCCGTGACCTCGGCGCGCAGCAGCTCGTTCGTCAGCTCCGCCGAGGCCGCCAGGTGCAGGTAGGTGAACAGGACCTGGCCCGGCCGCAGGCGCGGGAACTCCTCCCGGATCGGCTCCTTCACCTTCAACACGAGATCGCCCGCCGCCCACACGTCCTCGGCGGTGCCGACGATCGTCGCGCCCGCCGCGACGTACTCCTCGTCGGGGATCGACGAGCCGACCCCGGCGCTCGCCTCCACGAACACCTCGTGCCCGTGCACCCGCAACTCGTGCACCCCCGCCGGGGTGCAGGCCACCCGGTACTCGTGGTTCTTGATCTCCCTCGGCACTGCGACCTTCACCCGGTACACCTCCCCGTCGCCCGGAGCCCCTCCCGCATCATCCGCCCACACCCCGCTCCCCGCGCCCCTGCACGCCTGCCGAGGGTGCGAGGAAGGGAACCTTCCTGTCACCGGTGACAGGAAGGTTCCCTTCCTCGCACCCGATCCGGGGTCAGGCCGGGGGCCAGGTGAAGGTGGCGAGACCGCCTGCGGGGAGCGCGTAGTCGAACTCCTGGCCCTGCCAGGACACGGTGATCGGCCGTTCGGCACCGCCGGGGTTGAGCGCGATCAGCGCGGTGGAACCGTCCGGGTTGCGGAACGCGACGTTCTGCACCCCGTCGAGCTCGTTCGATCCGATCCGGACCGCTCCGGGCCGCACGAACTTGCTGGCGTGCCCGAGCGCGTAGTACTCGGCGTTGTAGTCCACCTCGCCGGTGGCGTTGTCGATGGTGGTCACTCCGGTGCAGTCGTCGCACGCGCCGTCCATGACCGGGCCGTGCGCCGGGTCCAGCGCCAGGTTCCACAGCACGACGCTGCGGGCCCAGTTGCGGGTGCCGCCGATGATCAGGTTGCTCGCCTGCCAGGTCAGCGTGTCGCCGAAGGTCGCCGCCGGATCCTCCGACTCGGTGCCGGAGCATTCGGTGAGGTGGATCTCGGCGTCCGGATGCGCGTCGTGCACGGCGCTCTGCGCGTCCGGCGTCCCGCCGTAGCAGTGGAAGGCGGCCCCGTCGACGTACCGCGCCGCGTTGGCGTCGCCGAGCACGTGGTTCGGGTATTCGGTGTCGTCCCAGTTGTGGTCGTAGGCCAGGATCTTCGTGTCCAGGCCCGCGGCGTCGAGCTTCGGACCGAGGTCGTTGCCGATGAACGCCGCCTGGGCTTCCGGGGACATCGGGCTGCCCGGGTACGACGGCGGATCGTTCAACGGTTCGTTCTGCGGGGTCAGCGAGTCGATCGGGACCCCGGCCTGCTCGTATGCCTGCACGAAGCGGACCAGGTAGTCGGCGAAGACCTGGTAGTTCTGCGCCGGCAGTTCCCCGCCGACCATGGAGCCGTTGGACTTCATCCACGCGGGCGCGCTCCACGGCGTCGCCACCACGTTCAGCTCCGGAGCCAGTTCCCCGGCCCGTCGTAGCAGCGGCAGGATGTCGGCCTCGTCGTGAGCGATCGAGAACTCCGCCAGCTCGTAGTCGCTCTCCCCGGCGGGCACGTCGTCGTAGCTGTAGGTCGAGCGCGCGAAGTCCGAGGCGCCGACGACCTGCCGCAACGCGGTCAGGCCGATTCCGGTGTCCGCGTCGAACAGCCGGGACATGATCTCGTCGCGCCGCGGGGAGTTGTTCACCAGCCAAGCCGACGAGTCGGTCAGCGCCGCCCCGAACCCGTCGACGGCCTGGTACGTCGTCCCGGGGTCGACCGTGATCGTCTCGTTCCCGCCGCCCGCCCCGAACTCCGCGTCGGGCTGGCGCGCGAGCTTGCTCTGGCCGTCCTTCGTGGTCAACCAGACCCCCACCGCCGGGGCCGCGTGCGCAGGTGGAGCGAGCACCAGACCGGTGCTGAGCGTGATCGCGGAGAGCACCAGCGCGGCGGCCCGCCCGGCGCGAGGCGCCGCGACCCCGCCTCGTGTCTTGTGATCCATCTGCCCAGGGTGGTCTGACCAATCCTGCCCGGGTAGCTCCATTCGGTCGCAACCCCGCGCTCCGCGAGGCGAGGAAGGGAACCTTCCTGTCACCGGTGACAGGAAGGTTCCCTTCCTCTCTCGATCCGTGTGATCCGGAGCGAGGGGGCATTGACACCGACGGGTGCCCGTTTATCGTTGCTGGGCACGTCCACAACCGCATATGCCGCAGATCCCGGGCGGGAGAGACCCCGCGCCGACGGGGCGCCGAAGGAGCAAACACTCCCTGCAAACTCTCAGGCACCCATGACCGCTCGGGCGAGGCGACTCTGGAAAGCGCGCGCTCCGGCGCCGCACCCACGGTGCAAACCGCGCACGACGCGGTGAAGCTCTCAGGTTCCGCAACAGAGGGGGAGGCCCACGAACCCGGGCACACCTGTGCCCACGATGGTGAGGAGCCTCCATGTCCCTGCCCGAGCAGCTGCGCTACACCGAGGAACACGAGTGGATCGAGGACCGCGGTGACCTGGTCCGCATCGGCATCACGCCCTTCGCGGCCGAAGCGCTCGGCGACATCGTGTACGTGCAGCTCCCCGAGGTGGGCGAGCGGATCGAATCGGGCCAGACCTGCGGCGAGCTGGAATCGACGAAGTCGGTCAGCGACCTGTACGCGCCCGTGACCGGCGAGGTCGTGGCGATCAACGAGGCGGCGGCGGACGACCCCGCGGTGGTCAACGGGGACCCGTTCGGTGAGGGCTGGCTGCTCGACGTGCGTGCCGAGCAGACCGGTGCTGTGCTCACGGCGCAGGAATACGCCCAGTTGACCGGTGGTGAGTAAGCCGGGCTGAGGGGGACGGATCTGTGACGATCAGCGTCTTCGACCTCTTCTCAGTGGGCATCGGGCCGTCCAGTTCGCACACCGTCGGCCCGATGCGGGCCGCCGGGATGTTCACGGCACGCCTGCGCACCGAGGGTCTGCTCGGCGAGGTCACCAGGGTGAAAGCCGAGCTGTTCGGGTCGCTCGGAGCGACCGGGCATGGTCATGGGAGTCCGAAAGCGGTGCTGCTCGGGCTCGAAGGGCACGATCCGGAGACGGTGGATCCGGCCGCGGTCGAACACCGAGTGGACGCCGTCCGCACCGGTGGCCGGCTGTCGCTGGCGGGCGAGCACGACATCGCCTTCTCCGTCGATCGCGACCTCGTGATGCACCGGCGGAAATCGCTGCCGCTGCATCCCAACGGCATGCGGTTCACCGCGTTCGGTACCTCGGGTGAACTGCGCGCCGCGGTGTTCTACTCCGTCGGCGGCGGGTTCGTGGTCGACGACGGCGCCACCGGGACCGACCGGATCAAACCGGACGAGACCGCGGTCCGGCACCCGTTCCGCACCGGGCAGGAACTGCTCGCGAGGGCGGCCGATTCGGGATCGCGGATCAGCGACGTCATGTTCGACAACGAGCTGTCGTGGCGTTCCGCGGCGGACATCCGCGCGCAGCTGCTGCACATCTGGGGCGTGATGCGCGAATGCGTCGACAACGGGTGCAGCAACGATGGAGTGCTGCCCGGCGGGCTGAAGGTGAACCGGCGCGCGGCGGCGCTGCGGGCGAGCCTCACCGAGCAGGACGATCCGATGGAGTGGCTCACCTTGTTCGCCCTCGCGGTCAACGAGGAGAACGCGGCGGGCGGCCGGGTCGTCACCGCGCCCACGAACGGGGCCGCGGGCATCGTTCCCGCGGTGCTGCACTACTACGTGCGCTTCGTTCCCGGCGCCAGCGAGGACGGCGTGATCCGCTTCCTGCTGGCGGCGGGGGCGATCGGCGTGCTGTTCAAGGAGAACGCCTCGATCTCCGGTGCCGAGGTCGGGTGCCAGGGCGAGGTCGGCTCGGCGTGCTCGATGGCGGCGGCCGGGCTCGCCGAGGCGCTCGGTGCGACGCCGTGGCAGGTGGAGAACGCCGCCGAGATCGCGATGGAGCACAACCTCGGGCTCACCTGCGATCCGATCGGTGGCCTGGTGCAGATTCCGTGCATCGAGCGCAACGCCGTCGCCTCGGTCAAGGCGGTCACCGCCGCGCGGATGGCCCTGCGCGGGAACGGCAGCCACGTCGTCTCGCTCGACAAGGTCATCAAGACCATGCGCGACACCGGCCGCGACATGAAGGCCAAGTACAAGGAGACGGCTCGCGGCGGCCTCGCCGTCAACGTCATCGAGTGCTGATCCCGCCGCCCTGCCCGAACGCAGGCCCGCTCCGGGCGGGCAGGGCGAGCAAGGGAACCTTCCTGTCATCCACGTGAGGAAGGGAACCTTCCTGTCACGGTCTGCTCGTCCGCGCTCGTCGCGGTGAGCCGGTGTGGTGAGGTGCCGATTCCGATCGTCGCGTGCCCGGGTCGGTGGAGCGTGGCGGCACCGGGTGACAGGAAGGTTCCCTTCCTCGCATTGAGTTGCGCACAACTCAGTTGCGGGCAACTCAAATTGGGGCTAGTGTCGATCTCGTGCAGGAGGCGGGATGAGTTCGGACTCGGTGCTGTCGCTGGATCGGCAGGTGTGCTTCGCGCTCTACAGCGCGTCGCGCTCGTTCACCAACCTGTATCGGCCGTTCCTCGACGAGCTGGGGCTGACCTACCCGCAGTACCTCGTGATGCTGGTGCTCTGGGAACGCGATTCGCTGGCGGTCAAGGATCTCGGGGCGACGCTCCGGCTCGATTCCGGGACGTTGTCGCCGTTGGTGAAGCGGCTCGAAGCCGGTGGCCTGGTCGCGCGGCGGCGCAGCGCTCGGGACGAGCGTTCCGTCGAGGTCGGGCTGACCGATGAGGGGCGCGAACTCCGGGAACGGGCGGCGGTCGTGCCGCATCGAGTCCTCGCCGCGATCGGCATGGGACTCGACGAAGTGCGCGAACTGCGCTCGACGCTCGAACGGCTCACGGCGAACGTGGACGAGGCCGCGGAGCGGGCTCGGGCCGCGGTGGCGGCGGGCGTTCCCATCACCGACGAGCTCCTGCGCGGGACCACGACAGAAGGAGACTGAGATGGCAGCGCTGTACACGGCCGAGGCGACCGCGACCGGCGAGGGCAGGGGCGGACGCACCCGCTCGTCCGACGGCGTGCTCGACCTGGACCTCGCGGTGCCGCGCGAGATGGGTGGCCCCGGCGGGGACTCCACGAACCCCGAGCAGCTGTTCGCCGCCGGCTACGCCGCGTGCTTCCACAGCGCGCTGCAGCTGGTGGCGCGCAAGGCGAAGGCCGACATCACCGATTCCTCGGTGACCGCCCAGGTCGGCATCGGCAGCAACGGTGCGGGCGGTTACGGCCTGAACGTCTCGCTGTCGGTGAGCCTGCCCGGCATCGACCGCGAGCAGGCGCAGCAGCTGACCGAGCAGGCCGACTCGGTGTGCCCGTACTCGAACGCCATCCGCGGCAACGTCGAGATCGAACTCGCGGTGGCCTGACGACGTGAACCGGTCGTGCCGCGCCGGGCCTCGACGGCCCCGGCGCGGCACGGTCACATCAGCAGCACGTACACCGTTCCGATCAGCCCGGCCAGCACCGCCAGCGCGGTGAGCGAAGCGTGCAGCGCGCCGTCCGGCAACGGGTCCTCGGCGCGCAACCTGCGCTCCGCCTGCCGATGCCTGCTCCACGACAGCACGGTGATCGCGACCGCGAGCGGGATCGCCACCGCGGCGCACACGGCGGCGGCCACCGCGCTGCGGTGCACCAGCAACCGCAGCAGCACCATCAGGCCCACGACGAACGTCAGCCCGGTGCGCAACCAGGCGAGCGTCGTGCGTTCGATCTGCAAACCGGGATCCCACGGACCCCGCCGTTCGTCCGGCATCCTCAGAACCCGCTGATCAGCAGCAGCGCGAGCGCGCCGAGCCCGATCAAGCCCAGGCCGAACCCGAGGATCGGCGCCAGCTTCGGCGGTGGCAGCGGGGAGTTCGTGCGCAGCGCCCGCTCCATGGTCATCCACCGGCCGAACGCCGCCACGCTGCACACGACGCCCGCCAGCAGCAGGAGCACCGCCAACGAGGTGCGCAGCGGATCCGAGCCGGTGCCCGCCGCGGCGTTCAGGGCCTCGACGCCGACTCCCGCGGCCATCAGGGCCAGCGCGGTCCGGATCCACGCCAGGAACGTTCGTTCGTTGGCGAGCGTGAACCGGGGATCGGGTTCGTCACCTACCCCGTAGAGCCGATGTGGCCAGCGCCTACAAGCGGGGTCGTCGTTCTCGGAAGCCATGCGGCCACCGTAGTGCGACCGGCGCAACGAGCCGCTGCAGAGTGCGCGCACCCGCTGCTCCACGCGGACACCGGCGCCCGCGCCGTGCGAGAGCCGGTGTCCGGCGGCGAGCCTCAGAAGTCGAAGACGGTGCCCAAGTTCGACGTCGCCTGGCAGCTGTTGCCGAATTCCTTGTCGAAGTGCACCGGCTTGCCCTGCCAGGTTCCGTGCGCGCTGGCGATCACCGGCCGGAGCACCATCGTGCACTGCGCACCGGTCTGGGACTGGCCGATCTGATCGAAGTTGCCCCCCGCGGCGAGCAGGGTCTTGCAGGCCTCGGCGGCCTTCGGGTGCGTGCCGCCCGTCGGCTCGCACCGCAGCTGCACGGTGCGCGGCTCCTCGGCGCGGTTCTTGCTCGCGATCGTGAGCGTCAGGTGGCTCGTCGTCGCGGTGGCGTTCGCCATCGCCGGGGTGAGCAGGAGAGCGGCCATCGCCGCGAGCAGAAAGCCACGAACGAACCGGGTGCCGGACATGTCTGTGCGCTCCAAGGGGTTGGGGAAGGTTCCGCACAGATTTATCGGCAGTGCCCCGACGATTTCCGCACCCGAGACCGAAGATCACCAGATCGTGGTTCTCGGTCGTGGATCGCGGTGACCCTCGGGTGATCTATCCAGGGCTTTCTGGTTGCTTCAAGTCACCCCAAAGTGAGTGTTGTGCCTGGGTTGATGAGCGCCCCGACGAGGAAGCCGCACCGGGGCGCACAGCGACCGATGACAGGAAGGTTCCCTTGCTCGCACCGGTGACAGGAAGGTTCCCTTGCTCGCACCGGTGACAGGAAGGTTCCCTTGCTCGCACCGGTGACAGGAAGGTTCCCTTGCTCGCACCGGTGACAGGAAGGTTCCCTTGCTCGCACCGGTGACAGGAAGGTTCCCTTGCTCGCACCGGTGACAGGAGGGTTCCCTTGCTCGCGGAGTCGGTGGGTCAGTCGTAGAGGGCTTCGAGGGTGTGGGCGTACTTGTCGTGGATGACGCGGCGGCGCAACTTCAGCGCCGGGCTGAGCTCGCCGCCCTCGGCGCCCCACTGCCGGTCGAGCAGGCGGTGGGCGAGCACCTGGCCGGACTGGCCCAGCGCGGCGTTGGCCGATTCCACCGCGCGGTCCACTTCGGCCACGACGTCGGGATGCCGGGCCAGCTCTGCCAGGCCGGTCTCGGAGATCCCGTGCGCGCGGGCCCACTCGGGCGCGGCGTCCTCGTCGAGCACGAGCAGCGCGACGACGTGCGGTCGCCCTTCGCCGAAGGCCAGCGCGTGGCCGATCAGCGGATGCGCGCGCAAGGCGTGCTCCACGACGCTGGGCGCGACGCTCTCCCCGTGGGAGCTGACGATGAGCTCGCTCTTGCGGTCGGTGACGGTGAGGTAGCCGTCCTCGACGCTGCCGACGTCCCCGGTGCGCAGCCAGCCGTCGGCGTCGGTGGCCACCCGGATCAGGCCGTCCTCCTGCAGGTGCCCTGCGCAGACGAGGGGGCCGCGGACCAGCACTTCGCCGTCCTCGTCGGTGCGGATCTCGACGTCGGGCAGCGACTTGCCGACGGTGCCGAAGCGGACGGCGCCGGGCCGGTTGGTGGCTGCCCAGCCGCTCGTCTCCGTCGATCCCCAGGTCTCGAAGATGTGGAAGCCGAGCCCGGCGAACAGGTCGAGGACGTCGCGGCCGATCGGGGCGGCCCCGCTGGCGCCCCACGCGGTGCCGTCCAGCCCGAGTCCGCTGAGGACGTCCTGCTTCTCCGCAGCGTTGTGCGCGGCGGGGAGCGCGCGAGCGATCGCGGCGAGCTTCTCCCACATCCTCGGCACCCCGAAGAAGGTGTGCGGGCGCACCGCGGGCAGTTGCCGGATGGCCTGCGTGATGCCGTTGCAGAAGTGGACGTGGGTGACGTCGTGGATCGCGCTGTAGAGGTTGCCCGCGCGTTCGGAGATGTGCGCCATCGGCAGGTAGCAGAGGGTGCTGGTGTGCGGCGGAACGCAGGTGACCCGCTGCCGGGCGGAGGCGGCGGCGAGCACGTTGCGGTGGGTGAGCACGACGGCGCGCTGCACGCCGATCGCGTCGGGGGAGTAGAGCACCGTGGCCGCGGCGTCGGGGGTGACGTTCGCGGCGTGCCGGTCCACGATCGACGGATCGCGGCGCAGGTGGTGCGCGCCGCGGTCGCGCAAGGTCCGCCAGGTGAGGAAGCGGTCGTCCTCCTCGGGGATCGCGTCGTGGTCGACGACGATGACGTGGCTGAGCGAGTCCGGTTCGCGCAGCGCCGCCGACCAGCGCCGCACGTGGTGGGCGTTGCTCAGCACGGCGATGTGCGCGCGGCTGTGCTTGGTGACGTCGCGCACTTCCCCGGAGTTCAGCGCGGGGTGCACCGCGATCGGCACCGCTCCGAGGTGGGTGACGGCCACGTCGGCCAGCCACTGCTCGGCGCTGTTGGACATCATCAGCACCACGGTCTGGCCGGCTTGCAGGCCGAGTTCGGCGAACCCGGCTGCGAGGTCGTGCACGGCTTCGGCGGCTTCGTGCCAGGTCCAGGTGCGACCGTCGGCGGTCAGCGCCGGGTGGTCGCGGTGCTCGACGGCGTTGCGGCGGAACAGGTGCGGAATGGTCGCGGTCGGTGCCTGCACCGCAGTCTCCGCGGGTGTGCTCATGTGGCTCCTCCACTCACGAGGCGGCCACCTTCGTGACATGAGTCACGGTGACCTCGCCGATGAAACCGCACGAAGGGCCGACTTGGCCAGTAGGCGGACGGGTGCGGTGCGCTCGTCCCCGGTTCGCCCTGGGTTCGTGATCCGGCGGCCGCGTTCGGCTGTCAGGGGAGCCGCTTCGCTCGTTCGGGTCCTGCCGCACTCGCTTCGGGTGACGACGGCGTCGCGACGTCCGGAGATGCCGCGCGCCGCGCGCCCGTCACGTCCGGATGGATCTCACGACCGTGACAGGAAGGTTCCCTTCCTCGCGCCGGTGACAGAAAGGTTCCCTTGTTCGAACCGGTGACAGAAAAGTCCCCTTGCTCGCACTGGTGGCAGAAAGGTTCCCTTGCTCGCTTCGGCGCGTGAGCCGCCGCGGTCGACCGTGGCAGAAAGGTTCCCGTGCTCACGCCGGTGACAGAAAGGTTCCCTTCCTCGCGGAGGGGTCAGACGTGGTCGCGGATGACGTCGTTGACGGCGTTCTGGAATCCGTTGACGAGCACTTGGATGGTCAGCGGCCGGAGCTGGTCGGTGGCGACGCGGACGTGTTCCCGCTCGTCGTCGGGGCGGCCGCGTTCGACGTAGGGGCGCAGCACGTTGGCGGCGAACAGTTCGCGCAGCTCGACGGCGATCTGCGTGGTGTGCTGCTCGACGATCCCCTTGGCCTGCAACAGCATTTCGAGGGGCAGTCCCAGGTCGAGTATCTGCAGGCCGACGCCGAGCATCGCGGTGTTGGGCAGCCGCACCCTGGTGAGTTCGTCGTCGAGGCCGTGCAGGATGCCGAGGGCGACGAGCTGCTGGACCAGTTCGTCGTCGAGCTGGCGGCCGGCGCGCTGGCTGAGCTCGTGCCGGGTGAGGTCCTCGCTCTGGTCGCTGGTCCACGGCGCGAGCAGGGCGCGTTGCAGGGCGAGGTCTTCGGGGGTGGCGTCGTCGGGGATTCGCTCGAGGTGGCGCTCGATGGCGGAGAGGGTGAACCCGAGCGCTTGCAGTTCTCGGATGAGGTCGAGCCGCGCGAGGTGGTCGCCGCCGTAGAGGCCGAGCCGGCCGCGCAGCCGCGGCGGGGGGAGCAGGCCTCGGGACGCGTAGAAGCGAACGGTGCGCACGGTGACGCCGGCGCGGGCGGCCAATTCGTCGATGGTGAGCTCTTCGTCCGCGGTTCGGAGCATGGTCGAGGAGCTTACTCCTTGACCGCTGTGACACCAACGATGTAACACTAATTGCGTCGCGACACGGTGTCGTGCGTGGCGGGCAGCCGCCGGCGGAGAGGTGCAGGCGTGACGGCAGAAGGCAACGGCGGTCCGTTGGCGGGCGTGCGAGTGGTGGAGCTGGCGGGCATCGGGCCTGCTCCGTTCTGCGGCATGCTGCTGGCCGACCTGGGCGCGGACGTGGTGCGCGTGGGGCGGCCCGGTGGCGGGCCGAACCAGCACGACCTGCTGGACCGCGGCAAGCGCGCGGTGTCGGTGAACCTCAAGCACGAGCAGGGCCCGGCGGCGGTGCTGGCGCTGGTGGAGCAGGCCGACGTGCTGATCGAGGGTTTCCGCCCGGGCGTCGCCGAACGGCTCGGAGTGGGCCCGGAGCAGTGCTGGGAGGTCAACCCGAAGCTCGTGTTCGGCCGGATGACCGGCTGGGGCCAGGACGGGCCGCTGGCGTTGACCGCGGGACACGACGTCGGCTACATCGCGCTGAGCGGCATGCTGCACGCCATCGGCCGCAAGGGCGGACCCCCGCAGGTCCCGGCGAACCTGCTCGGCGACTTCGGCGGCGGTGCGATGTACCTGGCGGTCGGCGTGCTGGCGGCGGTGCTGCAGGCGCGCACCAGCGGGCAGGGCCAGGTCGTCGACGCGTCCATCGTGGACGGTGCGGCGCACCTGGGGTCGATGCTGTTCGGCTTCCACGCTGCGGGCGTGTGGAACACCGAGCGCGGCACGAACATGCTCGACACCGGCGCCCCGTACTACGACGTGTACGAGACCTCCGACGGCGAGTACATGGCGGTCGGCGCGCTGGAACCGCAGTTCTACGCGGAACTGCTCGCCCGCCTCGACCTGACCGAGCAGGCCCCGGACCGCGACGACCCGGCGAACTGGCCCGAGCTGCGCGAGCGGCTCGCGGAGGTCTTCGCCCGGCGCACCCGCGCGGAGTGGACGGAGGTGTTCGACGGATCGGACGCCTGCGTCGCACCGGTGCTGTCGATGACCGAAGCCCAGAACCACCCGCACATCCGCGCCCGCGGCACGTTGCCGAGCCCCGACGGCGTGCTGCAACCCGCTCCCGCGCCGCGCTTCTCCCACACCCCGAGTTCACCGCCGCGCCCGGTCGCCGTGCCGGACACCGCGGTGCTGGCGGACTGGCAGGTGTCCGGCGCCGCCGACCTGCTGGCCTCCGGAGCGATCCACGAGGCGTGAGCGAGTTCGGGCTCCGCCGCTGCCAAGACCACGACGACACGTTCTGCACGGGCTGTTGAAAGGAAGCGTGAACCTCAGATGCGCAGGGATCTGTTCGAGGCGGAGCACGAAGCGTTCCGCGAGGCCGCCAAGGCGTTCATCGCCAAGGAACTGCTGCCCCACCAGGAGGAGTGGGAAGCGGCGGGCGTGGTCAGTCGCGAAGCGTGGCTGGCCGCAGGCAAGCAGGGCCTGCTGGGCATGGCCGTCGACGAGGAGTACGGCGGTGGCGGCGTCGACGACTTCCGGTTCAACGTCGTGCTCGACGAAGAGCTGGTCAACGCCGGGATCAACGGATTCGGCTCGCCGGTGCACACCGACATCAACCTCCCGTACCTGACGCGGCTGGGCACCGAGGAGCAGAAGCGGCGGTGGCTGCCCGGTTTCTGCTCCGGCGAGACGATCACCGCGATCGCCATGACCGAGCCGGGCGCGGGCAGCGACCTGCAGGGCATGCGCACCACGGCGGTCCGCGACGGCGACCACTACGTCCTCAACGGGCAGAAGACGTTCATCTCCAACGGCATCAACGCCGACCTGGTGATCGTCGCGGCCCGCACCGACCCGGACGCGGGCGCCCAGGGCATCAGCCTACTGGTGGTGGAACGCGGCATGGAGGGCTTCGAGCGCGGCCGGAACCTGGACAAGATCGGCCAGAAGTCGCAGGACACCGCGGAGTTGTACTTCAACGACGTGCGGGTGCCCGCGACGAACCTGCTCGGCGAAGAGGGCCAGGGCTTCATCTACCTGATGCAGAACCTGCCGCAGGAGCGGCTGTCCATCGCCGTCGCCGCGATCGCCAGCGCCGAGAAGGTCCTGGAGATCACCAAGCAGTACTGCCGGGACCGCACCGCGTTCGGCCGCCCCATCGGCAAGTTCCAGAACACCCGCTTCGAGCTGGCGGAGATGGCCACCGAAGTGCAGATCGGCCGCGTGTTCACCGACCGTTGCGTCGCCGACCACGTTCGCGGTGAACTGAGCGTGGAGCACGCCGCCATGGCCAAGTGGTGGCTCACCGAGATGAACAAGCGCGTCGTGGACCGCTGCCTGCAGCTGCACGGCGGGTACGGCTACATGATGGAGTACCCGGTCGCGAAGGCCTTCCTGGACTCGCGGGTGCAGACGATCTACGGCGGCACCACCGAGATCATGAAGGAGATCGTGGGGCGCTCGCTGGGAATCTGAGAACCTGTCCGGGCGGGCATTGTTCGTCCGCGTCCTGCCAGCGGCGGAGCCGCTGAGCAGTGACCGGCTTGAGCAGGTCGACCACCGGAGAGGTGCGGCATGGACTGGATGGTCACTCCCGGCGCGGATCGTGCGCTGTCCGACGTGCTGCCCTCGACGCTCGCCGCCCTCGGCGTCGCGGGATTCACCGACACCCTCGGGATTCCGCGATGCCGGGCGGCGGCGGTG
This sequence comes from Saccharopolyspora gloriosae, assembly GCF_014203325.1. Taxonomy (NCBI): domain Bacteria; kingdom Bacillati; phylum Actinomycetota; class Actinomycetes; order Pseudonocardiales; family Pseudonocardiaceae; genus Saccharopolyspora; species Saccharopolyspora gloriosae. Next base: position 5,419,242 of record NZ_JACHIV010000001.1, on the reverse strand, counting down.
CTGCTCGTCGACGGGCTCGGCTGGTCCCTGCTGCACGAGCACGCCGCCGACGCCCCGTTCCTGGCCGCGCTGGCGACCCGCGAGCCGCTGCTGGCCGGGTTCCCCACCACGACGGCCACCAGCATCACCTCGCTCGGCACCGGCTTGGCAGCCGGGGCGCACGGCATCGTCGGCTACACCTTCGCCGAACCGTCCGGCGGCCTGCTGCACCCGCTGGCCTGGGCCACCCACGGCACCGCCCGCGACGCGCGCGGGAAGCGGCGCAGCCTGCTCGACGCGTGGCCGCCGGAGACCGCGCAGCCCGAGCCGACGATGCTGCAACGCGCCGCCGACGCGGGCGTCCAGGTGCGCTCGGTGGCTCCCGCCGAGTTCGGCGGCACCGGGCTGACCAGGGCCGCGCTGCGCGGCGGCGACTTCCGCGGGGTGCACGCGCTCGGCGACCTCGGCGCGGAAGTGCTCGCCGCGCTCGCCGAACCCGGCCCCGCGCTGTGCTACGCCTACCACGGCCACCTCGACCTCGTCGGGCACGGGCACGGGCCCGGCTCGCTGCCCTGGCGGATCCAGCTCGCGCAGGTCGACACGCTGGTGTCCTCGATCGCGCAGCGACTGCCCGGCGGCTCCCAGCTGCTCGTCGTCGCCGACCACGGCATGGTCACCGTCGACCCGGCGGACACGGTCGACGCCGACACCGATCCCGCGTTGAGCGCCGGTGTCCGGCTGCTCGGCGGCGACGCCCGAGCCCGCCACGTCTACTCCGAACCCGGTGCGCGCGACGACGTGCTGCATGCGTGGCGCGGGGTGCTGGGGGAGCGCGGCGCGGTGGTGACCGGTGAGCAGGCCGTCGACGAAGGCTGGTTCGGCCCCGTCGTGGCCGACTCGGTGCGCCCGCGCATCGGCGACGTGCTGGCGGTGCTGCGCGATACGGCGGTGATTCGCTCCGCGGTGGAACCGGGGGAGTCCTCGCTGCGCGGGCACCACGGTTCGCTCACCGCGGCCGAGCAGTTCGTCCCCTTGCTCGTGGCGCAAGGGTGATCGCGGTGGCGTGACGGCGACGGAGGTCGACGATGACCGGCGAGGACGCGTTCGACACCCCGGGCCGGGGCTACTTCGGCCCGGATGCGGTGAGCTGGCACCTGCACGGCGACCCGGCCATGTGGGCGGCCGGGATCTGCAGCCTGTACCTGCAGGCGCTGCACCCGCGCGCGGTCGCGGGCGTCGTGCAGAACTCCGATTTCCAGCGCGACCCGCTCGGCAGGCTGCGGCGCACCAGCGCGTTCGTCGGACTCGCCACCTACGGTGGCCGCGCCGAAGTGGACCGCGCCGCGGCGCGGGTGCGGCACGTGCATTCGATCCTCACCGCCACCGACCCCCGCGACGGCTCACCGATCCGGCTCGACGAGCCGGAACTGCTGCGGTGGGTGCACTGCGCCGAGGTCGCCTCGTTCGCGTCGGTGGTGCGGCGCGGCGGATTCCCGCTCACCGGTGCGCTGCTCGACCGGTACTTCGACGAGCAGCGCCGCGGCGCGGGGCTCGTCGGCCTCGACCCGGCGACCGTGCCCGGTTCCCGGCGGGAGATGGCGGCCTACTTCGCCCGGATGCGGCCGCTGCTCGCGCGGACCGAGGACGCCGAGCTGATCTACCGCTTCCTGCACCGGCCGTTCCCCGAGTGGTGGCGGTCCGGGGTGAACCTGGCCTACCGGCCTGTAGGGCACCTCGCCTACTCGCTGCTGCCCGGGTGGGCGCGGCGGATCTACGGCCGGCCCGCGTTCCCGCGCGCCGCGGTGACGGCGGGGCTGCGGGCCGCCAGAGCGACGGGTCTCGCGGTGCCGGGGGCGATCCGCTGGCGCTTCCCCGCCGATCACGTGCTGCGCGCCGTGGAACGCCTCGGCGAACCCGCGTACCCGTCGGCCCGCGCCGTCGCGGCGCTGGGAGCGGCGTAGGCGGGTTCAGCGCAGGAACGAGTCCCGGGAGAAGTCCTCGTCGTCCCAGTCCTGGCCGCGGCGGGTCGGCGGGGTGCTCGGCGCGTTCGGGGCGGGGCGGTTCGGCGCGGCGGGCGGGGTTTCCGCGCGCGGCGGTGCGGCGGGCGGTTCCGGGCGAGCCGCGGGCTGGTCGTCGAGACCGGCCGGGGGCTGGGCGCCGTGGGCGTTGTAGGCCTCGCGGAACTGCTCGGCGCGGTCGCCCAGCACCGGTTCCACGGTGGCGTTCATCGTCTCCGCGGCCTGCTGGGTGGCCTGCCGGATGGTCTGCATGATCGCTTGCTGCAGGGCGGTGTGGGACTGGCGCATCGCCTGCTGGCTCAGGCGCAGGTCGAGGACGGCTCCGGAGGGGGCGACGGCGACCGTGACCGCGCCGTCCTGGCTGCGCGCCTCACCGCGGATCGCGCCCATCTTGTCCTTGAGCTGTGCCGCGGCGGTCGCCTGCTCCTCGAAGCGGGCCAGCATCTCCTGGATGCGCTGCTGAGCACTGGACATGAAAAATCTCCCCAGATCCGAACGTTTTCAGGGAGCGTAGCCAGTGCGGTCCGATCACCGGGTGGGTTCCACCGATTCGGCCGTCGCGCGCGGTGTCGATCACAGTGGTGCGAGGCACAATAGGGGGAGCGGGAGGCCTTGTCGACCTCTTGTATCTATGCGCAGATCCGCCTAAAGTTCCCGATGTTCGGAATGGCAATTCCGCATAGCGAAATCCTCGATGCTGAGGAGGCGTGCCCATGTCCTCGACCGGCATCACCGCGGTCCCCGGCGCCGACCTCGACCGGTTGGTGCGGCGCATCCGCGACGTGCTCCCGGAGAACGCGGTGATCACCGACCCGCAACGGCGCCGCACCTACGAATGCGACGGCCTGGCCAGCTACCGGGTGGTGCCCGCCCTGGTCGTCCTGCCGGAGAACACCGAGCAGGTCCAGCACGTCGTCGCGGCCTGCGCCGAACAGCAGGTGCCCTTCGTCGCGCGCGGCTCCGGCACCGGCCTGTCCGGCGGGGCGCTGCCGCACTCCGAAGGCGTGCTCATCGTGACCTCGAAGATGCGCCGCATCCTGGAGGTCGACGTCGCCAACCAGCGCGCCGTCGTCGAACCCGGCGTGATCAACCTCGACGTCACCGGCGCCGCCGCCCCGCACGGCTACTACTTCGCGCCCGACCCGTCGAGCCAGCAGGTGTGCTCCGTCGGCGGCAACGTCGCCGAGAACTCCGGTGGCGCGCACTGCCTCAAGTACGGGTTCACCACCCACCACATCCTCGGACTGCAGGTCGTGACACCCGACGGCGAACTCGTCGAACTCGGCGGCACCGCGCGGGAAGCACCCGGCTACGACCTGCTCGGCGCGTTCATCGGCAGCGAAGGCACGCTCGGCGTCGTCACCCGGATCACCGTGCGGTTGCTGCGAAAACCGGAAGTCGTGCAGACCCTGCTCGCCGGATTCGCCTCCACCGACGACGCGGGCGCCGCCGTCTCCGCCATCATCAGCGCCGGCGTCACGCCCGCCGCCATCGAAATGATGGACGCGCTCGCCATCGAAGCCGCCGAACAAGCCGTCCACTGCGGATACCCCGACGGCGCGGGCGCCGTCCTCGTCGTCGAACTCGACGGCCCCGCCGCCGAAGTCGAGCACACCTTCGCCGAAGTGCGGCGGCACTGCGACGAGCACGGCGCCTTCGAGATCCGCGTCGCCGCCGACGACCACGAACGCGCCATGATCTGGAAGGGCCGCAAATCCGCGTTCGCCGCCGTCGGCCGCATCAGCCCCGACTACATCGTGCAGGACGGGGTGATCCCGCGGACCGCGCTGCCCGAAGTCCTCGGCCGCATCGCCCGGCTCTCCGCCGACTCCGGGGTCCGCGTCGCCAACGTCTTCCACGCCGGAGACGGCAACCTGCACCCCCTGGTGCTGTTCGACGACGCCGAGCGGGGCGCGGCGGAACGCGCCGAAGCGGTCTCGGGAGCGATCCTCGACCTGTGCATCGAACACGGCGGCTCCATCACCGGAGAACACGGCGTCGGCACCGACAAGGTCAAGTACATGGGCCGGATGTTCACCGACGACGACCTCGACACCATGCAACTCGTGCGGTGCGCGTTCGACCCCGCCGGGATCTGCAACCCCGGCAAGGTGTTCCCGACACCGCGGCTGTGCGGCGAAGTGCCCGGCCCGCGCCGCGGAGTGCACCCGCTCACCGAAGCAGGATTGGCGGACCAGTTCTGATGCCCGCGAACACCACCACCCCCGCCGCCCGCGCCGCGCTGGAATCCGCGGCGGGCACCGGCAAGATCCGCGACGCGACGGCCGCCGACGAGGTCGCCGGCGTCCGGCCCACGTGGGTCGCCGCGGCCGCGGGCACCGAAGACGTCTCGGCGATCCTGCGCGCCGCCGCCGAACACGAACTCACCGTCGTGCCGCGCGGATCCGGCAGCAAACTCGACTGGGGCGCCGCGCCGCGCTCCGCGGACCTTCTGCTGGACCTGTCCACCGACAGCGGGATCGTCGAACACGCCGCCGGTGACCTGGTGCTCAGCGCCCGAGCCGGCACCCCGCTGGCCACCCTGCACGCCACCGCCGCCGAAGCCGGCCAGCAACTGCCCATCGACCCGCCGGCCCGCACCGCCACCGCGGGCGGCGTCGTGGCCACCGCGACCTCCGGTCCCGGCCGGTACTTCTTCGGCGGCGTGCGCGACCTGCTCATCGGCATCACCGTGGTGCGCGCCGACGGCACCGTCACGACCTCCGGCGGCAAAGTCGTCAAGAACGTCGCGGGCTACGACCTCGGCAAGCTCTACACCGGATCGTTCGGCACCCTCGGAGTGATCACCGAAGTGGTGTTCCGGCTGCACCCCCTCGCCGCCGAACACCGCTGGATCAGCAGCACCGTCGAAGGCGCCGCCGACGCGGCCGCCATCGTCGACACCTACCGGCACTGCCAGGCGATGCCCACCGCCATCGAACTCGACCGCCCCGAACCCGGCGGCGCCATCACCGTGAGCGCGCAGCTCGAAGGACGCCCCGACGCCACCCACGACCGCGCCGAAGCGCTCGCCCGCGACGTCGGCGGCACCGTCACCGACCGCACGCCCGACTGGTGGGGGCAGCACCCGTTCGGGCCCGCGGACAACGCGCTGCGGCTCGGCGCCGAACCCGCCGCGCTGACCGCGCTGCTCACCGCCACCGACCGCGCCGCCGCCGACACCGGCCTGTCGCCCGCGCTGCGCGGAGCCGCCGGACTCGGCGTGCTCCACGCCGGACTGCCCGCCGACGCCGACCCCCGCGCCGTCGCCGACCTCGTCGCCGCACTGCGCGACCGGCTCGACTACGCCGTGCTGGAACGCGGAACCGCCGCCGTGCGCGACGCCCTCGACCCGTGGGGACCGCAACCCGCCGGGATCCGCAGCCTGACGAGGCGGATCAAAGACCACTTCGACCCCGGACACCGACTCGCCCCCGGCCGTTTCGCGGGAGGAATCTGATGAGCGACACCCCACCGCACGACCTGCTGCGCAGCGGCGCGTTCGACGCGCAGCACCCGCCGCAGCGCGAACTCATCGATGACTGCGTCCACTGCGGATTCTGCCTGCCCAGCTGCCCCACCTACGACCTGTGGGGCGAGGAGATGGACTCGCCGCGCGGGCGGATCTACCTCATGAAGGAAGGGCTCGAAGGCGAACCCATGACCGACACCATGGTCGGTCACATGGACGCCTGCCTCGGCTGCATGGCCTGCGTCAGCGCCTGCCCCTCCGGGGTGCGCTACGGCACCCTCATCAACGAGACCCGCGCCCAGATCGAACGCAACCACACCCGGAGCCGGTGGGAGAAGCTGCTGCGCACCGCGATCTTCACGGTGTTCCCCTACCCGCGCAGGCTCCGCGCGATGCGCGGCCCCCTCGCCCTCTACCAACGCCTCCGCCTCGGCGCACTGCTGCGGCGCACCGGCATCACCGCCGCGCTGCCGCCGCACCTGCGCACCATGGAATCGCTCGCGCCGCCGATCAACCGGGCCCCCCGGCTCGGCCACCGGGTGCCCGCGCGAGGAGCCCGCCGCGCCACCGTCGGCATGATCACCGGCTGCGTGCAGAGCGCCTTCTTCCCCGACGTCAACGCCGCCACCGCCCGCGTGCTCGCCGCCGAAGGCTGCGACGTAGTCATCCCGCCCGCGCAAGGATGCTGCGGAGCGCTCAGCGAACACTCCGGCCGCGAAGAGGAAGCCGTGGCGTTCGCACGGACCCTGCTCGACACCTTCGACGAGTCCCGCGTGGACCACATCGTGATCAACTCGGCGGGCTGCGGATCCACCCTCAAGGAATACCCGCAGCTGCTGCGCGACGACCCGCACTACGCCGCCAAAGCCGAACGGTTCGCCGCCAAGGTGCGCGACATCGCCGAACTGCTCACCGAACTCGGCCCCACCGCCACCCGCCACCCCCTGCCCGCCGCCATCGCCTACCACGACGCCTGCCACCTCAGCCACGGCCAAGGCATCCGCTCCCAGCCGCGCGACCTGCTCCGCGGCATCCCCGGCCTCGAACTCCGCGAGATCAACCGCGGCGAACTGTGCTGCGGCTCGGCCGGGATCTACAACCTGCTGCAGCCCGAAGCCGCCCAGGAACTCGGCGACCGCAAAGCCGCCCACGTCCAGGACACCCGGGCCGACCTGCTCGTCACCGCCAACCCCGGCTGCTCCATGCAGATCCGCGCCGCGCTCGAACGACGCGGCGAAGCGCTCCCGATGGCCCACACCGTGCAAGTGCTCGACGCCTCGATCCGCGGCGAAGCAGTCGACACCCTCCTGCACACCTGACCGCGTGACAGGAAGGTTCCCTTCCTCGCCGAGTCCGATGAGCCCCGGCCGAGCGAGGGTCCCTCTTATGCATCGGTGACAGAAAGGTTCCCTTGCTCGCACTGGTGACAGGAAGGTTCCCTTCCTCGCACCAGTGGGCGAACGCGTGGGCCCGCTCGACGGGCTTCTCCAAGCGGGCCGGCAGCGGTCGCGAGTCCAGTGGGGACGAAGCCGGTCAAGGCGCCGGGTGAACCCCTCCGCGGCGTCTGGTCAGCACTACCGGACGTGCCCACGCGCGGTTATCGTCGCCGTCTCGACACGTCGGGTCTCCGCCACAAAGGAGTGGTCGTGTACCAACAGATCCTGGCCCCGTTGTTCGGTTCGCTCGGCTGGAGCGCGGTAGCGGCGGCACTGCCGTTGCTCGTGCTGTTCGCCCTGCTGGGCCTCGTGCGCATGACGGCGTGGAAGGCCTCGCTCATCGCGCTGGCCGTCGCGCTCGCGATCGCGATGTTCGTCTACCCGATGCCCGTGGACCAGGCGCTGCTGTCGGCGACGCTCGGGGCGGCGTTCGGCTTCTTCCCGATCCTGTGGATCGTCATCAACGCCATCTGGATCTACCAGATGACCGTTACGACCGGGCATTTCGACGTGCTGCAACGCAGCTTCTCCAGGATCAGCGGCGACCGCCGGATCCAAGCCATGATCATCGCGTTCTGCTTCGGCGCGCTGCTCGAAGCCCTCGCCGGCTTCGGCACACCGGTCGCGATCACCACGGTGATGCTGCTGGCGCTCGGCATCAGCCCGATGACGTCGGCCGTCGTCGCGTTGGTCGCCAACACCGCGCCCGTCGCCTACGGAGCTCTCGCTTCGCCGCTGGTGACGCTGGCGAGCGTCACCGAGCTGCCGCTGGCCGACCTCGGCGCCATGACCGGGAGGCAGACCCCGCTGCTCGCGCTGTTCGTGCCGATGGTCCTCGTCGGCATCATCGACGGCGTGCGCGGCGTCCGGGAGACCCTGCCGGCGACCCTCACCTGCGGGATCACCTTCGCCGTCGCCCAGTTCGCGGCGTCCAACTACGTCTCCGTCCCGCTGACCGACATCATCGCCGCGCTCCTGGCGGCGGGAGCGACGGTGCTGCTGATGCGGGTGTGGACCCCGCGCGGCGCCGAACCGCCCACCTCCGAACCCGCGGGCAGCCGAGCGGAGGTGCTGCGCGCCTACGCGCCCTACCTGATCATCATCGCGGTGTTCGTCGTCGCCCAGCTGGGACCGATCGCCGACCTGCTCGACGCCGTCACGCTCAAGTTCAACTGGCCCGGACTCGACATCCGCGATGCCGGCGGTGAAGCGCTCTCGCTCACCGAGTTCAAGTTCAACTGGCTGTCCGGAGCGGGCTCGCTGCTGCTGATCGCGGGACTGCTCACCATCCCCGTGATCGGCATCAGCGCGCGCGCCGCCCTCGGCCGCTACGCCGCGACCTACCGGCAGCTCGCCTGGGCGATCGTGACGGTGATGACCGTGCTCGCCATCGCCTACGTCATGAACACCTCCGGACAGACCGCGACGCTCGGCACCTGGATGGCGGCCACCGGTGGGTTGTTCGCCTTCCTCTCGCCGATCCTCGGGTGGCTGGGCGTCGCCGTCACCGGCTCGGACACCTCGTCCAACTCGCTGTTCGGCGCGCTGCAGGTCACCGCGGCCGAACAGGCGGGGATCGATCCGATGCTGGCCGCCGCCGCCAACGGCTCGGGCGGGGTGCTCGGCAAGATGATCTCGCCGCAGAACCTGGCGATCGCCGCCGGAGCCGTCGGCATGGCCGGGCGCGAGGGCGACCTCTTCCGTCGAGTCCTCCCGTTCAGCCTCGGCTTCCTCCTGCTGATGTGCGCCCTCATCGCCCTGCAAGCGACCCCGGTCCTGTCCTGGATGACCGTGATGTGAGCAAGGGAACCTTTCTGTCACCGAGGCGAGGAAGGGAACCTTCCGGTCACCGAGGCGCACGTTGCACGCCCTTCCGGCTGCGAGGAAGGGAACCTTTCTGTCACCGGTGGCAGGAAAGTTCCCTTCCTCGCACCGACGGGCATTGACTGTGACAGTGTTGGTGTCACACTCTGGGTGGAGTACTAGGCCGCAACGAGGAGGCACGTCGCCCATGTCCGAGGCGCTCGTCTACGACGCGATCCGCACCCCGCGCGGTCGCGGCAAGAAAACCGGATCGCTGCACGGGACCAAACCGATCAGCCTGGTCGTCGGGCTGGTCGACGAACTCCGCAGGCGCCATCCGGGGCTCGACCCCGACCTGATCGACGACCTCGTGCTCGGCGTCGTATCGCCGATGGGCGACCAGGGCGGCGACATCGCCAAGACCGCCGCGCTGGCATCCGGCCTGCCCGACACCGTCAGCGGCGTCCAGCTCAACCGGTTCTGCGCGTCCGGCCTCGAAGCCGTGAACGTCGCCGCGCAGAAGGTCCGCTCCGGCTGGGAGGACGCCGTCCTCGCCGGCGGTGTCGAATCCATGTCCCGCGTGCCGATGGGATCCGACGGCGGCGCCTGGGCGATGGACCCGGAGACGAACTTCGAGACGTCCTTCGTGCCGCAGGGCATCGGGGCCGACCTGATCGCCACCCTCGAAGGCTTCGACCGCGCCACCGTCGACACCTACGCCGCCGAGTCCCAGACCCGAGCCGCCAAGGCGTGGGCCGACGGACGCTTCTCCCGCAGCGTGGTGCCCGTCGTCGACCGAAACGGCCGCACCATCCTGGATCGCGACGAGCACATCCGCGCCAACACCACCGCGGACAGCCTCGGTGGGCTCAACCCGTCCTTCGCCGCCATCGGTGACATGGGCGGATTCGACTCCGTGGCGCTGCAGAAGTACCACTGGGTCGAGCAGATCGACCACGTGCACACCCCCGGCAACTCCTCCGGGATCGTCGACGGCGCCGCGCTCACCCTCATCGGCAGCGAGAGCCTCGGCGAACGCACCGGCCTGCGCCCGCGCGCCCGCATCGTGTCCACTGCGCTGAGCGGAGCCGACCCGACGATCATGCTGACGGGCCCCGGCCCGGCCGTGCGCAAGGCGCTGGCCAAGGCGGAGATGACCATCGATCAGATGGATCTGATCGAGATCAACGAGGCGTTCGCCGCCGTGCCGCTGCGGTTCATGAAGGAATTCGGCGTGCCGCACGACAAGGTCAACGTCAACGGCGGCGCCATCGCGATGGGGCATCCGCTCGGCGCGACGGGCGCCATGATCCTCGGCACCCTCATCGATGAGCTCGAACGCCGTGAGCAGCGCTACGGCGTCGCCACCCTCTGCGTCGGCGGCGGCATGGGCATCGCCACCGTCATCGAACGGCTCAGCTGACCCCACCCCGGATCGAAGCCGCACCGGCCGCTGCGCCGCGAGGAAGGGAACCATCCTGTCACCGGTGACAGAAAGGTTCCCTTGCTCGCACCACCGCCGCAGCTCGTGCCGGGCGCTCGTGAACCACGAAGGACATTTCCGCGATGAGCGATCAGAGCACCATTCGCTGGGACCAGGACGCCGACGGCATCGTCGTGCTGACCCTCGACGACCCCCAGCAGCAGGCGAACACGATGAACGACCGCTACGTGCGGTCGATGGAAGAGACGCTGCAGCGCCTCCAGGACGAACGCGACAAGATCACCGGCGTGGTGCTCACCTCGGCGAAGAGCACCTTCTTCGCCGGCGGCGACCTGCGTGACCTGGTGCGGGTGCGCCCGGAGAACGTCGAAGAGTTCGCCGAGGTCAGCGCCACGACCAAGCGGCAACTGCGCGCCCTGGAGACGCTCGGCGTGCCGGTCGTCGCCGCGCTCAACGGCACCGCGCTCGGCGGCGGGCTCGAAATCGCGCTGGCCTGCCACCACCGCATCGCGCTCAACGGCGCGAAGACCCGCTTCGGCCTGCCCGAAGTGACCCTGGGGCTGCTGCCCGGCGCGGGCGGCGTCGTCCGCACCGTCCGCATGCTCGGCATCGCCGACGCACTGCTCAAGGTCCTCACCCAGGGCCAGCGGCTGCGCCCGGAGAAGGCACGCGAGCTCGGCCTGATCGACGAGGTCGTGGAGGACGCCGACGCGCTGCTGAACCGCGCGAAGGAGTGGATCAAGGCCAACCCGCAGGCCGTGCAGCCCTGGGATCAGAAGGGCTACAAGATCCCCGGCGGCACCCCGTCGAACCCGAAGTTCGCCGCGAACCTGCCGGCGTTCCCGGCGAACCTGCGCAAGCAGCTCAAGGGCGCGCCGATGCCCGCGCCGAAGAACATCCTCGCCGCGGCGGTCGAAGGCGCCCAGGTCGACTTCGACACCGCGCTCGAGATCGAAGGCCGCTACTTCGTGGACCTGGCCAGCGGCCAGACGGCGAAGAACATGAGCAAGGCCTTCTTCTTCGACCTCCAGCACATCAACTCCGGCGGCAGCCGACCCGACGGCATCGAGCGGTGGAAGGCGAGCAAGGTCGCCGTGCTCGGTGGCGGCATGATGGGCGCGGGCATCGCCTACGTCTGCGCGAAGGCCGGCATGCAGGTGGTGCTCAAGGACATCTCCCTCGCCGCCGCCGAGAAGGGCAAGGCCTACTCGGAGAAGATCCTCGGCAAGGCCGTGGACAAGGGCCGCAGCACCGCGGCCGAGCGGGACGAGGTGCTCGCCCGCATCACCGCGACCGACCAGAACGACCAGCTCAGCGGCTGCGACCTGGTCATCGAAGCCGTCTTCGAGGACACCAGGCTCAAGCACCAGGTGTACAGCGAGATCGAGGACGTCATCGACGGCGACGCGCTGATCGCCTCGAACACCTCGACGCTGCCGATCACCTCGCTCGCCGAGGGCGTGCGGCGCCGCGAGGACTTCATCGGGCTGCACTTCTTCTCCCCGGTCGACAAGATGCCGCTCGTGGAGATCATCTGCGGCGAGCAGACCAACGAGCGCGCGCTGGCCAGGGCGTTCGACGTGGTGCAACAGATCAAGAAGACGCCGATCGTCGTCAACGACAGCCGCGGGTTCTTCACCAGCCGCGTCATCGGGACCTTCCTGCACGAGGGCGTGTCGATGCTCGGCGAGGGCATCCACCCCGCGACGATCGAGCAGGCGTCGAACCAGGCCGGGTTCCCCGCGCCGGTCCTGCAGCTGTTCGACGAGCTCACCCTGACCCTCCCGCGCAAGATCCGGGAGGAGACGAAGCGGGCCATCGAGGAAGCCGGTGGGACCTGGACCCCGCATCCCGCCGACGAGATCCTCGACCGCATGGTCGAGGAGTTCGAGCGGCCCGGACGCTCGGGCGGTGCCGGGTTCTACGAGTACACCGACGGTGTGCGCGGCGGGCTGTGGTCCGGACTGGTCGATCGGCTGGGAGCGGGCAGCGTCGACCCGACGAAGGTCGCGCTCGTCGACCTCACCGAGCGGTTGCTGTTCATCCAGGCCATCGAGACCGTGCGGTGCTTGGACGAAGGCGTGCTGCGGTCCGTTCCGGACGCCAACATCGGGTCGATCTTCGGCATCGGCTTCCCGGCGTGGAGCGGGGGAGTGGTGCAGTACATGAACGGCTACGCCGGTGGCCTCGCCGGTTTCGTCGAGCGGGCGAAGGAGCTCGCCGACAACTACGGGCAGCGCTTCACCCCGCCGGAATCCCTGGTGCGCCGCGCCGAGGCCGGCGAGCCGTTCGCACTCGGCGAGCCCGACGACGAAATCGTCAACTCCACCGCGGCATGACAGGAAGGTCGCTTTCCTGTCACCGGTGACAGAAAGGTTCCCTTCCTCGCACCGACCCGGGCATGAAGAAGGGGCGCCGGACCACGTGGTCCGGCGCCCCTTCTGGGCGGTGCGCTTATCGAGCCTCCGCTGGAGGGATCACCGCTGCGCGGGGATCTGCGGCAGCCCGGTGGCGACGTTGTGCACGATCTGACCGGGTACGGCGGTGAGCTCGTCCGCCTTGGTCATGTCGGCCACCTTGCCGGCGGCGGGCACGACATCGCCGACCTTCGGCAGGTTCCCGCCGCGCAGGTCGTGTTGGAGCACCGCTTCGGGCCGGGCGACGGGGCCCACGGTGTAGCCGTGCGCGGCGTCGAGGGCGAAGGAGGTGTCTCCGGCGGAGACGCCTTGGTGGTCGGGCTGGCGCGGCCCGATCTCGGCGTCGAGGAACTTGCCGTCGGGGGCGTGCCTGTCGACGATGCCGGTGTGCTGCGGGTTCGCCGCGACGCCGATGGTCGGCCGGGTCTTGGTGAGGTCTTCGACGTCCAGCCGCGCCTGGCCGATGTGCCTGGTGATGCGGGCGGGCTTGCCTTCGCTCAGCAGCGGTTCGCCGTCGCGCAGCTCGCCGGCGATGCCGTGCGTGGTGGTGACGATGTTCGCGCCGACCTGCTTGACCACGTTCGGAACGCCCGCGCGCAGCTGTGCGTCCAGGCAGGGGGCTTTGGTGCTGTTGAAACCAGGAGCGTCCTGCATGCGGCAGGCGTCCACCGGCACGGTGACGCCGATGTCGTCGGGCACCGAGGAAAGGTCAGGCTTGACGAGTTCGGGTCCTGGCGCTGCCGAGGCGGTGCCGGCCCCGACTGCGGCGAATCCCGCGGCCACGACGGCTGCTTGCAACGTGCGCGTGGTCCAGGGGCGCAAGATCAGTTCTCCTTGGTGTCGCGAGTGGGGCTCGGTTCCCGGCCCGGCGCCGGGGTGCGGTGCCGGGACGGGAACCTGGTGAGGCCGTCCGGTGCGGGTGTCGACGACCCGACGGGGTCGCGCGGAGCCACGTGCCACGCCAGACGATCAACGCGCTCCACATCGGCACTCCGAACACCGCTCTTGATCCCTTGGGTGGAGATGCCCCTCGATCGAGTGGTATTCGGCCGCTCGTGCTGCGGGCGGCGGAGGAGGCGGGGCCTGTTCAGGCCTGCGGCATGAGGCTCGGGCTGATCAGGGCCATGAGGTGCTGGGTCGCGTGCTCGGCGGTGATCTCGGGCCGCTTCTCGCGCCACATCGCCAGCCGCTCGCACGCCCCGATGATCGATTCGGCGAACGCCTCCAGGCGGACCTGGTCCAGTTCGGGACGGCTGGCCTCGAGCAGCCGGGCGGTGAGCTCCGTCTGCTGCTCCCGGGTCGCTTCGAGTTCGGTGTTCACGGTCGCGACGGGGATGGCTGCCTCGTTGCGCAGCAGCGCCCAGGACTGGGCGTGGTCATCGCTGAAGCGGAAGAACGCGAGCAGGCAGTCGTGCAGCAGCTGGGCGGAGTCCCCGGCCGCGCCGGCCGCCGCCTCGGTGGTGGCGTCGAGCAGTTCCCGCCGTGCGCGTTCGACGCAGGCGACCAGGAGGCCTTCCTTCGAACCGAAGTACTCGTAGAGCATCGGCTTGGACAGGCCGACGCGGTGGGCGATGTCGTCCATCGAGGTGGCCTGGTAGCTGTTGGTTGCGAACACCTGCTCGGCGACGGCCAGTATCTGCTGTTCCCGCTCTGCCCTGGGGAGACGCTTGCGTCGCCCGTTCGTCGCGGAGTTCCCGGCGGCCTGCTCAACATTCACGATCCAACCCTACCGAGAATGGCCGCGACGAACCCTACCGGAGGTAACTTACTCATAGTAGGCTACTTTGAGGTAGGAAGGTGTGGTCCATCAGGGAGGGCTCGAATGGCACAGGCGCCACCGCAGCGGCACGACACGTCCGTCGTCATCGTGGGCACCGGATTCGCCGGACTCGGCACGGCGATCAAGCTCAAGGAAGCGGGCATCCACGATTTCGTCGTGCTGGAGAAGAGCGACGACCTCGGCGGCACCTGGCGCGACAACACCTATCCCGGATGCGCGTGCGACGTGCCGTCGCTGATGTACTCCTTCTCGTTCGAGCAGAACCCGGACTGGTCCCGGTTGTTCGCCGAGCAGCAGGAGATCTCCGACTACCTCCAGCGCTGCGCCGACAAGTACGGCATCCGCGAGCACATCCGCTACGGCGTCGAGTTCACCGGCGCGGACTACGACGAGGACACCCACACCTGGCGCGTGTCCACGGCCTCCGGCGACTCCTACGTCGGTCGCGCACTGGTCTCCGGCGTCGGTGCGCTGCACATTCCCAGCTACCCGGAGCTGAACGGGCTGGAGCGCTTCCAAGGCGAGGTCTTCCACTCGGCGAAGTGGAACCACGACTACGACCTGGAGGGCAAGCGGGTCGCCGTCGTCGGAACGGGCGCCAGCGCCATCCAGTTCGTGCCGAAGGTGGCGGCGCAGGCGTCCAGGCTGCACCTGTTCCAGCGGACGCCCCCATGGGTGCAGCCCAAGCCCGACCGGGAGATCCCGGAGAAGGTGCGGAAGTGGTTCCGCCGGGTCCCGTTCCTGCAGCGCGTCGCGCGCACCGCGGTCTACTGGACCCTCGAGTTCCGCTCGGTCGCGGTGCTGCGCAGCAAGGTGCTCGGCAAGATCTCCGAGCACCTCGCCAAGCGCTACATCCGCCGGGTCGTGCAGGACCCCGACACGCGCGAGGCCGTCGTGCCCAAGTACTCCATGGGGTGCAAGCGGATTCTGCTCTCCAGCGATTACTACCCGGCGCTCAACAGGCCGAACGTCGACCTCCGCACGAGCGGTGTCGCAGAGATCAAGGAGAATTCGGTCGTCACCGGCGACGGCGAGGAGTACCCGGTCGACGCCATCATCTTCGGCACCGGGTTCCACGTGACCGACGCCTTCGACCACCTCGACATCATCGGGCGGAACGGGCGGAAGTTGCGGGACACCTGGAAGGACGGGATGCACGCCCACCTGGGCATGACCGTGTCCGGTTTCCCCAATCTGTTCTTCCTGCTCGGCCCGAACACCGGCCTCGGGCACAACTCCGTCGTGTTCATGATCGAGTCGCAGATCAACTACGTGCTGAGCTGCCTGCGGCCGATTCACCGCGGTGAGGTCGATCAGATCGATGTGCGGCAATCCGTGCAGGACGAGTTCAACGGCAAGATCCAGCACCAGCTCTCCGACGCGGTGTGGTCCTCGGGCGGATGCCAGAGCTGGTACCTGGACGTCAACGGCGTCAACCGCACGGTCTGGCCCGGTTTCACCTGGAACTACTGGCTTCGGACGCGCAAGGCCGACCCGGCGGACTTCGAGATCAAAGCGGCGACCGGGCGCCATTGATGCTTCGCACGGGCGTTCGATATAGTTCCGGGCGTCGTTGTTGGAACAGCCCCGGCTGAGTTCACCGGTGTTGGGCCGGAGGGCGGGGCGCATCTTGAGCTAGGGGCTCCGATGCCACAGGCCCGCACGTTGTCGTCCGACGAGATCCGGGGACTCCGCGAAGAACTGTCCTCCGGCGGTACACCGACGCTGTGGTTCACCTCAGCAGCGGTCGGTGTGCCGGAGGGGCGGTCCGGCAAGGTCATCGCGCTGGACGAACCGGCCGAGGGCGACTTCATCCAGATCCGCCCGGCCGGATCCAAGGACGTCCTGTCCTTCTCGGCGGCGGAGGTCACGACGGTCAAGCCGCCGCGCAAGCGCAAGGAGCCGGAGCCGGTCGCCCCCGTCGCCGAAGCCCCCCAGGCGGCGGCGAAGGCACCGGAGCCGAAGCCTGCTGCCGCCCCCGCTCGCCCTCCGGAGCCCGCGCGTTCCGCGCCGAACGCCGGCGCCGAATCCGCTCCGAAACCGGCCGCGGCGGCGAACCGGCGTAAGCCGAAGCCGCCGGCGGGCGCCACCGTGATCTTGACGGCCGACCAGGCGGGCCAGTGGAACGTCGAGGTCAGCACCGGGAAGAAGCGGGTCCTGCGCCCCACGCCCGTGTCGACCTCGGCCGTGGCCCAGGCGGCCAAGTCGTTGCACGAAGAGGTCGCCGCCGCCGTCGAACCGCTGCTGGAGGCCGCGCGGGAACAGCAGCGCGAACGCGTCGAGCAGCTCGAGCAGCAGCTCGCCGACGCCCAGCGCATGCTCCACGAACTCACCGAGTGACCCCACTGGCACCGAGCGCACGCGAGACGTGACAGGAAGGTTCCCTTGCTCGCGTCGGTGACAGAAAGGTTCCCTTCCTCGCGTCGGTGACAGAAAGGTTCCCTTGCTCGCAGTCATCGGCTCGTGCTGCGGCGGCGCCTCGAGTTCCGGGGCCGGGCCTGGTGGTGGCCGGACGTGCCGTCGATGGCGGTGCTGTGCGCTCACCAGCTCAAGGTCGCCGGGAGCAACGCCTAGAATCGAGGGCGTGACTCGGATGCTGACTCCACGCTGGTTGCTGCTGCACGCGGTGTTCATCGCCGCGGTGATCGCAACGGCCTTCCTGGCGTGGTGGCAGTGGGATCGTGCGCACGAAGCGGGCGGCAGCTTCCAGAACCTGGGTTACGCGCTGCAGTGGCCGCTGTTCGGGGTGTTCACGCTCTGCATGTGGGTGTGGTTGATCCGCATGGAGCTGCAGCAGCACGACCCGCCGCAGGCCGCGTCGGACACTTCGGAACCCGCGGAGCCGGCGGAACCGGAGGACGACGGCGCCGCGCGCCGCAGGCGTCCGCTCGTGCCGCCGCCCGCACCTCCCGTAGAGGTGGGCGAGGACCCGCAGCTGGCCGAGTACAACCGCTACCTCGCGGAACTCAACGACGCCGACCAGCGGGCGGGCTGACCGGGCCGGATCCGGCGTCAGTTGAAGGTGATGTCGCCGTTGATCTGCTCGCCTTGGATCAAGGTGCGCACGGTGCCGGAGTTCTGGTTGACCACCCGGTTCTGCGTCGCGGACAGCTCGTGGTGCACTTCCGCGCCCGCCTCGCGCAGCTCCGCGCCGAACTCCGGATCGTCCTGAGCGACCTGGTCCAGCCGTTCGGCCAACGCCTCGATCTGCGGTCGTCCCGCACCGCTCTCCGCGGCCTCGAGCGCGGCCAGCGTCGTCGGGTCGTCCCGGCGGCGCAGCAGGCCGCGCACCTTGTCCAGCGCGCCCTGCGCGGCGCTGCCCAGTGCGACGGCGATCTGACCGCCGAGCGCGGTGGCGAGGGAATCGAAGAACGGGTCGATCATTGGTTCCTCCGCACGGTTCGTTGTGACCAAGTGTAGGCGCTCGATCACGGAGTTCGCCGTGACTTCGGTCTATCCGCCGCGACCGTCGCCCGGGTGGCCGCGCGTCGCGGCGGAAGAATGCGACGGTTGCGCCGCACGGTCGATTTTCTGCGCGGTGCCAGGGCGAATGCCGTTTTCGGAAGGTCGGCCGGAGGTCGGCCTTGACAGGCCGGTGTGATATCAACGGAGGGACCGACGGAGCAGGTTCGGCGACCTCACGGCAGAGTTGCCGCGCCTTCCCGGAACGCTCGGAACCGCCGCCTTGGCGCATGCGCCGGGCCCGCGGCTAGCGGTCGAGACCAGGTCGTCAAAGACATGCGGTGATTGGGGCAGGCGTGCGCAGCGGCGTGCTGTTGAAGATGTTCGGGCTGTGCGTACTGGCCGGTGTGCTGGTGGCGTTCCTGATGATGCCGATGGCGACCGGCGCCGGGGCGGTGGTGAACCAGGCCACCGACGCGATGTCGAGCATGTCCAGTTCACTGGCCAAGCGGGACATGCCTCAGGTGTCGGTGGTGACCGACAAGGACGGCGAGCCGATCGCGCACTTCTTCGAGGACTACCGGGTCGAGACGAAGCCCGAGCAGATCTCCGGCTACATGAAGGCCGCGATCACCGCGGTGGAGGACAAGCGCTTCTGGAACCACGACGGCGTCGACTGGCAGGGCACGATGCGTGCGCTCGCGAAGAACGTCAGCACCGGTGGCACGGCGCAGGGCGCGTCGACGATCACGCAGCAGTACGTGAAGAACTACCTGGTGCACGTCGTCGCCCAGAACGAGGTCGACGCGGAGAAGGCCAAGGAGACGACGATCGCGCGGAAGCTGCGCGAAGCGAAGATCGCCGTTGAGCTCGAACGCACCATGACCAAGGAGGAGATCCTCACCGGCTACCTGAACGTGGTGCCGGTCGGGAACCAGACCTTCGGCGTGGGCGCCGGCGCGCAGACCTACTTCGGCACCACCCCGGACAAGCTGACGGTCTCCCAATCGGCGCTGCTCGCCGCGGTCGTCAACCAGCCCGGTTCGCTGAACCCGCGGTCCAACCCGGATGAGGCGCTGGAACGCCGCAACCTGGTGATCGACCTGATGACGGATCCGCACAACAGCCTCCGGATCAGCGAGGAAGACGCTCAGATCGCGAAGAACGAGCCGCTCGGGTTGACGCCGCAGCTGGGCCGCCCGCCGAACGGTTGCGTCGGCATCGGCGACGGCACCACCGACGGGTTCTTCTGCGAGTACGTGCGCCACTACCTGGAACGTTCCGGCATCGACGACGAGAAGCTGGAAACCGGCGGCTACACGATCCGCACCACGCTGGACCGCAAGTCCAGCGACGCGGCGAAGGAAGCCGCGAAGAAGCAGGTCCCCACGCAGACCGACGGCATCGCCAACGCCATGTCCGTCGTCGAACCGGGAACGGACAAGCACAAGGTTCGCGCGCTGGTCGCCAACCGCGACTTCGGCAACGACCCCAACGCGGGGCAGACGGCCTACGACATCGTCAGCCGGGTGCAGCCCTTCGGTGCGGGGTCGATCTACAAGGTCTTCACCGCCGCCGCCGCGCTCGAGCAGGGCATGACGATCCACGACAACGTCCCCGTGCCCGCGACCTACACCTCCAGCGTGTACAAGAACGGGACGAACCCGTACACGGTCGGCAACGCCGAGGGCGTCCAGCCAGGGGACCGCACCCTGCAGATGGCGCTCGCGACCTCGCCCAACACCGGCTTCGTCGCACTGCAGGAGAAGGTCGGCCTCAACGCCACCGTCGACATGGCCTCCAAGCTCGGTCTGCGCCAAGGCATGAACGGCGTGAACAGCAGCGGCTCCACCCTCGACGACGACGGTTCCAACGGGCCGTCCCAGGCCGAGGCGGTCAAGAAGAACAAGCGCGGTGCCTTCACCCTCGGCTACACGCCCACCAGCGTGCTGGAGCTGTCGAACGTGGCCGCCACCATCATGAGCGGCGGCACCTACTGCCCGCCGACTCCGCTGGAAGAGATCCGCGACCGCAACGGCAACGAGGTCCCGATCAAGGAAGCTCCGTGCGAGCAGGTCATCTCGCCGGAGGTCGCCGGTCAGCTCGCGCAAGGCATGAGCAAGGACGACACCGAAGGCACCTCCAAGGTCGCGGCGAGCGCGGCGGGCTGGACCCGGCCCATGATCGGCAAGACCGGAACCACGCAGGAGAGCAAGTCCGCGGCCTTCCTGGCGGCGACCCCGCAGATGGCCGGTGCGGTGCTGACCTACGCCGACGGCTCGCGTCCCCGCGGGATCTGCGACGGCGGTGGCGAGTCGCCGCCGTTCCTCTGCGGTGAAGGCAACATCTTCGGTGGCAAGGTGCCTGCCCGGACCTGGTTCGACGCCATGACGAGAATCCACGAAGGCCTTCCGGCCGCGCCGCTGCCGGGTGGCCCGCCCGCCCCGTAAGCGAGCTCGAACGCGAAGAGGGGCCGTCCGCTGAGCTGCGGACGGCCCCTCTTCGCGTTCAGCGGCGGCTGAGCCGGCGAACTCCGCGCGTCAATCCCGACGCCTCCCGAACCAGCACCACCGGGAGCTTGCCGAGCAGCACCAGCAGCAGAATCGCCAGCGCCAGCACGATCCATCCGGACCAGCCGAGCAGGCCCGACGTGACGTTGTCCACCGGGTGCCCCGCGGCGCTGAACAGAATGCCGAAACCGGCCGCGGCGTTGACGAAACCGTGCCCGATCGCGGCGGGCCACACGCTGCCGGTCGCCAACCTCAACCACCCGAGCAGCGCGCTCAGCAGAGCGCAGAAGCACACCATCATGATGAACGCGACGACGATCGGGGCATTGGGGTAGTTGTATCCGAGGACGAGCAGCGGAGCGTGCCACAGGCCCCACAGGACGCCCGTCACCAGGAACGCGGCCGGCTGCCCCAACGGCAGCAAAGCGGTGGTCAGGTAACCGCGCCAGCCGACTTCCTCCCCGAACGCAGGGATGACGTTCAACCAGCCGAGCAGCATCACCTGCACGAGCTGCATCAGCGCCAACGACGACAGCGACGGCGCGCCCACCCCGCCCGCCTCAAGACCGAACTGCTCCGAAAGGCCGGAGAAACCGGTCCAGTCCGCGTGATAAACCCCGAGCAGCGCGCCGAGACCCAGCGCGACCAGCATCAGAACCGGTGGGCCGAACCACGAGATCAACGCCCGGCCCCACCACTCCCGGACGCCACCGGCATTGGTGACGCCGAGGTCGCGCACCGGCGCGTCCCGCGGGCTGATCCACTTCGTGACCGCGAACGCGGACGCCGCGGGCACGAACATCATCACCACCAGCAGCAGTGGCGCCCACGTCCACGTCAAACCGGCGCCCGTCAGCCACAACGGAATGCTCAGCACCCACGTACCCAGGTAGCTCAGCCCGACGAAGCTCACCACACCCCGAACATCAACTCGATCACCCACACCCCCATCCTGCCAACGCCCCCGCCCCTCCCGCCCACCCGGCGAGGAAGGGAACCTTCCTGTCACCAGTGACAGGAAGGTTCCCTTCCTCGCGGAAAAGGCGTGACAGCATGAGCCCATGACGACCTTGCTGCCTTCCACTGATCGCGCGCTGCTCAGACGGCTGGCCGTTGAGCAGAGCCAGAACCGCGTCCCCTCGCTGATAGCCGGGCTGGTCCGCGACGGGGAAACGCTCTGGACCGGCAGCAGAGGACTCGTGTCGGGTGAAGCCCCGACCTCGAACACCCAGTACCGAATCGGCTCGATCACCAAATCGTTCATCGCGGTCCTGGTGCTGCGGCTGCGCGACGAAGGCCTTCTCAACCTCGAAGACAGGCTGGACCAGCACGTCCCAGGTACCGCCATCGGAGACCGCAGCATCACCCGCCTGCTGACGCACACCAGCGGGATGAGCGCGGAACCGGCGGGCCAGTGGTGGGAACGCACCGAAGGCGGCCCGGTCGAAGAACTGATCGCCGGTGTCGACGAAGACGCCGTCCGCCCGAGCCCCCGGCACGGCTTCCACTACTCCAACACCGGATTCGGGGTTCTGGGGGAGCTCGTCGCCCGGCTGCGGGGACGCTCTTGGTACGAGTCGGTGCGGGAGGAGATCCTCCTGCCGCTGGGCATGAACCGGACCACCTTCGGCCCGGAAAGTCCTCATGCGCAAGGCTGGGCGGTCCACCCGTGGGCCGACGTGTTGTTGCCGGAGCCGGCGGAAGACGGCGGGGCCATGGCCCCTGCGGGACAGCTGTGGTCGACCTTGGACGACATGCTGCGGTGGGCGCGGTTCATCGCCGGTGAGACGGCCGAGGTGCTGCATCCGGACACGGTCGCGGAGATGCGGGCTGCCGGTGCGGTGGACGACGGAGACGTCTGGCGTGCCGGGTACGGACTCGGATTTCAGCTGATCAGGAACCAGGGGCGGCGCCTCGCCGGGCACACCGGCTCGATGCCCGGCTTCCTGGCGACCGTGATGGCCGATCCCGCGGATCGGACCGGTGTCATCTTCATGGCCAACACGACTGCGGGAGTGTCGTCGGCGCTCATCACGGACTTGCTCGGCCTGCTCGACGAGCACGAACCGCGGATTCCGGAGGCGTGGGCTCCGAGCACGCGGGTCGAGCCTGATCTGCTCGAACTCACCGGTCAGTGGTACTGGGGGCCGTCTCCTTACGTGCTGCGGATTCTTCCGGACGGCCTGCTGGATCTGGTGCCGTGGCAGGGGCGCGGCCGAGCATCTCGTTTCCGCCGGAACGAGGACGGCACCTGGACCGGCCTGGACGGCTACTACTCGGGCGAGCGACTCCACGTGGGCCGTTCCTCCGACGGAACCGCGACCCACCTGAACCTGAACACCTTCATCTTCACCCGAACCCCGTACGACCCGAACGCCCCCATCCCCGGCGGCGCAACCCCCTGGACCCCCACCCCCTGACCCCGTTGTTCGATGCGAGGAAGGGAACCTTTCTGCCACCAGTGGCAGAAAGGTTCCCTTCCTCGCACCCAGTGGGCGATGGTTAGGTTAGGCTGCCCTCTGTTGGGTGGGTTGATCGCGCAGCCGTCGATCGGAGTCGTGCCTGTGAGTGGGAAGTCCGTCGTCGAGGTCACCTCGCCTGCCCGGCTGTTGGCGGAGTTCCCCGCCGGCGACGAGGTCGCAACCAGAGTCGCGACATGGCGCCGGTCGATCGAAGGCGTCCTCGCCGGCCGAGACGACCGCGTCCTCGTGGTCGCGGGGCCGTGCTCGGTGCACGACGTGGCGGCGACGAGGCACTACGCGAACCACCTGCGCGAACTGGCCGCTGAACTCGATGACGAGCTCCTCATCGTCATGCGCGCCTATTTCGAGAAGCCGCGCACCACCGTCGGTTGGACGGGTCTGCTCGCCGACCCGGCGCTGGACGACACCTCGGACATCGAAACCGGGCTCCGTCTGTCTCGCCGGTTGCTGCTCGACCTGGTCGAACTCGATCTCCCTGTCGCCACGGAATGGGTCAGTCCCTTCGCGGCGGACTACCTCGGAGACCTCGTCAGCTACGGCGCCATCGGTGCTCGAACAGTGGAGAGCCAGGTCCACCGCCAGCTCGCCAGCGCACTGCCGATGCCGATCGGCATGAAGAACGGCACCAGCGGATCGCTCCAGGCCGCGGTCGACGCGGTGATCACCGCGAGGCACCCGCACCGCTTCCTCGCGTCCGGCCCCGACGGGGCGGTGAACTGGGTGCGCAGCTCGGGGAACGGAGCCGCGCACGTGATCCTGCGAGGCGGGAAGAGCGGACCCAACTACGGGATCACCTCGGTGCGGCGTGCGGCTGCCATGTTGCGGGCCGCTGGCTTACCGCCCGCGGTGGTCATCGACGCGAGCCACGGGAACAGCGGAAAGGACCACACCAAGCAGCCGAAGGTGGTCTCGGCAGTCGGAGCCCAGCTCGCCAGCGGGGTCGACGCCATCCGCGGCGTCATGATGGAAAGCTTCCTCGTCGGGGGACGCCAGGACATCGACGCGGCGGCTCCCGTCCACGGGCAGAGCATCACCGATGCCTGCCTGGGCTGGGAAGACACCGCCACCGTGCTGCGGGACCTGGCCGCATCGGTGCGGGCGTCCAGGCGTACGTGTGATTCAGCGAACTGGTTGCAGCTGGCATGAGGAGCAGCGTCGAAGGCGCGTGACGCTCATGCTGGGAGGCGTGCCCGAAGACCTGCGCATCACCTCCAAGCTGACCGTCCCGGCAGCTGAATTATTCGAACGGTTTTCGCGTTCCTCGGGGCCTGGCGGGCAGCACGTCAACACAACGGACTCCCGGGTGGAGCTCGTCTTCGACCTGGCGAACTCGAAGATCCCCGAACCGACGCGGGACCGTGCGCTCAGCCGCTTGGAGTCTCGCCTGGTCAACGGCGTCCTCACCGTCGTCGCCTCTGAACACCGCAGCCAGCTGCTCAACCGGACCGCGGCACGGGAACGGTTGGCGGCGTTGCTGGCCGAAGCGATCGCCCCTGAACCGCCACCTCGGCGCCGGACGAAACCGACCGCCGGTTCGCGGCGGCGCCGCCTGGACGGTAAGAAACGCCGTGGCCAGGTGAAACAGTGGCGACGGCGCGGAGATCCGGGCGACGGCTGAGGCGAACGTGTCGCCCGTCCGGTTAGCCTCGATCGCGGGAACGACCAGAGAGGACCGGACTCATGCGGACGGCTTGGGTGATGCCTGGTGGATCAACGTTCGGGGCCGTCCAGGCCGGACTCGCCACCGCGCTGTTCGAAGCTGGTGTCGAACCTGATCTGCTGATCGGCACGTCAGCGGGTTCGTTGAACGCCGCTTGGCTCGCTCGCGACCCGTCCCGCCGAGGGGCGAGCGAGCTGCGGGAACTGTGGCGCACGATGCGTCGTTCCGACATCTTCCCCATCCAGCCGAGCCGCATCATCGCCGGGAAGCTCGGAATCACGAACCACCTGATGGCGAGCAGCGGGCTCGCGCGCTGGGTGCACCGCACGCTTCCGTACCGGACGTTCGAGCAAGCGGAGATTCCGCTCACCGTGACCGCTACGGACGTCGATACGGGCGCGGCGGTGTACTTCGATCAGGGGCCGCTGCTTCCGGCGCTCGTCGCGTCCTGCTCCATCCCTGGCCTGTTCCCGCCACTCAAGGTGAACGATCGTTGGCTCGTGGACGGGGGAGCCGCAGCGTTCATGCCGATCAGCAAAGCCGTGGAGCTCGGGGCGGAGCGGGTTTTCGTACTGCCATGCGGAGGCGATGAGCCGTTCAGCTGGCAGCAACCCCGCAGGCGCGGCGTCGGCTCCGTTGCGACGGTGCCGGCGCCGCTCACGCCTCCTCGAACGGTCAGCGGGGTCAACGGCGCGGCACTCGGTGCTGCGATGCTCGCGTCGGCACGGCTCGATTTGCAGCTGAACTCGACCCGTTGCGATCTTTACGTTCTCCCGGCGCCGTCCACGGCTGGACTGTCCCAGTACTCGTTCTCGCACTCTGCCGCGCTCATCGACGCCTCGTGGCGCATCGCCGAAGCCTGGTACCCCCGAGCCCGCCCGCTCGCCGCAGGTCCAGTCGACAGCAGCGGCAACCCAGAACAAACCCAACCACCCCTCGCCACCTACAGCTGAAGGCGCGAAGCAAGGGAACCTTCCTGTCACCTGTGACAGAAAGGTTCCCTTGCTCGAGAGCCCAGTGGAGATGGGTGACGGCTGAATCTGGACA
Source organism: Saccharopolyspora gloriosae (assembly GCF_014203325.1). NCBI lineage: Bacteria > Bacillati > Actinomycetota > Actinomycetes > Pseudonocardiales > Pseudonocardiaceae > Saccharopolyspora > Saccharopolyspora gloriosae. The sequence goes on along the minus strand of NZ_JACHIV010000001.1, from coordinate 5,393,791 downwards.
TGCGAATGCCCGGAGGTCGGCGATGGCCGTTCCTCCGGTGCCGTGCGGGCGTGCTAGTTGAGCAGGTGGGCCTTCACTTCATCGGTCGGTGGGGATGGTTCGAGTCTCAACTTCGGGGCGCGTTCTGAGGGCCGCTGCTTGGTATGCCCGGCGAATGTTCTCGACGACTTCCTCGGGGTTGTTCGTCAAATCGGTGGGGAGGATTTGAACCACCGCGATGCCATGAGTCGCGTAGCGGGTGTTGCGTTTTGTGGTCGCCGCATAGTCGGATTTGGAGAAGTGGTAGGCGAAGGAATCGATTTCGACGGCTAGCGCTACATCGTCGAACCATGCGTCCGGAATCCCGATGTAGTGGCCGTGGGCGCTGAACAGGGAGACGTTCCATGACGGTTGGGGGAGGTCGGATGATTTGATCAGCTTGAATGCGTGTAGCTCGGCAGGTGAGCGGAGGTCGGCTGTCATGGCGTGCAAGATGTCCCTGGGAAGTCCGGTCCCGCGCCTGCTTCCTCGGTCCATCTCCTGCTTCAGCGCGCGAGGTGAGCATTGGGGAGCTCGCTGGATCGCTTCGATCAGCAGTGACTCCGTCGATTCCCGAGGTTGCCATGTGCGTGCCGCGTCCATCACGGCTCGTGTCGCCGGTGCCAACGGGATCTCGTTCTTGACGACCGGGTGCGGCAGTCGGGTAGTGCGTTCGAACTTGATCTGATCGCTTCCTTGAATCTTCTTGCCGTGCGGGATCAGGACGTGAACTGGGGCGTTTTCATCGGGGGCCGTCAAGCCGTGGATTCGCGCCCCGTGCATTCCGGTGATCATGGCTGTGGGGCCGGCCCGCAACAGTGCGGCCGTGATCAGATCATGAGTGGTGGGCGGTCCTGGGGCGACTAGAACGATGCCTGGCAGCAGTCGGGTCCACGGTCCATCTGCTCGAGCGCGGCGGTAGCTGGTCGACTGTGAGACGCCGAGTTTCTCCAGTTCGCGGACGTGGAACACGCGACGCGGGGAGTTCTGGACGATGCTTCGATTGATTACGGTCGATGACATGCAATCACTATCGGTCACAGCTGGTTTTCGCCAGTGCACAACATTCGTCGGTGTGTCGGCCGCGCCGTGGCGCACGTGTGGCGAAGCGAGCAAGGGAACCTTTCTGTCACTGATGACAGGAAGGTTCCCTTGCTCTCAAGGCCGCGGGAGGTCGGTGCAGTGGGTGTTGGGGGGTGGGAGGGATTTGGTTAGGAGGTAGTGGGCTGCTGCGGTGTCGAGGCAGGTGCTGCGTTGGCTGGCGAAGGCTCCGTGGGAGCGGCTGCCGTCGAGGGTGATCAGCCGGGAGCGGGGGAGTCGGGCCTGCATCCGGCGGGCGCCGTCGAGGGGAGTGGTGGGGTCGTGTTCGGCCTGGGTGAGCAGGACTGGTGGCATGCGGGGATGTCCGAGCCGGGTGGTTTCGCGCGGCTCGGGCCAGAAGGCGCAGGTGTCGGCTTCCACGCCGGTGAGCACGGGCTGCGGGTCGGCGGCGCGCAGGGCGCGGACCGCGCTTAGGACGTCGTGGACGGCCGGGCGCGGGCTGTCGGCGCATTTGACGGTGCGCAGCGCCGCTTCGTAGTTGTGGTCGTCGGGCTCGGTGGGGCGCAGCGCGGTGTTGTCGCCGGTGTGCACGTATCGGCTGAGGGCGTGGGCGAACGGTTCCCACCGCTCGGTGCGCGACAGGGCGCGGTAGACGACCCGGTCGAATTCGTCCGGCCCGAATTGACCGGTGGGGAGCTTGCTGCGCGCGTCCAGGTAGTGCTCGCGAACGGTGTTCCGGTCGTTGCCGAGTCTGATTTCGGGGCGCGCGGCGATCCAGTCGAACAGGGCGTCGCGCTGGTCGAGCATGGCGAAGCCTTGGCGGACGTCGAAGTCGTGCCAGGCGTCGGGGCTGACGACGCTGTCGAGCACCATGCGTCCGGTGCGCTGGGGAAATTCGGCGGCGTAGGCGGCGCCGAGGTAGGTGCCGTAGGACACGCCCACGTAGTTCAACCGCGGCTCGCCGAGCGCTTGCCTGATCCGGTCCATGTCGCGTGCGGTGTTCGTGGTGTTGATGTGCGGTAGTGCCGGTCCGATGGCGCGGGCGCAGTCGTCGGCGAGCCGGTGCAGCCCGTCCAGGTAGGCGCTTTCCTGTTCGGCTCCGGTGGGGACGGGGTCGGGGCGGGGGTGGTCGAACAGCCCGCCTGCGGGACCGCAGTCGACGGGTGCGCTGCGGCCGACGCCGCGCGGGTCGAATCCGATGATGTCGTAGCTCTGCCGCACTTCGGCGGGCATTTTGGCCCGTTTGCTCTCGGCGTAGTCGAGTCCGGTGCCGCCGGGTCCGCCGGGATTGACCAGGAGCGCTCCGCGATGTTGGGCGGCCGTCCCGGAAGCGCGGATGCGGGACACGGCGACATCGATCGCCGGGCCGTTTTCCTGCGCGTAGTCCAGCGGAACCCGTAAATGTCCACATTGGACTTCAGGGTTGTCGGTCACGTCGGTCGGGCACGGTCCGAAGTGGATTTCTCCGGTCGGTTCGGCGGTGGCGGCGGGAAGGGGCAGGAGGGTCGCGAGCAGAGGTGCGAGCAGGGTGGCGCGACTTCGTCGCAAAGTGAACACGCTGAGTTACTCCAGTGTTACCTGAATGGGGTTTGCCAACTGTATTGAACATGATTATCGTTACCGTCCGCTAGTGGGCAACGGTGCGGAGGAGTCGGAGTGGGTCACCTGCTGATGGTGGAAAGCTGGGTCGGGGCGATGAGCACGTTGCTGCCCCGAGGAATCCGGGACGGGGGCCACCGGTTCAGCTTCCTCACCCGGGACGTGCAGCACTACTTGCGCGCGTGGAACCGTCCTGGCTCCCATCCCCTGCTCGGCGCGGAGAACGTGCTCCACGCCGAGACCAACGACGTGGCCTCGCTGGTCGAACACGTGGCGAAGCTCCAGCCGGCGCTGGGATTCGACGGCGTGCTCACCTCGTGCGACTACTACCTCGGCGCCACCGCGCATCTCGCTCAGCGCCTCGGCCTGCCCGGATCTCCGCCGGAAGCGGTGGCGCGCGCCTGCAACAAGGACCAAACCCGATTAGCCCTGCGCGAGGCGGGGGTGCCGGGGCCGGCGTTCGCGCTCGCCGACGGCGCCTCCGGGCTGCGCGAAGCGGCCCTTGCCCTCGGATTCCCGTTGGTGATCAAGCCGGTCGACCTGTGCGCGGGAATGTTCGTGCGCAAGGTGTCGAACGAGGCGGAACTCAGCGAAGCGGTGCGCGAGCTGGAGGGCTTCCCCGTCAACGCCCGCGGGCAGCGGCGCAGCGGCACCGTGCTGCTCGAAGAGCTGCTGACCGGACCCGAAGTGAGCGTGGAAGCCGTGACCGCGCACGGTCGAACGACCGTCGTCGGCGTGACGGACAAGAGCGTCGCGGGTGAATCGTGCTTCGTCGAAACGGGGCACATGTTCCCCGCCGCTCTCGACGCGGACACGGAGCGGGCCGTCACCTCGGTCGCCGTCGCCGCCATCGCGGCGCTCGGCCTGGACAACACCGTCACGCACACCGAGCTCAAGTTGACCCCGACTGGCCCCCGCATCGTCGAGGTCAACCCGCGCCCGGCGGGCAACCAGATCACCGAGCTCATCCGCAGGGTGACCGGGATCGACCTGCCCGCGGTGCACGCGCAGCTCGCGCTGGGCGAATCCCCGCGGTTGGCGGCCGAACCGACCGGTGCGGGCAGCGCGGCGATCTCCTTCCTGCTCCCGCCGCGGACCGGGCCGATCGATCGGATCGACGGCGCGGAGGGGATTCACGGGATCGACGGTGTCGTCGACAGCGCTTTCAAAGCGGCAGGGCACGTGGCGGGCCCGGCGAACAGCAACAACAACTACCTCGGCCACGTCATGACGACCGATCCGGCGCCCGGCGCGGCGCGAGCTCGTGCCGAAGCGGCGATCGGCTCCGTGGAGGTCGTCTACGCGGCGGGCCTGGTCGGCGCATGAAGGACGCCTTCCTGTCATGGGACAGGTTCACCGCGGCCGTCGGAGCGGGGATGGCGGGCGACGAGGTCGACGAAGCGGAGGTGAGCGTCGGCTTCCTCACCCAGCAGGGCGTGCGGCACTCCGGCCGCGGGAGTTCCTACCGCAACCACGTGCTGAGCCTGCGGGTAGAGGACGCCGTCGGATCGTGCGCCGTGGAGCCGGGAGCGCTCACCGACGAGCTGGTCGTCGACTGCGTCGGCGCTCCGGTCGGCCGGTTGCTGCGGCACCCGGAGCCCGCGGTGCGCATCGCGGCCGCGGACGCGTACTTGATGTGGCGGCGCCCGCACCACGAGCACGCGGAGGAGGTCCGGCTCCACCGCGGCAGTTCTCTGCAGAAGTCGTTGCAGCGGGCCGAAGCCGTGGTCGAACTGGTGCCGGACGGCGCTCGCCGGGTCCTGGTGATCGGGGTGGTGAACTCGCTGCTGCACCAGCTCCGCCGCCGCGATATCGACTACGTCGCCTGCGATTTCAAAGGCGGCGTGACCGAGTGGGGCGAACCGATCGTGCGGGACGCCATGGCCGAGGTCGGCGGCTGCGATGCCGTGCTGGCCTCCGGGATGGTCGCGGGCGGAGAGACCTTCGAACCGCTGCTGGCGCACGTGCGCGCCACCGGAACACCGCTGGTCATGTTCGCGCAGACCGCGAGCGCGGCGCTGCCGTGGTTCCTCGGCTCCGGTGTCACCGCGATCTCCGCCGAGCCCTACCCGTTCTTCTGGCTCGACGGCGGCGCCAGCTCGATCTACCGCTACTCCGCTCCGCGGAATCCGGAGCCAGGGAAGGACATTCGTTGATCGACCTCAGCACCAGCCCGGCCCGAGCGGCCAACCCGGACCTGCTGTCGCTGATGCGGGACACACCGGTCACCCGGATCAGCACGCCGCTGCCGGATCACCAGCCGGGGTTCTGGGCGAAGCTCGAATGCCTCGGCGCCGGCGGCATGAAAGCGCGCGCCGCGATCGCGATGCTGCGCGGAGCCCGCTCTCGCGGTGAACTCCGGCCCGGGGCGCCCGTCGTGGAGTCCACCAGCGGCACCCTCGGGATCGGGCTCGCCTTCGCCGGGCAAGCGCTCGGGCATCCCGTCGTCCTCGTCGTCGACCGGGAGCTGGAGCGAAGCATGCGGTCGCTGCTGCGCGCGCACGGCGTCCGGACCGAGGTCGTCGACCGCCCGCATCCCGCGGGAGGCTGGCAGCAGGCCCGGCTGGATCGGGTGCAGCAGCTGTGCGCGGAACTGCCCGACGCCTACTGGCCGGACCAGTACAACAACCCGGACAACCCGGCCGGGTACGTGAAGTTGGCGGAAGAACTCGTCGCCCAGCTCGGTTCGGCCGACACCCTGGTCTGCAGCGTCGGCTCGGGCGGGCACAGCGCGGGCATCATCCGCACGTTGCGGCGGCACTGGCCACGGCTGCGCCTGATCGGGGTCGACACCGTCGGCTCGACGATTTTCGGGCAGCCCGCGCGACGCCGCCTCATGCGGGGGCTCGGCAGCAGCATCTTCCCGCGCAACGTCGCCTACGCCGAGTTCGACGAGGTGCACTGGGTGGGTCCGGCCGAAGCCGTCGACGCCTGCCGCAGGCTCGCCGCGCACTCCTTCGTCAGCGGAGGGTGGAGCACCGGCGCGGTCGCCTTGGTGGCGGGCTGGGAAGCCCGGCGCGAATCCGGTTCGCAAGTCGTCACCGTGTTCCCCGACGGCCCGCACCGCTACCTCGACTCGATCTTCGACGACGACTTCTGCCACGAACACGGCCTGCTCGGCGGCCGACCGGCGACCCGGCCGGTGGAGATCGCCGACGCCGCGGCCGTCGAAGTGCACGGCTGGGCGCGGTGCGGTGCCGTGCACGACCCCGCGCGGTCCGCGGAGGTGCCCGCGTGAAGCTCACCTGGCACACCGGCACGCTGCGGTTGCGGGAGCCGTTCCGCATCTCCCGCTCCGTCATGCACGAACGGGACGCCGTGTGGATCGACGTGTCGCACGACGGGCACATCGGACACGGCGAAGCCGTCACCAGCGTGTACTACGACCTCGACGTGCCGCGGATCGTCACTCAGCTCGAAGCGCTGCGACCGGTCATCGACAGCAGCGACGACCCCGGTGCACTCCTCATCGAGGCGCGGCGGTGGGTCGTGCTCGACCCCGGGCTGCGGTGTGCCGTGGAAGCCGCGGTGCACGACCTGGCCGCGAAGTGCCGCGGCATCACCGTGCGAGAACTGGTCGGCGCGCCGGAATTCGAGTCCGCGCGCACGGCGTGCACCATCGGCATCGTCGACGTGGCTCAAGCGGTGCGAACCGCCACCGACCTCGTCGCCAAGGGATTCGGCGTTCTCAAGGTCAAGCTCGGGGACGGTACCGACGACGCGGCCAGGGTGGCGGCGATCCGCGCGGCCGCACCCGACGCCCGGCTGCTGCTCGACCCCAACGGGGCGTGGGAGCCCGGACAGGCGCTGCGCATCCTCGAAACCCTGGAACCGCACGGGATTTCCGCCGTCGAACAACCCATTCGCCCCGGCACGCCCGCAGACCTCGGGTGGGTCGCGCAACGCAGCCCCATCCCCGTGATCGCGGACGAAGACGCGCACACGATCGACGACGTCCGCGAACTCGGCTCCTCCGTGCACGGGGTGAACGTGAAACTGGCCAAGTGCGGTGGGATCCAGGCCGCCGTCGAGATCATCGAAACGGCCCGCTCCGCCGGTGTCGACGTGATGCTCGGATGCCTCGTCGCGAGCTCGCTCGGCATCGCCCCCGCCGTGCACCTCGCAGGATTCGCCCGCTGGACCGACCTCGACGGGCACCTGCTGCTCGCCGACGACCCCTGGGACGGGATCGGAGGGATCGACGGAACACTGCGGCTCAGCGGACGTCCCGGGCTGGGAGTGCGACCGAGGTCGGCGACATGACGACGTGGCGACTCGTCCGGAGCTTCCCGGTCGCGGTGCAGGTGCTGCTGGTCAACCAGCTCGGCGTCAACATCGGCTTCTACCTGCTCATCCCGTACCTCGCCGGCTACCTGGGGCACGACCTGGGCATGTCCGCCGCCCTGGTCGGAGTGGTGCTCGGGGTGCGCAACCTGAGCCAGCAAGGCCTGTTCCTCATCGGCGGCACCGCGGCCGATCGCCTCGGTGCGCGCGGGGTGATCATCGCGGGATGCGCGCTGCGCACCGTCGGGTTCGGGCTGTTCGCGCTCGGCACCTCGCTGCCGATCCTGCTGGCCGCCTCGATCCTCAGCGGGCTCGCCGGGGCGCTGTTCAACCCCGCCGTGCGCTCCTACCTCGCGCAGGAAACCGGGGAGCGGCGAGCGGAGGCGTTCGCGTTGTTCACCGTGTTCGCGAACACCGGTGCGCTGATCGGGCCGCTGCTCGGCAGTGCGCTCGTCGTCATCGGCTTCGCCACCTCCGCGCTCGTCGCCGCGCTGATCTTCGCGCTGCTCACCGCCGCCCAGATCGCGGTGCTGCCGCCCAGAGCAGTACCGCCGGCGCGCAACACGGTCCTGCGGGACTGGCGCGGCGTGCTCGCCAACAAGAGGTTCCTCGTGTTCACGCTCGCACTGACCGGGATGTTCGCCCTGCAGAACCAGCTCTACCTGGTCCTGCCGATGGAAGCGGCCCGGCTCACCGGATCCAGCGGCACCGTCGCCGCCGTGTTCATCGTCTCCACGGTGACCGGACTGCTGCTCCAAGTCCGCATCACCAGGGGCTGCCAGCGGAAGTGGTCCCGGGGCGGTGCCATCGCGGCGGGCATGGGCCTGATGGGGCTGGCCTTCCTCGCCACGGTGCTCGGCGGGATCGCCATCCCCGATGCGCCCGCCGCGCTCGGCCTGCCCGAACAGCTGCTCCGGCTCAGCCCGGTGCTGGTGGCGACGCTCGTGCTCACCCTCGGGCTGCTGATGGCGCAGCCGTTCGTCAACGACCTCATCCCCTCCTTCGGGCCGAACGCCCTCTCCGGCACCTACTTCGGGGTCTTCTACCTGGCCGCCGGTGTCACCGCGGCAGCGGGCAACGCGGTGATCGGCCGGGTGAGCGACCTCGCCGCGCACCCGTGGGCGCCGTCGGCGCTGTGCCTCGGCCTCGGCCTCGCCTCGGCCGCCGCGGTGTTCGTGCTGCACCGCAACGGACTCGTAGGTCCGGAACCGACTTCGCAACCAGGAGCCTCCGCGTGCACAACGATGCCAACTTCCTGACCGACAACCCCGAGCTCTACGAGGAGCAATTCCCCGACCCGGAACACCTCGCCGCGCGATTCGTCCTCGACCTGATCGGCCGGTACGGCGGCGGGGAGGACATCCTCGACGTCGGCTGCGGCAGCGGTCGCGATGCCGCGCACTGGTCGCGCAACGGGTATTCCGTGACCGGAATCGACACGTCGCCGCGGATGATCGAGCACGCGCAACGGCAATGCCCCGACGGAACCTTCGCGCTCGCCGACATGCGCACCTTTCGGCTCGATACCGCATTCGATGCCGTCACGTGCCTCGACAGCGCATTCCTGTACTGCCACACGAATTCCGATCTCGACGACTTCCTCGACCGGTGTCGCGCACACCTGCGACCTGGTGGGCTGCTCATCGCCGAAATGCGCAACGGGGCTTTCTTCCTCGGCAACTCCGAGCTGCTCGACGGAATCCGGGAACGGTCCGTGCAGTGGAAAGGGGCGGCGTACCGGTCCCGGACCCGGCTGTGGATCGACCACGCCGAGCAATTGCTGCGACGGGAACGGGTATGGGACTGGCCGGGTTGCGGCCGAGAACTCACCCAAAGATCCGCCTGGCGCCTGCTCTTCCCACAAGAACTCCGCCGAATCCTCGCCCAAGCGGGTTTTGACGTGCTCGCCATGTTCGACCACCCCGGCCCGCGCACCGACCCGACCTGGCACCCCAGCGCGGACCTCAGCACCGCCCTGTCCGGCGACCGCCTCCACCTCATCGCCCAGCGCACCACCTGAGTTCGTGGTGCGAGGAAGGGAACCTTCCTGTCACCCGTGACAGGAAGGTTCCCTTCCTCGCGGTGTCGCGGCGTGAGGTAGATCCCCTTTCGGGGGTTGTTGAAAAGTATTATCGTTTTCTTTTGGTGTGGCTGGTCGGGTGGCCGGCGGTGAAGGCATCGGAACCGGAATGGAGGGCTGCGCATGGAGTCCGAGAGGTCGGCCGTGTACTCGTCTGATCGGAGCCCGGTGACGAGGCGGGGGTTCCTGGGGCTCACTGCTGCGGCCGCGCTGGCGGCGGGGGTGTCGGGATGTGCGACGGGTAACTCCGGCTCGAGTGCCGGGGCGCCGCGGCCCGGGGGCCGGTTGCGCGCGGTGTTCCCGGGCGGCGGCGCCGATGAGGTGCTGGACCCGCACACCACGGATCTGTACGCCGAGGTCGCCAGGGCGAAGGCGTTGTTCGACAAGCTCGCGGACTACGGATCCGACATGTCGCCGCAGCCGCGGCTGGCCGAACGGTGGGAATCGAGCGCGGACCTGCTGACCTGGCGGGTCCCGCTCCGGCAGGCCGCGTTCCACGATGGAAAGCCGTTGCGCGCCGACGACGTGTTATCTAGCTACGCGCGCATCCTGCGACCCGACAGCACTCGCCGTGCCAAGGCCAGCCTCTCGGTGATCGACCTCGCCAACAGCCGCGCGATCGACGATCGCACCGTCGAGTTCCGGCTGAAGCGCCCCTATGCGGAGTTCCCCAACGCGCTCGCCACCCTGGGCGCCTACATCGTTCCGGAGGGCGCGCAGCACTTCGACCGGCCCATCGGCTCAGGTCCGTTCCGGTTCACCTCGTTCGAGCCGGGCCGCAGTTTCCTCGCGGCGCGGAACCCGGACTACTGGGACGGCGCACCACACCTCGACGAGCTGGAAATCCTGGTCAGCAATGACGAATCCGCCAGGGTCAACGCGCTGCTCGGCGACCAGGCGGACTACGCGCACGACTTGACCGCCACCACCGCCCGCAGCCACGAGGAAGCCGGTCAGATCCAGATCCACCGGCTGCCGTTGAGCAACTTCCACGCGTTGGCGATGAAGGTGGACCGCCCGCCGTTCGACCGGCGCGAGGTGCGACAGGCGTTCTTCCACCTGATCGACCGCGAGGAACTCGTCCGCTCGGTGCTGCAGGGATCCGGGGAAGTCGCCAACGACCTCTTCGGCAAGAACTACCAGTACTACAACGACGCGTTGCCGCAGCGGCGGCAGGATCTGGACCAGGCCAGGGCGCTGTTGCGGCAGGCGGGCGCGGAGAACCTGACGGTCGAACTGCTCACCTCCGAAGCGTCGCCCGGTTTACGCGAAGCCGCGCTGGCCATCGCGGACCAGGCCAAGCAGGCAGGTGTGACCGTCAAGGTGACCTTGGGGAACAAGGACACCTACTGGTCGGACATCGCCGATCGGGGGTCCGTGGTGAGCTACCGATCCGGAGCGATGCCGATCGAGTCGCACATCTCGCAGCGGTTGCTGTCCGGTTCGACGACCAACAACACCAAATGGCAGCGCCGCGAGTTCGACGAGCTCTACCACCAGGCGCAGGCCACATCGGACGAACGTGCTCGCACCGAGCTCTACATGGAGATGCAGCGCGAACTGTTCGAAGAAGGCGGCTTCCTGTGGTGGGGCGTGTCGGACTGGATCGTGGCGTCGGCGAACAGGGTGGGCGGCATCGATGACCGCGCGCCGGCGAACACCTTGGACTGGGCACGGTTCGACAAGGTGTGGATGGGGTGAACCTTCCGCGCTACGTCTTTCGACGAGCACTGCTGGGCGTCGTTCAGGTCTTCCTCGCCATGGTGCTGGTGTTCCTCCTGACCGAGGCGTTGCCGGGGGATGCGGCGGTCACCGCCGCCGGGGACAACCCGGATCCGGCGATCATCGAGCTGATGCGTGAGCAGCTCGGGCTGAACGCGCCGTGGTGGCACCGTCTCGGTGAATGGATGTTCGGGGCGGTCCAAGGCGACTTCGGCCGGTCGCTGGTGGGGCCTCGCTCCGTCGTGGACATCATCGGTTCGTCCGTCGGCCCCACGCTTCTGCTGGCGATGCTGACGTTGGCCCTGGTCGTGCCGGTGTCGCTGGGCCTCGGAATCCTCGCCGCGAACAGGGAAGGTCGCCTCGTCGATCGCGTCATCACCTCCACGACCCTCGGCCTGTACTCGGTTCCCGAGTTCGCGATGGGAATTCTGCTGGTCACGGTGTTCGCCGTGCAGCTCGGCTGGTTCCCGCCGACGGCGGTCGGAGGGAGCGCCCTGCTGAGCCGTCCGGAGGTGCTGGTGCTGCCGGTGCTGGTGCTGTTGCTCCGTCCTATCTGCTCCCTGAGCAGGCTGATCCGCGCAGGGATGATCGAAGCGCTGCACTCGGGCTTCGTGCAGCAGGCGCGGCGTTGCGGGCTGCCACCCCTGCGCGTCCAGCTCGCCCACGCCTTGCCCAACGCCGCCGTTCCCGCCGTGCAACAACTCGCGCGGACCACCGACTGGCTGATCGGCGGCGTCATCGTCGTGGAAGCGATCTTCGTGATCCCAGGGCTGGGCACGACGCTGATCGAGGCGGTCTCCGCACGTGATCTCCCGGTGGTGCAGGGCTTGTCCCTGGTGCTGGCGAGCGTGACCGTGCTGGTGAACCTCGCCGCCGACATCGTTGCTCGCCTTCTGGCGCCGGCCGCGGAGGTTGACGGATGAGGCGCTTCGTGATCCCAGCGGCGTTGATCGCCCTGCCGATCGTGCTCGCGGCGGTCGGTCCGGTCTTCGCGTCCGCCAACTCGGACAAGGACATCGCGTTCAGCAGCGGGCCCGGGCACCTGTTCGGCACCGACTTCGTCGGCCGGGACGTGTGGAACGAGGTGCTCCTGGGCGGCCGCTCGGTGGTGCTGATCGCCGTGGCTGCGACCTTGTGCACGTACCTCGTAGCGGTACCGATCGGGGTGGCGGTGGGGATGAGCCGGTCCAGGTTCCTGGGCGAAGCGGTGATGCGACCGTTGGACATCGTCCTGGCGGTGCCGTCGATGCTCCTGTTGCTGCTGCTGGCTTCCACGGCACCGAACGTCATGTGGGCGTTGGTCGTGATCGTCACGGTGATCAACCTTCCGGATGTCATCAGGATCGCGCGTGCCTCGGCGCTCGCGATCTCAGCGAGACCCGCGGTCGAGGCGATGCGACTCCAAGGGGAGAGCCACGTCCGCATCGGCCTCGGCTATGTCGTGCGGGCGATGGTGCGAACATTGGCCGCGGATTTGGGGACCAGGTTCACTGGCGCCGTCTACCTCGTCGCGTCGGCGAGCTTCCTCGGTGTCGGGGTGTCCCCGCAGACCAGCGATTGGGCGGCGATGGTGGATCGCAACCGCACCGGCTTGTTCCTCCAGCCCTGGGCGGTCGTGCTGCCCGCACTGCTGATCGTGGCATTGTCGGTGGGGGTCAACCTGGCATTCGACCAGCTGTTGCGCAGGAAGCGGCGAGAGGTGCGCGCGTGAACGTCGTCGATGTCGGCGAGCTGACGGTCTCGCTGGACACCCGGCCCGTGGTCGCCGGAGTGTCGTTCGCCATGGCGGCCGGCGAGGTCACCGCGTTGGTGGGGGAGTCCGGTAGTGGCAAGACCACCACCGGACTCGCGCTGCTCGGTGAACGCCCGCCCGGTGCCGACGTCGACGGCGATGTAGTCGTGGCCGGCGATCGCGTAGCTGCGGACCGGCCACCTGCGCCCGGGCGGATCGGATACATCCCGCAGCACCCTTCGGCGGCGCTCAACCCGGTCCGCCGTGTCGGCTCGGTGCTGCGCGAGATCGCGCGCCGACACATCGGCACGGTTCCGCGCGCGCAGCGCAAGGAACTGGTGCGCACCAAGGTCTCGACAGCGCTGCGCCGAGCTCAGCTGCCGGATGGGGACACCCTGCTCAACCGCTACCCGCACCAGCTCTCCGGTGGGCAGCAGCAGCGCATCCTCCTCGCTCAAGCGCTGGTGTGCGACCCGGTCGTGGTGATCGCTGACGAGCCCACGACCGGGCAGGACGCTCTTACGCGCGGGCAGATCGTGGAGGAACTGCGGAGCCTGGCCGAGCTGGGGATCGCCGTGCTGCTGCTGACCCATGACCTCGACGTGGTGCGGCAGCTGGCGCACCACGTGTTGGTCATGCGAGCCGGGGCGGTGGTCGAATCCGGCCCCGCCACCGAGGTTCTGAGCTCGCCGACGCACGCCTACACGAGGCTGCTGGTCGAGTCGCAGCCCGACAGCCGGGCGCCGCTCGGTACGAGCGAGGCCGACCCGCCACCCGCGGTGGTCTCCGCGCGTGAACTGATCGCCGGCCACCGTGAACGGGGAAGGTTCACCGAGACGCTGCACTCGGTGTCGCTCGAAATTCCAGCGGGCGAGCGCATCGCGGTTGTGGGCCGTTCCGGCAGCGGTAAGACGACGCTGGCCCGATGCCTCGCCGGTCTGCACCCGCCCCGGCGCGGGGCAGTGCTGCTCGACGGAACGCCGCTCGCCGCTCGATTGCGCGGGCGAACCCGAGCACAACTGGCCGACATCCAATACGTCTTCCAGGACGCCCGCGCATCGTTCAACGAGTTCGCGCCCGTCATCGACCAGGTCGCCAGAACCGCCGAACGGCTTCGCGGCGTTGATCGACGAGAGGCTCGCAGTCAGGCCGACGGGTGGTTCCGGCGCATCGGACTCGGCCCGGAGATCACGGCACGGCTGCCCGAGTCGTTGTCCGGTGGCGAGCTGCAACGAGCTGCGCTCGTTCGGGCGCTGCTCGCCGAACCGCGGGTCCTGATCTGCGATGAGATCACGTCCGGGCTGGACACGGTCACTCAAGCCGAACTGCTCGGCGTGCTGAAGGAGCTCCAGACCGCTGCGCAGTGCGCGTTGGTGGTGATCACGCACGACCTGGGCGTGGTGGCCGACCTGGCCGAGCAGGTCGTGATCGTCGATGAGGGCCACATCGTCGAACGGGGACCGGCCTCGGAAGTGCTGCGTGCTCCACAGCATTCGATGACGTGCGCGCTGATCGAGGCGGCGACGAGCCGAATCGCTCGAACCTGAGCGTGCGGCGGAGATTCCCGGACGACCCGGCGGCGTGCGGTGCGCGGAGGTGAACATGCCTCCATGGTTCGCCGTCGAACGTGCGTTCGTCATCGCTGAAGCGGGTGGAGCTCGCGTCGCCCGATCTTGCCGACTAGGTCACCCGGCGTAGTCGATGTCGGAGAGGGCGGCCGGATTCGAGCGAAGCGCTCCCGATCGGCCCGGGATCGCGATCTCGAAATGGACGCTGGGGCTGTAGCGAGGGTCCTGGCGGGCGTCGTAGATCTCCGTCGCCGCGCTCTGCCAGAACGGTGCGGCGCCCTCGATCGCGGGGTTCGTGTGCAGGTAGATCGTCGAGTACTCCGGTGTCTCCGACACGAAGTCGCAGGCCATCGACACCAGTGCGCTCGCCAGGCCGTGGCGGCGGTGCTCCCGGTCCACGTAGACGCGGAACAACTGGGCCGTCCGGCCATCCCCGTAGCGGGCCGCCAGCCACTCCGGGTGCGGTGGGCAGCGGGGGCCGCCGGAGCGGATGGCCGTCGTCGCCGCGACCTGCTCGTCCCGCACCGCCACGAACAGCGCGTGGCGGGGGTTGTTCAGGTACGCGCCTTCGATGTCCACGACATCCGAGTGCCAGCGGGCGTGGTAGCCGTGGCCGAACTCCTTGTAGAAGGTGTCGAGCATGACCCGCCGGGCGCCTTCGACGTCGTCGATGCGGGCTCGCCGCACGACGTACTCGCCGATTCGATGCTCTTCCTGATGATCCATGTGCTCTCCATCGGGCTCTCGCGCCTGAGTCGCCGAGGAACGCGACTTCCGGTGCGCCGAGCCCACAATACAATGACTCTCGTTTTCAATAAGTCGCCGGTCGGGGACGGCGTGGTGGTGCGAGGAAGGGAACCTTCCTGTCACCCGTGACAGGAAGGTTCCCTTCCTCGCCGTGGGCTGCGGGGGCTCGTGGGTGGGCGCAGGCTGCAGGAATGGTGTGTCTGGTTACCGGGGCGAGTGGTTACGTCGGTGGGCGGTTGGTGCCGCAGTTGCTGGCGGACGGTCGGCAGGTCAGGTGCCTGGTGCGGGATCCGGAGAAGCTGCGGGACGTGCCGTGGCGAGATCGGGTGGACGTGGTTCGCGGGGACCTGTTGCGGGAGGAGGACGTGGCCGCGGCGTGCGAGGGGGTCGAGGTCGTCTACTACCTGGTCCATTCGATGGCCGAGTCCGGTTTCGCCGTTCGGGACCGGAAAGCGGCGCTGATCATGGGGCAGGTGGCCCGGGAGGCGTCGGTTCAGCGCATCGTGTACCTCGGAGGCGTGCA
This sequence comes from Saccharopolyspora gloriosae, assembly GCF_014203325.1. NCBI lineage: Bacteria > Bacillati > Actinomycetota > Actinomycetes > Pseudonocardiales > Pseudonocardiaceae > Saccharopolyspora > Saccharopolyspora gloriosae. The sequence goes on along the minus strand of NZ_JACHIV010000001.1, from coordinate 5,378,477 downwards.
TCCGCCGGTGGAGGAGCTGTCGGAGCACATGGCCTCGCGGGCTGAGGTCGGCGAGATCCTCTTGCGAAGCGGTGTTCCGACGGTCGTGCTGCAGGCCGCGGTGATCATCGGTTCCGGGTCGGCCAGCTTCGAGATGCTGCGGCACCTGACCGAGCGGCTTCCAGTGATGGTGACCCCGCGTTGGGTGCACAACCGGGTGCAGCCGATCGCGGTGCGGGACGTGGTGCACTACCTGGTCGCGGCGTCGCGCGTACCGCGATCGATCAACCGCTCCTTCGACGTGGGCGGCCCGGACGTCCTGACCTACGGCGAGATGATGCGCCGCTACGCGGTCGTCGCCGGTCTGCCGCCGAGGCGGATGTTGCCGGTCGGTGTGCTCACTCCCTGGCTGAGCGCCCAGTGGATCAACGTCGTGACTCCGGTGCCGAAGAAGGTGGGGGCGCCGCTGATCGAGTCCCTCATCCACGAGGCGGTCTGCTCGGAGAGCGACATCGACGAGGTGGTGCCCCGGCCGGCGGGGGGTGTGACCGGCTACGACAGATCCGTCGAGCTGGCCTTGAGCAAGATCCGGAACGCGGAGACCGAGACCCGATGGTCGGACGCGGCCCCGGCGGACGCTCCTTCCGAACCGCTGCCGTCGGACCCGGCTTGGTCGGGCGGCACCGTCTACGCGGATGTGCGGGAGAAGTGGAGTCCGGTCGCCCCGGATCGCTTGTGGCGCGTCGTCGAGGGCGTCGGCGGCGAGCACGGGTGGTACTCCCCGTGGCTGCTGTGGGCGGTGCGGGGAGCTCTCGACAAGATCTCCGGCGGGGTTGGATTGCGGCGGGGGCGTCGCCATGCGCAGCGCCTGCGCGTGGGAGAGGCGCTCGACTGGTGGCGCGTGGAAGCGCTCGACGAGGGACGGCTCCTACGGCTCCGGGCGGAAATGCGGTTGCCGGGGCGCGCGTGGCTCGAGTTCGTCGTCGCGCCGGGTGAGGCGGGCGGATCGCACTACCGCCAGCGCGCGGTGTTCGTTCCGCGCGGATTGGCCGGGCACGTCTACTGGTGGTGCCTCGTCCCGTTCCACGGATTGATCTTCGGGGGAATGGCGCGGAACGTCCTCCGCGCTGCTTCAGAAGGAGAGTGACGCTTGCGGGGCGCTGACCGGTCAGAGGCGTTCGCTGCGATCGTGGCCTGAGGCGACTTGTGCGCTGTTCGACCGGGGAAGCGCGGTATGTGGTCTTCAGGGAGAGAGCGAATCGACATCCCTTGAAAACCAAGTTGGACAAGAACGCTGATCAGCGCCTTGTCCATTCTCGTTATTTCGGGTGCCCTCGGCTGGACTCGAACCTGCGACATCAGTGCAGTCGGCACAAGCCTCGTCGTCGCAGCACCGGCTCTGGTCGCGCTAGTTGTCACCGGGCCTTGGCACACTCGGCGAACCAGGCCACGTTCATCCACACCACCACCACACAAGGAGCGGGCGACCATGGAATTCGACGGCACCACAATTCTGCTCACCGGTGGGACCAGCGGCATCGGCTTCGCCACCGCTGAACGCCTACTGGCCGAGGGTGCTGAGCTCACCATCACGGGACGAGACCGCGAACGCGGCCACGAAGCGACATCGGCTCTTGCGCGACAGACGGGCCGTAAGGCGTCCTTCGTTGCGGCCGACATGAGCGACATGACCTCCGTGCGCGATCTCGCCCGCCAGGTCGAGCCTGTTGACGTCCTCATCCACAACGCGGGAATCTTCCCGTTCTCCCCTACCGTCGATCAGGACCCGTCACTGTTCGGGGCGATGATGGATACGAACGTGCGCGGCCCTTTCTTCCTTACCGCGGCCCTCGCGCCTGCGATGTTGGCGCGTGGCCACGGCAACATCGTCCTCGTCACCAGCACCGCTGGGATGACCGGACAAGCCGGCAATGCCGCGTACGCGGCCACAAAGGGTGCCCTCTCGGCGCTGACGCGGAGCTGGGCGGTCGAGTTCGGCTCACGGGGCGTCCGCGTCAACGCCGTCGCGCCGGGCGCGACTCAGACGGCGTCGCTGCTCGACGAGGTAGGAGAGAGCACCCTCGCGGACTCGGGGGCCGCCAACCCGATCGGACGAGTCGGGCAGGCGGGCGAGATTGCCGAGGCGATCCTGTTTCTGGCCTCGCCGCGCTCGAGCTACATGACCGGGTCCACGGTCGTCGTCGACGGTGGACACACGGCCGCATAAGCAGGGCACCATCTCGCGGGCGAGCAGCTGGGAGACCAGACCCCGGTGTGAACCGACGCGCCCGGGTGCTCGGGCGCGTCGGGCCGCCCCGGCGGTTCGCGGACTCACCTCACCCCGTGGCTTGCGTCGGCCGGCCGGGGACGAGGTGCCCGTCCGGGTCGGCGTCCCAGCCCGCTCGAGCTCCGCGCAGTCCCCTAGACGTTGTCAGGCGATCAGCGCTGATTCCGTGATCTTCTTTGACCCGAACGAAGATTCGGACCCTGCACGGGCAAGACGTGATCGCCTGCAAGCAGGTGGAGGACTTCTTCGGATACCGGGCCCAGTAGGGCCGTGCACGCGCATTGCACGTAACCATCGGCTGAGATCGGCAGACACGTACCGGAAGTGGCTGACGCACAAAACCGCCCCTGGTCGAATTCTTGCTGGCCAGGGGCGGTTTTGTGCGTCTATTCGATGTGCCCTCGGCAGGACTCGAACCTGCGACACCTGCCTCCGGAGGGCGTTCCAGCCGTGCCAACTACCTGGGGCGCGGCTGGCCACCTACTCGGCGGCCAGCCTGGGAGCATCGGTCAGTTGTCGTCATTCTCGGTCACCTGCGGTCCGCGTGTGCCCCGGACGTGCCCCATCCGTTGGCGCGTGGCCAACCCAGAACCCACGGTTCTGGCATCCATGATGGCCGACGTCTACCGTCACTTGACGATACAGCCGGTCACCTGCGCAGATCTCTCCATCAGGGGCGTGATCATTTGACGTCGCATGACGTCGCTGACCGTTGATTATTGGCACTTCTTCGGCAATCCCCGGGCGTCACCGGATCAGCTGGCCTGCCCGGGAACGCTGTATACCTGACCGATACCCGGTAACCAGGATTAGCATCGACGCTTCGCAACATTGTTTTGTGCAGTTGCGATGCGGGAATCGAGATTACCTATCGAGGCACAGCGGCGCCAGCAGGCAAGCCGCGCGAGCCCCAGAAAGGTGCCAGCGAACGCGCACTCTGGCACCTTTCTGGTCGGCTCAATCGAGATTTTTACCGGATTGAAACAGTGCTCCGACGATCGTAGCCCCAGACCCCAGCACAACCGGCATAATCGTATGAATCAAGTACTCGGCAAGGGCCTCCGATAAGGCCCCGAACGCCCGCCCGAGAACTACAGTCAGAAGGGTAAAGCAGAACAGAAAGCCCACTCCGACAAGAACCTTAGACTGCATAGAGGCCACATGGCGGCGTTGCTCACGTCGCTCCGTGCCGAGATCGATTACATCTCCATCGTCGGGCGTCTCGTACTCGACCCAAGTTTCTTCTGAGTCCTCCTCCCTTTCCTCCGAACCGTCTCGACCACTCTCACTCATTCCCTTGCGGCCGCCGGGTCGCGTGCTGGCCGACCTCCTCTCGGACCGAGAGGGGCGACCGCAGGTCCGGCAGCGTGTCGATGATCTTCTTGTTACTCAGCTCGCTGTCACCAGTCTCGTCTTTCCAGGTTTCACCGACAACACTGTCGGTGCGACGGCGCGGGGTCCGCGAATCGCCCATCTACCTTGATCCTTTCTGGCGTACGCCGGGACGTCTCTCCGGCTACTTCTCGGGGTGCAGGCTCGCCGACCGCACCCCCGCCGTGCGGGCTGCCAGCTTCACCCAGACCCGATGATACACAGCGTACACGCCTCGACCACGCCTAGTGTCCCAACCTAGCTGTCACCCAGCTGCATGATGCACAGCTTTTAGGGTGGCAACCGCCACCATAGTAGTGCATCATAGGGGCGCTCCGGTACAGTAGAGGAGGGGATGCCGCCGAAGTCCGGGGACTTCAGCGGTGTCCGGAGACAGAAGAAGGGACACCTCAGGGCTCAGATTGGGGATCGCAGTGAGCGCTGGCACGCAAGAGCAATACTCAAACCAAGAAACCAAGGGACATGCTCGCGCAAAGCGAATCAATGTTTCCATATCCACAGAAATGGCTAATTCACTAAATAAGCTGATCGAAAATGAAGACGTCAGCTTGACTGAGGCCCTTCGGCGGCTAGTCGGTTACGGCGACTTCGTCTACAGTGCAATAAAGGATGATGGCGCCAAGGTTCTAATTGAAAAGGATGGAACAACTCGAGAGGTCGTCATTCTGTGATGCTAAATATGTTTAGATTAAGCCATGTACCCATGCGGCGAGTGATCTTTGCTAAGTCCTAAGGGGGCCGTCTAGGATAATCTTGGATTTTAAGCAACGCGTTCACGCACATTTGGAGAGTCGGGAAACTTCCATTTGTAGAGGTTTTTGTGCTCAATTCCACTGGGGGATGACACGAGAACCGCTTGGGCTGATTAAGTTTTAGATGACTCCAACGAAATGTCATCTAACACTAAAAGCAGTATGCTGTTTTTAGTTGCGAGTGGGCCTCGTCAAGAGCGAGGCCCACTCATTTTCGTGCTGTAATAGCGCCTATCGTGGGCTACTTGTGATGGACTCTCTTGCATTTTCGCGCAACGAAACCATAGCGAGGCGAGCACATCGACAATAGAGAGACGCTGGTCTGCGGGAGTGGCCGAGGTGACCACTCCCGCAGACCAGCCACACTTGTTCATTGAATCTGGCGGGACGATCCGCAACTCTATACGGCCCCTGCGTGGTTCCCGGCCGCCTGCCTTCCGCATTGCGCCCGGACGCCGGCCGCCGGGACCGGCGCCAGCCGCACGCCCGGCGGCCGGCTTGGCCGGGCTCGCATACAGCAGGCAGGCGGCCCCGCAGGGGCCGCCCTTGATGAAGAAAAGAAACTCTGAACACGAGCGCTGCGACTCGGTGTGTGCAGCTTGGTCGGCATCTGACGAAGCATCGAGCGCTGCACGTTGACCAGGCGGGGGCTAGCGGTCGCAGGTGATCGAAGACTGCTCTGCACGGGTGATATTGGGGTGATGTCTAGGGTTATAAACCTCCGGCGTCCGTGTGGTCGTTAGGGTCGCCGCGGCATGCGTCGTTGATGTCCGGTGAGGAGTGTGGCCACATGTCGAGCGCGTTCGGCGCCGACGGACGTTCGTACGTGTCCCCGCCGGTTTGGGGCGCTGAGAACGTCAACGAACCAGGTGGGTCGGAGGAGCCCGGCGGGCAGCCCGTGCGTTCGAACGTTCCGGTGTTCGTCCCTACCGGGTCCGAGCCTGACGAGGATGGGCACGCCGAGATCCAGCTACGGCGAACCGACGAAGACGAGTTGGCTTTGCCGGTGTTCACGAGTGTGGAAATGCTGGTGACTTGCTGCGGGGAAGGTCAGCCGTGGGTGGCCTTCTCCGCCGAGTCCCTGCCGGATTTGCTGGCTGCCACCGGCGCGGACGGTATTGCTCAGGACGTCGATCTTCGCCAGCTCAGCGCAGGGGGGTCGTAAGAGTGGGAGAGCAGGTCAATGTCACGCCGGAGGAACTAGACCGGCTGGCTAGCACGCTCACCTCTTCGTTGAGTGGGCTCAGTGACAACGTGGGTGCGGCGACGGGCGAGGTGGATGCTGGCGTGTCGACCGGTCCGGTCACCGAGGCGATGGCCACCTTCTACAAGTCGATTGCGCGAATGGCTGCCGACACTGAGCACCAGGCGGGCGAAGTGAGCAACGCCGGTGGCGTGTACATCCGCTCCGACGACCAAGCGGTTTCTCAGCTGCCGCCATTGCCGTTGTCGCCGAACGACACTCCTGGGGGCCGCTGACATGACCGCGCCGCTGGTGACGCTGGTGGAAGGTACGCCTGAGTCGTGTCGGACGACCGCGACCGAACTCGGCAAACTTGGCGACGGGGTCCACGACGTCGGAACAGGTCTTCGTCAGGTTCGGGGCGAGTCGGAAAGCTGCTGGACTGGTGAGGCCGGCGAGAACTTCCGCCGGGCCATGCAGGAGAAGGGTGCGGCCGCCGATGACCTCGACGAGGCGACCAGCCGGGCAAAGGCCGCACTGGAGACGTTTGCTGACGAGTTGCAATCGGTGATCGCGAGGATGAAGCAAGCGCGTGAGGTCGCCAGCGAGCATGGCCTGACGTTGACGCCGACGACGATCGAACCGCCACGGCCTCCGCCGCCCGAGCCTGGCCTCAAAACCGACGGCCCTAGCCTGAACGAGCGGCCGTTGCACGATTTCGAGGCAGCTGCGAAAGCCAAAGCGGACCACGAACGCAAAGTTCGAGGGTTCGAGGAGGCCAAAGCCACCGTCGCCGACGCACGCAGCAAAGAGCAGGACGCGCACAAGGCCCTCGAAGCGTCGATGAAGTATGAAACCGGGTTCCTCCAGTACATGATCAACGGTGCCATCTGGAACATCGAGGGCATTGCCCGCGGATCACTCACCACACCGCAGGGCATGGCCGATACGTTCAGCAAACGCGCCGACATGCTGTACGAACGCGCCGCTAAAGCGAACAGCGCCATCGACGCTGCCGGGGTGACACCAGCGGGACAAGCCGCCAAAGCTTCCCAACGTGACAAGTTGCTACAGCGGTCCACTCGCCACCAGGGCGAGGCGGTCAAGTCCCAGAAGACGGCCGACCGCTTGTACGGCCGAACCGGATTGGACGCGAAAGGCGCACGTGTCCTGGGCAAGACCGCCAAAGGCGTACCGGTGGTCGGGACGGCCATCGCCGCCGGAGTCCAAGTCGAAGCGGTTGTCAACGACGGCAAACCGGTAGGCAAGGCCGGTTTCAACCTCGCTGGCGGTGCTGCTGGTGGCATCTTGGCCGGGGCTGTGGCCGGCGCTTGTGTCGGCGGCCCGGTTGGTGCCGTTGTTGGCGTAGGCGTGGCGGCGATAGGTTCTGGCCTCGGCAGTTGGGGCGCTGAGAAGCTTTACGACGGGATCACCGAGGATGGTGGCTGATGACCAAGCGCCGAGTGGTAGCCACTCTCTGGATCATCCTGACGCTCGTCGGCCTCGGGTGGCTCCTCGCAGGCAACCTCAAGACTGAGTTCGGCCCTCTGGTGGCCTTCTTTGTGGCCGCGTCTGTCGGCTATGGACCCGCACGCCTGATTGCGATGCGGCGACTGGCACGCGAGACACCTCCCATCGAGCCACGTCTGGTGCCACTGCGCATCTCTATGGCGGTCCTAGGCTTGATCACGTTTGGTCCGCTCGTGGCTGCGGCGGCAGGATGGATCGACATCATCCCGGCCGGCGGTGGGTTCCTCGTGGGCATGCTGCTGCTGCCTTCCGCAGCTGCGTTGTTCTCCGATGGGTATCAGGGGCTTTGGCTCGACTCGTTGGTGTTCCGCGGGCTTAAGCCACCAGAAGACGAATGGCTGATGCAACGGGACATCAACCGGCAAAACGCTCGTCGCAGGAACCAGTGACCTCGGAAGCTATGGTCACTTGGCCGTCAGGTCGCCGACGAAGCTCCCGCGGACTTCAGATGCTCGCGGCGCCTAGCGATCACGTAGTCGCTTTGCGCTTGTGTGCTGCTAGAGCTCGTAAAGCCTGTCCAGGATGTGTCGTAGCAGTGGAACGGTTGGCATTGGCCATCTTCGGCTTCGCGATGCCTCAGTCGTGTCACGCAGGACGGGGATCTCCGGCGGCGTCTCGGGGAAGAGCTCTCCATGCCATGCGGTGATGTACCCGGCAGGTTCCGTTCTGGTGCGGTGCTTGCCCACGATGCCCCCTGCTTCGTAGGTCAGTTCTGCTCGGTGCGGCCGTTCCGGATCTGGGCGATGCGCCCTTTGGTGATGCCGAGGGAGTCGGCGACGTCGGCGTAGGTCATGCCGTTCACGCGGTGGGCGCGTTCGATCGCGTTGCGGCGGAGCGCTGCCAGTTCTGTGACCCGGCGGCGGCACTCGTTGATCAGCTCGGTGGCTCGGGTGGCCTGGCGAACGGGATCGTGCTCCCGACGTACCTCTTCGATGTCTTCCCAGGTGGTGGTTTCGCTGCTCTGGGGCGTCGCCTGTTCCGGAACTAGCGGCGCTGTCGCAGATTCGTTGATGGCGTCTTCGGCAGGCGGCGGAGTGGTGGTCATGAACTTCAGCCGCGGCTGTCGATAATCAGCGGCTGCTCGTCGCCGTGGAGCGCTTGGGCGAGCCGGACTAAGGCGGCTGCCAGCTGCTCGCGCTGGCCGGTTGTTGCGCGCCCGGCTCCGATGTCGAAGGCGGCATCATCGAGCGCCCACTGAGCCTGGCGCAGTAGCACCGCTAGCGATCGGGACTCGTCGGACATCCCATCCTCCAATCGCGCAGGTCAATACGACTCAATCGAGACATTCAACCATAAGGACTCAAACGAGCCTAGGAATAGGCATCTAAACGCGCCAAATGCGACAGTTCGTGGGTGGCGCAACCTCGTCTGGTCCCGACCGGTGACCTTGCGCGTGAGCTGGGTATCAGCACGCGCACCGTCGCTCGTTATGTGCGCGAAGGTCTGCTGGTCCCGACCGAGGTCACGCTTGGCGGTCACTACCGGTGGGACATAGACGACGTCCGGCAGCAGATCCGGAAGCGTCGCGCCGGCCCCGACGAAAGCTGAGGGCTCAGACGTCCCAGCGGACGGCGGCGATGGCCTTGTCGTCGTGGCGCTTCGACCGTGGAAGGTCCGTCCCGTCCGGGTCCACGTGGGCTTCCCACGCTTGGCAGCGCTCTAGCTCGGCGAACAATTCCGCAGAGCTCATCCCGGCCACGCGGGGCCAGTCGTCGGTCTCGATGTGGGTCATCGTGTTGAACGCGCCATCGGTGGCCAGCACGGCCCACGGTGCTTCGTGGACGTTCCACGACCGCACCAACGCGTGAGCAGCCGCCGTTGGCGCGGCCTCGGCGATCCAGTACCCGCCCTCACGGTTTCGCCGTTCGGCTTGGGCGTCTTGCAGCTCTCGCAGCATGGCGCGGTGGTGCTCGTCGTAGCCCGCTCCGGACGCGAGTCGATTTCGGTAAGCACGTCGCTCGGGGAGTTCAAGTTCATCGAGCCTGGGGTCCTCGAACACCCCTGCGGCCGTGATGATCGGGCTGTCGCCGAGAACGAGCTCATCGACCTGGTCGCCACTGCGGCGCACGATCGCGACCGTGCTCGACGGCGAGTCGCCCGGTGTCAGTTCCAGCACGTCGGTCGTTGCCTGGATCGACTCGGAGAGGACTGCGCGCAGATCCGCGGAAGGCTCTCGCCTCAACCGGAGTTGGAGGGCTTCGCCAAGGGTGGCCGCGTACAGGCTTGCCGGGACGGGGACCGGGCGGAACGCCGAGGCTCCGTCGAGCACGATCACCGCGTTCTCGGTGGTCAGGATCTTGTCGTCGCTGTCGGCGTAGTCGGGCAGCTGGGCCGTTTCGATGCGCATCGGGTCACCACGCGAAAGGGCCGGCGGCGAGTTCGCTACCGGTGATGTTCAGGCCGTCGTAGGTGCAGCGGACCGCCAGGCTGAACGAGACGTCGCCAACCTGGCGGAACAGCTCAGCGAGGTTCGCGGTCAGGTAGTGGGCCGCTCCGAGGGATCCGATCGCGTGGATTCCGGCGACGTGGACGATCACGCGGTCGTCGTAGCGGTGCCGGGCCACGTAGGCGATGTCCGCGGACTTCGGTTCGTCATCGTCGGCGGGGGAGCCGTAGCGCTCGCCGGTGGGACGGTGCTCGAACCACCAACGGCCGCCGTCCTTGACCAGTCCTGCGCGTTCGTCCTCGGCCAGCAGTGCGCCTGCGACCGGTGCGGACTTCGGGCCGCAGACCACCAGGGCATCACCGGCAGGAAGCTCCTCGGTCTCCGGGCCGACGTGGAACTTGTCCACCGCGAACCGCATTGCGCCCAACAGGTCCTCGAACTGGGCTTGGGTTGCGGAGTCCTCGGCGGCGATCAGCGGGCGCTCGCGGTCGGTGACCTGGTAGCGGTAGGGGATACCGATGCTGACCGGTCCGACGCCGAAGATCACCCGTTCGGGACCGGCGGCGTCCTTCTTCACCTGGCTGACGCGGCCCTTGGTGATCCCGAGAGCGGTCGCGATCTCGGTGTAGCTCATGTCCAGATCACGGTGAGCTTCCTCGATCGCAGCTTTGCGTAGGCGAGCCAACTCGGCGGCGCGTTGCTGGTACGTGGTGATCAGCTCTGTGGCGCGCAGGCCGCGTCGGATGGGGTCGGCCTCCCGGCGGACCGCCTCGAACTCGTCCCGCGTCGTCATACCCCAAGTTTAGACCCCCTTGACAGGTCTCGCGGAAGCGCCTAGCTTGTGTTTAGACCCCCTCAACACGTCGGCGGCCTTGCTCGCCGGAGGGTTTAGGGGGGTAAACGATCGAAGCTCTTGGAGGCAGTGGTGCGGAACATCCCGGTGAACTTGCAGGGCTACAAGCTGATGGTGACGGAGTCCCCGGCGTTGAAGATGCGGGAGAACGACAACGGCGTCGAAGAGGTGGTGACGGACCGGTCTGGGGTTCAGCACTTCGTGGTGTCGCTGTTCGCGAAGAAGCGCCCGCAGGAAGGGCAGTTCGCGGAGAAGGGCGAGGAGATCAAGGTGACCCTGACCGCCGACCCCGGTGACGGGTTCGAAGAGGGCACGTACGTGCAGTTGATCGACGCGACGGTGTCGCCGTGGCAGACCGAGCGCAACGGCCGCTACGCCTCCGGGCTCGCCTACCGGGCGGCGGGCGTGACTCCGCTGGTCTGATCTCCGCCAGTTCCGGCGTGAATACCTTTTCGTAGAACTCTCTTTTTCAAGCCGTTTTCGTGGGCTGCTTGTTCTTTGGTGAATTCCATAGTGGGCCGATCTATGCCTTTTTCCGGCACGAATGTGTGTGCCGGTGGGGCTTTGTTGGTCCCCGAGTCGCCGGGTGTTGCTGGTGGCTCGGGGGTCTTCATGGCCTTGTCCATGTTGAGAGGACCAGATGATGCGGGTTCGTTCTGATCGGGATTTCTGGTTTCACGGTTCCGGCTGCGTGGGTGGCCGGTGGTATCTCGCCGACAACGGCGAGTGACAAGAAAGGAAGGGGTGATCGATCGTGGCGATGGAGCAGGCGTTGAAGCGGGTGGGTCCGGCGTCGGCGGCGGTGACACGTCTGGAGGTGTTGGCGCGGTTCGTGGATGAGCTGGACCAGGACTTGGGCCGGGTGGCGTTCCTGGAAGACGACATCGTCGACGCACGCCGGTTCGCCGATATCGAGGACCAGGCGCAACAGGCGCAGGTGGCGTTGAGCAGGTTGCGGGACGCGCTGGCCGAGCACGGCGGGGCCGTGGTGGCGAAGGGATACAAGTGATGACACGGGGCGAGAGCGTGTACGGGACGGTGCGGCGGATCGATTCCTCGATGGCCGCGATGAACCGAGTCCTGCGCAAATTCGGGACACCGAAGGAAGTCGCTTCCGAATTGCGCGCGGTGAAAACGGCTGTGGGTGAGGTGATCGCACAGCTGGAGATGGCCGAACGACGCAGCTAAAAACCAGAACACATCGGCATCGGGGTGCCGGGCTCCTCACCGAGTCCGGCACCCCATTTTCTTTTCCGGGGAGAAAACATGACGGACACACGGGCAGCAGTAGGAACGACTCCAGCACGGGCAGCAGGGAAGTGGGTGGCGCGGCATCCGCGCTCGATGACGAGCACGGTCGTTTTGGGTGCGTCGGTGGTGTGGCTGGGTTACCTGGTGGTGCTCAGTGCTGCCGGTGTCGCTGTGGTGGCCGGTGCCTCGTGGTGCTTGCTGGACCGTCCGACGTTCGATCGGTTCGCGGGCCGGTTGTTGCGGGCGTGGTGGAGACGGTGGGCGGTCTACCAGCGTCAGTGGTTCGACCTCGCCTACCGGGCGGGCCTGGTGGTGACTGATCACCGGGGGCGGTCGTGGGCGCCGAAGGTGTTGCGGGTGTCGTCGTCGTGGTGCTGGGACCACGTGCGCATCCGCATGGTCAAGACCCAGGAACCCGGCGACTTCGAAGCCGTCCTGGAACGCCTCGCCAACGCCTATCGGGCTCGGCGGGCGACGGTGCGGACGCTGAAGCCGGGTGTGATCAGCCTGGATTTCCAGCGCCGCGAACCGTTCGACGAGATGCCCATCCCGCTGCCTGCGCTGCCGGAGTCGGTGGAGTCGGTGGATCTGGGCCGCCTGGTGATCGGGCGGACCGAGTACGGCCGAGACTTCGCCCTCGACCTCCTGGGCGGCCTGCACATCCTGTTGGCCGGGGCCACCGGTTCGGGGAAGGGCTCGTGGTTGTGGGGCTTGATCCGGCAGCTCGCGCCGTTGATCCGGGCGGGGTCGGTGCGGTTGTGGGTGATCGACCCCAAGGGCGGCATGGAGTTCGGCGCGGGCCGGGAGATGTTCCACCGGTTCGCCGACAGCGACGTCACCGGCCTGGAACTCATGCGCGAGTACGTCGAGACCTTGGACGCACGGAAGGAAGACCTCGGCCGCAGGGGAATCCGGACCGCGACGGCCTCGGCTGAGACGCCGATGGATGTGCTGATCGTCGACGAGTTGGCCGCGATGACGCAGTACTGCTCCCGCGACATTGCCCGCGAATTCGAACCCCTGCTGGGTAAAGCACTGACCCAGTACCGGGCCGTGTTGGGCCGGGTTGTGGGGGCGGTGCAGGAGCCGCATAAGGACAACGTGCCGATGCGGGGCCTGTTCCCCACCAAGATCGCCCTACGCCTCGACGAAGCCTCCTACGTCGACATGACCTTGGGCGAAGGTGTCCGCGACCGCGGGGCACTGGCGGATCAGATTCCGGAGATCATGCCGGGCGTCGGCTACGTCAAACACGACGGCCGCCGCGAACCCCTCCGCGTGAGGGCCGCGTTCACCAGCGACGACGACATCGCCGCACTCGTCGCCTACTGCACGGTCACGCCTCTGCGCCGCACCGAGCGCCGCCCGGCGCCCCGGCGCACCGCGATCGCGGAGATCACCGAAGCCGACATCGAACACATCGACACCTTCGACGGCGACGACGAAGACCACGACGCCGCCTGAGTTCGAAGTGCAGTTTCCCCTTCTGTCAAAGGAGATTCGCCATGTTCCAAGTTCATCTGACGCTGGCCTCGTTAGGCGTCCTCGTCCTGTCCGGCCTGCTCGCGCTCGGGGCGGTGGCGCTGGTGTGGGTGCTGGCCGGTCCGGCGGCCGGGCTCCTGGTGCTGCTCGTGCTCGCACTGATCGTGCAGGGCGTGAAGTCCCTGATCACCACCACAACCGAAGAATAGGAAAGGGGCGCGTGATGTGGCCGTTCCGCAAGAACGCTGATCGCGGGTCGGGGCGGACTCGGCGGGTGGAGCGGCTGGGGGCACGCATCGCCGAGTCCAAACGACTCCGCCCCCTGTCCCTCGATCCGGACTTGATCGCCGTGGCGATGGAACGCACCCGGCGGCGCACCGTGGCCGGGCTCTGGTTCTTCCTCGCCCTCGGGCTCTCGTTCACCACCACCGGGGTTCAAGCTTTCCTCGCCGGGGACGCAGGCACGGGTGATCCGGTGTGGTGGGCGGCCTGGACGGTGGAACCGATGTTCGCCGGGCTGCTGATCCTGCTGCTCAACTTCGAAGCCGTCATCTTGTCCCACGGTGTCGAGCCTGGTCACCACTGGTGGACACGGATCAAGCGCGTCTTGCTGAGCACGACGCTGTTCATGAACGTGATCCCGCAACTCGACCCGGCCCGGTTCCAGCTCGGCTCGCTGGCGGTGCACCTGATCATTCCCGTGGTCGTCTACGGGCTCGCCGAAGTGATCCCGGTGATTCAGGCACGGTCACGGCAAGTCGTGATGCAGGGCTACGCCGACGCAGCAGAGCATGACTCACCTGCGGAAACCAGGGAAGTCGTCCCGCAGCCGGCCCCGACTCCGGCCACGACCGAAGCACCCACGCCGACGCCTCCGGCGATTCCGGCCGAGCCCATGAAACGCGGTCCGCGTCTTCCGACGCACGTCATCGACGCGCTCAAGCGTGCCCGCGACCAGGCCGCAGAAGAAGGCCGCAGGTTCGCCCCGGCAGACGTGCAACAGGTGGTGAAGGTCCCGGACGCGATGGCAACAGCCATCCACGCCGACTTGATCACCGCATAAACCGGCCGCGACGGCCGGAAACCGTCGGCACAACTGAATAAGCACAACCCCTCGAAGGCGGAGCACTACCACCGATTGCGACCGGTGGTGCTCCGCCTTCGTCATGTTCGAAAGGACCACCCCCGATGGTGCGTACTGACCGGGCGGTCGTGGACCGCTACCAACGACGACTCCACAGCAACGACTACGGCCGCTGGCGTGAACAGGTCGAAGCCACCGGCGGATGCACCCACCCCGTCCGCATGACCGGCGCCTGGACCGTCACCGACAACACCACCAGCCAGGTCCTCGCACACAAGGGCGGACACGTCATGGTGCCCTGCGGAAACCGCCGCGAATCGGTCTGTGCCGCCTGCTCCGACCGCTACGCCGCCGACGCCTACCACCTCCTCCGCGCGGGCCTGTCCGGCGGAACCAAGGGCGTCCCCGAGCACGTGACCGAACGGCCGAGGGTCTTCCTCACCCTCACGGCCCCCTCGTTCGGTCCGGTCCGTGACGACGGACAGCCCCGGTTCCCGACTCGGTACGACTACACCGGGCACGTCCTGTTCAACGCACACGCCGGACAGCTCTGGCACCGATTCGTCATCGCCCTACGCCGCCACCTCGCCAAAGCCGCCGGAATCCGGGTCCGGGACTTCGCCGACCACGCCCGGCTGTCCTACGCGAAAGTCGCCGAATACCAGCGACGCGGCGCCATCCACTTCCACGCCGTGATCCGCCTCGACGGACCCGGCGGCGCTTCAGACAAGGCCCCGGCGTGGGCTACGCCCGAACTGCTCGCCGACGCCATTCACGCCGCGCACGCACAGGTCAAGATCACCACACCGGAGGTCGACGGCCAGGCGCGCGAACTGGCCTGGGGCCGTCAGATCGACGTCCGCACCATCAAGCCAGCGAACGCCCCGGACTTCGAGGACGGCGACGGCGAGATCACCGACGACCGCCTCTCGTCCTACGTGGCCAAGTACGCGACCAAGGGCACCGGGAAATCCGAGGCGGCGGACCGGCCGATCCGCTCCGACGCCCACATCGAACAGCTCCGGATCAACGAGCACTACAAGCAGCTCATGCGCACCACCTGGACCCTCGGCGTCCTAGAGGAGCTGGATCACCTCAACCTGCGGCGCTGGTGCCACATGCTCGCCTTCCGCGGCCACTTCCTCAGCAAGTCCAAGGCGTTCTCCACGACATTCAAGCAAATCCGTGGCGACCGGCAGCGCTTCCGACTCGAAGCCGCCCTCGACGAACTCGGCGTCACCGAAGAGTCGGTGACGGTGGTCAACCACTGGGACATGACCAGCGTCGGGCACCGCACCCCAGAGGAACGCGACATCGCCGAAGGCATCGCCCAACGACGACGCGACACCCGCAAACACCGGCACTCCACCGAACGAAAGGACTGATCATGCAAAAGCTGTGGGGACCCAACGACGTGGCCGAGTTCTTCGGTGTGCCCGTGGGCACCGTCTACCAGTGGCGCACCCGAGGCACCGGCCCCACTGGAAAGCGCGTCGGCAAACACGTTCGCTACCGGCCGGAAGACGTCGAAGCCTGGTTCGACGCACAACCCGAGGGGGTCATCTGATGGCCGACATCGATGATCGCTGGCACCGCAAAGGTCCGGATGGCAAGCAGCAGCGGACCGACCGGTACGGGGTGGGCGCCCGCTGGCTACTTCGCTGGCGCGAGGCGGACGGCACCCAGCGCAAGAAGTCCTTCCAGCGCAAGGCCGACGCCGAGCAGTACGCGACAACGGTTGAGCACGGCATGATGTCCGGTACCTACGTCTCGCCGGATGCGGGGAAGATCACCGTGGGGGAGTGGGCGGCCCGCTGGCTCCAAGCTCAGGGGCACCTCGCGCGCTCCACGTTCGCCCGGTACGAGATCGCGATCAACCGGCACATCGTCTTGAAGTGGGGCCGGGTGCGGCTCTCGGCAGTGAAACACGCTGATGTTCAAGCCTGGGTGTCCGGGCTGGCGGGGGAGTGGTCGCCCGCGTCGGTGGTGAAGGTGCACCGCGTGTTTTCGCAGGTGCTCGCGTGGGCCGTGCGAGACGGACGCCTCGCGCGAAATCCCGCCGAGGGGATTCGATTGCCTCGGCCGAGCCTGCCGGATCACCGCTACCTTGATCATGCCGAGGTCGCGAAGCTGGCGGAACGGTGCGGTTCCTATGGCGTGGTCATCCGGTTCTTGGCCTACACCGGCTTGCGATGGGGTGAGCTGGCGGGCCTGAAGGTCGGGCGCGTGGACCTAGTCCGCCGACGCTTCCTCGTGGCCGAGTCGGTGACGGAGGTCAACGGGGCGCTCGTGTGGGGCTCACCCAAGACGCATGAGCGGCGCTCGGTTCCGCTGCCTCGATTCCTCGTCGAGGAGCTGCGGCCTCGGATCGAGGGGCGGGCGGATGACGCCTTGGTGTTCATGGCTCCGCAAGGCGGCGTGCTCCGCGTGCGGAACTTCCGGCGGAACGTCTTCGATCCTGCGGTCCGGGACGTGGGACCGGCCGGGTTCCATCCACACGAGCTTCGGCACACTGCGGCGTCGCTGGCGATCGCCTCGGGCGCGGATGTGAAGCTGGTGCAGCAGATGCTGGGGCACAAGACCGCGACGATGACGCTAGATCTTTACGGGCACCTGTTTCCCGATCGGCTCAACGACGTGGCTGATCGAATGGATGCGGCGGTGAGTGCCCCGAATGTGCCCCGCGAGTGATTTTGCAGAGGCTCTATAACGCTGTGACCTGGGTGCCCTCGGCAGGACTCGAACCTGCGACACCTGCCTCCGGAGGGCAGTGCTCTATCCGCTGAGCTACGAGGGCTTTCTGTTGTTGACGTGATTCAGCCTAGCGCACGCGCAGGTGCGCACCGGAAGGGGGTGACGGTTCGCGCGGTGATCGGCGCGTCCAGCAAGTGGATGCATGGTTGCATTCATGCGCATCTCGCTATATATCATGGTGTCGTGCGGATGGGAGGCTCGTGATGGGGCATGGCCACGGCCACGGGACGGCAGCAGGACCAGCCAGCGCCTCCGGGCGCTACTCGCGGCGCCTGGCGATGGCGTTCGGCGTGCTGCTGGCGTTCTTCGTCCTCGAAGCGACCGTCGGGTACCTCACCTCATCGCTGGCGCTGCTGTCGGACGCGGGGCACATGCTCACCGACGTCCTCGGCGTCGGGATGGCGCTCGCCGCGATCACCGCGGCGGGCCGTCCCGCTTCGGCCAAGCGGACTTTCGGCTGGTACCGCATCGAAGTGCTCGCCGCGCTCGCCAACGCCGTGCTGTTGTTCGGCGTCGCCGGGTACATCCTGATCGAAGCCATCGGCCGCTTCCAGCAGCCGCCCGAAGTGGCCGGGTTGCCGATGATGCTCACCGCCGCGGCCGGGCTCGCGGCGAACGTGGTGGCGTTCCTGCTGCTGCGGGAAGGCGCGGAGGAGAGCCTCAACCTGCGCGGTGCGTACCTGGAGGTGCTGGCCGACACCATCGGATCGGTCGGTGTGCTGATCGGGGGAGCGCTCGCCTGGGCCTTCGGGTGGTACCTGGTCGACCCGATCGTCGCCGTCGCCGTGGGCCTGTTCGTGCTGCCCCGCACCTGGAAGCTGGCGCGGCAGGCCCTGCGGATCCTGGTGCAGCAGGCGCCGGAAGGCGTCGACGTGCACGCCATGCGCGATGACCTCGCCGCACTGCCCGCCGTGAACGAAGTGCACGACCTGCACGTGTGGACGTTGACCTCCGGCATGGAAGTCGCGTCGGCGCACCTCACCACTCCGGCCGAAGCCGACCACGGCGACGTGCTCGTGTCCGCGCAGCGGTTGCTGGCCGAGCGCTACCGCATCGAGCACGCCACCTTGCAGGTCGAGCCCGCCGAGTGCGCCCGCCGATGCCAGGGGCTGACCTGGTGACAGAAAGGTTCCCTTGCTCGCACCGGTGACAGAAAGGTTCCCTTGCTCGCACCGGGGCGCGAAAAAACCGGCCCGCACCTGTGGGGTGCGGGCCGGTTTTCGGCGGGTGGGCGACGGTCAGTCGTCGTCCTTGCCGCCGGGGGTGTTCTTGGCGACCTGCATCAGGAACTCGATGTTGGTGCGCGACTTGCGCAACCGGTCCTGCAGGAGTTCCAGCGACTGCTGGGCGTCGAGCGCGGCGAGCACCCGGCGCAGCTTGTGGGTCACGGCGAGCTCGTCGGGCGAGAGCAGGATCTCGTCCTTGCGGGTGCTGGAGGCGTCGACGTCGACGGCGGGGAACAACCGCTTGTCGGCGAGCTTGCGGTCCAGCTTGAGCTCGGCGTTGCCGGTGCCCTTGAACTCCTCGAAGATCACCGTGTCCATCGTGGACCCGGTTTCCACCAGCGCCGTGGCGAAGATGGTCAGCGAGCCACCGTTCTCGATGTTGCGAGCAGCGCCGAGGAAGCGCTTCGGCGGGTACAGCGCCGTCGAGTCGACACCACCGGAGAGGATCCGGCCGGACGCCGGGGCCGCCAGGTTGTAGGCGCGGCCGAGGCGGGTGATCGAGTCGAGCAGCACGACCACGTCGTGTCCCATCTCGACGAGGCGCTTGGCCCGCTCGATGGACAGCTCGGCCACCGTGGTGTGGTCCGACGGCGGACGGTCGAAGGTGGAGGCGATGACCTCGCCCTTGACCGAGCGCTGCATGTCGGTGACCTCTTCGGGGCGCTCGTCGGCGAGCACCACCATGAGGTGGCATTCCGGGTTGTTCGTGGTGATCGCGTTGGCGATCGCCTGCAGCACCATCGTCTTACCGGCCTTCGGCGGCGAGACGATCAGCGCGCGCTGACCCTTGCCGACGGGCATGACGAGGTCGATGATCCGCCCGGTGAGGTTCTGCGGTTCGGTCTCCAGCCGCAGCCGCTCGTTCGGGTACAGCGGAGTCATCTTGTGGAACTCCGACCGCCCCTTCGCGGCGTCCGGCTCGAGGCCGTTGATGGCGTCGACGCGGACCAGCGGGTTGAACTTCTGCCGCTGCTGCTCGTTGTCGCGGGGCTGGCGGATGACGCCCTTGATCGCGTCGCCGCGGCGCAGGCCGTACTTGCGGACCAGCGACAGCGAGACGTACACGTCGTTCGGCCCGGCGAGGTAGCCGGACGTGCGGACGAACGCGTAGTTCTCCAGCACGTCGAGGATGCCGGCGACGGGCAGCAGGACGTCGTCCTCGCGCACCTCCGGCTCGTTGCCGCCGCCTTCGGCGCGGCCCCGGTTGCGCCGGCGGTCCCGGAACCGGCGTCCGCGCCTGCGGCCGCCGTCCTCATCGGAGTCGTCCTGCGGGCGGTTGTCCTGCTTGTCCTGCTGCTGCCGGGAGTTCTGCCGGTCGTTGCGGTCTTGGCCGCCCCGGTTGTCCTGGCGCTCCCGGTTGTCCTGGCCGCCGCGGTCGTTGCGGTCCTGCCGGTCGCCCCGGTCCTGCCGGTCTCCCCGGTTGTCCTGCCGGTCGCCCCGGTCCTGGCCGCGCTCGCCGTCCTGGTCCTGGTTGCCGCCGCGGTTGTTGGAGCGACGGCGCCGATTGCCGCCGCGGCGTCCTTCGTCCTCGCCGCCCTGCTCGGCGCCTTGCTGCCGACGGGAACGTCCGCGGGTCGGCGCGGAGCCGTTCGTGCCGGAATCCGGGGTCGCGGCCGCCTCCTGCTGCTGGGGCGCGGAATCGGACTCGTCGAGCGAGGGCTGGTGGGCCTTGCCGCGGCTCGGCGCGCTTTCCTGCGCCGCATCGCTTTCCTGCGCGGGCTGCTTGGCCGGGCGGGAACGGGCCGGCGCGCCGCCTTGCCGTTCCTTGATGGCCGCGATCAGGTCGCCTTTGCGCAGACCGCTGGTGTCGATCCCCAGTTCCCCGGCAAGTTGTCGCAGCTCGGCGAGAACCATGCCGGACAGTCCTCCGCGGCGACGCGGGGCGCCATTGGTCTCGGCGCCCGCGGCCGGCTGCTCAGACTCCTGCTGGCCAGCCTGGGAGACGCCGTTGGTCGTCTCGCTGCTCAACAGTTCGGTGTTGCTCACGAATGTCCTTCCTGACCGGACCGCGCCTCCTACGCGACCCAGCGGATTGCCCGCCCGCTCTTGTCAACGGACGGCCTTTTTGTGCTACCAGCCTGATGCCGGTCGAGTTCAACACGCACGCGCGGCTCGATCGACGTCGGCGACCAGGCGGAACCAGCAGCACCGGGCGGTGGGAGGTACCCGGGTCATGTGCTCGTCCGAATGCCGTTACGCGGTGCGGTTTTCACGCTTCTGCGTGTCAGAACCACGGTGCACGTGCGACGCATCCACTCCGATCCACACTCGCCGATGCACGCCTTGCTGCCGCCTCACTCAGGTGTTGTCGTTCATGGGGAGCGCTGTGATTTCCGGTCCGGCCCGATATACCGCTGCGCAGAATCGGGACGACAGGCACCGGGGTGCGCCGAACCGGCGTCGATCGCTCCAGGAACGTGACCGTCACGGTCAGGCCCCCACGCTGCGTCGGCCGGGACTCACAGGTCGGAAGCCCCGCGCGAACCCCATTGAGTTGACAACTCCTGCCTCTGTCACCGCGACCGGATACTCGCCGATCCTGATCTTCACCCACGTGGAGCGGAGCCCAATTCACTAGCGAGAGATGTGCCCCGGAGAACGATGCCCCGGTTACGGCACCGGCGCCCTGCGCGCGGTGACTGATTGACCTTGAGGGTAGACGCCCCACCACCGAGGTGCAACAACCTCCAGCAGCGCGGCATGCTCTCATTTGATCACAGTGTCTTCAAACACCGGCCGCGCCACAGCACTCACCGAGTCGAAACACCTGCCGAACAGCACTGACGTTCTGCCGACATGTCCTTTGTACCACCACACCGGCGGGAATGGTCGGGCCGGGCGGTCATTCCGGCGAAGTGGGCTCCGATATCACCTGAACGCCATGCCGATCCACCGGAAGGCGCAGCGCGGTGAATCCGGTGATGTCGACGGTGTCGGGGAGCTCGCCGCCCGCGGGTAGCGCGAGCACCGTCGGCCCGGCACCGGAGACCGCCGCGGGCACGCCGGCCGCGCGCAGCCGCCGCACCAGCTCGACCGTTCCCGGCCAGGCCGATTCCCGGTAGTCCTGGTGCAGCCGGTCCGCCGTGGCGGCCAGCAGCAGCGAAGGATCGCTGGTCAGGGCGTGCACGGCGAGGGCGGCGCGGCCCGCGGCGAACGCCGCGTCGGCGTGCGGGACCTGCTCGGGCAGCAGGCCGCGAGTGGTGTGCGTGGTGGACTCGGAGGCGGTGACGAGCGCGATCGGGTGCAGGCCGGGGTGCGCGGGCAGGGACGCGGCCCGGAACCGGTCGGTGTCGCGCCAGGCGATGACCACGCCGCCCAGCAGGCTCGCCGCGACGTTGTCGCCGTGGCCCTCGCACTCGGCCGCCAGGTGCAGCGCCTGTTCGAGGTTCTTGTTCTCCCGCAGCGGGAAACCGGCGAGCTCGTGGGCCGCGGCGATGCCCGCGACGATGGCCGCCGCGGAGGAGCCCAGGCCGCGCGAGTGCGGAATGGTGTTGTGGCAGCGCAACCGGACGGCCGGGGCCGGGACGCCGAGCTCCGCCCACGTGCGGTGCAGGATGCGCACGATGAGGTGCTCGTGGTCGGTGGGCACGGAACCCGCGCCTTCGCCCTCGGCCACCACCTGCGCGCTGCCCGCCGGGCCGTCGGTGACCGCGACGTGCACCGTGTCGTACAGCGCGAGCGCCATGCCGAGCGCGTCGAAACCGGAACCGAGGTTGGCGGTGGAGGCGGGCACCACGACCCGCACTCCGCCGCCCGCTCGCAGGCTCACACCAGTTCCAGCGCGGTGGCCACGGCACGCGGGTCCACCGGCAGCGGCTCGACCTCGACCATGCCGGACAGGGCCGTGTCGGGGTCCTTGAGCCCGTGCCCGGTCACCGTGCAGACGACCTTCGACCCGCGCGGCAGCCGCCCGTCCTCGGCGGTGGCCAGCAGACCGGCCACGCTGGAGGCGGACGCGGGTTCGACGAACACGCCCTCCCGGGACGACAGCAGCCGGTAGGCGTGCAGGATCTCCTCGTCGGTGACCGCGGAGAACAACCCGTTCGAGGCGCTCTTCGCGGCCTCCGCGTGCTGCCAGGACGCGGGGCTGCCGACCCGGATCGCGGTGGCGATCGTCTCCGGGTTCGTCACGGGCGCGCCGTGCACGAGCGGCGCGGCACCGGCCGCCTGGAAGCCGAACATGCGCGGAGTGGCCGCGATGACGTCGTCCGCGGAGTACTCCGCGTAGCCCTTCCAGTAGGCGGTGATGTTGCCCGCGTTGCCCACCGGCAGGCAGTGCACGTCCGGCGCGGAGCCGAGCACGTCGCAGATCTCGAAGGCCGCGGTCTTCTGGCCTTCCAGCCGCACCGGGTTCACCGAGTTGACCAAGGTCACCGGGTGTTCGGCGGAGGTCTTGCGGGCCAGCTCCAGGCAGTCGTCGAAATTGCCCTGCACCTGCAGGATCTTCGCGCCGTGCGCGACGGCCTGCGCCAGCTTGCCCATCGCGATCTTGCCCTGCGGCACCAGCACGGCCGAGGTGAGCCCGGCGCGCGAGGCGTAGGCCGCCGCGGAGGCGGAGGTGTTGCCGGTGGAGGCGCAGATGACGGCCTTGCTGCCCGCGGCGAGCGCGTGCGTCATGGCCACCGTCATGCCGCGGTCCTTGAACGAGCCGGTCGGGTTCGCGCCCTCGACCTTCAGGTACACCTCGCACCCGGTGAGCTCGGAGAGGTGGTGCGCGGCGACCAGCGGCGTGTTGCCCTCCTGCAGGGTCACCACGCGGGCGCCCTCGGGGATCTCCACGCGGTCCCGGTACGCCTCGATGAGGCCGGGCCAGCCCGCCCTCGCCCCGGTGGGCGCGCTCTGGATGTTCGAAGTCACGACGATTCACCTTCCACGCGCATCACGCTGACGACCTCCCGCACCGACGCCAGCTGCGCGATCTTGTCCACGGTGGACTTGAGCGCGGCGTCCGTCGCGGTGTGGGTGACCACGACCAGGCTGGCCTCTTCGCCGCGGCCCGCCTGGCGCACCACCGAAATGCTCACATCGTTGTCGTTGAACGTGGCCGCCACTTGGGAGAGCACGCCCGGTTTGTCGTCCACATCGAGGCTGATGTGGTAGCGGGTCGGGGTGGCCCCCATCGGTTGCACCGGCAGCTTCGCGTGCGCGGATTCGCGGGGGCCCTTGCCCGCCACGACCAGGTTCCGCGCGACCGCCACCAGGTCGCCCAGCACGGCGCTCGCGCTCGGCGCGCCGCCCGCGCCCTGGCCGTAGAACATCAGGCTCCCGGCGGCTTCGGCCTCCACGAACACCGCGTTGAACGCGCCGCCCACGCTGGCCAGCGGGTGGTCGCGGGGGATCATCGCGGGGTGCACCCGCGCCGAGACCGACTCGGTGCCGTCCTCGGCGACGACGCGCTCGCAGATCGCGAGCAGCTTCACCGTGCGGTCCAGTGACTTCGCCGCCGCGATGTCGCCGGGGCGCACCGCCGAAATGCCCTCGCGGTAGACGTCGGTGGCCGCGACCCGGGTGTGGAACGCGAGCGCGGCCAGGATGGTGGCCTTCGCCGCCGCGTCGAACCCGTCCACGTCGGCGGTCGGGTCCGCTTCCGCGTAACCGAGCCGACCGGCCTCGTCGAGCGTCTCCGAGTAGCCGGCGCCGGTCGAGTCCATCGCGGACAGGATGTAGTTCGTCGTGCCGTTGACGATGCCCATCACCCGGTTGATGCGGTCCCCGGCGAGCGATTCGCGCAGCGGGCGCAGCAGCGGGATGGCACCGGCGACGGCGGCCTCGAAGTAGATGTCCACTCCGGCCTCGTCGGCCGCCGAGTACAGCTCGGAGCCGTGCTCGGCCAGCAGCGCTTTGTTGCCCGTCACCACGGACTTGCCGCCGCGCAGCGCGCGCAGCAGCAGCGACCGGGCGGGCTCGATGCCGCCGATGAGCTCCACGACCACGTCCACGTCGCCGTCGACCAGTGCCGCGGCGTCCGTGGTGAGCAGGTGCTCGGGAACGTTCGGATGCTTGTGGGGGCGCCGCACGGCGACCCCGGTGACCTGCACGGGAGCCCCGGTCCGCGCCGCGAACTCCTCGGGGCGGCCCTGAAGCAGGCGCAGTACCTCGGTGCCGACCGTGCCGCAGCCCAGCAGCGCGACGCGGATCGGCTCACGGTCCTCGATCACTCACACCTCCAGCCGGAGCAGGTCGTCCTCGGTCTCCCTGCGCAGCAGCAGTCGCGTCCGCCCGTCCCGCACGGCTACCACCGGCGGTTTGGGCAGACGGTTGTAGTTGCTCGCCATGACATAGCAGTAGGCACCGGTCGCGGCGACGGCCAGCAGGTCGCCCGGAGCAATGTCCTCCGGCAACCAGCAGTCTCGCACCACAACGTCACCGGACTCACAATGCTTGCCCACGATGCGGGACAGCACCGGGTCCGCTTCAGCGGATCGGGAGACGAGCCTGCAGTCGTACACCGCGTCGTAGAGCGAGGTGCGGATGTTGTCGCTCATGCCGCCGTCGACGCTGACGTAGCGCCGCGACACACCGCCGTCGAGCTCGACGTCCTTGATCGTGCCCACTTCGTAGACGGTCACCGTGCCCGGGCCGGCGATGGCGCGACCCGGTTCGACGGCGACCTTCGGCGGTTCGAAACCGGCGAGGTCGCATTCCTTGCGGACCACGTCGTGCAGCCGGGTGGCCAGCTCGTCGACCGGCAGCGGATCGTCGTCCGCGGTGTAGGCGATGCCGAGACCGCCGCCGAGGTCGACCGTCGTCAGCTTCTCCAGCGCCGCCGCGCCGTGCTCGGCGCGCAGGTCGGCCAGCAGCGCCACCACGCGGTGCGCGGACAGCCCGAAACCGTCGTCGTCGAAGATCTGCGACCCGATGTGGCTGTGCAGGCCCACCAGGTCGAGCGCCTCCGCCTTGATCACGCGGCGGGCGGCTTCGGCGGCCTGCCCGGACGCCAGCGAGAAGCCGAACTTCTGGTCCTCGTGCGCGGTCGCGATGAACTCGTGCGTGTGGGCCTCGACCCCTACGGTCACCCGGATCATCACCGGCTGCGTCACGCCGCGTTCGCGGGCGAGGTGGTCGAGGCGAGCGATCTCGTGGAACGAGTCCAGCACGATCGAACCGACACCGGCGTCGACCGCGGTGGCCAGTTCGGCGACGGACTTGTTGTTGCCGTGGAACGTGATGCGCTCCGGCGGGAACTCGGCGCGCAGCGCGACGCGCAGCTCACCGCCGCTGCACACGTCGAGGCTCAGGCCCTCCTCGGCGACCCAGCGGGCCACTTCGGTGCACAGGAACGCCTTCGACGCGTAGTGCACCGAGGTCGGGTCGCCGAACGCCGTCGCGTACTCCGCGCACCGGGCGCGGAAGTCGGCTTCGTCCAGGACGAACAGCGGGGTGCCGTACTCGCGGGCGAGCTCGCGCACGTCGGTTCCGGCGAAGCTGACCGCACCGTCGGCGTCGCGGTGCGCGCCACGTGGCCACACCGCCGCGTGCAACTCATCGAGCTCGGCCTCGTCAGCCGGGACCGGCCCGGCGGTGCTGCCCGGCAACAGGACCTCGGCGTGCCGAGGTCCGGCGGGGTGGGCGCGCATGATCGCGGCTCCTCTGCGAAATCGTGCCGAACCGGGGGAGCCGTACCCGGCCCCCCGGCGCAGCCGCCCGAAGCCGGGCGTGGACGTTGTGGATCACATCTGGTCGGGCGCGGTGACCCCGAGCAGGCCCAGGCCGTTGGCCAGCACCTGGCGGGTCGCCTCGCACAACTGCAGCCGCGCGACCGTCAGCGGATTCGCCTGGTCGTCGCCCGGCTGCAACACGCGGCACGCGTCGTAGAACTTGTGGTAGGCGCTGGCCACTTCCTCCAGGTACCGCGCGATGCGGTGCGGTTCCCGCAATTCGGCGGCCGAGAGCACCACTCGCGGGTACTCGCCCAGGGTGCGGATCAGGTCGCCCTCGCGTTCGTGGGCGAGCAGCGACAGGTCCGCTTCCTCGACCGGTCCCCGGTCGATGCCCAGGGACTCGGCGTTGCGCTGCAACGACGCCAGCCGAGCGTGCGCGTACTGCACGTAGAAGACCGGGTTCTCGTTGCTGCGCTTGCTGATCAGGTCCAGGTCGATGTCCACCGCGGAGTCCACCGAGGACCGGGTCAGCGAGTAGCGGGCGGCGTCCACGCCGACCGCCTCGACCAGGTCCTCCAAGGTCACCACGGTGCCGGCGCGCTTGCTCATCCGGACCGGTTTGCCCTCGCGCACCAGGTTCACCATCTGCCCGATGAGCACCTCGACGGCGTCCGGGTCGTCGTCGAACGCGGCGGCGGCGGCCTTGAGCCTGCTCACGTAGCCGTGGTGGTCGGCGCCCAGCATGTACAGGCACAGGTCGAAGCCGCGGCCCCGCTTGTCCCGCAGGTAGGCGACGTCACCGGCGATGTAGGCCGTGGCGCCGTCGCTCTTGATCACGACGCGGTCCTTGTCGTCGCCGAACTCGGTGGAGCGCAGCCACCAGGCGCCGTCGGCGAAGTACAGGTGCCCGGAGGCCTTGAGCTGCTCCACCGACTCGCTCACGGCACCGGACGAGTGCAGCGAGTCCTCGTGGAAGAACACGTCGAAGTCGGTGCCGAACTCGTGCAGGCTGCGCTTGATCTCGTCGAACATCAGGCCCACGCCGACCCGGCGGAAGGTCTCGTGCCGCTCGGCCTCCGGCTGCTCCAGCGCACCCGGCTCGGCTTCCAGCACCTGCCGGGCGATGTCGGCGATGTAGTCGCCGCCGTAGCCGTCCTCCGGCGCGGGCTCGCCCTTCGCCGCGGCGAGCAGCGACAGCACGAAGCGGTCGATCTGCGCGCCCGCGTCGTTGAAGTAGTACTCGCGGACCACCTCGGCGCCCTGCGCGGACAGCGCGCGGCCCAGCGCGTCGCCGACCGCGGCCCAGCGGGTGCCGCCCAGGTGGATCGGGCCGGTGGGGTTCGCCGACACGAACTCCAGGTTCACCCGGAGCCCCTGGTATCGGTCACCGCGACCGAACTCCGCACCCGCGGACACCACGTCGCGCACGATGCCCGCCTGCGCGTCGGTGGCGAGCCGGAGGTTGAGGAACCCCGGACCGGCAACCGTCACCTCGGTGATGCCGTCCTGCCCGGTCAGCGCCTCTGCCAGCCACGTCGCCAGATCGCGCGGCGGCACGCCCGCCTTCTTCGCGACCTGCATGGCCACGTTCGTCGCGTAGTCGCCGTGCTCCGGGTTGCGAGGGCGCTCCACGGTGACCGTCTCAGGCAGCACGGACACATCCAGTTCGCGTGCGGACAGCACGTCGACGGCGGTGTTGCGGACGAGATCAGCGAGCGCGGCAGGAGTCACCCGACAAAGTCTAAGGATGTGTCGTCGCTGTTCAGCGAACGGGTGCGAGCAGCAGTCGAGTGCGCTGCACTGCGGGTAATCGCACGGTGACCCGGATGTGAGAGCGTGACGCACGACGTGTTCGACGTACGCCCACCGGTGGCCGCGGGATCTCTAGACTGGCGAGCCGGGTCACCTGGCGACCGATGGCGAGACGAGGTCCGAACAGCATGGCGAGCGGTAAGAAGAACAAAGCGATGCGCAAAGCACGCGGTTCCGTGGTGCAGCAGCGCTCGATCCCGTGGATGACGTTGTCCGGGGTCGGGGTCGTCCTCCTCGTCGCCGTCGTCGTGTTCGGGTACGCCTACGTGCGCTACGCCGACCAGGCCGAGTCGCGGGAGGCGCAGGCGAAGGCCGAGGCCGCCGCGGCGCCGTTCAAGCCCACCCCGCAGAACCCGGACCCGTCGAAGAACATCCCGGGCGTCGAGACCGCCGACTACGCGGGCCAGCAGCACGTCACCAGCACCCAGCGCGTCGCCTACGACAAGACCCCGCCCTTCGGCGGCCCGCACGACGGCATCTGGGCCGACTGCACCGGTGTCGTCTACCCGCAGGCGGTGCGGACCGAGAACATGGTGCACTCCCTGGAGCACGGCGCCGTGTGGATCGCCTACGACCCGGCGAAGGTCGACGAGGCGGGCAGGGCGAAGCTCAGCCAGCGGGTCGAGAACAAGCCCTACACGATGATGTCGCCGTACCCCGAGCTCGACAGCCCGATCTCGGTGCAGTCCTGGGGCCACCAGGTCAAGCTCGACAGCCCCGACGACCCGCGCATCGACCAGTTCATCGCGGCGCTCAAGCAGAACCCGAACAACGTCTACCCCGAGGTCGGCGGCTCCTGCCAGGCCTACCCCGGTGCGTTCGACACCCAGAACCCGCCGCCGTTCGACCCGACGCCGCCGCCCGCGGACGCCATCCCCATGAGCGGAGAAGGCACCCAGTCCGCGCCCGGCGAGATGGGCGGACAGTGAGCGGTGACGACCGGGCGGCGGCGGGTTCGCCGCTGCCCGCGCGCATCGCCGTCGCCGTCGGCGCCGCCGTGGCGCTGCTGCTGCTCGGCGGCGCGCTCGGCCTGCTGCTGGCCACCCCGGCGAAGGACTCCGAGCCCGCGGCCAGCGGCGTCGACATCGGGTTCGCGCAGGACATGTCCACGCACCACCAGCAGGCCGTCACCATGGCCACGCTCGCCCGCGAGCACGGGGCGGACGTGGCGGTGCGCCAGCTGGCGTTCGACATCGAGACGAACCAGCGCGACCAGATCGGGCGCATGCAGGGCTGGCTGAACCTGTGGGGCGAGCCGGTGAACGCCACCGGGGCGCCGATGCAGTGGATGCAGGGCGGCGGGCACCAGCACGGCGCGGATCACCACGCCATGGTCGGCGGAGCCACCATGCCCGGCATGGCCGACACCGCCGAGCTGGATCGGCTGCGCTCGCTCAACGGGCCCGCGTTCGACACGTACTTCTTGCAGCTCATGCTGCGCCACCACGAAGGCGGGGCGCCGATGGCCCGCTACGGCGCCGAGCACGCCGGGCTCGCACCGGTGCGCGGGCTCGCCGCGAACATGCTCGGTTCGCAGAACAGCGAGAGCGAACTCATGCGCGGCATGCTGGCCGACCGCCGCGTCCCGCCGCTGCCCGCGGACTGATCCCGGCCCGCCCCCCCCCCCGCACGATGCACGTGGACTCCGCGCGCGGTGCCGCGAGCAAGGGAACCTTCCTGTCACCCGTGACAGAAAGGTTCCCTTGCTCGCATCCGTCAGCCGCAGTGCGGATCGGTCGTGGCGTTGCGCATGAGGAAGATCGCCAGCAGTGCGAGCGCCGTACCGCCAAGCGCGAGCATCGGCACCAGCGGTACCTGGATCCGGTCGATGGTGAGCGCGCCCCCGAACATCGTCACCGGGTATCCGAAGCGGAGGCCGAAGCGCTGCCACCCGTTCGACCAGCGCACCCGGCCGCCGGTGAGCAGCGCGAGGCCCGCGGCGAACCCGAGCAGCACCGGGACCGACAGTTCGAAGCCCGGCGCGCCGTCGTCGAACGGCCAGGCCAGCAATGCCGCGACCCCGGTGGCGGCACCGAGGAACAACGGCGGCAGCGCGATCCACAACCGGACGGTGAGGTTGCGCAGGACAGGGCAGAGCAGCACGGGTAAAGGATGATCGCGCGCTGCTCCGCTCGCACTGGTCGACGGCGGCCACTCGGCGGACGGTCGTCCTGCCGCGCCGGGCGGTCGTGCGGCGCCGCCACGAGGAATAACGTTCGGCCCGCCTGCGTTCCAGGTCAACCCATTCGGTCTGGCAGAATGACAGGTCGAGTCGGCTCCGGTTCACCTCGCGATGACGGTCGACGAGGACCCGGCGGCCCCGAACAGGAGGACACGCTTTGAAGGCGGACATTCACCCCGAGTACGTCACCACCCAGGTGAACTGCGGCTGCGGGAACAGCTTCACCACCCGGAGCACCACCAAGGCCGGCAGCATCACGGTCGAGGTCTGCTCGAACTGCCACCCGTTCTACACGGGCAAGCAGAAGATTCTGGACACCGGTGGCCGGGTGGCTCGTTTCGAGGCCCGCTACGGCCGTCGTCAGAAGGACGGCGCCAAGAAGTAGCTGAGCCGACGGCGCCCGCTCTCGCGCACTGCGCGGGGCGGGCGCCGTTTTCGCGTCGAACCCCGGCCGGGGTCGGCCCGCACCGTTGGCGTTCAGCCGGTCCCGTTGCCGGTCCAGGAGTGAAGAGGGTTCCCGTGGAAACGTCGAAGCTCGAAGAGTTGCTCGCCGAGCACGCGGAACTGGAGCGGCGACTGGCCGAACCGGACGTGCACGCCGACCAGGCCACCGCGCGCAAGCTCGGACGCCGCTACGCGGAACTGACCCCGCTGGCCAAAGCGGCCGCCGAATGGGAGCAGACCCGCTCCGACCTGGCCACGGCCCGAGAGCTGGCCGCCGAGGACGACGGGTTCGCCGCCGAAGCCGACTCGCTCGCCGAGGCGCTGCCCGCGCTGGAGACGAAGCTCACCGAACTGCTGCTGCCGCGGGACCCGCACGACTCCTCCGATGTCGTGCTCGAGGTCAAATCCGGTGAGGGCGGCGAGGAATCGGCGCTGTTCGCGGGCGATCTGCTGCGGATGTACCTGCGCTACGCGGAGCGGCAGGGCTGGCGGGCCGACGTGCTCGACGCCACCGAATCCGACCTGGGCGGCTACAAGGACGTGACGGTCGCCGTGAAGACCAAGGCCGGCGACACCGGACCCGACGGCGTCTGGGCGAAGCTGAAGTTCGAAGGCGGCGTGCACCGCGTGCAGCGGGTGCCGGTGACCGAGTCCCAAGGCCGGGTGCACACCTCGGCGGCCGGGGTGCTGGTGTACCCGGAGACCGAAGAGGTCGAAGTCGAAGTCGACGAGAAAGACCTCCGCATCGACGTGTACCGGTCCTCAGGTCCCGGCGGGCAGAGCGTCAACACCACCGACTCCGCCGTGCGCATCACGCACCTGCCCACGGGCACCGTCGTGTCCTGCCAGAACGAGAAGTCGCAGTTGCAGAACAAGCTGCGCGCCATCCAGGTGCTGCGCGCCCGGTTGCAGGCGCTCGCCGAAGAGGAAGCGCAGAAGGAGGCGGCCGAGACGCGGCGCAGCCAGGTGCGCACCGTGGACCGGTCCGAACGCGTCCGCACCTACAACTTCGCGGAGAACCGCATCTCCGATCACCGGGTGAACTACAAGGCCTACAACCTGGACCACGTGCTCGACGGCGAACTCGACGGAGTGCTCGGTGCGCTGGTCGCCGCTGATCGGGAAGAGCGGCTCGCCTCCAGCTCGTGAAGTCCGAGCCGACCGGTGTGTCCGTCGTGACAGGAAGGTTCCCAACCGTGCGGGGTGTCGCCTGAACGAGGCGGCGGATCACGCGCTCTAAGCTTGCCCCGTGACTCGACAGCCACTGCGCCTGGCCATCCTCGAAGCGGAACGCGTGTTGTCCGCGGCAGGCGTGGCGAGCCCCCGCACCGACGCCGAACTGCTGGCCGCGCACCTGCTCGGCGTGGAGCGGACGAAATTGATGATGGTGCCGCTGGTCGACCCGCCGGTGGTGGAGGCGCTGCAGGCGCTGGTCCGGCGACGCGCGGACCGGATTCCCCTGCAGCACCTGGTGGGAACCGCGCACCTCGGCAACGTGACGCTCAGCGTCGGACCCGGTGTGTTCGTCCCCCGACCGGAGACCGAACTGCTGCTGGCGTGGGGGCTCGCGACGCTCGAAGGCGTCGACCGCCCCGTCGTGGTCGACCTGTGCACGGGAACGGGGGCGCTCGCGCTGGCCACGGCCCACGCCCGCCCCGACGCGCAGGTGCACGCCGTGGAAGTCGACTCGCAGGCGCTGGCCTGGGCTCGGCACAACATCGACCAGCAGGCGGCGGCCGGGGACACCCCGGTGCGGCTCTACGCGGGCGACGTGTTCGACCAGACGCTGCTGATGGAACTGGAGGGCCTCGTCGACCTGGTGCTGTGCAATCCGCCGTACGTGCCGGAGGGAACACCGGTTCCGCCCGAGGTGCGCGATCACGACCCGCACGGCGCGGTTTTCGGCGGGCGCGACGGGCTCGACGTGGTCCGGCAGGTCGTCGGGTGCGCGGCTCGACTGCTCCGGCCGGGCGGCGGCCTGGCCATCGAGCACGACGACACCCACGGCGGCTCCGTGCCCGCGCTGCTCAAGGCGCGGCGCGTGCTCGCCGACGTCGAGGACCACGCCGATCTGGCGGGGCGCCCCCGGTTCGCCACCGCCCACCGAGCCGCCCCCGAGCTCTGACCCCCGGTCACCCCTCCGGTCCAGGTCGCGAGGACCTGCACTCCCACCACCGGCTGCCCGAATGCCGGGCCCCGTCGACGCCTCCCTCTCCCCGCACGCCGTGATGGCTGCGAGGAAGGGAACCTTTCTGCCACATGTGACAGAAAGGTTCCCTTCCTCGCATCAGGCCGCGGAGCGGTGCGGGGATGCGAGGTGTGCGGGCGCACGAAAAATCCGGTCAGGGGCTGTGCCCCTGACCGGATGGGATCCGTGTCGATGCGTGCGGTGGCGGAACGGGTCCGCGCAGGGTGTGGTCGCGCTCCGGGTCAGCGGCGCGGGCGGGAACCCTGCTCGGCCGGTTCGGCCTGGGGAGCTCCGCCTTGGTTGCCGGGACGCTGCTGCTCGGTGCCGGGGATGGGCAGCTGGATCCGCCGGGTCGGCGGATCGTGCGGGTTCTGCTGCTGCGCGGGGGCGTTGCCGGGCAGGTTCTTGCGCTGGATCTTCTCCGTCGGACCGTCACCCGCGGCGGGCGACTCCGTGCGCTGCTCCCGCGGCTGCGGCGGCCGCTCCTCGGCGACCGCGGTCTCGGCGGACTTGCGCGCCTGCTCGCGTGCCTCGGCGGCGGCTTCCCGCAGCGCGGCTTCCTCGTCGTCCTCCTGCGCGAGCCGGGACAGCAGCGGAGTCGTCTGCCCGAGCAGCTCGGCGGCGTCCCGCAGCTTGCCGGCGACGGTGTCGCGCAGCTCGGTCAGCGAATGCACCTGCTGATCGGCCTTGGTGAGCCTGCGCTGGCACTCCTCGGTGGTGGCGCCCAGCCGCTTCTCCGCGTCGAGGCGAGCCTCCCGGACGAGGCGCTCGCTTTCCCGGGTGCCTTCCTCGACGAGCCGGGTCGCCTCGTCCGTCGTCTCCCGGATCATCCGCTCGGAACGCTCGGTGGCCTCGCTGACCAGCCGCTCGGCTTCCTGGGTGCTTTCGCGCTCGCGCTTCTGCGCGGCTTCGACGCTGTCCTTCTCCCGCTGCTGGGCCGCCGCGGTGCTCTCCTGCTCGCGGCGCTGCGCGGCCTCCGTGCTCTCCCGTTCGAGGCGCTGCGCGGCTTCGGTGCTCTCCCGCTCCAGCTTCTCGGCGGCCTGGGTGGACTCGGTGGTGAGCCTGGTGGCCTCGTCGGTGGCTTCGCGGACCCGCCGGTGCGCCTCGTTGGTGCCCTCCCGCAGCCTGCGGTTGGCTTCCTCGGTGGCTTCGCGGACGCGGCGCTGGGCGTCGGCCTTGCTGGTGGTCTCCTGCTCGGTGAGGGTCTTCATCGACTCGGTCCGCCGCGCGGCCATCGCGATCTCGAAGTCCTCTTCGACCTGCACGCGGCGGGCCTCGGACTCGTCATCGGCGCGCTTGCGGTTCTCCTCGGCCTCGCTGGTGATCCGCTCGGCCTCGGCCTTGGCCTTGTCGAGCACCGAACGGTGCTCCTGCTCCATTTCGGAGCGGCGGGTGTCGACCTCGGCGATGAGCTTCTCGTAGCGGGTCCGCAGCGCGCCGGCCTCCGCTTCGGAGCGGGAGCGCGTCTCGGCGGCGTCCTTCTCCGCGCGCGAGCGGATGTCGTTGGCCTCGTCCTGCGCCAGCCGCAGCATCCGCTGCAACCGCTCGCTGAGCCCTTCCAGCGTCGTCGGCGGCTTCGACAGCCGTTCCACCTGCCCGCGCAGGTTCTCGATCTCCGAGCGGGACGATTCGAGCTGCTTCGACAGGTCGCGTGCCTGCGAAACGGCCGCGTCGCGGTCGGAGGTGATGATGCGCAGATCTGCGTCGACCCGTTCGAGATGCTCGTCGACCTGGGCGCGGTCGTATCCGTTCTTGCGAACGAGGTCGAAGCCCGATCCCAGCGGGAGAAGATCACGGTCGTCGGCGAGGCCCATGGTGCAACGCTACCTGGAAGGCAACAGCGTTGTGGGAGGTGTGGGCGGGATGACGGGAGAATTCGCCGACGTGGACCACCTGGTCGGTGGCGCGGCGCCCCGTATCGGGGCGAAAGTCCCTTGACCGGCCGGCCAGCCAGGGCGAACGGTGAAGTCGTCGGCAGCGCTGGAGGTGATCGACATGGCCACCATGGCGAACGAACCGTCGAAGATCAAGCCGTGGACCCGGTGGCAGGACTGGGCCGCGCTGGTGCTCGGGGTGTACGTGATCCTCGCGACGATGTGGACGCGGACCAGCGGCGGCGCGATCTCGGCGATGGTCGTCCTCGGTGCGCTGCTGGTGCTCGCCGCGGTGTGGTCGCTCGCCATGCCCGGGTCGATGACCAGTGAGTACGCCCACATGCTGCTGGGCGTGCTGCTGTTCCTCGCCCCTTGGGTGCTCGGCTACACGGCGCTGACCGGGGCGGCGTGGACGTCCTGGGTGGTGGGGGTGCTGGCCGTCGTCGTCGGTGCCGCCGCGCTGCCCGAGGCGAACGTGGCGCACGGCAGGGGCATGGCCGCCGGGCAGCACTAGGCCGGGCCGCCCGGGTCCGTGACAGGAAGGTTCCCTTCCTCGCATTCGGCGTCGGAAAGTCGGCGCGGCGCTGTTCGCCCGAGGAGAGGCGTGCCGATGGAAGGAACATCGAGTAGGCGAACGACCCCCTCAGCCGGGGACACCGGCGCGGGCCACGGCGCTCGGCTGCCCGGTGGCACCGGGGCGGGGCCGCTCGGCGGGAGTCCGGCTTCGGCGCGGGATCGGATCCTCTCGGCGGCGGGGGAGTTGTTCGCCGAGTCGGGATTCGCCGCGACCCCCACCTCGCGGATCGCGGAGCGGGCTCAGGTGCCCAAGGGGCTGATCCACTACTACTTCCGCCGGAAACCCGACCTGCTGGTCGCGCTCGTGGAGCGGTTGCCCGCCGAGCAGGTCGACGCCGACCGGGTCGTGATCGCCGGGGACTTGGCGGGCAGCCTCGGCAGGCTGGTCGACGAGCTGGACCGCGAGTGCGCGTCCGCGCCGGCGCTCAACCACCTGCTGTGGCGGGAGGCCGATACGCACAGCGCGGTGCGGCGGGCGCTGCGGGAGCGGTTCCGGGGCGCGGTGGAGCAGGTCCGCCAGGTCGTGGTGCGCGCCCTGCCGGAGCGGGCCGACGACGGCGAGCTGGACACGGCCGCGGTCCTGCTGGCCAGGGCGGTCGACCACCGGCACGCGGTGACCGGGCGGGTCGACCGCGACGCCGCGGCCGACCGCGAGATCGACTTCATCGCCCGCGCGCTGCAACCGCACGTCCCGCGCGGCGCTCGGGTGCGCACCGCCGGAGGCGCCGATCTCGGCTGACGGGCCGTTCAGGCCGCGGGTTCGACGAGCTCCACGAGCACGCCGCCCGCGTCCTTCGGATGCACGAAGTTGATGCGGCTGTCGGCGGTGCCGCGACGCGGGGAGTCGTAGAGCAACCGCAGTCCTTTGGCACGCAGTGCCGCGCTGGCGGCCTCGACGTCGGTCACCCGGAACGCGAGTTGCTGCAGGCCGGGGTTGTTGCGTTCGAGGAACTTCGCGATGGCGGAATCCGGCCGCAGCGGAGCGAGCAACTGGATCTGGGTGGCCCCCGCGGCGTCGCCCGGTGCCCGCAGCATCGCCTCGTGGACCCCTTGTTCCTCGTTGATCTCGCTGTGGGTGACTTCGAGGCCGAAGGTCGAGCGCTGGAACTCGATCGCGGCGTCGAGGTCGGCCACCGCGATGCCGACGTGATCGATGGCGGTGACCAGTCCGCTCAGTTCGCTGTGCATGGCGGGCAGCCTAACGCGCCGTGAACCCGGTGGAAGTGTGCGAAATGTGGCAAGAAAAAGGGGTTGTGCGCTGCTGGGATTGGGCTGATCAGCGGAGTCGGGGTTGCAGTGATCGGCGTGAACATGTTGCCGGTTCACGTCGAAAGGCGAGTGATGGTTGCGAAGAAACCAAACCGGCTGAGACCTCGGCCGCTCCTGATCGCGGCGGTCGCCGCGATCATCACCGTGGGCGCGCCCTCGTTCGCCGTTGCGGCCGGCGGCGGCGGGATCGTCTCCGGTGGCGGTGGCCCCGACCCCGATGAGATCCGGCTCAAGCACGAACGAGCCCGCGTCGCCGCGACCCCGCTGAAGTTCGGGGCCGAATCCTACGAATCCGTGCGAACCGCTGCGGCGGACGCCGCGGGAAGCGCCGACTGCTCGGTGAGCGCGGACGCCGCCACCTACCTGACCTTGGCGACGACCTGGCCCGAAGTCGCAGGATCCGGCGAAGCGCCGTCGCCCATGACCCTGTCCCGCTACGACGACCAGACCGCGCTGGCCGACCCCGAGCAGCGCGGCGACGGGCTGTTCTTCAACCCCGGGATCGGGATCTGGCAGCTCGACTCCGCCGGTCTCGGCGCGGACGAGACGGCGGCCACCGCCATCGACTCGGCCGCCGCCGCGTCGAAGGTCGCGCCGTACCTGGTGGGGAAGTACTGCGACTCGGTGGGCTCCGGTGCGTCCAGCTCGTCCGCGCGCGCCACGGCGTGGAAGGCCTGGCACGCCTGCGACGAAGGAGCCTGCGAGGACGTCTACCAGCGGCTCACCGAAGAAGGGGTCACCAAGGATTCCACCGTGTCCCGGTACGGCGGCGCGCAACCGCGCCAGTGCACCTACGAGGGCGCTTCCTACGACTGCCTCTACGTCGACCCCGACGCCGTCGAAGGCGAGGACGCCTGGACATCGCCGGACTTCGGGCCCGCGCCGGTGCCCGACCCGTTCTACGTCTTCACCTACACCAGCGGCGGCACCGACTACGAGGTCCGCTACTGGCTCGATGCCGACTCCGGCGCGGGAACCGACGTGTCCGCGTCCCGGGAGCTTGGCGTCGACGCGCGCACCGCGCTGCACTGGGCAGCCGACTCCGGCCTCTGCGACACCACGGCCACCCGCGGCGACTGCTGAACCGCTGCGAGCAAGGGAACCTTCCTGTCACCGGTGACAGGAAGGTTCCCTTGCTCGCGGTCCGGGGGCGGCGTGGGGGTGGTGTCGGGAACGTTCCCTTCCGGCCGAGGGCGGACTTATGCGAAGGTGCGCAGATGGCACTGCGTGCCACGATGGGTGTGGTCCGGTCGAGCCGGGTGGGCGCATCATGAAGGCGGTGCGCGGCGCCGCTCGGACGGCGCGCAGCGGTAGTCGATGAGGATGGCCGGGAGGCGACTGTGAGCACTTCTGTGATCGTTTCGGGGGCACGCACTCCGATGGGGCGCCTGCTGGGCTCGTTGAAGGACTTCTCGGGCGCGCAGCTCGGCGGCGTGGCCATCAAGGCCGCGCTGGAGCGAGGCGGAGTCGCCCCCGAGCAGGTGCAGTACACGATCATGGGCCAGGTGCTGACCGCCGGAGCGGGGCAGATCCCCGCCCGGCAGGCGGCCGTCAACGCGGGCATCCCGATGGACGTCCCGGCGTTGACGATCAACAAGGTGTGCCTGTCCGGCCTCGACGCGATCGCGCTCGCCGACCAGCTCATCCGCGCCGGCGAGTTCGACGTGGTCGTCGCGGGCGGCCAGGAGTCGATGACGCAGGCCCCGCACCTGCTGGCGAGCTCCCGCGAGGGTGTCAAGTTCGGCGACGCGCAGCTGGTCGACCACATGGCCCTCGACGGCTTGACCTGCGCTTTCGATGAGATCGCGATGGGCGCTTCGACGGAGAAGCACAACGGCAGGCACGGGCTGACCAGGCAGGAGCAGGATGAGTTCGCCGCCCGGTCGCACCAGCGCGCCGGTGCCGCGGCGGCGCGCGGCGTGTTCGCCGAGGAGATCGCCCCGGTGACGGTGCCGCAGCGCAAGGGCGACCCGATCACCGTCGACACCGACGAGGGCGTCCGGCCGGACACGACGGCCGAAGGCCTCGGCAAGCTGCGCCCGGCGTTCGCCCCCGACGGCACGATCACGCCGGGCTCCGCGTCGCAGATCTCCGACGGTGCCGCCGCGGTCGTGGTGATGAGCAAGGCCAAGGCCGAGGAGCTCGGTCTGACCTGGCTGGCCGAGATCGGCGCGCACGGCGTCGTGTCCGGACCGGACGCGAGCCTGCACGAGCAGCCGTCGAACGCGATCAAGGCGGCCTGCGCGAAGGAGCAGGTGGACGCCGCCGAACTCGACCTCGTGGAGATCAACGAAGCGTTCGCCGCGGTCGGCATCGTGTCCAGCAGGGCACTGGGGCTCTCCGACGAGATCGTCAACGTCAACGGCGGAGCCATCGCGCTCGGCCACCCGCTCGGCATGTCCGGTGCGCGGCTCGCGCTGCACCTGGCCCTGGAGCTGCGGCGTCGCGGCGGCGGCACCGGCGTGGCCGCGCTCTGCGGCGGCGGCGGTCAGGGCGACGCGCTGATCCTGCGCGTGCCGCAGAGCTGACCTGCACAACCCGGTGAATCGGGGCGGCGTCGGGGTACCCGGAAATCACCCTGATGCCGCCCTGGTTTTCCACGACCGACCGTGATCACTGTGCGTGCCCGCCGCTACCCTGGTGGGTATGAAGTGGCTTCCAGGTGGATGGCAACGTGCGGATCGGTCGGAACGGGAATGGGCCACCGTGCCCGGCCGCGTCACCGGTAAGAGCGACGCCACCGCGCGGTTCGGGGCGGAACGCGGCGGGCCCGGCACCCGGGTCTACGACAAGCACGACCGGCCGGCGGAGCCGGCGGCACCGATCGGGCTCGGCCCGGAAGCGCAGGACGTGGACGTGTCCGCGGGCAGCTTCCGGATGCTGCTGATCGGCGGCGGGCTCAGCGGCTTCGGCACCGTGCTGTGCGCCGCGACGCTGGCCAACAACGGCAGCAGCGCCGGCGTGTGGATCTGGCAGCTGGTGCTCGGCATCATCTTCCTCGGATTCGTGCTGTCCTCGCGGGGCATGCTCAACAGCCGCGGTTTCCTGCTGGACCGCAGCGGCTTCTACGCACGCACCCTCGGCGAGGTGTACGGGGTGTCCTGGAACGAGATCTCCGCCATCGGCATCGGCAGCCTGCCGTGGATCGAGCAGAAGCGGCCGGTCCACCCGGAGCGCCGCGTCGCGCTGGAGTTCTACCCGGCCGACCCCGGTTTCGGCGGTCGCCACCCGGAGCTGGACCGCTGGCGGGTCGAGGAGCAGCCATCGCTGCCGGGCACGTCGTCGGTGCGCTACCGCTTCCACCTGCCGCCGTTCACGCGGCTGCCGCGAGCGGTGGAACGCGCCGTGCAGACCGTCGCCCCGCGCAAGTGGGTCGGTCACTACCGCAGGCACCTGCCGCCGGTGAGCATGCCGGACTCCACCAAGCTCTGATCGTCACCAGCCGAGGCTGTTCAGCGGCTCCGCGGGCTTGAGCGCCGGATCATCGTCCTGGAAGGTGCGCGCGCGACCACGGCCGGTCGCCGCGGTCTCGAAGCGCACCGTTACCCGGCCGAGCCCGGCGCCCTGCACCCAGCCGTGCCCGTTCTCCGGGTGGAACACGTCGTCCCCGGCGCGCCACGGCCGGTGCCCGAGCCGCGGAGCCGGTTCCGGTGTCGACTCGCCGTCCGGAACGGGCTCGGACTCGGATTCGTGCGCGGGACTGTCGAACAACGCCTCCTGCTCGGAGGTCGCGAGCCCCGAGTAGGAGACCCCGACCAGCCGGATCGGCGTTCCCGGCGGCACCGCGACCGAGATCAGCCGCCGGGCCGCCGCGCCGAGCGACCCCAGGTCCGAGGTGGCCGTGGCGAAGGTCTCCGCGCGGCTGATCGTCGTGAAGTCCGCGTCGCGGACCTTCACCGTCACGGTGCGTGCGGCCCGGCCGGACGAGACGAGCCTGCGGTGCGCGTGCTCGGCCATGCCGCCCACTTCGGTGGACAGCCGCACCGGCTCGGTGATGTCCACGTCGAACGTGGTCTCCGCGCTGACCTGCTTGGCCTCGGCGCGTTCCGCGACGGGGTGGTCGTCGATGCCGTGCGCCAACCGGTGCAGCTCCGCGCCGTGCGCCTGCCCGAGCAGCGACGTGACGTCGCCGGGATGCAAGGCCGCGAGCTCCCCGATGCTGTAGACGCCGATGCGGTGCAGCTTCGACTCGGTGACGGGCCCGACGCCCCACAACTTGCGCACCGGCAGCCCCGTGAGCAGCTCAAGCTCCTGATCGGGCGGTACCACGAGCGCGCCGTCCGGCTTCGCGAGCCCGGAGGCGATCTTCGCGATCTGCTTCCCGGACCCCGCTCCCACCGACGCCGGTACCCCGACCTCGGTGCGGACCCGTTCCCGCAGCCGCGCCGCGAACCGCTCCACGTCGTCGGTCGAGCCGCCGATCAGCTCGACCGGTTCCAGGAAGGCCTCGTCGATCGAGACCTGACCGACCACGTCGGAGATCTCGCGGACGATCTCGAAGACCCTGCGGCTGACCGCCTGGTAGACGCCACCGCGGGGAGGCAGCACCACCGCCACCGGGCAGCGGCGGCGGGCCTCGGCCATCGGCATCGCCGAGCGGGCGCCGTAAGCGCGGGCCTGGTAGCT
This sequence comes from Saccharopolyspora gloriosae, assembly GCF_014203325.1. Lineage (NCBI taxonomy): Bacteria > Bacillati > Actinomycetota > Actinomycetes > Pseudonocardiales > Pseudonocardiaceae > Saccharopolyspora > Saccharopolyspora gloriosae. The sequence goes on along the minus strand of NZ_JACHIV010000001.1, from coordinate 5,337,746 downwards.
GGCGCCGGCGACGGTGCCGCGCGGACCCAAGCCGCCCACCAGGACGGCTCGGTCGGAGACGGTGGGGCGGGTGAGCTGCTCGACGGACGCGAAGAACGCGTCCATGTCCATGTGCAGCACCCATCTCCGCATGCGCACATTCAACGAGATACCCCTGACATCCACCACAGGCCCCGGGGGAGACGGCGCTCCGCCGGTCCGCGGCGGTGCGAGGTGAGCACGGCCGCCCGGGGAGGTGCGGCTCAGTCCTCGTCGGTCTCGTGCTCGGCCGGTTCGGCCGGTTCCTGCTCGGCCGGGGGCGCGAGGAACACCACGCCGCGATCGAGGTCGAGCGGACCGCCCGGATCGTGCTCACGCCCAGGTGTGCCCTGATCGCCCTCGTGCCGAAGCTTGCGCCCCGGGAACAGTTCACCGTAGGAAGCCATGTCCCCAGCGTAGGCCGCCCATCCCCGTCATCACCCGAACCACCGGACCAACCGCGCGAGCAAGGGAACCTTTCTGTCACGGGTGCGAGGAAGGGAACCTTTCTGTCACGGGTGCGAGGAAGGGAACCTTCCTGTCATCGACGGTGTCGTGAGGATGCGGTGGCGTCGGGCTGCGGGGACGGCTCGTCGGCTCGGTCGGGCGCATGGGGGAGGGGAGCTCGCGTGCAGAACCCTCGGGCGCGCGGCCGGGCGGGAGCGGGCAGGGCGGCTCGATCAGCGGCGAGCCGGCGGGCGCGCGGCGGGGTCATTGCAGCGCCGGGTGACGCAAGAAACCCGGCCGCCACCGGACAACGGTGACGGCCGGGCGGCGGTACGAATCAGAACAGGGCGCTGGCCAGTGCCCTGCGGGCATTGGTGACCCGCGGGTCCCCGTCGGGGAACAGCTCGAACATGTCGATCAGGTGCTGGCGCACGCGGTTGCGATCGTCGCCGGAGGTGCGCTTGACGGTGCGCACGAGCCGGTCGAACGCGGCCTCCACCTGCTGGGTGGCGAGTTCGGCGTCGGAGGCGGCGAGCTGCGCGTCGAGGTCGTCGGGTGCGGCGTCGGCGCGCTCGATCGCGGCCGGATCGGCGTTCTCGGCGCGAGCGCTGAACCGGACTTGGGCGAGGGCGGCCTGTGCCTGCTCGTTGTTCGGTTCGGCTTCGAGGATCTGCCGGTAGGCGGTTTCGGCGGCGGCGAAATCGCCGTTGTCCAGGGCCTCTTCCGCGGCGGTGAACCGGGGGTCTTCGGGTTCTTCTTCGACCTCCGCCGCACCCGCGGCCTGCTCGGCGGCCTGGATGCCGGGGAGCTGTTCGCGCAGGGCGTCGAGCAGCGCGGTGATCCACTGGCGGATCTGCGGCTCGGGCTGCGCCCCGGCGAAGGCCTCGACGGGCTGCCCGCCCGCGATCGCGATCACGGTCGGGATGGACTGCACCTGGAAGAGCTGGGCGATCCGCGGGTTGGCGTCCACGTCGACCTTCGCGAGCACCCAGGTGCCGCCGCTCTCCTGCGCGAGCCGCTCCAGCACGGGGGAGAGCTGCTTGCAGGGGCCGCACCACTCGGCCCACAGGTCGACGACGACGGGGACCTGCATGGAGCGGTCCACCACTTCGGCCTGGAAGGTCGCTTCGGTGACGTCGATGACCGCCGGCGTGCCGGTGGCCGCCGCGTCGTCGGCGGGGCCGTTGGCGGCGGGTGGCCGGGAAGCGTTGTCCGCCTTGTTCTTCAGCGCGGACAGGTCGACTGCGCCCGCCATCGCGGCGGACATGGCTGCGTTCTGGCGTGGATCGGGCCTCGTCACCTCTCCATCCTGACACGGCGCGCGATGCGCACCGTGCGTGGGCAGGGGTTCTCCGGAGGGCGACGAGAACCGGCGCAGGACTGGTCACGATGCGCTGGCTGAGCCGCTGACGTCTACCTGATCGAGTGTCGATGATCACTCGATCGCTTGACATTACGTGCGAACCCCTCATGTTTCGCCGGGGTGATCGCCGAAGGAGCCACTGTGTCTGCTCGAGAGCGTGCTCTCGGGCCGGCCAGACGGGGAGCCCCGGGAAAGATCCGGGATCGAGCCCCCTGCCCGAAGTTCTAGGAGAGGTTCAGAAAGTGCGTATTGCTACCCGCGTTGCCGGCGCCGCCGGTATCGCCGCCCTCGGCATGGTGTCCCTCGGCTCGACCGCCTTCGCCGACACGGCGGGCAACGAAGGCGTCAACCTGGTCGACGACAACAACATCAGCGCGGTGCCGGTCCAGGCGTGCGGCAACAACGTCGGTGCCGTCATCGGCGTCGTCGTGCCGGTCCTGTCGCCGCAGACCAACGACTGCACCAACGCGCCGGTCATCGACCACCCCTCCGTCAAGGGCTGATCGATCGCGTACGACGACGGCCGGCCGGAGACGTCCCTCGGGACCTCCGGCCGGCCGCGTCTCTCACCGGTCCGTCGACAGGTGCTCTTCGACCCGTCGGACCTTCTCGTGCAACTGCCCGGTGTGGCCGGGGCGGATGTCGGCCTTGAGCACCAGGCTGGTGCGGGGCGAGTGCGCGGACACCGCTTCCGTCGCGCGCTTCACCACGTCCATGACCTCGTCCCAGTCGCCTTCGACGGTCGTGAACATCGACGTCGTCTCGTGCGGCAGGCCTGATTCGCGCACGATCCGCACCGCTTCCGCGACGGCCGCGCTGACGCTGTCGCCATCACCGGAGCCGGACGGTGCCACGCTGAACGCAACCAACATTCGATCTTCCTCCTGCGAGCTGCTCGGGAAAGACTGCGATCATGCTGGATCCCATCGGCATCGTGCTCGTCGGCAGGTCGTGATGCCGAATGGTCATTCGTCCGTTCGGTGCCCGCTGCTAGCGTCGGCATCATGAGCGCCCGTAGCCCGCTGCCATTCGACCCCATCGCACGTGCGGCCGAACTGTGGTCGGAGCGGATCGGGCCATCGACGACGATGGCCGCGGTGACCAGCGTCATGCGGGTCCAGCAGATCCTGCAGTCCGCGGTCGACACGGCGCTGCGCCCGCACAACCTCACCTTCGCCCGCTACGAGGCGCTCGTCCTGCTGACCTTCTCCAGCCGCGGAAGCCTGCCGATGCGCGTCATGGGTGATCGGCTCCAGCTGCACCCCACCAGCGTCACCAACATCGTCGACCGGCTCGAGCACGACGAGCTGGTGCGCCGGGTGCCGCACCCGACGGATCGGCGCACCACGCTCGTCGAGATCACCGATGAAGGACGGGATCTGATGAAGCGCGCCACCGAGTCGGTCAACGAGATCGAGTTCGGGCTGGGCGGCGTGACCGAGCGGCAGACGCAGCAGCTCACCGAACTGCTCGGCAAGGTCCGCCACGCGGCGGGCGATTTCTGAGCCGAACCCGGCTCCACTCGGGGATCTCTCCCCGCACGCCTCCCCATCGGGTCGAGGCGCGTTCGACCACCCGCTCAGCCGCCGCACGCGCGCGCCCTGGTGCGAGGAAGGGAACCTTCCTGTCACCGGTGACAGGAAGGTTCCCTTCCTCGCGGGGGAGCGGGCGTCAGTTCAGGGTGCGCAGGACGTAGCGGACCCGGCCCCAGAACGTGGGGTCCGCGGAGTGCTGCCAGGTGAGCAGGCCGCGGCCGGTCGCCCAGCGTTCGAAGCCGACGGAGGCCAGCGGCGGCACCGAGGACACCAGTGCGAGCACGAGCACGCCGAACGACCAGCGCAGCGGGCTGAACACCACGAGGCAGGTCACGACGTAGGCGGTGAACACGAGGCCGTGGATCCAGCCTGCGACGGTGACGCCTTCGGGTAGCCCGAAGCCGTACTTGAAGACCATCGCGATCAGCAGCGCCGCCCAGGAGCACGCTTCGGCGACCGCGACGAGGCGGAACCATCCCGCGTAGGTACGGAACACCCTCAGACCGCCTTTCGGACGCGGTGCCGCTCACCGGCACCTGATTCCTCCGAGTGTGCCGGGTGCTCGTGGTCACACCGCCACCGGTGACGCCGCGGGCCTGGTGCGCGCGTGGCCGGAATGGTTCCGGAGCGGAATCGAACGGTCCGAAATCAATTCGTGACAACCTTGTCTTCCCGGTTCGCCGCGCAGTTCTGGATCAAGATCGAAAAACCGTCGAACACGGTCGCTCGCGAACGATTCCAGGTGTTCGGTTGCGCCGTTCGGCCGCATTTCTGCGGCCGTCGGCACGCAGGAATCCGGTCGAGCATTGACACCGCTGGTCCAGAGCGGTGAAATCCGCCAGATCATGACAACGTTGTCGGATTCCGGGAATGTTCGGCGAGCCACCATGAACGATGTGGCCCGTCTTGCCGGGGTGAGCATCAAAACGGTCTCCCGGGTCGTCAACGGTGAGACCGGGGTGCATCCGGGCACCGCGGGCCGCGTGCTCACCGCGATCGACCAACTCGGATTCCGCCGCAACCTCGATGCGCGCAACCTCCGGCGCGGCGCCGAAACCGGGATCGTCGGGCTCGTCCTGGAGGACGTCGCGAACCCGTTCTACTCGATGCTGACGCGCGCGGTGGAGGAAGTCGCCCGCGCTCAGGGCTGCCAGGTGCTGACCGGCTCGTCGGGCGAAGACCCTGCCAGGGAACGGGAACTGGTCACCGAATTCCTGTCCCGGCGGGTCGACGGGCTGCTGGTCGTGCCGGCCGGGGACCGGCACGGCTACCTCGCGCGGGAGATCATCACCGGCACGCCGGTCGTGTTCGTGGACCGGCCGGCGGGCGGCGTCGAAGCCGACACCGTGCTGGTGGACAACGTGGGCGGTACGGCCCTGGCCGTCCGCCACCTCGCCGGGCACGGCCACCGGCGCATCGCGTTCCTCGGCGACTCGCCGGGCATCAACACCGCCGCCGAGCGGCTGCGCGGCTTCCGGGAGGGCTGCGCGCAGGCCGGTGTCGCGTTCGACGCGGCGCTGGTGCGGATGGGCCCGCACACCGCGGATTCGGTGGCCGAGGTGCTGGCGGGGCCGTTGTGCGCCGCGACGGCCCTGGTCACCGGCAACAACCGGATCACCGTCCACGCCGTCCGCGCTCTCGCGGGGCGTCCCGGGCGGCCCGCGCTGGTGGGTTTCGACGACTTCGAACTGGCCGACCTGCTGGACCCGCCGATCACGGTCATCACCTACGACGTCCGGGAACTGGGCGCGTCGGCGGCGCGGACCGTGTACGCGCGGCTCGCCGGGGACACCACTGCGCCGCGACGACTGGTGCTGCCCACCCGGTTGTTGCCGCGGGGATCGGGGGAGGTGCCCGCGTGAACCCCCGCGCGCGGTGCCGGACCGACGTGCGCCCGCCCCGCCCCGGTGCCCCGCACCGCCTCGACCGCAGCACCCGAGCCACCTGGAAGGTCTGATGTCCGAACCGCTGTTGGAAGCCCGCGAACTCACCAAGAGGTACGGCGGGGTGGAGGCGTTGCGGGGCGCCTCCTTCACCGTGCACCCCGGCGAAGTGGTCGCCCTCATCGGCGACAACGGGGCCGGGAAGTCCACATTGGTCAAATGCCTTTCCGGTGTGGAGCAACCGGATTCCGGGCAGATCAGCGTGTCCGGGACGCCGGTGACGCTGGACTCGCCGGGCGCGGCCCGCTCGCACGGCATCGAGACGGCCTACCAGGACTTGGCCGTCGCCCCGGACCTGGACCCGGCGGCGAACCTGTACCTGGGGCGGGAAATCCGCCGCGGTGGGCTGCTCGGCAAGCTCGGGATGCTGGACAAGGCGGCCATGCGCGCCCGCGCCGCCGAGCAGTTCGCGACTTTCGGCGTTTCGCTGCCCGACCTGGACGTGCCGATCGGGGCGCTGTCCGGTGGGCAACGCCAGAGCGTCGCCGTGGCCCGGTCGGTGGCCTGGGCGGATCGCCTGGTGTTCCTCGACGAACCGACCGCGGCGCTCGGCGTGGTGCAGCGGGAACGCGTGCTCGACGTGGTGCGCCGGGTCCGCGACACCGGCATCTCGGTGGTGCTGATCAGTCACAACATGCCCGAAGTGCGTTCCGTCGCCGACCGCGTCGAGGTCTTGCGGCTGGGCCGCCGTGTCGCTCGCTTCCGCGCTGCCGACGTGAGCCTCGAAGAGCTCGTGGGAGCCATGACCGGGGCTCTGACCCAGGAGGACGAGAACTGATGTCCGCACCACAACGATCCCCCGAGGACGTCTCCGCGCCCACCGCGGATCCCGCTTCCGGCAAGACCTTCCGCACCCGGCTGGCCGCGTCGCCGACGCTGTGGACGGGTCTGGTGCTGATCGTGCTGTGCGTGCTGTTCAGCGCGGTGCGCCCGGACGCCTTCCCCACGTTGTTCAACCTGCAGACCCTGCTGGTGCAGGCGGCGCCGCTGCTGATGCTCGCGGTCGGGATGACCTTCGTGATCATCACCTCCGGGATCGACCTGTCCGTCGGATCCGTGCTGGTGTTCGCCGGCGTCGTGTCCGCGCAGACGATGGAGGCGCTCAGCGGTGGTGACGCCACCGGCGCCGGATGGGGCGTGATCCTCGTCGGGCTGGTCGTGGCGCTGCTCGGCGGTGCCGCCTGGGGCGTGCTCAACGGACTCCTGGTCGCGGTGGCGCGGGTGCCCGCGCTGATCGTCACGCTCGGCTCGTTCGGCGCGGCGCTCGGCGCGGCCCAGCTGCTCACCAACGGCATCGACGTGCGCACCGTGCCCGCCGCGCTGCGGGAGACGCTCGGCACCGGGACCTCGTTCGGCGTGGTGCCGAACCTGGTGATCCTCGCCGCGATCGTCACCCTGCTCGCGGCCTGGGCGCTGCACACCACCGCGTTCGGCAGGCACACCTACGCGATCGGCTCCAACTCCGAAGCCGCGCGCCGCGCCGGGATCAACGTGAGCAGGCACCTCGTCGCCGTGTACGCGCTGACCGGGGTGCTGGCGGGATTCGCCGGGTTCCTGTCGCTGGCCTACTTCGGCACCACCACGATCAGCGGGCACAGCAACGACAACCTCAACGCGATCGCCGCGGTCGTGCTCGGCGGCACCAGCCTGTTCGGCGGCGTGGGCACGATCCTCGGCAGCGTCATCGGCGTGTTCATCCCCGCCGTGCTCGACGCCGGCTTCGTCATGGCCGGGGTCCGGCCGTTCTGGCAACCGATCGCGGTCGGTGCCGTGCTCGTCGCCGCCGTCTGGCTCGACCAGCGGCGCCGGAGGAATCGCAACAGCCGCTGACCCGCTTTTCAGCACAACGGTGTGTGGAGGAAAAAGTGAAAATCAGGAATCAGATCATGGTCGTGCTGGCGGCGGGAACTCTGCTCGCCGGTTGCGGATCCGGTCAGATCGGGGACACCGGGGGAGCCACCACGGACCCGAACAACAAGAACCTGGCATTGCTCACCGGAATGCGTGGGGAACCGTTCTACGTCTCCATCGAATGCGCGGCGAAAGAAGCGGCGGCGGCCGCCGGGTACGAACTCAACGTGCAGGCGCCGGAGAAGTTCGAACAAGCCGAGCAGGCGCAATTGCTCAGCGGTGTCGTCAGTTCCCAGCCCGGAGCCGTGATCATCGCGCCGACCGATGACAAGGCCCTCGCCACGCCGCTGCAGCAGGCCAAGGACAACGGTGTTCAGGTCGTCGAGGTCGACACCGCGTTGGAGGACAAGTCGGTCGCGGTGACCTCGCTGTCCTCCGACAACCACGCCGGAGGGGTGCTCGCCGCGCAGACCCTCGCCGATCTCGTCGGGCAACGCACCGGCACGGTGCTCGCGCTGAACACGAAGGCCGGGACCTCCACCACCGACGAGCGCGCCCGCGGCTTCGAAGAGGAGATCGCCAAGCACCCCAACCTGCGGTTGCTGCCGACGCAGTACACCGAGAACGAGCCCGCGACCGCCGCCCAGATCGTCTCCGCGACGCTGGCCGCCAACCCCGACCTCGTCGGAGTGTTCGGCACCAACCTCAACACCGGCGAGGGCGCGGGCACCGCGCTCGCCAATGCCGGGAAGTCCGGCCAAGTGCAGCTGGTCGGCTTCGACGCCAGCCCCAAGCAGGTCGACGACCTCCGCAACGGACGCGTGCAGGCCCTGATCGCGCAGAACCCCGCGGAGATCGGCCGCGAAGGTGTCGCCCGAGCCATCGCCGCCATCAAGGGCGAACCCGTCGAACGCGAGACCAGAACGGACATGATCGCCCTCACCCGCGACTCCATGCAGTCACAAGCCCAGTACTTCTACCGCGCCACCTGCTGACCGCGGTTCTGCGAGGAAGGGAACCTTCCTGTCACCGGTGACAGGAAGGTTCCCTTCCTCGCATCCGGGCGCGCGCAGGGGCGTCACGGTGCGAAGTGGGGGTGGTGCTCGGCCGGGGGAGTGGGCCGCTGTCGGGTGAGGGTGCTGCCGGGCGCGGGGAGGTGCCGGGGCGGCGGCTGGTGCGCGCTTCGTTCGGTCAGGATCGGGCGTTGACGAACTGGCGCAGCAGGGCGTTGAACTCGTTGGCCTTCTCGCGGTTCGGCCAGTGCCCGGCGCCGGGGATCACGTGCAGCTGAGCACCGGAGATGGCGGTCGCCGCCTGCCGGGAGGAGGAGATCGGCACCGCGGTGTCCTGCTCGCCGTGGATGAACATCACGGGGCAGTTGATCTGGTCCAGGTGGGGGCCGTGGTTGACCCGCATGGCGCGCCGCCCGAGCGAGTCGCGCTGCCAGTCGGAGAACACCGATTCGCGCTGCCCGGCTTCGGCGCTGACCTCGTCGACGATGCTCTCCAGGTCGGGCACGGGCCGGTCGCCGGTGAACAGCTGCTTCGTCAGCTGCCGCCGCACCAGTCCACGATGCTTCGCCAGCAGCTTCGCGCTCGCCGAGCCGACGAATTCGACTCGGGTCGCCAGGTAGCTCAGCAGGTGGTGGTCGAGCCGGGGGACCAGCCCACCGGAGCCGACGAGCACCAGTCCCCGCACGCGCCGAGGATGGCGCAGCGTGAACCCGGTGGCGATGCTGCCGCCCATGGACAACCCGACGATCATGGTGTCCCGCACCTGCCAGGCGTCGAGCAACCACCGCAGCACCTCTTCGAAGGTGCGCTGGTTGGCGCGGCCGTGCCACGGCCTGCTCCCGCCTTGACCGGGCAGGTCGGGCACGTAGACGCGGTGGTCTTCGGCGAGCACGGGAATCGTGTGCCGCCAGCTCAGCATCGCGTTGTCCAGACCGCCGCCGTGCAGCAGCACGATCGCGGGCCCAGAGGACCCCGCGCGGTAGTAGCGGATCTTGCCGGCAGGGAACTCGACGTGGTCGACCTCGACACCCTGGGGCGGGGCGGTCATCTGTACTCCTTGTTCGGGACTGGCTGGAGACGGGCGGTCCGGATCGCGGACCTGCCGTTCGTACGATCAGACGTGCGGCGGGACCGTCACGTTGCCGTACCTGAGAGGTGACGAGGGCAACGACTCCGCCGAGGACGAGCGCACCTTTTCGATCTTGCGACGGGGCGCTGGTGTTACTGGGGAGGATAGGCCCGCAGCGCAGCGGACGGGCACCACCCGCCGGGGCCCGTGCGTGGCGTGCCAGGATCGGAGCGTGAGCACCGTGTATGACTGCAACCGCCCGGACGACCGGGAAGCCGGTCTCGCCGCAGCCGCGAACACCGTCCGCGCCGGAGGGCTCGTCGTCCTGCCCACCGACACCGTGTACGGGATCGGCGCGGACGCCTTCGACTCCGATGCCGTGGGGTCGTTGTTGTCGGCCAAGGGCCGAGGACGCGACATGCCCGTTCCGGTGCTGGTCGGTTCGTGGTCGACCATCGACGGCCTCGTCCAGTCCGTGTCGCGGCAGGCCCGATCGCTGGTGGAGGCGTTCTGGCCGGGCGGGTTGTCGCTCGTGCTGCCGCAGGCGCCGTCGCTGGCGTGGGACCTGGGCGACACGCGCGGGACGGTGAACCTGCGGATGCCGCTGCACCCGGTCGCCCTGGACCTGCTGCGCGAGGTCGGCCCGATGGCCGTGTCGAGCGCGAACCGGACGGGGCACCCGCCGGCGTCCGCGGCGGAGCAGGCGCGGGAGCAGCTCGGCGAGTCGGTCGGGGTGTACCTGGACGGCGGGCCCGCCGGTGAGCCGGTCGCCTCGACGATCGTGGACCTGACCCAGCCGCAGCCGCGGGTGCTGCGGGAGGGCGCCGTGACCTTGGCGGAGCTGTCCGAGGTGCTCGGCGTCGAGGTCGAGCCCGCGGCGTGAGCCGGGCGCCGTCGCCGGTTTCCCGGTGACGGCGCGAACCCCCTTCCCCTGTCAGTGGGCGCACCGCACCGGCGATGTGCGTCCACGGCTCGGCCTGCGCGCGTCGAGCGGTGACAGGAAGGTTCCCTTCTTCGCACGGCTGGAATTCGCCGGTTCGCGCAGGCCATGAACGCGGCGCGTGCCCGGTCGCGTTCCCGGCGTGACAGGAAGGTTCCCTTGCTCGCGGCCCGCACGACCGCTCGCCGAGCCCCGGACGATCTTCGCTGTTCCGGACCGGTGGTCGTGGTGCGGCTGTTGGCCGATAGCGTTAGCCCCAGATGCGCAACGTGGACAGCGATGAGGAGCGCCGAGCTTGAAGACGCCGTTCTGGGGGCTGAACATCGACCTTCCGCGGGCCGTCGGCCCGCGAGGGTAGAGCCGCCGCCATGGACAACGCACCCCTCTGGGCTCCCGCGGGTCTCCCCGCCCGCGAGTACCTGCTTGTTCTGCTCACCGCGGCGGCGGTGACATTCCTGTTGACCGGCTTGGTCCGGTTGCTGGCGATCCGCGTGGGCGCGGTCGCCTATCCCCGCAAGCGCGACGTGCACCTGACGCCGATCCCCCGGATGGGCGGGGTGGCGATGTTCGGCGGGGTGCTCGCGGCGATGTTCCTCGCGAGCAACCTGCCTGCGCTGTCGCGGGGTTTCGAGTTCTCCAACGACGCGGTGGCCGCGCTGGTGGCCGGTGGGTTGATCGTGCTGGTCGGCGCGCTCGACGACCGCTTCGAACTGGATTCGCTGACGAAGCTGGCCGGTCAGGTGACCGCGGCCGGGATCCTGGTGCTGCTCGGTGTGCAGTGGTTCGGGTTCTGGGTGCCGTGGGGTGGCGATGAGGGGCACATGGGTCAGCTCATGGTCCTCAACAGCAACCAGGGCCAGCTGCTGACGGTGCTGCTGGTCGTCACGATGATCAACGCGATGAACTTCGTGGACGGCCTGGACGGGCTTGCCTCGGGGATCGGGTTGATCGCGGCGAGCGCGACCTGCGCGTTCTGCCTGAGCCTGCTGCAGCAGCACGGTGGCGACGTCACCGCGTACCCGCCGGCGCTGATCGCGGCGTCGATCGCGGGCGCGTGCATGGGCTTCCTGCCGTACAACTTCCAGCCGGCGCGGATCTTCATGGGCGATTCGGGTTCGATGCTGATCGGGCTGATGCTGGCGACGGCGAGCACGTCGGCGTCCGGCAAGGCCGACTACGCGGGCTTCGGCGGCAAGGACCTGCTGGCGCTGCTCTCACCCCTGCTGGTGCTGGCGGCGGTGCTGTTCGTGCCGCTGCTGGACTTGATCATGGCGGTGGTACGCCGGACGCGGGCCGGCAAGAGCCCGTTCCACGCGGACAAGATGCACCTGCACCACCGGCTGCTGGAAATCGGCCACTCGCAACGCCGCGCGGTGCTGCTCATCTACTTGTGGGCAGGCGTGCTGGCCTTCGGCGCGGTGTCGTTGACGCTGTTCAGCGCGGCCGTGGTCGGCTGGGTGGCCGGGATCGGCGTGGCGGCGGCAGCTATCATTTCGCTCATTCCGAGAATGGCCGGACGATGGCGATCCGATCGAGGGGCCTGAATGAGCGAGACGACCGAACAGCCCGCCGAGCAGGCAGCGGAGAACCCGCACGCCGCGACGGTGCGGAAGCTGGCCGACGCCATGCTGCGGACCGCGCTGTGGCCGGGTGTCGCGACGGTGCTGCTCGGCATCGTGGTGTCCGCGGTCCTCGTCGGGGCGACCGGCGCGTTCGGCGCGGTCGTCGGTGGCGCGGTGGCGTTCGGATCGTCACTGCTCACTATCTTCCTGATGCGCTGGACGGGTGGGTTGCACCCGATGTTCGTCATGGCGGTCGCGCTCGGTGGTTACGTCGGCAAGATGCTGGTGTTACTCATCGTGATGACCTTGCTGGGCGGCGTGGAAGCGATCCATCCGATGGCGCTGGCGTTGACCATGCTGGCCACCATCATGGTGTGGGCCGGCGCAGAGGTCGTCGCATTCCGGAATACCAAGATCCCGACCATCGTCACTGGTCAATGACCGTTTTGTTGACCAAGACCGGGTAGCTTCCCGAAACTTGTTACCCGCTGGTATTGTCCGCTTCGGCCTGGTCGCCCATCCGTGTGGCGACCGTCCATCCCTTACTGAACGTATCTGCGCTCACTAGGGTGGGGTCGGCGAACGTGCCAGATCGCGTATCGGGTACGTTACGTGCAAATCATGACGATTCCCCCGGCGGTGTGAACCTCGGGAGAACCGGAAGGAGCCCAGTTGGGCGCGCTGGTGCTGGCCCAAGGCGGACAGTTCGTACCGCCGGGTGCCGATGCTTTTGACCTCCCGCCGATCTTCGGCGGCGTAACCAAGCCGATGGTGCTGATCGCACTCTCGGTGGTGATCGTCGGCGCGTACTTCGTGATGGCGACCCGCAACCTGAAGCTGGTACCGGGCAAGTCCCAGTTCGTCGCGGAGTTCCTCTACGAGTTCAGCCGTAACAACATCGCGCGGGACCAGATCGGGGCGAAGGACTTTCGCAAGTTCGTCCCGCTGATCTTCGCGCTGTTCACGTTCGTGCTGGTGAACAACATCTTCGGGATCATCCCGCTGATCCAGTTCCCCACGATGTCGCGGATCGGGTTCCCGGTCGCGCTGTTCATCGTCGTGTACGTCGTGATCCACACGGTCGGTTTCGCCACGCACGGATTCCTCGGCTACTTCAAGCACGTCATGTTCCCACCGGGCGTGCCGAAGCCGATCTACGTGCTGCTCGCGCCGATCGAGTTCTTCCAGAAGTTCATCGCCCAGCCGGTCGCGCTGGCGATCCGGGTGTTCGCCGCGATGTTCGCCGGTCACCTCATCCTGCTTGTGTTCACCTTGGGCGGGGAATTCCTGCTCATGGAGGCGAGCGCGGGGCTGAAGCCGGTCTCCATCGTCGCTTTCGCCTTCTCCATTGCCTTGACGTTCGTCGAAGCCCTGATCCAGGTGCTCCAGGCCTACATCTTCGCGCTGCTGACGGCCAACTTCATCGGCAGTGCGCTGTCCTCGGAGCACTGAGAGCAAGACCAAGACCTCCGATCCGCGCGGATTGCGCGGACCGAGTTGAAAGGTAGTGAAAGTGAGCAACATCGTTCTTGCGCAGGCCGCCGAATCTGCAGCGAACATCAACCCCGGCCTGGCCGCGATCGGCTACGGCCTCGGCGCCATCGGCCCGGGTGTGGGTGTCGGTCTGATCTGGGCCGCCGTCATCAACGGCACCGCGCGTCAGCCGGAGGCCCAGGGCCAGCTGCAGGGCATCGCCTGGATCTCGTTCGTCCTGGTCGAGGTGCTCGCCCTGATCGGCCTGGTCGTGTACTTCATCGCCTCCGCAGCCTGACCTTGTTCACGGCTGGAGAGCGTTGGGAGACGTCGTGGTGAAGACACAGATGCTGTTGGCCGCGGAGGGCGGGCACAACCCCGTCATCCCCGAGCCGGCCGAGATCGTCGTCGGCCTGATCGCCTTCCTGATCCTGCTGTTCGTACTGTGGAAGTACGCGGTGCCGCGCTTCGAGAAGATCTACGCGGAGCGCAGCGAGCGGATCGAGGGCGGTATCGCCCGCGCCGAGCAGGCTCAGGCCGAGGCACAGCGGACGCTGGAGCAGTACAAGTCGCAGCTGGCCGAGGCGCGCGCCGAGGCTGCGCGGATCCGGGACGACGCGCGGGCCGAGGGCCAGCAGATCGTCGAGGAGATGCGCACCCAGGCTCAGACCGAGTCGGAGCGGATCGTCACGCAAGGCCAGAACCAGCTGGCCGCGCAGCGTTCGCAGATCGTTGCGGAGCTGCGCGCCGACCTCGGCCGTCAGGCCGTGGATCTGGCCGGTCGCATCGTCGGGGAGTCCCTTGAGGACGAGACCCGTCGTCGCGGCACCGTGGACCGGTTCCTGGAGGAACTGGACTCCACGTCGGCACCGTCCGGGTCCAGCAGGTCCTGACGGCGCCGGTGCGATGGACACGCACATGATGTGGTCCCCGAAGGTTCCCCCAGAACGAAAGGCCCTGGAGAGTTGAGCACCCTCGTGAACGCCGCGAGCCGCGACGCGCTGGCAGCCACCGAGCTGCAGCTGTTGCAGGCCACCGACGGGGCCGGGGCCGCGGAGATCACCGGCCTCGCCGACGAACTGTTCGGCGTGGCCGCCCTGCTGGGTCGTGAGTCGACCCTGCGCCGGGCGCTGGCGGACGCCTCCACCGAACCCCGTTCGCGGGAGGAGCTGGCCAAGCAGTTGCTGGCCGGCAAGCTCGGCGCCCGGGCGCTGCCCGTGGTCGTCGAAGCCGTCCGCTCCCGCTGGTCGAGCGCGAAGGACCTGGTCGGAGGTCTGGAGCGGCTGGCACGGATCGCCCTGCTGGTGCAGGCCGAACGGGCGGGCCGGCTGGACGCGGTCGAGGACGAGCTGTTCCGCCTCGGCCGCATCATCGGCGCCGAACTGGAGCTGGAGCGGCTGCTGGCCGACCCGGCCGCTGCCACCGACGGCAAGACCGCGCTGGTCGACGAACTGCTCGGCGGCAAGGTCGAACCCGTCACCCAGGCCCTGGTGCGCCAGTTGGTGGCGCACCCGCGTGGCGGACACGTCAGCGAGGGGCTGGAGGAGCTCGCGGAGCTCTCGGCCAAGCGCCGGGAGCGTTCGGTGGCGCACGTGCGGTCCGCCATCGAGCTCTCCGAGCAGCAGCAGCAGCGGCTCGCGGCCACGTTGCAGCGGATCTACTCGCGGCCCATCGCGGTCCACCTGGAAGTGGATCCTGCGGTCGGCGGCGGCCTGCTGATCAAGGTCGGTGACGAGATCATCGACGGGACGACCACGGGGCGCCTGCAGTCCCTCCGGCGCGATCTCGCCGACTGACGGCGAGGGCGCGGCCCGGACACGAACTTCCTTCCAGAACGAACCGAGAGCAGGAACGAGACATGGCGGAGCTGACGATCTCGTCGGACGAGATCCGCAGTGCGATCGAGAAGTACGTCTCCAGCTACTCCCCGGAGGTCAGCCGCGAGGAGGTCGGCGTCGTCACCGATACCGGTGACGGCATCGCCCATGTCGAGGGCCTGCCTTCGGTGATGACCGAAGAGCTGCTGGAGTTCCCCGGCGGCGTCTACGGCGTGGCGATGAACCTGGAGGCGCAGGAGATCGGCGCGGTCATCCTGGGCGAATCCGCGGGCATCGAAGAGGGCCAGGAGGTCAAGCGGACCGGCAAGGTGCTGTCCATGCCGGTCGGCGACGGCTTCCTCGGCCGCGTGGTGGACCCGCTGGGCGAGGCCATCGACGGCCTCGGCGAGATCAAGGCCGAGGCGCAGCGCGCCCTCGAGCTGCAGGCCGCCACGGTCGTGCAGCGCCAGGGCGTCGCCGAGCCGATGCAGACCGGCATCAAGGCCATCGACTCGATGACCCCCATCGGCCGCGGCCAGCGCCAGTTGCTGATCGGCGACCGCAAGACCGGCAAGACCACGGTCGCGGTCGACACGATCATCAACCAGAAGGGCAACTGGGACAGCGGTGACCCTGCCAAGCAGGTCCACTGCATCTACGTCGCGATCGGCCAGAAGGGCTCCACGATCGCCGGCGTGAAGAAGTCCCTCGAGGACGCGGGCGCGATGGAGTACACGACCATCGTCGCCGCCCCCGCCTCGGACTCGCCGGGTCTGAAGTGGCTGGCCCCCTACGCGGGTTCCGCGCTGGGCCAGCACTGGATGTACCAGGGCAAGCACGTCCTGATCGTGTTCGACGACCTCACCAAGCAGGCCGAGGCCTACCGCGCGATCTCGCTGCTGCTGCGTCGTCCGCCGGGCCGCGAGGCCTACCCCGGTGACGTCTTCTACCTGCACTCCCGTCTGCTGGAGCGCTGCGCGAAGCTCTCCGACGAGATGGGCGCCGGTTCGATGACGGGCCTGCCGATCATCGAGACGAAGGCCAACGACGTGTCGGCCTACATCCCGACGAACGTCATCTCCATCACCGACGGCCAGTGCTTCCTGCAGTCGGACCTGTTCAACGCCGGTCAGCGCCCCGCCATCGACGTCGGCATCTCGGTGTCCCGCGTCGGCGGTTCCGCGCAGATCAAGGCGATGAAGTCGGTCACCGGTTCGCTGAAGATCGACCTGGCGCAGTTCCGCGAGCTGGAGGCGTTCTCCGCCTTCGCCTCGGACCTCGACGCCGCGTCGAAGGCGCAGCTGGACCGCGGTGCCCGCCTCATGGAGCTGCTCAAGCAGGGCGCGGGCGACCCGCTTCCGGTCGAGGAAGAGGTCGTGTCGCTGTTCCTCGGCACGAAGGGCCACGTCGACACCGTTCCGGTCGGCGACGTGCGGCGCTTCGAGTCGGAGTTCCTCTCCTACCTGCGCCGCACCCACGAGTCGCTGCTCAAGGACATCGTCGAGAGCAAGAAGCTCTCCGACGACGGCCAGAAGCTGATCGTGGACTCGGTCGAGGAGTTCAAGAAGCAGTTCACGACCTCCGACGGCTCCTCGCTCACGCAGGAAGCCGACGCCGAGGCCATGGACGCGGACGCGGTGGGCCAGGAAACCGTTCAGGTCAACAAGCCCGCCCCGAAGAAGTGACCGGGTAAGCCATGGCCAATCTTCGAGAACTGCGAGACCGCATCCGGTCGGTCAAGTCGATCCGGAAGATCACCAAGGCGCAGGAACTGATCGCCACGTCCCGCATCATGCGGGCTCGGACCAGGGTGGAGGCGTCCCGGCCGTACGCGGCCGAGATCACCAAGTCCCTGTCCGAGCTGGCCGGGGCGAGTTCGCTGGACCACCCGCTGCTGGTGGAACGGGACAACCCGAAGCGGGCCGCGGTGCTCGTGGTGACCAGTGACGGCGGCCAGTGCGGCGGCTACAACTCCAACGTGCTGCGCGCGGCGGAGGAACTGCAGAGCCTGCTGCGCGAGCAAGGCAAGACCCCGGTGCTGTACGTGATCGGCCGCAAGGGCGACGCGTACTACCGGTTCCGGCAGCGGCCCGTCGCGGCCAGCTGGACCGGTTTCGCCGAGAAGCCCGGCTACTCGGATGCCGCCGAAGTGGGGGAGACCCTGGTCAAGGCGTTCCTCGCGGGCGCCGACGACTACCTCGACGACGGCGGCGAGGACGGTACGCTGGGTGTGGACGAGTTGCACGTGGTGCACACCGAGTTCGTGTCCATGCTGACGCAGCGGCCCACCGTCACGCGGATCGCTCCGCTGGAGGTGGAGTACTCCGACGAGCCGAAGAAGCCGAGGTCGGTCTACGACTTCGAGCCGGACGCGGACACGTTGTTCAAGGCGTTGCTGCCGAAGTACATCAACACCCGGATCTTCGCCGGGCTGCTGGACTCGGCGGCGTCCGTCTTCGCGGCGCGTCGTACCGCGATGAAGGCGGCGACGGACAACGCGGACGAACTGATCCGCAACCTCAGCCGTGAGGCCAACCAGGCCCGTCAGGCCCAGATCACCCAGGAAATCAGCGAGATCGTCGGTGGTGTCGAGGCGCTCTCGTCAGCAGGAAGTGAGTGACATGACTGCGACTGCCACTAGCACGGCTACTGGCACCGGCCGCGTCGTCCGGGTTCTCGGCCCGGTCGTGGACGTCGAGTTCCCGCGCGACCAGGTGCCCGACCTCAACAACTCCCTCACCGTGGACATCACCGCTGAGGCCATGGCCAAGACGCTGACGCTCGAGGTCGCCCAGCACCTCGGTGACAGCGTCGTGCGCTGCGTCTCGATGCAGCCGACCCAGGGCCTGGTGCGGGGCGTCGCGGTGCGCGACTCCGGCGAGGGCATCTCGGTGCCGGTGGGCGACGTGGTCAAGGGCCACGTGTTCAACGCCCTCGGGCACTGCCTCGACGAGCCGGGCTACGCCTCGGACGCCGAGCGCTGGTCCATCCACCGCAAGGCCCCGGCGTTCGACCAGCTCGAAGGCCGCACCGAGGTGCTGGAGACCGGCATCAAGGTGATCGACCTGCTCACCCCGTACGTCCAGGGTGGCAAGATCGGCCTGTTCGGCGGTGCCGGTGTCGGCAAGACGGTGCTCATCCAGGAGATGATCCGCCGTGTCGCCAAGAACTTCGGTGGTACCTCCGTGTTCGCCGGTGTCGGCGAGCGCACCCGTGAGGGCAACGACCTGTGGGTGGAGATGGCGGAGTCCGGCGTGCTCGCCGACACCGCGCTCGTGTTCGGGCAGATGGACGAGCCGCCGGGTACCCGTATGCGGGTCGCCCTGTCGGCGCTGACCATGGCGGAGTACTTCCGCGACGTCCAGAACCAGGACGTGCTGCTGTTCATCGACAACATCTTCCGGTTCACCCAGGCGGGCCAGGAGGTGTCGACCCTGCTGGGCCGGATGCCTTCCGCGGTGGGTTACCAGCCGACGCTGGCCGACGAGATGGGTGAGCTGCAGGAGCGGATCACCTCGACCCGCGGCAACTCGATCACCTCGATGCAGGCGATCTACGTGCCCGCGGACGACTACACCGACCCGGCGCCGGCGACCACGTTCGCCCACCTGGACGCGACGACGGAGCTGTCCCGGCCGATCTCGCAGATGGGCATCTACCCGGCGGTCGACCCGCTGACCTCCAGCTCCACCATTCTGGACCCGGCCATCGTGGGCGACGAGCACTACCGCGTCGCCCAGGAGGTCAAGCGGATCCTCCAGAAGTACAAGGAACTGCAGGACATCATCGCCATTCTCGGTATGGACGAACTGTCCGAAGAGGACAAGGTGACGGTGCAGCGGGCGCGGCGCATCCAGCGCTACCTGTCGCAGAACTTCTTCGTGGCCAAGCAGTTCACCGGCCAGGACGGCTCCTTCGTGCCGGTGAAGGAGACCATCGAGGCGTTCGACAAGCTCTGCAAGGGCGACTTCGACCACTACCCGGAGCAGGCCTTCCTGTCCATCGGTGGTCTGGAGGACCTGGAGCAGGCCTACAAGAAGCTCACCGAGAAGTGAGCCCCGGTCTTCGCCGCGGCTGTCCGCCGCGGCGAAGACCTACCGGCAGCGGGTCGGGGTCCGTCACGGGCCCCGGCCTCTTTTTTCGCCTTTCCGCGAGGAAGGGAACCTTCCTGTCACCCGTGACCTGAAGGTTCCCCTCCTCGCGTCCCCCCTCCGGATGTGACGAGGCCCTGTTCGGCCCGTCATCAGAGCCCGCCTGGCGTTGGCTAGACTGCGGGCTGTACACCCGACAAAGGAGACGCGCGTGGCCAACATGTCCGTCCAGCTGGTCGCTGTCGAGCGCCGCCTGTGGTCCGGTGAGGCGACCACCGTCGTGGCCCAGACGACCGAAGGCGAGATCGGCATCCTGCCGGGGCACGAGCCGCTGCTCGGCCAGCTCGTCGAGGGTGGCGTCGTGAAGATCACGACCGTCGACGGCGACACCGTGACCGCGGCGGTGCAGGGCGGATTCCTGTCCGTCACCGCCGACGGCGTCAGCGTGCTCGCCGAGTCGGCCGAACTCGCCCAGGAGATCGACGTCGCGCAGGCTCGTGCGGATGCCAAGAGCGACGACGAGGAAGCCCGCACGAGGGCCCTGAGTCGACTTCGGGCGGCCGGGCAGTCCGTCTGACGGGCCGCGCACATGGGCTCCGCGGGCGTGTGGTCGATCATCGGTGCCGGGCTGGTGCTTGTCCTGGCCGGCGCGGCCCTGAGCGTGGTGCTGGCCGCTCGCCGGCGGCTGCGGCAGCTGCGCGCCGGTGGCATCGATGTGGCGTTGCGCCTGCGGACCGATGATCGTGGTCGCGGCTGGCACCTCGGGGTCGCGCACTACCGCGGCGAGGAGTTCACCTGGTACCGGGTGCTGAGCCTGCGTTCCGGACCGAACTGGGTGGTGAACCGCCGCGACGTGGAGATCGCGACCCGGCGGGAACCGTCGATGTCCGAGGTGTACGCCTTACCGCAGGCCGCGACCGTCCTGCACCTGACGGGGCGCGACGAGCACCTCGAGGTCGCCATGGGCGCGGACGCGTTGACCGGGTTCCTGTCCTGGTTGGAGTCGGCCCCGCCGGGCCGATCCGTGCCTTGGGCGTCCTGACCGCCCCAGCAGCACGCGCCCCCTCCAGAGGGGGCGCGTTTTTTTGTGCCCGCGTGCGAGGAAGGGAACCTTTCTGCCACGGGTGACAGAGAGGTTCCCTTCCTCGCAGGGCTTCGGGCACGCGGATGGCCTCCGCTCCGGGCGTTGGACGGGCTCCTCAGCGGTCGGCGGTCGTCCCGCCGTGCTCCGCGCACACCTCGCGGAGCAGGTCGAGGAAGACACCGGTGAGTTCGGCGGGGGAGTCCGCGGGCAGGGCGGCGTGCACCCGGCGGAACAGGGCGGGTTCGGCGAGCGCGCGGGACACGGTGCCGGGGACCTCGCCGATCGCGAGCCGGGGCAGGAAGGCCACCGCCACGCCCGCGGACACCACGGCCTGGGCGACCGCGTACGACTCCGATTCGAACGGGACTCGCGGCGTGAACCCTTCGACGCGTGCGAGCGCGTCGAGCTGCCGCCGGTTGGGCAGGTCCCGCGGCGCGCAGGCCCAGGCGGCGGCGGCGAAGTCCCGCAGCGTGCGACCGGGCGCGGCCGATGCGGTGGCGGCGTGGTGGCGTTCCGGCAGCACGGCGAGGACCGGGTCGTCGAGCAGCGGGATCAGCCGGACGCCCGCGGGGGCGCGCAGCGGTTCGTCGTACTCGGCGACCAGCGCGAGGTCGAGTTCTCGTTCGGCGACGAGCGCGTTGCCCTCGACCGGGCCGAGGTCGACGACCGAGATTTCGCTGTCAGGGCGCAGCCGGTTGAGCGCGGCGAGCGCTTCCGGGAGCAGCCGCACGCCCGCGGTGGGGAACGCGCCGATCCGCAGCCGGTTCCGATGCAGGCCGAGGTGCCGGGCGCGGTCCTCTTCGGCGTCGTGCAGCACGCGGGCGATCTGGTCGGCGTGCTCGGCCAGCCGGGCACCGAGCGGGGTCAGCCGCACCCCGTGCGGGAGGCGTTCGACGAGTCCGGTGCCCGCGGCGCGTTCGAGCCGGGCGAGCTGCTGGGAGACGGCGGGTGGTGTGCGCCCGGTGAGTTCGGCGGCGCGCGTGATGCTGCCGCCGTCGCGCAACGCGATCAGCAGCAGCAGCTTCGCCGGGTCCATGAAGTTCTACTTTAGGCGCACGAAGTTCGAGTAACTGGCGGTGAACACCGCGGCTCGGAAAGACTGGCCGCATGAAGGACGCGTCTCCCGGCAGTGGGCAGTTCACGATCACCCCGGAACCGATCGACGGTGCGGACTCGCGCGCCGCGCTGGAGCAGTACGTCGGCGAGCTGGCGCGGTTGTTCCCCGCTGGTTTCGATCCGGGCCGGGCCGCGCCGCCCGAGCCCGGTGACTTCACACCGCCGCGGGGCTACTTCCTGCTGGTGCGCGATGCGGCCGGCGAGGCCCGCGGCTGCGGCGCGGTGCGGGTCGCGGAAGGCGGGTTCGCGGAGATCCGCCGCATGTGGATCTCGCCCGCGCTGCGCGGGCAGGGCGCGGGGCGGGCGTTGCTGGCCGATCTCGAACTGCACGCGAGCAAGCTGGGCTGCGAGGTGGTCCGGTTGGACACGGCCGCGGAGCTCCGGGCCGCCCGGTCCCTGTACGCCTCGGCCGGTTACGTGGAGATCCCTGCGTACAACGACAACGAGTACGCCCGCCACTGGTTCGAGAAGTCGCTGGTGTGACCGCTCGTAAGCTGGTCCCGTGCACATCGAGATCGCGGAGTTCGACCACCCCGCCGTGCAGCGGCTGATCGCGGAGGTCCAGCAGGAGTACGTGGCCCGCTACGGACGCCAGGACGAGACCCCCATCGGATCCGAGCAGTTCCGCGCCCCGCACGGGATGTTCCTGCTCGGCCGCGTCGAAGGGGAACCCGTGGCCATCGGAGGGTGGCGGGCGTACGACCCGGCGGAACCGGAATTCGAGGACGGCGACGTCGAGCTCAAGCGCATGTACGTGGCGCCGCGGGCGCGCGGCCGCGGCCTCGCCCGCCGGATGCTGGCGGAGTTGGAGGAGCGGGCCGTGGCGGCCGGGCACAAGCGGGTGCTGCTGGAGACCGGCGACCGGCAACCGGAGGCCATCGGCCTCTACCGGGCGTCCGGCTACCTCGACATCCCCGCGTTCGGGCCCTACCGCGACGACCCGGCTTCGGTGTGCTTCGCGAAGGCCTTGTGAGCCGCTAGGCGCCGCCGCCCGGACGCCACAGCACGTCGCCGTCGGGGTTGGCGACGCGGGCGAGGATGAACAGCAGGTCGGACAGCCGGTTGAGGTACTTCGCGGCGAGCGCGTTGCTGCGGTCGGCGTCGGCTTCGAGCAGGCCCCACGCGGCGCGTTCCGCGCGCCTCGCCACGCAGCGGGCCTGGTGCAGCAGCGCGCCACCGGGAGTGCCGCCGGGCAGGATGAACGAGTTCAGCTTCGGCACCCGCGCGTTGTACTCGTCGCACCAGGCCTCCAGCCGGTCGACGTAGGCCTGGGTGACGCGCAGCGGCGGGAACTCGGGGTTCTCGACGACGGGGGTGGACAGGTCGGCGCCCACGTCGAACAGGTCGTTCTGCACCCCCCGCAGCACCTCGACGATCGCCGGCTCGAAGGTCGCGGTGGCCAGCGCCACGCCGAGCACCGAGTTCGTCTCGTCCACCTCGGCGTAGGCGACCAGGCGCGGGTCGGTCTTGCTGACCTCCGAGTTGTCGGAGAGCCGCGTCGTGCCCCCGTCGCCGGTCCGCGTGTAGATCTTCGTCAGGTGTACGGCCATGCCCCCAGCCTAGGTGCTGCGCCGCGTCGTGATCGGTGCGAGGAAGGTCGCCTTTCGGTCACCGGTGACAGGAAGGTTCCCTTCCTCGCACCGCTGCGCGTAGCGCACCCGCCACGGACGGGGCCGTGCCAGGGCCGTAACCTGCTGTTCGTGAGTGAGCACTTCCGCGTGCACGGCGGAGCGCGGCTCGTCGGCGAAGTCGACGTGGTCGGCGCGAAGAACAGCGTGCTGAAGCTGATGGCGGCCGCGTTGCTGGCCGAGGGCACGACGACGATCACGAACTGCCCGGAGATCCTGGACGTCCCGCTGATGGGGGACGTGCTGCGCAGTCTGGGCTGCGAGGTCGTGATCGAGGGCCGCACCGCGTACATCACGACGCCCGCTGAGATCAGCCACGAGGCGGTCTCGCCGTCGATGGGCAAGCTCCGCGCGTCGGTGTGCGTGCTCGGTCCGCTGGTGGCGCGGTGCCGCAAGGCGGTGGTGACGCTGCCGGGCGGCGACGCGATCGGTTCGCGCCCGCTGGACATGCACCAGAGCGGGTTGCGCCAGCTCGGCGCGACGAGCCACATCGAGCACGGTGCGGTCGTGGCCGAGGCGGAGAACCTGCACGGCGCGCAGATCTGGCTGGACTTCCCGAGCGTGGGGGCCACGGAGAACATCCTGATGGCCTCGGTGCTCGCCGAGGGCACCACGATGATCGACAACGCCGCGCGGGAGCCGGAGATCGTTGATCTGTGCGTGATGCTGCAGCAGATGGGCGCGAAGATCGAGGGCGCGGGCACCTCCACGCTCACGGTGCACGGCGTGTCCTCGCTCAAGGCCGTGGAGCACCGGGTCATCGGTGACCGCATCGTGGGCGCGACGTGGGCGTTCGCCGCGGTGGCCACGCAGGGCGACATCAAGGTGCGCGGCGTGGACCCGCACCACGTGAACCTGGTGCTGGAGAAGTTGCGCAGCGCGGGTGCCGAGGTCGTCGTGGGCGACGAGGAGTTCCGCGTGGTCGCCGACCGGCGTCCGCTGGCGGTGGACTACGTGACGTTGCCGTACCCGGGTTTCGCGACGGACCTGCAGCCGATGGCGCTGGCGCTGTCCGCGGTGGCCGACGGCACGTCGATGATCACGGAGAACCTCTTCGAGTCCCGGTTCAGGTTCATCGAGGAGCTCGTGCGGATGGGCGCGGACGCGCGCACCGACGGGCACCACGCGGTGGTGCGCGGGCTGGAGCGGCTCTCCAGCGCGCCGGTGTGGGCTTCCGACATCCGCGCGGGTGTCGGCCTGGTGCTGGCCGGGTTGTGCGCCGACGGGATCACCGAGGTGTGGGACGTGTTCCACATCGACCGCGGGTACCCGAACTTCGTGGAGAACCTGCGGGGGCTGGGCGCCTACATCGAGCGCGTCACGGACTGAGGAGCTCAGCCGCTCTCGAACGCCACCCGGATGCCGAGCCCGACCATCACGGTGCCGGTGATCCGTTCCAGGGCGAGCCGGACGCGCCTGCGGCTGAGCAGTCCTCGCAGGCCGCCGACCAGCCACGACGCCAGGCGCCAGTAGACGAGCGCGACGCCCAGGAATGCCAGGGTGAGGATCATCGAGGTCGCCGTGCGCGGTTCGCCCGGCGAGATGAACTGCGGCAGCAGCGTCAGGAACAGCAGGATGATCTTCGGGTTGAGCACGTTGCTCACCAGGCCCTGCCGGAACGCCGCGCGCCGGGTCAGCACACCGCTGCCCGCGGCGGCCGCGGGCAGGTCGGTGGCCGGTTCGCCGCGGTCCCGGACGCTCTTCCACAGGGTCGTCGCGCCGAGCCACACCAGGTACGCCGCGCCCGCGATCTTGAGCGCCGTGTAGGCGACGGCGGAGGCCGCCAGCAGCGCCGACAACCCGGCCACCGAGATCGCCGCGTGCACCAGCAGCCCCGTGCAGCAGCCGAGGCCCGTCCACCACATCCCGGCCGTTCCGCCGCGGATGCTGTTGCGCAGGCCGAGCGCGGTATCGGGGCCGGGGGCGAGGGTCACCACGATCACGAACAGCACGAAGGGAACGAGTTGAGCGGGCACTCGCGCAGAATAGGGACGCGGGCCCGGTGGCGTCACGTGATTTCCGGGCGCAGCGACGCCCGCCACAGTCCGCGGCCCGAGCGTTTGGTCAGGGCTTGCGGCACACGGCCGCGTAGCTCGCGGCGCGCTCGGGGTCCGGTCCGACGTCCTCTTCGGAGTCCGGTCGCCACTGCGGGGTGAAGACCACTCCCGGTTCCAGCACGTCGAAGCCGCCCAGCATCGCGCTGATCTGCTCCGCGGTCCGCAGCGTCGCCGGCGTGGACGTGCACTGGTACAGCTCGCCCGCGGCGTCGAGTTCCGGCAGCTGGTCGGCGGTGCAGTGCGACAGCGCCAGGTAGCTCCCCGGTGCGAGCAGCTCGCGGTAGCGGCCGAGCAGCCCCACGGGGTCCTCCCGGTCCGGGATGAAGTGCAGCATCGCGAGCATCGTCACCCCGATCGGCCGGTCCAGGTCGAGCACCCGGGTCAGCTCCGGAACGCCCAGCAGCTGCTCGGGGTCGCGCATGTCGCCCTGCACGATCTCGGCGCGGGCGTTGTGCTGCAGCACGAGCTGGCTGTGCGCGATGGCGACGGCCTCGTTGTCCACGTAGACCACGGTGGACTCGGGGTCGAGCCGCTGCGCGATCTCGTGCACGGAGCCCGCGGTCGGGATGCCGGAGCCGATGTCGAGGAACTGCCGCACGCCCCGGTCCAGGTAGAAGCGCACGACGCGCTGCAGGAACAGCCGGTTGAGCCGTGCGTATTCGCGCGCTCCGGGGAAGATCTCCAGGGCGCGCTGCGCGAACTCGCGGTCGACCGCGAAGTTGGCCGAGCCGCCCAGGAAGTAGTTGTAGATGCGGGCGGCGCTGGGCCTGGTCAGGTCTGCCCGGACCGGTTTCCAGCTAGGTCTGTTGCTCACCCGGTGGCACCTCGCTGATCATGGCCGAGTCGGGCATTGGTCCGATCGTGGACCAATGATCAACTTTTGCCAAGTGGAATCCGCGAACTTCACGTTTTTCGTTCGTGCAAGCACAACAGCAGGTATCCGGCGATGGACTGGGCGTCGGTCACCTCGCCGTCCCGGATCATGCGTTCGACCTCCGCGCGGTCGAACCACGCCGCCCGCATGTCCTGCTCCTCGAGCTCCCGCTCATGCTCCCCGGCGGTGAGGCCGGTCGCCAGGAACACCCTGCCGCGCTGGCTGGACATGCCCGGAGCGACGTCCAGCCGCCCCAGGTCGGTCAGCCGCGCCGCGCGCAACCCGGTCTCCTCCCGGAGTTCGCGGGCGGCGAGCTCCGCGGTCTCCACCTCCGCCCGGTCCGGCGCGGTGCCCTGCGGGAACTCCCAGCGGCGCATGCCCAGCGGGTAGCGGAACTGCTCGACCAGGTGCAGCCGGTCCCCGTCCATCGGGATGATCAGCGCGTAGTCCGGTTTGTCCACCACGCCGTAGATCCCGTCGGAGTCGTCGGCGCGGCGGATGCCGTCCTCCCGGACCGTCATCCACGGGTTGGCGTAGACCTCGCGGCTGCTCGTCGTGCGCATGAGCCCATGGTCCTACGCCTCGCTCCGGACCGATCGCGCGGCAGGCGAGGAAGGGAACCTTCCTGTCACCCCGGCCGCGCCCGTCAGGCGCTCTCCGCCCGGTTGAGCTTCGAGCGGCGCACGCCGTAGCCGAGGTACACGGCGAGGCCGACGGCCGTCCAGATCCCGAAGACCAGCCAGGTGACCCAGTCGAGCCCGAGGATGAGGTACGCGCACAGCGCCACGCCCAGCAGCGGGACCCACGGCATCAGCGGCGTGCGGAAGGACCGGTCCAGGTCGGGTTTGCGCCGCCGCAGCACGATCACGCCGACGTTGACGATCCCGAAGGCCACCAGGGTCCCGATGCTCGTCGCGTCGGCGAGGCTGCTCAGCGGGACCACGGACGCGAGGATCGCCACCAGCACGCCGACGATCATGGTGTTGTGCGCGGGCACGGCGCGGCGGTTGACCGCGGACAGCTTCGCGGGCATCAGCCCGTCGCGGGACATCGACACCAGGATCCGGGTCTGCCCGTACAGGACGGTCAGCACCACGGAGGCGATCGCGACGACGGCGCCGAACGCGAGCAGCACCGCGGGCCAGCCCTGACCGGTGACGATCTCCAGCGCGGTCGCGAGCGAGGCCTCGGAGCCGCCGAGCACGTCGGTGCCGACCGCGCCCACGGCGGCGAAGGCCACCACCACGTAGACGAGGGTGACGATGACCAGCGAGAGCATGATCGCCCTCGGCAGGTCCCGCTTCGGGTTCCGCGCCTCCTCACCTGCGGTGGAGGCGGCGTCGAACCCGATGAACGAGAAGAACACCGCGGACGCGCCCGCCGAGATGCCCGCGATGCCGAGCGGCGCGAACGGCGTCAGGTTCTCCGAGCGGAACGCGGTGAGCGCCACGCAGACGAAGAACACCAGCACGGCCAGCTTGAGCAGGGTGGTGAAGGTGGTGACCGCGGCGCTCTCCCGCACGCCCATCATCAGCACGGCCGTGGCGAGCAGCACCACGATGACGGCGGGCACGTTCACGATGCCGCCTTCGCCCGGGGGCGCCGACAGCGCGTCGGGGATGGTCATGCCGAGGGTGCCGCGCAGGAACTCGTTGAGGTATCCGCCCCAGCCGACGGCGACCGCGGCGACCGACACGCCGTACTCCAGCAGCAGGCACCACCCGCAGATCCAGGCGACGAGTTCGCCGAGGGTCGCGTAGGCGTAGGAGTACGCCGAGCCGGACACCGGGACGCTGCCGGCGAGTTCGGCGTAGGACAGCGCCGAGCACAACGCGGCCAGGCCGGCCAGCACGAACGACACGATCACGGCGGGTCCGGCGGCGGGCGCGGCTTCGGCCAGCACGACGAAGATCCCGGTTCCCAGGGTCGCGCCGACCGACAGCGCGACCAGCGGTAGTAGCCCCAGGGTGCGGCTCAGCGCGGTGTGCGAGCTTTCGTCGGTGAGGCGCTCGACCGGTTTGACGCGGGAGAACAACTGGGCGTACGACACGAGAACGCACGGTAGACCTGCCGGTCCTAGTGATCTTCGTGAGGTTTGCCGGGGCACTACCGGCATGGGTGCTCGACATCGTGATCGGCGCCCGTACCCTGTGCCGGGTGCGTCTTGTCATCGCTCGCTGCAAGGTCGATTACGTCGGCCGCCTCACCGCGCACCTGCCCGTCGCCCAGCGCCTGCTGCTGGTGAAGTCCGACGGGTCGGTCTCGGTGCACTCCGACGACCGCGCCTACAAGCCGTTGAACTGGATGAGCCCGCCGTGCTGGCTGATCGAGGACCCCGGCGTGTGGACGGTGCAGAACAAGGCCGGCGAGAAGCTGGTGATCAGCATCGAAGAGGTGCTGCACGACTCCAAGCACGAGCTGGGCCCGGAGCCGGGCCTGGTCAAGGACGGCGTCGAGTCGCACCTGCAGCAGCTGCTCGCCGAGCACGTCACGACGCTCGGCGACGGGTGGTCGCTGGTGCGCCGCGAGTTCCCGACGGCGATCGGCCCGGTGGACCTGATGTGCCGGGATTCGGGCGGTGCCAGCGTCGCGGTCGAGATCAAGCGGCGCGGCGAGATCGACGGCGTGGAGCAGTTGACCCGCTACCTGGAACTGCTGAACCGGGACCCGCTGCTGTCGCCGGTGACCGGGGTGTTCGCGGCTCAGCAGATCAAGCCGCAGGCCCGGACGCTGGCGGAGGACCGCGGCATCCGGTGCGTGACGCTGGACTACGACCAGCTGCGCGGGATCGAGCCAGACGAGTTCCGGCTGTTCTGAGTCCCTCCTGCGGGGCGGTGGCGGGTTCCGCCGTCGCTCCGCGGCCGTGAGGTCGTCGATTCCGGCGCGGTTGACGCGCCTGCGCATGTCGAACACGTGTTCACCCTGCTGAGTGATGATTTCCGCCGCAGCGCGCGGAACACTGGAGACATGATCGCTTCATCGGTGTTCCTCGGCGTGTCCGCGCTCGCGCTTCGCGCTGGTCGGCCGCCTCTTCCGGGCGGAGTAGCCGCCCTTCTGCGTCCGGGTCCTGCCGGTCGGCTTCGCCTTGCGGTGCGGCGGATCGCCGGGGTCTCCGGCGGTCCCGCGCGGGCGCCTGCCGGTCGTGCTCGCCCGTACCGCGACTCGGGTTGATTTTCGTTTTCTCCTGTGGACTGCGCTGTGATCGCGTGGTGGATTCCGTGTCCTGATCCGGTCCGCGAAACGCGGTGTCGTTTCTTGTTGGGCCGAGACGGCGTCTGACTGTCCGTGACGTTTCGGCTGCTCGGAGGAGTGGTGGTTGCGCCGAAAGTTGACACCCAACGAATTGGTATCGGTCCAGTGTGAGCGGTCCCACTGTGCGGTAGTGTCCGTCTGCCGCCGATCGGGTGGTGATTATCGTTGGACTTTGTTGGGTCTGGAGGTGGGGTAGCCGTGGACGTGCTAGCCCAAGAAGAGTTGCGGCTCGATGCCGGCGCGGTCGACTACGTGCTGCTCGCGCTGTACTTCGTGTTCGTGCTCGGCATCGGCTATCTCGCTCGGCGCTCGGTCTCCACGAGCCTGGACTTCTTCTTGTCCGGGCGCGCGCTGCCGGCGTGGGTGACGGGGTTGGCCTTCATCGCGGCCAACCTGGGCGCGATCGAGATCATCGGCATGTCGGCCAACGGTGCCGAGTACGGCATGCCGACCATGCATTACTTCTGGGTCGGCGCGGTCCCGGCGATGCTGTTCCTCGGCATCGTGATGATGCCGTTCTACTACGGCTCGAAGGTCCGCAGCGTTCCCGAGTTCATGCTGCGGCGCTTCGGCAAACCGGCGCACCTGGTCAACGGCATCAGCTTCGCGCTCGCGCAGGTGCTCATCGCCGGTGTCAACCTGTACCTGCTGGCCAGCATCGTGAACGTGCTGCTCGGCTGGCCGCTGTGGGTGTCGGTGATCGTGGCCGCCGCGATCGTGCTGACCTACACCGCGCTCGGCGGGTTGTCCGCGGCGATCTACAACGAGGTGCTGCAGTTCTTCGTGATCGTCGCCGCGCTGCTGCCGCTGACCCTGGTCGGGCTGCACAAGGTCGGCGGCTGGGAAGGCCTGGTCGACAAGGTCAGCGCCAGCCCGGGCGGAGCCGAGCAGCTCTCGGCGTGGCCGGGCACCGAGCTCACCGGGTTCACCAACAGCTTCCTGAGCGTGCTGGGCATCGTGTTCGGCCTCGGCTTCGTGCTGGCCTTCGGCTACTGGACGACGAACTTCGTCGAGGTCCAGCGGGCCATGGCCTCCAAGAGCATGTCCGCGGCCCAGCGCACCCCGATCATCGGCGCGTTCCCGAAGCTGCTGATCCCGTTCATCGTCATCATCCCCGGCATGATCGCCGGCGTGGCGGTGCAGGAACTGGTCGTGTTCAAGGCGACCTCCACGGGCAACGTCGACTACAACGACGCGATCCTGCTGCTGATGCGGGACCTGCTGCCCAACGGCATCCTCGGCGTGGCGCTGGCAGGTCTGCTCGCCTCGTTCATGGCCGGTATGGCGGCGAACCTGAGCTCGTTCAACACGGTGTTCACCTACGACATCTGGCAGTCCTACATCAAGAAGGACGAGTCGGACCAGTACTACCTGAACATGGGTCGCTGGGTGACCGTCGGCGCCACCGTCATCGCGATCGGCACGGCGTTCATCGCGTCCGGCTACGAGAACCTGATGGACTACCTGCAGCAGCTGTTCTCGTTCTTCAACGCGCCGCTGTTCGCCACGTTCATCCTCGGTATGTTCTGGAAGCGGATGACCCCGACCGCGGGCTGGCTCGGCCTGGTGCTCGGTACCGCGTCCGCGGTCGCCGTGTTCGCACTCGCCGAGACCGGGGTCCTGGACCTGCCGGGTCAGGGCGCGAGCTTCGTCGGTGCCGGTGCGGCGTTCGTGGTGGACATCGTGGTCAGCGTGCTGGTCAGCATCGTGACCCGGCCGAAGCCGGACGAGGAACTGGTCGGCCTGGTGTACTCGCTGACACCGCGGACGAAGCTGAAGGCAGCGGCCTCCGGCGAGGACGCGGGCTGGTACCGCAAGCCCGGCTTGATGGCGGGCATCGTCCTGGTGATCACCATCGTGCTCAACATCGTCTTCGGCTGACCGGAGGAACCCCATGGCTACTGAGACACCCAAGCGCACTGCGGGCGCCTTCGACATCCGGTTGATCATCGCTGTGCTGTTCTTCCTGTACGGCCTGGTGCTCACCGTCCTCGGTGCCACCGCGAGCGCCGAGGACGTGGCGAAGGCCGCCGGGATGAACATCAACCTGTGGAGCGGGCTCGGCATGCTCGTGTTCGCCGTCGCGTTCGCCCTGTGGGTCCGGTTGCGGCCCCTGATCGTTCCTGACGGCTCCACCGAGGAGAGTGCCGCCGAGCACTGACCTCGCCCGTTCCGGTCCTCGCGGTCCGGAACGCGGCGGCACCGCGCGGCGTCGTCGATCGTGGCTTCGGCTCGATCGGCGGCGCCGCGTTCGCGTGCCCAGGACGAATTCGCCGTTCGCAGGCGGAGAATGACCGGTTCCGGACCGGCCGGGCGGGTTCGCTGGCTACTGTGATCGCGTGTCCAGACTCGTGACCTTGACCGCGACCCTGCTCGTCCTGCTCACCGCCGCAGGCTGCGCCACCGGCATGGGGAGGGCGACGTCGCAGCGGGAGACCGTGCCGGTCGTCGAGTTCGACGTGGACGCGGACGCGGTCTTCGACGACGCGTTCGCGCCGGACCGGTTGCGCTCGGTCGACCCGTGCGCGGCACTGCGCTCCGCCGGGCTGGAGCAGTACGGCGAGCCCGCCTCGGACACCCGGGGCGAGTTGGGGTCCTGCTCGAACTTCATGAAGGACCACGACGGCGAGCAGTTCAACGCCACGCTGTACCTGGACAACGACGTCTACAACGTCGACACCCACCGCATCGGCGGGTTGCCGGGCGAGGTGCTGCCCGAGGACGAGACGTGCTTCGTCCGCGCCGCCTACCAGGGGTCCGGCGCCGACGTCCTGGGCACCCGCCACGGCATGCAGGTCCAACTGCTCAGCGATGGGGCGACCGACCCGTGCTCGGCCGCGGTGCAGATCATGACCAGGATCGTCGACACCCTCCGCACCGATCCGCCGATCGGCGGCGGCGGGGGATCGATCGCCTCCTACGACCCGTGCGCGATGCTCAACCCCGTCGAGGCCCGCGACGCGCTGGCCGGCGCCACCGCGCCCGCCGTTGCCCGCGGCCTGTTCCGGTGCGGCTGGACCCCGGAGAACGGGGTGTCGGCGAACGTGCGCTTCGGATCGGGCCGGGTGGAGACGGGCCCGGTCCCGCCGGCCGACCTGGGCGGTCAGTTCGCCTCGGTGCTGCCGGGAGCCACCCCGGGTACCTGCCGGGTGCAGTGGGAGAACCGGGGCGTCGCCAAGCCGTCCGGGGACGACGAGCTCGTCGAGGTGTCGGTGAGCAACGCCGGGCGGATCCCGCTCGACCCGTGCGCGAACGCGATCGGTGCCGCTCGCGCGGCGCGGGCGAAACTCCCGCGGGGGTGACCCGTCGGCGTGCGGTGGATCACCGCGGGTGGCTGTCGGTCGTCCGGGCACGCGACTCAGCGCACCCGGGCCGGCACGGCCCGCGAAGAGTCGTGAGCACCGGTCGTAGCCGATTCGCGACGCTGATGACGAACTTCGCGCCGTTCACATGTGATTGCCCGCTTTCGACCCGAGTACCTGCCGCCGCGCCCGGTATTTCCGTAGGCTGCCGAATTACAACGACCATTGAAACGGTGGGAGGCAGCCCATGACCCGGACCGCCAACGGCGACGCCGACACGATTGCCGGAGCGGCCTCAGCGCAGTCGTTCGACTCGCTCGATCCGCGGACCGGCGAGGTCGTGGGACGGTATCCGCTGCACGACGCCACCGAGGTCAACGAGATCGTGGAATCGGCCCGCGTGGCCGGTCGGTGGTGGGCGGAACTCGGCTTCGCGGAACGGAAGAAGCGCCTCGACCAGTGGCGCGCCCGGCTGGTGCGCGGGATCGACGAACTCGCCGGGGTGATCTGTTCGGAGACCGGCAAACCGCTCGACGACGCCCGGCTGGAACTGGTCCTCGTCATCGACCACCTGCACTGGGCC
This sequence comes from Saccharopolyspora gloriosae, assembly GCF_014203325.1. Taxonomy (NCBI): domain Bacteria; kingdom Bacillati; phylum Actinomycetota; class Actinomycetes; order Pseudonocardiales; family Pseudonocardiaceae; genus Saccharopolyspora; species Saccharopolyspora gloriosae. Next base: position 5,304,728 of record NZ_JACHIV010000001.1, on the reverse strand, counting down.
GCCAACAAGGCGGAGAAGGTGCTGCGCCGCCGCAAGGTCGGCTCCGGCGTGCTGATGGCGAACCAGGCCGCCACCGTCGAGTACCTGCCGTTCGGCGTCGTCGGTGTGATCGGCCCGTGGAACTACCCGGCGTTCACACCGATGGGCTCGATCGCCTACGCGCTCGCCGCGGGCAACTCCGTGGTGTTCAAACCGAGCGAGCTCACCCCCGGCGTCGGCCGCTGGCTGGTGGACAGCTTCGCCGAGATCGTGCCCGAGCACCCGGTGCTGGCGCTGACCACCGGTTTCGGCGAGACGGGTGCCGCGCTGTGCGCTTCGGGAGTGGACAAGGTGGCGTTCACCGGGTCGACCGAGACGGGCAAGCGCGTGATGACGGCGTGCGCGCAGACGCTGACCCCGGTCCTCGTGGAGTGCGGCGGCAAGGACGCGTTGATCGTCGATGCCGACGCCGACCTGCGGGCCGCGGCGGAGGCGGCCGTGTGGGGCGGCATGTCCAACGCCGGCCAGACCTGCATCGGCGTGGAACGGGTGTTCGTCGTCGAGGCCGTCGCCGACCGGTTCCTCGAACTCGTCGCCGAACGCGCCAAGAAGCTCCGCCCCGGTGGCGAGCCCGGCGCCGACCTGGGGCCGATCACGATGCCCTCGCAGGTCGAGGTGATCCGCAGGCACGTCGACTCGGCCTTGGACGCGGGAGCGCGCGCGGTGATCGGCGGCAAGGACTCGGTGCGCCCGCCGTTCGTGGAACCGGTGGTGCTGGTCGACGTCCCCGCCGACTCGGAGGCCGCCGTGGAAGAGACGTTCGGCCCGACGATCGTCGTCGAACGCGTCCACGACGCGGAGGAGGGCGTGGCGCGCGCCAACCAGGGCCGCTACGGCCTCGGCGGCACCGTGTTCTCGCGCTCCCGCGGCGTCGAGCTCGCGCGGAAGCTGCGCTCCGGGATGGTCGCGGTCAACTCGGTGATCTCGTTCGCGGCCGTTCCGGCGTTGCCGTTCGGGGGTGTCGGCGACTCCGGGTTCGGCCGCATCCACGGTGAGGACGGGCTGCGCGAGTTCAGCCGCCCGCAGTCGATGACCCGCACCAAGTTCCGCATCCCGCTGAACCCGATGACCTTCGCCCGCTCGAAGGGCACGGTCGGCGCCGTCGTGCGGCTGATCCGCCTCACCCGAGGCCGCTGAACCACCCCCGAGGAGGGGAGCTTTCCGAACCGAACCGAGCCCGCGCTGCGGGCTGGCCCGGTCGCGCCGTTCGGTGACAGGAAGGTTCCCTTCCTCGCAGGGCGTGCCGGGCGATGGCGGTGGGAGTGACAGAAAGGTTCCCTTGCTCGCGCCGGTGGCAGGAAGGTTCCCTTCCTCGTCACGCGACGGCCGGGGCGGCTGGAGCCGCGCCGTGCTGGGCTGCGCGCCCCGCTCGCGGATGGCAGGAAGGCGACCTTCCTCGGCTCGGTGACAGGAAGGTTCCCCTCCTCTCCGGCAGGGCGTTGTGGCCGGTGGCGGGTGGGGTGCCACGTGCAGGGCATGTGCTGTGCGGGGCGTGATCGGAATGTGGCCGTCCCCGCGTAACCTGCCCGCTCGGAGTGATCGAATGTGCGCTCCGGAGTGGGAGGTTCCGCCCGGTTCGGATCGGCGCGAGGATGCGATGAGGCGGCTCTTGCGGGCACATTCGGTCCGGGAGTCCGTACGTTCCCGCGAGCCCGGTCGTCGAGCAGGTGGCGCCGCGGTCGCGAACCGGCGGCAAGGAGGCCAACGGTGAAGAAGATCATCAACGATCCGGCGACGGTGGTCGGCGACGCGTTGCAGGGCATGGCCGCCGCGCACCCGGAGCTGCTGCGGGTCCGCACCGATCCCGCGTTGATCGTGCGCGCGGACGCGCCGGTGACGGGGAAGGTCGCGTTGATCTCCGGTGGCGGGTCGGGGCACGAGCCGCTGCACGGCGGGTTCGTCGGCGCGGGCATGCTCACCGCGGCCGTGCCGGGAGCCGTGTTCACCTCGCCGACGCCGGACGCGGTGCAGGCGGCGATCAGCGAGACCGAGTCGGGTGCGGGCGCGCTGCTGGTGGTGAAGAACTACACCGGTGACGTGCTGAACTTCGAGACGGCCGCGGAGCTGGCCGGGCTGGAAGGCGCGGACGTGCGCGCGGTCATCGTCGACGACGATGTGGCGGTGAAGGACTCCACGCACACCGCGGGGCGGCGCGGGGTCGGCGGCACCGTGCTCGTGGAGAAGATCGTCGGCGCCGCCGCTGAGCGCGGCGAGAGCCTGCAGCGGTGCGAGGCGATCGCCCGGCGAGTGGTGGGGCAGGTGCGGTCGATGGGCGTGGCCCTGACCGGGCCGACGGTCCCGCACGCGGGCGAGCCGAGCTTCACGCTCAGCGAGGACGAGATGGAGATCGGCATCGGCATCCACGGCGAGCCGGGCAGGCGGCGCCTGCCGATGGACAGCGCCGACGGCATCGTCGAGAAGCTGCTGGAGCCGATCTTGGAGGACCTGCCCTTCGCGGAGGGCGACGACGTCCTGCTGTTCACGAATTCGATGGGCGCGACGCCGCTGATCGAGCTGTACGGGGCGCACGGCATCGCGGAGCGGCTGCTGGCCGAGCGCGGTGTCCGGGTGCGCAGGCGGCTGGTCGGCCCGTACACGACGAGCTTGGACATGCAGGGCATGAGCCTGACGTTGCTGAAGCTCGACGAGGAGCTCACCGAACTGTGGGACGACCCGGTGCGCACCGCCGCACTGCACTGGTGACTAGGACGGGTGGACTAGATGGGTTGCACGGCAACGGACGTGATCGGCGCGCTGCAGGCGGGCGCGGCGGCGGTCTCCGCGCATCGGGATGAGCTGATCCAGCTGGACAGGGTGATCGGCGACGCCGACCACGGCGAGAACATGGATCGGGGTTTCCGCGCGGTCGTGTCGAAGCTGGACACGGCGGTGCCGGAGACGCCGGGTGCGGTGCTCAAGCAGGTCGCGACCACGTTGATCTCGACGGTCGGTGGCGCGTCCGGTCCGCTCTACGGCACGGCTTTCCTGCGCGCCGCGGCGGCGGTGGGCGATGCGCCGGAGCTGGACGGTCCGGCGGTGGCTGCGGCCTTGCAGGCCGGGTTGGACGGTGTCGTCGCCCGCGGCAAAGCCGTGGCGGGGGACAAGACGATGGTGGACGCCCTGATCCCGGCGGTGGATGCGGCGAAGGCGGCCGCCGCCGACGGCGCCGGTCCCGCCAGGGTGCTGGAGGTGGCGGCGCAGGCCGCGCATTCCGGGGCGCAGGCCACCGAACCGCTCGTCGCCCGCAAGGGCCGGGCTTCTTACTTGGGAGAACGCAGCGCGGGGCATGTCGATCCGGGTGCCCGGTCGACCGCGCTGCTGCTGTCCGCGTTCGTCGAATCGAGGTCCGTGTGATGAGTGTCGGCCTGGTCATCGTCTCGCACAGCGAGCGGCTCGCCGCCGGTGTGGCGGAGCTCGCCGCGCAGATGGCGCCGGACGTGCGGGTCGTGCCCGCGGGGGGTCTGGCGGGCGGTGCCGTCGGCACCGACTTCGACAAGGTCTCGGCCGCGTTGTCGGACGCCGATTCCGGTTCGGGCGTCGTGCTGCTCTACGACTTGGGCAGCGCGCAGATGACGGCGGAGCTCGCGGTGGAGTCGCTGGGCGACCCGACGACGGCGATCGTGGCGGATGCGCCGCTGGTCGAGGGCGCGGTGGCGGCCGCCGTGGAGGCGCAGGGCGGCAAGGACCGGGATGCGGTGGCGCGGGCCGCGACCGCCGCCGGGGTCGGTTCGGAGGCGGAGCAGGCGCCGGTCGCCGACGCCGCCGAGTCGATCACCGAGGAGATCGAGCTGCGCAACGAGGTCGGCCTGCACGCTCGCCCGGCGGCGTTGCTGGCGCGCAGCCTCACCGGCTTGCAGGCGGACGTCCGGGTGCGGGCGGGCGAGTCGGAGGCGGACGCGGCTAGCGTGCTCGGCCTGATGGGGCTCGGCGCCCGCAAGGGCGACCGGATCACCCTGGTCGCGACGGGCGCCGACGCGGGCGCGGCCGTGCAGCGCATCCTCGACCTGGTGGACCAGAACTTCGGCGAATGACCCCGACGGGACGGCCCGCAACGCCCCATCCCAGTCCGAAGTGGACCGCCCCCGGCGACCGCCGAAGCCCACTGCACGGCCGAAGCCAGCACCGCAAACGAGCAAACCCACACCTGCCACGCCGTGCTCCGCGCTCCGTGCGGGCGAAGTTAAGCCTGCCTCGCGGCCGGAGGCCGTGCTTCGCGGCGTAGCCGTGCTTTGGGCGGGCGAAGCCACGCCTGCTTTGCGGCCGGAGGCCGTGCCTTTGCGGCGTAGCCGTGCTTTGGGCGGGCGTAGCCGTGCCTTTGCGGCGTAGCCGTGCCTTGGGCGGCGAAGCAAGCCTGCCTGGCGGCCGAAGGCCGTGCCTGTATTCGCGCAGCGAATAGCCCACGTCCAAAAGCCGACTACCCGCGGGTTCTCAGTCGGTCTCTCGCGAGGACAGCTTTTTCCCTCGTGGCGGAGCCACTCGGGAAAAAGATCCCGCAGCGAGAGACCGACTGAGGTTCCGCCACCCACCCCCCCGGGCAAAACGACCCCCACCCCGAACAAAGTTAGTCTGGGGCGATGCCGCGTTTTCTTGGTCTGCCGGTGGTGCTGGTGTCGTTGCTGCTGTGGGCCGTCGGTTGCAGCGGTGTCGCGCAGCAGCGTCCGGAACCCGTGTCGGACCGCGAGTCCGCGTCGGTGACCGGGGCTCTCGGTGATCCGCGCACGGTCGATCCGTGTTCGCTGATCGATCCCGCGTCGTTGGCGAAGTTCGGCGAGGCGCGCGACGCGGGCACGGTCTCGTTGGACTACTGCTTGTTCCGGGTCCGGATGGCGGAGGGCGCGCTGGCGCAGCTGAAGGTCGGCGAACTCGCGCGGGAAGCTCCGCGGCAGGCCGATCCGGTGGTCGGCGCGGGCGCGTTCCGGATCGCGCGGGAGGCGCCGTTGCCGGGGCATTGCACGCGGCGGGTCCTGTTCGGTGACGGCAATTCCTTGCTGGTCAGCGCCGATCAGCTCGATGGTGCGCCGGGTGCCGCGCTGTGCGGGCTGGCGGAGGCGGGGGCGGGTGACGTCGTCGCCGCGATCGGGCGGCACCAGGTGCGCCACCGCCCGTACCCGCCGAATTCGCTGGCGTTGAGTGACCCGTGCCGGGTGCTCGGCACCGAGGTGGTGCGCGAGGTACCGGGCCTGGAGGAGGCCGAGCCGGAGGGTTCCCCGGCGGGCCACCAGTGCCAGTGGGGGCAGCAGGACGCCGCGTCGCCGCGGGTGCGGTTGGTGCACACCGCGGGTGATCCGCCTGCCGTGCTGCACGGGTCGGCGGTGGAGGAGTCGATCGCGGGTCGCCGCACGGTGACCAGCGTCGTCGGCGGCGACCCGAGAACCCCGTTGTGCTCGGCGGAGACGGGGCACCTCCCGTTCGGCGAACCGGGCGGCGGCCAGGTCGAGGTGGCGATGATCGTCGTGGCGTACCCCGATGGCACCGGGCTGGACGCGTGCGAGTTCGCCAGGGGCCTCGCGGAACGCGCCTGGCCGGGGCTCCCTCGGCCGTAGAGGGCTGGATACGGGCACGGGCCGGTGCCGTTACGGTGGGGGCGTGCCGCGCCGCAATCGTCCTCAGCGCCCGACCGGTGATTCGCCGGGGCCGGGTCCTCGGCCGATGGGTTCCGGTTTCGGCTGGTCCAGGGTGGAGGAAGGACCGGACGGCGAGTGGGTGGTGCGGACCGTTCCGGCCGCGCAGGCCACGAAGACCTACCGCTGCCCGGGATGCGACCACGAGGTGCGGCCGGGTGTCGGCCACGTCGTGGCGTGGCCCGCCGACGAGCAGGGCGACGTCGCCGACCGGCGGCACTGGCACAGCGGGTGCTGGCGGGCGCGCGGGCGCCGCGGGCCCACTCGGCGCTGGTCCTGACGGGCATCTCACACCGGTGCGGCCTGGTGGGCGTGGGAGGATCGAGCCGATGAGCACCGAGATCCGCGCCAACACCGTGCTGCCCGCCGAGCGGGAGCAGATCACCCTGCACACCGCCGATGAGCTGCGGTTGATCGGTGAGTTGTCGTTGCCCGCGAACGGTGCTCCGCGAGCCACGCTGGTGTGCCTGCACCCGTTGCCGACGCACGGCGGGATGATGGACTCGCACCTCTACCGCAAGGCGGCGTTCCGGCTGCCCGCGCTGGCCGATCTCGCCGTGCTGCGGTTCAACACCCGCGGCACGGCCAGCGAGGCGGGGCGCAGCGAGGGTTCGTTCGACAACGGCGACTCCGAGCGGTTCGACGTCGCCGCGGCGCTGGAGTACGCCGAGTTCCACGACTTGCCGGACGTGTGGCTGGTGGGCTGGTCGTTCGGCACGGACCTCACGCTCGTGCACGGGCTGGATCCGCTGGTGCGGGGCGCGATCCTGATCTCGCCGCCGTTGCGCTGGAGCACCGAGGAGCACTTGCGGGCGTGGGGCGAGTCGGGCAAGCCGGTGCACGCGCTGGTCCCGGAGTTCGACGACTACCTCCGCCCGGAGGAGGCGCGCCGCCGGTTCGCGACGATCCCGCAGGCGACGGTCACCGGTTTCGACGACACCAAGCACTTGTGGGTCGGGAAGGCGGAGGCGGCGCTGGACGCCATCGTGGACGTCGTCGCTCCGGACGTCGCCACGCCGCTGCCCCGCACGTGGGACGGCCCGTCCGAGACGCGTCAGGTCAGCATCGTCGGCCAGTGAGCGGTGTTCGAAGCTGGGCCGAGTGACCCTCGGCGTGGTGAGACCTGCTTCCGCTCCGCGTCCGGCTCCACGATCGTGACCCCGTTTTCCCTGGTGTCCCGCGATTTCTCGCGAATTGCGCGGGTGCGGGTGAAATGCGGATCCGGGCAGGGGTGCGGAGGGTGATCGGCTTCAGGTGCGTTCGGCTCGGCAGAGGTAGGCGCGGGGGGTGCTGCCGACGCGGGTGATGATGACCGTCGCTTCGGTGCTGCCGCGCGGTTTGAGCCTGCGGCGCAGCGCGTCGGGGTCGACGTCGACGCCGCGGGTCATGATCTCCAGCCGCCCCACGTCGTGGTCGCGCAGCAGCGCTCGCAGCGTCTTCTCCGCGTACTTCCCGTGGTCGATCACCCGGAACGCCCGGATGCCGGGCGGTGGCGCGTCGCCGGTGAGGTAGGCGATGCGCGGGTCGAGCTGCCCGAGCCCGTGCCGCGCCGCGTAGTGGCGGACCAGTCCGGCGCGCACCACGGCACCGTCGGGGTCGACGATCCACTGGCCGACGTCGAGCACGGGGCACTCGTCGGGGGCCTGATCGGTGAGTTCGTCGGGAGCTCCGCCGGCGCGCAGCACGGTGGCGCGCCGCCGCACCCCGTGCTCGGCGAGGTCGCCGAGCCACACGGCGGCTTCCCGGACCTGCCCGGCGAGCGAGACGATCTCCACCTCGGCGTGGTCGGGGATGGCGTCGAAGTCGAGGCCGGGCGCGCACTTCACGACCATGTCGCGGCCGGCGTGGACGTCGAGCAGCGCGTCCAGCGGCGGCACCAGGTCGGCCGGGTTCCAGCGGCGGCGGCCGGTGCCGTCGCGGCGCGCGGGGTCGGCGACGATCGTGGTCCCGGTGCTGGTGGGGCGCAGCGCGTCCGCGCGCACGAGGCCCGCGGAACTGCCGTCGGCGGTGAGGTTGTGCCGGGCCATGGCGAGCCGGACCTCGTCGAGGTCGGAGCCGATGCAGCGCTCGGCGACCAGCGCCACTTCCCGGAGGTCCGCGCCGATCGAACAGGTCACGTCGTGCACGGCGCGGCCGGTGAGCCGGCGGGCGCGGTGCCGGGCGACGGCGGCGGTGGTCGCCTGCTGCAACGAGTCCGCGGTGAACAGCCACTGCCCGGCACCGTCCAATTTGGACTCGGCTCGGCCGCGCAGCACCGCGGTCTCCAGCACGGCCCCGGCGAAGCGCGCTCCGGCGGCGGCCCGAGCGGCGGCGACGTCGGCCAGCCGCGAGTCCGCGGTCAGCGGCCGTTGCGCCACGACCGCGACGGCCTCGGCCCCGGCGGGGGACCGCAGGAAGGCCACATCATCGAGATCGAATGCGTAGCCCACCGAATTCCCACCACCGCGCACGTGCTCTACCTGGACCGCAGCACTCTAACCGCCCCACCCGAGCACCCCGGAGACACGCCCACCCGGAATCCCCCGCCAACACCCCCGGTCTCCGCCAACGAACACCGCGCCAAAGCCCGACCACCACCCGGCGAAACCCAAGCACGAGCGAAGCAAAGCGCCCCAGCGCCGAGCGCCCTTTCGCCGACGTAGCCGGCGAAGGCGACGAAGCCCGTCCGCTTCACGACCGGAGGAGCCCGTGCCTCACAACCAAACCGTGCAGCGAATAGCAAGGCCAAGCCCACCAGCCTCGCGCCCGAAGGCCGTGCCTCTGCGGCGAGGCCGTGCAGTAGGGCGGGCGAAGCCCTGCCTGCCTTGCGGCCGTAGGCCGTGCTTTGCGGCGAAGCCGTGCTCTGGGCGGCGAAGCAAGCCTGCCTTGCGGCCGCAGGCCGTGCCTGTATGTGCGAAGCACATAGCCCACGTCGAAAAGCCCTCACCGGCGGGTTCTCAGCGTTCTTCTCGCGAGGACAGCTTTTTCCCTCGTGGCGGAGCCACTTGGGAAAAAGATCCCGCAGCGAGAAGAACGCTGAGGTTCCGCTACCCGACCACCAAAGCAGAACGAGCCCAGCACCTACCGCCCGGTGAACTCAGCCTTGCCCGGGCCGTTTTCGATGAACGAGCGCATGCCGATCTTCTGGTCCTCGGTGGCGAAGAGGCCGGCGAAGATCTGCGTCTCCAGGCGCAGGCCGTTGTCGAGGTCCATGTCGAGGCCGCCGTCGATCGCGGCCTTCGCCGCCGCGAGCGCGCGCGCCGGGCCGTTGGCGAACTGCTCGGCCCACTTGCGGGCCGCCGCGTACACCTCGTCGGCCGCCACGACCTCGTCGACGAGGCCCAGTTCCAGGGCTTCGGGGGCTTTGACGAACCGGCCGGAGAAGATGATGTCCTTGGCCTTGCTGGGCCCGACGAGCCGGGCGAGGCGCTGGGTGCCGCCGGCTCCGGGGATCACGCCGAGCAGGACTTCCGGCTGACCGACCTTGGTGGTGTCGCCGATGATGCGGCGGTCGCAGCTCAACGCGAGTTCGAATCCGCCGCCGAGGGCGTAGCCGGTGATGGCGGCGACGGTCGGCTTCGGGATCGCGGCGACGGCGCTCATCGCTGCGGTGAGGCCGTTCTCCTCCTTGGCGGCCATGTCCGAGTAGGACATGTCGGCCATTTCCTTGATATCGGCGCCGGCCGCGAAGACCTTCTCGCCGCCGTAGACGATCACCGCGCGCACGTCGGGGCGTTCGGCCGCCTCCGCCGCCACGGCTTTCAGCTCCTGCTCGATCTGCCGGTTCAGCGCGTTCATCGGCGGCCGTTCCAACCTGATCGTGCCGATGGCGCCTTCCACGTCGAGCCTGACGAACTCACCCACGCCGCAACCTCCTCGTCGAACTGCCGCTTGCCCGGAGGCTATCCCGCGTTCCCGCCGATCGTCAGTGTCGACGATCTCAGTAGTGGTGTCGCGTATCCCTTGCGGCCGAACGCGCACGGGCCCCCGCTCGCTTGGGAGCGGGGGCCCGTCGCGCGGGTGCGGTCGGTCAGGCGCGCCTGCGCGCGAAGTAGCGGTCGCCGCTGCGCTGCAGCTCCAGGTCCTGGTCGAAGGTCTTCGAGAGGTTGTCCTCGGTGAGCACGTCCTCCAGCAGCCCCTGCGCGACGGTGGTGCCTTCGCGCAGCAGCAGGGCGTGGGTGAACCCCGGCGGGATCTCCTCCACGTGGTGGGTGACGAGCACGGACGCGGGTGCTTCCGGGTCCATGGCCAGTGCGGACAGCCGCGCCACCAGGTCTTCGCGCCCGCCCAGGTCCAGCCCGGCGGCGGGTTCGTCGAGCAGCAGCAGCTCCGGATCGGTCATCAGCGCGCGGGAGATGAGGGTGCGCTTGCGCTCGCCTTCGGACAACGTCCCGAAGGATCGGTCGGCGAGGTGCGCCACCCCGAGCAGGTCCAGCAGTTCGGTGGCCCGGTCGGTGTCCATCTCGTCGTATTCCTCGCGCCACCGGCCGAGGACCGAGTACCCGGCGCTGACCACCACGTCGCGCACCAGTTCGTCGCCGGGCACGCGCGAACCCAGCGCGGCCGAGGACAGGCCGATCCGCGGGCGCAGCTCGAACACGTTGGTGCGGCCCATGCGTTCCCCGAGCACGTCGACGGTGCCGTCCGACGGGTGCAGTTCGGCGCCTGCGAGCTTGAGCAGCGTGGTCTTGCCCGCGCCGTTCGGTCCCAGCACCACCCAGCGCTCGTCGAGTTCCACCGACCAGTTCACGTCGGACACCAGCGCGTTTCCACCCCGCCGGACTCCGACTCCGTCCATCCGGATGACCAGGTCGTCCACGTCCACCTCCCAGCCGTTTCCGGCCGCTCTGCGCACGGTTCCGGCGCCGTTCGGACCGCCTGGCGATCACCCCGCCGGTCCCCTCCGGGACTCATTCTTCCGGTCCCGCACCAGGTGCTTGCGGCCGGGCTCGACCGGGGCTCCGGGCACCGCCGTCGGTGGTGCCAGGCGGAGACCGGGAGCGAGGCCGTCCGCGACCGGGCGCGGGGCCGTCCGCGCGCGAACGAGGGCGCCGTCCGGTGGACGACGCCCTCGCTGCGGGGTACGTCTCAGCCGACGGGGGCGTGACCGCCTTCGACGGGGAGCCCGGCCGCGCGCCACGCCCGGAACCCGCCGATCAGGTCGGTCGCCCTGCCCAGGCCGAGTTCGCGGGCCTGCGCGGCGGCGAGGCTCGACGCGTAGCCCTCGTTGCAGACCAGCACCACGGGCTGGTCGACGCGCAGGCCGTCGAGCCGGTGCGGGCTGGACGGGTCCAGCCGCCACTCCAGCACGATGCGCTCCACGTTCAGCGCGCCCGGGATCTCGCCTTCTGCGAGCCGGTTCGACTCCGGCCGGATGTCGATCAGGAGGGCCCCGTTGCGCTGCAGCTCCGCGGCGCCGCGCGGATCGACCCGGTCCAGGTCGCCGCGGGCGTCGGTGAGCAGGTGGTCGATGCCGTACGGGCCGAAACCAGGGGCCTCGTCGGCGTGGGGGCGTTGCGTCGGCACGGTGACCTCGCTCATCAGATGTTCTTCCGGATCGGGCCCGCCGGCTGCGGCGCCACGGGCGGCACGTCGGAGAGGTCCGCGTAGTGGCGCACCGGCAGCAGCGGCGGCGAGTAGGCGTGCACGGTGGCCGCGTTCACCGAGCTGGTGTTGCGGACCTGGTGCGCGCGCCCGGCGCCGAAGCCGATCGACGAACCGGTGCCGTGGTGCGCCTCGCGGATGGGGCCCGCCGGGTAGCGGTAGTCCTCCCGGACCTCGCCGAACAGCACCGCGAACGATCCGGAGGCGCCGCCGTGGTCGTGCGGTTTCGTCCCCTGTCCGGGCGCCCAGGACAGCAGCCACAGCTCGACGCCCGAGGTGAGGCCGAGCCGCGCCCACCAGCGCTCTTCGTCGTGGACCTCGACGAGGTCCAGCAGGGAGCCGGTGAGTTCGGTGATGGCCAGCGTGGTGAGGTCGCGCAGTTCCTTCGGCGTCCACAGCTCGTGGTCGGGGCGGATCGAGTCGCGCAGCAGCGGCAGGTCCAGTGCGGGGTGCAGTTCGACCGCGCCGAGCTCCGGGATCTCTTCGGTCGGCGTGTACTGGGAGACGTGCGTGGGTGCGGACATGAGTGCTTCCGTTCCTTGGTTCGTGAGCTGAATCGGAACCGGGCCGATCGACGGCGTCCCAGCGCCGGACCGCGCGGGCGTGCCGCGGGGAAGGCGGGGAGGTGAGGAATCGCGATGCCGCGCCGTCGACCCGGTGGGGTCACGGGGAGTTGCGGTCAGTGACAGGCCGAAGTGACGACCAGGAACAGGTCGATCACGCGATCACGAGTAAGCAACGAATCCGGCACGGACCGGATCCTGGCACGTCCGAGCGGGTCGCGGCCAGTGTGGGCCGGTCGCGTCCCGCGATGTGGGCGTCGGTGGGGCTCGTGTGACAGGAAGGTTCCCTTGTTCGCGCCTTCGTCGCCGAAGGCGTCTTGTGGCTGTCGACCAGTGCGGACAGGTGGGGTGGGACGGCGCGACGCGGCGGCGGGGAGGTTCCCCGCGCGCCGGACCGCTGTGCGAGATCGGACCGCGACCCCCGCGGCGCGTCCTCGATCATGGTGCGCGGTGGCGCCGGGTCCTCCCAGGCTCCGAACGGTGCGCGATGTTCCGCTGTTCGCTAGCGGGCTCCGCCACGGAACGTGATCATCCGCAGTGGACGGGCCCGTGCAGCAGCCCGGTGCGGAACGCGGCGACCCGCTCACCGCCGGTGAGAGCTTGGCCGCCGGTGGCATCGCGGGACACGCTGTCGCTGACCAGCAGCGATTCGATCGCTTCGTCCAGGTCGCCCGCGGAGAGCCCGGGTTCGGTGGCGGTGTAGGCGCCGGTGAGGCAGCTGATCGCCCTGCCCGCGGCGGCGCCGCTGGTGGGCCGCCCGAGCGCGGTGAGCGCGGCGAGCGCGTGCCGGGACGCGAGCAGGGTGGCCGTCGCCTGGTCGCCGACGTCGCGGTGCAGCTCGTCGAGCCCGGCCGGGTCGTAGCCGATCAGGCCGCGCTCGGCGCAGTACCCGACCGGGTCGGCCGGGCAGTCGCGGGAGCGCACCGCGGGCGGCGTCCAGCTCCGGCCCGCGGCGGCGACCTGGTCGCCGAAGAACTCCGCGCCCGCGTCGGCGGTCCGGTCGACGACCGCCTGCAGCGGTGCGTTGCCGTCGTCGGGGGCGTCGCCGGTGGGGGCGCGTTCGGTGGGGACGTCGGCGCAGCGGCCCGGCCCGTCCCGGTGGCCGTCCTGGAACGCGGTGATCCGGTCGAAGGACGTGCCGTGCGCGTCGCCGGAGGACGCGTCGGTGCCGATGGGGTCGCGGAACACGATCAGCGCGTGCAGCGCCTGGTCGAGCTGCGCGGGGGAGACGCGCAGGTGTTCGGTGCGCCCGTCGGCGGCGGCGCGCAGGAAGGCGCCCGCGTAGCAGTCGGCGCCCGCTTCGACGCGGGCCGCGTCGCTGCCCGCGCCGACGTCCACTCCGGACCGCTGCTGCACGGCGTGGCCGACCTCGTGGGCGAGGACCACGGCGACCGCCGCGTCGCCGTAGTGCTCGCGCAGCACCGGCAGCAGCGCCGCGCGGTCCCAGGCGATGGCGTCCACGGAGGCGCAGTAGTAGGCGTTGCCCTCCAGGTTCGAGACGGAGCCCGAGCACGGCGGGGGCCGCCCGGTGCTCGCCGTGGTGTCGACGGAGAAGAAGCCGCCGTCGAGGTCGTGCCACGGCCGCCCGGTCACGGCGGGCAGCGTCGCCGCCCAGTACGCCTGCACGTCGCTGATGACGGTGGCGGCGAGCCGGTCGAGGTCACCGCCGTCGGTGCCGTGCACGAACCCGGGGTCGACCGTCGCCGACTCGGCCTCGGCGGGCGGCGTCGGCGCAGGACGTGAGCAGCCCGCGACCTCGAGCACGAGGGTCAGCAGGGCAGCGGAGAGGATCCGGATCCGCCGAGTGCGCACCCCGCCAGCTTCGCATCATCGAGTTGATCACCCGGCCACGGCGTCGTCATCGGGCTGCGACACTGTCGGACACGCCTGGAGCCGGGTGCGTCGACCACGAGTCGAGGAACCGGTCGCGCGCCTCGTCGGCCGATCGCCGGAACGGGCGGCGCCGCACGGGTACGCGTGCGGCGCCCGGACGTTTGAGAATCAGACATCGACATCGACCGCGAGATAGGGTCAGCCGCCGTGAGAGCCGTCCACCGATTCACCGTTCGAGCACATCTGCCGGAGCCGTTGGCGGCGCTGGGAACCCTGGCCACGAACCTGCGCTGGACGTGGCACCCGCCGACGCAGGACCTGTTCGCGGCGGTGGACCCGGCGGTGTGGTCGCGGGTGGGCGGCGACCCGCTGCGACTGCTGGAGGAGGTCCCGGCGGAGCGGCTGCGCGGGCTCGCCCAGGACGACGAGTTCCTGGCCCGCACCCGCGCCGTCGACGACGACCTGCGGCACTACCTGTCGGTGCCCCGCTGGTACCAGCAGCGGCAGGCCGAAGGGGCCGCGCTGCCGTCCTCGGTGGCGTACTTCTCGATGGAGTTCGGCGTCAGCGAGGCGTTGCCGAACTACTCCGGCGGGCTCGGCGTGCTGGCGGGCGACCACCTGAAGTCGGCGTCGGACCTGGGGGTGCCGCTGATCGGGGTGGGCCTGTTCTACCGCTCCGGCTACTTCCGGCAGGCGCTGTCCGAGCAGGGCTGGCAGCAGGAGCACTACCCGGTGCAGGACCCGAAGGGCCTGCCGCTGGAGACGCTGACCGAACCGTCGGGCGAGCCGATCCTGGTGCGGGTCGCGATGCCCGGTGGGCGGGTGCTGCGCGCGCGGATCTGGAAGGCCCAGGTGGGCCGGGTTCCGCTGCTGCTGCTGGACACGGACCTGCCGGACAACGACGACGACCTGCGCGGCACCACCGACCGGCTCTACGGCGGCGACTCGGACCACCGCATCCGGCAGGAGATCCTCGCCGGCGTGGGCGGGGTGCGGGCGGTGCGCGCCTACTGCGAGCTCACCGGCCACCCCGCGCCGGAGGTCTTCCACACCAACGAGGGCCACGCCGGTTTCCTCGGGCTGGAACGCGTCCGGGAACTGCACGGCGCGCCGGGCTTGAACTTCGACGAGGCCGTCGCCGCGGTCCGCGCGGGCACCGTGTTCACCACGCACACCCCCGTTCCGGCGGGCATCGACCGGTTCCCGGTGGACCTGGTGCGCCACTACTTCGGCGACGGTTCCTCGCAGGCGCTGCTGCCGGGGGTGCCGACGGAGCGGGTGGTGGCGCTGGGCGCGGAGAACAACGCGGGCATGTTCAACATGGCGCACATGGGGTTGCGGCTGGCGCAGCGGGCGAACGGGGTGTCGGCGCTGCACGGCGGCGTGCTGCGCACCATGTTCCGCGGGCTGTGGCCCGGTTTCGGCGTGGAGGAGGTGCCGATCGGGTCGGTCACCAACGGGGTGCACGGGCCGACGTGGTCGGCGCGGGAACTCGGCAAGCTGCTCGGCGAGTCCGAAATGGACAGCGGTGCGGGCCTGCGCGGCATGGAACCGGTGAGCGACCCGCTGCTGTGGGAGCTGCGCAGTTCGCTGCGCCAGCGGCTCGTCGACGAGGTGCGCCGCAGGCTCCGGCAGGCGTGGTTGCAGCGCGGTGCCTCCGACCTCGAACTGGGCTGGTGCGACTCGGTCTTCGACCCGGACGTGCTCACCATCGGCTTCGCCCGCCGGGTGCCGACGTACAAGCGCCTCACGCTGATGCTGCGCGACACCGAACGGCTGCGGCGGCTGCTGCTGGACCCGGAGCGCCCGGTGCAGCTGGTGGTGGCGGGCAAGTCGCACCCGGCCGACGAGGGCGGCAAGGCGATGATCCAGCAGATCGCGCGGTTCGCCGACGACCCCGAGGTGCGCCACCGCATCGTCTTCCTGCCGGACTACGACATGTCGTTGGCGCGGTACCTGGTGTCGGGCTGCGACGTGTGGCTCAACACCCCCGTCCGCCCGCTGGAGGCGTGCGGTACCTCGGGGATGAAGGCCGCGCTCAACGGCGCGCTGAACCTGTCGGTGCGCGACGGCTGGTGGGACGAGCTGTTCGACGGCGAGAACGGCTGGGCGATCCCGAACGCCGACGGCGTCACCGACCAGAACCGCCGCGACGACCTGGAGGCCGCCGCGCTCTACGAGCTCATCTCCACCAGCGTCGCGCCCACCTTCTACGAGCGCAGCACCGACGGGGTGCCCGGCAAGTGGATGTCGATGGTGCGGCACACGCTGGCCACGCTGGGCCCGCGGGTGCAGTCCTCCCGCATGGTCCGCGAATACGTGGACCGCTACTACGGCCCGGCGTCGCGGTCGGTGCAGGCGATGACGGAGCAGGACTTCCACGGCGCGAAGGAGATCGCGGAGTACGGTGCGCGGTTGAGCGCGGCGTGGTCGTGGGTGCGGATCGGCTCCACCCGGATGTCCGTGGACGACGGCGCGACCCCGCTGCTGGGCGGGCGCATCACGGTGCGGGCCGAGGTGGACCTGGCGGGCCTGGAACCGTCCGATGTGGACGTGGAGGTAGTGGTGGGCCGCGTCGACGACGCGGACAAGCTTCACGAGTTCACCACGGAATCCATGCACCCGGCCGAAGACGGCCACTACGAGGCGACGGTCACGCTGCCCCACGCGGGCCCGACCGGCTACACGGTCCGAGTGCTCCCCAAACACCCCCTCCTATCGGGCCCCGCAGAACTCGGCCGAATCGTCCTGGCATGAGCCGCCCGCCCCTAGCGATCAAGCCGCGCAGCACGACGGGCGAAGCCACGCTTGCTTTGCGGCCGAAGGCCGTGCCTTTGCGGCGTAGCCGTGCCTTGGGCGGGCGAAGCCACGCTTGCTTTGCGGCCGAAGGCCGTGCCTTTGCGGCGTAGCCGTGCCTTGGGCGGGCGAAGCCACGCTTGCTTTGCGGCCGAAGGCCGTGCCTTTGCGGCGTAGCCGTGCCTTGGGCGGGCGAAGCCACGCTTGCTTTGCGGCCGAAGGCCGTGCCTTTGCGGCGTAGCCGTGCCTTGGGCGGGCGAAGCCACGCTTGCTTTGCGGCCGGAGGCCGTGCCTTTGCGGCGTAGCCGTGCCTTGGGCTGCGGAGCAAGCCTGCCTGGCGGCCGAAGGCCGTGCCTGTATTCGCGCAGCGAATAGCCCACGTCGAAAAGCCGACCACCCGCGGGTTCTCAGCTGTCTTCTCGCGAGGACAGCTTTTTCCCTCGTGGCGGAGCCACTCGGGAAAAAGATCCCGCAGCGAGAAGACAGCTGAGGTTCCGCTACCCGGACACCAAAGCAAAACGAGCCGTGGAAGCAATCCCTAAAGCCGACCTTCCACCGCACCACAGCAACCACACGCCCAAACCGGGGAAGGCTCTCAAACCCGACGCCACACGCCAAGCCGAACCCGGCTCCACAACCCGACACCCCACGCCAACCCGAGAGCTCAAGCCACGGAGAGGCGTTCTCGGGTGCCGCGGACGCGTGGCCACCAGGCTGCGAGTTCGTCGGCCTTCGCCAGTGCTTCTCGCGCCGCCGCGTTGTCGTGGCGGGCCATGTGGGCGCGGGCGAGGGTGGCGTAGTCGTCGGCCTTCGACAGCGGTGAGGTGTTGTGGTCGGCGCCGATCGCGGCGAGCCGGGCGGCCTCGTCCGGGTCGTCCTCCAGCAGCGCCAGCAGGGCTTTGGTGCCGCTGAGCTGGTAGGCGGGGTAGCCGAGGCCGATCGCGTCGTCGAGCGCCTTCTTCGCGATCGGCAGCACCTCGGCCGCGGGCAGTTGACCTGCTTCGGCGGCGGAGAAACCGAGTCCGGCCAGCCCGGCCAAGGTGTAGGACATCTCGCGCTGGTCGATGTCGGCGGCGGCGATGTGCCCGACGAGCTTCAGCACGGCTTGGGCGTATTCGCCGTGCGCTTCGAGCATGGTGACCTGGCAGTTGATGGTGGTGTTGAGGCCGGGGTGCGCGGCGGTGAGCCGGTCCGTCGCGGCTTGGGCCCTCGTCACGTCACCGGCGAGCAGCGCTTCGTGCGCGCAGGCGGCGAGCGGGCCCGCGCGGAACTCGGTGCGGCGCGGTTCCGGCATCCGGGGCAGGCCGAACAGCAGCCAGCCGGTCGACGTGGCCAGCGGGGCGCGGCGCGGCCACAGCTTGTAGAGCATCAGCGGTGTGACGGCGACCAGCACGCCGCGCCCGAACGGGCCGTCGGCGAGCGACCAGCTCACCGCGACCGCCGCGACGCCGGCCAGCGCGGACACGAGCCCCGCCAGCCAGCAGCGCAGGATCACCGGGCTGCGCCACGGTCCGATCTCGGAGGCCAGTTCCAGCGGCAGCATCCGGAGGGTGATCGTGGTCCGGCCGACCCGCCAGGACGCGATGCCGCGCAGCGAGCCGATCACGATGTGCCGGATCCGCAGCCCGAACACGGCCGCCCCGGTCAGCAACCCCAGCTGGGTGATCATCGGCAGCACGATCACCCCGGCGAGCGCCCCCAGCGCCGCGAGCGGAAACCGGCCGCCGTCCGCGATCCCTTCGACGATCCCGACGGCCACCAGGCCCCCGATCGCCGCCACGACCCACGGCCGCAGCCATTGGCGCACAGTCCCCATGGGCGAGGAACTTACGGGACCGCTCGGCGTCGCCTCGGCGCTTTGCGCTTTCCAGGCGGGCCCGACCACGACCGGAGGGGCGGCGAGCTCGGCGCCCGTCCGCCGATCGCGGGCGGAACGACCTGGTCAGCGCGGCCCTCGCGGCCTGCGGGCGACGCGCGGAATGCGGGGTGAGCTACCCGATAGGCTGAGCCGCAGCGGTCGGCGGAGCGAGCTCGGGGGACCGGCTCCGCCGCCCGGTCATCGGACTTGGGAACAGGACGGGAACTCTGTGGCACCGGTTTCGGCAGGCGGTCGGCGCGGCGAACGGGTCTTCGGCGTGATCTTCGCGCTGCTCACGTGCATCGTGTTGGTCGGCGGGTGTTCGCGGGTGATCAGCGGCACGCCTTCGGTGGCGGGCGGACCCGCCACCGACGACGTGGCCGGGTTGCCCGTGGACAACGGCCCCACCGGTCCGCGCACCGGGGTCGCCGACGCGGACCTGCCCGTCGAGGGCACCGACGGCGGCGAGATGGACGTGCTGGCGCGCAACGCCGTCGCCGACATCCAGGACTTCTGGAAGGACGAGTTCCCCGAGTCCTTCGACGGCAAGCGGTTCGACGACGTGAAGCGGCTCGTCTCCTACGATTCGACCGCGCTCGGCGGCGACCTGTGCGGCGAGCGGACCCAGGGGTTGTCCAACGCGTTCTACTGCGGCAAGGAGAACCTGATCGCCTGGGACCGCGCCGATCTGCTGCCGCGGCTGGACAACAGCTTCGGGCCGATCGCCGTGGTCACCGTCCTCGCGCACGAGATGGGCCACGCCGTGGAGCACCGCGCGGGCACCACGCGCGAGAACGATCCGACGCTGGTGCTGGAGCAGCAGGCGGACTGCTTCACCGGCGCGTTCTTCCGGCACGTGGCCGAGGGCGACGCCGAGCACTTCCAGGTCTCCACCGGGGACGGCCTGAACAAGGTGATGGGCGTGCTCAACTACATCCGCGACACCCCCGGCGACACCGACTTCAAGGGCGCTGACGCGCACGGCAGCGCGTTCGACCGCGTGACCGCGTTCCAGTACGGGTTCAGCGACGGTCCGAAGCGCTGCGCGGCGATGGACGCCGACGACGTCAAGCAGCGCACCACCCAGTTCCAGTTCTGGAAGAAGGCGCAGGAGACGGACCTGCCGGTGGACGAGAAGAACCTGCGGGCCGTGCAGGACAGCCTGCAGGAGGTCTTCCGGGACACCGGCGCGCTGCCGCCGGAGCTCGTCACCGAACCCCGCGCCTGCGACGGGGTTCGCGGCACCGCGCCCGCCGCTTTCTGCCCGGCGACCAACACGATCTCGTTGAGCCTGGACGACCTGCAGAAGATCGCGAACCCGCCAGCGAAGGACGCGCCGGACTCCGGCTACGGGGATTTCGCCGCGTACGCGCAGATCGCGTCCCGCTACGCGCTGTCGGTGCAGCAGGCCGCCGGTCTGCCGTTGGAGGGGGCGAACGCCGGGCTGCGCACCGCCTGCATGGTCGGTTCCTGGAGCGGGCTGCTCGTCGAGGACCCCATCGGACAGCGCAATCCGGTCGGTGAGCTGCGGATGGCGCCCGGCGACATCGACGAGGGCGTGGCCGCGCTGCTCGGCGACGACAGCCTCATCGCCGCCGACGTCAACGGCGACCAGGTGCCCGCCGGTTTCGCCCGCCTCGACGCGTTCCGGACCGGTTTCCAGGACGGTTTCGGCCCGTGCAGCACGAAGTACGGGGTCTGAGCGGCTTTTCCGACCGGCGCGGCGCGGATCGGGCGCCGTGCTCCGAGTGGCCGATTCCGTCGTTCGGGGAACAACGGCGGAGGGGGTCGCGCGTCTTCCGGGCATGGCTGGATGTCGCGAACTGACGTGGGACGGACTGCTCAACGGCCGGGACCTCGGCGGGCTGCCGGTAACCGGTGGGCGGGTGCGCTGGGGCGCGGTGGTGCGCTCCGGGAATCCGGTGTTCTTGAGCGCCGACGGCTGGGCGGGGTTGTGGGCCCACGGCGTGCGCACCGTCGTGGACCTCACCGACGGCGGTGAGGACGGCCCCGATCAGGCGCAGCGCCCGGCCGGGCTCACCACGCTGCGGCTGCCGCTGGACGATCCCGCTGACACCGAGTTCTGGGAGCGCTGGGGCGGCCCGCTGACGTGCACGCCGCTGTACTACCCGGCGTTCGTGGAGCGGTTCCCGCAGCGGATCGCCGAGGTCGTCGGGGCCGTCGCCACGGCCGGACCGGGCGGTGTGCTGGTGCATTGCGGCAGCGGTCGCGACCGCGCCGGGCTGATCGTGCTCGTGCTGCTGGGCCTGCTGGGCGCGTCAGCCGAGGTCATCGCCGCCGATCACGCCCTGAGCCACGAGCCGCTGGCCGCGTTCCGCACCGCTCGGGGCCGGGCCGACGATGCGCCGGAGATCGAGCGGCTGATCACCGCGCACGGCACCAGCACCGTGGAGGTGGTCCGGTCGATCACCTCCCGCGACCTGGCCGCGCACCTGCGCGCCGCGGGCTTGGCGGGCCAGGACCTCGCGGCGCTGCGGGGCCGGATGCTCAGCCGCTCCCACCCGGAGGCGCCGGAGCGCAGCGTCGACACCCCGTTCCTCTACGGCTGAGCGTTCGTCCCCCCAGGGGCGGTCGACCGCCCGGTGGTCGTGCTGCTCGAACCGGTCGCCGAGGCGCGGCGGAGAACGCTGCTCACCTGGAACGACGGAGTTCGCGACCTGGCCGTGAGGTGCCGCTGCCCGACCGCGCGGGCCGTCCCGCGCGGTCGGGCGACGTCCGCTGCCGCGCAGGTCCGGCGGGGCGTGGGCGCGGGTGGTTTGTAGGCTTCCTGCTCGTGCGGTCGCGCCGCGCTCCGGTTCGCGGTGCGACCGGAATGCGCGGGTGCCCACCGGTGTTGAGGTGCCGGGCACCTGGTGACCGGTCACCAGGCCTGCCGCGCACCCGCCCGCGGCCGGCGAGCAGCACGCCCGTCGGCCGAAAATCAGCGGCGTCCTCGTGGCGCGGTTCTCTATCCTGGAACGAAGTATGGGTACGTCACCTGTGAGCTCCCCGCTGGCCGACCTGCGCGGCCGCCTGCCCGAGCTGATGTTCAACGACCAGCGCAGGCTCCGCCGCCGCATCGAGGGCGCCCGCAAGATCAAGGACGCCGCGAAGCTGGAGTCCGCCACCGGCGAGATCGCCGCCGACGTCGCCGCCGCCGAGCTGCGCGTCGAGCAGCGCCGCGCCGCCGTCCCGGTCATCGGCTACCCCGAGCAGCTGCCGGTCAGCGCGCGCCGCGAGGACCTGCTGGCGGCGATCCGGGACAACCAGGTCGTGATCGTCGCGGGCGAGACGGGCTCCGGCAAGACCACCCAGATCCCCAAGATGTGCCTGGAGCTGGGCCGCGGCGTGCAGGGCGTCATCGGGCACACCCAGCCGCGCAGGCTCGCCGCCCGCACCGTCGCGGAACGCGTCGCCGAGGAGCTCGGCACCGAGCTCGGCGAAGCCGTCGGCTACCAGGTGCGGTTCACCGAGCGGGCCGGTGAGTCGACGCTGGTGAAGCTGATGACCGACGGCATCCTGCTCGCCGAGATCCAGCGCGACCGGCTGCTGCGCCGCTACGACACGCTGATCATCGACGAGGCGCACGAGCGCAGCCTCAACGTCGACTTCCTGCTCGGCTACCTCAAGCAGCTGCTGCCGCGCCGCCCCGACCTCAAAGTGATCATCACGTCGGCGACGATCGACCCGGACCGGTTCTCCCGGCACTTCGACGACGCCCCGATCGTGGAGGTCTCCGGACGCACCTATCCCGTCGAGGTGCGCTACCGGCCGCTGGTCGAGGAGTCGCCGGACCCGGACCTGCCCGTCAACGAGCGCGATCAGACGCAGGCCATCTGCGACGCCGTCGACGAACTCGGCGCCGAGGGCACCGGCGACGTCCTGGTGTTCCTCAGCGGTGAGCGGGAGATCCGGGACACCGCGGACGCGCTGAACCAGCTGAAGCTGCGCAACACCGAGGTGCTGCCGCTCTACGCGCGGTTGTCGGCGGCCGAGCAGCACCGCGCGTTCCAGCCGCACACCGGCAGGCGCATCGTGCTGGCCACGAACGTCGCCGAGACCTCGCTGACGGTGCCCGGCATTAAGTACGTCATCGACCCCGGCACGGCGCGCATCTCCCGCTACAGCTTCCGCACGAAGGTGCAGCGGCTGCCGATCGAACCGGTCTCGCAGGCGTCGGCGAACCAGCGCAAGGGCCGCTGCGGCCGGGTGTCGGAGGGCATCTGCATCCGGCTGTACTCGGAGCTGGACTTCGAGTCGCGGCCCGAGTTCACCGACCCGGAGATCCTGCGCACCAACCTCGCCTCGGTGATCCTGCAGATGACGTCGCTGGGGCTCGGCGACGTGGCGTCGTTCCCGTTCCTGGAACCACCCGACCGCCGCCAGATCACCGACGGCGTCAACCTGCTGCACGAGCTCGGCGCGCTCGACGAGTCCGGCAAGGACGACGACCGCAGGCTCACCCCGATCGGGCGGTCCCTCGCGCAGCTGCCCATCGATCCGCGGCTGGCGCGGATGGTGATCGCCGCCGACCGCAACGGCTGCCTGCACGAGACCCTCGTGATCGCCTCCGGACTGTCCATCCAGGACCCCCGGGAGCGTCCGGCGGAGCACCAGCAGGCCGCGGGGGAGAAGCACGCCCGGTTCAGCGACAAGGAATCGGACTTCCTGGCGCTGCTGAACCTGTGGAACCACCTGCGCGAGCAGAAGGGCGAGCTGTCCTCGAACCAGTTCCGCAAGCAGTGCAAGGCGGACTTCCTCAACTACCTGCGGGTGCGGGAGTGGCAGGACCTCTACTCGCAGCTGCGGCAGATGGCGAAGTCGCTCGACATGACCATCAACGACCGGCCCGCCGACGCCGAGCGGGTGCACCGGTCGCTGCTGGCCGGGCTGCTCTCGCACATCGGGCTCAAGGACACCGACAAGAAGACCGAGAAGGCCGGGCCTCGCCAGCGCGGTGCCTCCGAATACCTCGGCGCGCGCAGCGCCAAGTTCGCGATCTTCCCCGGTTCGGCGCTGTTCAAGAAACCGCCGCGGTTCGTGATGTCCGCCGAACTGGTGGAGACCTCCCGGCTGTGGGCGCGGGTCAACGCTCGCATCGAACCCGAATGGGTCGAGGACCTCGCGGGGCACCTGGTCAAGCGCAGCTACAGCGAACCGCACTGGGAGAAGAACCGCGCCGCGGTGATGGCCAGCGAGAAGGTCACCCTCTACGGCGTGCCGCTGGTCGCCGGGCGCAAGGTCAACTACGGCCGGGTCGAACCGGAGCTGTGCCGGGAGCTGTTCATCCGGCACGCCCTCGTCGAAGGCGACTGGGACACGAACCACCGCTTCTTCCACGACAACCGCGCGCTGCTGGCCGAAGTGGAGGACTTGGAGGAGCGCGCCCGCCGCCGCGACATCCTCGTCGACGACGAGACGCTGTTCGAGTTCTACGACCAGCGCGTCGGCGCCGAAGTCGTCTCCGGCAGGCACTTCGACACCTGGTGGAAGAAGACCCGCCGCGAGCAGCCGGAGCTGCTCAACTTCGAGAAGTCCATGCTCATCAACCAGGAGTCGGCGCGGGTCACCGACCACGACTACCCGGACACCTGGCAGCAGGGCGGCCACCGGCTGGAGCTGACCTACCAGTTCGAGCCGGGTTCCGACGCCGACGGCGTCACCGCGCACATCCCGCTGGCGGTGCTCAACCAGATCGAACCCGCCGGGTTCGACTGGCAGATCCCCGGCCTGCGCGAAGAACGCGTCATCGCGCTGCTGAAGTCGCTGCCGAAGACGTTGCGGCGCAACTTCGTCCCGGTGCCCGACCACGCGCGCGCGGCGCTGTCCCGGATGCCCGCGATGCGCGGCGACCTCGTGGGCGCGCTGAGCGAACAGCTGCGCGCCATGACGGGCGTCGTCGTCCCGCCGGACTCGTTCGACGTGGACGCGCTGCCCGAGCACCTGACGATGTCGTTCCGCGTGATCGACGGCGACGGCAAGAAGCTCGCCGAATCCAAGGACCTCGACGAGCTCAAGCAGCGGCTGCGCCCGAAGTTGCGCGCCGAGATCTCCGCCGCCGCCGACACCGTGGAACGCGTCGGGCTCAGCGAATGGAGCTTCGGCGAACTGCCGCGCACCTTCGAGAAGGAACGCGACGGCAACGCCGTGAAGGCCTACCCGTCGCTGGTCGACGAGGGCGATTCGGTCGCGGTCCGGATGTTCGACACCGAGGCCGAGCAGCGCCGCGCGCTGTGGGACGGCACCCGGCGGCTGCTGCTGCTGAACCTGCCGTCACCCGTGAAGTCCTTGCAGCGCGGCATGAACGCGCGCACCCGCGTCGTGCTCGGCACCGGCCCGCACGGCGACGTCGCGCGGCTGCTGGAGGACTGCGTGACGTGCGCGGTCGACAAGCTCGTCGCCGACGCCGGCGGACCGGTGTGGAGCCAGGCTGGGTTCGCCGCGCTGGAGGCGAAGGTGCGGGCCGGGCTCGGCCCCGTCACCGCCGACACCGCCGCCAAGGTCGAGAAGGTGCTCACCGCCGCCCAGCAGGCCCGGTCGGCGCTGGCCGACCGGGAGCGCACCATGCCGCGGGAGTCGCTGGCCGACGTCCAGGACCAGCTGGCGGGCCTGCTGCACCCCGGTTTCGTCGCCGGAACCGGCTGGGACCGGTTGCCGGACGTGGAGCGGTACCTGCGCGCCGTCGAGCACCGGCTGGAGAAGGTGCAGCACCACCCGCAGCGGGACCGGCAGTGGCTCGCGCAGATCGACGAGGTGCGGGACCGCTACCGGGCGCAGCTCGACGCCGTCCCCGAGGGCCGCGCGCCCGGCGAGGACCTGCTCAAGGTCGGCTGGATGATCGAGGAGTTCCGCGTCTCGCTGTTCGCGCAGCCCCTGGGCACCCCGCACGCGGTCTCCGCCAAGCGAATCCACCGAGCCCTGGACAAGGCCGCCCGCTGAGAATCCGCGGGTTTGAAGTCGGCCTGCGTGGCGGGTCGGGTGGCGGAACCTCAGCGGTTTCCTCGCTGCGGGATCTTTTTTCCAAGTGGCTCCGCCACGAGGAAAAAAGCTGTCCTCGCGAGGAAACCGCTGAGAACCCGCTGGTGGTCGACTTGCTCAAGCTGGTCACTGCTCAGCGGCTTCGCCGCTGACAGGACGATGATCGACAGTGCTGTCCCCCTGGAACTGCAAGATCAAAGGCAGGTGTTGGGGCCTGCTGCGCGGTTCTTCGTCATCCGGCGGGGGAGACGGTGAGGCCGAGGGCGCCGGGGCCGGCGTGGGCGCCGATGATGGCGCTGGTCTCGGCGATGACGACGCGGCGGACCTGCGGGAGCTGGGCGCGCAGCTGCTCGGCTACCTCCTGGGCGCGGTCGCCGTACTGGAAGTGCTCGATGCCGATGTCGACCGGGCCGTTCCCGGCGCGGGCCACGGCTTGGCGCACGGCCTTCTTCAGCGCCCGGTCCGGGCCGCGGCCCTTCACCAGCGGTTCCAGGATGCCTTCGCGCAGCACCAGCACCGGCTTGATCGACAGCGCCTGCCCGAACATGGCCTGCGCGCGGCCCACCCGGCCGCTGCGGCGCAGGTACTCCAAGGTGTCCACGTAGATCATCTGCGTGGTGCTGCGCAGCCGCCGGTCCAGCACTCCCAGCACGCCCTGCGGGCTCGCCCCCTGGGCCGCGGCCTCGGCGGCGGCGATCACGGGGAAGCCGATGCCCAGGCCGCACAGCCGGGAATCGACGACGTAGACCGGCAGGTTGACCTCCTCGGCCGCGGTGCGGGCCGACACGCAGGTCTGGGACAGGCCTTCGGAGATGTGCACGGACACGATCGCCTCGGCTCCGGCGGAGGCGGCGTCGTTGTAGTTCCAGAAGAACGCGGGCGGCGGCGGCGGTCCCGTTTCGACGGGAGTGCCCTCGCGCATCGCCTGCGCGAGTTCGGCGTGCGGGACGCGGCGCTCGTCGTTCTCCTGGTCGCCGATTTTGAGCTCCAGCTGGATCACGCAGATGTTCAGCTGTTCGGCGACGTCGGTGGGGATCGAGGCGGTGGAGTCCGTCACGATGGCGACGTGGTGTTTCATGGCGTGCAGGCTAGTCACGTGTAAAAGTTTTCAGGTCGTGGCCGGGCTGAGGCGTTGAGCCAGAATTCCGGCGCGATTGAAGACGGTACCGATGACGTGAGTACCGTCACGGGAAGCCGTGGTTGCGCAGGGGCTACCGGCAAGTAACATCCGGGGTGGCTGGCGTCACTGTGTCACCGACACTGTGTCATGGCAAGGTCGAACTTCCCGGAAGCGATGTGAATGCATCGACCGGAACCCGCGCATCAGCGCGAAAACGCAAGCAAAGCCATCGTGAAGTCCGCAGGAGGTCGAAGAGGACCCATGAACATCGTCGTCCTGGTGAAGCAGGTGCCCGACACGTGGTCCGAGCGCAAGCTCAAAGACTCCGACCACACGCTCGACCGCGAGTCGGCGGACGCCGTGCTGGATGAGATCAATGAACGTGCGGTGGAAGAGGCACTGCTGATCAAGGAGGCCCAGGGCGGCGAAGTGACCGTCGTGGCGATGGGTCCCGATCGTGCCACCGACGCCATCCGCAAGGCGCTGTCAATGGGTGCCGACAAGGCCGTGCACCTGTCCGACGAGGCGCTCGCCGGTTCGGACGCGGTCTCGACCGCGAAGGCGCTGGCCAAGGTCGTGGGCACCGTCGAGTCCGTGGACCTGGTGCTCGCCGGCAACGAGGCGACCGACGGTCGCGTGGGCGCGGTCCCGGCCATGCTGGCCGAGCTGCTCGGATGGGCGCAGCTGACGTACGCGCGCAAGGTCACCACCGACGGCTCGACGATCAGCATCGAGCGCGAGACCGACGCGGGCATCATCGGCCTGGAGGCGAACCTGCCCGCGGTCGTGTCGGTCACCGAGAAGATCAACGAGCCGCGCTACCCGTCGTTCAAGGGCATCATGGCCGCCAAGAAGAAGCCGGTCTCCGTGCTGACGCTGGCCGACGCCGGCATCGACGCGTCCGAGGTCGGCCTGGCGGGCGCCGGGTCCAAGGTCGTCGAGTCCGCGCCGAAGCCGCCGAAGCAGGCCGGCCAGCGCGTCAACGACGAAGGCGACGGCGGCACCAAGATCGTCGAGTTCTTGGCCGCCGAGAAGCTGGTCTGAGTCCTAGGTTCGCGAGGAGATAAAGACATGTCTGAGGTTCTGGTCCTCGTCGACCACTCCGGCGGCGAGGTCAAGAAGGTCACCCTGGAACTGCTGACCGCGGCGCGCCGCCTCGGTGAGCCGTCGGCCGTCGTGGTCGGCGAGCCCGGTGAAGCGGGCAAGCTCACCGACGCGCTGGCGTCGCACGGTGCGGAGAAGATCTACGCGGCCGAGTCCGCGGAGACCGCGTCGTACCTGGTCACCCCGGCCGTGGACGTGCTCGCGTCGCTGGTCGCCTCGGCCTCGCCGGCCGCGGTGCTGGTACCGGGCTCGGTCGACGGCAAGGAGATCGCGGGCCGGCTGGCCGTGCGGCTCGGCTCGGGCCTGCTGTCCGAGGTCGTCGACATCGACGGCGACGGCGTGGGCTCGCACTCGCTGTTCGGCGGCACCTACAACGCGAAGGCCCAGGTCACCACCGGTACGCCGATCGTGACCGTGCTGCCCGGCAGCATCGAGGCCGAGGCGACCTCCGGCGCCGGCGCGCAGGAGTCCGTCGAGGTGCCCGCGGTCGACGCGGCGAAGAACGCGAAGATCACCGGTGTGCAGCCGGTCGAGGCCGGGGACCGCCCCGAGCTGACCGAGGCGTCCGTGGTCGTCTCCGGTGGCCGCGGTGTCGGTTCGGCCGAGTCGTTCGACGTGGTGGAGAAGCTGGCCGACTCGCTCGGCGCCGCCGTCGGTGCCTCGCGCGCCGCCGTCGACTCCGGCTACTACCCGCACCAGTTCCAGGTCGGGCAGACCGGCAAGACCGTGTCGCCGCAGCTCTACATCGCCCTCGGGATCTCCGGCGCCATCCAGCACCGCGCCGGCATGCAGACCTCGAAGACGATCGTGGCGGTCAACAAGGACGCCGAGGCGCCGATCTTCGAGATCGCCGACTACGGCGTCGTGGGCGACCTGTTCAAGGTCGCGCCGCAGCTGACCGAAGAGGTCGGCAAGCGCAAGGGCTGAGTCCCCCGAGCACGACGGAGCGGGCCGCACCCATCGGGTGCGGCCCGCTTTCGCGTTCCGGTCTCGAATTCCGGCGATCACCGGTCGGGAGCGTTCTCGCCCATTCCTGAGCCCGCCCATTCCGCGAAGTTGATCAAAGCGAATTGTCCGGATCATTCCGCGGGTGAGTCGGTCCCGGCGGCCGGGAAATGCGCGGCGCGGAAAGAAGGTCCGGTGAAATCGAGCGGGGAACCGTCAAGATCGGGATTCGTCGCGGCCCTTGCAGGCGAGTTTGTCGGCGCGCTCGTTCTCCGGGTGCCCGCTGTGGCCCTTGACCCAGTTCCACTCCACCTCGCCGTGGCGCTGCACCTCCGCGTCGAGCCGCTGCCACAGCTCCGCGTTCTTCACGGGCTGCTTCGCGGAGGTCTTCCAGCCGTTGCGCTTCCAGCCCTTCATCCACTCCGAGATGCCCTTGAGCACGTAGGTGCTGTCGCTGAACACGCGCACGTGCGGCATCGGCCGCGTCAGCGCCGCCAAGCCCTCGATGACGGCGGTGAGCTCCATCTTGTTGTTCGTCGTGGCGCGCTCGCCGCCGTGGAGCTCGCGTTCGTGGTCGCCGTAGCGCAGCACCACGCCCCAGCCGCCGGGGCCGGGGTTCCCGCTGCACGCGCCGTCGGTGAACAGCTCCACGCGTTTCTGGTCGGGCTCGTCGGCCCCTGCTGGCTGTGACATCCGGGCAACGTAGCGCGCTGCTGCGGCGCACCGGGAAGCAGGCGCGCCGGGGGTGATCCGCGGCTCGGGAACTTCCGGGGCGCGCCGTCCGTTGGACGGTCGGAGCCGCGGTGCGAGCTCCGCGATTTCCGGGCGAAACGGCCGAAAACGGTCGCCTCCGGGGGTCCCGGTATCGGCGAGATCGATCAGGTACCGGGCATTCACCGAAAGTTCCCGCTGCGTGTCATCGGTCTGTCTACTGCGCTTTCAGCGCGCGGGGATACACCTGCACGCATGTCCGAGTCGCAGCTGCTTGCCAGCACCGCGCCAGCAGGATCCTCCTCGTCCGAGGCCGCCCACTACTCCCTGCTCGTGGCCAGGGACACCGACGAAGTGCGGGCCGCCCAGCGCCTGCGCTACCAGGTGTTCGCCGAGGAGATGGGCGCCACCGTCCACGGTGACCTGCCGGGGGTGGAGAACGATCCGTTCGACGACTTCTGCGATCACCTGATCGTGCGCGACGACCGCTCCGGCGAGGTCGTCGGCACCTACCGCATGCTCCCCCCGGAACGCGCGCACGCCGCCGGGAAGCTGTACTCCGAGAGCGAGTTCGACCTCGGCGCGCTCGCCCCGGTGCGGCCCGCGCTGGTCGAGACGGGGCGCTCCTGCGTGCACCGGGACCACCGCAGCGGCGGCGTCGTGAGCCTCGTGTGGGCCGGCATCGCCCGCTACATGCTGCTCTACGGCCACACCTGGCTCGCCGGGTGCGCCTCGGTGCCGCTGCACGACGGCGGACCGCTCGCGGCGAAGGTGTGGGACACCGTGTCGGCCAAGCACCTCGCGCCCGAGGAGTTCCGAGTCCGGCCCTACTTGCCGTGGGACCCGGAGGGCGTCGAACGCACCCACCGCGGTCCGCTGCCCGCGCTGCTCAAGGGCTACCTGCGCCTCGGCGCGTGGGTGTGCGGACCGCCGGCGCACGACCCGGACTTCGGGGTGGCGGACTTCTTCGTGCTGCTCGACTTCACCCGGATCGACCAGCGCTACCTGCGGTTCTTCCTGGGGTCGGCGGCATGATCCACGCGTGGTCGCCGGTCTCGCCGTGCGGGCCGGGTTGCCTGCCGAAGCCGGGGAGCCTGCGCCGCGCGGGCGCCCACCGGGTGCTGCTGCGGCTCACCGCCGCGGTCGCGCTGATGCTGCTCGGCGTGGGACTGGCGGTCGTGCTCGCGGTGCTGCGCGGGAGGCTGCGCACCGCGCTGGTGAAGTCCTGGTTCCGGGCGTTGCTGCGGGCGTTCGGGGTGCGGTTCGTCGTGCGCGGCGAGCGGTCCGCGCACGGCGGGCTCGTGGTCACCAACCACGTGTCCTGGCTGGACGTGGTGGCGCTGATGGCGGTGCAGCCGATGCGGCTGCTGGCGAAGACCGAGCTGCGTTCCTGGCCGGTCGTGGGGCCGCTCGCGGCCCGCGTCGGCACCCTCTACATCGACCGGCACCGCCTGTCCGCGCTGCCGGAGGCGGTGCGCACCGTCACCGGCGCGTTGCGGGAGGGATCGGTCGTCGGGGCCTTCCCCGAAGGCACCACGTGGTGCGGGCTCGCCTCCGGCACCTACCGCCCGGCGGTGTTCCAGGCCGCGGTGGACGCGGGCGTGGCGGTGCGGCCGGTGGCGCTGCGGTTCACCACCGCGTCCGGGGCGCCCACCACGGCCGCGGCGTTCGTCGGCGCGGCCACGCTGCTGGAGTCGGTGCTGGCCGTCGCCCGCGTCCGGGGCCTCGTGGTGGAGCTGTCGGTGCTGCCGGAGCTCGACGCGGCGGCTATCGGCGACCGGCGGGAACTGGCCCGCCGCGCCGAGCGGGCCGTCGCGGCGGTCACCGAGCCCGACGGTCCCGAGGAACCGCACCTGGTCGAACTCCGGCACGTCGCCGCGTGACGGATCAGGACTCCGGCGGAGGGGTCGTGTAAGCGGTCAGCGTGCGGTCCGCGGCGGCGCGCGCCTCGGGTTCCGGGGTGCCCGCGGCGACGTTCGCCTCGAACCAGGCCTCGCTGCCCAGCGTCATGAACAGCACCCCCTCCGGTGAGGCCGCCCACGCGCTCTCGTCCGGGCCCACGCCGGATTCCTGCTCGCCCAGGTGCGCGGCGAGGCCGAGCAGGCCCATGTCCCAGCCCAGGCCGACCGCGCCCGGCCCGTACTCGGCCCACGCCTCGTCGGGCACGTGCGCCACGTGCTCCAGCTCGAACCGGGTCCCGCCACCGGCTTCGCGCAGCCGCACCTCGATCCGGCTCACGTCGCCGCCGAACTCCCAGGTGGCGCCGAACGAGCGCGGCGGGTCGCAGTGCTCGACGGTGCCGCCCGCGTTGCCCTCCAGCTGGTAGGTGCCCCCGGCCTGCAGGTCGCCGGTGATCGGCAGGAACCAGCGGGCGATCCGTTCGCGGTTCGTGCACGCGTCCCACACGTCGTCGATGGGCGCGGCGAAGTGCTGCACCATCGTGGCCGCGCGCGCCGTGCCGGAGGCGAGCTCGCGGCTCCCGACGGTGCGCTCCACGGCGTTGATCTGGCGTCGACCATGTCGTTGCTCCTTCGCGGTGCGGTCCGGGCGGTGGCCAGCGTTGCGCAGACCGCGCGGAACCGCTGACCACCCACCGCCGTTCGGTGGAGGGGGGTGGACTTGGACCTGGGTGCAGCATGCAGGCTCATCGGGTGACGATCGACGACGGAACCAGTGGAACGCAGCACACCCCCGCGACCTCGGAGAGCGCGCTGTGGGGGCCGCGGCGCCGGAACTTCACCCTCGGTCTGGTCCTGGTCATCACGCTCGCCGCCTTCGAGGCGATGGGCATCGGGACGGCGCTGCCGACGATCGTGCGGGAATGGCACGCCGAGCAGTGGTACTCGTGGCCGTTCACGATCTTCATGGCGGCCAGCGCGATCGGCACCGTCGTGGCGGGCCGCTTCTCCGACCGCATCGGCCCGGCTATCCCGCTGCTGGTGGCGATGCCGACGTTCGCCGCGGGCCTGGTGCTCGCCGGTCTCGCCCCGGACATGTCCGTGCTGCTGGTGGCGCGCGCGTTGCAGGGCTTAGGGGCCGGTGCGCAGATCGTCGCTTTGTACGTGCTGATCGCTCGCGTCTACCCGGAGCGGGATCGCCCGGCCGCGTTCGGCGCGCTCTCCGCGGCGTGGGTGGTGCCCGCGCTGGTCGGCCCGGTCGTGGCGGGGGCGCTGACCGAGCACGTCGGCTGGCGTTGGGTGTTCCTCGGGCTGGCCCCGCTGATGCTGGTCGGCGCGGCGCTGCTGGTGCCGACGGTGCGGCGGCTCGGTGCCGCGGAGGAGGCGGCGGCGCCGGGTTCGGCCCGGTTGCCGCTGGCCGCGGTGGGCGCGGCGGCCGGGACGGTCGGGTTGAACTGGGCCGCGCAGCGGATCTCCGGCGCGGAGACCTCCGGCGGGACTCCGCTGCCGGTGCTGGCGGTGGGACTGGTGGCGGTGCTCGTGCTGGTGCCGTCGCTGCGGGTGCTGCTGCCGCGCGGGACCGGCACCGGGCGGCCCGGCATCCCGGTGATGGTGCTCGCGCGCGGGCTGCTGGCCGGGGTGTTCTTCAGCGCGCAGGCGTTCGTGCCGCTGATCCTCTCGGTGGTGCACGGTTATTCGCCGACCGCGGCGGGAATTCCGCTGACCGTCGGTTCCCTCGGCTGGACCGTGGGCGCGTTGTGGCAGAGCCGTCGTCCGGACGTGCGCCGGGAGCACGTCGTCGCCGCCGGGCTGGGGCTGGTCGCCGTCGCGGTCGTCGGGCTCGTGCTGATCGCGCCCGCGTGGGGGCCGGCGTGGGCGGTGTTCCTGCTGTGGTCCGTGGGCGGCGTCGGCATGGGCATCGGGGTGGCGAGCACCTCGGTGCGGGTGCTGGCGCTGTCGGCGGCGGACCGGCGCGGCTTCCACTCCTCCGCCCTGCAGATCTCCGACATGCTCGGCCAGGCGCTGCTGGTGGGCCTGGGCGGAGTGCTCGTCGCAGCCTTGGCGACCCCGGACTCCCCGACGGCGGGAGTGGTGGCCCTCAACCTGGCCCTGGGCTGCCTAGCCCTCCTCGGCGCGGCCCGAGCGTTCCGCAGCACGGACCCCACCCCTGACACCACAACCGAACACCCGTGAGCCCGCCCACCAACACCCCCTGCGCCCTACCCGGCAACGAACCGGCAGAACAAGCGTGCCTCGCGGCGAACCCATGCCTGGCGGCCGAAGGCCGTGCCTTGCGGCGTAGCCGTGCCTGGATTCGCGAAGCGAATAGCCCACGTTCAAAAGTCGACCACCCGCGGGTTCTCAGTCGGTCTGTCGCGAGGACAGCTTTTTCCCTCGTGGCGGAGCCACTCGGGAAAAAGATCCCGCAGCGACAGACCGACTGAGGTTCCGCCACCCGACCACCAACGCAGCTCATCCAGCACCGGCCCCCTGCATTACCCTGGAACGGCGATGACTTATCTCGACCATGCCGCCACGACGCCTATGCGGGCGGAAGCGGTCGCGGCGATGAGCGAGGCGTTGGCCCGGCTGGGCAACGCCTCGTCCCTGCACACCTCGGGCCGCCGCGCGCGCCGCGCCGTCGAGGAATCCCGCGAGAGCATCGCCACCGCGCTCGGCGCCCGGCCTTCCGAGGTGCTGTTCACCGGTGGCGGCACCGAGAGCGACAACCTCGCGGTCAAGGGCATCTTCTGGGCGCGCCGCGGCAAGGAGCCCGCGCGCAGGCGGGTGCTGGCTTCGGCGGTCGAGCACCACGCGGTGCTCGACACCGTGGAATGGCTCGCCGCCCACGAAGGCGCCGACGTGACCTGGCTGCCCGTCGACGAGCACGGCCGGGTCCGCCCGGAGGTGCTGGAGGACGCGCTGCGCGCGAACCCGGACGACGTGGCGCTGGCCACCGTGATGTGGGCGAACAACGAGGTCGGCACGGTCAACCCGATCCCGGAGCTCGCCGCCGTCGCCGACCGCTACGGGGTGCCGCTGCACACCGATGCGGTGCAGGCCGTGGAGACGGTGCCGGTGGACTTCGCCGCGTCCGGTGCGGCCGCGCTGACGATGACGGGGCACAAGGTCGGCGGCCCCTACGGTGCGGGTGTGCTGCTGCTGGCGCGCGACGTGGAGTGCACCCCGGTGCTGCACGGCGGTGGCCAGGAGCGCGAAGTGCGCTCCGGCACCCTCGACGTGCCCGGTGTGCTGGGGCTGGCGAGCGCGACCCGCGAAGCGGTCCGGCGCCGCGCCGGGCACGTGCCGGAGCTGGCGGCGCTGCGCGACGAGCTCATCGACGGGGTGCGCGCGGCGGTGCCCGACGTGATCCTCAACGGCGATCCGACGCTGGAGGTCACCGGCGATTCACCGGCGCGGCTGCCCGGCAACGCGCACTTCACCTTCCCCGGCTGCGAGGGCGACAGCCTGCTGATGCTGCTCGACGCGCAGGGCATCGAGTGCTCCACGGGTTCGGCCTGCACCGCCGGGGTCGCCGAACCGAGCCACGTGCTGCTGGCGATGGGGGCCGAGCCGCGGGCGGCGCGCGGCTCCCTGCGATTCTCCTTGGGACACGACTCCACCGGCGCCGATGTGCGGGCGCTGACCGAGGTCATCGGGCCGGTGGTGGAACGAGCGCGCAACGCCGGGCTGACCGGGTTGCGGCGAGCGGCGGCGGCGTCGACCGCCACGACGGAGGTGTGAGGCAGTGCGAGTACTGGCTGCGATGAGCGGCGGCGTGGACTCCGCGGTCGCCGCCGCCCGCGCGGTGGAGGCCGGCCACGACGTGACCGGCGTGCACCTGGCGCTGTCGGCGAAACCCGGCACGTTGCGCACCGGTGCCCGCGGCTGCTGCACCGTCGAGGATTCCCGCGACGCGCGCCGCGCCGCCGACATCCTCGGAATCCCGTTCTACGTGTGGGATTTCGCGGAGCGGTTCACCGAGGAGGTCATCGAGACCTTCGTCGGCGAGTACGCGGCCGGGCGCACCCCGAATCCCTGCCTCACCTGCAACGAGAAGATCAAGTTCGAGGCGTTGCTGGAGAAGGCGATGGCGCTCGGCTTCGACGCCGTCTGCACGGGGCACTACGCGCGGCTCGTCGTCGAGGACGGCGTTCCGGAGCTGCGCCGCAGCCGCGACGAGGGCAAGGACCAGTCGTACGTGCTGGCTTCGCTGACGGCCGAGCAGCTGCGGCACTCGATGTTCCCGCTGGGCGGCTCGCTCAAGTCGGAGGTGCGCGCCGAAGCGGAACGGCGCGATCTGGCAGTGGCCAACAAGCCGGACAGCCACGACATCTGCTTCATCCCCGACGGCGACACCCGCTCCTTCCTGGAGTCCAAGCTCGGGCAGAGCCCCGGGCAGCTCGTGGACGCCGAGACGGGCGCCGTGCTGGGTGAGCACACGGGTGTGCACGGCTTCACCGTCGGGCAGCGCAAGGGCCTCGGCATCGAGGCGCCCGCGCCGGACGGCAAGCCGCGCTACGTGCTGTCGCTGGAGCCCGTGTCGGGCACCGTGAAGGTCGGTTCCGCCGATCGGCTCGGGGTCACGGGGATCGATGCGAAGCGGCCGATCTGGCCTTCGGAACGGGAATTGGACGGTTCCACCGAGTGCGTCGTGCAGGTGCGGGCGCACGGCGGCACCGCCGGTGCGGTCGCGGAGGTCGCCGACGGCGGCCTGCGGGTGCGGCTCAGCGAGCCGCTGAGCGGCGTCGCACCGGGCCAGGCCATCGTCCTGTACCGCCCGGAACCGGAGGGCGACCTCGTCCTGGGCAGCGGCCTGATCTCCGCTACCCGCTGATTTTCCTGTCTTTGTTCGTGGCCTTCGTAGGTGTCCGGGTGGCGGAACCTCAGCGGTTTCCTCGCTGCGGGATCTTTTTTCCAAGTGGCTCCGCCACGAGGAAAAAAGCTGTCCTCGCGAGGAAACCGCTGAGAACCCGCCGGTGGTCGTTCTGCTCTGGTGGTCGCTGACAGGACAATGATCGGCAACGCCGCTCGCCTGGAACGGTGAGATCACAGGCAGGCGGTCAGCGGGTTCGCAGGACCGCTTCTAGTTCGTCGAGGGCGCCGAGGGCCTGGCCGTAGCCGAAGACGTAGAGGTTCTTGAACGGGGTTCCGCCGGATTCGCGCACGGCCGGGAGGTTCTGGAACGAGCCCTGCCCGAGCAGCGCCTGCATCGCCTGGTCGACCTGGCCGTCCGGGTTGACCTGGTAGAACAGCACGTCGGTGTCGTTGAGCACGCCGAGCTGCTCGTAGGACTGCTCCACGGCGCTGCCGGTGCGCCCCTCGGCGGCGGAGCCGAAGCGGCAGCCCGCCTCGGCGAGCACCACGCCGCTCCACGAATCCGGCAGGCACAGGTTCCAGCTGCCGGACTTGAACGAGGCCACCAGGTTGAACCGGGTGCGTTCCAGCGCGGCGGCGTAGGTCTTGCGGATCTCCGCCGCGCGCTCCAAGTAGCGGTCGCGGAGCCGGTTCATCGGCTCGGGGCGGTTGACGATGTCCGCGGCGCGCAACGCCATCTCCTGCCACTCGCCGGACACGCGGGAGGTCAGGATGACGGTGGGGGCGATCCCGGTGAGCTGCTCGTAGGTGCTGCCGCCGCTGAGGGTGAACGCGCTGTTGCCGATGATCAGGTCGGGGCGCACGGCGAGCACCCGTTCGAACTCGGGCTGGTAGCCGCCGACCCGGGGCAGCGCGCGGTAGGTGTCGAGGTGCTGCGCGGGCATCCAATCGTCGAGGCCGTCGACGGTCGCGGCCGGGCGGATGCCCACGTCGAGCAGCGCGATCGTGGCGTACTGGTCGAGGCACACGACCCGCTGCGGGTTCGCCGGGATGTCCACCGGGCCCTGGTGGGTCTCGACGCGGCGAGTCGGGCCTTCGGGCCGGGCTCCGCCCGCTCCGCCTGCGCACCCCGCGACGCCCAGCGCGGCCAGCGCCGTCGCGGCCTGCAGCAGTCCGCGACGGGAGAGCGCGGATGTCCGGGACAGCGGCATGGGGTACTCCTTCGCAGAGCCGGTGCGCCCGTGCGGGTGACACCGAAAGGCGGTAAGCATGGTTAGCCTAACCTACAGTGCGCATCCCGCCTGTCCCTCCGTCCTACGGCGGAGCCGATAATGGACGAGTGAGTGACGCAGCGTGGAACCCCGGCATCGTGACCGCCCTCGGATCGATGCCGGGAACGGATCCGGTCGAGGCCGCCCGCATCGTCCTGGGCGAGCTGCCCGACCTGATGCCGTTGCCCGAACTGCCCGCGCGCGGAGTCGGCGCCGACATGCTGGGCCGCACCGCCGGGCTGCTCGTCGACCTCGCGGTGGAGGTCGTGCCGTCCGGCTACCGCGTCGCGGGCAAGCCGGGCCGGGACCATCGCCGGGCGCTGGACCTGCTGCGCTGGGACCTGGACGCGGTGGAGCAGGCCGTCGCCGAGGCGGGCCCGCCGCGCGCGGTGAAGGTGCAGGCGGCGGGGCCGTGGACGCTCGCGGCCGGCATCGAGCTGGAACGCGGCCACCGGGTGCTCACCGATCCCGGCGCGCTGCGGGACTTCGCGGAGTCGCTCACCGAAGGTCTCCGCGCGCACGTCGCGCAGGTCGCGCAGCGGACCGGCGCGCCGGTGGTGGTGCAGCTCGACGAGCCGTCGCTGCCCGCGGTGCTCGCCGGGAGCCTGCCCACCCCGTCCGGCTACGGGCGGGTGGCGGCGGTGCCGGAACCGGAGGCGCAGAGCCTGCTCGGCGAGGTGATCGAGGCGCTGGCCGCGGCGTCGGGCGCGCCGGTGCTGGTGCACTGCTGCGCGAACCGCCCACCCGTGGGGCTGCTGCGCGGCGCCGGGGCGGGGGCGGTCGCGTTGGACGCGACCCGGCTCGGCTCGGTGTCCGGCGCGCTGGCCGACGAACTCGGCGAGGCGTGGGAGGAAGGCACCCGGCTGGTGCTCGGGCTCGTGCCCGGAGTCGATCCGGAGGGGCGCCCCGACGTGCGGGAGCTGGCCCGCCCGGGTCTGGAATTGGCGTCACGGCTGGGATTCGCGCCGAAGGCGCTGCTGGAGCGCAGCGCGGTGAGCCCGGCCTGCGGCTTGGCGGGGGCCTCACCGGAGTGGGCGCGGCGTGCGCTGTCGGTGGCCAAGGAGATCACCGAGGTGTTCGCCGAAGCGGCGGAACGCTAGTCGCCGCAAGGAACTCCTCGTGGGATTCCATGATCATTTTGTCCCGTTCACGTCACCTGAATGCCCCAACGATGGTAAGAAACCAGACGTGTCGAACACCGGCGAAGTCGAGCGGTTCGGATGGGTGCACCGCAGCACCGTCCAGGACGCGGCGTGCCTGACCTTCGTGCGCGGCACCGACCTCGATCGGCTCGCGCAGCGCTTCGGCGCGATCACCGAGCACGCGCGCACCCTCGACTTCGACGAGTACTGCGAGGAGGCGTTCGCGCACCAGGACCGGTACCCGGTGATCGGCCTGCGCAGCGTCGGCGAGTGGACGCTCATCGCCGAGGACGGCGGATTCCAGGGCAGCAGGGCGGAAGTGCTGCGCCGGGTCAGCCACCGCACCGAGGCCGTCTCCGCCTTCTGGAACGTCAACGCCCTCACCCAGTTCTCGCACGCCGTCGACGGGGAGCTGCGCACCGCGTTCGAGGCGCTGATGCCCGCATTCCGGCAGGGCACCCGCCCGGACGGGCTGGAGGACATCCGCGCCGGGCTGCCCTGGCCGGGCCTCGACCCGGCGGGGGAGCCGGGGGCGAGCACCATCGACCTGATGCTGGCGCTGGCCGCGCGGATCACCGGTGAGCCGCTGACGCCGGACTGGTTCGACGGCGATTTCGCCACCTACCCCGTCGCGTCCTGGCCGCTGGACCTGCCGTCCTCGCCGGAGGTGCTGCTCGACGAGGTGGGGCTGGACCAGGTCGGCATCCGGTTCCACGCCGACGATCTGGAAGCGGACTCCGCGGTGCTGCTCGACTCGGTGCGCCGGGCGGGCCCAGCGCGGTGCAGGCGCGCGGCGGCGAGCGTGGCGCGCCACGTGCTCGACCTCACCGCGGGCCACGACCAGCTGGTCGTGGCCGAGACGTTGCGCGCGCTGGAGGACGGCGTCGAACCCGACGACGCGGCCATCGGCGAAGTGGTGCGCCTGCGGCGGTGGGAGCTGCACCGTCGCCCGGTGACCAGCGCGGACCGCGCCAGGGTGCGGGCGCTGGAAGTGCTGCGCCAGGCCACGAACCGGGATCCGATGACCGGACTGCTGGGCGCGCTGGCCGAGGCCGGGCGCCTGCGTGTCGAACGCAGCGACCTCACAGACCTGGTCACCGCGGCGCTCGCGTGAGGACCGCGTCCGCGCCGGGCGGCTGATCGCGGATATCGCCGAACGACCCCGGCGGCCGGGGCGGGACCGGCACAATGAGGGCATGTTCAAGTTCTTCCGCCGCCGCACCGACCAGGCCGATGTCGTGGGGGACGAGGTCGACGTCACCGCCGATGCGCGGGAGCGGGCGGAGGAGTTCTGGCGGCGCTGGGACGAACTGCTGCCCGAAGTGGCTGCGGCGCTGGGCGAGGGCATGCCGCAGCGCGTCGATCACGACCTGGCCGAGGCGGTCGCGGCGCTGCACCCGGACCTGACGTTCTCCGTGGAGCAGGGCGAGCGGGCCGTCTACGCGCTGGTCGTCAGCGGCCAGGCGAATCCTGAGGTGCGGCCGTACACCGATGCCTGGCTGGCGGCGGCGCCGCAGCGCAACGCGCTGTT
Organism: Saccharopolyspora gloriosae; assembly: GCF_014203325.1. NCBI lineage: Bacteria > Bacillati > Actinomycetota > Actinomycetes > Pseudonocardiales > Pseudonocardiaceae > Saccharopolyspora > Saccharopolyspora gloriosae. The sequence goes on along the minus strand of NZ_JACHIV010000001.1, from coordinate 5,264,917 downwards.
CGAGTACCACGACTCGGTGCCGCCGGTGCCGGATCCGACGCAGGTCACCGTGAACCTGCGCGGCGAGAGCTACCCGCTGGCCGACGTGCGGGTGTTCGCCCAGGTCGACGCGGCCGAGGGCCTGGTCGACGTCTCCGTGTACCACCCGAGGTTCGCGGGCATGGAGTCCGCGGCGCAGTCCGCGCTGACCTTCCTGCCGCTGGACGCCACGCTCGGCGAGCGGCTCGCGGCCGACCGGCTCGGCCGGGTGGAGACCGCGGAGCAGGAGCCGCGGGGCGCGATGGGCCTGCTGGAGTTCCGCGAGCTGGTGCGCGGTTTCGACGCCGCGGGCGGAGCGGACTCCGCGGAGTCCGGCGGGACCGGTGGTGGTGCCGGCGACGCGGCGGGCTCGGCGGAGGTGCTGGACGCCGCCGGATCGGTGGGCGCCGGTGACTCGGACGGCCGGGACGCGCCGGGCACCGCGGACAGCGCGCCGGGATCGGACGGCGCTTCCGGGCGCGACGACTGGTCGGGATCCGCCTCGCACGACTCCGAGTGATCTCCGGTTCCACCCGCCCCGGCGACCACGGCGGCTCGTCCTCGGGCGCCGACCGCGCACGGTGGGCACCGTCCGCCGGATGAGCACCGGATACGGGCCGGACCGTGCTGTATCAGGTGGTGCTGCCCGCTCCCGAGGGCGTGGTGATCCGCGCGAGCCGTCGGGGGCCCTGGTTAGGCTCATGACGTGACCAGCAAGGACCGCACCGGTACGGCCTCCGGCGAGACGACCGGCCCCGCCGCCGCCCAGCCCGCTTCGACCCAGCCCGCCCCGACCGGGGCGGAGCCGGTCGCGCGCCCCGAGGAGGACGCCGAGCTGCCCGGCGACCCCGCCGTCGAGCAGGCGGAGGGCGTGGAGGACGTGCCCGCCGAGGTCCGCGAGCGCTACGCGGCGCTGGCCGAGGAGGTGCGCGGGCACCAGTTCCGCTACTACGTGCTCGACTCGCCCACGATCGCCGACTCCGAGTTCGACGAGCTGTTCGTCGAACTCCAGCGCCTCGAATCCGAGCACCCCGCGCTGCGCGACCCGGACTCGCCGACGCAGGTCGTCGGCGGCACCTTCTCCACCGAGTTCACCGCGGTGGACCACTTGGAGCGGATGCTCAGCCTGGACAACGCCTTCGACACCGAGGAGTTCCGCGCCTGGGTGGACCGGGTCGAGCGCGAAGTCGGCTCGGAGGCGCACTACCTGTGCGAGCTCAAGATCGACGGGCTGGCCATCAACCTGCTCTACCGCGACGGCAGGCTCGAACGCGCGCTCACCCGCGGCGACGGCCGCACCGGTGAGGACGTGACGCTCAACGTCCGCACGATGGGCGACGTGCCCACCGAACTGCACGGCAGCGACGAGTACCCGGTGCCGAAGCTGGTGGAGGTGCGCGGCGAGGTGTTCTTCCGGGTGGAGGAGTTCGCCGAGCTCAACGCCGCGCTGGTGGAGGCGGGCAAGTCGCCGTTCGCGAACCCGCGCAACGCCGCCGCCGGATCGCTGCGGCAGAAGGACCCGCGGGTGACCCGCAGGCGCCCGCTGCGGTTGATCTGCCACGGCCTGGGCAAGCGGGAGGGCTTCGAACCGGCCCGCCAATCGGAGTCCTACGCCGCGCTCAAGGCGTGGGGCCTGCCGGTGTCCCGGCACACCCGCGTGCTGTCCCACGCGGACGAGATCGTCGAGCACATCCGGTACTGGGGGGAGAACCGGGACACCGCCGAGCACGAGATCGACGGCGTCGTGGTGAAGGTCGACGAGGTCTCGCTGCAGCGCAGGCTCGGCACGACCTCCCGCGCGCCGCGCTGGTCCATCGCCTACAAGTACCCGCCGGAGCAGGCGACCACGACGCTGCGCGACATCAAGGTCAACGTGGGGCGCACCGGCCGCGTCACGCCGTACGCGGAGATGGAACCGGTGAAGGTCGCCGGGTCCACCGTCTCCATGGCCACCCTGCACAACTCCGACGAGGTGCGGCGCAAGGGCGTGCTCATCGGCGACCGCGTCGTGATCCGCAAGGCCGGGGACGTGATCCCGGAGGTGCTAGGCCCGGTCGTGGACGTCCGCGACGGTGCTGAGCGCGAGTTCGTGATGCCCTCCGAATGCCCGGAGTGCGGTTCCCCGCTGTCCCGGCAGAAGGAGGGCGACGTCGACATCCGCTGCCCGAACTCCCGCTCCTGCCCGGCGCAGCTGCGGGAGCGTCTGTTCCACCTCGCCGGTCGCGGCGCCTTCGACATCGAGGCGATGGGCTACGAGTCGGCGGTCGCGCTGCTGTCGTCCGGGGTGCTGGTGGACGAGGGCGACGTGTTCGACCTCGACGAGGGGCAGCTGCTGGAGACGGAGCTGTTCCGCACCAAGGAGGGCAACCTCTCCGCGAACGGCGCGAAGCTGCTCAAGAACCTGGCCGCGGCCAAGGAGAAACCGCTGTGGCGGGTGCTGGTGGCGCTGTCCATCCGGCACGTCGGCCCGACCGCCGCGCAAGCCCTGGCGCGGGAGTTCGGTTCGCTGGAGCGCATCGAGGACGCGGCGGAGGAGGACATCGCGGCCGTGGACGGCGTCGGCCCGACCATCGCCTCCGCGGTCCGCGAGTGGTTCGAAGTGCAGTGGCACCGCGAAGTGGTGCGCAAGTGGCGCGCGGCAGGGGTGCGGATGGCCGACGAGCAGGACGAGTCGGTGCCGCGCACGCTCACCGGTCTGTCCATCGTGGTCACCGGTTCGCTGGAGACGTACTCCCGGGACGAGGCCAAGGAGTTCATCATGGCCCGCGGCGGCCGCGCCGCCGGTTCGGTGTCGAAGAAGACCGCGTTCGTGGTCGTCGGCGACTCACCCGGATCCAAGTACGACAAGGCCGTGCAGCTCAAGGTCCCCGTGCTGGACGAGACCGGCTTCCGAATCCTGCTCGAACAGGGCCCCGAAGCCGCCACCGAAGCAGCCCTCGACACGGAATCCGCAACCGAGTGAGCCTGTTGCCCGGTCTTCGGCCTGCGTAGCTGGTCGGGTGGCGGAACCTCAGCGGTTTCCTCGCTGCGGGATCTTTTTTCCAAGTGGCTCCGCCACGAGGAAAAAAGCCGTCCTCGCGAGGAAACCGCTGAGAACCCGCGGGTGGTCTTTTTGCTCTGGTGGTCACTGCTCAGCGGCTTCGCCGCTGACAGGACAACGACGACGAACGTCGCTCACCTGGGCAGTCCGCAGCTCGGGAATCCGTGTGGAACGGTTCGATCATCGTCTTGTCGGCGGCGAAGCCGACGAGCAGCGACCACGCACGCAGCCGGACCAACAGCGGGTTCTCAGGTGTCTTCTCGCGAGGACAGCTTTTCCCTCGTGGCGGAGCCACTCGGGAAAAAGATTCCGCAGCGAGAAGACACCTGAGAACCCGCCACCCGGCCACCACAGCAAGCGGACCGGGGGAGCCCTCAGCCGTCGAGGACGACGGAGACGATTCCTGCCAGGTGCGCGAGTCGCGCTACCTCGGCGGCGCGGAACATGGGGCCGCCGGGGCGGCCGGCCAGCAGCACTCGGTCGGGCTTGCCGATCGGTGTCGCGGCCAGTTCGGTGCCCAGCTCCTGCCAGGTCTCCGGCACCCAGATCTCGTCACCGTCGAGGATCGTGGCCCGCGGCAGCGGTAACCACGGCAGTTCCAGGTAGCCCTGCTGCGGGGCCGATGAACTCGCGGCGAGCTGCTCCGCGCCGCCCGAGTGGTGCCCGAACACGATCGCCCAGCCCGATCGGATGATCTTCGGGACGCCTTCGGCGAAGATCTGCAGGCCGTTGCCGGGTTCGGCCGCGATGTCCTCCACCAGTTCCAGCTCGCGGTGGGTGTCCAGCACGCCCGCGTAGGGGCGGACCGCGTCGACCTCGACGCCGTCGACCGATTCGGCGGCGGTGATCAGGATGTCCGGCAGCCTGCCCGAGGGCAGTTCCACGACCATGTCGTCGATCGCCACGTCACCGCCGCGTTCGACGACGTCGACGCTGAGGATGTCGGCGCCGATCTCGCCCAACGCGGAGGCCACCGCGCCGAGCACGCCCGGACGGTCCGGTATCTGCACCCGGATCAGGAAGGACACCGGACTCAACGCCTCCAGCTTCGTGCGCGGCACCTCGCCGTCCGCGCTCCCCGCGCCGCACGGCCGCACGCGGAGGCCACCGTGCGCCCGGCAGGCGGGGCAAATTGTGGCAGACACCGCAGCCTATCGGTGAGACCGGCGTTCGTGTAGTGAAACGGCGGGCCGCCGTCGCTGGTCCCGGATGTTTCCCGCACCGCGGCGCCCGCGTCCCGGAGTGCGGACCCCCGGCCGCCGCCCGCCCGCGGGCGCACGTCCCTGGGCACCGGATCGGGTTTCCGCTGAGCGGACGGCGCCGCACCCGTCCCGTCCGCATCACGGGAGCGGGGAGACGGCGGCGCAGGACGGGGGAATTCCCTACGAGCCGCGGTCGCGCCGCTGCGCTCGTGCCGATGCGGGGAGCATTCGGAAGCGGGGGCGGGTGGCGCGTGAACGGTCACCGGCAAACGGGGGTGGTGACCGTTCACGGTGCCCGGACGACCGGCCGAACCGGCGCCGCGCACAGCGCGCGCGACACTCGGTTCGCCCCCTGAACGGGCACATGCGGGCTCCGCAATAGACTGAGGTCCAACCGTGATACCGGACATGACCAGGGAGCCTTCGTAGTGTCCAAGATCTCCCGCGACGAGGTCGCGCACCTCGCCGGCCTGGCCAGGCTGGCGGTCACCGAACAGGAGCTCGACACCTTCGCCGGGCAGCTCGACGTCATCCTGGAGTCGGTGGCGAGGGTGGGTGAGGTCGCCGCGGACGACATTCCGCCGACCTCCCACGCGGTGCCGGTGACGAACGTGTTCCGCGACGACGTGGTGCGGCCCAGCCTGCCGCGCGAGGCGGCGCTGGACGGCGCGCCCGCGGCGGAGGACAACCGGTTCCGCGTTCCGCGGATCCTGAGTGAGGAGGCGTGATGACTTCGACCGCGACCGGAGGTGACTCGGCCCTGATCGGCCTGTCCGCCGCCGATCTCGCCGACCGGCTGTCCTCGGGCGAGGTGACCTCGGTGGAGGCCACCCAGGCCCACCTGGACCGCATCGCCGCCGTGGACGGCACCGTGCACTCGTTCCTGCACGTCGACGAGCAGGGCGCGCTGGCCGCGGCCCGGCAGGCCGACGAGGACCGGTCCGCGGGCAAGGCGGCCTCGCCGCTGGCGGGCGTTCCGCTGGCGCTCAAGGACGTTTTCGCCACCAGCGACATGCCCACCACCTGCGGCTCGAAGATGCTGGAGGGCTGGCGGCCGCCGTACGACGCGACGGTGACGCGACGGCTGCGCGAAGCGGGCGTCGTCATCCTCGGCAAGACCAACATGGACGAGTTCGCGATGGGCTCGTCCACCGAGAACTCCGCGTACGGCCCGACGCGCAACCCGTGGAACACCGACCGCATCCCCGGCGGTTCCGGCGGTGGCTCCTCGGCGGCGCTGGCCGCGTTCGAGGCTCCGCTGGCGATCGGCACCGACACCGGTGGCTCGATCCGCCAGCCCGGCGCGGTGACCGGCACCGTCGGCGTGAAGCCCACCTACGGCGGCGTGTCCCGCTACGGCCTGGTCGCCTTCTCGTCCTCGCTGGACCAGCCCGGCCCGTGCGCGCGCACGGTGCTGGACGCGGCGCTGCTGCACGAGGTGATCGCTGGGCACGACCCGATGGACTCCACCTCGATCAGCTCGCCGGTGCCGCAGGTCGTGGCGGCGGCGCGCGAAGGCGCCGCGGGCGACCTGACCGGCGTCAAGGTCGGCGTGGTCCGCGAGTTCGCGGGCGACGGCTACCAGCCGGGCGTGGAGCGGTCGTTCCGCGCCGCGGTCGAGCAGCTCTCGAAGCTGGGCGCGGAGGTCGTGGAGGTCTCCTGTCCGCACTTCGAGTACGCGATGGGCGCCTACTACCTGATCGCGCCGAGCGAGTGCTCCTCGAACCTGGCCCGGTTCGACGCGATGCGCTTCGGCCTGCGCGTCGGCGACGACGGTTCGCACAGCGCCGAAGAGGTCATGTCGCTGACCCGCGAGGCCGGGTTCGGCCCTGAGGTGAAGCGCCGCATCATGCTCGGCACCTACGCGCTGTCGTCCGGCTACTACGACGCCTACTACGGCCAGGCGCAGAAGGTCCGGACGCTGATCACCCGCGACTTCGCCGCCGCGTTCGAGCAGGTGGACGTACTGGTGTCGCCGACGACGCCGACCACGGCGTTCGAGATCGGCGAGCGCACCGAGGACCCGCTGGCGATGTACCTCGCGGACCTGTGCACCATCCCGTCGAACCTGGCGGGCAACGCCGCCATGAGCATCCCCAGCGGACTGTCCGATGAGGACGATCTTCCGGTGGGCTTGCAGATCATGGCCCCGGCGCTGGCCGACGACCGGCTCTACCGGGTCGGTGCGGCCTACGAGACCGCCCGCGACGCCGCCCAGGGCGGCCCGCTGCTCGACCGTGTCCCCGCTCTGGAGGTGGCGTGATGAACTCGAAGATCAAGGCAGCGTTCCAGCTCGCGTCGGTGCTCTCCGCGGCCTTCGGGCTGCGCGCGAGCATCCGCGACGCCAAGGCGAACAACGACCGGCTCGCGATGGCCGACTCGATCATCACCGCGCTGGGCCTGATCACAGGCACCGCGCTGGCGATCCGCACCCTGCGCAAGGGGGATGACGGCAAGTGACCGCGGTCGCCGAGATCATGGACTACGACGAGGTCCTGGAGCGGTTCGACCCGGTCCTCGGCCTCGAGGTGCACGTGGAGCTGTCCACGGCCACCAAGATGTTCTGCGGGTGCGCCAACGTGTTCGGCGCCGAGCCGAACACTCAGGTGTGCCCGGTGTGCCTGGGGCTGCCCGGCGCGCTGCCGGTCGTCAACGGCAAGGCGGTGGAGTCGGCGATCCGCATCGGGCTGGCGCTGAACTGCCAGGTCGCCGAGTGGTGCCGGTTCGCGCGGAAGAACTACTTCTACCCGGACCAGCCGAAGAACTTCCAGACCTCGCAGTACGACGAGCCGATCGTCTTCGACGGTCACCTCGACGTGGTGCTCGACGACGGCGAGACGTTCCGCGTCGACATCGAGCGGGCGCACATGGAGGAGGACACCGGCAAGTCGCTGCACGTCGGCGGGGCCACCGGCCGCATCCACGGCGCCGAGCACTCGCTGCTCGACTACAACCGCGCGGGCGTCCCGCTGGTGGAGATCGTCACCAAGCCGATCGTCGGTGCCGGTGAGCGCGCTCCCGAGGTCGCTCGGGCGTACGTGGCGGCGCTGCGGGACCTGCTGCGGTCGCTGGACGTGTCCGACGTGCGGATGGACCAGGGTTCGCTGCGCTGCGACGCGAACGTCTCGCTGATGCCGAAGGGCGCGGACGAGTTCGGCACCCGCACCGAGACGAAGAACGTCAACTCGCTGCGCAGCGTGGAGCGCGCGGTGCGCTACGAGATGCGCAGGCACGCCGCGGTGCTGACCTCCGGCGGCGAGATCCGCCAGGAGACCCGGCACTTCGACGAGTCGACCGCGACGACCTCGGCGGGTCGCAAGAAGGAGACCTCCGAGGACTACCGGTACTTCCCGGAGCCGGACCTCGTGCCGATCGCGCCGTCCCGCGAGTGGGTCGAGGAGCTGTCGACGACGCTGCCCGAGCTGCCGTGGGAGCGCCGCAAGCGCATCCAGGACGAGTGGAAGCTCTCCGACGAGGAGCTGCGCGACCTGGTCAACGCCGGGGCGCTCGACCTCGTCGCCGCCACCGTGGACGCCGGTGCGCCCGCGGCGGAGGCGCGCTCCTGGTGGGTCGCCTACCTGTCGCAGCAGGCCAACACCCGCGGCGTGGAGCTCACCGAGCTGGCGATCACGCCCGCGCAGCTGGCGCGGGTCATCGCGCTGGTCGCGGACGGCAAGCTGACGAACAAGCTGGCCCGCCAGGTCGTCGACGGCGTGCTCGACGGCCAGGGCGAGCCCGACGAGGTCGTCACCGCGCAGGGCCTGGAGGTCGTCTCGGACGACTCCGCGCTGCAGGCCGCCATCGACGACGCGCTGGCCGCGCAGCCCGACGTGGCGGACAAGATCCGCGGCGGCAAGGTGCAGGCCGCGGGCGCCGTCGTCGGCGCGGTCATGAAGGCCACCGGCGGCAAGGCCGACGCGAAGCGGGTCCGCGAGCTCATCCTCGCCGCCTGCGGGCAGTGACCCGGGTCGACTGATCGGACCTCCCGTCCCGTTCGCGGGGCGGGAGGTCTTTTTTCGTTCGACGCGACGAACCGGGGGAGACATGCGAGCGTGGCTGACCGCTCCCGGCGAGCGCTGGGATCTCGCCGAACGTCCGGTGCCCGAAGCGGGCGCGTTCCAGGTGCTGGTCCGCGTGCGCGCGGCGGCGGTGAACCGCGCGGACCTCGACGAGGCCGACGGCTCCTACCGGCCCCGGGGCACCGGAACCGACCGCCACGTCGCGGGTTCCGACGTGACCGGCGAAGTCGTCGACGTCGGCTCGGACGTGACGGGCGTGCGCATCGGCGACCGCGTCCTGGCCATGGTGGAAGGCGCTCTCGCCGAGTACGTGGCGCTGGACCACCGGCTCGTCATCCCCGTTCCGGCCCGCCTCACCGCGGAGCAGGCCGCGGCCCTGCCGTCGGCGTTGATGACGGAGTACGACGCGCTGATCCGGCAGGGCGGGATGCCGCCCGGCGGATCGGTGCTGATCACGGCCGGGACTTCCGGGGTGGGGTTGATCGGCGCCGAGATCGCCCGGTGGGCCGGGGCAGGGGCGGTGGCGGTCACCACGACGCGGGCGCAGGCACCACCGGAACTGGCCGGACGCGGCCTGCGGGTGATCACCGGCGGGATCGGCGGGTTGCGCGGCGCCGTCGCGGACGGGCTGCGGGCCGACCTGATCGTCGACCACACCGGTGGGGACTGGTTGGACGAGCTCATCGCCGCGACCCGGATCGGCGGCACGATCATGCAGGTCGGCAGGCTCGCCGGGCGGCGCGCCGCGCTGGACCTCGACCGGCTCGCCCTGCGTCGGGTCCGGATCGTCGGGACCACCTTCCGCACCCGCGACGACGAGCAACGCGCCGCCATCGCGGCGGCGATCCGCCGCGACCTGTCCGCCGCCGTCGACAGCGGCGAGATCACTCCGGTCGTGGCCCGGACCGTGCCGTTCGCCGAGGCGGACCGCGCCGTGGAGCTGCTGCGCGGTGGCGGCCTCGTGGGCAAGGTCGTCGTGCTGTTCGGCTGATGTCCGGCTGGGAGGCGGAGCTCGCGCACCGGAGACCGCGGGCGTTCCGCTGCCCGGACGCCTCCCCGCGCCACCGGGCCGGGGTCAGTCCGGGGCGCCGTACTCGCCGAACCAGTGCGCGAGGCGGCCTCGGCGGCTCACGGCGCGCAGGCGGCGTTCCGCGGCGTCCCGCGCTCGCGCGGTCGTCATGATGAGCAGTTCGTCCCCGGTGGTCAGGCGGGTGGCGGGTTCGGGGACGAAGGACCGGCCCGCCCGGATGATCAGGGTGATCACGCTCGGCTCCGGCAACCGGAGCTCCCGCAGCGTCACGTAGTGCAGCTGGGAACCGGTGGGCACCGACACGGTGAGCAGCTCCGCGTCGAGCACGTCCAGCGGAGCCACCTCCACCTGGATCTCCCGCGCCGCATCCGCCCGGACCAGCCCCAACCGGCGCGCCAGCCCCAGCAGCCCCGGCCCCTGCACCAGGGTGAACACCGCGACCAGCACGAAGACCACGTTGAGCACCCGGTCGCTGCCGGGCACGCCCGCCACCACCGGGAAGGTCGCCAGCACGATCGGCACCGCGCCGCGCAACCCGGCCCAGGACACGAACGCCTGCTCCCGCCACGGCAACCGGAACGGCGCCAGCGCCACCAGCACCGACACCGGCCGCGCCACCAGCAGCAGCACCAACCCCACCACCAGCGCGGGCAGCAGCTCCGGCAGCAGCTCGTGCGGCGTCACCAGCAGGCCCAGCAGCACGAACAGGCCGATCTGCGCGAGCCACCCGAGCCCCTCGGCGAACGAGCGCAGCGAAGCCCGGTGCGGCAGCCCCGAATTCGCCAGCACCAGCCCGGACACGAACGCGGCGAGGAACCCGGACGCGCCGACCGAGCCCGCGGCGGCGAACGCGACCACCCCGAGCCCGAACATCGCCAGCGGGTACAGGCCGGACGCCGGGAGCGTGATGCGGTGCAGGACCCACGCCCCGAACCAGCCGACCCCCACGCCGATCACGGTGCCCACCGCGAGCTGGTAGAGCACGTTCCCAGCCACCTCCAGCGGGTGGATCTCCAGCGGGATCGTGCTGAACAGCAGCACGAGGATCACCGTGGGCGCGTCGTTGAACCCGGACTCGGCTTCCAACATGCCCGACACGCGCCGCGGCAGCGGCAGCGTGCGCAGCACCGAGAACACCGCCGCCGCATCGGTGGAGGACACGATGGCGCCGAGCAGCAGCGCCGCCTGCCAGTGCATGCCGATGAGCAGGTGAGCGCCCACCGCGGTGATCGCGACGCTGACCGCGACTCCGACGGTGGCGAGCAGACCGCTGGGCGTCAGCAGCGGGCGCACGTCGGACCAGCGCGTGGTGAGCCCGCCCTCGACGAGGATCACCGCCAGCGCCGCGGTGCCCAGGTTCTGCGCGAGCTGGGCGTCGTCGAAGCGCAGTCCCAGCCCGTCCTCGCCGATCACCAGCCCCAGCGCGAGGAACAGCAGCAGCGCGGGCAGCCCGAAGCGCGCCGCGGCCCGCGTGGCGACGATGCTGGCCAGCAGCACGAGTCCGCCCGCCAGCAGCGCCGTGTACAGCTGCGGCAAACTCATCGCTTCCCCGTCCCGGCCACCGGCGCGTCGCCGCGCTCCGGATCGGCGATGCGTCCTGAGTGGACCATGAGCCGGGTCGTTTCGTCCGGTGCGCCACGCTGGTCCGCGCCGGTCGCTCTGCTTCGGCGTCGTGCTCGCCGCAGGACCGATGTCGTGCGCGGCCGCGCCACGAGCGGCGTCGCTTTCCCCGCGAGCGGGACGCTGCCGGACCCGCGGGATTGCGACGTGTGCCGTGCGCGCCCCTAGGCGGGACCGGCTCCCGGTGCGCGCTGCGGTCACGCGGCGCGGATCGGCCTCGTCAGGTCGCGGTCAGTCCTTGCCGCTGTCGCCCGAGGGCGGTTCGATGCGGATGGCCCGGTCGTCGCTGGGGACGGGGGTGCCGCCGGACTTGTTCGCGGTGCCTAGCCAGAGCTGGCCGTCCGGGCCGGTCGCGGCGGCGGAGAAGCGCCCGTAGGTGCGTTCCATGACCTTGGACGGCTGGCCGGTGAAGGTGCCGTCCGGGCCGGGGTTGAGGGTGTAGAGCGCCGCCGCGTCCGTCAGCGCCACGACGACCGACGCGGGCCCGGCCGCGCATCCGGCCACGCCGGGGCGGTCCGGCCAGCTCCACGCCGGGGCGCCGAGGGCCGCGCCGAACTCCAGCCGGTGCAGCGCATCGCGCGAACCGGCGCGGTCGGTGAGCCAGTAGCCACCGGTGTTGATCGCCCCGCACAGCCCGCCGGGATTCGACACCCCGGACGCCACCACGCGCGAAGCCGGGTCGGGGTTGCCGGGCGCCGCCGCGCCGAACCCGTCGATGCGCAGCACCTTGCCGGCCAGCGAAGCCGGATCGGTCGCGTTCGCCCGGTCGCCCGCGTCGCCCGTGGCGACCAGCAGCGCGCCCCGGCCGTCGTCGAGCAGCGCGCCGGAGTTGCCGGAGGCGCCCTTGGGGATGCCGGTGAGGACCGGTTTCGGGTTGTCCCGCGGCGCGACCCGCAGCACCTGGTTCTCGCCGTCCACGCTCGCGTAGGCGTAGATCAGCTCGTCCTCCTGGTAGCTCGGCGACAGCGCGAGCCCGGTGAGCCCGCCGCCGCCGGAGGGGTCGACCGGCACGCGCGCCACCTCGACCGGTTCGGCGTCCTGCTCGACCCGCAGGATTCGGCCGGTGGTGCGTTCGCCCACCAGCGCGGCCTTCCCGTCGGGCAGCACGGTGATCGCGCCCACCGGGTCCAGGCAGGTCGCGACGACCGCCGGATCGGGGTCGATGCAGCCCGCGGGTACCGAAGACGGCGGTTCGGTCGGCTGCCCGGGTTCCGGCGGGGGAGGGGCGGGCTGCTCGATGGAGGGCTGCGGTCCGGCCTGCGGCTCCAGCGAAGGCTGGTCCCGCCAGGCGTTCGGGTGCTCGTTCGGGAACTGCGCGCAACCGCCCGCGGTGAAGGCGCCCACGGCCAGCAGCACTCCCACCGCTCGCGCGCGAGTACGGCGATCGGGGCGGGAGGTGCGCTGGGAGGCTGCCACGAGGTCCGAGGGTATCGGCCCGGTCGTGAACGCACGGTGAGCACCCGAGGGTCCGGATCATGCGGCGCCGCGCCCGGGAGCTCGCGCCGTCCCACCCGGTGGAAGCCGCTTCCCGCCGGTTCGAGCCGAGCAGTCGCCGCACGGCGACCGAATGCAGCAATTCCGGATGGGCCCCCGGACACCGATCGGTGCGGATCGGTGGCGACGGACGGTGCCGACTCGGTGATTCCCGGTGTTCTCAGATGCCGATCTTACTGCTGTCGCCAGCGGAAACCGGGAATTCACCGAAGGTTCGCGGGACCGGCGGAGCATTCTGCCGGATGCCGGAACACCCGGATGCCGACCGAATTACGTCTGGAAAAGGTTCACCCGAAAGGGTCGCTTCACCCGTGTGTGATGCCTTAACCTTCACCGCCGTGAGCATTCACGACGATCGCCCGAGCGGCGCGGGCGGAAACCGCGACGACCGCGCGCAACGCGGCGGAAAAAAGTCCGCCGACGGGCCTACGGGAACCCAGGGCCTCGGCGTGCAGGACTACGACTACTACGACGACGCCGCCTACAACGACGGTGCGGCGACCTCGGTGGTCGACCGCCGTTCCGGCGACGAGTTCTACGAAGAATTGGACACCCGGAAACCATTCGGCTGGAACGCCGGAGCCGACCTCGGACTCCTGGCATTGCGGCTGGTGATCGGCGGGATCTTCGCCGCCCACGGTGCGCAGAAACTGTTCGGCGTGCTCGGCGGCACCGGTCCGGAAGCGTTCGCGCAATCCCTGGCGAAGTCCGGGTTCGAACAGAGCGCGGTGCTGTCCCTGGTCACCGGCGGGACCGAGCTCGGCGCCGGCGCGCTGCTGGTGCTCGGCCTGTTCACCCCGCTGGCCGCCGCGGGCATCGTCGGCGTGATGGCCAGCGCCATCGTGTCGATGAAGCTGCCCGGCCCGTTCTTCGACCAGGAAGGCGGCTACGAGTACCTCGTGGTGCTCATCGCCGCCGCGCTGTGCCTGATGTTCGCCGGGCCCGGCCGGGTCGCGCTGGACAACGGGCGCGCCTGGTTCCGGCACCCGCTGGTCAGCGGCTTCATCAGCCTGGTGATCGCGGCGGGTTCGTCGGCCGCGGTGCTGATCCTGCTGCGCTCCTGAACCGGTGGCCCCGCCCGCCGGGCGGAGCCGCGCGATTCCCCCGAGAACGACACGTCCCCCGAAACGAGACCGGCCGGGTTCCCCGCGGAACCCGGCCGGTCTTCTTCGTCATCCGGTCACTTCGAGACGTCGCGGACCGCGCCGTACGAAGCCGAGGTGGCCAGCCGCGCGTAGGCCCGCAACGCGCTGGTCACCGGTCGCTGCCGGGATTCCGGCTGCCACGGGTGCTCGGCGGCGTCCATCTTTGCGCGCCGCTCGGCGAGCACCTCGTCGTCGACGAGCAGCTTCAGGGCGCGTTCGCGGACGTCGATGAGGATCTGGTCGCCGTCCTGCACCAGGCCGATCGTGCCGCCGCCCGCCGCCTCCGGCGAGATGTGCCCGATGGACAACCCGGAGGAGCCGCCGGAGAACCGGCCGTCGGTGATCAGCGCGCACTTCTTGCCCAGGCCGGAGCCCTTCAGGAACGCCGTCGGGTGCAGCATCTCCTGCATGCCGGGGCCGCCCGCCGGGCCCTCGTAGCGGATCACCAGCACGTCGCCCGGTTCGATCTGCTTCTGCAGGATCGCGGCCACCGCCTGCTCCTGGCTCTCCATGACCCGCGCGGGGCCCTGGAAGTACCAGAGCTCCTCCTCGACGCCCGCGGTCTTCACGACCGCGCCGTCCTCGGCGAGGTTGCCGCGCAGCACCGCCAGGCCGCCGTCGGCGGTGTAGGCGTGCTCGAAGTCGCGGATGCAGCCGTCGGCGGCGTCGGTGTCCAACGAGGACCAGACGTTCTCCGTGGAGAACGCCTGCGTGGTGCGCACCCCGCCGGGAGCGGCGTGGAACAGGTCGAGCGCCTGCTGCGAGGGCGACTCGCCGCGCACGTCCCACTGCGACAGCCATTCGGTGAGGCTGCCGCTGTGCACGGAGGACACCTCGCGGTGCAGCAGCCCGGCGCGGTCCAGCTCGCCCATGATCGCGGAGATTCCGCCGGCCCGGTGCACGTCCTCCATGTGGTAATCGGAGTTCGGCGCCACCTTCGACAGGCACGGCACCTGGCGGCTGATCCGCTCGATGTCGGAGAGCTCGAAGTCGATCTCGCCCTCGCGCGCGGCGGCCAGCGTGTGCAGCACCGTGTTCGTGGAGCCGCCCATCGCCATGTCCAGCGCCATCGCGTTCTCGAACGCCTGCTTGTTGGCCACCGAACGCGGCAGCACGGAGTCGTCGTCCTCCTGGTACCAGCGCTTGGAGATGCGCACGACGGTGCGCCCGGCCTCCTCGAACAGCTCGCGGCGCAGCGCGTGGGTGGCCAGCGTCGAACCGTTGCCCGGCAGCGCGAGGCCCAGCGCTTCGGTGAGGCAGTTCATGGAGTTCGCGGTGAACATGCCCGAGCACGACCCGCAGGTCGGGCAGGCGGACCGCTCGACCTCGCTGAGCCCTTCGTCGTCCACCGCCGCGTTCGCCGACGCGGAGATCGTCGTGATCAGGTCGGTCGGGGCCTGCGCGACGCCCTCCACGACAACGGCCTTGCCGGCCTCCATCGGCCCGCCGGAGACGAACACCGTCGGCACGTTGAGCCGCATCGCGGCGTTGAGCATGCCCGGAGTGATCTTGTCGCAGTTCGAGATGCACACCAGCGCGTCCGCCTGGTGGGCGTTGACCATGTACTCCACCGAGTCGGCGATGATCTCGCGCGAGGGCAGCGAGTAGAGCATGCCGCTGTGGCCCATGGCGATGCCGTCGTCCACCGCGATCGTGTGGAACTCCCGCGGCACGCCGCCTTCTTCGCGGATCTTCTCGGCCACCACGTCGCCGAGGTCGCGCAGGTGCACGTGACCGGGCACGAACTGGGTGTAGGAGTTGGCGATGGCCACGATCGGCTTGCCGAAGTCGTCGTCGGTCATGCCGGTGGCACGCCACAACGACCGGGCGCCTGCGGCGTTCCGTCCGTGCGTGGTGGTGCGGGAGCGCAACTGGGGCATGGTCCTTCTCGGTTTCTCGCGAAGTTCGCGTCATAGCGGCGAAAGACGCCCACCTTGTGGGTGGGGGCGAACGGCGGTGACCACGACGCTACTCCTGCCCGGTGCCGTCCGGTCCGACCGGTTCTCGCTCGTCGGGCGTTCGTGACGCACGCCTCGGGAGCCGTGCGGGCGGTGCTGCGCGTCGTTCGGGGAGCGCGCTCGTGGTCGTGCGGGTGCGGTGCGTCAGTCCGCGGACTTCGGGCCGGTGCGCCCGTCGTCGCCGGATTCCGCGCGCTCGGCCGGGTCGGCGCCGGTCTCGGACGGCTGCTGATCGGCGGCCGGAGGCTCGGAGGCGGTGTCGTCGGCGGGCTCGTCCTCGCCGGTCTCGGGCTGCGCCGGTGCGGCGTTCGGGTCCGGCAGGCGACCGCCGCTGAGCTCGGCGAGCCGGGGCAGGTCGCGCACCCGGATCGCCGGGAGCACGACCTCCTTGCCGGAGACGAGCACGGCGCGCACCCAGCGCTTCTCGTCCAGCCGCACCGAGGCGAGCTCGTCCCAGCCGAAGCGGGTGGTGCTGAACTGGCCGCGCGAGCTGATGCGCTCGGCCGTCACCACGGTGCGCGGGCGCATGATCGCGTAGCCGAGCGCCAGCGGGATCAGGTACGCGGGCAGCAGCAGCGGGAACGGCTGCGCGAACGCGATCGGCGTCACGCTGATCGCCACCGCGAACACCGCCAGCAGCGAGATCCGGGTGAGCTGGAACGTCAGCGACTTCGGCAGCGCCTTCGCGCGCCCGGCGGTGGCCTTCGCCACCGCCGGGCGCGCGGGGTCTTCCGGGGCCGCGTCCCGTTCGCCGGGGGCGTTCTCAGCGGAGTCCTGCTCACCGGAGTTCGGCTCGACGATCTCGCGCTCGGCGGTCGCCTCGGACGTTCCGGCGCCGGACGTGGCGGCGTCGGGCAGCTCCGCGGCGTCCCGGGTCGCCGTGCCGGTCGTGCCCTGCTCCTCGGACGTGCTCACTTCGCGGGTCCCCTCTGCCTCGGCGCGTTCCGAGCCCGCCGCGTCCGGACTGCCCGATTCCGCCGGGGCGGAGCCGGAGCCGGTGCGGCCGGGCCCGTTCTCGCCGGGCCGTTCCGATGCCGCTGGGGACTCGCTCACCCCCCGATGCTCTCACCCGTGCGCACGCGGTCCGCAGAGTCCCGGACCGCAGGCGCCGGCGAACCGCCCGGACCGTTCCCACCTGGTGGCACCGCCGGTCCCGCGACCTGCGACCCACCGAGCCGGAGGAGGAGCGACGTACGCCACACCGGGCTCGGCCGAATGCGAACGGGATATCCGTGAACAGGGAAAACGCCAGCGGAAGCGGGGTTTCGAGCCGTTTTCGGCGTCCACCATGCGGGAATCGCGTCCCGCATGGTTTGACCCGGTGGCACCAGTGCCGTTAACGTCCTCGCCATGCTGCGACTGCACGACATTCTCGTACTTCCCCGGCGCGTCGACGCCTGAGGAAGCTCCGCAGCGTCGACGCGCCAACCCTCGTACGGTCCCCTTTTCGGCCCGGCGGGGGTTTTTTCGTGCCCACTCACCGACCACCACCGTTCGGACAGAGGCGAACTCGATGACCAGCGCCCACACCAGGCAGAGCCCGGTCCCGGCACCGCCGCCGGGACACCGTTCCAAACCAGCACCGTCCCACGACGCCCCAGCGCAGGTCACCGGCGCGCAGTCGCTCGTGCGGTCGCTGGAGTCCGTCGGGGCCGAGATCGTCTTCGGCATTCCCGGCGGCACCATCCTGCCTGCCTACGACCCGCTGCTGGACTCCACGAAGGTCCGGCACGTCCTGGTCCGCCACGAACAGGGAGCCGGGCACGCCGCCACCGGGTACGCCCAGGCCACCGGCAAGGTCGGCGTGTGCATGGCGACCTCCGGTCCCGGCGCGACGAACCTGGTCACGGCGCTGGCCGACGCGCAGATGGACTCCGTGCCGATCGTGGCGATCACCGGTCAGCAGGCCACCAGCCTGATCGGCACCGACGCGTTCCAGGAAGCCGACATCTGCGGCATCACGCTGCCGATCACCAAGCACAACTTCCTGGTCACCAAGGCCGAGGACATCCCGCGCACCATCGCCGAGGCGTTCTACATCGCCGCCTCCGGGCGCCCCGGTCCGGTGCTGGTCGACATCCCGAAGGACGTCCAGCAGACCGCGACCACGTTCTCCTGGCCGCCGGAGATGAAGCTGCCCGGCTACCGCCCCACCAGCAAGCCGCACGGCAAGCAGGTCCGGGAAGCCGCGAAGCTGATCACCGCGGCGCAGCGGCCGGTGCTCTACGTCGGTGGTGGCGTGCTCAAGGCCGAAGCGACCGAGCAGCTGCGCGAACTGGCCGAAGCCACCAACATCCCCGTCGTCACCACGCTGATGGCGCGCGGCGCGTTCCCCGACTCGCACCCGCTGCACCTGGGCATGCCCGGCATGCACGGCAAGGTCGCCGCCGTCGCCGCGATGCAGCGCTCCGACCTGCTGATCACCCTCGGCGCCCGGTTCGACGACCGGGTCACCGGCCAGCTGTCCTCGTTCGCGCCGGACGCGAAGGTCGTGCACGCCGACATCGACCCGGCGGAGATCTCCAAGAACCGCAACGCCGACGTGCCGATCGTCGGTGACTGCAAGGAGGTCATCGCCGAGCTCATCGACGCCGTCGCCACCGCCACCGCGGACGGCGGCACCGCCGACCTCGGCGCCTGGTGGACGCAGCTGAGCACCTGGCGCGACACGTTCCCGCTGGGCTACGAGTGGCCCGCGGACGGCAGCCTCGCCCCCGAGTACGTCATCGAACGCATCGGCGCCCTCGCGGGCCCGGACGCCGTCTACGCGGCCGGTGTCGGGCAGCACCAGATGTGGGCGGCCCAGTTCGTCGGCTACGAGCAGCCGCGCAGCTGGCTGAACTCCGGCGGGCTCGGAACCATGGGCTACGCCGTTCCCGCCGCGATGGGCGCCAAGGCGGGCGTGCCCGGCAAGGACGTCTGGGCCATCGACGGCGACGGCTGCTTCCAGATGACCAACCAGGAACTCGCCACCTGCGCCATCGAAGAACTGCCCATCAAGGTCGCCGTCATCAACAACGGCAACCTCGGTATGGTCCGGCAGTGGCAGAGCCTGTTCTACGCCGAGCGCTACTCACACAGTGACCTCGGAACCCACAAGCACCGCATCCCCGACTTCAAACTGCTCGCCGAAGCGCTGGGCTGCGTGGGACTGCGGTGCGAATCCCGCGAGGACGTCGACAGCGTCATCCAGCGGGCCATGGAGATCAACGACCGACCCGTCGTGATCGACTTCGTGGTGGGCAAGGACTCCCAGGTGTGGCCCATGGTGGCCGCGGGCACCGGCAACGACGAGATCATGGCGGCGCGCGGAATCCGCCCGCTGTTCGACGAGGACGAGGGGTGACCCACCGATGAGCCGACACACGCTCAGCGTGCTGGTGGAGAACGTGCCGGGTGCGCTCGCCCGCGTCTCGGGACTGTTCTCGCGCCGCAGCTTCAACATCGAGTCACTGGCCGTCGGGCCGACCGAGCACCCGGAGATCTCCCGGATGACGATCGTGGTCGCCGTCAGCGACCAGCCCCTCGAACAGGTCACCAAGCAGCTCAACAAGCTGGTCAACGTGATCAAGATCGTGGAGCTGGAACCGGAGGTCGCGGTGCAGCGCGAACTGCTGCTGGTGAAGGTCCGCGCGGACGCCTCGGTGCGCAGCCAGGTCCTCGAAACCGTGCAGCTGTTCCGGGCCAAGGTCGTCGACGTCTCCCCGGAGGCGCTGACCGTGGAGGCCACCGGCGACGGCGAGAAGCTCAACGCGCTGCTGCGCATGCTGGAGCCCTACGGTGTGCGGGAGATGGTGCAGTCCGGGTCGATCGCCATCGGCCGCGGCCCCCGCTCCATCACCGCCACCGCGGTCCGCTGACCCGAATCCCGGCAGCGGCGCCGGGAAACCGACCGGCGGCAGGCGTGGGCCCGCGGCCGGGCCCCGCCGCGAACGCACCGGCCGTGGAACACCGGGCGGGCGACACCGGGCAGGCACCGCCGGGAAGACAATCGAACAAGTCCCGAAAGGAACACGGAAACCATCATGGCAACTGAGATCTTCTACGACGCCGACGCCGACCTGAGCATCGTCCAGGGCCGCAAGGTCGCGATCATCGGCTACGGCAGCCAGGGCCACGCGCACGCGCTGAGCCTGCGCGACTCCGGCGTGGACGTGCGCATCGGCCTGCCCGAGTCGTCGAAGTCCCGCGCCAAGGCCGAAGAAGAGGGCCTGCGGGTGCTCACCCCGGCCGAGGCCTCCGCCGAAGCCGACCTGATCATGATCCTGGCGCCCGACACCAAGCAGCGCGAGATCTACGCCAACGACGTCGCCCCGAACCTCAACAGCGGCGACGCGATCTTCTTCGGGCACGGCTTCAACATCCGCTACGGCCTGATCCAGCCGCCGTCGGACGTCGACGTCGCGATGGTCGCCCCCAAGGGCCCCGGCCACCTCGTGCGCCGCCAGTTCGTCGACGGCAAGGGCGTGCCGTGTCTGATCGCCATCGAGCAGGACGCCTCCGGCAGCGCGCAGGCGCTGGCGCTGTCCTACGCCGCGGGCATCGGCGGCGCGCGCGCCGGCGTCATCAAGACGACCTTCAAGGAAGAGACCGAGACCGACCTGTTCGGTGAGCAGGCCGTCCTCTGCGGTGGCGCCAGCGCGCTCGTGCAGACCGGTTTCGAGGTGCTCGTCGAAGCCGGCTACCAGCCGGAGATCGCCTACTTCGAGGTCCTGCACGAGCTGAAGCTGATCGTGGACCTCATGTGGGAGGGCGGCATCGCCGGGCAGCGCTACTCCTGCTCCGACACCGCCGAGTACGGCGACCTCACCCGTGGACCGCGCGTCGTCGACGCGCACGTCAAGGAGTCCATGCAGAAGATCCTGGGCGAGATCCAGGACGGCACCTTCGCGAAGGAATGGGTCGCCGAGGACGAGGCCGGTCGCCCCAACTTCAACAAGCTCCAGCAGGCCGGCAACGACCACCAGATCGAAGAGGTCGGCAAGAAGCTGCGCGCGCTGATGTCCTGGACCGGCAAGTGAGCGTTCGCGAACGACGACTTCGCGGAGTCATCTGATCGGTGACGTCCGCGATCAAGGCCCGGCGATCCCCACAAGGGATCACCGGGCCTTCGTCGTCCGGAACGGCTTTCGAGCCGGGTTCGACTTGCCGTGGGGGACGGCTTTGGAGTCTCGCTCGGCTTGGCGTGTGGCGTCGGGTTTCAGAGCCTTCCCGGGTTTGGACGTGTGGTTGCCGTGGTGCATGGAATGCCGGGTTCACTGCCCCCTGCACCCGAAACTCGCGCCACGGCGAAGCCGTGCAGTTGGGCGGCGAAGCCGTGCAGTGGGCGGGCAAAGCCACGCTTGCCCCGCGGCGTAGCCGTGCAGTGGGCGGCGAAGCCAGCCTGCCTTGCGGCCGTAGGCCGTGCCTGTATTCGCGAAGCGAATAGCCCACGTCGAAAAGCCGCTCACCGGCGGGTTCTCAGCGTTCTTCTCGCGAGGACAGCTTTTTTCCTCGTGGCGGAGCCACTTGGGAAAAAGATCCCGCAGCGAGAAGGACGCTGAGGTTCCGCTACCCGGACACCAAAGCAGAACGAGCCGTGGAAGCAGTCAACGAACCGCCTCGGCGTAGAGCTCCGTGAGGAGGGCTACTGCGGCGGAGGTCGCGGGGTGCGGGTCGTGGCGGCGCCAGATCAGGTGGACGGGAACGGGGTCGGCGTCCCGGACGAGGCGGTAGACGATGCCGTCGCGGCGGTACTGGGTGAGGGTGCTCTGCGGGGTGATGCCCACGCAGCGGCCGGTGGAGATCGCGGCCAGCCAGTCGTCGATGTCCGGTGTGCGTTCCAGTTCGGGGCGGTCCTGCGGCGGCCACAGGTCGGTGGTGGTGGTGCCGGTGCGGTGGTCGACGGCCAGGACGCGCTGCCGGATCTCGTCCAGCGTCAAGGAACGGCGGCGCGCCCACGGATCGTCGGCGGCCAGCGCGCAGTAGCGGCGTTCGTGGCCGACGGTGGCGTGGTCGTAGCGGTGGGCGTCGATCCCCACGCGCACCACCGCCAGGTCGCACGCCCCTTCGGCGAGGCCGCCGGTCTGCGTGTTGGTGCGGACCAGGTGGAGCTCGACGTCGGGGTGGCGGTCCGCCCAGCGGCGCTGGAACTCGTTGGTGTGCCCGCCCATCGCCGACCAGGCGTGCCCCAGCCGCAACCGCGTGTGCCCGGTGGTGGCCTCGCGGACGAGGTCGTCGACTTCGGCGAGCAGGTGCCGGGCGCGGGCGAGCACCTGCACGCCCGCCGTGGTCGGAGTGCAGGTGCGGCTCGTCCGGTGCAGCAGCCGCACGCCGAGCGCGCGCTCCAGCGCCAGCACCGTGCGCGAGACCGCCGCCTGCGAGACGCCCAGCTCGATCGCGGCGTCGGTGAACGTGCCGGTGTCCACGATCGCGACCAGGCACCGCAGGTGCCGCAGCTCCACATCCATGACTCCAGCGTATGGCCGGGGCCGCCGACGCATTTTGCGCGGCCGATGCCGACCCCGATTCTCGGGACCATGACGGGAGCGGAGCGGGCGGGAATCCCCGCCACGATGGGAATCGCCGGACCGGAGACCGCCGCGGTGAGCGACGCGGCGGGCACCGGTGCGCAGGGAACCGGGACCACCGGCCGGGGCGCCGGGATGGCCCTGATGCTGGGCGGCGGGCTGTCCAACCAGCTCGGGGCGGCGACCGGGGCGCTGGCGTTCCCGGTGATCGGCCCGGCGGGCGTGGTCGCCGTGCGCCAGTGGGTGGCGGGCATCGTGCTGCTGCTGGCCGGGCGGCCCCGGTTCCGCTCGTTCACCGCCCGCCAGTGGTGGCCCGTGCTGGGCCTGGCCGGGGTGTTCGCCACGATGAACCTGTCGCTCTACACCGCGATCGACCGCATCGGCCTGGGCCTCGCCGTCACGCTGGAATTCCTGGGGCCGCTGGCGGTGGCGCTGATCGCGTCCCGGCGGCTGCTCGACCTCGGCTGCGCGCTCGCCGCCGCCGCGGCCGTCGTGGTGCTCGTCCGCCCGCAGCCGAGCACCGACTACCCCGGCATCGCGCTGGCGCTGCTGGCGGCGGTGTGCTGGGGCTGCTACATCCTGCTCAACCGCACCGTCGGCCGCCGGGTGCCCGGCCTGCAGGGTTCGGCCGCCGCGGCGGCCGTCTCCGCGGTCGCATACCTGCCGATCGGTGCCCTGGTGCTCGTGCACCACCCGCCGACGGCGGCGGCGCTCGGCTTCGCCGTCGTCGCGGGCGTGCTGTCGTCGGTGGTGCCCTTCCTCGCCGACCTGCTCGCGCTGCGCCGCGTCCCCGCGCAGTTCTTCGGGGTGTTCATGAGCGTCAATCCGGTGCTGGCCGCGCTGGTCGGCGCCGTGGTGCTGGGGCAGCGGCCGGGCTGGCCGGAATGGGCCGCCATCGTGGTCATCGTCGGCGCCAACGCGGTCGCGACGCTGGCCGCCCCGCGGGCCGAGATCGTGCGCGGAGGCGGGATCGCCCCCGCTGAGCAGCGACCCGACGAGCGCACGGCAGCACCGACCACACCCGATCACGCGATCGAGCGGGCGTGACGGCGGCGGTATGGTGCCCGGCGTGAGCGAAGAGACCAGTACGACAGTGGACGCACCGGTGGACGACAAAGCGCACATCCGGCACAAGCTGGACTTCACCGACGCGGAATGGATCACCAGCACCGAGGACGACGACGAACCCGGCGTGGAGATCGCCTTCGTCGACGGTTACATCGGCATGCGCAACGGTGCCGAACCCGAAGGCCCTGTCCTCGTTTTCACTCCCGAGGAATGGGACGCTTTCGTCGCCGGAGCAAAGGATGGCGAGTTCGACGAACCGTGATCAATTAACCGCGCAATCAAGCGGCTGAGCTGCTAGAACACCTTCTTATTCCGATCCGGTCGAACACCGTTGCCGGTAGCCCCGGACGGCGTGGAGTGGGATTGGGATGCGTCACACCCTTGTGAACGAGTTCTCAATCTCCCGTTAAACTGCCTGACCGTCCGGGTACAACGCCGTGCCCTGCTACGACCGTGATCCCTCTCAATGGAGCGCGCCCGTGACCAATCGTCCTGTCGTCCTGATCGCCGAGAAGCTGGCCCCCTCCGTGCTCGAAGCGCTCGGAGACGAGGTCGAGATCCGCCACGTCGACGGCACGGACCGGCCGGCCCTGCTCGCGGCCGTCGCCGACGCCGACGCACTGCTGGTCCGCTCCGCGACCAAGGTCGACGCCGAGGTCCTGTCCGCGACGAGCAAGCTCAAGGTCGTCGCCCGCGCCGGTGTGGGCCTGGACAACGTCGAGGTGCCCGCCGCCACCGAGCGCGGCGTGATGGTGGTCAACGCGCCCACCTCCAACATCGTCTCCGCCGCCGAGCACGCCCTCGCGCTGCTGCTGTCGGTGGCCCGCAACGTGGCCGCCGCGGACGCCAGCCTCAAGGCGGGGGAGTGGAAGCGCAGCTCCTTCAGCGGCGTCGAGCTCAACGGCAAGACCGTCGGCGTCGTCGGCCTCGGCAAGATCGGCCAGCTGTTCGCGCAGCGCATCGCCGCCTTCGGCACCAAGCTCATCGCCTACGACCCCTACGTGTCCGCCGCGCGCGCCGCGCAGCTGGGCATCGAGCTGGTGAGCCTGGAAGACCTGCTGGCGCGGGCCGACGCGCTCTCCATCCACCTGCCGAAGACGGCCGAGACGCTGGGCCTGATCGGTGCGGAGGAGCTCAAGAAGGCCAAGAAGGGCCTGATCGTCGTCAACGCCGCCCGCGGCGGTCTCATCGACGAGGAGGCGCTGGCCGAGTCGATCCGCAACGGCCACATCGGCGGCGCGGGCATCGACGTCTACAAGACCGAGCCCACCACCTCCAGCCCGCTGTTCGAGCTGGACAACGTCGTGGCCACCCCGCACCTGGGCGCCTCCACCGCCGAGGCGCAGGACCGCGCGGGCACCGACGTGGCCCGCTCGGTGCTGCTGGCGCTGCGCGGCGACTTCGTCCCGGACGCGGTGAACGTGCAGGGCGGTGCCGTCGGCGAAGAGGTGCGCCCGTACCTGCCGCTGACCCAGAAGCTGGGCCAGCTGCTCGCGGCCGTGCTGGGCACGACGCCGACCTCGGTGACCGTGGAGGCCCGCGGCGAGCTCGCCGACGAGGACGTGTCGGTGCTGCAGCTCGCGGCGCTGCGCGGGGTGTTCTCCGGGGCCGTGGACAGCCAGGTCACCTTCGTCAACGCGCCGCAGCTGGCCGAGGACCTCGGGGTCGAGGTCGAGGTGAAGACCACGCCGGAGAGCCCGAACCACCGCAGCGTCGTCTCGGTGCGCGCCGGTCTCGCCGACGGGCGCACCGCGGTCGTGTCGGGCGCGCTGTCCGGGGCGAACCTGGTGGAGAAGCTCATCGAGGTCAACGGCCGCCACTTCGACCTCCGGGCCGAGGGCAGCGTGCTGCTGCTGGAGTACCCGGACCGCCCCGGCGTGATGGGCACCGTCGGCACCCTGCTCGGCGAGGTCGGCGTGAACATCGAGGCCGCCACGGTCAGCCAGACGACCGAGCGCTCCGACGCGATCATGCTGCTGCGGGTGGACCGCCCGGTCGAGGCCGGCGTCCTGGAGCCGATCGGCGCGGCCGTCGGCGCCCGCACGGTGCGGACGGTCGACTTCGAGTGATCCGCTGATCTCCGGCCGGACGTGGTCCGGTGCGATTGCGAAAAGGGCCGTCCCACACTTGTGGGCGGCCCTTTTCGCGACCCGGCTCACCTGCGTCACCCGATCGGGTGTCCCGCCAATCGGGAAGCCTCGACCACTTGGTGGGTCCGGCGTGCCTGCCTGCGTGGCCTTGCCGGTAGCCTTCGGCGCAACAGTTCTAGCCCCGCGGTTCGGGGTGGTAGTCGGGAGGTGTGTACATGCGGCTCGCTGTGATCCCCGGTGACGGGATCGGGCCGGAGGTAGTGGCCGAGGCGCTGAAGGTGCTCGGTGAGGTCGTTCCCGATACCGAGATCACTCGATACGACCTGGGAGCCGCGCGCTGGCACGCGACCGGTGAGCTGCTACCGGAATCGGTGCTCACCGAATTGCGCCAGCACGACGCGATCCTGCTCGGTGCGGTCGGCGACCCCTCGGTGCCCAGCGGGATCCTGGAGCGGGGGCTGCTGCTGCGGCTGCGCTTCGAGCTCGACCACCACGTCAATCTCCGTCCCGCTCGGCTGTACCCGGGCGTGAAGAGCCCGGTCAACGACCCGGGCGAGATCGACATGGTGGTGGTGCGCGAAGGCACCGAGGGCCCCTACGCGGGCAACGGCGGTCTGCTGCGCAAGGACACCACGCACGAGATCGCCACCGAGGTCAGCCTCAACACGGCGTTCGGCGTGGAGCGGGTCGTGCGGGACGCGTTCGCCCGCGCCGCATCCCGGCCGCGCAAGCACCTCACGCTGGTGCACAAGACCAACGTGCTCACGCACGCCGGTTCCTTGTGGTCCCGCGTGGTCGAAGAGGTCTCGCTGCAGCACCCCGACGTGACGGTGGCCTACCAGCACGTGGACGCCACCACGATCCACCTGGTGACCGACCCGAGCCGGTTCGACGTGATCGTCACGGACAACCTGTTCGGCGACATCATCACCGACCTGGCGGGCGCGGTGACCGGCGGCATCGGGCTGGCGGCGAGCGGCAACATCGACGCCACCCGCCGCAACCCGAGCATGTTCGAGCCGGTGCACGGCAGCGCGCCGGACATCGCCGGGCACGGGTCGGCGGACCCGACGGCCGCGGTGCTGTCGGTGGCGCTGCTGCTCGACCACGTCGGGCAGACCGAGGCGGCGCGCCGGGTGGAGGCCTCCGTGGCCTTCGATCTGGCGACGCGCGACCACTCGGCGCCGGGGGCGACCTTCGCCGTCGGCGACCGGCTGGCGGCGCTGGTGTCCTCCCGCGAGGTGGCCCAGCAGGCCTGATCCACGCACGCACGGCGGGCGCCTTCCCTTCGGGGAGGCGCCCGTTCTGCGTCGTGGTGAGGCCTCGATCGGCCTGCGCGGGTGCCCGCGTGGTGGAACCTCAGCGGCTTCGCCGCCGGCAGGACGACCAACGGAGATCCGCTCGTTCGCCTGGGCGCGCGGCCGGAGTCGTCCGGATCGGGGGCGGTCCGCCCAGGTGGTGGCGGCCGGCCGGGTTGTGGCAGCATGCGGTCGTGGCCTTCAACACCATGATCATTATTGGACCGCGCGCCGGGTGACGACTCCGCACCCCCGGCGCGCAGACCTCTCGCAATTTCGCGGGGGGTCTTTTTTGTGCCCGGAAAACCCCGCCACGCAGCGTGGTGACGATCGCCGACCGCCCCGCGAAGGCATCGCCATCGAAGCCGACAGGAGAGATCCAGTGACTCGCACGACCCCGGCCGGAACCCCTCTGGGCGACGACTTCCACGTCTACGACACCACGCTGCGCGACGGCGCCCAGCGGGAAGGGATCTCCTACTCGGTTCCCGACAAGATCGCGGTCGCCCGGCTGCTGGACTCCCTCGGCGTCGGCTTCATCGAAGGCGGCTGGCCCGGCGCGCTGCCGAAGGACACCGAGTTCTTCGCCCGCGCCGCCGCCGGTGAGCTGGAGCTGCGCCACGCGGCGCTCGTCGCCTTCGGCGCGACCCGCCGGGCGGGCGCGCAGGCGCACGAGGACCCGCAGGTGCGGGCGCTGGTCGACTCCGGTGCCCCGGTCGTCACGCTCGTGGCCAAGTCCGACCGCAGGCACATCGAGCGCGCGCTGCGCACCACCGTCGAGGAGAACCGCGCCATGGTCGCCGACACGGTGCGCTACCTGGTCGGGGAGGGCCGCCGGGTGTTCGTCGACGCCGAGCACTTCTTCGACGGCTACGCCCACGACCCGGACTGCGCGCTGCGGGTGCTGGAGGCCGCGGTGACCGCCGGAGCCGACGTGGCCGTGCTCTGCGACACCAACGGCGGGCAGCTGCCCACCGGGCTCGCCGACACCGTGCGGGAGGTCGTCGCGCGCACCGGGTTCCGCGTCGGCATCCACTGCCAGGACGACACCGCCTGCGCGGTGGCGAACTCGGTGGCGGCGGTGCAGGCGGGCGCCACCCACGTGCAGTGCACCGCGAACGGCTACGGGGAACGCGCGGGCAACGCCGACCTGTTCGCGGTGCTCGGAAACCTCGCGACGAAGCTGGACATGCCGGTGCTGCCCGACGGCGGCATCGGGGAGCTCACCCGCGTCTCGCACGCGCTCACCGAGATCGCGAACCTCGCACCCGACACCCACCAGGCCTACGTGGGCTCGTCGACGTTCGCGCACAAGGCGGGGCTGCACGCCAGCGCGATCAAAGTGGATCCCGAGCTCTACAACCACCTCGACCCGGCCGTCGTGGGCAACACGATGCGCGTGCTGGTCACCGAGATGGCCGGGCGGGCGAGCCTCGAGCTCAAGGGCGCCGAGCTCGGCCTGGACCTCACGGAGTCGCCGGAGGCCGTCGGCACGGCGGTGCGCAAGGTCAAGGAGCTGGAGGCGCGCGGCTGGTCCTTCGAAGCCTCCGACGCCTCGCTGGAGCTGCTGCTGCGCCGCGAGCTCACCGCCGCGGGCGAGCAGGACGCGGGGGAGCCCGACGCGCCGTTCGACCTGGAGTCCTACCGGGTGGTGCTCGACCACCGCCCGGACGGGACGGTCGTGTCGGAGGCGACGGTGAAGGTGCACGTGGACGGGAGCCGGGTGATCGCCACCGCCGAGGGCAACGGGCCGGTGAACGCGCTGGACGCCGCGCTGCGCGAAGCGCTCGTGGGGCGGTTGCCGTGGCTGGATTCGGTGGAGCTGGTGGACTACAAGGTCCGCATCCTCACCGACGCCTCCGGCACCGACGCGGTGACGCGGGTGCTGGTCGAATCCCGCGACGGCACCGACGAGTGGACCACGGTGGGCGTGCACGGCAGCATCGTGGAGGCGAGCTGGCTGGCCCTGTGCGACGCGCTCGCCTACAAGGCCTTGCGGCACAACGCGATCGCCGGTCCGCGGTGAGGGCCGTTTCGGGCGGCGGCGGCACCGGCGACGACACCGCATAGGCTGGGACGGTTCGCCTCGTCCCAGCACGAGCGAGCCGAGTACGAAGCAACCGGGAACGAAAAGAGGTCCGCCGTGCGCCTGGCCCGAGTCGCCCACTCCGACGGGGTGTCGTTCGTCGCGCTGGAACCCGATCCGTCCGCGCCGCAGGAGAAGGTGCTGGCCATCGAGATCGACCAGCACCCGTTCGGCGACCCCACCTTCACCGGGCGCAAGTGGCCGATGGCCGACGTCCGGCTGCTCGCGCCGATCCTGCCCAGCAAGGTCGTCTGCGTCGGCAAGAACTACGCGGACCACGCGAAGGAGATGGGCGGTGAGGCACCGGCGAACCCGGTCATCTTCATGAAGCCGTCCACTTCGGTGACGAGCCCGAACGCGCCGATCAAGCTGCCGCCGAACTCGGAGCGGGTGGACTACGAGGGCGAGCTCGCGGCCGTCATCGGCCAGCCCTGCAAGGACGTTCCGGAGGCGCGCGGGCTCGACGTGGTCCTGGGCTACACGATCGCCAACGACGTCACCGCGAGGGACCAGCAGCAGGCCGACGGGCAGTGGACGCGGGCGAAGGGCTACGACACGTTCTGCCCGCTGGGCCCGTGGATCGACACCTCCGTCGACCCGGCGGATCTGGGCCTGCGCACCGAGCTCGACGGCGAGCTCAAGCAGCAGTCGCGGACGTCGCTGATGCTGCACGACGTCGCCGGTCTCGTGTCGTGGGTGTCCCGCATCATGACACTGCTGCCCGGCGACGTGATCCTCACCGGCACGCCCGCCGGCGTCGGCCCGGTGAAGTCGGGCCAGAGCGTCTCGGTCTCCATCGACGGCCTGGGCACCCTCACCAACCCCGTCCAGTAGCAGCCCCGCCACGGCCGAAGGCCGTCCAGTGGGCGGGCGAAGCCACGCCTGCCCTGCGGCGAAGCCGTGCCTGGCGGCCGAAGGGCCGTGCCTTGGGCGGCGAAGCCGGCTTGCGTTGCGGCCGAAGGCCGTGCCTGTATTCGCGAAGCGAATAGCCCACGTCCCAATGCCGACCACCGGCCGGTTCTCAGTCGTCTTCTCGCGAGGACGGCTTTTTCCCTCGTGGCGGAGCCACTCGGGAAAAAGATCCCGCAGCGAGAAGGCGACTGAGGTTCCGCTACCCGCCCACCAGAGCAAGAAGAGCCCGACTACCCCCGCACAGCCTCACGCGGAGGCCGTTCGCGTAGTGCGCCGTAGGCCAGGATGTAGGGCGGGAACATGCGCAGCAGCGGCAATCGCGTGATCATCCGAATCGGGCGCGGCAGCCGGGTCCGGTCCCCGAAGTCGATCTCGCCGCGCAGGCCGGGCTCGACCGCGTTGCGGTGCAACACCTTCTGCAATCCCTGGATCAGCAGCGTCGTGGGCCAGCGCCTGCGCTGGATCGCCGCCACGTGCCTGCGGCGCAACCGGCCTTCCCGCAGCGGAGCCGCGAGGTGGCGGGCGGCGGCCACCGCGTCCTGCACGGCCAGGTTGATGCCGATGCCGCCCACCGGTGACATCGCGTGCGCCGCGTCCCCGATGCACAGCAGGCCGGGCACGTGCCACTTGTTCAACCGGTCGAGGGTGACGTGCAGCAGCTTCACGTCCTCCCACGTGTCGACCAGCTCGCGACCGTCGTCGAACCACGGCACGAGGTGCCGCAGCCGCTGGTTGAACTCCTCGATCGGCCGGGACCTGCCGGCCGCGTCGGAATCCTTCTCGATGATCGACGCCGTCTGGTAGTAGTCGCCGCGGTCGATCAGCGCGGTGAACGTGCGGTCGCGGACCAGCCCGATCAGCCCGGCCGGGTCGTCCTCCTTGCGCGGCACCCGGAACCAGCGCACGTCCATCGGGGTGGGGAAGTCGCGCAGGCGGAGCTCCGGCAGCCGACGGGCGAGCGAATCCCGCCCGTCGCAGGCGATCGTGATGTCGGCGCGCAGTTCCCCGGTGCCGCCGTCGGCGTCGCGGTAGCGCACGCCGTTGACCCGGCCGCCTTCCCGGATCAGCTCGGTGACCTCGGTCTGCATCCGGAGGGAGAAGTCGCTCTCCTGCTTCGCCTCGTCGGCGAGCAGGTCCAGCAGGTCCCACTGCGGGACCAGCGCGATGTAGGGGTACTTGATCGGCAGCAGCCGGAAGTCGCCGATGGTCAGGAAATCGCCGTCCCGGCCGACGGGCAGCTGGACGATGTCCACCCGGCGCTGCGGCAGCTCCGCGAACCGCTCCGCCAGGCCCAGGTCGTCCATGAGCTGCAAGGTCGTCGGGTGCACGGTGTCGCCGCGGAAGTCGCGGAGGAAGTCGCCGTGCTTCTCCAGCACGGTGACCCGCACTCCGGAGCGGGCCAGCAGCAGACCCAGGACCATGCCTGCGGGGCCGCCGCCGATGATGCAGCAAGTCGTGCGCTCCATTGCGATCACTCCTATCCGGCGCCGCACACCGGTGAACTCCGAGATTGATATTCAACGGGCGTTGAATAATCTCAGGGTGCTCCTCCCGGAGTCGCTGGTCAAGCGCCGAACCTCGCCGGATAGGGTGGACCGGTCATGAGCACGCCAGAGTTCGCCACACCAGCGCCCGGAACCGTCCGCGCCCGGTTCTGCCCGTCACCGACCGGCACACCGCACGTCGGGCTCATCCGCACCGCCCTGTTCAACTGGGCCTTCGCCCGGCACCACGAAGGCACCTTGGTGTTCCGCATCGAGGACACCGACGCCAGCCGGGACAGCCAGGAGTCCTACGACGCGCTGCTCGACGCGCTGCGCTGGCTGGGACTCGACTGGGACGAAGGTCCCGAAGTCGGCGGCCCCTACGGGCCGTACCGGCAGAGCGAGCGCAAGGACGTCTACGCGGACATCGCGCGGCGCCTGCTCGACGCCGGTGAGCTCTACGAGGCGTTCTCCTCGCCGGAAGAGGTCGAAGCCCGGCACAAGGCCGCGGGCCGCGACCCCAAGCTCGGCTACGACAACTTCGACCGCGACCTCACCGACGAGCAGAAGACCGCCCACCGCGCCGAAGGCCGCACCCCGGTGCTGCGGCTGCGGATGCCGGACCACGACATCACCTTCACCGACCTCGTCCGCGGCGAGATCACCTTCCGCGCGGGCACGGTGCCCGACCCGGTGCTGGTCCGCGGCAGCGGCGACGCGCTCTACACGCTCACCAACCCCGTCGACGACGCGCTCATGCGCATCACGCACGTGCTGCGCGGCGAAGACCTGCTGTCGTCGACACCGCGCCAGATCGCGCTCTACGAAGCGCTGCAGCGCATCGGCGTCACCGACTTCGTCCCCGAGTTCGGGCACCTGCCGTTCGTCATGGGCGAAGGCAACAAGAAGCTCTCCAAGCGCGACCCCGCGTCGAACCTGTTCCACCACCGCGACCGCGGATTCCTGCCCGAGGGACTGCTCAACTACCTCGCGCTGCTCGGCTGGTCCATCGCCGACGACCGCGACGTGTTCAACCTCGACGAGATGGTCGAGGCCTTCGACATCAGCCGGGTCAGCGGCAACCCCGCCCGGTTCGACCAGAAGAAGGCCGACGCGATCAACTCCGCGCACCTGCGGGCGCTCGCCCCGGACGACTTCGTGCAGCGCGTCGTGCCCTACCTCGTCGACGGCGGAGTGCTCGACGCCGAACCGACCGAGCAGCAGCTCGAAACGGTGCGGGCCGCCGCGCCGCTCGTGCAGGAACGGCTCATCGTGCTCTCCGACGCCGTCGGCATGATGCGATTCCTGTTCGCGGGCGAGAACTTCGAGCCCGAAGAGGCCTCCGCGGCCAAGGCCCTCGGCGACGACGCCCGGCCCGT
This sequence comes from Saccharopolyspora gloriosae, assembly GCF_014203325.1. Taxonomy (NCBI): domain Bacteria; kingdom Bacillati; phylum Actinomycetota; class Actinomycetes; order Pseudonocardiales; family Pseudonocardiaceae; genus Saccharopolyspora; species Saccharopolyspora gloriosae. The sequence continues at coordinate 5,232,565 of NZ_JACHIV010000001.1, read as the reverse complement.
GCTCGACGCCGCCATCGGGGCGCTCGACGCGCTTCCCGAATGGACCACCGAAGCCATCGAGACGGCGCTGAGGGAGTCCGTCGTGGACGGACTCGGCATCAAACCGCGCAAGGCCTTCGCACCCGTGCGGGTCGCCGTCACCGGCCGCACCGTTTCGCCGCCGCTGTACGAATCCATGGAACTGCTCGGCCGCGAGGTCTCGCTGAACCGGCTCCGCCGCGCGCTGGTCTGATCAGCAGCACGATTCCAGCGACCGGGTGATGTCCCCAGTGGACGTCACCCGGTACTGGTACTTCGACTAAACCGTGTCAGGCCAACGACTGTCACCGTCTTGGACGAGGCGGACACCGCCGGTGAACCCCTAGCCTCTCGGGGTGACATCCGCGCCGCACCCCCCGACCACGCCTGAACCCGGCCGCATCAAAGCCGTGTGCCTGGACATCGACGACACCCTGCTCGACAACGCCGCCTCCTCCCGCCTCGGCCTGCGCGCCCTCATCGGCAACGACGCCGCCTGGCCCGTGTGGCGCCACACCACCGAAGACCACTACGAGCGGTACGTGGCCGGTGAAGTCGACTTCGCCACCATGTGCGTCGAACGGACCCGCGCCTTCTTCGCCGCCTTCGGCGAGCAGATCAGCGACGCCGAAGCCGCCGCCCGCGAGGACTACCGGATGGCCGCCATGCAAGCCGCCTGGCGGCTGTTCGACGACGCCCTGCCCTGCCTCGAATGGATGCGCGCCAGCGGCCTGCAACTGGCCGTCATCACCAACGCGCCCAGCGCCTACCAGCGCAAGAAGATCAGCCACACCGGACTGGCCGGCGCCTTCGACAGCATGCTCATCTCCGGTGAACTCGGCGTCGCCAAACCGGATCCGCGGATCTTCCACGCCGCCTGCGAATCCCTCGACGCGGCCCCGCACGAAGTCGTGCACGTCGGCGACCGGCTCGACACCGACGCCCTCGGCGCCGCCGACGCGGGCCTGCACGGCGTCTGGCTCAACCGCAGCGGGACAGAACATGCGCCGCCCGACGGCGTTTCGATGATCACCAGCCTCGCCGAGCTCCCCGAGCTCCTCGTCTGCGACCTGCCGTTCGCCCCCGAGATCCCCGCCCAGCACGCCCCCGGTGATCCGGCACCGCGCGAGACCACGCGCATCGGCGCGCTGACCCGCTGATCGAGCCCGGCCCGCGAACCGGCGGCGTCCATCCGCGACAGCACTCCCGAAACCCGCCCCCACCAGGGAAATCGGCAAAAGAGGGGGGTGCTGTCACGGCCTCGCGGGCCATGCTCTACTATTTTCATCAGCAGGCAGACAGCGACACCGAGTCGGACTTCCTCCAGAAGCCCGGAAGAGGATCGCTGAAAGCCGAAGCCGATGGGGTATGGTGTAATCGGCAGCACGACTGATTCTGGTTCAGTTAGTCTAGGTTCGAGTCCTGGTACCCCAGCGGAACGATCAGCAATGATCGTTCGTTCTAGGGCCCCGTCGTCTAGCGGCCTAGGACACCGGCCTCTCACGCCGGCGGCGCGGGTTCGAATCCCGTCGGGGCTACAGAAGTGTGTTCAGCGCCCACCCCTTTGGGGTGGGCGCTTTTCCGTTTTTCCTCGCTTTCCGGGGGGTGACCCCCCGGGCCCCCACGGTGCGGTGGTGCTGGGTGTGGGTTTGCCGGCGGTTTTGTGGGTGGGCTGGGGGCTCGCGCTTCGCGCTTGCCGGGAGGGGGCTCGCGCTTCGCGCTTTGCGTGGTGGTGGGGTTGAGTGGGTTTGGTGCTTTGGGTGGGGGCTCAGGTCTGGGGGTTTGGGCCTTGGGACTTGGGCCTTGGGGTTTGGGTTTGGTGTCTTCTTGGTCTTGGTCTTGGTCTTGTTCTTGTTCTTGGTGTTGGTGGGGGAGTGGGTTTCTTGGGGTGGGTGTGGGGGTTGTGGGTGGGGTGTGTAGGCTTTGTGTCGTAGCGCGGTCCCGTCGTCTAGCGGCCTAGGACACCGGCCTCTCACGCCGGCGGCGCGGGTTCGAATCCCGTCGGGACTACAAAGATTAGGGCCCTGTTTCCTTTGGGAAGCGGGGCCCTAATCGTGTTCGAGGTTTGTGGTTCGTGCGCCTTACCGGCCTTGGCATTGGTCTCGGCCTTGGTCTGTCCGTGTCTTGTCAGCGGCGGAGCCGCTGAGCGGTGACCACCATGTCCACCGGCACCGCCGCGGGTTCTCAGCGTTCTTCTCGCGAGGACGGCTTTTTCCCTCGTGGCGGAGCCACTCGGGAAAAAGATCCGGCAGCGAGAAGAACGCTGAGGTTCCGCCACCCGGACACCAGAGCAACCGGACCCCGACAAGCTTTCAGAGGCGGTTTTGGAGGCCTTCTGTTGCTGCTAGTAGGTCCGCTGCCCAGCGGGCTCCTGGGCGGCGGCCCATTCGGTCTATGGGGCCTGAGACGGAGATGGCGGCCACTACGCCGCCCTGGGAGTCGCGGACGGGGGCGGAGACGCTCGCCACGCCCGATTCGCGTTCTGCGACGCTCTGGGCCCAGCCGCGCCGCCTGACCTCCAGGAGGGTGCGTTCGCCGAAGACGGCTTCGGCCAGGACCGCTCGCTGCGTCGCGGGATCAGCCCAGGCCGCCAGGACCTTCGCCCCGGAGCCCGCGACCATCGGGAGGGTGGAACCGACGGGGACCGTGTCGCGCAGGCCGCTGGGGGGTTCCGCGGAGGCGATGCACAGGCGCTGCATGCCGTCCCGGCGGTAGAGCTGCACGCTTTCGCCCGTGATGTCCCGCAATTTGGGCAGCACCGTCGACGCCGCCTCCAGCAGGGGGTCCACCGCGCCGCCCGCCAGTTCCGCCAGCGCGGCACCGGGGCGCCACCGCCCGTCCGAGCCGCGGCGCAGCAAGCGGTGCACCTCCAGGCCCACCGCGAGCCGGTGCGCCGTCGCCCTGGGCAGGCCCGTGCGCCCGCACAACTCCGTCAGGCCGCACGGTTCGCCCGCTACGGCCTGCAACACGGCCACTGCCTTGTCCAACACTCCGATGCCGCTATGCTGTCCCACGTACCGATACTAACTTCTCGATATCTGAGAAGTCCACTCTTTGGGACAGTGCCCCGGAACCGGGGTGCGACCACCACATCTCGATGGGGAGGAGCGATGGGCAACACGCTCGCGGAGAAGGTCTGGAGCGGCCACATCGTGCGCCGAGGCGAAGGTCATGAGCCGGACCTGCTCTACATCGACCTCCACCTCGTGCACGAAGTCACCAGCCCGCAGGCGTTCGAAGGGCTGCGGCTGGCGGACCGGCCGGTCCGCCGCCCCGACCTCACGATCGCCACCGAGGACCACAACGTGCCCACCACCGGCATCGACCTGCCGATCGCCGACCCGGTGTCGCGCACCCAGGTGGACACCTTGCGGCGCAACTGCGAGGAATTCGGCATCCGCCTGCACCCGATGGGCGACGCCGAGCAGGGCATCGTGCACGTGGTGGGGCCGCAGCTGGGGCTCACCCAGCCCGGCACCACGGTGGTGTGCGGCGACAGCCACACCTCCACCCACGGCGCGTTCGGCGCGCTCGCGTTCGGCATCGGCACCTCCGAAGTGGAGCACGTGCTGGCCACCCAGACGCTGCCGCTGCGCCCCTTCAAGACCATGGCCATCAACGTCGAAGGCACGTTGCGGCCCGGCGTGACGAGCAAGGACATCATCCTCGCCGTCATCGCCCGGATCGGGACCGGCGGCGGGCAGGGCTACGTCCTGGAGTACCGGGGCGAGGCGATCCGGCAGCTGTCCATGGAATCCCGCATGACGGTCTGCAACATGTCGATCGAAGCAGGCGCCCGCGCCGGCATGATCGCCCCCGACGAGACGACCTTCGAGTACCTCAAGGGCCGCCCGCACGCGCCGGAAGGCGAGGACTGGGACGCCGCCGTCGAGTACTGGAAGACGCTGCGCACCGACGAGGACGCCGAATTCGACGCCGAGATCACCCTCGACGCCGACTCGCTGACCCCGTTCGTCACCTGGGGCACCAACCCCGGGCAGGGCCTGCCGCTGGGGGAGCGCATCCCCGACCCGGCGACCATCGGCGACGACTCCGAGCGCTACGCCGTGGAAAAGGCGCTCGACTACATGGGCCTGGAAGGCGGCACGCCGCTGCGCGAGGTCGCCGTGGACACCGTCTTCCTCGGTTCGTGCACCAACGGCCGCATCGAGGACCTGCGGGCCGCAGCGGCCGTCCTGGGCGGGCGCAAGGTGGCCCAGGACGTGCGGATGCTGGTGGTGCCCGGCTCGATGAAGGTCCGGCTGCAGGCCGAGTCCGAAGGGCTCAACGAGGTTTTCACCGCCGCGGGCGCCGAATGGCGTTCGGCGGGCTGCTCCATGTGCCTCGGGATGAACCCCGACCAGCTCGCCCCCGGTGAGCGCAGCGCGTCGACCTCGAACCGGAACTTCGAGGGACGGCAGGGCAAAGGCGGCCGCACCCACCTGGTCTCCCCGCTGGTGGCCGCCGCCACCGCGGTGCGCGGCACCTTGTCCTCGCCCGACGACCTCGACTGATCCGCCCGACCCGAAAGGAGCAACGATGGAACCGTTCACCCAGCACACCGGCGTCGGCGTTCCGCTGCGGCGGTCCAACGTGGACACTGACCAGATCATCCCCGCCGTGTACCTCAAGCGGGTCGCGCGCACCGGGTTCGAGGACGCGTTGTTCGCCGCGTGGCGCAACGACGAGAACTTCATCCTCAACAACGACGCCTTCCGCGACGGCAGCGTGCTGGTCGCCGGACCCGACTTCGGCACCGGATCGTCCCGCGAGCACGCCGTGTGGGCGCTCAAGGACTACGGCTTCCGGGTGGTCATCTCCTCCCGGTTCGCCGACATCTTCCGCGGCAACTCCGGCAAACAGGGACTGCTCGCCGCCGAGTGCGCCCAGTCCGATGTGGAACTGCTCTGGAAGCTGCTGGAGAACGAGCCCGGCACCCAGGTGACCGTCGATCTGCAAGAGCGGACCGTGCAGGCGAAAGACCTCACCGTGCCGTTCGCCATCGACGACTACACCCGTTGGCGGCTGCTGGAAGGGCTCGACGACATCGGTTTGACCCTGCGCCACGCCGAGACGATCGACACGTACGAGAAAACCCGCCCTTCCTTCAAACCGGCCACGCTGCCCGCCCGCACGGGCTGATCCGGATCGGCCGCGGAGCCTTTTCTCCTTGCTGCGCAGGGAAAATCGGTTCCGCGGCCGGCGTTCACAACCCAACCGGGAAACCGGCGAAACGAGCCCTGAGCCGCCGAAAGCCCCACGCCCCAACGAAAAAATGGGGCGTGGCGAATGGCATTCGGCAACTCAGGGCTTTACCGTGGGTTTTGAGTCGGCCCGACGGGGCCGTTGTTGTCCTGGGAGGGACTGAAGTGAACAAAGCCCAACTCATCGAGGCACTTGCGGAACGCCTCGGCGACAAGAAGACCGCCAGTCAGGCGGTGGAGGGCGTCGTGGACCTCATCGTCCGCAACGTCAACAAGGGCGAAAAGGTCAACATCACCGGCTTCGGTGTCTTCGAGAAGCGCGCACGTGCCGCCCGCACCGCGCGCAACCCGCGCACCGGCGAGGCCGTCAAGGTGAAGAAGACCAACGTCCCGGCATTCCGCGCCGGCACCCAGTTCAAGGAAGTCGTGGGCGGCAGCCGGAAACTGCCCCGCGCGACTGCCGCGAAGTCGGCGGGCACCAAGTCCGCGGGCACCCGCAGCACCGCGACGAAGACCGCGGGCACCGGGCGCGCCACGGCCAAGTCCGCCGCCACGGCGACCAAGGCTCCCGCCACCAAGGCGGCGGGCACCCGGAGCACGGCGAAGACCGCCGCGGCCACCAAGACCGCGCCGAAGAAGGCCGCCACCACGCGGTCCAGCGCGAAGCCGGCCGCCGCCAAGGCAGCCCCGAAGACGGCTGCTGGCAGCAAGGCGACCGCCGCCAAGTCCACCGGCACCAAGGCGACGGCGACCAAGGCGACCGCTTCCAAGGCCGCCACCGGCAAGGCCACGGCCGCCAAGTCGACGGCCACCAAGGCTCCGGCCACCAAGGCGGCGCCGAAGAAGGCCGCCACCACCAAGGCCGCGCCGAAGGCCACCGCCTCGAAGTCGACCGCCAAGACCTCTGCCGCGAAGACCTCCGCGGCCAAGACGTCCGGCGCCCAGACCTCGACCGCCAAGGCCTCCGCGGGCAAGACCACGCGCAAGACCGCCAAGAAGTGAGCGCTCGCCGCCTGAGCGAGCCGAGCTTCGCAGGCGTTCGCGGGTGGCGTCCCCGCACACGGCGCAGCGTCACCCGCGCCACGCGCGGCGGCGGAGCGGCGGGCGGCCCCGGTACCCGTGCCACGGGCACCGCGGCCGTGCCCCATCCAAGGTGCTCCGCCGGTTCTCACCGATGATCCCGGTGCGATCGCAACAGCGATCGGGCCGGGATCATCGCCGTTCCACCCCAAAACCACCCCACGGCGAGCCACCCCCAGCCCCAGCCGCGCAGCTGGGCGGCGAAGCAAGCCTGCCTGGCGGCCGAAGACCGTGCCTTTGCGGCGAAGCCGTGCAGTGGGCGGGCGAAGCCACGCCTGCATTGCGGCCGAAGGCCGTGCCCAGCGGCGAAGCCGTGCAGTGGGCGGCGAAGCAAGCCTGCATTGCGGCCGAAGGCCGTGCCTGTATTCGCGCAGCGAATAGCCCACGTCGAAAAGCCGACCACCGGCGGGTTCTCAGTCGGTCTCTCGCGAGGACAGCTTTTTCCCTCGTGGCGGAGCCACTTGGGAAAAAGATCCCGCAGCGAGAGACCGACTGAGGTTCCGCTACCCGGACACCAAAGCAAATCATCCAGCGGCAGAAGCATCAGCCAAGTAAGCAGCCGAGACCAGGCGTAATAGTGGGCCGGAGCCGTTGCCCGTGTGTACGTCCCGGCTGAACCGCAACGTCCACACGCTGCCCTTGGCGCTGACCACGTCCCCGCTGACGGCGTCGCCCACCGCGGGCGCGTCGCCGGGGGCCTCGCCCGGTTCGGCCGGGTGCAGCGCGGCGGATTCCACCAGCCTGCCCACCAGATCCGGGATCACGCCGCCTTGGCTGCACACCACCGCGGTGCCCGCGCCCGCGGCGATCCGCAGCAGCCGGTGCACGGCCGCGGCCGGGTCCTCCAGGTAGCCCTCCTCGGACAGCAGCGGCTCCGGGGCGACTTCGATGCCGAGGTCCGTCGCCAGCGGTTGCACCGTCTGCGCGCAGCGCACCCGAGGCGCCGAGTAGACCCGTTCCGGGCCGAACAGCGGCAGCCAGGAGTGCAGTGCGTCGCGCTGCCTGCGGCCGGCCCCGGACAGCGGGCGCAGCGTGTCGTCGCCGTCGAAGTCCGCCCGCTTCCCGGCTTTCGCGTGCCGCACCAGCAGCAGCGTCACCGGGTCGTCGGGCAGCGCCGCGAACTCGTCCAGGACGTGCCGGTCCTGCCGGTAGCTCAGCAGTTCCCGGGCCTTGGGCAGCGCCGTCCACACGAGTTCGTCGACCTCGTCGTTGACCTCGAAGTGGCCGTCGCCGGCGCGGGCGGTGAAGTAGTCGACCTGCTTGCCGGTGCCGCCGTCCGCCCCCGGCACCTCGTAGCGGACCCGGCTCAGGAAGCCGGAGAGCACGCAGCCGAACCCGGTCTCCTCCAGCACTTCCCGCGCGGCGGCGTGCGCAGCCGTCTCACCCGGATCGAGTTTTCCCTTCGGCAGCGACCAATCGTCGTAGCGCGGGCGGTGCACCACGGCCACCTCGGGCGCCCCGTCGGTGCCCGGGCGCCACAGCACCGCACCCGCGGCCCGGATCGTGACCGGCCTGCTCGTCGTCATCGGTTGCTCCGGTTCGTGCGCCGCGGTCATTGCACCTTCGCCCCGTGCTGGCGCAGCATTTCCGCCTGGTGGTCGCGGACCTGCTCGCCGCTGCGCGGGGAGGCCTCCCAATCGCCCTTGGCGTTGAGCACCCAGCACCGCGTGGACGGGTGCAGCGCCGAATCCAGCATCGCGTCCAGCTGTTCGGTCAGCTTCGGGTCGACCACCCGCACCTGCGCCTCGATCCGGCGGTCCAGGTTGCGGTGCATCATGTCGGCGCTGCCGATCCAGCGCTCGTCGATGCCGACGAAGTGGAACACCCGGGAGTGCTCCAGGAAACGCCCCAGGATGGAGCGCACCTCGATGTTCTCGCTGAGGCCGTCCACCCCGGCCTGCAGCGCGCAGATGCCGCGCACCACGATCCGGATCGGCACGCCCGCCAGCGAAGCCCGGTACAGCGCGTCGATGATCTGCTCGTCGACCAGCGAGTTGACCTTCATCCGGATCCCGCACGGCAGCCCGGAGCGAGCGCGTTCCGCTTCCGCCTCGATGCGTTCCACGATGCCGAGCCGGATGCCGTGCGGGGACACCAGGATCCGCCGGTACGTGCCGTGCCGGGCGTAGCCGGTGAGCACGTTGAACAGGTCGGTGAGGTCCGCGCCGACTTCGGGCGCGGCCGTCAGCAGCCCCAGGTCTTCGTAGGTGCGGGCCGTCTTCGGGTTGTAGTTGCCGGTGCCCAGGTGGCAGTAGCGGCGGATCGTGGAGCCTTCCTGGCGCACCACGAGCGCCGTCTTGCAGTGCGTCTTCAACCCCACGAGGCCGTAGACCACGTGCACGCCGGAGCGTTCCAGCGTGCGCGCCCACTGGATGTTGGCCTGCTCGTCGAACCTCGCCTTCAGCTCGACCAGCGCCACCACCTGCTTGCCCGCTTCGGCGGCGTCGATCAGCGCGTTCACGATCGGCGAGTCGCCGGAGGTGCGGTACAGCGTCTGCTTGATCGCCAGCACGTGCGGATCGGCCGCGGCCTGCTCGATGAACCGCTGCACCGAGGTGGAGAACGCGTCGTAGGGGTGGTGCACCAGCACGTCGCCCTCGCGCAGCGTCGCGAAGATGCTCTTCGGCGTCTGGCCTTCCGCGAACGCCGGGTGCGTGGCGGGCACGAACGGCGGGTTCTTCAGGTCCGGGCGTTGCAGCTTGTCCAGCTGGAACAGGCAGGACAGGTCCAGCAGGCCCGGCACTTCGACCACGTCGTGCGCGTCGACTTCGAGCTCCCGCAGCAGGAGCTCCAGCATCGTCTCGCTCATCGTGTCGGTGACTTCGAGGCGCACCGGCGGGCCGAACCGGCGGCGCGCCAGTTCCCGCTCCATGGCCTGCAGCAGGTCCTCGTCGCGGTCCTCCTCCACTTCCAGGTCCGCGTTGCGGGTGACCCGGAAGATGTGGTGGTCGCTGATGTCCATGCCGGGGAACAACTTGTCCAGGTGCGCGGCGATGAGCTCTTCCAGCGGCAGGAACGTCGCCTGCTCGTTCTCGCGGTCGGGCTCCACGCGGATCAGCCGGGGCACGTTGTCCGGCACCTTGACGCGGGCGAAGCGGCGCAGGCCTTCTTCGGGGTCGCTGACGGTGACCGCGAGGTTCAGCGACAGCCCCGAGATGTACGGGAACGGGTGCGCCGGGTCGACGGCCAGCGGGGTCAGCACCGGGAAGATGTGGTCGTCGAAGTAGCGGCCCAGCACCTGCTGCTCGGGCTCGCCGAGCTGCTGCCAGCGCATGATCCGGATGCCGTTGGCCTCCAGCTCCGGCACCAGCTCGTCGAGGAACGTGCGGCCGAGCTTCTCGGTGAGGTCCTGGTTGCGCGCGGCGATGCGGGCGAGCTGCTCGTGCGGGGTGAGCCCGTCGGCGCTGCGCACCGAGAGCCCGGTCTCCTCGCGGCGCTTCAGGCCCGCGACGCGGACCATGTAGAACTCGTCCAGGTTGGAGGCGAAGATCGCCAGGAACTTGGCGCGTTCCAGCACCGGCTGCGAGGGGTCTTCGGCGACGGCGAGCACGCGGGCGTTGAAGTCCAGCCAGGACAGCTCGCGGTTGAGGTACCGGTCGTCGGGCAGGTCCGTGCTGGCCGCGGCGCGGGTCACCGCGGGCGGCGCGGCGGGCACGCGGGCGCCTTCGCCGTTCACCGGCGGTTTCGGCGTCGCGGGCGGGGCCGGGGGAGCGGTCTCCGCGGGAGCCGCGGCGGCGGTCTTGCGCCGAGCGCTCGCCGTTGCCGCGGTGGTGGCGGCCTTCGAGGTGCGCGTCCGAGACGTCCTCGGCTGCGCGGCGTTCGGCGCGGACTTCGCCGTGGCGGTCTTGCGCGCGGTGGACTTCGCCGTCGTGGACTTCGCCGCGGCGGACCTCGTCGTGGTGGGCTTCGCCGCTCCGGATTCGGCCGCTGCCGGCTTGGCCGTTGTGGATTCGGCTGCCGCGGTCTTGGCTGCCGTGGATTCGGCTGCGGTGGTCTTGGCTGCCGTGGACTTGGCAGCGGTGCTCTTCGCCGCAGTGGACTTCGCAGCGGTGGTCTTCGCCGCCGTCGGCTTCGCCGCCGTCGGCTTCGCCGCCGTGGACTTCGCGGTGCCGGATTTCGCCGCGCCGGTCTTAGCCGCGCCGCGCCGCGCCGTGGTCCGCGACGTACCGGACTCCTCCGACGACGACGCCGCGTCCTGCCTGGTCGTCCGGCTCCCGCGACCGGATTTCGGCGAGTTCTGACGAGCACCGGCGGCCCCGGCGGTCGACGAGGTCCGGCGTGGCACGGGCTTGGTGGTCTCGTGATCGCTGCTGTCGGTACTCACGACGACCATTCTCACCCATTCCGGGGCCGTCGCTCGACCTTTGTCGCGGGGAACACCACACAGGTCAGCGCGGGTTTCCGGCGGCACCCGCCAGCCACGCCGCGGTGCGCTCCCCGAGACCGAGGCCCGTCGCCCGCCGCAGATCCGCCGCGGTGTCCACATCGCAGCGCAACGACGCCCACTCGCCGTCGAGCGCCCGCGCCCCGGACGACACGTGCGCGGCCGCCGAACCCGGCCCGAACCGGGGCGCGAGCGCACCGTGCGCGGCGGCCAGCAGCAGCGTCGTACCCGTGCCCTGGTGATCCGCGCTGAACGCGCGCTCCGGCCCGGCCTGCTCCAACGCCGCCGCCAGCTCCGCAGACCGCAACGCCGGAAGATCCGCCTGCAGCGCGCCGATCCGCGCCTCCCCGCGCGACCGCAGCACCCGCTCGCCGTGCTCCAACGCCGGATTCAACCCCGCCGCCGGGTCGTCGGCGACGACCTCGACGCCGACCGCGGCGAACGACTCCGCCAGCCTCGGATCGGAGGTCACCACCAGCACCGCCCGCACCCCGGCGGCGCGCCGCGCGGCCTCCACCGTGTCGAGCGCGATCGCGCTCACCAGATCCGCGTGCCGCGCGGCGGGCCGATCGTCGCGCAACCGGGACTTCGCCAAGTGCAGCGGCTTGATCGGCACCAGCAAGGACACTCCGCCGTTCATCCCGCCCTCCCTCGCATCCCCGATCCTTCGCCCACCGTCGATCATCGAGTATGCCCGCCGCGGACCGACCGCTCGCCGACCAGGAGCGTGGGCCAGGTAACTTGACAGCCGCTCTAGGGCGAGAGGAGACAGGCGTGGCGGAACCGGCGAGCCTCAAGCGGTCGCGCAAGCGGACCAAGGAACGGCCCCCGACGCTGATGGGGCGGTTCTGGCTGCGGCTGGCGGCGGTCGTGTTCTACCCGCTGACCGCACTGCTGTCCCGCGTCCGCGTGCACGGGCTGGAGAACATCCCCGCCACCGGCCCGGCGCTGCTCGTGCTCAACCACGTGTCGCACCTCGACCCGCTCTACGACGCGGTCACCGTGCACCGCGCCGCCCGCGTCCCCCGGTTCATGGCCAAGAACACGCTGTGGAACGTGCCGGTGCTGAGAAACGTCCTCAACGGCGTCGAGCAGATCCCCGTGTTCCGGCAGACCGCCGACGCCCGCAAGAGCCTCGAAGCGGCGCACGACGCGCTCGAAGCCGGCAAGATCGTCATCATCTACCCGGACGGAACGGTCACCAAGGACCCCGAAGGCTGGCCGATGTCGCCGAAGCCCGGCGTGGCCAGGCTCGCCGTGGAGCACGACGTGCCGATCGTGCCCGCCGCCCGCTGGGGCACCCGCGACGTCTACGACCACTACGAGAAGAAGTTCCGCCCGTTCCCGCGCAAAACGGTGCACGTGCGGATCGGCGAACCGCTCGACCTCTCCGAATACCGCGACGCGCCTGCCGACGCCCCCGTGCTGCGCACCGTCAGCGAACTCGCGATGAGCCGGGTGCGGGAACTGCTGGGCGACATCCGCGAACAACAACCGCCCGAGGAGTTCTACTCGGCGGCCCGCCGCCGGGACCAGCAGACCCGGAGCGACGATGACCGGAGCTGAACCCGCCCGCAAGGTCACCGTGCTCGGAGCCGGGTCCTGGGGCACCACCTTCGCGAAAGTCCTCGCCGACGCGGGCAGCGACGTCACCCTGTGGGCGCGCCGCGCCGAAGTCGCCGAACGCATCAACACCGAGCACCAGAACCCCGGGTACGTGCCCGGAGTGGCGCTGCCCGAGTCGCTGCGAGCCACCGACGACGCCGTCGAAGCCATGCACGGCGCCGAAGCCGTGGTGCTCGCCGTGCCCAGCCAAACCCTGCGGGAGAACCTCGCGGGCTGGCAGCCGCTGCTGCCGCCGGACGCCACGCTCGTCAGCCTCGCCAAAGGCGTCGAACTCAGCACCCTCAAGCGGATGAGCGAAGTCGTCGCCGAAGTCGCCGACGTGCCCATGGACCAGGTCGCCGTCGTCTCCGGTCCCAACCTCGCCATGGAGATCGCCGGCGAACAACCCACTGCGACCGTCGTGGCCTGCACCGACCACGATCGCGCCGTCGCGCTGCAAGCGGCGTGCTCCACCGGCTACTTCCGGCCCTACACCAACACCGACCTCGTGGGCATCGAACTCGCCGGGGCCTGCAAGAACGTGATGGCGCTGGCCTGCGGCATGGCCGCCGGGCTCGGCTACGGGCAGAACACGATGTCCTCGCTGATCACCCGCGGGCTCGCGGAGACCACCCGGCTCGGAGCCGCGCTCGGCGCCGAACCGATGACCTTCGCCGGGCTCGCCGGACTCGGCGACCTCGTCGCCACCTGCACCTCACCGCTGTCGCGGAACCGGACCTTCGGGGAACGGCTCGGACGCGGCGAAACGCTGGCGCAAGCGCAGGACGCCACCAACGGCCAAGTCGCCGAAGGCGTCAAGTCCTGCTCGTCCATCCGGGAGCTCGCCGCGCACCACGGCGTGGAAATGCCGATCACCGAAGTGGTGCACCGGGTGTGCCACGAAGACCTCGGCCCAGTACCAGGAGCAGCCCAACTACTCGGCCGCGAACGCAAGTCCGAGTAGGGCTTCGTCGGCTCGTTTTGCTTTGGTGGTCGGGTGGCGGAACCTCAGTGTCTTCCTCGCTGCGGGATCTTTTTCCCAAGTGGCTCCGCCACGAGGGAAAAAGCTGTCCTCGCGAGGAAGCAGCTGAGAATCCGCGGGTTGTCACCTTTTTGACGTGGGCTATGCGCTGACGCGCATACAGGCACGGCCTACGGCCGCCAGGCACGGCTTCGCCGTGAGGCAGGCTTGCTTCGCCGCCCGAGGCACGGCTTCGCCGCCCGCTGCGCGGTTGTCTGCTGTGAAGGGTGGGCTTCGGGGGTGGCGCGTGTGGGTGGAGGGGTCTCTTGTGGAGTGGGGCGCATTTGCTGGAGGGGTTGGGTTGCGGGCGCAATAATTTGGTGAGGGGCGTTCTAGTGGGGAGGTTGCAGGTGGCGGAGCTCGGGGACGGGACGAAGTGCGTGCACGGTGGGCACGGCGATCCGCGGCCGGGCGATCCGCTGGCGCCGGGGCCCGTGTTCGCCGCTCCGTACCACCTCGGGGATCCGCAGGGGGACTTCTACGGCAGGGCCGGGAATCCGTCGTGGCGGGCGCTGGAAGCGGCCATCGGTGAGCTCGACGGCGGGGAGTGCGTGCTGCTGCCTTCCGGCATGGCCGCGATCAGCGCCGTGCTGCGCGCCGTGCTGCACCACGGCGACCGGCTGCTGGTGCCCTCCGACGGCTACTACGCCACCCGGCAGTTCGTGCGCGAAGAGCTCGCCGAACTCTCGCTGGACGTGCGGGAGATCCCCACGACGGGGCCGTGGCCCGAGGACGTCTTCGACGGGGTCCGGCTGGTCCTGCTCGAAACCCCGTCCAACCCGGGCCTCGACGTCTGCGACATCGCCGAACTGGCCCGCCGCGCGCACCGGGCCGGTGCGCTGCTGGCCGTGGACAACACCACCGCCACCCCGATCGGGCAGCGCCCCCTCGAACTCGGCGCGGACATCGCGCTCGCCAGCGACACCAAGGCGCTGACCGGGCACAGCGACGTGCTGCTCGGGCACGTGTCCACGGCCGACGGCGAACTGGCGCAGCGGCTGCGCCGGGCGCGCACGCTCTCCGGCGCCATCCCCGGTCCGTTCGAGACCTGGCTGGCGCACCGCAGCCTCGGCACCCTCGACCTGCGGCTGGCCCGGCAGGCCACGAACGCGGCGGCGCTGGTCGACGCCCTGCGCGGGCACCCCGCGGTCACCGGGCTGCGCTGGCCCGGACTGCCCGACGACCCGGCGCACCGGCTCGCGAGCGCCCAGATGCGGCGCTGGGGCGGCGTGTTCCGCTTCGAACTCGCCGACGCCGACGCGGTGGCGGAGTTCGTGCGCCGCAGCGCGCTCGTCGTGGCGGCCACCAGCTTCGGCGGCCTGCACAGCACCGTGGACCGGCGGGCGCAGTGGGGCGACCCGGTGGCACCGGGCTTCGTGCGGTTCTCGGCCGGGTGCGAAGACCCCGCCGACCTCGTGGCGGACGTGCTCGCGGCCCTGCCCTGAACCCCGCGAGCCCATCGCGCACGGGACCGGCAAACAGGATGATGATCATCACTCCGGCGGCGGCGAGCCAGTGGATGATCTTGCTGCGCACCGCGCTGTGATCACGTTGAGTGCGGGTTCACGACGGTGTGACATCGGCGCAATCGGCTTGACGGGTCGCTTCCGGCGCTGGTTCACTACGCCGCGTGTTGCGAGCCATGACCGATGGACGAGGTCACATCGACCTGCGCCGGGTGGCGAGCGCGCTTTGTCTGCAGCGGTGATCGACCCCGCTGACGGTCGGTGATCCCCAGGATCGGCGAACAGGGCGGACCGGGCGACGTGCTCCCCGAACCGACCTGAACGACCCGTGCGGCCTCGCGCCGCGATCCACCCGATCCGCGAAACCGGAACCGCCCCGAACACGGGCGGTGGCCGAACCGGGATCTCCGCACCAGCCCCGTTCCGCGCAGCGCCCCTCCGGGGAGATCGCGTCGCCGGGACGTGCGTCGCCGGGCTCATCACCGCAGCCACTCCCACTTCCCGCACTCACGATCATCGAGGACGCCCCGTGTTCGCCGTACCCCCCAACACCGTCGCCGCCGACGCGGACCGGTCGCTCGCGCATCCCGTGCGGATCGCCCGCGAGCTCGCCGCCGACCGGCTCTCCTGGGCGCACCGCCTGCGCTACGACCCGCAGCAGCGCTGGGCCGGCCTGCTCGAACGCACCGCCACCCACGAAGCCTGGCTGCTGAGCTGGCTCCCCGGGCAGCGGACCGAACTGCACGACCACGGCGGCGCGACCGGTGCCTTCACCGTGGTCTCCGGCACCGTCACCGAGCGGGTCGTGCGCGACACCCCGACCGGGCCGGTCGAGGAATGGCACGCCCTGGAGACCGGCCAGTCCCGCGTCTTCGGCCCCGACCACGTGCACCAGGTGGTCAACGACAGCCCCGACCCCGCGATCACGATCCACGTGTACCGGCCGGGCCGCACCCAGATGACGCTCTACTCCCTTGATCCCGTGGACGGCCTCACCCGAGCCTGACCGACCTCCGCTCGGCTTGCGCGGGCGGTCGCTCGGCGGAACCTCAGCGGCTTCCCCGTCCTCGCGAGAGGAAGCCGCTGAGACCCCGCCGGTGGTCGTTCTGCTCCGGTGGTCGCTGCTCAGCGGCGTCGCCGCTGACACGACGCCGACCGACAACGTCGCTCACCTGGACGGACGAGATCAAGGACATGCGGTGAGCTCGTACGAGCCGTCCTGAACGGGCTCCCCGGGTGGTGGCATCATCGGGAGGCCGAGCGGGGGGAACTCTGAGATGCCACATGCCGTGCCCGCGGCGAGCTCGCCGCTGCTGGAACCGGCCATCGAACTGCGCCGCGACGACGACCGCCCGCTCGCGGTGCAGCTCGCCGACGCGCTCCGGCGCGCCGCCACGCTCGGGCAGCTCCGGGGCGGCGACCGGTTGCCCTCGACGCGGGCGCTGGCCCGGCACCTCGCCGTCAGCCGCACCGTCACCGCCGCCGCCTACGAGCAGCTGCACGCCGAAGGCTGGATCGTCGGCAAGCACGGCTCCGGCACCTACGTCACCACCGCCCCGCCCGGATCTCCTTCCGCCGCAGCGGAATCCGGCGGTGGCCCGGCTCGCCGGGACACCGAGTCGATGGTGCGGCTGATGCCGGGAATCCCGTGGACGGGCGGCATCGACCGCGCGGCGTGGCGGCGGGCCTGGCGGGCCGCCGCCGACCGGGAACCGGACGAGACCCGGCGGCTCGCGGGCGTCGAGCAGTACCGCGAGGCCGTGGTGGAGCACCTGCTGCGGCACCGGGGCATGACCACCGGCGGCCCGCACCTGGGCACCGTCGTGGCCACCGGCGGCACGACCGCGGCGGTCACCGAGCTCGCCGCGACCGTGCTCGGTCGCGGCGCCACCGTGGCCGTGGAGGAACCGGGCTACCAGCGCGCGGTGCAGACGCTGCTGGCCGCCGGGGCGACCGTGGTGCCCGCTCCCGTCGATCACGCGGGGATCATCGTCGAGGCCATCCCGCGGGGGGTGCGGGCCGTGTACTGCTCGCCCGCGCACCAATACCCGATCGGCGGCCGGTTGCCCGCGGACCGGCGCGTCGCGCTCGTCGAACGGGCGCGCGCCGAGGGGTGGCTGATCGTGGAGGACGACTACGACGGCGAGCTGCGCTACGACGTGGCGCCGCTTCCCGTGCTGGCGTCGATGGCCCCGGACGTCGTGGTGCACCTGGGAACCACCAGCAAGATCCTCACGCCGACCTTGGGCGTGGGCTGGATGCTCGGGCCGGACCGGGTCGTCGCCGAAGTGCTCGACCACCGCGAGCGCACCAGCACCGGGCCGGCCCCGGCGGGGCAGCGGGTGCTCGTCGAGTACGCGCGCAACGGCGACCTGGGGCGGCACCTGCGCAGACTGCGCCGCGAACTGTCGCAGCGGCGCGGGCTGGTCGTGTCCCGGCTCGCCGAGGCGGGGATCGAGGTCTTCGGCGACGAGGCGGGCGCTCACGTCGTGCTGCCGCTGCCCTCCGCCGAAGCCGAACAGCGCGTCGTGGACCGGGCGGCGGAGCACGGCATCGTCCTGGACGGACTGCGCAGGCATCACCACGGCCCGCGGCAGTGGACCGGCATCGCGCTCGGCTACGCTTCGTGCACGCGTGCTGACCTGGAGCGTTCGCTGGGGCTCGTGGCCCGGTGGTGCGACGAGGAGGTCGCTGGCGGCGCGCGCGCCTGCAGGTAGGGTTCCGCGCATGACTCAGCGCAAGACCAGGGTGGCCGTCGTCTTCGGCGGACGGAGCACCGAGCACGGCGTTTCCTGCCTGTCCGCGGGCAGCGTCCTGAGCCACCTGGATCCGGAGCGCTTCGAGGTCGTTCCGGTCGGCATCACCCGCGAGGGCGCCTGGGTGCTGGGCACCTCGGACCCGGCCGAGCTGGAGATCCGCGACCGCCGCGTGCCCGAGGTCGCCGCGGGCACCGCCGTGGCGCTGCCCGGCGACCCGACGCGCCAGGAGCTGATCCTGGTCGAGCCCGGCCGCGGTGGCGAGGTCCTGTCCGAAGTGGACGTCGTTTTCCCGGTGCTGCACGGCGCTTTCGGCGAGGACGGCACCATCCAGGGCCTGCTGGAGATGGCCGACGTGCCCTACGCGGGTCCGGGTGTGCTCTCCAGCGCGGTGTCGATGGACAAGGAGTACACGAAGAAGCTGCTGGCGGCCGAAGGCATCTCCGTCGGCACCTTCGAGGTGCTCCGCCGCGACGAGTCCACTTTGGACGATCGGCGCCGGGAGCGGATCGGCCTGCCCGCCTTCGTCAAGCCCGCCCGCGCGGGCTCCTCGCTCGGCATCACCAAGATCACCGACTGGGCGCAGCTGGACGACGCCATCGCGGAGGCCCGCCGCACCGACCCGAAGGTCATCATCGAGACCGCGGTCGTCGGCCGCGAGGTCGAATGCGGCGTGCTCGAATTCCCGGACGGCCGCATCGAAGCCTCGCTGCCCGCCGAACTCCGCGTCACCGGTGCCGCCGACTGGTACGACTTCGAGTCCAAGTACCTCGACGACGTCACCGAGTTCGACATCCCCGCGAAGGTCGGCGACGACACCATCGAGCGGCTGCGCGCCACCGCGGTCACCGCGTTCCGCGCGCTGGAGTGCCAGGGCCTCGCGCGGGTCGACTTCTTCGTCACCGAGGACGGCGAGCTCATCGTCAACGAGGTCAACACGATGCCCGGCTTCACCGCGATCTCGCTGTACCCGCGCATGTGGGCGCAGACCGGTGTCGACTACCCGGCGCTGCTGACGACCCTGATCGAGACGGCTCAGGCCCGGGGCACCGGGCTGCGCTGATCCCGCTCAGGGGAAGACGGGCTGCTTCGGCAGCGAGCGCAGTTCGTTCGAGAGGTCCTGCACCGGGCCGCTGCCGGAGTTCTCCGGCGCCGTCAGCGCCACGTACACGGGCCGGTCCACCGCGAGCCACGAGGTGTTGCCCGCTTCGGTGATCCGCAGCCAGCTCACCCCGGAGATGTCCACCAGCGGCGAGGTCGGGGTGAGTTCGGCGGGGGCGGACAGGCCGCAGCGCACGGTGATCGGGTCGTGCTCGGCGTCGCCCCAGGCGATCGCGCCGGGCGGTACCGGGTCGGCGAGAGCCCGCCGGGGGACCTGCGCGCCGTCCACTTCCAGCTCGGCGGGCAGTGCGGAGAGCAGCTTCGCGCAGTCGGGCCCGGACGCGGCGGGGGAGGGGATGGGCGGCAGCGCGAGCGGGCCGGTGCGACGGGCCTGCTGCGCCGCCTCCACGGCATCCTGCTCCTGCTGCTCGGAGAACCGCGAGACCAGTCCGAGGGTGATCACGCCCAATGCCAGCAGCCCGCTCAGCGAAAGCGCCACGATGAGGACCGGCTTGGGGAACTTCGGATGCTCGTCGACCACGGAGTCCACTACAGCACGCGCGGGCGCGGCAGCGGGAACGGGGCGCTCACAGGTGTACGACGGGACACGTCAGCGTCCGCGTGATGCCTTCCACGTTCTGGATGCCGGCGACGACCATTTTGCCGAGCTGGTCGACATTTTCCGCCTCGGCGCGCACGATCACGTCGTACGGACCGGTCACGTCCTCGGACGTGATCACGCCGGTGGAGCCGGAGATCTCGGCGGCGACGGCGGCGGCCTTGCCGACTTCGGTCTGGATGAGGATGTATGCCTGAACCACGGCGTGCCCCTTCGTCTAGGCGTGGTGCGCGGGGTAGGAAACTGGGAGAAAGCTACCCCATCGGGCCGAGCGGATGCTCAAGAAAGGGAGGTCTGACGTGGGTTCGGACACTTCGGCGCAGGACCAGACCGTGTCCGAGGCCGGTGAGTTCGGCCTCATCCAGCGGGTGACCTCCGGGCGGGCGCAGCCCGCCGCGACCTTGCTCGGGCCCGGTGACGACGCCGCCGTGCTGGCGGCGTCCGACGGCCGGGTGGTGGCGACCACCGACGTGCTGGTCGAGCAGGTGCACTTCCGCTTGGCGTGGTCGACGCCGCACCAGGTGGGGCGCAAGGCCGTCGCGGTGAACCTGTCCGACCTGGCCGCGATGGGCGCGGTCCCGACCGGCCTGCTGGTGGGGCTGGGTTGCCCGCCGGAGACGCCGACGTCGGTGATCGACGAGCTGTCGGCGGGCATGTGGGAAGAGGCGCAGCGCGTCGGTGCCGGTCTGATCGGCGGGGACATGGTGAGCGCGCCCGCGCTGACGATTTCCATCACGGCGTTGGGCGATCTGCAGGGCCGCACCCCGGTGACCCGCTCCGGCGCGTGCCCCGGCGACGTGGTCGCGGTGGCGGGGCGGCTCGGCTGGGCCGCCGCGGGTCTCGCGGTGCTGGGGCGCGGATTCCGCTCACCGGTGGCGGTGGTCGGTGCGCAGCGGGTGCCGGAGCCGCCGTACGCGGCGGGACCGCTGGCAGCGGACGCGGGCGCCACCTCGATGATCGACACCTCGGACGGGCTGCTGGCCGATCTGGGGCACATCGCGGAGGCCTCGCAGGTGGGCATCGACCTGCGCGACGAGCTGATCGAGGTGCCGCAGCGGCTGACGGAGGTCGCTTCGGCGCTGGGAGCGGACGCCCGGCACTGGGTGCTCACCGGAGGTGAGGACCAGGCGCTGGCGGCGACGTTCCCGCCGGACCAGCCGCTGCCGGAGGGCTGGCGCGCGGTCGGCGCCGTGGTGGAGGGCAGCGGAGTCACCGTGGACGGCGCGACCTACGAGGGGTCCTCGGGGTGGGAGCACTGGCGTTGATCACCTGAACAGGTATTGCCTCGATCTGAGCCGGATTCGTCCCGTATGACATGAAAAGGCCCGGTGGGAGTTCCCACCGGGCCTTTCGCCGTTCGAGTTGATTCAGCTCGACGACGCCGAAGCGGAGGTTCCGGGTGTGTCGGATTCCTCCATCAGCGGCTCGCCCGCCGTTTCCTTCATCAGCAGGATCGGAATGAGCGCCACGACCGCCGCGCCCATCAGGTAGAACGCCGGGAAGAACGAATTCCCGGTGTAGCTCACCGCCCAATCGTTGATCAGCGGCGCGGTGCCGCCGAACGCCGCCGTGGAGACGTTGTAACCGACGCTGAACGCCGCGTAACGCACCTTCGTCGGGAACATCGCGGGCAGCGTCGCGGCCAGCGGTCCGATCAACTGCAGGTGCCCGACGCCCAGCAGCGCCAACCCGAGCATGGTCGTGATCATCGTGCCCTGCGAGATCAGCATGAACGCCGGGTAGGGCAGCACGATGAAGCAGATCGCCGCCGAGATGAACAACGGTTTCCGGCCGATCCGGTCGGACAGCGCGCCCACCGGGGCGATGGCCGCCATCATCAGCGCGACCACCAGCAGCAGCGGGACGAGCACCTCGTATTCGCGACCCTCCGGAATTTCCAGGGTGTCGGTGAGGTAGCTCTCCATGTAGGTCAGAATCGTGTAGTTCGCGACGTTGATGAGCACCACGACGCCCATCAGGATCAGCAGCGGCCGCCAGTACTCGCGCACCAAGGACTTCAGCGGCGAGCGCGCCAGGTTGTCGCTCTTCTCCAGGTTCTTGAACGCCGGAGTGTCCTCCAGCTTGCTCCGCAGGTAGAGCCCGATCAGCCCGAGCGGACCGGCCAGCAGGAACGGGATTCGCCAGCCCCAGGACTCCATCGACTCCGCGGGGAGCGTGAGGATCAGAACGGTCGGCACCAGCGCGCCGAGCCCGAATCCCGCAAGGGTGCCGAATTCGAGCCAGCTGCCGTAGAAACCGCGTTTCCGGTTCGGGGCGTACTCGGCGATGTAGGTGGCCGCGCCACCGTATTCACCGCCGGTGGAGAAGCCCTGCACCATGCGGCACAACAACAGCAGGATCGGCGCGAGAAGTCCGATTGTGTCGAAGTTCGGCAGGCAGCCGAGCAAGAATGTCGATCCGGACATCAGCAGGATCGTGATCGCCAGCACCTTTTGGCGTCCGATCCGGTCCCCCAGCGGACCGAAGAACATGCTGCCCAGCGGTCGCAGCAGGAACGAGATCGCGAAGACACCGAAAGCGGACACGGTCTCCCACGGGCCGGGGAAGAACTGATGTCCCACGTAGCTCGCCACGTAGGCGTACACGCCGAAGTCGTACCACTCCGTCGTGTTCCCGATTGCCGCTGCGCCGACTGCTCGCCGGAGCAGTGATCGCTGTTCCGGGCTTATCTCTTCCGTTTCCTGTGCAGTCATGAGGGTGTGTGCCACCTCCGGGTCGTGCCGTCCACGGTGTGTGAACACGTTTGGAGTACTGAGGAACTTAGCCGAGCGGCTGCCTCCTGGCCACCAAAACGCCTACTTGTGTCCGTTTCGATAATTGTTGTCGTGGGTAAAACATCACTCCGCAGTAGGTTTGCCGCGAGGCTCGCCAGGGGGTGATCGGAGGTGGAACGCTGGTCACAGGCGGCTATGGAGATCACGATCGTTGGGCCGGGGGAATGACCCGCACGAGGGTCGATGATGACTGGCCGCAGTGTGGGGCACAACACGTTGACCCGCAGTGGCCGACGCGGCCGGGGCGCCGGGCAGTCGATCTCGGCCGCTCGCTAGAGTGCGCCACCATGGCACGTCCGTTGCACGAGGTGGTCGAGGCCGGTTGGGCCGAGGCGCTGGAACCCGTCGCCGACCGGATCGGCGCGATGGGCGACTTCCTGCGCGCCGAGGTCGCGGCCGGGCGGGAGTACCTGCCGTCGGGGGAGAACGTGCTGCGTGCGTTCCAGCAGCCGTTCCACGACGTGCGAGTGCTCATCGTCGGTCAGGACCCGTACCCGACGCCGGGGCACCCGGTGGGGCTGAGCTTCTCGGTCGCTCCAGGGGTCCAGCCGCCGCGCAGCCTGATCAACATCTTCCGGGAGTACTGCGACGACCTCGGCCACCCCAGGCCCACCAGCGGTGATCTGACGCCGTGGACGGAGAACGGGGTGCTGCTGCTCAACCGGGCGCTGACCGTGCAGCCCGGCAAGTCGGCCTCGCACCGCGGCAAGGGCTGGGAAGCGGTCACCGAGCAGGCCATCCGCGCGCTCGCCGCCCGGCAGCAGCCGATGGTGGCGATCCTGTGGGGCAACGACGCTCGCAGCACGCGGGTCATGATGCCGGGCGTGGAGTGCATCGAGTCGGTGCACCCGAGCCCGATGTCGGCGGACCGCGGCTTCTTCGGCACGCGCCCGTTCAGCCGGGCGAACCAGATCCTGCAGCGAGCAGGAGCGGAACCGGTCGACTGGAAGCTCCCCTAGCCGCTGCCGCACCCGGGTCGCCGAGCGATCCAGGACTTCCTTCCACGTTCACGTTGAGTGACAGCGCGCCGCGTCGCGTCGGCTCGACGTAGTCGCGCGCCGAGTCCGGAGCCGAGCCGCGCGCGTCCCGTTCTCCGGTGCTCGTAACGCCTGTTCGAAGCGATTCGGAGCGGAGCAGGCCGACGGCTCCGCCGCGCGTTCTTCCACGTCGGCGCGGGTGCCCGAGTTGCACGCACCGTGATCATCGGGTGCTCTGGGAGCACCGGCCGAGGTCCCGGTTCGGCGGATGGATTTCGACCTCCGCCGGTCGTACATTCGAGTCTTGCGGTGGACTTGTGCTCGCCGATGGAAGAAGGCTTGTCATGGGTGCCGGCCCGGTCAGTGGAGGAGTCCTGGCGCGGTTGCGACGTGGGGTGTGGCCCGGAGCCAACCCGTTGCGGCGCCGGACCGACTTGTTCGAGCCCATCGCGCTGCTGGTGGTGCTGGTGGCGGCGGTGGTGGTCCTGATCGCGTCGTTCGTGGCGTCGCAGGCGGTGCTGCGGGATCACTTGGCGCAGGTGAACGCCGAGCACGCCGATCGCCACCAGGTGTCGGCGAAGGTGCTGGCGGAGGTGCCGGGCGAGAGCGCGGTGGTCCGTTCGATCCGGGTCGGGTGGGGAGCGCCGCCGGGCCCGCAGCACGTCGCGGTCATCGAGGTGCCGACCGGTCAGCAGCTCGCCGACGCGGTGCCGATCTGGGTCGACCCGCGGGACACTCCGGTGCCGCCGCCGCGGACCCGCTCCGAAGCGACGCAAGCCGCCGGGACCGCCGGAGCCGGGATTCTGCTCGGCTCGGGGCTGGTGCTGGGCGGGTTGTTCACGGGAGCCCGCTGGTACGTGGGCAAGCGCCGGTTGGCCGCTTGGGAGGCGGAATGGGCGCAGGTCGGCCCGCGCTGGCGCCACCACCTGCCGTGACGAACCGGTTCCGGGCGCGCAAAAACCCCGGAACGGCGAGCCGCTCCGGGGTTCGGCGCTAAAGGCCTGCGCTCAGCCGCGCACGACCTTGCCCGCCTTGAGGCAGGAGGTGCACACGTTCATGCGCTTGCGCTGGGAGAGACCGAACTTGGCGTGCACGGTCTGGATGTTCGGGTTCCACCGGCGCCTGGTCTTCCGGTGGGAGTGCGAGACCGAGTTACCGAAGCCCGGACCCTTACTGCAGACGTCGCAGACGGCAGCCACGTCAGACACCCCTTACTTTGCGTTCGACGTCCTCCCACGCCCGCGGCGGGGAAGCCTGAGTTCGGATGCGGCGATGAGTCCACGCGAGCGCTGCCCGCTTGGGGATCCCGACCGCTGAGCGGACCGGATCGCGTACCGCTGGGCTTGCTGCTCGCCAGGGGTACCCGGCGATCTCCTCCCGGCCGGAAGCCGGTGCGGACCTGCATGCCTTACGGGTGCCCTGGGTCATCGCCACCCGGGACCCGATAAGCCTACCCCACGCCCTGATCGGGCCCGTCGGCCCCTGACCCGGGGCGCCGGAAGCGCTCCGCGGCATCGTGCGAGGTCGCCCGCGCGCGGAGCCGGGCGGGGTGGTCGGCGCGGGCGCCCGGCCTCCGGTGATGATCTTCGATCCGCTGCGCCGGGCGCCGGGCGCCGGGCGAGGACGGCTCAGGCGTCCTATCAGAAGGATCTTTCGTCAGCGGGGAAGCCGCTGAGGTTCCGCTGAGCGACCAGCAGCGAAGGTCATCCTGAAAGGACCCCTTAGGCTTCGCGGTGTGGTGGGGAGTCCGGAGGCGCTGCCGGAGTTCGGCGCGGAAGCGGCGCGGCGGTGGGCGCGGGAATCGGTGGCGGCGCTGGCGCGGGATCGCGCCGCGCTCGACCGGATCAACGTGTACCCCGTGGCGGACGGCGACACCGGGACGAACCTGCTGCACACGATGCGCGCGGCGCTGGAAGCGACCGAGCGGGTGCCGGACGGGCGGCTGGGCGAGGTGCTCGCGGCGCTCGCGGAGGGTGCGGTGTCCGGGGCGCGCGGCAATTCCGGGATGCTGCTCTCGCAGGTGCTGCGGGGGATGGCGGAGCAGCTGCGGGACGCGGCGGCGATGGACGGATCGGCGTTGCACGACGCGTTGCACCATGCGGATGTGCTCGCGACGGACGCCGTCGCGGAACCCGTCGACGGCACGATGCTGTCGGTGCTGCACGCGGCGGCAGAGGAATCGTCCGGCGCCGCCGGGCTGGGCGAGTCCGTGCGCGCGGCCGCGCTGGCCGCGATCGGCGCGCTGGAGCGCACCACCGCGCAGCTGCCCGCGCTGGCCGCGGCGGGAGTGGTGGACGCGGGCGGCCGAGGGCTGGTCGTGCTGCTCGACGCGTTGCACTCGGTGGTGCACGGAGTGCGGCTCGCGCCGGAACCGCCGACCGGCCACGTCGAACTCCCCGCCGAGCACGGCGGCTACGCCTACGAAGTGATGTACCTGCTCGCCGACGCCGAACCGGCCGGTGTGGACCGGCTGCGCTCCGTGCTGGCGGAACTCGGCGACTGCGTGTCCGTGGTCGGCGACGGCGCGGGCGGATGGGCCGTGCACGTGCATTGCGACGACATCGGTGGCGCCATCGAAGCGGGCGTGGAGACCGGCAGGCCCAGCCGCATCCGGGTGCAGCGGTTCGCCGACCAGACCGCCGCGCACCCGGTGGGGCACGCGATCCTGGCCTGCGTCGCGGGCGCCGAGCTCGCCGAGCTGTTCCGCGCGGAGGGCGCCGAGGTGTTCGAGCTGCGCCCGGCGGATCCCTCGGTGCCGGAGCTGGTCGCGGCGATCGAGCGGACTCGCGCCGCGCACGTCGTGCTGCTGCCCAACGGCGAGGCGATCACCGAACTCGCCGAGCTGGCCGCGAAGCGCGCCGTCCGGGACGGCCGCGACGTCGTCGTCGTGCCCACCGCGTCCCCGGCGCAGGGCCTGGCGGCGCTGGCCGTGCACGATCCGTCGCGTCGCAGCTCGGACGACGCGGTGGTGATGGCGGAGGCCGCCGCGGCGACCCGGCGCGGCGAACTGCGCATCGCCGAGTCGGAGGCGTTGACCTGGGCCGGTCGCTGCGTGCCCGGCGACGTGCTGGGGCTGGTGGACGGCGAGGTCGTGCTGCTGGGCCGGGATTTCCTCGCGGTGGCGCGGGATCTGGTGGATCGGATGCTCGCGGCGGGCGGCGAGCTGGTGACGGTGCTGGTGGGCGACGGCGCTCCGGAACCGGTGTCGGCGGAGCTGGTCGAGTACTTGGCGAAGCACCGCCCGGAGGTGGAGTGCGTCAGCTACCCGGCGGGCGGTTCCCCGGCGGCGCTGCTGCTGGGCGTCGAGTAGCGCGGCGGGCGCGGAATCGTCCGGCGCGGCGCGGATTCGGTGAACCGGTCCGACCGCGGCCCGCGTTCGTCCGATAACTTCGAGCTAGGTACCGGCACAGCAGGCGACACGGGCAGGGCGGGATGACCACTTCGGAGACGGGGCTCGACCGGGTGCTGGGCGCGAAGACCGGGCAGGCGCTCGAATCGTCGCTCGGACTGTCCACTGTGGGCGATCTGCTGCGGCACTACCCGCGCCGCTACGCCGAACGCGGTGAGCTCACCGCCATCGCCGGACTGGAGCTCGACGAGCACGTGACGGTGCTGGCGAAGGTCGAACGGGTCTCGAAGCGGACCATGAAATCCCGCCGCGGCACCATCGTCGAAGCTCGCATCACCGACGGGCATCGCTCGCTGACCTGCACTTTCTTCAACCAGGCGTGGCGGGAGCGGGAGCTGCTGCCCGGACGGCAGGGCATGTTCGCCGGCAAGGTCACCGCCTACCGGGGCTCGTTCCAGCTCGCCCACCCCGAGTACCAGCTGTTCGACGGCGAGGACGCGGAGCAGGCCGGTTCGGTGGCGGAGGAGTTCGCGGCGGCGCTGATCCCGGTCTACCCGTCGGCGCAAGGACTTCCGTCCTGGTCGATCTCCCGCTGCGTGCGCCAGGTGCTCGACACCTGGGACGGCGCGGACGATCCGCTGCCCGAGGTGTTGCGCACCGAACATCGGCTGCTGGGGCTGGAGACGGCGCTGCGCAAGATCCACCGGCCGCAGGACCAGAGCGAGGTCGCCGCCGCGCAGAACCGGCTCAAGTGGGACGAGGCGCTGGCGGTGCAACTGGTGCTCGCACGGCTGCGCGAGACGGCGCACGAACATCCGGCGCCGTCCTGCCCGCGCCGCGAGGACGGGCTGCTCGCGGAGTTCGACCGCAGGCTCCCGTTCCAGCTCACCGCGGGGCAGACCGAGATCGGCACCGAGATCGCCGCCGACCTGGCCACCGAGCAGCCGATGAACCGGCTGGTGCAGGGCGAGGTCGGCTCCGGCAAGACCGTCGTGGCGTTGCGCGGCATGTTGCAAGTGGTGGACGCGGGCCGTCAGGCCGCGATGCTGGCGCCGACCGAGGTGCTGGCGTCCCAGCACGCCCGGTCGCTGGCGGAGCTGCTCGGCGAGCTGGGCGCGGCGGGTCAGCTCGGCGCGGCCGAGCAGTCCACCAAGATCACCCTGCTCACCGGTTCGCTGCCCGCCGCGGCGCGCAAGAAGGCGTTGTTGGAGGCGGCCTCCGGGGAGGCGGGCATCGTCGTCGGCACCCACGCGCTGATCCAGGACAGGGTGTCGTTCGCCGACCTCGGCCTCGTCGTCGTCGACGAGCAGCACCGGTTCGGCGTGGAGCAGCGGGACGCGCTGCGGGCTCGCGGCGGGGCGGAATCCGCGCCGCACGTGCTCGTGATGACGGCGACGCCGATCCCGCGGACCGTGGCGATGACCGTGTACGGCGACCTGGAGACCTCCGCGCTGCGCGAGCTGCCCAGCGGGCGTTCGCCGATCAGCACCAGCGTGGTGCCGGTCGCGGAGAAGCCGACGTGGCTGGACCGCGCGTGGGAGCGCGTCCGGGAGGAGGTCGCCGCCGGGCACCAGGTGTACGTGGTGTGCCCGCGCATCGGCGACGACGAGCAGAACCCGCCGAAGAAGGGCGGGAAGAAGCCGCGCACCGACGACGGGGTGGAGGAACCGGAGGACGCGGGCGCGGGTTCCGACGAGCGCCGCCCGCCGCTGGCCGTGCTCGACGTGGCGGAGCGGCTGCGCCAGGGACCGCTGGCGCAGCTGCGGATCGGCGTGCTGCACGGCAGGTTGGCCGCCGACGACAAGGACGCGGTGATGCGCGGCTTCGCCGACGGGAAGCTGGACGTGCTGGTGGCCACGACCGTGGTCGAGGTCGGCGTGAACGTGCCGAACGCGACCGTGATGGTGATCATGGACGCGGACCGGTTCGGGGTGAGCCAGCTGCACCAGCTCCGCGGGCGCGTCGGACGTGGTTCGGCGCCGGGGCTGTGCCTGCTGGTGAGCGAGGCCATGGGCGGCACCTCCACCCGGGAGCGGCTGGACGCGGTGGCCTCCACGACGGACGGCTTCGAACTGGCCCGGCTCGACCTGGAGCTGCGCCGGGAAGGGGACGTGCTGGGCGCGGCCCAGTCCGGGCGCCGGTCGGGGCTGAAGATGTTGTCGCTGCTGCGCGACGAGGACGTCATCGCCGAAGCGCGGGACGAGGCGCAGCGCTACGTCGCCGACGATCCGCAGCTGCGGCAGCACCCGGGCCTGGCGCGCATGGTCGAGGAGGTCGTCGACGAGGACCGCGCGGGCTACTTGGAGAAGAGCTGACGCCCGGACTTGCGTAACCGGGCGGGGGGCGGGCGCGTTTCCGTGGCGGGGAACGCGCCGGAGGTGAACACCGCCCTCCGTGCGGCGGTGGGATCTCCGTCCCGATCATTCCGGAAACGGAAGAATCGTGGATTTTCTTTCCGCAAGGTCTTGTGCGGGGTCGTCGTAATCGCAGGTCAACATCACCGAATGATGTGGGTCACCCGCTGATCCTCTCGGCAGGCGGAATTTTCGCGGTACGGTTTCGCCGACCGTCCGACACCTGTCCAGGAGGTAGCCGGCATGTTTCGCAAGGTCCTCGTCGCCAACCGTGGCGAAATCGCGATTCGAGCCTTCCGCGCGGGCTATGAGCTCGGCGCGGGCACCGTCGCGGTGTTCCCGCACGAAGACCGCAACTCGTTGCACCGCTTGAAGGCCGACGAGTCCTACGAGATCGGCGAGCCCGGACATCCCGTCCGCGCCTACCTGTCGGTCGACGAGATCATCAAAGCGGCGCAGACCGCGGGCGCCGACGCGATCTACCCGGGTTACGGCTTCCTGTCGGAGAACCCGGACCTGGCCAAGGCGTGCCACGACGCGGGCATCACCTTCGTCGGACCGAGCCACGACATCCTCGAGATGACGGGGAACAAGGCCACCGCCGTCGCCGCCGCCCGCGAGGCGGGCGTGCCGGTGCTGGACTCCTCAGCCCCCTCCGCGGACATCGACGAGCTCATGTCCGTCGGCGAATCCCTCCAGTTCCCCGTGTTCGTCAAGGCCGTCGCCGGTGGCGGTGGTCGCGGCATGCGCCGCGTCGCCGAGTTCGGCGCGCTGCGCGAAGCCCTCGAAGCCGCCATGCGCGAAGCGGAGTCCGCCTTCGGCGACCCGACGGTGATCCTCGAGCAGGCCGTGGTGAACCCGCGGCACATCGAGGTGCAGATCCTCGCCGACCAGGCCGGCAACGTGATCCACCTCTACGAGCGGGACTGCTCGGTGCAGCGTCGGCACCAGAAGGTCATCGAGATCGCGCCCGCCCCGAACCTGGACCCGGAGCTGCGCGAACGCATCTGCGCCGACGCGGTCGCCTTCGCCCGCAAGATCGGCTACGTCAACGCGGGCACCGTCGAGTTCCTCGTCGACGAGCAGGGCAGGCACGTGTTCATCGAGATGAACCCGCGCATCCAGGTCGAGCACACCGTCACCGAAGAGGTCACCGACGCCGACCTCGTGCAGTCGCAGCTGCGCATCGCCGCCGGTGAGACGCTCGCCGACCTCGGCATGACGCAGGACGAGGTGCGGCTGCGCGGCGCCGCGCTGCAGTGCCGCATCACCACCGAGGACCCCACCAACGGGTTCCGCCCGGACACCGGCATGATCAGCGCCTACCGCTCGCCGGGCGGCGCCGGAATCCGGCTCGACGGCGGCACCGCGTTCGCCGGGACCAGCATCAGCGCGCACTTCGACTCGATGCTGGTGAAGCTGTCCTGCCGCGGGCGGAACTTCCCGACCGCCGTGGCCCGCGCACGGCGCGCCCTCGCCGAGTTCCGGATCCGCGGCGTCGCGACGAACATCCCGTTCCTGCAGGCGGTGCTGGACAACGACGACTTCGCCGAGGGGCGCGTGACGACCTCGTTCATCGAGGAACGCCCGCACCTGCTCACGGCGCGCCACTCCGCGGACCGCGGCACCCGGCTGCTGAACTACCTGGCCGACGTCACCGTGAACCAGCCCAACGGGTCGCGGCCGACCGTTCCGGACCCGGTGTTCAAGCTGCCCGACATCGACCTGACGGCACCGCCGCGGCAGGGGTCCAAGCAGCGGCTCACCGAGCTCGGCCCGGAGGGCTTCGCGCGCTGGATGCGGGAATCCGACGCCGTAGGCGTCACCGACACGACCTTCCGCGACGCCCACCAGTCGCTGCTGGCGACCCGGGTGCGCAGCAAGGACCTGCTGGCCGTGGCGCCGCACGTGGCGCGGATGACGCCGGAGCTGCTGTCGCTGGAGTGCTGGGGCGGCGCCACCTACGACGTGGCGCTGCGGTTCCTGGCGGAGGACCCGTGGGAGCGGCTGGCGAAGCTGCGCGAGGCGGTGCCCAACATCTGCCTGCAGATGCTGCTGCGCGGGCGCAACACCGTCGGCTACACGCCGTACCCCACCGAGGTGACCGAGCACTTCGTGCAGGAGGCCACCGACACCGGCATCGACATCTTCCGGATCTTCGACGCGCTCAACGACATCGAGCAGATGCGCCCGGCGATCCGGGCCGTGCGCGACACCGGGAAGTCCGTGGCCGAGGTGGCGCTGTGCTACACCGGCGACCTGCTGGACCCGGCCGAGAAGATCTACACGCTGGACTACTACCTGCGGCTGGCCGAGCAGATCGTCGACGCGGGCGCGCACGTGCTGGCGATCAAGGACATGGCCGGGTTGCTGCGCGCTCCGGCCGCGGCGGAGCTGGTCACCGCGCTGCGCAGGGAGTTCGACCTGCCGGTGCACCTGCACACCCACGACACGCCGGGCGGGCAGCTGGCGACCTACCTGGCCGCCGTGCAGTCCGGGGTGGACGCCGTCGACGGGGCTTCGGCCTCGCTGGCGGGCACCACCTCGCAGCCCGCGCTGTCCTCGGTGGTCGCCGCCACCGACCACACCGACCGCGCCACCGGGCTGGACCTGCGCGCGGTGTGCGACCTGGAGCCGTACTGGGAGTCGGTGCGCAAGATCTACCTGCCCTTCGAGGCGGGCCTGGCCGCGCCGACGGGGCGGGTGTACCGGCACGAGATCCCCGGCGGTCAGCTGTCGAACCTGCGCACCCAGGCCGTCGCGCTCGGCCTCGGCGACAAGTTCGAAGAGATCGAGGCCATGTACGAGGCCGCGGACCGCATCCTCGGCAGGCTGGTGAAGGTCACGCCGTCCTCCAAGGTCGTCGGTGACCTGGCGCTGCACCTGGTCGGGGCCGGGGTCGACCCCGCCGACTTCGAGGCGGAGCCGCGCCGGTTCGACATCCCCGACTCGGTCATCGGCTTCCTGCAGGGCGAGCTGGGCGAACCGCCGGCGGGCTGGCCGGAGCCGTTCCGCACCCGGGCGCTGGAAGGGCGCACGGGGGAGCGCGCGCTGGCCGAGCTCACCGCGGAGGACCGCACCGGGCTCGTGGAGGACCGGCGCGCCACCCTCAACCGGCTGCTGTTCGCCAAGCCGACCAAGGAGTTCACCGAGCACCGCGAGGCCTACGGGGACACCTCGCTGCTGCGCAGCAAGGACTTCTTCTACGGGCTGCGCCCCGGCGAGGAGTACTCCGTGGACCTCGACCAGGGCGTGCGGCTGCTCATCGGCCTGGAGGCGATCAGCGAGGCCGACGAGCGCGGCATGCGCACGGTGATGGCGATCCTGAACGGGCAGCTGCGCCCCATCCAGGTGCGGGACCGCTCGGTGGCCACGGACCTGCCGGTGGCGGAGAAGGCGGACCGCGGCAGCCCCGGCCACGTGCCCTCGCCGTTCGCGGGTGTCGTCACGCTCGCGGTGGCCGAGGGCGACGAGGTGAGCTCCGGGCAGACCGTCGCGACCATCGAGGCGATGAAGATGGAGGCCGCGATCACCGCTCCGCAGGCGGGCCGGGTCAAGCGGCTGGCCATCGGCAAGGTGCAGCAGGTGGAAGGCGGCGACCTGATCATCGAGATCGGCTGACGGTCTTCCAGCGCTGGTGGCGCAGGTGCTCCGGGCACCTGCGCCACCGGTGTTCCCGGGGTCGTGACCGGCGACCGGGGCGTGTTGCGCGATCGTGCAGGTACCTTTTGCATCGTTGCGGTCTCCGCGAGGCGGGCGGGGACCGCGTGCCCGGTGAGACTCGCCGCCGGGCGCGAAGCGACGGAGGAAACCGTGGTGGAGCTGCCCCGAGGTGCCGACATCAGCAAGTCGAGCGCGTCCCGGATCTACGACTACGGCCTCGGCGGCTCGCACAACTTCGCGGTCGACCGCAGGGTCCTCGACGAGATCAAGAAGATCTACCCGGCGACGCCGCAGCCCGCGCGGGACAACCGCGCCTTCCTCGGCCGCGCCGTGCGGTACTGCCTGCAGGCCGGGATCCGGCAGTTCCTCGACCTCGGTTCCGGCATGCCGACCGTCGGCAACGTGCACGAGATCGCGCAGCGCGACGCCCCGGAGGCGCGCGTGGTCTACGTGGACATCGACTCCGTCGCCGTCGCCTACAGCCGATCGCTGCTCGAAGGGAACTCGAACACGCGCGTGCTGCACGCCGACATGCGCGAACCGGAGTCGATCCTCGCCGACCCCGACGCGCTGGAGCTGCTCGACTTCGACGAGCCGGTCGCGGTGCTGATGGTGGCCATGACGCACTACCTCACCAAGGAGGACGACCCGGCCGCCGCGCTCGCCGCGTACCGCGAGGTGATGCGGCCCGGCTCGTTCCTGGTGTTCTCGCACATGACGGCCGACGACTACCCCGAGGTGCACCGCACGGCGGAGGCCTTCAACGCGGGAAGTTCGGAGCAGCTGGTGCTGCGGTCCCGCGAGGAGATCACCGGGCTGCTGGCCGACTTCGACTTCGTCGAGCCCGGCCTGGTGTACCCGGCGCAGTGGCGCCCGGACGGCCCACCGGCGGCGGGCCACGACCCGTCCCGCGCCGCCTGCTACGCCGCCGTAGCGACCCCGCGCAGCTGACCCCGGCCAGGTTCGGCGGAGGCGGCACGGCGCGGTTCTCGTGACGGACCTCTCCCATCGTGCTCGAACCCGCTCGGAACGATGTCGGACCGTGCGCGATCACGTGCCCGACGTGCTGGTTCCGGTGGTGAATGCGTTGCGGCGCAAGGTGAATTCGATCTCGGGTGATCGGAAACCCCAGGACGAACGGGGTTTATGCGTCCGATGAGATGAAAGTGTTGGTGCTGAGCGCAATTCCAGGACCGCAGTGTGTTCGAACCCCTGTGCCTGTGGCACTGTGGAGTGAACTGCGAAGGCAGGAAGGACGTGAAGCCCATGCGCAACGTGAACAAGCGTCTCGGCAGAGTGGCCACCGTGGCCGCCCTGGTCGCCGGGGGTGCGCTCACCGGTGCCGCCGCCTACGCGGACGCCGGCGACGTGACGCCGTGCCAGGCGACGGCGAAGGCCTGCGTGGACCTGTCGTCCAAGCAGGCCTGGCTGCAGGAGAACGGCACGGGCTTCTACGGCCCGGTACCGCTGACCTCCGGCAAGGTCGGCGCGGAAACACCGGTCGGGACGCACCAGGTGCTCTGGAAGGACGCCGACCACCGCAGCACCGAGTTCAACAACGCGCCCATGCCGAACTCGGTGTTCTTCACCAAGACCGGGGTCGC
Source organism: Saccharopolyspora gloriosae (assembly GCF_014203325.1). Classification (NCBI taxonomy): domain Bacteria; kingdom Bacillati; phylum Actinomycetota; class Actinomycetes; order Pseudonocardiales; family Pseudonocardiaceae; genus Saccharopolyspora; species Saccharopolyspora gloriosae. The sequence continues at coordinate 5,198,569 of NZ_JACHIV010000001.1, read as the reverse complement.
CTTCCACGAAGGCAGCCTCGAACAGGAGTCCAACGGCTGCATCCACCTGTCGACGACCGCGTCGAAGAAGTTCTTCGACTCGCTCAACCCCGGCGACGAGGTCCAGGTCGTCCAGTAGCGGCGTCGTCCGGCGCGGACGATTCCCCGGGGGCTCCGCCGGGAGGTCACCGACCGGCATCCGAGAACCTACGAGCAGGGGCGGTACCCGAGGGTGCCGCCCCTGCTCGCGTGCGCACCCGTGCCCGCGACGCCCGCGGCCGGTGCGAAGATGTCCCGGTGACGCGGATCGTGGCAGGCAGTGCGGGAGGCCGTCGGATCGAGGTCCCGCCGCGCGGGACCCGCCCCACCTCGGACCGGGTCCGGGAAGCCGTGTTCAGCGCCCTCGAAGCGGCCGTCGACCTCGACGGCGCTCGGGTGCTCGACCTCTACGGCGGCTCCGGCGCGCTCGGTCTCGAAGCGCTCTCCCGCGGGGCCGGGCACGCCACCTTCGTCGAGGCCGACCGGCGGGCCGCGCAGATCATCCGCCGCAACGCCGGCACCCTCGGATTCCGCGACGTCGCCGTCGAACAGGCCAAGGCCGAGACCGCACTCGCGACCCCGCCCGCCGAGCCCTACGACCTGGTGCTCGCCGACCCGCCCTACGACCTCGACCCCGCCCGGCTGGCCCAGGTCCTGGCCGCGCTGGCCACCGGCGGCTGGACCGCGCCCGGCGGACTCGTCGTCCTGGAGCAGTCGACCCGCACCGGCGACCCGGCGTGGCCCGCCCCGCTCATCCCGGACCGCACCCGCCGCTACGGCGACACCGCCGTGCACTGGGCCCACCTCGAAGAAGACCCAGAACCCGCCGACTAGCCGAGCCGCGCTCGCATGACACCTGTCATGCGGGAGGCGACATGGATGCCACACGGGTCGATGACGTTGTCGACTACTCGGCGTGCACCGGTCGGACGAGCATGGGAGCCACCCCGCAGCGGATCGCCCGCTCGATGGCGAAGCGGTGGCTTCCGCACGTACCGAAAGGACTGACCCGTGTCGAATCTGCTGGTGGACATGGTCCGGATCACGCTCGCTCCGACGCTCAAGCGCGAGGCTCTCGCCCAGTCGGTCAACGTCGTGGTCATCGCGCCGCTGCTGTTCTTCGTCACCGACAACCCGGTCGTGCAGTACGGGCTGCTGGCGGTGATCCTGACCTGGGCGATCGTGCGCGTGGCACTGGTCGCGGCGCGCTCGAAGCAGCGCGAGGACGCCCACTGACCGCCCGTTCGGGAACGACCCCGCCCGCCGCTGTCGATCGGCAGGCGGGCGCGCTCACGCGGGGGAGACGATCTGCGCTCCCGCCTCATCGATCAGCTGCGCCGAGGCCCGCAGGTAGTCGTCGAGCTCGTCGCTCCACCCGACGTAGGCGGCGAAGTCGTGCACGTGGCCGAGCACGCCGAGCACGGCCACCGGTCCGGCCGTGGCGGGCAACTCCCTGCCGTATCCGGTGATGAGCGCCTCGTGGGCCTGCCGGTACGACGTGCCGGTGTGCAGGCCGATGCTCGGTTCGGTACCGGCGCAGAGTTCGAACAACGACGCCAGGAACCACTCCAGGTCCCAGCTGCGGTCGCCCGTCACGCAGTCGGCCCCGATGCGCAGCGTGCAGCGGGAGTCGCCGCTGACCACCACCGCTCGCGGGGTGGCGCTGCCGTGCAGCAGAACTTCGTCGCTCCCGTCCGAGGGCGGTTCCGCGGCCCAGGAGCGCAGCCGCTCGCACCGGCGCCGCCCGAGCACCGCCTGCATCCGCGCGTGCAAGCGCGTCGGCGCGAACTGCGGCGAAGTTCCGTGCAGCAGGCGGATCACGGCGGGCGAAGGCCAGGCGCGCGCGGCCGCAGGGACCGGAGCGTCGTGGGCCGTGCGCAGCAGTGCCCCCGCTCGTTCCACCGCGTCGAGGACCCCGTCTCCGGTGCCGTCCAGGAACGCCTGGGCCAGCGAGGTGGAGCCGGGAGCACGGTAGGACAACGCGCTACCGTCCTGCCGCGCCACCGCGAGGCCCGGCAGCGCTCGCCACGAGTCCAGCGATGAGAGTCGCGGCGCGGGCCGGGGCGGTGCGGCACTGCCCGCGCGCAACGACCAGGTGAACCACCCGTCCTCGGCGTGGTGCACGGTGGTGTGCTGCAGGCCGGTCCGCCATTGGCGCACCGGTTCGTCCCGCAGCGGTCGGTCTTTCGGCACGTCGGCCACCTCCGGCGAGGGCGGCCGGGCGGCGAGGAAGCCCGGCCGCCCGGCCGTCGAGTTCTCCAAGTCCTGTCGCGCGCCGAGCCGGGAACACCCGTGCTTAACGCCCGTGCTTCAACGCAGCAGTCCGGCCACGCGGTCGCGGTTGCGAGTGATGGCGAGCGCCGCCTGCAGCAGCACGTGCGCGGTCGCACCGACTTTGCCCATCAGTGCGGCCTGCACTTGGGCGCGGCACAGCACCTTCACGGCGGTGAGCAGCACGAGGTCGTCGAGGTCCGCGACCTCGGCCCCGGCGTCGGCGTACGCCGCGAGCATCGTCGCGACGCACTCCCACGCCCGGTTCATCCCCTCGGACAGAGCGCGGCCGATGTCCGCGGCGGTCGGGCCCGCGGTGGCCAGCCGGTCCTGCACCGAGACCGCGATCAGGGCCCCCACCGCCCCGGCCAGGTCCTCGATCGGATCTCCGGCCCCGCCGAGCTCCCAGTCGATGAACAGAACCGATCCGTCCCGCCGCAGCCGGATGTTGTCCGGCTTGCAGTCCCCGTGGACCAGAGTCCGGGCCTTCGGCGGACGAGCGGCGGCGGTTTCCAGCAGGTCTCGCGCATCGCGGTGCTCGTCGAGGACGCGGAGCACCTGGACCGTGCCGATCGGCATCGCGGCGTGCTGCTCGGGGGTGAGCGGGAAGAACCGCGGCCGTTCCGGCCGAGCATCGGGGAGCCGGACCGGCGCCCGGTGGCCGTGCATCGCGGCGAGCGCTCGCCCCACACCGGTCAGCGGCGGCGCCTCCCACCGCCGCAGCAGCCGGTCGTGCAGGCTTTCGGCGGTGGGATCGCAGGCGGTGACGAGCATCGCCGAGTCGGCGCGCAACGACCGGTCCGCGATCGGCCGGTTGTCGACGCGGACATCGGCGGCGCACCGGGCCACGGTCGCCTCGTGCTCCAGCGGTGTCGACGGGCGGGCGACCTTGAGCACGTAGCGCGACCCGTCGCGTTCGGTGAGGCGGACCCGGTCGTGGTGGGGGATGCGCTCGGCCGTGTCCCAAGCCGTGTCCCACGGGCACGAGTCGTGGGCGGGCGCGTGGCCGGTCATTTCCGGGCGTCCCAGCGGAAGAACCGGCGCGCGGCGTAAGAGAAGATCACCAGCCAGATCAGCACGGCACCGGCGCCGATCGCGAACCACGTCCCGGCGGGCAGTTGCACGCCGAGTTGCGGGCCGCCCCATGCCTTGAAGATCATGTCCACATTGGACACAAGGGGGCCGACGAGTGCGATCCGGCCCAGCAGCGGATCGTTGACCGCCGTGATCAGCGCGGCACCACCGAGCGCCACTCCCAGCAGCGGCATCATCGTGAACTGCGCCCGCTCCGGTGTCGCGGTGACTGCGCTGGTCACCGTGCCCGCCACGGTCGCCACGACGATTCCGCTGACCAGGGCCACCACCAGCACTCCGGGTTGACGCGGCATCGGGGCCCCCATCGCGAGGATCCCGCCGAAGTAGATCAGCGACTGCACCAGGCCGGCGACGACGGCGGGGGACAGCAGCCCGATCAGCAGCCCCGCGTCCGGGATGCCGCTGGTGCGGAACCGCTTGAGCGCCAGCGTCTGGCGCCGCGCGGTCAGCGTGCTCGTCGAGATGAAGTACACCGTGATGCACAGGATCGCCACGCAGTTGCGCGCCGCGATGGCGGCCCACGCCTCGGGGGTCTGCGGCTTCTCCACCACGCCCGCCATGAAGACCAGCACGGCTGGCAGCAGCAGCACCAGCGCCACCATGGTGCGCTGTCGAACCAGCAATGCCAGCTCCGACAGAGCCAGGCCGATCGTCGGTTTGATTCCGCGCATCAGTTCCGCGCTCCTTCGGCTCGCACAGCGGTGTCGCCGAACGCGGAGTCGTTCCGCGGCACGGCCATGAACACTTCCGACAAGCTCGCCGGGCTCGCCCGGAGCTCGTCGAGGTGGACGTCGTGCTGCCTGGCCCAGTCGAGCAACCGGGTCAGGTCCCGCTGCAACTGCCGGGTTTCCAGGCTCAGGAAGACCTGGGCTCCTTCGGTGGTGAGGGTGAGCTCACCGAGGACCTCGCGGTCGAGACCGCCGAGCACGTGACCGGGCAGCGACGTGGACACCGCGCTGATCCTCGCGGGCACGGTGGCCAAGACCTCCGACATGGTGCCGGCGACCGCGACGCGCCCGGAGTTCATGATCGCTACCCGGTCCGCCAGGGCTTCGGCCTCCTCCAGGTAGTGCGTCGTGAGCAGGATCGTCGCGCCGTCGTCCCGGATTCGCTGCACGACCTGCCACAGCTGGTCGCGCGACTGCGGATCCAGGCCGGTGGTGGGTTCGTCGAGGACGACGAACTCCGGCGATCCCCACACCGACATCGCGAAGTCGAGCCGGCGCTTCTCCCCGCCGGACAGCGAGGAGACGGGGACGTCGCGGCGTTCGACCAGGTGCACGAGATCCAACAGGCGGCTCGGGTCATCGTCCCGCGGGCTCAGCCGTTGCCACAGCTCCAGCATCTGCACGACGGTCATCTCGTCGATCAGCCCGGATTCCTGGAGCATGATCCCGGTGCGCGCCTGAACCTCGAACCGTTCCTGGAACGGCGAGTGGCCGAGCACCTCGACCGAACCCGAAGTGGGTTTGCGGAACCCTTCGAGCACTTCCAGCGTCGTGGTCTTACCTGCACCGTTGGTACCGAGCAGCGCGAACACCTCACCGCGCCGGATGGAGAAGCTCACGCCTTCGACGGCGACGAATTCGCCGTAGCGGTAGACCAGATCGCGCACGGATACCGTCGCGTCTTCCCGGTGGTGCGGAATGGCGCCGCGGGCCGCGGTGCCGTTGCTCATCGTCATGAAGGACATGGTGCTGCACGGCACGTTTTTTGGGCAGAGGCGGAAGTAATGGAGTCTTATGACACTCGCGCCGCGACGTTGATGACGGATGTCAGTGTTGTTCCGTTACATCCGTTACTAGTGATCGTTTTTTTCGGAGGTCAGGATTGGTCGGCAACGGCGTCCGGTTCTGAGGGGTCAGGACGGTCGGCGGAAATAAATCCTGGGGGTGCCTAGCACGTGGATTTGCATGTAGAAGAGGCGACGGGCCGAAGAATAAGCGATGCGGTGGATGCTGCATCCGCGGGTGTTCCGGAAGCGGAATTGATCGGAGAGGTGGTCGGCCAGGCCGACCTGCTCGCTCCGATGGTGCTGCGGACGGCCGCGACGTTGCGGCTCGTGGACCTGGTCGAATCAGGCGCGGACACCGCACTGGACCTCGCCGGACGGCTCGATGCGGACGTCTACCGCGTGGACGTGCTGGTGGCGAACCTGGTCGACCTGGGAGTGCTGGTGCGCAGCGGGGATCGGCTCGCTGTGACCGGCAAGGGCGCCTTGCTCGGGTCGGAGCATCCGGCGCGGCTGCGCAGCCTGCTGGATTCCGACGGCTGCGCGGGGCGGGCCGACCTGGCCGCCACCTGGCTGAAGGACAGCGTGCTGCGCGGGGTGCCCGCGTACGAGCTGGCCTACGGGCGGGGGTACTGGGCGGACGTGGACGCGCGGCCCGAGCTCGCCGAACATCTGCAGTCCCTGCGCGTGCGGTCCGGGGTCTTCGACGAAGACCTGATCGTGGAGTCGCCGGACTGGGCCGCGGCCGACTCGGTGGTGGACGTCGGCGGCGGCGACGGGGGCCTGCTGTCCCGCTTGCTGCGGCGGCATCCGCACTTGAGCGGCAGCGTCGTCGACTTGCCTCCGTTCGCCGAGCACGCGGCGCGGCTGTTCGAGGAGCACGGGCTCGGTGACCGGGCCCGCGCGATCGGCGGGAGCTTCTTCGACCCGCTGCCGGCAGGGGCCGACGTGTACTTGCTGTCGAGCATTCTCTACGACTGGGACGACGACGCTGCGGTGCGCTTGTTGCGCAATTGCGCTAGCGCGGCCGGGTCATCGGGTTCGATCCTGGTGTGCGAGATAACCCTGGACGGGTGGGGTGAATTCCCGGACAACGGGACCAAACTCCGGATGGCTGCCATGGTGCCCGGCCGGGAACGGAGTCTCGCGCGATTGTCCGAACTCGCGAACGCCGCGGGTCTGACGTTGTCCGGGCAGCGCGGTCCGACGCGCTATCGCAGTTATCAGCGATTCCAGGTTTCTTGAGATCTTGCGTTCTGATCGGATGCGCCCATTTTGTGCGCGTCTTGGGAACGCTATTCACTTCAGCGCGTCCAGAACGCCGCTGAGGGCTTCGGCCGACTCGGCAAAGTCGACCGAAGCAGTGCAGTGAAACAAATAAGATCCGTACAGATGGGATGGTACGTCATGAATGCTTCTGAGGCAATCTTCGGCGACGTTTTCGAGGCCGTCAGCACCGACGCGGCGGCGCTGAGCGCCACCGAGCACTCGGTGTCGGTGGAGAACGCGGACACCCCCACCTCGGCGCCCTGCGTGATCACGGTCGCCGGCGGCTGCTGATGCCGCGCTGTCTCGCACCCGCCCCCGCGCGGGCGGGTGCGAGACAGCACTCCCCACGCGAGTCCGGGGCTGGAGACTAAGGAGCGCCAGCGGTGATGCGCACCGACGAGGTCGGCTCGGCCTTGAACGACGAGGTCCGGCGGTGGGCCGAGCAGGTCCGCGCTCACGTGTCCCGGACCGGGGCCGCAGGGCTGCGGCGCGAATCCGACGGCGCCGTCGTGAACGCTGCGGACGGCACTTCGGTCGCGGTGGTCCGGAGCTGGCTCTACCACGACGTCCACCTGACCGGGAACGCTCCGGAGACCACCACTGCCGACGAACGCGTCCTCGGACGACTCGTCGCCGCGGTGGACGGGTCGTATCCGAGCACCGGATGGCACCCGATCGGACCGCCGCAGGGCGGAAACCGGCAGATTCGACGGCACGGGGTGCGACTGCTGGTCCCGGTATCGAGCGCGACCCCTGGTCCGGAGCCGGGAACGCTGACCGTCGCACTGCCCCGATCGCAGCGGGCCCCGCTGGTCGGATGGTTCGGAGTGGTGAGCGCCTGGGGAGCGCCCGCCCGGCTGGAGAACCGGATCTACTTGCACCTGGCAGACGTCGGAGACGGGTGCGCCGAGGTGCTCGAGGCCCTCGACGCGCTGCGCGAAGTCCGGTGGCGCGCGAAGTTCTGCACCTCGACCGGGGCGGGCGACCGCCCGGACAACGTGGTGATCTACCTGGCCGCGGCGCGGCGTGCCGATGTGCTGGCGGCGTTGATGCGGGCGCGTCCCGCGCTGGCCGACCCCGTGCCGGGCTTCGCGTTCCGCTGCGGCACCGGCATCGCGAGCGCCCACGGCGCGCTCGCCGGCGGGGAGCACAGCTTCGGGGTCGAGGTGGCCCACCTGTTCGCCACGTTCCTGGTCGAGGCAGGCCGAGAGGGGCGACCGGTGCGCGCCGAACGGCTCGTCGAACAGCTACGCCCGCACGTTCTGGAGGAACCCGCATGACGTCGCCCGCCGCGGTGCGCTTCACCGACGCGCCGCACCCCCCGGAGCATGCGAGGTCGCTGCTGGCGGAGTTGTCGACCGAGCATCCGCCCGATCCCGGCGTCGTCGAGCTGCTGGTGTCCGCGGCTCCGTCGATCGCGCGCGGCCCCGGCGAGCACGCCCGGCTCGATCGGCCGCCGGACGAACTCGTGGAGCGGGCACGCCGATTCCTCGCCGAGGAGTCCGTGCGCGAAGTCGTCCCGGACGCGGCGGTCGCGGTCGAAGCGGACGACACCGGGCCGGTTCCCGCCGCAGCCGTGGGTTTCACCTCGATCTTCGTGCTCGGTTCGGCTGAAGGCGTCGTCGTGCAGGTGCAGCGGCCCGGACCGCGCTGGCAGCAGGACGCCGTCGCCCACCGCCTCGTCGCCGACGCGTTGCTGCTGTCCACCGCTTTCACCGCTGGGAGCAAGGTCGCCGCACCCGCGTTGCGCGAGCTGACGGACCGGCTGGCCCGAGGTACGCCGGTGCGCCCGCCGGTGGTCGCTTACCACCTGCTGGATCGCGTGCGGGCCGCTGTACGCGGGGGAGTCGAACCGGTGCGGATGGCAGCGCACCTGTCCACGGCGGCGGCGTTGCTCGACGGCGGACAGCGGAGGTGGACGTGACCGCGACGTTTCCCGAAATCGAACTCCCCCGCGGAAACCTGCTGCTCATCGGAACCGGTTCGATCATGGTGTCGGTGCTCCCGGCCTGGGTGATGGTCCTGCGGGACCGCTACGGCTGGAACATCACTGGGTGCGTGACCCGGACCGCGGCGGAGCTGGTGCGGCCGGCCGCGCTGGCCGCGGCGTGCGGGCGCCCCGTCATCGGCCCCGGTTGGGATGCCGGAACCGGCGAGGTCGTCCACCGGTGGGCGGCGGAGTGGGCGGACCTGGTGCTGGCGGCACCGGCGACGAACAACTTCCTCGCGAAGTGCGCGCACGGCTTCAGCGACGACGTCGCGAGCGCCACCGTCGCGTTCACCGAGGCACCGGTAGTGCTGGCGCCTGCGTTGGGGCGGCGCCTGCTGAGCGCACCGGCGACCGAGCGGAACCTGGCGCTGCTGGCGGGCGACGGTCGCGCGTTGGTACCGACCACCACCGGCCGAGCGGCGTTCAACGGCGCGGCCGAGCCGGGGATGATGCCTGATCTGCCCGCCGTGCTCGACGTCGTGGCGAAGGCGGTGCGCTCGAATGCCGCGTGACCCTGGAGCTCTCGTCGACGTCGAAGACCGGCACCGGTGGCTGGAGGACCTCGGTGACGAGCGCACCACTCGGTGGCTGGACGAGCAGCGGCGGCACCTGACGGGCTGGACCGACGCCCGCCGAGATCGGATCGACGCGGTGCGGAGGCGGCTGCAGGCGTCGCTCGGCACCGGCGCGCAGCGAATCCCGGTGCTGCGAGGAGCGCGGAAGTTCATCGCCGCGGCCGACGGCGCCGACCCGGTGCTGAAGGTGATCGAGGACGGCCGCGCGCGGGTGGTGTGGTCGGGTGCGGGCGCCGGGCGGCCGGACGCGCTGCTCGGTGCGTGGAACGTGAGCCACGAGGGCACCCGGATCGCGGTGTGCACCTCGAATCCGGGCGAGGAGCGGACGGTGCTGGACGTGGTCGACGTGGCGACCGGCGCCCTGCTGGACGGCCCCGTCCAGCGGGTGCACCCGGGATCCGCGGTGTGGCTGCCCGGCGGCGAGGAGTTCGCCTACGTGGTCTCCGCCGAGTCCGGCGAGCGTTGCCGGCGTGCGGTGCATCGGCACCGGGTGGGCGCGCCCGCGAACGAAGACGTCCTCCTGCTGGATGCGGGCGAGTGGGCCACCGCAGTGTTCGACCTGCAACTCGCGCCGGGCAGCGACCGGCTCGTGGTGCACGTCGGCGACGGACCTGGTTCGGCGCAATCGATGTGGCTGGTCGACCTCGTGGCGTCGAGTGCGGCGGTTCTCGTCTCCGACGAGACGGCTTCCGGGCGCTACCGGGGCCGGGTTGAGGCGGACGGCCACCTGTACATCATGACCACTGTGGACGCTCCGTTCGGTCGGATCGTGCGGGTGGACCCGGCGAGCCCGGCGCGGGAGAACTGGGACGTGGTCGTCCCCGAGCATCCGGGGAAGGCGTTGCGGCACTTCTGCTTCCTGCCGGGAGATGCCCCGCGCTTGGCGGTGCTGGCGCAGGACCGCGCGCGGTCCGAACTGCGCGTGCACCCCGCGGACGGGACGGGCGAACCGGTGGAGGTGGCACTGCCGGGCGTCGGGACCGTCACCGAACTGGCGTCGGTGCCGGAGCGGCCTGACGTGCTGGCGTTCACCTGGACGAGCTTCAGCACCCCGCCGTCGGTGCGGGTCGCCGACCTCGCGACCGGGGCCCACCCGGCTGCGGGGGAGGCGCAGGATCGCGCGGAACCGACGGTGCGGCAGGTCCACGTGCGCTCTGCGGACGGGACCGCGGTGCCCATGTTCGTGCTGGGAGACACCTCCGGCGGGCCGAAACCCGCGTTGCTGACCGGATACGGCGGATTCGGCGTGAACCAGGTGCCGTCCTATTCCGCCGCCGCGTTGGAATGGGTGCGGGCCGGGGGGATCTGGGCGAAGGTCTTGGCGCGCGGCGGCGCGGAGCTGGGCGCCCGGTGGCACGACGACGGGCGCCGTGAGCACAAGCGGCGCACCTTCGACGACTTCGAGGCCGCGGCCGAGCACTTGATCGGAGAAGGCTGGACCACGCCGTCCCGGCTCGCCGCTACCGGGACCTCCAACGGCGGCCTGACCGTCGCGGCGGCCGTCACTCGACGCCCGGACCTGTTCGCCGCGGCCAGCTGCTGGTCCCCGCTGTGCGACATGGTGCGCTACGACCGGTTCGGTGCCGCTGCGCTGTGGACCGACGAATACGGCTCGCCCGAGGTCGCCGAAGAGCTCGGCTGGCTCGCCGCCTACTCGCCGTACCACCGGGTCGAGGACGGGTGCCGGTACCCGGACGTGCTGCTGCTGGCCTCGGCCGGTGACGTCCGGGTCGACGCGTGTCACGCCCGGAAGATGTGCGCGCGGTTGCAGGAGGCTTCTCCTGGAACGCGGACGATGCTGGTGCACGACTCCGCAGCGGGCCACGAGAGCACTCCGGTGGCGGATCTGGTCCGGGCGGCGAGCGTGGATCTGGTCTTCCTCGCGGAGAAGACGGGGTTGCGGATCGGGGACGGCTGATCAGGGACGAGAAGTCTCTTTCCGGGGTGGCGTTCGGAGTGCGGATCGGATAAGGGCGAAACGTTTTCGGCGGTGGTATCGGTGCATGGTTTCGACATTGCGAAAAGCGCAACTTTTCCGGTATGTCCGTGCTAGTCTCGGTCAGTGGCAGAATTTCGGACCCCGCTCGATCCGCCGCATCCGGTGGATCGGAGCACCTTGCGCTGGATCGAGGGCTATGCTGCTCTGACTCAATCAGCGCTGGCGCTCATCGCGGGATTTCTGCCGCTGCAACAACTTCTCGGCGAGCGGCAATGGAGTGGGGGAGATACCGCCAAAACCCTCCTCCTGGTGGTGTCCACCGGATGTTCGCTGTGGTTGTTGGGGCGTTCTTTGTTCCCGGGAAAGCATCCGCGACGTGCGCACATCCGGGTGATCGGTACGGTCGCGGCACTGATCTTCTGGGCGTTCGACGGGCCGGTCGCCGAATCGGCGTGGATCAGCGCCTTGCCGATCGCCGTCGGCATCATCACCTGGGTCGAATCGGAGCAGTCCTGGCGCGCCGCCGTGGTGCGGATCGCCGCCGGGTGCTCCCTGGTCGTCCTGGTGGGCGTGGCGGCGGGCGCCGGCAGCGGGCGGTCGATCGCGGTGGCCGGGATGGGCGCGGGCATCTGCGCAGGACTGACCACCGCGGTGCTCTGCCAGAACTGGGTGAGCAGGCTGGTGCTCACGCTGGACCAGCTGCGGGCGGTCTCCGCCGATCTCGCGGTGGCGCGTGAACGGCTGCGCTTCGCCGGGGACCTCCACGACATCCAGGGCCAGCACCTGCAGGTGATCGCGCTGGAGGCCGGACTCCTCCCGAAGCTGCTGGCCAAGGACCCCGACGCGGCGGTCGAGCGGGCGCGGCGGCTGCAATCTCTCGCCACTGCCGCGCTGGATGAGATGCACGCCGTAGTGCACGATTATCGAGCGGTTCACCTCGCGGAGGAACTGGCCAACGCGGTACGCATTCTGGAATCTGCGGGAGTCGGCACGCGCATCGACGGTTCGGCCGAGGACATACCGGAGTCGATCGCGCCGATGTTCGGATTGCTGATACGCGAGGGCGTGACGAACATAATCCGGCATTCGCGCGGTTCGAGCTGTTCGGTCACCATTTCGGCGCAACCCGACTATCGGGTCACCATTCTGAACGATGGGGTTTCAGGTGGAGTCGAAGGTGCCGGCCCGGATCGCGGGATCGCGGGATTGCAGGACAGGTTCGCGGAACTGGGAGGAACTGTGCGGCATCGATGTAGGAATGGCCGGGAGCACGAGCTGTCGGGAATGATCCCGGCGGGCGCGACGGCGAACTGCGGTGAGGGGCGCCGATGAGCGGGGCGAACATTCGAGTGGTGCTCGCCGACGACGAGAACCTGCTGCTGGACTCCCTCTCGCTGCTGCTGTCGCTCGAGGACGACCTGGAAGTGGTGGCCCAGGCGTGCACGGGGGCCGAGTCGATCGAAGCGGTGCGCGAGCACCAGCCGGACGTCGCCATCCTCGACCTGGACATGCCGGTGCTGGACGGGTTGTCGGCCACGGCCGAGATCCTGCGGGAAGTACCGCTGGTGAAGATCGTGCTGCTGACCCGGCACGCCCGGCCGGCCGCGCTGCGCCGCGCGCTCGCCTCGGGAGCGGCGGCGTTCGTGACCAAGACGACCTCCAGCGAGGAACTCCCGCGGATCATCCGGACCGTCAACCAGGGCGGTCGCTACGTCGACTCGCGCATCGCCAGCGCCGCGCTGACCGAAGGCGACTGCCCGCTGACCGCCAGGGAGTTGGAAGCGCTGCGAGAGGCCTTGGACGGCGCCACCGTGAACGTGATCGCGGAACGCGTCCACCTCGCGCCGGGGACCGTGCGCAACTACCTGTCTTCCGCGATGACCAAACTGCACGCGGTGACCCGGGTCGAAGCGGCGAAGAAGGCGTGGGACGAGGGGTGGATCTGACCGGTCGAGGCCGCGGTGACCCCCGCCACGTCCGGCCTGAGGGCGGGGGCCGCCGGTGCTAACGTCCCGCCTCATGAGGCGTGCCGTGTGCCCAGGCTCCTACGACCCGGCCACCAACGGTCATCTCGACATCATCGAGCGGGCCGCGGGCCTGTTCGACGAGGTGGTCGTCGCGGTCCTGGTGAACAAGAGCAAGCGCAGCCTATTCTCCGTCGACGAGCGGCTGGAGATGCTGCGCGAGGTCACCGCGCCGTGGCCGAACGTGCGCATCGACTCCTGGCACGGCCTGCTGGTGGACTACTGCCAGACCAACGGGATCGCCGCGATCGTCAAGGGCCTGCGCGCGGTCAGCGACTTCGACTACGAGCTCCAGATGGCGCAGATGAACCAGCGCCTGTCCGGGGTCGAAACGCTGTTCATGTCGACCAACCCGCTCTACAGCTTCCTGGCGAGCTCCCTGGTCAAGGAGGTCGCCACCTACGGTGGTGACGTGGCCAGCCTGGTGCCGCCGAAGATCGAGCAGCGGTTGGTGCAGCGCGTCCAGGAACGCAACGCCGAAGGCTCTTGATCGCCCTGCTCTTTGATCTTGACTTGCGTGGCGGGGTCGCTCAGCGGAACCTCAGCGGTTTCCTCGCTGCGGGATCTTTTTCCCAAGTGGCTCCGCCACGAGGGAAAAAGCTGTCCTCGCGAGGAAACCGCTGAGAACCCGCCGGTGGTCACCTTGCTCAAGCTGGTCACTGCTCAGCGGCTTCGCCGCTGACAAGAAAATGACGAACAATCCCGCTCAGCTGGGAAGACGAGCTCAAAGGCGGGTGGTGAGCTCGGCTCAGGCGCGCAGGTCGAGCTTCATGCCGACGTGGGTGTGCTCGAAACCGAGCCGTTCGTAGAACCGGTGCGCTCGCTCGCGGGAGACGTTGCTGGTCAGCTGCACCATCGCCGCGCCCCGCCGCCGGGCCTGCTCGATCGCCCACGTCACCAGTTCCCGGCCGAGCCCGTCGCCGCGCCGGTCCGTCCGCACCCGCACCGCTTCGAGCTGCGCGCGGGTGGCGCCCGCGTGGGACAGGCCCGGGATGAAGGTCAGCTGCAGCGTTCCCACGATCGCTCCGTCGAGGTCGGCGACGGCGAGCAGCTGGTTCGGGTCGGCGTCGATCGCGGCGAACGCGGCGGCGTACGCGGGGTCGCCGGGGTGTTCCCTGGTGCGTCCGAGGGGATCGTCGGCGAGCAGGTCGACGATGGCGTCCAGGTCGGATTCGGCGGCTCGCCGGAGAACGGGAGATGTCACGGATCGACCGTAGAGCCACGGCCGGGTGAACTGTGCTCGCGTTCGGCTTCGTGTTCACGACAACCCGCCAGGTGATCATGACCTGCGGTTAGCGTCCGCGACATGAAGATCTCGTCGAAAGCCATGAACGTCCTGCTGGCCGGGCTGCTCGCCGTCGCGGGCCTGTTCGGGGTCTCCGCCGCCGCGGTGGCCGCCGGTCCGGTCACCGCTCAGACCGAGCAGGTCGCCGCCGCCGCGTGCGGTGACACCGCCGAGTTCCCCCCGGTGGACCTCTCGGCGCTGCCCCCCGAGGCCACCGACACCGTGAACCTGATCAAGGCCGGTGGGCCCTACCCGTACCCGCAGGACGACCAGACCTTCTCCAACCGCGAGGGCATCCTGCCGGACTGCGAGGACGGCTACTACAAGGAGTACACGGTGGAGACCCCCGGTAGCGACGACCGCGGCGCCCGCCGCTTCGTCGTCGGTGGCGGCACGGAGTTCTTCTACACCGACGACCACTACGAGAGCTTCTCCATCACGAACATCGACGGCTGACCGGTTCGCCCCGGCCTCGACGGGCGATACGGAGCTCGGCGGCCGTCGCGCCGCGAGATCGAACTCCGCGGGTTCCGCCCGCTCGACGAGGAGAGCATCGACGCCGGGCCGCTCGCCCCACGCGGGGCGGGCGGCCCGTTCGTCGTCTCGGGAGCGGGACCCGGCGCGTTCGTGGCGTTCGGCGTGAATCGGGACACGCGCGGCGAGGGTCCACACCTCGCATGGCCTGCGGCGGCACACTGGTGATCGGCCGACCCGTGATCCCCGGGGCCGGAGTCTGGTGTCATGCTTGCCGCTCCGGACGGCTACGACGGCAGGGAGATCGAGGTGTACCGGGTTTTCGAGGCGCTGGACGAGCTCGTCACGATCGTGGAGGAGGCGCGCGGGGTACCGATGACCTCGGGCTGCGTCGTACCCCGTGGCGATGTGCTGGAGCTGCTCGACGACGTGCGGGACGCGATCCCGCAGGAGCTCGACGACGCCCAGGACGTGCTCGACCACCGCGATGACGTGGTGTCCAAGGCGGAGGCGCAGTCCGGCAAGGCCATAGGGGACGCCCGGTCGGAGGCGGACCGCACCGTCTCCTCGGCGCGCGCCGAGGCCGAGCAGCTGATCGCCGACGCCCAGGAACAGGCCGACCAGCTCATCGCCGACGCCCGCGCCCGCGCGGAGGAGTCGGTGACCGCCGGTCGCCGCGAGTACGAGGACTACGTGGGCCGCGCCCAGTCCGAGGCGGACCGCATGGTGCAGGCGGGCCGGGCGGCCTACGAGCAGTCGGTGCACGAGGGGCGGTCCGAGCAGGCTCGCCTCGTCGCCGACACCGAGGTCGCGCAGGCCGCGCACAGCGAGTCGCGGCGCATCGTCGAGGTCGCCAACGAGGACGCGGAACGGCTGCGCACCGAGTGCGACGCCTACGTGGACTCGCGCTTGGCGGACTTCGAAGACCTGCTCAGCCGCACGCTGCGCACGGTCGGCAAGGGGCGCCAGCAGCTGCGCAGCCCGGTCGGCGTGCCGTTCGACTACGAGGACTCGCGCGCCGGGGCGAACGCCTACGAGGAGAACTGACCTCCTGTTCGGCCGGTAGCTCAGCGGCTTCCTCGCTGCGGGATCAACTTCTCGCGAGGGAGCCGCTGAGGACCGCCGGTGGTCCGCTCGCTCACTCTGATCGGTTTCTCCGCGGACGAGGCGCGGATCGAAAGATCGGTTTCCGGGGCCCACTCCCTGGTACGCGCTTTGCGCCGGGGTGATTTCCGGTGGTCGGAGGCGTGGCGTACCCTGGCCCCGATGGCCGTGCGAGGTCCGTCCGGATGCGTTCCGGTCGCCTGGCCGGTCCCACGGAGGCCCGTTGATCCCGCTTTCCGGAGTGCTGACTCCGCGCGGGCCGGGCGGTGGGCCGGACCTGGTGCCGGCCCGGCCGGGTGCTCCGCGCGAGCTGGACGGCTCCGGCCGTTCACGCCATCGGTACCGCACCTGGACCAAGCAGCACCGGCCCGGGACGGTCGCTCAGCCTTCGGCTGGCACACCTGACCCGCCCCTTCGCTTCGACGAGATCCGTGATGTCCCAGAACCGTGACGCAGCAAGCGCCGCCCCGCAGGTCGGCCCGTGGGTGATCGACACCCGCGAGCTCGGCAACCGCGCGGGCAGCAGCCGCAGCTTTACCCGCAGTGCGCCGGCGCCTGCCGGTTTCGGCCTGGACATGATCGGAGTGCCCGAGGGCGATCCGGTCCGGCTCGACGTGCTGGCGGAGAACGTGGTGGAAGGAGTGCTGATCTCGGGCACCGCTACGGCGGAGTTCACGGGTGAGTGCGCGCGCTGCCTCGACAAGTTCTCCGAGGAGATCGAGATCGAGCTGCGCGAGCTGTTCGCCTACCCGGACAGCACGACCGACGCCACCACCGACGAGGACGAGGTCAGCCGCGTCGTCGATGAACTGATCGACCTGGAGCCCGCGGTGCGGGACGCCATGCTGCTGACGATGCCCACGTCCCCGGTGTGCAGTGAGGACTGCCAGGGCCTGTGCACCGGGTGCGGGGTGAAGTGGGCCGAGCTCGATCCCGAGCACACCCATGAGACGATGGACCCTCGCTGGGCCGCGCTGCGTGAGCGGTTCGGCGGAAACGAAGAGGAGAACTAGTCGTGGCCGTCCCCAAGCGCAAGATGTCCCGCTCCAACACCCGGCACCGCCGGTCCCAGTGGAAGGCCACCGCGCCGACCCTGGTGCAGTGCTCGAACCGGGCCTGCCGGGAGCAGAAGCTGCCGCACGTCGTCTGCCCGGCCTGCGGCCAGTACGACGGCCGCCAGGTCGTCCAGCCCGCCTGACGCCCGCGGATCGCGGCGTGGGGGGAAAGCAGTCCCGGAACCGCTTGACGGACCGGGCCCCGTTGATGTCAGCGCTCGGCGTCGAACTCGACGCCGAGCTGCTCACGCTTGCCCTGACGCACCGCTCTTACGCGTACGAGAACGGTGGCCTGCCGCCGAACGAGCGCTTGGAGTTCCTCGGGGACTCCGTGCTCGGACTGGTGATCACCGACCGGCTGTACCGGGAGCACCCGGATCTGCCGGAAGGTCAGCTGGCGAAGCTGCGCGCGAGCCTGGTGAACATGCACGCGCTGGCAGGGGTGGCCCGTTCCCTCAGCGAGGGCGGGCTCGGCCAGTACTTGTTGCTGGGCCGCGGTGAGGAGCTCACCGGCGGCCGGGACAAGGCGAGCATCCTGGCGGACAGCTTGGAGGCAGTGCTCGGCGCGGTGTACCTGGAACACGGCATCGACGTGGCCAGGGACATGATCTACCGCCTGTTCGGGTCGTTGCTGACCGAGGCGCCGCAGCGCGGTGCCGGGCTGGATTGGAAGACCAGCCTGCAGGAGCTCACCGCGGCCACCGGTCAGGGCGTGCCGGAGTACCGGGTGCAGGAGCGCGGCCCTGATCACCGCAAGGAGTTCAGCGCGTTCGTGTCCGTGGCCGGTGACACCCTCGGCGAGGGTGACGGCCGGACCAAGAAGGAAGCCGAGCAGAAGGCCGCCGAGGCGGCGTGGCGCTCGTTGTCCGAGCGGCAGGAACAAGCCGCTCAGGGTGAAGCCGAGCAGGCCGGTGGCGGAGACGTCGCGGCGGAGGAGTCCGCCGCGGAGCCCGCCGAGGGGTCTGCTCGCACCGGCGATTCTGCGTGATCGCCTGGCTGTGAGCCGTTTCGAGGCCGGTTGAGCGGTGGACTCTCCGGCGGCATCCGCCGCGGAATCCTCTGCTCGACCGGCCTTTTCGCGCTCTGCTAGATCAACTGATCGCCTCGGCCGCTGGTGGTCCGGGCGTGCTGGAAGGTGGGTTCGTGCCGGAGTTGCCCGAGGTGGAGGTCGTTCGGCGCGGGGTCGCCGAGCACGTCACCGGTCGCACCGTGTCCGCCGTGGAGGTGCTGCATCCGCGTGCGGTGCGCAGGCACGTGCCGGGGCCGGAGGACTTCCAGGCTCGGCTGGCCGGGCGCGAGGTCCGCGCGGCGCGGCGGCGCGGCAAGTACCTGTGGCTGGAGCTCGCCGAGGACGCGGCGCCGCAGGCCACCGAGTTCGTCGGTACCGCGCAGGCGCCGGGCGAGGCGGTGCTGACCCACCTCGGCATGAGCGGCCAGCTGCTGGTGCAGCCGGTGGGGACTCCGGACGAGAAGCACCTGCGGGTGCGGTTCGGCTTCGCCGATGGCGGCCCGGAGCTGCGGTTCGTCGACCAGCGCACGTTCGGCGGGCTGAGCCTGGCCGATCAGGTGGAGGTCGGCGGGGTGCTGCTGCCGACGCCGGTGGCGCACATCGCCCCTGATCCGCTGGAGGAGGTCTTCGACCTCGAAGCGGTGGTGGCGAAGCTGCGGTCGCGGCGCACCGGGGTCAAGCGCGCGCTGCTGGACCAGAGCCTGGTCTCGGGCGTCGGCAACATCTACGCCGATGAGGCGTTGTGGCGGGCGAAGCTGCACTGGGCGCGCCCGACGGAGACGTTGACCCGGCCGGAGGTGCGCGCGCTGCTGGCGGCGGTGACCGAGGTGATGTCCACCGCGCTGGAGGCCGGTGGTACCTCGTTCGACGCGCTGTACGTCAACGTGAACGGCGAATCCGGCTACTTCGACAGGTCGCTCGCGGTGTACGGCCAGGCCGACCGCCCGTGCCCGCGCTGCGGGGCGGTGGTGCGCCGGAACGCGTTCATGAACCGCTCGTCCTACAGCTGCCCGGTGTGCCAGCCGAAGCCGCGCAACGCGCACTACTGATCGAGCCGCAGCAGGGCGGTGCCGTGGGCGGGAACGTCGGCGGTGACGCGGTCGGCGGTCTCGGTGATCCGGCCGTCGCGCAGGTCGCGGACGCGATGGATTCTCGCGCTGAGCCCGATTTCGGCGAGGGCGGTGCTGATGCGGGCGGGCTCGTCGCCGCGGTTGTAGAGCGCCACGGCGGTGCCGTCGTGCAGCGGTTTGACCCACACCTGGTGGTCGCCGCCGGTGGTGCGGGTGGCGGCGGCGCCGAGCGGATCCTGGTCGATGGCGAGGATTCCGGGGTCGGTGAGCAGGTCCAGGACGGGTGCGGTCGTGGTCCTCGGGTCGTTGCCCGCGATGAGCGGTGCGGCGAACATCGCCCACATGCTCAGGTGAGTGCGCTGCTCCTGCGGGGTGAGTCCCGCGTAGCCGCCGACGTCGTGCACGCCGACTTCGAGCATGTCCGGGTCGTTCCAGCATCCGGGTTCCGGGCGATCGTTCACTCCACTGTGGACTTCGATGATGTCGCGCACGCCCATCGGGTGTTCGTTGCGGTGGCCCGTGCTCCAGACGGGCTGGATGTCCTCGGTCGTGCGGGACAGGTGCGCGACGCCGCACCAGCTCTCGGATTCGCCCGGTGCGCCGGGGAAGTTGCTGTTCGGGTTGATGCTGTAGGCGATGGGCCTGCCGGTCGCGGTCAGCGCGTCGCGCATCGCGGTGAACGCCGCCCGCTGGGTGCGCGGGGAACCGGCTCCGCTGCACCAGTCGTACTTCAGGTAGTCCACGCCCCAGGACGCGAAGGTGCGGGCGTCCTGGAACTCGCGGTCCCCGCTGCCGGTCTGCCCCGGGTAGGCGCCGGTGTGCTGGGCGCAGGTCTCGACGTTCGGCGACATGTAGAGGCCGAACAGCAGGCCGCGCGCGTGCAGGTAGTCGCCGAGCGCGGCCATGCCGCCGGGGAAGCGGGCGCGGTCGGCCCGCAGGTTCCCGTCGGCGTCGCGTTCCGGTTCGTACCAGCAGTCGTCGACGACGACGTAGCGGTAGCCGGCGTCGCGCATGCCCGAGCGCACCATCGCGTCGGCGACGCCGCGGATCTCGGCTTCGTCGATGTCGCAGCCGAAGGTGTTCCAGCTGTTCCACCCCATCGGCGGGGTCGCCGCGGGCGGCACCGGAAGTGGTGCCGCCGCAACGGTTTCCCTGGGAGCGGCGGCGGTGCTCGCCGTGCACAGCACCGCGAGCAGCGCGGCGCCGACGCGTGGCGCGGTGCGGCGGAGGGTGGCGCGGGACGGCATCAGTGCGGGGTTTCGCAGTCGTAGAGCCGAGTTCGGGTCGTGTCGTCGGCCGTGCCGGTGTCGCCGGTGTCGCCGTAGGCGGCGGGGTCGACGGCCGTGCAGTGCCGCACGACCCAGGTCATCGACTCGTCGACGACTCGGGTGTCGACCTCGCCGCCCGTGCTCCGCACCCCGGAGGTGCCGTCGGTCCACACGTAGCGCAATTTCCCTTCCCGCACGTAGTTCTGCAGCGCGTCCACCGTCGGGGCCGGGTCGTTGCCGTTGTAGCCGCCGACCGCCATCACGGGCCGTCCGGTGTCGAGGATGATCGGCGCGGCCACCATGGCACCGACGACGGCCACGAGCCAGGTCTCGTCGCGGTGGTTGTCCGTCAGGTAGCGCACCACCTCGTCGCTGACCTCGGTGCTCTGCCCGCCCGGCCCGCCTCCGCGCGTGCCGTCGGCGTTCCGGCCGTCCGGCGCGGTGTTCGGGGGCGTTGCCCGCTGTCCCTGCTTCGGCCCGCCCTGACCACCGCGTCCGCCGCCGGGTCCTCCGCCGCCGGGACCGCCCTGGCCGGACGGGCCTGCCGACGGGAAGGTCGCCTGGATCGGCGTGCTCAGCGGAGTCAGCGCATACGCCGTCGGTCCGGACAACATCGCCACGATCCCGGCGAGCACGGCGGCCATCCCGGCCTTCGCCCGCCTGATCCGGCGTTGCCGGGGGAACGCGAGCAGCAGCGCCAGCACCAGCACCGAGACGGCCGTGAGCACCGCGATCAGCGGCGGTAGCCACGGCACGAAGTCGTCGTCGAGCAAGTGGTACGCCCAGGCCCCCGTCGCCGCGATGGACGTCGGCAGCAGCGCGCCCCAGCGGGTGGAGACGCGGAACAGCCGGACCATGCACACCACGCCGATGCCGACGACCGCCGCGAGCGGCGGTGCCAGCGCCACCGTGTAGTACGGATGCCAGATGCCGGAGGCGAAGCTGAAGACCGCGGCCGTCACCAGCAGGGTTCCCGACCACAGCAGGAAGTCCGCGCGCTGGGCGCTGTGGCGGGGTCGGCGGCGCAGGTACACCAGCGCCGCGATCGCGCCGCACAGCGCGAGCGGGAACAGCCACGAGATCTGCCCGGCGACCTGGTCGCCGATCAGCCGCGTGAGCCCGCCGTCATCGCCGCCGGGGCCACCACCAGGGCCACCCCCTCCGGGGCCGCCGCCGGGACCTCCGCCGCCGGGGCCGCCGGGCGGCAGTTGCCCCGGCATGCCGCCCGGCGGGCCGCCGCCCGTGCCGCCCCCGCCCGGGCCGCCGCCCATCATGCCGGGGGAGGCGATGTGGTCCTGGCCGAAGACGCGGCCGAGCCCGTTGTAGCCCAGCAGCAGGTCGAGCACCGTGTTGTCGGTGCTGCCACCGACGTACGGCCGCGAGCCGGCCGGGACGGAGTCCACGACGACCATCCACGACGCGCTCACCACGACCAGCACGGCGGTCGCGGCACCGAGGTGCAGCAGCTTGCGCGGCCACCGCGGCCGGGCGGCGACGAGGTGCACGACCGCGATGACGGGCAGCACGAAGTACGCCTGCAGCATCTTCACGTTGAATGCGAGCCCGATCGCCACCGCGCACCACAGCAGCGGCAGCGCCTTGCCGGAGCGGATCGCGTTGGACGCCGCCCACAGGGCGAGCACCGTGAGCAGCACCAGCAGCGAGTCCGGGTTGTTGTGCCGCGCCATCGCCACCGCGATCGGCGTCACCGCCAGCACCAGCGCGGCCAGCAGGCCCGCCGCGTGCCCGAAGCTCCGGCGCACCAGGTGGTGCAGCACGAGCACCGTCAGCACCGCGAACACGGCCTGCGGGACCAGCAGGCTCCAGGAGTTGAAGCCGAACGCCCGCGCGGAGAGCGCCTGCGCCCACAGCGCCAGCGGCGGCTTGTCGACGGTGATGAACGAGGCCGCGTCCAGCGAGCCGTAGAAGAACGCCTCCCAGCTGCGCGTCATGCCGAGCACGGTGGCCGAGTAGTACGTGTTCGCCCACTCGTTGATCGACAACGCCCAGGTGTCGAGCACCGCCGCCACCGCGAGCACCCCGATCAGCGCCGGTCGCGCCCACGGCGGATCGGTGCTGCCGCCCAGCACCAGCCGGGCCGCCCGGGACCGTTCGAGCTTGCGCACCGCGTTTCTCCTCTGCTCGCCGTCGGCCCCGACGGTGGACGGCGAACCTGGGAATCGGCTGGACGTCCGCTGCGAGGTCCCCGGCATGCCCGCGCGGCGGTTTCCGTCGTCGCTTGATCGAGGTGCCGCCGTGCGGCGACGTCGCCCTCCCGCGCGGAAGCCGCTGAGCACCCGTCGTTCGCCGTTGCGCTCGGGACGGTCACCGCTCGGCGGGTTCGCCACCGGTACGACGACGGAGCGCACGAGCGCTCGGCGCCGTCGGCGGGGTTCCCGTGCCCCGGCGGCCGTGATTCCCAGCGAACTCCCACCTCGCGCCTAGCCGCTTGAAAACCCGGCGGTGCTCCATGGAACCCGGGTCGCCGCCGCTGCCGGCCGTGACGTCAGGAGCGGGAGAACGCGGAAAGGGAGAACGTGATGCCGCAAGGAAGTGTCGAGGTCGCGCACCGGGAGGCGACGGCGCGTGAGACGGCGACGGTCGATCTGGTGATCCCGGTCCACAACGAGGAGCGGTCGCTGCCCGGTTGCCTGCAGGTGCTGCGGGAGCACCTGGAGCACGATTTCCCGTTCGACTGGTCGATCACGGTCGTGGACAACGCCAGCACCGACGCCACGCTGCGGGTCGCGAACGAGATGTCCGAGGCGATGCCGAACGTGCGGGTGCTGCACCTGGACCGCAAGGGCCGCGGCCTGGCGCTGCGCACCGCGTGGGGCTACAGCGACGCCGATGTCGTGGTCTACATGGACGTGGACCTCTCGACGGGGCTGGACGCGCTGCTGCCGCTGGTCGCGCCGCTGGTCAACGGGCATTCGGACCTGGCGATCGGTTCTCGGCTGGCGCCGGGTTCGCGCACGGTCCGGGGTGCCAAGCGGGAGCTGATCTCGCGCGGCTACAACAAGGTCGTCCGCTGGACGCACGGCGCGCGGTTCTCCGACGCGCAGTGCGGTTTCAAGGCGGCCCGCACCGACGTGGTGAAGCCGCTGCTGCGGCACGTGCACGACGACGCGTGGTTCTTCGACACCGAGCTGCTGCTGCTGGCCGAGCACAACGGCCTGCGGGTGCACGAGGTTCCGGTGGACTGGGTCGAGGACGTCGACACCCGCGTCAACGTCGCCAAGACCGCCACCGACGACCTCGCGGGGCTGCTGCGGGTGGCGCGGGCGAAGGTGACCGGCGCGGCGACGGTGCCGGGGTTGCCGCGGCGCCCGGAACCGCGCGCCGCGCACCCGCAGGCGGTGCTGGCCGAGCGGGAGAACGGGTTGCTGTGGCAGCTGTTCTCGTTCGGCCTGATCGGCATCCTGTCCACTGTGGTCACTTCGGTGCTCTACGCGCTGCTGCGGTCGTGGTGGCCGCCGTTGCTGGCGAACCTGGTGGCGCTCACGGTGACGACGTTGTGGAACACCGAGGCGAACCGCCGGTTCACCTTCGTCGGCCGGTCCGCGGCCTCCGGCCGGGTGCACGTGCAGGGGCTCGTGGTGTTCGCCCTGTACTACGTCGTGACCTCGGGCGCGCTGCTCGCGCTGGACGCGGCGGTGCCGGACGCCTCGCGCTGGCTCGAAGTGCTAGTGCTGGTCGCGTCGTCGGTCGTCGGTACCGCGCTGCGGTTCGTGCTGCTGCGGTCCTGGGTCTTCCGCTCCGCTTCCGCTCCCTCCACCTCTGCAAAGGAATCCGCATGACCACGGTCGCTCTCGGCGCGCCTCGATCGGACGCCGCCGACGCACCCGCCCGGAGCCGGTGGCAACCGTTCGCGCTCGCGGCGATCTGCTTGCTCTCGGCCGTCCTCTACGCCTGGGGGATCGGGGACTCCTGGGGCAACACGTACTACTCGGCGGCGGTCAAGTCGATGTCGCAGAGCTTCGAGAACTTCCTGTTCGGCGCGTTCGACCCGGCGGGCGTCGTCACGGTGGACAAGCCGCCGATGGCGCTGTGGGTCCAGGTCATCTCGGTGCAGGTGTTCGGCTACAACAAGTTCGCCGTGTTGCTCCCGCAGGCCGTGCTGGGCGTGGCGGGAGTGTTCCTGCTGCACCGCACGGTGCGCCGATGGGCGGGGGAGCACGCGGCGCTGCTCGCGGCGCTGGTGCTGGCGCTGACGCCGATCACGGTGGCGATCAACCGGGACAACAACCCGGACACGCTGCTGGTGCTGCTGGTGGTGGCCGCCGCGTACGCGCTGACCCGCGCACTGCGGGCCGAGCGCTCGTCGCGGGCGACCTGGTGGCTGGTGCTGTCGGCCGCGCTGATCGGCTGCGGCTTCCTCACGAAGATGCTGCAGGCGTGGATGCTGCTGCCGGTGTTCATCGCGGTGTACCTGGTGGGGCGCGAGGCGTCCTGGGCGCGCAAGGCGGTCGACCTGGCCGTGGCGGCGGTGACGGTGCTGGTCACGTCGTTCTGGTGGGTCGCGGTGACGATGCTGTGGCCGTCGCCGAAGCCCTACGTCGGGGGCAGCGAGGACGGCTCGGCCTGGGATCTGATCTTCGGCTACAACGGGTTCGGGCGGATCCTCGGCGGCGAGGGCAACGGCGGCGGTGGCGGCCCAGGCGGCGGTGGTCCCGGTGGTGGCGGTGGTTTCTCCGGTGAGTCCGGTGTGCTGCGCTTCGCCAACGAGCAGCTCGCGGGCCAGATCAGCTGGTTGCTGCCGTTGTGCCTGCTGGTCCTGGTCGCGGTCGCCGGTGGCGCGGTGCTGCGGCGGCGTGCGGGCGAGCCGGGCGATCGGTTCCGCGCGGCCGGCTGGGTGCTGTGGGGCGGCTGGCTGGGCTTCATCTGGCTCATGTTCAGCTTCGCCCAGGGCACGATGCACCCGTACTACACGACGATGCTGGCCCCGGCGGTCGGCGCGGTGGCCGGTGCCGGGCTCGTCCGGTTCTGGGCGGCCTACCGGCGGCCGGAGGGCGCGGCTTGGGTGCTGCTGCCGCTCGGTGTGGTGATCACCGTGGGGTGGGCGGCGGTGCTGGTGTTCCGCGACCCGGACTGGAACGGCTGGGCCGGGTACCTCGCGATCGGCCTGGGCGTCGCCGCGGTGCTCGCGCTGCTGCTGGGCCGCCGGAAGGCGCGGCTGGGCGCGGTCGCGCTGGCGCTGTCGCTGGCGGCGCTGCTGGCGGTGCCGAGCACGTGGTCGGCGGCAACGGCGTTCGCCGGATCCACCGGCGGCATGGGCGGCGCCAACCCGACGGCCGGGCCGTCCACCGGGATGGGCGGTCCCGGTGGCGGCGGCCCGCCCGGGATGCCCGGTCAGGGCGGTGGCGATCGGCCGGATCAGCAGGACCGGGACGGTCGCGGCGCCCGGCCGCAGGGCGGGATGCCCGGTGGCATGGGCGGGGAATCGCTCAGCGACCAGCAGCGGTCCTTGCTGGCCTACGTCACCGGCGGCGCCGGTGATCGGGAGATCCCGCTGGCGGTCGAGGGCGGCGCGATGGGCGCGGGCTCCTACATCATCAACAGCGATCTCCGGGTGATCGGCATGGGCGGCTTCATGGGCAGCGACGACGCGCCGTCGGTGGAGCTGCTGGAGCAGTGGCGGCAGCAGGGCGAACTCGGCTTCGTGCAGCTCGGTGGCCGGGGTGGTCCCGGCGGGGGCGGCCCGGGGCGGGCTCCCGGCGGCCAGAACGAGGGCGACCAGGCCGGGGACGGCCGGCCGCAGGGCATGCCCGGCGGTCAGGGCGGCGCCGCGAGCGAGCGGCAGGAGTGGGTGCGGCAGCACTGCGCCCTGGTCGACCCGGCCGCCTACGGGGGCGAGGAAGCCGCCGCCGAACAAGGCGAGGGCGGCACCTCAGAAGGCCTCTACGACTGCCGGGGCTGACGTCCCTGCCCGGTGGGACCGGGGATTCCCCGTCCCACCGGGTTCCCAGCATCTGTTCAGCGAGTCCCCAGATGAGTGAGAGATCCTGGTCCGGTGGTTGATGCGAAGGCGCCGTCGGCGCGGGTACTGGTCGTCGATGACGAACCCAACATCCTGGAGCTGCTCACCGCCGCGCTGCGGCTGAGCGGTTTCGAGGTGCGCGGCGCCGCGAGCGGGGCCGAGGCGTTGCGCGCGGCCGGCGACTTCCGCCCGCACATCGTGGTGCTGGACGTGATGCTGCCGGACCAGGACGGGTTCACCGTGGCC
This sequence comes from Saccharopolyspora gloriosae, assembly GCF_014203325.1. Classification (NCBI taxonomy): domain Bacteria; kingdom Bacillati; phylum Actinomycetota; class Actinomycetes; order Pseudonocardiales; family Pseudonocardiaceae; genus Saccharopolyspora; species Saccharopolyspora gloriosae. The sequence goes on along the minus strand of NZ_JACHIV010000001.1, from coordinate 5,172,165 downwards.
CGGCGGCTGCGCGACGGCGGTGACGCCGTGCCGGTGCTGTTCCTGACGGCGCGCGACGCCGTGGAGGACCGCATCGCCGGGCTCACCGCGGGCGGCGACGACTACGTGACGAAACCGTTCAGCCTGGACGAGGTGGTGCTGCGGCTGCGCGCGATCCTGCGCCGCGCCCAGCCCGCGCAGGTCGCCGAGCCGGATTCGCGGCTGCGCTACCAGGACCTGGAGCTCGACGAGGAGACCTACGAGGTGCGCCGGGACGGGCGGCTGGTGAACCTGTCGCCGACGGAGTTCAAGCTGCTGCGCTACCTGCTGATCAACGCGGAGAAGGTGGTCAGCAAGGGCCAGATCCTCGACCGCGTGTGGAACTACGAGTTCGGCGGGGACAGCCGCATCGTCGAGTCCTACATCAGCTACCTGCGCCGCAAGGTCGACTTCACCTCGCCCGCGCTGATCCACACCATCCGCGGGGTCGGTTACGTGCTGCGCATCCCGCCGGAGGAGCGCGCCCGATGCTGACCGGGATGCGGCGGTTCGCCCGCACGTTGCGCGGCAGGCTGCTGCTGGTGCTGATCGGCGCCACCGTGGCGGGGCTGGTCGCGATGGGTTTCGCGAGCCAGCTGCTGCTGCGGAACTCGTTGATGGACAAGCTCGACGGGCGGTTGCACGAGATGTCCCGGCCATGGGTGGACGATCGGCACCCGCCGCCGATGCCCGACGAGAAACCGGGTCGCGGCCCGAACCTGCCCACGGACTTCCGCGCGTTGTTCTTCACCGCGGACGGCGAGCTGTGGAAGGTGATCGGGCCGACGGAGACCGACCCGGGCAAGCCGATGCTGCGCCACCCCGGTCCGGAGGGCCGGGTCATCACGGTGCCCGACGGTTCCGGCGGCGCGGATTGGCGCGTGCTCACCGAGACCAGGTCCGACGGGGAGAGCGTGTCGCTGGCGCTGTCGACCGGTGACGTGGACCTGACGCTGCAATGGCTGCTGATCATCGAGCTGGTGGTCGGCGCGATCGTGGTGGCGGTGCTGGCGGTGGTGTCGATGGTGACGGTGCGGCTGGGGTTGCGGCCGCTGACCCGCATCGAGCACACCGCGCACGCCATCGCCACCGGCGAACTGGACCGCCGCATCGCCGACCAGGACCCGAGCACCGAGACGGGCAGGCTCGGCGCGGCGCTGAACACCATGCTGGGCAGGCTGGTGGCGGCGTTGCAGCAGAGCGAGCAGTCCGAGCACCGGTTGCGCCGGTTCGTCGCGGACGCCTCGCACGAGCTGCGCACGCCGCTGACCTCGATCCGGGGTTTCGCCGAGCTGTACCGGCGCAGCGAGTCGCCGGGCGAGCAGGACGTGCGGCTGATGATGTCGCGCATCGAGAGCGAAGCGGTCCGGATGGGCGACCTGGTGGAGGACCTGCTGCTGCTGGCCCGGTTGGACCGGGAGCGCACGATCGACCTGGTGGACCTGGACCTGGTGCCGCTGGCGCGGGACGTCGCGGGGGACGCGCGGGTGCGCGACACCGGCCGCGAGATCGAGCTGGTGGTGCCGCGGCGGTCGGTGCGGGTGCTCGGCGACGGGCCGCGACTGCGGCAGGTGCTCACGAACCTGATGACGAACGCGCTGGTGCACACGACTCCGGGCGCCCCGGTGCGGGTGGAGGTGGAGCACGGGGCGGCGCGCGACGACGTGTTCGCGGCGGGTGCCGCGATCGAGCCGGGCACGCCGATGGGCGTGGTCTCGCTCAGCGACGGCGGTCCGGGCATCCCGCCGGAGCACGCGCGCCGGATCTTCGACCGGTTCTACCGCGTCGACGACGGCCGCGAGCGCTCCGAGGGCGGCACCGGCCTGGGCCTGGCGATCACCGCCGCCATCGCCGAGGCCCACAACGGCCGCGTCGAACTCACCGCGAACCCGGCGGGAGGCTCCACCTTCCGCCTCCTCATCCCGCTGAGCTGACGGGTCCGGCGGCTTCAGGACGCCGGTTCGGAGCGGGCGTCGTCCCACACCTTCATCAGGTGGGTGATCGCCGCGTCCAGGCTTTCCGGGGTCGCGCCGTCGCGGCTTTCGATCGACAGGCCGTACATGAACGAGGTGAACACCACGGCCAGGTTCTCCGGGTCCGTCTCGGCGTCGAGTTCGCCTGTTGCGACCGCCCGTCGCACGCAGGCCGCGACGTTGCGCCGCACCACCGCCCGGCGCTCGGTCAGCAAGGCTCGGACGGTTCCGTGATCGGCGGAGCCGACGGTTGCGGCGAGGACGAGCAGGCAGCCCGCCGGGTGGGTGGGGTCGGCCTGGGTCCGGGCAGAGGCGCGCAGGACCTGCTCGACGGCGTCCCGCGGCGGCAGGTCCTCCCGTCCGACGGCGTCCGTGACCCGGCCGAACGAGGCCATGTAGGTCTGGACGACCTCTTCGAACAGCGCTTCTTTGGAACCGAAGGCGGCGTAGAAGCTGGCCGAGGAGATTCCCAGCGCGGTCCGCAGTTGCGCCAGGCTGGTCGCTTCGTAGCCGTGTTCCCAGAACAGCCGCAGTGCGGCCTGCAGCGCTGCATCGCGATCGAATTCGCGCGGACGCCCCGTGCGTGCCATGCCCGCTCCTTCCCGAACACTTCAAGACTATGTGTTCCAGAATTCGTTGACAACGTCATCACCCGTTCGCACATACTTGTGGAGTGACCAATCCAGAAGTTGATGTGAGCGAACCGGCGGGGCACGAGCGAAAGGGGGACGGCGGCGGACGGCTGCCGTGGTCGGCGCTGCTGGCGATGGCGCTGACCGGATTCGTGATCATCATGACCGAGACCGCTCCGGCCGGACTGCTGCCGCAACTGGCCGCGGGACTCGACGTCAGCGAAGCCTCGGCCGGGCAGCTCGTCAGCGTCTACGCGCTCGGCACCGTCCTCGCGGCCGTCCCGGCCATCCGGCTCACGGCCCCGGTCCGGCGCAAACCGCTGCTGCTGAGCGGGATCGCCGGATTCCTGGTCGCGAACACCGTCACCGCGCTTGCCGGGGATTACGCCGTCGCAATGGCGGCCCGCTTCGTCGCCGGCGCGTTCTCCGGGCTCCTGTGGGGGATGATCTCCGGTTACACGCGGGCGATCGTGCCGATCTCCAGGGCGGGCACCGCACTCGCCGTCGCGATGGTCGGTACGCCGGTCGCCCTGTCGATCGGCACGCCGCTGGGCAGTTTCGCCGGGGCGCTGGTGGGCTGGCGATCGACGTTCGCCGGGCTGTCGGTGATCTCGATGGCGCTGATCGGATGGGTGCTGGCCGCGGTGCCGGACCGGCCCGGCACATCCGGGCCGCGGCGCACGCCGGTGCTCCAAGTGCTGCGCATCCCGGGTATCGCGCCGGTGCTGCTGGTCGTGTTCACCTGGATGCTCGCCCACAACATCCTCTACACCTACATCGCCCCGTACCTCGCCTACGTGCGAGTTCCGGGCCGGGTGGATCTCGTGCTGCTGCTGTTCGGGCTCTCCGCGCTCGGGGGGATCTGGTTCACCGGCCGGGCGATCGACCGTTCGCTGCGTCGGCTGGTGCTGGGCAGCGTGGCCGTGTTCGGCCTCGCCGGCGTGCTGTTCGGGCTGTGGGGCGACGTGCCGCCGTTGTTCTACCTCGCGACGGTGCTCTGGGGCGTGGCCTTCGGCGGTTCCTCCGTCCAGGTGCAGACCGCCTCGGCCGATGCGGCGGGCAGCGAGATCGACCTCGCGCAGGCGTTGCTCACCGTGGTGTTCAACATGGCCATCTTCGGCGGCGGCGCCGTCGGCGCGGTGCTGCTGGCGACTCCGGGGCCCGTCGCGTTCCCGTGGGCGGCGGTCGTGCTCGCGGCTCTCGCCGGGGGCGCCGCCTTGCTCGCCCGCCGCCACGGATTCCCGCCGGGCCCCCGCGCCGGGTGAGGTGAGCGGACCGTTCGACCGACGTGATCGGGCGGTCCGGTCCCGCGCGTCGAGCCCGGAGGCCACCCGCTCGCGGGCGTCGGCACTCGCCGGTGGCGACGAACGGACCGTTCGCCCAGCGTTGGACGAACGGTCCGTTGACTCAACCCGTGGCGGGGGTGGTCAGATCTTCACCGTCGGGTTGTGCAGGTCGAACCACACCGAGACGTCCAGGGCACGCTCGAACACGTTCCGGGTGGGGGTGTCCACTTCGGACGGATCGAGGTCCGCGGCCTTGCGCACCCAGTCGGCGTTGAGCAGCTCCATTGCGCGGTCGCCGTTGGCGATGAGCTCCTTGACCTGCTTCTGCAGCTCGGCGGCGTAGGCCGGGTCCTGGGTGGACGGGTACGGGCTCTTGACCCGCTCCACCACCGATTTCGGCAGCACGTCGGCGGACGCGCCGCGCAGCAGGCTCTTCTCCCGGCCGTCGAAGGTCTTCAGCGACCACGGCGCGTTGAACACGTACTCGACGAGCCGGTGGTCGCAGAACGGCACCCGGACCTCCAGGCCCACGGCCATGCTCATCCGGTCCTTGCGGTCCAGCAGCATCCGGACGAAGCGGGTGAGGTGCAGGTAGCTGATCTCGCGCATCTTCGCCTCGAACGGGCTGTCCGAGTCGAGCTTCGGCATCCCGGCGACGGCCTGCTCGTACTCCGAGGAGATGTAGCCGGGCAGGTCCAGCGTCGAGGAGATCGACGGGTCGAGGATCTGGGTGCCCGCGGCCTGCTGGGTGTCGAACGCGGCCAGCCACGGGAAGGTGCGGGCCTGCTGCACCTTCGGGTCGTGGAACCACTTGTAGCCGCCGAAGACCTCGTCGGCGGACTCGCCGGACAGCGCCACGGTCGAGTGGCCGCGGATGGCCTTGAACAGCAGGTACAGCGAGTTGTCCATGTCCCCGAGGCCCATCGGGAAGTCCCGGGACTGCACGGCCGCGCGCCGCACGGCGGGGTCGGCCAGGGCCTGCGGGTCGAGCACGATGTCCTGGTGCTGCGAGCCGACGTGCTTGTGCACGTCCTGCACGAACGGCCCGTCGGGCGTCGCGCGCATCTCGTCGGGCTTGAAGTTCTCGGTCTGCCCGACGAAGTCCACGGCGAAGCTGCGGACCTTCTCGCCCTGCTCGGCGAGCTGCTGGGCGGACAGCGCGGTCAGCGCGCTGGAGTCGAGGCCACCGGACAGCAGCAGGCAGCGCGGCACGTCGGCGACGAGCTGGCGGCGCACGATGTCGTCGAGCAGCTCGCGCACGTGCGCGACGCTGGTCTCCTGGTCGTCGGTGTGCTCGGCGACGTCGAGGCTCCAGTAGGTGTGCTCGCGCAGGCCGTTGCGGTCGAAGGTGACCACGGTGCCGGGCACGACTTCGCGCATGCCCTGCCAGATGGCTTTGCCGGGCGACTTGGTCACGGAGAACAGCTCGCGCAGCCCGTCGGCGTCGACGACCTTCTCGACCTCGGGATTGGCGAGGATGGCCTTCGGCTCGGAGCCGAACATGATCCCGTTCTCGGTCTCCTGGTAGTACAGCGGCTTGATGCCCATCCGGTCCCGGATCAGCAGCAGCTGGTCGGTGCGGGTGTCCCACACGGCGAACGCGTACATGCCGTTGAGCTTCTCGGCGACGCCTGCGCCCCACTCGAGGTAGCCGTGCAGCACGACCTCGGTGTCGCTGTCGGTGTCGAAGGAGTGGCCGCGCCGGCGCAGTTCGTCGCGCAGTTCGGTGAAGTTGTAGGCCTCACCGCTGTAGACCATGCCGACCTTGCCGTCGGCGGTGTCGACCTCCATGGGCTGCGCGCCGCCGGGCAGGTCGATGATCGCGAGCCTGCGGTGGCCGAGCGCTGCGTGGGGCTGGACCCAGGTCCCGGCTCCGTCCGGCCCGCGGCAGGCCATGGTGTCGCACATGGCGTCGATGACGGGCTGTTCACGGGTGAGGTCTCGGCGGAAGTCGATCCAGCCGGAGATGCCGCACATGGGCGTAGCTCCCTTCGCGAAGGTTCTTACTTAGGCAAGGTAACTACTTCGTTGCATCGACGAAACCAATTTCGGGATGTCGATTTTCGGCGACACAACGCCCAGACCAGCCAAAACGGGCGAAAATCCGTAGCTGTGCGTGTTCGGTGCGGGCATCTGGGCAGGTAACGCGGTCGTAACACGGCCGCTGCCGCCGGAGGAGTGAAAGACGCCACTGCCTCACTCGCACGGGTGAACCTGAACCGCTCCGCCGGAGTTCCGTAAGGGACGCGTCAAGACCGCGGCCGCCCGCGTCAAACCGGTGTCAGAGACCTGTCCGAGCCGCCGCGGCAGGACTTGAGTGGTGGCCGGAGGGCGCCACCGGGGCGCCCGGTGCACCGGAGAAGGGGGCGCAGCGATGGCCGACCTGGCCTGCGCCGTGCTGCTGATCGGCGGATTCCTCGTGCTGGCGCTGTCCCTGCGCGGTTTGGAGCGGTTGTGATCGCGCTCGTGGCCGACATCGCGGGCGGAGCGCTCGCGCTGCTGCTCGTCGTCTTCCTGTTCGTCGCCCTGATCAGGCCGGAGAAGTTCTGATGTCCACCCTCGCGGTCGGCCTGGTCCAGGTCGGCCTCCTCGTCCTCGCCCTCGCGGTGGTCTACCGCCCCTTCGGCGACCACATGGCGCGCACCTACACCGACGACCGGCACTGGCGCGTGGAGCGGTGGCTCTACCGCCTGCTGCGGGTCGACGGCGACTCCGGCCAGCGCTGGAGCACCTACGCCGCCGCCGTGCTCGGCTTCTCGTTCGTCTCGGTCGCGCTGCTCTACCTGCTGCAGCGGGTGCAAGCGCTGCTGCCGTGGAACTTCGGGCGCGGCGCCGTCGAACCCGCGATGGCGTTCAACACCGCCGTCAGCTTCGCGACCAACACCAACTGGCAGTCCTACGTGCCGGAGCAGGTGCTCGGCCACGCCGTGCAGGTCGCCGGGCTCACCGTGCAGAACTTCCTGTCCGCGGCGGTCGGCATGGCCGTCGCCGTCGCGCTGGTGCGCGGGTTCAGCCGCTCCGGCACCGACCGCATCGGGAACTTCTGGGTGGACCTGACCAGGGGAGTGGTGCGAATCCTGCTGCCCGTCGCGGCCGTGGCTGCGGTGCTGCTGGTCGCGCTCGGCGCGGTGATGAGCTTCGCGCCGGGCCTGCACGTGGTGGGCCTCGACGGGCAGCCGCACACGATCGCCACCGCGCCGGTCGCTAGCCAGGAGGCCATCAAGGTGCTCGGCACCAACGGTGGCGGCGTGCTCAACGCGAACTCGGCGCACCCGTTCTCGAACCCCGGCGGTCTCAGCGACCTGCTGCAGGTGTTCCTGATGCTGCTGATCCCGATCTGCCTGACCCGCACCTTCGCCACGATGGTCGGCGATCGGCGGCAGGGCCGGGCGCTGCTGGCGGTCATGGGCGGGCTGCTCGCCGCGATGCTCGCGATCGCGTGGTGGGCCGAGGCGCACCCGAACGGTCCGGCCGCGCTGGCCGCCGGCGCGTCGATGGAAGGCAAGGAGGCCCGGTTCGGGACGTACCTGTCCGGCCTGTTCGCCGTGGTCACCACCGGAACCTCGACGGGTGCGGTGAACTCGGCGCACGACAGCCTCAGCGGGCTCGGCGGTGGTGTCGCGCTGCTGAACATGCTGCTCGGCGAGGTCGCGCCCGGCGGAGTGGGAGCGGGGCTCTACGGAATCCTGGTGCTGGCCGTGATCGCGGTGTTCCTGGCCGGGCTGATGGTCGGGCGGACCCCGGAGTACCTGGGCAAGAAGCTCGGCCGCCGCGAGATCACCGCCGCCGCGCTGTCGATCCTGGTGATGCCGACGCTGGTGCTGCTCGGCACCGGGACCGCGATCGCGCTGCCCACGACTTCGGCGGCGATGGGGAATTCCGGCGCGCACGGCCTGTCCGAGGTCCTCTACGCGTACGCCTCGGCGGCCAACAACAACGGCAGCGCGTTCGCCGGGCTCACCGCCACCGGCGACTTCTTCCAGGTGACGCTGGCGCTGGCCATGCTGTTCGGCCGGTTCGTGCCGATCATGGCGGTGCTGATGCTCGCAGGCGCGCTCGCCCGGCAGCGGCGCGTCCCGGCCACCGCCGGAACCCTGCCGACCACGGGTCCGCTGTTCGCGGGCCTGCTCACCGGCACCGTCGTCCTCGTCGCCGCGCTGACGTTCCTGCCCGCGCTGGCGCTCGGCCCGATCGCGGAGGCATTGGCATGACCACCGTCCTGACCCCACCGGACAAGCAGGCGCCGCACCGAGAACGGGCCGTGGCCGCCGGGGCGTTCAGCCCGCGCCAGCTGCTCGCCGCGCTGCCCCGCGCGCTGCGCAAGCTGCACCCGCGCCACCAGCTCGCCAACCCCGTCATGTTCGTGGTCTGGGTGGGATCGGTGCTGGTGACCGCGCTGACCGTCGTCGAACCCAGTGTGTTCAGCATCGTCGTCGCGGCGTGGCTGTGGTTCACCGTGCTGTTCGCGAACCTGGCCGAAGCGGTCGCCGAAGGGCGTGGCCGGGCGCAGGCCGATTCGTTGCGCCGCGCCAAATCCGAAGCCGTCGCACGCCGGATCACCGAGCACGGCGAGGAATCCGTCGCGGGCACCGCGTTGCGCGTCGGCGACCGGGTGGTCGTCGAGGCGGGCGAGGTGATCCCCGGCGACGGCGACGTCGTCGAAGGCATCGCCACCGTCGACGAGTCCGCCATCACCGGAGAATCCGCGCCGGTGATCCGGGAATCCGGCGGTGACCGCAGTTCCGTCACCGCGGGCACCACGGTGCTCTCGGACCGGATCGTGGTGCGGATCGGCACCGCTCCCGGCGAGACCTTCGTGGACCGGATGATCGCGCTCGTCGAAGGCGCGCGGCGGCAGAAGACGCCGAACGAGATCGCGCTGACGATCCTGCTGTGCACGCTGACGATCGTCTTCCTGCTCGCGGTCACCGCGCTGCAGCCGATGGCCGGCTACTCCGGTTCGCCGCTGTCGGTGGTGACGCTGACGGCGCTGCTGGTGTGCCTGATCCCGACCACGATCGGCGCGCTGCTCTCGGCGATCGGCATCGCGGGCATGGACCGGTTGGTGCAGCGCAACGTGCTCGCCAAGTCCGGGCGCGCGGTGGAGGCCGCCGGGGACGTGGACACGCTGCTGCTGGACAAGACGGGCACCATCACCTTCGGCAACCGGCGGGCCACCGAGCTGGTGCCGGTCGGGGGAGTCTCCGAGCGGGAGCTCGCGGAGGTGGCGAGCCTGTCCAGCCTCGCCGACCCCACGCCCGAGGGCGTCAGCGTCGTCGAGTTCTGCCGCGAGCGCTTCGGCGGCCTGCCCGCGGAATCCGGCGAGACCGTCGAGTTCACCGCGCAGACCCGGATGAGCGGCATCGACTTGCCCGGCAGGCGGATCCGCAAGGGCGCGGTGAGCGCGGTGGGCGAGTGGGTGCGCTCCGGCGGCGGCACCGTCGAGTCCGAAGTGGACGACGTGGCCGACGGCATCGGGCGGGACGGCGGCACACCGCTTGCCGTCGCGGAGGAGCGTGGCGGAGCCGTGCGGGTGCTCGGCGTGATCCGGCTGTCCGACGTCGTCAAACCCGGCATGGCGCAGCGGTTCGCGCAGCTGCGCGCGATGGGCATCCGCACCGTCATGGTCACCGGCGACAACCCGCTCACCGCCGCCGCCATCGCGCGGGACGCGGGCGTCGACGACCACCTCGCCGAGGCGAAGCCCGAGGACAAGATGGAGCTGATCCGCCGGGAGCAGGAAGGCGGGCGGCTGGTCGCGATGACCGGCGACGGCACCAACGACGCGCCCGCGCTCGCGCAGGCCGACGTCGGGGTCGCGATGAACACCGGAACGGCCGCCGCGAAGGAGGCCGGGAACATGGTGGACCTCGACTCCGACCCGACGAAGCTCATCGAGGTCGTGGAGATCGGCAAGCAGCTGCTCATCACGCGCGGGGCGTTGACGACGTTCAGCATCGCCAACGACCTGGCGAAGTACTTCGCCATCCTGCCCGCGCTGTTCGTGGCGATCCACCCGCAGCTGGGCCGGTTGAACGTGATGCACCTGGCGACGCCGTCCTCGGCGATCATCTCGGCGGTGATCTTCAACGCGCTGATCATCGTGGCGCTGATCCCGCTGGCGCTGCGCGGCGTCCGCTACCGCCCGGCGAGCGCGGCGTCGCTGCTGCGCCGCAACCTGCTGCTGTTCGGCGTGGGCGGAGTCATCACCCCGTTCTTCGGCATCTGGCTCATCGACCTCGTCGTCCGCCACCTGCCCGGACTGGGCTGACGAGTTTCCGGAAAGCGAGGGGAGATCATGTTCATGACGCTGTTGCGGCAGGCCGGGACCGGGTTGCGGGTGCTGCTGGTGGCGACGGTGCTGCTGGGCATCGGGTATCCGCTGGCCGTGTGGGGCGTGAGCCGGGTGCCGGGGTTGCACGACCACGCGGAGGGCTCGCCGCTGGTGGTGGACGGCCGGGTCGTCGGCTCCGAGCTGATCGGGGTCGATCCGGTGCCCGCGAACCCGGCGCGGGACCCGTTCTTCCACACCCGGCCGTCGGCGTCGGCGGCGGGGAACCTCGGCCCGGGTGATCCGGCGACGTCCGGCGGTTCCAACCGGAGCGCGGACAACGCCGAACAGCTCGCCGCCGTGCAGGAACGCCGAGCCGCCGTCGCCGCCCGCGAGGACGTGGCGCCCGCGGCGGTCCCGGCCGACGCGGTCACCGCCTCGGCCAGCGGTGTCGATCCGGGCATCAGCCCCGCCTACGCCGCGTTGCAGGCGCCGCGCGTCGCCCGCACGACGGGTCTGCCGCTGCCGCAGGTGCAGCGCCTCATCGCGGAGTCCACCTCGGGTGGCGTCGTGGCCGAGCGCACCGTCGCCGTGCCCGCGCTCAACGCCGCCGTCGCCGCGGCCCACAGCGGGTGAGCGGTCGGCAGGAGCGGCAGGATCGGTGGTGGCCGTTCACGTCAGGAAGGGATCGGATGAAGCGGGGCGACCTGCGGATCTACCTCGGCGCCGCGCCGGGCGTGGGCAAGACCTACGCGATGCTCGGCGAGGCGCGGCGGCGCGGCGCGCGCGGCACCGACGTGGTCGTCGGCCTGGTGGAGACGCACGGCCGGGAGGAGACGCGGCGGCTGCTCGACGGCCTGGAGCAGGTGCCGCGCCGCACCCTGGTGCACCGCGGCGTGCCGGTGACCGAGCTGGACCTCGACGCGGTCCTCGCGCGGAAACCCCAGGTCGCGGTGGTCGACGAGCTCGCGCACACCAACGTTCCCGGTTCCCGCAACGAGAAGCGCTGGCAGGACGTCGAGGAACTGCTCGAAGCCGGGATCACCGTGCTGTCCACGGTCAACGTGCAGCATTTGGAGAGCCTCAACGACGTCGTCGAGTCGATCACCGGAGTTCGCCAGCAGGAGACGGTCCCCGACGAGGTGGTGCGCCGCGCCGAGCAGATCGAGCTCGCCGACATCACCCCGCAGGCCCTGCGGCGCCGCTTGGCGCACGGCAACGTCTACGCCGCCGACAAGGTGGATGCCGCGCTGGGCAACTACTTCCGCACCGGCAACCTCACGGCGCTGCGCGAGCTGGCGCTGCTGTGGCTGGCCGACCAGGTCGACGTGGCGTTGCGCCGCTACCGCGCGGAACGCCACATCACCGACACGTGGGAGGCCCGGGAGCGGGTCGTCGCGGCGATCACCGGCGGAGCGGAGAGCGAGACGCTGATCCGCCGCGCCCGCCGCATCGCCGCCCGCGCGGGCGCGGAGCTGCAGGTGGTGCACGTGCTGCGCGGCGACGGGCTGGCCGGTGCCTCCCCGGCGAACCTGGCTCGGGCCCGCCGGGTCGCCGACGACGTGGGCGCGAGCTTCCACACGGTGGTGGGCGACGACGTCCCGGAGGCGTTGCTGGAGTTCGCCCGTGGCGTGGACGCGACGCAGCTGGTGGTGGGCACGTCGCGGCGCTCGCGCTGGGCGCGGGTGACCGCCGAGGGCATCGGCTCCACGGTCGTGCAGCACTCCGGGAAGATCGACGTGCACATGGTGACGCACGGCCAGGCCGGTGCGCGCCCGTTCCGCCGCCCCGCGCGCAACCCGCTGTCCCGCGTGCGCCGGGCCTGGGGCTGGGGGCTGGCGGTGGTGCTGCCGACGCTGGTGACGGTGCTCAGCGCGCTGTTGGGGAACTTCGAGCTCTCCACCGACGTGGTCGGCTACTTCCTGGCGACGGTGGTGGTGGCGCTGGTCGGCGGGGTCGCTCCGTCGGTGGCGACGGCGCTGCTGGCGGGCGGGTTGCTGAACTTCTTCCTCACGGAGCCGCGGCATTCGCTGGCGGTGAGCCATCCGGGCACGCTGGTGACGGTGTTCGCGATGATCGGCGCGGGCCTGATGGTGGCGGTGGTGGTGGACCGCGCCGCCCGATTGGCCGAGCGCGCCGCGCGCGCCCGCACGGAGGCCGCGCTGCTCGCCTCGTACGCGCGCACGGTGCTGACACACCCCGATCCGCTGCCGAGGTTGCTGGAGAAGCTGGTGGAGAACTTCGGGCTCTCGTCGGCGGCGTTGCTGGAGCGGGGTGATGACGGCTGGACCATCGCCGCGTCCCTCGGCGCCCGCCCGTGCACTCGACCGGATCAGTCCGATGTGGACATCGAGGTGACCCCGGACGTGCACCTGGCGCTGAGCCGCCCCGACGGCCGGGCGCTGCCCGCGGACGACCGCACGGTCCTGGAGGCGGCGGCCGGGCAGGCGCTGGTCGCGTTGCGCCAGCAGCGCATGGTGGCGGAGACGGCGGAGGCGCAACGCCAAGCCGACGCGAACCGCCTGCGCACGGCGTTGCTCTCCGCGGTGGGGCACGACCTGCGCACGCCGCTGGCGTCGATCAAGGCGTCGGTGAGCAGCCTGCGCATCCCCGGCCTGGAACTGTCCGAACAGGACACGGCGGAGCTGCTGGCGGGCGTGGAGGAATCCACTGATCGGCTGACGGATCTGGTGGACAACCTGCTGGATTCGTCCCGGTTGGCGACGGGCGCGATCGTGCCGCAGCTGCACCCGGTGGGCTACGACCAGGTCGTCGCGGGAGCGCTGGCCGGGTTGGAGGGCCGCGAGCGCGTCGAGGTCGACACCGACGAGTCGCTGCCCGCCGTGCTCGCCGACGTCGGACTGCTGGAGCGGGTCATCGCGAACGTCGTGCAGAACGCGGTGAAGTACGGCGGCGACCGGGTGAGCGTGCGGGCCAGCGAGCACGCCCGGTGGGTGGAGCTGCGCATCGTCGATCACGGCCCCGGCCTGCCCGAGGACGCCGCGGAGGCCGTGTTCGCCCCGTTCGAACGCCTCGACGGCCACGCGGACACGGGCCCGCCCGGTGTCGGCTTGGGGTTGAGCGTGGCGCAGGGTTTCATGCAGGCCATGCACGGCACGATCCGCGCGGAGGACACGCCCGGCGGCGGTCTCACCATGGTGCTGGCGCTGCCGGTGGCGACGGAGGGGCGATGACGAAGGTCCTGGTGGTCGACGACGAGCCGCAGCTGCTGCGCGCCCTGCGCATCAACCTCACCGCCCACGGCTACGAGGTCGTGGTGGCTCCCGACGGGGCGACGGCGCTGCGCGTCGCGGCGGACGCGAAACCGGACGTGGTGGTGCTCGACCTCGGCCTGCCGGACCTGGACGGCGTCGAGGTCATCGCGGGCCTGCGCGGCTGGACGACGCTGCCGATCATCGTGCTGTCCGCGCGCACCGAGTCGACCGACAAGGTGCACGCCCTCGACGCCGGCGCCGACGACTACGTCACGAAACCCTTCGGCATGGACGAACTCCTGGCGCGGCTGCGCGCGGCGGTGCGCCGCTCGCACGTGTCGGCGGCCGAGGACGAACCGGTGGTGCGGACCGAGTCGTTCCAGGTGGACCTGGCGGCGAAGAAGGTGCACCGCGAGGGCGCGGAGGTGCACCTGACGCCGACCGAGTGGGGAATGCTGGAAGTCCTGGTGCGCCACCGGGGCAGGCTCGTCGCGCAGCGGCAGCTGCTGCAGGAGGTGTGGGGCCCGGCCTACGCGGACGAGTTCCACTACCTGCGCGTGTACGTGGCCCAACTGCGCCGCAAACTCGAACCGGACCCGAGCCGCCCCCGGCACCTGATCACGGAAGCGGGGATGGGCTACCGGTTCGAGCTCTGAGCCTCGGGTTCGGCCTTCTGCGCCGCTTTCCCTTGGCTGTTCTGGTCTTGCCCGCGCATGCTGCTCGTTCTTGCTTGTGCCCACCGAGTACAGTCCGCGTCGCGGACCCGTCCCACGTGCGTGGGGTAGCGGGTCCAGCTTTCGCCGAGCGACGCTTCACTTAACGTCCGCAGGACCACCTTCAAGGTTCGAGCTCCGAGTTCCTAGCCGCGCTTTCCTGGCGAGGTCCTGTTCGGCCACGGTGATCGCCTCGTCCAGCGCGTGCCGGAAGACTGCGATCTCGCTGTAGCGCAAGCGGAAGTAGCCCTGGTACTCCGGGCCGAAGACCTCGACGTCGCCGGAGGCGACCCCGACGGTGCAGACGGCCATCTCCTCGTCGTCGTCGCTGCACCGGCACAGCCACTCCCGCTGCGGACTCTCGGAACCGAACCGCGCGATCTTCTCGTCCATCACTGCCTCCTGGGGTTGTGGATCACGCTTTCAAGAATTGCGTGAACGCAAGAAGGCGCGCAATTACGCGATCGAGTGATCGCGGAAGCTGATCATTCCTGCCAGGCTGGGAGCACATTCCCCGCAACGACAGGAGATCGTTGATGCCTCGCCGTCCCGGACCGTCCGCCCGGTCCCGTCGTCTCGCGCAGACCCTGCGCAAGATTCGCGCCGAGAAGGGCGTCAGTGCCGCTGAAGTCGGCAAGGAGCTCGGCATGTCCGGCAGCAAGATCAACCGGATCGAGACCTGCGAGATCGGCATCTACCTGGACGACCTGGAGAAGGTGCTCGACTTCTACCAGGTGACCCAGCAGCGCCGCGTCGAACTCCTCGACATCGCCCGCCACGCGGAGCAGCGCAGCTGGTTGCGCACGCGCAACGCGCACTTCCCGGCGGACTGGCAGACCTGGAGCGACTTCGAGGACGAAGCGACGGGGTTGCGGCATTACGAACCGCTCGGCATCCCCGGCCTGCTGCAAACCTCCGAATACGCCACTTCGATCATTCGGGCTACGGGCGGTTCTCTGCTGAACCGAGAGGTAGACGAGCTGGTGTCCAGCAGGATGGCGCGGCGAGGACTCTTGTCCAAAACGCAACCGCTGGAACTGCACGTCATCCTCGAAGAGTCAGTCCTGACCAGGCCCTTCGGGGAATCTGGGGCTCTGACGCGGCAACTTCGGCACTTGTCGGACGAGGCCACGCGGCCGAACGTGACCGTTCAGGTCTTGCCGGCCGATGTCAGTTTTCATGCAGCCATGGCCGGGGCGTTCATCCTGCTTGAGTACGACGACGAGCCGAGCTTGGTCTGGTTGGAACAGTTGTCCTCCAGTCTGTTCCTTGAAGAAGAAGAGCATCTCGATCTCTACCGCGCGGCGTGGGAGGAGCTATCGACGATTGCGTTTCCACCGGAGAAGACCGTCGAGTACCTGCGTCATCTAGCTGTTCAACGTGAGCAGCATGGGTGACATCCTTCGTGCATGAAGCAGCTTCACGTTGAGCAAGTCCGCTGGCGGAAGTCCAGTCGCAGCGCAACCACTGCCAACTGCGTAGAGGTGGCGTTCAACTGGCGAAAGTCCAGCCGCAGCGCGGACACCGCCAACTGCGTCGAGGTCGCCCCCGGTGGGGGCTTCGTCGGGGTTCGGGACTCCAAGTCGCCGGAGACCGGGGTGCTCGTCGTGCCCGCTCGGCGGTGGGCGGACTTCCTCGCCGCGCTGCGCGGTGCGGGTTCCGTGTGACGTTCTCCGAAGTGGCCACGCGCGTGAATCCGCGCTGTTAGCGTCCTCCGGGCGCTGGAGATCATCTCATGGGGGAGGCGGTCGCCGGCGCCGGGAATGGGCGGTGCGGAAGGGAAGAACGCGGATGAACGTGCTGGTCAGGATGTTGGCGGTGCTGGATGCGTGAGGTGCTGACGCTGTCCGGGGATCTCCTCGGACCTGTTCCTAAGCCTCCCCCGGAGCAGGCGCCGGCGCCTCCGCCGGAACCCGAACCGGTGCTGGTGCTGGCGGCGCGCCGCTGGCAGGCGGCGGAGGAACGCCCGGACCCGACGCTGCTGCTCTCGACCTTGCGCAACGCGACGGTCCACCTGCACGCCGAGGCCACCACGGTGCTGCTCGGCGGTCGCGAATGGCTGCCCGTGTTCTCGACGCGGCAACGGGTCGCCGACTACGCCGGTGCGGCCGGGATGGCGGACGCGGACGGTTCGGTGAACACCGTGTCGCTGCCCGCGAAGCGGCTGTTCGAGCACTACCTGCCACCGAGCGTCGGAGTCGTCGTCGACTCCGGCGAGCAGCACCAGCTGGTGCTGGCGGCGCAGGAGGTGCGCGATGCCTGAGGGGAACTTCGGGATCGACCCGGCCGCGCTGGACGCGGTGATCGCGGGACACGAGCAGACGGTGCAGGCGCTGTCCGACCTGATCCCCGGTGGCGGATACGTCGCTGACGCGGGTTCGGGCGCCGGATTGCAAGCCCTGGCGCTCAGCGCCGGTGACCTCGGTGAGGATTCCGAGGTGCGGGGCGCGCTCGCCATGTTCTGCCTCCAGTGGGAGCACGGCCTGGGCAGCCTGCTGCGCACCGGGCAGGAAATGGCCGACCAGCTCACCGAAGTCGTGCGGGAGTACCGCGGTCAGGACGACGAGGTTTCGGGACTGTTCAAGGAGATCTACATGACCGTCGCCTCACCTGATCAGCAGAAGGTCGCCGGTGCCCGCGACATGAGCTGGAGCGAACTGGGCGAGGCCGCCAGGCCCGATTACGGCGGCTGGGGCGAGGAGCTCGGCGAAGTCGGCGAGTCGTTCGGCCAGGTCGGTGACGACCTGTGGACGGCGGGACAGGCCGGCGCCGAGGTCATGAACCCCGCTCTGCGCGAGTGGAATGATCGTTGATGGCGGCGCAACTGGGCGACACCGACGACCCCACCGAACTCGTGCCCGGCGACGTCGCGGGAACCGGGGACAAGGCCGACACGCTCCGCCGCATCGCCGACGGGCTCGGCGCGGTGCGGCGCATCGACTCCGAACACGCCTGGACCGGCCCGGCCGCCGACGCCTACCGCAAAACGGTGCGCGACGAGCAGCAGCGCTGGGACGTCGCCGCCGCCGCGTTCGGCAAGGCGGCGTCGGCGCTCACCGACCACGGCAACGCGCTGCGCTCCGCGCAGGACAAGGCGGCCCGCGCGATCGAACTGCACCGCCAGGGCGAGCAGGACAGCGCCCGCGCGGAGAAAGCCCATGCGGCGCAGGTGAAAGCGGCCGGTCCCGAAGATCGGGTCGCGCCCTTCCAAGACCCCGGCGCGGCCAAGACGGCCGAAGCGCAGGCGATCCTCGACCAGGCGCGCAGCGAACTCCGCTCGGCGAGCGCCGCCACCCGCACCGCCCTGAAGCAGGCCGCCGAGAGCGCCCCCGACCCGTCCGTGCTGGAACGTCTCGCGGACATGGCCCGCGCGACCGGCGGCACCTACTTCGAGGCGTACAAGAGCTTCACCGGCGGAGCGCTCGGCGCGGTCGGCGAGATGGGCATGGGCGTGCTCGGGATGGCCGCGAAACCCCTGCACCTGATGACGGACCCGGCGGCCACGATCTCCGCCGGATTCTCGGCGGGCGCCGGAATCGTGCACATGGTCACCACGAAGGAGGGCTGGGGCCAGACCATCGGCTCCCTCGACGAGTGGAAGAAGGACCCCGCCGCCGCCCTCGGCAAAGCCGCCACCAACATCGGCACCACCGTCGCCGGCGGCGGCGCGGGCGCGGGCGCGAAAGCGGCCGGACTCGGCGGCAAAGTGGGCAGAGTCGGCAAACTCGCCCCGGAAGCACCCTCGGGCAGCCCGTTCGACGGGGCGCCGCCGGTGGAGAAGCGCAGCCACTTCGACCCGCCCTACGGCTACGACGAGCACGGCCCGCGGTTGAACGAGAACCGCCCGGCCCCCGAACCCGAACCGGAACCGGAACCCGTCGAACGCAACTCCCCGGACGAGGACTACTTCCCCAGGGGCCGTCCCGACTGGATGGACGAAGACGTGCTCGACCCGATGAACCCGGGTGACGGGCCGAGCACCCCCGAGTCGGAACCGCCTCGTGCAGCGGAACCGCCGTCGGCGTCCTGGCGGGCGGCTGCTGAGGAGAACTTGCAGCGTCTCTACAAGGCGAATGAGGAGGCGCGCGATTACCAGACCGAACTGGAGCAGCATCGGCCGCAAGATTTGGCGAAGCACCGAGAGGACATCGTTGAAATACGCAAGCAGATCCGCGATCTGGAAGCAAGATTGAGATGAGAGCTGTGAGCGATCAAAGCGAGCCGATCCAGAACGGGCCGTCGCAGTCGTGCGAGGTTCCCGTGTACGGACCCTCACCGCAGGACCCGAAGCAGTGGGCACTCCAATCGGCCCAGATCACGTGGTTCCCCACCACGGACGGCGAGGTGCTTGTGGACATCGTCCTACCTGTGGGCGACATGGCCAGTGTTGGGCGCGATGTCTTCTCCACCATGCTCGGGATGCGTTCGGACCTGCAGCAGCACGGTTGGAATGTCTTGGTCAACGCTTCCCGTCGCAATGCGTGGGGCTCCACCCGCCGGTACCCGTGCCACATCGACCAAGTCCGCATCTATCCGGCGTTCGGCCGTCCGCCGGAGCCGTATTCGCTGCACGCGCTGGCGTTACCCGACGACCTGGGTGAGATCGGAGGGGGTTCTGTGGACGAGCAGCTGCTCTGGCGCAAGGAGTGGGCCGGGCGAGTGGGGCCGGGCGAATGGAGCTGGACCGAGTACGACCGGGAACGAAGGGCGTTCCAGGCTCGGAAGTCTTGAGTCCCGCAGCCGAGCAACACGGCACGCCTAGATGTCGGATGCCCGGACCCAGTATCGCGCAGGTGGTGGGCAGGCGTGTTCGGAGAGGAACAGAACGAACGTGATGGCACAGCCCGAGCCTGCTCAGCGGCACGTCCGCGAGGTTCAGGTCTACGGACCCGCCCCGACCGATGCTGGGACTTTGGTGTTCCAGAAGGCCCGGTTGACCTGGGTGCGCCTCGGAACCGGCGTGCATGTCGAATTGGAACTCCCGACGAAGACGGTCAGCTCGCCCGGCGCCGACGTGTTCTCTGCGCTGATGGTGTTGCGCGCCGACCTCCACGACGACGGCTGGGGCTGGTCCGTTCTCGTGAACGCTTCCTTGATCACCGCTTGGGGGCCTACCGAGGAGCATCCGTGTGCGGTCGACCAGGTCCGGATATTTCGGGAGTACGGCGAGCCGCCGGACGCGGATCCGGTCGACGCATTGGACGTGACCGCGTCTGCAGAGCTCGACTACGAATACAGCCCGAGGTTGCAGTGGACTTTACGAAAGAACTGGGAAGTCGGTGCGGAGACGGGATCCGGTGACAGGGAAGAGTATTGGCACGTCATCGAGTCGATGCGCCATGGCAAGAGGCGGACGAAAGCTGACCGTGACGCGATCCGGAACGTTGCGGTGAAGCCTGCGGAGGCTGGTGGATACGTACCGGCCTGCGTGCCCACCGAGCAGCAGCGGAACGAAGTACTTCCGCACGCGGAAGAGATCTACGTGCGCGGGCGTGTGCCGAGAGAGAACAAGGAGCGGGTGAGGACTTTGGCGGAGTGGGGCCGCCGTGACAGGGGCGGCGTGCACCTGCGGCGCACCGGCCCGTTCGGCCAGTACAGCGCTGAGGAGGACAACCTGTTCGAGGCGCTTCGAAAGATCCGCCTGGACCTGTTCGCGGATTCCTGGGACGTGCTGGTGAACGCCGGTCTGCGCCAAGCGTGGGGCAGCAACCAAGCCTTTCCGTGCGGGATCGCCCACGTTCGGATCTATACCAACGTGACTCGCCCGCCGATGAAGGAACAAGTCGATGCCTTGGGGACGCCGGAGAACGTCGATGAGGACGACTTTCACGTGATACGCCAAATGACTTGGCATCATAGGTGGGCTGGTCCAAAAGGGTTCGGGGGCAACAGAGCCTCGTGTCAACGTTGACCAACCGCGGCGCGGCGTGAACTTCGGCGGTTCCGCAGCTGCTGACCTCCCTGAGTCGGACCATGGTCGGTCGAGGAGGACCGATCGGGTGGCGGCTGTGCGGTCCGTGTGAAGTTCGCGGAAGTTCGGTCGGGGGTGGAACCGGCGCTGCTACTGTCTGCGTCGCACTGGTGATCAGCAGCCGCGACTTGGGGGTTCCCCGCGATGACCGCACCAGCACCGCCCCCCGCTCCGGGCGGGCCGGGCCAGACCATCACCGTCACGCCGGAGAACGTCCTGGCAGCACGCCGGGTGATCGGGGAGGCGGCCGAGGACGCGAAGTTCAAGCTGCAGAACCTCCGCACGAAACTGATGGTGCAAGCGTCGGCGCGCGACGAGATCAGCACCACTGCCGCAGCCGTCTGGAACCGCAACTTGCTGGTGGGCCCTGAATCGCACTTCGAACGCTTGCATTCATACGTCGAGAGCGTTGAGGAGCTGGCGAACCAGCTGGAAGAAGCCGCGAAGGCGTACGGCTTCACCGACGAGGAGATCGAGGCCTCGTTCAAGTCGAGCGAAGCCCGGTTCTAGGGAGACGTGCAAGTGCTTTCAAGTGTGAGCCGCTGTGCCGCCGTGCTCTCGATGGTCGGGTTGCTCGGTACTGGATGTGCGTTGAACGGTGGCGAGGGATCGGATCAGCCGCCCTCGGGCTCGATGTCACCTGCGCCGCAGCCTGCTCCCCAACGGCCTCGGGAACTGGCGCTCGCCGGTAAGCAGAGCGCGGAGCTCTGCACGTTGCTGTCCCCCGAACAGCAAGCAGCCGTCGGTGTAGGCCGGTCCAGTCCGCTGACCGGGCAGGACGTCGGGTGCGGATGGTTGAGCCTTCCTGGCGCGAATCCTGATGTCGGCGTTCAGGTCCAGGCTTTGCCAATGGATCTCGCGCAAGCCGTCGAACGTTCCGGGGACCCGTTTCCCGAAACGGCAGCGACGTACACCGTGCAAGGTTTTCCGGCAGAGCAAGGTCAGAACGGTGCTGGGCTCGAGGGAATGGGGTGCCGAGTGGACGTCGACGTCGCCGACGGGCAGACCCTCGAGGTGTTCTACACGCCGACCATTGCGGGATCCGTCCCGAACCAGGACATGTGCGCGAAGGCCAAGCAGGCGGCGGAGTTCGCGGTGACCAACCTGCAGGCGCAGGGCTGAACGAGCTGAGGGGGCTGGCGTGGAGGATTTGAATCCGATCCGGAACCTCCGGTTCCAGGGCTTCGACATCCCGGAGCTGCTGGACTGGATCGGCAAGATCAAGGACGGGCGCGGCACGGAGTCGATGGACCAGGCCGCGACCGCGCTGCAGCAGTGCGCGCAGATCGTCACTGAGCTCGACGACACCCTGCGCACCGAGCTCGGCAAGCTGCAGATCGAGTGGACCGGCAACGCCGGGGCCATCGCGCAGGAGGCCACCGCCAAGCAATCCGCGGTGATGCAGCAGTCGCAGGACCCGTTGGCGACCTCGGCGACCAGCGTGGAAGCGCAGGGGCGCGGGTTCGAGTCGGCGAAGAACACGCTGCCGAACCAGAACGAGATGCAGAACAACGAGTCCGAGAACATCTTCGAGAAGGGCGCCGGCGTCTTCGGCTACACCAGCGACTACGACGAAGAGGCCAAGAAGATCGACGGCCGCAAGCAGGTCGCGCAGCAGGCCCTCAACTCGTACCGGGACACCACGGTCACGCAGGCCGAGAGCTTCCAGCCCATGCCGGAGATGCAGCCCGCCGCCGTCACCGCGCAGGCCGCGGCGCCCGGTGGGGGCGCGGGTTCCGGGATCGGCGCGTTCGCCTCGCCCGGCGGCGGTGCGGGTGGCGCTGCCGGATACGCCGGTGGCGTCGGCGGGATCGGTGCCATCGGCGGCGGTACCGGCGGTCGTGCCGGTGGCTCCGGCGGAGGCGGCGACACCCCGGTCAGCGGTGGGCGCAGCGGCAGCAGGCAGGAGCCCGGTCGCGGGACCGGCGGCGACCCGGACACCAACCCGCACGACGACCCGAAGCAGGGCGGCATCGGGCTCGGCGGCGTCCTCGGCATCGGCGCGGGCGGCGCCGCCGTCGCGGGGATCGGCGCGGTCGCCGCGAGCAAGCTGCTCGGCGGCAAGGCCGGCACTCCCGAAGGCAGCGTGCGCGGTGGTTCCGCGGGCGCGGACAAGGGCAAGGCCGGGTCGTTGCGCGGCGGCTCCTCCGGAATCGGCGGCGGTCCGGGCGACACCACGGCCGGGCGCACCGCGAGCGGTTCCGCCACCAGCAAACCCGCTCCCGGCTCCGCGATGGGCCCCGCCGCCACCCGCGGGCAGGGCGGCTCCGGCGAGGACAGCGAGCACGAGAACAAGTACTACGAAGAGGAAACGCCGTTCGACGACAACCGCCTCGTGGCCCCGCCGGTGTTCGGCGCGGACCGCGAGCCCGGTGACGACGACGAACCGAAGAAGGGCTGACGGTGCGTCCAGGAGCAGACGCCGAACCCATCGTGCTCTCGACGGTGGAGTTCGACGTGGCGTGCGAATCGGAAGGGCTCACCGAGCGCAGGCACATCGTGCTCACCGTGCCCAGTCCGGGCGCCACGCACACCGAGCGCGCCGACATCGTCGCGCAGGCGTGGTCGCAGCTGCGGGCGCGGCAACTCGCCGAACCCGGCAAGGACCGGCTCGACGAGGACTTCGCCGACCTGCTGGTGCTGCTGGACCGGCCGCAGCTCGCCGTCGACCTGCGGATCTGGGCGCCGGACCGCTCCATCCGGGCGCTCGCATCCGCCAACGGCAACGCCGGGCTCGTGACCATCGTGGACGGTGACATCGTCGAACTCGCGCCGGTGCGGGGCGGTTCGCTGCCCGAAGCCGTCGTCTCCGTCGCGGGCGACGGACCGGCGGGCGGCGGGCGGCCGGTGAGCGTGCCGCACGACGTGCTGATGGACGCCGGCGCGCGCGCCGGGCAGGACATGCGCGCGTTCGCCGACGAACTCCGCGGACTCGGCGTGGAACCCGACGACGCCGAGATGCTGTCCCGGATGGCCGAAGGCATGGGCATGCGCGGGCAGTTCGGCGTCGAGCACACCCCGACCCGCTCGGCGAAACCGCTGCGCTCCGACCGCGTCGTCGGCTTCCACGACACCCCGGACGGGCGCTACCTGCACTCCGTGCGCGCCAGCGGCGACGGCAGGCAGTGGAGCACCGTCGCCCCCTGCGACAACCGCCGCCTCGTCGACTACGTGCGGGAACTCGTCGACGATACCGTCGATGACTGATCTCTTTGCTTTGGTGGTCGGGTGGCGGAACCTCAGTGTCTTCCTCGCTGCGGGATCTTTTTCCCAAGTGGCTCCGCCACGAGGGAAAAAGCCGTCCTCGCGAGGAAGCCACTGAGAACCCGCGGGTTGTCACCTTTGTGACGTGGGCTATGTGCTTCGCACATACAGGCACGGCCTTCGGCCGCAATGCAGGCTTTGCTTCGCAGCCCAAGGCACGGCTTCGCCGCGAAGGCGCGGGTTTCGGCCACCGGGCGGGTTTGCTCGCCGTGGCTTTGGTGATCAGTCGGGCGTTTCGGGCGGGCAATCGGTTGCTGTGCATCGATTCCGTGGCAATGCTGGTCACGGCGTCGGCAGTCCTCTAGCGTCTCGTCGGCCGAACGCCGTCGCGCACGCGGGAAACGTCGAGGAGGACCCCCAGCCCATGAGTTCCGCACCACCCACCCCGGGGCGAGGACGCGGCGCCGTCCTCGGCGCCTCCACCATCGCCGCGCTCGGCGGGCTGCTGTTCGGCTACGACACCGGAGTCATCTCCGCCGCGCTGCTCTACATCGCGCCCGCCTTCGGGCTCGACGACGGGATGCAGCAGGTCGTGGTGGCCTCGCTGCTGCTCGGCGCCATCGCCGGTGCCGTCGGCGGCGGACGGGTCGTGGACGGGCTCGGGCGCAAGCGGACCCTGCTGCTGGTGTCGGTGGTGTTCACCGTCGGCGCGCTGCTCTCGGCACTGGCGATGAACGTGGCCGTGCTGATCGTGGCGCGCGTCGTGCTCGGCGTCGCCATCGGGGCGAGCTCGCTGGTCGTGCCGACCTACATCGCCGAGATCGCGCCGCCCGCGCTGCGCGGCCGGCTGGTGTCCATGAACCAGCTCATGATCACCATCGGGATCTTCGTGTCCTACCTGGTCGGCTACGCCTTCGCCGAGAGCGGGGGCTGGCGGTGGATGCTGGGGCTCGCCGCCGTGCCGTCGCTGCTGATGCTCGCCGGGCTGTTCGGCCTCAGCGAGAGCCCCCGGTGGCTGCTCTCGCGCGGTCGCACCGAACAGGCCCGCGCCGCGCTGCTGCGCACCCGCACCCCGGACGAGGCCGAAGCGGAACTCGTCGAGATCAGCGAGGCGATGCGCGAGGAGAACGCGTTCTCCTACCGCGACCTGTTCCGGCCCCGGCTGCGCCCGGCCGTGCTGCTCGGCGTCGCCGTCGCCGCCACCAACCAGCTCGTCGGCGTCAACGCCGTCATCTACTACGCGCCCACCATCCTCAAGCAGGCCGGGCTCGGCGACTCAGCGGCGATCCTGTCCTCGGTGGGCATCGGCGCCACGAACATGGTGTTCACCGCGATCGCCCTGCTGCTCATCGACCGGGTCGGCAGGCGACCGCTGCTCATCGGCGGCACCAGCGTCGTCATCGTCGTGCTGTTCGGGCTCGGCGCGCTGTACCTGCTGCCCAGCGTGCAGGGGCTCGGGACGCTGCTCACGGTGGGGCTGATGCTCTACGAGGCGGCGTTCGCGGCGAGCCTCGGCCTCGCCATCTGGCTGATCAACAGCGAGGTGTTCCCGACGGCGGTGCGCGGCAAGGCATCCAGCGTCGGCACCGTCACGCACTGGGGCTTGGACTTCGCCATCTCCATCTCGGTGCTCACCCTGATCAACGCGTTCACCGCGACCGGGCTGTTCTGGATCTACGGCGTGCTCGGGATCATCGGCCTCAGCTATCTGTACCGGAAGCTGCCGGAGACCAAGGGCCGCAGCCTGGAGGACATCGAAACGTCCCTGCGCGGGGGGAAGAACGCGTGAGCATCGACGAACTCGTCCGCCGCGCCCGCGCCCTCGCCGAGGGCGGAACGCGGCGCATCCTCGGCATCACCGGAGCCCCCGGAGCGGGCAAGGGCACCGTCGCCGACGCGCTGCTCGCCGAACTGGGCTCGGCCGCCGTGCTGGTGCCGATGGACGGATTCCACCTCGCCGAAGCCGAATTGCGGCGGCTCGGCCGCCGGGACCGGAAAGGGGCGCCGGACACCTTCGACGCCGCCGGATACGTGGCGCTGCTGCGGCGAATCCGGGAGCAGGACTCGGAGACGGTGTACGCGCCCGAATTCCACCGCGAAGTCGAAGAATCCTATTCCGGCTCCATCGCGATCGATCCGGCGACACCGCTGGTGATCACCGAAGGCAATTATCTGCTGCTCGACGTGCCGCCGTGGAACCAGGTCCGGGAATTACTCGACGAATCGTGGTTCCTCGCACCCGACGACGACGAACGCCTCTCCCGGCTCATCGCGCGCCACGAGCGGTACGGCCGATCGAGGGACGAGGCGCGGCGGTGGGTGCTGCGCAGCGACGAGCGCAACGCGGAGGTCGTCGCACCCACCCGCGCGCACGCCGACCTGCTGGTGCGCGGCGACCCGGCTTGAGGGCTGTTTTGACTCCTGGTCAATTCGTTGACCTGCGTGGACATTGAAATCGGCGGGACCGGCCAATGATCGCTTGGCGGGCCGGGCGAGTCCTGGAAACGTAGTCGTCACGGCAGCGGCGGCGGTTCACTGGGGGACCGCTCATCGGGTGCCGGAGCGATCGCCGCACTGGGGGTCAGGTCCGCCTGGCATGTCTGCGGCGATCACTCGAACCGCAGGAAAAAGGGGAAGTCCACGCGCCGATCTGGGGGGTCGGCGTGGAGATCAACCCCTGGGGAAGAGGTGGCGGGTGCCTTCGTTCGCGACGGGTGGACGAAGGCGCCCCCTCCGAACGGTGCGCTCAGTTCTCCGCCGGAGTCACCGTGATGTCGAAGAAAACGGGCCGCAACGCCTGATCCGGGAAGAACAGATCACCGTTCTCGTCCACCATCTTCCACGGGAGCTTGCATTGTCCGGTCTTGTCGCCCGCCAGCACCGGAACGGTGATCCAGACCCGTTCTCCCGGCGGAGTGTCGCGAATCCACACGCGTTCCGGCGCGGTGCACTCGGCGTCGCCGATCCGCTCACCGGTCTGCTCCAGGTAGCGGCCGGTCCACGGGACGCGGCCCACGTTCATCATCTCCCAGGACTTCACGAAGCTCGTTCCCGCGGCGATCGGGGTGCCGTCCTCGATCGTCTCGCGCACCATCAGCGACGCGTCGCTGGGAATCGGCCGCTCCGGGCCGGACAGCAGGTACGCGCTCAACGCGACCGCCACCAGCACGACCGCGAGCCCCGTGCCCGCCAAGATCCAGCCGCGGCGGCGCGCGCCTGCCGATCCGGAGTCCGGATCGGGCTCCTCGTCCGGTCGCACCGGGGGAACCGTCGCCTCGGGTTGTGCCGGGGTCTCCTCCGGGACGGGTGGCTGCTCGGCCGCCGCGCGGGCGTGCTCCCACCGCCGCAGCCACTCCCGGCGGACCGTCTCGGAGTCCTGGGCGAGGACTCCGACCGCCAGGCTCCGCACGAACTCCCAGGACGTCTCCCACGACGGCAGGTCCTGGCCGCGCGCCGCCGAGGACAGCGCCGACTTCGAGGCGGCGGCGCCGAAGTCGCCGCGCATCCGGTCGTAGGACGGATCGCCCGCGGACTCCTTGAGCTCGCACAGCCGATAGGCGAACGCGGCGACCGGGCCGTCGGCCGGGTCGGGCCGCGACTGCTTGCGGCCCCGCTTGCCACCGGCCGCGGGGCTCACCTCTGATTCGCTCATCGCTGATGCCTCAAGGTCAGGTCGTGCGTGCGCACCGCCGGACTCGGCGGGCGGCGGAACTGGCTCCTCGGGTACGGCGTGCTCGGGGACATGAGACTTGTATTTAGCACGGCGCCGCGGGTCACTTCCGCAGCCGGACGCGGGAATGCACCATTTGATCACCGGTGTCGGGCGATCGGTGCATCGCCGCGGTCCGAACGGGTGCGGACCGCGGCGATCAGCGCGTTCCGGACGAACCCGGCGGCGCGGTCGGCTCGGACGCCTCCGAGGAGGGTGCCGACGTCGGCGGCGCGGTGGTGGACTCCGCGCTGGAGCGCTGCGGCGGCGCCGACTCGTCCGTGCGCGAGGCGGACGGCGAACCGGAACCGCCCGACGTCGTCTCCGTCGGAGGCGGGGACGTCGTGTCCGGCGGAGTGGTGGGCGGCGGGCTCGTGGTCGGCGGGCTCGTCGGCGGCTGCGTCGTCGGCGGGGGCGGCGGAGGAGGCGGCGGCGGGGCCGGAGTCCCGGTGTCCGGCGGCCCGGTCGGCCGCGGCGGTGCCGGCGCCGACGAATCGTCGCCCGGCGGCGGGAGCACGACGGAATCGCTGGTCTCGTCCGGTTCGGTCGAGGTGATGTCCACCGGTGAGGTCGTGCCCGGCGGCGGGGGCGGCGGCAGCAGCTGCGGCGGTCCGACCGGCCGCGGCACCCCCGGGTAGCCCGTCGTCGTCATCAGCGTGGTCGCGCTCGGCGCGACCGCGGGGTACTCCTCGGCCGAGTCGTGGCGCTGCTGGTCACCGACGATGACCGCCGCCGACGCGGCGAATCCCGTCGCCACGACCACCCCGGTGGTCGCCCACAGGGCCAAGCGGCGCGGCCGTCCGGGCGAATCCCCGGACTCCGCAGCAGGTTCAGGTGCTAAAGGGTCCATCGTGTCCCACTCGTTCAGTCCCGACGGAACGGGCCGGCGAACCTGTTCCGCTGATACCGGCGGCGTCCGTTTCGGACCGAAGTCGACGTTCCGGACGTAGCGCGTGGATCTCGCGACACGGTAGCCGCTCTGGCAAGGCCCGTTCGGCCCGGGTGCCGCGCTCCACCGCGGTGATCCACTGCGTGCGCTGGTGATTCCCGGGGAAAGCCTCCGGTTCAGACACCTTCGAGTGATGTGCGGTCGCGGAGCGTGCGGGGTGCGCCGCGAACGCGGTCCCGCGGGCGGGCATCATGCGAGGTGTGAGCGACACCGACGACACCGGCCCGGCCGACTCCGCGAACACCGAGCAGGCCCGCTTGACCGCCTGGGTGCACGGGCACGTGCAGGGCGTCGGGTTCCGCTGGTGGACCCGAGCGCGCGCCTTGGAGCTCGGCCTGGTCGGCAGCGCCACGAACCTGCCCGCCCGCCGCGTCGAGGTCGTCGCCGAGGGCCCGCGCGCCGCCTGCGAACGGCTCCTCGCCGCGCTGCGCTCCACCGACACCCCCGGCCAGGTCGATCACGTCGCCGAGCAGTGGTCGGCCCCCAAGGGCGACCGCACGGGATTCGTCGAACGCTGAACGGGCTCGCGGGAACGGTCCCGGCGCGGTTCTGCGAGGTGGTGAACATCGCGGCGGGTACGCTCTGCCGAACGCCGCACGCAGGCAGCACTCGCGGAAAGGTCGATCGCAGCCGTGCACTTGAAGAGCCTGACGCTCAAAGGGTTCAAATCCTTCGCCTCGGCCACCACGCTGCGCTTCGAACCCGGCATCACCTGCGTGGTCGGGCCCAACGGCTCCGGCAAGTCCAACGTGCTCGACGCGCTGCGCTGGGTGATGGGCGAGCAGGGGGCCAAGGACCTGCGCGGCGGCAAGATGGAGGACGTCATCTTCGCCGGCACCTCCGGCCGCGCCCCGCTGGGCCGCGCCGAGGTCACGCTCACCATCGACAACGCCGACGGCGCGCTGCCCATCGAGTACACCGAAGTCTCGATCACCCGCCGGATGTACCGCGACGGCGCCAGCGAGTACGAGATCAACGGCAACGGCTGCCGCCTGATGGACGTGCAGGAACTGCTGTCGGACTCCGGCATCGGCCGCGAGATGCACGTCATCGTCGGCCAGGGCCAGCTCGCGTCGATCCTGCAGGCCAAGCCCGACGAGCACCGCAGGCTCGTCGAAGAGGCCGCGGGCGTGCTCAAGCACCGCAAGCGCAAGGAAAAGGCGCTGCGCAAGCTCGACGCGATGCAGGCCAACCTGACGCGGTTGACCGACCTCACCGGCGAGCTGCGCCGCCAGCTCAAACCGCTCGGCAAGCAGGCCGAGATCGCGCGCAAGGCGCAGACCGTGCAGGCCGACCTGCGGGACGCGCGGCTGCGGCTGATCGCCGACGACCTGCTGTCCTCCCGCGCCGAACTGGCCCGCGACCAGGCCGACCAGGAAGAGGCCAAGACCAAGCGCGCCGAGGTCGAACGCGGCCTGCAGTTCGCCCAGTCCGAGGAGAAGGGGCTGGAGGAGAAGGTCGCCGCCGACGCGCCGCGCCTCAACCGCGCGCAGGACACCTGGTACCGCCTGTCCGCGCTGGAAGAGCGGCTGCACGGCACGCTGCGGCTCGCCGCCGAACGGCACAAGCACCTCACCGCGCAGAACACCGAGCAGCGCAGCGGGCGCGACCCCGACCAGCTCGACGCCGAAGCGGAAGAGGCCGCCGAGCAGGAGATCGAGCTGCGCGAAGAGGTCGAGCGCGCCCGCGAGACCCTCGGCGACGTGGTGCGGCGGCGTTCCGAGCTGGAATCGCAGCTCAAGGAGGCCGAACGCGAGCACATGGCCGCGGTCCGCGCCATCGCCGACCGGCGCGAGGGCGTCGCGCGGCTGTCCGGCCAGGTCGAGTCGATGCGCAGCAAGGCGGGCGCCACCTCCGACGAGCTGGAACGGCTGTCGACGTCGCTGGCCGAATCGCAGGAGCGCGCCGAGGTCGCCGAATCCGCGTTCGCCGACGCCGAAGCCGAAAGCGGCGGGCAGGAATCCGACGACGCCGGGCTGCACGACCGCCAGGCCAACGCAGCCGCGGCCAGGGACGCCGCCCGCTCCCGCGTCGAGGAACTGGTCAAGGCCGAGCGGACCGCGGAACGCGAGATCGCGTCCTGGCAGGCTCGCGTCGAAGCGCTGTCGATGGGCCTCAACCGCAAGGACGGCGCCGGTGCGCTGCTGGCCGCGGGCGACAAGGTGCCGGGCCTGCTCGGATCGGTCGCCGCGCTGCTGACCGTGGACGCCGGGGCGGAGGCCGCGCTGGCCGCCGCGCTCGGTGCCGTCGCCGACGCGGTGGCGGTCACCGGAGTCGACGACGCGGTCAGCGCGCTCGAACTGCTCAAGACCGACGCGGCGGGCAAAGCCGGGGTGCTGGTCGGCGGCACCGCGCAAGCCGACCGGTCGAGCTGGCCGACGCTGCCGGACGGGGCGCGCTGGGCGGCCGACCTGGTGCGCGCACCGGACGGGCTGCGCGCCGCGGTGACCACGGCGCTGGACCGGATGGCGGTCGTCGACGACCTCCCCGCCGCCCGCGCGGTCGTGCGCGCGCACCCCGAGGTGCGGGCCGTGACGCGCGACGGCGACGTGCTCGGCGGGCACTGGGCGACCGGTGGCTCCGACGACGGCCAGAGCGTCATCGAGGTGCAGGCCGCGGTCGCCGAAGCCGAGCAGGAGCACGCCGCCGCCGGACGCCGCCTGGAGCAGCACTCCGCCGCGCTCGAAGGCGCCCGCGCCGAGGAACAGGCCCGCCGCGACGAGGTACGCGTCGTGCAGGAGCAGATCAACGAGGCCAAGGTCGCCGCGGCCCGCAGCTCCGAACGCGTCTCCAGCCTGCGTAAAGCAGCCCAGTCGGCGACCGCCGAGGTGGAGCGGGTGCGCCAGCAGCGCGCGAAGGTCGAGCAGTCCCGCGAGCAGGCGCTGTCCTCGCTGGCGGAACTGGAGGAGCGGCTGGCCGCCGTCAAGAACGAGCAGGAGGAGCAGGCCGAACCGGACACCGAGCTGCGCGACCGGCTCGGCGGCGAACTCGGCACGCTGCGCCAGGAGGAGATGGACGCCCGCCTCGGCCAGCGCACCGCCGAGGAACGCGCCCGAGCGGTGCAGGGCCGCGCCGACCAGCTGCGCCGCGCCGCCCGCCAGGAGCGCGAGGCCCGCGCCCGCGCGGAAGCGGCCCGCCAGGCCAGGGAACGCGGCGCCCGCGTCGCGAAGGCCGTGATCGACGGCGCCGAGACCGCCCTGGAGCGGATCGCCGCCTCGCTGCGCGCGGCCACCGAGGAGCGCGACACCGCGCAGGCGCTGCAGAGCGAGCACGAGCAGGCGCTCGGCGCGGTGCGCGCGCGGGTGCGGGAACTCAGCGGCGAGCTGGAGAAGCTCACCGACGCGGTGCACCGGGACGAAGTGGTGCGCGCCGAGCAGCGGCTGCGCATCGAACAGCTCGAATCGAAGATCATCGAAGATTTCGGGATCGGCCTCGACGACCTCGCCGAGGAGTACGGCCCGACGGTGCCCGTGCCGCCGAGCCCCGCCGAAGTCGCCGAGTACGAGGCGGCGAAGGAACGCGGCGAGGAAGTCACCATGCCGCCCTCGGTGCCCTACGACCGCGGCACCCAGGAACGCCGCGCCAAGCGCGCCGAGAAGGACCTGTCGCTGCTGGGGAAGGTCAACCCGCTGGCGCTGGAGGAGTACGCGGCGCTGGAGGAGCGCTACCGGTTCCTGTCCACGCAGCTGGAGGACATCAAGTCCACCCGCCGCGACCTGCTGGACGTCGTGAAGGAGGTCGACGAGAAGATCCTGGAGGTCTTCCAGTCCGCTTTCCACGACGTGGCCGCCGAATTCGAGAAGGTCTTCTCGGTGCTGTTCCCCGGCGGTGACGGCCGCCTGGTGCTCACCGACCCGGACGACATGCTCACCACCGGCATCGAAGTGGAGGCGCGTCCGCCGGGCAAGAAGGTCAAGCGCCTGTCGCTGCTGTCCGGCGGGGAGAAGTCGCTGACCGCCGTCGCCATGCTGGTGTCGATCTTCCGGGCGCGGCCGTCGCCGTTCTACGTGCTCGACGAGGTGGAGGCCGCGCTCGACGACACCAACCTGCGGCGGCTGATCATCCTGCTCGACCAGCTGCGCAGCACCTCGCAGCTGCTGATCATCACGCACCAGAAGCCGACGATGGAGATCGCCGACGCGCTCTACGGCGTGAGCATGCGCGGCGACGGCATCACCACGGTCATCTCGCAGCGGCTGCGCGGGTCGAAGGGCAAGGCCTCCGGGGAAGGCCCCGCGCCGGAAGCGGTCGCCGACGGCGAGGTTCCGGTGGACGCGGCGGCGACGTCGGCCCAGGAGGAACCGGTTCCCGGCGCCGCGGTCGCGGCCGACGCTCCGGTCGGGGACGGCGCTCCGGTCGAGGGCGACGCTCGGGTCGGGGACGGCGCTCCGGCCGGGGACGGCGACGCGCCGGACGGTCCGGCCACCGGCTGATCGGCGGCCCGCGCACGCGGATCTCGCAGCGGGCGTTCAGGTTCCTCGCACGTTCCGGCTCTAACTTCGGTCCCGTTCCCAGTACGAGACTGCGAGAGAGGGCGGCATGTCAGACCACCACGAAGGTCAGCGGGTGAGCAGGCGCTCCGTGTTCGCCGGGGTCGGTTCCATCGGGTTGGGCACGTTGCTCGCCGCGTGCGGATCGCAGGCGGGCGGCAGCACGACCGTCACCACCTCCACCGGGGAGAGCGCATCGGTCACGCCGCAGACCGCCACCGAGGCCGCGGACCTGTTCGCCGGCACCAACACCTGCACCCTCACCCCCGACACCACCCAGGGCCCGTACTACTTCGACGCCGACAAGATCCGCAGCGACATCCGCGAGGACCGGCAGGGCGTGCGGCTGCGGCTCGCGCTGAAGGTGCAGGACAGCGAGACGTGCGCGGCGCTGCCCGGAGCCGTCGTGGAGATCTGGCACTGCGATGCGGCCGGGCTCTACTCCGGCGCCGAGGACCAGTCCTCCGGTGGCGGCGGCACCCCGCCCGGACCGCCGCCCGGCGGTGGTGACCGGCCTCCCGGCGGGGGCGATCAGGACCTGGTGCCCACCGACGACGAGCGCTACCTGCGCGGAGCCCAGGTCAGCAACGCCGAGGGCGTCGTCGAGTTCACCACCATCTGGCCCGGCTGGTACCGGGGCCGCACCGTGCACGTCCACGTGATGGTCCACGTCAGCAACGAGCGGGTGCTGACCAGCCAGCTCATGTTCGACGAGAAGCTCAACTCGGCGGTGTTCTCCCAGCAGCCCTACGCCGCGCACACCGGGCGGGACACGTTCAACGACGGCGACTCGATCTTCGAGGAGGCCATGCTGCTCAAGGTCGTCCCCGACGGCGACGGGCACCTCGCCTCGATCGTGCTCTCCGCCGACTCCGACCGCGACGGCACCTGATCCCGTGCACCCGGTGACCCGGCGGCCCGCACCCCGGGCCGTCGGAGCTCACCTGCACGGAGCCGCGAACGCCCCCGCACCGCTCACCCGGATGACGCCCCGCAATTTCTCGCGAAATTGAACCGACCATGATCATGAAGTGGCGAGGGTTGGGAAGAGGAATCGCTGGTCATCGAGGTTTTTCGGTGCCGGTGCGGCATATCGGCGCGGCGCGGGACGTCAATTTCTCGCGACATTGCGCGAGTTGTCCACAGCGGGAGGGGTTGTCCACAGCCGTATCGGGCGACGGGGCGGTTGCTCTCGGGGCGGGACTAGGCGGAACGGACGCGGGCATTACGGTGTGCGTCGCGTTCTTCGTGCCCCCCAGGAGGCCACCTTGTCTCAGCCGTACGGCCCGCAACCGGGTCAGCCGCACCCCCAGGCCGGGCAACCGGTGCCGCCTCCCGACTGGTCCGGGGCGCAGCAGAATCCCGCCTCCGGGCCGTTCCCGCAGCCGTACTCCGGTCCGCCGCCGCAGCCCTACCAGGGATCGGGCCTGCCGCAGCCGAGCTACCCGGCCCCGGAACCCGCGGCCCAGCAGCCCCACCCTGGTTCCGGCCCGATGCCGCAGCCGTACGCGGGATCGCCGTACCCGGGCCCGATGGCTCAGCCGTACCCGGGTTCCGGGCCCATGCCGCAACAGCCCTACCCGGGCTCTGGTCCGATGCCGCAGCAGCCTTACCCCGGTTCCGGTCCGATGGCTCAGCAGCCATACCCCGGCTCCGGACCGATGCCGCAGCAGCCCTATCCGCAGCCCGGCCAGCCGATGCCGCAGGGGTACCCGCCTCCCGGGCCGCCGCAGCAGGCTCCCGGCATGCCGCAGCCGCTCGGCCCGCCGCCCGCCGGGATGGGACGGGTGGTGCTGGACTCGTCGTACACGCCGCTCGCGTTCATGCTGGCGTTGTTCAAGCCGGGCGTGACGATCAACGGCCAGCCGGGCCCGCCCGCGGTCTGGGGCCGCACGGTGATCGACCTGCCGCCGGGGCAGCACCAGATCGAGGTGCACGTCAACTACCTGTGGAAGTTCGGTTCGGCCACCGCGGTGATCCCGGTGAACGCGGGCCAGCAGATCGAGGCGTACTACAAGCCTCCGATGGTGGCCTTCGGCGCCGGCGCGATCGGCCCGGTTCCGCAGTCGACGCCGAACGTCCGGCTGGTCGTGGGCCTCATGATCGCGTGGTTCGTGCTCTGCCTGCTGATCTTCTCGCTGCCGATGATGCTCTCCTGACCGCTCGATGATCACATCGCGGTGCGGCAGCGGCTAATAACAGCCACACGTGATCAAGGAGCGGCTCGCGGACCGTTCGCCCAGGCAGGGCGGGGTCCGCGAGCCGCACCGGTCAAGCGGACTCGGCGGTCGCCGCGGTCTTCTCCGCCGCCGGCGGCGCCGGGTGGCGCAACGACAGCAGGCCGCCGACGAGCAGCGTGACGAGCACGCCGACCGGCGTGAACCACGGGAACGCCAGCGACGCCTCGCCGCCCTCGCCGTCCGGGAACGTCACCCCGAACGCCAGCACGAGCACCACCACCAGCGTCGAGACGAACGCGATGATCGCGTCGGTCTGCCGCGCCCGCTTCACCAGCAGCCCCAGCAGGAACGCGCCGAGCAGCGCGCCGTAGGTGTAGCTGGCGATGCTCAACCCGATCTCCACCACCGGGTTGTCGGTGCTGCTGAACAGCGACGCGAACACCACGAACACCAGCGCCCAGATCAGCGTCCAGACCTTGCCGAGCCGCAGCACGCTCGCGTCGTCCACGTCGCGCCGGCCGATGCGCCGGTACAGGTCGCTGACCGTGGAGGTGGACAGCGAGTTCAACGAGGACGACAAGGTGCTCATCGCCGCCGCCAGGATGCCCGCGATCAGCAGGCCGGACACGCCCACCGGCAGCTCGTTCACGATGAACCGGGGGAACAGCTCGTCATCGCTGCCCATGCCCAGCGCCGAGGGGTCCGCGCCCTTGTAGAACGACCACAGCTGGGTGCCGATGAACAGGAACAGCCCGAACTGCAACGCCACCACGACGCCGCTGGCGATCAGCGCGAGCTGGCTGTCGCGCAGGTTCCGGCAGGACAGCAGCCGCTGCACCATCAGTTGGTCGGCGCCGTGCGAGGCCATCGCGAACACCGCGCCACCGATGACGGCGGTGAAGAACGCGTACTGCTCGGTGACGATCGAGGACCCGAAGTCGAGGACCTGGAACTTGCCCTCCTGCAACGCGGTGGAGAACCAGTCGCCGGACAGCCGCCCGTTGAGCACGACCGCCGCCAGGATCGCCCCGGCCACGTAGACGAACATCTGGATCGCATCGACCCACACGACGGCCTTGATCCCGCCCAAGTAGGTGTAGATCACGGTCAGCACCGACAGCGCCAGCACGATCTGCCAGTACGAGACGCTGACCCCGAACACCTCCAGCATCACCTTCACCGGGATCGCGGTGGCGAACAGCCGCAGGCCGTCCGCGAGCAACCGGGTGATCAGGAAGGTGACCGAGGCGGTGCCCTGCAGCCCGGACCCGAAGCGCTGCCCGAGGAACTCGTAGGCGCTCACCAGGTTCCCGGCGTAGTACTTGGGCAGCAGCACGAACGCGACGATGACGCGGCCGATGAGGTAGCCGATGGCCAGCTGCAGGTAGGTGAACGTGCCGAGGTAGGCCACCGTCGGCACGCTGATCACGGTCAGCGTGGAGGTCTCGGTGGCGACCACCGAGAAGCACACCGCCCACCACGGCAGGGTGCGGCTGCCGACGAAGTACTCCTGCGAGCTGCGCTGCCGCCCGCTGAGCAGCAGGCCCAGCAGCGGCATCGCGACCAGGTACAGCCCGATCACGATGAGATCGATGGACCTCATTCGGCCTCCAGGGGAGTCGTGGTGTGGGTGATGCGCAGGCGGTGCACGGGTTCGCTCGCCGGTTCCGGCAGCCGCAGCGGCCGGGCTCCGGGGGTGATCGCGCCGAGCAGCCGGGGGCCGTCGGCGCCGGTGGTTCCGGGGACGTTGCCGGGCAGCCCGTTCCAGGTCAACCAGCCCAGCAGCGCGGTCAGGTAGCCCTCCTTGCCCGCCGCGGGCAGGCCGAGGTCGTCGCTGACGTGGAGCGCGACGTCCCGCAACCGATCGCGCAGCGCCGCCATCAGCGTCGGGTTGTGGACGCCGCCGCCGGAGGCGATGACCTCGCGGGGGCCGTGGCGGTGGCAGGCGTCGGCGATGGTGGTGGCGGTGAGCTCCGTCAGCGTCGCCAGCAGGTCCGGCCCGCTGATGTCCACCTCGCGCACCGCCGAGTCCAGGTAGTCGGCGCCGAAGTGCTCCTTGCCGGTCGACTTCGGCGGCTCCGCTCGGTAGTAGTCGTCGGCCAGCAGCCGCTCCAGCAGCCGCCGGTGCACCCGGCCGTCGGCGGCGATCAGGCCGCCGACGTCGCTGGCGGTCGCGCCGTCCGTCACCCGGGTTGCCGCGGCGTCCAGCAGCGCGTTGCCCGGCCCGGTGTCGTAGGCGAGCGGTTCGGGTCCGCCGACGACGGTGATGTTGGCGATGCCGCCGATGTTCAGCGCGATCGACGGCCCCGGCCGGTCGGCGAGCCACAGCGCGTCGAGCACCCCGGCCAGCGGTGCGCCGTGCCCGCCCGCGGCGACGTCGCGAGCGCGCAGGTCCGCGATGACGGGGAGGCCGGTCGCTTCCGCGATCCACGCGGGCTGGCCGAGCTGCGTGGTGCCGCGCGCCCGCCCGTCCTCGACCCAGTGGTAGAGCGTCTGCCCGAGCGAGGCGATCAGGTCGACGTCGCCGAACTCGGCGATGCCGTGGCGGGCCGCGTCGGCGAAGGCGCGGCCGACCTCGGTGTCGAGCACGCAGAACTCCCGCGCGTCGAGGTGCGCCGGGGGCAGCGCGGCCAGCAGCCGCCGCCGCAGCTCGGCGGGGTAGGCGACCTCGGTGGAGCCGCACGGCCGCAGCCGCGCCGTGCCGTCGCCGGACGTGCTCAGCTCGGCGACGGCGATGTCGATGCCGTCCATCGACGTGCCCGAGATCAGGCCGAGAACCCGCCAAGAGGACATGCACAGTGGTGTATTGCACCGGGCTGGGGGATGCAAGCGCGTTTCTGCCATTGTTGGTGAATCGCCCACCTTGGGGTTGCTCCGCCGCTGCTCCGAGCGGGTGCGAGGATGGGGTGCGTGTCCACCTCGAACCTGATTCTGATCGCCGTTGTCGTCGCCGTGGTGCTGGTGCTGGCCGTGGTCACCGGCATCGTGCTCGCCCGGAGGCGCCGCATCAGCCTGCGCGAGCAGGAGGCCGAGCGCCCGGCGGTGCAGGGCGGCGGCTACCAGGCGGGCGGTGGCTTCAGCTTCTCCAGCGGCGCGACCGCGACGGCGCCGCCGGAACACCCGGTCGAGCAACGACCGGAGACCGAAGGGCAGCCCGGAGTCGGTGACGACGCCGCCGAACCGAGGGACAGCGCCAAGCGCGGCATCGTCGACGTGCCGCTGCCCACCGAAGCCGAGGTCGAGGCGGAGACCGGCACTCCCCGCGAGCAGCCCGCGACCACCGAGGACCCGGCGACCACGGCCGAGCCCGCCGAGGACCGCACGACCGGGACCGACGCCGCGACGGCGGTGGACCAGGTCGAGGACACCACCGCCCCGCCCGCCGAGGTGCCCGAGCAGGACCGCACCACGGCCCCTCCGGAACCGGAACCCGCGACGGCCGAGCCGGCCACCGAGATCGAGGAGATCGAGCCGACCGCGGGCAGGCTGGAACGGCTGCGCGGCAGGCTCTCCCGCTCCCGCTCCACGTTCGGCCAGGGCCTGCTGGGCCTGCTGGGCGCGGGCGACCTGGACGAGGACTCCTGGGAAGAGGTCGAGGACACCCTGCTGATGGCCGACCTGGGCTCGGCCACCACCACGGAGATCGTCGAGCGGCTGCGCACCGAGATCGCCTCGCGCGGCGTGCGCACCCCGGAGGACGCGCGGGCGCTGCTGCGCGAAGTGCTCATCGACGCGTTGAGCACCGAAGCACCGCGTTCCGTGCGCGCGCTGCCGCACGGCGACCCCGCCGACGGCGGCAAGCCCGCGGTGCTGCTGGTCGTCGGCGTCAACGGCACCGGCAAGACCACCACCACCGGCAAGCTGGCGCGGGTGCTCGTCGCCGACGGCCACAAGGTGCTGCTCGGCGCGGCCGACACGTTCCGCGCCGCCGCCGTCGAACAGCTCGCCACCTGGGGTGAGCGGGTCGGTGCCGAAGTGGTGCGCGGCAACGAAGGCCAGGACCCGGCGAGCGTCGCGTTCGAATCGGTCTCCCGCGCCACCGACGCCGGCGTGGACGCCGTGCTGGTGGACACCGCCGGCCGGTTGCACACCAAGTCCGGGCTGATGGACGAGCTCGGCAAGGTCAAGCGCGTCGTGGAGAAGCGCGCCCAGGTCGACGAGGTGCTGCTGGTGCTCGACGCCACCACCGGCCAGAACGGCATGGTGCAGGCGCGGGTGTTCTCCGAAGTGGTGGACGTGACCGGCATCGTGCTGACGAAGCTCGACGGCACCGCGAAGGGCGGCATCGTCTTCCAGGTGCAGCGCGAGCTGGGCGTGCCGGTGAAGCTCGTCGGCCTCGGCGAGGGGCCGGACCACCTGGCCCCCTTCGAACCCGCCGCCTTCGTTGATGCGTTGCTTGGGTGAGTTTCGGCCTTCGTAGGTGGTCGCTTAGCGGAACCTCAGCTGCTTCCTCGCTGCGGGATCTTTTTCCCAAGTGGCTCCGCCACGAGGGAAAAAGCTGTCCTCGCGAGGAAGCAGCTGAGAACCCGCCGGTGGTCTTCTTGCTTTGGTGGTCACTGCTCAGCGGCTTCGCCGCTGACAAGACGGTGATCAGGGGGTGCTGCTCGCATTCCGCTGCGCGGGTCCCGTGTGCCTTTCGCTCGTAGTGCCGTTCGGCGAACGGGTGGTGAGCAATTTGCGACATGTCTGTTCCGTCCGGTTGGTTCCGGACATGATCTGGCCGTTCTGACGAGGCCGCGGACCGGTTCCGCGGCACGTGCTGAAGGGGCGGATCAATGGGCGGAGAGCGGATCAGATCGGTGCTGGCGGCACCGGTGCGGCTGTGCGCTGCGGTGGCGGTCGCACTCCTGGTGGTGGCCGGGGTGTCGGCGGTGGCCGCGCCCGAGGCGGCGGCCTACTCGTGGACCCGGCAGCTGCAGGAGGGCGACAGCGGCGACGACGTCCAGGAGCTCCAGATCCGGGTGGCGGGCTGGGCGGCCGACGAGGCGTCGAAGACGAACGTGGCCGTGGACGGGCAGTTCGGTCCGGGTACGAAGGCGGCGGTGTCCCGCTTCCAGAGCGCCTACGGGCTGTCGGCGAGCGGTGTCGTGGACACGCCGACGCAGGACGCGTTGAACGCGCTGGAGGACTCCGACGGCTCCACCGCCCACTTCGACTTCGCCGAGTTCGAATCGAAGGACGGTGCCGGATTCGGCAGCGGCAACGTCGACGCGAGCACGGTCCAGGAGAACGTGCGGCGCTTGATGTACAAGCTCGAAGCGGTTCGCACCAAGGCCGGTGACGCCGCGATCACCGTCAACTCCGGGTTCCGCAGCCTCGCGCACAACGAGAGCGTCGGCGGCGTCCCCAACAGCCAGCACACCTACGGCATCGCCGCGGACGTCGTGATCAGCGGGCAGGGCGTCGGCGACACCATCGGGTACGCCCAGACCTCCGGTTTCTCCGGCATCATCCGCTACGACACGTTCACCCACGTCGACAGCCGCGCCGAGTACGACTACGGCGCGAGCTCCTGGTACTGGAGCGTGTGAGTTCCGGATCGGCCGGATCGCCACCTGATCCGGCCGATCTTCCGGAACCCGTCGGACGAGTCGATCGAAGGGGCACGGGCTCGGGCCGGTTCGCGTCGCCAGGCCCCTGGATTCGATCAACGATCCGGGACGAATGCTCATCCGGGAGGGATTCCGGCACGGGCCGGGTCCGGTGGCTCACCGGGCCGTCTGATCATCCCATGTATGTGGTCCACTGTCCGGCGTGGCTATGACGGGCGAGCGGGCGGAGCGGTTCGCGGTCGGCACGTTGGTGCTGGTCGTTCTGGTGGCGTTGGCGCTGCGGCCGCCGGTGACGGCCGTGGCGCCGGTGCTGGACCGGATCTTGGCGGACCTGGGGCTGTCCACCGCATTCGGCGGGGTGCTGACCACGCTCCCGGTGGTGTGCCTGGGAGTGTTCGCCTTCGTGGCGCCGCGGCTGCGGCAGCGCTTCGGCGACGAGCGGGTGCTGGTGGGCTGCCTCGTGGTGCTGCTGATCGGCAACCTGCTGCGCGCGGGCGGATCGGTGCAGGCGTTGCTGGGCGGCACCATCGTCGTCGGCGCGGGCATCGCGGTGGCCAACGTGGCGCTGCCCGGACTGATCAAGCGGGACTTCCCGAGCCGCGTGCCGGGCGTGACCGCGCTCTACACGATGTGCCTGACGCTCGGCGGCGCCACCGCGGCGAGCGCCGTCGTTCCGCTCGGCCGGGCGCTGGGCTCGGAGTGGCGCTGGCCGCTGGGGCTGCTGGCGGTTCCGGTGCTGCTGGCGCTGCTGCTGACCGCGTTCGCGCTGCGCGGGACGACGACCACCCAGCGCGCGATCAGCCCGGGGAAGCTGTGGCGCGATCCGCTGGCCTGGCAGGTCACCGTGTTCATGGGCTTGCAGTCGCTGATGGCCTACGTCGTGTTCGGGTGGCTGCCCACGATGGCGCAGAGCCGCGGCCTGTCGCCGGAGAGCGCGGGCCTGGTGCTCGGCGTGCAGGCCGCGGTGCAGGCCGTCGGCTCGCTGACGGTGCCGCTGCTGTGCCGGCGGTTCCGGGATCAGCGGTGGGTCGCGGTGAGCGTCGCGGTGCTGACCGCGGCCGGGTTCGCCGGGGTGCTGCACGCGCCGGGCGCGGCCGGGATCTGGGCGGCGACGGTGCTGCTGGGCTTGGCGCAGGGCGCGTCGTTCGGGCTCGCGCTGACCTTGTTCGGGTTGCGCGCGCCGGACAGCGAGACCACCGCGGCGCTGTCGGGGATGGCGCAGGGCGCCGGATACCTCATCGCCGCGCTCGGACCGCTGGCCATCGGGCTGCTGCACGGCGCCACCGGCGGCTGGGCGATTCCGCTGGCCCTGCTGGTGGTGTGCTGCGCCGCGGAAGCCGCGGCGGGCGCCGGTGCGGGCCGGGCGCGCACGGTGCCGTCGGTGGTGGGCTCGTAACACCCCGGTGACCGCAGAACCCCGCCGTAACACGCAGACCCGAACAGTTCACGACGGCGAAACGAACGAACGGATCGCCTGAAACAGGCATTTCCCAGGATGCGGCCAACACGGTTCGCACGGGGAGGCAACGTGAATTCAGGCGATACCGCATGGGTGCTGATCAGCGCCGCACTGGTGCTGCTCATGACGCCAGGGCTGGCTTTCTTCTACGGCGGCATGGTGCGTGCGCGCGGCGTGCTCAACATGATCATGATGAGCCTCGGCAGCATCGGGGTCGTCGGGGTCCTGTGGGTGCTGTTCGGGTACTCGACCGCCTTCGGCACGGACCTCGGCGGTCTCGGACTGCTGGGCGACCCCACCGAGTTCTTCGGGCTCGGCCAGCTGCTCGGTGAGGACCAGCTCTCCGGCACCATCCCGACCTTGGCGTTCGTCGGGTTCCAGGCGATGTTCGCGATCCTGACGGTCGCGCTCATCTCCGGCGCCATCGCCGACCGGGCCCGCTTCGGCCCGTGGCTGCTGTTCGCCGCGCTGTGGGCCACCGTCGTGTACTTCCCGGTCGCGCACTGGGTGTTCGCGTTCGACGAGACCGACGACGCGGGCAACGTGACCGCCGTCGGCGGCTGGATCGCCAACCGGCTCGCCGCCGTCGACTTCGCCGGGGGCACCGCGGTGCACATCAACGCCGGTGCCGCCGCGCTCGCGCTGGCGCTGGTGCTCGGCAAGCGCGCCCGCTGGCCGAAGGAGACCGGCAAGCCGCACAACCTGCCGTTCGTCGTCCTCGGCGCCGGTCTGCTGTGGTTCGGCTGGTTCGGCTTCAACGCCGGTTCCGCGCTCGCCGCGGACAACTCCGCGGCCGTGGTGCTGGTCAACACGCTCGTGGCGACCAGCGCGGCGATGCTCGGCTGGCTGTTCGTGGAGCGGCTGCGCGACGGGCACGCCACCACGCTCGGCGCCGCTTCGGGCATCATCGCCGGGCTGGTCGCGATCACCCCGGCCTGCTCGTCGGTGACGCCGCTGGGCGCCATCGCCGTCGGCGCCATCACCGGTGCGGTCTGCGCGCTGGCGCTGAGCCTCAAGTACAAGCTCGGCTACGACGACTCGCTCGACGTCGTCGGCGTGCACCTCGTCGGCGGTCTCGTCGGCACCCTGCTGGTCGGGTTCTTCGCCTCCGAGGCGGCGCCCGCCGGGGTCAACGGGCTGTTCTACGGCGGCGGATTCGACCAGCTGTGGCGCCAGGCCGTGGGCGCGGTCGCGGTGTTCGCCTACTCGTTCGTGCTCAGCCTCGTGCTTGCCTGGATCGTCAAGGCCGTCGTCGGCTTCCGGGCGACGCCGGAGAACGAGGCCGAAGGCATCGACGAGACCGAGCACGCCGAATCCGCCTACCACTTCGGCGACGGCCGCTCCGCCCGCCGTCCGGCCGTCCGCGCCGACGACGCCGATCGCAAGCTGGAGGGCAGCAACGCATGAAGCTGGTGACCGCGATCATCCAGCCCAGCAAGCTGGACGAGTTGAAGGACAAGCTGGGCCGGCTCGGCGTGCTGGGCATGACCGTCAGCGACGCGCAGGGCTACGGCAGGCAGAAGGGCCACACCGAGGTCTACCGCGGGGCCGAGTACGCGGTGGACTTCGTGGAGAAGGCCCGCGTCGAGGTGCTCGTGGACGACGCGATCGTCGAGCAGGTCGTCGACGGCATCGTCACCGCGACCCGCACCGGCAAGGTCGGTGACGGCAAGGTCTGGGTGAGCACCGTCGACTCCGTGGTCCGGGTGCGGACCGGAGAGACGGGCGTCGAAGCGATCTGACGCGACGCCGACGACGAAGCCGGGCGCGGGCCACCAGGTCCGCGCCCGGCTTCGTCGTGTCCGGGCCCGGATGCGTATCTCTACTCAGCCGCACTCACGGGGGTTCACGGTCTTGCCGAGCCGTCGATCGCGGCAGACTTCAGCCCGTGCCGAGGTGAACGAAGATCCCGGGCCGCGAGGCCCGCCCGCCGCACGGGGAGGGATCCGGGGTAACCGCATTTCGGCGCGGGCCAGGGGAATCCGGGAGAAGGGGACCCGGGGCCTGAAGCCTGGGGGAGTGGGCCCGGAGAGCACGGGTCCGGGACGTTGGGGGAAGAGGGAAAAGGGAGGAACTCCGGGGGAGCCGGTGGGGGCCGGGGGCGCCGGAGTTCCAAGGGGGATGGGGATAGAGGGGGCTGGGGGATCTGGGGTGGCTCGTACGAGGGGGCGGGCCACCCCAGATCTGTTCTCCGGCGATCACCCGCGCGCCCGGGCCAAGATCCGCTTCGCGTAACCTGGCCACGTCGTGGACATTTCGGACGAGTCCGCCGCGTCCGGCGGGCCAATTCCCACTTTGCGCACCCCGCGCCGCACCCTGGTGGTCCTGGCCGGGCTTCCCGGCGCGGGCAAGAGCACCCTGCTGCACAAGCTGATCGCCCCGCCGGGAACCGTCGTGCTCGACTCCGAGCAGGTCCGCGCCCGGCTCAAGGAGCTGCTGCCCGCCGCGGTCCCGTACCGCTGGTACCGGCCCCTGGTGCACGCCTTGCACCGCACCCGCATCGCCTGGTTCTGCCTGCGCGCCGACGGCAGGGTGATCGCCCACGAGCCGTCCACCCGCGCCACGACCCGCCTGATGATGGTGCTGTTCGCGCTGATCAGCGGCAGGCGTCGGGTCCTGGTGTGGCTGCACGTCGGTCCGGAGGAGGCGCTCGCCGGGCAGCACGCCCGCGGCAGGCTCATCCGCAGCCGCTCGTTCCAGCTGCACGTGCACCGCGCGTACCGGGTGCATCGCGCGCTGCTGTCCGGGCGGGCGCCGCGCGGCTGGCAGGACGTGCGCCTGTTCACCCGGAACGACCTGGCCGCAGGCCTGCGGGTGACCGGCCGCAGGTGAGATTCGTCCCGATGCCACGGGTGGGTTCGCCGTGGCGAACAGGTGATCGCTACCCTTGGACGACGACGCGGGGGAAAATTCCACCGCGTCTGGCTGAGACAGCGAGCTGCGAGTGACTGGCAACAGTGTGTGTGCGTGCCAGGTGTGCGCGGCTTGTACATGCGCGAGCAGCACCGCGCGTCTGCCCTGAGAGACGGCGACGGCGCGGAGCTGTGTTCGGACCTGACTGTTGCGATCGCCGCGTGCAGTGGACGTCGGTGCAGGGCCGTGA
Organism: Saccharopolyspora gloriosae; assembly: GCF_014203325.1. Lineage (NCBI taxonomy): Bacteria > Bacillati > Actinomycetota > Actinomycetes > Pseudonocardiales > Pseudonocardiaceae > Saccharopolyspora > Saccharopolyspora gloriosae. The sequence continues at coordinate 5,127,440 of NZ_JACHIV010000001.1, read as the reverse complement.
CGCATCCCGGTTCAGCCCTGACGACCACTAACGAGGAGATCCGCTACACCCATGCCCCAAATCGATCACGCAGTTTCCGGACAGGTCCTGACCGGCGACGCGAGCACCGAGCTGCCCGCCGAACTGACCGCCGACGCGGCCGCCGCATCGGTCGACTCCGTCGAGTCCGCGCTGTCCGAGCAGGCCGCCGCGACGGACCCCGAGGCTCCCGCCGAGCCGAGCGGTTTCGACGCGCTCGCCATCGACCCGCTGGTGCGCAAGGTCGTCGCCGAGCTCGGCTACGAAACCCCCTCGCCGATCCAGGCGCAGACCATCCCGCCGCTGCTCGAAGGCCGCGACGTGATGGGCCTGGCGCAGACCGGCACCGGCAAGACCGCCGCGTTCGCGCTGCCCATCCTCAGCAACATCGACCTCAACGGCTCCGGCCCGCAGGCCCTGGTGCTCGCCCCGACCCGCGAACTGGCCATCCAGGTCGCCGAGGCGTTCCAGCGCTACGCCAAGCACCTGCCCGGCTTCAACGTGCTGCCGATCTACGGCGGCCAGAGCTACGGCCCGCAGCTCGCCGGCCTCAAGCGCGGCGCGCACGTCGTCGTCGGCACCCCCGGCCGGCTCATCGACCACCTCGACAAGGGTTCGCTGAACCTGCGCCACCTCAAGCACCTGGTGCTCGACGAGGCCGACGAGATGCTGCGGATGGGCTTCATCGAGGACGTCGAGCGCATCCTGCAGTCCGTGCCCGAGCAGCGGCAGGTCGCGCTGTTCTCCGCGACCATGCCCGGCGCGATTCGCAAGATCAGCCAGTCGTACCTGCGCGACCCGGTGGAGATCTCGGTCAAGACCAAGACCTCCACGGCCACCAACATCACCCAGAAGTACGTGCCGGTGCGCGGCCCGTACAAGCTGGACGCGCTCACCCGCATCCTCGAAGTCCAGAGCTTCGACGCGATGATCGTGTTCGCCCGCACCAAGCAGATCACCGAGGAACTCGCCGAGAAGCTCAAGGCGCGCGGGTTCAACGCCTCGGCGATCAACGGCGACGTGCCGCAGGCGCAGCGCGAGCGCACCATCGGTCACCTGCGCGAAGGCCGCATCGACATCCTCGTGGCCACCGACGTGGCGGCGCGCGGGCTCGACGTCGAGCGCATCTCGCACGTGCTGAACTACGACATCCCGCACGACAGCGAGTCCTACGTGCACCGCATCGGCCGCACCGGCCGGGCCGGGCGCAGCGGCGAGGCGATCCTGTTCGTGTCCCCCCGGGAGCGCCACATGCTGCGCTCCATCGAGAAGGCCACCCGGCAGTCCATCGAGCAGATGGACCTGCCCAGCATCGACGACGTCAACGACCAGCGGCTCGCGCGGTTCGCCAAGGACATCACCGAGACGCTGGAAAAGGGCGGCCTGGAGCTGTTCCACAACCTGGTCCAGGAGTACGAGCGCACCCACGACGTGCCCGCCGCGGAGATCGCCGCCGCGCTGGCCGCGATGGTGCAGGGCGACCGCCCGCTGCTGCTGGAGCCGGAACCGCAGGACAACCGCCGCGGCGGCCGGGACGGCGGCTACGAGCCCGCCGGTTCGGACACCGACACCTACCGGGTCGAGGTCGGGCGCCGCAACCGCGTCACGCCGAGCGCTCTGGTCGGCGCGCTGGCCAACGAGGGCGGCCTGCACAGCAAGCACATCGGGCACATCGACATCCGGGCCGAGCACACGCTGATCGAGCTGCCCGCGAACCTGCCCGAGGACATGCTGCGCAAGCTCAGCAAGACCCAGGTCGCCGGTCGTGGTCTGCGGATCAGCCGGGCCGACGGCGAGGTGCTGGCGCGGCGCGGTCCGCGTCCGGGCCGGGACCGGGACAAGCCGCGTCCGCACCGCAAGGGCGGCCCGCGGTCCCCGCAGCAGGGCGGTCGCGCCGGCGGTTACGGCAAGCGTCCCAGCCGGGACCGCACCTGATGACGAGGGCGGCGCGGTCTCCTCGGGGAGGCCGCGCCGCCCGCTCTTTCGCACCGCGTTCGCCGCTCGGACGCGGGCACCTGCCCGGCGGTCGCCCCAGGCGCTTCCGGCGACGGTTACCCTCGACCAGGTACTCAGGTACATCATTCGACTCAGGAGCGGCGAGAACCCGTGTTCGACACCCTTAGCGACCGGCTCACCTCGGTTCTGCAGAACCTGCGCGGCAAGGGCCGGCTCTCGGACGCCGACATCGATGCCACCGCGCGCGAGATCCGCATCGCACTGCTGGAAGCCGACGTGGCGCTGCCGGTGGTGCGCGCGTTCATCGCGGGTGTCAAGGATCGCGCGAAGGGTGCCGAGGTCTCCGGCGCGCTCAACCCGGCGCAGCAGGTCATCAAGATCGTCAACGAGGAGCTCGTCGGCATCCTCGGCGGCGAGACCCGCCGGCTGGAGCACGCCAAGAACCCGCCCACGGTGATCCTGCTCGCCGGCCTCCAGGGCTCCGGCAAGACGACGCTGTCCGGCAAGCTCGCCAAGTGGCTCTCCGGCCAGGGGCACACCCCGATGCTGGTGGCCTGCGACCTGCAGCGCCCGAACGCCGTGACGCAGCTGCAGGTCGTCGGCGAGCGCGCGGGCGTGCCGGTGTTCGCGCCGGAACCGGGCAACGGCACCGGGGACCCGGTGGACGTCGCGCGGCGCAGCCTCGACGAGGCCAAGCGCGCCCAGCACGACGTGGTCATCGTCGACACCGCGGGCCGCCTCGGCGTGGACGAGGAGATGATGCGCCAGGCCGCGGACATCCGGGACGCCGTCAGCCCCGACGAGATCATGTTCGTCGTCGACGCGATGATCGGTCAGGACGCGGTCTCGACCGCGGAGGCCTTCCGCGACGGCGTCGGCTTCTCCGGCGTGGTGCTCACCAAGCTCGACGGCGACGCCCGCGGTGGCGCGGCCCTGTCGGTGCGGCACGTGACCGGTCAGCCGATCATGTTCGCCTCCAACGGGGAGAAGCTGGAGGACTTCGACGTCTTCCACCCGGACCGGATGGCGAGCCGGATCCTGGGCATGGGCGACATGCTCACCCTCATCGAGCAGGCCGAGCAGGCGTTCGACGCCGACCAGGCCGAGCAGGCCGCGCAGAAGCTCGGTTCCGGGCAGCTCACGCTGGAGGACTTCCTGGAGCAGATGCAGGCGGTCCGCCGGATGGGTCCGCTGCAGAACCTGCTGGGCATGCTGCCGGGCGCGAACCAGATGAAGGACCAGCTGGCCAACTTCGACGAGAAGCACCTGGACCGGCTGCAGGCCATCATCCGCGGCATGACGCCCGCCGAGCGGGACGACCCGAAGATCATCAACGGTTCTCGGCGGCAGCGCATCGCCAAGGGCTCCGGTGTCAACGTCAGCGACATCAACGACCTCGTGAACCGGTTCTTCGAGGCCCGCAAGATGATGCAGCAGATGGCGGGCCAGTTCGGCGGCTTCGGCGGCGGGGGCGGCACCAAGAAGGTCAAGAAGGGCAAGGGCAAGAACCGCAAGAAGGTCAAGGGCCCGACGCAGCCCAAGGGCATGCGCGGCATGCCCGGCGGTTTCCCCGGCATGCCGCCCGGCGGATTCCCCGGTGGCATGCCCGGCGGCATGCCCGGTGCCGGTCAGGACATGTCCCAGCTCGAAGGCGGGCTCAACGAACTCCCGCCGGGCTTCGACCCGTCCAAGCTGAACTTCGGCGGCAAGAAGAAGAAATGACCGCGCCGCTGCACGTGCGCGGTGTCCTGCTGCCCGACGGCGAACCCGGTGAGCTGTGGATCGCCGACGGCCGGATCAGCCGCACGCCGCTGCCCGGCGCGACCACCGTGTTCGACGGCGGCTACGTCGTGCCCGGACTCGTCGACGCGCACTGCCACGTCGGCATCGGCCCGGACGGGCCGGTGGACCTCGACGTGGCGGCGCGGCAGGCGGAGACCGACCGGGACGCGGGCACGCTGCTGCTGCGCGACTGCGGGGCGCCGATCGACACCAAGCCGCTGCAGCAGCGCGACGACCTGCCGCGCATCATCCGCGCGGGCAGGCACCTGGCGAAGCCGAAGCGCTACATCCCGTACCTCGCCGACCAGCTCGAACACGAATCGCAGCTGCCCGCCGCGGTGGCCGAACAGGCCGCCGACGGCGACGGCTGGGTGAAGCTCGTCGGGGACTGGATCGACCGGTCCACCGGCGACCTCGCCCCGCTGTGGAGCGACGAGATCCTGGTCGAGGCCATCGCCACCGCCCACGCGCACGGGGCGCGCGTCACGGCGCACGTGTTCGGGGAGGACGCGCTGCCCGGTCTGCTCGCGGCGGGCATCGACTGCATCGAGCACGGCACCGGCCTCACCGACGACACCGTCGAGATGATGTCCCGCCACGGCACCGCGCTGGTGCCGACGCTGGTGAACATCGAGAACTTTCCCGGATTCGCCGCCGCGGCGACGAAGTACCCGGATTACGCGAGCCACATGACCGCGCTCTACGAACGCGGCGACGCGACCGTCGGCAAGGCGATCGAAGCGGGCGTCCCGGTCTACGCCGGAACCGACGCCGGCGGCGGCATCGAGCACGGCGTGCTCGTCGACGAGATCCTCGCGCTGCACCGCGTCGGGATGTCGACCGAACAGGCGCTGGGCGCCGCGTCCTGGGCGGCCCGCGACTGGCTCGGGCATTCCTGCCTGCGGGACGGAGAAGCGGCGGACCTCGTCTGCTACGACTCCGATCCGCGCAAGGAACTCGCCGCGTTGCGCCATCCCCGGCGCATCGTCCTGAAGGGCGCCGTCGTCACCTGAACGACGGGGGCTTCCGCGTCCGAATTCGGATGTGGGGCGGCGAAAGCCGAAGGTAATCTGACGATTCCGCCGGGAAATCGGCGTGCTGGACAGCAGACCACGGCCGAGCGGTGGAGAACGGGACGCGCGCGTCCGGGCCACGCCGCCCGCCCGAGACGGAGGCGCCCGTGCAGGTACCGCAGCCCGAGCCCACCGAAGGCGTTCCCGCCGTCGGGGAGATCGCGGGAGGAACCGCCATCGCAACCCAGGTGCAGCCGCCACCCGCGGAATCCGACCACCGGTGGGGGTTCGGCGCGTTCTTCCTCGCGGAAGCCGTGTTCATCCTCGCGTCCGTCACGCTGGCGGCCCTGTTCGGAGATCCGGGGGAGAGCTCCTGGTTCACGGTGGCGCTCCCGCTGATGCTGATGGTGCCGACGCTGCTGTCCGCCGCGGTGGCCGTGGTGATCACCGTGGTGCGCGGCAACGGGCCGCGGCTCGACTTCGGGTTGCACTGGCGGTGGTCGGACGTCACGACGGGCTTCGGCATCGGCGCGATCGGCCTGCTCAGCACGACCGTCGCCTCGATGATCTGGATCCGCTGGGTGGGGCCGGAGAACGCCACCTCCACGGTGAGCACCCTGCTCGACGGGGTGCGGCTGCCGCCGCTGCTCGCGGTGCTGATCTTCCTGCACGTGTGGCTGATCGCCCCGGTGTGCGAGGAGATCCTCTACCGCGGCCTGCTGTGGGGCGCGATGGAACGGCTGCGCTGGAGCCGGATCAGCGCGTTCGTGCTCAGCACCGCGGTGTTCGCGATCGGGCACCTGGAACCCGAGCGGACCTGGCTGCTGCTGATCATCGCGATCCCGATCGGCGTCGCCCGGATGCGCACCGGCAGGCTCACCGCCAGCGTCGTCGCGCACCAGGTGAACAACTTCCTGCCCGCGCTGGGACTGCTGCTGATCTCGCTCGGCGTGGTGACGCCGACCTGAGCGCGCCGGGGCCGTTCGGCCGGAGCAGCCCGCGGCGGGTACCTCCTGCGAGGCCGAGCCGGGCATCTGGCAGAATAAACGCCTGTTCGCTGCGAGTCGGTCCCTCTCACCGTCCGCGGCCATCGACGTATGAGCCTTCCACTCCGTATGTCCCCACACGGCTTGGTTTGCTCACCCGAGCACGAACGAGAGTCTGAGGAGCACCAGCACCCGTGGCTGTGAAGATCAAGCTGGCGCGGATCGGTAAGATCCGGGAGCCGCACTACCGCATCATCGTCGCCGACTCGCGTACCCGCCGTAACGGCCGGGCGATCGAGACGATCGGTCAGTACCACCCCATGGAGAACCCCAGCCGCATCCTGGTCGACTCCGAGCGGGCGCAGTACTGGCTGGGTGTCGGCGCGCTGCCGACCGAGCCGGTGCAGGCGATCCTGGAGGTCACCGGCGACTGGCAGAAGCACAAGGGCCTGCCGGGCGCCGAGGGCACGCTGAAGGTCGCGGAGCCCAAGCCGAGCAAGCAGGAGCTGTTCGCCGCAGCTCTGGCCGCCGCCGGCGAGGACACCGTCGCCGACGCGACCACGCCGAAGAAGAAGGGCGGCAAGAAGGCCGACGCCGACGCGGCCGCCGCCGAAGAGCAGAAGTCCGAGGACGGCCAGGCGTGACGGTCCTCGCGGACGCGCTTGAACACCTGGTGCGCGGCATCGTCGACAACCCCGACGATGTCCGCGTCCAACTCCTCACCACCCGGCGCGGCCGCACCCTGGAAGTCCACGTGAACCCGGACGACCTGGGCAAGGTCATCGGCCGCGGTGGTCGCACGGCGACCTCGCTGCGCACGGTGATCTCCGGGATCGGCGGTCGTGGCATCCGGGTCGACGTGGTCGACACCGATCGATGAGGACGGCATGACCGGTCCGATGCTGGCCGTGGGCAGGGTGGCCAAGACGCACGGCGTGCGCGGCGAAGTCGTCGTCGACGTGCGCACGGACAGCCCTGAGCTGCGGTTCGCGCCGGGCGCGGTGCTCGGCGTCCAGCGGCGCGGCGAAGCCGGGCCGGACACGCTCACCGTGACAGCCGCCCGGCCACACGCCGGGCGGCTGCTGGTGCGCTTCGAGTCGGTGGACGACATGGACGCCGCCGAGCACCTGCGCGGCGCCACGCTGATGGTCCGCGCGGATGCGCTCGAAGCAACCGGCGATCCGGACGAGTACCACGACCACCAGCTCGAAGGCCTGCGAGTGGTGCTGCCGACCGGCGACGAGGTCGGCGTGGTGCGCGAGATCCTGCACACGCCCGGCGGCGAGCTGCTGTCGGTGCGCACCCCGGACGACGTGGAACGGCTCATCCCGTTCGTGTCGGAGATCGTGCCGGAGGTCGACCTGGCCGCCGGACGCGTCGTGGTGGACCCGCCCGAGGGCCTGCTCGGCGACGACTGATCACGCCCGGACCCGCGGCGGAACCCGCCGCGTCGGCGCTCGCCTGAGCTCAGAACGCCGCCCGGCCACGTCGCCGGGACCTCTTCTTGAAGGAACACCCCGTTGCGCATCGACGTCGTCACGATCTTCCCCGAGTACCTGGCTCCGCTGCGCGCCGCGCTGCTGGGCAAGGCGATCGAGCGGGAGAAGATCTCCGTCGGGGTGCACGACCTGCGCGACTGGACCCACGACGTGCACCGCGCGGTGGACGACAGCCCCTACGGCGGCGGTCCGGGCATGGTGATGAAACCCGACGTGTGGGGCGAGGCCTTGGACGAGGTGTGCGCGTCGCCGGAGGCTCCGCCCCGGTTGATCGTGCCCACTCCGGCGGGGCGCCCCTTCACCCAGCGGACCGCGGTGCGCTGGTCCGCCGAGCCGTGGCTGGTGTTCGCCTGCGGTCGCTACGAGGGCATCGATCAGCGGGTCGTCGACGAGGCGGCCGAGCGGATGCCTGTCGAAGAGGTCTCGATCGGCGACTACGTCTTGGTCGGCGGTGAGGTCGCCGCGCTGACCATGGTCGAAGCCGTCGCCCGGCTGCTGCCCGGCGTGCTCGGCAACCCCGCCTCCGCCGAGCAGGACTCGTTCTCCGACGGCCTGCTCGAAGGGCCCAGCTACACCCGGCCCGAGGTGTGGCGCGACCGGCCGGTGCCGGACGTGCTGCGCTCCGGCAACCACGCCGCCATCGCGCGCTGGCGGCGCGACCAAGCCCTGGAGCGGACCTACCACCGGCGGCCGGACCTGCTGGACCGGCTGCCCGCGCAGGACCTCAACGCCAAGGACCGCGCGCGGCTGGATACACTGCGCGCGGATGATGAAGCGGATGTTCCTGGAGGAACTCCGCAGCAGGGGCAGGACTGACCCCCACCGGGGGGCGCGCGAGGGCTCGTACCGCGCCGCTTTCCGGGGCCGGTTCCGGCGCCTGCCTGCGCGTCTGGCACACTTGACGGGTTGCTGAAGCCGGATTCTGTACCGGCGCGCACATCGCAAGCCAAACCCCGTGTCAGACGGCGGCCGCGGTTCAGACCCGGCCACGATCCGCGAGTGCACGGGTGCCTACGACACGGATGAGGACGGACCACCGATGAACACCCTGGACGCTCTGGACGCCCAGTCGCTGCGTTCCGACATTCCGGCCTTCCGGCCTGGCGACACGCTGAAGGTCTATGTCCGCGTCATCGAGGGTTCGCGCGAGCGGAACCAGGTCTTCCAGGGCGTCGTGATCCGTCGCCAGGGCGCAGGCGTCCGGGAGACCTTCACCGTCCGCAAGATCTCCTTCGGTGTCGGCGTGGAGCGCACCTTCCCGGTGCACACCCCGAACATCGCCAAGATCGAGGTCGCCACTCGCGGCCAGGTCCGCCGGGCGAAGCTGTACTACCTGCGGGAGCTGCGCGGCAAGGCCGCCAAGATCAAGGAGAAGCGGGAGCCGATCAACGCTTCCTGATGCGTGCCGCCCGCCGGTGGCGGGTGACTTCGGACGACCCGGGTGCTTCGCGCCCGGGTCGTCCTTTTTCATGCGCGCCCGATCGTTCCGGTGATCCACGATCAGGTGAACGAGTTCGGTGGGGCGCGGCACATCGCGCCCGTCCCCGGATCTCCCGGAACCCGCGTTGATCGACCCCGCGCCGGGAACCCGCACGTCACCGGCGGAATGCGTCCCCGCGGCCTCCGGCCGGGGCAGTCCGCCGGGGGGCATCGCGGTTCCAGTAGCCTGGCTGCGTGGCCGACGTCATGCGCTCTAACGGACCAGAAGAAGAGCCCCGCGAAGGCGCGGCTGCCGAGCACCCCGAAGGGGACGGTGGCCGCTCGCGGGGCCGCCGTTCGCGCGAACGGAAGGGATCGTTCTGGCGTGAGCTGCCGATCCTGATCGTCACCGCGCTGGTGCTCACGATCGTGATCCAAGCCTTCCTGGCGCGGGTCTACGTGATCCCCTCGCAGTCGATGGAGCAGACGCTGCACGGCTGCGACGGCTGCCAGAACGACCGGGTGCTGGTCGACAAGATCTCCTACCGGTTCACCGATCCCGAACCGGGCGACGTCGTCGTGTTCCGCGGGCCCGAGACGTGGGGGCAGAACGACTTCCAGGTCGCCGAGCCGTCGAACCCGGTCGTGGGCTTCCTGCAGGGCGCGATGTCGCTGGTCGGCTTCGGCTCGCCGGACGAGAAGGACTTCGTGAAGCGGGTCATGGCCACCGGCGGGCAGACCGTCGAGTGCTGCGACGACCAGAACCGGATGATCGTCGACGGCAAACCGCTCAACGAGCCCTACATCTACTGGGAGCCGGGCCGCCCCGACACGCAGCCGGACTTCGCGCCCGTCACCGTGCCGCCGGGATACCTCTGGGTGCAGGGCGACAACCGCAACGACTCCTCCGACTCCCGCTTCCAGGGCGGCGGCGGCGTCAACGGTGCGGTGCCGGTGGACAACGTGATCGGCAAGGCGCAGGTGATCGTGCTGCCGCCGCAGCGCTGGCAGAGCATCTCCGAGACCAACCCGCAGGCCGATGCGCTCGGCGCGCCCGCCTGGCAGGCGGGCCTGCCCGCGGGCGTCGGCTTCGCCGCCGCGTTCCCGGTGCTGTGGATGGGCCGCAGGTTCTCCGCCGTCATCCGGCAGCACCGCCAGGAGCGGCACTGACGGTGGGGGCGCGGTCCGCGGTCGCCGAGACGGGCTGGCGCCCGCCGCGGCCGGTGATCCGCCGCAGCAGCGGCAACTGGGCGCTGCAGAGCGCCCTGGACCGCAGCGGACTCGGCCCGGTCGCCGGCGTGGACGAGGCGGGCCGCGGGGCGTGCGCCGGGCCGCTCGTGGTGGCGTCCTGCGTGCTGCGCCCCGGAGACGCGCGGCGGTTCGAGGGGCTCACCGACTCCAAGGTGCTCAGCGAGGCGGAGCGGGAACGGCTCTACGACGTGATCGTGCGGCGGGCCGTGGCCTGGTCGACGGTGGTGATCGAGGCCGACGAGGTCGACGCGCTCGGCATCCACGTCGCCAACCTGGAAGGCATGCGGCGCGCGGTCGCGCGGCTGCCGGTGCATCCGGGCTACGTGCTCACCGACGGGTTCCGGGTGCAGGGCTTGGCCGCGCCGAGCGTGGCGGTGCTCAAGGGTGACCTGGTCGCCGCCTGCGTGGCCGCCGCGTCAGTGCTGGCGAAGGTCACCCGCGACCGCATCATGTGCGAGCTGGACGAGCGGTTACCGAGGTACGGCTTCGCCGGGCACAAGGGGTATTGCACGGTCCACCACACCGCGCGCATGCGCGAGCACGGTCCGAGCGGGCAGCACCGGTGGTCCTACTCGAACGTGGTCGCGGCGGCCCGGCTGCACGGGATGCGGTCGCCACGCACCGTCACCAGCAAACCCGGTCTGTTCGATGCTTCTGAGGGGGAAGTGGTGGACAATGGGCGAACGTAGAACGAACGGCGACGGGGAAGGGCTCGCACTGCGATGAGCGCCGAGGATCTCGAAAAGTACGAGACCGAGATGGAGCTTCAGCTCTACAAGGAGTACCGCGACATCGTCGGGCAGTTCACCTACGTCGTGGAGACCGAGCGGCGTTTCTACCTGGCCAACGCGGTGGACGTGCAGGTGCGCAACTCCGACTCGGAGGTCTACTTCGAGGTGTCCATGTCGGATGCGTGGGTGTGGGACATGTACCGGCCGGCGCGGTTCGTCAAGAAGGTCCGGGTGATCACGTTCAAGGATGTGAACGTCGAGGAGCTGGACAAACCGGAACTCCGGTTGCCCGAGAACGGGCCGTTCGGCGGGAGCTGACCGGTCGCGTCACCGGGCGGAGGGGCGCTCGGCGCTGATGTGGTGGAACGGGTGGTCGCCTGCGGGCGGCCGCCCGTTCTTCGCATCGGCATTCATAGATCGTTTTCGATGGAGTTGTCCACAGGTGGTCGATCCATCCACAGATTTCCCAATTGGGTCTGGTGGGCGCTGACCGGCCAGGGCACTTTGGAAGTCGGGCCCGGAGATCCGCTCCGGGCCGGTTTCCGGCCTTGGAGGCGATCATGGCGGTTCCCACCCTCGACTACCGACCGCTGCGCGGTGCTCTCTCGGACGTGCACGGGCAAGGTACGCACGCGCTCGGCCGAGCCGGTGAGCGGTTGGCGGCCGAGCACTTGGAGAAGCTGGGCATCTCGGTGCTCGCCCGGAACTGGCGGACCGCGCACGGCGAACTCGACATCATCGGCACCGACGGCTACCGCGCGGTGTTCTGCGAGGTCAAGACGCGCTCCGGGATCGACTACGGAGCGCCGCTCGACGCCGTCGGGCCGAACAAGGTCCGCCGCCTGCGGGAGCTCGCCAGAGCGTGGCTCGCGGAGCGGCGGCTGACCGGCTGCCAGGTCCGGTTCGACGTCATCTCCGTCCTGTGGCCCCCGAAGGGGCCGATCACCCTCGACCACCTGCCGGGGGTGTTCTGAATGGCGCTGCGGCGGACGTGGGCGGTCGCGCTGTTCGGCGTGGACGGCGTGCTGGTGGAGATCGAGGCGGACGTGCGCAAGGGCGGCCTGCCGAACGTGCAGCTGCTGGGGTTGCCGGACACGGCCCTGCAGGAGTCGAAGAACCGGGTGCGCGCGGCGGTGCAGAACTGCCAGGAGGACTGGCCGAAGAGCTGCGTGACGCTGGCGCTGTCACCCGCCGCGCTGCCGAAGGCGGGCACCTCCTACGACCTGGCGTTGGCCTGCGCGGTGCTGGCCGGGGCCGAACAAGTGCCCGCGCACCGGCTGGAAAGCACGGTGCTGCTGGGGGAGCTGGCGCTCGACGGCCGGATCCGGCCCGTGCGCGGGTTGCTGCCGGGGCTGCTGGCGGCGCGGCGCGAAGGGATCCGGCGGGCGATCGTGCCCGTGGAAGGGCTGGCCGAAGCCCGGCTGGTCGACGGTCTCGACGTGCTCGGCGCGGAGCGGTTGAGCGAGGTAGTCGACTGGCTGCGCGAGCAGGGCGAGCTCGTGGACGGTCCAGGCGAGGTCGTGTCCCGGCGCACCGAGTCGCCGGAGGACCTGGCGGACGTGCTGGGCCAGCCGGAGGCGCGCTGGGCGCTGGAGGTCGCCGCGGCGGGCGGTCACCACCTGCTGCTGGCCGGCCCGCCGGGCACCGGCAAGACGATGCTCGCGCGACGGCTCAGCGGGCTGCTGCCGGAGCTGTCGCGGCAGGAAGCGTTGGAGGTCACCGCGATCCATTCGGTGGCCGGTGAGCTCAGCGCGGACGCGCCGCTGGTGGCGGATCCGCCGTTCGTGGCTCCGCACCACTCCACCTCGGTTACCGGGCTGATCGGTGGCGGATCGGGGCTGGCGCGTCCGGGAGCGGTCAGCCGCGCGCACCGCGGCACGCTGTTCCTGGACGAGGCGTGCGAGTTCGGTCCGCAACGCCTCGAAGCACTGCGCACCGCGCTGGAGGAAGGGGAGGTCCGGCTCTCGCGGCGGGACGGGACGTTGCGCTACCCGGCGCGGTTCCAGCTGGTGCTGGCCACCAACCCTTGCCCGTGCGCGCCGGCCAGGGACGCCGATTGCCACTGCGCTCCGCAGGCGCGGCGCCGCTACTTCGGCAAGCTGTCCGGTCCGCTGCTGGACCGCGTTGATCTGCGCGTGGACATGCGCCCGGTCACCGCGGCCACCATGCGGGCAGGCGGGCGGACGGAGTCGACGGACGTGGTGCGCAAGCGGGTGTCGCGGGCGCGGGAGATGGCGGTGCGGCGGTGGGCTTCGCGGGGCTGGCAGACCAACGGCGAGGTGCCGGGCCCGGTGCTCCGCCGCGAGTTCGCGCTGCCGGAGGCGGTGACGGCGCTGCTGGACCGCGGGCTCGACGTGGGGGCGTTGACCGCGCGAGGAGCCGATCGCTGCTTGCGGGTGGCGTGGACGCTGGCCGATCTGGACGGCAGCGAGCGTCCGGAGGCGGATCACGTGGCCGCCGCGCTCGCGTTCCGGGAACGGAGGCTCGCATGACCGCGGCGTCCGGGGCGATGCAAGCGATGCGGGTGATGCTGACCGTGGCGGCATCGTGTCGGTTCTCATCGCACGACGCCGACCGTCGGTGTTCCGGCCCGAGTCCGGGGCGTTCCTGGTTCGAGCTCGCGATTCGGCGCCCCGGCGCGAGACCTGGAGCGGCTGTCGGTGCGCAGGCACGTCCGGTCGGGACCGGTCGCGGCGACGGGGGTGTGCGATGAGCGGGGACGAGCAGGTCCGGCTCGCTCGTGCCTACCTGGCGGCGGTGGCCGAGCCCCCGGCGCCCGCGTTGGCCGCCTGCGTCGCCGAACACGGGCCCGTCCGCACGGCAGCGCTGGTGCGCGGCGGTTCGGCTCCCGGTGCGGTGGCCGACGAGGTCGAGTCCCGGCGGCGGCACGTCTCGGGCGCGGATCTCCTGGCGGCCACGCGGCGGATCGGTGCGCGGCTGCTGATCCCGGAAGATCCGGGCTGGCCCGCGGAGCGCTTCGGACTGCTGGCCGGGGCCGCCGAGGTCGGGGTGCCGGGCATGGCAGCCCCGCTCGCCCTGTGGGTGCGCGGCCGGGCGGATCTCAACGAGGCGCTGGCCGCGTCGGTGGCGGTGGTCGGGGCTCGCGCGGCGACGGGGTACGGCGAGCACCTCGCCGCCGAGCTGGGGCACGGTCTGGCCTCGGCCGGGTGCGCGGTGGTCTCGGGCGCGGCCTACGGCATCGACGGCGCGGCCCATCGGGGCGCGCTGGCCGCGGGCGGCACCACGGTGGCGTTCCTGGCCTGCGGCATCGACATCGACTACCCGGCAGGACACGGCCGGTTGTTGCGCGCCCTCGCGCAACAAGGAGCGGTGGCCACGGAGTACCCGCCGGGCACGACGCCCCGACGACATCGGTTCCTGGTGCGCAACAGGCTGATCGCTGCGTGCGGCCAGGGCACCGTGGTGGTGGAGGCCGGGGCGCGAAGCGGCGCGGGCAACACCGCGAACACCACCGACGCGCTGGGGTTGCCGCTGATGGCGGTGCCGGGGCCGGTGACCTCGGCCAGTTCGGTGGGCTGCCACGACATGGTGCGCTCCGGGAAGGCGGTGCTGGTGACATCGACGCCCCAGGTGCTCGAAATGATCAACCCGCTCGGGGCCGCGCCCCTCGTGGATCCGGTACCGGCCGCTCGCCGCACCGACGCGCTGGAGCCGCGTGCGCGGCAACTGCACGATGCGGTCAGTGCTTGCAAAGGTGCGGACGCCGACCGGCTCGCGCAGGAATCAGGTTTGTCCCTGCGCGCCGTGCGGGCGTTGCTGCCGGAGATGGAGCTGGCCGGCCTGGTCGAGCGGAAGGAGGGCGGTTGGGCGGTGTGCGCCGGATGAACCCGCGGTGATCGACATCGGCGCCTCGGGTGGGAGCGTGTTCACGGCGTGGCCCCCTTGACCGGACCACGTCCAAGGGCGAGCGTTTGCACCATGGAACGCAGACGGTCCGGCGCCGCGGCGAGAACGGACCTGCGCGCGGCGCGCGCATCGCTTCCCGACGAGCTGGGTTCCGCGGTGGATCGGTTCCAGCGCCACCTCGCCGCCGAGCGCGGCCTGTCCCGGCACACCGTGCGCGCCTACCTCGGCGACGTGGTCTCGCTGCTCGCCGACGTGGCGAACTCCGGACCGGGCCTGGACCAGGTGACGCTGCCCGCGCTGCGGTCGTGGCTGGCGGGCCAGCACGCCCAGGGCATCAGCAGGGCGACGCTGGCGCGCCGGGCCGCGTCGGTGCGGACCTTCACCGCGTGGGCGCACCGCACCGGACTGCTCGCCGCGGACCCCGGACCCAGGCTCACGGCCCCGTCCAAGCACCGGGTGCTGCCGTCGGTGCTGCGCGCAGACCAGGCGGACTCGGCGATGACCGCGTCCGCGGCCGGGGCCGCGCAAGGCGACCCGGTCGCCCTGCGCGATCACGCGCTGCTGGAGCTGCTGTACGCGACCGGGATCCGGGTGGCCGAGCTGTGCGGGCTCGACCTCGACGACATCGATCATGAACGGCGCCTGCTCCGCGTACTCGGTAAGGGCGAGCGGGAGCGCGCCGTGCCGTTCGGCGTACCCGCCGATGCGGCACTGGAACGCTGGCTCTCGGCGGGACGGCCCGAACTCGGCACCGACCGTTCCGGCCCCGCGGTCTTCCTCGGTGCACGCGGCGGGCGGTTGGACCAGCGCATGGCACGCCGGGTGGTGCACGACGCCGTGCAGGCCGTGCCCGGCGCGGCCGATCTCGGGCCGCACGGGCTGAGGCATTCGGCTGCGACCCATCTGCTCGAAGGAGGAGCAGACCTCCGTAGCGTTCAGGAGTTGCTTGGTCACGCTACGCTCGCAACGACCCAGCTTTACACCCACGTGACCGTCGACCGGCTGAAGGCGATTCATGACCGAACCCACCCCCGTTCCTGACGACGCCGGGGGCGGTGCCCGCACCGTGGCCACGGAAGCGACATCGAGATCGACGTCGTCGAGGACGAGTCTCCCCGGCGAGCCGACCGCGCAGCGCAGCCAGAACGGCCACGACACGGGCTCCGGCACCAACGGCGCGCAGGTCAACGGCAGCCGGCACACCGGCGGCGCGGCCACCCCCCAGAGGGCCGCGGCGCAGTCGGACACGGCCACCCGATCCGGGGTCGACCAGGGTGCTGACGCGGCGAAGCCCTCGACACCGGGGCGGTTGTCGTACCTCGTCGCCGACGATCAGCGCAGCGCCGACGACGTCGAAGCGGGCATCGTGGCGCTCTGGCACGCCTTCGGTGAACATCGCGATCAAGGCCTGCGGGACAGGCTGGTGCTGCACTACGCGCCGCTGGTGAAGTACGTGGCCGGCCGGGTCGGCACCGGGCTGCCCTCGCACGTCGAGGTCTCCGACCTGGTGCAGTCCGGCATCTTCGGGCTGGTCGACGCGATCGAGAAGTTCGAGCCCGAACGCGGCCTGAAGTTCGAGACCTACGCCATGCAGCGGATCCGGGGCGCGATCTTGGACGACCTGCGCGCGCAGGACTGGGTACCGCGTTCGGTGCGCAGCCGGGCCAGGGACCTCGAACGCGCGCTGGAGCGGTTGGAAGCGAAGCTCCAGCGCCACGCCACCGACGTGGAACTCGCCGACGAGCTCGACGTGTCCGCCGACGAGCTGCACGACCTGTTCGCCCAGCTGCAGATGACCAGCGTCGTCGCCCTCGACGACTTGATCAGCGTCGGCCGGGGCACCGCGTCGCTCGCCGAGACGCTGCCCGACGACCGGGCGGAGGATCCGGTGGCGGCCCTGGTGGACCGGGACAGCCGCAGGCAGCTGGCGGAGGCGGTGGAGCGGCTCAGCGATCGCGACCGGGTCGTGGTGACGCTCTACTACTTCGAGAACCTCACCTTGGCCGAGATCGGCAAGGTGCTGGGGGTCACCGAGTCCCGCGTCTGCCAGTTGCACACGCGCGCGGTCCTGCGCCTGCGCAGCAAGCTCACCGAACCCCAGTCGTGATCGCGGCCTAGAGCCCGTGCGGCGCGGGGCTCACGATCCGACCGGCGCAGCAGCGTCCCAGGGCAGCAGCCGCACCTCGACGGCACCGAGCAGGGCGAGCGGATCGAGGTAGTCCGCGTCGCGGCGGGCGCCCCAGTGCAGGCACGCCGGTGCCGCGCAGCCGGGATGTCCCGCTTCGAGGACGCCGATCGGCTGGCCCGCGGCCACTCGCCGACCGGCCTCGACGGTCGGGCGAACCGGCTCGTAAGTGGTGCGCAGGCCGCCCGCGTGCTCGATCGACACCACCGGGCGACCGGCGAGCTGCCCGGCGTAGCCGACGACGCCCGCATCAGCCGCCGCCACGGTGGCACCGGGCACCCCGGACAGGTCCACGCCGCGATGGCCGGGGCCGTAGGCGCTGGTGGGCGGCGCGAACGGGCGTGACACCGCGGAACCGGGCAGCGGGTGGTGCCATCCGTTCCGCGGCGGGGGAGGAGCCTCGGCACCGGGCTCAGCGCCCGGCGCGGTCGCGGCGGTGCCGGGAAGAACCGCGGGCGCGACGATCAGCAGCACCGGCAGCAGCCGGGCGAGCAGGGCGGGCCGGACGTGGCCGGAGCGCCGGTGACCGGCGCGGACGGGGAAGATCCGGGGGAGCGGGAGCATGCTTCCACCGTGACCCGCTCGGCGCGGGCCGGACAGGGGCAATCCGGAAATCTGTGGATGAATCGGCCGCCTGTGGACAACTCGCGACCTCGCCCTGGGCGGCTTTGCCCGTCGAGTACACTATTAACGCGGTTTCGTGTGCGCACGATCCGACTTCGCGTGTCCGCGCGTCGCCGTCGGGAAACCGAACAACTCCACTCCCGCACCTGTGGTTCCGCTCCTGGCGGCCCCGTCCCGCGCTGAACGGCTTCGGCCCGCCCGGCTCGGCACGGCCGCCCGGAGGCGCGAGATCACCCGGTCCGATCGGTGATCGGTTCGGCGTTCGGGAGCAGGGCGGTTCGGAGCTCCGGCGGAACGAGCGGTGCCTTCGAGGTCCCGGCCCGCAGGGCCAGGGTGGGGGCACCGGGCGCGGACACCAGGGCAGCGGGCCACCCGGCTCGCCGCGAGAACCGAACCGCGCACCGCTCGGCGGTGCGCCCGACACAAGAGGTGCGAACAAGGCCATGGCCGTCGTCACCATGAAGCAGCTGCTCGACAGCGGCGTGCACTTCGGGCACCAGACCCGGCGCTGGAACCCGAAGATGAAGCGCTACATCTTCACCGAGCGCAACGGCATTTACATCATCGACCTGCAGCAGGCGCTGTCCTACATCGATGCGGCTTACGACTTCGTCAAGCAGACGGTCGCGCACGGCGGGACGATCCTGTTCGTCGGTACCAAGAAGCAGGCTCAGGAAGCCATCGCGGAGCAGTCGCTGCGCGTCGGCATGCCCTACGTGAACCAGCGCTGGCTGGGCGGCATGCTCACGAACTTCCAGACCGTGCACCGTCGTCTCCAGCGGCTCAAGGAGCTGGAGACCATGGAGCAGACCGGTGGCTTCGAGGGTCGCACCAAGAAGGAAATCTTGATGCTGACCCGCGAGAAGGACAAGCTCGAGAAGACCCTCGGCGGTATTCGCGACATGTCCAAGATCCCGAGCGCCGTCTGGATCGTGGACACCAAGAAGGAGCACATCGCCGTCGGCGAGGCTCGCAAGCTGGGCATCCCGGTCGTGGCGATCCTGGACACCAACTGCGACCCGGACGAGGTCGACTACCCGATCCCGGGCAACGACGACGCGATCCGCTCCGCCGCGCTGCTGACCCGCGTGGTCGCCGACGGTGTCGCCGCGGGCCTCATGTCCCGCAGCGGCCGTGGCAACGGCGCCGTCGAGGGCGAGGAGAAGCCGCAGCCGACCGGCGAGGAGCCGCTGCCCGAGTGGGAGCAGCAGCTGCTGGCCACCGGTTCCGGTGAAGGCGCTGCGGCCCCGGCGGCCGACGAGCAGCCCGCTCAGTCCTGATTCAGTCGTGCTGGTCACCCGCCGTCCGAGCGGGTGACCAGCACGATCTTCGCGCCGACCGGCCACACTGGTGGCCGAGGCCAGTGGCGGCGGGCATCGCTGATGCGGCCGCCGCCTCTTTCGCGTCGCGAGCGGATTCCGACGGGCCTGGTTCCGCCGGAAATCGCCGCTGAAACTTCCGCTGTGCACACATTCCGAAAAAGGACGGACCCGCACGATGGCTAACTACACTGCGGCCGACGTCAAGCGTCTCCGTGACCTGACCGGCGCCGGCATGATGGACTGCAAGAAGGCCCTCACCGAGACCGACGGGGACTTCGACAAGGCCGTGGAGGTCTTGCGCATCAAGGGTGCCAAGGACATCGGCAAGCGCGCCGAGCGTTCCGCCGCCGAGGGCCTGGTCGCCGCCGAGGACGGCGCGATGATCGAGCTCAACAGCGAGACCGACTTCGTCGCCAAGAACGACGAGTTCATCTCCCTGGCGGACCAGGTCGTCAAGGCCGCCAAGGCCGCGAACTCCTCCGACCTCGAGACCGTCAAGGCCGCCCCGCTGGGCGACAAGACGATCGGTGAGGCCGTGCAGGAGCTCGCCGTCAAGATCGGCGAGAAGCTGGAGCTGCGCCGCGTGGCCGTCTTCGACGGCCAGGTGACGACCTACCTGCACCGCCGCGCCGCGGACCTGCCGCCGGCGGTCGGTGTCCTCGTCGAGTACACCGGTCCCTCCGAGGACGCTGCCCGCAACGCCGCGATGCAGGTGGCGGCCCTGAAGGCCACCTACCTGGCCCGCGACGAGGTCCCGGAGGACGTGGTGGCGAACGAGCGCCGCATCGCCGAGGAGACCGCGCGCGCCGAGAACAAGCCGGAGCAGGCCCTGCCGAAGATCATCGAGGGTCGGCTCAACGGTTTCTTCAAGGAGAACGTGCTGCTCGACCAGCCGTCGGTGCAGGACAACAAGAAGACCGTCAAGGCCCTGCTCGACGAGGCCGGCGTGACCGTGACCCGCTTCGCGCGGTTCGAGGTCGGCCAGGCCTGATCTCGCCCGGTGCGGCGGTCGTGACCGCCGCACCGGTTTCGCGTCGCCGCCGCCGGCTCGCCCTGAGCGTGCCCGGCGGCGGGGTTCGCGACCTCACGCCCCGCCTCCGCCCCCTGGGAGGGCGGGGCGTTCGCGCAGCGCACCGCTGACGGTGCACTTCGATCACCGCGCAACAATCAGCCTCTCGGGAGGAACCCAGTGACCGACGACGGTCTGTCGGAAGACGGCTATGGGCGTGTGCTGCTCAAACTGGGCGGTGAGATGTTCGGCGGCGGTGCGGTCGGCGTCGACCCGAACGTGGTCGGCACGGTGGCCAGGCAGATCGCCGAGGTCGTGGCGGGCGGCGTCGAGGTCGCCGTGGTCATCGGCGGCGGCAACTTCTTCCGCGGCGCCGAGCTGCAGCAGCGCGGCATGGAACGCGCTCGCGGCGACTACATGAGCATGCTGGGCACGGTGATGAACTGCCTGGCGCTGCAGGACTTCCTGGAACGCGAGCACGACATCGACACCAGGGTGATGACGGCGATCGAAATGGGCCAGGTCGCCGAGCCCTACATCCCGCGCCGCGCGATCCGGCACATGGAGAAGGGCCGCGTGGTCATCTTCGGTGCGGGGACCGGCATGCCGTACTTCTCCACCGACACCGCGGCCGCGCAGCGCGCGCTGGAGATCGGTTGCGAGGTCGTGCTGATGGCCAAGGGCGTGGACGGGGTCTACACCGCGGACCCGAAGACGGACCCGACGGCGGAGCGCTTCGACGCGGTCAGCCACCGGGAGGTGCTGGAGCGAGGGCTCAAGGTCGCCGACGCGACCGCGTTCAGCCTGTGCATGGACAACCAGATGCCCATCCTGGTGTTCAACCTCCTGGAGGAGGGCAACATCGCTCGCGCCGTGCGCGGTGAGAAGATCGGAACCCTGGTCAGCACCCCGGCCGCAGGGCCCGCCTGACCGTGCTGAGATCCTGATCGGGTTCCGCTACCGACGCCGCCGCGTCGCGCGGCGCGCTGTACACATCGGCCGGCACACCTAAGGAGCAACCGTGATCGACGAGACTCTCCTCGAGGGCGAGGAGAAGATGGAGAAGGCGGTGCAGGTGGCCAAGGACGACCTGGCCACGGTTCGCACCGGCCGTGCCAATCCGGGGATGTTCGCCAACGTCGTCGTCGACTACTACGGCTCGCCGACGCCGCTGAACCAGCTGGCCAGCATCAGCGTGCCGGAGGCCCGGTTGGTCGTGGTCAAGCCTTACGACGCGAGCCAGCTCGCCGCGATGGAGAAGGCGATCCGGGACTCCGACCTGGGCTTCAACCCGTCCAACGACGGGCAGCTGATCCGCATCGCCGTTCCCCAGATGACCGAGGAACGCCGCAAGGAGATGGTCAAGCTCGCCAAGCACAAGGGCGAGGAGGGCAAGATCTCGGTGCGCGGAATCCGGCGCAAGGTCAAGGAAGAGATCGACCGCGTCGTCAAGGACGGGGAAGCGGGCGAGGACGAGGGCAAGCGGGGCGAGAAGGAGCTGGAGACCTTGACGCACCGCTTCACGGCCCAGATCGACGATCTCGTCAAGCACAAGGAAGCAGAGCTCCTCGAAGTTTGAGAGGCTGTCTTGCAACTGTGGTTCGCGGCTGCCGGGCCGCTTTCGCCGGCGGCGCCCGAGTGGGCGCCTGGTCGTTCCCGCTCGTGTCGTCCCCAGGTCCGGCCGCACGAGGTCCGGGCTCCGGAAGTGCTGGTACCGGGCGATCTTCGGTGACGACCAGCCAGCGCGAAGGTGAGTCCGGGATGTCCGCTTCCGTACCGGACCCGCCGTCGCGCCCTTCTCGCGCAGGTCGTGACCTGCGAGCGGCGATCGCCGTGGGCGTCGTGCTCGGCGCCGCGATCATCTTGTCGTTGCTGATGCTGCGGCACCTGTTCATCGGCATCGTGGCGGTGGCGGCCGCGGTCTCCACGGTGGAACTGGCCGGGGCGCTGCGCCGCGGCGCCGACATCCGGGTCAGCCTGCTGCCGGTGCTCGTGGGCGGCCAGCTGATGATCTGGTTGTCGTGGCCGTTCGGGCTGCGCGGGCTGCTGGTGGCCTTCACGATCACCACGCTGGGCTGCCTGGCCTGGCGTTTCCGGCTGGGCGTGGACGGTTATCTGCGCGACGTGACGGCCTCGGTGTTCACCGCCGCCTACGTGCCGATGTTCGCGTCGTTCGCCGCGATGCTGGCGGTGCCGGAGGACGGCGCGTTCCGCGCGCTGTGCTTCATGATCGGCGTCGTCGCCTCGGACACGGGCGGCTACGCGTTCGGCGTGCTGCTGGGCAAGCATCCGATGGCGCCGTCGATCAGCCCGAAGAAGTCCTGGGAGGGCTTCGGCGGGTCGATGCTGACGGGCACCGTCGCGGGTGCGCTGTCGGTGACGCTGCTGCTGGAGGGCCAGTGGTGGCAGGGCGCGCTGTTCGGCGCCGCCCTGGTGTGCAGCGCGACGCTGGGCGACTTGATGGAGTCGGTCATCAAGCGGGACCTGGGCATCAAGGACATGGGCAACATGCTTCCGGGGCACGGCGGTCTGATGGATCGGATGGATTCGCTGCTGCCGTCCGCGGTGGTGGCGTGGATGATGCTTTTCTGGTTGCTACCGCAATGATCTGGTCGCCGTGGTGATCGGCTCCGAGCCGGAGCCCCGGATCACGCCGAGCCCGAACATCTGGCACTGGCCGGAGGTCTACGAGCGGGAGAACCGCGCGCAGGACTCGACCGGCGCGCTGTGGGGCGCGCTGCGCGCCCGGTGCGACTGGGCGGGCCGGGACGTGGTCGACGTCGGGTGCGGCGACGGCTTCCACTTGGAGGTCTTCGCGGAGTCCGCGCGGTCGGTGATCGGAATCGAGCCGCACGCGCCGCTGGTGGAGCGGGCGCGGCGGCGGGTCGCCGGGCTCGCCGGGGTGGACGTCCGCCGGGCTCCCGCGCAGCGGCTCCCGCTGGCCGACGCGAGCGTCGACCTCGTGCACGCGCGGACGGCGTACTTCTTCGGGCCGGGGTGCCAGCCGGGATTGGCCGAGGCCGAGCGGGTGCTGCGGCCGGGCGGCACGCTGGCGATCATCGATCTGGACGGCTCGTGCGAGCCGTACGGGAAGTGGATGCGGGCGGACGCGCCCCGGTTCGACCCGCCCGCGGTGGAGCGGTTCTTCCAGCTGCACGGCTTCGACAGCGAGCAGGTGCGAACGGTGTGGCGGTTCGACGATCGCGCGGAGCTGGCCGAGGTGCTGGGGATCGAGTTCTCGCCGAAGGTCGCGCGCCGCGCGCTGCGCGAGGTATCCGGATGCGCGCTGGAAGTCGGCTATCGCGTGCGAATTCGCACCCGTCCGCTGGGCCTGCTTCGCGGTTCGTGAATTTCGAATTCTCCTTTCCGGATTCGGGTCGCGCTTTCCGGTGCCGTACCGGCCGGTAGTTCATTGCTCGGGAAAACACCCGCTCGGACAAGGGATTGCTGTATCCGAGTGCGGTTACTGCCACGTAAAGTAGCCGTGGGTCTCGATCGGCTGGGAATAACAACCGGCCAGACTATTAAGCCGAGCGGCATTATCGAGTACCGTTACCCTTCGGTGCTTTTGTCGCGATGCGAACGCCCCCGAATGACGCCTTGTTCCGGGGCGTCCGGCGTGATCGACTTGTGGTGGCGACGGGGTGTGCGCCCGCTGCAACGACGCGGCGGCTGCGCCGCCCGCAGGTCCGCGCAGAGACCCGCGACGGTGCCCCGTGGCCGACAACGGCCTCCAGCGCCGACCACGGCACATCGAGGTGACCACCGAAACCGGTCAGCAGATCCATGATCGCGCCCGGTCGGCCGTTCCCGGACGGCCGCGGGCAGAGGCGGCCCGATCCCGCCCGAGAAGACGCGCAACAGGAGCGACCAGATGGCCATTCACGCGGGGAGACCGGTGACCGCGGGCCTGAGCCAGGTCGCCCGGATGGATCGACGCGAACGAGCCCGGCTGGTCCGGGAGCTGTCCCGGCAGCACCCGACGTTCCGGTCGCTGTGGCGTCAGGTGATGCTCGCCAGGGGAATCGCGTTCACCTCCGTGCTGGCGCTGGCGCTCGCGGTCATCCTGCTGGTGCAGGCGGACGTGCCCACGCGGTGGGTGTCCGCGCTGGTGCTCGGTGGCCTGGCCGGGTTCGCCTACGTCGCCATAGTGCTCACGGATCACCGGTTCGACCTGCTGCTCGCGGTGCTCGGCGCGCACCGCACCGATGAGCTGCACGGACGCCTGCTCAACGACGAGCTCTACGGTGCCGAGGCGGCCGAGAAGGAGGCCCCGCCGAGCGAGCCCGCCGATCACCCCGGCGAGGAGGGGGCCGACGATCGGGAGTGGGACGGGGGCAGGCGCCGCGCTTGTTGAGGCGGTCAGGTCCGGATCGAGAGCGTGCCCGCGATCTCGGTGCCGAGGAAGTGCGTCTCGGCCTGCGCGGGTTCTCCGATGCGCACGACCAGCGGTCCGCCGAACGGTTTGCGCTCCACGACCTCGATCCGCGCGCCCAGCGTCATCCCGTGATCGGTGAGGTAGCGCAGCAGCTCCGAATCGGTGTCCCAGACCCGCGCGATGGTGCCGATGGTGCCGGGTTCGACCTGGTCCAGCAGCCGGGTGGTCGGTTTCTCGACGATGCCGTCCGCGGTGGGGATGGGGTCGCCGTGCGGATCGTGAGTGGGATTGCCGAGCTTGGCGGCGATGTGCTCGATCAGTTCGTCGGAGACGGCGTGCTCCAGCGCGTCTGCCTCCGGATGCACTTCGTCCCAGGTGTAGTCGAGCACCTCCACCAGGAACAGTTCGAGCAGCCGGTGCCTGCGGAGCACGTCGTAGGCCAACCGGCGGCCGTCCGCGGTGAGTTCGACGCTTCGGTACCGAACGTGGGTGACCAGTCCCAGCTGCGCCAGTTTGGTGATCATCCCGGACACCGACGAGGGGCTCAGCCCCAGCCGCTGCGTCAGCGTCGCGTTGGTCACGGCCACCCCGCGCTCGCTGAGCCCGTAGATCGCCCGGACGTAGTCCTCCACGGACGCCGACGGGCGTTCGGCCATGCTTGTCATGCCATCCACGATAGGAGACCGGGTGGTGCCACGAGTGGGTGGACTATCCGGCCGAAGCCGCCTCCGCCCGCCGCGCGCGTCGGCGCAGCACCTCGCGCAGCAGGCCCTGGCCGGGCGCGAACAGGTAGGTGAGCAGGAACAGCGCGGCCTGGCAGAGCACGATCATCCCGCCGGTCGAGGTGTCCAGGTGGAAGCTCAGGTAGGTGCCCGCGAGGCCGCTGCCGACCGACAGCGCCGCGGCCACCGCCAGCATCTGCGGGAAGCGCCGGGTGAGCAGGAACGCGGTCGCCCCCGGAGTGATCAGCATCGCGGTCACGAGGATGACCCCGACGGCCTGCAGCGCGACGACCACGGTCAGCGCGAGCATGGTCAGCAGCAGCGCCCCGATCAGGCGCGGTCGCAGCCCGATGGCGTGCGCGTGGGTGGGGTCGAACGCGTAGAGCGTGAGGTCCCGGCGCTTGATCATCGCCACCGCCAGCGTGATCGCGCTGATCACCAGGACCTGCGCGATGTCCCCGTCGGTGACGCCGAGGACGTTGCCGAACAGGATGTGGTTGAGATCGACCTGGCTGGGGATGCGCGAGACCAGCACCACGCCCAGCGCGAACAGCCCGGTGAACACGACGCCGATCGCCGCGTCGCCCTTGAGCTTCGTGGTGCCCCGCACCGCGCCGATCATGGCCACCGCGAGCCCGCCGAACAGGAAAGCCCCGACGGAGAACGGCAGCGCGAACACGTAGGCGAGCACGACCCCGGGCAGCACGGCGTGCGACACGGCGTCGCCGAGCAGGGACCAGCCGATCAGCGTCACCCAGCACGACAGCACCGAGCACACCAGCGCCGCGACGACGCTGACCAGCAGCGCGCGCCGCATGAAGCCGAATTGCAGCGGCTCCAGCAGCCAGATCGCGATGTCGTTCATCGGGCTCCTTCCGCCACGCCGAAGGTGCGGGCGAGCGTTTCCGGGGCGAGCACGTCGGCGACAGGGCCGTGCGCGAGGACCCGCTGGTGCAGCAGCACCGCCTCGTCGCACAGCGCGGGGGCGCCCGCGAGGTCGTGGGTGGAGATCATGATCGTGCGGCCTTCGTCCCGGAGTCCGCGCAGCAGCTCGCTGATCATCGCCTCGGATCCCTTGTCCACTCCGGCGAACGGTTCGTCGAGCAGCAGCAGCTCGGCTTCCTGCGCGATGCCGCGGGCGACGAAGGCCCGCTTGCGCTGGCCGCCGGAGAGCGCGCCGATCGGGTTGCGGGCCAGCGCGGTGAGCCCGACCCGTTCCAGCGCGTCGGCGACGGCGGCCCGGTCGGCGGGCCGGGCGCGGCGCATCGGTCCCATCCGGCCGTAGCGGCCCATCAGCACCACGTCGGCCACGGTGACGGGGAAGGTCCAGTCGACGGCCTCGGACTGCGGCACGTAGGCGATGAGCCCGTCGCCGCGGGCGCGCTTCGGGTCGCGGCCGAGCAGCCGGATCTCGCCGCTGTCCGGGCGCACGAGCCCCATCAGCGCCTTGAACAGCGTGGACTTGCCGGACCCGTTGACGCCCAGCAGCCCGCACACCCGTCCCGGCGCGATGTCCAGGGTCACGTCGTCGAGGGCGAGCGTCTCCCGGTAGGAGACGGTGACGTGCCGTGCCCGCACGCTCATCGGGTACCTCCGGAGAGTCCGCCGACGATGGTTTCGGCGTCGTGGCGCAGCAGGTCCAGGTAGGTGGGGACCGGCCCGCCCGGTTCGGACAGGGAGTCGACGTAGAGCTTGCCGCCCAGCCGCGCGCCCGTCTCCTCGGCGACCTGGCGCTGGGCCTTGTCGTTCACGGTGGATTCGCAGAACACGGCCGGCACCCGCCGGTCCTCGACGAACCGGGTGGTGTTCTTGATCTGCTGCGGGGTGCCTTCCTCGTCGCTGTTGACCGGCCACAGGTACGCCTCGCGCAGGCCGGTGTCCCTGGCGAGGTAGGAGAACGCGCCTTCGCAGCTGACCAGGGCCCGCTGCGGCTCGGGAATCCGGGCGATCTCGGTGCGCAGGTAGGTT
Organism: Saccharopolyspora gloriosae; assembly: GCF_014203325.1. Classification (NCBI taxonomy): domain Bacteria; kingdom Bacillati; phylum Actinomycetota; class Actinomycetes; order Pseudonocardiales; family Pseudonocardiaceae; genus Saccharopolyspora; species Saccharopolyspora gloriosae. Next base: position 5,100,710 of record NZ_JACHIV010000001.1, on the reverse strand, counting down.
TCGATCTCGTCGAGCCGCCGCCTGTAGTTCTCGGCGTTGACGCGGAACTCCTCGGCGTGCGCGGGGTCGAGCCGGGTGAGCGCGTCGCGGATGTTCGCGACGTAGATCTTCGCGTTGCGCGGCGACATCCACGCGTGCGGATTGGCCTTGCCCTCGTAGCCTCCGGCTTCGACTGGGATCGGCTCGACACCGGCGCTGAGCGTCACGTGCGGGGCTTCGCTGCGGGCCACGAACTGGGCGAACCAGCTCTCCAGGCCGAGCCCGTTGTCCAGCACCAGGTCGGATTTCGCGGCGGTGAGCAGGTCGCTGGGGGTGGGCTCGTAGCCGTGCACCTCGGCGCCCGGCTTGGTGATCGATTCGACCTCGATCGCGTCCCCGGCGACGGCCCTGGTCATGTCGGCGAGCACGGTGAAGGTGGTGACGACCGAGGGCTTGCCGTCATCGGCACGGCTCAGGTCGACGTCGCAGGCCGCCACCAGGGGCGCCGTCGCGGCCAGCGCGGCGAGCACGGTCACCGCGCGCCGCGATCTCGGCTGTCCGCAGCGAAAGTTTCGCTGCCGTGGAGAGCTGCTTTTCGGCACCCCGAAACATTAACCGATGGGGTGAGCGGCGACCAGGGCCGCCGGTCCGCGGACGGGCCGACGAGCCGCCGACGCCTTCGTGGGACACTGGTCGGCGCTATGTCGACTTCACTCCCGCTGGTCTTCGACGCGCCCAAGCGCGGCATGCCCCCTCGTCACCTCGCCGATCTGTCGGCCGAGGAGCGCCGCGCCGCCGTGGCCGGGCTGGGCGAGAAGCCGTTCCGCGCGAAGCAGCTCGCGCACCACTACTTCGGCAGGCTCAACGCGGACGTCGAGTCGATGACCGACATCCCCGCGGCGAGCCGGGAGAAGCTCGGCGCGGACCTGCTGCCGACGCTGCTGAGCCAGATCCGCACGCTCGACACCGACGAGGGCACCACGCGCAAGACGCTGTGGCGCGCGCACGACGGCACGCTGATCGAGAGCGTGCTGATGCGCTACTCCGAGCGCGCCACCGTCTGCATCTCCAGCCAGGCGGGCTGTGGCATGGCCTGCCCGTTCTGCGCCACCGGCCAGGGCGGCCTGCAGCGGAACCTGTCCACGGCGGAGATCGTGGACCAGGTGCGCACGGCGGCGGCGATGATGCGCGACGGCGAGGTGCCGGGCGGCCCGGGGCGGCTGTCGAACGTCGTGTTCATGGGCATGGGCGAGCCGCTGGCGAACTACAAGCGGGTCATCGCCGCGGTGCGCCGGATCTGCGACCCCGCGCCGGAGGGCCTCGGCCTGTCGCAGCGCTCGGTGACGGTCTCCACGGTGGGCCTGGTGCCCGCGATCAAGCGGATGACCGAGGAACAGCTGCACGTGACGCTGGCCGTGTCGCTGCACACCCCGGACGACGAGCTGCGGGACACGCTGGTGCCGGTGAACAACCGCTGGAACGTCGCCGAGGTGCTGGAGGCGGCCCGCGGCTACGCCGACCACACCGGGCGCCGGGTGTCGATCGAGTACGCCCTGATCCGCGACATCAACGACCAGCCGTGGCGCGCGGACCTGCTGGGCAAGCTGCTGCACAAGCACCTGGGCCAGTTCGCCCACGTGAACCTGATCCCGCTGAACCCGACGCCGGGCAGCAAGTGGGACGCCTCGCCGAAGCCGGTGCAGCGGGAGTTCGTGCAGCGCGTCCGCGACGCGGGCGTGCCCTGCACGGTCCGCGACACCCGCGGCCAGGAGATCGCCGCGGCCTGCGGCCAGCTCGCCGCCGAGGGCTGAGCGGCCCGCTGGCGGGACGGTTCCGGAGCAGCCGCTCAGGTGACGGGACGACGTCATCAAGTCGGATGATCTCGTTCGAGTCCGGCCGCCTCGGCGCACCGCGTGGACTGGTTGCCGCGACACATACCCGCGGCCGGTCGTGCGGCCGCGTCGACCAGCGCGAAGTTCCACGAGCACGCTCCGGCCGGGGTGCCGCGACGATCGGTGCACGATCATCGCGGCGTCCCGCGCAAGGGGTGTCCATCGACCGTGTGGGGGCTCTGGAAAAACGGACCTGCCGGAGATCATGCTGGTGAGCGTGGTCCTGACCGACCGTCGGGACCGCGTCGGCCTGATGCCGATGCCCCCGACCGGTGTCGGGCCCGGCCGACCGGACAGTGCTCCCTTCCCCTCGCACCGCACTGTCCGGTCGGACCCCCGGTGCGCCGCGACCTCGCCGGGCCGCGGCGCCGAGGGAGATCAGCCGATCTCGCGGAGCTTCCCGGTGGCGACGTCGAAGGCGAAGCCGCGCACCGAGTCCTTCTTCGGGATGAAGGGGCTGGTGCGGACCCGCTCCAGGGAACTCCGCACGTCGGCGTCGACGTCGGTGAACGACTCCGGAGCCCACTCGGGTGCGATCCCGGTGTCGCGCTGGAGGGATGCGGTGAACTCCTCGTCGGTGAACGTGAGCATGCCGCAGTCGGTGTGGTGGATCAGGACGATCTCCTCGGTGCCCAGCAGGCGTTGGCTGATCGCGAGCGAGCGGATCTCGTCCGCCGTGATCACCCCACCGGCGTTGCGGATCACGTGCGCCTCGCCCTCGTGGAGGCCGAGCGCGCGGTAGACGTCCAGACGGGCGTCCATGCACGCCACCACCGCGATCTTCTTCGACGGGGGCAGGGGCAGCGGACCGCTGAATCCGGCGGCGTAGGCGTCGTTGTTGCGGAGCAGTTCATCGGTGACCGACATGGTGCAGCCTTCCTCGTCGTGGGAGGCGCGAGCGCCGAGTGCTCGCGCCGAGCGGGCCGGCCGCGCACCGGGTGCGCGGCCCGTCGACACGCCTGGTCGAACAGCGAGCCCCGCCGAGTCGGCCAGAACGCGGTCAGCACCGCAGAGGTCATGTGCGCACTCTTCGAAGTCCGTTCGGATCGGGCCGCGTGGTCACCGCTCGGCGCGTCCGCCGCCGGCGGCGCGAAGACCACTGCGCGACGCCTTCCTATTGGTGCACGCCGAGTGAGCGCAAGGAGACACCACGTGATGGGACGCCGGAGCTCGGCGGATTCAGCCGGGTGGGGCTCCGGACGCGATGATCCGTTCCGGGGCGTCCGGCGGCCAGGTGATGCACTCGCCGACGTCGCCGACGCCGACGCGGGGATCCGCGGAACCCGGCACGGTGACCTCGCCGTCCCGGACGGCCTCCCGCAGCCGGATCAGCACGCAGAGCTCGTAGGCCGAGCGGTCCACCCGCCCGTGCCGGTCGACGACCACGCTCAGCCAGGCGGAGGGCACCACGCCGCGCACCGGGACGTCCGCCTCCGGCGGGTAGAAGCGCTCGGTGCCCCACGCGCGCGTCGTCTCGCCGAGCAGTTCGCCCAGCGCGGCCAGCAACGGCCAGGACTCGGGTGCGGCGCTGCGGAACTCCAGCACCTGCAGCATCGCCGACAGCAGCTGCCGGTAGTCCGAGGTGTAGGCGACGTGCAGCGCGGCCCGGCCCGCTCGGGCGCGGCTGTGCTGCTCGTCCGCGCCGCGCAGCAGCGCTCCCAGGCCCTCGTCGGGCACCGGCCACCACTCCCACTGCGCGAGTCCGCCGGACGGGCCCGCGATGCGCGCCGGTCGGCCGGTCTGGCGCAGGCGTTCGGCGACGCGCGCGTGCAACTCGTCCACCAGCGCGAACAGGACGCCGAGGACTTCGTGGGTGAGTTCCGCCTGCCTGCACCAGCACAGCGCGGCCAGCAGCGACAACCGTTCGCCTGGCGAGACGGGCCACTCGGCGAGCGCGCGGTGCCGCCAGCAGTCGACGGTCTCCAGCGGTACGTCGTCGAAGGCGTCCGGTGGGAGCCGCAGCTCCCGCAGCCGGTCGAGCCGGTCGATCTCCCGGAGCAGCGCGGGCAACCGCTCGGGGGCGGGCGCTCCGCTCAGCTCGTCGAGGAAGGAACTGGGCAACCGCAGCGCGCGGACGGCGCTGATCCCGTCCAGCTCCCGGCACAGCGCTCGCGCGTCGATCCGCGCGGGAGCGGCCAGGAACTCGTGCGGTATCCGGTCGCGGCCCCGAGCGCCGAGCAGCCCGGCGAGTTCATCCGTCGCCGCCCCCAGGCGCGCCAAGACCCGCCGGTGCAGTTGCGGCTCCGGGGAATGGCCCACGAAGCGAAACGTAGACCTCCTGGGGCAAACCCGATCGAGCGACCTCCGAACAATGAATGATCATCGCTGCAGGTCGGGTCGTGGTCGGCTCGGCCGGGAGGAGGATGGGCGCCACCCGTTCGTCCTAACCGTGGCAAGTTCCCGGGTGACGACGGGGGCGTCCGTCAGCGTCGACGTCGGCGGAGGTCCGCCAGCAGTCCGATCGCGACGGCCGCGGCGAGGCCGATGAGCCAGATGTCCTCGGTCTTGAAGGTGTCGCCGCCGCTGAGGATGCCGTGGTGGTTGCCCACCAGCATGATCAGCAGCGCGAACACGGTGAACCAGCCAGCGATCTGGGTGCCCTTGGGGAACCCGCCGTGCCAGCCCCAGTCGACCGACGGCTCGTCTGCCGGGTCGATGGCCTGACCGGGCTTGGTCTCCAGCTCCGTGCTCGCCACGTACCCTCCTGCGCCACAACCAGCCACCGGGGCGGTTGAACCTGCTCCTAGGCGCGGCACGAGCCACGCGTAGCCCATCTTCGCATACGCGGGACCGCCGACCGGGTGCCTGGTGACCACCTGGGCACGCCTGCCGCGGAAACGAAGCCGCGGAACGGGATGACCCGTTCCGCGGCTTCCTGGGAGTGGACCTGGGGCGTGTCAGCCCCCTTTGGCGGCCTTGCTGGTCCTGCCGACGATCAGCCGGTAGATGCCCAGCACGATGATCGCGCCGACGATGGCCAGCAACCACGTGCGCCACGACCAGAAACTGCCCAATCCGACGTGGAAGACCCAGTTCCCGATCAGGCCGCCGACGAAAGCCCCGACCACACCCAGCAGCAAGGTGACGAGAATCCCGCCCGGATCCTTGCCCGGCATGATCAACTTGGCGATGGCGCCCACGATGAGACCGAGAACGATCCATCCGATGATGCCCATGGCGCTACCCCTTCCTGCCTGGTCGATGAAACGCTGAGCCATCGGTGCGGGCCGGTGGTCCAGGCGTCCGGTGCTCGGGGCTTACCCCCCGATCGTGACGGCAATCTCGTCTTCGCGCACCGCGAGCGACCGGTGATCGCCTGCTTCGGGGACAATGGCGGTGATGGACACCGCGACCCCCGCTTCGAGCGCGCGCCCCGAATCCCCCGTCTCCGGAACCGGTGGCCCGGCAGGTGCCGCCGCCGAGCACGACTCCGCACGCGGGACGCCGCGCAGCGTGCTGATCCTCGGTTCGACCGGTTCGATCGGGACCCAGGCGCTGGACGTCATCCGGAACAACCCCGGCCGGTTCCGCGTCGCGGGCCTCGCCGCCGGCGGCAGCGACCCGGCCGCGCTGGCCGCGCAGGCCTTGGAGTTCGGAGTCGAAGCGGTGGCCGTGGCCAAGGGCACCGCGGCCGAGGACGTGCAGCTCGCGCTGTACGCGGAGGCGCAGCGGCTCGGCTACTCCACCGGGGACTTCCGGCTGCCGAAGCTGCTGGCGGGACCGGAGGCGACGACGGAGCTGGTGCAGCGCACGCCCGCCGACGTGGTGCTCAACGCCGTCGACGGATCGCGCGGGCTCAAGCCGACGCTGGCCGCGCTGGAGTCGGGCGCGACGCTGGCGCTGGCGAACAAGGAATCGCTGGTCGCGGGCGGTTCGCTGGTGCTGCGGGCGGCGAAGCCTGGCCAGATCGTGCCGGTGGACTCCGAGCATTCCGCGCTGGCGCAGTGCCTGGCGGGCGGCAAGGCCGACGAGGTGGACCGGTTGGTGCTGACCGCCTCCGGTGGCCCGTTCCGCGGTCGCAAGCGCCACGAGCTGGAGGGCGTGACGCTGCAGGAGGCGCTCAAACACCCGACGTGGGCGATGGGCACGGTCGTCACGATCAACTCGGCCACGCTGGTGAACAAGGGCCTGGAGCTGATCGAGGCGCGGTTGCTGTTCGACGTGGACTACGACCGCATCGACGTCGTGGTGCACCCGCAGTCGATCGTGCACTCGATGGTCACGTTCGTGGACGGCTCCACGTTGGCGCAGGCCAGCCCGCCGAACATGCGGTTGCCGATCGCGCTGGGGCTGGACTGGCCGCACCGGATCGCGAAGGCCGCGCCGCCGCTGTCGTTCTCCGAGGCGTCCTCGTGGACGTTCGAACCGCTCGACGACGAGGCGTTCCCTGCGGTGTCGCTGGCCCGTCACGCCGGTTCCACCGGCGGCTGCCTGCCCGCGATCTTCAACGCGGCGAACGAGGAAGCGCTGGCCGCCTTCGTCGAAGGCAACAGCGGCTTCACCGACATCGTGCAGACTGTGGAGCGAACGCTCGCCGCGGCCGACCAGTGGCGCGGTGAGCCGCAGAGCGTCGATGAGGTCTTCGCAGCAGAGGAGTGGGCGCGAGTGAAATCCCGCGAGCTCGTGGCGGCCGGGAAGGGGCAGTGATGCTGGTCATCGTCGGCATCGTCCTGTTCTTCGTGGGCCTGCTGCTGTCCATCGCCTGGCATGAACTCGGTCACCTGCTCACCGCGAAGATGTTCGGGGTCAAGGTCACCCAGTACATGGTCGGTTTCGGCCGCACCGTGTGGTCGCGCAAGACCAGCGAGACCGAGTACGGCGTGAAGCTGATTCCGTTCGGCGGCTTCATCCGGATGATCGGCATGTTCCCGCCGAAGCGGGACGAGGAGTACGGGCGCACCGCCTCCTCGGCGCCGTGGCGCGTGATGATCGAGGACGCGCGGGAGGCGGCGGCCGAAGAGGTCACGCCGGAGGACGCGCATCGGCAGTTCTACCAGCGCAAACCGTGGAAGCGGATCATCGTGATGGCTGCGGGGCCGTTCATGAACCTGATCCTCGCGGTGCTCATCTTCGCCGGGATCCTGATGGGCTACGGCACTCCGCAGCCGACCACGACGGTGGCGTCGGTCAGCGAGTGCGTCGTGTCCGCGGACGCGAAGGACACCGCGAACTGCCCGGCCGGTGCTCCGAAGTCCCCCGCCGCCGCCGCTGGTTTCCAGCCCGGCGACAAGATCGTCGAGTTCAACGGCAAGCCGTACTCCTCGTGGACGGACCTGCAGCTGGCCATCCGCGGGTCGTCCGGGGCGGTGCCGGTCGTGGTGGAGCGCGGCGACGAGCGCCTGACCCTGAACGCCGACCTGATCCAGGACAAGCGCCCGTCGCTGCAGGAGCCGGACAAGACCGAGGTCGTCGGGTTCCTCGGGCTCTCGCCCAGCTCGGTGCTGGTCCGCCAGGACGTCGCCGGGGTGGCCCACACGATCGGCGGGTTCGTCAGCCTGACGGCGCAGAAGATCGTCGAGCTACCGCAGCGGGTGCCGGACCTGATCTCGGCCATCGGTGGTCAGGAGCGGTCCGACGATTCGCCGGTGGGCATCGTGGGCGCCAGCCGCATCGGCGGTGAGGTGCTGTCCATGGACGAGGTGTCCGTGGGCGCGCGGCTGATCACGATGCTGAACCTGCTGGCGGCGGTGAACCTCTCGCTGTTCGTGATGAACATGCTGCCGATCCTGCCGCTGGACGGCGGGCACATCGCCGGTGCGCTGTGGGAGTCCTTGCGCCGGGGCATCGCGAAGCTGGTGCGCAGGCCGGATCCGGGTCCGTTCGACACGGCTCGCCTGATGCCGCTGGCGTACGGCGTCACGTTGATCTTCATCGCGTATTCGCTGCTGGTGCTGGTCGCCGACGTCGTCAACCCGGTGACGCTGCTCTAGTCGCGCCGGGCGGTGGCCGGTTCCGGTGGGTTCGAACACCGCTCGTCGTTGCGAGGTCCGGCCTCAGCGTGAAATGTCGGTGAACACAGGAGCGGGGCGCGCTGGTGCCCACCGATGATCACGGTCAGTGATCACTGGAGGGAGAACCTTGCCTGACCGGGTGAGTGGCTATCGGTATCGTGGGGCCCGGAACGGCACGCGCCGGACGCTCGGAGATCCCTCCGAGGGGTTTCCCGGAGCGGTGTCGGCACGCTCGTCGCTGAGCCGTCCCGTCCGCGGGGGTGCGGTAGGAATCACCTCGCCCCGCCGTCACTCATCAGCGCATCCGCGCAGCGCAAAGGTGGAGAGGAATCGATGACCGTCGATCTGGGGATGCCCGCAGCACCCGCCCCGACACTGGGCGAACGGCGCAAGACCCGGCAGTTGCAGGTCGGTCCGGTCGGAGTGGGCAGCGACCACCCGATCTCCGTGCAGAGCATGACCACCACCAACACCGCCGACATCAACGGCACGCTGCAGCAGATCGCGGAGCTCACCGCCTCCGGCTGCGACATCGTGCGCGTGGCCTGTCCCAGCGCCGATGACGCCGACGCGCTGCCCGCGATCGCGCAGAAGTCGAAGATCCCGGTGATCGCCGACATCCACTTCCAGCCGAAGTACGTCTTCGCCGCCATCGAGGCGGGCTGCGCGGCGGTGCGGGTCAACCCCGGCAACATCCGCAAGTTCGACGACCAGGTCAAGGAGATCGCGCACGCCGCGAAGGACCACGGCACGCCGATCCGGATCGGCGTCAACGCCGGTTCGCTGGACCCGAGGCTGATGAAGAAGTACGGCAAGGCGGTGCCGGAGGCGCTGGCCGAGTCGGCGCTGTGGGAGGCGGGCCTGTTCGCCGAGCACGACTTCCACGACATCAAGATCTCGGTCAAGCACAACGACCCGGTCGTGATGGTGCGGGCCTACGAGATCCTCGCCGAGCAGTGCGACTACCCGCTGCACCTGGGCGTGACCGAGGCCGGTCCCGCGTTCCAGGGCACGATCAAGTCCGCGGTGGCGTTCGGCTCGCTGCTGCGCCAGGGCATCGGGGACACGATCCGCGTCTCGCTGTCGGCGCCGCCGGTCGAGGAGATCAAGGTCGGCACCCAGATCCTGCAGTCGCTGAACCTGCGCCCCCGCAAGCTGGAGATCGTCTCCTGCCCGTCCTGCGGTCGTGCCCAGGTCGACGTCTACACGCTGGCCGAGGAGGTCACCGCCGGTCTGGAGGGCATGGAGGTGCCGCTGCGCGTCGCAGTCATGGGCTGCGTCGTGAACGGCCCGGGCGAGGCCCGCGAGGCCGACCTCGGTGTCGCCTCCGGCAACGGCAAGGGGCAGATCTTCGTCAAGGGCGAGGTCATCAAGACCGTGCCCGAGGCCAAGATCGTGGAAACCCTGATCGAAGAGGCCATGCGCATCGCGGAGTCCATGGAGGGCGCCGAGGAGCAGGGCGACGGCAGCCCCGTCGTCACCGTCGGCTGATCATCGATCCCGCCCGCCGGAGCCCGGTTCCGGCGGGCGGTCCGCGTTCGCGGCGGTCGTGGCTGATCGTGGCGCCACCTCCGTCGCTACGCCGTTCGGGTGATACCCGGTGGGTGTGCGCCGGGTACGTCGGGCAGGGGAGCCCGTGGGCCGTTCGGTCTGGCAGTCTTTACCCGTGCTGAAGCTCGTCGGTGCCCGCCTGCTGGAGGATCGGGACGCGGTCCAGGTCCGCGCGGCGCTGGCCAGGGACCCGGTCGCGGCCTGCATGGTGGCGTCCAGGGTGGAACCCGCCGGGCTTCGGCCGAGCAGGCTCGGCGGCGAGGTCTGGGGTTACGGCAGCAGGCTCGACGGGCTCTGCTTCTCCGGCGTCAACCTCATTCCGCTGTCCGGGGGACCGGACGCGATGCGGGCGTTCGCCGATCGGGTGTTGCGCCGTCGCAGGGTGTGCTCCTCGCTGGTCGGCCCGGCCGAGCAGGTGCTGGCGCTGTGGGACGAGCTCGCCGCCCAGTGGGGTCCCGCGCGCGAAGTGCGCGAGCAGCAGCCGCTGATGGTCCTGTCCGGTGATCCCGCCGTGCGCCCTGACCCGCTGGTCCGCCAGGTCCGCCCGGAGGAGCTGGACCGCTACCTGCCCGCGGCGGTCGCCATGTTCACCGAGGAGGTCGGCGTCGACCCGTCCCGCGACGGCGGTGCCGCCGGATACCGCGCTCGGGTGGCGGAGCTGATCGCGGCGGGACGGGCGTTCGCCCGCTTCGAGCACGGCGAGGTCGTGTTCAAGGCGGAGATCGGCGCGATGTCGCAGGCCGTCGGGCAGATCCAGGGCGTCTGGGTGCACCCGGACAAGCGCAGCTCCGGGTTGGGCACGGCAGGCACGGCCGCCGTCGCCGACCACCTGGTCCGCGGTCTGGGGCGGGCCGCGAGCCTGTACGTGAACGGCTTCAACATCGCGGCCAGGGTCGCCTACGGCAAGGTCGGCTTCCAGCAGGCCGGCACGTTCAGCACCGTCCTGTTCTGAGGCGCCGAGTCGGACGAACCTCCGAAAGCCCCGGGCACAGGACCAACCGGGTGGGCGCTCGGAAGCCTTGGTCGACTTCGGCATACTTCGCGGGGTGCGTTCCTCACGGATCTTCCCCCAGCGGGGCTCGCGTTCGCGGGCCCTCGCCGCGTTAACCGGTCTGGCGCTGACCCTCCCCGTCTCGGGCTGCGGCGTGTTCGAGTCCGGTCCTTCCGCCCAGGAGGTCGCCTCCTCGTTCCTGAGCACGTTCGCCGCGGGTGACAGCGCGGGCGCCGCGGGCCGGACCGACGCTCCCCAGCAGGCCCGGCAGGCGCTCGACGGAGCTCGCGACGGCCTGTCGCCGCAGGCGGTGCGGTTCACCGTGACCAACGTCGTCGAGGACGAGGGCGGCGCCCCTGCCCGCGCCACGTTCGACGCGGATTGGGATCTGGGCGATGGCCGCGCCTGGCGGTACCAGGGCGCGTTCGAGCTCACCGAGTCCGACGACGGCTGGAAGGTGCACTGGGCGCCGTCGGTGCTGCACCCGAAGCTGGGGCCGGACCAGCGGCTGGTGCTCAACGAGCAGCGCCCGGAACCCCAGCCGGTGCTGGACCGCGATGGTGCCGAGCTGATGCGGTCGGAGCAGATCGTCACGGTCAGCCTCGACCCGCAGCAGGCCGGAGACCTGCCGGGCGTCGCGGGGCGGTTGGCGGACGGCCTCAAGCCGGTCGACCCGGAGATCACCCAGCAGACGATCTTGGACGGTGTCGGCCGCACGCCGCCCGGCCAGCCCTACGTGGTGGTCTCGCTGCGCCAAGCCGACTACGACCAGGTGCGTCCGGCGATCTACGACCTGCCGGGCGTGCGCTTCCCGGCGCAGCCGAAGCTGGTGACCGCCGAGCGCGGGTACGCCGCGCAGGTGCTGGACGGGGTGTCCGAGCAGGTCGACGAGCAGATCGCGGCGAACTCCGGGTGGAGCGTCGCGACCGCCGACGCGAGCGGTGCGCCCGTCGAGGTCCTGCAGGAGGAGCCGTCGCGGCCGGTGGAGCAGGTGCGCACCACGCTCAGCGACCGCGTGCAGCGGGCCGCGGAGCAGGCGGTGGCGCCGGTGCCGCAGGCGGCGATGATCGTCGCGTTGCAGCCTTCCACGGGCGGTGTGCTCGCGGTGGCCCAGAACGACCCGGCCGACGCGCAGGGTTCACCCGCGCTGAGCGGCCAGTTCCCGCCCGGCTCCACCTTCAAGATCGCGACCGCGGCTGCGGGGCTGGAATCGGGCAAGGTCAGCATCGACGCGCCGGTGGAGTGCCCGAAGAGCAAGGTGTTCGACGGTCGCACGATCCCCAACGACAAGGACTTCGACCTGGGCGTGGTGCCGTTGCGCACCGCCTTCGCGAAGTCCTGCAACACGACGTTCGCGCAGCTCGCGGTGGACCTGCCCGCGCAGGCGCTGACCGACATGGCCCGGCAGCTCGGCATCGGCGTCGACTTCGAGGTGCCGGGCATCACGACGATCACCGGTCAGGCTCCGCCCGCGGAGAACACGACGGGTCGCGCGGCGAACGGGTTCGGGCAAGGCACCGTGCTGGCCAGCCCGTTCGGGATGGCGCTGGCCTCGGCGACGGTGGCGAACGGGTCGATGCCCACGCCGAAGCTGATCGAGGGCGCGGAGACGAAGGCCGACGCGCAGGTGGCTCCGCTGTCGCCGAAGACGCTGGAGCAGCTGCGCCCGATGATGCGGGAGGTCGTGCTGTCCGGGACGGCCACCGGGGCCGCGAGCGCGGGTGAGGTCGCGGGCAAGACGGGCACCGCGCAGTTCGGGGACGGCACCCATTCGCACGGCTGGTTCGTCGGTTACCGCGGTGACCTGGCCTTCGCGGTGCTGCTGGAGGACTCGGGCGAGTCGAAGCCGGCCGTGCAGGTAGCGGAGAGCTTCTTGTCGAACACGCCGTGAAGTCAACGTGCTACGTTGTAGCTCATGGAGCGGATCGGGGTCCGGGAACTGCGGCAGAACGCCAGCCGCTACCTCAAGCGGGTGGCGACCGGTGAGTCGATCCTGGTGACGGACCGCGGCCGGACGGTCGCGGTCCTCAACCCGCCTTCACGCGCGCATTCGCTCTACGACGAATTGATCGCCGCCGGGGAACTCATCCCCGGCGACGGCGGCGACCTGCCGGAACCGGGCGACCCGGAGACCGGTGAGTTCGACGCGCGGGCCTGGGACGAACCGGGACCGGGCAGGACGCCGCCGGGCGACGACCGACGTGAACAGGAGCGGCTTTGATCTACTTCGATTCCTCCGCGCTGGTGAAGCTGATCGCCCCAGAGCCGGAGAGCAAGGCGCTCAGCGAATGGGTGCAGGCCCGGCTGGAGCAGCCCCGCATCACCAGCGCCGTCTCGCAGGTCGACGTGCTGCGCACGTTCCGCGAGTTCGGCCCGGCCATCGAGGACCTGGCCTCGATCATCCTGTCGAAGCTGGACCGGTTGCCGGTGAAGCAGGACGTGCTGGACACCGCGGCGGGCCTGCGGTCGCAGGTGAGCCCGCTGGAGGCGATCCACCTCGCGTCCGCGTGCAAGATCCGCGAGGGGTTGCACGCCTACGTCTCCTACGACAAGGCGCTGCTGGCCGCGGCGGAAGAGGAAGGGCTCGCCACCGCCTCGCCCGGCGCCTGAGCGAGCTGACCAGCCGGAACGCGCCGCTCGTCGCCTGTGCGGGTGGCTCGTCGCCCCGGGGGCGGCGCGGCGGGACGGGGAGCGGTCGAGCCCGGATCCCACGTTCTAGAGTGAAGGGCATGCCCGTACGCGCACCGTTGCAGCCAGGAGTCCAGACGCCCCGCCGGCCGGTGCCGGTGACGATCGAGCGGCCCGAATACGTCGACAAGCCCGCTCCGCGCCGCAACACCGACCCGGACGTGCAGCCGCCCGAGGTCATCGAGGCGATGCGGGTGGCGAGCAGGCTCGCGGCGCAGGCGCTGCAGCTCGCGGGCAAGACCATCGAGCCCGGTGTCACCACCGACCGCATCGACGAGGTCGTGCACCAGTTCTTCGTGGACAACGGCGTGTACCCGTCGACGCTGGGCTACCGGAACTTCCCGAAGTCCTGCTGCACCTCGCTGAACGAGGTCATCTGCCACGGCATCCCGGACTCGACGGTGATCGAGGACGGCGACATCGTCAACGTCGACGTCACCGGCTTCATCGGTGGCGTGCACGGCGACACCAACGCCACCTTCATCGCAGGTGAGGCGTCGGAGGAGGTGCGGCTGCTGGTGGAGCGCACCCACGAGGCGACGATGCGCGGCATCAAGGCGGCGAAGCCGGGCCGTCAGCTCAACGTGGTCGGGCGGGTCATCGAGTCCTACGCGAAGCGCTTCGGCTACGGCGTGGTGCGGGACTTCACCGGGCACGGCATCGGCCGCTCGTTCCACTCCGGGCTGGTGGTGCTGCACTACGACGAGCCGTCGGTGCAGACCGTGCTGGAGCCGGGCATGACGTTCACCATCGAGCCGATGATCACCTTGGGCACCCACGAGTACGACATGTGGAGCGACGGCTGGACGGTGACCACGCGGGACAAGTCGTGGACCGCGCAGTTCGAGCACACCATCCTGATCACCGAGGACGGCAACGAGATCCTCACCCAGCCGTGAGCGGGCTGCTGGTCGCCGGGACGACCTCGGACGCGGGCAAGAGCGTCCTGGTCGCCGGGATCTGCCGCTGGCTGGCGCGCTCGGGCGTGCGGGTGGCGCCGTTCAAGGCGCAGAACATGTCGAACAACTCCGTGGTGTGCCCGGACGGCGGCGAGATCGGCCGGGCGCAGGCGGTGCAGGCGGCGGCGTGCGGGCTGGAGCCGTCGGTGCGGTTCAACCCGGTGCTGCTCAAGCCCGGCGGGGACCGCAGTTCGCAGGTCGTGGTGCTGGGCGAGGTGGCCGGTGAGGTCACCGCGTTGTCCTACCGGGAGCGCAAAGCGGCTCTGCTGGAGACCGTGTCGTCCACTTTGGACGGATTGCGGGGCGACTACGACCAGGTGATCTGCGAGGGCGCCGGGTCGCCCGCGGAGATCAACCTGCGGGCGACCGACATCGCGAACATGGGCCTCGCTCAGGCCGCGCGGCTGCCGGTGCTGGTGGTCGGCGACATCGACCGGGGCGGCGTGTTCGCCGCGCTCTACGGCACGTTGGCGCTGCTGGACGCGGCCGATCAGGCGCTGGTGTCCGGGTTCGTGATCAACAAGTTCCGCGGTGATCCGGCGCTGCTGGAACCGGGCCTGGAGCAGGTGCGGGCGTTGACCGGCCGTCCCGTGCAGGGCGTGCTGCCCTGGTCGGAGGAGCTGTGGCTCGACGCCGAGGACTCGTTGTCGTACGTCGCCGACGGCGTGGTGGGCAATCCGGCGCCGCCGCTGGGCGACCAGTGGCTGCGGGTCGCGGTGCCGAAGCTGCCGCGCATCTCCAACGCCACCGACATCGAGGCGCTGGCGGCGGAACCGGGCGTGGCCGTGCGGTTCGTGACCGAACCGTCCCGGCTGACCGACGCGGACCTGGTGGTGCTGCCCGGTTCCAAGGCGACCGTCGAGGACTTGGCGTGGCTGCACCGGACCGGGCTCGCCGACGGGGTGCTGGCGCACGCGCGGGCGGGACTGCCGGTGTTCGGGATCTGCGGTGGTTTCCAGATGCTGTCCCGGCGGATCACCGACGAGGTCGAGTCCGGGGGCGGTGCCGTCGACGGCCTCGGGCTGCTCGACCTGGAGATCGAGTTCGAGCCGAAGAAGACGCTGCGCACCCCGAGCGGCACCGCGCTCGGCGAGGCGGTCACCGGCTACGAGATCCACCACGGCACGCCGGTGCGGCCCGGTGACGACCTGGTCCCGCTGATCACGACCGAGTTCGGCGCGGAGGGCGCGGTCAGCGGTGCCACGTCCGGCACGCACTGGCACGGCCTGTTCGAGAACGACGCGTTCCGCCGCCGGTTCCTCGCGCACGTAGCGCGCCAGGCGGGCCGGGACGGTTTCGCGGCGGCACCGGACGTGTCGTTCGCGGCGCTGCGGGAGGGGCAGCTGGACCTGCTCGGCGACCTCGTCGAACGGCACCTGGACACCGGCGCGCTGCTGCGGCTGCTCGATGGCGGGGCGCCGCGCGGTCTTCCCCTGGTCGGACCTGCGGCGATGCACGCGGGGGAGTGACCCGCGTAACATCCTCGGCATGGCGACTGAGATCTCGGTGGAAGAAGCGCAGGCGCGGCTGCCGGAGCTGCTGGACCGCGTGGAGTCCGGTGAGG
The DNA here is from genome assembly GCF_014203325.1 of Saccharopolyspora gloriosae. Taxonomy (NCBI): domain Bacteria; kingdom Bacillati; phylum Actinomycetota; class Actinomycetes; order Pseudonocardiales; family Pseudonocardiaceae; genus Saccharopolyspora; species Saccharopolyspora gloriosae. Next base: position 5,085,135 of record NZ_JACHIV010000001.1, on the reverse strand, counting down.
AGATCGTCATCACCCGATTCGGCGCGCCCTCGGTGGCGTTGCAGCGAGCCGGTGCGGGCCGATCCCGGGAGGTCGTGACCTCCGGGGTGCTCACCGCGGCCTGGCTCGCCCCGATCGCCGGGGACGCCGCGGCGGATTCGGGCACCTTCGACTTCGGGACCGACTACTCGGCGGGTGAGGTCGGCTTCTCCGGCTGAACGTCGATCGCGTCGAGCAATTCGTCCAGGAACCCGCCGGCTTCGGCCGCGGCGCGGTCCGCGTCGCCGGAGCGCACGGCGTTGAGCAGCTCGGTGTGCGAGACCTGGGTGACCGACGCGGGGTCGAAGGTCGTGGCGACGCTGGACTGCACGGCCTCGCTGATGCCTTCGTAGAGCCCGATCAGCAGCGGGTTGTGCGAGGCGGCCACCAGGCGCAGGTGGAACCGGGTGTCCTCGTGCACGACCACTTCGCGGTCGAGGCGGTCCACCGCGTCGTCGCGGGCGGCGAGCAGCGTTTCCAGCTCGGCGACGTCCTCATCGGTGCGGGCCGCGGCGGCCAGCCGGGCGGACTCGACCTCCAGCGCGCGGCGCACTTCCAGGATGCGGCGCAGCTCGGAGCCGCAGAGCCGCCGGACCGCGCCGGAGAGCTCGTTGGTGGCGCGGACGAAGGTGCCGTCGCCCTGGCGGACCTCCAGCAGTCCTGCGTGCGCGAGTGCCCGGACGGCTTCCCGAACCGTGTTGCGGCCGACGCCGAGCGCGGTGACGAGCTCCGATTCGGTGGGGATGCGCTCCCCGAGCGGCCATTCGCCGGAGCTCACCAGCGTGCGCATCTGCGCGATGACCTGTTCGACCAGACCCGTGCGCTGGGTGGTGACCAAAGGCACTGAAGGGTCCTTTCATCCAAACATCCTATGTTTGCCATACTAGGTGGCGATGTCTCCTGAGTCGCACACCCAGCCCCCGATCGATCGAGTTCCCGCCGACCGTGTGACCGACCAGGATGCCAGGTCAGCGGCTTCGGCCGCGCCCGGCACCCGGGCCGACGAATCCTCCGCGCTGGCCAGAGCCGAAGTTCTCGTCAACGAAGGCGCAGCGGAGACGATGGCGCCGTCCCGCTCCCGCGCGCTGGCAGGCGGCGGATTCCTGCTGGCGGGCGTCGCGCTGGCCGCCGCGAACATGCGCCCCGCCGTCACCAGCCTCGCCTCGATCCTCGGCGAAGTGCGCGATTCGCTCGGCGCGACCAGCACCTGGGCCAGCATCGTGACCTCGGTGCCGACGCTGTGCTTCGGCGTCGCCGGCATCGGCGCGCCGCTGCTGGCTCGCCGGTGGGGGATGAACCGCGTCGTCGGCGGCTCGCTCGCGCTGCTGACCGCCGCGATGATCACCCGCGTCCTCGGCGGCCCGTGGACGCTGCTGGCGGGCACCGTGCTGGTGTGCGCGGCGATCGCCATGTGCAACGTGCTGATCCCGGTGGTGGTCAAGGAGTCCTTCCCCGGCCGCGTCGGCCTGGCCACCGGTCTCTACACGACGGCGATGGCCGCCGGCGGTGCCACCGGTTCGGCGATCACGCCGTGGCTGAACTCGGCGACCGGCAACTGGCGGTGGTCGCTGGCGACGTGGATGGTCGTCGCGCTCGCCGCGCTGTGCGTCTGGATCCCCGGCACCCGCAAGAGGCCCACCACGAAGGCCGTCACCGAGGTCAAGGGCGAGCGGCGGTCGCTGATGCGCAACCCGCTGGCCTGGCTGATCACGTTCTACTTCGCGATGCAGTCCACCATCGCCTACGTGGTGATGGGCTGGCTGCCGGAGGTGTTCAAGGGCGCGGGCATGGACGCCACCTCGGCCGGGGCGCTGCTGGGAGTGCTGCTGCTGATCGGCGTGCCGATCAACATGGTGCTGCCGCCGCTGGTGACGCGGACCCGCGGCCAGTCCGGCTGGGCGCTGCTGATGGGCGCGCTCATGTTCGCCGGCTTGCTGGGGCTGCTGCTCGCGCCGCTGGCCGCGCCGGTGCTGTGGGCGGTGCTGATCGGCATCGGCATGAGCGCGTTCCCGCTGGCGCTGGTGATGATCTCGCTGCGCACCCGCAACGCCGCCGACACCGGGCAGCTCTCCGCGATGGCGCAGAGCATCGGCTACCTGATCGCCGCGTCGGGCCCGTTCCTGTTCGGGATGCTGCACGACGTGACGGCGACCTGGACGGTCTCGCTGATCGCGGCGCTGGTCATCGTGGTGGCGCAGACGATCGTCGGCATGCTCGCCGGACGCCCCCGCGTGATCTGAGCGGAGCTCACCGAGTGAACGGACCGTTCGTCCCATCCTGTTGGGCGAACGGTCCGTTCACTTTGATCGGGAAGTGCCCGCCGCAGCCGGAGTGAGTGGAACCGTTCTCCCGGTCTCGTTGGGCGAACGGGCCGTTCACCGCAGCAGCGGCGCGATGCGGGTGGAGTGAACGGACCGTTCGCCCATCCTGTTGGGCGAAGGGTCCGTTCACTCATCTCGGGCGGTCTGGGGTGCGCGTGCCTGCTCAGGTGCTGCTTCGAGGATGCGGTGGATGGCGCGGTGCGCGCGGTCGACGGCCCGGGGGTCGTGGTCGAGCTGCAGGGCTTGGTTCAGGGCCAGGCCGACCGCGATGATCTCGAAGACGGCCTGGTCGACGTCGACGTGCGCGGGCAGTTCGCCGTGGTCCGCCGCCGCGGCGAGCTCGTCGCGCAGCCGGCCGCGCCACCACGACCACCGTTGGGCGACGGCGTCGCGCACCAGGCCGGGGCGGCCGTCGAATTCGCTCGACGCCGCCGTGAGCAGGCATCCGCCGGGCAGTTCCAAGGTGGCCAGGAAGGTCACCGAGTTCTCGCAGAGCGCGTGCAGCCGCGGCATGCCCGGCCGGTGCTGTTCGGCGGCTTCCACGACGCGGCGCCAGAAGTTCGCGAAGGCGTCGTCCAGGGTCGAGGCCTGGAGCGCTTCCTTGGTTCCGAAGTGCCCGAGCACGCCGGACTTGCTCATCTCCAGCTCGCCCGCCAGGCGGCCGATGGTGACGCCTTCGAGTCCTTCCTCGGAGGCGATCTCGGTGGCGCGGTGGATGATCCGCGCTCGCGTGGCGCGCGCTTCGGCGGCGGAGCGTCGAGGTGACATGCCCGCCAGTTTAGCGTCCGATCGTGCGCTATTGACTTGGCGAACGATCGGACGCTAAATTTCGGCAGGTCAACCGGAGAACCGAGGAGCACGTGATGCGCATCCGGCGTTTGGCCTGGGCAGGCCTGGAAATCGAAGCGGACGGCACGACCGTCGTGGTGGACCTGGTCCAGCACCCGAACGAGCTGTTCGGGATCCGCGATCCGCGGGTGGAGCTGCCCGTCCCCGCCGACGGGTCGGTCGACGCGGCGCTGGTGACGCACCTGCACCCCGACCACGCCGGGGTGCCCGCGCTCGAACGAGCGCTGAAGCCCGGCGCGCCGGTGTTCCGGCCGGCGGCGTTCGACGACGTGCTCACCGGGCCGGTCGAGCGGGAACTGGCGGCGAGCGGACTGGCCGCCGACGTGGTGGGCGAGTGGGAGCGCCGCGAGCTCGGCCCGTTCCGGATCACCGCCGTGCCCGCCGTCGACGGGCTGGGTTCCCCGCAGGTGAGCTGGGTCGTTGAGGCGGGCGGCAAGCGCGTCCTGCACGGCGGGGACACCTTGTTCCACGGCGCCTGGTGGGCCATCGCGCGGCGTTGCGGCCCGTTCGACGCGGTGTTCCTGCCGATCAACGGGCCGGTGGTGGACGATCCCGCCCTCCAGCCGCCGAGTCCGTTCCCGGCGGCGCTGACCCCGCGGCAGGCGGCGGTGGCGGCGAGCATCCTCGGCGCTCGAACGGCGGTGCCGATCCACCACGACGACGAATACCTGATCAAGCCCGCCGGTTACGCCGCCGAAGTGGACGCCCCGGTCGCCGAATTCCGCCGACATGCGGCAGAACTCGCGCGTGTCATGGATGTGGGGGAGTGGCAGGACTTCGAGTCCGAACTCGCCGCCTGAGCGTCCGCGTTGGGCGAACGGTCCGTTGACTCAGCTGCGGATCGAGTGAGCGGACCGTTTGTCCAACGGGTTTGGGCGAACGGTCCGTTGACTCGGTTCGGGTTGTGGGTGAGCGGACCGTTTGTCCAAGGGGTTTGGACGAACGGTCCGTTCGCTCAGTTCGGGGTGGGGATGCCGAGGAGTTCGGTGTTGGCTCGGCCTACTGCGCTGGTGAGTTCGGCGAAAGCCTTTTCGGTGAAGTTCAGGGTGAGGCCGTCGCCGCTGCCTCGGAAGTCGAGCTGGACGGAGCGGTCCGGTTCGGTCTCGAAGGTGACCCTGACCTGCTCGGACAGGCACACGTAGGTGTCGTTCTCGACTGCTCGCTGCTCGCGCATCCGGGTTCCTCCTGGTCTGCGGTGTCTCGGTACAGTTCACGAAAGATCTTCATTTAAGCCGCATAGTTTGGCTTGTGGGACAACTAGAGCACAGGTTGTGGTCTATTGTCGGTCCCCTGATCAGGTAGCCGATGGATCAGCCGGAGGAGATTTCGTGCCCACAGGCCGCCAAACCGTCGAGCGCCGCCAGCTGGGGCTCACGCTCCGCCGACTACGGCGCGAAGCAGGGCTGTCCCAACAAGAGGCGGCTCGCGCGATCAACCGGCACTACACCCGGATCAGCCACCTCGAATCGGCGAAGGCCTCGCTGAGCGTCGACGAGCTCGGATTGCTGCTCGACCGCTACGGAGTTGCCGACGCGGACCGGGAAACCGTGCTCGCGTTGGGTGCGGTGGCCCGGAAGCGGCAGCGCGGGAAGGGGTACACCGATCAGCTGCCCAAGTCGTTCGAGCGGCTGGCCGACCTGCAAGCCGATGCCGCCACGATCGGCTTCTACGACACCGGAATCGTCCCGGGACTCGCGCAGTCGCAGGACTACGTCGTCGCGTTGATGCGCGTAGGGGACGGAATCTGGTGGGAGCCCTCCGAAGCGGAGATCGAGCGTCGGATCGAGTTCCGGCTTCAGCAGCAACGTCGGGTGTTGGAGGCCGAGGAACCGAAGCAGATCGACTTCGTGCTGACCGAATCGGCCCTGGAGGAAACGGTCGGGAGCCCGGCGATCATGCGCGGTCAGCTCCTCCACCTGCTCCAGCTAGGTGAACGTCCGTCGGTGACCGTTCGGGTTCTGAGCCGGGCGACCACATCCAAGTTCCTCCTTGGAGGAGGCCTCATCACGTTGGATTTCGCCGGGAACGCGCCTCGCATCGCTTGCGCCACTTCCCACGGTCCCTGTACTTACCACGATCAAGAGGTGGAAACTGCGCCCATGTTTCGGGCATGGGAGAGCGTTCGAGAGCTTGCCCTTGATCCGGAACCGGCTCGTGACTTGCTCATCGAGAAGCTGAAGGATCTGAAGTGATGCGCTACGACACCGGATGGTTCAAGAGCAGCCGCAGTTCGACCTCGTCCAACGCTTGCGTCGAGGTGCGGCTGACTGAGCGGGTGGTTTCAGTGCGGGATTCGAAAGATCCGCAGGGTGGCGAGTTATCGGTGGGGCACGTCGCGTGGGCGGCGTTCCTGTCGACGCTGAACTAGCGGAACAGGGGCTCGCCGCTCAGGTTCGTGGTGGCAGCTGGTGGAGTTCGATGGTCGTCCGATCCCCGCCGGTGAGCTCCGTGGATGCGGGCGCGACGCGCTCTTTGCTGGTCGAGAAGCTGAAGGATGTCGCATGAACGACTACGACACGGGTTGGTTCAAGAGCAGCCACAGTGCGGCCTCGTCCAATGCTTGCGTCGAGGTCCGGTTGACCGAGCGGGCGGTCTCGGTGCGGGATTCGAAGGACCCGCACGGCGGCGAGTTATCGGTGGGGCACCGCGCATGGGCGGAGTTCCTCCGCTGGATGGCGTGACCGTTGAGGTGACGCGCCCGGAAGCGCGTTATAGCCCTGCCTCTCAGATGCCGCGTTCACGTCGCACCCGATTCGCGTCGGGCGTCCCGGCTGCGATCGGCGGCCAGCTCATCGGCGAGCGAGGGACTGTCGGCGCCGAGTTGCTTGGTTAGCGTTGTCCGCAAACGCTGAATCTTCTGAGCGCGAGTCTCCAAGACGATCCGACCACCGGTGCCCTTCGCGGTGATGTAGGCCTTCGTTCCCGGTTCGCGCCCGGCAGCTTGGCGGACTTCCTTCGGGATGGCCGACCGCCCTTGCGCAGTGACAGTGGCTTCGGCTGATCCCTCGTACTCGGTTGAATCCATGCTTGCAGTTGTATCCCAGCAACAACGAGATCAGGCGCGCGGCGGTAGGCGGTGCAGGGTGACCCCTGTCAGTTCGCCGTCAATGAGCTCCGCCGTCTGGTACGTGCAGTGGGGTTGGCGTCTGCGGTCGGTGGGGGAGCCGGGGTTGAGCAGGCGCAGGCCGTTCGGCGTGACCGTGTCCCACGGGATGTGGCTGTGGCCGAAGACGAGCACGTCCGCGTCGGGGAAGTCCTTGTCGCAGCGGCGTTCCCGGCCTTGGGCGGCGCCGGTTTCGTGGATCATCGCGAAACCGACGCCATCGAGCTCCACGCGCGCGATCTCCGGCAACCGGCGCCGCAGCTGTTCGCCGTCGTTGTTGCCCCACACGCCGATGAGCCGCGCGCTGCGGGATTCGAGTTCGTCCAGCAGCGGCGGCTCCACCCAATCTCCGGCGTGGAACACGACGTCCGCCCGCGCGACCTCCTGCCACACCTGCTCGGGCAGCGCCTTGGCGCGCTTGGGCAGGTGCGTGTCGGCGAGCAGCAGCAGGCGCATCGTCACCTCGGGATCGGGCCGGAGCTCACTCCGGGTGCAGTTCCAGCCCGAGCAGGGCGTTCTCCAGCAGTTCCGGCATGGCCGGGTGGATCCAGTACTGGCCGCGGGCCATCGTGCGGGCGTCCAGGCCGAACTGCATGGCCTGGATCAGCGGCTGCAGCAAGGTCGGCGCCTGCGGGCCGATGATGTGCGCGCCGAGGATGGTGCCGTCGGCGGGGTCGGCGAGCAGCTTGAGGAAACCGGTGGTGTCCTCCATCGCCCAGCCGTAGGCGATGTCGCCGTAGTTCTGGATCTTCGTGACGTAGTCGACGCCCTGCTCCCGCGCCTGCTGCTCGGTGAGCCCGACGGCGGCGATCTGCGGGGAGGAGAACACCGCGTGCGGCACGTAGGTGTGGTCGGAGTCGATGAGCTCGTCGGGGTGCAGCAGGTTGTGCTGCACGACGCGCTGCTCGTGGTTCGCTACGTGCTTGAGCTCGTGGTCGGAGCTGACGTCGCCCAGCGCCCACACGCCGTCGACGGAGGTGCGCTGCTCGGCGTCGACCTCGATCTTGCCGTCCTCGCGGACCTTCAAGCCGCCCGAGACCGCGTCGATCAGATCCGAGTTCGGGGTGCGGCCGACCGCGACGAGCAGCTGCTCCGCCTCGACGGTTTCCGCGCCGTCGGGGCCTTCCAGGTGCAGCCGCACCACGTCGCCGTCGCGCTCGACGCCGGTCTGCTTGCGGTTGAGGCGCACGTCCCAGCGGGCCTGGGCGAGTTCGGTGAACCGCTGCGACACGTCCTCGTCCTCGGCGCGCAGCAGCGCCCCGGAACGGGCCACCACCGTCACCTCGACGCCCAGCGCGGACAACACGTGCGCGAACTCGGCGCCGATGAAGCCGCTGCCGAGGATGATCATGCGAGCGGGCAGCTCGTCCAAGCGCATCACGCTGTCGCTGGTGTGGAAGTCGACCGCGTCGATGCCGGGGATGTCGGGAGTGGCCGGGCGGCCGCCGGCGGCGACGACGAAGCGGTCCGCGGTGATCGTCTCGGGGCCGGAGCCGGTCGCCACGGTGAGTTCCTTCACCCCGGTGAACCGGGCCTCGCCCTGGAACAGGGTGACGTTCGCGCTGCCCTCGGCGCGGTAGCGGCGGCCCCCGTCGGAGATGGCGTCGATGCGGCCGAAGATGCGGTCCCGGATGTCGCGCCAGCGCACGTCCCGCAGCTCCAGGTCCACGCCGAGCTTGGTGCCGACGCCGGGGCTGGACGCGGTGTCGGCGGTGTGCACGAACATCTTCGTCGGGATGCAGCCCACGTTCAGGCAGGTGCCGCCGTAGTTCCCGGTGCTGCCGACGCCCTTCTCCACGATCGCGACGTTCCAGTCGTCGAACCGCTCGTCGAGGATCGAGTTGCCGGAACCGCTGCCGATGATGACCAGGTCGAAGTGAGGCATGTCCATCCTGTGCTCGTCGTGGGTACCGCGGTGCGCGGCGCCGGAGGCGCACCTCCGCGGTACAACCGCGCGGGCGGCCCGCTGATTCCCGGAGAGCGTCGCTGATCACCCGACCGGTGGTCGTGGCCGGGTGGGCACCGAGGGAGGCGCTGCGCCGCTAGGATCCGGAACGGGCGAGTCCCGCTTACCTACTACTACGTAGGTTTACCCCGGATCTACTCCTCAGGGATGTCGACCGTTCTCGACCAAGATCACTAACTTGGTCCTCGCATCGCTGTGCGCTAATGCCGGAACGGGTGCGGCCGCGCGGCGATCACGGGGAGGCACCGGCGGGGATGGCCCTCCAGGGGGTGGTCATCCCCGCTTCCCGCTCCTGACGCCGACCGAGCCCGCGACCACGTGGATCGCGGGCCCGGCCTCGTCCTCAGCGCTTGAGGCCGTGCTCGATGGCCTCGATGATGCGGGGCCGCAGGTCCGCCGCGCTGATGATCGCGTCCACCGAACCGACCTCGACCGCCCGCTGGATGCTGTGCACCTGGTCGAACTCGGTCGCCACCTCACCCAGCTTCTCCGCGCGGACCGACGCCTGCAGCTCCGCGAGCCGGGCGTTGAGCCGGGCGCGCTCGACACCGCTGGACTCGCCGACGAGGGCCTGGAGCTCGGTGACCCGCGGATCGTTCGCGGTGCGCTTGCCGACCTCGCCGGAGAACACCACCGCCGCGGCCGGGGCGCCGCCCAGCACCGACGCGTACGAACCCTCCAGCGCCAGCACCGTCATGTTCGGGTTCAACGCCTTCGAGAAGACCACGAACGCGCCGCCGTGGTAGCGGGAGATCACGCAGAACACGATCGGACCGTCGAAGTTGACGATCGCGCGGCCGATCTCCGCGCCGTACTCCAGCTGGAGCTTGCGCATCGACTCCGGTGAACCGTCGAACCCGGACAGGTTCGCCAGCACCACCAGCGGCCGGTTGCCCGACGCCGAGTTGATCGCGCGGGCGGCCTTCTTCGACGACCGCGGGAACAGCGTGCCCGCGGTGTAGGTGTCCGGGCCGTCGGTGGGAGGGAAACCGCGCCGCTGCACCGAACGGGACTCGATGCCCAGCAGGCACACCGGACGGCCGCCCAGGTGCACGTCCTGCACGGCGGCGGTGTCCGCGTCCGCCATGCCCGCCCAGCGCTCCAGAACCGCGTGGTCCTGGTCGGACAGGGCCCGCATCACCGTGCGGATGTCGAAGGGCTTCTTGCGGTCCGGGTTGTGCTCGGACGAGAAGATCTCGCCGACCGTCCGGAAATCGCTGCCCGCGGCCTCGTGCGGGAACGGGGAGACGTCGCGGTCCACCGGGTCCGAGGTCTCGGCGGCGCGCGGCGCGGCCTCACCCGGCACGACGTAGGTGTGGTCGTAGTGCGCCATCAGCACGTCGCGCGCGGCCGGGAGGTTCGGCGCCCAGTACTGCGCCTGCCCGTTCGGGCCCATCACGCGGTCGTAGCCGCCGATGCCGAAGTTGTCCTCCGCCGAGACGCCACCGGAGAAGTCCAGCGACTGCTTGCCGGTGAGCACCATCGTCGAATCCGGCGTCATCACCAGGATTCCCTTGGTGTGCATCAGCATCGTGGCCTCGGCGTTCCAGTACGGCTGGGCGCCGACGGTGATGCCGGCGACCACGATGTTGATCTCACCGCCGTCCTGGGTGAACTCCACGATCCGCTTGAGCGCGGCGGCGACCCAGTCCATGTTCTCCGTGCCGGAGGACATCGAGATCCGGGCGCCCGCCGACAGCGCGAACCACTCCAGCGGCAGCTGCAGCCGCTCGGCGAGGTCGAGCGCGGCGATGACCCGGGCGCACTCGGGTTCCGACAACGCGCCCAGCGCCTTCGTCGGATCGCCCAGCAGGACCACGCGCCGGACGCCTTCGGGGTGGCGCTCGGTCGGCGTCGAGACGACGCCCGCGACCAGCGCCGCCGAGTTCTGCCCGCGCGGCCGGTCGACGGGGACCAGGACGCCGTCGTCGTCCAGGTCGTGCTCGACGAAACCGCCCGCGTCGCCGGTGAGCATCCCGGTGAGCTCGTAGGGGTAGACGTTGCCGCGCCGCGCCGCCCGCAGCACCTTCTGCCGGTAGTCGTCCAGCGGGCGCAGCGGCTCCGTCGACGGCTCCTCGACGTGCAGCTTCGCGCCGTCGCCCTCGCCGAGCGCGATGCGCACGGCCATGTCGGCGAGCTCGCCGTTGTCCTGGCGCTGCCGCGCGAGGAACGTGACCTCCTCCATCCCGGCGCCCGCCGTGGTCGGCAGGATCCGGCGGGTGAGGGTGTTGAGCTCGTCGGCGGTCAGCTCCGTCGGCGGCCACACGTACATCAGGATCCGGTTGGTGTCGAAGCGCTTCTTCGCCGGGCGCTGCGCCTGCACGGTGCGGATCGCGTCCAGGCAGCCCGCGAGCATGTCCTCCACCGCGGGCAGCGCCACCAGCCGGCCGTCGTTGTCGCGCAGCGGCGTCAGGTCCCGGACCTGGGCCATCGCCACCAGGCGCTCGTCGGACGGGTTGTCCCGCGCGACGCACTTGAACAGGTAGACCTCCTCGTCCGCCGACGGCAGCCGGGTGAGGTCGAACTCGCGCAGCCGCTCCAGCTGCATCCGCTGCGCGATCAGCGGGTGCAGGCCGCGGATCAGGCGGTCCTCGGTGAAGCCCCGCTCGTCGCGGCGGAAGGTGAAGTGGTGGTGCATCACGGCGCCGCCGATGCCGGCGACGGTCGTGGTGATCCGGGCGACGCCGTCCGGCAGCGGCTGCGCGGCGAGCGCCTCGCCGAGCCGCGCGGCCATCGCGTCCGCGTCCGGCTGGCCCTCCCACTTCACGTAGAGGTCCGCCACCACGCCGGGCTGCCCGTCCGCGAGCTCACCGACGGCGCGCACCGCGTCCGGCAGCGCGCTGAAGTCGACGGCCGTGGTGACCAGCCTGGTCACGCCCTCGTCGGAACCGTGCTCGGCGGTGACGAACCGGCAGCCCGCGGTCTCCCGCGCCGTGACCGCGGTGAGCGCGCGGTTGCCGTAGTAGCGCCGGGTCAGCACCTCCAGCAGCGGCGCGTGGTCGTGGTCGCGGCCCATGCGCTGGCCGAGCAGCCGGACCAGCGGCTCGGCGCTGGCGACCATGGCGGCGATCCGGTCGGCGCGGTCCGCGGCGTCCGGGTGCTCGTCGAGGTAGCGCAGCTCGGCGCGCACCCCCGCGTAGACCTCCGCGCGGTTGCGGCGCAGCAGCGGCTGGGCGAACCAGCGGAACACCACGCCGCGGGCGAGGTCCGACACCGACGGGAAGCGCACCTGGGTGGCCTTGACGACGTGCTCCAAGGTCAGCCCGGCGTGCTCGTGCAGCTCCCTGCCCGGCGGTGCCTCGGTGGTCCACTGCCGCAGCAGGGCCGTGACGATGGCGACGTCCGAGGACGCGCGCTGCTGGGCGAGGAAGATCCGGAAGACCGCCGCCTCCAGCTCCGGGGTCCGCTCCAGCTCCGTGACGCCGTAGTGCGACAGGACGCGGCGCAGGCGGTTCTCGAAGCCCGCGGTCACCCCGGCCCGCTCCACGTCGAGGCTCTGCAGGTAGCTGTGGAAGTACTCGCGAGGGCTGTGCACCGGGCCGGTCTCGTCGTCGAGGTCGCCCTTGTTGCGGCTGAGCTCGGAGAGGTCCGCGAACACGCCCAGCAGCGCCACCTCGCCGGGCAGCGCGTCGGAGGTCTCGTCCAGCTCGGCCCGAGCGGCGAGGTAGCCGCTGAGCACGCGCTGCTGGTCGTGCGGGTCGACGTCGAAGCCCAGCAGCAGGCTGCGCAGGTCGTGCAGGCCGCGTTCGACGCGCTGCTCGGGGGAGGCCGAGCCGCGCTCCGCGGGCAGTTCGACCTCGACGGCGGAATCGGTGTCCTGCTCCTGCTCGGCGTCGTCGTCGGCCAGCGGCTCCAGCCGCATCAGCGGCGCGCCGGTCTCGACCTGGCTGCCCATCGACACCGGCAGTTCGCGGACGCGGGCGCGGAACGACGCGCGCAGCACCGTTTCCATCTTCATGCTCTCCAGCACCAGGATCGGTGCCCCGGCCTCGACCTCGTCGCCGACGGCCAGCGGGGTCGCGACCACCAGCGCGGGCGCGGGGGAGCGCACGACGCCGCCCTCGTCACGGCTGACGCGGTGCGCGACGCCGTCGACCTCCACCAGGTGGATCGGCCCGTGCGTGCCGGTGACCAGGCGGAACCGGTGGCCGTTGACGGTGATCTGGCCGCTGTGCGCGTCGAAGCGGTCGATCTCGACGTCGGCCGGGTGCACCTCGCCGCCGCCGGAAACGCCGACGCGGAACCGCTTCTGGCCCACGCGGGCCACGCTCACCTGGTAGCCGACGCCGCGGAGCTTGAGCTCCAGCGGGCGCCCGCTCTCGTGCCGGACCTGCGGCCGGCCGCCGAACGCGGTGGACAGCAACCGCTGGCGCGCCACGGACTCCTCGTCCTGGTAGGCCTCGATGGCCGCCGCGACCAGCGCGATCGCCGAGTGCCGGTGGCTGACCAGGCGGCCTTCCTCGCGGACCCGGTCGATCCAGCCGGTGTCGGCGCTGCCGTCGATCACCTCCGGCTGGTCGAGCAGGTCGAGCACGAAGCTCTTGTTCGTCGCGCCGCCCTCGATGATCACCGTGGTCTCGGCCATCGCGCGGCGCAGCCGGGCCAGCGCCTCGTCGCGGTCGCGGCCGAACGCGATGATCTTCGCGATCATCGAGTCGAAGTCCGCGGGGATGCTGTCGCCCTCGGACACCCCGGTGTCAACCCGGATTCCGGGCCCCGAGGGCAGCGCGAGCCGCGCGATGCGGCCGGGAGCGGGGGCGAAGTCGCGGTCCGGGTCCTCGGCGTTGAGCCGTGCCTCGACCGCGTGCCCGCTCTCCACCGGGGCCGGGCCGTCGAGCTTGCCGCCGGAGGCGACGTGCAGCTGCAGCTTGACCAGGTCGGTGCCCGTGGTGCTCTCGGTGATCGGGTGCTCGACCTGCAGCCGGGTGTTGACCTCCAGGAAGGCGAACAGCCGCTCGACGGGGTGGTAGAGGAACTCGACGGTGCCCGCGCCGCGGTAGTCGACGGCCAGCGCCAAGCGCTCGGCGGACTCCTTGAGCTCCGCGGTCTGCTCCGGGGACAGGATCGGCGAGGCCGACTCCTCGATGATCTTCTGGTTGCGCCGCTGCACCGAGCAGTCGCGCACGCCCAGGGCCAAGGCCGTGCCCTGCCCGTCGGCGATGACCTGCACCTCGACGTGCCGGGCGCCGGTGACCAGGCGCTCCAGGAACACGACCCCGGAACCGAAGGAGCGCAGCGCCTCCTGGCTGGTGCGCTCGTAGGCGTCGGCGAGGTCCTCGGCGGAGGTGACCTTGCGGATGCCGCGCCCGCCGCCGCCCGCGGTGGCCTTGAGCATCAGCGGATAGCCGATCCGCTCACCCGCGGCCAGCGCCTCCTCGGCGTTCGCGACCTCGCCGCGGCTCCACGGAGCGACCGGGACGCCGACCTCCTCGGCGAGCAGCTTCGCGCCGATCTTGTCGCCGAGCCTGCGCATCGCCTCGGCGCTCGGGCCGATGAAGGTGACGCCGATCTTCTCGCAGACCTCCGCGAACGCCGGGTCCTCGGCGACGAAACCCCAACCGACCCAGGCGGCGTCCGCTCCCGTCTCGATCAGCGCGCGCTCCAGCACGGCGTGGTCCAGGTACGGCCGGGCCGAAGCCGGGCCGAGCGAGTAGGCGACGTCGGCCTCCCGCACGAACGTGGCGGAGCGGTCCGCGTCGGTGTAGAGCGCGACCGTCTCCATCCGGTTCCCGGTTTCCGCGGACAGATCCCGAACGGCGTGGATGAGCCGCATCGCGGCCTCTCCGCGATTGACGATGGCGACACGACTGAACACCGGATGAGCCTCCTGATTTGCCACGCACAACAGGCGACGTCCGAGAGCCCGGAGCGTCGCCTGCACCTACCTACACCCTGCTCCGTCAACGGGTGGTGCACCAATGTCCGACCCGGCGCATGCCGGAGCCGAGGTTTTGTAGGAACCCACCAAAAAGTTAGCGGAGATCACCGCTGGAGCGACTGCGAACGCAGGTCTACCACATGAATTCGGGTGGGATCCCGGAAGATCGGTCGAGGTGCCGAGCGCCGGTCCCGACGACGGGACCGGGTTCCCGCGGCGGCTAGGTTCGCACGGTGAACTCAGCTCGCTGGACCGCGTGGCCGCAGCGGTACCCGTACCTGGCGGACGCGGTGCTGGCGGGCTTCGTCACCTACGTCGCGCTGCTGGGCATCGCGCCGGCCGACGTGCTCCACAGCGGCGACCCCGGCCCCGTCGCGTACACCGCGGCCGTGCTCGGCGCGGCACCGCTGGTGCTGCGCAGGCGGTACCCGATGCCGGTGCTGGTGGTCGTCGCGCTCGCGCTGACCACGTTCTACGGCTCCGGCTGCAAGACCTCCCTCGGGCTGCTCGGCCCGCTGGTCGCGATCTACACCGTGGCGGTGCGCCACCCGCTGGGCCGGTCCGTGCCCGTCGCCGCCGCCGTGATCGCGGTGGTCAGCGGCGGGGTCGCCTACGGCATCGCCGACTTCGCGTTGTCGGCCGATTCGTTCGCCGGGATTCTGTTCGGCTCCACCCAAGCCGTCATCGCGGTCGTCCTGGGCTACGCGATCCGGGTGCGCGGCGAACAGGCCGAACGGTTACGCCACGAACGGGACCTGGAGGCCGAGCGCGCCGTCACCGAGGAGCGAATGCGCATCGCCCACGAACTGCACGACGTCGTCGCCCACCACCTGTCCGTCGTGTCCGTGCAGGCGAGCCTCGCGCGCTACGTGCTGGACTCCGACCTGGAAACGGCCCGCGAGGCGCTGAACACGATCTCGGCGACCACCACCAGCTCCCTCGACGAACTCGGCAGGTTGCTGCGGGTGCTGCGGCCCAGCCTGGAGCAGCCCGACGCCGACACCCGGTTCCTGCCGCAACCCGGGCTCGACGAGCTCCCGGTGCTGCTGGAACGGGTCCGGTCCTCCGGAGTGGCGGTGCGGCTGCGCACCGAAGGCGAACCGCGAGCCCTGTCCCCGGGCGCCGAGCTGTGCGCCTACCGCGTCGTGCAGGAAGCGCTGACCAACGTGCTCAAGCACGCCCCGTCGGCCACCGCCGAAGTCGTCGTGCGCCACGACGCCGACGCCGTGACCGTGCTCGTCCGCAACGAAGGCGCACCCGCCCCGAACAGCAGCAGGCCATCCGGGCACGGTTTGATCGGCATGTGCGAACGGGCGAAGATGTACGGCGGCACCGTCGAAGCGGGGCGCCGCCCCGAGGGCGGTTTCCAGGTGACGCTGCGCATTCCCCGCTCCGGGGACTGACCGGACCGGGAGCGGCGGCATGACCGGTGTCCTCATCGTCGACGACCAGGACCTGCTGCGGGCCGGGTTCGCCGCGCTGCTGCGCGCCACCCCCGGCATCGACGTCGTCGGCGAAGCCGCGAACGGCCGCGAAGCCGTGGCGCTGGCGAAGGAACTGCGCCCCGACGTGGTGCTGATGGACCTGCGGCTGCCCGAGCTGGACGGGGTGGGCGCCACCGAGCGGATCCTCGCCGAGGCCGAACCGCCGCGACCGGGAATCCTGGTGCTGACCGTGTTCGACCTGGACGACTACGTGTACTCGGCGCTGCGGGCGGGCGCGTCGGGTTTTCTGCTCAAGGACAGCCCGCCGGAAACGCTGATCACCGGGGTGCGCACCGTCGCCGACGGCGGGATGCTGTTCGGCCCCACCATCACCCGGCGTTTGGTGGAGACCTACATGCGGGTGCCGCCGCCGAACTCGGGGATCCCGTCGCAGCTGTCCACGCTCACCCGGCGGGAACTGGACGTGCTGCGGCTGATCGCGACCGGCGCCACCAACGCCGAGATCGCCGAACACCTCGTCGTCAGCGAAGGCACCGTGAAGACCCACGTGAACCGGGCGATGACGAAGCTCGGCGTGTCCAGCCGGGCGCAGGCAGTGGTCATCGCCTACGAATCAGGCCTGGTGGTGCCTCGGGGGAGCGGTTGAGCGGTTGTCTTTGATCTCGGCTTGAGTGATGGGTCAGGTGGCGGAACCTCAGTGGCTTCCTCGCTGCGGGATCTTTTTCCCGAGTGGCTCCGCCACGAGGGAAAAAGCTGTCCTCGCGAGGAAGCCACTGAGAACCCGCGGGTGGTCTTTTTGCTTTGGTGGTCGCTGCTCAGCGGCTTCGCCGCTGACAGGACAAAGACCCACAACGCCGCTCACCTGGAAGGACAGGATCAAGGAAAAGGTGATGAGGCCCGCCGCGCGGGCCGTTCCGGCGGCGGGTCAGGCTAGACCTGCGTCGTGGGTGACGATGGCTACCTGGGTGCGGTTCGAGGCGCCGAGCTTGCCCATGATCCGTCCGATGTGGACTTTCACGGTGGAGGCGCTCATGTAGAGGTGCGCGGCGATCTCCGCGTTGCTCAGGCCCTGCGCCACGGCGATCGCCACCTCCCGCTCGCGCGGGGTGAGCTGGTCCATCTTGCCGCGGGCGTCGGAGCTTCCCTTGCCCGCGGCGAACGTGCCCAGCAGCCGCTTGGTGATCCGCGGCGAGAGCATCGCCTCGCCGGAGGCCACGGTGTGCACGGCGGCGGCGAGCTCGCGCGGCGGCGTGTCCTTGAGCAGGAACCCGGAAGCCCCGGCCTGCAGGGCGGCGTGCACGTACTCGTCGACGTCGAACGTGGTCAGCACCAGCACGGCGGGCGCCTCGGGCAGCGCGGTGACCCGCTTGGTCACCTCCAGGCCGTCGACGCGGGGCATCTGGATGTCGGTGAGCACCACGTCCGGCCGGTGCTTGGCGACCAGTTCGACCACACCCGAGCCGTCCGGGGCTTCCGCCGCCACCTCGATGCCCGGATCCGATTCGAGGATGAGGCGGATGCCACCGCGCACCAGTTCCTCGTCCTCCAGCAGGACCACCCTGATGCCCACGTGACTCCCCGCGCCCGACGACGTTGCCGTCCCACGGTATCCAGCCCGGTCCCGGTCTCCTCAAGGTGTCCCGGAACCGGACAGCGCGGTCACGTTCCTCTGTGGACGGTCAGGATGCGTTCGCGCCCTCCAGCACCGGGAACGCGGCCCGCACCCGGTAGCCGTCGTCGTCGGTGCGGCCGACCTGCAAGGTGCCGCCCGCGAGGGTGACCCGCTCCCGCATGCCGATCAGGCCGTAGCCGGAGCCCTCCACCACCGTCGTGCCCGCGCCGCGCTGGTTGGTCACCTCCACCACCAGGCCGTCGGCGGCGGCGAGGATCTCGGCGCGCACCGGCGAACCGGGGGCGTGCTTGCCCGCGTTCGTCAACGCCTCCTGCAGCACGCGGTACGCGGCGCGACCGACCACCGCGGAGGTCTCCGGCAACTCCTGCGGCATGTCCAGCGCGATGTCCGCGCCCGCCGCGACCGAATCCTCGACCAGGTCCCGCAACCCGTCCAAGGACGGTGCCGCGTGGTCGCCACCGGGGTTCTCGGCATCGTCGCGCAGCGCCCGCAGCATCTCCCGCAGCTCGCTGAGCGCGGCCGAGCTGGACACCCGGATCACCTCGGCGACCTCCTCGGTGCGCTGGTCGGTGGCCGTCATCGTCAACGCCCCCGCCTGCAACGAGATGACGCTGACCCGGTGGGCCACCACGTCGTGCATCTCGCGGGCGATGCGCCGCCGCTCGGCGGTGACCGCGCGCTCCGCCAGCAGATCCCGCTCCCGCTCGGCCTGCACCGCGCGTTCCCGCAGGCTCGTCAGCAGGTCCCTGCGCGAGTAGAGCCACAACCCGAGCAGCAGCGGCAGCGCCGCGATCATCGCGAACCCGGCGAGCACGCCCAGCGCCACCGTGAACGGGCCGTCGGACCACAGCGCCCCGTTGCCCGGCAGCAGCACCCGCACCACGTGCGAAGCGGCGACGATCCCGGCGCCGATCCACGTGACCGAAGTCGGCCCGCGGCGACTGGCCAGCGTGTACATCGCGACCACCATGCCCGTGGCCCCGCCGTCGGTACCCACCAGCAGCGAGTGGGCCGAGGCGGCCGCGACCGCGACCAGCGGGAACCGCCTGCGCAGCAGCATCGCGCCGAACAGCGCCGCGTTGCCGGGGATCAGCACCCACTGCTGCCAGACCGCCGGATCGTCCGGCGTGGCCACCGCGAGGAACGCGATCAGCAGATCCAGCAGCAGCGATCGGAACTTGCCGTCCCACAAGGCCAGCCGAGCGGCCCACTTCCCGTTTTCACGCACCCGACCAAGGTAGGGGTCGGTCTCGGCGAGCGACATCACGCATCCCGCCGGGACAGCAGCACCGTCGTGGCCACCGACAACGCGGCCGTGATCCCCAGCAGCGGCAGCGGCATCCACCAGCTCGCCGCGTCCGGGTTCTGGAACAGCTGCGCGGTGGCGGCGAAGGGCAGCGCCGCGAGTTCGAGGCGCGAGGCCAGCACCAGCATGGGCTCCAGCAGCAGCGGCACGAGCAGCACCGCGCTGAGCGCGACGGCGGAGCTCCTGGTCAACCCGGCCAGCGCGAGCCCGAACAGCGCCGAGAGCACCACGTAGAGCAGCAATCCGGCGCCGACGGTCGAGACCATCGCGAGATCACCGGGCCGCAGCAGCACGTAGGTGATCGCCACCGCGGCGAGCGAGACCACCGCGCCCACCGCCGCGGTGAGGGCGGTCTTCGCCAGCACCACGTGGGTGCGCGAGCGCACCGCCAGCAGCGTGGTGGTGATCGTCTTGTTCCGGTAGTCGGTGGCGAACACGTTCACGCCGATCGCCGCGACCAGCAGCGCCGCCAGCTTCGGCGTCAGCGCGAAGGACTGGTCGAACGCCTCGGCCGCGCTGAGGTCCTTGGTCATGGTGTAGACGGCTACGAGCACTTGCAGCAGCAGCGCCGCCCCGGCCAGCAGCCACGGGGCGCGCAACGTCCGCAGACCGGTCCACTCGTAGCGCAGCGCAGCGCCGAAACCCGGTCGTGCTCCGGAGGAATCGCGCGATCCGGGACGTGGTGGCGCCGGGCGCACCGGTTCGTGCCGCACGGTCGGGCCGTCCACGCCGCGCGGGTCGTGGTGGGTGTCGTAGCGCAGGTTCATGCCGCGTTCCTCTCGTATCCCCGGTACTGGACGGTCGCCGACGTCGCGGCCAGGTACGCGTCCTCCAACGTGCCCCTCGGCGCGTGCCGCGCGATGAAGTCAGGCACCGACGCCGCGGCGATCAACCTGCCGCCGCCGATCACGACCAGGTCGTCGGCGAGCTGCGACATCTCCGAGAGCAGGTGCGAGGACGCGAACACGGTGCGCCCCTCGGCGGCCAGGCCGCGCAGGAACCGCCGCATCCAGTGCACCCCCTCCGGATCGAGGCCGTTCGCCGGCTCGTCCAAGATCAGATATTCCGGGTCGCCGAGCAGCGCGGTGGCGAGCCCGAGCCGCTGGCGCATGCCGAGGCTGAACTTCCCCGCGCGCCGCGACCGCGCCGACTCCAGCCCCACCGCCGCGAGCGCCCGATCGACCTCCGAGTCCGGGATACCGGTGCTCGCGGCGACCATCCGCAGGTGGTCGCGCGCGGTCCGAGCCGGATGCGCGGCACCCGCGTCGAGCAGCGTCCCGACGGTGCGCAGCGGATCCGCCAGCTCCCCGTAGGTCCGCCCGCCGAACGTGGTGCGCCCGCGACCGTGGTCGAGGCCCAGCATCAGCCGCATGGTGGTGGACTTCCCGGCCCCGTTGGGCCCGAGGAATCCGGTGACGACGCCCGGCCGCACGGTGAACGAGAGGTCGTCGACGACCGTCGTGCTCCCGTGCCGCTTGGTCAGCCCTTGCGCAGTGATCATGGTGTGGCTCCTTTCCCGGCCACCAGAGTTCTCCGCAGCGGGCATGCGGGACGTCCCGCTTCAGGGCACGGTGTCGTACGACTTTCCGCCAAGTCGGCTCGGCCCGAAGTGCTGACGTGCGGGGACCCCGTCGCGGGACAACATGGATCTCATCGGCGGCACGGAACCCGCTGACCAACGAGGAACGGAGCTCTCCCCATGAAGTCCTTGATCGCGCAGCACTCGGCGCTCGCCGCGAGCACCGGGGAACAGGTCGGCGCGTGGGTGCTCACCGGCGGCGTGCTCGCGGTGGTCGCCGCGTTCGCGGTCCTGTTCATCGCGGCGCTGATCAGCATCCTCGGTTCCGGCTTGTCCGGCGGGATGAAGCTCGTGTGGATCGTGCTCGCGTTCCTGGCGCCGTTCCTCGGCAGCCTGCTCTGGTTCGTGGTCGGCCGCTCCGACGCCCGCAAACGCTTCGCTCACTGACCCCCGACCGCTCCGCGACTTCCGGCGGCGTCCGCGCCGCCACCCCGATCGAGAGGAAGAAACCATGTTGAACGCCCAGCTCGCCCTCGCCCAGACCGCCGCCGACAACCCGCCCGAGACGATCTGGAGCATCCTGTTCCTCATCGGGCTCGGACTCGTCGCGCTCGGCTTCCTCGCGCTGTTCATCGGCGCGCTCGTGAGCATCTTCCGGTCCGAGACCGACAGCGCCACGAAGGCCGTGTGGGCGCTGATCGTGGTGATGGCGCCGGTGCTCGGCTGCGTGCTGTGGTTCGTGTTCGGCCGCTCCAGCGCACGCGGCCCCGGCAACGGGCCCGCTCAGCAGCAGCCGGTCGAGCAGGACCCCGCCGCCGCGTGATCGGGCGGAACAGCGGTCAACGCGCCTGTGGTCACTCCGCCGGCGCGTTGAGCGCTCGGGAGTCCACGACGTCGGTGCCCGTCAACGAACCGGTGAGCCCCCGGTGGTGGTGGCTGCGCGGCACCGACAGCGCGTGCACCGCGAACCAGGCCACCGCGAACGCGGTGCCCGCCACCGGCCACACCACGTTGATCAGGCCTTCCACCAGCGCGAACCCGCCCAGGCCCGCCAGCCAGCGCAGCAGCACGCGGCGCACGGCGGGCCCGCGCCCGTCCTCGACCCCGCTCCCGTCCTCGACGCAGCGCAGCAGCACGGCGTGCTGGCCGAGCGTGCTGCCGCGGCCCGCGGCGGTGGCGATCAGCAGCAGCACGGCGGGGACGAACCACAGCGCGGCGGATTCCACCCAGACCTGCGCCGCCGGATCGAGACGCACACCGCCGAGCCGCAGCAGCAGATCCGCGCCGCGCGCCAGCGCCACGCCGAGCCACCACAGCAGCAGCACGTCGCAGCCCATCCCGAGCAGCCTGCGGTAGGTCCCGACCGGGCGCGGCGAACCCGGCTCGGTGCCGCTGTGCTGGCCCGGCACCAGCCGCAGGACCCGGGCCAGCAGCGCGCCCACCAGCGCGCCGAAGGTGTTCGCCATCAGGTCGTCGACGTCGAACAGCCGGTACGGGCACGGGTACAGGAACCAGATCCCGGTGATCTGGGTGAGCTCCACCCCCAGCGACACCATGAACCCGGCGAGCACGGTCCCGCCGAACCCCTCGCGCAGCAGGTGCCGCACGAACATGCCCAGCGGCACGAACAGCACGATGTTGAACCCGAACTGCTGCACCGCGGGATCGGCGAGCAACCCGGTCAGCTCCGCCCAGTCGCCCGGCCGCCGGAGCCCGTCGAACCCGGCGAACGGGCGCCACTGCGGGCGCAGCTCCCCGAAGACGTCGCAGAAGCCCGGCCCCACCGGCGGCAGCGGCACCAGCACGTAGGCGACCAGGCCGAGCGCGTAGAGCACCGCTGCCAGGAACAGCAGCAACGTGCCGGGCCGCAGTTCACCGCGCCTGCGGTGCTCCCGCGCGACGTAGGGCACGAACAGCAGCACCACCAAGGCCACCGCCACCACGACGGCGGCCACCGCGGGCAGCACCCGAACGTGCACCACACCCTCCCGTGGGGAATGTTTCTTGGGGCTTCTTGCTTGGGGGTCGGGTGGCGGAACCTCAGTCGTCTTCTCGCTGCGGGATCTTTTTCCCTAGTGGCTCCGCCACGAGGGAAAAAGCTGTCCTCGCGAGAAGACGACTGAGAACCCGCGGCGGTGCCGGTGGGCAGGGTGGTCGCTGCTCAGCGGCTTCGCCGCTGACATGACACTGATCTCCGCTGGGTGGAGAACGCTGCTCGCCTTGAGTGGCGCGAGATCGTTGCTGAGGAGTTCTGGCCGCTTCGGGTCAGTGCGCGTACGTGGTGGACAGCACTGCGCGGGCCAGCGTGTGGTTGAGCGCGGTGAAGTTGACGACGGCGGGCGTGACCTGGTCGTTCACCCCGAGCTGCGGAACATCCAGCGCGAGCACGGCGAACAGGTAGCGGTGCGGCCGGTCGCCGGGCGGCGGCGCAGCGCCCGCGTAGGCGCGCTCGCCGAGGTCGTTGGGCACCTGGAACGCGCCCGCGGGCACGCCCGAGCCGGTCGCGGAGCCGGCGCCGGTGGGCAGTTCGGTGACGTCGGCGGGCACGTCCACCAGCGTCCAGTGCCAGAAACCGCCGGGGATCGGGGCGTCCGGGTCGAAGCAGGTGACCACGAAGCTCCGCGTCTCGGCGGGGAAGCCCTCCCAGCTCAGCTGCGGGGAGCGGTTGCGGCCACCGGCGCCCATGCCGCTGTAGACGTGGTCGAGCGCGAGCTGCTCGTCGGTGGGCGCGTCCTTCGAGGTGAGGGTGAACGAAGGGACCTCGGGCAGCAGCGAGTACGGGTCCGGGTCGATCGGGCGTTGCAGGCTCATTCGGTCTCCTCCTCGACGGCGCGGGGTGCTGGACGATCATCAGCACCGCCCGGCCGCAGCCTAGTGGGGGCCGTGCGCGGGCCCGCGCGGCGCCGCCCGCGACGGGCGGTGACACCGCTGATGCAACCCGTGCAAGTATTCACTTGATCGAGTTATTGTCGGTGCCGGTCCGGCTCGGGATCATGGTCATCGTGCACACCGATCTCGGTGTAGGCGACCACGGCCCGGACGGGTCGGGACAATTTCCGCACGGGCCGACCAATGCGAGGATCGACCGTTCTGCGGGCGGTACCGCAAAAACGTCTCGGATCCGCGAATGCGAGAATCGGTCCGCCGGATTCGTCGGCGGCCGGAAAGCGGCCCGTCGAACCGGTGGTGCACGTGCCCAATGTTCTGCCGACATCGGTACCGGCGAAGCCCGGATTTCGCCGATGCCGGTTCGGGGGATGTCGATGCTGGGGGATAGCGCAGTCATGCCGGGAAATCGTCACACGTCGGTCCGTTCGCGCCAGGTGGCCGCCGAGCTCCGCCGTCATCGGGAACGCGCCGGGCTCAGCTGCACCGCTGCGGGCGCCCGGCTCGGCGTGTCGGGCAGCAAGATCAGTCGGATCGAGACCGGGGCCAGCGGCGTGCAGCTCGACGACGTCACCGCGTTGCTGCGGCTCTACGAGGTGGGCGAACGGGAACGCGCCGCCCTCGCAGAGCTGGCGCGCAACGCGGGCCGCTCCGCCTGGTGGCAGCGCCCCGCCGCGGCTCCGGCGCGCTGGCGGGACTTCCTGGACTACGAGGGCAAAGCGGTCCGGATGCACAGTTTCGAACCGATGCTGATCCCCGGCCTGCTGCAGACCGCCGAATACGCGCGCGCCGTCATCTCCGGTATGGAACCGGGGCGGTCCGAAGACGAACTGGACGACTTGATCGCGACCCGGATGGCGCGGCAGATCATTCTGAGCCGATCGCGCGCTCCGCTGTTCCACTCGGTGCTGGAGGAATCGGCGTTGCGCCGCCCGATCGGCGGTCCGGGAGTGATGAAGCGGCAGCTGCTGCATCTGCTGGTGATGATGGAATCGGATCACGTGTGCCTGCGGATCGTGCCGCGTTCGGTCGGCGCCTATCCCGGATTGCAGGGTGCATTTCTGCTTTTGGAATATGACGGCGAGCCGGACATCGTCTACGTGGAGAACCACCACGCCTCCGCCTTCCTGGATTCCGAGCGAACGGTGAGTTCCTATCGGGGCGTGCTGCGCGACATCGTGCACGCGGCCCTCGCCCCCGACGCCGCCGCCGACCTCATCCGCGAAGTCCTCAAGGACTACTGACGCCGCTCTGGTGCGCGGCGGTTCCCGCGACGCCCGTCGAGATCATCCGGTGCCGATCGCCCGGAGTCCGGTCGGCTACTGCGTCCCGGTGATCCGCTGCGCCGTGCGGGTGATCTCCGGTCGGTCGCAGCGGCGGGTCGATCGCGCGGCCGGGGTCAGGTCGGTGGCCCGAGCGGCTGCTCGAGACCGTCGCTCTCAGGCGTGGGGCGAGCTCCGGCGACCGCGCCCGAACTGTCCGAAGTGGACTGAATGTGCTGGTCTGGGTGAGGGGTTTTCTCCCGATATATCACCTGATCAGGTAACAACGATCGGCCGTTGTGGACGATCACCGCGCCGTGATCGGCTCTCTCCGCGACACTGTCACGAGCCGGAGGCGGGCCGGTCGCCCCGACCGCGCCGCAGGGGCTCCGGGGGATGGAGAGCGGGATGACACACACTCTGCGCAGGCGAACCCGGTGGTGGTCGGTGTCGGGAGCGCTCACCGCGGCGGCGCTGGCCTCGGTCGCGATCACCGCCCCGGCCGGGGCGGACACCACGGCGTCCGAGCCGACGTCCGGTGCCCCCACCACCAAGATCGTCGGCGGGGAGCCCGCGAGCACCACCGAATACCCGTGGGTCGTCTACCTCACCGACTCCGGCGGCAACCAGTTCTGCGGCGGCACCATCGCCGCCAAGAACAAGGTCGTCACCGCGGCGCACTGCGTCACCGGCGGAGCACCACGGCAGATCACCGTCGTCGCCGGGCGCGACGACAAGACGACCGACGAGGGCGTCGAAGCCGAAGTCCGCACCGTCTGGGTGCACCCGGAATACCAGAGCGCCAGCACCGGTTCCGACATCGCGGTGCTCACCGTCGACCGGGAGCTGCCGCAGACACCACTGCCCCTGGCCACCCAGCAGGACAACGCGCTCTACGCGCCGGGAGCGGCGACCACCGTGCTCGGCTGGGGGACCACCGAAGAAGGCGGCGGACCGTCCCGCACCCTCCTCCAAGCGCACCCGCCCATCACCAGCGATCAGGACTGCTCGCGGGCCTACGGCGGGCAGTACAACCCCGACGCGATGGTGTGCGCGGGTCTGCCCGAAGGCGGCGAGGACAGCTGCCAAGGCGACTCCGGCGGACCGCTCGTCGCCGACGGGCGCCTCATCGGCATCGTCTCGTGGGGCAACGGCTGCGCCCGGCCGGGGACTCCGGGCGTGTACACCCGCGTGAGCACCTATCAACAAGAGGTGCAGGCCCAGCTGGGCTGATCACACGGGTAGTCGGGGAGGCAAGGCCGGGGCGCACGCCGGGTGCCCCGGCCTTGCTGCGTCTGCAGCACCAGGAAAGCAGTGCTCTGCTTGGTGCGGGGGCGGGTTGTGGAGTCTCGCGCGGCTTGGCGTGTGGGGTCGGGTTTTAGAGCCTTCCCGGGTTTGGGCGTGTGGTTGCGGTGGTGTGTGGAAGGTCGGGTTTCAGGATTGCTTCCACGGCTGGTGTTGCTGGGGTGTCCGGGTAGCGGAACCTCAGTCGGTCTCTCGCTGCGGGATCTTTTTCCCGAGTGGCTCCGCCACGAGGGAAAAAGCTGTCCTCGCGAGAGACCGACTGAGAACCCGCCGGTGGTCGGCTTTGTGACGTGGGCTATTCGCTGCGCGAATACAGGCACGGCCTTCGGCCGCGAGGCAGACTTCGCTTCGCTCGTCCACTGCACGGCTTCGCCGCAAAGCACGGTCGTTGGGGGTGGAGCCGAGCGAGACCACGCGGCTACCGAGGGCGTCAGGTCGTGACGAGGCCGACCGAGATGGTCAAGAAGGCTGCTGCGCTGATCATGTCGAGGGAGCGGGCGATCTTGGGGCGGCGGAGGCGGTCGGCGATGCGCGCCGCGGCGAGGACGATGGTGACTTCCCAGATCGCGGCGAGCACGAGGAAGACCGCGCCCAGCAGGACCAGTTGCAGGGTGGGGGCCGTCGCGGCGCCCACGAACTGGGGCAGGAAGGCCAGGCTGAACAGGAGCATCTTCGGGTTCGTGATGTTGCTCAGCAGGCCTTGCAGGTACGGGCGGTCGGTGGTGCTGCCCGTTTCGAGGCCGTCGCCGGTCTCCTTGCGGGTCAGCCACAGGCCTCGCACGATCATGACCGCGAGGTAGACCAGGTATGCGGCTCCGGCCCACTTGAGGGTGGCCAGCACCGCGGGGTTGTTCGTGATCAGCGTGCCGAGGCCGCAGATCACCAGTGCCACCTGCAGGATGCTCGCGGTGTGGATGCCGAGCAGGGCGCGCAGGCCGGCGCCGATGCCTTGCCGCAGTGAGGTCCGCAGCAGCAGGAACGCGTCCACCCCAGGTGTCAGCACCACCACTGCACTGGCGAGCAGGAACGCCGGCAGGGTCGTGAAGTCCAGCAGCATGACGTGTTCGCTCCTTGATCGAGTCGTCGCGCAGGTCGTGCGCGCACGAAGGTGGCCGGTGGGCGGATGGGCCCACCGGTCGAAGGTTTCACCGGATCGGGGGTGATCTCGGGTCCGCGTCGTCGCGGACTCCCGAGGATCGTGGACGGGGCTACGGGACGAACGGCGATCGGCCGCGCAAGTGCTCCGTAGTTTTTCCCGTCAACAACTATATTAACGAAAAATTCTTGCGAGCCCATGTGAGCTCGCCCTCCTGATCTCTCGGTGACCGGGCCGCTACCGTGTGCCGCCGAACGCGTTGATCACCTCCGATCAGCGGTGCGAGTCTTGGAGGCCGTCGTGTCCGACCACTCCCGCCCGCCGCGGCGTTCGCCGGCCCGCTTCGCCGCCGGCGCCTCCGCGTTGGCCGCGGCGCTGACCGCGCTGGGCGCTCCGGCCGGGGCCGACCCCGCTCAGGAGCGGGTCCTCGGCGGCGCTGAAGAGGGCGCGGCGCCGTGGGCGGTGGCGCTGACCGACGACGCGGGGCACCAGTTCTGCGGCGGCACCCTCGTCACGCCGATCAAGGTCGTCACCGCCGCGCACTGCGTCGACGGCCGCGACCCCGCGGCGCTGCGCGCGATCACCGGCCGGGCGGACCTGCGCGACACCGGGGGAACCGACGGCGCGGTCGGGGGCGTGTGGGTGCACCCGGAATTCCGGGACGTCACCGAGGGATACGACGTGGCGGTGCTGACCTTGACCGCTCCCGCCGCGCAGCAGCCGCTGCCGATGGCCGAACCCGGGGACGCCGAGCCGTACCGGCCGGGCAAGCAGGCCCGGGTCTACGGCTGGGGGCGCACCGCCGAGACCGGCTCGTCCTCGGAGGTGCTGCGCTCCGCCGAGGTGCCGATCAGCTCCGACGCGGACTGCCGGGCCGCGTACTCCGACTACGAACCGGGAACGCGGGTGTGCGCGGGAGCGCCGGAAGGCGGCCGGGACGCGTGCGCCGGGGACTCCGGCGGGCCGCTCGTCACCGACGGCAGGCTGATCGGCGTCGTGTCCTACGGCACCGGATGCGGGCGGCCCGGCACGCCCGGCGTGTACACCCGGATCGCGGCGGTCTCCTCGGACGTCGCGGCCCGGCTCTGAACGGAGGTGGTCGTCCCGGTGGATGGGACGTCCGGCGCGCCGTCGTTCTCGGGCGGAGCCGACCTGTTCATCGGGAATGTCCGCTTCGGGTGGCCGAGGCGCGTTCGTGCGCTGCACTTCCCGATTTCCGCGGCCGCGCGCGGGCCGGGCGCAGGACGTGGTCTGCGCTACTTCCGCCGCAGGTGACCGCAGGTGTCGTAGCCGGAATGTGATATCCCGTGATGGTGACCCTGCAACCGCTCGCCACCGCAGTCCACCGCGCCTACACGGCCGACCTCGACGCTGAGGACTTCTACCGCATGCTCCGCCTGCGCGTGGACGTGTTCGTGGTCGAGCAGAGCTGCCCGTACCCGGAGCTCGACGGCCGGGACCTGGAGAACAGCACTCGGCACTTCTGGATCGACTCCGCCGACGGGTACGTGCTCGGCTACCTGCGGCTGCTCGAAGACCCCGACGGCACCTTCCGCATCGGCCGCGTCGCCACCGCGAAGGAGGCCCGCGGTCTCGGCCTCGGGCGCAAGCTGATGCGCGCCGCGCTCGCCGAGATCCAGCGCGCCCCGGCGACGCTGTCGGCGCAGACCTACGCGCTGGAGTTCTACCGCGGCTTCGGGTTCGAACCCTCGGGTGAGGAGTATCTCGAAGACGGCATCCCGCACGTCGACATGCACCGATACCCCGGCTCGCTGCGCTGAGCCCGTCGCGGCTGTTCCTCGGCCGTCCGTGATCTGCGACGATGCACGCTGGTCCCAGCCAAGGCAGGTCAGGAAGCCGGTGCGAGTCCGGCACGGTCGGCGCCACTGTGACCGGGGAGCGGGCCTCCCTCGCGAGCCACCGGGCGCGTCGGCGAACGCTGCTGCCTGGGAAGGCCGGGGTCCCGCGTTGATCCGGGAGTCAGGACACTGCCTCGCCTTGGCGCAGCCGACATCGGGGCGTCCGAGACCCGAGGAAGGAACACCTGGCATGACTGCTCCCGCGAGCCCGCGCTTCCCGTTCACCGCGGTGGTCGGGCACGACGACCTGCGGCTGGCGCTGCTGCTGAACGCGGTGCACCCGCGCATCGGCGGTGTGCTGGTGCGCGGCGAGAAGGGCACCGCGAAGTCGACGGTGGTGCGCGCCCTGGCGTCGCTGCTGCCCGCGCTGGACGTCGTGCCCGGCTGCCGCTTCGGCTGCGCCCCGGACCGGCCCGACCCGCAGTGCCCGGACGGCCCGCACGCCGAGATCACCGGGGTGCGGCGGCCCGCGGAACTGGTCGAGCTGCCGGTCGGCGCCACCGAGGACCGGCTCGTCGGCTCGCTCGACCTGGAACGCGCGCTGACCGAGGGCGTCAGCGCCTACCAGCCCGGTCTGCTGGCGGCGGCGCACCGCGGCGTGCTCTACGTCGACGAGGTCAACCTGCTGCACGACCACCTCGTGGACCTGCTGCTGGACGCGGCGGCGATGGGCCGCGCGCACGTGGAGCGCGAAGGCGTGTCGGTCACGCACGCGGCCTCGTTCCTGCTGGTGGGCACCATGAACCCGGAGGAGGGCGAGCTGCGTCCGCAGCTGCTCGACCGGTTCGGGCTCACCGTGCAGGTCGCGGCGTCGCGCGACGTGGCGACGCGCACCGAGGTGGTGCGCAGGCGGCTCGCGTTCGAGGCGGACCCGGCGGGTTTCGCGGCGCGGTGGGCCGACGCGGACGCCGACCTGGCGCGGCGGATCACCGAGGCGCGGTCCCGGGTGGAGTCGGTGCGGCTGCCCGACGCGGAGCTGCGGCGCATTTCCGCGCTGTGCGCGTCGTTCGACGTGGACGGCATGCGCGCGGACCTGGTGCTGGCCCGGACCGCCGTGGCGCACGCCGCGTGGCGCGGCGCGGACGCCGTGGCCGAATCGGACGTGGAGGCCGCGGCCCGGCTGGCGCTGCCGCACCGGCGGCGCCGCGACCCGTTCGACGAGCCCGGCGTCGAAGAGGATCAGCTGCAGCAGGCGCTCAACGACGCCGCCCAGCACGCGCAGGACCAGCCGGGCGACGACCGGGGTTCCGCGCAGGACGACGGCGGGGAGGAACCGCCGGACGGTCCCGACGACGGGCCGGGCGGGCCCGGCGGCGGTGCCCCCGACGGCGGACCGGACGACGGCCCGGACGGGCCGGGCGGTGGCGAGGCGCAGACCCCGCCGGAGGCGCCCGCGCCGAACGGCGACGGCGGCTCGCGGCAGGACGACGGAAACGGTCGGGCTCCCGCGAGCAAGCCCCCGGCCGCGCCCGCACCGGCGTTCCGGGCTCGGTTGCTCGAAGTCCCCGGGGTCGGCGAAGGCGCTCCCGGCAGGCGTTCCCGCGCCCGGTCCCGCAGCGGCCAGACCGTCCGATCCTCCACAGTGGACGGACATGGGGTGCATCTGCCGTCCACGCTGATCGCGGCGGCCCCGCACCAGCGGGCGCGCGGGCGCAGCGGCCCCGGACTGGTCCTGCACCGCGGGGACGTCCGGAAGTCGGTGCGCGAAGGCCGCGAAGGCAACCTCGTGCTGTTCGCCGTCGACGCCTCCGGCTCGATGGCCGCCCGCGAACGCATGTCCGCCGTCAGCGGCGCCGTGCTCTCCTTGCTGCGTGACGCCTACCAGCGCCGGGACAAGGTCGGCGTGGTGACCTTCCGCGGCGAGGACGCCGAGCTCGCGCTGCCGCCCACGTCGTCGGTGGAGATCGCCGCCACCCGGATGCGGGACCTGCGCACCGGTGGCCGCACGCCGCTGGCCACCGGGCTGCTCAAGGTCCGCCAGGTCGTGACCACCGAGCGCACCCGCGACCCGCGCAGGCGTCCGCTGCTGGTGCTGCTCACCGACGGCAAGTCCACGGTTCCCGCCGGTGGCGGCGGAACCGGGCGCGCCAGGGCGCAGCAGGCGGTGCGGGACTCGATGCGCGCGGCGGGCCTGCTCGCCGGGCTCGGCGTGGCGTCGGTGGTGGTCGACTGCGAGCAGGGCATGGTGCGCCTCGGCCTCGCCGGCCAGGTCGCCACCGCACTCGGCGGGGCCTGCCTGCGGCTGGAGGAGCTCTCCGCCGACGCCGTCGCCGGGGTCGTGCGCGCGGCCCGCGACACCGCCGCTCGGGCCGCTTGATTCCGATTCGGTTACGACCCGGTCCGGGCGGAGTAGGAATATCCCGGCGTAGTTGGTAAGCTCTTCCTCGTCCACCTGACCCCCAGGGGTGGACCACGAAGTGCCCTCGCGCTCCCGATGACCCCCAGGTCGGTCGAGCGCGGGGGCGCTTTTTTTCGCACCGGGACGACCCGTCGGTGAGCGCGTCTCAGCAGTCCACCGATGTCGGTCGGCTCCAATCCGGCCGACGCGCGATTCGCCGCCGGTGGGCCGGAAAACGGTTGCTGCGAGGCGTTTTCGAGCCGACCGGAGACGGTGAGGTCCGCGACAGCCGGTCCGGCGCCCGACCGAGGTGGCCTAGGGTCTGAGCCCATGCCTCAGGGAAAGCCGAGTTCTGTTCCGCAAGACGGGTTGACCACGCGGCAGCGGCGCAACCGTCCGCTGCTGATCGTGCACACCGGGGAGATGAAGGGGAAGTCGACCAGCGCGTTCGGACTCGCGCTGCGCGGCTGGAACCAGGGCTGGTCGATCGGCGTGTTCCAGTTCGTGAAGTCGGCGAAGTGGAAGGTCGGCGAGGAGGCCGCGTTCCGCGCGCTCGGCAGGCTGCACGAGGAGACCGGTGAAGGCGGCCCCGTCGAGTGGCACAAGATGGGCGAGGGCTGGTCCTGGGCGCGCAAGCAGGGCTCCGAAGAGGACCACGCGGCGGCGGCGCTGGAGGGCTGGCAGGAGATCGCCCGCCGGATCGCCGACGAACGCCACGGCATGTACGTGCTCGACGAGTTCACCTACCCGCTGCACTGGGGCTGGATCGACGTCGCCGAGGTCGTCGAGACCCTGCGCGACCGGCCCGGCCACCAGCACGTGGTGATCACCGGGCGCAACGCGCCGCAGGCGCTGCTCGACGCGGCCGACCTGGTGCTGGAGACCACGAAGGTCAAGCACCCGATGGACGCCGGCCAGAAGGGCCAGAAGGGCATCGAGTGGTGAGCCCGCGCGTCGTCATCGCCGCGCCCGGCTCCGGTCAGGGCAAGACGACGGTGGCGACCGGGCTGCTCGGCGCGCTGCGCCGCCGGTCGCTGCGGGTGGCGCCGTTCAAGGTCGGGCCGGACTACATCGACCCCGGCTACCACCACGTCGCCTCCGGGCTCCCGGGGCGGAACCTGGACCCGGTGCTGGTGGGGGAGGAGCGGATCGCGCCGCTGTTCCGGCACGGCAGCGCGGGCGCCGACCTGTCCGTGGCCGAAGGCGTGATGGGCCTGTTCGACGGCAAGATCGACGGCCCCGGACCCGGTGACGAGCCCGCGTTCGGCTCCACCGCGCACGTCGCGGGCCTGCTGCGCGCCCCGGTGGTGCTGGTCGTCGACGCGCAGGGGCAGTCGCAGAGCATCGCGGCGCTGCTGCACGGCTTCCGCAGCTTCCAGCCGGGGGTGCGGCTGGCCGGGGTGATCCTCAACCGGGTCGGCTCGCCGCGCCACGAGCAGGTGCTGCGGGACGCGTCGGACTCGGTGGGGCTGCCGGTGCTGGGGTCGCTGGGGCGCACCGGCGGGCTCAGCGTGCCGTCGCGGCACCTGGGCCTGGTCACCGCGGCCGAGCACGGCGGTGCCGCCACCGAGGCGGTCGAGGCGATGTCGGACGCCGTCGAGGCCGGGGTGGACCTGGACGCGGTGGTCGCGCTGGCGCGCAGCGCCCCGGCGCTCGACGGCCCGGCCTGGGACGCGGCGGCCGAGGTGGAACCGGTCGCGGACCGCCCGGTGATCGCCGTGGCCGGTGGTCCCGCGTTCACCTTCGCCTACACCGAGCACGTCGAGCTGCTCACCGCCGCCGGTGCCGAGGTGGCGGTGCTCGACCCGCTGCGCGACGAGGCGCTGCCCGCGGGCGCTCGCGGGCTCGTGCTGCCCGGCGGATTCCCGGAGCAGCACGCCGCCGCGCTGTCGGCGAACGCGGCGCTGCGCGCGGAGATCACCCGGTTCGCCGCGACCGGTGCGCCGATCCACGCCGAGTGCGGCGGGCTGCTCTACCTCGCGGAAGAGCTCGACGGGCATCCGCTGTGCGGGGTGATCCCGGCGCGGGCCGAGATGTCGCCGCGGCTGACGCTGGGCTACCGCGACGCGGTCGCCGCCGCGGATTCGGTGCTGGGCGTGCGCGGCGCGCGGTTCACCGGGCACGAGTTCCACCGCACCCGGCTCGATCCGGGCCACGGCGCGGACCCGGCGTGGTTCTGGCGCGCGGACTCGGCGGTGGCGGAGGGATTCGTCCGCGGCGGGCTGCACGCCTCCTACCTGCACACCCATCCGGCGGGGACGCCGGAGGCGGTGTCGCGGTTCGTGACCAGCTGCTCGCGCACCGTGACCGGCGGTGCGGGTACGGCCGTGTGAGCGCGCCACGATCACCGGGTACGGTCGTCACCTGCGCGGCCACGGTGGGCGACGTGCTGCCCGGTGCCACCGGTCCGGCCACGCCATCGCCTCCTTGGCCATCGGGCCGATGCCCCTCCCTTCGGCGATGTCCGATGTGGACGGTTCGGCGCGCACGGCCGTAGCGGTGATGCGGAAGAGGAGAGCGAACAGTGAGTGGGCGGATCTCGTTCATCGGCGCCGGACCAGGCGCCGCGGACCTCATCACGGTCCGCGCCGCGCGACGCATCGCCGAAGCCGACGTCGTGGTGTGGTCGGCCAGCGTGCTCGCGCCCGAGTGCGTGCGCGAGCACGCGAGCGCCGACGCGGAACTGCTCGACTCCTCCCAGCTGACCCACGAGCAGGCCGTGGAGGTGTACCGCCGCGCGGAACGCGACAAGCTGCGCGTCGTGCGGCTGCACGCCGGTGACCCGGCGCTGTGGGGATCGGTGCAGGAGCAGCACGACGCCTGCGCCAAGATGGAACTGGACGTGGAGATCGTGCCCGGCGTCAACGGCTTCTCCGCCGCCGCTGCCGCCGTGGGCCGCGAGCTGACGGTGCCGGAGGTGGCGCCGTCGGTGCTGCTGACGCGGCTGGGCGGCGGTTCGACGGCGACGGCCGACGCCGAGCAGGTGCGGGAACTGGCCCGGCACGGCACGACGATGGCGGTGACGCTGCCCGCCTCCCGCGCCGCGCAACTGGTCGAGGAACTGCGCGCGGGCGGCTGCGCCGACGACGTCCCGGTGCTGGTCGCCTACAAGGTGAGCTGGCCGGACGAGGTGCTGCTGAGCACCACCGTCGGCGAGCTGGAGCAGGCGGTCAAGCAGCGCAAGCTGTGGCGCTCCGCGCTGTTCCTCGTCGGCAAGGCGCTCGGCGCCGGGACGGGCAGGACTCGGGGCCAGCACGGTGAATCCGGTTATCGCCGGACGGATTCCCCGGCGCGGCGCCGCGGCTACCGCTCGGCGCGGCGGCACACCGGCGCGACCCCGTCCGGTTCCGACCAGGAGGACGTTCCGGGCGGCGCGGCGGTGTTCCACGTCGGAACCGGTGGCGCGGACGTCGACCGGCCGGAGACGGGCGAGCGGGCTCCGGCGTCGCGGCGCGCGGCGGAACCGGTCGCGCGGGCGGCCGAGGCGGCGCCATCAGGTGCCGACGCCGTGACCGGCTCGGCCGAGACCGGCACCGGTGCAGCCGTGCCGAACATCGCGTGGTGGGCGGTGCGGGAGTGGCAGGAGGCCGCCCGCGGTGCCGCTCGGGCGCAGTCCCGGCAGCGCCGCACCGAGGATCCCGCGCAGCCGGAGCTGTTCGGCGCCGCGGACAAGTCCGCGCGGACGCCGGACGCGGCGGAGTCCGTGGCCGACTCGCGCGGGGAGGAGACCGAGGCTCCGGCCGGGGGAATCCCCGTGCCGCAACCGGAACCGGCGCTCGCCCCGCAGCTCGACGACGTCGGCACCGCTTCCGTCGACGACGAGGAGAGCGCGCGCCCGGCGCGGGCCGCGTTGTCGGTGGTGCGCGACGAGCCCGCCGAGCAGGAGGCCGTGCCCGAAGCGGAAGCCGCGCCCGACGCGGAAGCGGCGACCGAGGCCACGGAGGATGCCGCCCAGGAGACCGCGCGCACGTCCGCGGCGAACACCACCGGAACCTCCCGCACCACGGCCAAGACCCGCTCCCGGGCGAAGTCCCAGTCGAAGGCCCAGACCAAGGCGCAGACCAAGGCGGCGGGCGCCAAATCCCGTGCGGCGGGGGCGAAATCGGCGAAGAACAAGGGCGACGCGTCGAGCTGATCGGCAGGGCGCCGCGACGCCGGACGCTCGCCGCGGCGCGCTCACCCGGCATGGCAAGCTGAGATGGGCTCGCGATCCGCGAGACCGGCCGGTGAAGCGGCCTGGCAGGACGAGGTGGAAGACGTGACGGTCACGGTGATCGGGGTCGACGGGGCGGAGTTGCCCGCGGGCACCGCCGAAGTGTTGCGGTCGGCGCGGCTCGTGGTGGGCTCGCGCAGACATCTGGACGCGCACGCCCCGCAGGAAGCCCGGTCGCTGGAACTGGAGCAGTGGGGCCGGGCGGTCGGCGCGCTGACCTCGCTGGCCGGGGAGGAGACCGGCGTCGTTCTCGTCGACGGCGACCCCGGATTCTTCGGCGTGCTGCGGGAATTGCGCGAGCGCGGGGTGCGGTGCGCGGTCACGCCCGCCGCTCCGAACGTGGCGCGGCTGATGGCCCGGCTGGGCAGGCCGTGGGACGAGGTGCCGGTCGCGGCGGCCGACGAAGCGGACCTGCCGCGGGTGCTGAACCTGTGCCGGGCGCGCCCGGCGGTGCTGGTGCTCAGCGGGACGGGCGCCGGCCCGGCGCAGCTCGCCTCCGGCCTCGCGGGCTGGCGGCGCACCCTGGTCGTCGGCGAAGACCTCGGCGGCGACGCCGAGAAGATCAGCACCGTCACCCCGGAGGAAGCCGCGCGGCGCACCTGGCGCCCGGACGCGGTGGTGCTGTGCGCGGAGGAACCGAAGGAGATCGGCGCTCGCGGCTGGCTCGCCGGTGGTGCGGTGCTGCCGCCCGCGTCGGGCTGGGCGCTGTCCGAGGACGAGTTCTCGCACCGCGACGGCGACGTCACTCCCTCGGAGGTGCGCGCGGTCGCCCTGGCGGAGCTCGCCGCGCGGCCCGGCACGCTCGTCTGGGACGTCGGCGCGGGCTCCGGTTCGGTCGCGGTGGAGTGCGCGCGGCTGGGCGCCGCGACGATCGCGGTCGAATCGGACCAGGCCCAGGTCGTGCGGCTGATCACCAACGCCGCCGCGCACGGCGTGGACGTGCGGGTCGAGGAGGAGGCCGCGCCGCAGTCGCTGCGGGAGCTGCCGAAACCGGACGCGGTGTTCGTCGGCGGGGGCGGCGGCGACGTCGTCGCCGCGTGCGCGCACGCGGGCGCGGCCCGGATCGTGGTGGAGCTGACGGAGCTGGAGCGGGTCGGCCCCACCCGGGAGGCGCTGCGGGCCGCGGGCTACGAGGTGCGCGGCGTGCAGCTGGCCGCGAGCAGGCTCGTGGAGCTCGCCGACGGCGGTTCGAAGCTGGAGCCCACGGCGCCGGTCGTGCTGGTGTCCGGGCGCCGCAAGGCCGACTCGTGATCGGGTTGTTCCCGCGCTCCCGGCAGGAGCAGCGCACGGCGACCGAACTCGCCGCGCGGTGGGGGCCGGACGCGATGCTCGTCGACGGCGGGCCGGGCCCGGCGCTGCGCCGGATGTGGTCCTCGCTGGACGTGGTGGTGCTGTTCCTGCCGGTCGGGGCGGCGGTGCGGCTGATCGCGCCGCTGCTGCGCGACGAGCGCACCGACCCGGAGGTCGTGTGCGTCGACGAGCGGTTCGCCGTCACCGTCTCCGGTGGCGCGCAGGCCGTGGCGCCGCAGATCGCGGAGGTGCTGGGCCGGACCCCGGTGCTGACCGCGGGCGAGGCGGTGAGCCCGCTGGACGAGCTCGTCGACCACCTCTCGGCCACTGTGGACGGTGATCTCGCCGGGTGTGCCCGGTCGGTCGCCGACGAGGAGCACGTGCGACTGGTCAACCCGCACGGATTCCCGCTGCCCGCGCTGCCGGAGAACGTCTCGGCGCACTGCGACGAGCCGGAGTGGACGGTCGTGGTCGACGACCGGCGGCCCACCGGGGAGCTCGGGGAGCGAACGGTCCGGCTGATCCCGCCGACGCTCGTGGTGGGCGTCGGTGCGGTGCGCGGCGTGTCTCGCACCGCCGTGACCGGGCTGATGTCCCGGCTGGACCGGGAGCACGGGCTCGATCCGCGGGCGATCCGCGCGTTCGCCACGGCGGAGTCGAAGGCCGACGAGCGCGGCATTCTCGACGCCGTGCAGGACCTGGGCTTCTGGCATTCCGCCGACGCCGAGGAGCTGCCGCTGCGGCTGTACCCGGCGGCGGAGCTCGCCGAGGTCGAGGTGCCGAACCCGAGCGCGGAGGTGCTGCGGGAGACGGGCACCGCCAGCGTCGCCGAAGCCGCCGCGCTGCGAGCGGCCGGGGAACTCGC
Source organism: Saccharopolyspora gloriosae (assembly GCF_014203325.1). Classification (NCBI taxonomy): domain Bacteria; kingdom Bacillati; phylum Actinomycetota; class Actinomycetes; order Pseudonocardiales; family Pseudonocardiaceae; genus Saccharopolyspora; species Saccharopolyspora gloriosae. The sequence continues at coordinate 5,047,983 of NZ_JACHIV010000001.1, read as the reverse complement.
CGCGCCGGACTCCCATGGGGATCGGAACCCGTTGGGGCGCAACGACATCGCGGTCGAGCTGGTGGTGCCGAAGCTCGTCGCGGACGGGGTCACCGTCGCCGCCGCCCGCATCCGCCCGCGCGGGCAGGTCACCGTCGTCGGTCTCGGCCCCGGACCCGCCGACCTGCGGACACCGCGCGCCGAGGCCGAACTCCGCCGCGCCGCCGCCGTCATCGGCGGCGCGCGGGACCTCGACCAGGTCCGCGACCTGCTGCATCCGGGTGCGCGGACGGAGGTCGTCGACTCCGCTGGAGCCGGTGCGCGCGCCGCCGTCGCGCACGCCCGCGACGGCCACGCCACGGCGTTCGTCGGCGCGGGCGACGCCGCGGCCGAGCACGCCGCGGTGCGCGCCGAACCGGGCTCGGCCGACCTGACCATCGCGGCGATCCCCGGAATCCCCGCTCCCACGACGCCCTGACCCGCGTGGCCCAGAGCGGGGTGGGGACAACTCCACCCCGGTTCGGTGGCCAAGTCGACTGTGCGGACGCGCCCGTCTCAGAAGAATGGTGCTCATGAGGGACTGGGCGCGGCGGCGCGGGGCGAGCGCAGGACGAGGGCTGGTGCTGTTCGGGCTGGGGCTGGCGGGGCCGGTGGCGTTCGTCGGTTACGTCCTGTCGATCGTGCTGATCACCGTCGGGGCGTGCGATCCGGGCGAACGGTTGCTGGACCGGTGCCGTGCGGTGGCGGACTCGGCACGCCGCCGCGCGCGGCGGCAGGGGATCGAGGCGGACGTCGACTACCTGCCGGTGCCCCCGGTTCCGCAGCCGGACGCGGAAGGCCGGTACCGGTGGGACAACTACCTGTACCGGTCGCCGCACCTGCCGCACTACGTCCAGCGCACCCACCGGGTGTCCAGCGACCCGGCGACCGCGCGGGACATGAACTGGATGCTGCTGAGCCCGCTCGTCGGCGCCCCGCTCGGACTGCTCGCGGTGCTGATCGGTGAGCCCGCGCTGCGCTGGCACGCCCGGTGGACGGCGAGCCTGCTCGGTCCGCCCCGACCGCCGCGCGCCTGGTGGCGCACGGTCCAGCGTTCCCTGCTCGACTGCTGGCGGCTGGTCGTGCTCGGCCTGCTGTCGGTGCTGAACCTGCTGGGCGCGGCGTGGCTGGTGGGGACGTTCCTGCTGCTGCACGTGCTCGGAGCGCACCGGTTCTGGGCGCGGATCGTCGCGAGCACCACGGCGCTGACCGGGCTCAACCGGACCGTGGCGGCGCGGTGGAGCGGTGTGGAGATACCCGCGCCGCACCGCCCGGACCCGCCCCCGCCGGAGCCGACCGCGGACGGCCTGTACCGCAGCGGTGATCGGCTGACGGAGTCGCCCGGCCCGGCGATCCGGCACGCCCGCTACGTGAACGCGCTGCGCGATCCCGCGACCTGGCGAGATCTGGCCTGGCTGAGCGGCGACCCGGTCGTGACGGCGGCGCTGGTGGTGCCGCCGGCGGCGCTGGCCCTCTGGGCCACGCAGAGCGTGTGGGCGCCGTTCTGGGTGTGGATCATCGAAGCGCTCACCGACCTGGAGTTCCCGGACTCGCCGTGGCAGGACTGGTTCGCCGCGCACCGGATCGTCACCGCCGGGCTCGGCGTGGCGGCCATCGCCGCGGTGCTCGTGCTGGCACCGCTCGCGATGCGGCTGCACGGCTGGTGGGCGCGGTCGCTGCTGGCGCCGACGCGGCGGGCCGAGCTGGCGCGGCGGGTGCGGCGGCTCACCGAGACCCGAGCCGACGCCGTCGACGCCGAAGCCCGCGAACTGGACCGGATCGAACGCGACCTGCACGACGGGCCGCAGGCTCGGCTGGTGGCGCTCGGCCTGAAGCTCGGTGCGATCCGCGTCCTGCTCGACCGGGAGCCGCAGCGCGCGCGGGACATGCTCGACGAGACCGGAGCGGATTCCCGCCGCGTGCTCGACGAACTGCGCGACCTGGTGCGCGGGATCAGGCCACCGGTGCTGGTGGAGCGGGGGTTAGCCGACGCGATCCGGGCGCTGGCGCTCGACGTGGCGCTGCCGGTGGAGATCGCCGGGAGCCTGCCGGGCAGGTGTCCGATGGCCGTGGAATCGGCCGCCTACTTCGCGGTCAGCGAACTGCTCGGCAACGTGCTCAAGCACGCAGAGGCGGACACCGCCCGCGTCGAACTCGGGCACGCGGACGGGGTGCTGCGCATCGCGGTGACCGACGACGGCCGCGGCGGCGCCGACACCGGCTGCGGCACCGGCCTGCGGGGGATCCGCCGCAGGCTCGGCACCTTCGACGGCACGCTCGACCTCAGCAGCCCAGCGGGTGGCCCGACCCGCGCCACGATGGAGATCCCATGCGCGTCGTCCTCGCCGAAGACCTCTTCCTCCTCCGCGACGGCCTGACGACCCTGCTGACCGCGCACGGGTTCGAGGTCGTCGCCGGGGTGGAGACCGGGCCCGAACTGGCGCGCGCGCTCACCGAGCACCGCCCGGACGTGGCGGTCGTCGACGTGCGGCTGCCCCCGACCCACACCGACGAGGGGCTGCAGGCGGCGTTGCGCGCGCGGGCGGAGATCCCCGGCCTGCCGGTGCTGGTGCTGTCCCAGCACGTGGAGCGGCTCTACGCGCGCGAGCTGCTCACCGACGGGTCGGGCGCGGTGGGCTACCTGCTCAAGGACCGCGTGTTCGACGCGGAGCAGTTCGTCGACGCGGTGCGCCGGGTCGCGGCGGGCGGTACCGCGATGGATCCCGAGGTGATCGCGAAGCTGCTGGACCACCGGGCCCGGGACGCACCGCTGCGGCGGCTCACCGAACGCGAACGCGCCGTGCTGGAGCTGATGGCGCAGGGCCGGTCCAACACGGCCATCGCGCAGCGCCTGCACGTCAGCGAGAGCGCCGTCGGCAAGCACACCGCGAGCATCTTCGCGAAGCTCGACTTGGCGCAGTCCTCCGACGACCACCGGCGAGTGCGGGCCGTGCTGGCCTACCTGGACGCCGAGCGGTGAGGTGTCGTCCGGAGCGCGGTTGCGATCACGCGCCGATGACACCACGCGAGAAGATGACCAAGACCTGTGCGCACCGCCCCGCGCGAGTGATCCCGCCGAGCGCCGGGATTCCGCGCGGAATCCGCTCCACCAGCCCCGATACCGGACCGTCCCGCGGCCGCGGCGACCGCCCGCATCCGAGCTCACCGCACCAGGGGTCACACGTCACCCGGGGTGGGCGATCTCGCGAGAAATCGCGGGAGTCACGCCATGAGGTGCACTCGGCGGTGCTGGCGTTCGCCGATGTCGCCCGCCGCCGTGTCGAGCAGCTTGTGGCCCAGTTCGAACAGCGCTCTGGCGAGCGCGATCTCATCCCCGATCTGCGGGACGTCCGGGTCGTCCGGGTGCCGTCGCGCGGTGCCGTGCCCGTGCAGCGCCCGGCCGTCGCCGGTGATCATCCCGACGTCCGCGGTGGTCTTCGCCCCCGCTTCGATGACCTGCATGTCCAATGTGAGCGTCCGGTTCGCGTGCATGGCCGCCTCCCTGGTTCGCCTGCCCCCAGGATGCGCCGCGCGGAATCGCTCGGCAAAGCGGTCCGGGCCGGTGGCGGCGGCGAGTTCGCTGGTGAGAGAGGTCACCGGAGGTTTGACCTTCGTTCGCGGGCGGGTCACGATACTGCGGTCGACCGAGGCGCCCGTCCGGTGGGCCACCGCGGGAGAGGTGCTCGCCCGAGCCGTTCGCAAGGCTGATCCCGGCGACGTCCGTGGCAAGATGGGTCGGCGTTGCGCCCGGTCGGCGACGCCCGTCCGCACCGGCGGATCGCGAGCTCGCGCGACCACCGCCCGGTGCCGTCGCGGCGGGCGCGGTGACCACCACGAGCGCGTGGTGGCGCGGTCGCGCACCCAGGCCTCGGCGATGGCGCCGCGGCGACACCACGATACGAACGACGGACGGCATGACCACGCACTCTTCTGCGCAGAACTCGCCCGGCGAACACCACTACTTCGCGGGACTCGACCTCACGGGGAAGCGGGTGGTGGTCGTCGGTGCGGGCAGCGTCGCGCAGCGGCGGGTGCCCCGGTTGATCAACGCGGGAGCGCGGGTCGAGGTCGTGTCGCCGGAGGCGACTCCGGCGGTCGAGGCGATGGCGGAGGCCGGTGAGCTCACCTGGCACCGCCGCCCGTACGCCGAGGGCGACCTGGACGGCGCCTGGTACGCGGTGGCGTGCGCGACGGGCAGCGAGGTGAACGAGGCCGTCGCGGCGGAGGCGGAACGTTCCCGGGTGTTCTGCGTGCGCGCCGACGACGCCGCGCAGGGCACCGCCGTCACCCCGGCCGTCGCCGAGCACGGCGGGCTGCTGCTGGGCGTGCTGGCCGGTGGCGCGCACCGCCGTTCCGCCGCCGTGCGGGACGCGCTGGTGGCGGCGCTGCGCACCGGCGTCGTGGACGAGAGCGCCGAGCGGCCCGCGCCCGGTGTCGCGCTGGTCGGCGGTGGACCGGGCGCCCCGGACCTGATCACGGTGCGCGGCAGGCAGCTGCTGGGCCAGGCCGACGTGGTGATCACCGACCGGCTGGCGCCGCGCGAGCTGCTGGAGGAGCTCGGACCGCACGTGGAGGTCGTGGACGCCTCGAAGATCCCGTACGGCCGCGCCGCCAACCAGGACGTGATCAACGAGCTGCTGGTCGAGCACGCGCGGGCCGGGAAGTTCGTGGTGCGCCTCAAGGGCGGCGACCCGTACGTCTTCGGCCGCGGCTACGAGGAGCTGCTGGCCTGCGTGGACGCCGGGGTCCCCGTGACGACCGTTCCCGGCATCACCAGCGCGTTCTCCGTCCCGTCGGCCGCGGACGTGCCGGTGACGCATCGCGGCGTGGCGCACGAGGTGGTGGTGGTGTCCGGCCACGTCGGGCCGCACGACGAGACCTCGCTGGTGGACTGGCCGGCGCTGGCGCGGCTCAAGGGCACGCTGGTGCTGATGATGGCCGTCAAGCGCATCGGCGAGTTCGCGGCGGTGCTGATCGAGCACGGCCGCGACCCGAAGTCGCCGGTCGCGATCGTGCAGGAAGGCACCATGCGCACCCAGCACGCCGTGCGCAGCACCCTCGCCGAAGCCGCCGATTCGGTCCGCGACAACGACATCAAGCCCCCCGCCGTGATCATCGTCGGCCCGGTCGCGGACCTCACCCCCGAGTCCCGCCGCTGACCGGCTCCGGAAAAGGGCTGCGCCCCATCCGTCCGGGACGGATGGGGCGCGCGGAACCTCTGAGCGCGGCGACCGGCTCAGGCGGCGTCGGGTGAGCCGCCGAAGCGGGTGCGGTAGTTCTCCAGGTCGTCCTCGGTGATCTTGGCGAACAGCACCGGCGGGATGGTGAAGTCCGTGCCCGCCTCGACCAGCGCGAAGGACTTCGCCTCGTCCGGCGACACCCAGCGGCGCGCCGGGTCGTCGGAGGCGAACGCCGCCCGCATGGCCTGCGCCGCGGACGGGATCAGCGGCTCCGACAGCACCGCGTACAGGTAGATCAGGTTCATCGCGGTGCGCAGCGTCAGCGCCGCGGCGTCCTGGTCGGTGCGGATCTCGATCCAGGGCGCCTTCTCCTCCAGGTAGGAGTTGCCCGCGCTCCACAGCGACCGCAGCGCCTGGGCGGCCTTGCGGAACTGCTTGGCCTCCAGGTGCGTCTGGTAGTCCTCGATGAGCCCGCCGATCTCGGCGGCGAGCCGCTGCTCCGGTTCACCGGCGGCGCTCCCGGCGGGGACCTGGTCGCCGAAGCGCTTGCGGCTGAACGACAGCACGCGATTCACGAAGTTGCCCAAGGTGTCCGCGAGGTCCTTGTTCACCACCGAGGCGAACAGCTCCCACGAGAACGAGGCGTCGTCGGACTCGGGCGCGTTCGCGATGAGGAAGTAGCGCCAGTAGTCGGCGGGCAGCAGCTCCAGTGCCTGGTTCGTGAAGATCCCGCGCTGGTCGCTGGTGGAGAACTTCCCGCCGTAGTAGGTGAGCCAGTTGAACGACTGGACGAAGTCGACCATCTTCCACGGCTCGCGGGTGCCGAGCTCGGTGGCCGGGAACATCACCGTGTGGAACGGGACGTTGTCCTTGGCCATGAACTCCGTGTAGGTCACGTCGTCGGCCTCGTACCACCAGGACTTCCAGTCCCGGTCCTGCGGCGCCTGGTCGGCCCACTCCTTGGTGGCGCCGATGTACTCGATGGGCGCGTCGAACCAGACGTAGAAGACCTTGCCCTCGGCGGCCAGCTCGGGCCACGTGTCGGCGGGCACCGGGATGCCCCAGTCCAGGTCGCGGGTGATCGACCGGTCCCGCAGGCCTTCGGTGAGCCACTTGCGGGCGATGGACGACGACAGGTTCGGCCACTCCGCGCTCGCCGAGTCCAGCCAGCGCTCCACCTCGTCGGTGAGCTTCGACTGGGTGAGGAACAGGTGCTTGGTCTCGCGGACCTCCAGCTCGGTGCTGCCGCTGATGGCCGAGCGCGGCTCGATCAGGTCCGTCGGGTCCAGCACGCGCGTGCAGTTCTCGCACTGGTCGCCGCGCGCCTTCTCGTACCCGCAGTGCGGGCAGGTGCCGATGATGTAGCGGTCCGGCAGGAACCGGCCGTCGGCGGCCGAGTACACCTGGCGGATCGACTTCTGCTCGATGAAGCCGTGCTCGTGCAGCTTGCGCGCGAAGTGCTGGGTGATCTCCTTGTTCTGCTCCGACGAGCTGCGCCCGAAGTGGTCGAAGGAGAGCTGGAAGCCGCGGTAGATCTCGGCCTGCACCCGGTGCTGCTGCTCGCAGAACTCCGCCACCGGCAGGCCCGCGTCGGCGGCGGCCAGCTCCGCCGGGGTGCCGTGCTCGTCGGTGGCGCAGATGTAGAGCACCTCGTGCCCGCGCTGGCGCAGGTACCGCGAGTAGACGTCGGCGGGGAGCATGGAGCCGACCATGTTGCCCAGGTGCTTGATGCCGTTGATGTACGGAAGCGCACTGGTGACGAGGTGGCGGGCCATTCTTGGATGCTCCAATACCGGTTCCTGAGCGGACCTTCGCGGCTGGTGTCGCAGGGCGCCGCGCGGTGCTGCGGATGCTCGGCGCGACGTGGCGGCCGACATCGTTGACCAGGCATATGTTACCGGCGCGCGATTGCCCGCCGGGTCCGGCCCTGCCGCGGTCGCGGGGTGGCGGGTGCGGCTGGTCGCGGGTGGGGGGAGGGCCTGCCGGTCACGTCTTCCCTCCCCAGCGCCAGCGCGGGTGCGGCCCGCGGGCGCCGCCCGGAGCGGACGACGCCCGGGGCGTTCAGCTCGCCAGTTCGTCGAGGACGCCGAGCGCCTGCTCCCACGGTTGCGGTGTCGCCACCGCGCCGCGCAGCGCGCGGGCCTGCTTCGGCGGTACGCCGATCGAGAGGGCGCCGAACGCCGAGTCCCCGCGCCGGTAGAGCGCGGCGGCCTTCGGGGCGCCCGGATCGGTCTTGTCCAGCACTCGCAGCTGGACCTGGTCCGCGTCGGCGAGGTCGCCGTAGGCCTGGACCTTGAACCCGTACTGGTCGGACCAGAAGTACGGCACCGGTGCGAACTCCCGGCGGGTGCCGAAGCGCTCCGGGTCCAGTTCGGCGAGCAGGTTCCGCGCCGCCGCCATGCCCTGCTCGGTGGCGTTCATCCGGTGCTCGATCCGCACCGGGCGCCTGAGCACGGGGTGGTGCCAGCGGGCCACGTCGCCGGCGGCGTAGATCCCCGGTGCCGCGGCGCAGTACGAGTCGCAGCCGATCCCGTCGGCGAGGTCGAGCGGCCCGTCCCGCAGCCACTGCACGGCCGGGGTGCAGCCGATCGCGATCAGCACCGCGTCGCCGGTGAGCTCCGAGCCGTCCGCGAGCCGCACGCCGCGGGCCCGTCCGCCGTCGTCGAGCAGCCCGTCCACGAGCTCGCCGAGCCGCAGCCGGACGCCGTGGGCGCGGTGCGCCTCGGCCAGCAGGTCACCGGCCTCGATGCCCACCGCCCGTTCCATCGGGGCCGCCTCGGGAGCGACCACCACGACTTCGTGACCGAGTTCGCGGGCCACGGCGGCGACCTCCACGCCCAGCACGCCCGCTCCGACGATCACCAGCCGCCGTCCCGGGTTCGCGAGCCGGGCGCGCAGCGCCAGCGCGTCGTCGAGGCCGCGCAGCACGTGCGCGCCGTGCGCTGCACCGGGCAGCGCGCGCGCCGCGACCCCGGTCGCGATGATCACGCCGTCGCAGTCCAGCGCCTCCTCGCCGAGCAGCACGCGGCGGTTCGGGACGTCGAGTCCGGTCGCGGTGGTGCCCAGCCGCAGATCCAGGTCGAGCCCGGTGAGGGCGTCCGCCGCCCGCAGCCCGGTCCGCTCCGGTTCCCACTTGCCCGCGAGCACCTGCTTGGACAGCGGTGGCCGGTCGTAGGGCTCGTGCGGCTCGTCGCCGATGAGGCTGATCCGGCCGTCCCAGCCCTCGCGGCGCAACGCCTCGGCCGCGGTGAGCCCCGCGGCGGAGGCGCCGACGATCGCGATGCGGCCGGTGGTCATTCGCTGATCTCGATGGCCGCGGTCGGGCACAGCTGCTCCGCCGACCGGCTCGCCTCGTGCAGTTCGGCGGGAGGAGCGGCGTCGAGCAGCACCACCACGCCGTCCTCAGCGCGCTGGTCGAACACGTCCGGTGCCTCCAGCACGCACTGCCCCGCGCCGCAGCACCTGTCCTCGTCGATCGTGATCTTCATGGCTCATCTCTACCCGCCGGACGCGCCCGAGTCACGAGGTGGGACTCGGCTCGCTCCGCCGGCGCCGGGACGTCCGAGGTCACGGGCGTGGTCACCGGTCGTAGCGGCCGGAGGCGATCTCCCGCACGAACGTCGCCCACTGCGCTTCACCGATGGTCAGGTACCCGGCGGTGCGGTTCTTCGTGTCGCGGACGGTGGCGCGATCTCCAAGCCTGCCCACCTCCACGCAGTTGCCGTTGGGGTGGGTGTAGGTCGACGTGCGCCAGTTCGTCGGGGTCATGCTGATCTCTCCAGTTCGCTCGCTGATTCCGTGATCAGATCGATCGTGTCGGCCGGGCTCAGCGCGAGTTCGCGAATTCTGCTCACGGCCTGCCGATATGCCTGGACGTCGTCGTCGTCCGGGACGAAAGCACCGGAACTGTAGTGCTCGAAGTGCACGACCGCGGGCGAATCGGGGAAGTCGTAGAGCACGAACGGGCCTGCCAGTCCCGGATGCCAGCCGACGCGGGGCGGCACGACCTGGATCGTGACGTTGTCGCGTTCCGCGAGTTCCAGCAGGAAGTGCAGCTGGTCCAGCATCACCGGCGGAGTTCCGATCCGATCGGAAAGGCTGTGCTCACCGATCAACGCGGTGAATCGAACCGGATCATCCCGCAGAATGATCTCGCGCCGCCCGGCTCGGACGGTGGCTCGCCGTTCGGTCTCATCGGAGGTGAGCCCGCCCGCTGCCGAGACCGCGCGGGAGTAGCCCGCGGTCTGCAGCAGGCCGGGCACGGCCATCGGCGCCCACTCGACGATCGCCGAAGCGGACCGCTCGCATTCCACGGCGCCCGCGAGCTGCTGCGGAATTCCGGGCATTCCCACGGTGAGCCAATTCGGTTCGCTCGCGTGCCGGGCGAGGTCGAGCAGTCGTTGCCGTTCCTTTCCGGTCACGCCCGCCACCGCGAGGAACGAGGCGACGTCCTCCGGTGTCGGAATGCGGCGGCCGGTTTCCCAGTGCGACACGGTTCCGTGGCTCAGGCCGAGCCTTTTGCTCAATTCCCGGCCGCTGATTCCGGAGTTCTCCCTGGTGGATCGAATGGCGGCGGCGAGCGCGCGCGCTCGGGGCGTGACTCGGATGGTGTCTGCGGGCACGGAGCAGATCGTAGCCAGTCCGCTGCGCGCGCTTCGTGACCCGAACGAGCTATTAATCGGCGTCTATTAGACGTCGATCACCTGGGAGGCAGGCAACAGGGAGGTACGCATGGCACGGGTGTTCATGGCTTCGGAACGGGAGTCGTTGTGGCACGCGGTGGAGCTGCGCACCGGTGGTCCGCAGCCGGTGGCCCGGTGCGGGCACGTGATCCGCGGCCGGGTCCACCGCCGCCTCGGCAGGCCGGAGAAGCCGCGCGTGGTGTGCGGCGCGTGCTCCTCGGGGCAGGGACGCCAGCCCGAGGCCGCCACGGAGCTCGTCCGCTTCCCGCGCTGACCGACCGATCACCGGGCCGCGGGCTGGGCGAGGGCGACCAGCGCCGCGCACGCCAGGATGCCGACGGACATGAGCAGGCCGGTGCCGATGCCGCCGCCGTCGGAGAGCACCCCCGCCAGCACCGGACCCGCGCACTGGCCGGCGGCGAACACGGTGGTGAGCGCGCCGATCGCGGCGGCCCACCGGTGCGGCGGCAGCGCGTGGCGCGCGGTGGTGGTCACGGCGGTGACCACGGACAGGAACGAGCAGCCGAACAGCAGCGCGGAGGCGAACTCGGCCACGACGCCGGTGGAGATCAGCGGCAGCGCCGCGCCCACCGCCAGGACCACCAGCAGCACCGCCAGCGCCCGGCCGCCGTGCAACCGCCCCAGCATCGGCCCCCACGCGAAACCGCCCGCGATCGCGGAAGCGCCCAGCACCGACCAGAACACCGAGACCTCCGCGGTGCCCGCCCCGCCCGCTTCCAGGTAGGCGCCGATGAAGGTCATGTACGCGATGTACCCGACGCCGAACAGGCCGTAGGCGATCAAGGTGGCGATGATCGGCTTCGGCGAGAACCGCGCCCCGTCCGGCGACGGCGGCGGCGCCGCGGTCCGCCTGGCCGCCGGGATCACCAGCAGCACCGACAGGGCCGCCAGCGCGCCGAGCACCACCCAGCCCCAGCGCCACGCGTCGTCCGGCGGACCCGCCCGCAGCACCGGTGGCAGCGCCAGGCCGGACAGCAGCACGCCGAGCCCGCCGCCGCTGAAGTAGATGCCGAGCAGCACCGCGGACCGCCCGCCGGGCCTGCCCTGGCTGAAACCGGTGGCGAGCACGCCGCCGAGCACGAAGGCCACCGCGCCCGCGACACCGGTCGCCAGCCGCAGCACGAACAGCACCACGACGTCGCCGGTGAGCGCGGCGGCGAACAGCAGCAGCGCGGTGGCGATCAGGCCGGAGACGAACAGCCGGCGCGGGTTCCAGCGGCGCGCGGCCGGGGCCGCGACGAGCGCGCCCAGCAGGTAGCCGAGCGCGTTCGCGGTGTTCATCAGCCCGGCCGTCGCGAACGACCAGTGCAGCGCACCGCTCATCGACGGCAGCAGCAGCCCGTAGGCGAACCGCCCGAGCCCCTGCGCGGACGACGATCCGAGCGCCAGCCCGAACGCCACCAGCACGTCGATCGCGAACGGCCTCGGGGCGGCGGTGATCGTGGGCGGGGAAAGTTCGCGCTCCTGCGACATGGACGACTCCGTTCCGCTTGTCGCACCCAGCTGACCAGGCAGGGGGCCGCCGGGCCAGGCGACGTGCGGACCGCCACGTTCCGGATCGGACATGGCGGGAGGAGTCGGGTGCGGCTGCGCGGCTCCGGGCACCGGGCCGCGTTCGCGGTGGGCTGTGACGAGGAACTCCGTGCCATGCCGGGGAAGCGGGCCTCGGGCGAAGGGCCGGGCGGGTGTTCTCCGCGGCGCGGGAATGGGGGAGACTCTTCTCCTTCCCGGCTTCAACGTATAGCGCACCGGGGTACTTGCGGCAAGCCCCCCGTGCTGCCGCAGAATCGCTCATCGAAGCCGAGCGCTGGGGAAATGGGACGCGCGTGCGACGTCCCGCGGTGCTGCCGGGGACTCGGGGGAACGTCGCCGGAAGGCCGAGGAAGATCGTCGAACCGGGGCGCCGCGCCCGGCGGACCGAAATGGACGGCCCACCGGAACCGGCCAGTCGCGATGAGGAGAACGTGTCAACTCAGGGGTACGAAGAAGAACTGCGGTCCGAGCGTGGCTACGTGGCCGATCTCTACGCGCGGCTCGACGCGGAACGGGCGCGGGTGAAGGGCGAGTTCGACGCGGCGTTGCTGGGCAACGGCGGGACGGCCGTGGAGCGCGACGTCGAGGTGCGCACGCGGGCCAAGGAGATGAAGCGGCTGGACGTGGCCGACAACGGGCTGTGCTTCGGCCGGCTGGACTCGCTGGACGATGAGCGCTCCTACATCGGCCGGATCGGCATCTTCGACGAGGACGACGAGTACGAGCCGCTGCTGCTGGACTGGCGGGCACCCGCGGCGCGCCCGTTCTACGTCGCGACCGGGGCCACGCCGGAGAACATGCGCAGGCGGCGCCAGTTCCACGCGCGCGGGCGACGGATCGTCGAGTTCACCGACGAGGTGCTCGGCCGCCCGTCCGGCGAGGAGCGCGGCGACGCGGCGCTGCTCGCGGCGGTCAACGCGCCGCGCGGAGCGGGGATGCGCGACATCGTCGCGACGATCCAGGGCGAGCAGGACGAGATCATCCGCCTCGACCACTCCGGCGTGCTCGTGATCGAGGGCGGCCCGGGCACCGGGAAGACGGTGGTGGCGTTGCACCGCGTCGCCTACCTGCTCTACACCCAGCGGGAGCGGATGGAACGCCACGGCGTGCTCGTGGTCGGCCCCAACCCGGAGTTCCTGACCTACATCGGCCGCGTGCTGCCGTCACTGGGCGAGTCCGACGTGGTGTTCATGACGGCGGGCGACCTCCTGCCCGGCCTGCGCGTGACGGCCGAGGACGTGCCGGAAGTGGTGCGGCGCAAGGGATCGCTGGCGATGCTGGACGTGCTCGCCGCGGCGGTCGCCGCGCGCCAGCGGGTGCCGGAGGAGCCGCTGCCGGTGCAGCTGGGCGGGACCGCGCAGCGGATCACCGCCGACGTCGCCGAGTGGGCGCGGGAGGAGGCCCGGTCGTCCGGGCTCCCGCACAACGAGGCCCGCGCGGTCTTCGCCGAGATCATCACCTACGTGCTCACCGAGCGGGCGCTGTCCCGGATCGCGCGCGGCTGGCCGGGTGGCGACGACCGGGTGACGCGGGAGCGGTTGAAGGCGGAGCTGCTGGCGGAACTGGCCGGTGACGAGGCGTTCACCGCCGCGCTCGACGAGCTGTGGCCGGTGCTGACGCCGGAGGACGTCCTCGCCGGGCTGTACTCCAGCCCGGAGCGCCTGCGCGCGGCGGGCGCCGACCCGTCGCTGCTGCGCGCCGACGGCGCCGCGTGGACGGTGTCGGACGTGCCGCTGCTCGACGAGCTCGTCGACCTGCTCGGCAGGGACAAGGCCGCCGAGGAGCGCGCCGCGCGCGCCGCCGAGCGGGAACGCGCCGCCGAAGCCGAGTACGCGTCGGACGTGATGGACCAGCTCACCGGCCGCCAGGACTCGATGGACGACGAGGACCACCTCTACGCCACCGACCTGCTGGGCGCCGCGGACCTCGCGAACCGCTTCGTCGAGCACGACACCCGCGACCTCGCCGAACGCGCCGCCGCGGACCGGGAGTGGACGTACCGCCACGTCGTCGTCGACGAAGCGCAGGAACTGTCCGAAATGGACTGGCGGGTGCTGATGCGGCGCTGCCCGAGCCGGTCCTTCACGGTCGTCGGCGACCTGGCGCAACGCCGCTCGGAGGCCGGGGCGACGTCGTGGGGCGCGATGCTGGAGCCGTACGTGCCCGGCCGCTGGGCCTACCGGTCGCTCACGGTGAACTACCGCACCCCGGCGGAGATCATGAACGTCGCCGCGGCGCTGCTCGCCGAGTTCGCCCCCGACGGCAAGCCGCCGGAGTCGGTCCGCTCGTGCGGCGTCGAGCCGTGGTCCAGGAAGGTCACCGCGGACGAACTTCCCGCCGTCGTCGAGGAATTCGTGCGGGACGAGGCGGGTCGCGACGGCACCAGCGTCGTGATCGGGCCGCCGGAGGTGCCGGGCGCGGTCCCGGCGGCGGACACGAAGGGCCTGGAGTACGACGCGGTCCTCGTCGTGGACCCGGAGCGCATCCTCGCCGACGGCCCGCGCGGCGCGGCGGAGCTCTACGTCGCCCTCACCCGAGCCACCCAACGCCTCGGCGTCCTGCACACGGGCTCGCTGCCCCCGGCGCTGTCGGGCCTCGCGGAACGGGACGGCTCGGCGTAGGGCCGGGACACTGGGAGTGAACGGACCGTTCGTCCAACGGGATTGGACGAACGGTCCGTTCACTCACTTTGTGTCGGTGCTCGCCTGCATGATCGGCCTGGACGGCGACGGGACCGGGGGCGCGGATGTCCGTGGAAGAAGTCGACCGCAGGCTCACGGCAGTGCTCGGCAGGCTCGACGAGGCGACCGAGCAGATCACGGCCGCGGGCATGGCGTCGGCGGAGAGCCGCGACGCGCTCACGCACGCGCTTGCTGGTGCGTCCGCGCCGGATGCGCTCGACGCGGTCAGGTCGCAGGAGATGACAGTCGATCAGCTGGCCGAGGTGCGTGCCACCGTGCGGGCGGTCCGGAAGCGGGTCACCGCCTACCTGTCGCGGCTCGGTGCGAGTCCCGGCCCGGCCGCCGCTCGCACGCCGGAGCCCACGGCCGTGCCGAAGCGGTCGCCGAACGCCGTCGGCGTCGACGGCTCCGAGTACCCGCCGGAAGCAGCGTGGGCGGTGCCGGAGCTTCCGCCGCGAGTGCGGGAAAAGGGAGATCACACGGTCGGCAAGATCAAAATCGGTGATCGGCCGATAGCTGGTGAGTTCCGGTCAGATCAGTGGGACATCTGGACACAGGAGGCACGTGAGCGGATCACCCGGCTCGGCATCGCGGCGCCCGAATATCTGCCTTACCACGTCGAGATGCGTGCGACTGCGATGATGATTCGAGCCGGAGTGAAGTCTGCCGAGGTCGTGATCAATCATGTTCCGTGTGGCTATCAGACTAAGCCGACGGGTTGCCACCAGGTGTTGGAGCGGTTCCTTCCGGAAGGCTCGCAGGTGACGGTGTCCGGCACCGACCGCAAGGGGCGCCCCTACCGGCGCACGTATCACGGGAAGGCGAACCGATGACGCTCACGATCGAGCTCGAAGACGAAACCTCGCTTGACACGACAGATGTGCGTGCTGCGCTGGTCGCGCAGCAGGGCGACGATCGGGTGATCGTCTATCTCACGCATGACAGCGGTGCGGAACTCGTCGTCGGATTCAGTGGTGACCGGGGCGTGTGCCTGTGGCAAGCCGATGGTGGGACGGTGAGCACCGGCGGAACGAACGGCGATGTGAATGTGTACGGGTGGGCGGGGATCCCGTTTCCTCCCGGTGCGGAGATCGACGCGACGAGCGTGCTCGACGCGGCCGAGGAGTTCGCCGCGACCGGAAAGCGCCCGACGTGCCTGTCCTGGACGAGCTATCACGGCGCGATGCCGGTCGTGGACACCGGAATCAACCCGGAAACATTGGAAGCGATGTTCGGCGTGTCCGGCGAACCCGACACGGATCGGTAACCGAACAGATCGCCGCGATGCCGTCACGGGAGAGCGTTCTCGATCGGCCGCCGGCGTTGATTCCTGCGAACCCGAAGTGAACGGACCGTTCGTCTCATGGGATTGGACGAACGGTCCGTTCACTCGAAAACTGCTCAGCCCTTCGCCGGGCCGTCCTCCAGGTCGCCTTCGGCCTGGAGGTAGACCTCGTGCAGGGCGGCGAGGGTGTCCGGGTTCGGGGACTCCCACATGTTCCGGTTCGCCGCCTCCAGGAGCCGCTCGGTGATGCCGTGCAGCGCCCACGGGTTGGACTCGGTGAGGAACTTCTGGTTCTCCTCGTCGAGCACGTAGGTCTCGGCGAGCTTCTCGTACATCCAGTCGCCCACCACGCCCGTCGTGGCGTCGTAGCCGAACAGGTAGTCCACCGTGGCCGCCAGCTCGAACGCGCCCTTGTAGCCGTGGCGGCGCATCGCCTCCAGCCAGCGCGGGTTGACCACGCGGGCGCGGAACACTCGCGAGGTCTCCTCGGTCAGCGACCGCGTCCGGATGGCGTCCGGGCGGCTGCTGTCGCCGATGTAGGCCGCCGGCGCCTTGCCGGTCAGCGCGCGGACCGTGGCGATCATGCCGCCGTGGTACTGGAAGTAGTCGTCGGAATCGGCGATGTCGTGCTCGCGGGTGTCGACGTTCTTCGCCGCCACCGAGATGCGCTTGTAGGCGGACTCCATGTCGCCGCGCGCCTCCGTGCCCTCCAGGCCGCGGCCGTAGGCGAAACCGCCCCACACCGCGTACACCTCGGCCAGGTCGGTGTCGTCGCGCCAGTTCTTGCTGTCCATCAGCGGCAGCAGACCGGCACCGTAGGCACCGGGCTTCGAACCGAAGATGCGCGTCGTGGCGCGGCGCTCGTCGCCGTGCTCGGCCAGATCCGCCTGGGCGTGGGCGCGCACGAAGTTCTGCTCGTCCGGCTCGTCGAGCGCGGCGACCTTGCGGACCGCGTCGTCGAGCAGCGTCACCACGTGCGGGAACGCGTCGCGGAAGAAACCGCTGATGCGCACCGTCACGTCCACGCGCGGACGCCCCAGCTCGTCGAGCGGGATCACTTCGAGGCCGTTGACGCGCCGCGACGCCTCGTCCCACGTGGGCCGCACGCCCATCAGCGCAAGGACTTCCGCGATGTCGTCACCGGAGGTGCGCATCGCCGAGGTGCCCCACACCGACAGGCCCACCGAACGCGGGTACTCGCCGGTGTCGGCGAGGTAGCGCTCGATCAGCGAATCCGCGATGGCGTGCCCCGTCTCCCAGGCGAGCCTGCTCGGCACCGCCTTCGGGTCCACCGAGTAGAAGTTGCGGCCCGTCGGCAGCACGTTGATCAGGCCGCGCAGCGGGGAACCGCTCGGCCCGGCGGGGACGTAGCCGCCTTCGAGGGCGTGCAGCGTCGCACCCATCTCGTCGGTCGTGGCGTCCAGGCGCGGCACCACCTCCGCGACCGCGAACTCCAGCACCCGCACCACGTCGTCCGGGGCGTCGCCCAGCACCGAACGGCACACCTCGACGACGGCGCCGAGCTCCCAGCCGTGCTCCTCCATGCCGGAGACGAGGGCGTGCGCGGAGGTCTCCACGTCGTCCACGGTGCCGCGCGCGACGCTGCCGTCCTCCAACATGCCCAGCGCCTCGCGCAGGCCGGGCAGCGCGCCGCTCTGGCCGCCCCACACCTGCCGGGCGCGCAGCATCGCCAGCACCAGGTTCACCCGCGCCTCGCCCTTCGGGGCGGCGCCCAGCACGTGCAGGCCGTCGCGGATCTGCGCGTCCTTGATCTCGCAGAGCCAGCCGTCGACGTGCAGCAGCATGTCGTCGAACTCGGCCTCGTGCGGGCGCTCGTCCAGCCCGAGGTCGTGGTCCAGCTTCGCGGCCTGCATCAACGTCCAGATCTGGCTGCGGATCGCGGGCAGCTTCGCCGGGTCCATCGCCGAGATCTGCGCGTGCTCGTCGAGCAGCTGCTCCAGCTTCGCGATGTCGCCGTAGCTCTCCGCCCGCGCCATCGGCGGCACCAGGTGGTCCACCAGCGTCGCGTGCACCCGGCGCTTCGCCTGGGTGCCCTCGCCGGGGTCGTTGACCAGGAACGGGTAGATCAGCGGCAGGTCCGCCAGCGCCGCGTCCGGCGCGCAGGACGCCGACATGCCCGCCGTCTTGCCGGGCAGCCACTCCAGGTTGCCGTGCTTGCCCAGGTGCACCATGGCGTGCGCGCCGAACTCGTCGGTCAGCCAGCGGTAGGCGGCCAGGTAGTGGTGACTCGGCGGCAGGTCCGGGTCGTGGTAGATCGCGATCGGGTTCTCCCCGAAGCCGCGCGGCGGCTGCACCATGATCACCACGTTGCCGGCGCGCAGCGCGGCCAGCACGATCTCGCCGTCCGGGTCGTGCGAGCGGTCCACGAACTGCTCGCCGGGCGGCGGGCCCCAGTGACCCTCGATGCTCTCGCGCAGGTCGTCGGGCAGCGTCGCGAACCAGTCGGCGTAGCGCTTCGCGGGGATGCGCACCGGGTTGCCGGACAGCTGCTCCTCGGTGAGCCAATCCGGGTCCTGGCCACCGGCGGCGATCAGCGCGTGCACCAGCGCGTCGCCGTCCTGCGCGGCCACGCCGGGCAGCGCGTCCGGACCGTCCTCCGGGCCGATGTCGTAACCGGCTTCGCGCAGCCGCTGCAGCAGGCCCACCGCGCTCGCCGGGGTGTCCAGGCCGACCGCGTTGCCGATGCGGGAGTGCTTCGTCGGGTACGCCGAGAGCATCAGCACCAGGCGCTTGTCCTTCGGCTCCACGTACCGCAGCCGGGCGTGCTTCACGGCGATGCCCGCGACGCGCGCCGCGCGCTCCGGGTCCGCCACGTACACCGGCAGGCCCTCCGAGTCGTTCTCCTTGAACGAGAACGGCACCGTGATCAGCCGACCGTCGAACTCGGGCACCGCGACCTGCGTGGCCATGTCCAGCGGGGACAGGCCCTCGTCGTTGTCCTGCCACGCTTCGCGGCTGGAGGTCAGCGTCAAGCCCTGCAGGATCGGCACGTCCAGGTCGGCGAGCGCGCCCACGTCCCACGCTTCGTCGTCCCCACCGGCCGAGGCCGTCGCGGGCTTCGTACCGCCCGCCGCGAGCACCGTCACGATCAGCGCGTCGGCCTGGCGCAACGTGTCCAGCAGGCCCGGTTCCGGGGCGCGCAGCGACGCGCAGAACACCGGCATCGCCCGGCCGCCCGCGTCCTCGATGGCGTCGGAGAGGGCGTGCGCGAACGCGGTGTTGCCCGCCATGTGGTGCGCCCGGTAGTAGAGCACCGCCACCTTCGGGCCCTCGGTGTTGCGCGGCTCGCGCTCCAGCAGGCCCCACTTCGGCGTCTCCACCGGCGGCTCGAAGCCGTGGCCGGTGAGCAGGACCGTGTCGGACAGGAAGTTGAACAGCTGCGTCAGGTTCTCCGGGCCGCCCTGCGCGAGGTAGGCGTGGGCCTGCGCGCACACGCCGCCGGGAACGGTGGAGCACTCCATCAGCTCCGCGTCCGGGGCCTGCTCACCGCCGAGCACCACCACCGGGCGCGGGCCTGCGAGCAGCGCGTCGAGGCCCTCCTCCCAGGCGCGGCGGCCGCCGAGCAGCCGCACGATCACCAGGTCGGCGCCCTCCAGCAGCGGCGGCAGGTCGTCCACGCCGAGCCGGGCCGGGTTGCCGAGGCGGAAGTCCGCACCGCTGGCGCGTGCGCTGAGCAGATCGGTGTCCGATGTGGACAGCAGCAGGATCATGCGGCACGCTCCCGGCTGAGCAGGGACGCGGGCATGCGGACAGGACGCATGGTCAACCTTCCTCGGGGTCCTCGCCCCGGAGTCGTCGGCACCCGGTGTCGGACCGGGCGGTGGCGGCGCGGAGTGTCCTGGCTCCCGGATCGGCGCTCGCTCCGGCCTTCCCGTCCGCGCACGTGCGCGGGCAGTGACCTTCGTTGTGCGGAGTCCGCTCCCCGGTGACAGTGGCGGGACCGCGCCGGACTCGCACCGGCTTCCTCCACTCGTCGCCGTCGACCACTCTCCGCAACGGGGCGATCGTTCGTCAAGTGGCCTGCTGCGCTGGTGCGCGAGAGATCACGCACGTGGCACCGCGCCGTTCGGCGGAACGCTCGCGCGACGGTCACCCACCGGACACGAGCGCTCGCCGAGGAATCCCCTCACCGCGAACTCGGTCGACACCGGCGCACCCCCGCACGCCGCCCCCACTCGTCACGTTGTGGACGATTCCCGCAATTTCGCGAGAAATCGAACGACCCGATCGAGGTGAACGTTCCTGATCCCGGCCGTGGAACCACTTCTGATCAGGGGAAACGAGTTGTCCACATGGGGTGTCCGACACGCCGGGGGCGGTCGATCTCTCGCGAAATTGCGAGGGCTTGAACAAGGTCCGGCCGGGGTTCGCGGGGCGGTCGTGCGGGGGAGGCCGCCGGGTCGGGGGTGGCTGTGGTGAGGCACATCGCGTTTTGCGTCCGCAACGAGGCCTGGCCGTAGTATCGACGACCGCCGGTGCGCGCCCAGGGCCGCGCACCACCGGAGACCCGCGCCGTGCGCTGGGAGTTCCGACCGACCACGAGCGATGAGAGCGGGGAGAACCGTGCCGCCACGAGCCGAACCGGACGCGTGCCCCGGCGCGCTGCGGGTGCACGAGGCCGCCGACGGCGGCCTGGCCCGGGTCCGGGTGCCGGGCGGGCGGCTCGACGCGCGGCAGGTGCGGGCGCTGGCCGCCGCGGCGGAGCTCGGCGACGGCGGCTGGGAGCTGACCTCGCGGGCGAACCTCCAGGTCCGCGGGCTCGCGCCGCACGCCGTGGCGGAGTTCGCGGCGACGCTGGCCGACGCGGGCCTGCTGCCCTCGCCGACGCACGAGCGGGTGCGCAACATCATCGCCTCGCCCTACACCGGTTGCGACGACGCGGGGTCGCTGGACGTGCACGCGGTGGCGACCGAGCTCGACCGGCGGTTGTGCGCGGCGCCCGCGCTCGCGGAGCTGCCGGGGCGGTTCCTGTTCACCGTGGACGACGGGCGGGGCGACGTCGCCGGGCTCGCCGCCGACATCGGGCTCGCCCCGGCGGACGGTTCGGTCGCGGTGCTGCTGTCCGGTGCGGACGAAGGAATCCGGGTCGCGACCGCGGACGCGGCGCGCGCCGCGGTGCTCGCGGCGGAGGCGTTCCTCGCGGAACGGCGGCGGCAGGAGTCGGCGAGCTGGCGGCTCGCCGAACTCACCGACGGTCCCCGGCTGATCGCCGCGCGCGTCATCGCCGAACCGGGCCCGGCGGAGGACGGTGCGCCGATCGCCGACACCGGCGCGGAGTCCGCTGACAGCACCGGATCTGCTCCCGGCACGGACGGTTCCGCTGAGCGTGCCGGGACCGTTCCTGCCGCAGCCGGCGGATCGGCTGAACGCACCGAGCGGCCCATCAGCGCGAGCGGTGCCGCTGAACGCGCCGGTTCCGCCCCCGGCGTGGGGGAACCGGCCGGCGGCGTCGGGTCTTCTCCCGCAACGACGTGCCACTCCGGTCCGGGTCGTCCCGTCGAGCCCGTCGCCACCCACGCCGATCTCGGCGTCCTGCACCGCCGCGACGGCCGGGTGAGCCTCGCGCTGGGCGCCCCGCTGGGCAGGCTGAACGCCGAGCAGGTCGCGGCGCTGGCCGCCCTGGACCGCCCGCTGCGGCTCACGCCGTGGCGCACCCTGCTGCTGCCCGGAATCCCCGAGCACGACGCGACGACCCTGCTGTCCGAAATGGACGGAGCCGGTTTCGTGGTGGACACCGCCGCGCCGCTGGCCGGGGTCACCGCGTGCACCGGGAGCCCCGGCTGCGCCAAATCCCTCGCCGACGTGCGCTCCGACGCGGCGCGCGCCGCCCGGCCCGGCGCGTTGCCGGTGCACTGGGCGGGCTGCTCGCGCCGCTGCGGCCGACCGGCGGGACGAGGAGTGGAAGTGCTGGCCACCGAGGCCGGCTACGAGGTCGGCGGCGAACCCGCCGGCGAGTTATCCGCCGCGCTCGAAGCGGCACGGAGGGCAGTGTGAGTACCGGACGCAATCCAGCCGGGGCCGAGGGCACCGGTGGCTACGAGTACATCCGGGAGGGCGCGGAGATCTACCGCCGCTCCTTCGCGACGATCCGCGCCGAAGCGGAACTCGACGGCATGCCACCGGAAGTCGCCGGAGTCGCCGTCCGCATGATCCACGCCTGCGGCATGGTCGACCTGGTGCGCGACATCGCCTGGTCGCCGAACGCGGTCCTGGCCGCCCGCGAAGCGCTGCGCGCCGGGGCGCCGGTGTTCTGCGACGCCGCGATGGTCGCCGCGGGCGTCACCCGGCGTCGCCTCCCGGCGGACAACGACATCCTCTGCACCCTCGGCGACCCGCAGGTGCCGCAGCTGGCGCAGGAGCTCGGCACGACGCGCAGCGCGGCGGCGATGGAGCTGTGGCGGGACCGGCTCGACGGCGCGGTGGTGGCCGTCGGCAACGCGCCCACCTCGCTGTTCCGGCTGCTGGAGATGGTCGACGCCGGAGCGGGCAAGCCCGCCGCCGTGCTCGGCCTGCCCGTCGGTTTCATCGGCGCAGCCGAGTCCAAGCAGGCACTGGCCGACCACCCGGAGCTGGAGCACCTCGTGGTGCACGGCCGCCGAGGTGGCAGCGCGATGGCGGTGGCCGCCATCAACGCGATCGCGAGCGAACAGGAGTGAGCAGCACCGTGGAGCAGGCAGGCAGGTTGTTCGGCGTCGGGCTCGGACCGGGAGATCCGGAGCTGGTGACGGTGAAGGCGGCGCGGCTGATCGGTGAGGCCGACGTGATCGCCTACCACAGCGCCCGGCACGGCCGCAGCATCGCGCGGTCCGTCGCCGAGCCGTACCTGCGGGCCGGTCAGGTCGAGGAACCGCTGGTCTACCCGGTGACGACGGAGACCACGAACCACCCCGGCGGCTACCAGGGCGCGATCGACGAGTTCTACGCCGAGGCCGCCGAACGCCTCGCCGCGCACCTCGCCGCCGGGCGCACCGTGGCGCTGCTGTGCGAGGGCGACCCGTTCTTCTACGGCTCCTACATGCACATGCACAAGCGCCTGGTGGGCCGGTTCGACGTGGCCGCGATCCCCGGCGTGACCTCCGTCAGCGGCGCCGCCGCGATGCTGGGGCGCCCGCTGGCGGAGCGCGACGAGGTGCTGACGGTGCTGCCGGGGACGCTGGAGCCGGACAAGCTCGCCGAGCACCTGGCCTCGACGGACGCGGCCGCGGTGATGAAGCTGGGCCGCACCTTCGACGGTGTGAAGGAGGCGTTCGAGAAGGCGGGACGGCTCGACGAGGCGTACTTCGTGGAGCGCGCCACCACGGAGCGCCAGCGGTTGCTGCCGCTGGCCGAGGTGGATCCGGCGTCGGTGCCGTACTTCTCGCTGGCGCTGCTGCCGAGCCCGGTGAACTCGGGCAGCCCGCTGAACCTGACGGACGCGACCGGCGTCCCGGTTTCCCCTGCCACGACTGAGCAATCCGCGCCCGCCGCGGCGCGCGAGCCCGGCATCGGCGAGGTCGTGGTCGTCGGCCTCGGCCCCGCGGGTCCGCAGTGGACGACCCCGGAGGCCCACACCGCCGTCGCCGCCGCCGACGACCTCGTCGGCTACGGCCCCTACCTGGACCGGCTCGCGACCAATCCGCGCCAGCGCAAGCACGCCTCGGACAACCGGGTCGAGGCCGAGCGCGCCGAGTTCGCGCTGGACCTGGCCCGGCGCGGTTCGCGGGTCGTGGTGGTGTCCTCCGGCGATCCGGGCGTGTTCGCGATGGCCAGCGCCGTGCTGGAGGTCGCGACCGAGGAGCGGTTCACCGACGTCCCGGTGCGGGTGCTGCCCGGCCTGACCGCCGCGCAGGCCGTGGCGAGCCGCGTCGGCGCTCCGCTGGGCCACGACTACTGCGTGCTGTCGTTGTCGGACCGGCTCAAGCCGTGGGAGATCATCGTCGAGCGCTTGGAGGCGGCGGCGAAGGCGGACCTGGCGATGGCGATCTACAACCCGGCGTCGCGCAGCCGGACCTGGCAGGTCGGCGCCGCCCGCGACGCGCTGCTCAAGCACCGCGCGCCGGAGACCCCGGTGATCATCGGGCGGGACGTGGGCGGGCCGCAGGAATCCGTGCGGACGGTGGAACTCGGCGACCTCGATCCGTCCGATGTGGACATGCGTTGCCTGCTGGTGATCGGCTCGTCGACGACCAAGGCGGTCGGTGGCGCGGTGTTCACCCCGCGCCGCTACCCGGCGTGACGCAGGCGTTCCAGCGCTTCCTCGACGGTGGTGGCGGGCACCCGCGGTTCGGGTGGCCGCTGCACCACGACCACCGCGACGCCGAGCTCCCGCGCCGCGTCGAGCTTCGCGCGGGTCATCGGGCCGCCGCTGTTCTTCGTGACCAGCACGTCGATGCGGTGCTCGCGCAGCAGCGCCACCTCGTCGTCGAAGGTGAACGGTCCGCGCGCCAGCAGCGTCGTGAGGTGCGGCGGCAGCGGCGGGTCCGGCGGGTCGACGGCGCGCAGCAGGAACCGCAGGTCCAGGTGCGCGAACCGGCCCACGCCCTGGCGGCCGGTGCTGAGGAAGATCCGCTCGCCGAGCCCCGGCAGCGCGGCGGCGGCCTCGTCCAGCGAGCCCACCAGGTGCCAGCCCGGTTCCGCTTCCCACGCGGGACGGCGCAGCACCAGCAGCGGCGTGCCCGCCAGCGCGCAGGCGCGTGCGGCGTTGGCGGTGATCACCCGCGCGAACGGGTGCGTCGCGTCGACCACCGCGTCGATGCGGTGCTCGCGCAGCCACGCGGCGAGCCCGTCGGCGCCGCCGAACCCGCCGACGCGGACCTCCCCGGCGGGCAGCTTCGGATCGCGCACCCGGCCCGCCAGCGAGGAGATCACGTGCACGCCCGCGTCGTCGCCGAGCCGCGCGGCGAGGTCGCGGGCCTCGCCGGTACCGCCGAGAACCAGGATGCGCCGCACCCCGGTCGCGTCGCTGCTGTGCATGCGTGCACCCTTTCACGGTGAAGGAGGCGGCATCATGACTGGTCAGGAAGGCCCCGCGCTGCGCTACGGGTGGACCACGGGCGCGTGCGCGACGGCGTCCACCGCCGCCGCGTACACGGCGCTGCTGACCGGGACCTTCCCGGACCCGGTGGAGATCGTGCTGCCCAAGGGGCACCGGCCCGCGTTCGCCCTCGCCCGCGAACGCCTCGACGCCGGCTCGGCGATGGCGGCGATCGTGAAGGACGCCGGGGACGACCCGGACGTGACCCACGGCGCCCTGGTGTCGGCGACGGTGCGCCGCGCCGAGCCCGGAGCGGGCGTCGTGTTCCGCGCCGGAACCGGTGTCGGCACCGTGACGAAACCGGGCCTGCCGCTGCCCGTGGGCGAACCCGCCATCAACCCGGTGCCCCGCAAGCTGATCCGCGAGGTCGTGCAGCGGGTCGCCGCCGAGCACGGCGGCACCGGTGACGTGGTCGTGGAGATCTCCGTCGAGAACGGCGAGGAACTCGCCCGCCACACCTGGAACCCGCGGCTGGGCATCCTCGGCGGCCTGTCGATCCTGGGCACGACCGGGGTGGTGGTGCCGTACTCGTGCTCGGCGTGGATCGACAGCATCCGGCGCGGCGTGGACGTCGCGCGCGCCGAGGGCTTGACCCACGTCGCCGGATGCACCGGCAGCACCTCGGAGAAGCTGGTGGAGCGCACCTACGAGCTCGCGCCGGAAGCGCTGCTGGACATGGGTGATTTCGCCGGCGCGGTGCTGAAGTACCTGCGCCGCAACCCCGTGCCGCGGCTGACGATCGCGGGCGGCATCGGCAAGCTCGCCAAGCTCGCCGACGGGCACCTGGACCTGCACTCGAAGCGCTCCCAGGTGAACTTCGCCCTGCTGGCGAACATCGTCGGCGACGCGGGCGGCTCCGCGGAGTTCACCCACCGCGTCCGCAACGCCAACACCGCGTTGGAAGCGCTGACCCTGTGCCAGGAGGCGGGCATTCCGCTCGGCGACCTCATCGCCACCCGAGCCCGCGACTTCTCCCTCACCACGTTGCAGGGAGCCCCCATCGACGTGGAGATCCTGGTCATCAACCGAGCAGGAGACCTAGTCGGCCACGCCCCGTTCGAACAGCGCTGAACGTGCTCGACCAGCTCCGGCCGGATTCAGCACCGAGTGCGAGCAACGATCGTGGGGGCGCCGACCTCGCTACGACCACCGAACCGATG
Source organism: Saccharopolyspora gloriosae (assembly GCF_014203325.1). Lineage (NCBI taxonomy): Bacteria > Bacillati > Actinomycetota > Actinomycetes > Pseudonocardiales > Pseudonocardiaceae > Saccharopolyspora > Saccharopolyspora gloriosae. Next base: position 5,022,389 of record NZ_JACHIV010000001.1, on the reverse strand, counting down.
GCAACCGCTGCGCCTCCTCGGCGAATCTCGGCACCACGTCCGTGACGTTGATCGGAACGAGCACGCAGGAATCGAGGAAGGCGGGGAAGCTCACGATCACCGAGTGCGCATGAACCCGATGTCGTCGTCCGCACTGCCGTCCTCCACGGCCGCTCGGGTCATCTCGTCCAGAGCGGTCTGCTGCACCTGCCGGGAGCCGCGCTCGTACTCCAGCACGTCCGCCAACCGGAGGCGGCGGTGGCTGGAGCGCTGTTCGAACGGGATCCGGCCTGATTCCAGCAGCTTGACCAGGGTCGGACGGGAGATGTTCAGCAGGTCGGCGGCTTGTTGGGTGGTCAGCATCGCGTGCAGCGGGGCGATGGTGACGGCCAGGCCGCTGGACATCGCGGCGACCACTTCGCGCAGCACCTCGTAGATCTCGTCCGGCATCTCCAGCTCGTCGCCGTCCGCGCTCACGAGCTTCGCTTGCTGGGCACGCTCCGTGTTCAAAGCGCCCGCGAGCTTCTGGAGGACCGCGTGGGCGGATTCGTCAGGAGGCAGCACCGTGTGCTGTTCGAGCGACGCGGTCATCATCGTGCTCCGTCCGGCAGGGGCGTGTTGCCGACGTCATCCTAACCGAAAGGTACGAACGAATCGAACGAAACGAAAGCTTTGATCCTTCTTGGTGGAGCTGAAGCCCGCCGAGTGGTCGGCCCCGCCGCTCCGGTTCGGGAGCGGCGGGGCCGGGTGGTCGCGCGGTCAGGGGCGAGCCGGGGGCAGCGTGAAGGTCGGGTCGCCGAGGGGGAGGTCCTTCGTGTTCAGCAGCAGGTAGGTGTCCAGCCACGGTGCTCGGGCGCCCTCGGTGGCGGCGTCGTCGGACGGGTCCTCCAGCGCGAGGTCGAGCCGGGCGCCGGTGACGTCGATCGTCTCGCGGGAGGGCGAGTCCATCCAGTCCCGGAAGGGCGCGGTGACGCCGCTGGGCTGGACGGTGCCGATGCCCACGGCCAGCGAGTGCCCGGCGGGCAGCGTCCAGTCCGTCGACTTCAGGTCGAAGGCCGTGGTGCCGGCGTTCAGCACGGAGACCTGCTCGTCGAACATGACGGCCTTGCCGTCCGGGGCGACGTCGTAGAGCTGGACCATGGCGTTGCCGCGCCCCTCGGCCTCCAGCGAGATCCGCGGCGTGCCGGTGAGCCGGGTGTCCCGCGCGAGCGGCTCGGAGAACGCGGTGAAGGTGTTCTCGGCCGTGGGCCCGCCCTCCGCGCCGTCGTCCACGTAGGACCCGCCGCCGAGCGGGACGGTCGCGGTGCCGTCGGGCGTCGGCCAGGTCTCCTGCGCGCGCCACGCGCCGCCGCTGTCCTGGATCGCGTAGTTCGGGTGCGCGACCGGCGGTTCGACGCCCTTGAGGTGCTGGTCGTAGAAGGAGATCGTCTCCTCGAACCAGCCTTCGCGACCCATCTCCAGGCGGCCGTCGGCGGTGCGTTCGTTGCCGCGCTTGTGGTCCCACTGGCCGAGCCAGCCGCGCTCGGGGCCCTGGTGGTTGTCGAGGTACTCCTGGATCGCCTCGGCCTCGGTGTTCCACTCCAGGAAGCCCTGGGTGACGAACAGCGGCGTGTCGGTGCCCTTCGCCTGTTCGGCGAGGTCGCGAGCCCGCCAGTACTCGGATTCCCGGTCACCGGTCTGGTACCCGGCGAGGTTGTCCAGCAGGCACTCCGGGTGGGCCTGCTCGTAGGCGGCGTTGGCGCGGTAGCGGGGATCGTCGTCCGGCAGCTGCGGTTGCGCCGCGATCTCGTTGTAGGTGGTGGCGGTGTGCGCGATGGTCGTGCGGGGCACGCCGTTGGAGTGGATGTTGCGGTACAGGTCCCAGATGGGCTCCTGAGCGACGACGGCCTTGAGCGCGTCCTGGTCCAGGTTGTTGCCGATCAGCCCGGTGATCGCGTCGTAGGACTTGCCGTACATGCCCACCGCGCCGGTCGACCACGGCTGGGCCGCGGACCAGTCGATCGCCGCTTCGACGTCGGCCTGTTCGCCGGGTCCGCCGAAGTCGAGGCAGCCGGTGGAGCCGCCGAAGCCGCGCGTGTCGACCATGACGAACGCGTAGCCGCGCTGGAACAGGTCGGTGCCTTCGATGAAGTCGTAGAAGCGGTCCGAAGGGCCGGTGTGCTCCCAGCCCTCGTCGCTCATCTGCCCGGAGTGCCCGAAGTACGAGCCCGCCGACATGATGACCGGCACCTGCTCGCCCTCGGCGAGCCCTTCCGGCAGCAGCACGTCGGCGTGCAGCTCGGTGCCGGAACCGTCCGCGGACGGGAAGTAGTGCTGCGTCCAGGCGGCGCCCTCCGGGACGCGGTCGTTGTCCTCGTGGGTGACCGGGTCGTCGGCGGTGGCGACGGCCCCGGACCCGGGTGCCGCGGTGGCGGCGGTGACGGCGGCGGTGACGGTCAGCGTGCAGGCGACGAGCGCGGAGGCGGCGCAGGCGACGGCGCGGGATCTTTTCACTTGTTCCTCCCAGGACGGCGGTGGGCGAGGTGCGACCGCTCCAGGAGCGGCACGATCACTGCGGGACGCAGCAGACACCCGGCCGCAGCGGCATGCTCAACTCCGATGTGATCAGGGCCACGGGCAGGACGGCCGCACGGCGTCGAGCGGGGATCGTGCCGGGAGAGCCCGCAAATCCGTTGCGCCGCACCGGGCGCGTTGGTGTGATCGAGCCATGGCGGAACCGACGTACCTGCAGCCGTTCGTGCTCCCCGTGGCCGACGTCGAACCGGAGCGGGACGGCGCGATCGACGTGTACCGGCCGGGCGAGGAGGCGGGGGAGCCGCTGCCGGTGGTGGTGTTCGTGCACGGCGGCCCGCTCCCGCCGCAGCTGCGGCCGACTCCTCGGGAATGGCCGGTGTTCCGGGGCTACGGCTCGCTGGCCGCCGGTAGCGGTGCCATCGGGATCACCATCGATCACCCGCTGCACTCGCCCGCGGACTACCCGGTGGCGGCGGACGCGCTCGCCGACGCGGTCGCGCGAGCCCGAGAACTCCCCGGAGCGGACCGGGATCGGGTGGCGCTGTGGTTCTTCTCCGGCGGCGGACTGCTCACGGCCGACTGGATCGGCGGGGCGCCGGAGTGGCTCCGCTGCGTCGCCGCGAGCTACCCGGTGCTGGCGCCGCTGCCGGGCTGGGAAGTCGATGCCCGGTTCCGCCCGGCGGAGGCGCTCGCCTCGGCGGGTTCGCTGCCGATCCTGCTGACCAGGGCCGGGCTGGAGGACGCCGAGATCGCGGACGGGGTCGGGGCCTTCACCGCGCAGGCGCACCAGCGCGGCGCGCACCTCGACGTGATCGACGTGCCGGAAGGCCGGCACTCGTTCGACGTCCTCGACCACGCGCCCGCCTCTCGCGCGGCCGTGACCCGGGCGATGTCCTGGGTGCTGCGGGAGTTGCGCGCCTGAGCTCAGGGTTCGTCGAGGCCGAGCACGGCGGTGGTGACCGAATCGGGGTGCCCCGCCTGCCGCCAGTGGACCCGCGCCGGGAAGTTGAGCAGCGAGGCGTCCGGGTCGATTCCGCTCGCGCGGTAGGCGAAAGCCTCTTCGTGCGAGTAGACGATGACCACATCGACCACGCCCGCCGGCCAGTGCCGCACGTACATCAGGGCGTCCAGGTCGCCGACGTCGTTGTGCACCGGAGCGCCTTGGAACCCCCGCTCGACGAGGTGTCGCAGGTTGCCGATCGCATCCATGGCGCGAACTCCGTTCGACGGGAGGAGATCGGGTCCGAACCGCGTCGGAGCGGATCGATCGGACCGCATCGGCGGTGCCGGAGCCGAGCGAAGTGCCGCCCCCACCTGGCGAAACGGTGATCACCGATGTGGAGCACGCTACATTCGGCACTTGCTCCGGACTAGATCCCTGATCGGGTGATGATGTTGGTCGCCGCGGACGGGCACACTCCTAACGCCACGACACGGAGAGGGCGGCGGGTGAGCACGAGTCCGACGGCGCTGAAGCGCTGGATCGCCTGGGAACTGACGCGGCTGCGCGAACGGGCCGGGATCACCCGAGCCGAAGCGGCGAAAGCCGTGCGCGGCAGCGTCCAGAACATCGGCCACTTCGAAGTCGGCCGCCGGATGCCGAAACCCCTGGAGCTCGAAACGCTGCTGCGCTTCTACGGCGCCGGGGACCGCGTCGACTTCTTCCTGTCGCTGCGGGACCGCAGCCGCAAGAGCACGGACTGGTGGATCAGGTTCGACTCCGAGGAAGCGCTGCCGGACTACCTGAAGCTGTTCCTCGGCGTCGAAACGATGGCCGACCGGGTCGAGAGCTGGGACACCCACTTGGTGCCGGGCCTGTTCCAGACCTGGGCGTACGCGGACGCGATCGTGCGGGGCGGCGCCCCGAAGCTGCGCAAGAAGGACCGCGAACGCCGCGTCGAACTGCGGATGGCCCGGCAGCGCGAAGTCCTCGGCGGCGGCCGGTCCCCTTCGGTGCACGCCATCCTCAGCGAGGCCGCGCTGCACCACGTCAACGGCGGACTCGGCGTGCACGTCGCGCAGCTGGAGGCGCTGCTGGAGTGGAACGAGCAGCCGAACGTCGAGATCCGGATCCAGCCGTTCTCGGCGGGTCTGCTCACCGGCGTCGACGGCGCGTTCATGCTCCTGACCTACCCGCCGGAGTTCGACCACGAGCTCGGCACCGCCTACGTGGAGAACCGGATCGAAGTCCTCTACTACGAGGAACCCGCCGCGGTGGCCCCGTTCCGGGCGGCGTTCGACCGGCTGCGGTCGACGGCGCTGAAGACGTCCGACTCCAACGACCTGATCAAACGAGTTCTGGAGGAACACGCATGACCGGCCGCATCACCCGCTGGCGGAAGTCCAGTCGCAGCCACGCCGCCAACGGCTGCGTCGAAGTCGGCGCGGCGGCGGGCCACGTCGGCGTCCGCGACTCCAAACTCGGCCCCACCAGCCCGATCCTGACGTTCACCGCCGCCACCTGGGCAGACTTCACCACAAGCACCAGAATGGGCACTTTTGACCGGTGATTGCGGTTTTTTATCTTGGCTTGAGTAGCGGGTCAGGTAGCGGAACCTCAGCGGCCTTCTCGCTGCGGGATCGATTTCTGATGTATGTCCGATACACGGCGAAATCGCTGTCCTCGCGAGAAGGCCGCTGAGAACCCGCCGGTGGTCGTTTTGCTCAAGCTGGTCACTGCTCAGCGGCTTCGCCGCTGACAGGACAACGACCACGAACGCGGCTCACCTGGAAAGGACAGCCCGCGAGGTTCCGCCACCCCCTAGAGCAGGACGGAGGACGGGCGGAGCTCAAGTGGCGTAGCCGCCGTCGGCGTTGATCGTGGCTCCGGTGATGTAGTCGGCTTCGGGGCTCGCGAGGTGGGCCACCAGGCTCGCGATCTGCTCGCCGGTGCCGAAGTGGCCCAGCGGGATCATGGCCTGCAGCACGTGCGAGCGGGGGCCGTCGGCCGGGTTCAGCGCGGTGTCGATCGCGCCGGGCTGGACGTTGTTCACGGTGATCCGGCGCGATGCCAGGTCGCGGGCGGCGCTGCGGGTGAGCCCGGCGAGGGCGGACTTGCTCGTGACGTACGCGAGCTTCCCGGTGAACGGGTTGTGCTCGACCATCGAGGTGCCGATGTTGATGATCCGCCCGCCGTCCGGCAGGTGCTTCGACGCCTCCTGGATGGCGACGAAGGGCCCGCGGACGTTGATCGACAGCGCCCGGTCGAACTCCTCCAGCGACAACTCGTCGAGCACACCGGTGGCGACCGTCGCGGCGTTGTTGACCAGGACGTCCAAGCCGCCGAACACCTCGACGGCGCGGGTGACCGCGGCCCGGACCTGCTCGGGCACCCCGGCGTCCGCGCGCACGGCCACCGCGCGTCCACCGTCGGCGCTGATCCCGGCGGCCACTCGCCGCGCCGCCTCCGCCGAGTTCGAGTGCGTGATCACGACGGCGGCGCCGTGCTCGGCGAGGCGGCGGGCGATGGCCGCGCCGATCCCGCGCGACCCGCCGGTCACCAGCGCCGACTTCCCTGCGAGCGGCTGAGCCATGCGGAGCTCTCCTTTCCTCGCGCGATCCCCCGGCCCATCGAGTAGAGCAACCGCGCGGCTCCCGCGGTACCGCTGCGCGACTCTCGCCGGGATCAGCCGGTGGCGAGGGCGAGCACGGGGAAGACGCGCTCCGTTTTCGCCTGGTGCGCGGCGAAGTACGGGAACAGGCCCGTCATCTGGGCGAACCTGATGTCGCGCTCCACCCCGATGAGCTCGTGGGCGCGGACGTCGACGACGTCGGTGGTGATCTCGATGCGGGCGGCCGGATTGGCCTTCAGGTTGAAGTACCAGTCGGGGTGGATGTCGGCGCCCGCCTTCGAGGCGAACACCAGGTAGCGGCCTTCGTGCTCCAGGTACGCCAACGGCGTGAGGTGGTCGCGGCCGGTCCGGGCGCCGGTGCTGTGCAGCAGCAGCAGCGGAATCCCGGCGAAGGTTCCGCCCACCAGGCCGCCGTTCGCCCGGAACTTCGCGATCACGGGGGCGTTGAAGCGCGCCGCCGCGGTCGCGGTGATCTCGTTCCCCTCCACTGGACGTGCTCCTCCTGCGGTCGTGCTGATGAAGATCAAACGCGTCGAGACTAGGGAACGGAGGTGCCCCTGGGGAACAGGTCCCAGCGTCCGAGATCACCGGGCGCGCCGGAGATCTCAGGCCGCGTCGTCGAGCAGCCGCCGCGAGACCTCCCAGAGCCGTTCGGCGGCCTCCGGGTCCAGCGCCCACCGCCGGACACCGCCGCTCACGGGGGTCGTCTCGGCGTCGTCGGCGATGACCGGTGACTCCGCGCAATCCTCCAGGTACTTCCCGCCGATCTCCGCGAATTCGGGGGCGAGCGCCGCGACGAGCGAGGTGGCGGCGCCCTGCTGCGGGGTCTTCAGCATCGGTGCCCTGGACCACTCGGCGCGGGTCTCGGCGGGGATGTGGCGCTGGAGGGCGGTCATGATCCCGCCGGGCATCAGCGAGTTGGCGTGGATCCCGTCGCCGCTCCAGCGCCGGGTCGCCTCCACCGCGAACAGCGCGTTCGCGGACTTGGACTGCCCGTAGGCGCTCCACGGGTCGTAGGGGCGGCGTTCGTAGTGCAGGTCGTCGAACACGACGGGCGAGGCGTGGTGACCGCTGGAGGACACCGCGACGATCCGCGCGCCCCCGGCTTCGGCGAGCGCCGCGTGCAGGCCGGTGGCCAGCTCGAAGTGGCCCAGGTGGTTGGTGGCGAACTGCTGCTCCCAGCCCTCGGGGGTGCGCCGGAGCTCCGGCACGGCCATCACGCCGGCGTTGTTGATCAGCAGGTGCAGCGGTCCGCGCCACTCGGCGGCGAATCGGCGCACGCCGTTGAGGTCGAGGAGGTCGAGTTCGGCGACCCGGACCTCGGCACCGGTGGTCGCGCCGATGTCGTCGGCGGCGGCGCGACCCGCGGCCAGGTCGCGGACGCCGATGGTGACCTCCGCTCCGGCGCGGGCGAGCGCGCGGGCCGTCTCGACGCCGATCCCGGAGGCGGCTCCGGTGACGACCGCGCGCTTGCCGGTGAGGTCGTGGCCGGCCGCGACCTCGTCCGCAGTGGTGCTCGAACCGAAGGGGGTGGTGATGAGGGACATGAGCAACTCCTGCCAGACGATGTTCTGGCAGTGTATGTTAAACACGTCAGTAGCTGTCAAGTTCGACGGTAACTGTCACGTCGAGGGTGGTGTCCCCGCCGTCGCCGCCGTCGCCAACCGGAACAGTTCGTGCAGGTCGTCGTTGCCATCGCGGGAAGCCCAGTGCATCAGGCTCGCGTGGAACGTCGCCAACGCCGACTCCAGGATCGCCGTGGCCAGCAGCTCCGGGTGCGGGGCGCCGCCCAGGCGGCGCAGGGTCTCGGGCTGCAACAGCTCCGCCCACACCCGCTGCTTCTCCTGGTGCTTGGCCCACAGCGACGGCGTGGTCAGCACGATCGTCGAGATGCCCACCGCCGCCGGGTTCTCGGCCACCGCGCCGATGAACTCCACCAGCGCGCCGCGCACCGCGTGCACGGCGTCCTCCTCGGCCGGGCGGGCTTCCAGCGCATCCCGCAGCACGGTGCCGTACTCCACCGGGTCGCCGATGACGACGTCCTCCTTGGTGGGGAAGTAGCGGAAGAAGCTGCGCGCGGAGATCCCCGCCTCGGCGGCGATCTGGTCGACGGTCGTGGCGTCGAAGCCCTTCTCCAGGAACAACTCCATCGCCACGGACTCGATCTTCTGGCGGACCGCTCGCCGGGAGATCTCCCTCGTGGAAAGCCGCTCAGCCATGCGCGCAGTGTACGGCCCCGCTCCGCGCTATCCGTCCGCGCGGCGGGCGCCCGCGCGGGGGCGCCCGCCCGGTCGTTCAGCCGCCGGTGGGCGTCAGGGCGATGATCGGGATGACCCGGTCGGTCTTGCTCTGGTGCTCGGCCATGACCGGGAACGCCGCCGCCGCTTCGGCGTAGCGGGCGTCCCGTTCGGCGCCGGTGAGCTCCTCGGCGCGGACCCGCAGCGTCTCGGTGCCGACCTCGACGACGGCGTCCGGATTCGCCTTCAAGTTGTGGTACCAGGCGGGATGCGCGTCAGCCCCGGCCTTGGAGGCGAGCACCAGGTAGCGGCCCTCGTGCTCCACGTACGCCATCGGGTTGACGCGGGTGGCGCCGCTGCGCGCGCCCACGTTGTGCAGCAGCAGGATCGGCGTTCCGGCGAGCTCGCCGCCCACCTGCCCGCCGTTCGCGCGGAACTCCTCGATGATCGGCGAGTTGAACCGATCGGCGAACTCCGCGGTGATCGCGTTTCCGTCCATTGTGGTCTCCTGTTCGCTGGTCGGCCGGGGTCAGGCCGCCAGGGGCGGGTAGTCGGTGTAGCCGTGGTCGCCGCCGCCGTAGAGGGTGGCGGCATCGGGGGTGTTGAACGGGCCGCCCGCGGCCAGCCGCGCCGGCAGGTCCGGGTTCGCCAGGAACAGCGAGCCGAAGGTGAGCGCGTCCGCGACGCCCTGCTCGACCAGCGGCAGGTCCGCCGTGCCGGTCTGGCGGCCGGGGGTGTGCGGGTTCAGCAGGAACGCGCCGTCGAACCGGTCGCGCAACCGCAGCGTCAGACCCCGGTCCGGGCTCTCCAGCACGTGCAGGTAGGCCAGGTGCAGCGGGTTGATCGCGTCGATCAGCGCCGAGTACGACTCGGCCACCGCGTGCTCCACGATGTCGTTGGAGCCGGAGCCGGGGGAGATCCGCAGGCCCACCCGGCGCGAACCGATCGCCGCCGCCACCGCGCGGGCGACCTCGACGGTGAGGCGGATGCGTCCTCCGACCGACCCTCCCCAGCCGTCGGTGCGGAGGTTCGCGTTGTCGGACAGGAACTGGTGCAGCAGGTAGCCGTTCGCGCCGTGCAGCTCGACGCCGTCGAACCCGGCGTCGACGGCGTTGCGGGCGGCGGCGGCGAATTCGGCGATGACCTCGGCGATGCCGTCCTCGGTGAGCTCCTCCGGAGTGATCAGGTCCCGCATGCCGTCGGCGGTGAAGATCCGGCCTTCCGCGGCGACCGCGGAGGGGCCGAGCGGCGGTCGCCCGTCCGGCAGCGAACTCGGGTGGCTGATGCGCCCCGCGTGCATCAGCTGCGCGAAGATCACGCCCCCTTCCGCGTGCACCGCGTCGGTGACCTTCCGCCACGCGGCCACCTGGGAGTCGCTGTGCAGGCCGGGTGTCGACGGGTACCCCTGGCCGCGCACCGACGGCTGCACGCCTTCGGTGATGATCAGCCCGGCGGTGGCGCGCTGCCGGTAGTAGGTGGTCGTGGACTCGTCGGGCAGGTTCCCGGCGGCGCGGCTGCGAGTCATCGGGGCCATCGCGATGCGGTTGCGCAGTCGGGTTCCGGCCAGGTCGAGCGGATCGAACGCGGTGGGCATGGTGATCCTTCCCGGAGGGGGCGCGGTTAACTGTCCGAACAGCTAAATCGCCCGAGATCTTCCCGCGGCGGGATTTCTGCAGTGCTCATCACAGCTTTCGGAGGGGTGGTGCCCGGTCGGTTATCGTGGAGAGTTCATTCACTGACCAGTCAGCTTCACGGGGAAGGGGCGCGATGGCCGAGTCGCCGAGCTGCGCGGTGCCCGCGTCGGAGGAGATCGTGCCGCCGTGCTTCGCCACCGCCGGGCCGGTCAGCCACGCGCTGTTCCGGCTCGCCAGGCTGCACCGGATGTTCGCCGGTCAGCTCCTGCGCGGCTGCGGCCTGCACCCCGGTCAGGAACTGCTGCTGATGCACCTGTGGAACACCGGCACGCAACGGCAGACCGATTTGATCAACGTGCTCGGCTCCGACTCCGCCACCATGACCCGCACCGTGCAGCGGCTGGAACGCGCCGGGTTCGTCCGCCGCACCCGCAGCGACCAGGACGGGCGGGTCGTGCTCGTCGAAGCGACCGCGGCCGGGCTCGCGCTGCGCGACCGGGTCGAGCGGATGTGGGAAGAACTCGAACGAGCCACCACCAGCGACCTCTCCGCCGACGAGCAGACCGCCGTGCTGGGCACCCTCGAACGCCTGGAACGCAACATCCTCGACTCCGAGTGCCCCGCCCTCGACCGGCTCACCTGAGCGATCGGGCCGCCCGGATTCGCCGCTCGGCCCGGATTCACCGTGCGGAGGCGCGCCACTCGGCCGCGAGCATCGCGTAGTGGAGTTCGCCGCCCCACTCGCCCTTGAAGATCTCGGACTCCACGAAGCGCGCCTCCAAGCGCATGCCGAGGCGCTCCATCACCCCGGCCGAACCCGTGTTCCGCGTGTCGCAGCGACCGATGATCCGGTGCAGGCCGAGCCGGTCGAAACCGATCCGCAGCATCTCCGCGGCGGCCTCCGTCGCGTAGCCGCGGCCCTGGTGACCGGGGTGCAGGACGAAACCGAACGCGCCCTGGCGGTGCTGCTCGCTGAGCCAGGCCAGCGAGACGTGGTCGATCACCGTGCCGTGCAGGTCGACGGCGAGCACCACGCTGTCGCCTTCCGCGCGCAGCGACGTCCGCTCGGCGCGCTCCGCCACCAGGGCCGCGCACTCCTCCGAGGTGCGGGGCTCGTTGTACAGGTAGCGGGCCACCTCCGGCAGCGACTCGAAGGCGAACACGTCCGCCACGTCGCGCTCGGCGAACGGGCGCAGCGACAGGCGATCGGTCTTGACGGGTGCGACGACGTCGATCAAGCGATCCTCACCCGTCGTGGTCGGTCAGCTGCGGCAGCGGGTGGTGGAGTACAGGTGGCTGTCCGGGAAGGTGGCGGCGGTGAGGACCTCGCCGACCACGACGACCGCGGTGCGGGTGATCCCGGCGGCGCGCACCGAGTCGGCGATGTCGGCGAGGGTGCCGCGCAGCACGACCTCGTCGGCGCGGCTCGCCCCGGCGACGACCGCCACCGGGCAGTCCGCCCCGTAGTTCGGCACCAGCTCCTCGACGAGCGCCTCGATCCGGTTCACCGCGAGGTGCAGCACCATCGTCGCGCCGCTGCGGCCGAGCGTCGCCAGGTCCTCGCCCTCCGGCATCGGCGTGGCCTGCTTCGAGGTGCGGGTGAGCACCACGGTCTGGCCGACGCCGGGCACGGTGAACTCGCGCTTCAACGTCGCCGCGGCGGCGGCGAACGCGGGCACGCCGGGCACCACGTCGTAGGGCACCCCGGCCGCGTCGAGGCGGCGCATCTGCTCGGCGACCGCGCTGAACACCGACGGATCACCGGAGTGCAGCCGAGCCACGTCCCGGCCCGCCTCGTGCGCGGCGACCAGCTCGGCGAGGATCTCGTCCAGGTTCAGGTTCGCCGTGTCGACCAGCCGCGCGCCGTCCGGGCAGTGCTCCAGCAGCTCCACCGGGACCAGGCTGCCCGCGTACAGGCAGACGGGGGAGGCGGCGAGCACGTCCCGCCCGCGCACCGTGATCAGGTCGGCGGCGCCGGGACCGGCTCCGATGAAGTGCACCGTCATCGGGTCACCGTCCACTGGGTGATCCGCATCGCGGGCCGCCAGCCGGTGAAACCGCCCACCGGCGAAGCGTGCTCCGCCGCGATCCGCACCAGCTCACCGCCGCAGCGGGCGTACCAGTCCGCCACCAGAACCTCCGATTCGATCGTCACCGCGTTCACCACCAGGCGGCCTCCCGGCCGCAGCGCGTCCCAGCAGCGTTGGAGCACTCCCGGGGCGGTCGCGCCACCGCCCACGAACACCGCGTCGGGCGCGTCCAAGCCGTCCAGCGCCTCCGGCGCCGCGCCGACGACCACGCTCAGGCCGGGGACGCCGAGGGTCATCGCGTTCGTCGTGATGCGGGCCGCCCGGTCCTCGCGGTGCTCGATCGCGACCGCGCGGTTCGCCGGGTCGCAGCGCATCCACTCGATCGCGATGCTACCGGCGCCCGCACCGACGTCCCACAACAGCTCACCGGGCGCCGGCGCCAGCCGGGCCACCGTGAGCGCGCGGACGTCGCGCTTGGTGAGCTGCCCGTCGTGCTGGAACGCCGAGTCCGGCAGGCCCGGCGTGCGCGGCCTGCGTTCGGCGTCGGCGTCGGCCGCGCAGTGCACGCCGATCACGTTCAGCGCCGGCACCTCCGGGTGCGGCCACCGGGCCGCCGTCGCGTCCACCCGGGACTCCTCGGGCGCGCCGAGATCGCCCAGCACCGCCAAGGTGCTGCCGCCGAAGCCGCGGGCCACCAGCAGCGCCGCCACCCGCGCGGGCGTGTGCGCGTCGGAGCTGAGCACGATCAGCCGCCGCCCCGGCTGGATCTCCGGGTGCAGCAGCTCGGCGTGCGCGCCGACGAGGCTCACCACCGTCGCGTCCTGCTCCGCCCAGCCCAGCCGCGCGCACGCCAGCGCCACCGACGACACGTGCGGCAGCACCCGCAGGCGCTCCGCGCCGAGCACCCGGGCCAAGGTGGCGCCGATACCGTGGAACATGGGATCGCCGCTGGCCAGCACGCAGATCGCCCGGCTGTCGTGCTCGGCGAACAACCCCGGCAGCGCGGGCAGCATCGGCGACGGCCAGGCGACGTGCTCGGCCCCGCCTCGCGGGACCAGGTCGAGCTGGCGGCGGCTGCCGAACACGACGTCGGCCGCCTCGACGCGCCGCCGCGCCGACGCGGACAGGCCTTCCCAGCCGTCAGCACCGATGCCCACGACGTCGACGGGTTTCCGCTGCGCACTCACACCACCACCTCATCACGGGACGACGGTTCGTGTGGTCCGGGAGCGGGGGAGGTCACGTCCGGCGATCTTCGACGACCCGCCGCCATCGCCGTCAGGTGGCCGTTCCCGTGCAGCGGTGGGAGTGGCGCAGCGCAGCGCGAGATTTCGCCCCGGAAGGGGTGCTCGGGCTGGCACGATGATCCGATGGACGGTCGGCGCGCCCGCAGCCTGCAAGAACTCATCCGGCAGCGCCAGAGCGACGCGTTCATCGGCCGCAGCCGACAGTGCGACGGGTTTCGCGCGCACCTGAACTCGGATCCGCTCGCCCCGGGGCGGCGGTTCGTGTTCTCCGTGAGCGGTCAGGCAGGGATCGGGAAGACCGCGCTGCTGCGGAGGCTCCGTGCGATCGCCCTGGACGGGGAGGCGCTGACCTCGGTGATCGACGAGGTCGATCCGGACGTGGTCTCCACGCTCGCCGCGATCTCGCGACAGTGGGCGGGGCAGGGAGGTCAGGCACGAGCCTTCCAGCTCCGTCTGGACGAATACGTGAAGAGCAGGGACGACGTGCTCTCCGATCCGCAGGCGCCGCCGGCGGCCAGGGAGCTGTTCGTCACGCACGGCGTGCTCCATCGGCCGGGGAATCGCGAAGACCGCCGTGCCGGGACTGACCGCGGTGACCGACGAGTACGCCTCGGACGAGATCGCCGCCCGCCTCGAGCAGACCCGCGCGTTCCTCGCGGGGAAGTTCCGCACCCACGACCAGGCCCGTCTGCTGCTGTCCCCGGTCGCCGAGCTCTCGCCGCTGCTGGTCGAGGACATGCGCAAGCTGGCCGAGCATCGCCCGCTGGCGCTGTTCGTCGACAACTACGAGCACACCGCGGCGTTGCTCGAACCCTGGCTGCTGCGCCTGTTGGAAGGCCGGTTCGGGGAGCTTCCGATGAACCTTGTCCTGGTCGTCGCGGGACAACATCCGCTGGACGTCAACAACTGGGGCGAGTACGCGCCCATCACCCAGAACTGGCACCTCGAACCGTTCACCCAGGACGAGATCAGGGCGTTGCTGGGGGGTCGGGGGATCACGGACGTGACCGTCCTCGGCTCCGTCAGCAGGCTCTCCGGTGGGCTTCCGCTACTGGTGTCGAAGCTCGCCGACGAGGTGCGGGATTCGGCGTCGCTCGCCGACCCGGGTCGAGGACGTGGCCGAGCGCGAGGACGCGCTGCTCGCCGCGTTCCCGCGCGAGCTCGACGAGGATGCGCTGGGCGTTCTGGTCGGGCCGGACCGGGCGGGTGAGGTCTTCCGGCGGCTGCGGCGGCATCCGTTCGTCCGGGAAAGCCGGGGGCGCCTGACCTACGACGACGTGGTGCGCGAAGCGATGGTGCGCTATTCGCGGGGGCGGTCGCCGGAGCGCTTCGCGGCCGGAAACAGGTCGTTGGCGCGGCACTACCTCGCACGGCGGGAGGGCCTCGGCGGGGGCACCGCGCCAGCGGCGGTCGACGACGAGTGGCGGTCCTTGCTGGTCGACGAGTGCTACCACCGGCTGTGCGGTGGACCGCGTTCGGCACTACCGGCCGTGCTGGCGTGGGGTGAGGAGCTGTGCGCGGCGGGTGCTCCCGCGGCGCTCGCCTGGCTCGACATGTTCGCCGATGCGGAACGGGACACCGATTCGGGTCTGCTGCGCGAGTGGTGGCAGAAGCTGGCGCCGTTCGCCGACGCGGTACGGGCGTCGATGCGGAAGGGCTCCGACGTGCACTCGAGCCGCGCCCGGGGCACCCGTGGGGCGGAGCGTCGGTTCCGATGGGCGGCGGGGGCGGGAATCGTGGTGCGCGCGCCGTTCCGGACGTTGACCAGGACGTGCACCCGAACTGGCTGGTGGAGGAGGACGACGTGTGGTCGGGCGAGGTGCGCCGATCCGCGCCGCCCGTGATCGGTGAGTAGCGATGGAGCGTCGTGCCCGCCGTCCGGGCCTCACGTGCCTTGCGAGAACGTCGTGCCCGATCAGAGGTTGCTCAAGGCCCGGGTCACGGTGATCTCCAGGATGACGCGGTTCGGGTTCGGGCGGGGCGGGCGGCCGTAGCGGGCGGTGGCGCGGGCTTCGGCGTCGGCGACCACCGCCGGATCGTCGCGGACCACCGCGACTCCCTCCAGCGTGGACCAGCGGCGCCCGTCCACCTGGCACAGCGCGACCCGCGCGCCCGGCTCGCCGGACGCGCGGACCTGCCGTGCCTTGTGCGAATCGTGGGAGCTCAGCACCCGCGCGATCCCCGTCGCCACGTCCAGCGTGGAGTTCACCGGGACGACGTGCGGAGTGCCGTCCGCGCGCACCGTCGTCAACGTGCAGACGTGCGGTTCCGCCCAGAACGCCAGGAACTCGGCGCTGGCCTCGGACAACGACACGGTGCGCGACTTCGCCACTTCCAGCACCCCTCTCAGAGCGATCCGCGTAGGAGTCGTTTCAGCATGACCTTCGCAGGTGGTCGCTCAGCGGAACCTCAGCGGCCCCGCCGCTGACGAGGCACCGATCAAAAGATCATTCTGAAGGACTCCGCAGTGCGTCGGGCGGCGGAGCCGCTGAGGCTCCGCCGCCGCGCGAAGTCGTTCAGCCCGCCCAGGACTGCCGGGAGCGCTGCGGGCGCTGGCCGCCACGGGCGTTCGCGGAGCCGTTGCGCCTGTTCCGGTCGCCACCGCGCGGGGCGCCGCCCCGCTGGTCCTCCCAGACCCCGCGGCCGCGCTGGTCGACCCGCGCGGGCCGGTCGTCCCGCGAACGGGACTGGCCCTGGCCCTGACCGCCACCGCGCGAGCCGCCCTGACGACGGCCCTGCCCGGAACCGCCGCGCGCGCCGCCACCGCGAGGGGTGTCCTTGCGCGGTTCGGCCACGGCGACGCCGCTGGGCTCCCGAGCACCGGTCAGCCGCACCAGCTCCGCGTCCTGCGGGGCGATCTTCGTCGTCGTCGCGGTGACACCGGCCTTGGTGGCCATCTGCTGGAACGCGCGCTTCTGGTCGTCGGTCACGATCGTCACGACCGTGCCCGTCGCACCGGCGCGCGCGGTCCGCCCGGCGCGGTGCAGGTAGTCCTTCGGGTCCGCCGGCGGCTCCACGTGCACCACCAGGCTCACGTCGTCGACGTGGATGCCGCGGGCCGCCACGTTCGTCGCGACCAGCGTTTCAGTGGTGCCCGCGCGGAACTCGTCGAGGATCCGGGTCCGGGCGTTCTGCGCCTTGCCGCCGTGCAGCGCGCCCGCGCGGACCCCGGAGGCGCGCAGCTTCTTCGTCAGCCGGTCCGCGTGGTGCTTCGTGCGCACGAACATGATCGTGCGGCCGTCGCGGGCGGCGATGCGGGACAGCACGTTGAGCTTCTCGTCCGCCGACACCAGGAACTGGTGGTGGTCCATGCTGTCCACGCTGGCCGCGGGCGGTGCCAGCGAGTGCACCACCGGGTCGGTCATGTACTCGCGCACCAGCTTGTCGACGTCGCCGTCGAGGGTCGCGGAGAACAGCAGGCGCTGGCCGTCGGCGGGGATCAGGTCGAGGATGTCGCGGACCTGCGGCAGGAAGCCCATGTCGGCCATCTGGTCGGCCTCGTCGAGCGCGGTGCGCTCCACTTCGGACAGCACGCAGGTGCCCTGGCGCACGTGGTCGGACAGCCGGCCCGGGGTGGCGACGAGCACGTCCACGCCCCGGCGCAGCGTGTCGGCCTGCCGGTTGAACGGCATGCCCCCGACGACCTCGCGCACGTACAGCCCGAGCGACTTCGCCAGCGGCTTGAGCGCGTTCGTGACCTGAGTGGCGAGCTCCCGCGTCGGCACCAGGACGAGGCCGCGGGGGTGGATCGCGCGGGCGTTGCCGCGCTGCATCGCCAGCAGCGGCAGTCCGAACGCGAGGGTCTTGCCGGAACCGGTCTGGCCGCGGCCCAGCACGTCGCGCCCGCTCAGCGCGTCCGGGATGGTCGCCGCCTGGATCGGGAACGCCTCCGTGAGGCCCGCCTCGGCGAGGCTCGCCACGAGCTTCTGCGGCAGACCCAGCGAATCGAACGGGGCCGGGTCGACCGCGGTCACGCCGACCTGGTCGAACAGGCTCGGCGCGGCGGGCGCCGCGGGCTTGGCCGGGCCGCGGCGGCGGGGGCGCCGGGAACGGGCGGCGGGGGACGAACTGGGACGCACAGCGAACCTCCGGGAACTGGCACGTCTCGGGGAGGCCGCGCGGTCGCGCGCTGATCACAAGGACGAGCCCGGCGCGACTACGGCGCCGCTGGTGGATGGCGGGGAGCACCGGAGCCGGAGAGGGGGATCGGGGTGAACGTGTCCGGCTTGACTCGTCGGGCTTGTTCCCAGGCGGTCGCCTTGTCCAGTGCGCCCCGAGTCTAGCTGACCGCTAGATCTTGATCATGGTTTGGGTGGGGGGTCGAGTGGCGGAACCTCAGTCGGTCTCTCGCTGCGGGATCTTTTTCCCGAGTGGCCTCCGCCACGAGGGAAAAAGCTGTCCTCGCGAGAGACCGACTGAGAACCCGCGGGTGGTCGGCTTTTGGACGTGGGCTATTCGCTGCGCGAATACAAGCACGGCCTTCGGCCGCCAGGCAGGCTTGCTTCGCAGCCCAAGGCACGGCTTCGCCGCGAGGCGGGCTCGCTTCGCGGCCCGAGGCTGGGCTTCGCCGCTGCGGGAGGGCGCTTTGCCGCGTTGTTGGTGGGCCTGGCGTCTCGGGTGGACGGGCCCGTCGTGCGATGGGTTCGGGTCAGGTGGGGATGACGATGGTGAGGGAGGTCTCCGCCGGGCGTTCCACGTGCATGTCGGCCTGTCGCGCCAGGTCGATCACGTCGTCCACCGAGGTGGGCTCGGTGGTCGTGGTGGCCAGGACGCGGGCCAGGCGGCCCTTGTGGGACTTGTTGTGGTGGCTGACTACCTTGCGCTCGCCTTGCGCGTTCTCGGCCAGCACCTGGACGTCGATCGCGCCCGGCACCCGCGCCAGCGCCGCGTACGCGCCCGACCGCAGATCCACCACGGGCTCGCCCGATTCGCGCAGCACCGGCTCCAGCACCGGACGCCACACCCCGCGCAACGTGCCGAAACCGGGCAGCGAACTGCCCGCCGACAAGCGGTACGCCGGAATGGGGTCGCCGCCGCGCACCAGGCCGAACAGCGCGGAGCCCACCGCCAGCCGCGCATCCGCCCGAGCCCGCTCGGCGGCCGTGAGCGACGCGACGTCCAACGCGTCGAACAGCACCCCGGTGTAGCGCTCCAGCGCGGGGGCGGTGGGGGAGTCGAACAGCGCCGCGTTGCGCTCCACCTCGCCGGACTGGCGCGGGGAGAGGCCCAGCGCGGACAGGCTCGCCGGGACGTCGTCGGCGAGCGACCGCAGCGCCTCCGCCAGCTTCCGCCGCGTCGGGGTGAGCTCCGGGCAGGACAGCGCGTCCAGGTCCAGCGGCGGACCGTCGCCGCCCGCGGCCTTGGTCTCGGAAGGAGGCAGCAGCACCAGCACGAGCGATCAGGGTAGTGACCCCGAGGGCCGCGGTGTCGTCGGCGTCGCGGGCGCGTCCGCGACGCGGGCAATCCGCTGGCGAGGACCCCGGTGGGGGTCGCTACCCTGCGAGGACCGCACGTTCCACCACGTGAACATGTCGGTATTCCGCATTTTCGACCCGCCCGAGGAGCGCCCGCCGTGATCACGAGGATGTCGACGTTGTTCTTGCGTACCCTGCGCGAGGATCCGGCCGACGCCGAGGTGCCGAGCCACAAGCTGCTCGTGCGCGCCGGATACGTGCGTCGAGTCGCCCCGGGCATCTACTCGTGGCTGCCGCTGGGCCTGCAGGTGCTGCGCAACGTCGAAGAGGTCGTGCGCCAGGAGATGAACGGCATCGGCGCGCAGGAGATCCACTTCCCCGCGCTGCTGCCGCGCGAGCCCTACGAGCAGTCGAACCGGTGGACCGAGTACGGCCCGCTGCTGTTCCGGCTCCAGGACCGCAAGGGCGCCGACATGCTGCTGGGGCCGACGCACGAGGAGCTGTTCACGCTCACCGTCAAGGGCGAGTACAACTCCTACAAGGACTACCCGGTCATGCTGTACCAGATCCAGACCAAGTACCGGGACGAGGAACGTCCCCGCGCGGGCATCCTGCGCGGGCGCGAGTTCGTCATGAAGGACTCCTACTCCTTCGACATCGACGACGACGGCCTGTCGAACTCCTACCGGCTGCACCGCGACGCCTACGTCCGGATCTTCGACCGGGTGGGCCTGCGCTACGTGATCGTCGCCGCGACCTCCGGCGCGATGGGCGGGTCCGCCTCCGAGGAATTCCTCGCGGAGAGCCCGACCGGCGAGGACACCTTCGTGCGCAGCACCGATTCCGACTACGCCGCGAACGTCGAGGCCGTCGTGACCCCGGTGCCCGCTGCCGAGTCCATCGAGGACAAGCCGGCCGCGCAGGTCCACCACACGCCCGGTACGCCGACCATCGAGTCGCTGGTGGACTTCCTCAACGCCGCCGAGATGGGCCGCACCTTCACCGCCGCCGACACGCTCAAGAACGTGCTCGTCAAGACCCGCGAGCCCGGCGCGGAGAAGTGGGAAATGCTGGCCGTCGCCGTCCCCGGCGACCGCGAGGTCGACTTCAAGCGGCTCGAAGCGGCCGTCGAACCCGCCGAGGTCGAGCTCGTCGACGAGGCCGACTTCGCCGCGAACCCGTTCCTGGTGAAGGGCTACATCGGCCCGAAGGCGCTGCAGGACAACGGAATCCGCTACCTCGCCGACCCGCGCGTGGTCAGCGGCACCGCGTGGGTCACCGGCGCCGACCAGGCCGGGCACCACGTCGTGGACCTGGTCTGCGGCCGCGACTTCACCCCCGACGGCACCATCGAGGCCGCCGAGGTCCGCGAGGGCGACGCCGCGCCGGACGGCGGCGGCACGCTGGTCGCGGCCCGCGGCATCGAGATCGGCCACATCTTCCAGCTCGGCCGCAAGTACGCCGACGCGTTCGGCCTCGACGCCCTCGGCCAGGACGGCAAGCCGAAGCGGATCACGATGGGTTCCTACGGCGTCGGCGTCTCCCGGCTGGTCGCCGCGATCGCCGAGCAGAGCCACGACGAGCTCGGCCTGGTGTGGCCGCGCGAGGTCGCTCCCGCCGACGTGCACGTGGTCATCGCGGGCAAGGACGAGGCGGTCCGCGAAGGCGGCGAGCGCCTCGCCGCCGAACTCGACGAGGCGGGCCTGCGGGTCCTGCTGGACGACCGCACCTCCTCGCCCGGCGTGAAGTTCGCCGACGCGGAACTCGTGGGCGTGCCCACGATCCTCGTCGTCGGCAAGGGACTCGCGAAGGGCGTCGTGGAGGTCAAGGACCGCCGCACCGGCGACCGCGAGGAGATCGACGTCGACAAGGCCGTCGGCCACCTCGTCCAGACCGTCCGCGGCTGAACGAACCCCGAACGGCGGCCTGCGCGCGCAGGCCGCCGTTTTCGCGCTCGGACGATGTTCGCGGTGTCGACGGAGTTCGAAGTTCGTCGCCGCACCCGTTCGTCCTGCGCGGCGTCACCTCCGGTCTTCGGTCGATCGGCAACGGCGCGGTCGGGGAGGGAAGCGATCAGCGGGGGCGCAGTCGGCCGCGGACGTACGTGGTGGCCCCGGCGGACAGCAGGACGACGGCGATGCCGACCACGGCGTTCACCTGCCCCGCGTCGAGCGCGATGCCCGCGAAGTAGCCGAGCACCGCCCCGTAGGCCAGGACGTCCAGCGCCCACCACCAGTGGGACAACCCGATCGTGGTGAAGCGATAGGCGTACCGGCGTGCGCCGGCCGTCGCGAGCAGCAGGACGGCCAGCGTCCACCACGTCCACGGAACGGCCGGGGTTCCTTCGCGCGCGGACCAGACCTGCGCCGCGGTCAGCACGCCCAGCACCACGAGCACGTCGAACATGGAGCGCGCCACGGTCGACGGATTCCGCCGCGGCGGGGACGCGATCGGCGGCGGTTCCACCGGGAGCGGCGGATCCGCCGCGAGCGTCGGTCGCTCCGGTCCGGTCCGCATCGCGCGGATCAGCTCGACCAGCCGGTCCGCGCGAGCGACGTCGCCCGCTTCGCGGTAACCGCGCTCGGCCTCCGCGTAGCGCTCCAGCGCTTCGGCGTCCTCGCCCTGATCCCGGTGCAGATCGCCGAGGTGGTGCGCGGCCACCGCGGCGCCGTGCGGGAATCCGCGCTGCTCGGCGGACCGCTTCGCGTCCTCGTGGCACCGGGCGGCGCGCTCGGTGTCGCCCAGCCGCGCGTGGCATTCGCCCAGTTCGCCCAGCGCGCGTTCCGCGTGCGGTGCGCAAGCGTGTCGTTGCGCCAGATCCCGTGCCTGTTCGTGCCTGCGCACGGCTTCCGGCAGGTCGTCGCGGAGGAAGGCGACGCGCCCGAGCCCGTGCAGCGCGGCGAGCCGCCCCTCGACGTCCCCGGACTTCCGGTACCGGTCCAGCAGGCCGGTGAACTCCTCGGCGCCGGCGGCCAGCTCGCCCACCTCGCAGGCCAGCTCCGCGAAGGTCCGCATGAACTCGGTCGGGTAGCCGTCGAGCTGCCGGGTGAGCTTGCTCGCCTCGTGCAGGCAGCGGGCCGCCTCCGGGCGGGCGTCCACGGCCAGCAGGCCGCGGCACATCGCGAGGAAGGCGTCGAGCTCACCGCGGCGGTCGTCCAGCGCCCTCGTCACGCGCAGCAGCAGGCGCGACGCCGCCAGCGACTCCCGTCCGCGTCCGGTGCGTTCGTAGAGCACCACCAGTGAGATCGCGATCGTGCGGCTCGCCGTCAACAGCCGCCCGCGCGCCTCGGATTCCGGCTCCGGCTCGGCCATGTCGGCGGCGCGGGCGGTGAGCATCCCCAGCGCGTCCTGCTCCGCGATCAGCCGCTGGAGGGCCTGCGCCGCGGCCTGCGGGTCCTCCGGGTAGTCCACTGTGGACATATCGGCGCGGGTCGCCGACGCGGCGCTCTCCGCGAGCCGGACCAGCACGTCCAGCTGCGACGGCGTCGACCCGTCCTGGGCGTCCGCGCCCGACGGGAGTTCCGCGAACAGCTTCGACGCGTACTCCCCGGCGAGATCCAGGAACCGGACCTGATCGGCATGCCCGCTCGGCGCCAGCAGGTGAGCCGTGCACAACCGGTCCAGCAGCGCCCACGCCCGCGCCGCATCCGGCTCGTCCAGCAGCGCGGCGGCGCTGCGCTCGGTGAACTCGCTGCCCGGCAGGCAACCCATCCGCTGGAACAGCGCCGCGGCCTCCCGGTCGATCTCGGCGGGTGATTCCCGCAGCGTCCGGATCGACAACTCGAACGCCGACCGGACCGAATCCAGCACGGTGAGCCGCTGCGACGCGGCGAGCTGAGCGGCGACCGCGCTCAACTCCTTCGGGCTCCGGCTCAGCATCGCGGCGATCACCGACAGGGTCAGCGGTAACCGTCCGCACACCTCGGCGACCTCGTGCAACCCCTCCGAGTCCCGAGCCCTCGGATCGTCCGGGGCCGCGCGCTCCAGCTCCGCCCGCAGCAACTCGACCGCCGCGGCCGAGGACAGCTCCGGGAGCCGGACCAGCGCCGCGTCCCGCACGGCGTCCGCGGCGCGGGTGGTGATCAACGTCCGGTGCGCGCGGGGCGCCGGCAGCAACGGCTCGGGGTCGAACGTCGTGCCGAGGTTGTCGAGCATCAGCAACAGCGGGAGCCCCCGCTCGGCGAACTCCTCGTAGCGCTGCTGCAACCGCTTCGTCGCCGCGTCCGCCCGCGGTGCGTCGTGCACGCCGAGCCAGTGCAGCAAGGTCGACGTGACCTGCTCGAACGCCATCGGGACCTCGCGGTCCCGGGGATCGCTCCGCGGGTAACCGCGGCAGTCCAGGAACAGCACCCCGCCCGCGTAGCCTCCCTGCTCGCGCAACCGGTACGCGGCCTCCAGCGCCAGCGTGGTCTTGCCCGCCCCGCCCATGCCGACCACCGCGCACACCGGATTCGACGTGGTCAGCACGGACTCCAACTCCCGATCGCGGCCGAGCAGCAGCGACGGGCGGCGCGGGACGGCCGCGGTGAGCTCAGCGGGAGGTTCGGTCGACGGCAAGGGATGCAGGTTGCCGGTCCACTGGCCGATCTGGAAGAGGTCACCACGGATGTCGCTGTCCCGGACGGAATTCAGGGAGAACAGCGAGGACATCGGCTCTTGTTCGGGCGGCTCCCGGCCGTCCTTGTCCGGCTTCCCGCCGTCGCCGTCCGGCTCGGTGGCGTCTTCTCCGTCGGCGTCCGCGCGATCCATCTCCCACGTATAGCGCACGCGCTCGGCGAGAATGCCGCATTCGTGCGGACCCGTTGGGCCGAACCGGTCACGGCGCAACGCACCGCCCGAGGTCGACGGGCGCCGGCCGTGCGACGCGGGTTCCTCAGCCCGCGACGGCCTTCAGCACCGCGTCGGTGTCGGTGAGGTCGGGCAGCACCACGTGCGCCCCCGCCGCGCGCAGTTCCCGCTCGTCGCTGCGGCCGGATGCCACGCCGACCGCGATCGCCCCGTGGTGCAACGCCCCCGCCACGTCGCGCGGGGTGTCCCCGACGACGATCACCGACTCCGGGGCGAACTCCGCGTCGTGCTTGGCCGCGGCCTTCGCCACGGCCGCGCTGATCAGGTCGTGCCGGTGCAGCGACTCGGCGCCGAACCCGCCGATGTCGAAGTCCACGTGCCGGTGCAGGCCGAACGCGTCGAGCTTGTGGAACGCGACCTCCGGCAGGTTGCCGGTGACGAGGCTCTGCACCACACCCGGTACCTCGGCCAGCGCCGCGAGGGCCTGCGCGGCGCCGGGCATCGCGCTGCCGCGCAACGACAACGCGTCCCGGTCGGCGAGCACCACGGCCGTCAGCGCGGCGAACATGGCCGCCACGGTGTCCGCGGCGGCGTCGATGTCGTGCGCCGCGAGCACCTCGCCGGTGATCGCCAGCTCGGTCTTGCCCGCCATGTCCGGCACGTGCTGCAAGTGCACGCCGGTGACCTCGGAAAGAACCCGGCGGTACCAGTCGACGCCGATGCTGCGCGCGTCGATCAGGGTCAGATCCACGTCCCACAGGACCAGTCGCGCGGTCATCGGTCCATCCTGGCACGAGACCCGGCGTTCATGATCAAGATGTGAGCCATCTCTGCGCGCGCAACTACCCGCCGCCCGCCGGTGGCCGCGCGATTTCTCGCGAAATCGACGGGAACTACTCCCGTCGAGCCGGGATTCCACTCGTCGGGTGAGACCTTCGGGGACCGCAATTCCGGGCCTAGCCCTCCAGGAAGCTCAAGCGCACCCGGCGCACCGGGTTGTCGACGTTCGTGTCGACCAGGCACACCGATTGCCAGGTGCCCAGCGCCATCCGCCCCTCCAGCACCGGCACCGTCGCATAAGGCGGCACCAGCGCGGGCAGCACGTGATCCCGGCCGTGCCCCGGCGAACCGTGCCGATGCCGCCAGCGCCCGTCCGCGGGCAGCAGCTCGCGCAGCTGCGCCAACAGGTCCTCATCGCTGCCTGCGCCGGTCTCGATCACCGCCAGGCCCGCCGTCGCGTGCGGCACCCACAGGTTGAGCAGGCCCTCCTGCGCGCCGGCCGACCGCAGGAACCGCTCGCACTCGGAACCCAGGTCGTAGACCACCTCGGTCGAACCGGTCCGGATCTCCACTTCCGCGCTTCGCATGACGCCACCGTAGAACGCCGTTCCCCCCGCCGGCTCTGGCGCGCCACCGGCCGCGTCGGTGAGGATCGCGGTATGCGCACCGCATTCGGCCTCACCTTCGACGTCCCCGACGGCTACCTCAACACCGCGAGCATCGGGGTGCCGCCCACCGGGACCGTGGAGGCCGTCGCCGCAGCCGTCGCCACCTGGGGCGCCGGCGGCGCCCGCCCGACCGACTTCGACGCCGACACCGACGCGGGCCGGGAGTCGTTCGCCGAGCTCATCGGCGTGCCCGCCGACCGGATCGCCATCGGCGCCACCATCTCCCAGCTCGTCGGGATCATCGCCGCCGACCTGCCCGACGGCGCCCGAGTCCTCGTCGCCGAAGACGAGTTCACCAGCGTCAGCTTCCCGTTCGCCGCCCAAACCGACCGCGGCGTGCAAGTCGACGAGGTGCCGCTCGAAGCGATCCCGGACAAGGCCGCCGACCACGACCTGGTGGCGGTGAGCGTCGTGCAGTCCGCGGACGGGCGGCTCGTCGACCTCGGCGCGCTGCGCGACGCGGTGCGCGGCACGCCCACCCGAGTGCTGCTCGACGTCACCCAGGCCGCGGGCTGGCTGCCGATGGAACTCGACTGGGTCGACCACGTCGTCGGCACCGGCTACAAGTGGCTGCTCGCGCCGCGCGGCGCCGCCTGGCTGGCGCAGCACCCCGACGCGCCCGCGCCCCGCCCGAACCACGCCAACTGGTACGCCGGGGGCGGCATGAGCAGCATCTACGGACTCCCGCTGCGGCAGGCGCCCGGCGGACGCGGGCTCGACCTGTCACCGGCGTGGCTGGCCCAGGTCGGCGCCGCCGCCTCGCTGCGCGCGCTGGCCGGACTCGACCTGACGCGGGTGCGCGCGCACTGCGCGGGACTGGCCGACCAGGTGCGGGCCGAACTCGGCGTCCCCGCCGAAGGCTCCGCGATCGTGTCCGTGCCCGGTGACGACGCGGCTCGGAAGCTCACCGACGCGGGCATCGCCTGCGCCGCCAGAGCGGGCAAGGCGCGGCTGTCGTTCCACCTCTACAACACCGAAGCGGACGTCGACCTGGTGCTGCGCGCGCTGCGGGGCTGAGCAGCCCGAACGTCTTCCCAGCACACGTGCTGTTCTGCGCGCGATCCGCAACCGCTACCGTTAGTGCTCGTGCCGGACCCCCAAGGTGCACCCGAAGAGATGACAGGCTCGCCGCAGAACGCGCAGCGAGCTGACACTGCGCCACTCCAGCGCGACAACTCACGGGTGAACCAAGAGCACCGCAGCGCGGCCCCCGCCGACTTCAGCCCGGACACCCTGGGCGGACCCGGCGAGGCGACCCGCCCTGCCTTCCACCAGCCGTCGGCCCAGACGTCGCACGGCGGTCAGCCGCACGCGCAGCAGGCCTACGGGCAGAGCACACCCGGTTACGGGCAGCCCCAGCAGCACCATCCGGGAGCTCAGAACCAGGCTGCTCAGCACCAGAGCCACCCGGGAGCCGCAGGGTCGTGGGGCGGCGCGGGACAGCAGCAGTACCCGCAGCACCCCGGCCAGGGCTACGGCCAGCAGCAGCCCTACGCGGCCCAGCAGCAGTACCCGCAGCAGCAGGGCTACGCCCAGCACAGCGGCCAGCAGCAGCAGCACCAGCAGCACGGCGCCGACCTCAACCAGCGCGCCTACCCCTCCACGAACAGGCAGGAACCCGTCCGCCCCGCGCCCGCCGCGGCGGGCGCCGGAGTCGGCGGCACCGCCATCACCCCCTACGGGTGGGCGCTGCGCGGACTCGTCCTGTTCGGCGTGGCCGTGGTGTCCGGCCTGCTCTGGCTGCTGATCAAGCCCTCCTCCGACCCGGCCGAAGAAGCCGGCGAAGCCCCCGTTCCGGTGCCGCAGACGCAGAACCGCTTCAACCTGGAACTGCGCGAAGAGGGCCAGCAGGGCTGCGCGAAGGTCTCCACGGGGAAGATCGCGGAATTCTTCAACGACAACAGCTGCGAACACCTCACCCGGGCGCTCTACACCGCGACCCTGCCCGACGGGCAGCGCGTGCTGACCTCCGTGGTCACGATCCGGATGGCCGACGCCGCCACGGCCGCGCAGCTCAACGAGCTCGTCACCCAGGACGGCACCGGCAACGTGATGGACCTCGTCTCCGCCGGACGCGACCTGCCCGACGAGTTCCCCGGCCTCAGCAGCGACGTCGGCTACTACTCCGAGCAGCAGGCCCGGCTCGTCGTCGTCGGCGAATCCGGCTACTTCTCGCAGCCCGACGACTACGAAGACCAGCGCCTCACCGAAGTCACCCGAGACGCGCTCCGCCTAGGCTGGCCCCAAGACAGCGGCTGACGTGTGCATGGGTCGGGCTCCTTTTTGCTCGGGTGGTCCTGTGGCGGAACCTCAGCTTCCTTCTCGCTGCGGGATCTTTTTCCCGAGTGGCTCCGCCACGAGGGAAAAAGCTGTCCTCGCGAGAAGGAAGCTGAGAACCCGCGGGTGGTCACCTTTTTGACGTGGGCTATGTGCTTCGCACATACAGGCACGGCCTTCGGCCGCCGGGCAGGCTTGGCTTCGCCGCCCACTGCACGGCTTCGCCGCGAGGCACGGCCTACGGCCGCAAGGTAGACGGGACTTCGTCCGCCCCACTGCACGGCTTCGCCGCGAGGCACGGCCTTCGGCCGCTAAGCAGGCGTGCTTCGCCGCCCACAGCGCGGCGTCGCCGTAAGGCAGGGCCTGTGGGTGTGGGGTCGCTGTTTGAGGTGCTGGGTTGGGCTTCGTTGTTCGGTGGGTGGGGTGGCTGCCTGTGCTCGGGGGCTTCAGGGCTTGCCGGGCTGGGCTTCGGCTGCGGGGGTGCGGCCTGCGGTGATGCGCCAGCGGGTGGCGCGGGTGGCGGCCGTGGTCAGGGCGGTCAGGGCTGTGCGGCGCACCGCCGGGTCAGGGCCGTCCGGCTCGGTGTTCTCCAGCACCGAGCGCCAGCCGACCTGGCACTCCTGCTCCGCGATGATCAGCACGGCGATCGCCGAACCCTCGTCGGTCATCGGCTGCGGCAGCGAATAGGCGGGCGAGGCCGCCGGGGGAGTGGCCCCCGTGGCGCGGATCAGGCGCTGCGCCTCGTCCCGATGCCCCTCGTGCACGCCGGTCGCCTCCGCGACCGCCGAGCGGACCTGGGGGCGCGACACGAACGCCGTCACCAGCTCGTAGGTCCACACCGCGGCGTGCTCCGCGCGCAACGCCGCGGCCAACGCGGTCGCGCCCGCTTCGGTCAGTTCCTCGCTCACGCCAGCACCTCCGCCAAGCTCGCGCAGCTGGCCGAGACCGAACCGGTCAGCCCCGAGCGGTAACCCGGCAACGTCGGGCACAGCTTCGCCGCGGACTGCTCGGCGAGCGCCAGCGCCTTCTTCAACTCCGCCTTCGCCGCGTCCGCCGACGCCGGCACCTGGACCGCGGGCGCCGAGTGCCGGCGCGGCTCGTCCGGCGGGTCCAGCCGGTCGATCTCCCGCTGCAGCAGCCGCGCGTGCTCCGACCGGATCTCCGCGACGGCGCCGGCCTCCGCCCCCAGCGCGCGATGCGTCCGCGCGACGCCCTGCGCCAGCGCGGCGTCCGAGCGGGCCGCGGTCGCCAAGGCCGTCAACGGGTCCGGCACGTCCTCGCCACCGGTGCACGCGGAGGTCGCCACGGCGACGGCGGGCAACGCCGCGAACAGCCGCAACACCTCGCGGCGTCCGACCCGCGAAGGCCCGTTCGGGTGACGGGAGGAGAAGGGGGCTCGCACGCTGATCCATCCTGCCAGGCAGGCCGCGGAGGGCGGCGTCGGCCCGCACGGAGGCCACGCCGCGCCGTGCCTGGAACCGACCAGATAAGCTGGACGACCGCGGCCCGCGCGCCCAGCGCCGGACGCGGTTTCGCGAGTCCGGACGAAGGCGTCACCGCCCGAACCGGTGCGTCGCCGGGCCGCACGATCGGTCCGGCCCGATCACCTCCGAAGTGACCCGATCATCCCCGAATCAAGGAGTGCCAACGTGTCCAGCCCGCCGCGCGATGAGGCCATCGCGCTGCTGGAGCCCGTCGTCGCCGACGCCGTGTCCGCGGCCGGTTTCGACCTTGAGGAGCTCGACGTGCAGCAGGCAGGCAGACGCCGCCTGGTGAAGGTCGTCGTGGACTCCGATGACGGGGTGGGTCTCGACGAGATCTCCGAGCTCAGCCGTGCCGTGTCGAAGGTGCTGGACGCGCACGAACACGTCCTCGCCGGGGCGTACACCCTGGAGGTGACTTCGCCCGGCACCGACCGGCCGCTGACCCGGCCCCGGCATTGGCGCCGTGCCCAGCACCGCCTGGTCAAGATCAAGCTTTCCGACGGCGGTGAACTCACCGCGCGCGTCGGAGCCGCCGCCGACGAGAGCGTCCAGGTGCTCGTGGAGCAGCAGATCCGGACGCTGGCCTACCGTGACATCGAGCGCGCGGTGGTCGAGGTGGAATTCCAGCAGCCACCGGCGCAGGACCTCGTCCTGCTCAAGCGGGCGGCCGACGGCCCGGAAGGCGACGACCGGGAAGACACGGAGGAGTCGAGGTGAACGTCGACATCGCCGCGCTGCGAGCGATCGAACGCGACAAGGACATCCCGTTCGAGACGGTCCTGGAAGCGATCGAATCAGCGCTGCTGACGGCATACCGGCACACCGAAGGGCACCAGCAGCACGCCCGGGTGGAAGTGGACCGCAAGACCGGAGTGGTGCGCGTGCTCGCGCACACCTTGGACTCCGAGGGCGCGGTCGACGAGGAATGGGACGACACGCCCGAGGGCTTCGGGCGGATCGCGGCGACCACGGCGCGGCAGGTCATCCTGCAGCGGCTGCGCGACGCCGAGCACGAGCGCACCTTCGGGGAGTTCTCCACCAAGGAGGGCGAGATCCTCGGCGGTGTCGTGCAGCGCGACGCCAAGGCCAACTCGCGCGGCATGGTCATCGTGCAGGTCGGGGACAGCGAAGGCGTCATCCCCGCCGCCGAGCAGGTGCCCGGCGAGCGCTACGACCACGGTTCCCGGGTCAAGTGCTACGTCGTCGGCGTCTCCCGCAGCGCCCGCGGCCCGCAGATCACGCTCTCCCGCACCCACCCCAACCTGGTGCGCAGGCTGTTCGCGCTGGAGGTCCCGGAGATCGCCGACGGCACCGTCGAGATCCCGGCCGTCGCCCGCGAGGCCGGGCACCGCTCGAAGATCGCGGTGCGCTCCACGGTCGGCGGTGTCAACGCCAAGGGCGCCTGCATCGGCCCGATGGGCTCGCGCGTGCGCAACGTGATGAGCGAACTGGGCGGCGAGAAGATCGACATCATCGACTTCTCCGAGGACCCGGCGACCTTCGTCGGCAACGCGCTGTCGCCGGCCAAGGTGATCTCGGTGGAGGTCGTCGACGAGCGCGCCAAGACCGCGCGCGTCGTCGTGCCCGACTTCCAGCTGTCGCTCGCGATCGGCAAGGAAGGGCAGAACGCCCGGCTCGCCGCGCGGCTCACCGGCTGGCGGATCGACATCCGCAGCGACGCCGACCCCGGCTCGCCGACCACGTCCGCCGGACAGGCGGTCGCCCCGGCGCCCGGCATCGACCCCGGCGCCGGTGCGTCCGGAGCCGACGAACTGCCCGCGGTCGGTACCGCGGAATGACCCCCGTGGCGGCCGGCCGACGACCGGCCGCCACCGCGGTGACGGACTCGGATACAAGTCGTGGCGGCAACGGGTTAGAATCATTGGTGGCTCGACGCGAGGGAGCGAGAATCCGCACAAGATCGCCCGGTACGCACGGCTTCGACCGTGCCGATGGACCGGTTCGGACCTGTGTCGGATGTCGTCTCCGAACGTCGGCCGCCGAGCTGCTGCGAGTGGTGGCCGAGGACGGCTCCGCGGGTTCCGCCGCCGTCCCCGATCCGCGAAGTCGGCGACCGGGCCGGGGAGCATGGTTGCACCCCGATCCCCGTTGCCTTCGGCTCGCCGAGCGACGTCGAGCGTTCCCCCGCGCACTCCGCGTGCCGGGTCCGCTGGACCTCTCGGCCGTGCAGGCACACCTGGACTCCGATCCGGACTCCGGGACGCCGTCGGCGAGCGGCTCATCCCCAGACCGACGCGGGAACCTCCCGTGCGGAAGCAGTTGAAGGAAGCAGGTCGACCCGTCATGAATCAGCCGTGAAGCTGAAGACATGAACGCGCATCGGCAATAGGACGAGGTCGAGCGGGACTGCCGCCCGGCCTCACCCAGATGAGGAGAGCAGTGGCAGGCAAGGCCCGCGTGCATGAGCTCGCAAAAGAGCTCGGTGTAACGAGCAAGGAAGTCCTCAACAAGCTCGCCGAGCAGGGCGAGTACGTCAAGTCCGCGTCGTCCACCGTGGAAGCCCCGGTGGCGCGCCGACTCCGCGACGCATACCCCAAGTCCGGCAAGCCCAACGGCCGCTCCGGTGGCGCGAAGCCCGCGCCGCCGCGCAAGCCCGAAGGCCAGTCCGGTGACGGTGCGCCCAAGCCCGGTCCGAAGCCCGGCCCGCGTCCGCAGGCCCCCGCTCCCGGCCCGAAGCCCGGCGGCCAGCAGGCGCCCGGTGAGAGCACCGGTGCGCCCAAGCCCGGCCCCAAGCCGGGTCCGAAGCCCGGCCCGCAGGCCCCGGCTCCGGAGACCACGCCGTTCGAGCAGGCACCTGCCGCTCAGGCGCCCGCCGCGCAGGCGGGCTCCCAGCAGGAGTCCGCGCCCCAGGGTGGCGAGGAGCGTGCCGCCGGTGCGCAGGGCGGCTCGACCGGTTCGGCTCCGCGCCCCGGCCCGAAGCCCGGCCCGCGTCCCGGTCCGAAGCAGGACCAGAAGCAGGGCGGCGACGCCGACGGCACCGTGCCGCCGAAGCCGCAGGGCTCCAAGCCCAAGCCCGGCCCGCGCTCGCCGCGCGTCGGCAACAACCCGTTCGGCGTCGGCTCCGGCGCTCCGGCGCAGCGTCCGCCGCGGCCCGGTGGCGGTGCCGGCGGAGGACAGCAGCAGCGCCAGGGCGGTCAGGGCCCCGGCCGCGGTGGTCCGGGACAGCGTCCCGACCGCGGTGGTCAGGGTGGCGCAGGCACCGCTCCGGCGTCCGGGACTCCGGCCCCGCGCGGCGGCGGTGAAGGCGGCGGCAACCGCCCGAACCCGGGCATGATGCCGCCCCGGCCGAACCCCGGCATGATGCCGTCGCGCCCGGCCCGCTCCGGTGGCCCCGGTGGCCCCGGCGGCGGTCGTGGTGGCGGTCGTCCCGGCGGTCCCGGTGGCGGCGGTGGCCGTCCCGGTGGCGGCGGCGGTCGTCCCGGTGGCGGTGGCGGCGGCTTCCGCGGTGGCGGCGGTCCCGGTGGTGGCGGCGGCGGTGCTCCCGCCGGCGGGCCCCCGGCGGGCGGCGGTTTCCGCGGTCGTCCCGGCGGCGGTGGCCGTCCTGGTGGCGGCGGTCGCGGTGGCGCTGCCGGTGCCTTCGGCCGTCCCGGTGGTCCGGCGCGTCGTGGACGCAAGTCCAAGCGGCAGAAGCGCCAGGAGTACATGGACAACATGCAGGCGCCGTCGGTGGGCGGTGTCCGCCTCCCGCGCGGTGGCGGGGAGACCCTGCGCCTGCGCCGCGGTGCTTCGCTGACCGACTTCGCCGAGAAGATCAACGCCAACCCGGCTTCGCTGGTGCAGGCGATGTTCCACCTCGGCGAGATGGTCACCGCGACCCAGTCCGTCTCCGACGAGATCCTCGAACTGCTCGGCCAGGAGATGAACTACCGGGTCGAGATGGTCAGCCCGGAGGACGAGGACCGGGAGCTGCTGGAGTCGTTCGACATCAACTTCGGCGACCCGGACAGCTCCGAGGAGCAGCTCGCGGCGCGGCCGCCGGTCGTGACCGTCATGGGTCACGTCGACCACGGCAAGACGCGGCTGCTGGACACGATCCGGAAGGCCAACGTGCAGGCCGGTGAGGCCGGTGGCATCACCCAGCACATCGGTGCCTACCAGGTCGTCACCGAGCTCGAAGGCAACGAGCGGCCGATCACCTTCATCGACACCCCTGGTCACGAGGCGTTCACCGCCATGCGTGCCCGTGGTGCGAAGTCGACGGACATCGCCGTGCTGGTGATCGCCGCCGACGACGGCGTCATGCCGCAGACGGTGGAGGCGATCAACCACTCGCAGGCCGCGGGCGTGCCGATCGTGGTCGCGGTGAACAAGATCGACGTCGAGGGTGCGAACCCGGACAAGATCCGCCAGCAGCTCACCGAGTACAACCTGGTGGCCGAGGAGTACGGCGGCGACACCATGTTCGTCGAGATCTCCGCCAAGCAGGGCACCAACATCGAGGGCCTGCTGGAGGCGATCCTGCTCACCGCGGACGCCGCGCTGGACCTGCGGGCCAACCCCGACATGGAGGCCCAGGGCGTCGCGATCGAGGCGCACCTGGACCGCGGTCGCGGTCCGGTCGCCACGGTCCTCGTGCAGCGCGGTTCGCTGCGGGTCGGTGACTCGATCGTCGCGGGCAACGCGCACGGCCGCGTCCGGCGGATGATCAACGAGCACGACGAGGACGTCACGGTGGCGACGCCGGCGCGTCCGGTGCAGGTCATCGGGTTCACCTCGGTGCCGGGTGCCGGCGACACGTTCCTGGTCGTCGACGAGGACCGGGTGGCTCGGCAGATCGCCGACCGCCGAGGTGCTCGGATCCGGGAGGCGCAGAACGCTGCCAAGCGCAAGCGCGTCAGCCTGGAAGACCTGGACAAGGTGCTCAAGGAGACCAACCAGCTCAACCTGATCATCAAGGGTGACAACTCCGGTACCGTCGAGGCGCTGGAAGAGTCGCTCAGCAAGATCGACGTGGGCGAAGAGGTCGAGCTCCGGGTGATCCACCGCGGTGTCGGTGGCATCAACGAGTCCGACATCAACCTGGCCACCGCGGAGAACACCATTGTCCTGGGCTTCAACGTCCGGGCCGAGGGCAAGGCGGCCGAGGTCGCCAACCGCGAAGGCGTGGAGATCCGGTACTACTCGGTGATCTACCGGGCGATCGAGGACATCGAGCAGGCGCTCAAGGGCATGCTCAAGCCCGAGTACGAAGAGGTCGAGCTCGGCCGGGCGCAGGTCCGCGAGGTGTTCAAGTCCTCGAAGGTCGGCACGATCGCCGGTTGCATGGTCACCGACGGCATCATGCGCCGCAACGCCAAGGCCCGGTTGCTGCGCGACAGCGTGGTCGTCGCCGAGAACCTCACCCTCAGCTCGCTGAAGAGGTTCAAGGACGACGCGACCGAGGTCCGCGACGGTTTCGAATGTGGTCTGACGCTCGGGTCGTACTCCGACCTGAAGGTCGACGACATCATCGAGACCTACGAGATGCGGGAGAAGCCGCGCAGCTGATCCGCTACCGCCGGGGGCCGTCCACACGGGCGGCCCCCGGCGGTCGTGCGGGCCGGAAGTCTCGGGAGACGACGCTGATGTACGTCGGTGCGCTGGAACTGGACTTGCTGCTCGGTGACGTCCACTCGCTGAAGCAGAAGCGCGCCGTGGTGCGGCCCGTGGTGGCCGAGCTGCGGAAGCGCTTCGAAGTGGCCGCGGCGGAAGCAGGGGATCAAGACCTGCACCGCCGGGCGCTGATCGGGGTGAGCGTGGTCTCCGGCGACGCCTCGCACGTGCGCGAGGTGCTGGAGGCGTGTGAGCGCGCGGTCGCCGCGCGCCCCGAAGTGGAACTCTTGTCGGCCCGGCAGCGCATGCTGGGGCCGGAAGACTGACGGCGGTCGACGGGTTGCACCGGTCGCGGGCGTTTCGCCCCGCCGGTGCCGCCCGCCCGTGCCGGTGCTCCGGTCGTCGTGGGCCGACCGGCCGAGGGCCGCAGCCGGGAGCCGTGCCGTGATGGTTCGGCCGCCGGAGGCACGGACCCATGTTCACGCCCGGGTACCCGGGCGCAGGATCGACGGAGGAGGTGCGCCGTGGCGGATACGGCGCGCGCCCGCAGGCTCGCGAAGCGCATCGCGCAGATCGTGGCCTCGGGGCTGGAGTACGAGGTCAAGGACCCGCGACTGGCGATGGTGACGATCACCGACGCTCGGGTCACCCCGGATCTGCGGGACGCCACGGTCTACTACACCGTGTTCGGCGACGACAGCGACTACGCGTCGACGGCCGCCGCCCTGTCCAGCGCCACCGGTGTGCTGCGCACCCGCGTGGGAGCGCAGACCGGGGTGCGGTTCACGCCGACGCTGACGTTCGTCGCGGACACCGTGCCGGACGACGCGCGGCGGATGGAGGAGCTCGTCGCGCGGGCCAAGGAGGCCGACGCCGAGGTCGCCCGGCTGGCTTCCGGAGCGGAGCACGCGGGAGAAGCGGACCCTTACCGTGCGGAACCGGCCGACACCGATGATGACGATGAGGAAACTCCTGGTGACGAGTCGCTGACCGGCACGGATGCCGATCTGCGGCGTCGGCCACACAGTGGTTGAACCGGCCGCTCGAATGCGGTGCGTTATGGGCGGCGCCGTGGTCGTGCGGCGCGTTCGGCGTGGAGGTGAACCCTGTGAACGGGCAACCCGGAACCGCTCAGCCCGGTGAGGGCACCGGCGCCGAGTCCCTCTCCGCGGAGGTCGCGGCGGCGGCGAAGCTGCTCTCCGGAGCCTCCGACGTCACGCTGCTCGCCCACGTCAACCCGGATGCCGACGCGCTGGGCAGCGCGTTGGCGCTGGGCCGGGCGCTGCGCGGCAGGGGAGCTCGGGTGCGGGTGTCGTTCGGGCATCCGGGCGCGGTGCCCCGGTCGCTGCGGGTGCTCGACCCAGACGGCCTGATCGTGCCCGCCGACGAGGTGCCCGCGGCGCCGCCGCTGCTCGTGGTGTGCGACGCGGGCAGCCTGCAACGGCTGGGGGCGCTGGCGGGCCGAGTGCGGGCCACCATCGACGCCGGCGGCTCCGTGCTCAACATCGACCACCACGTGGCGAACCCCCGGTTCGGCACCCACCACGTGATCGACGAGACGGCCGTGGCGACGGTGCTGCTGGTGCTGCGGCTGCTCGACGAGCTCGGCGCCCCGCTGGACCTGCCGATCGCGCGGTGCCTGTACGCGGGCCTGGTCACCGACAGCGGCAGGTTCCGCCGGGCGCAGGCGTCCACGCACCTGGTGGCGGCGCGCCTGCTGGAGGCCGGGGTCGAGCCGGACGAGCTGACCCGCTCCCTGATGGACACCCACCCGTTCGCCTGGCTGCCGATGCTCTCCGGCGTGCTGGGCCAGGCCGCGCTGGAACCCGTCGCGGCGCAGGGGCTGGGAATGGTGCACGCGGTGGTGCGGCTGGCGGAATCCGAACCGGTGCGCAGCGAGGAACTCGACAGCGTGATCGACATCGTGCGGACCACGGCGGAAGCCGAGGTCGCGGTGGTGCTCAAGGAGATCGCCGCGGACCGCTGGTCGGTGTCGTTGCGCGCCGACCGGCGCGTGGACGTCGGCAAGGCCGCGAACCTGTGCGGAGGCGGCGGGCACCGGCTGGCGGCCGGGTTCACCGCGGACGGTTCCGCCGAGGACGTCCTCGACTCGGTGCGCGCGGCCTTGGAGCAGGCCCCGCTACTGGACTGAACGGCCGGTGGCTCAGTTCTTGCGCCGGGCGCGGAAGGCGGCGACGTGGACCCGGTTCGCGCAGCGGGCCGAGCAGAAGCGCTTCGCCTGGTTCGTCGAGGTGTCCAGGTAGTACGTGGCGCAGTCCGCGGCCTGGCAGCGTCCCCACCGGCCGGTGCCGTGCTGCACGACGCCCTGCGCCAAGCCCCAGGCCGCCGCGGCGGCGACCTCCGTGGCGGGCGGGGCGTCCGGGCCTGCCACGTGCACGTGCCAGCTCGGCCCGTGCCCGGACAGCCGCGGTCGCGGCGGGTGCCGTTCGAGCAGGGCGTTGGTCGCCGCCTGCACCCGCGCCGCGTCTCCGTCGATCATGGCGTCGAACGCGGCGCGCAGACCGGTCGCGACGGTGCGCAGCACTTCCAGGTCGTGTTCGTGGACGCGTTGCGACCACCACGGCTCGTCGTGCAGCGCCGCGCGCAGCCGGTCCAGGCCGGTGAGGTCGGCGTTCGCGAGCCGCAGCGCCAGCTCCGTGTAATCGGCGCTGTCCATGCGAGCTCCTTACCGATAGCCTTCGTCAGGGGCGGATACCGATGTCACAGCTTACCGGGAGGGTGTCGTGAGCGAGGTCGCCGAGCGGGTGCCGATGCGGACGGTGCTCGGGCTGGCCGTGCCCGCGCTGGGCGTGCTGGCCGCCGAGCCGCTGTACGTGCTCGTCGACACCGCGGTGATCGGGCACCTGGGCGCGGTGCCGCTGGCGGGCCTGGCCCTCGGCGGCACCCTGTTCACGCTGGTGTCCAGCCAGCTCACGTTCCTGTCCTACGGGACGACGGCGCGCACCGCCCGCCTGCACGGCGCGGGACGCCGCAAGGACGCCGTCGCCGAAGGGGTGCAGGCCACCTGGCTCGGCATCGCCGTCGGCGTGCTGCTGCTGGTGCTGGCGCAGCTGTTCGCGGTGCCCATCGCCGAACTGCTCGCCGGGGAGGGGCCGATCGCGGACGCGGCGGCGCGGTGGCTGCGGGTCGCGCTGCTCGGAGCGCCGCTGGTGCTGATCACGATGGCCGGCAACGGCTGGATGCGCGGGGTGCAGGACACCCGGCGACCGCTGTGGTTCGTGCTCGCGGGCAACGGCACCTCGGCGCTGCTGTGCCCGCTGTTCGTGTACCCGCTGGGGTGGGGGCTGGAAGGGTCGGCGGTGGCGAACCTGATCGGCCAGTCCATCTCGGCGGCGCTGTTCCTGCGGGCGCTCGTGGTGGAACGCGCCGGGCTGCGGCCCGACCCGGCGACGATGCGCGCCCAGCTCGGCATGGGCCGGGACCTGGTGCTGCGCACGCTGGCCTTCCAGGCGTGCTTCCTGTCTGCGACCTCGGTCGCGGCCCGCACCGGAGCCGACTCCGCCGCCGCGCACCAGGTGGTGTGGCAGCTGTGGTCCTTCCTGGCGCTCGTGCTGGACTCGCTGGCCATCGCCGCGCAATCGCTGGTGGGCGCGGCCCTCGGTGGCGGTGCGGCGCAGCGGGCGAAGGGACTCGCGCGGCAGATCAGCTGGTACGGGCTCGCGTTCGGAGTGCTGCTCGGCGCCGTGTTCGCCGCGTTGGCGACGGTGCTGCCGAAGGTGTTCACCAGCGATGCCGCGGTGCTCGCGCAGCTGCCGTCGGCGTGGTGGTTCTTCGTGCTGCAGCAGCCGGTGGCCGGAGTGGTGTTCGCGCTCGACGGCGTGTTCCTCGGCGCCGGGGACGCGCGCTACCTGCGGACCGCGACGATGCTCAGCGCCGCCGTCGGCTACCTGCCGCTGATCTGGCTGTCGCTGGCCTTCGGCTGGGGCCTGGCCGGGATCTGGACGGGGCTGAGCCTGTTCATGCTGCTGCGGTTGATCACCCTGCTGCTGCGGGCGCGATCGGGGAAGTGGGCCGTGGTCGGTGCCGAGGTGGGCGCCGCGGCGTAGTGGGCGTTGGCCGCGCGTTCAGCGGTGGATCACCGCTTCGACGGGCCGCCGCCACCGCGCCGGAACGGGTCGGGGATGATTGCCAGCCGTGTCCGAGCACTCCCGAACAGCACGCAACCGTCCCGCCGTCCCGCCCGGTCTGCTCGTGGTGGACAAACCGGCGGGCATGACCTCGCACGACGTGGTGTCCCGCGTGCGGCGCATCATGGGCACCCGCAAGGTCGGGCATGCCGGAACGCTGGATCCGATGGCCACCGGCGTGCTGGTGCTGGGGCTGGAACGGGCCACGAAGCTGCTGGGGCACCTGGCGCTGGACACCAAGGCCTACTTGGCGACGATCCGCCTCGGCGCGGCCACCAGCACCGACGACGCCGAAGGCGAGCTGCTCTCGCAGGCCGACCCGGCCGGGGTG
This sequence comes from Saccharopolyspora gloriosae, assembly GCF_014203325.1. Classification (NCBI taxonomy): domain Bacteria; kingdom Bacillati; phylum Actinomycetota; class Actinomycetes; order Pseudonocardiales; family Pseudonocardiaceae; genus Saccharopolyspora; species Saccharopolyspora gloriosae. The sequence continues at coordinate 4,983,733 of NZ_JACHIV010000001.1, read as the reverse complement.
ACCGAGCAGGCGATCCGGGACGGCATCGCCGAGCTGACCGGCGACATCCAGCAGGTGCCGAGTTCGGTGAGCGCGGTCAAGGTCAACGGCAAGCGGGCCTACGAGCTGGCTCGCGCGGGCAAGGACGTGGAGCTGGCCGCGCGGCCGGTGACGGTGTCGCGGTTCGACCTGCTGGCCGTCCGCGAGCCGGAAGCGGTCACCGCTGAACCCGACGCCGCCGAGCCGGATGCCGCTGCGGCCGAGCCGGACGCCTGGCCCACCCGGATGATCGAGCTCGACGTGATCGTCGAGTGCTCCTCCGGCACGTACGTGCGGGCGTTGGCGCGCGACCTGGGCGCCCGGCTCGGCGTCGGCGGCCACCTCGGCCAGCTGCGCCGCACCCGCGTGGGGCCCTTCGGCCTGGCCACCGCGCGCACCCTGGAGCGGCTCGAAGCCGAACCGGGCCTGTCGATGGACCTGGACCAGGCCATCGCCACCGCGTTCGCCCGCCACGACACCGACGCGGGCACGGTGCGCGCGCTCACCCACGGGCAGACCATCCCCGCCACCGGCGTCGCGGGCACCTGCGGAGTGTTCGGGCCGGACGGTCGCGCGGTGGCGCTGGTGCAGGACGAGGGGCGCACCGCGCGGCCGGTGCTGGTGCTGACCCCGGCGGGCTGAACGACCTGTCCGGGGGCAGGCAGTAGGCTTGCCAGCCGTGCAGCGTTGGCGCGGTTTGGAGCAGCTCCCTGGCGGTTGGGGCCGGTGCGTCGTCACCATCGGCGTCTTCGACGGGATCCACCAAGGACACCAGCAGTTGATCACGCACGCGGTGCGGGCGGCGCGGGAGCGCGGCGTCCCCTGCGTGCTGATGACCTTCGACCCGCATCCGGCCGAAGTGGTGCGCCCCGGCAGCCACCCCGCGCAGCTGACCACGCTGCAGCGGCGCGCGGAACTCGCCGAGGGCCTCGGCGTGGACGTGTTCTGCGTGCTGCCGTTCACCGCCGAGCTGTCCCGGATGCCCGCGGCCGAGTTCGTGCACGAACTGCTCGTGGAGCGGCTGCACGCGGCCGTGGTCGTGGTGGGGGAGAACTTCACGTTCGGCCACCGCGCGGCGGGCGACATCGCGGTGCTGGCCGAGCTGGGCGACCGCTTCGGCTTCGAAGTGGCCTCGGACCGCCTCGTCAGCGGCCCGACCGAGCGCGCCGACGGGGCCGCGGAGGCGCCGGTGACGTTCTCCTCGACCTACATCCGCTCGTGCATCGACGCCGGGGACGTGGTGGCCGCGGCGTCGGCGCTGGGCCGGTACCACCGGCTGGAGGGCATCGTGGTGCGCGGCGCCGGCCGCGGCGGCAGCGAACTCGGCTTCCCCACCGCGAACCTGTCCAGCCCCGCGTACTCCGCGGTGCCCGCCGACGGCGTGTACGCCTGCTGGTTCACCCACCGCCGCCGCGGTTCCCCGGAACCCGGCGAGACGCTGCCCGCCGCGGTCTCGGTGGGCAGCAATCCCACGTTCTCCGGTACGGAACGGACGGTGGAGGCGTTCGTGCTCGACGTGGACGCCGATTTCTACGGCGAGCACGTGGCGTTGGACTTCGTGCGCAGGCTGCGCGGCATGGAGCGCTACGACTCGGTGGACGCCTTGATCGAGCAGATGAACCAGGACGTCGTGCGCACCCGTGAGATCCTCAGTGCGCGCGGTTGATCGACTCCGTGGGGGCGGAGGAATTTCGCAAACCGGTCCGGCGGCACGTTGCGACCTGGCAGTATTCAGTACCGGCCGCTCCCGGGGATCTTCCGGTGGCGGCGTTCGACGGTGGCACCGGGGGAGCTGAGGTGGCGGAACACAAGAGCGTCCAGCGCAATCTGGAGCTGCAGCGGGAGTGGTACGGCGAACCGCTGGGCGACCGGGTGCGCCGACTCGTGGTGGCGTTCCGGATCTCGCAGGCCCAGCTCGCGGAGGTGCTCGGCATCAGCGCCCCGATGCTCAGCCAGGTGATGAGCGGGCGCCGCGCCAAGATCGGAAATCCGTCGGTGCTGGCCAGGCTGGTGATGCTGGAGCGCAAGGTGCTCGTGCCCGGCGTGACGGCGGGGGAGTCGGAGGCGATCCAGGCGGCGCTGGCCGACGTGCGCGACTCCCGGCCGTCGGTGGGGCGGGACACGCTGCCGGTGATGGGCGCCAACGGCGAGGAAGCGGCGTGGCCGGTGCTGCGCGGCGCGGCCAAGCCGAGCGAGCTGGAGGCCGCCGCCGCGCTGATCGACGGGCGCTACCCGGAGCTGGCGGGCTTATTGCGCCGCGCTGCCAGCGGCGCGGCCTGAGGTCCGTCCGGCGCGGACGTCCGATGCGGACTCCCCGGGCGGACCCGGCGCTGGGACACTGCGCGGTGTGGGCAGAACCGGCGGCGAATCGGATGCAGGGCTTCCGCGCCTGTTCACCGCGGTGTGGCCGCCGCGGGAGGCGATCGAGCACCTCAGCGGCGCGCTCGACGAGGCCGGGCTGGAACGGGCCGGAGCCGGAGTGCGGCGCTTCCGCCTCATGCCGCCGCGGCAGTGGCACCTGACGCTGTGCTTCCACGGCCCCGCCGACCCCGCCGCCTCGGCGGTCCGGCTGGACGACCGCGTGCGCGAGGCGACGGCGCCGCGGCTGCGGCTCGCTGGGGCGGGCACGTTCCGCGGCGTCCTGTGGGCGGGCGTGGAGCCCGCCGCCGACTCCGATGCCCGTGCGTTGCGGGCGCTGGTGCGCGCCGCGGGAGGCGACCCGGAGGCGTTCCGGGCGCACCTCACCCTGGCCCGGTGGAACGAGGGCAGGCCGGACCGGCGGGCGCTGCTCGCCGGGCTCGACGACTACGCGGGCCCGTGGTGGGACGCGTCCGAGGTCGCGCTCGTGCGCAGCGATCAAGGACCGGCGGGGCCGGTGTACCGGAACGTGCGCTCGGTGGCGGTGCCACGCCGATCCGCAGGGGACCAGGGTGGACGGGGGAGCCCCTGATATCCTGGCCTCGGATCCGGCTGTAGTCCGTGGCGGCCGTGTCCGGTGTGCCTGTACCCGGTGAGACCGGCCGGTCCGGGAATCCGGTCCGACCAGTGTCCTGGTCGGTGCCGAACCTGGGGATCGGAGCCGTCGCAGGATCGGGGCCCCGGTGAGTCCGGGGTCGACGAATCCGGTGTGGGCCGCCCGGTGTGCGAGGTGTGGCGATGGCCGTGAGTCGTGTCCGGTGCGTTCCCACCCGGTGTTCATCCCGGCTTCGAGCTCGCCGCTCGGTGCCAGGCGCATCCGAAGCAACACTTGACACGGCACGCGAAACAAGGAGAGTTCACCCGTGGCGCTGTCCACTGCTCAGAAGAAGCAGATCCTGACCGACTTCGGTCTGCACGAGTCCGACACCGGTTCGGCGGAGGCCCAGGTGGCCCTGCTGACCAACCGGATCTCGGGCCTGACCGAGCACCTCAAGATGCACAAGCACGACCACCACTCGCGTCGTGGCCTGCTGCTGATGGTCGGTCGGCGTCGGCGTCTGCTGAACTACCTGACCAAGGTCGACATCGAGCGCTACCGCTCGCTGATCCAGCGGCTCGGTCTGCGTCGTTGACCTGAGTCGGGGGAGCGATCCACAGTGGATCGCTCCCCCGATGCACAACTGAACGCATGAAGGCGGGCCACTGTCGGCCCGCGCACGAATGTGGGTCCACGCCCACGGCGGGTCATCATCCGCCGGTCCTCGGTAGTGGCTTCCGGGCAACCCGCCCGGTGGCTTCGATCGATGACCGGCCTCGTCGGAAAGAGTCCCCCGCGCGACCGTGGACCCCTGAAACGAGGAGTTCCACTTGACACAAGCGCACAACGTTGACGAAGGCGTCTACGAAGCGACCGCGGTGCTGGACAACGGTGCCTTCGGTACCCGCGAGGTCCGGTTCGAGACGGGCCGGCTGGCCAAGCAGGCCGCGGGCAGCGTCGTCGCCTACCTGGACGACGACACCATGCTGCTGTCGGCCACCACGGCCTCCAAGCACCCCAAGGACAACCTCGACTTCTTCCCGCTGACGGTGGACGTCGAGGAGCGCATGTACGCGGCGGGCCGCATCCCCGGCTCGTTCTTCCGCCGGGAGGGCCGCCCCTCCACCGACGCGATCCTGACCTGCCGGCTGATCGACCGGCCGCTGCGCCCGTCCTTCGTGGACGGCCTGCGCAACGAGATCCAGGTCGTGGTCACGGTGATGAGCCTGGACCCGAAGGACCCGTACGACGTGCTCGCCATCAACGGCGCGTCCGCCTCCACGCAGCTGTCCGGCCTGCCGTTCTCCGGCCCGGTCGGCGGCACCCGGATGGCGCTGATCGACGGGCAGTGGGTGGCGTTCCCCACCTACGAGCAGCTCGAGCGCGCGGTGTTCGACATGGTCGTCGCCGGTCGCATCGTCGGTGACGACGTCGCGATCATGATGGTCGAGGCCGAGGCCACCGACAAGACCGTCGACCTGGTCGGCCAGGGCGCCCAGGCGCCCACCGAAGAGGTCGTCGCCGCCGGTCTCGAAGCCGCGAAGCCCTTCATCCGCACCCTCTGCCAGGCCCAGCAGCAGCTGGCCCAGACCGCGGGCAAGGCCACCGCCGAGTACCCGCTGTTCCCGGCGTACCAGGACGACGCCTACACCGCCGTCGAAGGCGCGGTGTCCGCCGACCTGGCGCAGGCGCTGGCCATCGCGGGCAAGCAGGAGCGCGAGTCCCGCCTCGACGAGATCAAGCAGGTCGCGCTGGAGAAGGCCGGCATCGAAGAGGGCCAGCCCTTCGCCGGTCGCGAGAAGGAGATCGGCGCGGCCTTCCGCTCGCTGACGAAGAAGCTGGTGCGCCAGCGGATCATCACCGAGAAGGTCCGCATCGACGGTCGCGGCCTCACCGACATCCGCAGCCTCTCCGCCGAGGTCGGCGTGGTGCCGCGGGCGCACGGTTCGGCGCTGTTCGAGCGCGGCGAGACCCAGATCATGGGCGTGTCCACGCTGAACATGCTGCGGCTGGAGCAGACGATCGACTCGCTCGGTCCGGAGACCAGCAAGCGGTACATGCACCACTACAACTTCCCGCCGTACTCGACCGGTGAGACCGGCCGGGTCGGCAGCCCGAAGCGCCGCGAGATCGGCCACGGCGCGCTGGCCGAGCGGGCGCTGCTGCCGGTGCTGCCGACGCGCGAGGAGTTCCCGTACGCGCTGCGCCAGGTCTCCGAGGCGCTGGGCTCCAACGGTTCCACCTCGATGGGCTCGGTCTGCGCCTCGACGCTGTCGCTGCTCAACGCCGGTGTGCCGCTGAAGGCCTCGGTCGCGGGCATCGCGATGGGCCTCGTGTCCGACGTCGTCGACGGCGAGACGCACTACGTGGCGCTGACCGACATCCTCGGTGCCGAGGACGCGTTCGGTGACATGGACTTCAAGGTCGCCGGCACGAAGGAGTTCGTGACGGCGCTGCAGCTGGACACCAAGCTCGACGGCATCCCGTCGGCCGTGCTGGCGCAGGCGCTGGGCCAGGCCAAGGACGCCAGGTTCACGATCCTGGAGGTCATGGACGAGGCCATCGGCACGCCGGACGAGATGAGCCCGCACGCGCCGCGCGTCACCTCGGTCTCCATCCCGGTCGACAAGATCGGCGAGGTCATCGGGCCGAAGGGCAAGATGATCAACTCGATCACCGAGGAGACCGGCGCCGAGATCACCATCGAGGACGACGGCACCATCTACGTGGGTGCGGCCGACGGCCCGTCCGCGGAAGCGGCGATCGACAAGATCAACGCCATCGCGAACCCGCAGCTGCCGAAGGTCGGCGAGCGCTTCCTGGGCACCGTGGTCAAGACCGCGGCGTTCGGCGCGTTCGTCTCGCTGCTGCCGGGCAAGGACGGCCTGGTGCACATCTCCAAGCTGGGCAACGGCAAGCGCATCGGCAAGGTCGAAGACGTCGTGAACGTCGGCGACAAGCTGCGCGTGGAGATCGCCGACATCGACAACCGCGGCAAGATCAGCCTCATCGTCGTCGACGAAGAGGGCGACGCCGCGAAGGCCGAGGACGCCCCGGCCGAGGCTCCGGCGGAAGCTCCCGCCGAGTGATCCGATGAATCGCTGAGATCAGCAGCGAGGCGAAGCGGCCCGTCCCGGACAGCACGTCCGGGGCGGGCCGTATCGTGTGGCAGGGCGTACGGCGACGAGACCCGGAGAAGATGAAGCAGAACCAGACACGTGCGGGACATCTCCAGCGGCCGGGCACCACCCGCGTCCTGGGACGCAGCGGAGCGGAATCGGTGCGGCGCACCGTGCTGCCCGGCGGCCTGCGAGTGGTGACCGAGGAAGTGCCGGGCGTGCGCTCGGCCTCCGTGGGCATCTGGGTGGGCGTCGGATCGCGCGACGAGACCAGGCCGCAGGCCGGCGCCGCGCACTACCTGGAACACCTGCTGTTCAAGGGCACCGCCCGGCGCACCGCCGTGGACATCGCCCAGGAGATCGACGCCGTCGGCGGCGAACTCAACGCGTTCACCTCCAAAGAGCACACCTGCTACTACGCCCACGTCCTCGACGAGGACCTGCCGCTGGCCGTGGACATGCTCTGCGACGTCGTGTTCGACGCGGTCAACGCCGCCGCCGACGTCGACGTCGAGCGCAGCGTGGTGCTCGAAGAGATCGCGATGCGCGACGACGACCCCGAGGACCTGCTGCACGAACTGTTCTCCGCGGCCGTGCTCGGCGATCACCCGCTGGGGCGCTCGGTGCTGGGCACCGAGGAGTCGATCACGGAGATGAGCCGCAGCCGCGTGCACGGCTTCTACCGCCGCAGCTACGCGCCGCCGAAGATGGTGATCGCGGTCGCGGGCAACGTCGAGCACACCAAGGTGCTGCGGTTGCTGCGCAAGGCCATCGGCGATCGCCTCGGCGGGGAGGCCGCGCCCGCTCCGCCGCGCACCGGCCGCACCCGGCTGCCCAAGCAGCAGGCGCTGGTGCTGGAGCACGACGACACCGAACAGGCCCACCTGCTGCTGGGGTGCCGGGCGCTGAACCGGCACGACGACCGGCGATTCGTGCTGGGCGTGCTCAACGCGGCGCTGGGCGGCGGCATGAGCTCCCGGCTGTTCCAGGAGATCCGGGAGCAGCGGGGGCTGGCGTACTCCGTGTACTCCGCGGCCACCGCCTACGCCGACGCCGGGACGTTCTCGGTGTACGCGGGCTGCCAGCCGGACCGGCTCGGCGAGGTCGCCGCCGTGATCCGCGACGTGCTCGAATCGGTCGCCGCCGACGGGCTCAGCGAGGACGAGGTGGCGCGCGGTCGCGGCCAGCTGCGCGGCGGCCTGGTGCTCGGGCTGGAGGACACCGCGTCCCGGATGAGCCGCATCGGCAAGAGCGAGCTGAACTACGGGCGCCACCTCAGCGTCGAGGACACCTTGGCGCGCATCGAAGCGGTCACCGCCGACGACGTCGCGGAGCTGGCGCGGGACCTGCTGCGCCGCCCGCTGACCACCGTCGTCGTCGGGCCGTACGAGAACGTCGATGAGCTGCCGGACTCCATCACCCGGCCGGACCAGACCAGAAAGGCGGCACGTTCGTGACATCTCCAGAGACCTCGGTCGGATCCCCGGTGCGGGTCGGCGTGCTCGGCGCCCGCGGGCGGATGGGTTCGGAGGCGGTGCGCGCCGTCGGGGAGGACCCCGGCGCGCAACTGGTCGCCTCGGTGAACCGGGAGGACCCGCTGCAGGTGCTGGTCGACTCCGGCGCACAGGTGGCCGTGGACCTCACGCACCCGGATTCGGTGCTGGAGAACGTGCGGTTCTGCGTGGAGAACGGCATCCACGTCGTCGTCGGCACCAGCGGGCTTGGGCCCGCCGAACTGGAGACCATCGGATCGCTGCTGGCCGAGCACCCGCAGGTGGGGGTGCTGGTGGCGCCGAACTTCGCGCTCGGCGCGGTGCTGTCGATGAAGTTCGCCGAGGTCGCCGCCCGGTTCTTCGAATCGGTCGAGATCGTGGAGCTGCACCACCCGAAGAAGGCCGACGCCCCGTCCGGCACCGCGGCGCGCACCGCCGAGGTCATCGCGCAGGCGCGCGAGTCCGCCGAGCTGGACCCGGCGCCGGACGCCACCACGAAGGAGCTCGACGGCGCCCGCGGCGCGAAGGTCGACGGCGTGCCGGTGCACTCGATCCGGATGGCCGGGCTCGTCGCGCACCAGGAGGTGCTGTTCGGCACCGAAGGGGAGACGTTGACCATCCGGCACGACTCCTACGACCGGCGGTCGTTCATGCCGGGCGTGCTGCTGGCGGTCCGCGAGGTCGGCGGACGGCCGGGCCTGACCGTGGGGCTCGACGCGGTTCTGGGGCTGTGAATGTCCGACGGTGAGCGGCGGCGCGGGCCCGGCCCGCGCACCGCGGCGTTCGTGGTCGCCGCGGTGCTGCTGGTGTACCTGGTCCTGATGGGCGGCCGGGCGATCACGATGATCGTCACCGGTCGGCCGATCTTCGTGGCGCTCGGCGTCGCGATCTTCGTGCTGCCCGTGCTGGGCGCGCTGCTGGTCGTGGACCAGCTCCGGTTCGGGGCGCAGATGGAGCGGCTCGCGCGGCTGCTGCACGACGAAGGCTCGCTGCCGGACGTGTCGCACCTGCCGCGCCGCCCGTCCGGCCGCGTGGAGCGGGACGCCGCCGACGAGTGGTTCGAGGCGAAGCAGGCGGAGCTGGAAGAGTCCCCGCGCGATTGGCGGGCGTGGTTCGCCCTCGCGCAGGCGTACGACCTCGCCGGGGACCGCAACCGCGGGCGCAAGGCGATGCGCCGGGCGATCGAACTCCAGCGCGGCGAACCGGACGCGGAACGGTAGTTCGCCTGGCTCATCGCCGGTACCCGCATTCGGGTGATGGATGCCGTTTCGCAATGCTTTCGCAGGGGATTCGCGGCTCCGTCTCATGCTGTGGTCGGTCAGTTGACATCATCAGCGCAGGCGCCGCATGATCTAGCGCATGTCGAGGTTCGCCACTCTGGTGGTCCGGCTGCACGTAGATTTGCAGCAGCAGTCCAGCGCCCTCTGTCGTAGTTTCTGATTGCTGCGTTCGCCGCGGCGGTGCGGTTCCGCACAGTCGCGATCGAACCGGCTGAGCGAACGCATTCCGCGGTCTTTTCCGATGTCCCGCACCCGCATCCGATCCGGATGAAATCCATCCCGGATCGGCAGTCGCATGAACGGGTGGCGGGAGCCGGGAAATGTGAGTCGGAACGCATTCACCCCTGATCCGATTTCGACCCGTCGGCTCGTCGATCCATCCGAATCCGGAACGCGATCGCGTGGTCCGGTGACCCCGTGTGCCCTGAAGCGGTTTCCATCTCGATTCTGATCTGTCGGGAAACCGGTTGTGGGGACACCTGTGTGTCCGAATCCCGTTGTCCGAATGAGAAGAAACGGTGTCGAGACGTTGGTGGAAATCAGTTACAGACCGGAGAGAAGATGAGAATCCAGTCGCGCGCATGGCGCAAGGGACTGACCGGGCTGACCGCCGCGCTGCTCGCGGTCGGTGTCGTCACGTTGCCGGTCGGTGATACCGATGCCTACGCGGATGTGCAGATCAAGACCCACACGGTGCCGGGTGCCGATGGCAAGAACTACTCGGTCACCAACCACGTCGTGAGCCGCAACGCCACCAAGGCCGCCGACGGCAAGCGCAAGGAATGGCTGGTGGTGTGGGCCGGTGACGAGAACATCGCCGACACCGCCGTCAAGGACGTGAAGAACCTTCCCGGCTCGGTCGGAAATCCCGTCGACAAGGTGAAGAACGCGCTGCCCGGACCCGACTTCCTCGCCGTCATCGACGCGACCAAGGGCTCGGAGACCTACGGCAAGGTCGTCAACACCGCGACCGTCGGACCGCTGGTGGAGAACGAGCCGCACCACATGCAATACGTGTGGCACAAGGGCGACACCATCTTCGCCGGTGCGCTTTTCCTCGGCGCCACTTACGCGTTCGACGTCACGAAACTGCCGAACCTGGAGCTCAAGGGCGTCAGCCTGCCGACCCAGACGCTCGGCGGTTCCGTTCCGGACGCGTATTGGACGTTGTCGGACGGCACTTCCTACGGCACCTACATGGGCGGTCCCGTCGCACCCGGTCCTTACCGGTACGACGACGGATCCGTGCACGTCGGAAATGGTTTCGCGGGAAGTCCCGGGGAAGTCGTGCGATTCGACCCGAACGGGAAGGTGCTGTCGCAATCTCCGGCGGCGACACCGCAGGGCGACGACCCGAAGCTGTGCGACAACCTGCCGCGGCTCGGCAAGCCGACCTGCGCCAACCCGCACGGCATCCAGGCCCGCGAAGACCTGAACACGCTGATCACCAGTGACTACGCGGAACCCCGCAACATCATCCTGGACCCGGTCAAGCAGCCGTCGCCGTACCTGCGCAGGCCGACCGTCCGGACCTGGGACATCTCCGACCGCAACCACCCCAAGCTGCGGGCCGTGTCCTACCTGCCCGACGGGCCGCGGGCCGACCCCGCCGACCCGCTGCACTCCGAGAGCCGCGCGGTGATGGAAACGACCGTCACCAACCTGCCCGGTCACAAGGGCGCGTTCGCCCAGACCATGCAGGGCGGCGCGGTGTTCTACACGCCGGACATCACCGCACCGGCACCGCGCTGGACCCAGGTCTTCGACGACGGGCAGGCGCTGAAGGCCATCGATCCGGCCAACAACGACGCCAGGGGCAGCAGCTCCAACGGCGGCTGGATCCAGACCAGCCCGGACGACAAGCTGCTGTACCGCGCGGTGCAGGGGCGGCAGAAGGGCGCGCTCGGGCCGGACGACCCCGGATCCACCGGTGGCGTCTACACCCTGGACATCTCCAAGATCGTCAACGCCGGGACCGATTTCCAGTGCACCATCGACACCGTCGAGAAGGCGGAGAACGGTGGCGGACAGGACTGCCCGACGCTGGCCGGCGCGGCACCCATCAACCCGGGACAGCCGGGCGCGGGACCGCACTGGGGCGCCTACGACAACTTCACCGAAGGCGCCGACGGACGCTACGAGGAGACCAAGCAGCCGAGCAGGCTCGCCGTGTCGAACTACTTCGTGGCCCGCTCCGGGCTCGACGGCGACCACAAGGTCAACATGGTCGACCTGGCCAAGGACGGCAAGGTCAGCGTCGACGAGACCTTCAAGGACGAAGTGACCGGTGAGACCGGCATCAACTTCAACCGGAAGTCGTGGCCGCACGGACCGTTCGGGAACGCCAAACCGCACTCCGAACTGTTCGTCGTCGCGGACGAGGATCTGAAGTAAGGGTCCGTTCAGAGTGATCTGCGTAGCTGGTCGCTCTGCGGAACCTCAGCGGCTTCCTCACTGCGGGATCTTTTTCCCGAGTGGCTCCGCCACGAGGGAAAAAGCTGTCCTCGCGAGGAAGCCGCTGAGAACCCGCGGGTGGTCACCTTGCTCTGGCTGGTCGCTGCTCAGCAGCTTCGCCACTGACAAGACAACTACCAAAAGATCATCCTGCAACGACCCCCGAAGTCCTCGGGCACCGGTGGGGAGCCGGTTCACCACCGCGCTTCCCACCGGTGCCCGCCCGGAACGTGCGTCGCAAGCCCGGCCCGCCGGCCCCGCCAGGGCGCGACACCTGATTTCCCCCGCTGCGCCGGGAAATTCTGCTGGAGTGAGGTTCTCTCGATGGACATGAGCGGTATGCATTCGGGCACCGGAGTGGCCGGGGTGGACGCCGCGGGGCTGCTGCTGCGCGTGCTGCTGCTCGGTGGGACCGCGGTGGCCGCCGGGCTCGGACTGCTGCGCCCCACGGTCCGCGTGACCGGCCGAGCCACGACGTGGACGGCCTGGGCCGCGGCCGCGGCGGGCGCTGCGGCGAGCCTGCTGTCGATCCCCGTTCTCGACGTCAACGGCACCGTCGCGGTGCTGCACGCCGTGCTGCTGCTGGCGCTGCCGATCGCGCTGCGGTGGCCCACCCCCGCCGCCTACCTGGGCTTCGCGCTCACCGTGCTCGTCGTGGTGGAAAGCGCCCTCGGGCACTCGCCCGCCGAGTTCTTCGTCACCACCGTCGTCACCGCGGCCGTCGTCACCTGGTTCGGGCTGACCGGCATCGGGCTCACCGTGCCCGCCGAACACCGGTCCGGAGGCGCACTGCGACCCGGACCGCTCGCACTGGCGCTGGCCGCCGTGCTCGTCGTGGCCGCCGCCGTGCAACTCGTGCTCACCGGCATCGCCGACCGGCGGCTGCTGACCGGATTCGGCGCGGTGCTGCTGCTCATCGTCGCGGCCGCCCTCGTCGTCGCCGTCCTTGCGGTGCTGCTGCGGCGCGGCGACCCGTGGCGGATCTACCGGTACGGCGCCGCCGCCGTCGCCGTGGCCTTCGTCGCGTGGACCGTGCTGCCCGGCATCCCGAAACCCGGTGAACTGCCGCAGCCGGGAGTGCCGCGACTCGCGCACGCGACCGTCGCCGACCAGGACGTGCCGGTGCTGATCACCCCGCACCGCCCCGGCCGCAACCTGGTGCACCTGCCCGAGAGCGTCACCGATGACATCACCGTCGAGGCCGGCGGCACCCCGGTGCGGGCGCAGCCCCGGCCCGGCACCTCCGGTACGTGGGCCGAAGTGGACCTGCCCGCCGGTCGCAGCGACGTCGAACTACGGCGCACCGGCGGTGACGAGCAGGGCAGCGTCGAAGTCGACACCGGCGACGGACCCGCCGTGCCCGGCTCCACCGGGCCGGACGGACCGGAATGCGCCAGCGTCGCGCTCGCCGGGCTCGTCGCCGGGCAGCGCGCGCCGCTGGAATCCTGCCCCGCCGAGGCGCTCGCGGACGACGACGCCGAGGCGCTGCGCGAACTCGTCGGCTACATCCACCGCAACGGCGCACCCGGCATCACCGTGCTCGGCGACGACTCGCCGCGCTCCCGGCACGCGGCGGACGTCGTGCGCGAGGCGGCGGCGCAAGCCGGGCTGCCCACCGGCGACGCGCCGCACCCCGACCGCGCGCTGATCCTCGTGGGCGGCTGGACGCAGGCCGCCGAACACCTCGACTCGATCGCGGCATCGCAGAACGAGGCGCCGCTGCACCTCTACGGCGTGCACCTCGCGCCGTGGCTGATGCACAGCCCCGTCACGACGACCACCGCCAGCTCCGCCGCGCCGCTGCGCTTCGACCCCCGCGACTACCGCTCCCTCGAATACGGGATGGCGCTGTCCGAGGCGTTCGGCGGCGAACCGCCGTCGGTCGCCGGATTCGACACCTGGCTCGCCGCACGTGGCCAGGTCATCGACGACCCCGTCGTCGTCTACGCCTCCGCCAAGGTCGACGCGATGCAGATGAACATGCCGGGGATGAGTGGCGGAATGCACGGCTCCGAACCTGCCGGTCAGTGGGTTCCACGTGGCACCGTTGTTGCCGTCTCCGGCCCCCTGACCCCCTGAAATCAAGGAGAGACCGCATGTCCGCAGTGGACACGATCAGCGAACAGAGAACCCCGCCACCGCCACCGCCCGCGGCCCCGCCCGCGCGGCCCGGCGTCGTCACCCTCGGCGTCCTGCTGGCCGTCGTCGTCGGCCTCGCCGTCGCCCACGAGGCGGGCTGGAAGCTCGCGGTGCTCTACGTCGTCGGCCTCGCCCTCGGCACCGTGCTGTTCCACTCCCGGTTCGGCTTCACCTCGGCGTGGCGGCAGCTCGTCGCCGTCGGACAAGGCCGGGCGCTGCGCGCGCACATGCTGATGCTCGCCGTGGCCTGCGCGCTGTTCGCGGTGATCCTCGGCGCGGGGCTCGGCCTGTCCGGCGCGCCCGAAGGCACCGTCGCACCCGCCGGGCTCGGCGTGATCCTCGGTTCGTTCCTGTTCGGCGTCGGCATGCAGGTCGGCGGCTCGTGCGCCTCCGGCACGCTGTTCGCCGTCGGCAGCGGCCAGACCGCGATCCTCTACACGCTCGGCGGGTTCATCGCCGGATCCGTGCTCAGCGCCTTCCTCGCCCCGTGGATCAGCGCGCTGCAGAAGACCGGGCCGACGGTGTCGTTCGCCGACACCCCGCTGGGATATCCGGGCGCGCTGCTGATCTCCCTGGTGATCATCGGTGCGGTGGTCGCCGTGTCGCTGTTCGTCGAGCGCCGCCGCACCCCGCCGCCGATCGACGCACCGCCCACCGCGCAGGGCCTGCTGCGGGTGCTGCGCGGCTCCTGGCCGCTGTGGGCCGGGGCGCTGCTGCTCGCCGGGCTCAACGCGCTGACCCTGTTCATCTCCGGCGGGCCCTGGGGCATCACCTCGGCGTTCGGGCTGTGGGGCGCGAAGTTCCTCGGCTGGATCGGCATCGACATCTCCGACGCCCCGTTCTGGGCCATTCCGGAGAACGCCGCGAAGCTCGACGCGTCCGTGCTCGCCGACAAGATCTCGGTGATGGACTTCGGGATCATGATCGGCGCGCTGATCGCCTCCGCGGCCGCGGGCGCGTTCGTGCTGCACCGCCGCATCCCGTGGCGGCTCGCCGTCGGCGCCGTGCTCGGCGGCGTCCTGATGGGCATCGGCGCCCGGCTCGCGGGCGGCTGCAACATCGGCGCCTACTTCTCCGGCATCGCCTCGTTCAGCCTGCACGGCTGGCTGTGGGGCGTGCTCGCCATCGCGGGCACCTACGCCGGGTTGCTGCTGCGCCCTCTGTTCGGCCTGGGGAACCCCAAACCCACCGACGCCGTCTGCTGAGGGCCCGCCGGTGCTCCGGCCGCTTCACCGCTCGGCGGTGCCACCGCTGAGACCGCGGCGGCCGGAGCGAACGGTGCGCGGCTGCGCAGCGCAGGTGGTGCCGAGAGCACCGCACCGCCTCGGATCGACCGGGGCGCCGGAGACTTCCCGCCGCTCGGCGGGTTGGAAGGAAGAAGGAGAACACCATGTCGAGAAGTGTCGCCAGGGCGACCGCCGCGGTCGTCACGAGTCTCGCCCTGCTCGGGCTCGGGGCCGGTGTCGCGCAGGCCGACCCGCCGTCCATCTGGATCATCCCGGGCGTCGACGCGGGCGGCCTGCTCAGCCCGACGGTCGGACTGCCCACCGCCGCCCTCAACCCCGTCGTCGGCCTGCTCGACGCGCTGAGCTGACCCTCCGGAAAGGAACCCTCACCATGAACGCCTCGTTGCGCCGCGGCCTCGCCGCCTCCGCACTCGTCGGCACCGCCCTGCTGGGCTCCGCCGCGACCGCCGTCGCCGCACCGCAGCCCGCCCCGGAAGAGGACGGCGTCGTGATCGTCGACCAGCCGGACACCGGGGACCTGCACAACAAGTGGACCTTCGCGCCGCTGGGCATCCCGGTGCTCGGGCTGCTCGATTCCGTCGCCGGGGTCCCCGGGAAGCTGCTGCCGCTGCCCTGACCTCGATGAGCACCGATCTCCCGTGCTGTAGTCGCCGCGGCGCACCGCGCGGGATCAGGAGCGGACGGTCGCCGCCGCACTGGACACGAACGCGTGGTCCAGGTGCGGCGGCGTCCGTGCGTTCCCGGTGGTCAGAGCCAGGCGATCATGATGCCGGGGGCGACGGCCAACGCGGCGAAACGCGCGAAGCGGCCCACCAGCCCCGTGATCAGGAAGGTGCTCACCGGTACCCGGGCCCAGCCGGCGATCACGCACGTCGCCAGGAACGGCGGCAGGCTCGCCGTCGCGCTGAGCAGCAGCACACCGCCCGCCCACACCGGGCGGGTCTGGCAGCTGAAGCGGAAGCGCTCCAGCCACGCGGCCCACCGGCCCGGGTGTCGTCCCGGATCGCTCTTGCGCTGCATGAAGCGCGGCAGCCGGATCAGGCCGCGGGCCGCGTAGTAGTACAGCAGCTTCCCGCCGATCTGGCCGACGGTCACGACCAGGGCCAGCAGCCACCACGGCAATTCCGGGCTCTTGACGACCAAGCCGACCACGAAGATCTCGACGCTGATCACCGGCACCAGCGCGGAGGCCACGGACATGCCGAAGGCGGTGGCGATCAATCCGATCGACGTCAGCACATGTCCACCCGAATGTCGGAGTGCGGTCCGCCACAGGCTAGCAACACCGCGGTGGCGCTACTCGGTGCACGGGTATTCAGTGCCGCGTTTTCCGCACCATTCTTCGAGCAGTTCCACTACGCAGCGAAAATCGTCGTGCCTCCCGGAGGCCGGGCCTTCGGGTTCAGCTCGATCGGTGCTCGCCGAGAAGTCGCGGCGGGCGGGTTGTGCATTTGCGCCGAGTTCGCGGTTTCGCGGCCGAAGGGATGAATTTCCGGTGAATGCGCGGATTCGAGATCGCCGTCGTACGCGGTGCCCGGATCATTCGTGGTGGTGCAAATGCAGGTCGAGCGGGCCGGAGAGCCGCAGCTCGCGCACCGGACGGCCGCCCGCGTCGAGGGTGCGCACCGTTCCGTCCGGGACCCAGCCCGCGTGTTCGAAGAAGGCTTGGGACACCGAATCGGCCTCCGGGATCCAGCTGATGCCGCGCGTCGCGCCGCCCTCGGTGAGGCGCTGCGCCATCGTCGCCAGCAGCCGCCCGCCGTGTCCGCGGCGGCCCCAACGGGGTTCGACGAGCACCGTGCTCACCAAGGCGACGGTCGCCAGGTCGGCCGGTGCGGCACCGTCCGCAGCCGCTGCTTCCTGCTCGGGAGCGGGGCCCGCCACGCAGAACCCGACGAGCCAGTCGCCTTCGGCGGCGACCAGCACCGTCGTCGGCCCGTCGCTGAGGGCCTCGGTCCACTGCTGAGCCGTCTCCGCTTCGTCCAGTCCGGCGAGCACCTCCGGCGGCAGCAGTTCCCCGTACGCGCTGCGCCAGGTCGCGAGCTGGATCCGGGCGATCTCGGGGGCGTCGGCGGGCGTCGCGGCCCGCACCTCGGCATCAGCCATGCGCGCCAACCTAGCGCCCGCGCTCCCTGGCACCCGGGGGCAGGGGATCACCGGGGCGCGCGACCGACCGGCGTGGCGCATCCGAGCAGGAAGATCGGTTCGGAGGTCCGGACTGTCAGTCCGGGATGGCACCATTTCGCGAATGCAGACCATGAGCGCCGCCGCGGCCCGGCGCACCGCGCTGGCGGCCCAAGGTTTCACCGATTCCCGGCCCACCGGGCAGGTGACCCGTCAACACCTGAACCGGGCGTTGAGCCGCACCAAACTGCTGCAGCTGGATTCGGTGAACGTCGCGGTCCGGGCGCACTACATGCCGCTGTTCAGCCGCCTCGGCGCTTATCCCGCTGCGCTGCTCGACGACGCGGCCTGGTCGTCGACCGCCGCCAAACCGCGGCTGTTCGTCGAGTACTGGGCGCACGAGGCGTCGCTGATCCCCGTGCGGGACTGGTCGCTGCTGCGGTGGCGGATGCGGATGTACGGCGGCTCCTGGCGCAGCCGGTCGCGCGAACTGCTGGAGAACTCGCCCGGCTTGGTCGATGACGTGCTCGCGGCCGTCAAAGACCTCGGCCCCGTCGGTGCGGGCACCTTGGAGCGGGAGATCGGTGGTGACGTCCGCCAAGGGCGCGGTCCATGGTGGAACCGCACCGACACCAAGCGAGTCTGCGAGCTCCTGTTCGCCATGGGCGAGCTCACCACCGGTACCCGCAAGGGGTTCGAACGGCTCTACGACCTGCCGGAACGGGTGCTGCCGTCCGACGTGCTCACCCACGACCCCGCCGAAGAGGACGCCGTTCGCGAACTGGTGCTGCGGTCCGCCGCGGCGCTCGGGGTGGCCACCGAGTCCGACCTCCGCGACTACTACCGGCTGAGCCCGTCGCAATCCCGGCGAGCCGTGGCAGAGCTCGTCGACGGCGGCGAAC
This sequence comes from Saccharopolyspora gloriosae, assembly GCF_014203325.1. NCBI lineage: Bacteria > Bacillati > Actinomycetota > Actinomycetes > Pseudonocardiales > Pseudonocardiaceae > Saccharopolyspora > Saccharopolyspora gloriosae. Next base: position 4,966,001 of record NZ_JACHIV010000001.1, on the reverse strand, counting down.
TCGAACCCGTTGCCGTGGCGGGCTGGCGGCAGCAGGCGTACCTGCACGCCGCGGCTCGCACGCCTCGACGCGTTCGCGGACGCGCCCTGCTGTGCCCGTTCGATCCGCTGATCTGGGAGCGGTCCCGCGCCGAGCGGTTGTTCGGCTTCCGCTACCGCATCGAGATCTACGTCCCGGAGCCCAAGCGGGAGTACGGCTACTACGTGTTCCCCTTCCTGCTCAACGGTGAACTGGTCGGCCGCGTCGACCTGAAGGCGGACCGGGCGGCGAAGGTGCTGCGGGTTCCCGGAGCCTTCGCCGAACCCGGCCAGGACCCCGCGGTGATCGCCCCGGAACTCGCCGACGCCCTCAGCGAGATGGCCGGTTGGCTGGGACTGGACGGGATCGTCATCGGATCGCGCGGCGACGATCGCCTCGTCGAAGCGCTGCGCGCCCTCACACGGCGGACGTGAGCAGCGCGTCCCCGCTGCCGCTGCGGCCGAAGATCCGCAACGCCGGTTCCGCGGCGGTGGCTTCCTCGGAGACCACGAGGTCGCTGTGCACGGCCCCGGTGGTGGACGTGAGGTCGACCTCCGCGTCGGTCCCGTGCCGCAGCGCGACCCGCAACCCGCCCGACCCGGTGATGAGCTCGATCTGGCCCGCCGCGGCGTCGGCGATGGCGACGTCACCGCTGCCCGAGCGCACCAGCACGTCCGATTCCACGGCGCCCAGCCACACCGAACCGCTCCCGGTCACCACCGAGGACGCTGCCCGCACGGACACGACCTCCACATCGCCGCTGCCGCTGCGCGCCTGCACCCCGGCGGCCATGTCGCCCAAGCGCAACGCCCCGGAGCCGGTGCGGGCGACCGCGTTGCCCGCGGCCTGCTCGACCGAGACCGCGCCGCCGCCGGACTGCACCTGCACCCGGCCCGCCGGTCCGGTCACCCGCACGTCGCCGCTCGCCGAGCGCAGCCCCAGCTGGGACTCCGCCGGTGCCCGGACGGTCACCGCCAACGGGACCGTGCGCAGCGGCACCGTGCTCGGAGTTCGCACCGTGAGCCGGTTGCCGGTCATGTCGATGCGGGTCTGGCGCACCGCCTCGGCCATCGGTTCGCGCAGTCCGCGCTCGCCGAAGGCGCGTTCACCGAGACCGCCGCGCTGCGCCGCATCACCGAACTGATCGCTGACCCAGCTCAGCAGGCCGGTGAGCCCGCTGCGCCAATCGGTGCCGCCCGCCGCGGAATCGTGGCGCACCTCGACGTGCGTGACGTCCGTCGTCGCCAGCTCCACCGTGATCGACCCGATGCTGTTGCCGATGTCGACCTCGATGGGAGCCGCGGTGTCGAAGTCCTGCGTCCGCACCAGATCGTTCGGTTCCCGACCGGCGGACTCCTCGGAATTCGGTCCGCCCGTGCCGTTGCCGCTCATCGCCTCGTCCGCCTTCCCGTCGCGCTCAGCCGTGCACCCAGCCGTGGAGCCGTGAACCGGGGCCGTCGTCCGGCCCGTCCGGACGCCAGCGGCCGGAGCCGGGCGGGCCTCCCCAACCCGGACCGCGCCCGGGGCGGTGGTCCCACGGGCCGCGCGGTCGGCCGCCGTGCAGTGCGCCCTGCACGGCCTGCGCCACCCAGGTGTTGAGCGAGACGCCTTGCGTCGACGCCGCCTGCTCGGCCTGCCCCTTGATCTCGTCGAGCAGGCGCAGGGTGATCCGGCTGATGTCGCCGCCGTCGGCACCGGGCGGCGGAGTGGGTGGTCGTTCCTCCTCGGCCGCGGTCGAGCGCGCGGTGCCGCCGCCGCTGACGACGACGCGGACATCGCGGCCGTCCAGCCGGACGTCGACCACCTGGCCGTCCAGGTGCGTCGTCACTTCCGCGGCGAGGTCGGAGAGCGCGTTCATGATCGCGAGCCGGGTGGCGGGCTCGATCGCGGCCGACAGCGCGGCGGCGGTCTGCCGGGTCTGCTCGTCGCCCGCCGACGCGGCGGAGCCGAGGTCTTCCCGGAGCTGGGCGATGTAAGGGCTGAGGTCCATGACGCCACTATGGCGTCGCAGGTGACGTCGCGCAAGGACACGATGGTGTCAGCGGGTCGTCATCGGTGCGGTCGTGGCGGTCGGGCCTGGGCGTCGGGGTGGCCGGTTACGCTCGAAGCCGCCGGCGCCCGGCCGCGGGCGTGCGGCAGGACATCCGCACTCCGACCGAGAAGGGTCCGCGCACCGTGACCGACATCGTGCCGCCGAAGGTCCAGCTGATCGGCAAGACCGAGTTCTTCCCGCCGGCCGACGTGGAGTGGTCCACCGACGCGGACGGCGGCCAGGCGCTCGCGGAGTTCGCCGGCCGGGCCTGCTACCAGTCCTGGCACAAGCCGAACCCGGCGACGGCGACCAACGCCGGCTACCTCCGGCACATCATGGAGGTCGGCCACCTCTCGGTGCTGGAGCACGGCTCGGTCACCTTCTACCTGACCGGCATGTCGCGGTCGCTGACCCACGAGCTGATCCGGCACCGGCACTTCTCCTACTCGCAGCTGTCCCAGCGCTACGTGCCGGAACGCGACGCCGCGGTGGTCGAGCCCGACGTGATCGCCGAGGACCCGGAGCTGCACGAGAAGTTCGTGCGCGCCACCGAGGCCAGCGTCGCCGCCTACACCGAGCTGCTAGACGCGCTGCAGGAGAAGTTCGCGGACGAGCCGAAGGCCACCCTGCGCCGCAAGCAGGCGCGGCAGGCCGCGCGCGCGGTGCTGCCCAACGCCACCGAGACCCGCATCGTCGTCAGCGGGAACTACCGCGCGTGGCGGCACTTCGTGGCGATGCGCGCCAGCGAGCACGCGGACGTCGAGATCCGCTCGCTCGCCGTGGAGTGCCTGCGGCAGCTGCAGAAGACCGCGCCGAACGTGTTCGGCGACTTCGAGATCACCGCCCTCAAGGACGGTTCCGAGGTCGCTTCCAGCCCCTTCGTCAGCGAAGGCTGACGGGAACCGCGCCCGACCCTCTTTCGTCCGATGGGATGAACGTTTCAGGACGAAGTGGGGGAGGGGCGGGCGTGGTGGAACGGACGGATGCGCTGACGCGCACGATCGGGCGCCGCTACCAGGTGACCGGTGAGCTCGGTCGCGGCGGCATGGGCATCGTCTGGCGGGCCTGGGACCAGGTGATCGGCCGCGAGGTCGCGATCAAGCAGCTGCACGTCCCGGACGGGGTGCCGCCCGCGGAGCGGGCCGTGTTCGAGGAACGGGTGCTGCGGGAGGCGCGGGCCGCGGGCCGGCTCAGCGACCCGGCGGTGGTCACGGTGTTCGACGTGCTCAGCGAAGCGGGCGGCACGTTCATCGTGATGGAGCTGGTGCTGGCGGGCACGCTCACCGAGGTCGTCGGCGAACGCGGTCCGATGCCCCCGGAACAGGTCCTGGACCTGGCCCGGCGGTTGCTGTCCGCGTTGGAGGCCGCGCACGCGGCGGGGATCGTGCACCGGGACGTGAAGCCGAGCAACATCATGATCTCGGGCAGCGGGGTGAAGCTGGCCGACTTCGGGATCGCGCAGACCCTGGACGACACGCGGTTGACCACCAGCGGCAGCATCATCGGCTCGCCGTCGTTCATGGCCCCGGAACGCATCCAGGGCGCGGACGCGACACCCGCCAGCGACCTGTGGTCGCTGGGCGCGACGTTGTTCTTCGCCGCCGAGGGGTGGTTGCCGTTCGACCGGCAGACCACGGCGGCGACGCTGCACGCGGTGCTCAACGAGACGCCCCGGATGACTCGGACCCAGGGCCCGCTCGGATCGCTGATCATGGGTTTGCTCATCGCCGACCCGCGTGCCCGCTTCACCTCCGCGCAGGCCCGCGCGCTGCTGGCCACCGGACCCGGTCCGGCGGCGACGGCGCAGGTCCCGGCAGGTACGGCCCCGGTGCGGTCGTCCGCTCGTGCGGGTGGATTCGGCCGCAGGCCGCTGATCGCGGCGGCGGTGGTGCTGTTCGTGGCCGGTCTGCTGCTCGGCCGGTTCGCGCTGGTCCCCGGCGTCCCGGAAGCGGAGGAGGCGACGCTGAGCTACGGACCGGGCGGTGACCTGGAGACCTTCGCGCCGAGCAAGTCGGACCCGTGCGCGGTCGGCACGCCGAGAGCCGGTTCGACCGTGCCGGAGCAGGAGGTCCGCCGCTGCTCGGAGCCGCACGACCTGGAGATATACGCATCGGGAGATCCGTTCGGCAGCGGCTCCACCAACGACATCGCCTACCCGGGGGAGGCGGAGCTCGCCCGGTTCGGCGAAGGGATGTGCGCCGCGTACTTCGCCTCGGACAAGATCGTCCTGCCGGGCAAGGACGCCGCGCTGCGCTACGGCGCGCTGGTGCCTTCGGAGCGCTCCTGGGAGCTCAAGCGGCAGACCGCGACGGACGACGACAGCGACTCCGACGACGGTGCGCAGGCCGTGCACTGCTACCTGCGCACCGCGGACGGAACGCGGTTGACGACCTCGCTCGCCACGGGTTGAGGCGGTCCGGCGGAATCGGCGAACGAGGACCGCGGCCCTTACTCGCCGTGACATGATCGTCGCTCCGCGATCGCAGGGAGGGGTGTGCGGTGCAGGAGCGCAAGGATGCGGGAATGCGCCTCGCCGGAGGTCGCTACGAGGTGACCGGGGAGCTGGGGCGCGGCGGCATGGGCGTCGTCTGGCGCGCCCGCGACGCCAGGATCAACCGGGACGTCGCGATCAAGCAGCTCCACGTGCCGGAAGGCGTCCCGGAGGCGGAACGGCGGGTGCTCGACGAGCGCCTCATGCGGGAGGTGCAGGTCGCGGGCAGGCTCAGCGATCCCGGGGTGGTCACGGTGCACGACGTGTTCGCCGAGAACGGCGCCACGTTCATCGTGATGGAACTGGTGGACCCCGTCACGCTCAGCGACGTCGTGGGGCCGCAGCGGCCGATGCCCCCGGCCCAGGTGGCGGACCTCGCCTTGCGGTTGCTGTCCGCGTTGGAGGCGGCGCACGCGGCGGGGATCGTGCACCGGGACGTGAAGCCGAGCAACATCATGATCTCGGGCAGCGGCGGGGTGAAGCTGGCCGATTTCGGGATCGCGCAGACCGTCGACGATCCGCGCCTGACCACGACCGGCGCGCTCATCGGCTCCCCGGCGTTCATGGCTCCGGAACGCATCCAGGGCGCGGATGCGACACCCGCGAGCGACCTGTGGTCGCTGGGCGCGACGTTGTTCTTCGCTCTGGAGGGGTGGTTGCCGTTCGACCGGCAGACCACGGCGGCGACGCTGCACGCGGTGCTCAACGAGACGCCCCGGATGTCCCGGGACCACGGGGCGGTCGGCGAGCTGGTCGCGGGCCTGCTCACCACCGATCCCCGCGCCCGGCTCACCTCGATCCAGGCTCGTGCGCTGCTGTCCGATCCGCACCGCGCGGAACCGGGGCGCGCGGCGACGTCCGGATCGCGGCGGTGGTGGCTGGTCGGGGCGGTGCCCGCCGCGGTGCTCCTGTTCGTCGCGGGCCTGCTGCTCGGCAGGAACCTGCCGGTCGCCGGTGATCCAGGTGGGCCCCAGGCCGCGCCCGGGGCCAATCCGCTCGTCGCGGGCCCCCAGCAGCCGACGCTGACCTACGGTCCGGGCGGTGACGTGGAGCCGTTCGACCTGGGCGAGGACAACCCGTGCGCGGACACCGCGCTGGAGCCGGGCGACCGCGTCGCGCAGGATCGGTTCCGGCCGTGCGATTCCGCGCACGACGTGGAGATCTACGCCAGCGGGGACGTGTTCGGCGGGCGGTCGACCAGCGACGTCAGCTACCCCGGGCAGCGCGAACTGGCGCGGTTCGCCGAAGGCATGTGCGGCGCGCACTTCGCCACCGACAAGATCGACCACCCGGACAAGGAACGGACGTTGCGCTACGGCGCGGTGATCCCCACCGCGCAGGCGTGGGAAGCCAAGCGGCGGACGTCGCTCGACGGCGACAGCGCCAACGACGAGGGTTCGCAGATCGTGCACTGCTACGTGCGCAGCGCCGACGGCACGCCGCTGACGACACCGGTCGCCGCCGACTGAACCCCGGTAAGGTGAGCGCATGGGTGTGGCCAATGACGAGCGCCGTGAACTGTGCGACCTGTTCGACCGGGTCGGGCCGGACGCGCCGACGCTGTGCGGTGAGTGGAAGACCAAGGACCTCGCGGTGCACCTGGTGCTGCGCGAACGGCGCCCCGACGCGCTGGCGGGCAAGTTCGTCAAGGCGCTGGCCGAGCGCGGCGACAAGGTGGAGCAGGGTCTGCGCGAGCAGCCCTGGCCGGAACTGATCGCCACCGTGCGCGAAGGCGCGCCGAAGTGGAACCCGCTGGCCATCGGCGCCGTGGACGAGACGGTCAACACCGCCGAGTTCTTCGTGCACCACGAGGACGTGCGGCGGGCGCAGCCGGGATGGCAGCCGCGGCCGTCCGAGCCGGAGCGCGAAGAGGCGCTGTGGAAATCGTTGTCCCGGGTGGCGAAGGTCTTCTACGGCCGCAGCCCCGTCGGCGTGGTGCTGCGCCGTCCGGACGGCACCGAGATCGCCGCGAAGCGCGGCCCGCGCACGGTGCGCATCAGCGGTGAACCGAGCGAACTGCTGCTGCACGCGTTCAGCCGCCGCCAGGTGCGCGTCGACATCGACGGGAACGAAGCAGACGTGCTCGCAGTGGAAGACCTGCGCCGCTCGTTCTGACCTGCCTGTCTTTGATCTCGGCCTGAGTAGGGGTCGGGTGGCGGAACCTCAGCGGCTTCCTCGCTGCGGGATCTTTTTTCCGAGTGGCTCCGCCACGAGGAAAAAAGCCGTCCTCGCGAGGAAGCCGCTGAGAACCCGCCGGTGGTTCTGTTGCTCAGGCTGATCACCGCTCAGCGGCTTCGCCGCTGACAGGACAACGGCCACCAACGCCGCTCGTCTGGAACGATGAATCAGCGAGCCGCTCTCCGACGGGATCGCTGCGCGGTGGCAGGCACTACCTTCGGTCGTACGGCAGGTTTCGCTCCACTGGCTCGATTTCGGTTCGTGTCGCGGAAATCCGGTTGTCGTCGCGCTGATCTGCGGGAACATGAACGGCATTCAGGGTTTCGGGCCGCGAGGTTTCCGCGATCTTCGGTGCTGGGGCGCGGTGCCGCCCGGCGCCGTCGATGCGGCGCGCTGACCAGTGGACTCACCAGGTAGCGTCAAGGGCTATGACCGTCTGTCCCACCGCCACTGAAGGTCGGCCGTTCGGCCGGGTCCTGACCGCCATGGTGACGCCGTTCGACGCGGACGGGAAGCTCGACCTGGCGCTGGCTCAGGAGCTCGCGACCTACCTCGTCGATCACGTCGGAAACGACGGCCTGGTCGTCAACGGCACGACGGGTGAAAGCCCCACGACCAGTGATGACGAGAAAGAGCAGTTGCTGCGCGCCGTCGTCGAAGCGGTAGGGGACCGCGCGACGGTGGTCGCCGGAGCGGGCACGAACAACACCGCGCACTCCGTGGAGTTGGCCCGCACCGCGGAAAAGGCCGGCGCGCACGGGCTGCTCGTGGTGACCCCGTACTACTCGCGCCCCCCGCAGGAGGGGCTGCTGTCGCACTTCACGACGGTGGCCGACGCGACCGAGCTGCCGGTGATGCTCTACGACATCCCGCCCCGCTCGGTGGTGCCCATCCACACCGACACGCTCAAGCGGCTCGCGGAACACCCGCAGATCAAGGCCGTGAAGGACTCCAAGCACGACCTGTGGGCGGGCAGCGAGGTGCTGTCCAACAGCGACTTGGCCTACTACTCCGGCGAGGACCCGCTGAACCTGCCGTGGTTGTCGGTGGGCGCGGTCGGCTTCGTCAGCGTGATCGGGCACGTCGTCGGCGATCGGCTGCGCAAGATGCTCGACGCCTACGAAGCGGGCGACATCGCCACCGCCAGGGACGTGCACGTCGGCCTGATGCCGGTCTACCGGTCGATGAACTTCGTGGGTGGTGTGATCTTCTCGAAGACGGCGCTGCGGTTGTGCGGTTATGAGACCGGGCATCCCCGGCTGCCGTTGCCGCAGGCCACCGATGAGCAGGTGCGGGTGATCACCAGCGATCTGTGGGACGCCGGTCTGGTCCTGGTCAATCCCGATGCCGCAGCAGAGGTGCACCGTTGAGCGCTCGCGCAACATCTTCCGAAAACCACCCCGTGACGCCGACCGCGTCGGCGCCGCCACCGGCCCTGCCCGAGGGCGGGCTGCGGGTGACCGCGCTCGGCGGCATCGGCGAAGTCGGCCGCAACATGACCGTGTTCGAGCACGAGGGCAAGCTGCTCATCGTCGACTGCGGGGTGCTGTTCCCGGAGGACGACTCGCCCGGTGTCGACCTGATCCTGCCTGACTTCGGGGCGATCGAGAACCGGCTGGACGACGTCGAGGCCGTGGTGCTCACGCACGGCCACGAGGACCACATCGGCGCGGTGCCGTTCCTGCTGCGGCTGCGCCCGGACCTGCCGGTCGTCGGCTCGAAGTTCACGCTGGCGCTGCTGGCGGCGAAGTGCAAGGAACACCGCCAGGACCCGGTGCTGATCGAGGTCGCCGAGGGCCAGCACAGCAAGCACGGCGTGTTCGACCTGGAGTTCTTCGCGGTCAACCACTCGATCCCGGACGCGCTGGCGGTCGCGATCCGCACGTCCGCGGGCGTGGTGCTGCACACCGGTGACATCAAGCTGGACCAGCTGCCGCTGGACGGCAGGCTCACCGACCTGGCCGGGTTCTCCCGCCTGGGCGACGAGGGCGTGGACCTGTTCCTGGTGGACTCCACGAACGCCGAGGTGCCCGGTTTCGTGACGCCGGAGCGCGAGATCGGTCCCGTGCTGGACCGGGTGATCGGCAAGGCGACGCAACGGCTGATCGTGGCTTGCTTCGCCAGCCACGTGCACCGCGTGCAGCAGGTGCTGGACGTGGCCGAGACGCACGGCCGCAAGGTCTGCTTCGTGGGCCGCTCGATGGTGCGCAACATGGGCATCGCCAACGACCTGGGCATCCTGCGGGTGCCGCCGGGCCTGCTGGTGGAGCTGGACGAGGCGCTGGCGATGCCGGAGCACCTGGTGCTGTTCGTGTCGACGGGGTCGCAGGGCGAACCGCTCTCGGCGCTGTCCCGGATGGCGCGCGGCGAGCACAAGCAGATCCGGATCCGCGCCGGCGACACGGTGGTGCTGGCGAGCTCGCTGATCCCCGGCAACGAGACCGCGGTGTTCGGTGTGGTCAACGGCCTGGTCCGGCTCGGCGCGGACGTGGTGCACCAGGGCGGGGCGAAGGTCCACGTCTCCGGGCACGCCTCCGCCGGTGAGCTGCTGTACCTGTACAACGCGGTGCGCCCGAGCAACGTGATGCCGGTGCACGGCGAGTGGCGCCACCTGCGCGCGAACGCCGAACTGGCCCGGCTCACCGGCGTCGCCGCCGAGCGGGTGGTGATCGCCGAGGACGGCGTGGTGGTCGACCTCGTCGACGGGATCGCGAAGGTCACCGGTCGCGTCGAGGTCGGGCACGTCTACGTCGACGGCCTGTCCGTCGGTGACGTCGGCGAGTCGACGCTGTCGGACCGGCTGGTGCTGGGCGAGGGCGGCTTCATCTCGATCACCGTGGCGGTCGAGGCCGCGACGGGCCGGGCGGTGTCGAGCCCGACGATCTCCGGCCGCGGTTTCTCCGACGACCCGAAGGCGCTGGACGACGTGGTGCCGCTGGTGGAGATGGAGCTGGCGCGCACCGAATCGGAAGGCATCGCCGACACGCACCGCATCGCGCAGGCCGTGCGCCGCGTGGTCGGCAAGTGGGTCGCGGACAAGTACCGCCGCCGCCCCATGATCGTCCCGAACGTGCTCCCGGTGAGCTCCTGACCTCTCGCCGCGGTCGGAAATCCGGTGCGCACACCGGATTTCCGGCGCGGCGTCGGAGGATATCCCCACGCGGAAGCGAGGAGCCTCCACCGGACTCTTCGGCGTCGTAGCGTTTCCGCATCCCGATCGGGAGATGTGGAAGGGGCACGACACACGATGAAGCGATTCACCACAGCGGCGGTCTTCGCGACGGCTGCGCTGCTGGCGGCACCCGCCTCGGCGCTGGCCGCGCCGGCACCGGCGGTGCAGATCCAGGGCGACGTGCCGCCGGACCAGACCGCTCCGGGCGGTGACGCGCCACCGGACCAGACGGTGCCGGGCAGCGGCGTTCCGGCGGACCAGACCGCTTCGCGGGTGGGCGTCCTGGGTGACGACAAGGGCGACGACAAGGGCGACGGCTGCGACCCGAGTACGTCCAAGCCGCCGTGCGACGACGGTGGCAACAAGCCCACCGCGGTGGCCGCGTTGCAGGGCGACGAATCGATTCCCGCGGCGCGCTGACCCGAGTCGGCGAGCCCGACGCCCCGAGCCGAGTTCCGGCTCGGGGCATGCGCGTCAGTTCCCCGCGGCGTCGAGCAACCAGTGGTAGCGCATTCGCAGCGCTCGTTCCGTGCTGGCCAGTGCCGCGCCGATGGTGAGGGCGGTGTTGAGCCACAGCGGCAGGTGCAGGGGCGACTCGAAGATCCCGATGTTCGCCGCGATGGGAGGGATCCGGGAGATCGGCTCCGCGATCTGGATGGCGAGCAGGATCACTCCGATGACCAGCAGCACCACCGAGACGAAACCGACCGCGCCGCTCACGACCGGATGGTTGCGTTCGAGGCGGGCGCGGCGTCCTTCTGCGGACTTCGGATCCGGGGTGAGCTGGTGTTCGGTGCCCGACGCGGTCACGTAGTGGCAGCGCTTGAGCCCGACCTGGCTCGTCGCGACCTCGATGGTGCCGCCGTCGACGGGGAAGGCGGCGGGGACCTTGGACACCGCGTGGTGCCTGCCGTCGCGGAACAGGTGCGCCTTGACCTCGCCGTTGCTGTCGCCCATGTGCCGGACCTCGACCGTGTACACCGTGCGGTGCCCGTCGTGGTGATCGAGCGTGAGGTGCAACAGCGCCCGGCTGAACTGCTGCCACCAGCGGAACGGCTTCAACGGCCGCCCGTCGCCGCTCTTCACGCGTCGCAACGCCCGATCTCGCCGCCACTGCTCGAACATGCCCGCCCCTTCGCCGAATCCCCCGGAAAGTCTCTAACACGCTGTACTAGCGCGATGGACGCCAAGCTAGCACAGCGTGTTAGAAAAGCGCTATCACGGTGTGCTAGTACTGTGCGGAGTGGAGGTGGGCATGGACGACTCGGAGGAGCCGGCGTTGAGCACCCGGCACCGGATCCTGGTGGCCGCGGCGACGATGATCGGTGAGGATGCGTCGGCGCGGTTGAGCGTCCGCGCGGTCGCGGCGCGGGCCGGGGTGAGCACGGGCTCGCTGCGCTACCACTTCCCGACCCAGCGAGCCCTCCAGGACGCCGTGCTCGCCGGCATCTACGACATGGTGGCCACCGGCGACGCGATCCACGACCGGTCGCTACCTGCACGGGACCGGCTGGTCGCCTGCCTCCGCGAAGTGCTCGCACCCGCCGGAGTGGGGCAGGAGGCGCGCGCGGCCTTCGGGAAGCTCCACGAGGGATTCATCGCGCCGGAGCCGACCGAGGAGATCAAGGCCGTCTACCTAGGCATGGAACGCGAGGGCCAACGCCGCACCGAGCACTGGCTGTCCGTCCTCGTGGACGAAGGCGCGCTCGCCGCCGGCGACAACGCGCGGCGCGCGAGGTTCCTGATGACGGTGGTCAACGGCCTCTCGCTGGAGCGCGCGCTGCCCGCCGAGGACTCGCTGCTGACCGCCGAGACGAACACCCTGTACCTGGCCGTCGACGCCGTCCTGGCGAGCGCCGGGGCTGGTGCAGGGGGCGGGTGAACGGCCCGTTCGTCCGATCCGGTCGGGCGAACGAGCCGTTCACCTCGACGGTCAGAACGGGCCGTGGAAGTAGACGGTGTCGGTGGCGAAGAAGTTCGGCTGCACCGAGATCCGAAGTTCCCCGGAGTCCGAGGTGATCTGGAATCCCCTGGTGATGGTGAGGGTTCCGCCCGGCGGGATCTGGGCGTTGGCGAAGATGTCGTCCGAGTAGACCGGCTGGGTGGCGCGTCCGTCGTGGGTGGCGGTGATGTCCCAGGTGACCGGGTTGATCTCATCGTCGGTGCCGTTGGTGATGGTCAGGTCGACCTCGACCGCGCGGGCTCCGGAAGGCAGTTCGTAAGGGTTGGACTTCTTGAACTTCCGCGGTTCGGAGACCTGCACGGATTCGCCGCCCTTCCAGGTGTGCGTCTGACCGAAGCCGAGTTCGATCGGGGCATCCGAGGCGTCCGCGGAAATCCCGCCCGGAACGGGGCTGTGCTGGGCTTCGACGCCGAGCGATTCGGATTGCTTCGCTGCCTCGTTCGCGGCGGTGCCGACGATGCCGACCCAGGCGACGCAGATCAGGAGTCCGATTCCGGCGAGCACGGTGCCGGTGATCGCCATGCCCTGGTTGTTCGCCTCGCCGTTGCGCGCGCGGATGATGCCGATGACGCCGAAGACGAGGCCGAGGATGCCCAGCGGCCAGGCGATCACGCCGATGAACGGGATGAACGAGAACAGCAGGGCGAGCAGACCGAGGACGAATCCGGCGGTGCCGAGACCGTTCTTCGGCGTCGTCGGCGGCGGGACCACTGCGGACATGGGTGTTTCCTTCCGGCAGGACGTGGGAATCGCGAGCAACCGCAAGATCGTTCCAACGGGAGGACGTCCTGTCCGCGTTTTCCTGCCGGACCACACGTAGGGGTGGATTCAGTGGATCGCTGGTGCGGAATCTGCTAAATGCGGTCTGCGAGATCTCGGGAATGCCCGCTCTGCCTGCGGGGTTTCCACGTCCGCCGGTCGCCGCTCACCGCACCGGGCGTTGAACGCGAACGAGGGCCGCACCGGTGTTCGGTGCGGCCCTCGTGCTCGTGCGGTCAGCGCCAGTGGCGCAGGGCGTCCTGGAGCACCTTCGGCTGCTCGGTGCGCTTCGGCCCGATGGTCGCGGCGCCCTCCGGGGTCGGCTGGGGGAGGGGTTCGCAGGTGACGTCCGGGCCGTCACCGGGCTTGCGCTGGGGCAGGGCACCGGTGGTCAGGTAGTCGGCGATGCGGTCGTCGACGCAGCCGTTGCCGGACAGCGAACCGGAGTGCGTCGTGCCGCCGGGCAGGCTGATCAGGCTCGCGCCGGGGAGCCGCTTGCGGGCCTCGATCGCGCCGGGGAACGGGGTCGCCGCGTCCAGCTCCTCGCTGATCAGCAAGGCTCCCTCGACGTCGCCGCCGTCGACGTTCACCGGCTCACCCGCCTTCGCCGGCCAGTTCAGGCAGGAGGCGTTGTGCCAGGCGTTCGCCCAGGTCTCGAACGGTGCTTTCGCGTGCGTGACCCAGTTGTCGGCGCGCCAGCGGCCCCACTGCTGCGGCCACTGCACGTCGGTGCACTGGACGGCGTTGTAGACGGCGAAACCGTTGTCGTCGCCGGGCGTGTTCGACGCGTCGTAGATCTCCACCAGCGGCTGCCAGTCACCGTGGTGCACCCAGCCCGCGAACGCCTTCGCGCGCTTGTCCCACCCGGTCTGGCCGTAGCCCGCGGACAGGAACAGGTCCGTCCACTCCGACGAGCCGATCTCGCCGCCCGCGGGTTGCGCGTCGAGCTTCGCGCGCTGCTCGTAGTAGAGCCGCTCGACCTGCGCCCCGGTGGTGCCCAGGTGGTACACCGAGTCGTAGCGGGCCACCCAATCGAAGAAGATCTTGATGTTGCGGTCGAACGCGACGTCCTGGTTCAGGTTCGCGTCGTACCAGACGTCCTCGACGTTGACGACGCCGTCCATGACGACCCGGCGCAGCCGCTCCGGGTGCAGCGTGCCGTACACCTGCCCGAGGTAGGTGCCGTAGGAGAAGCCGTAGTAGTTCAGCTTCTCCTGGCCGAGCGCCTTGCGGATGCTCTCCATGTCCTCGACGGAATCCGTCGTCTTCATGTGGTCCAGCAGCGCCCCGCCCGTCCTGCCGCACGCCTCCGCATAACCGGAAGTGCGGGACAGCCACTCCTGCTCCTTCTCCGGAGTGGTGGGGAGGTAATCGGGGCGGTCGTGGGCGAAGTAGTTCGGATCGCACGACAACGCGGGTTTGCTCGAACCGACACCGCGCGGATCGAAACCGACCCAGTCGTAGGCGGCGCCCGCGCCGTGCGGAACCGATTCGCCCAATGTCGCCAGGTACAGGCCGGAACCGCCGGGACCACCCGGGTTGAGCAGCATCGCGCCCTGGTACTGATCCTCGGGCACGGTGTGCTTCACCTGCGACACGGCGAGTGAGATCTTCTCCCCGTCCGGATTCGCGTAGTCCAGCGGAACTTCGAGCATTCCGCATTCGGCGCCCGCCTCCTGCAAGGACTCGTCCTCGCAAGGGCCCCAGGAAATCGGGGCGGGTTCGAAGGGGGCCGGGGCGGTCGGGGCGGCGGAACTCGCCGGTGCGAACAGCAGGCTGGCGGCCAGCAAGCCGGTCGCCGCTGTCGCGGTCGCTGTTTTCTGCACTTCATTCCTCGATGTCCGGTTCGGCGCCCGCTGCGGGTGCCGATCGGCTCAGTCTGCTCAGGGCGTCCGCATTCCACCAGGTGTTTCGCGAATCCGCACGATTGCGCGCATTCCCAGTTGAACGGTATTGGTGACCCAGCACGTCCGGCCGGTCGCGGAAGGTGAGTAGAAACGCGGCCCCGCCGCGCCGGATGAGTCGGATACGGTCCCGGCTGATCAGGAACGCGCGTACGTGCTGCCGGGCGGAATGGTTCCTGGGGGCCGCCCCCGAGCGTTGTCGCGTGAGCGCGGCTGAATCGCGGCGACGCTCATTTTTCCCGGACTGGGGAATCTCCGGCTCTCAAGGGCGCCAAGGGCTGCGCTTGTCGGTGACCTTGCGGGTCGGGTCCTCGTGCCGCGGGACGTCCGGCTCGTCCGCGCGCAGCGGAGCCAGGCCCGCCGTGATCGCGCGCATGATCCGGTCCCTGGCGCGCGCGGCGTCACCGGCGCGGTCCGAGGACAGATCGCTCAAGTCGACCGGATCGCCGAAGTGCACCTTCAGCACCGGGCGCCGCCGGATGGCCGCGAGCCACGATCCGAGCAGCACCCGCACGTCACCGAAGTTCCCGACGCGCAGCATTCCGTAGCACATGGCCTCGTGCGCGCCCCACTGGCTGATCGGGATCACCGGTGCGCGCGAGGCCAGCGCCATCCGGGCCACGCCGGTCTTGCCGCGCTCCGGCCACAGGCCCGGTTCCAGGCTGATCCGGCCCTCCGGGTACACCAGCACCGGGCGGTGGTCCTCCTCCAGCGCACCCACCACGTGGTCCAGCGCCTGCGCCGCGTTCGCCTTGCCGCGGTCGGCGCGCACGTGGTGGCAGTGGCGCAGCATCGACCCGATCACCGGGGCGTCGAACAGGCCGCCGGTGGCGAGGAAGCGCAGCGCCAGCCGCCGACGGCCGCACGCCGCCATCACGACCAGCGCGTCGACGTTGCCGATGTGGTTCGAGGCCAGCAGCAGCGGCCTGCCGCGCAACTCGTCCGGCACGTCACCGGTCACCTCCAGGCGGCCCGTGAGCAGGATCAGCGCGCGGTCCACCCGCAGCAGCACCCGCCACAGCAGCGGCGCCTCCCGGAACAACCGGGTGCGGGACCGCTGGGACGCCTGCGGGCTGCGGCGTGTCGGCTCTGCTGGATCTGCGGGCTGGGCGACCATGACGAGTGAGGATCGCACAAGGGCGGAATCGGTGGACGCAGGACGTGGAAAACCAGGGCCCGACACCCCCGTGACCGCTGTGCCACCTGTGACGGGAGGGGCCGGTCAAGATACCGTAAGTCCCATGGCGGGCCGGACCACGAGCGGCGCCCAGCGCAAGAACCAGTCCCAACCCGGTTCGAAGAGCAGGGCCCAGAGCTCAACACGCAGCTCAGGCGGCACGAAGAGCAACGGCGGTGCCGCGAAAAGCCGCAAGACCACCTCCAGCGGTGGCTCTTCCCGCGGCTCCACGCACGCGCCGCGCCGCACCCCGGCGAAGAAGCCCACCGCGCAGCGCGGCCAGCCCCGGTCGGGCGGAGTGCTGCGCCGCGCCAAGGACATCGACCCCGCGCACGGGCGCACCGGGCTCGCGATCATCGCGCTCGCCGCGGCCGTGATCACCGCGGCCGGCATCTGGTGGCACGCGGGCGGGCCCGTCGGGCAGTGGCTCGACTGGGGGCTGCGGTTCGTCATCGGCAACGCGGTGCTGGTGCTGCCGATCGTCGTCGCCGGGGTCGCGGTGTTCTTCGCCAGCACCGACAACAACCCCGAAGCCCGGCCGCGAGTGGTGCTCGGCTCGGTGTTGCTCGGCTGGAGCGCGTTGGGCGTGCTGCACATCGGCTCCGGCGCGCCGAGCGGCTGGCAGGAGTGGCCCGCCGCGGGCGGCGTGCTCGGCTTCATCGCGGGCGGGCCGCTGGCGCAGGGACTGACCGGCTGGGTCGCGGTGCCCGTGCTGGTGCTGGTGGCGCTGTTCGGGCTGATGCTGCTCACCGACACGACGCTCGCCACCGTGCGCAACCACCTGCTCGGCAAGCCCGTCGAAGACGGCGAACCCGCCACCGAGGAAGTCGCGCCCGAGACGGTGAAGCTGCGCCGCCCGTCGCGGCGCCGCCAGGCCTCGACGCCCGTGGAGGAGCCCGCAGCCAAGAGCGGTGGCAAGTCCAAGGGCGACCAGCTCTCCCTCGACGACGTGCCCGAAGAGGCCCCCACCAAGCCCCGCGGGAAGGCGAAGCCCGCGGCGGCCGAGGTGCCCGCCGCCGACACGGCCGACGAACCCGCCGACACCGGCAAGCTCACCATCAGCCGCGCCGTTGAAGGTGACTACAAGCTGCCGCCGCTGGACGTGCTCACCGGCGGGGACGTGCCGAAGACGCGCAGCAAGGCCAACGACTCCATGATCGAGGCGATCACCGCGGTCCTGGAGCAGTTCAAGGTGGACGCGGAGGTCACCGGCTTCGTCCGGGGGCCGACCGTCACCCGCTACGAGATCGAACTCGGGCCCGGCGTGAAGGTCGAGAAGATCACCGCGCTGACCAAGAACATCGCCTACGCCGCCGCCACCGACAACGTGCGGCTGCTCGCGCCGATCCCCGGCAAGTCCGCGGTGGGCATCGAAGTGCCCAACAGCGACCGCGAAATGGTGCGCCTGGGCGACGTGCTGCGCTCCACCACCGCCTCCGGTGACGAGCACCCGCTGGTGATGGGGCTGGGCAAGGACATCGAAGGCCACATGGTCACCGCGAACCTGGCGAAGATGCCGCACCTGCTGTGCGCGGGTTCGACCGGTTCCGGTAAGTCCAGCTTCGTGAACTCGATGCTGGTGTCGCTGCTGGCGCGGGCCACGCCGCAAGAGGTCCGGATGATCCTGATCGACCCCAAGATGGTCGAGCTCACCCCGTACGAGGGCATCCCGCACCTGATCACGCCCATCATCACCCAGCCGAAGAAGGCCGCCGCCGCGCTGGGCTGGCTGGTGGACGAGATGGAACAGCGCTACCAGGACATGCAGGCCAACCGGGTGCGCCACATCGACGACTTCAACACCAAGGTCCGCTCCGGCGAGATCACCGCACCGCCCGGCAGCGAACGCGAATACCGGCCGTACCCGTACATCCTGGCCATCGTCGACGAGCTCGCGGATCTGATGATGACCGCGCCGCGTGACGTGGAGGACGCGATCGTGCGGATCACGCAGAAGGCCCGCGCCGCCGGAATCCACCTGGTGCTGGCCACCCAGCGGCCCTCGGTGGACGTCGTCACCGGCCTGATCAAGACGAACGTGCCGTCGCGGCTCGCGTTCGCCACGTCCTCGCTCACCGACTCGCGGGTCATCCTCGACCAGCCGGGCGCCGAGAAGCTGATCGGCATGGGCGACGCGCTGTACCTGCCGATGGGAGCCGGACGGCCGCAGCGCGTGCAGGGCTCCTTCGTCAGCGACGAAGAGATCCACCGCGTCGTTTCCTACACCAAGGAGCAGGCCGAACCGGACTACACCGACGGCGTCACCGCGGCCAAAGCGGGCGAGAAGAAGGAAGTCGACTCCGACATCGGCGACGACCTCGACGTGCTGCTGCAGGCCACCGAGCTCGTCGTCACCAGCCAGTTCGGCTCCACGTCGATGCTGCAGCGGAAGCTGCGCGTCGGGTTCGCCAAAGCGGGCAGGCTCATGGACCTGCTCGAATCGCGCGGCGTCGTCGGTCCTTCCGAGGGGTCGAAGGCGCGCGACGTGCTGGTGAAACCGGATGAGTTGGAAAACGCTCTGTATTCGATTCGTGGCGGTCCGCCACCGGATTCCGAAGAGTGATCGACGGCCCCGCCTGATCAGGCGGGGCCGTTGCCGTATTTACCGGTGATTTTCGTCGCGGCAATGACTTCGGCGCGTATTCTTCACGACTGCGACACCGCCACTCGGGGGAGTGGTGGAAATGTGCCACGAGGGTTCACGGACTGATCATCGCGAGATATATTCTGCGCCGCTCCTCGACCGAAAGGTTCGCGATGAACGGCAAGAAAGCACGAGCCGGTGCCGCCACCGCGCTGTCGGTGCTGCTGCTCACCGGCTGGTACCAGGCCGGGGCCGAGCCGCCGGCCGGTGACATGACACCGATGGACATCTCGAAGGGCGAGATGTTCCGGCAAGGCGGCAGCAGCTACCCGCGCCTGGTCCGGCTCGAGAACAGCGGTACCGCCAACGGGCGTGTCATGGCCAGCATGACCACCTACGTGGACAACGCCGGACGTGCGGTGATCTACGAGAGCACCGACGACGGCAAGTCCTTCCAGCCGGTCGGCGAGATCCGCGACCCGGCGGGCGAGGACACCAAGGGCATGTGCTGCTCCACCCTCTACGAACTGCCGCGGCAGGTCGGCGACATGCCCGCGGGCACCCTGCTGTGGGCGGGCACCGCCGGCGTCGGCGCCGATGAGGAGACCCGGACCAGCAGCGTCCGGTTGTGGCGCAGCGACGACCAAGGGCGAACCTGGTCGTACCTGTCCGACGTGGTCTCGAAGCCGCCGGGACCAGGAATCTGGGAGCCGGAATTCACCGTCTCCGAACAAGGTGACCTGGTCGCGTTCTACTCCGACGACATGGATCCGAACCACGATCAGAAAATGGTTCAGATCCGCTCCAAGGACGGCATCACCTGGACCGACGAGCGCGATGCGATCAAGCAGGACGAATTCCGGGTGCGCCCCGGGATGGCCGGTGTCCGCCAATTGCCGGACGGCACCTATGTGATGACCTACGAAATGTGCAACTTCGACCCGGTGCACACGTGCACGGTGTGGATGCGCGAATCCGAGGACGGCTGGGACTGGGGCGACCCCCGCGACCCGGGCACCGAAATCGTCTCGGACACCGGCGGGCAGCCGCTGGGCACCCCGACGATCACCTGGGCGCCCGGTGACGACCCCAACGGCAGGCTCGTGCTCGCGTACCAGATGCTCGCGGGCGACGAAGGCGGCTGGGCGCCCGGCAACGGCAAGACCCTGATGGTCAACGACCACCCGTCGGACCTCTCCAGCGGCTGGCGCGAGATCGACGCCCCCGTGCACATCGAGCACAACCAGGGCAGCACCTGCCGCGGCTTCAGCCCGTCGGTGGTGCCGACCGAGGACGGCGAGTCGCTGATCCACGTGGTCACGGACTTCGAGAAGTACATCGGCGGGCCCTGCGAGGCCTACTTCGGCACCGGGGCCATCGACGGCTCCGGCGACGCGGCCACAACGAACACCGAACGCACCCCGCTCGACCCTCGGCCGGGGCGGTAAGGGCTCTTTTTGCTTGGGTGTCCGGGTAGCGGAACCTCAGCGTTCTTCTCGCTGCGGGATCTTTTTCCCAAGTGGCTCCGCCACGAGGGAAAAAGCTGTCCTCGCGAGAAGAACGCTGAGAACCCGCCGGTGAGCGGCTTTTCGACGTGGGCTATTCGCTTCGCGAATCCAGGCACGGCTTCGCCGCAAGGCAGACTTCGCTTCGCTCGTCCAAGGCACGGCTTCGCCGTGAGGCAGGTGTGGCTTCGCCCGCCCAGGGCACGGCTTCGCCGCTGACGCGTGATCCTCAGTGGGGGCGCAAGGTCGCGTACGAGTCGTCGAGCTTGGTCAGGGAGTCCACGCCGAGCAGGCGCATCGTGCGCTCGATCTCCGTGCGCAGGATGTCGACGGCTCGTTGGACACCGCGCTCACCGCCCGCCATCAGGCCGTACAGGTAGGCGCGGCCCACCAGGCAGGAATCGGCGCCGCGCGCCACCGCCGCCACGATGTCGGCGCCGTTGAGGATGCCGGTGTCCAGCATGATCTCGCCGCGATCCCCGATCGCGTCGCGCACCCGCGGCAGCAGCTCCAGCATCGTCGGCGCCCGGTCCAGCTGGCGGCCGCCGTGGTTGGAGAGGATCACCGCGTCCGCGCCGAGCTCCACGACCTTGCTCGCGTCCGCCGCGTTCTGCAGGCCCTTGATGATCAGCGGGCCGTCCCAGATCTCCCGCAGCCATTCCACGTCGGCGAAGCTCAGCGACGGGTCGAACATCTCGTTCATCAGCTCGGCGACGGTGCCCTCCCAGCGGGTGAACGACGCGAACCGCAACGGCTCCGTGGTGAGCAGGTTGATCCACCACGCCGGGTGCAGCGCGCCGTCGGCGATCGTCTTCACCGTCAGCGACGGCGGAATCGTCAAACCGTTGCGCACGTCCCGCATCCGCGCGCCCGCGACCGCCGTGTCCACGGTGAGCATCAGCGCCTCGTACCCGGCCTCCTTCGCCCGGCGCACCAGTTCCAGGCCCGCGGAGCGGTCGCGCCACACGTAGAGCTGGAACCACTTGCGCGCGCCCGGCGCCGCCGCGGCGAGGTCCTCCACGGACGTCGTCCCCATCGTGGACAGGCCGTAGGGAATGCCGGCGCGCTCGGCCACCCGTGCCACCGCGGGCTCGCCCTCGTGGTTCATCATCCGCGTGAACCCTGTGGGGGCCAACGAGAACGGCATCGCCGAGGGCTTCCCGAGGATCGTCCTGCTCGTGTCCACAGTGGACACGTCGCGCAGCACCGAGGGGTGGAACTCGATCTCGCTGAACGTCTGCCTGGCTCGTCGCAGGCTCGTCTCGCTCTCCGCCGCGCCGTCGGTGTAGTCGAACACCGCGCGCGGGGTGCGGCGCCGCGCGATCGACCGCAGGTCCGCGATGGTGTGCGCCTGCGACAGCCGCCGCTGCGTCGGGTTCAACTTCGGCGGTTCCACCCGCAGCAGCGGGCGCAACTCGGACCAGCGTGGAATCTGCCGCCGCACCATCGAGCACCGTCTCCTCTACGTCGTCATCGCCGGACGCGGGCGACATTACCCAGCGCGGTGGCGGCGAAAAACCGTCCGACGGCAACGGGCGCGGCCACCGGGAACCGGTGACCGCGCCCGCATCGGCGAATCGGATCAGGAGTCGAAGCGCATCGTCTCCCCGGTGCGCGTCTTGCCCTCGAAGCCCACGACCTGGCCGGATTCGGCGTGCACCGGCTTGATCTCGGCCTGCTCGACGGCCGACGACGTGGACGTGCTCATGTTGCCGAACTGGCGCACGGCCTCGTAGTAGACGTTCGCCGCCGCCTTGCACGTCGAGTCGTCATCGCAGCCCGAGTACATGTCGGCCTTGAAGTTGTCGTCGATGCGCAACCGGTTGTCCTCGGAGAACCGGTCCTGCGCCTTGTAGTTGCGGTAGCCGAAGTCGTGCCGGTCGCAGCTGGTGGAGAAGTCGAAGCCCAGCGGCTCGTCCGGCGACCAGGAACAGCTGTCCGACGACCAGTCCAGCTGTCCGGAGTGCGGCTGCTCGGAGCGCAGGTCGATGAAGTCGCTCAACGAGGTCTCGAACAGGTACTGGTCGGTGACCTGCTGCAACTCGTCATCGGAGAGGTCGGCGTGGGCGGTGCCGACGGACAGCAGCATCGCGGCGCCCGCGGCGACGGATGCGACGAGACCGCGGCGGGAAGTGGCGGAACGGAACACGGGATCTCCTCGTGATCAGGGTGGGGCCTGCAAGGATCAACACCGGTGTTATAGCCGTTTCGCGAGGTACGCGCGGGATCAGGCGGGTTTTCGCCGCATGAAGCTCGGATGACGTGCCGCCGACGGGTGCCCGGTGGTCTCGGGGACGGCGCCACGCCGCCGCCTAGGCTCGGTGTCGATCACCTGCGGAGACGGACGGCGATGAAGCTCAACACGACGACGTTCGGCGACGGACCCAGCACTGTCGGCCTGGTGCACGGCCTGGGGCAGTCCGGCGAGCTGTGGCACGACTTCGCCGCGCCGCTGGTCGACGGTGGCGAGCACACCGTGATCGCGGTCGACCTGCGCGGCCACGGGGACAGCCCGCGCGGCGACTCCTACCTGATCGACGACTTCGCCGCGGACCTCGTCGACACGCTGCCGACGGGCCTGGACGTGCTGGCCTGCCACTCGCTGGGCGGTTCGATCGTGCCCCGCGCGGTCGAAGCGCTCGCACCCCGGTACGCGCTGTACCTGGACCCCGGGTTCCAGCTGGCGCTGCCCACGAGCGGCTGGCGCGCCCGGCTGTTCTGGGCGGCCCCGACGCTGAGCCTCGTGATCAGCGCCCTCGCCCGCCGCGGCCACCAGCAGCAGGCCGCCGCGGCGCACACCCCGCGCACCCGCGAACTCACCGCGCAGGCCAAGCGGAAGTTCGACCGGCGCATGATCGGCGAGGTGTACCGGGACATCGCCCACCACCCGTTCGTCCCCGCTGCGCCCGCCGTGCCCAGCACCGTGCTGCTCTCCGCCGAAGGCGACGCGGTCGTGCCCCCGGAACTGGCGGCCGACCTGGAACGCCTCGGCTGGGACGTCCGCCGCTTGGACGACATCACCCACGAACTCTGGCTGGAAGACCCGACCAGAACCACCGAAGCCGTCGCCGACCTCTTCTGAGCGGTGATCGCCCGATGGTGTCGTTGCGAACACGCCTGTTGAGGTACCTCCAGGCCGTTTTTTGCGGTTAACTTGCACGAGAAGGCTTGAAGCTCGACCACGGAAGGTGTCTCATGCTCCGGAGCTTCCGGCTCGGCAACCACCGCTCGTTCGCGGAGGAGCAGGAGCTGCTCCTGATGCCCGCCTACGACAAGACGCGTGAAGTCCTGCCGGTGGCGGCGATCTACGGGGCCAACGCGTCCGGCAAATCCAACCTGCTGGACGGGTTGCGGTTCATGCGGTCGGCAGTGGTGGATTCCTTCGGCCACTGGGACGCGGACGGTGACGATGGTGTGCCGAGGCGACCGTTCCGGCTCGACCCCGCGCTACGAGCAGAACCCTCGACCTTCGTCGTCGAGCTGCTCATCGAGTCCGTCCGCTACACCTACGGGTTCGTCCTGGACGACTCCGCCGTGCGCGAGGAGTGGCTCTACTCGTATCCGGAGAACCGGCGCCGGGTGCTCTTCGAACGTGAAGGCCGTGAGGTGAAGTTCGGCTCGACCGTCCGGACGGCGAAGGTCAAGCGCGAGGTACTGGAGGAGATGACTCGGGAGAACGCCCTGCTGCTCTCCGTGGCAGGGCAGTCCCGGTTCGACGAGATCCAGCCGGTTCACCGGTGGTTCGTGCGAACCATGCGATTCCGGAGATCCGCTGCCAGTCGCCCAGCGGCGTTCGGAGCTCGACGGCTCGCCGAGCTCCTGGAACGTGGTGACACATCTCGGGAACAGGTGTTGAACCTGATCAGAGCGGCAGACCTCGGCATCGCGGACGTCCAGGTGGAGCGGCGTGAAGATCGCAGCCGCATCGATTCGTACCTCTGGCGCGCCAAGCGGGCCGAGGAAGCAGGGGAGTCCGAAGAAGCGGAGCGCGTCAAGGCTCATATCGCCGAACTGGAGGCGCGCGGCCCGGACGTGGAGATGTTGCTCAAGTTCGTACACGCGGAAGGCGGCGACGAGCTGTTCGACCTCCGCGACGAATCGGAAGGCACGCAGCAGTGGATCGGGTTGCTGCCGGTAGTCCTGTCCGCAATCCGCGCCGGCTCCGTCCTCGTCGTCGACGAGATCGACACCAGCCTGCACCCGTTGCTCACCTCCCGGCTGATCGGCCTGTTCCTGGACCAGCGGATCAACACCAGCCAGGCTCAGCTGATCCTCACCACCCACGACACGAGCCTGCTCGGCACGATGCTCGGCGAGGAATCGCTTCCGCGTGATTCGGTGTGGTTCGTGGAGAAGGACCGCGCCGGACGGAGCTCGCTCTACGCGCTGTCCGACTTCAAACCGCGCAAGAGCGAGAACTACGAACGGCGCTACCTGCACGGCAGTTACGGCGCGGTCCCGTTCCTGGCGGCCGAGCGATTCGCGGAGGCGTTCGGGGCCGACCGGTGACCCGCCGGGAGAACAGGGGTGGACGTCGTCGACCCAAGCTGACCTCGAAGCCCCTCGTGCTGGTGCTGTGCGGCGCGGCGGAGACCGAGCGCCAGTATCTCCGCGCGCTGCACTCGCACCTCCGGACCCTGGCCGTCGACGTGCAGTTGGAGAGCGAGGCGGTCGATCCGGTCACGTTGGTGGCGAAGGCCAAGCGGTGGCGGAGCAGGAACCCCGGTGCTTACGACGAGATCTGGTGCGTGGTCGACGTGGACGAATTCGACATCGATGCGGCGCGTTCTGCCGCGAAGAAGGCGAACATCACGCTGGCGGTGTCCAACCCGTGCTTCGAGTACTGGCTGCTCCTGCACTTCGAGGATTTCGGTGGGGCATTACACGACTACCGGGCGGCCGCGAGCAGGCTCAAGCGTCATGTGCGCCACTACGAGAAGGCTTCGATCGTGTTCGACGACTACAAGGACGGTTTGGCCCGATGCGCGGGCGCGGGCCGAAAGCAGGTGCGAGCACGAATGCGAGCACCAGCGCAATCCGTCCAGTGGCGTCTGGCGGCTGGTCGATGTGATGGACGGGCGTGCGACGTGAGGCTCGTCAGGTGGGGAGTTCCAGGAGCATCCTGGTGTTGCCGAGGGTGTTGGGTTTGACGTACGGGAGGTCGAGGAATTCGGCGACGCCCTCGTCGGCGGAGCGGCGCATCTCGTCGTAGACGTCGGGGGAGACCGGGGCGCCGTCGATCGGGGCGAAGCCGTGGCGCTGGAAGAACGCGGTCTCGAAGGTGAGCACGAAGACGCGGGTCAGGCCGAGTTCGACGGCGAGCTCCACGAGACGGCCGACCACACGGTGGCCGACGCCGTGACCGCGGGCAGCCGGATCGACCGCGACGGTGCGGATCTCGGCGAGGTCCTCCCACAGCACGTGCAGGGCGCCGCAGCCGACCACGCGGGGCGGGCCGTCGGGCGCGGTGAGCTCGGCGACCCAGAACTCCTGGACGTGCTCGTAGAGCGTCACGAGTTCCTTGGCCAGCAGCACCTTGCCCGCGTACGAGTCGACCAGGGCTTTGATCCCGCGGACGTCCCCCACCCGTGCCCGCCGAATCGATATCACCTCGGCCGCATAATCATGCATGGTCAAGATGCTACCTTTCCGGCACGCTGGAGTCGACGTGCCCTTGGGCTGCACACGGTAATCGGCCGACTTCGCACAGTGATATGATCGTTACCGACGGTGGTGCTGTGCGCTAGGCTCGAACCAGGAGGTGGGGGATGACCGCCACGATGCCTGAACGCAGAACGCACGACCGCCACCCGGAATCCCCGGAGTGCTCGGACGAGACCCCTACCGCGCGCGAGACCGCAGAGCGGCTGTGGCGGAACCCCGAGCTGGACGGCTTCCGGATCGAAGCGATCAGCGGAAGGGTCGTCGTGACTCCACCTCCCGACGGCGGCCACGCGGTCGCCTTGACCAGGCTCATGCGCATCTTGGACCGTGCCTCGGTCGAAGAAGATCAGTTCGAGGTGCTCCAGAACATCGGCGTCGCGCTGCCCGACGGGCCCGGTGACTACGCGCTACCGGACCTCTCCGTGGTCGACGAGGACTTCCGCGACCACCGCAAGCCCGGTGGTCAGTACCCGGCCGACGTGTTCCACCTGGTCGTCGAGATCACTTCCTCGAACTGGGAGGACGATCTGCGGATCAAGCCCGAGGCCTACGCGCGGGCCGGAATCCCCGTGTACCTCATCGGCGACCGGCGCCACCGCGAGGCGAAGGTGCTGTGGCGTCCGGAGGGCGGCGAGTACCGCAGCGCCGCGACCTACGCCTCCGGTGAGACGTTGAAGCTGCCGGGGGACGTGGCCGCGGAGATCCCCGTCGACGTCCTGCTGCAGCGCTGACCGGGCGCGGGCGCAGCGGGGCTCAGGGCGACGGCTAACCTCGGGTCATGCCTGCTGGGTCCACACCGCGCCGAGTGTCCATGGTCACTCTGGGATGCGCGCGCAACGAAGTCGATTCCGAAGAGCTCGCCGGGAACCTCCACGAGCGCGGCTGGAACCTGGTCGACGGTGAGGACTCCGCGGACGTCGTGGTCGTCAACACCTGCGGTTTCGTCGAATCGGCGAAGAAGGACTCGGTGGACACGCTGCTGGCCGCCGCCGACACCGGCGCGAAGGTCGTCGCGGTGGGCTGCATGGCCGAGCGCTACGGGCAGGAACTCGCCGACCAGCTGCCCGAAGCGGACGCGGTGCTCGGCTTCGACCACTACGCGCAGCTCGCCGAGCGGCTCGACGACGTGATCGAGGACCGCCCGCTCGCCTCGCACCAGCCGCGGGACCGGCGCACCATGCTGCCGATCACCCCGGTCGAACGACCCGCCGCCGCGGCCGAGGTCGCGGTGCCCGGCCACGGCTGGGTGCCCTCGACGCGGGTGACGCGCCGCAGGCTGGACGACGCCCCCGTCGCCTCGCTGAAGCTGGCCTCCGGCTGCGACCGGCGGTGCACGTTCTGCGCCATCCCCGCCTTCCGCGGCTCCTTCCTGTCCCGCAAGCCCGACGAAGTCCTCGGGGAAGCGGCCTGGCTGGCCACCCAGGGCGTGCGCGAGCTGTTCCTGGTCAGCGAGAACTCCACCTCCTACGGCAAGGACCTCTCCGACGCCCGCGCGCTGGAGACCCTGCTGCCCCGGCTCGCGGGCATCGACGGCATCGACCGCGTGCGCGTGTCGTACCTGCAGCCCGCGGAGACCCGGCCCGGCCTGGTCCGCGCCATCGCCACCACGCCCGGCGTCGCGCCCTACTTCGACCTGTCCTTCCAGCACGCCAGCGAAACCGTGCTGCGCCGGATGCGGCGCTTCGGCTCCACCGAATCCTTCCTCGGGCTCATCGACCAGATCCGCGAGCTCGCGCCCGAAGCCGGGATCCGCAGCAACGTCATCGTCGGCTTCCCCGGCGAGACGGAGGAGGACTTCGCGGAACTGCGCGACTTCCTCACCCGCGCCCGGCTCGACGCCGTCGGCGTGTTCGGCTACTCCGACGAGGACGGCACCGAAGCCGAAGGCTTCGACGGCAAGCTCGACGAGGACGTCGTCGCCGAACGCGTCGCCGCGATGTCCGCGCTCGTCGACGAACTCACCGACCAGCGCGCCGAAGACCGCATCGGCAGCGAGGTCCGGGTGCTGATCGAACGCGACACCGAGCACGAGGACGGCTGCGCCGGGCGCGCCGAGCACCAGGGCCCGGAGGTGGACGGCGAATGCCTCGTCACTGATCCTGGGACGGTCGCCGTGGGCGACGTGCTGCACTGCCGGGTGATCGCCAGCGAAGGCGTCGACCTCGTGGTGCGCCCCATCGGCGACGAGCCCGAACGGCAACGGTCCGGGGAGACACCATGACGACCGAAGGCGCGGCCTCGGGATCACCCGCTCAAGGCGGGGAGCCCCGCCAGGTGCCGCTGCTGAACATCGCCAACGTGCTGACCGTCTCCCGGCTCGCGCTGGTACCGGTGTTCCTGGTGGCGCTGCTGTGGGAGGACGGGCACCAGCCGCTGTGGCGGTGGGCCGCGGTCGTCGTGTTCCTGGTCGCCGCCATCACCGACCGCATCGACGGCGAACTCGCCCGCAAGCGCGGCCTGATCACCGACTTCGGCAAGATCGCCGACCCGATCGCGGACAAGGCGCTGACCGGGGCCGCGCTGATCGGCCTCAGCGTGGTCGGCGACCTGCCGTGGTGGGTCACGCTGCTGATCATCGCGCGGGAGCTGTTCGTCACACTGCTGCGGTTCTGGGTGATCCGCCACGGCGTGATCCCCGCCAGCCGCGGCGGGAAGCTCAAGACCCTGCTGCAGGCCATCGCGATCACCGCGTACCTGGTGCCGCTCGGCGGGCTGATCGAACCGGTGCGCTGGATCGTGATGGGCGCCGCGGTGCTGGTCACCGTGGTGACCGGAGTGGACTACGTGGTGCAGGCCGTGCGGCTGCGGGCGCAAGGCCGCCGGACGACGGCGACGCGCTCGTGACCGGCTCGACCGCCGGCGCGGCCGACGTGCTGGAACTGCTGCGCGGTCGCGGCGAGACCGTCGCCACGGCCGAATCCTTGACCGCGGGACTGCTGGCGGTCGTGCTGACCGACGTGCCCGGCGCCAGCGCCGTCGTGCGCGGCGGGCTGATCGTCTACGCCACCGACCTGAAGTCCGACCTCGCCGGGGTCGACCCCGCGCTGCTGGCGGCCGGTGGCGCGGTGCAGCCGAAGGTGGCCGAGCAGCTCGCGGCCGGAGCGCGCGAGCGCTGCGGGGCCACCTGGGGAGTGGGCCTGACCGGGGTCGCCGGACCGGACCCGCAGGACGGGGCCGCACCGGGCACCGTGCACCTGGGATTCGCGGGAGCGACCGGCACCACCGTGCTCTCCACTAGGCTCGACGGTGATCGCGCGGCCGTGCGGACGGCGGCCGTTCGAGTGGCGTTGGAACACTTCGCCACGATTCTTCGTTGAGGGTGCGGAGTGTCCAGACGGCCCAGTGCTGCGGAATCGTCACCGATTCGCGCTTGCGCGCCGGTGCGCGGACGTTCGCCCTCGGCGGATTAGAGGGTGATCGCTCTCGTAAACCGCGTCGCGATGAGTAACGTAGGGGGCGTTGACGCGTAGCGCACGATGTAAGCGACGAAGGAGGGAGGCGCGCGATGACCGTGTTGTTGCGGGAAGCAGTCGGTGAAAGGCTGCGCCGCGCCCGGACCGCTCAGTCTCGTACGCTGCGAGATGTCTCGCGCGCCGCCCGGGTGAGCCTCGGCTACCTCTCCGAGGTGGAGCGGGGGCGCAAGGAAGCGTCGAGCGAGCTGCTGTCCTCGATCTGCGGCGCGCTGGACCTGCCACTGCCGGAACTGCTGGTCACGGTCGCCGGTGACCTCGACGGCTCGGGCTCCGTGCTCGCCCCGGCGATGGTCGAGCAGCGGACCGCGGACTTCGACGGTGGTCGCCTGGTGCCGAGCCTGATGGGGGCCGACCTCAGCGAAGCCGACCTGTCCGGCGCCGACTTCGCCGACACCGAGGCAGCGGGAATCGACGCGCAGCTCTCCAGCGAAGACCTCACCGAGGAACACCGGTTGCAGCCGGTGCTCAGCCAGCGGATCAGCCCGCCGCTGCGCAGCTCCGGCGGCGTGGTGGTCGCGGCCTGAAGGAACCTCTCGGGGCTCCGCCGCGTTGATCAGGTGGACCGTGCGGACCGTGGCCGCCACCCGGGCGAAAGCTCGGGTGGCGGTGCTGGTTCGATCATGTCGTGACCGTTCGTGGTCCCCGGGGGAAATCCCCGGAGATCTACGCATCCTGGTGGAACCGGACACCGCGCCCTGACACGATGGGTGCGGCGGCATCATGAGGACAGGACACGACGTGGCTGAAGCCGGCTCGCGCCGGACCTCAGACGTCGGGTCGAGGTTCGCGGCGGTCGCACAACGCGCACGGGCAGCACCGGCAGGAGAGAAGGCAGGCGGAGGAGATGGCCAATCCGTTCGTGAAGTTCTGGAAGTACCTGATGGCGTCGTTCTCGTCGAAGATCGACGAGAACGCCGACCCGAAGGTGCAGATCCAGCAGGCCATCGAGGATGCGCAGCGCCAGCACCAGGCACTCTCCCAGCAGGCGGCCTCGGTGATCGGCAACCAGCGGCAGCTTGAGATGAAGCTCAACCGCCAGCTCGGCGAAGTCGAGAAGCTGCAGTCCTCGGCCAGGCAGGCCCTGGTGATGGCCGACCAGGCGCGCGCCGAAGGCGACGTCGCCAAGGCGCAGAAGTACGAGGAGACCGCCAGCCAGCTGGCGAGCCAGCTCGTCACCGCCGAGCAGGGGGTGGAAGACCTCAAGTCGCTGCACGACCAGTCGCTGCAGTCCGCCGAGCAGGCCAAGCAGGCCGTCGAGCGCAACTCGCAGATGCTGCAGCAGAAGATCGCCGAGCGCACGAAGCTGCTCAGCCAGCTGGAGCAGGCGAAGATGCAGGAGCAGGCGTCGAACTCGCTCAAGCAGATGAGCGACATGGCCGCGCCCGGCACCACGCCGTCGCTGGACGAGGTCCGCGACAAGATCGAGAAGCGCTACTCGACCGCGCTCGGTGAGGCGGAGCTGGCGCAGAACAGCGTGCAGGGCCGGATGATGGAGGTCCAGCAGGCCTCCGTCGACGCCGCGGGCGCCAACCGGCTGGAGCAGCTCCGCGCCTCGATGGGCGGCGGCCAGCAGCAGGTCACCGGGGGACAGCAGGCCAGCGGGGACGTGGCCGAGCCGGCCACCCGCCCGCAGCAGCAGCAGAACCCGCAGACCGGCCAGGCCTGATCGGCCGAGACGATGCCGCCGCGGAAGAACGAACTCGCGGAATGGGGCGAGGCCGCGCTGCGTGAGCTGCGCGGCCCCGTCGTCGGCCAGGTCCGCCGCAAGCTCGCCCAGTGGCGGGATCCCCGTGCGCGGCTGCTGCGCAAGCGCAAGCGCGCACGGCAGAACGCCACCGCCGGGGTGGTGAGCACGGGTGGACTCGGTGCCGGCGCGTACGTGTCGTTCGCGCCGCACCAGTTCGGCATCCCGGTGGCCCCGGGCGTGCTGGAGACCTCGCTCGACGTCGCCGCGTTCGGCCTCGGCGGGGTCGCCGTCGCGGCCGCGTTCGGTTCGTTCGCCGAATGGCGGCGCTACCGGCGGCTGCTCAAGGCGCCGCTGCCGGAACCGGCGCCGGAACCCGTGGAACTGCCGCCGAGCGGCTCGCGGGCGCGCGAACCCATGCGGTTGCTGCGCGACGCCGAGCAGAGCATGCACCAGGCGTTGACGCAGCTCACCGCGGACGGTTTCGCCGAAGCCGACGATGCTCGCGCCACCGCGAACCGGGCCGCGACGGCGCTGCGCGAGGTCGCTTCCCGGTTGCAGGCGGTGGAAGCGGCGCTGCCGCACGTGCCCGCGACCGAGCAGGACGAGCTGCGCGCCGACGCGAAACGCCTGCGCGACGAACTCGACGAAGGCATCGAGGGTTACCGCTACCTGGTCGCCGCCGCGGGACGCGCGGTCGCGGCCAGCGGGGCGCCGGAGCAGCGCCACGCGGTGCAGGACGCCACGGACAGGTTGGCCGGGCTCGCCACCGCGCTGCACGAGCTGGGCTGGGGGAGCGGGACCGCGGACTCGTCCCGCCAGTGACGAAAGCACCGGTCAAGCACGACGCCCTGATGACTCCACGTCAGTACGCGTGACCCATTTTTCACTCGAATGAGCCCATGACGGGTTGATTATGTGATGCCGAATAGTAATCTTCCCACTGTCGCTACGTTACGTGGCAACGTTTCCCCGGGGAGGGGAAAGTCGGGGAGGGCACTGTGGCGTTGTGGACCGTGCACGGCGACGGTCGTCAGCTGGTGGACGAAGCGGTCGTGGGGTCCGGCGAACGGCTCAGCTGGCCGCTGACCGTCGGCTTCGGCTTGCAACACCTGATCGCCATGTTCGGCACCACCATGCTCGTGCCGCTGCTGACCGGATTCCCCGCCTCCACGACACTGCTGCTGTCCGGCCTCGGCACGCTGCTCTTCCTGCTCATCACCCGCAACCGGGTCCCCGCCTACCTGGGCGCCTCCGTGGCGTTCGTGGTGCCGATGGGCGCCGCCGTCGACCACGGCGGCGCCGGCCAAGGCGCGCTGCTCGGCGCGATCATGATGGTCGGCCTGGTCGTGTGCACCTTCGGGGTGGCGGTCAAAGCGCTCGGCGTGCGCCTGCTGGAAACGGCGATGCCCCCGGTCGTCACCGGGGGCATCGTGCTGATGATCGGCTTGAGCCTCGCGCCGCAAGCCGTGTCCTCGTTCGGCGTCCAGCCCGTGCCCGCCGCCATCACCCTGGTGATCGTGGTGCTCGCGACCGTGCTCAGCCGCGGGATGTCGCGGCGGCTCGCCGTGCTGCTGGGCGTGCTCGGCGGCTGGATCAGCGCCGCCCTGCTCGGGCAGGTCGACCCGGCCCGGCTCGACGCCGTCGCCCGCGCGCCCTGGTTCGGGCTGCCCGAACTCGTCAGCCCGCAGCTGCACCTGTCCGCGGTGCCGTTCGTGGCGCCCATGGTGCTGGTCGTGCTCGCCGAACTCGTCGGCAACGTCAAAGCCGTGGCCGCGATGAGCGGGCGGAACCTGGACGGCCAAGTCGGCGACGCGCTCATCGGCGGCGGCCTCGCCACCGCCCTGGCCGGCGCCGGTGGCGGCTCGGCGCTCAGCAGCAACGCCCCGAACGTGGGCGTGATGGCCGCGGCACGGGTCTACTCGACCGCGGCGTGCATGATCGCCGCCGTCGGCGCCGTGCTCCTCGCGTTCTGCCCCAAGCTGAGCGCGTTGATCAGCACCATGCCGCTGGGCGTGTTCGGCGGAGCGCTGTTCGTCGTCGTCGGCGTGCTCGCGCTCGTCGGCGTGCGGATCTGGAGCGAAGCGGGCGTGGACTTCGCCGACCCCGTCAACCTCACCGTGCTCGGCACCGCCCTCGTCGCCGGAGTCGGCGACCTGACGTTGTCGCTGGGAGCGCTGCGCCTGACCGGACTCGTGTGGGGCTCCATCGGCATCGTGCTCGTGTATCCCGTGCTACGCGGCCTAGCAGACACCATCTCCACCCACCGTGAGGTGTGAGGGGGCTCCGGTCTCGTCCTGCTCGGGTGGTCGGGTGGCGGAACTTCAGCGTTCTCTCGCTGCGGGATCTTTTTCCCGAGTGGCTCCGCCACGAGGGAAAAAGCCGTCCTCGCGAGAAGACGACTGAGAACCCGCGGGTGTTCGGCTTGCTCAAGCTGGTCGCTGCTCAGCGGCTTCGCCGCTGACAGGACGAGGACGAACCCGGCTGGTCGTGACTGGGCGCG
This sequence comes from Saccharopolyspora gloriosae, assembly GCF_014203325.1. NCBI lineage: Bacteria > Bacillati > Actinomycetota > Actinomycetes > Pseudonocardiales > Pseudonocardiaceae > Saccharopolyspora > Saccharopolyspora gloriosae. The sequence continues at coordinate 4,932,894 of NZ_JACHIV010000001.1, read as the reverse complement.
CTGGCCGGTCCGGAACTCACGGTTGGCAGTGGGGGCAGTGGTAGGTGATCCGGTCGCCGGGGGGTGCGTCTCGGGTGACCGGGCCGCCGCAGCGCAGGCAGTGGCGGCGGCCGTACACCCAGTGGCGGGCGTCGCGGCGCGGATCGCCGGTCGTGGACTGCTCCGGGTGCCAAGCGTTGCGCAGCAGCAGGCGACGGCTCAGCAGCACCGCCCGGTCCGCGTCGATCTCGGCCACCGGCGTCGACGGCGCTCGCCGCAGCAAGAAGCACACCTCGGTGCGGTAGATGTTGCCCAAGCCCGCCAGCACCGCCTGGTCCAGCAGCGCCGCACCGACCTCGCGGGCCGGATCCGCCGTGAGGCGGCGCACCGCCTCGGCGTGCGACGCCGCATCCCACCCCTCGGCCAGCAGATCCGGCCCCAAGTGCCCGACGAGCTCGCCCTCGTCCGCCGTGCGGATCCAGCGCAGCTCGTGCAGCTCGAACCCCACTGCGCTGCACCGCGCCACCGTGAGCACCGCGCGGACCTGGTGCGCCGGACGACGCCACCGGGCCCCCGGCGGGTACAAGTGCCAAGCACCCTCCATGCGCAAGTGGCTGTGCAACGTCCAGCCGCCCTCGAAGCGCACCAGCAGGTGCTTGCCCACCGGGCGCACCTCGCGCACCGTCCGGCCGGTCACGTCCACCTCCGCCAGCCGCGGATGGCGGAACTCGCCGCGCACCACCACTTCGCCCGCCAACGCCCGGTGCAGGCGATGGCAGCTCAGGAACACCGTGTCCCCCTCGGGCATCAGGCCCCCGGCAGCGACCCGTCGTCGAGCTCCGGGTCGTGATCGCCGGGATCGTCGTCGAACGAATCGTCCAGCGCCGGCTCGGTGCCCGGCCTGCGCCGGCCCGCGCGCAACGTCCGGGCCAGCAGCAGGTTGAAGCCCAACGCCACCTCGCGGGCGCCCGGCGTGCCCCACTGGTGGATCGGCAGGCACGCGCCCTGCGCCTGCTGCACCGCGAGCCGATCCGGCAACGCCACCGGCATCACCAGCGGGCCGAAGATCTCCCGCAACTCCTCGATGCGGAACTGGTGCTCGTGCGACCGCGGTCGCACCCGGTTGACCACCACGCCCAGCGGTTGCAGCCGCGGATTGTTCGCCGCGCGCTCCGCCTGCACCGCCTCGAACGCGCGCTGCACCCCGGACACCGCGAAGATCGTCGGCTCGGTGACCAGCAGCGCGCGGTCAGCGGCGATCAACGCCGACCGGGTCAACCTGCCCAGCGACGGCGGGCAGTCCAGCAGCACCAGCTGGTACGGCAGCTCACCCTCGGCGATCAGCGAATCCAGCGCGGACAAGGCCTCGGTGAGCTTCGCCAAGCCGCCCTTGCCGTCGTCCGGGCCGCCGTTGTAGAGCTCGGCGTCCTCCGAACCGACCAGGACGTCGACCTCCTCGCCCCACCCGCTGGGAGCGACCGCCGAACGCACCACCTCCGCCCGCGGGTCGGCGAGGACATCGCTGAGACCGAGGCGGGTCTCGTCCGGTTCCAGCGCGGCCGTCGCGTTGCACTGCGGATCAAGATCGACCACCAAGGTCCGCGCGCCGCGGCGCATGGCCGCCGAAGCGAGCCCGAGCACCACGGTCGTCTTCCCGACACCGCCCTTGAGGCTGAGCACTGCCACCGTTTGCACGCCCGTAGCCTACGGAACAGGCCCGATCTCGTGTGCTGCTGCGCCCCGGCGTCCCGCCCCGCCGGTGCGTCGCCGTGCCTGACCCGCCATTACGCTGCTGCCCATGAGATCCGACGCCGTCCACCGGGTGCTGGAAGAAGAGATCACCGAGGCCCGTGCGCGCCGGGACGGACGCCCGCCCCGCGTCCTGGACGTCGGCGGCGGCAGCGGAGTCTGGGCCGTACCGCTGGCCTCCGCGGGCTGCGAGGTCACCGTCGTCGACCCCAGCCCGAACGCGCTGGCCACCCTGCAACGCCGCGCCGCCGACGCCGGAGTGGCGCAGCTGATCACCGCGCTGCAAGGCGACACCGAAGCGCTGCACGCGTTCGCGCCGCCCGGCGGCGCCGACCTGGTCCTCGGCCACGGCCTGCTCGAATACGTCGACGACGTGGCCGCCTCCCTCGCCTCGCTGGTCACCGCCACCGCCCCCGGCGGCGCCGTGTCCGTGCTCGTGTCCAACCGCTACGCGGCGGTGCTGGCCCGAGCGCTCGCCGGGCGGCCCGCCGACGCGCTGCACGTGTTCCGGGACCCCGACGGCAGGCACGACGGCGACGGGGACACCGTGCTGCGCCGGTTCGACGGAGACGAACTCGCGCTGCGCATGCGGGAAGCGGGACTCGTCGTGGACCTCGTGCAAGGCCAAGGCGTGTTCAGCGACCTGGTGCCCGGATCGGTCCACGAAGGGCAAGGCGCCGACACGCTCGCCGAACTCGAACGCGCGGTCGCCGCCACCCCGCCGCTGCGGGACATCGCGACCCGGCTGCACGCCATCGGACGTCTCCCAGGGTGACCGCAACGGCCCGGACGACGAGGCGAACCGGGACGGCGACCCGGGTCGAATCCCAGGTGTTGGGCCGTTCGGTTGATCCGAGGGGATGATGTCGGCAACCTTGCATCCGTCACCTGACCCCTGCGGGTAGTCGTGGCGTCGCGGGAACCGTATCCTCGACGGTGACGCCCCCAAGCGTTCGCCGGGTTCCCACTCGGAGGCGTGCCTCCGAGTCTCCGGCGCCACGAGTTACCTGTGCCGGAGGAGGAGCCATGCCGCTCTCCGAGCACGAGCAGCGACTGCTCGACCAGATCGAGCGCGCGCTCTACGCCGAGGATCCGAAGTTCGTCTCCACCGTGCGCGGTGGACGGTTGCACCGTCCGTCGCGGCGCCGCCGCCTGCAAGGCATCGCCGTGTTCGCGCTCGGTTTGATCCTGCTGGTGCTCGGCGTGGTGCTGCCGTTCAAACCGGCCGACATCCCCGTGGTGAGCGTGTTCGGCTTCCTCGTGATGTTCGGCGGCGCCGTGCTAGTGCTGTCCGCGATGCGCGGTGGCAGCCAAGAAGCGGAATCCGAAGGGGAAGCGAACGCAGGCTCCTCCGGCGGTGACCGGAAGAAGCCCGAACCGCGGGAACGCGGGTCGTTCGCCCAGCGGATGGAAGAACGCTTCCGGAAGCGGTTCGAGCAGTAACCCCGGACGACAGCCCACTTGCACCATCAACCCGGTGACCCTCGGTCGCCGGGTTTGTTGGGCTTTGGAGTCTTGTTCGGCTTGGCGTGGGGTTGGGGTGTCGGGTTCGGCTTGGCGTGTGGGGTCGGGTTTGAGAGCCTTCCCCGGTTTGGGCGTGTGGTTGCTGTGGTGCGGTGGAAGGTCGGCTTTAGGGATTGCTTCCACGGCTCGTTTTGCTTTGGTGTCCGGGTGGCGGAACCTCAGTCGCTTCCTCGCTGCGGGATCTTTTTCCCGAGTGGCTCCGCCACGAGGGAAAAAGCTGTCCTCGCGAGGAAGCGACTGAGAACCCGCCGGTGGGCGGCTTTTCGACGTGGGCTATTCGCTGCGCGAATACAGGCACGGCTTCGCCGCAAGACAGGCGTGGCTTCGCCCGCTCAAGGCGCGGCTTCGCCGCTAGGCACGGCCTTCGGCTGCTAGGCAGGCGCGGCTTTGCCGCTGGGTGTTGCCTTCGGTGGGGCTTTGCTTGCCTGCTGTGTGGCTTTGCCGGTCGAGGTGCCGCCTTCTGGTGCTGGGCGGCCTTGCTGGTGGGCTTCGCCGGTTGCTGCGCGGGCTCTTGGCCTGGGGTTTTCTTCCCGGTGAGCCGACTTCGGTCGCTCAGCTGGGCGGTTGTGTGCTCCGGGTGGTGTCAGGGGGTTGTGTCTTGCTGGTCGGGGCGGTGGGGGAGCACTGAGCGGGGGAGGAGGCGTTGGCGCCAGGTCAGGGGAGACCGGTGCTGGAGGGCGCTGAGGGCTCGGGCGAGGGTGTCGGCGGGGGGTGGTGCCATCGTGGTCGTGGTGTGGCCGGTGGGGGCGTACCACTCTCGTTCCACCGCCGTGACCAGGTCGTGGACCGCTCGGGCGGCGTCCTCGTCCAGGTCGTGGGTGGTGATGATGGTCGCCGCCGTGGAGCGCACCGTCGCGGAGGTGTCAGCGGGGGCGCCGCCTCGGTCGGTGAACTCGTCCAGCAGCTCTCGCCAAGCCGAGCCCGCGGCGCCGGGCGCGTCCGCGCGGATCGCGGTCAGCCGCCGCCTGCGCCTGATCTCGCGCAGCACCGCGGGCGCCATGCCCAGCAGCAGCGCCGCCAGCAGGACGAGACCCGTCGCGACCCACGCACCACCGGAACCAGGCCGCGGCGCCTCAGGAGCCGGGGCCTGCTCGGCGTCACCGGGGACGGGGGCCTCCGGCTGGGGAGCGGTGGACTCCGTCGGCTGCTGCTGCTCGCCCGAATCCGGCGTCGGAGCGGGAGCGGGGGCGGGCGGGTTCAAGTACTCGGGCAGCGCCGTGCGGCCATCGGCCAGCGGAGTCGGGTCGAACGTGACCCAGCCGTACTGCGGGAAGTACGCCTCCACCCAGGCGTGCGCGTCGTTCGTGCTGATCACGCGCTCGTCCCCGTCGCGGTAGCCGGAGGTGAACCCGACCGCGACCCGAGCGGGCACTCCCGCCGAGCGCAGCAGCACGCCCATCGACGAGGCGAACTGCTCGCAGAAGCCCCGCTTGCCGCGGAACAGGAAGTCCTCCAAGGCGTTCCCGCTCGTCGACGGGCCCGTGCTCAGGTCGTACCGGAACCCGTTCGAACGGTCCGTGAAGAACCGCTGCAGCGCCACGGCCTTGTCGAAGTCGGTCGGCGCGTCCGCTGTGAGCCGCTGGGACAGCTCCGCGATGCGCGGCGACACACCATCGGTGTTCAAGTACTCCGGGGCCACGTCCACCGGGCCGTTCGCCTCGCGCAGCTGCTGCGGAGTGGGGGACGGCAACGTGACCGTCTCCACGTACGGCCTGCTCTCCTGGCGGGTCTGGGTGAACACGACACCGCTGCCCGGGTCGTAGCGCCACTGATCACCCATCCCGTCCACGGACCGCGGCAGGCCGAAGATCGGCAGCCACGGATCGCGGTAGCCGACCGGATCGATGTTCACCGTGGCCGTCGGGCCCTGCGCCAGCGTGTTCGTGCCCGTCGGCAGCGGCAGCGGCTCGCGGGCGTCCACCCCGGCGTTGAGCGTGCCGAGCTCCCACCCGCGGCCCGGGTCGAAGTGCTGCAACGTCATCGCCCGCAGGTACGTGGGCTCCGGCAACCCCCTCACCCGGAACAGGTCGACCGGGCTGTCCCGGTCGAGCTGGCCGCGCAGCGACGTGAACGGCCGCAACCCGATGCCGCCGGTGCCCGACCCGTAACCCGTGGCGGCGCCACCCGGCAACCGGCCCTCGGTGCCCACCCCGGTGAACACGACACCCGTGAGCAGGGAGACCACCCCGGCCGCGGCGGCCAGCGCCACGCCCCGGCGGCCCAGTTCCTCCCGGCCGCCGCTGCCGTGGCGATGCCTGCCGGAGCACGCCAGCAGCAACGCGAAACCCGCGGCGCCTGCCACGAACGTCCACCACGGCAGCATGTTCGGCGCCAGCGACGCGGGGATCGCCACCACGCACAGCAGCACCAGCCCCGCGACGGCGGGCACGCCCGCGCTCACCGCGATCACGTCGACTAGCAGCGCCACCACGCCCAGTCCGAGGCAGATCAGCACCTGCAGCGGGAGCTCCACCGGAACGGGCGGAACGCCCTCCCGCGCCACCGTCATCGCCTGACCGAGCAACCCGGACAGCTCGCCGAGCGCACCCGAACCCGGCAGGAACCCCAGCAGCGCCTGCCCGGTGAACAGCGCCGACAGCAGCATCGCCAGCACGGCCGCCTGCGCGGGCACGATCAGCGGCGTCCACCAGCGCAACGTGCGCCCCAGCAGACCGGTGCCGCCGACCACGACGACCGCCAGCACCGCCGGGACGATCCAGCGGCCGTCGCCGAGGATGCCGGTGAACGCGGTCGACGCGGTCAGCGTCGCCACCACGGCGGCCAGCGTCGACACCGCCGTCGTGCTCGCCGGACGAACCCGAGTGCTCACGACATCGCCCCCGAACCGGCGGTGCCGACCGGCGCCGCCTGGCACAACCTGCCCCACGCGCCCGCCAGCGACGACCGCGGCCCGTCGACGACGACCACGGTCCAGCCGGAAGCGCGCAACCGCTCCGCGGTGCGCTGCGGCGCGAACGAACCATCGGACGGATCACCGGCCCACGTGCGCACGTCCAGCAGCAGCGCGAGGCTGCGCGCCCGCTCCGGGCGCAGCCGGGTCAGCTCCTGCACACCGGCGGTGGTCGTGGCGCCCAGCACCGCGATCAGTTCCTGACCGCTGCCCGGATCCTGCGGGCACACCAGGTCGCGCTGCGCCGACGGGCGCACCGCCGCCAGCGCGTCCAGCATCGCCGAATCGTCCTGGCCGCCGTCGAACGGGCCGGGGCCGCCGCTGAGCGTCGCGGCGTCCTCCGTGACCAGCCGGACCTGCTGGCCGTTCGCGTGCAGGTGCGCGCAGATGCTGGCGGCGGCCGAGACCGCCCACTCCAAGCTCGCCGCCGCGCCCGTCCCGCGGTGCGCGGCGGACCGCCGGTCGAGCAGCACCGTCACGCCGCCGTGCCACGGCCGTTCCTCGACGCGCACCATCAGCTCGTCCCGCTTCGCGGTGCTCTTCCAGTGCACGCGCCGGATGTCGTCGCCGTGCCGGTACTCGCGGACCATCGTGTCGTCGTCGCCGTGCCCGGCCCGCAGCCGCGTCGACCCGTCCTCCCCGGTGCCGAGACCTGAACCGGCGGGCAACCCGCCCAGCGGCACCACCTTCGGCACCGCCACCAGACGGCTGCGGCCGGCCAGTTCGTGCTCGAACTCGGTGAGGCCGAACGGATCGCCGATCCGGGTGCGCAACGGGCCGATCTGGTGGATTCCGCGCAGCCCCGGGCTCGCCGGGTACTCCAGCACCGCGCCCGACCGGCGCACGTGGTCCAGCCGGAACCGCGGCCGACCGCCGAGCGCGTGCGGCACGCCGTCCTCCAGCAGCAGCCCGCCGACCGGCACCCCGCCGGAGCCCGTGACGTGCAGGCGCACCGCGACGTTCCCGCCGACCGGGACCCGCCCCGGCAGCACCTCCCGCCGGACGCGCACCCCGTGCCGCGCCCGGCTCGCCAGCAGCAGCGCCAGCAGCGGCAGCACCACCACGAACGCCGCGATCCGCAGGAGGTCCCGTTCGTCGAGCACGAGCGAGCACACCGCCGCGGCCACGCCCGCGGCGAGCAGGCAGCGGCCCCGGACGGTCAGGCCGGACAGCACGGGCCTACCGCCGGGGCCCGGTGTCGCCGCGCGGCACCTCGACCCGGCGCAGCAGCGACCCCACCAGGTCGGACGCGGAACGACGAGTCGCCCGCGCCTCGCTGGTCAGCACCAGCCGGTGCGCCAGGACCGGTACCGCGACGTTCTGCACGTCGTCCGGGATCACGTAGTCCCGCCCGGACAGCGCGGCCTGCGCGCGGGCCGCGCGCACCAGCTGCAACGTGGACCGGGGGGAGGCGCCGAGCCGCAGCTCCGGCAAGGTGCGGGTGGCGGTGACCAGGTCGATCACGTAGCGGCGCAGCTCGGTGCTCACGTGCACCCCGCGCACCGCGCGCAGCAGCGCGCGGATCTGGTCGGCGTCGGCGACGGGGCGCAGCTGCTCCATCGGTTCGCGGCCGGTGTGCTCGTCGACCATCGCCAGTTCCGCCTGCGGATCGGGATAGCCGATGGACACCCGCGCGGTGAACCGGTCGCGCTGCGCCTCGGGCAGCGCGTAGGTGCCTTCCATCTCGATCGGGTTCTGGGTGGCGATCACCATGAACGGCGCGTCCAGCGCGTAGGTCTCGCCGTCGACCGTGACCTGGTCCTCCTCCATGCACTCCAGCAGGGCGGACTGGGTCTTCGGGGACGCGCGGTTGATCTCGTCGCCGACGACGATGTTCGCGAACACCGGGCCGGGCCGGAACTCGAAGCTCTCGGCCTGCCGGTTGTAGAGCGAGACACCGGTGATGTCGCTGGGCAGCAGGTCCGGGGTGAACTGGATCCGGTTCACGGTGCAGTCGATGGAGCGGGCGAGAGCCTTCGCGAGCGAGGTCTTGCCCACGCCCGGCACGTCCTCCACCAGGAGGTGGCCTTCCGCGAGCAGGGTGACCAGTGCGATCCGCACCACCTCGGGCTTGCCGACGAGGACCTGCTCGACGTTGGCCGCGATCCGCTGCACGGTGCCGTGCAGCGTGGCGATCGTCGCGGGCTCGGTCTCCCGCACGTGCCCGCCGTTGCCGCGGGTCACGGCGTCGGCGTGCCCGCCACCGGCGAACGCAGTGCCGGACGTGGGCATGTTGGGCGTCACGCAACCTCCAGGTGTTCCTCCGAGCGCAGCGGCACGCCGCGTCCGCGTTGACGTCGCTGCCGGCGCCCGTCGACCGGCGATCGGCGGTCGTGTGGTCGGCGATCGCGCGCTCAGGTGCCTTTGCAGTGTGCCAAACCGCAGGCGGCCGCCGTACCGGTGCCGGTGTCCTGGGGCGTTCCCCACCTTCCCCCACCGCGGACCCGCGGCGGCGCCCGAAGGCGGCCCGGAGTGCTCCCCGGCATGATCGGCGGCCGCCGGGAGGTCGTTTCCGGCCGGCGGCCCCCACCCGTCCCCCACCTCCGCGGGCTTTCCTTCAGAGGCCCCCTAGCTGGGCAAACGTCCGACACGCCGTGGCGCGTCGGACGGCGTTCCAGGTTGACGGTGGAGTGAAGTGGGGTACTGTGGCGCTCGGTGGGGCAGACGGGGGTCCCGCCCGGCTCCGGGGAGTGCGGGGTGGTCGGCATCGCCGGTCTCCCGTCGAGGTGGAGTCGTCGGGCCGCAGGCCCGAGGGGGGAGGTGGACCGGGATGTTCCTCGGTACCCACAACCCCAAGCTCGACGACAAAGGTCGTCTGACGCTGCCGGCGAAGTTCCGGGACGCACTGGCAGGGGGGCTGATGGTCACCAAAGGACAGGACCACTGCCTCTACGTCTTCCCGCGCGCCGAGTTCGAGCAGATGGCCCGCAAGGTCGCCGAGGCTCCGCTGACCAACGAATCCGTCCGCGCCTACCAGCGGTACCTGTTCGCGGGCACCGACGAGCAGCGGCCGGACGGACAGGGCCGGATCCCGATCACCGCCGAACTGCGCCGCTACGCGGGCCTGGAGAAGGACTGCGTGGTGATCGGCGCGATCAACCGGCTGGAGATCTGGAACGCCGAGAGCTGGCAGAGCTACCTCGACGAGCACGAGGAGAGCTACGCGCAGGCCCGGGAGGAGGTCCTGCCCGGAGTCTTCTAGCGGTCCCGGTGGCGTGAGGCCTCGGTCCGCTCACGTGTCCTGGTGCACCTTCCCCGGCACCAGAACACCCCGAGCGGACTGGGACCTGAGGTCACCAGGAGCGGTGGATCTCGCGCGGTTCGGCGAGCCGGGTGCGGAACTCCGGACGTGCGCGGGCCGCGGCGACGGGCCCGTCCGGGCGGCGGCGCCCGGGTCGCGGACGGCCGGGACGGCGTTCGTCCTCCGTGGACTCGCGCGGTGGTGGGTTCGCCCATCGCGGTGGAGTCGCGGCAGGTGGTGGCGATCGGGTCCAGCGGACCCGGACGAACCGACAACGACACGAGAACACAGAGGAGCACGGCAGCAGTGACCGGTTTGCGGGAGGGAGGAACCGCCGTGGCGCAGGAGGACTCGCCAGGAGACGCCGAGCGGGGTTCTGCCCAGGACCGGCACGTTCCGGTGGCGCTGGATCGGACGCTGGAACTGCTGGCGCCCGCGCTCAGCGGCGGCCCGGCGGTCGTGGTGGACGCCACGCTCGGCATGGGCGGCCACGCGGAAGCGCTGTTGCGGGCGCACCCGCAGCTGACGCTCGTCGGGCTGGACCGGGACCCGGAGGCCCTGCGGCTCGCGGGGCAGCGGCTCGCCCCCTTCCGGGACCGGCTGCACCTGGTGCACGCGATCTACGACGAGTGGGCCGACGTGCTCGCCGACCTCGAACTGCCCACTGTGGACGGTGCGCTGTTCGACCTCGGGGTGTCGTCGTTGCAGCTGGACGAGGCCGATCGCGGTTTCGCCTACTCGCAGGACGCGCCGCTGGACATGCGGATGGACCCCGGTGCCGAGCGCACCGCGGCCGAGGTGCTCAACACCTACTCGCCCGGCGAGCTGGCGCGGATCCTGCGCCAGTACGGGGAGGAGCGGTTCGCCTCGAAGATCGCGAACGCGATCGTGCGGGAACGCGCCAAGGAGCCCTTCGACCACAGCGACCGCCTGGTGCGGATGCTCTACGACACGGTGCCCGCGGCCAGCCGCCGCACCGGCGGGCATCCCGCGAAGCGCACCTTCCAAGCACTGCGGATCGAGGTCAACGCCGAGCTCGACGTGCTGGGCAGGGCGATGCCCGCGGCGCTGGACTCGCTCGCGACCGGCGGGCGGATCGTGGTGCTGTCGTACCACTCGCTGGAGGACCGCATCGTCAAGCGCGAACTGGCCGAACGCGCGAAGTCACGCACCCCGGTCGACCTCCCGGTGGAACTGCCGGGCCACGGTCCCGAACTGAGGCTGCTCACCCGCGGCGCCGAACTCGCCGGTGAACGGGAAACGGCGGACAACCCGCGGGCCGCCTCGGTGCGGCTGCGCGCCGCCGAACGGATCAAGGAGGCGGCATGACGGCACCCGCACGCGCCAAGAAGCCCGCAGCGCGCACCGGCACCGCGGAGAAGAAGGACCCGGCCAAGCGGTCGAACTCCGCGACGAAGTCGAAGACGACGACGACCCGGGCGGCGAAGAACCAGGCCACCAAGACCCAGCCGGCGAAGAAGGCGCAGCCGCAGAAGAAGTCCCAGACCTCGAAGGCGCGGACCCGGTCCGCGACGGCCGAGCGCGCCTACGCGCGCCGCGAGGAACGGCGGGACCGCTCCGCCAGGGAGACCGTGGAGCGCAGGCCGCGACGCCAGCGCCAGGCGGCCGAGCAGCGCCAGCCCCGCCAGTGGCGGCTGGCCGCGGTGCGCCCGCGAGCCCGGCAGCTGCAGGCGAAGGTCGCCACGTCGCGAGCCCCGCTGGTGGTCGCCGTGATGGGCCTGCTCGGCGTCGGGCTGGTGGCGACGCTGTCGCTGTCGATCGCCGCCGTCGGCGGCTCGTACCGCCTGCAGCAGGCGGAACAAGAGGTCACCGCGCTCAACGAGCACCGCGAGCAGCTGCTGCGCGAGGTCAGCAACCTCGACTCCACGCCCGCGCTGGAGCGCAAGGCGACGGAGCTCGGCATGGTGGCGCCGCCCGGACCGCCCGCGCACCTGGTGACGCACCCCGACGGCTCGGTCCACGTGATCGGTGAGCCGCAGGCCGCGACCGGGCCGGCGACACCGCCGAAACCGGTCGAGCAGAACCCGACGCCCGGAGCGCAAGATCCGGCGCCGCAGCGACAGGCCGCGCTGATTCCGGCGGTGGAGGGGGACTGATGGTGCGCAGGGGGACGCGGACCGCCGGGGGGAGGCGGACCGCGCGCACCGACGTGGCCGGGAGCGCCAGGCGGTTGCGCATCGGCCGGTTGTTACTGGTCGTGGCACTGGTGCTCACCGGCACCAAATTGATCATGGTGCAGGGTTTCGACGCGCAGGACCTGGCCGCCGCGGCGGCTCAGCAGCGCTTCACCAACGACGCGATCCCCGCCGAACGCGGTTCCTTCACCGACCGCAGCGGCAACGTGCTCGCGTTCAGCAGCGAGGCCCGCCAGCTCTACGCGACGCCGACGCGGCTCGCCGACGAGCAGGACAAGGCGCACGCCGAAGATCCCTCGGAACCCACCTCGGACCAGTACAAGCGGGAGATCGCGCGGTTCATCACGAAGACCCTCGGCAACCGCGTCGCCGAGCAGGACGTGCTCGCGGCGCTGTTCTCGAAGTCGACCTACACCACGATCGGCCCGCTGATCGAACCCGCGCTCGCCCGCACGATCACCGAGAAGTACCCGCAGATCGGCGAGGAGTACCGGGCCACCCGCGAATACCCGGCGGGCGAGAACGGGGCGAACGTGCTCGGCGGGGCGCGGTGGAGCCAGGACGCGCGCAAGATCGAAGGCCGCCTCGGGCTGGAGAGCTCGATGGACAAGCTGCTCGCGGGCACCGACGGCAAGAAGGTCTCGGACACCGCGATGGGCAGCGACCTCGTCATCCCCGGCACCGAACGGGAGCTGGAACCGGCCGTGCCCGGCTCCGACGTGGAGCTGACGCTGGACTCCGACCTGCAGTACATGGTGCAGAACAAGCTCTCCGACTACGCCCGCAAAGCCGGAGCGCGCAGCGCGGGAGCGGTGGTGCTCGACGCGCACACCGGTGAGGTGTACGCGCTGGCCAACGACAAGTCCTTCGACCCGAACTCGCCGTCCTGGGGACCGGACGGCCTGGGCAACCCGGCGGTGACCAACCCGTTCGAACCTGGCTCGGTGAACAAGGTGATCACCGCCGCCGGGGCGATCGAGGACGGCCTGCTGCGCCCGGAGACCGTGCTGCAGGTGCCGGGCAGCATCAAGGTGGCCGACCGGACCGTCCGCGACGCGTGGTCGCACGGCACGGTGCCGCTGACCTTCACCGGCGTGCTCGGCAAGTCCTCCAACGTCGGCACCCTGATGACGGCGCAGCGGCTCGGCGAAGACCGGTTCAACGACCTGGTGCACAAGTTCGGGCTCGGCGAGACCACCGGCATCGGACTGCCGGGGGAGAGCGCCGGTTTCGTGCCGCCGCGCAAGGACTGGTCCGGCAGCACGTTCGCGAACCTGCCCATCGGGCAGGGCCTGTCCATGACCGTCCTGCAGATGGCCAGCATGTACCAGGCCATCGCCAACGACGGCGTGCGCGTGCCACCGCGGGTGATCGCGGCCGAGACCGGGCCGGACGGCGAGCGCGTGGAACGCCCCCGACCCGAAGGCGTGCGGGTGGTCAACCCGGAGACCGCGCACACCGTGAAGGACATGCTGCGCGCCGTCGTCCAGGAGGAACCGCAGCAGGGCACCGGCGCGGACGCGGCGCTGGAGGGCTACCAGATCTCCGGCAAGACCGGCACCGCGCAGCAGATCGACCCGACCTGCAAGTGCTACAGCAACAGCACCTACTGGATCACGTTCGCCGGGATCGTCCCCGCCGACAACCCGCGGTTCGTGGTGGGGCTGATGCTGGACGCGCCGAAGAGCGGCACGCCGGAATCGAAGTCGTCGGCACCGCTGTTCCACGACATCGCCGACTACCTGACCTTGCGCTACCGCATTCCGCTGTCGCCGAACCCGGCGCCCGGACAGGTGCTGCAGGTGAAGTGACCGCCGGGATCGCACCCGGCCATCCGGGGCGGAGTCATTCCGGCCGGATGTGGGCGATCTGGATCTGCTGAGGTCCGCTGCGGAGGGAACGGCTGACCAGGGTGCCGCGGCCGGGCGGAAGCGTGCTCGCGGTGACGTTGCCGATGAGCCTGCCCTCGGCGGCGTCGGCGCTCATGAGCAGGCCCGGAGTGGAGATCTCGCGCATCCTGCCGATGATCGGGTCGTGCAGCGCGCGGTTCGCGCGGGCCGAATCGCGGGCCAGCACCAGGTGCAGGCCCACCGCGGAGGCCTGCGCCACGAACTCGGACAGCGGCGCCAGCGCGTTGTCGCCCGGAGCGGAGACGAGTTCGTAGTCGTCGACCACGACGAACAGCTCCGGTCCCGTCCACCACGGGTGCGTGCGCGACCGCTCGCGCACGACGCCCGGACCGGGCAGCCGGTCGCGCACCGTCGCCGCCAAGTCCCGGACCGCGGCCCGCAGCTGGTCGGTGCTGACCGCGTGCTCCACCAGGTACGGGCTCTTCGGGAAGCCGAGCAGACCGCGCCGCACGTCGATCAGCACGATCATGGCCTGCTTCGGGGTGTAGCGGGTCGTGATGCCGCGGATCACGGTGCGCAGCAACGAGGTCTTGCCCGCCGCCGCCTCGCCGAAGGCGTAGAAGTGCGGTTCCGCCCGGAAATCCAGGTGGATCGGCTCCATGCCGTCCTCGTTCACGCCGATCGGCACGAGACCCGGCCGGGACTGCCGCTCCGGGACGGGCAGCTGCTCGTAGGGCAAGTGCAGCGGGAGCAGGCGGACCCTGGGCGCGCGGGCGCCGGGCCAGCCGTCGCGGAGCTTGTCGACCATCTCCGCGACCCCGGCCTCGCCCTCGGCGCCCTCGGCGCGCGCGGTGAGCATGTGCAGCTTCGGCGGGTGCAGGCCGCGCCCCGGTTCGTCGTCGGGCACCCGCTCGGCGGCGTCGTGGTCGATCTCGGACTCGGCCGGTTCCGCCAAGCGCAGTTCCAGCCGGGTGCCGAGCAGATCCTTGAGCGCGGGCCGGAACTCCGACCACCGGTCCGCGGTGACGACCACGTGCAGCCCGAAACCGAGGCCCTGGGAAGCGAGGTTGACCACGTCCCGGTCCGCGCCGTCGAACTCGTCCTGCAGCGCAGCCCAGCCGTCGATGATCAGGAAGACGTCCCCGTAAGAATCATCGTCGAGCCCTTCGCCGCGGCGGCGCTGATCGCGGTAGGTCTCCATCGAGTCGATGCCGCGGTCGATGAAGCGGGCCTCCCGCCAGGCCAGCAGGACACGCAGCTCGGCGATGGTGCGGCGCAGCACGTCCGGGGCGTCGCGCCCGGAGACGGCGCCGACGTGCGGCAGGTCGCGCACCGCGCGCAGGCGGCCGCCGCCCAGGTCGATGCAGTAGAACTGCACCTCCTCCGGGGTGTGGGTCTGGGCCAGCGACAGCAGCAAGGTGCGCACCGCGGCCGACTTCCCGGAACCGGGCGACCCGACGACGGCCACGTGCCCGGAACCCCCGGACAGGTCGACCCGCACCGTCTCCTGCTTGTGCTCGTACGGCATGTCGACGACGCCGACCGGCGTGCGCAGCCGCGGTCCGCGACGCCGTTCGGCGAGCGGTGGCAGCAGCTTCTCCAGCGTCGGGGGTTCCCGCAGCGGGGGCAGCCAGATCGGTTTCGCGGTCGGGCCGGTGCCGCGCATCCGGCGCACCGCGAGCCGCAGCTCGCTGCGCGACTCCGCCCCGGTGCGCTGATCGCCGTGCGCGGGACCGGAGACGTAGGCGGCGCGGAACCGGTGCACCCCGGCCGCGTGCCGGAGGTAGCCGTGACCACCGGTGTCGGGGAGCTCCGCGGCGTCGCCCTCGCCGATCGCGGCGCGGGAATCGGCGGCGTTGAGCGTCCGCAGCGCGATCCGGTACGTCAGGTGCCCGTCCAGGCCGCGCAGCGCGGACTCCTCGACGCGGCGCCCGGACAGCAGCAGCTGCACCTGCAGCGAACGGCCCATCCGGCCGATCATCGCGAACAGGTCGGCCAGCTCGGGCTGTTCGTGGAGCAGCTCGGTGAACTCGTCGATCACCACCAGCAGCATCGGCAGCGCGGGCAGGTCCTGCTCGACGCGTTCGGTCCGGTACTCCCAGACGTTGCGCGCCCGCACCTTGCCGAGCAGCGCCTGGCGGCGCTGGATCTCACCGGACAGGGCTTCCCCCATGCGAGCGACCAGCCGCGGATCCTCGCGCAGGGTGGGGATGATCCCCGAGACGTGCGGGGCGTCCCGGAAGTCCGCGAAGGTCCCGTCACCCGCCCAGTCGACGAGCACGAAGTTGACCTCTTCGGGGGAGTGCGTGGCCATCAGCGACAGCACCAAGGTCCGCAGGAACTCCGACTTGCCGGATCCGGCGTCGCCGACGCAGAGCCCGTGCGGCCCCATGCCGCCCTTGGCGGCGTCCTTGAGGTCGAGAGTGATCGGGGTGTCGTCCCAGGCGCCGATGACGGCCTGGTAGCGCTGCTCGATCAGCCGGGGGCGCCAGGTCTCGCTCGGGTCGAACGCGGTCACGTCGGGGCGGCCCAGCAGCGGGAAGAGACCGAGCGCGCCGCTGGACGAGGGCGCGGGCGGCGGTGCGGCCTCCGGCTCGGCGGTGCCGGACAGCGCGGCCACCAGCCCCGCGATGTCGTCGGGGGACTCGTCGAAGTGCGGCTGGGCGATCTGGAACGCGCGTCCCTCGTGCTGCGCCCACCCCTCGGTGGGCAGCAGCTTCGCGAGCTCCGGGTCCAGCTTGGACTCGGCCGGGTCCGGCAAGGACAGCTCGATCCGGCCGGAGATCAGGTCCACCAGTTCGTCGGGCAGCTCCGACCAGCCGCGTGCGGTGACGATGACGTGCACGCCGAAGGTCAGCCCCGCGCTGGCGATCTCGATGACCGCGTCGGCCAGGTCCGGGACGTGGCCGGCGAACCACGCCCACCCGTCGATGATCAGGAACGTCTCGGCGTGATCGGACCCCTCCAACAGGTCGGGACGTTCCCGGCGGAGCCTGCGGTAGCGCGCGATGGTGGAGATGCCGGCCGCGAACAGCTCGCGGCGCCGGGCGATCAGCTCTTTGACCTCGCCGAGCAGTTCGATCACCGCTTCCGCGGTGTGCCCCGCCGAGTAGACCTGCGCCAGCCCGGCGAGCCTGCCGTCGCCGTCGAGGCACTTGAACTGCACCTGGTCGGCGCCGCTGATCGCGGTGAGGCTGTAGATCAAGGTCTCCAGCAGCGTCGATTTCCCGGAGTGGATCCGGCCCACCACCGCCACGTGCGTGTTGTGCCGGAACAGGTCCAGCTCGACGTGCTCCACGGACTGCCGGTCCGACGCCCGGGTGCGGCCGATGGGCACCGGCGAGGTCGCGTCGCCGTCCTTGGGGTGATCGGCGAGCAGCTCGCCGATCCGCACCGGGCGCAGGTCCACGGTGTAGCGGGCGCCGCGGACCCACGAGAAGATCATGTCGCCGTGCTGGTTCCCGCCGCGAGTGGGGGTCTGCCTGCCTTCCTCCGTCACCCGCTTGTGCACGAACTTGTAGAGCTCGTTGAAGGTCATCTTGCCGTCGTGGTCGGTGTCGGGCGCACCGGTGCGCATCGCCTCGATGATCGCCGAGGTGAAGGTGGACCCGGGCTGCGGCCGGTCCTCCCGAGGCCGCGGGGTCTCGTAGGCGTACTCGATCTCGTTGCTGGCGGTCATGGTGAACAGCCCGCCGCCGAGCTGCTCCTCCAGGTTCACCGCGTCGCCGGAGCGGGGAACAGCACCGTCGTTGAACACGCCGCTGTAGCAGCAGTCCAGCACGACCGCCTTCGACCCGGCCTGGCACTCGGTGATCATGCGGTGCACGATCTGCGCGGGCACCGCCGTGGAGTAGGGCAGGTTCAAGTCGGTGTTGCCCGCGGCGAAGAACAGCTGGTTGTCGTCGTTCTTGATGCCGTGGCCCGCGATGTAGAGCAGCACCACGTCGCCCGGCTCGCACTTGGCGAACAGCTCCTCGATGGCCCGCTCGATCGCCGCCTTCGTCTCGTTGATGAGGGCGTGCACCACGTCGAACCGGCCGATGTCGTGGTCGGCGAGCAGCTGCTTGAGCTCCTGGGTCTCCTCCGAGGCGTGCAGCCCGCGCAGCCGCGGGTCGAAGTACTCCGAGGTGGCGACCAGCAGCGCGTACCTCGCGCCGTCACGGCTCACGCGCCGCTCGCGTCGGTCATCCGCAGCAGCACCGATTCGATCTCCTCGCCGTCGGTGTCGGCGTCCGCGCGCAGGTGCACGTCCCCGGCCCGCAAGGTGATCGCCCGGTGGCTGTGGAATTCGAGCCAGCTGGTGAGCACGGAGGACAGGGTGCTCGCCGTGCCCACGCCCACCGAGCCGACGACCAGCAGTTCCGCGATCAGCGCCCCGGTGCCGAGGCTGTCCGGCGGCGGTGCCTCCCGCACCCGGTGCACGGCCAGGCCGCCGACCTTCTTCAAGTTGAACTGCATCAAGTGGGTGGCGTGATCGAGTCTCTCCGGAGCCATGTCCGGTGCTTCCAGCGCTACGCGAATCTCAGGCATGCGATCCCCCGGCTCGGCGAGCAGTGATCACACCCGGTATATCAAAGACCGACCGCCGGTAGTGGAGCTTTTCCGGGGCTCATCGAGGACGTGCGACCGTCGCGGCGCGATGCGATCCGGCCGGATCGGTGCGCCGCGACGTGCACGGGCCGCTCGCGCCACGGCCCGTGCACGCCCGGAGCTCAGGACGGGATGCGCGGGCCGCTGGACCCGAGGTGATCGTCGAATTCCGATGGCGACGGCACCCGCTGCGTCGCCGCTCCGGCGGTGCTCGCGGCCGGAGCCGCCCCCGCCCGAGTCGTTCTTCCACCGATCCTCCCGAAATCCGCGGAATCACCGACCTGGCGAGATGAACGCTAAACGACGATCGGCGGTTCGCACCACGATCCGCCGGAAGTTGCACGAGACGGACCAGTCGTCACCCGCGAACGGCCCCGCCCACAAGTAGGGGTTTCGGGGTGCGGGTGACCGAGGTCATGGCCGGCATTTCCCTTCGCTCGCGGGCGCACCGCTCCGGTGCCGGTGGCGGCGCTGCGTCCGCGCAGGCCAGGTCAGGGATCCTGACGGGGTTCGACGTGGTTCGCCGCGGAGCCGGATCGGGGAATCGGCGGTTTCCGGATCACCCGCCCGGCGTCGAATTCGAAACTGGTTTCGAGAAACGGATTCCGCCGGTGGGAGGAACGAGTGCCCCGCTCTCGGAGTTCCATCGGGTGAATTGCGGAGTGCGTTCGCCGCGCATTCCCGCGCGCATTCTCCGCGGTACCGCGACGACCATTCCGCGCGTCGCGCGGCACCGGCCGCCGCGCCGGTGGCGAGGCCCGCCGACGGGGACGCGCCGGAGGCGTTCTACTGGACGTCGGCCCGTCCCGCGGGCTGCTCCGAACGGCCCAGTCCGAGAACGCGCTGTGCGCAGAGGTGACCATGAGCATGACCCGTCAGGTGGTACCGGTAGCCTTGCGCGACGTGCCTTCCGCGGTCGCGACAGCCCCGCCTCGACCCGCTCAGGTCGAGCCGGTGCAGATCCACGAACTCGCCGAGACTATCGGCGCACGGGTCATCAACGTGCCTGGTCACAACCCTGGTGATGGGTTGGTGACCGGAGCGACGTTGCGAGCTCAGCAAGTCCGGGCCGGTGATCTGTTCGCCGCGCTGCCCGGAACCAGGGTGCACGGTGCCGACTTCGCCGCCGACGCGCTCACCGCCGGTGCCACCGCGGTGCTCACCGACCAGGCCGGTGTGGACCGCGTCGCCCTGCTGGACCACCCGCGGGTGGTCGCCGGTGAGGTCACGCTGCTGGTGCACGAAGACCCGCGCGGCGTGCTCGGCTCCGCCGCCGCCCGCATCTACGGCGACCCCTCGCAGCGGCTCACCATCCTCGGCGTCACCGGCACGTCCGGGAAGACGACCACGAGCTACCTGCTGGAGTCCGCGCTGCGCGCCGCCGGTCACACCACCGGCCTCGTCGGCACCGTGGAGACCCGCATCGCGGGCGAACGCCTCGACAGCGCGTTCACCACGCCCGAAGCTCCCGACCTGCAGGCGCTGCTGGCGGTGATGGTCGAACACGGCGTGACGCACGTGCCGATGGAGGTCTCCAGCCACGCGCTCGCGCTGGGCCGCGTCGGCGGCACCCGGTTCGCGGTCGGCGCGTTCACCAACCTCTCCCAGGACCACCTGGACTTCCACCGCGACCTCGACGACTACTTCCAGGCGAAGGCGCTGCTGTTCGACGGCCGCTCCGAGCACGAAGTGGTGTGCGTCGACGGCGGCTGGGGGCAGCGGCTCGTCACCGACGACACGATCACCGTGTCCACCACCGGCGACGCCTCCTGGACCGCGACCGACGTCGAAGCGTTCCCCACCGGGGAGCAGCGCTTCCGCGCGCACGGGCCGGACGGGACGCTGGACGTGCGGCTGCGGCTGCCGGGGCCGTTCAACATCGCCAACGCACTGCTGGCCGCCGGGGTGCTCACCGCGGCGGGCGTGCCCGCGGCGGCGATCGAGCAGGGCCTCGCCGAAGTGGACGTGCCCGGCCGGATGGAACGGGTCGCGCTCGGGCAGGACTTCACCGCCGTGGTGGACTACTCGCACAAACCCGGTGCCGTCGCCGCCGTGCTCGACGCGGCGCGCGCGCAGGTCACCGGGGCGCACGTCGGCGGCCGGGTGCTCGTGGTGCTCGGCTGCGGCGGCGACCGGGACGTCGCGAAGCGGCCCCTGATGGGGGAAGCCGCGGCCCGCCGGTCCGACCTGCTCGTCGTCACCGACGACAACCCGCGCAGCGAGGAACCCGCCGACATCCGCGCCGCCATGCTCGGCGGAGCGCTCGACGTGCCGGAGGGCGAACGCGGTGAGGTGCTCGAAGTCGGCGATCGCAGGGAGGCCATCGCCGAGGCCGTGCACCGGGCCCGCGTCGGAGACGTCGTCGTGATCGCGGGCAAGGGCCACGAAACCGGACAGGACGTCGCCGGCGTGGTGCACCCCTTCTCCGACCGGGACGAGGTGGCGGCGGCGCTGCGGCGCAGGCTCGACACCGGCAGCGCCCGGCTCGGCGAAGGCAGCGGGGGAACGCAGAGCTCGGGGGAGCCGACCTACCCGGCCGGTGGCCGGGGCAGCAACGAGGAGGCAAGGTGATCCGGCTCAGCCTGGCTGACATCGCGGAAGCGGTCGGCGGCAGGCTCCACCACGCGGACGGGACCGAGATCGTCACCGGTTCCGTGGAGTTCGACTCCCGGCAGGTCCGCCCCGGCGGGCTGTTCGTGGCCGTCCCGGGCGAACGCGTCGACGGGCACGACTTCGCCGCCCGCGCCGTCGCAGACGGAGCCGCCGGCGTGCTCGCCGCGCGTGAAGTGTCCACAGCGGACGAACCGATCCCGACGGTGATCGTTCCGGAGCTGCCCGAACACCACCCGAACCGCGTGATGGCGCTCGCCGGGGACACCGACGGCAGCGGTGCCGCCGTGCTCGCCGGACTCGCGCGCCTCGCCCGCGCCGTGGTGGACCGACTGCCCGACCTCACCGTCGTCGGAGTGACCGGCTCGTCCGGCAAGACCTCGACCAAGGACCTCATCGCGCAGGTGCTCGCCCCCGCCGGCGAGACGGTGGCGCCGCCCGGCTCGTTCAACAACGAACTCGGCCACCCGTGGACCGCGCTGCGCGCCGACGACACCACCCGGCACCTCGTGCTGGAGCTCTCGGCGCGCGGAGTCGGCCACATCGCGGCGCTGTGCGAGGTCGCGCCGCCGCGCATCGGCGCCGTGCTCAACGTCGGCAGCGCCCACCTCGGCGAGTTCGGCTCGCAGGAAGCGGTCGCGCAGGCCAAGGGCGAGCTCGTCGAAGCGCTGCCCGCCGCGGCCGACGGCGGAGTCGCGGTGCTCAACGCCGACGATCCGCTGGTCGCCGCCATGGCCGAGCGGACCGCCGCGCGCGTCGTGCTCGTCGGGCAGAGCCCCGCCGCCGACGTGCGCGCCGAGGACATCGACCTCGACGAGCAGGCGCGGGCCTCGTTCACGCTGGCCACCCCCGCCGGTTCCGCGCGGGTGCGGCTGCCGCTGCACGGCGAGCACCACATCGGCAACGCGCTCACCGCCGCCGCCATCGCGATGGAACTCGGCGCGAGCGTCGAGGAAGCCGCCGACCGGCTCGGCGGCGTGCGGCGGGTCTCGGCCCGGCGCATGGAGGTCACCGAGACCTCCGGCGGCGTCACCGTCATCAACGACGCCTACAACGCCAACCCGGAATCGGTGCGCGCGGCGCTGAAAACGCTCGCCTCGATGACCAGGGGCAAACCGGGCCGCGCCTGGGCGGTGCTCGGAGTCATGGGCGAACTCGGCGACGCCGAGGTCGCCGCGCACGACGAGATCGGGCGGCTCGCCGTCCGGCTCAACATCGACCGCCTCGTGGTGGTCGGTGAGCAGGCGCGCGCGATGCACCAAGGTGCGTCGCTGGAAGGGTCGTGGGGAGAGGAGTCGGTCCAGGTGCCGGATGTCGATGCCGCCGTCGCGCTGCTGCGCGCCGAGCTGCGTCCCGGTGACGTCGTGCTCGCCAAGGCGTCCAAAGTCGCCGCGCTCTGGCGCGTCGCGGAACAGCTGACCGAGCAGGTCACCGAGAACACCGCCACCGAACAAGCCGGGGGTCACCCGTGAAGAGCATCCTCGTCGCCGCAGCGGTGGCGCTGGTCGTCTCCATCCTGTTCACCCCGTACTTGATCCGGATCTTCTCCAAGCAGGGCTTCGGCCAGGAGATCCGCGAAGAAGTGCAGAAGTCCCACGCCGCCAAGCGCGGCACGCCCACGATGGGCGGCATGGCGATCCTCGTCGCCATGTGGGTCGGGTACCTGGTCACCCACCTCACCGTCGCCGAAGAGGGCCCCTCCGTCTCCGGCCTGCTGGTGCTCGGGCTGACCACCGCGCTGGGCATCGTCGGGTTCCTCGACGACTTCATCAAGATCCGCAAGCAGCGCAACCTCGGCCTGAACAAGACCGCGAAGCTCGTCGGCCAGCTGGTCGCGGCGGTGCTGTTCGCGATCCTGGCGATGCGGTTCCCGGACAACAACGGGATCACGCCCGCCTCCGAGCACCTGTCGTTCATCCGCGACATCACCGTCGTGTCCTTCGGCACGATCGGGTTCGTGATCTTCGCGTACGTGGCGATCAGCGGCTGGTCCAACGCCGTCAACTTCACCGACGGAATGGACGGGCTCGCCGGCGGCACCGCCGCGATGGTGCTGGCCACCTACGTGCTCATCTCGTTCTGGCAGCTGCGCTACGACTGCACGGGCGGCAGCGGCACCGGCCCGGCCTGCTACACGGTGCGGGACCCGCTGGACATCGCGGTGGTAGCCGCCGCGGCGATGGCCGCGTGCATCGGATTCCTGTGGTGGAACGCGGCACCCGCGAAGATCTTCATGGGCGACACCGGGTCGCTGGCGCTGGGCGGCCTCGTCGCCGGGCTGAGCATGGTGACCCGCACCGAACTGCTCATGATCATCATCGGTGGGCTGTTCGTCGTCGAGGCGCTGTCGGTCGTGCTGCAGATCGTCGTGTTCCGCAGCACCCGGCGCAGGCTGTTCCGGATGGCGCCGTTCCACCACCACTTCGAGCTCGCCGGGTGGGCGGAAACCACGGTGATCATCAGATTCTGGGTGCTGGCGGGCATCAGCTGCCTGTTCGGCGTCGGACTCTTCTACGCAGACTGGCTCAGCCTCGTCGACGTGTGATGAGTCGTCGAGGTGATTCGGAGTGGTCTGCGTAGTGGGTCGGGTAGCGGAACCTCAGCGGTCTTCTCGCTGCGGGGTCTTTTTCCCAAGTGGCTCCGCCACGAGGGAAAAAGCCGTCCTCGCGAGAAGACCGCTGAGAACCCGCCGGTGGTCGACCTGCCAGGGTGGTCACT
Organism: Saccharopolyspora gloriosae; assembly: GCF_014203325.1. NCBI lineage: Bacteria > Bacillati > Actinomycetota > Actinomycetes > Pseudonocardiales > Pseudonocardiaceae > Saccharopolyspora > Saccharopolyspora gloriosae. The sequence goes on along the minus strand of NZ_JACHIV010000001.1, from coordinate 4,909,566 downwards.
GCTCAGCGGCTTCGCCGCTGACAGGACAATGATCAAAAGATCTTCGGTAAGGATTCCACGACCCGGTGGGTGAGCGGGTCGTCGAGCAGGAACGGAGAGTGCGGTGGCGCGAACGTTGCGGGGGCGGCGGGTGCTCGTCGCGGGGGCCGGGGTGTCCGGGCGCTCGGCGGCGGAGGCGTTGCTGGCCGCCGGTGCCGAGGTCACCGTCACCGACGCGTCCGAAGAGCGGCTGGCCGCGCTCGACACCGTGCGCGACGGCGGAGGTCACCTCGTGCCCGGACTGCTCGAACCGCCCGACGGGACCGAGCTGCTGGTCACCAGCCCCGGCTGGCGGCCCACCGCGCCGCTGCTGGCCGCCGCCGAGAACGCCGGGATCGAGATCCTCGGCGAAGTCGAACTCGCCTGGTGGCTCGACCGGCAGCGCCCGGAACCCGCCGACTGGCTCGCCGTCACCGGCACCAACGGCAAGACCACCACCGTCACCATGCTCGAAGCCATCCTGCGCGCCGCCGGGCTCGACGTCGTCGCCTGCGGCAACGTCGGGCTCCCGGTCGTCGACGCGGTGCGCGCCGGGCACCGGGTGCTGGCGGTGGAACTGTCCAGCTTCCAGCTGCACTGGTCCCGGTCGCTGGCCGCGCACGCCGGAGCAGTGCTCAACCTCGCCGACGACCACCTCGACTGGCACGGCACCCTCGACGCCTACGGCGCGGCGAAGGCCAAGGTGTACGCGGGCAACGTCGTCGCCGTGCACAACGCCGACGACGACTGGTCCACCCGCCTGTCCACCGGAGCGGGCAGGCCCGTGTCGTTCACCCTCGGCGAGCCGGGACCGGACCAGCTCGGCATCTCCGGCGCCGCGCTCGTCGACCGCGCCTTCGGCGACCGCGAAGTCCTCGCCGACGTCGCCGACGTGCGCCCCGGCGGCCCGCACAACCTGGCCAACGCGCTCGCCGCCGCCGCGCTCGCCCGCGCCTACGGCGTGCCCGCCGACGCCGTCAAGCGCGGACTCCGCGAATTCGAACCCGGCGCGCACCGCTCCGCGACGGTCGCCGACATCGCCGGAGTGACCTACGTCGACGACTCCAAGGCCACCAACCCGCACGCCGCCGACGCCGCGCTGCGCGCGCACGACCGCGTCGTGTGGATCGCGGGCGGACTGCTCAAAGGCGCCGAAGTCGACGAACTCGTCGCCCGCAACGCCGACCGGCTCGCCGCCGTGGTGCTCATCGGCCGCGACCGCGCCGCATTCGCCGAAGCACTCGCCCGACACGCCCCGCACGTGCCCGTGGAGCAGGTCGCGTCGGGAGACGATGAGGGCATGTCCCAGGCCGTGACCAAGGCCGCCGCGTTCGCCGACCCCGGCACGGCGGTGCTGCTCGCCCCCGCCGCCGCTTCGATGGACATGTTCACCGACTACGCGCACCGGGGCCGGGCCTTCGCCGACGCCGTGCGGGCGCTGCCCGCCACGATCGCCCCCTCCGACGGGTGACGCCGTGGCCACCTCCACCGCCACCGCGCGCCGCCCGCGCCGCAGCAGCCGCCCCACCGGCATCGCCGCGATCACCACGCCGTTGACCGCGTGGCTCACCCGGCCGCTTGCCTCGTTCCACCTGCTGCTGGCCGTGTTCGGGCTGCTCACCGTGTTCGGCCTGGTGATGGTGCTGTCCGCGTCCAGCGTGGACTCGTTCACCAGCGCCGGATCGTCCTACGACATCTTCATCCGCCAGGTCATCTACTGCGCCGCCGGACTGCTGCTGTTCTACGGCGCGCTGCGGCTGCCGGTGCGGCAGATGCGCAAGCACAGCCTGACCGTGTTCGGCGGCTGCCTGCTGATGCTGCTGCTCGTGCTCACCCCGCTGGGCACCGAACGCAACGGCGCGCAGAGCTGGTTCGTGCTCGGCGGCGTCTCCTTCCAGCCCGTCGAATTCGCCAAGATCGCCTTCGCTCTCTGGGGCGCGCACGTGCTGGTGACCAAGCGCGGGCTGCTCGCGCAGTACCGGCACCTGCTGGTGCCCGTGGTGCCCGCCGCGATGATGATGTTCGCGCTGGTCATGCTCCAGCCCGACCTCGGCTCCACGATCACGCTGTTCATCGTGCTGCTCGCCCTGATGTGGTTCGCGGGCGCACCGCTGCGGCTGTTCGGCGTGTCCGTGCTCGGCGCCATCACCGCCGCCGTCGTGCTCGCGATGGTCGCGCAATACCGGATGGACCGGATCACCACCTTCCTGGACCCCGCCTCCGACCCCACCGGGCGCGGCTACCACGCGCGGCAGGCGCTGTTCGCGCTCGCCGACGGCGGGCTGTTCGGCCGCGGCCTCGGCCAAGGCTGGTCCAAGTGGCAGTACCTGCCCAACGCGCACAACGACTTCATCTTCGCCGTGATCGGCGAAGAACTCGGGTTCGTCGGCTGCACCGTCGTGCTGATCCTGTTCGGCACCACCGCCTACGTCGGCATGCGCATCGCCGCCCGCAACACCGACCCGTGGATCCGGCTCGTCGCCGCCACCCTCACCGCCTGGCTCGTCGGGCAGGCCGCGATCAACGTGGGCTACGTGGTGGGCCTGCTGCCGATCACCGGGCTGCCGCTGCCGCTGATCTCCTCCGGCGGCTCGTCGGTGGTGACCAGCATGCTGGTGTTCGGGCTGCTGGCGAACTTCGCCCGGCACGAACCCGAAGCGATCGCCGCGCTACGGTCCCTCGGACCGGGCCGCGTCGGGAAACTGCTGCGGCTGTCCACACCCGAGCCCTACCGCCCGCCGGCGAAACGCCGCGCGGCGCGCACCGCACCCTCGACTCGCCCTGGTGCGCGCAGCGCAGGGGCACAGCCGACCCGCCGGGGATCACCGGACGCGCGGAACCGCACCGCGGCCCGCGGCAAGACCGGATCCCGGGCACAGACACGAGGAGGACACCGTTGAGCGGGCAGCAACCGGCCCCCGGATACCCCGCCCGGCGCGGCCTGTCGGTCGTCGTCGCAGGCGGCGGCACCGCCGGACACATCGAGCCGGCCCTCGCCCTGGCCGACGCCGTGCGCAGGCTGCGGCCCGACGCGCGCATCACCGCGCTCGGCACCGAGCGCGGCCTGGAGAACCGGCTGGTGCCCGCTCGCGGCTACCCGCTGGAACTGGTGCCGCCGGTGCCGATGCCGCGCAAACCCAGCGCCGAACTCCTGAAGATGCCGGGCAAGGTGTGGGACTCGGTGCGCAAGACGAAGGACGTGCTGGAACGCGTCGAAGCCGACGTCGTCGTCGGATTCGGCGGCTACGTATCGCTCCCCGCCTACCTGGCGGCGCGCGGCAAGACACCGATCGTCGTGCACGAGGCCAACGCCCGAGCGGGCATGGCGAACAAGGTCGGCGCCCGGTTCGCCGAGCGGATCTTGGCCGCCACCCCCGACAGCGGACTCGCCGGGGCCCGGCCCATCGGCATCCCGCTGCGGGAATCCATCACCGGCCTCGACCGCGCGGCGCTGCGCATGCAGGCCCGGCAGTTCTTCGGGCTGCACCCGCACGCGCCGACGATCCTCGTGTTCGGCGGCTCGCAGGGCGCGCAGACGCTGAACACCGCGTTCTCCGGTGCCGCGCAGGCGCTCGGCCGGGCGGGCATCGGAGTGCTGCACGCGCACGGCCCGAAGAACACCCTCGCCGTGCAGCAGGTGCCGGGTGCGCCGATCTACAACGCCGTGCCGTACCTGGAGCGGATGGACCTCGCCTACGCGGCGGCGGACCTCGTGGTGTGCCGCTCCGGGGCGATGACCGTCGCCGAGGTCTCCGCGGTCGGCCTGCCCGCGGTGTTCGTGCCGCTGCCGCACGGCAACGGGGAGCAGGCGCTCAACGCGCAGCCCGTCGTCTCCGCCGGCGGCGCGCTGCTCGTGTCCGATGAGGACATGACCCCGGACAAGGTCATCAACGAGATCCTGCCGCTGGGCCGCGACCCGCAGCGGCTGCAGATGATGAGTCGTGCCACGCTGGGCACCGGACATCGCGAAGCCGACCAGGTGCTCGCACGAATCGTGCTGGAGGTGGCCGGCCAGTGACCGAACCACAGACCGCGCAACGCAGCGGTACCGACGACCTGCTGTCCCGAGTGCACCTCGTGGGCATCGGCGGCGCCGGCATGAGCGGCATCGCCCGCATCCTGCTGGCCCGCGACCGGCAGGTGTCCGGTTCCGACGCCCGCGACTCCCGCACCGTGCTGGCGCTGCGCGCGCAAGGCGCGCACGTGGCGCTCGGGCACCGCGGCGAGAACCTCGACCAGCTCGACGAGGACCCGACGGCGATCGTGGTGTCCACCGCGATCCGGCCGGACAACCCGGAACTCGTCGAAGCCCAGCGCCGCGGGGTGGCCGTGCTGCGCCGCGCCGAAGCGCTCGCCGCGCTGATGGCCGACCACCGGGTCGCCTGCGTCGCCGGCACGCACGGCAAGACGTCCACGACCTCGATGCTCACCGTCGCGCTGCAGCACTGCAGGCTCGACCCGTCGTTCGCGATCGGCGGCGACCTCAACGAGTCCGGGGCGAACGCGCACCACGGCGAAGGCGGCGTGTTCGTCGCCGAAGCCGACGAGAGCGACGGGTCGTTCCTGGTGTTCGCGCCCTCGGTGGCCGTGGTGACCAACGTCGAACCCGACCACCTGGACCACCACGGCACCGCCGAGGCCTACACCGAGGTCTTCGACGAGTTCGTCCGCCGCATCGAGCCGGGCGGGGTGCTCATCGTCAACACCGACGACGCGGGCTCCGCGCGGCTGGCCGGGCAGGCCGAAGCGGCCGGGTTGCGCGTCCGCCGCTACGGGCAGCACGCGGACGGCGTGGGCGACGCGCGCATCGTCGACTACCGGCCCGAGCACGGCGCCGGTGTCGCGGCCGTCGAACTCGGCGGCCCGGACGGACCGCAGCGCGTCGACGTGCAGGTCTCCGTGCCCGGCGAGCACATGGCCGGCAACGCCGTCGCCGCGCTGCTGGCCGGGCTCGAACTCGGGGCGCCGCTGGAAGAACTGCTCGACGGGCTCGCCGCGTTCGGCGGCGTGCGCCGCCGCTTCGAGTTCAAGGGCCAGGCCGGTGGGGTGCAGGTCTACGACGACTACGCCCACCACCCGACCGAGGTCGACGCGCAGCTGCGCGCCGCCCGGCCCGTCGTCGGCGACGGCAGGCTGATCGTCGTGTTCCAGCCCCACCTGTTCTCCCGCACCGCCACCTTCGCCACCGAGTTCGCCACCGCGCTGGGACTCGCCGACGAAGTCGTGGTGCTCGACGTCTACGGCGCGCGGGAAGACCCCGAGCCCGGCGTCACCGGCGCGCTCATCGCCGACGCGATCCCGGGCGCACCGCGGCGGGTGCACTTCGAACCGTCGCTGACGGACGCGGCGCCGCTGGTCGCGGGCCTGGCCGCGCCGGGCGACCTGGTGCTCACCATGGGCGCGGGCGACGTGACGATGCTCGGCCCGGAGATCCTGGTCGAGCTGGAACGGGCCGCGGGCACCGACGGAGCCACGGGGTGAACGCGTCGGGGCGGGCATCGCGGCGGCCGGGAGTGCGCAGCACTCGCGGCCGTCCGGTGCGCGGCGGCGCGTCCCGCCCCGACCGCCGGTGGTTGCTGCCGGTGCTGATGTCGGTGATCACCGGCGTGGTCGTCCTGCTGTACTTCACCCCGATCCTCGGGGTGCGGTCGGTGCGGGTCGAGGGCGCCGCGGCGGTTCCCGAACAGGCGGTGCTCGACTCCGCCGGGATCGAACTCGGCAACCCGATGCTGCAGGTCGACTCCGACGGCATCCGCTCGCGGCTGGGCGAGGTCCCGGAGATCGCGGGTTCCGAGGTGCACCTGGACTGGCCGTCGACGGTGCGGCTGGAGATCACCGAGCGCACCGCCGTCGCCTACCTGCCCGCCGACGGGCCGGGCGACAGCGGGGTGCGGTTGATCGACGCGGCCGGGGTGCCGTTCCGCACGGTGCCGCGCCCGCCCGCCGGGCTCGCGCAGCTGCGGCTGGGCGATGACCGGGCCGAAGGCGTCCGGGTGGCGATGATCGTGCTCACGGCGCTGCCGCCGCAGCTGCGGTCCCAGGTGACCGAGGTTCGCGCCGATCGGCCGCACAACCTGTACCTGGGGTTGACGGGAGGCCGGCAGGTGCACTGGGGCGAGAGCGGCGACTCGGCCCGGAAAGCGGCGATCCTGATCCCGCTGCTCACCCGCGAGGGCCAGGTCTACGACGTCACCAGCCCGGACCTGCCGACCGTGGCGTGACGGTCTCGCGAGTGGAATGCGCGCGAGTGCGGGATTAGCGTTAGTTCCACATCGCGCCGATGACGTGGTGTTCGCGGATTGATCCGATTCGGCATATGCCGACCGGAAATATCGTACGTCTCATCGGGTGTTGAATCGGCCGACGTTCCCATTGTGCATACGTCCAACGGGTGTATCTGATCGACGTATCGTGCGAAATTCGGGCATTCGCATTCAGTCATTCGATAATGTTCGTCGTGTCCACGGGGGCGGCACGAGGAGACGTTGTGGCGGGCGAACAGGGGGCGGCGAGCCCCGGTGGCGGCTGGGGGAACATCTCCGCGCAGCTGAGTGGAATCTCCGCGCAGACCGACGAAGTGCGCGGGAAGGTCGCCTCCGGGCAGCTCAAGTTCGAGCCCGATGCGGCGGCGAAGGCGGCGGCCGCGTACGAGAAGGCGCAAATGCGGTTGGCTCGAGTTCGGAGAGATGCTGAGCGGCTGGGGCGTGTTCAGGGGCTAGGTGAGTACTCCTCGGCCGTTCAGTTATCCCGGAAGTTTGAGCATAAGGCGGTGGATCCTGGTGTCGGTGCCGCTGACTTGATCACGAAGCTTGGGGATGAACTTGGCAAGAGGGCTGAGCTGTTCCGTCAGGCGGAAAAAGACTATTCATCCATGGACGAATCGATCGCGGAGGATTTGAGCCGAGGGGAGCAGCGATGAGCCTTCGGGCCCGCGCAGCGGTACCGGTGTTGGGGGTGTGCGTGCTGCTGGCGAGTTCTGGCTGTGCGCTGAATTCCGAGGCTGACGAACCGGACCAAGCTCGGCCGAGACCCGCGACGGGGCTTTCTCCGGTCGATCCCTGCGCCCTGCTCACCGCCGACGAACTGACCGAGCGCGGAGCCTGGGTTCCCGGCCACCCGAACAACGGCATCACGTCCGAGCCGGGATGCGACTTCGACGGCGATCCGTTCGGGTACAGCTTCTTCAAGAACCAGCGGATGTCTGTGGCGAAGTACGGGGCGCAGGATAACTGGGCCAAGTTCGACCGCCGTGAGCTCCAAGGGCGGCCTGCGGCAAACACGATCGATGCGAGTGCGACCAAGAGCCGGATCTGCTCCACGATGTTCGACGCCGGGGGTGGCGTGATCATCGTGACGGCGGGGGAGCTCAACGACGAGGGACGGGACGAGTGCGCCGAGTCCTGGCGGCTCGCCGAGTTGATCGCGCCGAGGATGCCGCACTGATCATCGGCCGATTCGGGTGAGGCGGGGCGATGTCGAACTGGGGGGACGAGCATGGGGTTCGGAGAGTGGGCGGGTGCGGTCGGGGACGCCGTCCACGACGCTGGTGCGCACTGGCTGGGTTACGACACGAACGCGCAGCGGGAGCAGAGCGAACGCGCGCAGGACGCCACGCGGGCAGGTGAACGGCGGCGGAACGCCCTGGCGGAGCAGAACGAGCGGTTGCACACCGGTGGGGAGTTCGATCCGCCGTCGATCACAGAGCAGGAGAACTGGCAGTCCTACGGCCACGCCGAGTTGTACGAGATCAACGAGCGGTCGATCGACCAGGCGCAGGCGCGGGAAATCGCCCGCGCATGGCGGGAGATCGGCGCCGTGCTCAAAGAACTAGGCCCGGATCTGCAGCGCGATGCGCAGGCCGCGATCGACGGTGGCTGGGAGGGTGACGCCGCGGACGCGGCGAAGGCTTCGGCTGATCCGCTGGTGAAGTGGATGGCCGACAGCGGGGAAGCGTTCCACCTCACCGGGAACAAGATCGAGGAAGCGGGTTCGGCCGCCGGGCAGGCGAAGGCGATGGTGCCGGAACCGCAGGACTTCAGCATCGGACGCACCATCGCCTCGAGCATCCCCGGCGGGCTCGTCGGTGGCGGCGTGGACGCACTGGCCCAGATGCGGGAACGGCAGGAGGCCGAGCGCGCCGCTCAGGAGACCATGCAGCGGGTGCTGACCCCGACCTACGAGGACGTCGACGCCACGGTCCCGGCCTATCCGGGCTTGGACGGCGCCCCGCTGCCGCCGCCTCCGCCGAGCGAACCACCTCCCGTGGAACCGCCGCCGCCTCCCGTGGATCCGCGGGAGGACCGCAACGGCGGGACCGGAGGATCCGACCGCCGCGGCGACCAGGGCGGGAACGACCGCGGCGGGAACGAACGGGGCGGCGGTGACCGGAAGGTCCAGCCGATGCCGTATCCCGACGAGAACGGCCGTCCGAGGCCGGACGGTCCCGCCAAGACCGATCCTTCGTGGGTGCCGGACCGACCCGAAGCGCCGCAGGACCGCACCCCGCCGCGCCCCCCGGGCCACTCGCAGTTCCCGCCGGGGGCCGTGGCGCCACCGCTGCACGGAGGAGGCGGCGGGGGTCGTGCCGGTGGACCGGCGACCGGCGGCGGCACCGGCAGAGGCGGGCCGGGCGGCGGTATCGGGAGCGGCAAGACCGGCACGAGCACGACGAATCCGCCGGGGCCGGGCGGCCGGGCCGGAGTCGGCACGCCGAACGTCGGCGCCGGACCCCGCGCGGCGGGCATCGGAGGCGCCGCGGGAGGTGCCGGTGGGGCGCGCGGCGCCATGGGCGGCGGCATGGGCGGTGCCGGCCGCGGCGGGCAGGGCGGCGAGGACTACGAGCACGAACGCCCCGGCTGGCTCCAGGAGCAGGACGACGTCTGGATGGACGGCATGCCGAACACCGCTCCGCCCGTGTTCGGCGAGTGAATCCGGTTCGGACACCGGTGGGGGGATCACCGGTCGAGGGGGAGCGATGAGCTTGATCGTGCGATGGCGGCTGCACCCGCTGCACCTGTACCTGGTGCGCAGCTACCTGGGGTTGGACGACCTCACGTTGCCGTTGGAAGGTCCCGCCTACGGGCGGACCCGGCGGCAGCTGGGCGAGGTCGCCCGGCGGGAGGCGGGCACCTTGCGGGACCTGGGAATCCTGGTCGACGACGACGTCCCGGCGGAGCTCGCGCGAGCGCTGCGGGTGCTCACCAAGCCGTACCTGTGGGTCGATTCCCTGTGGTTCCCCGAGTTCGGCGCCGACGCGGCGTGGCGCACCGTCGCCGCGCTGACCGACGGCGGCCGGGTGGTGCTCGGCGTGCAGTCCCCGGACGAGGGCGGCCGGTTCGGCGGCGCGTTGACCGTGGAGGTGCACGAGAAGGTCTCGCTGCCGGAGGTGCTGCTGGCGACCCTGCCGTCGGCCCCGCCCGGCAACCGGGGCCGGGTGCAGGTGCCGGAGAGCTCGTTGCGGGAGGACGCGGAACCGGCGCCGGGCGGGTTCCTGCGGCAGATGTCTCCGGTGCGCGGCAGCGGTGATCGGCTCGTCGAGCTGTACCGCGGCATCGGCGCGGACACCCACGTGCGGGCAGGGCAGTTCGCCGCCTCTGCGCGGGAACCGGGCGGGCGGCAGCGGCGCTCCGCGGTGGCGCGCTGGTTCGACAACGCCGAGCCCGACGGGCGCTACCTCGACCACCACGAGCGGGGCGCCACGGGGGAGCGGATGTATTCGCTCACCCCGGCCGATGCGCGGACGATCAGAATGCATCTCGACGCGCTCGTCGCTTCGGTGCGAGGTTGATCGACGCCCGGCTGGGGGGCGTTCTTCGCACTGCGGGACCCGGCGCGCCGAATGGCTCGTCCACGAGCGGAATCGTCGCCGGAAGGAGGTCGCCGAGGGCCTGTGGAAGAAGCATTCTCCCTGCTCAGTGGCCTTGATATCGGGTGTACGAAGGGGATTCGGCCGAGGTGAGCGCATTCGCCGGCCGCGAGTCCTCCTAGGACGTGAGCGGATTGCTCCGAAAGGAGCCTCGCATTCGCGATCAGGTCGAATTCGGTCCTGATCGGCGCCGCGACGGGCAGCCCTGAATGGCGCATTGACGATGATCCAACCCCGGAATAGGTTTCAGAAATCGTTTTCTGGGGGTTGTGATGGCCGACGCCGCGATCAGCCGACGGACCGCGTTGTGCGGCGCGGGAGCGGTGCTGCTCGCCGGTGCCGCCGGGTGCGCACCCGCGCGGAACCCGCACGAGATCAGCCTGTGGAACTTCTACGGACCCGGCGGGCAGACCAAGAGCCAGAACGACTGGATCATCAAGCTCGCCGCGGACTGGAACGCCACCCACGAGGTGCAGGTCCGGCTGCGCTACGTGCCGAACAAGGACTACAAGGCGGGTCCCACCCTGCAGACCTCGTTCAGCGCGGGCGCCGGGCCGGACGTGTTCCTGCTCAGCCCCGGCGACTTCCTGCGCTACTACAACGGCGGCGCGCTCGCCGACCTCACCCCGCACCTGGAACCCGGCGTGCGCGAGGACTTCCTGCCCGAAGTGCTCGCCACCCGCCTCGTCGACGACCGGGTGTACGGGCTGCCGATGGAGATCGAGCCGCTCGCGCTGTTCTACGCCGAGGACGCCTTCGAACGCGCCGGGCTGTCCGAAGGCGACCTGCCGACGACCTGGGACGACCTGCTGGGGCTCGCCGACCGCCTCACCACCCCCGACCGGTTCGGGATGCTGTTCGAGACCAACCCCGGCTACTACCAGAACTTCACCTGGTACCCCTGGCTGTGGATGGCGGGCGGCGAAGTCCTCACCCCCGACCAGCACCGCAGCGCGTTCGACTCGCCCGCGACCCGGCGCGCGCTGCGGCTGTGGCAGGACGCGGTGGGCGCGGGCAGCGCACCCCGCCGGGTGCAGGGCGAAGGCGGCAACGACTCGATCTCCAACCTCGCCCAGGGCTACTGCGCGATGCAGCAGCTCGGAATCTGGGGCATCGCCGAGATCGCCGAACAAGCCCCCGGCTTCCGCTACGGCGTGACCCCCATGCCCGCGCCGCCCGGCGCCACGTCCACCACCGCGCTGGGCAGCTGGGCCATGGTCGCCAACGCGAAGGGCGCCAACCCGGAGGCCGCGGCCGAATTCGTCGCCTGGGCGCTCGGGTCCTCCGATCCGGCCTGCGTGGAGCGGATGCGCCAGTGGAACACCGAAGCCAAGACCGGCATCCCGCCGCGCCGCTCGGTGCGCCGCGCCGCCGAAGAGCACGGCGCGTTCAGCGACGGGCCGATGCAGGTCTTCGCCGACCAGGTCATGACCGACGCGCGCCCGGAACCCCGCTACCCGCCCGAGGTGTACCGGGCGATCTCCGACGCGCTGCAGGCCACCCAGCTCGACGGCGCCGACCCCGGTGCCGCCGCGGCGAGCGCCGCCGAGCAGATCGACGCGTTCCTCGACGGCTACGACGGGGCGGCGATCCAATGAGCGCTCGACGCGCCGAAGGCCGCGCGGCACTGGGCTTCCTGGCACCCGACGGGCTGGGACTGCTGGTGTTCGTCGCCGTCCCGACGGTGCTGGCGCTGGTCGTCGGCCTGTTCGAAGTGGACGGTTTCGGCAACGTGGAATGGGCCGGGCTCAGCAACTTCCGGCTGATGGCCGGCGACGGCCTGCTGTGGCAGAGCTTCGGCGTCACCGCGCTCTACACGATCCTGTTCGTGCCGCTGGTGTTCGCGTGCGGACTCGGCCTGGCGCTGCTGGTGCGCGACCACTTCCCCGGCGTCGGCGCGGTGCGCGCCGCGCTGTTCCTGCCGAACGCGGTGAGCCTCGTCGTCGTCGGACTGCTCTGGCAGTTCCTGCTCACCGACAAGACCGGGCTGGTCAACCGCATCGGCGCGGCGTTCGGGCTCGGCGGCGTCTCCTGGCTGGGCGACCCGGACCTGGCGCTGGTCACGCTGGTGCTGATCAGCGTGTGGTTCCTGATGGGCTACCAGATGCTCATCTTCCTCGGCGGCCTCAACGACATCCCCGGCGACCTCTACGACGCGGCCACCGTGGACGGCGCCGGCGCGTGGCACCGATTCCGGCACGTGACCTGGCCGATGCTGCGGCCCACCAGCTTCTTCGTGCTCGTCACCTCGATGGTCAACGCCGTCACCGGGCTCCAGGCGTTCGACCTCGTCTTCGTGACCACCTCCGGTGGTCCCGCGAACGCGACCTCCACCATCGTCTACTACGCCTACCAGCAGGCGTTCCAGTTCGGCCGGTTCGGCTACGCGGCGGCGATCTGCGCGCTGCTGGTGCTGCTGCTGGGCACCGTCACCGGCCTGCTGTTCGCCGCGACCCGAGGAGGCCGGTTCGATGCGTAGCCGCGTGCGCGGCAAGGCCCTGCTCGCCTACCTGGTGGCGCTGCTGACCGTCGCCCCGCTGCTGTGGCTGCTGCTGGCCGCGTTCCGGCCGGAATCCGAGCTGTACTCCGCGACGTGGCCGAGCTCGCTCACCCTCGACAACGTGCGCTACGTGCTGACCGAGGTGCCGTTCCTGCGCTACCTCGCCAACAGCGCGTTCGTCTCCGCCGCAGTGACCGCGGTCGCGCTGCTGCTGCACTCGATGGCCGCGTACGCCCTGGCCCGGATGCACTTCCGCGGTCGCGGCATCGCGTTCGCCACCATCATCGCGACGCTGCTGATCTCGCTGCCGGTCATCCTGGTGCCGCTGTTCCTCGTCGTGCGCACCCTCGGCATGGTCGACACCTACGCGGGGCTCATCGTGCCCGGCGTGTTCAACGCCTTCGGCATCTTCCTGCTGCGGCAGTTCTACCTCGGGGTGCCGCGCGAACTGGAGGACGCCGCCCAGCTCGACGGCTGCGGCCACTGGCGGACCTACTGGCACGTGGTGCTGCCGCTGAGCAGGCCGATGCTGGCCGCGCTGGCGGTGCTGTTCTTCCTCACCAACTGGAACTCGTTCCTGTGGCCGCTCGTGGTCGCCCAGGACGAGTCGCTGCGCGTGGTCCAGGTCGGCATCGCCTCGCTGCAAGGGCAGTACGCCTCGAAGCAGCACTACGTGATCGCCGCCGCGCTGGTCGCCGCCGTCCCCACCGTGCTGGTGTTCCTGTTCGGCCAGCGCAAGCTGATCGACTCGCTCAAGACCACCGGGCTGAAGTGATCCCTTCTCCCGGCGGCGCTGTCGGGGGTTCGCCGTAGCGTTGCGGCGACGGGCGGGGAGGGGAGCGCGATGCGGGCGGCGAGGCTGATCTCACTGGTGCTGCTGCTGCAATCCAGGGGCACCATGACCGGGCCCGCGCTCGCCGCGGAGCTGGAGGTCACCGAACGCACCGTCGTCAGGGACGTGCTCGCGCTCTCCGAAGCGGGCGTGCCGATCCACGCCGAACGCGGCCGCCACGGCGGCTACCGGCTGCTCGGCGGCTACCGCACCCGGCTCACCGGCCTGCACCGCGCCGAAGCGGAAGCGCTGCTGCTGGCCGGGATTCCCGGGCCCGCCGCCGACATGGGGCTCACCGACGCCGTCTCCAGCGCCCGCCGCAAGATCTCCGCCGCGCTCGCGCCCGGCCACCGGGACGTGCCCGACCGCGTCTCCGGCCGCTTCCACCTGGACGCGCCCGGCTGGTTCCGGGATGCGGCGGCCCCGCCGCTGCTGGCGGAGCTCGCCGACGCCGTGTGGCAGGACCGCGCGCTGCGGGCCGTCTACCGGCGCGGCGAGCACGACGTGCACCGCGAGATCGAACCGCACGGCCTCGTGCTCAAAGCGGGCGTCTGGTACCTCGCCGGTCGCACCGGCGGCGACTTCCGCGTCTACCGCGCCGACCGGTTCCGGCAGGTCGAGCTCGCCGAACCGTTCCACCGGGACGAGAGCTTCGCGCTGCCCGAGTTCTGGGCGCGCCGCGGCGCCGAGTTCGCCCGCGCCCTGCTGCGGGACGAGATCGCGGTGCGGATCAGCCCCGCCGGACTGCGCGCGCTGCACGTCCACGTCGGGCACCCGTCGGCCGCCGACGCCCGCGCGGCGGCGGGCGAACCCGACGAGCAGGGGTGGGTGACCACCACCCTGCCCGTCGAATCCCTCGACGTCGCCCACGAGCAGCTGCTCGGGCTCGGATCGGACGTGCGCGTGCTCGCGCCCGAACCGCTGCGCGAGCGGATGGCCCGGTCGGCCGCCGCCCTCGCCGAGCTCTACGCGGCGGATCAGCGGTACCCGGTGACGTCCTCCGGCAGACCCGCTTCCACGACCTCGGTGATGTAGCGCCACGAGTCCGGCCGCGAACCGTCCACGTCGGTGAACTCGTAGAACCGCGCCAGCTCGATGCTCGACAGCGTCCGGCCCGCCCAGCGCGACACCTCCGGATCAGCCGCCATCGCCGCGACGCCCCGGCCGACGAAGCGCGGCGTCTCCGAGATGCCGAAGTGCGGTTCGGTGGCCTCCCGCCAGTTCTGCTCGGTGACGCCGAACAGCTCCAGCATCATCTCCGAGCGCAACCAGCCCGGCGTGACCGCGACCGCCGTGCTGCCGTGCGGGCGCAGTTCCTCCGCGAGCCCGAACGCCATCCTGCTCGCGGCGATCTTGGTCACATCGAAGAACGCGCCCAGCTCCCCGCGGTAGCGCTCGTTGTACTCCGAGGTGCCGTCGGTGAGCTCCACCACCAGCCCACCCGGCGTCCGGGACAACAACCGCAGCGCGAAGTGGCTGGTGATCAGGTGCGCCTCGATGCCCACCCGCAACCGCCGCAGGCCGATGTCCAGCGAGTGCTCCCACACCGGCTTGTTCCAGTCGGTCAGGTTCTCCCCACCGAGATCGTTGACCAGCAGATCGAGCCGCCCCTGCTCCCGCTCGATCCGAGCCACCAGCTCCTCGACGTCCGCGGGCGCCGCGTGGTCCGCCCGGACCGCGATCCCCTCGCCGCCCGCGGCCGTGACCAGCTCGGCCGTGTCCTCAATGGACTCCGGCCGGTCGTACTCGGAACGTTGCTCGCGCGTCGTGCGGCCCGACCCGTACACCGTGGCGCCCGCGGCGCCGAGCTCCACCGCGATCCCCCGTCCCGCACCTCGCGTAGCGCCTGCGACCAGCGCGATCTTCCCGCGCAGCGGCTGATTCATCGTCGTGCTCCCTCATCGGCCCTCCACCTGCTCGACCGATGCTGGCGGCGAATCCGGACAACCGCCGTCGGGATTTCCTCGCCATTGTTTTCGAGTGGGCCGCCCGGCGTGCCCGGGCGCGCGGTACGGTGAACGGTGGTGATCGCGGACGTGGATCACCGCGCAGGCGAGAACGACGGTCGAGGCGGATCTGCGACGTGGGTGGCATGACACACCTGGGAGAACTCCCGGCGTGGCTGCTGGACGCGGTGGCGCGGGCAAGCCTACGGTCCGCACCGGGTACGGGGTTGACCGCGTTTCGATCTTGTGCTCGCACGGGAACATCCCGGCAACGGCCGGTGCCCGTGCCGGCTCCGGACACCTGTCCGGTTCCCACGGTGACCGCACCCGCGGCGGTCCGAGCAACGCAGAGCGCTCAGCCACGATCAGGAAGGCGGACCCGATGACGCCCCCGCACAACTATCTAGCGGTGATCAAGGTCGTCGGCATCGGCGGCGGCGGTGTCAACGCCGTGAACCGCATGATCGAGGTCGGGCTCAAGGGCGTCGAGTTCATCGCGGTGAACACCGACGCCCAGGCCCTGCTCATGTCCGATGCCGACGTAAAACTGGACATCGGCCGCGAGCTGACCCGCGGGCTCGGCGCAGGCGCCGCCCCCGAGGTCGGGCACAAGGCCGCCGAGGACCACAAGGAAGAGATCGAAGAGGTCCTCAAGGGCGCCGACATGGTGTTCGTGACCGCAGGCGAAGGCGGCGGCACCGGCACCGGTGGCGCCCCCGTGATCGCCGACGTCGCGCGCAAGCTCGGCGCGCTGACCATCGGCGTGGTCACCCGGCCGTTCTCGTTCGAGGGCAAGCGCCGGGCCAACCAGGCCGAGCAGGGGATCAAGGAACTCCGCGACTGCTGCGACACGCTCATCGTGATCCCGAACGACCGGCTGCTGCAGCTCGGCGACATCGGGGTCAGCCTGATGGACGCCTTCCGCTCCGCGGACGAGGTGCTGCTGTCCGGTGTGCAGGGCATCACCGACCTGATCACCACGCCGGGTCTGATCAACCTCGACTTCGCCGACGTCAAGAGCGTCATGTCCGGGGCGGGCAGCGCCTTGATGGGCATCGGCTCCGCGCGCGGGGAGGGCAGAGCCGTGCAGGCCGCGCAGAAGGCGATCAACTCGCCGCTGCTGGAAGCCTCGATGGAAGGCGCGCACGGCGTCCTGCTGGCCATAGCGGGCGGTTCCGACCTCGGCCTGTTCGAGATCAACGAATCGGCCTCGCTGGTGCAGGAATCCGCGCACCCCGAAGCCAACATCATCTTCGGTACGGTGATCGACGACTCGCTCGGCGACGAAGTGCGGGTCACCGTGATCGCCGCCGGGTTCGACGCGGGCGCCCCCACGCACAAGAAGCTCGAGCCGACCAAGGTCGGCGGGCGCGACACCGTCGCCGGTGGCGAAGCCGGGCAGGTCACCGAAGGCCAGGTCGTCGACAGCACCAGCGAACCCGCTCCGGAACCGCCCCCGGCACCCGCTCCGCAGCCGGCCCAGCCCGCCGCGGAACAGGCTCCGCCGCCCGCACCGGCCCCGCAGCCCGAGCCGCGGGAGCAGTACGGCCAGCAGCAGAGCTACGAGCCGCGCCAGGGCTACGGCGAAGGCGGCACGCCCGGCGTGTCGGTGCCGACCCGGTCCAGCGGCGGCTACCCGTCGCACACCGGCACCCAGGGCATGAGCGGCCAGCTGCCGTCCCGCCCGATGCCGGTCGCCGACGACAACGACGACGACGTGGACATTCCTCCGTTCATGCGGCGCTGATCGCCCGCACGCGTAGGCGAGAATGGGCACCGGGACGACATCGTCCCGGTGCCCATTCATGTGCGCGGCTCCGGCGCGGAGCACGCCGCACGGCGGCACTTCGCCAGTCGGCGACGAACCCTCGAGATCGGGAGTGACAGAGTGCGGATCCGGCGCGTGATCACCACGCGGGAAGGCGGCAGCTCGGCACCGCCGTTCGACTCGTTCAACCTCGGCGGCCGGGTCGGTGACGATCCCGCCGCGCTGGCCGCCAACGAGCGCAAGCTCGCCGACGGGATCGGCCTGGGACCGGACCGGCTCGTCTGGATGGAGCAGATCCACGGCAAGAGCGCCGCGCTCGTCGACGGGCCGCAGCCGGAGCCGGTGGAGGCCACCGACGCGCTGGTGACCGCCCGGCCCCGGCTCGCGCTGGCGGCGCTGACCGCGGACTGCGTGCCTGTGCTGCTGGGCGATCCGGTGACCGGGGTCGTGGCCGCGGTGCACGCGGGACGCGTCGGCGCGCGGGTGGGCGTGCTCGTGGAAGCGCTGAAGACCATGCGGGAAGCGGGCGCCCGGCTCGACGACATCGAGGCGCTGCTCGGGCCCGCCGCGTGCGGCCGGTGCTACGAGGTCCCCGCCGCGATGCGCGACGACGTCGAGGAGTACCTGCCGGGCAGCGCTTGCCGCACCCGCAAAGGCACTCCGGGGCTGGACCTGCGCGCCGGGCTCTGGGAGCAGCTGGCAGGTGCGGGCATCGCGAAGATCGGGGTTGATCCGCGCTGCACCATGGAGACCCGCGAGCTGTTCAGCCACCGCCGCGACGGGCCCCGCACGGGCAGGTTCGCGGCAGTGGTGTGGGCGGAGCCGGAGGAGGAGTCGTGAGCGAGGACGACCGCCGCCGCGCGGAACTGGCCGAGTCGCTGAGCGAGGTGCGCCAGCGCCTCGACGCGGCCTGTGCGGCCGCCGGGCGGCCGGCGGAGGACGTCGAGTTGCTGGCGGTCACCAAGACCTTCCCTGCGCGGGACGTGGCGCTGCTGGCCGATCTGGGGCTCACCTCGTTCGCGGAGAACCGCGAGCAGGAGGCGCGGCCGAAGGTCGCCGAGTTCGACGAGCTGCGCCCGGACGCGGGAGCTCGCTGGCACATGGTCGGGCAGCTGCAGCGGAACAAGGCGCGGTCGGTGGCCCGCTGGGCCGACGTCGTGGAGTCGGTGGACAGCCCGCGGCTGGTGGAAGCGCTGTCCGGAGCCGTCCGCAACGCCCTCGAAGCGGGGGAGCGGACACGCCCGCTCGAAGTTCTCGTTCAGGTGAACCTGGACGAGGCTGCGGGCCGGGGCGGCTGCGCGCCGGGCGAGGTGCTGCCGCTCGCGGAGGCCATCACGACGACGAGTGAACTCCGGTTGCGCGGAGTGATGGCAGTGGCGCCGCAGTCCACCCAGTCGGGCGTGGCGTTCAACACACTTTCCTTGATCGCTACGCAGCTGCGTCGTGACTTCCCCGAGGCTGGGGAGATCTCAGCGGGAATGAGCGGTGATCTGGAGAGTGCTGTGGCGCACGGCTCCACTCGGGTGCGTGTCGGAACGGCGCTGCTGGGAGGGCGACGGCTAATCTCGCCGTAGCCTGGGCGGAGGGTCGAAAGCCGGTCGAACCGCGCTCGGCTCGAAGGAGTCGCGGAAGAAGGGCACGCCGATGAGCACGATGCACAAGCTGAAGGCCTACTTCGGCATGGTGCCTGCCGACGAAGTCGACGAGTTCGACGACGACATCGACCGCTACGGGGACGCCGACGAGTACGACTCGCCCGCGGACCGCGTCGGTGGACGTCGGCGTGTCGGGGTGCGCGGTGGCTACCAGGACGAGGCCGAGGCCGACGAGGGCTTCGACGACCACGGCAGCCGGGACGCGCCGCGCCGGGACACCGGCCACCGCGGCGAGGAGTACCGCGAGGTCAAACCGCCGCGCAGGCAGTGGTCGCCGGAGACCGCGGCGCGGACCGCCGCCGAGCGGGAGTCCGTCTCCCGGCTGCGCGCGGTCACCGACACCGGCAGCCACTTCAACTTGAGCAAGATCACAACTCTGCATCCTCGCAGCTACAGCGAGGCCCGCACGATCGGGGAGCAGTACCGGGACGGCACTCCGGTGATCATGAACCTGACGGAGATGGACGAAGCGGACGCGAAGCGTCTGGTCGACTTCGCCGCAGGTCTGGCCTTCGCGATGCGCGGTTCGATCGAGAAGGTGACCAACCGGGTGTTCTTGCTCTCACCGCCCAACGTGGACGTCGCAGCCGAGGACAAGCGCCGCTTGGCCGAGGGTGCCTTTTTCAACTACGGCTGACCGGTGGCAGAGTTGAGCTGTGGAACTCGCGCTGATCGTCCTTTATTACGCGGTCTTCTTCTTCTGGCTGCTGCTCACGGCCCGTATCGTGATCGAGCTCGTCCGGGTGTTCGCCCGCGACTGGCGCCCCGCTGGAGGGGTTGCAATCGCGTTGGAGAGCATCTACACAGTGACCGACCCGCCGATCCGGCTGCTGCGTCGGGTGATCCCGACGGTCCGGATCGGCGGTGTAGGGCTGGACCTATCCATTATGGTGCTGCTGCTGGTTGTGTTCATACTGATGCAGCTGCTGTTGAAACTATGGGCGCAGTCCGGGTAACGGGGAACCCGGGTGACCCGCAGCCGAAGAGTGCGTGAGGTGATCTTGTGGGCCTGACCCCCGCCGACGTGCATAACGTCGCGTTCAGTAAACCGCCGATTGGGAAGCGCGGTTACAACGAGGACGAGGTGGACGCGTTCCTCGACCTGGTTGAAGCCGAGCTCGCTCGGTTGGTGGAGGAGAACAACGATCTGCGCAGCCAGATGGAGCAGCTGGAGAACCAGCTGCAGACCGCGCAGGTCGACCTCGACGACGCCCGCAGTCAGGCGTCCGCGGTTCCCGCCGCCCCCGCTCCGGTGGAGGAACCGCGCCGGCTCGCGCCGGTCCCGGCCCCCACCGCGGCCGAGCAGACCTCGCCGGGGGGTGATCACCACGTGCAGGCGGCCAAGGTCCTGGGGCTCGCCCAGGAGATGGCCGACCGGCTCACCGGCGAAGCCAAGGCCGAGGCCGACGGCATGCTCTCCGAGGCCCGCACCAAGTCCGAGCAGTTGCTCTCGGACGCCCGGTCGAAGTCCGACAGCATGGTCAACGAGGCCCGCACCCGGGCCGAGACGATGCTCAACGACGCCCGGACCCGGGCCGAGACGCTGGAGCGGCAGGCCCGGGAGAAGGCCGCCGGTCTGGAACGCGACGCGCAGCGCAAGCACGCCGAGGTGATGGGCAACATCACTCAGGAGAAGAACGCGCTGGAGAAGAAGATCGACACCTTGCGCACGTTCGAGCGCGAGTACCGCACCAGGTTGCAGACCTACCTGGAGTCGCAGCTGCGTGAGCTGCAGGACCGCGGATCGGCGGCACCCGCCGAGAGCGGCAGCCGTTCGGCGAGCCAGCAGAACACCTACAGCTTCGGAGCACGTGCCGCCGAAGCCGGCTAGCGGTCGGTGACCGGATCCGCCGGCCTCGAACCGCCCTGCGGCAGGGGTGCCGCGGGTGGCGGGCTGCGGAGGGGACAAGGGGGTCCCCGAACGGTGCGGTGAAGGAGATTTCGGCGTGTTGTTGGTAGTGCTGATCCTGGTCCTGGCGGCCGGTGGCGTGCTGGTGACGTCGGTGCTGATCGACCAGCCCGAATGGGCGTGGTTGTCGGTGCTGCTCAGCGTGCTGGCCGCGGCGTTGCTCGTGGTGCAGCGGATTCGGCGGCGACGGGAAGCGAGCTCGTCGTCGCCGGAGCCCGCGACCGAGAGCGAGGCGGGGCAGGACTCGACGGCGCAGGCCGACGACGACACCGCCGAGCACGACGAGCCGGACGAGGAGGACACCGACGCGGCGGACGCGCTGCTGGTGTCCGAATCCGACGACGAGGTCGTGGTGGTCGACGAACGCCCCCGCTACCACCTGTCGAGCTGTCAGTGGCTCGGCGACCTGGAAGTGCAGGGCTTGCCGGTGCGTGAAGCCAGGGAACTGGGCTTCACCGCGTGCGCCCGATGCACCCCGGACGCGGTGCTGGCGGGTCAGGCGCGCGCCGCGCGCTGAGATCGGCCCGAACGTCGAGCAGCTGCCCAGGGCCCCCCTGGGCGCCTGATCTCGAACCGAGGGCCGTTACCGGTGGTCGCGGAAAACAGGTGGCATCGGATGGTTATGCTGAATGCGGGCTGGTCGCCGGGGAGCGACCGGCCCGCATTCGGCGTTGATCCGGCCATCACCGGGGAGCTTCCGGAAGAACGGGTGCACCGCGCCTCGCGGCCGCCCCAGTAGAACCGGACGGGTTCGGCCCGTCACAGCCGGCAACGAGTGGCCGCCGCGACCAGCGGCGGCAAGCGGGGTGGTACCGCGGGACGCGGGCGGCCGGTCGGTCGCGCGCCGTGTCGTCCCCGTGTGGGCATCGAGTCAGATGTCCGTGCGGCTGATGACGACACACCGGCGAGGAGTACACCCGCGATGGCTTATCCGAAGGTCCGCTTCGGCGGCACGTCCGCCGAGGGCACTGCCCAGGAGCGCCCGGATCAGGAGCGCCCGGCCCCAGAACGTGGCGTCGCCGCGCAACCGTCGTTCCCGCAGGTCGAGCGGGAAGTGCTGGACTTCTGGTCCCAGGACGGGACGTTCCAGGAGAGCGTGCGGTCGCGGGAAGCCGGGACGCACGGCTCCAACGAATTCGTCTTCTACGACGGCCCGCCCTTCGCCAACGGCCTGCCGCACTACGGGCACCTGCTCACCGGGTACGTGAAGGACGCGGTGCCGCGCTACCAGACGATGCGCGGCCGCCGGGTGGAGCGCCGGTTCGGCTGGGACTGCCACGGGCTGCCCGCCGAGGTCGAAGCCGAGAAGCAGCTCGGCATCACGTCCAAGTCCGAGATCGAGACGATGGGCGTCGCCGAGTTCAACGACGCCTGCCGCGCCTCCGTGCTGCGCTACACCGGCGAGTGGGAGGACTACGTCACCCGCCAGGCGCGCTGGGTGGACTTCGACAACGACTACAAGACGCTCGACCTCGACTACATGGAAAGCGTCATGTGGGCGTTCAAGACCCTGTGGGACAAGGGTCTGATCTACGAGGGCTTCCGGGTGCTCTGGTACTGCTGGCGCTGCGAGACGCCGCTGTCGAACACCGAGACGCGGATGGACGACACCTACCGGCAGCGCCAGGACCCCGCGGTGACCGTGGGCCTGCGCCTCGCCGCGCCGGGCAAGGCGTTCGACGGCGCGCTGGCGCTGGTGTGGACGACGACCCCGTGGACGCTGCCGTCGAACCTGGCGGCCGCCGTGCACCCGGACGTGGACTACGTGCTGGTCGAGCCGGGGCAGGGCGCCGAGCGCTACGTGCTCGCCGAGGCCCGGCTGGGCGCGTACGCGCGGGAACTGGGCGAGGACGTGGCGGACCGGGTCGTCGCCCGGTTCGCCGGCACCGAGCTGCTGGGCACGACCTACCGGCCGCCGTTCGACTTCTTCGCGGGGCACACCAACGCCCACCAGGTGCTGGCGGCGGACTATGTCACCACCGAGGACGGCACCGGCATCGTGCACATCGCGCCCGCCTTCGGTGAGGACGACAAGCTCGTCACCGACGCGCACGGCATCGAGCCGGTCGTCCCGGTCGACGCGCACGGCAAGTTCACCTCCGAAGTGGCGCCCTACGAGGGCCTGCAGGTGTTCGAGGCGAACAAGCCGATCATCCGGGACCTCAAGGAAGCCGGGCTGCTGCTGCGGCACGAGACCTACGACCACCCCTACCCGCACTGCTGGCGCTGCGACAACGCGCTGATCCAGCGCGCCGTGTCCTCCTGGTTCGTGGGCGTGACCCAGTTCCGGGACCGCATGGTCGAGCTCAACCAGCAGATCAACTGGGTTCCCTCGCACATCCAGGACGGCCAGTTCGGCAAGTGGCTGTCCAACGCGAGGGACTGGAACATCTCGCGGAACCGGTACTGGGGCTCGCCGCTTCCCGTGTGGGTCTCCGACGACCCGGCGTTCCCGCGCACCGACGTGTACGGCTCGCTGGACGAGCTGGAGCGCGACTTCGGGGTGCGGCCGGCGGACCTGCACCGGCCGAACATCGACGAGCTGACCCGGCCGAACCCGGACGACCCGTCGGGCGCGTCCACGATGCGCCGGGTGCCGGAGGTGCTGGACTGCTGGTTCGAGTCCGGTGCGATGCCGTTCGCCCAGGTGCACTACCCGTTCGAGAACGCCGAGTGGTTCGAGCACCACTACCCGGGCGACTTCATCGTCGAGTACAACGGGCAGACCCGCGGCTGGTTCTACACGTTGCACGTGCTGGCCACGGCGTTGTTCGACCGCCCGGCGTTCTCCAACGTGGCCGCGCACGGCATCGTGCTCGGCGACGACGGCATGAAGATGTCGAAGTCGAAGCGAAACTACCCGGACGTCAACGAGGTGTTCGACCGGGACGGCTCCGACGCGATGCGCTGGTTCCTGATGTCCAGCCCGATCCTGCGCGGCGGTGACCTGGTGGTCACCGAACGCGGCATCCGGGACGCGGTGCGCCAAGCGGTGCTGCCGCTGTGGAACTCGTGGTACTTCCTGGCGCTGTACGCGAACGCCGAAGGCGTCGAGGGCAGGCACCGCACGGACAGCACGCACGTGCTGGACCGCTACGTGCTGGCCAAGACCCACGAGCTCGTCGGCGACGTGCAGGCCGCGATGGACGCCTTCGACCTGGCGGGTGCCTGCGGCAGCGTCCGGGACTTCCTGGAGGTGCTGACGAACTGGTACGTGCGGCGCTCCCGCGACCGGTTCTGGGCGGGTGACGCCGACGCGGTGGACACGCTGCACACCGTGCTCGAAGTGGTCAGCCGGGTCGTGGCGCCGCTGCTGCCGCTGACCGCGGAAGCCGTGTGGCGCGGGCTCACCGGCGGCCGGTCGGTGCACCTCGCGGACTGGCCGCTGGTCGACGAACTGCCCGCCGACCCGGCGCTGGTCTCGGCGATGGACCGGGTGCGGCAGGTGTGCTCGTCGGCGCTGGCACTGCGCAAGGCGAACACGCTGCGGGTGCGGCTGCCGCTGGCGAAGCTCGTCGTGGCGGTGCCGGAGGCGGAGTCGCTGCGGCCGTTCGCCGACCTCGTGCGCGACGAGGTCAACGTCAAGGAGGTCGAGCTGACCACCGACGTGGCCGCGCACGGCCGGTTCGAGATCGCGGTGAACGCCCGCGCCGCCGGACCTCGCCTCGGCAAGGACGTCCAGCGCGTGATCAAGGCGGTGAAGTCCGGGAACTGGACCCGCACCCCGGCGGGCGCGGTGGTGGCCGACGGGACGGAGCTGCAGGACGGCGAGTTCACCGAACGCCTGGTGTCCACCGACGACGGGGCCGCGGCGGCGCTGCCGGGCGGCAGCGGGCTGGTCGTGCTGGACTGCGCGGTCACCCCGGAACTGGCGGCCGAAGGCGTCGCGCGCGACGTGGTCCGCGTCGTGCAGCAGGCGCGCCGGGACGCCGGATTCGAGGTCTCCGACCGGATCCGCGTCGCCGTCTCCGCCTCGGCGGAGGTGCTGGCGGCCGTCGACGCGCACCGGGAGTTCATCGCCGCGGAGACGCTGGCGGACGTCGTCGAAGCCGGTGCGGCCGACGGCGGCTTCGCGGGCAGCGTCGGTGACGGCGTCGCCGTCTCGGTCGGCGTCGAACGGGTCTGAGCGAAACGGTTCCGGGCGGGTTCCCCTCCGACAAAGGGGAGCCCGTCCGGATCGGGCGTGGCGCGGATCCCACTTCGCGCGGGACGGTTGCGCGTCGCACGACCGATCCTTAGAGTTTCGCGTCGAAGGTCATGAGTGCCAGCGGGAAACCCCGGTTTGCTGGCCGGCAACCCTCCTACCGCGGTGGGGTGCCCCGGGTGAGGACCTGGCCGATCGCGCAGGGCGATCGGCAAGCGCGGGCCCCGAATGCTCCGGGCCCGGTGAGGCCCCAGGAGGCATCGTGTCGTCAGCCGTCCGCTCCAGCCGTGACGAGACCGCCGGAATCCCGATCTGGTCCATCGTGGACTCGGTTCCGACCGTTCCCGCCGTCGTCGGCGCCCAGCTGCGGGTCCCGCTCGTCACCGGCGGATCCATCGAATACGCCAACCTGGACCACGGTGCCAGCGCGCCCTGCCTGACCGCGGTGCGCGACGCCGTGAACGAACTGCTGCCCTGGTACGCCAGCGTGCACCGCGGCGCCGGGTTCGCCTCGCAGGTCTGCACGCGGGTCTACGAGGGGGCGCGGGACGTGCTGCGCCGGTTCGTCGGCGCCCGCCGCACCGACTCGGTGATCTTCACCCGGAACACCACCGACTCGCTGAACCTGCTGGCGACGGCGCTGCCCGCCGACACCTCCGTCGTCGTCTTCGACACCGAGCACCACGCCGCGCTGCTGCCGTGGGCAGGGGACCGGGTGCGCACGCTCGGCATCCCCGCCGACCCGCAGGACGCGGTGCGGCTGCTCGACGCCGCGCTCGCCGACTGCGCCGACGGGCCGAAGCTCGCCGTGCTCACCGGTGCCTCCAACGTGACCGGCGAGGTGTGGCCGGTCGCCGAGCTCGCGCGGGTCGCCCGGCGGCACGGGGCGCGGACCGTCCTCGACGCCGCCCAGCTCGCCCCGCACCGCCCGGTGCGGATCGCGGAACTCGGCGTGGACCACGTGGTGCTGTCCGGGCACAAGCTGTACGCGCCGTTCGGCGCGGGCGCGCTCATCGGCCGGGACGACTGGCTGGACGCCGCCGAGCCCTACCTGGCGGGCGGCGGCGCGACCCGCTCGGTGCCGGACACCGGGGAGATCGACTGGAACACCGGTCCCGAACGGCACGAGGCGGGCTCGCCGAACACCGTGGGCGTGCACGCGCTCGCCACGGCGTGCGCCGCGCTCGCCGACCACGCGGACGCGATCACCGGGCACGAGGAACTGCTGCTGCAGCGCCTGCGCCGCGGACTTCGCGGCGTGCCGGGGCTGCGCGAGCTGAGCCTGTTCGGCGCCGAGCACGACCGGGTCGGCGTGGTCGGCTTCATCGTCGACGGTCACGACCCCGGCCTGATCGCGGCGGCCCTGGCGGCCGAGCACGGGATCGGGGTGCGGGACGGGCTGTTCTGCGCGCACCGCGCGGTGCGGCACCTGCTGGCCGGTTCCGGTGAGCAGCGCGCCGTCCGCATCAGCCTCGGGCTCGGCACCACCGTCGAGCACGTGGACCGCATCGTGCGAGCCCTGCGCGGACTCGTGGCCTACGGGCCGCAGTGGCGCTACGAGCAGGTCGACGGGCGGTGGGCCCCGGTGGACGACCCGCGGGAGTTCCCTGCCTCGCTGGTGTGAGCCGCTGTGAGCGGCCGATCCGCGGTCGGGGAGAATGGGCCGGGTGAACACCGAGCAGTCCGACCCCGACCGGCCCGGAACGAACCCCGCCACGAGCGGAGCGGACGCCTCCGAGCCGGGATCCGCCGCGTCGGGACCGACGCAGTCCTCGGGCCAGCAGCCCTCCGGTGAGCAGGACGCCGCGGAGCAGGCCGAGCCGGCGACCGGGGACACCGCGGTGCGCTCGCCGCAGCCGCGCAAGCTGCTCGCGCTGCTGTTCGGCGTCGCCGCGGTGCTGCTCACCGCGGACGTGCTCACGAAGGTCGCCGCGGTCGCGGCGCTGGAGAACCAGCCGCCGACGAAGCTGTTCGGCGGCGCGGTCTACCTCGTGCTGGTGCGCAACCCGGGGGCGGCGTTCTCGCTGGCGACCGGGATGACCTGGCTGCTCGCGCTGCTGGCGATCGTGGTCGTCGGAGTGATCGTGTGGCTGGCGCCGAAGCTGCGCTCCACCGGCTGGGCCATCGGCCTCGGACTGGTGCTCGGCGGCGCCTGCGGCAACCTGGTGGACCGGTTGTTCCGGGCTCCGGGGCCGCTGCGCGGGCACGTCGTGGACTTCGTGTCGCTGTTCGCGCCGGACGGCAGCGTGTGGCCGGTGTTCAACGTCGCCGACTCCTCCATCGTGTGCGGCGGAATCCTCGTGGTCCTCATGTCGCTGCTCGGCCGGGACTACGACGGCACCGTGCACGTGCGCAAGAAGCGCGAGGACCAGGCGTGAGCGAATCGCGGATGCTCCCCGTTCCGGACGGGTTGGAAGGCATGAGGGTCGACGCGGGCCTGGCGAAGCTGCTCGGGATGTCGCGGAGCACGGTCGCCGGACTCGCCGAATCCGGGGAAGTGCTGCTCGACGGCGCCCAGGTCGGCAAGTCCGATCGGCTCATGGCGGGCGGGCTGCTGGAGGTCACGCTGCCCCCGGCCCGGCCGGAACCCGAGGTCGTCGCCGTTCCGGTGGACGGCCTGAAGATCCTCCACCAGGACGACGACATCGTCGTCGTGGACAAGCCGATCGGCGTCGCCGTGCACCCCAGCCCCGGCTGGGAAGGGCCGACGGTGATCGGGGGGCTCGCCGCCGCCGGGGTCCGGATCGCGACCTCCGGCGCGGCCGAGCGGCAAGGCGTGGTGCACCGGCTCGACGCGGGCACCACCGGCGTCATGGTCGTGTCCAAGAGCGAGCACGCCTACACGGTGCTCAAGCGGGCCTTCAAGGAACGCACCGTGGAGAAGCGCTACCACGCGCTCGTGCAGGGACATCCCGATCCGAGCAGCGGCACCATCGACGCGCCGATCGACCGGCACCCCCGGCACGACTACAAGTTCGCCGTGGTCAGCGGCGGCAAGCCCAGCATCACCCACTACGAGACGGTGGAGGCGTTCCGCGCCGCGTCGCTGGTGGACGTGAAGCTGGAGACCGGGCGCACCCACCAGATCCGGGTGCACTTCTCGGCGGTGCGCCACCCCTGCGCCGGGGACCTGACCTACGGCGCGGACCCGGTGCTCGCGCGCAAGCTGGGCCTGACCCGGCAGTGGCTGCACGCGCGGATGCTCGGCTTCGACCACCCCGCCGACGGCAGCTGGGTGACGTTCACCAGTGAATACCCCGCGGACCTGCAGGACGCGATCGACACCCTGCGCGCGCAGGACGCGTAACGCCCGCTGATCGACTTCGCCGGGCAGCGGGCGGGATCGCGTAGTTTGGGGGAAACACCCGGGATCATGGGGGAGGGGCGATGACCCAAGGTGATCAGCGTCGGGAGTTCGCCGACGAGACGCCGACACCGCCGATGGGCATGTCCTGGAGCGGGTCGCTGCTGACCGAAGGCTCCGGTCCCGTGGAATCGGAACGGGCCACGGGACCGGTGCGCCTGCCCGACGAACGCGCGGATCACCGTGCCACCCCCGGGCCGGAATCCGAGGTGCGGGGCCCGGACGCCGAGCGTGCGCCCGCCGAGCAGGGGGCGATGGGCCTGGCGGAACTGCTCGCAGCCGAAGACGTCGGCCGCGCCGGTCCCGCCGTGCTCGGCGCCGACCCCGCCGGTGACGCGGCCGGTGACGCGGGCGACTGGCCCACGTTGCAGCGGCGGGAGCGCCAGGAACCGCAGGACCGCGGTGGTGCGCTCGGCTGGATGCGCCGCCGCCGGTGACCGGCTCAGTCCACGCCGACGGGGACGCGCTCCGGCTCGGCCCGCCGCGCTGAGCGCCCGCGCAGCACGAGGCGGATCAGCTCGACGACACCGGCGATCACCAGGGCCGAACCGATTCCCAGCAGCACCGCGGGCAACGGGTGGTCCCGGAACACCGCGCCGCCCAAGCAGCCGACCAGCGTGAAGTACGCCGAGTAGGCGGTGGCGCCGAGCGCCGCGCAGCCGCTGAACAGGCGCAGCGGCATCCCGATCGTCCCGGCGGTCATCGCCGCCGCGGTGCGGCAACCCGGCACGAACCGGCACACGATCAGGATCGAGCCGCCGCGCCGGGCCAGCGCGCGCCGGGCCCACTCGAACGGCCTCCGGCGCCGCGATCCCGGTGGCAGCCGGGTCAGCAGTGCGCCGCCCGCGCGCCTGCCCAGCAGGTACGCGAGGTGATCACCGGCGAATCCGCCGGCCGCGCCCGCCGCGATCACCCCGGCCAGGTTCGGCGTACCGGTCATCGCGAACACCCCGCAGGTCACCACCAGCACTTCGCCGGGAACGCTCGGCAGCACCGCGTCGAGCGCGACGTACGCGACGAGCGCCAGGTAGATCCACGGCGACCCCATCGCGGCGTGCACGAGGTCCAGGACGGCGTCGGACACGATCGATCCCCAGAGTCGGCTCGGAAGTGCTGCCGGGCGACTCCGACGCTAAAGACCGGAAGTGAACAACACGTGCGGGATGACCCTGGGGCGACCCGGAAACGGCTCGCGGCGGAGCCGGGGTGCTGAACTCCGGCGGCCCCGCTCGCCGCGGAGAGCCGTCAGAGGTCGGTGATGTCCCAGGTCAAGGTGCGCTGCTCGTCACCGGGGCGCGGCGTCCAGCGGACCGCGGAGAGTTCCGTCTCGTCCGGGAGCACGTAGACGGTGTGGCCGCCTGCGGTCTCGCCCGGCGGCACGCCGATGCGGTGCGGCGGCCGGGAGGACAACGACACCGGCGCCTTGCCGATCGTGGAGCCGTCCTCGGCCACCAGGACCAGGTACAGGTCCGGCAGCGAGGTGAACGGCATCGGGCTGCGGTTGGTCAGCTCCGTGTGCACGACCACCGCGCGCTCGCCCTCCTGCAGCTGGTAGCCGGCGGCGGTGAACAGGAAATCGGCCGGATCGACGACCTCCACGAGCTGGATGGTGATCCGCTCGCCCTCCAGGCCGTCCACGTCCAACTTGCCCCCGACTTTGCCGGTGCGGGCCGACGCGGGCCGGCCCGGCGCGGGGGTCTTCGCGGTGGGCGCGTTCGCGTTCGCCACCTGCGGGTGCTGCGGATTCGCCTGCTGCGGCCCGGAAGCAGGCCCGGACTGGGCCTGGCCGGTGGACTGGGTCTGACCGGCGGACTGGGGCTGACCGGTGTGCGGCGCGGACGGCTGGTCCCCTCGCGCCCACGAGGCCGACCC
Organism: Saccharopolyspora gloriosae; assembly: GCF_014203325.1. NCBI lineage: Bacteria > Bacillati > Actinomycetota > Actinomycetes > Pseudonocardiales > Pseudonocardiaceae > Saccharopolyspora > Saccharopolyspora gloriosae. Next base: position 4,879,693 of record NZ_JACHIV010000001.1, on the reverse strand, counting down.
CGGCGGTCCCCAGGTGTTCATCGGTGGCGCGGGCTGCTGCGGAGCCGGTTGCGGCGGCGGTGCCTGCTGGCCCTGCTGGCCGAACGACGGGGGCGGACCGGCCGGGGTGAACGGCTGCGGTCCGCTGGGTGCGCCACCCGGGCCCTGCTGCCTGCCGCTGTGGGAACCGCTCGGGCCGCCGTGCACCTGGTAGCCACCGCTGGGCTGGTTCTGCACCGGGTACGGGCCGGACACCGGGTAGCCACCGCTGTTGGCCTGGGTCCAGGCGTTCGCGGCGGCCACGGCGTTGCGGATGCCGACCGGATCGCACTCCACGCCGACCACCATCGGCAGCCCGGTCGTGGATAACACCGCGAGCCGGGCGGCGACGTCCCGGACGTCCATGCCGAGCCGTCCCGCGAGCTCGTGCACCGCCGCACGGCCGGATTCGGCGACGGCGGTCAGCAGACGGACGTCCACGGGATCAGGTGCAGCCACGGCAAGCCACGCTACCCCCTCGGATCGATCACCGTCCGCAAGGGCGGAGAGTTCGGCGCGGGACTTCCCGAGCACGGTCCGCCGAGCTCGTCGCATTCGGGATCGATCACGTCCGGAGCCGATCCGCGGCGCGCCAGGGAGGGTCGCCGAGTGGATCGCGCCGTGGCGTTAGGCTGTCTCGGTCCGGCACCGCCGCGGCCGTCCCCTGTGGTTCTCGCACCGTCGATTCGACCGGTGTCGCGCACCCGCGATCCGAGACCGGTTCCCCCGGCCGGTTCGCGCGCCCGCGCCCAGGAGACGCCGCCGAACGGTCCGCGCTCGTTCCGGCCGATCGCGCAGGAGGATGCCCCGTGCCCGTCGATCCCTTCGTTCATCTCCACGTGCACACCGAGTACTCGATGCTCGACGGTGCGGCGAAGGTCGCCCCGCTGTTCGAGGAGGCGAAGCGGCTGGAGATGCCCGCGGTGGGCATGACCGACCACGGCAACATGTTCGGCGCGGACGAGTTCTACCAGCAGGCGAAGAAGACCGGCATCAAGCCGATCATCGGCATCGAGGCCTACATCGCGCCGAACAGCCGCTACCACAAGAAGCCGGTGTTCTGGGGCGAGGCCAAGCAGCGCGGCACCGACGAGTACGGCGAGGGCGGTGACGTCTCCGGCGCCGGCGCCTACACGCACATGACGATGGTGGCGCGCAACGCGACCGGGCTGCGCAACCTGTTCACGCTCTCCAGCCGCGCCAGCATGGAAGGCCAGTACCGCAAGCCGCGGATGGACCGGGAGCTGATCGCCGAGTTCTCCGAGGGGATCATCGCGACCACCGGCTGCCCGTCCGGCGAGGTGCAGACCCGGCTGCGGCTGCGGCAGTACAAGGAAGCGCTGCAGGCCGCCTCCGACTACAAGGACATCTTCGGCGCCGAGAACTTCTTCCTCGAGCTGATGGACCACGGGCTGCCCATCGAACGCTCGGTGCGGGAGAACCTGCTAAAGATCGCCGGTGAGCTGAACCTCAAGCCGCTGGCGACCAACGACAGCCACTACGTCACCGCCGACCAGGCCGAGTCGCACGGCGCGCTGCTGTGCGTGCAGTCCGGCAAGACGCTCAGCGACTCCAGCCGGTTCAAGTTCGACGGCGACGGCTACTACCTCAAATCCGCCGAGGAGATGCGGCAGTACTGGGACGAGGAGGTCCCCGGCGCCGCGGACAACACGCTGCTGGTCGCGGAGATGGTCGAGTCCTACGAGGACGTGTGGAGCTTCCAGGACCGGATGCCGCGCGTCACCGTCGAAGGCGGCCAGTCCGAGCTGGAGCAGCTGCGCGCCGAGGTCGAGGAATTCCTGCCCAGCCGCTACCCGGACGGGCCCAGCCAGGACGTGCTGGACCGGGTCGACGTCGAACTCGACGTGCTGGACAAGAAGGGCTACTGCGCGTACTTCCTCGTCGTCGGTGACGTGACCCGGTGGGCGAAGTCGCAGGGCATCCACGTCGGGCCGGGCCGTGGTTCGGCCGCGGGGTCGCTGCTGGCCTACATCCTGCACATCACGAACCTGGACCCCCTCGAACACGGGCTGATCTTCGAGCGGTTCCTGAACCCGGAGCGCGACTCCCCGCCCGACATCGACCTCGACTTCGACGACCGGCGCCGCGACGAGGTGCTGCAGTACGCCATCGACAAGTACGGTCGCGGCAAGGTCGCCCAGGTCATCACCTTCGGCAAGATCAAGACGAAGGCGGCGATCAAGGACTCCGCGCGGGTGCACCACGGCCAGCCGGGCTTCGCGATCGCGGACAAGATCTCCAAGGCGCTGCCGCCGCCGATCGCCGCCAAGGACATCCCGCTGTCGGGCATCGTCGACCCGCAGCACGAGCGCTACGCCGAAGCCTCCGAAGTGCGCAGCCTCATCGAGACCGACCAGGCCGTCTCGCAGATCTTCGACACCGCGCGCGGCCTCGAAGGCCTGATCCGCAACGCCGGCGTGCACGCCTGCGCGGTCATCCTGTCCTCCCAGGACCTGCTGGGCACCGTCCCGCTGTGGCAGCGCGACGACGGCTCCGTGATCACCGGCTGGGACTACCCGTCGTGCGAGGCCATCGGCCTGCTGAAGATGGACTTCCTGGGGCTGTCGAACCTCACGATCCTCGGCGACGCCCTGGAATCGGTGAAGACCAACCACGACCTGGAGATCGACCTCTCCACCCTCGGCCTCGACGACAAGGCCACCTACGAGCTGCTGGCGCGCGGCGAGAGCCTGGGCGTGTTCCAGCTCGAAGGCGGCGGCATGCGGGAACTGCTCAAGCGCATGCAGCCCACCGAGTTCGGCGACGTGGTGGCGGCCAACGCGCTGTACCGGCCGGGCCCGATGGAGGTCAACGCGCACCTCGACTACGCCGACCGCAAGAACGGCAAGAAGCCCGTCGAACCGATCCACCCGGAACTCGAAGAGCCGCTCAAGGACATTCTCGCCGAGACCTACGGCCTGATCGTCTACCAGGAACAGATCATGGCGATCGCGCAGAAGGTCGCCGGGTACAGCCTCGGGCGAGCCGACATCCTGCGCCGCGCCATGGGCAAGAAGAAGAAGTCCGTGCTGGACCAGGAGTTCGAGGGCTTCCGCGACGGCATGCTCGGCATGGGGTTCAGCGACGAGGCCATCGACAAGCTGTGGTCCACGGTCCTGCCGTTCGCCGGGTACGCGTTCAACAAGTCGCACGCGGCCGGCTACGCCCTCGTGGCCTACTGGACGGCGTACCTGAAGGCGAACTACCCGGCCGAGTACATGGCGGGGCTGCTCACCTCCAACGGTGACAACAAGGACAAGATGGCCGTGTACCTCGCCGAATGCCGCCGCATGGGCGTGAAGGTGCTCTCACCGGACGTCAACGACTCCCGCAACAACTTCACCGCCGTCGGCTCCGACATCCGCTTCGGGCTCACCGCGATCCGCAACGTCGGCTCCAACGTCGTCGCCTCCATCTGCAAGGTCCGCGAGGAGAAGAGCCGCTACACCTCGTTCACCGACTTCCTCGACAAGTCCGAGACGGTGGCGTGCAACAAGCGGGTCATCGAATCGCTGATCAAGGCAGGCGCGTTCGACTCGCTCGGGCACACCCGGATGTCGCTGTCGCAGCACCACGAAGCCGCCGTCGACGCGGTGATCGGGCTCAAGCGGCAGGAGGCGCTCGGGCAGTTCGACCTGTTCGGCGGCGGTTCCGACGACGAGGCCTCCGAGGACTCCTCGCCGCTGGCGCACCTGCAGTTCACCCCCGAGGAGTGGCCGCGCAAGCAACTGCTCGCCTACGAACGGGAAATGCTCGGCCTCTACGTCTCCGCGCACCCGCTGGACGGGGCCGAGCGGTTGCTCGCGCCGTACCAGGACACCGGCATCGCCCACCTCGTCGGCGGTGAGCGGCAGAGCTCCGGGGACGGCAAGGACCAGTGCAAGATCGCCGGGATGATCTCGGGAATCCAGCGGCGCATCAACAAGAACGGCAGCCCCTGGGCGATCGTCACCCTCGAAGACCTCGACGCCAGCGTCGAAGTGCTGTTCTTCCCCAAGTCCTACGAGATGTTCGCGGACTGCCTGGTGGAGGACACCGCCATCGCCGTCAAGGGGCGCATCAACGAGCGGGAGGGCGCGATCAGCGTCTTCGCCTCCGACGCGCTGCCGGTCGACATCTCCGCGGCCGAGACCGACCCCGGCACCAGCCCCGCGTTCGTGATCAAGGTTCCGGCCAGCCGAGTGGACAAGTCCCTGGTCGGGGAGCTCAAGCGCACCCTGCGGGCGCACACCGGCGACGTCCCCGTGCACGTGAAGCTCAGCGGACCGCGCGGGGTGACGCGGCTGGCGCTGTCCAGCGACTACTTCGTGTCCACGGAGAACGGGCTGCAGGGCGAGCTCAAGGGACTGCTCGGCGCGGGCTGCTTCGAAGCGTTCTGAGCCGGTGAACCGAGGGGCCGTCCGCGTGCCGGGCGGCCCCTCCTCCGTCCCGTTCGGGCGGTTCGGGGCAAATGCGTGCGGACGGTCCGCAAGCGCCCGCTGCCGAATCTGAGGGATCTCTCAGCGCGGAACGAGTTGACTTGCCCGCGACAGCCTCAGACCCGAGGGGAAGCGATGCCCGCCACCACGGACAACTCCGCCCTGCCCGTCCTCGACGACGCGTTCATGCAGGACCCGTACGTGAAGTACGCCAGACTGCGGGCCGAAGCACCGGCCCGGCGCGTCCTCAGCCGCGCAGGCATTCCCGTGTGGGTGGTCACCCGCTACGCCGAAGCCCGGCAGGCGCTGTCCCACCCCGGGCTCAGCAAGGGCGTCGACGGCATCAAGAAGGCCATCGACGCCCAGGTGGAACCCGGCGCGCACCGCGTCGAATACGTCGACGACCTCCAATCGCACCTGCTCAACACCGACCCGCCGGACCACACCCGGCTGCGGAAACTGGTCCTCAAGGGCTTCACGCCGCGCCGCGTCGACGACCTCCGGCCGCGCATCGAAGAGATCACCGCGCGGCTCCTCGACGACCTCGCCGGCACCGCCGAAGTCGAACTGCTGGACCAGTTCGCCTTCCCGCTGCCCATCACGGTGATCTCCGAGATGCTCGGCGTGGAAGAGGACCGCCACGACGACTTCAAGAAGTGGACCACCGCGCTGATCAACGGCGTGGACGCCGACTCGGTGAACTCGGCCGGACGCAGCATCGGCGAGTACATCGCGGAACTGGTCGCCCGCAAGCGCGTGGCACCGGGCGACGACCTGATCAGCGCGCTGATCGAAGTCGCCGACGGCGAGGACCGGCTCACCGAACCCGAACTGATCTCGATGGTGTTCCTGCTGCTGGTCGCCGGGCACGAGACCACCGTGAACCTGATCGGGAACTGCGTCTACGACCTGCTGCGCAATCCGCAACGGCTCGCCGAAGTCCGGGCCGACCCGGCGCTCGTGGACGACGCGATCGAAGAGACCCTGCGGCACGAGAGCCCCGTCAACCTGGCGACGATGCGCTACACCGCCGAGCCCGTGCGGCTCGGCGACGTGGAGATCCCCGCCGATGAACTGGTGCTCGTGGCCCTCGGCTCGGCCAACCGGGACGAGCGGCGCTTCGAACGCGCGGCGGAATTCGACCCGGCGCGCTCCGCGACCGGGCACCTCGGATTCGGCCACGGCATCCACTTCTGCCTGGGCGCGTCGCTGGCCCGGCTCGAAGCGCGCGTCGCGGTGCGGCGACTGCTGGAGCGGTACCCCGACCTGAGCCTCGGCGTGGACCCCGCCGAACTCCGCTGGCGGCCCAGCACCCTCGTGCACGGCCTGGAAGAGCTGCCGATCCGGCTTCGGTGACAGGAGTCCCCGCGAAGGGAACCGCGGCGGCATCCCCGGCTAGCGGAACTTCGGCGGCTTCCTCGTCACGGGATCGTTCCCCTCATGGCACAGCCACGGGGAAACGCCGCCCGCACGAGGAAGCCGCCGGTGGTCTTGCTCGGTGACGCTGCTCAGCGCACGTTCTCGCGTACCGCGATGATCGTGTACGGGCCGACGTCGCGGCGTTCGAACTGCGGGCCGTCGAACACAGCCGGGTCGAAGTGCACGTCGTAGTCCCGGACGTTCGGCAACTGCGGGAACGCGTCGCCCTTCAAGTTCAGCGCCAGCTTCCCCGCGTTCTCGTCCGACGGATCCGCGGCGCGCTCCCGGTCCGCCTCGGACGCCACCGGGCTCGCCGGGTTGCGCAGCACGAACACGTTCGGCGCGGTGAACTCGCTGCGCCGCAACAACTCCACCAGTTCCGGAGCGGTGCGGGCCTTCGTCCACCGCTCGATCTCCGCGGCGCGCTCGTCGTAATCGGCGAGCGGGTTCGCGTAGTGCGGGGTCTCCTGCTGGAAACCCCAGTACGGGCGGAACGACATCAGCTTGTAGTCCGTGCTCAGCAGCAGATCCCGCTGCGGCGGGCGGCCGGTGAGCCGCGAGATCTCGCGGTAGACGTCGTCGGCCCACGAACCGGTCTTCTCCGGATCGCGCGCGCCCTTCGCGTTGTCGCCGGTCGGGTAGTAGTCCTCGTAGGCCTGCTCCGTGGAGGTGGCCAGCGCGGTCCCGATGGCGCCCTGGGTCAACGTGATCGCGCCCAACAGCCCCAGCGCGCACGACAGCGTCGTGATCCGCGCCGCGTAGCCGACGTCCACGCGGTCCCGGACCCACCCGATGAACTCCAGCAGGGCGAAGACCCCGGCCACCGCCAGCACCACGCCCAAGATCACGTTCAGCCGGAACGCCAGCAACGTCGTCTTCGCCACCAGCGCCAGCGTGGACAAGCCGAACCACGCGTAGATCGCGATGACCAAGGTCAGCATCGCGCCGGCGACCTCGCTGCTGCGGGCGCGCACGATCAACCAGGCGAACCCGGCCAGGCACAACGCGCCGAACGCGCTCGCGTCCGTCATCGGCACCGGCAGGAACGAACCGTCCTCCGGCAGGTAGTGCAGCGCCGCGCTGCGCGGATTGTCGGTGAAGACGTGCGTCGCCAGCACGTACGGCGCCCACACCAGCAGCGAGATGACGGCGCTGACGATGCCGATCGGCAGCAACCGCAGGAACATCCGCTTCGTCGTGGCCCACCCGGCCTCGCCGCGGCGCACCCGGGACACGCCCGCCACCACGGCCATCGCCACGATCAGCAGCACCGCGAAGCCGAAGTGCAGCGTGTAGGTGACCGCCGCGAAACCGACGTACCCGCCGACGCAGATCAACGTCCAGCGCGGTGCCCGCTGCTCGCGCCGCATCGCGTGCCAGGTCAGCACCGCGATCGGAGCCAGCCACGCCGCCGACGGCCACGCGTAGGGCTCCTCGATGCCGTGCAGCATCCCCGCGAGCGACGTCACCACCGCGGCCAGCAAGGCCAAGCGCCGCCGCACCACGACGCTCCACAACGTGAACGCGACGACGCTCGTCACCGCCACCCAGATCAACGCGTAGGGCTTGTAGGCCGCCCAGCCCTCCCAGCCCAGCAGGTTCGCGAACCTGCCACCGAGCCAGAACCAGCCACCGGGGTAGTACGGGGCGGTGTCCGCGTAGTTCATGTCCGACAAGCCCCACGTCGACGCCATCCGCGTCATGTACTGCAAGCGGAAGCCGTTGTCGGTGGACGAACCGCCGAAGTAGTACCGCGTCGCCTGCAGCGGGATCGCCAGCGCCAGCGTCGTGAACGCCGACAACGCCGCCCACGTCCCGGCGAGTCGCACCGGCCGCGGGAAGCGGTGGCGGCCGAACGCCAGCAGGCCGAACGTGATCAACAGCACCAGGCCCGCGCCGAGCGAGGCCAACGCCTCCGGCGCGAAGCTCGGTTCGCTGATGCCCAGTCGTGCCACCGCGAACTGCAGGGCGAGGCTGATCACCGCGGCGACCGCCGAACCCGCGAGCAACTCGGAAACCGCGCTGCGCAGTGGAAGTCGCACAGCCGAATCCTGGCGCGGTGCATCGATCGGTCGGGGTCCGGTCAACACCGGACTCGGCAAGGTTCCCGCCACGTGATTTCGGTCCTTCGGCGGTGGGGGACAGGGCGCCCGCGCAGAATAGAGGATGCCCGCCGGGCGCCCGCGCCGCGCCTGGCCGGGTGCCGACGATCACCCGCTAGGGTGCTCAGCGCTTGCCACACCACGATAGGAGGGGCGGCTGTTGCCATCAGGAACGGTCGAGACCAGCGAAACACCCGAACCCGCTGAGCCGGTGCGGCCGTCCGAACGAGCCCACCGGGCGACGCGCGTCGCGGTGCGCACGGACCTGCTGCCCGCGCTGAGCACCCTGTCGCTCGTGGCGTTGCTCGGGTTGCCGCTGGGCTGGGTGTGGTCGCGGATCGCCCCACCGCAGGGCAGCGTGCTCGGCCGCGCGGGCACTCCGGTGCCCGCGCAGATCGTCGAGAGCTACCACGGCTTCGACGCCCTCGCGATGTTCCTGCTCGTCGCCTTCGGGACCGGACTCGTCACGGCCGCCGTGCTGTGGACCTTCCGCCGCCGTCGCGGGCCGGTGCTGCTGGTGGCCGCCGTGCTCGGCTCGCTCGTGTCGTCCTGGCTGGCGATCCGGATGGGCACGACCTTCGCCGCCGAGCTCTACCCGTGGCCCACCGGGCTCACCGTCGGCGACTCACTCACCGTGCCCCCGGAAGCACCCACCGCGTGGGCCGTCGTCGTCCAGCCCATGGCGATGGCGCTCGGCTACGGCCTGGCCGCCTCCTGGAACGGCTTCGACGACCTCGGACGACGCAGCTGACAGCGGGCTGCCGTGCTCAGCCCGCGGGGCGCAGGGACGCCGTCAGGCGGTCCAGGACGTCCGGGGTGATGGCGCCGGGAACGCCCTGGTCGGCGCCTGCGATGTGCACCACCGAGCTCTCCCCGTCGCCGTTGGTGGCGAGGGTGTTGATCAGCACGCTGGGCGAACCGCACGGGCCGGGCGCGGGGAAGACCGTGGCGACGACCTTGCTCGCCGGGATGCCGCCCGCCAGCTGCACCGGCTGGGCGGGGGAGAGCTCGATCCGCGCGTCCGGGCCGTAGGCGAGCTCGGCGAACTTGCGGGCCGTCTCGGTGGCGACCGCGGCGTCATCGGGCCCGCGCCGCGCGGTGGCCCCGGCGATCGCGCGGTAGCTGCCGCGCACCTCCGCGCAGAAGTCCTCCTGGTACACCGCGACGCCGGTCATGGTCACCGCGTCGTCCGGCTCGCCGAAGCCGACGACGTTGTCCGGAGTCTCCAGCGCCCACTCCAGCGGGGCGTCGTACACGGCGTGCCGATTCGGCACGGGCACCGCCTGCCAGCCCGGGACCACCGCTTCCGGCGGGGCCGCGGTGGCGGCCGAGGTCGGCTGCGAAGTCGGGGGCGCGGGGGCCGAAGTGGGGGCGGGCACCGGTTCGGGCCCGGCGCGCTCCTCGCTCCGCGAGCTCACGACGACCACCGCGGTCACCAGTGCGACGACCACCACGGCACCCGCGGCGACCGCCGCGATCAAGGGGCCGCGGTTGCGCTTCGGCGGGGGCGGCGGGCCGAAGCCCTGCTGCGCCCACTGGCCCTGCTGGGGGTGTTGGGGTTGCTGGCCCTGCGGGGGTTGCTGGCCCTGCTGGGGCTGCTGGAACGTGCCGAAACCCTGGTACCGCATGCCGCCTTGGTACGGCTGCTGCCCGACGTGCTGCGGTTGCTGCGCCGGACCCCAGCCCCCGTGCCCGCCGTGCTCCGGCGAAGCCCCATTTTCCGGAAAACCCCAGTTCCCCGGCCCACCAGGTGATGACATGGGGTGATCCTAGCGAGTGATCCGAAGCGCCCGGGCGGCCTTCGCGGATCAGTTCACGCTGGTCTGCTCCGCGAACTCCGCCAGCGGCGCCGGCACCGCCCGCAGTTCGCGCAGGAATTCCGCCTCGCGCACGAGCAGCCGGCGCACCAGCCGCAACCGGGCCAGCGGATCCGTCTCCGCGAGCAGCTCCTGGCGGTCGTCGGTGCTGAGCACGCAGTCCTCCGCCAAGGCGTAGGACAGGTCGGCCGGGTCCAGATCCGTCGCGGGGGCGTCGTAGCGATCTCCGCGCAGCCCGGTGCCGTGGTAGCGCTCGTGCGCGGCCCGGGCGGCGGCGTCCAGCCGACCGGTGAGGCGGGGATCCTCGGCGGGCTCGCTGTCCGGGAGCCACTCGACGCGTGCCATCAGGTACGGCGCAGCCTCCCGGTCGATCTGCAGCAGCCGGAACCGGTGCCCGCCGTCGGCGGTGATGTCGTAGCGGCCCTGCGGCAGCTGCTGGACCTGGCGCAGCCGCGCCGAACAGCCCACGTCGTACATCGAGTCGACGTTGTCGTCGCCGACCTCCCAGCCCTGCCGGATGCCGACCACGCCGAAGCGGCGGTCCGGCACGACTTCCTCGACCAGGTCGAGCACCAGCTGCCGGTAGCGCGCCTCGAAGATGTGCAGCGGGAGGTCGGCACCGGGCAGCAGCACCGTGCTCAACGGGAACAGCGGGAGCGTCTCGGTCACAGCCGCCAACCTACGTCCCCTCCCCGCCCATCGGCCAGCACACCGGGCCCGCGGGTTCCGCCGCTACCCGCGTCCGGTGGGAGGGCGGAACACGGCGAACGGATCGGTGACCTCCAAGCCGGGGTTGGTGAACCGGAACAGCGCGGGCGGACGGCCACCGGACGGGCCGGCGGGCATGGTGCGGCCGGTGGGGGACAGGGCGCCGCGGCGGGTGAGAACTCGTTGCAGGTTGGTCGCGGCGACCTCGTAGCCCAGTGCGGCGGAATAGATGCCGCGCAGCTCCGAGATGGTGAACTCGGCGGGGGCGAGCGCGAAGCCGATGTTGGTGTAGGACAGCTTCGCGCTGAGGCGCGCGCGGGCGGCGTGCGTGATGCGCTCGTGGTCGAACGCGGTCGCAGGGGGCTCGTCGACCGGGTGCCACGCGGTGTCGGCGGGCACCTCCGGGTCCACGTCGGAGGGCACCAGCCCGAGGAACGCGGTCGCCACCGCCCGGTGCCCGGGAACCCGGTCGGGGGCGCTGAACACCGAGAGCTGTTCGACGTGGCTCAGCTTGTGCACGTCGACCTTCTCCGCGAGCTGGCGCCGGATCGAGGTCTCCACGTCCTCGTCCGCGCGGAGCCTGCCGCCGGGCAGCGCCCAGCGGTGCTCGTGCGGCGGCTGGGCGCGCTGCCAGAGCAGCACGTGGAGCCGTCCTTCGTGCGCGCGCAGCACTCCCGCCAGTACCTCGTGAGCTGCATCTCCCTTGTCCGCGCGATCGGCGGTGTTACTATGAGGCACGTTTTCGATTGTAAGGCGAAAACTGCTCGGTGGGCAAACACCGACATGCGCGCCGACGCGCGTGCCGGTGCTGAGGAGGAACAGATGGTGTTAGCCGAACAGCTCGTTCCGTACACGGGCGTGGAACCGGACGAGGCGTGGGCCCGGGAAGTCCGCGAACTCGCCGAAGAACGCGACGCCGTCGTGCTGGCGCACAACTACCAGCTGCCCGAGATCCAGGACATCGCCCACCACACCGGGGACTCCCTGGCGCTGAGCCGGATCGCCGCCGAGAGCGCCGCCTCGACCATCGTCTTCTGCGGCGTGCACTTCATGGCCGAGACCGCGAAGATCCTCAGCCCCGGCAAGAAGGTCCTCATCCCGGACGCCCGCGCCGGCTGCTCGCTCGCCGACTCCATCACCGCGGAGCAGCTGCGCGCGTGGAAGGCCGAACACCCCGGCGCCGTCGTCGTCTCCTACGTGAACACGACCGCCGAGGTCAAAGCCGAGACCGACATCTGCTGCACCTCCTCGAACGCGGTCGACGTGGTGCGCTCCATCCCGGCGGAACGGGAAGTGCTGTTCTGCCCCGACCAGTTCCTCGGCGCGCACGTGCGCCGCGAGACGGGGCGGGACAACGTCCACGTCTGGGCGGGGGAATGCCACGTGCACGCCGGCATCAACGGGCCGGAACTCGCCGACCGCGCGGCCTCGAACCCGGACGCCGACCTGTTCATCCACCCCGAATGCGGCTGCGCCACCTCCGCGCTGTACCTGGCCGGGGAAGGGACGCTGCCCCCGGAACGGGTCAAGATCCTCTCCACCGGCGGGATGCTCGACGCCGCCCGCGAGACCGGCGCCGCATCGGTGCTGGTGGCCACCGAGGTCGGCATGCTGCACCAGCTGCGCAGGGCCGCACCCGAGATCGACTTCCGGGCGGTGAACGACCGGGCCTCCTGCCGCTACATGAAGATGATCACTCCGGCGGCCCTGCTGCGCGGCCTGCGGGAGGAAGCCGACGAGGTGCACGTGCCCGCCGACATCGCCGAACGCGCCCGCGGCTCGGTGGAGCGGATGATCAGCATCGGCAAGCCCGGGGGTGGCGAGTGACCTGGGAAGCACGAGCGGACCTGGTCGTCGTCGGCACCGGGGTCGCCGGACTCACCGCCGCGCTGCGCGCCCGCGAGCTCGGACTGCGGACCCTCGTGGTGACGAAGGATTCGGCCGCCGCGGGCAACACCGGCTGGGCGCAAGGCGGCGTCGCGGTGGTGCGACCCGACGAGCACGACGACGGCGACAGCGTGCAGCGCCACGTCGCGGACACCCTCACCGCCGGTGCGGGCCTGTGCGACGAGCAGGCGGTGCGGTCGATCCTCGCGGACGGCGCCGCGGCGGTCGACGGGCTCCGGGCGGCGGGCGCCCGGTTCGACACCGCGGGCGACGCGCTCTCGCGGACCCGCGAAGGCGGGCACACCGCGTTCCGGGTGATCCACGCGGGCGGGGACGCCACCGGTGCCGAAGTGCAGCGCGCGTTGTCGAGCGCGGTCGGTTCCGGCGGGATCCCGGTGCTGGAGCAGCACTGCGTCGTCGAACTCGTGCGCAGCGACGGCGGCGCGCTCGCCGGAGCGCTCGCGCTCGACCCGCACGGCAACCCCGGCGTGCTGCGCGCACCGGCGGTCCTGCTCGCCACCGGCGGATTGGGGCAGCTCTACGCGGCGACGACCAACCCCGACGTGGCCACCGCCGACGGGATCGCGCTCGCGCTGCGGGCAGGAGCGACCGTGGCGGACCTGGAGTTCGTGCAGTTCCACCCCACCGTGCTCTACACGCCTGACGCCGCGCGCGGACGCCGTCCGCTGGTCACCGAAGCGGTGCGCGGGGAAGGTGCGGTGCTGCTGGACACCCGCGGCCGTCGGGTCATGGCAGGCGAACATCCCCTGGAGGACCTGGCGCCGCGCGACGTGGTGTCGGCGGCGATCAACCGCAGGATGGCCGAGACGGGCGCGGAATGCGTGCTGCTGGACGCCACGGGCATCCCCGGATTCGCCACCCGGTTCCCCACCGTCTTCGCGTCGTGCCGGGAAGCGGGCATCGACCCGCTGCGGGAACCGATCCCGGTGACCAGCGCCGCGCACTACTCGTGCGGCGGAGTCGTGTCCGATGTGGATGGTCGAACCGGAGTGGCCGGGCTCTACGCGGCGGGCGAGGTCGCGCGCACCGGACTGCACGGCGCGAACCGACTGGCCTCGAACAGCCTGCTCGAAGGCCTGGTCGTCGGGGCGCGCGCCGCCGATGCCGTGGCCCGGGACCTGCGCGGCGGCCTGACCGCGCGCAAACCGGTGCTGCCGGCGGTTCCGGCGGCGGCCGTGGTGGACCGCGACCTGCTGCAGCGCACCATGACCCGCCACGCCGGGATCGGCCGCAGCGCCGACGGGCTCGCGGAGGCCGCCGCGACGCTGGACCGCGCGGGCGTCGTCCGTCCACTTCGGACTCGCGAGGCGGTGGAAGACGCCTCCCTGGCGCTCACGGCGCAGGCGCTGCTCGCCGCCGCCGCGGCCCGCGTCGAATCCCGCGGCAGCCACCGGCGACGGGACCACCCGGAACCCGACGACGTACGCTGGCGGCGCAGCGTCGCGCTGCGACTGGACGTGTCCGGCTGGCTGTTCCGCACCGACCGCGAACCCGTGAGGAGCGTCGCATGACCCTGTCCGAGGTGACCGCCGGACACCTGCGCTCCGCCGGCCTGGAACCCCAGGAGATCCGCACGCTGGTGCGCGCCGCCCTGGCCGAGGACCTGCGCTACGGCCTCGACGTCACCACCGAGGCGACCGTCCTCGTCGACGCCATCGCCGAAGCCGCCTTCCAAGCCCGCCCGGCCGGAGTCGTCGCCGGGATCCCGATCGCACGGGCGGTCCTCGACGAGGTGCTCGGCCCGGACGGCTACAAGGTGCTGCACAGCCGCGAGGACGGCGACATGATCATGCCGGGGGAGAGCGCGCTGAGCGTGCACGCCCCGGTTCGCGGACTGCTCACCGCGGAACGCACCGCGCTGAACCTGCTCTGCCACCTCTCCGGCATCGCGACCGCGACCTCCGAATGGGTGCGGGCGGTGGAGGGCACCGGCTGCCGCATCCGGGACAGCCGCAAGACCCTGCCGGGACTGCGCGTGCTGCAGAAGTACGCGGTGCGCTGCGGCGGCGGCGTGAACCACCGCATGGGGCTCGGCGACGCGATGCTCATCAAGGACAACCACGTCGTGGCCGCCGGGTCCGTGGTCGCCGCGCTGCGCGCCTGCCGCGACCACGCGCCGGAACTGCCCCTCGAAGTCGAAGTGACCACGGCGGAGGAGCTGGACGAGGTGCTGGCGGAAGGCGCCGAGCTGGTGCTGCTGGACAACTTCACGCCGCAGGACTGCGCCGACGCGGTGCGGCGCACCAAGGAGATCTCGCCGGGAACCGAACTGGAAGCCTCCGGCGGGATCACCTTCGAAGCCGCCCGCGCCTACGCCGAGACCGGCGTGCACTACCTCGCCGTTGGCGCGCTCACCCACTCGTCCCCGGCGTTGGACATCGGCCTGGACATGTGAGGTCGCGCGGAGGACTCAGAACCGCCGGTTGGACAGCACGGGGATGTTCGCGCGCGCCTGCTCCACCGCGGCCGGGTCCAGATCGGTGACCAGCACGTCGGGGGAGTCGGTGAGCTGCGCGTGCACGGTGCCGACCGGCGTGGCGACGGTGCTGTAGCCGATGCCGGTGGGCGCCTTGCCGCTCGGCTCGACGCCCGCGGTGCGCGGGTCCGCCTGCCCGCACGCCACGACCCACGACGTGCTGTCCAGCGCGCGGGCGCGCACCAGCAGCTCCCACTGCTCGCGCTTGCCCTCGCCCGAGCCCCAGGAGGCGGCGGTGACGATCACCGATGCGCCCTGGTCGGCCAACGTCGTGTACAGACCGGGGAAGCGCACGTCGTAGCAGGTCGTGACCCCGACGCGCGTGCCGCCGACGTCGACGACCAGCGGGGCCGCGCCGGGAGCGACGGTGCGGGACTCGGCGAAGCCGAAGGCGTCGTAGAGGTGGATCTTGTCGTAGTGCGCGTCCACCCCCGGCCCGGTGACCAGCAGCGTGTTCGTGACCCTCCCGTCGGCCGCGGGGGTGAACATGCCCGCGACCACCACGATCCCCGCCTCATCGGCGAGCTTGCGGACCTCGGCGGCCCACGGGCCGTCGAGCGGCTCGGCGATCGGCGCCAGCGGGACGCCGAAGCAGGCCATGGTGGCCTCGGGGAAGACCGCGAGTTCCGCCCCCGCCGCCGCCGCGCGGCGGATACCGTCGGCGACCAGGTCCAGGTTCGCCTTCGGCTCCGGGGTCGACACGATCTGGCACAGCGCGATGCGCATGGGTTCCGCCTCTCCTCGGCTCTACACTGTTGTATACCAAAAATATGCAAGGGTTCCGGATCGAACCTGAACGCACCGCAAGGAGCCACCGTTGACCTCGGGCCGCCAGCTCGCCTACGACCACCTCAAGGACACCGTGCTGAGCGATCCCGCGATGCAGGGCCAGTTCGTCAACGAGCAGTCGCTCGCCGACGACATCGGCGTCTCCCGCACACCGATCCGGGAAGCCCTGCTGCTGCTCGCGGCCGAAGAACTGGTGCAGCTCGTCCCGAAGCGCGGCGCCTACATCGCACCCGTCGCGGGACGGCAGATCCGCGAGCTGTTCGAACTGCGCGGAATGATGGAGTGCTACTCGGCCCGGCGCACCCTCGAACTCGACACCGTCCCGGTGCCGGAGATGCGCGGTGAACTCGACCGCCAGCGCGCCCTGCGCGCCGACGACGACGCGAGGTCGTTCATCGACCTCGACCACCGCTTCCACTCGGCCCTCGTGCGGGCCGTGGGCAACGACATGCTGACCAAGAGCTACGACGGCCTGCGCGCCCGGCAGGTCCGCGCGGGCATCGTCGCGCTGTTCTCCGCGGAGAACAGGCGCAAAGCGGTCCTCGACGAGCACGACGCGATCCTCGACGCGCTGGCCGGCGGTGACGCCGCTGCCGCTCAAGCGGCGATCACCGCCCACCTGGACGCTACGCGGCACGTGCTGCTCGCGGGCTGATCGCCAACCCGACGAGGGTGACCACGCAGGTCGCCAGCAGGTAGCAGGCGGGCGCGATCCAGCTGTCGAAGTAGGCGAACAGGGACGTGAACAGCAGCGGGGCCAGCGCACCGCCGATCACACCCGCCAACGTGTAAGCCAGCGAGCAACCCGTGTAGCGCAACCGGGTGCTGAACTGCTCGGACACGAACGCCGCCTGCGGGCCGTACATCAACGAGTGCCACAGCAGGCCCACGATCACCCCGACCACCAGCATCGGTGCCGAACCCCCGCCGATCAGCGGGAAGAAGGCGAACGGCCACACCGCGCCGCCGAGCGCACCGATCGCGTACACCCTGCGCCTTCCCCACCGGTCCGAGAGCCATCCCGCCGCGGGGATCAACGCCAGCTGGCAGGTGGAGCCGATCATGACCCCGGCCACGGCCCAGCTCTGCGGCAGCCCGAGCTCCTTCGTGACGTAGGTGAGCACGAAGACGGTGAACAGCGCGTAGAGCACGTCCGGTCCGACGCGGGACAGGATCGCGGAGATCAGCGCGCGCGGTTCCTCGGTGAACACCTCGCGCAACGGCGCGGCGGCCTGGTCGCCCTGCTGCTGCAGCTCGCGGAACACCGGTGTCTCCTCCAGCTTCACCCGGATCCACAGGCCGAAGATGACCAGGACCGCGGAGAGCAGGAACGCGACCCGCCAGCCCCAGGACAGGAACTGCTCGGGGGTGAGGCTCGCGGCCAGCGCCGCGAGGACGCCGTTGGCCAGCAGGTTGCCGGCGGGCGGGCCGATCTGGGCGGCCGACGCCCAGAACCCGCGGTGCCGTTCGTCGCCGAACTCGCTGGAGAGCAGCACGGCGCCGCCCCACTCGCCGCCGATGCCGACGCCCTGCGCGAACCGCAGCGCCACCAGCAGCACGGCGCCCAGCGCTCCCACCTGGCCGTGCGTGGGCAGCAGGCCGATGAGCACCGTGGCGACACCGGTGAGCAGCAGGGTCGTGACCAGCACCTGCTTGCGGCCGAGCACGTCGCCGAGCCGGCCGAACACGAAACCGCCCAGCGGCCGGGACAGGTATCCCACGGCGTAGGTGGAGAAGGCCAGCAGCGTGCCGGAGAGGGGGTCGTGGCTGGGGAAGAACAGGTCGCCGAAGACGAGGGCGGAGGCCACCGAGTAGGCGGCGAAGTCGTACCACTCCAGCGAGGTGCCGGACAGGGCGGCGACGAACGCCTTGACCAGGTCCTTGCGCGGCGGGCGTGTGGGTGTATCGGCGAGCGCTTGACTCATCGGCGGTTCCTTGTCGGGGAGTTCGTCACATCGGCCGGGTGTTCGGGCGAAGAAGTGATACGAACTGTATACAAGAAGTATGCTGATCGGGAGGGTCTGATGTTTCCGCTTCGTTTCGATGTGGCAGGCACGTCCGTCGAGGTGCCCGTGCGGACGCTGCTCAACGCCGGCTACGCCGGGCGCAGCCAGGACGACGTGGCCGCGCACGTCGCCGAACTCGCCGAACTCGGAGTGCCCGCGCCCACGCGCACTCCCTGCCTGTACCCCGTGGCGCCGTACCTCGCGATGCAGACCGCGGACGTCCCCGTGCAGCACGCGCGCACCTCAGGGGAAGCGGAATGGGCGCTGATCATCGCGGGGCCGCGCGAGGAGGACGTGCTGCTCACCGCCGCCTGCGACCACACCGACCGGGAGCTGGAGGTGCACGGCGTCGCCTGGAGCAAGCAAGCCGGGCCGGACGTGCTCGGCTCGCGTGCCTGGCGGCTGGTCGAGGTCGCCGACCGGATCGACTCGCTGACCCTCACCGCTGACGTCGGTGGCCGCCGCATCCAGCACGGCACGCTCGGGGAGCTGCTCACACCGGTGTACTGGCTCGAGGAGCTGCGGAAGCTCGAACTCGCCGAGCCCGGAACCGTGCTGCTGTCCGGCACGATCCCGATGGACACCTCCGTCGACCAGTTCGCGGATTCGTGGCGGGTCGACCTGGGGGACCCGGCGACCGGCGACGTCGTGAGCTGCGAATACGCCGTCCGTCAGATGCCGGCGCCGATCGCGTAGCGAGACGGCGGGACCGCTCGGCCCGCCACGCCCGGCCGGTGCCGCACGATCGTGTCCGTCGTCGAGCGCAGCCGCCTTCGACGGAGGAGGACGGCCCCGCATCGACTCGATTCGACGGGCGCGGCCGGGTGCCGGTCGGCCCGTGGCGCTTGCCCTGCGGGCCCGCTCGCCGCCATGCTCGGCCGGGCAGGCGCGGTGTCGTGCGACGGCGTGGTCCCGCGGTGGCGACGAGATCGGCCGCCGGTGCACGCGGCACATCTGCACCTCGGCGATCAACCCGGCACGTGGTCCGAATGTGATCCGGACGATGTGGCATCGTGACTCCCTGCAAGTTCACGGCGCCCGGCCGTGAACGGTGCCAGGAGCAGCACACGACGAGTGGGAGACAGACGTGAGCGACAGCGGCGAGGGCACCACTTTCATGCAGTGGCGCGAGCGGGCGCAGTCGGAGGTCCAGGAAGAACGGCCGCAGCTGCGAGCCGTCATGATCACGGCCGCGGTCGTGGTCCTGGTCGGCATCATCGTGGGAGTCGTCGTTCTCCTGCTGTCCTGATCCGCTCAGGACGCCGAGCGGCAACACCATCCGGACGGTCCGCCCCGAGGGCGGTTCGGATGAACTGAGACGGCGTGGGCGCCGTTCCCGGAACGCGCCCATCCGCCGCCGGAGCAGCGGACGTCGCACCGGCAGGTGCGCACCCGCGAAGTGCTCCGTTCCACGACGGCCGGAACGACGTCGGATTCCGGCTGGATACAGCACGATCAAGTGATGACGAATCTGTGTTCGACTGGGAACACTGGGAGTCATGGAGCCCTTGGTCGTGCCGCAGCCCCCGGTGGGCGACGCCCCGCGCGTGCCGGAGCCGCGCGAAGAGACGCGTCGCGCTGGCGACGGCAGCATCGACGGTTCCGCTCCCGTGCCCGAACTCGGGCCGGTGATGGAGAACCTGTTCGACCGGCTGGCACGTCCCGCCGCTTCCCGCTCCGACGATGAACTGGTCGCGGGGATCCGCGACTCCGAATCCGTCGTCCGCGCCGCGATGTCGTGGCAGGCGGAGCTCATCGCCGAGTCCGAGCGGCGAGGCCTGCACAGCGAAGCGGGCGTGCGATCGATGCCGGTGTGGGTGCGGGAGCTGTTGAACATCGCCCGCGGCGACGCGCGGTCCCGCGTGGTGGTCGGGCGAGCGGTGGCCGAACGAGCCGAACCCGGTGGTGAACCGCTGCCGCCCGCGTTGCCCGCGACCGCCAGGGTCCTGCGGGAACGCGAGACGAGCCTCGCCCACGCCCAAGTGATCGTCAACGGCATGGAGAAGCTCCCGCCGCTGGTCGGGCCGGTGCAGCGCGCC
The DNA here is from genome assembly GCF_014203325.1 of Saccharopolyspora gloriosae. Taxonomy (NCBI): domain Bacteria; kingdom Bacillati; phylum Actinomycetota; class Actinomycetes; order Pseudonocardiales; family Pseudonocardiaceae; genus Saccharopolyspora; species Saccharopolyspora gloriosae. Next base: position 4,859,972 of record NZ_JACHIV010000001.1, on the reverse strand, counting down.
GAGGTGGAGGAAACCCTCGCCGAGCAGGCGAAGGTGCTCTCACCGCGCGAGCTGGAGATCGCCGCCGAGCGGGTGCGGTACCTGCTCGACCAGGACGGCGCGCTGCGCGACGAGCGCAGGCAGGTCGAACGCCGCGAACTGCACCTGACCACCGATCGGGACGGGATGACCCTGCTGAAGGGCAGGCTGGACCGCGAGACCGGGGCGAAACTGCACGCGGCGTTGGAACCGCTCGCCGCCCCTCGACCGCAGGACTCCGGCCGTCGGGATCAGCGGACGGCCGGCAAGCGGTACGCCGATGCGCTGGCCGGTCTCGTGGAGATCGTGCTGGCCTCGGACGAGCTGCCGCGCAGCGGCGGACAGCGCCCGCACCTGACGATCACCATCGCGCACGACCAGCTCCGGGAGTCCTTGGACGACGAGCGGTTCGGCGGGACGATCGAGACCACCGGTCAACCGATCACCGCGGAAACGGCGCGCCGCATCGCCTGCGATGCGGAGCTGTTGCCGGTTCTGCTGGACGGCGAAAGCCGCCCGCTCGACGTGGGGAGGGCTCGCAGGACGGCGCCGCCGCACCTGCGTGCGGCCCTGCTCGCGCGGGACGGGACGTGTGCCTTCCCCTCGTGCGATCACCCGCCCGGTACGTCCGAGGCGCACCACCTCCGCCACTGGGCGGACGGCGGGGCTACCGCGCTCGACAACCTGGTCATGCTCTGCGCCCACCACCACGCGGTTGCCCACGCGCACGGCTGGACGATCGAGCTGGACGCCGGACGGCCGGTGTTCACACCGCCGGCGTGGATCGATGCCGATCGAACACCCAGGCCCGGCAACCGGGCGCACCACGAACCACCCGACCTGGCCGCCCGATGAGGGCGGTCAGGCACCCCGGCGTGCTCGCCCAAGATCGACGAGGCGGTGCGACTCCGGCATCCTGGCGCCATGGGTGAGCACAAGGATCGGATGCTGCGCGGGGAGCCGTACCAGGACGGCGATCCGGAACTCGTCGACGAACGACGCCGCTGCCAGGCACTGCTCGACGAGTTCAACGCGACCCGCTCCGGGCAGGAGGACGAACGGCGGAGCCTGCTCGCGGAACTGCTGGGCGAAATCGGGGCCGGATCGTGGATCATGCCCCGGTTCCAGTGCGACTACGGGTACCTCATCCGGTTGGGGCGCAACAGCTTCCTGAACTACGACGCGATCCTGCTGGACTGCGCCCCGATCACGATCGGCGATGACGTGTCGATCGGTCCGCGGTGCCAACTGCTCACCGCGCTGCACCCGATGGAGGACCACGAAGCGCGCAGGCAGAGGTGGGAGACCGCCGCTCCCATCACCGTCGGCGACAACGTGTGGTTCGGCGGCGGCGTCATCGTCTGCCCTGGCGTGACCATCGGTTCGAACAGCGTGATCGGGGCGGGCAGCGTAGTCACCCGGGACGTCCCCGAACGCGTCTTCGCCGCGGGCAACCCGTGCCGCGTGCTGAAGTCCCTGTAGCGGTCCTGGCTCATCCGCTCGCGGACGGTTTCACCCCGACGGCCGCCCAGCCGTTCCCGACGGCGGAGCGAACCTCTTCGCTGACGTCGAAATCCGGCCGCCACTCCACCACGGGCACCACGCCCGGCGGGATCAGCGACCAGCCGGTGAGCAGCTCCCGCGCCTGCTCCGCGGGCCGAAGGCTCAGCGGCGTCGGAGTCTGGTCGTAGATGCGCAGCCCTTCCACCACCTGCGTGGCGGACAGGCCCGCGCCCGATGCGTGGCTCACCGCCAGCACGCTGCCCGGCGCGCACGCCCGCTGGTAAGCGGCGAGGACGCCCGCCGGGTCCGCTTCGTCGGACACGAAGTGCAGCACCGACAACGCGAGCACGGCGATCGGCTGGTCGAAGTCCAGCAACCGGGTCACGCCCGGAGCGTCGAGCACGTCGGCGGGATGCGACAGGTCGGCTTGGGTGACCGTCACCCGCTCCTCGCCGTGCAGCAACCGCCGGGCGTGCGCGACTGCGACCGGTTCGTGGTCGACGTAAGCGATCACGGCGTCCGGTCGGCCCTGGTGCGCGACCTCGTGCACGTTGCCCGCGGTGGGGATTCCCGAGCCGAGGTCGAGGAATTGGCGGATGCCGCGTTCCGCGCAGTACCGCACGACGCGGCGCAGGAACGCCCGGTTCTCGCGGACCCCCACCCGCGTGGCCGGAAGCAGGGTCAGCTGCTGCTCGGCGGCCTTCCGGTCGGCGGGGAAGTTCTGCGTCCCGCCGAGGAAGTAGTCGTACATGCGCGCGGCGTTGGGGCGGTGGAGGTCGAGTTCACCGTGAATGCCGGCCAGCTCCTCTAGTAGCTCGTCATCGCTGGTGATCGCGAACCCCTTCCCGCGTGATCCGGTGTTCGCGACCGTATCGCTTCCTAGGCCCGCGCAAGGGGAAAGCCCGGAGCCCCACCGGGCGTCCGGGCTTTCCCTCGGGGCCGATCGGGTCAGGCGCCGGCTTCGCGCAGCACGATGTCCACGGCCGCGTTGTTGCGGGCGGTCTCCCGCTCGATCACGTCACCCGGCGGGTAGAAGCCGTCGAGGCCTCCGCCGGACGGGTACATCTCCAAGGTGAAGGCGAGGATCTTGTGCTTGCCCCACATCCAGTCGAGGCTGTCGCCGTCGGTGGTGTACAGGTCGCTGGACTGCTGCGGGGTGTAGCCGTTGGAGTCCGCCATCTCGGTGCCGACCTTCTCGAACCGGTCGTACTCCTGCTGGGTCATGCCTTCGGTCACGTCGTCCTGGGTGTGCCCGAAGGGCCACAGCACGAGTTCCGAGAAAGTGTGGAAGTCGATCGCCGACTTGATCTGCTGGGTGCCGTCGATGACGCGGGAGTCGATGAACTCGGCCAGCGCCGCGGTCTCCGGTGCGGAGAAGGCCTGCGGTCCGCGGTAGGTCTCGTCCTGCGGGTCGTCGCTCGCGCCGCCGCAGCAGCCCCACAGGTAGTCCCAGTTGCGGTTGAGGTCCGTGCCGGTGTCCTGCCGGTTCTTCCGCCAGCCCTGGTACTCGCCGGACTCGACGTCGTAGGTGGAGCCGTCGACGTTGACCGACGGGACGATCCACACCTCGCGGTTGTCGACGCTCTCCTTCACCGCGGGGTCGGCGTACTCGTCGGTGAGCCGGTTCGCGATCTGCAGGCACATCTCGGTGGTCAGGTGTTCCCGGGCGTGCTGGTTGCAGTCGAACAGGACTTCGGGCTCGTCCTCGTCCTGCGCCACGTTGTCGCTGATCTTGAGCAGCGGGATGTCGCGGCCCTCGAAGCTCTTCCCCAGGCTGGACTTCGCGGCCAGGTCCGGGTGGTCGGCCGTGATCTTGTCGAGCTCGGCGACCATCTCGTCGTAGTTGTGGTAGGCCTCGTCACCGGGCGGGAAGTCCCGCGGCGACGCCTGGGCCTGCAGGGTGAGGCCGTTCGAGCGCAGCTCCTCGGCCTGTGCGGTCGTGGCTTCCACCGTCGCCACGCCGTCCTTCGCTCCGAGCACCTGGGCGCCGGAGGCGTTGATGTCGGTGCGGATGCGGCTGTCGGTGTCGGGCACCGTGTAGACGCCGGTGACCTCGGCCGCGGGAGCGGGCCCGGCTTGAGGTGCGGCCACGCTCGCCTGGACCGGGAGTAGCAGGGCCAAGGATGCGGCGGCCGCCACCGCCGTTGCTCTGCGCCGTGCGCTGGACATCGGGCCTCCGATCGATCACGGATGGTGATCAAGCGAGACTCCCCGAGTCACGATCCGTTGGCAACCCACTAACGTCGGAAGCGGCCGATCACCGTTTTCCCGTTCATCGGCGGACGCGCGTCGGACAGCGTCGAACAGGGCGATTACCCTGGTGATTGAGCTAGTAGCCGCCCTCCGTCCGCCCTGAAAGGACGCCCATGCTCTCCCGCACCGATCTGCGCGGTCGTGTTCCGTCCACCGCCGAGCTGCGCGCCACGCTGCCGCGCGCCGAGATGGACGTGGAGCACGTGCTGCATCAGGTGCGGCCGGTGATCGAGGACGTTCGCGAGCGTGGCGTCGACGCCGTGCTGGAGTACACCGAGAAGTTCGACTCGGTGCGTCCCGAGCGCGTTCGAGTGCCCGCCGCGGAGCTCGCCGGGGCCTTGGAACGGCTCGACCCGACGGTGCGAGTGGCGCTGCAGGAGTCCATCGACCGCGCGCGGCGCGTGCACGGGGAGCAGCGGCGCACCGACGTCACCACGCAAGTCGTGCCCGGTGGCACGGTCACGGAGCGGTGGGTGCCGGTCGCCCGCGTGGGGCTCTACGCCCCCGGTGGGCTCGCCGTGTACCCGTCGAGCGTGGTGATGAACGTGGTGCCGGCTCAGGCCGCGGGTGTGGAGTCGCTGGTCGTGTGCTCGCCGCCGCAGGCCGAGTTCGGCGGACTGCCCCACCCGACGATCCTGGCGGCGGCCGCGCTGCTCGAGGTGGACGAGGTGTGGGCGGTGGGCGGTGCCCAAGCGGTGGCGCTGCTCGCTTACGGCGGCGAGGACACCGACGGGGCCGGGCTGCTGCCCGCGGACCTGGTGACGGGGCCCGGCAACGTGTTCGTCACCGCGGCGAAGCGGCACCTGCGCAGCGTCATCGGCATCGATGCGGAGGCGGGGCCGACGGAGATCGCGGTGCTCGCCGACGGCACGGCCGACCCGGTGCACGTGGCCGCCGACCTGATCAGCCAGGCCGAGCACGACACGCTGGCCGCGAGCGTGCTGGTGACGACGTCCCCGGAGCTGGCCGACGCGGTGGACGCCGAGTTGGCCCGCCAGGTGCCGTTGACGAAGCACGCCGAGCGGATCCGCACCGCGCTCACCGGCGTGCAGTCCGGTTGCGTGCTGGTCGAAACGGTCGACGACGGTCTCACCGTGGTCGACGCCTACGCCGCCGAGCACTTGGAGGTCCAGACCGCCGACGCCGAGTCGGTGGCCGCGCGGGTGCGCAACGCGGGCGCGATCTTCGTCGGCCCGCACGCGCCGGTCTCGCTCGGCGACTACTGCGCCGGTTCGAACCACGTGCTGCCCACCGGCGGCTGCGCACGGCACTCCTCGGGGCTGAGCGTGCAGAGCTTCCTGCGCGGCATCCACGTCATCTCCTACGACGAGCAGGCGTTGCGGGACGTCGCGGGCGAGGTCGTCGCGCTGGCCGACGCCGAAGACCTCCCGGCGCACGGGCAGGCCGTCACGGCCCGCTTCCCGTCCGGCCTCGACCGCTGATCCACACCGCGAAGAGAGAACCATGAATGACGTGCTCGGCGCCGACGTGGCGCTGACCGACCTGCCGCTGCGCGACGACCTGCGCGGCCGCAGCCCGTACGGCGCCCCGCAGCTGGACGTGCCGGTGCGGTTGAACACCAACGAGAACCCGTACCCGCCACCGCCGGAGCTGGTGGCCGAGGTGGCCGAGTCGGTTCGGGCCGTCGCGGAGTCCTTGCACCGCTACCCGGACCGGGACGCGGTGGCGCTGCGGGAGGACTTGGCCGCCTACTTGAGCGGCGCCACCGGGGTGACCGTCTCGCATCGCAACGTGTGGGCCGCGAACGGTTCGAACGAGGTGCTGCAGCAGGTGTTGCAGGCGTTCGGCGGGCCGGGCCGCAGCGCGTTGGGCTTCGAGCCGTCGTACTCGATGCACCCGATCCTGTCGGCGGGAACGCGCACGGAGTGGTTGCCGGCGCCGCGGCGCGCGGACTTCAGCTTGGACGGTCCGCAGGCGGCGTCGATCGTCGCGGAGCGCCGTCCGGACGTGGTTTTCGTGACGAGTCCCAACAATCCGACGGGCCAGGCGGTGTCGCTGCAGGACCTGCGCTCGGTGCTGGACGCGGCGCCGGGGATCGTGGTCGTCGACGAGGCCTACGTGGAGTTCTGCGACGAGCCGAGCGCGGTCGGCCTGATCGACGAGTACCCGGCGAAGCTGATCGTGAGCCGCACCATGAGCAAGGCGTTCGCCTTCGCAGGCGGCAGGCTCGGATATCTGGCGGCGGCGCCCGCGATGATCGACGCGCTGCTGCTGGTGCGCCTGCCGTACCACCTCTCGGCGTTGACCCAGGCCGCGGCGCGGGCCGCGCTGCGGCACGCGAAGGCGACGCTGGGCTCGGTGCAGGCCTTGGTCGACGAGCGGAACCGAGTGGTGGAGGCGTTGCGCGGCATGGGGTTCTCCCCGGTGCGCAGCGACGCCAACTTCGTGCTGTTCGGGCGTTTCGAGGACGCGCACGCCGCGTGGCGGCGCTACCTGGACGCGGGGGTGTTGATCCGCGACGTCGGCATCGCCGGACATCTGCGGGTCACCATCGGTACCCCGGAGGAGAACGACGCGTTCCTGGCGGCGGGCAAGGCGCTGGTGGACGCGGCAAGTGAGGAGAGCGTGCGATGACAACGACCGAGGCGGCGTTCGCGCCGGGCACCCGGGTCGGGCGGGTGGAACGCAGCACGAAGGAGTCCTCCGTGCTGGTGGAGCTCGACCTCGACGGCACCGGGAAGGTCGACGTCGATACGACGGTGCCGTTCTACGACCACATGCTCACCGCGCTGGGCACGCACGCCGCGTTCGACCTGAACGTCAAGGCGTCCGGTGACATCGACATCGACGCGCACCACACGGTGGAGGACACGGCGATCGTGCTGGGCCAGGCGCTGCGGCAGGCGCTGGGCGACAAGAAGGGCATCCGCCGGTTCGGCGACGCGTGGATCCCGATGGACGAGACCTTGGCGCACGCCGCGGTCGACGTGTCCGGTCGTTCCTACTGCGTGCTCACCGGGGAACCGGAGCAGTACAACTCGTTCACCATCGGCGGGAACTACCCGTTCGTGCTGAACCGGCACGTGTTCGAGTCGCTGGCGTTCCACTCGCAGATCAACTTGCACGTGCGGGTGATCCACGGCCGCGACCCGCACCACATCGCCGAGGCCCAGTTCAAGGCGATCGCACGAGCGTTGCGCGCGGCGACCGAGCCGGATCCGCGGTTCGCGGGCGTGGTTCCGTCGACGAAGGGCGCGCTCTAGATGCAGAACCTGGGGCCGATCGTGCTGCTGGCCGTGGCCGGTTTCCTCGTCGGCGGTGTCGTCGCGATGTGGCGGACGACGCGGGTGATGGCGGTGGTGCTGGGCGTGCTGGCGGCGTTGGCCGCCGCGGGAGGAATCGCCTGGCTGCTGTGACGGGGATGTGAACAGCAGCCAGGCGACGTCGTGGGCACCCGTCAGGCGTTCAGCGGGTGGTCTTGGAAGAACTCCCAGATCAGCGGGGTCGCTTCGATCACGGTGGGCTTGTCGGAGTCGGGGTTGGACGAGCGGCTCGGCCAGTCGTGGCCGAGTTCGTCGATCCGGTAGTGCACCAGCGCGCCCCGGTCCGCGCAGTCGGTCCAGTGCTGGCGGGTGACCTGCGGCTGCGGGTGTTCGGTGATCGGGTCCGCGTCGCACTCGTCGTGTTCGGCCCATTCGCCGAGCCAGTCGGGGATCGCGGGCAGGCCTTTGTCCGGGTCGCCGTCGTAGGGGATGGTGTCGTCGGCGGTGCCGTGGAAGGAGATCATCGGCACCGGTTCGGACGGCCGGCATGCACCGCTCTGCGGGTAGTAGGCGCCGGCGACGGGTGCGAACGCGGCGATGCGGTCGCCGAGGCGGCAGGCGAGCACTTCGGTGAAGCCGCCGCCGTTGGACTTGCCCGCCGCGTAGATGCGGTCCGGGTCCACGCAGAGGTCGTCCTCCACCTGGTCGAGCAGGTCGCTGGTGAACCGGACGTCGTCGGCGTCCGCGGAGTAGGGCGCGCCTTCCCACGCCGTGCCGCCGTCGGTGCCGACGAGGCCTTGCGGGTAGACGGCGATGGCGTCCAGTTCGGAGAACCCGGACAGCTCTTCCTGGTATTCGGCGCTGCGGGTGTGTCCGTGGAAGGACAGCGCCACCGGCGTGGGCCGTTCGGGGTCGTAGTTCTGCGGCACGTGCACGAGGTATTCCCGCGTCCGGTCGCCGGAGGTGATCTCCTGGCGGGCGGTGGTGCCGGGTTCGATGCCGGGGGTGTCGCCGCAGCCGGTGCGCGGCAGCGGCCGGTCCGGTGCGGTGGTGGCGTGGGCGGGCGCGCCGGTGGCGGCTACCGCGCCGAGGGTGATCAGCAGGCTCAGCACTGCTCGGTGCATCTTCGACTCCTGTCTCGGCGCGGGCCGTCGCGGCGCGCCCGCTGCTGTTGTCCGTGCTCCTCGTTACTGGGTCGCCGCGGCGGGTTCCTTGCCGGGCTTCTCGGCCGCCGAGGTGTCCTCCTCGTCGAGGAAGCTCTGCTCGTTGAACGGGTCTTCCTTGTTGAACACCCGTTGCATCTGCTCGCGGTCGATCTCCTTGGTCCAGGAGCCGATGATGACGGTGGCGATCGCGTTGCCCGCGAAGTTCGTCAGCGCGCGGGCTTCGGACATGAAGCGGTCGATGCCGACGATGAGGCCGACGCCGTCCACGAGTTCCGGGCGGTGCGATTGCAGGCCACCGGCCAGCGTCGCCAAGCCTGCACCGCTCACGCCCGCCGCGCCCTTCGACGCGATGATCATGAACACCAGCAGCGAGATCTGCTCGCCGATCGACAGCGGCTGGCCCATCGCCGAAGCGATGAACAGCGATGCCATCGTCAGGTAGATCGCGGTGCCGTCGAGGTTGAACGAGTACCCGGTCGGCACCGTGATGCCCACGACCGGCTTGCTGACGCCGAGGTGCTCCATCTTCGCGATCAGCCGCGGCAGCGCCGCCTCCGACGAGGAGGTGGACAGGATCAGCAGGAACTCCCGGCCGAGGTAGCCGAGGAGCTTGAACACGTTGACCCGCGCGAAGGCCCACAGCAGCGGCCCCAGCACGAGGAAGATGAACAGCACGCAGGTGATGTAGAAGCCGCCCATGATGACGCCGAGGCCCTTGAGGGCGTCCACGCCGGTCGCGCCGACCACGGCCGCGATGGCGCCGAACGCGCCGATCGGGGCCACCCACATGACCATGGCGAGGATCTTGAACACGAGCCGCTGGATGTGCTCGATGCCGCGCAGGATCGGGGCGCCCTTGTCGCCGAGGGACTGCAGGGCGAATCCGGCCAGCAGCGCCACCAGGAGGGTCTGCAGCACTTCGCCTTCGGTGAGGGCGGAGACCAGGGTGTTCGGGATGATCCCGATCAGGAATCCGCTGAGCCCTTCGGCTTCGGCGGGAGCCTGTTCGGTTCCGCTGTTGCGCAGCTCTTCGGTCAGCTGCAGGCCTTCGCCGGGGTGCAGCACGTTGCCGACCAGGAGGCCCACGACGAGCGCCACCAGCGACATCACCATGAAGTAGCCGAGCGCGAGTCCACCGACCTTGCCGACCTTCGCGGCCTGCCGAACGCTGCCGACGCCGAGCACGATGGTGCAGAAGATGACCGGCGAGATCATCATCTTGATGAGGTTGACGAAGCCGGTGCCCAGGGGTTTCAGCGCGGTGGCGAAGTCGGGGAAGGCGAATCCGACCGCGATGCCGGCCAGGACCGCCACGATGACGAAGATGTAGAGGAAGTGGGTGCGGTCCCGCTTCTTCGGCGGTGCACCGGCGGCCTCGGGTGCAGCGTCTTTGCTTGGCACGGTCAACTCCTACTGCGATGTACCGATCACGGGGGTCGGCGATCACTCATTCGGTCGTGTCTTGGGTCACGAGTACGTCGGGGAGACTATCGGACTCACAGGTGGTGACCGTCACGGTTGTGTTCATTGAGTTCATGCGGGGGCAACAACAACGCCATGTCGTATTTCCGTCGAATCGGGCGACCGAGCCTCGCGGCGCGGCTGTTCGTCCTGCAAGTGGTGGTCGTGGCCGTGGTGGTGCTGGCGGGTGTGGTGCTCGGGTACCTGGATGCGCAGCGGCGCACCGAGCACGCGGCGGCCGAGGAGGTCGCCGGGGTGGCGAACACGCTCGCAGTATCACCCGAAGTGAGTGGCTCGCTGGCTCAGCGTGATCCGTCGCGGACCTTGCAGCCGTTGGCGGAGCGGGTCCGGTCGGCCACCGGCGTCGGCTTCATCACGATCATGGACCCGTCGGGCATCCGCTACACCCATCCGAATCCGGCGCTGATCGGCAAGCGGTTCCTGGGCAACATCGGGCAGGCGCAGCAGGGACGGCTGCTCACCGAGACCTACGCGGGCACGCTCGGCCCGTCGGTGCGCGTCGTCGCGCCGGTGTTCGACGAGTCGGGCCGGGTGCGGGCGTTGGTGTCGGTGGGCATCACAGTGCGGGTGCTGACGGCCGAGCTGAACGGGCAGATCCTCGTGTTGGCCGGGGTCGGTGCTGTCGCGCTGCTGTTCGGCGGGCTGGCGAGCTACCTGGTGGCGGGGCGGTTGCGCAGGCACACGCACGGGCTGGCCCCGGCGGAGCTGAGCCGCATGTACGAGTACCACGAGGCCATCCTGCACGCGGTCCGCGAGGGGTTGCTGCTGGTGGCGCCGTCGGGTGCGGTGACGCTGTGCAACGATGGGGCGGCCGAGCTGATGGGGTTGGATCCGGCCGAGGCGGAGGGCGCACGTCCCGCGGACCTGGGTTTTCCGGAGTCGTTGGTGGACACGCTCGCCTCGCGGAGTCCGGTGCGCGACGAGGTGCACGTGACCGATGATCGGGTGCTGCTGGTCAACGTTTCCGCCGTGCGCAGCGGTGGCCGGGACTTGGGCAGCGTCGTGACGTTGCGGGACCACACCGAGCTGCAGGCGTTGACGGGCGAGCTGGATTCGATGCGCGGGTTCTCGGAGTCGTTGCGCTCGCAGGCGCACGAGTCGGCGAACCGGTTGCACGCGGTCGTGTCGCTGATCGAACTGGGCCGCGTCGAGGAGGCCGTCGCGTTCGCCACCTCGGAGCTGGAGCTGGCGCAGCAGCTCACCGATCGGGTCGTGGGTGCCGTGGGTGAGCCGGTGCTGGCGGCGGTCCTGCTGGGCAAGAGCGCGGAGGCGCGGGAGCGGGGTGTGGAGGTAGTGCTGTCCGAGGACAGTGAGGTCGATGATCGCGTGGTGGAGCGGGTCAGTTCGCGGGACCTGGTGACGATCCTGGGCAACTTGATCGACAACGCGGTGGAGGCGACGCAGGAGGTCCCGTCGCCGCGGGTCGAGGTCAGCGTGCGCTCCGAGGCGGACCAGCTGCTGGTCGTGGTGTCCGACAACGGGCCGGGGGTGCCTGCGGCGGCGACCGGGGCGGTGTTCGAACGCGGCTGGTCCACGAAGCGGTCGGGGCGCGGTCTGGGGCTGGCGCTGGTGGGGCGCAGCGCGCGCCGCTACGGCGGCTCGGTGCGCGTCACCGGTGGGCCGGGGGCGGTGTTCACGGTGCGGATCCCGCTGCCCGAGGTGACCTCGTGATCTCGGTGCTGGTCGTGGAGGACGACCCGGTGGCCGGTGAGGCCCATGAGATGTACGTGAACCGGGTGGACGGTTTCGAGGTCGCGGGCCGTGCGCGCACCGGGCAGGACGCGTTGCGGTTCCTGGACCACACCCACGTGGATCTGGTGCTGCTGGATCTGCGGTTGCCGGACATGGACGGGTTGGCGGTGGCGCGGGCGTTGCGCAACGCGGGCAGCAACGCCGACGTGATCGCGGTGACCTCCGCGCGGGACTTGAAGGTGGTGCGCGCGTCGGTCGCCAGCGGTGTGGTGCAGTACTTGCTGAAACCGTTCACGTTCGCGGCGATGCGGGAGAAGCTGGAGCACTACGCGCGGTTCCGCCAGAGCCTCGGCCATGATCGGGAGGCCAGCGGGCAGAGCGAGATCGACCGGGCGTTCTCCACGTTGCGCGGGGTGGATCGCGCGTCGCTGCCGAAGGGCATGGGGGAGGAGACGCTGGCCGCCGTGGTGTCGGCGTTGCGCGCGCACCGGGAGGGCGCTGCCGCGGGCGCGGTGGGGGAGCTGGCCGGTGTGTCGAGGGTGACTGCGCGCCGTTACCTGGAGTACCTCGTCGACAACGGCATGGCGCGCCGCGATCCGCGCTACGGCGGAGTCGGTCGTCCGGAGATGTTCTACAGCTGGGCCGAGCAGCACGGGTAGGAGCCGGTCACACCGGTGCTCATCCGCGTTCTCCGGACGGTGTGAGCAGCGGGGAGCCCGGTCCGTAGTCGGCCATCTGGTCGTCGGCGTTGTTCAGCGAGCAGGTGCGCAGGGACAGGCAGCCGCAGCCGATGCAGCCGCTGAGCCGGTCCCGGAGTCGTTGCAGCCCGTCGATGCGGGCGTCGAGTTCGTCGCGCCAGGACCGGGACAGCCGGGTCCAGTCGGCTTTGGTGGGCGCGTGGTCGGTGGGCAGCGTGGAGAGCGCGTCGGCGACCTGTTCGAGGCTGAGCCCGACGCGTTGCGCGGCGCGGATGAACGCGAGCCTGCGCAGCACGGCGCGTTCGTAGCGGCGTTGGTTGCCGCTGGTCCGGGTGGAGGTGATGAGGCCGCGTTGCTCGTAGAACCGCAGAGCGGTCTGGGCGACTCCGCTGCGGTGGGCGACTTCGCCGATGGTGAGCAGCTGCGGGAGTTTCGACATGCCTTCCACGGTAGCCCTGGAGTTAACCTTAAGTCTAAGAATTCGCGGATCGGTCTTGGCCTGAGTCGGGGTCGGGTGGCGGAACCTCAGCGGTAAGGACGCGGGTGGCGGGGTCCGGTGCGGCCGGATCCCCGCCACGTGCGCGGTCAGCAGTTGGGGGTGGTGGGTTTTCCGGCGAAGCGGTCGGCGAGGAACCGCCCGGCGTCGGCGTTGCCGGCGAAGATGCCGGTGAGGTGGTCGCTGGGGTAGGTCTTCCAGGTCACGTCCATGCCTTTGGCGCAGTAGGTGGAGCGCAGCGCCTCGGCTTGCGGCGTGTTGACGATCTCGTCGGTGGTGGCGTGGTACTGGAACACGGGTGCGTTGATGCGGCCCTGGCCGAGCTTGTTCTCCGCGAGGCGCTGCTGCCATTCCGCGGTGGGCAGCGGGTCGGTGTGGGTGTAGTCGCTGATCTTCTTGAACGGGTACTTGGCGAGCAGCTCCACCACGCAGTCGTTCTCGCGGGCGTCGGCGAGGTCGGCCCGGCCGGTCTCGTTGAGGTAGGAGTCCAGCGCCAGGTCGGGGTAGCTGAAGTCCAGGCCGGTGGCGGCGAACGCGAGGAAGCCGAAGCCGACGTAGCCGTCGAGGCCCGCGGCCACTTCGTTGAGGTCGGCGGGAACGCCGCCGCCCGCGACTCCGACGAGGTCGAGTTCGGGCGCGTAGTCCGGCTGCATCTCCCCGGCCCACATGACGGCTCCGCCGCCTTGCGAGTAGCCCTGGAGGGCGACCTGGGCGTCGGGCGACAGTCCGGCCTGCGGGAGGCGCTGCGCCGCGCGGACCGCGTCGAGCAGCGCGGGTCCTTCGGAGCGGCCGACGATGTAGGTGGGCTTGTTGGCTTCGCCGGGCGCGTATCCCTCGTAGTCGGTGAGGGCGACGGCGTAGCCGGCGGAGAGCGCGTCGTTGATGGCGGGCTGGTCGTAGAGGGTGCCGCGTTCCATCGCTTTGGACGGGGCGCACTTGAACGCGGGGCCTTGGGTGCCCGGCCCGAATCCGACGATGTGCGCTTGGGCGGCGTCGACCCCCTTGGGGACGAGGATCGTGCCGACGACGGTGTTGCGCTCGCCCCGGGCGTTGGTGGACAGGTACATCACCTGCCAGGCGTCGGCGTTGGCGGCGTTGCTGCCGGGGAACGCGGGCCGCCACCGGATGATGTCGCCGGGCCGTCCTTGCGGTGGTGCGGGCGGGGGGAGGTAGAAGGAGTCGTCGAACGGGCCGGGCGGCAGGTCGGCGCCGAGCGGTCCTGCCGCGGGGCTGCCGGTGTCGGGGTTGCCGGGGGCTGCGGCCTGCACCGGCTGGGCGGCCAGGACCGCCAGCACGGCCGCGGCGAGCGCGGCTCCGGTGGCGGCCCGCATTCGGCGGGTGCGGCGGTTCGAAGTCAACGTGCGTTCCTCCAGCTCATTCGAGCGATCTCCGTTGATGCTCCTCGAAGCGTCCGGATCGGGCGTCGTGGTGAAACGAGGCACCGCCGGTTTTCCGGCCTTCCGCCGGATTCGGGAAACTCGGGGAATGGTGCCGGAAACGCTTCGAAGCGCGCTGTTCTGCGATGTGAATGTGAAATACCCGGTACGATTTGGCAATACTCTGATGGGAGTAATCGACCCGGCTGCTTGATCTGGTATGAACTTTTGTATGACCTGGTCATGGTGTCGTCGTGACGAGGATTTCGCGCTGAGTGGCTCCGCTTCGGATGTCATCGATGATTGTCACGGTCGTGATAATGATCCTCCCGTAAATGGTCACGCGGGTTCGCTATGAATGACTCCGTGCGGGTGGTGAATGGTCGTTCCTTGACACTGCGGAACTCGCGTGACAATTTCTGTTCACTTGCTCGCCGGTGAAGTCGGGCGGTGGTGTCCGCCTCCCGCCGGCGTCGAATCCCGGACATCTTGCGAAGGGAGTTCTCATGCTGACGAGGGCCGATGATCCGTTCACCGACCACGCGGCCCGGCTGCTGACGGATCCGCTGGTGGCGGCGGCGCAGGAGTCGGGCGACGAGATCGCCCTCACCTTCGTCGACTTCGACACCAGCCGGGACGGCGTGGCGTGGTCGTTGTCCTGGTTCGAGCTGCACCAGCGGGTGCGGGCGGTGGCGGCGTGGCTGCAGGCCCGCTGCGAGCCGGGTGACCGGGTGGCGATCATGGCGCCGCAGGGCTTGGAGTACGTGGTCGGTTTCCTCGGCGCGGTGCACGCCGGGTTGATCGCGGTCCCGCTGTTCACCCCCGACCTGCCGGGCCACACCGACCGCCTGGAGCGCGTGCTGGACAGCTGCTCCCCGAGTTGCGCGCTGACCTCGAAGGGCTCGTTCGACCAGGTGCGGGAGATGATCCGCGGTGGTGCGGCGCGCCACTGCGCGGCGGTGGAGACGCTGCCCGCGGCGCTCGCCGACGACTACCGGCGCCCGGAGATCGGCCCGGACGACTTGGCGTACCTCCAGTACACCTCGGGGTCGACCCGGGTCCCCGCCGGTGTCGAGCTGACGCACGCGAACGTGCTGGCCAACGCGCGGCAGGCGCTGGAGGCCTACGGCGGGACGGAACCGGACGCGGTGTCGGTGAGCTGGTTGCCGCTGTTCCACGACATGGGGCTGGTGCTGTCGGTGGCGGCTCCGCTGGTCGGGTCGATCCCGTCGGTGCTGATGGATCCGGTGGCGTTCCTGCAGCGGCCCGGTCGCTGGCTGCGGTTGCTCTCGGACCATCCGGGCGCGATCAGCGCGGCGCCGAACTTCGCCTACGACTTCTGCGCGGCGCGCGTCGGCGAGGACGAGAAGGCGTGGCTGCGCCTGGACGACGTGATCTCGTTGATCAACGGCAGCGAGCCGGTGCGGCCGGCGACGTTGCAGCGGTTCAACGCCGCGTTCGCCGACTGCGGGCTTCGCCCGGAGACGCACCGCTGCTCCTACGGGCTGGCGGAGGCGACCGTGTTCGTCTCGGTGACCGGGTCCGGCGCGGAGCCGAAGGTCGTCCGATTCGGCCGGGAGCAGCTGGCGCTGGGCCGGGCGGAACCACCGCAGGACCCGGTGGACGTGGTCAACGAACTGGTGTCCTGCGGTCGTCCGGTGGGGCAGCGGATCGTGGTGGTGGACCCGGCTTCGAGGTCGGTGCTGCCGGACGGGGCGGTGGGCGAGATCTGGGTGCGCGGCCCGAACACCGGCCAGGGCTATTGGGGCCGCGACGACCAGGAGACCTTCCACGCCGAGCTCGTCGGCGCTCCCGCGGAACTTCCCGCGGCGGACTGGCTGCGCACCGGTGATCTCGGCGCGATCCACGACGGGGAGCTGTTCATCACCGGCCGGATGAAGGACGTGATCATCATCGACGGCCGCAACCACTACCCGCAGGACGTGGAGCTCACCGTGGAGCAGGCGCATCCCGCGCTGCGCAAGCACCACAGCGCCGCGTTCTCCACCACCGGTGAGGACGGCGAGCGGCTGGTGGTCGTCGCCGAGTTCTCCCGCCGCGTCTCGGAGGCCGACCGCGATCAGCACGAGATCACGCGCATGGTGTGCGCGGCGGTGTCGGCCGAGCACGGCGTGGTGGTGTCGGACCTGATGCTGGTGGAGCCGGACGTGGTGCCGCGCACGTCCAGCGGCAAGGTCGCGCGCAGGCTGTGCCGGGAGCGCTACTTGGAGGCCGCGCATGCCTGATCGCGCCGAGATCCGCGATCGGCTGGTGGGCTGGATCGCCGAGTTGCTGGGGATCGGGGCGGGCGAGGTCGTGACCGATCGCCCGTTCCACGAGTTCGGGTTGTCGTCGCGGCAGGCGGTGTCGCTGGCGGGCCAGGTGCAGGACCTGGTGGGGCGCCGGTTGCCGCCGACGCTGCTGTGGGAGCACCCGACGATCGATCGGCTCGTGGACGCGTTGTCGGCGGGCGCGGGCGACGAGGAGCCGGATGTGCTGCCCCGTCCGCGCGATCCGGAGCCGGATGCGCCGATCGCGGTGGTCGGCGTGGGGTGCCGGTTCCCCGGCGCTCGGGGGCCGGAAGGCTATTGGGATCTGCTGTCGTCCGGCGCGCACGGCATCGGCGAGGTGCCGGAGGGGCGCTGGGAGCGGTTCGCCGGG
Organism: Saccharopolyspora gloriosae; assembly: GCF_014203325.1. Classification (NCBI taxonomy): domain Bacteria; kingdom Bacillati; phylum Actinomycetota; class Actinomycetes; order Pseudonocardiales; family Pseudonocardiaceae; genus Saccharopolyspora; species Saccharopolyspora gloriosae. The sequence continues at coordinate 4,843,403 of NZ_JACHIV010000001.1, read as the reverse complement.
GCCGACCCGGCGTTGGCGAAGTTGCCGCGGGCGGGCGGTTTCCTCGACGGCGTGGACGAGTTCGACGCCGAGTTCTTCGAGGTCTCCCCGACGGAGGCGGCGGTGATGGATCCGCAGCAGCGACTGCTGCTGGAGGTCGCGTGGGAGGCGTTGGAGCACGCCGGGGTCGTTCCGTCGGCGCTGCGCGGTAGCGCGACGGGCGTGTTCGTCGGGGTGTCGTCGACGGAGTACGGCGCGTTGACGACGCGCGAGCTGCGGGCGGTGGACGCCTGGACGGGCACCGGGGCGGCGATGTCCATCGTGGCGAACCGGTTGTCGTACTTCTTGGACCTGCGCGGGCCGAGCATGGCGGTGGACACGGCCTGCTCGTCGTCGCTGGTCGCGGTGCACCAGGCGTGCGCGAGCCTGCGTTCGGGGGAGAGCCGGGTGGCGCTGGCCGGGGGCGTGAACCTGCTGCTGTCCCCGGCGATCACGGCGAACTTCCACCGGGCGGGCGCGCTGGCGGGCGACGGCCGGTGCAAGGCGTTCGACGGCGCGGCCGACGGCATCGTGCGCGGTGAGGGGTGCGGCGTGGTCGTGCTCAAGCGCTTGGCGGACGCGAACCGGGACGGCGACCGGATTCTGGCGGTGGTGCGGGGTTCGGCGGTGAACTCCGATGGGCGGTCCAACGGTCTGATGGCGCCGAATCCGGCGGCGCAGGCCGAGTTGCTGCGCCGGGCGTACGCGCACGCCGATCTTGATCCGTCGGTGGTGGATTACGTCGAGGCGCACGGGACGGGCACGTTGCTCGGGGATCCGATCGAGGCCGAGGGGTTGCGCGCGGTGTTCGCGGGCGGTCGCGGGCAGGAGCGTCCGCTGCTGCTCGGGTCGGCGAAGACGAACCTGGGGCACCTGGAGGCGGCGGCGGGCATCGCCGGGTTGATCAAGGTGGTGCTGTCGATGCACCACGGCCGGTTGCCCGCGAGCCTGCACTACGCGAATCCGAATCCGCACATCCCGTTCGAGCAGGCGAAGCTGGAAGTGGTGGCGGAGCCGCGGAATTGGCCGAAGTACTCCGGCGCGGCCCGTGCCGGGGTGTCCGGGTTCGGGTTCGGCGGCACCAACGCCCACGTGGTGCTGGAGGGGTGGCGGCGGATGCCGTCGCGGCGCCGCGAACCGGACGGCCCGGGGGTGCATTCCCTGCTCGTGTCCGGCGCCACCGACGACCGGTTGCGCCGTGCGGCGGCGGATCTGGCGGACTGGCTGGACACACCGGTGGGGCGTGCGGCGTCGCTCAACGACGTCGGCCACACCTTGACCTGGCGGCGCGCCCGGCACGCGGAGCGCGGAGTGGTCGTGGGCCGCGGCCGGGACGAGCTGGTGGCGGGTCTGCGCGGCCTCGCGGCGGGCACCGGTGGCGTGCGTGGCCGCGGGGCGCCCCGGGCGAAGGGCGTCGTGTGGGTCTTCTCGGGTTACGGGTCGCAGTGGACGGGCATGGCCCGCGAGTTGCTGGCGGACGAGCCGGTGTTCGCCGCCGAGGTCGACCGGCTCGACCCGGATTACCGGGCGCGCTGCGGGTTTTCGCTGCGCGCGGCGCTGCTCGACGACGACGGAGCGGGGGATGTGCGGCGCACGCAGCTGGTGCTGTTCGGCCTGCAGGTCGCCTACGCCGCGATGTGGCGCGCGCACGGCGTGGAACCGGCCGCGGTGATCGGGCATTCGCTCGGTGAGGTGGCGGCGGCGGCCGTGTCCGGTGCGTTGGACGTTTCCGACGGGCTGCGGGTGATGATCGCCCGGTCCGGCTTGCTGTCCGAAGTGGACTCTTCCGGTGCCGGGGCGATGGCGGCCGTGGAGGCGACGGAGGCGGAGGCCGCGGAGCTGTCGCGGCTGTTCTCCGGCGTGACCGTCGCCGTGCGCGCGGCGCCGCGCCGCTGCACGATCGCGGGCCCCGCCGATGAGGTGGCGCGCGCGGTGTCGCACGTCGAGCGGGACGGCCGGATGGCCCGCGCGCTCGGTGTCGCGGGCGCGGGCCACACCTCGGCGGTGGACGGCGTGCTGGCCCGGCTGAGGGAGGAGCTGTCCGGGCTCGCTCCGCGCGAACCGGCCACGGCGGTGTTCAGCACGGTGGATCCCGCCGCGGCGCCCGCGTTCGACGCCGGGTACTGGGTGCGCAACCTGCGCAGCCCGGTGCTGTTCGAGCAGGCGGTGCGCGCCGCCGCGGAGGCCGGTTTCGACGCGGTGGTGGAGTTGGCGCCGCATCCGGTGGCGGCGTCGGCGATCGAGGAGACGCTGACCGCGGCGGGAGTGGTGGATCCGGTGGTGGTGTTCACCGGCCGCCGCGGCACCGACGACACCGTGACCTTCCGCTCGGCGCTCGCCGAGCTGCACGCCGCGGGACGGGTCCCGCCGACCGCGTACCGGCGCGGCAGGCTGGTGGATCTGCCGTTGCCGTCCTGGCAGCACGAATCCCATTGGGTGGCGCGGGATTCGACGCCCGCGTTGCCGGGGCATCCGCTGCTCGGGGCGCGGGTGGACCTGCCCGACGGCGGCTGCGCGTGGCGCGGGGACGTCGGTGTCGAGCGGCTGCCGTGGCTGGCGGACCACCGGGTGCACGACACACCGGTGCTGCCCGCCACCGGGTACCTGGAGATGGTGTTGGCGGCGGCGGCCGAGGTGCTCGACGTCGAACCGGTCCAGCTGAGCGTGGAGTCGCTGGAGCTGCACCGGGTGCTGCCGCTGGCGGCGTCGGTGCCGGTCACGACCACGTTCCGGCCGGACGACGCCTGGTCGGCGCGCGTGGAGGTGCACACCCGGTCGCTGGCCGGGAGCTGGACCTGCCACGCGGCGGCCGTGCTGAGCCGGGCCGGGCAGGACCGGCCCGCAGTGGAGTCCGATGTGGACGGTGATCCGGTCGAGCTCTACGGGTTCCTGCGCGCGGCCGGTCAGCACTACGGCCCGGCGTTCCGGGGCGTGCGCGCGGCGCGGGCGGCCGGGGGAGTCGCGGTCGCCGAGGTCGCACTGCCCGCAGAGGCCGACGACGCGGAGCGGTTCACCGCGCACCCGGCGCTGGTCGACGCCTGCCTGCAAGCCCTGATCGCCGCGGGCATCGGCCCCGGCGGCGGTGTCGAGCCGGACGGCACCGGCATCGGTGTTCCGGTCGAACTGCGGGGCGTGCGGGTGCTGCGCGCGGTGCCCGACGAGGTGCGCTGCCACGCGCGGCTGCTCGCGGGTGGAGCGGAACCGGTCGGATCGGTGCTGGTCACCGACGTGGCGGGCGATCCGGTGCTGGAGATCGCCGAGGTCCGCGCCCGTGCCCTGCAAGCCCCGCCGCGACCGCTCGAGGAGGCCTTCCTGGAGTTGCGCTGGGAGTCGGCGCAGCTGCCGCCGAGCGCCGGTGCGCGTGCGGGCAGCTGGCTGGTGCTCGGCGACGGAGACCAGGTCGCCGGGGCGTTGCGCGACGCCGGGCAGCGCGTGGTGCACGGCAACGCCCGCAGGCCCGGAACCGGGCTCGACCTGCTCGCCGGGGACGCCGAGCACCCGCCGCGCGGCGTGGTGCTGGCGGTCGACGGGGAGAGCGGGCCGGTGGGGCGCCGCAGGCAGCACGTGCTCGTGGTGGCCGGGGTGGTGCGCGAACTGGTCGCGCGGGACGCGGGAGTCCGACTGTGGCTGTCCACATCGGACCCCGCGGGTTCGGGTTGGGGGCTGCGCTCGCTGATCCGGGTGCTGGCGCTGGAACACCCGGAGTTGCGGGCGTCGCTGGTGGATTCGGACGGCGCGGTGCCCGCGTCGCTGGCGGCGGAACTGCTCGCCGACTCCCCGGAGGACGAGGTCCGCTGGCGCGGCACCGAGCGGACGGTGGCGCGGCTGCACCGGGCCGAACCGGTCCGCCCGCGTCCCGGTCGTGTGGTGCGCCCCGGCGCCTACGTGATCACCGGCGGGCTCGGCGGTCTGGGCCGCGCGGTCGCGGGCCGGCTCGTGGAACGCGGTGCGCGCCGGGTCGTGCTGGGCGGTCGCAGCGCCCCGTCGGCGGCGGCCGCGGCCGAGATCGCGCGCTGGGAGGACGCGGGCGTCGAGGTCCGCGTCGTCGGCGGTGACGTCGCGGCGAAGGGAGTCGCCGAGCGGCTGGTCGCCGCCGCAACCGAGGGCGGGATGCCGCTGCACGGCGCGGTGCACGCCGCCGGGGTGCTGCGGGACGGGCCGATCGCGCAGCTGGACGAGGACGCGATGGCCGAGGTGTGGCGGCCGAAGGCGCGCGGCGCGTGGCGGTTGCACGAGGCCACCGCGCACCTGGAGCTGGACTGGTGGGTGGTGTTCTCCTCGGCGGCGGCGCTGCTCGGCTCGCCCGGTCAGGCCGCCTACGCCGCCGCGAACGGCTGGGTGGACGAGCTGGTGCGGGCGCGTCGCGAGCAGGGGCTGGCGGCGGAGACGATCCAGTGGGGCCCGTGGAGCGAGGTCGGCGGCGCGACCACGTCCCCGCTGGCGGCGGTGCTGGACCCGCTGCGCCCGGCGGAGGGCCTGGAGGCGTGGGAGGCGGTGCTCAAGTCGGGCCGGGCGCAGACCGCGGTGGTGCGGTTCGACGCGGCCCGGGCGGTGGAGCACTTCCCGGCGCTGCGCTCCAGGCCCGTGTTCGGGCCGCTGCTGACGACCGCGGCGCGCGGCGCGGAGAGCAGGTTCGACGTGGCCGCCTTGCCGGACGATCCGGCCGCCGCGGTGCGGGCCGTCACCGAGCACCTGATGGGTGAGATCGCCGGAATCCTGGGCGGTGCGGCGGAAGAGCTGGATCCGCGGACGCCGTTGACGATGCTCGGGTTGGACTCGCTGATGGCGACCCGGGCCCGCAACGCGGTGGAGCGCGACTTCGGAGTGCAGCTGCCGGCGGCGCTGCTGCTGCGCGGCGCGAACCTGGACGAGCTCGCCCGGCACTTGGCGGCGGAGTTGGACCTCGGCGCCGCGCCGGAGACCGCGGGGCCGACGACGATCGGCCCGCGGGACGCGACGGAGCGCTGGCTCGCGCACCTGTGGGCGCAGGTGCTGGGCGCGGTCGAGTTCGGCGTGACCGACGAGTTCGCCGCGCTGGGCGGCACGCCGGAGCAGGCCGAGCGGGTCGCGGAGCGGATCGGGGAGCGCTTGGGCTCGCGCGACGAGGTGGCGGAGCTGTTCGCGGCACCGACGGTGGCGGCGATGGCCGACCGGCTGCGGCACCGCTTCGAGGGCGCGGACGGGTCGGTGCGCGCGTTGCGCGAGTCCGGTGCGCGGCGCCCGCTGTTCCTGTTCCACCCGGCGGGCGGGCCGACCAGCGTGTACCAGCCGCTGGTGGCGGGGCTCGGCGCGGACCAGCCGTGCTTCGGCTTGGAGCGGCTGGACGACCTGGGCACGGTGGAGCTCAAGGCCGAGCGCTACGTGGAGCTGATCCGCGAGCGGCAACCGGAGGGCCCGTACCGGTTGGGCGGCTGGTCGTTCGGCGGTTGCCTCGCCTACGAGACGGCGCGCCGGTTCGCGGCGCTGGGCGAGCGGGTCGAGTTCGTCGCCCTGATCGACACCATCCTGCCGCTGCCCGATCCGGGCGCCACGCAGGCGGAACTGGTGCTGCGACGCTACGAGCGGTTCGCCGAGCACGTCGAGCGCACCTACGGGGTGGCGCTGGACCTGCCGTGGCAGGAGATGGTGGAACTCGACGAGGACGAGCAGATGCGGCGGGTGATGACGGCACTGTCCTCATCGGACATCGGCATCGGCGCGGGCGTGCTGCACCACCAATATACGTCCTATGTGGACGCCCGGATCGCGGAGCGGTACCGGCCGAAGCCGTTCGACGGCCGGGTGCTGCTCTACCGCGCGCAGGAGGCGGAGACCACCACGACCACGCTGGATCCCCGCTACCTGCGCACCGATGAGGCGCTGGGCTGGGACGAGATCGTCCCCGGGCTCGACGTGGTCCGGGTTCCCGGCAACCACCTCTCGATGATCGACCCGCCGAACGTGGACGTCATCACGGCGCACCTCGCGCGGGTCCTGGACCTGGAAGCACCGCGGTTGACCAGGGAGGGCGCATGACCGGCACGGCGGAACGCATCGAGGACCTGCGGCGGCGGCACGGTGAGGCGGTGCACGAGGCCGATCAGCGGGCGCGGATCAAGCAGCACGCGAAGGGCAAGCTCACCGCCCGCGAACGCATCGCGCTGCTGCTCGACGAGGACTCCTTCGTGGAGCTCGACGAGTTCGCCGCGCACCGGGGGACGTCGTACGCACCGGGGGAGCCGCGGCCCTACGGCGACGGTGTGGTCACCGGCCACGGCACCGTGGACGGGCGGCCGGTGTGCGTGTTCGCGCAGGACTTCACCGTGTTCGGCGGCAGCATGGGCGAGGTGTGCGGGGAGAAGGTGCTCAAGGTCATGGACCTGGCGATGCGCATCGGCTGTCCCGTCGTGGGCATCAACGATTCCGGGGGCGCCCGCATCCAGGAGGGCGTGGTGTCGCTGGCGTACTACGCGGAACTGGGCAGGCGCAATTCGCTGGCCTCGGGTGTGATCCCGCAACTGTCGTTGATCATGGGGCCGTGCGCGGGCGGCGCGGTGTACTCGCCCGCGATCACCGATTTCACGGTGATGGTGCGCGGCACCGCGCACATGTTCGTCACCGGGCCGGAGGTGGTGCGGTCGGTGACGGGCCAGCGCACCGGCGCGGAGGAGCTCGGCGGCGCGCAGATCAACAGCGAGCTCTCCGGCAACGCCCACCACTTGGCGGAGGACGAGGCGGACGCGATCGACTGGGCCCGCACGCTGCTGGGTTTCCTGCCGTCGAACAACCAGGATTCGCTGCCGGACTACGAGCCGGCCGGCGATCCGGGCCGCGCGGCCGAACTGGACGCGCTGGTGCCGGACGAGCCGCACGAGGCCTACGACATGCGCCGGGTGCTGGAACTCGTCCTCGACGAGGGCGATTTCCTGGAAGTGCAGCCGTTGTTCGGGCGCAGCATGCTCTGCGCGTTCGGCCGGATCGACGGGCGCAGCGTCGGGGTGGTCGCGAACCAGCCGTTGCACAACGCCGGCACCATCGACATCGACGCCTCGGAGAAGGCGGCGCGGTTCGTGCGGTTCTGCGACGCGTTCAACCTGCCGCTGCTCACGTTCGCCGACGTGCCGGGCTACCTGCCGGGGCTGGAGCAGGAGCGCCGGGGCATCATCCGCCGCGGCGCGAAGCTGATCTACGCGTACTCCGAGGCGACGGTGCCGAAGGTGACGGTCGTGGTGCGCAAGGCCTACGGCGGCGGCTACGCGGTGATGGGGTCCAAGCACTTGGGCGCGGACGTGAACCTGGCGTGGCCGACGGCGGAGATCGCGGTGATGGGCGCGTCCGGCGCGGTGAGCCTGCTGCACCGCCGGGAGCTCGCGGAGGCCGCGGCGAACGGCACCGAGGAGGCGGTGCGCGCGAAGCTCGTCGAGGAGTACCGGTCGACGCTGGCCACGCCCTACGTCGCGGCCGAACGCGGCTACGTCGACGCCGTGATCCGCCCGTCGGCGACGCGCGCGCAGCTGAGCCGGGCGTTGCGGCTGTTGGCGAACAAGCGCCAGGAGGTCCCTCCGAAGAAGCACAGCACCATGCCGTTGTAGGTCGCGCGCGACGGGCCGGAGGGCCCGGTCGTGCGCAGGGCGCGGCGGAAAACCCCGGTACGGCAAGGAAAGGGCGCCGCCTCGGCTTCGGCCGGGGCGGCGCCGACGTGAGGTTCGGCGAAGGGCAGCGCATGCGCAGTGCACGGTGGTTGCGGCGGCCGGTGGCGTGGTCGGTGGTGGTGAGCACCGCGCTGCTCGGCGGGTCGGTGGCGGCGCCGCCGCTCGCGGCGGAGCGGGGCGGCCCGCCTGCGCCGGCGGTGGCCGACGGGGCGCGGGTGCTGCAGGAGAACCGGCTCGACGACCGCACCGTCGACCTGCTGATCTACTCACCCGCGTTGGGCACCAGCGCGCCGGTGCGGTTGCTGCTGCCCGAGGGGTGGTCGCGGAACCCGGACCGGACGTGGCCGGTGCTGTACCTGCTGCACGGTTGCTGCGAGGACGCGGATTACCGGGCGTGGACGGAGTTCACCGACGTGCGGGAGTTCATGGCGGACAAGGACGTGCTGACCGTCCTGCCCAGCGGCGGCCCCGCGGGTTTCTACACCCGCTGGAGCGATTTCGGCGCGGGCGGGCCGGATTGGGAGGCGTTCCACCTGCGGGAGCTGCGCGGCATCCTGGAGCGCCACTACGGCGCGGGGCAGCGGCGCGCGGTGGCGGGCCTGTCGGTCGGCGGCTACGGGGCGTTCGCCTACGCTTTCCGGAATCCGGGACTGTTCCAGGCGGCGGCCTCCTTCAGCGGCCTGCTCAACACCCTGCAACCCGCCGTGCCCGGTGTGATCAAGGGGATTCTGGTGCGGGAGGGCGAGAACCCGTTCGCGATGTGGGGCGACGAGGTGCTGGACCACCGGACCTGGTCGCAGCGCAACCCGTTCGACCACGCCGAGGAGTTGCGCGGCACCGCGCTCTGGGTGTCCGGCGGCAACGGGCTGCCCGGCCCGCTCGACGAGCCCGGCTCGCTGCCCGACCCGCTGGAGCCCGCCGCGTTGTCGACCTCGCAGGTGATGACCTCGCGGCTCAAGGACTTGGGCATTCCCGTCACCGAGGACTTCTACGGCCCCGGCTTGCACGATTGGCCCTACTGGGAGCGGGAGCTCCACCGCGCCTGGCCGATGTTCGCCGAGCGCTTGGGCGTGGAGCGCTCGGGCGCGAGCGCGAACGCGGTGGCCACCGCGCCGACGAGCACCAGCCCCGCCGCCATCCGCATGCCCGCCGAGTAGCCGCTGGTGTAGGCGGCGTCCGCGGTGGCGCCGCCGGCGAGCGCGGCGCCGCTCCACGCGGAGAGCACGACGCCGACGATCGCGACCCCGAGCACCCCGGACGCCTCCCGCGCGGCGCTGATCATGGCCGAGGCCACGCCCGCCGTGCCGGGCGGCGCCGCCGACAGGACCGCCGAAGTCAACGGCGTGATCAGCGCCGAGCCGACGCCGATGGACAGCAGCCCCGGCATCAGCCCCCACACCGAGCTCTGCGCGTCCGACTGCGCCAGGAGCCACAGCCCGAGCGCCACCAGCGCCATCCCGGTCGTCACGATCCAGCGCGCGCCGAACCGGGCGCTCAGCGGCGGCACCAGCGGCACGCACAGCACCAGCAGTCCCGCCAGCGGCACGAACACCAGCCCGGCGGCGCTGGGCGACAGCTCCAGCACGTCCTGCAGGAACAGCGAGGTGTAGAGCAGCGTGCCGTTCACCCCGACGCCCCACAGCACTTGGGCGATGGTGCCGCCGCCGAAGACCCTGTTGCGCACCAGCGACAACCGCAGCATCGGTTCCGCCACCCGCCGTTCCACGGCGATCAGCACCGGCACGCCCGCCACCGCCACCGCCGCCGCGCCGATGATCAGCGGGGCGCCGAACCCGAGGCTCTGCCCTTCCACGAGCGCGAAACTGCCCGCCGCGAGCACCACTGTGGACAGTGCGAGCCCGGCGGGGTCCAAGTGCCGCAACGGCATCCGCCCGGTGCGCGGCCGGGTGTCGGGCAGTCCCCACCACACCAGCGCCATCGTGACCAGGCCGGTGGGCAGGTGCAGGAAGAAGATCCAGCTCCAGTGCAGGTGTTCGGTGAGCACGCCGCCGACCACCGGCCCCAGCGCGAGCGCCACCGCCAGCGACGCCGTCCAGATGCCCGCGGCGAGGTCCCGGTGCTCCCGGTCGATGTCGGCGGCGAGCACCGCCAGCGACGCGGGCATCACCAGCGCGGCGGAGGCGCCCTGGGCGAACCGCACCGCGATCAGCACTTCGGCGGACTCCGCGAACCCGGCCGCGACGGAGGTGACGATCAGCGCGGCGAGCCCGATCAGCAGGATCCTCCTGCGCCCGGCCAGGTCGGCGAGCCTGCCGCCGACGATGAGCAGGCTCGCGAAGGCCAGCACGTAGCCGCTGACGATCCACTCCAGCTGCGGGACGGTCGCGCCGAGCTCGGTCTGCACGGTGGGCAGCGCGACGTTGACGACGTTGTTGTCCAGCGCCGTGACGAACCCGGCCACGGCGAGGGCCAGCAGCACCGGTGCCTGCCGCACCGGTGCGCTCGCCGTCTCCGCGCTCACGTCGGGCCGCCTTCGGCGCTCCGGGCGCCGTTCGGCGCCACCGGGGGCGCCGGCATCGGTGCGGTGGCCCGCCGGTCCGGTCCGGCGGCGTGCTCCTCGGTGAGCGCGCCGTAGGGCAGCAGCCGCCCGGCGGCCCGCAGCGCCATCTCCAGCTCGAACCGCGCCTGCGGATCGTTGAGGTCCGCGCCGAAGAGGTCTTCGAGCTGGTGCAGGCGGTAGCGCACCGTCTGCGGGTGCACGCGCAACCGCTGGGCCACTTCCGGTGCGCCGCCGCGGGTCTGCAACCACGCCAGCAGCGTCTCGGCCAGCCGGACCTGCTGCTTCGGCTTGAGCTGCTCCAGCGGCGCCAGCCGGGTGTGCACGATCTGCCGGGTGAGGTTCTCGTCGCTGAGCAGCAGCAGGCTGGAGAGGTGGTCCTTGCAGTGCAGCACCGGCTCGTGCGGCACGACGCCCGCGTTGGACAGTTCCAGCAGCCGCCGCGCCCAGCGCAGCGCGTGCGGTGCCTGCGAGATCTCCACGGGTGGCCCGATGACCATCCGCCAACCGGTGAGCTGCTGTTCCCAGGGGATTTCGCCGGGCGGGTCGTCGGTGCACGGCAGCAGCAGGTGCGGCTGGGCGCATTCGAGGTCGACGAGGGCTTCCCGCCGCGCCAGCGGGTTGCTGTGCGGTTCGTGCCGGTCGGCGCGTTGCAACGCGGCGACGATGACGGTGCGGGGCCATTTCCAGCGGGCCGCGGCGGCGGCTTCTTCCAGGATTCGGTGCGGTGGCTGGGGGTCGGTCAGCAGCAGCTCCAGCAGCCGCCGCCTGCGCCGCGCCTGGGTTCCGGCGGCGCGGGCCTGCGCTTCGGCGAAGCCTTCGACCGACAGCGCGGCGAGTTCGTCGATGTGGGCGTAGATCGCTTCGCCGAGCAGCAGCATCGTGCGGGGCGCGACGCGGGCGCGTTCGCCGATGCGGGCGGTGCGCCGCCAGGCGAGGCGGGCGCCGAGCCGGTAGGCGGCTTGCAGGCTGTCGAGGCTGCGGCCTTCGTGCATTTCGGCTTTGCCGAGCGCGCGGTGCACTTCGGCGCAGCGTTCCGGTGGCGCGGTGGGGTCGGCGATCTGGTCGACGAATTGGCTCAGCGCCTCTTCGACGCCGCGGCGGATGGCGTGCACGTATTTGTCGTCCATCGGCCTGGCGTATTCGGGGATGCGTCGCTGGATCTCGCTGAGGATCTGCGTGGCCAGGCTGTTCATCTCGGGACGCAGGATCGGAGCCAGTTCGCTGGGCAGGGCCGCCCACAGATCCGGGGCCTGGGGATGGATCGCCTTCGTCAGCATGATCCTCTTTTCCTGCCGGAGGCGGGCGCCCGAACCGGCAGGAAGAGCCGGTGGGCTGCGCCGCCCTCAAGTACCTACTCGCGAGTAGGGACTTTAGTGATCGCGGCGCGCTCGTCCCAACCGTCAATTTGAGTGAATACGAAAGTGGGTCCAGTTACGCCCAGTCAATGTGAAAGAAATTCGCCTAATTATTTCCCGGCAAGCTGCTTTCGCGCAATGGGTACGTCCTTTCGGCGCGAATTCGGCCGCCGTTCGCCCGGCGCGTGGTCCGCATCGATGTAGTGACCGGCTAGCCGGTGGCCGCGCTGTCGCGCAGCGCCGATTCGTCCTCCGCGCCGAACTCCTCCTCCAGCCGCTCCGGCGCGTGGTCCACGTCGACGCGCTCCACCGGCGTGCCGCGCGCCGACTCGATGGCCTTGATCCGCCGCGCGGCCCGGTCCGCCGCGTACTCGAACAGCCCCTCGATCCGCATCTCGAACGGATCGTCGTCCCAGTTGCCCAGCGAGTGCTCGATCTGCGCGATCGCGTGCGGCAGCAGCGCCTCCATCCGCGTCGTCACGATCTCCCAGTTCGCGTCGTCGGCGGCCACGTGCCTGCGGCAGGTGAAGGTGCCCCACGCCATGTGCCGCCGCTCGTCCTCGCTGATCCGGCGGATCAGCTCCTGCATGCCCGGCAGGATCCCGTTGCGCTTGCAGGTGGTGTTCCACAGGAAGTAGCCGGTCAGCGCGAGCACGCCTTCGACGAGGTGGTTGTAGGTGACCGAGGCGCGGACCTGGTTGGCGGGGCTCGGATCGTCGCTGAGCTCGTGCAGCGCCTCCGGCAGCGCCTCGTAGAAGATCGCCCGGTAGCCGGGGTTGTCGGCGACGTGCGGGTGCAGGTCGTCGCGCACGCCGACGGCGTCGAGCCAGCGCCGGAAGCCCTGGGTGTGCTTGGCCTCCTCGAACATGAACTGGCTCAGGTAGAGCTCGTCGGCGGGCCGGCCTTCGGCGGCCATCGCGGCCTGGAACGGCCGGATGTCCTCGGTGACGGCCTCTTCGCCGCCGATGAACTGGGCGCAGAGCATGGTCGCGGCGAACCGCTGCTCGTCGGTGAGCCCGCGCCAGTCCGCGGCGTCCTGCGAGAAGTCGATCGCGGCGGGGTCCCAGAACTTCCGATTCCCCTTCTCCCACAACCGGAACGGCAGGGCGTCCGGGTTGATCCGGGCCCGGTCGGGGCGGGAGGGTCTGCGGTCGTGTCGGGTGGTGGTCACGGCAGCTCCTTTCCGTCGCGCGACGCCAGTTCCAGCGTCGCCGGGTTCGCGGCGTCCCCGCGCAGTTCGAGCGGGGCTCCGTCGGTGTTGTGGTCGAGGAAGAACAGCGGGTCCTCGGTGTCGACGACCAGCGACAGCCGGTGCCCGGCGGGCACGTCGTAGGCGGTGGGCGGCAGTGCGGTGTCGATCCGCAGCGGCGCGCCGGGCGTCGCGCCCTCCCAGGAGTAGGGGATGTAGGAGATGAGCCGCCCGGTGCCGGTGGCGTCCACGTCGTAGAGGTAGGCGACGAGCATGCCTTCCGGGGTGGGCGGCACTGCGGTGAGCCGCAACCGCGGACTTCCGCGCAGCACTTCGGGTTCCGCGAGTTCGGGGCCGGTCCACCGCGCGGCAGCGGTCGGGTCGAGCGCGGGCAGGAACGCCGTCGGCGGGTTCCCGGTGAGCGCCTCCAGCGTGTAGGTCACCAGCGGCACCCCGCCGTTCGCGATCGTGTCACGTCCACTGTGGAGCGTGCTGCTCCACTCGGCGGGCGCGTCGGTGGTGAGTTCTTCCTCGGCGGACAGGAAGTACCGGTCCGTGCGGGTCGCGATGTGCCGCCAGTCCGGGTACTGCTCGCGCGGCCGGTCGGTGGCGCCGCGCGGTTGCAGCACGACGGGGGCGCCGTCGGGTTCGGCGCCGCGCAGGTGGGTGTCGAACCAGCGGTAGGTGTCGTTCCAGGCGTCGTTCGGGAGCCCGAGCAGTCCGCTGGTCTCGGCCGCCGCGTGCTCGCCGGGGATCAGTTCCAGCTTGCTCGGTGTGCTCAGCCGCTGCTGGAAGTCGGCGAGCTGGCCGGGCGGGAACACCGTCTCGCTCCACGTGTTGAGCATCAGGACCGCGGGCCGGTTCCGGTTGATCCGGTCCACGTAGGACGAAGGTGAGCGCTGCCGGGACCATTCGGTCACCGCGTCGCGGTCCTCGCCGGTGATGTACTTGTCCAGCATCTCCCGGCTCTCGTCGGAGAGGTTCCCGTTCTGCTCCCCGGAGATCCGCAGCACCATGGCGACCGCGGCGCGCCGGGTGCGGTTGCCGAACAGCGATTCCACCAGGTCCGCCCAGCCGCTCATCGAGGCGACGGCGCGGATCCGCGGGTCGAACGCGGACGCGAGCACGCTGATCCCGGCGCCGTAGGAGATGCCGCCGACGCCGATCCGCGCCGGGTCGGACTCGGTGTTGGCCAGCGTCCAGTCGATCACGTTGGAGACGTCGCTGATGTCGTCCGGGCCGGCCACTTCCACTTCGCCGCCGGATTCGCCGAAGCCCCGCGCGCCGTAGGACACCGTCACGTAGCCGCGGGAGGCGAGCGCCCGGCAGGGCATGATGTTCTGCGTGCTGCCGCCGCCCCACGCGGCCACGAACACCGCCACCGGGTGCGGGCCGGGGTCGGCGGGTTCGCACACCGCGGCGCGCAGCGCGGTGCCGTCGGCGGCGGTGATGTCGACGAGCCGGGTCTCGGCGGACCCCGGGCTCGCCGCGGCGGGCGCGGTGGCGGCCAGCACGGCCGCCGCGGTGAGCAGCGCGGCGAGCGGCGTGGTGCGGCGGAGCATGGGGAACCCTTTCGTCGCCGGGCGAACGCGGCCGTGGCGCGGCCGGTGGGATCCCTAAGCTACTGACGGTAGGTCAACGGGCAATACTCCATTCGGATCTCGCTGCCGCGGATGTCTTTTCGGCCTTGTCCGAAGTGGATTTTTTGTCATTCCGGTGACAAGCGACCCGGTTGTTCGGCTGATGCCAAGGGGAATCGTCGATCCGGGGCGTCATCGCCCGCCGAGCTTGACTTCCAGCTAACTGAAAGTTTCAGGGTGGTCACCATGGCGACTTCCACTTCCGGGCGGACCGGGTCGGGGTACTCGGATCTGCCCGCGCTGCTGAGCCGGATGTCCGGCGACGAGAAGCACTCGCCCGCCGCCGTCTCCACGCTGGACGTGCTGTGGGTGCTCTACGACCGGATCCTCCACGTCGACCCCGCCCGTCCGGACGACCCCGACCGCGACCGTTTCCTGCTGTCGAAGGGGCACGGCCCGATGGCCTACTACGCCGTGCTCGCGGCGAAGGGGTTCCTCGACCCCGCCGAGCTCGGCGGGTGGAACGCCTTCGACTCCCGGCTCGGCCAGCACCCGGACCGGGTGCTGGTGCCGGGGGTGGAGATCGGCAGCGGTTCCCTCGGCCACGGCCTGCCGCTGGCGCTGGGCACCGCGCTGGGCTTGCGCGCGCAGGGCCGCACCGGGTCGAGGGTCGTGGTGCTCGTCGGCGACGCCGAACTCGGCGAGGGCAGCAACCACGAGGCCATCGCCGTCGCGGGCCGCCGCGGCGTCGGCACGCTCACGACGGTCGTCGTCGACAACGCCTCGGATTCCTACGGGTGGCCCGGCGGCATCGGGGAGCGCTTCAGCCGCGAGGGCTGGGCCGCGCACACCGTCGACGGCCGGGACCACGACGCCCTGCACCACGCCCTGACCGACACCCGCCTGGACCAGCCGCTCGCGGTGATCGCGCGCGTCGAACCGAAGGAGTTCGCATGACCCTCATCGACCGGACCGAACCCGGTGAGGCCCGGCGCGAGCCCGCGGCGGTGCGCCCGATGCGGGAGGAGTTCACCGACATCGTCGGCGCCGCCCTCGACCACGATCCGCGGCTGGCCGTGGTGCTCGCGGAGATCTCGGCGGACCGCTTCACCGGCGCCGCCGCGCGCCACCCGGATCGGGTGCTCAACGTCGGCATCCGCGAGCAGGCCCTGATCGGCGTCGCGGGCGGGCTCGCGCTGACCGGGCTGCGGCCGGTGGTGCACTCGATCGCCCCGTTCCTGGTGGAGCGGCCCTTCGAGCAGATCAAGCTCGACCTCAACCACCAGCGGGCGGGCGCGGTACTGGTCAGCACCGGTGCCTCCTACGACTACCCGGCGGCGGGCCGCACCCACATGGCGCCGGGCGATGTGGCCTTGCTGGACACGTTGCCGGACTGGACGGTGCACGTGCCCGGTCATCCGCGGGAGTTCGCAGAGCTGCTGCGGGCCGCGCTGCCCGGCGACGACCTCGTCTACCTGCGGATGACGGAGCGCACCAACGCGCGTCCGCTACCGACCGGGCGCGGTTTCCAGGTGGTGCGCGAGGGGCGGGCGGGCGTGGTGCTGGCGGTGGGGCCGATGCTGGATCCGGTGCTCGCGGCGACGGCGGAGCTGGACGTGGCGGTGCTCTACGCCTCGACGGTGCGGCCGTTCGACGCCGCCGCGCTGCGGTCCGCGGCGCTGGCGGCGGCTCCGGACGTGGTGCTGGTGGAGCCGTACCTGCGGGACACCTCGACGGCGTCGGCGAACGCCGCGCTGGCCGATCTGCCGCACCGCGTGCTCGGCTTGGGGGTGGCTCGCGACGCCGAACTCCGCGCCTACGGCACGGCCGACGAGCACGACGCGGCGCACGGGCTGGCGCCCGCGGAGCTCGCCCGGTCGATCCGGGCGTTCCTCGCCATCGGCGGCCGGTAGCCTGGCCGCGTGGCACGCGTCGTCGTACTGGACTATGGCTCCGGCAACCTCCGCTCCGCCGAACGCGCCTTGGAGCACGCGGGCGCGGACGTGCGGGTGACTTCGGACGCGGACGCCGCCGTCGAGGCCGACGGGCTCGTCGTGCCCGGCGTCGGCGCGTTCGCGGCCTGCATGGAGGGGCTGCTCGCCGCCGGTGGTGACAAGATCATCGACCGTCGGTTGGCGGGTGGCCGCCCGGTGCTCGGCATCTGCGTGGGCATGCAGGTCCTGTTCGACCGCGGCGTCGAGCACGGAGTGCAGGCCGACGGGTGCGGGCAGTGGCCGGGCGACGTGGAGCGCTTGCAGGCCGACGTGCTGCCGCACATGGGCTGGAACGAGGTCTCGGCGCCCGCCGATTCGGTCCTGTTCGCCGGCATCGACCCCGGCACCCGCTTCTACTTCGTGCACTCGTTCGCCGCCCGCCGCTGGGAGCTGCCCCCGTCGGAGACGATCGCCCCGGCCCGCGTGACCTGGGCCGAGCACGGCGAACCGTTCATCGCGGCGGTGGAGAACGGCCCGCTCTCGGCGACCCAGTTCCACCCCGAGAAGTCCGGCGAGGCCGGCGCCAAGCTCCTGCGCAACTGGTTGGGAACCCTCTGACATGCGCCGTCACGGCCTGATGCACCCCAAGGGCGCAGCACGCGTAGTGGCCCTGATCCTCGCGATCGGCGTGATCGCGGGCTTCAGCTCCACCTACCTGGTCCAAGCAGGAATGCCGGGCTGGCTGATCCTCCTGCTCACAGTCCTCGCCCTCCTGATCCCGATCATCGCCGCCACCAAGTCCTCCAAAAAAGGCGACTGACCAGCAGCAACGACCACGGCGCCCGCCAAACCGAGCGCCGTGCCTTGCGGCGTAGCCGTGCAGTGGGCGGCGAAGCCAGCTTGCCTTGCGGCCGAAGGCCGTGCCTGTATTCGCGCAGCGAATAGCCCACGTCGATAAGCCCTCACCGGCGGGTTCTCAGCGGCTTCCTCGCGAGGACGGCTTTTTTCCTCGTGGCGGAGCCACTTGGAAAAAAGATCCCGCAGCGAGGAAGCCGCTGAGGTTCCGCTACCCGGACACCCAAGCAACACGAGCCGTGGAAGCAATCCCTAAAGCCGACCTTCCGCGCACCACAGCAACCACACGCCCAACCCGGGAAGGCTCTAAAACCCGACGCCCCACGCCAAGCCGAGCGAGACTCCACAACCCAACCCCCACGTCAAGCCGGCGAGGCTTCAACCAACCCCCACGTCAAGCCGGGGAGACTCCAAACCCCGCACCCAACTAGGCCCGATAGACTAAGCGCCGTGACTTTCACGCTTCTTCCTGCTGTTGACGTGGCCGATGGTCAGGCTGTCCGCCTGGTCCAGGGTGCGGCCGGTACCGAGACTTCCTACGGGGATCCGTGGGAGGCCGCGTTGGCCTGGCAGCGCGCGGGCGCTGAGTGGATCCACTTGGTGGATCTCGACGCCGCGTTCGGCCGTGGTTCGAACCGGGAGTTGTTGGCGGACGTGGTGCGGCGGCTGGACGTGCGGGTGGAGCTTTCGGGCGGCATCCGCGATGACGAGTCGTTGAAGGCGGCGTTGGCGACGGGCTGCGACCGGGTGAACTTGGGCACGGCTGCTCTGGAGGACCCGGAGTGGGCGGATCGTGTCGTGGCCGAGCACGGGGATCAGGTCGCGGTGGGTTTGGACGTGCGGATCACGGAGCAGGGCCACCGGTTGGCCGCGCGCGGCTGGACTCGCGACGGTGGTGATCTGTGGGAGGTGCTGGCCCGGTTGGACGCGGCGGGGTGCCGTCGTTACGTGGTCACGGATGTGAGCAAGGACGGCACGTTGCAGGGCCCGAATTCGGAGCTGTTGCGCGAGGTGTGCGCCCGCACGGACGCGCCGGTCGTTGCCTCCGGCGGTGTGTCCAGTGTGGACGATCTGCGGGCGTTGGCGGAATTGGCGCCGCTGGGCGTGGAGGGTTCCATCGTCGGCAAGGCGTTGTACGCGGGGAACTTCACGTTGGAAGAGGCCCTCGCGGCCGTGTCCTGATCGGACCGGTGCCCGGCGGTGGCCGACTCCGCCGCCGGGCGCACCGGGTGCGCCCGGCTTCGCGCGGGCGGCCTACCCTGGGGGCATGGGCGTCGCGGTGCGAGTGATCCCCTGCCTGGACGTGGATGCCGGGCGGGTCGTCAAGGGTGTCAACTTCACGAACCTGGTCGACGCGGGCGATCCCGTCGAGCTGGCGAAGACCTACGACGCGGAGAGCGCCGACGAGCTCACCTTCTTGGACGTGACGGCGTCGTCGTCGGACCGCGAGACGACGTTCGACGTAGTGCGCCGGACCGCGGAGCAGGTGTTCATCCCGTTGACCGTCGGTGGCGGTGTGCGCAGCCCCGATGACATCAACCGCTTGCTGCGCGCGGGCGCGGACAAGGTCAGCTTGAACACGGCCGCCATCGCCCGCCCGGAGCTGCTGCGGGAGTCCTCGCACCGGTTCGGCGCGCAGTGCGTGGTGCTGTCCGCCGACGCCCGCCGGGTGCCGGAGGGGGAGCGGCCGACGGCGTCCGGTTTCGAGGTCACCACGCACGGCGGCAGGCGCGGCACGGGCATCTGCGCGGTGGAGTGGGCGCAGCGGGCGCAGGAGCTCGGCGTGGGCGAGATCCTGCTGAACTCGATGGACGCCGACGGCACCAAGGCCGGTTTCGACTTGGAGCTGATCCGCGCGGTGCGCGCCCGCGTCGACGTGCCGCTGATCGCCAGCGGTGGCGCCGGTGCGGTGGAGCACTTCGCGCCCGCGGTGCACGCCGGTGCGGACGCGGTGCTGGCGGCCAGCGTGTTCCACTTCGGGCAGTTGCGGATCAGCGAGGTCAAGGCGGCGATGCGCGCGGAAGGGATCACCGTCCGATGAGCGAACTCGACCCGGCGATCGCGGGCAGGCTCAAGCGCAACGCCGAGGGGCTGGTCGCGGCTATCGCGCAGCAGCGCGGCACCGGTGAGGTGCTGATGATGGCGTGGATGGACGACGAGGCGCTGCACCGCACCCTCACGACGCGCCGCGGCACCTACTTCTCCCGCAGCAGGAACGCGTACTGGGTGAAGGGCGAGACGTCGGGGCACGTGCAGCACGTGCACGAGGTGCGGTTGGACTGCGACGGCGACACCGTGCTGCTGGTGGTGGACCAGGAGGGCGCCGCCTGCCACACCGGCGACCACACCTGCTTCGACGCCGACGTCCTGCTGCCCGCCGCGTCGTCGGAGTAGCTTCGCGCGGTGGAGCCGCCGCGCCTCCGTCGCCGCCCTGCGGCGCTACTCGCCTGGCTCGTCGGTTCTGGACCGAGTTCCGGCGCCCGTCAGATGTCGAGGTCTCCCGTGAGGTAGCGCTGGAGGTTGGGTCCGACGGTGGCGACGATGGTCCGGTGGTCGGCGGAGGCGAGGGGTTCGAGCTCCACCACGTAGCGGGCCATGCCCAGCCCGATGATCTGGGAGGCGGCCAGCGAGGCCCGCAGGTCGGGGTTGTCCATGTCCAGCGCCCTGGCGAGCTTGTCGATGATCACGATTGCGACGAACTCGCGCAGCAGCCGCACCGCCGTGCGGTGGGAGGCGACGCTGCGCACCAAGGCGGCGAACGCGCCGCCGCCCGCTTCGTCCCAGGCCGACAGGAAGCGGTGCAGGATGCGTTCGGCGAGCTTCTCCCGATCCCCGGCGAGCAGCTCCGGGAGGAGGACAGCCGGGTCCACCGGGATGCGCACGGCGGCGGTGAACAGGGATTCCTTGCCGCCGAACCAGTGGTTGACCATCGCCGGGTCCACGCCTGCGCGGGTGGCGATGACCCGCACCGTGGCGTCGTTGTAGCCGTACTCGGCGAACACCTCGCGGGCAGCGTCGATCAGGGCCGCGCGGGTGTCCTGCCCGCCGGGCCTGCGCCCGCGCCGCTTCGGGCCGCTGTCGTCGGAGGTGCCGCTGCTCACCCCGCCATCCTTGCCGCTGCCCGGTGCCCGTCGCAAAAAAGGCCCGTCGTGGGCGGGGCGTCCTGACCGCTGCGACGGCGCGGAGGCGGTGTCGGCACAATGATGGGCATGGTTGGCGACGGCGACATCGGCTGCATCACCCCGGACCGCACGGAATTCCGCGAGCTCGCCGCCGGGCGGCGGGTCATCCCCGTGGTGCGGCGGCTGTTGGCCGACGACGAGACCCCGCTGGGGGTGTACCGGAAGCTCGCGGGTGATCGCACGGGCACGTTCCTGTTCGAGTCCGCGGAGAACGGGCGTTCCTGGTCGCGCTGGTCCTTCGTGGGGGTGCGCAGCGCGGCGGCGCTGACGGTGCGCGACGGCGAGGCGTGCTGGACGGGCACGCCGCCGGTGGGGCTGCCGGAGGGCGGCGATCCGCTGGAGGCGCTGCGGGAGACGGTGCGGTTGCTGCGCACCGATCCGTTGCCGGGCCTGCCGCCGTTGACGGGGGGCATGGTCGGCTACCTCGGTTATGACGCGGTGCGCCGTCTGGAGCGGTTGCCGGAGCTCACCGAGGACGACTTGAAGATCCCCGAGCTGGTGATGCTGCTGGCCACCGACTTGGCCGCGCTGGACCACCACGAGGGCACGATCACGCTCATCGCGAACGCGGTGAACTGGGACGACAGCCCGGAGCGGGTGGACGCCGCCTACGACGACGCGGTGCGCAGGCTCGACGAGATGACCGAGCGGCTGTGCACGCCGTCGGAGCCGACGGTCGCCGCGTTCTCCCGGCCGGCGCCGGACTTCACGCGCCGTCGGACCCCGCAGGAGCACTACGCGGCGGTGGAGTCGGCGAAGGAGGCCATCCGTTCCGGCGAGGCGTTCCAGGTGGTCGTCTCGCAGCGCTTCGAGATGGAGACCAGCGCCGACGCGCTGGACGTCTACCGCGTGCTGCGCACCACCAACCCCAGTCCGTACATGTACCTGCTGCGGATGGCGGACCCGGAGGGCGGCCCGCCGTTCGACATCGTCGGGTCCAGCCCGGAGTCGCTGGTGACGGTCCGCGACGGGCAGGCGACGACGCATCCCATCGCGGGCACCCGCTGGCGCGGCGCGGACGAGGACGAGGACGCGCGGCTGGAGAAGGAGCTCAGCAACGATGAGAAGGAGCGGGCCGAGCACTTGATGCTCGTCGACCTGGGCCGCAACGACCTGGGCCGGGTGTGCCGTCCCGGTTCGGTGCACGTGGTGGAGTTCTTCCGCATCGAGCGCTACAGCCACGTGATGCACCTGGTCTCCACGGTCACCGGCACCCTCGGGGAGGACCGCACCGCGTTCGACGCGGTCACGGCGTGCTTCCCGGCGGGCACCTTGTCGGGGGCGCCGAAGCCGCGGGCGCTGGAGCTGATCGAGGAGCTGGAGCCGACGCGCCGCGCCCAGTACGGCGGGGTGGTGGGGTACCTGGACTTCGCCGGGGACGCCGACACGGCCATCGCGATCCGCACCGCGCTGGTGCGCGACGGGGTGGCGTACGTGCAGGCGGGCGGCGGCATCGTCGCCGATTCGGATCCGGTGGCGGAGGACCAGGAGACGCTGAACAAGGCGAAGGCCGTGCTCAACGCGATCGCGACGGCGCAGACGTTGCGCCCGCCGGCGGCGGCGGAGGAGCCGGTGGCGCGGCCGGGCGTGCAGGAGCGGGTTTGACCGCCCCGGAGGCGGCCGAGCCGCGCACGACGTCACCGCGGCTGCTGTGGTCGGTGATCCTGCTGCTGGTGGGGAGCGCGGGGCTGCTGTGGTGGGCGAGCGCCCTGAACTGGGTGTCCCGGCCGTACCGCACCCCGTTCTCCGGGGACGTCGAGTCCGCGGCGACGGGGGCGGCGGTGCGCCCGGAGCTGGTGCCGCTGGCGTTGGCGGCGCTGACGGCGGTGGCGGCGGTGCTGGCGACGGGTGGCTGGCTGCGCCGGATCATCGGCGCGCTGACCCTGCTGGGCGGGGTGCTGCTGGCGTGGCGGGCGGTGACCTGGCAGTTCGGTGCCTCGTCGGAGTACGTCGCGACGGACGTGCCCGGTGGCAGCGAGCCCGTCGGGGAGTTGTCGCGGGCGCCGTACGGGCCGCTGCTGATGCTGCTGGCGGCGCTGGCGCTGTTCGGCGCGGGGCTGCTGGTGGCGTGGCGGGCGAGCCGGTTGCCCGCGATGGGCGCGAAGTACTCCGCTCCGGGCGCGGAACGGCCGAAGTCGGCGGATCCGGACAAAAGGCTCTGGGATGCCCTGGACGAGGGAGCGGACCCGACGGATGAGCGATAGCGCCGCACCTACCGTGGTCCCGGCACCAGGCCGGGTACATCCGGGTGGTGGCGGGGGGTCCCGCGATCGGACCTGGCAAGGGACGAAGGTCCTTGCTGTGCAGGGACGTTGTACCGACCCCTTGGCGAGAGGCCGCACCGCACGGGGTTAGCATCGGCCATGCGAACGGCACGGCGGGAAGGGGAGTGTCGTGATCGAGCGCTTTGAGTTGTTCTGCGCGGAAGACGGTTTTCGAGACCTGCGGGCGAGTGTTCGGGGCACGCGTGACGAGGTGTTCGAGTGAGCGTTCTGGAATCCATCATCGAGGGCGTTCGCGAGGACATGGCTGTCCGCGAGTCCGCCGTTCCGTTCGACGAGATCAAGCAGCGGTCGGCCGCGGCACCACCGCCGCACGACGCGCTGGCGGCGCTGCGCGCGCCCGGTGTCGGCGTCATCGCCGAGGTCAAGCGGCGCAGCCCTTCCAAGGGCGAGCTCGCTGAGATCGGCGAGCCCGCCGACCTGGCCGCGGACTACGCGGCGGCGGGCGCGCGGGTGATCAGCGTGCTGACCGAGCAGCGCCGCTTCGGCGGTTCGCTGGCGGACTTCGACGACGTGCGCGCCAAGGTCGGGGGCACGCCGCTGCTGCGCAAGGACTTCATCGTCAGCCCGTACCAGGTGCACGAGGCTCGCGCGCACGGCGCGGACATGGTGCTGCTGATCGTGGCAGCGCTGGAGCAGAACGCGCTGGAGGCCCTGCTGGACCGGGTCGAGTCGCTGGGCATGACGGCCCTCATCGAGGTGCACACCGCCGAGGAGGCGGACCGTGCGCTGGAGGCGGGGGCGAAGGTCATCGGGATCAACGCGCGCAACCTGCACACCTTGGACGTGGACCGGGAGGTGTTCGGGCGGATCGCGCCGGGACTGCCGCCGGACGTGCTCAAGGTGGCCGAGTCCGGTGTGCGCGGCCCGAGCGACCTGATGGCGTACGCGGGTTCCGGTGCGGACGCCGTGCTCGTCGGTGAGGGCTTGGTGACCAGTGAGAACCCGCGGGTCGCGGTGACTCAGCTGGTGACCGCCGGGTCGCACCCGGCGTGCCCGCGCCCCAGCCGCTGAGTTCCGTTCCGCGCCCCGATCCCGGTTCCGCCGGTGTCGGGGCGCCGGTTTCGGGAACCCGAGGTGCGCGGTGGTGTACGTGCCTGCCCGGCGTTGCGGGGGGTGCGGGTGTCACCTGGTACCGGCGATTCGGCCGGTGTTCCGGGTTCTGAGGACGATTGGAGAGGTGACCCTGATGGCGACGGTGCACGACGCGCAGCACGATCGCGCGCATCGGCCGGGCCGTCCGGTGCCCGAAGGGCATGATCCGGATGAGCGGGGCCATTTCGGTCCTTACGGCGGCCGGTTCATGCCGGAGGCGTTGATCGCGGCGCAGGACGAGCTGACCGCTGAGTACGAGAAGGCGCAGCTCGACCCGGAGTTCACCGACGAGCTGGCGCGGCTGCTGCGGGACTACGCGGGGCGCCCGTCGCTGCTCACGGAGGCGAAGCGGTTCGGCGAGCACGCGGGCGGGGCGCGGATTCTGCTCAAGCGCGAGGATTTGAACCACACCGGCTCACACAAGATCAACAACGTGCTGGGGCAGGCGCTGCTGGTCAAGCGGATGGGCAAGAAGCGCGTCATCGCCGAGACCGGTGCCGGTCAGCACGGCGTGGCGACCGCGACGGCCTGCGCGCTGCTCGACCTCGACTGCGTGATCTACATGGGCAAGGTCGACACCGAGCGCCAGGCGTTGAACGTGGCGCGGATGCGGTTGCTCGGCGCGGAGGTCCGCCCCGTCGCGAACGGTTCGGCGACGCTCAAGGACGCGATCAACGAGGCGCTGCGGGACTGGGTCGCCAGCGTCGAGGACACCCATTACCTGCTGGGCACGGCCGCCGGGGCGCACCCGTTCCCGGTGATGGTGCGCAACTTCCACAAGATCATCGGCGAGGAGGCGCGCGAGCAGTCCCTCGAGAAGTTCGGCGGCCTGCCGGACGCGGTGGTCGCCTGCGTCGGCGGCGGCTCCAACGCCATCGGCATCTTCCACGGCTTCATCGACGACCCGGGCGTGCGCCTGGTCGGCTACGAGCCCGCGGGGCACGGCCTCGACAGCGGTGAGCACGGCGCGACCTTGAGCAAGGGCACGCCCGGCACGCTGCACGGCGCCCGCTCGTACCTGCTGCAGGACGACGACGGGCAGATCACCGAGGCCTATTCGATCTCGGCGGGCCTGGACTATCCCGGCGTGGGGCCGGAGCACTCGTACCTCAAGGACGCCGGCCGCGCCGAGTACCGCGCCGTCACCGACGACGAGGCGATGCAGGCGTTCAAGCTGCTCTCCCGCACCGAGGGCATCATCCCGGCCATCGAGTCCGCGCATGCCCTCGCGGGCGCGCTGGAGCTCGGCAAGGAACTCGGCCCGGACGCCACGTTGCTGGTGAGCCTGTCGGGCCGGGGCGACAAGGACATGGACACGGCCGCGAAGTACTTCGGCCTCGTCGACGAGTCCGGCGAGACCGTCGCGGACGACGCAGTGGGGGAGGCGGCCCGGTGAGCCTGCACGAGGTGTTCGCGGCCTGCCGCGACGAGGACCGCGCCGCGCTGGTCGGCTACCTGCCCGCGGGGTATCCCACGGTGGCGGGTTCGCAGGAGCTGCTGGCGGGGATGCTCGGCGGCACCGACGACGCGCCGGGCTGCGACATCGTCGAGGTCGGCGTCCCTTACTCCGACCCGGTCATCGACGGTCCGACCATCCAGGCCGCGGGGGACGTGGCGCTGCGCGCGGGGTTCCGCATCCGGGACCTGTTCGACGTGGTGTCCTCGGTCGCCGAGGCGGGCAGGCACGCGGTCGTGATGACCTACTGGAACCCGGTGCACCAGTACGGCCCGGACGCGTTCGCCCGCGACCTGAAGGCGGCGGGCGGCCTCGGGGTGATCACCCCGGACCTCGTCCCGGACGAGGCCGACGACTGGATGGCCGCCTCCGACGCGCACGGCGTGGACCGGATCTTCCTGGTCGCCCCGTCGTCCACGGAGCAGCGGCTGGCGATGACGGCGAAGGCCAGTTCCGGTTTCGTCTACGCCACCTCGGTGATGGGCGTGACGGGTGCTCGCGCCACCGTCGGCGACAAGGCGGAGAGCCTGGTCCGGCGCACGCGCGCGCACACGGACCTGCCGATCGGCGTTGGCCTCGGGGTCCGTTCCGGCGAGCAGGCCGCGGAGGTCGCGAAGTTCGCCGACGGCGTCATCGTCGGCTCGGCCTTCATCGACCGCGCCGAACGAGAGGGCGTCGACGGCGTCCGCGAGCTCGCCGCCGAGCTGGGCCGAGGCGTCCGCTCCCGCTGACCACGGCGGTAGGCGGTTGTCCTGTCAGCGGCGAAGCCGCTGAGCAGCGACCACGCACGCAAGCCGACCAGCAGCGGGTTCTCGGTCGTCTTCTCGCGAGGACGGCTTTTTCCCTCGTGGCGGAGCCACTTGGGAAAAAGATCCCGCAGCGAGAAGACGACTGAGGTTCCGCCACCCGACCACCAGCGCAGATCTCCCCGGGAAAGCCCCAGCACTCGGAACGTCCGATGGGGACCGATACGGTGGGCGCGTGAGCGCGCACAACCTCGCTGCCTCGGCGACCTCGTTCCTGGCGAACATTCCCAGCCCTCCGCAAGGGGTCTGGCAGATCGGCCCGGTGCCGTTGCGCGCGTACGCGCTGTGCATCATCGCCGGGATCGTCGTGGCGATCCTGTGGGGTGATCGGCGCTGGCAGGCGCGCGGTGGCCGCAAGGGCCTGGTCACCGACATCGCGGTGTTCGCCGTGCCGTTCGGCCTGGTCGGCGGACGGCTCTACCACGTCGCGACGGACTGGTACAAGTACTTCGGTCCGGGGCGCGATCCGCTGGACGCGCTGAAGGTCTGGGAGGGCGGCCTCGGCATCTGGGGCGCGGTCGCGCTGGGCGCGGTCGGCGCCTGGATCGGCTGCCGCAGGCGCGGGGTGCCGCTGGCGGCGTTCGCCGACGCGATCGCTCCGGCGCTGGTCACGGCGCAGGCCATGGGCCGGTTGGGGAACTGGTTCAACCAGGAGCTCTACGGCAGCCCGACGACGGTGCCGTGGGGCTTGGAGATCTACCGGCGCATCGACCCGGAGACGGGCATGGCGGACCAGATCTACGGGCACGCCATCGACCAGGCCGCGCCGCTCGCGGTGGTGCATCCAACGTTCCTGTACGAGCTGCTGTGGAACCTGCTGGTGGCCGTGCTGATCGTGTGGGCGGACCGGAAGTTCCGGATGGGCCGTGGCCGGGTGTTCGCGCTCTACGTCGCGGGCTACACGGCGGGCCGGGTGTGGATCGAGATGATGCGCACCGACGAGGCCACGCACCTGCTGGGCATCCGCATCAACGTGTTCACCTCGTTGATCGTGTTCGCGCTGGCCGTGATCTACCTGCTGGTGGTGCGCGGCAAGAGGGAAGACCCGGCGTCGCTGCGCGGCAAACCCCTGCCCGGCGACGACGACTACGGCGTGGAGCCGCCCGCCGACGGCGAGTCCGGCGGGACGGCTTCCGCCACCGAGGACGACCGCCCCTCGGGGTCCGGCGCGTCGAAGGCCGAAGCCGACCCGGACCCGCCGGAGCGGGAGGACTCCGCTGCGGACGAGCGCCCGAAGCAGGCCTCGGCCACGGCGGTCACCGACAAGAAGCCGGACGAGACCGAGGACAAGTAGCCCTCCGCCGAGCCGAAGAACGGCCGTGCCACCGAACCCCGGCGGCACGGCCGTTTTGCGCGCTACGACCTAGACGCGAGCGGCCGAAGGCAGCGCAGCGGGACGGGCGAAGCCACGTCTGCCTGGCGGCCGAAGGCCGTGCCTGATTCGCGAAGCGAATAGCCCACGTCGAGAAGCCGACCACCGGCGGGTTCTCAGTCGGTCTCTCGCGAGGACAGCTTTTTCCCTCGTGGCGGAGCCACTTGGGAAAAAGATCCCGCAGCGAGAGACCGACTGAGGTTCCGCTACCCGCCCACCTCAGACGAACGACCGGCTCCCCCACCCCGAACAGGAGCGACAACCGGGGAACCGTCGGGACCAGTGAGGACGGTGGCTCGGGCGTCGTAGTGGTCGGTGAGCACGGCGGGGGTGAGCACTTCGGCGGGTGTGCCGTGCACGGCGACGCGGCCGTCGGCGAGCAGCAGCAGGTTCTCGGCGTACTGCGCGGAGATCGTCAGGTCGTGCAGGGTCGTGACGACGGTGGTGCCGAGTTCGCGGCGCAGTTCGTCGACGAGGTCCAGCAGCGCTTGGGCGTGGCCGATGTCGAGGCCGGTGGTGGGTTCGTCGAGCAGCAGCACTCCGGCGCGCTGCGCCAGCGCCCGCCCGAGCACGGCTCGTTGCCGTTCCCCGCCGGAGAGCTCGGTGAGCGGGCGGGTGGCGAGCCGGGTCAGGTCGAGGCGTTCCAGGATTCGCCCCACCACTTCCCGGTCGGTGCGTCCTTCGCGGCCGAGCGGCCCGAGGTGCGGGGTGCGGCCCAGCAGCACGTAGTCGGTGACGGTGAGTCCTGGTGGCAGCTGCGGGATCTGCGGGGCGTAGCCGAGCAGCCGGGCCCGTTCCCGGCGTCCGGTGTCGTGCAGCGGGCGTCCGCCGATGAGCACGGTGCCTTCGTGGCGCAGCAGGCCGGCGATGGCTTTGAGCAGGGTGGACTTGCCGGAGCCGTTGGGGCCGATGATGCCGAGCCAGCCGCCGCCGGGGACGTGCGCGGAGATCTCGGTCAGCACGGTGCGCCGCCGGTATCCGGCGGTGAGGTCGCTGATCCGCAGATCGTTCACGCGCGCCTGCTCCGCTGCAGCAGCACCGCGAAGAACGGTGCTCCGGTGAACGCGGTGATCACGCCGAGGGGCAGTTCGGCGGGGGCGAGCGCGGTTCGCGCGAGCACGTCGGCCAGCACCAGGAAGGCGCCGCCGAACAGCAGCGACAGCGGCACGATGATGCGGTAGGTCCCGCCGAAGGCCAGCCGCACGAGGTGCGGTACGACGAGCCCGACGAATCCGATCAGCCCGGCCACGGACACGGCGGCGGCGGTGGCCAGCGATGCGGCCACCAGCACCACGGCGCGGGCCCGGCCGGGGTGCACGCCGAGCGAGGCGGCCTCTTCGTCGCCGGTGCCGAGCAGGTCCAGCAGCCGCCCGCAGGCGCACAGCACGGCTCCGGAGACGAGCAGCAGCGGCAGCACCAGCAGCACGTCCGACCAGCCCGCGGTGCTCAACCGGCCCAAGATCCAGAGGTAGACCTGTTGCAGGCTCTCCAGCCGCAGCTGCTGCAGGAAGGTCTGCCCGGCGGCGAGGAAGGCGCCGACGGCGACTCCGGCGAGCACCAGCGTCGCCGCGTCGTTGCCCGCGGAGCGCCCCAGCAGCCAGGTCAGCGCCACGCCGCCGAGCGCTCCGGCGAACGCGGCTGCTTGCGCCGCGCCGGGCGCCGATCCGGCCTGCGGCAGCATGGTGATCACGAGCGTCACCCCGAGCCCGGCGCCGCCGGCCGCGCCGAGCAGGTACGGGTCGGCCAGCGGGTTGCGGAACACGCCTTGGAAGGCGGCGCCGGACACCCCGAGCGCGGCCCCGACCAGGGCTCCGAGCACGGCGCGCGGCACTCGCAGCCGCCAGAGGATCGCGGCTTCCCGCTCGGACAGCGGCGAGTGCCCGCCGGTGAGCTGCGCCCAGATCTCCCCGAGTACCCGCGTCCACCCGAGGTCGGCGGCCCCCAGCAGCACCGAGCCGAGCAGTGCCAGCAGCAGCGCCGCGACTCCCGCCAGCAGCGGGCCCGGCCGCAGCCGCGAGCTCAAGGACGCTGGGTGCGGGCCACGGTGTCGCTGACCGAACGCACCAGGTCGACCACGCGCGGTCCCCACCGGCCGGCGATGTCGTCGTCGAGGGCGATGACGCGGTTCTCCCGCACGGCGGTGAGCGTGTCCCAGCCGGGCCGGGTGGCGGCGGACTGCGGGGTGGCGCCGCAGCACTTCGCGTCGGCCAGGAAGATCAGGTCGGGGTCGGCCTGCACGATGCGTTCCTGGGCGAGCTGCGGGAAGTCGTTGCCCGCGCCGCCCGCTTCGTCGGCGATGTTGGTGAGGCCGAACAGCCGGTACACGCCGCCGATGAAGCTGTGCGAGGTGGTGGTGTAGAAGTCCGGGCTGACTTCGTGGAAGTAGCTCAGCGGCTCCGGCGGCTTCGGGGTGTCGGCGACGATCTTGGCGATGTCGTCGCGCATCCGCCGCGTCACGTCGTGGGCCTGCCTGCTGTGCCCGGTGGCCTGGCCGAGGGTCTCGATCTGCGCGTACGCCTCGTCGAGGGACGCCGCGGACGGCGTGACCAGCACGGGGATCTCCAGCTCGTGCAGTCCTTCGACGAGCTTGCCGGCGCCTTCGGGGGCGATGACGAGGTCCGGGTCGTGGCCGGCGACGGCCGCGGCGTCACTGGTGAGGCCGTTGAGGTCGGTGCGCGGCGCGTGCTGCGGGAAGTCGGAGAACTGGTCGGTGGCCTTGACCTGCTCGCCGGCGCCGATGGCGTAGAGCGATTCGGTGGCGGTGGGGCTCAGCGACACGATGCTCTTGGGCTGCTGGGGCAGCGTGACCGGTTCCTGGCCTTCGATGGTGATCTGCGCGGGGAACGCGGCGGCCGGGTCTTCGACCGGGGCTTCCGGTGCGGGCGACGGTGTGCGCGTGGCGCACGAGGTGCCGGCGAACAGCAGGGCCAGCACGGCCAGCAGCAGGGCGGGAATGCGGCGGAACCCGAGCATGACGTCCTCGTGGTCGGGCCGGTGCGCCACGTGTGCGCGCCGGGTGCGGTGGCTGGCGGCGACGCCGCGCGCGAACGCACCGGAATTCGCTGCCACGAGCGCCCCGAGCTGGAAAGATACCAGGAACTGATCGTCGCTCGCGGACGCCGGGTGCGCACCCCGGCCGTCGACCTGCGCGGGGTGGCGCCGTTCGCCGGGAAGTCGGAATATTCACGTCGGCGGAGAGCTGACTTGCGGTGCTGCTTCCGGGTATCGTGCTTGTTAAGGTTCGACGAACTCCGGTCGTGGCAAGGGTGCCCGTCGTGGCCTGGTGCTTGAAGAATCCGACCGCTCCGCCCGCCGGAACGGCGGTGCTCTCCGCTGGAGCCGACGCGGTCCACCGCAGCGTTCCGGCTCGCCGACCGGACCTGCTTTCGCCGAGTGCGGTGCCCTTGCCCGGCTCGGCCGATCATCCGTCCAGCGCCGGACGCCCACGCGGGCCAGCGTCGTCCCGTGCCCGGAAGAGATCATCGCGCGCTTCGCGGTGTTCTCCCAGCACGAGAACCGACGAGGGAGGTTTGCGCAGTGGTCTTCTCTGCCTTTCCCGCCACGCAGGGTCTGTACGACCCCGCTGCCGAGCACGATTCCTGCGGTGTCGCCATGGTGGCCGACGTCCAGGGCCGTCGTTCGCACGGCATCGTGGCCGACGCGTTGACCGCACTGGCGAATCTCGATCACCGCGGGGCCGCTGGGGCGGAACCGACCAGCGGTGACGGTGCGGGGCTGCTGGTGCAGCTGCCGGACGAGCTGCTGCGCTCATGTCCGGGTTTCGACCTGCCGGAGCCGGACGGGGCGGGCCGGGCGCGCTACGCCGCGGGCATCGGGTTCCTGCCGGTGGATCCGCAGCGCCGCGCGGCGGCGGTGTCCCTCGTGGAACGCCTCGCCGCCGAGGAGGGGCTGCGCGTGCTGGGCTGGCGGGATGTGCCGATCACGCCGGAGCGCGCGGGGGTCGGCACGACCGCGCTGGAGTGCATGCCGCACTTCTCGATGCTGCTGGTCGAGGGCCTCGCGGGCGAGGCCGGGCTGGAGCTGGACCGCTTGGCGTTCTGCCTGCGCAAGCGCGCCGAGCGGGAGTCGGCTCGGTCGGGCGCCGAGCTGTACTTCGCGTCGCTGTCGGCGCGCACCTTGGTCTACAAGGGGATGCTCACCACCGAGCAGCTGCCGCTGTTCTTCCCGGACCTCACCGATGAGCGGCTGGCGTCGGCGATCGCGGTGGTGCACAGCCGCTTCTCCACGAACACCTTCCCGTCGTGGCCGCTGGCGCACCCGTTCCGCTACATGGCGCACAACGGCGAGATCAACACGATCCGCGGGAACCGGAACCGGATGCGGTCGCGGGAGGCGCTGCTGGCCTCCGACGTGATCCCCGGCGACCTGTCCCGGCTGTACCCGATCTGCGCCGACGACGGTTCGGACTCGGCCTCGTTCGACGAGGTGCTGGAGCTGCTGCACCTGGGCGGGCGGAGCCTGCCGCACGCGGTGCTGATGATGATCCCGGAGGCGTGGGAGAACCACGCCGAGATGGATCCGAAGCGCAAGTCGTTCTACCGGTTCCACGCGGGCCTGATGGAGCCGTGGGACGGGCCCGCCTGCGTCACGTTCACCGATGGTTCGCTGGTGGGCGCGGTGCTGGACCGCAACGGGCTGCGCCCGGCGCGGTGGTGGCGCACCGCCGACGACCGCGTGGTGCTGGCCAGCGAGTCGGGTGTGCTGAACCTGAAGCCGGAGGAGGTCGTCGCGAAGGGCCGGTTGCAACCGGGCCGGATGTTCCTGATCGACACCGAGCAGGGCCGCGTCGTCGACGACGACGAGATCAAGACGGCGCTGGCCGAGCAGCACGCCTACGAGGAGTGGCTGCACGCGGGCCAGTTGAACCTGGGGCAGCTCGCGGATCGCGAGCACGTGGTGCAGAGCCACGAGTCGGTGGTGCGCCGCCAGCTCACGTTCGGCTACACCGAGGAGGAGCTGGCGCTGCTGCTGGCGCCGATGGCCTCCGGTGGCGCCGAGCCGCTGGG
Organism: Saccharopolyspora gloriosae; assembly: GCF_014203325.1. Classification (NCBI taxonomy): domain Bacteria; kingdom Bacillati; phylum Actinomycetota; class Actinomycetes; order Pseudonocardiales; family Pseudonocardiaceae; genus Saccharopolyspora; species Saccharopolyspora gloriosae. Next base: position 4,811,100 of record NZ_JACHIV010000001.1, on the reverse strand, counting down.
CTCGATGGGTTCGGACACGCCGCAGGCCGCGCTCTCGCAGCGCTCCCGGCTGCTCTACGACTACTTCGTGCAGCACTTCGCGCAGGTCACGAACCCGCCGCTGGATGCGATCCGGGAGGAGATCGTCACGTCGGTGGCGCGTGTGATGGGGCCGGAGCAGAACCTGCTGGAGCCCGTCGCGGCGTCCTGCCGGCATGTCGTGCTGCCCACCCCGGTGATCGACAACGATGAGCTGGCGAAGCTCATCCACATCAACTCCGACGGGGACCTGCCCGGTTTCGCCTGCACCGTGCTCTCCGGCCTGTACGAGGCCGGCGGTGGTGGCGAGGCGTTGGCCGAGGCCGTCGAACGGGTGCGCCAGGAGGCTTCCGAGGCGATCAGCGCGGGCGCACGGGTACTAGTGCTCTCCGATCGGGATTCCGATCACCGGATGGCGCCGATCCCGTCGTTGCTGCTGGTCTCCGCCGTGCACCACCACTTGGTGCGGACCAAGGAGCGGTTGAAGGTCGCGCTGGTGGTGGAGAGCGGCGACGCCCGCGAGGTGCACCACATCGCCGCGCTGCTCGGGTTCGGCGCCGCCGCGGTCAACCCGTACCTGGCCTTCGAGACGATCGAGGACATGATCTCGACGAGCCAGATCACCGGTATCCGGCCGCGGGTGGCGATCCGCAACTACGTGCAGGCGCTGGTCAAGGGCGTGCTGAAGGTGATGTCGAAGATGGGCATCTCCACCGTCGGCGCTTACACGGCCGCGCAGATCTTCGAGTCGGTGGGCTTGTCGAAGGAGCTCGTCGCGGAGTACTTCACCGGCACCGGCACCCAGCTCGGCGGGGTCGAGCTGGAGGTGCTGGCCGAGGAGGTCGCGCAGCGGCACCGCCGCGCCTACCCGGAGAACCCGACCGAGCGGGCGCACCGCAGGTTGGAGGTCGGCGGCGAGTACTCCTACCGCCGCGAGGGTGAGTTGCACCTGTTCTCGCCGGAGATGGTGTTCCTGCTCCAGCACGCCACGAAGACCCGAAAGGTCGAGGCGTACCGGTCCTACACCGCCGAGTGCGACCGGCTGGCCCGCCAGGGCGGCACGTTGCGCGGCATGTTCGAGCTCAGCAGCGGCCGGGAGCCGATTTCGATCGACGAGGTCGAACCGATCTCGGAGATCATGAAGCGGTTCGCGACCGGCGGCATGAGCTACGGCGCGATCTCCGCGGAGGCCCACGAGACGCTCGCCATCGCGATGAACCGCATCGGAGGCCGCTCCAACTCCGGTGAGGGCGGGGAGGACGCCGACCGGCTCTACGACGACGAGCGCCGCTCCGGCATCAAGCAGGTCGCCTCCGGCCGGTTCGGCGTGACCAGCGAATACCTGGTCAACGCCACCGATGTGCAGATCAAGATGGCGCAGGGCGCGAAGCCGGGCGAGGGCGGTCAGCTGCCCGCGCACAAGGTGTACCCGTGGATCGCGAAGACGCGGCACTCCACGCCGGGCGTCGGGTTGATCTCGCCGCCGCCGCACCACGACATCTATTCGATCGAGGACCTCGCGCAGCTCATCCACGACCTGAAGAACGCCAACGACCGGGCGCGGGTGCACGTGAAGCTGGTCAGCTCGGTCGGCGTGGGCACGGTCGCGGCGGGTGTCAGCAAGGCGCACGCCGACGTGGTGCTCATCTCCGGCCACGACGGCGGGACCGGTGCGGCGGCGCTGACCTCGCTCAAGCACGCGGGCACGCCGTGGGAGATCGGGCTGGCCGAGACGCAGCAGACGTTGCTGCTCAACGGCCTGCGGGACCGGATCACGGTGCAGGTCGACGGGGGCATGAAGACCGGCCGCGACGTGGTGATCGCGGCGCTGCTGGGCGCCGAGGAGTACGGCTTCGCGACCGCCCCGCTGGTCGTCGAGGGCTGCGTGATGATGCGCGTCTGCCACCTCGACACCTGCCCGGTGGGCGTGGCCACCCAGAACCCGGAGCTGCGCCAGCGCTACACGGGCCAGGTCGAGCACGTGGTGAACTTCTTCGAGTTCGTCGCCGAGGAGGTCCGCGAGCACTTGGCGCGGCTCGGCTTCCGCACCTTGGACGAGGCGATCGGCCAGGTCGGCGCGCTGCGCACCGATGAGGCCGTGGAGCACTGGAAGACGACGGGCCTGGACCTGACGCCGGTGTTCGCGGAGCCGGAGGCGCCGCATTCGCCGGTGCGCCGGCGGGTGCGCGAGCAGGACCACGGGCTGGAGCACGCCCTGGACCGCACGGTGATCCAGCTGGCGGAGGCGGCGCTGGAGGACGCGCACCCGGTGCGGCTGCGGCTGCCGGTGCGCAACGTGAACCGGACCGTCGGCACCTTGCTGGGCGCGGAGGTCACCCGCCGCTTCGGCGGCGACGGCCTTCCCGACGACACGATCCACGTGGAGCTGGAGGGTTCGGCGGGCCAGTCGCTGGGCGCGTTCCTGCCGCCGGGCGTGACGCTGGAGATGATCGGCGACGCCAACGACTACGTCGGCAAGGGCCTGTCCGGGGGGCGCGTGGTGGTGCGTCCCGATCCGGCTTCGGCGTTCGCCGCGGAGGACCAGGTGATCGCGGGCAACGTGATCGGCTACGGCGCCACGGCGGGCGAGCTCTTCCTGCGCGGGCAGGTCGGTGAGCGGTTCTGCGTGCGCAACTCGGGTGCCACGGCCGTCGCCGAGGGCGCCGGGGACCACGCCTTCGAGTACATGACGGGCGGTCGCGCCGTGGTGCTCGGCGGTACCGGGCGCAACGTCGCGGCGGGCATGTCCGGTGGCATCGCCTACGTGCTGGACCTGGATCCGGTGCGGGTGAACACGGCGATGGTGGACGTGCAGCAGCCGACGGCGAAGGACCTGCGCTGGCTGCACGACGTCGTGCGGCGCCACCACGAGTGCACCGGTTCCACGGTGGCGGCGTCGCTGCTGGGCGATTGGACGCGGCGCTCGGCCGCGTTCGCGAAGATCATGCCGCGCGACTACGCGCGGGTGCTGGAGGCGATGCGGCTGGCCCGTTCCGAGGGCCGCGACGTCGAAGAGGCGATCATGGAGGCGTCCCGTGGCTGACCCGAAGGGTTTCCTGAAGTTCTCCCGGGCCGAGGCCCCGAAGCGCTCCTACGACGAGCGGCTCGGCGACTGGCGCGAGGTCTACGCGGCACTGTCCACATCGGACCGAAAGGCGGAGGTGTCCACGCAGGCCGCGCGCTGCATGGACTGCGGCATCCCGTTCTGCCACTCCGGTTCCGCGGGCTGCCCGCTGGGCAACCTCATCCCGGAGTGGAACGACCAGGTCCGCCGCGGCCACTGGGACCAGGCGAGCGAGCGGCTGCACGCGACGAACAACTTCCCCGAGTTCACCGGCAAGCTCTGCCCGGCCCCCTGCGAGGCGGCGTGCGTGCTGGCGATCTCCCCGGACGCCGGGGGAGCGGTGACGATCAAGCGGGTCGAGGAGACCATCGCGGAGGTCGGCTGGGAGCACGACCAGGTGCAGCCGCAGCCCGCCGAGGTCGGCACCGGCCACCGGGTGGCCGTCGTCGGTTCCGGGCCCGCGGGGCTCGCCGCGGCCCAGCAGCTCACCCGCGCCGGGCACGAGGTGACCGTCTACGAGCGCGACGACCGCCTCGGCGGCCTGCTCCGCTACGGGATTCCCGAGTTCAAGATGGAGAAGTCCGTCCTGGACCGCCGGTTGGGGCAGATGCGCGCCGAGGGCACCAGGTTCGTCACCGGCTGCGAGGTCGGCGCCGACGTGACGGTGCCGCAGCTGCGGGCGGACCACGACGCGGTGGTCCTCGCGGTGGGCGCGCTGCGCGGCCGGGACGACCGCGCGGTGCCCGGCCGGGACCTCGACGGCGTGCACTTGGCGATGGAGCACCTGGTGCCGGCGAACAAGGAGGTCGAGGGCGACGGCCCGACGCCGATCTCCGCGCGCGGCAAGCACGTCGTCGTCATCGGCGGCGGCGACACCGGTGCCGACTGCTACGGCACCGCGACCCGCCAGGGCGCGCTGAGCGTGACGCAGCTCGACCAGTACCCGCAGCCGCCGACGCGGCGCGACGACGACCTGTCGCCGTGGCCGACGTGGCCGTACGTGCTGCGCACCTACCCGGCGCACGAGGAGGCGGGGGAGCGGAAGTTCGCCGTCGCCGTGGAGGAGTTCGTCGGCGACGACGAGGGCCACGTGCGCGCGGTGCGGCTGCGCGAGGTGCGCGTGGAGCGCGACGCCGACGGCAAGCGGCAGGTCGTGCCCGTCTCCGACGCCCCGCAGGAGCTGCCGTGCGACCTGGCGCTGCTGGCGATCGGTTTCGAGGGCGTGGAGCACATGCCGCTGCTCGACGGCCTCGGCATCGAGCTGTCCGGTCGCGGCACCATCGGCTGCGGCTCCGACTGGGAGACCTCCGCGCCGGGCGTGTTCGTCTGCGGTGACGCGCACCGCGGGGCGTCGCTGGTGGTGTGGGCGATCGCGGAGGGCCGGTCGGTGGCGAACGCGGTGGACGCGCACCTCACCGGTGCCTCCGACCTGCCGTCCCCGGTGCACCCGACGGCGCTGCCGCTGGCGGTGGTGTAGCCGACCCCGTCGCACCGCCCCGCCCGGCGGGGCGGTGCGACCGGTCAGTCCCGGACGAGGCGCGCCGTGTATCCGGCGTCGACGAGCCGCAGGTAGGCGGCGTGCACCTCCGCGGGCACGGGTTGCGCCACGGCGAAGCCGAGCTCGGCGTAGCGGGTGATGCGTTGCGTGTCGCCCACCAGCATGGCGATCACCCGGTCCGCGTCGCCGATGCTCTCGACGTGCTCCTCCAGCGACTGCGCGGTCGCGGCGCAGCGGAATTCGGCTTCGGGCCAGCGCTTCCGGGCCGTCGCGAGGGCGCGGCGCTGCTGGTAGGGGCGTGAGATCAACATGATCCGGGCGTGCAGCAGGCCCTGCTCTGCCAGCAGCGCGCGGGTGAACTCGATGTTCTCCCCGGTGTTCGTGGCCGCGGTCTCGACCTCGATGGCCGCCTCCGGGACGCCGAGTTCCAGCGCGTGCTCCCGGAAGTGCACCGCCTCGCCGCGCGGGAACCGCTCGACGGTGGTGGGCGCGTTGGCGCCGGTGAACACGATCCGCGGGAACCAGCCCTGGTGGTAGAGCTCGGCGGTGCGCGTCGCGACGCCGAGGTCGTGGCTGCCGAGGCCCACGCCCACGTCGCAGCGGCGCGGTTCCTGCCGGAGGTCGTGGTAGTCCCACAACGTCCGCACGTCCGCCGCCGACTCCGCCGGCACCGCCACCGCGCTCACCTCTCTCGTCGCCGACCGCCGGACGATGATCGCTCATCTCGCGGCCACCCACCGGATATCCGGCGGGGCCCGAGAATCTCACGAGGTCGTGCGGCGGGGCCCGGCGAGCGACCCGTTCTCCGCGCGGCCGAGATCTCCGCCACCGCCGGGCGCGTGAGGGAGTTCACGGTCTCGCCGATTCCTCCGTGGACCGTTGGTTGCGGTGGCACCTACCTGATGGGATGGCCGCACGGCACCGCACGGGCTCGGCGCGCCGCGTTCCGGACCGAACGGAATCCCTACTACTCGTGGAGTGCGTCGCATGAGACTGGTGCGCTACCAGGCCGCGTCCGGCCCCCAGTCCGGGGCGCTGGTGGGCGGGGTGCTGCACCCGCTGCCGGAACCCACCGCGGAGGTGCCGATCGGCGACCCGTTCCGCAGCCCCGAGTCGTTGCTGGCGCCGGTGCTGCCGGGCACGGTGTTCGGCGTGGCGAGCCGGGTCGACGAGACGGGCGAGGTGCTGCCACCGGCGACGTTCCTGAAGGCGGTGGGCAGCGTGGTGGGGCCGGGCGGTGCGATTCCGCTGCCGTCCGGGATCGGCCTGGTGGAGGCCGCGGCCGAACTGGCGGTGGTCGTGGGATCGCCGATCTGGCAGGCCGATCCGGAGCTGGTGCTGACCCGCGTGCTCGGCTACACGATCGCGCTCGACGTCACGGCCCGCGACGAGCAGCGCCGCGATCCGCTGTCGACGGCGGCGAAGAGCAGGCGCGGGTTCACGCCGCTGGGCCCGTGGATCGAGACGCGGTTCGACCCCGCGGACGCGGCGATCACGTTGCGCCGCAACGGTGAGCGGGTCGCGGCGGGCTCCACCGCGGACCTGGTCCGCGGCATCCCGGAAACCCTGTCCCACCTGTCCACGCTGGTCGAGCTGAACAAGGGGGACGTGGTCCTCACCGGCGCTCCCGGCACGATCAGCCCGATCGAACCGGGCGACGCGCTGGTCGCCGAGATCGACGGCATCGGCGAGCTCACGAGCCGAGTGGTCACGGCCTGAGCCCGCGCCCGAGCAGGCGGGTGCTCGGCGTTCTTCTCGCGAGGACGGCACCGCCGGGCGCGGCGGAGCCGCCCGTGCGAGAAGAACACCGAGACCGCGGGCCCCCTACGCGAGTCCCCCGAGCACCGACGGCACCCCCGAGGTGTGCACGACCCCGAGGCGCTGGGTGGATCGGGTGAGCGCCACGTACAGGTCGTTGAGCCCGCGCGCGGACTCGCCCAGTATCCGGTCCGGGTCGGCCACCAGCACCGAGTCGAACTCCAGGCCCTTGACCTGGTCCACGGTGAGCACCACGACCCGCGCTTCCAGCTCGTCCTGCTGGTCGCCGACTTCCGCTTCCGGCACCTGCTCGGCGATCCGAGCGCCGACTTCGTCGAGGTGTTCCGGCGGCAGCAGCACGGCGAGCGTGCCGTCGACGGCGTCGAGTTCGGCGCGCACCAGTTCCGGCAGCACCGCGGGCAGGTCCGACTCCGGCACCTGCCGGGTCCACGGCGCGTGCCCGCTGGTGCGCACCGACGCCGGCGGTTCCAGGTCGGTGTCCATAGCCGCGAGCACGTCGGCGGCCACCGACATGATCTCCGCGGGGGTCCGGTAGTTCACCGTCAGCTCGGCGAGCTGCCACCGGTCCATCACGTATGGCGAGAGCACCTCGTGCCAGGAGGCCGCGCCGCCGAGCGCACCGGTCTGCGCGATGTCGCCGACCAGCGTCATCGACCGGCTCGGGCAGCGGCGCATCAGCACCCGCCACGCCATCGTCGAGAGCTCCTGCGCCTCGTCGACGATGACGTGCCCGAACGTCCAGGTGCGGTCCTCGGCGGCGCGTTCGGCGGCGGTGAGGTCGCTGCGGGTGCGGTGGCGCTGCGCGAGCAGTTCGGCGTCGAGCACGTCGGAGACCCGCAGCCGTTCCTCGTCGGCGATCTCCTCGTCCTGCTCCATCAGGTGCAGCACGCCCTGGGCGTAGGCGAGCTCCTCGCGTTCCTGGCGGGCCTGCTCCTCGCGGGCCTTGGTGTCGTCCTCGCCGAGCAGTTCGGCCAGTTCGTCCAGCAGCGACGCGTCGGCGGGCGTCCAGTCCGAACCGGGCGCGCGCAGCAGCGCCTGGCGTTCCTGGTCGGTGAGGTGCTTGCGGGCGGCGGTGGTGAGCCGCTTCGGCGTGCTGAGCAGGTCGTCGAGCAGCTGCTGCGGCGTCAGCTGCGGCCACAGCGAGTCGAGGACCTCGGTGACCGCGTCGTCGGCGCGCAGTTCGGCGCCGATGTCGTCGAGGTCGCGCCGGTCCAGCAGGTCCCGGCCGAGCCGGTCGGCGACCTGGTTGGTCAGGCCCGAGATCATCTCCTTGCGGAAGATCTTGCGCGCGTGGTTGTGCGGCTTGCGGGACCGGCGGGCGCGGCTGCGGGCGTTCGAGACGAGGTTCTTGCCCACCGACAGCGGTTCCCGGTCGAACAGGACCTCGATGGGTTCCTTCGGGACCCGCTGGCGGTCGCGCACGGCCGAGTTGAGCACGTTCACCATCACGCCGCGGCCCTTGATCTCCGCGGCCTCCGCGGATTCGGGGGCGGTGGCGGAGACGCCGGGGAACAGTTCTCCGGCGGTGGAAAGCAGCACGCCCGTCTCGCCGAGCGACGGCAGCACCTGGCCGATGTAGCGAAGGAACGTCGAGTTCGGCCCGACGACGAGCACGCCGCGCTTGGTGAGCTGCTCGCGGTAGGTGTAGAGCAGGTACGCCGCGCGGTGCAGCGCCACCGCCGTCTTGCCGGTGCCGGGACCGCCCTGCACGACCAGCACCCCGTTCATGGGGGCGCGGATGATGCGGTCCTGCTCGGCCTGGATGGTGGCGACGATGTCGCCCATCTGCCCGGTGCGCCGCGCGTCCAGCGCCGCCAGCAGCGTCGCCTCCCCGGCGAGGCCGAGGTCGCTGCCCTGCTCACCGGCGTCGAGGTCGAGGATCTCGTCTTCCAGGTCGACCACGGTGCGCCACTTGCTGCGCAGGTGGCGGCGCCGCCACACGCCGTCGCGGGCGGCGGCGGTGGCCAGGTAGAACGGCCGGGCCGCCGGCGCGCGCCAGTCGATCAGCAGCGGTTCGTACTCGCGTTCCTCGTCGAACAGGCCGAGGCGTCCGATGTGGAACACCTCGTCGCTGTCGAGGTCGAGCCGCCCGAAGCACAACCCGTGCTCCACCGCGCTGAGCTGGGTCAGCTTGTCGGTGTACATGGTGGTGGAGATGTCGCGTTCGGTGCGCGCCTGCGGCGTGCCGCCGGTCTGGCGCAGCGTGTCGGTGAGCCGTTTCGTGGCGTCCCGGCGGAGTTCGTCGAGTTTGTCGTAGAGCGTCGAGACGTACTGCTGCTCGGCGGTCAGGTCGTCGGTGCGGTCGGGTCCCCGATCTGCTCGGGCGTTGGACAACTTGGCTCCACCTTGTGCTCACATGATGTGTCGGACCGGAGGTGCCGACGGGCCGTGAATGCGTCCCCGGCGAGAGTCCGACCAACCATCATACCGGCACTCGATGACCACCCCGTCCCGCTGCGACGGCACCCCGGAACCTGTCTTTGAGGCTTGAGTAGTGGGTCGCTCAGCGGAACCTCAGCGGCTTCCTCGTTGCGGGATCGATTTCTCATGTAGCAGCCCTACACCACGAAATCGCTGTCCTCGCGAGGAAGCCGCTGAGAACCCGCCGGTGGTCGTCCTGCTCAGGCTGATCACTGCTCAGCGGCTCCGCCACTGACAAGACAACGACCAACAACGCCGCTCACCTGGAACGACAAGATCAAAGACGCCCGTGCTGCTCCGGAGGCACCCAAGACGGACCAAGGTCGCTGCGGCAACCGGACGGCACTGTGCCGCCGCAGCGACCGGAGTCGCCGCGGCGGCACCTCAACCGGCCCTTCGCCGCTCTACAGCAGCAGGTCCAGTAGGACGATGACCACGAACGACACGACCGACAGGATCGTCTCCATCGCCGACCAGGTCTTGAGCGTCTGCCCGACGGTCATCCCGAAGTATTCCTTGACCAGCCAGAACCCGGCGTCGTTGACGTGCGACAGGAACAGCGAACCGGAGCCGATGGCCAGCGCCACGAGCGCCCCGTGCACCGGGTCCAGCCCCACGACCAGCGGCGCCACCATCCCGGCCGCGGAGATGGTCGCCACCGTCGCCGAGCCCGTCGCGACCCGGATGCCGACCGCGATCAGCCAGGCCAGCAGCAGCGGCGACAGGTGCGCGCCCGCCGCCACGTCGGTGATCATGGTGTTGACCCCGGATTCGACCAGGGTCTCCTTGAACCCGCCGCCGGCGCCGACGATGAGGATGATGCCCGCGACCGGCGGCAGCGAACCGCCGACGATGCCGGACAGCGCGGTGCGCCCCAGCCCGGAGCGCGGCCCGAGCGTGGCCATCGCGATCAGCACGGTCAGCGTCAGCGCGACCACGGGGGTGCCCAGCGTGTCCAGCGCGACGTAGCCGAGGCTGCCTTCGGTCAGGGCGAGGTCGGCGACGGACTTGCCGAGCATCAGCACGACCGGCAGCAGCAGCATCACCACGGACAGGGCGAAACCGGGCCGCCTGCCTTCGTCGTCCGGGCCGGGCGTCTTGCCCAGCAGCGTCGAGGCCGGGGGCAGCTCCACGCGCTTGGCGATGAACGAGCCGAACACGGGGCCGGCCACCACGGCCGTCGGGATGGCCACGACGATGCCCAGCGCGAGGGTGGTGCCGAGGTCCACGCCGAGCGCGTCCACCGCGGCCAGCGGGCCGGGGTGCGGCGGCACCAGGCCGTGCAGGATGGACAGCCCCGCCAGCGCGGGAATCCCGATCCGCAGCATCGGCTGTTCGGAGCGGGCGGCGACCATCACCACGATCGGCACCAGCAGCACCACGCCGACCTCGAAGAACATCGGCAGCCCGAGCAGCGCGGCGATGAACACCATCGCCCACGGCAGGGTGCGCCGGGTGGTGCGTTCGAGCACCGTCTCCACGATCTGCTGGGCGCCGCCGGTGTCGGTGAGCAGCCTGCCCAGCATCGCGCCCAGCGCGACCAGCAGACCGACGTCGCCGACGGTCTTGCCGAGCCCGTCGGTGAACGTCTCGACGAGGTCTTCGAACGGCATCCCGGCGACCACGCCGAGCGTGGTGGCGCCCAGCGCCAGCGCCAGGAACGGGTGCATCTTCACCCAGCTGATCAGCACGACGATCACGGCGATGCCGCTGACCGCGGCGGCCAGCAGCCGGGTGTCGTGGCCGCTCCAGGCGCCGGGTGGTGCCTGCGCGAGCAGGGTGCCCGCGACGGGCAGGGACATCAGAGGCATGAGGGGCTCCTCGCTGAGCTCGGTGCGCGGCCCACCTTAAGAGCAGATCGCTGAAAAGTATGACTTTTCCGGCTCATGAACCGATTAAGTCTGCTCTGTTAACCGAGTCACGAGGCATAGTGCGGGCGACGACCGGCTCCGAACGGCCCGCGTCCTGCCGCCACTCGGCCGCAGCCACCCCGCGGGCCGAGCGGTCCGGAGACCAGATGAGGAGCCCTTGCGGAATGATCTTTTGGTCTTTTCTTGTCAGCGGCGAAGCCGCTGAGCAGTGACCGGCTTGAGCACAACGACCACCGGCGGGTTCTCAGTGGCTTCCTCGCGAGGACGGCTTTTTCCCTCGTGGCGGAGCCACTTGGGAAAAAGATCCCGCAGCGAGGAAGCCACTGAGGTTCCGCAGAGCGACCCGCCACGAAGGTCATGCTGAAAGGACTCCTAAGTTGAAGCGAACGGACGAGGGGAGCCTGGTGAGCGGCGGACTGCACGGGCAGGTGGTCGACGTGCTCGGCCACGAGATCAGCGCGGGCGAGCACCCGCCCGGCACCGTGCTGCGCATCGACGGGCTGGAGCAGCGCTTCGGCATCTCCCGCAGCGTCGCCCGCGAGGTGGTGCGCACGCTCGCGTCGATCAGGCTGGTGGTCAGCCGCAAGCGCGTCGGCGTCGTGGTGCGTCCGCGCGCCGAGTGGAACACCTTCGACCCGGCGCTGATCCGCTGGCTGCTCGCGGTGGACCGGTCCGCGCAGGTCCGGACCCTGGTGGAGCTGCGCACCGCCGTCGAACCCGTCGCCGCCGCGGCGGCGGCCAGGCACGCCGACCACGAGCAGGCCGCCCGCCTCGTCGGCCTGGCCGAGCGGATGGTGGCCACCGCCCGCTCCGGCGACCTGGAGACCTTCCTGGAGGCCGACGTCGACTTCCACGGCCTGGTGCTGGCCGCGTCCGGCAACGAGATGTTCGCGCAGCTGCGCGACGTGTTCGGCGAGGTGCTGCGCTGGCGCACCGGGCACGGCCTGATGCCGGAGCACCCGAAGCCGCTCGCGGTCCGGCTGCACTGCGAGATCGCCGAATGCATCCGCGGCGGCGATCACGAACGCGCCGAGTCGGCGATGCGGGAACTGGTGCAGGAGGCGTTCGAGGGGACCCTCGAACGCCTCACCACCGAGCAGCAGGGCGATCAGTAGCCCTCGTAGCCACCGCCGGAGCCGACGCCGACGACGCCGGGCACGTTCGAGACCGAGCCGTAGCGGTCGATGGAGTACCGGGTCGCGGCCACGATGTTGTCCACCGGGTTCCAGATGTCCTGGTGACCGGGCACCGCGAACGAGTGGAACGTCGGGTCGATCGTCTGCATCAGGCCCTTCGACGGAGTGCCCGCCGACGCGTTCGAGTCCCAGTCGTTCGCGGCCATCGGGTCGCCGCCGGACTCGTGCTCGATGATCGTGCGCAGCGCCGCCGGGTCGATCTGGTCGCGGGGCACGCCGTGCGCTTCCAGCACCGCCGTGGCCTGGCTGATCCAGCCGCCCACGGGGTCGGCGGGCGCACCGCCCAGCGCCGGACCGGTGTTCGGGGGACTCACCGGTCCGGGCTGGACGTGCCCGGCCACCGGGGCGGCGGCGCGGGGTTCGGGGGTGTGTTCCGCCGCGGGGGCTCCGCCGAGCACGGCGCTGAGCACGCCGGTGGCGACGACGGAGGCGGCGATCTGGGCGGTCCGCATCTTCGGGGTGAGGCGGTGCGCGCCGATGGCTTCGCTGGTGCTCCACAGCTCCCGCAGCGCGGGGACCGCTTTGTCGTGGAGCCGGTGCAGCAGCGCGGTCGGGGACTTGGGGCCGGTGGTGCTGTCGGGGGTGGTCAGGGCCTCGGGGAAGGTGTGGTCGGGGGAACTCACGAGGACCAACAGTCCCTCACCGCCCGTATGCCTACATCGCGGTTTCCACGTGTGCAGGTACCTACTTTCGTAGATCCGCGTGGTGGGAAACCCGTTTCCCGTCACGCGGAGTACACCGGTGACCGGGAGTCGGAGGCGGACGGGTGCGGCGATCTCCGAGCCGCTCGGCACGCGGCGACGACCGGTGCGGCGAGGGCCCGGCGTCGGTGGCCGAGCCTTCCCGCCGCCGGGTGCTCACGTCAAGAAGAACGTCGTCCCGCCAGCCAGCCGGCGATCTGGGCGCGGGAGGAGAAGTCGAGCTTGGTCAGGATGTGCTGCACGTGGCCTTCCACGGTGCGCTGCGCGATGACCAGCGTCTCCGCGATCTCCTTGTTCGTCCTGCCCTGCGCGACGAGTTCGGCGATCTCCCGCTCCCGCTTGGTCAGCGTCGTCGCGGTCAGCTCGTCCGGGGCGACGCTGCGCGTCGTCCGCTTGAGCTCCAGCGCGTAGTCCACCGCCGACTCCGGCGACATCTCGTAGCCGCGGTCGAAGGCCTCCCGGTAGGCGCGGTCGCCCAGCGCGCGGCGCGCGCCCTGCTCGTTCTCGTCGTGCGAGGACTGGAACCGCCCGTAGTACTCGGGTGCGGCGCGCACCGCGTCCCACACCGCCGACGCCGCCCCGAACAGGCGGGCCGCCCGCTCGTCGCGACCCAGCCCGTGCGCGATCCACGCCAGGATGTCGATGGTGAACGCGCTGGAGAGCCGGTTGTCCAGCGTGCGCTGCAACCGCAGCGCCTCCTTCGCGGCCGTCTCCGCGCGCGCCGAGGCCCCGCGCAGGATCTCGATGTGCGCGCTCGCCCACAGTGCCGCCGACCGCCACAGCAGTTCACCGCGCCCGGTCGCCGCCTCGATGCATTCCCGCAGCAGCGCGATCCCGCCGTCCCGATCGCCGCGGAGCCCTTTGACCAGGCCCAGCGCGAACAACCCGAACCATTCCCCGTAGACCGCCTCCAGGTCCCGGAACCGGCCGAGCGCGTCCGCGAGCAGCTCCTCGGCCTCGGCGAGGTCGTCGCGGAAGAACGCCGCCATGCCCCGGATCTGCGTCACGTGCGCCACCTCGTACTCGTCGTCGTGCTCGGCGGCCAGCGCCGCCGCCTCTTCCAGCAGCGGCAGGGCGGTCGAGGTGTCGCCCTGCAGCAGCGCGAACCACGCGGTGGCCCGCAGGCCCGCGGGCCGCTCCGGGGTGTCCGGCGGGACGTGTTCGAGCGCCGTCTCCAGCCAGTGCCGCGCCTCCCCGTTGAGCCCGCGGATGCTCCAGAACGGCGTGAGCCGCGACGCCAGCCGCAGCGCGCCCGCCGCGGTGCGCCGCTCGTGCGCCGCCGTGTCCAGCGCGAGCCGCAGGTTGTCCAGGTCCAGCCGCAGTTCTCGCACCCACGCCGTCTGGTGCGGGCCGAGCCAGTCCGCCGCGAACCGGTCGGCGAGCTCCGCGTACCACTCGTGGTGGCGGGCCAGCACCCGCTGCCGCTCCCCGGAGGCGTCGAGTCGTTCCTGGCCGTAGTCGCGCAGCGCGTGCAGCAACCGGAACCGCACCTCACCGGCTTCTTCCTCGCGCACCAGGATCGACTGGTCCACCAGCGAGTGCATCGAGCCCAGCACGTCGACGCGGCTGAGCCCGTTGCTGGCCACGTGCTCGGCGGCGGCCAGCCCGAAGCTCCCGGCGAACACCGACACCCGCGCCCACGCGATCCGGTCCTGCTCGGAGCACAGCTCGTAGCTCCAGTCGATCAGCGCCCGCAGGCTCTGCTGCCGCGGCGGCGCGCCGCGGCGCCCCTCGCTGAGCAGGTTGTAGCGCTCGACGAGCCGCTCCTCCAGCTGCTGCAGCGACAGCGACCGCAGCCGCACCGCGGCGAGCTCGATCGCCAGCGGGTTGCCGTCGAGCCGCGCGCACAGCCGCATCAGCACGGCGCCGTCCTCGGCGGTGACCTCGAACTCCGGCACGGTCGAGCGCGCCCGGTCCAGGAACAGCCGCACCGAGGAGAACTGCTCGTAGGACTCCGGTGGTGGCGGGTCGTCGAGGTCGGGGATCTGCATCGGCGGCACCACCAGCGTCGCCTCCCCGGCCACGCCCAGCGACTGCCTGCTGGTGGCGAGGATGCGCACGCCTGGGCACCAGCGCAGCACCGAGTCCACGAACAGCGCGGCGTCCTCGATGACGTGCTCGCAGTTGTCCAGCACCAGCAGCATCTCCCGGTGCCGCAGGTGTTCGACGACGGCGTCCACGTCGGTGCCCGAGGACGGTCCGCCGAGGCTGAGCTGTTCGATGGCGGCTTCGGCGAGCAGGGTGCCGTCGCGGAGCTCCTCCAGGCCCACGCACCACGCCTTGTCCCGGAAGATCCGCCGCATGCTGGAGGCCACCCGCAACGCCAGCCGGGTCTTGCCGACCCCGCCCTGGCCGGTGAGGGTGACCAGCCGGGATTCGGCGAGCAGGCGTTTGGTCCGGGTGATCTCATGTCGCCGGCCGACGAAGCTGGTGACGTCGACCGGTAGGTTGCCCGCCGACTCGCGGACGCGGGCCGACCGCGCACTGGAGACCACGCCCCGAGCCTAACCCGGCTTCGCCCTGTCGGTCGGGGCGATCTTGCAGGTCAACGGCTTGCCAAGGTCAACCTGGAGCGCGCGAGATCGACGAAGCGGGCCTGTCCGGCGCGTAGCCCGTGCAGTCCGAGCGAGACGGTGCGCCGGAACTCGGCGAGTTCCACGACGTGCTCGTGCAGCGATTCCCGCGCGTTCCCGCCGGCGGCGGTGTAGGCGGTCAGCAGGCGTCGCAGCCCGTCCGGCCCGAAGGCGGCGCAGGGGGCGGCGAAGTCCTGCGCTGGGTCGTCGATGGCCGCGTCCGCCCAGTCCAGCAGCCCGACGAGCCTCCCCGCCCCGTCGACCAGGGTGTGGTTCGGGCTCAGGTCCCGGTGCACGGGAACGCCCGCGCCGAGCCAGTACCGGTCGTCGGCGAGCCAGTTGCGCCACCGCCGCGCCCGGTGCTCCGGAACGGGCAGCAGGGCGACCCCTTCGGCGAGTTCGGCGTCGATCTCCGCCCGCAGCGCCCGCGGTCCGCCGGCTTCGACGCCGGTGGACGCCAGCAGGTGCGGTGGCGTGCCGTGCAGCGCCGCGATGACCTCGCCGAGCCGCACCAGGTAGTCCTCGTCGGCCGTTCCGAAATCCACGTCGAGCGTGAGCGGGTCCTCGGCCGCCAGCGGCTCGCCGCTCAACCGCCGGTAGGCGACCAGGTCGGGAGCGCGGATCTCCCAGCGCGGCAGTTCCACCGGCAGCCGTGGCCGCAGCACCTCCAGCAGCCTGCCCTCGGCGGGTAGGCGCGCCGCGACGCCCGCCCGGCGCGGTTCCCGCAGGACCCACCGCGTCCCGTCGCGGGCGGTCGCGAGGTGCACGCGGAAGTCCCAGCCGGTCTCGTTCACCTCGTCGACGCGCACGTCCAGTCCGTGCGTGCGGGCCACGTCGGTGATCATGTCGGCACGTTAACGGGCGGCGGCGAGCGGTGTCATCGGAAATTGCGGGACTTTCGGACCGTTTCCGGGTGCGGTGGCGCCACAATTCCCCCGGCGGTTCCCGGGTGTCACAGCGGCCTTCGCGCGGGCACGACCCGGCGTGCCCGCGGAATTACGCTGGAACGGTCGTAGAACGGGCCCGGTGATCGCGCGGAGGCGTTCCTCCGCGCGCATCGGATCCCCATTTCCACGTGCTCCGGGGGTGTGCGATGCCATTCCACTTGCCCGAGGACGAGTTCCCCGGCCACCGGGCCCGGCGGAGGTCGCGAACGCTGATCGTGCTGCTCAGCGCGTTCACGATGATCGTGGCCCTCTGCGGCGGCGCGGTCGCCGCCGGTGCCGCCGCGAAACCGGCCGAGGGCGATTCCCCGCGGAAGGTGACGGTGACGATGGTCGATTACCGGCTGCTGATGCCGTCGCACCTCCCACCCGGTCGCTACACGTTCCGGGCGGTGAACCGGGGAATCGCGCCGCACGCCTTGGAGGTCAAAGGACCGGGTGTGGAGAACAAGCGCACCATCACGGTGAAGACGGGGCAGTCCGCGGATCTGACCGTCACCTTGACCCGCGGCACCTACGATTTCTGGTGCCCCGTCGGGAACCACCGGCACGTCGGAATGGAGCTCGACGTGCACGTCGGCTGAGCCCTCCGCCGTGGTGCGAGCCGGGAAAAGGGAGAGCGCGATGTCGGTGCCCGGTGCCAGGCTGCGCGCAAGACCGGAACCGATGCCAAGGACGACCTGCACCAGTACCTGCGCGAGGAGCGAGACGCCCTGCTGTGGAAGCTCGACGGGCTCTCCGAGTACGACGTCCGGCGCCCGCTGACGCCCACCGGCACCAACCTGCTGGGCCTGGTCAAGCACGTCGCGACCGTCGCGGTGGGCTACTTCGGCATCGTCTTCGACCGCCCTTTCCCGGAGCCGATGCCGTGGATCGAGAACGGGGCAGACAACGACGACATGTGGGCGACCGCGGAGGAGACGCGGGAGCAGATCATCGGGCTCTACCACCGGGCTTGGGCGCACGCGGACGCGACGATCGCGGCGTTGCCGCTGGACGCGCCGGGCCGGGTGCCGTGGTGGCCTGCGGAGCGCGGCGGCATGACCCTGCACCGGATCCTGTGCCACGTGCTCGCCGAGCTGGCTCGGCACGCGGGCCACGCCGACATCGTCCGCGAACTCGTCGACGGTTCCGCGGGCCGGCGAGCCGACAACGGCAACCTTCCCGCGCGCGACGAGCAGTGGTGGCGCGACCACCACGACCGCCTCGACCGGGTCGCCCGCGCGACCCGTGCCTGATCGCGGTCGATATAGGCTGATCGGGTGCGTTTCGAAGGGTTCGGGGACGGTGCCGTCGAGTTCTACGAGGGGCTCGAAGCCGACAACTCCAAGGCTTACTGGGGCGATCAGCTCGCGGTGTACCGCGAGCACGTGCGGGCTCCGATGGAGGCGCTGCTCGCCGAGCTGGAACCGGAGTTCGCCGCCGGGGTCGGCTCCGGCGGCGCGAGCGGCAAGGGCAAGGTGTTCCGGCCGCACCGGGACGTGCGGTTCAGCCCCGACAAGTCGCCGTACAAGACCCACTGCGGCGCCGTGATCGAAGCGGGGCGCGGCGGCGGGGCCTACTACGTGGAGGTCAGCGTTGCGGGCATGCTGATCGCCGGCGGCTGCTTCCACACCGAATCCGACCAGCTGGCGCGCTACCGCACGGCGGTGGACGAGCCGGTCCACGGGGAGCGGTTGCGCGAGGTCCTGGCCGCGTTGGGGGCGCGCTGGGAGATCACCGGCGACACCCTCGCCACCCGCCCGCGCGGCGTGCCCGCCGACCATCCGCGGCTGGAACTGCTGCGGCACCGCACGCTCTACGCGGCGCGCCGCTGGGAACCGGACGACCTGCTGCACGAGCGGGGGTGCGCGAGCCGCGTCCGCAAGGGCTGGCGGGAGCTGCGCGAGCTCAACCAGTGGTGCGCCGACCACGTCGGACCGACCGAGCGGCGGCGGTGAGCAGCAGGGCCACCAGCGCGCCGAGCACGTCGACCAGCGCGTCCCGCAGGTCTCCGCTGCGGCCCAGCGGTAGCACCGCCTGCAGCACTTCGGACAGCGCCGCGTACCCGACGAGCCCCACCACGAGCGGGGCGGCGGGGACGCGGGCGGCGGTCCCGCTCGCGGCCAAGGCGGCGAACAGCACGAAGTGCACGACCTTGTCGGTGCCCGGCGGCGCGGACGGGACGCCCGACGCCGGGGTGAACAAGATGATCAGGCTGATCGCGAAGATCACACCGAAGAGCAGCTGACCGGGCCGTGGCCTGTAATGATTCAGCACCGCAAGATCCCGATCGGTTCGTTTCCAGGTGGCTGCGTATTCGACGCGCGTCCAAGGAGACTAGGCTGACACAACGTGAGTCGACGAGCCAAGATCGTTTGTACCATGGGCCCCGCCACCGCCTCACCGGAGAAGGTGGCCGAGCTCGTCAGCAGCGGAATGGACGTCGCCCGGTTGAACTTCAGCCACGGCAGCCATGGCGACCACCAGCAGGTCTACGACCTGGTGCGGACGGCCGCGAAGGAAAGTGGCCGTGCCGTGGGCATCCTCGGCGACCTGCAGGGACCGAAGATCCGCCTCGGCAAGTTCGCGGACGGTCCGGTCGAGTGGAACACCGGCGACGTCGTGCGAATCACGATCGACGACGTGCAAGGCACTCATGATCGCGTTTCCACCACCTACAAGGGCCTGGCCGCCGACGCCAAGGTCGGCGACCGGGTGCTGGTCGACGACGGCAAGGTCGGCCTGACCGTCTCCGCCGTCGAAGGCAACGACGTCGTCCTCGACGTCGTCGAAGGCGGACCTGTTTCCGACAACAAGGGCCTGTCCATGCCCGGCATGGACGTCTCGGTGCCCGCGCTGTCCGAGAAGGACATCGCGGACCTGGAGTTCGCCCTGCAACTCGGCGTGGACTTCATCGCGCTGTCGTTCGTGCGCAGCCCCGCAGACATCGACCTGGTCCACCAGGTGATGGACCGCGTCGGGCGCCGGCTTCCGGTGATCGCGAAGCTGGAGAAGCCAGAGGCGGTGGACAACCTGGAGGCCATCGTGCTGGCCTTCGACGGCGTCATGGTCGCCCGCGGTGACCTCGGCGTGGAACTCCCGCTCGAGCACGTCCCGTTGGTGCAGAAGAAGGCGATCCGGATCGCGCGGGAGAACGCGAAGCCGGTCATCGTCGCCACCCAGATGCTCGACTCGATGATCCACAACTCGCGGCCGACCCGCGCCGAGACCTCGGACGTGGCCAACGCCGTGCTCGACGGCACCGACGCGGTGATGCTCTCCGGCGAGACGAGCGTCGGGGACTACCCGATCGAGACCGTGCAGACGATGGCCCGCATCGTCGAGGCCGTGGAGGACGGATCGCCCACGCCGCCGCCGCTGAGCCACGTGCCGCGCACCAAGCGGGGCGTCATCTCCTACGCGGCGCGCGACATCGGGGAGCGGCTCAGCGCGAAGGCGTTGGTCGCGTTCAGCCAGTCCGGCGACACCGTGCGGCGGCTCGCCCGCCTGCACACCCGGCTGCCGCTGCTCGCGTTCACGCCGGAGGAGTCGGTCCGCAGTCAGCTCGCTCTCACTTGGGGGACTGAGACGTTCCTCGTGCCTAAAGTGGACACGACCGACCAGATGGTCCGTCAGGTGGATCAGGCGATGCTCTCGCTCGGACGTTCGCAGCGCGGCGACATGGTCGTCGTGGTCGCGGGTTCCCCGCCTGGCACCGTGGGTTCGACGAACCTGATCCGGGTGCACCGGCTCGGCGAGGAAGACCACGTCTGATCCGTGTTCGCGCGCGGAGTGGGTCGGTCGCACTGACCGGCAAGGGCGGGAACACCGTCGTTCCCGCCCGGTGATCCACCCCGATTCGCCCGAGGAGCAGAAGTGACCGAAGCGGCACGAGCGGCTGCCGCCGACCCGGCAGGCCTGCACATCGACAGCTCGGTCCCGTTGGACGTCAACGGTGTGCCGCACGGCCAGCCCGTGCTGGACCGGCTGATCGCCCTGCTCGATCTGGAACGGATCGAGGAGAACATCTTCCGCGGGGTCAGCCCCGCCGAATCACCGGTGCGCGTCTTCGGCGGCCAGGTCGCCGGGCAGGCGCTCGTCGCCGCCGGGCGCACCGTGCCGGAGGACCGGCCGGTGCATTCGCTGCACGCCTACTTCATCCGGCCCGGTGACCCGAGCGTCCCGATCGTCTACGAGGTGGATCGCACCCGGGATGGCCGGTCGTTCACGACCCGCCGGGTCGTGGCGGTGCAGCACGGCAAGCCGATCTTCTCGCTGTCGGCGTCGTTCCAGCTGGTCGAGGACGGCATCGACCACGCCGAGACCATGCCCGACGTGCCCGACCCGGAGTCGCTGCCGACGTACGGCGAGCAGGTCGGCAGCCTGCTGGGGGAGCTGGGCGGCACGCCGTACCAGCCCCGCCCGATCGACGTCCGCTACGTCACCGACCCGCCGTGGGTGCGCAAGGACGACTCCGAGCGGGAGGCGCGCAGCCAGGTCTGGATGCGGGCCGACGGCGGGCTGCCGGACGACAAGCTGCTGCACGTGTGCATGGCGGCGTTCGCCTCCGACCTGACGCTGCTGGATTCGGTGCTGGTGCGCCACGGCGTGTACTGGATGCTGGACAAGGTCTCCGGGGCGAGCCTGGATCACGCCATGTGGTTCCACCGCCCGTTCCGCGCCGACGAGTGGCTGCTCTACGATTGCGCCTCGCCGAGCGCGTCCGGTGCTCGTGGGCTGGCGACGGGGCGGTTCTTCTCGCAGGACGGGCGGTTGGTGGCGACCGTCGTGCAGGAAGGCCTGCTGCGCGTCCTGGACTGATCACGACGAACGACGGGGCTCTCCGGCGGTTGCCGGGGAGCCCCGTTTCGCGTGCGGCGGGGTTCCCCGCCGACCCCCGGCGGAACGGCCGGTGCGCCCCGCCGGGCGTGCTGCTCGTTTCAGCGGCGCGCGGTGGTCATGCGCCGCTCAGCGCCGTGGGGATCGAGGTGTCCCCGCTGGTGAGGTCGAAGGCGCGGCACCGGCTGGACGGTGCGTCGATGGCGGCGACGGTGACCGCCGCGACGTCGGCGCGGGGGATGGTGCGCGGGACTCCCGGCGCGATGTCGAGCCGGTCGGCGATCCGGACCAGGCCGGTACCGGGATCGTCGGTGAGGCCGCCGGGGCGCACGATCGTCCACGACAGGTCGGAGTCGGCCAGCGCCCGGTCCGAGACCTCCTTGGCGCGCAGCACCCGGTGCAGGAATTCCGGGCCCTGATCGGGGCGGTCCGCGAACAGCGACGACACCTGGAGGAACCGAGGCACGTCGGCCTTCCGCGCGGCGTTGACGGCGTTGATCGCTCCGTCGCGGTCCACCGCTTCGGCCAGGCCGGGTTGCGGGTCGCTCGCGGCGGCCGCGTTGATCACGACGTCCGAGCCGGCGAGCGCGTCGGCCAGCGGTTCCGTCGCCGACCGCAGATCCGCCAGCACCGGTTCGGCGCCCTGCGACCGCACGACGTCCGCGGCCTCCGGCCTGCGCACCACCCCGCGGACCGGCAGCCCGCGCGCGAGCAGTTCCGCCACGATCAGCGCGCCGGTCTTCCCGGTGGCTCCCAGCACGGTCACGAGCATGGTCATCGGCTCCTTCGCGTCGGCCCACCGGCCGGGTCGGGGTTCGGGTCCAGCAGGGTCGTGTCGAGCGCGGGCGGGAAGGGGCCGTAGGCGTTGGCGCGAGCGGCTCGGCGCCGCACCGACCGCAGCCGCAGCGCCGCGCGCAGCAGCGGGTTCGGCCGGAAGTCGCCGTCGCCGGCGAGGACGGCGGCCACCCGGTACTCGGTGCGGACCTGCTGCCGCTGCACCTGTTCGACGGCGGGTTCGCGGAGCCGCCGCACCTCGGCGAGCACGTCCTCACCGGGAGGGTCGTCCTGCCGGAGCGCGGGGATCAGCACGTTGGCGGCGGTGACGGCGTCCTGGATCGCCATCAGAATCCCGTTGCCGCCCACCGGTGAGATCACGTGCGCCGCGTCGCCGATGAGCAGCGCGCCGGGGCGGTGCCACCGCTCGACGCGGGAGATCTCCACGGACAGCAGGGTGATCTGGTCGAAGCCGGCCAGCTGGTCGACCCGGTCGGCCAGCCACGGGACCCGTGCGGCGAGGAAGTCGCGGATCGGCCCGACCCCGGCGCGTTTCGCCGCCGGGTAGCCGCCCTTCGGCACGGTGTAGCCGACCTGCCAGCCGTCCTCCTGCCCGAGGGTGGAGACGTAGTGCCCCGGCCCGAAGTAGAGGTCCGCGTCGGCCGTCGGCGGGTCGTGGGGCCGCCGGGGCAGGCGGAACCACAGGATGTCCGAGCTCGCCCCCAGCGACCGGGCGGGGAGGTCGAGCAGGCGCCGCATCCGGGAGAACCTCCCGTCGGCGCCCACGACGAGGTCGACGTCCAGCCGGTGCTCGCCGTCGTCGTCCCGGTAGCGCACGCCGGTGATCCGGTCGCCGTCGTCGACCACTCCGGTCACCTTCGCCCCGAGCAGCAACCGGAATCCGGGTAGCGCCGCGGCCTCGGCCGCCAGGAAGTCCAGGAACCGGGCCTGCGGCATCAGCGCGACGTAGGGGAACGGGCCGCGCAGGCCGCCGTACTCGGCGGTCGTGACGGTCCCGGAGGTGGTGTGGAACCGGAAGGTGGTGGCCCGCGCGTGCTCGATCCGCAGCAGCCGTTCGGCAAGCCCGAGCCGCTGCATCAGTTCCAGCGTGTACGGGTGCAGCGAGTCGCCGCGGAAGTCCCGCCGGAAGTCCGGCCGCGATTCGAGCAGCGTCACCCGCACACCGGCGCGGGCGAGCAGGTACGCGAGCACCATGCCGCCCGGCCCGCCGCCGACGATCGCGCAGTGCTGCGCGCGGTGCCGTCCGGTCTCGTCGGGCACGGGTTTCACCTCGTCTCGGTGGTCGCGGAGGTGCGGTGATCGGAGCGGGCACGGCGTCGTCGTCCCGCGGATGGATGTCTCTGCGGCCAAGATAATGACGGTTGCCAAGAATGTCAATCGTTGAGATAGTCGTCGTTGTTATGATCCCGGTTTCGCGAAGCCAGGGGAGGCGGCCGGTGGAGGCACCGATCGAGCAGCAGGTGTTGGAGCTCTTGCGCGAGCAGGGCATCGAGGGCGAGCGGATCTCGCAGGCCTTCGCGGCCAGGCACGGCATGCACCCGACGGACATGCGCGCCCTGATCCTGATCATGGACGCGGACCGGCGGGGCGCGCCCGCGACGCCGCGCGCGCTGCGCCAGGACCTGGTGCTCACCTCGGGCGCGATCACGGCGATCGTCGACCGGCTCGAAGCCAAGCGGCACGTGCAGCGCAGCAGGGAGAGCGCCGATCGCCGCCAAGTGCAGCTGCGGCCGACGGACTCGGCGCGCTCGGTGGCGGCGGAGTACTTCGGCGCGCTGGCCGACCGCGGCCGGGAGGTGCTGACGGAGTTCGACCCGGCGGAGATCGTCGTGATCCACCGCTTCCTGCACCGCATGCACGCGGTGATGCGGGACTTCGACGCCGACGGCGCGGGCGCGGCGGCGCTCGCGGACCGCGGCGCCGGGAGCGCGGGCCGCTGACCGTTCGATCGTTGACCGGGCACGAGAGGTTGTCTAGGTTTCGCCCAGGAAGTCCTTGCAGAATGATCTTTTGATCGGGTTTCTTGTCAGCGGCGAAGCCGCTGAGCAGCGACCAGCTTGAGCGGGCCGGCCACCGGCGGGTTTTCGCTGAGCGACCACCTACGAAGGTCATTCCGAAAGGACCCCCCGACACGGGCGGCGCACCCACCCGCTCGGACGATTCTTCCCGCCACGAGGGGGCGCGATGCGTCGCTGGGTACCGGTCTTCGCCCTGATCCTGCTCGGCGTCGTCGCGGGCCCCGTGGCGTCCGCGCCGGTCGTGGCGGCCCCGACCGGCTCCGACGCGCTGCGCGTCGACCTGGACGAGATCCTCGCCGATCCTCGGCTGGCCGGTTCTCACGCGGGTGTCGTGGTGCGGGATCCGGAGACCGACGAGGTGCTCTACAGCAGGCAGCCGGAGGCGCGGGCCACCCCGGCCTCGACGGCGAAGCTGTTCACCGCCGCGGCGGCCCTGGAGGAGCTCGGCCCGGACCACCGGTTCCGGACGGAGGTGCGCGCCGCGGCGCCCTCGGCCGGGCCGTTGCTGCTCGGCGACCTGTACCTGCGCGGCACCGGTGACCCGACGATGCTCGCCGCCGACTACGACCGGCTGGCCGAGCAGGTCGCGGCGTCCGGGGTGCGCGTGGTGCAGGGCAGGTTGCTCACCGACGACACCTGGTTCGACGACGTGCCCCTGGGCACCGGCTGGGCCTGGGACGACGAGCCGTACTACTACGCGGCCCCGGTCTCGGCGCTGACGGTCGCGCCGAACGAGGACTTCGACGCGGGCAACGTCCTGCTGCGCGTCTCGCCCACCGCGGCGGGTGCGCCGGTGCGGGTCGACCCGGAGCCCGCGACGGATGCGGTGCGGCTCGACGTGCGGGCCACCACGGGCGAGCCGGGTTCAGAGTCGACCTTGTCGGTGACCAGGGAGCACGGCGGTGACCGGGTGATCGTGTCCGGTTCGGTGCCCGCCGACGCCGAACCGGCGGAGGAGTTCACCTCCGTGCGCGACCCCAGCGCCTACGCGGCGGACGTGTTCGCCCGCGCGTTGCGCGCCCACGGCGTCCACGTCGCGGGCACCGCCGAGGGGACGGTTCCCGCGGGTGCGCGCACGATCGCGGAGCACGAGTCGATGCCGCTGCGGGAGCTGCTGGTGCCGTTCCTGAAGCTGAGCAACAACGGCCACGCGGAGGTGCTGACGAAGGCCATGGGCAGGCAGGCCCGCGATGAGGGTTCCTGGCCGGCGGGCATCGAGGTGCTGACCGAACGGCTCGCGGGGCTCGGCGTGGATCCGGCCGCGTTGCGGCTCGTCGACGGCTCCGGGTTGTCGTCGATGGACGCCGTGTCGCCGGGCAGGCTGGCGCTGCTGCTGGACGCCGTGCGGCAGCGGCCGTGGTTCGCCGATTTCCACGCGGCGCTGCCGGTGGCGGCGCAACCGGACCGCTTCGTCGGCGGCACGCTGCGCAACCGGATGGCGGGAACGGCCGCGGCGGGCAACGTGCACGCGAAGACGGGCTCGATCAGCGGGGTCACCACGTTGTCCGGGTACGTCACGGCCGCGAACGGGCGTCCGCTGGTGTTCGCGGTGATGTTCAACGATTTCCTGGGCGATTCGCCGAACGATCTGGAGGACGCGATCGCGGTGCGCCTGGCGGAGTACTCGGGCCCCGGCGAACGGCCGAGCGGCATTCCGGCCGTGCCCAGGCAGAACACCGCGGAAGTCGGCGGGGAATCGGATCTGGAGTGTTCTTGGACGAAGTCCTGCTGACCCTGATCGCATTGCCGGATATGCGCGGATAACCGTGGAAAGCGGTGCTGTGCGGCAAAGATCGTGGAATGGGGGATTTCCCGATTCGGCGCCGGGGTGGGCTCAGGGGGTGGCGGGGGTCATGCCGGGGTTGCCGTAGGGTCGTGGGAGCTAACGTGGCATCCGTTGGTCGACCATCCCGTACACACAGGTGAACTGGGGAGTTCCACGTGTCCTTCGTCAGCGATTTCCTGGCCATGGTCGCCGGGCTTCCTCGCCCGCTGCTGATCCTGGTCACCGGTGCTCTTGTGCTCGGCGAGTGCACGATCGGCCTGGGTTTCCTGGTGCCGGGCGAGAGCGGTCTGCTCGTCGCTTCGGCGGCGGTGACCGATATCGGCTTTTTCTTTGGATTGTCACTGACCGTGGCCTTGTGCGCGGTCATCGGTGACAACATCGGCTTTTTCCTGGGACGACGTTATGGCGCGCGAGTCCGGGAAACACGAATGGTGGCGAAGCTCGGCGTCCGGCATTGGGATCGGGCGTGCCGGATGTTGCGCAAGTACGGCATCGGGGCGGTCTTCGTCGCCCGTTTCCTGCCGGTGGTGCGCACGCTGGTGCCGGTCTCGGCGGGCACCAGCGGGCTCGGCTACTGGCGCTTCCTGGTGACGTCGATCGTCGGCGCGACGACCTGGTCGATGCTGCACGTCGGTATCGGCTGGGCGGCGGGCACGTCCGCGAAGTACATCGAGCACGTGCTCGGCCGCGCGGGCGGCATCGTGCTGGGAGCGCTGGTGCTCATCGGCATCGGCGTGTGGTTGTGGCGGCGTTCCCGCAAGACCGCGCAGGACCAGGACGAGGTCGAGCCGGTCGTGGAGCCGGAGTCGGTGGAGACCGAGCGGGCGGCCTGAACCCTCGCTCAGCGCGCTGGGGCGGCGCGGCTGTCGATCCGGTACCGGCCGGGCGCGCGACCGCGGGTGCGGCTGAAAGCGCGGCTGAACGCGTGCACCGAGGTGTAGCCGACGGAGCGCGCGATCGCGTCGAGGGTGTCGTCGGTGTCCCGCAGCCGGGTCGCGGCGAGGTCCATCCGCCACCGCGTGAGGTAGCCGCCCGGCGCTTCCCCCGCCGTCAGCAGGAACCTCCGGGTGAGCGTGGCGCGGGAGACCGCGACCTTGGCGGCGAGGCCTTCGGTCGTCCACGGGTGCGCCGGGTCCTGGTGTAGTGCGGTCATCGCCTCCCGCACGACCGGGTCGCAGAGCACGCCGAGCCAGGTGCCCGCGACCTGCCCGGGGTTGTCGTCGAGCCAGCTCCGCAGCAGCTGGATGAGCAGGATGTCGACGAGGCGGTCGAGCACGACGGCCGTGGCGATCCGGGGCCGGGCCAGTTCGCGCGAGAGCAGCCGGATCGTGTCCTCCAGTTCGCTGCCGTGCTCGGCGTGCACGTGGACGATCTCCGGCAGCGCGGCGAGGACCTGGGTGGATGCGGCGGCGTCGGAGGAGAAGGAGGCGCCGAGGATGTGCGTGCGGGGCGCGCCGCCGCCGAGGTGCAGCACTTCACCTGCGGCTTGGGCTCGTTCGGCGTCGGCGCAGGCGCGGCGGTCGATCGCGGCTCCGGGTGAGCTGCCGAGGGTGTGCTCGGTTCCGGTGGGCAGCAGCACGACGTCGCCGGGCACCAGCTGCCGCGGGGCGTGGCCGGGGAGTCCGAGCCACGCGTCGCCCGCGGTGATCGCGTAGAAGCCGGCGGCGGTGCCGCCGCCCCATGTCAGGCCCCAGTCCTGCCCGGCGGCGATCCGCGCTCCCAGGCTGCCGCGGACCCCGGTCCGGGAGAGCACGTCGGCGAGCAGGTCCATGTCGGCAACGATATCCACCGCGCCGACGCGGCCCTCCGGTACGGCGACCGTTCGGTGCGCCGGGCGCCCTCCTGTGCGACGGACGGACATCGATGTGCGCCTGCTGAGCATCGTCGGGATCGTCGCTCGCGGCATACGCTGGCTTCGACGACGTGTCGGGGGCGGGCGGCGCCGGAGCCGGTGTTCCCGCGAGGGAGGAGCGACCAGTGAGCGAATCGATCGACTTCGACGAGATGAACCGGAAGGTCATCGCCGAGTTCCGCGAGCGGGACGGGCGGGTCGGCGGCGCGTTCGACGGCTTCCCGCTGGTGCTGGTGCACCACGTGGGCGCCAAGTCGGGCACCGAGCGGATCTCGCCGCTGGTCCCGCTGCTGGAGGGCGAGCGGATCTTCATCTTCGCCAGCAAGGGCGGCTCCGCCGAGAACCCCGCCTGGTACCACAACTTGGTGGCGAATCCGCGGACGCGGGTGGAGACCGGAACGGAGACCGTCGACGTCGTCGCACGGGTGCTCACCGGCGAGGAACGCGACGAGGTCTACGCCAGGCAGGTCGCCGTGGCCCCCCAGTTCGCCGAATACCAGCGCAACACCGACCGGTCCATCCCAGTGGTAGAACTCGAACGCGCCTGACCAGATGCTTTGAACTTGGCTTGAGCAGCGGGTCAGGTGGCGGAACCTCAGCGGCTTTCGCCGCTGACAAGACAGCGGCCGCGAACGCCGCTCACCTGGGAAGACAAGATCAAAGGCAGGCAAGGACGGGCTGTTCAGTTCCGGGTGGTCACCTGGCCGCTGCTGAGTTGGTGCACGGCCCGGCTCACCTCGCGGGGCCGGAGACCGGTGCCGGTGAGGGTGAGCGCGAGCCGGTCGGCGCCGGGGCATTCGCCGAGCGGCCCGCCCCAGCCCTCCACGTCGATCACCAGGTACGGCGAACCGGCCCGGTGGCTGCGCAACCGCACTTGCCGCACCGCCGACCAGGGCGCCGAGTAGGTGCCCGCGGCGGAGGCGTAGGTGACGCCGAGGTCGGTCAGCGCCAGTTGCAGGTTCAGCATGTTCCGGTGGATGCGCCGCCAGCGCAGCTGCGCGCGGGCGACGTAGCAGCTGTAGGCGGCGGCGATCACGGGGATCAGCACGAACCAGCGGGACGCCCCGTCCGTCCACGACCACCAGAGCACCGCCGCCGCGGCGCAGGCCACCGCGTTGGCGATCTGGGTGAGCACGACGAGCAGGCCGTCCCGCTGGATGCTGCGTTCTTGCTGCGTGCTCCGGCTGATCACCAGCACGCGGGAGGCCGGGTGCATGCCGACGATCTTGCCCCGGTCGGCGGGCGGACAGAACCCGGCACTCGGCGCAACCGGGCTCGGGCGTTCGCCCGAGATCCGGTTTTCGCACGTCTCCCGCACCAGGTCCGCCCGTGCTGCGGGAAATTCACGGTTTCCGCGGGGATCAGGTGCGCGCGGTCTCCCGTTGGGCCGAACGCCGCCGGGATACGACGTAGCCGATGCCGAGCGCGATCACGAGCACCGGGGTGATGTAGAGCGCGATGATCGTGTCGGAGTCGAACGCCAGCAGCACCACGACCATCGCGAGGAACGCGAGCACCACGTAGTTGGAGTACGGCGCCCACGGCATCCGGAACGTGTTCGCCTGGATCTCGCCGCGCGCGACCTTGCGGCGGAATCCGAGGTGCGCGATCACGATCATGCCCCAGGTGAACAGGGCTCCGATGGTGCTGGCGCTGGTGATGTAGGTGAACGCCTCTTCCGGTGCCACGTAGTTGAGCAGCACGCCGAGCAGCATCGCGCCGAAGGTGACGGCGATGGCGCGGGAGGGCACCGCGCGGGAGGAGAGCTTGCCGACGGCGTTCGGGGCGTGTCCGTCCTCGGACAGGGTGCGCAGCATGCGGCCGGTGGAGAAGATGCCGCTGTTGCAGGACGACAGCGCGGCGGTGATCACCACGAAGTTGATGATCCCGGCCGCGGCGGGGATGCCGATCAGGGCGAAGGCCTGCACGAACGGGCTGCCGTCGGCGTTGAAGCTGGTCCACGGCACCAGCGCGGTCAGCGCGGCCAGGGCGCCGACGTAGAAGATCAGGATTCGCCACATGACGGCGTTGATGGCCTTCGGCAGCACTTGCTGCGGGTTCTTGCTCTCGCTGGCGGTCTGCCCGACCATCTCCACGCCGATGAACGCGAACATGACGATCTGGAACGCCAGCAGCGCCGAGGTGGGACCGTTGGGGAAGAAGCCGCCGTGCGACCAGATGTTGCTCACGGCGGCGGTGTCACCGGCGTCGCTGAACCCGAAGATCAGGATGAGCACCACGATGGCGATCATCGACACGATGGCGACGACCTTGATCAGCGCGAACCAGAACTCGAACTCGCCGAACAGCTTCACCGCGATCAGGTTGACGCCGCTGAGCACGATCAGCGCGCCGAGCGCCGGGATCCACTGCGGCAGTTCGGGGAACCAGAACTGGAAGTACTCGCCGACGGCGGTGATCTCGGCCATGCCGGTCACGATCCACACGAGCCAGTAGCCCCAGCCGGTGGCGAACTTGGCCCAGGGGCCGATGAATTCGCCCGCGTACTCCGCGAAGGAGCCGCTGACGGGGCGGTACATCAGCAGTTCGCCGAGGGCGCGCATCACGAAGAAGATCATCAAACCGGCGATGGCGTAGATCAGCATCAGGCCGGGGCCGACCTGGTTCAGGGCCTTGCCGGACCCGAGGAACAGGCCCACGCCGATCGCCCCGCCGATGGCGATCATGTTGATGTGCCGGTTGCTCAGTTCTTTGCGGTATTCCTCGGGGACGGGTTCGCTCATCGCCGTGCTCCTGCGGAGAGAAGAAGGACTCGTTGTGGACCGGTACTGTGCCACGCCCGAGTGAGACCGTCTCGGCAGGGTGGGCGTGACTCGATCTCGATTCTTGGGTGAAATGTCGCCAATGTGCCGTTGTGGCCCGGTCATGATCCGCTGACCTGCTGCTACGGCCCGAGGAATTGTTGCACGGGACAAAGTCGGCCGCTGCGGCGAAAACACGGACGCCGCATTCCCACCTGAATCGAGGGGGAATGCGGCGTCCGGCGCAATTGTGGATCTGGTCAGGGGGTTCCCCTCACCGGATCATCACAGGTTCGGGTACAGCGGGTGTTTTTTCGCGAGTGTTTCGACGCGGTTGCGGAGTTGGGTGGTGGTGTCGGGGGTGAGGGTGGGTTGGAGTGCGTGGGCGATGATGTCGGCGACTTCGGTGAATTCTTCGGTGCCGAAGCCGCGGGTGGCCAGGGCGGGGGTGCCGATGCGCAGGCCGCTGGTGACCATGGGGGGTCGGGGGTCGTTGGGGACGGCGTTGCGGTTGACGGTGATGCCGATCTGGTGGAGGCGGTCTTCGGCTTGTTTGCCGTCGAGTTCGCTGTTGCGGAGGTCGACGAGGACGAGGTGGACGTCGGTGCCGCCGGAGACGAGGGAGACGCCGGCTCGGGTGGTGTCGTCGGCGAGGAGGCGTTCGGCGAGGATGCGGGCGCCTTCGATGGTGCGGCGTTGGCGGTCGGCGAACTCGGGGGTTTGGGCGATTTTGAACAGGACGGCTTTGCCGGCGATGACGTGTTCGAGGGGGCCGCCCTGTTGGCCGGGGAAGACCGCGGAGTTGAACTTTTTGGCGAAGTCGTCGCTGGTGGACAGGATGACGCCGCCGCGGGGGCCGCCGAGGGTTTTGTGGGTGGTGGTGGTGACCACGTGGGCGTGGGGCAGGGGGCTGGGGTGGAGTCCGGCGGCGACGAGTCCGGCGAAGTGGGCCATGTCGACCATGAGGTAGGCGCCGACTTCGTCGGCGATCTCGCGGAAGCGGGCGAAGTCGAGTTGGCGGGGGTAGGCCGACCAGCCGGCGATGATGAGCTGGGGTTTGTTCTCGCGGGCGAGGCGGGCGACTTCGTCCATGTCGACGCGGTGGTCGTGGTCGCGGACGTGGTAGGGCACGACGTTGTAGAGCTTGCCGGAGAAGTTGATGCGCATGCCGTGGGTCAGGTGCCCGCCGTGGGCGAGGTCGAGGCCCATGATGGTGTCGCCGGGCTTGAGCAGGGCGTGCATCGCCGCGGCGTTGGCCTGCGCGCCGGAGTGGGGCTGGACGTTGGCGAAGGAGGCGCCGAAGAGTTCTTTGACGCGGTCGATCGCGAGTTGCTCGACGACGTCGACGTGTTCGCAGCCGCCGTAGTAGCGCTTGCCCGGGTAGCCCTCGGCGTACTTGTTCGTCAACACCGAACCCTGCGCCTGCAGCACGGCCTGCGGCGCGAAGTTCTCCGACGCGATCATCTCCAGCGTGTTCTGCTGACGGCCGAGTTCAGCACCGACGGCCTCGGCCACCTCCGGATCCACCGCCGAGAGCTGGTCGTTGAACAGGTCCGGTGTTGACATGAGCAATTGCCTCCTGTGTTCGATCTGGGCTGCGCCGGAAGTTCCGGGCGGTCCTTTCGAGGTTCGTGGTGCCCCGAGGGCGGTGCGGTCTCAGGCGGACCGGCGGTAGAACGGCAGCTCGACGACTTCCACGTCGATCGACTTGCCGCGGATGTCCACCTGCAGGGCGGTGCCGGGGGCGCTGTGCGCGCGGTCCACGTACGCCATTGCGATCGGGTGGCCCAGCGTCGGTGACGGTGCACCGCTGGTGACCTCGCCGATCTCGGCGCCGTCGGTGTCGAGCACCCGGTAGCCGTGCCGCGGAGCGCGGCGGGCATCGGTGCGCAGGCCGACCAGCGTGCGCTCCGTCGGCGCTTCCGCGACCTTCGCCAGCGCTTCCTTGCCGACGAAGTCGCCGGGCTTGTCGAGCTTCACGACCCGGCCCAGGTTCGCGTGGAACGGGGTCAGGGACGCGGAGAGCTCGTTGCCGTACAGCGGCATGCCCGCTTCGAGCCGCAGCGTGTCCCGGCAGGACAGCCCGGCGGGGATGAGGCCGTGCGCGGCGCCGGAGTCGGTCAGCGCCCGCCACACGGCGGGGGCGTCGGCGGGCGAGGTGAACAGTTCGAAGCCGTCCTCGCCGGTGTAGCCGGTGCGCGCCAGCAGCACGTCGGCGCCCGCTACCACGCTCGGGTACCCGGCGTAGTACTTGACGCCGGAGAGGTCGGTGCCGGTCAGCGGCGCCAGGATCTCCACGGACTTCGGGCCCTGCACGGCGATCAGCGCGTAGTCGTCGGAGACGTCCTCGTGCGTCGCGTCGAACCCGGCGACGCGGTCGGCGAGCTCGGCGGAGACCACGGCCGCGTTCGCGGCGTTGGCGACCACCAGGTACTCCGACTCGCCGAGCCGGTAGACGATCAGGTCGTCGAGCACTCCGCCGTCGGCGTTGCACAGCATGGTGTAGCGGGCGCGACCCTCGGTGATCGTCGAGGCCTTCGCGACGAGCGCGTAGTCCAGCGCCTCGGCGGCCTGCGGGCCGCTGATCTTGATCTCGCCCATGTGCGAGAGGTCGAACAGGCCGGCGGCGGTGCGCACGGCCTGGTGTTCGGCGGTGTCGCCGGTGTAGCGCACCGGCATCCGCCACCCGGCGAATTCGGTGAAATGTGCGCCCGAGGACGCATGGATCTCCCCTAGCGGTGTCTCTCTCAGGGAGGGGGAAGACGACGTCATGGTGCGGAACTCCTCCTCGTGGGCACCGATCACGTCCGAGGGGACCGGTTGCGGCCACTTCCAGCAGAAACCATATCCGGGGTCCCTCGACGGCGACGGGCGCGGGCGTGCGCTGGCCGGTCTCCCCGGAGTCATTGGCCTGAGAGTTTCACCGCGCGTCGGCGGCTTGCACCTTGGGCGAGGGACGCGTGTCCCTGCTTTTCTCCGTGATCGCCTGGTGTCGTGCGGTGCGGGGCCTGAGAGTTTGTTGGGGAGGATTGCTCCTTCGGCGCTGCACCCAGGAATCGCATCCTGCACGGACCAGGGGCTCCTGGCGGGGCGCAGACTCTCCCGCTCGACGTCGTCGGCGTGTTCGTCTCGTCTTCTGTTGTGTTCAGAAACGCTACGGAGATCACACATCGCAGTCAACCGAACGTGAGCGTGATCCCGTTACCCTCCGAAGTCGTCCGCATGGGCCGTGACCTGCTCGTACTGCACTCGCAGGCCGTCGACCAGGGCTTGCAGCGCGACCTCGAAGCTGGCGTCGTCGATCTCCGCCGCGTGCTCGCGCAGCAGGTGCGCGTTGCGCAGGTGCGGGAACCGGTCGTCGTAGATCTCGGCGTCGTCGACGAACCCGCCTGCGAACGATCCCATCGCGGCGCCGACGACGAGGTACTTGGTGGAGGCGCCGATCATCGTGGCGTACCGGGGCGGCCAGCCCGCGCTGGTCAGGCCGCCGTGCACCGCGTCGGCGCGGCTCAGCGAGGTTTCGCGGCGGGCCGGGCCGGAGGCCATGAACGGCACCAGGTTCGGGTGGGCGGCCAGCGCCGCCCGGTAGGAGCGGGCCCAGCGCAGCAGGCCGGTGGTCCAGCCGGCGGCGAAGCCGGTGGTGTCCACGGTGGCCATCACGTCGTTGGCGACGTCGTGCAGCAGGGCTTCCTTGGTCGCGACGTGGTTGTACAGCGAGGCGGCGCGGACTCCGAGCGCTTCGGCGAGCTTGCGCATGGACAGCGCTTCGAGCCCGGACGTGTCGATGATCACCAACGCGTGCTCGCGGATGCGTTCCGGTGTGAGCTGGGGACTCTTCGGTCTGCCCATGCCGCGCTCCTGCCTGCCATCCGGCCCTGCGCCGTGGCGTTCCGATGCCGCACCGTGTTCGGCCGGTTGCCCTGCGGCGACTCCGCACAGTGTCCGGGGCGGTGGTCTTGCCGCGGTCCGCGGGGTGGTCCTAGAGTCCAAAACTAACGACGTTAGTCGCCAGGTGTCCATCGGCGGGCGCGGTGCGGGCCCCCGATCGGCGTCGGGCGACGTCCTCACGGAGGTGGACGATGGTCAACGACGACGAGTCCTCGGCGCCGATCAAGCCGCAGACCACGCTGTCGCTGGTGTCGGTGCTCGCCGAACCGGCCAGGATCACGCCACGGGCGACCGCGGTCGTCGAAGGCGCCGAGCAGGTCGACTACGGCGAGCTGTGGGAACAGGTCCGCGCGCACGCCGCCGCGCTGCGCGCTCGCGGCGTCGAACCGGGCGACCGGGTGGCGATCGTCGCGCCCAACGTCATCGACTTCGTGCGCGCCTACTACGCGGTGCTCACCGCGGGCGCCGTCGTCGTTCCGGTGCCGCTGCTGCTGGTTCCCGACGAGGCGGCGTACCTGCTGCGCAACTCGGGCGCGAAGCTCGTCATCGGCCACACGAGCCAGCTCGCCCTGGCCGCCGAATCCGCGCGCCGGGCCGGCATCCCGCTGGTGTCGGTCGGTTCCGGCGGACCGAGCCAGGACGCGCCGCCGTCGCTGTCGGCGGAGGCTGCGGACGCCGAACCGGTGCGCGCGTTCGAGACGCGTTCCCCGGAGGACCCGGCGGTGATCTTCTACACCAGCGGCACCACCGGCCGCCCCAAGGGCGCGGTGCTGACCCACCTCAACCTGGTCATGAACGCGACGGTGAACGCGTTCGACGCCAACGACACCCGGTCCGAGGACCTGGTGCTGGGCTGCCTGCCGCTGTTCCACGTGTTCGGCCAGACGGTGTCGCTGAACACCACGTTCCGCGCGGGCGCCACGCTGGTGCTGCAACCGAAGTTCGACCCGGCGGAGGCGCTGCGGCTCATCCGCGACCACCGGATCACGCAGCTCAACGGCGTGCCCACGATGTACATCCGGATGCTGGAGGCCGCGGGCGACGACGCCGAGGTGCCGAGCCTGCGGATGTGCGTTTCCGGTGGCGCCGCGCTGCCGGTCGCGGTGCTGGAGCGGTTCCAGCGCCGCTTCGGCGCCCCGATCCACGAGGGCTACGGCCTGTCGGAGACCTCGCCGACGGCGACGGTGAACCAACCGGCGTTCGGCCCGCGCGCGGGCACCGTCGGGCACGCGCTGTGGGGCATCGACGTCGAGGTCGCCGAACCGTCCGTGGAGGACCGCATCGAGCTGCTGCCCGCGGGCGAGGTCGGCGAGATCGTGGTGCGCGGCCACAACGTGTTCGCGGGCTACCTGGACGACCCGGAGGCGACCGCGGCGGCCGTCGTCGACGGCTGGTTCCGCACCGGCGACATGGGCACCAAGGACGCCGAGGGCTACGTGTCCATCGTCGACCGCAAGAAGGACCTGATCATCCGCAACGGCTACAACATCTACCCGCGCGAGGTGGAGGAGCTGCTGATCCGGCACCCCGCGGTGGCCCAGTGCGCCGTGATCGGCCTGCCCGACCCGGGGCGCGGCGAGGAGGTCTGCGCCGTGGTCGTGCCCGAACGCGGCGAGGAACCCGACGAGGCGCTGGGCAAGGCGATCACCGCCTGGGCGGCGGAGCAGACCGCGCACCACAAGTACCCGCGGCGCGTGGTGTTCGTCGACGAGCTGCCGCTGGGCCCCAGCCACAAGGTCCTCAAACGCGAACTCCGCTCCCGGATTGGAACGGCTGGCTGAGGTGGTCGCTCAGCGGAACCTCAGCGGCTTCCTCGCTGCGGGATCGATTTCTCATGTAGCTCCCTACACCACGAAATCGCTGTCCTCGCGAGGAAGCCGCTGAGAACCCGCCGGTGGTTCTGTTGCTCAAGCTGGTCACTGCTCAGCGGCTTCGCCGCTGACAGGACAACGATCGAAGACTCATCGTGCACGGACGTCTCACTCCCTCGACCTCGCCGAAAGGAAACGCCACCGATGGTCGACTTCTCCCTCACCGAGACCGAACGCGACATTCGGGATTGGGTGCGCACCTTCGTGCAGCGCGAACTCGTGCCGCTGGAGCAGGAGGTGCTGCGCCGCGAGCGCAACCACGAGCGCGGCCTGACCCGCGAGGAGCTCAAGGACCTCAGGCAGAAGGCCCGTGACGCCGGGTTCTGGGGCGTGCAGACCCCGGAGGAGTACGGCGGGATGAACCTCTCCGCGGTGCTCACGGCGCTCATCGAGATCGAGCTGGGCCGCACGTTCGTGCCGTTCAGCTTCGGCGGCTACGCCGACAACATCCTCTACCACGCCAACGAGGACCAGAAGCAGCGCTACCTGGTGCCCACCATCGAGGGCGACCGCAAGTCCTGCTTCGCGATCACCGAGCCCGGCGCGGGTTCGGACGCGAAGAACCTGCGCACCACGGCCCGCAAGGAGGGCTCGGAGTGGGTGATCGACGGGGAGAAGACGTTCATCACCGGCGGCATCGACGCCGACTTCACGATGGTCTTCGCCGTCACCGACAAGGAGAAGGGCGCTGACGGCGGCGTCACCTGCTTCCTCGCCGACCGCGACGCCGGCTGGCGCTCGGAGCCGATCGAGATCATGGGCGAGTGGGACCGCCAGCCCGCCTCCCTGGTCTTCGACGGCGTGCGGGTGCCGGAGGAGAACGTGCTCGGCGAGGTCGGCGGCGGGTTCAAGCTGGCCATGCAGTGGATCGGCCGCGGCCGCTACCTGCTGCCCGCCCGCGCCCTCGGCGGGTGCGAGCGCATGATGGAGATGTCGATGGACTACGCCCGCAACCGGCAGACGTTCGGTGCGCCCATCGCGGATCGCCAGGCCATCCAGTGGATGATCGCGGACTCCGCGGTCGAGATCGAAGCGCTGCGCTGGCTGGTGCTGCAGGCGGCGTGGCAGGCCGACCAGGGTGCCGACTCCCGGCACGCCCAGTCCATCGCGAAGCTCTACGGCGGCACCCGCGCCAACGAGATCGTGGACCGGATGCTGCAGATCCACGGTGGCATGGGCTACACCCGCGAGCTACCCATCGAACGCTGGTACCGCGACATCCGGCTGCTGCGGATCTTCGAGGGGACCGACGAGATCCAGCGCCGCACCATCGCCCGCAACCTGCTCAAGGGCCACGCCTCGGTCAGCGGTGTGCTCGGATGATCGGTGGGCCCTCGATTCCGTGTCCGAATTGCCGGTAGCCTGGTGGCAGGCATGACCGACCGGCCCGACTGGGAGCTGCTATGTCGTTGTTCAAGAAGCTGACCGACTTCGCCAAGAGCCCGCAGGGCAAGAAGGCGATCGACCAGGCGAAGCGATACGCGAGCGACCCGAAGAACAAGGCCAAGATCGAGCAGGTGAAGAACCGCTTCACCGGCGGCGGCAAGGGCAACAGCAGCCACTGACCTCCCGCTTCCACGATGCCCCCGGCGTGCAGCCGGGGGCATCGTCATGCGGATGGGGCGTAGTGGAAGACGGGCACCGGTTCGGCATGTCCGGCGGTGAGGTCGCGCAGCAGCTCCAGCGCGGATTCGGCGGTGTCCGAGGTGAGGTCGGCGAACGCCAGGTGCAGCGTTCGCCCTTCGGCTCGGGCCGTGGCGAGCGCGTCCGGTGCTTGTCTGATCAGCTCTTCGGCGACCGCGCGGTTCTTCACCCAGAGCTGTTCGAACCCGGACAGCAGCACCGCGCTCCGCCCGGAGGCCCGCAGTGCGTCGGTGAGCGTGGTCGAGCCGGGCGCGATTCGGTCGAGCAGCGTCTTCCGGTCGGCGGCGTCCCGAGCGTTGATCTCCAACGCCTGCTGCGGAGGGAGCGCGAGTCCCGCGAACCCGGTCCGGGCGGACGGAGGCAGATCGAGGTGTAGCGCGGCGTGGACCCCGTCGAGCTGGGCGAACTGTCCCGCGGCTACGCCGTAGACCACGACCGGAGCGTTCGACGACTCCTCCGGCTTGCTGTAGAAGGTGATCTGCGGGTCGTAAGGTTCTTCGGGGTCATCGAATACTTCCACGACGAAATCCCGGTCCGGGAAGTGAAGTTTCAAGAGGCCTCGCCAGCAGTCTGCGATGCTCTCCGCGAAGATGGAAATGTCTTCGATGTGTTCGTCCAGCGTCAAATTCGTGAACACATCTGGAAGGATTGTGAGATTGCTCTTGAACTCAACCTTGCTTATGTCGCCGTTGAAGTGTGACAGCCAGTCGTCCAGCGTCTTTTTTTGTGCCGGATTGGGCTCGGTGGGTTCGTCGGTGGCAAATACGATTCCACGATATTCAAGGAAGTTCGGCCGAAACAGCCACTGAATGGCGAGTATCGCCTCGATTCCTGAGGTGAGGGTGCTGAGGTAGCTGATGGGCGTCAGCGGATCGCCTGCGGGGGTGCGCCAGTCCGCGAGGAACCCGGGATGCTCGCGTTGATTTTGGTTCTCTTCGGTGGTCACGGTATCTCCCAGGGCGTGGCGGCGCGGACCGGTTGTTCTTTGCTTGGTCCGACTCTCGTTGTTCCTGTTCGGGTATCTACGTTGAGCTGGTAGTGCAGAACGTGCGGTGTGGGAACTTCTCCGTGTGGCCTTCCTGCCAGGTCGACGCGCTTGATGATGTAGCCCTGCTCATCGTAAACGCTGTAACTGGTAGTGACGCCCGTTTGTGGATCTGTTCGATAGTAGACTTGGTTCGGCTCGGCGGTCAGGGGAACTTTGCCGCCGCCTCGTCCAGTTCCAGTCCACTGAGTGCCGTTCTCGATCAGCTCCCGTGCGTGCGGTAGTGGCTGGTCGCGTCGGTAAACCGGCGGCGTCGGGGGTGGTAGTGGTGCTGGTTCCGGTGTGCTCGCGCCTTCGAAGAGCGACTCGGCGAAGTCGACGATGGCCTGAAAAGCCTTTTTGATGCCGCGGAACAGTGCCGCCAGGCCGCTCCTGATCAGCTGTCCGAGTCGGGCCAGCAGGGGGCCGATGTGGTTTTTGAGGAGTTGCAGGAGGAACCGGATGAGCGGTCCCCAGAACGCCACGGCGACTTGGCTCTGCATTTCCTGCCGTTGTGCGTGTCCTGCCGCCAGTACCGAGATGATGGCGCTTTTGGTCTCGATGGTGGCGAGCGCCATCGCATCGACGGCCGCTGCTGCCTGCTCGGTCGCGACGGAGCCGAGCGCGAAGTGCGCGTCGATCCTGGCCCAGCGGCCGTCGAACGCGTCGATGGTCGCGCCGTGATGTGTCGCAGCGACTGACCGGGCAGTGTCCGAGCCTTCTCGGCGGAGCCGTTCCAGCGTCCTGCCTGTTCTGCGCCAGCCTGCGGCCAGTTCGTGCAGCCGGTCTTCGTCGGCCTCGGGGAAGGTCCCGCCGCACTCCGCCAGCAACTGCGCGAGCTCAGGCGGGAGGATGATGCTCACGGCCTGGCCCCCAGTTCGGCGAGGAGCTCGTTCAACTCGTCGGCGTGGGTCCGGTCGATGTCTTCGAGGTCGGCCGCCGTGGCGACCAGCGAGGTACCGACGTCGGCCGTGGCGCGTGCCAGGACTTCCAAGGCTCGCTCCGCCAGCTCGGCCACTTCCAGGTGCGCTTGGCCGAAGGCCGCTCCAGGCTCGTCCGCTCCCCACGCGGCGGCGTCTCCCGCCACCGCTGTCCGCAGCGTGCGGCGTTCGGCGTCCAGCCCATCCGCGGCCGAACCGAACCGGTTGCCTGATCGGCGCAACTGCTCGGTGTGGATGAAGAACGACGCTGCCATGCACTCCGCCCGCCGACCGTTGTGTGATCTTGCCGTGGAGGCCAGCGATCCCGGCGGATCGAGTGGGATCGTTCGCAACAGGCGACCGGGTGCTGCGGGTCACAACAGCGTGAGGGGATTTCGTGAGCTCGTTCCTGGAAGATCCGGCTGATCACCACCGTGGTCGCGGGAGCGTTCCCGACCCCGCACCGGTGGACGACGAACTCATGGGCTCCGGTGGCTCGGCGGACGGTCTCGTCCGAGCGCGGGTCGATCCGCGGGGGCGGGTCGGCGATGTCGCCTTCGACCCGCGCCAGTGGGAGCGAACGCCGCGCGCAGCGGCGGAGGCGGCCGTGCGGGAAGCGGTCAACGCGGCGTTGGACGACATGGCCGCGAAGGTCGCCGCCGCAGGGGCGTTGCCCGGGCTCGATGCGGAACTCGGCCGCGTCACCGAGGGGTTCGAGCGAGCGATGGACAAGGTCGCCGCGGACATCGACGCGGCACGGCGGCGCTTGGGTTCCTGACGCGTCACCCCGGATCAGCGCGCGCCTCCTGAGCGCGACACGGTGATCAACGAGCTGTGTCCCGGTGTGATCGGCAGTAGGGTTCTCGCGGGCTGATTCCTAGTTGCGGGGATGGTGCGATGGGCCGGGCTTACGTCGTGGGCACGTTCGACACGAAGGCGGCGGAGCTGCGCTACGTCGCCGGGCTGGTCGCCGACGCGGGCGTGGAGGTGACCACCGTCGACGTGAGCACCTCCGGCGCGGAGTCCGCCGACGCCCCCGACGTGCCCGCCGCCGAGGTCGCGGCGGAGCACCCGCGGGGCGCGGAGGCGGTGTTCACCGGTGATCGCGGTTCGGCGGTGGCGGCGATGGCGCTGGCGTTCGAGCGCTGGCTGACCGCGCGACCCGGTGTCGGCGGCGTGCTGGGGCTCGGCGGTTCCGGGGGCACGGCGCTGGTCACTCCGGCGCTGCGGGGTTTGCCGGTGGGCGTGCCGAAGCTGATGGTCTCCACCGTCGCCTCCGGTGACGTCTCGTCCTACGTGGACGCCTCCGACGTCGCGATGTTCCCGGCGGTGACCGACGTCGCCGGGCTCAACCGGATCTCCCGCCAGGTGCTCGGCAACGCCGCGCACGCGCTCGCGGGGGCCGTGCGCAACACCGTCCCGGCCGCCGAGCAGCGTCCCGCGGTGGCGCTGACGATGTTCGGGGTGACCACGCCGTGCGTCACCAAGACCGCGGACCGGCTGGCCGCCGAGCACGACCCGCTGGTGTTCCACGCGACCGGCACCGGCGGCCGGGCCATGGAGAAGCTCGTCGCCGACGGCCTGATCGAGGCCGTCCTGGACATCACCACCACCGAGGTGTGCGACCTGATCGCCGGGGGAGTGATGAGCGCCGGTGACACGCGGCTCGACGCCATCGCGCGCGGCGGCGTGCCCTACGTGGGGTCCTGCGGCGCCCTCGACATGGTCAACTTCGGTGCGCCGGACACCGTGCCGGAGCGCTACCGGGGACGGCTGTTCTACGAGCACAACCCGCAGGTCACGCTGATGCGCACCACCCCGGACGAATGCCGGGAGATCGCCCGGTTCCTGGCCGCGAAGCTCAACGCCTGCACCGGCCCGGTGCGGTTCCTGCTGCCGGAGGGCGGCGTCTCGCTGCTCGACGCGCCCGGGCAGCCCTTCCACGACCCGGCCGCCGACGAGGTGCTGTTCGAAACCCTCGAAGCCGAGGTGCACCGGACCGAGCAGCGGCAGGTGCGGCGGGTCCCGCACGGCATCAACGACGACGGTTTCGTGGCGGCGCTGCTCGCGGCGTTGAGCGAAGTGCGCCCCGGCGCGGAAGGAGAACGGGCATGACGCGGTTCGACCGGGAGACCCTGGTGCGCCGGTTCCGGGGCATGGCCGATCGGGGCGAGCCGATCATCGGCGGTGGCGCAGGAACCGGGCTGTCGGCGAAGTGCGAGGAATCCGGCGGCATCGACCTGATCGTGCTGTACAACTCGGGCCGCTACCGGATGGCCGGGCGCGGTTCGCTGGCCGGGCTGCTGGCCTACGGCAACGCCAACGAGATCGTCGTGGAGATGGCGAGCGAAGTGCTGCCCGTGGTGCGCCGCACGCCGGTGCTCGCGGGCGTCAACGGCACCGATCCGTTCCTGCTCACCGGGCCGTTCCTGGCGCGGCTGCGGGAACTGGGCTTCGCCGGGGTCCAGAACTTCCCGACCGTCGGGCTCATCGACGGCACCTTCCGGGCCAACCTGGAGGAGACCGGCATGAGCTACCGGCAGGAGGTCGAGCTCATCGCCGCCGCGCGGGAAGCGGACCTGTTCACCACGCCCTACGTCTTCTCCGCCGCCGACGCCCGCGCCATGACCACCGCCGGAGCCGACATCGTCGTGTGCCACCTCGGGCTCACCACCGGGGGCTCCATCGGCGCGGAGACCTCGAAGGACCTCGACGACTGCGTGGCGCTGATCGACGAGTGGTCCGCGGCGGCGGCCGAGGTGCGCGAGGACGTGCTGGTCCTCTGCCACGGCGGCCCCATCGCCACCCCGGAGGACGCGGCCTACGTGCTGGGCCGCACCAAGCGCTGCCACGGCTTCTACGGCGCCAGCAGCATGGAACGGCTCCCGGTGGAGCAGGCGCTGACCGAGCGGACCAGGGAGTTCAAGAACCTCAAGCGGTGAGCCGCACCGCCCGGTGCGGTGGAACACGACGGTGAGGAGCACGTGATGGCACGGTCCTATGCGAGCGCGGTGGTTCCGGCGACGGCGGACGCGGTGTGGGAGCTGGTGCGGGACTTCAACGGGCTGCCGCGGTGGCACCCGGCGATCAAGACCAGCGAAGTGGAGGGCGGCGCGTCCCCGGCGGAGGTCGGCGCGGTGCGGCGGTTGACCCTCGCCGACGGCGGTGTGGTGCGGGAACGGCTGGTGGCGCTCGACGACGCCGCCCGCGCCTACACCTACGACATCACCGAGGGCCCGTTCCCGGTGCGCTCGTACCGCAGCACGATCCGGGTCCTGCCGATCACGGCGACGGGGCAGGCGTTCGTCGAGTGGTACAGCGACTACGACGCCGACGCGGGCGACGAACCGAACCTGGACGAGGTGTTCGCGACCGGCGTGTTCGGCACCGGCCTGCGAGCGCTGGGCGATCACTACGCGAGTTGAGCGCGTCCGCCGGGCGGTCGCGGCGGCCGCCCGGCTCCGTACCCTCGGCGGCCCTGCCGCGGTGCGTCGGCGGGCGGTGCGCAAGCTGCCATTCGGTGGACGACCGGTGTGGGTTAGGCGACAGCTCTGGGCGGCGGCCCGTTAGAGTTCAGCCGTGCCAAGCAGTGAGACTTCCCCCGAACGAGCGACGGCAACCGAGTCGTCCGAAACTCTGCGTAGCGGCGGCCTGCCGGGTGGCGTGGTCGTCACCGGCGGCTCCGGGTTCGTCGGCCGCGCCGTCGTCCGAGCGCTGACCGAACGCGGCACCCCGGTCACCATCGTCGACGCCCAGGAACCGCCGGAATCGGTGCGCGGCGAGCTCGTCACCCACGTCGCCGGCGATCTCACCGAACCGGCCGTGCGCGAAGCCGCCGTCATCACCGGCACGTCGGCCATCGTGCATCTCGCCGCGATCACCTCGGTGCTGCGCTCGGTGGACCAGCCCGCCGAGACCTACCGCGCCAACGTCGAGGTCACCCAGGGACTGCTGGAACTCGCGCGGCAGCGGGGCGTCGGCCGCTTCGTGCTCGCGTCCACCAACGCCGTCGTCGGCGACATCGGCCACGGCACCATCTCCGAGGACCTCCCGCTGCGGCCGCTCACGCCGTACGGCGCGACGAAGGCCGCCTGCGAGATGCTGCTGTCCGGCTACGCGGGGTCCTACGGCATCGCCACCACCGCGCTGCGGTTCACCAACATCTACGGGCCCGGCATGGGGCGCAAGGACAGCTTCATCCCGCGGCTGATGCGCGCGGCGCTGGCGGGCGACGGCGTCGAGGTCTACGGCGACGGCGCGCAGAGCCGCGACTTCGTGCACGTCGACGACGTGGTGACGGGCATCCTCGCCGCCTGCGACAAGCAGTACACCGGCACCGCGATCATCGGCTCCGGGCGGTCCATCTCCGTGCTGGAACTCATCGACGCGGTCCGCGCCGCCACCGGCGCGCCGCTGCCGGTGACGCACGTGCCCGCGAAGAACGGCGAGATGCCCGCGGTGATCGTCGACGTCGCCAAGGCCGGGCGCGAACTCGCCTACAGCCCGTCGGTGGAGCTCACCGACGGCCTGCGGACCGTGTGGGAGGACTTCCGCGCGATCACCGCCGGGACGCCGTGATCGCCGCGCCGGCGCGGCACCTCCGCGCGCACTGGCTGCTCGCGCTGCTGTTGCTCGGTGGCGTCGTGCTGCGCGTGCTCGCGCAGCTCGCGTACCGGCCGGCGCTGCTCTACATCGACTCGTTCCGCTACCTCGACGACCTCGGGGTGTTCTTCCCCGGCGGTATCAACCCCATCGGCTACGAGATCCTGCTGCTCGGCCCGTTGCTGCTGGTGGGGAACCTGGCGTTCGTGGCGGCCGTGCAGCACCTGATCGGGCTCGCGCTCGGCGTCGCGATCTACGTGCTGCTGCTGCGCTTCGGCGCGCGGCGCTGGATCGCGGCGCTCGCCACCGCGCCGGTGCTGCTCGACGCCTACCAGGTGCAGATCGAGCACAACATCATGTCGGACCTGCTGTTCCAGGTCCTGCTGCTGGCCGCGATCTTCGTGCTGACCTGGCGCGGCATTCCCGGCCCGCGCACCGCGGCGATCGCCGGGCTGCTGCTGGCGGTCTCGGTGCTGGTGCGCATCGTCGGCTTGACGCTGGTGGTGCCCGCGGTGGTGTTCGT
Source organism: Saccharopolyspora gloriosae (assembly GCF_014203325.1). NCBI lineage: Bacteria > Bacillati > Actinomycetota > Actinomycetes > Pseudonocardiales > Pseudonocardiaceae > Saccharopolyspora > Saccharopolyspora gloriosae. The sequence continues at coordinate 4,766,529 of NZ_JACHIV010000001.1, read as the reverse complement.
GCTGCTCGCGGCCGGGCTGCGCCCGAGCGACGGGTGGAAGCCCCGGTTGCGCGCCGCCGGAGCCCTCGCCGGGGCGTTCGCCGGGGTCCTGTTCTGCTACGCGATGTACCACCTGGCGTGGACCGGAACGCCCGCGCTGGGCGGCTCCACCGGCAGCGTCGTCTACGGCCGCACCGCCGTCGTCGCGGACTGCGATCGGCTAGGGCTCACCCCAGAAGAGCAGCTGGTGTGCCCGAAGGAACCGGTCGAGGCCCGGGAGAAGCAGGGCATCGACTTCTACATCCACTTCTGGCACGTCTCGGTCAACACCGACAGGCTGCCGGACGACTTCGACCTCAACGCCGCGCAGAGCGGCATGGCGGCCAAGGTCCTCGCCCAGCAGCCGCTCGACGTCGCGGGCGGGTTCGTCACCGACTTCCTGAAGGGCTTCGCGCCCACCCGCACCCAGACACCGGGCGACGTGCCGCTGGACCGGTGGCAGTTCAAGACCGAGTACCCGATGTACGCCGACCCCTGGTACGTCGCCGAATGGGCCGAGCTGCACGGCGACGGGCCGCTGCGCGCCGACCCCGAGATCGGCGGGTTCCTGCGGGCCTACCAGCTCGGCGGCGGTTACACGCCGGGCACCGCGCTCGGCGGCATGCTCGTCCTGTCCGGCCTCGCCGTGCTCGGCGTCGGCCGCGCCCGCCGCAGCGGGCTGCGCGCCGTGACGCTGCTGCCCGCGGGGCTGGCCACCACGGTGCTGGCCACCGCGGCGGCGATGGAATTCTCCTGGCGATACCAGCTGCCCGGCCTCGTGCTGCTGCCGCTGGCCGGCGGGCTCGCCCTGACCGCGATCATCGGACCGCGCCGGGCCCGCTTACCCGAACGACCGAACACCCCGAAGGAGACCACCATGTCCACGACCTACCCCGACGAGGTCGACCGGGCGGCCCTCGACGGCTACGCCGAACGCTACGGCGACCGCGGGTTCGCCTCGGTGGTCGTGCTCATCGCGGCCTACAACGAGCAGGACGCGCTGGGCGCGGTGCTCGACGGCATTCCCGCGCAGAGCTGCGGGCTGGACGTGGACGCGCTCGTCGTCGTCGACGGCGCCACCGACGACACCGCCGAGGTCGCGCTGCGCCACGGCGCGCAGACCTGCGTCGCGCCGACGAACCGCGGCCAGGGGGCGGCGCTGCGGCTCGGGTACCGGCTCGCCGCCGAGCGCGGCGCCCGCTACCTCGTCACCACCGACGCGGACGGCCAGTACGACATCGCCGAGCTGCCCCGGTTGCTGCAGCCGTTGATCGACGACGAGGCCGACTTCGTCACCGGTTCCCGCACTCTCGGCCGCACCGAGAGCACCGACCTGGTGCGCCGGGCCGGGACCCACGTGTTCGCGTGGCTGGTCAGCGCCCTGACCAGGCAGAAGATCACCGACACCTCGTTCGGCTTCCGCGCCATGAAGATCGAGGTGCCGAACTCGGTGCGGCTGGAGCAGAAGCAGTACCAGTCCTCGGAGCTGCTCGTCGGCCTGCTCGCCCGCGGCTACCGGGTCCTGGAGCAGCCGATGACGATGCTGGCGCGCACCGCGGGGCAGAGCAAGAAGGGCAACAACGTGCTCTACGGCTACCGCTACGCCAAGGTCGTCTTAGGCACCTGGCTGCGGGAACGGCGTTCCGCGCCGCAGCCGCAGCACCGGCCCGCGACCGAGCGGATCAACGAGCCCGCGGTGGCCGTTCCCGAGCGGTGAAGATGAACCGGTCGATGACGAAGAACTTCACCACGAACATCACCAGGTAGGTCGCGAGGAAGGCGCCCCACACGATCGCCACCTGCGGGAGGCGGTCGTGCGGGAACGCGTCCAGCGCCAGCTGCTCGGCACCGCTGGTGGCCAGCGCCGCCAGCAGCGCGGTGCCCACCGACAGCGCCGCGTAGCGCACGATCTCGCCGCGCAGCGCCGATCTGCCGCCGCCGCCCCAGGTCCGGCGGTTGAGCACGAAGTTCGGCACGGCGCCCGCCAGCCACGCCAGCACGGTCGAGACCACCGGCAGCGCTCCCAGCGCGTAGGAGCCGACGAACACGAGCTGGCTGATCCCGGTGGCGACCACGGAGGCGGCGGCGAACCTGCTGATGAGCCGCCAGTAGTGGCCGCGGCGGCCGGTCGACCGCGCGGTCGCGGTCTCGGTGGCCTGCTGCACTGATCGGTCCTTTCGCGCTGCGCCGAGCCCGGAACGGGCCACGTCGCGGTAGCACGATACCGGGGCGCGAACGCGTGCCTTTCCTCTCGGCCCCCGCTTGCTTTCGGCTCTTCGCTCCCGCGCCGAACAATGAGAGCATTCCCGATGTTGGCGGGAGCGAGGTGGCGCCGGGAGCCGTCGGCGTCCGCTTCACCTCGGCCCGGCAGCGCTTTTCCTACCGTGCCGACTGGCTCCGGAGCACCTCGGTGCCCGGAGGATCCGCCGCCGCGGCGCCCTTCCCGGCCGCCGGTGGCACCCGCAATGATCTAGAGGGAGAAGAAGGCGTGCGAATCCTCGTCCTCGGGGGCGACGGCTACCTTGGCTGGCCGACCGCTCTGCACCTGTCCGACCGTGGCCACGAGGTGGCGGTGGCCGACAACTTCGCCCGGCGCGGCTACGACCACGAGATGGGCGTGCAGAGCCTGGTGCCGATCGAGCCGATGCAGACCCGCGTCGACGCGTGGCGCGAAGTGTCGGGCAAGAGCATCAAGTCCTACTACGGCGACCTCGTCGACGCGGACTTCACCTACGAGATGGTGCGGGACTTCCGCCCGGACACCATCGTGCACTTCGCCGAGCAGCGCGCGGCGCCCTACTCGATGATCGACCGCAAGCACGCGGTCTACACCCAGCAGAACAACGTGGTCGGCAACCTCAACGTGCTGTTCGCGATCCAGGAGATCGACCCGTCGATCCACCTGGTGAAGCTGGGCACGATGGGTGAGTACGGCACGCCGAACATCGACATCGAGGAAGGCTGGCTGGAGGTCTCGCACAAGGGGCGGACCGACCGGATGCTCTTCCCGAAGAAGCCGGGCTCCTTCTACCACCTGAGCAAGGTGCACGACAGCCACAACATCGAGTTCGCCTGCCGCATCTGGGGCTTGCGCGCCACCGACCTCAACCAGGGCGTCGTGTACGGGCAGGAGACGGCGCAGACCGCGCTGGACCCGCGCCTGGCCACCCGCTTCGACTACGACGCGATCTTCGGCACGGTGCTGAACCGCTTCGTCATCCAGGCCGTGCTGGGCCACCCGCTGACGGTGTACGGCACGGGCGGGCAGACCCGCGGGCTCATCGACATCCGGGACACCGTGGAGTGCATCCGGTTGGCTGCGGAGAACCCGGCCGACGCCGGCGAGTTCCGGGTGTTCAACCAGATGACCGAGAGCTTCTCCGTGGAGGAGATCGCGAAGGTCGTGGCCAACGGCTTCGACGGCACCGTCGACGTCGAGTACCTGGACAACCCGCGCGTCGAGCAGGCCGAGCACCACTACAACGTGGTGCACACCGGGCTGGTCGAGCTGGGCCTGGAGCCGCACCTGCTGTCGAACACCCTCATCGATTCGCTGTTCGGCGTCGCGAAGGCGCACGTGGACCGGGTCGACCTGGGCGCGATGCGTCCGACGGTGCAGTGGCGTTCCGGTTCCAGCCCGATGCGCGCGGACGGCTGAGCGGCGCGGTCGTCGCGGTGACGGATGCCCGGCGACGGCATCCGTCATCCCTGCGCACGGGCGGCGGTCCGGATCGATGTCCGGCCGTGCCCGAACTGTGCACCCAGAGGCCTGGAATATTCCACGATTGACGTGCACACTGAGTGCCACGCGTCGCTGGACTCCGCACGGACGGTGCGGGTCGCCTGCCGATGGGGATCCGGTGGCGTTCGCCCGGTGTCCCGGGCGGAGAACGAAGTGGCCAGTCGGTGGCCGCAGGTACGGGGAGCGGCGTCCCGGGCGCGAGCACGAAGTTCGCACCCGGGGCGCCTACCGCGTGTCGGGGGGCTTCCACACGGCCTATCGAACCGTAGCCCTTTCGTATGACTAGCGCGATACGGCACGTGGGTAATGCCTGACGCTCCGTGTGTTAGCTGTAGCCACGCAACAACCGGTCGAGCTCGACCGCGCCGACCACAACGCCCGCCCGCGACAGCGTCGCGGACGGGCGTTTCGTCGTTTCGGGGCGGCCGGTCAGCTGCGCACCGGCTCGCTCGCGTCCTCCGGGAGCTCCTCGCGGCGGTCGCGCACGATCTGCCGGACGGTGTAGGCCAGCGCGGCGACCCAGGCGAGCACGATGACGGCGTAGAACACGCCCGGAGCGGGCAGGTCGAACGCCTTGATCAGGGTGCGGGTGTTGGTGAGCACGATGAGCCCGCCCGCACCGACGCCGATCAGCCGCATCGGCACGATCCGCACCAGGTACGCCGCCAGCGGCGCGGCGATCACGCCGCCGATCAACAGCGCGGCCACCGTCGCCCAGGACAGCGGCTCGTCGGCCAGCGAGATGATGAAGCCGAGGCTGGCCGCGACCGCGATCAGGAACTCGCTGGTGTCCACCGAGCCCACGACCTTGCGCGGCTCCACCTTGCCGGTGCTCAGCAGCGTCGGGGTCGCCACCGGGCCCCAGCCGCCGCCACCGGTCGCGTCGACGAAGCCCGCGACCAGGCCGAGCGGGGCGAGCAGCTTCGAGCTGACCCCGGTGAGCTGCCTGCGGCGCAGCGGGCGCAGGGCGAAGCGCAGCAGCACGTACAGGCCCAGCGTCAGCAGGATCGCCGACATCCACGGTTCGGCGGCCTCGGTGGAGAGGTTGCTCAGCGCGGTCGCGCCGAGGAAGGCGCCGACGGCACCGGGCACGCCCAGGATGAGCACGACGCGCCAGTCGACGTTGCCGAACTTCCAGTGCGAGATGCCGGAGGCGGCGGAGGTGCCGATCTCGGCCAGGTGCACCGATGCGGAGGCCACGGCGGGCGTGAGCCCCGCGGTGAGCAGGATGGTCGTGGAAGTCACCCCGTAGGCCATGCCGAGGGAACCATCGACGAGCTGGGCGATGAAACCGCCGAGCGCGAAGATCAGGAAGGTCTGCACGATCTCTCCGTGGGGTGGCGTTCGAGGGCGCTCCGGTCGTGCGCGGTGCGTGCCGGGGCGGTTCGGGTGGTCGGTTCGGGAGGGCGGCCTCGGGCGGCGGAACGTGCCGCGGCGCCTGCGCGAGGGGTGGTGACGCGCGCGCCCGCGAAGGCGGCCACCGGCCGCGGCGGGATCGCGCGGTGCGCGGCCGGGAGGGTCAGCGGGAAGGTCGACACCCGGCGGAGCTGACGCGGAGCAGGTCGACGTGCAGGCGCCGCACGAGCAGGCCCCACTGGTCACCACGCGTCATGTCGGTCAGTGAATCAGATCAACTCTTCGAGTGGCACGCGCATCTCAGAGTGCGGGAGATCGATCGCAGGCGGTTACTCGCGAGTCACTTGAGGCCATCCGACGGGTGGTGGGGGCGAGTGGTCGAGTTTGTGCCCAAGACCACTTTCCGGCGGATGGGGTCTTGGTCGCCGACCCACGCGAGGTGCGCCCGAATCTGATCGATCGTGCAGGTCGGCGCCGATCGTGCGGTCGGGCGCGGCGGTGCGGCGATCCGTTCGGCGCCGTGTCCGGCCGGTCGCCGCGCGTGATCGCGAGCTCCGTGCCCAGGGGGAATCACTGATCGCGCGGAGTTGATCGCATCGAGTCGCCGATCTTCCGGTCGTCCTCGCGGAGGGCACCGAAGATCGCCCTCGCTAGATCACGACCGTTACCGAAAGGTCATCTTATTTAGTCACTGAAAGTGTGCGGCTGGCGGCTGAACGACAGGCAAAGCTGCACCTAAAGGATGAGCACTTGATGGTCCGGATGACCCTTAGCTACCTTTTTCGCTGAGAACGTCACGGTTCAGTCACGAACAGGACTCGCCCCCGAAGAGTTCGCCCGCATCCCCCGGCGGGAGTGACCGAGCCACCCCCGAAGACGGAAAGGCGACCATGGCCAAGCACCGCGAGGAGAGCGGCCACACCCCGAAGACCGCTCTCCGGGAGTCCTTGTTGAACTCCTTCCGCCCTCGTTCCGAGAGCAAGACCTCCCGGGTGTCCACCCGGAACAAGATCGCCGCGGCCGTCGTCGCGGCCGGCGCGTTCGCCGCCGTCGGCCAGCCGTTGGCCGCCAACGCGGACAAGAGCACCGAGAACCAGGCCGTCCGCCCGGTGGCCGACCAGCACGTGGCCGCGCAGCAGCAGCTCGCCGCCTCGGTCAACGGCGTCCACGGGACGCCCGCCTCGGTGCAGCTGCTCGACGCCCAGCCGGCGCAGGGCGCGCACCAGGAAGCCCAGAAGGTGGCCAAGGGCGAAGCGATCGCCCAGCAGAAGGCCAAGGCCGTCGCGGACCAGAAGGCCGCGAAGGAGGCCGCCGACAAAGAAGCGGCCGACAAGCAGGCCGCGGAGAAGAAGGCCGCCGAAGCCAAGCAGGCCGAGACCAAGCAGGCCGCGTCCGCCCAGCCCGCCAAGGCGAGCAACGGCTACGTCAAGCCCGCCGAAGGCACCTTCACCTCCGGATTCGGTTCCCGCTGGGGCAGCACCCACAAGGGCATCGACATCGCCAACAGCATCGGCACCCCGATCGTCAGCGTCAGCGGTGGCGAGGTCATCAGCGCCGGACCGGCCAGCGGCTTCGGCCAGTGGGTCCGCGTGCAGCACAACGACGGCACGATCACCGTCTACGGCCACGTCAACACCATCGACGTGAACGTGGGCGACAAGGTCAGCGCCGGCGACAAGATCGCCACCATCGGCAACAAGGGCCAGTCCACCGGCCCGCACCTGCACTTCGAGGTCATCGAAGGCGGCAGCAAGACCAACCCGCTGCCCTGGCTGCAGGAGCACGGCATCTCCGTGAAGTGATGCCACGACACCCGGTGAGCCGGGCGACGGCGCACCGCCGCCCGCTCTCCCGGGTGTACCGGCGTTTCGGCGCCCCCCCCCAGACCGGCCGCCCGAGGTTCGGAGTCACCCCCGACCGAACCTCGGGCGGTCTTCCACGTTTTTGGGGGCCGGGCTCGTTTTGCTCGTGTGGTCGGGTAGCGGAACCTCAGTCGGTCTCTCGCTGCGGGATCTTTTTCCCGAGTGGCTCCGCCACGAGGGAAAAAGCCGTCCTCGCGAGAGACCGACTGAGAACCCGCCGGTGGTCGCCTTGCTTGCGTGGGCTATTCGCTGCGCGAATACAGGCACGGCCTTCGGCCGCAAGGCAGACTCGCTTCGCTCGTCCACTGCACGGCTTCGCCGCAAAGCACGTCCTCGCCGTAGGAGGTGTGGTGCGGTGGCCGGTCAGTCGGTAGTGGCCGACTCCGTTGGTGACTCGGCGGTTTCGAGGCGGTCGCGGAGCCAGGTCAAGGTCCGGGACAGCAGTCTCGACACGTGCATCTGGGAGATGCCGATCTGCTCGGCGATCTGGGTCTGCGTCATGGACCTGAAGAACCGCATCACGAGGATCCGCCGTTCCCGCTCGTCGAGTTCGGCCAGCAGCGGGCGGATCGTCTCCCGGTTCTCCACTTCGAGCAGTTCGGCGTCGTCGGAACCGATCGCCGCGCCCAGCGGGATCTCGTCGGTGGCGGTGAGCAGTTCGTCCAGCGAGGCGCTGCGGTAGGCGTTGCCCGCCTCCAGCCCGCGGAAGACGTCGTCCCGGCTGATGTCGAGGTGCTCGGCCAGCTCGCTGGGAGTGGGCGCGCGGCCGAGCTCCTGCGAGAGCCGGGCGATGGCCGAGGACACCGCCAGGTGCAGCTCCTGGAGCCTGCGGGGCATCCGCACCGCCCAGCCCGTGTCCCGGAAGTGCCTGCGCACCTCGCCCATGATCGTGGGAACGGCGTAGGACAGGAAGTCCACCCCGCGGTCCGGGTCGAACCGGTCCACCGCGTTGATCAGCCCGAGGGTGGCGACCTGGGTGAGGTCCTCCTGCGCTTCGCCGCGGTGGCTGAACCGCCGCGCGATGTGCTCCGCCACCGGCAGGTGCGCCGTGACCAGCCGGTCCCGGAGCCGCGCATGGCGGGGATCTTGTTCATCCACACCCGCGAGTTCGGCGAACAGGGGCGCCAGTTCGTCGTAGCGTTGATGTCGCGAGTGCGCAGCGTGATCGGAATCCGCCTGCTTCACTCGTGTGCCCGTCCCTTGGTCAAGTCGATGCGAACCACATGGCCACTGCCGGTGTCCGCGTCCGATTCCACCGAGGTTGACACATCGTCGGTGAGCGCGCTGAGCACGCGCCAGCTGAACGTGTCCTGCCTGGCCTCCTGCGGATGGTCGCTGACGACCGAGGCGGAGACGCTCAGGCCCTGCTCGTCGCCCTGGAACCGGCAGGTCAGGGTCTGTCCGCTCGCGGCGAGCCGGATCAGCGAGGAGCACGCCTCGTCCACCGCCAGTCGCACGTCGGCGATCGAGTCCACGTCGAAATCGGCCCGCATCGCGAGGTCTCCGGTCACGGCCCGCAGGACCGACAACTGGGACGCCTCCGCGGCGACCCGGACCTCCACGACGGACGCCCCCGAGGCGGAGTCCGCGCTCGGACGGGGAGCGGGAGCGGTCTGCTCACCGCGTGCGGGCTGGGGTGCTGACACTGGTACACCTCGCTTTGCGCTGGGGAACCTCGTTCCGGGCCCGGAGCCCGGCCTCGCCGGGCGGACTCCGGGACCCGATCGCGCACCGGGTTCTGACCGCATCACGCGCCACCTCGATCGGGTCCGGTCCGCGGTGCCGCGCGCGGCATCCGCGTCGCGAATGTCGTCGGCCGGGGAGCCGGGGGAATGCGAATACCATTACTCACAGTCACCTGGTACCCGGCGTGGTGGCCGAACAAACGGGTGTTCCAGCCCGGTGTGCGACTTTCTAGATCAGACTGGTCCAGTAGCTCCAGAAGGCCTGCAGCACGAGTACCACGATCACCAAGTACCACACCACCAGCCCGAGGCTGTGGAACCGGCTCAGCGCGGTGCCCGCGGCGACGCCGCCGCCGAGGTGCCCGGAGCTCAGGGTGTGCAGGGTCGTGTACCAGAAGATCGGGATCGTCACGACCCACACGACCATGCAGTACGGGCACAGCGCGCCGATCTCGTACAGGCTCTGCGCGATCAGCCAGTGCACGAACACCACGCCGAGCGCGGTGCCGAGCTGGAGGCCGAGCCAGAACCAGCGCGGGGCGGCGAACCCGGCCAGCAGCACGGCGCCGACGGTGATCAGCACGGGGAACGCGGCGACGCCGATCAGGGGGTTCGGGAACCCGAACAGCGCGGCCTGCGTGCTGTCCATGACGGAACCGCACGACACGATCGGGTTGAAGCTGCACGACGGGACGTACGCCGGATTGCCCAGCTTGTTGATCTTCTCGATGAGCAGCGCGGCGGCGGCGACGAGGCCGATCGCGCCGCCGATCAGGTACAGCCAGCCCAGCCCGCGGGGCGGCGCCGCCGAGCTCGCGGGCGCGGGCTCGGCGGCGCGGGCCTGCTGGGTGGCGGTCACTTCGCCAGCTCCTGGTTCAGCCGGTCCCGCAGCTGGTTGAGCACGTCGCCGTAGGTCTTGGCGTCCTGGCCGGCTTCCCACTTCTGACCGTTGATGAAGAACGTGGGCGTGCCCTCGACCCCGGCCTTCTCGCCGTCCGCCTGGTCCTTCTTGATCCGCTCGGCCACCGCGGGCGATTTCATGTCCGCGCGGAACTTGTCCACGTCCAGCCCGTTCTGCTGCGCGTACTGGGTGAACAGCTTGTCGGCGCGGGCCGTGTCGTCGCTGACGCTCTGCCCGTCGTCGCTGACCGCCCAGGCGCGGTAGTTGTCGTAGAGGGCGTGGTACATCTCCTTGTACTTGCCCTGGGCGGCGCCCGCTTCGGCGGCCTGCGCGGCGGTTTCGGCCAGCGGGTGCGCCTTGGCGATGGGGAAGTTCCGGTTCACGAAGGTGATGCGGCCCGCGAACTCCTTCTCGATCGTCTGGGTGACGCCGCTGTAGTACTGCCAGCAGGACGGGCACTGGAAGTCGAGGAACTCCGAGACGGTGACCTTGCCGTCGGGCGCTTCGATCAGCTTGTTGCTGTCCGGGTGCGCCACGACGGCGCTGACGTCGGCACCGGGCGCCGGGGCGGGGCCGCCGCCCCCGGCCTGGTCGTCGCCCTTCCGGGAGGCGGTGAACAGCAGGATTCCGCCCACGATCAGGATCGCGCCCACGACCACCACGATGCTTAAGATCATGTTGGTGGAGGGGCCGCTCTTCTTCAGCAGCGGGTTCTTGGTCTTCGGCATCGCTCGGTGCACCTTCAGCGGTCGGCTCGGGCGGGGCGTACCCGCACCTGCGGCAGATCAACTCCAGTTTCCCGCACCATCACGAAAGTGTGAGAGAGCGGGTGGTCAGGGGGTCGCCCTGCCCACTACGGGTATACCGCATGCGTGACCGGAACCGATCCGCTCGACCTGCTCGACGCCGATCTTCGCCCGCTGCTGCGGGGCTGGTCGGGGGACTGGCTGGAGCCGGAGCTGGTGACCCGGACCGACGCCCGCTTCTCCGACCCGGACTGGGTGTTCGAGCGCAAGCTCGACGGGGTGCGGGTGATCGCGGGGCGCGACGGGGGAGCGCCGGTGCTGTGGTCGCGCAACCACAACCGGGTCGACTCCGCCTATCCCGAGGTCGTCGAGGCGCTGGCCGGGCAGGCGGACCGGTTCCTGCTGGACGGCGAGGTGGTTGCCTTCGACGGTGACCGCACCAGCTTCGCCAGGCTGCAGCGCCGGATGCACCTGACCGATCCGCGTGCCGCCCGCCGCACCGGGGTGGCGGTGCACTACTGCGTGTTCGACCTGCCGGCGTTCGGCGGCGTCGACCTGACCCGGCTGCCGCTGCGCGTCCGCAAGCGGCTGCTGGCGGAGTGCTTCGAGTTCACCGGCCCGCTGCTGCTGAGCGAGCACCGCAGCGGGGACGGCGCGGAGTTCTTCCGGCAGGCCTGCGCCAGCGGCTGGGAGGGGCTGATCGCGAAGCGCGCGGACCGCCCCTACCGCAGCGGTCGCAGCCGGGACTGGCTGAAGTTCCCGTGCCTGTCCGGCCAGGAGTTCGTCATCGGCGGCAGGACCGAGCCGAAGGGGTCCCGGTCCGGGTTCGGGGCGTTGCTCGTCGGCTACTTCGACGGCGGCGCGCTGCGGTACGCGGGCAAGGTCGGCACGGGCTACGACGAGGCGGCGTTGCGGGACATCGGCGGCAGGCTCGACGAGCTGTCCCGGCGGGAGTCGCCGTTCGCGGACCGCATCCCGGAGCGGGAGGTGCGGTGGGCCGAGCCGGAGCTCGTCGCGGAGGTCGGCTTCACCGAGTGGACCCGGGACGGCAGGTTGCGGCACCCGAGGTTCCTGGGGCTGCGCAACGACAAACCGGCCACCGACGTGGTGCGCGAGGACTGAGCGGCCCGGACCACCGCACCCCGGTCAGCGCAGGACGCTGACCATGGCGCCGTTGGGTGCACCGGTGGGTTGCTGCACCGGGGACTGCGGTGACGACCATGCGGCGAGTACGACGGTCACCAGGACCATCATCACCGTTCCGACAACCGACACGGCAGTGCGGCTGCTGATCTGCATGGTTCGTGCCCCGCATTCCTGGGAGGAGGTGAAAGCTGCTTGGTGGTGGCGTTCGAGCTCGGGTGGCGTGGTCTTCCGGTGCGTCCGAGGGCCGCCGAACACCCCTGGGAGACCCGTGAATCGGCCGGGGCCGATCCGAGGGTTCGGAGGGGGTGACGTCGCCGCGAACTCGAGTGCCACAGAGCATGTCGCCGCACTGGAAGAATACGTTACGTACCCGAAATATTCCCTGGTGGCGTCCATCTCGCCCACGTGAGGGAATGGTCGCCGACTCCGGCTGCGAAGCGCTATCGAACAGACCGGAGTTCACTGGAACGTGCGATCACTGCTCCCAGAACCCCTGCTGGTCAAGCTGCCTGATCAGGACCTGCCCGCTGTGCGTGAGGTGCTCGTGCATCGCCTGCCGAGCGGCCTCCGGGTCGCGGTTGTGCAGGGCGCGCAGGATCGCGCGGTGCTCCGGCCCGGTCGACTCGGTGAAGTCCGACGCGGCGGCCAGCTGCCGCCGCGGCACGTACCGCGAGGCCAGTTGCACGAACCACGCCAGCTTCGCCGAGTCGGCGATGTCGTAGATGACGTGGTGGAACCGGAGGTCGAGCTCCGCGGCGTCGCCGATGCCGAACCGGCCGGCGTGCTCCAGCTCCGCCTGCACCTCTTCCAAACCGGCCAGCTGCGCGACGCTGATCAGCTCGGCGGTGCGCGCGGCGAGCTCACCGGCCAGCGTCGCCTGCACCCGGCTGGTGTCCTCGATGTCCTGGCGGTTCAGCGGCAGGACGGTGAAGCCGCGGCGGGGCTCCAGTTCGACGAACCCCTCGCCGCGCAGCGCCAGCAGGGCTTCGCGCACCGGGGTGACGCTGACGCCGATCTGCTCGGCCAGGCGCTCCAGGTGCAGGTGTTCGCCCTTGCGCAGCCGTCCGGTCACTATCCGGTCGCGGATGCGGGCGGCCACCTCGTCGGAGAGCTGGGCGCGGGGTCGTCGTTGGGGCAGTCCTGCTCCGGGCATCGCTCTCTCGATCATCGCCTGATTTCGATCGTCCCTGGTCGATCGTGGTGGGGTGCGCCGCCGGTCACGGCGAAGGGTGATGCTGCGAACTTGATACCAGGCGTGCGGCGCGACACGATCGCTGATCGTTCCTCCACGGGTATCGTCGCAGGACGTGGCCGCCGATCCCGCTCGTCCGGTGCCCGATCCCGGGCACGCGATCACGCATTCGCTGGCCGCGGCTCGGCTGGGTGATGCCGAGGCGCTGGCCGGGCGGTTGATGGCGGCGATCTTCACCGACAACCCGGAGTGGACCGACTACCGCCCGGTGCCCCGCGAGGACCTCTACGAGGGCTGCCGCCGCTACCTGCAGCGGGTGCTGGAGATCCTCAGCGGCGCCGCGGGCGACCCGGACGGCGACGACGTGGCCGCGGCGATCGGCCGCCGCCGCGCGGAGCAGGGCGTGCCGCTGGAGGTCATGCTGCGCACCTTCCGCCTCGGCGGGCGCATCGTGTGGGAGGCCATCGTCGAGCAGGCGCACGCGGATCGCGCCGATCCGGACGTGGTGCTGGGGGCGGCGACGTCGATGTGGACGGTGATCGACGGGCTGTCCTCGACGCTGTCCACCTCGTACCGCAACACCGAGCTGGAGCGGTTGCGCCGCGACGACCAGCGCAGGCACGCACTGGTGGAGGACCTGCTCAGCGGCCGGGCGCGGGACACCGCCTTCGCGCAGCGGACGGCGAAGGAACTGGACCTGCCCGCCGCCGGTCGTTACCTGGTCGTGGTGGCGGAGATGCGGTCGGACGGCAGCTTCGCGCTCAGCGGGCAGCACGACGCGTTGGGCGGGGTGCACATCAGATCGGTGTGGCAAGTGCGCGCGGACACACTCGTGGGCCTGGTCGCGCTGGAGCAGCGGAAGGCGGCGGGTGCGCTGGAGGTGCTGCGCCCGTTGGCCCGCGGCCGGGTGGCGGCGTCGCCGGTGGTGCGCGGCCTGGCCGAGGTCGGGCTGGCGCACCAGCTCGCGGTGACGGCGATGGGCACCGCCTCCTACGGTTCCGCGCAGCTGGTGTCGCTGGACCAGCGCTATCCGGAGGCGCTGCTGGTGCAGTCCCCTGACCTGGCACAACGCCTGCTGGATTCGCAGCTGGGGCCGTTGCTGGACCTGCCGGTCAAGGAGCGGGACATGCTGCTGGACACGCTCACGGCGTGGCTGGAGGAGAACTGCTCCACCGCGAACGCGGCGGTGCGGTTGCACTGCCACCGCAACACGGTGCTGAACCGGCTGCACCGGATCGGCACGTTGATCGGGCAGCCGCTGCACGGGCGGGCGGCGTACGTGTCGCTGTCGCTGGCGCTGTCGGCACTACACCTGCGCGACGGACTGCGCGACTGAGTCCGGCGGCGAAATTTTCCCGTTTTTCTCCGCGCCGTGAGGCGGCCGCGTTTTCCTGGGGGCATCGACGGTAGGATCTCACGGAAAGTGAGATGTGATCACCGAAGGTGTTGATCAAGGTCGGAATTGTGCGTTGTGCACAGCGACCGTCGGCGAAGTCTGGGCGGTCGCGCATAGCGCGGAAGTGGCCGCGCTCACGACACTCACAGTGAGAATCACCCGATATTCACCCGGCTGCGAACCCGCCCGTTGGCGCGGTCTCGTGAGGGCTGGTGCGGCTCGAAGGAGCACATCGAAGTGCAGGAATACGACCTCCTCGTAGTGGGCGGCGGCCCCGGCGGATATGTCGCGGCGATCCGGGCCGCGCAGCGCGGTCTGAACGTGGCCGTGGTCGAGAAGGAACGCCCCGGCGGCGTGTGCCTGAACTGGGGCTGCATCCCGACGAAGGCGATGCTGCGTTCGGCCGAGGTCTACGAGACGGTGCTGCACGCCGCGGACTTCGGTGTGCGCGCCGAGAACATCGGCCTGGACTACGACACGGTGACCCGCCGCAAGGACAGCGTGGTCAAGGGCCTCACCGACGGGGTGGCGGGCCTGCTCAAGGCCAACGGCGTCACCGTCGTCAACGGTCACGCCCGCTTCACCGGCCCGACCACGGTCGACGTGTTCGCCGTCGGCGAGTCCGCGCTCGGCGCGAACGGCCCGCGCTACGCCGCCGAACCGGCCGGTGCGGAGCCCATCGACAAGATCAGCGCGACCGACGTGATCATCGCGACCGGCTCGGTCCCCGTGCAGCTGCCGCTGCCCGGCGCGGAACTGCCCGGCGTGATCACCTCCGACGGCGCGTTCGGCCTCACCGAGGTGCCCGGCAAGCTCGCCGTCATCGGCGGCAGCGCCGTCGGCGCGGAGTGGGCCAGCCTGTTCTCCTCGCTGGGCAGCGAGGTCACCATCATCGAGATGCAGCCGACGCTGGTGCCCGCCGAGGACGCCGAGGTCGGCAAGGCGCTCGGCCGTTCCTTCGGCAAGCGCGGCGTGCAGGTGCTCACCGGCGCCACCGTCTCGAAGATCGAGAGTTCCGGTCGCGGCAAGAACGCGGCGCTGAAGGTCGCGGTCGACGGCGCGAAGGTCTCCGAGGTCGACGCGGACGTGGTGCTGGTCGGCGTGGGCCGCAAGCCCAACACCGCTTCGCTGGACCTCTCCGCCGCCGGAGTCGAGGTCGACGGCCGCGGTTTCGTGCAGGTCGACGACAAGCTGCGCACCAACGTCGAGCACGTCTACGCGATCGGCGACGTCACCGGCAAGGCGCTGCTCGCGCACGTCGCCTCGCACCAGGGCGTCGTGGCGGCCGAGACCATCGCGGGCCACCACGCGGCGATCGACTACAACGTCATCCCGGCGGCGACGTTCACCCACCCGGAGATCGCCAGCGTCGGGCTCACCGAGAAGCAGGCCACCGACGCCGGCCACGAGGTCGTCGCCGCGAAGTTCCCGTTCGCCGCGCTGGGCCGCGCCCAGACCTTCGGCGACACCGAGGGATTCATGAAGATCGTGGCGGGCAAGCAGTACGGCGAGGTGCTCGGCGTGCACGTGTTCGGCCCGTCCGCCAGCGACCTGATCACCGAGGGCGCGTTGGCGATCACCTTGGAGGCGACGCTCGACGAGCTCGCCGAGACGATCCACGCGCACCCGACGCTCGGTGAGATCGGCATGGAGGCGGCGATGTCCGCGCTCGGACTGCCGGTGCACACCGCGCCGCCGAAGAAGCGTTGATCCACCCGTTCCGCTCGACGCATCGAAAGGGTTCCGTGATGGCTGAGACCGCGACCCGCACCAAGCCCGCCACCCGCGCGAAGTCCCGCCGCGGCACGGCGAGCGCCGCCAAGAGCGGCCCGTTCTCCGGGGAGTCCGCCGAGCTGCTGCGCGGCTACTTCCAGCAGATGACGCTGATCCGCCGCTTCGAGGAGCGCGCGGCGCAGGGCTACACCCAGGCCAAGATCGGTGGCTACTGCCACCTGAACCTGGGCGAGGAGGCCACCGTCGTCGGCCTGATGTCGGCGCTGCGCAAGACGGACCTGCTGTTCACGAACTACCGCGAGCACGGCTACGCGCTGGCCAAGGGCATCGAGCCCGGCCGCGTGATGGCGGAGCTCTACGGCCGCACCACCGGCACCTCCAAGGGCTGGGGCGGTTCGATGCACATGTTCGACGTGGAGGCCGGGCTGCTCGGCGGCTACGGCATCGTCGGCGGCCAGATCCCGCTGGCCACGGGTGCCGCGCTGGCCATCGACTACCGCGACGGCGACCAGGTCGTGATGTGCCAGATGGGTGACGGCACCACGAACATCGGCGCGTTCCACGAGGCGCTGAACATCGCGGCGCTGTGGAACCTGCCGGTGGTGTTCGTGGTGGTGAACAACTTCCTCGGCATGGGCACCACGGTCGAGAAGTCCTCCGCGGAGTCGGAGCTCTACAAGCGGGCTTCGGCGTACCGGATGCACGGCGAGCGGGTCGACGGCAACGACGTGCTGGCCGTCCGCGACGCCGCGACGCGGCTGGTGCAGCGCGCCCGCGAGTCGGGCGGCCCGGCGCTGCTGGAGGCGGTCAGCCACCGCCTCAAGGGCCACTCGGTCGTGGACCCCGCGAAGTACCGCAGCGAGGAGTCGGTGCAGGACGCCCGCGACCACGACCCGGTGGTGAACTTCCGTGCGCGGCTGATCGAGGCCGGCGTGCTCGACGAGGACGGTGCCAAGGAGATCGAGCGGCTGGCGCAGGCCGACGCGGACGCCGCGGTGGCCTTCGCCGACGACAGCCCGCACCCCGAGGTCTCGACGCTGTTCGACTACACCTACGCCACTCCGGTCGCCAACGACTCGCGTCGGCTGCCCGCCGACCCGGTGTTCTGACCGCACTCTCATCTCTCGTCGTCGCGCGGTGCCCGGTGTGCTTCGCCGGGTGCCGCGCGCGGCATGTCTTCAGGAGAACGACTCTTGGCCGTCATCACTTACCGCCAGGCGCTGCACGACACCCTGCGCGACGAGATGCACCGCGACGACGACGTGTTCCTCATCGGTGAGGAGATCGGCGTCTTCGAGGGCTCGTACAAGATCACCGCTGGGCTGCTGGACGAGTTCGGCGAGAAGCGGGTGCGCGACACCCCGATCGCCGAGGAGGGCTTCGTCGGTGCTGCGGTCGGCGCCGCGATGCTGGGGCTGCGGCCCGTCGTCGAGCTCATGACGATCAACTTCTCGCTGGTGGCGCTGGACCAGATCGTCAACCACGCGGCCAAGATCTACGGCATGTTCGGCGGTCAGACCAACGTGCCGATGGTGCTGCGCACGCCCGGTGGCGGCGGTCAGCAGCTGGGCGCGACGCATTCGCAGAACATCGAGCTGTACTACGCGTTCGTGCCGGGCCTGAAGGTCGTCGCGCCGAGCACGCCCGCGGACGCGAAGGCGCTGCTGCTGGCGGCGATCCGGGACGACGACCCGGTGCTGTTCTTGGAGAACCTGGCGCTCTACAACACCAAGGGCGAGGTCCCGGATCACGTGGAGCCCGCCGAGATCGGCAAGGCCGCGGTGACCCGCGAGGGCACCGACATCACGATCATCGGCTACTCCCGGATGGCGGGCGTGGCGACGCAGGTCGCGGAGAAGCTGGCCGCCGAGGAAGGCATCAACGCCGAGGTCGTGGACCTGCGCAGCCTGCGCCCGCTGGACCGCGAGACGTTCGTGAACTCGGTCCGCAAGACCGGTTGCGCTGTCGTGGCCGAGGACGACTGGCTGACCTACGGCATCGGCGCGGAGATCGCCGCGTCCATTTCGGACGGCGCGTTCGACTACTTGGACGCCCCGGTGCGCCGGGTCGCCTCCGCCGAGGTCCCGCTGCCGTACGCGAAGCCGCTGGAGACGGCCGCGCTGCCCTCCGCCGAGTCCCTCACGACCGCGGTGCGTGAGACGCTCGACGCCGTCGGCCGTCGCCGCTGAGCCCGACCCGAGTCGTGCGTTCGGGCCGGACCCCGGGAGCCACGACGAACCGGTTCACCACGAGACTTTGAGAGTTCCCGAGGAATGTGCAGATGACTGAGATCCAGATGCCCCGCCTGTCCGACACCATGGAGGAAGGCGTCATCGCCGCCTGGCGCAAGAAGGTGGGCGATTCGATCGAGCGCGGCGAGGTCGTCGCGGACATCGAGACCGACAAGGCCATCATGGAGCTGGAGGCCTTCGACGACGGCGTGCTGGAGCAGCTGCTCGTCGAGGAGGGCCAGACGGTGCCGATCGGCACGCCGATCGCCCTGGTCGGCGACGGTTCGGGTTCGGCGGCGCAGTCGGCTCCGGCCACCGCGCCGGCGGCGAAGCCGGAACCGGCCCCGGAGGCCGAGCCCGCCGCCGCTCCCGCCCCCACCAACGGCAACGCGGTCGCCGAGGGTGCGAAGCCGAAGGCGTCGCCGCTGGCGAAGGCCGTGGCCAAGGACCTCGGGGTGGATCTCGGTTCGGTCGAGGGCACCGGCCCCGGTGGCAGGATCATCCGCGCCGACATCGAGGCCGCCGCCTCGTCGGCTCCCGCTCCGGCCGCCCCGGCAGCGCAGGCCCCGGCCGCCCCGGCCCCGGCGCCGCAGGTGGCGACTCCGGCGGACGCCGAGGAGGTGCCGCTGAGCAACATCCGCAAGGTCACCGCGAAGCGGCTCACCGAGAGCAAGCAGCAGGCCCCGCACTTCTACCTGACCAGCGCCATCGACGTCACGGAACTCGTCGAGTTCCGCGCGAAGCTCAACGAGCGGCTGCAGGCGGCGGGTGGCCCGAAGGTCAGCATCAACGACCTGGTCGTGAAGGCGGTCGCCACGGCGCTGCGAGCGAACCCGGCGGTGAACGTCTCCTTCGGCGGCGACAAGCTGATCAAGCACAAGCGCATCAACCTGGGCGTCGCGGTCGCCATCGAGGACGGCCTGATCGTGCCGGTCATCCCCGACGCGGACCGCAAGAGCGTCTCGGAGATCGCCGCCGAGGGCCGCGAGAAGGCCGGGCGGGCTCGCGAGGGCAAGCTGAAGCTGGACGAGATGTCCGGCGGCACCTTCACCATCTCGAACCTGGGCATGTTCGGCATCGAGCAGTTCTCCGCCGTGATCAACCCGCCGGAGGCCGGAATCCTGGCCGTCGGCGCGGCGAAGGACGAGCTCCAGCTCCGCGACGGCGAGGTCGTGGCCCGCAAGATCCTGCGCGTCACCCTCTCCGCCGACCACCGCGCCATCGACGGCGCCGTGGGCGCGGCGTTCCTCCAGCAGTTCACCGCCCTCCTGGAAGACCCGCTGCGCATCATCGCCTGACCCAGCAGCACCGAACGACCCGCCCACCCCGAGATTCGGGGCGGGCGGGTCGTTCTGCTCTTCGGCGCGTGACCTTCGTGTGGGCTCAAGCGTCGTAACTGCGCGCCCTGAACCAGCAGATGTCGCCGGGGAGGAACCGCCCGGTCTCTTGCCGTACGTGCGCCGCTCCTTCGCGGATTCGTCGTTCGGCCTGCTGCAGGTCGACCGTCCACGGCCGGAACTCGTGGTCGACCATGTCGCCGGGGGTGAGGACACCGTCCTGCATCAACAAGATGGTCGCCTCCACGGTGCGACCGATGAGGTCTTCGTCGGTCCCGGTGTCTTCCTTGACGAAGTAGGCGAGGTCCGCGAGCTGAATCTGGTCATACTCCCCGGATTCGAGCACCCAGTCGAGGAGTTGTTCTGAAATCCGGAGTGTCACTTCAAGATTCATCCGTGATGACGTCGAACCAGCAGATGTCTCCGGGCCGGAAGATGCTCTGCGTCTTGCTTATTTCCTGTGCCATCTCGCGGATTTGATCGATCGCTTCGCTTTTGCTGCACGTCCATGGCTGGAACCCGTGCTCGGTCAGCTGCCCGGGGCGGACGATGCCTCGCTCGATCAGCTCGGCGGCCGCGTCGACACCTCGCTCGATGAGGCGTTCGTTCGTTCCGCTCTCTTCGATCAGCAGGTGTCCGAGGTCGATGAACTGAACCCAGTCGTCTTCGCCCGCCTCACGGACGCCCTCGATGAAATCGGCTGATAGGTTCATCAGTTCCCTTTGGGTGTGTCGATGTGAATCTTGAGGCTACGGCCTTCGGGGGACACCAAGTCGATGGTGTTCCCAGTGGGGCCGCGTCCTGGTTTCTCCCGGTAGGAGATCACGCTGCCGTCCGGCATCTCTACGCTCGTCCCGTTGTAGTTCGGCAATTCCGTTGGGCGGCCGCCGCGGGACAGGTCTTTCCAAATGGTGTTGAGGTCGTCGACGTTGTCGACGAGGCGGATGGGCATCTTCTTGTTGCGGTCCGGCTTGCGCCCGATGTCCGCGCCCTTGTTCGCGACGTGGTCGGTGATGCCTTTGCCGTTGTGCTTGGCCTTGTCGAGGATGCGGTTGGCGCGGCCCGTCGCGGTGACGCCTTTGAGCAGGCTGCCGCCCTTCTTGGCCGCTCCGGCTCCGCCGACGAGGGTGAGCGCCGCGTCCGGGAGGACGTGTCCTGCCCAGCGTGCGGGGTTGGTGTGGAACTGGTCCCAGGAGACCAGTTGCTTCGCGAACGCGGTGGGATCGGTGGCCGCCGCCGAGAGCGTGGCGGGGATGTTGCCGAGGATGTCGCCGAGGTCGCTGACCCAGTCGCCGAGTCCGGCGGCGAAGTCGGCACCGAGCTGGCCCGCCTGACCCCAGAACCCCGGCCGGGCGGGTGCTGCGGCGGTGAGGTCGAGGATCGTCGTGCGGGTGCGGTCACCGGTCTCGGCGAGTTGTGCACGAGTGCGGTGCAGCAGGTCTTGAGCGGCGGCCCGCTTTTCGGCGCCGGGGTCAGCGAAGGGGATCGGCGCGGCGGGTGTTCCAGCGTCGGCGGACCGCTTCTGCTCGCGGGCGACCGCGGTGTCGTGGTCGGCTCGGGCCTGCTGCGTCGCGGCGTCGGCTTCCTGCCACAGGGCGACGGCCTCCACGGCTTGGCGCTGCGCCCATTCGAGGACTTCGACGTATCCGGTGAGGGAGTCGGCGGCGTCGCGGAACGCGTCGGACGCCTTGAGCCAGTCGACGGGGTGTCCGTCGAACGCTTCGTGGAACGCGTCGGCGGCTTCACCTCGCCAATCCGCGGTGTCGAGGGTTCGCAGTGCCTCCCCGGCGCGGCCGAGTCCGGCTGCGTAGCGATTGCACAGCGCGATCTCGCCGCGAACCCGTTCCCGGATCGCCGGGGATGAGCGCGCGCGGGTCGGTGGTATCTCCGAGCTCGGCCACGCTCACCGTCCCTGCACGAACCGGTCGATGTTGACGTTCTCCGCCTCGGCGTAGGTCTGCGCGGAGTCGTGCAGGGATTCGCTCAGCCCGGTGGCGTCCCGCATCAGCCTGTCCAGGCCGTATCCCCAGGCGTCGGCGAATTCGCGGACGGCCGGTGTCAGCGGTTCGTGGCCGTAGTCGGTGCCGTCGCCGAGGTCGGAGATGTCTTCGGCGCCGACGGTGCTCATGTCCTCGACGACCTGGTCGATGCCCGTCGCGGCGTTGATCAGTGCGGTCAGGATGACTTCGACTTCGCCGTGGTCGCTCATGCCGATCTGGTCACGCCGAGGGCTGCGGCCGCCTGGTCGAGCAGGTGCGGCGGCAGGGCAGGGCGTGCGGGTCGCGGGGGTCGAGGACGAGGCCGACTCCGGTGGGCACGAATTCGAGGAAGTCCATGCCGGGCATCCCGATCGCGTCGCACTCGCCGATGGTGGCGGCCAGTCGTTCGCGGGTGCTGAACACCGACGCCCACCGGCCACGTTCGCCGAGGTCGGCGACGTGCAGCAGCGGTGCGTCCTCGCTGGTGCGGGCGTAGAGGTAGGACCGGGCGAGCGCTTTGAACACGGCACGCGATCCGGCCTCGGACCGGCGTGCGCGTTCGGCGACAACGACCAGCTCCGGCTCTTCCGGCATTGCGACGCCTCCTTTCCGCGGTGGCGCGGAGGCTACCGAGGACGGGGACCGCTCCGCGCCGGGTTCGGCAAGATCGGATCCGGAGTTCGGCGAGGGAGAGAGGATCGTCGCCGGGCGGTCGGCATGGAACGGTCGGGTGCTCAGGCCGCCGGAGGTTTCCGCTTGCGGCGCTTCAGGTGTCGAGCGTCCAG
The DNA here is from genome assembly GCF_014203325.1 of Saccharopolyspora gloriosae. Classification (NCBI taxonomy): domain Bacteria; kingdom Bacillati; phylum Actinomycetota; class Actinomycetes; order Pseudonocardiales; family Pseudonocardiaceae; genus Saccharopolyspora; species Saccharopolyspora gloriosae. The sequence goes on along the minus strand of NZ_JACHIV010000001.1, from coordinate 4,744,419 downwards.
CGGTGTTCGCCGTCCGGTTCGTCCAGCCGCACCGCGTGCGAGCCGTCGGGTGCGACGGTCAGCCCGTAGCGGTCCGCGGCCGGTTCGCCGTTGCTCAGCCACCACGAGTACGCGGCGTCGGCCTCGTCCCACAGGTGACGGGGGCCGAGCTGGTGCACGGTCCACGGGTGCTCGCCGCGCACCATGGCGACTTTCGCCCAGGACCGAGAGCGGAGGTCGTGCAGTTCGACGTCGCGGTGCTCGTCGTCGCGATCGTCGACGGTGAGGTAGCAGTGCGGTACGCGCAGGCCGATGGTGAAGGCGGCTCGGGAGAACTCCACCATGTCGAACAGTTCCGGACCGCGCCGCGAGGTGATGGTCCGGTCGGCGGCGGCCAGTTCCGCGTCGGTGGGATCGAGGTGGTGGCGGCGTTGCCCGCGCATCCGCATGAACGCCAAGCGGGTGCCGCACCGCCCGCTCGCGGAGCCGTCCGGGCGAACTTCCAGCCGTGTCAAGGCATCTTCGCCGTAGTCGGTGCCCCACGGAGTCAGGATCAGTCCGCCGCTGCGGGTCTGGTCGATCCACGCCTGCGGCACGGCTCGCACCGAGGCGGTGGCGATCACCCGGTCGTACGGCGCTCCCGCCGGGTGACCGCCGCTGCCGTCGGCGGTGACGACCACGGCTTCGTGGCCGGTCGTGGCGAGTGCGCGCCGGGCCTGCTCGGCCACGTCCGCGTCGATCTCGACCGTGGTGACGTGACCCGCCGAGCCGACTCGGTCGCGCAGCAGCGCCGCGTTCCACCCGGTGCCGCTGCCGATTTCGAGAATCCGTTGGCCTGGCCGCACTTCCAGCGCGTCGAGCATGTCGGCGACGAGCGACGGCCTGCTGCACGAGCTGGTCGGTGCTCGCGCGATGTCGTGGTCCCGCCCGTCTTCGACTTGAGTCACGACCGGTTCGTCGGCGTCGACCAAGGCACGCCACCGCGCGGGCTCGCTCTCGCGGGAGACCGGAGCGAATCCGTCCGATTCCGGGTCGTCGTCCCAGATCACCGGCGGAACGAACGCCTCCCTGGGCACGGGGAGCCGGGCACGCCACGCGGTCACGACGGCCTACTCCTTGCCCTCGTCGCCTTCGTGCTTGTTGCCGTCGTCCTCGCTGCCCCAGGTCTCCCACTTCTCCGGTTGCGGGGTGCCCTGCCCGTCCCGGTCGGCGTCCCGTCTGCCCATCGTTCGCCTCCTGCGCTGGGAAGTGCATCGAATTCCAGGGTGCCGAACGGAATGGCGCTACGGGAGGCGTGGCCGAGTGAAAGAATCCGCAAGATCGGGTGCGGTGAACTTCCTTGATCCGCAGGCTGAGCGGTGCTACTTCGCCTCGGTGACCAGGAAGTGCGTGATCAGCGGGGTCACCTCGATGTCGGCCCAGGGCCAGATCGGCAGGTCGGAGAGCACGTCGTGCAGCTCCTCGGCGTCGGCCGCGACCCAGACGCCGACGTTGGCCCGCTTGCCCACCAGGGTCCAGAAGTGCTTGATCACTCCGCGGGCGAGCAGGTCGCGTCCGCGCTCCTGCTCGCGCCGGATGACGTCGTCGCGTTCGGCGGCGGGCAGCTCGAAGACGTGGGACACGTCGACTCGGACGAGGAATTCCACGGTCGCTCCTTCAACTCGGGCCGCTGGTTCGGCAGCCGGGACCGCGACAGTACATCGAAGTTCGTCGAACTTCGAACATGGTTAGAATGTGGTCATGGCACGCACTCCGGAGCACCCCGACCTGCAGGACGTCCGGCTCGCGCGGGTGTTCGCGGCCTTGGGCGATCCGGCTCGGCTGCGCATCCTGGCGGTCCTCGCGGACCGCGGCGAGCACCAGCGGGACGACTTCGCCGTGGAGGTGGGGCCGTCGACGCTCAGCCACCACATGAAGGTGCTGCGGGAAGCGGGCGTGGTGCGCTGCCGCTTCGAAGGGACCCGCTGCTTCGTGTCGCTGCGCGCGGACACGTTCGACCGCTTTTCCACCGCGCTGGACGGAGTTCTGCGCTCGATCGCGGAGGAAGCCGCCTGACGATTCGGCGGCGTAGAGTCGATCACGGGTGTCGTCAACGGAATCGGGTGGTCGCCGTGGGAGTCGTGTCCGTCGTAGGGCGCTGGGTCAACAAGGCCGTCGCGCCGCTCGTCGCGCGGTTCGGGAAATGGCCGGACGCCGGCGGTACGAGCATGGCGATCGTGACCTACCAGGGCCGTCGCTCCGGCCGGGAGTTCTCACTGGTCGTCGCCATCCGCCGCACCGAGAGCGGTGCCACGATCAAGGTGGAACTGCCCGACCAGAAGCGCTGGTGGCGCAACTTCCTGGAATCCGGCCCGATCGCCCTCGAAGTCGGCGGCGAGCGGCGCACCGGCCAGGCCCGCGCGGTCCGCGACGAAGGCGGCAAGGTCCACGTCCACGTCGACCTGGATTGATCGGGCCGGAGCGGAACTCGGTGGCATGCGGCTGTTATCAGTCGCGATCAACACTCGGGCGAGCGCGCTCAGCCGTCGTAGCGGCCGGACTTGATCGCGTCGAGGAACGAGGTCCACTGGTCGGGCGTGGCCGTGAAGTACCCGGCGGCACGGTCTTTCGTGTCCCGCACAGCGGCACCGCTGCGCGCCCGCCCGACCTCGACGCAGTTGGTCTGTCCGCCGCTGTAGCTCGACTTCCGCCAGTGGTTGTGCCCCGTGCTGGCATTCATGACTTCTCCTTCTGCTTGCTCAACTTGCTGATGAAGTCCGCTGATTCGGCAGGGCTCATGGCGTGTTTTTGAAGCAGCGCAACGGAATCCCGATACTGGTTCACCGCTTTGCCGTCGGTCAAGGTGGTCGACGAACCGAAGTGCTCCAGATGGACCACCGGCTTTGCTTGAGGAAACTCGATCAGCAGCCACGAGCCGCACAGCAGTGGCGCGAGCGCGAGGCCGTGCGGTAGGACGTGCAACGTCACGGTGTCCCGCTGTGCGGACTGCGAAAGCCGTTGAAGTTGTTCGATCATCACGCCGTGCGAGCATGGCGGGAACCGTAATGCCGACTCGCCGATGAAGGCGATCAGCTTCTTCGGCGGGGCGTCCGTGAGCACGTGTTGCCTGCCGATGCGCATGTGCGCGTTCGTTTCGGCCTGGCCACGGGGTGCGCCGAAAGCCGAGAGGATGTGGCGCGCGTACTGGTAGGTCTGCAACAAACCGGGAACCATCAGCGGTTCCACGTTGGTGATCGTGCTCGCGGTGCGCTCGTACTCCATCAGCATGGCCAGCTGCTTGTCGGCGCCGGGTGCGACCCAGTTCGGATCTGATGCGTCGCGTGCCAGTTCCAGCAAGCGTTCCCGATGGGAGCCGCGAACTCCGAGGACTGCGAGCACTGTCGCGGTGTCGGCTTCCGTGGGCGCGAGTTTGCCTGTTTCCCATCGGGAGATGTGTGAGCCGCTGCGCCCGATCAGCTCGGCGAGCTTCCGCGTGCTGATGCCCTTGTGGCTCCGGGCTTGCCGAAGCTCCGCACCGAGTGCGCGAGCTCGTGGTGTGTCTGCATTGCTCGCCATGCGCGACATCTTAGGTGGTCACGTAGGGCGCCCAAGGTCATCACCCGAAGGTGGATCTTGTGCGACACGTGATGTGCAGCGATATTTGATGCATGCAGCACTGATGACTATGTGGAACATTGCTTCGCTGGTGGAGCTGATCAAGGGGGTTTGACGTGGAGCAGGAACGGTCAGGCGGGCCCATCGTCGCCGCTTTCCCCGTGCGGGTGCGGTATCGGGCCGGGGCGGTGGGGGAGACGAAGCGGGTCGTGCACGTGGCGATGCCGTTGCGGGACGGCGATTACCTGGCGTTGTGCGAGGAACGCCTCACCGCCGCCGACGCCGAGGTGATCTCCGATCTGCTCGGCATGCCGTGCATGGCGTGCACTCGGGTCATGGCGCTGCGGTCCAGGGTTACGGCGTGCGAGGCGATCGCGCCGGAGCTCGAAGCGGGATGACCGCGTGGGTCAGTTCGGAGTGGTGCTCCACCTGGCACGTGGTGGACCGCGCCGCCGCGGGCCCGGTGCTCGTCGGTGCCTGCGGGCATCCGATCTCCGGACGCGTCCACCGGTTGCTGGACCGGCCGCGCCGCGGTGACGAAGACCGGCGGGAGTGCGCGTCCTGCGTCGCCCTGCTCGCCCCGTGACCTTTCCGAACCCGGTTCGCCGCCGTGCCTTCCCCGGTGGCGGGCCGCGCCCCGCCGGGCCGCTCGCGCCTCCCCGACCACGAGCGCCCGGCGGGGCCTCCACCGGCGCCCGCGTCCTCTCCCGCGTGGCCGCCGGTGGTCCCGGGTGGCGCCGTGCCCCGCGCCGCCCGGCCGGCGTCCCCGCGCGGTCCTCTCACCGGATCGCGCGGGGACGCCGCTGGAAGAGTCCTTCGGCCCCGATGTGACCTGCGGTTTTCGGGACGTGCGGCGGCTGCGTTCACCGGTGGCGGCGCTCAACATGGGGTCCGGACGCGACCGGGGAGGGCGTGATGACAGGACGGGTTCAGGAAGCCGTGGGCTGGCCGAGGCTGCGGGTCGACGAGTGGGCCGACACGCGCGACACCTTGCAGCTGTGGACGCAGATCGTCGGCAAGGTGCGGCTGGCGCTGGCGCCGATGATGAACCACTGGTGGCAGACGGCGCTGTACGTGTCTCCGCGTGGCCTGACGACCTCGGCGGTGCCGTACGGGCAGCGGAGCTTCGACGCCGAATTCGACTTCTGCGACCACGTGCTGCGCATCCGCTCCGCCGACGGCGAGCAGCGCGAAGTGGTGCTGGAGCCGAAATCGGTGGCGCTGTTCTACCGCGAGACGATGGCCGCGCTCGACGAACTGGACCTCACCACCGCGATCCACGCCGCGCCGAACGAGGTCGTGCGGGCGATCCCGTTTGACGAGGACACCGAGCACGCCTCCTACGACGCGGCGAGCGCGCACCTGTGGTGGCGGCAGCTGGTGGCCGCGAACCGCGTTTTCGGGGAGTTCCGCGCGGAATTCCTCGGCAAGGCCAGTCCCGTGCACTACTTCTGGGGCGCGATGGACCTGGCGGTGACCCGGTTCTCCGGCAGGCCCGCGCCACCGCACCCCGGCGGCGCGCCGAACTGCCCGGACGACGTGATGGTGGAGGGCTACTCGCACGAGCTCAGCAGCTGCGGGTTCTGGCCGGGAGGCGAGGGCGAAGGGCTGTTCTACTCCTACGCCTACCCGGAACCCGCCGGGTTCGCCGAGCACCCGGTGCGGCCCGCCGACGCCGCGTACTTCCCGGACCTCGGGGAGTTCGTGCTGCCCTACGAGGCGGTGCGCACGGCGGACGATCCGGACGCCGCGCTGCTGGAATTCCTGCGTTCCAGCTACGCCGCCGCCGCGCAGCACGGCGACTGGGACCGCTCGCTGCTCGAAGTGGACCCGGCCCGGCTGCCCTCGCCCCGGTGATCGGCGCGTGAGCCGGGCGGTTCCGTCTCAGAGCTTCTGCAGCGCCCCGTTGAGCAGCGGCGTCAACTTGTCCAGCGCGAACGGGATGCTGGACACCGTCGCCGAGCCCAGCGCCATCGTCAGGTCGTAGTCGTCGAGCAGCAGCAGCGAACCGCGCTTGGCCGCAGGCAAGTTGTTCAGCAGCGGATCCGCTTTCACCGCCGCCACATCGGTGGGCTTCGCGGTGGTGACGATGACGACGTCCGCGTCGAGCAGCGACACCTGCTCCTTGCTGACCTTCACGTTGAACTTGCCGCCGCTGTCCATCCCGTCGATCGACGGCGCCAGCGTCAACCCCAGCTGCTCCAGCAGCGCCGTGCGGGCGTCCTGCTTGGTGTAGGCGGCGTAGGTGCCCGCCGAGTCGGTGCGCACCGTGACGTGCGTGCGGCCCTCGAACAGCGGGTTGGCCTGGCGGGTCTGGTCGATGCGGGCCTGGGTGGCGGCGATCAGCTCGTCCACCTCGGCCCCCTTGCCCAGGGCCTGCCCGATGGTCTCGGCCTGCACCCGCCAGTTCACGCCGTAGTCGATGGCCTTCGGCGGCTGCGCCACGACCGGTTTGAACGCGGCGAGCCGGTTGTACTGGTCCTGCGTCAACGCGCTCTGCACGCCGAGGATCAGGTCCGGCATCAGCGTGATCACGGCTTCGACGTCGACGTCCGTGCCGAGCTGCTTCGGGTGCGCCTGGCCCAGCATCGGCTCCACCCACGGGCCCACTCCGGACTCCCACGGCCCCCACGGGGTGAGGCCGGCGGGCACGACGCCCAGCGGCAGCAGCACGTCGTGGTCGGTGATGCCCAGCGACACGACCTTGCCGGGGGCGGCGGGGATCTCGGCGGTGCCGAACTTGTTCGGGATCCGCACGGGGAATCCGGGGCCCGCGGGCTGACCGGAGGGGGTGGGCGAGCCTCCCGCGCAACCGGCCAGCCCGGCGGCGAGCAGACCGGTCGCTCCGGCCAGGAAGCCGCGCCTACCCAGGCGGGTTCCGCCTCGGGAGGCTTCGTCCTGCGGGTGCGTTCGGTCAGCAGTGGTCATCGCGCATCCTTCATCCGGTGCAATCAAGCGAAGGCTAACCTAACAAACACGCGCGTCGTTGTGGTGTGAGTTGCGCGGCTGCACCGATCACTCCTCGACGAGCTCCCGGCGGGCCAGCGCGGTGCGCCGCGACGGCTGCACGCTGTCGAGCTCCGCGTTCACCGTCGCGCCCAGCAGCACCGCGAACGCGGTGACGTAGAGCCACAGCAGCACGCCCATCGGCGCCGCCAGGGCACCGTAAACGGGGGAGTGCTCGATCGTCACGTCCAGGTAGACGCGCAGCGCCAAGCTGCCGCCCACCCACACCAGCAGTGCCAGCGCGGCACCCGGCAGGTGCTCCAGCCACGGCGCGCGCAGCGGCAGCGACAACGAGTACAAGGTGCACAGCGACGCGATCGACCCGATCACGATCACCGGCCAGTACAGCGAGTACACGATCACCGCGACCTGCGGGAACCAGTCGGCGATCACCGAGGGGCCGACGGCCAGCATCGGCAGCAGGATGATCCCGCCGAACAGGGCCGCGGTGTAGAGACCCACCGACATCAGCCGCTGCCGCACCACGTTGCGCTGCCCGCCCATGCCGTAGACGACGGAGATCGTGTCGATGAAGACGTTCAGCGCCGCCGAACCGGACCACAGCGCCAGCACGAAACCGATCGAGATCACCCCGGCCCGCCCGGAGCTCAGCACCTCGTCCAGCACCGGCTGCAGCAGTTCGTCGATCGCCTGCTGGGACAGCACCGTCGAGGCCCCGGTCACCAGCGCTTCGCGGACGGCCGCGATGGTGCCGCCGCCGAGCACGTCGGCCAGGTAGCCGAGGGTGCCGACCAGGCCCAGCAGCACCGGGGGCATCGAGATGAGGGTGAAGAACGCCGCCTCGCCCGCCAAGCCGGTCAGCCGGTGCCGGGAGCTGGCGAGGATCGTCTTCTTCGTGAGCCGCCACAGGCCGCGCAGCTGCCGATTCCGCGGCTGCGCGTGCCACAGCCGCTCGGCGAACGTTCGCTGCGTTGTCAACACGGTTCTCCCCTCCGGCCCTGCGTCGTCACCGACGCCGGTCGCGGCCACTCTGAGTTCCGCGCCGCGTCCCGTGTTACGCCGAAGTGCGGTATGTCACGAAAATCGGCCTGCTGGCGGAGTGATCCGGTCACGGGCGGTCAAATCGGGCCGTATACCTTGCTGGGGAAGATCCGCCGTTCTTGGAGCAGCATGAAGAACTTCGTCGCCGGTGTCCGCACGCTGGGCACCGGGCTCGGCCTGATCCTGCGGTCCCCGCGCCTGCTGCTGATCGGGGCGATTCCCGCGCTGATCAGCATGTTCCTGCTGCTGGGAGCCTTGGGGACGTTGCTGTACTTCAGCGGTGACCTGGTGTCGTGGCTGACGCCGTTCGCCGACGGCTGGACGGAGTGGCTGCGCCAGGCGTTCCGGGTGGTGCTCGGCGCGGCGCTGGTCGGTGCGGCGGCGCTGCTGGCCTCGGTGTCGTTCATCGCCGTGACGCTGCTGATCGGCGGACCGTTCTACGAGCACATCGCCGAGCAGGCCGAGCAGCGGCTCGGGCTCGACACCCGCGACGACGGCGCCGGGACGGCCCGGCAGCTCGGCCGGGGCGTCCGCGACGCGCTCAAGCTGGTGCTGGTGGCGCTGGTCGGAGCGGTGGTGCTGTTCTTCCTCGGTTTCATCCCGGTCATCGGGCAGACGGTGATCCCGGTGCTGGCCGCCGTGTTCGGCGCCTGGGTGGTGGCGCTGGAGATGGTGGGGCTGGTGTTCCAGCGGCGCGGCCTGACCATGCGCGACCGGCAGCGTTCGTTGACGGCGAACAAGGCCCGCACCCTCGGCTTCAGCCTCCCCGCCTACCTGCTGTGCCTCATCCCGGTCGCACAGCTCGTGGTGATCCCGGCCGCCGTCGTCGGCGGCACCCTCCTCGCCCACCGCTACCTCGACGACCCGGACGCCACCGTCGACGACCAGTAAGACCCCGCGGAGCGGTCGTTCATCGTCGTCCTGTCAGCGGCGAAGCCGCTGAGCAGCGACCACCCGAGCAAAACGACCACCGGCGGGTTCTCAGCGGCCTTCTCGCGAGGACAGCGATTTCCCTCGTGGCGGAGCCACTTGGGAAATCGATCCCGCAGCGAGAAGGCCGCTGAGGTTCCGCCGAGCGACCAGCTACGCAGATCATTCCGGGGGCCTACAGTGCGGGAATGACTGTTCCCTCCTCGCCTGATGACTCGTACCTGAAGGCGGTCGCGGCGGCGACCGAACGAGCCGTGGCCACCGCCGAACCGATCCGCTCCGAGTTCGACGGTGCCTCCGAGGCGGTGCGCGCCCGCGTGGAGTCCCGGCTCGACGAGCAGGCGGACGCGCTGCTCGGGCTCAGCCACGACCTGCACGCGCACCCGGAGGAGGGTTTCGCGGAGAACCGCTCGGTGGCGGCGGTCGCGGACTTGGTGCGCGGCCAGGGGTTCGAGGCGCAGGTCGGGGTCGGCGAGCTGCCCACCGCGCTGCTGGCGACCGCGGGTTCGGGCGGCCCGCACGTGGCGGTGCTCGCCGAGTACGACGCGCTGCCCGGCGTGGGGCACGCCTGCGGGCACAACATCATCTGCTCGGCGGGCACCGGCGGTTTCCTCGGTGCCGCCGCCGCGCTGGGCGAGGTCGGCGGCAGGCTGAGCCTCATCGGCACGCCGGCGGAAGAAGGCGGTGGGGGCAAGGAGATCCTGGCGCGCGCGGGCGTGTTCGACGACGTGGACGCCGTGGTGATGCTGCACCCGTTCTCGCACGACGTCGCCACGCACCCGTTCCTGGGGCGCCGCCAGGTGGACGTGGTCTTCCACGGCATCGCGGCGCACGCGTCGGCGCAGCCGTTCATGGGCCGCAACGCGCTGGACGCGGTGGTGGCGACGTACCAGGGCGTGTCCGCGCTGCGCCAGCACATGCCCTCGGGCGATCGGGTGCACGGCATCATCACCGACGGCGGTCAGCGCCCGAACGTGGTGCCGGAGCGCGCCGCCGCCCAGTTCTACGTGCGTTCGGCGGACCCGGATTCGTTGCGGGACCTGGCGGAGCGCATCGAGCGGATCGCACGCGGTGCCGCCGAGATGACCGGGTGCGGTGTGGAGCTGGTCTGGGACGGGCAGTACCCGTACCTGCCGATCCGGCACAACGACGCGCTCGCCGCGCGCTGGGCGCAGCACCAGTCCCGCCGGGGCCGCACCTCGCTGCCGCGCGGGGTGGTGCCGGAGTACCTCACCGGTTCCACCGACCTCGGCAACCTCAGCTTCCGGATGCCCGCGATGCACCCGATGATCGGCTTGGGCGACTCCGGTTTGTCCTTGCACACGGCCGGGTTCGCGACGGCGGCCGGATCGGAGGCGGGCGACCGCGCGGTGCTCGACGGCGCGGCGGGACTCGCCCTGACGGCGGTCGACTACCTGGCGGACGAGCGGCTCCGCGACGCCGTGCACGCGGAGTTCGAGGCGGCGGGCGGCCCGCTGGACGTGCCCCGCTTCTTCGACTGACGCCGAGCCCTCCGCCGGTTCGCCCCCGGGCGCCGGTGGGGCGGCCGCGGCGGTCCTGCCCGTCCGGGGCGGGGCGCTGCGTACGATCGGCACCCGTTCGATGGAAGAACCCCGAAACCCCTGGTGTGTCTACTGTGGACGAATTAGTCAGGTCGTGGAGCGCGCAGCTGCTCGACTCCGGTTCCGCGCTCACGCTGCTGCTCGGACTCGTCGCGCTCGGCCTCGTGGTCAACCGCGGCACGTGGCGGCTGCTGCGCAACGTGGTGACCATCGCGCACGAAGGCGGGCACGCCGTCGTCGCGCTGCTCAGCGGTCGCAAGCTCAACGGCATCCGGCTGCACTCGGACACCTCCGGGCTCACCCTCTCCACCGGCCGCCCCACCGGGCCGGGCATGGTGTTCACCCTGTTCGCCGGGTATCCGGCGGTGTCGCTGCTGGGGCTGGGCGGGGCGGCGCTGGTCTCGTTCGACCAGGCGCGGCCCGCGCTGTGGGCGGCGATCGCGCTGCTGGCGCTGATGCTGCTGGCCATCCGCAACGCCTACGGCGTGCTCTCGATCGTCGTGACCGGCGGTCTGCTGTTCGCCGTGTCCTGGTTCGCCAGCCCGCAGTGGCAGGCCGCGTGCTGCGTGCTGTTCAGCTGGTTCCTGCTGTTCGGCGGCCTGCGCCCGATCGCCGAGCTGCGCGGCAAGCGCACCAGGGGCCGCGCGCCGAGCTCCGACGCCGACCAGCTGGCCCGGCTCGTCCGCGTCCCGGCGGCGGCCTGGCTCGGCATCTGGTTCCTGATCGGCGGCGCCGCGCTCGTCGTGGGGGGCCGCTGGTTGCTGCTCATCCCGCAGCTCTGACCAGCGGATCCGCTCGCGGCCGGGACCGGGCGGGCAGATGCCGCACCAGTGGACCAGACCTGTGACGAGCAGTGATGCCGCCCGGAAGTCCACAGTGGCCTCCCCGGGAGAGCCTTGCCCTGAACCGGTCCCGTGACGCAGCATCACCGGGTGACGACGACGAACGTTCTCGACCTCCCCGGTGTCCGCCCGGTGCACCGCATCGGATTCGGCGCCATGCAGCTGGCCGGCCCCGGCGTCCTCGGTCCGCCCGCCGACCCGGCGCGCGCCGAGGCGGTGCTGCGCCGCGCGGTGGAGCTGGGCATCGACCACATCGACACCTCCGACTTCTACGGCCCGTGGGTGGTCAACGAGCTCATCGCGAAGGCCCTGCGGCCCTATCCGGACGGCCTCGTCCTGGCCACCAAGGTCGGCGCCTACCGCGATCAGCACGGCGGTTTCCCGCCGCTGGGGCACCCGGACGCCCTGAAGTCCCAGGTGCACGACAACCTGCGCCGCCTGCACCTGGAAACCCTCGACGTGGTGTACCTGCGCCACACCGTCGACCGGCCGGGGATCACCTTGCAGGACCAGCTCGGCGCCCTCGTCGAGCTGCGCGAGGAAGGCCTGCTGCGCGGCATCGGCCTGTCGAACGTGACGCCGGAGCAGTTCGAGCAGGCCCAGGCGGTCACGCCGATCGCGTCGGTGCAGAACGCCTACAACGTCTTCGACCGAACCGCGGCGGCGCTGCTGGACCGGACCGCGGAGCTGGGCGTGCCGTTCGTGCCGTTCTTCCCGCTCGGTTCGGCGTTCGTCGCCGACAGCAGGGTGCGCGGCGACCAGGTCGTGCGCACGATCGCGCAGCGTCGCGGCGCCACGCCCGCTCAGGTGTCACTGGCCTGGCTGCTGCACCGGTCGCCGAACCTGCTGCTGATCCCCGGAACCTCGTCGATCGAGCACCTGGAAGTGAACTCTTCGGCCGATCGGGTGGAGTTGACGGACACGGACGTGGCCGAACTCGACGACCTCGTCCCGGAGGGCACGGCGTTGGAGCAAGCCCAGTGATCGAAAAGCCATCGTCCGAGGGATGATGATCACGAACGTGGCACGGGTGGTGGTCGGATGAGACGAGTGGACGGTGCTCCGCGTACTGGACATCACCCAGTAGTCTTGCGAATACGGGGAGACGTTCGGGGACCAACGTGGTGCGACGAACCCGGAGGCCGGGCAGCCTCCGGGCGCGACGTCCGCCTCCTGGTGGCCGGTCATCTCACCTGGGCCGGCGCTAGGTCCGCCGGTGTGGTCGACGGACAGGTGAACTGAGCATGGGTGACCCCCTCGACGCGGGGAACGGGGCCGGGCCGCTGCCGGAACGAACCGGGTGGCGCGCGACGCTGGTCCTGCGGTGGGCGCAGCGCCTCACCGAGTGTTCCCCGGAGATCCGCTTGTCGGACGCGGAACTGGAGCACGAGCTGGCGAAGCTCGTCGACGAGCTCGCCGAGGCGCTGCAGGACCCCGAACGGGCGGAGGAATCCGGCCGCATCGTGGGGGAGCGGCTGGTCGAGCTGCACGCCACCGGTGATCGCAGCCTGCCGTGCACGCTGGAACTCATCCGGGACTGCGTCGTCGGCGAGTCCGGAGTGGGCGCGGTCGGGCACCTGCTGCAACTGCTCACCTCGATCGCCGCGGCCTACTCGGCCGCCGACCGGGAACGCGCCGAACGCACCACCACGCAGGCGCTGATGCGCGCGGACCGCGAGCTCAAGGCCAGCGACGCCCGGTTCCGCGAAGTCTTCACCAGCACGCCCATCGGCGTCGCCATCTGCGACCTCGACGGCCGGTTCATGGAGGTCAATCCTGCGTTGGCCGAGATCCTCCGGCACCGCGAGGACGACCTGCTGACGATGGCGATCCACGACCTGTTCCACCCGGAGGAGGCCGCGTACCTCAACGCCGCCTACGCCGAGCTCGCCGAAGGCGGCCCGGGGCAGCGGCTCCGGGAGCGGCGCAGGCTGCTGCGCGCCGACGGCGAGCAGGCCTGGACGTACCTGGCGGTGTCGCTCCTGCGCGGTGCGGAGGGGGAACCGAAGCACATCGTCACGATGGTCGAGGACATCAGCGACCTCTACCTGCTGCAGGAACGCATCCAGTACCAGGCGCTGCACGACGCGATGACGGGCCTGGCGAACCGGCAGTACTTCCGGACCCGGCTGGAGGCCGCGCAGGGCAACTTCCCGCCGGACGGCATGCTCACCCTCTACCACCTGGGCCTGGACGGCTTCGAGCTGATCAACGACGGGCTGGGTTACGAAACCGGGGACAAGGTGATCCGCGCCGTCGCGCACCGGCTGGAACAGCTGGTGGAGAACGAGGAAGCGCTCGTCGCCCGCTTCGGCGGCACCGAATTCGCCATCCTGATCAGCGAATCCCCGCACACGCCCGCCATCCCGGAGTTCGCCGCGCTCATCAACGAGGAGCTGTCCGAACCGATCTACGTCGGCAGGCACGGCATCGCGACCTCGGCGAGCATCGGCGTGGTGCGCCGCCCGGTCTCCGAGGGAGACCCGACGAACATGATGTGGGCCGCGGACGTGGCGCTGCGCCGGGCGGAGATCGCCGGGGCGCGGCAGTGGGAGCTGTTCGACCCGGACCTGGCCCCGGACGAGCGGACCGAGGCGCAGCTGGCGGCGATCATGCCGGGCGCGCTGGAGCTCGGCGAATTCGAGGTCTGCTACCGGCCCACGGTGGGCCTGAACACCGGCGACCTCATCTGCGTCGAGGCCCAGCTGCGGTGGAGCCCGCCGGGGCACGGGGTGCTCGGGCACGGCGAATGCCTGGAACTCGCCGAACGCTCCGGCGTGACGTTGTCGTTGCGGGACTGGATGTTGCGCGTCGCGTGGGAGCAGGTCGGCACGTGGCACCGCGCCGGTTTCAGGACGTGCTTCCTGGTGGAGCTGAGCGAGAACCAGGTCCGCGACCCGGATCTGGTGGCGTTGGTGCGGTCGGTCCTCGACGACGGCGACCTCGACGCGAGCTGGATGCACCTGGCGATGCCGACCGGCGTGATCATGAATGCCTCCGAGGAGCTGCTGGAGAACATCCGCGTGCTGCGGACGCTGGGCGTGCGCACGCTGCTGCACAGCTTCTCCGGTTCCGCGCCGGAACTGCGGGCGCTGCGCCGCATCCCCGTGGAAGGCGTGCGCTTGGCCGACGAACTGGTCGAGATGGTGCACGGCTGCGACGACCAGAACGATCCGGCGGTGCGCGCGGTGCGGCAGCTGTTGCCGTTGATGCACGACAGCGGCGTGAAGATCTGCACCGGGGACGTGGCCGACGAGAAGCAGCAGCGCCATTGGGCCGAGGCGGGCTGCGACTTCGCCGTGGGCCCGCTGTACGGCGATCCGGTGACCGCGTGGGACGCGCAGGCATTGCTGCGGAAGTTCGGCGCCGCCCAACCACCCCACGAGCCCGACTGAGCTCGCCCATCCCGTTGCCGTGAACGCGATTCGGCCCCGCTCGTCAGGACGAGCGGGGCCGAATCGCTGCTCGGCTCAGCCCGCGTGGACGGGCTGGGTCTGCGGGTTGAACTCCTCGTAGCGGACGTCCTTGGCCGGGTCGGTGCGCGGGTCGTTCAACGCGAGCACGTCGAGGCCTTCCTGGATGCCGCTGGAGTAGATGTGGCCGTTGTAGTAGTACGCCGACCACGAACCGGCGAGCTGCAGCTCGTTCGGATCGAACGGCGGGCGGTCGAAGTGCGCGATCTCCTGCGGCTGCGCCGAATCGGTGAAGTCCCACACCGACACGCCGCCCTGGTACCAGGCCTGCACCATGATGTCGCGGCCCGGAACGGGGATCAGGGACCCGTTGTGCGCCACGCAGTTCTCGGTGTCGGCCTGCTCGCGCGGCAGCTTGAAGTAGCTGCGGAACTCCAGCTTCGCGTCCGCGCCGGAGCCGGTGATGTCGTAGACGCCGTTGGCTCCCCGGTGCGGGCCGACCCGCGAGTTGCAGGTGGCGGCGGCGCCACCGCCGAGCTCGTCGGTGAACACGACCTTCGTGCCGTCGTTGTTGAACGTGGCGGAGTGCCAGAACGCGAAGTTCTCGTCGTCGCGGACCTGCTCGGTCACCTTCGGCTTCGCCGGGTCGGAGATGTCGAACAGCACGCCGTCGCCCATGCACGCCCCGGCGGCGAGGTCGCGCTCCGGGAACACGGTGATGTCGTGGCAGCCGGAGGTCTCCCGGATGCCGTCGGGCACGCCCGGGTTGCCGCCGTCCGGGAACAGCACCGGGGCGTCGACGAGCTCGGGCGCGGCCGGGTTGTCCAGCGGCACCTTGACGATCGAGATCTTGTCGTGCGGCGGCTGGCAGTTCGGGAACTCCGCCGACGGTCCGTAGGACGAGACGTAGAGGTACACGGCCTCGCCGGCCTTGTCCGGCACCAGCGTGTGCGTGTGCGAGCCGCAGTCGGTGCGGATCGCGGAGACGTAGCGCGGCTTCGCCGGGTCGCTCACGTCGAAGACCTTCATGCCCTCCCATGCCTGCGGGTCCGCGGAGTCGGCCTCCTGGCTGTCGCAGCTGTCGTTCGTGCGCGGGTAGTCCGTGGACACGAACAGCAGGTTCCCGGAGATCGACACGTCGCCCTGGCCGCCGGGGCAGACGATCTGCGTGAGGACCTTCGGCTTCTCCGGCTTCGCGATGTCGTAGACGACGACGCCGTCGTAGTTGCCGACGTAGGCGTGGTCGCCCTTGAACGCGATGTCCGTGCCGATGCTGTCGAGGTTGTCGAACGGTGCCTGCTTCGGCAGGTTCGCCAGGTGCTCGATGTTCGGGCTGTGATCGGTGTCCGCCGGCCGTGCCTGCACGGTGGCACCGGTGGTCTCCTCGGGATGCTCGTTCGGCGGCGTCGCCGACGAGGGCGCGGCGAACACCACCCCGAGCACCAACGGCACCGTCGCGGCGAGCACTCCCGCGATGCGCCTCCTGCTGCGCTGACCGATACCCACGCCATCACCCCATTTGTCCGGCCGATCACCGACCGTCGTCGAACAGCGGTTACCCCGACCGCTTCCGATCAGTATCTTGGCCACGGATGGTTGACCCAATAGTCCGAGTGGTTGTTTCAGCATGTGAAATCCCTGCTCGGTGCCGGGTCGAGGAGAGTTCGGGGGAGAAATGCCGGTGTTCGGACGTGTCGCGGCAGGTCGTGCCGGGTGGGGCGCGGTGGGCTGCTGCGTCGCTGCGCTGCTGGTGGCGGCTGGGTGCACGGGCGAACCGGGTGCCGCGCCGGAGGAACCGGCCGGTGCTCCCGTGGTCCTGCCCGGCAAGCCCGGTGACGAGCCGTCGGTCGTGCCGTCGCTGGACCGCGACCGCCTCGCGAGCGCTGAACCGGTGCAGGCCGAAGCGGACTACGTGCGGATGATGATCGTGCACCACGAGCAGGCCGTGCTGATGACGGACCTGGCCGAGACCAGGGCCGCGAATCCGAGCGTGCGCTCGCTCGCGGCGCGCATCGGCGCCGCGCAACCGGCCGAGATCGGCGCCATGCGCGGCTGGCTCGCCACCCACGACCTGCCGGAGAACGCGCAGGGCTCGGGGCACGAGGGGCACTCCGGGCACGGGCACTCAGGTCACGGAGCCGAGATGCCGGGCATGGCGACGCCCGAGCAGCTCGCGGCGCTGGAAGCGTCCGGGGGAGCGGAGTTCGACCGCCTCTTCCTCCGGCTGATGACCGCGCACCACGAGGGCGCGGTCGCGATGGCCACCGACGTGCTCGCCACCGGCCGCGACGAGCGGCTGCACGAGATGGCCCAGGACGTCCTGGTCACCCAGACCGACGAGATCGCCACGATGCGCGGGCTCGCCGGCTGAGGCCCGGCCTCCCTCAGGTGAGGTCGTCGAACTCCCCGGCCTTGATCCCCTGCACCCACGCGAGCATCTCCGCGCGGGTGAACAGCACGGCGCCGTCCTCGGGACGCTTGCTGTTGCGCACCGCGACCCGCCCATCGGCCAGCGCGGCAGCCTCCACGCACTGACCGCCGCCGCCGTTGCTACCGCCGGAAAAGCTGCTCTTCCGCCACTCGGTGTTCTCCAACGGATCCACCCGCATGGTCGGCTCCTTCGTGCGATCACCCGTAATTGCTGAGCGCCTTCATGATCGCATCGTTGGAGTCGCCTTGGGAGAGCGCGATTTCAGCAAGCGCTCCGAACCGCATGGTGCACATCCACGACGCGACGACCGGGTCGAAGAAGGGCATCCGCTGGACGAGTTCGTCAACGACCCCACCGGGATGCCGCCGCTGTGCGACGAGGAGCAGTTCGTGGAGATCATGGCCGGCGTCGTGGCCGATTCCGCTCCCCGGTTGTTCGCCGTCGTCCAGGAGTACGGGTGCCGAGTGGACGGGCGCGTGGCCGCGTGGGGGATGGCTCTGCCGGATCGGGTCGAGGTGGTCTCGGTCGAACGGGGAGTGCGCCGCAGCGCGGCGACCGCCGAGAAGTCCATAGTGGACTTCTGCTTCGGTGCGCACATCCGGCCCCGGCTGGTCTGGGTGGATCCGGCGAAGGCCACTCCGGAGGACGGTGAAACCGGGACCGAGATGAGCGGGCCGCGACCCGATGGCACATGATCGGGTGGTGGCACCGAACGAGATTCCGAACGAGGAAGCCGACGAGATGTTCGCCGCGTGGATGCGGCAGAACCTGGACCGGGCGGCCGAGCACTTCGCGGTGCGCGTGGTCGGCGATCCGGTGCTCGGGTGGCGGCAGCGCTCCATCGGCGCGGCCGTGCTCAGCCCCGACGGGCCGCGCTGGCTGCGCGTCGTGTCGGAGGAGATCCAGTGGGCCGAAGGGGACTGGTGGACCGGCAACGCCGACTCCAACGCGATCACCGGCGTGCGCAAGCCGCGGGTGCTCGGCCTGGTGGAGTGGGAACTCGCGGAGACGCGGCGGCAGCGCGCCGAACTCATGACCTTCGTACCGGGGCAGCGCTGCTCGGACACCGACGTGCTGCGCGAGGAACCGGACCTCTCCGACGACTGGTGGGCCGAGCTGCGCACCGCGCTGGACACGATCCGGGTGGTGCCGACGCTGCGGCTGCGCAACGACGAACCGGACATCCAGCGGGCCGTGCGGGACAAGCTCGGCCACGACCTGGACATCGAGCACTGGGACACGGTGCACGGCGACCTGCACTGGGCGAACCTGGTGCGCCCGCGCTTCGGCCTGCTCGACTGGGAGCTGTGGGGGCGCGGCCCGGCGGGCACGGACGCGGCCTCGCTGTACTGCTACAGCCTGCTCGTCCCGCCGGTCGCGGCGAAGGTGCGCGAGACGTTCGCCGACGTGCTCGACACCGGCGAGGGCCGCACCGCGCTGCGCTACGTCGCGTCCCGCGCCCTGCACCGCGTCGACATGGGCGACCACCCCGACCTCGCCGACCCGCTGCGCGACCTCGTCGCGCGGCTCTGAGAAGTCCTCCCAGGACGGGTTGCCCGGCGCCGCATCCGGCAGTGCCGGGGCTCAGTGGAGGAGCTTGAGGCCGATGACGCCGCCGACGATGGCCGCGAGGAACAGGACCTTGAGCGCGGAGACCGATTCGTCCCCGGTGGCCATCGCGTAGGTGACGGTGAGCACCGCGCCGATGCCCACCCACACCGCGTAGGACGTGCCGACGGGGAGATCGCGCATGGCGTAGGCGAGGCCCGCCATGCTCGCGGCCAACGCGGCGAAGAAGACCACCGACGGGCCGAGCCTGCTGAGGCCTTCGGATTTGCCCAGCGCCGTCGCCCAGACGGCTTCGAGCACACCGGACAGCACGAGAACGATCCACGACATCACGGACTCCTCCGGGCCGTCTTGTCGCACACCGGGTACGGCACCCCTCGTCCGGGAGCCACGTCGTCGGGCTCGATTCCAACGTCTCATGCCCGGTGGGAGGTGGCAACGAGTCCCGCCTCACCACGCCGACCGCCCCGAGCCGCGATCGGGGCACCTCGTGCCGGTGCCGGTCCGGCCCCGCCGGGGCGGAGTCAGCTCTGCGGCAAACCCAGCGCGGCGCGGGCCAGCGCCAGCGCTTCCTGCGGCGGGATGCCGAGGTCGTGGGTGGTGCGGGCGTAGTCCGCGGCGGCGTCGGCGGCGCGCTGGGCGCTGCGGTCCCCGGCGGCGCTGACGAAGGTGCCCGCGCGCCCGCGGGTCTCGATGAGCCCGGCCTGCTCCAGCTCGCGGTACGCCTTCGCGGCCGTGTTCGCGGCGATGCCCACCTCCGCCGCCAGCCCCCGCACGGTCGGCAGCTTCGCGCCCACCGGCAGCGCACCGGAGTTGATCCGCTCCGCGATCCCGGACCGCACCTGTTCGAACGGGCTCACCCCGGAATCGGGGTCCACGCTGAGATCCATCCCCGCATTGTCCGTCACGCGCACCGGGCGGGCGTTCACGGAGTCCGAGCGTGGGCGGCGAATTCCGCTACCAGGTCGTGGGGCGCGCCCGCGCCGAACATGAGCTCGTGGAGCCGGTCGCCGTCGGCGGCGGCTTCGGCGCTGCGGGCGAACATCGCCCGCTCGTGCTCGGCGAGCGCGGTTTCGACGTCGTCGGGGTGCGCGGCGATGGCCTTGCCGAGCTCGGCGCCGTCGTGCAGGGCGAGGTTGGCGCCTTCGCCGTTCGGGACGCAGAGGTGGGCGGCGTCGCCGAGCAGGGTCACGCCCGGCACCCGTTCCCACCGGTGCTCGACCGGCAGGTGGTGCAGGGGCCGAAGCACGGGCGGGGTGTCGCTGTCGGTGATCAGCGCGGTGAGTTCCGGCGCCCAGCCGTCGAATTCCCGCGCGAGGCGCGCGGTGGCCGCTGCGGTGTCGGTGAAGTCGATGTCCGCGAACCACTCCTGCGGTTCGGTGAGCGCCACGTAGGTGTGCAGGGTGCCGTTGCGCTCCCGGTGGGTCTGGATCCCGCTGCCCGGTGCGAGCGCGAACATCGATCCGCCACCGACGGCCTTCGCGGTGGCGGGGTGCCGGGCGTCGCTGTCGAACAGGTAGGTCTCGACGAACGACCGGCCGGGGTACTCGGGCACGTCGGCGGACAGCAGCGGCCGGATCCGGGACCAGGCGCCGTCCGCGCCGACCAGGAGGCTCGTGGTGATCGTGGTGCCGTCGGCGAAGGTCACCTCGTGGCGCCCCTCGCCGAGCGCGCGGGCGCCGCGGACCTTGCGGCCCCACCGGACGGCGCCTGTCGGCAGCGAGTCGAGCAGCATCCGCCGCAGCTCGCCGCGGTGCACCTCGGGGCGTCCGCCCGTGCCGTCGTCGGGCAGGTCGAGCAGGACGGTTCCGTCCGGGTGGAGGAACCGCGTCGCCTGGTGGCCCTCCAGGACGAGGGCGCGGAACTCGTCGATCAGCCCGGCCGCTTCGAGGGCGAGCTGCCCGTCGTGCTCGTGGATGTCGAGCAGTCCGCCCTGCGACCGCGCGGTCGGCGAGGGCTCCGCCTCGTGGACTTCCACCGGGATGCCGCGCAGGTGCAGGACGCGGGCCAGTGCGAGTCCGCCGAGCCCCGCGCCGATGATCGTGACGGGAGTGCGCATGGGTGGCTCCTTCGTGCGAGCAGGTTCTAGCGCGCGCAGGCGTGGCCTGCGCGGCGCGGGATGTTCCGGGTAGCGGGGCGTTATGCGGCTACGGCCGCGTCGGGCGCGGGAGTTCTGCGGTGACCTTCGTGAGCAGGTCGTGCAGGGTCGCTCGTTCGGCCTGGTCCAGCGGGGCCAGCACCGACTCCTCGGTGGCGGCCATCGCGGAGTCGAACCCGGAGACGACTTCGGCGCCCGCCTCCGTCGCGTACACGCGCTTGCTGCGCTCGTTGCCGGGCTCGGTGCGCCGCTCGACGAGGCCCCGGCGCTCCAGTCCCTGCAGCAGGCTGGAGACGCTGGCCGCGCTGGTGCGGGTCAGCTGCGCGAGGTCGCGTTGGATCGAGCCGGGATTGCGGACCAGTTGCCGGAGCACGAAACCCTGTTCGAAGGTGATGTCGCGGGCCCGGATCCAGTCCTCGCCGGCCTTCCGCTGCGCCCATCCGATCCAGCGCAGCAGTTCGAGGGTGCTGGTGAGCATGTCGTCCGGTGCGTCCACGGTCAGAACTCTGACAGTTCGAGCTCTAACTGTCAATGCTCGAACTGAATGCTCGGAGGCCGCCAGGCCCGCGGCGAACGTCCTCGAACGCGTCGTGGCAGGCGACGGAGGTTCCTCCGCCCCGAGCAGGACGAGCGCCGGGAGGCAGCCGCCTCACCCGGCGAGTTCGTGCGGGACGCCGAGTTCGTCGTAGAGCCGCGCCGCGGCCCGGCGCTGCTCGCCGGCCTGCTCGGGGCGTCCGGTGCGCTCGTAGAGGTCGGCGAGCCGCTCGCGATCCATGGCCTCGCCGTAGCCGTACTCGGTCTCCTGGTGCAGCGCCAGCGCCTGCTCCAAGTGCTCGGCGGCCTCGTCGGTGCTGCCCATCGCGCCCAGCACCAGCCCGATCTCGCTCAAGCAGCTGGCCTCGTTGCGGCGGTCGCCGTGCGAGCGGCGGATCTCGATGGCCCGCTGCAGGTGCGGGATCGCCTCGTCGAACTGCCCGAGGCGGCACTCGGCTTTGGCCAGCGCGCTCAACGCGGTGGCCTCGCCCCACTCGTCGCCCAGCGCGACGTGCATGGCGAACGCGCGCTCCAAGGTCTCGTCGGCCTCCGCGTCGCGGCCCAGCCCGTAGTACACGCTGCCCAGGTCGCGCAGCGCCCACGCGTGCGCCCACTCCGGGCCGGTCCGCTCCCACAGCGAGACCGCGCGCTGCAACTCCACCAGCGCCTTCTGGTGCTCGCGCACCGTTCCCCACGCGATGGCGTCGCTGGTCAGCAGCCATGCCTCGGCGAGCTCGTCGCCGAGCGCGCGGGCCGACGCGAGCCCGATGCGGTGCGTCTCCAGCCAGTCGGCCACCGGCCGCCGCGACAGCATGAAGGCGAACATCGCCACCGGCAGCTGCCAGCCGAACACGTGCTCCCCGCGCGCCGAGGCCTGCCGGACCGCGGCCTTCAGGTTCTCGCGCTCTTCGTCGTAGAAGTGCAGCGCAGCCGGACGATCGGCGAATTCCGGTATGGAGCCGGGAGAGTCGGGCGTGTCCATCGGGATTCGGGTGAAGCTCGGCGCCGCCGGCCAGGACGCGGCGATCGTCGCGTGCAGGTACCAGGACAGCATCCCGCGCGCCGCCGCGTCGCGCGCCGCCTCGTTCTCGTCGTGCCGCGCGCATTCGGCGGCGTAGAGGCCCAGCAGGTCGTGGAAGCGGTAGCGCTGCGGCCGGTGCTCGTCGAGCAGGTGCGCTCCGACCAGGACGTCCAGCAACCGGCGGGTCTTGCCGCGCGAGAGCCCGCTCAGCGCCGTCGCGGCGTCCAAACCGACGTCGGGGGTCTCGGCGAGCCCGAGCAGCCGGAACAGGCGCGCCGCGTCCGCGGGCAGCGAGCGGTAGGACCAGGAGAAGACCGCCCGCACCGTGGTGAACTCGTCCTCCTCGACGGTCAGCGCGTCCAGCCGGTCGCGTTCGTCGGCCAGCTCCTCGACGAGCTCGGTGACCCGCAGGTGCGCTCCGGCGACGAGCCGTTCGGCGGCGATGCGCAGCGCCAGCGGCAGGAATCCGCAGTACCGGGCGAGTTCGGCGGCGGCGTCGGGTTCCGCGTCGACCCGGTCGGCGCCCGCGGCCCTGCGGAGCAGTTCGATCGCGCGGTCCGGTGACAGCACGTCCAGCGACATCCGGGTGGCTCCTTCCCTGGCCGTCAGGCTCGTCAACCGGTTGCGGCTGGTGATCAGCACCCGGCAGGGCGCGGAACCGGGCAGCAGCGGGCGGACTTGCTCGGCGGTGGCGGCGTTGTCGAGCACGATCAGCATATGGCGGCCGGTCAGCAGCGTCCGGTACATCGAGGACTTCGCATCGGTGTCCACGGGCAACCGCTCGCTGGGAACGCCCAGCGCGCGCAGCATCTCGTCCAGCGCCTCGCTCGCGTCCCGCCTGCGGTCGACGTGGTGACCGCGCAGGTCCACGTACAGGTCCCCGTCGGGGAACCGGTCCCGCACCCGGTGCGCCCAGCAGGCGGCCAGCGACGTCTTCCCGACGCCCCCGGAACCGACGATCAGCCAGGTCGGCGCGGCGGGGTCGGCCAGCCAGGAATCCAGTGCGTCCAAGCTGGTCTCGCGGTCGGTGAAGTGCGCGACGCGGGCGGGCAACTGCTTCGGCACCGGGACCTCCGGAGCGGTCCGCTGGTGGAAGTGCACGTCGCCGTCGACCTTGCCCACCTGCACGACGTTGCGCGCGGTTCCGGTGAAGACGTTGCGGATCTCCTCGGCCATCCCGACCTCCGAAGCGAGTGCCCGAGGACGGTGTACCGCCTCCGGGCACCCCGGCAGGGTCGAAACCTCCCGGAAAGTCCGGAAAAACGGCCATCCGGAGCAGCCGCACTACCCGAATGCCCGGCCTGCGGGCAGTAGTGGGCGCGCGGCCCGTCGCCCCGCTCAGCGGAGGGTCTTCGCGTACCAGTGCTCCGCGTCGCCGTGGTCGTTGTACGGCGCCGTCTCCCGGTACCCGTGGGAGCTGTAGAGCGTCCGCGCCTCGACGAGCACCGTCCTGGTGTCGAGGACGATCCGGGTAGCGCCCAGGGCCGCGGCGGCCTGCTCGGCGGCCACCAGCAGCGCACGGCCCACGCCGGCCCCGCGGTGCGCGGGGCGCACGTACATCCGCTTGAGCTCCGCCGTCGCGGGGAGGTCGTCCAGCAGCCGCGCGCCGACGCATCCGATGAGATCGCCGTCGTCGTCCCGCGCGACGAGGAACGTTCCCCGCGGCGGGGCCAGGTCGCCGTGCGGATCGCGGTCGAGCACCGCGCGCAGCTCCGCGCCGGTCGCCGGACGTCCCAGAAGACGGCGGCCGACCTCGGCGGTGAACTCCCGGATCAACGCGTCGATCCCCGCGTCGTCGACCGGCTCGGCTTCGATGACCCATGCGGACATGCGGTGCATGATCCTCGGACGCCCGCGCGGATCCAGCGCGCGGTCACCGCTCGCGGAAGGCGCGCAGCAGCCTCTCCGCCGCCAGGGACGCGGTGAGTTCGCCCGCGCGGACGTGGGATTCGACGTCGTCGACGATGCCGCGCACCTCGGGGTGGGCGACGAGCTCCGCCATCAGCTGGTCGCGCACCAGCGCCCACGTCCACTCGACCTGCTGGCGGCTGCGCTTGTCGGCGAGTTCGCCGGTGTCGGTGAGCGTGGCGCGGTGCTGCTCGATCTGCTCCCACAACGAGTCCAGCCCGGCGCCGGTGAGCCCGCTGCACGTCACAACGGGCGGAGTCCACGAGGCGCTGACCGGGGTGAGCAACCGCAGCGCCCCGCGCAGCTCGCGGGCCGCCTTGCGCGCGTCCGTCTCATGTGGACCGTCGGCCTTGTTGACCGCGACCAGGTCGGCGAGCTCCAGCACGCCCTTCTTGATGCCCTGCAGCTGATCCCCGGTGCGCGCCAGCGTCAGCAGCAGGAAGCAGTCGACCATGCCGGCCACCGTCACCTCGGACTGGCCGACGCCGACGGTCTCCACCAGCACCACGTCGAACCCGGCGGCCTCCATCAGCACGATCGTCTCGCGGGTGGCCCGCGCGACGCCGCCGAGCGTGCCCGCCGACGGGGACGGGCGCACGAACGCGGCCGGATCCGCCGACAGCGTCGCCATCCGCGTCTTGTCACCGAGGATGCTGCCGCCGGTGCGGGTCGAGGACGGGTCCACCGCCAGCACCGCCACCCGGTGCCCGGCGGCGGTCAGCGAGGTGCCCAGCGACTCGATGAACGTGGACTTGCCGACGCCGGGCACACCGGTGATGCCCACCCGGTGCGCCCCGCCGCTGTGCGGGAGCAGCTCGATCAGCAGCTCCTGCGCCTTCGCCCGGTGCGCCGGCTTGGTCGACTCGACCAGCGTGATCGCCTGCGCCAGCTTCGTGCGGGAACCCTCCAGTACGCCCTTGGCGTAGTCCTCGACGTCGATCTCGCGCGGCATCAGGAGTCCTTGCGGGGTGAGCCGGGTGCTTGTCCTGTCAGCGGCGGAGCCGCTGAGCGGCGACCACGTGCGTAGGGCGGCCACCGGCGGGTTCTCAGTTGCTTCCTCGCGGGGACAGCGATTTCCCTCGTACTCGGGAAATCGATCCCGCAGCGAGGAAGCAACTGAGGTTCCGCCCCCCGACCCACTGCGCAGCTCATTCGGAAAGGACGCATCAGTCGAGTTCGAGCCGGGTCCGGAGCTCGTCGAGCAGGCCGAGCGCCGCCTCGGCGATCACCGTGCCGGGCGGGAAGATCGCGCTCGCGCCCGCGTCGCGCAGCGCGTCGAAGTCCGCGGGCGGGATGACGCCGCCGACGACCACCATGATGTCCTCGCGGCCCACCGCGGCGAGCTCGTCGCGCAGCGCGGGCACCAAGGTGAGGTGCCCGGCGGCCAGCGAGGACACCCCGACGATGTGCACGTCGGACTCGGCGGCCTGGCGCGCCACCTCGGCGGGCGTCTGGAACAGCGGGCCCACGTCCACGTCGAAACCGAGGTCGGCGAACGCCGTGGCGATCACCTTCTGGCCCCGGTCGTGGCCGTCCTGGCCCATCTTCGCGACCAGGATCCGGGGGCGGCGGCCCTCGTCCTCGGCGAAGCGCTCCACGACCTCGCGGGCCCGCTCCAAGGACTCCGACGGCCCCGATTCCTCCCGGTACACACCGGAGATCGTACGGATCTGACCCGCGTGGCGGCCGAAGACCTTCTCCATCGCGTCGGAGATCTCGCCGACCGTCGCCTTCGCCCGCGCCGCGTCCACGGCCAGCGTGAGCAGGTTGTGGTCGAGGTCGTTCGGGCGCTCGTCGGACATCGACGCCTCGGCGGCACCGGTGAGGCGGCGCAGCGCGTCCTGGCAGGCCGCCTCGTCGCGCTCCTCCCGCAGCCGCCGCAGCTTCTCCAGCTGTTCGGCGCGGACCTCGGCGTTGTCGACCTTGAGGACCTCGATCTGCTCGTCGCCGTCGAAGCGGTACTTGTTGATGCCGATCAGCGGCTGGCGCCCGGAGTCGATGCGCGCCTGGGTGCGCGCGGCGGCCTCCTCCACGCGCAGCTTCGGGATGCCCGCGTCGATGGCCTGCGCCATGCCGCCCGCGTCCTCGACCTCGGTGATGTGCGCCCACGCGCGTTCCGCGAGGTCCTGGGTGAGCCGCTCGACGTAGTGGCTGCCGCCCCACGGGTCGATGACGCGCGTGGTGCCCGATTCCTGCTGCAGCACCAGTTGCGTGTTGCGGGCGATGCGCGCGGAGAAGTCCGTGGGCAGCGCCAGCGCCTCGTCGAGCGCGTTGGTGTGCAGCGACTGCGTGTGCCCCTGGGTCGCGGCCATCGCCTCCACGCAGGTGCGGGCCACGTTGTTGTAGACGTCCTGCGCGGTCAGCGACCAGCCGGAGGTCTGCGAGTGGGTGCGCAGCGACAGCGATTTCGAGTTCCGCGGACCGAACTCCTTCACCAGCTTCGCCCACAGCAACCGGGCGGCGCGCAGCTTCGCGACCTCCATCGCGAAGTTCATCCCGATGCCCCAGAAGAACGACAACCGGGGCGCGAACGCGTCGATGTCCAACCCGGCCTGCTTGCCCGCGCGCAAGTACTCCACGCCGTCGGCGAGGGTGTAGGCCAGCTCCAGATCGGCCGTCGCCCCGGCCTCCTGGATGTGGTAGCCGGAGATGGAGATCGAGTTGAACTTCGGCATCTTCTGCGACGTGTAGGCGAAGATGTCCGAGATGATCCGCATCGACGGCTGCGGCGGGTAGATGTAGGTGTTGCGGACCATGAACTCCTTGAGGATGTCGTTCTGAATGGTCCCCGCGAGCTTCTCCGGCGCCACGCCCTGCTCTTCGGCGGCGACGATGTAGAGCGCCATCACCGGCAGCACGGCGCCGTTCATGGTCATCGACACGCTCATCCTGTCCAGCGGGATGCCGTCGAACAGCTGGCGCATGTCGTAGATCGAGTCGATCGCCACCCCGGCCATGCCCACGTCACCGGACACCCGCGGGTGGTCGGAGTCGTAGCCGCGGTGGGTGGCCAGGTCGAACGCCACCGACAGGCCCTTCTGCCCGGCGGCGAGGTTGCGGCGGTAGAACGCGTTCGACGCGGCGGCCGTGGAGAAACCCGCGTACTGGCGCACCGTCCACGGCTGGTTGACGTACATCGTCGGGTACGGGCCGCGCAGGAACGGCGCGATGCCCGGCTTGGTGCCCAGGAAGTCCAAGTCCTCGGTGTCGGCCGCGGTGTAGAGCGGCTTCACCCCGATGCCCTCGGGTGCTTCCCACACCAGGGCGTCGGCTTCCTTGCCGGTGGCCGAGAAGACCGCCGAATCCCAGTTCGCGTCGCCCTCGGCCGCGTCCCGCTCCAGCGGAACGTCGGCGAAGTTCGGGATGCTGCTCATCACTCGACTCCCAACGTGCGGTGCGCCGCGCGCAGAACCTGGATCGCGTCGCACCCGGCGAACACGTGACCGTCCACATTGTTCAGTCCATGGCCGGGTTTTCCGGCCAGCAGCACGCTTTCCGCGCCCGCCTCCTTGAGCGCGCTCGCCGTCTCGGCGGCGCGCTCGGCGTAGACCCCGTCCGCCGAGCACAAGCACACCACCGGAGCGGGGTGCTCGGCGTAGGCGGCGAGGACGTCCGCGGTGGACTCCGTCGGCCCGGCCTCGCTAGCCTCCAGGCCACCGGCGGCGAACAGGTTGCGGGCGAACGACGCCCGCGCCGTGTAGGTGGCCAGCGGGCCCAGCGTGGCGAGGAAGACCTCCGGGCGCTCCGGGCGGGCGTCGGCGGCGTCGCGCAGCGCCTCGAACTCCTCCGCGTAGCGCACCCTCGGCAAGCCGCCCGACGGCGGCTCCGGCGCGGGTTCGCGCCGCAACGGCTGCTCGGCGAGGTTCGGGAACTCGCTCACTCCCGTGATCGGGTCGGAGCGATCGGCGACCGCCGCCTTGCGCTTCTGCCAAGTCGACGCGAGCCGGTCGGCGACCAGCCCGGAGCGCAACGCCTCCGGCAGCCCGCCCGCGCGCTCGATCTCCTGGAACCACGCCCACGCCGCGTTCGCCAGCTCGTCGGTCAGCTCCTCCACGTACCAGGAACCCCCGGCCGGGTCGATGACCTGCGCCAAGTGCGACTCGTCGAGCAGCAGCGCCTGCGTGTTGCGCGCGACCCGGCGGGAGAACTCGTCCGGCGAACCGATGGCCGCGTCGAACGGCTGCACCGTCACCGCCTGCGCCCCGCCCACACCGGCGGCGAACGTCGCGATCGTCGCGCGCAGCATGTTCACCCACGGGTCGCGCCGCGTCAGCATCGCCGAGGACGTCACCGCGTGCTGCTGCTGCGCCCGCGCCGATTCCGACGCACCGCACCGGCGCGCCACCTGAGCCCACGCGCGCCGCGCGGCGCGCAGCTTCGCGATCGTCGAGAACTGATCGGCGGTCGCCGCGTAGCGGAACTCCAGCAGGCCGCACGCGGTGTCCACGTCCAACCCCGCCTCGGTCAGCCAGCGCAGGTAGGTGACGCCCGCGGCCAGCGAAGCACCGAGCTCCTCGCCGTCCGAACCGCCCGCGTCGTGGAACGGCAGCGCGTCCACCACGACCGCCCGCAGACCCGGGTGCTCGGCGGCGCAGCGCTTCGCCAGCTCCACCGCCTGCTCCGAGCCGACCTCACGTCCCGTGCGCGCCTGCACGCCCAGCGGATCGGCACCGAGGTTGCCGCGCAGCGCGCTCGGCGCCACGCCCTGCTCGGCGGCGACCTCCAGGAAGGCGTCGGCGGCGCTCGCGGCCTGCTCACCCGCGTCCAGCACCACGCCGATCATGTCCAAGTGCACGCCGTTGAGCACGTCCGGCAGCGCGTCCACCGCGATCCCGCCCTCGCCGAGCCGCAGCACCAGCGACGTGACACCGCCGTGGAGATCGGCCAAGACCTCCCGGTTCGACACCGACGCATCCGGGTTCCCGTGCGACTGGCGCACGTCCCAGCCCTCCGCGACCGAGCCCTGCGGCCGGCTGCCCCGCACGAACGGGGCGAAGCCCGGCAGCCCCGAACCGGACGCGTCCGCGCCGGCGCGGTCCTCGGCGGAGTACAGCGGGCGCACCGCGACCCCGTCGTAGGTCCGCGTCGCGAGCAGCTCCGACGGATCGTCGGGGGCAGCATCACCTTCCGCGATGCGGCCGGTCCTGCGCAGGACCTTCTCCACCTGATCGAGCCACTGCCGGTGCGTGGGCTCGGGGAATTCGCCGCCCAGGCTGAGGCTGGGCCGGGGGCTGCTCGTCGTCGAGAGCCTGTCGGAGGGCGCCATGGGAACCGATGGTAGGACCCCGCCCACCCCCGAAACGACGGGTTCCTTGTGACTCACGTCCCAACTGGATTCGGCGGCTCGTGTGGCTTGGGTGTCCGGGTAGCGGAACCTCAGTGAGCCTCTCGCTGCGGGATCTTTTTCCCGAGTGGCTCCGCCACGAGGGAAAAAGCTGTCCTCGCGAGAGGCTCACTGAGAACCCGCGGGTGAGGGCTTTTCGACGTGGGCTATGTGCTTCGCACATACAGGCACGACCTTCGGTCGCCAGGCAGGCTTGCTTCGCAGCCCAACTGCACGGCTTCGCCGCAAGGCACTGCATTCGGCGGCAAAGCAGGCGGGGGAGGGGTTGGGTTTGCGGCTCAGTGGCCGTTGAAGTGGTATTCCCAGCCCGAGTCGGGGGCGTAGTGGAGGCGGTAGCAGGTTTCGATCTTGGGGCCGTCGTGCAGGTGGACGTGGCGGAGCAGACGGCCGTGCACCGCCTCGGAATCGCGCAGTCCCTGTTCGCGCCCGTCCAGCGGTCCGCCGACGAACCGCACCTGTCGTTCCGGCATGCGCACAGTGTCGATGATCCCCGCCGGGCCGATCCAGCCCCGGCCCGACGCCTTTCACTCGATGGAGTGAGTTCCGGTGGCTCGGACGGTCCAGCTCGTCGGCCCCCGGCCCGCACCGGACCCCGGCTGAGGTGCGCACGAGCGCGCCAGGGACGATTCGAGGGCCATGAAGCTCACGGACCACCTCCCCAGCGCACCTGACCCCGACGTCCTGCTCGACGCCTTCACGACCTGGACGACGGGGCAGGGCATCGAGCTCTACCCGGCGCAGGAAGAAGCGCTGATGGAGGTGGTGACCGGGGCGAACGTCATCCTCAGCACCCCCACCGGCTCCGGCAAGAGCCTCGTCGCCACCGGCGCGCACTTCACCGCGCTGGCCGACGGCAAGCGCAGCTACTACACCGCGCCGATCAAGGCGCTGGTCTCGGAGAAGTTCTTCGCGCTGGTCGACGTCTTCGGTGCCGAGAACGTGGGCATGATGACCGGCGACAGCAGCGTGAACGCCGACGCGCCGATCATCTGCTGCACCGCCGAGATCCTGGCGAACCTGGCGCTGCGCGACGGCGAGCAGGCCGACGTGGGCCAGGTCGTGATGGACGAGTTCCACTTCTACGCCGAGCCGGAGCGCGGCTGGGCGTGGCAGGTGCCGCTGCTGGAACTGCCGCAGGCCCAGTTCGTGCTGATGTCGGCGACGCTGGGCGACGTCGCCCGGTTCGAGAAGGACCTGGTGGCGCGCACCGGCCGGTCGACGGCCGTGGTGAGCTCCGCGGAACGGCCCATCCCGCTGACGTTCCGCTACGCGCTCACCCCGCTGCACGAGACGATCGAGGAGCTCCTGGGCGGCAACCAGGCTCCCGTCTACGTCGTGTACTTCAACCAGGCGTCCGCGATGGAGCAGGCGCAGGGCCTGATGAGCGTGAACGTCGCCTCCCGCGAGCAGCGGAACAAGATCGCCGAGGCGATCGGGGACTTCCGGTTCACCGCCGGGTTCGGCAAGACCTTGTCGCGGCTGGTGCGCCACGGCATCGGCGTGCACCACGCGGGGATGCTGCCGAAGTACCGGCGGCTCGTGGAGCAGCTCGCCCAGGCGGGCCTGCTGAAGATCATCTGTGGGACGGACACGCTCGGCGTCGGCATCAACGTGCCGATCCGCACCGTGCTGCTGACCGGGCTGACCAAGTACGACGGGGTGCGCACCCGGCACCTGAAGGCGCGCGAGTTCCACCAGATCGCCGGTCGCGCCGGTCGCGCGGGCTACGACACCGCGGGCTACGTGGTCGTGCAGGCCCCGGAACACGTGATCGAGAACGAGAAGGCGCTGGCCAAGGCGGGGGAGGACCCGAAGAAGCGGCGCAAGGTGGTGCGCAAGCAGGCGCCCGAGGGCTTCGTGTCGTGGAGCGAGAAGACCTTCGACAAGCTCGTCGAGGCCGAACCGGAACCGCTGGTCTCCAGCTTCCAGGTCAGTCACTCCATGCTGCTCAACGTCATCAACCGGCCCGGCGACGCGTTCGCGGCGATGAAGCACCTGCTCACCGAGAACCACGAGGACCGCCCGGCGCAGCGCAGGCACATCCTGCGCGCCATCGCGATCTACCGCGCCCTGCTGGCCGCGGACGTGGTGGAGCAGCTCGACGAGCCCGACGAGCAGGGCCGCCGGGTGCGGCTGACCGTGGACCTGCAGTTCGACTTCGCGCTCAACCAGCCGCTGTCGCCGTTCGCGCTGGCCGCGATCGAACTGCTCGACGTGGACTCGCCCGGCTACCCGCTGGACGTGCTCTCCGTCATCGAGTCCACATTGGACAATCCGAGGCAGGTGCTGTCCGCGCAGCAGTTCAAGGCGCGCGGCGAGGCCGTGGCGCAGATGAAGGCCGACGGCATCGAGTACGACGAGCGGATGGAACTGCTCGAGGACGTCACCTACCCCAAG
Organism: Saccharopolyspora gloriosae; assembly: GCF_014203325.1. NCBI lineage: Bacteria > Bacillati > Actinomycetota > Actinomycetes > Pseudonocardiales > Pseudonocardiaceae > Saccharopolyspora > Saccharopolyspora gloriosae. The sequence continues at coordinate 4,712,789 of NZ_JACHIV010000001.1, read as the reverse complement.
CCGCTGCAGGACATCCTCGAAGCGGCCTACGAGATGTACCGCAAGGGCCACCCGTGGGTCGCCGAGCACGAGCTGTCGCCGAAGTCCGTGGCGCGCGACATGTTCGAGCGGGCGATGAACTTCGTCGAGTTCGTCAACCACTACGGCCTGGCCCGCTCCGAAGGCCTCGTGCTGCGCTACCTCGCCGACGTCTACAAGGCGCTGCGCCACACGGTGCCCGCCGACGCGAAGACCGAAGAGCTCACCGACCTCATCGAATGGCTCGGCGAACTCGTGCGCCAGGTCGACTCCAGCCTGCTCGACGAGTGGGAACGGCTGCGCAACCCCGGCGCCGAACCCACAGCCGACGCCGCCCCGGTCGACGAGGGCCCGGCCCGCGTCACGCAGAACAAGCGGGCGTTCCGGGTGCAGGTGCGCAACGCGCTGTTCCGCCGCGTCGAGCTCGCCGCCCGCCGCTGGACCACGCCGCTGGGCGAACTCGACCCCGAGTTCGGCGCCGAAGCGTGGGAGGAAGCCCTGGACGGCTACTTCGCCGAATACGACGAGATCGGCACCGACGCCGACGCGCGCGGCCCCGCCATGCTGATGATCACCGAGGAGTCGCGGCGCTGGCTGGTGCGGCAGATCTTCGCCGACCCCGCCGGGGACCACGACTGGGGCATCAGCGCCGAGGTCGACCTCGCCGCCTCCGACGAAGAGGGCGCCGCCGTGATCCGGGTCCAGGCCGTGGACCAGCAATAAGGAGTCCGAGGACGGTGGCACGGCCCGTTCCGGTGCCATACGATCAAGGTTTCCGGCCGCGACGGAGGGGAACGCGATCATGCCGCAGACCGTGGTAGCAGGTATCGACGGGTCCGAGGAGTCCAAGCGGGCGCTGCGCTGGGCCGCCGAGTACGTCACGAAGGTGGGCGGACTCGTGCACGCCATCACCGTGTGGCACCAGCCCGTCCAGTTCGGCTACCGGCTGCCCACTCCGGACGCCGAGCTCGAACAGCGCGCCCGCAAGCTGCTCGACGACACGACCGAAGCCATCAAGGCCGAGTTCCCGAAGGTCGACATCCGCCCCCGCCTCGTGCGCGGCCACGTCATCGACGAACTGGTGGGGCTCTCCCCGCAGGCGGACATGATGGTCGTCGGCAACAAGGGCCACGGCGCCTTCACCGGCATGATGGTCGGCTCCGTAGCCCTCAAACTCGTCCACCACGCCCGCTGCCCCGTCCTCGTCGTGCGCTGACCGGGTTGGTTCGGTTTTACGTGGTGTGTGGGGTGGACTAGGGGTTAGCGGAGCCTTAGCGGTTGTCTTGCTGAGGCTCCGCTTTCGGGTAGGTCGCATTATCGCAAAAGGATAGTTCGAAAACCTGTTGTGTCGAGAAATTACGTAATGATTCGAAATACGTATGGACCGGCAGTGCCCGCCACGGCGCACTCCGAACTTCCAGGAAGCCATCCGGCTCCCACTGGATCGGCGTCCACCCTTAGTGCAGACACGCACATGTCCTTTTTTTGGCTCCACAGGCGCACAATGCGGTCGTGGCCGGTGCTGGCTAGCCAGGAGTCGTCGGGGCTGATTTCCAGAGCTGTGACTCTGCTCGAATGATCGGCCACTGTTGAGATAGGTGTGCCATCAGAAGCCCAGCGTCGCACAGTTCCATCGTCGCTTCCTGTGGCGAGCCAGCGGCTATCAGGACTAATTTTCACAGTCGTGACCCTCTTAGTGTGCCCAGTTAGCGTGGCGATGTGATTTCCTTCTCGGTGCCACAATCGCGCGGATCGATCGTTGCTTCCGCTCGCCAGCCAGGTGCCGTCCGGGCTGATCGCCACCGATGTAACCCCATTGAAGTGACCAGTCAGAATGGCGATAGGGGTCCCATCGGATTCCCAGAGGCGCACGGTGCGGTCACGACTGGCAGTGGCCAGCCAGGTGCCGTCGGGGCTGATCGCCACTGCCGTTACAGCATCGGTGTGATCGGTCAAAGCGGCGATGGGCGCCCCATCGGAGGACCAGAGGCGTACGGTGCGGTCCTCGCTTCCGGTGGCGAGCCAGTTGCCGTCTGGGCTGATCGCCATAGTTGTGATCGTGCTCGTGTGACTTGTGAGGGTGGCGGTTTCTGTTCCTCCCACGGTCCATCGTCGGACGGTGCAGTCCTCGCTTCCGGTGACCAGCCAGGTGCCGTCGAGGCTGATCGAGACGGCCGTGACTTTCCCGGTGTGTCCGGTAAGGGTGGCGACAAGGCTGCCATTATTCGCCCACCGGTAAACGGTTCCTTCGTCGCTTCCGGTGGCGAGCCAGTTGCCGTCTGGGCTGATCGCCATAGTTGTGATCGTGCTCGTGTGACTTGTGAGGGTGGCGGTTTCTGTTCCTCCCACGGTCCATCGTCGGACGGTGCAGTCCTCGCTTCCGGTGACCAGCCAGGTGCCGTCGAAGCTGATCGAGACGGCCGTGACTTTCCCGGTGTGTCCGGTAAGGGTGGCGAGATGGGTGCCGTCAGAAGACCAGCGCCGAACAGAGCCGTCGTAGCTGCTTGTTGCCAGCCAGGTGCCATCCGGGCTGATCGACACAGCCGTGACCCAGTCGGTGTGTCCGGTAAGGGTGGCGAGGTGGCTGCCGTCAGAAGACCAGCGCCGAACAGAGCCGTCGTAGCTGCTTGTTGCCAGCCAGGTGCCATCCGGGCTGATCGACACAGCCGTGACCCTGCCGGTGTGTCCGGTAAGGGTGGCGAGGTGGCTGCCGTCAGAAGACCAAGTGCGAACTGCGCCGTAATGACTTCCGGCGGCGAGCCAGGTGCCATCTGGGCTGATCGACACAGCTGTCACCGCATGGCTGTGGCCGTGCAGGGTGGCGATTGGGGCTCCCTCGGCCGACCAGAGGCGCACTGTGCGGTCTTCGCTCCCCGTGGCCAACCAGGTGCTGTCGGGGCTGATTGCCACCGCCATAACCCCACGAGTGTGACCAGTTAGAGCGCCGATAGGGGTCCCATCGCCCTCCCAAAGGCGAATGGTGCGATCACTACTGGCGCTGGCAAGCCAGGTGCCGTCGGGGCTGATCACTACTGCCATGACCGAGTGGCTGTGGCCGTGCAGGGTGGCGATTGAGGCTCCCTCGGCTGACCAAAGGCGCACTGTGCCATCCTCGCTTCCAGTGGCCAACCAAGTGCCATCGGGACTGATCGCGGTGGTGATGACCGGCTCAGGGTGGCCGGTGAGAACTCGTTGCAGGGCGGGATGCGGTGTGTCCGGCAAAGGCCAGACGGACGACAAATAGGGGCCAGGTACTGCCGTGATCGCTGCGGCAACGTAGTCAGTTAGATCCGAGTATCCATGTAAACGGGACAGCAAAGTGGCTGCGAGCGCATTGTCAGGTTCCACTGGTGCCAGCAAATGTGCGTTCTGGGTGATGACGCGTCGCAGGGCCGCCCCGAGGGGGGCGTTGACATGTGCTAAATCATTTTCCACGGCGGCGGGGCCGTCACGGTGTAGGACGGCGAGGAGCCAGCGAATATTGCAAACGGTGGTGTCGAGCTCCTCGTTTCGATCCGCGTGATGTAAGTGGTGAGAGAGGGTTCGCCATAGGTAAGGTTCGCTCCTCGGAAGTTCCCACCATGCCGTCGTCCCATTCGTACGTGTCAATTCTGCGCGATGGGCATCGAGGAGTGATCGATGGTAATACGTGAGGCGGAGGCCGGCTCGGTGCCGAAGGTAATCTCCAATAACATCGTGCAACTGCAGTCTGGGGGTTGCGTTAAGGCTGTAGCCCTGTACTAGCGAAAGATCATCCAGCTGCATGCAGAGCTGCTCGACATCGTCGTCGTCGAGCCCGGCGGTGTGGCCCCAAAATACTTCCAACGTGCGTTGGGGTATCACCGCGTCCTCGGGGAACACTGCCAATTCCAGGAAACGTTCCAGCAGGTGATGGTTTTCCTCGGCGAGTAACGACAGGCTTACCTCTACGGTGGCGGCTACCGCAAGGCTGCGTTGGTTCGCATTGGTGATATCCAGGGCAGTTGGCCCCTTCGCCGCCAGTCGATCTCCGACCCTTTTTGTTGCTTCGGGGACTGGCAAACCCCGCTGGAGGTACTTCCTGACCGCCCGGTTGGCCAGTGTCATGAGAACCGGCCACCCTCCAGTGCGGGCAAGTAGTGGCTCCCAAGCCTTGTCAGAGCTGGCGGGCAATCCTTCGCTGAGTACGGTGCGTGCCTGCTGAGGTGTCATAGCATCGACCGCTACTTGAGCCGTGCCCGTTGGTAGCACGTCGCGCATCCGGGTGGTAACGAGACGACGGCATGATCGTCCGCCATGTAGGAACGGTGCCAACTGAGATGCCCGCCAGACGTCGTCCACGACCAGTAGGCACTCTGCATTGTCAAGGATCGCGCCGAGGTGTTGACCAGCTTGTTCGGGGTCTGTCAGCAGAGGGCGATGTCCTGAGACTCGTACGGTCAGATCGTTGATCTTCCCAGCCAGGTCAGCTTCTTGTACCTGCTCGCCGAGGGTCACCCACAGGACGCCGTCCGGGAACTGCCGCAGGACACGTTCTTGCCGGCAAACAGCGGCAGCCAAGGTGGTCTTCCCGAAACCTCCTGCTCCGGCGACACCGACCAGCGCGACCACGTCGTCATCTTCGTCGGATAGCAACTTATCCACCAGGCGGTCGGACAGCTCCGGACGGGGCACCACGCGGTTCGGAGGGGTCGGCACGACCCCAGTGCTCGTTAGCGAGGTCGGGGCGCCGATGTTCAGCGTAATGTCACCCCCGACGTTTCCTGCCTGCACCGCCGTTCCAACTCGTCCGTCCAGCTGATTCCGCCCAGCGTTCCAGGGCCCGACTGTTGATGGCCCTGCGTCACTGGCGCTCTCTGTCACGACGAGTGCCTCCCCACGATTCAAGTAGCAGCTCTGCGCACCTCGGTCGATCTTGATTCGCCAGTCTGCCATCGACCGTTTCTTCGGTGATAGCAGACCAGAACGCGACGTACGGTCTGGAGCCGATCCCTGTGGGTTCCTGCCTCAAAACGCGTGCATCTGCCTCGCCCGCCGGGGCGACCTGCGAGCGCTCTCTGCGTGCCGAGGCTTCTTAATAGTCAAAAACTCGTGGATGCCGGCTACGCGGCGTGATCCTTGCACACATTGATTACCTCGCCTCAGATGACGCTTGAGCACTTACGCGTACAGACGGGGCTGTTGTCGGTGACGCAGGCTGGCTTTGTCAGCGCTGCGTGAGTTTCAACTGTCAGTTGCACGGTTTCATTGCTGCAGGTGAGGGTTTGCCAGTAGTGCGATGCACATCGCCCGCCGGTCCTCAAGGGGCCGGCGGGCGATGTCGTGTTGGCAGGGGGATCAGCCTTCCAGGCGGGCGGTGAGCATTTGGCTCTGCTCGTGGAACATCTCCTGGACGCCGGAGAACGTTCGGCCGTAGCCGGCGGCGATCTCCGTGCTGGGGTCGCGGCGCACGGTCCAGCCCTTGCCGGTGAGCACGTCGCCGGGGTCGGGGCGGTCTTCGACGCTGAACAGCGACGGCAGGTCGATGCCCCACTGGTCGGAGACCTTCCGGATCTCGTCGCCGAGCATCTGGTCGCGGTCACCGGCGACGTGCTCGATGGACAGGCGGCTGCCCGGCGCGGAGAACCGGTGGATGGTGTCGAGCAGCTGCGCTTCGGCGTCCACGGGGAGGTAGGGCAGCAGGCCTTCGGCGAGCCAGGCCGTGGGCACCGAGGTGTCGAACCCGGCGTCTTGGAGCGCGCTCGCCCAGTCGTCCCGCAGGTCGACGGCGACGGCGTGCCGTTCGGCGGCGGGCTTCGCGCCGATGTCGTCGAGGGTCCGGTCCTTGAACTCCAGCACTTTCGGCTGGTCGATTTCGAAGACCCGCACGCCGCTCGGCCAGGCCAGCCGGAACGCGCGGGTGTCCAGGCCGGACGCGAGGATCACGGCCTGGCCGCAACCGCCCGCGGCGGCGCGCAGGAAGAACTCGTCGAAGAACCGGGTCCGCACGCCCATGTAGTCCGACACCATGCCGCGCATCAGCTCTTGCGCTTCGGCGCTGGCGAGCTGGGGCGCGTCGGCGGCGTCCACCAGGGCGCGGGCGTACGGGTCGTTGATCAGCCGGTCCTCGCGGGCCGATTCGGCGGCGCGGCCTTCCGCCACGGCGAGGGCGGTGATCCCGACTCCGGAAACGATGTCCCATTGCTCGTGCGTGCTGGTCACCTGAGCACCTTTCAGTCCGCTTCGAGTTCCTTTGCGAGGCTAACTGGAAGGTTGCGCCACACAACTATGTGTGACTCATTCGCTCTTCGCCCATTTCGGGCGAACAGCCTAGTGTGCTCACCCGGCGGGCAGCGGCGGCCGATCGGATGCGCAGGTGAGGGGCGGTTTCGGTGCTGCTCCGATCGGTGCGCCGCGGCCCGGCTCGGTGTCACCCGTTCAGCCGAAGGTCAATTCGGGGTGCGCTGCTCGTCGAGCGCGGAAAAGCGCGCGGTCACCTGATGTTCGACGGAGGGAGAACCGCCGTCCGGCGAATTCGGCGGACGCGGCTCATTCGGTTTCCCGTTCGCGGCGGCGCTGCTCCTCGCGGTAGCCGTACGCGGCCTGCCGGACCGCCGCGTCCGATTCCAAGCTGGAGCCCAGCGCGCCGGCGACCACGCCCATCGTCGTGAACCCCCACGCCAGCGTCAGGTACCGGGTGAAGTCCGCCGGATGCCCCAGCGTGCTCGACAGCAGGTTCGGCGGGACCAGCAGCAGCGCGATCAGCACGTTGACCACGAACAGCCCCGCGTACATAACCCCGACGCCGATGAGCAGCGTGAGCACCGTCGACGTGTTGTAGAGCAGCACCTGCTCGCGGTCCTGCGGGCTGTCCGAACGGCGCTTCTCCCACAGGCCGTGCGCGGCGATCAGCCAGCCCACCAGGACGGCCACCGAGCCCACCGCGGCGATGATCTGGCGCATCGGGCCGAGCTGGTCGCCGATCTGCCAGATGGTGCTGGAGGACAGGCCGAACGCGCTCGTGGCCACCGCCGCCGCGAGGGCGTTGCGCAGCCCGAACACCAGCCGCCACGGCTGGTTGGTGCGCACCATCCCGCTGAGCAGTCGCAACCGCCCCCGGGTGCGGGTGGCGGTGTAGCGGATGTCCACCTCGCCGTCGTCGTCGTGCTCGCCCTCCCGGCGGATCGGCGCGACCACCTCGGTGAGCCCGCTGTCCAGCCCGTACCGGTGGTCGGCGCCGCCTTCCCGGCCGGTGAGCTCGTCGGCCAGCTGCAGCACGACCTGCCGGGAGCGCCGGTAGGGCTGGGTGCCGCCGAGCGTCGGCAACGACACCACCGCGACGTGCTCGTCGACGTTCGCGTCCGCCACCACCGGCCTGCCGTTGGCCCGCACCGGCAGGTCGGTGAAAGTGATCGCGTAGTCCCAGTTGCGCTGCTGCAACCGGTCCCGGGTCGCGCGCAGGATGTCCCGGGTTCCGTGCAGGCCCGCCGTGACCGGGTCGACGTCCACTTCGACCGTCCACTCCCGCTCGTCGCCGAGGTGTTCGGGCAGTTCGTCGGCGAGGTGCCGGGCGACCCGCTCCGGCAGGTCCGGGTCGGTGATCAGGCCGAGCGTGACCTGCTCGGCGGGGTTCGGCGCGTCCTGCTCGCCGGAACGCTTGGTCCCGCCGTCGTCCTCGGCGCTCATGTCGCGGTGTTCCTCCTGTGCTCCGTGTTCGTACATCGGCTCTGGAGTATCCACTCGGGATGACGGCAAACATCATCCGCGATGAGCCCGGCGCGTGCGCGGGTGGATCAGCGCCACGCCCGGGAGCGCAGCAGGCGCAGGCCGTTGAGCCCGACCAGCACCGTCGACCCCTCGTGCCCGGCGACGCCCAGCGGCAGCGGCAGGTCGCCGACGAGGTCCCACACCACGAGGACCGCGATGAACGAGGCCGCGATGACCAGGTTCTGCCGGACCAGGCGCCGTGCCCGCCGGGACAGGTCGACGAGCTTGGCGACGGCGGCGAGCTCGTCGCGCACGATCACCACGTCGGCGGTCTCCAAGGTGAGGTCGGCGCCGGCCCGGCCCATCGCCGCACCGGTGTGCGCGGCGGCCAGCGCGGGGGCGTCGTTGATCCCGTCGCCGAGCATCAGGGTGCGGTCGCCGAGCTCCCGCACGGCGGCGACCTTCTGCTCCGGCAGCAGTCCCGCTCGCACTTCCCGGATCCCCGCCTCGTCCGCGATGCGCCGGGCGGCGAGTTCGTGGTCGCCGGTGAGCAGCACGGGCTCCGCGCCGGTCAGCTCCCGCAGCGACCGCACGGCCGCGGCGGCGTCCGGCCGGATCCGATCGGTCAGGCCGAGCACGCCCGCGACGACGCCGTCGGCGAGCACCACCACGGCGGTGCGCCCGGCGGACTCCACGGCGGCCACGCGCTCCGAGCGCTGCTCGGGGCCGCGCACCTCGATCCGCCGTCCCGCGACGAGCGCGGTCACGCCCCGCCCCGGTTCGGCGCGGAAGTCCGCGGCGTCCGGGATCGGCAGGCCGCGTTCGCGGGCGGCGGTGACCACGGCCCGGCCCAGCGGGTGCTCGCTGCGGTGTTCCGCTCCGGCGGCCAGTGCCAGCACCTCGTCGGCGCCGTGCCCGGATTCGGGGTGGATCTCGGCGACGACCGGCACCCCCTCGGTGAGGGTGCCCGTCTTGTCCAGCGCCACCCGCTCGACGTCGGCGAGCCGTTCCAGCACCACCGCCGACTTCACCAGCACTCCGCGCCTGCCCGCGTTCGCGATCGCCGACAGCAGCGGCGGCATCGTCGCCAGCACCACCGCGCACGGCGAAGCGACGATCATGAACGTCATGGCGCGCAGCAGCGCGTCCGCCACGGCCGCCCCGAACAGCAGCGGGACGCCGAACACGGCGAGCGTCGCGAGCACGATGCCCATCGAGTAGCGCTGCTCGACCTTCTCGATGAACAGCTGGGTCGGGGCCTTCGCCTCGCTCGCCTCCGCCACCAGCGCCACGATGCGCGCGATCACCGATTCCGAGGCGTCCCGCGCGACGCGCACCCGCAGCGCGCCGGAGCCGTTGAGGGTTCCGGCGAACACCTCGTCGCCGGGGGCCTTCGCGGCGGGTATCGGCTCACCGGTGATCGTGGCCTCGTCGATCTCGGTGCGGCCGTCGAGCACTTCGCCGTCGGCGCCGACGCGTTCGCCGGGGCGCACCAGGATCTCGTCGCCGACGACCAGGTCGGCGGCGGGCACGGTCCGCTCCGCGCCGTCGCGCACCCGCACCGCGGTCTCCGGGGCGAGGTCCAGCAGGCCGCGCACGGAGTCCTCGGTGCGCGCGGTGGCGTAGGCCTCCAGCGCCCCGGAGGTCGCGAAGATGACGATGAGCAGCCCGCCGTCGCGCACCTGGCCGATGCTCGCGGCCCCGATCGCCGCGACGATCATCAGCAGGTCCACGTCCAGCGTGCGTTCGCGCAGCGCCCGCAGCCCCGCCCAGGCCGGTTCCCAGCCGCCGGTGGCGTAGCAGAGCAGGTAGAGCGCCCAGGAGGTCCAGGCAGGTCCGCCGCCGAGGTCGACCGCGAGTCCGAGCAGGAACGCCAGCAGCGCGGCCCCGGCCCACCGGCTCTCGGGCAGGGCGAGCAGGCCTCGGCGGCGCGGTGCGGCCCGTCCGGCGGGTGCGGGGCGGTCGGTGAGCGTGGTCATCGCGGTTCCTCGGGAACGGGGGTGCGGCGCCACACAAGATACATGAATGACTGTTCAGATGTGCAGGTGTTCAGGTGGGGTCGTGGCTACACTGCGCGCATGGGTCATGGAGTCGAGGGCGTCGCGCCCGCCGCCAAGCTGGACGCGGTCTCGGCGTCTTCGGTGGCCGAGACCCTGCAAGCGCTGGCCACGCCGTCCCGGCTGCTGATCCTCAGCGAACTGCGCCAAGGCGCGCGGCCCGTCGGCGAGCTCGCCGCGGCCGTCGGCATGGAGGCGTCGGCGGTGTCCCACCAGCTGCGGTTGCTGCGCTCGCTGGGCCTGGTCAGCGGCAGTCGCACCGGCCGCAGCGTCGTCTACAGCCTCTACGACGACCACGTCGCCCAGCTGCTCGACGAAGCCGTCTACCACATCGAGCACCTGCGGCTGGGCCTGTCGGGTTGAGCCGTCGCGCTCGCGCCGGAACGGTCGGGCGTCGGCGATAGCCTCGGGGCATGGCTGACTACGTGCAGGTCGTGACGACCACGGATTCCGAAGCGGCGGCGGCGGAACTGGCCCGCGGCATCGTCGAGGCGCGGGCCGGGGCCTGCGTGCAGGTGGTGCCGATCCGCAGCTTCTACCGCTGGGACGGGGCGGTGCAGGACGACCCCGAGTGGCAGTTGCAGGTCAAGACCCCGGCGTCCCGGCTCGACGCGCTGATCGCGCACATCGGGGCGCACCACACCTACGAGGTCCCCGAGGTCATCGCCACCCCGATCGTCGGCGGGAACCCCGCGTACCTGTCCTGGCTCGACGAGGAGACCTCGGGCTAGTTCGGCGCCGCGCCGTCGGGTGATCCCGGCGGCGCGACTCGAATCCACTGAGGACTGATTTCCGTCCTCAGTGGATTCCTTCAGTCCTCTTGGATCGCGATGGCCGCCGCCGGGCACAGCGCCGCGGCTTGGCGGGCTCCCTCGTGCCGCTCCGGGGCGGGGGAGTCGTCGAGCAGCACCACGACGCCGTCCTCGTCGCGCTGGTCGAACACGTCCCCGGCGGCCAGCACGCACTGGCCCGCTCCGATGCACCTGTCCTCGTCGATCTCGATCCGCACGGCTCCTCCTCCGGTGCTGGGTCCGCTCACGTCCACCGCCGCGTTGTGCAGGCAGCCGACTTAAAGCTACGCTAGCATTTAAGTCAGATGGGTTTCTTAATGGAGGAGATCGATGACGGACGAGGACACCCGCGCCGCCGCGCGCCGGTGGGCTCGGCGGAAGCCCGCCGCGGTGGTGAGACGATGACCGTCGTGGACGCGGAAACGGTGCGGAACAGGCCCGGTCGAGCAGCCGGCGTCCGGCGCGAGCAGGCCGACGCCACGCGGGAGCTGCTGCTGCGCACCGCAGAACGGCTGTTCGCCGAGCGCGGGCTCTCCGAGGTGTCCAACCGGCAGATCGTCGAAGCCGCCGGGCAGGCCAACAACTCCGCGCTGGCCTACCACGTCGGCACCCGCGAGGACCTGCTGCGCGCCCTCAGCGACACCCACAGCGAACCGATCACCCGGCGCACCGGGGAACTGATCGAGGCGGCGAGCGGCTCCGACGACCCGCGCGATCACGTGGCCTGCCTGGTGCTGCCCTACGTCGAGCACCTGGCGGGCCTGGGCAATCCGAGCTGGTGCGCGCGGTTCACCGCGCAACTGGCCACCGACCCGGTGCTGCGCGACAACCCGATGCGGGCGCCCGAGATGGAACCGCTGCTGCGCACGGTCGACGAGGCGCTGGCCGCGCACAAGCCCGAGCTGCCGCCGAAGATCGCCGCGATCCGCCGGGAAACGGCCCGGCTCGCGGTCCTGCACACCTGCGCCGAGCAGGAGCGCGCCGCCGCCGAGACCGGCGCACCCGCGGACTGGGACCTGGTCGGCGTCGCCTTGACCGACAGCCTCACCGGCCTGCTGCTCGCACCCACCCGCTGACCCGCGGCACCCACCTGAACCTCCCTCGTCACGGGCGGCGCACGCCGCCCGGGAACCGGACTGCGCATGACCACTGCCGACGAGACCACCGACCCGAACGCCGTCCCGGCACGACCGGCGATGCGGCGGCCGCTGCCCCCGGAACTGATCGAGCGGGGCGAGTGCCCGTTCGACCCGCCCGCCGAGCTGGGCAGGCTGCGCGGCGAAGGGCCCGTCGCGCCGATCACCTTGCTCAACGGGGCCCGCGCCTGGATGGTGACCGGCTACCGGGAGGCCCGCGAGGCGTTCGGCGACCCCCGGTTCAGCTCCGACAAGTTCCGCCACCGCGACGCGCTGCAGCTGACCCCGGAGGAAGTGGCCGCCGGAACCTGCCCGCACGCCCCGGAAAGCGCCACGCCGAGCGGGCACGGCCTGTTCATCTTCATGGACCCGCCCGAGCACACCCGGCTGCGCAGGCTGCTCATCGGCGAGTTCACCGTCCGCCGGATGCGGGCGCTGGAATCGCGGGTGACGGAGCTGGCGGTCGAGCTCATCGAGGACATGCGGGCCGCCGGGAACCGGGCCGACCTGGTCGCGGACTTCGCCCTGCCGCTGCCGTCCCTGGTCATCTGCGAGCTGCTCGGCGTGGACTACGCCGACCGCGCCCGGTTCCAGCGCTCCGCGGCGGTCAGCTTGAACTTCCGGCTCCCGGAGCAGGAGCGGCTGCGGGCCGGGGCGGAGCTGCGGGAGTTCATGCGCGAGCTGGTCGCGAGCAAGCGCGCAGCACCGGGCGACGACCTGCTGTCCGGGCTCGTGCACGGCGACGCGGACCCGGCGCTGACCGATCTGGAACTGGTCGACATCGCCACCACGCTGCTCACCGCCGGGCACGAGACGACGGCGAACATGCTCGCCCTCGGCACCTTCGCGCTGCTCGAACACCCCGAGCAGCTGGCCGCGCTGCGCGCCGACCCCGCGCTGGTGGACGGCGCCGTCGAGGAGCTGCTGCGCTACCTCTCGGTGCTGCACCTCGGCACCACCCGGGTCGCCACCGAGGACCTCACGCTCGGCGGTGTCGACATCGCCGCCGGGGACACCGTCCTGCTGTCCATCCCCGAAGCCGACCGCGATCCGGAGCACTGGCCCGAGCCCGACCGGCTCGACGTGGCCCGGCCGCGCAGCCCGCACCTGGCCTTCGGCCACGGCGTGCACCAGTGCCTCGGCCAGCAGCTGGCGCGCGTCGAGATGCGCATCGGTTACGCCGAACTGCTCGACCGCCTGCCCGGGTTGAGCCTGGACGTGCCCGCGGGCGACGTGCCGCTGCGCACCGACATGATCGTCTACGGGGTGCACGAACTCCCGGTCACCTGGCGGTGATCAAGGGGAGTGGCGGGCCGCCGCGGCGGCGTGGGCGTCGGCCTCGTCGGCCGCGCCCGGGTCCGCGCCCGCGGCGGTGAGGTTGATCCGGGCCAGGATCGCCGCGCCGCGAGCGCAGGCCGCCGCCAGCGCGGCGGCGGTGTGCGCGTCGCCCCGCAGCGCGGGCGTCGCCTCGGCCGCCACTTCGGCGGCGAGCGCGGCGACCTGCTCCGCCAGTGCGGCCAGCGCGGCAGGCGGTCCCGCCGCCCCGACCAGCGCCGCCGCCAGCGCCGCGCTCCGGCCGGGATCGTCCCGGTCGCGGCGCTGCGCCGCGAGCACCTCTCGGTAGGCGTCGGAATCCGCGCCCGCCAGCTCCGTCGCCCGCTGCCGCAACGCTTCCGCCTGCGCCGCCCGCGTGGGGTCCCGGCGCAGCCGGGCCGTCATCGCGAGCAGCCCGGCCGCCGCTGCGGCGGTGACCGCGCCGACGACACCGCCGGTGGCGGACGGCGTCGGCGCGGCCACCTCGTCCAGGAAGTCCCGCACGCTCACGCCGAGATCGGTCAACTCAGCCCCACGACCTGACCGTGCTCGTCGATGTCGATGCGCTCCGCCGCCGGATGCGACCCGAGGCCGGGCATGGTGCGCATGTCACCGCAGATCGGGTACACGAACCCCGCTCCGACCGAGGCCCGCACCTCCCGCACCGGCAACGTCCAGCCGGTCGGAGCGCCCAGCAGCCCCGGATCCGAGCTCAACGACAGGTGCGTCTTCGCGATGCACACCGGCAACGTGCCGAACCCGTTCGCCTCGTAGTCCCGCAGCGAGCGGGCCGCGGCCGGGGTGTAGGACACGCCGTCGGCGCCGTACACCTGCCGGGCCACCGTGTCGATCTTCGTGCGCAGGTCCGCGGAATCCGGGTACAGCAGCTGGAAGCGGCTCGGTTCGGAGGCGGCCTCCACCACGGCCTCCGCCAGTTCCTTCGCGCCCTTGCCGCCGTCGAGGAAGTGGCTGCTCACCGCGACGCGCGCGCCAGCGGCCTCGGCGACCTCGCGGATCGCCGCGTGCTCGGACGGGTGGTCGGTGGGGAACGCGTTGACCGCCACCACCGGCGACACCCCGTGCAGCCGGATGTTCTCGATCTGCTTGCGCAGGTTGTCCGCGCCGGCCAGCACGTCGTCGGGGTTCTCCGCCAGCAGCTCCGGCGGCAGCGGGCGGCCCGCCACGATCCGGTGGTTGCCGGAGTGCGCCTTCAACGCGCGCACCGTCGCCACCAGCACCGCCGCGTCCGGGCGCAGGCCCGAGGTGCGGCACTTGATGTTGAAGAACCGCTCCGCGCCCATGTCCGCGCCGAACCCGGCCTCGGTCACCACGTAGTCCGAGCAGCGCCCGGCGATGCGGTCGGCCACCACCGAGGAGTTGCCGTGCGCGATGTTGCCGAACGGCCCGGCGTGCACGAACACCGGAGTGTTCTCCGTGGTCTGCATCAGGTTCGGCTTGATCGCCTCCCGCAGCAGCACCGTCATCGCACCGGCCGCCCGCAGCTGCTCCGCGCTGACCGGGGAGCCGTCGCGGGCGTAGCCGACGACGATGCGCCCCAGCCTGCGCCGCATGTCGTGCAGCGAGTTCGACAGCGCCAGCACCGCCATCACCTCGCTGGCGGCGGTGATGTCGAACCCGGTCTGGCGCGGCGCTCCGTCGGCGGGCCCGCCCAGGCCGGTCACGATGGAGCGCAGGTCCCGGTCGTTGACGTCGAGCACCCGCCGCCACGTGATCCGCTGCGGGTCGATGTCGAGCTCGTTGCCCTTGTGCAGGTGGTTGTCCAGCATCGCGGAGAGCAGGTTGTGCGCCGCGGTCACCGCGTGCATGTCCCCGGTCAGGTGCAGGTTCAGCGCCTCCATCGGCACCACCTGGCTGTAGCCGCCGCCGGCGGCACCGCCCTTGATGCCGAACGTCGGGCCCATCGACGGCTGCCGGATCGCCACCGCCGAGCGGTGCCCCAGCAGCCGCAGCGCCTGCCCGAGCCCGACGGTGGTGGTCGTCTTCCCCTCGCCCAGCGGGGTGGGCGTCACGGCGGAGACGAGGACGTACTTGGCCGCCGGGCGGTCGGCGAGCTCCTCGATCGCGTCGAGGGACACCTTCGCCACCTGCCTGCCGTACGGTTCCAGCAGGTGCGGGCCGATGTCGAGCTGCGCGGCGATCTCGTCGATCGGGCGGAGCGCCGCGGCTCGGGAGATGTCCAGGTCGGACGGGATGGTCATGCGGGAACCTCCTGGATCCGGGCGAGGGCGTCGTCGCGCCACTGGACGGTCCGGTCGAGTTCGTTGAACGTGAACAGGTGCCACCCGGCGATGCCCGGGGCGGGCTCGTCCAGGTGCGGCCAGAGCCCGTCGAGCAGCGCGTCCGGCGTGTACGGCGCGAGCAGCTTCGTGACCAGGCCGTGCTGCTTGCGCAGGAACCGCAGCGATTCGCCGAGGCCGATCTTCATCGACACCCGCAGCAGCTTCGTCACGTCCACCGCGCCGGGCAGGCCGACGTGCACGGGCAGCAGCACGCCGCGCGCGCGGACCTCGCCGAGCCATTCGGCGATGCGGCGCGGGTCGTAGCAGATCTGCGAGACCACGTAGTCCGCGTGGCGCGCCTTGTCCGCCATGGCCCGGATCGTGACCTCGTCGGACAGGAACGCGTGCCGCTCCGGGTAGCCGGTGATGCCGACCTTGCCCGGCTTGCGGTCCAGCTCCGCCATGGCCCGCAGCAGCGCGAGCGCGTCCGGGAATTCCCCGGCGGGCACCGGGGAATCGCCCGCGATGACGAAGACCTCGTCGCTGCCCAGCGCCGCCGCGCGGTCCAGCAGTTCGGCCAGCCGCGCCCGGTCCGGGACGGAACGCGCCGCCAGGTGCGGCACCACGTGGAACCCGGCCGCCGCCAGCCGGGCCGCGACGTCCATCGTCGCGTCGAGGCCCTTCGCGGCGGAGGCGGTGACGGTGACGGTGCTGCCCGCGGGCAGCACCGCCGCCCGCTCCGCCGCTCCGCGCACCGGCAGCACCTCGAACCTGCTGCGGCACAACATCTCCTGCAGCCGCTGAGTGCTGGTGTCCATCAGCTCGACCCCCGCTCGCTCACGCCGTGGCCGTGCGTTCGAGGTGCTTGGGGATGTCCTTGTTGGGGTCGTGGAAGGGCTTCTCCACGACGATCGCCTCCTGCGGGCCGTGCTGGGTGTGCACCACCAGCTCGGTGCCCGGTTCCTGGTAGGCGACCGGCACCATGGCGAAGCCGATGTTGCTGTCCAGCCGGGGGGAGTGGCAGGCGGAGGTGACCTCGCCGATGCGCAGGCCGTGCGGGTCGTGCACGTCGAACGGTTCGATCATGCTGCCGTCGTTGAACGAACCGACGCCCGGTCCGCCCATGCGCACGCCGACGAGCTTGCGCGCCACCCCTTCGGCCTTGATCCGGGTCAGCGCCTCCTTGCCGAGGAAGTCGGCGTCCTGGTCCAGATCCACCATCCACGTCTTCTCGAAGCCGTAGCCCGCTTCGAACGGGTTCGTCTCGTAGGTGATGTCGCAGCCCCACGACAGGATTCCCGCTTCGATGCGGCGGATGTGGCACGGCCCGATGACCTGCATGCCGTGCGGCCGGCCCGCCTCCCAGATCGTCTCCCACAGCTTCACGCCGTCGCGGGTGGCGTTGTGCAGGTAGATCTCGTAGCCCAGCTCGGCGGTGTAGCCGGTGCGCGAGACGACGACCTGCATGCCGTTGAGCTCGCGGTCCACCGCGTAGTAGTAGGGAACGTCCAAGATGGACTCGCCGAACAGGTCGACCATCACGTCCCGCGACTTCGGCCCCTGCACCTGCACCGGTCCCACGTCGGGTTCGCGGATGTGCACGTCCATGCCCAGGCCGTGGGCCAGTCCCTTCGCCCACAGCAGCACGTCGCTGTCGGCGAGCGAGAGCCAGAAGTGGTTCTCCCCCAAGCGAAGCAGCACGGGATCGTTGATGATGCCGCCGTCCTCGGCGGTGACGAACACGTACTTGCACTGCCCGACCTTGCACTTGGTGAGGTCGCGCGGCACCAGCATGTTGGTGAACTCGAACGCGTCCGGCCCGGTGATCTCCACCTGCCGCTCCACGCCGACATCCCAGAGCGTCACCCCCTCCAGCAGCGCCCAGTACTCCGCCACCGGGTCGCCGTAGTGGCGCGGGTGGTAGGTGTGGTTGTAGACGCTGTAGAGGCTCACGCCGTGCTGCCGGGAGGCGTGGAAGAACGGCGACTTGCGCAGCCGGGAGTACTGCAGAATTCCGGGGTTCGGATTCACTGCCATCAGGGGTTCTCCTTTGCGGTGAGCGATCTGTCCGGCCCGGTCGGGGTGCGCGGCGGCGCACCTCGGCGGTGAGCCGGGCGACGTGTGGACTTCGGGTACCGCGATGCGGGTGAGCGGGGGCGCTCAGCGCCGCATGCGAGCCATGTCGGGGTCGAACACCGGGTCGGCGACGACCGCGGCGGGATGTCGGCGGTCGAAGTAGGACACCCGCAGCGGAGTGCCCGGCTCGGCCAGTTCGGCGGGCAGCCACGCGTAGGCGAGGCTCATGTCCGCGCTGTGGCCGTATCCCGCGCTGGTGGTGAAACCGACCGCGTCGCGGCCGGTCTCGGGGAACACCGGCTCGGCGCCCATCAGCACCGTGCCGTCGGTGACGTGCAGGCAGCACAACCGCCGCCGCACCGGTCGTTCGCGGCGCCGCAGCAGGGCGTCGCGGCCGACGAAATCTCCCTTGCCGGGTTTGACGGCGAACGCGAGCCCCGCCTCGTCGGGGTCGTGCTCGCTCCACATGTCCGCGCCCCACGCGCGGTAGCCCTTCTCCAGCCGCATCCCGTTGAACGCCGCGCGGCCGGCGGGAAAGATCCCCTGCTCGGCGCCCTGCGCGGCCAGCAGGTCCCAGAGCCGCCCGCCGAACTCGGCGGAGGTGTAGAGCTCCCAGCCCAGCTCGCCCACGTAGGACAGCCGCAGCGCGACGACCGGCACTTCGCCGACGAACAGGCGCTTCGCGCGGAAGAACCGGAACGCCTCGTGCGACACGTCGACGTCGGCCAGCGGGGCGAGCACCGCGCGGGCGTCCGGCCCCCACAGGCCGATGCAGCAGGTGCCGCCGGTGATGTCGCGGACGAAGGTGGTGTCGTCGGCGTGCGCCCGCAGCCAGGCGACGTCGCGCGGGCCGTTGCACCCGACCTGGAACTCGGTCTCCGACAGCCGGGCCACGGTGATGTCGCCGCGGATGCCGCCGGTGTGCTCCAGCATCAGCGTGTAGGTGACGTAGCCCGGCGCCCGGTCCAGCTTGCCGGTGGTGAGCCGGTCCAGGAGCCCCAGCGCGCCGCGCCCGCTCACCTCGCAGCGGGCCAGCGAGGTCATGTCGAACATCGCCACGCCCTCGCGGGCGGCCTGGTGCTCGGCGGCGGCGATCGGGGAGAAGTAGCGCCCGGCCCACTCGCCGGGGACGACGATTTCCCGCCCGGTGACGAGGTATTCGTTGGACTCGTACCAGTGCGGCCGTTCCCAGCCGTTGGCCTCCAGGAACAGCGCGCCGAGACGTTGCTCCCGCTCGTGGAACGGCGAGGTGCGCAGCGGTCGCGGGTGCAGCGGGGGCTGCTGCGGGTGCACCACGTCGTAGACCTCGCGGAAGCTCTGCGCGCTGCGCTCGGCCACGTAGGCGGGGCTGTGCGCGAAGTCCTCGAAGCGGCGCAGGTCGGCGGCGCGCAGGTCGATGCCGGGGGAGCCGTCGGCCATCCACTCGGCCATCGCCCGGCCCACCCCGGCCGAGTGGGTGATCCACACGGCCTCCGCGACCCAGAACCCGGCGACCTCCCGCGACGGTCCCAGCACCGGCATCCCGTCGGAGGTGAACAGGAACAGCCCGTTCATGCCCTCGGCGATCTCGGCCCGCTCCAGCGCGGGCAGCAGTTCGCACGCGTCGTCCCACGGCTGCTTGAAGTCGTGCGGGGTGAACGGGTGCACCGAGGCCATGCCCGCCCAGCGGCCGCCGCCGGGCGGCGCCTCCGCGCCGTCGCCCGCGGCGGTCGGGGCCAGCTCCTCGGCGCGCACCGGGATCACCCGGTGCTGGTAGGAGCCGATGCCGTAGCGGTCGTGGATCTGCCGGAAGTACATCGAGGCGTCCTGGTGCCGCAGCAGCGGCTGCGCCACCTCGTCCCCGCCGTGCTCCTTCGCCGCGCCGAGTCCGGGGATCGGGCCGGTCACCGCGTACTGGTGCGCGAGCGGCTGGACCGGGATGGACACCCCGGCGAGCGCGCCGATCTTCGGCCCCCAGATGCCCGCGCAGCACAGCACTTCTTCCACTTCCACGGTGCCGGCGCTGGTGCGGACCGCGCGGACCCGGCCCCCGGAGACGTCGAAGCCGGTCACCTCGGTGCGCCCTTCGAACCGCACGCCGAGCCGGGCCGCCTCCCGTGCCATCGCCTCCGCGGCCCGGACGGGTTTGGCGATGCCGTCGCTCGCGACGTGCAGGCCGCCGAAGACGCGGGAGTGCTCCACCTGCGGGATGCGGTCGGCGACCTCGCGCGGGCCGATCAGCTCGGCGGGCACGCCCCACGCGGCGGCGAGGCCGCGCTTGCGCTCGAGGTCCTCCCAGCGCCGCGCGGTGGTGGCGACCTCGATGCCGCCGACCTGGTGGAAGCACGGTGCGCCGTCGAGGGTGTCGGTGGTGAACCGCTGCACCGTGTAGGAGGCCAACCGGGTCAGCAGCTCGGAATTGTTGGTCTGGAAGACCAATCCCGGTGCGTGCGAGGAGGAGCCGCCGGTCGCGAACAGCGGGCCCTGGTCCACGACGAGCACGTCGGTGATCCCGGCGCGCGCGAGGTGGTACGCCGTGGAGCAGCCGACGATGCCCGCTCCCACGATCAGGATTCGTGCCCTGCCGTCCATGTGCCGCCCCCTGGCTCACGACGCTGCTGCCGGGTCCGCTGCTCCCCGGAGAATTCGGCTCGATCACACGCATGTCGTCCTCGCGCGCCCGGCCGGAGTCCCCGCGGCGGCCCCTTGGAGGGTTGTTGCGCTAGTCACAACTGGCTGCGTTAAACGCAACAGTGCGCTTGCGCGCCGGGATGCGTCAAGCACACGAGAGGGCGAATTTCGTTGGAATGATCGGCTTTTCTCGATCCGAGCCGACGCGGCCGATCCCGGTTGTCGGCGTGACCGTGCGTGGTTAGCCTCGGCTGCACCAGGACTTCAGGCGTTCCTCGCCCAGTGGGTGATCAGATGCGATCCCGCCATTCCCGCACTCCTGACGGCACCGCGCCGCGCGCCGAGCGGTTGCCTGATCCGCCCGCCCGGCTGTGGCGCTCGGCGGAACCGGGGCGCTCCTACGACGTGGTGATCGTCGGTGCCGGCGGGCACGGGCTGGCGACCGCGTACTACCTCGCCGCAGAGCACGGGATCCGGGACGTGGCGGTGCTGGAACGCGGCTGGCTCGCGGGCGGGAACATGGCCCGCAACACGACGATCATCCGCTCCAACTACCTGCTCGACGAGAGCGCCGCGCTCTACGGGCACGCCCTGGACCTGTGGGAGCGGTGGCCCGCCGAACTGGACTACGACTTCCTGCTAAGCCAGCGCGGAGTGCTCAACCTCGTGCACACCGAACAGGAGGTGCGCGACGCGCGGCGCCGCGCGTTCGCCAACGGCCTCAACGGAATCGACGCGGAGTTCGTCGGTCCCGACGAGGTCGCCGCGCTGTGCCCGATCCTCGACGTGTCCCCGGACCGGCGTTACCCGGTGCTGGGCGCGACGTGGCAGGCGCGTGCGGGCATCGCGAAGCACGACCACGTGGCGTGGGCGCTGGCGACGCGGGCGAGCGAGCTCGGCGTGGACCTGATCGAGCAGTGCGAGGTCACCGGGTTCGTCACCGACGGCGAGCGGGTCACCGGGGTGCGGACCTCGCGCGGGGACATCGCAGCGGGCCGGGTCGGGCTGGCCGCCGCGGGCCGCACCAGCGAGCTCACCGACATCCTCGGCTGGCGGATCCCGTTGCAGAGCCACCCGTTGCAGGCGCTGGTCTCCGAACTGCTGGAGCCGGTGCACCCGTGCGTGGTGATGTCGAACCACGTGCACGTCTACTGCAGCCAGGCGCACAAGGGGGAGCTGGTGCTCGGCGCGGGCATCGACTCCTACAACGGTTACGGGCAGCGCGGCTCGGTGCAGGTGATCGAGCGGCAGCTGGCGGCGGCGCTGGAGCTGTTCCCGATCTTCGCGCGGGCGCACGTGATCCGGACCTGGGCGGGCGTCGTCGACGTCACCCCGGACGCCTCGCCGATCATCGGACCGACGCCGTTCGAGGGGCTGTACGTCAACTGCGGCTGGGGCACCGGGGGGTTCAAGGCCACGCCGGCCGCGGGCCGGGTGTTCGCGCACACCGTGGCGACCGGCTCGCCGCACCCGCTCGCCGAGCCCTACGGGTGGGAGCGGTTCCGCACCGGCGCGCTCATCGACGAGCACGGCGCCGCCGCCGTCGCGCACTGATCGGAGGGTGTGATGTTGCTGATCCCCTGTCCCTGGTGCGGGAACCGGGACGAGGTCGAGTTCCGCTACGGCGGGCAGGCACAGGTCCCGTACCCGGTGGACCCGACCTCGCTGGACGACGCGGCCTGGGCGGATTACCTGTTCGTGCGGGACAACCACTGCGGCAGCTACGCGGAGCGGTGGGTGCACGCGGACGGCTGCCGCCGCTGGTTCGACGTCGTCCGCGACACCGCCACGAACGAGTTCGCGCCGTGACCCGGCTGCCCTCCGGCGGGCGCATCGACCGCGGCCGGACCGTCGAGTGCGAGGTGGACGGCGTGCCGTTGCGCGGACATCCGGGCGACACGCTGGCCTCGGCCTTGCTGGCCGCCGGGCGCCTGGAGGTGGCGCCGTCGGTGTACCTGGGCCGCCCGCGCGGTGTCCTCACGGCGGATCCGGGTGAGCCGAACGCGCTGGTGCAGGTGCTCGACGACCCGGAGCCGATGGTCCCCGCGACCGAGGTCGAACTGCGCGACGGGCTGGCCGCGCTGAGCCTCTCCGGCGTGGGCCGCGCCGATCCGGGCGGTGCGGCGCGCTGCGAGAAGCGCTACCGGCACGCGGACGTGGTGGTGATCGGGGCGGGGCCCGCCGGGATCGCGGCGGCGCTGGCCGCCGGGCGGAGCGGCGCCCGGGTGTACCTGGTGGAACGACACCGCGAGCTCGGCGGCGCGCTGCTGGACGGCGACGAGCGGATCGACGGGGTGCCGGGCGCGAAGTGGGTCGCGCGCGCGGCCTGCGAGCTCGCCGCGCGACCGGAGACCCGGGTGCTGACCCGCGCGACGGTAACCGGGCACTACGACCACGGATACCTGCTTGTCGCAGAGCACTCCGCGCCGGAGCAGCGGCCGCCGTGGCAGCGGTTGTGGCACCTGCGCGCCCGGCGGGTGGTGCTGGCCACCGGCGCCCGTGAGCGGCCCGTCGCGTTCCCCGGCAACGATCGCCCCGGCGTCCTGCTCGCCGGGGCGGTGCGCCGCTACCTGCGGCGGTTCGCGGTGCTGCCGGGCGAGCGCGCCGTGGTGGGCACGACCGGGGACAGCGCTTACGCGACGGCGCTGGACCTGGTGGCGGCGGGCGCGTCGGTCCCGCTGCTGGTCGACGCCCGCCCCGAGCCGCCCGCGGCGCTGCTGGCCCGGGCTCGGGACGCGGGAGTTCCGGTGCGGACGGGTGCGGCGGTGATCGGCACCTCCGGCGAGCGGTGGGTCTCCGCGGCGCGGGTGTCCGCCCTCGACGACCGGGGGCGGCCGGTGGGGCCGGTGGACGTGCCGGAGTGCGATCTGGTCGCGGTCGGCGGCGGGTGGAATCCGGCGGTGGAGCTGAGTCGCGATCCGCTGGTCTGGGACGCCGAGATCGCCGCGTTCGCGCCGGACGGGGATGCGGCGGTGGGCGCGGCGCGCGGTTCCTTCGGGCTGCGGGACTGCCTGGCGCAGGGGTTCGCGGCCGGTGCCGCCGCGGCCGCCGCGACCGGTTTCCCCGTCGTGGCGCCCCCGATCCCGCCGGTCGACGCCGATCCGGCGCCGGCCCGCGTTCGTCCACTGTGGATGATTCAGGGCGATGAGGAGTCGAGTTTCGTCGACCTGCAAAGGGATGTGACCGTCGCCGACGTCCGCCGCGCCGTCGACGCGGGGCTGCGCTCACCGGAGCACGTCAAGCGCTACACGACCCTCGGAACCGGCAGCGACCAGGGCGCCACCTCGAACGTGCTCGGCCTGGGCGTGCTCGCCACCCTGCTCGGCATCGAGCCGGGCGACCTGGGCACCACGGCGTCCCGCCCGCCGGTCCGGCCGATGCGCTTCGAGCTGCTGGCCGGGCGGGATCGCGGTGCGCTGCACGACCCGGTGCGCACCACCCCGATGCACGACTGGCACGTGCGGGCGGGCGCGGTGTTCGAGGACGTCGGGCAGTGGAAGCGCGCCCGCCACTACCTGCGGCCGGGCGAGGACATGGCGGCCGCGGTGCTGCGGGAGTGCACCGCCGCCCGCACCGGAGTGGCCATGATGGACGCGACCACCCTCGGCAAGATCGACGTGATCGGGCCGGACGCGGGGGAGTTCCTCAACCGCGTCTACACCAACGGATTCGCGAAGCTCACCGTCGGCAAGGCCCGCTACGGCATGATGTGCACCGCCGACGGCATGGTCTTCGACGACGGCGTCACCATGCGGCTGGCGCCCGAGCACTACCTGATGAGCACCACCACCGGCAACGCGGCGGCCGTGCTGGACCGGCTGGAGGAGTGGCTGCAGACGGAGTGGCCGCAGCTGTCGGTGCACTGCACCTCGGTGACCGAGCAGTGGGCCACGATCGCCGTCGCCGGGCCGGATTCCCGCACTGTCCTGGCGCGGGTGGCGCCGGAGCTGGACGTCTCGGCGGCCGGGTTCGGCTTCATGGAGTTCCGCGACGCGGTGCTGCGCAACGGGATTCCCGCGCGGATCAGCCGCATCTCGTTCTCCGGGGAGCTCGCCTTCGAGATCAACGTGGCGTCCTGGTACGGGCAGGCGGCGTGGGACGCGGTGTTCGCCGACGGCGCCGACCTCGGCATCACGCCCTACGGCACCGAGGCGATGCACGTGCTGCGCGCGGAGAAGGGCTTCGTGATCGTCGGGCAGGACACCGACGGCACGGTGACGCCGCTGGACCTGGGCATGGACTGGGTGGTCTCGAAGCGCAAGAGCTTCATCGGCGACCGCTCCTTCGCCCGCCCCGACACCGCCCGTTCGGATCGCAAGCAGCTGGTCGGGCTGCTGCCGGTGGACCGGGACGCGCTGCTGCCGGAGGGCGCGCAGCTCGTCGAGCCCGACGCGACGCGGACCCCGCCGGTGCCGATGCTGGGGCACGTGACCTCCAGCTACCGCAGCGCGGCGCTGGGCCGCACGTTCGCGCTGGCGCTGGTCCGCGACGGCAGGCGCCGCGTCGGCGAGGTGCTGCACGCGCCCATCGGCGGCGCCGACCTCGCCGCCGAGGTCACCGATCCCGTCTTCTACGACCCGGAAGGAGCCCGCCGTGACGGTCACCAGCCCCGCTGAACCGGGAACCACCGGGGCGGCCACCGCGGACCTGCGCCGCAGCCCGTTGGCGGCCCGCGCCGCCGAGCTCGCGGAGCACAGCGCCCGCAGCGGCGTGCTGCTCGCGGAGGAGCCGTTCCTGACCCAGGTGAACCTGCGCGCCGCGCCGGACGCGCTGGACCGGCTCGGCGGGGCCGTCGGAATTCCCCTGCCGCGCGGCGTGAACGAGGTGCGCGGCACCCCGGAACGGGCCGCGCTCGGGCTCGGTCCGGACGAATGGCTGATCATCGCCCCGGACGGCGCGGCAGGCGGCGTCATCGACGGCCTCGTGGCCGCCGGAGCCGGTTCGGCGGTGGACGTGTCGGCGAACCGCACCACCGTGCGGCTCGCCGGGCCCCGCGCGCGGGACGTGCTGGAGCAGGTGTGCTCGCTGGACCTGCACCCGCGCGCGTTCGCGGCGGGCGGCTGCGCGCAGACGCTCGTCGGCCGCACCCAGGCCGTGCTCTGGCAGCTCACCCCGGAACCCGGCTACCGCCTGCTGGTGCGCGGCTCCTTCGCCGGATACCTGGCGGACCTCCTGATCGACGCGCTCCCGAGCTGATCTCCCGCCTGCCGGAGTCCGCCCCCGCCGCGGTGGCGCGGAGGGCCGGTACTGCGCAGGTGCTTCCGAGTACCGGCCGCGCGATCGAAATGGAATGCGACTTCGCGAGAATTCGCGGCGACGCTGATTTCCGGCGTCGGGAATCGGGTTGAAATCCCAGCGCACCGGGATGTTCGCGCGGGTGAACCCGCGCGTTGCGGCGGTCGGCCGTGCGGGATTTTCGCAGGTGGAAGGCGTGCGCCGACACCCGTCCGATTGTTGCGCAATCAGCAACTCGGTGTAGGGTTCGAGAGGAAAATTCCCCGCAACGGATACGGTTGAACCCGTGGTCAACGCAGGACGATCTCCCAACGGTGAACGGTCCGGCGCACTAGTGCAGTCGGTGGACCGGGCGGTGAGCGTGCTGGAACTGCTGGCACGCCACGGCGAAGCAGGAATCACCGAAATCGCCGGCGAGCTCGGCGTGCACAAGTCCACCGCCTCCCGCTTGGTCAGCGTGCTCGTCTCGCGCGGCCTCGTCGAGCAGCTCGGGGAGCGCGGCAAGTACGTCATCGGCTTCGGCGTGGTCCGGCTCGCCGGTGCCGCCACCGACCGGATGGACCTCTCCCGGCTCGGCCGCCCGTTCTGCGAGTCGCTCGCGGGCGACCTCGGCGAGACGGTGAACATCGCGGTCCGCGACGACGACGTGGCCATCAACATCAGCCAGGCCCGCGGCACCGCCTCCGTGACCGCGCACAACTGGGTCGGCCAGCGCACCCCGCTGCACGCGACCTCCAGCGGCAAAGTGCTGCTGGCGCACGCGCCCGTCGACGACCAGGACGTGCTGCTCGACGGCGACCTCGCGCAGTACACCCCGCGCACCGTCACCGACGCGGCCGAGCTGCGCGGCGGATTCCAGCTCATCGTGCGCGACGGCTACGCCACCAGCTACGAAGAACTGGAACTGGGCCTGAACGCGGCAGCGGTCGCCGTGCACCGCCACGACGGCGAAGTGGTCGCCGCCCTCAGCGCCTCCGGCCCCTCGTACCGCTTCTCCCGCAAGCGCATGCGCGAAGTCGTCGGAGCCATGAAGGTCGCGGCCAAGGAACTATCAGGCCAACTCGGCTTCCTGGAGGAATGAGCTTTATACGGCTCGTTTTGCTCGTGTGGTCGGGTGGCGGAACCTCAGGCGGTCTGTCGCTGCGGGATCTTTTTCCCAAGTGGCTCCGCCACGAGGGAAAAAGCCGTCCTCGCGACAGACCGCCTGAGAACCCGCGGGTGGTCGGCTTTTGGACGTGGGCTATGTGCTTCGCACATACAGGCACGGCCTTCGGCCGCAAAGCGGGCTTGGTGCTCGGTGGGGTCAGTGGTGGGTTGCTCGGGTGGCTTCGCCGAAGGTCCACAGTGATGCGCCTAGTAGTACTACGTCCTTGAGCAGGAACTGGCCGACGTCGGCTGACAGGAACGGGAATCCGCCGGTTGCCGAAGCGGGTGTGGTGAGCAGGAAGCTCAGCGTTCCCAGGAAGAGCAGTGCGGCCAGGGCGCTGCCCGCCGCGGACGCCCTGGGCCACAGCGGCCGGGTCGCTATGAGCAGCGCCGTTCCCACTTCCACCACTCCCAGCGCCCCGGCGAACGTTCGGACGCCGACGATCTCGTAGAGCCAGGCCATGAGCGGGTGGTGCGCGACGAGCGGGACGATCGCCTCCGCCTCGTAGGCGGTGAACTTCAGCGCCCCGATCCAGCCCACCACGAGCACGAGGCCGTACCTCGCGACCGCTTCCCCGGCCGTCACCGCGAATTCCGCCGCGCCGGTGAAGCGTCCCGGCCGGGCGGTCTGTGATTCGATCATGGTTCACGCCTCCTTGAGCTGGAGCAGCAGGCCGAGGGTGTTCGCCCCGAAGGCGGCCTCGTCGTTCGCGTGGAACTGGCGCATGACTGCGGCGATGTCTGCCACGACGCTTCCCCTCGTCCGGTTCGAATGAGCCAAGAATGTACCAAGCGATACATTTTTACAAGGGAAAGTGTTTCCCAGTGGCGATGAGGTAGACTCAAGTGGACCGTTCGGTACAAAGAGAGGATCGCGTGGTCGACGAAGCACGCGCATCGGCCAAGCCGAAGCGCCTCACCGCGAAGGGCGCCGCGACCCGCGAGCGCATCGTCCGCTCCGCCGCGGAGCTGATGCACGAGCAGGGCGTCGAGAGCACGAGCCTCGACGACGTCATCGCGGTCAGCGGAACCGGCAGGTCGCAGCTCTACCACTACTTCGCGGACAAGTCCGAGATCGTCGACGCCGTCGTGGAGTTCCAGATCGGGCAGGTGCTCGGCGCGCAGGAGCACCTGCTGCGCAACGCGACCTCCATGAGCGGCCTGGACCGGTGGCGCGACGCCATCGTCACCGCCACCCGCAGCCGCAAGGGGTCCCACGGGTGCCCCATCGGCTCGCTGTCCAGCGCGCTGTCCGACTCCTCCGAGACCGCCCGGCTGGCGATCGCGCGGGGATTCGACCGCTGGGAGGGCGAACTGCACGCCGGCCTGCGGCACATGCGGCAGACCGGCGAACTGGCGCAGGAGGCGGATCCGGCGGCCCTGGCCACCGGCCTGCTCGCCGCGCTCCAGGGCGGCTACCTGCTGGCCCAGGCGCGGCGGGACGCGAGCAGCATGCAGATCGCGCTCGACACCGCCCTCGACCACATCCGGTCGTTCACCCGCTGAGCTCGCAGCATCCGGCGGGAGCGTCGATCAGTCCCGCGAGCCGTCGTCACTCGCGTTGCAACATCATGTCTTCGAGGTCGAGTTCGTGGAGGACTCGGCGCAGCACCTCGTCGTCGATGCGGCCTTCGTCGCGGAAGCGCACGAACACGTCGCGTTCCGCGGCGAGCATCTCCGCGCGCAGCCTGCGGTAGGCGGCGCTGGGGCTCTCGCCGACCTCCGCGTCGGAGCGGCCGAGCCGTTCCCAGGCCCGGTTGCTGCGGCGTTCCGCGGCGCGGCGCAGGTGTTCGGTCACCTCCTCCGGCGGCTCCTCGTCCTCGGACAGCTCCTCCAGCCTGCGCCGCGCCGCGAGGGCCGCGTTGTGCGCGGCCTCCGCTTCGGCGAGCGCGTCCGTGTAGTTCTCCTGGCCGCGGACCCCGAGCGTCCGGATCACCCAGGGCAGCGTGGCCCCGTGCAGCAGCAGCGTCCCCAGCGTCACGAAGAACGCCAGGAACAGCACTTGGGGCCGCTGCGGGAACATCGCGCCGGACGAGGTGAACTGCGGGATCGCCGCCGCCGCGGCCAGCGACACCACGCCGCGCATCCCGGCCCAGGACACGACGGCGCCGTAGCGCCACGGCGGGGCGCTGCCGCGGCGCAGCAGCAGTTCCGGCAGCTGCATCGTGGTGAACACCCACAGCGCGCGCACCAGCACGACCGTCGCGGTCAGCGCGAGCCCGACCAGCACCAGCGGGCCCAGCTGCCCCGCCACGCCCTCGGTGACGCCGCGCAGCTGCAACCCGATCAGCGCGAACACCAGCGCCTCCAGCAGCGTGTCGGCCGCCAGCCACACCGCCCGGTCCTGCAACCGCACCGAGGCGCTGCCCGTCGGCGAGCGCTGCCCCAGGTAGAGACCGGCGACGACCACGGCGAGCACCCCGGACGCCCCGATCTCCTCCGCCAGCAGGTACGCCGCGAACGGCACCAGCAGGCCCGCCGCGCTCTCCAGCACCCCGTCCGAGAGCGCCTGCCGAACCCGGTGCACCACCCAGCCCACCGCGAAACCCACGACGAGCCCGCCGACCGCGGCCAGCAGGAACACGCCCACGCCCGCCGGCAGCGAATACCCGGTGCCGATCACGGTGGCCACGGCGACCCGGTAGGCGGTGAGCGCCGTCGCGTCGTTGACGAGGCTCTCGCCGCTGAGCACCGTCATCACCTTGCGCGGCAACCCGAGCCTGCGGCCGATGGACGTCGCCGCGACGGCGTCCGGCGGCGCCACCACCGCGCCCAGCACGAGCGCCGCGCCCAGCGGCATCGCGGGCACCAGCCACCACGCCACCAGCCCGGTGACCAGCGTCGTGACGAGCACGGCGCCCAGCGCCAGCGAGCCGATGGGGCGGGCGTTGGCGCGGAACCCGAGCGTGGAGCTGGTCAGCGCCGCCGAGTACAGCAGCGGCGGCAGCACCAGGACGAGGATCAGCTCTGGATTGATCGAGTAGTCCGGCACGCCCGGCACGAACGACAGCGCGAGCCCGGCGAGCACCAGCACCAGCGGCTCGGACAGCCCCCACCGGCGGGCGAGGGCGGTGATCGCCAGCGCCACCGCCAGCAGCACCATCAGATCCGGGAACAGGTGCATGCGTCTCCGTCCTCCCGGCGGCTGGGTTCCGCCGGAAGTCTAGGGACGCCGCGGCGCCGCTGCGCCTCGCCGACCCCGCCGCGCCGCGAACACCCGCGCGGCGGGTCGGCGACGGGACGTGCCCGCGCTCGTCAGAGGTGCTCGGCGAAGTGCCGTTCGATCGCGCGGTACAGGCGGATCTGGTTCTCCGGATTGGCGAAGCCGTGGCCCTCGTCCTCGGCGACGAGGTATTCGACGGGGACCCCGCGGGCCCGCAGCGACTCGACGATGTTGTCGGACTCCTCCTGGACCACGCGGACGTCGTTGGCGCCCTGGGCGACCAGCAGCGGCGTGCGGATCCGGTCGACCATCGTGATGGGGGAGCGGGCCAGCATGTCGGCTTCCTGCGCGGGGTCCGCAGGGTCGCCGACGTAGCGGTACCAGTTGTTGGCCATGTGCGGCCGGACGAACGGCGGCAAGGTGCGCATGAAGTTCGCCAGGTCCGAGATGCCCACGTAGTCCACGGCGGCGGCGAAGCGATCGGGGGTGACGGTGACGCCGACGAGCGCCGCGTAGCCGCCGTAGGAACCGCCGTAGACGCCGATGCGGTCGCGGTCGGCGTAGCCCTGCTCCACCGCCCAGTCGGCGGCGTCGATCAGGTCGTCGTGCATCTTGCCGCCGAGCTCGCCGATCGCGCTGGTGAGGTGGCGCTTGCCGTAACCGGTGGAGCCGCGGAAGTTGACCTGCAGCACCGCGTAGCCGCGGTTGGCCAGGAACTGCACCGACGGGTCGTAGCTCCACGTGTCGTGGGCCCACGGCCCGCCGTGCACGAGCAGCACCAGCGGCAGCCGCTCGGGTGCGACGCCGACCGGCAGCGTCAGGAACCCGTGCAGCGGCAGCCCGTCGCGGGCCGGGAAGCGCACCGCCGTCATCGGGGCCAGCTCGGCCGGGTCGAGCTCCGGGTACGGGCGGAACAGCAGCCTGCTCTGCCCGGTGCCGTGGTCGTAGAACCAGGTCGCCCCGGGTTCGCGGTCGTGGATGAAGGAGACGACCCAGCGCTGCTCCGACTCGTCCGAGGACACCGAGCTCAGCACGCCGTCGGAGAGCTCGGACAGCGCGGCGTGCACCTCCGCGAAGTGCGGGTCCAGGACTTCGACGATCGGCCGGTCGCCGACGAAGCGGGCCGCGATGACCTCCCCGGTCCGCTTGCTGGTGAACACGGTCGGCGGTAGCCCGGCGCTGATCGGCCCCAAGGTGCACAGGCTGTGGCCGTCCACGGCCGCGACCACGGTCTCCTCGCCGGTCGTCCGGTCGATGCGGACGAGCCGGAGGTCGTCGGAGTCCTGGTAGACGCCCACGAGCAGGCCCTGCCCGTCGGGCGTCACCAGCTGCGGGTGCACGCCCACCGGGTGCTCCGGGCCGCCCAGGCGGCGCAGGAAGCGCAGGTCGCCGGTGGCGGGGTCGACGGCGTGGAACTCGTGGGTCCCGTCGTCGGCCACCGTCGAGTAGAAGGCGGGCCGCGCGTCGCGGTCGACGAGGTAGCCGCCCCGCGGATCGGACTGCTCCACCAGCGTCGTCGTCTCGCCGGTGGCGACGTCGATCCGGAACAGGTCGAAGTACAACGGCCGCCGGTTCATCGAGACGAGCACGCTGCCGGGGGCGGACTTCATCGGCTCCACGCCGAGCATCCGCGATCCCGGCGGCAACGGGGTCAGGTCGACCGCGGGTTCGCCGGGCGCGTCGAGGTCCACGCGGTAGAGGTGCCAGTCCTCGTTGCCGTCGGTGTCCTGCTCGTAGAGCAGCCAGCGCGGGTCGTCGGTCCAGTGGTAGGCGTGGATGCCGCGCCGGGTGTCGTGCGTGACGCAGACCGCGTCCTCGTGCTGCTCGTCGATGCCCCGGATCCACACGTTGATCCGCCCGTGCGCCGGCGCCAGGTAGGCGAGCCGCGTGCCGTCCGGCGAGATCGACGCCCCGGCGAACGAGGGGTCCGCGAAGAACTCCTCGGCCTCGATGCGCCTCGGCGGGGCGCCCAGCTGCGTGGTCATGCGGTGCTCCGATCGGTCTGCCCGGCCGGGGGCGTGGCACCTCGGCGGGTCGGGTGGTCTGTCGAAGTCGACGAAACACCTGGCCGTCGCGGCATGCTCAAGGCTCCGCGGGCGTGTTCCCGGTCATAGCGGGCCGCGCGGTCGCCGGGCTCGCCAGGGGGCGCGTCGGGACGGGACAATTCCCGCAGGAGTTCCGGCGACGAGCGCGGGAGGTGGCCGGTGGCCGGGTGCGAGCACTTGGAGCGGGCGGCGGGACGCGATCCCGAACCGGGTTCCCGGACGGCGTGCGAGGACTGCGCGCGGCTGGGGCTGGACGTGTGGGCGCATCTGCGGCTGTGCACCGAATGCGGGCACGTCGGCTGCTGCGACTCCAGTCCGCGGCAGCACGCGACGGCCCACTTCCACGGCTCCGGCCACCCGGTGATCCGCTCGTTCGAACCGGGCGAGTCCTGGGCCTGGTGCTACCGGGACGAACGCCTCGGCTGAGGGGTCCTCAGGGCGAGATCGTGGCGTCGTCGGGGTGGCCGAACCTGCCGTAGCGGCGTCGGATGGCGTCGGCGAAGTCCTGCTGGCCCGCGCCGTCGAACAGGGCCGCCAGGCGGGTGGCGAGCTGGGTGCGGTCGGTGTCCTCGGATTCCGGGCTGAGCTTGTCGATCAGTCCGTGCACGTGGTCGATGGCGCTGTGCTCGGCGTCCTCGGGCAGGCCTGCGGCGGAACCGGCGGAGAGCTGCCCGTAGGAGAAGAACTGGCCGGAGTCCAAGGTGCCGCTGAACGACAACGAGTCGCGCTGGAACGGCAGCCCGTCGCGGAACGGGGCCTGCCGGGACGAGGGCACCAGGTGCCGGAACTGCTCGGCGATCTCGGTGCCGTTGGCCGCCGCCGACAACTGGGCGAGGGTGCCGATGAGCTCGGCGGCGCGTTCCACGTCGTTCTCGTTGCGCGCCAGCCACCACACGATGGCGCTGCCGGTGTCGCGCAGCACTTCGTCACCGAGGTAGGCGCGCTTGCTGCGCTCGTGGTCGCGTTCCCGGTGCCACAGCTGCTCGTCCTTGCGGACCTCGGCGAGCCGCCGCAGCCGGTCGGTGTCGTCCTCGGGCAGCGTCAGCGTCACCTCCGCGGCCCAGGTCTCCACGTGCCCGTGCTGGTCGCGCTGCACCGCGCCGAGCGCGCCCGCCAGCTTGTGCGCCACCACGTCGGCCCCGCCGGGATGTTCGACGGAGGTGATCTCGCGGGCGCGGGTCAGCAGGGTGTCGACGGCCAGCCCGGCCGGGTTCTCGTGCGCCACGCCGACCGCGTCGACCGGGCGCCGCCACCACACCGTCGCGCCGAACACGAACCGGTAGTCGTCCTCGGAGCTGGGCAGCGCGACGTCCCGCACGAGCCGCTGCCGGGGCGGTTCCGGCTCGGGCTCCGCGGGTGCGGCGGGCCGTTGCTGCTGCACGACCAGCGCCTCCCGCAGCTCCTGCTGCCGGTGCAGCTGGACCAGCCGCCGCGCGTAGGCGCCGACGCAGGCGAGCAGCCCGGCGGCGATCAGCAGCCAGGCCCACAGCGGCCAGCGCAGCGCCAGGACGAGCACGGCGGGCACCAGCGCGGAACCGGCGGCGAGCGCGGCCAGCAAGATCTTGTTGTCGCGGCTCATCGTCCGGCCACTCCGCATCGGTCGCTGTCACGGCGCCGACCACTGTATGGCGGGTGATCATCGCTGCGGTACCCGGCGTCCGGGCGATGCGCGGAGCCCGGTGTAACCGGTTCGGATACCGGGTAGCCGCAGAGCATAATCACGGGTTCCGGGGGTGGGTGATGAGACGCGGGAGAACGGTTCAACCGCATCCGGTGCACACGGTTCACCGGATCGGCGCGGTGCTGCTGGGACTGGGGTTGTGGGTGTTCGGCATCCTCGGGCTGGCTCGCGGGCTGGAGTTCTTCTCCACCCGGGGGCACGTGGTGCTGGGGTTGTCCAGCAACGGGCTGCTGTCGGTGATCTCCCTGGTGGCCGGCGCGGTGCTGATCGGGTGCGCGGCGTGGGGCGGCAGGCAGGCGTCCACGGTGACCACGTTCGTGGGGGCGTTGTTCCTGCTGTCCGGGCTGGTGCACTTGGCGATCCTGAACTCGCCGCTGAACCTGCTGGCGTTCCGGATGCCGAACGTGCTGTTCAGCCTCGTGGTCGGGCTGATCTTGCTGTGCACCGGCCTGTACGGGCGGTTGTCGGGCGGGTTGCCGCCGGACAACCCGTACCGGCGGGAGCATCCGATGCGCACCCGCCGCCCGGACCCGGAGGAGCAGCTCGACGACGAGCGCCAGCCCGTGGAGTCCGAGGAGCAGCAGTACCGGGACGCGGAGATCGCCATGGGTGAGGGGCATCCGACTCCGGAGCAGACCCAGCTCGTCATGCGCGACCAGGCTCGGCGCCGCGCGGTGGAGCGGGCCCGGGCCCGCCGCCGCACCGAAGGCGGGTACGTGTGATCCTCCCGTGGCTGTGGCGCTGGCCGCCGGGACTGCTGCTGGCGGTGCTGCGCGAGTTCACCAGCGACGTCCCGGTGCACCTCGTGGAGTGCGAGGAGGAGGTTCGCCCGCCGGATCCGCCGAGCCCGGCGGCGGACCTGCAGCTGCCGGAGGACGGTTGCGGCCCGCTGTTCCACCGCCGCTACTCCGCCGACATCGACCTGCACCTGCGCGGTGCTGAGGAGGTGATGGCGCTGTTCGTCGCCGCCCCGGACCGGATGGTGCCGGGCGAGGTGGCGGTCTTCGCCCCGGAGGCCGATCACGTGGACCTGCGTGCGGGCGACGACCTGGTGGTGCGGATGCCCGGCCCGTGGAACGGACCGGTCCGGGTGCTGGAGGTGACGCCGACGTCGTTCCGGCTGGCGACCCGGCGCGGTCACCTGGAGGCCGGGCAGATCGAGTTCCGCGCCACCGATCACGGGATGCGGCTGCTGTTCGAGATCGAGTCCTGGGCGCGCAGCAGCGGTTGGGTCGCGGACCTGCTCTACGACCGGCTGCGGTTGTCGCGGCAGATCCAGGCGTACATGTGGGTGCGGTGCTGCACCCGGGTCTGCGCCGCGTCCGGTGGCCGGTTGCGCAACGGAGTGGAGATCTACACCGGCCGGGGCGAGCCGGCCGGGGAGCGGAGGTGAGCGTGACCGGTCTGCGGTGCGACGACGACCCGCACTTGAGCCGGGAACTCGAACGGCTGCGGACGTTGCCGGTCAACTTCGACGTGCACGCCGTCGATCCGGAGCAGCCCGGTCCGAAGTGGAAGGTGGACGACTTCCGGCAGCCGTTGCCGGGGGAGCCGCCGGGGCCGCCGT
The DNA here is from genome assembly GCF_014203325.1 of Saccharopolyspora gloriosae. Taxonomy (NCBI): domain Bacteria; kingdom Bacillati; phylum Actinomycetota; class Actinomycetes; order Pseudonocardiales; family Pseudonocardiaceae; genus Saccharopolyspora; species Saccharopolyspora gloriosae. The sequence goes on along the minus strand of NZ_JACHIV010000001.1, from coordinate 4,678,045 downwards.
TGTCGGGCGGGCCTTGGGAGCGGGCGTGCGCCCTGGCGCGGGACTACAAGTTCGCCGATCCGACCGTGGTGCGCCGCGCCTGCCGTTCCTCGGACGACCTGGTGGGCTCGGAACTGCTGTTGGAGACCGATTTCCACGGGCTCGTGTTCATGCTGCCGTGCCGGGTCGGGTCGGTCACCGACACGACGCGCGACGGGGAGCGGGTGTGGGGGTGGAACTACCGCACGCTGCGGGGGCATCTGGAGCAGGGGCAGATGGACTTCCTGGTGCGCAAGGATCTCGTCAGCGGCGACGTGGAGTTCCGCGTGCACGCGTTCTCCCGAGCGGCCTCGATCCCGAATCCGGTGGTGCGCTTGGGTTTCGCGCTGTTCGGCCGGAGCACCCAGCTGCGGTTCATCCGGAGCGCGTGCCGCCGGATGGCCGAGTTGACGGAGCCAGTAGCTCGGCGAGGCGGTCGCACTCCGCCACCGTGACGGTCACGGCCGGATGCCGCAGCAGGCCCAGCGGTTCGATGCCGGGCATCGGGTCGGCGAACCGGACGCACAGGCCGCGTTCTCCGTTGGTGGCGCAGGTCAGCCCGCCGTCGGTCGCCGACATGCGCGCGGGCCCGGCCGTGGTCAGCAGGCAGTACGGGCCGGTGATGGCGGTGCCGATGATGTTCGACCGCCCGGTGCGCAGGCACCACGGCCCGAACCGCACGGTGAACTCGCTGCCGCTGACCCGCACCCACGTGGTCGGCGGCGCGACGCCGAACGGCAACCCCAGCACCCGGTGCGCCCGCCCGAACCGGAACGGGAACACCTCCACGACATCCGACCCCATGCCCCCGGCTACCCAGGAACGACACCAACCGCACCTGGATCTCCCCAAGGTGAGCGGAGTCCTGAGCCCGCAGTCGCCCCGGCGAATTCGTGGGTGTTTGCCCTGCCAGCGGCCGAAGGCCGTGCCTGGCGGCCGAAGGCCGTGCCTGTATGTGCGAAGCACATAGCCCACGTCGAAAAGTCCTCACCCGCGGGTTCTCAGCTGCTTCCTCGCGAGGACAGCTTTTTCCCTCGTGGCGGAGCCACTCGGGAAAAAGATCCCGCAGCGAGGAAGGCACTGAGGTTCCGCCACCCGGACACCCGAGCAAGACAAGCCGTCAACACTCAAGGCTTCCGGCCGATGGCCGCGGCTACGCAGTGCGCCGCCGCGGGCAGCGGTGTGAGCCGAGGCCCGTCCGGCCACCAGTCGTCGGTGACGACGAGGCCGGGGTCGAGCAGGTCCAGGCTCGCCAGCATCGCTTCGATTTCGGCGCGGGTGCGGAAGAATCCGGATCCGAGTCCGGTGGCGAGCAGCTTCTGCACCCGGTGCGCGTGTTCGCTGTGCTCGTCCTCGGGGTCGAGGAAGTGGTTGAACGCCACGAACGAACCGGACGGCAGCGCCGCCACGTATTCCCGCACGATGTCGGCGGCGGGCCTGCCGCGTGCCGCTTCGTCGTAGTGGTGCAGCGTGCCGACGTGCAGCAGCGCGAGAGGGCGCGTGAAGTCGAGCTTGTCGCGCACCAGCGGGTCGTCGAGGACCCGGCTGGGCTCGAAGATGTCGGCGTCGAGGAAGTGGCTGCGATCGTTGTCGGCCAATAGCGCTCTGCTGTGCGCGGCGACCGTCGGATCGTTGTCCACGTACACCACTTGGGCTTCCGGGTTCACGCGCTGGGCGATCTGGTGGGTGTTCTCGGCGGTCGGCAGTCCGGAGCCGCAGTCCAGGTACTGGTCGACGCCGGCTTCGCGGGCGAGGAACCGCACGGCGCGGATGAGGAACGCGCGGCTGGTCAGGGCGATGGTCCGCGCTTCCGGGACCGCTTCGTTGATGCGCCTGCTGAGTTCGCGGTGGACTTCGAAGTTGTCCTTGCCGCCGAGCGCGCAGTCGTAGACCCGCGCCAAGCTCGGCCTGCTCGTGTCGATGGCATCCGAGGGGTCGGACGGTATCGGCATGGCAACCTCGCAACGGCATCGGGCTCGAAGATCGGCATCACCTAACCGTTGCGAGTTCCGCCGCGGATCCTCCTCTCTGGACCGCGTGAGCAGGGTTTTCGCGGCGGACTCTCTCGATCGTTGTGCGTCTTGATCGCGATGCACCGGTGGTCGCGCCGTCCGCCCGGCCTCCGTCAGAGGCAGCGGACGGTGCGCAGGAAGCGGGACCACTGCGCCGGTGTGGTGCTCAGGTGCCCGGCGGCGCGGTTCTTGGTGTCGCGCACCGCGGCACCGCCGCCGGGCAGGCCGCCGACTTCGACGCAGTTGGTCTCCTGGCTGCTGTGCGAGGACTTGCGCCAGCCCCGCGGCGCGACGTTCATGCCGGGACCTGTTCGCGCGCGGCGATCTCGGCGATGAGCTTGCGGGAGTCCTCCCTGCTCAGCGCGACCCGTTCCAGTTCGTCGCGGGCGGAGCGGAACGCGTCGACGGCGTCCTCGTCCTGCAGGAACGCCGAGGAGCGGTGGTGTTCGAGGTGCACGACCGGGTCCGCTTTCGCGAATTCCAGCAGCACGAAGGGGCCGGCGTGCGCGGGCGTCCAGCCGGCGGTGGCGGGGATGATCCGGAGTTCGACGTTGTCGCGTTCGGCGACTTCGTCGAGGAACCGCAGTTGGTCGTGCCGGGCGCCGGGCACGCCGATGGGCTGGTGCAGCACGGATTCGAGGATGAGCGCGGTGTACTTCGCCGGTGCGCGCTTGCGGGTGATGATGTCGCGGCGTCCCTGCCGCATCGCGACCCGCTTGTTCGCCTCCCGCTCGGGGATGCCGGTTTCCATGATCGCGCGGGTGTACTCGGCGGCCTGCAGCAGGCCGGGGATGAGCAGCGGCGCGACGTCGGTGATCTTCGTGGCGGTGCGTTCGAATTCCAGCAGCGTCGCGAGCTGGTCCGAGCCGCCGGTGGCGCCCACGCTCAGCGCCGGTGCCGGTTCGGCGGCGGCCTCGCGCGCGAGCTTGTGCATGCGGGCCTGCGCGGTGCTGCTGACACCGAGCACCACGCACACGGCGGACACGGATTCGGCGGACGGCACCCGATCGCCGTGCTCCCAGCGCACCAGAACGGAGTGCGAGACGTCCAGGATCGAGGCGAGGCCCCGCAACGTGAGCCCTTTCTTGCGGCGCGCGTCGCGCAGCTCGGCGCCGAGCACATAGGCCCGCGGTCGTGGTGGAGTTGCGGTCATGTCGCTGAATGCTAATCCATTGTCCGCGACATCGGCGATCATCCGAAGGAGTCATTGCCGTGAGGTCTCGGATTCTGGCATTCTGATTTCCTTCTGGTCCTGATCTTCGCGTGGCGTTCGAATTGCGAACTCGACCCGATCCGGGACGTCCGGCGCGCCGCGCGGCGCATCTCGCGATCTTCGTGAAAACGGCTGTGTGCTGGGATATCGGCATGTCGCGCGTTGATCGTGCGGTTTCGATCGAGCCGCCACCCGATGCGCGTGATTGAGGACGAAAGGTGTCCGGAGGCCTAAAACGGATCTCGTTTCCGCCGCCCCGTCCGGGTCGCCGCGGGCGGCTGTCGCCGGTATGTCCCCGGCCGCGGCTCCGCGCTGAATCGGTCCGGACAATGCGATCCAGCGTAGTGCAAGTGTTTCCACTGAATTCCGCATCAGTGCGGAATTCAGTGGAAACGTTGCATTGGTGCGTCCGAGTCCTTTCCGCGCCCCGAAACCGCGCTCAGCGGCGCTGGCGCGGAATTCGCGGGGGCAGCCGCTCGCCGAGGTCGGCGAAGACCGCCTCGTTGAGGCGGTACGCGAGCCGCACCTCGGCGATGATGCGCCGCTGTTCGGGCTCGTCCCAGCCCGCGGTGTCCAGCAGCAACCGGTAGGCGTTGCGCACGCCCGCGCTGCTGGGGACGTCGTCGAAGGTGAGGAAGGCGAATCCCCGGTCGTCGGGCGGGTTCAGGCTGCGCCGCATCGCGGAGCGGATCAGCTGGCCGCCGGAGAGGTCGGCCAGGCAGCGCGTGTAGTGGTGCGCGACGAACCCGCCGGGCCAGGTGAAGCACGCCTCCTGCAGCCGCTCGCGGTAGCGCTCGGTGGCCGCGCTCGGCTTGATCACCTCGCGCCAGTCGGGGCCTAGGTAGTGGTGCAGGTCGGTCGCCAGGTGTGCCGACCTGAGCAGCCGGTCGCTGATGAACGGGCCCGCGACGACGTCGCTGCGCATCGCCTCCGCGGCCTGTTCGAGCACTTCGTAGACGAAGTAGTGCTGCCCGAGCATCACGGCATAGGCGTCGGCTTCGAGCTCGCCGGCGAGCAGGGTCCGCAGGAACGGCAGGGATTGGACGTGGGCGTGGTCGGCGCGGGTGTCGGACCTGAGGCGGGCGGCGAAGTCGCTGCGTACCGGTTGCTGCGCTGGCGAGGACACTCGAACCTCCGACAGTTAGGTAAGCCTTACTTAACTCGGAGATCGTGACACGGGGAGGGGGTGGCTGCCAAGGGTCGCCCGCGGCCGTTGACAAGGAGTCCTTTCAGGGCGACCTGCGCAGCTGGTCGCTCGGCGGAACCTCAGCGGCTTCCTCGCTGCGGGATCAGCTCCCTACGCCACGAAATCGCTGTCCTCGCGAGGAAGCCGCTGAGAACCCGCCGGTGGTCACCTTGCTCAAGCCGGTCGCTGCTCAGTGGCTCCGCCGCTGACGAGGCACCGATCAAAAGATCATTCCGAAAGGTCGATCAGTCCTTTGTGGATGATCAGCTGCGGCCTTCGCGCCAGTAGCCCATGAACGCCACCGAGGCGCGCGGCACGCTGTGCTCCTGGACCAGGAGCCGCCGCAGCCGTTTGATCACCGCGGCCTCGCCCGCCAGCCAGCCGTAGAGCTCGCCGTCGGTGGAACCGGCCTCCGGGACCTCCCACAGGGTGACCGCGTCGACGTCCACGTCGTCCAAGCCCGCGGGTTCGGCGCGGCGCGGTCCGAGCTCGCCGAGCGCTCCGGTCACCGACTCCTCCAGCAGCGCCCCGTGCGGCAGCGAGCCGTTCGGCCGTTGCCGCACCAGCCAGCGGACCTCCACGCCGCGCGGTGCGCGCCAGTCCTGCACGTCCTCGGCCGTCGGCACTTCGGCGCACACGACGCCGCGCGAGTCGGCGGGCAGCGATTCCACGATCGCCGCCATCGCCGGGACCGCGGTCTCGTCCCCGGCCAGCACGAGGCGTCGCGCGGTGCGCGGGGGCGACCACTCGCAGCCCCACATCCGGCCGGTGCCCGGCCGATCCGGTCCGAGCAGCGCCACCTCGTCGCCCGGTTCGGCCGTCGCGGCCCAGGTGGAGGCGGGGCCGCCGTGCCCGGAGTCCACGCCGTGCAGCACGAAGTCGATGTCGAGCTCGGCGGGCCGTTCCCGGTACGCGCGGACCGTGTAGGTGCGCAGCGTGGGGCGGGTCTCGTCGGGCATGGCCTGCCAGCGGGTGTACCAGCCGTCGCCGCCGGGCATGTCCACGAGGGTGCGGCCGGGCAGCGGCAGGATCAGCTTCACGCGCTGGTCGCCGCCGCCGATGCCGAAGCGGTGCAGCTCGTCGCCGGTGAACGTGATCCGCACGAAGCTGGGGCCGAGGCGCTCGGTGCGCGCCACCCGCGCCTGGAACATCACGTACTCGGGGCGCAGCACCTCGGGCCGCTGGACCATCGTCACACCTCTTCGCCGCATCGACTCCGCCGGTTCGTAGGCTAGCCTAACCTCACCGCGAGGAGGGTGGATGATGGTGAGGACAACACGCGTGGCCGGATTGGCGTTGGCGGTGGCCGCGCTGGCGGGCTGTTCCGCGCCCGCGCCGCAGGATTCGGCGGGTGGCTGGACCTACGTCGACGACCGCGGCGTCGAGGTGCGCAGCGACGAGGTGCCGCACCGGATCATCGCGCAGGTCTCGGCCGCGGGTGCGCTGCACGACTTCGGCGTGCCGGTCACCGCCACGTTCGGCCCGCTGGTGCGCGACGACGGCACCACCGAGCCGGAGGCGGGCAGCATCGACCCGGCGGCGGTCGCCGACGTGACCGGCCCCGGCTACGGCGAGCTGAACCTGGAGCGCGCGGCGGCCCTGCGCCCGGACCTGCTGGTCAGCGGCAAGTACGCCGAGTTCGACGGCCTCTGGCACCTCACCGTCGAGCAGGAGGACCGGGTGCGGGAGTTCGTGCCGACGGCCGGTGTCGAGCAGTCCGGCCGCTCGCTGCCGGAGACCATCACCGCCTACAAGGAGCTCGCCCGCTCGCTCGGGTCCGATGTGGACTCCGAGCGGATCCGCGCGGACCAGGCCCGGTTCGACGCGGCGGCGGAGCGGTTGCGCGGCATCGGCGAGCGGATGCGCGCGCAGGGGCGCAGCATCCTCGCGGTCGGCGGCACGAAGCAGGAGTTCTTCGTCGTCGTCCCCGCCCGCAACCCGGACCTGGACTACTACGTGCGGGAACTGGGGCTGCCGATCCAGACCCCGGCGCATCCCGACACGGCGGGCGGTGGTTACTTCGAGCGGCTCGCCTGGGAGAACGCCGGCGCCTACACCGGGGACGTCCTGATGTGGGACACCCGCGAGGCCTCGCTGCCGCCGGAGCGGATGAAGCAGAACCCCGTCTTCGCCGCGCAGGAATCGGTGGCGCGGGACCGCTTCGTCGAGTGGGACGCCGTCGCCCCGTTCAGCTACGCGAGCTACGCGGACATCATGACCAAGCTCGCCGAGCAGCTGGAGGAGCACACCCCTGTCGGATGACGCCGAACGGACGCCGCGGCTGGTGCATCCGCACCAGCGCTGTGCCCGTCCTCGCCCGGTGGGAGGTGCGGTTTCGCCGGATGAGCGGCAGACCGCGCCGGAGGTGTTGGGGTACAACGTGATCGTGCTGGAGACGCCGATCGGGTTGCTGGACGAGGAGCGGAGGTCGGCGATGTCCGGCCCGGACGCGGGAGTGCGGTGGTGAGCGGGCAGGTGCTGCACCTGGTCGGTACGGCGGCTCCACCGGTCCGGCAACTGCCGGAACTGGTGCGCATGCTGGGCTCCGCCGGGTGGACGGTGTGCCCGGTGCTGTCGGAGACGGCCGCTTCCTGGATCGACGTGCCCGCGCTGGAACGCGCGGCCCGCATCCCGGCCCGGATCGCCGCGCGCCGCCTCGGCGAACCCGACCCGTTCCCCGCGGCGGACGCGGTCCTGGTGGCGCCGCTGACGTTCAACACCCTCAACCAGTGGGCGATGGGCGTGAACGACACGGCGGCGCTGGGCGTGCTCAACGAACTGCTCTGCCTCGGAGTGCCGATCGTCGCCGCCCCGTGCGTGAAGTCGGTTCTGCGCCGCCATCCCGCGTACGCCACGAACCGGGCCCTGCTGGAGCAGGCGGGAGTCCGCTTCCTCCCGCAGTCCGACACCCTAGTGCGAGCCCCGGACGGCACCGCCACCTTCGACCTGGAAAAACTCCGCGCAGCGGTGCCGATCCCGGCCTGAACCCCGGTGTCCATCAGCACCGCCGCGCGGTCGCCCCTTCAGTCGTCCTCATCCGCTTCGGTGGGGGTGGCCTTGTCGGGGTCGTACCAGACGATGTGCGGCCGGATGTGCGTGCCGAACCGGTATTCGCGCAGGCATGCCTCGGCGGTTGCGGCGGTGCTGTGCGCCCGTTCCTGCACGGAGACGACCTGCACGTGGTCGTCGAGCGCGAGGCCCCAGGCCGCGATGCACCCGTCGACCCGTTCGCCGTACTCCTGCACGACGGCGAACACGCGCGGCACCGAATCGGCCACGATGCCCGCCATGATCTCGGAGAACGTCCGCTCGTCGCACAACGGCCGCATCCCGGTCGGATCGGTCACGAACGCGTCCAACGGATGCGGTCGCGATCCCTGGTGCTGCGGCGTGCCCTCGGTGATCGACATCGAAATACCTCACTCTTGGTTTTTCGGGCAGTGCTCGGTGTTCTTCGGCCGGCTCCCGGGTCGGAACCGAGTTGCGTGCGGCCTGCGGTGCAGGTCGGACACGTCGCGCGCGCCGCTTCGAGGTGCTGAAGCGGCTGTCGCGCTCTTGCCGAGTCATGGCTCCACTGTCTGCGCGTAGCGGACTCCGACCGATACGGATCGCGGGTCATCGCGGGTCAGATTGCTATCTGACCCGCAGGACAGGTGTGGTTACACTCGGTGTTCAACCGGAGGGAGTTGCCGTGGCTGCGCCGAATTCGTTGCTGCGAAACGCTCGTGAGGCGGTCGAGTCACGGCGTGTTCCGGGTGAGTGCATGGCGCGGTCCGAGCTCGCGGATGAGGTCAACCGGTACCTGTTCTCGACCACGCACAAGCGCTATGAGCTCGATCGACACCAAATTGCCCGGTACGAGCGCGGTGAAGTTCGTTGGCCGGGCGCGGCCTATCGTGCCGGTCTGCGGGCAGTGCTCGGTGCGAAAACCGATGACGAGCTCGGTTTCACTCCCCGTAAGCGAGCAGTCGGGCGGACGGTTCTCAACGGCGTTGGTGAAGTCCCATCGGGATGGCATCCTGCGGAGGTCCTGGCTACTGCTGAGGAGATGACGGGGGAGGATGTGGCACTGTCTCGGCGTCAAGCGCTCGGTGCTGCATCGGCCACCGCGGGAGCGGCCATCACCGAACCGCTCCAGCGCTGGCTTGCGCCTGCACATGGCCGTTTTCCGGGCGCATCGGCGATCAGTGGAACTGAGCTCGTCGGCTGGCAGCAGATCGCCCGCCAGTTCCACGACTGGAACAAGACTCCGACGGGTGGACTCGCCCGCAAAGCTGTGCTCGCGCAGCTCAATGAGCTCAGCGATCGGCTCAAGGACGTGTCGGAGGCTCCGACCACGCGGCCCGCGTACCTCGTGGGGGCGGACCTCGCGGAGATCGCCGCGTCAATGTCCTGGGATGCCGGACTTCACCGCGCCGCTCAGCGGTACTACTCGCTGTCGGTCAAGTTCGCGAAAGTCGCCGGTGATGACACCTTCGCCGCACTCACCCTCGCGTCGTTCGCCCGCCAGTGCTTCGACGTCCGGCAACCGGACGACGGTCTTGAACTCGTACAGCTGGCGCAGTACGGGGCGCGCAAATCCGCCGGGCCGAGACTTCGCTCCCTCTTGGCGACGCGCGAAGCATGGTCGTACGCGCAAACAGGCGAAGTCCAACCGTTCCGCCGGGCTGCCGGACTCGCCGAAGACCACTTCGCAGAGGAGCCGAACGGCACGGACGAGCCGATAGGGGGACTCGACCAAGCCGAGCTTTTCGGCGTGCTTGGCGCCCGCTGGAGAGATCTCGCGGTATCCAGTGAACAAGCGAAGCAGGCGCGTCACGCACAGGACTACATCGGCCGAGCGCTTGCGCTTCGAGATCCCGCCAGCGTGCGGAACCGCGCGTTCGACTTGATCGGCCTCGCTCGCACGCACCTCGTCACTGCGGAACCCGACTATGCGTGCGAACTGATCGAGACGGCTCTTCCCATCGCGGCCGACTGGGCATCCGGCCGCGTCGGGGCGAAGCTGCGGGACTTTTACCAGGAATCACAACGGTTCGGTCGATCGCCCCGGGTGCGTGCCACACGCGACGCCGTGCGCGATGTGGTCATCACTTGAGCACGATGGAACGGAAGGGGAACAGGTGCGCATCGGGATCACCGGGCACACGAATCTGACCGCGGAGACGAGTCGTCTGGTGCGCAAGGCGCTCGAAGCCGAGCTCGCCGGACGTGCCGATGTGGTCGGCATGAGCTGCCTCGCGCGCGGCGCCGATCAGATCTTCGCCCGCGTCGTGCTCGACGGCGGCGGGACGCTGGAGGTCGCGCTGCCCGCGGCCGACTACCGCGAACGGAAGGTGCAGCCGGACAACCTCGCCACCTTCGACGAGCTCATCGCCGAGGCGAGCACCGTGCGCACCATGCCGTTCGCCGAGTCGAACAGCGCTGCCTACATGGCCGCCAGCGAGCACATCCTCGACTCCGCCGACGCGGTCTTCGCAGTGTGGGACGGACGACCGGCCCCCGGCCAAGGTGGCACCGCCGACGTCGTGGACGCGGCACGGGAACGCGGCCTGCCGGTGACCGTCGTGTGGCCGGAAGGCGCCGAACGCGACTGACCCGCATCCGCACCGCGATGTTCGGTCCGACCTGGAAGCCGACGGGCCGCCCACCGGTTGGATGGGCGGCCCGTCGGTTTCGCTCAGTCCCAGGTGAGGGATGAGCCGGACTGGTACTCCGTCACTCGGGTTTCGAAGAAGTTCTTCTCCTTCTTCAAGTCCATCGCCTCCGACATCCACGGGAACGGGTTGTCGACCTCGGCGAACACCGGCGCCAGGCCGAGTTGGGCGCAGCGGCGGTTGGTGATGAAGTGCATGTACTGCTCGCACAGCTCGGCGTTGATGCCGAGGATGCCGCGCGGCATCGTGTCGCGGCCGTAGGCGACCTCCAGGCGGCACGCGTCGGTGAGCATGCCGCGCACCTCCTGCTGGAACTCCTCGCTCCACAGGTGCGGGTTCTCCAGCTTGATCTGGTTGATGCAGTCGATGCCGAAGTTCAGGTGGATCGACTCGTCGCGCAGGATGTACTGGTACTGCTCGGCGATGCCGACCATCTTGTTCCGCCTGCCCAGCGACAGGATCTGCGCGAAACCGGTGTAGAACCACATGCCTTCGAAGATCACGTAGAAGGCGATCAGGTCGCGCAGGAACGCCTGGTCGCGGTCCGGGCCGCCGGTGGCGAACTCGGGGTTCTCCAGGTTCTGGGTGTGGCGCAGCGCCCACTCGTCCTTCTCCGAGATGGAGGGGATCTCGCGGTAGGCGTTGAACAGCTCGCCCTCGTCGAGGCCCAGGCTCTCGCAGATGTACTGGAACGTGTGGGTGTGCACCGCCTCCTCGAAGGCCTGGCGCAGCAGGTACTGGCGGCACTCGGGGTTGGTGATGTGCCGGTACACGGCGAGCACGATGTTGTTGGCCACCAAGGACTCCGCGGTCGCGAAGAAGCCCAGGTTGCGCTTGAGCATCAGCCGCTCGTCGTCGGTGAGCCCGTCGCGGGAGCGCCACAGGGCGATGTCGGCGTGCATGGAGACCTCGGTGGGCATCCAGTGGTTGTTGCAGCCCGCGAGGTACTTCTCCCAGGCCCAGCCGTACTTCAGCGGCAGCAGCTGGTTCACGTCGGCCTGCGCGTTGATCATCGCCTTGTCGTCGACGTTGATCCGGCCGGCGCCGCGGTCGATCTCGCCGAGGCCGGTGGCGTCGGGGGTGTGCAGGGAGGTCATCGGCACTCCAGGAGTCGTGGTGGTCACTGGCAGGCTTCGCACTCGGGGTCGTCGATGGCGCAGGCCTGCGGGGACGCGGCGGGCGCGACGGGGGAGACGGCGTTGAGCTTGCCGTCGGTGCCGCGCAACGTGGACTTCTCCACGTGCGTCGCGCTGCTCGACCGCAGGTAGTAGGTGGTCTTGAGGCCCTTGCGCCACGCGAGCCGGTACAGCTCGTCGAGCTTGCGGCCGCTGGGCGCGGCCATGTACAGGTTCAGCGACTGCGCCTGGTCGATCCACTTCTGGCGGCGCGACGCGGCCTCCACCAGCCACCGCGGCTCGATCTCGAACGCGGTGGCGTACAACGACTTCAGCTCGCCGGGCACCCGGTCGATCGGGGCCAGGTCGCCGTCGAAGTACTTCAGGTCCTGCACCATCGCCTCGTCCCACACCCCGGCGGCCTTGAGATCGCGCACCAGGTCGGCGTTGAGGACGGTGAAGTCGCCGGACATGTTCGACTTCACGTACAGGTTCCGGTACAGCGGCTCGATGGACTGGCCGACGCCGCAGATGTTCGAGATCGTCGCCGTCGGCGCGATGGCCAGCACGTTCGAGTTGCGCATCCCGTTGGCGCGCACCCGCTCCCGCAGTCCGTCCCAGTCCAAAGTGGACGAGTGGTCCAGGTCGACGCCGGTTTCGCGGGCCTGCTCCAGCAGCCGCAGCGAATCGATCGGCAGCACGCCCCGGCTCCACAGCGAACCCTCGAAGGACTCGTACCGGCCGCGCTCGGCCGCCAGGTCCGAGGACGCGCCGATGGCGTGGAAGCTGATGTGCTCCATGCTCAGGTCCGCGAACTCCACCGCGGCCTGCGAGGACATCGGGATGCGCTGCGCGAACAACGCGTCCGAGAAGCCCATCAGGCCCAGGCCCACGGGGCGGTGGCGCATGTTCGAGGTCCGCGCCTCCGGGATCGTGTAGAAGTTCACGTCGATCACGTTGTCCAGCATCCGCACCGCCGTGCGGGTCGTGCGGCGCAGGCGCTCCACGTCCAGGCCGTCGGGCGTGACGTGCCGGGCCAGGTTGATCGAACCGAGGTTGCACACCGCGACCTCGTCGCCACCGGTGTTCAGCGTGATCTCGGTGCACAGGTTCGAGGAGTGCACCACGCCGGTGTGCTGCTGCGGCGAACGCAGGTTGCACGGGTCCTTGAAGGTGATCCACGGGTGACCGGTCTCGAACAGCATCGTGAGCATCCGCCGCCACAGGTCCACCGCGCGGACCTGGCGGAACACCGCCAGCTCACCGCGCTCGGCGGCGGCCTCGTACTCGCGGTAGCGCTCGGCGAACGCGGTGCCGTAGAGGTCGTGCAGGTCGGGGACCTCGTCCGGGGAGAACAACGTCCACTGCTCGTCGGCCTCCACGCGGCGCAGGAACTCGTCCGGGACCCAGTTCGCCGTGTTCATGTCGTGGGTGCGCCGCCGGTCGTCGCCGGTGTTCTTGCGCAGGTCGAGGAACTCCTCGATGTCCACGTGCCAGGTCTCCAGGTACGCGCACACCGCGCCCTTGCGCTTGCCGCCCTGGTTCACCGCGACCGCCGTGTCGTTGGCGATCTTCAGGAACGGCACCACGCCCTGCGAGGAACCGTTGGTGCCCTTGATGTGCGCGCCGGTGCCCCGGACCGGGGTCCAGTCGTTGCCGAGACCGCCCGCGTACTTCGACAGCAGCGCGTTGTTGCTGATGCCGTGGAAGATCCCGTGCAGGTCGTCGTCCACCGTGGTCAGGAAGCAGGACGACAGCTGCGGGCGCGTCGTGCCCGAGTTGAACAAGGTCGGCGTCGAGCACATGAAGTCGAACGACGACAGCAGGTCGTAGAACTCGACGGCGCGCGCCTCGCGGTCGTCCTCGCGCAGCGACAGGCCCATCGCGACCCGCATCAGGAACGCCTGCGGCAGCTCGAACCGCACGCCCTGCTCGTGCAGCAGGTAGCGGTCGTAGAGGGTCTGCAGGCCGAGGAAGCCGAACGCGATGTCGCGGTCCGCGTCCAGCGCGGCGCCCAGCCGGGCCAGGTCGAACCGCGCCAGCTCCGGGTCCAGCTGCTCCAGCTCGATGCCGCGGCGCACGTAGTCGGCGAAGTAACCGGCGTAGCGGTCCCGCATCTGCACCTGGTCGGCCTCGGCGGGCTCGTCCGCGACGAAGCTCAACGCCTCCCGGCGCAGCTTGTCCAGCAGCAGCCGCGCCGTGACCAGCGAGTAGTTCGGTTCGCCCTCGACGAAGGTGCGGGCGGCCATCGTCAGCGACTCGGCGAGCTCGGCGGAGCCGATGCCGTCGTAGACGTTGCGCCGGACCTCCCGCAGCACCCGATCCGCGTCCACATCGGACAACCCGGAGCAGGCCTGCTCGACGACGGTCGACACCCGGGCCCAGTCCAGCGGCACGCGGATGCCGTCCGGGCGCGTCATCGCCAGCTCCGGCGCGGTGTCCGCGGCCTGCTCCGGGGTCTCGCGGGCCTGGGCGTGCTGCTCCCGGTAGAGCACGTAGGCGCGGGCGACGCCGTGGTGGCCGCCGCGCATCAGCGCGAGCTCCACCGCGTCCTGGATCTGCTCGATGTGCACCAGGCCCTCGGGGCCGGCGTGGCGCAGCACTCCGCGCGCGGCCTGCTCCGACAACTCCGCGACGACCTGGTGCAGCCTCGACGACGAGGCGGCCGAATCCCCCTCGGCCGCCAGGAACGCCTTGGTCAGCGCCACGGAGATCTTCGTTTCGTCCCAACCGGAAACGGTCCCGTCGCGCCGCAGCACCCGCACTCCCGCGGGTACCGCGGTGGCTGCTGACGGCCGGGTCGTGGACTCGGTCACTGGCTCTCTCCCTCGCAAGCTCGGACACCTGCCCGGGACGGCTCGGAGCGTGCGAGGACCGCGGCGCGCACGGCACCGCTCGTCCCGCGACCCTCCCGCGAGGTCCCGGACGGCGCGCACCCCTCGTGCGCGCACCGATGGCAGGTCTTCGGACTCACGGGCACCCGGCGTCCTCGACGCCGGACCTACTGGCCGTCGCTTCCCGAGCATCGCGCTCAGTGCTGCACCACCTCTGGAGGTGGTGACGGCGGTCGTTCCCGTTCACCGCTGCGGGGCAGTCCCGGACTCGCACCGGGTTCCCTGTTGTCACACCGGGCGATCCCGGTGAACCATCAGCGGGCGCCACACTACATCTAGCGTTCGGCGCTGATCCGGACCCCATCATCGTCGGCGTGGCGGAAGACTTGTTGATGTCGCACGCATCACCCGGACGGGGAACGCGAGGTTCGTGCGGGACCAAGTCCGAAGCGGTGTGTGATGCGGATTCGCTGGTGGTCGCGGCCGTCGTTCGGGCAGACTCCTGTTCCGAGATCACCGGTCCGGAAGGAACTCCGATCATGCGCGCCTCCCGCGTGCGACGCGGACTCGCCGTCGTCGCCACCGCCCTGGCCACCGCCGCGATGGTCCCCGGCGCCGCCGCCGGGCAGGCGCCGCCGCGACCGGACACCACCGACGTGCGGCTGATCACCTTCAACGACCTGCACGGCAACCTCGAACCGCCCACCGGCTCCTCCGGCGAGGTCGAGCTGCCCGACGGCTCCGTCGTCGAAGCCGGGGGAGCGGCCTACCTCGCCGCGCACCTCGACCGGCTGCGCGCGCAGGCGCCGAACTCGCTGGTGCTCTCGGCGGGCGACAGCGTCGGCGCCTCCCCGGTGAACTCCGCGCTGTTCCACGACGAACCCACCGTCGAATTCCTCAACTCGCAGGACGTGCGCGCGCACGTCGTCGGCAACCACGAGTTCGACGAGGGCTACGCGGAACTGCAGCGGTTGCAGAGCGGTGGCTGCCACCCGGAGGACGGCTGCCGGTTCCGGGATTCCTTCGAGGGCGCGCACTTCCCGTACCTCGGCGCGAACGTGTCCTTCGAGGACGGTTCCCCGGCGCTGCTGCCGTTCACCGTGCAGGTCTCCGGCGGCGTGCCGATCGGCGTCATCGGGGCCACCTTGGAGGACCTGCCGAGCGTGGTGAGCCCGGAGGCCGTCGAAGGACTGCGGTTCGGCGAGGAGGTCGCCGCCATCGACCGCACCGCCGACGCGCTCGACCGCTTCGGCATCAAGGCGCAGGTCGTGCTGCTGCACCAGGGCGACGAGGCCACCGGCGGCGGACCGGACTCCTGCGAGCTCGAACCGGGCGGCCCGGCGACGCGCATCGCCACCGAAGCCTCGCCGAAGGTCGACGCCGTGTTCAGCGCGCACAGCCACCAGCAGTACAACTGCACCGCCACCGACCCGGCCGGGGCGCCGCGCCCCGTCGTGCAAGGAGCCTCGTTCGGCCGGTTGCTCTCGGTGCTCGACCTGAGCATCGACCGCGCCACCCGCGACGTGGTGCGGGAGCGGAGCTCGGCGCGCAACGAGATCGTCACCCGCGACATCGCACCCGACGCGGAGACCGTCGCGCTGGTGGAGGAAGCGCGGGAGAAGGCCGCGCCGATCGCGAACCGCGCCGTCGGGACGATCACCGGTGACCTGCTCAAAGCCGCCGCGCCGTCCGGGGAATCCGCGCTCGGCAGCGTGATCGCGGACGCCCAGCTGGAGTCGACCGCAGCGAGTGGCGCGCAGCTGGCCCTCACCAACCCCGGCGGCGTCCGCGCCGACCTGCCGCACGCCTCCTCCCCGGCGGGCGAGGGCGACGGCGTGGTCACCTACGGCGAGGCGTTCGCGGTGCAGCCGTTCGGCAACATCATGCAGACGATCACGCTCACCGGCGCGCAGCTCAAGAACGTGCTGGAACAGCAGTGGACACCGGAGGGCGCCACGATCCTGCAGGTCTCGGCAGGAGTGCACTACGAGTACTCCGAGTCCGCCCCCATCGGCTCGAAGGTGTCCGGGCTGACGCTGCACGGCGAACCGGTCGCTCCCGACGCCCCGTACCGGGTAGCGGTGAACAACTTCCTGGCGGCGGGCGGCGACGGCTTCACCGGTTTCGCCGACGGCACCGACGTCACCGGTGGTCCCGTGGACCTCGACGCCCTGCTCGGCTACTTCGCCGCCCACCCCGGCGTCGTCCCACCGGCACCGGACCGGATCACCGCGACGGACTGACGTCACCGGCGCACGGCGCGGGGCGCGATCACCGAATCTATGCCCTGCGCGAGTTCCTCCGCGCAGTCGTGCCAGGGGTGCCGGGAGTTCGCGATCTCCGCGCACCTGGCCCGCAGCCCGGCGAGGCGGCCGTGCAGCCGCGCGCTGCGCACGCCGCCCGCGAGCAGCACCGAACGGCGGCCGTGGCGGATCGCGGCACCGTGGTCGCCGAGGGCGAACTTCGCCTCGGCGAGGCTCGCCAGCTCGAACACCGCCGAGCGCACCTCGCCCGGTGCGCGCGCGGCCACGGCGCGGGACAGGTGCAGCGCGGCGGATTCGAACTCGCCCATCGCGAGCTGTATCGACCCGGTCATGCCCAGCAGGTCCGCCTCGCCGAACCAGCGGAACAGCGGGTAGTCCGCGTCGATCTTCGCCGCCGCGTGCAGCCCGCGGCCGTGGTCGAGCAGGCGGCGCACCGAGTCGCCGCGTTCTCCTTGCGCGGCGGCCCACGCGGAGTTGAGCTGCAGCACCGAACTCACCAGCGTCGAGGATTCGGCGCGGATCGACCCGAGCTGGAACAGCTTCAACGCCGAGTTCGCATCTCCGAAGTGCAGCTCGGCGCGGCCCGCGGCGTAGAGCGTCCGGGCGATCGCCAGCGGGTCGGCGCCGTCGCGGCCGAAGTCCAGCGCCCGCCCGAAGTGCTCGTGCCCGCTGGCCAGCAGCCCGTTCTCCACGGCGGTCCAGCCCGCGGTGGCGTGCAGCTTGCACAAGGTCGCCAGCAGCTCGGAGCGGACGTCCTCGCACATCGAGGACTCCAGCATCAGCTCCGCGTGCCGGGTCGCGGCGGCGACGGTGCCGTACTGCCCGACCCCGCCGTAGCGCTGGTCGATCCTGCGCAGCGAGCCGATCAGCTCGTCCAGCGCCGCCACGTCCGACGCGCCGACCCGGCCGGGCGGGGTGCGCAGGAGGTCGGGGTACCGCAGCTCGGCGGGCAGCCGGAGCGCGGATTCGGCCGGTTCCGAGTGGGAGCCGAGCACGAGGGAACCGGCGTAGGACAAGAACTTGCGGCGCTTGGTCTGCTCGTCCTCCTCGTCCGGTGCGACGTCGGAGGCGCCGCGCTCGGTGGTCGCGGGCCGCTGCTCGCCGGCGAGTCCCATCCAGCCGCGCGGGATGCCGAGCCCGGTGGCGATCCGGGACAGCAGTTCGTAGCTGCGCACCGCGCGCCCGTTGAGCACATCGCTGACCTCGCTCTGCGCCTGCCCGGTGAGCTGGGCGATGCGGCTCTGCGAGACGCCGTGCGCGCGCAACGCGCGGTAGACGGTGCCGATGTCGCGCACTGCGAGGGCGTCGCGGACCTCGGCGCACCGCCAGACCGCCGACGGGATGTCCTCAGTTGGCACCGGGCCACCCTATACTGAATGTGATCATCCGAATTCGGAGAGTAAAAAGATCACCGGATCGGATCTCCCGCGCTTCGCAACCCCGCAGCGCCCCGGCGAACGCCAAGCAAAGCAACAAGAAACCACATCCGAGCATTGTGCCCGCGTGCTCGGCGCCGGTAATCTCCGCCGGACCGGGGGATCTCACGGCGGGAGAGCGAAGCGGTCATGTACGCCGAAGAACGGCATTGGGCGATTCTGGAGCTGGCCCGCAAGGAAGGCCGGGTCGACGTCGCAGCGCTCGCGACCCGCTTCGACATGACCACCGAAACCGTGCGCCGCGACCTCACCGTGCTCGAACGCCGCGGCGTGCTGCGCCGGGTGCACGGTGGCGCGATCCCGGTGGAGCGCTTGGGTTTCGAGCCGAACGTGCCCGCCAGGGACTCGGTGATGACCGCGGAGAAGAACCGCATCGCCAAGGCGGCGCTGGAACTCGTGCCGGAGGAAGGCGCCATCCTGCTCGACGCGGGCACCACGGTGGCCCGGATGGCGAACATCCTGCCGACGGACCGGGAGCTGACCGTGGTCACGCACTCGCCGACGACGGCGCTGACGCTGTCCGGCCGCGGCAACATCACGCTGATGCTCGTCGGCGGCAGGCTGCGCGGGCGCACGCTCGCGGCGGTCGACGGCTGGGCGCTGCACGCGCTCGGCGACATCTACGTGGACGTCGCGTTCATGGCCACCAACGGGCTGTCCCTGGAACGCGGGCTCACCACGCCGGATTCGGCGGAATCGATGGTCAAGCGGGCGGCGATCTCGGCTGCCCGGCGCACCATCGTGCTGGCGGATCACACCAAGGTCGGCAACGACCACTTCGCGCGGTTCGGCGAGCTGGCCGACGTCGACACGCTCATCACCGACGACGGCCTCGACGAGCAGGTCGCCGACGAGATCCGCCGGGCCGGGCCGCGTGTCGAAACGGTCTGAACCGCGCGGCACCGGGACGGCCCGGTGCGCGTGCCACGAAGTCGAAGCAGTCCGTCCGCCTGGGGGCAGATCGGAAGGAGCCCCGCATGGTGGCTGATCAGCTCGTGCAGGCAGGCCCGCCGGGCGACCTCGTCGGCAGGGACGACGAGCTCGACCGGATCGCCGAGGCCGCGCGGCTCGCGGCCACCGGGCGAGGACGGGCCGTGCTGCTGCGCGGACCCGCGGGCATCGGCAAGACCGGCGTGCTGCTGAGCGCGCTGGAACGGCTCGGCGACAGCGCCACCCGGACGCTCACCGCGCACTGCCCGGAGACGGGCTCCGGTGCCTACGGCACCGTCCGCGCCCTGTTCGCCTCGTTGCAGGGCACCGAGTTCGAGGGCAGCGCCCGGCTCGCGCTGCCCGCGCTGGCCGCGGAGCAGGCCGCGGGCGACACCGCCTCCGGCACCTACGCGGTGCTGCACGGCCTGCACTGGCTGGCGGCCGACCTCACCGCCGAAGGACTGCTGGTGCTGGCCGTCGACGACGTGCAGTGGTGCGACGAGAACTCCCTGCGCTTCCTCGCCTTCCTGCTGCGCCGCGCGGAGAACCTGCCGCTGCTGGTGCTGCTGACGCAGCGCGTCGACGGGGTCGCGCAGGCCGACGCGCTCGGCGAGATCGCCGCGATGCCGTTGTGCGACACCGCGGACCTGCCCGCGCTGGAACCGGACGCGGTCGCGGAACTGCTCACCGGCGCGCTGCGCGAGCCGCCCGGCGCGGACTTCGCCGCGCGCTGCGCGCAGGTGACCGGCGGCAACCCGTTCCTGATCAACAGGGTGCTGCGGCGGTTGCGGGAGGACCCCGCGGGCGCGCGCACCGACGTGGAACGGCTCGACGAGCTGGGCCGCACCGTGGTGCTGCGCTCGCTGCTGGACCGGTTGTCCGACCGCGCCATGGCGGTGGCCCGCGCGGTCGCGATCCTGCCGGGCGAGCAACTGGAGCTGATCGCCTCGCTGGCGGGCATCCACCGGCGGATGACGGCGACGGCGCTGCGCGAGATGCGCGAGCACGACCTGGCCGTGTCGGCGAGCGGCGCCGGGTTCGTGCACGACTTCGTCCGCCAGGAGGTGCTGGAGCGCACCCCGCCCGCCGAGCTGGACCGGCTGCGGGAACGGGCCGCGATGCTGCTCAACGACGTCGGGCGCCCGGCGGAGGAAGTGGCGGTGCTGCTGCTGGCGCTGCCCGGCGAACCGAGCCCGTGGATGGCGGGGGTGCTGCGCGACGCCGCGACGCGAGCCGAGCAGCGCGGAGCTCCCGGCGTGGCGGCGCGCTGCCTGGAACGGGTGCTGCTGGTGCACGGGTCGGACGTCGCGGTGCTGACCCAGGCCGCGCGGGTGTCGGAGCCGGTGACGGGGCTGCGCTACCTGGAGCGGGCGCTGGAGCTGATCGACGATCCGCGGGCGCGGGTGCCGATCGCGGTGCAGTACGCGGTGTCCTCGTTGACGGCGCAGAACTCGGTGCGCGCGTTCGAGGTCGTCTCGGCGGCGCTGGACGAGCTCGACGCGGTGCTCGGCACGGACCCGGGCGACGTGGACCGGACGCTGCGCACGCTGGCCGAGTCGGTGCTGCTGATCTCCGGGATGGACGAGAAGTCCACGCTGTCGCGCATCGAGACGCGGTTCCGCAACGTGGTCCCGCCGCCGGGGGACACGTCGGCGGAACGCCAGCTGCTGAGCATGCTGGCCGCGCTGGGCACCTTGTTCAACCGGCCGGCGGCGGAGGTCGCCGAGCAGGCGCGGCAGGTGCTCAGGATCGACGACATGGAGGGCGGCGGCTGGGCGTTCATGGGCGCGGCGCTGCCGCTGTACCTCGCCGACGACAACGAGTCCGCGCTGGCGGCGCTCGGCAAGCTCGTCGAGCACGCCCAGCGCTCCGGCCAAGCGTGGACGTACTGCCTGGCCATCAGCACCCGCGCGATGGTGCACCACTGGACGGGCGACCTCACCGAGGCGCTGGCCGACGCGCAGACCTGCCACGAGGTGCTGGTGCAGGAGTCCTGGGCCGAGGCGATGACGATGCCGCAGATCGCGCTGGCCGGGGCGTTGACCGCGCAGGGCGAGCCGGCCCGCGCGGAGGAGCTGCTCAACGGGATCACGCGCAGCCGCTTCGAGGACTTCTCGATGGAGTACCACCAGTTCCTGATGGCGAGCGCTCGCGCGCGGGAAGGCGCGGGCGACGCGGAGGGCGCGCTGGAGCGGTTGTTCCGGTGCGCGCAGAGCCTGCGGGAAGCGGGCATCGCGAACCCGGTCTTCGCACCGTGGTGGTTCGACGCGGCGCGCATCCTCGGTGACCTGGGCAGGCTCGACGAGGGCATGCAGGCCGCGGAGCACGGCGCCGTTCTGGCGCAGCAGTGGGGAACCCGGCGCGCGCAGGGCATGGCGCTGGCGGCGCGCGGCGCGGTGACCGAGGGCCGGGCGGCGGTGCCGTTGCTCTCGGAAGCGGTGCGGGTGCTCGCCGACTCGCCGGGGAAGCTGGAGCACGCGAAGGCCGAGCACCTGCTCGGTCGCGCGCTGCTGCGGGTGGGGGAGCCGGAGGGCGCGCGGGAGCACCTGCGCTCGGCGCTGGACCTGTCGGTGCTGCGCCGTGATCACGCGCAGGTCGCGGCGTCGTCGGCGGCGCTGCTGGCGGCGGGCGGACGGCTGCGGCAGGGCACGGATTCACCGGTGCACGCGCTCAGCGGCAGCGAGCGCCGGGTCGCGGCGCGGGCCGCGGAGGGGGCGACGAACCGGGAGATCGCGGAGTCGCTGTTCCTCACCGTGCGGACGGTGGAACTGCATTTGACCAGTGCCTATCGCAAGCTCGGCGTGCGGGGCCGGGCGGAGCTCGCGGGGGCGTTGGAGGATGATTCGGCGGTTTCGGTTCCTTGAGCGATCCGCTCGCGGCCGGTGCCGCCGAGGGGAATCCCCGAGGTGTGCGTTTCGCTGAATCGGTCGCGAAACACACGACCATCGCAGTGCTGTCCTCTCATGTGGGAATCACTTTGGTTCGTGCACGAGAAAGCCAGGTTGTCACTCCAACGGGTGATACGCTCAGTGCCGATTCGGCCCTGGCTGCATCTTTTCGAGCTACGGGAGGTTGGTGTGGTCGATCTCCCGCAGCTCGCCGCGAATCGGATTGAGCGTTGTATCGGTTTACGAATCCCTGGTGACAGCATTCCTGATGTTGTTATCACGCACCGTGATGAGGTCCTTCCCGGATTTCACTTGGGGTTGTTTCCGAATGTCTTTCATGTTCGGTCGTTCGTTGTCCGAAACGGAACCGGATCGCGATCCGGGACCCACGCCGAGCCGGTCGGAGCGTGCTGATGGTCGCCGTCCACGACGCCCCTGAAGCCCGTTCCGCGTTCCCCGGCGGCCACCACTTGGTGGGGCGCGACGCCGAACTCCACGTGGTGGGGGAACTCGTCGACGACCTGCGCCGCGGTCGATCAGGATTGCTCACCATCAGCGGTGCCCCCGGAACCGGGCGCAGCGCGCTGCTGGAGTCGATGCTCGCCGACGCCCGCGCGGCCGGGCTCAACACCGCCGCCGCGCAGACCTCGCCGCTGGAGACCGACGTGCCCTACAGCACGGTGGCCCAGCTGATCGCGCTGCTCTGCCCGCCCGACCAGCTCACCCGGATCAGCTCCGCGTGGGCCGAGGGCGCCGCCAACAACGCGCCGATCCCCTACCTGCGCAAGCACTTCCTCGGCCTGGCGCGGGACCGCCCGCTGCTGTTCGCCGTCGACGACCACCAGTGGATCGACCCGTGGTCGCTGGCCTGGTGCCACGCCATGGTCCGCCACCTGGACCAGGCGCCCATCCTGATGGTCCGCACGGTGCGCGACACCGCGCCCGAGACGCCGGGCGGCGCGCGCTGGGACGAGGCCGTGCCGCTGACCCCGAGCCGGGTCCGGCTCTCCGCTCTGTCCACTTCGGACGTCGCGGAGCTGCTGTCCCGGCACGGCCCCGTCGACGAGGAGTTCAGCACCGCCGCGACGGCCGCCACCGCGGGGAACCCGGCCGTGCTGCGGACGGTGCTCACCGAGTTCGAGCAGGCCGGGCTGGGGTTCGAGGCCCGGCACGTGCCGCGGCTGCGGGTGCACGCCGCCGACGCCGTCGCCGGACTGGTCGGGCGGACCCTGCGCGGGCTGCCCGCCGACCACGTCGCGCTGCTGCGCGCGATCACCTTCTGCGGCGGCGAATTCGACTTCGACCTCGCCTGCGCGCTCGCCGGTCTGCACGGGCACGCGGCGCAGGAGGCCCGCACCGCGCTGTGGCACCTGGGCCTGCTGTGCGAAGAGGGGGCCGACGGCCCGCGGGTGTCCACCGCGGCGGTGGCAGCGGGCGTGTTCGCCGAGATGGACCCCGCCGAGCGCGAAGAACTGCACGCGCGGGCCGCGGAAATCGGGCACCGGGCCGCCATCGAACCCGCGGCGCTGGCCGAACTCCTGCTCAGCGCCCCGCAGATGCGCAAGCGGTGGGTGGTGGACACGCTCGTCGAGGCCAGCGAGCAGCACCGCAGGGAAGGGCGCTACGAACGCGCCACCGAACTGCTGCGGCGCGCCCTGCGCGAACCCGTGCCGACCGCGAGCAGGCAGCGGTTGCTGGCGCAGCTCGCCGCGATCGAGGTCGCGCAGGCGCCCGTCGCCAGCGACGGCAGGCTGCGCCAAGTGCTGGCCGACGCCGCGGGAACCGGGGACACCGGACTGCTGGTGCGCGCGGCGGACCTGCTGGTCAGCCGCGGCGACGCGGAGACCGCGCGGCGCGAACTCGCCGCGGTCTGCGCCCGCACCCGGCACCCGGCGCTGGACGCGCTGGGCTGGCTGGCCGACGAGGAGTGCGGGCCGGAGCAGGAACTGCTCGCCACCCCGCTGCCGCCGCTGCCTGACGAACCCGCCGACGCCGCGCAGGCCGGAGTGCTGGCCTGGCGCTACGCCCGGCTCGGCCGCCGCCCGGACCTCGTGCGCACGCTGGCGCGGGAAGCGTTGTCCGGCAGGGGCAACGATTCCCCGCTGGGACCGCGGATCGCCGCGTGCCGCGCGCTGGCCTCCCGCGACGACCTGGAAGAGGCCGCCGCCGGGCTCACCGCGGTCATCTTCGACGCGGGCCGTCGCGGTGCGCGCGCCGCGGCGGCGCACGCGCTGGTGCAGCGCGCGATGCTCGGCGTCAAGGACGGCCGCTGTCCCGCTGCCGCGGCCGACCTGGCCGCGGCGGAGCGGGAACTCCCGCTGCACTGCCTGCATCCGGCGATGCTGCCGCAGCACCTGGCCACCAAGATCGCCGCGCTGCTGCGGCGGGAGCAGGTCGCGGACGCCGAGCGGGTCGCCGAGATCGAGCTGCCGCTGGGCGCCGAACGCGGCATGGCGTTCGCCTACCTGCTGCACGCCCGCGGTGAGCTGAAGCTGGCCACCGGTGATCCGGCGACCGCGCTGGGCTACTTCCAGGAGTGCGGCCGCATCATGCGCGCCAAGGAGTGGCTGAACCCGGCGGTGCTGTCCTGGCGGATGCCCGCCGCCATCGCGCAAGGCCGCCTCGGCGAAGCGCGCGCCGCGACCCGGCTCGTCGGCGAGGAGCTCGAACTCGCCGAGCGCTGGGGCATGCCGGGCCTGCTGGAACCGGTGCACCGCACCGCGTTGTCCGCGCTGGCCGTGGCCGGGTCCGGCTCGTCCGGTCCCGGGGCGGCCGGTGTTCCCGCGATGGGAGCGGCACTGCCCGCGGCCCTGTCGGTGCCGGAGCGCCGCGCCGCGAGCCTCGCCGCCCGCGGACTGTCCAACAAGGACATCGCCGAGGAGCTGGGCGTGACGGTGCGGACCGTGGAGCTGAGGCTGACGAAGTCCTACCGCAAGCTCGGCATCGACGGCCGGTCGCAACTGCCCGCCGACCTGGGCGAGTGAGGTCGGCGCGGATGCTCGTCGAACGCGAGGCGGAACTCGCGGTCCTGGACTCCGCCGTGCGGACCGTCCGGCGCGGTGCCGGCTCGCTCGTGCTCATCAGCGGCGACGCGGGCAGCGGCCGATCGGTCCTGCTGCACCGGCTGCGGGAACTTGCCGCCGCCGAAGGCGCGCACGTGCTCGGCGCCAGCGGTGCCGCCAGCGAGCGCTCGTTCCGGTTCGGGCTCGCGCGGCGGTTGCTGCACGGCCTGTCCGAATTCGCCAGGGAGCCCGGAACCGACGAGCACCCGGCGCACTCCGCTCCGGCGCCGGACGCGGCGCTGCCGCCCGCGGACGAAGATCCCGGCGCCGACCCGGCCACCGTTCCCGTCTCGGTGCTGCACGCCCTGCACGCGTTGCTGGTCAGCACCAGCTCGCGGCACGCGGTGGTGCTGGCGGTCGACGACCTGCACTGGGCCGACGACGCGTCGCTGCGCTGCCTGGCGTACCTCATCGCACGGCTGCGCGGCATGCGGGTGCTGATCGCGGTGGTGCTCGACCCCGACACCGGGCGCGATCGGGCCGCGCTGACCCGCGAGATCATCGCGGCGGCCGATCACCGGGTGCGGCCGGGACCGCTGTCGGTGGCGGCGACCGGCACCCTCGTGCGGGACCGGCTGGCCGCCGAACCCGCCGCGGACGCCGACGGGTTCGCCGCCGTGTGCCACGAACTCACCGGCGGCCACCCGCGCGACCTGGTGAGCCTGCTCGACCAGGCCGCCGCGCGAGGCCTGCGGGCCGGACCGGGATCGTTGCCGCTGCTGCGCGCGCTCGCCGAAGGCGACCGCAGGCGCCGGTTGGTGCGGGCGCTGTCCACGACGGAGCTCGCCGCCGACGTGGCCCGCGCCGTCGTGGTGCTCGGCGAGCACGCCGACCCCACGTTGGTGCAGCGCCTGTCCGGGCTCACGCCGGGCGGCTACGAGCAGGCCCTGCGCGCGCTGGAACCGTGGTTCCGGGTGCGCCCGGACCGGATCGAGGTCGCGGTGCCCGACGACCGCGGCGGGCTCGCGGCGGAGATGCTGGTCGACGACGTGATCGCCGCCGTCGACGAGTCGATGGCCGAGAACGACAACACCCGGCTGCACCTGCGCGCGGCGGCGCTGCTGCATGGGCACGGCTACCCGCCGGAACCGGTGGGGGACCAGCTGCTGCTGGTGAACTCCACGTTGTCGAGCTGGGGGGTGCAGCGGTTGCGGGAGGCCGCCTACACCGTGCTGCCCCGCTCACCGGAGGCCGCCGCCCGCTACCTGCGGCGGGCACTGCTGGACCTCGACTCCGGCGGGATGGGCCGGGCGCGGCTGCTGGCGGAGCTCGGCTCCGTCGAGCTGGGCTTCGACCTGCCCGCCGCGATCCGGCACATCACGCAGTCGGTGCCGCAGCTGCGGGACACCCGCGATCGGGCCGGGGTGCTGGGGCGGCTCCCGCTGACGGTGGCGGGCGCGGTGCCGCAGGTGGCGGAGATGATCCGCACCGTCGCGGCCGAGCACGGCCCGGCGGAGCAGCTGGAGGGCCCGGACCGGGAACTGGCGCTGCGGCTGGAGGCGCGGGCCCGCTACACGGTGCTCGACGATCCCGCGTCGCACGCCGGGGTGGCCGCTCGGATGGCCGAACTGGACGCCCGGCAGCGCGCCCCCGGAGCGGCGGAGCGGGAACTGCGGGTGGTGCTGCTGTCGTCGATGGCGCTGACCGGCTCGCCGCGGGCGGCCGAAGTGGCGGCGATGGCGCGGGAACTGCTGGCGCAGGAACCGGCGAACTCCAGCGCGGAGACGCATTCGGTGCTGCGCTACCTGCCGGCCATCCTGCTGTCGGCGGGGGCGCCGGAGGGGCTGGAGTCGTGGCTGGCGCTGGCCGCCGACCACGCCCGCCGCCAGCGGGCCACCGGCATGGAGGCGCTGGTGGCGGCGCAGCGCAGCCTGGTGCTGCTGGACGCGGGGCAGGTCGCGCAGGCGCGGCGCAGCGCGATGACGGCGCTGGACCTCGCCGAACCGGACCTGCCCGAGTCGATGGCGGCGCCGGTGTTCGTGATGGGCGGCGTGGCGCGCAGGCTGCGGGACCGCGAGCTCTCCGAGCGGGTGCTGCGGTTGCCGCACTCACCGGACGATCTGCGGGCGATGGCGACCCGGCGGCTGGTGCAGAGCGGCATGGCCCTGGAGGACGGAGATCCGCATTCGGCGTTGACGCACCTGCTGGACTGCGGCAGGCGCTTGGAGCAGGCCGGGTGGTACGGCCCGGCGCCGTACTCGTGGCGGCCGACGGCGGCGCTGCTGCGCCACCGGCTCGGTGACATCCGTGCCGCGGTGGAGCTCGCGGAGGAGGAGCACGCGCGCGCTCGGGACTGGGGCGCGGCGGCCCCGCTGGGCCGGGCGTTGCGGGTGCGGGCGGTGGTGACCGGCGGCGGGCGCGGCGTGGAGATGCTGCGGGAGGCCGTGCAGGTGCTGCGGCCCGCCGCGGACCGGCTGGAGCTGGCGAGCGCGCTGGTCGCCCTCGGCGAGGCGCTGCAGGAACGGGACCCGGTGGAGTCCGAGCTGCTGCTGGCCGAGGGCGGTCAGCTCGCGGCGCGTTGCGGGGCGCCGTGGCAGCCGGGGATTCCGCCCGCCGCGCATTCCGATCGCGCGACCGGCCCCGTGGAGCTCTCCGGCGTGCTGACCCGAGGTGAGGAGGCGGTGGCGAAATCGGCCGCGCTGGGCCGCACGAACCAGGAGATCGCGGACGAACTCCGGGTGAGCAGGCGCGCGGTGGAAAAGCACCTCACCGCCGCGTACCGAAAATTGGGCATCGATGGCCGCGCGGATTTGGCGAATGCGTTGAGCGCGGATCACCGGGACGGTTGAGCCCGGTTCGCGTCCGCGGCGGCGGCAACGCCGTGCGCGCTGGGTGATCATGGTGATCACAGGTGGTCGCGAGAAGTGGGAGCGTCGGCCGGGAAATGTAGCGGAGCGGTCACGTGATGTTGGTTCGTGTCCGCCCCTGTGGCGGCCCACATGGCTCCGCACCGTACCCGAACCCCCCTCCGAGGTGCGGTACGGTTCGGTACCGGAGTTGCGAAATGCCTGCTCATCGGCCACCGAACCGAAGGGGGCCGCACCGAACCGAACCAGGACCGGACTTGACCGCAGGCTTAAGGACGGCGGAGGCGCGCTGTTGACTTGCTTGGTTTTAGATCCATAGTCTGATGATGTCGTTGAATTCTGGTAATGAATTCGAATAAATGATGGATCTGCGTTTCTCGCCAGCCAGAGAGGAATGGTCGATTTCCTATGACATCCAGCGGCACCATGCGAGCGCGAGCCACGCCTGCCGGAGCGACAGACGATTCCGGTGACGATTACCGGGACATCTTCCGGTCGTTGTTCGAGCAATCCGGGATGTGCATGGCCAACCTCGACTCGGGCATGCGGGTGCTGGAGGCGAACCGGTACTTCTTCAAGCAGTTCGGCCGCGGCGCCGCCGACGTGCGCGGGCGCAGCTTCTACGACTTCCTGCACCCCAGCGTGCGCGGCAAGTTCCAGTACCAGTTCGGCCGGCTCACCGAGGGGCGCAACCCGCGGTTCGTCGAGCACGCGGTCGCCATCGGGGCGAAGGACGCGCTGTTCGGCGGCGAGCTCACCGGCATCGCGGTGCCCGGCAAGTCCGGTCGCGTCGAGGGCGTGATGGTCCTGCTGCAGCCCGACGAGGCCCAGCGCTCCGCCATGGTCGGTGGCAAGGAGAAGCTGCTCAGCGAGGTCGACGCCCGGATCCTGGAAGGGGTCGCGGCGGGCGAGTCCACGGTGCAGCTGGCCGCGAAGCTCTACCTGAGCCGGGGCGGCGTCGAGTACCACGTGACGACGCTGCTGCGGAAGCTCAAGGTCACCAACCGTCCCGCCCTGGTCTCGAAGGGCTACTCGATGGGCATCCTCGGGGTCGGCCAGTGGCCGCCGCGCGTGCTCCCGGAGTACGTGAAGTGATCGGCGGCCCCGTCGGGGGCTCGCCCGCGCCGGATACGGCGCGATCGGACGGACCCGGTCCGGCCGGAGATCTTTCGGGAAAACCTGAGATCCGCTGTGCATCGGTTGCCCGCGGGGTGATCGAGCTGCAAGGTCAACTTTCCGGTGCCGGCCGCTCGCGCTCCGCGCTGAGCAGCCGCACCGGGTGCTAGTCGAACCAGGGGAGGGCTGTGCGCGTGATCGTCACCGTCACGGCGAACCCCAGCCTCGACCGCACCGTGCAGGTGCGCAAACTCGTCCGAGGCGGCCTGAACCGGGCCTCGTCCATCCGGGTCGACCCCGGTGGCAAGGGCATCAACGTCGCTCGCGCGCTGGCCCTGCACGGCGTCGACGTGCGGGCGGTCGTCGCGGCCGGCGGCATCGAGGGCGAACAGCTCGTCGCGCTGCTCGCGGGCATCAGCATCGACGTCGTGCGGGTGCCCGCCGTCGGACCCGTCCGCATCAACATGAGCGTCGTCGAACCGGACGCCACCGTCACCAA
Source organism: Saccharopolyspora gloriosae (assembly GCF_014203325.1). NCBI lineage: Bacteria > Bacillati > Actinomycetota > Actinomycetes > Pseudonocardiales > Pseudonocardiaceae > Saccharopolyspora > Saccharopolyspora gloriosae. Next base: position 4,649,008 of record NZ_JACHIV010000001.1, on the reverse strand, counting down.
GTTCAACGAGCCCGGTGCGCTGCTGGACGACGGTGACGCCCGCGCCTTGGCCGAAGCGGTGCTGAGCGGGGCCGAAGGCGCGCACTGGGTCGTCATCGCGGGCAGCCTGCCGCCCGGAGTGGACAGCGCCTACTACGCCGGGCTGATCCGGATGGTCGGCTCGCTCGGGGTGCCGGTGGTCGTCGACACCAGCGGGCCCGCGCTGCGCGAAGCGGTGCAGGCGGGACCGGCCCTGGTGAAGCCCAACCTGCGGGAGCTGGAGGAGACCGTAGGTCACCCCATTACAACGATCGGTGACGTGGCCGACGCCGCCGATGAGCTGTTGGAGCTCGGTGCGGGCACCGTCCTGGCCAGCCTGGGAGCCGATGGAGCCCTGCTGCGCGGCCACGACGGGAACTGCTACGCCGAAGCGCCCGTGACCGCGCAGAACACCGTCGGCGCCGGGGACGCTTTACTCGCCGGATATCTTTCCGAAGGCTGCGGTGGTCTGCCCGCGCTGGTCACCGCGGTGGCCTGGGGCGCGGCAGCGGCCTCGCTGCCGGGTAGCGCCATGCCGCAACCGCACGACCTGCGCCCGGACCTGGTGCGCGTCGCGTCCCGGGTGCCCTGGGACCGTCGGCTGCACCGGGACCCCTGAGCGCGGGGAGGCGGTCGGCGAGGCAGAGGACAACGGCGTCGGCGAGGTACGGGAAGTGACAACCATGTCAGGGACGGTCACCGAAGATTCGAGATCGAAGGCGCAGGCGCAGCGGGCTCGCGTCGTAGTGCAGCGTTTCGGCGGGCAGCTGGCCGGCATGGTCATGCCCAACATCGGCGCGTTCATCGCCTGGGGGCTGATCAGCGCGCTGTTCATCCCGTCCGGCTGGTGGCCGAACGCCCACCTGGCGCAGCTCAAAGAGCCGATGATCACGCTGCTGCTGCCGGTGCTGATCGGTTACACCGGTGGCCGCCAGGTGCACGGGCAGCGCGGCGCGGTGGTCGGCGCGGTCGCCACTATCGGCATCGCGATCGGCGCCGAGATCCCGATGTTCCTGGGCGCGATGATCGTCGGGCCGCTGGCGGGCTGGGTGCTGCGCCGGTTCGACGGCACCGTCGGCAAGCGGGTGGCACCGGCGTTCAAGATGCTGGTGGACAACTTCGCCTCCGGGATCATCGGCGGCATCTTCGCGGTGCTGGGGTTGCTGGCCATCGGGCCGCTGATCGAGAGCGTCACCGTGGCGCTCGGCCACGGCGTGCAGGCGTTGCTGCACATGCACCTGCTGCCGCTGGTGGCGATCATCGTGGAACCGGCGAAGGTGCTGTTCCTCAACAACGCCGTCAACCACGGCGTGCTCGGCCCGCTGGGCGTCTCGGAGTCGCTGGCGCACGGCAAGGCCATCGAGTTCCTCGTCGAGCCCAACCCGGGGCCGGGCTTCGGCGTGCTGCTGGCGATCACCGTGTTCGGGCCGGCCGCGATGCGCGCGACCGCGCCGGGGGCGCTGGTCATCCAGTTCCTGGGCGGCATCCACGAGATCTACTTCCCCTACGTGCTGGCCGCGCCGAAGTTGCTGCTGGCGACCATTTCCGGCAGCGCGGCCGGGCTGTTCGTGTTCAGCGTGACCGGAGCCGGTCTGGTCGCCACGCCCTCACCGGGCAGCGTGGTGGCGCTGCTGGCGGTGACGCCGAAGGGCGGCTATCTGGGCGTGATCGCCGGGATCGCGGTCTCGGCGGTGGTGTCGTTCCTGGTGGCCTCGGTCGTGCTGAAGCTCGGCAGGCGCGAGGACGGCGTCTCGACCGGTGGAGCGGTCCGATGAGCGCCGGGTCGGCGGCGTCGCGCTGGTTGCGCGCGATCGGCTTCGCCCAGCGCCGGGTTCGCGGATCGCACGACGAGCTGCGGGAGGAGCCCGTGCCGCCGAGCGAGGTCGAAGACGCCCGGCGGGAAGGAGAGGAGCGCTCGATGGGCACGATCGAAGGTTCTGCGGTGCACAAGGTGGTCATCGCCTGCGACGCGGGGATGGGCAGCAGCGCCATGGTCGCCGCGCAGCTCGCGGGCAGGCTCAAGCCCTACGACGTGAAGGTCTCGCACGCCTCCGTCGGTGACATCCCGGCCGACGCCGACCTGATCCTCTGCCAGGAGACGCTGCTGGAGCGGGCGCGGCGGGAGGACACCGGTTCCGCGGTCATCCTCGGTTTCCGCAGCTTCCTCGGCGACCCGGTCTTCGACGAGGTCGAGCAGGCCGTGCGCGAAGGCGGACCCCTCGGGGAGGGCGGCAACCGTGGTCGTTGAGGCCCGTCCGCCCCGCCCGCTCGCGGTACGGCTGGGCCGGACCGCCGCGGGCTGCGCCGACGCCATCGACCAGTGCGGCAGGCTGCTGGTCGAGACGGGCGCGGTGGACGGGCCGTACGTCGCGGCGATGCACGAGCGGGAACGCTCCATGACCACCCACCTCGGCGAAGGCGTGGCGATCCCGCACGGCACCACCGAGTCCCGCCGCTTCGTGCGGCGCACCGCGCTGGTCGTGGTCCAGTTCCCCGGCGGCGTGCGCTGGAGCGACGGGGCGACGGTCCGGCTGTGCGTGGCCATCGCGGCGGGTGCGTCGCCGGCCGACGGGTCCCCTGATCCGGCGGGCGCGCAGCACCTGGGCGTGCTGGCGGCGCTCGCGACGGTCCTGATGGATCCGGTGCGGGCGCGCGAACTGCGCGAGGCGCCGGACGAGGCGACGGTCGATCGGCTGTTGCGGTCCACTGAGGAGGACAGGTGAAGGTCGCACGTTTCTACGCCCCCGGCGACATCCGGATCGAGCAGGCGCCGGAACCGGAGGCCGGGCCGGGTGAGCTGAAGCTGCGGGTGCGCAACTGCTCCACTTGCGGCACCGACCTGAAGATCATGCGCCACGGGCACCACCACATCGATCCGCCGCGGGTGATCGGCCACGAGATCGCCGGTGAGGTGGTCGCGGTGGGCGAGGGCGCGCAGGGCTTCGCGCCGGGCGACCGGGTGCAGGTGATCGCGGCGATCCCGTGCGGCGAGTGCGGGTACTGCAAGCGCGGCAGGCAGACGGTGTGCCCGAACCAGCGCTCGATGGGCTACCACTACGACGGCGGTTTCGCCGAATACCTCACGGTTCCGGAGCAGGTGCTGCGAGTGGACGGGGTGAACGTGCTGCCCGACGGGCTCGACTTCGCCGACGCCTCGGTGGCCGAACCCCTCGCCTGCGTCCTCAACGGGCAGGAGCTCGCCGGGGTGGGGCCGGGCGACGTGGTGGTCGTCGTCGGCTCCGGCCCGATCGGCTGCCTGCACACCCGGCTGGCGCGGGCCCGCGGCGCCGCGGCGGTCTACCTCGTGGAGCTCAACGCGCAACGCCTGGAGCAGGCGGCCGGACTGGTCCGCCCGGACGCGACGATCCACGCCGCGGAGACCGACCCGGTCGCCGAGGTGCTGCGGTTGACCGACGGCATCGGCGCCGACGTGGTCATCACCGCGGCGGCCTCCGGCGAGGCCCAGGAACAGGCGCTGCAGATGGCGGCGCGACGCGGCCGCATCAGTTTTTTCGGTGGTTTGCCCAAGGATTCACCGATCATCGACTGCGATTCCAACGCCGTGCACTACCGTGAGCTCACGATCGTCGGAGCCAACGGGTCCACCCCGGAGCACAACCGGCGGGCGTTGCGGTTGATCGCTTCCGGCGAGGTCCCGGTGCACGACCTCATCACCCACCGGCTGCCGCTGGACGGCGTGCTGGACGCGATCCACACCGTCAGCACCGGCGCGGCGATCAAGGTGACCATCGAGCAGTGATCGCGTGCCCAGGGCCCGCGGTTCCGGTGATCCGGACCGCGGGTCTTCGGCGTTGACGGGAAGGGAGCGGCGAAGTGCTGCGGGAACGGGAGAACGAGACCACGTTGCTGCGCGCGTCCTTGGAGCGGGCGCGCCACGGCGACGGTGGTCTGCTGGCGTTCTCCGGCCCGTTCGGCATCGGTCGCTCGGCGCTGCTGGCCGAGGCCGCGTCGACCGCGCGGGAGCAGGGCGTGCGGGTGCTGCGGGCCGTGGCCACCACCCCGGAGCGCGACATCCCGTTCGGCGTGCTGACGCAGTTCTCCTGCTGCACCACCGAATCCGAGGTGGGACCGGACTTCACCACGATGCGCAACGGGTTGCTCACCTCGAGCGAACCCGTGCTGCTGCTCGTGGACGACCTGCAGTGCGCGGACGTGGAATCGCTGCGCTGGATCGACCGGTTGTGCCGTGCGGTGGCGGACTCGCGCGTGCTGGTGGTCGTGGCGCACCGCGACGGGCAGGCCGCCACCGACCCGGCGGTGTTCGCCCGCGTGCTCGACCGCGCCGCGCACCGCCGCGCGCTGGCCCCGCTGAGCGCCGAAGGGGCCGGCGCCGTCGTGCGGGACGTGTTCGGCGTGCCCGGCGACGCCCGGTTCGTCGCCGCCTGTCACCGGATGTCGCACGGCAGGCCGCTGCTGCTGCAGGCCATCGCGTGCGGTCTGCGCGACAGCGGCAAGCGCTCCGACGAGTCCGATGTGGACGCGGTGTGGTCGTTGCGGCCGTCGGTGGTGGCGGAGCGGGCCAGGGCGGCGCTGCGCGCGCAGCCCGAACCGGTGCTGGCCACCGCGCGCGCGGTGGCGCTGCTCGACGCCGCGGAACCGGAACGCCTCGCGGAACTGGCCGAGCTCGCCCCGGAGGCGTGCGCTGCCGCCATCGACGCGCTCGTCGCGCTGGGCGTGCTCACGGACCCGCAGCGCCCCCGCTTCGCGCACCCGGTGATCAGCGACGTGGCGGAGGGCGGGTTGACGCCCGCGGAACTCAGCGAGTGGCACCGCAGGGCGGCCCGGCTGCTGCAGACCGACCAGCGGCCGGTGGAGGTCGTGGCCGAGCACCTGTTGGCCTCGGACGCCTCGCAGGGCGAGTGGGCCACCGGCGTGCTGCACGCCGCCGGGCGGCGCGCGCTGGACCGGGGCGACGTGCCCGCGGCGATCCGCTGCCTGCGGCGCGCGCTGCTGGCCTGCCCCACGGCGGGCGCGGAGCGCTCGGTGCTGCTGGCGGACTTGGCGGAGGCGGAGCGCTCCAGCGCGCCGGTCGCCGCGATGCGCCACCTGTCCCAGGCGCTGCCCCGGTTCGCCTCCACCGGGCAGCGCGCGGCGGCGCTGGCGGAGGTGCCGCCGATGCTGCTGGCGGTGGCGCCGCTGTCGATGCACGCGGCCTTCGAGGAGTATCGCGCGCACGAGGAGCTGGAACCCGCGGTGGCGCTGGCCATCGACACCCGGATGCGCGCGGCCCGGTTCGGCGACCCCAGCTGGTGCGCCGACACCCGCGAACGGTTCGACGCCTTGAACCCCGACGACCAGGTGGATCCGGAGCGCGCCGCGGTGCTGCTCTACGCGGCCACCCTCACCGGTTCCGACGTGAAGGCGGTGCTGCCGTGGGCGCGCCGGGCGCTGGCGAGCGGAACCGAACCGCGCCAGGCGTTCGGCACGGTGACGCTCGCGGCGCGGGCACTGTCGCTGGCCGACGAGGTCGGCGAGGCCGACGCGTGGATGGCGGAGGTGACCGCCGCGCTGGGCGACCGCGGCGAGCGCGCCGCCGAACGCCTCATCATCGACGCCGAGCGGGCCGCCGCGCTGGTGCGGGCGTGCCGGTACGCGGAGGCGGTGGCGCTGGCGGAGAGCACGCTGCGCCGCTGCGACCCGGCGCTGGTCTCGGTGGTGTCGCGGTGCTTCGAGACGCTGGCGACTGTCGTCCTCGACGCGGTGGACACCGGCGCGGCGGCTCGGGTCCTGGCCCGGCACCGGGACTGGGACCAGGCCGTGCAGGTGTGGGTGCGGGAACTGCGCGACGCCGCGCTGGCGGTGAGCCTGCAGGACTTCGGTTCGGCGCTGGAGCACCTGCTGGAGTGCGGGCGCGAACGGGAACGGCTCGGCTGGACCAACCCGTGCCTGCTGCCGTGGCGGAGCTGGGCCGCGCTGCTCTACCACCGCTTGCAGCGCACCGAACCGGCCGTCGAACTGATCTCCGAGGAGTACCGGCGGGCGGTGGCCTGGGGCGCCCCCAGCGGCGTCGGGCGCGCGTTGCGCGTGTGGGGCGCGGTCACCGAGGGCGACGCGGGATCGGAGCTGTTCCGGCGGGCCGTCGAGGTGCTGGGCGGCGGCGGACCGGCGTGCACGTTGGAACTGGCCAAGGCGCACCTGATGCTGGGGCGCAGGCTGCTCGGCTCGGACCGCCTCGATGCCGCCGCGCACCTCAACGAGGGCGACGAGCTGGCCGCGTCCTGCGGGGTGCCGAGGTTGCGCTCGGTGGACGAGATCGCGGGCGACGGCCCCGGCACGCAGGCCGAGCTGACCCGCGCGGAACTGCGCATCGCGAAGCTGGTGGCCGGTGGCCTGGGCAACCAGCAGATCGCCACCGAACTCGGCGTCAGCTCCCGCGCGGTCGAGAAGCACCTCACCAAGGTCTACCGCAAGCTCGGCGTAGCAGGCCGAGCCGGCCTCGCCGACCTCGCGGACTCTCTTGACGCGGGGTGAACGGTCCTTTCGGAGTGACCTGCGTAAGTGGTCGTTCAGCGGAACCTCAGCGGTTTCCTCGCTGCGGGATCTTTTTTCCAAGTGGCTCCGCCACGAGGAAAAAAGCCGTCCTCGCGAGGAAACCGCTGAGAACCCGCCGGTGGTCGACTTGCTCAAGCTGGTCACTGCTCAGCGGCTCCGCCACTGACAAGATCAAAAGATCCTTCTAGTGGCGGTTCTAAGGATCGTTTCGGCCGGGCGACCCATCGGTTTGATCACGGTCGTGCGGCCGGCTGCCGGGTCGCGGGTCAGTGTGCCGAGGGTGTTCGGTGCAGGGTGCTGAGCTCCTCGGTGAGTTCGGCGTTGACGGCTGCGGCCTGCTGGACCAGGTAGAAGTGGCCGCCGCGGAAGGTGCGCAGGCGGAACGCGCCGGTGGTGTGCTCCTTCCAGCGCAGCGATTCGTCCACTGTGGACTTCGGGTCCTCGTCGCCGATGAGCACGGCGATCGGGCAGTCCACCACCCGGTCCCGGCGCGGCGGGTAGGTCTCCACCGCGCGGTAGTCGTTGCGGATCGCGGGCAGCGACATGCGCACGATCTCCTCGTCCTCCAGCGCCGCCGCGGCGCCGTTGAGGGTGCGCACGTCGGCTAGCAGCCCGTCGTCGTCGAGCAGGTGCACCCGCTCGTCGCGGGCGGTGCCCGGCGCGCGGCGGCCGGACGCGACCAGCGCGCGCGGCGGTGCGCCGGCGCCGTGCTCCAGCCGGTGCGCCACCTCGAAGCCGAGCAGCGCGCCCATGCTGTGGCCGAAGAACACCGTCGGCAGCTCCGGTTCGGCGGCCAGCACCGCCGTGATCGCCTCGGCGTACTCGTCGATGTTCGTGATAAGCGGCTCCCGGTGCCGGTCCTGCCTGCCCGGGTACTGCAGCACCACGACGTCGGCGGCGGGGGAGTGCGCGGTCGCGACCGGTCGGTAGAAGCTCGCCGAGCCGCCCGCGTGCGGGAAGCACACCAGGCGCACCTCGGCGCCGGGTGCCGGGTGGTAGCGGCGCAACCACTTGCCGGGATCCAGATCGGTCACGGGGTCTCCTCTGCGAAGGGGTCTGCTGCGGCGGCTCGGATCGGCCTGGTCACAGCGGGATGTTGCCGTGCGCGCCGCGTCCGGGCGGGGTGGTGGCGAGGGCGTCGGCGAGGCGGTGGCGGGTGTCGGCGGGGTCGATGAGCTCGTCGACGACGCCGATGCTCATCGCGCGCCCGACGCCGCCCGCGACGCGTTCGTGCTCGGCGATCAGCGCCTGCTCCAGCGCCGGGCGGTCGTCGTCGGTGGCGGCGGCGAGCCGCTTGCGGTGCAGCACGCCGACGGCGGCCTTCGCGCTCATCACCGCGACCTCCGCGTCCGGCCAGGCGAACACGGCGGAAGCGCCCAGCGAACGGGAGTTCATCGCGATGTACGCGCCGCCGTAGGACTTGCGGGTCACCAGCGTCACCCGCGGCACCACCGCCTCGGCGAAGGCGTGCAGCAGCTTCGCGCCCCGGCGCACCACGCCGCCCCATTCCTGCCCGACGCCCGGCAGGTAGCCGGGCACGTCGACCAGCACGACCAGCGGGACGCCGAACGAGTCGCAGAACCGCACGAACCTCGACGCCTTCTCCGCCGACAGCGAGTCCAGGCAGCCGCCCTTGCGCAGCGGGTTGTTCGCGAGCACGCCGATGGTCCGGCCGCCGAGCCTGCCGAGGCCGGTGACCATGTTCGGCGCCCACTTCGGTTGCAGCTCCGCGAATCCCTCCGGGCCGTCGTCGAGGATCGCGCGCACCAGCGGGCGCACGTCGTAGGCGCGCTTGGGCGATTCCGGCAGCAGCGCCCGCAGGTCCTGCCGCTCGCCGAGCGCGTCCAGGTCGAACGAGCCGGGGGAGCTCAGCAAGGCGGTGACCCGGCGGGCCTGCCGGAACGCCTCCTCGTCGGAGGCGGTGGTGAGGTGCGCGACGCCGGACTTCGCCCCGTGCGCCTCCGGGCCGCCGAGCCCGGCCATGTCGATCTGCTCGCCGGTCACCGACCGCACCACGTCGGGTCCGGTCACGAACACCCGGCCGCCCTCGGACATGATCACGAGGTCGGTCAGCGCAGGCCCGTAGGCGGCACCGCCCGCGGCCGGTCCGAGCACCACCGACAGCTGCGGAACCACGCCGGAGGCCCGCACCATCGCGGCGAACATCAGCCCGATGCCGTCCATCGCGGCGACGCCCTCGGCGAGCTTCGCGCCGCCGGAGTGCCAAATCCCGATCACCGGGAGGCGACGCCGCACCGCGCTGTCGATGGCCTCGACGATCGGCGGGCACTCGTCGACGCCGATCGCACCGCCCTTGCGGGTGGCGTCGGTGCAGTAGACGACGACCTCGGCGCCGCCGATCCGGCCCTGCCCGACGACGACCGCCACGCCGCCCTCGCGCCAGGTCACCTCCAGGCTGCCCTCGTCGAGCAGCCGCGACATCCGGTGGACCGGGTCGCGCGGATCGGCCGGAGCCTGGTCGAGCCCGGCTGGTTCCGTGACGGACGAAGTCATCGCACACCTCCTGCCACACCCCAGTACACCAATCCACGACCAAGAGAATTCCTAGTCCGCGCAACGGCCACCTTCTGGCGGCTTGATCAGCGGGTCGGGTAGCGGAACCTCAGCGGCCTTCTCGCTGCCCGCTTTCCTGGTGTGGCCGCGATTTCTCAGGTATGCCGTACACAGCGAAATCGCTGTCCTCGCGAGAAGACCGCTGAGAACCCGCCGGTGGTCGTCGTGCTCAAGCCGGTCACTGCTCAGCGGCTTCGCCGCTGACAAGACGGTGATCAAAGACCTCCCTCGCCGACGTCGAGAAACGAAGTGCTGAGGTTCCGCTACCCGACCCGCTGCGCAGGCCACCCTAGAGAACCGGAAACGAAGTACTGAGCGAATCCCTAGGGTGTGCTTGATTTCTTTGACACTTCGCGTGATCGGCTGCCAGCGTCAGGACCGGGCCGAGCCGGGCGTTCCCGGCGGTTGCCTTTCGACCTGTGCTGGTACCCGGCGCGCCGCCGCGCGCCTTCCCGCGGCCGTCCACGCGGTCGGCACGGGTGGTTCGTTGTCAGGTGGTGGAAGGGGAAGCACATGTCCAGGCGAGCGCTGATCACCGGGATCACCGGGCAGGACGGCTCCTATCTGGCCGAGCACCTGCTCGCCCAGGGATACCAGGTGTGGGGCCTGAACCGAGGTCAGGCGAACCCCCGCAAGTCCCGCGTCAGCAGGCTGGCGTCCGATCTGTCCTTCGTGGACGGTGACCTGATGGACCAGGGCAGCCTGGTCTCGGCGGTGGACCTGGTCCAGCCGCACGAGGTCTACAACCTGGGCGCCATCTCGTTCGTGCCGATGTCCTGGCAGCAGGCCGAGCTGGTCACCGAGGTCAACGGCATGGGCGTGCTGCGCATGCTGGAGGCGATCCGCATCGTCAGCGGCCTGCACGGTTCCAGCGCCGCCGGGTCGGACGGCATCCGCTTCTACCAGGCGTCGTCCTCGGAGATGTTCGGCAAGGTCGCCGAGACGCCGCAGAGCGAGACCACCACGTTCCACCCGCGCAGCCCGTACGGCGTGGCGAAGACCTACGGGCACTACATCACCCAGAACTACCGGGAGTCCTACGGCGTGTGGGGCGTGTCCGGCATCCTGTTCAACCACGAATCCCCGCGCCGTGGCGCGGAATTCGTCACCCGCAAGATCTCGCTGGCCGTGGCGCAGATCAAGCTGGGGCTGCAGGACAAGCTGTACCTGGGCAACCTGGACGCGGTCCGGGACTGGGGTTTCGCCGGCGACTACGTGCGCGCGATGCACCTGATGCTGCAGCAGGAGCAGCCCGCGGACTACGTGGTGGGCACCGGGCGGATGCACTCGGTGCGCGACGCGGTGCGGATCGCGTTCGAGGCGGCCGACCTGAACTGGGAGGACTACGTCGCGATCGATCCGACGCTGGTGCGCCCGGCGGAGGTGGAGACGCTGTGCGCAGATTCCTCCCACGCCCGCCGCGAACTCGGCTGGGAACCGAAGGTGGACTTCACCGAGCTGATGACGATGATGGTCGAGTCCGACATCCGCCAGGCCTCCCGCGAACGCGACTACGCCGAAGTCCTTTCCGCCGCGAGCTGGTGACCGCCCGGCCCCACCACCGGAAGAACTTCCCCCGCACCACCGCCGACAACCGGCCCCCGAACTCGCGTCCCGACGCGACCGGGGGCCGGTCTGCGTTCCTGCCCTGCGAGGCGATGAAAGCGTTGCCCGGGCCCGAGACTCAGGAGCCCGCGCGGATCTTGTGGTCTTTGTCCTGTCAGCGGCGAAGCCGCTGAGCAGTGACCAGCTTGAGCAACCGGACGACCCGCGGGTTCTCAGCGTTCTTTTCGCGAGGACGGCTTTTTCCCTCGTGGCGGAGCCACTTGGGAAAAAGATCCCGCAGCGAGAAGAACGCTGAGGTTCCGCCACCCGCCCCCTACGCAGGTCACGAGGAGAGCACTCCTAAGGATTTTCCTGCCTGGCAGTGGTGAGACTGGGCGCATGTCTTGGTGGGCGGAAGTGTGCGCGCGTCCGGTCGCCGTGCGGCGGACCGCGGGCGCGTCCGGTGGTGCGCGGCCGGGTTGAGCGGGACGCCCGGTGCCGTGGCGCGGCACCGGGCGAGCGCACGGTTCCTGGAACTCCGCAGATGTGCCGGGCAATGGGCCGGCCGGATTCGGCCGTGGGAGCCCCTGAGGGGGCCGCCTGAGATGGGTTGGGTGGACATGGACAACGAACAGAAGCTCCGGGACTACCTGAAGCGGGCCAGCGCGGACCTGAAGCGGTCCCGCGCGCGCGTGCAGGAGCTGGAGGACGCCGCCCGCGAACCCATCGCCATCGTCGGGATGAGCTGCCGGTACCCCGGTGACGTCGCCGGCCCGGAGGACCTGTGGCGGATGGTCGCCGAGGGGCGCGACGGCATCTCCGGTTTCCCGGCCGACCGCGGCTGGGACCTCGACGAGCTCGACACCTCCACCCGCTCCGGCGGATTCCTGCACGGCGCGAGCGAATTCGACGCGGACTTCTTCGGCATCTCCCCGCGCGAGGCGCTGGCGATGGACCCGCAGCAGCGGGTGCTGCTGGAGGCCACCTGGGAGGCCTTCGAGCGCGCGGGCGTCGACCCGGCGTCGATCCGGGGCAGCCGCACCGGCGTGTTCATGGGCGCGATGGCGCAGGACTACCGCGTCGGCCCGGCCGACGACGTGGACGGCTTCCAGCTCACCGGCAACAGCGGCAGCGTCCTGTCCGGCAGGCTCTCCTACACCTTCGGCGCCGTCGGCCCGGCGGTCACCGTCGACACCGCGTGCTCGTCCTCGCTGGTGGCGCTGCACTTGGCCGCGCACTCGCTGCGCTCGGGGGAGTGCTCGCTGGCGCTGGCGGGCGGCGTCACCGTCATGTCCAGCCCGGCGACTTTCCTGGAGTTCTCCCGGCAGGGCGGGTTGTCCGTCGACGGCCGCTGCCGCTCCTTCGCCGACTCGGCCGCCGGGACCGGCTGGGCCGAGGGCGCCGGTGTGCTGGTGCTGGAGCGGCTCTCCGACGCGCGTCGCAACGGGCACGAAGTCCTCGCGGTGGTGCGCGGCAGCGCGGTGAACCAGGACGGCGCGTCCAACGGCCTGACGGCGCCGAACGGCCCGTCGCAGCAGCGCGTCATCCAGCAGGCGCTGGTGAACGCGCGGCTGTCGGCGTCCGAAGTGGACGTCGTCGAGGCGCACGGCACCGGGACGGTGCTCGGCGACCCGGTGGAGGCGCAGGCGCTGCTGGCCACCTACGGCAAGGACCGCGAGGCGGACCGGCCGCTGTGGCTGGGATCGGTGAAGTCCAACATCAGCCACACCCAGGCCGCCGCCGGTGTCGCCGGCGTCATCAAGATGGTGCTGGCGATGCGCCACGGGCTGCTGCCGAAGACGCTGCACGTCGACGAACCCTCCTCGCACGTGGACTGGAACTCGGGGGCGGTGCGGCTGCTCACCGAGCACACGTCGTGGCCGGAGTCGGACCGCCCGCGCCGCGCGGGAATCTCCTCGTTCGGCATCAGCGGTACCAACGCGCACACCATCATCGAGCAGGCGCCCGAGCCGGAACCGGTCGAGGCGGCACCCGTGGTGCCCGCGGGTGCCGTTCCGGTCGCGCTGTCGGCGAAGTCCGGCGAGGCGCTGCGCGAGCAGGCCCGGCGGCTGCTGTCCTTCGTGGACTCCGCCGAGCCCGAGCCGCTGGACGTGGCGCTGTCGGCGGCCACCCGCGCCGGGCTGGAGCACCGCGCCGTCGTCACCGCCGCCGACCGCGCGGAGCTGCGCGCGGGACTGCGCGCGCTCACCGAGGACGCCGAACCGGCCGGAGTGGTCCGGGGTTCGGCGCGATCCGCGGGCAAGCTGGCGTTCCTGTTCACCGGGCAGGGCGCGCAACGCCTCGGCATGGGCCGCGAGCTGCACGCCCGGTTCCCGGTTTTCGCCGAGGCGCTGGACGCGGCGCTCGCCGAGCTCGACGCCCACCTGGACCGCCCGCTGCGGGAGGTCCTGTTCGCCGAACCGGGCACCGCCGAGGCCGCGCTGCTGGACGAGACCGGCTACGCGCAGCCCGCGCTGTTCGCGATCGAGGTGGCGCTGTTCCGCCTCGCCGAGTCGTGGGGCCTGCGCCCGGACCACGTGGCGGGGCACTCCATCGGTGAGATCACCGCCGCGCACGTGGCCGGGGTGTTCTCGCTCGCGGACGCGTCCGCGCTGGTCGCCGCGCGCGGACGCCTGATGCAGGCGTTGCCGCGCGGCGGCGCGATGATCGCGCTGGAGGCGACCGAGGACGAGGTCGCGCCGCTGCTGACCGATCAGGTCTCGCTGGCGGCGGTCAACGGTCCGCGTGCCGTCGTGATCTCGGGCGACGCCGATGAGGCGGTGGCGGTCGCGGAGCACTTCGAGCAGTCGGGGCGCAAGGCGAAGCGGCTCACGGTGAGCCACGCGTTCCACTCGCCGCTGATGGACCCGATGCTCGACGAGTTCCGCGCCGTCGTGGCCGGGCTGGCACCGCAGGAACCGCTGCTGCCGCTGGTGTCCACGCTCACCGGCGAGCCCGCCACCGTGCAGGAACTGGCCGACCCCGACCACTGGGTGGCGCACGCGCGCCGCGCCGTGCGGTTCGGCGACGCCGTGCGCTGGCTCGACGAGCACGGCGTGCGCTCGTTCCTGGAACTGGGCCCGGACGGGGTGCTCAGCGCCATGGTGCCGGGCAACCTCGACGCGCGGCCGGACGCGGTGATCAGCCCGCTGCTGCGCGGCGACCGGCCGGAGGTCGCGGCCGTCACGCGCGCGCTCGCGGAGCTGCACGTCACCGGCACGGCACCGGACTGGGCGGAGTTCTTCGCCGCCACCGGCGCGAGCCGGGTGCAGCTGCCCACCTACGCGTTCCAGCGCCGCCGCTTCTGGCCGAAGGGCCCGCGCGCGGACGGCGACGTCCGCTCCGCCGGGCTCGGCGCCGCGCACCACCCGCTGCTGGCGGCGGCGGTGGCGCTGGCGAACTCGGACGGGGTGCTGCTCACCGGCAGGCTCTCGGTGCGGTCGCACCCGTGGCTGGCCGAGCACGCCGTCGGCGGCACGATCCTGCTGCCGGGCACCGCTTTCGTGGAGCTCGCGCTGCGCGCCGGGGACGAGACCGGCTGCGACCGCGTCGAGGAGCTGACGCTGGCCGCGCCGCTGGTCCTGCCCGAGCAGGGCGCGGTGCAGGTGCAGGTGTGGCTCGGCGGCCCCGACGAGACCGGGCGCCGCGAGCTGAGCCTCTACTCGCGCCCGGACGGCGCGGACGAGCAGCCGTGGACGCGGCACGCCACCGGTGTGCTCACCGCCGCCGAGCAGGACGAGCCCGCCGACTTCGGCCCGGAGTGGCCGCCCGCCGGTGCGCAGCGGGTGGAGCTCGACGGGCACTACGAACGGCTCGCCGCCGACGGATTCGGCTACGGGCCGGTGTTCCAGGGCCTGCGCGCCGCCTGGCGGCGCGGCGACGAGGTGTTCGCCGAGGTGGAGCTGCCGGACTCGGCGCGTTCCGAGGCGGGCGCGTTCGGGGTGCACCCGGCGCTGCTCGACGCGACGCTGCACGCCGCCGCGTTCACCGGGCTCGGCGAGCAGAACCGGGGCGGGCTGCCGTTCTCCTGGGAGGGCGTGACGCTGCACGCCACCGGTGCGTCCACCGTGCGGGTGCGGCTGGCTCGCGCCGCGGACGACGCGGTGTCGCTGGCGGTCGCCGACCCGTCCGGGGCGCCCGTCGCCTCGGTGGAGTCGCTGGTGCTGCGGCCCGTCGCCGATCAGCGCCTGGACGCCCCGGAGCGGGACGCGCTGTTCCGGCTGGACTGGACGCCGATCTCGACGCGCGCCGCGGCGCCCGGCTCGATCGCCGTGCTGGGCTCGGCCGCGGACGCCGGTGCGCTCGGGGTTCCGGTCGCGGACCTCGCTTCGGTTCCGGAGGACACCGAGGTCGTCGTGGCGCACCTCGGTTCCCCGGACGACTCGACGCCGGAGGCGGTGCACGCGCTGTCGGCGCGGGCGCTGGAACTCGCCCAGACCTGGCTCGACCAGGAGCACGACGCGCGGCTGGTCTTCGTCACGCGCGGCGCTCGCGCGGGAACCGACCTGGCCGCGGCGGCGGTGTGGGGCCTGATCCGCACGGCGCAGGCCGAGACTCCCGGCCGCTTCGGCCTGGTCGACCTCGCCGGCACCGAGGCCGAGGCGCAGCTGGAGCAGGCGCTCGGCTTCGCCGACGAACCGCAGCTGTCCGTTCAGGACGGTCGGCTGCTCGCCGCGCGCGTCGCCCGCGCCGCGGCGCCCGACACCGATACCGCGTCGTGGGACCCGGCCGGGACGGTGCTCATCACCGGTGGCACCAGCGGGCTCGGCGCGCTGTTCGCCCGCCACCTGGTCACCGAGCGGGGCGTGCGGCACCTGGTGCTGAGCAGCCGCCGCGGCCCCGCCTCCGACGGCATCGACGCGCTCGTGGCCGAGCTCGCCGAGCACGGCGCCGACGTGCGGGTCGCCGCCTGCGACGCCGCCGACCGGGATGCGCTGGCCGCGTTGCTGGCCGACGTGCCCGCCGAACACCCGCTCACCGCGGTGATCCACACCGCCGGGGTGCTCGACGACGGGGTGCTGGGATCGCTGACGGCGCAACGGCTCGACGCGGTGCTGCGCCCGAAGGTCGATGCCGCCTGGCACCTGCACGAACTCACCCGCGAGCACGACCTCGCCGCGTTCATCACGTTCTCCTCGCTGGCCGGTGCCGTCGGCGCCGCCGGGCAGGCGAACTACTCCGCGGCCAACGCGTTCCTCGACGCGCTCGCCGAGCACCGGCGTGCGCAGGGACTCCCGGCCGTGTCGCTGGCCTGGGGGCCGTGGGCCTCGACCGGTGGCATGACGGGCGCGCTCAGCGAGACCGACCTGCGCCGCCTCACCACCGCGGGCACCCCGCCGCTGGACCCGGAGCAGGGCATCGCCCTGTTCGACGCGGCGCTGCGCACCGGCGACGCGGTGCTGCTGCCGGTGCGGCTGGACCTGCCGGTGCTGCGTTCGCGCGGCGCCACCCCCGCGTTCCTGCGCGGCCTGATCCGCACCCCGGGGCGGCGCGCGGCGCGCACCGCCTCCGGCAAGGCGGCGGGACTGGTGCAGCGGCTCAGCGGCCTGGGCGCGGCGGAACGCGCCGAGGCGGTGCTGGAACTGGTGCGCAGCCAGGTCGCCGCGGTGCTCGGGCACGGTGGCGCCGCCGACATCGACCCGGAGCGCGCGTTCCAGGACCTCGGTTTCGACTCGCTGACGGCGGTGGAGCTGCGCAACCGGCTGGCCACGGCCACCGGCCTGCGCACCTCGGCGACCGTGGTGTTCGACTACCCGACGGCGCGGGCGCTGGCCGCGCACGTGCGCGACGAACTGCTCGGCGCGGAGTCCGAAACCGACGACACCGCCGGGGTGGCGGTGTCCGGCGATCCGATCGTGATCGTGGGCATGGCCTGCCGGTATCCGGGCGGGGTGTCCTCGCCGGAAGACCTGTGGCGGCTGGTGTCCGAGGGCACCGACGCGATCACCGGGTTCCCCGTGAACCGGGGCTGGGACCTGGACGCGCTCTACGACGCGGACCCGGACGCGCCCGGCACCTCCTACACCCGTTCCGGCGGTTTCCTGCACGACGCGGCGGAGTTCGACCCGGCGTTCTTCGGCATGAGCCCCCGCGAGGCGCTGTCCACGGACCCGCAGCAGCGGTTGCTGCTGGAGTCGTCCTGGGAGGCCGTGGAGCGCGCCGGGATCGACCCGAACTCGTTGCGCGGCAGCCGGACCGGCGTGTTCGCCGGGGTGATGTACAACGACTACAGCGCGGTCCTGGCGGGCGGTGACTTCGAAGGCCACCAGGGCAGCGGCACCTCGCCGAGCATCGCCTCCGGGCGGGTGTCCTACACGCTGGGGCTGGAAGGCCCGGCGGTCACCGTGGACACCGCGTGCTCGTCCTCGCTGGTGGCGATGCACTGGGCGATGCAGGCGCTGCGGGCCGGGGAGTGCTCGCTGGCGCTCGCCGGTGGTGTCACCGTCATGTCCACCCCCGCGTCGCTGATCGAGTTCTCCCGGCAGCGCGGCCTGTCCACCGACGGGCGCTGCAAGGCGTTCTCGGACGACGCCGACGGCGTCGGCTGGGCCGAGGGCGTCGGGATGCTGCTGCTGGAGCGGCTTTCCGACGCGCGTCGCAACGGGCACGAAGTCCTCGCGGTGGTGCGCGGCAGCGCGGTCAACCAGGACGGCGCCTCCAACGGCCTGACGGCGCCGAACGGCCCGTCGCAGCAGCGCGTCATCCGGCAGGCGCTCGCCGCCGCCGATCTGGCTGCTTCGGACGTCGACGTGGTGGAGGCGCACGGCACCGGCACTTCGCTCGGCGATCCGATCGAAGCCCAGGCGCTGCTGGCGACCTACGGGCAGGAGCGGGAGAACCCGCTGCTGCTGGGCGCGATCAAGTCCAACATCGGCCACACCCAGGCCGCCGCGGGCGTCGCCGGCGTGATCAAGATGGTGCAGGCGATGCGGCACGGCGTGCTGCCCCGCACCCTGCACGCCGACACCCCGTCCGGGCACGTGGACTGGGACTCGGGAGCGGTGGAACTGCTCACCGCCGAGACCTCCTGGCCGGAGTCCGACCACCCGCGCCGCGCGGGCGTGTCGTCGTTCGGCATCAGCGGCACCAACGCGCACCTGATCCTCGAACAGCCGGGACCCGTGGAGCAGCCCGAGCCGCGCACCGCGCCGGACTCCGTGGTCGCGTGGCCGCTGTCCGGCAAGACCCGCGCCGCCCTGCGCTCGCAGGCCGCGCGCCTGGTCTCCGCGCTGGAGGCCGACCCCGAGCGCTCGCCGGTGGACGTCGGGTTCTCGCTGGCCACCACCCGCCCCGCGTTCGAGCAGCGGGCCGCCGTGCTCGGCTCGGACCGGGCGGACCTGCTGGCCTCGCTGCGGTCGCTGGCCGCCGACCGGCCGGACCCCGCCGTGGTGGCGGGGGAGACCGGTGACGCGGGCCGCCTGGTGGTGCTGTTCACCGGCCAGGGCAGCCAGCGCGCCGGGATGGGCCGCGAGCTGCACGCCCGGTACCCGGTGTTCGCCGCCGCGCTGGACGCGGTGCTCGCGCACTTCGACGCCGAGTTCGAGCGCCCGGTGCGGGAGGTGCTGTTCGCCGAACCGGACACCGCCGAGGCCGCGCTGCTGGACGAGACCGGCTACGCCCAGCCCGCGCTGTTCGCCCTGGAAGTGGCGCTGTACCGGCTCGTCGAATCGCACGGCGCGGTGCCCGCGCAGCTCGCCGGGCACTCCATCGGCGAGCTCGCCGCCGCCCACGTGGCGGGCGTGCTGTCGCTGCCCGACGCGTGCGCCCTGGTCGCCGCCCGCGCCCGGCTGATGCAGGCGCTGCCCGCCGGGGGCGCGATGATCGCCGTGCAGGCCACCGAGGACGAGGTCGCGCCGCTGCTGACCGAGCAGGTCTCGATCGCGGCGGTCAACGGCCCGAGCTCGGTCGTGCTCTCCGGCGCCGACGACGAGGTCACCGCGCTCGCCGCCCGGTTCGCCGACCGCAAGACCAAGCGGCTCACCGTGAGCCACGCGTTCCACTCCCCGCTGATGGACGGGATGCTCGACGAGTTCCGCGAGGTCGCGGCCGGGCTCACCTACCACGCCCCGGCGATCCCGCTGGTGTCCAACGTGACCGGCGCCTTCGCGGGAGACGAGGTGCGCACGCCGGAGTACTGGGTCGAGCACGTCCGCGCCACCGTCCGCTTCGCCGACGGCGTGCGCGCCATGGCCGACGCGGGCGCCCGCACCTTCCTGGAGCTGGGCCCGGACGGCGTGCTCAGCGCGATGGCCCAGGACGTCCTGGGCGACGAGGCCGAGTTCGTGCCCGCGCTGCGCGCCGACCGCGCCGAGGAGCTCGCCGCGACCACGGCGCTGGCCCGGCTGCACGTGCGCGGCGTCCCGGTGGACTGGGCCGCGCTGCACCCGGACGCGCGTCGCGTCGACCTGCCCACCTACGCGTTCCAGCGCGAGCGGTACTGGCCGGAGCACGCGTCCGCAGCACCCGCGAGCGACCCGGCCGACGACCGGCTGTGGGCGGCCGTGGACCGCGGGGCCGCCGACGAGCTCGCCGACCTGCTCGGCCTGGAGGACTCCCAGCACGCCTCGCTGTACGCGCTGCTGCCCGCGCTGGCCTCGTGGCGCCAAGGCAGGCACGAGAAGGCGCTGCTGGACTCGTGGCGCTACCGCGTGGACTGGCGTCCGCTGAGCACGCCCGCACCCGCCGTGCTGACCGGCACGTGGTTGCTGGTGAGCACCGCCGAGGTCGCCTCCGACGACGTGGCCGACGCGGTGCAGGCGCACGGCGCGCAGGTCCGCGAGCTGGTGCTCGACGACGACTGCGCGGACCGGGAGGTGCTGGCGGCGCGGCTCGGCGGCGTCGAGGACGTCGCGGGCGTGGTGTCGCTGCTGGCCGCCGACGAGCGACCGCACGGCGCTGCGCTCACCACCGGACTGGCGCTCACCACCGGACTGGCGCACAACGCCGTGCTGGCGCAGGCGTTGGGCGATCTCGACCTGAACGCTCCACTGTGGATGATCACTAGGGGGGCGGTGTCGACCGGGTCGGACGACCCGCTCGCGAACCCGGCGCAGGCCGCGACCTGGGGTCTCGGGCGCGTGGTCGCGCTGGAGCGGCCCCGCGCGTGGGGCGGTCTCGTCGACCTGCCCGCGGAGCTGGACCGGCAGTCCGCCGCCCGGCTGGCCTGCGCGCTCGCCGGCATCGGCGACGAGGACCAGATCGCCGTGCGGGCCTCCGGGGTGTCCGGGCGCAGGCTGCTGCACCACCCGATCGCGGAGTCGGCGGGCGAGTTCGCGCCGTCCGGCACCGTGCTCATCACCGGCGGCACCGGCGCGCTCGGCGCCGAGATCGCGCGCTCGTTCGCGGCGGCCGGGGCGGACCGGCTGGTGCTGACCAGCCGCCGCGGCCCGGACGCCCCGGGCGCCGCGGAACTCGCCGAAGAACTCCGCGAACTCGGCACCGACGTGCACCTGGCCGCCTGCGACGTCGCCGACCGCGACGCGCTCGCGGCGCTGCTGGCCGAGATTCCCGACGCGCACCCGCTGACCGGCGTGGTGCACGCGGCGGGCATCGGCCAGGCGAATCCCTTGCACACCACCGATCTCGACGAGTTCGCGACCGTGGTGTCCGCGAAGGTCGCGGGCGCGGCGAACCTGGACGCGCTGCTCGGGGACCGCGCGCTCGACTTCTTCGTGCTGCTGTCCTCGGTCGCCGGGAGCTGGGGCAGCGGCGGGCAGAGCGCCTACGCGGCGGCGAACGCGCAGCTCGACGCGCTCGCCGAGCACCGCAGGGCGCGCGGCCTCGCCGCCACCGCCCTCGCCTGGGGCCCGTGGGCCGAAGCCGGCATGGC
This sequence comes from Saccharopolyspora gloriosae, assembly GCF_014203325.1. Lineage (NCBI taxonomy): Bacteria > Bacillati > Actinomycetota > Actinomycetes > Pseudonocardiales > Pseudonocardiaceae > Saccharopolyspora > Saccharopolyspora gloriosae. The sequence goes on along the minus strand of NZ_JACHIV010000001.1, from coordinate 4,628,529 downwards.
CACCGACGAGGCCATGGCGGAGAACCTGCGCCGCACCGGGCTCGGCATGCTGGCTCCCGGTGCCGCGCTCGCCGAACTCCGCCGCGCCATCGCGCACCGCGACGTCGCCGTGACCGTCGCCGACGTGGACTGGGCGCGGTACCACCCGATCTTCACCGCGGGCCGCCCCAGCGCGCTGCTGTCCGAGCTCACCGAGGTGCGCGCGCTGGAGCAGCCCGCCGCCGAAGCGGACGGCGAGTTCGCCGCCCGGCTGCGCGGGCTCGACGAGGACGGGCAGCTGCGGCTGCTGCTGGACCTGGTGCGGGCGGAGGCCGCCGCCGTGCTCGGGCACTCCGGTGCCGACGCGGTGCCGGAACGCCGCGCGTTCCGCGACATCGGCTTCGACTCGCTCACCGCCGTCGAACTGCGCAAGCGCATCGCGGGCGCCACCGGCCTCGCGCTGCCCAGCACGATGGCCTTCGACTACCCGAGCGCGCAGGCGCTCGCCGCGCACCTGCGCACCGAACTGCTCGGCGCCTCCGGCGGCGCCGCGCGCGTGTCGGCCGCGTCCGCCGACAGCGGAGAGGCCATCGCGATCGTCGGCATGGCCTGCCGCTTCCCCGGCGGCGCGGACACCCCGGAGCGGTTCTGGGAGCTGATCTCCGAGGGCGTCGACGCGATCTCCGACTTCCCCGTGGACCGCGGCTGGGACGGCGACCGGCTCTACGACCCGGACCCGGACCGGCCCGGCACCACCTACTCCACGCAGGGCGGATTCTTGCACGACGCGGGCGAATTCGACCCGGCGTTCTTCGGCATCTCCCCGCGCGAAGCGCTGTCCATGGACCCGCAGCAGCGGCTGCTGCTGGAGACGGCGTGGGAGTCCTTCGAGCGCGCCGGCATCGACCCCGGCACGCTGCACGGCAGCCGCACCGGCACCTACATCGGATCGAGCTTCCAGGACTACGGCAGCGGTTCCGCCGAGGGCTCCGAGGGCCACATGGTCACCGGGACCAGCCCGAGCGTGCTGTCCGGTCGGCTCTCCTACCTGTTCGGGCTGGAAGGCCCGGCGGTCACCGTGGACACCGCCTGCTCGTCCTCGCTGGTGGCGCTGCACCTGGCGTGCCAGTCGCTGCGCAACGGCGAGAGCGACCTCGCGCTGGCCGGTGGCGCGACCGTGATGGCGGACCCGGCGGCGTTCATCGCGTTCAGCAGTCAGCGCGCGCTGGCCCAGGACGGGCGCTGCAAGGCGTTCTCCGACGAGGCCGACGGCATGACGCTGTCCGAAGGCGTGGGCCTGCTGCTGGTGGAACGGCTCTCCGACGCCCGTCGCCACGGCCACGAGGTGCTCGCCGTGGTGCGCGGCAGCGCGGTGAACCAGGACGGCGCCTCGAACGGCCTGAGCGCGCCGAACGGCCCGTCGCAGCAGCGCGTCATCCAGCAGGCGCTGGCGAACGCCGATCTGTCCACATCGGACGTCCAGGTGGTGGAGGCGCACGGCACCGGCACCTCGCTCGGCGACCCGATCGAGGCGCAGGCGCTGCAGAACACCTACGGCCGCGACCGCGACCCGGCGACTCCGCTGCTGCTGGGCTCGGTGAAGTCCAACCTGGGCCACACCCAGTCCGCCTCCGGCGTGGTCAGCGTGATCAAGATGGTGCTGGCGATGCGCCACGGCGTGCTGCCGCGCACGCTGCACGCCGAGACGCCGTCCTCGCACATCGACTGGTCCGCGGGCACCGTCTCGCTGCTGCACGAGAACACCGCGTGGCCGGAGACCGGCGGACCGCGCCGGGCCGGGGTGTCCTCGTTCGGCATCAGCGGCACCAACGTGCACACCGTGCTGGAACAGGCGCCGGAACCCGAACCCGTCCAGGCGCCGGTGGTCGACTCCGCCGCGGCCGGTCCGGTGCCGTGGGTGCTGTCCGCGCGCACCGAACCCGCGCTGCGTGCCCAAGCCGCCCGACTCGCGTCCGAAGTGGACGGTCTTCGCGCGGTGGACGTCGCGCACTCGCTGCTCACCTCGCGCGCGCTGTTCGAGCACCGCGCCGTGTTCGTCGGCGACGACGCCGTGCTGCGCGACGGCCTCGCCGAGTTCGCCGCGGGCCGCCCGGCCACCGGCGTCGCGCAGGCGACCGCCGCCGAGAGCGGGCGCACCGTCTTCGTGTTCCCCGGCCAGGGCTCGCAGTGGGCGGGCATGGGCGCCCGGCTGCTCGACGAGTCGCCGGTGTTCGCCGCGCGGCTCGCCGAGTGCGCCGCCGCGCTGGCCGAGTTCGTCGACTGGTCGCTGCTCGACGTGCTGCGCGAAGCCGACGGCGCTCCCTCGCTGGAACGCGTCGACGTGGTGCAGCCCGCCTCGTTCGCCGTGATGGTGTCGCTGGCCGCGCTGTGGGAGCACCACGGCGTGCGCCCGGACGCCGTCGTCGGCCACTCCCAGGGCGAGATCGCCGCGGCCTGCGTCTCCGGCGCGCTGTCGCTGCCGGACGCCGCGCGGGTCGTGGCGCTGCGCAGCCAGGCCATCGCCCGCGGCCTCGCCGGAGCGGGCGGCATGATGTCGATCGCGCTGCCCGCCGCCGAGGTCGAGGACCGCCTCGGCGCGGGCGTCTCGATCGCGGCGATCAACGGGCCGCGCTCCGTCGTCGTCTCCGGCGACCCGGCGGCCCTGGACGTCCTGCACGAGCAGCTCACCGCCGAGGAGGTCCGGGCCCGCCGGGTCGCGGTGGACTACGCCTCGCACTCCGCGCACGTCGAAGCCATCGAAGCGGAACTGCTCGACGTGCTCGCGCCGGTGCAACCCGTCGAATCCGCGGTGCCGTTCTTCTCCACCGTCACCGGGGACTGGCTCGACACCTCCGGCATGGACGCCGCCTACTGGTACCGCAACCTGCGCCGCACCGTCGAGTTCGAACCGGCCGTGCGGGCGCTGGCCGAGCAGCAGCACGGCGTGTTCGTCGAGGTCAGCTCGCACCCGGTGCTGAGCTTCAGCGTGCAGGAGACGGTGGAGCAGGCGGGGGCGCCCGCCATCACCGGTGCCACGCTGCGCCGCGACCAGGGCGGCCTGGACCGGTTCCTGCTCTCCGCCGGTGAGCTGTTCGCGCACGGAGTCGCGGTGGACTGGTCGCCGGTGCTCGACGGCACCGGCGCGCGGCGGGTGGACCTGCCGACCTACGCCTTCCAGCACGAGCACCTGTGGGCGCTGCCCGCCGCCCCGCAGCTCGCCGCGACCGCCGACGCCGCGGAGGCCGAGTTCTGGGAGGCGGTCGAGCAGCAGGACCTCGGTTCGCTGACCGACCGTCTCGACGTGGACGAGGACTCGCTGGCCGCGGTGCTGCCCGCGCTGTCGTCCTGGCGCCGCAGCCGCACCGAGTCCTCCACCGTGGACTCGTGGCGGTACCGGGTCACCTGGAAGCCGTTGAGCGGCAACGGAAACGGTTCGATCGCCGGGACCTGGCTCGTGGTCACCGCCGACGGCGTGGACGACACCGACGTCGTCGCGGCGCTCACCGCGAACGGCGCGGCGGTGCGCCGCGTCGAACTCGACGAGTCCTGCCTCGACCGGGCCGTTCTCGCCGAGCGCCTCACCGGCGACGACGAGGAACCGGCCGGGGTGGTGTCGCTGCTCGCGCTCGCCGAGCGGCCCAGCACCGCGCACCCCGAACTCGCGCTCGGCCTCGCGTTGAGCGTGAGCCTGGTCCAAGCGCTCGACGGGATCGACGCCCCGCTGTGGGCGCTCACCCGCGGCGCCGTCGCCACCACCCGCTCCGAGCAGGTCACCAACCCCGTCCAGGCGCAGGTGCACGGCCTCGGCTGGACCGCCGCGCTGGAGCACCCGCAGCGCTGGGGCGGCGTGCTGGACCTGCCCGCCGAGCTCGACGAGCGCGCCGGGCAGCGGCTCGCGTCCGCACTGGCCTCCTCGACCGAGGACCAGCTCGCCCTGCGCGCCTCCGGCGTGTTCGCGCGCCGCGTCGTGCGCGCCCCCATCGGGGACCGCGCGCCCGCGAAGGACTGGAGCCCGCGCGGCACCACCCTGATCACCGGCGGCACCGGCACCCTCGCCCCGCACCTGGCGCGCTGGCTGGCGGAGCAGGGCGCCGAGCACCTGGTGCTCACCAGCCGCCGCGGCGCCGACGCGCCCGGCGCGACCGAGCTGCTCGACGAGCTCGCCGAACTGGGCGCCTCCGCGGAGATGCTGCCCTGCGACCTCGGCGACCGGGGATCGGTGCGGAACCTGCTGGCACGGCTGGAATCCGACGGTCGCACCGTGCGCACCGTGCTGCACACCGCGGCGTTCATCGGCCTGCAGGCCATCGACGAGGTAACCCCGGAGTCCTTCGCCGACGTCCTCCGGGCGAAGGTCGTCGGCGCGCAGCACCTCGACGAACTGCTCCCCGCTGAGCTCGACGCGTTCGTGCTGTTCTCCTCCACCGCCGGGATGTGGGGCAGCGGGCAGCACGCCGCCTACGTCGCGGGCAACGCCTACCTGGCCGCGCTCGCCGAGAACCGCCGGGCGCGCGGCCTGCCCGCCACCTCCGTGTCGTGGGGCATCTGGGCCGACGACCAGAAGCTCGGCCGCGTCGACCCGGACGCTATCCGCCGCAGCGGCCTCGTGTTCATGAACCCGGAGCTCGCGCTCGCCGGGTTGCGCGGCGCCCTCGACCACGACGACACCGCGCTCGCGGTCGCCGACGTGGACTGGGAGCGCTACTACCCGGTGTTCGCCGCGGCCCGGCCCACCGCGCTGTTCGGCGAGATCCCCGAGGTCCGCCGCATCGAGCAGCAGCAGGCCGAGCAGACCGGCACCGTCGCGGGCGGCGAGTTCGCCGCCCGGATCCGCGCGCTGCCCGCCACCGAGCAGAGCAGGATGCTGCTGGACCTGGTGCGCTCCGAGGCGGCGACCGCGCTCGGGCACACCTCCTCCGACGCGCTCGGCGAGCAGCGCGCGTTCCGCGACGTCGGGTTCGACTCGGTTACCGCCGTCGACCTGCGCAACCGGATCGCCGCCGCTACCGGGCTCACGCTGCCGAGCACGATGGTCTTCGACCACCCGAACCCGCTGGCGCTGGTGGAGTTCCTGCGGGCCGAGATCGCCGGTGCCACCGTCACCGCCACGACGACCGCGGTGCGGCCCGTCGACGACGAGCCCATCGCCATCGTCGGCATGAGCTGCCGCTACCCGGGCGGGGTCGACTCGCCGGAGCGGCTGTGGGACCTGGTGCTGCGCGGCGCGGACGTGATCTCCGGGTTCCCCGCCGACCGCGGCTGGGACGCCGAGGGGATCTACGACCCCGACCCGGACCGGCAGGGCAAGACGTACTCCACGCAGGGCGGGTTCCTGCACGACGTGGCCGACTTCGACGCGGAGTTCTTCGGCATCTCCCCGCGCGAAGCGCTCGCGATGGACCCGCAGCAGCGGTTGCTGCTGGAAACCGCGTGGGAGTCCTTCGAGCGCGCCGGCATCGACCCGGCATCGCTGCGCGGCAGCCTCACCGGGGCGTTCATCGGCGCGAGCTACCAGGACTACAACGCCCACGCCTCGGACGGCTCCGAAGGCCACATGATCACCGGGGCGCTCTCCAGCATCCTGTCCGGGCGGGTGTCGTACCTGTTCGGCCTGGAGGGACCGGCGGTCACGCTGGACACCGCGTGCTCGTCCTCGCTGGTGGCGCTGCACCTGGCGTGCCAGTCGCTGCGCAACGGGGAGAGTTCGCTGGCGCTGGCCGGCGGCGTGTCGGTGATGTCCACGCCGAGCGCGTTCATCGGCTTCAGCCGCCAGCGCGCGATGGCCGTCGACGGCCGGTGCAAGGCGTACTCCGAGGCCGCCGACGGCATGAGCCTCGCCGAGGGCATCGGCCTGGTGCTGGTGGAGCGCCTGTCCGACGCGCGCCGCAACGGGCACCCGGTGCTGGCGGTGGTGCGCGGGTCGGCGATCAACCAGGACGGCGCCTCCAACGGGCTGACCGCGCCGAACGGGCCGTCGCAGCAGCGCGTCATCCGCGCGGCGCTCGCCAACGCGGGCATCGCGCCCGCCGAGGTCGACGTGCTCGAAGGCCACGGCACCGGCACCGCGCTGGGCGACCCGATCGAGGCGCAGGCGCTGCTGGCGACCTACGGCCAGGAGCGGGACAACCCGCTGCTGCTGGGGTCGATCAAGTCCAACATCGGGCACGCGCAGATGGCCTCCGGCGTCGCCAGCGTGATCAAGATGGTGCAGGCGCTGCGGCACGGCACCGTCCCGAAGACGCTGCACGTCGACGAGCCGTCCTCGCACGTGGACTGGGGTTCCGGCGCGATCGAGCTGCTGGGCGAGCAGGTGCCGTGGCCGGAGGCGGGCCGCCCGCGCCGGGCCGCGGTGTCCTCGTTCGGGCTCAGCGGCACCAACGCGCACACCATCCTGGAGCAGGCGCCGCCGGTGGAGGAACCGGAGCCGACTCCGGAGGCGGGCATCGTGCCCGCCGTGCTCTCCGGCCGCAGCGAAGCCGCGCTGCGCGCCCAGGCCGAGCGGCTGCTGTCCCACGTGGACGGTTCCGAGCTCGCGCTGACCGACCTCGCGTTCTCGTTGGCCGACGGGCGCGGGCGGTTCGAGCACCGGGCCGCGGTGATCGCCGAGGACCCGGCGGAGCTGCGGCGCGGGCTCGCGGCCCTGCGCGACGGCACCCCGGCCGGGAACCTGGTGCGCGGCAAGGCATCCGGGGACCTGCGGGTCGCCTTCCTGTTCACCGGCCAGGGCAGCCAGCGCCCCGGCATGGGCCGCGAGCTCTACGCCCGCTTCCCCGTGTTCGCCGACGCGCTCGACGACGTGCTGGCGCACTTGGACGCCGAGCTCGACACCCCGCTGCGCGACGTCCTGTTCGCGGCGGCGGACAGCGCCGACGCCGCCCTGCTCGACTCCACCGCCTGCACCCAGCCCGCGCTGTTCGCGCTGGAAGTGGCGCTGTTCCGGCTCGTCGAGTCGTGGGGCCGGCGTCCGGACTACCTGGCCGGGCATTCCATCGGCGAGCTCGCCGCCGCGCACGTCGCCGGGGTGCTGTCGCTGCCCGACGCGTGCGCGCTGGTCGCCGCGCGCGGCAGGCTGATGCAGGCGCTGCCCGAGGGCGGCGCGATGATCTCGGTGCAGGCCACCGAGGACGAGGTCGCACCACTGCTGACCGAACGGGTCTCGCTCGCCGCGATCAACGGCCCGGAGTCCGTCGTCGTCTCCGGCGACGCCGATGAGGCGGTGGCGGTCGCGGAGCACTTCGAGCAGTCGGGGCGCAAGGCGAAGCGGCTCACGGTGAGCCACGCGTTCCACTCGCCGCTGATGGACCCGATGCTCGACGACTTCCGCCGCGTCGCCGAATCGCTCACCTACCACCACCCGGCCATCCCGATCGTGTCCACCCTGACCGGTGAGCTCGCCACCGCCGAGCAGCTGGGCAGCGCCGAGCACTGGGTGGCGCACGTGCGCGGCGCGGTGCGCTTCGCCGACGGCGCCCGGTGGCTGGCCGACGCCGGGGTGCGCACGTTCCTCGAACTCGGGCCCGACGGCGTGCTCTGCGGCATGGCGCGCGGCAGCGTCGCCGAGGACGCGGTGCTGCAACCGGCGCTGCGCCGGGACCGCGACGAGACCGAGGCCGTCACCACCGCGCTGGCCCGCCTGCACGTCGCGGGTGTGCGGGTCGACTGGGACGGGTACTTCGCGGGCACCGGCGCGCGCCGGGTGGACCTGCCGACCTACGCCTTCCAGCACAAGCGCTTCTGGCCCGAACCCGTCGCCGCCGAGGCCGCGACCGACCCGGTGGACGCCGAGTTCTGGTCCGCCGTCGAACGCGCCGACACCGGCGCGCTGAGCTCCACGCTGGACCTGGACGGCGACACCGTGCAGGCGATGGTGCCCGCGCTGTCGGCGTGGCGGCGCAAGCGCCACGAGTCCGCCACCGCCGACTCCTGGCGGTACCGGACCGCGTGGCGCCCCGTGCGCGCCGAGCACGCCGCGCCCGCAGGACCGTGGCTGGTGCTGACCCCGCAGGCCTGCGACGCGGAACCGACCGCCCGGGTGCTGGCCGCGCTCGGAGCGGACGCGGTGCGCGTCGAGGTGCACCGCGCAGACCGCGCCGAGCTGGCCTGGCGGCTGCGCACCGAGGCCGTCGACGCCGGATTCCCGGACTCCGGGGCGGGATTCGCCGGAGTGGTCTCGCTGCTGGCGTGGGACACCGAGCCGCACGAGCCGGAGGTGCCCGCGGGCCTGCTGCTGACCGCCACCGCCGTGCAGGCGCTTGCCGACGCCGAGATCGACGCCCCGCTGTGGACCCTCACCAGCGGCGCCGTCGCCATCGGCCGTTCCGAGGTTCCCGCCGACCCGGCGCAGGCCGCGCTGTGGGGCTTCGGCCGCGTCGTCGCGCTCGAACGGCCCGCCCGCTGGGGCGGCCTCATCGACGTCGACCTCGACGCGCTCGACCGGCTCCCCGCGGTCCTCGGCGGCCCCGAGGACCAGGTGGCGGTGCGGCCGTCGGGCGCGTTCGCCCGCAGGCTGCTGCCCGCACCCATCGCCGCCGAGGACGAAAAGCCCTTCACCGCACGGGGAACCGTGCTCATCACCGGCGGCACCGGTGGTCTCGGCGGGCGGGTCGCGCGGCTCTACGCGCGGTCCGGTGCCGAGCACCTGGTGCTGCTGAGCCGACGCGGACCGGACGCGCCCGGCGCGGCGGAGCTGCGCGCGGAACTCGCCGACCTGGGCGCGGAGGTCACGATCGCGGCCTGCGACGCCGCCGATCGGGACGCGCTCGTCGCCGTGCTCGACGACGTCCCCGCCGAGCACCCGCTGCGCGCGGTGATCCACACCGCCGGGGTCGTCGAGGACGGCGTGCTCGACGCGCTGACCCCCGAGCGGTTCACCGCCGTGTGGCGCTCGAAGGTCGTCGCCGCGCGGCACCTCGACGAGCTCACCGCCGAGGCGGAGCTCGACGCGTTCGTGCTGTTCTCCTCCACGGCGGGCACCTTCGGCGCCGCCGGGCAGGGCAACTACGCCGCCGCCAACGCCGCGCTCGACGCGCTCGCCGAGACCCGGCGCGCGGCGGGCCGCACCGCCACCTCGATCGCCTGGGGCCCGTGGGCGGAGGGCGGGATGGCCGACGCCGCCGTGCAGAGCAGGGTGCGCCGGGGCGGGTTCGACCCGATGGCGCCGGAGCGGGCGATCACCGCGCTGCGCCGGGCGCTGGAGCAGGACGACACGACGCTCGCCGTCGCCGACATCGACTGGGAGCGGTTCGCCGCCGCGTTCACCTCGGCCCGCGCGCTGATCTCCGAGATCCCGCAGGTCCGCGCGCTCGCGCAGGCCGAACCCGCCGCCGCGCCCGATGAGCAGGGGCTGCGCTCGCGGCTCGTGGAGCTGCCCGACGCCGAACGCGGCCAGGTCGTGCTCGACCTGCTGCTCGGGCAGGTCGCCGCCGTGCTCGGCCACTCCGACGCCACCGAGGTGGCCGCCGACCGCGCGTTCCAGGACCTCGGTTTCGACTCGCTGACCACGGTGGAACTACGCAACGCGATCACCGCGGCGACCGGGCTGGCGCTGCCCTCGACGCTGGTCTACGACCACCCGACTCCGTTGGCGCTGCGGGACTTCCTGCTCGCGGAGCTGCTGGGCTCGTTGCCCGCCGCCGGTCCGGCGGTGGCCGCCCGCGCGGCCGACGACGACCCGATCGCCGTGGTCGGCATCGGCTGCCGGTTCCCCGGCGGTGTGCGCTCGCCGGAGGACCTGTGGGCGCTGCTGGCCGACGGCACCGACGCGATCACGTCGTTCCCCACCGACCGCGGCTGGGACCTCGACGCGCTCGCCGCCGGTGACTCGGCCACCCGCGAAGGCGGGTTCCTCGACGGCGTGGCCGATTTCGACGCCCCGTTCTTCGGGATCTCCCCGCGGGAGGCGCTGGCGATGGACCCGCAGCAGCGGCTGCTGCTGGAGACCACCTGGGAATCCCTGGAACGCGCCGGGATCAACCCGGACCGGCTGCGCGGCAGCGACACCGGCGTGTTCGTCGGCACCAACGGCCAGGACTACCCGCAGCTGCTGCGCGACGCCGCCGCCGACGTGGCCGGCCACGTCGCGACCGGCAACACCGCCAGCGTCATGTCCGGCAGGCTCTCCTACACGCTCGGGCTGGAAGGCCCCGCCGTCACCGTGGACACCGCCTGCTCGTCCTCGCTGGTCGCGCTGCACTGGGCGGCGGGCGCGCTGCGCTCCGGCGAGTGCTCGCTGGCGCTGGCCGGTGGCGTGTCGGTGATGTCCGGGCCGGACTCCTTCGTGGAGTTCAGCACCCAGAGCGGCCTGGCCCCCGACGGCCGGTGCAAGGCGTTCTCCGCGGACGCCGACGGCACCGCCTGGGCCGAGGGCGTGGGAATCCTCGTGCTGGAACGGCTTTCCGACGCCGTCCGCCACGGCCACGAGGTGTGGGGCGTGGTGCGCGGCGGCGCGATCAACCAGGACGGCGCCTCCAACGGGCTCACCGCGCCGAACGGGCCGTCGCAGCAGCGGGTGATCCGCCAGGCGCTCGCCGACGCGGGCCTCACCGCCGCCGACGTGGACGCCGTCGAAGCGCACGGCACCGGCACCACCCTCGGCGACCCGATCGAGGCCGGGGCGCTGCTGGCGACCTACGGCCGCGACCGGCAGGAGCCGCTGCGGCTCGGCGCGATCAAGTCGAACCTGGGCCACACCCAGGCCGCCGCGGGCGTCGCCGGAGTGGTCAAGGTGCTGCTGGCGATGCGCCACGGGCTGCTGCCCAAGACGCTGCACGCCGAGACCGCCACCACCCACGTGGACTGGAGCTCCGGCGGAGTCGAACTGCTCGCCGAGGCGCAGCAGTGGCCGGAGCCGGGCCGTCCGCGCCGGGCCGGGGTGTCCGCGTTCGGCGTCAGCGGCACCAACGCGCACGTCATCCTCGAACAGGCCCCGGAGCTCGACACCGAGCGCGCGGCGCCGCGGGTGCGCCCGCAGGTGGTGCCGTGGCCGGTGTCCGCCCGGTCGAAGACCGCGCTGGACGAGCAGGTCCGGCGGCTCACCGCGCTGGACTCCGATCTGTCCACAGTGGACGTCGGCTACTCGCTGGCCACCGGCCGCGCCGCGCTGCGCCACCGCGCCGTGCTGCTGGCGGGCCCGGCCGGGGCCGCCGAAGTGGCCAGGGGCGTCGACCAGGGCCCCGGCGGGCGCACCGCGTTCCTGTTCTCCGGCCAGGGCAGCCAGCGCGCCGCGATGGGCCGCGAGCTCTACGACCGGTTCCCGGTGTTCGCCGCCGCGCTCGACGAGGTGCTCGCGCACCTGGACCTCGAACTGGAGCACCCGCTGCGGGAAGTCCTGTTCGCCGAACCCGGCAGCGCCGACGCGGCCCTGCTGGACCGGACCGGCCGCACCCAGCCGGCGCTGTTCGCGATCGAGGTGGCGCTCTACCGCCTCGTCGAATCCTGGGGCCTCACCCCGGACCACGTCGCGGGCCACTCCATCGGTGAGCTCGCCGCCGCGCACGTGGCGGGCGTGTTCTCGTTGCCGGACGCCGTGAAGCTCGTCGCCGCGCGGGCCGGACTGATGCAGGCGCTGCCGGAAGGCGGCGCGATGGTCTCGGTGCAGGCCACCGAGGACGAGGTCGCCCCGCTGCTGACCGGTGACGTGGCGATCGCCGCCATCAACGGACCGGAGGCGGTCGTCGTCTCCGGTGGCGCCGACGCCGCCCGCCGCATCGGCGAGCACTTCGCCGAGCTGGGCCGCAAGGTCCGCGAGCTCACCGTGAGCCACGCGTTCCACTCACCGCTGATGGACCCGATGCTCGACGACTTCTACCGGGTCGCCGCCGAGATCACCTACTCCGCGCCCACGATCCCCGTGGTGTCGAACCTGACGGGCGCCGTCGCCGACGCGGCGGAGCTCTGCTCGCCCGAGTACTGGGTGCGCCACGTGCGCCGCCCCGTCCGCTTCGCCGACGGCGTGCGCGCCCTGCGCGATGCCGGGGTGAACCGGTTCGTGGAACTCGGCCCGGACGGGGTGCTCGCCGCGATGGCGCAGCAGGTCCTCACCGACGAACCGGTGGTGGCCGTGCTGCGCAAGGACCGCGGCGAGGAGGTCGCGCTCACCACCGCGCTGGCCCGGCTGCACGTCCACGGCGCGCCGATCGACTGGGAGGCGTTCTTCGCCGGGACCGAGGCCCGGCGCGTCGGGCTGCCGACCTACCCGTTCCAGCGGGAGCGGTTCTGGCCGGAGCCTGCCACGCGCCGGACGGCCGAGGACCCGGTGGACGCCGAGTTCTGGGCCGCCGTCGAGCGGGAGGACCTGGAATCGCTGTCGGGCACCTTGGCGCTGGACGGCGAAGCGCTCTCCGAACTGGTGCCCGCGCTGTCGACCTGGCGCCGCAACCGGCGCGAGCAGTCCGTCGTGGACGGGTGGCGCCACGCGATCACCTGGAAGCCGATCGGACCCGCCCGCGCGGGCACCGGCCCGTGGCTGGTGCTGGTCCCGGCGGGGGAGCGCGGCACCGACTGGAACACCGCCGTGCTCGCCGCGCTGCCCGGCGCCGACGTCGTGGAGGTCGGCGACGACCTCCACGAGCTCGACGACCGGTACGCGGCGGCCGTGGCGCTGCCCGGCACCGACCCGGAGGCGCTGCTGAGCGCGCTCGCCGACGCGGGCGTGACCGCGCCGCTGTGGTGCCTCACCCGGGGCGCCGTGGCCGTCGGCCGCGCCGAGGTCCCCGACGCCGAGGCCGCCGCGCTGTGGGGCCGGGGCCGGGTCATCGCGCTGGAGGAAGCCGAGCGCTGGGGCGGGCTGATCGACCTGCCTGCGGCGGTCGATCCGCGCGCCGCCGACCGGCTGGCGGGAGTGCTCGCCGGGCCGGAGGACCAGGTCGCGGTCCGCGCCTCCGGCGCCTACGGGCGCAGGCTGGTGCCCGCACCGGCCACCGGCGCGCCGTGGCGCCCGCACGGCGCGGTGTTGGTCACCGGTGCAGGCGAACCCGCCGACCGGATCTGCCGCTGGCTCACCGACAACGGCGCCGAACACCTGATCCGCACCACCGAGGACCCGGCCGCGACCGTCCTGGACGGCGACCTCGCCGACGGCGACGCGCTGGCCGCGGCGCTCGGCGAGGTGCCGCTCACCGCCGTGATCCACACCGGTCCGGTCGAGGAGGCCGAGGGCCTGGCCGCGCTGCTGGCCGACCGGGACGTGGACGCGTTCGCGCTGATGTCCTCGATCGCCACCACGTGGGGAGTGCGCGGCCAGCGGGACGCCGCCGCCGACGGAGCCCGGCTCGAAGCGCTCGCCGCGCAGTGGCGGACGCAGGGGCTGCCCGCGCTCGTGATCTCGTGGAGCGCCTGGGAGTCCGCTGAGGACTCCGGTGCGGCGCACCGCCGCGCCAACGGGCTGCCCGCGCTCGCCCCGGACCTGGCCGTCACCGCGCTCGGTCACGCCCTCGGCGGCGCGGAGAGCTCGCTGGTCGTCGCCGACGTGCTCTGGGAGAAGTTCGCCCCCGCGGCCACCGCCGGCAGGCGCAGCGCGCTGTTCGACGAGATCCCCGCCGCCGCGCGGGCCCTGGAGACCAGCGGTGCCGCCGACACCTCCTCGCTGCGCGACGAGCTGCTCGCGCTGCGGGAGGCGGACCGCGCCGAGCACGTCCTCGCGCTCGTGCGCTCCGCCGCCGCCGAAGTGCTCGGCTACGCCGACGCCGACGCGGTGGAGGCGGACCTCGCGTTCCGCGACCTCGGCTTCGACTCGCTGACGGCCGTGGACCTGCGCAACTCGCTCAGCGCCCGGACCGGGCTGACGCTGCCCGCGACGCTCGTGTTCGACCACCCCACGCCGACCGCGCTCGCCGCGCACCTGCTCGCCGAGCTCACCGGCGAGCAGGCCGTGGCCGACGCACCGGCGCGGGTGGGCGCCGCGGACGATCCGATCGCGATCGTCGGCATGAGCTGCCGCTACCCGGGTGGCGTCCGCTCGCCGGAAGACCTGTGGCGGCTGCTCGTCGAGGAGACCGACGCCATCGGCGCCGCGCCCACCGACCGCGGCTGGGACCTCGCGTCGATGGCCACGAAGGAAGGCGGATTCCTCTACGACGTCGCCGACTTCGACCCCGGCTTCTTCGGCATCTCGCCGCGCGAGGCCATGGTGATGGACCCGCAGCAGCGCATCGTGCTCGAAGCGGCCTGGGAGGCGTGGGAGCGCGCGGGCATCGATCCGGCCGAGCTGCGCGGCACCGACGCCGGCGTGTTCGTCGGCGGTGGCACCGGCGACTACCGGCCCCCGGCAGGCCAGGTCGGGCACGCGCAGACCGCGCAGTCCGCGAGCCTCATCTCCGGCCGCCTCGCCTACACCCTCGGTCTGGAAGGACCGGCGGTCACCGTGGACACGGCGTGCTCGTCCTCGCTGGTGGCGCTGCACCAGGCGGTGCAGGCGCTGCGCTCCGGGGAGTGCTCGGTGGCGCTCGCGGGCGGTGTGACGGTGATGTCCACCCCGGTGGGCTTCGTCGAGTTCGGCGAGATGGGCGCGCTGTCCCCGGACGGGCGCTGCCGCGCGTTCGCCGAGGCCGCCGACGGCACCGGCTGGTCCGAGGGCGTCGGCATGCTCGTGGTGGAGCGGCTCTCCGACGCACAGCGCAACGGGCACGAGGTGCTCGCGGTGCTGCGCGGTTCGGCGATCAACTCCGACGGCGCCTCCAACGGGCTCACCGCGCCGAACGGGCTGTCCCAGCAGCGGGTGATCCGCAAGGCGCTCGCCGGTTCCGGCCTGGGAACGTCCGATGTGGACGCTGTCGAGGCGCACGGCACCGGCACCTCGCTGGGCGACCCGATCGAGGCGCAGGCCCTGCTGGCGACCTACGGGCGGGAGCGGGAACACCCGCTGCTGCTGGGATCGGTGAAGTCCAACATCGGCCACAGCCAATCCGCCTCCGGCGTCGCCGGAGTGATCAAGACGGTGCTGGCGATGCGGCACGGCGTGCTGCCGAAGACGCTGCACGTGGACCGGCCCTCCACGCACGTGGACTGGTCGGCGGGCGCGGTCGAGCTGCTCACCGCGGCCACCGAGTGGCCGGACACCGGCCGCCCGCGCCGCGCCGCGGTGTCGTCGTTCGGCGCCAGCGGCACCAACGCCCACGTGGTGCTCGAACAGGCCCCCGCCGTCGAGCAGCGGAACCCGGAGCCGACCGCGACACCGGCCGCATTGCCCGTGGTGCTCTCCGGGCGCACCCCGGAAGCGTTGCGGGCGCAGGCGAAACGCCTCGTCGGCACCGCTGCGGACCTGCCGGACCTGGCGTTCTCGCTGGCCACGACCCGCTCCCACTTCGAGCACCGGGCCGCGGTGCTCGCGGGGGACCGCGCCGAACTGCTGGCCGGGCTCACCGCGCTCGCCGACGGCGGCACCGCCGGGAACGTCCTGCGGGGCACCGGGGCCAAGCCGGGCAAGCTGGCACTGCTGTTCTCCGGGCAGGGCAGCCAGCGCGCCGGGATGGGCCGCGAGCTGCACGCCCGGTTCCCGGTGTTCGCCGCCGCGCTCGACGAGGTGCTGGCGCACTTCGACCTGGTGCTGGACCGCCCGCTGCGGGAGGTCATGTTCGCCGAGCCGGGCACGGCCGAAGCCGCGCTGCTCGACGAGACCGGCTGCACCCAGCCCGCGCTGTTCGCGTTCGAGGTCGCGCTGTTCCGCCTCGTGGAATCCTGGGGCGTGCGGCCGGACTTCCTCACCGGCCACTCCATCGGTGAGCTGGCCGCCGCGCACGTGGCGGGCGTGTTCTCGTTGCCGGACGCGGTGAAGCTGGTCGCGGCGCGGGCGAGCCTGATGCAGGCGCTGCCCGCGGGTGGCGCGATGATCTCGGTGCAGGCCACCGAGGACGAGGTCGCGCCGCTGCTGACCGACCGCGTCTCGCTCGCCGCGATCAACGGTCCCGACTCGGTGGTGCTCGCCGGGGACGAGGGCGGTGTGCGGGAGATCGCGGAGCGCTTCACCGCCGACGGTCGCAAGACTAGGCGTTTGCGGGTCAGTCATGCGTTTCACTCACCACTGATGGACGCCATGCTGGAGGACTTCGGCCGCATCGCCAGGGACGTCGACTACGACGCCCCGGCGATCCCCGTCGTGTCCAACCTGACCGGCGAGCTCGCCACCACCGAGCAGCTGTGCGACCCCGCCTACTGGGTGGACCACGTGCGCCAGGCCGTGCGGTTCGCCGACGGGGTGCGCGCGCTCGAAGGCCGCGGCGTCCGGACCTACTGCGAGATCGGCCCCGACTCGGTGCTGTCCGCGCTGGTCACGGGCACGCTCGACGGTGCGGCCGAGGTGGTTCCCGCACAGCGCAAGGACCGCTCGGAGGAGGAATCGCTCGTCGCGGCGCTCGCCCGGCTGCACGTCGGCGGGACGGTGCCGCTGCGGCGGGAGTTCTTCGACGGCACCGGCGCGCGCCGGATCGACCTGCCCACCTACGCGTTCCAGCACGACCGGTTCTGGCCGGAGCCCGAGGCCCCCGCGGTCGCGAGCGCTTCGGCGGGCCGGGACGAGGAGTTCTGGAACGCCGTGGCCGACGCCGACTTCGCCTCGCTGGCCGAGAAGCTGGACGTGCCCGGCGACGCCCTCTCCGAGGTGCTGCCCGCGCTGTCCGGCTGGCGCCGGCAGCACCAGGACCAGGCGACCGTGGACTCGTGGCGGCACCGGTTCGGCTGGAAGCCGCTGACCGGGCTGTCCGGGCGGCCGTCCGGCACGTGGCTGGCGGTGCTGCCCGAAGGCGGCGCCGGGGCCTGGGCGGACGCGCTGCTCGACCCGCTCGGTGACGTGACCCGCGTCGAGGTCGCGGGCGCGGACCGGGCCGGTTGGGCCGAGCGGTTCCGCGGCCTGCGGGTCTCCGGCGTCGTGTCGCTGCTCGCGACCGCCGACACCGGCAACACCGTGCCCGACGGCCCCGGACGCACCGCGACCCTGCTGCAAGCCCTCGGTGACGCGGGCATCGACGCACCACTGTGGACGGTCACCTGCGGTGCCGTCGCCACCGGCCGCTCCGAGGCGCCTGCCAACCCCGCGCAGGCGGGGGTGTGGGGCCTCGGCCGCGTTGCCGCGCTCGAACTCCCGGCCCGCTGGGGCGGGCTGGTCGACCTGCCCGCCGAGCTCGACGACGCGATCACCGCCCGGTTCGGCGCCGTGCTCGCCGGGCACGACGGCGAAGACCAGGTGGCGGTGCGCTCCGGCGCCGCGTTCGGGCGGCGGCTGCTGCCCGCGCCGGAACGCCCCGAGCGGCCGTGGGAACCGACCGGCACGGTGCTGATCACCGGTGGCACCGGCGCGCTCGGCGCGCAGGTCGCCCGCCGGCTCGCCGAAACCGGCGCGCAGCACCTGGTGCTGCTCAGCCGCAGCGGGATCGACGCCCCCGGTGCCAAGGAACTGCGCGACGACCTCGCCGAACTCGGTGCCACCGCGGCGATCGAGGCCTGCGACGTCGCCGACCGCGACCAGCTCGAAGCGGTGCTCTCCGACGTCCCCGCCGACCACCCGCTGACCGGCGTGGTGCACGCGGCGGGCGTGCTCGACGACGGCGTGCTCGACGGGCTCACCCCGGACCGGTTCGACGCGGTGCTGCGCACCAAGGTGCGCGCCGCGCTGCTGCTCGACGAGCTCACCCGCGAGCACGACCTGGCGGCGTTCGTGCTGTTCTCCTCGGCGTCGGCCGCGGTGGGCAACGCCGGGCAGGCCAACTACGCGGCGGCCAACGCGGTGCTCGACGCGCTCGCCGAGCAGCGCCAGGCCCACGGCCTGCCCGCGACCTCCATCGCGTGGGGCGCCTGGGGTGGCGAAGGCATGGCCGCCGGGCAGGACGCCGAGAGCGGCGCCCAGCGCGGCGGCGTGGACGTCATGCGCCCCGACCTGGCGCTGCGGGCGTTCACCGAACTGGCCGCCGGTGCCGAACCGGCACCGCTGGTCGCGGCCGTGAGCGACCGGTTCGCCCGGACGTTCACCGCGACCCGGCCGAGCCCGCTGCTGCGCGAACTGCCCGGCCACGCCGAGACCGCCGCACCCGCGGTGGCCGCGGTCGCCGCCGGGTCGTTGCGCGACGAGCTCGCCGAACTGCCCCCGGCCCGGCGCCGGGACGTGCTGCTGGACCTGGTGCGGGAGCACAGCGCGGAGATCCTCGGCCACGCCGGGGTCGACGCCGTCGGCCCGGACCGGGCGTTCCGCGACCTCGGGTTCGACTCGCTGGCCGCGGTGGAGCTGCGCAACCGGCTCGGCACCGCGAGCGGGCTGGGCCTGGCGGCGACGCTCGTGTTCGACCACCCGACTCCCGCCGACCTCGCCGAGCACCTGCTCGCCGAACTCGGCGTGGACGGGAACGACTCGGCCGAAGCCGGCGACGAGGACGCGCGGATCCGGCGGCTGCTGGCGGAACTCCCGCTGTCGCGGCTGCGGGACTCCGGAGTGCTCGATTCGCTGCTGAGCCTCACCGACGAGCAGCAGGGCTCGGACGGCGACGACACCGACGACTCGATCGATGACATGGCCCTGGACGACCTGGTGCAGGCGGCGCTGGACGGCGCCACCAGACCGGACGTCGAGACCGACTGACGGAGTTGATGATGACCTCTGGGGAGCGTGACCCGGCGGACCGGCAGGCGCAGGTCGAGAAGGCACTCCGCGCGTCGATGAAGGAGACGGAGCGGCTGCGCAAGCAGAACCAGCGGCTCACCGAGCAGCGCTCCGAGCCGGTGGCGATCGTGTCGATGGGCTGCCGGTTCCCCGGTGGGGTCTCCTCGCCGGAGGACCTGTGGGACCTGGTCGCCGCGGGCGGCGACGCGATCGGCGAGTTCCCCACCGACCGCGGCTGGGACCTGGGCGCGCTGCGGGACGCGGGCGTCGACGAACGCGGCAACGCCGTGTCCCGGCGCGGCGGGTTCCTCGACGGGCTGGCGGAGTTCGACCCCGGGTTCTTCGGGATCTCGCCGCGCGAGGCCATGTCCATGGACCCGCAGCAGCGGTTGCTGCTGGAGGTGTCCTGGGAGGCGATCGAACGCGCCGGGATCGACGCCACCGGGCTGCGCGGCAGCCGCACCGGCGTGTTCGTCGGCACCAACGGGCAGGACTACGCCTACCTGCTGGTGCGGTCGCTGTCGGACGCCGACGGCAACGTGGGCACCGGCATCGCCGCCAGCGCCACCTCCGGGCGGCTGTCCTACGAGCTGGGCCTGGAAGGGCCCGCGGTCACCGTGGACACGGCGTGCTCGTCCTCGCTGGTGGCGCTGCACCAGGCGGCGCACGCGCTTCGCGCGGGGGAGTGCTCGCTCGCGCTGGCCGGGGGCGTCAACGTGATGTGCACGCCCGGTTCGCTGCTGGAGTTCAGCAGGCAGGGCGGGCTCGCCACCGACGGCCGGTGCAAGCCGTTCTCCGACGCCGCCGACGGCACCGGCTGGTCCGAGGGCGTCGGCGTGCTCGTGCTGGAGCGGCTCTCCGACGCGCGGCGCAACGGGCACCCGGTGCTCGCGGTGGTGCGCGGCTCCGCGGTGAACTCCGACGGCGCCTCCAACGGGTTCACCGCGCCCAGCGGGCGCGCGCAGCAGCGGGTGATCCGCCAGGCGCTGTCCAGCGCTGATCTGTCCACTTCGGACATCGACGTGGTGGAGGCGCACGGCACCGGGACCTCGCTGGGCGACCCGATCGAGGCGAGCAGCCTGCTGGCGACCTACGGCAAGGACCGGGAGGAGCCGCTGCGGCTCGGCTCCGTCAAGTCCAACCTCGGCCACACGCAGGCCGCCGCCGGGGTCGCGGGCGTGATCAAGATGGTGCAGGCGATGCGCCACGGCGTGCTGCCCCGCAGCTTGTACTGCGACCCGCCGTCCTCGCACGTGGACTGGTCCTCCGGAGCGGTCTCACTGCTGGCCGAGACTGAGGCCTGGCCCGAGACCGGCCGCCCGCGCCGCGCCGCGGTGTCCTCGTTCGGCGTGAGCGGCACCAACGCGCACACCATCCTCGAACAGGCCCCCGCCGAGGAGACCGCCGAGCGCGGGCCGGAATCCGGTGCGGTGCCGTGGATCCTCACCGGCCGCACCGAGCAGGCCCTGCGGGACCAGGTCGTCGGGCTGCTCGCCCACGTCGACGCCGACCCCGCCGCCCGCCCGGACGACGTGGCGTTCTCGCTGGCCACCTCCCGCGCCGCCTTCGAGCACCGGCTGGCCGCCGTCGGCGCGGACCGGGGCGGGCTGCGCGACGCGCTGGCCGGGTGGGTCGCCGACGGCGACGCGCCGGGACTGGTGCGCCACACGGTGGAGCGCCCCGCGAAGCTCGGCGTGCTGTTCTCCGGCCAGGGCGCGCAGCGCGCCGGTGCCGGACGTGAGCTGGCCGCCGCGTTCCCGGCGTTCGCCGAAGCGCTGGACGCGGTGCTCGCCGAACTGGACCCGCACCTGGACCGCCCGCTGCGCGAGCTGCTGTTCGCCGAACCCGGCAGCGCCGACGCGGCCCTGCTGGACCAGACCGGCACCACCCAGCCCGCGCTGTTCGCCGTCGAGGTCGCGCTGTACCGGCTGCTCGAATCCTGGGGCGTCACCCCCGGATTCGTCGCGGGCCACTCCGTCGGCGAGATCACCGCCGCGCACGTCGCGGGAGTGCTCTCGCTGCCGGACGCCGCCGCGCTCGTCGCCGCCAGGGGACGCCTGATGCAGGCGCTGCCCGCGGGCGGGGCGATGGCCGCGGTGCGCGCCACCGAAGCCGAGGTCGCGCCGCTGCTGACCGAGCGGGTCGCGGTGGCCGCCGTGAACGCGCCCGGCTCGCTGGTGATCTCCGGTGCGGAGGACGAGGTCGACGAGATCTCCCGGTGGCTGGCCGAGCAGGGCCGCAAGACCACCCGGCTCGCCGTGAGCCACGCCTTCCACTCGCCGCTGATGGACCCGATGCTCGACGATTTCCGCGCGGTGGTGCGGAAATCCGCGTTCGGCAGGCCGCAGCTTCCGCTGGTGTCGAACCTGACCGGGCGCCTGGCCGCCGCCGAGGAGCTGGCCGCGCCGGAGTACTGGGTGCGCCACGTGCGGGAACCGGTGCGGTTCGCCGACGGGGTGCGCGCGCTCGCCGCCGACGGCGCCTCGGTGTTCCTGGAACTGGGGCCCGACAGCGCGCTGTGCTCGATGGCGCAGGACTCGCTGGAGCCGGGCACGCCGGTGATCCCGATGCTGCGCCGCGACCGGGACGACCGCACCGCCGCCACCACCGCGCTCACCCGGCTGCACACCGCCGGGATCAAGGTCGACTGGGCCGCGTTCTTCGCCGCCACCGACGCCCGCCGGATCGACCTGCCGACCTACGCCTTCCAGCACGAGCGCTTCTGGCCGGAGACGGCGCAGCAGGCCGGGGACGCGACGGGCCTCGGGCTCACCGGGGCCGAGCACCCGCTGCTGGGCGCCTCCGTGGAACTCGCCGACGGCGCCGGGGTGCTGTTCACCAGCAGGTTGTCCGTGGCCACGCACGCCTGGCTGGCCGACCACGTGGTCAGCGGCCAGGTGTTCTTCCCCGGCACCGGGTTCCTCGAACTCGCCGTGCGCGCCGCCGACCAGGTCGGCTGCGACCAGGTGGAGGAGCTGACGCTGGCCGCGCCGCTGGTGCTGCCCGCCGACGGTGCAGTTCAGGTGCAGCTGCGGGTCGACGCCGCCGACGACTCCGGGCGCCGCGCGCTGCGCCTGTACTCCCGCCTCGACCAGCCCGGGCGCCTCGACCAGCCCGGGCGCCCCGACCAGCCCGGCCCCGCCGACGACCCGGCCGCGCCGTGGACCCAGCACGCCGCGGGCACGCTGGCCGAACCCGAGCGCGTCCTGGACTTCGACGCCGCCGTCTGGCCGCCCGCCGGATCGTCCGAAGTGGACATCGAGAGCCTCTACGACGACTACGCCGCCACGGGACTCACCTACGGCCCGGTGTTCCGCGGGCTGCGCGCGGTGTGGCGCCGCGACGACGAGTACTTCGCGGAGGTCCGGCTGCCGCAGCAGGTGCGCGACGCCGAGTCCTACGGACTGCACCCCGCGCTGCTGGACTCGGTGCTGCACGCCACCGTGTTCGCCGTCTCCGAAGGGGACGGGCGCGGCCTGCTGCCGTTCTCCTGGAGCGGTGCCTCGCTGCACGCCTCCGGCGGATCGGCGCTGCGGGTGCGGATCACCAAGAACGGCAAGGATTCCGTCGAGCTCGTCGCCGCCGATCCGCAGGGCATCCCGGTGCTGTCGGTCGACTCGTTGGTGCTGGCCGAAGCGGGACCGGCCCCGGCCGCACCCGCCGGCGCGGACGAGCTGAACTCGCTGTTCCACGTCGAATGGGTCGCCCACCAGGTCGAGCCCGCCGCGCGGCAGTGGGCGGTGCTGGGCCCGGACCCGTTCGGCCTGGGCGTCGGCGCGGTCGCGGACTCCGCCGACGAGCTGCCCGAGCCGGTGCCGGAGTTCGTGGCCGTGCCGCTGAGCGGCGGCGGGGACGACGTGCCCGGCGCGGTGCGCGCGCTGAACCGGCGGGTGCTGGAGCTGGTGCAGCGGTGGCTCGCCGAGGACCGCTTCGCGGCCTCGCGGCTGGTGTTCGTCACGCGCGGCGCGGTCGACGGCACCGACCTGGCGGCGCACTCCGCGTGGGGCCTGGTGCGGTCCGCGCAATCCGAGAACCCCGGCCGGTTCCTGCTGCTCGACGTCGACTCGGACCCGGCCGAAGCGCTCGCGCTGGCCCCCGGGCTGTTCGAGCAGGACGAGCCGCAGGCGCTCGTGCGCGACGGCGCGCCGCGCGTGGCGCGGCTGGCGCAGCTGGCCACCGCCGAGTCCCTGGTGCCGCCCGCGGGCGTGCCGTGGCACCTCGACAGCGTGCGCAAGGGCAGCCTGGACGACCTCGCGCTGACCCCGTTCCCGCAGGCCGCCGAGCCGCTGACCGGCCGGGACGTGCGGGTGCGGATCGAGGCGGCCGGGGTGAACTTCCGCGACGTGCTCAACGCGCTCGGCATGTACCCCGGCGAGGCGGGCCCGTTCGGCTCGGAAGCCGCCGGGGTGGTCGTCGAGGCCGGACCCGAGGCGGTCGATCTGCGGCCCGGCGACCGGGTGATGGGCATGCTGTTCGGCGGATTCGGTCCACAGGGGACGGTCGACGAGCGGTTCCTCACCCGCGTTCCGGAGGGCTGGTCCTGGGACGCGGCGGCCTCGGTGCCGCTGGTGTTCCTCACCGCCTACCACGGTCTCCTCGACCTGGCGGCCGTGCGGCCCGGCGAGAAGGTGCTGGTGCACGCCGGTGCCGGTGGTGTCGGCATGGCCGCGATCCAGCTCGCCCGGCACCTCGGCGCCGAGGTGTTCGCCACCGCCGGCGAGGGCAAGCAGGACACCCTGCGCTCGCTCGGCGTGGCCGACGACCACATCGCCTCCTCCCGCACCACCGACTTCGAGCGCGAGTTCGCGGCGGTCGCGGGCGACGGCGGCATCGACGTGGTGCTCAACGCGCTGTCCGGCGAGTTCGTCGACGCCTCGCTGCGGCTGCTGCCCCGGGGCGGGCGGTTCATCGAGATGGGCAAGACCGACGTGCGCGACGACGTGGCGGGCGTCGACTACCGCTCCTTCGACCTCGGACTCGTCGACCCGGACCGCATCCAGGAGATGCTGGGAGAGCTGACCGCGCTGTTCGCGGCCGGTGCGCTGCACCCGCTGCCGGTGCGGTCCTGGGACGTGCGGCGGGCGCCCGAGGCGTTCCGGCACATGAGCCTCGCCCGGCACATCGGCAAGATCGTCCTCACGATGCCCCGGCGGTGGGACCCGGACGGCACGGTGCTCATCACCGGCGGCACCGGCGGGCTCGGCGCCGAACTGGCCCGCCACCTGGTCGCCGACGGCCGCGCCCGGCACCTGCTGCTCGCCAGCAGGCGCGGCGCCGACGCGCCCGGCGCGGCCGAGCTGCGCGCCGAACTCACCGCGCGCGGCGCCGAGGTCACCATCGCGGCCTGCGACGTCGCCGACCGCGCCGCCGCCCGCGCGCTGCTGGACTCGGCGCCGCGCCCGCTCACGGCCGTGGTGCACACCGCGGGCACCCTCGACGACGGCGTCGTCGGCTCGCTCACCCCGGAACGGCTGGACGCCGTGCTGCGGCCCAAGGTGGACGGCGCCTGGAACCTGCACGAGCTCACCGCCAACCTGGACCTGGCCGCGTTCGCCGTCTACTCCTCGGTCTCCGGGGTGCTGGGCAGCGCGGGGCAGGCCAACTACGCGGCGGGCAACGTGTTCCTCGACGCGCTCGCCCGGCACCGCCGGTCCCGCGGGCTGCCCGCGGTGTCGCTGGCGTGGGGAGCGTGGGAGCAGGGCGTCGGCATGACCGCCGGGCTCGACGACCGGGACCTGCGCCGCATCGGCGACAACGGGATGCCGCCGCTGCCGATCGAGCGCGGCCTCGCCCTGTTCGACACCGCGATCGGCGCCGACGAACCCCTCGTCGTGCCGCTGGGCATGGGCTCCGGGGCCGCTCGCGCGCAGGCCGAGGTGCCCGCGATGCTGCGCGGCCTGGTCCGCTCGGCGCGGCGCACCGCCGCCGGTGGCGGCACCGGAGCGGACCAGGCCGGGCTCGCCGACAAGCTCGCCGCGATGGGCGGCGCGGAACGCGAGCAGACCCTGGTGCAGCTGGTCCGGGACGCCTCCGCGACGGTGCTCGGCCACGGCTCGGCCGAGGCGATCGGCGCGGAGCGCGAATTCCGCCAGATCGGCTTCGACTCGCTGACCGCGGTCGAACTGCGCAACCGGCTGACCGGGGCGACCGGCGTGCGGCTTCCCTCGACGCTGATCTTCGACCACCCGACGCCGCTGGCGGTGGCCCGCCTGCTGGCCGAGGACTTCGGCGGCACGGACGGCCCCGGGGCGTCCCCGCTCGCCGAACTGGACCGGATCGAGCACGTCCTCGCCGACGAGGAGACCGCCGCCGAAGTCCGCGACGAGCTCACCGTCCGGCTGCGCGGCCTGCTGGAGCGCTACGGCGACGGAGCCGCCCACGCCGACGAGCACGCCGTGGAGGAACGCATCCAGGACGCCACCGCCGATGACCTGCTCACCTTCATCGACAACGAACTCGGCAGACGAACCCAGGCTTAGGAGCTCTCACGGAATGGTTTGCGCAGGTGTCCGGGTGGCGGAACCTCAGCGGCTTCCTCGCTGCGGGATCGATTTCTCATGTAGCTCCCTACACCACGAAATCGCTGTCCTCGGGAGGAAGCCGCTGAGAACCCGCCGGTGGTCGTTGTGCTCGGGTGGTCGCTGCTCAGCGGCTTCGCCGCTGACGAGGAACTGCTCGGAAACCTCTCGCACCGCCTTCCGGGGAGCACCTGCCCGCCCTGCCACCCACAACAGGAACTCGATCGAAAGAAGGACCGGCGATGCCTGACGAAAGCACACTCGTCGACTACCTGAAGTGGGTCACCGCGGATCTGCACGAGACGCGGCAACGGCTCCAGGACGCGGAGTCCGGCAAGCACGAGCCGGTGGCGATCGTCGGCATGGCCTGCCGGTTCCCCGGCGCCGATTCGCCGGAGCGGCTCTGGGACCTGCTCTCGGCGGGCGAGGACGCGATCACCGGCTTCCCGGCCGACCGCGGCTGGGACCTCGACGCGCTCGGCGACGGGCGCAGCGCCACCGCCGAAGGCGGATTCCTGCCCGGCGCGGCCGATTTCGACCCCGGCTTCTTCGACATCTCCCCGCGCGAGGCCGTCGCGATGGACCCGCAGCAGCGCCAGGCGCTGGAGGTGTCCTGGGAGGCGCTGGAACGCGCCGGGATCGACCCGAAAGCGTTGCGCGGCAGCCGGACCGGCGTGTTCGTCGGCACCACCGGCCAGGACTACATCCACCTGATGCTCGCTTCCAGCGAGGACCTCGAAGGCCACGCCTCCACGGGGATGGCGGCGAGCGTGCTCTCCGGCAGGTTGTCGTTCGCACTCGGGCTGGAAGGCCCGTCGCTGACCGTGGACACCGCGTGCTCGTCGTCGTTGGTGGCGCTGCACCTGGCCGCGCAGGCGCTGCGGTCCGGCGAGTGCTCGATGGCCCTGGCCGGGGGCGTCACGGTGATGACGACGTCGGCGAACTTCTCCTCGTTCAGCAGGCAGGGCGGGCTCGCCCCCGACGGGCGCTGCAAGGCGTTCTCGTCCGACGCCGACGGCACCGCGTGGTCCGAGGGCGTCGGGCTGCTCGTGGTGGAGAAGCTCTCCGACGCGCAGCGCCACGGCCACGAGGTGCTGGCGGTGCTGCGGGGCAGCGCGGTGAACCAGGACGGCGCGTCGAACGGCCTGACCGCGCCGAACGGCCCGGCGCAGCAGCGCGTCATCCGGCAGGCGCTCGCCGGTGCCGGACTGTCCACTTCGGACGTCGACGTGGTGGAGGCGCACGGGACGGGCACGAAGCTGGGCGACCCGATCGAGGCGCAGGCGCTGCTGGCGACCTACGGCCGCGACCGGGACCGGCCGCTGCTGCTGGGGTCGGTGAAGTCGAACCTCGGCCACACCCAGGCCGCCGCCGGCGCCGCCGGCGTGATCAAGGTGGTGCAGGCGATGCGCCACGGCGCGCTGCCGCCGACGCTGCACGTGAGCAGCCCGTCCGAGCACGTGGACTGGGACACGGGGTCCGTCGAGCTGGCGACCGCGAGCACGGCGTGGCCCGAGGCGAACCATCCCCGCCGGGCCGGTGTCTCCTCCTTCGGCATCAGCGGCACCAACGCGCACGTGATCTTGGAGCAGGCTCCGGAACCCGCCCAGCCCGAATCCGCCCAGCCCGAGACCGCCGAGCCCGAGCAGCGGATTCGCCCGGCCGCGGTGCCGTGGCCCGTTTCCGGCCGGACCCCGCAGGCGCTGGCCGCGCAGCTGGACCGGATCACCGCCTTCCACGCCGGGCACCCCGAGACCGCCGCCGCCGACGTGGCGCACTCGCTGGTGACCGGCCGGTCCACGTTCGAGCACCGCGCGGTGCTGTTGGCCACCGAGTCCGGTGTCGACGAGGTCGCGCGCGGCGCGGTCGGCGCCGAACCGGGCAGGCTCGCGGTGCTGTTCTCCGGCCAGGGTTCGCAGCGGCTCGGCATGGGCCGCGAGCTGCACGCCCGGTTCCCGGTGTTCGCGGCGGCGTTCGACGCGGCGCTCGCCGAACTCGACCGGCACCGGGACGGCTCGCTGCGCGACGTGATCTGGGGCGCGGACGAGGCCGCGCTGGAGGACACCGGCAACACCCAGCCCGCGCTGTTCGCCGTCGAGGTCGCGCTGTACCGGCTCGTCGAATCCCTCGGCGTCACGGCGGACCTGCTCGGCGGCCACTCCATCGGCGAGATCGCGGCGGCGCACGTCTCCGGAGTGCTGTCGCTCGCGGACGCCGCGAAGCTCGTCGCCGCCCGCGCCCGCCTGATGAGCGCGTTGCCCGCGGGCGGCGCGATGACCGCGGTCCAGGCCACCGAGGCCGAGGTCGTGCCGCTGCTCAACGGCACCACGTCCATCGCCGCGATCAACGGGCCGCGCTCGGTCGTCGTCTCCGGTGACGAGGCGGGCGTGCGGGCCGTCGCGGAGCGGCTGGCGGCCGACGGCCGCAAGACCAAACCGCTCGGCGTCAGCCACGCGTTCCACTCGCCGCTGATGGACCCGATGCTCGACGAGTTCCGCGCCGTGGTGCGGGAGCTGTCCTTCGGCCCCGCCGCGATCCCGATCGTGTCGAACCTGACCGGGGAGCGCGCGCGCTCCGAGGAGCTCGGCTCGCCGGAGTACTGGGTGCGCCACGTGCGGGAGGCGGTGCGGTTCGCCGACGGCGTCCGCGCGCTCGCCGCCGAGGGCGCGAAGACCTTCCTGGAGCTGGGCCCGGACGGCACGCTCTGCGCGATGGCCCAGGAATCGCTGCCCGACAACGCCGTGGCGGCTCCGGCGCTGCGCAAGGACCGCCCGGAGGAGGCGGCGTTGGTGACCGCGCTCGGCCGGTTGCACGTCCGCGGCCTGCGGGTGGACTGGTCCGAGCTGCTCGCCGGGACCGGCGCGCGGCGCGTCGACCTGCCCACCTACGCGTTCCAGCACGAGCGGTTCTGGCCGAAGGCCGCCGCCGGTGCCGTGGACGCCACCGGGCTCGGGCTGCGCTCGGTGCACCACCCGGTGCTCGGCGCGGCGATGGGACTGGCCGACACGGGCGCGGTCGTGCTGACCGGGAGCCTGTCGGCGAGCGCGCAACCGTGGCTGCCCACCGGGCGGGCCGTGCCGGAGTCGGTGTTCGCCGAGCTCGCGCTGCGGGCCGCGGACGAGGCCGGGTGCGCGCGGGTCGAGACGCTGACCGTCGGCACCGGTCTCGTGCTGCCCGCGGGTGAACCGGTCGCCGTGCAGGTCAAGATCGGGGAGGCCGACGAAGAGGGGCGGCGCGCGCTGACCGTGCACGCCCGCCCGGCGGACTCCGAGCATGGCTGGACCGAGCACGCCACCGGCGTGCTCACCGCCGACCCGGTCGAGATCGACTTCTCCGGCGAAGTGCCCGGCGGTGCCGAGCAGCTGGCCGACGACGCGTCGTTCGCGGTGTGGCGCCACGCCGGGGAGGTCTTCGCCGAGGTGGCGTTGCCCGCGGACGACACCGGCCCCGGCCACGACCTGCACCCGGCGCTGCTGGACGCGGTCGTGCGCGCCGCCGCGCACGTCGAGTCCACTTCGGACTCCGCGCGGGCGGTCCGCTGGGACGGGATGTCCCTGCACGCCACCGGAGCCACCGCGCTGAGCCTGCGCGCGAGCCGCCACGCGGACGGTCCGGGCATCGAGGTCGTCGCCGTCGACGGCCGCGGAAACCCCGTGCTGGTGGTGGAATCCCTGACCCTCGACACCAGCGGACAGGCGCCGGTGGCCCGCGAATCCGGCCAGGACTCCCTGTTCGGGCTGCGCTGGGTCCCCGGGCCCGCGCCGGAGCCCGTCGGCGGCAAGCGCTGGGCGATCATCGGCGGCGACGAGTTCGACCTCGCCTACGCGCTGCACCGCGCCGACGAAGCCGTCGTCGGCTACGGCGAGACCCTGGCGAGCACGGCGAGCGGCAGCGCGGTGCCCGACGTGTTCCTCATCCCCGTCACCGGTGACGCCGCCGCCGGCCCGCAGGCCGTGCACGACCTCACCCACCGGGCGCTGGCCGTGCTCCAGGAATGGCAGTCCGACCAGCGCTTCGCCCGATCCCACCTGGTCTTCGTGACCCGAGGCGCGGTCGCGGTGGACGGCGAGACGCCCGCCGACGTGGCCGCGGCGGCCGTGTGGGGCCTGGTGCGCTCCGCGCAGGCCGAGGACCCCGGCCGGTTGCTGCTCGTCGACCTCGACGACGCCTTCACCTCCGCGGCGGTGCTGCCCGGACTGCTCGACGCCGACGAGCAGCAGATCGCCGTGCGGCAGCGGGAGATCCGCGTGGCGCGGCTGCTGCCGCTCGACGGCGAGGGAGCCGTGGACACCGCGAGCTGGGACCCCGAAGGGACCGTGCTCATCACCGGCGGCACCGGTGGGCTCGGCGCCGAACTGGCCCGGCACCTGGTCGCCGAGCACGGCACCCGGCACCTGGTGCTGGCGAGCCGCCGCGGACCGCAGGCGCCGGGAGCGGTGGAGCTGCGCGCGGAACTCACCGCGCACGGCGCCGACGTGCGGATCGCGGCCTGCGACGCCGCCGACGGCGCCGCGCTGGACGGCCTGCTCGCCGAGATCCCGGTGCAGCACCCGCTCACGGCCGTCGTGCACACCGCCGGGGCGCTCGACGACGGGGCGATCGGCTCGCTCACCCCGCAACGCCTGGACGGCGTGCTGCGGCCCAAGGTGGACGCCGCCTGGCGCCTGCACGAAGCCACCCGCGACCTCGGGCTCACCGCGTTCCTGCTGTACTCCTCGGTTTCCGGTGTGATGGGCGGACCCGGCCAGGGCAACTACGCCGCGGCCAACGCCTTCCTCGACGCCCTGGCCCAGCACCGCCGCGGCGCGGGTCTGCCCGCGCAGTCGCTGGCGTGGGGTCCGTGGGCGCCGACGACCGGCATGACCGGCGAGCTCACCGAAGCCGAACTGGAGCGGATGGCGAACTCCGGGTTGCCGCCGCTGTCGCTGGAACAGGGACTGGCGCTGTTCGACGCCGCCCTCGCCCGCGACGAGGCGCTGGTGGTGCCGATCCGCGCGAAGGCCTCCGGGATGCGGGCCCAGGGCCACGTGCCCTCCGTGCTGCGCGGGTTGATCCCCGCCGCCCGCCGCACCGCCGCCGCGGCGCGATCCGGCGGAACGCTGCGCGACCGGCTCGCCGACGCCGACGCGGCCGACCGCCGCAAGCTGCTCACCGGACTCGTCATCGAGCACGCCGCCGCCGTGCTCGGCCACCGCGACGCGTCCGCCGTCGACGCGGAACGGGACTTCCTGGAACTGGGCTTCGACTCGCTGATCGCGGTGGAACTGCGCAACCGGCTCGGCGAAGAGCTCGACCTGCGGCTTGCGGCATCGGTCGTGTTCGACACGAAGACCCCGGCCGCGCTCGCCGACCGGATCGACGGCGAACTGGGCGACCGCATCGGTGTCGCCGGCGGCCGGTCGCAGGGCAACCCGCACGACACCCTGGTGAACCTGTTCCTCACCGGCGTGCACTCCGGCAAGCAGAAGGAGTCCATGCGGATGCTCGGCGCGGTCGCCGCGACCCGCCCGACCTTCGAGACCCCCGCCGAGCTCGCCGAACTGCCCGAACCGGTGACGCTGGCCGACGGCCCCACCGACCCCCGGCTGATCTGCGTGAGCTCGCCCGGCGCCACCGGCGGCGTGCACCAGTACGCCCGCATCGCCGCGCACCTGCGCGGCACCCGGCACGTGTCCGCGCTGCCGCTCGTCGGCTTCGAATCGGGGGAGGACCTGCCCGAGCACGGCACGGCCGCCATCCGCTCGGTCGCCGAGAGCGCGCTGCACGGCAGCGACGGCGACCCGTTCGTGCTGGTCGGGCACTCCACCGGCGGCACCATCGCCTACCACGCGGCGGGCGTGCTGGAGGACACCTGGGGCGTGCGGCCGGACGCGGTGATCCTGCTGGACACGCTGAGCCTGCGCTACGACGGCAACGACGACATCGACTACGACGAGGTCGCGAGCTACTACCTCGCCGACATCGACTCCCCGTCGGTGAACCTCAACAGCTCCCGGCTGTCGGCGATGGTGCACTGGTACAACAAGGTCGCCGCGATCACCGACGCCCCGGTGACCACCGCGCCGACCCTGCTGGTGCGCTGCTCGGTCCCCGTTCCCGGCAGCCGCGGCACGAAAGCGCCGCCCGCCATCGACACCGACGCGGTGCGCACCATCGAGGCCGACCACCTGTCGCTGGCCAAGGAGCACTCCGAGCTCACCGCGCAGGTCATGCACGACTGGCTGGCGAGCCTCGTGCCCGCGAGCACCTGACCGCTCGCCGGGTCGCCGCGTCCGGCGCGGCGGCCCGGTCCCGTTCGTCCGACCGGAATCCACCCACACCGCGGAGGAATCGCCCATGAGTCAATCGCTCGACCTGCCGAAGCTGGGCACCGGCCCGTCCGCCATGCTCCGGCCTCCGGAGATGCTGCGGAATCTCCAGGAGCAGGCGCCCATCTGCAAGGTGATCACCCCGGCGGGCGACGAAGCCTGGCTGGTCACCCGGCACGAAGAGGTCAAGGAGCTGCTCAAGGACGAGCGGATCAACCGGTCGCACCCGGATCCGCCGTCCGCGCCGCGCTACGTCGACACCCCGTTCTTCAACCTGCTGATCACCGACTCGGACCCCGACGAGGCGACCCGGCTGCACAAGTCGATGCGCGCGCTGCTGACGCCGAGCTTCTCCGCGCGCAGGCTCGCCCGGCTGCGCCACAAGGTCGAGGCGCTGGCCGAGGACATGGTGCAGGCGCTGGTGGACAAGGGACCGCCCGCGGACCTGCACAACGACTTCTCGCAGCCCTTCGCCCTGCAGGTCCTCTACGAGCTGATCGGCATCCCCGTCGAGGACCGCATGATGATCCTGCAGCTGATGGGCCGGATGGCGGTGCTGCACGACCCGGTCTCCGCGGAGAAGGGCGCCGAGGAGCTGTTCGCGTACATCTCCGCGCTGGTGGGCCGCAAGCGCGGGCAGCCCGGCGACGACGTGATCTCGCGGCTGTGCGAGGCGGGCGTCGAGGACGAGCGCATCGGCACCCTCGCGGCGGGCGTGCTGTTCGCCGGCCTGGACAGCGTGATCAGCCACATCGACGTGGGCGTGCTGGTGCTCGCGAACAACCCCGACAAGCGGGACCTCGCGATGCGCGACGCGGGCACCATGGCCATCGCGGTGGAGGAGGTGCTGCGCGCGGCCAAGGCGGGCAGCTCCATGCTGCCGCGCTGGGCCGCCGGGGACGTCGAGATCGGCGACGTCACGATCAAGGCGGGCGAGCTGGTGCTGCTCGACTTCACCCTGTCGAACTTCGACACCCGCGCCTTCGACGCCCCGGACACGTTCGACGTGACCCGCGCGCCCAACCCGCACCTGACCTTCGGGCACGGCATGTGGCACTGCATCGGCGCCCCGCTCGCGCGGGTCGAACTGCAGACCGCGTTCAGCACGCTGTTCCGGAAGATCCCCGACCTGCAGGTGGCGGTCGCTCCGGAGGACCTGAAGCTGGAAAGCGGCCAGCTCTCCGGAGGCCTCCTAGAACTCCCTGTCACTTGGTGAGGTGGTTTTGAGGGGGGCTCGTTCTGCTTTGGGGGTCGGGTAGCGGAACCTCAGTCGGTCTCTCGCTGCGGGATCTTTTTCCCTAGTGGCTCCGCCACGAGGGAAAAAGCTGTCCTCGCGAGAGACCGACTGAGAACCCGCCGGTGGTCGGCTTTTGGACGTGGGCTATTCGCTTCGCGAATACAGGCACGGCCTTCGGCCGCTAGGGATTCGGCTTCGCCGTTCCTGTGGTGCTGATCGGGAGCTCGGTTCACCTCGGGGCGGTTTCGCGCTGTCGTCCGTGTCTCGCACGGCGACATCGCACTCTGCGGAGATATGCCGTTGGGGATCGAGTCCTGGCCGGTCAGGTGCGGGCGCTGCGGGATGAGGTGCTCTTGCGCAGGCCGAGGCTGCGGCGGACCTGGTGCAGCACCAAGTGGGTCATCAGGCTGACCGGGTGGAACGCGACGACGAGCAGCACCGCGTCGCGCGGGCCGAGCAGTTCCGCGAACCACTCGTCGAGCTCCGCGCGGTGCGAGGTCGGACGTTCCGTCCACAGCTCGGATTCGTAGGCGTCGGTGATGACCGAAGTGGCCGGGTCCAGCCGGTCGGCCTGGCCGAGGTCGGCCGCGGCGTCCGCCGCGATGCGCCGGACGTGCTCCGGGATCTCCCTGCCCGGCGCGGGCCAGGTCGTGTCGTCGCGACCCGTGGCGGCCGACCACCCGCTGTAGACCAGCGGGTTCGCGGTGCGCATCACCGCGTGCAGGCTGCGCGGCGCGGCCTTGGCGATCGCCGCGCGCAGCAGCGCGCGCCAGAGGGTGCTGGAGATCCCGGTGCCCTGGTGGTCCGGGTGCACTCCAGCGGAATTGGCGTAGAAGCAGGTGCGCCCGCCGAACTCCCGGTCGTTGCCGGCCACCCACCCGGCGGGAACCCCGTCGCCGTCGAGGGCGATGACGAGTCCGGAGAGCTGATCGAGCTTCTCGTCGGTCAGCCACTCCTGCCAGTACGCCTCGTCGGTACCGGTGAACGTCCGGACCGCGACCGCCGGGAACGTGCGGCGCAGGTACTGCCGGGCAGGCTCGGAGAGCCGGGCGCGCACATCGGTCCACAGCAGACCGGTGAAACCCGGCCGCACGGAGACCTTCTTCGCCCCCTGGAGCAGTTCCGGCGGGCAGTGCGGTGCGGTCGAATCGGGGGTGGGCATCGCTACCTTCCAAGTCGGCTCGGGCGTTCCGAGTCCGGTTTCCGTCGTGGGGATCAGGGCTGCGCGGCCGGTTCGGCGGCGCGGAGCAGGGCGGCCGTCGCGCCGAACACGGTGGTCTTGATCGTCCCGAGGGTGTCGCGGTTCTTGCCCGCCAGCGGGCGCACGAGCTCCGCGGCGTTGCTCGCCACCGCGCCCTCGGCGGCCGTCTCGTCCACTAGCCCGAGCTCGCGGGCCTGCGTCCCGCCGAAGCGCCGTCCCGTCGTCATCGACGCGATCGCGGCGGCCGGGGTGAGCTTGTGCTGGATCAGCGCGGCCATGCCCGGCGTGAACGGAACGTCGATGTCCACTTCGGGGAAGCAGAAGAAGCCGCGGTCGGCGCGCATCACCCGGAAGTCGTGGGCCACGGCCAGCATCGCGCCCGCGCCGAACGCGTGGCCGTTGACCGCCGCGACCGTCGGGACCGGCAGGGTGAGCACGCGGGCCAGCAGTTCCTGCACCTCGGTGCGGTAGGACGGCAGCTCCTCGGGGTGCCGCACGATCCACTCCAGGTCGAGGCCGTTGGAGTAGCACTTGCCGTGGCCGGTGGTGACCAGCGCGCCGGAGGCTTCGACGACGGTGTCCAGCGACGTGTTCACGGCCTGCAGCCAGTCCGGGGAGAACCTGTTCTCGTCGTCTCCGAGGTCCAGGGTGAAAACGCCGTCGTCCTCGTGCAGCGCGGGCATGGTGATCCTCTCTCGCAGGGGTTTCCGGGTCGTGCGACCAGCTTGGGCGGTGTTCGGCGGCTTCGCCGCTACGCGGGGTGGGAGCCCCGGTTCGCCGGGGCGGGCGGGTCCAGCGCGAGGATCGCGCGCACCGCGGCGTCGAGGCGGGCCCGCACGTCGTCGGAGATCCGCGGCGCGCCGTCCGCGCCGACCTGGATGAGGTCCCGGCGCAGCAGCGCCGTCGGCAGGTCCACGACGCACGTCGTGACCACCTCGACGCTGCGCCCGTCGCGCCGCGACCACAGCGCCGACGCCAACCGGCACAGCACTTCGGCGACCAGCCTCCGGTCCAGCCCGAGCAGCGCGTCCGCGAGCTCGCCGGGCAGGTCGGGGCCGAGCAGCTGCTCCCGGCGCACCGTCAGGAGCATCCGGGCGGCGGCCGGGCGCTGCTCCGCGAACCGCGCGGGCGCGTCGGCGGCGGCGACCACCGCGTTCGCCGCCGCCTCGAATCCGGGAGCGTCGCCGAGTGCCTGATCGATGAGCGTCGTCTGCAGGTCGAGGAAGTCCGTCGCGGCCCGCAGCCACATCCGCCCGCGCAGCGCCGCCAACGAGCCGAAGGCGTGGTAGATCGCCCCGTTGGGCACCCCGGTCTCCGCCGACAGCAGCCGCGCCGTCAACCGCTCCGGCCCGACCTCCACGGCGAGCCGCTCAGCGACGTCGAGGACCTGGTCGAGATCGTGCACGCGGGGCCTGGGCATGCCGTCACCGTAATGGAGCACCCGCTCCACAACAAAGTGACCTGCACCGCAGGCGGGCGTGCCACCGCCGGAAACACGAGTGCGGGGCGCCCCGTCAGGACGCCCCGCACTGGTCGGGTATGCGCGAGCCGGTCAGGCCTCCTGGACGGTGATCGCCTGGGAGGGGCAGATCAGGGCCGCTTGGCGCACGTCGTCGGCGTGCTCCGCGCCGGGGGTCTCGTCGAGCAGCGTCACCACGCCGTCGTCGTCCTGGTCGAACACGTCGGGCGCGGACAGCACGCACTGTCCGGCGCCGACGCAGCGCTCGGTGTCCGCGATGATCTTGAGCATGTGATGGGTCTCCTTCGGGAACGGTGCGTGGTCACCAGCGAACCGGCAGCGAGTGCAGCCCGAACAGCACGCCGTCGTACTTGAACGGCAGCTCGTCCACCGGTTTCGCCAACTCCAGCTTAGGGATGCGGTCGAACAGCACCTGGTAGGCGAGGTCCATCTCGCCGCGCACCAGGTTCTGCCCGAGGCACTGGTGCACGCCGTAGCCGAACGCCACGTGGTGCCGCGCCGAGCGGGACGGATCGAACCGGTGCGGGCAGCCGAAGGCCTCCTCGTCGTGGTTGGCCGCGGCGACCAGCGGCACGATCCCCTCGCCTGCCTTGATCGTCTGCCCGCTGATCTCCAGGTCCTCCACGGCCACCCGCAGCGCCACGATGTCGGCGACGGAGTGCAGCCGCAGCAGCTCCTCCACGATGCCCTCGGTGCCGATCCACTCCGGGTGCATCAGCAGCGTGAGCACGCCGAGCGCGATGTTGTTCGCCGTCGTCTCGTGCCCCGCGATCAGCAGCAGCATGGACACCCCGGACAGCTCCGCGGCGGACATGGTGCCCGCCGCCAGCAGCCGGCTGATGAGGTCGTCGGCGGGGCGCTTCTGCTTGAGCGAGATGAGCCGGTTGAGGTAGCGCAGCAGCTCCTTGGTGGCCGTTTCGCGCTCCTGGTCGGTGGCGGTGGTGCTGACCAGGGTCCGGGTCTTGGCCTCGAAGAAGTCCCGGTCCGCCTTCGGCACGCCGAGCAGGCTGGAGATCACCAGCGACGGCACCGGCAGCGCGAAGTCCGCCACCAGGTCCGCGGTGTCGCCCGCGGCGAGCATCGCGTCGATGCGGTCGTGCACGACCTGCTCGATGGCGGGGCGCATCTCCCTGATCCGGCGCACCGAGAACTCGGAGATCAGCGTCTTGCGGAACCGGTCGTGGTCCGGCGGGTCGAGCGCGACGAACCAGCCGGGCATGGTGTCGGGGGAGGGCACGCCGCCGGTCTTGCCGAGCAGGCTGGGGAATCCAACGTGTGTCGGGTTCGAGCTGACTCGCCGGTCGGTGAGCACGGCGCGCACGTCCTCGTGCCGCGTCACCAGCCACACGACGGCGCCGGTGGGCAGCCTGGAACGCACCAGGCCGGGTTGTTCCCGGAAGCCCGCGTACTCGGCGGGCGGGAACGACGCGCCGGGGCGGCGCAACGGGAAGTCGACCACGTCGGCCATGATCCGCTCTCCATCGTCGGGTGCTGCTGCGGTCAGTTCGCGGCGTAGAACTCGCGCACCTTGCCGACGACGTAGTCCTGGTCGTCGGCGGTCAGACCGGTGTGGGTGGGCAGGTAGAGCCCGTCCTCGCTGAACCGGGTGGCGTTGAGCGACGGCCAGTCCGGGTCGAGGTAGCCGGGCTGGCGGCTCATCGGTTTGAAGAACAGCCGGGTCTCCACGCCGTGCTCGGCGAGGAAGGCGCGCAGGCCCTCGCGGTCGCGGGCGCGCAGGTCGTACATCCACAACACGTCGCGCGGCGGCATCAGGGTGATGCCGTCGACGTCGCGCAGCCCGTCGTCGTAGCGCTTCTCGATGTCCCGGCGCACCGCGAGGATGTGGTCGAGCTGCTCGGTCTGGGCGAGCGCGACCGCGGCCTGCATCGCGGTCATCCGGAAGTTGTAGGCGAGCTTCTTGTGCAGGAAGCTGTGGTCGCGGGAGAACGCCATGCCGCGCAGGTGCGCCATCTGCTCGGCCAGCCGCGGGTCGTCGGTGACGCAGATCCCGCCCTCGCCCGCGGTGATGATCTTGTTGGCGAACAGCGAGAAGCACGCGATGTCGGCGACCGGCGCGACGCCGTGCGCCTCCGCGGAGTCCTCCACCACGCGCAGGTTGTACTCGTAGGCGAGCTCCATGATCGGATCCATGTCGCAGCGCCTGCCGTAGATGTGCACCGGCATGATCACCTTGGTGCGCGGGGTGATCTTCTCCTCGATCCGCGCGACGTCGATGTTGAGGTCGTCGCCGCAGTCCACGAACACCGGAGTGGCGCCGGTGTAGGTCACCGCCCACGCCGAGGCGATCATGGTGAACTCGGGGACGATCACCTCGTCGCCCTCGCCGACGCCGAGCGCCCGCAGCGCCAGCGTCAGCGCCGTCGTCCCGGACGAGCAGGCCACTCCGTGCGCGGATCCGTTGTAGCGGGCGAACTCCTCCTCGAACCGCCGCACGAACGGCCCCTGCGAGGAGATCCAGTTCTCGCTGATCGCTTCGCTGGTGTACTCCAGCTCGCGCCCGTGCAGCCACGGCTTCGAAACGGGGTAGCGCATCAGAGGCTCGCCTTCTCCGCCGAGAGCGCGGGCAGCGCCTGCAGCAGGTCGGCGGCGGCTTCCCGGCCGCCCGCGTCGTTGAGCAGCTGGCCGAACTTCTGGGCGTTGTCGCGGAACGACCGGTCGTCGAGCACCCGGACGAGCTTGTCCAGCGCGTCCTCGACGTCGATCGTCTCCGGCCGGTCCAGGGTGAGGCTGACGCCGAAGTCCGCGCCGCGCACCGCCTGGTCGTCGCAGTCCACCCACAGTGGACGGACGACGAGCGGCTTGCCGAAGTGCAGGCCCTCGTGGAACGCGTTGCCGCCGGCGTGGGTGAAGAACAACTTCACGTTGGGGTGGGCGAGCACGTCGAGCTGCGAGGGCACCCACTTCTCCACCCGCAGGTTCGCGGGCAGTTCGTCCGGCAGCAGGTGCTGCTGCTCGCCGGGCAGCTTCCACAGCACGTGGGTGCCGCGCTCACCGAGCCTGCGGGTGACTTCCAGCAACGCCTCGACCTGCTCGGCGGTGAGCCGGGTGATGGTGCCGAATCCCATGTACACCACGGAATCGCGCGTGCACAGCCACTCGGTCAGCCCGTCGTCGTCCGGTGCCTGCGGCAGCGGCGGCACCATCGTGCCCACCAGGCGCATGGTGTCCGGCGGGGTGAACGGGTAGTCGAGCTCGCGCACCGAGTAGCACAGCACCATCGCCGCGTGGTCGATGCGGGACATGAACCCGCCCGCTTCCTTCGACACGCCGAGGTCGTCGCGGATCCGCTGGTCCCGCGCGGCGCGCTCGCGCAGCTCCGCGGTCATGAACATGCCCAGGGTGCGCCACTTGAACAGTCTGTTGGTCAGCCGCTGCAGGAAGTTCATCTCGTAGGGCAGCCCCGAGTGCGGGACGGGGAAGTTCGGCCCGGTGTAGGACTTGCCGAACGGCACGTGCGAGGTGAGCACGTTGCTCGGCATGAACGGCACGCCGAGCACGAACGGGATGTTCTTGGTGATGGCGAGTTCGTAGCCGTAGGAGCACATGCTCTCCACGACCATCAGCGCGGGCCGGATCTCCTCGACCGCGGCTTCCAGCGCGCGGTACTTGTCGATGCGCGCCTCGGGGGAGAAGGTGTGCCGGATGACCGCGCGGTGCGCCTTGAACCGGGAGCGCTGGGTGACGTCCGCGTAGGTCTCGTCGTCCCAGGTCACCGCCGACATCTCCGGCACCACCGGGCCGAGGGAGACGAACTCGACGGGACTGTCGGCCTTCAGCGCCGCGACCTCGTCGGCCCGGTTGTCGTCGGTGGCGAAGTGCAGGTCCGGCACGCCCCGCCGGGACATCTCCTCGGCCAGCACGAGCAGGGGGTTCAGCAGACCGCTCTCCGGGTAGCTGACGAACAGGATCGGCCGCCGGGTCGACTCCATGAACACGCCCTTCGCGAGATCGGCATCCCGGCGGCGGGAAGTGCCGGGAGTAGACGAAGACTGTTCTCCCACACCAACATCCGGAGAATCCCTAGTCCTGTTGGGGAGTCCGCTTGTATGGCCTGCGTAGGGGTCGGGTAGCGGAACCTCAGCGGCTTCCTCGCTGCGGGATCGATTTCTCATGTAGCTCCCTACACGGCGAAATCGCTGTCCTCGCGAGGAAGCCGCTGAGAACCCGCCGGTGGTCGACTTGCTCAAGCCGGTCACTGCTCAGCGGCTCCGCCGCTGACAGGACAACGACCATGAACGCCGCTCACCTCCAAATCTGAGATCAAGGGCAGGTGGTCAGCGGCGACCGCGCGGGTTTTTGCCGGGGTGGGCTTCGCCACGGGAGCGGTTTTCGCGCGGGCGTCGCCGGGCTCCCGCTAACGGGCCGGGTGCGTGAGCACTGCTCAGCGGTGGCGTCGGTGATCGGGAAGCGATCAGGACCGATCCGGGTTCGCCCGGGCGGTTCGGGCCTTCGACCTGCGGCTCTAGGGAAAAGTACAGCCGTGGCGCACTTACGCTCCGCAGTCGAGTGGTGCAGTCCCGCCCGACTTCTCGCCAGAGGTGGTGCAGCGCATGACGATCCCGCGCACGACGATCCCGGCCGGTGACGATTCACCGGCCGCGGCAGACCCGATCGCGGTGG
Source organism: Saccharopolyspora gloriosae (assembly GCF_014203325.1). Classification (NCBI taxonomy): domain Bacteria; kingdom Bacillati; phylum Actinomycetota; class Actinomycetes; order Pseudonocardiales; family Pseudonocardiaceae; genus Saccharopolyspora; species Saccharopolyspora gloriosae. The sequence continues at coordinate 4,588,585 of NZ_JACHIV010000001.1, read as the reverse complement.
TGGCGATGGCGTGCCGGTTCCCCGGTGCGGTGCGGTCGCCCGAGGACCTGTGGGAGCTGGTCACCTCCGATTCCGGTGCTGCGTCGGGATTCCCGGAGGACCGGGGCTGGGACCTGGCGGGGCTGCGCGAGGCCTGCGCCGTCGACTCCGGCGGTTTCCTGCCGGACGCGACGGAATTCGACGCCGAGTTCTTCGGGATCTCGCCGCGCGAGGCGCTGGCGATGGATCCGCAGCAGCGCCTGCTGCTGGAGGTCTCCTGGGAGGCGTTCGAACGGGCCGGCATCGACCCGGCGTCGCTGCGCGGCTCCCGCACCGGCGTGTTCGCGGGCCTGCACGGCCAGGACTACGCGGTGGCCGCCGACGGGGCCGCCGAGGACTTGAGCGGGCATGCGGTGACCGGCGTGTCCACCGCGGTCGCCTCCGGGCGGCTCGCCTACCTGCTGGGCCTGGCGGGACCGGCGGTCACGGTGGACACCGCGTCGTCGTCCTCGCTGGTGGCGCTGCACTCGGCGGCGCGGTCCATCGAAGCGGGCGAGTGCTCGCTGGCGGTGGCCGCCGGGGTGACGGTGATGTCCACGCCCGCCTCGTTCGTCGGTTACTCCCGGCAGGGCGGGCTCGCCGCCGACGGGAGCTGCAAGCCGTTCTCCGACGACGCCGACGGCACCGCCTGGTCCGAGGGCGTCGGCGTGGTGCTGCTGGAGCCGCTGTCGCGGGCGCGCGCCGCCGGGCACGACGTGCTCGCGGTGCTGCGCGGTTCGGCCATCAACTCCGACGGCGCGTCCGCCGGGCTCACCGCGCCCAGCGAAGCCGCGCAGCGGGCGGTGATCCGGGAGGCGCTGGCCGACGCCGGGCTGGCCGCCGTCGACGTGGACGCGGTGGAGGCGCACGGCACCGGCACGGCGCTGGGCGACCCGATCGAGGCGGCGGCGCTGCTGGCGACCTACGGCCAGGACCGCGAGATCCCGCTGCTGCTCGGCTCCGTCAAGGGGCACCTGGGCCACGCGCAGGCCGCCGCCGGCATGGCCGGGCTGATCAAGACGGTGCTGACGCTGGGCGAGGACCGGTTGCCGGGCATCCGGAACATGCGCTGCCCGTCCCCGCGGGTGGACTGGACTTCCGGTGCGGTGGAGGTGCTGGCCGACGCCGCGCCGTGGCCGCGCGGGGACCGGCCGCGCCGCGCCGCGGTGTCGTCGTTCGGCATCAGCGGCACCAACGCGCACGTCATCCTCGAACAGCCGATTCCCGCCGCGCCGCAAGAGGAATCCGAACCCGCGGTGGTCCCGGCGGCCGTGCCGCTGCCCGTCTCGGCGCGCTCGGACGCGGCGCTGGACGCGCTGCTGGACCAGGTCGGGGACCTCGCCGAGTCGGGGACCTCCTCGCCGGTGGACCTGGGCTGGTCGCTGGCGACGCGGCGGACCTCCTTCGAACGCCGCGCGGTGCTGCTGAGCACCGCGGACGGCGCCGTGGAGGTGGCGCGCGGCTCCTCGGCCGAGGGCTCGTCGGCCGTGGTGTTCTCCGGGCAGGGCTCGCAGCGGCTCGGCATGGGGCGCGAACTGCACGCCCGCTTCCCCGTCTTCGCGGCGGCGTTCGACGAGGTGCTGGCCGAACTGGACCGCCACCTGGACCGCCCGCTGCGCGACGTCATCTGGGGCGAGGACGCCGAGGAGCTCGACCGCACCGGGAACGCGCAGCCCGCGCTGTTCGCCGTCGAGGTGGCGCTGTTCCGGCTCGCCGAGTCCCACGGGGTGCACCCGGACCACGTCGGCGGCCACTCCGTCGGCGAGGTCGCGGCGGCGCACGTGTCCGGAGCCCTGTCGCTGCCGGACGCGGCGAAGCTGATCGCGGCGCGCGGCAGGCTCATGCAGGACCTGCCCGGCGGTGGCGCGATGGTGGCGCTGCAGGCCGCCGAGCGCGAGGTCGTCCCGCTGCTCACGGCGAACACCGGGCTGGCGGCGGTGAACGGCCCCGAGTCGGTGGTCGTGTCCGGTGGTGCCGAGGAGGTCGTCGCGCTCGCCGAGCACTTCACCGACCTGGGCCGCAAGACGAACCGGCTGCGGGTGTCGCACGCGTTCCACTCGCCGCTGATGGAGCCGATGCTCGCGGACTTCCGCGACGTCGTCGGCGGCCTGTCCTTCGCCGAGCCGCGGATTCCGGTGGTGTCGAACCTGACCGGCCGGCTCGCGCGGCCGGGCGAGCTGGCCGACCCGGAGTACTGGGTGCGCCACGTGCGGGAACCGGTGCGCTTCGCCGACGGCGTCGCCGCGCTGCACGAGCAGGGCGTGACGCGGTTCCTGGAACTGGGCCCGGACGGCGTTCTCTCCGGCATGGTGCGGGATTCCGCGCCGGGCAGCCCCGTCGCGGTCGTCCCGGCGCTGCGCCGCGACCGCGACGAGGAGGCCGCGTGGGTGACCGCGCTGGCCCGGCTGCACGTGACCGGGACGGCCGTCGACTGGCGGCAGGTGTTCACCGGCACCGGTGCGCGCCCGGTGGCGCTGCCGACGTACCCGTTCCAGCGGGAGCGGTTCTGGCCGACGAAGGCCCAGGCGGCGATCTCGGCGACCGCCGCGCCGGAACCGGTGGCCGCCGCGGCTTCGGAGCCGGTGGACCTCCCGGACCGCCTCGCGCGGCTGCCGCGCGGCAAGCGCACCCCGTTCCTGCTGGACCTGGTGCGCACCGAGGCGGCGGCGGTGCTCGGTCACCGCAAGACCGACCGGGTCGGGCCGGACCGGGTGTTCAAGGACATGGGCTTCGAGTCGCTGACCGGCGTCGAACTGCGGGACCGGCTGGGTACGGCCACCGGGCTGCGGTTGCCGACCTCGCTGGTCTTCGACCGCCCCACGCCGCACTCGGTGGCCGAGTACCTGATCGACCACCTCGCGGCGGACTCGTCGCTGGAGGCCGAACTGGCGGCGTGGGAGCGGCGGTTCGACGAGACCCCGGCGGATCCGGCGGAACGCGACCGGCTGGCCGCGATGCTGGACCGCCTCACCGCGAAGCTCCGCGGCACCGCGCCGGACGCGGACACCGACATCGCGGACGCCTCGGTGGACCGCCTCCTCGACTTGATCGACGAGGAGTTCGTCGCGTGAGGAGCCGGTCGGTGAACTCGGCCCGCGCGGCGGTGCGGGTGGCGGAATCCCGGCGGTTTCCTCGCCGCGGGGCCGATTTCTCGGGTACCCGCCGCGAGATCGCCGCCTCCGCCACCGGCGGGACGCAGACCGACGACGCCGCTCACCTGGAACGACGAGTTCAACGACGCGCGCCGAGCGCGCCACCTGCCCGTGCGCGACGCGACCGGCCGGGCAGCGAGAACGATGTGAGGAAGCCCCGTGCCTGAAGATCAGCAGGAAAAGGTCGTTGACTACTTGCGGCGGATGACCGTCGATCTGCGGCACGCGCGCAAGCGCATCGAGGAGCTGGAGGACCGCGACCGCGAGCCGCTGGCCGTCGTGGGCATGGCCTGCCGCTACCCGGGTGACGTGCGCTCGCCGGAGGACCTGTGGGACCTGGTGTCCACCGGCGGTGACGCGGTCGCCGGATTCCCTGCCGACCGCGGCTGGGACCTGAGCTCGCTGCGCCGGGACAGCACCACCGGCACCGGCGGCTTCCTCTACGACGCGGCCGAGTTCGACGCGGGCTTCTTCGGGATCTCCCCGCGCGAGGCGCAGGCGATGGACCCGCAGCAGCGGCTGCTGCTGGAGGTGGCGTGGGAGGCCGTGGAGCGCGCGGGCATCGCGCCGAGCGCGTTGCGCGGCACGCCGGCCGGGGTGTTCGTCGGCGCCTACCACTGGGGTCGTTCGCAGGCCGGTGCCGACGACCTGCAGGGCCACACGATGACGGGCACGGCCTCCAGCGTCATGTCCGGGCGGCTGGCCTACACGCTGGGCGTGCACGGCCCGGCGCTCACCGTCGACACCGCGTGCTCCTCGTCGCTGGTGGCGCTGCACCTGGCGGCGCGGTCGCTGCGCGCGCGGGAGTCCTCGCTGGCGCTCGTCGGCGGTGTCACCGTGATGTCGGACCCGTCGCTGTTCGTGGAGTTCAGCAGGCAGGGCGGGTTGTCCGCCGACGGCCGCTGCCGGGCGTTCTCCGCCGACGCCGACGGGACCGGCTGGGCCGAGGGCGCCGGCGTCGTGGTGCTGGAGCGGCTTTCCGAAGCGCAGCGCCACGGTCACGAGGTGCTGGCGGTGCTGCGCGGCAGCGCGGTGAACCAGGACGGCGCCTCGAACGGCCTGACCGCGCCGAACGGCCCGGCGCAGCAGCGGGTGATCGAGCAGGCGTTGGAGAGCGCCGAACTGCGTCCGTCCGATGTGGACGTCGTGGAGGCGCACGGCACCGGTACCCGGCTCGGCGACCCGATCGAGGCGCAGGCGCTGCTGGACGCCTACGGCCAGGACCGCGAAGAGCCGCTGCGGCTCGGCTCGCTGAAGTCGAACATCGGCCACACCCAGGCCGCCGCCGGGGTCGGCGGCGTGATCAAGATGGTGCAGGCGCTGCGCCACGGGGTGCTGCCGCGCACGTTGCACGCCGAGACCCCGACCCCGCACGTGGACTGGAGTTCCGGTGCGCTGCGGCTGCTTACCGAGCAGCTCGACTGGCCCGACGCCGGCCGCCCGCGCCGCGCGGCGGTGTCGTCGTTCGGCGTCAGCGGCACCAACGCGCACGCCGTGCTGGAGCAGGCGCCCCCCGCCGAGGCCGCCGCCGAGGCGCCCCGGCCGGACGCGGTGGTGCCGTGGGTGCTCTCGGCCCGGTCCGAGCAGGCGCTGCGCGAGCAGGCCGCCCGCCTGGAGCGCCACGTCACCGCGCACCCCGAACTCGCACCGGTCGACCTCGGGAATTCCCTGGTGCGCACCCGATCCCTGTTCGAGCACCGCGCTGCGGTGATCGGAGCCGACCGGGACGAACTGCTGGCGGGGCTGCGCTCGCTGGCGGCCGGTGAACCCGACGCCGCCGTCGTCGAGGGCCTGGCCGAGGCCGAGGGCGGGGTGGTCTTCGTCTTCCCCGGCCAGGGCACCGCCTGGACCGGGATGGGCGCGCGGCTGCTGGCCGAGTCGCCCGTGTTCGCCGCGCGCATCGCCGAGTGCGAGCACGAGCTGAGCGAGGTCGTCGACTGGTCGCTGTCGGCCGTGCTGCGCCAGGACGACGGCGCTCCGTCGCTGGACCACGACGACGTGCAGCAACCCGCGACGTTCGCGGTGATGGTGGCGCTCGCCGAGCTGTGGCGCTCGCACGGCGTGGTGCCCGACGCCGTGGTGGGCCACTCGCAGGGCGAGGTCGCCGCCGCCGTCGTGTCCGGCGCGCTGTCGCTGCGCGACGGCGCGCGGCTGGTGGCGTTGCGCGGCAAGGTCATCGCCCGCCGCCTGGCCGGGACGGGCGGCATGCTCTCGATCCCGCTGTCCACCGAGGAGGTCGAGCGGCTGATCGAGGGTCGCGACCTGGCGCTGGCCGCGCTCAACGGCCCGCGTTCCATCGCGGTGTCGGGTCCGGACGCGGAGCTGGACACCTTGTTCGACGAGCTCACCGAGGCCGGGCTGCGGGTCCGCCGGATCGACGTGGACTACCCGTCGCACTCCGCGCACACCGCGCCGCTGCGCGAGGAACTGCTCGCCGAGTTCGCCGACATCGTGCCGCGCGTGCCGGAGGTCCCGTTCCTGTCCACCGTCACCGGCGAGTGGATCGACGAGGCCCGCACCGACGCCGAGTACTGGTTCCAGAACCTGCGCTCCACGGTGCGGTTCGCGCCGGCCGTCGAGTCGCTGCTCGACCACGGCCACCGGGTGTTCGTCGAGGTGGGCGCGCACCCGGTGCTGACGCTCGGGGTCCAGGAGCTCATCGAGCAGCACGAGGTCGCCGCGGTCGCCACCGGCACGCTGCGGCGCGATCACGGCGGGCTCGACCGGTTCACCGGCGCGGTGGCGACGGTGTTCGCCCGCGGCGGCGCGGTCGACTGGTCCGCCTGGTTCACCGACGCGCGGGTGGTCGCGCTGCCGACCTACGCCTTCCAGCACGAGCGGTTCTGGACCGAACCCGCGCACCCCGGCTCCGACCCGGCGGACGAGGAGTTCTGGACCGCCGTCGAGCAGCACGACGCGCGCGCCCTGACCTCGCACCTGCACGTGGACGAGCAGGCGCTGGCGGCGGTGCTGCCGGCGCTGTCGACGTGGCGCAAGCAGCGCCGGGTGCTGTCCGAGGCGGACGCCTGGCGCTACGAGGTGGCGTGGACGCCGCTGAACGGGCTCCCGCGCGGACTGCTGCACGGCACCTGGCTGCTGGTCACGACCGAGCACGCCGAGGACGCCGACGTCGCCGCCGCGTTGTCCGAGCACGGCGCCGACGTGCACCGGCTGCTGCTCGACGAGTCCTGCGTGGACAGAGCGGTGCTGGCCGAGCGGCTGGCGGAGATCGCCGACCCGGCGGGCGTCGTGTCGGTGCTCGCGTTCGACGAGCGGCCCGGCGAGACCTACCCCGACATGCCGCTGGGCCTGGCGCTGACCGTGTCGCTGGTGCAGGCGCTCGGCGACACCGGCGGCACCGCGCCCGCGTGGGCGGTCACCCGCGGCGCCGTGCGCACCGGGGACGGCGACGTGCTGCCGAATCCGGCGCAGTCGCAGGTGATGGGCGTGTCCTGGACCGCGGCGCTGGAGCACCCGAACCGCTGGGGCGGCACCGTCGACCTGCCGGAGGTCCTGGACGCGCGCGCGGCGGGCAGGTTCGCCGCGGTGCTCGCCGACTCCCGAGGTGAGGACCAGCTGGCGATCCGCCCGGCGGGCGTGCTGGCCCGCCGCGTCGCGCGCGCCGCCGCGCCGCGGCCGGTGCGGGACTGGACGCCGCGCGGCACCGTGCTCGTCACCGGCGGCACCGGCGCCATCGCCCCGGACCTGGCGCGCTGGCTGGCCGCGCAGGGCGCCGAGCGGGTCGTGCTCACCTCCCGCCGCGGACTCGCCGCCGACGGGATGCCGGAGCTCGTCGCCGAACTGGCGGAGCTGGGCACCGAGGTCGCCGTGGAGTCCTGCGACGTCGCCGACCGCGACTCGGTCGCCGCCCTGCTGGACCGGCTCACCGAAGCCGGGCACGTGATCCGCACCGTCGTGCACGCCGCCGTGATCATCGAGCTGCACACCCTCGACGAGACGAGCACCGAGCAGTTCCAGCGCGTGGTGCGCGCCAAGGTCGCGGGCGCCCGGCACCTGGACGAACTGCTCGGCGAGGAGCTCGACGCGTTCGTGCTGTACTCCTCGATCGCCGGGATGTGGGGCAGCCGCGCGCACGCCGCCTACACGGCGGGCAACGCCTACCTGGCCGCGCTGGCGGAGAACCGCCGCGCCCGGGGGCTGCCCGCGACCTCGCTGCACTGGGGCAAGTGGCCGGATTCCCCGGAGCTCGCGCAGGAGGACCGGCACAACGTGCGCCGCACCGGCCTGCGCATCCTCGACCCGGAGCTTGCGTTCACCGGTCTGCGGCGGGCGCTGGACGAGGACGCGTCCGTGCTGGCGCTGACCGACGTGAACTGGGAGGACTACCACCAGGTCTTCACCGCCGCGCGCGCGACGATGCTGTTCGACGACGTGCCGGAGGTGAAGCGGCTGGCGGAGACCGCCGGGGCTCCGGCGGAGGCCGGCGGGTTCGCGGCCGAGGTGCGCGGCCTGCCCGCGGCCGAGCGGTCGGCGCTGCTGCTGGAGCTGGTGCGCGACCAGGCCGCCGCCGTGCTCGGGCACTCCGGCGGGGCCGCGCCCGCCGAGCGCCGCGCGTTCCGCGACCTCGGCTTCGACTCGGTCACCACGGTGGAACTGCGCAACCGCCTGGTGCGCGCCACCGGCCTGAACCTGCCGACGACGGTCGTGTTCGACTACCCGTCCCCGACGGACCTGGCCGCGTTCCTGGACTCCCGGCTCGCCGGCGACCAGGAATCCCGCGCGACGAGCGCGGTCGCGGCCACCGACGAGCCGATCGCGATCATCGGCATGGGCTGCCGGTTGCCGGGCGGCGTGAGCACGCCGGACGAGCTGTGGGAGCTGGTGCTCGACGGCGCCGACGTGATCTCCGACATCCCGGCGGACCGGGGCTGGGACGCCGCGGAGCTCTACGACCCGGACCCGGACCGGGCGGGCCGCACGTACTCGGTGCAGGGCGGTTTCGTCGACGGCGCCGCCGAGTTCGACGCGGGCTTCTTCGGGATCTCGCCGCGCGAGGCGCAGGCGATGGACCCGCAGCAGCGGCTGCTGCTGGAGACCGGCTGGGAGGCGTTGGAGCGCGCCGGGATCGACCCGGAGTCGTTGCGCGGCAGCGAAACCGGCATCTTCGTCGGCGCCAGCCACCAGGGCTACAGCGCGAGCACGTTCGGCATCGACGACGGCACCGAGGGGCAGTTCATCACCGGCGCCGCGGCCAGCGTGCTCTCCGGCCGGTTGTCGTACCTGCTCGGCCTGGAAGGTCCCGCCGTCACGGTGGACACGGCGTGCTCGTCCTCGCTGGTGGCGCTGCACCTGGCCGGGCAGTCGCTGCGCAGCGGGGAGAGCTCGCTGGCGCTGGCCGCCGGGTCCACGGTGATCGCCGGGCCGCAGGACTTCCTCGGCTTCAGCCGGTTGGGCGCGCTGGCGGTGGACGGGCGCTGCAAGGCGTTCGCCGAAGGCGCCGACGGGATGAGCCTCGCCGAGGGCGTCGGCGTGGTCGCGCTGGAACGGCTCTCCGACGCCCGGCGCAACGGGCACCCGGTGCTGGCGGTGCTGCGCGGCTCGGCGACGAACCAGGACGGCGCGTCGAACGGGCTGACGGCGCCGAACGGGCCGTCGCAGCAGCGCGTCATCCGGCAGGCGCTGGCCAACGCGGGCGTCGAGGCGGGCGAGGTCGACGTAGTCGAGGCGCACGGCACCGGCACCGCGCTCGGTGACCCGATCGAAGCGCAGGCGCTGTTCGCCACCTACGGGGCCGCGCGCTCGGCGGAGCAGCCGCTGTGGCTGGGCTCGCTGAAGTCGAACATCGGGCATTCGCAGGCCACCGCGGGCATCGCGGGCGTGCTCAAGATGGTGCTGGCGCTGCGGGCGGGGCGGTTGCCCCGGACGTTGCACGCCGAGCGGCCGTCCTCGCACGTGGACTGGTCGGACGGGCGGGTGCGCCTGCTCACCGACGAGATCGCCTGGCCCGAGGCGCAGCGCCCGCGGCGGGCGGCGGTCTCGGCGTTCGGCATCAGCGGCACGAACGCCCACGTGGTCCTGGAACAGGCGCCGGAACCGGCCGCGGCCGAGCGGCAGCCGGTGCGCGCCCGCTACGGGCTGGTGCCGTGGGTGCTGTCGGCGAAGTCCGAGGACGCGTTGCGGGAGCAGGCATCGCGAATGTCCATTGTGGATTCCGATCCGGCCGAGGTGGCCTGGTCGCTGTTGCACGGCCGCAGCGCCTTCGAGCACCGCGCGGTCGTGCTCGGTGCCGACGCCGACGAGCTCCGCGCCGGACTGGACGCCGTGGCGTCGGCCGGAACCGCCGCCTCCGTGGTGCGCGGCACCGACGTGGGCGGCGCCGGACCGGTCTTCGTCTACCCCGGCCAGGGCTCGCAGTGGTGGGGCATGGGCCGCGACCTGCTCGCCGAATCCGAGGTGTTCGCCGACGCCATCGACGACTGCGAGCGGGCGCTGGCGCCGTTCGTGGACTGGTCGCTGCGCGACGTGCTCACCGGCGCCGCCGACCCGGCGCTGCAGGAACGGGTCGACGTGGTGCAGCCCGCGCTGTTCTCCATGATGGTCGCGCTCACCGAGCTGTGGCGCGCGCACGGCTGCGCGCCGTCCGCGGTGATCGGGCACTCGCAGGGCGAGATCGCCGCCGCCTGCGTGGCGGGCGCGCTGTCGCTCGACGACGCCGCGCGCGTGGTCGCGTTGCGCAGCAAGGCGTTGCTGGCGCTGGCGGGACAGGGCGGCATGGTGTCGCTGGCCGCCTCCGGCGAGCGCGCCGCCGAGCTGATCGAACCGTGGGGGCGGCGGATCTCGGTGGCCGTGATCAACGGCCCGTCCTCGGCGGTGGTCTCCGGGGAGCCGGAGGCGCTGGACGAGCTGATCGCCGACTGCGAGCGCCGCGAGATCCGCGCCCGCAAGGTCAACGTGGACTACGCCTCGCACGGCCCGCACGTCGAACAGGTGGAGGCGGAGCTGGCCGAGGTGCTGGCGCCCGTCACCCCGCGCTCGGCGGCGGTGCCGTTCTACTCGACGGTCACCGGCGAGCGGATCGACACCGCGCAGCTCGGCGCCGACTACTGGTACCGCAACCTGCGCGGCACGGTGCGCATGCAGGACGCCACCCGCGCGCTGCTGGCCGACGGCAGGAGGCTGTTCGTCGAGGCCAGCCCGCACCCGGTGCTGGCCGCCGCCGTGGAGGAGACGATCGACGACGCCTGCCCGGATCCGGCGGTGGTGCTGGGCACCCTGCGCCGCGACGAGGGCGGCCCGCGCCGCTTCCTGCTCTCGCTCGCCGAGGCCCACGCGCACGGCGCGGCCGTCGACTGGACGAGCGCGTTCACCGGCGGCCCCGGCCGGAGCGTCGAGCTGCCCACCTACCCCTTCCAGCACCGGCGCTACTGGCTGACCCGGCGCCCCCGCAAGGGCGGCGCCGAGGACTCCGAGTTCTGGGACCTGGTGGAACGCGGCGATCTGGAATCGCTGTCGGCCGAACTCGGCGTGGACCGCGACGGCACGGCGCTGCACGAGGTGCTGCCCGCGCTGGCGCAGTGGCGGGAACGCTCCCGGCACCGCTCGGCGGTGGACGCGCTGCGGTACCGGGTCGGCTGGACCCGCTCGACCGTATCCGGCGAGCAGCAGGGGACGCGGCTGCTGGTCGTGCCGGAATCCCACGACGGCTGGGTCTCGATGGTCGTCGACGCGTTCGGCCCCGACGTCGTCGTGCTGCCCGCGCGGGCCCGGGACCGCGCGGAGCTCGCAGCCGCGCTGCGCGAAGCGGTGGGGGAGCGGGAGATCGGCTCGGTCGTGTCGCTGCTGACCGCCGTCGACCCGCCCGGTGGGCTCACGGCGACGTTGCTGCTGGTGCAGGCGCTCGGTGACGCGGAGATCGTGGCGCCGCTGTGGTGCGCCACGCGTTCGGCGGTGTCCGTCGACGGCGAGGACGTGGACCCGGAGCAGGCCGCCGTGTGGGGGCTCGGCCGGGTCGCGGCGCTGGAGCACCCGGACCGCTGGGGCGGCCTGGTGGACCTGCCGGACTCGCTGGACGACCGCGTCACCGACCGGCTGCCCGCGGCGCTGAACGGCCCGGAGGACCAGGTCGCGGTGCGCGGCGGCGGCCTGTTCGGGCGCAGGCTGCTGCGTTCCGCGTCCTCGCGGCCCGCCGAGTTCGAGGCGCGCGGCACCGTGCTGATCACCGGCGGGACCGGTGGCGTCGGTGCGTTCGTCGCGAAGTGGGTGGCGCGGCGCGGCGCGGAGCACGTGGTGCTGACCAGCCGCCGCGGGCCGGACGCGCCCGGAGCCGCCGCACTCACCGCGGAACTGGAGGAGCTCGGCGCGAAGGTGACCGTCGCCGCCTGCGACGCGGGTGATCGCGCGCAGCTGGCGGGCGTGCTCGCCGACGTCGGCGAGCTCGGCTCGGTGTTCCACGTCGCGGGCGTGGCCGACGGCGACGCCCCGGTGCGGGACCTGACCGAGCAGCAGCTCGCCGAGCTGCTGCGCTCCAAGCGGGACGCGTCGCTGCACCTGCACGAGCTCACCCGCGAGCACGACCTGGACGCGTTCGTGCTGTTCTCCTCGGGCGCGGCGGTGTGGGGCAGCGGCGGCCAGCCGGGTTACGCGGCGGCCAACGCCTTCCTCGACGGCCTCGCCGAACACCGCCGCGCGCTCGGGCTGCCCGCCACCTCGGTGGCGTGGGGCACCTGGGGCGAGGCCGGGATGGCGATGGACGAGGAGGTCGGCGAACGGCTGCGCCGCCAAGGCGTGCCCGCCATGCGCCCGGAGCAGGCGCTCGCCGGGATGAACCAGGCCATCGTGGACGGTTCGGCGACGGCGGCGGTCGCGCTGGTGGACTGGGAGAAGTTCGTCCCCGGTTTCACCGCCGTGCGCCCGAGCCCGCTGCTCGACGAACTCCCCGAGGTCCGCGCGGTGCTGGACGCCGCGCCGGAAGCGGCCGAGGCGGGCGAATCGGGCTCCGCGCTGCGGCAGCGGCTCGCCGAGCTGCCCGCCGCCGAGCGGACCCGCGCCCTGCTTGAGGTGGTGCGCGCCGAGGCCGCCGCCACGCTCGGCTACGACGGTGCGGAGGGCATCCCGGCGTCGCGGGCCTTCAAGGACGTGGGCTTCGACTCGGTGACCGCGGTGGAGCTGCGCAACCGGCTGCGCACCGCGACGGGCCTGGCGCTGCCCGCGGCCCTGGTCTTCGACCACCCGAACCCGTCGGCGCTGACGGCGCACCTGGCCACCGAGCTGTTCGGCGACGCCGAGGAGCGCCCCGACGACCCGGACGCCCGCATCCGCGAAGTCCTCACCACGATCCCGCTCAGCCGGCTGCGCCAGGCCGGGCTGCTGGACATGGTGCTGCAACTGGCCGAGGACGGCGGTGAGCCCGCCGAGGCGGAGGCGCCGGCGGACGCGATCGACGACATGGACGCCGAGAGCCTGCTGCGGCTCGCCACCGGCACGAGTAACTGAGGAGCTCTCTTGACATGGCCTGCGTGACGGTGCGGGTGGCGGAACCTCAGCGGCTTCCTCACTGCGGGATCTTTTTCCCAAGTGGCTCCGCCACGAGGGAAGAAGCCGTCCTCGCGAGGAAGCCGCTGAGAACCCGCGGCGGTGCCGGTTGCTCAAGCTGGTCACTGCTCAGCGGCTTCGCCGCTGACAAGACACGGACATACCCATGCCGAACGGGCCGCTAAGGAGACCGGAATGGCCGACTCGAAGAACGAGTACGTCGAAGCGCTCCGCTCGTCGCTGAAGGAGATCGAGCGGCTGCGCGAGCAGAACCAGCGGCTGGTGTCCTCGGCGGCGGAGCCGATCGCCGTCGTCGGGATCGGCTGCCGGTTCCCCGACGGGGTCGACACCCCGGAGCGGCTGTGGGACCTGGTCGTCGAGGGGCGCGACGCGGTCGGCGGGTTCCCGACCGACCGCGGCTGGGACCTGGACCGGCTCAGCGGCGAGGGCGAGGGGACCAGCCTGGCGCAGGAGGGCGCGTTCCTCGCGGGCATGGCCGACTTCGACGCCGAGTTCTTCGGCATCGCCCCCCGCGAGGCCGTCGCGATGGACCCGCAGCAGCGGCTGCTGCTGCGGACCGCGTGGGAGGCGGTGGAGCGGGCGGGCATCGACCCGGCTTCGCTGCGCGGCTCGCAGACCGGCGTGTTCATGGGTACCACCGGCCAGGACTACGGCAAGGTCCTCGACGGCTGCGACGAGGACGTGGAGGTGTACGCCAACACCGGGCACGCGGCGTGCGTGCTGTCGGGGCGGCTGTCCTACCTGTTCGGCCTCGAAGGTCCCGCGATCACGGTGGACACCGGCTGCTCGTCCTCGCTGGTGGCGCTGCACCAGGCGGTGCAGGCGCTGCGCGGCGGGGAGTGCTCGCTGGCGCTGACCGGCGGTGCTTCGGTGATGGCCACGCCGGGTCCGTTCGTGTCGTTCACCGCGCAGCACGGCCTGGCCGCCGACGGCCGCTGCAAGCCGTTCGCGGACGCCGCCGACGGCACCGGCTGGGGCGAGGGCTCAGGTGTTCTGCTGCTGGAGCGGTTGTCCGACGCGCAGCGCAACGGGCACCCGGTGCTGGCGGTGGTGCGCGGGTCGGCGATCAACCAGGACGGCGCGTCGAACGGGCTGACGGCGCCGAACGGGCCGTCGCAGCAGCGCGTCATCCGCGCCGCGCTCGGCAACGCGCACCTCGAACCGTCCGATGTGGACGTAGTGGAGGCGCACGGCACGGGCACCACGCTCGGTGACCCGATCGAGGCGCAGGCCCTGCTGGCGACCTACGGCCAGGACCGCGAGACGCCGCTGTGGCTCGGGTCGATCAAGTCGAACATCGGCCACACGCAGGCCGCCGCCGGGATCGCCGGTGTGATCAAGATGGTGCTGGCGATGCGGCACGGCGTGCTGCCGCGCAGCCTGCACGTGGACGCCCCGTCGTCCAACGTGGACTGGAGCGCCGGATCGGTCGAGCTGCTCGCCGAGCAGCGCGACTGGCCGGAGCGCGACCGCCCGCGCCGCGCCGGGATCTCGTCGTTCGGCATCAGCGGCACCAACGCGCACGTGATCGTCGAGCAGGCCCCGGCCGTCGTGGAGCAGCCGCGCGAAACCCGCGTGCTGCCCGAGTTCGTGGCGCTGCCGGTGTCCGCGCGCGGCCCCGAAGCGCTCGCCGCGCAGGTGGACCGGCTCGGCGTCCACCTCGCCGAGAACCCCGCCACGCCGCTCACCGACGTCGCGCTGACCCTCGCCGAGTCGCGGTCGACGTTCGAGCACCGCTCGGTGCTGCTGGCCGGATCCGACGGCCTCACCGAACTCGCGAGCGGGCTCGCCCCCGAGGAGTGCCCGACGGCGTTCGTGTTCTCCGGGCAGGGGTCCCAGCGGTTGCGGATGGGCCGCTCGCTGCACGGCCGCTTCGCCGCGTTCGCCGCGGCGCTGGACGCGGCGTGCGCGGAGCTCGACCCGCACCTTCCTCGCCCGCTGCGCGAGGTGATGTGGGGCGACGACGAGGAAGCGCTGGCCCGCACCGAATTCGCGCAGCCGGCCCTGTTCGCCGTCGAGGTCGCGCTGTACCGGCTCGTGGAGAGCTGGGGGATGCGCCCCGACCACCTCGCGGGCCACTCCATCGGCGAGATCGCCGCCGCGCACGTCTCCGGTGTCCTGTCGCTGCCGGACGCGGCGAAGCTGGTCGCGGCCCGCGGTCGCCTGATGCAGGCGCTGCCCGCCGGGGGCGCGATGCTCGCGGTGCAGGCCACCGAGCAGGAAGCCGCCGAACTCGTCGGCGACCGCGTCGGCATCGCGGCGATCAACGGCCCGTCCTCGGTGGTGCTCTCCGGCGACGCCGACCTCCTCGCAGACATCGCCGACCGCTGGGAAGGCCTCGGCCGCAAGGCGAAGCGGCTCGTGGTGAGCCACGCGTTCCACTCGCCGCTGATGGAGCCGATGCTCGCCGAGTTCCGCTCGGTGGTGGCGGAGCTGACCTTCGGCGAGCCGCGCATCCCGGTCGTGCCCACCGCGAGCGTGCCCACCGGGACGGGCACCGACTTCGGCTCCGCCGAGTACTGGGTGCGCCACGTGCGCGAACCGGTGCGCTTCGCCGACGCGGTGACCGCGCTGCACGCCCGCGGCGTGCGCGCCTTCCTGGAGCTCGGCCCGGACGGCGTGCTCTCGGCGATGACGCGGGAGAACCTGCCCGACGTGGTGGCGGTTCCGGTGCTGCGCGGGGCGAAGGGCGACGAGCTCGCCGCCCTCTCCGCGCTGGCCGCGCTGCACGTGGCCGGGGTCGCGGTGGACTGGGCCGCGGTGCTGGAGGGCACCGGGGCGCGGCGCGCGGACCTGCCGACCTACCCGTTCCAGGACCGCCGGTTCTGGCCTTCGACGTCCCGGACCCGCGGTGGTGACGCGCCCGCCGCGGGTCCGGGAACCCACCCGCTGCTCGGCTCCGGCGTGGAGCTTGCCGGTGGTGATGAGCTCGTGTTCGGCTCGGAGCTGTCCGCGGCGACCCGGCCGTGGCTGGCCGAGCACGTCGTCGGCGGCCGGATCCTGCTGCCCGGCACGGCTTTCATGGAACTCGCGATCCGCGCCGCCGACGAGGCGGACTGCGACCGCGTGGAGGAGCTGACGCTGGCCGCGCCGCTGGTGCTGCCCGCCGACGGCGCGATCGGCACGCAGGTGCGGGTCGCCGCGGCGGACGCGGACGGCCGCCGCTCGATGGAGGTCTTCTCCCGGGCCGACGAGCTGTCCCCGTGGACCCTGCACGCGACCGGCGTGCTCGGCACCGGCGCGGGCGCGGGCACCGGGCTGACCGCGTGGCCGCCGCCGGGCGCCGAACCGGTGGACGTCGAGGGCGTCTACGAGCGGCTGGCCGGGCTCGGTTTCGACTACGGCCCCTCGTTCCGCGGGCTGCGCCGGGTGTGGCGGCGCGAGCAGGAGGTGTTCGCCGAGGTCGCGCTGCCCGAGAACGTCGACGCCGCGCCCTACGGCCTGCACCCGGCGCTGCTGGACGCGGTGCAGCACGCGGCGGCGTTCGCCGACCTCGGCCCGATCAGCCGCGGCGGGTTGCCGTTCGCCTGGGAAGGCGGTGCGCTGCACGCCTCCGGCGCGTCGACCGTGCGCGCCCACCTGGCCCGCGCGGGCGAGGACGCCATGTCGATGGTCCTCGCCGACGCCCAGGGCGCGCCGGTGGCCACGTTCGAGTCGTTGCTGGCGCGGGAGGTCCCGGCCGACCGGGTCGGTTCCGGTGCCGCCGCTCGCGACTCGCTGTTCCGCCTCGACCGCACCCCGATCCGCACCGGCGCGCTCCCGGAGCGGCTCGCGGTGCTCGGTTCCGCCGACGCGTTCGGCGCCGCCGGGATGGAGATCCGCGAGCTCACGGGGCTGTCCAACGTCGACCCGGTGCCGGAGCGGGTGCTGGTTCCGGTGCGCGGCGACGCCGACGTCGTGCGGTCCGCGCACGAGGTCACGGCCGGGGTGCTCGCGCTGATCCAGGACTGGCTCGGCCAGGAGCGCTTCGCGGACTCGAAGCTGGTGTTCGTCACCGGCGAGGCCGACGCCGACCCCGCCGCCGCCGCGGTGCACGGGCTGGTGCGGGTCGCCGGGACGGAGAACCCCGGCCGGTTCGGCCTGATCCACCGCGCCGCCGACGCGAGCCCGGAAGCGCTCGCCGCGGCGGCGGTCGCGGACGAGCCGGACGTGCTCGTGCGCGGCGACGAGGTCCTCGCGGCGCGCCTGGCCCGCGCGCAGGCCCCGGCGGAGTCGGCCACCTGGGACGCCGAAGGCACGGTGCTCATCACCGGCGGCACCGGCGGGCTGGGCGGCGCGCTGGCCGAACACCTGGTGCGCGATCGCGGAGTGCGGCACCTGCTGCTGCTGAGCCGCCGCGGGCTCGACGCCGACGGGGCGCCGGAGCTCGCCGCGCGGCTGCGCGAACTGGGCTCCGACGTCGTGGTGTCGGCCTGCGACACCGCCGACCGGGACGCGCTGGCGGAGGCCGTCGCCGCGATCCCGGCGGCGCATCCGCTGCGGGCCGTGGTGCACACGGCGGGCGTCGTCGACGACGGGATCGTCGGCGCGCTCACCCCGGACCGGCTCGCGGCGGTGCTGCGGCCCAAGGTCGACGCCGCCTGGCACCTGCACGAACTGACCCGCGAGCACGACCTGACCGCGTTCGTGCTGTTCTCCTCGGTGGCCGCCGCGTTCGGCAGCGCCGGGCAGGGCAACTACGCGGCGGGCAACGCCTTCCTCGACGGCCTGGCCCGGCACCGCCACGCGGCGGGGTTGCCCGCGACCTCGCTGGCGTGGGGCCCGTGGACCCGCGACGTGGGCATGACCGGAGCGCTGTCCGAGGTCGACGTGCAGCGCGTCGCCCGCTCCGGGATGCCGCCGCTGGAACTGGAGGAGGGGCTCGCGCTGTTCGACGCGGCCGTCTCCGGCGCCGATCCGGCTCCGCTGACGGTGCGCCTGGACCTGGCCGGGCTGCGCGCGCAGGGCGAGGTCGCGCCGCTGCTGCGCGGCCTGATCCGGACGCCGGTGCGCCGCGGCGCGGCCCGCTCGGCGGCCTCCGACGGGCTGGCCGCCCGGCTCGGTGGTCTGTCCGATGTGGAGCGACGCGAGGCGCTGCTGGAGCTGGTGCGCGGCCGGATCGCCGTGGTGCTGGGGCATTCCGGCGCGTCCTCGGTCCCGGCGACCCGCCAGTTCCAGGACCTCGGCTTCGATTCGCTGACCGCCGTGGAGCTGCGCAACGGCCTCAACGCGGACACCGGCCTGCGGCTGCCCGCGACCCTGGTGTTCGACCACCCGACGCCGACCGCGCTCGCCGAGTACCTGCACGAGGAGCTGTTCGGCGGGCAGGAGGCCGCCGCACCGGTGGTGGCGCCGGTCGCCGCCGCCGACGACGACCCGATCGTGATCGTCGGGATGGCCTGCCGCTATCCGGGCGGGGTGTCCTCGCCGGAGGACCTGTGGCGGCTGGTCGCCGAGGGCGGCGACGGCATCTCCGAGTTCCCCGCCGACCGCGGCTGGGACCTGGAGCGGATCTACGACCCGGACCCGGAGACGCCCGGCCGCACCCACGTGCGCCACGGCGGTTTCCTGCACGAGGCGGGCGAGTTCGACCCGGCGTTCTTCGGGATGAGCCCGCGCGAGGCGCTGGCCACGGACTCGCAGCAGCGGTTGCTACTGGAGGTGTCGTGGGAGGCGCTGGAGCGCGCCGGGCTGGACCCGCACGGGTTGCAGGGCAGCCCGACGGGTGTGTTCGCCGGGGTGATGTACAACGACTACGGCACCTTGCTGCCGGGTGCGGAGTTCGAGGGCTACCGCGGCAACGGCAGCGCCCCGAGCGTCGCCTCGGGTCGGGTGTCCTACACGTTCGGTTTCGAGGGCCCGGCGGTCACGGTGGACACGGCGTGCTCGTCGTCGCTGGTGGCGATGCACTGGGCGGCGCAGGCGCTGCGTTCCGGTGAGTGCTCGCTGGCGCTGGCGGGCGGTGTGACCGTGATGTCGACGCCGAGCACCTTCGTGGACTTCTCCCGGCAGCGCGGGCTGGCCCTCGACGGCCGTTCCAAGGCGTTCTCGGACGACGCCGACGGCGTGGGCTGGTCCGAGGGCGTCGGGATGCTGGTGCTGGAGCGGCGGTCCGATGCGCTGCGCAACGGGCACGACGTGCTGGCGGTGTTGCGCGGGAGTGCGGTGAATCAGGACGGTGCGTCGAACGGGTTGACGGCGCCGAACGGTCCGTCGCAGCAGCGGGTGATCCGGCAGGCGTTGGCGAGCGGTGGTCTGTCCACTCAGGACGTTGACGTGGTCGAGGCGCACGGCACGGGCACGACTTTGGGTGATCCGATCGAGGCGCAGGCGTTGCTGGCGACCTACGGCCAGGATCGCGACGAGCCGCTGTGGCTCGGCTCGGTGAAGTCGAACATCGGCCACACGCAGGCCGCCGCCGGTGTCGCGGGCGTCATCAAGATGGTGCTGGCGATGCGGCACGGCTCGCTCGCCCGCAGCCTGCACGCCGAGACCCCGTCCACCCACGTCGACTGGGAGGCGGGAGCGGTCGAACTGCTCGCCGAGCAGCGGGACTGGCCGGAGCTCGACCGCCCGCGCCGCGCCGGGGTGTCCTCGTTCGGCATCAGCGGCACCAACGCCCACGTCATCCTCGAACAGGCTCCCGAACCGGAAATCCCGGCCCGAGAACGGGAAACCGGCACCGGTGTGCTGCCGTGGGTGCTGTCCGGGCGCAGCCCGCAGGCGCTGCGCACGCAGGCCGCCCGGCTGCTCGGGCGGGTGCAGGCCGAACCGACCGCCACCGACGACATCGGCTACTCGCTGGCCACCACCCGCGCCGCCTTCGAACACCGCGCCGTGCTCGTCGCCGCGGAACGGGACGCGCTGCTGGGCGGGCTCGCCGCGCTCACCACCGGCGAGCCGGACCCGAGCGTGGTCGAAGGCTCCGTGGCCGACGGCAGGCTCGGCGTGCTGTTCTCCGGGCAGGGCTCGCAGCGCCTCGGCATGGGCCGGGAGCTGCACGCCCGGTTCCCCGTGTTCGCCGCCGCGCTCGACGCCGCCTGCGACGAGCTCGACCGGCACCTGGACCGCCCGTTGCGCGAGGTGATGTGGGGCGAGGACGCGGACCTGCTGGAGCGGACCGGCTACGCGCAGCCCGCGCTGTTCGCGGTCGAGGTCGCGCTGTACCGGCTGGTCGAGTCCTGGGGCGTGCGCCCGGACCACCTCGCCGGGCACTCCATCGGCGAGGTCGCCGCCGCGCACGTCGCGGGAGTGCTCGGGCTCACCGACGCGGCGACGCTCGTGGGCGCCCGCGCCCGGCTCATGCAGGCGCTGCCCGCCGGTGGCGCGATGATCGCGGTGCGCGCCACCGAGGACGAAGTCCTCCCGCTGCTCGGCGACGACGTCGCCGTCGCCGCCATCAACGCGCCCGGCTCGGTGGTGCTCTCCGGTGCGCGCGACGCCGTCGAAGCGCTCGCGCGCCGGTTCGCCGACGACGGCCGCAAGACCACCGAACTGCGCGTGTCGCACGCGTTCCACTCGCCGCTGGTGGACCCGGTGCTCGCCGAGTTCGCCGCCGAACTGGCCGAGCTGGACTTCGCCGAGCCAGCGATCCCCGTCGTCTCCAACGTCACCGGCGCCGTCGCCGGGCCCGAGATCGCCACCCCGGAGTACTGGGTGCGCCACGTCCGGGCCTGCGTGCGGTTCGCCGACGGCGTCCGCGCCATGAGCGACCTCGGCGACCGGACGTTCCTGGAACTGGGGCCGGATTCGGTGCTCACCGCGCTCGTCGCGGAGTCCGCCGAGGACGCGTCGGCCGTGGCGCTGCTGCGCGAGGACCGCGACGAGGAGCCGACCGCCGTCGCCGCGCTCGCCCACCTGCACACCCGGGGCGTCCCGCTCGACTGGGCGGCGGTGTTCCCCGGCGCCCGCCGCGTTCAGCTGCCCACCTACGCCTTCCAGCACGAGCGCTTCTGGCCCGGCCCCGTCACCGCGTCCGGCGACGCCGTCGCCATCGGTGTCCGGCCCGCCGCGCACCCGCTGCTCGGCGGGGCGGTGGAGGTCGCCGAATCCGGCGAAACCCTGTTCACCGGCAGGCTTTCCCGCACCGCGCCGCCGTGGCTCGCGGAGCACACCGTGCACGGCGCGGTGCTGCTGCCCGGCACCGCGTTCCTGGAACTGGTCACCCGCGCGGGCGACGAGGTGGGCTGCGACCGGGTCGACGACCTGACCATCGGCCGCCCGCTGGAACTGCCCGCCACCGGCGCGCTGCAACTGCAGGTGCGGCTCGGTGCCGAGCAGGCCGGTCGCCGCGTCGCGGAGGTCTACGCCCGTCCCGAGGGCGACCCGGAGCACGCCTGGACGCGGCACGCCGCTGGCACCCTCACCACCGGCGGCGCCGAGTCGACCGGTCTCGCGGAGTGGCCGCCCGCCGGGGCGCGGCAGGTGGACCTGGACGGCTGCTACGACGCGCTCGCCGACGCCGGGTTCGACTACGGCGCCTCGTTCCGCGGCCTCACCGCGGTGTGGCGCTCCGGCGACGAGGTGTTCGCCGAGGTGGAACTGCCGGAGCACGCGTTGCCCGACGCCGCCGACTACGGCCTGCACCCCGCGCTGGCCGACGCCGCGCTGCACGCCGTCTCCCAGCTCCCCGGCCGCCGGCGCGGCCTGCCGTTCACCTGGGACGGCGTGTCGCTGCACGCGGCGGGAGCGACCGCGCTGCGGGTGCGGATCACGCCGACCGACACCGACGTGGTGTCGCTGGTCATCGCCGACACCACCGGTGCCCCGGTCGCCTCGGTCGCCGCGCTGACCTTGCGCGCGCCCGGCGACGCCGCCGAAACCCTTCCCGCGCAACGGGATTCGCTGTTCCGCCTGGAGTGGGCGCCGGTCCGCGCGACCGAGGGCGGCGGCACCGCCTCCGTGCGCGGCCAGGACGGCCTCGGCCTCGTCGAAGCCCTGCGCGCGGCGGAGATCCCCGAGGGCGACGACGTCGTGCTCGTCCCCGTGCGCCCGGCGGGAACCGGACCGCACGCCGCGCACGCCGCGACCGGTGACGTGCTCGCCACCGTGCAGGAACACCTCGCGTCCGGGCGCACCTCCCGGCTCGTGTTCGTCACCCGCGACGCCACCACCGGCGGCGACCTGGCCGCGGCAGCGGTGTGGGGCCTGGTGCGCACCGCCGAGCGCGAGCACCCCGGCCGGTTCGGGCTGCTCGACCTCGACTCGCCCGCACCGGACGCGGAACTGCTCGCCCAGGCCGTGGCGAGCGCGGAACCGCAGCTGCGGATGCGCGGCGGCGTGCTCGCCGCGGCCCGGCTCGCGCGCCTGCCCGAACCCGCCGCGGTCGCTTGGAACCCGGAGGAGCTGGTGCTCGTCACCGGCGGCACCGGGGGATTGGGCACCGCCGTGGCGCGGCACCTGGTGCGCGAACACGGCGTGCGCAGGCTGCTGCTGGTCAGCAGGAGCGGCGGCGAATCCGAGGGCGTCGTGCCGCTGGTCGCGGAGCTGACCGCGATGGACGCCGAAGTGCAGGTCGCGGCCTGCGACGTCGCCGACCGCGACGCCGTGGCGGACCT
Organism: Saccharopolyspora gloriosae; assembly: GCF_014203325.1. Classification (NCBI taxonomy): domain Bacteria; kingdom Bacillati; phylum Actinomycetota; class Actinomycetes; order Pseudonocardiales; family Pseudonocardiaceae; genus Saccharopolyspora; species Saccharopolyspora gloriosae. Next base: position 4,566,366 of record NZ_JACHIV010000001.1, on the reverse strand, counting down.
GCTGTCGCGCCACGACGTGGGCGCGGTGGTGCACACGGCAGGCGTGCTCGACGACGGCGTCGTCGACGCGCTCACCCCGCAACGGCTGGCGGCGGTGCTGCGGCCGAAGGTCGACGCGGCCTGGAACCTGCACGAATTCGCCGGGGAGCTGTCCCGGTTCGTGCTGTTCTCCTCGCTGGCGGGCACCTTCGGCTCGCCCGCGCAGGGCAACTACGCCGCCGCGAACGCCTTCCTCGACGGGCTCGCCCAGCACCGGCGCGCGGCGGGCCTGCCCGCGGTGTCGCTGGCCTGGGGTCCGTGGGCGGACACCGGCGGCATGACGGGCGGTCTCACCGCCGCCGACCGGGAGCGGATGACCCGTTCCGGTCTGCCGCCGCTGCCGGTGGAGCAGGGGCTCGGCCTGTTCGACCTGGCCACCGGTGCCGACGAGGCCGTGGTGGTCCCGGCGCGGCTGGACCTGCCCGCGCTGCGCGCGCAGGGCGAGGTGCCCAGCGTGCTGCGCGGCCTCATCCGCACCCGCACCCGCCGCGCCGGCGCCGGGACCGGGGTGTCCCGCGCGCTGGGCGATCGGCTCGCGGGCCTGCCGGAGGCGGAGCGCGCGACGGCGCTGCTCGACCTGGTGCGCACCCAGGTCGCGGCGGTGCTGGGCCACGCGGGCGCGAGCACGGTGGAGCCGCACCGCGCGTTCCAGGAGCTCGGGTTCGACTCGCTGACCGCCGTCGAACTCCGCAACAAGATCAACGCGGAGACCGGTCTGCGGCTGCCCGCGACCGCCGTGTTCGACCACCCGAACGCCGAGGCGCTGGCCGCGTTCGTCGCCGAGGAGCTGTTCGGCGCCGTGCCGCAGGCCACGCCCGCCGAGGTCCTGCCGCCGGTGGTCGACGACCCGGTGGTCATCGTGGGCATGGCCTGCCGCTATCCGGGCGGGGTGTCCTCGCCGGAGGACCTGTGGCGGCTGGTGTCCGAGGGCGCCGACGCGATCACCGACTTCCCCGCCGACCGCGGCTGGGACCTCGACGAGCTGTACCACCCGGACCCCGACCACCACGGCACCTCCTACACCCGTCGCGGCGGTTTCCTGCACGAGGCGGCGGAGTTCGACCCGGCGTTCTTCGGCATGAGCCCGCGCGAGGCCCTGGCCACCGACTCGCAGCAGCGGTTGCTGCTGGAGGTCTCCTGGGAAGCCGTGGAGCGCGCCGGGATCGACCCGGCCGCGTTGCGCGGCAGCCCGACGGGCGTGTTCGCCGGGGTGATGTACAACGACTACGGCTCGCTGCTGGCGGGCACCGAGTTCGAGGGCTACCAGGGCAGCGGCAGCGCGGGCAGCGTCGCCTCCGGCCGGGTGTCCTACACGTTCGGCTTCGAGGGCCCGGCGGTCACCGTGGACACCGCCTGCTCGTCCTCGCTGGTCGGCATGCACCTCGCCGCGCAGGCGCTGCGCTCCGGTGAGTGCTCGCTGGCGCTGGCGGGCGGTGTGACGGTGATGTCGACGCCGAGCACGTTCGTCGAGTTCTCCCGGCAGCGCGGCCTGTCCGAGGACGGGCGCTGCCGGTCGTTCTCCGATTCCGCCGACGGCGTCGGCTGGTCGGAGGGCGTGGGCATGGTGGTGCTGGAGCGCATGTCCGACGCGCGCCGCCACGGCCACCGGGTGCTGGCGGTGCTGCGCGGGAGTGCGGTGAATCAGGACGGTGCGTCGAACGGGTTGACGGCGCCGAACGGTCCGTCGCAGCAGCGGGTGATCCGGCAGGCGTTGGCGAGCGGTGGTCTGTCCACTCAGGACGTTGACGTGGTCGAAGCGCACGGCACGGGCACGACTTTGGGTGATCCGATCGAGGCGCAGGCGTTGCTGGCGACCTACGGCCAGGATCGCGACGAGCCGCTGTGGCTCGGCTCGATCAAGTCCAACCTCGGCCACTCGCAGGCCGCCGCGGGCGTCGCCGGCGTGATCAAGATGGTGCAGGCGATCCGGCACGGCGCGCTGCCGCCGACGCTGCACGCCGACGCCCCCTCGTCCCACGTGGACTGGGAGGACGGCGCCGTGGAGCTGCTCACCGAGCAGCGGGACTGGCCGGAGCTCGACCGCCCGCGCCGCGCCGGGGTGTCCTCGTTCGGCATCAGCGGCACCAACGCCCACGTCATCCTCGAACAGCCGGAACCCGAGCAGGAACCCGCCGAGCGGCCCGCGCACGACGTGGTGCCGTGGGTGCTCTCGGCCCGCACCGAACCCGCCCTGCGCGAGCAGGCCGCGCGGCTCGTGGAGCACCTCGGCGTGCTCCCGGACGCCGACCCGGCCGACGTCGGGTTCTCGTTGGCCACCGGGCGATCCGGGTTCGAGCACCGCGCCGTGGTGTTCGCCGACGAACCGGCCGCGACGCTGGAGGCGCTGCGCTCCGTCGCCGACGGCGACACCGGGTCCGCCGCCGCGCACGGCCGCACCGGCACCGGCGGGCTCGCGTTCCTGTTCGCCGGGCAGGGTTCGCAACGCCTCGGCATGGGACGCGACCTGCACGAGCGGTTCCCCGCGTTCGCCGACGCGCTCGACGCCGCGCTCGCCGCGCTCGACGCGCACCTGGACCGGCCGCTGCGCGAGGTGATGTGGGGCGAGGACGCGGACCTGCTCAACCGCACCGAATTCGCCCAGCCCGCGCTGTTCGCCGTCGAGGTCGCGCTGTACCGGCTCGTCGAGTCCTGGGGCGTGCGTCCCGGTCACCTGGCCGGCCACTCCATCGGTGAGATCGCCGCCGCGCACGCCGCCGGCGTGCTGTCCCTGGACGACGCGGCCCGGCTGGTCGCCGCGCGCGGCAGGCTGATGCAGGCGCTGCCCGCGGGTGGCGCGATGAGCGCGCTGCGGGCCACCGAAGCCGAGGTCGCCGAGCTGGTCGACGGTCGCGAGGACGTCGGCATCGCCGCCGTCAACGGACCCGAGTCCGTGGTCGTGTCCGGTGCCGAGGAAGCCGTCGCGGAGGTGGAGCGGCACTGCGCCGAGGCGCGGCGGCTGCGCGTCTCGCACGCCTTCCACTCGCCGCTGATGGACCCGATGCTCGCCGAGTTCCGCGAGGTCGCCGAAAGCCTGACCTACGGGCCCGCCAGCATCGCGATCGTGTCCACCGTGACGGGGGAGCAGCAGCGCGAAGCGGTGCGCGAACCGGAGTACTGGGTGGACCACGTGCGCCACACCGTGCGGTTCGCCGACGCGGTGCGGGAACTCGCGAGGCTGGGCGCCACCACGTTCCTGGACATCGGCCCGGACGGGTCGCTGGCCGCGCTCGCCCAGAACTCGCTGGACGCGGCGGCCGTCGCCGTCCCGCTGGCCCGCAAGGACCGCCCCGGGGACGAGGCGGCGCTGACCGCGCTGGCCCGGCTGCACGTGCGCGGCGTCGAACTGGACTGGGCGGCGCTGCTGCCCGGCGCTCGGCGCGTCGACCTGCCGACCTACGCCTTCCAGCACCGCCGGTTCTGGCCCGAGCCCGCCGCGGGCGCTGCGGGCGACGTGCGGGCCGCGGGCCTGAGCGCCGCCGGGCACCCGCTGCTGGGCGCGGCGGTGGAACGCGCCGACGAGGACGGATTCCTGTTCACCAGCAGGATCTCCACCCGCACCCACCCGTGGCTGGCCGAGCACGCGGTGCGGGGCGCGGTGATCGTGCCGGGCACCGCCTTCGCCGAACTGGCGCTGCGCGCCGGGGACGAGGCGGGCTGCGACCGCATCGAGGAGCTCACGCTCGCCGCGCCGCTGGTGCTGCCGGAGCAGGAGGCCGTACGCGTCCAGGTCTGGGTCGGCCCGGCGGAGTCCGGGCGGCGCCGCGTGGAGGTCTACTCCCGGCCGGACGCCGAGGGCCGCGACTGGACCCGGCACGCCGCCGGGGTGCTGGGCAGCGGTGCGCGCACCGCCGAGTTCGACGGCGCGGCGTGGCCACCGGCGGCCCCGGCGCTCGACCTGGACGGGACCTACGAGCGGCTCGCGGACGCGGGCTTCGCCTACGGCCCGCTGTTCCAGGGCCTGCGCGCGGCGTGGCGCTCCGGCGACGAGGTGTTCGCCGAGGTGGAGCTGCCCGCGGAGACCGACGTCGCGGGCTTCGGGCTGCACCCGGCGCTGCTCGACGCCGGGGTGCAGGCCGCGGCGCTGCTCGGCGGGCTGTCCGAGGGCGCGTTGCCGTTCACCTGGCAGGGCCTGTCGCTGCACGCCACCGGTGCGACCGCGCTGCGCGTGCGGATCACCCGCACCGGGCCGGACGAGGTGTCGATCGCGGCCACCGACCCGGCCGGTGCGCCGGTGGTGTCGGTGGAGTCGCTGCTGCTGCGGGCGGTGTCGCCGGAGCAGGCGGCCCGCGCGGAACGGGACTCGCTCTACCGGCTCGACTGGTCCGAGGCGGAACCCGCCGGTTCCCCCGCGGATTCGGTGGTGGTGCTGCGGTCCGAGGAGTTCGCCGCGCAGCTGCGGGCCGCCGGTACCCCGGCGACCGAGGTGCCGGATCTGGCTTCGCTGGACGACGTTCCCGACGTCGTGCTGGCCCCGATCGGCGGCCGCTTCGACGACGTCGCGGGCTCGGTGCACGAGCTGGCGACGCGGGTGCTGGACCTGGTGGGGCAGTGGCAGCGGGATTCCCGCCTGCACTCCTCGCGCCTGGTGTTCGTCACCCGCCACGCCGTCGCCCGCGACGACGAGGACGTGCGCGACCTCGCCGCCGCGTCGGCCTGGGGTCTCATCCGGGCCGCGCAGGTCGAGAGCCCCGCGACGTTCGGCCTGATCGACGTCGACGACGAGCCGGCGTCCCTGCCGGCCGCGACCGAGTGGTCCGCCGAACCCCGCGTCGTGCGCGCCGGGGTCCGCTACGCGGGCCGCCTCGCCCGCGCGTCCGCGGCGGCCGAGCAGGACGTGCGCTGGACCGGCCGGGTCCTGATCACCGGCGGCACCGGTGGGCTCGGCGGCGCCGTCGCGCGGCACCTGGTCGAGGTGCACGACGTGCGCGAGCTGCTGCTGGTCAGCCGCTCCGGACCCGGCGCGCCCGGAGCCCCCGGTCTCGTCGAGGACCTGACCGCGCTCGGTGCCGACGTCCAGGTCGTGGCCTGCGACGTCGCCGACCGGGCCGCGGTGGCGGAGCTGCTGTCGCGCTACGAGATCGGATCCCTGGTGCACACGGCCGGGGTGCTCGACGACGGCGTGCTCGACGACGGCGTGCTCGACTCGCTCACCCCGGAGCGCTTCGACGCGGTGCTGCGGCCGAAGGTCGACGCGGCCTGGAACCTGCACGAGCTGTGCGGGGACGTGAGCGCGTTCGTGCTGTTCTCCTCGCTGGCGGGCACCTTCGGCGCGGCCGGGCAGAGCAACTACGCGACGGCGAACGCCTTCCTCGACGCGCTCGCCCGGCACCGCAGGGCGGCGGGCCTGCCCGGCTCGTCGCTGGCGTGGGGCCCGTGGGTGGAGTCCGGTGGCATGACCGGCACCCTCACCGACGCGGACCGGCGCAGGCTGGCCCGTTCCGGGATGCCGCCGCTGACCCACGAGCAGGGCCTCGCCCTGTTCGACTCGGCGACGACGTCCGGGCCGGCGGTGCTGTTCCCGGTGCGGTTCGACTTCGCGGTGCTGCGCGGCCAGGGCCAGGTGCCGGAGCTGCTGCGCGGCCTGGTCCGGACTCCGGCGTCCCGCGCCGTCGCCTCCCGCGCCGCCACCGGCGGCCTCGGGCAGCGGCTGGCGGGGCTGGACGCCGCGAAGCGCCACGAGCTCGTGCTGGAACTGGTGCGCGGCCAGGTGGCCGGGGTGCTCGGCCACACCGGCACCGCCGAGGTCGATCCGCAGGTCGCTTTCCAGGACCTCGGTTTCGACTCGCTGACGGCGGTGGAACTGCGCAACCGGCTCAACTCCGAGACGGGACTGCGGCTGCCCGCCACGCTCGTGTTCGACCACCCGACGGCCGAGGCGCTGTCCGCGCACCTGCTCGCCGAACTGGTGGGGGAGCTGCCGGCGGCGGTCGTGCCGCAGCAGGTCGTGCGCGCCGCCGACGACGACCCGATCGTGATCGTCGGCATGGCCTGCCGGTATCCCGGTGGGGTGTCCTCGCCGGAGGACCTGTGGCGGCTGGTGTCCGAGGGCGGTGACGCGATCACCGGCTTCCCGGACAACCGCGGTTGGGACCTGGATGCGCTCTACGATCCGGACCCGGACGCGCCGGGCACCTCGACCACCCGTCGCGGCGGTTTCCTGCACGACGCGGCGGAGTTCGACCCGGCGTTCTTCGGCATGAGCCCCCGCGAGGCCCTGACCACCGACCCGCAGCAGCGGCTGCTGCTGGAATCCACCTGGGAGGCCATCGAACGCGCCGGGATCGACCCGGCCGCGCTGCGCGGCAGCCAGACCGGCGTGTTCGCCGGGGTCATGTACAACGACTACAGCGACACGCTGATCGGTTCCGAGCACGAGGGCTACCAGGGCCACGGCAGCGCGGGCAGCATCGCCTCCGGCCGGGTGTCCTACACGTTCGGTTTCGAGGGGCCGGCGGTCACGGTGGACACGGCGTGCTCGTCGTCGCTGGTGGCGATGCACTGGGCGGCGCAGGCGCTGCGCTCCGGCGAGTGCTCGCTGGCGGTGGCCGGTGGCGTCACGGTGATGGCGACCCCGGCGGCGTTCGTCGAGTTCTCCCGCCAGCGCGGCATCGCCGCCGACGGCCGCTGCAAGGCGTTCTCCGACTCGGCCGACGGCGTCGGCTGGTCCGAGGGCGTCGGGATGCTGGTGCTGCAGCGGCGCTCCGACGCGCTGCGCGAGGGTCGCGAGATCCTCGCCGTGCTGCGCGGGAGCGCGGTGAACCAGGACGGCGCGTCGAACGGCCTGACGGCGCCGAACGGCCCCTCGCAGCAGCGGGTCATCCGCCAGGCGCTCGCCAGCGGTGGTCTGTCCACTCAGGACGTGGACGTGGTCGAGGCGCACGGCACCGGCACCAGGCTCGGCGACCCGATCGAAGCCCAGGCGCTGCTGGCGACCTACGGCCAGGACCGGGAGGAGCCGTTGCTGCTGGGTTCGGTGAAGTCGAACCTCGGTCACACGCAGGCCGCCGCCGGTGTCGCGGGCGTCATCAAGATGGTGCAGGCCATGCGCCACGGCACCGTCCCCCGCACCCTGCACTCCGCCACCCCGTCGTCCGAAGTGGACTGGTCCGCCGGTGCGGTCGCGCTGCTGTCCGAGCCCGCGGCCTGGCCCGAGACGGGACGGGTGCGCCGCGCCGCGGTGTCCTCGTTCGGGATCAGCGGCACCAACGTGCACACCATCCTCGAACAGGAACCGGAAGCACTCGCGCCGCAACGGGAAACGCCCGCCGCGGTGGTGCCGCTGGCGCTGTCGGCGAAGACGCCGGAGGCGCTGCGCGATCAGGCCGCGCGGCTGGCGGCCCGCATCGAGGGCGGCACCGCGCCGCTCGCCGACGTCGGGTTCTCGCTGGCCGCCGGACGCACCGGATTCGACCGCAGGGCCGTGGTCCTCGCCGAGGACCCGGCGAGCGCCGCGCGCTCGCTGACCGCGCTCGCCTCGCAGCTGCCGGACGGCGCGCTGGTCGAAGGCCAGGTCGCCCGGGGCGGTCTCGGCGTGCTGTTCACCGGCCAAGGCGCCCAGCGCGCCGGCATGGGCCGGGAGCTGCACGCCCGGTTCCCGGTGTTCGCCGCCGCCCTCGACGCCGCGTTCGCCGCGCTGGACGAGCACCTGGACCGGCCGCTGCGCGAGCTCGTGTTCGCCGAACCGGACACCGCCGAGGCGGCGCTGCTCGACCAGACCGGCTATGCGCAGCCCGCGCTGTTCGCCGTCGAGGTCGCGCTGTACCGCCTCGTCGAGTCCTGGGGCGTGCGCCCGGACCACCTCGCCGGGCACTCCATCGGCGAGCTCACCGCCGCGCACGTGGCCGGGGTGCTCACCCTCGGCGACGCGGCGAAGCTGGTGGCCGCGCGCGGCAGGCTGATGCAGGCGCTGCCCGCCGGTGGCGCCATGACGTCGGTGCAGGCCGCCGAGGACGAGGTGGCGCCGCTGCTGACCGGCAAGGAGGCGGAGCTCGGCATCGCCGCGGTGAACGGTCCCGAAGCGGTCGTCGTCTCCGGCGCCGCCGACGCCGTGGAGCAGGTGGCGGCGCACTTCCGCGAACTCGGCCGGAAGGTCACCGCGCTGCGCGTCTCGCACGCGTTCCACTCGCCGCTGATGGACCCGATGCTCGACGAATTCCGCGCCGTGGCACGGGAAGTGACGTACTCCGCGCCGGAGATCCCGATCATCTCCACGACGACAGGGGCGGAACTCGCCGAACCCGACGCCGAGCACTGGGTGGCGCACGTGCGCCACGCCGTGCGGTTCGCCGACGGGATGCGGGAGCTGACCGGGCGGGGCGTGCGCACGTTCCTCGAACTCGGGCCGGACGGGGTGCTCAGCGCGCTCGCGCGCGACAGCGTCCCCGAGGACGCCGAGCTGATCCCGTCCCTGCGCAAGGGACGCCCGGAGGAGTCGGCGGCGCTGACCGCGCTGGCCCGGCTGCACGTGCGGGGCGTCCGGCTCGATTGGCCCGCGGTGTTCCCCGGTGCCCGTCGCGTCGACGTGCCCACGTACCCGTTCCAGCGCCAGGAGTTCTGGCCCGCCACCCCGCCGGTGCGGGCGGGCGACGTCAGCGCGGCGGGGATGCGCGAGGCCGGGCACCCGCTGCTCGGCGCCGCCGTCGAACTCGCCGACACCGACGCGACCCTGTTCACCAGCAGGCTCTCCCGCCGCACCCACCCGTGGCTGGCCGAGCACGCCGTGTCCGGCGCGGTGCTGGTGCCGGGAACGGCGTTGCTGGAACTGGCGCTGCGGGCCGGGGACGAGACGGGCTGCGACCGGGTCGACGAACTCACCTTGGCCGCTCCGCTGCTGCTGCCCGAGCACGGCGGCGTGCAGGTGCAGGTCTCGGCGGCGGCCCCGGACGACACCGGGCGGCGCACGCTGACCGTGCACTCCCGCCCGGACGGCGAGGACGGCTGGCAGCTGCACGCCACCGGCGTGCTCGGCACCGGCGGTGCTCCCGCCGAGGTCGGTGCCTGGCCGCCCGCCGATGCCGAACCCGTCAACGTCGAGGGCTGCTACGAGCACTTCGCCGACCTCGGCTTCGACTACGGCCCGGTGTTCCAGGGCCTGCGCGCCGCCTGGCGCTCCGGGGACACCACGTACGCGGAGGTGGCGCTGCCCGCCGACGTGGACGCGGCGGCCTACGGCCTGCACCCCGCACTGCTCGACTCGGCGCTGCACGCGGCGCTGCTCACCGGCTCGGATTCGGACGGGGCGGTCCCGTTCGCCTGGGAAGGGGTGTCGCTGCACGCGGCCGGGGCGAGTGCGCTGCGGGTGCGGTTGACCCGCACCGGTGCCGAAACCTTGGCGCTGGCCGTGGCCGACGCCACCGGGGCACCGGTCGCCACCGTGGAGGGCCTGCGCACCCGCTCCGCGAGCCCCGCGGGCACCCGGGCGATCGGGCGGGACGCGCTGTTCCGCCTCGACCGGACGCCCGCGCCCGCCGGTGAGGCCGGCGAGGTGCCGGTCCTGGTCGGCACCGACCCGTTCGGGCTCGCCGACCTGTTCAAGCAGACCGGCGCGGTCCCCGAAGTGCACGCGGACCTCACGTCCGTGCCGGACTCGGCCACGACGGTGTTGTGCTCGCTCGACGGAGGGGAGAACCCGCAGGACGCCCACGCGCTCACCCACCACGTGCTGGGGCTGGCCCAGTCCTGGGCGACGGCCGACCGCGACGCCGACTTGGTGTTCGTCACCCGCGAGCACGGCGACCTGGCCGCGTCCGCCGCGGCCGGGCTGGTGCGCACCGCCGCGACCGAGCACCCCGGCCGGTTCGGGCTGCTCGAACTCGGAGCCGGTGAGCTCACGGCCGACGCCCTGCTGCGGGCGCTCGCCGTCGACGAACCGCACGTGTCCATCGTGGACGGTGAGCCGAGGGTGCCGCGCCTGGCGCGGGCGGACGCGGCGGAGCCCGTCAGCTGGGACGCCGAGGGCACGGTGCTCATCACCGGTGGCACCGGAGGGCTGGGCGGCCTGCTCGCCCGCCACCTCGCCGGACGCGGAGCGCGGCACCTGCTGCTGGCCGGCCGACGCGGGCCGGACGCCACCGGAGCAGCCGAACTCGTGGCGGAACTGGGCGAACTCGGCGCCGAAGCCCACGTCGTCGCCTGCGACGTCGCGGACCGGGAGTCGCTGTCCGGCCTGCTCGGCCGGATTCCCGCCGAGCGTCCGCTGAGCGCCGTGCTGCACGCGGCGGGAGTGCTCGACGACGGCGTGCTCGGCTCGCTCGACGCGGACCGGGTCTCGGCGGTGCTGCGGCCCAAGGTCGACGCCGCGTGGAACCTGCACGAAGCCACCGCGGGTCTGGAGCTCGACGCGTTCGTGCTGTTCTCCTCGGTGGCCGGGCTGTTCGGCGCCGCGGGCCAGGGCAACTACGCGGCGGCGAACTCCTACGTCGACGCGCTGGCCCGGCACCGCCGGGCGCACGGCCTGCCCGCGCTGTCGCTGGCGTGGGGGGCGTGGAACTCCGGCGGCATGGCCGGTGAGCTCACCGAGCAGGAGGCGGAGCGCATCACCCGCTCCGGAATGCCGCCGCTGAGCGAAGAACTCGGCCTCGCCCTGTTCGATGCGGCGCTGGCCTCCGACGAGCCGGTGCTGGCACCGGTGCGGCTCGACCTGCCCGCGTTGCGCGCGCGGGACGAGCTCGCGCCGCTGCTGCGCGGACTCGTGCGGACTCCCGCTCGCCGGGTGTCCGCGGCGGCCGGCGGGGGAGACCTCGCGACCCGGCTCGCCGAGCAGTCCGGGCCGCAACGCCGCGACACCCTGCTGGAGGTGGTGCGCGGCCAGGCGGCCCAGGTGCTCGGCCACGCCGACACCGGCGGCATCAACGCGGACAGCGAGTTCAAGGGCCTCGGCTTCGACTCGCTGACCGCCGTCGAGTACCGCAACCGGATGGGCACGGCCACCGGCCTGCGGCTCCCGGCGACGCTGCTGTTCGACTACCCGACTCCGGCGGAGCTCGTCGAGCACCTGCTCGGCGAACTGGTGCCGGAGCAGGACGGCCCGGCCGCGCTGCTGGCCGAGCTGGACCGGTTGCAGCGGTCGTTCGAGGGCATGGAGGTCGACGCGGAGCTGCACGACCAGGTCACGGGTCGCCTCGAAGTGCTGCGCACCAAGTGGACCGCGCTGCGCACCGGGCAGGACGCCGAGGCGGAGTTCAGCTTCGAGGAGGCCACCGACGACGACATGTTCGACATGCTCGACAACGAGCTCGGCCTGTCGTGAAGACCGGTACCCGGAGCGGCGAGTGCCCCGCCGTTCCGGGTACCGCCCGCCCCTGCCGATGATCAGTGATATCACTCGACATGATCAGTCCATCGTGGACGATGAGCGCGACTCGGCGGCGGATTCCCGCTCCACCAGCGGAAAAGCGAGGTTCAGGACAGGTGGCCCCGCTGTTCGGGGAACCGGCCAGGGGTTTCCGCCTCGTACCACTCCCGGACGTCGGGCCGGGTCAGCAGCATGATCACGCACGCGGGCACCACGATGCCGATCAGCGCGAGAGCGCCCGTGGTGACCAGCGCCAGCAGCACGGCGACCAGTGCGATCGACTGCACCACCACGGCGAGCGTGCGCGCCGTGCTGCTCCTGATCCGCACCCCGCACCACAGCAGCGCGAGGGCCTGCGCCGGACTGAGGATCAGCACGAGGTAGTCGAGGAAGCCGACGTCCTGCCCGTGCTCCCAGGCCGAAACCGCGTCGACGACGAGGACTACGGACCCGAGCGCGATCAACGCGCCCTGGATCAGGAGGACGACCCTGGCGATCTTCACCGGCGTCGGGATCGCCGCGGGTGAGGCGGTCTCGGGCATCTGCTTCCCCTTGGCGTGGCCCTGAAAAGTCCCTGTGCGCCGAAACTACCGCGAACCCGGCGAAACCCCTGCCGTCTTTGGTCGTCGTACATCAGGGTGAAGTGCCCGGACGAGCGTGGCTCCCTCCGACGAAAGATGATGTCCGATGGTGGGCCGCGCGCGAACTCGCCCGGCCGAGGTGCGCGGGCGACGTCCTGCACCGCCGCGAGCATCCGGACGATCCGCACTGCAGGCGGAGACGGCGGAAGAACTGCCGGTGGAACACGGCGGAGTGTCCCGGCTCGATCCGCGACGTCCCGTCGCAGCGGCGAAAACGCCTCCAACGACGACGAAAGGCCTGCCGCGCGAGAACGCGGCAGGCCTTCGAACGGGGGACGAGGTTACAGCGGGCGGCGGAAGCCGCGGACGGCGACCACCGCGCTCACCAACGCCACCAGGGCGCTCACCAGCAACGACGGGCCGACGAGGTGGGTGCCGTCCAAGCCGAGCGCGACCGCGCGGGAGGCGTCCACGGCGTAGGTGAGCGGGTTGATGCGCGCGATGAACTCCAGCCAGTCGGGCAGTTCCGCGATCGGCACGAACGCGCTGGAGATGAACATCAGCGGCACCATCACCAGGATGCTGATGTTCTGCATCGGCTCGGTGCGCCGCAGGCACGCGCCCATCGCGAGGAACGCCCAGCTCAGCGCGCTGCCCACGCCCAGCGTGAGCAGCGAGGACAGCACCATCCCGGCGATGCCGCCCTGCGGCGAGTAGCCCAGCACGGTCACGGCCAGCACCAGGATCAGCAGCACCTGCAACGCGCTGCGCACCAGGTCCGAGGTGCTGCGCGCCAGCAGCAGCGAGCTCGGCATGATCGGCAGCGAGCGCAGCCGCGCGACGATGCCGTTGCGCAGGTCCTCCACCAGGCCGATGCCGGTCTGCGATGAGGTCTGCACGACGTGGTTCACCAGCACGGCCGGCATCAGGAAGTCCAGGTACTCGGTGCCCGCGGGCAGGTCCGCGGCGAGCGCGAAGTTGGTGAAGATCTGGGTGAACACGAACAGCGTCATCACCGGCTGGATCAACCCGACCAGCACGAGGCCGGGGTCGGTGATGAACGAGCGCAGCGATCGGGCGGTGAGCACGACGATCTGCGTCACCGCGGAACTCCCGTTCCAGCGCGGCGCCAGGTTCGTGCTGCCCGTGTTCAACGGCAACGTGGTGGTCATGCTCGCTCCACTGTGGTCGGTGAGTTCGAGGAGGCGCGCGGGACGGGCTCAGGAACGCTTCGAGTGGCGGGCGAGCGCGAGGTACACGTCGTCGAGCGTCGGTTCGCCGAAGGCGAGTTCGGCGGCTTCGATCCCCGCGTCGTCGAGCACGCGGATCACCGTGGCCGTGTCCCGCGACGCCTCGATCGGCGTGACGATCGCGGTGCCGTCCTTGCCGACCGACGGTTGCATCCCGGCCCGGCGCAGCGCCGCGCACCCGGCTTCCGGGTCGGTGCCGGGCTCCACCACCACCGTCACCGTGCGCTGCCCGACCTGGGCCTTGAGCTCCGCGGCCGAACCGGACGCCACGACGTTCCCGGCCGAGAGCACGGTGATCGTGTCGGCCAGCCGGTCGGCCTCGTCGAGGTACTGGGTGGTCAGCAGCACCGTGGTGCCCTCGTCGACGAGGCGTTCCACGATGCTCCACATGGCGATCCGGCTCGACGGGTCCAGCCCGGTCGTCGGCTCGTCCAAGAAGATCACTTCGGGGTTTCCGACGAGGCAGGCCGCCAGGTCCAGCCGCCGCCGCATACCGCCCGAGTAGGTGCGCGCCCGCCGGTGCGCGGACCCGGTGAGGTCGAACGCCTCCAGCAGCTCACCCGCTCGCTTGCGGGCCCGGCTCCCGTCGGCGCCGAGCAACCTGGCCAGCATGATCAGGTTGTCCCGGCCGGTCATCTCCTCGTCGACGGAGGCGAACTGCCCGGTGAGGCCGATGCGCTTGCGCACCTCCTTGGGCTGGGCCGAGACGTCGAACCCCGCCACCCGCGCCACGCCGGACGTGGCCGGCACCATGGCGGTCAGGATGTTCACCAGCGTCGTCTTGCCCGCACCGTTGTGCCCGAGCAAGCCGAGCACGGAACCCTTCGGCACGGCCAGAGTCACCGACTCCAGCGCGGGTACCGAACCGAAGGACTTGCCGACTCCGATCGCCTCGATCATCGGTGCGTCGGAGTCGTGGCCGCCGCGGGCGGGCCGGCCATCGGGGACCGTTGTCAGCGCGGTCATGGATGAATCCCCCACAACTGGGTCGTCGTGTGTCCTGGGGACCGTCCAGCTGTGGCCACGATTCCCCCGGAGCCGCGGGCCGAGCATGCGGCACGGATCAGCGGGGGCACCAACGCCTCGTAACAACAAAACACTCGTGCGAAGACTAGCTTCCGGGGCGAACTCGGCGGATCGCGCCGGACGAGGCGGATTTCCCCGACTGTAGCGCCGTGCGCCGGAGTTGCGAAACGACGCGCAACACTAGGGATCACCCCACTCGCCGCGGTCGTAGCGTGGTCTTTCGACGTCGTCCGCCGAGCGAAGGAAGCGGCCCATGCGAGTGTTGTTCGCGGTGTCCTCGTGGCCCGGGCACTACTTCCCGATGGTGCCGCTCGGCTGGGCGCTGCGCGCCGCCGGGCACGACGTCCGCGTGCTGTGCGCGGAGTCCGATGTGGACGCGGTGACGCGGGCCGGGCTGACGCCGGTGCCTGTGTTGGAGGGCATCGACCTGCTGCTGGGCGCGCGCATGATCAACTTGATCGGCGCCTACCAGGGGAACTGGCCGTACCCGGAGCCGCCGCTGCACCCCGAGACGGGGGAGCCGCTGGACCTCGCGAACTTCGACTTCGGCGCGTGGCACGAACGACTGCGGCCCACGCTGCTGCAGCGCGCCACCCGCAGCACCGACGCCGCCGTGGCCTACGCCCGCGATTGGAAGCCCGACCTCGTGGTGCACGACATGATGAGCCTGGAAGGCCCGCTGGTCGCGAAGGTGACCGGGGTGCCCGACGTGCTCCAGCTGTGGGGGCCGGTGGGCACCGGCGACGCCTACAGCCCCGTCGGCGGCGGCGCCGAGGCGCAGCCCGCGGTACCGGTCGACACCAGCGGCGCGTTCGCCCGCTACGGCGTCGGCGAGATGGGTTTCCACCACATCGACCACGTGCTGGACCCGTGTCCGGACCAGGTCCGGCCGAACAACGGCGAGCAGCGCATCCCGGCGCGCTACATCCCGTACAACGGTCCGGGAGGGGCGCCGCTGGACCTGCCGCCGCGCACCGACCGCCCTCGGGTGTGCGTGGTGTGGGGCCGCTCGGCGACGCGCACCTTCGGCCCGACGGTGAACAAGATGCCGCAGGTCGTGCAGGCCGCCACGGCGCTGGGGTGCGAGGTGCTGCTGCTGTCCTCGCCCGCCGACGCGCAGGACTGCGGGCCGCTGCCCGATTCGGTGCACGTGCGCAACGACGTGCCGCTGAGCCTGGTGCTGCCCGGTTGCGACGCGGTGGTGCACTACGGCGGCGGGGGAGTGACCATGACCTCGCTGGTGGCCGGGGTGCCGCAGCTGTCGCTGCCCTGCGGCTTCGACCAGACGGTGATGGCCCGCCGGGTCACCGAGGCCGGCGCGGGCCTGGACGTCGTGAACTGGGAGGCCGGCACCGACGGCATCACCGCCGCGCTGGACCGCCTCATCTCGGAGCCCGCGTTCGCCAAGGCCGCCACCGAACTCGCCACGGCCTCGGCCGAACTCCCCACCCCCGCCGACGTCGTCACGACCCTCCAGAACCTGCTGCCCTGACCCGTGTCGCGGTGTGGATGATTTCCGCGATCTCGCGAGGAATCGAACCACCCGAACGAGGCGAAACCCACGCCCGATATCCGAACCACCCCTTGCGCGCAGCCGGAACGGTTGTCCACAAGGGGTGTCCGACACGCCGGTCCCGTTCGAACTCTCGCGAAATCGCGGGGCCGGGTCGTGCGGGGGTATCGGCGAGCCGAAGGCGGTCTCGACGCCGAACGCGGGAGATCCCGGTGCGCTCAGGCGCGGGCGGCGGCGTAGGAGTCGAAGTAGCGGTCCAGCAGGTCGTCCAGGTAGGCGGGACCGAAGTCGTGCCCGGCGAACTCCGGGACCAGGCGGTGCAGCTTCGCGAGGCTCACCCGCGTGAGCTGCGGCGGGCGCTGCACGAGCCGCCGTTCGGCGTCCACGCCGAGCCGCCGCTGCAGACCGTCCACGATGTCCGGCACGGCGATCGGCGCACCGGAGGCCACGTTCACCACCTCGCCGTGCACCTCCCGCGCGCACAGCGCGTCGAGCACCGGCGGGACGTGGCGCACATCGAGCAGGTCCCGGTGGGCGTCCGGGTGCACCGTCACGGCACCGGCGAGCACGCCGCGCGCCAGCGTGGGCAGCAGCTGCTCCGGCTGCTGCCCGTCCCCGACCAGGTGCGTCAGCCGCAGCACCAGGTACCGGGCACCGGAGAGCTCGCAGACGCGCTCCAGCGCGAGCTTGTGCCTGCCGTAGGCGTTGATCGGGAACACCGGCCCGTCCTCCACGCCCGGCACCCCGTCCGAGCCGTAGAGCGCGGCCGACGAGGTCGACAGCAGCACCGCGCGCCGCCCGTCCCGACGGCAGCGGCGCAGCACGTCGCCGACGAGGTCGGCTTCCCGGTCGAACGCGGCGATGTCCGCGGCGGCCGTCGTCGACACCCCGGCCGCGATCACCGTGACGTCGGGGTGCGCGTCGCCGAAGTGCGCGGCGAAGTGGCGGGCCAGGAACCCGTTGCCGACGATCTCCATCAGCCGCGCACCCGCACGGCCCGCTCGCGGACCTCGGTGATCAGCCGGGCGGTCTCGTCGGCGGCGTCGAGCCAGGCCGGTTCGTCCGGGCCGCGGTCCAGCACGGCACCGGCGAACGCGGCGAGCGACGTGCGGAACTGGTGGGAGGCGCCGAGCGTGAGCTCCTCGGCGTGGTCCTGCTCGTCGATGCGCAGCACCGGGCGGTGCTCGGCGGGCGGGGTGAACGCGCGGTCCAGGCTCAGCTCCGCCGCCGAACCCCACAGGCCGTAGCGCGACCGGTAGGTGTGCTGGAAGCCGAACTCCAGGTCGGCGAACACGCCCTCCGGCGACACCAGCAGCACGTGCCCGGCCAGGTCCACGCCGAGCTCCTCGTCGCTGCGCAGCGTCGCGCCCGCCACCGCCAGGCCCGGCCCGAGCAGCAGCTGCGCCGCCCGCAGCGGGTACACGCCGACGTCGAGCAGCGAGCCGCCGCCGAGCGCCCGGTCGTAGCGGATGTCCGCTGCGGGCAGCGGCGGGATGCCGAACGTCGCGGTGAACGTCCGCAGCGCACCGATCCGGCCGCCGGCGACGAGTTCGGCGACCCGGACGTGCTGCGGGTGGTGCAGGAACGCGAAGTTCTCCCGCAGCACCAAGCCCTTCTCCCGCGCGAGCCCGGTCAGCTCGCGGGTGCGGGCGGCGTCGTCGGTGAGCGGCTTCTCGCACAGCACGTGCTTGCCGGCGCGCAGCGCCCGCGCCGTCCACTCGTGGTGCAGCGCCGTCGGCAGCGACAGGTAGATCGCGTCGATCTCCGGGTCGGCGATGAGTTCGTCGTAACCGGTGGGCGTGCCGCCGAACGCGACGGCGAACTCCGCGGCCTTCGCCGCGTCCCTGCTGGCCACGGCGGCCGTCGTCAGCTCCGGGATGTCGGCGACGGCGGGCAGCGTGCGGCGCCGCGCGATGGCCGAGCAGCCCAGCACGCCCAGCCGCACCGGCCCGCTCACCGCAGGCCCCGCAGGCAGGCGATGAGACTGCGGGCCTGCACGTTGACGTAGTGGCTGTGCTTGAGCAGCTCGGTGAGCTGGTGCAGCGTCAGCCAGCGGTAGTCGGGCAGGTCGGCGTCGGGGAAGTCCGCGTCGACTTCGATGATCTGGTACCGGTTGCGGGCCTCGTGGAAGCGCCCGCCCTCTTCGGAGAGCTCGGTGTCGAACAGCACCTGCTCAGGATGGCGGTCGAGCACCAGGTCCAGGAACGGCGGCCGGTACTCGACGCCCAGTCCGGCGTAGTTCTCGGGCGTGCACTGCACGGTCGGTGCCAGTTCCACCACGTCGAGGTAGCCCGGTTCGACGCGCGCGTTCATCAGCGCGTGCAGCACGCCGTCGACGCGCTTGACCAGCACCGCGACCATCCCGGTGCCGTAGGGCCGCAGCAGCGGTTGCGTCCAGCCGCCCACTTCGCGGCTGTTGCTGCGCACGTCGACGGCGACGACGTTGAAGAAGGTGCCGAGCTCGTGGTGGATGTCGTGCGTGCCGCGCCGCCACCGCCGCACCGCGTTGAGCGGGATGAGGTCGGTGCGCACCACGTGCTCGGACTGCTGCGCGGTGATCCAGCTGCGGACTTCGGCGGTGGTGTGCAGGGTGCCGGAGAGCGGATCGCGGGACCGCTCCAGCGATTCGGACACGCCGGTGGGTTCCTCGGCGGCGCCTTCGAAACCGCCGGGCATGCAGGACAGCACGGTGCGGGAGTCCATGTTCACCAGGTTGTCCACGGCCAGCAGCCGGTGCAGCTGCCCGAGCGTGACCCAGCGGAAGTCCTCGTGCTCGGCGACGGGGCCGTGCACTTCGACGATCATGTTGCGGTTGCGCTTGCGGAAGAACCAGGAGCCCTGTTCGGACTGCAGGACGTCGCTGAGCACGTGCTGGGCGTCGGCGTCGCGGAAGTGCTCCAGGTACGGCACCGGGTTGCCCTCGTGCACCCGCGTGTAGTTGCTGCGGGTGGCCTGCACCGTCGGGGACAGCTGCACGCCGTTGACGTTGCCCGGTTCGGTCTTGGCCTGCATCAGGCAGTGCAGCACGCCGTCGATCTCGCGCACCAGGATGCCGAGGATGCCGATCTCGGGCTGGTTGATGATCGGCTGCGTCCAGGTGCGCACCGGGCCGTAGTCGCTGTGCACCCGCAGCCCTTGGATGCTGAAGAACTTGCCGCTGGCGTGGCCGAGGTCGCCGGTGGCGTCGTCGAACCGCCACTTGTCCAGCTCCGCGAACGGGATGCGCCGCACGTCGTGCAGTTGCGCGGCGTTGCGCTCCTCGATCCAGGCCAGCAGGTCCTCGGTGGGGTGCAGCGCGCCCTGCTCGGTGCGCGCCGAGCGCTCCAGGCGGTGCGGCAGCGTCGTGTCCGGCTTGCGCAGCAAGCCCGTTCCAGCGGGGCGCGCCATTGGGGTCTCCTCACGACGGTGATGCCGGCGGTCCGCTGGCGCAGCCCGCCGGGTCGCAACCCCATTCCTATCGGGGAAAAAGTAGGCGAAACCCCAATCCCGCCGAACACGACCGCCGCGCCTCACACCCCCTTCGGCGTGACCTCGCCCATCTTGGACCAGCCGTCGCCGGGCGCTTCGACGTTGATGATGTCCGGTGTCGTGGTGACCAGTTCGGACATCAGTTCCGTCCCGGCCTTGAAGTGCTCGGACTGGACGTGCTCGACGCCGGCTTCCTGGGAGGCGAAGCCTTCGGTGAGCACGAAGACGTTCGGGTCCTCGACGCTGCGGGCCCAGTCGAAGAACAGGTTGCCCGGTTCCCGCCGGGTCGCCTGGGTGAAGTCGTCGACCAGCGAGAGCCACTGCTCGGCGCGGTCCGGGCGGACGGTGAACTTGACGACGATGAAGATCACGGTGCACTCCTGGCGATCGTCGGCCCTCGCGGGCCTGCTGGCAACGACTGCATGATGACGGCCTCGCGGTCACCGGAGAACCGGCGTTGTCACATGCTGATAATTCTTCGGCCGCGGTTCACGGCGGATGTCTTGGAGCGCCTGGCCGACGTCGAGAGGCCGACCCGCGGCGGATTCCCGGCGTTCCTCCCAGGCGGGACGCGATTCCACCTGTGGTGGAGCGGAATCGATCCCCGCCGGGGGAGGAACGCCGAGGTACCGCTGCCGCTACGCGGCGGCCAAAGACTTCACGATCTGATCCGCCAGCGGCGCGGAGGAGGCCGGGTTCTGGCCGGTGAACAGGTTGCGGTCGACGATCACGTGCGGCTCCCACGGCGCGCCCTCCTGGAAGTCCGCGCCGAGCGCGACGAGGCGGTCCTGCAACAGCCACTTCGCCTTCGCCGCCAAGCCGGCCTGCTGCTCCTCGGCGTTGGTGAACGCGGTGAGCCGGTAACCCGCGAACGGCGAGCTCCCGCCCTGCTCGGTGGCCAGCAGCGCGGCCGGTGCGTGGCAGACGACGCCCAGCGGCTTGCCGGAGTCGAGGGCTTCGGCCAGCAACCGGCCGGAGGTGGCGTCGACCGCCAGGTCCTCCATCGGGCCGTGCCCGCCGGGGTAGAACACGGCGGCGTAGTCGGCGAGGTCGACGTTCTCCAGCTCGATCGGGTGGTCGAGTTCGGTGAACGTGGCCAGCCCGTTGGCCACGGCGTCGGCCTGTTCCTGCCCGCCGTTGGCGTCCGCTCCCAGGCTGCCCTGGTCGACGGTGGGCCGGACCCCGCCGGGCGTGGCCACCTCGACCTCGTACCCCGCGCCGGTGAACGCGCGGTAGGGCGCGACGGCCTCCTCTGCCCAGAAGCCGGTGG
Source organism: Saccharopolyspora gloriosae (assembly GCF_014203325.1). Taxonomy (NCBI): domain Bacteria; kingdom Bacillati; phylum Actinomycetota; class Actinomycetes; order Pseudonocardiales; family Pseudonocardiaceae; genus Saccharopolyspora; species Saccharopolyspora gloriosae. The sequence continues at coordinate 4,545,926 of NZ_JACHIV010000001.1, read as the reverse complement.
GATGCGCGCTGCCGTCGGCCAGCGTCCAGTGGTCGGCGGCGGTCATCACGAACAGGATCTTCGCCATGCGGAGGCCCTCCTGAGGCGTCGGTCGTCATGTGCGCACCCGTGCGGGTGCGCCCGGCACACCCGGCACAACCGGGCTCGTCCGAGCATTATTCCGTCTAAAGTGGAGTGATCGGTTCTCGTTGGTGCGCAAGGAGAGCGGAACTCCCGTTTCTCGGTCCGCTGATCCGCTTCCCGGCCGCCCCGTCCCTGCGCATGGTCGGCGCTGCGGCCGATCGGCGGCTCGTCGGTCTTCCGTTCCACGGGCCGTCCGTGGTTATGGTGTGGGCCACACCGGCATGCCGCCGCGTGACGCGGGAGGTGGTTGTGGACGAGGACGTCCGCGAGATCCGGCCCGGGACCGATGTGCGCGGACGGGCGCGGGTCTTGGCGCAGGTCCACGAAGCGCTGTTCTCCGGCGGTCGTGCACCCGTCCAGCCGCGCGGCCTGGTCGCCCGGTCGTGGCGGCGCGCGCGAGCGCAAGGAGTCGACCCCGACCTGCGGATTCCGCCGGACCCGGCGGGGGTCGCGGAAGTGGAGCGGCGCCGGGAGCGCTCCGGGATCCGTCCGGTGCTGGCGGAGCTGCGCGCCGCGCTGACCTCGATCGCCGAGGATTCCCGGCACGTGATGGTCGTGACCGACTCCGACGGGGTCGTGCTGTGGCGCGAAGGGGCCAGCCGGGTGCGCCGCCTCGCCGACGACATCGGGTTCGCCGAGGGCGCCCGGTGGTCCGAAGGGGTCGTCGGCGGCAACGCGATCGGCACCGCGCTCGCCGAGGGCGCGCCGGTGCAGATGTTCGCCGCCGAGCACTTCCTGCGCGCGCACCACGTGTGGACCTGCACGGCCGCGCCGCTGCACGATCCGCGAACGGGGGAGCTGCTGGGGATCGTGGACGTCAGCGGACCGGCGGAGACGATCCACCCGATGACGGTGGCACTGGTCGGCACGGCGGTGAAGCTCGCCGAGGCGGGCCTGTGGCGCGGGCACGAGCGGCGGCTCGACTCGCTGCGGCAGGTCGCGGGGCCGCTGCTGGCGGGCTCGACCGGGCCGGGGCTCGTCGTCGACGAGCACGGCTGGGTCGCGGCGGCCACCGGTTTCGCCGGTCCGGACCGGGTGGCCGCGCCCCGGGAGGGGAGACCGCTCGCGGTGCACGGCGTGGGCGACTGCGTCCCGGAACCGGTGCCGGGCGGCTGGTTGCTGCGCCCGGCGCCCGGCCCGCGGATGCGGCTCGTGCTCGACCTGGGTGCCACGCCGCCGCGGGCGGTGGTCGAAGGGTCGAGCCGCTGGGTGCAGCCGTTGTCGGTGCGGCACGCGGAGTTGCTGCTCCTGCTCGCCGGTGCCGGTCCGGCGGGCATGTCGGCGGCGCAGCTCTCCGAGGCGGTCTTCGGCGACGGCACGCACCTGGTGACGGTGCGCGCCGAGGTGTCCCGGCTACGCAGAACGCTCGGCGGCCTGGTGCTGGCCCGGCCGTACCGGATCGCGCCCGGAGTGGAGTTCCCGCTGCCCGACCTCACCGGCTGCCCGCTGGTGACCCGCTCCACGGCCCCCGGCATCCACCGCCTCGCCCACGAGCCCTGATCACCCGCCCGAGCCTCCCCGGAAGCATGGGGACGCATCCGCCCGCTGTGCACGACTCCCGCAATTTCGCGAGAAATCTCCGAACCCCACCCCGCAACACCCCGAAATAACCCGGCCCGAGCCGCGAAAACGCCCTCGTCGAGGCGCGCCGCCTCCCGCAATTTCTCGCGAAATCGCGGGTGTGCGGAGCGTGAACGCGGACGCGGATGCTCGCGGGATCGGTGGATTTTCGAGGCGCCGGGCGGGAGTGGGGAGTCGTCGCTGAGCGGTGGGGGATGTTCCAGGCGGGGCGTCGCGCGGGTTTGTTACTCGCTGTGATTTCATCCTCACTCATGGACGCGTCTCCGCCGCTCACGAAGCGACGACCGAACGTCAAGCTCTGCGCCGCGATGGCGGTCGCGGCGATGCTGTCGGTGCAGACCGGCGCCGCGGTCTCGACGTGGATGTTCGGCAGCCTCGGTCCCGTCGGCGCCGCGTTCTCCCGGCTGGCGCTGGCTGCGCTGATCCTGCTGCTGTTCGTGCGGCCCGATTTCCGCTCCATCTCGTGGGAGGCGCTGCTGTCCGCGGCCGGGCTGGGAGTCGTGAGCGCGGCCATGACGTTGTGCTACTTCCAGGCGATCGACCGCATCCCGCTGGGCACGGCGAGCACTTTGGAGTACCTCGGGCCGTTCGCGGTCGCCGTGTTCGGGCTGCGGCGTTCCTACGACGTGATCTGGCCGGTGCTGGCGCTGCTCGGCGTCGTGCTGCTCACCAGCCCGTGGTCGGGTTCGCTGGACCTGGCCGGGATCGGGTTCGGCCTGGCCGCGGGAGCGAGCCTGGCGGGGTACGTGCTGCTGAGCCAGCGCGTGGGCGACGGGTTCTCCGGGTTGCAGGGGCTCGCGGTGTCGCTGGCGGTCGCCGCCGTGGTGTCCGGGTTCTTCGGAGTCGGGGACGTCGTCGCCGGGTTCAGCGTTCCGGTGCTGCTGACCTCGGTGCTCGCCGCGTTGTTGCTGCCGCTGCTGCCCTACGCGCTGGAGATGCAGGCGCTGCGCGGGATGCGGGCCTCGTCGTTCGCGACGCTGATGAGCTTCGAGCCGGGGTTCGCCTGCATCATCGGTTTCCTGCTGCTGGGGCAGCACTTGGCGCTGCTGCAGATCGCCGGGATCGCGCTGGTGGTCATCGCCGGCATCGGGGCGGTGCGCCGCGGCGAGCGCTGAGCCGCGCCGGTGGGCTGCCGCGCCGCGAGATCCGCTCCGCGACCGGACCGCGCGGCGCCGACCGAGCCCGATCGACGTCGCGCGTCCGGTGGCACGAAGGGTCAGGTCCGCGAGCTCGGCTCCGCCGCGTCGATCGAGTCGAGGTCGGTGAACCTGCCGAGCCTGGTGGTCGCCTGACCCGCGTCGACCCGGTGGACCATGTCCCGGAACTGCCAGGAGATCCCCTTGCCCACCGGCGCGATCTCGGCGATCGCCCGCGCGAACACCGGGTCCCGCAGGCGGGCTCGGTGCGCCGCGGGCAGGTTCCAGTACGGGATCTTCGGCGACAGGTGGTGGTCGAGGTGGTAGCCCTCGTTGTGGATTCCCAGGAAGTGCCGGGAGATCCGGCCCAGCGCCCGGTGCCGCGTGGTGCGCACGTCGAGGTCGGCACTGCCCACGAGCGGGAAGTGCTCCAGCATTTCGATGTACCAGTTGACGACGGGGAACACCACGAGCAGCGGCACCAGCCAGTAGAGCGCGAACACCTCGGCCATGCCGAACACCGCGAACAGCCCGCAGATCCCCGCCACGTACGCGATGACGGCGGCGCCGCGCAGCACTTCCTCCTTCGTGCCGGACAACCGGGCCACGACCAGTTCCCGGAGCACCGCCGGGGTCTGCTTGCCGAACAACGGGGCGATCAGGAACTTCCAGGTGAACGCGGCGCCCCGCTGCGGCCGGTAGAGGCCGGCGGAAATGTGCGCGCGCAGGTCCGGGTCCCGCCGCGGATCGCCGAAGGAACCGTGGTGGTCGCGCACGTGGCTGCGGCGGTACGCCCGGTAGGACTGGAAGATCAGATAACCGGACGGGTAGGTGCCCAGGAAGGTGTTCAGGCGCTTGTGCTTCGCGAGGATTCCGTGCGCGGATTCGTGCAGCAGGGTCGCGAGGGCGCGTTGCCGGGTGCCGATGACGGGCAGCGCCACCAGCAGGTACACCGGCCAGAACGCCCAGCCGCTCCACGTCCGCAGCGCCTCGCAGGCCAGTGCCGCGAGCACCACGACCGCCCAGTCGGTGATCAGCGCGAGCGGACCGTGCCAGTTGTCGAGTTTGCGCAGCGCGGCCAGTTCCGAGTCGATTTCCCCGGAGAACCGATGTCGCGGAATCCGCCCGGGAGGTGCTTGTTCGACATTTCCCAGGATTGTCGGAATTCCATCGTGAATCCACCCAGTTTTGTTCACGTGGAAAAGATATAAACCATTTCGCGCGGATTCGGCCATCCCACTTCCAGGTGCACTTCGCCCGGGAAAGTGACGGGAATCGGCGGCGCTGTGATCCGTTGCGGGTTATCCGCTGCTCCAGGAGAGCGGTCTTCTGCGAGCGGTGCCCGTCCCGCCGGCCCGGAGGGGATCGGCCGGACCGGTGGGACGGGACGGGGTCAGCTCGTGTGGTGCACCTCGGGGATGCCGTAGACGGGGGTGGGGACGCCTTCCGCTCGGGCCTTGAGCTGCAGGGCCAGGTAGAGCGAGTAGTGCCGGGACTGGTGCAGGTTGCCGCCGTGGAACCACAGGTTTTCCTGCCTGGTCGGTTTCCACATGTTGCGCTGCTCGCCCTCCCAGGGCCCCGGATCCTTCGTGGTGTCGGAGCCGAGGCCCCACACCTTGCCGACCTTGTCGGCGACGTCCTGGTCGATCAGGTCCGCGGCCCACCCGTTCATCGAGCCGTAGCCCGTCGCGTAGACCACGAGGTCCGCGGGCAGTTCGGTGCCGTCGGCCAGCACCACGGAGTCCTCGGTGAGCTCGGCGACCTGCCCGTGCGCGAGGCCCACCCGCCCGTCGGTGATGAGCTCGGCCGCCCCGACGTCGATGTAGTAGCCCGAGCCCCGCCGCAGGTACTTCATGAACAGGCCGGAGTCGTCGTCGCCGAAGTCGTGCAGGAAACCGGCTTCGGCGAGCCGCGCGTAGAAGTCCGCGTCGCGCTCCTTCATGGCTTCCACGGCGGGCTTCTGGAACCGCGGCATGATCCGGTACGGCATCGACGCGAACGTCATGTCGGCCTTCTGCGTGGTCATGCCCGCCGCGACCGCTTCCTCCGAGTACAGCGGCCCCAGCGACAGCTCCCGCAGCGAGTCCGACTTCGAGATGTGCGTGGAGGACCGCTGCACCATGGTCACCTCCGCGCCGACCTCCCACAGGGCCGCGCAGATGTCGAACGCGGAGTTGTTCGAGCCGATCACCACGGCCCGCCGGCCCCGGTACGCGTCGGGGCCGGGGTGCCGCGAGCTGTGGTGCTGTTCGCCGCGGAACCGGTCCTGGCCGGGGAATTCCGGCACGTTCGGCTTTCCGGACACGCCGGTGGCGAGCACGAGGTGCTTCGGCCGCACCGTGATCGGCGTGCCTCCCCGGTCGAGTTCGACCGTCCACTCCTGCGTCCGGTCGTCGAAGGTCGCGGAGGTGCACCGGGTCGAGCCCCAGTAGTTGATCTCCATGACCTTCGTGTACATCTCCAGCCAGTCCGCGATCTTGTCCTTCGGCGCGAACACCGGCCAGTTCCGGGGGAAGTCCAGGTACGGCAGGTGGTCGTACCAGACGGGATCGTGCAGGCACAGCGACTTGTACCGGCCGCGCCACTGATCACCCGGCCGCTCGTGCTGGTCCACGACGAGGTGCCCGACGCCGAGCTGGCGCAGCCGCGCGCCCAGCGCGATGCCGCCTTGGCCGCCGCCGACCACCAGCACGTACGGCTGCCGGGAGTCGCCCAGCTCGGCGAGTTCGGCGTCCCGCGCCTCCCGCCACGTCCGCCGGTCCGGGTCGACGCCGTGCTCGGCGCCCATGGGGCGGCGGTGCCCGCTCGGTTCCTCGAACCCGGTCAGCTCCTGCAGTGCGGTCAGCAGCGTCCACGCACCCTCGTCGGTGAGCCGCAGGTGCCCTTCGCCGCGCCCGGCGGCGGTCTCGAATCCGAACCACGCTTCGACGATCCCGTCGGACTCCGCCGGTTCCTCGGTCACCCGGAACTCGCGGGCGTCCGCTGCGTCCATCGTGGCGCGCAGCAGGTCGGCCACGCCGTCGCGGTTCTCGACCGTCTTGAGGTTCCAGGTGAACGCGACCAGGTCGCGCCAGAACGAGGTGGTCGCGAACAGGCCGGCCGCCCGGTTCGCGTCGCGTGCGGTCAGCGCCGCCTCGAAGTCCGCCAGCCACGCCTGCGCGCGGTCCCGGGCGGAGGTGGCGGTCGTCGTCTGGAGGGTCTGGGACATGGAGGTCCTCCCGCCGAACCGAGGTCATCCCCGATGATGACGTCTTTCCAGCAGACAACAGCAGGCCGACCGCCGCGCGGAAGGGTTGCCGGACCGTTGCGAGCCGATGTCCCTCGTTCGGGCGCGTGGTTCGCGCGGCCTCAGCTCAGCCGGGAGCCGTTGATGGTGGTCAGTGCGGCTTCGGCGGACTTGGCGGTGACGACGTCGAGGTCGTAGCCCTGCATGGACAGCACTCCGTCCAGGTAGAACGTGGCGTAGCCGTGGGCCTGGGTCAGCAGTTGTTCGAGCAGCAGCAGCGCCCGCTCGGCCGACGGGGACACGGCGAAGCACAGCGACAGGTACTCGTCGGTGAGCTCGCGGCCCGCGGTGCGCAGCTCGGGGAAGCGGTCGCCGCGCAGCGGTCCGGCGAACACGGTGGGCAGCCCCGTGCCGTGGCGGATCAGGTACCCGGTGTAGGCCGCCGCCGCGTCGGCCAGCCGCCGGGCCGGGTCGGTGTGGCGCGCGGTGGCGGCGGTGACCTCGTCGTGCAGTTCGTGCGCCACCGACAGCGCCACGGCCGCCAGCAGCGCGTTGCGGTCGGCGAAGTGCCGGTACGGCGCCGCCGAGCTCACCGCGCAGCGGCGGGCGACCTCCGCGACGGAGAACTCGGCGACCCCGCGCTCGGCGATGAGTTCGCGGGCCGCTCGCACCAGCGCGGCGCGCAGTTCGCCGTGGTGGTAGCCGCGTGACATGGGTGACGTCACAGCCCTTCGATTTGCGAACGATGTAAGAGGGTTCTTACTTTAGAAAAGGTATGCGCAACTGGCAATACCGGTCACGTCAGAGCAGGGAGGACGCCATGACCACGACAGCAGCATTGGCCGCGCCGAAGGCCGGAGCTCCGCTGGAACGCACCACGATCGAGCGCCGGTCGTTGCGCCCGGACGACGTGCTGATCGACATCGCCTACGCGGGCATCTGCCACAGCGACCTGCACCAGGCCGCGGAGGAGTGGGGCACGGCGATCTTCCCGATGGTGCCGGGCCACGAGATCGCGGGCACCGTCGCCGCCGTCGGCTCCGAGGTCACCCGCTACCAGGTCGGCGACCGCGTGGGCGTCGGCTGCATGGTCGACTCCTGCGGCGAGTGCGGGCCGTGCCGGGCGGGCACCGAGCAGTTCTGCGAGCGCGGCAACGTGCAGACCTACAACGGCGTCGGCTTCGACGGCGAGAACACCTACGGCGGCTACAGCAAGCAGGTCGTCGTCAAGGACGCCTTCGTCTGCCGCATCCCGGACGGCATCGGCCTCGACGTCGCCGCTCCGCTGCTGTGCGCGGGCATCACGACGTTCTCGCCGCTGAACCAGTGGCACGCGGGCCCCGGCAAGAAGGTCGCCGTGGTCGGGCTCGGCGGGCTCGGGCACATGGCGGTCAAGATCGCGGTCGCGATGGGCGCGGAGGTGACCGTGCTCAGCCAGAGCCTCAAGAAGCAGGAGGACGGGCTGCGCCTGGGCGCCACCGACTACTACGCGACCTCCGACGCGTCGACGTTCGACGCGCTCAAGGGCCGCTTCGACCTGATCATCAACACCGTGTCGGCGCAGCTGCCGGTGGACGCCTACCTCGGCACCCTCGCCGCGGGCGGCGCGATGGTCAACGTGGGAGCCCCGTCGGAACCGTTGTCCTACAACGCGTTCTCGCTGATCGCGGGCAACAAGTCGCTGGCGGGTTCGATGATCGGCGGCATCCCGGAGACCCAGCGGATGCTGGACTTCTGCGCCGAGCACGGCATCGGCGCCGAGGTCGAGGTGATCTCCGCCTCCCAGGTCAACGAGGCCTACGACCGGGTCAGGGCGAGTGACGTCCGCTACCGCTTCGTGATCGACACCGCGACGCTCTGAGCTGCGATGCCGCCTGTGGCCGCGGGTGCACGCGCGGCCACAGGCGCGTCACATCGCGTCATCCCCGCTCGTCGCGAATCGACCGGCTGCCGCTAAGTTGATCTCCGTGCCGGGGGAGGATCGCGAGCGGGAGTACTGCCATGAGCGTGCGGGAGCGCGTCCGGAACGTCGTCGAAGCGCCCGCGTTCCACTCGTTCATCGTCGGCGTGATCGTGCTCAACGCGATCACCCTCGGCTGCGAGACGGTGCCCGCGCTGATGGCCCGGCACGGAACGCTGCTGCACGCGGTGGACCGGTTGGCGCTGCTGGTCTTCGTGACCGAGCTTGCCGCGCGGCTCTACGTGCACCGGGAGCGGTTCTTCCGCGACCCGTGGAACGTCTTCGACGCCGTGATCATCGGTGTCGCGCTGGCGCCCGCCTCCGGCGAGTTCGGGGTGCTGCGGGCGTTGCGCATCCTGCGGGCGCTGCGGTTGATCTCGGTGGTGCCGAGCATGCGCCGGGTCGTGTCGGCGCTGCTGTCGGCGCTGCCGGGCATGGCCTCCATCGCCGCGCTGCTGGCCCTCATCCTCTACGTCGCCGCCGTGCTGGCGACCACCCTGTTCCGCGCCACTTCCCCGGAGTACTTCGGGGATCTGGGCGATTCGCTGTTCACGCTGTTCCAGGTGATGACCGGCGAGGCCTGGTCGGAAGTGGCCCGCGAGGTGATGTCCGAGCAGCCGCTCGCGTGGATCTTCTTCGTCGTCTACATCGCGGTGACGACCTTCACCGTGCTCAACCTGTTCATCGCGGTGGCGGTGAGCGCGATGGAGAGCCAGGTCGGCCACGAACGCCGCCTGCGCGACCAGGACCCCGACACCGTCGGCGAGCTGCTGGTGGAGGTCCGCGAACTCCGCGCAGAACTGCACGAACTCCGCACCGAACGGACGACGGCCGCGAACTGAACAGAACCGGAGCGCACATCGCGCCCCGGCCCGGTTCAGGGTTTCGTCTTTGCCTTGTCTTGTCAGCGGCGGAGCCGCTGAGCAGTGACCGGCTTGAGCAAACCGACCACCGGCGGGTTCTCAGTGGCTTCCTCGCGAGGACGGTTTTTCTTTCGTGGCGGAACCACTTGGAGAAAAGATCCCGCAGCGAGGAAGCCACTGAGGTTCCGCTACCTGACCCCTGCGCAGGCCAACGACATCACAAAGTCTTCGCCAGGCGGTTCGCCAGCAGGGAGGTGAACTGCGCGGGGTCGCGGAGTTCGCCGCCTTCGGCCAGCAGCGCCATGCCGTAGACGAGCTGCGCGGTCTCGGTGAGGTCTTCGCCTTCGCCGTTCTCGTCGAAGGAGCTGCGCAGGCCGCTCACCAGCGGGTGCGTCGGGTTGATCTCCAGAATCCGCTTGACGCGCGGCACCTGCTGGCCCATCGCCCGGTACATCTTCTCCAGCGTCGGCGTCATGTCGTGGTTGTCGCCGACGATGCAGGCGGGGGAGCTGCTCAGCCGCGACGACAGCCGCACTTCCTTGACGTCGTCGGACAGCGCGGTGCTCATCCAGGTCAGGACCCCGGCGAAGTCCTCCTTCTGCTGGGCGTCCTGCTCGGAGTCCTCGTCGAGGTCGACTTCGCCCTTGGTGATGGACTGGAACTTCTTGCCCTCGAACTCCGGCACCGATTCGACCCACATCTCGTCGATCGGGTCGCTCAGCAGCAGGACCTCCAGGCCCTTGTCCCGGAACGCCTCGATGTGCGGGGAGTTCTCGATCTTGCTGCGGGAGTTGCCGGTGATGTAGTAGATCGCGTCCTGGTCCTCAGGCATGCGCTCGATGTACTGGCGCAGCGTGGTCTTCTCGCTCTCGTCGCGGGTCGACTCGAACGAGGAGATGTCCAGGATGAGCTCGCTGTTGTCGGGGTCGCCGACGATGCCTTCCTTGACGGCCTGCCCGAAGTTCTCCCAGAACGTCTTGTAGCGCTCGGCGTCGCCGGACTGCAGTTCCTGCACCGTGGTGAGGATCTTCTTCACGAGGCGGCGGCGCACCATCTGGATGCGGCGGTCCTGCTGCAGGATCTCGCGGGAGACGTTGAGCGACAGGTCCTGGGCGTCCACGACGCCCTTGACGAACCGCAGGTACTCCGGCATCAGCTCTTCGCAGTCGTCCATGATGAACACGCGCTTGACGTAGAGCTGGGCGCCGCGCTTCTGGTCCCGCGAGAACAGGTCGAACGGCGCGGTGGCGGGGATGAACAGCAGCGCCTGGTACTCGAAGGTGCCTTCGGCCCGCAGGTGGATGGTCTCCAGCGGGTCGTTCCAGTCGTGGGCGACGTGCTTGTAGAACTCGTTGTACTCGGACTGCTCGACCTCGCCCTTCGGGCGGGCCCACAGCGCCTTCATCGAGTTGATCGTGTCGAGCTCGCGGGTGGACTCGCCGTCCTCGCCGGGCTTGTCCACCTCCATGCGGATCGGCCACGCGATGAAGTCGGAGTGCTTCTTGACGATCTGGGTGAGGGTCCGGGTGTCGGCGTAGTCGAGCAGCCGGTCCTCCTGGTCCTCCGCCTTGAGGTGCAGCGTGACCGCGGTGCCCTGCGGGGCCTCGTCGACCGTCTCGATCGTGTAGGTGCCCTCGCCGCTGGATTCCCAGCGGGTCGCGGTGTCCTCGCCGGCCTTGCGGGTCAGCAGGGTGACCTTGTCGGCGACCATGAAGCTGGAGTAGAAGCCGAGCCCGAACTGGCCGATCAGTTCCTGCGCGGCGGCGCCGTCGGAGGTGTCCTTGAGCTCCTGGAGCAGTTCCGCGGTGCCCGACTTGGCGATGGTGCCGATCAGGTCGCGGACTTCGTCCTTGGACATGCCGATGCCGTTGTCCCGGATCGTCAGCGTCCGCTGCTCCTGATCGGGTTCGATCAGGATGTGCAGGTCGTCGGTGTCGACCTGCAGGTCCTTGTCCTGGTAGGAAGCCAGCCGCAACTTGTCGATGGCGTCGGAGGCGTTGGAGATGAGCTCCCGCAGGAACGTGTCCTTGTTCGAGTAGATGGCGTGCACCATCAGCTGGAGCAGTTTCTGCGCCTCAGCCTGGAATTCGGCTGTTTCCACCTGCGTGCTCATTGAGTTCCTTCCTGGCCGCGCATCACATCCGGCCGTCGAAACCGGGGTGTCGTTCATCCGGCCGGACCGGCCGGGATTACCGGCCGTGAGGTTACTCGGTCGCTTCGGGCTTCTTCCAGAACGGACCTGCGCAGTGGGTCGGGTGGCGGAACCTCAGCGGCTTCCTCGCTGACAGGAAAACGCTCACGATCACCCACACGCGCTGTTCGTGCGTTGTCGGAGCTGCGGGTGGTGCTTCGCCCCGGTCGGCCTGAACTCCGCACGGGTCCGGCATGCTGGTGCGATGTCCGATTCGGAGAACGGGTCGAAGCGTGCGCTGCGGTCCGACGCCCAGCGCAACCACCTGCGCATCCTGGCCGCCGCGCGGACGGAGCTCGCCGAGCACGGTCCGGCGATCCGGCTGGAGGACGTCGCGCGCCGCGCGGAGGTGGGGTTGGCCACGCTGTACCGCAGGTTCGCGGGCAGGCAGGAGCTGGTGCGCGCGGTGTTCGACCAGTACTTCACCGAGGAGGTCGAGCCGCTGCTGCACGAGGCCGCCGCCGACTCCGACGCGTGGCGGGGGCTGACCCGCGGGCTGACCGGGAGCCTGGCGACCGTGGTGCGCAACGAGTCGCTGCTGCTGGCAGTGCGGGAATCGGGCGTGGACATGGCGAACGTGGTGCCCCGCTTCCTCGGCCCGCTGGGTGAGGTGTTGCGCCGTGCGCAGGCCGACGGGACCGTGCGGCCGGATCTGGTCGAGCGCGATCTCACGGCGTTCGTGGTGATGGTGCTGGCGGCGGCGGGCAGCGGTGCGGCGGAGCGGGCCACCGGAGCGGCGGAGGGGTGGCGGCGCTACCTCGCGCTGCTGTTCGACGGGACCCGCGCGGGCGCGGGTGAGGACCTGCCGTGCGCCCCGGTGGACGGCGGTTGCTGAGAGAACTCTAAGTGAGAGTCGACTCTCGCTTATGTAGTGTCGAGTGGGTTCCCCCCCCGCCGACTTCAGGAGCGCCCGATGTCTTCAGCGACGGACAGCTCGACCGACGCACCCGCCACGCCGCAACTCCCGTTGCACATGCTGCGCAACGGTTTCGACCCCGTGCCCGACCTCGCCGCGGTGCGGGAGGGCAGCGGGCTCGCGCAGGTCCGGACCCCGTTCGGCGCGGACGCCTGGCTGGTGACCCGGCACGCCGACGTCCGAGCCCTGCTCGGCGACGCGCAGAGCTTCAGCAACGTCTGGAAGCGCCCCGACCACGGGCTCTCCGAGCAGGAGGCGGCGGAGATGCGCCGCGGCAACCTGCTCGCCTACGACCCGCCGGAGCACACGCGGTTGCGGCGGATGCTGACGCCGGAGTTCACGGTGCGGCGGATGCGGCGGTTGCAGCCCCGGATCGAGGAGATCGTCGAGGAGCACCTGGACGCGATGGAGCGCGCGGGCGCCCCGCGCGACCTGGTCGCGGACTTCGCGCTCCCGGTGCCGTCGCTGGTGATCTGCGAGCTGCTGGGCGTGCCCTACGAGGACAGGGCGGAGTTCCAGGAGCGCACCGGCAAGGCCCTGGACACCTCGCTGCCCGAGGAGGAGCGGCTGCGCCTCAACGTCGAGCAGCGCGCGTACATGCGCGAGCTCGTGGAGCGGGCGCAGGCGGATCCGGGCGAGGACATGCTGGGCATGCTGGTGCGCGAGCACGGCGACGACCTGGAAACCCCCGATCTCACGGGCATCGCGAGCCTGCTGCTGGTCGCCGGGCACGAGACGACTTCCAACATGCTCGGTCTCGGCACGCTCGCGCTGCTGCGGCACCCGGATCAGCTGGCGCTGGTGCGCGATGAGCCGGAACGCGTCGCTCCGGCGGTGGAGGAGCTGATGCGCTGGCTGAGCATCGTGCACTCCGGCGCCCCGAGGGTGACCACCACCGACGTGGAGATCGCGGGGCAGGTCGTGCCTGCGGGCTCCATCGTGGTGTTCGCGCTGCCCGCCGCCAACCGGGACCCCGAACTGGTGGACGACCCGGAGAAGCTCGACGTCACCCGCAAGCAGACCAACCACATCGGGTTCGGCCACGGCGTGCACCACTGCGTGGGTGCGCCGCTGGCGCGGATGGAGATGTGCACGGCGTTCCCCGCGCTGCTGCGCCGATTCCCGAACCTGCGCACCGCGACGCCGGACGACGAGGGCGAGTTCCGCTCGTACCACTTCGTCTACGGCCTCAAGCGGCTCGACGTGGCCTGGTAGCCGAATCGAGGAAGGACGGCCCGTTCGTCCCCGCTCCGGGCGGGCGAACGGGTCATCCGCATCCCGCTTCAGGGTAGGACCACCTGGCGCGAACCGGGACGACGAGCTCGTGGACGACCCGGACGCCCTCGACGTCACCCGCGAGCCGGGCAACCACGTCGAATGCGGCCACGGCGTGCACCACTGCGTGGGTGCGCCGCTGGCGCGGATGGAGATGTGCACGGCGTTTCCCGCGCTGCTGCGCCGATTCCCGAACCTGCACGCCGTCACCCCCCGGCGACGAGCTCGAATTCCGCGCCTTCCACTTCGTCCACAGCCTCAAGAAGCTCGAAGTCGCCTGGTAACCGGGGGGTCCGACCGGTACTCGCTCCGAGTCGGGGTGGTGAGCGAGCACCGGCCGGACGTGCGGCCCGCCGCCGCTCGGGGGAGGGCGGGACGACGGGCCGCGATCAGGGGTGGATCAAGCGGCCCGCGCGGTCGAGATCCGTTCGACGCGCGGCACGATCCGCAGTGGACGAAACTGCGCGCGGACTCCGGGCGCGTCCGGGTCCGTGTCCGGCCAGGTGATCGGCGGATCGGGCTCCGGCGGCGTCGTGGCGCGCGACGACCGGCGCTCGGCCATCACCACGAGCGCGTCCTCCAGCACCGGGAACCGGACTGAGCCCGGCCGGGTGCTGGTGGCGGCCACGCACGCCTGGCAGACCTGGCGGGTGTCGAGCGGCGGCGGCCGGTCGAAGACCCGCGACATCCGCCCGCTCAGCGGATGCCCGCAGCTCGCGACGATCACCGCGCCCCGCGTCGTCCTGCCGCTGAGGTGCCAGGTCGAACACCACTCCGAGGTGATCCAGGCCGGCGGTGCGGCGGAGTGGTCCGTCGGCGCGCTCATGAGCCGGCCGCTTCCACTTCGACGCGGACTCCGTTGATCGCCGCGCCGAGCTCCCGGTGCAGTTCCTCGGCCTGCGCGAGGTCGAGGATCGCGTGCGCCTCTTCCGGGACGCGCAGGCTGATCCCGCGGCGGATGCGGCCGAGGTGCACGGCGCGATCCCGGAACGCGATGTCCCGGCACGGGACGGTGATCGTGTGCTGGGCGGGCATCGAGCCCCCTTCAAATCGGGCCTTCGGACGGGAGGCGGAACGGGGTGAGCGGATGGCGGGCCGCGTAGATCTCGGTGCAGCTCTCGCAGTAGGAGTCCCGTGGTGGTCGAACGCGGCGAGCTCCTCGCGGCACGGTGATCACCGCACCGCACAAGGCTTCGGCGATGCGCGCGTCGCCCCACTCCTCGGGTGCTGCGGTCGTGGCGTGGATCGAGTGCGATCCGTCCGGGAGCACGAACCGCACGCGGATCACGGCCACCGCTCCCGCCGCGCGTCCGCACGAGCTCCGGGCAACCACCACACCAGGAACACCGGCCCGAACACGAGCACCCACGCCACCAGGCCGAGCAGGATGCCGATGGTCATTCGCACCACTCTCCGAATCGCCGCCGCGCCAGGTGCGCCAACCGCGCCATGAATAGAGATCCCACCCAGTCCTGTGCTTGTACCGAACACGTGGAAATGCAGGTGCCGAACAGGAAAAGCTTGTCTGGAATCAGGTTCGCCGGACTGTGAAATCGATGATCGAACTTCTTTGGTGCGGCAACATTAGCGCCAACTGCGCCAGTCGGCGATGACTCCTTCGGGTGATGTCCCACCAGTGGAGCTGCGACGATCTAGGCTTGGTGCATGAGCCGCAACAGGACCGGATCACCGCGCAACCGCGCGCTGGGCGCCGAGCTGCGCGAAATCCGTGAGCGCGCAGGGGTGACGGTGCGAGAACTGGCGCACCGGATCGGCGGCCACCACTCGAAATACACGCGCAACGAACAGGCGGCCAGATCACCATCACCCGAAGAGGTGGCGTCGATCATGACCGCGCTCGGTACCTCCGAAGCCGAGCGGGACCGTCTCGTCGAGATGGCGCGGGAGCACGACGGCGGCGGCAACTGGCTGAAGTCGGGTTCGGCGGGCTCCCTCGGCATCAACCACGAGCTGACCGACCTGATGGAGTTCGAACGCACCGCGACGTCGATCACCGACGTCTCACCGATCCTGATCCCAGGACTTCTTCAGACGTCCGACTACGCCCGCGCCATCATGGGCGGAATGCCTTCGCACGAGGTGGACGCCCGTGTCGCGATGAGGATCGGACGACGCGATGTCTTGATGAGGCGAAACCGATCTCCCGAGTTCCACGCGTTCATCGAGGAATCGGCTTTGTGGAAGAAGCTGGGCGGCGATGACGTGATGGCCGAGCAGCTCCGCCACGTGATGACGATGTCCGAGCAGCCCAACGTGACGGTTCAGGTGGTCCCTGCGGACCTGACGTCGTGGAACGCGGCGCTCAGCGGATCGTTCATCTACTTCGAGTTCCCGAAGGCCGGGCCGATCGTTCACGTCGAACACGTCAGTTCGTCCGCTTTCCTCGCTGAGGCAGAAGACATATCCGCGTACCGGCTGGCTGTCGATAGCGTCTCGCGGGTGGCGATGACCGTCGAGCAGTCCTCCAAGGTCATCGCCCGGCGAATCACCGAATTGGAAGGAGCACCATGAGCACCGAGCCTCGCGGCTGGCGCAAGTCCAGCAGGTCAGCTCAACAGACCAGTTGCGTCGAGGTCGGCCGGACGGTCGATGGCGCTGCTGTTCGCGACACCAAAGATCGAGCGGCGGGGTACTTCACCACCACGGCCGGCCAGTGGGCGGCGTTCGTCGGTGCGGTGAAGGCCAGCCGGTTCGACGGCTGACCCGTTCCGAGACGCGGCATTGAGCGCGGACGACACGCTGACGTTCATCGCCGCACGCAGTGTGGAGACAGGCCTGGAGGAGAGCTGACTGTGACACAGCAACCGGCAGGATGGCGGAAGGCGAAGCGGTCGAGCAACAACACCGCGTGCGTTGAGGTCGGACGGGTCGCCGATGGTGCCGCCGTCCGCGACACCAAGGACCGGACGGCGGGTCACTTCACGGCGTCGGCGGGGCAGTGGTCGGCGTTCGTCGGTGCGCTGAAGGCCGGTCGCTTCGACGGCTGACCAACTCCGCGAGGAAGCCCCGGCGAAGCGATTCCGCCGGGGCTGCTCCGCCGTCGCTCAGAACGAGCTCAGCGTCGGGTCGTAGTCCGTTTCGCCGACGGGGTACATGCTGGTCATCCAGTGGTAGAAGTTGTCGCCGCGTTCACGCAGCAGCGTGTAGAGGCGGCGCAGCATCGCGTTGCGGACCTCGCGGACCTCGGGCTGCTCGTAGCGGTTGTGCAGCTCGTCGGGGTCGAGTTCCAGGTCGTAGAGCTCGTTGTGCGACTCGGGGTTGATCACCAGCTTGTAGCGGGCGTCGCGCAGCATCCGCTGCGGGTACGGGAAGTGGTGGCCGTGGTACTCGGCGACCAGGTCCGGCGCCCACTCGGGGTGCTCGCCGCGCACCAGCGGCAGCAGGCTCCGGCTGTCCACGGCGGGGGCGGCGTCCTCCCCGGCCAGTTCCAGGATGGTCGCGGTGAAGTCGGTGAGGCTGACGAACTCGTCCCGCACCTGCGGGGACTGGCCGGGCACGGACACGATTCCGGGGATGCGGTAGATGTCGTCGTACATCGCCGGTCCCTTGTCGTGCAGCCGGTGTGCGCCGGTGAACTCGCCGTGGTCGGCGGTGAACATGATCGAGGTGCTGTCGCTGAGCCCGAGCTCGTCGATGGCGTCGCGCAACCGGCCGATCTGCTCGTCGATGAGCGTCACGTAACCCCGGTAGACGGCGATGAGCTTGCGGCTGTCCTCCGGCGACATGGTGTCGAACGCCCAGTGCGCGCTGTAGTTGCGCTGCACCGGCGGTTTGCCCTCGAAGGTCTCCTGGATCGAGCGCGGCAGTTCGATCTGCGCCGGGTCGTACATGTCGTAGTAGGAATCCGGCAGCAGGTACGGCAGGTGCGGGCCGAAGTAGTGCGTCGCCAAGAAGAACGGTGTGTCCGAAGTGGACTCGTCGGCGGCGAAGCGGTGCAGCATCTCGATGGTGCGCGTGGTCAGGTAGTGCTCGAACGTCGCTTCCACCGGCTGGTCGAGCCGCGCGGCGAGCAGGTTCCCGGGGTTGCCGTTCGGCGCGGTGCCGCGCACCTCGTCCCGGATCGAGTACGGCGGGAGGTCGTGCTCCTCCAGGTACGCCAGGTAATCCGGGTGGTCGACGGGGTTGTGCCAGCCCGGCAGGTCCGGCCCCTGGAATCCGTAGTCGGCCGCGTTGCGCCGCACCCCGCCGTGCCACTTGCCGAGCAGGCCCAGGTTGTAGCCGCGCTCGGCGAGGCATTCCGCGAAGGTGAACTGATCGGGCGCCAGATCTTCCAGGTAACCCACGTTGCGCTCGTAGTTCGCCAGCAGCTTGTGCCGGAACGGCGCGTAGCCGGTGAGCAGGCTCGCGCGGGCGGGCGTGCAGATCGCGGTGGGGGTGAAGCAGTTGTCGAAGCGGGTGCCGCCCGCGGCGAGCGCGTCCAGGTTCGGGGTGCGCACGGCGGTCGGGTCGCCGTAGCAGCCGATCGTGTCGATCCGGTGCTGGTCGGTCATCAGGAAGAGCATGTTGCGCGGCACGGAGATCTCCTCGGCGGGAAGCGTCGGGCGGGGTCGGGTCAACGGCCGGATTCGGCGTCCGGCGCGGCGGCCTGCTCGGGGTGCTGCGGCAGCGGATAGCGGGCCAGCAGGGGAGATTCGTGCAGCGCGAGGGCCAGCCCGCCCAGCGCGCCGCCCCACGGTGCGGTGCCCGCGGTGCCGAACTCGACGCCGCCGCGCAGCGACCGCATCGCGCGCCGCGCGAACGACTCGCGCAGCGGGCGCAGGAACGGTTCGCCCAGCTCGGCGAGCTCGCCGCCGAGCACCACCCGGCCCGCGTTCACCGCCGTGCACATCGCCGCCAGCGCCGCCCCGGCGTGCTCCCCGGCCGTGCGGACCACCTCGGATTCGGCGCCGTCGCCGGCCAGCGCGTCCCGCAGCACCGCCCAGCGCCGGTGCCCGGTCGCGCGCAGCACCGCGGGCACCGAGGCGTAGCGCTCCAGGCAGCCGCGCCCGCCGCACCAGCACTCCGGGCCGGTGTCGTCGACGCACAGGTGCCCGAGTTCGGCGGCGACCCCGCCGGTGCCGCGGATCAGCTGCCCGCCGATGATCAGGCCACCGCCGGTGCCGTGCGAGAAGTGCGCGTAGAGCAGGTCGGACGCCCCCGCGGCGGCGCCCCAGGTGGCTTCGGCGAGGGCGGTGAGCCGCGTGTTGTTGTCCACGCCCACCGGCACCTCGAACGCGCGGGCCAGCCGGTCGGCGATCAGCTCCCGCCCGCGCAGCCCGTCGGGTTCCGCCAGCCCGGCGGCGGGCGCGAGCACCAGCTCACCGGGGCCGGTGGAGCCCACGCCGATCCCGGCGAGCGTGCCCAGCGTGATGCCGTGGCGGTCGGCGGCCTCCCGCACGGCGCGCTCGGCCAGCGCCAACCGGTCGGCCGCGCCGCGCGCCGAGCCGTAGGACAGGTCGTCGCGGGCCTGCACGCGGTGCGCGGCGTCGGCCAGCACCAGCCTGATCCGGTTGCGCCCCAGCTCAAGGCCGAGGTACTGGCCCGCGCCGGGGTTGAGCGCCAGGCCGCCGGTGGGGCGACCGCGGCGGTTCGACGGCGGGAGCTCGGTCTCCACGACCACTCCGCGCCGGATCAGGTCGCCGAGGATCGTCGAGAGCGTCGTGCGGGACAGCCCGCTGTGTTCGGCGACCTCGGCGCGGCTCAACTCGCCGTGCCTGCGCAGGCAACCGAGCACGCGCTCGGCGTTGCTCTGGCGCAACCGGTGCAGCGCGGTCGGGGCGGGGTCGGTCATGGCCGCAGCGTAACCCGCCGATCGTCCGTTTACGAACGTGCTTCGTCAAAAAGCGGTCCACATTCTGACGGAGTGTTGACGCAAATCATCGCCGGTGCCACTCTCCATCGCACTGATCACGGCCGCTGCGCACGCGGCGCCGTGCCACCACCGGAAGTGGAGAGCTCCACATGTCCGAGTCCCGATCGTCGAGTCCGTCCGCCGCGGCGCGGTCCGTGTTCTTCTTCGGCTCCTTCGGCGGCATCCTCGCCGGGTACGACCAGGGCATCGCCGCGGGGTCGCTGCTGTTCATCGGCCCTGCGCTGCAGCTGACGCCGTGGACGAAGGGCCTGGTGGTGAGCTCGCTGATGTTCGGCGCCATCCTCGGCAGCCTGGTGGCGGGCGCGCTGGCGGAGCGGTGGGGGCGGCGGCCGATCCTGCAGCTGGCCGCGGCGGTGTTCGGGCTCTCCGCGATCGGGATGGCGGTCGCGCCGGGAGTCGCGACGCTGGTCGCCGCGCGGGTGCTCGGTGGTCTCGCCGTCGGCATCGCCTCGGTGGTGGTGCCGACCTACCTCTCGGAACTGGCGCCCACCCGCAACCGCGGCGGCATCGCCACGCTGAACCAGCTCATGATCGCCATCGGCATCTTCGCCGCCTACCTGACGAGCCTGCTGCTGTCGCCGTGGGGCGCGTGGCGCTGGATGCTCGGCATCGCGCTGATCCCGTCGTTGCTGCTGCTCATCGGGGTGTCCCGCTCGCCGGAGACACCGCGCTGGCTCGTCGCCCACGGCAGGCCCGACGAGGCGCGGCGAGTGCTCGGCACGCAGGTCGGCGAGGAGGAAGCCGACGGGGTGCTCGCCGACATCCAGCGCACGAAGGAAGCCGAACCGGCCGGTGACCGCGCGCGGTGGCGCGAACTGCTGACGCCCGCGCTGCGGCGCCCGCTGCTGATCGCTGTGGGGCTCGCCCTGCTTCAGCAGTTCATCGGCATCAACACGATCGTCTACTACGCGCCGACGATCTTGCAGGCGGCCGGTTTCGGTGACAGCGCCGCCCTGCTCAACAGCGTGGGGCTCGGTGCGCTGTCCATCGTCACCACCCTCGTCACCGCGCGCGTCGTGGATTCGGTGGGGCGGCGGAGGCTGCTGCTGATCGGTGGCACCGCGATGCTGCTGAGCATGACGGTGCTCGCGGTGCTGTTCGGCGGTGAGCTGCTCGGGGGCGTGGCCGGTGCGGCGGGGGCGGTGATCTGCCTGGCGGTGTTCAAGGTCGCGTTCTCGCTGAGCTGGGGACCGCTGATGTGGGTGCTGCTGCCCGAGCAGTTCCCGCTGCGGGTGCGCACGATGGGCGTCGGCGTCGGTTCGTTCGTGAACTGGACGGCGAACCTGCTGGTGTCCCAGTTCTTCCCGGTGCTGCTGGTGTTCGGCGCGGGCGCGGTGTTCGGCATCTTCGCCGGTTTCGCCGTGCTGGCACTGGTGTTCACGTACTTCTGCGTGCGGGAGACCTCCCGCCGCAGCCTCGAAGACCTCGAA
The DNA here is from genome assembly GCF_014203325.1 of Saccharopolyspora gloriosae. Lineage (NCBI taxonomy): Bacteria > Bacillati > Actinomycetota > Actinomycetes > Pseudonocardiales > Pseudonocardiaceae > Saccharopolyspora > Saccharopolyspora gloriosae. The sequence goes on along the minus strand of NZ_JACHIV010000001.1, from coordinate 4,525,353 downwards.
CTGGCGGGGTAGCACCGGCACCGGCGGTGCGCTTCGAATCGTTGCGGCGCAACGGGTTCCGGCCGGGGCCGAGCACTTCCCCGAAAACGGGTTCCGCGAGGTCGCGCGGAGCCTGCCCGCGCGACGCCGGCCCGGCTCGGGTTCGCACCGGCAGCCGGCCGGAAACCCCGTCGCAGCGGCATGGTTGAACGCTCCACCTGGCCTGATGGACCAGGAGCTCCGGCCGATCAGCCGACCCCGCGCGGCCTGTCGGATGAGGTGCGCGCTCCTCCTCCGCTGCGAACGTTTCCCCCGATCGACTTCCTGCGCCGCACGGCGCGCATCGGGACCGAGGGGAACACGACATGCAGCAGGGGCACATACCGGCGAGCCGGACGGTGCTGGCGGGCCACGGCTTGGCGAAGCAGTACGGCGAGCACTGGGCGCTGGGCGGCGCGGACATCGAGGTTCGAGCCGGTGAGGTGCTGGCGATCGTGGGCCCGTCCGGCTCCGGCAAGACCACGATGCTGCACGTGCTCGCCGGAATCCTGCGCCCGGACCGCGGGGAGGTCGTCTTCGGCGCGCGCCGCGTCGACCAGCTCTCCGAGACCAAGCGCAGCGAGCTGCGGCGCCACGAATTCGGCTTCGTGTTCCAGCAGGGCATGCTCGTCGGCGAGCTGACCGCGGAGGAGAACGTGGCGCTGCCCCTGCTGCTCGGCGGCACCGACCGGCGCACCGCCACCGGCACCGCCCGCGAGTGGCTGGCGGCGCTGGGCCTGGGCGGCATGGAGCAACGGCTTCCCGGACAGCTCTCCGGCGGCCAGGCCCAGCGGGTGGCGATCGCGCGGGCGATGGCGCACGACCCGAAGGTGATCTTCGCCGACGAGCCGACCGGCGCGCTGGACACCCGCACCGGCGAAGCGACGATGCGCGCGCTGGCCGACAGCGCGAGCCGAACGGGTGCCGCGGTCGTCGTGGTCACCCACGACCGCGAGCTGGCCGCCCGGTGCAGCCGTGTCGTGGAGATCCGCGACGGCCTCATCGCGACCGGTGCACCGGCGGTGGCGGGATGAACCCCTTGCAGCTGGCCGTGCGGGTGCTGCGGCACGACTCCCGCACCCGAACCTCGGCGATCCTGACCGCCGCCGGTGTGATGGTGGCGACCGCGCTGGTGCTGATCCTCACCGCGCTGCCGAACGCAGCGCAGGCGCGCACCGACCGCTCCTCCTGGCAGGACGGGCACCAGGGCGTGTCCGACACGGGCGGGGTGGAACTCGCCTCCCAGGACTACGTGCGCGGCGAGATGATCACCCGGCTGGACGTCTCCGGCGCCACCGGCGGTGGGAAGGCCCCGGAATTCCCGGCTCCCGGCGAGGCGCTGCTGTCCCCGGCGCTCGCGGAGAAGGCCGCCGCGCTGCCGGACGGCGAACTGGCCGACCGCTTCCCGCAGCGCATCGCGGGCACGATCGACCCGGGGCTGCTGCGCTACCCGGAACAGCTCGTCGCGATCGTCGGGCACCCGCAAGGCGCGCTGGACGAGGCCGCCGCCGTCGCCAACCCGTACTCCTCGGTGACGATCCAGGCGGCGTCCGAGGACCTGCTGCTGCAACCGATGGCGTTGTTCGGCCTGTTCGTGCTCGCCGCACCCAGCCTCGTGCTGGTCGCCTCGGCGTCGCGGCTGACCGCGGCGCGCCGGGAACGCAGGATGGCGTCGTTGCGGATGGCGGGTGCGACTCCGTCCCAAGTGGTCTCGACGGTCGCCGCGGAGACCGGACTGGCCGCGGTGGTCGGCACCGCGGCGGGAGTGCTGCTGACCTGGCCGCTGCGGTACCTCATCGCGATGATCCCCTGGGGCAACGGCACCTGGTTCGTCAGCGACATCACCCCGTCGATCTGGGCGGTCCTGGGCGTGGCGATCGGCGTTCCGGCGCTCGTGGTGGCCTCGTCCGTGCTGGGCGCCGGCCGGGTCGTGCGCGCGCCGCTGAGCGCGGCCACCGGGCAGCAGCGCGGCAGGCCCAAGGCGTGGCGGCTGCTGATCATCGCGGTGGTCGCCGCGCTGTTCGTGCTCGGCATGGTGAAGTACGACGACGGCGCGGGATTCCTGGTCCTCGTGCTGCCGATCGCCGCGGTGGCGTGGTCGTTCTCGCTGATCGGGCCCTGGATCACCGCCACCATCGGTCGGCTGTTCGCGCGGGTGTGGCGCGGTCCGTCGGTGCTGCTGGCGGGCAGGCGGCTGGTCAGCGACCCGAAGAGCGCCTACCGGTCGTCGTCCGGCATGGTGCTCGCGGTGTTCATCGGATCGATGGCGCTGACGGCGTTGCCCGCGATGACCGCCGGGCCGAATTCGATGGGCAGCTGGGATGAGGAGGGCGTGATCCTCGCGGACGTGCCCAGCAGCCGAGCACCCGAACTGCGCCAACGCCTCACCGAGGAACTGGCGGCGCAGGGCGTGCGGGCCACCGTCGCCGACTACGAGCAGGTCCTGATCGGCGGGGCCGGCGACTCGTCCACCTTCGGCCTGGTCATCGACTGCCGCGCCGCTCGTGAGGTGACTCCCTTCCGGCCTTCGTGCGAGGGGCCGCCCGGCGTCCACATGCCGAGCGGGCAGCCGACGTCGGAACTCACCGTCACCCCGAGCACGAGCGGCTCCGATCGGCCGCCCGCCACGCCGCTGCCGCCCGGAACCCCGGTCATCGCCGAGCCGAACCTGGACACCGTGCTCATCGACCCGGGCGCGATGCCCGCGATGGAAGGCTCGGAGCAGGCCACGTTGTCCGTGCTCCCGCCCACCGGAGCGGACCGGATCACGGTGCGCACCGCCATGGCGCGCACGATCCCCGGTGCGGACATCGAGTCGATCGAGTCGCGCAACGTCGCCGGGGACGTCCAGACCGGGGACCTGCACCGGATCACGGTGATCGGCTTGTCGATCGCGTCGGTGCTCGCGGCGGGCAGCGCGGCGATCACGGCCGCGGGGTCGGTCATCGATCGGCGCCGCACGCTGGGGGCGCTGATCGCCGCCGGCACGCAGAGCCGGGTGCTGGTCCGCGCCCTGCACGTCGAGGCGGCGCTCCCGGCGCTGGTCGCGGCGGGCATCGCGACCGCGGGAGGCACCGGCGTCTGCCTCGGACTGCTGAGCGTCCTGGACCAGAGCACCACGCTGACACCGGCGATCCTGGCGCCGATCGTGCTCGGCCTGCTGGTCGCGGCGCTGGCGGCGTCGGCCAGCGGGCTGATGCTGCGCAAGATCAGCGCGGAGCCGCTCGCCGACGAGTAGCGGTGCGCGGCGGCGGGCGCCCGGCGCGTCCGCCGCCGCTTGCCGCTGCATTCCCTTGGCGCTGAACGCACTTCGCGTCATCCTCGCTCCGGCACCGGCTCCGCGGGAGTCGTCCCGAACCGGCGGCGGTAGGACGACGGGGTGAGGCCGGTGTGCTCGCGGAAGCGGGCGCGGAGGTTGGCGGAGGTGCCGAAGCCGCTGGACGCGGCGACGCGGTCCAAGCCGAGCTCGCCGCGTTCGATGAGGCGGCAGGCCAGCGCGATCCGCTCGGTGGTGAGCCAGGCGAGCGGTGTCGTGCCCAGCTCCGCGCGGAACCGCCGGTGCAGCGTCGCCTGGCTCGTCGCGAGCCGCGCCGCCAGGTCCGCCACGGTCAGCGGCCGGTCCAGGTGCGCTCGGGCCCAGTCCAGGGCGGGCGCCAGCGACGTGTCCGGCACGTCCGGCACCGGCCGTTCCACGAACTGGCGCTGGCCGCCGTCGCGGTGGCCGGTGAACACGAGCCGCCTGCTCACGGCGTTGGCGATCTCGGCACCGTGGTCGCGGTTGATCAGGTGCAGTCCGAGGTCCAGCGCCGCCGCGCTGCCCGCCGCGGTGAGCACGTCGCCGTCGTCGACGTAGAGCACGTCCGGTTCCAGGCGCACCGAGGGGAATCGCCGCGCGAACTCCGCGGCCCAACGCCAGTGCGTCGTGGCCCGCCGCCCGTCGAGCACGCCCGCTTCGGCGAGGGTGAAGGCTCCGGTGCAGAAGCTCACCAGGCGGGCTCCGCGCCGCGCGGCGCGTTCGACCGCGGCCAGCGCCGCGGGCGAGGCGGGCGTTTCCGGATCGGGCCGGTTGGGCACGATCAGCGTGTCCGCCGCGTCCGCGGCCTCCGGACCGGCGACGTCGGAGAGCGTGAACATGCCCAGGTGCATCCGCACCCGGGGCCGCGCCGCGCAGATCGCGAACTCGTACCAGGGGCGGTCCAGTTCGGGGCGGCGCAGGCCGAACAGCTCGGTGGCCACGCCCATTTCGAACGGGTTCGAGCCTTCGTCGACCAGCACCACGACCCGGTGCGAGGATTCTTGCGGCATGTGCGATTCCTAGCACTCGTGGTGGCTCGCGGACCAGCCGAGGATGGCGGTCGTGACCACGAACCCGATCGACCTCAAGACCGCGCTGGACGGATTCGACGCCGTGTGGAGCCCGCGGATCATCGCCTACCTCAACGACTACGACATCCGGCTGGCCCGGTTCCACGGCGAGCACGTGTGGCACGTGCACCTGGAGACCGACGAGTTCTTCCTGGTGCTGGACGGCGAAATCGACATCGCGCTGCGCGAGCGGGAGGGTGAGCGGACCGTGACGCTGCCGCGCGGATCGGTGTTCGTGGTGCCGCGCGGCACGTTCCACAAGCCCTCGTCGGCCGGCGGTGCGGCGGTGCTGCTGGTGGAGCCGACGGGAACGCTCTCGGTCGGCGACGACCACGACGAGGTTCCCGGGCACGTCGACGTCACCACCGGCCATCCGGTGCGCGAGTAGGTCCGCGTCGTCCCCCGTTCGCCGCTGTGCAAGGGAAATCCCTCCGCCGCCGTGCGTCGTTGCGGGTGAATTCGACCGCTGCCGCGCCGCTCCGCTTCAAGATCATGTTCAATGTTCCTTGGGCCGCAACGGAAAACCGTCGGCCCTGGTTTCCGGCGCTACGCCGTTCGGCCGAGCGTCGCGTTCGCCCGCACGGCCGCTGCGCCGTGGCGGAGGGAGCGAACAGGACCATGGAAGCGGGCGGCCACGCGTGCACCGGAGCGTTGGCGGGAGCGGTGTCGAGCAGCACGGTCGGTGCGCTCACCGGCGCGGACCTCGGGGTGGCGGGGACGGCGGTGGGCGCACTGCTGGGCGCGGGCGCCGCGTTGCTGCCCGACCTCGACGCCGACGGCGCGACGGCCTACCGCAGCGGCGGCCGAGTCACCGCGCTCGTCGGGGAGTGCTTCCAGTTCCTGGCCCGCACCACCTACGGCAAGACCCGGTTGCCGCACGACCCGAGGGGCGACGGCGAACACCGCGGCCTGGTGCACACGCCGATATTCGCGGCATCGCTGGGACTGCTCGTCGGACTCGGCGCGCTGCTGACCCCGTGGGTGACGGGCATCGCGATGATCATGGTGCTGGCGCCCGGGATCAGCGCCCTGTCCCGCTCCGGGCCGCGCTGGGTCCGCCGCAGGCTGTGCACCGATCAGGACCCGGTGGCGCTGCTCGCGGCGGGTGCGATCACCTGGTCGCTCGCGGTGGCCGGAGCGATGGCCGAACTCGGCTGGTTCGCCGGATTGTCGATCACGATGGGCATGGTGGTGCACTCGGTGGGGGACTCGGCCACGCGCAGCGGCATCTGCTGGACGTTCCCGATCCGCCGCCGCTGCGCGAAGTGCAGCCGCAAGTCCGGCGCCCGCTGCTCCGGCGCGCGCTGGCGACGCGGCCACGTGCTGCCGAAGTCGATGCGCTGGAGCGTCGGTTCCCGCGGCGGCAAGCGCATCGAGCGCACCATCGAGCTGATCTGCCTGATCCTCGTAGCGGTCCTGCTCATCCCCGACGCAGCGGAACTCGCCCGCACGCTGGGCTGAGGTGAGCCGATCCCGAGACCGCACGCGTTGCGCGCGATCTCGGGATCTCGCGCGGAACCCGGGATCACCGCTCGTCCTCGTCCCCGGCGCGGAGCTTCAGGACGACGACGGCGAGCGTGCCGACGCCCACCAGCACCAGGGCGAGCAGCGCGAATCCCCGCTCGGCAGGGGACTGCCAGGTCTCGGTGATCGCCGCGGCGACGATCAGCGCGGACCACAGGAACGGGCCCAGCCCGGTGTGCCGACGGTGGTGCCGGTCTTCGGTTCGGTGCGGGGAAGTCGTTGCCATCATGGAGAACCTCCTTGCGGTAGAACGAATCCGGCTGTTGCTCACCTCATTCAAGACCGCTCGCACGCGGTGTTCTACGTCAGAAGTCACACTCACCCGATCTTCCGCGGGATCTTCGCTCGATCGCCGCGCGCCGCCGCTTCCGGTTTCTGTCGAAGTGACAAAAGCGTAGGGTTCCGGGTGTGCCTCGTGTGTCTCGTGCTCGGCAGCAGGTCGCGGTCACCGCGGACCTCGTGATCCTGACCATCCGCTCCGGCGAGTTGTGCGTTCTGCTGGTGGAGCGGGGCGTGCCGCCGTTCGCGGGCCGGCTCGCGCTGCCGGGGGGTTTCCTGCGCGGCGGGGAGAGCCTGGAGGAGACGGCGGCCCGCGAACTCCGGGAGGAAACGGGGATCGCGGCCGACGAACTGCACCTGGAGCAGGTCGGGACGTACTCCGCTCCCGATCGTGATCCCCGCGATCCGCGGGTGATCACCTGCGCGTTCCTCGCCATCGCGCCCGACCTGCCGCTGCCCGCGGCGGGCTCGGACGCGCGTGCGGCGAGCTGGACCCCGGTCGCCGAGGCGCGGGAGACCGGGCTCGCGTTCGACCACGACGCCATCCTGCGCGACGCGGTGCGGGCGGCCGGGCGGAAGCTGCAGTTCACCACCATCGCCACGGCCTTCTGCGGTGCGGAGTTCACCATCGGCGACCTCCGCGCGGTGTACGAGGCCGTGTGGGAGGTCGAGCTCGACAAGCCCAACTTCCACCGGAAGGTCACCGACGCGGACGGCTTCGTGATCCCCACCGGCGGCAGGCGGTCCTCGGCGAACGGCCGCCCGGCCGCGCTCTACCGGGCCGGTCCCGCGGAGTCGTTGGTCCCGCCGATGATGTGGTCGCGCAACGCCAGGTCCTGATCGGGCTCCGCGGACGAGTCCCGCGCAGCGGGCGGTGGCGGCTGCGCGGCGCCGAGCGAGTACCCGGTGAACGTGCCGCCGAGCACGGCTCCGGCGAGGAAAGCCGCGACGACCGTTCGAGTCGCGAGCCGCAACGAGCAGTGGATCTGCATCGATGACCCCTTTTTGTCGCACTGACAAATAGCTCTCGAAGTCGAGGCTAAGCCGGGCTCAGGTTTGTTGTCAACGTGACATGAACTGGCTTCCCGTCGTCCGCTCGTGTCGACGGGTTATCGGTGCGAGCTCCCGCGTTTTTGATCAGTCGCTTGACTTAATAATGGGTGGGCGGTTGACTGGGGTGGAGTGGGAGAGCGCGGTTCGAGGAGGGTTGTGGGGATGGCGGACCGCACGGTGCGGGGTGAGCGGGTCGGGGAGACCAGGGAGTCGATCCTGGTCGCGGCGGAGCGGATGTTCGCCGAGCACGGCGTGATCACCGTGTCGAACCGCCAGGTCAGCGAGGCCGCGGGGCAGGGCAACAACGCGGCCGTCGGCTACCACTTCGGCACCAAGGCGGACCTGGTGCGGGCGATCGTGCGCAAGCGCTCGGCGCCCGTCGAAGCGATCCGGGTCGGCATGGTCGCCGAGCTCGGTGGTGACGCGGGGGTGCGGGACTGGGTGGCGTGCTTGGTGCGGCCGAGCCTGGAACACCTCGCGGAACTGGGGAATCCGACCTGGTTCGCGAGGTTCGGGGCGCAGGTGATGACCGATCCGGCGTTGCGCCCGATCATGGTGGAGGAAGCGCTGAGCGCTCCGTCGCTGCGCCAGATCATCGACGGGCTGCACCGGTGCCTGCCCGCGATGGCCGACGAGGTGCGCGCGGAGCGGGGCGACATGGCGCGGCAGCTCATGGTGCACATGTCCGCGGAGCGGGAGCGCGCGCTGGCCGAGGGCGTCGGGACGCCGCGGGCCAGCTGGAGCGACGCCGCGGCCGGGCTGATCGACGCGCTCTGCGGGCTGTGGCTGGCCCCGATCACGACGAGCTCGTGACCCGAGCGTCGCCGGAGCTCGCGAACCGTCCGGCCACTGTGGATCGACAGTGTCCATGACCGGATGAATCCTCCCGCGTGGAAAGGTTTTTCGACCGGGCGCGCGGGGCCGACGTTGCAGGACGGAAAGAGGAGCACGATGACGAGCACGGTGAACCGGTCGGACGTCCCGGAATACCCGATGGAGCGGGCCGCCGGATGCCCGTTCGACCCGCCGCCCGCGCTGCGGCCGTTGCAGGAAGAGGCGCCGCTGGCGAAGGTGCGGTTGTGGGACGGCAGCACGCCGTGGCTGGTGACGCGCTACGCGGAACAGCGGGCGCTGCTGGGGGATTCGCGGGTGAGCGCCGACATCACCCGGCCCGGCTATCCGAGCTCCGCACCGGTCCGTCCCGGCGGGCCGCGCATCGGCTTCATCCTGATGGACGATCCCGAGCACGCGCGGCTGCGGCGGATGGTGGCCAGCCCGTTCACCATCAAGCGCACCGAAGCGCTGCGGCCCGCCGTGCAGCGGATCGTCGACGACCGGATCGACGCGATGCTGGCCGGTCCGAAACCGGCCGACCTGGTGCGGGACTTCGCGTTGCCGGTGCCGTCGCTGGTGATCTGCGAGCTGCTGGGCGTGCCCTACTCGGACCACGACTTCTTCCAGGACAACAGCAAGATGCTCATCAGCCTGGCCGTGCCGCCGGACGAGCGGATGGCCGCGCACGGGCGGCTGGAGGCCTACCTGGACGACTTGGTGGGCGCGAAGCTCGCCGAGCCCGGTGACGACCTGCTCTCCCGGCTCGCCGAACGGGTCGAAGCGGGCGAGATCACCCGCGCCGAGGCCGCGCAGATGGGCGTGCTCCTGCTGCTGGCGGGGCACGAGACCACCGCGAACATGATCGCGCTCGGCACGCTGGCGCTGCTGCGCCACCCCGAGCAGCTCGCCGTGCTGCGCGACACCGACGACCCGAAGCAGGTCGCCTCGGCCGTCGACGAACTGCTGCGCTACCTGAACATCACGCACAACGGCCGCCGCCGGGTCGCGCTGGAGGACATCGAGATCGGCGGTGAGGTCATCCGCGCCGGTGACGGGCTGGTCGTGCCCAACGACATCGGCAACCGCGACCCCGCCGTGTTCGACGACCCCGACCGCCTCGACATCGACCGCGACGCCCGCAGCCACGTGGCCTTCGGCTTCGGCGTGCACCAGTGCCTGGGCCAGGGCCTCGCCCGGATGGAACTGCAGGTCGTCTACGGCACCCTCTACCGCCGCATCCCCGGCCTGCGGCTCGCGACGGACATCGAGCAGATCCCGTTCAAGCACGACGGCGCCGTCTACGGAGTCCACGAACTCCCGGTGACCTGGTAGTCAGGCGGAACGGTCTTCGTCTTGTCAGCGGCGAAGCCGCTGAGCAGTGACCAGCCCGAGCAAAACGACCACCGGCGGGTTCTCAGCTGCTTCCTCGCGAGGACAGCTTTTTCCCTCGTGGCGGAGCCACTTGGGAAAAAGATCCCGCAGCGAGGAAGCACCTGAGGTTCCGCTGAGCGACCAACTACGAAGGCCACGCTGAGAGGATTCAGGACTCGTGCAGGAGTCGTTCGGTGATGGTGACCTTCCGGCCGTCCGGCACGAGGACCTCGGCGGCGGCTTCGGTCCAGGCCGCGAAGTGCGGCGAGGCGCGGTGCGCTTCGAGCGCGGCCTGGTCGAGGTAGACCTCGTAGAGGACGAAGTGGTGGTCGTCCTCGGTGTCGACGACGACGTCGAAGCTCACGCAGCCCGGTTCGCCGGCGACGGAGGCCTGCGCGTCGGCTTTGATCGCGGTCAGGAAGTCGTCTCGGCGACCGGGCTTGACCTGGAGGGATGCGACGAGGACGAGCACTCGGATCTCCTGCTTGCGTTGTGGCTTCCCCGGGGCGGGGCGGCCTCCTGATCGGCGGGCACCGCCGAACCTACCGCTGCCCGCGGGCCGGTGCGGCGAACCGGCCGGTGATCCGGAACTCCGCGCGAGCCGGAGCGCCGCGCGAGCTGTCCATACTGGGGCCGTTCCGACGGACCAGTGGCAGAGGAGACGATGGTGATCCGGGTTGACGGCCGCACGTTGCGGTGCGCTGATGTGGCCGACGCGGCGTGGGCGACGGGGCCGTTGCAGATCGACCTGTCCACGGCGGCCCTGCGGGTGGCGGAGCACTCGTGGCGGCTCGCCGACGAGCTCAGCACCGAGCGCGTCGTGTACGGCAGGACGACGGGCGTGGGCGCCAACAAGGACGACCTCGTGGGCGACGGGGAGTCCGCGGAGCACGCGTTGCGGTTGCTGCGCAGCCACGCGGGCGGCAGCGGGGAACCCATGTCGGTGGCGCAGACCCGGGGAATGCTGCTGATCCGCCTCAACCAGCTCGTCGCGGGTCGCGCCGGGATCAGTCCCGCGCTGATCACGGCGCTGGCCGAGGCGGTGCGGGTGGGCGCGACTCCGCTGGTGCACCGGCTCGGCGCCATCGGCACCGGTGACCTGGCACCGCTGGCGGAGACGGCGCTCGCGCTCGTCGGCGAGCGGCCGTGGCTGACCGGGCACGTCGCCCCGGTGGAGATCCTCAAGGGCGACGCGCTGGCGTTCATGAGCAGCAACGCGGCCACCCTGTCCGAAGCGACCCTGGCGACGCTCGACCTGGAACGGCTCACCCGCGCCAGCCACGTGGTCGCGGCGCTGACCTACGTCGCGCTGGACGGCAACCCGGAGGCCTACGCGACGCCGGTGCACGAGGCCCGGCCGCACGCCGGCCAGGTCGGGTGCGCGGCGGAGATGCGGCGGCTGCTCGGCCTGGACAGCACGCCGAAACCGGGCAGGCGCATCCAGGACCCGTTCGGGCTGCGCGCGTACCCGCAGGTGCAGGGCGCGGCCGTGGACGCGGTGCACTACCTGCGGGACGTGCTGGCCATCGAGATCAACGCGGGCACCGAGAACCCGATGATCTCGGTGGTGCACCGCGACGCCTACCACCACGCGCACTTCCACACCGCGTACGTGGCCTCCGCGCTGGACTGGGTCCGGGCCACCGTGCACCAGGTCGCGGAGTTGTCGGCCGCACGCCTCGGGGACCTCGTCGAGCCGGAGTTCACCGGGTTGCGCCCGTTCCTCGCGGCCGGTCCGGCGGGCAGTTCGGGAGTGATGATCCTCGAATACGTCGCGCACGACGCGCTCGCGGAGCTGCGCCACGCGGCGCTGCCCGCGACGCTCGGCACGGCCGTGGTCTCACGGGGCCTGGAGGACCACGCGAGCTTCTCCACGCAGGCCGCGCGGGCGACGACGGCGGCGGCCGTCGCGTACCGGCGGCTGCTCGCCTGCGAACTGGTCGCGGCGGTCCGCGCGCTGCGGATGCGGGAAGCGGACCTGGTGGACCTGCCGGTGCGCGCGGCCTACGAGCTCGCTGCGGAGACGCTGGACCCAAGCGTGGAGGACCGTCCGCTCACCGAGGACATCGGCCGCGCGGGAACCGTGCTGGACGACCTGGTCCGGTTCTGAGTCAACGGTGCGGGCGCAGCGTGCGCCCGTGCAGCCGGGTGAGGACGGCGCCGTCGAGGGGGCGCTTCACGACGATGAGGGTCGCCGCGAGTCCGGCGCCGAACAGGAACACGGCCCCGCCGAGGACCGAGCGGACCAGGTTCCAGCCGTGCGCGACCTGCTGGATCGCGCGCTGCTCCGCGTAGCCGACCGACCGGCCGGTGCCGTCCCCGGCGACGATGTGGCAGGACTGGTCGGGGCGCATGACCTGGTCGCCGCAGCGGACCACCAGCGGGTCGGCGCCGATCGGCCCGGACTGGACGAGCGCGGAGCCGCCCAGCAGGAGCAGCGCGACGGCCACGAACCACGCTTGGACGAGCGAACCCATGGGCCCTCCGGTGCGGTCGGCGACGACCTTCGCGGCGTCGCTCGCGCGACGCTGGTGCCCAGTCTGTCGGGCCGCGGCGCCGCACCGGGTGGTCTGTACAACGTGGAGGGTGGAAAACGGCTGTTCACGGCGGTGGTGCGGATTTTCCGGTCCGGATCGGTCCGCCGGTCGCCGACGCTGCAACCCGGTGCGGCGGGGGTGCGCCGCGCCGGTGGCGCGCGGCGCACCCGGTGCGCTACTCGGAGGTGGTCGAGCCGGAGTCGCCGCTGAGGGCGTCGGCGAAATCGTTGGCGACGCCCGCTCCGGCCTGGATCCCGCCCGCGATCAGGTCGAGCGGTGTGGTGGTGTTGTTCTGCTCCGGCTCGGCCTGGGCGAGGCCCAGCGCGGAGCACATCAGCACTGCCGTGGTTCCGGCGACGATCGCTGCTCGGTTCGCTGCTGCGAGACGCATCGGTCCGCTCCTTGCTCCCGGGATCAATTCCGCGGGCAAGGTTCCACGGAGCCGGACCCGTTGCCAGCGCGCTCACCCGCCCGGGGGTCCCCTGAACGACAGCCCACCCGACTGGTGCCCGAGCCCGGAGAGCCCGCCCGGACCGGCGGGCGCCGGATGGTTCAGGGTGGGGGCGAACAGGGGAGAGGGAGGCCGGCGCGTGGGACGACGTTTCGAAGAGCTCGACTGGCAGGACACGCCGATCGGCGAGGTCAGCCTGCGTCGCAGGCTCGATCCGGCGCTCGGTGCGGACGTGTACGAGGTCAAGCTCGGCGACGAGTTCCTGATGTCGAGCGCGTTCACCGTGGCCGAGGAGGAACTGGCCCGGCTGGGGCTGGCCGCCGTCACCGGATCGGAGCTCGACGTGCTGGTGGGCGGGCTCGGGCTCGGCTGCACCGCGCAGGCCGCGCTCGCCGACGAGCGGGTGCGCTCGCTGGAGGTGGTGGAGGCGCTGGGGGCGGTGATCGACTGGCACCGGCGGGAGCTGCTGCCGCTGGGGCACGAGCTCAACGCCGACCCGCGGGTCCGCTTCGAGCACCGCGACTTCTTCGCCTGGGCCGCCGAACCTCCGCAGCGGCGCTACCACGCGATCCTGCTCGACATCGACCACTCGCCGACCAACGTGCTCGACGCCGGGCACGCCGACTTCTACCGGCCGTCCGGCCTGCGCCTGCTGGCCGAACATCTGGAGCGGGGCGGGGTTTTCGCGCTGTGGTCGGATGATCCGCCCGCGGAGGAGTTCATCGCGGCCCTGTCGGAGGTCTTCGGGACCGTCCGGGCGCACGTGGTCGACTTCGACAACCCCTACGGCGGGCCGCGGGGTTCGAACACGGTGTACGTCGCGCACGACTGACCCCGGACTCCGCCGGGGGCCTGAGACCGGTCGCCGCGGGGAATCGCGGTGCGCGGTCGGGCTGATGCCTGGAGCGGGTGTGCACGACCTCACCCGTGTCGGCGGTACCGGCGGGGTTCGCGACCGTGACGTGCCAGGATGGGCGGATGGTCGGCCGCCCGGATTCCGCCGCCCCCCACCGAGTGTGGCGGGGCGTGGACGCGTCGGAGCGGCAGGCCCGGCGCCGCGACCAGCTCGTCGCGGCCGGGTTCGCGCTGATGGGCGGCGACGGCGCGAAGTCCGTCACGATGCGCGGGGTCTCGCGGGAAGCGGGCCTCACGGAGCGGTACTTCTACGAGAGCTTCGCCAACCGCGAGGCGCTGCTGATCGCGGTGCTGGACGCGACGGTCGAGCAGGCGCGGGAGGTGCTGCTGGCCGCGGCCGAGCGGGCGCCGGCGCAGCAGCTCGACGCGGTCCGGTACCTGGTGGGCGCGTTCACCGAGTTCGTCACCTCCGACCCGCGCCGGGGCCGCGTGCTGTTCATCGAGTCGCTGGCCGCGCCGGAGCTCGCGGAGCGGGGGCGGGAGCTCGTCGCGGAGTTCACCGTGACGATCGCGGCCCTGATGCGCGGCGCCGAGCTCGGCGGCGAGCAGGCCGACGAGCAGGACGTGCGGCTCAACGCGCTGGCGATCTTCGGCTCGCTGGCGCAGCTCTACCAGGCCTGGCTGGAGGAGCGGATCGACGTGCCGCGCGAACGGTTCGTCGAGCACGTCTCCCAGGTGATCGAGAGCGCGGGGCGCGCGACCTCGCGTTGATCGTCCACATCGGACGGTCCTGCTGACCCGCTCCCGGTGGGGCGTCGACGCGGGTGCGCGCCCGCGAATTCCCGGCTCCGGCTTCGTCGCGGCGGTGAACCGCTCCAGTTATTGACATCGTGCTAATAGCCGAGGATGCTTCATTTCCGGTGAGCCGGATCACGGGCGGCGGCTCGCTCGGGAGTGCTTGCTCGTCCGGTGTATTCGCACGTCAGGGTCCTGTCGATCAGGTTCAAAAGTTGACATCAAGTGATGTTGACATTGTTTGATGTCAAAAATATCGTCCGAGGACCGACGTCGCGCATCAACGAGGAGGCAGGCGATGGGCAGCTCTGGGGAAACGGGCGACACCGCCGATCGTCAACGGCGGGTGCGGGTGGCGATCGTCGGCGCCGGCTTCGGCGGACTCGGCACGGCGATCATGCTCAAGCGCGCCGGGATCGACGACTTCGTGCTGCTGGAACGAGCCGCGGAAGTCGGCGGCACCTGGGAGGTCAACACCTACCCCGGCGCGCAGTGCGACATCCCGTCGATCCTGTACTCGTTCTCCTTCGCGCCGAACCCCGAGTGGAGCAGGCTCTACCCGCTGCAGCCGGAGATCAAGGACTACCTGCGGCGCTGCGCCGAGGACTTCGACCTCGTCCCGCACCTGCGGATGGAGCACGAAGTGCTCGACGCCGCCTGGGACGAGGACGAGCAGCACTGGAACGTGGTGACGGACAAGGGGGCCTGGCAGGCGCAGGTGCTCGTCGGCGCCACCGGACCGTTCAGCGAACCCTCCGTCCCGGACCTGCCCGGCCTGGAGCGCTTCCAGGGGAAGGTCTTCCACACGGCCCAGTGGGACCACGAGCACGACCTCGCCGGCGAACGGGTCGCGATCATCGGAACCGGTGCCTCCGGGGTCCAGATCATCCCCCGAGTGCAGCCGGTGGCCGGGGAGCTGACCGTCTTCCAGCGCACGCCGACCTGGATCATGCCGCACCCCGACCGCCGCATGACCCGCTTCGAGCAGCGCGTGTTCCGGCGGTTCCCCGCCGTGCAGCGGTTCGCGCGGGAGTGCTTCGACCTCGTGCAGGAAGCGCTCGTTCCCGGATTCGTGCACCGGCCCGGCCTGCTCAAGGGCATGGAATGGCTCGGTCGCGCGCACCTGCGCCGCCAAGTCCGCGACCGCGAGCTGCGGGCCAAGCTCACGCCGCACTACTCCTTCGGCTGCAAGCGGCCCACGTTCTCCAACAAGTACTACCCGGCGCTGGCGGCGCCCAACGTCGACGTGGTCACCTCCGGCATCGCAGAAGTGCGGGAGAACGGGATCGTCACCGGCGACGGAACGCTGCACGAGCTCGACACCATCATCATGGGCACCGGCTTCCGGATGACCGACAACCCCGTTTTCGACCGCGTGCGGGGGAAGAACGGCCGCAGCATCAACGAGGTGTGGCAGGGCGACGCGCAGGCCTACCTGGGCACCACCATCAGCGGATTCCCCAACTTCTTCTTCCTGCTCGGGCCGAACTCCGTCGTCTACACCTCGCAGGTCGTGACGATCGAAGCGCAGGTCGCCTACATCATGAGCTGCCTGCGCCAGATCGAACGGCGAGAGCTGGCGAGCATCGACGTCAAACCCGAGGTGCAGCAGTCCTTCGCCGACGAGGTCGAGCACGGCCTGCGCAACTCGGTGTGGAACGTCGGGGGATGCAGCAGCTACTACCTCAACGACGCCGGGCGCAACTTCGTCTTCTACCCCGGATTCAACCGGGCGTTCCGCTCCCGAACGCGCGAGGCCGAGCTGGCCGACTACCACACCAGCAGCGCCGCCGAGCGCAGCGCGATCTCCTCGAGTCAAAGGACGTCATGATGTTCCGACTTCCCCGCATCGGCAGGAAACCGGTCGTCGACCCGCGCGGCGCCCGCCGCTACACCGAAGAGGCGCACGTGATCGCGCCGCGCGACGTGGAGTTCTCGTGGGACGGGGTGCCGATGCACTACATCCCCGGTGAGCCGCTCGCCACGCACACCATCAACTTCATGCACCTGGTGCTGCCGGAAGGCGAACGGGCGATGTCGAACGCGCTCGCCGAAGCACTGCCGCTGATCAAGGATCCGCGGCTGCACGAGGAAGTCGTGGGTTTCGTCGGCCAGGAGGCCACGCACGCCTCCTCGCACGAGGGTGCGCGCGAGCACCTGTCCTCGATCGGCCTGAACACCGAGCCGATGACGCGGAAGCTGGAGTGGATGGTCGACCACGTCCTCGGCGACCGCGGCCTCAAGGGCCGCGCCAAGCACGCGTGGCTGTGCGAGCGGCTCGGCATGTTCGCGGCGCTGGAGCACTACACCGCGGTGATCGGTGAGTGGCTGCTGAACGCGAACGTGCTGGAGCGCAAGGGGATGCACCCGACGATGCTGGACCTCGTCCGCTGGCACGGCGCCGAAGAGGTCGAGCACCGCAACGTCGCCTTCGACGCGTTCATGTACGTCGACGGCAGCTACGCCCGGCGCGTGCGCACGGCGCTGCTGGCGAGCTTCACGCTGCTGGTGCTGCTGCTGTCGTCGCTGCACTACCTGTTCAAGGCCGACCCGTCGAAGGACAAGGGCCGGTTCTGGTTCCTGCAGCTGCTCAGCGCCATGCGGCGCGGGGTCGTGCCGAACATCGCGCTGTTCGTGACCGAGATCCCGAAGTACCTCAACCCGCGATTCCACCCGTCGCAGCTGGGAAGCATGGACGCCGCCGTGCGCTACCTGGCCCAATCCCCGGCGGCCAACGGATGATCGGGTTTTCCGGCTCGTTCTTCTTTGGTGGTCGGGTGGCGGAACCTCAGGTGTCTTCTCGCTGCGGGATCTTTTTCCCGAGTGGCTCCGCCACGAGGGAAAAAGCCGTCCTCGCGAGAAGACACCTGAGAACCCGCGGGTGAGGGCTTTGTGACGTGGGCTATGTGCTTCGCACATACAGGCACGGCTTCGCCGCCCAAGGCACGGACTTCGGCCGTGAGGCGCGGGTTGGGTTCGCTCTTGGTTCGCCGTTGGCGAGGCGTTGGGTGTCGCGCGCGGTTCATCTGGGACGACGAGATCGATGACGGGTTCTGAGGGAAGACGATGACCATGATCGAGCAGGCGGGGTGTTCCGGTTCCGGGTTCGCACCGGGGCCGGTGTTGCGGGCCATCGGCGGGTTCAGCGCCGCTTACCGCAGGGTGTTCGCGGAGAGCGGTGTGGCGCCGTTGCTGTCGCGGCCGAATCCGGTGCGCCGCGGCGGATTCGACCTCGGACTCGTCGTCAACGAGGTGCGGGCGGAGGCGGCCGACGTCGTCAGCGTGACGCTCTCCGAACCGGCGGGCGCGCGGCTGCCGAGCTGGGTTCCGGGCGCGCACGTCGACGTCTTCCTGCCCTCCGGCAAGCAGCGGCAGTACTCGTTGTGCGGCGACCCGGCGGACCGGTACCGCTACCGGATCGCGGTGCGCAGGCTCGCCGACGGGCTCGGCGGTTCGCGCGAGGTGCACGACGAGCTCGCCGCGGGCGACCGGATCACGATCCGCGGGCCGCGCAACGCGTTCCGGCTGATCGAAGCGGAGTCCTACCTGTTCGTCGCCGGGGGCATCGGGATCACGCCGATCCTGCCGATGGTGCGGGAATGCCACCGGCGCGGTGCACCATGGCGGTTGGTCTACTTAGGACGAACGCGGGACGGGCTGCCGTTCCTGGACGAACTTTCCCGCTACGACAGCGGCGTCGTCGACGTCCGCCCGGACGACGAGCACGGATTGCCGGACATCACGGCGATCCTCCCGGAAGCCGCGCCCGGCGCGGCGGTCTACCTGTGCGGCCCGACGCCGCTGATGACCACCGCGCGCGGCCTGATGCGGGAGATCAATCCCACCGGATCGCTGCACACCGAGCGCTTCTCGGCGCTGCCGGTGCGCGACGGCAGGCCGTTCGACGTGCACCTCGAACGGACCGGGACCACCGTCGCCGTCCCGTCCGACGAGTCCGCCCTCGCCGCGATCCGCCGGGAGCTGCCGGGCATCGCGTACTCGTGCCAGCAGGGGTTCTGCGGTACGTGCAAGGTCCGCGTGCTCGACGGGGAGGTCGAGCACCGCGACAAGCTGCTGCTCGACGGCGAACGCGCGGATTCGATGCTGATCTGCGTGTCCCGCTCGGCCGGCGAACGGCTCACCCTCGACCTGTGATCAGTCCACCGTGGAAGGCTGCCCCATGACCCGCTGGTATCCGCTCGCCGAGTCGGACGACGACTTCCTGCGCTCGGCCAGGTTCCGCTTCGCACACACCGTCGAGGTGCCGGTCCCGCCCGGCCAGGTGTGGGAGGCGTTCACCGCCGACGACGCGCTGGTGTCGTTCTCCCGCGCGATCACCGGCGCGGAGTGGACCTCGCCGCGGCCCTTCGGCGTCGGCACCACCCGGACCGTCACCGTCGGGCGCGGCGCGGCCTCGCTTCGGGAGCGGTTCTACCGCTGGGACGAGGGCAGCCGGATGACGTTCGGCGTCGAAGCCGCGAACCGGCCGGGTCTCCGCCGCTTCGCCGAGGACGTCGCGCTGGAACCGATCGCGAGCGGGACGCGGTTCACCTGGACCTTCGCGGTGGAACCGGCCGGGTGGCTCGCCCCCGTGCTGGCGCTCTCCCGTCCGCTGCTGCGGAAGGTGACGCGGAGCTGGGCCGACGGTGCCGCCCGCCGCGCGACGGGAGGCGCGCGATGACGGCGGGCACGACCACCGCGCCGGACGTGTTCGACGTCCGCAGTCCGCTCACCGGCGAGGTGATCGGCACCTACCCGGTGCACGGCCCCGCCGACGTCGCGGCCTCGGTGAGCCGGGCCCGCCTGGCGGGAACCTGGTGGGACTGGCTGGGCTTCGCCGAACGCGCCCGCAGGCTCGACCGGTGGCGCGGCATCATCGCCCGCCGCAGCGATGAGCTCGCCGAGCTGGTGCGCGCGGAGACCGGCAAACCGCGGGCCGACGCGATGCTCGAAGTCGTGATGGCGCTGGAACACCTCGCCTGGGCGGCGCGGAACGCGAAGAAGGTGCTCGGCCCGCACACCGTCCGCTCCAGCCTGCTGATGCTCAACGAGGCGGCGAGCGTGGCGCATCGGCCGCTGGGCGCGGTCGGCGTCATCGGACCGTGGAACTACCCGGTGTTCACCCCGCTGGGCTCGTTGTCGTTCGCGCTCGCCGCGGGCAACGCCGTGGTCTACAAGCCGAGCGAGCACACGCCCGGCGTCGGCGCGTGGCTGGTCGACGCCTTCGCGGCGGTCGTCCCCGAACAGCCCGTGCTGCAACTGCTCACCGGCGACGGCGGCACCGGCGCTGCGCTGTGCCGCTCCGGCGTCGACAAGATCGGGTTCACCGGGTCCACCGCCACCGGCAAGCAGGTGCTGGCCGCGTGCGCGGCGACGCTCACGCCGGTGCTCATGGAGTGCGGCGGCAAGGACGCGCTGATCGTGGACGCCGACGCCGACGTCGCGGCGGCGGCCGACGCGGCGGTGTGGGGAGCGACGTCGAACGCCGGCCAGACCTGCCTCGGCGTCGAACGGGTCTACGTGCACCGGGCCGTGCACGACGAGTTCGTCGCCGAGGTCGTCGCGCTGGCCCGCACGATCCGCGCGGGCACCGGCCCGGAAGCCCGGTTCGGCCCGATGACCACACCCGGCCAGGTCGACGTCGTCCGCGCCCACATCGCCGACGCACTCGACAGGGGAGCGCGCGTCGCGCTCGGCGGCCTGGACGCGATCGACGGCCGCGTGGTGCAGCCGACGATCCTGCTCGACGCGCCCGAGGACTGCCTCGCGGTGACGGAGGAGACCTTCGGGCCGACCATGACGATCGCGAAGGTGCGCGACGCCGACGAAGCGGTGCAGCGCGCGAACGCGAGCCGGTACGCGCTGGGGCTGACTGTGTTCTCCCGACGCAACGGCACCCGGATCGCCGCGCGGATCCGCTCCGGCGCGGTCGCGGTGAACTCCTACGTCGGCTTCGCCGCGATCCCGAACCTGCCGCTCGGCGGGGTCGGCGACTCCGGGTTCGGCCGGGTGCACGGACCGGAAGGGCTCAAGGAGTTCACCTACGCGCGCTCGATGACGCGGCGGCGCTTCCGCGCTCCGCTGCCGGTCACGACGTTCCGGCGCGGCCCGCGCGTGGATCGGCTGATCCGGGTGCTCGTCCGACTGCTGCACGGGAGGCGCTGACGTGTCCACTGCGAACCGCGTCGCCGCGGCCCTGCGGGACCTCGGGATACCGCTGCCCGGCGGAATGCACTACGACGTCGCGGGCAAGGTCGTCGTGATCACCGGCGGCGCGGACGGGATCGGCTTCGCCCTCGCCCGCATCCTGCACGGCAAGGGCGCCGTGGTCGCGCTGATCGACGTCAACGCCGTGGCGCTGCGCGCCGCCGAGGCGGCGCTGGGCGGGGAGCGGGTCGTGACGACCGCCGCCGACGTCCGGGACCGCGCCGCCATGGACACCGCCGTGCGCGAGATCGCCGCGGCGGCGGGCGGCATCGACGTGGTCGTGGCCAACGCCGGAGTGACACCGCCGCCCGCGACGCTGCGCCAGATCGATCCGGCGGACTTCGACCGGGTCATCGACATCAACCTGATGGGCGTGTTCAACACCGTGCGCCCGGCGATCGACGAGGTGATCGCGCGGCGCGGCCACATCGTCGTGGTGTCCTCGGCGGCAGCCTTCTCACCCGCGCTCGGCGGAGCCGCGTACGTGGTCAGCAAGGCCGCGTCCGAGCAGCTGGGCCGCATCCTGCGGCTGGAGCTCGCCGGGCACGGCGCCACCGCCGGAGTCGCGTACTTCGGCATCGTCGACACCCGCCTCGCGCAGGCCACGCTGGACGAGGACGACCTCGGGGCGGAGCTGAACTCGCGGCTGCCCCGGCCGCTGCGCCGCCGCATCTCCGCGCAGCGCGCGGCGCGCTCGGTCGCCGATGCGATCTCCCGGCGCGCGGGCAGCACCACCGTTCCGCGCGCCTGGCAGCCGTGGGGGCTGCTGCGCGGGTTGCTCAACGTGCTCATCGACGCGGTGCTCGTCTCGGACGCGCGCAGCCACCGGTTCGTCCGCGACCTCGAAGCCAGGACGGACCGGCGGCGAGCGGGCGCACCCGAAGGTCGTTGAGCCCCCCGGCCCGCTGCGGGCCGTTCCGGAAGAACTCCTCGAGGAGGTTGCCATGACCGGGGAACCGGCCACGTTGTGCGCGGCGTTCCAGCGGACCGCCGCCGTGAACCCCGACGCCGTCGCGCTGCGGACCGTCGGCGGCACCCAGGAGCTGACCTGGCGCGACTACGCCGACCAGGTGCGCGAGGTCGCGGGCGGCTTCGCCGCGCTCGGCGTGGGACGCGGCGACACGGTGGCGCTGATGATGGCCAACCGCGTCGAGTTCTACCCGGTGGACGTCGGCGCGCTGCACGTGGGCGCCACCTCGTTCTCCCTCTACAACACGCTCACCCCGAGCACGATCTCCTACGTGCTCGGCAACGCCGGAGCCGACGTCGTGGTCTGCGAGGCGCAGCACGTCGAGCGCATCCAGGAATCCGGGGCGTCGCTGACGGCGATCGTCGTGGTCGACGCGGAGCCGGGGGAGCAGCCTGCGGGCACGATCACGCTGGCGCAGCTGACGGAGCGCGCCGCGCCGGACTTCGACTTCGACGCGGCCTGGCGGGCCGTGCGGGCCGACGACGTCGCCACGCTGATCTACACCTCGGGCACCACCGGCGACCCCAAGGGCGTCGAGGCCACCCACGAGGCGCTGCTGTTCGAGGCGCGCGCGATCGGGCAGGTCCAGCCCATCGAGTTCGGCGACCGGATCACGTCCTTCCTGCCCTCCGCGCACATCGCGGACCGGTTGACCGCGCTGTACCTGCACCTGGTGTTCGGCACCCAGATCACCGCGGTCGCCGACGGACGCCGGATCGCCGCCGCGATCCCGGACTGCCTGCCCACCATCTGGGGCGCGGTTCCCCGGGTGTGGGAGAAGTTGAAGGCCGCCGTCGAAGCGGCCGTCGACGGCGAGCCCGACGAGGAGCGCCAAGCGCACCTGCGGTGGGCGCTCGACGTCGGGCACCGCCGGTTCGCGCTGCTGCGCGCAGGCGAACCGGTGCCACCAGAACTGGCGGCCGAGCACGCGCGCGCCGACGAGGTGCTCGCGCTGCTGCGCGCCCGCCTCGGCTTCACCGAGCTGAAGTGGGCCATGTCCGGCGCCGCCCCGATCTCCCCGGAGACGCTGGCGTTCTTCGGCGCGCTCGGGCTGAAGATCTCCGAGGCGTGGGGCATGTCCGAGGTGACCTGCATCGCCAGCATGGCGCCCGCCGACCCGGTCAAGCTCGGAACCGTGGGCAAGGTCCTGCCCGGCATGGAGATGTCGGTCGCCGCCGACGGCGAACTGCTGCTGCGCGGGCCGCTGGTGATGAAGCGCTACCGCGGCGAGCCCGCGAAGACCGCCGAGGCGATCAGCCCGGAAGGCTGGCTGTCCACCGGCGACGTGGTCGCGGTCGACGACGACGGCTACATCACCGTCATCGACCGGAAGAAGGAGCTGATCATCAGCGCCACCGGCAAGAACATGTCCCCGACGAACATCGAGAACGCCGTCGTGGCGTGCTCCCCGCTCATCGGTGCCGTGGCGGCGATCGGCGACGCCCGGCCGTACAACACCGCGCTGATCGTGCTCGACCCCGAAGCGGTGGCCGCGCACGAGCGGGACGCCGCCGAGCTGTCCCGGCGCCCCGACGTCGTCGCGCTGGTGTCGGCGGCGGTCGCCGCGGGCAACGCGAACCTGGCCCGCGTCGAGCAGGTCAAGCGGTTCCGGATCGTGCCGGAGTTCTGGGAACCGGGCGGTGCCGAGCTCACCCCCACGATGAAGTTGCGCCGCAAGCCGATCGCGACGAAGTACGCCGCCGAGATCGACGGGCTCTACGCCGATCCGCGGCCGGACGACGTGCACGAACCCGCGACCGAAGCGGTCGCGGCGGCGCGGAGCTGACGGGGGCGGCGGGCGAGAGCGGAGTCCGTCATGACCGACGACGAGACGGCTCGGGGCGCGAGATCCCGCCGGGTCCAGTCCGATGTGGACGATCGAATCGGAGAACCGTCCGGGGAACCTGGTGGGCCAGGTGGGGCTGGGCGGCTCGATACGTCCGGTGATCCTGATCGCCCCGGCGTGCCCGGTGCGCCAGGTCGGCCGGTTGAGTCCGGTCGGGTCGAGGAGTCCGAGGAGCCCGGCCGCCCCGGCGTGCCCGGTGCGCTCCGCGGGTCGGTGCGTTCGCGGGTGCTCGCCGCCGCGTTGCGCCGGACGCTCCGCCCGCTGCTCGAACGGACTCCGGTCACTCCCGAGACCTTGCGCCGCGCACGCGGCATCACCGGCGGGCTCGCCCCGCTGCTCGGGCCCGTCCCGTTCGGCACGACGGTGCGGCGGATCCCGCTGCCCGGCTGCCACGCCGACCTGGTCCGCACCGGCCGCGACACCGGGACGCGGCGGGCGGTCCTCTACGCGCACGGCGGCGGATTCGTGCTGGGCTCGGCCCGGCTCTGGCGCGCGCAGGTGGCCCGGCTGTCGGCGCTGACCGGGTCTCCCGTGCTGGCGGTGAACTACCGGATGGTCCCGGAGCACCGGGTCGACGACGGCGTGCAGGACTGCGTCGACGCCTACCGGTGGCTGCTGGACCAGGGCCGCACCGGCGAGGACGTCGTGCTGGCCGGGGATTCGGCGGGCGCGAACCTGGCGTTCGCGGTCGCCCTGCGGGCGCGGGAGCGCGGGCTGCCGCGCCCGGCCGGGATCGCCGCGACGTCACCCTGGCTGGACCTCGCCGCGACCGGCCCGTCCTACACCGCGAACCGGCTCCTGGACCCGTTCCTGCCCGCGCGGGCCGCCGCCGACGTGGCGCGGATGTGCGCGGTGGACGTGGAACCGAACGCTCCGGAGCTGTCCCCCTGCTACGCGGACCTCCGCGAGCTGCCGCCGGTGCTGATCCAGGTCGGCTCCCTCGACCTGCTCCGCAGCGATGGCGAACTGATGGCCCGGCGCCTGCGGCAGGCGGGAGTCCCGTGCGACCTGAGCGTCTGGCACGGCCAGATGCACGCCTTCACCCTGCTCGCCGCGCTCCTGCCCGAAGCCCGTGCCGCCGTGCGCGAACTCGCGTACTTCGCCGCGCGCCCCACCGGTCACGGCTAGCTACGGGCAGGTCCCGCCGGCGCGGTCGCGTGCGTCCGATCAGCTCGGCTTGCCCTGCGCTGCAACGGGTTCTCCGCCGGGCCAGGCCGGGCGGGAACGACATCGCGGAGGTCGTCCACACCGTGACGGGCGGCGCCGGTCATTCCGATCGGGCGGCGAGGACGTTGGGGAACGTCGTCGTGAGGACGTGCAGGATGACGTCAGTGAGCATGACGTGCAGGTCGCTGCGGGACAGGGTGCCGCGGACCAGCCATTCCCTGGACGCCGCGCGGATCATGCTCCCGTAGGAGCGGATGATCGCGCGCAGCACCTCGCGGCCCTCGGTGACGTCGGCCATCATCGCCGCTTCCAGCACGCGGTCGGCCGCGATCTCGTCGCCCTCCGCGAGGATCTCCTCGACCTCCGGGTCGCGCCCGATGGCTTCGGGGCCGATCGCGGTCAGCCACATCTCCTTGTTGCGCTCCACGACGTCGAGCCAGCGGTCGATGCTGATGGCCAAGCGCTGCTCGACGGTCGTCTTGGGCAGGTGCTCGGTCACCGGCGCCGGGATCACCATCATCTGCCGGACCACTTCGAGGTACAGGCCGCGCTTGCCGCCGAAGTAGTGGTTGATCAGTCCTCGGGCGACTCCCGCTTCGTTGGCGAGGTCGGTCGTGGACACCGAGGCGTAGGTGCCGGTGCCGAACAGCCGCCGCGCGGCGAGGAGGATCTCCGCTTTCCGCTCGTCGGGGTCGAGCCGCCGGCGTGGCGTCGAGGACTGCACACTCATGCCCGCCACCTTATCCGCAGGTCAACGACCGAGCCGAGTCGTGCAGCGCAAGTGGTGGAGCGGGTTGTGGCACAGCGGGTTCCGGCTGTTGACCGATGACGAACAACGCTCACGCCGATCGAGGCGCCGTGCCGTCGTCGAGCCACGGCAGGAATCCCGGCAGGTCCTTCGCGACCGTCCCCGGGAATCGCGGAGGCCGCCGTTCCAGGAAGGACATGACCCCTTCCGCCGCGTCCTCGTTCGTCGGCAACCCCGCGATCAGCCGGGAGTCGACGCGCTGCACGTCGTAGGGGGATTCCAGCGCGCTGAGCCGGTAGAGCATCTGGCGGATCACGGCGATCGAGACCGGAGCGGTGTTGGCCGCGAGGTCGCGGGCGAGCGAGTACGCCTCGTCGAGCACCTGGTCCGGTTCGTGCGCGGCGTGCACCAGCCCGGCGTCGCGGGCTTCGGCGGCGTCGAAGAGCCGGCCGCTGATCATCCAGTCCAGGGCGGTGCCGAGGCCGACCAGCCGGGGCAGGAACCAGGTGGAGGCGCCCTCGGGGTAGATGCCGCGGCGGGAGAACACGAAGCCGAACCGCGAGTCTTTCGCGGCCAGCCGGTAGTCGCAGGCGAGCGTGATGCTGGCCCCGGCGCCGACGGCGGCGCCCCGGATCGCCGCGATGACGGGCTTGTTCATCGCGAAGATCCGCAGCGCGCAGCGGCCCGCGGGTTCCTTCCAGTCGTCCTGGCCTTCGGCGCCCGGTTCGCTGACGTCGAACCCGCCCGCAGAGAGGTCGGCGCCGACGCAGAAGTCCTTGCCCTCGCCGGTGAACACGACGACGCGCACGTCCTCGTCCCGGTCCGCGCGGTCGAACGCCGCGGCCAGCTCGTCGGCCATGCGCACGGTGTAGCCGTTGCGAGCCTGCGGGCGGTTCAGCGAAATCGTCGCGACCGGCCCGTCGATCTCGTAGCGGATCTCTTCGTAGTCCACTCGCGCTCCCTGTCTCGTCCGAGGGGCACAGCGTAGGACGCGGCAGGTTTATTGACAAGGTGTCAATATTGGGGAACTGCGTGATGGCCGCAAAAAGCGTGCGCGGGTGCTTCGTGGGTCCGGTGGACTCGAAAGCACGACGCGCTGGCGAGTTGGACGCGAATCCATCGTGCGCGGGTGCCGGGTATGGTAGTTCTGAGCGTGCTCCGCCGATCACTCGCGGTTTTCCCCGGCGCGAGCGGTATCCGGGCGCTGTTGACAAACAGGCAATACCTCGTGAGGCTGGGCGCTCGTCATCCGCCGCATCCGTTCCGCTCGCAGCGGAGTCCGGGCGACGCGTCGAGGCGAGGCTCCCGGGGTTCGCCGCCCGCCCGGATGAAGCGAAGTCGAAGGCAAAGGGGCCTGCGATGAGTTCACTGGTGGCTCTGCGGCGACGAGCGCTGGGCGTGGCCTTCCTCCTGGTCATGGTGCTGGCCGCGGCGGTGTGCATCGGCGCGTACCGCGGCGCCTTCACCCGCAGCGTGGACGTCGTGCTGCGCACCGGAGCGACCGGCAACCAGATCCTGCCCGAAGCCGACGTCAAGGTCCGCGGCCTGATCATCGGCCAGGTCGGCGATGTCACCGCGGCCGACGGCGGCGCCCGGATGCGGCTGGAGCTGGACCCCGACGAGGTCGAGCAGATCCCCGCGAACGTGACCGCGCGGCTGCTGCCCAGGACGTTGTTCGGCGAGCGCTACGTCTCCCTCGAACTGCCCGCACAGCGCTCGGCGCGGCACCTCGCCGCGGGCGACGTCATCACCCAGGACGGCGCGCAGGCCTCGGTCGAACTGGAGCAGGTGCTCGCCGACACGATGCCGCTGCTGCAAGCGGTGCACCCGCAGGACCTGGCCACGACGCTCAACGGCCTGAGCCGCGCGCTCGACGGGCGTGGCGAGCAGGTCGGCGAGACGATCACCGACCTGAACCGCTACGTCGCCGAGCTGAACCCGTCGTTGCCGCAGCTGCAGGAGAACCTGCGGCAGGTGGTGGGCGTCGCCGAGACCTACGAGCAGGCCGCGCCGGACGTCCTGCGAGCGCTCGGCGACGTGAGCACCACGGCCAGGACGCTGGCCGAGCAGCGCGAAGCCCTCAGCGCGATGACCGCGCAGCTGACCACGACCTCGAACGACCTGACCGGTTTCCTGGCGGCCCACTCCCAGGACCTGATCCGGCTCAACGCCACGTCGCGGCCGACGCTGGACGTGCTCGCGAAGTACTCGCCGCAGTACCCCTGCATGTTCGCGCAGGCCGCCGGGATCATCCCCCGGGTCGACGAGCTGTTCGGCGTGGGCACCGACGAGCCGGGAGCCCACGTCACGCTGGAGATCACGCCGAACCGGGGCGCGTACGTGCCGGGCGAGGAACCGGAGCTCGGCGACGAGCGCGGGCCGCGCTGCTACGAGTTCGAGCACGCGCCCCAGTACCCGCCGGACGGCCCGGTCGTCGACGGCTCGAACCCGCCGCCCGCAGCCAGGACCGGGACCGAGGGGCTGCTGCCCGGTGCGACCACGCCGTCCTCGGCCTCGGGCGGCGCGTCCGCGCCGGACCTCGGGGTGGCGAACTCCCCGGCGGAGCGCGACCTGATCGCCGGCATCCTCGCGCCCTCCCCGGACGCGGCCCCGGCGCCGCCGTGGTCGAGCCTGCTGCTCGGCCCGGTCCTGCGCGACACCCAGGTCACCGTGCGACCGCGCTGACCCGATCGGGCGGGGCGAGGTGGCTGAGCAGGCGCTCGTGCCGGAACTGGTAGTGCGCCCCGTGCGTGCGCAGCACCTGGCGGTCCCTGGCGTCCTCCAGGAACGCCGCGGTCCGCCACGGCAACCGGCCCACCAGCGGCAGCCAGATCCGGCCGAACGCGATCCACTGGCCCCAGGCGGTGAAACCGAGCGCGATCGAGATCCCTCCGCCGAACGAGCTCAGCAACCCCAGCCGAACCGCCTCCCACACGTCCCATTCCAGCCGGAATCCCCACAGCGACCCGCCGGACAGCGCGTGCGCGGCGAACCCGGTGAGGGCGACGACGATCCCGAAGACGACGGCGAACACGGCGACGGTGCCGAGCGTGATGCGCCGGTTCGACCGCAGCAGTTCGATCGGCTCGGCGGTCGTGCGCACGTCGACGGGAGCCTCCAGCAGCGAGACCGCGCCGACGGCGATCAGGGTGCCCGCGCCGAACATGGCCGCGAACAGCGCGCCCTCCACCCAGCCGCCCAGCAGCGCGTCCGGCTCGTGCCGCAGCGCTCGGACCACCGCTTCGGTGAACCTGGCCGCGAAGCCGAACAGCGCTGCCGCCACGACCGCCAGCAGCGCCCGAGCGGCCAGCCAGTGCCCGTTGCGCGGGAGCCGCTGCTCGCCGGGGGAGGCCCGGAACAGCAGCCGCATCCTGGACGGTTCCGGGATGCCCCTGCCCGCGAGGTGCGCGATCCAGTGGGCGCCGCCCACGGCGAACCCGGCCAGCGGCCCGTTGAACCCGGCGTCGCGCAGCGCCTCGGCCAGCGACCACAGCGGGGGCCTGCCACCGGGGACGAGGTAGATCGCGCCGTGCACCACCGTGACGAGCACGGCGATCACCAGTGCGCTGAGCAGGGCGATCACCAGCGAACGGGTACCGGCGCCCAGCATCTCGCCGACCCGCCACCAGGCCAGCTCCTGACCTCGCGAGTCCCGCACGTGCCGGGCGAGGTGCGCGAGCCAGTGCTGCGGGCGCTGCTCGGGCCACGGCCGGTGCTGCCCCTTCGGCCAGAGCTCCGGTTCGTTGCGGTACGCCGTGGGCAAGAACTCCTCCAGCAGGTGCGCCTGCAGCGCGGCGCTGGTGGGGAAGCGCGCGGTGTCCAGCAGCTCGTCCGGCTCCCGGTGCCTGCGGTAGACGGTGCGCGCCAGCGACATCATCAGCGGATTGCGCAGCACGGAGGCGAGTTCGGCGCAGGCGGGTTCGTCCGGTGCCTCGCGCAGCCGCCGCAGCACCGGCTCCCACGGGTCCGCGCCGGGGAAGGCGGTGGTGCTCGGGAGCGTCGCCGCGAGGTCGTCGCGGTCGAGTTCGGTGAGCACCACGACCTCCGCGTCGGGCAACGCCCCCGCTTCCCGCAGCGCTTCCCGGTAGGCGCAGGTGCGGCTGGTCAGCACGAACCGCTTGCGGTACTCGCCGAGGTGCCGCAGCGCGGCGGCGTGCAGCTCGTCGGGGATCTCGTCGAAGCCGTCCAGGACGGGCAGCACCTTCTCGTCCAGCACCAGGTTCCGCGCGTCCGCCACGCCGCCGGGCAGCGGGTAGTCCTTCGACAGCCGCTCGATCAGCCAATCCTGCAGGGACATCGCGCTCGGGTTCCACGAACCCAGCGAGTACAGCACCGGCACCGCGTCGTCCGGGCTTCGCCGCTCCAGAGTGGTGAGCACGAAACGCATGCACAGCACGGATTTCCCGACGCCCGCGTCGCCGAGGACCACCAATCGGCGCGGGGCGATGTCCCGGAAGAACCGCGCGATCTCGCCCACCTCGCGAGGATCGTCGCGACCGGCTCCGCCTTCCGATGCCTGCGCGGGAGCGGAATACCAGCGCATCGGGAGCTCCTGCAGGACGAGTCGCCTGCGCTCCTCCAGCTCCCACCGCACGCGTACCTCGCGGGCCAGCGTCCGCAGCAGCGGAGCGTCCTCCGGTGGCTGCCGGGTGAAGTGGACCGATCCGTGGACCGCGCCGAAGTGGTGGACGTCGCCGCCGACGTGGCCGCTGGTCTCGTTGTGGATGGCGTCCTGCTCGTCCCGCTGCGGCATGGGCGCCCCCTCGACAAGCGTCTCCCCGCACTCCGGAGATCACAAGATCCCACAATCCGGGGCGGAGCAACATCGATTCGGGCCGAGTTCTCCCCGAAACCAGGGACTGGCGCCGCCCTCACCCGACTGGCAGCTGTGCAGGGCGGTGCGGTGCTGGTCTGCTGTCGCTGATCCCGTCAGGGGAGGCGGGACATCACCGGATGGGGGAACCCGGATGAGAACGCCCATGCGCACCACCGCGCGCCGCTGCGCCGCCGCGCTGTGCTGCCTCACCGCGGCGTCGGCGCTCGCCGCACCCGCCGCGACCGCGGCCGACGCGCCGCCGCGCTTCGACGACGGCTTCGGCATCACCGTGCTCGAACAGCCGGAGTGGGTCGACGAGAACCACCGCACGTTCACGATGACCGTCGCCACCGACCAGGTCCCGGAGCACCCGCCGATCGGCGACCAGGTCTCCGGGGAGCACGTGGTGCTGGTCGTGCTGCCAGAGGAGTACGACCCGGGCGTGCGCTACCCGGTGAACTACCTGCTGCACGGCGCCCCGGAGCAGCCGATCTCGGCGCGCTACCAGACGCTGACCGAGCGGGCGACCGAAGACGCCCCGCTGATCACCGTGACGCCGAACGGGGGCGGGCGCGGCTGGTACTCGAACTGGGTCGCCCCCGGCGCCTCGGGCAAGCAGAACTGGGAGTCCTTCCACCTGGACCAGCTGATCCCGCTGGTCGACGCCAACCTCAGCACCATCGCCTCGCGGGAGGGCCGGTCGATCTCGGGGCATTCGATGGGCGGTTTCGGTGCGTTCCACTACGCCGAGCACCGGCCGGAGCTGTTCGGCCACGTCGGCAGCTTCTCCGGAGACCTCGACCTGCTCGACCCGCGGATGCGGGGCGCCATCGTCGGGTCCACGCAGCTGACCGAGATGGGTGCTCCGCTGGATCCGCCGGACGCTATCTTCGGTTCGCCGGTGTGGCCGTTGGACGGGGTGTGGAACGCGCAGAGCCCGGCGCACCACGTCGAACCGCTGCGCGGGATGGGCGTGGCGTTCTACGCGGGCAACGGCGGGAACCTGGCCGAGGACCCGGTCCTGGCGCTGGGCGAGGCGTGGGTCCGGGACACCGCCATGGTCATGTCCGGGCAGTTGACGGCGGCCGGGATTCCGCACCGCTTCGTCGACTACGGCGACGGCAGCGGCTGGGGTGAGGGCTGCAACGGCAAGCACGGCCAGGACCCCTGCATCCAGGCCGACTTGGACGACTACGTCGGCCTGCTCATGCAGCGCCTCCAACACCCCTGATCTCCAGCGCCGCCGACCGGCTCGCCGCCGCCCCCGCTCGGGTGCGGCGGCGAGCCGCTTCCGCGACCGTTCGACCCGTTGATCTTGTCGTCCCAGGTGAGTGCGTTGTTGGTCGTTCTCTTGTCAGCGGCGAAGCCGCTGAGCAGCGACCACCAAAGCAGAACGACCACCCGCGGGTTCTCAGCGTTCTTCTCGCGAGGACAGCTTTTTCCCTCGTGGCGGAGCCACTTGGGAAAAAGATCCCGCAGCGAGAAGAACGCTGAGGTTCCGCCACCCGCCCCACTACTCAAGCCAAGCAAAGACATCAGTAAGACAGTCGTCTGACTTATCTGTTAGCGTGGTCGGAGTCCCGAACGTTCGACCACAGGAGTCGTGGATGACCACCGCGGAGCCGAAGTCCTTCCCGTTCAGCGAACCGGAACGGCTGGACCCGGAGCCCCTGTTCGAGGAGCTGCGCGAGCAGCCGCTGATCCGGGTGCGGTTGCCGTACGGGGAACCGGGCTGGCTGGCCAGCCGCTACGAGGACGTCAAGCTCGTGCTCGGCGACAAGCGGTTCAGCCGCGCCGCGGGGGCCGGGCGCGACGAGGCGCGGATGCGACCGATCCAGGGCTCCAGCGGCAACATCATGAGCATGGACCCGCCGGAGCACAGCCGGTTGCGCCGACTGGTCATGAAGGCGTTCACCCAGCGCCGCGTCGAAGGCCTGCGCTCGCGCGCGCAGGAGATCGCCGACGGCCTCGTCGACGGGATGGTCGAACGCGGCACGCCCGCCGACCTGGTCGAGGACTTCGCGCTGCCGCTGCCGATCACCGTGATCTGCGAGCTGCTGGGCGTGCCCTACGAGGACCGCAAGGACTTCCGGGTGTGGTCGGACGCCTTCCTGTCCACGACCAAGTTCACCCTGGACGAGGTCGTCGAATGCGTCGGCCTGCTGCGGGAGTACATGGCCAGGCTGATCGCCGAGCGCCGCGAGAGCCGCCACGACGACGGGCGCGACGACCTGCTCAGCGCGCTGGTCGCCGCCCGCGATGACGACGACCGCCTCACCGAGGACGAGATGCTCTCGCTGGCCGAGGCGATCCTGGTCGCCGGGCACGAGACGACCGCCTCGCAGATCCCGAACTTCGTCTACGTGCTGCTTCAGCACCCCGACCAGCTGGCCCGGCTGCGCGACGACCCCGCGCTGATCCCGCGCGCCGTGGAGGAACTGCTGCGCTACGTCCCGCTCGGCAACGGCGCGGGCATCCCGCGCTACGCGCTGGAGGACGTCGAGCTGGGCGGGGTGACGGTCAAGGCAGGGGAGGCGGTGCTGCCGAGCACGGCTTCGGCCAACCGCGACGCGGCCGTCTACTCCGAGCCGGACGTGCTGGACCTGCTGCGCGAGGAGGCCTCGCACGTGGGCTTCGGGCACGGCGCGCACCACTGCCTCGGCGCGCCGCTGGCCCGGATGGAGCTGCAGGTCGCGCTGGACACCTTGCTGCGCCGCCTGCCGGACCTGCGCTTGGCCGCGGGGGAGGAGGGCGTCGAGTGGAAGGACGGCCTGTCCACCCGCGGCCCTTCGAAGATGCCGATCAGCTGGGGCGCGGCGAACCGGTGATCAACGGCGTCCGGGCGCGGCGCGATCCGCGTCCGGACGCCGCCCGCCTCACGGCGCTGACCTGGAGCCGTTCCCCTCGCGGCTCATGGCGTGCTCGGTCGCCGCGAGGTGGTCGCGCAGGCGCCCGTGCCGGAACTGGTACACCGAACCGTGCGTGCGCAGCACGCCGAGCCGGTGGGCGTCGTGCAGGAAAGTGACCGTCCGCCATGGCAATCGTCCCGCCAGCGGCAGCCAAAGCCTGCCGAACACGAGCCACTCGCCCCACGCGGTGAAGCTGAGGGCGGCCGCGAGCCCGCCGCCGACCGCGCCCACCGCCGCGTACTGGATCATCGCGATGGCGTTCCAGTACAGCGGGACGCCCCAGAGGTTCCCGCCGAACAGCGCGACCAGCGCGCTCCCGCTGAGCCCGACGACGACGCCGAACGCCGGCCCGAAGACGAGCAGCATCTGCAGCGTCGTGACGCGGTTGCTGCGCAGCAGGCTGATGGGGTCGGCGGCCGACTCGGTCCTGATGGGCGCCTCCAGCAGAGCGGCCGTCCCGAAGACCACCGCGGAACCGGTCCCGTACATGATCGCGTACAGCACGCCGTCCACCCAGAAGGCCGTCAGGTGCAGCGGGTTCTCCAGCCAGGCCAGCACCAGGCGCGAGCCGGCTCCGCCCACGAAGCCGAACCCGATCCCGAGCAGCGCGGCCACGGCGATCCGGGTCGCGATCCGCTTGCCGGAGCTCCGCTGCACACTCCCGCCGCCGTGCAGCGGCAACCGCATCCGAGAGGGTTCCGTGCCCGCGCGGCCGAGGGTGATCACCGCTGCGTAGGCGATGCCGAACGCGATACCGGCGGCGCCCGCGTTGAGGAGACCGGAAGTCCTGCTCGTCCGCAGCGCTTCGCCGAGGTCCAGCCCGGCCCACAGGCCGATCGCCACGTGCATGGGGAATACGGCCAGGAAGACGGTCAGCCCGATCACGAGGGCGATCACGAGGGCGCGGGAGGCGCGGTGCATGCTCCGCGAAACCTGCCACCAGGCGAGGTCCTGCGCGTCGTGCAGCCGTTGCAGGTGCCGTGCGAGGTGGCGCAGCCGGCGCTCGGCGTACGCGGGGTCCCACCTGCGGGAGGCCTTCTCGGAGTGCCCGCCGGGGATCGGGTCGAAGACCGTGGGTACGAGGCTGCTCAGGAGGTGGTCCTCCAGCGCCTCCCGGTCGCCGAACCGCGTCGTGTCCAGCAGTTCCTCCGGATCGTTGCCGTAGGCGTAGATGGTCCGGGCGAGCCAGACCATCAGCGGCGAGCTCAACGCCGCGGTGAGCGCCCGGCATGCGGGAGTGTCCGGGTGCTCGCGCAGCGCTCGCAACACCGGATCCCAGCCGGTCCGGGTGCTCCCGTCGTGGTTCATCCGCTTCTTCGCGGTGCGCCACAGGTGGTCGGTCGCCTCGTCCCGGGTGAGCTCGCACAGCTGCACCACCGTCGCCTTTTCCAGCGCTTTTGTGGTCTCGACCGCCGCCGCGTACTCCGCCGGGCGGCTCGTCAGCAGCAGCGGGCCCCGGTATTCGTTGATCGCTTTCAGCGCGACGTCCCGCAGTCCCTCCGCGATCTCGTCGAAGCCGTCGAGCACGGGCAGCACGTGACCGGCCCGGAACAGCGTGTCCGTGTCCGATCGCGGGAAGTCGAGCCCCAGCCGATCGAGCATCCACTCCCTGAGCGAGCGTGCGGTGGGGTCCCATGAACCGAGGTCGAAGATGATCGGAACGGCCAGGTCGTCGTGGCGATCCTTCACCAGGTCCAGCACGTCGAGCACGAACCGGGTGGCGAGGAAGGTCTTGCCCGCGCCGGGTCCGCCCAGGACCACGAGCCGCCCGTCCGGCGTTCTCCGGAAGACCTCCGCGATCCGGTCCAGCGTGCCGGCCGGGTCGGGCGGGTCGGCACCGTCGCGATCACGCATGTTCGCGCGGTGATCCGTCAGCTCTTCCGGTGCTTCTTGCCAGCGCACCTGAATCGGAATCCGCTCCGACTCGCCGTCCCACCGGTCGCGGACCGCGGCGGTGAAAGCGCGGAGCGGTTCGACGAGCGGTCCGTGGGCGGGATGGACGTGCTCGTGGATGATCCTGATGTCGCGGGCTTGCCCGACCTGCACGACGTCGCCCGTCGTGCTGGCGACGCTGATGACGGTGCTCTCCGGCTGCGGCGCTCGTGCACCGGGATCGTGGCGGGGCGCTGGATCCGGCATCCACGCCTCCTCGGGCAGCGACGCGCACGGCGCGCGAAGGCACAAGATCCCACAACGGGGCGCAGCTGAACATCATCCGGCCGCACTTGCTCGGTGAAAACAGGTTCGTACCACCGGATTTCACCGAAACGGCATAGTGCACGAGCCCGTGCACGGCTGGGCGGGCCAGGCGCGGCCCCCTCCGCCGGAGGAGGCCGCACCCAGCGAACTCACACCAGGAAGTGGAACAGCGGGCTGTCCGGGGGGACCTGCTGGATGCGGTGCGGGATCGCGTCCATCCGCTTGAGCATGGGGTCGAGGTTCTCGGGGGCGCCGAGTTCGATCCCGACCAGCGCGGGGCCGGTCTCGCGGTTGTTGCGCTTGACGTACTCGAACAGCGCGATGTCGTCGTCCGGGCCGAGTACGTCGTCCAGGAAGCGCCGCAGCGCGCCCGGTTCCTGCGGGAACTCGACGAGGAAGTAGTGCTTGCGGCCCTCGAACACGAGCGCCCGCTCCACGATCTCGGCGTAGCGGCTGACGTCGTTGTTGCCGCCGGAGAGCAGGCACACCACCGTCGAGCCGGGTGCCAGGCCGAGGTCCTGGGCGAGCGCGGAGGGCGACAGCGCGCCCGCGGGTTCGCTGATGATGCCGTCGTTCTGGTACAGGTCGAGGATCTCGACGCAGATCTGGCCTTCCGGCACGGCCACCAGTT
Organism: Saccharopolyspora gloriosae; assembly: GCF_014203325.1. NCBI lineage: Bacteria > Bacillati > Actinomycetota > Actinomycetes > Pseudonocardiales > Pseudonocardiaceae > Saccharopolyspora > Saccharopolyspora gloriosae. Next base: position 4,489,778 of record NZ_JACHIV010000001.1, on the reverse strand, counting down.
CGGGCGGTTCCGCCGCCGCGATGGCGTGCGGGTGGCGGCCGACGACGCGCACCGCCGCGCCGTCCACGAACGGATCGAGGTCCTCAACGGGCGACGGTTCGCCGCGGTCCAGGGCGAGCGCCATGCTCGCCGCGCCCTGCGGCTCGGCACCGATGACGCGGACCTCCGGGTGCGTCTCGCGCAGCCACGACAGCGTGCCCGCGAGCAGCCCACCGCCGCCGACGGGCACGATCACCGCGTCCGGCGCGGAGCCGAGCTGCTCGACGACCTCGCGGATCACGGTGCCCTGCCCGGCGATGGTGCGCGGGTCGTCGAACGCGGGGATCAGCGTCATGCCGGTCTCCGCCGCGTGGGCGCGGGCCGTGGCGTCGGCGTCGTCGTAGGTGTCGCCGTGCACGATGACCTCGACGTGGCGCCCGCCGAAGCGGGCCACCCGCTGCCGCTTCTGCCGCGGTGTGGTGCGCGGCAGGTACACGCGGGCGGTGACGCCCAGCGCCTCGCAGGCGAACGCGACGCCCTGGGCGTGGTTGCCCGCGCTGGCGCACACGACACCGCGTTCGCGCTGCTCGGGCGAGAGCTGGGCGATGAAGTTGTAGGCGCCGCGGACCTTGTAGGACCGGACCGGGGTGAGGTCCTCGCGCTTGATCCACACGTCGAGCCCGTGGCGAGCGGACAGCCGCTCGTTGCGGTGCAGCGGGGTCGTGGGGATCGCTGCGGCGAACCGCTCTGCGGCGGCGTCCACGTCGGCGGCGCCCACGGGGCTAGACGACACGGCGTTGACCTCCTGGCCTTGGTTCTGGGAAATGGGAACGCAGCACGAGCATGCGCCACCGCCCGCCCACCCCCGCGCCGGGGGGTCACGTTCCCACAACGCGAAACGGGCCCCCACCCACCCGCAGTGAAGGCCCGTTCACAACAAGAAACCGATCCCACCGCCCGCCCGAAGGCCGTGCCTTGCGGCGAAGCCGTGCCTTGGGGCGGGCGAAGCCCCGTCTGCCTTGCGGCCGGAGGCCGTGCCTGTATGTGCGAAGCACATAGCCCACGTCGAAAAGCCGACCACCGGCGGGTTCTCAGTCGGTCTCTCGCGAGGACAGCTTTTTCCCTCGTGGCGGAGCCACTTGGGAAAAAGATCCCGCAGCGAGAGACCGACTGAGGTTCCGTTACCCGGACACCAAAGCAGAAAGAGCCCGAAAATCAGGCAACATCGAACCGGTCCAGGTTCATGACCTTGGTCCAGGCCTTGACGAAGTCGCCGACGAACTTCTCCTGGGCGTCGGCGGCGGCGTAGACCTCGGCGACGGCCCGCAGCTCGGAGTTCGAGCCGAACACCAGGTCGACGCGGCTGCCGGTGATGGCCTTGCCGGAGCCGTCGGTGCCTTCGAACGTCGTCGAGGACTCGTCGGCGGGCTTCCACGTCGTGCCCAGGTCGAGCAGGTTGACGAAGAAGTCGTTCGTGAGCGTGCCCGGCCGGTCGGTGAGCACGCCCTGCTGCGACTGCTCGTGGTTCACGTCGAGCACCCGCAGGCCGCCGACGAGGACGGTCAGCTCCGGCGTGCTCAGGGTGAGCAGGTTCGCCCGGTCGATGAGCTGGTACTCGGCGGGCAGCGTCGAGCCCTTGCCCGCGTAGTTGCGGAACCCGTCGGTGGCCGGTTCGAGGTGCGAGAACGACTCGGCGTCGGTCTGCTCGGCGGTGGCGTCGCCGCGGCCCGGCGTGAACGGGACCGCGATGTCGAATCCGGCGGCCTTCGCGGCCCGCTCGACACCGACGCCGCCTGCCAGCACGACCAGGTCGGCGAAAGAGACCTTCTTGGCGCCGGACCCGGCGTTGAACGACTCCTGAATGCCCTCCAGCGCGGTGATGACGGTCGCGAGCGCCTCCGGCTCGTTGACCTCCCAGCTGCGCTGCGGTTCGAGGCGGATGCGGCCACCGTTGGCGCCGCCGCGCTTGTCGCTGCCGCGGAACGTGGACGCCGAGGCCCACGCCGTGGAGACGAGCTGGCGCACGGTGAGCCCGGAGGCGGCGATGTCCGCCTTCAGCGCCGCGATCTCGGCGTCGCCGATGAGCTCGTGGTCCGGCTTGGGGATCGGGTCCTGCCAGATCAGCTCTTCGGACGGGACCTCGGGGCCGACGTAGCGGTCGACGGGGCCCATGTCGCGGTGGGTCAGCTTGAACCAGGCGCGGGCGAACGCGTCCGCGAACTCCGCCGGGTTCTCCCAGAACCGCCGCGAGATCGGCTCGTAGATCGGGTCGAGCTTGAGCGACAGGTCGGTGGTGAGCATGTTCGGCGCGATCTTGTTCGCCGAGTCGTGGGCGTCGGGCACCGTGCCGTCACCGGCACCGTCCTTCGGCTTCCACTGCCAGCCGCCGCCGGGGCCCTGGTAGAGCTCCCACTCGTAGCCGAAGAGGTTCTCGAAGAAGCCGTTGCCCCACTGCGTCGGCGTGGAGGTCCAGGTGACCTCCAGGCCGCTGGTGATGGTGTCGGCGCCCTTGCCGGTGCCGTGGGCGTTGGACCAGCCGAGGCCCTGCGCTTCCAGCGGCGCGGCCTCCGGGTTCGGGCCGAGGTTGGAGTCCGGGGCGGCACCGTGGGTCTTGCCGAAGGTGTGCCCGCCGGCGATGAGGGCGACGGTCTCCTCGTCGTTCATCGCCATCCGGCCGAACGTCTCGCGGATGTCGCGCGCGGCGGCCACCGGGTCCGGCTTGCCCTCCGGGCCTTCCGGGTTGACGTAGATCAGGCCCATGTGGGTCGCGCCCAGCGGCTGCTCCAGATTGCGCTGCTCACCGTCGGAGATGCGCTGGTCGCTGCCGAGCCAGGTCGTCTCGGAGCCCCAGTACACGTCGTCCTCGGGTTCCCAGCCGTCGACGCGGCCACCGGCGAAGCCGAAGGTCTCGAAGCCCATCGACTCCAGCGCCACGTTGCCCGCGAGCACCAGCAGGTCTGCCCAGGACAGCTTGCGGCCGTACTTCTGCTTGACCGGCCACAGCAGGCGGCGGGCCTTGTCCAGGCTGACGTTGTCCGGCCAGCTGTTGAGCGGCGCGAACCGCTGCTGCCCGGATCCGGCGCCGCCGCGGCCGTCGCTGACCCGGTAGGTGCCGGCGCTGTGCCACGCCATCCGGATCATCAGCGGGCCGTAGTGCCCGAAGTCGGCGGGCCACCAGTCCTGCGAGGTGGTGAGGACGTCGAGGACGTCGCGCTTCACCGCGGGCAGGTCCAGGGTCTTGAACTCGGCGGCGTAGTCGAAGTCCTCGCCCAGCGGGTCGGCGACCGCGGGATTCTTCGCCAGCAGCTTCAGGTTCAGCCGGTTCGGCCACCAAGTGTCGTTGCCGTTCCCCTGGGTGGGGTGGGGGATGCGGCCGCCGTGCGCGACGGGGCAACCACCGGTCTCGGTGTCAGGGCTGTCGGTCACCGGGAGTCCTTTCGGGATCAGTGCGTTGTTCGGGATCAGAGGTGGAGCAGTCGGGGCACGTTCCCCAGTAGATGACCTCCGCTTCGTCGATGGCGAAGCCGTGACCATCGGAGGCGCTCAAGCAGGGAGCCGCGCCCGTCGCGCAGTCGACGTCGGCGATCACGCCGCACGACCGGCACACCACGTGGTGGTGGTTGTCGCCGACCCTCGCCTCGTAGCGGGCCACCGAACCCATCGGTTGGATCCGGCGCAGCAGCCCGGCTCCCGTCAACGCGCGCAGCACGTCGTAGACGGCCTGGTGGGAGACCTTCGGGAGCCGTTCGCGCACCGCTTCGAGGATGGAATCGGTGCCGGCGTGGGGGTGTTCGTGCACCGCGGTCAGCACGGCGGTGCGCGGGCGGGTCACGCGCAGATCCGCCTCGCGCAGCATCCGCTCGAAGTCCGCGGTCGTCCTGGGCACGTGCAGCATTCTGATCGGCAGTCTGGAACCGATCAAGATTTTGCGCGTTCTTTTTTCACACCGTTCACGATGTAGGACCGCGACGTCGGTCAGCCGGTTCCCGCGATGACGCCGCGGTCGTGCAGCCCGCCCAGTTCCGCCGGGCTCAAGCCGAGCACTTCGGTGAGCACGTCGTCGGTGTGCTCGCCCAAGCGCGGCGCGGGGGAGGCGTCGTCGTACTCGCCGTCCCAGCGCAGCGGGGAGCGGGCGGCGACCGACGGCCCGATCTCGGGTTGGTCGACGGAGGTCAGCACCGTTTCCGTTGCGGACGCGCGGTGTTCGGCGACGACGTCGGCCATGCCCCGGTAGCGGCTCCACAGCACTCGCCCCGCGTCGAAGCGCTCCCGGACCTGCGCCAAGGTCCTCGCGGCGAACCAGGGCCGCAGGATCGCGGCGATGGTCTCGCGCAGCCGGTAGCGGTCGGCCTCCTGGCCGAGGTCCGCGCCGAGCGGTTCCGCCAGGGCCGCGAACACGTCGGTCGTGCCGGTCGCCTCCTGCAGCGCCGTCCACTGGCCCCCGGTGAGCGCGACGACCATGACGCGCTGGTGGTCGGCGGTCTCGAAGTCCACGCCGAAGCTGCCGTAGACGTGGTTGCCGTGGCGGGGCCGGTCGCCGCCGCGCAGCTCCGCTTCGGCGAGCCAGCCGAGGTTGGCGACCCCGGCCGTGGCGACGTCCGCCAGCGCCAGTTCGACGCAGGAGCCGCGGCCGGTCGCCGCGCGCTCGCGCAGCGCGGCCAGCACCCCGGTCGCCGCCGTCATGCCGGTGATCAGGTCCCAGGCGGGCAGCACGTGGTTGACCGGCGCCGCACCCTGCTCGTCGCCGGTGATGCCGGGCACGCCCACTTCGGCGTTGACCGTGTAGTCCACGGCGGGTCTGCCGTCGGGATGTCCTTGCACCCGCAGGTGGATCAGGTCGGGGCGCCGGGCGGTCAGCACCTCGTGCGCGAGCCACCGGCGACCGACGCTGTTGTTCACGAGCACGCCGGATTCCGGGCCGGGCGCGGTGATCAGCGCGGTCACGAGCTCCTTGCCCTCGTCCGAGCGCAGGTCCACCGCCAGCGACCGCTTGCCCTTGTTCAGCGCGGTCCAGTAGAGGCTGCGCCCGCTCGGGGCCAGCGGCCAGCGGTGCTGGTCGGCGGCTCCGCCGAGCGGATCGACCTTGATCACGTCCGCGCCGAGCTGGCCGAGCGCGAGGCAGGCCGAGGGCCCGGCGACGAAGCTCGCGCACTCGACGATCCGCACGCCCTCCAGCGGGCTCATGAGATCCGCTCGAAGATCGCGGCCAGGCCCTGGCCGCCGCCGATGCACATGGTCTCCAAGCCGTAGCGGCTCTCGCGGCGGCGCATCTCGTGCAGCAGCGTCGTCAGGAGCCGCACCCCGGTCGCGCCCACCGGGTGGCCGAGGGAGATACCGGAACCGTTGACGTTGAGGCGGTCGAAGTCGCCGTCGCCGAACTCCCATTCGCGGGTGCAGGCGAGCACTTGCGCCGCGAACGCCTCGTTGAGCTCGATCAGGTCCAGGTCGGCGAGCGCCAGCCCCGCCCGCGCCAGCGCCTTCGCGGTGGCGGGCACCGGCCCGATGCCCATCGTGCGCGGCGCGACCCCGGCCACGCCCCACGACACCAGCCGCGCCATCGGCGTGAGCCCGAGCTCGTCGGCCTTCGCGCGGCTCATCACCAGGCACGCGGCGGCGCCGTCGTTCTGCCCGCTGGCGTTGCCCGCGGTGACGGTGGCCTCGGGGTCCTGCGCGCGCAGCACCGGCCGCAGCGCTGCCAGGGATTCTTCCGACGCGTCGGCGCGGGGATGCTCGTCGCGGTCGACGAGGGCGTCGCCCTGTCCGCGCTTGCCGGGGACGGTGACCGGCACGATCTCCTCGGCGAAGCGGCCGTCGTCGATCGCGGCCACGGCCCGCCGGTGCGACCGCAGGGCCAGCCGGTCCTGCTCCGCGCGCGGGATCGTGTGCTCCCGGCGCAGGTTCTCGGCCGTTTCGAGCATCCCGCCCGGCACCGGGTGGTGCTCGCCTCCGGCGGTGAGCCGGGCCCGGACGAGCCGGTCGTGCAGTTCGATCCCGCCGCCGCGCACGCCCCAGCGCATCTGGTCGGAGTAGAACTCGACCAGGCTCATGCTCTCCGCGCCGCCCGCGAGCACGACGTCGGCGACCCCGGTCTGCACCCGCATCGCCGCGTCGAGCACGGCCTGCAATCCCGATCCGCAGCGGCGATCGACCTGCATGCCGGGCACCTCGACGGGAAGTCCCGCGTTGAGCGCGGCGACGCGGCCGATCGCCGGAGCCTCCCCGTTCGGATAGCACTGGCCGAACAGGACGTCGTCGACCTGCTCGGCGGGCACCCCGCTGCGGTCCAGGACCGCCCGGATCGCGGTCGAGGCGAGTTCCGCCGCCGGAATCCGGGAGAACACCCCGCCGTAGCGCCCCACCGGCGTGCGGACCGGTTCGACGATCACCGCGTCGCGGGTCATCCTGCTACCTCCGTCGTGGTCATGAGGTCTTGCCCGGCAGTTCGTCCGAGATGATCCGGAGCCGGATCTCCAGCCGCTCCTGCGTGAGGTGCCCGGGTACGGCGCTCGACGGCGATTCCGGCCGGTGGGTCATGAGCCCTCCCCGTGCGGTCCGGACGGTTCTCGCGTCGAGAGAACCACTTCGCGCTCGACGCCGTCCAGCCTCGGTGGCCCGACGCCGCCGCCGAACGCGGACCGGTTCGACGGACGTGCCGGCACCGGCGGGGCGGGTTCGGTGATGTCGTGGTCGCGGACGGTCACCTCGCGCTAGGGTGGCCCCGGTGATCTTCGGACGGCAGGGGGATCGACGGTGACCGGCAACAGCTTCGACGGATCGGCCCACGCGGTCGCGCAGGCCGGGCACGTCGAGGGCGGCATCCACTTCTACGCCCCGTCCCGGCCCGCCGAGCACCCGCCCAGGCAGGTGCCGCAGCCGACCCGGTCCTACACCAACAACGAGCGCCAGCTCCGGGCGATCACCGAAGCCGTCCGCTTCGCGGAATCCGGCGACGCGGCACCTCGGGTCGTCGTGGTCCGCGGCCCGCTCGGCGGCGGCAAGAGCGAGACGGCGTTCCGCTGGGTCGCCGACCACGGTGGCGAGTTCGCGGGCCGGTTCTACGCGCGGTTGTCCGGAACCGACGGCGAATCCGGCGCGGAGAGCGAAGCGCTGCGCGACTTCCTCATCGCCGTCGGCTACACCGCGTCGGAGATCCCCGCGACGGTGCAGGGCCGGTCCAACTTCTTCCGCTCCTGGAGCACCGGCAAGAACGTCGTGGTCGTCGTCGACGACGCGGTCACCGCCGCGCAGGTCCGCTGGTTCCTGCCGGGGGAGGGCCGCTCGGTCGTCCTGGTCACCGAGGCCGGTCCGCTGGGGGCGTTGCGGCAGCGGGAGAAAGCGGCGTACGTCGAGCTCGATCCGCTGAGCCCGGAATCCGCGCGGCTGCTGCTGCAGCGGATCCTGCCCGCCGACGACCCGCGACCGGAAGCGGAACCGGAGAACGTCGACGCGCTCGTGGAGCGGTGCGAGGGGTCCACGCTGGCGCTGTGCGTGGCGGGAGCGCTGCTGGCGGACCGGCCGCAGCGCCCCGTCGACCGGCTCGTGCGGGAACTGGCTCGCGAGGACCGGCGCCTGGCCGTGCTGTCCCGCGACGAGTCCCTGTCGGTGACCGCCGTGCTCAACACCGCCGTCGACCGGCTCGACGATCGCGATCGCCTGCTCTACGCGGCGTTCGGCCGGCACCCCGGTTCCGGTGACGTGGGCGTGCCCGCGTTCGTCGCGGCGCTGGGAGCGAGCGAGGACGACGTCCGCGACGGCCTGGACCGGCTGGTGGACGCACGTCTGGTGCAGGAAGGCGCGCGGGGCCGGTTCTTCGTGGACGGGCTGGTGCGCGCCCACGCGCGCCGGCTCGGCACCGATCCCGCAGTGCGAGCGCGGTTCCTGCGGTTCTACGTGGACACGGCCGTTCCGGCGGGCAACGCGGTGATGCCGCAACGCGGCTGGCTGCAACGGCTCTGGCCGGACTTGGATCTGACCGGGTCGGTGTCCGAACCGGAGGCGTGGCTGGAGGCCGAACGCGCCAACCTCCGCGCGGTCGCCGGGCTGCTGCACGACGACGGCGACGCCGAGGTGTGCCGGTTGGCGGTGGCGCTGTGGCCGTTCCACGAGCGGGCCAAGCACCTCGACGACATGGACGCCGTCAACGAGCACGCCGTCGCCGTCGCCGACGACCACGGGCACCCGTTCGCGGCCGGACTCGCGCTCGTGCAACGGGGTTTCGCCTTCCGGCACCGCGGCGAACGGGACAAGGCCGCGGAACTGTTCGCCCGCGCCGAGCGGATCGCGCGCGAGCAGGACCTCCCGGAACTGGCGGCCACGGCGGTCGAATCGCTCGGCATCGCCCGCCGGGAGCAGGGCGACCGGGACGCGTCGCGGGAACTCCTGCGGCACAACCTCGCACTGGCCGCGGAGATCGACGACCAGCGCCGCACGTCCCTGGCGAAGATGCACCTCGGTTCGGTGGAGCACCCGGACGCGGCCGTGGCACTGCTCGGCGAAGCCGTCGAGGGGTTCCGGTCGCTGCCCGAACCGGACGTGCACAACGAGCACAAGTCGTTGCTGTGGCGCGGAATCCGGGCGGTGGAGCTGGGCCACCCGGAGCAGGCGCAGGCCGATCTGCACGCGGCGCTGCGGCACATGACCGGCGAGAACCGCCACTTCGAGATCGCCCAGATCCACCACGCGCTCGGCGCTCGCGCCGTCGCCGCCGATGCCCCGGACGAGGCGCGCGAGCACTTCGAGCGCGCCGCGTCGATCTACCGCACCTGGGGATTCCTCGACCAGGCCGAACAGGTCCTCGCCGAGCAGCGGCGCGGCTGAGCCGCCGCGCTCAGTCCACCTCCACCCGCGCGGAGGCGACCCGCCTGCCGAGCCGGAAGGTCACCGACGGGGGCAGGCTCTGCTCCGCCGATGCGATCCGGTGGTGCACGAAGGCGGCGAACACCGGGCCGAGATCGTCCGGGCCGGTGAAGCGAACGAGGGGCGTGTCGCGACCGCCCACCACCCAGCGCCCCGCCTCGTCGCGCGTCACCGCGAGCGTCGCGGTCGGCAGCCGGGCGAGCGTGGCGCGGATCCACTGCCGCGGATCGGCGCAGCGATCGTCGTGCAGCAGGATCTCGGCCCACTCCAGCCAGCGGCGGGTCGGTTCGGAGGTGGTGGCGACGAGCACCGCGTCGGCGGGCAGCCGCTGCGCCTCCCGCAGCGATTCGGCGGGCAGCCGCGTCGCCACGGCTCGGTGCCGGTGGACTTCGAGATGGACGACTTGGCTGCTCGGCCCGGCCGGGGCCGCGGGCGGGACGGGCACGGCGGTGGTCTCGGCCTCGAAGAGCGGCTCGTCGAGCTTGAGCCGCTCGTACACGGTGGATCGCAGCAGCCGCGCCGATTCGCCCGGGACCGAGGTGGTGTGCTCGACGATGGAGTCGTAGCGCTCCGGCGCGTGCGCGGAGATCGCCGACTCTAGCTGGGCGGGCAGATCACCGTCCGGATCGAGCCGCGGCGCGGCGCGCAGGAAGCGGGCGATCGGGGAGACGGCGTCGACGGCCTCCACCGGAGCGGAGGCCAGCAGCACCGGCACGCCGAGCGCCGCCGAGTAGAAGGTGACCGAGCCGTGGTCGCCGATGGTGACGTCCGCGGCGACCAGCGCCGCGCGCCACCCCTCGTGCGGTGGCAGGACGGTGGCACCGGCGCGCGTCCACTCGTCGGTCCAGCCGCGGACCTGCCACGGCGTGTGCGCGGACCAGATGTTCGGGTGCAGCGCCACGACGATCCGGTACTCGTCGAGCGGCAGGCGCCGGGCGAGCCGGGCGACGAGCGACGGGCAGCGGGCGAGCAGCGATTCCCCGCCCCACGTGGAGGAGACCACGACGACGCGCCGGTCCGGGCCGGCGCCGAACCGCTGCCGGTAGGTCTCGCGCAGCGGACGGCTCGCCAGCATCCGGTCGAAGCACGGGTCACCGGCGATCAGCGCGACGTCGAGCGCTTCCGGGCAGTACTCCCGCAGCCGATCCCGCTGCTCGGCGTGGGACAGGACCGCGACGGACGGAACGAGACGGCCGTCGTGCACCAAGGTGGATTCGGAGAGGCCGAAAACGGGGTTGCGAGCGGATTCCCGATGCCGGTCGCCGGGCGCGAACTTGTTGTACCCCATTCCGTGCGGAAGAATGATCAACGGTGCGCGGAGCGCGTGCAGCGGGCCGCCGTAGCTGGCGGCGACGGCGAGGTCGAATTCGCGTTCCACCGCCTGCTCCCACGGGATCGGCTCAATTCCCCGCTCCCGCAGGAATTCTTCCGTCCCGCTGGTGAAAGCACTGGTCCGAGTGCAGGTGAAGGCGGTCTGCACGCGGTGATCGCCGGACCAGAGCCCGAGCACGTCGAACAGCCGGGTCGCCGCGGTCACCGTGTGCACCACCACGAGCACCGATCGCTCCTGCGGAACGGTCCGCCATGACCGCCCCTGCCCGCCCACCAGCACATCGGCCCACGGCAACGACCACATGGCCGCGATCCTAACGTCTCATGATCGCCGAGGACGTGGTTGCGCGAAGTCCCGGGAAACCCCGCCGCGACCAAGGTGAAAACCGGCGTCCGCATTCGCCGAAACCGCCGCAAGGATGAATTCCGACGTCGTCGTCGCCGCGAAATACGGGAAAACTTCAGGCGAATCGACGGGTCGTGCGCGTCCTACGATGAGGTCGAAATCCCCGGACCACTCCGAGAGGGCTCATGCGGAAAACAGCGTCCTTGCTCGCGGTCGCACTCCTGCTGCTGTTCGGCGCAGGAGCGGCGACGGCCCAGGGAACGTCGACCGCCGACCGCACGATCACGTTCGCCAACCGCTCCGGCGAGACGCTGTGGATCGGCGCCAACGTGAACGCGGACGGCTCGCAGCAGCTCACCGACCTGCCGGTGCTGGCCGACGGCGAATCGGCGACGATCACCGTCCCGGAGTCCGGCGAACCGCAGTACTGGCGCGGCAAGTTCTTCGCGCGCCAGGACTGCTCCGGCGAGCCCGGCGAATCGTTCCACTGCGCCGTGGGGGACTGCGGGACCGAACCCGGCACTTGCACCACGGGCGAGCAGCCGACCGGCCTGGCCGAGTTCAACTTCGACCCGAACGATGCCGGGGCGCCCTGGTACAACGTCAGCTACGTCAACGCGGTGGCCCTGCCGATCACGATCGAACCCACCGGCGCCGAACCGCCGCCCGACTCCGGCCAGTGCGAACAGGTCGGCTGCTCCGAACCGCTCCTGGAGCACTGCCCGCCGGAGAACCTCACCGACGGCGCGGACGGGCAGCCGCAGCTGTGCACCAACCCCAGCCGGGACGAGCGGACGCCCTACAGCGACGCGGTGCAGGAGCACTGCCCCCGGGCGTACGCGTGGTCCAAGCACGACCAGGAACCCGGCAACGACGTCATGCGCAACTGCCCGTCCTGCGACGGCTTCACCGTGACCTTCCACGAGGGGATCTGATGTTCACCCGGAAATCGCTGCTGCCCGCGCTGGCGACGGTCGTGACCCTGCTGCTGGTTCCCGCGACCTCCGCGGCCGAGGACGCCGCCAAGAAGGGCGTCAGCGTCAACGACGTCGCCGGCGTCGACGAAGCACTGGGCGACGTCGGGGTGAGTTGGTTCTACGACTGGTCCGCCGACGACCAGGACGTCCCCGCGCCCGAAGGCACCGAGTTCGTCCCGATGATCTGGGGCGCCGACGAGGTGAACCAGCAGTCCCTCGACGCGGCGAAAGACTCCGGCTCCACCCTGCTGGCGTTCAACGAACCCGACATGGCCGAACAGGCCGACATGACCGTCGAGCAGGCCCTCGACCTGTGGCCGCAGCTGCAGGAGACCGGGATGCGCCTGAGCGCGCCCGGAGTCGCCACCGGCGCCGACCTGGACGGCGGCTGGCTCGACCGGTTCATGCAGGGGGCCGCCGAACGAGGTCTGCAGGTCGACTTCATCCCGCTGCACTGGTACGGCGCGGACTTCTCCCCGGAGGCGACCGAACACCTGCGCAGCTACGTCCAAGCCGTCCACGACCGCTACGGGAAACCGGTCTGGCTCACCGAATACGCGCTCATCGACTTCTCCGGCGGGCAGCCGCGCTACCCGAGCGAGCAGGAGCAGGCCGACTTCGTCCGCAACTCCACCGAGATGCTCGAAGGACTCCCGTTCGTGGAGCGCTACTCCTGGTTCACGCTCTCCACCGAAACCAGCCCCACCGGCCTCTACGACGGCACCGCCCCCAACCTCACCGGCACCACCTACCGCGACGCGGGACGGTGAGGGTTCCCGGCTGCGGCAGCGTCTTCCCGGGGCCCGGTTGACTTCGCCGGGCCGCCTTCGTCACGGCGCGCACCAGCCGGATCAGGTCGCATTGCGGACGTTCCTAAGCCTCCCAGGTTGCTCCGACGTGACGAGCCCGACGCGACGGCATCCGCGCGGTCCGCATCGGCGTCCACCGGGTGATCGAGAAGGTTCGTCCCGAGGAGGACACGCATGAACATCCGTCGCAGCGCCGCTTTCCTGGCCGTGACCGCCACCGTCGCCGCCACCGCGGTCGTCGGCACCGGCGCGGCCGTCGCCGCCGAGGACGACTGGTGCGGCCCCGACGACCTCCGGGTCACCGTCGACCAGGCCTCGCCCGAGGAGTTCGCCCTCGACTTCACCGCCGCCGACCCGGCCACCGACTGCGTGCTGCAGGGCTACCCGCACGCGATGTCGTTCCACTTCATCAGCGACCAGCTGCCCGTCGACATCGACAATCCCGGCGAGCACTCGCCCGAGGTCCGCATCACCGCGGACTCGCCGGGCCGGGCGAGGATCACCCAGGACCCGAACGCCGAACCCACCGCGCAGGTGCCCACGGCGGCCCTGTTCGCCCTGCCGACGGCCGACAGCATCGATCCGCAGTACGTCGCCGCGCAATGGCCGGAGCGGGCCGAGCTCAAGAGCACGATCACGGTCTGGCCGCTGCTGCCCGCGTGACGCCCGGCCGCCGCGGGCCGCATCCGCCAGGAGTCGATGGGTGCGGTCCGTGGTCCGTCCGGCGGCGAGGGTTGTCCCGACCGGGATCGATCGTGGCGCCGGGAGCGGACGGGGAGGACGATGATCACGGCACGCTCGTGTGCACCGCGGATCGTCGTGGTTCCCCGAGGAGGAAGAACGTGAAGCGAGTCGAGATCACCCCTGCCGCCGTGTTCGTCGCCGCGCTGCTGCTGGCGGGGTGCGGGGCACCGGCGGAACCCGCGGCCGCGCAGCCGGTGGCGGGTGCGGACGGCGTCACCGACCTCGTGCGGCTGGCGGAGGAGCGGGCGGTGCTCTCCGACCAGGTCGCCGCCTCGAAGTTCGGCACCGGCAAGGCCGTCACCGACCCGGCCCGCGAAGCCGTCGTCATCGACGGAGCCCGTGCCGATGCCGCCCGCGCCGGAGTGGACCCCGAGTGGGCGGCGCAGGTCTTCCAGGACCAGATCACCGCGAGCACCCAGGTGCAGAACGACCTGCTGCGCCAGTGGGCTGCGCAACCCGCCCTGCGGCCGTCGGGGAAGCCGGACCTCACCACGATCCGTCCCGAACTCGACCGCATCGGCACTGAGATCATCACCGCCCTCGAAGCGGCGGAACCCCTGCGGGAGGCCCCGGACTGCGCCCCGACCCTGGACCGAGCGGTAGCGACCGAGTCGGCCGACCTCGACCAGATCCACCGCGCGGCCCTGGACGAAGCGCTCCACTCGATCTGCGCTCGCTGACCCGGCGCGCACCGAGGAACGCCGGCGCGAGACCCCTCCGCGGTGGACGTCGCCGGAGGGAGCCACATCAACGGGTGACACCTGACCGTGCAAGCGAGGAGAAGGGCACGTCCCTCGGGACGTGCCCTCCACCGCTCCCCGGAGGTCCTCTGACCAGGTCGAGCCCGCGACCCGCGTGCGCCGTTCACCGAGGATGATCACAAAGCTACGATGTGTTGCCGATCGCCCGGCCGGGATAGAAGGATCATGCGAATGAGCAAGATGGATGAGGACCCGTTCCCTCCGCAGAGCGTCGATCTGAGCAAGCCCAGCGTCGCGCGCGTCTACGACTTCTACCTCGGCGGCAAGGCCAACTGGGCCATCGACCGGGGCTTCGGGCAGAGCGTGCTCGACGAGTACCCGGTGCTGCGCCCGATCGCCATCAGCAACCGGCTGTTCCTGCACCGAGCGGTGCGCCGCCTGGTCGCCCACGGAGTCCGGCAGTTCATCGACATCGGCTCGGGCGTGCCGACCATGGGCAACACGCACTCCATCGCCGACGAGCTCGATCTCGACTCGCGGGTCGTCTACGTCGACAACGAACCGGTCGCCGTGGCGCACTCGCAGATGCTGCTGGAGAAGCACGGCGACCCGGACCGCCACGCGGCCATCAACGCCGATTTCCGCAACCCCAACAAGTTGTGGCAGCGCGCCATCGAAACCGGCGTGCTGGACATGGACGAGCCCATCGCCGTCCTGCTGATCGCGGTCCTGCACGTGCAGCAACCCGGCCCGGACGGCGTCGACATCTCACCGACCGTGATGAAGCGCTACCGCGAATTGCTGTCACCGGGCTCGTACCTGGCGATCTCGCACCTGACCGACGACGGATTACCCCCCGGCATGGAGGAGAACCTCGCCGGGATCAAGCGCATGTACGACGCGTCGTCGAGCCCGGTGATCTGGCGGACCCGCGATGAGATCCGCGACCTGTTCGGCGATTTCGAGCTGATGGACCCCGGAATGGCCTGGACCTGGGAGTGGCACCCCGAGGACTACAGCCCGAACCACTCCCGGAAGCTGAAGTTCTCAGAACCGGCACAATCCTCGATCTGGGCCGGAGTCGCCCGCAGACCCGGCGCCTGACGGGCGGGCGTGCCGCCGGCGATCGTCCACACCCGCTGACGTAAGCGGTCCACCGCAGAACATCTGCACCGTCGCCGAGAACGAAGACCGCTTCTCGCACACGCTCGTGCAATGCGGCGGCGAGATCAGCATCGCTTCGTCGGAACGACGTTGCGCGCTGATGGGGACGGTGTCGCCGCGGAGTCACTTGCGCCACCGGTCAAGCAGGTTCGCCAGCTGGTCGCACATGTCGAACCACCTGTCCCGGAGACCTCGACTAGGCGGCTTCTGCGGAGCGCTCGGTTGAGCGGCAGGCGGGGATGCTGCCGGTGCGGGCGGTGGTGACGGCAGCGGGTACCTGCGGTGGTTCGCAGGGCCCGGGGGAGGTTGTGCTGGAGGCGGGGACGTTGTTCTGGGGGTGCGGGAGGAACTGGACGAGTACATCTGATCGAGGCGCTGGTCCAGGTCGTCCTTCTTCTGGGGCTTCGGTGGTGCTTTCCAGCGGTGGAAGCCGTCGACGGGTGCTGCGGACTGCCGCGTCTTCGGGGCCGCTGGTTCCGATGCCGCCGGCTCCGGCGCCGCTCGTGGCGCGTTCTGAGGCGTGGGCTCAGCTCGGGGTTCGGGTGGTGCCAGGAGTCGTTCCGCGTCCGCCTCGCGGAGCACCCGCAGCGTCTGGACCCGATCCAGCACCATCTGCGGCCGGTCCTTGTACGACGCGATCATCCCGGAGAGGGTCACCCACGATCCGCGGAGCCTCGTGGCATCAGTGCCGTAACGCTGCTCCAAGCGCGAGGTGACGGGACCCCAGCCCACGATCCGGAAGGTCTTGCCGTTCTTCCAGTCACCGAAGTTGATGAACGTGGTCCGGGACGGGTGGTGGATGCGCGTGCCGAGGACCTTACCGACGATCGTGACGCGGTCGCCGATGCGTCCGTGGAGAACGACGTGATCGTGCGCGTCGAGGGCGCGAGGGCCGGCGGGCCGCTTCGGCCTGGTCGAGCGGCTGGGCGTGGCACTCGTTCGCTCACCTGAGAGAATCGCAGGCATCGTGGTGAATTCCGCCTCGCACGCCTGGCGAAGCCGGCGCACTCGTTCCTCCACCGCAGAGATGCAGGTCAGCTTCGCGAACAGCTCGGAGCGCCCCGGATCGGCGAAGTCGGCCGACTCGAAGATGAGGTTCTCGCCGGTGTTGAAGTCCTGCCACAACCTCGGTTCGTGCTTGAGCGCTTCCAACGACAGGTCGATCACGTACGCCGCGAACACGTCCAGGTGATCGCCGAAGCTCTCCCCGCGGTCGGGGTGCTGGTAGTCAGGATGCCCGCGTTCGGCCGCGCCGAGGGTCGACAGCACCGGCAAGTACATCCCGTCGTAGTCGACCAGGTGGATGTGGTCGTGCTGGTCGACCAAGATGTTGCCGTGCTGCAGATCGCCGTGCGCCGCCCCGGCGGCGCGCAGTCGATGGGCAGCCCGTTTCACCTGCTGACGAACCCGGTCGAGCCGGTGCGGTTCCTCGATGTGGTCTTCCACCCAGGCGTCGAGCCGCTCACCTCCGACCCAGGGCATCCGGACGATGGGGAAGAGATTCCCGTTCACCTGGATGCCTGCTGGCACGTACGCGACGTCGGTGAGGAAGTCGAGGTTCTTCCGGTGCTGACCGATGAAGTCGGCGACGGCGGCGTACCGCTCCTCCAAACGAGTGCCCTGCTTGTGGAAGCAGCGGACCGCGAACTGCTTTCGGGAACCCCCGGCGGCGGGAACCTCGACCCTGAAAGTCAACGCGAACCCGCCGCTGACGACGGTGGCCTGCTTGAGCGGATTGGTTATCGGTGTGCCGTGGCGCAGGGCCGGGTCAGCGAACAGCTTCGCCTGCACGGCCTGCTGGTAGTCGATGAGCTGCGGGAGTTTCACGTCCACACCACACATACCGTCGAATCGTCGTTGTCGAGCCCTCGCTCTCGTTCCCGCTCGATGAAGTCGGCGAACTCGTCTTCATCCGCTAGGTGGTCGAGGATCGGTGGTAACGCGCCGGTCTCGCTGTGGTGCCGCAGGAGGTGCTTGGCTACGGCGTCCGTAGCGAGGAGCAACACGTCGCCCTCGCTGAGCGTGCCGCTGACCGACCGGATCTCAGCAGGGGAAACAGCAATGTCTGATCTGGTGTGCACTGCCTCGGGGAACCTCGAGAACGCCGACCACTCGGTCAGCGGTGCCGCGGACAGCAGCTTCTGCTCGGCGAGGTGCAACATGCAGGAGTCGCCGACGGAAGACAGGGCGTACCGATCCGCCTCGACCACCACGCCCAGGAAGGTCGCTGCCGCCCCTCCTGCCAGCTTCGCCTTGGCGTGCCATGCGAGATCTAGTTCGTTGACGCGGGCCCACCAATCTCTGCGCAACCTGGTGAGCACATCGTCCGCGAGCGGATCTTCGCCGTTGACGAACGACTCGGCCAGCATCGCGCTCCAGACCTCGGAACGAGCGGTGGTCGAGGCGCCGTCGGCGACGGCGAAACGACCACCTTCAGCGTCCCCAGCCGCGCTGTCTTCGTTCTCCTCAGCCGCATTTCCCCGTTTCGGGACCGTGCGGATGACGACGTCGAGAGGTGCGCGAACCACGGGATCCGGTGATGTGCTCATGCGTTCGACATCGGACCCGCGGGCAGTTCCGGCGGACCTCCGGGTGTGATCGGCCGGGTGCCGATGTCGAGGAACTCGATGACCGATGTCGCCTGCGCGTTGTACAGGAATCCGCGGGCGCCCGGTTGCAGCCGGTAGCCCAGTGCGGACGCAGCCTCGGCCATCTGCACGGGCAGTTCGCTGGACATCGCGAACAGCCGTGCCGCGAAGTCGTCCGGGAGCCCATCCGAGACGTTCGGGAGCAGAACCTCGGCCATCGACGCGCTCGAGAGGTGGACGTTGAACATGAGTGCTGGGCCATCGTTCGTCTTCACCGAACGGATCCGGCTCGCGACCGACTGCGGGTCACCGTCGGTGCTCATCCCGTCGGTCAAATTGATGACGATCGGCGGGAAGCTGGTCGGGTGCTCGGCTGCCCATTCCGTCAAGACCTCCGCGGCAACACCGAGAGCTTCCACCATCGGCGTTGCGCCATTCGTGACCGGGTCGACCCAGACGGGCGTGGCCATCGGCACGTGGATGATGCCGCCGGCCCCGTCGGGTTCCTTGCGCATCACGTCGTCGACGCGTTGCGGGTTGTCGCCGACCTCGCTGATCGGAAGCAGCGGACGCTCGCCGCTCGCACCGTGCAGCGCGAACCGCACGTCGGCGCCGTAGCCGATCACGCCGACCTCGAAGTAGTCGAGGATCCGGTTGTCGCCCTTGCTGCACTGGATGACCGCATTCCCGAGCAAGCGGTTGACGCTCAGTGCGAGCATGTGCGCCTTGGACGGACCGTTCTGCTCCCACTGCTCGGACATGGAAAAGGATTGATCGATGAGCAGGAGCAAGCAGGCCGGACGCCGTCGATTGATCTCCGCTGTGTACAAGACCTCTCCCCAAGTGTGTGGCAAGCCGTCCCCGAGTCGACGGGCGCTGCCTCGTCGGATGATCTGGACGCATCCAGTGCCCGGGATGGTAGCGATCTTCGCTCGACTGTGGTTACCGAACGCAAGCGAATCACGACGGAAGGTGAACCCGGGCATGCTCGTCCCGGAGCTCGGCACGCCAGAACGGCCGAGCAGATCCTCAGCGCGGCTTTGCTCGTCCTGCAGACGAAGCCATCGCCCGGCCTGGAAGAGCGTCATCCCTTCGGCAGGGCCACCGGCCCGGCCATCGACCTTGTCGCCTCGGAAGAGTTCGTGCGCCAGCGACGCCTCGTCGAGGGAAGAAGTCTCGGTGTGGACGAGGCCCATGCTTCGGTCGACTCTTTGACCTGACCCAGGCCCCCTCCACACGGTGCCCCGGCAATGGGCTCGTAGACGCTCTAACGCGGAGCAAAGTCTTGGCCGTGCCGGTAGCGCGGCAACGGGCGCGGACCGGTGACGGAGACGTGGCTCTGCGAGCAACTTGGGCGGAGGTTCGCACCCAGGACGCGCATCGTCAGAGGACGTGTTTCCTTAAGAATTTAATTTCTTCAGCAACTTTCCTTGCCTGTTGGTGGCAATGTGTGCACCCGTTTGGGTCTTGACTTAATGTCGATCGCCGCTTTGGGCTGGTGTATCGAAAGTTCCTGTCGGTGTTTCGATGTAGATTCACTTGGGCTGACAGTGGCATCGAGATTCAGGGAGCACGTGTGGCGAAGAAAAAATCGCTGGCTGAAACGTTGTGGCAAGCGCATGTTCGCCGGAAGAAGGAGCAAGAACGACAGCAGCGCCTGGCTGAGCAAGAACAGAGAAAGATTAGAAAGGAACAGGAGCAAAAACAGAGGCGGCGCCAACGGGAAGAAGAGCAACAGCGTTTGGCCGCGCAGAGGCAGGTCGAGCAGCAAGAGCGGACCCGAAAGAGAGTTGCCGCCGAGAAGGAGAAGGAACGACTTTCGCGTCAACGCAGGGCTGAGGCAGACGCGCGCGCACGTAAGCGGAAAGAGGCCGAACGAGCGCGAGAAGATAAGAGTAGGAAAATCGAGCAGCTCGAAACCGAGGCCCAAGTCAAGACGAAAAACATATCTGTACTCAGGAGCAGGCTAGAGTCAGTGCTCACCGACCGTGCCCGTAATCTTTCAGGAGGACCGGCATCTATTATATCTGAAGCTTTCAATCGCGAAGGTCCAGATGGCTTGTCAAAGGAAGTTTCTAAAGTTTTGACGGCCAGCGAATTCGCGTTTGATTTTCCGCGACCTAAAGCCCTGGTCGAGTATCATCCTGAATCTAGGGAGTTAATCGTGGAATACGAGCTCCCGCCTCAGAAGGTGGTCCCGAAAGTAGCGGAATACAAACACGTAAAAAGCAAAGGAGAAATTCAACCTGTCCCGCTCAAGACGGCAGAGGTGCAGGAAGCGTATGGTCGGGTGTTATCCAGGACTGCGATACGGGGTATTGCTGAGACGTTCGATGCCTCGCCGGTCCCGCTCGTAACAGATGTAGTTCTGAATGGGTATGTATCTGCGGTGGACCCTGCCACTGGTCAGGTCATACGTCCGTGCCTGATCAGCGTGCACATTGAGCGTGATTTTTTTGACTCTCTTGTCATTGATTCAGAGGAGTTCGATTCGCAAGCTTGCTTGCGTCGCTTGAATGCCATTGTCTCGCAGCATCCTCACGACCTGGAACCGGTTCGGCCGGTAGTCGAATTTGATCTTTCGCGGTATAAGACAGTGGAAGGAATGGATGTTGTTGCGGGACTGGATAGCAGAATGGACTTGCTCTCCCTCAAGCCTAACGAGTTCGAGTACTTGATCCGGCAGCTTTTCGAGAAGATTGGCATGGTGGCGGAGAACGTCCAGATGAGCCGAGATGGCGGTGTCGATGTTTTTGCCTATAACACTGATCCGATCCTAAGTGGGCTGTGCATAATCCAGGCAAAACGATACAAAGACAGAGTCGACCCGGAGTCGGTGTATGCCTTGAGTGGAGCCATGTACGACAAAAGTGCCACCAAGGGTGTCCTCGTTGCGACCAGTTGGTTCGGAAAAGACAGTCGTGAATTTGCACAAAGAAGTGGGCGCATTGAGCTGATCGATGGGAGAAATCTTAGATCTCTACTGAAAGATCATATGAATCTTGATGTGTTGATCGGATTGCCAAAACTGCCTCGAGGTTGGGAAAATGCGGACATAGGAACTGCGTGACTACTGCTCCATATTTCGCCGGTATCAGCCGCATTTCTCGTCAGTTCGAAGCTCGCCAGATGCTCGGACTCCCCGACCGCCTCCCAGCCGCTTTCCTTGCTCGCCTCGCGCAACGCCGTCGCCGTGGACTCCTCGTCCCATGGCGAGCCACACGAGCGTGCCCCAGTCGTCGTCCATCTCGAACGCGCGCTCCGAGAGTCGCGCTGCCTCGGCGGGAGTCGGCGGATCGGGTTCGGGGCGCTTCTGCTTTGGTTTCCGGGCGATGCGCGCTGGGTTGGAGCTGATCCAGTCCCAGCGCTGAGCCGCGTCCAGCGTGCCGCTGAGGATCGCGTGGATCTGCCGGACCGTGGAGTTGCCCATCGGCGTGCACACGTGCGGCTTGCAGCCGGGCTCGGCGCAATCGTGCTCGCCGTCGCGGGTGTGCTTCTCGATCTGGGGCGTGCCGTCGCAGCGAGCGCGGCAGCGTCGAAGTTGCGCGCGGCGTCGGTGCCCTTGATCGTCTCGCGTAGGTAGACCCGCTTGCCGGTGACCGGATCGACGCCCGCGTACACGACCGCCCGGAAGCCAGTGGCGCGCTCCGCGCTCGCGGGTTCTGAGCGAAAAGCAGGAATAGAGCTTGAGCATAATCGCGCCCAAGGCTGCACCCAGCGAACTACAAATGATCCAGATTTCGGTTGTTTCCGCTGGTGAAAGCTGGTGCCCCCGGTCAGAGTCGAACTGACACTGTACGGATTTTGAGTCCGCCGCCTCTGCCGATTGGGCTACGGGGGCTGAGCACGGCCAGCTTACGGGAGTGGTGATCACCGTGCGCAGGTGGGGGGTTGGCGTAGTGGGTGCGGGGGCGAACCCTGCTGGTAGCACGGGTGTCACGTGGTGGAAATCGGTGTCAGGATGGTCACCCTCCCTGGTCATCTCAGCGCGCGGGGGTGGCCGGTAAGCTGGATTTTCCCGGTGCTGAACGCACTGGACCGTGTCAGAACTACCCCAGGAGGACCCGGTGACCACGCCGGCTGCCGAGGACCCAGGCGAGGCCAAGCCCGTCGAACGTCGCGTACTCGTGGCCGAGGACGAGGCGTTGATCAGGCTCGATCTGGTTGAGATGCTCAAAGAAGAGGGATACCAGGTCGTCGGTGAGGCCGGGGACGGGCAAGAAGCCGTGCGGCTGGCCGAGGAGCTGCGGCCCGACCTGGTGATCCTGGACATCAAGATGCCGAAGATGGACGGCATCGAAGCCGCTTCGAACATCGCGGGCGAGCGCATCGCGCCCGTGGTGATCCTCACCGCTTTCAGCCAGCGCGACCTGGTGGAACGTGCGCGGGACGCGGGGGCGATGGCCTACCTGGTCAAGCCGTTCGCGAAGCGCGACCTGGTGCCGGCCGTGGAACTCGCGGTGTCCCGGTTCACCGAGGTGCAGGCGTTGGAGGCGGAAGTCGCGGACCTCAGCGAGCGGCTGGAGGCGCGCAAGACGATCGAACGCGCCAAGGGGCTGCTCATGAGCAAGCACAACCTCTCCGAGCCCGAGTCGTTCCGCTGGCTGCAGCGGACCGCGATGGACCGCCGGACCACGATGAAGGCCGTGGCCCAGGCGGTGCTCGAGAACTTGGAGTGATCAGCCCTTCGGCTGATCGCGGATGACGCAGGTCAGGCGTGCCGTGCAGGTGCGCCTGCCCTGCTCATCGGTGACGACGATCTCGTACGTCGCGGTGCTGCGGCCCCGGTGCAGGGGCAGCGCGACACCGGTGACGACGCCTTCCGTGGCCGAGCGGTGATGCGTGCAGGACAGTTCCAGCCCCACCGCGATCCGGCCCTCTCCCGCGTGCAGCGCCGAGGCGATCGAGCCGACCGATTCGGCCAGCACCGCGTTCGCGCCCCCGTGCAGCAGTCCGTAGGGCTGCTTGTTGCCCTCGACCGGCATCGTCGCGACCACACGTTCGGGTGACCATTCGACGTATTCGATGCCCATCCGGTACTGCAACTGGTCCGGATCCGGGTTCAGGACCTTGGCCATCGCATCGTTCACGGGCTGCTCGTTCTCGGTCGCCGTCACGGTCCACCCCTCCTCGTGCCTCGCCGCACGCGCTGTCGGTGGGTCAGCCTAGACTCCCGCGACGTGATGGCTTCCGAAGACCGACGTCTGCTGTTGATCGACGGCCATTCCATGGCCTATCGAGCGTTCTACGCCCTGCCGAAGGAGAACTTCCAAACCGGCACGGGCCAGCACACCAACGCGGTCTACGGCTTCACCTCGATGCTGATCAACCTGCTGCGCGATGAGCAGCCCACCCATTTCGCGGTCGCGTTCGACGTGTCCCGCAAGACGTTCCGCAGCGAGAAGTTCACCGAGTACAAGGCCAACCGCAGCGCCAGCCCGGACGAGTTCAAGGGCCAGGTGAGCTTGATCCAGGACGTGCTCGGGGCGCTGTCGGTGCCGGTGCTGAGCAAGGACAACTACGAGGCCGACGACGTCATCGCGACGCTCACCACGCAGGCCACCGGTGAAGGCTTCTCCGTGGCGATCTGTACCGGGGACCGGGACGCGTTGCAGCTGGTCACCGACAAGGTCACCGTGCTGTACCCGACGAAGGGCGTCTCCGAGCTCACCCGGTTCACGCCGCAGGCGGTCGAGGACAAGTACGGCCTCTCGCCCGAGCAGTACCCGGACTTCGCGGCGCTGCGCGGCGACCCGTCGGACAACCTGCCGAAGATCCCCGGTGTCGGGGAGAAGACCGTCACCAAGTGGATCCAGCAGTTCGGCTCGCTGGCGGGGCTCATCGACCGCGCCGACGAGGTCAAGGGCAAGGCCGGTGAGGCGCTGCGGGCGAACCTGGCCTCGGTGCAGCTCAACCGCGAGCTCACCCAGCTCGAGCACGACGTGCCGCTGGGGGTCACCCCGGACGACCTGGCGATGGCCCAGTGGGACCGGGACGCGGTGCACAAGCTGTTCGACGACCTGGAGTTCCGGGTGCTGCGGGAACGGCTGTTCTCGACGCTGTCCGCGGCGGAACCCGAAGTGGAAGAGGGCTTCGAGGTCACCGGTGGCGCGGTCGCGCCGGGTGAGCTCGCGGGCTGGCTGGACCGGCACGCCCGGGACGGGCGGCGGATCGGGTTGGCGTTCAGCGGGACCTGGACGACCGGTGCGGGTGATCTGCAGGGGATCGCCCTGGTGAACGCGGACGGCGCGGGCACCTACGCCGACGCGACCGAGCTGACCCCCGAAGACGACAAGGCGCTGGGGGAGTGGCTGGCGGACCCGGCGCTGCCGAAGGCCGCGCACGACGTCAAGGGCCCGCTGCACGCCCTGCGCGGTCGCGGCTGGGCGCTGGCGGGGCTGACCAGCGACACCGCGCTCGCCGCCTACCTGGTGCGGCCGGGGCAGCGCTCGTTCGACCTGCCCGACCTGGTGGTGCGCTACCTGCAGCGGGAGCTGCGCGCCGAGCAGGACAGCGGTGACGGGCAGCTGTCCCTGCTCGCCGACGAGGAGCAGGACAAGGCCGACGCCGCCAATGCGGAACTCGTCAAGGCCCGAGCGGTGGGCGAGCTCGCCGACGCGCTCGACGCGGAACTGGACCGCATCGACAGCCGCGGCCTGCTCACCGACCTCGAACTGCCGCTGCTCGCGGTGATCGACGAGCTGGAGGCCGCGGGCATCGCCGTGGACTCCGACCTGCTCGACGAGCTCGGCGCGCACTTCGCGGGCCGCGTCAAGCAGGCCGCGCAGGACGCCTACGCGGTCATCGGCAAGGAGATCAACCTCGGTTCGCCGAAGCAGCTCCAGGTGGTGCTGTTCGAGGAACTGGGCATGCCGAAGACGAAGCGCACCAAGACCGGCTACACCACCGACGCGGACGCGCTGCAGGGGCTGTACGAGAAGACCGAGCACCCCTTCCTGCAGCACCTGCTGGAGCACCGCGACGCGACCCGGCTCAAGACGACCGTCGAAGGGCTCGTGAAGTCCGTCGCCGACGACGGGCGGATCCACACCACGCTGAACCAGACCATCGCGGCCACCGGCCGGTTGTCCTCGACCGACCCGAACCTGCAGAACATCCCGATCCGGACCGAGGAAGGCCGCCGGATCCGGGAGGTGTTCGTCGTCGGCTCCGGCTACTCCGAGCTGCTGACCGCCGACTACAGCCAGATCGAGATGCGGATCATGGCCCACCTGTCCGGCGACGAGGGCTTGATCGAGGCGTTCCGCTCCGGGGAGGACCTGCACAACTTCGTGGCGTCCCAGGCGTTCGGCGTGCCGATCGACCAGGTGGACCAGGAGCTGCGGCGCCGGGTGAAGGCCATGTCCTACGGCCTGGCCTACGGGCTCTCCGCGTTCGGCCTGGCCCAGCAGCTGCGGATCTCCGCCGAG
Source organism: Saccharopolyspora gloriosae (assembly GCF_014203325.1). Lineage (NCBI taxonomy): Bacteria > Bacillati > Actinomycetota > Actinomycetes > Pseudonocardiales > Pseudonocardiaceae > Saccharopolyspora > Saccharopolyspora gloriosae. The sequence goes on along the minus strand of NZ_JACHIV010000001.1, from coordinate 4,464,852 downwards.
GACGCCAAGGCGCAGATGGACGCCTACTTCGCCCGCTTCGGCCGGGTGCGGGACTACCTGCACGAGGTCGTGTCGAAGGCGCGCGAGGACGGCTACACCTCGACGATCCTCGGTCGCCGCCGCTACCTGCCCGACCTGCTCAGCGACAACCGGCAGCGCCGCGAGATGGCGGAGCGGATGGCGCTCAACGCGCCGATCCAGGGCAGCGCGGCCGACATCATCAAGGTCGCGATGCTCGGCGCGCACCAGGCGCTGCGGGAGGCGGGGCTGCGGTCTCGGATCCTGCTGCAGGTGCACGACGAACTGATCATCGAGCTGGTCGACGGGGAGCGTGCCGAGGTCGAGCGGATCGTGCGGGAGCAGATGGGCTCGGCGTACCCGCTGGACGTGCCGCTGGAGGTCTCGGTGGGCGCGGGCCGTTCCTGGGACTCCGCCGCACACTGAAGGGACCGCACGCTGTGTGTGCGGAGGATCGCGTGCGGCGGGGTGACCGCGCGGTCGCCGGGTGTCGGCATATGCCGAGTGCGTGGTCTCCGAGCTGCGGAGATTGCGGCTTGATCACGATGAGATCATTTCGCGGCGGCGCGGCTGTCTCAACCACTGAGATGACCGGAACGTGAACGAGTCGGGCCCCAGTTGGACCTTTCGGGTGATAGCCGGGATAGCCTGCCTACTTCGCGGAACAGCGGATGCCGACGAGCCGGCGCGCGGCGCGCACGGCGGACCCGGGACGGAGCTCCCGGAGGAGGAAAATGATCAACATCGACAGAGTGGACCACTTGGTGCTCACCGTGGCCGATGTCGATCGGGCGGCTGAGTTCTACGAGCGCATCCTCGGGATGCGCACGGTGACCTTCCCCGGTGACCGCCGGGCCGTGAGCTTCGGGCAGCAGACCATCAAGCTGCACGCCGCGAGCGAGCTCGTGGAGCCCACCGCGACGCACCCGGTGCCGGGCTCGGCCAACCTGTGCTTCGTCACCGAACAGCCCATCAGCGAGGTGCAGGAGCACCTGCGGTCCAACGACGTCCGCATCGAGGAAGGCCCGGTGGGCCGCACCGGCACCTTCGGCCCGATCACCTCGCTGTACCTGCGCGACCCCGACGGCAACCTGATCGAGGTCGCTCGATACGACGAAGAGGCCGAGGCCACCACCAGCGCGGAGTGATCCGCCAGGCGGGACCGAAGCTCCCGCGGCGTGGACGGAACGAGAACGGGGCCGTCGAGCAGCGCGCTCGACGGCCCCGATTCGCCTCATCCCCAGGTCACAACGCCAGTTCCGGCTTGAGCCTGCCCGGGGTCCACACCCGCTGCCGCCACGCGGCGATGGTGCTCAGCATCAGACCGGCCACCAGGTAGGCGAGCAGCACCAGCGCGGAGGTGCCCGCCGCCTCCAGACCGGGCCCGCCGTAGAGCAGGTGCCGCAGCGCGGTCACGACGTAGCTCAGCGGCAGCACCTGGTGCAGCGGGTGCAGCGGTGCCGGAATGGTCTGCCACGGGAACGTGCCGCCCGCGGTGACCAGCTGCAGCACCAGCACGATCAGCGCGATGAACTTGCCCTTCGGCCCGAACGCCGCGTTCAGCGCGTGCACCACGGACGTGAACGCGAACGAGGTGAGCACCAGGAACCCGAGCGTCAGCCACGGGTGCGCCGGGTGCACGCCCACGCCGAACACGACCACGAGGAACAGCAGCACCGCCTGCGCGATGCCCACCAGCGCGGCCGGGAGCCAGCCGCCGAGCGCCACCTTCCAGGCCGCCACGCCCGAGGCCAAAGCTCGCTGCGACAGCGGACGCATGATCAGGAACAGCACGAACCCGCCGATCCACAGCGCCAGGCCCATGAAGAACGGGGCCAGGCCCGCGCCGTAGGTGGCGGCCTTGACCTGCGCGTCGTTGTTCACGGCGACCGGGTCGCCGATGGTCCGGGCGGTGTTCTCCCGGGTGGCGTCGTCGAGGTTCGGGATGTCCTGGGCGCCCTTGCCGAGCTCGTCGGCCAAGGTGTGCGACCCGTCGACGAGCTGGCCCGAACCGTCCGCGAGCCGGTGCGATCCGTCGGCGAGCCGATCGGCGCCGTCGACGAGCTTCGTGGTGCCGGTGACGGCCTGCTGCTCACCCTGGTGCAGCTGCCGGGCGCCGGAGTCCAGTTCACCGGCACCGTTGGCGAGCGTCTCGGCGCCGTCGTTGAGCTGGCCGATGGCGCTGGTCAGCGCGGGTGTCGAGTCGGCGAGCTTGCGGTTGCCGTCGGCGACCTGGCGGGCTCCGTCCGCGAGCGCGTCGACCTGACCGATCTGGCCCTGCACCTTGTCGTTGGCGTCGGTGAGGGGCTGGTTGAGCTCGTCCAGCCCGTCGAGCACCTTCTGCACCGTCGCCTCGTCGGCCCCGGTGGCGCGCAGCCGGTCGGCGATGCGGGTCTTGGTCTGCTCCAGGTCGTCGACGACCCCCTGGGAGACGTCGCCGAGCCTGCCCGCGGTGTCGGCGAGCTTCTCGTTGCCCTGCGCGACCTGCTCGGCCCCGTCCGCGAGCTTCGCCGACTGCTCCGGCAACGGTGCGGTGCGTTCCTGCAGCTGCTGCAGGCCGCCGCTGAGCTGCTCGGCGCCGGAGCTGAGCCGCCCCGTGCCGTCCACGAGCCTGCCGGAGCCGTCCAGCAGCGCCTGCTGCCCGTCGAGCAGCTGGTGGGCGCCCGAGGAGAGCTGCCCGGTGCCGTCCTCGGCGGTGCTGATGCCGTCCCGCAGCCTGCCCGCGCCGTCGGCGAGCTCGCCCGCTCCGTCGGCGGCCTGGATCGTCTTCTCGTGCACCGTGCCGAAGCCCATCAGCAACTGGTCGGCGGCTTCGGTGCCGGCGTCGGCGGCGACGGCCTTGCGGACCTCGCCCGCGACCTTGTCGGCGATGGTGGAGATCAAGTAGTTGTTCGTGTCGTTGGTGACCAGCCGCAGCTGCGCCTGCCTGGGTTCGAAGTCGCCCGGCGACATCAGCGCGGCCGAGAAGTCCTTCGGCACGACCAGCGCGAACGTGTACTTGCCCTGGGCGACGCCCTGCTCGGCGTCCTGGGCGCCGGTGCGCTCCCAGTCGAACGAACCGGAGTCCTCCAGCTCGTCGTAGACCTTGTCCCCGGCGTCGAGCCTGCTGCCGTCGTCGCGGGTCGCTCCTTCGTCGTCGACCACGACGGCGGCGGGCACCGAGCCGAGCCGGTTGTACGGGTCCCAGTTGGCGTAGAGGTACATCGCGCCGTAGAGCAGCGGCACGAGGGTGATCGCCACCAGGGCGAGCCGGGGGAGCTTGCCGGAGGTCAGCCTGCGCAGTTCGGTCAGGGCCAGGCGGAACGTGGTCATCGGGCACCTTCTTCGGCGCGGCTGCCCGCGCCCACTCGGGCATGGGGGACGGCGAGCCGGTCGGCGCTATGCGGGGAGCACAGCACGATCACCGCGCGCTCCCTGCGGCATTCCCGGCGGGCCAGCCGGTACCAGACGTGCGGGTCGCCGCCGTGCCGGTCGGGGGTGTCGAGCACCAGCGCTTCGGTCGTCCTCGTCGCGCACGCCAGGTCGACCAGCAGCCGGGTCCGCTCCGCAGCGGGGAGGTTCTCCACGCGGGTCGCGGCGTGCTCGGCGAGGTCGTGGTCGGTGAGCCAGGCGCGCACGGCGGAGCGTCCGGAGCGGCGTCCGGCGATGCTCAGGGCCTCGGCGACCATCGTGCGCACCGGCACGCTCGGTTCGGGTTCGGTGATGTCGGGGCCGTCGACGATCGCGACCCGGCGCCGCAGCGCCTTCGGGTCGTCGGCCCCGTCGATCAGGACGCGGCCGCCGCCGGGCTTGAGCCGGCCGGACAGGGCGAGGGCCAGCGCGGTGTGCCCGGAGTTCGGTTCTCCGGTCACCACCAGCAGGTCTCCGCTGCTCACGTGCAGCGAGGTGGGGGCGAGCAGGGTGCTGTGCGCTCCGTTGACCTCGACTGCGTCAGCGACGATCTCCACGCGTCGTCTCGACTCCTTCACGTGGGAGATCAGCGCAGCGCCGTTGCCGGGCGCACCTCCCACATCGTCCACAGCGGCCGGTAGCCCTGGCGGGGCCAGAACACCGACGACAGCGGGTTGGGCGGGTTGTAGTACAGGAAGCTGCCGACGACGCCGGCACGGGCGAACTCGTCGTGCGCGGTGGACATCAGCTGCCGTCCGACGCCGCCGCCGCGGGCCTGCTCGTGCACCGACACGCAGTTCACGTAAGCCCACCGCCCGGATCGGAGCCGGTGGCCGCCTGCTTGGCGGTCCGGGTCGACCCAGCCGCATTCGGCGAGCGCGATCGGTGTGCCGTCCTGCTCGGCCAGCCACACCGGATCACCTCCGGTGCCGCTGCCCGCGGCGAGCCGGAGCCGTGCGGCGGTGCGTTTGAGCTCGGCTGCCCCAGGGCGGTGCACCGATGCGCCGACCAGGGCGGCGTAGGCGTGCTCGGCGAGTGCGAGCTCGACCACGGAGTCCAGATCGGCCGGTTCGGCGCGGCGCACTTTTACGGTACCAGACAGTTTCGTATCTTCGTCGGGAGGCGGCCCGGGCGGGCGGATCGCCAGGCACGACAGGGGGACGAAACCGTGGTCCAGCAGCGCCCGCGTCGCTCGCGCGTCCCGGCTCGGCCAGGTCACCACGCACGACGAATCCGTCGCGGACGCCCCTTGCTCCGCGAGCAGGCGCCGCCACTCGCCCAGCAGCGCGTCCATGCCCTCCTGCGGCCGGTCGCCGAGCAGCGGGAACAGCTCGAAGGTGTCGGTGGCCTGCCACAGGCTCTGGGTGGAGCCGCGCGGAACGCGGTTGTGCACCACCAGCCCGGCGGCGGCCCCGCCGCCGGGGAGGCGGGCCATCAGCGGATCGCCCTTCGGCAGCAGGTAGCGATCCGGCAGGTCCGGGTCCAGTTCGGCGAACCGCGCGCACTGCCGGTCCATCAGTTCCTGCGCGTCACCCATGTCCGCTGAACCCCTCTCCGCGCCACCCGGCGCCCCGGATTCTGGCAGCAACGAGGTGATCTCCGCGTCGGATTCGGCCGGGCGGCGGCGCTGGAGCCGGGGAGATCAGTCCAGCGTGCAGCAGAAGATCGACGTACCGGGGAACAGCCCGCCGCGCAGCCGGCTCCACTGGCCCCAGGTGTGGTCGGCGCCTTCGGGCCACTCCGGCTCGATCAGGTCCACCAGCCGCATTCCCGCCGCCGTGAGCTGGCGGACGTAGTCACCCAGCGTCCGGTGGTGCTCCACGTAGGTCGCCTCGCCGAACGCGTTGATCTCCACGTACGGCGACCGGTCGAAGTACGACTGCGCGACCGTGAGCCCGCCCGGTCCGGGGTCGTCCGGGAAGATCCACCGCATCGGGTGAGTCACCGCGAACACCCAGCGCCCGCCCGGCCGCAGCACGCGCGCGACCTCCTGGAAGACGGCGCCGGAGTCGGCCACGAACGGCACCCCGCCGAACGCCGAGCAGGCCAGGTCGAAGCTGTTCGCCGCGAACGGCAGGGTGTCCGCGCTGGCCTGAACCAGCGGCACCTCGATGCCGCTCGCCGCCGCGCCTTCGGCGGCGTGGCGCAGCATCCCGGCGGAGATGTCCAGGGCCACCGGCTCCGCGCCCTGCGCGGCCAGCCACCGCGAGCACGATGCCGAACCGGACCCGACCTCCAGCACCCGCTTGCCCGCCACGTCGCCGAGCAGCCGGACGTCGGCCTCGCGGACCCGCTCCGGGCACCAGACGAAGTCGCTGACGCCCAGGAAGTCGCCGTGCTCGGCCTGGTAGTCGTCGGCGTCGGCGTCCCACCACAACCGGCTCGCCTGCCGGGATTCCACGGCGCCCGCAGTGCGCTTGCTCACACCCGTCGTGCCTAGCGCGCGCTCCGCGGACACGTGCGCGGAACCGCCGTCCAGCTCGTCTCCTGTCGCCGAATCGGGTGAAATTTCGGTGGGCGCCGAGTGGTCGTGCGACATGAGAAGTCCTGTGGTTCGGTGTTGCGCCGGTAAGTGGTTTGCTCCGCGATCGCGCGAACGCGTACGATACCGCCCGCGCCGTGGGTCTTAACGTGTCCGTGCATTCTGGCTGGGGAAAGACGCCCGGGACCGGCTCCGCCGGTCGGCTGTGCCGACCGCCGACGCCGGAGCCGAGCCGCCCGACCGGTTGCCGTGCCCCGATCGGGATTAGCGATGGGGGGTCCAGCGTTCGACAGTGGTGCGGCTTCGCCGGGTCGGTAGACGCGGAGCGGCCGCGCCGGCCGGGGATCGCCGACGGGAGACCGTCGGACCGGGAACCGGGAGTCGTACGTCGCTGGTCCGGACCTGTTATGCCGGGTTCCGCTCGCAGAGGTGTCGGTCCCGGAGGCTAAGATCCAAGGTGCAACCCCCAGCGGGTCGTGCGCGGATGCGCGCCGGGCCTTCGGTCCGGCCGTCCGACGCCGGCCGAGGCGGGGGAGAACCGTAGGCAACCGACAAACTATCCGTACCGGAGCAACCCACCTGATGTCCACCGACACCACCACCGTTCCGACCACCGCCACCAAGCCGCAGGTCGCGGTCAACGACGTCGGGACGGAGGAGGACTTCCTCGCCGCCGTCGACCTAACCATCAAGTACTTCAACGACGGCGACATCGTTGAGGGCACCATCGTCAAGGTCGATCGTGACGAGGTGCTGCTTGACATCGGTTACAAGACCGAGGGCGTCATCCCGTCCCGGGAGCTGTCCATCAAGCACGATGTCGACCCGGCTGAGGTCGTCACCGTCGGCGACTTCGTCGAGGCCCTCGTCCTCCAGAAGGAGGACAAGGAAGGCCGGCTGATCCTGTCCAAGAAGCGCGCCCAGTACGAGCGCGCCTGGGGCACCATCGAGGAGCTCAAGGACAAGGACGAGCCCGTCAAGGGCACCGTCATCGAGGTCGTCAAGGGCGGCCTCATCCTCGACATCGGCCTGCGCGGCTTCCTGCCCGCGTCGCTGGTCGAGATGCGCCGTGTCCGCGACCTGCAGCCTTACGTCGGCCGCGAGCTCGAAGCGAAGATCATCGAGCTGGACAAGAACCGCAACAACGTGGTGCTGTCCCGTCGCGCCTGGCTGGAGCAGACCCAGTCCGAGGTCCGCAGCGAGTTCCTCAACCAGCTGCAGAACGGCCAGGTCCGCAAGGGTGTCGTGTCCTCGATCGTCAACTTCGGTGCGTTCGTGGACCTCGGTGGTGTCGACGGCCTGGTGCACGTCTCCGAGCTGTCCTGGAAGCACATCGACCACCCGAGCGAGGTCGTCGAGGTCGGCCAGGAGGTCACGGTCGAGGTCCTCAACGTCGAGATGGACCGCGAGCGCGTCTCGCTGTCGCTGAAGGCGACGCAGGAAGACCCGTGGCGTCAGTTCGCCCGCACCCACGCGATCGGCCAGATCGTGCCGGGCAAGGTCACCAAGCTGGTGCCGTTCGGTGCGTTCGTCCGCGTCGACGAGGGCATCGAGGGCCTGGTGCACATCTCCGAGCTGGCCGAGCGCCACGTGGAGATCCCGGAGCAGGTCGTTCAGGTCGGCGACGACGTGATGATCAAGGTCATCGACATCGACCTCGAGCGTCGCCGGATCTCGCTGTCGCTGAAGCAGGCCAACGAGGGCTTCACGCCGGACTCCGAGTTCGACCCCACTCAGTACGGTATGGCCGCCGAGTACGACAACAACGGCGACTACATCTACCCCGAGGGCTTCGACCCGGAGACCCAGGAGTGGCAGGAAGGCTACGACACCCAGCGCGAGGAGTGGGAGCGCCAGTACGCCGACGCGCTGTCCCGCTACGAGCAGCACATGAAGCAGGTCGCGAAGGCCGCCGAGGCCGACGCCGAAGCCGCTGCCGCGGGTGCCGCCGGTGCCACCTCCGAGTCCCAGGGCGGTGGAGGCGGGAACTACTCCTCCTCCGGTTCGTCCGAGCAGCAGGAGGACGCGGGCTCGCTGGCCAGCGACGCACAGCTGGCCGCGCTGCGGGAGAAGCTCTCCGGCGGAGCGTGAACGCAGGGCTGACCGTCCCGGTCTGATCCGGCACGGATAGCCGCGCACGGCCCCGCACCTGTTCGCAGGTGCGGGGCCGTCGTGCGTTCCAGGCCTGGCAAGATGGCCGCATGTTGCGCGTGGGGCTCAGCGGTGGGATCGGATCGGGCAAGTCGACGGTGGCCGCGCGCCTGGCGGAGCTGGGCGCGGTGCTCATCGACGCGGACGTCCTGGCCCGCGAGGTCGTGCAGCCGGGCAGCGCCGGGTTGGCCGAGCTCGCAGAGCGGTTCGGTCCGGAGATCCTCACCGCCGAGGGCGCGCTGGACCGCCCGGCGATGGCGCGCACCGTGTTCGGCGACGACCGGGCGCGGGCCGACCTGAACGCGATCACGCATCCGAAGATCGGCGCGTTGACCGCGCAGCGCATGGCGCAGGCCCCGGCGGACGCGATCGTGGTGCACGACGTCCCGCTGCTGGTGGAGAACGACTACGCGCCGAACTACCACCTGGTGCTCATCGTGGACGCGCCGGAGGACGAGCGGGTCCGGCGGCTCACCGGCCGCGGCCTGGACGCCGAGGACGCGCGGGCGCGGATCCGGTCGCAGGCCACCGACGAGCAGCGCCGCGAGGCGGCGGACGTGTGGCTGGACAACACCGGCGCGGTCGAGGACCTGATCGCCGAGGTGGACCGGTTGTGGTCGCAGCGGCTGGTCCCGTTCGAGGTGAACGTGCGGGCGGGACGACGGGCGCCGAAGCACGCGCCGCGGATCGTCGAACCGGATCCGGGGTGGCCGCGAACGGCGCGGCGGCTGAGCGCCAGGGTGCTGGCGGCGGCGGGGGAGAAGGGGCTTCGAGTCGACCACGTCGGTTCGACCTCGGTGCCGGGGCTGCCCGCGAAGGACGTCATCGACCTGCAGCTCGCGGTGCGGTCGATGGACGACGGGGACGCGGTGGCCGCCGCTTTGGGTGAGGCCGGTTTCCCGGCGTACCACGGGATTCAGCACGACAACGTGCACGACGTCATCGATCCCGACCCGGCGGGGTGGCTCAAGCGCTTCCACACCGCGGCGGATCCCGGTCGTTACGTGAACCTGCACGTGCGGGTGCTGGACTCGCCGGGGTGGCGGGTGGCGCTGCTGTTCCGCGACTGGTTGCGCGCCGATGCGGACGCCCGTGCCGAGTACGCCGCGGTGAAGCGGGAGCTGGCGCAGCGCTACGGCTCCGATCCCGACCACGAGCGGTACGCGGAGGCGAAGGAGCCCTGGTTCCTCGCGGCGCTGCCGCGGGCGCGGGAGTGGGCCGACCGCACGGGGTGGGCGCCCGAGCAGGCCTGAGCGCGCGATTCAGGAGGTCGCCCGCGGTCCGGTGCTAGAGGCGTCCGGTCCGCGGGGCGCCGCGGTTCACCAGAGTTCGAAGATGCCGCGGTAGGCGAGCCACTGGTTGATGTCGCGGTGCTGGGAGAGCTCTTCGAAGGTGCGGTGCACGGTCCGCAGCGCGTAGTCGGCTTCGCTGAGCCGGATGATGCCGGCGGAGATGGCGGTGGCGAACTCCTCGGCCTGCACGATCCGGGCGGAGCCGTGATCGGGCACCTGCAATCCGAGCAGCAGGTCGGTGGTGGTCCACGATCGGGTGTCGCGTTCGATGTGCACCACGGTGAGGCTGCTGGGTTCCCGCCGGGAGTGCCTGCGGCGGGACCTGCGCCGGGTGAGCCGCAGCCCGAGGTCCGGCATCAGCCAGGTGACCTCGCCTTCGTGGGTGGGGTCCTCCGGCGTGGAGCATTCGATGGACAGGCCCCAGCGTTCCACCTGGCAGCGGTCCAAGGGCACTACCGCACCGGAAGAATGCGAACGCTGCGCAGCGAACAAGTCGACGGTGTCCACCAGCTGAGGTGTGATAACGGTGCCCACGACTCCAGACCGTAGCGCTGTTTCGGGGGCAAGTGATCGTCAGTACCGTTTTTTAACGTAACTTTCCCGTGCTGTCCGGATATCGATTCGAGCGGTGCCCGAGGCATCACCGCTTCGGCGGTACAAGGGAAGATCGTCCTGCGGGATCGTGAGCGGATTGTCCGGGCCAGGACAGTTCGATGCCCAGTTCGCGCAGCCAGCCGTCGAGCCGGTAGCCGTTCCTGGCGAGCCCGTCCAGCGCGGTGCAGGCCGACCGCATCGCGCGTTCCGCCGTCTCCTCGTCGAGCAGTTCCGCCTGCACGGCCTGCGTGAACTCGTCGACGTCGAGCAGCTCGGTGCGCACGCCGTCGGTGACCAGGACGTCCAGGTAGTGATCGACCGACCGCCACCGGGCGGGGCCGGGGTCGATCCGCGCGATGTCGACGTAGAAGTCCCAGTCGTCGGAATGGCCGGGGTGCAGCTTCCAGCGCGTGATGCGCAGATCGTGATCGGGCAGCAGCCACGATTCCAGGGACCGCAGTTTCGGATGCCCCGGCATCGCGCGGCGCAGGTAGAGCCCGAACGGTTCCAGCCGGTATTCGCCGACCTGTCGCACGATGCCCTTGGGATCGGTGTTGGTCTTCGCGTCCAGGTCGAAGATCTCGACCTTGGGCGGGTGCACGGGCAGTCCGAGGCGCTCGGCGATCTCGCGTTGCGTGGTCACGACGCCACTGTAGGTCGGAGGGGGTCGTGAACGGCAGGGCCGATGAGGGCCCGATCGGTCCGCAATGGACCCGTCGTGGACACGCAGCGTGTCCGGACGGCCGCGTCGAGTCCGTCCTGCGCCGGGCCGGGGCACGTTGTCGGTGGAGGCTCGTACCCTCGGGGACGTGGCTTTCGCGACTGAGTACCCGACCCCGGCCGACACCACCTTCCGGCCGGTCAGCGACATCCCGCGCACCGGTGGCCGCTTCCGCATGGTCAGCGACTACGACCCGTCCGGCGACCAGCCGGCGGCGATCGACGACCTGGAGCGCCGGATCAAGGCCAACGAGGCCAACGTGGTGCTGCTGGGCGCGACGGGCACCGGCAAGTCGGCGACGACCGCGTGGCTCATCGAGCGCTTGCAGCGCCCCACGCTGGTGCTGGAGCCGAACAAGACCCTCGCCGCGCAGATGGCCAACGAGATGCGCGAGTTCTTCCCGGACAACGCGGTCGAGTACTTCGTCAGCTACTACGACTACTACCAACCCGAGGCCTACGTCCCGCAGACCGACACCTACATCGAGAAGGACTCCTCGATCAACGAGGACGTGGAGCGGCTGCGGCACTCGGCGACTTCGAACCTGCTGAGCAGGCGGGACTGCGTGGTCGTGTCCTCGGTGTCGTGCATCTACGGCCTGGGCACGCCGCAGTCGTACCTGGACCGCTCGGTGCAGCTCGACGTGGGCGGCGAGGTCGACCGGGACATGCTGCTGCGCGCGCTGGTGGACATCCAGTACACGCGCAACGACATCGCCTTCGCCCGAGGCACGTTCCGGGTGCGCGGGGACACCGTCGAGGTGATCCCGGCCTACGAGGAGCTGGCCGTGCGCATCGAGCTGTTCGGCGACGAGATCGAACGGCTCTACTACCTGCACCCGCTGACCGGGGAGATCGTCCGCGAGGTCGACAGCGTGCGGATCTTCCCCGCCACGCACTACGTCGCGGGCCCGGAGCGGATGGAGAAGGCCATCCGCGGCATCGAGGCGGAGCTCGAAGAGCAGCTGGCGAAGATGGAGAAGCAGAACAAGCTGCTGGAGGCGCAGCGGCTTCGGATGCGGACCCAGTACGACGTGGAGATGATGCGCCAGGTCGGGTTCTGCTCCGGCATCGAGAACTACTCGCGGCACATCGACGGCCGCGAGGCGGGTTCGGCGCCCGCGACGCTGCTGGACTACTTCCCGGACGACTTCCTGCTGGTCATCGACGAGTCGCACCAGACCGTCCCGCAGGTCGGCGGCATGTACGAGGGCGACACGTCCCGCAAGCGCACCCTGGTGGAGCACGGGTTCCGGTTGCCGAGCGCGATGGACAACCGGCCGCTGACCTGGGAGGAGTTCGCGGACCGGATCGGGCAGACCGTGTACCTGTCGGCGACGCCCGGCCCGTACGAGATGGGGCAGGCCGGCGGTGAGTTCGTCGAGCAGGTCATCCGCCCGACGGGCCTGGTCGACCCGGAGGTCGTGGTGAAGCCGACGGAGGGCCAGATCGACGACCTGGTCGGCGAGATCCGCGAGCGCGCGGAGCGCGACGAGCGGGTGCTGGTGACGACGCTGACGAAGAAGATGGCCGAGGACCTCACCGACTACTTCCTGGAGCTCGGGGTGCGGGTGCGGTACCTGCACTCCGAGGTGGACACGCTGCGCCGGGTGGAGCTGCTGCGGCAGCTGCGCCTCGGTGAGTTCGACGTGCTGGTCGGCATCAACCTGCTGCGGGAGGGCTTGGACCTGCCGGAGGTCTCGCTGGTGTCGATCCTGGACGCCGACAAGGAGGGGTTCCTGCGTTCGGGCACGAGCCTGGTGCAGACGATCGGCCGCGCGGCGCGCAACGTGTCCGGGCAGGTGCACATGTACGCGGATCGGATCACCGATTCGATGCAGCACGCGATCGACGAGACGAACCGTCGCCGGGCCAAGCAGATCGCGTACAACACCGAGCGCGGCATCGATCCGCAGCCGCTGCGCAAGAAGATCGCCGACATCCTGGACCGGGTCTACACCGAGTCCGAGGACACCGAGGAAGCGGTGTCGGTGGGCGGTTCCGGGCGCAACTCCTCGCGCGGCAAGAAGCCCAGCGGTGAGGCGGTCGCTTCCTCCGGAGTGCTGGAGGGCCGGGACACGAGCTCGATGCCGCGCGCGGAACTGGCGGACCTGGTGCAGCAGCTCAACGACCAGATGATGAACGCGGCCCGCGAGCTCCAGTTCGAACTCGCGGCGCGGCTGCGCGATGAGATCCACGACCTGAAGAAGGAACTGCGCGGCATGGACGCCGCGGGGATCAAGTAGCGGGGGAGAAGTCGGCGGTCAGCCACCGGTCCGGCCGGATCTCTACGTACTCGGGTTCGCCCGCGGGATTGCCGCCGGAGAGTTCCCAGTCCGCCCAGGCATCGATCGCGTCCGCCGGGAGGTAGCGGCTGCCGATGCGGACGAGTTCCTCCCTGGACGGCCGTTGCTGCTTGACGACCGTCCCCTCGACGGTGACGTACTTGTACGGCAGCACCGGCTGCTGGACGGAGAAGGAGAGCACGCCCGCTCGTGCGATGAGCCGTGATTTCCGCTTGCCCCGGCGGAGGGCGACGGCGATGTTCCCGCCCGGGCGGTAGGCGTACCAAGTGGGCAGCGTCGAGGGCGGGCGGTCGTCGTCGCTGACGACGCTCAGCACGCCGACGTGGGGTTGTGCGAGGAACTGCTCGCGTTCCTGCTCGCTCAGCTTCTTCGGACGGTGCACGTTCTCCGGTGTCTCCGCGGGCATCCGCGCTCCAGGGGATTCTGGTTGGATGACAGGTGACACTGTCCAACCGTTTTCCCGAGCCGATATTCCCGCCGGAGGCGGAATCGCGCGGATGGTGCTCCGCGCCCGGTGGCCGCGGGGCATCGGGCCGTCAGGAAAATGGCAGGGTCCGTCTCCGAGGTGACGCGGCCCGGCTCGTCGGGCGGGCCGCGGAATCCGCGGGGCAGGTGCTCGTCGGAGCACGAGCCTCGTCACTCCGGGAAGACGGCCCGGTATCGGACGTCCGTCCCGATCCCGGGTGCGGTCGGCAGGAACGGGGAGGCCCGCATGGGTAAGTTGATCTACTCGGCCCTCATGTCGCTGGACGGCTGCGTCGCGGACGAGCACGGCGGTTACGACTGGGCCGCGCCGAGCGAGCCGGTGCACGCGTTCCTGAACGACCTGGAGCGCGAGATCGGGACCTACCTGCTGGGGCGCCGGACCTACGCGGAGATGATCGTGTGGGACACGTTGTCGTTGGCGGACCAGCCGCGGGAGATGCGTGATTTCGCGGGGATCTGGCGCGCGGCCGACAAGGTGGTGTTCTCCGGAACGCTGGATTCGGTGTCCGATGCCCGGACTCGGCTGGAGCGCGAGTTCGACCCGGCGGAGGTCCGGCGGTTGAAGGCGACTTCCGCGGCGGATCTCGCGATCGGCGGGCCGGGGCTGGCGGCTGCGGCGTTCCGGGACGGGCTGGTCGACGAGTGCCAGTTGTTCGTCAAGCCCGTGCTGGTCGGCGGCGGTCTGCGGGCGTTCCCGGCCGGATTCGGGGCGGGCCTGGACCTGCGGGCGCAGCACCGGTTCGAGGACGGCACCGTGCACCTGCGCTACGACGTGCGGAGCTGAACGGTCCTCTCGCGCCGTTCTGAATCGCGGGCGCCGAACGGCGGGAAAGAACGCATCGGAAACCGCCGTTGCCAGAACGGGGATTTCGAGCCGGACATTGTTCCGATCTTGTTCGCGGATCGGCGGCGCGGACGCGTGCGCGGAATCCGAATCGTGCGCTGCTGCGGGTTCGTGCGGCGCTTTTTCCCGTAGGATTCGGTCGTCCGGTCTGATCGAGGTCGTCGTTTCGGCGGTACCTCCTTTCCCGGGAAGCGATGTCGACCGCGGCGATCGGTCGGTCATGCTCTTCCCATTCTCGCTCCATCGGAACGGTTGGGGTCACCGAGCCGAGCGGAGTTCTCCATCGCTGATCGGGGGATGGCAGTGGTGCGGAATGCTCAGGCATCGTCGGATCCGGAGCCGGTTCTCTTCGGCCGGAGCCGGGAGCTGCTGCTGGTCCGGGAATTCATGCGGCGCCCGGAGCACGACGGAGTTCCGGTGAGCAGGCCGGTTCCGATGCTCACGTTCACCGGTCCACCCGGCAGCGGGAAGACCGCGCTGCTCGACGAGCTCGCCGCCGGTCTGGAGCAGAACGTGCCGTTCGCCCGGCTGGACTGCGCGCGGCTCGGCCCGAGTTCGCCGCAGGAGGTGTTGGCGGCGCTGGCCTTCCAGCTCAGCAGGCCGTGCCCGGGCTACGGGACGCTGGAGTTCCCGCGGCTCATCACCGGCCAGCTGGCCCTCGGCGCGACGCTGAACGTCGCCCGCTGGACACTCGCCCGCAGGCAGGTCGAGGACGAGCTGGCCGCCTACCTGAAGATCAGCGACCCGCCGCAGTTCCTCGCCACGCTCGCGGCCGGAGTGCTCGCCACGGTGCCCGCCTTGAGCAACGTGCCGGGAGTCGTCACCTTGGGCCAGCACCTGCCCGGCTTGGTCGTCGGCGGGATCAACGCGGTGCTGCGCGGTCGGCGGGATCGCGGGGACGCCCGGAAGTGGTTCGGGCACCAGGACAAGGGGCTCGCCCGCGACCCGATCGACGTGCTGGTGGAGCTCAACCACAAGGCGCGGTCGCCCGACGGGAGCCAGGAAGTCGGCGAGGTGCTGTGGGCGGCGTTCCTGGCGGACCTGCGCGACGGCTTCCGGCGCGGCAGGCAGGCCGATCGGCGCACCCTCAACTGCGCGGTGCTGCTCGACGACGTCGACGCGGGGCTCGAACTGGTCTCCGGGCTGGAGGTCGCGCACCGGCAGCGGGGTCAGCTGGCCGTCGACGATCCGGATCCGCTGACCGTGGTCGCGACCAGCAGCAGGAGCGCGCTGGTGCGGCGGCTGTCGGCCGCAGGCGAGGACCCCGTGGCGATCGAGAACGCGGGCTACGAGGACTACGCCCAGCGCGGTTCCGGCCGCCACCGCGCCGGTCCGTACCTGGTGCGGCTCGACGATCTGAGTCCGGAAGCGGTCGACACCCTCGTTTCGGCGCTCGGGCCGCGGTTGAGCGACAACCGCCGCATCAGCGCGATGGTGCACGGGTTCGCCCACGGTCACCCGGGCGCGACCCGGATGTTGCTGGACGCGATAGCCGAGCACCGGCTGGACCCGGTGAGCCTCGACGCCGTGCTCGACGCGGCCGTGCCGGGCGACGGCGTGCTCCGGGTGGCGGACGGCATGGTGGCCACGTTCCTGGTCGACGTCGCGCCGAACGTGGTGGAGGACCTGGTGACCTGCTCGGCGGCCCGCAACATCGACCAGGCGCTGCGGCTGGCCCGCTACCGCCCGCTGCTGCTGGGCACGGGCGATCGCAACTCCGCCGTCTTCGACGGGACGGTGTGGAGCCGCGTCGACGACGCGGGCGCGCGCACCATGATCCCGGTGCTGCGCAGGCTGCTGCTGCGGCGGCTCGCCGCCCGGACCGAGCACGACCGCGCCGATTGGGCCTCGGTGCACGGATGGTTGCGGCGCCGGTGCGAGCAGGACCAGGACCGGGCGGGGGAGCTGCACCACGCGCTGGCGCTCGGCGAGGTCGAGTTCGTCACCAGGAAGCTCGCGGACCTGCTCGACGAGGTTCCCGCCCGCGCCTGGCTGGTGCTGCTGCGGGAGGTCTGCGCGGCACCGGACGCCGGTGGCCACGCGCTCGCCCCGGTCGAGCGGGTGCGCGAGCTGACGCGCTGGGCGCCGCCGCGCGACCTGCCGGTGGCGCCGCTGGCTCGGCTGGTCGTCGCGCTGTGGACGGTCGCCGATCCGTTCCGCGACGCCCGGCACCGCGACCTGGACGGTGAGATCGCCGCTGATCTCGACGACATCGCACCGTACGCCGGTGACGGGCTCGCCGTGCTGCGCGCGGAAGCGGACAAGTACCGGTAGGTGCTCGGAGGAGGGGCAGTGAACACACCGACGAGGTTCGATTTCCACCCGCCGCAGTACGCCAAGCGGGCCGCGCGGGACAGGCGGCTGCGGGTGCTGCGCAACGCCGGTGCGCTGGTCGTCGTCGTGCTGCTGCTGACCGGGGCGTGGGTCGGGGCCGCGTGGTGGCTGAGCGGTTGCTCCGCGGGCATGTGGCGCGGGGTCGACGACGAGTGCGTCGGTGTCAGCGACGGCTCGGCGAGCCTGCACCACGGGCTGCGCGACGTCGAGGAGAAGATCGAGCGGGAGAACGACCGGATCGCGGGCCTGGACAGGAAGGTCGTCACGGTCGCGGTGCTCACCCCGGTTCCCGAGCCGGGTGGTGATCGGGGCAGCGTGTCCCTCGACCAGGCCCGTTCGAAGATCATCGGCGCGTATCTGGCGCAGCGGCAGGCCAACTCCGTCGAGGGCGCCTACCCGTTGTTCCGGCTCGTGGTGGCCGACGAGGGCAGCGACGAGCAGGACTGGGAGGAGGTGGTGGACGAGTTGATCGGCATGACCGACGACGAGCGGCCGCTGGTCGCCGTGACGGGAATGGGCGTCAGCGTCGGGGAGACGATCAGCGCCGCGCATCGGCTGGCGGACCACCAGATCCCGATGGTCGGCGCGGTGCTCACCGCGGACGGCCTCAACATGACCGGGGCGGTGCGGCCCGAGGACGGGCCGATCAGGGGGTTGTACCGGGTGAGCCCCAGCAACCGCACCGAAGCCTTGGCGCTGCACGAGTTCCTGGTCAAGCGGCCGCGCGAGTACATGCTGGTGCGGGATCAGAATTTCAACGACTTCTACACCACCGGGTTGCGGGACGACTTCGCCGAGGTGTTCTCCGCTGAGCTCGCGGCAGGGGTGCAGCGGTCCTTCGACGGCACGCCGGGCATCAACGGCACGACCAACCAGTTCAACGAGATCGTGGCCGAGCTGTGCAGTCCGGGCACTCCGGACACGGTGCTCTACGCGGGACGTGCCTCGCTGCTGGACGCGTTCGTCGAGAAGCTCCGCGTCGAACACTGCGGGAAGACGATCACCGTGGTGACGGGGTCCGACGCGGCGAAGCTGAACGAGACGGAGCTGCCGGGGCACGTGGAGGTGGTGTACGCGGCGTTGGCCGACCCGAAGGCCTTGGGCGACGCGAGGTTCAACGAGTACGCCGAGGATTACAAGGTCAACTTCGACGGTTTCCGGCAGCTGGAGAGGATCGGCTCGCGCGATCTCGCCAACGGCTGGGCGATCATGGAGTTCGACGCGATGACCGCCGTTGTCGACGCGGCGCAGAAGGCCCTGCTCAACGAGACCGAGATCGGCCCGGCCGAGGTCAGGACGGCGTTGGTGAGCTTGACCAGCGAGCGCAACGACATCGACGGCGCGGGTGACCGGTTCCACTTCGACGCCGACACGGGAGACCCGGTCGGCAGGACGATACACATCATTCACCAGGTCGGGCTCGAATCGAGGCCGGTGCACAAGTACACGTCCTGACGAGGTTCCGCGTGCGCAGCGGGAAAATCGCACCGAACGGCGGAGGAGCCGCCGGTGGGCGCGAGTGTTGTCGTTCGGGCGGCCGACGGCGTTAGCAGGTGATCGGGACGGCGCCGGGAGATCACTCTGACGGCGGCGCCGGTGCTCGGCGCCGATGGCACTGGGTGAGCAGAGGTGCGGCGGTGTTCCCGGAATTGCGCCGCAGGTGGGATCCTGCTGCGGCGATCCGGGTATCTTCGGAATTGTTCGGAATTTCCCCCGGAACCGCTGGGTAATGTCTGGTCCGTCCTGATCGAGGGACGATTCCAGGATCGGCGACGAGTCCGGTCCTCGGTTCGAAACATGGGGGTTTCGGATGAAACGGCGAATGATGGTGTGGCTCGGTGCGCTCGCGTTGGCAATGGGGACCGGAGGCGTGGCTCAAGCGAGCACGAATTCGGATGGAATGCCGCTGAACGCGCCGACGGCCACCGTGGAGGTGCAGTCGGAGGACGGCGCTTCTGCGCAGGCCACCTGCTACTACCCGGTGGCTTCGGGCGGTGCGCTGGTCTGCTTCAACCCGACCGGCGAGCACCTCTACATCTGCGATCGGGCGGCGGACGGGCATCACCCGGTCGCGCGCTACTACCGCAGCGACAAGTCCGGGTTGAAGACGAAGCACGCGAACGTCGGGAACGGCAAGTGCCTGGATTGGAACCTGTCGATTCCGGAATCCGGGTGGATCAACTACCGCGCCTGCAATTACGAGGGCAGCACGGCGCTGAGTTGCAGCTCGTTCTCGGGTCGCATTTCGGCCAAGGGCTGACGATCGGCTGAAAGCGGGCGCGGTGTCCCGCGCCCGCTTTCCGCGTTGCTCTCAGGCGAAAGCTCACGCGAAGGCGCTCAGTCCCGTGATCGACTTGCCGACGATGAGGGTGTTCATCTCGCGGCTGCCCTCGAAGGAGTAGACGGCTTCGGCGTCGGCGAAGAACTTCGCCACGTCGTAGTCGAGTACGATCCCGTTGCCGCCGAACAGCTCCCGCGCCCACGCGACGACCTCGCGCATGCGGGTGGTGGTGAAGGCCTTGGCGAGCGCGGCCTGGTCGGCGCCGGCCTCGCCCGCGGCGGTGAGCTGGTTGAGGCGCACCACCATCCCGAACATGGCGGTGATGTTGCCGAGCATCTTCACCAGCAGGTCCTGGATCATCTGGAACCCGCCGATGGGCTTGCCGAACTGCTCGCGGTTCACCGCGTACTCGCGGGCGAGCTCGTAGGCGCGCATCGCCACGCCCAGCGCCTGCCAGGCCACGCCGCCGCGGGTGCGGGCGAGGACCTTCGCGGTGTCGCGGAAGCTGTTGATGTTCTGCAGCCGGTCGGATTCCGGGATCCGCGCCTGGTCGAAGACGATGTCGGCGTTCTGCACGCTGCGCAGCGCGATCTTGCCTTCGATCTTGGTGGCGGTGACGCCGGGCGTGTCCTTGCCGACCACGAATCCCTTCACCTGGTCGTCGGCCTCGTCGCGGGCCCACACGACGATCAGGTCGGCGAAGGTCCCGTTGCCGATCCAGCGCTTGGCCCCGTTGAGCACCCACTCGTCGCCTTCGCGGCGCGCGGTGGTGCGCATGCCGCCCGCCACGTCGGAACCGCCCTCGGGTTCGGTGAGCGCGAACGCGCCGATCTTGTTCATGGCGACCATGTCCGGCAGCCAGCGGTCCCGCTGCTCCTGATCGCCGCCGCCGAGGATGCTGCCCATCGCGAGTCCGGTGTGGACACCGGAGAACACCGCCAGCGACGGGTCGATGCGGTTGAGCTCGATGCTCAGGAACCCGGCGAACAGCTCGCTGCGCTGCACGCCGTCGCCGTACTCGGGGTACTGGTAGCCGGCCAGCCGCAGCTTCGCGAACTTCTCGATCGCCTCGAACGGGAATTCCGCCTTGTCCCAGGCCGGATTCGCCAGCGGGGCGATCTCGCGCTGCAGGTAGTCGCGGATGTCGGCGAGCTCCGCGCGCTCGGAGTCGCTGAGCAGTCCGGCGTAGCCGAAGAAGTCCGGGTCGGTGTTGACCTTCTTGGCCATGGTGGCCTCGCTTTCTGCGTGGTGGCCGGGAATTCCCGGCCGGTCAGTTCCGGTGGTGGCGGCCGTGGGGCGAGTCGTCCTCGGAGTCCAGGGCCGCGCGGAGGGCGTTGTGCCTGCGGTCGCGGGACCGCGTGCGCTCGACGTAGGCGTCCGCGCCGGAGCCGTAGGCGGACTCGGTCTGCGTCGTGAGCTCGTCGATCGCGGCGGGGGTGAGCGCGGGGTCGCCGAGTTCCTTCCAGCGTTCGGCCATGCCGACGCCGAGGTGGCGCATCATGTGCCGGATGCCGCCGGGCCCGCCGCCGAGGTGGAAGCTCTCGAACGGGCCGATGGTGGCGTAGCGGCCACCGAGCGACGCCTTCATCACGGTGTCCAGTTCGGACGCGCTGACCACGCCGTCGAGCACGAGGCTGATGGCCTCCCGCATGATGGCGCTCTGCAGGCGGTTCGCGACGAAGCCGTCCACTTCCTTGCGCAGTCGCACGGGGGTCTTGCCGATCTCCTGGTAGAACTCCAGCGCGCCGGTCACGACCGGCTCGGCGGTGCGCGCGCCGGGAACGACCTCGACCAGCGGCACCACGTGCGGCGGGTTGAACGGGTGCGCGATCAGCATCCGGGCCGCGACCTCGTCGGGCAGGTCCTCGGCGATGTCGGAGGCCACGATGCCGGAGCTCGACGAGGCCAGCACCGCCTCCCGCGGTGCGTGCGCGGCGATCTCCGCGAACAGCTCCTGCTTGAACCCGAGCCGTTCCGGGCCGTTCTCCTGCACGAGGTCGACGTCGCGGACGGCCTCGGGCAGGGAGGGGGCGACCTCGATCCGGCTCAGCAGGTCGGCGGGCGCGGTGCCGGGAATTCCGGCCGACAGAGCTGGAATCGCTTCGGTGAGCACCTGCGCGAGGTCGTCGCGCGGGTCGGTCAGCCGCACCCGCAGGCCGTGGGCCGCGAACAGCGCCGCCCAGGACAGGCCGATGGTGCCCGCGCCGACCACCGCCACCGTCGCCCACCGCGGATCGTCGTACGTCATCGGGGATGTCTCCTTCATTCGGCGAGGTAGTCGTGAACCGGGGTCGCCGCGCCCAGCGTGAGGTCGGTGACGATGTGGCTGGCGGAGACGACCTCGCGCACCGGGAGGTCGGCCAGCGGCGCCAGCACGTGCTCGAACAGCTGGAGCCGCGCCGGGCCGGTGTGGGCCTCCTTCACCGCGATGTCGGTGATCTGCGCCCGCACCAGCTCGCACACCCGGGGGACCCCGCGATACCCAGGGACGATCTTGAGCATGAACGAGGGAACGGTGATCTCCGCCCGCGCCTCGGCCGGGTCCAGCGGGTGGTGCTTGTAGCCCATCGTCGCGGTCGCCACCCGCTGCGAGCCGTAGTCGAGGGTGCCGACCAGCGCACCGTGGTCGGCGAACAGCGCGGGCGAGCCCAGCACCTTCGGGTAGGCGCTCGCCTCCCGGCCGGCCGCGGTGGCGGGGAAGTTGTCCAGGTACATGGCGTGCAGGTACTCGCCGCGTTCCGCGCCGAGCCGCACCGGGATCGCCTGGCCCGCCTCCACGTACGGGCCGAACGAGGTCACCTCGCCCATCTTCATGATCTCGAACCGCACCAGCGGCTCGTCGACCTCCAGCGGCTCCGGCACGACCGCCCGCAACGCCTCCGGGTCGGTCCGGTACACGATGTTGAGGTACTCGCGGTCGGTGAACCGGGGCACCGCCGCGGCGAACGCGGGCGCGGTGAGCGGGGTGGTGGGGCTGCGCAGGATCTGTTCGCGATTCACGACACGTCTCCTCGATGTTCTGGATGCGGATTTCGCGGTGAGCGGCGGGAAAGCGCTCAGGCGACGCCGAGTTCGCGGAGCACCTCGTCGGTGTGCTGGCCGGGCAGCGGGGCGTGGCCGCGGATCGAGGCGGGGGTGGCGGAGAAGTTCACCGGCACCCCGACCATCCGGTAGGCGCCCTCGGTGGGGTGCTCGGTGAGGTCGAGCAGGTGGCCTTCGCGGACGTAGTCGTCGTCGGCGGCCTCGTCGAGCTTCAGCACCGGGCCGACGGGGATGCTGTGCTTGGTGCACACGTCGATCCACTCGGCGGTGGTCAGGTTCGGCGTGACCGACTCGATCATCTCGGCGATCGCCTCGCCGTCGCGGAGGGCGTCCAGGATCTCGCCGTTGACCCGCGGGTCCTCCGCCAGCTCGGGACGGCCGGCGGCGTGGAACAGGTCGCGGCAGTTCTGCGGGCTGTACGGGATGATCATCGCGAGGCCGTCCTTGGTCGGGCGGGCCCGGTGTCCCTTCGTGAGCGACGGGGCGAAGCCGGTCGGGCCCATCGGCGGCTCGAACGCGGCGCCTTGGAGGTGTTCGACCAGGTTGAACGCGAGCATGGTGTCGGCCATCGGCACCTCCACCAGCTGGCCCTGACCGGTGGCGCGCTGGTGGTGCAGCGCGGCGAGCGCGGTGTAGGCGATGGTCAGCGCGGCGACCTTGTCCGCGAAGATGCTCGGCAGCACCACGGGCGCGCCGATGTCCCCGGCGCGATCGGCCAGGTCGAGCAGTCCCGAGGCGGCCTGCACCGTCTCGTCGTAGGCGGCGAGGTCCGCCCGGTCGGAATCCGGCCGGAAGCCCTGCGCGTGCGCGTAGATCAGGTGCGGGAAGGTCTCGGCGAGGCTCTGGTGGTCCATGCCGAGCCGGCGCAGGGCGCCGATGCGCATGTTCGTGATCAGGATGTCGGCGCCGCCGATGAGCTGCAGCGCCTTCGCGTGGTCGGCTTCGTCCTTGAGGTTCAGCGCCACGCTGCGCTTGTTGCGGTTGACGTTGAGGTTCAACGGCGTCATGCCGGGGGTGCGGTGCAGCGTGCCGTTGCGGACGGTGTCCTTCGGCGACTCGATCTTGATCACGTCCGCGCCGAGGTCACCGAGGATCTGGGCCGCGTAGGGCCCCATCACGACGGTGGCCATGTCGATGACGCGGACGCCCGCCAAGGGGCCCGTCCGGCCTGCGTCGGGGGTGCCGGGGGCAGGGCCTGCGGGAGCTGTCATGGCTGCGGAGTTCCTCCTCGCGCGAATCCTTTTGCTTCGCTAACGACGTTACGAGGGGGTTTCCGGCGGCGGCAATCGATCGGTGCGCCCGATCGGCGAACATGGGCGTGACCGCAGCGGTCACGCGGTCGTCATCGCAGGTCAGGACAGCGCGTGGCGCGCTTCGGAGATCAAGTCGGCGAGGTCCGCGCCCGGCTCCGCCCGGTCGGTGCGCCAGATCAGGCCGGTCACGAGCACCGGGTCGAAGTCGGCGAACGGCAGCAGCACGACCCGGTCGTGCTCCGACGGGCGGCCCATCTGGTTGCGCGGATCCAGCATCGAGATGCCGAACGCGCCGCCGTTGGCGACGAATTCGCCGATGCCCGAGTAGTCCCGCGTGCTCAGCGTCGTGCGCCGGTGCACGCCCGCGGCGGCCAGCCGGACCTCCAGCTGGTCGAAGTAGGTCGGCGACAGGCCGGAGCCCGGCCGGGCGTAGACGTGCCCGGTCAGCTCGGACAGCGACACCGATTCCCGGTCGGCGAACTCGGCGGCGGGCAACACCGCGCCCAGCGGTTCCCGCAGCACCTCGCTGGATTCCACGCCTTCGGCGTGCGCGGGCAGGTGCACCAGCGCGAGTTCCAGTTCGCGGCGACGCACCTGGTCGAGCAGGTCCTGGCTGCCGCCGGGCCAGCGCCGCACCTCGCAGCCCGCGGTGCGGTCGAACTCCCGCAGCCGTTCCCGCACCGTCGGGTGCAACCCCGGCGGCACGCCCACGTGGACCACGCGCTGCCGGGTGTCCACCTGCTGGCGCAGCCTGCCGGGGAGGTCGTCGAAGCGGTTCAGCACGTCGGTGGCCAGCGGCAGCAGCGCGGAGCCGGCCGGGGTGAGGTTCACGCTGTGCGAGTCGCGGTCGAACAACCGCACTCCGAGCTCGCGTTCCAGGTCGCGCACCCGCCTGCTCAGCGGCGACACCGCCATGTGCAGCTGGCGCGCAGCCTTGGAGAAGCTCAGGTTCTCGGCGACGGCGGCGAAGTACCGCAGATGGAACACCTCCATAAGCCGCAGCCTATTACCCCGAACAGCCCCACCGGCCAAACCCACCACCCAAGCTCCACCGAAGGCCCCCAACGGCCTGCGCACCAAAGCTCCCTGCCGATCCCGAGCAGGCCAGACCCTTCGGCGGAGCCCCGCCAAGACAAGACGAACCACGCTCGCCCGCAGCCGAAAACCGCGCCCAGCGGCGAAGCCGTGCCTTGGGCGGTCGAAGCAAGCCTGCCTTGCGGCCGAAGGCCGTGCTTGTATGCGCGTCAGCGCATAGCCCACGTCACAAAGGTGACAACCCGCGGGTTCTCAGTGGCTTCCTCGCGAGGACAGCTTTTTCCCTCGTGGCGGAGCCACTTGGGAAAAAGATCCCGCAGCGAGGAAGCCACTGAGGTTCCGCCACCCGACCACCCGAGCAAAACGACCCCAGAACCCCGATCAACTCGTAATGTCCTTGCCGTGGAAGCGCCAGTGGGCGAGCGTGATGAACACCGTCGCGTAGATCAGCGCTGAGCAAGTCCCGTTGGCCATGCCGGTCCAGTCGACTTCTTCGGCGAGCAGGTCGGACCAGGCGCTCGCGTAGTGCGTCGGGAGGAACGCTCGCAGCGATCCGAGCGCGGAGATCTGGTCGAGGATCTGCGAGAGGATCGAGACCAGCAGCGCGCCGCCCACCGCGCCCAGCGGCGCGTCCGTGCTGACGCCCAGCCAGAGGGCGAGTCCGGCGACCCAGCTCAGCTGCACCGCGAGGTACGCCACCGCCAGCGCCAGGTGCACGGCGCCCGCGGCGAACGAGAGCACGCTGCCGTTCGGCGTGGCCAGTTCGCCGGGCCCGTACCAGAACAGCCCGACGGCGAGCGCCACGGTCGGCAGCAGCACCGTCCCGAGCAGCGACAGCAGCGCGGCCACGATCGCTTTCTGCCGCAGCAACCGGCCGCGCGGCACGGGCGCCGCGAGCAGGTAGCGCAGGCTGGACCAGGAGGCTTCGCTGGCCACGGTGTCGCCGAAGAACAACGCGACGACCAGGACGAGCAGGAATCCGGCCGAGGACGACACGGCGAACGCGGCGAAGTTCAACCCGCTGGAGGTCGCCATCCCGGCGAGGTCTCCGGTCCGCGGGGTGGATCCGTCGTCGCCGATCTCGAACGCGGCGAGCAGCAGCAGCGGCAGCAGCATCAGGAATCCGAGCGCGAGCCGGGTGCGCCTGCGCCCCAGTTGGCGGGCGAGTTCGACCCGCACGGGCAGCGTCCGGCCCGCTTGGTAGCCCTGCACGCTGCCGTCGGCCTGGGTGGGGTCTTGCGCGCTGACGGGCAGGGCCGCCGCTGTTTCCGCCGCGGGTTCGGCGACCGAGACCTGGCCGGTTTCGACGATTCCGGATCGTCCTGTGGAGGTGTCGGTGAAGCGGGGGTGTTCGGCGGCGACGCCGGTCGAGCGGTTCGTGGGGATCACGTCGTCGGTGGCCGCGGGCCGCGTCGTGGTGGGGGAGGTCGCCGCCTCCGTTCCGTCGCATTGCCACGTCGGCGAGGTCCAGTCGGCCGGTTCCGGCTCAGGTAGGTCGGCCCGATCCGCGTCGAGCACGTCCTCGCGCGGCTGTTCGTCCTCGGGTTCCGGGTCGTCGGCGAGCATCGCGTCGGCGCCCCACACCGGTGGCGGTCGCCGCTGCGCCGGGTCCAGGTCGGGGAACCCGCCTGATTCCAGCGCGCGGGCGATCGCCGCCCGGTGCCGTTCGGATTCCGTCGACAACGGCTGCGTCTCGCGTCCCGACTGCTCGCCGTGCTCCGGGGCCGCGGTCCACGGGTCCGGGACGGGGGCTTCGGCGGATTCGCCGTTCGACCGTTCCGCCATCAGCGCTGCTCCTCTCCGACCAGGTTCAGGAAGGCGTCTTCGAGCCTGCGGCGCGGCCCGACCTGGCTGACCGCCACACCGGAGGCGACCAGCGCGTTCACCGCGATCGACCGGCTGTGCCCGGCGAGGTCCGCGTGCACCAGGTCACCGTCGACCTGCACCGCGCCCAGTCCTTCGAGCGAGCGCAGCGCGGTGGCGGCCTGCTCCGGGTCGTCGACGCGGAACGTCGCCTGGCCGTCGACGGACACGATCTCCTCCACGCTGCCGGTCGTGATGACCTTGCCGCGGTGCATCACGATCACGTGCGTGCAGGTCTGCTCCACTTCGGACAGCAGGTGGCTCGACAGCAGCACGCACCGCCCGGTCGCCGCGTAGCGGCGCAGGATCTCGCGCATCTGGTGGATCTGCGGCGGGTCCAGCCGGTTCGTCGGTTCGTCGAGCACCAGCAGGTCGGGCAGCCCCAGCATGGCCTGCGCGATCGCCAGCCGTTGCTGGGTGCCTTGGCTGAACGTGGCGGTGCGGCGGTGGGCGTGCTCGCCGAGGCCGGCGATGTGCACGACCTCGTCGAACCGCGCCTGCAGCATCGGCCGCCCGGTGGCCGCCCAGTAGTGCTTGAGGCTGTCCAGCCCGGTCAGGTGCGGCGGGAATCCGGGTGATTCGACGAGCGAACCGATCCGGGAGAGCACCGGCGCGCCCGGTTCGACCTGGTGCCCGAAGACGCGGATCTGCCCCGCGGTGGGGTGCAGCAGTCCCAGCAGCAGGCGCAGCGTCGTCGTCTTGCCGGCGCCGTTCGGTCCGAGCAGTCCGACGATCTGCCCGCGTTCCACGCGCATCGACACGCCGTCGACGGCGGTCACCTTGTGCGGGTAGGTCTTGGTGAGGTCGGTGATCTCCAGCGGGGAGCCGTTCGCCTCCGGTTCCTCGGGCCGGGCGTAGCGGCGGCGCAGCCGCGAGAGCAGCCAGGTCAGCCCGAGCAGCGCGAGGATTCCGGCGATGCCCGCGACGGGCGCGGTCGGGAACGTGCCGCCGGTGATGCCGGTGGCCTTCACCGACGGCACCGACAACGCCCGGTCCCCGGTCACGTCCACCCGGTGCACGGCCGATTCGACCGGCACCGCGTAGGCCTGATCGGTGGTGGTCACCGCGAGCTCCAGGCGGTGCCCGGTCTCCAGCGAGTGCACCACGCCCGGCAGCGCCACGTTCACTTCCACGGGCCTGCCGCCGGGCCGGAGCCCGGTGACGTGCATCGGGGCGACGCCGTCTCCCACCAGTTCCTTGCGGCCCTCGCGGTCGACGTCGTAGAGCTTGGCGAACAGCACCGCGTCGCCGGTGGTGGGCTGGCCGGGGACCGCGGCCACCGACAACCGCGTCTGCGGCACGCCGGAGATCAGCAGCCGCGAGGACACCGGTTCGGTGCGGAAGTTCGCGACCTGCCCCGGCAGGTCCCGCGGTTCGGACCGATCCCTCCGGCCCGGGGAGCCGGGCAGCGAGCTCAGCGCGGCGGGGGAGCCGCCCGGCGGGTTGACCACCTCGGTCGCGGGGCCGGTGAGGTCCAGCGAGAACCGCGGCGTGCGATCCGAACGCACGCCCGGGTAGTCGGGGGAGGCCATGGTGCGCACCGGCACGTCGCCGTCGCGGCGCGCGGCTCCGGCGATGTCGTACTCGAAGCGGTTGCCCGGTGCGCCCGCGCCGCGCAGGTGGGAGGAGAACCAGTCGGCGATGCGCGCCTGGACGCGGGCCTGGGGCGCGGAGCCGTCGTGGCCGCCGGCGAACCACAGCATGCTGACGTCGCCGCCCGCGGCGGCGATCTGGCGGGCGTTGGCGTCGGCCTGGTCCAAGCCGAACAGCGTGTCCTGCGTGCCCTGCACCAGCAGCGTCGGGATTCGGATGTTGCCGTTGTTCGAACTGGGGGAGACCGATGCCAGCAGCTTGCGGGTCTTCTCCGACGCGCGACCCGTGCGGGCGAGTTCGCTGTAGGCGGCGCACACCTCGGCGGTGAAGTTCCCGCAGGTGGCGGGTGGCGGCGTGGCGGTCCGCTCGCCGGTTCGCACCGGGGCTCCGGCGCCGCCCGCGGTGGGTCCGCCGGTGGCGAACAGCAGCCCGGCCCAGGCGCGCCGGAACACGCCGTCGGGCCCGAACGCGCCGTGCGCGGGGGTGTCGGCGGACGGCGGCGCGGTGCCCGCCGCGTTCGGCAGCAGCGCTTGCCCGAGGTCGTTGTAGGTCATCACCGGCGCGATCGCGTCCACCCGCGCGTCGCTTCCCGCCAGCAGCAGGCTCAGCGCGCCGCCGTAGGAGCTGCCGGTCACGCCGACGCGCGGGTCGCCGTCGCGGTCGCGCTGCACCTCCGGTTGCCGCGCGAGCCAGTCCACGAGCTGGCGGGCGTCGGAGACCTCGTAGTCCGGGGAGTTCAGCGCGATCCGGCCGGTGCTCCCGCCGAATCCGCGCGCCGAGTACGTCAGCACCGCGAAGCCGCGCCGTGCGAGGTCCCGCGCCTGCCCGTCCGCGTCGGTCTTGTCGCCGCCCATGCCGTGCGCGATCACCACCGCCGGTGCCGGGGTGGTGGCGGGCGCGTAGAGGGTGGCGTCGATCTGGATGCGCTCCAGCCCGTCGGGGCCGTCCTGGACGTCGATGAGGGCTTCGCGCGGCGCCGGTGGTGCCGGCTGCTCGCGCTCACCGGACCAGAGCGCCGCCACACCCGTGACCAGGAGCACGGTGATCACGATGAGCAGCAGGAAACGCCTGCCGTGGCGGAGGAGCTGGGGCACGGGGCCGACAGTAGGGGAAAGAGGCGGCAACGGATTCATCCTGAGGCGGGCCAGGGCGAAGACGCTATGAAGCAGCAACCGAACAGAAATCCGGTCGCCTCCTGCGGCGTCACCCTCGCGATCGTCGAGTCGTTCGGTGCACGGCCGCATCCCCGAGTGCGGGCGCGGCGATCATAACCGCACGCTGGACGGGCGCGATCGCCCATTCGTTCGAGTGAGTGTGGTGCGATCGATGGGATTGGTCACACGGCGGCACCGGTACCCCGTAACGGGTGATGCTTTGACCAGGGCATTGTGGCTTCAAGTAGCTCGCCGTAGTCTTCCGTGCGCATTCGGGTCGATCAACCCGGGCTGGTGTTCGAAGCAGTGCATAAGTGACAATCTTGGCAACGTTGTGGAGGGGAGTATTCCTTCGCGGCGGCATCGTCATCACGGCCTCGTCGGCTGCCTCTAGGCTGCTGGCGGGACCCGGTGCCGTCGACCGGTACGCCGGTGGAAGAGACCTCCGGTCCCGGCGCATGCCCTGAACCGGAGGTGATCGATGGGTGCCAGGATGATGGCGGCCCAGCAGGCTCAAGCAGCAGCGGTCGACACGCTGCACGTTCCGTGGTGGATCTGGGCGGCGACGCTGGGCGGACTCGCCCTGCTGCTGCTGATCGACCTCGTGATCGTGGACCGCAAGCCGCATGAGGTGACCACCGGCGAGGCCGCTCGCTGGGTGATCTTCTACATCGCGTGCGCCATCGCGTTCGGCATCGGAGTGTGGATCTTCGGTGATCAGCACTTCGCGATCGAGTACTTCACCGGTTACATCACCGAGTACTCCCTGAGCGTGGACAACCTGTTCATCTTCATGGTGATCATGTCCAGCTTCGCGGTCCCGACGATCCACCAGCACCGCGTGCTGCTGATCGGCATCCTGCTGGCCCTGGTGATGCGCGGTGCGTTCATCGCGGTGGGTGCGGCGCTGATCGAGCGCTTCGTGTGGGTGTTCTTCGTGTTCGGCGCGTTCCTGATCTGGACCGCGATCGGCATGATCCGGAACAAGGACGAGGACGAGGAGTACAAGGAGAACGTCGTCGTCCGCTGGGTCCGCAAGGTGTTCCCGGTGACCGAGGAGTACCACGAGACCAAGTCGATCGTGAAGATCGACGGCAAGCGCTGGCTCACCCCGATGTTCGTGGTGATCGTCGCCATCGGCAGCGCGGACCTGCTGTTCGCCGTCGACTCCATCCCGGCGATCTTCGGCATCACCCAGGACCCGTTCCTGGTCTTCGCGGCGAACGCCTTCGCCCTGATGGGGCTGCGGCAGCTGTACTTCCTGCTCGGCGGGCTGGTCGACAAGCTGGTCTACCTGAACGTGGGGCTGTCGATCATCCTCGGGTTCATCGGCATCAAGCTGGTGATCCACGCGCTGCACGAGTACCACGCGGTGCCCGAGTGGCTGGAGATCAACAACTGGATGTCCCTCGGCGTGATCATCGGCGTGCTGGCGATCACGACGATCGCGAGCCTGGCGAAGTCGCGCAAGGACGAGGCGGCTCAGCCGGCGCCCGAGAAGTCCTGACCTGACGAACAGAACGCGCGGCACCCCGTTGTGGGGTGCCGCGCGTTTCTGTTCACGGCCGGGTCGAACGCCGCGACTGACGACGTCACCCGGCGGACTTGAATCCGGCCGCGTTGGTGCGAACCTCCGCCGATTCCTCGCGAAATTGCCAACGCCGAGGCCGACTTCCGGCGGGGGTGCCGCGGTCAGTCGAGCAGCGTGTAGTTGAGCTCCTTGCACACGCGGCCCAGCGGCACGTCGAGCCCGGGATGGTCCAGCGGCAGCAGCACGTCGGGGGCGTCCGGCAGGGCCGTCGCCGACGGCGGGTCCCACAGGCACAGCGACGGGTTGCCCCCGTCCATCGCCGACCGGTACCAGAGCCCGTCGAGCTCCGGGTAGGCCGCGCGGATGCTGCGCGCCCAGGCCTGGGTTCGCTCCTTCGGCCCGTTGCTGATCGCCTGCGAGGCGCCCGCGCGGGTCGCCCACAACCCGGCCAGGTCCAGCAGCCGCAGCGTCCGGCGAGGGCGGAACAGCACCAGGTGCGGCTTGCGGGTGCGGCGGTCCACGGTGGACGTCGCCTGGAAGACCTCGGCGACGCAGGTGCGCACGGACAGCGAGAAGTACAGCACCCCGTGCTCGCGGGTGACCGTCGGACCGCCCTGGGTGTTGGGCAGGTGCGGGTCGAAGCGCGCGTGCGGCAGCGGCCCGGCGTAGCGGAAGCTGTCCCACTGCTGCGGGTGGTTGCCGCCGGAGGTGAACACGCGGGCGAGCCGGGTCCCCGCGGGTACCGCGATCACGTCCTCGGTACGTCGCAGCATGGCTTGCAGTACCGCCGGGGCCGGCGGCTGGGGGAGTCTTGCCAACGGATGTCCTGGTGGGTTCGCGGTCCGGGACGGATCAGGCCGGGGTGCCGATCGCGGAGGCGAGGTCGGCGACGCGTCGCGCGCTGCCGCCCGCGAGCAGCCATTCCCGCGGGCTGACCGGCCGGTCGCCGAGTTCCAGGTCGTCCTGAGCCGTCGTCATGAACTTCGCGAGCACCAGCGCGGGCTGGTCCTGCGGCATGCCGGTGAGCACCGTTTCCAAGCCGGGCAGCACGTCGTTGTCGCTGAACTGCCAGGCGGGCAGCCGCCAGCCGCCGCGGTCCTTCCATCCGATGAGCCGCCCGTCGCCGATGCGGTGCCGGATGCGGCTGGAGTCGACGCCGATGCGTTCCGCGGCCTGGTTGACCGACAGCGCGGTGTCGCGCAGCACCGCCTGCTCGGCTACGGTCCGGGCGCGCGGATCGGTCTCGTTCGCGGCGAGCGGCGCGAGGTCCAGCCCGGCTTCGCCGAGGGCTTCGCGTTCGGAGTGGGTGAAGTGCGCTGCCGGGTCGACCTGCGGCGTGATGAGCCTCTTCGCCGCGTCCTCGACGAGCGAGAGGAATTCGTTGGCGGTGACCCGCAATCCTGCTCGGGCCAGGATGGTCTCCAGCGCGACTGTCATGTCCCCAGCGTAGCGCGTTCTGGGCCAAACGTGTGCGCGATCGTGCGCTCCGCAATGGTGAATCACTGGATGTAGCAATCGCATCGCACAGCGTGCCGCGTCCGTCCGACTGACGGAGGACCCGGCCTAATCTTTCGGGCGATGGGTCCGGTTGCGTTGAAAATCGCCTCCCAGCGGAGTAAACGATCTCCGTTTTTGCTGGCGAGCCCGTGGTGGGGCAATTTTCGGGTGTCGCGGAGCCCGGTGCCGGGACAGCTGCACGACGTGAGGTCAAGGGCCTGATGGGTGGTCCGGTGGGGTGGCTCGTCGATCGGACGGGCCGTGCCGGGTGAGCCCGTCGTGGGGCCGGCGAGGTGGTTCCGAGGCTTGACGCGACCCTGGGGCAGCCCGTTGACTGGTCCGTACCGACTGGTCGGTCTTTCGAGTGGGAGCATCGCATGAGCAAGCGTTTCGACGGCCGGGTGGCGATCGTGACCGGTGCCAGCCGCGGCATCGGCCTCGGCATCGCCGAACGGCTGGTCTCCGAGGGCGCCAAGGTGATCATCACCGCCCGCAATCCGGAACCCCTGGCGGAGGCGGTGGCGACGCTCGGCGAGGGCAACGCGCAGGGCGTCGCGGGCAAGGCCGACAACGTCGAGCACCAGGCCGAGGTCGTCGACCGCGCGCTGACCGACCACGGCCGGATCGACATCCTGGTCAACAACACCGGCATCAACCCCGCCTACGGCCCGGTCATCGACGTGGACCACGCGGTGGCGCGCAAGACCTTCGAGGTCAACGTGCTCGCCGCGCTGTCGTGGACCCAGCAGGTGTACCGGGCGTGGATGAAGGAGCACGGCGGGTCGATCCTCAACGTCTCCTCCGTGGCCGGGCAGCGGCCCTCGCCGGGCATCGGCTACTACGGCGGGACGAAGGCGATGCTGTCGCTGCTGACCCAGCAGCTCGGTGTGGAGCTGGCCCCGAACGTGCGGGTCAACGCGGTGGCGCCGGCCGTGGTGAAGACGAAGTTCGCCACCGCCCTCTACGCCGAGGACGAGGACGGCGTCTCGGCGAGCTACCCGCTCAAGCGGCTCGGCGTGCCGGACGACATCGGCGGCGCCGCGGCGTACCTGCTCTCCGACGAGGCGTCCTGGGTGACCGGGCAGATCCTCACTCTCGACGGCGGCCTGACGCTCACCGGAGGTGTGTGATGCGGCTGGCGGAGTCGGTAGTGGTGGTCACCGGCGGCGGCAACGGCATCGGCGCCGCGCTGAGCCGCCGGTTCGCCGGGCAGGGCGCGTCGGTCGTGGTCAACGACCTCGACGCAGACGCGGCGCGGGCGGTGGCCGCCGAGGTCGGCGGGCTGGCCGTGCCGGGCGACGCCGCGAGCGAGCAGGGCGTGGCCGACCTGGTCGGCGCCGCGACGGAGCGCTACGGGCGGATCGACCTGTTCTGCGCCAACGCCGGTGTCGCCGACGCCGGTGGCCCGGAAGCGGAGGAGTCCGCGTGGGCGCGGTCGCTGGAGGTCAACGTGATGGCCCACGTGCGGGCCGCACGAGCGGTGCTGCCGCAGTGGCTGGAACGCGGCGAAGGGCGGTTCCTGGCGACCGTCTCGGCCGCCGGGCTGCTCACCATGCTGGGTTCGGCGCCGTACGCGGTGAGCAAGCACGCGGCGCTGGCCTTCGCGGAGTGGATGTCGATCACCTACGCCGACCGCGGCATCACCGTGCAGGCGCTGTGCCCGCAGGGCGTGCGCACCAACCTGCTCGACGGCACCGGTGAGACGGGCAAGAAGCTTCTGGCCGACGCCGCGATCGAACCGGAGCAGGTCGCCGACGAGGTGCTGGCGGCGTTGCAGGACGACCGGTTCCTGATCCTCCCGCACCCCGAGGTGGCGCAGTACTACGCGCTGCGCGCGACGGATCCCGCCAAGTGGCACGGCGGCATGCGCAAGCTGCAACGCGGGCTGGCGTGATCGCGGTGCGCCTGCCGGACGGGGTGCCGGGTGCTGCGCCGTCCGCTGAGCGGTGACCGGCCAGAGCACGATGACCACCGGCGGGGCCTCGCGAGGACGGCGTCGTCCCCCGTGGCCGGGCCACGGGGGAAAATGATCCCGCAGCGAGGAGACCACTGAGGTTCCGATAGGTCATTGCGGAGAGCCCGAAGGGAAGGCGCACATGGCGGAGGCCCGCACGGCACCGGAGACCGCCGAAACGGTGCCGCAGCGACTGCTGGCGGCGGCGACGCGGTTGTTCGCCGAGCACGGTTTCGAGACGACCTCGGTGCAGCAGATCGTGGACGCCGCCGGGGTCACCAAGGGCGCGATGTACCACTACTTCGGCTCCAAGGACGACCTGCTCTACGAGATCTACGCGCGGCTGCTGCGCGTGCAGACGGCTCGGATGGAGCGGGACGCGGACGGCGGTGCTCCGGTCGCGGAGCGGTTGCACGCGGTCGCCTCGGACGTGGTGGCCACGACGGCGGCGAACCTGGACGACACGGTGATCTTCTTCCGGTCGATGCACTTGCTGCACCCGGACAAGCGCACCGAGGTGCGGGCGCAGCGCCGCCGCTACCACGAGCGGGTGCGGGCGCTGATCGAGGAAGGCCAGGCGGCGGGCGTGTTCCGCACCGACAAGCCGGCGGAGCTCGTCGTGGACTTCTTCTTCGGTTCGGTGCACCACCTGGGCACCTGGTTCCGGCGCGACGGCGAGCTGACCGGTGAGCAGATCGGCGAGCACTTCGCGGATCTGCTGCTGACATCCCTGCGGCCATGACCGGTCGCGGGCGGTAACGAGGAGCGGCGGAGCTCCCTTTCGGAGGTGGCGTGTGAAGGCGTGGCAGCTCAGCGAGAACGGTGAACCGCAGGACGTGCTGCGGCTCGACGAGGTGGCTGATCCGCGACCGGGCGAGGGGCAGCTGGTGGTGCGGGTGCTGGCGACCCCGGTGAACTTCCCCGACGTCCTGTTGTGCCGCGGCCAGTACCAGATCAAGCCGCCGCTGCCGTTCACGCCGGGCGTGGAGCTGTGCGGCGAGGTCGTGGAGGTCGGCGAGGGCGTGACCGGGTTCGCGCCGGGCGATCGGGTGCTCGGCTCGGCGGCGCTGCCCACCGGCGGGTTCGCGGAGCTGGCGCTGATGGACGCGCCGCGCACCTTCCCCGCACCGGAGTCGTTGTCGGACGCGGAGGCGGCTTCCCTGTTCATCGGTTACCAGACCGGCCACTTCGGACTCCACCGGCGCGCGGGCCTGCGCGAAGGCGAAACGCTGCTGGTGCACGCGGCGGCGGGCGGTGTCGGCAGCGCTGCGGTGCAGCTGGGCAAGGCGGCCGGGGCGAAGGTGATCGGCGTCGTCGGCGGGCCGAAGAAGGCCGAGGTGGCCAAGGAACTCGGCGCCGACCTGGTGGTGGACCGGCAGAGCGAGGACTTCGTGCCGATCGTCAAGGAGTTCACCGGTGGCAAGGGCGCCGACGTGGTCTACGACCCGGTGGGCGGCGACACCTACGCGCGGTCCACGAAGTGCATCGCCTTCGAGGGCCGCATCCTGATCATCGGCTTCGCGGGCGGCACGATCCCCACGCCCGGCCTGAACCACGCGCTGATCAAGAACTACTCGATCGTGGGCTTGCACTGGGGCCTGTACAACGAGCGCAACCCGCAGCTGGTGGTGGACACGCATCGGGAGCTCGCCCGGCTCGCCGACGAAGGCTTGATCCGCCCGCTGATCAGCGAGCGGCTCCCGCTGGACGCGGTCGCCGACGGCGTCCGCCGCGTCGGCGAGGGCAGCACGGTCGGGCGCGTCGTCTACGACCGCTCGGTGTGATCGGGCGCTGCTGATCGGGCGTGCGGGAGGCTTTCGCGCCGCCCGCGCGCCCGTCCCGTCCCGCGGGAAGGCGGGATCGCACCTTCACCGCCGCCGGTCGGAGGACTAGGTTCCTCCCAGCGTCCCGGCGGTGCCGGGCGCGACGACCGCCGCCCCGGCAGCAGGAGTTCGCATGGCCGACACCGCCGCACCCGCGAAGCAGAGCAGGTTGGACCGGGTGCTGAACCTGGTCGAGCGCGCGGGGAACAAGCTGCCCGATCCGTTCCTGCTGTTCGGCTCGTTGCTGCTGCTGGTCGCCGTGGTGTCCACGGTGGTCGCCGCGTTCGGGGTGTCGGTGCGGATTCCCGGCGCGGAGCAGGACACCCCGGTGCGGGCGGCGTTGTCCGGTGCGGGGCTGGAGTTCCTGTTCACCGAGATGCCCGCGAACTTCATCGGCTTCCCGCCGCTGGAGACCGTCATCACGATCATGCTCGGGGTCGGGCTGGCGGAGCGGACCGGGCTGCTCACGGCGTTGATCAGGGCTTCGTTCGGCGGTGCGCCGCGCTGGGTGCTGCCCTACGCGGTGGGGTTCGTCGGCATCTCCTCCAGCGTGATGGCCGACTCCGCGATGATCATCCTGCCGCCGTTGGCGGCGATGGTGTTCAAGGCCGCGGGCAGGCATCCGGTCGCGGGCCTGCTCGGCGGCTTCGCCGCGGCGGGCGCCGGGTATTCGACGGCGCCGGTGGTGACGAGCCTCGACGCGCTGTTCTCCGGGATCAGCAACGAGGTCGCCTCGATCCTGCCGGATCCGGGGGCGACGGTGACGCCGGTGTCGAACTACTACTTCAACGTGGTGTCCTCGGTGCTGCTGGCCCTGCTGGCGGGGTTCTTGATCGACCGGGTCATCGAGCCGCGCATGGTCCGCGGTGGTGTTCCCCGCGAGGAGGCGGCCCCCGAGTCCGATGTGGACGATCGGGAGGACGGTGCGGAGGGCGGGCGGCTCACCGTCGCCCTCAGTACCGCGGAACGGCGCGGCCTGCGGTGGGCCGGGATCGCGGCGGCCGTCCTGCTCGCGGCGGTGCTGGTCCTGGTGCTGTGGCCCGGTTCGCCATTGCGCAACGACGCCGGCGGGTTCCTGCCGGAGTCGCCGCTGCTGGACTCCGTGACGACGCTGATATTCCTGGCGTTCCTCGTGCCCGGCATCGCGTTCGGCGTGCCGGTGGGGGCGGTCGCGCGTGCGGCGGACGTGCCGAAGCTGATGGCCGGGGCGTTGCGGGACCTGACGGGATTCCTGGTGCTGGCGTTCATGCTCGGCCAGTTCATCGCGCTGTTCAACTGGACGAACCTGGGCGCGGCGCTGGCCGTGGGCGGCGCGAACCTGCTGACCGCGCTGGGGCTGGCGGGTTATCCGGCGTTCCTCGGGTTCATGGTGCTGGCCTCGGTGCTGAACATGTTCATCATCTCCGGGTCGAGCCTGTGGACGCTGATGGCCTCGGTGTTCGTGCCGATGTTCGCGCTGCTCGGCTTCGAGCCGGGTTTCGCGCAGGCTGCGTTCCGGGTGGGCGACTCGGCGACGCAGATCATGACTCCGCTGAACCCGTACATGATCATCATCTTGGGCTACCTGCGCCGCTACGAGCCGAACGCCGGGCTCGGCACGCTGGTGGCGCGGATGACGCCGTTCGTCGTGCCGTTCTGGTTGCTGTGGGCCCTGATCCTCACCGCGTTCTACTTCGCGGACTGGCCGCTCGGGCCGGGCATGGGCATCAGGCTGTGAGGGCTCTTCCAGGTCGGCGTTCGGCGGAAGCTCGCCGCCCCTGGCCCGGGGCGGCGAGTTCTGCTCGCCGTGCGCGGCGACATCGCCGTCCTCGAAAGGAGGGCGCCGGTCACTGCGCGGCGGCTCCGCCGCTGACCGGGCGCAGGTCGAGGCCGTGCCGGACGGGGTCCTCCACCGGTGCGGGCCGCAGCAGCGAACCGACGGCGCAGATCGCCACGTTGAGGCCGAGTCCGAGCAGCCCGCCGGGCACGCCGTAGAACGGCCCCAGGTCGAGCACGGTCAGCAGCCCCGCCACCGCGGAACCGGCGAGCATGCCCCAGAACGCGGGCCCCGCCGCCATCCGCCGCCAGTACAGGCCGAGGATGAACACCGGCGCGAGCTGCACGATCAGCTCGAACTTGAGCACGAAGATGTTGTACAGCGTGCTCGGCGGGTTCCAGGCCAGCGCCAGCAGCAGCGCGATGGCGACGATCCCGGCGACCTTGCCGACCAGCACCTGCTTGTACTCGGAGGCGCGCGGGTTCAGGTATCGCCCGTAGACGTCCCGCGAGATCACCGCGGAGAAGCTCAGCAGCGCCGAGTCCGCTGTGGACACGATCGCCGCGATCACGCCGCCGAACAGCAGGATCATCGTGATGTAGAAGAACAGGTTGATGCCCGCGACCTCGTTGGCGATCATGCCGACGAGCTGCTCGGAGCCCGTCTCGGACAGGCCGGGGAACAGCTGGATGCCGATGATGCCGACGAGGAACACGACTCCGGTGGTCACCAGCGGCATCCACGCCATGATCGCCAGCGAGCGCTTGAGGGTGCGTTCGGAACGCGCTGCGTAGATCCGCTGGATGGCGTGCGGGTACACCGCGGCGCCCAGTCCGATCATGACGATCATCGACAGCCAGTTCACCGAGTCCTCGCGCGCGGGCACGCCCGCCTTCTCCGGGGCGGTCTCCACCAGGTGCCGGGTGACCCCGGCGACGTCGCCGTCGACCAGGTACAGCGCGCCGCCGAGCAGCACCGCGATCCCGATCAGCAGCGCGATGCCCTGCATGACGTCGGTGAACGCCACCGCGCGCATCCCGCCGGTCCACGAGTAGATCAGCATGACGAGCACGAACACGACCACGCCGATCTGGTACGGCACCGTCTCCCCGGTGAGCCCGGCGATGCCCTGGCCCATCGCGACCAGCTGCTCCAGCAGGTAGTTCGCCAAGCCCCACAGCATCAGCAGCGCCACCAGCACCGAGAGCTTCGTCGAGCCGAAGCGGTGGCGCACCCAGTCGGTCGGCGTGACGAAGCCTTCGCGCTTGGCGATGACGTAGAGCCGGGGCGCGAACAGCAGGTACCCGGCGATGACCGCGATCATGAACGGAACCGACTGCCACCACAGGAATCCGGACCGGTAGGCCTCCGGCGCGTAGCCCACGATGGAGTTGCCGCTGTACTGCGTCGCGTACAGCGTGAAGAACAGCGCGGTGAAGCCGAGCCCGCCGCCACCGAGGTAGTAGCCGCGCACGCTCTTGCCCGCCTGCGCGTCCTTGCCCGCGAAGAAGCCGATGACCAGCATGATCACCGCGTAGGCGGTGAGCACGATGATGCCGCTGAGCCCGGCGAAGCTGAGTCCGGTCATGCCGCGCTCCGATCCTCGGCGCGGGCGGCTTCCTCCGCGGGTTCCGCGAGGTTCCACCAGCGCAGGCACATCCAGCTGGTCAGCGCGGCGAACGCCAGCGTCGCGAGCACCGAGACGGCCAGCCACGCGGGGATGCCGAACACGAGCGGCCGAACCAGGCCGGGAGCCAGGTAGAGCGGGATGCCGGCCAGCACGCTCAGGGCGAGCCCCACCCACAACCAGGGGTGGCGGATCGGTTCGCGCAGCGGACGGTCGGCGGATCGTCGTTGATCCATCGTGGTCTCTCCTGTTCGCGGAGGGGTGGTCCGGTCGGCCGGGTCAGATCACCTTCGCCTCGCGCCAGCGCGCGAGCTGCCCGGCGTCGGCGCCGAGCAGCGCGCCGTACACCTCGTCGTTGTGCTCCCCGAGTTCCGGGCCCAGGCCGCGCACCTCGCCGGGCGTGTCGGACAGCCGCGGCACCACGTTCTGCATCGGGAAGTCGCCCAGCTCCGGGTGCATCAGCCGCACGATCGCCTTGCGCGCGGCGAAGTGCGGGTCCGCGGCCATGTCGGCGGCCGTGTAGACCCGGCCCGCGGGCACACCCGCCTCGTGCAGCCGGTCCAGCAGCTCGTCCGTCGGCATCGTGCGGGTCCACGCGGAGATCAGCTCGTCGAGCTCGCGCTGCCGCTCGCCGCGCGCGGCGTGAGTGCCCAGCTCGTCCTCGGCGGCCAGCTCCGGGCGGTCCATCGCCGCGCACAGGCGGGTGAACACGGTGTCCCGGTTCGCGCCGATGATCACTTCGGCGCCGTCGGCGGTCGGGTAGGCGTTGCTGGGGGCGATGCCCGGCAGGATCGCGCCGGTGCGTTCGCGGCGGTGCCCGGCGAGCTGCCACTCCGGCAGCAGCGACTCCATGAACGCCAGCACCGCCTCGTAGATCGCGGTGTCCACGACCTGCCCGCGCCCGGTGCGCTGCCGCGCGTGCAGCGCCATCATCGCGCCCAGCGCGGAGAACGTGCCCGCCAGCGAGTCGCCGAGCGAGATCCCGGTGCGGCTCGGCGGCCGGTCCGGCTCACCGGTGACGTGGCGCAGGCCGCCCATGGCCTCGCCGATGGAGCCGAACCCGGCGCGTCCCGCGTACGGCCCGTCCTGGCCGTATCCGGTGACGCGCACCAGCACCAGTCCGGGGTTGATCTCGTGCAGCGCCTCCGGGGACAGTCCCCAGCGCTCCAGCGTGCCGGGGCGGAAGTTCTCCACCAGCACGTCGGCCTGCGCCACCAGCTCGCGCAGGATGCGCTGGCCCTCGGCGGAACGAAGATCGCAGGTCACGGACTTCTTGCCGCGCGCGATGACCGGCCACGACAGCGAGGTGCCTTCGGCGTGCACGCCCCATTCGCGCATCGGGTCGCCGCGGGCGGGGTCTTCGACCTTGATGACCTCGGCGCCGAAGTCGGCGAGCAGCTGGCCGCAGAACGGCCCGGCGATCAGCGACCCCGTCTCGACGACGCGCAGATCGGCCAACGGTCCGGGAGGAGAGGTGGTCACTGGCCCTGCCTTTCGCCGGGGGTGCGGGGTGCGGGGGAGTCCGCGTCGGAGGTGCCGGGCGGGGTGCGGCCCAGCGAGGCGCGGGCCGCGCGCAGGTGCGACTGCATCACCGCGTGCGCCCAGTCCCCGTCGCCCGCCGCGATGGCGTCGACGAGCTCGCGGTGCTGGGCGAAGCTGCGGTCCAGCTGGGCGGCCGTGTACTGGTGGAAGGTCCGGCGCACCAGCGGTACGTCGATGACTCGGGAGAGCAGGTCCGGCAGCAGGCGGCGCCCGCCCGCGCGGTGCACGGCGCGGTGGAACTCCATGTTCAGCCGGGTGATCTGCTCGTAGCCGGAGTCGTCGAGGTCGTGCAGCAGGTGCTCCATCCGCTCGCAGAGCTCGCGCAGCGCGGCGACGTCGGTGTCGCCGCGCTCGGCGGCGCGGCGGGCGGCGTGCGATTCGAGCAGGCAGCGCAGGTCGAACAGCTCGTCCACGTCCTCGTCCTCGAACCGCACCACTTCGGCGCCGCGGTGCGGGACGAGGCGCACCAGCCCGTCGGACTCCAAGCGGCGCAGCGCTTCCCGCACGGGCGTGCGGCTGAGTCCGAAGGTCTCGGCGAGCTCCTCTTCCCGCAGCCGGGTGCCCGCGGGGCGCGCACCGGTGAGGATCTCCTGGCGCAGATCCGAGTAAGCCCGCGTCGCGGCCTGTGACACCGTCCACCTCCTGGCTCGGATTGTGCACAAAGTAGCCATCGAGCCTGGGTGAATCAAGGGTCTGGACGCCTGAACGCAGGGAGGTGCACGATGCGTGCATCAGGATTGTGTACGAAAGTGCGACGACGGGCCGTCGCCACGCGCAGGCTGCGGACGAATCCGCCGGCTGTGGACAACTCGCGCGATGTCGCGAGAAATTGACCGCGCGGAACCTCGGGACCAAGGGTTTCGTGGGTTGGGGCGGTTGATTTCTCGCGAGATCGCGGGAGCGGATCGATGTCGGCGCGAAAGGGAGGCGTGGGGATGCAGGCAGGTGTTCCGGGGCGGATCGAGGTCGTCGAGGTGGGGCCGCGCGACGGGCTGCAGAACGAGGCGACGTTGCTGCCCGCCGCGACGAAGGTCGAGCTGATCGAGCGCGCCATCGCCGCCGGGGTGCGGCGCGTCGAAGCGGTGTCCTTCGCGCATCCGCGCCGGGTGCCGCAGATGGCCGACGCGGAGCAGGTCATGGCGGCCGTGCCGCGCCGCGAGGACGTGAGCTACATCGGCCTGGTGCTCAACGGCCGCGGTTTCGACCGGGCGCTGGCGGCGGGCGTGGACGAGGTGAACGTGGTCGTCGTCGCCACCGACACCTTCAGCGAGCGCAACCAGGGCATGAGCACCGAGCAGGGCCTCGCGCTGTGGTCGGAGCTCGCGGCTCGGGCGCACCGGGAGGGGGTCCGGCCGACGGTGACGATCGCGGCGTCCTTCGGCTGTCCTTTCGAGGGAACGGTGTCCGCCGCGCACGTCGCCGAGCTGGCGCGCCGCATCGCCGACGCCGGGCCCGCCGAGATCGCGCTCGCCGACACCATCGGCGCCGGAGTCCCCACCCAGGTGGTGGACCTGCTGGCGCGCACTCGCGAGGCCGCACCCGCCGTCCCGCTGCGCTGCCACTTCCACAACACCCGCAACACCGGCTACGCCAACGCCGTCGCCGCGTTCCAGGAGGGCGCCGCGACGCTGGACGCGAGCGTCGGCGGCATCGGCGGCTGCCCGTTCGCACCGAACGCCACCGGCAACATCGCGACCGAGGACCTGGAATACCTGCTCACCGGAATGGGCGTGCGCACCGGCTTGGACGGGCCCGCGTTGGCCGAGACGGGCACGTGGATCGGCGAGCAGCTGGGCAAGGAAGTGCCCGCCCTGCTCGGCAAGGCGGGCACGTTCCCCGGCTGATCACCCTGCCCCGGACCGCCGCGCGAAGCGACCGGGGTGGCTGATCAGAGCCTGTCTTCGACCTCGCCGACCCAGGTCGGCTCGTTGTCTTGTCAGCGGCGGAGCCGCTGAGCAGCGACCGGCTTGAGCAGGCCGACCACCGGCGGGTTCTCAGTGGGTTCCTCGCGAGGACGGCTTTTTTCCTCGTGGCGGAGCCACTTGGGAAAAGATCCGCAGCGAGGAAGCCACTGAGGTTCCGCCACGCGACCCGCTGCGCAAGCCGAGATCGAGGGATCAACAACGAAGTGATCAGAAGAGCACGCGGGTGAGTCCCTGGGCTACGCAGGCGGGTTTGTCGGCACCTTCGATCTCCACAGTGGACTCGACGGTGAGCTGGAGGCCGCCGTCGATCTCGGTGATCTCGGCGAGCCGCGTGTGCGAGCGGACCCGCGCCCCGACCCGCACCGGGTTCGGGAACCGCACCTTGTTCAGCCCGTAGTTGATGCCCATCTTGACGTTCTCGAACCGGTAGGTCTGCGCGTTGAGCGCCGAGAGCAGGCTCAGCGTGAGGAAGCCGTGCGCGATGGTCCCGCCGAACGGGCCCTGCGCGGCGCGTTCGGCGTCCACGTGGATCCACTGGTGGTCCAGCGTGGCGTCGGCGAACCCGTCGACCTGCTCCTGGGTGATCGTCAGCCAGTCGCTGGTCCCGAGCTCTGCTCCGAGCGCTTCCTGGACTTCGGTCGGGCTGGTGAAGACTCGCATGCGTTCTCCTGTTGCGACGAGGGGTGCGGAGCGGTCAGGCCGACGGCAGGTCGACGAGCTCGGCGATGCGGGCGCGGTGGTGTTCGGCGGTGCCGAAGGTGAGCTGGGCGCTCTTGGCCCGGCCCAGGTAGAGGTGGATGGGGTGTTCCCACGTCATGCCGATGCCGCCGTGCAGCTGGAGGGATTCCTCCACGGCCAGCACCGCCAGGTCGGAGCAGTAGGCCTGGGCGAGGGCGACGGCGAGCTCCGCCTCCGCGTCGGCGTCGCTCAGGGAGTCGGCGGCGTTGCGGGAGGTGGCTCGGGCGGTGCTCACCCCGGACCACAGGTCCGCCAGGCGGTGCTTGACCGCTTGGAACGAGCCGATCTGGCGGCCGAACTGGTAGCGGGTCCGCACGTATTCCACAGTGGAATCGAGGCTGTGCTGGGCGAGGCCGACCTGTTCGGCGGCCAGCACTCCGGCCGCGGTGAGCAACGCCCGCCGCAGCACCGGTTCCGCGTCGGCCGCGACCAGCCGGGCCTGCGCTCCGGTCAGTTCCAGCGTGCCGAACCGCCGCGTGAGGTCCAGCGGCGTCACCGGAGTCCGGGAGACCCCGGTGACGGCGGTGTCCACCAGGTACAGCCCGGTGCCGTCCGGTCCGGTCGCGGGCACCAGCACCCGGTCGGCGACCTCCAGGTCCACGACGGCGGTCGCGGTACCGGTCAGCGTCGCGCCGTCGACCCGCACGGCGGGTTCGATCCGCGCGGACGGCCGGGTGGCGAGCCCGACGGCGAGGGTCGTCACCAGCGTTCCGGCGCCGATCTCGGCGATCGGCTCGGCCGCGCCGGCCGCGGTCAGCGCGGCGGTGGCGAGCACGGTGCCGAGGAACGGGACGGGCGCCACGGACCGCCCGAGCTCTTCGGCGACCACGGCGAGTTCGCGGACTCCGGCCCCGCCGCCTCCGAGTTCTTCGGGCACCGCGAGCGCGGCCACGCCCAGTTCGCCGGCCAGCGTCCGCCACAGCGCCAGGTCGTAGGGCTCGTCGGATTCGCAGCGGGCGAGCACGGAGCTCACCTCGCAGCGGTCCCGCAGCACGCGGCGCACCGCGGCGCGCAAGTCCTCCTCGACTTCGGTGTAGAGCAGGTCGGTGCTCATCGCGGCAGCTCCTTCCACGGCACGTCCTTGTCCGTGCGGATTTCCGGCGGCAGCCCCAGCACCCGCTCGGCGATCACGTTGCGCAGCACCTCGGAGGTACCGCCCTCGATGGAGTTGCCCTTCGCCCGCAGGTAGCGGTAACCGGGGTCGCGGCCGGTGAAGTCGACGGTCTCGGGCCGGCGCTGCGTCCAGTCCCCGTAGGAGAGGCCCTGCTCGCCGAGCAGTTCCAGTTCGAAGCCGGAGATCTCCTGGTTGAGCCGGGAGAACGCCAGCTTCACCGCGGACCCTTCCGGTCCGGGGGTGCCGACGGCGAGCTGCTGGCGCAGCCGCTGGCCGGTGAGGCGGGTCGCCTCCGCCTCGACCCACAGCCGCAGCAGCCGGTCGTGCGCACCGGGGGTCCGGACCTCGGGGTCGTCGCGCCATTTCCGGGCGACCACGCCGATCATGCCGGACTCGCGCCCGGTGTTGCCGCCGCCGATGGCGACGCGCTCGTTCATCAGGGTGCCCATCGCGACCTGCCAGCCCTGGCCGATCTCGCCGAGCC
Source organism: Saccharopolyspora gloriosae (assembly GCF_014203325.1). Taxonomy (NCBI): domain Bacteria; kingdom Bacillati; phylum Actinomycetota; class Actinomycetes; order Pseudonocardiales; family Pseudonocardiaceae; genus Saccharopolyspora; species Saccharopolyspora gloriosae. The sequence continues at coordinate 4,420,023 of NZ_JACHIV010000001.1, read as the reverse complement.
GCTGGGAATCGGGGATGCGCACCCCGTTGAGGAACACCTCGTTGAACTCGGCTTCACCGGTGATCTGGCGCAGCGGGCGCACTTCCACGTTCGGATCGGTCATGTCGCACACGAAGTACGACAGGCCCTTGTGCTTCGGCGCGTCCGGGTCGCTGCGGGCCACCAGGATCGCCCACTTCGCCTTGTGCGCGAACGAGGTCCACACCTTCTGGCCTTCGACGATCCAGTCGTCGCCGTCGCGCACCGCGCGGGTCGCGAGCGCCGCCAGGTCGGAACCCGCGCCGGGTTCGCTGAACAGCTGGCACCAGATCTCCTCGCCCGTCCACAGCGGGCGTAGGTAGCGGGCGCGCTGTTCGTCGGTGCCGAAGCGCAGGATCGTCGGCGCGGCCATGCCGAGCCCGATCCCGTTGCGCGACGGGGCGTTGTCCGGTGCTCCGGCGGCGGCGAACTCCGCGTCGACGACGGTCTGCAACTCGCGCGGCGCGTCCCGGCCGCCGAGCCCGACCGGGTAGTTCACCCAGGCGAGCCCGGCGTCGAACCGGGCCCGCAGGAACTCCAGCCGGTCACCCCCGGGATCGTGCGCGGCGAGGAATTCCCGCACCGCCGAACGCAATTCGGCTGCATCGGTCATCTCAGCACTCCTTCGTGCTCAAGCCGGATTTGCTCATGCCCTGCCAGGGAAACGACTCCAAGCGTCCGCCGTTCCTGCTCCTCGTCTTGTCAGCGGCGAAGCCGCTGAGCGGCGACCACCATGCCCACCGGCACCGCCGCGGGTTCTCAGGTGTCTTCTCGCGAGGACGGCTTTTTCCCTCGTGGCGGAGCCACTCGGGAAAAAGATCCCGCAGCGAGAAGCCGACTGAGGTTCCGCCACCCGACCCCTACGCGGACCAGACCCGGCGACAGGAGCCATCAGTCCCGGGGGCCGCCTGCGACGTAGAGGACCTGGCCGGAGACGAAGCCGGAGCGCTCGTCGAGGAAGAACGAGGCGGCGTTGGCGATGTCGTCGGGTTCGCCGGCGCGGGCCACCGGGATGGTGGAGACGGCGGCCTTCGAGAAGTCCTCGAAGGAGGCGCCGACGCGCTCGGCGGTCGCCTTCGTCATGTCGGTGGCGATGAAGCCGGGCGCGATGGCGTTGGCGGTGACGCCGAACTTGCCGAGCTCGATCGCCAGCGTCTTCGTCAGGCCCTGCAGCCCGGCTTTCGCCGTGGAGTAGTTGGCCTGGCCGCGGTTGCCGAGCGCCGAGGTGCTGGAGAGGTTCACGATGCGGCCCCACTTGGCCTCGACCATGTACTTCTGGGTGGCCCGGCTCATCAGGAACGCCCCGCGCAGGTGCACCGACATCACGGTGTCCCAGTCGGAGTCGGACATCTTGAACAGCATGTTGTCCCGCAGCACGCCCGCGTTGTTCACCAGCGCCACGGGGTCGCCGAGTTCGGCGGCGACCCGCTCGACGGCGGCGGTGACCTGGTCGGAGTCGCTGACATCGGCCCCCACGGCCAGCGCCTTGCCGCCCGCGGACTCGATCGCCGACACCGTCTCGGAACAGGCCTGCTCGTCGAGGTCGATCACCGCCACGGCGAACCCGTCCTGGGCGAGCCGTTTCGCGGTGGCCGCGCCGATCCCACGGGCGGCACCGGTGACGATCGCGGTCTTCTGCGGCATGAGTCCCTCACTTCGTCGTCGAGTTTCCAGCTCTGCGGGCGCAGCCCGCAACTAACGAGTCTTGCAAAGTGCCCGTCGTCCTGTCAGCGGCGAAGCCGCTGAGCAGTGACCAGCCAGAGCAAGAAGACCACCGGCGGGTTCTCAGTCGTCTTCTCGCGAGGACGGCTTTTTCCCTCGTGGCGGAGCCACTTGGGAAAAAGATCCCGCAGCGAGAAGACGACTGAGGTTCCGCTGAACGACCCGCTACGCAGGTCACGGTGAAGATCCTTCAGCGGTACTGCTTGAGTTCGCGGCGGGCTAGTGATCTGCGGTGCACTTCGTCGGGTCCGTCCACGATGTGCAGGGTGCGGGCGTGCGCGTACAGCGAGGCCAGCGGCGTGTCCTGGCTGACGCCGGCCGCGCCGTGCGCCTGGATGGCGCGGTCCACGATGCGGGTCACCATCTCCGGCACCGACACCTTGATCGACTGGATCTCCGTGTGCGCGCCCTTGTTGCCGACGGTGTCCATCAGCCACGCCGTCTTCAACGTGAGCAGCCGGTTCGTCTCGATGCTGATGCGCGCGTCGGCGATCCATTGCTGCACCACGCCCTGGTCGGCGATGGGGCCGCCGAAGGCGGTGCGCCGCAGGGTGCGGCGGCACATGAGTTCCAAGGCGCGTTCGGCCATGCCGATGGCGCGCATGCAGTGGTGGATGCGCCCCGGGCCGAGCCGGGCCTGCGCGATGGCGAAGCCTTCGCCTTCCCCGGAGATGATGTTCTCGGCCGGGACCCGCACGTTGTCGAACACGATCTCGGCGTGCCCGCCGTGGTCGCCGTCGTGGTAGCCGAACACGTGCATGCCGCGCTTGATCCGGACACCGGGCGTGTCGACGGGAACCAGGATCTGGCTCTGCTGGCGGTGCCGCTGCGCGTCCGGGTCGGACTTGCCCATCACGATGAGGATCTTGCAGCGCGGGCTCATCGCCCCGGACGACCACCACTTGCGGCCGTTGATGACGTAGGAGTCGCCGTCGCGCTCGATGCGGGTGCCGATGTTGGTGGCGTCGGAGGACGCGACCTCGGGTTCGGTCATGCAGAACGCGGACCGGATCTCCCCGGCCAGCAGCGGATCCAGCCACTGCTCCCGCTGCTGCGCGGTGCCGAACTCGGTCAGCACCTCCATGTTGCCGGTGTCCGGCGCGGAGCAGTTGAACACCTCCGGCGCGAGGTGCGGGCTGCGTCCCATGATCTCCGCGAGCGGCGCGTACTGGAGGTTCGTCAGCCCCGCGCCGTGCTCACCGGGCAGGAACAGGTTCCACAGGCCCGCGTCCTTGGCCTTCGCCTTGAGCTCTTCGATGATCGGCGCGTGCGCCCACGGGTCCGCGGCGGCGTCGAGCTGCTCGTGCAGCACCGGTTCCGCCGGGTAGATGTGCTCGTCCATGAATTCCGCGAGCCTGCCGCGGAACTCCTCGGTGCGGGCGTCGTAGCCGAACTCCATGTCATGCCTCCTCGTCGAGTGCGGACAGGCCCTGGGAGACCAGGTGCGGGACCAGCGCCCCGATGTGCTCGAAGCCGTCGCCGACGGTCTGGCCGTGGGCGTAGCGGTAGTGGATGCCTTCGCTGATGACCGCGAGCTTGAAGAAGCCGAACGCCCGGTACCACTCCACATCGGACAGGTCGATGCCGCTGCGCTCGGCGTAGCGCTGCCACAGCTCGCGCACCGGCGGGAACTCGTACTCCGGTCCGATGCCCTTGGCGATGGGGTTGTTCTCGATGCCGTCGAGCCCTTCCCAGTACACCGCCAGCAACCCGACGTCGGTGAGCGGATCGCCGAGGGTGGCCATCTCCCAGTCCAGCACCGCGCTGATCTCCAGCGATTCGCCGACCAGCACGTTGTCCAGCCGGTAGTCGCCGTGCACGATGCCGCTGCGCCGCGTCGTCGGCACTCGGGCACCGAGCAGTTCGGCGAGCCGGTCGATGTCGGCGAGCTCGCGGCTGCGGGACGCGGCGAGCTGCTTGCTCCAGCGGCGCACCTGCCGTTCCAGGAACCCGTCCGGGCGGCCGAAGTCACCCAGCCCGACCTGCTCCGGGTCGAGCGTGTGCAGGTCGGCGAGCACGTCGATCAGCCGCAGCGACAGGTCCCGGCGCTGCTCGACGGTGAGGCTCGCGGTGAGCTCGGGGGAGCGGTACACGGTGCCCGGCACGTACTCCATCACGTAGAACGGGGCGCCCAGCACACCGTCGTCCTGGCACATCAGGTGCGTGCGCGGCACCGGCACCGAGGTGCCCGCCAGCGCCGACATCACCCGGTGCTCGCGGCCCATGTCGTGCGCGGTGGCCAGCACGTGGCCCAGCGGGGGCCGGCGCACCACCCACTGCCGCGCGCCGTCACCGACGATGTAGGTGAGGTTCGACCGCCCGCCCTGCACGAGCTGCCCCGTCAGCGGACCGGAGATGAGTCCGGGCAGTTCGGCGTCCAGGTGCTCGCGCAACCGGGTGAGGTCGAGTCCGGGCAGGTCGTCGCTCATTCGGTCTCCTCCGCGATGTCGGGTCCCAGCCGTGGCAGCAGTCCGCTGAGTTCGGCGCGGGTCTTGGCGGCGTCGGTGTGCAGCACACCGCGCAGGCCCAGCTTCTCGGCGGCCTCGATGTTCGGCGCGCCGTCGTCGACGAACACGGCCTCCTGCGGGCGCAGGCCGAGCCGGTCCAGGGTGAGCTCGTAGATCCGCGGGTCCGGTTTGCGCAAGCCCACCTCGCTGGAGATGACGGACAGCTCGAACAGCCCGTCCAAGGTCTCCCACGGGTAGTTGTTGCCCCAGCTGTTCGACAGCAGCGCCGTGCGCAGCCCCGCGTCGCGCAGGTCGGCGACCAGCCGGTGCATCGCGTCGTCCGGCCGCATGTGGGCGAACATCCGCGCCATCAGGCCGTCCGGCTCGACCGGTTCGCCGTCGACGGTGCGCAGCCGTGCCGCGAGCAGCCGGTCGAACTCGGCGCCGGAGATCTCGCCCGTCTCCAGGCGGTGGATCGGCGTGCCCGCCGGGGCCTTGCGGGACAGCCATTCCTTCAGCGCGGCGGAGAACGTCTCCGGGTCGATGCGCTCGGCGCGGGTCCACGCGTTGATCGCGACCCGGCCCTGCGTGGTGAGCACCCCGCCGTAGTCGAAGATCACCGCTTTGATCGAGGGGTCGCTGGACACCATGCATCGGACCGTACCGACTAGCCGGTATGTCACGCTAGCCCCTCTCTTGTCCGCCCGGTCGTTTTGGGCGTGGGGTCGGGTGGCGGAACCTCAGCTGCTTCCTCGCTGCGGGATCTTTTTCCCAAGTGGCTCCGCCACGAGGGAAAAAGCTGTCCTCGCGAGGAAGCAGCTGAGAACCCGCGGGTGGTCACCTTTTCGACGTGGGCTATGTGCTTCGCACATACAGGCACGGCTTCGCCGCAAGGCAGGCTTGCTTCGCAGCCCAAAGCATGGCTTCGTCGGGAGGGGGCTTCGTGGCGTGCGGTGCGGTGGCTGCGGGTGCGGGGTCAGGTCGTGAAGGTGCTGTGGAAGCGGGCTGCGTTGTCGAGGAGTTCGGGGACCGTGGTGCAGGTGAACTGGAGGTCGATGAACGCCTCTTCGACGCCCAGTTCGGCTGCGGCGTGGAGGTAGTCGACGATCTGTTCCACGGGGCCCTGCACGGGGCGGGAACCTGGCGGGCCGAGTTCGGGGTTCACGCGCAGGACCGTCCTGACCGGGGGCAGCCCGGGGTCGCGGGGGTGTTCGCGCAGCGCGCGGAGCATGCGGCCGAGGGCGTCCAGCGGCAGTGCGATCGCGAGCCAGCCGTCGGCGCGGCGCGCGATGCGGCGCAGCGCCGCGTCCGAGCCGCCGCCGAGGTAGACGGGGATCTTGCCCTGCGGCTTCGGCTGGAAATCGCCCGCGCTGATCGTCCAGAACCGGCCGCGGTGCTCGATCGGATCCGGGCCCCAGGCCGCGTTGAGCACGTCGAGGGTCTCGTCGAGCCGCGCGCCGCGTTCCGTCCACGGCACCCCGGCGGCGTTGTACTCGTCGCGCGACCAGCTCAGCCCCAGCCCGGCGATGAGCCGCCCGGAGCTGAGCAGGTCGAGTCCGGTGAGGCCGCGCGCCAGCTGGATCGGCGAGTGCAGCGGAGCGCTGAGCGTGCTGGTGCCCAACCGGGGCAGCGTGGTGGCGGTGGCCGCGATGCTCAACGTCAGCAGCGGGTCGAGCCCGGCCCGCATCTGCGCGGGCATCGTCCCGTCCCCACCGGGGTAGGGCGTCAGCAGCTCGTACGGGGCGTGCACCCGTTCACCGGCCCAGAGGCCGTCGAAGCCCATGGCTTCGGCCTCCGCGGCGACGGTCCGCACGTGGTCCGGGTGGGCGAACGTCCCGAACTGCGGAAGTCCCAGCCCCAAGCGCATCCTCGCGCCCCTCTCAGCCGCAGGTGGCGAGCATTTCCTGCAACGCCGACTTCTCGGCGGTGGTGATGGACAGGCCGTAGGTGTGCTTCACGGTGACCCAGTCCGTGGAGTACTCGCACCACGCGGACTCGACGGGCCGCCACTTCGACGGGTCCTTGTCGCCCTTCGACCGGTTGGAGCGCTTGTCGGCGGCGACGAGCTGCGGGATGTCCATGTCGTTGGCGAACTGCTCGCGGCGTTCGTCGGTCCACTCGTCGGCGCCGCTGCGCCACGCGTTGGCCAGCGGCACCATGTGGTCGATGTCGACGTCGGAGTCGTCGGCGACGGTCTCGCCGCTGTAGGTGCTGACCCAGCTGCCCGATGTCGACTCGCAGGAGTTGTTCACCTGCACGTTCTCCCCGTCGCGGCGCAGCACCGCTTCGCGGGTGTTGCAGTTCTTCCCGGCGTCCGGCGCGGGGATCCAGTGCTCGAAGCTGTCGCGCGAGTAGCCGTCCATCGAGCCCTCGGGTTCGACCTTGAGGCCCGCGAGCTGCTCGGACGCCTCGCCCGCCGACGCGGTGCTGGGAGCGGAGTCGGTGGCGAGCACCCGGTCCAGCAGGCCGGATTCGAACACCAACCAGCCGCCCCCGATGATCAGGGCGGCCACGACGGTGATCCACATCGGCGTGCGTTGCTTCTTCTGCTGTCCAGTCGACATGCTCGCTCCGGCTCGGCGTTACTGTACGCAGCCCATTCGATCACGGAGCCGTGGGCGAGCAGTACCGCCGTGCGCGGGAGATCACGCCGTGGCCGGGGAGAACCGGTACAGGTCGCGCAGCAGGCCGATCTCACCGCCGTGGTGGAACAGCTCCCGGTTCAGGTGCAGCACGAGCGTCAGGTACGACCGGTCGGCATAAGGGCCTTCGGCTGCTCCGACGGGCTGCGACCAGCGGTCCGCGGGCATGTTCCCGATGCCGTCGCGCCACAGCTCGTGGTTCCGGTCCAGGTGCGCGAGCGCTTCGTCGGCGCTGCCCGGGTAGTGGTGGTGGTCGATCCGGTAGGAGCCGTCGCCGAAGTGGTTCGAGGCCCGCATCGCGAAGACGTGGTCGGCGATGTGGCACAACCGCCAGGCGATCGTCGTGAACGGCGCCGGGTCGGGAGCGGGGAACGCGAAGTCGAACTCCCAGCCACGTTCGGTCTCCCGCACCGACCAGCACCCGTCGACGGGTTCCCAGAAGTACTCCGCGTCGCTGAGCCCGTCCAGCCGCGGCCGCCACTGTCCCCAGTAGAAGTCGAGCTGATCCAGCACCTCACCCCGAAAGTCCATGCGCCGCAGCGTAATCCGCACCCCCGACACTCCGCCGATCGTCGGACGGGTCGGCCCACCGTGGGTGTTTCCCGCGCTGGTTCACGAAAGCGTGAGGGTGTGAAGGCGTGCTCAGGGTCGGAGGTCTTTGAGGAGGATGTCGACCAGAGGGGAGCCGGGCTGCGGGTTGTGCTTCTGAGCCACCTTGCGCCAACCCCAGCTGGCGTAGGCGTGCTGAGCCGCGGTGGCGGCGGGCCGCACGGTCAGGGTCGCGCGTTGCTCGTGTCGACCGTTGAGAAGCTGGTCGTGGAGCCGGGTGGCGGTGTGCCGACCCCGCCACGGTCGCCGCACGAGGAGTTCGGTCAGAGCGAAGGTGCGTCCCTCCGGTTCATCAGTGATCGACGGGTCCAGCTCACCGGTCAGGTCGCTCCACCACGGAGCGCCGGTCGGCATGGTGAAGCCGAATCCGAACCCGGCCATCTCGCCCGTTCCGGCGCGGGCCACGACGAGCGAAGCGCCCGCGCGCAGGTGCTGAACGGCGAACCGCTTCAGGAACAAGTCCACGTGCTCGTCGCCGTAGTGGTACGGAGCTTCGGAGAAAGCGTCGCGATAAGCCTCGCCGAGCTCTCCGGCGAGAGCTCCCGCCTGCTCGGCCGGCACGTGCTGGATCGTGATCGCGGGTTCAGGCATGGACGTCGCTCACCTTCTGTTCGCTCTGGTGCAGGTGTTCGCTCAAGCGAGCCGAAAACGCTCGCACTACGGCCAGATCACCGTAACCGGCAGTGAGGGTCTGGCTGTGAACTCGCAGGCGGTGAATCGCTTGCGGGGAGCTGATCGCCATGGCTCGGGTCAGGGCTCGATCGGCGAGCTCGGTGGATTCCTCGACCTCGCGTTGGGCCAAGCGCACTTTGCTTAAGCGCACATCATCGAACAGGCGGCTGCGCACCCGGTGCGCTGGACGAGCGCGGGCGGCGTTGACCGCGTGGTGCTCGGCCTCGGTGGCAGAAGACGTGGAACGCTCTTCTCCAAGCGCGAGCTGGATGTAGGCGGAAGCGGCGAGACTGTCGAGTTCGGCTCGATCCATGTATCGATTCCAAGATCGGTGGTCGCCTTGTGCCACTTGGTCGAACGCATCCATCGCAGCATCGACGGATCGTCGAGTGCTGGTCGCGTCCTCAGAACCGAATCTGGCGTAGGTGCACGCCTCGTGCCCAAGCAGTTCAGCCCGAACGAGGGGGTTGGCGGTCCGGGGGAGGGTTGCCAACGCAGTTCTCACCAAGCCGAGGCTGTCGTCGTAGTTGCCGAGGCTCTTGGACAGTTGCGCCATGTCACCCACGATCTTCGCCCCGAGCTCCACGTCGGTGGCCTGCTCACACGCGCGAAGTGCGAAGAGGAAGTAGCGCTGTGCGTTGGCGGGCAGGCTTGCGTCGTAGGTCATCCAGCCGACGAGCTGGGAGAGCTCGGCGGCGATGGTGAAGAGACGTCGACGCTCGGAAGCCGGACGCCGGTGCTGAATCGCGTCGATGACGCCGTGCAGTTGTCCCACCACGGCTTTTCGGTGGAGACCGCCGTGGCCGGACGCGTCCCAGTGACGAAAGAGCTCGACGGCGCGTTCCAACCCATCGATCTCCTCGGCCCCAACCTTTCCCGGTGCCAAGGAAGTGAGCGGGGTGGAAGCCGCCCATTGGCGAACCGGGATCACGAGTGCTGCTCCGGTCAAGAGCGTCAGGTTCAGGAATGTTCGGCGTGAAGCCATGTCCTCGCCGATGAACTCGCCGAGTTGAGCAAGCTCGACCTCCGGTGGATGCACCTGTTCGGCCTCAGGTTCGGGTGCCTGATGTGGGCCCTCTCGGTCGCGAAGTTCGCGGAACCGGTCGGCCACATCAGCCTCAGCGTGGCGCAGAGCGGTGTCGAGCGCCGATTGCATCTCCGGAAGCGGGGTGATCCGGGTGCAGCGTGCTTCCCATTTGTTGACTGTTCTCGGGTTCACCCCGAGCAGGGCGGCGAAGTCGGTGACGGTGAGCCGCAAGGACTGGCGGAGCAACTTCGCTTCGAGCCCGGTCCAACGAGTAATGGTCACAGTCTGATGGTCCACGATGACTCCCCGTGAAATCCAGTCATCGGCGATCGCGTACGCCATAAGTGCGTGCCGGGTACGTCTCCAGGCCGTTCCGGGGAGGACGAGCGCGCTGAATGCTGTGGGCACGGCGAGCTTTTCGGCCGTCGAGGGTCCGGCATGACGAGTCGGAACCGTGCGGACGCGAGGAACCGATTCGTACGAAAAGGAGGCCATGTCCATGAAGGTGTCGGCTAGGGGAGATGACCGTTCGGCAGCCGATCCGCGAAGCGAACCACGTAGTCGGTTTCTTCCGCACCTCGGTCAGCGTGACCGAGCCGTGAGCGGGCCGGTGCGGGTTCGGTTTCGGGGTGGAGTCGTGGGGGAGACGCGGCGGGTGGTGCACGTGGCGACCGGGCCGGTTCTGGGGGAGTACCGCGCGCTGTGCGAGGCGGTGCTCGGGGTCGATGAGGCCGAGGTCCTCGACGGCGTAACGGGCATGCCGTGCATGGCCTGCTCGCGGATTTTGGCTCTGGGAGAGGAGAACTCCGCAGGTCCCGCCGTGGTCGGGGTCGGTTCGGTGCCGCGCGTGGAGCCTGGTCCATGAGTTCGGATTCGGTTCAACGCCGGGCCTGGATGACCTCCGAATGGTGCGGGACTTGGCACGTGGTCGCGCGGGACGCGGCCGGGTCGGTGATCGTCGGAGCGTGCGGACATCCGATCAGTGGGCGGATGCGGCGGATTCTCGACGTGCCGTTGCCGAGCGACGGGCGGGAAGTGTGCGGTTCGTGCGTCGCCGTGGTCGTGGGCGGCGGGGTGGATCCGGAGCCGGTGCGCATCGCCGTGTTCCGCACCGCCTTGGCCGTCCTCGCCGAACGTCGTTCGTTTCGCGCATCGCGCGAGCAGCGGTGCCCCTCGAACGCTGCGTGACGGCGGGAGGTCCCCTGAACCGCGGCTCACCGCCGTGCCCCGACCAGCGGTGAGCCGCGCCTCGCCGGAGGCGCTCGTGACCCCGGACCGCGAGCGCCCCGGCGAGGCACCCAGACCGGCGTCCGGATGCCCCGGCGGACGTCGGTTCCGGCCGAGCGGTGCCCACCCTCCCCCGCACCGCTCGGCCGGTCCCGCTCGTGCGTCCAGGTGCGGGCCGTGGTTCGCGCGTTGAGGTGAAGAGGCGGTCCGGCCGCGTGCGACGTGTCGGGGTCAGCCGGGGCTGGAGCGGCCGTGGCGCCAGTAGCCGAAGAACGCGATGTCGGACTTCGGCACGCCGTGCTCCTGCACGAGGTGGCGGCGCAGGCCGGTGGGCAGCTTGGCCTCGCCCGCGGTCCAGGTGTAGGAGCGGCCCGGTCGCAGCGGGGCCCGCTTCGCCGCCGCGAGCGCGAGCGTTCCGGGGCGGTCGCCGCTGCCGTCGCGGGAGAGCCATCGCACGTGGACGCCTTCCGGCGCGATGATGTCGCGGCGGACGTCCCCGCTTTCCGGGACTTCCAAGAACACGTCCGCGACCAGTGATTCCGGGGCGTGCTCCAGGATCGCCAGGATCGCGGGCACCGCGCTCTCGTCGCCGACGAGCAGTTGCCAGGCGGCGTCGGCCGGTGGCAGGTAGGTGATGCCCATGTCGAAGATCCCCGCCGGATCTCCGGGGCGGGCCCGCCGGGCCCAGTCGGAGGCCGGCGCGTCGCCGTGCAGCGCGAATTCGACGTCCAGCTCGCCGAGCTCCGGGCGGATCCGGCGGACGGTGTAGTTGCGCACCCACGGGCGGCGGGATTTCGGCAGCAGGAGCAGTTCCGCCATCCACGCGTTGCCGGAGGACGCCGGCATCCGGAGCCCGTCCTGCCCGTCGCGAGGGAAGAACAGGCGGACCGCCTGGTCGTGCCCCGCGTTCTCCAGGTGCGCGATGTCGGGGCCGCCGAGGGTGACGGTGGTGAAGTTCGGTGTCGCGCGGGTGTTCGCGAGCACCTCCAGGGTGATCATCCGGCGGGTCTCGGGCGCGCGCAGTTTCGGGAGCATCGTCGTTCGTCCTCGGGTCACAGGTCCACGGTGAGGCTGGGGGAGGTGGCGCGGGAGACGCAGGAGTACACCCGGCCCGCCGGGGCGCCGATGTCGTCGCGGTGCTCGGGTTCTCCGGCCAGGACGGTGATCTCGCAGCTGCCGCAGACCCCTTCGCGGCAGCCGGAGGGAACCCGGCTCCCGGCGTGGGTGAGCGCGTCCAGCATGGACTCCTCCGGTGGGACCCGGACCGTTCGTCCTGATCGGACGCAGTGCACCTCGAACGCCGTGTTCGGCGTGAATTCCTTGGCAGCGGGGCGGAATCGTTCGACGTGCAGGCGTTCGGCGGGGAACGCGGTCGCCGCGGCGTCGAGCATCGGTGCCGGTCCGCAGCAGTAGACCAGCGCGTCCGGGCTCAGCCCGGCGGCGAGTGCCGCGAAGTCCGGCCTGGTCTGCGTCCCGGTGTCGACCAGCCGGACCCGGTCGCCGTGCTCCGAGCGGAGCTCGGCGGCGAACGGCATGCTCGCGGCGGATCTTCCCGCGTACACCGCCGTGAACACCGCTCCCGCTCCGGCTGCGGCGCGCAGCATCGGGCGTATCGGAGTGATGCCGATCCCGCCCGCGACGAACAGGTACTCGGGGGCGTCGACGAGTGGGAAGTTGTTGCGCGGCAACGACACGTCGAGCTTCCGGCCTTCGCGCAGGAACAGGTGCACGTACTCCGAACCGCCCCGGCTGAGCCGGTCGAGCCGCACCGCGACGCGGTAGCGCTCTCGATCGGCCGGGTCGCCGCACAGCGAGTACTGCCGGGTCAGCCGGTTCGGCAGCGGCAGGTCGACGTGCGCGCCCGGCGTCCACGGGGCGAGCGGGCCGTCCGCGCCGCGCAGTACGAGGGAGACGACGTCGTCGGCGACCCGTTCCACGCGGTCGAGGATCGTGTGCTGCATGGGTGCTTCACCTTGGTCGAGTGCGGATTCCGATGCGACGCCGCAGTCGAGCGGGGAGATGGCGGGTCTCGGCGCCTGGCGGGTGCACATCGACCACACGGAGCGGGACACGACCAGGAAGGCTCTTCGAGGCGCCGATGACCTTCGTACAAGCAGGTCATGGCCCAATTATGAGTAATTGTTCGCGTCGCGCGCTACTCGCTTTTCGGGCCGCCGGGCCGCCGCGTCGCGACAACTGAGGAGCGTCGGCTCCAGCCGCGCGAACGGCCGCGTCACGTCCGCGCGGAACTCGTCCGGCGGCGCTTCCGTGCGGCGGCTGCTCACGTTCGCGCCGAGCGCGGTCCGCCACCGGCCGGGTCGGGCAGCGGGGTGGAACGCGGCCCACCCGGTGCGCGCCGGGTGGGCCGCGTTCGGGGCGACCGCACGGATCGGAGCCCGAGACGTCCAGCCGGCCCCGGACGTCGGCTCACGTCACCAGGGCAGCGAGCCGTGCACGTCGAAGTAGCCGCCGGTGGGGCCGTCCTGGCCGATGCGCGCCATCCGCACGATGATCTCCGCGCCCTCCTGGACGCTCTGGGTCCCGCGGTGGTCGTTCAGGTCGGTCGCGGTGAAGCCCGGTTCGACGCTGTTGACCCGCATGTGCGGGAACGCCTTGGCGTACTGCACGGTGATCATGTTGACCGCGGATTTCGACGCGGGGTAGGCGAGTCCGGGATAGCCGTGCATGGGCGTGCCCGCAGCGCTGACGAGGGTTTTCGAGGCGAGTCCGCTGCTCACGTTCACCACGACCGGATCGGCGGACCGGTGCAGCAGCGGCAGGAACGCGTGGCTGACGCGCACGATGCCGAACACGTTCGTCTCGAACAACCGCCGCATCAGATCGGCCGTGACCTCGGCGGTGGGGGTGGGGGCGTCTTCGATGCCCGCGTTGTTGATGAGCACGTCGAGTCCGCCGTCGGCTTCGACGGTCTTCGCGGCGGCCGAGACGGACGCGTCGTCGGTGACGTCCAGCACGAGGGGTCGTGCTCCGATCCGCTCGGCGGCCGCTCGCCCGCGTTCCGGATCGCGCGCGGCCGCGTACACGGTGTGGCCCGCTTCGACGAGCCGGCGTGCGGTTTCGTGACCGAGGCCCTTGTTCGCCCCGGTGATGAGTGTCGTCGTCATGCCCCCAGGTTCGGTCCGGCCACCGGGGCCAGCCAGGAGTCCGGTCTTCCTGGGACCACCAGTGCCAGGTCGTCGGCAGCGGACCGGCGCACAGTGGGGGCATGGCGACGGAGGACTTCGGACGAACGGTGCGGCGCTGGCGGGATCGGGTGAGCCCGGAGTCGGCGGGGTTGCCCGCCGGTGGTCCGCGGCGGGCCGCGGGACTGCGCCGCGAAGAGCTGGCGTTGCTGGCCGGGATCTCGGTGGACTACGTGACCCGCCTCGAACAGGGGCGGGCGCGGAACCCGTCGGGGCAGGTCGTGGAGGCGCTGGGGCGGGCGCTGCGGCTGTCCGGGCACGAGCGCGAGCACCTGTTCCGCGTCGCCGGTCTCGCGCCGCCGGGACGCGATGTGGTTCCCGCCCGGATCACGCCGAACGTGCAGCGGATGCTCGACAGGCTGGCGGGAACGCCGGTCGCGGTGTTCGACGCCGCGTGGACGATGCTGCTGGCGAATCCGCTGTACGCGGCGTTGATGGGCGATCCGTCGGGGTGGCGCGGCCACGAGCGCAACGCGGTGTGGCGCAACCTGGTCGGCCCCGGCGGCCGGGTCCGCCACACCCCGCGGGGTCGCCGCGAGTTCGAGGCCGCGCTGGTCGCCGACCTGCACGCGACGGCGGGCAGGTACCCGGCGGATCCGCGGTTGCGCACCCTGATCGGGGAGCTGCGCCGGCGCAGCGACCGGTTCGCCGAGCTCTGGGATTCCGGTGCCGTCGCCGAGCACGACGCCTCGCGCAAGACCGTCGACCACCCGCGCGTCGGGCCGATCACGCTGGACTGCGACGTGCTCAGCGTCGCGGGAGCCGACCTGCGCATCATGATCTACACGGCTGAGCCCGGCACGGAGGACGCCGACCGGCTCGAACTGCTGGCGGTCCTCGGTACCCAACCGGTGTCCTAGCGCGCTGTGGCATCCTGGATCGAACAGGTGTGCGGCGACCTTCGGGAGGTGCGGTGTTCGTTCGGCGGGCGCGGGTCCGGGAGGCCCACCACCCCGAGTCGTGGCGGTCGTGGCCGTTCTCCGTTCCCTGCGTGCGGGACGTCGCGGAGAACGGGGTCACGTTCACCAAGCCGGTGACGATGCTGGTCGGCGAGAACGGGTCGGGGAAGTCGACGCTGGTCGAGGCCATCGCCGAAGGCTTCGGGCTCGACTCCCACGGCGGCAAGGCGGGCCGCAAGTACGCGAGCAGCCGGCCCAAGACGCCGCTCGGCGAAGTGCTCGAACTGGAGACGACCTCCGCCGGAGCCAAGATGCGCGCCGGGTCGCGAACCGGGAAGCGGGGCTTCTTCCTGCGCGCGGAGACCGCGTTCGAGATGATCCGCAACCTCGCGGGCGCCCCCGGTTACTGGGACGCCGACACCGTCCGGATGAGCCACGGCGAAGGGTTCCTCGCCGTCTTCCACCAGATGCTGGGGGCGCGGGGTTTCTACGTGCTCGACGAGCCGGAAGCGGGCCTGTCGTTCAGCGCGTGCCTGCGGTTGGTGGCGCTGCTGCACGAGATCGGGGAATCCGGCGCGCAGGTCATCTGCGCCACCCACTCACCGATCCTCGCCGGAGTGCCGGGCGCGGACGTCCTCGAAGTGGGTGAGCACGGGCTGCGGCGCACGACGTGGTCGGACCTGGACCAGGTCGACCACTGGGCCCGCTACCTCGCCAACCCGGACGCCTACCTGTGCCACATCGTCGACCGGTGACCTCCGGGCGGGAGGTCAGCCCCGCATCTGCTCGAACAGCACCGGGTCGTGGGCGCAGATGATCGCCAGGTCCGGGTCGCCCCGCTGGTGCAGCTCCGCGAGGCGGGCGTGGTTGTCGCGGACCCGAGCCCGGTCGTGGGCGATGGCGGCCTCCTGCACCCGCAGCGCCGCGGGCACCGAGCCGCCGTCGAGCGTGTTGCGGTGGAAGAACGCGTCACCGGCGTGCAGCACCCAGTGCTCGCCGGCGTCCACCGCGACGGCCGCGTGCCCTCGGGTGTGGCCGGGCAGCGGGATGAGCACGATGCCGGGGGCGATGCCGGTGAGCTCCTCCGCCGCCGCGAAACCTCGCCACGTTTCGCCGTCGGCGCCGTGCTCGACGAGGTTCGGGTGGTGCGCCCACTGCACCGGCCGGTACCGGGACCGTTCCTGCCCGGACGACGGGCTCAGCGCCCCCGCCGCCTCGGCGGAGGTGAGGTGCACCTGGGCGTCCGGGAAGTCGGACAGGCCGCCGATGTGGTCGGAGTCGAAGTGCGTGAGCACGATGTGACGGACGTCGTCGCGGCGGAATCCGAGCCGTTCGACCTGGTGGGCCGCTGTTTCCTCGGAGTCCAGGACCGGTCGGTTCAGGTGGCGGATCATCCCGAGGCGCTGCGCCGGCGCGGCGATGTCGCGCAAGCCGAACCCGGTGTCGACGAGCGCCAGCCCGCCGTCGGTCTCGATCAGCAGCACGTGGCAGATCAGCGGTGCGACCAGCGAGCGCATGGTGCCGCAGTTGAGGTGGTGCACCTTCACGAGGGCCTCTTCCCGTGCTCGGCCGCGCTCCGGCGCGGTCGTTTTCCGGTGGCTGTCAACGAAACCCTAGGTCGACGGGCGGGGTTGCGGAGGGCGTTCCGCTCAGGGCGCATCGGTCGCCAGCCGCGCGGTGAGCAGCCGTTCGACCTCCGCGCGGCACGCGCCGAGGTCCACGGTGTCGTCGATCATCGATTCCAGGGCGACGCCGCGCAGCATCCCGATGAGCACCGTCGCGAGGCCGTCGGGGTGCACCGAGTCCGGGACCTCGCCGGTGCTCCTGCCGCGTTCCAGCACCGCCGTGATCTCCTCGCGGAACACGCGGTCGGCCGTGGTCATCGCGGAACGCGCGTCGGGGGAGTCGGTGGCCACCGCGTCGGCCCACAGCACCAGTCGCGCCCGGTGCGTCGCGGGCAGGTCGGCCACGACGTCGAAGTAGGTGCCGACCAGGCTCAGTGCCGCGTCGAGCGGGCTCGCGGGGAGCTCGTCCGGGCGCAGCACTTCCCGGAACCGGTCGGTCACCGAGTCGACGAGCCGCCGCATCAGCGCCGGTTTCGAACCGAAGTGGTGCGTCGCCAGGCCCCGGCTGTAGCCGGCCCGCTGACCGATGGCCGCCAGCGTCACCTTCGACGGCCCGACCTCGCCGATCAGTTCCGCCGCGGCGTCGAGCAGGCGGCGTTCGGCCTCGTCGCGCCGTTCCTCCTGGGAGCGGCGGGATTCGTGGCGGCTCAACGGGATTCCTCCTCGGTGGTGTCAGGGCGACGCCGCGATCACAGTTCCTGGCCGACCAGGGCGAGCAGTTCGCCGCGGCCGATCTGGTTCACCAGGCTCGCGCTGTCGAAGTAGACGCGTTCGTTGACGATCCGGTCCTCCTCGAAGAAGAACACGGCGATCACCGGAACTCGGAAGGACTTCCCGGTGGGCGGCATGCCGTAGAACTCGCCGAGGTTGGTGCCGAGCAGGTCGAACTCGACGATGATCGTCTCGTCGGAGACGTGCGTGCGGACGTTGTCGTGGCGCTGGTCGGGGAACGCCTCGCGGGTCGTGCGGTAGTAGCCCATGACCGCTTCCGCGCCGTCGAAGACCTGGCCGGTGGGCATGATCTCGTAGTGCGGGTGCCCGTGGAACGTCTCCAGGGTGAGGTCGAACTCGTGGGTGACCTCGGTGTTCATGTGCTCGTCGATGATGGCGAGGCGGCGGGTGCGGAGCTCGTCGGAGATCATGGCTTCCTTCGGGGGAGTTCGTGGCGGGGTCCGCGGCCGGTCGTCGCGGCGCGAGGACGACGACCGGCAGCGGAGTTCTCCGGAACTTACTGGTTGATCAACAAGTTACTTGGGTTCGGGTGTCCCGTCAACGACGATCGACGGCGCGCGGACCGGATCGCCTCGGAGTCCGGAAACCCCTGCGGCGCCTAGTGTTCGGCCTCGTCGCGCACGCGCGCGGCGAGCAGGCGCAGGCCGTCGTCGCCGGGAGTGCCAGGCTCCGCGGTGAGCGCGATGAGCTGCTGGCCGGGATCGGTGGCGCAGGTGAGCGTCGACCAGTCGAGCGTGAGATCTCCGGCGATCGGGTGGCACAGCCGCTTGGCGCCCTCGCTGCGCACGGCGACCTCGTGGGCGCCCCACCACCGCCGGAAATCCGGATCCAGCGCCGAGAGCTCGCCGACCAGCTCGGCTAGCGCCGGATCGTCCGGATCCAGCGCGGCCTCCATGCGCAGCTGCGCCGCGCAGGCCTGCGCAGTGTGCTCCCAATCCGGGTACAGCGCCCGGAAGGCCGGATCGGTGAACACCAGCCGCACGAAATTCCGCTGCTGCGGCGGAATCCGGGCGAAGTCGAGGAACAGCGCGGCGGCCATCGGGTTCCACGCGAGCACGTCGGTGCGGCGGCCCAGGACCACGGCCGGCGTGCCGGTGAGGTCGTCCAGCAGCCGCCGCAGCTGCGGCCGGGCCTCCTGCACGACCCGGTGGCCGGGCGGGGCGGCGTCCTTGCCGGACAGCCCGAACAGGTAGGCGCGTTCGTCGTCCCCGAGCCGCAGGACGCGCGCGAGGGCGTCCAGCACCGGTTCCGAAGCCTGCCTGCGGCCCTGCTCCAGGCGGGTGTAGTGGTCGGTGCTGATCGAGGTCAGCGCGGCCACTTCTTCCCGGCGCAGGCCCCGCACCCGCCGCCTGCCGCCGGAGCCGGGCAGCCCCACCGCGGCGGGACTCAGCTGCCCGCGCCGGGCCCGGAGGAAGTCGCCCAGTTCGCTGCGGTGCGCCGCGTCGGTCATGCCACCAGTCTTGCAGCGAGCGGCGGGCGGGTCCTGGGACAGCGCTGTCCTAGGACACGACCGGCTCTGCTCGCGGCGTCCGATCCGGGCGAACCTCGACGCGGCGGCAGTCGCCGCCCGCGAAGCCCTCCGTCGGAAGAAGCGCATGAAGACACCGGTCACCTTCCCCAGCAGCGGTCTCGCCCTCGCCGGGGTCCTGCTCACCCCGGACGACCGCCCCGCCGAACGGCTCCCGGGCCTCGTCATCTCCCATCCCGGCGGCGGGGTGAAGGAGCAGAGCCCGACGATCTACGGCGAACGCCTGGTCCGCGAAGGGTTCGCCGTGCTGATCTTCGACGCCGCCTACCAGGGTGAGAGCGAAGGCGAACCGCGCGGCACGGAGGACCCTGCCCAGCGCGCCGAGGACATCCGCTCGGCGGTGAGCCACCTCGGCACCCGCCCGGAGATCGACCCGGAGCGGATCGGGGCACTGGGCATCTGCGCCTCCGGCGGCTACGTCCCATACGCCGCGCAAACCGACCGGCGGATCAAGGCCGTGGCCACCGTCAGCGCGGGCGACTTCGGCAAGGTCCTCCGTGAGGGAATCGACGGCAAGCAGGACCCCGCGGTGCTCGACGACCTGCTCGCCCGGGCCGGGGCGCTGCGCACCGCCGAGGCGCGGGGCGAGGAGCCGCTGCGAGTGCCGTGGGTCCCGGACGAGATGCGGGATTCCGCGTCCCGCCAGGACCGGGAGACCTGGGAGTACTACCGCACCGCGCGCGGCGCCCACCCGCGCGCCGGCGGCACCCGGTTGGTGCGCGACCTCGACCGGGTCGCGCTGCACGACTCCTTCGCGATGATCGGGCTGCTCGCGCCCCGCCCGCTGCTGATGATCGCCGGTTCGGAGGCCGAGACCGCGCACCACAGCCGGGAGGCGGTCGCGGCGGCGACCGGACCCGCGCGGCTGCACGTCATCGAGGGCGCCACCCACGTGGACCTCTACGACCGCGACGAGCACGTCACCCCCGCGGTGGCGGAGCTGGCAGGCTTCTTCGCCGAACACCTGGCGGCCTGACCGGCGTTCAGCGGGACAGGTCGACGTCGTCGCCGAGCGCGGCGGTGATCCACGGGCGGACGGTGTTCTCGACCTGCTCCTCGGAGATCTCGGCGAGCGCGTCGAGCTTGAGGAAGTGCCGCGCGATCGTCAGCCCGAGGATGCTGCTGACGGTCAGCGCGGCTCGCAGTTCCGCGTCGTCGTCCCCGCCGCGCGCGAGGTTCGCGGTCCGTTCGTCGAGGAACTCCCGCATGGCCGCCGTCGCCTCCGGCGCGGTGAGCATGGACCGCACGAGCGCGCGGGTTTCCGCCGGGAGCTCGCCCAGGCGGACGTCGAGGACGTCGAAGAGGTGCTCGGCGACGTCGTGCCCGGTGCTGTCGCGGGGGAGCCGGATCGCGATGGCGAAGAGGTCGTTCTTCGAGCCGTAGTGCTGGATGACCAGGGACGGGTCAACTCCGGCCCGGTGTGCGATACCGCGGACGGTCGATCCTTCCAGCCCGTGTTCGCCGAACTCGTCCTGGGCGGCTTCGAGGATCTGCTGAGCGGTGGCGGCGCGTTTGGCCGCGCGCGTCTTCGGTTCGTCCACGCGCTTCACTCTACATCCGTTGAGCGAACCTGCTATGCTCGCTCAACGCTGCATGAGCGAAAGGGGGGTGCGTTGAGACTCATCGCGATCGAGGAGCACTGGACCACCGAGGGGATCGACCGCGCGCTGCGCTCCCGACCGGCGGGTGCGCGGGACGAGAGCGTGGTGCTCAACGACCGGGGCGACATCCCCGAGCGCCTGCTCGACATCGGCGACCGGCGGATCGAGGCCATGGACGCGGCGGGCGTCGACGTGCAGATCCTCTCGATCGCCCCGCCCGGGACGCACGGTCTCCCGGCTCGCGAGGCGATCGAGCTCAGCCGGGACGCGAACGACCAGGTCAGCGAGGCCGTCAGGCGCCATCCGGCTCGGTTGCGGGCGATGACGACGTTGCCGATGTCCGACCCGGAGGCGGCCGTCGCCGAACTGGAGCGGATCGCGGGCGACCCCGCGCACGTCGGGATCATGTCTTACGGCCGCAGCGGCGAACGACCGCTGGACGACCCCGCCAACGACGACCTGCTCGCGACCGCCGCGAAAGCGGGCAAGCCGATCTTCCTGCATCCCCAGATCCCGCCGGACGCGGTCCGGGAGGCGTCCTTCGGCGGATTCGACCCGATGACCGGCCTCGCGCTGGCCACCTTCGGCTGGGGATGGCACGTCGAGGCGGGTCTCGCGGTGCTGCGCCTCATCGTGCGCGGCACGTTCGACCGCCACCCCGACCTGCAGGTCGTGCTGGGGCACTGGGGCGAGATGCTGCTGTTCGCGCTGGACCGCGTCGACGGCCTGTCGAACGTCGCGACCCACCTCGAACGGCGCGTCGCCGACTACTTCCGGACCAACATCCACATCGCGACCAGCGGCATGCTGGCGCCGCGGCTGCTGCGCCACGCGCTGGACTACACCAGCACCGACCGCATCCTGTTCTCCGGCGACTACCCCTTCCACCGGGTCGACGCCACGGCCGTCGGCGGCTTGCTGAACGAGCTCCCCGACCCCGGGGACCGGCGGAAGATCACGCACGCCAATGCGGAAGCGCTCTTCGGCCTCGCCGACCCGTGACCCGGTCGTGAACGCGCCCGGCCCCCGAGGCCGCCCGCTCAGCGATCACGGTGACCGGCATCCGGAGAGCCGACCGCCGCAGCGCGGACCCGAACGCGAGACGGCCCCTCCGGAACGGGGGCCGGAAAGGCCATCTCTCTCGCGCCACGACTGGGGCGCTCGAACAGAATGATCTTTCGATCTTCGTCGTGTCAGTGGCGAAGCCGCTGAGGTTCCGCCACCCGACCCGCTAAGCAGGTCAGGACGGATGCCTCACCCCGCGTTGTCCTCCTTGAGGAGGTCGGAGCACTTCTCGCCGATGGCCATGGTGGTGATGTTCGGGTTCACCGCCACCAGGAACGGCATCGCCGAGGCGTCCGCCACCCGCAGACCTTCGACGCCCTTCACGCGCAGCCGCGCGTCCAGCGGTGCGTTCGGGTCGTCGTCGGCGCCCATCGGCACCGACGCGGCCGGGTGGTACACGGTGTTGTGCGTCTTGCGGATGTAGTCGGCGATCTCGTCGTCGGTTCGCACGTCCGGGCCGGGGTGCAGCTCGGCGCCCGCCCAGCCCTGCATGGCCTGCTGCGACACGATCTCCCGGGCCAGCTTGATGCCGTGGGTCATCACCCGGATGTCGTGCGGGTCGGTGAAGTACCGCGGGTCGACGCGCGGCTTGTCCCGGAAGTCGCGGGTGCGCAACCGGACGGTGCCGATGGAGCGGCTGCGGGTGACGTTCGGCGTCAGGCAGAAGCCGTTCTCCGTCGTCGGGTAGCCCTGCCGCGCGGTGTGCATGTCGAACGGCACCGAACCGTAGTGGAACATCAGGTCCGGCCGGTCCAGTCCCGGCTCGGTGGTGGTGAAGATGCCGATCTCCCACCACTGGGTCGATTCGGTGGGCATCGGCTGCTTCGCGTCCCAGCCGATGACGCCCTCCGGGTGGTCCTGGAGGTTCGAGCCCACGCCGGGGGAGTCGACGAGCACGTCCACGCCCACCTCGCGCAGGTGCTCGGCCGGGCCGATGCCGGAGAGCATCAGCAGCTTCGGCGTGTCGATGGCGCCGGTGGACAGCACCACCTCGCGCCGCGCCCGCACCGTGCGGGTGTGGATGAGGTCGGGGTCGAGGTAGTGCACGCCGGTGGCGCGCTTGCCGTCGAACACGACCTTCTTGGCGCGCACGTCGGTGCGCACCTCCAGGTTCGGGCGCTTGCCGATGATCGGGTGCAGGTAGGACACCGAGGACGACGAGCGGGTGCCGTCCTCGCGGGCGTTGATCTGGAACCAGTTCGCGCCGTGCGTGACGGTCTTGCCCGAGTTGAACTCGGTGATCGGGATGCCCGCCTGCTCGCACGCCTGGAGCAGCGCCACCCCGGACGGGTCCTTCGGCGGCACGCTGCGCAGCGTCACCGGGCCGCTGCGGCCGTGGTGGTCGCCGGGGCCGTCGTTGGTCTCCAGCCGCTTGTACAGCGGGAAGATGTCCTTCGCGCCCCAGCCGGTGGCGCCCATCCGCTCCCACTCGTCGAGGTCCTCGGCGGGCGCCCAGAACGCGATGCACGAGTTGTGCGAGGAGCAGCCGCCGAGCACGCGGGCGCGGGCGTGGCGCATGTGCGAGTTGCCCTGCTCCTGCGGCTCCACCAGGTAGTCCCAGTCGTAGCCGGATTCCAGCAGTGCCATCCAGCGGTCCAGCTCCAGGATCGCCTTGTCGCCCACGTCGGACGGACCGGCCTCCAGCAGGCACACCGTGGTGGACGGGTCCTCGGACAGTCGTGCGGCGACCGCGGCACCCGCGCTACCGCCGCCGACGACCACGTAGTCGAACTCTTCGGTCATGGTCACAGCTCCGTTTCCGCTCAGGACAGGGCAGGTTTCGGGTCCTCGGTGTCTTCCGAAGCGTTCGCGGCGTGGTCGGCGAGCACGCCGATGCGGTGCCGCTGCACGAACCAGTAGTAGGCGAAGCCGCCACCGGCCGTGATGCCGACGAACAGCACCGAGATCCACTGCAGGTACCAGTGGAACGGCGGTTCGGCGTTGTAGACCTCGTTGCGCGGCCAGGCCAGGTTCACCGTCATGCCGAGGCCCCACAGCACGGCCGCGATGTTGACCGGCAGACCCCAGCGGCCCAGCGAGAAGCGCCCTTCCTGCTTCTCCGACGACCACTTGCCGCGCAGCCGGGCCACCAGCATCGGGATCGTCACCAGCAGGTAGGAGATGTAGATCAGGATGATCGCGAGGCTGGTCACGGCGGAGAAGATCTGCGGCTGGCCGATGTTGAACACCAGCATCGCCACCGCCAGCACGCCGATCACGATCGCCGGGATCACCGGAGTCTGGAACCGCGGGCTGACCCGCGCCAGCTTCGAACCGCCGGGCAGCGCGTTGTCGCGGGCCATCGCGAACGCGATGCGGATCGCCGCGGTGTGCACGGCCAGCACGCACACCGTGATCGCCACGAACACCACCAGCAGGAACAACCTGCCCACCAGCGGGCCGAGCGCGTCGGTGAGCACGAACTGGAGCCCGTCCTCGGTCAGCTGCGGCGCGGTGAGGTCGCGGGCGGCCATCAGCGCCAGCAGGATGATCAGCCCGCCGAGCACGAACGACGCGATCAGCGACCGCAGGATCGCCTTCGGCGCGTTGCGGTGCGGGTCGATCGACTCCTCGCCCAGCGAGGACGCCGTGTCGAAGCCGTACATCACGTAGGAGGAGGCGATCGCGGCGACGAGGAACGCACCCAGGTAACCGCTGCCGCCGTAGGCCGAACCGGTGCCCTGCGTGTCGAGCACGACTTCGGGTCCGCGGGTCGCGAACACCGCCAGCACCAGGATCAGCAGCACCGCCGCGACCAGTTCGATCGCCACGCCCGCGCTGTTGATCCGGGCCATCAGCTTCACGCCGAACGCGTTGATCAGCGTGGTGAACACGATCAGCCCGGAAGCCAGCAGCACCCCGTTGGCGGCTTCCGTCGTGCCCGATCCGTCACCGATGACCTGGAAGGCGCCCCAGATCTGCGGCAGCGTGTGCTGGTAGGCCAGCGCCGTCGCCGCGATCGACACGATCGAGGCCAGCAGCATCATCCAGCCCGCGAGCCAGGCGACGTGCTTGCCGCCGAGCCGCTTCGACCAGTTGTAGATGGACCCGGCGATCGGGTAGTGCGAGGCCAGCTCCGCGAAGCTCAACGCCACCATCAGCTGGCCGAAGAAGACCATCGGCCAGGACCACCAGTAGGCGGGACCGCCGAAGGACAACCCGAAGTACGACAGCTGGAAGGTGCCGGTCAGCACCGAGATGTAGCTGATGCCCGCGGCGAACGTGTGGAACGACCCGAGGGTCCTCTTCAGTTTGTTGGTGTAGCCGAACTCGCCGAGTTCGGCGTCACCGGAGGGCGCGCTCATGCCCTAACTCCTTTCCCGCGCTCGCCGCCTCGCGGGCTGCGAGGCCGAACAACGGGTGGTTGTTGCGCAACGAAGTGGTACTGCCGAAATCCTGCGACCCCGTGCCCGCGCAGGGCGACCGCCCGAGCAACGAAGCCCGACCAGCGGCAAAGCCGTGCAGTGGGCGGGCGAAGCCGTGCCTTGCGGCCGAAGGCCGTGCCTTGGGCGGCGGAGCACGCCTGCCTTGCGGCGAAGCCGTGCTTGTATGTGCGAAGCACATAGCCCACGTCGAGAAGCCGACCACCGGCGGGTTCTCAGTTGGCCTCTCGCGAGGACAGCTTTTTCCCTCGTGGCGGAGCCACTCGGGAAAAAGATCCCGCAGCGAGAGGCCAACTGAGGTTCCGCTACCCGCCCCCAGAGCACGACGAGCCGTGGTCCTTACCGCCCGTCAAACCACCTAGGAGGAACAGGGCGGAGGTTCTGGTGGATGTGTTTGGCCTCCTGGTACTCGCCGAGCCCGGTGGGCCCGAGCTCGCGTCCGATGCCGGACTGCTTGTATCCGCCCCATTCGGCCTGCGGCAGGTAGGGGTGGAAGTCGTTGATCCACACGGTGCCGTGGCGGAGCCGGTGCGCGACGCGCTGCGCCTTGCTCACCTCGGAGCTGAACACGGCGCCGGCCAGGCCGTAGTGGGTGTCGTTGGCGATGCGCACGGCGTCGTCCTCGTCGGTGAACCGCTCCACGGTCAGCACCGGGCCGAAGGATTCTTCGACGACCGCGTACGAGCCCTGCTGGACTTCGTCCAGCACGGTCGGCAGGTAGTAGTGGCCGTCGGCGTACTGCTCGCCTTCGGGGCGGCGGCCACCGGTGCGCAGCACGGCGCCTTCTTCGACGCACTTCTGGACGTAGGCGTCGACCTTCTCCAGGTGCGCGGCGGAGATCAGCGGGCCGGTCTCCGCGTCGGTGTCGTAGGGGCCGCCGATGCGGATCTTCTCGGCGCGGCGCACGACTTCGTCGACGAAGCGGTCGTGGATCTCGTCCTGCACGATCAGCCGGGCCCCGGCGGAGCAGACCTGCCCGGAGTGCAGGAACACCGCCATCAGGGCGTAGTCGACGGCGGTGTCGAAGTCGGCGTCGGCGAACACGACGTTGGGGTTCTTCCCGCCGAGCTCCAGCGCGACCTTCTTCACGGTGGCCGCCGCTGCCGCCGCCACGCGGCGCCCGGTGTGCAGGCCGCCGGTGAACGAGACGAGGTCGATGTCGGGGTGTTCGGACAGGACGGCGCCGACTTCGGGGCCGGTGCCGAGCACGAGGTTGCCGACCCCGGAGGGCAGTCCGGCCTCGGTGAGGGCGCGCATCAGCAGGATCGCGGTGCTGGGCGTGAGTTCGCTGGGCTTGAGCACGAAGGTGTCGCCGGCGGCGATGGCGGGAGCGACCTTCCACGCCACCTGCAGCAGCGGGAAGTTCCACGGCGTGATCATTCCGCACACGCCGACGGGTTCGTAGCGCACGCGGCTGAACGAGTCGGGGGAGCCGGTGTCGATGACGCTGCCGCCGTCGGTGCCCGCGATCTTGCCGAAGTAGCGGAAGCAGCCGGCGATGTCGTCCATGTCGTATTCGCTCTCCACCAGGCGTTTGCCGGTGTCGCCGGATTCGGCGCGGGCGAATTCGTCCTTGTCCCGGACGAGGATGTCGGCGACTCGCAGCAGCAGGTCGCCGCGGTCCCAGGCGGAGGTGTTCGCCCAGGCGCCGTCGTCGAAGGCGCGGCGGGCGGCGAGCACGGCGCGTTCGGTGTCGGCGCGGTCACCTTCGGAGACGGTGGTGACGAGGGTGCCGTCGGCGGGGCTGTGGATTTCGCGGACGCCGCCGGCGGCGGCGGGCTGCCAGGTCCCGTCGATGAACAGCGTGCTCGGGCCTTCGGTATTCGACATAGGTGTCCCTGCTGGTCCTTTGGTCCGTTCGGGTCTCAGTGCGGCGCGTGGTCGCGCGGGCGGCCGGTGCGGGCGCGGGCCGATTCGTTCTCGGCCGGGGCGCGGCGGGCCTGGCTGCGTTGCCGACGGACACTAGCACCGGCTGTGTACATCTGTACATCAACAGCGTGTTCGAGGCGGTCGGCGCACCTCGGTTCAGGCGTTTGACCAGTACCGACGCCGCCAGGGTGACATGGCGCGCAACGCTGCGGGCGGCGCGCATGGCAGGCTTGCGGGCATGTCGACGACGGAGTCCGCGACCCGCCGCAAAGATCCGGCGCGCAAGGAGCGCATCGCGCGCGCCGCGATCGCCGTCGTCGCCGAGCGCGGTATCGAGAAGCTCACGCACCGCGCCGTCGCCGCCGCGGCCGACGTGCCGCTGGGCTCCACGACCTACTACTTCCGCACCCTCGACGACCTGCTGGCAGAGGCGCTGCGGCACTCCGCGCAGGACGACGTCGCCGAACTGCGGGCCTGGGCCGCCGCGATCGACGCCGGTGCCGAGCTGGCGACCGCGCTCGGGGACCTGGTGCTGCGCTACCTCGGCCCGGAGCGCACCCGGACGGTCGTGCAGCACGAGCTCTACATCGCCGCGCTGCACCGCCCGGCTCTCGCGCACGTCAGCACCGAATGGGACGCGGCTCTGGTCGAGCTGTTCACCTTCTATACCGATCCCGTTACCGGAAGGGCACTTTCGGCGGTTTTCTGCGGGCTGCTGCTGCAGGGCATCGTCCGCGAGTCGGTGCCGAGTCGAGACGAAATCGAAACCACTTTTCGGCGAGTGCTGCTGCCGGTCGGAAATCGCTGATGTAGCAACGTTTTTCGGCGTCCGGCCCCAGGTGTCGCACCCGGATTTCCCACCGGTTTCGGAAAACCGATCAGTTGATCTTATGAGTGCTGCGGGTGAACAATGGTCCGCAGCGATCCGTTTCACCGTCGCCCGCCGGGTGACCGGGCAGGCAATGTCGTCTCAGCAGTGTCGTCGCGCCAATGTCCGGGTGCCGCCAGGTTCCTACTGGCGGAGCACATCGTCGGGTGATTCACCGGTGTACAACGGACATTGCCGCGTCGGGGCGTGGCTCGCTCCCAGCAGGACAACTGATGATCAACACATTCTCAGTGGGGTGAGACCGTGGGCTACCACAACGAAGATCGTGAACTGGTGCCGCTGAAGTCCGATTTCGACACCGTCTGGTACGGCTATCGCCGCTCCCAGGTGCGTTTTTACATCCAGCAGACCGATGCCGAAGTGCGGATGCTCACCGAAGATCGGGACGCCGCGCTCAGCCAGGTCAGCGACCTCTCCGCGCAGCTGGACCAGGCGCGCTCGGAGATCGAGGCGCTGCGCGCCCAGTTCGACGAGGTGTGCCGCACGCCCGTCGAAGAGGCAGGGCTGTCCGACCGGCTGCGCCGGATGGTGCGGCTGGCCCACGACGAGGCCGAGGAGGTCGTCTCCTCCGCGCAGGCCGCGGCCGAGCACGAATGGGCCCGCGCCGAGCAGTCCGCCGCCGAGCTGCGCGCCCGCTACGAGAACCTCGTGGCCGAGGCCGACCAGTGGCGCAGGCAGTCCGAGACGCAGCGCAACGAGGCGCTCGCCGAGACCCGGCGCGACATCCAGCGCATGGCGCGGGAAGCCGAGACGCACCGGCGCAAGCTCGACCACGACGCCGAAGCGCGGCGCACCCAGGTGGAGAACGACTTCGAGATCTCCATGGCGGCCCGCCGCGACGAGGCCAACCGGGTGCAGGCCGAGCGCGAGCAGCGCAGCCGGGACGAGGCGCGCCGCCGCGTCCTGGAGGCGACCGCCGAGGCCGAGCGCCGCATCCGGCGTGCCGACGAGCACTCCGACGCGATGCTGCGGATGCGCCAGGACCTGGCGAAGCGGGTCCGCACCGCGCAGCAGATCATGAGCGACGCGGAGCCGTTCCTCAGCGACATCGAAGCCGGGGCGATGACCGAGTCCTCCGATTCGTACGCGGCGGGCGTCGTGCACGGCGGACTGCTCGACAACGACCCGGACGTCGAGGTCCCGCGCCAGCGCACCAAGCCGGCCGACGCCGAGGCACCCGAGGCGGAGGTCGCCGAGGCCGTCACCGGCTGATCGGCGGCACCGAGCAGGACTCGGAAACGCCATCCGGGGTGAGCCGGACCGACGATCGGCCCGGCTCACCCCGGATGCGGCTCCGCTCGCGGGCTACCGCGTCCGTGCGATCGGCATTAGGTTGGTCGCTGCCGGTGATCAGCGGGAGGGGCGCGGATGCGGATTCGAGGGTGGCTGTCGGTGCTGGCCGCGGGATGCCTGCTGCTCGCGGGCGTTCCCGTCGCGGGCGCGAGCCCGCCCGACGACGTGCGTTCCCGGCTCGACGCCGTGCCCGGCCTGACGGTGCTCGGTGAACGCCCGACGGAACCCGGCTTCCGGCTGTTCGACCTCACCTACGCCCAGCCCACCGACCACCGCGACCCGGCGGCCGGCGGATTCCAGCAGCGCCTCACCCTGCTGCACCGCGACCTCGCACGGCCCACGGTCCTCTACACCACCGGCTACAACCTGCCTGCGAAGGCGAGCCGCACCGAGCCGACCCGGCTGCTCGACGGCAACCAGGTGGCGATGGAGCACCGCTTCTTCACCCCGTCCCGACCCGGCCGGCCGGACTGGACGGACCTGAACATCTGGCAGGCCGCCACCGACGAGCACCGCGTCATCGAAGCGCTGCGCGCGGTCTACGCCGACCGCTGGGTCACCACCGGCGCCAGCAAGGGCGGCATGACCGCCGTCTACCACCGCCGCTTCTACCCGCGCGACGTCGACGCGACCGTCGCCTACGTCGCGCCGAACGACATCGTCAACGAGCGCGACCGCTACGACGAGTTCCTCGCGAACGTCGGCGACGAGTCCTGCCGCGCCGCGCTGACGGCCGTGCAGCGGGACGCGCTGACCCGGCGCACCGAGCTGCGGGACCGGTTCGCCGCCCACGCGGCGGCGGAGGGGCTCACCTTCGACCGCATCATCGGCGACGTGGACCGGGCGCTGGAGGCCGTGGTCGTCGACGCGCCGTTCGCGTTCTGGCAGTACCGGGGACAGCAGGACTGCGCGCGGATCCCGGCGCCCGGCGCGAGCCTCGACGACCTGTGGACCTTCTTCGACGAGACCGTGGAGTTCTCCTCGTACGCCGACCAGGGCCTCGACCCGTACGTGCCGTACTACTACCAGGCGGGCACCCAGCTGGGCTGGCCCGACGTGTCCGACGAGCCGCTGGCGGACCTGCTGCACCACCGCGCCATCGGAGAACCGCGCAACTTCGTCCCGCGCGAGATCGACATGCAGTTCCGGCCCGGCGCGATGGCCGACGTCGCCGCGTGGGTCGCCTCGCAAGGCTCGGAACTGATGTTCGTCAACGGTTCGGCCGACCCGTGGAGCGCCGAGCCGTTCCGCCTAGGCCCGGGCAGCCGGGACTCGTACGACTACCTGGTGCCGGACGGCAACCACGGCTCCCAGATCGAAGACCTGCCCGGCGCCGAACGCACCGAGGCCGAGGCGACACTGCGCCGCTGGGCAGGCGTGGACCAGGCACCGGCCAGGCTCACCACACCCCTGGACCGCGACGACCTGCCCCGGACTCCGCCGCGGCTTCCTTGATTTCTTGCCCGCCCGGTCGTTTTGCTTGGGTGGTCGGGTGGCGGAACCTCAGTCGGTCTCTCGCTGCGGGATCTTTTTCCCGAGTGGCTCCGCCACGAGGGAAAAAGCTGTCCTCGCGAGAGACCGACTGAGAACCCGCCGGTGAGGACTTTTCGACGTGGGCTATGTGCTTCGCACATACAGGCACGGCTACGCCGCAAAGCAGACTTCGCTTCGCTCGTCCACTGCACGGCTACGCCGCGAGGCACGGCCTTTGGCCGCGTGGTGGACTTCGCTTCGCTCGTCCACTGCACGGGTTCGCCGCTCACGGCAGAGCTTCGGGCGGTTCGGCGGGTTTGCTTTGGTCGCCCTTGTGGTGACTTCAGGCAGCTCGACGTGCGATGAAGCGGTCGTAGGTGTTCATCAGCATGCGGTGTGCTGGGCGTTCCACGAGCTTCGTCAGCGCCCAGCCCAGCAGCACGCCGTTCACCAGGAACGCCGCGGTCTGCAACGTCGGGCCCACGCCGAGGTCCTGGAGCAGGCGCGAGACCACGTAGCCGAGGGTCTGGTGCATCAGGAACACGCCGTAGGAGATGCCCGCGAACCACTGGATGGGGCGTCGCGTCCACTGCGGGATGACCCGGTTCCAATCCGGGCCGCGCGCGGTCAGCGCGACGACGATCATCCCGACGCACACGGCGGCCGTCGAACCCCAGTCCGCGACGAGACCTTCCGGGGTCTCCGCGTAGTTGTGCAGCGCCTGGCCGAGCATGCAGAACGACAGCATCAGCGCGAAGTGCGGCGTCCCGATGCGCTTGGTGGACCACAACCAGATCGCCACGCCCACCACGAACAGGTGCCAGCGGTGCATGCCGATGCCGTCGACCACCGTCCGGTACCACTCCGGGGGCTGGGTGACGCGCAGCGGCCACTGCGCCGCGGGGATCAGCACCGCGGCCCACAGCACCACCAGGATGCGGCGGCCGTGCCCGTAGCGGCTCGCGTACAGCATCGCCGCCGCGCTGAAGCCCATCAGCTGCAGCGGCACCGTCCAGTGCGAACCGTCGATGTAGAGGTACTCCGACGGCCGCCAGTTCCACAGCATCAGCAGGTTCGAGACCAGGTCGCCCCCGGTGGGCGCGAACCAGCCCTCGATCGGCAGCAACCGGACGCCCAGGAAGATGACCACGACCGCGGCGAGGAACGGCGGCAACAACCGCGCTATGCGGCCCCACCAGTACCGCAGCAACGTGCCCCTGCCGATCGTCACGCACGCGAAGTACGCGGAGATCACCAGCAGCAGACTCGCGCCCACCTGGTACGGGAACGCGAAGTTCCGCGGGATCAGCTCGGGGTGGAGGTAGACGCTCAAGAACGTCGCGTGGTAGAGCATCACCAGCCCCACGCACCCCGCACGCACGACATCCCAGCTGATCTTGCGGTTGCTCCCCGTGCCCGAGCGAGCTCGTGCGGGCGCAGCGGTTCCTTCAGGCACGGCGTTACGTTACCAATAGCCGTTTTAGCGGTTGTGACCCAACCGCAGGACATAGTCCATCCGTTGGAGTGATCGAGGCCATGTCCGGCACGGTGTTGACCTCGACCACGCTCGAAGTTCGAGGCTGTTGGAGCCATCCACCCATCCCCTGAGCGGGTGAACGGTGGCTGACGGTGAACAGAGCATCCAGGCGTGTCCACGCGCACGCCGGACGGGAGACCAATGGCTCAGTACGTGCTGCCCGAGTTGGATTACGACTACGCGGCGCTGGAGCCCGCGATCTCGGGTGAGATCAACGAGCTGCACCACAGCAAGCACCACGCGACTTACGTGAAGGGCGCCAACGACACGATCGAGAAGATCGCGGAGGCGCGGGACAAGGGCGACTTCGGGTCGATCGTGGGGTTGGAGACGACCCTGGCGTTCAACCTGGCGGGGCACTCGCTGCACCTGGTGTGGTGGAAGATCCTCTCGCCGAACGGTGGCGACAAGCCGACCGGTGAGCTGGCGGCGGCGATCGATCAGGACTTCGGTTCGTTCGACAAGTTCCGCGCTCAGCTGGAGGCGGTGTCGACCACGATCCAGGGCAACGGCTGGGGCGTGCTGGCGTGGGACCCGGTGGGTCAGCGGTTGATCACGCAGCAGCTGCGCGACCACCACTCGAACCTGTCGATCGCCACGACGCCGCTGCTGGTGTTCGACATCTGGGAGCACGCGTACTACCTGCAGTACAAGAACGTCAAGGCGGACTACGTCAAGCAGCTGTGGAACGTCGTGAACTGGGACGAGGTCGGCAAGCGCTTCACCGACGCGCGCGCGGGCCGCAATGGGTTGCGCTTGCCCTGATTTCTGGGGTCGGTTTGGACGTGTGGTCGGGTGGCGGAACCTCAGGTGGTCTGTCGCTGCGGGATCTTTTTCCCAAGTGGCTCCGCCACGAGGGAAAAAGCCGTCCTCGCGACAGACCACCTGAGAACCCGCGGGTTGTCACCTTCTTGACGTGGGCTATGTGCTTCGCACATACAGGCACGGCTTCGCCGCCAAGCAGGCTTGCTTCGCAGCCCGAGGCACGGCTTCGCCGCGAGGCACGGCCTTCGGCCGCAAGGCAGGCCTGCTTCGCGGCCCGGGGCACGGCTTCGCCGCCGAAGGCGCGGTCTTTGGGTGCGGGCGGGGGCTAGGTGGTGGTCGTGGTTCGGCGGTAGGTGCTGGGGTTGGTGCCTCTGATTCGTTTGAAGGCGGCGCTGAAGCCGAAGGGGTCGGAGTAGCCGACCGTGCGGGCGACGTCCGCGATGGTCGTGGAGTCCTGCTCGACCAGGAGGTCCGCGGCGAGCGTCATGCGCCAGCGGGTCAGGTACGTCAGCGGTGGCTCGCCGACCAGGTCGGCGAACCGCTTGGCCAGCGTCGAACGCGACACCCCGGTGCGGTCGGCGAGCGCGCCCACCGTCCACGGCGCTGCCGGTTCGGCGTGCAGCAGGCGCAGCGCGTTGCCGACGACCGGGTCGCGCTGCGCCGCCCACCACGCCGGGGGAGCGCCGCCGGGGCGGTCGAACCACTCCCGCAACGTGCACACCAGCATCCAGTCGAGCAGCCGGTCGAGCACCACCTGCTGGCCCGGCGCGTCCACGGCGACCTCGGCGCCGAGGTGCTCCAGCACGGGATCGGCCGTGCCGCCGGCATCGACCCGCAGCACCACGGGCAGCGCGTCGAGCAGGCGGCGGCTGAGCTCGCCGCGCACCGGATAAGCACCGACGATCAAGGTCGTGGCGCCCTCGCCGGGATCGTTCCAGCCGAGCCGGTGCCGGGTGCCGCCCTGCTCGGGCGTCGCGCAGTCCTCGCCGCACTCGAGCGGTTCCGCCGCGGTGCCGACCTCGTCCACGAAGGTGAACGTGGCGGGCCCGCGCACGACGATCGTGTCGCCGGTGCGCAGCGGCTCCGGATCGTGGCCGTCGGCCACGATCCAGCCCGCCCCGGTGAGCACGGTGCACAGCGTCAGCGGCGCCCCGTCCACGAAGTGCAGCGACCACGGCGGGGTCAGGGTCGAACTGCCGAACAGCGAGCCGTGGGCTCGCACGCCGCGGATCAGGTCACTGAAGGCGTCCACCTCGCCGAGGTTAGACGAACGCGCAGGCGATCCGGCTTCTCACCTATGGGATTGTCCGAACCGGCGGGGTTGACTCGAAGTCATGAGCAACGACACCACCCTCGTCCTCGGCGCGACCGGCAAGACCGGCCGCCGGGTCCTCGCCCGGTTGCGGCTGCGCGGCACGCCGGTGCGGGCCGCCTCCCGGTCGAGCGAGACCCGGTTCGACTGGTCCGACCCCGGCACCTGGGACGCGGCCTTGGCGGGCGTCGACGCCGTCTACCTGGTGGCGCCGACCGTGCCCGGCCCGGTGCACGAGTTCACGGCTCGCGCCGAGGCCGCCGGGGTGCGGCGGCTGGTGCTGCTGTCCGGGCGCGGCGCCGACACCTGGGGCGATTCCCCGTTCGGACTGGACATGCGCTCGGCCGAGGACGCGGTGCGCGGTTCGGCGCTGGAGTGGACCGTCCTGCGGGCGTCGAACTTCGCGCAGAACTTCGACGAGGAGGTCTTCCACGCCCCGCTGCTCGCCGGTGAGCTGGCGACCCCGGCCGACGCGGTCCCCGAGCCGTTCATCGACGTCGACGACGTCGCCGACGCCGCCGTCCAGGTGCTGACCGAACCCGGTCGGCACGCCGGCCGGATCTACGAGCTCACCGGGCCGCGTTCGATCACCTTCGGCGAGGCCGTCGAACTGATCTCCCGCGCGTCCGGGCGTCCGCTCACCTACCGGACGATCTCGCCGGAGCAGTACGCCGCGACGCTGGTCGACGACGGCCTGGGCGAGGACGACGCCCACCACGTCGCCGAGATGTTCGTGCTGATGGACCGAGGGGTGCTCGCCACGACGACGGACGACCTCGCCGCCCTGCTGGGACGGGCACCCCGAGCTTTCGAGGACTACGTCGCGCGGTCCGCGGCGGCCGGGGCCTGGCGGGACCCCCGCGCCGGGAGCGCCCGCCCTGCGGCGTGACCGCTTTCCTCGGAACATGCGCACCGAACTCCGCTCCCGCCACACGACCGAAAGGCCACGATGAGCACTGACGCCTTGACCGCCCAGGACCTCGAATTCCTCCGCCGCCCCCTGCACGGTTTCCTGACCGTGGCCGCCGGGCCGGTTCCGCCGCAGCCCCGGCCGGTGTGGTTCGAAGCGACCGACGACGGCACGATCCAGCTGTTCACCGCGCCGGACGCGCTCAAAGTGCGGCGCCTGCGCGACGATCCACGCGCCTCGATCGTCGTCGCCGCTCCGACGGGCGAACGCGAGCACTGGGTGTCGGTCGCGGGTCGCGTCGCGGTGGAGACCGATGGGGCGAGCGACCTGTGCGCCCGCCTCGGTGCTCGCTACTGGGACCTCGACGACCCGGCCCGTGCCGAGGAACTCGCCGGAATGCTCGACGAGGAGTGGGTCCGGCTCGTCATCCACCCGGATGCCGTGCGCCGCTTCGCGGGCTGAGGGAACAGAGCGGTCGCGTCGCGGGTTGGCCGAGGTGGGAGATCCACGACGTGAAGGAGCGGCATGGCGATCGAGATCGGGCGGTTCGGGCTGTGGACCGGGGCGTCCAGCTGGGACGGCGACGACGCCGAGCACCGGGAAGCGCTGGTCGAGCTCGAAGAGCTCGGGTACGCGGCGCTGTGGCTCGGCGTGGCTCCCGGGGACCTGCGCACGGTGCAGGCCCTGCTGGGCGCGACGAAGAAGCTGGTCGTGGCCACCGGGATCGTCAACATCTGGGAGCACGAGGCCGCCGACCTCGCCGCCGCCTACCAGCGCGTCGACCGGACGCACCCGGGACGAGCGCTGATCGGCATCGGCCCCAGCCACGCACCGGTGGTGGAGAGGTCGGGCCGGTCCTACGAGAAGCCGTTCAGCAAGCTGCGGTCCTACGTGGACGAACTCGACGCCCTCGACGACCCGCTGCCGCCGCAGGCGCGGGTGCTGGCGGCGCTCGGCCCGCGGGCGCTCGCGCTGGCGGGGGAGCGGTCGGCCGGGGCGCACCCGTACCTCACGACGCCCGAGCACACCGCGACCGCGCGGGACGTGCTCGGGGACGGGCCGCTGCTGGCGCCGGAGCAGAAGGTGGTGCTGGAGACCGACCCGGTCGAAGCCCGCGAGATCGCCCGGCTCCGGACCGCGCCGTACCTGGGCCTGCCGAACTACCTGAACAACCTGCGGCGCCTCGGCTTCACCGACGAGGACTTCGCCGACGGCGGCAGCGACCGGCTCATCGACGGCCTGGTCGCGTGGGGCGACGTGGACGCCATCGCCGACCGGGTGCGAGCGCACCGCGAAGCCGGTGCCGACCACGTCTGCGTGCAGGTCCTGAGCAGGGGAACCGAACTGCCCCGCGAGGGCTGGCGCGAACTGGCCCCGGCACTGCGGGGCTGAGACGGGAGCGGGGCTGGCGAGTCGTCGGGGTGGGCGCGCGGGTCACGCCGCCGTGATCCGCCCGATGATCGCCGCGCGCCCGCCGAGCGGGTGGGCGCGCATCGCGGCCAGCGCGGTTTCGGCCTCGTCGCCACCGACCACCGCGACCGCGCGGCCTTCGCAGGCCACGTGCAGCGGGTCGATGCCGAGCAGTTCCGCCGCGGCGCGCACCCGGGCGCGAACGGGAACCGCGCTCTCCTCCAGCGCCACCGCCACCCCGGAGGCGCGGGCGATCTCGTCGAGCACGGCGGCGATCCCGCCGCGCGTCGCGTTCCGCAGCACGCGGACGGCCGGCGCCGCCGCCAGTACCTCGTGCAGGAGGCCGTGCAGCGCGGCGGTGTCGGAGACGTGCTCGGCCACCCGCGAGTCCTGGTGGAGCAGCACCGCGATCCCGTGGTCCCCGACCGGCCCGGTCACGAGCACCGCGTCGCCCGGCCGCGCCCGCGACGCGCCCAGCCCGCGCGCGCCGGTGAAGGTGCCGACGCCGGTGGTGTCGATCCGGCAGCCGTCGACCTCGCCCCGCGCCACGACCGCACCGCCACCGCTGGTGATCCGCACGCCCGCGCCCGCCGCGGCGGCGCCCATCGACCGCGCCACCCGCCGCAGGTCGCCGACGGGGAAACCGGCTTCGACGACGAGCCGCGCCACCAGGTGCCGGGGGACGGCACCGGAGGCGGCGAGGTCGTTCACGGTGCCGTTGACGGCGAGGTCGCCGAGGTTCCCGCCGGGGAAGAACAGCGGCGACGCGGCGAACGAGTCGGTGGTCATCGCGACGCGCCCGTCCAGCGGAGCCAGGTCGACCCCGCCGGTGAGCGCGGCCGGGAATTCCTCCGAGACGATCGACTCGACGAACTCCCACCCGCCCGGTGCTCGTTCTTCCACGCCGCACGGCGAATTCTCGGTGTTCACGCCGACCGTCCTCCTTCGCTCGTCCACCACGGCCCGCGCGCATCCGGGTCCGAGCGCCGGACGAGCCCGTCCCGCGGAGGCGGGAAGTCCACTGTGGCCACTCCGCGCGATCGAGATGATCTCACGGGGGTCGCCGTTCGCGGAGACGTGCACGCCCCGCCTCGAAGATCCGAAAGGTGCGCGCTGCCAGCCTCTGGCCACACCCCGGCGCCCACAAATCGAGTCCTCCACGGCCGCCTGAAAGAGGGACCGCCGAGCGCCGCGCGCGGTTTCGACATCAGGGTTTCCGGTTGCGCGGCAAGCGAAGGATCAGAACGCCTCACACCGACCAGCGGTAGCGGCGTTCCGGGCGGCCGGTGCCGCCGTAGCGCAGCCGCACCTCCGCGCGGCCGGTGTCGACGAAGTGCTCCAGGTACTTGCGCGCCGAGACCCGCGACAGCTCCGCGAGCCCGGCGCACTCGGTGGCCGACAGGTCCTCGCCGCTCGCCGCGGCCTCGCGCAGCACCCGCTCCACCACGACCGCGGTTTCGCTCGCCACGCCCTTCGGCGTCGCGGCCGGGCGCGCCGGGGTGCCGAAGAGCCGGTCGATGTCCTGCTGCGCGGCGGGGGAATCG
This sequence comes from Saccharopolyspora gloriosae, assembly GCF_014203325.1. Taxonomy (NCBI): domain Bacteria; kingdom Bacillati; phylum Actinomycetota; class Actinomycetes; order Pseudonocardiales; family Pseudonocardiaceae; genus Saccharopolyspora; species Saccharopolyspora gloriosae. The sequence goes on along the minus strand of NZ_JACHIV010000001.1, from coordinate 4,382,621 downwards.
CCGGGGAGTTCGCTGAGCCGATCGTGCAACGCCCGGAAGTGTTCCAGCTGCTCGCGCAGCGCGTCGAAGCTGAACGGCTTGATCAGGTAGTGCACCGCGCCGCCGCGCACCGCGCCGCGCACCGTGTCCAGGTCGTGCGCGGCGCTGATGACCAGCACGTCGGGTTCCGCGGACGGCCGGGCGCCGGTGCGCATCGAGCGCAGCACGGTGAGCCCGTCCATGTCGGGCAGGTAGATGTCCAGCAGCACCAGTTCGGGGCGCAGTTCGTCGACCGCCCGCAGCGCGTCGGCACCGGAGTGCGCGACGCCGACGACCTCGAACCCCTCGACCCGGCCCACGTAACCGCTGTGGATCTTGGCGACCATGAAGTCGTCGTCCACCACCAGGACCTTGATCACGCGGGCACCTCCGCATCCATCGGCAGCCGCGCGGTGAACACGGCGCCGCGTTCGTTGCGCACCTGCACCGAACCGCCCCGGCGGTGGCAGATCTGCCTGGTCAGCGCCAGTCCGAGGCCGCGTTCCCCGTCGCGGGCCGCCTTGGTGCTGAACCCGTGCCGGAAGACCTCCTCCACGATCTCCGGCGCCACCCCGGGGCCGGAGTCGCGCACCACCAGCGTCACCACGTCGCCGGCGTGCCGGATGTCGACCTCGATCAGGTTGTCCGCGGCCGCGCCTTCGACCGCGTCCAGCGCGTTGTCCACCAGGTTGCCCAGCACCGTCGTCACGTCGGCCGAGGACTGCTCGTCGACTTCGCCGAGCGCGCTGCCGTCGGTCAGCCGCAGTCCCACACCGCGTTCCGCCGCCAGGCTGGCCTTCGCGACCAGCAGCGCCGCCGTGGCCGGGTCGGCGATGCGCGCCGCGACCTCCGACTGCCACTGCCCCCGGGTGTGGCTGACGCGGTCGACGAACCGCGCCAGCTCGTCGAACTCGCCGAGTTCGATGAGCCCCGAGATGGTGTGCAGCCGATTGCTGAACTCGTGCGCCTGCGCCCGCAACGTGTCGGTGGTGGCGCGGTGCGCGGCCAGTTCCTGCTGCAGGTCGACGAGTTCGGTGCGGTCCCGCATGGTGACGACCGCGCCGACCGTGGAGATCGGCATCCGGTTCAGCACCACCACCCGCCCCCGGCGCAGCACGATCTGGTCGACGCCGCCGGTGCGGCCGGTGAGCACGTCGCGCGCGCGGTCGTTGAGGTCGAGCTCGTCGATGTCCCGGCCGACGCAGTCCGCGGGCAGCGACAGCAGGTCCCTGGCCTGGTCGTTGACCACGGTGATGCGGTTCTGCTGGTCCACTCCGAGCACGCCTTCGCGGATGCCGTGCAGCATCGCCTCCCGGTGCTCCACCAGGCGCGTGATCTCCTGCGGTTCCAGCCCCAGCGTCTGGTGCTTGACCCGCCGCGCCAGCAGGATCGACCCGGCCACGGCGAGGAACGTCGCGAACGCCAGCAGCATCAGCGGATCGCCGGGAGCGCGCCGCACACCGGCGAAGAAGTCCGGGGTCTCCCGCCCCGCCGCGACCACGCCGACGATCCGCGCGCCCGGCCCGATCACCGGCACGTGCGCCACCAGCGATTCGGTGCCGTCGGCGTCGCGCACCTGGCCCACCCAGGCGCGGCCACCGAGCACGGTGCTCGTCCCCAGCGGCAGCAGCTGACCGCGCTGGCCGGGGTCGGGCGAGGTCAGCACCACGCCCCGCGCGTCGGTGATGATCACCTCGTCGGCCCCGGAGAGGCTGCGGGCGCTCTCGGCGAAGATCGGCAACGCGTCCCGGTCGAACGGGTCCTGCAGGTTCGATCGGACCCCGTCGGTCGCGGCGAGGTCCTCGGCGACCGACAGCATCCGCCTGCCCTCGGTGGCGCGGAACGCGGCGTTGGACTGCGACACCGAGAACACGGCGATCGAGGCCAGCAGCACCAGGATGATCGCCAGCTGCCAGCCCAGCAGCTGCCGCGAGAGCGGCCCCCGCATGCCCCACCTCCCTCGCCACGTCGCGCCTGCCCAGACGCTAACCCCCTGACCAGCACAACCGTAAGCAGTCCCCACAGGACACATGGCGTAGCGAGCCGAGTACGCAGGGAAGTCCGCACACGATGATCTTTTGACCGTTGTCTTGTCAGCGGCGAAGCCGCTGAGCAGTGACCAGCTTGAGCAAGCCGACCACCGGCGGGTTCTCAGTGGCTTCCTCGCGAGGACAGCATTTTTCCTCGTGGCGGAGCCACTTGGAAAAATGATCCCGCAGCGAGGAAGCCACTGAGGTTCCGCTACCCGGACACCTACGCAGGACGCCATCGTCCTTCTGACACAAGGAACAAAAGCATCGTTTCGTTCGTAAGGAGGACAACGCGGAGTCCGTTGTGCAGCATGATCCGGGTCACGTTCCCACCACAACGGAGAGGCGGGATCCCCGTGCGCCTACGCAGCGCGCTGTCCGTGGTCGCGTCCCTGCTGCTCGTGCTGCTGGTGCCGCCCTTGGTGAGCACCGGCTCCGGCGGCGAGACCGAACAGCAGATCCGCGGATTGCGGATGCTCGTGCCGAATTCGCCCGGCGGCGGCTACGACATCACCGCCCGCACCGCCGTGAAGGCGATGGAGGACGCGAAGCTCAACGGCAACGTCGAGGTGTTCAACCTGCCCGGGGCGGGCGGCACCGTCGGGCTGGGCCGGGTCGTCAGCGAGCGCGGCAACGGCAAGCTCGCCATGTCCATGGGACTCGGCGTGGTCGGCAGCGTCTACACGAACCACTCGCCGGTGTCCTTGCAGGACACCACGCCCGTCGCGAAGCTCGTCGAAGAGCCCAACGTGGTCGTCGTCGCGAAGGACTCCCCGTACCGGAACTTCGACCAGCTGGTCGCGGACTGGAAGCGCGACCCCGGTCAGACCCCGGTCGGCGGCGGTTCCTCGCCCGGCGGACCGGACCACTTGGCGCCGATGCTCATGGCCAAGGCCATCGGGCTGAGCCCCAAGCAGGTCAACTACGTGCCGTTCGACGGCGGCGGTGAACTGCTGGCGTCGGTGCTCGGCGGCAAGGTCGACTTCGGCGTTTCCGGCATCGGCGAGTACCGCGACCAGATCGAGGCGGGCGAGCTGCGGGTCCTCGCGGTCACCGGGCCGGAACGGCTGCCCAATGTGGACGCCCCGACGCTCACCGAGGCCGGTGTGGACGTGCGGTTCACCAACTGGCGCGGCATCGTCGCCCCGCCCGGCATGTCCGAGGCCGACCGGGCCAAGCTCGTCGACCTGTTCACCCGGCTGAACTCCTCCCCGGAGTGGCAGGAGGCGATGGTGCGCAACGGCTGGACCCCGGCGTTCCAGCCCGGCCCCGCGTTCGGTGAATTCCTGCAGCAGGAGAGCGACCGGGTCGTCTCGGTGCTCGGGGAGTTGGGACTGGCATGAACACCAACGGAGTTTCCCGGCGGCAGTGGTTGCGGGAGCATTCCGAACTCGGCATCTGCGTGCTGCTGGCCGCGCTCGGAGTGGTCGTCCTCGTCGACGCCGCCACCATCGCCACCGATTTCACCCAGCGCGGGCCGGTCGGCCCGAAGACGGTGCCGCTGATCGTCGGCGCGCTGCTGCTGGTCGTGTCCGCGCTGCTGGTCCGCGACGTGCTGCGCGGCGGTCGCGGCCAGGCCGAAGCGGGCGAGGACGTCGACCTGGACGCGCCCAGCGACTGGCGCACCGTGCTGCTGCTGACCGGGGCGTTCCTCGCGAACGCCGTGCTGATCAACGTCATCGGCTTCCCGCTGTCCGGGATGATCTTGTTCTGGGGCTCGGCCTACGCGCTGGGCAGCCGCAACCCCGTGCGCGATCCGCTGATCTCCGCGGTCCTGTCCGTCGGCACGTATGTCGTGTTCAACCACTTGCTCGGTGTGCCCCTGCCCGGCGGACCGCTGATGGGGGTGTTGTGACGTGGAATCCTCGTTCGACCTGTTGATGCAGGGGTTCGCCACCGCGCTGACCCCGATGAACCTGGTGTGGGCCGCGTTAGGCGTGCTGCTGGGCACCGCCATCGGCGTGCTGCCCGGCATCGGGCCGGCGATGGCCGTGGCGCTGCTGCTGCCCGTCACCTACGCGCTGGAACCGACCGGGGCGTTCATCATGTTCGCCGGCATCTACTTCGGCGGGATGTTCGGCGGATCGACCACGTCGATCCTGCTCAACACGCCGGGGGAGAGCGCCGCCGTGGTCGCGGCCATGGAGGGCAATCCGATGGCCCGCAAGGGCCGCGGGTCGCAGGCGCTGGCCGCCGCCGCCATCGGGCACTTCATCGGCGCCCTGATCGGCATCACGCTGCTGACGCTGCTGGCGCCGACGGTCGCTTCGGTCGCGGTGAACATCGGTGCGCCCGACTACTTGGCGGTGATGGTGCTCGCGTTCATCGCGGTCACCTCGGTGCTGGGCAGTTCGCGGATTCGCGGGTTCGCCTCGCTGCTGATCGGCCTCACCATCGGGCTGATCGGACTGGACGAGATGACCGGGCAGCAGCGCCTCACCTTCGGGCTGCTGCCGCTGGCCGACGGGATCGACGTCGTCATCGTCGCCGTCGGGCTGTTCGCCATCGGCGAGTCGCTGTGGGTGGCCGCGCACCTGCGCCACACCTCCGGCAAGCCCATCCCGGTGGGGCGGCCGTGGCTCGGCAAGGAAGACCTGCGCCGCTCCTGGAAGCCGTGGCTGCGCGGCCCGGTGATCGGGTTCCCGTTCGGCGCGATCCCCGCCGGTGGCGCGGAAATCCCCACGTTCCTGTCGTACGTCACCGAGAAGCGGTTGTCGCGCCACAAGGACGAGTTCGGCAAGGGCGCCATCGAAGGCGTCGCCGGGCCGGAGGCGACGGCCAGCGCCTCGGCCGCCGGGACGATGGTCTCGATGCTGACCCTCGGGTTGCCGACCACGGCGGTCGCGGCGGTCATGCTCGCCGCGTTCCAGCAGTACGGCATCCAGCCGGGGCCGCTGCTGTTCCAGCGGGAATCGGACCTGGTGTGGGCGCTGATCGCGAGCATGTTCATCGGCTCGGTGCTGCTGCTGGTGCTGAACCTGCCGCTGGCGCCGGTGTGGGCGAAGCTGCTGCAGATCCCGCGGCCGTACCTGTACGCGGGCATCCTGTTCTTCGCCAGCATCGGTGCCTACGCGGTCGGCGGGTCCTCTTTGGACCTGCTGGTGCTGTTCATCGTGGGGCTCATCGGTTTCGCCATGCGCCGCTACGGTTTGCCGGTGCTGCCCGCGATCATCGCCGTGATCCTGGGACCCACCGCCGAGCAGCAGATGCGCCGCGCGTTGCAGATCAGTGACGGTCAGGTCATCGGTTTGGTGAACACGCCGTTCTCGCTCACCGTCTACGCCGTGGTGCTGCTGATCTTGGCGTGGCCGTTGCTGGCCAGGTTCCTGCCCCGGCGCAAGGCCGTTGATCAGGAACGCGAGCGGGACGAGGACCGGACGGAGGTCTGATCCGCGCGATCGACCTCCATTCCCGGCGGAGGTCCGCGTCGTACCCCCAGGCGATGCGGACCTCCGTCACCCGTCCCCATGTGATCACCGGACGAACTAGACTCCGGCAGGTGGCCGAATACCGGATCGACGATCTCGCCCGCGCCGCGGGCACCACGGTGCGCAACGTGCGGGTTTACCAAGACCGGGAACTGCTGCCCGCGCCGCGCCGGGAGGGCAGGCTCGCGATCTACTCCGACGCCCACCTGGTGCGCCTCCGCATGATCATCAACATGCTCGAACGCGGCTACGCCTTCGCGCAGATCAAGGAGATGCTCTCGGCCTGGGAAGCCGGACGCAGCCTCGCCGAGGTGCTGGGCCTCGAAGAGGTCATGGGCGAATCCTGGGCGGAGCAGTCGCCGCGGGTGTTCTCGCTGTCCCAGCTGCGCGAGATGTTCCGCGGCCAGCTCAACCAGCGCAACATCCGCCGCGCACTGGAGCTGAACCTGCTGGAGCGGTGGGGCGCGCGGTTCGTCGCCCCCAGCCCGCAGCTGCTCGACGCCGGGAGCGAGCTCGTGCACCTCGGGGTCCCGCTGGAGGACGTGCTCGACCTCGCCGAGCAGTTGCAGAGCGACGTGGACCACGTGTCCGCGACGCTGGTGTCGTTGGTGCGCACCCACGTCCTCGGCGATCCGTCCACGGCGGTCTGGGACGAATCGGAGGTGGCCCGCTACTCCGACGCGGTGCAGCGGCTGCGGCCCCTCGCGATGTCCGCGCTGAACGCGGCGGCGGCCCGCTCGGCGGAACGCGTCATCCCGGAGATCCTCGGCGACAAGCTCATCGGCCTGCTCCAGAAGAACCAGCCCCACACCTGACCCGCCCGCGCCGTCACGGTGTGGACGATTTCCGCAATTGAACCACTCGAACGGGGCGAACCCTGCGATTCAGGTTCCCGGACCCCTGCTGAACAGCGAATACAGTTGTCCACAGGGGGTGTCCGACACGCCGGGTGCGTTCAATTTCTCGCGAAATTGCGAGGCCGGGGACACGGGTGCGATCCGCGTGTGGAATGAGTGACGAGCGACCGCGCGGCACTCCGAGTGCGAGTGCCGCGCGGTCGCGCAGGAATTCCCGGTTCCGTCAGCGGTTGTTGAAACCCGCGCGGCGCAGGGCGTCCGCCATCGCGCCGCCCGCGGGAGCGGAGTCGCGGCCCTTGCGCTGGCCACCGCCCTTCCCGCTGCCGCCCTTGCCGCCGTTGCCGTTGCCACCGCCGGGCCGTCCGCCGCCGTTGCGGCCGCGGTTGCCCTCGCGGCGCTCACCGCCGCCGCGCTCACCGCGTTCCGAACCGGCCTCGTCGTCCAGCCGCAGGGTCAGCGAGATCCGCTTGCGCGGCACGTCCACGTCGAGGACCTTCACCTTCACCACGTCGCCCGACTTCACGACGTCGTGCGGGTCGTTGACGAAGTTCTTCGACATCGCCGAGACGTGCACCAGACCGTCCTGGTGCACCCCGACGTCGACGAACGCGCCGAACGCCGCCACGTTGGTGACCACGCCTTCCAGCCGCATCCCCGGCTTGAGGTCGCCGATCTTCTCGACGCCGTCGGCGAAGGTGGCCGTCTTGAACGTCGGCCGCGGGTCCCGGCCCGGCTTCTCCAGCTCGGCGAGGATGTCGGTGACGGTGGGCAGCCCCACCGAGTCGTCGACGAAATCGGCCGGCTTGATCTCGCGCAGCACGCGGGTGTTGCCGATCAGCGTGCCCAGCTCGGCCCCGGCGGACTCCAGGATCCGGCGCACCACCGGGTAGGACTCCGGGTGCACGCTGGAGGAGTCCAGCGGGTCGTCACCGCCGGGGATGCGCAGGAAGCCCGCGCACTGCTCGAAGGCCTTCGGGCCCAGCCGCGCCACGTCCTTGAGCCCGGCGCGGGAGCGGAACGGACCGTTGCCGTCGCGGTGCGCGATGATGTTCTCCGCGAGGCCCTCCCCGATGCCCGAAACCCTGGTCAGCAGCGGCGCCGACGCGGTGTTGACGTCCACGCCGACCGCGTTCACGCAGTCCTCCACCACCGCGTCCAGCGAACGGGACAGCTTCGTCTCGGTGATGTCGTGCTGGTACTGGCCGACGCCGATCGACTTCGGGTCGATCTTGACCAGTTCCGCCAGCGGGTCCTGCAACCGCCGCGCGATGGACACCGCGCCGCGCAGCGACACGTCCAGGTCCGGCAGCTCGCGGGAGGCGTAGGCGGAGGCCGAGTACACCGACGCGCCCGCCTCCGACACCGAGATCTTCGTCAGCCCCAGGTCCGGGTGCCGCTGGATGAGGTCGGCGGCGAGCCGGTCGGTCTCGCGGGACGCGGTGCCGTTGCCGATCGCGACCAGGTCCACGCCGTGCTCGCGGACCAGTTTCTCCAGCGAGACGATCGCCTGGTCCCAGCGCTGCTGCGGCTGGTGCGGGTAGATCGTGTCGGTGGCCACCACCTTGCCGGTGCCGTCCACCACGGCGACCTTGACGCCGGTGCGGAAGCCCGGGTCCAGGCCCATCGTGGCGCGCATCCCGGCGGGCGCGGCCAGCAGCAGGTCCCGCAGGTTCGCGGCGAACACCCGGGCGGCCTCGTCCTCGGCGGCCTGGCGCAGCCGCAGCCGCAGGTCGATGCCGAGATGGGTCAGCACGCGCGTCCGCCACGCCCAGCGCACCACTTCGCCGAGCCAGCGGTCCGCGGGCCTGCCGAGGTCGGCGATCTCGAAGCGCCGCGCGATCTCGCGCTCGTAGGGGGTCGGGCCGTCCTGCTCGGCGCCGTCGTCCGGTTCCATCGAGAGGTCCAGGACCTCTTCCTTCTCGCCGCGGAACAGCGCCAGGATGCGGTGCGAGGGCAGCGCGGCGAACGGTTCGTCGAACTCGAAGTAGTCCGCGAACTTCGCGCCCTCGTCCTGCTTGCCGTCGCGGACGCGGGAGACCACGCGGCCGTTCGACCACATGCGCTCGCGCAGCTCGCCCACCAGGTCGGCGTCCTCGGAGAAGCGCTCGACGAGGATCGACCGGGCGCCTTCCAGCGCGGCGGACGCGTCGGCGATGCCCTTGTCCGCGTCGACGAACTCGGCCGCGCGGGTCTGCGGGTCCTGGCCGGGATCGGTCAGCAGCAGGTCCGCCAGCGGTTCGAGCCCGGCTTCGCGCGCGATCTGCCCCTTGGTGCGCCGCTTGGGCTTGTAGGGGAGGTAGATGTCCTCCAGGCGGGCCTTGGAGTCGGCCGCGTTGATCCGGCTCTCCAGCTCGTCGTCGAGCTTGCCCTGGGAGCGGATCGACTCCAGCACCGTGCTGCGCCGTTCCTCCAGCTCGCGCAGGTAGCGCAGGCGCTCCTCCAGGGTGCGCAGCTGCGCGTCGTCGAGCGCCCCGGTGACCTCCTTGCGGTACCGCGCGACGAACGGCACCGTGGCACCGCCGTCGAGCAGGCCGACGGCAGCGTCGACCTGCCGCTCCCGCACGCCGAGCTCCTCGGCGATCCTCTGATGCACAGCCGTCGTCACGATGTTCCGACACCTCTCCTGATCTCCGCCCAGAACGTGCGTGCATTCTGCCCGACGCCCGGATCAGGCCGGTTCGGTACACGCGTCGGCGTGTCGGCACGGCTGTGAGCTGGTATGGGGTACCGCCGAACGGGTACTGCTGTGACCGGTGCCATACGCTCGGAGCAGGAGGTGGGCGGTGAGCACGGCGAACACCACGCGGGGAACGCGAGAACGGCTGCCTCCCGAGACGACGAGCTTCATCGGCAGGCGCCGCGAACTCGCCGATGCGCGCAGGCAGATGTACTCCGGCCGGTTGCTCACGCTGACCGGGCCGGCCGGGGTCGGCAAGAGCCGGTTGGCGCTGCGGCTGGCGCGCAAGGTCCGGCGCGCCTTCGCCGACGGAGTCGTCCTGGTCAGCCTCGCCGACGTGCAGGACGCGGCGCTGCTGCCGCAGACGGTGAACGCGGCGCTCGGCGGCCGCCCCGGGCCGGGGAACCCGGCCGAGGACCTGGTCAGCCGGATCCGGGACGAGCGGATGCTGATCATCCTCGACGACTGCGACCACGTGCTCCACGCCGTCGCCGGGCTGGCCCGCAGGCTGCTCACCGAGCACGTCGAAGTCCGCATCGTGGCCACCAGCAGGCAGGTGCTGGGCGTCGCGGGCGAACTGGTGCTGCCGGTCGCGCCGCTGTCGCTGCCCGCGGAGGCCGTCACCGCCGAGCACGGCTACGGGGACGTGTTCGCCGACGCCGTCAGCCTGTTCACCGACCGCGCGGCCTCGGTGGTGCCCGGTTTCGTCCTCGACGAGACCAACCGGGAGGCGATCGGCCGGATCTGCCGCAGGCTCGACGGGATGCCGCTGGCCATCGAGCTCGCCGCCGCGCAGCTGCGGGACAGCTCCCTCGACGACGTGCTGCACCGGCTCGACGACCGGTTCGCGCTGCTCACCAAGGGGCACCGCTCCTCCCGCGACGAGGCGCTGGAGGAGTCGATCGGCTGGAGCTTCGGGCTGTGCGCCGCCAGGGAGCGGCTGCTGTGGACGCGGCTGTCCTGCTTCGTCGGCGAATGGGACCTGGACGCGGTGCGCGCCGTGTGCGCCGACGACGCGCTCGCCGTCGACGAGATCGCCGAGTCGCTCGACGTGCTGGTCTCCAAGTCGATCGTGGTGCGGGAGTTCGACGCGAGCGGCGGCACCGACTACTTCCGCATGTTCGACAGCATCCGCGAGTACGGCCTGGCCCGGCTCTACGCCGCCCACCAGGAAGGCGTGGTGCGCGAGCGGCACGCCGCCTACTTCCACTCCCTCGCCGAGCGCTACCGGCGCGAGGTGTTCGGGCCCAAGCAGCTGGAATGGGTCCACCACATGATCCACCTGCACGCCAACCTCCGGTACGTCCTGGAACGGGACCTGGAGGTGCCGGGCGGGGCGGTGACGGCGGCGGCGACCGCGTCGAAGCTGTGGTCGTTCTGGTTCTCCGGCAACGCGTTGCGGGAGGGCTACCAGTGGCTGCTGAGCTCGCTGGAGCAGCTCCCCGAACCGGTCGCGGAGCGGGCCGACGGGCTGGGGGTGGCGGCGTTCCTCGCGCTGCACCTGGAGGAGGTGGAGGCCGCGGACCCCATGCTGCGCGAGGCGCGGGAGATCGCCGACCGCTACGGCGATACCGCGTTGAGCGCCCGGGTGGACGGCACCCGGGGCATGGAGGCGATGCTCGCCGGCCGGTTGGACGAGGCCGCCGAGGTGCTGGAGCGGGCCGCGACCGGGCACAAGGCGACCGGCGATCCGTTCGGCTACGTGAGCGCGACGATCCTGCTCGCTTGCCTGGGCTTCTACCGGGGGGACAACGGCGGGACCGAGGCGGCGGCGGACTCCTTGCGGCTGTGCGAGACCTACGGCGCGACGTGGACCAAGTGCTACGCGCTGTGGGTCGTGTCGCTGCACCGGTGGCGCGGCGGGGACCACCGCGAGGCCACCTTGCTGATCCAGCAGGCGATCCGGTTGCAACGGCTGGCGCGGGACATGGCGGGGCTCGGCGTCTACCTGGAGGTGCTGTCGTGGTGCGCGACGACGACGGACCAGCCGCAGCGCGCGGCGCGGCTGATGGGGGCGTCGAACGCGCTGCGCAAGGCCAACGGCGGCGAGATGGGCGATTCGGTGTACTTCGACGACTACGACGCGGTGGCGATGAGGTGGGCGCAGCAGGTGCTCGGGGAGGCCCGGTTCCGGTCCGCCTACGACGAGGGCGCGGGCTGGGAGCTGTCCGAGATGGTCTCCTACGCGCTCGAAGAACGGTCCGCGAGCCCGGCGACCGGTCCGGAGATCACCTCCGGGGACGGTGGGCTCACCCCGCGCGAGATGGAGGCGGCGCTGCTGCTGTCGGCGGGGTCGAGCGGCGCGGAGATCGCGCGGCGGCTGCACATCGCGCCGCAGTCGGCGGAGGTGGAAGCCGATCAGGTGCTGGAGCGGCTCGGCTTCCGCGCTCGGGAGGAGATCGTCGGATGGGTGCGGCGGCGTCTTTCGTAGCCGGGGGCGTGGGTTAGGCTGACCGCGTTCCGGGCTGTTTCGAGACGGTGCGGTTCCGCCGATGTTTCGTGAGCCAGCTCTCCGGTTCGGCCGGAACATTCACAGCCCGTGACGATTCGGCCGGGCGACGGTGGCCTGGGTCGACGTAACCAGGTACCTCCGTACGTAGAAACCGCGATGCACGTACACGCTCCGTTCCGGAGTGTGGGGCCTCGTGACACCCCCCGATCGAAACCAGAACCCCGAACGAGGCAACGAGCCTCAGACCCCGACCCCCGAGAACCAGAACCCCGACACCTCGCGGACCGCTTCGGCGAACAGCAACGCCTGGCGGGACACGGCCTTGGGAGCCGACCACGCGGTGCGTTCCGGAGTGGACCGGGTGCGGCCCTACGCCCACCAGGTCTGGCAGCGGATCCTCCCGCTGCTGCGCCGGTTGTGGCTCGCCGTGCTGCCGCTGCTGCAGCGGGTGCGGAACTCCACCGCCGGTCAGTGGATCGAGCAGCGCGTCGGCCCGGCGGCGAGCGGCGCCGCCACCAAGTTCCAGGCCGCGACCGAATCGAACCGCGGCGGGCACCGCAGCCCGCAGCACCCCCGGCTGCGCGCGATGCAGGCCGGCGCCGGACTCGCCGTGCTCGGCGTGCTGGGCGTCGCCGTGCTCAGCGTCAGCACCGGTTCCGACAACGACGTCCGCGCCGCCGCGCAGGTCGACGACATCCCCGCCGCGGAGCAGGACTCCGGCAAGGACGAGGGCGGCCTGTTCGGTTCCGACGAGGCGCCGAAGGACACCGGCCCCGTGCCGGGCCCGCCCGCCAAGGGCATCGACGTTTCCAACCACAACGGCTCCGTCGACTGGAAGAAGGTCGCGGAGTCCGGTCAGAACTTCGCGTTCGTGCTGGCCACGGACGGCACCGACTTCACCAGCCCGAAGTACGCCGAGCAGTACCACGGCGCGAAGGACGCGGGCCTGATGGCGGCGCCGTACCACTTCGCCCGCCCGGACGAGTCCGCTGAGGCGCAGGCCGACAAGCTGCTGTCCGTCGCCGATTACAAGAAGGACGGCAAGAGCCTGGCCCCTGTGCTGGACCTCGAGGTCGACCCCTCCGGCGGAGGCTGCTACGGCCTGTCGGTGCCGGAGATGCACAAGTGGACCGACACGTTCAACAAGAAGATCAAGGACGCGACCGGGGCCGACCCGATCATCTACGCGAACCCTTCGTTCTGGAACGAGTGCATGGGCGGCAGTGACGCCTACGCGGACCACCCGCTGTGGCTGGCCGCCTACGAGGTGGACGAGCCGACCGTGCCCAAGGGCTTCAAGGACTGGAACTTCTGGCAGTACACCGAAGAGGGCTCCGTGCCCGGCGTCAGCGGTGACGTGGACCAGAACCACTTCCAGGGCAGCGTCGGCGACCTGGCGAAGCTGGGTCAGGACTGATCCCGCGGGGCGGGTCGCTTCCCCGAGCTTCTCGCCCCTTCCCGGGAACGCAGCCGCCCCGAGGCTGCGAACCGGCCCCGACGAAGTGAACAGCGCACGGGACGCCCGACTCCCGTGCTCCGCCGGACCCCGCCTGCCCCCGCAGGCGGGGTCCGAGCACGTCCGGCCCGGCCCGCGAGTGGTACCGGGACCGCGTGAGCGTGCTCACCAGCACGAACGATCGACGCACCGCTGCCTGCGGGTAGCCTTCGTCGTGATTGAAGGAGGCGTCATCCGCTACGACGGCCACGTGACCAAGGCAGCCCTGATCGTCAACGCGAATTCCCGATCGGGCGCTCGCGCGTGCTCGCACGCGGAAGACCTGCTGCGAGCGCTGGACGTGCCGCTGCACGCCGTGCACCCGCTGCGGGACCCGTCCCGGCTGCTGGAGGTCGTGGAGGGCGCCGTGGACGCGGGGCACGACCTGATCGTGCTCGGCGGCGGCGACGGGACCGTCAGCTCCGTCGTCGACGTCCTGGCGCACCGCGAGGTGCCGATGGGCCTGCTGCCGCTGGGCACCGCGAACGACTTCGCCCGCACCATGCACATCCCGGCGGACCTCGACGGTGCCTGCCGGACCATCGCCCGCGGCCACGTCGTGGACGTGGACTTAGGGCTGTGCGGTCGCAATTACTACGTGAACCGCGCCTCGGCCGGTTTGGGCGCCGCCGTCGCCGAGCACATGTCGCCGAGGTTGAAGCGGCGCATCGGTCCGCTGGCCTATCCGGTGGCGACGGCGCGGGCGTTGCGCAAGCACCGCCCGTTCACCGCGACCCTGGAATTCCCGGATGGTGATCACGAGCCGTTGACGTTCACCGACCTGCTGCAGATCTCGGTGGCCAACGGTCGTTATTTCGGCGGCGGCCAGCTCGCCGCGCAGGACGCGGGCATCGACGACGCGATGCTCGACGTGTCGGTGCTGCGCAACGGGAGCCCGCTGCGGCTGCTGTCGATGGCCCGCGAGCTGCGCACCGGCAGCACCACGGACAGTTCGCTGGTCACGCACCTGCGCACGGGGAAGGTCGAGGTCCGCACCGACGCCGAGCTGCCGATCAACATCGACGGCGAGCTGGTGGCGAACACGCCGCAGCTGTTCTCGGTCGCCAGCAACGCCCTGCACGTCATCGCCCCGCCGACGTGGACCGACGGCGGCTGATCCGAGGCTCGTCCGCCATCGCCGGGAGAACGGTTCTCCCGGCGATTCGCTCCATTCCCATTTGCCGATCCGGGCCCTCGGGTCATCTCCGCGATAACGGTTACGGCATTTCGGATGGTGAATCGCGCTGGAATTCCCCGGTTTTCCCGTTCTCGCTGGTGCCGGGCGTGATTTCGCTTCATCGTTAGTCCATCGCGCGGACATGTGATTGCTCTGAACGATTCACTCGTCAGTGGCTTTTCGCGTGCCAGACTTTTGCCTTGACCGTGCTTTGTGACGCGGCGTCACCGCGAATCGCCAATGCGTAGGTGGCGTCAGCCTTTCGGGAGAGGATCATGCCCGTGCTGAAGACCCGTTGGAAACGACTGGCCGTGGTGGGCGCCTTGCCGCTGGCTCTGGCGGTGCCGATGCCCGCTTCCGCCGCTCCCGCCGACCTGGGTGTGGCCGATCGCGTGACGGCCTACGACGACACGTACTACGAGCCGGCGCTCGGCAAGACCGGTGAGGAGCTGAAGGTCGCCCTCAACGACATCATCAGCACCAACGACCAGCTCACCTACGACGACGTGTGGGAGGCGCTGAAGGTCACCGACCAGGACCCGGCGAACCCGGACAACGTCATCCTGCTCTACAGCGGCCGTTCGCAGGGCAAGGACACCAACGGCGGCGGCGCCGACCAGTGGAACCGCGAGCACACCTGGGCCAAGTCGCACGGCGACTTCGGCACCGCGGTCGGGCCCGGCACCGACGTCCACCACCTGCGCCCCACCGACGTGTCGGTGAACTCGGAGCGCGGCAACAAGGACTTCGACATGGGCGGCAGCCCCGTCGATGAGGCCGAGGGCAACTTCACCGACGAGGACTCGTTCGAGCCCCGCGACGAGGTCAAGGGCGACGTCGCCCGCATGATCATGTACATGGCGGTGCGCTACGAGGGCGAGGACGGCGCCCCCGACCTGGAGCTCAACGACAACGTCGACAACGGCAGCGCCCCGCTGATGGGCCGCCAGTCGGTGCTGCTGGAGTGGAACGCCCAGGACCCGCCGGACGAGTTCGAGCAGAACCGCAACCAGGTCATCTACGACCAGTTCCAGCACAACCGCAACCCCTTCGTCGACCACCCCGAGTGGGCCGCCGAGATCTGGAACTGAACGAGCGCGCACCGGAGGCGGCCCGCGCGTCGGGTCGCCTCCGCTGCTGTCTCCGGCCGCGAAATTCACGGGAACGAACCAGCGCTTGAGACCGTCGCAGTACTATCGCGGCACTGATCGGCGGTGACGCAATCGGTTCGATCCTGGGGGGACGAGCGTGGCACTGAATGTCGCACCGGAGGCCTTGACCGCGCACAGCCAGGGCTCCGAGGGGGTGTCGCAGCACCTGGACCAGCTGTCCTCGGTGCTGGAGCAGGCGCGGGTCAGCGACGACTGCTTCGGCCCGATCGGTGAGCTGCTGGCGTTCGCCTACTTCGACTCCCTGGAGGAGTGCCGCGACCTGGCCAAGCAGGCCGGCGGCTTCATGAGCCACATCTCCTCGGCGGTCCAGGACTGCGCCAAGGACTACCAGGAGATGGACCAGACGCAGGCCGACGACCTCGGCAAGATCGACCTCAGCGGGATGCGCGTGTCCGGTGGCGGACCCGCCTCGCTCGGCGCGGTCAACGGCGCGGGCGGTCCGGGCAAGAGCTACATGGAGCAGACGACCGAATACGGCTCGTCCGCCGCCTCGACCAGCGGTGACCTGGCGCGAGCGGACAACCCGCCGGACGTCGCGATCGCCACCGTCAACGCCCGCATGGAACAGCTGCAGATGGTCACCAGCCCTGGGCAGTCCTTCATGGACAACGGGCTCGGATTCCTGGTGTCGCTGGTGATCAGCCCGCTGGTGGAGTTCGTCCTCGAACCCGCCATCGGCGACCCGGAGCAGATGCGCAGCACCGGCAAGGGCTGGGAGCAGGTCGCCGAGTGGCTGGACAAGCTCGGCGAGCAGGAGAAGCAGCGCGCCGAAGCCACCAAGCCGCACTGGGAGGGCCAGGCGGGCGACGCCTTCCGCAAGCAGCTCGACGAGTTCTCCGGCGGCGCGAGCGCGTTCGCCTCGGAGGTCCGCGGCCTCACCCAGATCCTGAACATGGCGGCCGACCTCTTCGACATGTTCGTGGAGATGGCGATCGACATCATCCAGGAACTCGTGATCGGCCTCATCATCGAGTGGATCGCAGCCCTGGCCGCCTCCTGGATCACCGCCGGAGCCTCGGTCGGCGCCGCCTCCGGCCTGACCGCTTCGCAGGTCGCCATCACCGGCACCCGCCTCGGCACGAAGGTCGCCGAACTCCTCCACAAGCTCAAGCCGCTGGTCACGAAGCTGGAAGAGCTCCTCAAACAACTCCGCAGCGGCCCCCTGCGCAAGGTCGTCGAGAAGATGAACGGGTTGCGCGAGGGGAACATGGCCCAGAAGTGGGTCGCCCGCCAGATCGACGCCAACCCGATCGCCAAGATCGCAACACGCGGGGACACGAGCACGGACCGTGCGGCGGACGCGGTTCGGCGCGCGGAGCGGGCTGTGAGCGAGGGCAGGGATGGTGCGCAGGACCAGCTCGTGCGGGCACAGCGAGACCTCCAGCGCGCGCAGGACAGTCCGTCCATGGACACGACGACCGGGAACCGGTTCATGCGCGAGAACCGGACGGATTCGGACGGGACCGTGATCGCGCAGACCGATCGCCACGGCGACGTCAGAACCAACTGGCGAGGTGACCTGCGACCGGTCACCGATTCGATCACCGGTGAGCAGGCGTTGGCCGGAAACCTGGCGCAGGCAGGGCTCGGCGCCGTGGGGCTGAGCGGTGAACACCGCTGGCAGGACGCCGTTATCCACCAGGGCACCGAGGCCGTGGTGCACGAAGGCGTGGAGCAGGGTGTGAAGTACGGGTACGACCAAGCTCAAGATCCGTCGAGTTCGGAAGACCGGCAGGCTGCGACGGAGCGCGGGTTCAACGTGTGACGGAAGGATTTCGGATGTCGGTGGCCGAGCGGCTAGGGGCCTCCCTGGTGGCGCGTTCCGAGTGGTGCGCGCCCGATGAACCGGTGTGGTGGGCGTCGTGGGTCGAAGGCGTGACGTTCCAGGTCGACGGCTTGGACGCGGAAGGCAAACCGAATCCAGGAGCGGGTAAGCGGCTCGCTGGCGCCGTCGGCAAGGCCGGTATGGGCGTGGCCGTCGGTGCGCTGACCGCGGCGTTCGGCGGTGGTGAGAACTACGAGTCGCGGAGCGGACCTACCGAACCGGGCCTGCAGGTGTTCGCTACCGGTGTGGACAGCGACGCCGTTCGGCTGATCCAGCGGACTCCGCCCGCTTCGGCGGGTTCGATGCTGTGGGTGTTGACCCCGCGTCGTCTCGGTGTGCTGTTGCCGCTGGCCGAGGAAGTGACCGAACCGGCCGAGCCGGAGTCCGGGGGATGGCGGCAGTTGGCTCGCGGGTTGAGCGAGGCAGGTAGGTCGCTGGTCAGTTCCCGAGCCGAATTCGGGGCGAACGAACCGGACGCTCCGATGAGATCGCCCTCCGTTGCTCCGTGGTTCGAGCTCGGCCCGGACGATGTGGTGGGCTGCCGTTCGATCGGTAGGGAGAATTTCCCGACGCATTGCGGGGTCGTGCTGCGCGACGGCTCGGGTTTCGCCGTGCGATCTCCGTTCCCCTGGGACGTCGAAGCCATGATGAGCGCGGTTCAGGCGTTCAACCGAGGCCAGCATTGGAGTGGTCGTGCCTGACCTGAGCACTGCGGAAGAGGACAAGCTTCGGGCGGAATGGGAGACCAGGCTCGAGGAGAAGTGGGTCGGCTCTGGAGAGTCGCTGGTCTGGGTGTTGTTGCCGGAGCGGGGGTACGTCGGATCGGTTGTGGCAGGTAAGCATTCGGTGCCCCACGAGCCTTCATCCGCGGTGCGCCCGTGGGCCGGTCAGTTTCCGAAATGGCCGTTGCCGAGCGCTCAGGTGACTTCCGGCCGGTACTTGAACGACGAATGGGCCGACGATCCATCGATCATGTGGTGGGCCACGGCCGACACCGCGGAGCACGACGCCGCACGGTTCGCCGATCATCTGGCTCCGGCCAGGGGACACGCACTCGTGGTTCTCGGTTCGACGCGTCTTGCCGTCGTTGTCGAGCAAGGAATGCTCGCAGCGCGGGAGCACACCGGAGATGAGGCCAAGGGGTGGTTCGGCCGTGCTCGCTCCGCGGCGGCGCAGGTGCAGAAGGCCGCGGAGGGCTTGACGTCGGGGACCGACGCCAAGGCACCTGTCTCGTACTTCGAGGTTCCGCTGACGCGGATCGCGGCCATGGACCTGTGTCGCCCGGGCCGGAGCGTCCCGACCTCGAACTTCCTCCGGGTGCGATTCGCGGACGGTTCATCGCTGCTGATCAGAACGATCGAGGCGGGGAACTTCGCCGGCAAGTTCAACGGTCGTTGACCTGGGAGCCGCTGAGCGCACGGCGATGGTCCGGGTCGGCTTCAGCGTCTGAGGAATGGGAATCCCATGTCCTGTGTCGCACCAAGTCGGTGGGGCGAGCTGCGGGAAATGCGGGTCTGACCGCCGCGACGACGCTGGCCACCGCCGCGTTCGGCGGGGGAGACGACGGTCGGATGCTGCACAGTGGACCGAGCAAGGCTCGTGACCTCACCGTGCTGGGAAACTCTCCCGAATGCCGGGCGGTACAGCTGCACAACTCGGAGCGCCGGCGTGAAGTACGGCTACGACAAGGCGCAGGATCCGTCGAGTGCGGAGGATCGCCAGGCCGCGACGAATCGCGGTTTCAACGTCTGACGGAGGAGTAGCGGATGTCGGTGTCCAGGGCGCCGGGTGCGTCGCTGTCGGCTCGCCGGTGGTGGTGCGAACCGGGGGAGCCGGTCGTGTGGGCGTTGTGGACACGCGGCACCGCTTTCCGGGTCGACGGCTGCGATGAGTACGGAATCCCGAAACCGGGGATGGGCAAGCGGTTCGGCAGTGCGATCGGTAACGCGGGCATCGCGGTCGCCGCAGGCGCGTTGACCGGGATCTTCGGCGGTGGCGAGGACAGCGGGCGCACCACTGCGCCACCCACGAAGGGACTCACCGTTTTCGGCCCCGGACCTGAATGCGGTGCCCGCAGCCTGATCAGGTCAGACGTGCCTGAAGGGTGTTCCGCCGGGGACGTCTTGTGGGTGCTCACGCCGAACCGCTTCGGAGTGCTGGTGGCGCAACGGGGAGAGCCGGTGGACACCGGACCTGGCGGATGGCGACAGCTGGGGCACGGCTGGGGCGGTGTCGGAAAAGCTCTGGTCGGTGCTTCTCCTGAAGATTTCGGGAAGAACGAGCCTGGTTCCGCCTTGAGGTCTGATCCGGTCTCGCTCTGGTTCGCGCTCGGACGTGAGGACATCGCGGACTGCCAGGTCGCAGGGCCGGAGCACCGGCGGTCGCAATGCGCGGTGGTGTTGCGGGACGGTTCCGGTTTCGCGCTGGACGGTCAGCGGCCCGCCGATGCGAGCGTGATGGTCGAGGCGTTGCAGAGCTATTTGTGGGGTGCGCGTGGCTGACTTGTCGGCGTTGGATCGGCAGCTCCTCCGGGAGAAGTGGGAAGCGAAGCTGTCCGAGGAGTGGCTTTCCGAGGGCGAGTCGCTGAGCTGGATCCTGCTGCCGCAGCAGGGCTATGCCGGTTCCGCGGTGGCCGGGCGGAACCTGTTGCCGCACGAGCCGCTGTCCGAGGTTGAACCTTCCACTGTGGACGCTCCTGCTTGGCCGCTGCCGAGCGAAGTGGTCTCGTCGGGTGCTTTCCTGGACGACGAGTGGGCCGACGATCCTTCCGTGCTGTGGTGGGCGTTCGCAGCGAACGCCGGGCAGGACTCGGTCCGGTTCGCCGACCACCTGGCCACGATGCCGGGGGTGGCGTTCCTCGCGGCGAGTTCGTCGAGGCTGGCCGTGGTGGTCGAGCAGGGCAAGATCGCCGAGCGGGCTGCGGCGGAGCCTGAGGGCAAGGGCTGGTTGGGCAGAGCGCGTTCGGCCGCCGCCCAGGTGCAGAAGGCGGCGGAAGGAATCGCCGCGCGCAAGGACGCGAAGGCCGCCGTGTCGTACTTCGAAGTGCCGGTGTCGCGGATCTCGTCGACGAGCTGGGCTCCGCTGGGTCGCAGCATCCCGCGTTCCCCGTTCCTGCGCGTCGATTTCGCCGACGGTTCCTGCCTGTTCATCCGCGACGCGGACGCCGAGGAGCACTCGTCCGGTCGACGCTGACCCCGCACCGGGGATGTTGCCAAGCGTGCCCCGGCACGGCGAGCATGGCGTCGCGAGTGTGCATCTCACGACGGAGGACGGCGTCATGCGTTCCAGCAGCGAAGGCATTCTGACCACTCAAGCGGGCAGCTTGCCGCGGCCCGAGGCGCTCATCGAGTGGAACGCGGCGGACGGTGGGGATGCCGCGGCCTACCGGGAGGAACTGGACGCGGAGCTGGCCGCGCTCGTGGTCCGGCAGCGCGACCTCGGCATCGGGTTCGTCGGTGACGGGGAGTTCGGCAAGGCGACCAGCCAGAAGGTGGATTACGGCGCCTGGTGGTCGTACTCGTTCCAGCGGCTCGGCGGCCTGGAGCTCGGCAGGACCGCGCTGGCGGACGTGACGGGGCAGCGCGCGAAGCCGACGGGCGAGGTGGAGCTGACGACGTTCGGCAACCGCCGGGACCGGACGCGGTTCGCCGACGCCTACGCCGATCCGACGTCGGGCGCGGCGGTGAGCAGCAGCGCGAAGGTGTTCCCGACGTGCACCGGGCCGTTGACCTACACCGGTCAGGAGGCGATCGCCTCGGACATCCGCGGGTTCAAGCGGGCGTTGGCGGCGGCCGGGCTGGAGGAGGGGTTCATGACCTCCATCGGGCCGGGCAGCTGTTCGCGCATCGGCAACGAGCACTACGCCGACGAGGAGGAATTCCTCTACGCCTGCGCGGATGCGATGCGCGAGGAGTACGAGGCGATCATCGACGCGGGGCTGATCCTGCAGATCGACGACCCGGCGATCGCGGAGAACTGGGATCAGATCAACCCGGAGCCGACGGTGGAGGCCTATCGGGACTTCACGATGCGGCGGGTGGAGGCGCTCAACCACGCGCTGCGCGGGCTGCCGCCGGAGCGGATCCGGTTCCACCTGTGCTGGGGGAGTTGGCACGGCCCGCACACCACGGACCTGCCGATGCGCGACCTGGTGGACGTGCTGCTGTCCATCAACGCGCAGGCCTACGCGTTCGAAGCGGGCAACGTGCGCCACGAGCACGAGTGGAAGGTGTGGCGGGACGTCGCGCTGCCCGAGGGCAAGCTGCTGCTGCCGGGTGTCGTCAGCCACGCCACGAACGTCGTGGAGCACCCCGAGCTCGTCGCCGACCGCATCGTCCGGTTCGCGGAGTGCGTCGGCCGGGAGAACGTGGTCGCCTCCACGGACTGCGGCCTCGGCGGGCGGGTGCACCCGCAGATCGCCTGGGCGAAGCTGGAATCCCTGGTGGCGGGGGCGGAATTGGCGACCGCGAGGCTGTGGGCCTGATTCGTCCGCTGTGGACCTGGTCCTGAGGTCGCGGGCGGGAACCCGACGGTTTCCGCCCGGTCAGGATCTGGGGGCGTCACCGTCCGGTCGCTGTGCGGAACCGGACGGTGCGCTCAGCGGGAACCGGGCCGTGAAGTGCGCGCCGCGGTCGGAGTCGTTGATGACGACCGAACCGTGGTGCAGGTCCGCGATCTCGCGGACCAGCGCCAGGCCGAGCCCGGAACCGCCCTGCTCGCGGGCGCGGGCGGTGTCCAGGCGGGCGAACCGTTCGAAGACCTGATCGCGGGACTCGACGGGAATGCCGGGTCCGTCGTCGACGACGTCCAGCCGGGCGCACCCGTCCTCGGCGCGCAGCCGCAGCGCGACCCGGTGTTCGGCGTGGGCTTCGGCGTTGTCCAGCAGGTTCGTGATCAGCCGGGCGAGGTGGGTGCGGTGGCCCCGCACGACGATCCCCGGTTCGAGCTCGACGGCGCGTTGCGGTTCGGCCGGAGCCCGCCGGGCGACGGTGTCGGCGGTCAGCGAGCTCAGGTCGAGCTCGTCGCCAGGGGCAGGGGTCGTGCCGTCGATCCTGGCCAGCGCCAACAGGTCCGAGGTGAGCCGCTCCAGCCGGTCCAGGTCGTGCAGGGTGCCTTCGGCGATGCTCGGCCAGTGCGCCCGGTCCGGGTGCGCCTGCGCCACCTCCAGCGGGGTGCGCAGCGCGGCCAGCGGGCTGCGCAGCTCGTGGGAGGCATCGGCGACGAACCGCCGCTGCCGCCGCACCGAATCGTCGAGCCGGTCCAAGGTGTCGTTGAGCGTCAAAGCGAGCCGCGCGATCTCGTCCCCGCTGGCGGGCACCGGCATCCGCCCGCGCAGGTCCTGCGCGGACAGGCGGGTGAACTCGTGCCGGATGGCCTCCACGGGGCGCAGCGCGCGTCCGGTGCTGAACCAGGTGAGCGTGGCGACGACGGCCAGCAGCACCGGCATCCCGAACAGCAACCCGGTGGCTGCGGTCTCCGTCGCGCGCTGCACCGACCGGGTGGAGGCACTCGCGATGAGCGTCTGGTTCCCCGTGGGCGTGACGACGGTCGCGGTGGCGGTGCGCAGCGGAGCCATGCTTTCCGCACCGGCCGGGATCGGTCGCGGGCCCAGCTGTTCGGCCGGGTCGACCGGTTCGGCCGGGGCCACCGGTTCGGGCAGGTCCGCCGGGGCAGGCGGTTCGAGCGTGTCCGCAAGCTCGCCCGTCATCGGCGCCGACCCCGGTTCGAGGTCCGGTCGGGCGGGCACGCTGCCGGCCGGGTCATCGGCGGGGACGGCGCGGACCCGCACGGTGCCCGACGGTTCCTCCGGGATGCCGCTGCCCGCCACGACGGAGGCGCTCGCCGCGCTGAGCTGCTCCTGCAGCGCCGCGTCGAGCTCTTCGTTGAGCCTGCCGTTGAGGTGCCCGACCAGCACCGCGCCGATGGCGACGACGGCGAGCGCGACGATGGTGGTGGCGGTGATCGTGGTGCGGGCCCGGATCGACAGCCGCCGCAGCAGCAGGCGGTCACGCATCGGAGGCCCCCTCCGCGTCGAGGCGGTAGCCGTGGCCGCGGACGGTGCGGATGCTGCGCACGCCGAACGGGCTGTCGATCTTGCGCCGCAGTGCGCTGATGTGCACTTCGACGAGGTTCACGTCGGGCTCGTCGGCGAAGTCCCAGCCGTCCTCCAGCAACCGGCGCTTGGACACCACGCGGCCGCGGCTGCGGGCGAGGACTTCGAGCAGCGCGAACTCCTTGCCGGTCAACGAGATGTCCTGGCCCGCGCGGGCGCAGCTGCGCCGGGCCGGGTCGAGCACCAGGTCGCCGACGCGCAGCACCGCCGGGCGCTCCGCGGGCCTGCGGCGGATCGCGTTGCGCAACCGGGCCAGCAGCACCACGTAGGAGAACGGTTTCGTCACGTAGTCGTCGGCGCCCGCGTCGAGCGCCTCCGCCTCGTCGTACTCGCCGTCCTTCGCGGTGAGCATGATGATCGGCGTCCAGTTCTCCGCCGCCCGCAGCCGCGCGCACACCCGGTAGCCGTTGAGGCCGGGCAGCATGATGTCCAGCAGGATCGCCGCGTACTCGCGCTCCTCGGTGAGCCGCAGCGCGTCGAGGCCGTCGCCGGTGACGTCCACCGCCCACCCCTCGGCTCCCAGCCCGGTGCGCAGCGCTTCCGCGACGCGACGTTCATCCTCGACGACGAGCACCCGCATGCGGATCAGCATGCCAGCCCTGCCTGAAGCGATCTTCAGGAAGCTTCAGCTCCGCTCCAGCGAAGATCGGCATCGTCGTCCTCGTCGCGGTGCACACCGCGGTCCACCAGACGCAGAGGAGTTCACAACGATGCGGAACAAGCTCGTTTCCCGCGCCGCCATCATCGTGGCCGGAGCCGCCGTGCTCGGCCTCGGTGGCGCCGGTTCGGCTCTCGCGGAGGCCGCTCCGGCTCCGGCGGAGGCCGCGCCGGTCCAGGGCGCGCCGCTCGCACCGGGCGTCCCGGCGGAGGCGGCTCCGGCGGTGCCGCTGCCGCCGTGCGGCATCCCGTCCGACGACCCGGAGGGTTCGGTGCCGCCCGGAATTCCGTCGGGCGACCCGGAAGGGTCCGTTCCGCCGCTGCCGGGTGTGCCTTCGGACGACCCGGAGGGTTCGGTTCCGCCGCTGCCGGGCGTCCCGTCCGAGGACCCCGAAGGACCGGTCCCGCCGCTGCCCGAAGCCCCCGAGGCGGGCGAGACCATCCCGGCGCTGCCGACCGTTCCCTGCTGGGGACCCGCGCCCGGCCACGGCGTGCCGGTGCCCGCCCCGGCGCCGGGCGTGCCCGCTCCCGGCATCCCCGCTCCCGCGCCGGGCGTGCCCGCGAACGGCTGACGAGAATCCGGGGAGCCAGGTGACGCTCCCCGGTGACGCGGTGCCGGGAAGGACGTGGGGTCCTTCCCGGCACGCGCGCGCCGAGATCACTCGAAGCGGCTGGTGTCCCCCGCGCCGCGGCGCACGATTTCGGCCTCACCGCTGGAGAAGTCGATGACCGTGGTCGGCTCGGTCCCGCAGTCGCCCGAATCCAGCACCGCGTCCACCACGTGATCGAGCCGTTCCTTGATGTCCCAGCCCTGCGTCAGCGGCTCCTCCTCGTCGGGGAGCAGCAGCGTGCTCGACAGCAGCGGCTCGCCCAGCTCCGCCAGCAGCGCCTGCGCGGTGACGTGCTCGGGGATGCGGATGCCCACGGTCTTCTTCTTCGGGTGCATCAACCGGCGCGGCACTTCCTTGGTCGCCGGCAGGATGAACGTGTAGCTGCCCGGCGTGCTCGCCTTGATCGCGCGGAACACCGAGTTGTCGATGTGCACGAACTGGCCCAGCTGCGCGAAGTTCTCGCACACCAGGGTGAAGTGGTGCCGGTCGTCGAGCTTGCGGATGGTCTTAATCCGCTCCACACCGTTCTTGTTGTCCAGCCCGGTGCCCAGGGCGAAGCAGGAGTCCGTCGGATACACGATCACCCCGTCGGACCGGATGATGTCGACCGCCTGCCCGAGCGTGCGGCGCTGCGGATTGTCCGGGTGCACGTCGTAGTACCTGGCCATCCACCGAGCCTAGGATCACCCACCCCGTTCCGACAGCCCGCCCCCTCGGACAGCGCAGCGACGAACGATCAACGAGCACCCGCGTCGTCACTGGAAGGGCGGGATCAGACCTTGCTCGTGCGCCCAGCGCCGGAATCCACCGGTGCTGAAGGGCAGCCGGTATTCGCTCTCCAGCAGGTGATCGGCCACCGCGGAGATGAGATCGATCGACAGCAGGCCGTCGTGCAGCGCTTCGCAGAGGAACCCGAGCGTTCCCTTGCACGCCACTTGGTGCGCACGTGCGAGCTTGCGCGGAGGGCCGTCGTCGATGACCGCCGTCGCCCCGTTCGCCTTCGCGTAGGCGAGCACGCCGCATTCGCCGAGGTTTCGCCCTTTCGCCGCAAGCATCTCAGCGAAACGCGCGAACTCGGACAGCTCGTCCGGGCCGGTGAGCGCTCGGTGTTCGAGCCACACCGCATCGAGCACGAGCTTCAGGTGCACTCGCTGCTCGGCGCCCGCCCGAAGCTCGTCGACGACGGTGTCGGGGATGACCGCGGTCCGATCGCCGACGACCACGCGCAGGATTCCGAGCCAGCCTTGCTGGGCGAAGTGGCTGAGCGGTCCGGTGTCGAACACCAGCACGCCGGGGGTTGCGCCCATCTCAGATGTACTGCCAGATCTGGTCCTCGCCGCGTTGCGGCAACGTGGGCAGCATGTCCTCGGTCCACGTGTCGAGGAGCAGGTCCATCGCTCTGGCGGCCGTGATCGACTCGCTCCGGAACAGCCGGAGGACCGCGCGCTCGTACTCGCGCGGCAGCGCTGGCGGGGCGAGTTCGTCGCCGACGACGAGGTCCAGTTCGACGATGTCGGCCCTGTTCGTCCGGGTGGCCCTGATCCGATCGGCGTCCGGTCGCGCTGCGAGGCCGAGCTCGATGAGCCTTCTGGCGAGGGTCGCCATGTCGACGCGGTACGAGCTCGCGATGCGCACCGCCGCGGTGCGGGTGTCCCCGTCGGCGGACGTGTGCTGCTCCCACACCGCGCGGAGGCTCTGGGCCGGCAGCAGGAGAGCCCGGGCGAACCGGTCGAACAGCGCTTCGCGGTGCTCCGCCCCGAGCGTCTCGGCGATCCGCCAGTCCACCGCGTAGTCGTCGGCGACGAGGAAGTGCCCGAGCTCGTGGGCCAGGGCGAGACGTCGCCTGCCGACGCGGAGTCCACCGTTGACGATCGCGACCCCGCCGGTGTCGAGCAGCACGGTCGCCGCATCGGCGGATTCCGCTCCCAGGTCGAGGGAGAACGGGAACAGGCCGACCGCGGCAACCTTCTCGGCGAGTCCGGTGCACGGTCCGTCGAGCGGCACGCGGAGCAGATTTCGCGCTGTGGCGGCGAGTTCTTCCGCTCCGGCCGCGGTTTCCGGCATCGTCCGCGCCTGCACCGCGGCGGGGGTGATGCGGTCGTCGTGGCGCAGGACGAATTCGACTTCGCGGGTGATGCGTTCGGCCATCGCGTCGATGCGAGGACTCGGAGAGCCGGGATCCTGAGCGTTGCGGCGCGAGACGAGCGCATGTGGAGCGTCGTCGAGGAACCATTCGATCCGCATCTGCAGCGCGGCCGCGGTCCGGCCCAGTTCCACGGCGGACACGCGGCGTTGACCGGACTCGATCTTCGCGATGGCCGAGCGGTCGATCCCGACCTCTGTCGCCAGTTCTGCCTGCGTCACTCCGGCCCGGCCGCGCGCTTCGCCGATCCTGCGGCCCAACGCCTCGGCATCCATCCCCATTGTGCGATTCTAGAACATCGCTGGCTCTGCCTGCGGGAACGCGGGCGTGCTCATTCGAGTGGACGTGCGCGCGCCGGTATCGCCGCGCAGCGCATTGGTATCCCCGCACGTGAAAGCGGGCCGCCCGATCGTTCGGGCGGCCCGCTTCGGCGTGCTTCGGTCACCAGCCTCGTTCGCGCCACTCCGCGAGGTGGGGGCGCTGCTCGCCGAGGGTCGAGTCGTCGCCGTGGCCCGGGTAGAACCAGGTGTCGTCGGGGAGCTCGGCGAAGATCCGGTTCTCCACGTCGTCGACCAGCGAGGCGAAGTCCTCCGGCGAGTTCGTCTTGCCGACCCCGCCGGGGAACAGCGAGTCGCCGGTGAACAGGTGCGGGTGGCCCGCCGGGTCGCGGTAGACGAGCGCGATGGACCCGGGGGTGTGGCCGCGCAGGTGGATCACCTGCAGCTCGGCGTCGCCGACGGAGACGGTGTCGCCGTGGTCGACGAGGCGGTCCGGCGGCACCGGCAGCGCCTGCGCGTCCGCCGGGTGCGCCAGCGTGTAGCAGCCGGTCTGGCCCGCGACCGCGCCCAGCGCCTGCCAGTGGTCACCGTGCTGGTGCGTGGTGACGATGCTGCGCAGCCGGGGCCGGTCGTCGTCGTGGCCCAGCAGGTCGGCGAGCCGTTCCGAATCGTTGGCCGCGTCGATCAGCAGCGCGTCGCCGGTGCCGCGGCAGGTCAGCAGGTACGCGTTGTTGTCCATCGGGCCGACCGACACCTTCGTGATGGTCAGCGCGTCCAGCACCCGCTTGGCGGGGGCGCCGCCGGGTTCGACATGGCCGGTGTACTGCTCGTATGCCTCCACGCGGGGAACCCTATCGCTTCGGCGAGGCCTGCCTCACAGCCACACCGGCAGCTCCGGCGCCTCGCCTTCCAGCGCTTCGTTCCCGGTCCGCCCGAGAAGCCAGCCGAGCATCGCGCCCGGAGTCCCGCGCACCTGGGCGGGCGGGGAGGTGGTCCCGCGCAGCTCCCACGTGCGCAGGTGCCCGTCGGCGAAGTCCACGACGACCGTCACGGCGGGCACGTCGGGCCTGCCGCCGAACGTCTGGACGGTGTCCTCCAGCAGCTGCTCGACGTCCGGTTCGGGGATGTCGGCGAAGCCGAAGCCGTGGTCGAGGTCCGCGAGGTGCACCCAGACCTCCAGCAGCCGCTTGCGCAGCACGTCGCGCGCGGGCATCGGCTGGCGGCCGACGACCTCGGCGTCCCACGCCGACTCCGGCAGCGTGCGCACGGCGTGCGCGAAGCGGCCGTGCGAGGCGACCACGTCCTCCAGCAGCAGCCGGTGACCGCGCACCGCGCCCTCCTGGATGTCGGCGTCCCGGTCGGCGGGGCTGGCGTACATCGGGTGCTCGGCGCCGGTCCGCGCCCAGATCAGCAGGTTCAGCAGCCCATCGGCGTTGCGCGCCAGGTGGGTGAGCACGTGCGCCCGCGACCATTCCGGCAGCAGGCTGGGCCGCCGCACGCTCGCGTCATCGAGCGCCTTGCCGACCTCGAGCAGCCGGTGCGTGCCCGCTTCGATCGCGGACAGGGCGGCGGTGACCTGTTCGGTGGACTGCTGGGCTCCGGTGGGCACGTGGGTGCCGCCGGCGCCGAGGACGGTGTCAGCCATCGGATTCCTTGAAGTGTGCAGGAAAGTGCTCCGGACGTGGCAGGGGAGTACCCGAGAGTAGGGGCACAGGTGTGTCCCCCGACAGTGCCCAATCCGGGGAAATTTGCGTATGGTCGCGCAAGGGCGTGCTAATGGCTGCGGAATAACGCACCGCTGTGCGCGTTGCATCCTGATACGGCCTGTGACGAGGGACGACGCGGCACTGTCGGGGGTCCGGCATAGCATGGCCGCGCGACGTCCGAACACCGCCGAGCGCGGCAACGCCGACCTGCTCGGCTCCGCGCCAGGTCGACCGACCAGGGGCTCGTGCCCCGCCAGGGCCGCCGTCACGGGGAGCCCGGCCGGGTCGTCCGAGGGTGGGCGATGCCGCGGCCCGGTGCCGGCGGGCGCGTCCAGCGAACCGGCGAGAACTTCCGAAAGGATCACAGTGGCCGACCGCCTCGTCGTCCGCGGCGCCCGCGAGCACAACCTGCGCGGGATCGACATCGACCTGCCGCGCGACAGCCTGATCGTGTTCACCGGACTGTCCGGCTCCGGCAAGTCCAGCTTGGCCTTCGACACCATCTTCGCGGAGGGACAGCGGCGCTACGTGGAGTCGCTGTCGGCTTACGCGCGGCAGTTCCTCGGCCAGATGGACAAGCCCGACGTGGACTTCATCGAGGGCCTGTCGCCCGCGGTGTCCATCGATCAGAAGTCGACCAGCCGCAACCCGCGCTCCACGGTGGGCACCATCACCGAGGTCTACGACTACCTGCGGCTGCTCTACGCCCGCGCCGGCAAGCCGCACTGCCCGACCTGCGGTGAGGCGATCAGCAAGCAGACGCCGCAGCAGATCGTCGACCAGGTGCTGGCGATGCCGGAGCGCACCAAGTTCCAGGTGCTGGCGCCGGTGATCCGCGGTCGCAAGGGCGAGTACGTCGACCTGTTCGAGCAGCTGCAGTCGCAGGGCTACGCGCGTGCTCGGGTGGACGGCGTGGTGCACCAGCTGGAGTCGCCGCCGACGCTGAAGAAGCAGGAGAAGCACGACATCGCCGTGGTCGTGGACCGGCTCACGGTGAAGGCGAACGCGAAGCAGCGGCTCACCGACTCGGTGGAGACGGCGCTGCGGCTCGCCGACGGGCTGGTGCTGCTGGAGTTCGTCGACGTCGACGAGGGCTCCCCGGAACGCGAGCGGAAGTTCTCCGAGCACCTGGCCTGCCCGAACGGGCACCCGCTGGGCGTGGACGAGCTGGAGCCGCGCTCCTTCTCGTTCAACTCGCCCTACGGCGCCTGCCCGGACTGCGCGGGCCTGGGCATCCGCAAGGAGGTCGACCCGGAACTCGTCGTGCCCGACGAGGAGCTCTCGCTGGGCGAGGGCGCCATCGCGCCGTGGGCGGGCGGGCACACCGCCGAGTACTTCACCCGGCTGCTGACCTCGTTGTCGGAGTCGGTCGGGTTCCGGATGGACACCCCGTGGGACGAGCTGCCGACGAAGGTGAAGAAGGCGGTGCTGCACGGCACCAACGACCAGGTGCACGTGCGCTACAAGAACCGCTACGGGCGGCAGCGCTCCTACTACGCCTCCTACGAGGGCGTCATCCCGTTCCTGGAACGGCGCCTCGACCAGACCGAATCGGACTACGCCCGCGAGAAGTACGAGGGCTACATGCGCGACGTGCCGTGCCCGTCGTGCGACGGGACGCGGCTCAAGCCGGAGATCCTCGCGGTCACGATGGAGAACGCCGAGCACGGCGAGCTGTCCATCGCCGAGGTCAGCTCGCTGAGCGTGCGCGAGTGCGCGGCGTTCCTCAACGCCCTGGTGCTGGGGCACCGCGAGGAGATGATCGCGGGCCGGGTGCTCAAGGAAGTGCAGGCGCGGCTGGGATTCCTGCTCGACGTGGGCCTGGACTACCTGTCGCTGGACCGCGCGGCGGGCACCCTCTCCGGCGGTGAGGCGCAGCGCATCCGGCTGGCCACGCAGATCGGCTCGGGCCTGGTCGGCGTGCTGTACGTGCTGGACGAGCCGTCGATCGGCCTGCACCAGCGGGACAACCACCGGCTGCTGGAGACGCTGAGCAGGCTGCGGGACCTGGGCAACACGCTCATCGTCGTCGAGCACGACGAGGACACGGTGCGCAGCGCCGACTGGGTCGTCGACATCGGTCCGGGCGCGGGCGAGCACGGCGGCAAGGTCGTGCACAGCGGCCCGTACAAGGAGCTGCTGGACAACGAGGATTCGCTGACCGGTGATTACCTGGCCCGGCGCAAGCGGATCCCGATCCCGCAGACCCGCCGCAAGCGGGACCCGAAGCGGCAGCTGACCGTGGTGGGCGCCAAGGAGCACAACCTCGGCAAGATCGACGTGTCGTTCCCGCTGGGCTGCATGGTCTCGGTCACCGGTGTCTCCGGTTCCGGGAAGTCGACGCTGGTCAACGACATCTTGGCGTCGGTGCTGGCGAACAAGCTCAACGGCGCGCGCCAGGTCCCCGGCAGGCACACCCGGATCAAGGGCGTGGACCAGGTCGACAAGCTGGTCCAGGTGGACCAGTCGCCCATCGGCCGCACCCCGCGTTCGAACCCTGCGACCTACACCGGGGTGTTCGACCGCATCCGCAAGCTGTTCGCGGAGACGACGGAGGCGAAGGTCCGCGGCTACCTGCCGGGCCGGTTCTCCTTCAACGTCAAGGGCGGCCGGTGCGAGGCGTGCGCGGGCGACGGCACGTTGAAGATCGAGATGAACTTCCTGCCGGACGTGTACGTGCCGTGCGAGGTGTGCAAGGGCGCTCGCTACAACCGCGAAACGCTCGAAGTGCATTACAAGGGCAAGACGATCGCCGAGGTGCTGGACCTGCCCATCGAGGAGGCCGCGGAGTTCTTCGAGCCGATCAAGGCGATCCACCGCTACCTGAGCACCTTGGTGGACGTCGGCCTCGGTTACGTGCGGCTCGGCCAGCCCGCGCCGACGCTGTCCGGCGGTGAGGCGCAGCGGGTGAAGCTGGCCAGCGAGCTGCAGAAGCGCTCCACCGGTCAGACCGTCTACATCCTCGACGAGCCGACGACGGGCCTGCACTTCGAGGACATCCGCAAGCTGCTCGGCGTGGTCAACGGCCTCGTCGACAAGGGCAACACGGTGATCGTGATCGAGCACAACCTGGACGTCATCAAGACCTCCGACTGGCTGCTCGACCTCGGTCCCGAAGGCGGGTCCGGCGGCGGCGAGCTCGTCGCCCAGGGCACGCCGGAGCAGGTCGCCGAGGTCGAGGAGAGCTACACGGGCCGCTACCTGGCCCCGATCCTCGCGGAGGACTGAGCAGCCCCGTGCCACCCGGCGTCGATCCGGGTGGCACGGGTCCGGACCTCAGTCGCCGAGCCAGGTGCAGCCCTCGGGCCTGGCCGCGGTGTTGGCCTGGTGATCGCCGCACACCAACAACGTGCGGCTTTCCTGCGCACCGCCTTCGATGCGTTCGATGGTGATCGCCTTGTGCACCGGGACCTGATCGTTCATCGGGTCCTGGTCGCTGCGGTCGTAGACGATCGCGCCGGTGCTGCCGGTCAGCATGCTCTTGGTGTGCGACAGCTCGTTCCACACGGTGAGCCCGTTCAGCGGCAACCCGTTGTACTTGAACTGGTCCACGGCCTGGCCGAGCAGTTTCATCGCGTCGCGGGCCAGCGCGGACCGTCCTTGGCTGGTGCTGCCGGAGTGCTGCAGCTTGTTGAACGACACGTAGTCCAGCCGGAGATCGGTGTGGTCCGGCATCTGGTCGTCGAGCACGAACTTCGTGATGTCGTCACCTGCGATCAGCTGCGGTCGTTCGTCGGGGTCGCAGGTCTGGTTGCTCAGGAATTCGTTGAGCCGTTCGGAACGTCCCGCGAAGAACAGCACCGTGTCCCGGCCGCACGACCGCGCGACGGTCGCGTTGTCGTCGGTCACGCTGACCTCGGCGATGCCGCGCCCGATGAGCTCGCGGCGCACGTCGGCGCCGAGGTTCTCGCTGTAGGCGTCGCCGCTCTCCTGGTAGATGGTCGCTCTCCGCACGGGGACGTCGAGGTGGTCCTGGATGTACCGGCCGACCACTGCCGCCTGGTCCTTGTTCGGCGGTGCCACTTGGAAGTACAGCTTGCTGGACTTCCACATCGAATCCGCCGAGGTGGTGATCCCGATGGTGGGCAGCCCGCCGTCGCCCAGGTCGGCGATGGCCTCCTTCGTGATCTCCCTGCTGCCGCCCATGCCCACCACGCCGACCACCGGTGACGTCGCTTCGCGCGGTGCGCCAGGCCGCCGGGCGTCCCCGCGTGCGGTGGCGTTCGTGCTCTCGGCTTCCCGCGCGATCGCGTTGATCCGTTCGGCGACGTCGGGGGCGTGCCGCATGCCTTCGCCGCCGTTGGCGATGAGCACCCGCAGCGGCAGCCGGGCCATGCGCGACTCCTCCTGCGCGTCGGCGACGCCGTGCAGCTCCTCCAGGGCCGCGGTGAGCGCGGTCGAATCGGAGTTGGTGGTCGTCAGGACGCTGAAGTAGACGATCGTGACGTACGGCAGGTCCGTCTGATTCCGGTGCAGTTCGTCGGCTTGCTCGTTGAGGTCGTGGATCCGGATCTGCGCCCGCTCGAGGGCTTCGCGCGTCACGTCTCCCTCTCCGTCCGGCTGCGAGAACACGTATCCGTCCGACACGCCGACGCATTCACCGTTGTTGTCCCCGAATCCGTCCGGGTCCGCCCAGATCAGGTCGCCGCCGGCCCACGGCCGCAGTTGTCCGCAGTGCTGCGCCCATTCCTTCACGTACCAGCCGCCCGCCCCGGCCACGACGATCACCGCCAGCAGCGCGGGCACGACCCGCAGGGCGCGCGCTCGCTTGGTGCGGATCGGTGCCTGCCCGCGGGGGAAGGCGGGGAGCGGTTCCACATCGGTCGGCGGGTTCTCCACTCGCAGCGGCAGGTACCAGGCCGTGGGCGAGCGCTTCCGCCTGGCCTCCAGCAGCTGCTTCTGCCAGCCCTGCACCGTCATCGGCTCGGCGGGTGCGGTGCCGTGCGGCAGTTCTTCCGGGCCGCTGGCCACGACCAGCAGGGGGTCCCGCGCGCCGGTCTCGTTGCGCACGTCGTTGATCAGCCGGATCAGCAGCTCGCCGGTGGTGCCGGGGGTGACGCCCTGCAGGAGCAGCACCGGGTAGTTGTCGCGCCGCATCCAGCGCCACCGCCACACCCGGCGCGCGTAGGCGTCGGCGAGGTCTTCCAGCAGGGCGTGCACGAGGAACTTGCGCACCTGGTTGGCGTTCTCGTGCACCGACGGCGTGCTCAGCAGCCGCTGCGCGAAGCTCGCGAAGTCCGCGGATTCGCGCGGCGACAGGTAGTGCTGGCGCAGGGACCAGCGCGCGGGCCTGCGCAGCACCACGCCGCGCTGGATCGCGGGCGGCAGGGCCCAGGACAGCAGCATCGCGGGCAGCAGCAGGTACCAGGGCAGCCCGAGCGGCTCGACCCGGTGCACGGTCGCGTCGACGCGCGCGCCCGCCCCGGCTCCTTCGGCTTCGGCTTGGCGGTTCTTGAGCCCGAACAGCCGCCCGCGCACGTATTTCCCGAGCAGTTCGCGGGCCTGCCGGTTCGGCACCTCGTCGGGTTCGGGCGGTTCCTCGTTGTGCTGCAGCAGGTAGCTGGCCAAGGCGTAGCGGCGGAAGCGGATCCGCCCTTGCCAGCGCCGTGAATCGTGCCGCCCCAGGCCGAGCGCGACCTTGTCCAGCAGCTGTTCCCGCATCAGCACCGAGGTGCTGAGCTCGTCGTCCGGCAAGGGCTGGCCGGCGTTGAGCAGCACGTGCGGCACCCCGCCGCCGAGGTGCCCGCCGAGCTGGGCGGTCAGCTCGTCCGGGCGGTCCTCCCGGACCAGGTGGAAGATCGGCTGCTCACCGACCGCTGAAAACAGGCCGGTGCGCCGCCAGCGGGACCCGATCACCGCGCGCAGCCCCTTGACCGGGATGGTGTTGTCCGGCATCCGGAACCCCCTCGATCCCCCCGAAACGAACCGCTCAGAGTAGCGATTTCACCTGTCCGGGGGGAGGGAGTCGCCGCGTCGGTGCGGGTTCTTCCCGTTGTCCTCGCGGGAATTCGCCCTTTCAGCCGAGCAGCTGACCCGATCCGGGCGCCTCAGCCACCGAACGCGAGCACCACGGCTCCGGCGAACGCGCCGGACTCCTCGGCGGGCGCGAGCAGTCCGGTGCCCGCGTCGCGGGCCAGCCGGGTGATCGTGCCGGAGCGCTGGTTCACCACGTGCAGCGCCGATTCGCCCGGCTCGAACGCGAAGTGCCGCGGCCACTGCCCGCCGGTCGGGGTGCTGCCGAGCCGTTCCAGGCCGTCGTCGCGCACGGCGAACACGGCGATCGTGTCGTCGCCCCGGTTCGAGGCGTACACGTGCGCGCCGTCGCCGGAGACCGCGATCTCGGCGGGGAAGTTCTCGCCGGTGGCGCCTTCGTCGCGGGTGTCGAGGACCTGCCCGGCGGTGAAGGCCGCGCCGTCCCAGTCCAGCACGGTGATCGTCGAGGCGTACTCGGCGAGCAGGTAGGCGCGCCCGCCGTCCGGGTGCCACGCGAGGTGGCGCGGCCCGGTCCCGGTCGGGACGGTGAGCTTTTGGCGCTGCACGAGCTTGCCGACCTCCAGCGCGTACACGAACACCGCGTCCGCGCCGAGGTCCACGGCCACCGCCAGATCACCGGCGGGAGCGATGAGCACCTGGTGGGCGTGCGGTTCGGCGGCGTCGTGGCGCACCAGGTCGGTCGCCTCGCCGACGCCGCCGTCGGGCTCGATGGGGTGCGCGGAGACGGTGCCGTCGGTGTAGTTCGCCGTCAGCAGGTACCCGTCGGGGTGCACGGTGAGGTGCGTCGTGCCGGATCCGCCGGTCTTCGCGCTGCCGAGCACCGCGGGCGCGGCGGGGTCGGCGAGGCTCAGCGCGGTGACTCCGCCCTGCTCCTGCTCGTTGGTGGTGTAGAGGACCCGGCCGTCGGGGGAGAAGGCGAAGAACGACGCGTCCGGGACGCCTTCGACGACCGCCGTGGAGGTCAGCTTCCCGGTCGCGGCGTCGAAGCCGGCCACTTCCAGCCCGAGGCCGACGGGTTCCGCGGAGGTCAGGCTGCCCACGTACGCCGTCGTCGTCGCGCGCGGCCCGGCCGCCGCGGTCAGCGGGGACAGCAGCGGCAGCGCGCTCGCTCCGGCGAGGACGCCGAGGAAGTTTCGGCGGCGCATCGGGTTCTGGGCGGGACCGGGCACGGTGGTTCTCCTTCGTCGGGTGCGTCGGCCGCCAGTCTCGTCGCCGCGCTCGACAATGGACCAGACCAAAATGGCCCAATCTCGTCCGCCCGAGATCGGCCGGGCGGCAAGACCGCCCGGCCGAGTCGGCTCACGGAGCGACGCGCAGCACCTGCTTGCCGCGGACCTCGCCGCTCTGCCCGCGCCGGTGCGCTTCGGCTGCCTGCGCCAGCGGCAACACCTCGTCGATCTCCACGGAGATCGTGCCGTCGTCGATGAGCTCACCGATCCGGCGCAGCGCCGTCCCGTCCGGCTCGACCAGGTATCCGGTGGCGCGCACGCCGCGCCGCAGGGCCCGCTCCAGCAGTTCGGGGGCGACGCCCGAGGGCACCGCGATCAGCAGCCCGTCCGGCTTGAGCACGTCCAGCGAGCGGGTGCTGGTGTCGTCGATGCCGTCCCCGACCAGGTCGAGGACCACGTCGACGTCGCCGGTGACCTCTTCGAAGCGGGTCTCCCGGTAGTCGATCACCTCGTCCGCGCCCAGCTCGCGCACCCAGTCGTGCTTGCTCGCGCGGGCGGTCCCGATCACGTGCGCGCCGAAGTGCTTCGCGATCTGCACCGCGAAGTGCCCCACCCCGCCGGAGGCCGCGTGCACCAGCACGCGCTGCCCGCGGGAGATCCCGGCGAGGTCGACCAGGCTCTGCCACGCGGTCAGCGCCGCCAGCGGCACCCCGGCCGCCTGGTCGTGGTTCAGCGTCGCGGGCTTGCGGGTGAACTGCCGGGCCGGTGCGGTCACGTACTCCGCGTAGGCGCCCGCCTGGCGCGGGAACCACGGCATGCCGTAGACCTCGTCGCCCGCGGTCAGGGTGTGCACGCCGAACCCGGTCTCCTCGACGATGCCGGAGACGTCCCAGCCGAGGACGAACGGCGGTTCGCCGAGCACGCCCGCCATGCCCCCGCCTTCGCGGGTCTTCCAGTCCACCGGGTTGACCCCGGCGGACACGACGCGCACCAGCACCTCGGTGGGCAGCGGGGACGGGCGCGGCACTGTCGTCTCGCGCAGCACCTCCGGTCCGCCGAGTTCGTCCTGGCCGATGGCCCGCATGGTCGTGTTGGTCATGATCCGTTCCCTGTCGTTCGTGCGCCGGAAGCCGAGGGGCGCGCATCCCGTCGGGCACCGCGGTGCGCGGCTGCCCTGCCGGGATACCCGCCCCTGCGGCGATCAACGCGCAGCGCCGGGTCCGGCATTCCGGCTCGGCCGCTACACCAGCAGGCTCAGCAGCGCGGCCATGGCGAAGCCGGTCAGCGACAGGATCGTCTCCAGCACCGTCCAAGTCTTGATCATGTCCTTGACGGAGATCCCGAAGTACCGCGAGATGATCCAGAACCCGCCGTCGTTGACGTGCGAGGCGATGATCGAACCCGCGGCGATGGCCACCGCGATCAGCGCCAGCCGCGGCTGCGAGAAGTCGGCGTCGGCCAGCAGCGGCGCGACGATGCCGCCGGTGGTCACGATCGCCACCGTCGCCGAGCCCTGCGCGATCCGCAGCCCGGAGCTGATCACGTACGCCGACACGATCAGCGGCAGCCCGGAGGCCTGCAGCGACCCGGCGAGCGCGTCGCCGACACCGGTCTCGGAGAGCACCTTGCCGAAGAACCCGCCCGCGCCGACGACCAGCAGGATCATGCCCAGCGGGCGCAGCGCCGCCGCCGTCAGCGTGGCCAGGTCCTGCCCGGTGAGGCCGCGCCGCGTGCCCAGCAGCCAGAACGCCGTCAGCACCGCGATGGTCAGCGCCACCACCGGATTGCCCAGGAACGTCAGCACGTCCAGCGCCGCGCCGGCGGGCAGCGTGATGCTGCCGAAGGTGCCGCCGAGGATCAGCAGCATCGGCAGCCCGATGACGAGCGCGACGACGCCGAGCTTCGGCTCGTCGCCGGACTCGGAGGTCAGTTCGGCGGGCGGTGCGGTGTCCGGGACGTCCACGTGGATGCGCTTGCCGATCCACGCCGGGAACAGCACGCCCGCCACGACGAACGCGGGAATGCCGCAGGCCAGGCCCATCAGGATGATCCAGCCGAGATCGACTCCGAGCAGCCCGGCGGCCACCACCGGCCCGGGGTGCGGGGGCAGGAACGCGTGCGTCATCGACAGGCCCGCGACCAGCGGCAGGCAGTACAGCAGGATCGACCGCCCGCCTTGCCGGGCGGCGGTGTAGACCAGCGGCGCGAGCACGAAGATGCCGATGTCGAAGAACACCGGGATGCCGAACAGCAGCCCGGACAACCCCATCGCCAGCGGCGCCCGGTTCTCGCCGAAGGCGGCGAGCAGCCTGCGGGTCAGCAGTTGCGCGCCGCCGGAGGCCTCCAGGATCGAGCCGAGGATCGCGCCGAGGCCGACGATCGCGGTGATGTGGCCGAGGATGCTGCCGAATCCGCTCTCCAGCAGCGATTCGCTGCTCTTCTGCGCGGAACCGACGAGGTCGGTGACGGGCACTCCGGCGGCGAGCGCCAGCAGCAACCCGGTGATGATCAGTGCGATGAACGGTTCCACCCGGAACCGGATGATCATCAGCAGCAATGCGGCGATGCCTACCGCGCACAACGTGAGCAGACCTGAGGTCTCCTGCTGCAACCAGTGCACTAAACCATCCACAGTGGACTCCTTGGGGGTCAGGAGGTGCGGCGTACCGCACGACCGGGCAGCGCGTCGGTGCGCCGCCCGGAGTCGAGGACGGGAACCCCGTTGACCAGCACCTGGTGCATCCCCGCCGCTGTGCTGCGGGGCTCGTCGAAGGTGGCGGTGTCGGCGACGGAGTCCGGGTCGAACAGCACCAGGTCCGCGACCGCGCCCTCCCGCACGCGACCGCGATCGGGCAGCCGCAACCGGTCCGCGGCCCGCGAGGTGAGGTGCCGGACGCACTCCTCCAAGCTCAGCACGCCCAGCTCCCGCACGTAGCGCCCCAGGTAGCGGGGGAAGGTCCCCCACGCGCGCGGGTGCGGCCGGGCGCCGACAAGCAGGCCGTCGCTGCCACCGGTGTGCGCGGGGTGGCGCATGATCGCGCGCACGTTCTCCTCGTGCCCGACGTGCATCAGGCAGGAGGTGCCGAGCCGCTCGGAGACCAGCACGTCGAAGAACACCTCGGCGGGTTCCGCGCCGGAGGCCCTGGCGGATTCGGCGATGCTGCGCCCCACCAGGTGCCCGTTGCGCTCGGCGTCGCGCACCCCGTTGACCTCGATGGTCTCCCAGTCGACCGGCACCCCGTGGCAACCGTCGGAACCCGCCACCTCCATGGTGTGCCGGATCCGCAACCGGTCAGCCGGATTCCGCAGCCGCGCCAGCGTCGCCTCGACACCGCCTTCGGCGGCCCAGCTCGGCAGCAGCGCGTGCAGCGAGGTCGCCCCCGGCAGGTACGGGTAGCTGTCCATCGTGATGTCCGCGCCCGCGGCGAGCGCGTCGTCGACCAGCGACAGCAGCTCGGGCGCGCGGCCCCGGTTCACCTCGAAGTTCATCGTCGCGTGCGCCAGGTGCAACGGGCAGCCGGACGCGCGGCTCACCTCGATCATCTCCGCGTAGGCCGTGAGCGTCCCCGCGCCGTAGCTGCGGTGGTGCGGGCTGTAGAAACCGCCGTGCGCGGCCACGACCCGGCACAGCTCGGTCAGCTCCGCGTCCGAGGCGTACATGCCCGGCGTGTAGGTCAGCCCCGAGGACATGCCGACGGCGCCCTCGGCGAGCGAGTCCGCGAGCACCTGGCGCATCCGGTCGAGCTCGGCGGGCGTGGCGTCCCGGTCGTCGTGGCCGACGCACAGCATCCGCAACGTGCCCTGCGGCACCAGGTACGCGGCGTTGACCGCGATCCCGGTGTCCAGCCGCGCGAGGTATTCGCCGACGCCGCGCCAGTTCCAGTCGAAACCGGGCGGGTCGTCGTTCCAGCCCGCGATCTGGGCTCGCACCGCGGCCAGCGTCGCGTCGTCGACCGGCGCGTAGGACAGCCCGTCCTGGCCCAGCACTTCCAGCGTCACGCCCTGCGAGACCTTCGCCAGGTGGTCCGGCTCGGCGAGGATCTGCAGGTCGGAGTGCGAGTGCATGTCGATGAAGCCCGGCGCGAGCACCAGGCCGTCGGCGTCGAGCACCCGCTCGCCGTCGAGCGCGCCCGGCGGGCCGATCTCGCTGATCCGCTCACCGCGGACCGCGACGTCGCCGCGGTAGCGGTCCCGCCCGGAACCGTCGACGATCGTCGCCGCGCGGAACACCCCGTCCATGTCGACCTCCGGTTCTCGCCGTGCGGGTCAGAAGAAGGTGCGCACCAGGTCGACCACGTTCTCCCCGTCGACCACCGGGATCAGCGGCCACTTGTCGAAGACGGTGCACGGGTGCGACAGGCCGAACCCGACCCAGTCGCCGATGCGCGGTTCGTCACCTTCGACGGCGAGGAACGCGTGCTGGTCGGCGAGCGAGGTCACCCGGCACGAACCGGGCGGGAGCTCCCGCGTCACCCCGTCGGCGCCGCGGAACACCTGCGGCTCCGGCAGGTCCTGGTCGAAGGACACGTCCCGGCGCCCCATCGTCACCAGCGCCAGGCCCGGCTCGGGGCGAGAGGTGATCTGCGCCCAGATCCGCATCGCGGGCAGGAACGGCGATTCCTCGCCCGCCAGCCGGTGCGGGCGGCCGAAGGGGGAGTTGCGCCGGTACAGCCCGTCGTCGTGGGTGATGTAGGCGCCGCTGCGCAGCACCGGCAGCACCCGCGCGCGCGTCGGCCACGGCGCCGCGAGCGACTCCGCGACCTGGTCGAAGTAGGCGCTGCCGCCGCCGGTGACGATGATCTCGTCGGTCTCGAACAGCTCCGCGCGCTCGATCTCGCCCACCAGCGAACGCATCCGGGACATGTATTCATCCACAGTGGCCAGAGCTGAGTCCGCGGTGCCGTGCGCGGCAGCGCCCTCGTAACCGCCCACGCCCGCCAGGCGGAGGTTCGGGCTCGCCGCGACCGCCCGCGCCACCTCCAGGGCCTGCTGCACCGACCGCGCGCCGGTCCGGGCGCCGTCCCAGCCCAGCTCCACCAGCACGTCCAGCGGGCGCCGGCCGGAGTGGGCCCCTGCCATCAGCGCCACCCCGTCGGCCGAATCCGCCCAGCAGCTCACCGAGAACTCCGGATCCGCGTCGAGCTCGGCACCCAGCCAGCGCAGCCCGGCCGGATCGAGCAGCTGGTTCGCCAGCAGCACCCGCCGCACCCCGAACGCCCGGTACACCCGCAACTGCGGGAGGTTCGCCGCGGTGATGCCCCACGCCCCGTGCTCCAGCTGCCGCTCGAACAGCCGCGGCGCCATCGTCGTCTTCCCGTGCGGGGCGAGCAGCACCCCGTGCTCGTGGCACCACCGCGCCATCGTCGACAGGTTGTGGGTGAGCGCGGCCTCGTCCAGCGTCAGCACCGGGCCGGTGAAACCGGAGCCGAACAGCGTCGGCTCGGAGCCGAGGAATTCCTCGACCGTGCGCCCGGACGACTCGGCTGGCAGGCCCTTGAACCGCCAGTCGAGGACTTCCTGGCGCAGCCGCGCCACCGCGTGCTGGTCGATGCCGGGTGCGGAGCGGGGCAAGGGGCCTCCAGTGCGAGCAGCGCGATCTGATCGGGAGATGATAAGCACTCGGACGGTGCAGTGGTCCAGACGAATCTTCGGACTCCGCCCTGGCCCGCCCATTCGCACCGGGAAACCGCCGAAACGCAGGAGGAACCATGCCCAGGACCATCATCACGAGCAGCGACGCCCCGACCCCGCCGCCGCACATCCCGCTCTCGCCGGGCGTGCGCAAGGGCAACATCGTGCAGGTCTCCGGGCAGACCCCGGTCGACCCCGCCACCGGTGAGCTCGTCGCGGGCGGCGTCCCCGAGCAGACCGAGCGCGCGCTGCGCAACGTCATCGCCGTGCTCGAAGCAGCCGGAGCCGGGCTGGATGACGTGCTGATGCTGCGCGTGTACCTCACCGACGTCTCGCAGTTCGCGGAGATGAACGAGACCTACGCCCGCGTCGTAGGCGAGCCCTACCCGGCCCGCACCACCGTCTACGTCGGCCTGCCCGCGGGCCTGCTCGTGGAGATCGACGCCCTCGCGGTGCTCGGCGACTGACCTCCGGCGGCCGGTGCTCGTCGTCGCAGGTTGCTCCGTTCCGGGGACCAGCGGGACCGAAGTCCGAAGCGGTGCGCGGTGGGCCGGTCGCGGCCGGTCGACCGCTCACCGCACCCGACCTTGACAACCGGGTGCGGTGCTCGGAAGGTGTCGATCAGTCACCCCGGTCCGCCC
Source organism: Saccharopolyspora gloriosae (assembly GCF_014203325.1). Lineage (NCBI taxonomy): Bacteria > Bacillati > Actinomycetota > Actinomycetes > Pseudonocardiales > Pseudonocardiaceae > Saccharopolyspora > Saccharopolyspora gloriosae. The sequence goes on along the minus strand of NZ_JACHIV010000001.1, from coordinate 4,340,548 downwards.
GGCCCGCCCGGAGCGGCAGCCAAGGAGGGCGGACATGACCACGTTCGGCGACCTCGACGGCCGGCTCGCGCAAGGCTGGGGCGGACGCAAACCCAACGGATGCCGGGTGATCGTGGTGCTCGCCCGCCGCGGCGGCACCACCGCGGCCGGGCTGCTGACCACGCTCACGGTCCCCACCGAGCGGCTCGCGCCGATCCTGGTCTCGGTCGGCGAGGACCGGGACTCCTGCACGGCGGTGCAGCCGCCGACGTTGCTGGTCGGCCACGAGGTCGCCGCCTCCGGGCGGACCGCGGCGCTGGTCTTCGGCGCGAGCCAGGTCGGCGTCGCGCAGGGCGTGCTGGACTCGGTGGCCGAGGGCCTGCTGGAAGCCGACCAGGAGACGATGGTCTTCGTGTCGTTGTGGTTGGACCACGACGCCGACGACGAGACGGCCGTGCGCTTCTCCGCGCGGGAAGCGGTCGGGGAGGCGATCCGGGACGCCGTCACCGGTCACACCAAGGAACGCATCCGCGGCCTCGTCGAGGAACGCGACCGGCTCACCCACCCGTACTACGGGGGCGACTGAACGCCCGCGGGCAGCGGGACGGGGTCAGTGCACCGGCCCGGTGTACTTCTCGCCGGGGCCCTGGCCAGGCGCGTCGGGAACGGCGCTCGCCTCGCGGAACGCGCGCTGCAGGCTCTGCAGTCCGTCCCGGATCGGCGCGGCGTGCAGCCCCAGGTACTCCACCGACGCCGTGACCAGTCCCGCGAGCGCGGTGATCAGGCGCCGGGCCTCGTCGAGGTCCCGGCTCGGCGCGGTGTCGGGGTCTTCGTCGCCCAGGCCGAGCTTCTCCGCGGCGGAGGACATCAGCATCACCGCGGCGCGGCTGATCACCTCGACGCTGGGAACATCCACCAGCTCGCGGACGTTGAGATCGGTGTCCGCCTCGGTGGCGGAGCCGGCCCCGAACTCCTGGGACCTGAACTCCTGCGATCCGTCCGGAATGCCGTCGGAGGGCGGGGTCGACTGCGGTTCGTTCACGGCTGGTACCCTGACATGAGCGACCAGCCCCCGCTTAGCCGGGGGCGGCAAAGTGGAGCCCCGCTCCCACCCGTGCAGCCGACTCTCAGGCCGCCGGGTCCCGGTCACATCGGCGCACCGCGCCGGTGGCATGAGCGGTATTGCGGTACCGGTTCGATCGGTAGGAGTAGGGTCTCGCGCTTCCGGGAATCCGGAGTGCGTGGGACTACTGCACGTCCAGGGGCAGAGCTTCACGCGCCGAGGCTTGCAGCAAGACCGAAGCATCGAACCGAGGAGGCCCCATCAGCACGGAGACGCGCATCAACGACCGCATCCGCGTGCCCGAAGTCCGCTTGGTCGGACCGAACGGCGAACAGGTCGGCATCGTCCGCATCGAGGACGCGCTCCGCCTGGCGCAGGAAGCGGATCTGGACCTTGTCGAGGTCGCCCCGCAGGCGCGCCCGCCGGTCTGCAAGCTCATGGACTACGGCAAGTTCAAGTACGAGAGTGCGCAGAAGGCTCGCGAATCGCGCCGCAACCAGCAGCAGACCGTCATCAAGGAGCAGAAGCTCCGGCCGAAGATCGACCCGCACGACTACGAGACGAAGAAGGGTCACGTCACCCGCTTCCTCGGTCAGGGTCACAAGGTCAAGGTGACGATCATGTTCCGCGGTCGTGAGCAGTCGCGTCCCGAGCTGGGCTTTCGTCTGTTGCAGCGGCTGGCCGACGACGTCGCCGAACTGGGGTTCATCGAGGCCAACCCGAAGCAGGACGGCCGTAACATGATCATGGTCCTGGCGCCGCACAAGACGAACAAGACCAAGCCGAAGGCGACCGCGTAAGGCCACCGGAACGCGTCGGTAGCCGCCCCGGCCGCTGAGCCGGGGCCGGCGCCACGATGCGATGGTCGGACGCCGGCGCCGGTCGGGTGCAAGGCCGACCGGTCGGAGAGCCCGGTCGGGCAACGGGCCGATCAGGTCCGCCGTGGAGTTCCCAGCCGCGGCGGACCCCGTATGAGAAGGATTGAGAGATGCCGAAGAACAAGACCCACAGCGGGACCGCGAAGCGCTTCCGGGTCACCGGCAGTGGCAAGCTGCGTCGCGAGCAGGCGGGCCGTCGCCACATCCTGGAGAAGAAGTCCAGCCGGGTGACCCGTCGCCTGGAGGGCACCGAAGCCGTCGCCAAGAACGACGTCAAGCGCATCAAGAAGCTCCTGGGCCGCTGAGCCGCCGCACCTGCGCGACGCCCCCTCGCGGGCGGATCGCCGGTGCACGTGCTCCCCAGTGCTCCCAGCCCCCCAGGGCGGTCCCGCCGCCCCCGATGAGATCGACAGGACGGACCCGTGGCACGCGTCAAGCGGGCAGTGAACGCCCAGAAGAAGCGCCGCAGCATTCTCGAGCAGGCCAGCGGTTACCGCGGCCAGCGCTCCCGGCTGTACCGCAAGGCCAAGGAGCAGACGCTCCACTCGAACGTCTACGCCTACCGCGACCGGCGTGCCCGCAAGGGTGACTTCCGGAAGCTGTGGATCACCCGCATCAACGCGGCGACCCGGCAGAACGGCCTGAGCTACAACCGCTTCGTGCAGGGCCTGAAGGCCGCTGAGGTCGAGGTGGACCGCAAGATCCTGGCGGACCTCGCGGTGCGCGACCCGCAGGCCTTCACCGCTCTGGTGGACGTCGCCAAGCAGCACCTGCCGGAAGGTGCGGCCTGATCACCGAGGGCACGCATGAGCCTCAGCGACCCGAGACGCCTCCGTTGACGGAGCGTTCGTCTCGGGTCGTTGTTGCGCGCAAGCTCACTCGCCGCGCCGGGCGGGACCGCGCGGGCGAGTTCCTCGCGGAAGGTTCGCAGGCGGTCGGCGAGGCGCTGGCCGCGCACACGGCGGGCCGGGTGCGGGTGCGATCGCTGTTCGCCACCGAGGAGCAGGCCGCGAAGCTCACCGACGCGGGCGTCCCGGTGCACGTCGTGACCGATCGGGCGGCGGCCTCGCTGTCGGAGACGGTCACCCCGCAGGGCCTGGTGGCGCAGTGCGAGCTGCCGGCCACCACGCCCGCGGAGGCGCTGGCGTCCCGGCCGCCGCTGGTGGCGGTGCTGCTGGGCGTGGCCGATCCGGGCAACGCGGGCACCGTCGTGCGCGTCGCGGACGCGGCGGGCGCGGGTGCGGTGCTGTTCGCCGGGGACACCGTCGATCCGTACAACGGCAAGGCGGTGCGCGCGTCGACGGGCAGCCTGTTCCACCTGCCGGTGGCGCGGGACCGGGACGCGCTCGCGGTGCTCGCCGCCTGCCGGGAGGCGGGTCTGCGGCTGGTCGGCGCGGACGGCTACGCCTCCGACGACCTCGATTCGGCTTCGGTGCGCGGCGAACTGGCAGGTCCGACGGCGTGGGTGTTCGGCAGCGAAGCCCACGGCCTGCCGGAGGACGTGCTCGCCGAGCTGGACGCGACGCTGCGGGTGCCGATCTACGGCGGTGCGGAGAGCCTGAACCTGGCCACCGCCGCCGCGGTCTGCCTGTACGCCTCCGCGCGGGCCCAGCGCCATCACGGATAGTCATCGCAGCCGCCCTCGGACCGGTGAACACGCCCAGGAACGCGGCTGCGCGAAAATCGCTCGACCGGGTCGCTTAGACTCGTGTGGCTGCGGCACGCATCCGCAGGTCACCTAGCAGGTGAAGGCCCATCGGGAGCCCCGGTGGGTGCGCTGGACGAGAAGGTCATGCCGGGCGGGTCACGCCGTACTTGTCATGCCTGACAAGTGTCGCCTGACGAATGACGGGAGTCATGCAGTAACGATGTCTGGAGCCAACGACTCGTACGACCCCAAAGAGGTCGCCGCACTCGCGCCGGAGACGCTCGACCGCGCCGTTGTCGAAGCCCGCAAGGGGTTCGAGGAGGCCGCCGATCTCGACGAGCTGGCCGCCGTGAAGCCCGCGCACCTCGGGGAACGTTCGCCGTTGCTGACCGCGCGCCGCGAGATCGGGGCGCTGCCGCCGAAGGCGCGGTCCGATGCGGGCAAGCGCGTCAACGAGGCGCGGCAGGCGATCCAGGGCGCGTTCGACGAGCGCCGCGCCGTGTTGCAGGCCGAGCGCGACGAGAAGGTGCTGCGCGAGGAATCCGTGGACGTGACCTTGCCCTCGGGCCGGGTCCCCGCGGGCTCCCGGCACCCGATCACCCAGCTCACCGAGCAGATCAGCGACGTGTTCGTGGGGATGGGCTGGGAGGTCGCCGACGGGCCCGAGCTGGAAGCCGAGTGGTTCAACTTCGACGCGTTGAACTTCGGCAAGGACCACCCGGCGCGCACCATGCAGGACACGTTCCACGTGGCGCCGGAGGACTCCGGCCTGGTGCTGCGCACCCACACCTCGCCGGTGCAGGTCCGCTCGCTGCTGAGCCGCGAGCTGCCGGTGTACCTGGTGTGCCCGGGGCGCACGTTCCGCACCGACGAGCTCGACGCCACGCACACCCCGGTCTTCCACCAGGTGGAGGGCTTGGCGGTCGACGAGGGCCTGACGATGGCGCACCTGAAGGGCACGCTCGACGCGTTCGCCCGCGCCATGTTCGGACCCGAGTCGGCGATTCGGCTGCGCCCGAGCTTCTTCCCGTTCACCGAGCCGTCGGCGGAGCTCGACGTGTGGTTCCCGCAGAAGAAGGGCGGCGCCGGCTGGGTCGAGTGGGGCGGCTGCGGCATGGTCGACCCGAACGTGCTGCGCGCCTGCGGGATCGACCCCGCGGTGCACACCGGGTTCGCGTTCGGCATGGGCTTGGAGCGCACCCTGCAGTTCCGCAACGGCATTCCTGACATGCGTGACATGACCGAGGGCGATGTGCGGTTCACCGAACCGTTCGGCATCGACTCGTGATCCCCGTCCCGCTGCGAGAGAGAAGGACCTGAGCAAGTGCGGATTCCGGTTTCCTGGCTGGCCGAGCATCTGGAGCTGCCCGCGGACACCACCGCCGACACGCTGGCGGAGGCCTTCGTCCGGATCGGGCTGGAGGTCGAGGAGGTCGCCCACCTGTCGCAGGTGAGCGGCCCGCTGGTGGTCGGTCGTGTGGCCGAGATCGAAGAGCTGTCGGGGTTCAAGAAGCCCATCCGGTTCTGCCGGGTGGAGGTCGGCGACGCCGAGGACGGCGAGCGGCCCACGCAGGGCATCGTGTGCGGCGCGACGAACTTCTCCGAGGGCAACCTCGTCGTCGTGGCGCTGCCCGGCACGGTGCTGCCCGGCGGGTTCGAGATCGCTTCGCGCAAGACCTACGGTCGCGTCAGCGAGGGCATGATCTGCTCGGCCAAGGAGCTGGGCATCGGCGAGGACCACGACGGCATCCTGGTGCTGCCCGCGGGCGTGGCCGATCCGGGTTCCGACGCCACCGAGCTGGTGGGCCTGGACGATTCGGTCATCGAGCTGGCGATCACGCCGGACCGCGGTTACTGCTTCTCCGTGCGCGGCCTGGCCCGCGAGCTGTCCAACGCCCTGGAAGTGCCGTTCGGCGACCCGGCCTCGATGCACGTGCCGGAGGACGAGCGGGCTTCGCGCGAGGTGCGCATCGAGGACGAGTCGGCGTGCTCGCGGTTCGTGTTCCGCCGCGTGACGGGCGTGGATCCGACGGCGCCGACGCCGTGGTGGATGCGGCGCAGGCTGGCGCTGGCGGGCATCCGGTCGATCTCGCTGTCGGTGGACGTCACGAACTACGTGATGCTGGAGCTGGGGCAGCCGCTGCACGCGTGGGACGCCTCGAAGCTCACCGGTGACGTGGTGGTCCGCCGCGCGGCGGAGGGCGAGAAGCTCACCACCCTCGACGACGTGCAGCGCGAGCTGGACCCGGACGACATCGTGATCTGCGACGAGTCCGGCCCGGTCAGCCTGGCGGGCGTGATGGGCGGCGCGAGCACCGAGATCGGCGCGGAGACCCACGACGTGCTGCTGGAGGCGGCGAACTGGGATCCGGCGAGCATCGCCCGCACCATCCGCAGGCACAAGCTGCCCAGCGAGGCGGGCAAGCGCTTCGAGCGCACGGTGGACCCGGCGGTGGCCCCGGTGGCCGCCGAGCTCGCGGCGAAGCTGCTGGTGCGCTACGGCGAGGGCCGCATCGCGCAGGGGCGCACGGACGTCGGTTCGCCGCTGGCTCCGGCTCCGGTGACGATGCCGCTGGCGCTGCCGGACAAGATCGCGGGCGTGTCCTACGAGCGCGGGATCACCGCTCGCCGGTTGTCGCAGATCGGTTGCCGCATCGAGGTCGGCACCTCGGACGAGGGCGTGGGCCTGGTCACCGCGCACCCGCCGACGTGGCGCCCGGACTTGAAGCAGGCCGCGGACCTCGTGGAGGAGGTGCTGCGGCTGGAGGGCTACCACACGATCCCGTCGGTGCTGCCCGCCGCGCCTCCCGGCCGGGGCCTCACGGCCGCGCAGCGTCGCCGCCGCGCGGTGTCGCGGGCACTGGCCGCTGACGGTCACGTCGAGGTGCTGCCGTTCCCGTTCACCAGCGACGAGGTGCTGGGCAAGCTCGGCATCGGCGAGGACGATCCGCGTCGTCGCGCGCTGTCGCTGTTCAACGCGCTGGAGTCGGACCGCTCGCAGCTGGCGACCACGCTGCTTCCCGGCCTGCTGGATTCGTTGCAGCGCAACGTGTCCCGCGGTCAGCGCGACCTGGCGCTGTTCCACATCGGACAGGTCGTGCTGCCCGCGCAGCAGCCGCCCGCGATGCCGGAGGTCGGCGTCGCGCAGCGGCCGACGGACGCGGAGATCGCCGCGCTGGACGCGGCGCTGCCCGCGCAGCCGACGCACGCCGCGGTGGTGCTGGCCGGCAAGCGCGAGCGCCAAGGCTGGTGGGGTCCGGGCCGCGACGCGGGCTGGGCCGACGCCGTCGAGGCGGCGCGCACGGTGGCCAGGGCCGCCGGGGTGGAGCTGACGGTGGCCGCGGGCGACCTGCTGCCGTGGCACCCGGGCCGCTGCGCCGAGCTGAAGGTGGGCGACGTCGTCGTCGGCCACGCGGGTGAGCTGCACCCGAAGGTCGTCGAGGAGCTGGGCCTGCCGAAGCGCGCCTGCGCGATGGAGATCGACCTGGACGCGCTGCCGCTGGAGGAGTCTCGCCCGGCGCCGTCGATCTCGTCGTACCCGCCGGTGCTGCTGGACGTGGCGCTGGTCGTGGACGAGGCGGTGCCCGCGGCGGAGCTCGTCGACGCGGTGCGTTCCGGCGGCGGCGAGCTGCTGGAGGACGTGCGGCTGTTCGACGTCTACTCCGGCGAGCAGCTCGCGGACGGCAAGAAGTCGCTGGCGCTGGCGCTGCGGTTCCGCGCCGCGGACCGGACCCTCAAGCAGGAGGAGGCGACCGAGGCCCGCGATTCCGCGCTGCACGCCGCCGAATCCCGCTTCGGAGCAGCACTGCGCGCCTGACACCGCGTCGAACGAACCGGGGTGTTCTTCCTGAGCGGAAGAACACCCCGGTTTTTTCATTCCGCACTTCCGACTCCGGCGGTGGCCGCCGATCGTGCGAATGCGGGATCGAATGGGTGCGTGCCGCTCCGAATTCCGTCGCCGATCGGTGCGCGTTCCGCCGAACGCATCGCTTGTCCGGGCCATGCGGAGTAGTCGTCCGAGTGAATTCCCCTTTCCCACCCCTGTGCCCGCGGGTCCCTCCGGACCTGGCAAAGTCGATCGTGACGTGATCGCAGTGGAATGTGTGGAGGAGTCGTGTCATGAGCGCTCAGGATCGACTGGTCGCCGGGCGGTATCGGGTGGAGTCGAGGCTGGGCAGTGGCGCGATGGGCGTGGTCTGGAAGGCCTCCGACGAGCGCCTGAACCGCACGGTCGCGGTGAAGGAACTGCACTTGCGCCAGTCGCTCAACGACGCCGACGTGCAGACCGCGAAGCGGCGGGCGATCCGGGAAGGCCGGATCACCGCGAGGTTGATGCACCGGCACGCGATCGCCGTGTACGACGTGGTCGAGGAGGACGGCCGTCCTTGCCTGATCATGGAGTTCTTGGAGTCGCGGAGCATGGAGGCGGTGCTCGCCGATCGGGGGACGATGCCGGTCGCCGAGGTCGCGAAGCTCGGCGCCGACGTGGCCTCCGCGCTGGCCGCCGCGCACGACGCGGGGATCGTGCACCGGGACGTGAAGCCGGGCAACATCCTCGTCGCCGAGGACATCACCAAGATCACCGACTTCGGGATCTCCCGCGCGCTCGGTGACGCGAGCACGACCGGGGTGCTCGCGGGAACTCCCGCTTACCTCGCCCCGGAGGTCGCGCAGGGCGGCAAAGCGGATTTCCACACCGACGTCTTCTCGCTGGGCTCCACGCTCTACGCCGCGCTGGAGGGCCGTCCGCCGTTCGGCTTGGGGGACAACTCGATCGCGCTGCTGCACCGGGTCGCGGCGGGTGACTTCGACGTTCCGGAGCACGCGGAGGCGCTCACGCCGGTGCTGCTGCGGATGCTGGCGACCGAACCGGCGCAGCGCCCGACGATGCACGAGGCGCAGCGCGCGCTGGCCGCGGTCAGCGACGGGAAGGAACTGCCGGAGTCGTTCACCGCCGTGCCGGTGCCGACTCCCACGAAGCCCGCGCGCCCGGAGGTCCCGCCGCAGCCGGAGCCGGAGTCGTCGGGCAATCGCGGTCGGTACGGGCTGATCGTCGTGGGCGCGCTGCTCGTCGTCGGTGCGGGCGTCATCGCGGCGCTGCTGACGGGCAACCTCACCGGTGATCCCACCGCGTCCAGGCCCGCCGCTTCGCAGCCGCCGCAGCCGCGGCCCGAGCCGAGCCCGGTGTCACCGCCCGAGCAGCAGCCCGCGCCGGTGGAGCCCCCGGCCCCGCAAGCACCGCCGCAGGCGCAGACGCCGGACGCGGTGGTGTCGGAGTACTACGCGGCGATGCCGGGGAACCTGCCCGCCGCCTGGGAGCAGCTCACGCCGGATTACCAGACGAACCACGCGGGCGGCTACGAGGCGTTCAGCGAGTTCTGGGCGCCGGTTCAGAGCGTGCAGGCTTCGAACGTGTCGACCGAGGGCGCGAACTCGGCGCTGGCCACGATCACCTACGACTTCGACGACGGCCGCACGGTCGAGGAGAAGACCCGCTACACCCTGGTCCGCGACGGGGAGAGCTGGAAGATCGCCGCGACCACGGTCCTCAGCAGCCGCACCCGCTGAGGGTCCTGGGCTGCGCGGCCGGTCGCGGCGGTCGGATTGTCGGTGCCGTCCGGCACACTCGCCTCATGTTGATCTATCGCACCGAAGACGACGAGTTCGACGCCCTCGTCGTGCGCGTCGACTTCTCCGACGAGCTCGCGTGGGGAACCGTCGCGGAACTGCTCGAACTCCCTTACGGCAGCGAAGAATTCGAGTCGTCCAACCAGCTCGTCGACGACCCGTCCTTCACCGGCGCGACTCCTGATGAGGTCTTGGCCGCGGCGGCGGGAGAAGCGCAGCCGCCGGTCGTGTTCTTGGCGGACGCGGCGACGATGCGCGAGCCGTACCCGCTGCTGGCGGTATCGACCTTGGCCAGGGAAGAAGCCGAGGATGACGACGAGTACGAGTCGGAGATGGAGTACGGCCGCGAGTTCCGCCTCGTTCCGACGGCCGTCAGCGAGATGCACGTGAACTTGACCATCGCGAACATGGACTTCTCGGAGTTCTCCGGTTCGGCGGCCGACGACGATCAGAGGATCCACCGCGGCTTTCTCTGACCGGGAAAGCGCACCGGCTCAATGGGCTTTCCCGTCGTGCAGGGGAAGTCGCCGTGCTCAACCGAGAGCGAGCGGGAGTCTCGTCGCTCGTCCGGCTGCTTCGGCGGGGGCCCGTCTGCCGGTGCAGATCAGCGGCGCGGCCTGGTCGGAGAAGGTACTCGGGGAACTCCGTTCCGGCGATCTGCTCCAGCATCGCGCGTGACCGGGCGATGCCCTGGGCCGGTGGTTCGGCCGGGTCGGGGAGGTGCGTGATCAGGTCGAGGTGGTGCATCCAGGACTTGCGCGGACGGGTAGTCGCCCGCGGCGAGGATTTCGTCGTGGGCGCCGACGGCCAGCCCCGGGGCGGCGGGTCCGGCGGCGCCGACGTCGTCGAGGTGGAACTCGAGCAACCGCGGTTCCGCGTACGCGGTCGCGAGCCGGACTGCCAGCGCGCCCAGCGGGTCGTCGTCGGTGGGTGGTGTGTCTAGCGACGACCCGGCAGGTGATCTCGTTCCGGGTCGGATCGGTCTCGGCCGGTGTCGTGAAGGTGATCAGGACGTCCTGGGCGTCGATGATCAGGTGGCACACGAGGTCGCGCACGGAGCCGTCCGGTGCATCAGGACGGTGAGAGCTGGAAGATCGCCGTGACCGCGGTCCTCAACAGCCGCACCCGCTGAGGCGTTCTTCCCTGCGACGAACGAGCACTCATGTGAGCCGGATGTGCATCGATCGGATCGTCCAGCCTGCTTAGGGTCGTCGGCATGGCGAACGTGAGCAGGAACGTGCAGCGCATGGTGCTGGGCGACGTCGAGGTCATCCGGATCGTCGAATGGCACGAGCCGTTCGTCCCCGCCGCCGAGATGTTCCCGGACGTCGCGGCCGGCGTGTGGCGGGACAACGAGCGCTGGCTGGCCCCGGACCACTGGGAGCCGCGCAGCGGCCGGGCGGTGATCGCGTTGCAGACGTGGGTGCTGCGCAGCGGCGGGCGGACCGTCCTGATCGACACCGGTGCGGGCAACGGGCGCGAACGTCCGGGCATGGCCCCGTTCCACCGGTGCGAGGGCGACTTCCTCGGGCTCCTGGACCGCGCCGGTGTGCGTCCGCGGGACGTGGACGTCGTCGTCAACACGCACCTCCACGTCGACCACGTCGGCTGGAACACCACCGGCGCCGACGGCGATTGGGTGCCGACGTTCCCGCGGGCGCAGTACCTCGTCCCGGCCGCTGACGACTTCCACTACGGGCCGGACAACCCCGATCCGCGCGGTCTCCAGGAGGTCGACCGGCTGATCTACGCCGACAGCGTCGCGCCCGTCCACCGGGCGGGGCAGGTCGTGCTGTGGGACGGCTCGCACCGGATCGACGACCACCTCACCTTGGAGGCGGCGCCCGGCCACACGCCCGGTCATTCGGTGCTGCGGCTGGCTTCCGGGAACGACCGCGCGGTCTTCGCCGGGGATCTGCTGCACAGCCCGGTGCAGATCCTGGATCCGTCCTGCAGCAGCAACGCCTGCCTGGATCCGGGGCGGGCCGCGGCCTCCCGCCGCCGGGTCCTCGCCCGCGCGGCCGAGGAGCGGGAGCTGCTGGTTCCGGCCCACTTCGGTGGCTCCGGCGTCGTCGAAGTGCGGCGGAACGGCGACGCGTTCGCCCTCGGTTCCTGGGCGGCGCTCGACTCCGCGCCGACACCGGTGTCCGGATGAGCGAGCCGTCGAATCCGCGCAGCGGTGGGAAAATCGCTCACCCGAGGATGAGCGGTACCCGTCTGCCCAGTGCGCCCAGCGCGGTTCGTTCGACCTCGGTCGGCTCGCGTCGGCCGGTGCCGATCAGCAGCGCGTCGCGGTGCGAGAACGACGTGGGGAACGCGGCGCCGGCGATGCGTCCCAGCAGCGCGCGGGACGCGGCGAGGCTCGCAGTGGGCGGGTCCGCGGCGCCGGGCAGGTGCGCGATCAGGTCCAGGTGGTGCAGCGTCCATTCGAGGACGTACGCGGACAGGTAGTCGGCCGTGGTGAGCACCCCGCCGCGGGTGCCGACGCGGCGCCCGGGGTCGGCGAGCGCGGCGGCGCGGTCCGCGGCGGACCCGACGTCGTCCAGGTGGAACTGGAGCAGCCACGGTTCCTGGTAGGCGGCGGCCAGCCGGACGGTCAGCGCGTCCAGCGGATCGTCCCCGGTCGGCGGCGAATCGGAGACCTCCCAGTAGGTCGCCGCGTCCCGCGTAGCCGCTTCGTCCACGGGTGTCGCGAGGGTGATCAGGACGTCCTGGGCGTCGATGATCAGGTGGCACGCCAGGTCCCGCACGAGCCACCCGGTGCAGCCCGAGGGGCGCGCGAAGTCCTCGTCGGCGAGTTCGGCGACGGCCGTGCGCAACGCCGTCCAGGTGAGTGAGAACAGCTCCACCGGAGCAACCTAGTGCTCCGGCGGAACGCCGGGCAATCGTTTTCGGAGCTTCCGGCGGGATTGTCGGTGCGCCCGTGCATACTCGCCCCATGTTGATCAAACGATCCGAAGAGGACGAGTTCGACGCGCTGGTCGTGCGCGTGGACTTCTCCGACGACGCCGCGTGGACCGAGGTCGTGGGGCTGCTCGAAATCCCTTGGGGCGACGACGAATTCGACTCCAGCAACCAGCTCGTCGACGATCCCGCGTTCACCGGGGCGAGCCCGGACGACGTGCTGGCGGCGGTGGAGGAGGAGCACAAGCCCGCCGTCGTCTTCCTGGCCGACGCCGAGACGATGCGCGGTGCGCACCCGCTGCTCGCGGTCTCGACGCTGACGCGCGAGGACGCCGAGGACGAGGACGACTACGAGGAGGAGATGTCCCACGGCCGCGAGTTCCGCCTCGTGCCGGGGGCGGTCAGCGAGATGCACACGAACCTGGAGATCGCGAACATGGACTTCACGGACTTCTCCGGCTCCGCGTCGGGCGACTCGGAGCGAATCCACCGCGGCTTCTGCTGAGCTCCGGTCACACCGCGGCCTCGGCGGGAGCGCGGCGGAGGATGTCCTCGACCGTCTCCTCCGGGGTCTGCTCGGAGGTGTCGAGCCAGAGCCCGAGGCGCGGGGTGTCCTCGCGCAGCACCGCGTCGAGCGCGCGCACGGTCCACTCGTCGTAGGCCGCCTTGTCCCGTTCCCCTTCGCGGTCGGCGATGGCGGCGGCCTGCGGCGCGAGCACGACGACGTAGAGCGGGCGGCTGCGGATCTCCTGCGCGATCTCGGTGAGGTGTTCGCCGATCACGACGTCCTGGGCGATCACGGTGAAGCCGGCGGCGGTGTACTGCTCGCAGGTCTGGGCGGTGAGCCGGTGGCGCAACCGGAGCTGGTCGGTCGCTGCCTCGCTCGGTTCCGGTGTCATGTCCTGCCTGCCGTTGACGATCATGCGGCGGAACAGGTCGCCGCGCAGGTGCACGGAGTTCGGCAGTCGTTCCGCGAGCAGCTGCGCCACGGTCGACTTGCCCGCGGCCTGGATGCCGGTGATCAGCACGACCCCGGCGGCGAAGTCTTCCGGCGTCGGCGCGGGCGCGCTCGCCGGGTCGGTGCGAGGTGGTGAGGCGGAGCCCATGGAGCACCTTTCCGAAGGGGGCGAGCGCGGTGTGCGACCACCCTAGCGCTTTCGGTATTCGTCCCGTTCGACCTTTTCGGTGCTGGCCGGCACCGCGAACGCGCGATCGTGAGAACCTGCCGGGGTGCCGTGCCACCTCCGCTCCGCCCCCGGGACCCGCTGATGGTCAAACTCGATCGGCTGATCAACGTCCTCGGCGGCTACGGCGCGCGGTTGTGCACCGCGCCGCGCGGGCGGGACGTGGAGCTGCGCGGTGTCGCGCTGCACGATCCGGCGGGTGCGGAGGAGGTGCTGCTGGCCGTCGGCATCGACTCCATCGGAGCGGTGCTCGCCGAGACGCCGGCCGCGGTCGTGCTGCTGCGCGAAGTCGACGAGCAGGAACTGGCCGTGGCCCGCGAGCGCGGTGTCGCGGTGGTGCGGATCGACCCCGACGTGTCCTGGGGCCAGCTGGCGGCGGTGGTGTACGGGCTGGTGCTCGAAGGCCGCGAGACGGAGGCGGGACGCGGGCCGACGGACCTGTTCGCGCTGGCCGACGCGTTGGCGGCGTCCGTCGGCGGCCCAGTCACGATCGAGGACCAGCACGCCGGTGTGCTGGCGTATTCGAGCAGGCAGGAGTCCGCCGACCGCGCACGGCTCGCCACGATCCTGGGCAGGCGGGTGCCCGCGGACATCCGCGCCGAGCTCACCGCGCGCGGCGTGTACGCGCACCTGGCGTCGTCGGCCGAGCCGTTGTTCGCCGAGCCGATGCCGGAGCAGGAGTTCCACGGCCGCGCGCTCATCGCGGTCCGCGCGGGTCGGGAACTGCTCGGGTCGATCTGGGTGGAGGTGACGGAGCCGCTGGACGAGGAGCGTTCGGCGGCGTTGCGCGCGGGCGCCCGCACGGCGTCGCTGCACCTGCTGCGGGCGCGGGCCAGCGCCGACTTGGAGCGGCAGATCGAGTCGGACCTGGTGATCGGCCTGCTGGAGGGGCAGGCCGACGCGCCCGCGGTGCTGAGCAGGCTCGGGTTGCGCGGCAACGGTTTCCGGGTGGTCGCGATGCAGGCCGAGGAGGCGCAGGACGCCGCGGTGCTGATCGCCTTCGAGCGCGCCACCGCCGGTTTCGGCTGGGCGCGGCCGGGCCGCAGCGCGCTGTTCGCGAACACCGTCTACACCGTGCTGCCCGATGGGGAACCGGGGGAGCGGTGGTTCCGGGGTCTGCTGCGGAACATGCCCGCCGACGTGCGGCTGCGGGCCGGGGTGGGCGGTGTGGCCGAGCCGTTGGCGTTGCCGCTGAGCAGGCAGGAAGCCGACGAGTGCCTTGCCGTGGACGGCGATCGGGAGATCGTCGGCTACGAGCAGGCGTGGCACGAGATCCTGCTGCGCCGGGTCCGCAACGCGGCCTCCAGCGGTCGCGTCCCGTCCCGCGGCCCGGTGTGGGACCTGCGTCGCCACGACGCCGACAACGGCACCCGCTACGCCGCCACGCTGCGGGAATGGCTGCGCTGCCAAGGCGATCCGGGGGCGGCGGCGAACCGGCTGGGCGTGCACGCGAACACCGTGCGGTACCGGATGCGCAAGATGGCCGAGGTGACCCGCCTCGACTTGGACGATCCGGACGAACGCCTCGCCCTCATCATCGCGCTGCTCATCGACTAGTGCGGATCGACCAATCGTCGGCGGCGAGATTGTGCCGAACTGACAATCGCCGGGCCGTCACTGCCGGTCACACTCGGATCCAACCGATCTGAGGAGGGCGAAGATGGCCGGCAACGACCAGACCCCGCGGCACGTGGTGATCGCCGGGGCGGGCGCCGTCGGGTTGTCCACGGCGTGGTTCCTGCAGGAGCACGGTGTGCGGGTGACCGTCGTCGACCGCGACGGCGTGGCCGCCGGTTCGTCCTGGGGCAACGCGGGCTACCTGGCCCCCGCGTTCTCCATCCCGCTGCCGGAGCCGAGTGTGCTGCGCTACGGCCTGCGCTCGCTGCTGGACCGCAACGCCCCGCTGTACGTGCCCGCCCGCGTGGACCCGCAGCTGTGGGCGTTCCTGGCGAGGTTCGCCGCGCACTGCAACATGCGCTCGTGGCGCCGCTCGATGCAGCCGTTCGTGCCGATGAACAACGAGTGCCTGGACGCGTTCGACGCGCTCACCGCCGGTGGCGTGGAGGCTCCGACGAAGGCCGCCCCGATCACCGCCGGTTTCGAGAAGGCCGAGCAGGTCGCCGACCTGCGCCGCGAGTTCGACCTGATCCGCGAGTCCGGCCAGGACGTGCGGGTCGTCGACTCCTCGGTCGCCGAGGCGGGCGTGCCGCAGCTGTCCTCCCACATCGAGGCGGTGCTCCGGATCGAAGGGCAGCGCTACGTCGACCCCGGCGAGTTCGTCCGCTCCTTGGCGCGGTCCGTCGAGGCCCGCGGCGGCGAGATCCGCAGCGGTTTCACCGTCGACGAGGTGACGCGCGAGCAGGGCCGCACCGTCGTGCGCTCCGGCGACGAGCGTCTGACGGCCGATTCGGTCGTGCTCGCCACCGGCGCCTGGCTGAGCTCGCTCGCGAAGCCGTTGGGCGTGCGCACCGCCGTGCGCGCGGGCCGCGGCTACTCGTTCACCGTCCCCACCGAGGAGCCGGTTCCCGGCCCCATCTACCTGCCCGCCGTGCGCGTCGCCTGCACCCCGTACCAGGGCGGCCTGCGCGTGGCCGGGACGATGGAGTTCCGCTCCCCGGACGCGAAGCTCTACCCGGAGCGCATCGCCGCGATCGAGCGCTCCGCGAAGCCACTGCTGCGCGGCGTGTCCTGGGAGGACCGCCGGGACGACTGGGTCGGCGGCCGCCCCGTCACCCCCGACGGCCTGCCGCTGATCGGCGCCACCGACATGCCCGGCGCGTACGTCGCGGGCGGGCACGGCATGTGGGGCCTCACCCTCGGACCGCTCACCGGGCAGCTGCTGTCGGAGCAGATCGTCACCGGCAAGCAGCCCGACCAGCTCCGCCCCTTCAACCCCCTCCGCTGACCACCCCCGAAGGGCAGGCGTCGCCGCAACAGCGCGGCGGCGCCTGCTCGTTTCACTGGGGCTGCGGTCTTATCCGAGACGGTGATCCTTTCCGCAACGACGCGCTAAGGTGCTCGACGTTCAGGGGCCGATAAGCAGGGTGCAGAGTGGTGGGTTAACGAGCGCGGACGCGACGGTTTCGCGGCGGCAAGGGAAAACCGAAGACCGCGAGGCCAGGCTCAGCCGATCAACCAGCAGGTGGGTATTCAGTGAGCAAGCTTGTCCGGTCGCTGGCCGTGGTGGCCAGCAGTGCGGTTCTTGTCGGGCTGTCCGGGTGCGCTTTGGGCGAGGGCGATGGGACCCAGGCGCCGACCTCGGATGCCGCTGGAGCCTCGTTGGAGGCCTTCGATCCCTGTGCGTTCTTCTCCCCTGATGACTTGACCGGATTCGGGCTGTCGCCTCAGAGCGAGCCGTTCACGCAGGTCAGCTTTGAGCCCGGTTGCCGCTGGACCGGCGAGAAGATGTCGCTCACGCTCCACAAGAACGTCGATGAGACCGTCGAGTCCTACGAGACCGGTGGCAACTGGGAGAAGTACGAGAAGCGGTCGATCGCCGGGCGATCGGCCGCGATCGCGAACGTCCCAGGATCAGGGACCACCGGGGGCTGCGACATCTTGGTCGATGCAGGCGGCGGCGTGGCCATCTACGGGATCTCCGGCAAGATGGCCGATTCGATCGACGCGTGCCCTGAGCTGGAGAAGATCGTCAACCAGACCGCGTCGGGCTTGCCGAAGTGATGTGAACTGGTCGGCGTGACTGGGCTTCTGCCGGTCACGCCGACCAGAACGCGCACGGTCTCAAGTGACGAGAAGGGCGTAGCCGCTCACTGGGGCTGCTGCGCGAGCTTGTCCTTCTCGGCTTGCGGCAGGTGGCAGCCGGTGGAGCCGGAGAGGACGGTGCGCTTGGCGGTGCCGAAGCGGTAGCCCGCGCCGTAGCGGTCGCTGCCGACGACCTGGTGGTCGGAGGGGCGGCTGACGACGGTTTCCGGCGGTGTGAAGCCGTATTCGGCGCTGACCTGAGCGACGATCTGCTCAGCGCGAGGCCACTCGGGGTCGGGGATGGTGCCATCGGTGGCCCACATGGCGAGGGTGTTGCTCTCGGACGCACTGGAGAAGTCGTCGAACCCGATGCAGCCCGCTTTGGTTCCCTTCTCGACTTCTTCCCAACGAATCGAAGGGAAGCTCTGCGCAAGCTCATCCCGGATGCGGGAGTGCATCTCCTGGTAGCGGGAGGTGACTTCTTCGATGCTGGGGCGCTGCAGCAACTCAGCTCGTTGGTCTTCCATACTTCCTTCAGCGGGATCGTCGCTGCCACAGGCCGTGAGGCTGAGTGCCAGGGCTGCGAGAAGCGTCAAGCGTTTCAACGGTTTGTTCCTCTGTGCCTGAGTACTTCGGTCAATCGGATGCCCGAACTGCGCGTTCGGGTACCCCGGCCGCGACGACGCTGGCGTTGTACTGGCTCGTATTGCCATCGGTCAGATAGCCGTCCGGCCCGCCGGTGTTGTGTCCGCTCGAAGCTTCGAGGCGTTGACCATCCGGAGTGACGGCTTCGTCTGCGGAAAGCTGCTGAAACCCAGGTGTTGAGGAGGGATCTCCACCGAACCATCTCAGGTCAGCGACCGGGTCCCAGCTGGATTCGATGTTGTAAGCCTGCCCGGCCGGAATGTTGAAGTTGCTGGGAGAGTCCGTTCCCACTCCTGGGGAACCCATCGTGACGGCGGCATCAACGCCGGTTCCCTCATGCTGCAACGCGTACCCGGTGGTCGTCGACCCGTACGAGTGGCCGAGGGCGACGAGGTGGGGGTCGTCGTCGCGCGACTCGTTGATACCTCGGTAGAAGTCGGAGAGCTTGTCGCCACCACGTTCGGCGGAGGTGGAACTGACCACGGACTGCTCGCCGATGCTGTCGTTGAGCTGGGGTGCTTCGTAGCCGAGCCAAGTTACCGCAGCGACATCGCCGCCGTCGCCGTACATCGTCGACTGGTGTTTCGCGTCGTAGCGAAGCTGTGAGGCGGTCCGGTCGTAGTCGTCCAAGCTACCTCCCTCGACTGTGCTGTTCAGGCCAGGTGTGAAGACCGAGACGTGTTCGGCCGTATCGACGTTCCCGATGCTGACGGCTGCTTTGGTGCGTTCGCCCGACGTGTCGAGCACGAGCAGCTGGCGGTCGGACTTGGCCATGACCTTCTCCACCTGGTCCAAGGACTTCAGCTTTGCTTCGACCTTGTCCAGTGGGTTGCGCAGCGCGGCGCGGTCGCCCCTCGAACCGGGGCCGTTCGGAAGTGCCTTGATCTCGTTCCGCAGCCGGGTTGCTTCCGCTTGCAGCGTCGCGCGTTCGTCGTCGATGCGGTTGATGTTGGCGGTGTTGCGGACTGCTCCGGGGATGCCGTCCATGTTGCCGAGCCAGGCCGGGGGAGCGGTGGCCAGCGCCGATTTCGTTTCGGCGGGCAGGGATTTCCACCACTCGGCGTTCTGCTTCGGGTCACCGGGTGGCGGTGGCTCGATCGTTTCGCCGAGTCCGCGCGCGTCTCCCAGGGCCGCCGCTTCCGCGAGGTTGTGCGCGCCGCGGGTGTCCATGAGGTCCTTGTCGGCGTCGCCGAGGACCTTGGCGAGTTCGCGGTCGGTGTCCGTGGCGCGGGCCAGGATGCGCTCGACCCGGTCGGCGAGGTCGGGGCGGACGCGGTTGTTCCGGTCTTCGTTGACGCTTTCCGCCTCATCGGGGTGGAGGCCGAGCGGTGTGCCCAGATCTTCGATGCTCCCGTCTTCGCCGATCGCGAAGTGGTGGGAGTGGGCGAGCGCTTCGGCTTCGGTGAGTTCGTGGCCGATCTCGCGGATCTCGTCGGCGGTGGCGATGGTGGCGCTGCGGACCGTGGAGACCTCGACGACGAGTTCGCGCAGTCGCTCGCCGAGCTTCCTGTGCTCCGCCGTGGCGGAGTCGGCCGCTTTGCCCTGCCACTCCTTCGGCCGACCGGAGTGCGCCAGTTCGTCGTCCAAGCCGACGAGCCGATCCTGTTCCCGCTTCAGGTCGTCGATGGCGTCGTCGAGGAGGTCGGGGTTCCAGCGGCGGAGGTCGCCGATGTTCACCATCAGGAGCCACCGCGTGTCAGCTTGTCCTTCTCGGCTTGCGGGAGGTGACAGCCGGTGGAGCCGGAGAGGACGGTGCGCTTGGCGGTGCCGAAGCGGTAGCCCGCGCCGTAGCGGTCGCTGCCGACGACCTGGTGGTCGGAGGGGCGGCTGACGACGGTTTCCGGCGGTGTGAAGCCGTATTCGGCGCTGACCTGGGCGACGATCTGCTCAGCGCGAGGCCACTCGGGGTCGGGGATGTTGCCTTCGGACCGCCAAGCTCCGAGGGTTTGGCTCTCGCCGGTATCGGTGAAGGCGTCGAAGTCGGAGCATCCGGCGCGGTGGAGCTCGCGGCTCTGCTCCCATTGGATCCAGGGGAAGGCCGCGGCGAGTTCGTCCCGGAGGCGACCTTGCATCTCGAGGTACCGAGCGCTGGCCTCCTCCATGCTGGGCCTGCTCATGAGTTCGGCGCGCTGCTCTTCCATGCTTCCTCCAAACTTCGGCCCCAACTCGCCGCCACCGCATCCGGTGAGGCTCAGGGTGAGCGCCGCCAGGACTGCGAAGCGCTTCATGGTCGGTCCCCGCTCTCGGTCGGTCATCCCCAGCTGTTCACGGCGCGGTCCGGGACTCCGGCCGCGATGACGCTGGCGTTGTACTGGCTGGTGTTCCCGCGGGTGAGGTAGCCGGTCGGTCCACCGGTGCCGTGCCCGCTCGACTCCTTGAGGCGCTGCCCGTCGGGCGCGACGGCGTCCTCGGTCGACAGGTCGTCGATCCCCGGTTTCCAGGACGGATCACCGCCGAAACGCCCGAGGTCGGCGACGACGTCCCCGCCCGATTCGAGGTTGTAGAACCGGTCTTCGGGAACGTTGATATCGCTGACCGATGGTGTTCCTACGCCGGGAGATCCCAGAGTGAGCGCGGCGTCCACTCCGGTTCCTTCCTCCTGCAGCGCATACCCCGTGGTGGTGGATCCGTACGAGTGGCCCATCGCGACCAGGTTCGGATCGTCCGTCCGAGATTCGTTGATGCCCCGGTAGAAATCCGCCAGATCTTCGGCGCCGCGCTTGGCCGGAGCCGAACTGGCCACGGAATCGCTGGGGTCGAGTGTCTCGTCCAGTTGAGGCGCCTCGTAACCGAGCCACGTCACCGTCGCGACCTCGCCACCGTCGCCGTACTGGTCGGACTGCGACTGCGCGTCCTGCGCCAGCATGTCCATGTTCCGGTCGTAGTCGCCCAGGCTTCCGCCTTCGACGCTGCTGTCCATGCCCGGCGTGAACACGCTGACGTGGTCTGCGGTGTCGACGTCCCCGATGCCCACGGCCGCCTTGGTGCGCTCGCCGGAGGTGTCGAGCACCAGGAGTTGCCGATCTCCCCGCTCCAACACCGTCTCCACCTTGTCCAAGGAGGTCAGCTTCGAGTTGACCTGGTCCAGTTCGCGCTGGTACCTGCCTTGGACCAGGTCACCGCCGGGGCCGGGGCGTGGCTTGTTGACCGCGCTCTGCAGCCGCGCCGCCTCCGCTTGCAGCGTGCTGCGTTCGTCGTCGATGCGGTTGACGTTGGCGGTGTTGCGGACGGACGCGGGGATGCCGTCCATGCCGCCGAGCCAGGCCGGGGGAGCGGCGGCGAGCGCGGATTTCGTTTCGGCGGGCAGGGATTTCCACCAGTCGGCGTTCTTCGCGGGATCGCCCGGCGGCGGCGGTTCGATCGTTTCGCCGAGACCACGCGCGTCACCGAGCGCCGCCGCGTCGGCGAGGTTCTTGGCACCGCGCGCGTCCATCAGGTCCTTGTCGGCGTCGCCGAGGACCTTGGCCAGTTCGGCATCGGCGTCGGCCGCGCGCTTCAGGACGTTTTGGACGCGTTCGACCAGGTCGGGACGGATCCGGCGGTAGCGGTTCTCGTCGACGCTGCTGACCTCGTCGGCAGGGGTGTCCGGGGGAGTGCCGAGGTCTTGCACCTTCCCGTCATCGCCGATGCGGAAGTTGTACGCCCGCGCCAGGCCGTCGACTTCGGTGAGCTGGTCCTGCACCGCCCGGATCTCGTCGACGGTGGGGATGGCCGCGCTGCGGACCGTGGACACCTCGACGACGAGTTCCCGCATGCGTTCGCCGAGCTTGCCGTGCTCGGCGTTCGCGGAGTCGGCCGCTTTGCCCTGCCACTCCTTCGGCCTCCCGGAGCTCGCGAGCTCGTCGTCCAAGCGGACCAGGCTTTCCTGTTCCCGCTTCAGGTCGTCGATGGCGTCGTCGAGGAGGTCGGGGTTCCAGCGGCGGAGGTCGCCGATGTTCACCATCAGGAGCCACCGCCCTGGGAGGCCTTGAGCTCGTCGGCGGCGTCGCCTTCTTGAGCGGCGTAGTCCGAGGCGCTCTTGTCGAGCGAGTCCGCGTAGTGCTCGGTGTCCCGGTTCCACGTGTCGAGCGTGCCGCGCCAGCTGTTCCCGGTGCGTCCGGCGGCGGGCGCCGAGGTGGAGCCGGGCATCGCTTGGGTGATCTTGTCGGTGGCGGCCTGGAGCCGCACCGACCTGGCCTGTTCGGCAGCCGAGCGCGCGGCTTTCGCCGCCGACTCCAACTCCCTGGTCACAACCTCGTATCCCACTGTGCCCCCTCCTCGCGGGGAGGGACCCTAGCAGCGCGAAGTGACCGGCAGTCCTCGTTTCGGCCGATCTTCGCGACGGGTCACACGCGCCCGGATTTGACCGCCCGCAGGAACGACTCGAAGGTGCCGCGTCCTACTGCGAGGACCGGGCCGTCGGAGTCCTTCGAGTCCCGCAACCCGACGACGGACGGCTGCACTGCGACCTCAACGCATGCGCCGCCGTTTCCCTGGCTGCGACTAGCCTTCCTCCAGCTGGCGGCGCTGGGCGAAAAGGCGATCTCGATGCACTGACCACCGCTGGAGCTGCTGTGGCTGGACTTGGTCCAAGGCCCCCAAGCTAAGGACGTGTCCGCCATTTGAGCCTCTCTCAGTCGCGGGTAACTGCGTAGGTATCCAGCACCTTAGCGATCAGCGCCTGCGTTTCACGGTGTGGGAGAGCAGCTGCGCTCAAGCGCTCGAACAGAACGCTGTAGCGCGTGTAGTCCTCAGGCTCGTAGAGATAAGTCGCGCCGAAGAAGTCCTCCAGGTAGACGCTCGCCAACCGTTGTTCGGGCAAGTTCAGCAACATTGCGCTGGAGGTGACTGCTATCCGGTTCGGGACCGCGAAGGGGAGTACTTGCAGCGTGATGTTCGGCAGCTCGGACATGGTGAGCAGATGTGCCAGCTGCGATCGCATCGTGTTCGCGTCGCCCTGCATCCGATGCAAGGCGGCTTCGCTGAGCACGGCGTGCAGCTTGAGAGGTGAACGCGACCGCGACAATGAGCCTTGTCGACTGATGCGGGTCCGCACCTGCTGCTCGACGACACGGGGATCAGCCGCGGGCTCCCACGCCTGGATCGTGGAGCGTGCGTAGTCCTCAGTCTGGAGCAGCCCGGTGATGATCTCCACTTCGTACAACCGTAGCTCCGTAGCCGCGCTCTCCAGCGCGAGGAACCGCTGGAACCAGTCGGGGACGGCGTCGCGGTGGTACTTCTTCGGCCGGTTGCGCTTCGCCGCCTGCTCGGCGACCTCGGAGAGATACCGTCGCTGCTTCGCGGGCGCGCCGTAGAAATCCAGCAGCTGCACCACTTCCTCGGGTTTGATGCCTTGGCTGCCGCCTTCGACCTTGCTCATCTTCGGCTGCTTGCAGCCCAGCACATCGGCCGCTTCGAAGGTGCTGCGGTCGGCTTCCTCGCGTAGACGGCGCAGTTCTATGCCGAGTTGGATCCGGAGCATGCGCGGGTCGGGAGTGGTCAGCATGCGGATCATCGTCACAGCTCACCCGGCTTTTGTGGATCACCTGGTCGTGTAAATGACGCGCGGAATCATTCCTAATAGCTTCACCGGTACAGAACGTCGGCGAACGGAGCGGTGATGCACGGCGATGGCGAGGCGGAGTTGTTGCGGGAGCTGGCGGAAGGCGTGCGTCCGCGCGGTTTCGCGGTCTACGAGTTGATCCGGGACGAGGACGGTGGCGAGGTCGTCGACGCGGAGCTCTGCGTGTGGGGACTGGACTGCACCGCGCAGCGCCCTCCCGGTAGCGACGACGCGGGTGCGGTGTTCATGAGCCCGCACGGAATGCTGGGCAACGCGGAGTCCGCCGAAGCGACCTTCGAGATGTTCGCGATGATCCGCGAGGTCCGCCTCGTCTGGCTCTGATCAGGGCGGGGTCGGGCGTGGCGGCCCGCATACTTCCTTGATTGATGTTGCACGAGGATGCATAATCATCCGCATGGCGATTCGGGTGGCAGTGGCGGGTGCGAGCGGTTACGCGGGCGGGGAACTCCTGCGTCTGCTGCTGGCGCACCCCGAAGTGGAGATCGGGACGTTGACCGCCGGCGGCAACGCGGGCACGAAGCTGGGCGCGCACCACCCGAACCTGCTGCCGCTGGCCGACCGCGAACTCACCGAGACCAACGCTGCCGAGCTCTCCGGGCACGACGTCGTCTTCCTCGCGCTGCCGCACGGCCACTCCGCCGCGCTGGCCGCCGAACTCGGCGACGACACCACGGTCATCGACTGCGGCGCCGACCACCGGCTCAACGACCCCGAGGCGTGGACCCGCTGGTACGGCGGCGACCACCCCGGCACCTGGCCCTACGGCATCCCCGAACTCCCCGGCGGGCGCGACGCGCTGCGCTCCGCCAGCCGGATCGCGGTGCCGGGCTGCTTCCCGACCGTCTCCTCGCTGGCGCTCGCGCCCGCGTTCGCGGCGGGCCTGGTCGAGCCGGAGGCCGTCGTCGTCGCCGTGACCGGGACCTCCGGCGCGGGCCGCGCGCTCAAGCCGCACCTGCTCTCCGCCGAGGTCATGGGTTCGGCCAGCGCCTACGGAGTCGGCGGCGCGCACCGGCACACCCCGGAGATGGTGCAGAACCTCAGCGCCGTCGCGGGCGAACCCGTGAAGGTGTCGTTCACGCCCGTGCTCGCGCCCATGTCGCGCGGCATCCTCGCCACCTGCAGCGCACCGCTGCGCGGTGACCTCGACGTCGCCGCCGCCCGCAAGGTCTACCTCGACGCCTACGGCGACGAGCCGTTCGTGCACGTGCTGCCCGAAGGCTCCTGGCCGCAGACCTCCGCGACGCTCGGCGCGAACACCGTGCACCTCCAGGTCGCCATCGACCCCGACGCGAACCGCCTCGTGGTCGTCGGCGCCGAGGACAACCTCACCAAGGGCACCGCGGGCGGCGCCGTGCAGTGCATGAACCTCGCCAAGGGCCTGCCGGAGACCACCGGGCTGCCGCTCGCGGGGATCGCGCCGTGACCGCACTGGAACTGCGGCTGCACCCCGAACACCTCGCCGTCGCGAAGGTTCCGGCGACCGCGGACCTCGCCCTCGGAGGCGGGCCGATCCGCGCCGAACTGGCCACCGCCGAGGAGCGCGCGATCGTCCTCGGCCACGACCAGGCGACCGGACTCGGTGCGCAGGCCGCCGTCGAAGGCCCGTTCCGGGCGCTGGAGGTCCGCGGCCCGCTGGACTTCGCGCTCACCGGTGTCCTCGCCGCTTTGCTGACCCCGTTGGCGCAGGCCGGGATCAGCGTCTTCACACTGTCCACCTTCGACACCGACTGGATCCTCGTCCCCGCCGGATCGGCGGAGCAGGCCCGGACCGCGTTGATCAACTCAGGTCACACCGTCACCACGGAGGAATTCGCATGAGCGTCACAGCCCCCGCCGGATTCCGGGCGGCCGGTGTGCCCGCCGGGATCAAGGCGAGCGGAGCCCGGGACCTCGCTCTGATCGTCAACGACGGCCCGCGCCACACCGCGGCCGGCGTGTTCACCACCAACAAGGTCAAAGCGGCCCCGGTGCTGTGGTCCCAGCAGGTGCTGCAGGAGCGCAGCCTGCGCGCCGTGGTGCTCAACTCCGGCGGCGCCAACGCCTGCACCGGACCCGAAGGCTTCCAGGACACCCACGCCACCGCTGAGAAGGTCGCCGAAGTGCTCGGCGTCGGCGCCATCGACGTCGCCGTGTGCTCCACGGGCCTGATCGGCGAACGCCTCCCGATGCCCGCCGTTGTGTCCGGAGTGGACAGTGCGGCGGCGGCGCTCGCGGACACCGAAGCCGCCGGGACCGACGCGGCGACGGCGGTGCTGACCACCGACAGCAAGGCCAAGCAGGCGCTCGCCACCGGGAACGGCTGGAGCGTCGGCGGCTTCGCCAAGGGCGCGGGCATGCTCGCCCCCAACATGGCGACCATGCTCAGCGTCCTCACCACCGACGCCGTCGTCGCCCCCGAGACCCTCGACGCCGCGCTGCGCGCCGCCACCCGCACCACCTTCGACCGGCTCGACGTCGACGGCGGCACCTCCACCAACGACACCGTGCTGCTGCTGGCCTCCGGAGCCTCCGGCGTCGAACCCACCGCCGACGAGCTGACCGAGG
Source organism: Saccharopolyspora gloriosae (assembly GCF_014203325.1). Classification (NCBI taxonomy): domain Bacteria; kingdom Bacillati; phylum Actinomycetota; class Actinomycetes; order Pseudonocardiales; family Pseudonocardiaceae; genus Saccharopolyspora; species Saccharopolyspora gloriosae. The sequence continues at coordinate 4,314,810 of NZ_JACHIV010000001.1, read as the reverse complement.
TCCTCACCGCCGTGAGCACCGACCTCGTCCGCCAGCTCCAAGGCGACGCCGAAGGCGCCACCAAGGCCGTCGACATCACCGTGCGCGGCGCGCGCACCGAGGACGACGCCGTCCACATCGGACGGATCATCGCCGAGGACAACCTGGTCAAGACCGCGCTGTTCGGCTCCGACCCCAACTGGGGCCGGATCGCGATGGCGCTCGGGCGGGCGAAGGCCGAGATCGACGTGGACCGCGTCGAGATCATCACCAACGACGTCTCGCTGTTCGCCGGTGGCCTGCCCAACCGCGACCGCGGCGAAGCCGACCTCACCGGCCGCGACATCCGGATCGTCGTGGACCTGCACCTCGGCGACCAGACGGCCACCATCCTGTCCACCGACCTGTCGCACGACTACGTCGAAGAGAACAGCGCGTACTCCTCATGACACCGACCCCGGCAGACAGGCTCGCCACCGCCGCCGAGAAGGCCAGCGTGCTCGTCGAAGCACTGCCCTGGCTGGAGCGCTTCCACGGCGCCACCGTCGTCATCAAGTACGGCGGCAACGCCATGGTCGACGACGAGCTCAAAGCCGCGTTCGCGCAGGACATGGTGTTCCTGCGGCTCGCGGGCCTGCACCCCGTCATCGTGCACGGCGGCGGACCGCAGATCACCTCGATGCTCGACCGCCTCGGCATGGCCGGCGAATTCCGCGGCGGCCTGCGCGTCACCACGCCCGAAACGCTCGACGTGGTGCGGATGGTCCTGGTCGGCCAGGTCGGGCGCGAACTCGTCGGCCTCATCAACAAGCACGGCCCGCACGCCGTGGGCATGTCCGGCGAGGACGCGCAGCTGTTCACCGCCGCGCGCCGCACCGCCACCGTCGACGGCGAACCCGTGGACGTCGGCCTCGTCGGCGACGTCGTCGCCGTCAACCCCGACGCGGTGCTCGACCTGATCAGCGCCGGACGCATCCCCGTCGTGTCCACCGTCGCGCCCGACGTCGACGGCGTGGTGCACAACGTCAACGCCGACACCGCCGCCGGAGCGCTCGCCGTGGCCCTCGGCGCGGAGAAGCTCGTCGTGCTCACCGACGTCGAAGGCCTCTACACCGACTGGCCCGACCGCTCCTCGCTGGTGTCCCGGCTCGACGCCGACCAGCTCGAAGAACTGCTTCCCGGACTGGCCTCCGGGATGGTGCCGAAGATGGAGGCGTGCCTGCGCGCCGTGCGCGGCGGCGTGCCGCGAGCGCACGTCATCGACGGCAGGCTCGCGCACTCGGTGCTGCTCGAAGTGTTCACCAGCGCCGGCGTCGGAACCATGGTGCTGCCCGGGAAGGAAGACGAGAACGCATGACCACCAACACCACCGGGGCGCAGCGCTGGCAGGCGTCCATGATGGGCAACTACGGCACCCCGAAGCTCACCCTGACCAGCGGCTCCGGCTGCGAGGTCACCGACGCCGACGGCAAGACCTACCTCGACTTCGTCGGCGGCATCGCCGTCAACGCCCTCGGCCACGCCCACCCGGCCGTGGTGCGGGCGGTGACCGAGCAGATCGGCACCCTCGGGCACGTCTCCAACTTCTACGCCCACGACCCGGGCCTGAAGCTCGCCGAGCGGCTGCTCGACCTCTCCGGGTTCACCGGGCGCGGACGCGTCCTGTTCTGCAACTCCGGCGCCGAAGCCAACGAAGCGGCGTTCAAGATCGCCCGGCGGACCGGGCGGCTCAAGATCGTCGCCACCGAAGGCGGCTTCCACGGCCGGACCATGGGCGCGCTGGCGCTCACCGGCCAGCCCGCGAAGCAGGAACCGTTCGCGCCGATGCCCGCCGGAGTCGAGCACGTCCCCTACGGCGACGTCGCCGCGCTCGAATCCGCCGTGGACGACACGACGGCCGCGCTCGTGCTCGAACCCGTGCAGGGCGAGAACGGCGTCATCGTCCCGCCCGAGGGCTACCTGCGGGCCGCGCGCGAGATCACCAGCAGGCACGGCGCGCTGCTGGTCATCGACGAGGTGCAGACCGGCATCGGCCGCACCGGCCACTGGTTCGCCTTCCAGCGCGACGGCATCGAACCCGACGTCATCACCCTCGCCAAGGGCCTCGGCGGCGGCCTCTCCCTCGGCGCCTGCATCGGCGTCGGCGACGCGGGCGAACTGCTGCAACCCGGCCAGCACGGCACCACCTTCGGCGGTAACCCCGTCGCGTGCGCCGCCTCGCTCGCCGTGCTCGACACCATCGCCGCCGACGGACTGCTCGACCACGTCAAGGCGCTCGGTGAACTGCTCGCCGACGGCGTCCGCGACCTCCGGCACCCGCTGATCGCCGAAGTGCGCGGCCAAGGGCTGCTGCTGGCGATCCGCCTCACCGAACCCGTCGCCGCCGCCACCGCCGCGGCGGCCCAGGACGCCGGATACCTCATCAACGCCGTGCAACCGGACGTGCTCCGGCTCAGCCCGGCGCTGGTGCTCACCGCCGACCAGGCCCGCCGGTTGCTGACCGACCTGCCCGGCCTGCTCGGCTGACCCGAACCCACTCCCACCACCACGAAGCCACGGAGGTGACCCCGTGACACTCCGGCATTTTCTGCGCGACGACGACCTGAGCCCGCAGGAGCAGACCGAGATCCTCGACCTCGCAGCCCGGTTCAAGACCGACCGGCTCGCGGACCGCTCCCTCGAAGGCCGCTCCATCGCGGTGATCTTCGAGAAGAACTCCACCCGCACCCGGCTGTCCTTCGAAGTCGGCATCCACCAGCTCGGCGGTCAGCCGATCGTGGTCGACGGCCGCATGATGCAGCTCGGCCGCGAGGAGACCATCGAGGACACCTCGCGCGTGCTGTCCCGCTACGTCGACGCCGTCGTCTGGCGCACCTTCGCCCAAGCCCGCATCGAAGCGATGGCCGGCGTGTCCGCGGTGCCCGTCGTCAACGCGCTCACCGACGAGTTCCACCCCTGCCAGGTCCTCGCCGACCTGCAGACCGTGCGGGAACGCCACGGCGACCTGCCCGGCCGCACCCTCACCTACCTCGGCGACGGCGCCAACAACATGGCGCACTCGCTGCTCATCGGCGGCGTCACCGCGGGCATGCACGTCCGCGTCGGAGCACCCGAAGGCTTCGCCCCCGCGCCGTGGGTGCTCGAAGCCGCGGGCAAGCGGGCGGCCGAGACCGGCGGCTCCGTCCGGGTGCACCACGACGCCCGCTCCGCCGTCGACGGAGCCGACGTGCTCGTCACCGACTCCTGGACCTCCATGGGCCAGGAGAACGACGGCAAGGACCGCGTCAGCCCGTTCCGCCCGTTCCAGATCAACACCGAACTGCTCGCCGCCACCGGCGTCGACACCAGCGTGCTGCACTGCCTGCCCGCGCACCGCGGCTGGGAAGTCACCGACGAGGTCCTCGACGGCCCCGCCAGCGCCGTGTTCGACGAAGCCGAGAACCGCCTGCACGCGCAGAAGGCCCTGCTCGCCTGGCTGGTGCAGCGGTCATGACCACCAGGGCGGCCCGGCAGGCGCGCATCGTCGAGCTCGTCTCGACGATGGGCATCCGCAGCCAGACCGAGCTCGCGAAGCTGCTGGCGGGCGACGGCATCGACGTCACCCAGGCCACGCTGTCGCGCGACCTCGACGAACTGGGCGCGGTGAAACTGCGCGGACCCGACGGGGGAGCGGCGGTCTACGTCATCCCCGAAGACGGCAGCCCCGTGCGCGGGGTGCAAGGTGGCACCACGAGGCTCAGCCGGTTGCTGGCCGAACTGCTCGTCTCGGCCGACGGCTCCGGCAACCTCACCGTGCTGCGCACCCCGCCGGGTGCGGCGCAGTTCCTGGCCAGCGCGATCGACCGCGCCGCCCTGCTGGAAGCGGTCGGCTCCATCGCGGGCGACGACACCGTCATGGTCCTCGCCAGGGAACCGCTCACCGGCCTCGACCTGGCCGAGCGGTTCACCAACATGGCCTCCGGCGAGCGGATGCCACCGCCGGACGGCATCGAGAACCCCGACGACGGTGACGCCGCGGACCGGCGGGACCCGAACACCACCACCTGACGACGCAAGATGAGGAAGACATCGTGACCCAGCAAGGCAGCGAGCCCACCAAACTGTGGGGCGGCCGCTTCGCCTCCGGCCCGGCCGAGGCCATGGCCGCGCTCAGCCTCTCCACCCACTTCGACTGGCGGCTGGCGCCCTACGACATCGCCGGTTCCCGCGCGCATGCCCGCGTGCTGCACCAGGCGGGCCTGCTCACCGCCGACGAGCTCGACCGGATGCACCGGGGCCTCGACGTGCTCGCCGCCGACGTCGAATCCGGCGCGTTCCAGCCCGTCGTCGAAGACGAGGACGTGCACACCGCGCTCGAACGCGGCCTGCTGGAGCGGGTCGGCACCGACCTCGGCGGCAAGCTGCGCGCGGGCCGCTCCCGCAACGACCAGGTCGCGACCCTGTTCCGGATGTGGCTGCGCGACGCCACCCGCCGCGTCGCCGCCGGCGTGCTCGACGTCGTCGACGCGCTCGCCGGCCAGGCCCAGGCGCACCCGGACGCGGTGCTGCCCGGCCGCACCCACCTCCAGCACGCCCAGCCGGTGCTGCTCGGCCACCACCTGCTCGCGCACTGCCAGGCGCTGCTGCGCGACGTCAGCCGGTTGCGCGACTGGGACGCGCGCACCGCGTTCTCCCCGTACGGCTCGGGCGCGCTCGCCGGATCGTCGCTGGGCCTCGACCCGCAGGCGGTGGCCGCGGAACTCGGCTTCGACGGCGGCGCGGTGGACAACTCCATCGACGGCACCGCCTCCCGCGACTTCGCGGCGGAATCCGCGTTCTGCCTGGCCATGCTCGCGGTGAACCTCTCCCGCGTCGCCGAAGAGGTCATCATCTGGAACACCGCGGAGTTCCGGTACGTCACGCTCGACGACGCCTGGGCCACCGGCAGCTCGATCATGCCGCAGAAGAAGAACCCGGATGTCGCCGAACTCGCCCGCGGCAAGTCCGGCCGGCTGATCGGCAACCTCACCGGCCTGCTCGCGACCCTCAAAGCGCAGCCGCTGGCCTACAACCGGGACCTGCAGGAGGACAAGGAGCCGGTGTTCGACTCCGTCGAGCAGCTCGACCTCCTGCTCCCGGCGATGGCCGGAATGCTCGGCACGCTCACCTTCCACACCGAGCGGCTCGCCGAACTCGCCCCCGCCGGCTTCACCCTGGCCACCGACATCGCCGAGTGGCTGGTGCGCCAAGGCGTCCCGTTCCGCGTGGCGCACGAGGCGTCGGGGGAGTGCGTGCGCACCGCCGAGGCCCGCGACGTCGGCCTCAACGACCTCACCGACGAGGAGCTCGCCGCCGCGCACCCCGCGCTCACCCCCGCGGTCCGCGAGGTGCTGACCGTGCCCGGCTCCATCGCCTCCCGGGACTCGCACGGCGGAACCGCACCCGATCGTGTGAACGAGCAGCGGGACCGGGTGTTCGAGGCCATCCGCGAGCATCGTGCCTGGCTGACGGCGTGAAGACCCCTCGCGTTCGGTCGGTACTGTTCCGCCCGTGAGCCAGCTCAAGCGCGAAGACCTCGCACACGACCCCCTCTGGGTGGCCCGCCGCCTGCTCGGCTGCGAGCTGCGGTCGAGCCACCCGGAGGGCGACGTGCGGATCCGGCTCGTCGAAGTCGAGGCCTACCGGGGCGGCGACGACCCCGCCTCGCACTGCTACCGCGGCATGACCCAGCGCAACGCCGTGATGTTCGGCCCGGCAGGTCACCTCTACGTCTACTTCGTCTACGGCATGCACTTCTGCATCAACGTGGTGTGCACCGAGAACGGCACCCCGGGCGCGGTGCTGCTGCGCGGGGGCGAAGTCCTCGAAGGCACCGAACTGGCCCGGCGCCGCCGCCCCGCCGTGCGCAAGGACGCCCAGCTCGCCAGCGGACCGGCGCGCCTGGCCGGTGTTCTCGGCATCACCGGCGAGCACAACGGCATCGACCTCACCGCCCCCGACTCACCGGTCCGCCTGTTCGCCGGCACCGACGTCGACGAGGACGACGTCCGGACCGGGCCGCGCGTCGGCGTCGCCACCGCCGTCGACCTCCCGTGGCGCTCCTGGATCGACGGTTCCCCCTCGGTCAGTCCGTACCGGAGGGGCGGCCGCCGCCGGAGCCGGGACCAGGCATAAAACCGATTGCCGGGATGCGCCAGACTGGTCGCGTGAGCGAGCACATCCTTGACGAGCTGTCCTGGCGCGGCCTGATCGCGCAATCCACCGACCTCGACGCGCTGCGTTCGGACCTGGACTCCGGACCGCTCACTCTGTATGCGGGCTTCGACCCGACCGCGCCGAGCCTGCACGCCGGTCACCTCATCCCGCTGCTGACGCTGCGCCGCTTCCAGCTCGCCGGGCACCGCCCGGTGGTGCTCTCCGGCGGCGCGACCGGCCTGATCGGCGACCCGCGCGACACCGGTGAGCGCAACCTGCACGACATCGACACCGTGCGGGAGTGGACGGAGCGGATCGGGCACCAGCTCGCGAAGTTCGTCGACTTCGTCCCGGACGGCGCTCCGGAGTCCCCGACGGGCGCGCTGGTCGCCGACAACTCGGACTGGACCGCGCAGCTCCCGGTCACCGAGTTCCTCCGCGAGGTCGGTAAGCACTTCTCCATCAACACGATGCTGTCCAGGGAGACGGTCAAGCGCCGCCTGGAAGGCGACGGCCTGTCGTACACCGAGTTCAGCTACATGCTGTTGCAGGCCAACGACTTCGTGCAGCTCTACCGCAGGCACGGCACCCGGTTGCAGCTCGGCGGCTCCGACCAGTGGGGCAACATCGTCGCAGGCGTGGACCTGCTGCGCCGCCAGGAGAACGCCACCGGCCACGCCCTGACCCTCCCGCTGGTCACCGACGCGGAGGGCCGCAAGTTCGGCAAGTCCACCGGCGGCGGCAACGTGTGGCTCGACCCCGAGCTGACCTCGCCCTACGCCTGGTACCAGTACTTCGTGAACTCCTCGGACGCCGACGTGGGCAAGTACCTGCGCCTGTTCACGTTCCTCGACCACGAGGAGATCGAGGAGCTGGAGCGCACCACCGCCGAGCGCCCGCAGCAGCGCGCCGGCCAGCGCAGGCTCGCCGAAGAGCTCACGACCCTCGTCCACGGGCAGGAGCAGACCCACCAGGTCATCGCCGCCAGCCAAGCCCTGTTCGGCCGCGGCGACTTCGCCGAGCTGGACGAGGCCACGCTGGACGCCGTGATGGCCGAGGTCCCCACCGGCGAAGTGCGCCTGTCCGACGAGCCGACCATCGTCGACCTGCTCGTCGAAGCAGGTCTCGCACAGGGCCGCGGGGCCGCCCGGCGCACCGTCAACGAAGGCGGCGCCTACGTCAACAACACCAAAATCGCAGATGAGACGTGGTCCGTGTCGAAGGAGGACCTGCTGCACGGCCGCTGGGCGGTCATTCGACGTGGCAAGCGTCACACTGCAGGGATCAAGGTGCTGTACTAGCCTGTTCGCAGGGCCGGAAACGGCGGGTGACCTGCTGGTTTACCTCCTTCCGGTCCTGCTGGGCGCTGACTTGACTTTGAGTCGGTCGGCGCGTAACTTATTCCAAGTCAGCGCGGAACGGGCCGGAAACAAACGGACCGGGCGCGACGGGGTCACGAACCAAGCTCCCAGTTAGTCCTGGTAGAGTGGGTGACTCGAATACAAAACTCTAAATGCGGATCGGGTTTCTCGACGTTCCGGGGTGCGGGTGACCGCGAGGTTGACCCCCCTGAAACAGCGGAAAAACGGGCCTGCTAGAGTTTGGAACATCGCAAGAACGAAAGACGGAAATGACTCCCCGGAGTTCGCGGCCCTGAGGTTGGGGGTTGTGGGTGATGGTGTGGGTGTGTTCTTTGAGAACTCAACAGCGTGCCGATGATGATGAGTGGTAACTCATTAGATTGATTTTATGCCCTGGTCGGCCTTTGTGGTTTTGATCGGGGTGCCTCGTTTATTTCGGGGCAGGATTTTTCTCTAAACATTGTTGGAGAGTTTGATCCTGGCTCAGGACGAACGCTGGCGGCGTGCTTAACACATGCAAGTCGAACGCTGAAGCCCTTCGGGGTGGATGAGTGGCGAACGGGTGAGTAACACGTGGGTAATCTGCCCTGCACTCTGGGATAAGCCTTGGAAACGAGGTCTAATACCGGATAGGACACATGGCCGCATGGTCTGTGTGTGGAAAGTTCCGGCGGTGCAGGTTGAGCCCGCGGCCTATCAGCTTGTTGGTGGGGTGATGGCCTACCAAGGCGACGACGGGTAGCCGGCCTGAGAGGGTGACCGGCCACACTGGGACTGAGACACGGCCCAGACTCCTACGGGAGGCAGCAGTGGGGAATCTTGCGCAATGGGCGAAAGCCTGACGCAGCAACGCCGCGTGGGGGATGACGGCCTTCGGGTTGTAAACCTCTTTCGACATCGACGAAGCCTTCGGGTGACGGTAGGTGTAGAAGAAGCACCGGCTAACTACGTGCCAGCAGCCGCGGTAATACGTAGGGTGCGAGCGTTGTCCGGAATTATTGGGCGTAAAGAGCTCGTAGGCGGTTTGTCGCGTCGGCCGTGAAAACCTGCCGCTTAACGGTGGGCGTGCGGTCGATACGGGCAGACTTGAGTTCGGTAGGGGAGACTGGAATTCCTGGTGTAGCGGTGAAATGCGCAGATATCAGGAGGAACACCGGTGGCGAAGGCGGGTCTCTGGGCCGATACTGACGCTGAGGAGCGAAAGCGTGGGGAGCGAACAGGATTAGATACCCTGGTAGTCCACGCCGTAAACGGTGGGCGCTAGGTGTGGGGACTGTTTCCACGGTTCCTGTGCCGTAGCTAACGCATTAAGCGCCCCGCCTGGGGAGTACGGCCGCAAGGCTAAAACTCAAAGGAATTGACGGGGGCCCGCACAAGCGGCGGAGCATGTGGATTAATTCGATGCAACGCGAAGAACCTTACCTGGGTTTGACATGCACAGGATCGCCCCTGAGAGGGGGTTTCCCTTGTGGCCTGTGTGCAGGTGGTGCATGGCTGTCGTCAGCTCGTGTCGTGAGATGTTGGGTTAAGTCCCGCAACGAGCGCAACCCTTGTCCTGTGTTGCCAGCACGTGATGGTGGGGACTCGCAGGAGACTGCCGGGGTCAACTCGGAGGAAGGTGGGGATGACGTCAAGTCATCATGCCCCTTATGCCCAGGGCTTCACACATGCTACAATGGCTGGTACAGAGGGTTGCGATACCGTGAGGTGGAGCGAATCCTTAAAGCCGGTCTCAGTTCGGATCGGGGTCTGCAACTCGACCCCGTGAAGTCGGAGTCGCTAGTAATCGCAGATCAGCAGTGCTGCGGTGAATACGTTCCCGGGCCTTGTACACACCGCCCGTCACGTCATGAAAGTCGGTAACACCCGAAGCCCATGGCCCAACCCTTGTGGGGGGAGTGGTCGAAGGTGGGACTGGCGATTGGGACGAAGTCGTAACAAGGTAGCCGTACCGGAAGGTGCGGCTGGATCACCTCCTTTCTAAGGAGCAATATCACATCCATAGTCCGGGTGACCGGGTTGTGGGGTGTTCCGGGTGTAGGAGACGCATGTTCTTCTGCCTGGAAGGCTCATAGGATTAGTGGAAATGCCACTCGGTTTTGATTGTCATCGTGCACGCTGTTGGGTGTCTGAGAGAACACACGTGGTGTGTTTTCTTGGTTGTTGTTTGAGAACTGTATAGTGGATGCGAGCATCTTTGTGGCCAAGTTATGTAGGGCACATGGTGGATGCCTTGGTACCAGGGGCCGATGAAGGACGTGGGAGGCTGCGAAATGCCTCGGGGAGCTGTCAACCGAGCTGTGATCCGAGGGTGTCCGAATGGGGAAACCCAGCCCGAGTGATGTCGGGTTACCGCTTCCTGAATGTATAGGGTTGCGGGGGGAACGCGGGGAAGTGAAACATCTTAGTACCCGTAGGAAGAGAAAACACTGGTGATTCCGTGAGTAGTGGCGAGCGAAAGCGGAGGAGGCTAAACCGGGCGCGTGGGATACCTGGCAGGGGTTGCGTGTTCGGTGTTGTGGGGCATTACTGGAGGAGGCTGCCGGCTCTTCAGCGTGGTTGTGTGTGTTAGTTGAACAGGTTGGGATGCCTGGCCGGAGTGGGTGAGAGTCCCGTAGGCGAAAATGCACATGGCGCGTGTGGTGGTGTTCCCGAGTAGCAGCGTTTCCGTGGAGGGTGCTGTGAATCTGGCGGGACCACTCGCTAAGCCTAAATACTTCCTGGTGACCGATAGTGGATAGTACCGTGAGGGAATGGTGAAAAGTACCCCGGGAGGGGAGTGAAATAGTTCCTGAAACCATGTGCCTGCAATCCGTCAGAGCGTGACCTTTTGGGGTTGTGTGATGGCGTGCCTTTTGAAGAATGAGCCTGCGAGTTGCTGCTGCGTGGCGAGGTTAACCTTGTGTGGGGTAGCCGGAGCGAAAGCGAGTCTGAAGAGGGCGTTGAGTCGCGTGGTGCAGACCCGAAGCGGAGTGATCTACCCATGGCCAGGGTGAAGCGCGGGTAAGACCGTGTGGAGGCCCGAACCCACCAGGGTTGAAAACCTGGGGGATGAGTTGTGGGTAGGGGTGAAAGGCCAATCAAACTCCGTGATAGCTGGTTCTCCCCGAAATGCATTTAGGTGCAGCGTTGCGTGTTGCCTGGGTGGGGTAGAGCACTGGTTGGTTGATGGGCCTTATGGGTTACTGACGTCAGCTAAACTCCGAATACGCCTGGGTTGAGCGTGGCAGTGAGACGGTGGGGGAGAAGCTTCATCGTCGAGAGGGAAACAGCCCAGAACACCGGCTAAGGCCCCTAAGTGTGCGCTCAGTGGGAAAGGATGTGGGATTGCCCAGACAACCAGGAGGTTGGCTTAGAAGCAGCCATCCTTGAAAGAGTGCGTAATAGCTCACTGGTCAAGTGGTCCTGCGCCGACAATGTAGCGGGGCTGAAGTGCACCGCCGAAGCCGTGTCAATCAAGTTTTGCTTGGTTGGGTAGGGGAGCGTCCTGCATGCAGTGAAGCGTCGCCGTAAGGCTGGCGTGGAGTGTGTGGGAGTGAGAATGCAGGCATGAGTAGCGAGAGCAGAGTGAGAATCTCTGCCGCCGATTGACTAAGGGTTCCTGGGGCAGGTTCGTCCGCCCAGGGTGAGTCGGGGCCTAAGGCGAGGCCGACAGGCGTAGTCGATGGAGAACGGGTTGATATTCCCGTACCCGTGTGCACGCGCCCATGGTGAAACGGTTGAGACTAACCATCCGCGAGCATGGTGGCTCTTCGGAGTTGTTGTGTGAGTGCATGGGACCTGATTCCGCGGTAGTCAAGTGATGGGGTGACGTAGTGGGGTAGCTGTGCCAGTGAGTGGTAGTACTGGTGTAAGCCTGTAGCCTGTCGTCTAGGTAAATCCGGGCGGCGTGAAGGGTGAGGGGTGATGCGTAGCCGTTGTGGTGAAGTCAGTGATCCCGTGCTACCGAGAAAAGCCTCTAGCGATGTGTGTGCATGGCCCGTACCCGAAACCGACACAGGTGGTCAGGTAGAGTATACCGAGGCGGTCGGGTGAACTGTGGTCAAGGAATTCGGCAAATTGCCCCCGTAACTTCGGGAGAAGGGGGGCCACGGCTGGTGATCATCCTTGCGGTGGGAGCTGGTGGTGGCCGCAGAGGCCAGGGAGAAGCGACTGTTTACTAAAAACACAGGTCCGTGCGAAGTCGTAAGACGATGTATACGGACTGACGCCTGCCCGGTGCTGGAACGTTAAGAGGACCCGTTAGCATCTTTTGGTGTGAAGCGGAGAATTTAAGCGCCAGTAAACGGCGGTGGTAACTATAACCATCCTAAGGTAGCGAAATTCCTTGTCGGGTAAGTTCCGACCTGCACGAATGGCGTAACGACTTCTCCGCTGTCTCGACCACAGGCCCGGTGAAATTGCAGTACGAGTAAAGATGCTCGTTTCGCGCGGCAGGACGGAAAGACCCCGGGACCTTTACTATAGCTTGGTATTGGTGTTCGGTGCGGCTTGTGTAGGATAGGTGGGAGACTGTGAAGCGTTCACGCTAGTGGGTGTGGAGTCGTTGTTGAAATACCACTCTGGTCGTTCTGAGCATCTGAACCTCGGACCCTGATCGGGTTCAGGGACAGTGCCTGGTGGGTAGTTTAACTGGGGCGGTTGCCTCCCAAAGGGTAACGGAGGCGCCCAAAGGTTCCCTCAGCCTGGTTGGTCATCAGGTGTTGAGTGTAAGTGTATAAGGGAGCTTGACTGTGAGACTGACAGGTCGAGCAGGTGCGAAAGCAGGGACTAGTGATCCGGCACTGGCAGGTGGAAGCGGTGTCGCTCAACGGATAAAAGGTACCCCGGGGATAACAGGCTGATCTTGCCCAAGAGTCCATATCGACGGCATGGTTTGGCACCTCGATGTCGGCTCGTCGCATCCTGGGGCTGGAGTTGGTCCCAAGGGTTGGGCTGTTCGCCCATTAAAGCGGCACGCGAGCTGGGTTTAGAACGTCGTGAGACAGTTCGGTCCCTATCCGCCGCGCGCGTAGGAGATGTGAGGAAGGCTGTCCCTAGTACGAGAGGACCGGGACGGACGGACCTCTGGTGTGCCAGTTGTTCCGCCAGGAGCAGGGCTGGTTGGCTACGTTCGGGAGGGATAACCGCTGAAAGCATCTAAGCGGGAAGCCTGTTCCAAGATGACGTCTCCCACCCTTTGTGGGTTAAGGCCTCCTAGAGATGATGGGGTTGATAGGCTCGGCATGGAAGCACAGTAATGTGTGGAGTGGACGGGTACTAATAGGCCGAGGACTTGTTCACAAAGATTGCTACGCATCCACTATACGGTGTCTGAGACAACAACTTTGGGTTGTTGATTTCTGAATAGGTTTCACCACGGTGACCGGTGTGCTGGTTGTTTTGTGGTGTATGTGGTTTGTCGGTGGTTTTAGCGGAGCGGGGAACGCCCGGTCCCATTCCGAACCCGGAAGCTAAGCCCTCCAGCGCCGATGGTACTGCACTCGATAGGGTGTGGGAGAGTAGGACACCGCCGACAATACTCATCAGAAGGGGCCGACCGGGCCCGTCCAACGGGACGGACCGGTCGGCCCCTTTTTTTCGTGCCGAGGACTGGTTCTGATCCGTCCCGCAGCGCACGCAGGCGCTCCCGACTGAGCGGGTGGCGCTGAGGTCTACGCTGGTAGTTAACCGAGTTGTACGTTTCCAGGAGGTCTGGTGTCCGGGTCCGACGACACACGTGGCGGCGGCGACCGCCGCGGAGCCGATTCCGGCCGTAGCGGCCAGGCCGGCAGGAACGGGTCGGCCGGACGCGGGTTCGGCGGCGCTAAGAACGACCGCGGCCGCGACGGTGGGTCCCGCGGCTCGGCGAACGATCGCGGACGCCAGGGTCGTGGTGGCGGCGACCGGTTCGGGAACAAGGATCGACGGGACGACCGTCGCAGCGGTCCTCGCATCGAGGATCGTCGTGCCGACGGTGGTCACCGCCAGCGCGCGTTCGGCCAAGGTCGCGATGAGCAGACCTGGGGCAGCCCTGGTGGCAAGGACGATTCGAAGTACCGCAAGGACGGCAAGGGCCGTCCTGGCGACAAGGGCGGATTCCGCCGGGACTCGAAGTTCGACGACCGCAAGGGCGGACGTCCGTCCGACCAGCGGCGTAGTGGTCCCCGCGACGACCGGCGCAACGATGGTGGCCGGGGTGCCGGTGGCGGTCCGCGCCGCTTCGACCGGCAGGATGACCGCGGCGGTCGGTTCGACCGCGATGACCGTCCGAGCCGGCCCCAGCGCGACGACCGCGGGCGGGACGACCGCACTCGCGGCGAGTTCCGCGGCGGTGACCGCAGGGACAAGCCCCGGTTCGATGACCGGCGGGACCGGCCCAACTCGAACTTCAAGCGCGACGACCGCCGACCGGACAACCGGCGCGACGACGACCGGCGTGGCGGCGGCCGCCCGGACGACAACCGGCAGGGTGGCAACCGCTACCAGGGCGGTGGACAGCGCCCTGACGATCGGCGACGCGACGACCGGCCGAGGACGGACCGTTCGTGGAACGACCGCAAGAACGAGGGTCGCGACCGCAATGACCGCCCTTGGGCGGACAAGCGTCGCGACGACCGCGGCGGGAATCGGCGGTACAACGACGACCGGCGCGACGACCGTGGTGGCCGCCCGCCGAACGACCGGCAGCGCGACGACCGCCGGAGTGCCCCTCGGCCGCAAGGCAAGCGCGAACGCTTCGACAACGACCGGCCGCGCCGGGACGACCGGCAGCGTCCGAATTCGAACGACCGCGGGCGGGGTGGTCCGCGGCGGGACGATCGCGGGGGCAACCCCCGGCAGGGGACGTCGGCGAACGAAGCCGTGGATGCGAAGCCGGTGGAGGTGGCTCCCGAACTGCCGGAGGACGTCGACGCTTCCGAACTGCACGGCGAGATCCGTCGCGACATGCGTTCGCTGCCGAAGGGCCTCGCGGACAAGGTCGCGGCCCACCTGGTCGCGGCCGGCAAGCTGATGGACACCGACCCGGAACAGGCCTTGGTGCACGCCCGCTACGCCCGGCACCGCGCGTCGCGGATCGGTGCGGCACGTGAAGCGAACGGTCTGTGCGCCTACCAGATGGGTGAGTGGACCGAGGCGCTGTCCGAGCTGCGCGCCGCCCGCCGCATGGGCGGCGGTCCCGGCCACATCGCGATCATGGCGGACTGCGAGCGCGCACTGGGCCGCCCGCAGCGCGCCCTCGAGCTGAGCCGGAGCGCCGAGGCGGCCGAACTGGTCGGCGGGGAAGCCGTTGAGCTGCGGATCGTTGCGGCCGGTGCCCGCCGGGATCTCGGTGAGATCGAGGCGTCGGTGGTGAGCCTGCAGATCCCCGAACTCGACCCGAAGCAGCAGGAGCCTTGGAGCGCCCGGCTGTTCTACGCGTACGCGGACAACCTGCTCGCGGCCGACCGGGTTCAGGAGTCGTTCACGTGGTTCGTGCATGCGGCCCACGCGGACGACGACGGTGACACCGACGCGCCGGAGCGTCTGGACGAACTGGTCGCCCAGCTCGGTGGTGACGTCGATGCGGAAGAGCTCGTGGCAGAGGCGACGGCAGCGGGTCCGGCCGCCGTCGTGGAGTCCGCTGAGATCGACGATGCCGAGGAGGACGACCAGCACCTCGATGAGACGCCCGCAGCGGTCGTCGACGATGAAGCGGACATTCCGGCCGCCGAGGTGTCGAAGGACGCCGATGACGAGGCGGCGCAGACCGACCGTGCAGTGAAGGCGAGTGACCCGCGAGGGGACGAATCGCAGTGACCGGCACCTTGCTCGATCACCACGACGTGGTGCTGCTCGATCTCGACGGCACCGTGTACCGCGGTGGGCAGCTCGCTCCCGGCGCTGACGAAGCCATCGCGGAGGTCCGTGCTCGAGGCGTTCTGGTCCGCTACGTGACCAACAACGCCTCGAAGCCGGCGCAGGCCGTGTCCGAGCACTTGAACTCGCTCGGCTTGAGCGCCACTCCCGACGAGGTGAGCACCAGTTCGCAAGCAGGTGCGGCACTGCTCGCCGAGCAGTTGCCCGCCGGGGCGAAGGTGCTGGTGGTCGGGTCGGCGGCGTTGGCGGACGAGGTCGCGCAGGTCGGGCTCACCCCGGTCCGGGAGAACGCGGACGAGCCGGTCGCGGTGGTGCAGGGGCATTCGCCCGACACCGGCTGGTGGAACCTCGCGGAGGCGTGCTTGGCGATCCGGGACGGGGCGCTGTGGGTCGCGTGCAATGCCGACGCCACCTTGCCGACCGAACGCGGCGAGCTGCCGGGCAACGGTTCGATGGTCGCTGCGCTTCGTGCGGCGACCAAGCAGGAGCCGCAGGTCGCGGGCAAACCGGAACGGCCGTTGCTGGCCCGCGCCGTGTCCTCGGCGCAGGCGAGCCGTCCGCTGATGGTGGGCGATCGACTGGACACCGACATCGGCGGAGCCGTCCGCTCGGGGATGCCGTCCCTGATGGTGCTGACCGGCGTCGGCACGGCCGCCGACGTGTTGTTCGCCCCCGTCGAGGAGCGTCCGGACCACGTCGCGGACGATCTGCGCGGGCTGAACCTGCCGCCGTCGGCCACGGTGGTCGGTGAACAGGCGGGCTGGAAGGTTCGCGTCGGCGAAGGAGTGCTGGAGCTGTCGGCGGACACCGCGCCGCAGCCGGACTCCGGCGAGGCACGGGTCGCCGCTCTCGGTGCGCTCCGCGCGTTGTGCGCGGCCTGGTGGCCGCTCGGTTCCGGCCCCGTCGAGGTTCGTGCGCAGGACGCCGCGTCCAGCGATGCGTTGCGCGAGTTGGCCCTGGGCTGAAGCGGCCAGGGTCCGCACACCGGTCGTCTTGGTCGGATAGCGTTGATGTAGTCGTCGTGACACGTCCGGCGACGTGGGCAACAGAAGCGGGAGACGATGACCTCTCCAGGACAGGGCGGCTCTCACGCCCCGAACCCGTCGATGTTGGCGAGACCGTCGGACGACGGGTCGGCGGCCGAGCACGCGATCGGTGAGGCCCTCGCACGGCTCGACGAGGTGCGCGAGCTGCCGGTGGCAGACCACGTCGAACGATTCGAAGCCGTGCACACGGCGCTGTCGGACGCGCTGAGCAAAGCCGAGAACATGCTGTCCGGCTCGACCGGCGGTGGGTGATCAGGATGCCGCGCAAGGCGCGTTTGGACGCTGAACTCGTACGACGTGGGCAGGCCAGGTCCCGCGAGCACGCCGCGGAACTGATCGCCGCGGGCCGGGTGACGGTGCGGGGCATGCTCGCCCGGAAATCCGCCACCGCCGTCGAGATCGACGCTCCGGTGGTCGTGACCGAAGACGTCGAAGATCCGCGGTGGGCCTCCCGCGGCGCGCACAAGCTGCTGGGTGCGCTGGACGTGTTCGGGGAGTCGGGCCTGTCCGTCGAAGGGCGTCGTTGCCTCGATGCCGGGGCGTCGACAGGTGGATTCACCGACGTCCTGCTGCGCCGAGGGGCACGTGAGGTCGTGGCCGTGGACGTGGGGTACGGCCAGCTGGTGTGGGCGCTGCAGACCGATGAGCGGGTTCGGATCCACGACCGCACCAACGTCCGCGCGCTCGAGCCGACCGACATCGACGGTCCGGTGGACCTCGTGGTCGCCGATCTGTCGTTCATCTCGCTGAAGTTGGTGCTGCCCGCGTTGCTGGCGTGCTCGAAGCCGGGCGCCGATCTGGTTCCGATGGTCAAACCGCAGTTCGAGGTGGGCAAGCAGCGGTTGGGGTCCGGCGGTGTGGTGCGCGATCCTGAATTGCGCGCCGAGGCCGTGCTCGATGTCGTGCGCTTCGCCGCCGACGCCGGGATGGGTGTGCAGGGCGTCGAAGCCAGTCCCCTGCCGGGTCCGTCGGGCAACGTCGAGTTCTTCGTCTGGCTGCGGGCGGGGGCGAGCACGGAACCAGCCGTGGCCTCGGAACTCGTCGAGGACGCGGTGCGCCGAGGCCCGCAGACGACGGGGAAGAACGGCGGAGCCGGGGAGGCTCCAGCCGGAACGACCGAGCACCGACAAGGGAGCCGGAGTTGACCCGAGAGGTGCTGCTGGTGGTCCACACCGGTAAACAGCACAATCTGCGCACGGCGGAGAAGGTCGCCGGGCAGCTGGTCGGAGCCGGGGTGCGCGTTCGGGTGCTGGAGGACGAGGCGCGCGACCTCAGCCCCGGCTGCTACACCCAGGCCGTGTCCTCCGGGCCGCACGCGGCCGCGGGAACGGAGTTGGTGTTCGTCCTCGGCGGTGACGGCACGCTGCTGCGCGCCGCCGAGCTCGCCCGGTTGCCCGGAGTCCCGGTTTTCGGGGTCAACCTCGGGCGCGTCGGGTTCCTCGCCGGAGCCGACTCCGACGCGCTCGACCAAGCGGTGCTCGCGGTCGTCGAGGGGCGCTACCACGTCGAAGAACGCATGACCATCGACATCACCGCGATGCTCGACGGGCGGGTGCTGGCCACCACGTGGGCGTTGAACGAGGCCAGCGTCGAGAAGAGCAGCCGGGAGCGCATCCTCGACGTGGTCGTCGAGGTCGACGGTCATCCTGTGTCGGCGTTCGGATGCGACGGAGTGCTCTGCTCGACCCCGACCGGATCCACCGCCTACGCGTTCTCGGCGGGTGGCCCGGTCGTCTGGCCCGAGGTGGAGGCTCTGCTGGTGGTGCCGAGCAACGCGCACGCGTTGTTCGCCCGCCCGTTGGTCGTGTCGCGGAATTCGACGGTCGCGCTGGAGATCGACCACGGTGGCCACGACGCGGTGCTGTGCTGCGACGGGCAACGGCACTTCGACCTGCCCGCGGGCGCCAGGGTCGAGGTCATCGCCGGGGCGAACCCGTTGCGGCTGGTTCGGTTGTACGACGCGTCCTTCACCGACCGTCTGGTGCGGAAGTTCGAATTGCCGGTGCAAGGGTGGCGCGGCCCGGCAGCCGACTGACCGGCCATGATCGGCCTGCCGGAGCGTCCGGGAGGTACGTCCCCGCTCGGATCGGTGGCATTGATCGGGCTGGCGGGGCTCGGGCGGTCGGGGCCGACCGCTAGGGTGCTTGATGTGTTGGCTGAGATGCGCATCCAAGGATTGGGAGTCATCGACGATGCCACGCTGGAGCTGCACCCTGGCCTGACCGTGGTGACCGGTGAGACCGGAGCTGGCAAGACGATGGTGGTCACGGGGCTGCATCTGCTCAGCGGTGGGCGCGCCGATGCTTCGCGAGTCCGATCCGATAGTCCTCGGGCTCTGGTGGAAGGGCGGTTCGAGGTCGCCCCTGAGACGGGGGCGGCGAAGGTCGCCAGGGACGCCGGTGCCGAACCGGACGATGACGGCAGCCTCATCGCGCTGCGCAGCGTGAACAACGATGGTCGTTCCCGCGCGCACCTGGGCGGTCGGGCGGTGCCGAACGCGGTGCTCTCCGAGCTGTCCGAGCAGCTGCTGGCGGTGCACGGGCAGAACGATCAGCTCCGGCTGCTGCGCGCCGGTGAGCAGCGGGCGGTGCTGGACCGGTTCGCCGGAGATCCGGTGGCCGACGTGCTCGCCCAGTACCAGCGGGTGCGTGCCGAATGGGCTGACGCGGTGCGGGAGCTGACCGAACGCACCGAGCGCGCTCGCGAATGGGCTCGTGAGGCCGAGATGCTCCGGCACGGAGTGGACGAGATCGAGGCCGTCGCCCCCGAGCAGGGCGAGGACACCGCCTTGGTCGATGAGGCGCGCCGGCTCTCCGACGTGGACCAGTTGCGCGAGATCGCCGCGGGCGCTCAGCACGCGGTGAGCGGAGCGGCGGACGGCGATCCTGAGTCTCCCGGCGCGATGGGATTGCTCGGTGATGCGCGCCGTCGGCTCGGCGGAGCCGAGGACCCCGTGCTGCGCGAGCTGGACTCGAGGGTCGCGGAAGCCACCGCGGTGCTGGCCGATGTCGGCGCCGAGCTCGGCGGTTACCTGGACCGGTTGGACGCCGATCCGGGGCGGCTGGAGCAGGTGCTGGCTCGGCAGGCCGAGTTGAAGAACTTGACCAAGAAGTACGCCGCCGACGTCGACGGCGTCCTCGCATGGGCGGCCGACGCGCGTGAACGCCTGGCGGGGATGGACACTTCGGACGAGGCGCTCGCCGCGCTCGCGCAGCGCCGCGATGAGCTCGCAGTCGAACTCGCCGAGCACGCCCAGGTGCTGTCCAAGGAGCGGCAGGAAGCCGCCGTTGGACTCGCGGCGGCGGTGTCCGAGGAGCTCACCGGACTGGCCATGGCGCAGGCCCGGTTGGAGGTCGTGGTCGAGCCCAAGGAGATCGACGAGTCCGACTCGTCCGCCCTGCGGGTGGGCGACCGGACCCTGGCCGCGGGCCCGGAAGGGACCGACGAGGTCGAGCTCCGCCTGATCGCGCATTCCGGAGCGCCGTCGCTGCCGATCCACAAGGGAGCTTCGGGCGGTGAGCTCTCGCGGGTGATGCTCGGGCTGGAAGTGGTGCTGGCGGACGCCGACACGGTGCCGACGCTGGTGTTCGACGAGGTCGATGCCGGGGTGGGTGGACGCGCGGCCGTCGAGATCGGTCGTCGGCTGGCGCGGCTGGCCCGCACCCACCAGGTCGTGGTGGTGACCCACCTCGCCCAGGTCGCCGCGTACGCCGACCGGCACCTGGTGGTCGACAAGGGATCGAACGACACCGGGCTGACCCGTAGCGACGTGCGCACGGTCGCCGCCGGGAAGCGGGTCGCCGAGCTGGCCCGAATGCTGGCCGGTTTGGACTCCACGGCCACGGGGCGCGCCCATGCCGAGGAATTGTTGGCGACCGCCGCCTCCCACAAGTCGATGGCCGAGCCCGGCCGCGGGCAGGGCCGCGGCAAGAAGAAGGACGCCGCTGGACGCCACTGACCGGATTGGTCCATTTGGATCAATTAAGATGGACTGATCGGACCTACGGCTACGGCGTGGCGGCCGCTCGGACGGTGATCCCTTTGTCACCATCGGTCCATGAAGCTCAGTGGTCTGCTCGCACGCCAGGAGGAAGTTCGGCCGGGAGTGACCGGAACGGCGCGCGTTCCACGTCGTTCCGGCGAGCTGCCGCAGCGGCTCGGCCCCGGTGACATCGTTCTGCTGGATCAGGTCGACCTCGATCGTCGGACGGCGGACGCCTTGGTGGCGGCCGGTGTCGTCGCCGTGGTCAACGCCGCGCCGTCGATCTCGGGCCGGTTCCCCAACTTGGGGCCGGAAGTGCTGTCCGCCGCCGGGGTCACCTTGATCGACCGCGTCGGGAGGGATCCGATGCGAATGATCAAGGACGGAGCTCGGCTGCGGCTGCACGAGGGGCGGGTGTACTCCGGTGACCGCGAGCTCGCGTCCGGAACCGACCAGGACGCCGACTCGATCGCGGACCAGCTGATCGAGGCGAAGACCGGGATGACCGCTCAGCTCGAAGCGTTCTCGGCCGACACCATCGAGTTCCTGCGCACCGAGCGGATGCTCATCCTCGACGGCGTGGGCGTCCCCGCGGTCACGGTGCCGATCGAGGGGCGCCACGTGCTGGTGCTGGTGCCCGGTTACGGGCACGCCGACGACCTGAAGCGCCTCAAGCGCTACATCAAGCACTACCGGCCGGTGCTGATCGGCGTGGACGCTGGGGCCGACACGCTGCTGCGCGCCGGCTACCACCCCGACGTGATCGTCGGTGACCCCAGCGGCATCGCGACCGACACGCTGAAGCGGGCGACGGAGGTGGTCGTGCCCGCCCACCTCGACGGCCATGCGCCGGGGATCGAGCGCATCCAAGATCTCGGCATCGGTGCGCTGACGTTCCCCGCCTCCGGGAATCCGGAGGACCTCGCCTTGCTGATCGCTGATGCTCACAACGCCCGCCTCGTGGTGACGGTCGGGTTCCAGGCGACGTTGCACGAATTCCTCGATCGCGGTCGGTCCGGCTCGAACCCGTCCACCTTCCTGACGCGGTTGCGGCTGGGCAGCAGGCTCGTCGACGGTGCGGCGGTCGCGTCGTTGCAGCGGGCCGCGGGATCGAACGGTGCGCTCGCCATGCTCCTGGTGGCCGCGCTCGTGGTGTTGGGCGTGGCGTTGGCGGTGTCCGGCTTCGGCGCCTCCTTCCTCGCGGTGCTCGTCGACTTCGCCCGTTCGGCCTTCGGTCGGCTGGGGGAGTGGTTCGCATGATCTCGCTGCGGCACCACGTGATCTCCCTGATCGCGGTTTTGCTGGCGCTGGCCGTGGGCATCGTGCTCGGGTCGACGTCGCTGAGCGAACGGCTGCTTTCGCACGTCGGACAGGAACGCGACTCCCTGGGACGCCAGGTGGAGGAGCTGGAGGCCGACCGGGCCGCGTTGCGCGGGGAACTCGACGGCGCGCACCGGTTCAGCGCGGCGACCGCGCCGCTGGCCGTGCAGGGTCGGCTCGCGGACCGCGGCGTCGTCCTCTTCAGCTCCTGGGACGTGCCGGAACAGGACAGGGCGGCGATGCGCGGGATGGTCGAAGCCTCTGGCGCGCAAGTCACCGGCGAGGTGCGCCTGTCCGAGACCGTGGCGGATCCGGACCGCTCCGACCAGGTACGCCGATTGGTGACCCGGCTGCTGCCCGCAGGGGTGCAGCTGCCCACCGCTACCGACGTCGGCACGCTCACCGGTGGGCTGCTCGGGCCGCTGACCCTGGTCGACCAGCGGACGGGTGCACCCCAGGTCTCCCCGGAGGAACGCGCGGCCGCGATGTCCGGGCTGACCGAGGGGGGCTTCGCCACGGCGGTGGGTGATGTGCGTTCCGCGCCGCTCGCGCTCGTGCTGACCGGCCAAGGGCGTGGTGGAGCCGGCGCCGCGGATCGGGCGGCGTTCTTGGCCCGCTTCGCGTTCCAGCTGGACCGCTCCGGTGGTGGTGCGGTGCTCGCAGGTGGCCGCGGGTCCGCGGCCGGTGACGGGCCGGTCGGGTTCGCGCGGGCCGACACGGCGGTCTCGTCGGCGCTGTCGACGGTGGACAACGCCGACACACCCCAGGGCGAGGTCGCCGCGGTGCTGGCGCTGCGGGAACAGCTCGACCGCCGGGCCGGGCATTACGGCACGGCCAGCAGCGCAGAGGGCATGGTGCCCGGTACGCGCGACTGAGCAGAGCCGTGCCCGGCCCGGCGGTGCGGCCGCGCCGGGCGGCGCATACGCGAGTGCGCCGCCCGGCTGGGCGGCCCGGCGCTCCGGCCGCGTCCGGGGGAGGGGCAGGACGCGGACGGAGGGGGCGGCGCCGGGCCGGGTGGTGAGGTCCATGCCATCGATGATGTTCGAGAATTATTCGATTCGCGATAATTCGATGGAGTGACATTCCTGGACCGCGCGGTGCGGCGTGATCAGACTTGAGTCCATGAGCGAGATGCGATCCACCCAGCACGGCCGTGCCGACGACTTCGGCTCCGGTCGGTCCGCGTCGGACGACGGCAGGGACGTTCCAGCCGGAATCCGGCGGGAAGACCTCGGTCGGGACCTCGAAAGCCCACCAGGTCACGCGTCGGGCAGTCCGATGGTCCGCCGCCACCTGCTCGCCGGAGAGCTGCGGAGGTTGCGGCATGCGGCCCGGCTGACCCACGCCGACGTCGCCGCCCGGCTGGACTGGCCCCAAGCGAAGATCAGCAAGATCGAGGGGGCTCGGCAGCACGTCGGGGTCGACGCGGTCATCGCGCTCGCGGACATCTGCCACGCCGCCGCGGAGCACCGAGATCGACTGGTGGCCCTGGCGCACTCCGCTCGGCGTCGCGGGTGGTGGGAGTCCTACCGGGACGTGCTGCCCCCGGATGCGCGCCAGCACATCGGGTTCGAGGCGGAGGCCGCGGCGGTGCAGGTGTTCGCCACCGAGTCGGTGCCTGAGCTGGTGCAGACCGCCGAGTACGCGGCGGCCGTCAAGGCGGTGCGGCTGGCGGACCGGTCCGCGGCGGAGGTCGAACGGTCGCTCGAAGTGCTCCGCCGCCGCCAGCAGCGGGTGGAATCCGGTGAGCTCCGGCTGGACTTGACGCTCGCCGAATCATCGTTGCGCCGCGAGGTCGGTGGGCGAGGCGTGCTGGAGCGGCAGCTCGGACGGTTGCGAGAGCTGGCGCAGCGGGAGGCCGTGACGGTCCGGGTGCTGCCGTTCAGCGCGGGAGCGTTGGCGGCCGATGAACCGTTCTCACTGCTGTCGTTCGACTTGGAGCTGCCCGAAGCGGTGGTGAGCACGTTCGGTTCGAGTACCAGCCTGATCGACGATCCGGTGGCGGTGCAGAACCACCGCGAGCTGGTGGAGCGGATGCGGGCGGCCGCGCTGCCGCCCGAGGACTCGGTTCGCTGGCTCGAGGTGGCGGGAACGCCACCGGTCCGGTGACGCGAGAGGCGGGTGGGGCGGTGGTGATCAGAGTGACGCGTGCACCAACGGCGGTTGACCTGGAGCTCCGCATCGTGTTCCAAGCCATGCGGGTCGCCGTGTACCGGCGGTTCATCGTGCGTTAGGCTGAAATCCCGTGGGAGAGACGGAATCAGCCGTCCTGCCAGCGCAGATTCACTAGCCCGGCGACGGCTTGACCACGGGGAGCCTTCTTGGTGCCGCAAGCACGCACGATCAAGCACGTGTTCGTCACGGGAGGTGTCGCCTCCTCACTCGGCAAAGGCCTGACCGCGTCGAGTCTCGGCGAACTCCTGACCTCCCGCGGCCTGCGGGTGACGATGCAGAAGCTCGATCCTTACCTCAACGTCGACCCCGGAACGATGAACCCGTTCCAACACGGCGAGGTCTTCGTCACCGAGGACGGGGCGGAAACCGACCTCGACATCGGACACTACGAACGGTTCCTTGACCGGGACCTCACCAAGAACGCGAACGTGACGACCGGCCAGGTCTACTCGGCGGTCATCGCGAAGGAGCGTCGCGGCGAGTACCTGGGCGACACCGTCCAGGTCATCCCGCACATCACCGACCAGATCATCGCTCGCATCCGTGCGATGTCCGAGCCGGACGAGGACGGCCGGACGCCGGACGTGGTCATCACCGAGGTCGGTGGCACGGTCGGCGACATCGAATCCCTGCCGTTCCTGGAGGCCTGCCGCCAGATGCGGCACGACGTCGGCCGGGACAACTGCTTCTTCCTGCACGTGTCGCTGGTGCCGTACCTGGCTCCGTCGGGCGAGCTGAAGACGAAGCCCACCCAGCACTCGGTGGCGGCGCTGCGCAACATCGGCATCCAGCCCGACGCGCTGGTGTGCCGTGCCGACCGGGACCTCCCGGAGGACCTCAAGCGCAAGATCGCGCTGATGTGCGACGTGGACTCCGACGGGGTCGTCGCCTGCCCGGACGCCCCGTCGATCTACGACATCCCGCGGGTGCTGCACGGCGAAGGGCTGGACGCCTACCTGGTCCGGCGCCTCGGACTGCCGTTCCGGGACGTCGACTGGACGGTGTGGGGCGACCTGCTGGACCGGGTGCACAAGCCGACCGAGCGGGTGCGGATCGCACTGGTCGGCAAGTACGTGGACCTGCCCGACGCCTACCTGTCGGTCACCGAGGCGCTGCGCGCCGGTGGCTTCGCGCATCGCGCGAAGGTCGAGATCGCGTGGGTCCCGTCCGACGAATGCGAGACGGACGCGGGCGCCGCG
Source organism: Saccharopolyspora gloriosae (assembly GCF_014203325.1). NCBI lineage: Bacteria > Bacillati > Actinomycetota > Actinomycetes > Pseudonocardiales > Pseudonocardiaceae > Saccharopolyspora > Saccharopolyspora gloriosae. The sequence goes on along the minus strand of NZ_JACHIV010000001.1, from coordinate 4,289,735 downwards.
CACGCTCTCGCCGGCATGGACGGCGTGCTGATTCCCGGTGGCTTCGGGGTTCGCGGGATCGAAGGGAAGCTGGGGGCGATCCGGTACACCCGGACCCACGGCATCCCCACCTTGGGCCTCTGCCTGGGCCTGCAGTGCATGGTGATCGAGGTGGCCCGCTCGCTGGCCGAGCTCAAGCGGGCGAATTCGGCGGAGTTCGAAGAACCCTGCCAGCACCCGGTGATCAGCACCATGGCGGACCAGCGCGACGTGCTCTCCGGGGATCGGGACATGGGCGGCACGATGCGGCTCGGTTCGTACCCGGCGAAGCTGGTCGAAGGGTCGGTGGTCGCCGAGGCGTACGGCACGACCGAGGTCGCCGAACGGCACCGGCACCGCTACGAGGTGAACAACGCCTACCGGGACCGGTTGGCCAAGGCGGGTCTGGTGTTCTCGGGCACCTCGCCCGACGACCGCCTGGTCGAGTTCGTGGAGCTCTCGACCGAGCAGCACCCGTTCTTCGTCGGGACCCAGGCGCACCCCGAGCTCAAGAGCCGTCCGACCCGTCCGCACCCGCTGTTCGCCGCCTTCGTCCGGGCCGCCGTCGACTACCGCGCGGCGGAACGGCTCCCGGTCGAGTTGACGGACAACGTGCAGGCAGGGGTCTGATCTCCACCCGTAGGGTGGCTCCGTGAGCGCAGACAACACGCACGACGGCGAGATCGAACGGACCGACGGCACGCACCGGTTCGCCACCGTCACGTCCCAGGACGTCTACGTCGGGAAGATCCTCGCGTTGCGGGCCGATGAGGTCGCGATGCCAGGTGGCGGCCAGGCCCGCCGCGAGGTCGTCGAGCACCTCGGCGCCGTGTCGGTGGTGGCGCTCGACGCGGACGATCAGGTGGTCCTGATCCACCAGTACCGCTACCCGGTGGGGCGGCGACTCTGGGAGCTCCCCGCGGGGCTGCTCGACATCGCAGGTGAGGACCCGCTGCGGACGGCGCAGCGGGAACTCGCCGAAGAAGTCGGCCTGGCCGCGGGAACCTGGTCGGTGCTGGCGGACATCGCCTCTTCACCGGGGTTCACCGATCAGAGCGAGCGCGTGTTCTTGGCGCGCGAGCTCACCGAGGTGGGGCGGCCGGCGGCGACCGGTGACGAAGAGGCCGACCTGGTCATCCGCCGGTTCCCGTTCGACGAGGCGCTGCGCATGGTCTTCGCCGGGGAGATCGTGAACGCTCCCGCGGTCGCTGGGCTGCTCGCGGTGCACGCGGTGCGGTCCGGCGCCGCCGAGCCGCGATCCGCTTCCGCGCAGTGGATCGACCGGCCGCACCGGATGAGCTCCCGGCTGCACGGGTGACGCGTCGTCGCGGAGTGTCGAACTCCGCGACGACCAACCCGCGCCGCGCAGCCGGGCGCTCCGCGAGGGACGACGCATTGCTCCGGCCGAGAGAACCCCTGTTCAGGACGACAGAACGCGCCCGTGCGCGTCGGTGCTCTCGGTGCTCAGGAGGACGATCCCGTCGATCACGCACCAGATCACCGCGGCGAAGGTTCCGAGCCCGCACGTGATCACTCCGCCGAGGAAGAACAGCAGCAGCTGGGCCACCGCGATGCCGGTGTGCCCGGTGTAGAACCGGCCGACCCCGAACGGCAGCAGGATCTGCAGGAGCCCCGCGGCGAGCCGTGACTTGTCGGACCTCGTCGCGCCCTCGTAGGGGTGCGGAGGCATGCCGTACGGCATCGGTGCGGGACCCATCGGCTGGGGGATCTGCGCGAAACCGGTCGGTCGTGGCGCGGGCAGGTCGCTGAACAGCTCCATCAGGTCGCCGCGGGTGACGGATCCCGTGGCGCGGTCGACGCGCTCTTCGTATTCGGTCAGGGACAGCCTGCTCAAGGCGTAGTGCTCGCCGAGCGCCTGGATCGCTTGAGCGCGTTCGTGATCGCCGATGCGCATCCTGCCGGGATCGTGCGGGGAGCTCACCTTGATCAGAATAGACGAGACCAGAGGTCTTGTGGTGGACGGCCGAACGGAGATGCATTCGTTCGGCCCAATGCTTCCTCCGCCATTCCCCTGCCCGAGGTACGCAATGATCAAGGATTTTCGGAATTGGGCACGATGGCGGGTGGCCGGAGCTCCGGCGGCGTGGCGTCCTAAGCTGCGACCTGTTCGTTTCGCGCAGAGGAGTCCGGCAGTGAAAGCCTTCGAGGACCTTCCCGAGGCATTGCGCTCCGCGTGCGCCGGTTTCCTGGACCACTTGGCCGTGGAACGCGGAAGTGCCCGCAGCACCCTGGACTCCTATTCGCGGGATCTGCGCCGGTACGGCCTGCACGTGGCGGAGTCGGGTGCGCGGACCTTGCGCGACGTCGACGCGCGGCACCTGGCCTCGTTCGCCGCGGAATTGCGCGAAGGTCGTGGTGAACACGCCCCGCTCGCACCGTCGTCGGCGGCGCGGGCGCTGGTCGCGGTGCGCGGACTCCACCGGTTCGCCCACGCCGAGGGGTGGGTCGACGTGGACGTGGCGCGAGAGGTCTCGCCGCCCAGCCCTGCCCGGCGGTTGCCGAAGGCGCTGCCGGTCGACGACGTGCTCCGGTTGCTCGACGGCGCCGACGGGCGGGACGTCCGCGGCCTGCGGGATCGCGCGCTGCTGGAGTTGCTGTACTCCTCGGGTGCTCGCATCTCGGAAGCAGTGGGCCTCGACGTCGACGACATCGACTCGGGTGAGCGCACCGTGCTGCTCAACGGCAAGGGCGGACGGCAGCGGCTGGTGCCGATCGGGCGCCCGGCGCTGGAAGCGCTGGACGCGTACCTGGTGCGGGCCCGCCCGGTGCTGGCGGCGCGGGGCAGAGGCGCTTCGGCGGTATTCCTCAATTCGCACGGCGGCCGGTTGTCCAGGCAGAGCGCGTGGAACGCGTTGAAATCCGCGGCGGGCCGAGCCGGGATCAGCAGTGCCGTGTCGCCGCACGTGCTGCGCCATTCGTTCGCCACGCATCTGCTGGAGGGCGGCGCGGACGTGCGGGTGGTGCAGGAATTGCTGGGCCACGCCTCGGTCACCACGACGCAGGTGTACACGCTGGTGACGGTGAACACGCTGCGCGAGGTGTATGCGACGGCCCATCCGCGGGCGCTCCGACGCGATACTTGAACTCGATGGAGTGGGGTGGCACGCATTTCGCCGGGACTCGGCGAGGCGCGTTGCCGCAGGTAGTGAATGCCACTTAGGCTGCGCTCGATCGGTATGATCGTCACCGGCAGACAAGGAGTCCTAGCGCCATGTCGACACCGCAGCCCTCCGCCGAAGGGCGGTCCCGGGGCGCGGTCGACCTGAGCATCGCCCCGCACAAGCCGTCGGCTTCGGGTGGTGAAGCCGAGTTGTCGCCCGACGGGAACGTCGGCCCGACCGGCAGGCCGCGCAGGCACATTCCGGAACCGCCGCTGCTGGACCGGCACGGTCCCGCTTCGGTGCTCGCCATGTGCAACCAGAAGGGCGGCGTCGGCAAGACGACGTCGACGATCAACCTGGGTGCCGCGCTCGCCGAGTACGGGCGCCGGGTGCTGCTGGTGGACTTCGACCCGCAGGGCGCGCTCTCGGTCGGCCTGGGAGTGCAGCCGCACCAGCTGGACCAGACGATCTACAACGTGATCATGGAACGGGCGGTGGACGTCCGCGACGTCGTGATGTCCACGACCGTCGAGGGCATGGACCTGCTGCCCAGCAACATCGACCTGTCGGCCGCCGAGGTGCAGCTGGTCGCCGAGGTCGGTCGTGAGCAGACGCTGCAGCGCGTGCTGTTCCCGGCGATGAAGGAGTACGACTTCATCCTGGTCGACTGCCAGCCGTCGCTGGGCTTGCTGACGGTGAACGCGCTCGCCGCCGCCGACGGCGTGATCATTCCGCTGGAGTGCGAGTTCTTCAGCCTCCGCGGCGTCGCCCTGCTGATCGACACGATCGAGAAGGTGCAGGAACGGCTGAATCCGAAGCTCGAGATCAGCGGCATCCTGGCGACGATGTTCGACCCGCGCACCCTGCACTCGCGCGAGGTGATGGCGCGGGTGGTGGAGGCGTTCGGCGATGTCGTGTTCGACAGCGTGATCAACCGGACGGTGCGGTTCCCGGAGACCACGGTGGCGGGTGAGCCGATCACCAGGTGGGCGCCGCGCTCGGCGGGGGCGCAGGCCTACCGCTCGCTGGCTCGTGAGGTGATCGCGCGGTGATCGTTCCCGTGCGGCTGGGCGCCGGGGAGGGCGTGTGAGGCGTCGTGCCGAGTTGCCCGGTGCGTCCGAGCTGTTCCGGACGACGGTGCGCACCCCGGAGGCGCCGGCCGAGCACCGTGCTGCTCCCGAGGCGCCGCGCCAGGACAGGTCGGGGTCGGGGCGCCGCAAGCACGATGCGAAAATCACCGTGTACGTCTCCGATGAGGAGTTGCTGGCGTTGGAACAGGCCCGGCTCGCCCTGCGCGCTGAGCACGGCATCGCGGTGGATCGCGGCAGGGTCGTGCGTGAAGGGGTGGCGATGCTGCTCGCAGATCTTGATGCGCGAGGCGCGGACTCGGTGCTGGTGCGCAGGCTGCTGGCGGAGTCCGGCGAGTGACCGATTCCGCCACCGGCGGGGTCGAAGCCGAACCGGTGCAGGACCGGGCCGAAGCCGAGACCGCGCCCGTCGAACCGGGTCCCGCCGGTGCGCCGGACGAGGCGCAGCCCTCCGGTCGCTTCACGGTGCGGCTGGACAACTTCGAGGGCCCGTTCGACTTGCTGCTGCAGTTGATCTCCCAGCACCAGATGGACGTCACCGAGGTCGCACTGCACAAGGTGACCGATGAGTTCATCGCCTACACCAAGGCCTTAGGGGAGCACTGGAACCTCGACGAGACCACCGAGTTCTTGGTCGTAGCGGCGACGTTGCTGGACCTGAAGGCCGCGCGGTTGCTGCCTGCCGCGGAGGTGGAGGACGAGGACGACCTGGCGTTGCTGGAGGCGCGCGACCTGCTGTTCGCGCGGTTGTTGCAGTACCGGGCGTACAAGCAGGTCGCGGCGCTGTTCAGCGAGCTGGAGGCCGGAGCGCTGCGGCGCTATCCGCGGTCGGTGGCGCTCGAACCGCGCTTCGAGGGGTTGTTGCCCGAGGTGATGATCGGGGTCGGCCCGCAGCGGCTGGCCGAGATCGCCGCCGCGGTCTTCCGGCCGAAACCACCGCCTTCGGTGTCGCTGGACCACATCCACCAGCACCAGGTGTCGGTGCGGGAACACGCGGCGATGTTGCGGGTGCGGCTGGCGGAGCTGGGCGCCGCGGACTTCTCGACGCTGGTGGAGGACTGCGAGCACACGGTGGAGATCGTGGCTCGTTTCCTGGCGTTGCTGGAGTTGTTCCGGGAGAAGGTGCTCGCCTTCGAGCAGGAGGATCCGCTGGGGGATCTGCTGGTGCGGTGGGTCGGCGGCAGCCTGGAAGAGGCGCGGGCGACGGCCGAGGCGGACCGGCGGAGTGCGGACGACGAGGAATACGGGTGAGGGCAGTGAACGACGACGCTTCCGGCGCGGAGCCCCAGGTCGAGCAGGAACGGGCTGCGGAGGACCTCGCCGAGTCCGGCACCGCCGTGCCCGAGGCGGCCGGGCAGGAGCCCGCGGCTGAGGCGGCCGAGCAGCCTCGCGCGGATGCGCCGGGCGCCCCGGTGTCGCGCACGCCGCCGGACCTGACCGCGGACGAGGCCTTGGACTCGGCGTTGGAGGCGCTGCTGCTCGTGGTCGACGTTCCGGCTGGGGAGGAGCTGCTGGCCGACACCTTGGAGCAGCCGGTCGCCCGGATCCGCACTGCGCTGCAGCGGCTGGCGCAGGGCTACGAGCAGTCCGAGCGGGGCATCGACCTGCGCCGAGTCGGTGAGGGCTGGCGCTTCTACACCCGCGAGACCTACGCGCCGTACGTCGAGCGGTACCTGCTGGACGGGCAACGGGCGAAGCTGACCCGGGCGGCTTTGGAGACGCTCGCGGTGATCTCGTACCGGCAGCCGGTGACCCGTGCGCGGGTGGCGGCGGTACGCGGTGTCAACGTCGACGGCGTCATCCGTACCCTGGTGGGGCGCGGCCTTGTCGAGGAGGCCGGTACCGACCCGGAGACCGGCGGGTTCCTGTACTGCACGACGGAGCTGTTCTTGGAACGGCTCGGACTGTCGTCGCTGAAGGATCTTCCGCCGCTGGCTCCCTTGTTGCCTGAAGTGGATACGATCGACGATGTCTGAACACCGTGCCCCGGCTTCTTCGTCCGCTGCGGATTCGCAGCCGGAGGGCATCCGGCTGCAGAAGGTGCTGTCCCGCGCGGGGGTGGCTTCGCGTCGCGCCGCGGAGGGCATGATCACCCAAGGCCGCATCGAGGTGGACGGCGAGGTCGTCACCGAGCTCGGACGCCGGGTGGACCCGCAGACGTCGGTGATCCACGTGGACGGTTCCAGGGTGGTCGTCAACGAGGACGTGCAGCACCTGCTGCTGAACAAGCCGCAGGGCATCCTGTGCTCCATGTCCGATGACAAGGGGCGGCCCTGCATCGGCGACTACCTGCGGGAGCGCGACGGCAAGCTGTTCCACGTGGGGCGGCTGGACGTCGACACCGAGGGCCTGCTGCTGATCACGAACGACGGCGAGCTGGCGCACCGGCTGATGCACCCGTCGTACCAGGTGCTCAAGACGTACCTGGCGGAGGTGCCGGGGCCGATCGCGAAGGACCTGGGCAAGCAGCTGCGCTCCGGGGTGCAGCTCGAGGACGGTCCGGTGAAGGTCGACAAGTTCCGGCTGGTCGACGTCAACGAGGGTCGTGCGCTGGTCGAGGTCGTCCTGCACGAGGGGCGCAAGCACGTGGTGCGGCGGATGTTGGAGCAGGTCGGGCACCCGGTGCGGCGCCTGGTGCGCACCGCGATCGACGAGGTGAAGCTGACGAGCGAGCGTCCCGGCGCGATCCGCAAGCTGGACCGCAAGGAGGTCGGCGCGCTCTACCGGGCCGTCGGCATGTGATCTTCGGAAGTGATCCTGTTCGGATCGCTTCATGCCCGACCTGTTCGATTGACGCGATTTGTTCAGTGTCGAGTGAAATTTTTCCTGGGTTCGGCGCAGTTCGAGTTGAACGGTGAAAACCCGCAATGAGGTCGGGCCGGGGACGCGGACGTTCGATCAGCGGATCGTCCGGCGTCCCCGGCCCGACCTCGTGCCCAGGGGTGCGGTGCGGCTCAGGACTGGGTCTGCGGCTTCCGCGAGACGAGCAGCCGGGCGACGGGCTCGACGACGCGAGCCGCGACCGGACCCAGGATGGCCATGAGCAGGACGTACGCGGTGGCCAGGGCGGCGAGTTCGCCGGAGACGGCGCCGGAACCGACGGCGAGCCCGGCGATGACGATCGAGAACTCACCGCGGGCGACGAGCGCCGCGCCGGCCCGGGCGCGGCCCATCTTGCCGATGCCCTGGGAACGGGCGGCGAACCAGCCGGTACCGATCTTCGTGATCGCGGTGACCACGGCCAGCAGCAGGGCGAACCCGAGCACCGGCGGGATCTGCGACGGATCGGTGTTGAGCCCGAAGACCACGAAGAACACCGCGGCGAACAGGTCGCGCAGCGGCTCCAGCATCCGGGTCGCGTTCTGCGCGGTGGAACCGGAGATCGCGATGCCGAGCAGGAACGAACCGACCGCGGCCGAGACCTGCAACTCCGAGGCGATGCCCGCGACCAGCAGGGCCGAACCCAGCAGCCGCAGCAGGAACACCTCCGGATCGGGGCTGTCGATCAGCGCGGAGACGTAGCGGCCGAACTTCAAAGCGACGACGAGCACGATCGAGATCACGATCAGCGAGACGCCGACGGCGGTCAGCCCGCCGAGCAGGCTCACCCCGCCCAGGACCGCCGTGAGGATCGGGAGGTAGAGCGCCATCGCCAAGTCCTCGAAAACCAGGATCGACAGCACGACCGGCGTTTCGCGGTTACCGAGCCGGCCGAGGTCGCCGAGGACTTTCGCGATGATGCCGGAAGAAGAGATGTAGGTGACGCCCGCCATGGTCAGCGCGCCGATCGGACCCCAGCCCAGCAGCAGGGCGACGATCGCGCCGGGGGCCGAGTTCAGCACCAGATCGACCAGACCGGCAAGCCAGGAACGCCGGAGCCCCGTGACGAGTTCGCCAGCCGAGTACTCCAGCCCGAGTAGGAGCAAGAGCAGCACCACGCCTATTTCGGAGGCTAGATGCGTGAACGGTTCGATCCCGTGCAGCGGTATCAGTCCGCCGGTGCCGAAAGCGATTCCACCTATGAGGTAAAGCGGGATCGGCGAGATGCCGATTTTCCAGGCGAGGCGGCCTAATACCCCGAGACCGAAGAACACCGCTCCCAGTTCGATGAGGGAGATCGCCGTGTCGTGCACCGTGTTTCCTCTCGCCCCTGTCCGAGTACCTATTCAGTTGTCCCGCTGCTTGAGCGCACGGGGTTTCCGCCCAAGAGCGCGGTGCTCTTGGGCGGGTGCGGACGACCTTGTCCTCTGCGGGGCTCGGCTCTGCGCCTAGCCCCGTTCGAGGATTTCGCCGGCGGCGCGGAGTCCGTCGGCGGTGCCGACTACGACCACCAGGTCGCCGGCGCTGAACTCGAAGTCCGGGCGCGGCGACGGGTGCACGGTCCCCTCGCGGACGACGGCGACGATCGACGCCGAGGTGCGGGTGCGCATCTCGGTGTCACCGAGGGCCCGTCCGTCGTACGGCGAGCCCTGGTTGACCGGGAGCTGCCAGGTGTTGATCCCGGCGACCTCGCGCTGCTGCTCGCTCAAGCGCGCCACCAGTTGAGGGGCGCCGAGCAGGTTGGCGAGGGTGTTGGTCTCCTCGGCGGTCAACCCGGCCGAGGCGGCGACCTTGTCCGGGTCGTCGTGGCCGGAGACGATCAGCTCGAAGCGTCCGTCGCGATACGTGATCACACCGATCCTGTGCCCGGAACGAGTGACGAAGTCCTGTTGGGTCCCGAGTCCCGGAAGCGGGGTCACTGTGACGTCCACGTGTTCGAGCCTAATACAAGAACGCGTGCGCGTGAGCAGCGCCTGGGACGAACCGGTGAGAACCGGACTCGGACGGGGCGCGGTGGGCGCGCGCCGTGAGCGGTGTGCCGTCGATCGTGGACGCAAGTGGGGAACCCATCGGTGGAGCAGGCACAATGAGTGGTTGGTCCGGCGTTTCCTCGGCCGGTGGTGACTAAGGAGGAGACTCGACGTGGCACACGCCGAGCTTCGTGGGGTGGTGGCCCTCGACGGCCCCTCGGGCACTGGGAAGTCGACGGTGGCCCGGAAGCTGGCCGCGGCGCTGTCTGCGTCGTACCTCGACACGGGCGCGATGTACCGGGCGGTCACGCTCGCCGTGCTGCGCGCGGAGGTGTCGGTCGCCGATGAGGCAGCGGTAGCCGAGGTGGCCGCCTCGGCGCTGCCGGTGATGGGCACGAACCCGCTGCTGCCGACGGTGACCCTCGCCGGCGAGGACATCGGGCAGGAGATCCGCGGCGCCGCGGTGACCGGTGCGGTCTCGGCGGTTTCGGCGGTCGCGCGCGTGCGCGAGCTGCTGGTCGACGAGCAGCGCAGGCTCATCCGGGAGGCGCTGGGCGAACCTGGTGGTGTGGTGGTCGAGGGCCGCGACATCGGCACGGTCGTCGCGCGCGAGGCCGAGTTGAAGGTGTACTTGACCGCTTCGTCGCAGGCGCGGGCGCGCCGCCGCAGCGATCAGGACTCCGCGGCAGGCCGGGTCTCCGATCTGGAGAGCACGCATGCCGACGTGCAGCGGCGGGACGCGTTCGACTCCGGTCGCGCGGTGTCGCCGCTGCGGATGGCCGACGACGCCGTCGAGCTCGACACTACCGAGCTGGACGTGGCGGGCGTGCTGGAGCAGCTGCGGACGCTGGTGGACGCCAGGGGACTGTTCGCCGGGGTGGAGTCGAGGCGATGAGCGCCGGGGATCTGCCGGAAGGCGCGTCGTGGCGGCTGCACCGGGTGGGGCGCTGGATCGGCAAGACCTTCGTGCGGTTGCCGTACCGGCTGCGGGTGCACCACCTCGATCGGGTTCCGCGCACCGGGCCGCTGGTGCTGGTGGCCAACCACAGTTCGCTGCTGGAAGCACCGCTGCTGTTCGGAATCTTGCCGCGCAACGTGGTGTTCCTGGTGAAGCACGAGTTGTTCCGAGGGCCGCTCGGCTGGTTCCTGCGCCGGATCGGGCAGATCCCGGTTCGCCGCGGGGAACCGGACCGCACTCCGCTGCTGGCGGCGGTGCGGGTGTTGCGGGCGGACGGGTTGGTGGGCGTGTTCCCGGAGGGAACTCGCGGTGATGGTGAGGTGTCCAACGCGCAGCACGGTGCCGCGTGGTTGGCGAGGACTTCCGGTGCGCGGCTGCTGCCGGTGGCCTGCCGGGGCACGCACCGTCCGGCTGGGCAGGGCCGTAGGCTGTTGCCCAGGGTGGATGTGCTGTTCGGCGAGCCGGTGACGTTGCCGGTGGCCAAGGGGCGCGCCGGGTTGACGGCAGCGACCGAGCAGGTCCGCAATGAACTGGTCGGGCTGATCGCCGAATTGGACGGGCTGATCGCCGAGACCTCCGAAAGCGACGATGCGAGAGGGAAACGAGCGTGACCGAAGAGTCGGTGGGCCGCCCGGAAGATGTGGGTGCGCCGCTCGACGGCGGCCTGGACGGTACGTGGTCGGACGAGGCCGAATGGTCCGAGTTCGACGGGGTCGAGGGCGCCGAGGACGCCGCTGACGGCGGGCCGCAGCCGGTGCTGGCAGTCGTGGGCAGGCCGAACGTGGGCAAGTCGACGCTGGTGAACAGGTTGCTGGGGCGCCGCGAGGCGGTCGTGCAGGACCAGCCTGGCGTGACGCGGGACCGCGTGTCCTACGACGCGTTGTGGAACGGCAGGCGTTTCACGGTGGTCGACACGGGCGGCTGGGAGCCGAGCGCGAAGGGCCTGCAGGCGGCCGTGGCCCAGCAGGCGGAAATGGCGATGTCCACGGCGGACGCGGTGCTGCTCGTGGTGGACGCCCAGGTCGGCGCGACCGCGACGGAAGAGGCCGTGGCCCGGGTGCTGCGCCGTTCGAAGCGTCCGGTGCTGCTGGCGGCGAACAAGGTCGACGACGAGCGCACCCACGCCGACGCGGCGGCCCTGTGGTCGCTCGGGCTGGGGGAGCCGCGGCCGATCAGCGGTCTGCACGGACGTGGTTCCGGTGACCTGCTGGACGCGATCCTGGACGTCTTCCCGGACGTGCCGCACGAGCAGTTCGGCGTCACCGGCGGGCCGCGCCGGGTCGCGCTGGTGGGCAAGCCGAACGTGGGCAAGTCGAGCCTGCTCAACAGGCTGACCGGCGAGCAGCGTTCGGTGGTGCACGACGTCGCGGGGACCACGGTCGACCCGGTCGACTCGCTGGTCGAGCTCGACGGCGAGGTGTGGCGGTTCGTCGACACGGCGGGGCTGCGCAAGCGGGTCCGGACCGCGAGCGGCACCGAGTACTACGCGTCGCTGCGGACGAAGGCCGCGATCGAGGCGGCGGAGGTGGCGGTCGTGCTGATCGACGCCTCCGAGCCGTTGACCGAGCAGGACCTGCGGGTGATCAGCATGGTCATCGAGGCGGGGCGTGCGCTGGTGCTGCTGTGCAACAAGTGGGACCTGGTCGACGACGACCGCAGGCGGCGGCTGGACAACGAGCTGGACCGCGAGATGGTGCGGGCCCGGTGGGCGGAGCGGGTGAACGTCTCCGCGGAGACGGGGCGTTCGGTGGCGAAGCTGGCGCCGGTGCTGCGCACCGCGCTGGAGTCCTGGGACACGCGGGTGCCGACCGGCCGGCTCAACTCCTGGCTCTCGGACCTGGTCGCGGCGAGCCCGCCGCCGGTGCGCGGCGGCAAGCAGCCGAAGATCCTGTTCGCGACGCAGGCGCATCCCCGCCCGCCGACACTGGTGCTGTTCACCACCGGGTTCCTGGAGGCCGGGTACCGGCGGTTCGTGGAGCGCAAGTTCCGCGAGGAGTTCGGGTTCACCGGCAGCCCGGTTCGGATCTCGGTTCGGGTTCGGGAACGCAAGGACGGGCGCAAAGCACGCCGCTGATCGGACTAGTGTCCGGGTACTGCACGCAGACCAAGAATGCCTTGCCGATAACCTTCGGTCGGCCCTTTGCACAGGGGAGGTGACCCAGGGTGCGTGCTGATTCCGCCGCGGAGGGTTCCGCGGCGCGGCCGATCCGGCTGGTGTTGGCCGATGACGAGGTGATGTTGCGGCGGGGCCTGCGGGTCCTGCTGGAGCATGACGGCCTGATCCGGGTGGTCGCGGAGGCGGGCACCGGCGATGAGCTGCTGTCGGTGGTGCGGACGCACCAACCGGACGTGGCGTTGATCGACGTGCAGATGCCGGGCAAGGACGGGCTGGCCGCGTTACGGGAGTTGCGCGGGCTGCCGCGTCCTCCGGTGTGCGCGGTGCTCACGACCTTCGACTTGGACGACTACGTCGCGGAGGCGTTGCGCCTGGGGGCGCACGGTTTTTTGCTGAAGGACGCGGAACCGGAGGCGTTGGTCCGCGCGGTGCAGGACCTGGCCGCCGGCGGCGCGGTGCTGGATCCGCGGATCGCGGTGCGGTTGTTGCCGCGGTTCCGCTCGCTGGGCGACTCGGCGCACGAGGTCCGGTTGGTGCGGAGCTTGTCGGCGCGGGAACGCCAGGTGCTGGAGCTGCTCGGGGCCGGGCGTTCCAACGCGCACATCGGTGAGCAGCTGGGGTTGACCGAGGCCACGGTGAAAAGTTATGTCTCAACGGTGTTGAGCAAGCTGGGGGCCGAGAACCGCGTGCAGGCCGCGTTGATCGCGCAGCGCGTCGCGGGGACGGGTGAGGGCGAGCGGCGTTGAGCGGGCTCGCCGAGTCACGTCCGCGGCGGGTGCTGTTGGACGTGCTCGCGGTGCTGCTTCCCGCGGTGGCGGTGTTGCTGGCGCAGAACGGGTCGACGTGGGCCTTGGTGACGGGGTTGATCGCGTCCGCCGGTCTGGTCTTGCGGCATTGGTCGCCGCGGGTGGCGCTTGTGCTGTGCCTTCCGGGTTTGGCGGGCGGTCTCGGCTGGGCGGCCGCGTTCGTGGCGTTGTTCCGGTTGGGGCGCGCTCGGGCGCACACGTGGTGGCTGGTCGGCTGGGTGTCGCTGGCCGCGGCGAGCGCGTTGGCGCCGGTGCTGATCTGGCAGTCGTTGCCGCCGTCGGACGTGGCCCTGACGGTGACGGTGGTGCTGATCGCGGCGGGGAGTCCGACGGTGATCGGCACGTTGATCGCGACGCGGGCGCAGTTGACGACCAGCATGCGCCGTCTGCAGGCCGCGACCGATGCGGAGCTGTCCGCGAAGGCCGACACCGCTCGTGCCGAGGAGCGGGCCCGGATCGCCCGTGAGATCCACGATGCGGTGGGCCATCACGTCACGCTGATCGCGGTGGAGGCGGCGGCGTTGGCGGCGACGAGCGCGGAGCCCGACGTCCGGGAATCGGCGATCCGGGTGCGGGGTTTGGCGAAGGAAGCGCTGGGCGAGATGCGTTCGACGTTGGGCCTGGCGGCCGAAGAGCGGGATTCGACGAGCGCGCGGGCCATTCCGGAGCTGGTGGCGCGGGCCCAGCGGTCGGGCGTCCGGGTGACGCTCAGCGATGAGTGCTCGCAGGCGGTGCAGCTGTCGTCCGGGGTGAGCAGGGCCGTGTACCGGGTGGTGCAGGAGGCGCTGACGAACGTCTCGAAGCACGCGCCCGGTGCGGAGGTCCTGGTGGAGCTGACCGGGGACGACGACCTGCTGCGGGTCGTGGTGCGCAACGGTGCTCCGATGCTGAGCGCTCGCGCCGTGTCGGTGGGCAACGCGCCGGACGTGGGCCGTGGCGGTTCGGGGCTGGCGGGGTTGTCGGAGCGGGTGCGGATGCTGGGCGGCACGTTGGACGCGGCGCCGTCCGACGAGGGTTTCGAGCTCAGGGCGGAACTTCCGCTGACCCGGTCCTAGTCTGGTCCCCGCTGTGGTGGAACCTCACTGCTCTTTTTCTTGGTATGGCTGCGATTTCTCAGGTGGCAAGCCCTGCACCACGAAATCGCTGTCCTCGCGAGGAATCCGCGGAGAGCCCTGTCGGCTTGCTCTGGCCCGTCGCTGAGCAGACACGGAGACGGCCCGCTGTTCGCCTGAAAAGGCAAGATCAAAGGCAGGCGGCTCGTGCTCGCCGCGTCGCGGGATCGTCCGCCGCGCGCAGAAACACCCTCCTCGCACGAGAACCCGCCGGTCGTCGCGCTCTGGTAGAACGACGACGCGGTGCGGTCGGATCGTGCGGGTTCCGGGCGGGGGCGGCTCGGCGGGCCGCCCCCGCGTGGTCGTTCCGGTCAGGCCGAAGAGGTGCGGTCGGAGCCGCCCAGTGCCGCGCGCAGGAATTCGATCTGGAGCAGCAGCAGGTTCTCCGACGTGGTCTCGTCGGTGGGCATGTGACTCACGCCGGGCAGCGACAGCATGGTGTGCGGGCGTGCCGCCGCCTGCAGCGCCGCCGACAGGCGCAGCGAATGCGCGGGGAAGACGTTGTCGTCGACGGTGCCGTGCAGCAGCAGCAGCGGTCGGCGCAGGTTCTCCGCGTCGTCGGCGAGCGAACTCGCGGCGTAGTCGCGCGGGTTCCGCGCGGGGTCGCCGAGGTAGCGCTCGGTGTAGTGGGTGTCGTAGAGCCGCCAGTCGGTGACGGGGGCGCCCGCGATGGCGGCGTGGAACACGTCGGGACGGCGCAGCACCGCGAGCGCGGCCAGGTAGCCGCCGAAGGACCAGCCGCGGATCGCGACCCGATTCAGGTCGATCTCGGGGCGCTGCTCGGCCAGCGCGTGCAGCGCGTCGACCTGGTCCTGCAGCGGCGGTTCCGCCAGGTCGCCGCTGATCGCGCGATCCCAGGAGGGACCGCGGCCGGTCATGCCGCGGCCGTCGACGACGACCACCGCGTAACCCTGGTCGGCGAACCACTGGGAGGTCAGATAACCCTGCCGCCGGGCGAGCACGCGCTGCGCCTGCGGCCCGCCGTAGGGATCGAGCAGCACCGGCAGCGGCCCGTCGGCGGCGGTGTGGCCCTGCGGCAGCAGCAGCGCGGTCCGGAGCTCGCGATCACCGAGCCGCAGCAGCTCCACGTTGGGCGTGATCGACGGGGTCTCCGGGTGGGAGCGGATCTCGCCGAGGGTGCGTTCGCCGTCGGCCACGCGGAAGCGGGAGTGCTGGGACTCCAGACCGGCGTGGGCGAGCAGGGTGGTCGTCCCGGTGCGGACTGCGCTGTGCACGCCGGGTTCGGTGCTGACGCGCTCGGCGCCGTCGGCGGTGCAGCGGTACAGGTGGATCTCGGCGGGGTCCTCGGCGGAGGCGGAGATCAGGACGTCGTCGCCGATGTCGATGATCGACCGCACTTGCAGCGACTCCGGAGTCCACGGCACGTCGCCGACGAACAGGCGGTAGCTGTCGCCGTCGACGCCGATGCGGACGAGCTCGCCGCCGGGGTGCCAGGCCGGCCAGCCGGGCTTGATCTCGATCCAGTGCTCGTCGGTGTCGCGGTGCACTTCGCGAGTGCGTCCGGTGGCGGGGTCGACCGCCAGCACCAGCTGGACTCGCTGGTCCCGGCTCTGCACCGCGATCAGCGGTGGCCCGCCGCGGGACCAGTGCGCGGTGACCAGGTACGGGTGGGCTTCGCGGTCCCATTCGACGTCGACGGGCGCGGTGTCCACGCCGAGCACGGCGAGGCGGACCTCGGCGTTTGCGGTGCCCGCCGCGGGGTAGCGCAGGGTTCGGGGTGGTTTCGCGGGGTCTGCCGGGTCGGCGAGGTACCAGTGCTGCACGGGTTCTTCGTCCACGCGGGCCGCGAGCACCGCGGTGCCTTCCGGGGACCACCAGTAGCCGCGGTAGCGGGCCATCTCCTCGGCCGCGATGAACTCGGCGGCTCCCCAGCTGATGGTGTCGGTCTCGGGTTCGGCCAAGGCCCGGTCACCGCTGCCGTCGGTGCCGATCAGGCGCAGCGCCCCGCCGGAGAGGTAGGCGACCCACCGGCCGTGCGGGTCCGGCCGCGGATCGGCGACGGGCTGCTGAGCGGGCAGTTCGCGGACGGCCGCGGTGCTCAGGTCGGCGTGGAACAGCCTGCCGGACAGGGTGAACGCCACTTGGGTCCCGGTGCTGTCGGTGGCGTAGCCGGTGATGCCGGTGGCGCGTTCCCGGGACCGTTCGCGACGGGCCTGCTCCTCGTCGGAGACCTCGTCGTCGATGAGCAGCGTGGCCGGATCGGCGACCAGCGCCTCGGTGCCGGTCGTGACGTCCCAGCGCCAGAGGGCGTTGCTGCGGTCCGTTCCGCTGGCGGAGCGCAGGAACAGCACTGTCTTGCCATCGGGGGTGATGGTGAAGGTCCGCGGCACGCCGAGGGTGAAGCCCTGGGTGCGCGCGCTGTGGCGGGGGAACGACGGAACGGACGGCATACCTGCACTTTGCCAGCTTTCAGGGCAGGAGCGGGAGCCAGGTCGCGTCGGCGTGTCGGCTCTTGATCAAAGTATTGACAACCTACGTTGGCCGACGGAATCGTTCACGGCGGGTGTTCGTGCGAGTTCGGTGCGTGTCGAGGAGGACCGAGTGGCGATCCGGTGGTCCCGAGTGCGGGGAATCCTGTTCGCGCTGCCGATCCTGCTGGCCGCCACGGCATCCGGCTCCGCCGCCGCACCGCGGCCCGCCAGTGACGCGACCTACTACAACGACGCGGCGCTGCCCGCGGCCGACCCGTTCGTGCTGCGGGATCCGAGCAGCGGCGACTACTTCGCCTACTCGACCGACGGCGCCGACCCCGGTCACGAATTCGCGATCTACCGGTCGCCGGATCTGGTGACGTGGCAACGACTTCCCGGTGGCGCGCTGGACATGAGCGACGGCGACCAGTGGGGCCGGGACTGGTTCTGGGCGCCGGAGGTCTACCACAACCCCGCCACGGGCCGGTACTTCCTGTTCTACTCGGCGCGGTTGCGCGACGGCGTCGCCGAGCACTTCGGCTACGCCGACTTCGAGGAACCCAGCAAGGTGGGCGTCGCGGTGTCCGACTCGCCCGCCGGACCCTTCCACAACATCACGCCGGGGCCGATCGACTACCACCCCTACGATCCCGATTACCACGACGTGAACCTCATCATGGACGCCGAGCAGAAGAAGCCGCCGGCGACCCTGGAGGAGGGCCGGACGGCGCCGCTGGGCACCTACATCCCGTTCATCGACCCGAACGTGTTCTTCGACGACGGGCGGATCTTCCTGTACTACTCCCGCAACGCCTACCGGAACTGGGTGTGGGACCACGAGCTCGGGAAGTACGTCGAGGAGTCCAACGTCCTGGTCGTGGAACTGACCTCGGAGTGGTGGAACGACCCTTCGGGCACGACGATGCCGCAGATCACGCCGGGCTACCGCGACACCAACCGGGCGCCGGACGATCCGCCGGGGGTGCGCAAGGACGGGTTCACCCCGATCATCGACTACGGCTCCGACCCGCAGCAGTGGGAGAACGCGCACGTCGACGACTACGCCGAGACCGGCGGCGCGGAGAAGGACCGGCGGTGGTCGGAGGGCTCCACGGTGGTCCGGACGACGACCCGGGAGGGCAAGCCGCGCTACTTCCTGACGTATTCGGCGAACAACTTCGCCAACAGCTTCTACGGCGTGGGCTACGCGGTGGCCGACGATCCGCTCGGGCCGTGGCGCAAGAGCCCGGCGAATCCGGTGCTGTCGCAGGACGAACAGCTGGGCATGTACTCCACCGGGCACGGCAGCGTGATCTCCTTGCCGGACGCGGCAGAGCTGTACTACGTCCACCACGGGCGGCCTTCCGCGGAGATCGACCGCAGGCTCTACACGTCGCGGTTGCGCCTCGACCCGGACCGGTCGTCGCTGCGCATCGACGGGACGACCCAGGATCGGCCGGTTCCGTCCGGGGTCGCACCGTATTCGCTGATCGCGGATCGGCCGCTGGTCGACGTCAGCGGTGGCCGGGGTGAGGTCGGCTGGCGCGTCGACACCGCGTCCGGGACGGCGATGCCGTTGGGGAACTCGCTGAACCGGGTGGAGCCCCAGGTCGATCCGGCGAGCGGGCTGACGGTGGAACCCGCCGCGGACGGGGCCGTGGTGCTCGGTTCGCCGGACGGGGTGGTCCCGTTGCGGTTGAGCTACCAGCGCCGGCTCGCCGCCGGTCCGCACGCCGAGGTGAACCAGGACGCGGGGCCGGTGGCGATCACGGTCCCGGTCGCGGACTGCGCGACGACGGTGACCGGGGAGCAGGCGGACGTCGTGGTCTCCGAGGGCGTGACGTGTCTCGTGGACGCGCGGGTCCGCGGCTCGGTGCGGGTCGCCGCAGGGGCGTCGTTGATCGCGGTGAACTCGACGGTCGACGGGGCGGTGCGCGCCGAATCGCCCGGTGCGGTGTGGCTTTCGGGAGGATCGATCGGCGGGCCGGTCCGGGTGCGCGGTGCGGTGGGGCCGGTGCGGGTCGACGGTGTCGAGGTGACGGGTTCGGTGACGTTGACCGGCAACGCCGGTCCGGTCGTCGCGGGCTCCTCCATCGGAGGGGCGTTGCGCTGCTGGCGCAACGAGCCCGCGCCGGTCGACGAGGGCCTGGCCAACGAGGTGCGCGGGGCAGTCCGGGGGCAGTGCGGCGAGCTGTAGTTCTCCTTGCTGCGCGGTGGATTCCGCTGATGTCCGCCAGTCGGTATCCGCGTCGATGGCGCGTGCGCGATGCCGGGTTTTTCTCCCCCGCAGGAGTTATTCGCCGGTGTGTCGGACGGGGGTGCGGGGCGGCGGGTTCCTACGTTCGCGGTGCCCGAAACGCCCCTCGCACCGCGTCGCCCCGGCGGTGGTGCCGTCCGGATGAGAGCTGTCCATGGATCTCACGGTCGTCGTTCCCTGCTTCAACGAACAAGACGGAATTCCCCGCCTGCACGCGGAATTGCTGCGGGTGCTGCCCGGCGTAGCCCCCGACTACGAGGTGGTCGCCGTCGATGACGGCAGCACCGACCGGACCCTGCCGAGGCTGCGCGAACTCGCTGCGTCCGATCCGCGGTTCCGGTACCTGTCGTTGAGCCGCAACTTCGGCAAGGAGGCCGCGGTGCTGGCCGGGCTGCGGCGCGCGCACGGCCGACGTGTCGTGATCATGGACGCGGATCTGCAGCATCCACCGGAATTGCTGGGGCGGATGCTGGCGGTGCTGGACTCCGGCCACGACCAGGTCGTGGCCTGCCGGGACCGCTCCGGTGAGCCGTTGTCGCGACGGCTGCCCGCGCGGTTCTTCTACCGGCTGCTCAACAGGTTCTGCGAGGTCCGGGTGCCCGATGGCGCCGGTGATTTCCGGATGCTGACCCGGCGGGCGGTGCAGGCGCTGCTCGCGCTGCCCGAACAGCACCGGTTCTCCAAGGGCCTGTTCGCGTGGATCGGGTTCGACACCGCGCACGTGCCGTTCCGGGGCGGTGCCCGGCAGGGCGGGCGGTCGCGGTGGACGTGGCGGGCGCTCGTCGAGCACGGCGCGGACGGCTTGTTCTCCTTCCACCGCAAGCCGTTGCGCGGTGCGGGCTGCGTCGGCGCGCTCGTCGCCACGGCGGGCGCGGTCCAGGCGTTGCGGGAGCTGGCGGGCGGCGGGCCGCTGCTGGCGCCGGTGCTGCTGTGCGCGGCCGGGGTGCAGATGCTGCTGCTCGGCGTGGTCGGGGAGTACCTGGGCCGGATCCACCTGGAAACGATGGGGCGGCCGCACTTCCTGGTGAAGGAGTCCGGCGGTCTCGCGCGCGGGATCGGTGGCTCGGCGGGCGATCGCGGGTACGACGCGCTGTGCGCGGCGTCCGCCGAGCGGGTGTAGGCGATGTCGGCGAACACGGGTGGGCGGCCCCTGCTGCGCTTCGCCGGTGTGGGCGGGGTGAACACCGCCGTGCACTACGGCGTCTACAGCGGACTGTCCGCGGTGACGCCGGTGCTGTCGGCGCACGTGGCCGCGACCGTCACCGCGATGGGCTGCTCGTACCTGCTGAACTGCCGGTTCACCTTCGGTGTGGCGCCGAGCGCGCGGTCATTGCTGTGGTATCCGTTGTCGCACCTGGGAGATCTGGTCGCCGGTACCGCCGCGATGGCGGCGCTGACCGGGGTGGCGGGGATCGACGCGCGGGTGGCGACGGTCGCGGCTGGCGTGGTCGCGATGCCCGCCACCTTCCTGATCACCCGTGCCGTGCTGATCCGCGGCGCGCGGGGCGACGGGAGACCGCGATGAGGGCGCCGATCGTGGCAGTCCCGTGGCGGCGGGATCTCGGCGCCGCGTGCGGGGTGGCGGTGGTCGTGGCGCTGCTGGCGCAGTTGCCGGTGCTGGTGAATCCGGCGTTCTACTTCTGGGACGACAGCGCCGCGCAGTTCCTGCCGATGTGGCACCGGCTGGGCGAGCGGCTGCTCGCCGGGCAGTGGCCGCCGCTGCTGGAACCGGACTCGTGGATGGGCGGAGACCTCGCGGCGGAGGCGTTGTTCGGCGTGTGGAATCCCGTGCACCTGGCGGAATTCGTGCTCGTCGTGGCCCTCGGCGACCTGGCGGTCGCGGCCGTCGTGGTCAAGACGCAGTTCCTGGTGCTGCTGGGAGTGGGTGCGCACGTGCTGTGCCGGGAGTACGGGGCTTCCCGCCCGGTGGCCGCGGTGTTCGGTGTGGCACTGCCGGTGTCCGGTTTTGTGCTGTACTTCCAGGCGGCCACCTGGGCGGGCGGGTTGATGGGCTTGGCCTGGGTGCCGTGGGCGTGGTGGGCGCTGCGGCGGGCCGGTCGCGATCGCGCACCGGTGTGGGCGGCGTTCGCGTTCGGCTACCTGTGCGTGTCGGCCGGTGATCCGTACGCGGTGCTCGCGCTGGTGCTGATCGGCGCAGGGTTGCTGCTGGAGCTCAGGTTCGCGCGGATCGGGGTGCGGCGGTTGCTGCTCGCGATCGCGTCGGTGGCGATGGTGGTGCCGCTGGTGTTCGCGCCGGTGCTGGCGACCGCGCCCGTCGGCTGGCGCACGGGACTGCTGCTGTTCAACGCGGGACTGCTGGCTCCGGACCCGGGTGATCTGCTGAACCTGAGCGTCGCCGGGTTCGTGCCGCAGATCCGCTCGTTCGGCTCGTTCCGGATGACGGTGCCAGCGCTGTACTTCACCTGGTTCGCGCTGCCGTTGGCCCCGTGGCTGGACTGGCGGGCGGTGCGGGCGCGGCGGTGCGCGGGCGTGTTCGTCGTCGCCGGTGCGGGCGTGCTGCTGTGCCTCGGT
Organism: Saccharopolyspora gloriosae; assembly: GCF_014203325.1. Taxonomy (NCBI): domain Bacteria; kingdom Bacillati; phylum Actinomycetota; class Actinomycetes; order Pseudonocardiales; family Pseudonocardiaceae; genus Saccharopolyspora; species Saccharopolyspora gloriosae. The sequence continues at coordinate 4,268,504 of NZ_JACHIV010000001.1, read as the reverse complement.
CCGTCGCAGGTGGGGATGCTGCGGTGGCCGCTGCGGTACCTCCCCGTCGTGTACCTGGCGCTGGCGGTCGTGCTCGCGGTGGCGTTGAGCGCGGGATTGCGGACCGATCACCGCCGGACCCGGACGCTGATCACGTTGCTCGCCGTGGCGCTGTGCGGGTACTTGTCGTTCGCGGCGTGGCCTTCGCTGTGGGCTCGGCACGCCGTGTCGGTGGTGCTGATGGCCTCGGTGCTCGGCTTGGCGGCGCTGGGACGTCGTGCGCTCGTGCCGTGGGGTTTGCAGCTGGGCACGGTCGTCGCGCTGGTGTTCCAGGTGTGCTGGTTCCCGGCGAACCACGACGTCGCCGTGTACTCCTTCCCCTCCGACGTGCGGCGGATCCGCGCGGACTTCGCGCACCTGCGTTCGGGAACGGTCGTGCAGATCGCCGACCGGTCGCGCATCGCGGCGCGGGACGTCGAGTCGGGTGCGGCGTGGCGGCAGCTGCTGTTCGGGAACATGCACGCGGTGGCCGGGGTGCCGAGCCTGGTGTCCTACACCGGGATCGGATTCCGCGCGCTGCACGAACGGCTGTGCCTGGGGTACTTCGGAGCGCAGTGCCCGGACGCGTACCGCCGGTTGTGGGAGGCGGACGAGGTCGGTGCGCCGTTGGCGGACCAGTTGCGGGTGCGCGACGTCGTGGTGCAGCGCCGCTCCCTCGACCTCCCGGTCGCGCCGCCCGGCTGGCGGGTGGTGCACCGGGACGCGGACGTCACCCGCTTGCAGCGGTCGGAGCCGATGCCGTGGCCGGCGGGCCGGCTGAGCGTGGCCTCCGACGTGCGCGTGCTCGCCGACCACGAACGCTCGGCGCGGTCCGAACAGGTGCGCTTCGACCGCGCGGGGCCACGGGCGCAGCTCGTGTTCGCCCGCTTGGCCTGGCCCGGATATCGCGCCACCGCGGGCGGTGCGGAGTTGCCGGTCCGCGCGACCTCCGCGGGGCTCGTGCGCGTCGAGCTTCCCGAAGGAACCCGCGCGGGCACGGTGCGGCTGGAGTGGAGCCCGCCGGGATACCGAGCGGGGATCGTGCTGGCACTCGCCGGGGCGCTGCTGGCGTCGTTGGCCGGTAGGAGGTGGGTCTGATGCGGGGAGGCCTTCGTGGTGCGGTCCTGGCGGTGGCGGCGTGCGTGCTGCTGTCGTTCGCCCCGACGCCCGGAGCGGCGGAGACAGGCGGGGCGCGGTACGTGCAGGTGGTGGCGCATCCCGACGACGACATCCTGTTCATGAACCCGGACCTCCGCACGGCCGTGCGCTCCGGGGCGCCGGTGACCACGGTGTACCTGACGGCGGGGGAGAGCGATGTGCGGCCCGCCGAGCCGTACGCCGCCGGTCGGCAGGCCGGGAGCCGCGCCGCGTTCGCGGCGATGGCGGCGGTGCCCGACGAGTGGGAACGCACGGCCATCGAGCTCCTGCCCGGCCGGTTCGCCGAGGTGCACGTGCTGCGGGCGCGCCCGGCGATCCGGTTGGTGTTCTTGAACCTGCCGGACGACAACGATCCGCTCGCAGTGGGCGGAAAGCACGCGTTGAGTCGATTGTGGACGGACGGGGGCTCGGTGCGCACCGTGGTGCCGGCGGGTGCCACGCTGCCCGGCCCGTCCGAGTACGGCCGGGAGCGGTTGATCAGCGCGTTGGCCGAGTTGCTGCGCCGGTACGACCCGACGGTCCTGCGGACGCAGGACCCGTTGCCGGACCCCCGGTACCAAGCGCACTGGGACGCCCACGACCACCCGGACCACGTGGCGACCACCCGGTTCGCGACGGCGGCAGTGGCGCGGCACGACGGGCCGGTGCGCGTGGTGCACTACCGCGGTTACAACGTCGCCGACGCCGCGCCGAACCTCTCACCCGACGTCGTGGAGACCAAGCGGCGGGTCTTCGCGCGCTACGCGCCGCACGATCCGCTGGTCGGGCTCGGCGAACCGTACGGGACTTGGTTGCGCAGCATGCGCTACCGCTGGCCCGCGAGCGCGCACCAGGTCGAGCGGGACGGCCTCGGACGCCTGCACTTCGCCGACGTGCGCCGTGGAAGACTGCTGCTCGGCGAACGGGCCGGGTCGCGGATCGAGCCGGTTCCGCTGCCCGCGCCTCCGGTGGGGCCCGGTGACGTCGCGTTCGTCTCGGACGGGGACGGGCTCCGCGTGGTGGTGCGGGACTTCCGGAGCGGGGCGTCGTACTCGACGAGCCAGGACTCGGGCGGGCGCTGGAGGCCGCGGTGGCGGACAGTGGCGCCGCCGGGAGACGGGGCGGCGCTGGGAAGAACGGCCATTGCCTCCACAGTGGACGATCGAATGGTGGTGGCGCGTGCGGACGCGCGATCCGGAGTGCACGCCCGGATCGGCGACGGACCGTGGATTCGGCTCCACGCCGAGGACGTCGGCGATGTCGCGGTGGTCCGCGGGCGAGGCGGGATCGTGCACGTCTTCGCCGCCACACCCGACGGTATGGCGCACTGGGAGTCCGCCGGGGACGATTTCGCGCCCGCGCAGGTCCCGCTCGGGCTGCGCCCGGCGGGGCCGATCGAGGCCACGGCCGCCCCGGACGGCACGGCGCTGCTCGCGTTCCGGCAGGCCGAGGACGGCGTGGTCGTGGTGCTCGCCGAATCGGATGAGCCCGGAGGCGGCTGGCGGGTCCGGGCGCGGCTGCGCTCCTCCGGTGGCGGATCCGGCCCGGCACTGGCCGCGCCGAGCCCGACGAACCTGGTGCTGGCCGTGCGCACCGGCCTCGGCGGCACGGAGGTGTTCCGCCTGAGCCCGCGCGGAATGCGCCGGACCGTGCTCCGCGGGGCGGTGGCGGACCGGCCGTCGCTTAGCGCCGACGGCACGCTGGCGGCCACCGCCGACGACGGCGCACTGCTGGTGAACGAGCCCGGGGCCGACGGCGAGTACCGGCAGTGGGAACGTCTCGCGGCACCCGGTCCGGCCGGGCGGCCGGGACGAGGCGGGCGCACCAGCCGGAGCGGCGCGACCGGTGACCGCCGCCTCCGCGGGCGGCTCCGGCTCGGGAACACCGCGCAGCGTGGTCCTGCGGTATCGGAAAATACCAATATCAATGTTAAAGATGCCAGGTCGACTGTGAACGCCGGTGCCGGGCGCGGCCGTGCGAGTGCGGGATCAGCCCAGTGCGACGAGGCGCACCTCGGAGTGCTCGCGCATCGACTCCACGAGCGCCGGATCGAACTCCCCGGCCAGCAGCACGTGGTCGAAGTCGGAGACCGGGGCGAGCCGGTGCAGCGCGGCGCGGCCGACCTTGCTCGCATCCATCATCAGCACCCGCGTGCTGGCGCTGCTGATCATCGCCCGCTTCACCAGCACGATCTCCTGCTCCTGGTGGAAGGTCATCTCGGCGTTCATCGCCGAGGTGGACAAGAACATCAGGTCCACCGACAGCCCGCTGATCATCTCCTGGCAGGGCAGTCCGATGAACGAGTCGTGCGTGCGGGAGTACTCGCCGCCGATGCTGATCAACCGGATGTCCGGGGACTCCCGCAGCGTCTCGTGCACCTGCCGGTAATTGCTGACCACGGTCAGCGGGCCGACATCGGGCAGCAGGCGGGCCAGGGCGAGCGCCGTCGTCGAGTCGTCCAGCAGCACCGACATGCCCGGAGCGATCAGGGGCAGCGCGGCGGCGGCCAGCGCTTCCTTCTCCTTGGTGTGGGTGTGCAGGCGGAAGTCCGAGCTGCTCTCGAACACGGTGGAGGGTTGCGCGGAGACGCCGCCGTGGAACTTGCGCAGCAGTCCGCGGCTGACCAGGTCGTCGATGTCGCGGTGCACCGTCATCAGGCTGACCCCGGTCAGCGCGGACAGCTCCGCGGCGCTGGCGAAGCCGCCCTCGACGACGTGGTCGATGATCTGCTGCTGGCGCAGGAGCCGGGGGGACTGCTTCTTGGGTGCGGACGCCATGGCCGCCATCTTGCCTCCTTGCTGCACTGGACCGTGGGACCGGCTGAAAGTCGGCCAAGTATCATCGATGTAGTGACATTTAACTACCCCGGTGTTAATTTGAGCGCCGTCGCCGAACGGGTGGGAGGTACACCGATGACGCAGCCCGACCGCGCGCCGGGCGCGCACCGAGCGGTCGTCTTCGACATGGACGGCGTCCTGGTCGACAGCGAACACCTGTGGGAGCGGATGTGGGCGCGCTTCGCCGCCGCCCGCGGCCAGACCTGGACGGCGGAGCAGACCCGCCAGGTGCAGGGCATGAGCGCTCCGGAGTGGTCGGCGTTCCTGGCCCGGTTCAGCCTCGCCGAAGAACCCGCCTCGGAGACCGAGCGCATCGTGGTCGACGACATGATCGCTGCCCTGGAGGCGGGAGAGATCGAGCTGCTGCCCGGTGCCGAACGCATGGTGCTGGAGGTGTCGGAGCGAGTGGTGATCGGCCTGGCCTCATCGGCTCCGCGCAGGCTCATCGACGCAGTGCTCGACCTGCACGCGCTGAGCGACTGCTTCAGCGCGACCGTGTCCAGCGCCGAGGTGCCGCGCGGGAAACCGAGCCCCGACGTGTACCTGGCTGCGGCGAACAAGCTGGGCAGGCACCCGCGAGAATGCTTGGCCGTGGAGGACTCCAGCAACGGCCTGCGCTCCGCCGCGGCGGCCGAGATGACGGTCGTGGCCATCCCCAGCGCCGACTACCCACCTGCCGAGGACGCGTTGACCGGCGCGTCCTTCGTGGCCGCGGACCTCGACGAAGTGCGCGTCCGGCTGCTCGAATCGTTGACGACGCCCGTTGCGGGCTGACCGACCGGACGGAGGAGTCTGGACATGACGAAGGTTCTCGCCGCGGGTGACCGCTTCGTGGACCCGCAGCTGTTCGTGAGCGCGCTGACCGAACAGGCGGTCGGGCACGACCTGAGCTTCAGCACGATGAAGACGGGTTGGCCGGTGGAGCCGTTCGGCCCGGTCGGCGGCGTGCGCGAAGCCAGCGGAACCGAGCAGCAGGTGCTCGAAGCGCTGGGCGACGCCGAGATCCTCGCCACCCAGATGGCTCCGGTGACCGCGGACGTGCTGGGCAAGAGCCCGAACCTGCGGTTCGTCGGCGTCGCCCGCGGCGGCCCGGTCAACGTCGACCTCGCCGCGGCCACCGAGGCGGGCGTGATCGTCAGCTACACCCCCGCGCGCAACGCGGCGGCGGCGGCGGAGTTCGCGGTCGGCCTGATCCTGGCGGCGATGCGGCGCATCGCCGACTCGAACGCGGAGCTGAAGAACGGCAACTGGCGCGGCGACTACTACGCCTACGAGCAGGCGGGGCTCGAACTCGAAGGCGCCACGGTCGGTCTGGTCGGCTACGGCGCGATCGGGCGCATCGTGGCGCGGGTGCTGTCCGCGTTCGGCGCGCACGTCCTGGTCTCCGACCCGTTCGTCGGCCGGGAGGAAGCGGACCGGGACGGCGTGCGGCTGGTCGAGCTCGACGACCTGATGCGCGCGAGTTCCGTGGTGAGCCTGCACGCGCGGCTCACCCCGGAGACCGAGCACCTGATCAACGCCGCGAACTTGGCGCTGCTGCCGGAGGGCGCGGTGCTGGTGAACTCCGCGCGCGGCGGGCTGCTGGACTACGCGCCGCTTCCGGACCTGCTCGCGTCGGGCCGGTTGGGCGGCGTGGCGCTCGACGTGTACGACGTCGAGCCACCGCCGCGGGACTGGCCGCTGTTCGACGCGCCGAACGTGATCACCACCCCGCACCTGGCCGGTGCGACCCGTCGGACCGCCGACCGGGCCGCGGCCATCGTGGCGGGCGACGCGGCGCTGTTCCTCGACGGGCGACGGCCGCGCCACGTGGCCAACCCCGAGGTCCTGGAGCGGCTGGAGGACCTGAGTCCATGATCATCGGAGTCGATGTCGGCACCTCGGTGACGAAGGCGTCGCTGCTGGGCCGGGACGGCTCGGCCCGGGTCACCCACAGCGTGCGCAGCACCCTGCACCGCTCGGCGGGCGGACGGGTGGAGCAGGACCTCGACGAGGTCGTGGCCTCGGTGATCAGCGTGGTCCGCTCGGTCGCGGCCGAGGCGGACTCGCCGGTGCAGGCCCTGGCCATCACCGGCCAGGGCGACGGCCTGTGGCTGCGCGACGCCGCGGGCGCCCAGGTCGGCCCCGGGCTGTCCTGGTTGGATGCCAGGTCGGCGCCGGTGCTGGAGCGCTGGGAGTCGGAGGGCGTGCTGCGCAGGGTGTACGGCTTGACGGGCTCGGGCATGTTCCCGGGTTCGGCGGCGCCGCTGCTGGCGCACGTGGCCGAGCACGAACCGCAGCGGCTGGAACGGGCGGAGGTCGCCGGCTACTGCGTGGACGCGATAGTGCAGCGGCTCACCGGCGAGGTCACGGTGGACGCCTCCGACGCGTCGCTGCCGTTCCTCGACGTGCCCACCCGCGCCTACAACGCGGCGGTGCTCGAAGCCTGCGGGCTCAGCGGATTCCGCGCGCTGCTGGCGGAACCGGCGCCGCCGGGCAAGCTGTTCGCGCTGGACTCGCGCAGCGCCGCCGAACTCGGATTGTCTCCGGGCCTGCCCGTATCGGCGGGTCCCTTCGACCTGCCTGCGTGCGCGTTCGGTTCCGGGGTGCGCGCCGACGGAGACGCCGCTCTGGTGATAGGTACGACGCTGGGCTGCCAGGTGCTGCGCGACGAGGTCACCATCGATCCGGACGCCGACGCCGCGGGCATGTGGCTGGCCACCCCGGATCCGGACCGGTACCTGCGGGTGATGCCGGCGATGGTCGGCACCGCGAACCTGGATTGGGTGCTGCGGATGGTCGGCGCGGGCGTGCAGGACCTGGAGGCGCTGCTGGCGGCGAGCCCGGCCGGGGCCAACGGGGTCTCGGCGTTGTCGTTCCTGTCCTCCTCCGGTGAACGAGCCCCGTTCGTCGAGCCGCACGCCCGCGGCCAGTTCACCGGGTTGTCGTTGGAGACGACCCCGGCGGACCTGGTGCGGGCGTTGTGCGAGGCGGTCGCGTACGCGGCGCGGCACAACCTGGAGTCCGCCGGATTGACGGGAGAGGTCGCCGCCTGCGGAGGCGGCGCGCGGTCGGCGGCGTGGAGCCGGATCTTCGCCAGCGTGCTGGGACGGCCGCTGCACGTGCCGCATGAGGAAGGCGTCGGCGCGCGCGGGGCGGCGATGACCGCGTGGGATTCGCTGGGTGAGCCGGTGGATCGCGAGCTGTGGTCGAACGCCCGGCACACGGTGCAGCCGGACGCGGCGGCGGTGGAGTTCTACGAGCGCGGATATCGCGCATACCTGGAATCGATCGATCGGGCCCGGCCGGTGTGGCGGTCGGGGGGAGGAGTATCCGGATGACTCGTCTGTACGACGATCCGGCGACGTTCACCGAGGACATGGTGGCCGGTTTCGTGGCCGCCAACCCCGGTTACGTGCGCGAGGTGCGCGGCGGCGTGGTGCGGGCGCGGCGCGCGCGCCGCGGCAAGGTCGCCGTGGTCACCGGCGGCGGATCCGGGCACTACCCGGCGTTCTGCGGGGTGGTCGGTCCTGGTTTCGCCGACGGCGCGGTGATCGGCAACATCTTCACGTCCCCGTCGGCGGAGGACGCCTATTCGGTGGCGAAGGCCGCCGACACCGGTGCGGGCGTGGTGTTCTCGTTCGGCAACTACGCCGGGGACAACATGAACTTCGGGCTGGCGGTGGAGCGGCTGCGCCGGGAGGGGGTCGCCGCGCACAACGTGGTCGTCACCGACGACGTGGCGAGCGCGTCGGCGCAGGACATCGGCAAGCGCCGTGGCGTGGTGGGCGATTTCGTGGTGTTCAAGGTCGCCTCCGCCGCCGCGGAGGAGGGCTACTCGTTCGACGAGGTGGTGCGGGTCGCCGAGCACGCCAACGACCGCACCCGCAGCCTGGGCGTGGCCTTCGACGGCTGCACGTTGCCGGGCAGCCCGCAGCCGCTGTTCGAGGTTCCGGACGGCCGGATGGGCCTGGGACTGGGCATCCACGGCGAACCCGGTGTGTCCGAAGTGGACATGCCGAGCGCGGCGGAACTCGCCCGCACGCTCGTCGACGGGGTGCTCGCCGAAGCACCCGAGGGGACGGGAACGCGTCGGGTGGCGGCGATCCTCAACGGGCTGGGCGCCACGAAGTACGAGGAACTGTTCGTGGTGTGGAAGACCGCGTCCCGGCTGCTGGCCGAGGCCGGTGTCGAGGTGGTGCAGCCGGAGGTCGGGGAACTGGTCACCAGCCTCGACATGGCCGGCTGCTCGCTGACGCTGACCTGGCTGGACCCGGAGCTGGAGCGGCTGTGGAGCGCGCCCGCCGATTCCCCCGCCTACCGCAAGGGGAGCATCGTCGAGTCCGATGTGGACGACGAGGTGGTGGAGGAGGCCGCCGAGGTGGTCGCGGCGGCGACCGCGGTCGCCCCGCAGGTCGGGCAGGACACCGCGCGGCTCGTGGTCGCGGGACTGCGGTCGCTCAGCGAGCTGCTGCACGAGTCCGAGGACGAGCTCGGCAGGCTGGACGCGGTGGCCGGCGACGGTGACCACGGCCGGGGCATGTCGCGCGGCAGCGGTGCCGCGCTGGAGGCCGCGGAACCCGCCGCCGCAGCGGGCGCCGGTCCCGCCGCCGTGCTGATGGCCGCCGGTGACGAGTGGGCGGCGAAGGCGGGCGGCACCTCGGGCGCGTTGTGGGGAGCGGGGCTGCGCTCGTTCGGCGACCTGCTGCCCGACGACCGGGAGGTCACGGCCGCCGACCTGCTCGCCGGGTCGCGAGCCGCGCTGGAAGCCGTGCAGCGGCTCGGCCGCGCCGAACCCGGCGACAAAACGCTGGTGGACGCGCTGATCCCGTTCGTCGACGAGCTGGCCGCGGCGGTCGGGGACGGAGCCGGAACGGGCGAGGCGATCCGGCGGGCGGCGCGGGAGGCGACCGCCGCCGCGGAGCGCACGGCCGAGCTCACCCCGCGCACCGGGCGGGCGCGGCCGCTGGCGGAACGCAGCGTCGGCACTCCCGACCCGGGGGCGACGTCGCTGGCGATGGCGCTGAACCGAGCAGCGGAAGTCCTCGGTGGACGGAACCCGGAACTCGACACGACTGAGGTGAAGTGACGATCATGGCGGACGAGCAGGCCGGCTGGCGCGTCGTCGTCGGCTCCGATGACGCGGGGCTGGACTACAAGGACGTGCTCAAGGCTGATTTGGCGAAGGACCCCCGGGTGGCCTCGGTGGTCGACGTGGGCGTCGGTTCCGACGAGCACACCGACTACCCGCACGTCGCCGTCAACGCCGCGCGCAAGGTCGCCGCGGGCGAGGCGGACCGGGCGCTGCTGGTGTGCGGTACCGGGCTCGGCGTGGCGATCAGCGCGAACAAGGTGCCGGGGGTGCGCGCGGTGACCGCGCACGACAGCTACTCGGTGCAGCGCTCCGTGCTGAGCAACAACGCCCAGGTGCTGTGCTTCGGGCAGCGCGTGGTGGGCCTGGAGCTCGCGCGGCTGCTCGCGGCGGAGTGGCTGGACCTGCGCTTCGACGAGAACTCGGCGTCGGCGCAGAAGGTCGCGGCCATCGGCGAGTACGAGGGCGGCTCCACCGGCGGGGCGTGTTGAGCCCGTCGCTGGTCGAGGAGCGCGCGGAGGTCATCCGCATCGCCCAGAAGATGATCACCGACGATCTGGTGGTGGGCACCTCCGGCAACGTGTCGGTGCGCAGCGGCGAGCTGGTCGCGGTGACACCGTCCGGAGTGGACTACGACGGCCTGACCGTCGGTGACATCGCGGTGGTCCGGCTCGACGGCACCGTGGTCGAGGGCGACCTGCCCCCGACCTCGGAGCTGCCGATGCACTTGACGGCGTACGTCGAGCACGGTGTGCAGGCGGTGGTGCACACGCATTCGTTGCACGCCACGGCGTTGTCGTTGCTGCGCGACGACGTTCCCGCGGTGCACTACCAGCTGGCGGAGATGGGCGGTGTGGTGCGGGTCGCGGAGTACGCGACCTTCGGCACCGATCAGCTGGCTCGCAACATGTCGGTCGCGTTGGAGGGCCGGGGTGCCTGCGTTCTGCGCAACCACGGCACGGTCGCGGTCGGTTCGACGCCGGCCGCGGCGTACAACCGCGCCCGGCAGCTGGAATGGCTCTGCGAGCTGTGGCTCACGGCCCGCCGGGCAGGCGAACCGAGCCTGCTCGACGACGAGGAGCTGTCCCGCTGCGCAGCCCAGTTCCACCACTACAGCACCCGCTGACCCCAGTGCGGCGACGCTCCACCCCGAGCGTCGCCGCACCAGGACCCGCCGCGGCCACGGCGAACCCGACCCAGACCCGGCGAAGCAAACCTGCTCAAGCCGAAGCCGACCTTCAGACGGCCGAAGCCCGTGCCTCGCGGCGAAGCCGTGCCTTTGCGGCGAAGCCGTGCCTTGGGCTGCGGAGCAAGCCTGCCTGGCGGCCGTAGGCCGTGCCTGTATTCGCGCAGCGAATAGCCCACGTCGAGAAGCCGACCACCGGCGGGTTCTCAGGTGTCTTCTCGCGAGGACGGCTTTTTCCCTCGTGGCGGAGCCACTTGGGAAAAAGATCCCGCAGCGAGAAGACACCTGAGGTTCCGCCACCCGACCACCCAAGCAAATCACCCCGATTCCCCAGCGAAAGAAGCGAAGTAAGCCGCCGCCATGTCTTCGTTGGCGTGGCCTGCTTCTGCTGCTCGACGGAAGCGTTCGCGCACGGCTTCGGCCACGTCGAGCCGCAGCTCACCGGCTGCTTCGGCGATGAGGCTGGCGTCCTTGTGCGCGCCGCTCACGGTGAACGAGGGGGTGTAGTCCCCGGACACGATGGCGCCGCCTTTGATGTGGGCGTACGGGGAGTCGACGGCGCCGCCGGAGATGGCGTCGAGGAACAGTTGTGGCCGCACGCCGAGGGTTTCGGCGAGCGCGATCGATTCGCCGACGGCGTTGGTCAACGACAGCACCCAGTTGTTCGCGGCGAGCTTGAGCCGGGTCCCGTCGCCGTGCGCCGCGTCGGAGCCGAGCCACAGGGTGCGGGCGCCGACGGCGTCGAACACTTCTGCCGCCTGGTCGCGGATCTGTTCCGGTCCGGCGGCGAGCACGGTCAGCGTGCCTTGCACGGCGGGGCCGCGGGTGCCGAGCACGGGCGCGTCCACGAGGGTCAGCTCGCCCGCGATCTCGGCGATCTCGGTGATGCCCGCGAGCCCGATCGTCGCCATCTGCAGCCACGGGGCGCCTGCGGGCAGTTCGGGGGCGGCGGCGCGTCCTGCTGCGGCGGTCGATTCCGCGTCGAGCAGCATCGTGACGAGCACGTCCGCGCCGCGCGCCGCGTCGGCCGGGCTGTCGGCGATGGTGGCGCCGTCTGCGGCGAGTTCTTCGGCGCGGGACCGGGTCCGGTTCCAGGCGCGCACCGCGAAGCCGCGCGCGAGCAGGTTGCGCGCCATCGGCGCGCCCATCGTGCCGGTTCCGAGGAAGGCCACGGTTGTCATCGTTCGCGTCCCAACATGTCGCTGATCGTCGGAGCGGGGGCCGCCCGCCCTTCGCCGATTGTGCGCGTCCGCCCGGTCCGCGCCCGCCGGGGCAGGGGCTCACGACCTTGGCCGGATCTTGTCGGTAAATGGCGTTGCCGCCACTCGAATCGGCGCCCGGCGCGCCGCATGCTGGTGGCAGCGCGCGGCGCCGCCGCTGGTGGAACACCTGGTGCGATCTCGTGCGGGCAGCGGTTCATCGAGTGCGTCGCCCACGCGGTATGGCATCGGAATGATCGGCGATGCGCGTTCCCGCAGGGGGCACGTGCTATCCGGCCGAATCGCACCGTCGATCCGGAGAAGTTGACGAGGAGCTTTCGTGCAGGAGTGGGAACTCGGTCGAGTCCATCGCAGCAGCATCGGCGATGTTCGCTGGGATCGCCTCGGCGGAGAGGAGAAGGAACCGGTCGTGCTCTTGCACGGCACGCCCTTCTCCTCTTTCGTCTGGCGGGGCGTCGCCCGTGCGTTGGCGCCGCATTTCCGGGTGTACGTCTGGGACATGCCGGGCTACGGCGCGTCGGACAAGCACGGCGGCCAGGACGTGTCGCTGGCCGCGCAAGGACGGGTGTTCGCGGAACTGCTCCAGCACTGGGAACTGGACCGCCCCGCCGTGATCGCGCACGACTTCGGCGGTGCCGTCGCGCTGCGCGCGCACCTGCTGCACGGGGCGCGGTACGAGCGGATCGCCGTCGTCGACCCGGTCGCGCTCGCCCCGTGGGGATCGCCGTTCTTCCGGCTGATCGGGCAGCACGTCGAGGTCTTCGAGCAGCTGCCCCCGGCCATGCACCGTGCGCTGGTGCGCGAGTACATCAGGTCCGCCAGCCACCGCGGCCTCGACGACTCCCTGGTCGACGCGCTGACCGAGCCGTGGCTGGGGGAGTCCGGCCAGCCCGCCTTCTACCGCCAGATCGCCCAAGCGGATCAGCGCTACACCGACGAGGTGCAGCACTCCTACGGCGAACTCGACCTGCCCGCGCTGGTGTGCTGGGGCGCGGAGGACACCTGGATCCCGGTGCAGAAGGGCCACGAGTTCGCCGGACTCGTCCCCGGAGCGCAGCTGCGGGTGATCCCGGGTGCCGGGCACCTGGTGCAGGAGGACGCGCCCGCAGAACTGGCGGCGGCCCTTTTCGCATTCCTCCGCGACCGCTGACGATTTCCTCGGTCGTTCTCCGAGGTGGTCGGGTGCCGGAACCTCAGCGTTCTGCTCGCTGCGGGATCAATTTTGGTGGCCCCACACACGATTGCTGTCCTGGCGAGAAGAACGCTGAGAACCCGCTGGGGGGTTCGTCTGCTCTGGTGGTGGCCGCTCGCCTGCGCCGCCGACAGGATCACGACGGACCGGATTTCGGGCCCGTGCAGGCGCTACGCGGTTCGGCGGGGGGTTCGGTTTGCGGGGCGTGGAACATCCGGCGGTACGCCGACGGAGAGGTCCGCATGATCCTGTTGAAGTGGTACCGGTAGGTCACCACGGATTCGAAGCCCACCGTTCCGGCGACCTCGTCCACCGAGTCGCGGGTCTTCTCCAGCAGCGGCAGGCTCGCGCGGACGCGCTGCGAGGTGAGCCAGCGCATCGGTGAACTTCCCGTGGTGTGCGCGAAGTGGCGCAGGTAGCTGCGTTCGGACATGTGCGCCGCGCCCGCCATCAGCTCCACCGTCAGCGGTTCCTTCAGGTGTTCCAGTGCCCAGCTCATGCTCCGCGCCACCCCGTCGTTCTCCGGTGATCCCGCCACCGGCGACTCGACGTACTGCGCCTGACCGCCTTCCCGGTGCGGCGGGATGACGAGTCTGCGGGCGACGGTGTTGGCGAGGTCGGCGCCGAGGTCCTTGCGCACCAGGTGCAGGCACAGGTCGAGGCTCGCCGCGCTGCCCGCGCCGGTCAGCACGTCCTCCTCGTCGATGTAGAGCGGTGCCGGATCGACCTCGACCAGCGGGAAGCGGCTGCGCAGCAGGTCGGCGTAGCGCCAGTGCGTGGTGGCCCGGCGCCCGTCCAGCATTCCGGCGGCGGCGAGGGCGAACGCTCCGGTGCAGGTCGACACGAGCCGGGCACCGCGCCGGTGGGCCGAGTGCAGCGCTTCCACGAGCGCGGCCGACGGGTGCTCGTGCGGATCGGCGCGACTGGTGACGATCACCGTGTCGGCGGCGGCGAGGTCGTCGAGTCCGTGCGGCGTGCTCATCACCGCACCGCCGTCCAGCGGCACCGCCCCGGGGTCTTCGGAGCACACCGTCAGCTCGTACCGGCTCGGGATCAGGTCGAGCAGGTAGTGGCCGAACACGGCGGAGATCACGCCCAGTTCGAAGGGGGCCGTGCCGGTGGTCGGCAGCACCGCCACCCGGTGCCGCCGCTCCTGCTGCTCACCCGAAGTCGCCATGGCGTGATCTTATCGGTGCCAGCGGTTACCGCCAGTTCTGTTCGGGGGAAGGACCGTTAACGAGAAGGTCATGGCAGGTCGACGCGGGGAAACATCCGGCCCGCACCGTGGAGCCATGACAGCTGGAGGCGGGAACGCGGCGGAGCCCACCGGCGTGCGCGGCCGGGCAACGTGGACGCGCGAAATGGTCGAGCTCGCCGCGCTGTGCGCGGTCGCCGGGATCGTGCACCTGATCGGCGCCGGGCCGCGCTCCGCCGACCCGGCGGCCTGGGCGCTCGTCGCGTTCGGCGCGCTGCTCGTGGCGGGTGCGGCGGTGCGCTCGACCCGGCCGCGCGGCGCCGGGCACCCGGCGGCCGAGCCCGTCGCCGAACGGGGGCCGGATGCGGAGCTCGTGAGCGGCGGGCGCGCGTTGTGGCGGTTGCGCGCCTCCGTGTCCGACAGCCCCGGACGGCTCGCGGACGTGGCCTCGGGCCTCGCCGGACTGGGCGGCGACATCCGCACCCTGCACGTGCACCCGGTCGCCGACGGAGCGGTGGACGACGTGCTGGTGCACGTGCCCGCGACGGTGGGGGAGGCCGATCTGGTCCGGGCGGTCGCAGCCGCGGGCGGACGCGACGTCACGGCCCGCCGCGCGGAGGTCCGCGAGCTCGACGACGTCCCGACTCGGACGCTGAACCTGGCCGCGAACCTGGTCGACGGGCGTGGCGACGTGGAGCGGGCGTTGCGCGGCACGCTCGGCGAGATCGAGGTGCGCTGGCAGGAGGAACCGCACCCCGAGGCCGGGCTCGACGGCGTGGCGGACGGTGTGATCTGCCTGGCCGCGCCGGGCGGCGGCGCGCTGGTGCTGGAGCGGACCGGTGCCGCGTTCACCCCGGCCGAGTTCGCGCGGGCGCGGGCGATGGCGGGTCTGGCCGCGGCCTGCCGCAGGCGGCTGCGCCCGGAGGTGCGGGAGCTGACCAGCAACGACGGGGCGCGGCTCACCGTGCGCGCGGCCGACCGCGAGGACCTGGACCTGGTCACCGAGTTCCACGCCCGGTGCTCGTCGGCCGCGCGGTACCGCCGCTACTGCGGCGCGAGCCCGCCGGACGGCGAGCACATGCTGCGCCTGCTGACGCCCGCGTTGGGCGGTTCGCTGCTGGTGCAGGGGCCGGACGGTGCGGTCGTGGCGGTCGGCAACCTGGTGCGCGAGGGGCGGGTCGCGGAGGTCGCCCTGCTGGTCCGCGACGACTGGCAGCGACGCGGCATCGGCACCCGGCTGGCCGCGGAGCTGGTGGAACAGGCACGGGCCGCGGGGCTGGACACCGTCCAGGCCCACACCCACGTCGACGACACCGCGATCGCCCGCACCCTGCGAGCGGCCGGGCTCAAGCTCGTCGGCGTCCCCGAACCGGGCGAGTGGAGCTGGTCGCGCTCGCTGACCGGCGCTCGCTGACGCGCGCGGCGCGCAGGTTCGCGGCGGTGGCTGTCACGATGGGCCGATGGACGAGGACGTCATCCCGATCATCCGGGTGGAAGCGGCCGACGTGGCGCTGAAGTGGTACGAGCTGCTCGGCTTCACCGCGCAGTGGGAGCACCGGTTCGAGCCGCACCTGCCCGCCTTCGTCGAGGTCATGCGCGGGGGAGTGCGCCTGTTCTTGTCCGAGCACGAAGGCGATGCCCGTCCCGGCGCGCTGATCTACTTGCGGGTCAGCGACGTGGACGAGATCGCCGAGCGCTTCGGGATGCGCCCGGAGCCGACCCCGTGGGCGCGGGAGATCGAACTGCACGACCCCGACGGCAACCGCCTCCGCATCGGCACCCCGCTGGGGTGAGCGACCGGGCTCGCCGAGCGGTCACCACGCCCGGTCGGTGGCGGCGGTGAGCAGTTCGGTGAGCATTCCGTGCACGTGGTCCGGGACGTGCATCGCGGCGAGCGCGTCGCGGGCGTCCTCGGCGCGGCGGGTGATGAGGCGTTCGCACTCGGCGAGCGCGCCGCTGTCCACGACGATCGACTGGATGCGCCGCACCTGCTCGTCGTCGAGGTCGCCCGCGGCGAAGGCGCGGTCGATCTCGTCCAGCTGCGCGGCGTCGGCGCGGCGCCGGGTGGTGGCCAGCAGCACGGTGGGCTTGCGGGTCCGCAGGTCGTCGCCGACGGGCTTGCCGGTGATCGCGGCGTCGCCGAACACGCCGAGCACGTCGTCGCGCAGCTGGAACGCCTCGCCCAGCGGCAGAGCGTAGGCGGTGTAGGAGTCGAGCAGCGCCGCGTCGGCCCCGGCGAGCAGCCCGCCCAGGTGCAGCGGGCGCTCGATGGTGTACTTCGCGGTCTTGTAGTGGATGATCGTGCACGCCCGCTCCACGGAGTGCGTGGACCGGGCCTGTTCGGCGACGTCGAGGTACTGGCCGAGCACGAGCTCCGCGAACGACTGCGCCACCATCGGCTGCACCGCCGCGAGCCGGTGCTGCGGGAGCCCGCTGGAGCCGAGCAGCTCGTGGAACCACGCCAGGCACAGGTCGCCCAGCAGCAGCGCCACCGAGGTGCCGAACAGCTCCGAGGAGCCGCGCATCCGCTCGGTGTGGTGCAGGTCCGCGTGCTGGCGGTGCAACGACGGGGCGCCGCGGCGGGTGTCGCTCTCGTCGATGATGTCGTCGTGGATCAGCGCGAACGCGTGCAGCAGTTCCAGGGCCGCGGCGGCGGCGATGATCCCCTCGTCGTCGCCGTCGCCACCCGCGCCGCGCCAGCCCCAGTAGCAGAACGCCGGTCGCAGCCGCTTGCCGCCGATCAGGAAGGTCCGCAGCGTGTCGATCGCCGCTGCCCACTGCGCCCGCCCGGTGTCGTCGGCGGCCATCGCGCGGTAGCGGTCCTCCTGCATGTCGAGGAACCGGGAGAGGGCCGCGTCGACCCGTTCGCGGACCCCGTCGACGTCCACTGCATGGGTCGGGGCGGGGAACGTGGTGGTCATCTGCACTCCCTGGAGCGGCGAACCTGTCGGCTCATGTGGATCGGTCGTCCACAAAACTAGGGTTCGCGGGGGTGCGGGGACATCGGCCGTTGCGCCCGTGATGATCTCCGCCGAACGGTCGGCCGAACGGTCATTTCCAGGCCGTTCGGCCGAGGTTCAGATTCCGTAGCGGGCGGCGGCGCCGTCGAGCAGCGCGCGCAGCCCTTCCTCGAAGCGCTCCTCGGCGGTGGTCGTCGTGGCGATCCGAGCCCATTCGGCGTGCGGCGCCTCGGTTCCGAGCAGGGCGTGCAGTTGCGGGAGTTCGCCGTGTTCGAGCTGTTCCCGGAGGAATCGGGCGGCTTCGGCGGGAACGTCGCCGTCGTGCAGCGGTTCCCCGGTGCGCAGCACGTTGCCCTGCACGTAGTCGTCGACGGCGGCCAGCAGGGCGAGCTTCGAGCCGGGGTCGAGGGAGGTGCCGGCGAGCGCGGCCAGCGACTGGTCGGCGTGGCGCAGCGCGTTCGGTCCCAACCGGGCGCCGCGCAGGCCTTGCAGCAGTCCGCGGTGGCGCAGCGACACCTCGCGGGTCCGGCGTGCGATGGCGGTGAGCGCGGCCCGCCATTCGGTGGGCAGCTCGTCCGCGGGGATCAGCACTGCGCCCATCAGCGCGTCGTCCATGAGCGCGACGAGGTCGTCCTTGGTGCGCACGTAGTGGTACAGGGTCATCGTCCCGGCGCCCAGCTCGGCGGCGACCCGGCGCATCGAGACCGCTTCGAAGCCTTCGGCGTCGGCCAGGGCGAGCGCGGCGGCGGCGATCTGCTCGCGGGTGAAGCGGGGTTTGCGGGTGCCCGGTGCGGGTTCGGCCCAGATCGGGGTGCCGCCGTGCTCGGTTGCCATGTGGTACACCGTACCGCTAACTTTGTTCGTGCGGTGTACGACTATCGAGTACGCCGTACCACTTGATGGAGGCGCAACATGCAGGAGACCGAAGTACTCATCGCGGGCGCCGGGCCGACCGGCCTGGTTCTGGCATGCGAACTGGCCAGGCGCGGCATCGGCTTCCGGATCATCGACAAGGCCACCGAGCACTTCGGCGGCTCGCGCGCCGACGGGATCCACCCGCGCACCCTGGAGGTGTTCGCCGACCTCGGCGTGCTCGACGAACTGCGTGCCGCGGGCGACGGCGGCATCCCGCTGCGCAAGTACGACGACGGCGATCTGGTCTGGGAGGGCAGGCCCAGCGAACCGGCGCCCCCGGCTCCCGGCGTCCCCCACCCCGACCCCTGGTTCGTCCCGCAGTTCCGCACCGAGGAGATCCTGCGCAAGGCGCTCGCCGGGTACGGCGGCCAGGTCGAGCTCGGAGTCGAACTGCGCGAGTTCCACCAGGGCGATCGGCACGTCACCGCGGTGCTCGCCGACGGCACCGAACTCCGAGCGCACTACCTCGTCGGAGCCGACGGCGGCGGCAGCACCGTGCGGCGCGCCCTCGGCATCGGCTTCCACGGCGAAACCGACGAGACGACCGGGGCGCTGATCGCCGACGTCCGGCTCAGCGGCCTCGACCGCGACCGGGCGCTGGCCTGGTCGCGGGGCGGGGAGATGGTGTCCGCGCAACCGCTGGCCGGGACGGAGCTGTTCACCGTGACCACGTCCCGCGACGACATCACCGCGACTCCCAGCGCGCTGCAGGAACGGCTCCGGTGGGCCAGCGGGCTCGACGTGCGGGTGCACGAGGTGCACTGGAACTCGACCTGGCGGGCCAACGCGCGCCTCGCCGAGCGCTACCGGGACGGCCGGGTGCTGATCGCCGGCGACGCGGCGCACGTCTGCCCGCCCACCGGTGGGCAGGGCATGAACACCGGGGTGCAGGACGCCTACAACCTGGGCTGGAAGATCGCCGCCGTGCTGCGCGGCGCGGACCCGGCGTTGCTGGAGACCTACGAGGCCGAGCGGCGCCCGGTGGCCCGGGGAGTGCTGGAGCTGAGCGGGCGGCTGCTGGACCTGCTGCGCGAGGACGATTCCGAAGCGCACGTGCGCGGTCCCGAGCTGAACCAGCTCGGACTGCACTACCGGGGAGGTCCGCTGTCGGCGGAGGAGCGCGGCGAGCCCGGCCCGCTCCGCGCGGGCGACCGGGCGCCGGACGCGCCGTGCGAGCGCGACGGTGCCGCGGTCCGGCTCTTCGAGCTGTTCGGCGGAACGCGGTGGACGCTGCTGGACTTCGGCGGCTCGCTCGGCGATCCGGGCATCGCCGACTTGGACGTGCACGCCGTCGTGCGCGGAGCGGGGCGCCCCGGTGACGTCGTGGACGTCCACGGCCACGCCCGCACCGGATACGGAGTGGGCGCCGCCGCCCTGTTCCTGATCAGGCCGGACGGCTACCTCGGCTGGTGCGGCGACGCCGGAGACCTCGCCGGTCTCCGGTCCTACCTGCTGCCGAAGCTGAACGCCCCCGCTCCCCGAGTGACCGGGTAGCGGAGGCGTTCACCGGGATCCGGCGGCGGGTCGTCCGCGGCCGTGCGACTCGCGCTAGATGAGCATTCCCGCGATGGCCGCGCTCATCAGGTTCGCCAGCGTGCCGCCCGCGATCGCGCGCATCCCGAACTCGGCGATCAGCGGGCGGCGGGACGGCACCAGGCCACCGAGACCGCCGAGCAGGATCGCCAGCGACGAGAAGTTCGCGAAACCGGTCAGCGCGAAGGTGATGATGATGGCGGTGTGCGGTTCGAAGCTCGCCGCCTGCGGACCGAAGTCGCTGAAGGCGACGAACTCGTTGAGCACCAGCTTCTGCCCGACGAAGCCGCCCGCGACCACGGCGTCGTCCCACGGCACGCCGATCAGCCACATCACCGGGGCGAACACGTAGCCGATGATCTGCTCGAAGGTGATGTCGCCCAGCCCGACCAGGCCGCCGAACGCGCCGAGGATCAGGTTCAGCAGGGCGATCAGCGAGACGAACGCGAACAGCATGGCGCCGACGTTGAGCGCGAGCTTCAACCCGTCGGAGGCACCGGCGGCTGCGGCGTCGATGACGTTGCGCGGCTTGGTCTCCAGAGCTTCGCTGTCGTCGACCGCCGTCGCGGTGTCCGCCTTCTCCGGCTCGCCGGTGTCCACAGTGGACGTGTCGGCTTCGGGCTCTTCGGTGACGGGCTTCTCGGCGGCGGGCTTCTCGGCGGAGGAGGCGGGCTTCGGGTTCTTCGAGAACCACGCCGCCAGGCCGCGCCGTTCGGTGCGCGCCGCGGCGGCGTGCTCGGCGTCGCCGGTGGCCTGCTCGGTCTCCGGCACGATGATCTTGGCCATCATCAGCCCGGCGGGGGCGGCCATGAAGCTCGCCGCGATGAGGTGGTCCAGGTTCGCGCCCAGCAACGCGTAGCCGACCATCACCGAACCGGCCACAGTGGACAGTCCGCCGACCATGACGGCGAAGAACTCGGACCGCGTCATGCCCGCCAGGTAGGGGCGCACCACCAGCGGCGCCTCGGTCTGCCCGAGGAAGATGTTGGCCGTCGCGTTCAGCGACTCCGCGCGCGTCGTGCCCAGCACCGCGCGCAGGCCGCCACCGACCACGCGCACCACCCACTGCAGCACGTTCCAGTGGTAGAGCACCGCCGTCAGCGAGGCCACGAACACGATGATCGGCAGCACCTGGAAGGCGACCACCGTCGCGCCGTTGGTCGGCATGACCGGCCCCAGCAGGAAGTCGATGCCCTCCTTCGACGAGTCGATCACGCGCTGCACCCCGGAGGACACCGCGCTCAACGCCTGCTTGCCGGCGTCCCACCGCAGCACGATGAAGGCGAACACCAGCTGGATCGCCAACGCCCCGAACACGGTGCGCGGCCGGATGGCCCGACGATCGGTGGACAACGCGAAAGCGATCAGCAAGAGCACCACCATGCCCGCTGCGCCCCAGAGCACCTGCACGTGACCCACCTTTCGTCGATGCGGTTCGCGGAATGCTCGCATCCCCGTCAATCAGGTGTGCGACCGGCCTCACCACGGGAAATGTGGCAACGCGACCCGTTCGTCCATCCGGACCGAGGCGGGCTTCGGGCGAACGGCGCAACGGCCGGTGCCGGTCCGGGCCGCTGCTCGCGCGCCGGACTCGGCGATCGGTCGCGGTTCGCCGTTCAGCGGAGCACGCCCACGCCGCCGTAGACCAGGGAGTCGACGGCATCCTCGTCGAGGCGTTCGTCGGGGCGCCACTCCGAGACGAAACCGGCTCCCGGCTCGACCATCTCGAAGTCGCCGAACAGGTCGGCGATCCACCGCGACGGGCGCGGCGTGGCGGGATTGGTGCTGGTGGCGAACAGCGCCGTCAGCTGGGCGAGCTCCTCGGGGCGGGCCTCGTCGGCGGCGTGGCTGATCGCGAGCATGCTGCCGGGGGCCAAGGCCCGCCGGTAGCGCGCGACGAGCTCGGCCGGGTGGTCCTCGTCCGGGATGAAGTGCAGCAGGGCCAGCATCAGCAGCATCACCGGCTGGTCGAAGTCCAGCAGCCGCCGCGTGTCGGGATGTCCCAGGATCACGTCCGGCCGGCGCGCGTCGGCCTGCACGATCGTCGCGTGCGCGTCGTCGTCGAGCAGCAGCCGGCTGTGCGCCACGGCGACGGATTCGTAGTCGACGTAGACCACGGGGCAGGACGGGTCGAGCTCGTGCACGATCTCGTGCACGTTGCCGACGGTGGGAATGCCGGAGCCGATGTCGAGGAACTGCCGCACCCCGGACTCCATCGCGTGCAGCACGGCGCGGCGCAGGAATTCGCGGTTGATGCGGCTGGACGCGGCGATGCCGGGGAAGATCCGCTCGGCCTCGCGGGCGAACCGGCGGTCCGATTCGAAGTTGTGGCCACCGCCGAGGAGCACGTCGTAGACCCGTGCCGCGCTCGGCTTGGTGATGTCGACGTCAGCCGGGATCCAGTCCTGCTCGCCCAATCCGCACCTCTTCGCGATCAACGATGTTCCCTCGAAGGATGCCGCAGGAAGGGCATCGGAGGGTCGCGAATCGATCACGGAACCAGGTGCGGTCGGGCGGGTCGCGCGGAGTTCGCTCAGCCGCCGTCGATGCCGCGTTGGTCGGGGTCGTCCGGACGTGCGCGCCGGGCGGCGATCCGGATGCAGCGCATGCACGGCATGCCCGTGGATTCCTCGACGAGCGAGGGATCCAGCGGCATCCCGCACAACGTGATCAGCACGTCGCGCGGCGTCCAGGTCGCGGCGTGCACGACGCGAGCGCGTTCGCCGACGATTCCGGCGCGGTAGCGGACGTTGAGCACGGTGGGTTCGGGCGGCGGGCGCCCGTGGTCGGCGTCGACCATCTCGGGAAGTGCCACCGTTCCGGGTTCGGGTTGGCAGTCGTGAAAAGCAGGCATGTCTCTCACCTGACTAGCTCGCGGTGGGTGAGCGCTTGTCCTGTCAAGTTACGACCGTGCTGCACTATGGAGTGACAGCTATGTGACAGTGCAGCAATAAGGTGCTCACTCCAACGTGTGTCACCTAGTCTGGTGGTCTCATGGCCCCACGTGGAAGGAGTCCCGTGCCACGGCCCGAACAGGGACTGGCCCTCGGTGACCGCGTCGCGATGGCCCGCAAAGTCGCCGGACTCAACCAGCAGGCCCTAGCCCAGCGGGCCAATTACAGCATCAGCATGCTCCGAGCGGTCGAACAGGGACGTGAACCCGGATCGCCCGCGTTCGTCGCGGCCGTGGCCCGTGCGCTGGGCATAGAGGCCGAAGAGCTCTACGGCCAGCCCTACCGCGGCACGCTCGACGACGACGGTGGCGTGCCACCGGGGATGACCGAACTGCGCACGCTGTTCGCCGAAGGCCGCTACGCGCTCCCGCTGGATCCCGGCTCGCCCGAGGAGCTCGAAGCCGACCTGGGCAAGGCGCGGGAGCTCCGGCACTCCGACCGCGCCCGGCAGGCGATCGAGATGACGCCGTCGTTGCTGCGCAGGATGGCCGGCGCCATCCACCAGGCGAGCACCGACTCCGGTCGCGAACGGGGGTACCGGCACCTCGCGCAGGCCTATGGCAACACAGCGCAACTGGTCTACCGGTTCGGGTGGATTCCACTTGCGACACAGGCCGTGGACCTGATGGAACTTGCTGCGGAGCGTAGCGATGATCCGCTGTTGGCCGCTCACGCTGTGCAACACCGCGCGCTGATCCTGATGTCGTGCGCGGCGTACGACACCAGCACCCGTCTGGTGCAGCACTCGCTGGACCTGTTGGAGTCCAGACCGGACAGTGAGGAGGTGCTGGCGCTGCGCGGATCGGCGCACCTGCGCGGCGCGATGATCTCCGCGCGCGATTGCGAGCTGGACCGCGCCCGCGAGCACATCGCGGAGGCGCGGGTGATCGGCCGACGCCTCGGCCGGTCCTCCACCGCCTACGACACGAACTTCGGTCCCGGCAACGTGGAGATCCACGACGTGGCCGTCTCGCTGGAGGGCGGTGATCCCGGCAAGGCGGCGCGCGACGGCTCCGAGCTGCAACTGCCCGACGACATGCGGGCCAACCGGGTCGGCCACCACTGGCAGGACGTCGCCCGAGCCTGGGTGATCGTCAACGATCACACCAACGCACTGCGCGCCCTGAGCAACGCGCGCCGCGTCGCCCCGCAGCAGACCCGCTACCACCCGCAGGTCCGCGAAACGGCCCGAGCCATCGCCATGGCCGAACGCCGCAAATCCGACAGCATCGCGCACTTCACCAACTGGCTCGGCCTCAAAGTCTGACCCGCCCCGACAAGCACCGGCAGACCACAGCAGGACCACCAGCCAAGCCCACAAAAGCAAGCAAAGCCCCCGAACCAAAGCCCACCCCGTACGGCCGAAGGCCGTGGCCCTGCGGCCGAAGGCCGTGCCTCGGGCGGGCGAGAGCCCCGCCTGCTTCGCGGCCAAAGGCCGTGCCCCGCGGCGAAGCCGTGCAGTGGGCGGCGAAGCCAGCCTGCTTTGCGGCCGTAGGCCGTGCCTGTATTCGCGCAGCGAATAGCCCACGTCACAAAGCCGACCACCGGCGGGTTCTCAGTCGGTCTCTCGCGAGGACAGCTTTTTCCCTCGTGGCGGAGCCACTTGGGAAAAAGATCCCGCAGCGAGAGACCGACTGAGGTTCCGCTACCCGGACACCCCAGCAACACCAGCCGTGGAAGCAATCCTGAAACCCGACCTTCCACGCACCACCGAAACCACACGCCCAAGCCGGGGAAGGCTCTACAACCCGACGCCCCACGCCAAGCCGAACCCGGCTCCAAAACCCGCCCCACACGCCAAGCCGAACTCGCCTCCAAAGCCACCCCACTCCCAACGCAAAGCCCACTTCGGCGGTGGAAAGCGGTGGGGGGCACCCTGGTGTCATGGTCAGCATCAAGGACGTCGCCGAACGCGCCGGAGTCTCGGTGGCCACCGTGTCCAACGCGCTCAACCGCCCGGACCGGGTTTCGGTCACCACCAGGGCGCGGGTGTTGTCGGTGATCGATGAGCTCGGTTACGTCCGCAGCGAGTCCGCTCGTCAGCTCCGCGCGGGGCACAGCCGCATCATCGCGCTGCTCGTGCTGGACATGGGGAATCCGTTCTTCGTCGATGTCGCCCGGGGTGTGGAGGCGGCGGCGCGTGCGGAGGGGATCGGCGTGATGTTGTGCAATTCGGGGCAGGACCCGGAGGCCGAGGCGCTGTACTTGTCGTTGTTCGCGGAGCAGCGGGTGCGCGGTGTGCTGGTGACTCCTGCCGATGTCGGCGGTGCCAATCTGGATTCCTTGCGGCGGCAGGGGATTCCTTCGGTGCTGGTGGACCGGAAGGTCGGCAGCGAGCAGGCTTGTTCGGTCGCGGTGGACGACGTGGCGGGCGGCGCGCTCGCGGTGCGCCACCTCGTCGAGCAGGGGCATCGGCGGATCGGTTACGTCAGCGGGCCCGCTTCGTTGACGCAGTGCCTCGATCGGCGGACCGGCGCGCTGGCCGCGCTGCGGGAGGCGGGTGTGGACGAGGACGCGCTGAACGTGCTGGAGGTGCCCGCGCTGGATGTGGCTTCCGGGCGGGACGCGGGTGCCCGGTTGCTGGGGTTGCGGTCCCGGCCGACTGCGGTGTTCTGCGCGAACGATCTGCTCGCGCTGGGGCTGCTGCAGTCGTTGTTCGCGGCGGGGATCCGGGTGCCGGAGGACATCGCGCTGGTCGGTTACGACGACATCGAGTTCGCCGCGGCGGCGGCGGTGCCGCTGACTTCGGTGCGCCAGCCCGCGTTCCGCATCGGGCGCAAGGCCGCCGAGCTGGTGCTGGCCGAGACCGATCGCGATACCGCGGCCGGGCACGTGCACCAGCAGGTGATCTACGAACCGGAGCTGGTGGTGCGGCGCTCCAGCTTGCCGGCGTCCCGCTGAATCCGTCCCAACCGGACACTTCCGGCGTGGATGCGCCCATCCGGTGTCCTGGAACGCCCGGACGGGGGCTTCTCGCGCCGACGCCGTTTCGGTAACACGTTCCCATCGGTGTTCCGGCCGAGGGGATCGCTGCTCGGTCGCACGTCGACCGCGCGGCCGGTGCTCGGCCCCGCTCGCCTCCTCTCGCACCACCGGAGGCCCGGCGGGGCGTGGGCGAGTTCGCGCGGCATCCGGACGGCGGACGACGGGAGCGCGCTTCGATGAACAGCACCGGGTCTTCTGGGGCGGCCGACGCGAGTCCTACTCGCACGCAGTGGAAGTGGACGGCGTTGGCCTCGATGGCCTCTTACATCGATGCGGGTTCGATCGTCGCCGCGGCGGCGGGCCTGCCGCTGTGGGAGGCGTATCTCGGGTTGGGTTCGACCGCGGTGGGCATGCTCACCGCGTTCAGCTCCAACGCGATCTCCGCTGCGATCGGCGCGCTGATCGGGGGCAGGCTCGGGGACAGGTTCGGCCGCAAGCGCGTGTACGCGTGGGATCTGCTGGTGTTCGCCTTCGGCATCGTGTGGATCGTGTGCGCGGTGAACCTGCCGATGTTGTTCATCGGTTACGTCATCGTGGGACTGGCCGTCGGAGCCGATCTGCCGACTTCGCTGGCGCTGGTCGCCGAGTTCGCGCCGAGTCGCGCGCGGGGCAGGTTGATCGGTGTCACCCAGGTCGCTTGGAGCCTGGGGCCGATGGTGACCTTGCTGCTCGCGTTCGCGTTGGCACCGTTGGGGTTGCTGGGCGTCCGGATCGTGTTCGCGCACTTGTTCGTCGTCGCCGTGGTCACGTGGTACTTGCGGCGGGGCATGGTCGAGTCCGCGCGGTGGCAGCAGGCCCGGCAGGCCGCGGTGGACAGCGGGAACCCGCTCGCCGCGGGGCGGCTGCGGGACGTGTTCACCGGCCGGAACCTGCGGGCGCTGGTGTTCACCGGCGGTCTGTACGCGTTGTGGAACACGGTGGCGGGGACGAACGGCGCGTTCCTGCCGTACATCCTGCAGCGCACGGGTGACGTCGATCAGGCGACGAGCGTCGGCGTCCAGGCGTTCAACTACCTGCTCACGATGCTGGCGGTGGCACTGGTGTTCATGCCGATGGCCGATGGCTCCCGCCGCAGGCCGCTGTTCGCGTTCGGGGCGGTGCTGCAGATCGCCGCGTTCGCCTGCTTCGCGTTCCTGCCGATCGGGGTGGGGGTGGCGATCGCGAACGTGGCGCTGTTCGGGATCGGTGCGGCGTTCGCGGGAGAATCGTTCTACAAGTTGTGGTCGCAGGAGATGTTCCCGACGATGCTGCGCGCGACCGCGCAGGGGATCACGTTCGCCTTCGCTCGCATCGTGCTCGGAATCTGGAGCTTCCTCGTTCCGCTCATGATCGTTTCTTCGTTCGGATTGGCGGGGATGTCGATGATCATGATGGGGATGCTGGTGCTGTTCGCCGTGCTCGGACTGGTGGGCATGCCTGACTCCGCGGGCAGGTCACTGCATGCGCTGGATCAGAAACCGTACACTTCGGACACCGCCGAAAGGGTCGACCCGGGTAGTGATATCAAGGGCGCTGAGTAATCGAATTCGAATCGAATCCACCTGATCGGGGAATTTACTTCGGGCTTTTGGTTCCTTCTTGATTCGACGGTGAAAATGACGCGTGTCGGCAATTCGCCAACCTGGTGGATGTGGTCGATTGGGGACGTTCAATCGATCCCAGCCGGAACATCCGAGTTCTGGGGTCGGAGAGTTCGTTCGGAGGATCCATGCGTCACATTCGGGGGGTCGCGCGTGCCGTCGCGGCGACCGTAGTCATCGGAACATCCATGATCGGGGCGCCGGCGTTCGCGGCGCAGGCCGACACGAACTACGTGGCGCTGGGCGACTCGTTCGCTTCGGGCACGGGAACCAGGGACTACTTCGAGGACAGCGGGGACTGCCTGCGCAGCCCCAAGGCCTACCCGCAGCTGCTGGCCGACGCCAACGGCGCCACCTCGTTCTCCTTCGACGCCTGCTCGGGCGCCACCACCGACGACCTCAACGCCGATCAGCTCGGGTCGCTGTCGGCGGACACCACGCTGGTCACGGTGCAGATCGGCGGCAACGACATCGGCTTCGCCAAGGTCATCCAGAACTGCCTGCTCGGCAACGACGAAGCCTGCGAAGGCGCTGTCGCCGAGGGGGAGGCGCAGACCCGCGACGAACTGCCCGCCAAGCTCGACGCCACCTACGCGGGCATCCGTTCCGCCGCGCCCAACGCGGAGATCGTCGTCGTCGGCTACCCGCGGATCACCGAACTCGGCGACTGCGGCATCCCCGGCTTCACCGACGCCAAGCGGGAGCAGATCAACGCTGGTGCCGACGTGCTCGCCGAAGTGATCTCCGAGCAGGCCCAGGCCGCCGGGTTCGCCTACGCCGACCCGCGCGACTCCTTCGACGGGCACGGCGTCTGCGGCGATCCGGAGTGGATCAACGGTCCGAGCACCCCGTTGCAGGAGTCGTTCCACCCCAACGTCTCCGGCCATGCCGACGGCTACCTCCCCACGGTTTCCTCCGCCGTCGGCTCCGCGGCCGAGGTGCTCGGGTAGCGGAACGAACCTGTTTTCGATCTCGGCCCGCGCAGGGGGCGGGTAGCGGAATCTCAGCGGCTCCCTCGCCGCGGGATCGATTTTTCGGGTGGCTCCGCCACCCGCGAAATCACCGTCCTCGCGAGGAAGCCGCTGAGAACCCGCTGGTGGTCGGTTTGGTCTGGTGGTCGCTGATCAGCGGCTTCGCCGCTGCCGAGGTGAAGACCGGAAGCCGGGGCGAGGAATCGTCAGGTGAGGCGGGAGCGGTGGATCGTGGTGAGGCCGCCGTCGTCGTCGGCTCGTTGCAGGGAGAGCAGGGCGTGTTCGCCGTCCGCGTCCAGGAGCCCGACCATGTTGCCGAAGTACGGGCCCGTCGACTTCGTCCAGCGCAGCGGGACCGGCGGAACCCCGGCTCGTCCGGCCAGCCTCCGGAACACGCCGGTGAGCAACCGGGACCAGGCCATGCGCAGCGGCACCGTCAGGTGCGGGGGAGTGGCGTTGTGCAGCGGTGAGCACGTCACCTGCACCACGCGGGACCGCGTCGGCGGGGTGAACTCGGCCTCCGCCAGGTAGCTGTGGTGCACGTCCCCGGACAGCACGGACACCGAAGCCGTCCCCGATCGATCCGCCGCGTCGCGCAGCACCCCGGTGAGCCGGTCGAAGGAAGCGCGGAACGCGGCCCAATGCTCCAGGTCGCCCGCTTGGCGGATCCGTTCGGCGAGCTTCGGCCACCGCCCCCGGTCGGAGCAGGCCGCCTCGTTCCAGGACTGCAGGTGGTGCACGGCGTGCGGCAGCAGCCACGGCAGCGAGGTCGCGACCACCACGTGCTCGTGCGCGTCGCCGCGAACCGCGGGTGCCGCGTCCCCGGACACGCCCGCAGGCTCGGCCGCGTCCGCGTCGACGCGCAGTTGAGCGCGCAGCCAGGCGAAGTCGATCTCGGAGAGCATCGCGCGTTCGCCGCCCTCCAAGATCCGGCCCGCGCGGGTGTCCAGCACGATCAACCGCAGCGATCCGAGGTCGCGGCGGTAGCTCCAACGCACGTTCTTGTACCGCCCGTGGGCCTGGCCCGGCGCGGCCTGCGGCGCGCGGAGTTCGATGTCGGCGCCCGCCGCGAACTCGCGCAGCACCGGCAACGCGTCACCGGCCCGGCCCGCCGCCAGCACCGCCAAGTAGGTCGGGTCCTGCTCCAGGTCGTCCGGGCCGAGGTTGCCGATGTGCTGGTAAACCCAGTAGGAGACGAGCCCGCCGAGCAGGCGCTCCCGCCACCACGGCTCGGCGGCCATCGCGGTGCGCCACTCCAGCGAGGTGTTCCAGTCGTCCCGGACGTCGTGGTCGTCGAAGATCATCATGCTGGGCACGGTGGACAGCAGCCACCGCACCAGCGGATCGCCCCAGCCGTACCGGTAGAGCGCGGTGTACTCCTCGAAGTCCGCGATCTCCTCGCCGGGCGGTTCGGACAGGTCGCGTCGCTGCGCGAGCTCCCGGCGCACCTGCGGTGCGGTCTGGTCGGCGTAGACCTGATCACCGAGGAACAGCATGGCGTCCGGCCAGTGCCGCTCCGGCGCGTCCATCAGCCGTCGTGCGCAGGACTCCAACGCGTCCGGACCCAGCGCGCGGCGCCGTGCGGCGTCCTCGGTCGGTCCGAACCGGCACGACCCGAACAGCAGCCGGGCCTTCGCCCCGCGCGGCACCGTGCGGATCCGGCTCGGCGGGTGCGTGTCGCCGGGGACCGGCCAGGCCGGCGTGCCGTCCACCCGCACGTCGTACGGCGTCGACGTGCCGGGCAGCAGGCCGCGGATCGGGACGAGGGCGTAGTGGTGCCCGCCGACCTGGAAGGTGTCGACGGCGTTGCCGAGCACTTCGACCGTGCAGGCCGCGTCCAGCTCCAGCCACACCGTCGCCGACGTGTCGTCGGTGTAGCGGAGGATCGGCCCCAGCACCACATTCGTCACGGGCCTTGCATACAGCACCGGAGGGCGCGGTGAAAGCGCTCGTGCGCCCGGAGCCCCGCGCCGATCGTCCGGCGACTCAGCCGCGCACCTCCTCGATGGTCACCGGCCGCCCCGTCCGGCGGGACAGGTCGCAGGCCTCGGCCACGTACAGCGCCTCCAGCGCTTCGGCGGCGGTGCACGGATTCGGTCTGCGGCCCGCGGCGACCTCGACGAACTCGGTGAGCTCCGCGACGTAGGCGCTGCGGAACCGTTCCAGGAACGTGCGGTACGGCTCGGCCGACGGCCACGTCACGCCCTGTTCGGCCGACGGCAGCGGTGCGCGGTCGTCGTTGCCGACGAACACCGCGTCCCGCGAGCCGCAGACCTCCAGCCGCACGTCGTGCCCCGCGCCGTTGTAGCGGGTGGCGGTGGCCGTGGCCAGCAACCCGTCGTCGAACTCCAGCAACGCCGCGCCGGTGTCCACGTCATCGCCTGCGGCGAAGAAGTCGGCGCCCCGGTTGGCGCCCCGCGCGTACACCGAGACGACCTCGCGGCCGGTGATCCAACGCAGCACGTCGAAGTCGTGGATGCTGCAGTCCCGGAACAGTCCGCCGGACGTGGCGATGTACTCCGCGGGCGGCGGGTCCTGGTCCCCGGTGACCGCGCGGAGCGTGTGCAGCCAGCCGAGCCGTCCGCTGCGGATCGCGTCGCGCGCCGCGCGGTATCCCGCGTCGTAGCGGCGCTGGAACCCGATCTGCAGCGGAGTGCGCACCGCCTCGTCGTGCTCGACGACCTCGCGGGTGCCGGGCGCGTCCAGCGCTACGGGTTTCTCGCAGAACACCGGCACTTCGCGGTCCAGGGCCGCGTGGATCAGCGCGGCGTGCGCGTGGGTGGCCGCGGTGATCACCACGGCGTCCACCCCGCCGGAGTAGAGGTCGTCGGAGGTGCCTGCGGCTTCGGCCGCCCAGCCTTCGGATCGGAGTTCGTCGGCGAGCCGGCTCGCGCGTTCGGGCAAGGCATCGGTGATCCGGAGGTCGGTCACGCCGTCCACGTTCAGCAGGGTGCGGGCGTGCATGGTGCCGATCCGGCCGGTGCCGATCAGTCCTAACCGCATCGTCGTCCCTTCGTCCGGGTCCTGCGCTACGCGTAGCGCAGCCGCATGTCCGCTTCCAGTTCCTCCAGGCTGCGGCCCTTCGTCTCCGGCACGAGCCGCACGCTGAACACCAGCGACCCGACGCCCAGCGCCGCGAACACCCAGAAGGTCGCGCTGCCGCCGAGCGTCGCCACCATCGGCGGGAACACCAGCGCCACCACGAAGTTCGTCAACCACAGCACCAGCACCGCGATGCCCATCGCGAACCCGCGGATCTTCAGCGGGAACAGCTCGGTGATCATCAGCCAGGTCACGGTGCTGACGCTGCTCTGCTGGAACGCCATGTAGACGACCATCAGGCCGAGGGTCAGGTAGCTGACCCAGGTCGCCCCGGCGGGCAGCAGGAACGCGAGGCCCAGCAGCACCAGGCACCCGGTCACCCCGACCTGCCCGGTGATCAGCAGTGGTCGCCTGCCCACGCGGTCCATCAGCAGCAGACCGACGAGCGCGGCCAGCACCGAGATGACGCCGATCGAGATGGTCGCCACGATGGAGGCGACCTCGCCCAGGCCGGTCTGCGTCAACAGCATCGGCGCGAAGTAGATGATCGTGTTCACGCCGGTGATCTGCTGCACCACCGCCAGCCCGATGCCGATGAAGAACAGCCTGCGCAGCCACCGCGACCGCAGTTCCCGCCAGCCGCGGGCCGCGGACTCCTGCTCGTTGGCCGTGGTGATCTGCGCGAGTTCCCGTTCGGCCTCGTCGTGCGAGCGGCCCCGGTGCAGCACGCCGCGGGCTTCGTCGAACCGGTCCTTGCTCGCGTACCAGCGGGGGCTGTCCGGCAAGAACACCATGCCCACGCCCAGCAGCACCGCCGGGATGGTCGCGAGGCCGAGCATCCAGCGCCACGCGCCCGCCTCCGCTAGCAGCGCGTTCACGATGTAGGCCGCCAGCTGCCCGGTGACGATCATCAGACCGTTGAACGTGACGAGGCTGCCGCGCACGTGTGCGGGCGCCATCTCCGAGATGTAGAGCGGCACCACCACCGATGCGGCGCCCACCGCGATTCCCAGCACCACGCGGGAGAGCACGAGGATCGGGACGTCCGGGGTCAACGCCGACCCGAGCGTGCCCACCACGAACACCACCGCGGTGCCGATCAGCAGCGGCCGTCGCCCGGCGCGGTCGGCGATCCGG
Source organism: Saccharopolyspora gloriosae (assembly GCF_014203325.1). Lineage (NCBI taxonomy): Bacteria > Bacillati > Actinomycetota > Actinomycetes > Pseudonocardiales > Pseudonocardiaceae > Saccharopolyspora > Saccharopolyspora gloriosae. The sequence continues at coordinate 4,236,571 of NZ_JACHIV010000001.1, read as the reverse complement.
CCGCCGAACAGCGCACCCGCGGCGGCGCCGATCAGCAGCGCGCTGGTGACCAGACCTTCCAGGAACGGGGTGAGCCCGAACTGCGGCGTCATGAACAGCAAGGCACCGGAGATCACGCCGGTGTCGTAGCCGAACAGCGCACCACCCAGCGCGGAGATCACCGCGACCAGCAGGATGAAGCGCTTGGCCTTGCGCACCGCGGCGGCATCGGTCGGGCCGCCGGGCCCGTCGTTCGAGAGCGTATTCGCCACCATCGGCCTCTCAGTTCTCACCGCGCGGCCGGATTCGTCGGCCGTCTTCCTCGTGGCCGAACTCGGCCGGTGTCGATAGTGCCGCTGACGGGGTGAATGCCCGTCGGGCGTCATGCTGTCATCCTGCTCCACGCAGGACGGGCGACAGCGCCTGGCGGGCCGGTTGCGGGGTCGATCAGCAGTCGGTCCACAGTGGATTGGTCAGTGATCATCGGTAGCGCGGTGCCGGATCTCGCGGCGCAGCAACCATTCCCGGGCCGACGGGAACCCTCAGCCGGTGCCCGCTCCGCAACGGGTCAGGAAGTCCCGAGTGCGTCGCGCGATGGGCAGCGGTACCTCCGGGTCGCACGGGTAGAGGTCCTGCTCGACGATGGCGAACAGGTCGGCGTCGAGATCTCCGGTGGCCTGGATGATCGGTTCCAGTTCCGGAACCCCGTTCGGCGGCTCACACATCACGCCGCGCCGCACCGCCGGGCCGAACGGCAGGTCCTCGTCCCGCACCCCGGCCAGCACCCGCGGATCCACCTGCTTGAGGTGCAGGTAGCCGATGCGGCTCGGGTACTTCTCGATCAGCTCCAGGTTGTTCCCGCCGCAATAGGAGATGTGCCCGGTGTCCAAGCACAACTTCACCAGGTCGGGATCGGTCATCTCCAGGAACCGCTCCACGTTCGGCTGGGTGTCGACGTGGCTGTCGGCGTGCGGGTGGAACCGCAGTCCCAGCCCGAATTCTTCGTGCACCGCTCTGGCGAGCCGGTCGATGCCGGCGCCCAGCGAGCGCCACGCGTCGTCGTCGAGCGCGCGGTCCTCGAGCTGTTCGCCGCTGGCCTGGTCGCGCCACATCTCGGGGATGACCACGAGGTGCCCGGCTCCGAGCGCCGCGGTGAGCCCGGCGACTTCGCGGACGTGCGCCCACATCTCGTCCCAGACGTCGCCGCGGTGGAACGCGGTGAAGCAGGTGCCCGCCGACAGGGTCAGCTCCCGCCGGGCGAGTTCGTCCCGCAGCCGCCGCGGATCGGTGGGCAGGTAGCCGTACGGGCCGAGTTCGACCCACCGGTACCCGGCCTCGGCCACTTCGTCCAGGAAGCGCTCCCAGGGTGGTTGCCGCTCGTCCTGGGGGAACCAGACGCCCCAGGAGTCCGGCGCCGAACCGACCCGCAGCCGGCCCTCGGCCGCATTGCCGTTGCTCATCGAAATCTCCTTGTGCTGCCGCGTCGCGGCGGAAGTCCGAATCTGCGGCACCGGAGGAGCCGGTGCGGATGTCCGTTCGTGGCCCGGAGAATTTCGCGCGGGCGGAATCGCGGAGCGAAGAGGTGCTGGTCGAGGTGCGCGTGAGCGCCGACTGTGACGCCGATCTCCGTGTCCGTAGTTTTCCCCGGCTGGCCCGGCCCTGTCAAGACTTGGTCCTGACATACTTACGTACGGATGATTCGCGGAAAGTCGCCGTGACGGTGAATCCGCGCAGGTCCGGGTGATTCGGAGTCCGTGCGCGGATGCGGGCCCGCGTCACTCGGCCGGGGTGGCGAGGAAGGCGCGGGTCGAGCGGCGTGCGTGATCGGCAGCGGTGCGGCGTGGCGGCGGGTCGCGCTCAGATGTCGCCGCGGAGGGAGAGGTCGAAGGAGTAGCGGGAGGCGCGGTACACGTGCGAGCCGTACTCGACGATCCGCCCGGACTGGTCGTAGGTGGTGCGTTCCATCGTCAGCAGCGCGGCGCCCTCGGGTTCGTCGAGCAGCTCGGCGTCCTGCTTGGTCGCCACGCGGGCGCCGATCGTCTGGCGCGCGGCGTGCAGCGGCACGCCCGCGCCGCGCAGCAGCTGGTAGAGCCCGCGCTCGATCAGCGAGTCGGTCGAGGGGTGGATCAGCTCCGCGGGCAGGAAGTTGTTCATCCGCGCTATCGGCTCCCCGGCGGCGTAGCGGACCCGCTCCAGGTGCAGCACGCTGTCGGTCCGGGTGAGGCCGAGGGTGCCGGTGAGCGCGTCCGGCACCAGTTCGACTTCGTTGACCAGCACGTAGGTGCTGGGTTTCCGGTCGATCTCGGTGAGGTCGTCGAACAGGCTGCTCAGCTCGACGGAGCGCTTCACCTTGTTGAACACGACCTGGGTGCCCGCGCCGCGCTTGCGCACGACCAGGCCCTTGTCGACCAGCGAGCCGATGGCCTGGCGGACCGTCGGCCGGGACAGCCCGAGGTGGCCCGCCAGCTCGATCTCGTTGTCCAGCCGGGTGCCGACCGGGAGGTCGCCGGATTCGATCGCGGCCTCGATCTGGCTGGCCACCTGGTGGTACAGCGGGACGGGGCTGGCGTGGTCCACGGTGACCCGGCTGGCCGGGTTCCAGGTGGACTTCCCGGCCTCGCGTCGGGATCGCTGCTGCATGGAGGTCACGTTCCTTACGGTAGCAAGGTCGGGTGTCACCCATAGGTAAGTATGTCCGGACATGCTATTGACAGGCGGCATTTCGGCCGAGTAGACACGAAATCACAACGCGTGGCCCCGGTGCCCGGTGACGATCCGGATCGCCGCGGCTCGACCCCTCGATCGCCCCACCGGCGGACTCGCCGGTGCCCGAGAACCCCTTCGCCTCCGGAATTCCGGCCGTCGCCGGGCCGTGCGGCGACTTCCAGGAATTCCCCGGCTCCGCGCCGATTCCGCTCCTAGTCCCGTTCGGAGGTCAGAACTGATGGGCATCGCGTTCGACGTCATCACCATGGGCCGCATCGGGGTCGACGTGTACCCGCTGCAGACTGGCGTGCCGCTGTCGCAGGTGGAGACGTTCGGCAAGTACCTCGGCGGGTCGGCCACGAACGTCGCGGTCGCGGCCTCCCGGCTCGGCCGGGCGACCGCGGTGATCAGCCGGACCGGCGCCGATCCGTTCGGCGAGTACGTGCACCGGGCGTTGCGCGAGTTCGGCGTGGACGACCGCTGGGTCACGCCCGTCGAGCGCTATCCGACGCCGGTGACCTTCTGCGAGCTGTTCCCGCCCGACGACTTCCCGCTGTACTTCTACAGATATCCCAAGGCGCCGGATCTGGAGATCCGCTCCGGGGAGCTCGACCTGGACGCCATCGCCCGGGCGCGGATCTTCTGGATCACCGGAACCGGGCTCGCGGAAGAGCCGAGCCGGTCGGCGACGCTGGCCGCGCTGGAACATCGGGCCCGGCGCGGGCACACCGTGTTCGACCTGGACTGGCGCCCGATGTTCTGGGCCGATCACGACGAGGCGACCTCCTGGTACCGGCGGGCGCTGCGGTTCGCGACCGTGGCGGTCGGCAACCTCGACGAGTGCGAACGAGCAGTCGGCACCCGCGATCCGGACGCCGCGGCGGACGCGCTGCTGGCGGCCGGCGTGGAGCTGGCGGTGGTCAAGCAGGGGCCGGCGGGAGTGCTCGCGCGCACCGCCGCCGCCGAGGTGGTGGCGCCGCCGGTTCCGGTCGAGGTCGTCAACGGGCTCGGCGCCGGCGACGCGTTCGGCGGCGCGTTGTGTCACGGGCTGCTCGCGGAGTGGGGGCCGGCGCGCACGATGCGGTTCGCCAACGCGTCAGGGGCGCTGGTGGCGTCGCGGCTCGCCTGTTCGGCGGCGATGCCCTACGCGCACGAGATCGAGTCCCTGCTCGCCGTCGACCGCCCCGGCGTCTCGGGTTGAGCGGCCAGGGTGAAGGGGGGAAATCATGTCCACTGTGGACATTGCTGATCTCACGCGGGTCCGCGCCACCCGCCCGGAGGCGATCCGGGAAGCGGCCGCGGCCCGGCGGCGCAGGCCGCTGCTCGGGGCGAGCGGCAGACTGCTGATCATCGCGGCGGACCACCCCGCGCGCGGCGCGCTGGGCGCCGGGGGTGACGCGCTGGCGATGGCGAATCGCGCGGACCTGCTCGGGCGGTTGTGCACGGCGCTGCGGCGGCCCGGAGTGGACGGCGTGCTCGGCACGTCCGACGTGCTGGAGGACCTGCTGCTGCTCGGGGCGCTGGAGGACAAGGTCGTGATCGGTTCGATGAACCGGGGCGGGTTGGCGGGCTCGGCCTTCGAGCTGGACGACCGGTTCACCGGGCACCGGGCGCAGGACATCGAACGGCTGCGGTTCGACGGCGGGAAGCTGCTGCTGCGCCTCGACTACGCCGATCCGGGCTCGCTGGAGACGATGTGCGGCGCCGCGCGGGCCGTCAACGATCTCGCCGAACGCGGCCTGATGGCGATGGTCGAGCCGTTCCTGTCCCGCCGCGTCGACGGCGAGGTGCGCAACGACCTGTCCGCGGCGGCCGTGACCCGGTCCCTCTCGATCGCCGCCGGGCTGGGCGGCACCTCGGCCTACACCTGGCTGAAGGTGCCGGTGGTCGACGACATCGAACGGATCGGGCAGGTCATGGCCACCACGACGCTGCCGACGGTGCTGTTGGGCGGTGAGGTGTCCGCCGATCAGGACGCGACGTTCGACCGCTGGCGGACGGCGTTGCGGCTGCCGAACGTGCAAGGCCTCGTCGTCGGCCGGAGCCTGCTCTACCCACCCGACGGGGACGTGGCCGCGGCGGTGGACACCGCTGCCGGACTGCTGTGACCGCCGGACGACCGCGATCCGGAGCTCCCGGACAACAAGGACGGAGGAGGAAGTGGTGGCGGACAAGCGTTTCCACCTGCCCGCGGGGGCCGCGGCACGCGGCGAGCACGCGGTGCACGTCGACCCGGACACCGCCGGGTGGGAGTTCTCGTCGTTGCGCGTGCTGAAGCTCGCAGCCGGAGCGGAGCACGAGTTCCGCACCGGCGACGGCGAATGGATCGTGCTCCCGCTCGCCGGCGGGTGCACCGTCCGGTGCGAGGACGGTGACGGCGAGGTCGTGGTGTTCGAGCTCGCCGGGCGCGAAAGCGTGTTCCGCGGTGTCACCGATTTCGCCTACGCGCCCAGGGACGCGCGGGTGCGGATCCGCAGCGCGGCCGGTGGCCGGTTCGCGCTGACGGGCGCCAAGTGCGCTCGCCGCCTTCCCGCGCGCTACGGCGCGGCGTCCGAGGTGCCGGTCGAGCTGCGCGGTGCGGGACAGGCCAGCAGGCAGGTGAACAACTTCGGCGCGGCGCACGTGTTCGAAGCCGACCGGCTGATCGCGGTGGAAGTGCTGACCCCGGCGGGGAACTGGTCGTCGTTCCCGCCGCACAAGCACGACACCGAACGCGACGGCGAATCCCGGCTGGAGGAGATCTACTACTTCGAGATCGACGCCGGAAGCGGCGGCGAAGGCATCGGCTACCAGCGGGTGTACCCGTCCGGGCCGGGCCGGGACACCGACGTGCTGGCGGAAGTGCGCAGCGGAGACGTCGTGCTGATCCCCGACGGCTGGCACGGGCCGTCGATGGCGGTGCCCGGCTACGACATGTACTACCTCAACGTCATGGCCGGGCCCTCGCCGAACCGGGCGTGGCTGATCTGCGACGACCCGGCGCACTCGTGGGTGCGCGAAACCTGGTGGAACCAACCCCTCGACCCCCGACTTCCCTTTTACTGATTGGCCGTCTTCGGTTTGGTCGGGTGGTCGGGTGGCGGAACCTCAGCGTCCTTCTCGCTGCGGGATCTTTTTCCCGAGTGGCTCCGCCACGAGGGAAAAAGCCGTCCTCGCGAGAAGGACGCTGAGAACCCGCGGCGGTGCCGGTTGCTCTGGTGGTCGCTGCTCAGCGGCTTCGCCGCTGACAAGACGAAATGCCGAGACGGCTGATCACTCGGCACGACCAAGCTCCGGGACCGGCTCTAGGTGCTGGATGGGAGAGGGGCAGTGATGAATCCCGGGACGCGGCGGTTGACGGTGGCTCAGGCGTTGGTGCGGTTCCTGGCGCGGCAGCACGCCGAGCGAGACGGCGAACGCGTGCGGTTGATCGCCGGGTGCTGGGGGATCTTCGGGCACGGCAACGTGGCGGGGATCGGGCAGGCGCTGCTGGAGACGCCGGAAATGCCGTACCTCCAAGGGCGCAACGAGCAGGCGATGGTCCACGCGGCGGTCGGGTACGCGCGCCAGCGCGGCAGGCTCTCGACCTACGCGTGCACCACGTCGATCGGCCCCGGTGCCACCAACCTCGTCACCGGCGCGGCGCTGGCCACGATCAACCGGCTGCCGGTCCTGCTGCTGCCGGGGGACGTGTTCGCGACGCGCCCGGCGGACCCGGTGCTGCAGCAGCTGGAACCGCCGCACGCGCGGGACGTGTCGGTGAACGACGCGCTGCGCCCGGTGTCCCGGTACTTCGACCGGATCTGGCGGCCGGAAGCGCTGATCCCGTCCGCCCTGGAGGCGATGCGGGTGCTGGCCGATCCGGTGCAGACGGGGGCGGTGACGCTGGCGCTGCCGCAGGACGTGCAGGCCGAGGCCTACGACTGGCCCGAGGAGTTCTTCGCCGAACGGACCTGGCGGGTGCACCGGCCGCAGGCCGATCCGCGGTCGCTGGACGAAGCGGCCGACCGGATCCGGGAGGCGCGCCGCCCGCTGATCATCGCGGGTGGCGGTGTGCACCACAGCGGCGCGGAACAGGCGTTGGGCGCGTTCGCGGCGGTGACCGGCATCCCGGTGTCGGAGACGCAGGCGGGGCGCGGCTCGCTGCGCTTCGACGATCCGCGCGCACTCGGCGCGATCGGGCACACCGGCACCGCGTCCTCCGACGACACTGCGCGGCAGGCGGACCTGGTGATCGGCGTCGGCACCCGCTACACCGACTTCACGACGGCCTCGCACACCTTGTTCGCGAACCCGCAGGTGCGGTTCGTCAACGTGAACGTCGAGGCCCGGGACGCCCACAAGCAGGCCGCGACGCCGGTGATCGGGGACGCGCGGGCGGTGCTCAGCGGTCTCGCCGAGCGGTTGGCCGACCACCACGTCGATCCGGCCTACGTGCGCGAATACCGCGCCGCCGCGGTGCGGTGGGCCGACGTCGTCGACCGGGCCACCCGGTGCGCCGACGGAGCGGAACGTCCCGGTCAGGCCGAGGTGATCGGCGTGCTCGACGAGGTCCTCGCGGACGAGGACGTCGTGATCAACGCGGCGGGCTCGCTGCCGGGGGACCTCCACAAGCTGTGGCGGGTCAAGCAGCCGAGCCAGTACCACGTGGAGTACGGGTACTCGTGCATGGGCTACGAGATACCGGCGGCGATCGGCGCGCGGCTGGCCGACCCGGATCGCGAGGTGTTCGCGCTCGTCGGTGACGGCACGTACTTGATGTCGCCCACCGAGCTGGTGACCGCCGTGCAGGAAGGCATCAAGATCAACCTGGTGCTGGTCCAGAACCACGGTTACGCGTCCATCGGCGGACTGTCGGAGGAGGTCGGTGCCGAGCGCTTCGGCACCGCCTACCGGTTCCGCGACGAGCACGGCCGGTTCACCGGGGAACCGCTGCCGCTGGACCTGGCGGCGAACGCGCGCAGCCTCGGCGTGGACGTGGTGCGCGCGGACACCGTGGACGAGTTGCGCGAGGCGTTGCGCGCGTCGAGGGCGGCGGACCGCCCGACCGCGGTGTACGTGGAGACCTCGCCGGACAAGGCGCAGCTCCCGCCGGAGGCGTGGTGGGACGTGCCGGTCGCCGAGGTGTCGACGCTGGAGAGCACCCGTTCCGCGCGGGCCGAGTACGAGCGCCGGGCGCGGGAGCGCCGCCACCACCTGTGATGTCGCAGACGCCCCGGCGCTCATGGCGCAACGTCGTTCACCATCACGGCGGAACGGGTTCGTCCTGATCCACCGGAAGACTGCTGATCGCCCTGGACAATCTGAACTCCGGGTCTCGAAATGCGGCGAGGCATGGGCTTATTTCACCCATAGCGGTTACCGTGGTGGTTGCGCCGAACAGAGCTGGCCGTGCCGGTCGCAGGGCGCCACCTCAAGACCGGGCACGGCTGTGCCGGGTGGCCACAAGGGAGGGGCGGTTACGCCGCCTCGGCCGCCCGTGTGGAAAGGCCCGCTGACTTCAGAGTCAGCGGGTTTTTCGCGTTCCAGGGCAGGTCACGGCGTTCGTCACCGCTTCGGCATCAAGATCCACAGCGCGAGGTAGATCAGGAACTGCGGTCCGGGCAGGACGCAGGAGATCACGAACAGGAAGCGGACCAGTCCGACGCTCCAGCCGAAGCGGTGGGCGATGCCGGCGCACACTCCCGCGATCATGGCTCCGCGCCGGGGCCGTTGCAGCGATTTCGTCATGACCGCAGGGTGCCCGCCCGCGCCGCCGCTCACGCCTCCGCTGGATCGGGTGCGGGTCGGCGCGCAGCGTGCTGAGCTGAGCCGATGGCCGGGGAGCAGGTGTCGGAGGCGGTGCTGCAGGAGCTCTACCAGGGTGATCCGGGGGAGTTCGTCGCCGACCGGGACCGCCGGTTGAAGCAGGCGCGCGACGCGGGCGACGACCGGCTCGCGGCGGAGCTCAAGGTGTTGCGGAAGCCGACGACGGCGGCGTGGGCGGTGAACCGGGTCTCGGCCGAGCAGCGGGACCGGGTCGCCGAGCTGGTCGAGGTGGGCGACGAGCTGCGCTCGGCGCAGCGCGACCTGCGCGGCGACGAGATCCGGCGGCTGGATCGGCGGCGCGCGGACCTGGTCCGGGGATTGACCGAGCAGGCCGCGGACGTGGCCTCCCGCGCCGGGAAGCGGCTGGGGGAGCAGGCCCGGCGGCAGGTGGAGTCGACGTTCGCCGCCGCCGTCGCGGAACCGGAATCGGGACGCCGGGTCCAGGCCGGGGTGCTCAGCGGGGCGCTGGCCTACAGCGGCTTCGGGTTGGACGAGCTCTCGGTCGCCGCGATGCGCAGCGCCACGTCGAGCCGTCGGGGACATGACTCGGGGGCACGTCGAGGTGGTCGCCGTCGAGCTCACTCCCGGGCGGAGCGAAGCGAGGCGGGGCGTCCGGGCGCGGACGAGGATCGGGGCGGGAGCGCCGCGCGGGCTCACGACACCGAAGGGACGGATCGCGGCGCGGCGGGGACGCGGCGCGGTGGTCGGCGAACCGCGGAAGCACCTGCCGTCGAGCCCGCGGGGGACCGCACGACCGAGCCGCAGCCCCGACGGGAACGCGCCGAGCGCGAACCTCGGCCGGACCGCTCTGAGCGCGGTACCCGGCCGGAGCGGTCCGGCAAGACCCGGCAGGACCGGACCGATCGCAGCACGCAGCAGGGAAGCGCCGATCGAAAGCCGCCGGTGGACCGTGCCGGCCGAAAGACGAACCGGTCCGGCCGCAAAGCCGGATCGGACCGCCCGGCAAGCCGGAGCCGCGACGTCTCCGAGCGGGCGGAGGCATCGGAACCCGCAGGCCGGACGAAGCGCGCACCGCGCCCGAGCGCCGCCGAGGGCTCAGGGGTGGACGAGGCCTCCGAGGAGCTGCGGCAGGCCGAGGACGCGTTGCGCGCGGCCGAGCAGGAGCGCGATGAGCAGGAACGCGACCGGGATGAGCTCCGCGCCCGCCTCGACGACCTGTCCGCGCGGCTGCGCGACACGACGCGGACCGTGACCAGGGCGCGGCGGCAGCGCGACGCGGCTCGGCGCCGCTACGACTCCCTGCGGCAACGCCGTTGATCCAATGGAACCCGAGGGGACGAACGGTTTCACCGGGAAGTCGGACGCACCTCCGCGTTGATCACGCTTCGTGGCTGCTGGGCTGAGCGGCGACGGGACGGTGGTGCTGCGACGCTGAGTCGGGTGAGGTCCCGTGCGTTCCGGTGGGTGGCTGCGCTGGTGGTGGTCGCGGCGGCCGCCGCGCTGGTGTGGGCGAACCGCCACGAGCTGCCCGCGGCGGGGCGGGCGTTGCGCGATGCCGATCCCGCGTGGCTGGCCGTGGGCGCGGTAGTGCTGCTGATCTGGATCGCGGACTGGGTGCTGCTGCACTTGGCGGCGCGGCGGGTGACGGGAGCGGGTGGCTACCACGAGTTCGCCAGGTTGCTGCCGGTCACGTTGGCGTCGATGGCGTTGAACCTGGCCGTGAAGTCCGGCAACGTCGCGGGCCTGGCCGCGTTCACGCTCGACTCCCGCAGGCAGGGGGCGCGCGATCCGGCCGGGCAGGGGCGCGTCACCGGGGCGTACCTGGCCGCCGCGCAGACGGCCGAGGTGGGTTTTGTGGTGACGCTCGCCGCGGGCCTGGCGGTGGTGTCCTGGGACGGCAGGCTGGAGCGCGCCGAGATCGTCGCGACGGTGTTGTTCTCCGCGGGATTGCTGGTCCGGGTGGTGGCGCTGGTGGCGGCGGTGCGCAGCCGCGAGGTGCTGCGCCGGGTGTGGACGTTGCCGGGCCGCTGCTGGGACCGGTTGCTGCGCCGCCGGCGCGCGGCGCGCGACACGGCGGCGGCGGACGAGTTCTACGACGCGGTGGCGGCGATCCGGACTCGGCCCGCGGCGGCGGTGCCCGCGGTGTGCTTCGCGGTGGCGATCGATCTGCTCGGCGCGGTGGTGCTGTGGGCTTCGATGATCGCGGTTGGGGCGGGGGACCGGCCGCTGGTGGCGCTGGTGGCGTACGCGGTGTCGACGTTGTTCGGCATCGTCGGCGTGCTGCCCGGCGGGATCGGGTTCGTGGAGGTGGGCGCGGCGGCGGCCTTGGCGTCCTACGGGGTGCCGGTGGGGGTGTCGGCGGCGGCGGTGCTGGTGTTCCGGGTGTTCGTGTTCTGGTTGCCGCTGGCGTTGGGCGGGCTGCTCGCGTGGCGGCTGCGCGCGTCACCCGGTTAGCCCAATCGGCGGCGTCACGCGGCCCGCGCGTCACATCTGGTTGATCTTGAAACGCCCGGAACAACTATCATGGCCGCGCGGTCGTGGCAGGCCGATCGCCGATGGTGGACGGAGTTTCGTGCGCGGGGTCGACTATTACGAGCTGCTGGGCGTGGACCGGTCGGCGTCGAGCGCCGAGATCAAGTCCGCGTACCGGACCTTGGCGCGCACCATGCACCCGGACGTCGGCGGCACCGCCGGCACGTTCCGGTTGTTGCAGCAGGCCTACGAGACCCTCAACGATCCGGTGCGCCGCGCCGACTACGACGATCCGCGGGACGAACCGGAACCGGAACCGAGGCCGTCCGGGCGTGATCGCTCGCCGTCGCGGCGCTGGGTGTACCGGCCCGGCAAGCGGCGCGACTTCGGCGACGATCCGAACTTCACCCCGCCCGCGCCGGACCTCGACCCCGCCGACATCCCCTGGTGGGACGAGGTCGATCCGGCGGAGCGGGTGGTGTACCTGCCGGTCACGGCGCCGGACCGGACTCCGGCGCTCGCGCTGGCCGGCGGCTGGGTGCTGCTGGCGGCGACGGGACTGCTGGTCGGGTTGAGCGGAGTGCTGCTCGGCGTGTGGCTGGCGATGCTGGTCTCCGCGGGGGTCGTGGTGCTGGTGCTGCTGCGCCGCCTGCTGGAGGCGCGCCGCACGGACCGGCTGTTCGAAGCCGAGAACCGGGGCCGCGTGTTCGGCGGCACCGCGGAGGAGGAGGTCCCCGCGGACGAGGCCGTCAAGCAGCGTTCCGCCGAGTTGCTCGCCGATCACCTGACCCGGATGCCGGGGGTGCGGATCTTCCACGGGATCGCCTGGCCGGGCTCGGTGTTCGCCGACATCGATCACGCGGTGCTGTGCGGGCGGCGGCTGGTGCTGGTCGAGTCGAAGCGCTGGCTGCCGGGGCACTACGAGGTCGACGAGGACGGCGAGGTGTGGCGCAACGGCCACGTGTTCCGCGGCGGCACCACCCGGCTCGCGAACGGAGTGGCGGCGTTCGAGGCGTTGCTGCCGGAGGTCGAGGTGCGCGGCGTGCTGCTGCTGTACCCGAACCGGGCGGGCGAGGTCACGGTGGGCGAATCCGATGCGGACGCGCCGGTGGAACCGCTGACCCCGGAGGGCTTCGTTCGCGAGGTGGGCGAGTGGCTCGCCGAGGAGCCGGCCGCCGTCGATCGCGACGCGTTCACGATGGTGCTGGCCCAAGTGGTGACGCGCTGAGCCGCGTGCCACGTCGCCCGATCGGCCCTGATCAGGCGAAATTCACCATGGTGTGAGGTGCGGTTCGTTGCTCAGCGGCTCGGGTACCTGAAGTGTGGGGCGCACAGCCGATCCGAGCCCCCGCCAGATTCGAGGTTCTCGCGCGATGGTCACCACTGAATCCGCCGCGACCCGGCAGGGGCGCTCGCCGCTGTTGACCGGGCGTCGTGGCTGGGCCCCGCAGCTGTCGGTCTACGTGTTCATCCTGGTGCCGTTCCTGGCGTTGCTGGCCGCGGTGCCGCTGGCGTGGGGCTGGGGGCTGAGCTGGCTGGACCTGGGGCTCGCGGCCGGGTTCTACGTGCTGACGATCCTCGGCGTGACGGTCGGCTTCCACCGGTACTTCACGCACGGCGCGTTCCGTGCGAAGCGCGGGCTGCGGATCGCGCTGGCGGTGGCGGGCAGCATGTCGGTGCAGGGGCCGGTGATGCACTGGGTCGCGGATCACCGCAGGCACCACGCCTTCTCCGACCGGGAGGGCGATCCGCATTCGCCGTGGGCGTTCGGCACCTCGCCGATGGCGTTGGCGCGGGGGTTCTGGCACGCGCACATGGGCTGGCTCTTCGAGCGGGACCTGACGAACCGGGAGCGGTTCGCGCCGGACCTGATGGCCGACCGCGACATCGTGCTGGTGCACCGGCTGTTCGGGCCGTTGACGTTGCTGACGTTGGCGCTGCCCGCGGTGGTCGGCGGCGCGGTGACGGGGACCTGGTGGGGCGCGTGGACGGCGTTCTTCTGGGCGGGACTGGTGCGGGTGGCGTTCCTGCACCACGTGACGTGGTCGGTGAACTCGATCTGCCACATCATCGGGGAGCGCCCGTTCCAGAGCCGGGACAAGGCGGCGAACTTCTGGCCGTTGGCGCTGCTGAGCATGGGTGAGTCCTGGCACAACCTGCACCACGCCGATCCCACGTGCGCGCGCCACGGCGTGCGGCGCGGGCAGATCGACATCTCGGCGCGGGTGATCTGGATGTTCGAGCGTTTCGGCTGGGCTACGCACGTGAAGTGGCCGACGCCGCGCAGGCTGGCCCGGTTGAGCCGGGGCGCGGAGGACTGAGGTTCCGGCGCTCGATTCCCGGTTCCGCGCGTTGGGATTCGCGTCCCGAGTCGTTGACACCCCGTTCGTGGCGGTGTTGCGATGGTTCCGTGCTCCCGGCCCTGTTCACCAAGCGTCGTCACGTGGATCTGCTGCGTGTCGTCGCACAAGGGTGTCGCCCCAGCAGCTGAGCCGGTCGTCGCGCGCCGTCGCCGCGGGTGAGCGAATCTCCCCGCACGTCCACTGTGGATTCACCTGGTGGTTCGGCCGCGCCCCGGTCTGATTCCGCTCGAATCGGCCACATTCCCGTGAGGAGAACGCGCGTGTCCACCGTCCTGGTCATCTCCGGCAGCCCTTCGAAGACGTCGAAGACCGAACGCGTCGCAGACCACCTCGCCCGCAGGCTGACCGCCGCGGGCCGCCAATCCGACCACCTGCGGCTGCGCACCTTGCCCGCTGAGCCGCTGCTGGGCGCCGACACGACGGCGCCCGAGATCGCCGAGGCGATCCAGCAGGTGCACCGCGCCGACGGCATCGTGCTGGCCACGCCGACCTACAAGGCTGCGTACTCCGGGCTGCTCAAGGTGTTCCTGGACCTGCTGCCGCAGTTCGGCTTCAGCGGCAAGGCGGTGCTGCCGCTGGCCACCGGCGGCAGCTTGGCGCACGTGCTGGCGCTGGACTACGGGCTGCGCCCGGTCGTGAGCTCGCTGGGCGCGCGGCACGTGGTGCAGAGCTTCTTCCTGATCGACAAGCACCTGACGGTGACCGGCGACGACCTCACGATCCACGAGGACAGCTCCGGCCCGCTCTCGGACGTCCTGGAGCAGTTCGAGAAGGCCCTCGACGGCGTCCCCCACGGCACGGTCCTGGGGCGCACGGCGTAGTTCGAGGTTCGCGGGCGCCCGGGGAGGTTCCGTGGGGCGGTAAGGGCAGCCGCGCTGCCCGCTACGGGGGTTCCTCGGGCCTGGCGGTGCACGCGGCGGGCAGGGAAGGCTGATCGATCGAGCCGCGGTGGGTGTGGTCCGCCGTCGCCGAGCTCAGCCGAGGAGGCCAGATGCGCGCCTTTTCCCGCGATTCCCGCGAAGCGGAGTTCCGCAGGTCGCCGCGCCCGACGCGCGGTGGCCCGACGCCGAACGCCGAAGAGTCCGCGTTGCTGGAATTGCAGCGGACGGTGGGGAACGCGGCGGTGGCGAAGCTGCTCGCCGACCGCGCGCGGCATTCCGCTCCGCCCGGGGCGAAACCGCGTCCCGCCACGTTTCGGGGAGCCCGCGTCGGAAGTGGCGCGACGACCGCGCGGCCGGTGCCCGTTCAGCGGTCCGCAGTGGTGAACGGGCAACCGGTGACGGTAGGTGACCCGCGCCTGACCACCGACAAGATGATCGAATGGGTCCAAGATCAGTCGCGGCGCGAGTACGAGTCGATGAACGAGTTCGAGCAGCACGCTGCGGAGAACACCGACTACCTGGGCAACATGCCTTCGGGACAGTGGGTTCGGTTCTCCCGAACGGGCATCAACGTGCTGGGAGAGCGGCACACCGGCGTCACCTTGCCGGACATGCTCAAAGTGGTTTCGGGGAGAACACCGCCCGGGTACTTGTACGAGCCGTTCAGCACCGATGACTTCAGCCAGGAGCCGCGTACCGAGGCCGCCTACCGGGCCGGGTTGGGTGAGGTTCGCGGCAAGTTCGAGGTGGGGGAGGATTTCGACTGGCGTCCGCATGCGCTCGAATCGTTGTACCCCAAGATGGGGGAGACGATGAGCATGCTCCTCGGTTACTTGGAATCGGACAGGCTGCGCGAGATCTCCGAAAGTGAAGATGCGAGTTATCTGGGACGGGCTGCGGCGCGTTTCTTGAAGATCGCCTGGGCGTATGGCAAGGACGTGCAGAACGATGGGCATCCCAAGGACGCCAGGAAGAAACTGGCGAAGCAGCGAAACAGGCCCGGCGGCGGCGGGCTAAAGCGCGGGGTTAAGGGGGACAAGATTGATTCCTTCCTCGCCGACATGCCGACGGGTGCGAACCTCGCGAACCACCTGCTCGCAGACGAGGGCAAGCGGTATCAGAACCCGGTGCGTTCGTACGTGGCGGCACTCGTGGAGGAACTGAGCGAACGAGGCGCGGCAGGGGATGCCCCCAGCGGTGGCGGGCAAGGGGGGCCTGAGGGAATGCGGAAAGCCTTCCTCGGTCAGCGGAACACCGGCATGGCGGACAGGGTGCGCGAGGTCGGCGGCGTCAGATACGTCGGTGTCGGTTCTGAGCACCTCGATCCGGTCAGGGAACTTCTGATCCGAGGGCCCGGGGAGTATCACTTCTACCAGCTGACCGACGAAGGTCCGTACGAGCTTTACCAGCTGTATTGAGGAAATGGCCGCATCCGGCCAGGTCCGCTGAGCGTGGGCGCAGGTGCTGAAAGATCCTTGCTGACCAGGGCACTAGGATCGGCATCCTTATGAGCGCCACACTCGTCGTGAAGGAGCTCGCCGCGGGTCATGGCGAGCGGGTCCTGTTCTCCGGTCTTGATCTGGTCGTCGCGCCTGGTGACGTGGTGGGGCTGGTCGGGGTGAACGGCGCGGGGAAGTCGACGTTGCTGCGGATGCTCGGCGGCTTGCTGTCCGCCGAGGCGGGGTCGGTGCGGTTGAGCCCGCCGACGGCGACGGTGGGACATCTGCCGCAGGAGCCGGATCGGATTCCCGGCGAGACGGTGCACGGGTTCTTGGAGCGGCGCACCGGGGTCGCGGCGGCGCAGCGGGAGTTGGACGCGGCGACGGAGGCGCTCACCGAGGAACGTCCCGGTGCGGACGACGAGTACGGCACGGCGTTGGAGCGGTGGCTCGCGCTGGGCGGCGCTGATCTGGAGGAGCGTTCGGCGAGCGTCGTCGCGGAACTGGGCTTGGAGGTCGCGCTCGACCAGCCGATGACGAGCTTGTCCGGTGGGCAGGCGGCGCGGGCGGGCATGGCGTCGCTGCTGCTGAGCCGCTACGACGTGTTCCTGCTCGACGAACCCACCAACGACCTGGACCTCGACGGCTTGGAGCGGTTGGAGCGGTTCGTCTCCGAGCTGCGCGCCGGAACGGTGCTGGTCAGCCACGACCGCGAGTTCCTGGCCCGCACGGTGACGCGCGTCGTGGAGCTGGACCTCGCGCAGCAGCAGGTGCGGTCGTTCGGCGGTGGTTATGCCGCGTACCTGGAGGAGCGCGAGGTGGCGCGCAGGCACGCGCGCGAGGAGTACGAGGAGTACGCGGACACGCGCGCGTCGCTGGAGGCGCGGGCGCGTTCGCAGCGGTCGTGGATGGAGAAGGGCGTGAAGAACGCCCGCCGCAAGGCCGCCGACAACGACAAGGTGGGCCGCAAGTTCCGCAGCGAGGCCACCGAGAAGCAGGCGTCGAAGGCCCGCCAGACGGAGCGGCTGATCGAGCGCCTCGACGTGGTGGAGGAGCCGCGCAAGGAGTGGGAGCTGCGGATGAGCATCGCCGCCGCGCCCCGCTCGGGTTCGGTGGTGGCGACGTTGCACGGTGCCGTGGTGCACCGGGATTCGATGACGCTGGGGCCGGTGGACCTGCAGATCGACTGGGCGGATCGGGTGGCGATCACCGGGGCGAACGGTGCGGGCAAGTCGACGTTGCTGGCGGCCCTGCTGGGCAGGCTGGAGCTCGACGGCGGGCGCGGGTCGCTCGGGTCCGGGGTCGTGGTCGGTGAGGTCGATCAGGCGCGCGGCTTGTTCTTCGGGGCGGAGGCGCTGCTGGACGCGTTCGGCGCCCAGGTCCCGGAGTGGCCGACGGCGGAGGTGCGCACGCTGCTGGCGAAGTTCGGCCTGCTCGCCGCGCACGTGCTGCGCCCGGCGGACACGCTCTCGCCCGGCGAGCGAACGCGGGCCGCGCTGGCGCTGTTGCAGGCGCGCGGCGTGAACCTGCTGGTGCTGGACGAGCCGACGAACCACTTGGACCTGCCCGCGATCGAGCAGCTGGAGTCGGCGCTCGACTCCTACGAGGGCACCCTGCTCCTGGTCACCCACGACCGCCGCATGCTCGACGCCGTGCACGTCACCCGCCGCCTGCACATCGACGACGGCCGAGTGACCGAGTCCTGACCGACCTCCGATCAGCGCCCGCGAACCCGTCGCTCCAGGTGAGCACGTCCACGTCACCGGCGAAGCCGAATCCTCGCGGCCGAAGGCCGTGCCTGATTCGCGAAGCGAATAGCCCACGTCGAGAAGCCGACCACCGGCGGGTTCTCAGGTGTCTTCTCGCGAGGACGGCTTTTTCCCTCGTGGCGGAGCCACTTGGGAAAAAGATCCCGCAGCGAGAAGACAGCTGAGGTTCCGCCACCCGACCACCGGCCAAGCCCTCGCGGACCCCCGCAAGAACTCACATTGACAGTGGTGGGGGGCTTTGTTCGGATGGACGGGTGTTGTTGCCGCTGCTGACCCGACGTCGCCACGTTGATCTCGTGCGCGTCGCGGCGCAGCGCTGTCGCCGCTGACGTTCGGCCCCGCAGAGGCCCGTCCGCGACCTCTTGGCTTCCTGACCGCCTGAGCCCGATCGGTGGCGGTCGACCCGCCCGCGTTCGGCTGCGGACCCGCTCCGCGGATTCGCCTGCCCGCGAGGAGATCCGGCCTCGCGGCAGGCCGGCGGATCGATTCGCGCCGCGAGGTCGCGACCTCGCCGCACTCCGGCTCCACTGCCCGCTCGTTCCCCCACCCACACCTCGGAGACGTCTGATGTCGCTCACGTTCCACTGGTTCC
The DNA here is from genome assembly GCF_014203325.1 of Saccharopolyspora gloriosae. Taxonomy (NCBI): domain Bacteria; kingdom Bacillati; phylum Actinomycetota; class Actinomycetes; order Pseudonocardiales; family Pseudonocardiaceae; genus Saccharopolyspora; species Saccharopolyspora gloriosae. The sequence continues at coordinate 4,218,622 of NZ_JACHIV010000001.1, read as the reverse complement.
TGCCCACCTACGGCGACAGCCGCTACCTCGTCGGCGGTGGTCACGGCGTCGCGACTTCGACCGCGGCGGGTGCTCGCCCTGCGACGTTGCAGTACCTGGGCCAGATCGCGCGCAGCGCCGAGCAGCTCGGTTTCGAGGGGGCGCTGACGCCGACGGGCGCGTGGTGCGAGGACGCGTGGCTGTCCACGGCGATGCTCGCCGAGTCGACGGAGCGGCTGAAGTTCCTCGTCGCGTTCCGCCCGGGTCTGCTGTCGCCGACGCTGGGCGCGCAGATGGCCGCGACGTTCCAGCGGCACTCGGGCAAGCGGTTGCTGCTCAACGTGGTCACCGGTGGGGAGAGCCACGAGCAGCGCGCCTACGGCGACTTCCTGGACAAGGAGGGCCGGTACGCGCGTTGCGACGAGTTCCTGCACGTGGTGCGCGCGTTGTGGCGCGGTGAGCGCGTCGACTTCAGCGGCGATCACGTGCGCGTGGAGGGCGCGGAGCTGACCCGCACGCCGGACCCGGTGCCGGACATCTACTTCGGCGGATCTTCCCCCGCGGCCGGGAACGTGGCCGCGAAGCACTCCGACGTGTACCTGACGTGGGGCGAGCCGCCCGCGAAGGTCGCCGAGAAGATCGCGTGGATCAAGTCGCTGGCCGCCGAGCAGGGCCGCACGCCGCGCTTCGGCATCCGGTTGCACGTGATCAGCCGGGACACCTCGGAGCAGGCGTGGGCGGAGGCGCGGCGGCTGCTGGACGCCATCGACCCGAAGACGATCGAGCAGGTGCAGAGCGGCCTGAACCGCAGCGAATCCGAGGGCCAGCGCCGGATGTTGGACCTGCACGGCGGTTCCACGGCGGACCTGGAGATCTACCCGAACCTGTGGGCGGGTGTCGGTCTGGTGCGCGGCGGTGCCGGGACGGCGCTGGTCGGCAGTCATGAGGAGGTCGCCGCGCGCATCGAGGAGTACGCCGCGCTGGGCTTGGACGAGTTCGTGCTCTCCGGCCACCCGCACTTGGAGGAGGCGTACTGGTTCGGCGAGGGCGTGCTGCCGATCCTGGAGCGCAAGGGCTTGTGGAGCCACCCCGGAAACCCGGAGCAGCCCGCGGGCCAGAGCATCCCGTTCGCCGGTGCCCCGGAGCCCGCCGCCGCGTCCTGAGCTCCTGAGGGGGAACCGGTCCGCACCCGGTGTGAGTTCGGGTGCGGACCGGAGATCCCGCCGCTGCGCTGCCGTTCCGGGGCAGCGTCGGCGCGGAAGCGGCGGGACCGGTTCCGCCCGGCCCGTGTCGGGGGCGGGACCGGGCGGGTTCCCGGCTCGCTCGGAGGAGGCGGGGGAGTGCCACGAGCCGGGAGTTCTTCGCGCCGTGGCGCGGAATTCAAGCGACGAAGATCGGCAGCGCACCCGTCGCGGACGGGCAGAGCGCGCGACCTAGGTGCCCCGCGTTCGGGCGGCTCCGGCGCAGGTGCGCCGGGCCGTGTACGAGGTGCCCGCAGACGCAGCGCAGCGGCCCTCGATGAGTCCGCTGGAGACGATGCCACCGTCCGTCGGTGGGCCCGCAGGCCCACGGGGTGCCGGTTTCGCGGATGATCCGGAGCAGCGCGAGCGATCGCGGCGGTAGCGCGACTCCCTCGCACAGTCCAGGCCGGAAGCCGCACCGCGGGTGGCAGCTCTGCGAATCACCTGTCCGCACAACGCTTTCCGGCTCGTGCCGGTTTCGATCACGTGGACCACGCCGTCCGGCGCGGTGGATGAGTACCAGCTCACCCATGCCCACCTCCTCGCACTCTCGGTAGCGACTCTTAAACTCTGCGTATCGGCTAGTGGTTTGCAAGCTAGCGGCTAGTCGCTAGCCTCGGTACCCCCCTGATCGGGCGAAAGTGGAGTGGCGCATGTCGAACGCAAGGCAGATCACGCTGGGCAAGCTGATCCGCGATCTGCGGAAGTCGGCGAAGGTGACGGTGCAGCAGGCCGCCACCCACCTGGACTGCTCGGTCGCGAAGATCGGCCATTGGGAGCGCGGTCTTTACAAGACGAACCGCAGCGAGCTGGCGGATCTGCTCGTCATGTACGGCGTTGACGAAGAGACGCGGGACCGCGCCGAAAATCTGCGGCGCGAGGCGGCGAAAACTCAGAAGGACTCGGAATGGTGGGACCCGTTCGACCTGCCGAAGTGGTTTTCGCCGTTCATCGGGCTCGAACAGGAAGCGATCGAGGTGTTCACGTTCGAGCTCGGGATCATTCCTGGGCTGCTGCAAACGCGCGATTATGCCCGCGAGATCCACAAGGCCGGGCGGATGACGTTCGGCGAGGGGCAGATCGAGGACTTGGTGGAGCTGAGGGCGCGGCGGCAGGAGCGGCTGTCCGGAGATGATCCGCTCGTGGTGCGGGCGGTGATCGCAGAGGAAGCGCTGCATCGGTTGTGGGGCAACGCCGGCGTGATGGGCCAGCAGCTGGACGCCCTGTTGGAGCACGCGGAGCGGGACAACGTCGTCATTCGGGTGCTGCCGTTCGAGGCCGGTGCTCACCTGAGTCCGCAGGGCTCGTTCGCGGTGCTCCGGTTCCCGGCGAACACGGCTGACATGGCATTCATCGACACTCCGTTGAGCGGTCGAATCGTGGACAATTCAAGGGACACGTCAGAACTGTCCAGGATGTTCAGCGAATTGCAGCATTCCGCATTGGATGTTGATCAATCATTGGAGCTCGTGCGTACACTGTCTGATGAGTTTCATCGCCGTCAGTGAGGAGCCGGGGCATGTCTGACACGGAGTGGAAGAAGTCGTCGCGAAGTGCGCAGGCGAGCAACTGCGTGGAAACCGCCGAACGGGGTGGGTTCCCGGTAATCCGTGACTCCAAGGATCCGGCGGGACCGTGGCTTCGGTTGTCGGATGGGGCATTCGGCCGATTCATCCAGGGGATCAAGCTGGGCGAGTATGCCGACCGTTGAGTGGCGAAGCGCGCCGCCCCCGGTTGTCGGGGCGGCGCGTCGTCGCTCGCCCCACGGCTAGCAAGCTAGTCGCTACTGATACTCTCCGTGATATAAGGTCACATAAAGTGATTACCACGGGTGAGAAGGGTCGTGCGATGGCGACGTTGCCGTGTGTGTGGCACTACGAGGAGGCGCACGACCTCACGTTCCGCTGGGGGCGCAAGGACGGCTACATCGCGGTCCTCAGCGGTGATCGCACCTACGAGCACCACGACCACGGCCTGGTCGCCCGCGTCCCGGTCAGCGCCGGGTGGGTCAGCGGCGAGGACATCAAGCTCCGCGCTCGCCGCTGGATCCGGACGAACCGCTGAGCTGCCCCTGTCAGAAGGCTGCGTTAGTTCGAGTGATCGAAAGGAGGCGTGGATGTCCGGATACAACTGGAAAAAATCGTCGCGTTCGACCCAAGGTGGCCAATGCGTGCAGACATCAGGGGCACGTGGCGCCGCTCTGATCAGAGATTCCAAGCTGGGGGACCGCTCTCCGATCTTGAGGGTATCTCCCGCCGTGTTTGGTCGGTTCGTGCAAGCCATCAGGACTGATCGCTTCGAGTGATCACGGAGAAGCGGTTGCTCGGCCCCTGCTTTCGCGACTGGGGGCCGAGCCGCGTCAGCTCGTGGTGTCGAAGTGCAGGTCGTCGCGGCGGATGAGCAGGCTCGCGACGGTGCCGATGACACCGGTGAGCACCAGGTAGCCGCAGGCCAGCCACGGCGAACCGCCACCGGCCGCGAGCAGCGCCGTCACGATCAGCGGCGTCAGGCCGGACGCGTAGATGCCGGAGAACTGGTAGATGAACGACATCCCCGTGTAGCGCAGCCGCACCGGCGAGAGCTGCGCGTACAACGTGCCCTGCGGCGCGTAGATCACCGAGTGGACCACGCCGAGCACCAGCACGATGACCAACCCGGTCAGCAGCGGGCTCCGCGTCTGGAACGCGAGGAACGCCGGGTACACCGACAGCGCGAACAGCGCCGAGCCCAGCGCGTAGAGCGTGCGCGGCGAATGCCGGTCGCCGAGCCGCCCCACGACGGGGATCAGCACCGCCAGCACCAGGGCCGCCGCCATCACGCCGACCAGCACGTCGTTGCGCGGCAGGCCGAGCGTGCCGGTGGCGTAGGTCAGGAAGAACACCGCCCACGTGTTGAACGCGGCGCCCTCCGACCAGCGCGACAGCAACCCGAGCAGCGTGTTGCGGCGGTTCACGCGGTCCCGGAACAGCTCCAGGAACGGGATGCGCGCGGTGCCCTGCAACGCCCGCATCTGCTGGAACGCCGGGGTTTCCGCGACGCGCAGCCGGATCACCAGGCCGACGATCACCAGCACCAGGCTCAGCCCGAACGCGATCCGCCAGCCGTAGCCGAGGAACTGCTCGTCGTCGAGCACGTTGCCCAGCAGCGCGAACAACCCGGTGCCCAGCCCGAGCCCGACCGCGAGGCCGACCTGCGGCCACGAGCCGTACAGCGAGCGCTTGCCCGGCGGCGCGTACTCGACGGCCATCAGCACCGCCCCGGCCCACTCGCCGCCGATCGCGAGACCCTGGAACAGCCGCAGCAGCACCAGCAGCAGCGGAGCCCACATGCCGACCTGCTCGTAGGTGGGCAGCGCGCCCATCGCGGCCGTCGCCAGGCCCATCACGATCATCGTGGTGACCAGCGTGCGCTTGCGGCCGATGCGGTCGCCGATGTGGCCGAACAGGATGCCGCCCAGCGGCCGGGCGACGAAGCCGACGAAGAACGTGGTGAACGCCAGCATCGTGCCGACCGTCGGATCGGCCGTGGGGAAGAACAGCTTGTCGAACACCAGGCTGGCGGCGGTGCTGTAGAGGAAGAAGTCGTACCACTCGACCGTCGTGCCGATCAGGCTGGACGTGATGACGGTGCGGACGTTCTTCTCCGACGAGCCGTGCTCGGCCGGCTCGGTCGTGGCGGTGCTCATGGGGCGGGCTCCTGGCTGCGGCGGAACCGCGCGGCGCGCGGCGCGAACGGCACCCGCCGGGGCGGCGATCCGGGAACGCGGAGGTGGCCGGATCGTGGGCCGCGGTCAGCGCGGGACGCGGCGGCGGCTCGGATCGCGGTGATCGGAGTCGATCGGCGGGTGCGAGGGGACGGTCAGGAGCGTGGACAGCTCGCCGACGTCACCCGCAGCAGATCCACGTGGTGACGCGTCGTGAGCAGAACCGTTCGCACGCGACGACGCTAGGAACGCGACCGGTCGCTGTCAACAACTCCGTGTCGGCCACCACGGGCTGGGCCGCCGATTCGTCCACAGTGGACGCCTACTGTGGCGGATTGCACGTTCCGCGGCGGTAACTTCCCGCGTCGGTTGCGCGACGATGAGTGTGGTACTGAACGCGCGGAAGGGGTTCGACGTGGCTGCCGACCGACCGGAGAGTCGGGAAACGGACAATCGTGATCACAGCGGCGGCGCGCCGCCACCGGTCACCCGAACCGTCGCCACCTCGGCCGGCACCGGCCCGCCGCCCGGTTCCGCTCCACCCGGCTCCGCCCCGCCCGGCTCCGGCTCCGGGCAGCGGCAGGCGTGGCTGATCTGGGGCGCCGCCGTCGTCACCTACCTCGCGGCGGTGTTCCACCGGGGCACGCTCGGCGTCGCCGGTCCGCTCGCCATCGAGCGCTTCGAGGTCGGACCCGCCGCGCTGAGCGCGTTCACCGTGCTGCAGGTCGGCATCTACGCCGCCATGCAGATCCCCACCGGGCTGCTGGTGGACCGCTTCGGCTCGCGGCGCATCCTCACCGCGGCCGTGCTGCTGCTGGGCTGCGGGCAGCTGCTGTTCGCGCTCGCCACGTCCTACCCGATGGGGCTGCTGGCGCGCGGCGTGCTCGGCGTCGGTGACGCGCTGACCTGGGTGAGCATCCTGCGGCTGGTCGCGACCCGGTTCTCCGCGCGGCAGTACGCGCTGGTCGCCACCTTCTCCGCCGCGCTGGGCGCGCTCGGTGGTGTGGCGGCCACGTTCCCGCTGACGGCGCTGCTCGGCGCGCTCGGCTGGACCTGGACCTTCCTGCTGGTCGGCGGGATCACCGCGGCCTACGCGGCGGTGACCGCCGGGGTGGTCCGCGACGTTCCCGGCACCACCTCGCGCGGGGAGGACGCGAGCGACATCCTGCGGAAGGTGCGCTCGGCGTGGGCGATCCCCGGCACGCGGCTGGCGTTCTGGGCGCACTTCGGCACGATGTTCGTGCCCAACGCGCTGAGCCTGCTGTGGGGCTACCCGTACCTCGTCGAAGGCGTCGGCGTGCCCCCGGCGACCGCGAGCGTCGTGCTCAGCCTGCTGATCATCGGGCAGGTCGCGGGCGGGCCGCTGGTCGGCGCGATCATCGGGCGGTTCCCGGCGTGCCGGATGCCGATCGTGCTCGGCTACCTCGGCGGCAACGGGCTGGCGTGGCTGGTGCTGCTGAGCTTCGCGCGGCCACCGCTGGCCGTGGTGTGCGCGGCGTTCCTCGTGTTCGCGATGGGCGGTCCCGTCTCCAGCATCGCGTTCGCGCTGGTGCGCGACTACAACCCGATCAGCCAGGTCGGCACCGCCACCGGCATCGCCAACGTCGGCGGGCACAGCGCCACCGCGCTGAGCGTGCTGTCGGTGGGCGTGGTGCTGGAACTCGTCGGCGGCTACCGCGTGGCGCTGCTGGCGCTCGTGGCCGTCCTGCTGCTGAGCGCGTTCCGCACCGCCGTGTGGTGGCGCCGCACCCGCGCGGCCGTGCTCACCGCGCAGGACCGCGGCGAACCCGTCCCCGTCCTGGTCCGCCGACGCCGCTGGGACCTCGCCGAAGCGGAGCCGGCTCCGGCGACGTGAGGAGCTCGTTTCCGGACGCGTCGGGCGGCGGAACCCCGGCGGCGTGCCCGAACGCGCGGCGGTGACCGGTCAGCCGCCGCCGCGCCGGGCGTTGCCGTCGGCCAGCCGCCGCCAGGCGCCGGGAGAAACACCTTCCCTGCGCAGGAACGTGCGGCTCAGGGCCGTGCCGGTGTGGTAGCCGACGCGGACGGCGACCTCCTGCACGCTCAACGAGGTCTCCCGCAGCAACGTCTTCGCCCGGTACATGCGCCAGGACGTGAGGTAGCCCAGCGGCGTGTCCCCGGCCTTCTCCTTGAACAGGGCGGCGAACGCCGAACGGGACATCCCGGCCGTCCGGGCCAGCGCGTCGACCGTCCACGGGTGGGCCAGGTCCGCGTGCAACTCCCGCATCGCGGTGGCCAGCCACGGGTCGCGGAGCGCGGCGATCCAGCCGATGGTGCCGCCGCCGACGTCCGCGCAGCACGCTCGCACCGCCTGGACGAACAGCGCGTCCGAGAGGCGGCTCGTCACGAAGCCCGCTCCCAGGCCGTCCGCCGCGGACTCCTGCGCGATGAGGTCGAACGTGGCGCGCAGCAGCCGCCCGGAGCCGGTGCCCAGGTTCAGCCGGAACAACGGTGGCAGCAGTGCGAACAGGGCGTCCGCGGCGACCGCGTCGAAGGTGAAGCGGCTGGAGACGATCTCGGTCGGCTCGCCGTCACCGCCTGCTTCGGCCGTGCCCCCGGGGTCGTGCACGGTCATGCCGTCGCAGTCGACGAGCTCGCGGCCGAGCTCGTCCTGCAGCGCGAACTCCACGCCGGCCCGGACCAGGAAGCAGTCGCCCGCGGTCAAGTGCTGCGGTTCGCCCAGCTCGGCGGCGGTGAGCCAGCACGATCCGCTGGAGACCAGCAACAGCCGGGCGAGGTGCCGGGCGGGGAACGCGATGCCCCACGGCGCGCGGGCGGTGATCCGCACGTACCGCGAGCTCTCGATCTTCATCGTGGTGAGGAGATCGTCGACCGGATCCACCGCGCTCCTCTGGACGATGCGCACTAAAAACTGGACCTGAGGATACAACTCGTCCTAGGCGCCCGGCTTACGGTGGAGCGATGAGAGCTACTGACACGCGGATGTTCGAAGTCAGCGACGACGGCCCGGTCGTCCCCGCCGAGCGGCCGGTGCCCGTTCCCGCTGCGGGCGAAGTGCTCGTGCGGGTCCGCGCCCGCTCGCTCAACGCCCGGGACCTGCCCATCGTCGGCCGCCGCTACTCGGTCGCCGTGCCGCCGGGGCGGATACCGCTGTCCGACGGCGCGGGCACCGTGGAAGCCGTCGGCGAAGGCGTCAGCCGGTTCCAGGTCGGTGATCGCGTCATGAGCACCTTCCACCCGAACCACCTCTACGGCCCGCTGCCCGGGTGGGGCGAGCTGTACGGGGTGCAGCGCGACGGCTGGCTCACCGAGCACATCGCCGTCGGCGAGCACAGCGTCGTCGCGGTACCGGAGCACCTGTCCTTCGCGGAAGCGGCCACGCTGCCGTGCGCCGCGCTCACGGCGTGGTCGGCGCTGTCCGGGATCGGCGCGGGGGACTCGGTGCTGCTGCAGGGATCGGGCGGCGTGTCCGTGTTCGCGCTCCAGTTCGCCCGCCTGGCCGGTGCGCGGGTGCTGGTCACCACGTCCAGCGCGGAGAAGGGCCGGCGCCTGCGGGAGCTCGGGGCGTCGGAGGTCGTCGACCGCACCGCGACGCCGGAGTGGGGCGACCAGGTGCGGGAGCTGACCGGCGGCGGCGTCGATCGCGTCGTGGACATCGGCGGAGCCGGGACGATCGCCGGGTCGATCGCCGCCCTGGCCCAGGGCGGAACGATCTCCCTCGTCGGCAACCTCGGCTCGGGCGGCGGCATGGATCTGACGCGGTTCCTGAGCCGCGGCGCCACGCTCCGCGCGATCACCGTCGGCAACCGGAGCGACTTCGAGCGGATGAACCGGGTCATCGGCCTGCACCAGGTGCGGCCCGTGATCGACCGGATCTTCCCGTTCGAGGAGTCCCCGGCCGCGTTCTCCCACTTCGAGCACGGATCGCGGCTGGGCAAGGTCGTCATCGGCGACTGATCCCGCGGCTCCGCGAACGCGTGGTGCCGTAGGGGAGCGCGGACCGCGCGCTCCGAGTCGCGACCCGCTTCACCAGCGGTGATGCCGTCGACGCGTCCGCGAGTCAGCCGCGCGGTGTGGCGGTCTCGTCCAGCTTGGCCCAGCCGGGCTCGACCTGGGACCACGAGCCGGTGCCGCTGAGCACCGCGATCTCCGCCGTCTTGAGCTCGTGCGGGGTGCCGGTGAGGACGGCGACCAAGTCCTCCAAGCCGGGGTTGTGGCCCACGAGCAGCGCGGTCTCCGCCTCGTCGGGGAGCTCGTTGAGCACCGCGATCAGCTCACCGGCGGTGGCGCCGTAGAGGCGTTTGTCGTGCCGGGTCTCGGCCTTGCCGGTCACGTCCGCGATCAGCTGCCACGTGCGACGCGCCCGCTTCGCGGGGGAGCACAGCGCGAAACCGATGTCGGGCACCCGCTCGGCCAGCCACCTCCCCGCTTCCGGAGCGTCCCGTTCGCCACGTTCGGTGAGCGGGCGTTCGAAGTCGTCGACGTCGTCCGGCCACGCCGACTTCGCGTGCCTGCACACCACCAGAGTGCGTGTCATCGCCACCGTTCCTCATCGTCGTACCGCCCAGGGTAGTCGGCGGGAACGCCGTTCGGCGCGCGTCTTTGATCTTGTTCGGTGCAGAGCCGGGCGTCCCAGGCCCGAGCTCGGCGCCTTTCGGGAGCGGCCAGGCGCTTGCGCGGCGCGGATCTCAGCCGGTGGCGAGGCCGGACCGGGAGGCGAACGCGTGCCGCCTCCCGGTCGCCGCCGGCATCCGCGACGCGCCGCGCTGACCACGCGGGGCGTCGGCTGCCGGGATCAGAGTTCGAGGACCACCCGGTAGCGCGCGGCACCTCGCCGGACGCGGTCGAGCGCCTGCTCGACGTCGCTGATCGGGAACGTCTCGACGGCGGCCGTGATCCCGTGACGAGCGGCGAATTCGAGCATCTGCCGGTTGCGCGTCGGTGATGCTGTCACGCCGCCCGCGATCCTCTTCTCCTCCGGGAGCAGGCTCATGGTGGCGGCGGCGATCGGGCCGGGCGGGACCCCGACGACGCACAACGTGCCCCGCGGTCGCAGGACACCGAGGTAGTCGTCCCACGGCAGGTCCGCCGAGACGGTCGAGAGCACGAAGTCGAACGAGTTCGCGGCTTCGCGCAGGGCGCCTTCCTCGCTGGTGGCGATGAAGTCCGTCGCGCCGAACCGGCGGGCGTCCTGCTCCTTGTCCGGGGTGGTCGAGATGGCGGTGACCGCACATCCCCACTTCGCCAGGAACTGGACGGCCAGGTGGCCCAGGCCGCCGATGCCGACGACCGCCACCCGGTCGATCGGCCGCACGTCGTTGTCCACGAGCGGGTTGAACACGGTCGAACCCGCGCACAGCAGCGGCGCGGCGTCCGCGGACGAGATCGCGTCCGGGAGGGGGCAGACGAACCGCCAGTCGCTCGCGCGCACGTGATCGGCGAATCCGCCCCGGTCGCCGCGCAGGACCATGTTGTCCTTGTGCGGGCACAGGTTGTGCCGCCCGCTCATGCACCACTGGCAGCGGAAGCAGGAGCCGGCGGTGGCGCCCACGCCGACGCGCTGCCCGATCGGCAGCAGGTCCTGGTCGACCGCGTCGCCGACGGCCGCCACGATCCCGACCGCCTCGTGCCCGGCGACGACGGGGTAGCGGGAGACGCCGAACTCGTCATCGATCATGCCGACGTCGGTGTGGCACACCCCGCAGTGCGTCACCCGCACGTCGACCTCGTTGTGCCCCAGCGGTTCCGCTTCGTACTCGTGGGCGCGCAGCCGCCCGCCCGCTTCGTCCGCCGCGTACGCGTGAACCCTCATGTGGTCGCTCCTGAGTAAACAAACTAGTTGGTTACTTCAATGTAGCCGGACATGCGGCCGTGTCAAACAATCCGGTTGGTTTAATCTGCCCCGCATGAGGGACGGACAAGCGACGCGACGCCGCCTGCTCGACGCGGCCACCGCGGAGTTCGCCGCGCACGGGATCGCCGGGGCACGGGTGGACCGGATCTCCGCCGCCGCCAAGGCGAACAAGGCGCAGCTCTACGCCTACTTCGGCGACAAGGACCGCCTGTTCGACGCCGTCTTCCAGGAGCACTCGGACGCGATCACGGACGCGGTACCGATCACCGCCGAAGACCTGCCCGGTTACGCGGCCCGCCTCTACGACGCCTGCGTCGCGCGGCCCGAACTGGTCCGGCTCGCGACCTGGGCGCGACTGGAACGGGTCCCGGCGGGCGAACTCGTCGCGGACAAGAGCGAGAAGTCCGAGCTGAAGCGGCGGTCCATCGCCGACGCCCAGCGCAGCGGGCACGTCGACCCGGACTTCGAACCCGGCGAAGTGCTCGCCATGGTCAGCACCATGGCGCTCGCCTGGTCGCCGGCGAGCCTGTTCCACGCCGCCACCGCCGACGACCCCGAACCCGAGCACGAGCAGCGCCGCCGGTTCCTCGCCGAAGCGGTTCGCCGCGCGTTCGCACCGCCGCCGCGCTGATCAAGGCCCGACGGACCGGACCTCCCGCGAGAACTCGCGTCCAGCGCGCGGAAAGTCCGGTCCGGCCGGAGTCGAGGTCAGGCCGTGAGGCGGACCGGCAGCCGCTGCGGGCCGTTGGAGATGAACGACTCCGAGGACTCCAGCTCCCCGGCCGACACCGCCAGCTCCAGCTCGGGGAAGCGGGCGAACAGCGCGGGCAGCGCGATGTGCGCCTCCAGCCTGGCCAGCGCCGCGCCCAGGCAGAAGTGCGGGCCGAATCCGAACGCCAGGTGATCCCGCGCGCCGCGGCCCGCGTCGAACACGTCCGGCTCGTCGTAGTGGCCCGGGTCGCGGTTCGCCGCCGCGTAGGAGGCCAGGATCGCGTCGCCCTCGGCGATGACCGTGCCGTCGGCGAGCTTGATCTCGGTGGTGGCGAACCGCAGCGGCACGTTCGCCAGCGCCGGTTGCCAGCGCAACGTCTCCTCCACGACGTCGTCCCAGCTCAGATCACCCGCGTTCAGCGCGGCGCGCTGGTGCGGATGCGTCGTGAGCGCCACGACCGCCTGGCCCAGCAGGTTCACCGTGGTCTCGTGCCCGGCGCCGATCATCAGGATCAGCGTGTCGGCGAGCTCCCGTTCGCTGAGCCGGTTCTCCTCGTCGTCGCGGGCCGCGAGCAGGCCACTGGTGAGGTCGTCGCCGGGGTTGCGGCGCTTCGACTCGATCAGGTCGGCGAGGAACCGCCCCATCTGCGCCGCCGTGGCCGCCGTCTCCTCCGGAGTGGCCGAAGTGCGGAACACCTCGTCGACGATGTGGCGCAGCGTCCCGCGCAGCTCCGCGGGCACGCCGAACAGGTCGGTGATCACCGCGATCGGCAGCGGGTACGTGAACGCCGCCCGCAGGTCCACCTCGCCGGACTCGGTCGCGAGCTCGTCGAGCAGCTCCGCGGTGATCTGCTCGATGCGCGGGCGCAGCGCCTCCACCCGGCGCGGGGTGAACGCCTTCGACACCAGGCCGCGCAGCCGGGTGTGCTCGGCGCCGAACGCGGTGAACATGTTGTCCACGCCCACCCAGGAGATCAGCGGCCAATCGCCCGGAACCTCGCCGTTGATCCACGCGGGCCAGTGCTGCCGGGGGTCTTTGGACACCCGAGGATCCGCGAGCAGCCCGCGCAGCTCGCCGTGATCCGTGACCACCCACGCCGGTACGTCACCGGGCAGCGTCACCAGGGCCGCGGCGCCGTGCGCGCGCAGTCGGTCGGCCTCTCCGTGCACATCGGCGCCGGCCGGATCGAGAGCGGCTACCGGGCACTGCGATGGGGGCATTCGGATCCTCCTGTGGCGGGTTCGGCGAGAGTGGTCACCGCTGGGAAGCGCACCGGGAGGGCGGTCAACGCCCGGTGGAAGGGACCCGGCCGCCACTGCAGCGGTTGCTGATCATCCAGCTCGACTTCGGGAACGTAGTCCAAAAGCGTTTCCAGCGCCACGGTCGCGATCAAGCGCGCGGGCCTGCTCGCCGGGCAGGTGTGCGCGCCCGCGCTGAACGCCAAGTGCGCCCGGTTGCCTGCGGGAACCTGGCCACCGGGGTGCAGCGACGGGTCCGTGTTGATCGCCGCCATCGAGATCACCACCGGCTCGTCCGCGGCCAGCGCGACCTGGCCGAGGTGCAGCGCGTGCCGCGGGTACGTGATCGCGTAGTTCGTCAGCGGCGTGAACCGCCACAGCACGTCGTCGAGCGCCTCGTCCAGCGCGACGCTGCCGGTGGCCACCGCATCCGCCACCCGGTGCTCGGTCAGCAGCAGGTACAGCGCGTTCGCGATCCAGTTGCCCAGCGGCTCCGCACCCGCGCCCATCGTGATGATCAGCTGGTGCACCAGCTCGTCGTCGTCGAGCCCGTGCGGGTGCTCGATCATCCGGGTCGTGACGTCGTCGCCGGGGTTTGCGCGCTTGTAGCGGACCAGGTCCGCGACGCTCGTCTCCAAGTACTGGTTCGCCAGCTGGGGGTCGGTGCCGTCCCACAGCGCGGCGATCGCGGCGACCATGTCCTGCGCGATCTCCGCCGGGCAGCCGAACATCTGCTGCAGCACCAGCAGCGGCAGCTGCGCCGCGTACTCGCCGAGCAGGTCCGCGTGGCCGCGGCCGGTGAAGCCCTGGATCAGGTTGATCGCGCTGGACTGCACGAACCGCCGCAGCTGGGCCGGTTTCACCGCGGTGAGGCTGTTCTCCACCGGCGGGCGCAGCCGCGCGTGCCGCTCGCCGTCGGCGTAGAGCGTGTTCGGCCGCCACGACATCATCGGCAGCACCGGGGTGTCCGGGGGAGCGGTGTCCTGCCAGCGGCGGGAGTCCTTCACGAACACGTGCGGGCTGCGCAGCACCTGCAGCGCCGTGTCGTAGTCCACGACGAGCATCGCGGGCACGTCCGGCGCCAGCAGCACCGGCACGATCGGGCCCCGCGCCCGCAGCCGCGAGTACACCTCCTCCGGGCGGGCGGTGAACTCCTCGCCGTAGAGCGGGACGCGGGACTGCTGATCGGGGTGGCCGGGGGAAAGGGCGGTCATGGTGGCTCCGTGCTCAGGACTGGGTGGAGGGGAGGATCGCGGTGCGGGCGGACGGGTGCACCGGCGCGGCGCGCGCGGCGCCCGTCACAGCCGCACCGTCGGATCCGCCGCGTGCCTGCCCGTCGACGAGGCGGCGACCACGTGCTCGACGAGTTCGACCAGGACCCGCGCGCAGGACGCCTGATCCCTGGCGTCGCAGACGGCGACGGGCGTGTCCGGATCCGGATCGAGCGCTTCCCGCAGCTCCGCGACCGAATGCCGCGGCGCGTCGTCGAACACGTTCACCGCGATCGCGTACGGCACCCCGAGCTCCTCGACGCGGTCCATCACCTCGAACGAATCCGCCAGCCGCCGCGTGTCCGCGAGCACCAGCGCGCCCAGCGAGTTGTTCGCCAACGTCCGCCACAAGTACGCGAACCGCTGCTGACCGGGCGTGCCGAACAGGTACAGCACCAGCCGGTCGTTGAGCGTGCGGCGCCCGAAGTCCAGCGCCACCGTCGTCGTCGACTTCGCGGGGGTGTGGCGCAGGTCGTCGACGCCCTCGCTGGCCGAGGTCAGCGACTCCTCGGTGTGCAGCGGCGCGATCTCCGACATGGTGTCGACGAACGTGGTCTTGCCGACCCCGGCCGGGCCGACGATCAGGATCTTCGCCGATCGCCGCACCGTCGGGGCCACGTAGGCCGTCTCAGGCGGAGGTGTCCAGGCGGCGGAGTCCATTGAGCACCTCCTCCAGCAGGTCGGGGCTGGGGACGGACGACGGGCGCTCCGCCGACGCCGGAACCAGGTAGCCCTCATCGATCAGGTCGGACACCACGACCAGCGCGACCGTCAGCGGCAGCTCGGCGTGCGCGGCGATCTCGGCGACCGCCAGCGCACCGCCCTGGGCCACCTGCACGATCCGGCGGCGATCCGGATCGAGCTCCGACATCGTGCCGCGCGCCGCGGCCCGCACCAGCGCCGCGGGCTCCATCTGGTGCTGCGCCCGCGCGCGGCCCCGGGTGAGCACGTAGGACCGCACCAGGTCCGACTCCCGCCGGTGCGGGCCGGGGCTCACGTCGGCCGCCTGGCGGCGGTGCGCGCAGCCGTGCCCATCTCTTGCCCGAGGCGCTTGGCCGTCACCTGCATTTCCGTCGACGCCACTCCCAGATCGGCGTCGGCATCGGTCACCAGGACCAGGTACGACTCCTCGCCGAACGGTTGCAGCAGCTGGTACCCCTGCGCGTGCTGCACCAGCACCTGTTCGAAACCGCTGGTGGGGTAGCCCAGCGGTTCCATCCCGTGCCGGGCGCAGGCCTGCAGCGGCGAACTGACCGCCGCCCAGCGCTCGGCATCGGCCTGGTCGAGCCCGTTGTTCTTGACCAGGAGCATCCCGTCACCGGACACCGCGATCGCCGCCCGGATCCCGGAGTGCTCGACGAGGTCGTCGAGCACCCAGCTCCGGTCGGGCTTCGGCGCCGTCGGGGCCGTCTCGGTCATGCGTCTGCATCCCTTCTGGAAGTGGAGCCGTCCGCCGCGTCCGACTGCTCGGACTCGGACAACGCCTGTGCGGCGGCGGAGAATTCGGCGGCCGAGTTCGCGCCCGTCGCGCGCTGCAGGCCGCGCAGGCTCTGCGACGCGTCCGCCGTGCGCCGCTGCGCTCCGTCCGCGATGGCCTGCACCGGGGCGGCGCCGTCGGGCGCGGACAGGTCGCCGGAGCGGGTCATGGTGCGGCGCGGGCGCTTGGGCAGGCCGGACGCGGTCGTGGCCGGTTCGGGTTCGGGCTGGCGGTGGCGCGGTGCGGGCTCGGCCGGTTCGGCGATCGGATCGCCGAACGTCACGGGTTCGGCGGGCTCGCCGGTGGAGGGCTCCGCGGCCGAGGACGCGATGGCGGCGGGCGCGGGCTGCGGGTTCAGCGTGGTCAGCAGGTTGTGCGGGACCAGCAGCACCGCGCGCAGCCCGCCGCGGCTGGAGGCCGCGTCCAGCCGCACCGTGAAGCCGTAGCTCGCGGCCAGCACGCTGCACCCGGCCAGTCCGGTGCGCGGCGGGTTGCCCAGTTCGGTCAGCTCGATCTCGGTGGCGCCGCGGGAGAGCACGGCGTTCGCCTGGTTCAACGCGTCCGGCGGCATGCCCACGCCGCCGTCGTGGATCTCCAGCGACACCCCGTGGTACTCGGCGGTGATCATCACGTCCACCGGCGCGGTGGGCGGCGAGGAGCGGGTCGCGTTGTCCAGCAGCTCGGCCAGCGCCGCGCTCAGCGGCTCCACGACCCGGCCCAGCACCGCCGTCGTCGTGTCCCGGGTGGACAGCCGCACCCGCTCGTAGTCGTGGATGCGCGACTGCGCGGCGCCCACCAGCCGCGCCATCAGCTGCGGGCTGCGCTGCTGGCCGGGCGGCGAGCCGCAGAGCACCGTCACCAGCTGCGCCCGCCGCTGGGCCTGGGCCAGCAGGTGGTCGATCGGGAGCAGGTCCTCCAGAACGTCCGGGCCGTGGGAGCGCTGCATCTCGTGCAGCCGTCCCGCCGCGTTGTTCGTCAACGCCAGGATGCGGCGCATCGTGCCGCCGAGCGCTTCCTGCGCTCCCTGCACGACCTCGCGCCGGTAGGCCTCATCCGGCTCGACGGTGAGCGGCGCGTCCAGCACCGGAGCGGGCGCCGGCTCCGGGGGGAGCTGCGGCTGCACCGGCTCGATCGGGGCCGGTGGTTCGAGGGCGGCCAGCGACCACTGCTCGATCTCCTTGTGCTGTTGGCGCAACCGAGCGCTCAACAACGCCACCGCGGCCCCGAGCAGCACCACCAGGATCACCAGGCCGCCGAGTATCCACCCTGTCGTTTGTTGCATCGCGTCCTCACCCATCCCGCGCCAGCGCGCGGGTCCTCGGCCGTACCAAGCCGGCACGTGGCACTGCCGCACGCAGCGCCACGGCGCACGCGGGCCACCGTAGCGAATCTTGATCACTTTGCGTACGGTTGGCCGTTTTTGAGCGGCACGGCGGGAAAATTGTGATAGGTGATACTCCGGGCGGCGGATGGGGATATTGCGCGGAATGCGCATCTCTGATCTCGGAGCGGGGTGCGTCCGGCCCGAGGCGAGACCGGAGGCACCGGTGCCGCGGGACCACCGAGAGCAGTGCGCATCCGGCGTGGGTGACGGCATCGGCGCAGGTCCGCGAGTTCCGGTGGAGCCGGTCCCGGGACCGGTGGGTTGATCTTCATATGATGTTGTGAATGTCGACACCCGTTGTTCAGCCGCTGTTAGCCGGGCGCTCCGAACCGAATCCGTACGTCCCCGACGTCAGCACCGACTGGTACCGCGGCATCGCCGGGGCCGGTGCGGCGAGCCCGGAGTGGTTCCAGGTGTTCAGCGAGGTGTTCACCGAGGGCGCGATCATCGCCTTCTTGCTGATCTTCGGCTACCTGTTCTGGCGAGCCCGGCGCGATGATCATGAGATCATGGCCCGCGCCGCGCTGCTCGCGCCGGTCACGGTGCTGGCCTACGGGACCAGCGAGATCGTCAAGTCCTTCATCCAGGAGGACCGCCCGTGCCGCGCGGTCGCGCGCATGAGCACCATCGCCACCTGCCCCGAGTTCGGCGACTGGTCGTTCCCCAGCAACCACTCCACGATCGCCGCCGCGGCCGCCGTCGTCGTCCTCTGCGCCCGCCCGTCCTGGGGCTGGTTCGCGGTGACCCTCGGGCTGCTGACCGGGCTGTCGCGGGTGTTCGTCGGCGTGCACTACCCGCACGACGTGCTGGTCGGCCTGTCGCTGGGCGCGCTCGTCGCGGCGCTGCTGCCGTGGCTGGCCGGGCTGATCGTCCCCGTCGTGGAACGGGCCCGGCTGCTGCCCGCCGGGGCGTTCGTCTTCGGCCCCGGCCCGGAGCTCGCCCGCGAGGACGAAACCGTGCAACTGCCCGCCGTGGACGACTCGACCGTGCAGTTCCCCGCCGTGCGCCGCTGACCCGCGTGGCGGCGGTGCCGTCAGCCGAGCTTGGCGCGGATCGCGGGCAGCAGCTCGCCGCGCGCGAACTCGAAGAAGCCGTCCTGGTGGTCGTCGCCGCCGACCTGCACCAGCGCGACGTCGGTGAACCCGCAATCCCGGAACGAGGCCACCGCGTCCACGACGGGGTCCGCGTCCGGGCCGCACGGGATGTTCGCGGCCACGTCCTCCGGCCGCACGAACTGCGTCGCGCCCGCGAACCCGGCCGGGCCCGGCAGGTCCGCGTTGACCCGCCAGCCCCCGGCGAACCAGCGGAACTGCTCGTGCGCCCGCTTGATCGCCGCGTCCCGGTCCGGACCCCAGGACACCGGGAGCTGACCCACCTTGCGATCGCCGCCGCGCGCCGAATCCCAGGCCCGGCACAGCCGCTCATCGGGATCGGTGGAGATCATCGTCTCGGCCAGCGGCGCGAACCGGCGCACCGACTCCGGGCCGGAGACCGCGATCCCGATCGGCACCGGGCGGGACGGCACGTCCCACAACTTCGCCTGGTCCACCCGGAAGTGCCGCCCCACGCGGTCCACCTGCTCGCCGCCGAACAGCGCCCGGATGATCTCGACGGCCTCCTGGAGCATCTCGTGCCGCACGTGCACCGGCGGCCAGCCGCGGCCGACCACGTGCTCGTTGAGGTTCTCCCCGGCGCCCAGGCCCAACGTGAAGCGGTCCTGCGAGAGCAGCCCGATGGTCGCGGCCTTCTGCGCCACGACGGCCGGGTGGTAGCGCAGGATCGGTGCCGTCACGTACGTCATCAGCTCCACGCGCTCGGTCACCTGGGTGACCGCGCCCAGCACGCTCCAGGCGTAGGGGGAGTGCGCCTGGCTCTCCAGCCAGGGCGAGAAGTGGTCGCTCATCACGGCGAAGTCGAACCCGGCGGCCTCGGCGAGCGGAGCGTGCCGGACCAGCGCCCGCGGGCCGGATTGCTCGGTCATCAAGGTGTATCCGATCCGAACCATGCCCTCCAGGCTCGCAGCACGGCGCGGTGAACGCGCTCTGGCGACGGCCGGTGTTCTTGATCTCGGCTTGAGCGGTGGGTCGCTCAGCGGACCTCAGCGGCTTCCTCGCCGCCCGTTGCCGGTGTGATCGCGATTTCCGACGCAGGTCCCTACCCGGCGACATCGCTGTCCGCGCGAGGAAACCGCTGAAAATCCGCCGGTGCCGGCTCGCTCTGGCCGGTCACTGCTCAGCGGCTCCACCGCTGACAGGACGACGACCAACAACGCCGTCCACCCGGAAAGACAAGATCAAAGACACGCGGTGGCGGACTTCCCGCGCGCGGTGGGCGGCGGGCCCGCGCACCGCTAGGCTCGGATCATGGTCGGATCCCTGCTCGGCAACGAGGTCAACCGGGTCGAGGACCCCGAACTGCTGCGCGGTCGCGGCACGTACGTGGACGATCTCCCGCTGGACGGGGTGCTGCGCATCGGATTCGTGCGCTCGCCGCTGGCCCACGCCGAGATCACCTCCATCGACGTCGCCGAGGCCGCCGCCGCGCCGGGCGTCGTCGCCGCGTACACCGCCGCGGACCTGGACATGCCGGTCCTGACACCGTTCATCCCGCTCGGCGACTTCCCCCGCTACCCGCTGGCGAGCGACCGGGTGCGGTTCGTCGGCGACGCGGTCGCCATCGTCGTCGCCGACAGCGGCGCGGCCTTGGCGGACGGGCTGGAACTCGTCGACGTCGAGTACGAACCGCTGCCGGTCGAGGTCGACCCCGAACACGCCATGGACCCGGCATCCCCGCCGCAGTTCCCCGCGCACGGCTCGAACATCGCCGACGGCGCCCGCGACGCCGCGGGAGCCGACGTGCTCGCCGGGGCGGACGTCGTGGTCCGGGCCCGGATCGAGAACCAGCGCCTCGCCGTCGTCCCGATGGAGGGCAACGCGTTCGCCGTGGTGCCCGGCGGTCCCGACGAGGACTACGAGGTCACGGCCTACGCGTCCACCCAGATGCCGCACGCGCTGCGCAGCGGGCTCGCCGCGTCCTTCGGCTGGGACGCCGAACGCGTGCGGGTCATCGCCCCGCACGTCGGCGGCGCGTTCGGCGGGAAGGCCGGCGCCGCCGTGGAATACCTCGCCGCGGTCGCGGTGGCCCGCGAACTCGGCAGGCCCGTGAAGTGGATCGAGGGCCGCTCCGAGAACATGCAGACCATGCCGCACGGCCGGGCCCAGGTGCAGTTCGGCGAGCTCGGGCTCACCCGCGACGGGGACATCGTGGGGCTGCGGGCGCGGGTCATCGGCGACGCCGGCGCCTACGGCGGGTTCGGCGGCGCGCTCGCGCTCGGCCCGACCCGGCTGATGTCGCAAGGCGTGTACCGGATCCCGGCGTTGAGCTACGACGGCGTCGCGGTGCTCACCAACACCACTCCCGTCGGCGCGTTCCGCGGCGCCGGTCGGCCCGAGGCCGCGGCCATGCTGGAACGCCTCATCGACCTGGCCGCCGCCGAACTCGGCATCGACCCGGCGCAGCTGCGCAGGCGCAACTTCCTGCGGCCGGAGCAGTTCCCGCACACGACCCTCACCGGAGCGAGCTACGACAGCGGCGACTACGACCTGGCGCTGACCGAGGCGCTGCGCCTGGCCGGGTACGAGGAGCTGCGCGCCGAGCAGGCCCGCCGGCGAGCGGCGGGCGATCCGCTCGCGCTGGGCATCGGGATGAGCACCTACGTGGAGATCACCGGCGGTGGCGCGGGCGAGTTCGCCGCCGTAGAAGTGCACGAGGACGGCGCCACCATCAAGGTCGGCACCTCGGCGCACGGGCAGGGCCATGCCACGTCGTTCTCGATGATCGTCGCCGACCTGCTGGGCATCCCGATGGAGTCCGTCGAGTTCGTCCAGTCCGACACGGCCACCGTCCCGCGCGGCGGCGGCACCGGCGGCTCCCGGTCGTTGCAGGTCGGTGGCAGCGCCGTGCGCGCGGCGGCCGAGGTCGTGCTGCAGCGGGCGAGGGAACTCGCCGCCACGAAGCTGGAAGCAGCGCCCGAGGACATCGAGGTCACCGACGGCGGACTGGGCGTCGCCGGTGTTCCCAGCACCGTGCTGAGCTGGCCGGACCTGGTGCGGGCCGCCGCCGACGAAGGCGGTTCGCTGGCCGCCGACACCGACTTCGCGCCCGGCGGTGCCTCGTTCCCGTTCGGCGCCCACGTGTCCGTCGTGGAGATCGACACCGAGACCGGTTTCGTCACCCCGCTGCGGCACATCGCCGTCGACGACTGCGGCCGGATCGTCAACCCGACGATCGTGCGCGGCCAGCAGCACGGCGGCGCGGTCCAGGGCATCGCCCAGGCGCTGTGGGAGCACATGTCCTACGACGAGGACGGCAACCCGTCCACCGCGACGCTCGCCGACTACGCGATGCCCTCGGCGGCCGACGTGCCCGCGCTGGAGACGGCGAACACGGTGACCGAGAGCCCGCACAACCCGTTGGGCGCCAAGGGGATCGGCGAGTCCGCGACCGTCGGATCGACCCCCGCGGTGCAGAACGCGGTGGTCGACGCGCTCAGCCACCTCGGCGTCCGCCACATCGACATGCCCGCGACCCCGCAGCGCGTCTGGGAGACCATCCGCGACGCCCGAGCGGGCACCCTCGCCGACCCGTGGCGGGAACCTCCGGCCGCCTTCGCCGACCTCCCCGTGCGAGCAGCGGGAAAGCCGGACGACGCTGACGAAGCGGTGGTGTGATCCGGCGGATGCCGACGTGGCCCCGGCCGGATTCCCGGCGGCGGCCGGGGATGCACGGCCCGGCCGGATGGGGAGACCTCCGGCGTCCGCTGCCGGTGGCGGTCTGCTGAAGGTCCCGGTCGAGCGCCCCGCCCCGAGTCAGTGCAGGTCAGAGGATTGCAGCGACGACCCCTGTGCGGTCTCCGGACGGGGGTAGAGGCCGTCGAGCGAGACGGCGATCAGCTTACGGATGGCGGCTTCGTCGTCGGCGGGCACCAGCTTCGACGACAGGGCGCCCTCGATCATCTCCAGGACCAGCACCAGGTCGGCCGGTTCGATGTCGCCGCGCAGCTCCTCCTCCGCTTGCGCGCGGCGGAACGCGGGCGCGAGCACGGCGATGAGCGAGTCGGCGAACCGGCGCTGCTCGTGCTCCGGCAGCTCCCGGATGATGTTGATCAGCGGTCGCCGGGCCACCTGTTCGCGGAGCACCATGTGCAGCAGGTCCCGGAAGGTGCGGTGGTCGCGCTCGGCGGTGCCGACGATGCACTTCAACGTCTCCAGCCGGTGAGCGGCGACGGTGGTGGCCAGGGCGTAGCGGTCGGAGAAGTGCCGGTAGACGGTCGCCCGCCCGAGTCCGGCGCGGCGGGCGATCTCCTCGATCGGCACGACGTCGGAGCCCTCGGCGAACGCCTCGTCGGCCGCCCGCAGGATGATCTCGCGGTTGCGGCGGGCATCGGTGCGCTGCGGGGTCAGCAACGGACACCTCGCTGTTCGCGCACGTCGGAAGATGTTACCCGTGCGTAGTGAGATCGTCGACCGGTTCTCTCTCTCGGTTTCCTTCCCTACACTTCCGACCCGCCACGCCCGTTGATCAGCGAAGACCGCTCGTGCTCCGGGCCGTGGCCGTCACCCGGCGGTCCGCGAACCCCGCGACACGCCCTCACCGCGCAGGAGAGCCGATGCCCGAACTGAGCCGCCGTTCCGCACTCAAGGGAGCAGCCGTCGCCGCGGGCCTGACTGCGCTCAGCACCCCGCACGCCCTCGCCGCCGTGAACCGGGTCCCGGTGACCCGCGAGGAACACCGCGTCGTCGTCATCGGCTCCGGCTTCGGCGGGGGAGTGACGGCGCTGCGGTTCGCCCAGGCCGGGCTGCCCGTCCTGGTGCTGGAACGCGGGCGCCGCTGGCCCACCGGCCCGAACGCCGACACGTTCCCGAGCCCGCTGGCCCCCGACTCGCGGCTGTCCTGGCTGGGCTCCACGCCCTCGCTGTTCGGGGTGCCGCTGATGCCGTTCGCCCCCTACACGGGGCTGATCGAACAGGTCCCCGGCAACGGCATGGACATCATGTGCGCCGCGGGCGTCGGCGGCGGATCGCTGGTCTACCAGGGCATGACGTTGCAGCCCGCCGCGGACGTGTTCAACGCCAACATGCCCGAGCAGCTCGACTACGCGCGCATGGCCCGCGAGCACTACCCGCGCGTCGCCGAGATGCTGAAGCTGCAGACCGCGCCCGACGAGCTGATCAACAGCACCACGTACAAGCCCTCGCGGGTGTTCGCGCGCAACGCCGAGGAGGCCGGGTACGACCTCTCGAAGATCCCGATGCCGATCGACTGGGACTTCGCGCTGCGCGAGCTGGCGGGCGAGATGAAGCCGTCCTACACCAACGGCGACTGCAGCATGGGCGTGAACAACGGCGGCAAGCACTCCGTCGACGTCACCTACATCGCGCAGGCGGAGGCGACGGGCCGCGTCACCGTCGCCACCCAGCACAACGTCACCGACGTGGCGATGGCCAAGGACGGGCGCTGGGAGGTCCACGTCGACCGCATCGACAGCGACGGCACCGTGCTGGAGAAGAAGATCATCACGGCCGGTGCGCTGGTCATGGCGGCGGGCACCGCGAACACCACGAAGCTGCTGATGCGCGCGGCGGCCAAGGACCAGATCCCCGACATGCCCGACGGGCTGGGCACGAACTGGGGCTCCAACGGGGACCGGATCTACACCTGGACGAACTTCGCCGACGACTTCGGCGCTCCGCAGGGCGGCCCCGTCGTCTACGGCAGCCTGGAGTGGGGCGACCCGGCGACGGCGAACACCGTCATCCAAGCCTCGCTGCCCCCGACGCCGAACCTGCGCACCACGATGCTCGTCGGCTACGGGGTGAGCCAGGGGCGCGGCGAGTTCGTCTACGACTCGGCGAAGGACGACGCGGTGCTGGACTGGCCGCGCGACGCGGACGCCGAGCTGAGCCGGATCATCGACGACCGGGTCGCCCGGATCGCCGGGGAGGGCAACATCCGGCTGGACACGACCTCGCTGGTGCCCAACACCTGGCATCCGCTGGGCGGTGCGTCGATGGGCGTCGTCTGCGACCTCGCCGGCCGGGTCCAAGGGCACCGCGGGCTCTACGTGCTGGACGGGGCGCTGATGCCGGGCAACAGCGCGGCCTGCAACCCGTCGATGACCATCGCGGCCGTCGCGGAGCGGGCCACCGATGAGCTGATCGCCCAGGACGCGGGCACCGTGTTCTGATCGCCGGTGCCGCGAACGCCTTGCGCCGCCCCGGAAACGGCTCTGCGGCACCAGGTTCGGGCGGCGTAGCGGATCGTGGCGGACGGCGGGGAGGAGGGTGACCTCCTCCCCGCCGTTGTTCGGCCGGTACGGCGCGCGGCGGTGGCGGGAGTCCGGGGCTTTACAGGTTCGACGTCGATGGCCTAGCTTCATCAACTCTGGACATCCGACGTCCAACGTTCGACCTCGTGGCCGTCAACGCCGACACCGACACGACTGGAGCCGCACGTGGTTCGCATCCTCCGCACCCGCCGCCGCGCCCTGCCCGCGATGACGGCGACCGCCGCACTGGCGCTGCTCGCCGGTCCCGTCGCCGTCGCCGCGCCCGGCGGCGTGGACCTCGCCGTGAGCACCGACGCGGTGACCTACCGCATCCCCGCCCTCGCGGTGACCGAGCGGGGCACGGTCATCGCCGCTTTCGACCGGCGCAACGACGGTCCCGGTGACCTGCCCGGCGACATCGACACGATGGTGCGCCGCAGCACCGACGGCGGCGCGACCTGGAGCGAACCCCGCGCCGTCGTCGATCACCCCGCGCCGCAGGGCTGCGGCGATCCCAGCCTGCTCACCGACCGGGCCACCGGGCGCGTGCACCTGTTCTGCACCTTCAGCCACGGCGAAGTGGGGTTCCAGGAATCCGAACCCGGCTCCGCCGACGCCACCGATCCGCGAACCGTGCACGTGCGGCACCTGACCAGCAGCGACGACGGACGCACCTGGAGCGCACCGATCGATCTGAACGAGCAGGTGAAAGCGCCGGAGTGGGCGGGGATCTTCGCCTCGTCCGGCCACGGGGTGCAGCTCTCCGGCGGGCGGTTGCTGCAGCCGATCGTCGTGCGCGACGCGGCGGGCGAGCACCACGCCGCGAACATCTACAGCGACGACCACGGCGAGACCTGGCGCTCCGGCGAACCGCTGGCGGGCGGCACCGACGAGAACAAGGCCGTGGAGCTGTCCACCGGCGAGGTCGTGCAGAACGTCCGGGACGTCGACGGCGGGCAGCGGTTGCGGGCGGTGTCCGAGGACGGCGGCATCACCTTCGGGAAGCCCGCGGCGATTCCCGGCCTGCCCGATCCGGGCGTCAACGCCGACGTGATCCGCGTCGACCCGCGGGGATCCGACGAGCGGTTGTTGTTCAGCAACCCCGCGAACTCGCGGGACCGGACCGACCTCACGGTGCGGATCAGCTGCGACGACGGGGAGAACTGGTCGGACGGGACGCGGCTGCACCCGGGCCCGGCGGCCTACTCGGCGATGGCGATGCTCCCCGACGGGAGAGTCGGCGTCCTCGCCGAGAACGGCGCCGCCGGCGCCTACGAGAAGCTGACCTTCACCGCGCTGCCGCTCGCCGAAGCCGGTCGTTGCGCGGGGTGACCACCCGACGGGCGACCGGGCGCGACGAGAGCTGATTCGCCGGGAGCGACCGGAGAGCGCGTTCCGCACTGCGGACGCACGGCGGGTGGCCGTCCCCGCCGTGCGTCCGCGCTCAGCGGGAGTCCGGGCGTGCTTGCTCTGCCGACGGAAAGACGACCACGAGCCGGGGCGCACGTCGGTGAGATCTCCTCGCACGTCCCTTCGCCGGGGTCAGGCCGCTGCTCGCAGGGTGCGGCCGACCAGGAGCATGCGGAGGGTTCGGGCGGTGGCGTCGGCGAGGAGTTCGGGGGCGCTCTCGATCGCGTCGGCGAGCGCCACCGGGCCGGTGAGGATGCCCGTGTAGGCGTCGATCCCGGTGTCGTAGCTGCTCTCGGCGCCGGGGCCGATGGTGCCGCACAACGCGATCACCGGTTTGCCCTGGCGCTTCGCGCGGCGCGCGACCTCGGACGGGATCTTGCCGAGCGCGGTGGAGGCGTCGATGGCGCCTTCGGCGGTGAGCACCAGGTCGGCGGCGCGCAGCCGCAGGTCCAGGTCGGTGCTCTCGATGAAGACGTCGAACCGGGACGCGAGCCGGGCGCCGAGCACCCCGGCGAGTCCCGCGCCGACCCCGCCCGAGGCGCCGCCGCCGGGCAGCTCGGCGAAGTCCGTACCGCTGTGCCTGCGCAGCAGCAGTCCCCAGCGGTGCATCGCCGCCGCCAGCCGCGCGACCTGCGCCGGGGACGCGCCCTTCTGCGGGCCGTAGACGTGCGCGACGCCCTTCGGGCCGCTCAGCACGTTCTTCGGGTTGACCGCCACCACCATGTCCACTTCGGACAGTCGTGGATCCAGGCCGTCGGCGTCGATCAGCCGCGCCTGGCGCAGCGGTACCCCGCCGGGGCCGACGTCGTGACCGGAGTCGTCGAGCACGCGCACTCCGAGCGCCTGCAACGCTCCCGCACCGCCGTCGCAGATCCCGGAATCACCGCAACCGACGACGATCTTCTCGGCGCCGGTGTCCAGCGCCGCCGCGATCAGCTCGCCGACACCGCGGCTCGACGTGCGGCCCGGATCGCGCTTTCCCCGCGGCACCAGGGAAAGTCCCGCCGCTGCCGCCACTTCCACGAACGCGGTCCCCCGTTCGGTCCCGCCCAGCAGCGCGAAGTGCGACTCGACGGGGTCGCCGACCGGCCCCGTGACGGTCACCGGAACCAGCTCGCCACCGGTCGACTTCGCCAGCATGCGGGCGGATCCTTCGCCGCCGTCGATCAGCGGGACGGTGTCGACGATCGCGGCCGGGACCACCCGGCGGATGCCGGTGCGGATTCCAGCGGCGACGGCCTCGGCGTCCAGGCACTCCTTGAACCCGGTGGGAGCGACGAGAAAGCGGAACATGGTTTCCTCCATCGTGGAATGTTCAGTCGAGGTCCAGGCCGAGCGTCGGCCAGACGAAGCGGGTGAACAGCAGGACCAGCACGACCATCACCGGCCCGAGCAGCGCGGAGAGCTTCAGCAGATCGCGCGGGGCGAAGGTCGGCGCCTGCTCGATCCGGGCGAACATCGCGACCGGTTTCGCCGACGACGGCAGGGTGTGGCAGAAACCGGCCGCGGCCGTCGAGGCGAACGCCAGCGCCACCGGATTCATGCCGACGGCGAGCGCGGCGGGCACGACGAGCGGGATCAGCACCGAGGACCGCGCCGAGCGGGACTGCACCACCAGGTGCGCGGCGACGCTGAGGACCACCACCGTCAGCAGCACGGTCGAACGCGGCGCCCCGCTAAGGAAGCTCGTCACGGCCCACTGGGCGGCGCCGGACTCGGTCAACCCGGTGCCGAGCGCGCCGGTGGCGGCCATGAACAGCAACAGCGACCAGGGGATCTCGGACAGCGCCTCCCCGAAGCGCACCGTGCCCAGCCGGGGTGAGGTGATCAGCACCGCGCCGCCGAGCGCGACGAGGGCGGGGGACAGGCCGTGCAGCGGCTCGGTGCTCCACAGCAGCACCACGACGCCCAGCAGCGCCGCCGCGCGGATCTCGTCGCGCCGCATCCGCTCCGGCACCTCCAGCTGCGAGCGCAGGGCCTCGGCGTCGACCCGCAGCGGGGCGCGGCGATCGGCGTGGCGGGTGAACAGCGCCAGCACGAGTTCGGCGGCCAGGTGCGAACTCGCCACCGCGAACGGCAACCCCCACCACAGCCACTGCGCGAACCCGATGCGCACGTCGACGGTGCTCGCGAGGATCTCGCTGGTCACCAGGTGCGCCCCGGCCCCGACGAGGCTGGCGACGGCCGAGAGCAGCACCACGGTCGGGAACAGCACCGCGAGCGCCCGCACGAGCCGCTCCCGCGCCGCGAACGCCGCGGCCAACGTGAGGTAGAAGGGCAGCACCAGCGCCGCCCGCCCGCTGGTGCTCGGCACGAGCAGCGCGGTGATCACCAGCGAAGCGGTGATCAGGTGGAACAGTCCGCGCGGCCGGCGGGCGCGGGCCACCAGGGCGACCGACAGCCGGGCGGGCAGCCCGGTCGCGTTGATCCCGGCGGCCAGGATGAACGCCGCGATCAGCAACCAGATCTGGTCCTCGCCGAGCGGTTCGAACACGTCCTCGGAATCCAGCACCCCGAACAGGACCAGCAGCACGGCCGCGGCGACCGCGACGAACGTGTCGTCGAGCCGGGAACTCATCCAGCCGCCGACCGCCACCGCGAACACGAGGAACGTGAGCAGCCCGTGCCAGCCGAGTTCACCGGGGCCGCCGAGCGTGCCCGGAACGACCGCCAGCACTCCCAGCACGCCGAGCGCGACCAGGGTGAACACGATCGCCCAGCCGTTGCCCGACTGCGGTTCCGGTGCGAGCCCGGCGGCGCGCATCGGCCGCGTCGCGTAGTCCGTGCGCACCCGCGTCGCCGCGTCCCGGGTGGGCACCGGCTCGGTCTCCCGCTCGGCATCCATGAGGTGAACCCTCGACGCCCAGACTGAGCCCACCGTGAACGTTCCATGAGGACGGCCTCATGGAGTGGATGTTCTTGTTCTCGGCCTGGTGAGGTGGTCGGGTGGCGGAACCTCAGCGTTCTTCTCGCTGCGGGATCTTTTTCCCGAGTGGCTCCGCCACGAGGGAAAAAGCTGTCCTCGCGAGAAGAACGCTGAGAACCCGCGGGTGGTCGGCTTGCTCAAGCTGGTCACTGCTCAGCGGCTTCGCCGCTGACAGGACAACGACGAAGGGCAAGATCGAAGACAGGTGGTCGGTCCCTTCCTCTCGGGAGCGCGACGGGTCGCCGTCCTCGCGAGACGGCGCTGAGAACCCGTGCTGCGGCCGAGGGGACGACGAGCTCGGGACGCCGGTGCGGACAGTGCACTAGTCCCCGTGCCCTGCCCCTAGGGGCGAATTCGAACGGCGCGAGTGCTCGTCGGGAAGGGTTAAGCTGGCCGGTGGTCCTTCGCCGTCCGCGGAGGTCTCCCCGACTTCCGCAGAGGGATCGCGTGCTGCTCCGATTACTGCGGGCCCACCTGCGGCCCTACGCGTTGCCGATCATCGCGCTGGTCGTGCTGCAGCTGGTCCAGACGGTCGCCACGCTGTACCTGCCCGCGCTGAACGCCGACATCATCGACAACGGCGTGCTCACCGGCGACCAAGGTCACATCCTGCGCGTCGGCGGCGTGATGCTCGCGGTGGCGGCGGTGCAGCTGATCTGCGCGATCGGCGCCGTCGGCTTCGGCGCCCGGACCGCGACGGCGCTCGGCCGCGACCTGCGCGCCTCGGTGTTCGACCAGGTGCAGTCCTTCTCCGCGCGCGAAGTGGGGCGGTTCGGGGCGCCGTCGCTGATCACCCGCACGACCAACGATGTCCAGCAGATCCAGATGCTGGTGCTGGTCACCTTCACGCTGATGATCACCGCGCCGATCATGTGCGTCGGCGGGATCGTGCTGGCACTCGACCAGGACGCGGTGCTCTCCGGGCTGCTCGTGGTGGTCGTGCCGCTGCTGGGCGTGCTCATCGCGCTGCTCGTCGCCCGGTTGCGGCCGCTGTTTCGCGCCATGCAGGTGCGCATCGACGCGGTCAACCGCATCCTGCGCGAGCAGATCAACGGGTTGCAGGTCATCCGCGCGTTCAACAAGGACGTCCACGAGCAGCGCCGGTTCGGCGAGGCGAACGCCGAACTGACCGGCACCGCGCTGCGCGTCGGGAACCTGATGGCGCTGATGTTCCCCACGGTGATGATCGTGGTGAACGTGTCCAGCGTCGCGGTGACCTGGTTCGCCGCCGGGCGCATCGACTCTGGTGCGATGCAGGTCGGCGCGCTCGTCGCCTTCCTGAGCTACCTGATGCAGATCCTCATGTCGGTGATGATGGCGACGTTCATGTTCATGATGATCCCGCGCGCCGAGGTGTGCGCCGAACGCATCCAGGAAGTGCTCGACACCGAGAGCACGGTCCGCCTGCCGAGCGAGCCGGTCCGCGAGCTGCACCGGCGCGGCCACCTGGAACTGCGCGACGTCGGCTTCCGCTACCCGGGCGCGGAGGAACCGGTGCTGCAGGGCATCGAGTTCCACGCGCGCCCCGGTGAGACCACGGCGATCATCGGCAGCACCGGCAGCGGCAAGAGCACCCTGATCAACCTCATCCCCCGGCTGTCCGACGTCACGACCGGCACGATCCTGATCGACGGCGTCGACGTCCGGGACCTGGATCCGGCGACGCTGACCCGGACCGTCGCGTTCGTCCCGCAACGCCCGTACCTGTTCTCCGGCACCGTGGCGAGCAACCTGCGCTACGGCGACCCGGAGGCCACCGACGACGACCTGTGGCACGCGCTGGAGATCGCGCGGGCCGCCGATTTCGTGCGCCGGTTGCCCGGCGGGCTCGACGCGCCGCTGTCCCAAGGCGGCGGCAACGTCTCCGGCGGCCAGCGCCAGCGGCTCGCCATCGCCAGGGCGCTGGTGCGGCGCCCCGAGATCCACCTGTTCGACGACTCGTTCTCCGCGCTGGACTACGCCACCGACGCGCAGGTCCGGGCCGGGCTGCGGCAGGAGACGGCGGACGCGACGGTCGTCATCGTCGCCCAGCGGGTCAACACGATCCGCGACGCCGACCGCATCCTGGTGCTCGACGCGGGACGGCTCGTCGGGGCAGGCACCCACCAGGAGCTGATGGCGGACAACGAGACCTACCGGGAGATCGTCCTGTCGCAGCTGTCCGAGGAGGAAGCGGCATGAGCGCCCCCACCCGTGCCCGCCCGTCCGGTGAGGGGGCCACGGCGCAGCCCGCACCGGACCGCAACCGGCCCACCGGCTTCGTCGCTTCGGCCCGGCGGCTGCTCGGACGGCTCGGCCCCGAACGGCCGCTGCTGATCGTGGTGGTGCTGCTGGCCGTGGTGAGCGTGACGTTGAGCGTGCTCGGACCCAAGTACCTCGGGCAGGCCACCGACCTGATCATCGCGGGTGCGGCCGGGGGCGGCGTCGACTTCGCAGCGGTGGGTTCCGTCCTGCTGGCGGCGTTGGCGGTCTACGCGGGCTCCGGCCTGTTCGGCGTCGCGCAAGCTCGGCTGACCAACGGCGCCGTGCAGCGCACGGGCAGCCGGTTGCGCCGGGACGCGGAGGCCAAGCTCGCGAAGCTGCCGGTGAGCCACTTCGACCGCCAGTCCCGCGGCGAGGTGCTCAGCCGGGTCACCAACGACATCGACAACGTGAGCCAGTCGCTGCAGCAAACGCTCTCGCAGGTCGTCGTCTCGGTGCTGACCATCCTCGGCGTGCTCGCGGTGATGTTCTCCATCTCCGGGCTGCTGGCGCTGTTCGCGCTGCTGAGCATCCCGCTGTCGGCGCTCGTCACGTACCGGATCGGCAAGCGGGCGCAGCCGCAGTTCGCGGCGCAGTGGAAGAGCACCGGCGAGCTCAACGGGCACGTCGAGGAGATGTACACCGGGCACTCCACCATCAAGGCCTTCGGCCGCCAGCAGAACGCCGCCGAGACCTTCCGGGCGCGAAACGAGGAGTTGGCGGCGGCCGGGTTCCGCGCCCAGTTCCTGTCGGGGCTGATCCAGCCCGGCATGATGTTCCTGAGCAACCTGAACTACCTGCTGGTCGCGGTGGTCGGCGGCCTCCGCGTCGCGTCCGGCGCGCTCTCGGTGGGGGACGTGCAGGCGTTCGTGCAGTACTCCCGCCAGTTCAGCCAGCCGCTGACGCAGGTCGCGAGCATGGCCGCGCTGCTGCAGTCCGGGCTCGCTTCGGCGGAGCGGGTCTTCGACTTCCTCGACGCGCCCGAACAGGAGCCCTCGCCCGACGACGCCGCGACCTCCGACCGCCCGCGCGGCCGGGTCGCGTTCGAGCACGTGGCGTTCCGCTACCGGCCGGACGAACCGCTGATCGAAGACCTCTCGCTGATCGCCGAGCCGGGCGACACGGTCGCCATCGTCGGCCCCACCGGAGCGGGCAAGAGCACCCTGGTCAACCTGCTGATGCGGTTCTACGAGATCAGCGCGGGCCGGATCACCCTGGACGGCGTCGACACCCGCACGATGTCCCGGGAGCGGCTGCGGGCCGCGACCGGCATGGTCCTGCAGGACACCTGGCTGTTCGGCGGCACCATCGCGGAGAACATCGCCTACGGCAAGCAGGACGCGACCCGCGAGGAGGTCGTCGAAGCCGCGAAGGCCGCGCACGTCGACCACTTCGCCCGCAGCCTGCCGGACGGCTACGACACCGTCCTCGACGACGAGGGCACCGGGGTCAGCGCGGGGGAGAAGCAGCTGATCACGATCGCGCGGGCGTTCCTGGCCGACCCGTCGATCCTCGTGCTCGACGAGGCGACCAGCTCCGTGGACACCCGCACCGAGGCGCTGATCCAGCGGGCCATGGCCACGTTGCGCACCGGGCGCACCGCGTTCGTCATCGCGCACCGGCTCTCCACGATCCGCGACGCCCACACGATCCTCGTCATGGACGGCGGCGCGATCATCGAGCAGGGCTCGCACGACGAGCTGATCGCCGCCGGTGGGACCTACGCGGCACTGCACTCCGCGCAGTTCACCGGCCCGGCCACGCCGGAAGTTTGAGGAGACTTGCGCAGCACGACCTGCGTAGTGGGTCGGGTGGCGGAACCTCAGCGGCTTCCTCGCTGCGGAATCTTTTTTCCAAGTGGCTCCGCCACGAGGAAAAAAGCTGTCCTCGCGAGGAAGCCGCTGAGAACCCGCCGGTGGTCACCTTGCTCAAGCTGGTCGCTGCTCAGCGGCTTCGCCGCTGACAGGACAACGACCACGAACGCCGCTCACCTGGAGAGGCAAGATCAGAACAGGTGAAGCGACCGTCCGTGGTCCGGACGAACGCCCCCTCGGTCCGGAAGGCCGGGCCGAGGGGGCGGTCAGCTGAGCTCGGTGGAGCCGGTCAGGCGCCGAAGCCCTTGATGATGTTCGTGAACTCGTACGGCGCCTGCTCGATGCTGCTGCACGTCGGGGAGACCGCGCCGCCGGGGCAGCTCCCGTTGTCGCGGCCCGCGGACCAGAACGACAGCAGGCCGATCTGGTTCGCGTCGGCCCAGTCCAGCAGCTGGCGGGCGTTGTCCGGGGTGAAGATGTTGCCGTTGTAGTTGCGGCCGATCATCGGCGTCACGCCGAGGCGGGCCTTGAGGTCGGCCTCGCTGAGGTCCGGCCAGATCTCCTTCATCTGCTTGAGCACGCTCTCGGAGGCCGCGATCACCGCGTCACCCCAGGGCTTGGTGGAGCCGAACTCCATGGCCATCGGGTTCACCAGCACGTCGACGCCGTGCTTCGCGGCGCTCTGCAGCACCTGCAGCGAGTACGGGTCGAGCCCGGTGTCGTCGCTCTGCACGCGCAGCGTGTAGCTGACCTTCGTACCGCGCTCGGCCTGCAGCTTCGCCAGCGCCTCGTTCGCGACGTCCTCCGGGATGGTCGCCTCGACGTCGACGTCGAGGTGGTTGCTGCCGGTGACGTCGAGGATCTGCTTGTAGGCGCCGAGGAGTTCGTCCGCGCTGCCGCACACGCTCTCCAGGTACGGGCCCATCGCGCCGCCGGTGGCGACGATGACGTCCCCGCCCTGCGCGCGGAGCTCGTCGATCTGGCCGACGATGCTCGGGTCGTCCAGCGCCTTCTCGCCGCCCCACATCGGCGTGCACCCGGCGGCGCTGCCGAGCACGAAGGCCAGCGTGAAGTTCTTCTGCCCGGTGGCTTCCGCGACCTCGGCGAGCGTGGGCTTGTCCTGGGTGATGTCGATGTACGGCGCGACCTTCATCTCCGCGGCCGGCGCCGGCGCGGGCGGGGCGGCGGGGGCCGGTTCGGCGGCGCCCGCGGACATCGCGGACAGCGGGAGGACCGTGGTGGCGGCGATCGCGGCCACCAGCTTGGACAGGGGTTTCATCTGCGATTCTCCTGGTGTCACTGGTATTCGGCGAAGATCTGGGTGAACTCGTACGGCTGCTGCTCGACGCTGCTGCACTTGCCGTCGGCCCAGCCGCCCTCTTCGGTGCAGACCCGGTCGCGGTTCATCGACCAGTACGAGAGCCTGCCGAGCCGGTGCTGCTTCGCGTAGTCGAGCACCGCGCGGAAGGTGTCCTGGGTGAACAGCTCGCTGGGCTGGTCGGTGTGCCCGTTCATGAGGATGACGCCGGTGCGCGCGTAGGCGGCGGCGTCGTCGAGCTCGGGGTGCAGCTCGCGGATCTGCTCGTGCACCGCCTCGGCCACGCCGATCGCGCTGTTGGCCATGTCGTCGGCGGGGCCGCCGTAGTCGAAGTCCATGACCTTGTAGAGGTCGATCTCGGCGCCGATGTCCTTGGCGCGCTGGATCTCCGCCTTGCCCGCGTCGTTGAGCCCGACGGTGGTCGTCGGCAGCGTCAGCGTGACGTGCAGGTCGGGGTTGTTCTGCTTGAGGGACTTGATCGCCTCGAAGCGCTTGGTCTCGCCCGGCACGTCGCCGAGGTCGTCGCCTTCGACGTCGAGGTCGATGTGGGTGAGCCCGTACTTGTCGATCACCTGCTGGTAGGCGTCCGCGAGCGAGGCGGAGTCCGGGCAGGCTGCGCCGAGGTCGATGCCGTTGTACCCGCCGAAGGACACCGACAGGTCGCCACCGGCCGCGCGCACGGCGTCGGCCTTCTCCTTGACCGCGGTGTCGGTCTCGACCTCCTGGCCCGGTTTGCCGTCCCAGGTGGGGGTGCAGCTGCCGGCGTCGGGCGCGAGCACGAAGGCGAAGATGTAGTCCTTCTGGCCGCTGGCCTCGATTGCCTCGGTGATGTCCTGCGGGGCGTTGTCCAGCGGCATGTAGTACGGCGCGGAGCGGAGTTCGCCGGGCGCGGCCTCGGCCGCGGGGCCGCCGGTGAACGGCAGCACCAGCAGGCCGGCCGCCAGCGCCGCCCATCGGATCGGTTTCGTCGTCAAGGGTGTTCTCCTCTACCCGCCCGGTCCGGGGACCGGTGTGGTGTGGCCAGGAGATCCCGGAACGCGCCGCGCTCGGTCCGGGTTCTGCTGCGGACGGGTCGGCGCGGCGCGTGTTCGGCGCCGCTGCCGACGGGCGGCAAACCTATGTGGACCCGATCACCCCGTCAATGGGTCTAGACCTTTTTCGCCAGGCTCTGCCCGGAGATTCCGCCATCACGCGGTACGTGAAGTCGTCCTTGTGCCGGATTGCGAAATCGGGGATTCGGGAAAAACGGACCGCGCCGTCGTGGTGCCGCTTTTCCTGGCCGGCGCGGCGTGGTTCTGTTCCGCCCTGTCGAGGGAACCGTGAAGTTCAGTCGTGGCACCTGATTCGCGGACGCGGAACGGCAATTCTGGGAAAGGCGCGATTTCGGTCGGCCCGTGGGGCTCGACTGGCGCGAGCCGCTGCCCCTATACGTCCACAATGGACGAAAAGGGGCTGCTCAGAACTGCCGGGTCGCCGCGACGACGCCGCCGTCGACGAGCAGGTCCGTGCCCGTGATGAACGAGGCCGCCGGGCCGAGCAGGAAGGACGCCGCGTCGGCGATGTCGGTGGTGGTGCCGATCCGTCCCGCGCCCGAGGAGTCGATCATGGTGCGCATCCGGTCGCCGTGCTCGCTCGCCAGTTCCTGGCGCGCCATCGGCGTGGAGATGACGCCGGGACTGATGCTGTTGATCCGCGCCCCGCGCGCGCCCCAGGTCGTCGCGGCGGCCTGCACGCGCAGCTGGTTGGCCCGCTTGGACAGCGGATACGCGGCTTTCGGATCGTCGACGGCCGCCACGACGGGCAGCTCCAGCAGTTCCTCGGCGGGTGTCACGGCGAGCGCCCGCTCGTCCTCGGCGTTGAGGCGGGCGAAGTGGCCGGACATGCTGGAGATCACGACCCCGGCGCCGCCCGCCGCGACGACCCGCTCGAACTCCGCCAGCACGAACGCGGTCCCGAGGAGGTCGACGGCGAGGATGGTGCTCGCGGGCGCCTGGATGGGGGAAACGCCCGCCGTGTGCACGAGGCGGGTGATCGGGCCGAGCCCGTCGGCGAGCGCCGCCACCGACGCGACCGAGGCGCGATCCGCGACGTCCACCTCCGCCGTGGTCACGTCGAAACCCTCGTCGCGGAGCACGTCGGCGAACCGTTCGAGGGACGCGGTGTCGAAGTCGGCCAGGACGAGCCTGCGGCCGCAGCCCTCGCGGCGCGCGATGGCCTGGCCCATGCCGCCCGTTCCGATCACGACCGCTACTTCGCGGGTGGGCTGCTCGCCGGTGGGGGACATGGATTTCCTCGCAGTTCACGCTCGTCGACGCTGTCCGACCGGCTCGTGCCGGTCGGTCGGCCACCACGCTACACCTGGCTAAGTTGGATGACTTAAAGTGTGAACGGGCGCGCTCCTCGCCCCGGAGCACCGGTGGCCCCCGGTCGAGGAGCGGCGCGGATCCGCTACACCGAGCCGAGGTCCGCCGACAGCCAGTGCTCCGGGCGCATGTAGATCACCACGTGCTCGCCGAGCCGGGTCCGCTCGTACTCCATGAATTCGGCGGCCCG
Source organism: Saccharopolyspora gloriosae (assembly GCF_014203325.1). Classification (NCBI taxonomy): domain Bacteria; kingdom Bacillati; phylum Actinomycetota; class Actinomycetes; order Pseudonocardiales; family Pseudonocardiaceae; genus Saccharopolyspora; species Saccharopolyspora gloriosae. The sequence goes on along the minus strand of NZ_JACHIV010000001.1, from coordinate 4,182,195 downwards.
ATCCGGCGGCAGGTAGCGGTGCGCCATCTCATGGGAACGGTCCGGAGATCCCGCCTCGGTCCGGACGACCGGACCTTCCACCGAGACGTAGCGGACCGACGGCGCCGTCCGCTGCACCATCAGGCTGAAGCGGCCCGCGTCGCGGATCGCCCGCGCCTTCCGCGACTCCGGGCCCGTGTAGATCCACAGCTCGCCGCCGGGGGAGTACTGGTACCAGATCGGCACCGTCAGCGGCGCCCGATCGGACGCTTGCGCCACCGCGAGCGCCCCGATGTGCGGTTCGGCGAGGAATTGCTCTCGTTCCTGTGCAGTCAAAGCCATGGCACGGAAGGTAGCGGCGGGCACCGACGATCGCGCGATCGACGAACCGGAAGTGCGAGCGCCCTGCCGCTCCCGCGTACCGGTCGAGGAGGATGGGGACATGGTCGAGCAGAGCATGTGGATGCGGAAGGTGGCGGCCGATCCCGGGCACTCCGCCTGGTACGTCGAGCGGATCCGCGGCATGGCGCGGGCCGGCGACGACCTCGCCGGTGAGGCCCGGATGGTGGACGCGATGGTCCCCCGCGGCGCGCGCGTCCTCGACGCGGGCTGCGGCCCCGGCAGGGTCGGGTCCGCGCTGGCCGCGGCGGGCCACGAGGTCGTCGGCGTCGACGTCGACCCGGAGCTGATCGCCGCCGCCGAGCACGATCACCCCGGCCCGCGCTGGCTCGTCGGCGACCTGGCCGAGCTGGACCTCCCGGCGCGCGGCGTCACCGAGCCGTTCGACGTGATCGTGTGCGCCGGGAACGTGCTGCCGTTCCTCGCGCCGAGCACGCGCGGCGCGGTGCTGCGGCGGTTCCGCGAACACCTCGCGCCGCAGGGGCGCGTCGCGGTCGGGTTCGGCGCCGGGCGGGGCTACGGGTTCGACGAATTCTTCGCGGACGCCGCGGAATCCGGCCTGGCGGTCGAGCTGAAGCTGTCCACTTGGGACTTGCGCCCGCTCGCCGCGGACTCCGAGTTCCTCGTCGCGCTGCTGAGCCGCGGATGACGCGACGCGCGTGATCGTCGGTGGGGATGGGTAGAACTGCTCATGCGGTCGAAACCGTCCCGCCGGGATAGTGGAGATCGGTTCCAGTGATCGTCTTCCAGGAGGTCTCCCATGCACGGCTCGCAGCGCTCTTGGGCCGCGGCATTCCACCGGTACCTGTTCAACCCGGCGGGACTGGGCTACCTGACGCTGGTGTCCGCGGTGTGGGTGTGGACCGCCGCGGACGCGCTGCTGGTCGACCGGGCCGACGCGAGCCTGGCCGGGATCTGGGGATTCCTCGTCACGGCGCCGACCTCGCTGGTGTTCGTCCAGCTGGAGGGGCCGTGGCTGTGGGCCGGCGTCGCGTTCGCCGCCGTCTTCCAGGCCGTGCTGCTCGGCATCGCCTACTGCGGCACCCCGAGCGAGGTGCGCCGCGGCGCGTGACCGCTCACGCGCTCTCCGAGTCGCGCCAGAACAGCTCCGCGAGCCGGTCGACGGTGCTCTGCATCTTGTGCAGCGCTTCGGGAATGCGGGCGCGGCCGAAGCGGCTCCGCGGACCGTTGAGGGTGAGGATCGCCACCAACGTCCCGGCGCTGTCCCGGATCGGGCGCGACAGCGACAGCAGCTCGGGCTCCAGCTCGTTGTCGATGGTCGCGAAGCCCTGCTCCAGGACCTGCCCGAGTTCCACGAGCAGCGCCGCCCGGTCGGTGATGGTGTGCGGGGTGAAGGCTTCGAGCTCCACCGGCAGCGTCCGGCACAGCTGATCGGCCGACTGCTCGGCGAGCAGGACCTTGCCGGTGGAGCTCGCGTGCATCGGGTAGTGCCTGCCGACCATGTTCTGCGACAGCACGCCGACCACGTGCGAGCCCGCGGCTTCGGCGACCAGGTCCAGGCCGTCCTGCGCGTTCGGGATGGACAGCGTCACCGACTCGTTGAACTCGTCGGCCAGTTCCTGCAGCAGCGGCTGCGCGTGCGCCACCAGGCCCGCGTACGGGTCCGCGTTGCGGCCGAGCCGCGCCAGTTCCCAGCCGAGGACGTAGTTGGTGTCGATGCGGTCGACGAGACCGCCCTGTTCGAGGCTGTGCAGCAGCCGGAACGCCGTCGGCCTGCTCAGTCCCGCCGCCTTCGCGAGCGTGGTGACGGTGGCCCCGGTCCGCGGTTGGGCGGCCAGCTCGCGGAGCAACCGGACGGCTTTGGTCACCGATTTGTTGACCATCCCCGATTGCTCGGGTGCCTCGCCCATCCGCTTCCGCCTCCCGCTACGAGGAGCGCATCCGGCCCCTGGACCTGCCGTGCGCCCACCCTAACAGCCGCGTTCACAAAGTGGACGCGTGCTGCTCGGGGTGGCCTGTCGTGCGGGGCGGGTCACCCGCGCCGCGGGGAACGGCCCCGAGTGCGGGCGGGGTCGAGGCGTCGCGCTATAAACCCGTGCGGCAATGCCGGGCGTGGCCGGTTTCGAAGTCCTCCACGCGGGAAGGAAACGAGCCGGTGACCTACAACTCAGTCGCGGACACCCCGCGCAGTTCGGTCGACAGGAAGCGATTCCTGATCAGGCTGACCATCGTCGTCGCCGGCGGGATGTTCATCGACGGCTACGTCCTGGGCATCGTCGGCACCGTGATCGGCGCCATCACCACCGACCTGGACATGTCCGTGTACGGCGAGGGGCTGATTGGGGCCGCGGCGCTGATCGGCATCTTCGCGGGCGGGCCGCTGGGCGGCTGGGCCGCGGACAAGTTCGGCCGCAAGCCGATGTTCACGATCGACCTGGCCATGTTCGTGGTCGGTTCGGTGCTGCAGTTCTTCGTCGACTCCAGCTGGCAGCTGTTCGTCGTGCGGCTGCTGATGGGCGTGGCGATCGGCGCCGAGTACTCGATCAGCTGGCCGCTGATGGCGGAGTTCGCGCCCGCGCGGTTGCGCGGCCGGTGCCTGTCGTTCGCGGAAGTGGCCTGGTACATCGGATTCGTGGTCGCCTTCGTGGTCGGTTTCGCGCTGACGGCGCTGGACGCGGACTGGCGGGTGATCCTCGGGACGAGCACCGTCCCGGCCGTGATCCTGTTCTTCGGCAGGCTGGGCGTGCCGGAATCGCCGCGCTGGTTGATGAGCAAGGGCCGCGTCGAAGAGGCGCGGCGGATCGCGGACACCTGGATCGAGGACCAGGCGGACCGCGCCGACATCACCGGCGAGCAGCAGCGCCAGGGCACGTTCCGGATGCTGTTCTCGTCGCGGTACTGGCGGGCCACCACGTTCATCTCGGTGTTCTGGTTCTGCACCGTGACGCCGTACTTCGCCATCGCCACGTTCTCCGCCAGCGTCCTGGCGCACTACGGCCTCGGGGAGGACGGGCTCGTCGGCGCCATCGGCGTCAACGGCGTCGCGCTGCTCGGCGTCGTCGTGTCCTGCCTGCTCATCGAACGGATCGGGCGCCGCAAGCTGACCATCCCGCAGCAGTGGGTGTGCGCGGCGGTGCTCGTCGTCATCGCGCTGTGGGCTTCGGCGCCGCCGCTGGTCGTGCTGGGCTGCTTCCTGGTCTTCGCCTTCGCCAACGCGATGTGCACCGCGCTCACCGGTGTCTACCCCGGCGAGGTGCTGCCCACCGAACTGCGCGGCATCGGGACCGGTTTCGCGACCGCGATCAGCCGCGTCGGCGCCGCCATCGGCACCTTCCTGTTCCCCTGGTCCATGCAGGACCTCGGTGCGGGCACGACGATGCTCGTCGCGGCCGGGATCTGCGTGGTGGGTGCTCTGGTGTCGCAGGCGCTGGCACCGGAGACCGCCGGGCGCACCCTGACCGAGATCTCCACGGAGCGGTAGCACGAGCGGGGCGCTCGACGTCGCACGTCGAGCGCCCCGCCGTCCGATCAAGCCGCGCTCGGCGCCTTCCGGGCACGTCGGCGCGCCGAGCGGTACGTCAGCTTCCGAAGCAGCGTTTCCGCCGGGCCGCGCACGCCCGCGCGGTCGAGGGCGTGCGCCACGACGACGGTCAGCAGCCAGGTGCCGACGCCGACGCACAGCGCCGACCAGCTCGACAGCTGAGCGCCGAGCGCGAAGCCCCACGCCGCCAGCACCGGCACGAACACCACCGACTGCGCCAGGTAGCCGCTCAGCGATCGCCGCCCCAGCGAGACCAGCGCGCGCACCGGCAGCGGCGGGGTCGTGCCGCGCGCCGCGAACCGGTGCGCGACGAGGCCGAACAGGGCCGCGTAACCGACCCCGGCGAAGATGCCCGTGTAGAAGTGCACCATCCCGAACGCGGCCGGATTGGGCAGGTCCAGCACGCCGATGTGCACGAGCGCCTGCACGGCACCGGCGCTCCAGCCGACCGCGATCCCGATGACGGCGGTGCCGCGCAGCAGCGGGAGGTGCCGCGACGGCTCTTCGAGCACCCGGTGCCGCGCGGCCAGCAGGCCGATCAGGAACGCCGTCGGCAGCGCGAGCGTGGCGATGCCGGAGAGCAGGCTCGGCGCCCACGCGGTCAGGCGCAGCAGCATCGAGGTGACGTAGTCGCCTTCGGCGACCGTGAGCTGCTGCAGGTTCGGCGCCGGGGCGGCGCCGCCGGCGGGGAGCATCGCCATGGCGGCGCTGAACGCGGCGCCGAGGCCCAGCAGCACGGCGATCCAGATCTTCAGGGTGCGGTCGCGGCGCTTGAAGAACAGCGGCACGAACAGCAACCCCATCAGCCCGTAGGTGCCGAGGATGTCGCCCTGCCACAGCAGAACCGCGTGCACCAGGCCGAATCCGAGCATCCACAGGTGCCGGGTCCGCAGCAGCCGCCGCGCGTCGCGTTCCGAGGTGCCACCGGCGATCTGCCGCGCGTGGAGCTGCCCGATGCCGTAGGCGAACAGGAACGCGAACATCGTGTGCGTCCGGGCGTCGACCACGATGATCGTGAACGCCTGCGCGATCCGATCGGCCACGCCGCCGTCGGCCGGGTGCATCAGCGTCACGCCGATGGTCGCCGTGAACAGGAACCACGGGGTGTGCGCCAAGGCGATGAGCAGCAGCATCATGCCGCGCGCGAGGTCCGGTGCGAGCGCCCGATCGCGCAGCGGCGTCGGCAGCGCGGGCGCCGCGGCACCGGACGCGGGTAGTGGTGGGGTGGTCGTGGTGGGCACGGGAACGGGCTCCTCTCGAGGGCGGACCCGCCCATGAAAGACCGTGCCCTCACGGCATGCTCAACCCTCGGCTTTCCGCAACGGCTTCAGAGCACGCCGAAGCCCGCGTCGACGGGGAGCGCGGTACCGGTCACGTAGCGGGACGCGTCGGATGCGAGCCACACGACGGCCTCAGTGATGTCGGCGGGTTCGACGACGTCGACGGGCAGTGCGTTCACCAGCATCGCGGCGTCCGCCGGGTTCTCGTGGAAGTACGACGCCAGATCCGGGTTGTCCAGCATCGGCGTGCGCACTCCGGTGGGGTGCACGACGTTCACGCGGATCGACGACTTCGCGAACCGGGCCGAGTAGGCGCGCATCAGCCCGACGACGCCGTGCTTCGCGGCGGTGTAGGCGAGCGTCGCGGCCGTGCCGGGTGCTCCGACGAGGCCTTTGATCCCCGCCGTCGAGCCGATCAGGACGATCGAACCGCCCGCGCCCATGTGCGGCGCGCACGCCTCCACGGTGTGCCAGACGCCGGTCATGTTGATGTCGACGACGTCGCGCCAGATCCGCTCGGGCGGGATTCCGGCGGCCGGGCGGATCGTGGACACGGCGGCGTTGGCGACCGCGATGTCGACCCGGCCGCCGAGCTCCGCGACCGCCCGCGCCACGCCGTCGGCGAGGCCGTCGCCGTCGCGGACGTCGGCGCGGACGGCACGGATGCGGCCGTCCTTCCCCAGCGAGGCCGTCTCGGCCAGCTCTTCGGCCGTGGCCATCGGGTACGGCACCGAGTCGATCGGTTCGCAGATGTCGACGGCCACGACGTGCGCGCCCTCGTCGGCGAGACGCAGGGCGTGCGAGCGCCCCTGGCCGCGAGCGGCACCCGTGACGACGGCGACCTTTCCGCTGACCACACCGGCGTTCATCCGTGATCACCCCACTCGTGGGTCGTCGCCGTCCCGGAGCCAGGCGGCACCGCCCGACTTCTGGCCGCCCGACACGCTAGAACGCCCGACCGCGGGCGAACATCCGCCACAAGCCTGAAACGAGCCGACTCGATCCGGCCGGGTTCACAGGGAGGTTCGGTCGGTTGATCTCGGGTGGTCGACGGGGGTGCCGCTGTGGAGGTGGCCGGTGAGCGCGTTGTGGCGCCACGGGCCGGTGGAGTCGTAAAGATCCTCCTCGGTGTCCACAGTGGAGAGGAGGACGCCGGGTTCGCCGCGGCGGAGCCGCCCGACGTGGACGCCGTCGGCGCGGACGAAGAACGCGGGCCACGAGCTCTCCGGCGCGGACGAGTTGGGGCAGCTGATCCACACGTGGTCGCTGGCGGCCACCGCCGTCATCGCGGCGGGCATGGTGATGCCGGGGTAGGTGAACGTCGCGGCCGGGTTCAGCCGCTCGTGCTCGGGACCGATCGCGGCTCCGATGGCCGCGAGCCGCTCCGGTGTCGCGTTCCCGGTGTGGAAGGAGTGGAACAGCAGCCGCACCCCGCGCTTCGCGTACTCCCGGTGCAGCTCGGGGAATCGGTAGTCGTAGCAGATCAGCGCTCCGCACGGCACGCCCCCGATCTCCCAAGTGCTGGCGTGGTCGCCGGGGCTGTAGTGAGCGAGGTCGCCGGTGCGGCCTTCCGCGTCCCCGGAGCAGAAGCGCTTGTCGTAGCGGTCCACCAGCCGCCCGCGGTCGTCGATCACGTACAGGCTGTTGTGCGGCGCGAGGCCGTCACCGAGCCGGTGCGCGGAGCCGAGCACGACCCAGATCCCCAGCTCGCGAGCCAGCTCCAGCACGCGGAGCGTCGCGGATCGCAGGCCCGCCCAGTCGAACCCGTCGAACGAGTCGAAGTCGCAGCCCGCGTAACCCGACAGCGCTCCCTCGGGGAAGTGGGCGACGTGGGCACCCCGCCGCTTCGCCACCCGCAGCTGCTCGACGACGTTGCGGAGGTTGGCCGAGACGTCCCCGCTCACCGCGAACTGGCACGTCGCCACGCTGATCGCCACCATCCGCCCATGGTGCCCGCCCCGGCGGTCCGGCTCAGCCCGTTTTGCCCGCGTCGCGGCGGCTACGGCGTGTCCGCACCCGATGACGCCGCGTGTCCCGCCCCCTGCGAGAAGCGTGATCATCGTCGCGATCGTGGGGGCGGTGGTGGTGCTCTGCGGGAGGGTGTGCGGCGTTATGGTGCCGGTGGCGCTCCGCGGCGGACGAGCAGACCGCGGGCCGTGATCACCGGCCGGGCAGGGCCACCCCGAAGGAAGGCGTGACGGATGAGCGATCGCGAGTTCGACGTTGTCGTGTTCGGTGCCAGCGGATTCGTGGGCCGGCTCACCGCGTTGTACCTGGCCGAGCACGCACCGGCCGGGACCAAGATCGCCCTGGCCGGGCGCAGCGAGAGCAAGCTGGCGCGGATCCGCGGGGAGCTGCCCGCCCCCGCCGGTGAGTGGCCGCTGATCATCGCCGACACCAACGACGCCGCCGCCCTGCAGGAGATGGCGGGCCGCACCAGGGTCGTGTGCACCACGGTGGGCCCCTACCTGCGCTACGGCGAAGGACTCGTGGCCGCCTGCGCGGACGCCGGTACCGACTACGTGGACCTCACCGGTGAGGTGCCGTTCGTCCGCCGCTGCATCGACGAGTTCGCCGACCGGGCCACCGCCAGCGGTGCCCGCATCGTGCACTCCTGCGGGTTCGACTCCGTGCCCTCGGACCTCGGCGCGTACGTGCTGCACAAGAAGGTCCAGGAAGACGGCGCCGGTGAGCTGACCGGCACCACCATGGTCGTGCGCAAGCTCCGCGGCGGCGTGAGCGGCGGCACGATCGACTCGATGCGGGTGATCGCGCAGCAGGCCTCGGACCCGGCGGTCCGGCGCGTCCTGGGCAACCCGCACGCGCTGTCGACCGGGCCCGGTGAGCGCGCCCGCGTGAAGCGCTCCGAGGAGCCCGGGGACATGGCGCTGGTCGACGCGTCCAAGGTCGACCCCGGCCTCAGCGGAACCCTCGCCCCGTTCTTCATGGCCAGCCACAACACCCGCATCGTGCGCCGCTCCAACGCGCTGCTCGACGGCGCCTACGGCAGCGACTTCCACTACGGCGAGACCATGGCCGTCGGCCGGACGCCGGTGGTCTCGACGGTCGTCGCCGGTGCCGTCAGCGCGGGAACCGCGTTGTTCCTCGGCGCCATGGCGATCAAACCGGTGCGTTCGGTGCTCGACCGGATCCTGCCGAAGGCGGGGGAGGGCCCGAACGAGCAGACCCGCGAACAGGGGCACTTCACCACCGAGACGTACACGACCACGACGACCGGAGCCCGCTACCGCTCGCGGTTCCGCGCGCAAGGCGACCCCGGTTACAAGGCGACCGCGGTGATGCTCGGCGAGAGCGCCCTGTCCCTGGCGCTGCACCGCGACGCGCTGCCCGAGCGGGCAGGCGTGCTCACCCCGGCCACGGCGATGGGCGACGTGCTCGTCGACCGGCTCCGCGCCGCAGGAGTAGACCTCGCCGTCGACCGCGTCGGCTGACTTCCTTCGTCTTTGATCTCGGCGTGAGTAGGGGTCGGGTGGCGGAACCTCACGGTTTCCTCGCTGCGGGATCTTTTTTCCAAGTGGCTCCGCCACGAGGAAAAAAGCTGTCCTCGCGAGGAAACCGCTGAGAACCCGCGGGTGGTCCGGCTGCGTAGGTGGTCGCTGCTCAGCGGCTTCGCCGCTGACAGGACAACGATTAAAAGATCAGTTCGAAAGAACCCCTAGGACGGTCTCCGGTTCTTGCGGCGGCCGCCTAGGTCAGCCGTGGCGGATCTTGAGCCAGTGGAGCTTGTCCTGTTCGCGGCGCGGCAGGCCGGCGACGACCAGGTCGTAGGAGTCCTCGATCATGTCGCGGACGAGGGGGTCCGGGACCGCGTCGTTGACGACGACGGTGTTCCAGTGGCGCTTGTTCAGGTGGTAGCCGGGGCCGACGGCGCTCGGGTAGCTCGTGCGCAGGGACACCGCCAGGTCCGGCTCGCACTTCAGGCTCACCCGCAGCGGATCCGCGTCGAGCCTGCTGATCGCGAAGAGCTTCCCGGCGACCTTGAAGACGCTGTTGTGCTCGTCGAACGGGAACTCCTCCCGGGCGCCGGGCATGGCCAGGCACGCGGCTTTGAGCTCGTGGGGCGTCATGGCGCGAGGGTAATCGTCACCCCCGACGGTGGTGACCCGTCGTCCGGCGCGGGTGGCGCGACCGGACGACGGGTGTTCAGCGGACGCCGGTCGCGACGTCGAGGGCGGTCCACGCGAGCGCGGTGGCGGCGTCCACGAGGGCCTTCTCGGCGTCACCGCCGACGCAGTGGGCGGCGAACTCCGGCTGGTGGTTCAGCGCCGGGAGCGAACCGATCCCCACGTAGGGGTGGATCGCCGGCACCACCTGGGACACGTTGCCCATGTCGGTGGACGCGCGGTTCATCCGCCGCGCCACCGGGTCCCGGCCGAAGGTGCGGCCGAGCTCCTCGGCGTTGCGGACGTAGGCGTCCAGCGCCGGCCGGTAGGTGCGGAACTCCGCGTAGGGCTTGCTCTCCGGCGTGACCTCGAGCGAGGCCCCGGTGGCGAGGGCGCCCGCTTCGAAGCAGCGCCAAACCTTCTCCTCGGTCTCGGCCAGCTGCGCGGAGTCCTCGGCCCGGACGTACCAGCGCCCTTCGGTGCGCGCGGGGATCGCGTTCGGAGCCTCACCGCCGTTGGTCATCACGCCGTGGACGCGCACGGTGTGCGGCAACTGCTGGCGCAGCAGGCCGATCGCGACCTGGGCGACGGTGAACGCGTCGGCCGCGTTGACGCCCTGCTCGGGGTAGGCCGCGGCGTGGGAAGCCTTGCCGCGGAAGGAGACGTGCGAGTGCGACACGGCGAACGGTTCCGCCTCCGCGACGTCGACGGGAGCCGGGTGCGCCATCATCGCCAGGTCGAGCCCGGCGAACGCGCCGCGCTCCAGCAGTTCGACCTTGCCGCCACCGCCCTCCTCGGCGGGAGTGCCGTAGACCTCGATGGTCAGCCCGGCGGTGTCCGCGAGCGGTGCCAGGGCCCGCGCGGCGCCCGCGGTGATCGCCGCGATCAGGTTGTGCCCGCACGCGTGCCCGAGGCCGGGCAGCGCGTCGTACTCCGCGCAGAGCCCGAGGCGGAACGGGCCGCTGCCGAAGGTCGCGAGGAACGCGGTGTCGAATCCGAGGTACGCGGGCGTGATCGTGAAGCCCGCCTCCGCCAGGGAATCGGCCACCCAGCGCGCCGAGCGGTGCTCCTCCCACGCCGTTTCCGGGTGGGCGTGGAGCTGTTCGGAGAGCCGGATGAGCCGTTCGGCATCACCGGCGACGGTGCCGGCGGCCCGCTTCTTCGCCGCGTCGATCCCGGCCATCACTCGTCCCCGGGGACGCCGTACGACGGCGCGGAAGCGGGGTTGAGCGCGCGCGTCACGTAGTCGTCGCGCTGCGGCAGCCAGCGGTCGAGCAGCGCCCGGAGGTCGCCGATCGGGTCGTCGCTCCAGTCGACCCGCAGGTCGGTTTCGCGCCACGCCACTTCGCGCACGACGGAGAGCCCGGCGGAGTGCACCGGGCCCGCCTCGCCACCGGCGGCGGAACCGGCTTCGAGCGCGCGCAGCAGGCGGTCTTCGAGCTCACCGCCGGAATTCTCGAAGGAGTCCACGACGGCGTCGACGACCTCGGGCGAGCGCAGCATGTTCCCGGCGGCGACGACCCGCGCACCGACGCGATCCCGGTGCACGCCGAGGGATTCGGCGCCGGAGTACACGGCGCCGTCGCCGCCCGGTTCGAGGACGGTGAGCTGGCGGTGCTCGATCAGCTCGCGGCCCTCGACGACCGCGGCCAGCGCGTCGCGCGCCCCGGCTCCGGACGCCAGCGCGTCCAGGAGCTCCGACCCCAGCCGCGGGTCGGTGACGTTCTGCGAGGAGGCCCCGCCCACGCCCGCGCGCAGGTGGATGCAGCGGGCGGCCACGGCGGGGCTGGAGGACGTCACGGCGATGCCGACGGCGCCGGTGCCGTCGGTGCCCAGCACGGAGAACGTCATCGCGCACCTCCGGGGAGCACGGCGACGGCGTCGACCTCGACCAGCCACTCGGGCCGGGCGAGCGCGGAGACCACCACACCGGTGGAGATCGGGTGCACGCCGCGGGTCCAGCGGCCCACGACGCGGTAGACCGCTTCGCGGTAGCGCGGATCGACGAGGTAGATCGTCAGCTTGACGAGGTGCTCCATCCGAGCCCCGGACTCCCGCAGCAGCAGGTCGATGTTGGCCATCGCCCGCTCGGCCTGGGCCGCGACGTCGCCGACGCCGACCGATTCGCTGGTGTCGAGGTCCTGCCCGATCTGCCCGCGCACGTAGATCGTGTTCCCGGCGACGACCGCCTGGCACAGGTCGTTGTCCAGGCTCTGCTCGGGATAGGTGTCGCGGGTGTTGAAGGGGCGGATCCGCGTGTGTCCGCCTGCGACGATCGGGGCGTTCACCTGGTTCCCCTCGCTCGTGGAGGTCATCGGCTGCTCCTGTCGGTGGACCGGTCGGGGGTGTGCTGGGCGAGGTAACCCCGCTGGGTGGAGATGTGGTCGGCGACGTAGCGGGCGTCGTGCCACACGCCCCAGATGAAGCTGGACCCGCGGCGCGACAACCAGGGCAGGCCCAGGAAGTACACGCCGGCTTCGGCGGACACGCCGCGGCGCTGATCCGGCCGGCCGTTCTCGTCGAACGCGTCGACCTGCAACCAGCCGTAGTCGGTGGCGAAGCCGGTGGCCCAGACGATCGAGGTGACATCGGCTTCGGCCAGGTCGAGTTCGAGCAGGGGATCGGTCGCGCTGCCCGGCAGCGGGCCGAGGACGTGCGCTTCCGGTTCCGCGGGCAGGTCGAGGCCGTTGCGCTCGACGTACTCGTCCGCGGCGCGCAGCAGGTCGAGGTGCTTCGCGTCGCCGAGCTCGATGTTCGCGGCGAGGTCCGGTGCGAAGCGCAGCTTCCCGCCGTCGTACGAGGACGTCATGCCGACCAGCTCGATCCCCGCGTCCGCGAGGGCGCGGAAGTCCACCGTGCGCCCGCCACCGGCTCCGCTGACCGCGATGGTCACGTGCTCGGCGCCCTGCGGCGGGGTGTCGGCGTCCCAGAACCCGAGCACGCCCAGCCACCAGCAGAAGTCGCGGCCCCGGTACCGGCGGGGAGGGCGGTCGTGCGGGCCGACCGACAGCAGCACGCGGCGACCGGACCGGCGCAGTTCCTCGGCGATCTGCACGCCCGACGAACCGGCTCCGACGACGAGGACCGCGCCCTCGGGCAGCCGGCCGGGATTGCGGTACCCGCTCGAATGCAGCTGCGTGGCGACGGCGTCGTCCGGGACGATCGGCGGGATCACCGGCCGCTGGAACGGTCCGGTCGCGGCCACGACGAAGCGCGCGTCGATGGCGCCGTCCGAGGTCTCGACCCGGAATCCGGGCGCGCCGGCGTTCTTGCGCACCGAGGTCACCTCGACGCCGCACCGGATCGGTGCGTCGATCCGCCGCGCGTACTCGGCGAAGTAGTCCGCGACCTCGTCCTTCGAAGCGAAGGAATCGGGGGCCACCGCGGCGAATTCCAGTCCGGGGAAGCGGTCGTGCCACGCGGGTCCGTTGGCCACCAGGGAATCCCACCGCTGCGAACGCCACCGCTCGGCGATGCGGTCCCGTTCGAGCACGAGGTGCGGCACCCCGTGCGCACCGAGGTGTTCGCTCATCGCCACACCGGCCTGGCCGGCCCCGACGACGACCACCTCGGTCTCTTCGATCGACATGTCAACCTCCGCTCCGGCGGTGGTCGGCCCGGCGTCGAGTTCACCGCGCCACCGCGGGAAAATCCTCGAACACCGCGGCACTTCCGTCCAACAGATGTTCTCGCTGCACTGGTTCGATTTTTCCGATGCGGACGGCCGCGGGAACGGACTTCCCGTTGCGCGCCAAGAAGAATCCGCCTACCGCGCGTCGACCGGGTCCCGCCGTCGTCCTACCGGTGCGGGGCCGACGTCCTCCGGGCGCAGCAGCGCGTTCCCGGCGGTCTCCTTGAGCGACAGCGCGGCGATGAGGCCGCCGACGGCGAACACCATCATGTACGGGCCGGGCACGAGGGTGCTGCCGGTCGCGGAGATGAGCACGGTCATCACGTAGGGCACCGTCCCGGCGAACAGCGCGGCGGTCACGTTGTACGCGATGGACAGGCCGCTCTGGCGGGTGCGCGTCGGGAAGATCTCCGCCGACCACACCGCGTAGGTGCCGAGGATCGCCGCGAGGACCACGCCCAGCAGCAGACCGGCGACCCAGGTCCCGGCCGATCCGGAGCGCATGAGCAGGAACGCGGGCGTGGCCAGCACCAGCAGCGCCGCGCAGGCACCGACGAACACCGGCTTGCGCCCGACGCGGTCGGACAGGCGTCCGAACACCGGGACCAGCACCAGTCCCAGCAGCGAGATCGCCGTCGACAGCAGCGCGGCGCTGCCGTCGGAGTGCCCGAGGTGATCGGTCTCGTAGGTGACCAGGTAGGTCAGCACCACGTAGAACGGCACGTGCATGGCCGTCATCAGACCGGCGGCCTGGAGCAGTTCCCGCTTGTTGGTGCGCAGCAACTCCTTCGCCGGGCTGCGCGGGACGGTGTCGTTGGCTTCGAGCGCCCGGTACTCCGGGGTGTCCTCGATCTTGCTGCGGATGATGAAGCCGATGATGCCCAGCGGCGCGGAGATGAGGAACGGGATGCGCCAGCCCCACGAGGTCAGCTGCCCGTCGTCGAGTCCCACCGACAGCAGCAGGAACGTGAAGGAGCCGGCCAGGAAACCCAGCAGCGAGCCGACTTCCAGCCAGCTGACGCCGAAGCCGCGTCGCCGCCGGGGTGCGCTCTCGGACAGGAAGCTCGCCGCGCTGCCGAATTCCCCGCCTGCGGCGAAGCCCTGCACCATCCGCAGGACCACCAGCAGCACCGGAGCGGCGATGCCGATCGAGGCGTAGCCGGGCAGCAGGCCGATCCCCAGCGTCGCCCCCGACATCGTGAAGATGACCAGCGACAGGGTGCGCTTGCGGCCGATCTTGTCGCCCAGCGGCCCGAACACCGCGGCGCCGATGGGGCGGATGCCGAACGACACCGCGAACACGCCGAACACGGCCAGCAGCCCGGTCGTGCTGTTCTCGGCCGGGAAGAACACCGTCGCGACGGTTCCGGCGAGGTAGGCGTAGGCCGCCCAGTCGAACCAGTGCACGAACACGCCGACGGCTCCGGCCGCGACGCTGCGGCGCAGCGCGACCGCGTCGGCGGCCACCTCGACCTCCGGCGTCGCGGGGTCGTTGTGCGAGGTGGGCATGCGCGCCTCCTGGGGGGAATCGTGCGTTCCCCCGACGTGATCGCCGGGCGACGACGGCGGGAGCGAATTCGTGCGCAACAGCGTCACCCGGCGCGCGAGGATTCGTCCAATAGATGTTTCCGCTGTGGTGCAGCGGAAAATCAGATGCCGTCGCTCAGGAGGGGATGGCGCGCAGGAGGTCCATGACGGCCTGGGCGCGGGCGGTCTGGCGCACCCCGTCCACCGCGGTGATCGTCACTTCCAGCGGAGGGCGGTCGCCGCGCAGTTCGAGCGCCACGACCTCGCCGCCGCCGTAGGTCTGATCGGTCCGCGGCCGCTGGTTGAGCAGGGAGTACCCCAAGCCCTGCGCCACCAGCGAGCGCACCGTCTCGTAGCTCTGGCTGCGGTAGCGCACGTCGGGAGCGCTGCCCGAGGCCGCCACGACGGCGCGGAAGTAGTCCCGGCTGTAGGGCAGGTCCAGCAGCACCATCGGGTCGGGCGCCAGCTCGGCGAGATCGACCGTGGCCCGGTCCGCGAGGCGGTGACCGGCCGGGACGATGACGTAGGCCGGGGCCAGGGCGATGGTCTCCCGGTGCAGGTCGGTGTCGGCGGGCGCGCTCAGGCCGTAGGTGAGCGCGAAGTCGATGCCGCCGCTGCGCAGCGCCCGGTGCAGGTGCTCGGCTTCGGCTTCGACCACGTTCAGCTCGATGTCCGGGTGGTGCTCGTCGCAGGCCGCGAACAGGGCCGGGAGGTAGTACGGCGCGAGCGTCACGAAGCAGCCGATCGTCACCGGGCCCGACAGGGTGCCGCCGCTGCCGCGGGCCTCCGCCTCGACGTCGCGGGCGCGGGTCAGCAGGTCCCGCGCCTGGGCCAGCAGGCGTTCTCCGGCGGAGGTGAGGGTCAGCCCGCGCGCCCGGTGCCGGATGAACAGCTGCAGGCGCAGCTCGTGCTCCAGGTTGGCGATGGCGGAGGAGACCGCCGACTGGGCGATGCGCAGCTCGTCGGCGGCGGCGGTCATCGAGCCGCGCTCGGCGGCGGCGATGAAGTAGCGGAGCTGGACGAGCGTGAAGCCGGGCGTGGTCATACCGACCCTCGAGGTGCTGGTTGCGAAGCGGTTCTCCGCCGCAGACTAGCCCGCGCGCCGCGACCTCTCCGCGCACCCGGCAGCCGCCCGCCGAGCGGGTCAGGTCAGCTTGATCTGGCGGTTGACGTCCTTGTAGAGCAGGTACCGGAACTTGCCGGGGCCGCCCGCGTAGCAGGCCTGCGGGCAGAAGGCGCGCAACCACATGAAGTCGCCGGCCTGGACCTCCACCCAGTCGTCGTTGAGCCGGTAGACGGCCTTGCCTTCGAGCACGTAGATCCCGTGCTCCATCACGTGCGTCTCGGCGAACGGGATGACCGCGCCGGGTTCGAACGTGACGATGTTGACGTGCATGTCGTGGGCGAGGTCGTTCGGGTCGACGAACCGGGTGGTCGCCCAGGTCCCGTCGGTGCCGGGCATCGGCGTGGGCGCGACGTCTTGCTCCTGGACGGCGAACGCCGCGGGCGCGTGGCCTTCGAGCGGTTCGTAGGCCTTGCGGACCCACTGGAAGCTGGCGAGCGCGTCGGTGTCGTTGGCCACCGACCAGTCGGCACCGGCCGGGAGGTAGGCGTAGCCGCCGGGTGCGAGGTCGTGCCGGGTGCCGTCGATGACCAGCCGCAGGTCGCCGGAGAGCACGAACACGACCGATTCGACGCCGCTCTCCGGTTCGGGACGGGTGCTGCCGCCTCCCGGTGACACCTCGACGAGGTACTGCGCGAACGTCGTCGAGAACCCCTGGATCGGCTTGGCGAGGATCCACGCCCTGGTGCGGTCCCACCCGGGGAGGTTGCTGGTGACGATGTCGCGGAGCACGCCGCGCGGGATGACCGTGTACGACGCGGTGACGACCGCGCGGTCGGTGAGCATCGTGGACTGCGAGGGCAGGCCGCCCTCGGGCGAGAAGTAGCTCGGCTGGTTCAAGTGATCCCTTCCTCGTGTGGAGCGGGCGCGAAGCCGGGGGTGCGTTTATGTATACACAACCGGCCGGGCCGGTGGCGAGGGCCGGGGACGGCGAGCGTGCGCGGCGGATTCGCCTTCCCGCACTTCCCGCCGCGGGGGAATTCGTGGTCGACTTACCGGCTCGGCGAGCGCGCTCCGGTGACTGTTGACGGCGATCAGGTCGATGGCTACCGTTTCCGAATCACAGTCGTATACTTTCACATAGCGGAAACATCGGCTCACATCATGGACACATCGAGCGCAAGCTTGGAGGCGGTTCGATGACTGCCACGGACCGCCCGTCAGCTCCGGAAGGCGCCCCGAGCGCCCGCTTGTACAGCTACGACCTGGCCCCGACGAAGAAGGAAGGGCGCCGCTGGGGCGCCTACAACGTCTTCACGCTCTGGGCCAACGACGTGCACAGCCTCGGCAACTACGCGTTCGCGATCGGCCTGTTCGCCCTCGGGCTGAACGTGTGGGGCATCCTCGCCGCCTTCGCCCTCGCTTCCGTCCTGCTGTTCCTGCTGCTGACGCTGTCCGGCTACATGGGCCACAAGGCGGGTGTGCCCTTCCCGGTCATGAGCCGCATCGCGTTCGGGACCAGGGGAGCGCAGCTCCCGGCGGCCGTGCGCGGCATCGTCGCCATCGCGTGGTTCGGCATCCAGACCTACCTCGCGTCCTCGGTGCTCAACACGCTGCTGGTGGCCATGTTCCCCGCACTCGGCGGGTTGCAGGACCGGTCGGTGCTGGGCCTGTCGCTGCTCGGCTGGATCACGTTCCTCGTGCTGTGGGCCGTGCAGGTCCTCATCGTCAGCTACGGCATGCACGTGATCCGCCGGTACATGGCGATCGCGGCGCCCACGACGCTGATCACGATGTGCGGCTTGGCGCTCTGGATGTTCTGGCGCGCGGACTGGTCGATCTCGTTGTCCACGGCGCAGCCGCTCACCGGTGGGGCGATGTGGCTGAAGGTGCTGGAAGGCGCCGCGCTCTGGGTGGTGATCTACGGGACGTTCGTCCTGAACTTCTGCGACTTCACCCGCTCGGCCAAGAGCCGCCGGTCGATCGTGCGCGGCAACCTGGTCGGCATCCCGGTGAACATGCTCTTCTTCGCCGTCATCGTCGTCGTGCTCAGCGGCGCGCAGTTCAAGCTGGACGGACGGGTGATCACCAGCCCGACCGACATCGTGCAGACGATCCCCAACATGGTTCTGCTCGCGACCGCGTCGGTCGCGCTCATCATCCTGACGATCGCGGTCAACCTGCTGGCGAACTTCGTGGCGCCGATCTACGTGCTGGTGAACCTGTTCCCGAGGCACCTGAACTTCCGGCGGGCCGGCCTGGTCAGCGCCGTGATCGGGCTGGTGATCCTGCCGTGGAACCTCTACGACAGCCCGGTCGTGGTGAACTACTTCCTCGGCGGTCTCGGCGCGCTGCTCGGCCCGCTGTTCGGCGTGATCATGGCGGACTACTGGCTGCTGCGGAAGACCCGCGTGAACGTCCCGGACCTCTACACCGAGGACGCGGAAGGCGAGTACTACTACCGGCGCGGGTACAACCCGAAGGCGGTCTGGGCATTCCTGCCCGCCGCGGCGATCGCGGTCGTGGTCGCGCTGGTGCCGGTCTTCGGCGCCGCGTCCGGGTTCTCCTGGTTCATCGGCGCGGCCCTCGGTGCCGTGATCTACGCCGTCATCGGTGATCGCCATCTCGACGGGCGGGACGTGGACGGCGAGTCGATCGCGGTGGCGGCGGAGTGAGCCGGGAACGCCCGGCACAGCTGGAGGAGGAGTAGGACCGTGCGCATTCTCGTCGTCAACGTCAACACGACCGCGACCATCACCGAGTCCATCGGCGAGCAGGCCGCGGGCGTCGCGGCCCCCGGCACCGAGATCGTGCCGCTGACGCCGTCCTTCGGCGCGGAATCCGTGGAGGGCAACTACGAGAGCTACCTCGCGGCGGTCGCGGTGATGGAAGCGGTCCGGGCCTACCCGGAACCGTTCGACGCCGTCATCCAAGCCGGGTACGGCGAGCACGGCAGGGAAGGGCTGCAGGAGCTGCTCGACGTCCCGGTCGTGGACATCACCGAGGCCGCCGCGAGTACCGCCCAGTTCGTCGGGCGCTCCTACTCGGTGGTGACCAGCCTGGACCGCACGGTTCCGCTGATCGAGGACCGGCTCAGCGCGGCGGGGCTCAGCGACCGGTGCGCGTCGGTGCGGGCGAGCGGCATGGCCGTGCTGGACCTGGACCGCGATCCGGCGGCGGCCGTCGACGCCATCGCCGAGCAGGCGGTGCGCGCGGTGGAGGACGACCGGGCCGAGGTGATCTGCCTGGGGTGCGGCGGCATGTCGGGGCTCGCCGAGCGCGTGGTGGAACGCACCGGGGTGCCCGTGGTCGACGGGGTCACGGCGGCGGTGACGATCGCGGAATCGCTCGTCCGGCTGGGGCTGACGACGTCGAAGGTGCGGACGTACGCCCCGCCGCGCCCCAAGAAGATGACCAACTGGCCGCCCCGCCCCTGAGATCGTCCTGCCCGCTTCCGCGCAGGGGGAAGCGAATTCTAAGGGGTCCTTTCCGAATGGCCTGCGTAGCGGGTCGCTCAGCGGAACCTCAGCGGCTTCCTCGCTGTCCGTTGCCGGTGTGATCGCGATTTCTGATGTATGCCGTACACGGCGAAATCGCTGTCCTCGCGAGGAAGCCGCCGAGAACCCGCCGGTGGTCGTCTTGCTCTGGCTGGTCACTGCTCAGCGGCTCCGCCGCTGACAAGACGACGATCAAAAGATCATTCTGAACGGGCCCTGAGTCCACGGCTGGCCGCACCGGGATTCCCGGTGCGGCCAGTTCCGCTGCGCGCCCGGCCGTGGCGAGCGCCGCGCGCGATTCCATTCATGGCCACAGTGGACGGTCATTCGTCCTGCGTCGATCCGTGAACTTCCCGCACCGCAACGACTTCTGGGTTCGTCGCTGCGGCGGCTCGACGTGTCACCGATGGCGATGTCGTCATTCCCCGGTGTGCTGAAAAGCGTTGACCGGCAAAACCGCGTTCGCTAATCTATCACTATACAAAATAAAGATTTCGCAATGTGAAATCTATCGAGGGAGGTTCCTTTGAGTTCCGTCCGGTACGACGTCAACCTCTCGATCCTGTTCACCGAACTCGACCTGCTGCGGCGACCCGCGGCGGCGAAGGCCGCCGGGTTCGACGCGGTCGAGTACTGGTGGCCCTTCCCGGCCGCGGTGCCCTCGGATCGCGAGGTCGACGCGTTCGTGCGGGCCGTCTCCGACGCCGGCGTCGCGCTGGTGGGCCTGAACTTCTTCGCCGGAGACCTGCCGTCCGGCGAGCGCGGCGTGCTGTCCGACCCGAAGCGCGCCGGCGAGTTCCTCGACAACCTCGACGTCGCCGTCGGCATCGGTGACCGGCTCGGCTGCCGCGCGTTCAACGCGCTCTACGGCAACCGCATCGACGGCGTCGCACCGTCCGAACAGGACGACGTGGCGACCGAGAACCTCATCCGCGCGGCGGCGGCGACCGCGCGCATCGACGGGCGAGTGCTCATCGAACCGGTCAGCGGCGTGCCGACCTACCCGCTGCTGACGGCCGCGGACGCGCTGCGGGTCGTCGACCGGGTGCACGAGGAAGGCGGCGTGGACAACCTGCGGCTGCTGTTCGACCTCTACCACCTGACGGTCAACGGCGACGACCTCGACGCGGTGATCGAGCGGCGCGCGCACGACATCGGCCACGTGCAGATCGCGGACGCCCCGGGCCGCGGCGAACCGGGCACCGGGGACATCGATTTCGACCACTACTTCGCCGCGCTCGACGCCGCCGGATACACCGGGTACCTCGGCCTCGAGTACAAGCCGAGCGGGGCCAGCGCGGACAGCTTCGGCTGGCTCGCGCGCTGATCCGCAGCACACCGCAGGGAAAGGGAGGCACCACGACGATGAGCAAGATAGGATTCATCGGCCTGGGCATCATGGGCGGCCCGATGGCGGCCAACCTGGTCGCGGCCGGGCACGAGGTCGCCGGGTACAACCGCAGCCGGGCCAAGGTCGACCAGCTGGTCGCCGACGGCGGCACCGCCGCAAGCAGCGTCGCCGAGGCGGTCGCGGGCGCCGAGGTCGTGTTCACCATGCTGCCGGACTCGCCGGACGTCGAAGCCGTCGTGCTCGGCGAGGACGGCGTGCTGGCCCACGCGCAGCGGGGCGCGCTGCTCGTCGACTGCAGCACCATCCGCCCCGACACCGCCCGCCGCGTCGCCGAAGCCGCGGCGCAGCGGGAGGTGCGGGCGCTCGACGCGCCGGTCAGCGGCGGCGAGCCCAAGGCGATCGACGGCACGCTGTCGATCATGGTCGGCGGTGCGGCGGACGCGTTCGCCGCCGCCGAGGACGTGCTCGGCGCCGTCGGCGCCACGATCGTCCACGTCGGACCGGCCGGTGCCGGGCAGACCGTGAAGGCGGCCAACCAGCTCATCGTCGCGGGCAACATCGGCCTGCTCGCCGAAGCGCTGGTGTTCCTGGAGGCGCACGGCGTCGACACCGAGGCCGGACTGGACGTGCTCGGCGGCGGCCTCGCGGGCAGCAGCGTGCTCAACGCCAAGGGCGCGAAGATGCGCGACCGCGAGTTCGGCCCCGGCTTCCGCCTCGAACTGCACCACAAGGACATGGGAATCGTGCAGGCCGCCGCCCGCGAAGCAGGCCTCACCGCACCCCTCGGCACCCTGGTCGCCCAACTCGTCGCCGCTTCTGTGGCTCAAGGTGACGGCGCCCTCGACCACTCAGCCCTGCTGAAGCAGATCACCCAGCTGAACGGCCGCTCTTGAGTTCGATGGCTTTTGTAGGGGGTCGCTCTGCGGAACCTCAGCGGCTTCCTCGCTGCGGGATCGATTTCTGATGTATGTCCGATACACAGCGAAATCGCTGTCCTCGCGAGGAAGCCGCTGAGAACCCGCCGGTGGTCACCTTGCTCTGGCTGGTCACTGCTCAGCGGCTCCGCCGCTGACAAGAAACGGACCAGGCGCCATCCGCACGAACTCGCAGAGCAGCGGAAGCACGACCAGCACAGAAGAGAAACGAGTCGGCGGCTCCAATGCCGCCAAGCGATCAGTGCCGCCGACCCGTTCTGGCAGATGCGCGTCCGAAGCGCCACATCCGAGAGGAATTCCTACACCATGCCCAAAGTCCCTGTCATGCAGGCTGTGGTCGACGTCCTGGAATCCGAGGGAGTCGACACGGCGTTCGGTTGTCCCGGCGCCGCGATCCTCCCGCTGTACGCGGCGCTGGAACACCGCGACATCAAGCACCTCATCGTGCGCCACGAGGAGGGCGCCACCCACATGGCCGACGGGTGGGCGCGGACCAACGGGCGCGTCGGCGTCGCCATCGGCACCTCCGGCCCGGCGGGCACGAACATGATCACCGGCCTCTACACCGCGCAGGCCGATTCCATCCCGATGCTGTGCATCACCGGCCAAGCGGTGTCCTCGAAGCTGCACCAGGAGGCCTTCCAAGCGGTCGACATCGTGGAGATCGCCAAGCCCGTCACCAAATGGGCGGTGCAGGTCAAGGAAGCCGCCCAAGCACCGTGGATCTTCCGGGAGGCGTTCCGCACCGCCCGCTCCGGACGTCCCGGACCGGTCCTGATCGACCTGCCGCTGGACGTCCAGCAGCAGGAGATCGACTGGGACCCCGAGATCGACGCGCCGCTGCCCGTCGCCGCCGTGCACCCGCACCCGCCACGGGTGGAGAAGGCGCTGGACATGCTGCTCGAAGCGGACCGGCCGCTGCTGCTGGCCGGGGGAGGGGTCCTGCTGGGAGACGCCCACGAGCAGCTGCGCGAGCTCGCCGAGCGGCTCGGCATCCCGGTGCAGACCACGCTGATGGGCAAGGGTTCGTTCCCGGAGGACCACGAGCTGTTCGCGGGGATGACCGGCATCCAGACCAGCCAGCGCTACGGCAACGAATCGTTCCTCGAATCCGATCTGGTGCTGGCGCTCGGCGCGCGGTTCGGCGACCGGCACACGGGCGCGCTGGAGGTCTACCGCGGGGCGCGCAAGTTCATCCATGTCGACATCGAGCCGACCCAGATCGGCAAGGTCTTCGGGCCCGACCTGGGCGTCGTGTCCGACACGGGCCTGTTCCTGACGGCGCTGCTGGAGGCGGTCGAGCGCCGCGGACCGACGAAGCGCTACGGCTCGTGGGCCGGGCGCGTCGGTGAGCTGAAGCGGACGTTGACCAGGCCCGACCACTACGACGCGGTGCCGATCAAGGCACCGCGGGTGTTCCGGGAGATCAACGCGCTGTTCGACCCGGACACCTACTTCGTCACCGCGATCGGGCTCTACCAGATCTGGTCCGGTCAGTTCCAGACCGCGCACAAGCCCCGCCACTACCAGGTGTGCGGGCAGGCGGGCCCGCTCGGCTGGGAGATCCCGGCGGCCATCGGCGTGAAGTCCGCCGAGCCCGGCGCGGAGGTGGCGGCGGTCGTCGGCGACTACGGCTTCCAGTTCCTCGTCGAGGAGCTGGCCGTGGCCGCGCAGTACGACATCCCGTTCGTGATCATCATGTTGAACAACGAGTACCTCGGGCTGATCCGGCAGGCGGAACTCGGGTACGAGATGAACACCGAGGTCGACATCCACTACGACACCCACGGCACCGACAACGTCAAGGTGATGGAGGCCTACGGCTGCTCCGGGCGGCGCGTGTTCGAACCCGGTGAGCTCGCGACGACGATCGAGTGGGCCCGC
This sequence comes from Saccharopolyspora gloriosae, assembly GCF_014203325.1. Lineage (NCBI taxonomy): Bacteria > Bacillati > Actinomycetota > Actinomycetes > Pseudonocardiales > Pseudonocardiaceae > Saccharopolyspora > Saccharopolyspora gloriosae. The sequence goes on along the minus strand of NZ_JACHIV010000001.1, from coordinate 4,159,023 downwards.
AAGGAGGCCGTGGCGACGAGCCGCCCGGTGCTGGTCGAAGTGATGATCGAACGGGAGGCGAACACCCCGCGCGGCATCCGGATCGACGCGATGATCGAACCCGAGGAGGTGCCGCTCGGCTGAGTTCCCCGGCCCGCGGGTGGTGACCGCACCCGCGGGCCGCGCCCGCCCCGCTGCGGGGATCACGCCGGGAGGACGCCTTACGCTGGTGGGCACAGCCGGCGAGGAGGAACTTGTGCCTGTGACAGAAGAGCCGGACGCGGAGGCGCGCGTCCCGCTGCGCGACCAGGTGTACGGCACGCTGCAGGCGCGGATCAGCGATGGTCACCTCCGTCCCGGTGACCGGCTGTTCGAGCAGGAGCTCGCCGCGGAGTTCGGCGTGTCCCGGGTGCCCGTCCGCGAAGCGATCCGGATGCTGCAGAGCGCGGGGCTGGTCGAGGTGCTGCCGCGGCGGCGCGGCGTGTTCGTCCGGAGCCTGGACCGGCGGCAGCTGGAAGAGCTCTTCGACGTCCGCGAGGCGTTGGAGGCGCTGGCCGCGAAGCTCGCGGCGCAGCTCAGCGACGCCGACGACGTGGGGCGGCTGGGGCGGCTGGCCGCGCAGGCGCGCGCCGCGCTGGACTCGTCGGACGTGGACGCCATGTCGGAGGCCAACACCGCGTTCCACGACGAGGTCATCGCGTTGTCCCGCAACGAACTCCTCACGTCGATGCTGGAACCGCTGCACGGCCGGTTGGCGTGGTTGTTCCGGGTGAACCCGGAGCCGGAGCGGGTGTGCGCCGAGCACGACGAGCTCTACGCCGCGGTCGCGGCGGGCGACGGCGCCCGCGCGTGGGAAGTCGCGCAACGCCATGTCCAAGCAAGCCGAACAATGGTCCTGCAGCGTATGACGTTCTGAATTTGTTCTTGCTTTGGCGAGGTGTCCGGGTGGCGGAACCTCAGCGGGCTTCTCGCTGCGGGATCTTTTTCCCAAGTGGCTCCGCCACGAGGGAAAAAGCTGTCCTCGCGAGAAGCCCGCTGAGAACCCGCGGGTGGTCGGGCTGCGTGCGTGGTCACTGCTCAGCGGCTTCGCCGCTGACAGGATCAAGGCGCGTTGGGGGTGGTTGGTCCCTTGACTCGGGCTCACCTCGCTTCTAGGTTGCGTATACGTGTAGATATACTTTCGTTCTGCGGAAAGTTTTGTCCGCTGGGCGGTGGGTGAGCGGGTTCAGGGAGGTGCCGCGTGGCCGAATCAGCCACCGGATCGGCGTTCGACGTGGTGTTCCGCGCGCATCGGCTCATCGGGCCGCACGGGGAGACGTCCGGCAGCGTCGGCATCCGGGACGGGCGCATCGCGGCCGTGGAACCGCTCGACGCGGCCCTCGACGCCGCCGAGGTCGTCGAACTCGCCGAGGACGAGGTCCTTCTGCCCGGTCTGGTCGACACCCACGTGCACGTCAACGACCCCGGCCGCACCGAGTGGGAGGGCTTCGAGACCGCCACCCGGGCCGCCGCCGAGGGCGGCATCACCACGCTCGTCGACATGCCGCTCAACAGCCTCCCGCCGACGATCGACGCCGCCGCCCTGGAGCTCAAGCGCGACACCGCGAGGCCCAAGGTCCACGTCGACGTCGGCTTCTGGGGCGGCGCCGTGCACGGCAACCTCGGTGAACTGCGGGAGCTGCACGAGTCCGGTGTCTTCGGCTTCAAGTGCTTCCTGCTGCACTCCGGCGTGGACGAGTTCCCGCCGCTGGGCCCGGCCGAGCTCGACGAGGCGCTGCAGCTGCTCGCCCGGCACGACGCGATGATGATCGTGCACGCCGAGGACTCCGACGCGATCGAGCACGCCCCGACCGCGCACGGCGAGGACTACGGCGGTTTCCTGAGCTCGCGGCCCCGCGGCGCGGAGAACGTCGCCATCGCGCAGGTCATCGAGCTCGCGCGTCGCACCGGTGCCCGCGTGCACATCCTGCACCTGTCGTCCTCGGACGCGCTGCCGATGATCGCCTCCGCGCGCGCCGACGGTGTCAAGATCACCGTCGAGACCTGCCCGCACTACTTGAGCTTCACCTCCGAGGAGATCCCCGACGGCGGCACCCAGTTCAAGTGCTGCCCGCCGATCCGCGAGGCGCGCAACCGCGAGCTGCTGTGGAAGGGGCTCGTCGACGGGATCATCGACTGCGTCGTGAGCGACCACTCGCCGTGCACGCCGGAGCTGAAGCGCTTCGACAGCGGCGATTTCGGCGTCGCCTGGGGCGGGGTGTCCAGCTTGCAGCTCGGCCTGTCCGCGGTGTGGACGCAGGCGCGGGTGCGCGGACGCGGCCTCGCCGAAGTGGTCGACTGGATGTCGCGCAAGCCCGCCGAGGTCGCCGGGATGCGCCGCAAGGGCGCCATCGCGGTCGGCCACGACGCCGACCTGTGCGTGTTCGCGCCGGACGACGCCTTCGTCGTCGACGTCGGCAAGCTGCGCCACCGCAACCCCGTCTCGCCGTACCACGGGCGTCCGCTGGCCGGGGTCGTGCGCGGAACCTGGCTGCGCGGGCGCCGCATCGTCGGCCCGGACGTCGAGACGACCGGCCCGCACGGCCGACTCCTCAACCGCGGCGACGCCTGAGGCCCACCGCCTGAGCGGTCGCTTTCCGCCGATGTCCCCAAGTTGCGGGGACATCGCGCGGTCGGGCGGAGCCGGTCAGCCGATGCGGTGAGCCGAGATCGCGCCGTGCGGTCGTGCTCCCGGATCCGCACGGGTGGTGTGGTCGACGACGGTGAAGCCCGCGTCCTCGATCGCGCGGCTGAGCACCTCGATCGGCCAGAAGTACGCGGTGGTGACCGCGTGGTCGAACGGCTCCAGCTCGGGGCCGTTGCAGAATCCGACGAGCAGTCCGCCGCCGGGCTCGACGACGCGGGCGAACTCGGCGAGCGCCGCCGGCATCCGGTCCGGGTGCAGGTGGATCAGCGAGTACCAGGCGAGGACGCCCGCGAGACCGGCGTCCGGGACGTCGAGCCGATCCGCGCGCCCCGCCCGGAACCGGACGTCGGGGAAGCGAACCCGGGCGCCGTCGAGGAATTCCGCTGTCGGATCGACTCCCGCGACGTCGATTCCCTGCTCGTGCAGCCAATGCGTCCAGTGGCCCGGTCCGCATCCCACGTCGAGGATCGGCCCGTCCGGCTGCGCGTGCGCCCAAGCGCCGATCAGGTCCTGGTCGGGGGCGGCGGTCGCTTCGATGTTCCCGAGGAGATCGGTGTACTCCGCGGCACGCTGCCCGTAGGCCGCACTCGCACGTTCGACAGTCACCCGCCGTATCTTCACAGACGCCCACCGCAAGGTTGATCGGGGTCCACGCCAGGGAGGCGGCGGGCGGTTCGTCGCCCACCAGGGCGCAGCAACTGATCTTCGCGACCGTTCTAGCGCCGACCGGAGTCCGTTGTCCCGGACGCGGCCTGGACGTGGCAGGCGAGGGTGAAGTTGTTCAGGCTGCAGGGGCAGCGGCTCGTTCGGGTCGAGAGTGCGGCGTCCACCGTGGTCTCGTCGGCCCTCGTCCCCTTCAGCGCGGGCCCCGGACGCCGCCCCGGCGAGAACGTCGTCGAGCTCACCGCGGGTACCTGAACCGCGGAACTTCAGCCGGTGGCGCGGAAACGCGTCGTGGCGGCTAGCGCGGCGGCGACGCTCGGGTAGGTCGGGACGGTGCCGGTCCAGCCCGCGGCGTGCAGCGCGCGGTCCACGCAGACCGGTCCGTCGACCAGGCGCAGCGCCGTGGAGCGGCTCGTGGCGCTCCGGTGCGCGTGGGCCAGCAGGCGCAGGCCGGTGACGCCGAGGAAGCGCAGCCCGGACAGATCGATGATCACGGTCTCGGCGTCCGAGGACAGTCGCGGCGCCAGCAGTTCGTGCAGGCGCGGAGTGGTCTCGGCGTCGAGCTCGCCCGCCACGTGCACCACGGCGGCGGCGCTGGTGGGGCGGGACGATCCCAACTCCAGGGAAGCCGGGGGAGAAGCGGCGGCCACCGGGTCGATCGGCCCGCGAGCGGGGCCGAACGCGGTGGTGGTCTCGTGCGGGAAGAAAGCGGTCACGACTGCCTCCTTGACGGTGGGGCAGCCAACGAAGGGAACAGACGATCCCGTAACGACATCATCGTCTCGCGCCGTGCGCCCCGCGCGGGACGTCGAATCCCGAAGTGAGAACCGACGCGAACACTCCGATCAGGCTGTCGCGTTCGTTCAGGCGGGCCGGGTGCTCGGCGCGCCCGACTTCACCGTCCCAGCGGGGAGGCGGTCTTGTCCAACTCCCGGTGTGCCCGCTCACCACGCGGATGTGCCGCTGCGGCGCCGAAATCGCCGGGCAGCGGCCCCGGCCACCCGCGTCGCGTGCCGAGCGCGCGCAACCGTGCATGTGTAGCTCCCCGTGCGCGCGGGTAAGCACTGATCACGACTCGCCGGCCGCGTGCTCCGAGCAGAGGTTCTTGCGGCCGGCCGCGAACGAGGAGGCCAAGACACCCGTGAGTGCTCCGACCACCGTCGCCGACCACATCCTCGCCCGCCTGGCCGAGTGGGGCGTGCACCGCTACTACGGCTATCCCGGGGACGGTATCGGCGGGATCTTCACCTCGCTGCGGACCCGCGAGTCCGCCGAGTTCGTCCAAGTGCGCCACGAGGAGACCGCGGCGTTCGCGGCCTGCGCCGACGTCAAGTACGGCGGCAGCGCGATCGGGTGCTGCGCGGTGACCAGCGGACCGGGCGCGATCCACGCGCTCAACGGGCTCTACGACGCGAAGCTGGACAACCAGCCGGTCGTCGCGCTGCTCGGGCACACCGCGCAGACCGCGCTCGGCGGCGGCTACTACCAGGAAGTCGACCTGCTGAGCCTGTACAAGGACGTCGCGGGCGCGTACTGCGAGCAGCTCGCGGTGCCCAGCCAGGTGCGCCACCTCGTCGACCGGGCCTGCCGCACGGCGTTGGCGCAGCGCACGGTGACCGCGCTCGTGCTGCCCAGCGACGTGCTCGAAATGGAGGCGGTCCCGGAGCCGCCGCACGAGCACGGCTACTACCGGACGTCGTCGGTGCCGAGCTCGTCGATCACCACGCCGGACCCGGTGGCGCTGCGCGAAGCGGCCGAGGTGCTCGACTCGGGGGAGAAGGTCGCGATCCTGGCGGGAGCGGGTGCTCTCGGCGCGGGCGACGAACTCACCGCAGTGGCGCAGCGGCTGGGCGCGGGGGTCGCGAAGGCCCTGCTGGGCAAGACCGCGCTCGACGACGCACTGCCGTGGGTGACCGGCCCGATCGGGCTGCTCGGCTCCACGGCGAGCTGGCACCTGATGCGCGAGTGCGACACCTTGCTGATCGTCGGTTCGACCATGCCCTACACCGAGTTCTACCCCGCGCCCGGCCAAGCGCGGGCGGTGCAGATCGACGTGGACGGCACGCGGTGCGGGACCCGCTACGACACCGAGGTCAACCTGGTCGGCGACGCCGCCGCCACCTTGGAGGCGCTGCTGCCGTTGCTGCGCGAGCGGACGGATCGCGGCTGGCGGGAGCACGTGGAGACGTGGACCCGGCGCTGGGATTCCTACAGCGAGGCGCGGGCGACCGCGGACACCTCCGGTCTCAACCCCGAGTTCGTGGTGCGCGAGCTGTCCGCGCGGCTGCCCGACGACGTCATGGTCTCCGCCGACTGCGGCACCGCGACGAGCTGGTACGCGCGCACGCTGGAGATGCGGCCGGGGATGCTGGGCAGCGTGTCCGGCACCCTGCTGTCGATGGGCGGTGGTCTGCCCTACGCGCTCGCGGCGAAGTTCGCGCACCCGGGGCGTCCCGTGGTCGCCCTCGTCGGGGACGGTGCCATGCAGATGAACGGGGTCAACGAGCTCATCACCGTCGCGAAGTACTGGCGGGAGTGGGCGGATCCGCGCTTCGCGGTGCTCGTGCTGTCCAACGACGACCTCTCCTACGTCACGTGGGAAACGCGGGCGATGCTGGGGGACAAGCCGTTCCCCGACGCCCAGCACCTGCCCGAGGTGCCGTACGCGAAGTGGGCGGATCTGCTGGAACTGCGCGGAATCCGGGTGGACGCGGCGGAGCAGGCGGGTGCCGCGTGGGACGCGGCGCTGACCGCGGACCGCCCCACCGTGATCGATGCCCAGGTCGACGCGGCCGTTCCGATGATCCCGCCGCACGTGACGGTGTCGCAGGCGCTGAACACGGCCCGTTCCCAGCTGGCCGGTGATCCCGACGCGTTGCGGATCATCGCCGACGGCATCCGCGAAACCGTGGGAGCGAAGGCCCGCTCGGTGCTCCAAGCACCGAGCTCGTGAACGCACCGGAAACTGGCCACAATGGACGGACATCCGGCGAGTTCCCGCCCGCTTCCCGGTCACCCGCCGAACCGCGCCGCACCTGGTTCAACTCCCCGCAATTTCGCGAGAAATTGCGCCACCCCCGATACGAGATCAACGGTTGTTCGTGCTGGTGGAGTTGCATTTTCGGGGGCGCTTCCGAGGGGGTGGGTCGTCAATTTCTCGCGAAATTGGAGCCGGGGTCACCGGGTGGGGATTCTCGGGTGGGGAGGTTTGGGGGCTCGGTCAGCGGGCACCCGGGGGGCCGACGTTGCGGACCCACGCAGGATCGAGGTGCTGACGCGATGACCACCGCACGGGAAATCATGACCGCACAACCCGAATGCGTCGCGACCGACGACAGCCTGGCCTTGGCGGCGCAGCAGATGCGCAGGCTGGGAGTGGGTGCGCTCCCGATCTGCGGGCCCGACCAGAAGGTCAAGGGCGTGCTCACCGACCGCGACATCGTCGTGCGCGGTCTGGGCACCGGCAAGGACCCCGGCCAGACGAACTCGGGCAGCTTCAACGACGGTGCGGCCGTGACGATCGGCGCCGACGACCCCGTCGACGAACTGCTCGACGTGATGATCGAGCACCAGGTCAAGCGCCTACCGGTGATCGACGGATCCAAGCTGGTGGGCATGGTCTCGATCGCCGACGTGGCCCGCAACCTCTCGCACCCCGACGCCGGTCGGCTCGTCGATGCGCTGTCGATGGCCTGACCCGGCCCCCACCCCGGCCCTGAACCAGGACCGGGGCGGCAGTGCGCGAAAAGCAGAAAACCGTTCCACCTCAACAACTTCCGGACAATCCGCCGAGGCGCGGCACGACAAGGGTCCTTGCAGAAAGATCTTTTGATCGGCGCCCTGTCGGCGGCGAAGCCGCTGAGCGGTGACCGGCTTGAGCAAGAAGACCACCGGCGGGTTCTCAGTGGCTTCCTCGCGAGGACAGCTTTTTCCCTCGTGGCGGAGCCACTTGGGAAAAAGATCCCGCAGCGAGGAAGCCACTGAGGTTCCGCTGAGCGACCCGCTACGAAGGCCACCCGCGAGAAACCTCAATCCGGCAGCAGGTTCTGCACGGTGACGTCCAGTGGGGTGAGGCGGGCCGAGGAGTTCGGTCCGAGGAACGCCGCGAGCCGCGGCGCCAGGTCGGCGCACGCGGCCCGCAGCGGGTCGACGAGCCGCAGCAGCGCGCGCTCCGGCAGGCGCTTCTCGTGCCCGGCGATGGAGATCGATCCGATCGCCCGGCCGCTGTCCGGGTCGAAGATCGGGGCCGCGATGCCGTTGAGCGCGGGGTGGTTGTCGCTGAACGACAGCGCGTACCCGGTCTCGCGGATCCGGGCCAGCAGCGCGTCGAGGCCGTTGCGCTTGGGCGTGCCGTCGCCGCGCAGCACTTCGCGGGCCTGATCGTCGGGCAGGAACGCCAGGATCGACGTGCCCCCGCAGCCGGAGGTCAGCGGGGAGCGCTCCCCGACGGTGCTGCCGAGCCGGTCGGGGTTGTGCGGCGGATCCTCCGACATGATCACCACGCGGTGCGTCCCGCTGCGCAGGTGCAGGTGCGTCGTCTCCGAGGCGCTCGCTGCCAACCGGGCCATCGCGGGCCTCGCCAGCCGCAGCAGCGCCGGTCGGGGGCCGATGAGCGAGGACAGCGCCACGGCGCGGCTGCCGACGCGGTAGCCGCTGCGGCCGACGTGGTCGACGTAGCCCTCGTCCTGGAGCACCCGCAGCGACCGGTAGGCCTTGGACTTGCTCAACCCCGCCTTGGCCGCCACCACGTCCAGGTTCGCCGGTTGTTCCAGACCGGCCAGCGCCTCCAGCACGTGCAGCACGCGCGCCGGCCCGGAGAGCTCGTCGTCCATCCCGCCACCCTCGTTGGTTGCAGATGCTGTCACTCCGCTTGGTGATGCTGCCACGGCTCGCCGACGCTGTGAATCCACCGGGCCCGCCGGGCAGGCCGGGCGCAGAGCAGATCCAGGAGTGTTGATGACGAGCTCACGGCGGAACATGGCGCTGATCGCGTTCCTCCAGGCGCAGAACTGTTCCAACTACGTCGGTTCGTGGCGCGCACCGGGTTCGGCGAGCGATTTCCTGACCGCGGACTACTTCACGCGGATCGCGCGCACCTTGGAGCACGGCGGGTTCGACCTGGCGTTCTTCGACGACCGGCTGGCGATGCCGGACATCTACGGCGGCAGCCACGAACTGGCGGTCCGGCACGGTATCCGCTCGGTCAAGATGGATCCGACGGTGGTGATGCTGGCGATGGCCATGGCCACCCGGCACCTCGGCGTCGCCGCGACCTACTCCACGACCTACTACGAGCCGTTCCACGTCGCCCGGCACTTCGCCACCGCGGACCTGATGACCGGCGGGCGCACCGCGTGGAACATCGTCACCTCGCTCAACGACTCGGAGGCGGCGAACTTCGGGCGCACCGAGCACCTCGACCACGACCTGCGCTACGAGCGGGCCGACGAGTTCGTCGACATCGTCACCCGCATGTGGGGCAGCTGGGAGTCCGACGCGCTGATCCTCGACAAGCGCAGCGGCGAGTTCGCCGACCCCGCCAAGGTCCACCGGTTGGAGCACGAGGGCGAGTTCTTCACCTCGCACGGGACGTTCCCGGTGCCGCGCTCGCCGCAGGGCAGGCCGGTGCTGCTGCAGGCGGGGGCGAGCGGGCGCGGCCAGGCGTTCGCGGCCCGCTGGGCGGACGTGATCTTCACGCACTTCGCGAACGTGGAATCCGGCGCCCGCACCTACACCCGGCTGCGGCAAGGGGTCGAGGACGCCGGTCGCGATCCGGACTCGGTGGTGATCGCGCCGCTGATCAACGTGGTGACGGCGGAGACGGCGGAGCTGGTGGAGCGCAAGCAGGCGATGCTCGAAGGTCTCGCGCGCGACGAGGACGGGCTGGCGCTGCTGTGCGAGGCGCTCAACACCGACTTCGGCAAGCGCCCCTACGAGGAGCCGTTCACCGACGCGGAACTGCGCGTGATGTCCTACCAGGGGCTGCGCGACCGCGTGATCACGTTGAGCGGCAAGGAGAATCCGTCGGTGCGGGACTTCGTGGAGTTCTCCGGGCGCGGCAGGCTCCGCGAGGCCGAGATCGTGGCGGGCACCCCGGACGTCGTCGCCGACCGGCTGGAAGAGCTCCACGGCACCTGCGGCGACGGTTTTGTGATCGCCGCCGCCTCGGTGCCCGGCAGCTACGACGACTTCTCGCGGCTGATCACGCCGGAGCTGCGGCGGCGCGGGCTGGTCGGGCAGGACTACGCCGCGGACACGCTGCGCGGCAACCTCGGGTTGCCGATGCCCGCGGAGGTCGCGGTATGAGCGGCGAGGTCACCGTCCTGACGCCGACGGGCATGCTCGGCTACGGCTACCGGGAAGCGGACTTCGAGTCCTGCGTGCGCGCGGGAGTGGACGCGATCGTCGTCGACTCGGGTTCCACCGATCCGGGGCCGTCGATGCTGGGGCTCGGGCACACCCTGGTCACCGAGGAGTCCTACCTGCGGGACCTGCGGCCGATGGTGCGCGCGGTGCACCGGCACCGGATTCCGCTGCTGATCGGCTCGGCCGGTGGGGCCGGCACCGACGAGCAGGTGGACCAGATGGTCGAGCTGCTGCGCCGGATCGCCGTGGAACAGGGCATCGCGCTGCGCGTCGCGGCGATCTACTCGCAGCTGCCGCGCTCGGTGGTCCGGGAACGGTTGGCGCAGGGCAGGATCGAACCGAACGCGCGCGGCGAACTGCCCTCTGAGTCCGATGTGGACTCGTCGGAGGCCGTGGTGGCGCAGATCGGCGCCGAACCGTTCGAAGCGGCCCTGTCCGGGCCGGTGGACGTGGTCGTCGCCGGACGCGCCTACGACCCCGCGCCGTACGCGGCGTTCCTCGTGCCGCGCGGCATCGAACCGGGAATCGCCTGGCACATCGGCAAGATCCTCGAATGCGGCGGTGTCTGCGCGGAGCCGAAGGGCGGCGGTGCGCTGGCGACGGCGCGCGCGGACTCCTTCGACATCAAGCCGATGGGACCGGAGCAGCGGTGCACTCCGCTGTCGGTGGCCGCGCACACGCTCTACGAGAACAGCAGGCCCGACCTGCTCGCCGGCCCGGGCGGCGTGCTCGACGTCGGCGGCTGCGCGTACGAGCAGCTCGACGAGCGCACGGTGCGCGTCAGCGGCAGCAGGTTCGAGCCCACACCGCGACGGCTGATCAAGGTGGAGGGGGCCGCGATCACCGGGCACCGGTGCATCTTCATCGGCGGGATCCACGACCCCGTGCTCATCGGGCAGCTGGACGACTTCCTGGCGCGCGTCGAAGCGGAAACCGCCGAGCTCCACCCGGAACTTGCGGCCGGGTCCGCGAGCGTGCGGTTCCACGTCTACGGCCGGGACGCGGTGATGGGGCAGCGGGAACCGAACCCGGTGCCGGGCCACGAAGTCGGCATCCTCGGCGAGGTCGTCGCGGAGACCCCGGAAGCGGCCAAGGCGATCTGCACCAGCGCGCGGATCGGGGTGCTGCACCTGAACTACCCCGGTCAGCTCGCCACCGCGGGCAACCTGGCGCTGCCCCTGACCCCGCTGGACAACCCGATCGGACCGGTGTGCGCGTTCAGCCTCTACCACTTGATGGAGGCCGACGGGCTGGAGCACGCCGTGGTGCGCGAGGAGGTGGGCGCATGACCGCCCTGCGCGAGCTGGCGAAGGTGATCCGCAGCAAGAACGCCGGACCGCACGAGATCACCTTCGACGTGATGTTCACCGACGAAGCGACCTTCGCACGCGTCCGCGACAGCGGCGTGCTCACCCCCGAACGCCTCGCGCGGCTCTACCGGGCGGACGTCTCGCACGTGCGGGTGTGCACGTTCTTCGCACCCGCGCTGGCGTTCAAGCTCACCCTGGTCCGCTTCGGCGACCAGGGCGGCGCGGGCGAGCGCGACACCTTCGGCGCGCAGCAGCACGCCCCGCTGCTCGACGTGGAGGTGCCGTGATGGGCGGGCCGCGGCTGCGCCCGGTCGCGGATCCCACCGGGCTGCGGCAGGTGTTCGGCACCGTGCCCGCCGGGGTGCTGGCCGTGTGCGGGCTGGACGGCGAGGTCCCGGTGGGCATGGCGGCGAGCAGCTTCACCTCGGTGTCGCTGGACCCGCCGCTGGTGTCGGTGTGCGTGCAGCGCACCTCGACGACGTGGCCGGTGCTGGCCGGGCTGCCGCGCCTCGGGCTGAGCGTGCTCGGCGCGGGGCAGGACGAGCTGTGCCGCCGCCTGTCCGCGCGCGGCGTGGACCGGTTCGCCGGGACGCGGTGGAGCTCGACCGGCGGGGGAGCGGTCCACGTCGACGACGCGGTCGCCTGGTTCGAGTGCGCCCCGCACGACGACCTGCCCGCGGGCGACCACCGGATCGTCCTGCTCCGGGTCCTGGCCACCGCGACCGTTCCGGCCGCCGAACCGCTCGTGTTCCACGGCGGGAAGTACCGATCGCTGTCGATCGGCTGAGGGCCCGCGTTGATCGTGGCCCGCGCGGCGGGGCGGGTGCCGAGCCGGTCGCCGCTCGGCGGTTCCGCCGCTGACGGGACGGCGCTCGACGATGCCGTTCACCCCGAACGGGGAACGCGCCACCCGACCGATCTCGAAAGGCCCTGACGCGTTCCTCGACGAAACCGCTGGTGTTCTTCCCGTGCTCAAAGGAGAGTCATGGACAGCACTGCTGACGCCGCACCCGCGGCCCCCGACGAACGGCGCGTGCTCGTCGCGCGCCTGGACCGGTTGACGAAGACGACCCGCACGCACCGCACCTGGATGGTGCTGCTGGGCAGCCTGTTCATCGCCGACCTGGCCGACCTCAACGTCCTGTCCTACGCGGCACCGGCGATCCGCGAGCAGTGGGACCTGTCGGTGGCGCAGGTCGGCCACCTCACCTCGCTGTCGTTCATGGGCATGTTCTTCGGCGCGATCGTCGGCGGGCGGCTCGCCGACCGGTTCGGCCGCCGCCGCGTCGTGATCACGGCGACGCTCTTCTACTCGGTGGCGTCGATCCTGTGCGCGCTCGCCCCGAACCTCGCGCTGCTCGGCGTGTTCCGGCTGCTCAGCGGACTCGGCGTGCAGGCCGTGACCGGGGTGCTGATCGTCTACGTGGCCGAGATGTTCCCGCAGCACAAACGCGGGCGGATCCAGGCGTTCATGCTCGGCATCGGGCTGCTGGGCGTGCCGTTCATCGCCGGTGCCGCGCGGCTGCTGGTGCCGATCGGCCCGGACTCGTGGCGCTGGACGTTCGTCGTCGCCGCCGTCGGGATCGTCCCGGCGATCGCGGCCTGGTTCAAGCTGCCGGAGTCGGCTCGCTGGCTGCTGGTCCAGGACCGCGAAGCCGAAGCCGACGTGATCATCACGAAGTTGGAGCGGGAAGCGGGCCTCACACCCGACCAGGACGTCGTGCTCGACGCCGAGCCGGTGCGGGGCCGCTCGCGGGTGCCCGTCACCGAACTGCTCCGCGGTCGCACCCGCAAGATCACGATCGTGGCCTCGCTGGTGATGGTCTTCGACATCCTCGGCTTCTACGGCTTCAACGCGTGGGTGCCGACGCTGCTGGTCGAGCAGGGCTACAGCCACGAGACCACGCTGACCATCACCACGATCTTCGCCATCGGGCCGTTCGCCGGCGCGTTCGCCGGGATGCTGGTGGCCGACCGCTGGGAGCGCAAGACCGTCAGCCTGGTGCTGGCCGCGGTCAGCGGCGCCGCGATCGTCGTGTTCGCCGTCAGCGGTGAGCTGTGGCTGGTGGTGCTCGGCGGGTTCGTCGCCACCGTGCTGCTGCAGACCAACACCGCCGTGATCTACAGCTATCTGCCCGAGGTGTTCCCGACCGCGCTGCGCGGTGCGGGCGCCGGGCTGGCCAACGGGATGGGGCGGCTCGCGGGCACCGTCAACGGCGTGCTGATCGCCGCGGTGTTCGCGTTCGCCGGGTTCAGCGGCGCGTTCATCGCCGCCGCGCTGTTCATCCTGTGCGAAGGCCTCGTCATCTTCTTCTTCGGCGAGCGGACCACGGGCCGCCGCCTGGCCGACACCGTCGATCACCCGGAGGAGCAGCGCGCATGACCGCACCGCAGACGTTGTCCGCCCGCATGGCCGAATTCGTCTCGGCCACGACCTTCGACGACATCCCCGACGCGGTGCTCCACGATGCCCGCAACCACGTCCTCGACGCGCTCGGCAGCGCGCTCGGCTCGTCGGCGATGAACTTCGGCGACGCCGTGCACACCGCCGCCCAGCGCCTCGGCTCGGGCCAGGAGGCGCACGCCGTCGGATACGGCACCGCGCTGCCCGCTCCGTCGGCGGCGCTGGTCAACGGCACGCTGATCCACGGCTTCGACTTCGACGACACCCACGTCGGCGCCGTCTACCACGCCACCGCGCCCGCGCTGGCGGGCGCGCTCGCGGCGGCGGAGGAGGCCGGGGCGAGCGGCAGGCGGCTGCTGCTGGGCTACGTGCTCGGCATGGAGATCGGCTGCCGGATCGCGGAGGCCGGGGCCGGGCGGTTCCACGCCCGCGGCTTCCACCCCACCGGCATCGCCGGGACGTTCGCCGCCGCGTGCGCGGCCGCGAGCATCCGAGGCGTCGCACCGGAGACCGTGCGCAACGCGCTCGGGCTCTGCGGGAGCCAGGCCGGTGGGCTGCTGGAGATCCGCAACTCCTGGCTCAAGCGCGTGCACCCCGGCTGGGCGGCGCACTCCGGGCTGATCGCGCTCACCCTCGCCGAGTCGGGGTTCAGCGGCCCGGTGACGGTGTTCGAGGGGACCAAGGGCCTGTTCGCCACGCACCTCGGGTTCGTCCCCGACGCGGCGGGACTCGGGCTGGACACCCTCGGCGAGCGCTGGATGACCGCGGAGACCGCCTACAAGCCCTACCCGTGCTGCCACTTCACCCACGCCTTCGCCGACGCCGCCTTCCAGGTGCTCGACGAGCTCGGGGTCGCCACGGTGCGGGCCGCCGACGTCACCCGGATCGTCTGCCCCACCTCGCCGGGCGTGATGCCGGAGGTGACCGAACCGGCCGCGGTGAAGATCGCGCCCGCCACCACCTACGACGCCATGTTCAGCGTGCAGTACGCGGTGGCGAGCGTGTTGGTGCGCGGCAGGCTGGACCTCGCGACCTTCTACGACGACCCGCTCGACGACCCGGAGGTGCTGGCCGTGGCGCGGCTCGTCGAGTGCCCGCCCGACCCGGACAGCGACTACCCCGCGCGCTTCCCCGGCGAGGTCCGGCTGCACCTCGGGGACGGCCGGGAGATCACCCGCCGCGTCACGGCGAGCCGGGGCACGCCGGGAAACCGCTTCACCGACGAGGACGTGATGGCGAAGTTCCTCGGCAACGCGACCCGCAGAACGTCCCGCGAGCAGGCGGAAACGGTCGCGCGGACCGTGCGGGGACTCGGCGTCGAGTCCGATGTGGACTCACTGGTGATGTCGCTGGACGCGGAGGTGCGGCGGTGAGCACGACGATCAGCGCGGCGGTGCTGCGCGGAGAACCGGGCCCCGAACCGGACTTCGCGCGGTTGTCCGTCGAACAGGTGCGGCTCGACGAACCCGGCGACGGCGAAGTGCTGGTGGACGTGCACTTCGCGTCGCTGTGCCACTCCGACCTGTCGGTGCTGACCGGCGATCGGCCCCGGCCGCTGCCGATGGTGCTCGGGCACGAGGCCGCCGGGGTCGTGGCGCGCACCGGCCGGTCGGTGACGGAAGTGTGCCCCGGTGATCCCGTGGTGTTCACCTACGTCGCGTCCTGCGGGCGGTGCGGGTTCTGCCGCGACGGCCGCCCGGTGCTGTGCTCGCGGGCCCACGCGGGCAACACCGCGGGCGAGCTCGCGGCGGGCGGACGCCGGTTGCGCGACGCGGACGGGGAACCGGTGCACCACCACCTCGGCGTGTCCGCGTTCGCGGAGCGGGCCGTGGTGGACGCCGCCTCGGTCATCCCGGTACCGGCGGGAACGGACCTGCGCACCGCGTCCCTGCTCGGGTGCGCGGTCAGCACCGGAGTGGGCGCGGTGGTCAACGCGGCCCGGGTCGGACTCGGCGAGTCGGCGGCGGTGTTCGGCTGCGGCGGGGTGGGGCTGGCGGCGGTGCTCGGACTGCGCGCCGTCGGAGCCGCGCCGATCATCGCCGTCGATCGCCACGACGCGCACCTGGAACGGGCGTTGGAACTCGGGGCCGACCTGGCCCTGCACGCGGACGAGTCGACCGCGGAGCGGATCAGGGAGGCCACCGGCGGCGGAGCGCACCACGCGTTCGAAGCCGCCGGTGCCGTCGCCGCGGTGGAATCGGCGTACCGCGGCCTGCGCCGGGGCGGCAGGCTCACCATGGTCGGCCTGGCGAACCCGGCGGCGCGCTGGCCCGTTCCGCCCGCCGAACTCGTCGCGCACGACGTCACCGTCTCCGGCAGCTACCTCGGCTCCGGCGTGCCGCGGCGCGATGTGCCCCGCTACGCCGCGCTGCACGGCGCGGGCCGGTTGCCGGTCGACCGGCTCGCGGCGTCCACCTCGATCCCGCTGTCCGAGGTCGCCGAAGGCATGGCGCGGCTGCACGCCGGGTTCCCCGGTCGCATCGTCATTGACATCGCCGCGAGAGGAGCACGATCGGCATGACCTACCGCCTCTACGCCCTGCGCTACGGCATCGGGCACCGGACGGCGCCGGAGAACTACGCGCCGACCCCGGGGTTCCGGTACCCGGAGACCGACCAGTCGCTGCACTGCTTCTGCTGGCTCGCCGTCTCCGACGAGCACGTCGTCCTCGTCGACGTCGGCGCCGACGAGGCCACGGCGCGCCGGCGCGGCATCGACTACGAGCGCGACCCCGCGGAGTCGGTGCGCCGGCTCGGCCTCGACCCGGCGGCGATCACCGACGTGGTGCTCACCCACCTGCACTGGGACCACGCCGGGAACCTCGGAGCCTTCCCGAACGCGACGTTCCACGTGCGGGAGGCCGAACTCGCCTACGCCACCGGACCGTCGATGGCGCACCGCTTCCTGCGCCGCCCGTACGACGCGGACAAGGTCTGCGAGCTCGTCGCCCTGCTGCACCGCGGGCGGGTGCGGCTGCGCGAAGGCGAGTACGAGGTCACCCCCGGCGTCACGGTGCACCCCGCGGCGGGCCACACGCCGGGCTCGCAGGCGGTGCGGGTCCCGACCGCGCGCGGCCCCGTCGTGCTCGCCTCCGACGCCCGGCACTACCTGGACAACCGCGTCGGCGGCGACTCCCCCGACGGCGCGCCGTTCTCGGTGGTGGTGCGGACCGACGACTACTGCGACACGTCCGTGCGCCTCGACGCGCTCGCCCCCGGCCAGGTCATCCCGGGCCACGACCCGGCGGTCTCCCGCCACTACCCGCGGGCCCTGCCCGACGACCCGCTGATCCGCAGGCTGGACGTGGCACCGACGGCGGGGTGAGACCCTCAGTCGTTGCCGGGGCGGGCGTCGAGGGCGGCCGCCTCGTCCGGGGTTGGGGCGGTGCCGCCGAGGTGGGTGGGCAGCCACCAGCGGTCGTCCTCGCCCGCGGGCCGGTCCGGATACCCGGCCTGGAGGTCGTCCAGGATCGCCGCCATGCGGGTGCGGAGGTCCTGGGTGAGGGCGTCGAAGTCGTCGTCCGGGCCGGGCTGGAACGGTTCACCGGCGTGGATGTGGATCGGCACGTGGCGCTTGGTGAGCGTGCGCGGCCGGCTCTTCGTCCACAGCCGCTGGGTGCCCCACAGCGACATCGGCACGACCGGCACGCCCGCGTCGGCGGCCATCCGGACCGCGCCGGACTTGATCGGCTTGACGGTGAACGAGCGGCTGATGGTCGCTTCGGGGAACACGCCGACGACCTCGCCCGCGCGCAGCCGCTCGACCGCCTCGTCGTAGGAGCCCTTGCCCGCGGCCCGGTCCACCGGGATGTGGTGCATGCCGCGCATCAGCGGACCGGCGATCCGGTTGTCGAAGATCTCCTTCTTCGCCATGAACCGCACCAGCCGCTTCGCGGGCTGCGCGCCGAGGCCGCAGAAGATGAAGTCCAGGTAGCTGACGTGGTTGCACGCGATCACCGCGCCCCCCTGGCGCGGGATGTGCTCGGTTCCCGTCACGCGGAGCCGGTTGTCCAGCACGCGGAACATGGTCTTGGCCGCCAGCACGACGGGCGGGTACACGATCTCAGCCACGGAGTCAGGCTACGCACCCGTAAGTTCACGCAGGACCACCTGGGGCCGCCGTCACATTTTCCCAGGTGGTCGCCCCGTTCGGTGGCGGTGAAGTCACGATCGGTGATGGTGTGCGGCCCGCTGGAACGGTGTTCGCCGGGGCGTTCGACGACCACCAAGGTCGCTAGCGGCCACGACACGCGGCACGGGCCGGAGCGTCGCGTGCTGAGCCGTCTTCCGGTGCCACGGCAGCACATCGCGTGGACGCGGAGGCGAAAACCCCGCCCGTCAAAAGTGAAACGGCCGCCGCGCCCCTCATCGCGGAGGGGGCGCGGCGGCCGTCGGGGAGCTAGGGCGGTCAGGCCGCCTGCTGCTCCTTCTGCTTCTTCTTCTCCTGGTCCTTCTTGTGGCCCTTGTAGCCCGCCTGGATCGAGACCCAGACGACCAGCGCCAGCGTGATGTAGAGGGCGTAGTCGTCGATCATCAGGACGAAGTCGACGGCGTGCTGCCCGACTCCGTAGCCGAGGCCCGCGACCAGGCCCGCGATCAGCGCGGCACCGACCGCGTCGAAGATCAGGAACGACACCAGGCCCATCCCGCTCAGCCCGGCCACGGCGAACACCGCGGGGGCGGGGATGCCCGGCAGCGCGGCGACGATGAGCACCAGCGGCATCGCCCAGCGCGGCCAGGACTGGACCCGCGCGACGAACCGCTTGCCGAACTCGCCCGGCGCCCACAACTCGATGATCTTCGCGCCCCACTTGCGGCCGGCGAGCCAGAACAACCAGTCGAACTTGATCATGCCGAACACGCCCGCCGCGACGACCAGCCACAGCTCGGCGTCGCCGACGCGGGCGAACGCCGCGCCGGCGCCGATCGCCGAGAGGCTGCCGGTCACCGCGCTCAGCGCGAGCGGATGCGAGGCGATCAGGAACGGCCGGAACGGCATCGACGCCATCATCAGCACCACGATGCCGAACGTGGCGAACACCAGGAACTTGTCACCGCGCGACATCGGGTGGTCCCACGGCATCTGGTCGCGGAACGCCTGCCGGGCTTCTTCCAGCTCCTCCGGCGTGTAGTCCTTGCTGCGCCAGCGGAACCGCTTCTTCTTCTCCGCCGGAGCGTCCGATCCGGCTTCCGGGGCGTCGCCCGCCGACGCGGCGGGCGTGTGCGACGCGCCGTGGAGCTCGCCCCCGGTCGGCACGCGCAGGGAGGGGGCGGTGTCACCCTCCAGCCCGATCTCCTGCTGCTTGCGGCCTGCACCAGTCATGTCTCTCCTTCGTGCTTCCAATACCCCCTCGATGCGGCGAGGAGTTCGTCCGGCCTGCGCGAGGCGGTCGACCGAACGGAGACCCGTGCGCCTCATCTGGGAGCAGTTTCGACTATGCCGCAGCGGCATGGACAAGCGACTTCCGCGCCCGAAAACGGTGTCCCCCGTCACACTCCGCGGCCACGCGGCTCGGCGGCCCGAGTGCGCGCGGTGGCCGCCGTCCGTGCCGCTGCTGGAACGCGGTGGCCGTCGGCTTCCGCGGGCGCGGGACATGTCGTGCTGAGGTCCGGATGATTTTCCTTTTGGGTGAAGGGAAATCGAACAGGTCCAGTGTGGATCAATTTCGGGTCGCGGGGGAGGTGGGGAGATTCGGCGGTGGGTGGCGTCCGTCGGCGGTGCGGGCGGCCTGCTTTGCGCGGTGCTGATCTTGCCGGTATGTTGCGTGGCATGGTTCCGGATGACAGCGCCGTTCTCACCCACCTCCGGCGGGGTGTGCTGGAGTACTGCATCCTCGCGATGATCGACGTCGAGCCGTTGTACGGCCTCGACATCGCGCGCAGGCTCGGTGCGCACGACGTCCTGCTGCAGAGCGAGGGAACGCTCTACCCGCTGCTGGCCCGCCTCCGGCGGCAAGGGCTCGTGGAGACCAGCCAAGTGAAGTCCGCGACCGGTCCGCCGCGCCGCTACTACGCGCTCACCGCAGAGGGCAAAACGGCACTGGAGACCTTCCGATCCACCTGGCCTGCCTTCCGCAGCGCCGTCGATTCCGCCATGACAGGAGAACGATCGTGACCAAGACCCACCCTCGCGTGCACATCTACCTGGAAGAGCTCAACGACCTGCTGCGGCACGCTCCCGTGTCCGTGCGCCGGGACGTGATCGCCGGGGTGCACGAGCACTTCGACGCGAGCGTGCCCCCGGACGCGGACGCCGCGACCGTCGACGACGCGCTCGCTCGGATGGGCACGCCCGAGCAGGTCGCCGCGGAGGCGGGCGTCGAGCCGGAACGCGCGCGATCCGCCCGGCTGGGCTCGGTGCTCGCCGCCGCGCTGGCCTGCGCGATGCTGGCGGGCGCGGCGGCGCTCACCTTCCTCGTCGGCGGGCTCATCGGGCTGTCGGCCGGGTTCGACGAGAACCCCGACTGGGAGATCACCGGTGCCACGGCGGCAGCGGCCTTCGTGCTCTCGTTCGTGGCCTGGGCCGGTGGTTCCGCGCTCGCGGTCTTCAACCGGTCCTGGTCGAAGCGGCAGAAGGCGGTGCTGATCGCGTCCTGGCCCGTCGCCTTGCTCATCTCCGAGCTCTGCCTGCTGCCCACCGGGTCCAACTTCGAGCTCAACATCGCCGCGTTCATCGTCCACGGCATCGTCGGCCTGCTCTACGTCGTCGCCATCGCCAAGCTCTGGTTCGCCGCGCGAGCCTGACGGCGGCTACTCGGCGTCGTCCTCGCGCGGGGGGCAGGTGGACATGCCGCGCCAGAGCAGGTCGATGAGCTTTTCGGTCTGGGCGCGCCAGGGGCCGTGCTGGTCGAGGAACAGCAGGCCGCCGAGGCCGCGCAGCACCGTCTCCGGATCGAGGTCCGCGCGCACCGCGCCCACTTCGGCGTTGGCGGCGAGCAGGGTCGCCAGCGAGCCGACCATCGCCTGGTGCGCGCTCTTGGGGAGTTCGCCGCGGGCGGCGGTCGCGGCGCTGAGCGCGTTCGCGAGGCCGCGCTTGGTCATCATGTAGTGCGCCAGGTGGTCCGTCGTCCACACCCGGAACGCCTCTTCGGGGCGGTGCGACTCCAGCAGGCTGGGCACCACTTCGACCAGGTGCCGCACTTCCCGCTCGTAGACCGCGAGGATGAGGTCCTGCGGAGCGGGGAAGTGGCGGTAGACGGTGCCGACGCCGACTCCGGCCCGCTTCGCGATGGCGTTGTACGACACTTCGCCGGAGCTCGACAGCGATTCCGCCGCCGCCGCGACGATGAGCTCGTGGTTGCGCCGCGTGTCCGCGCGCCGGTGGTTCACCGCGCCCGTCCCCATCGCTCCTCCTTCGTCCGCTCTGCTGCCGAGAGCCTCCGGAACTGCATGAATCGACCGGAACAGCGTCGTTTGCCGAGCGGATACTAATCCGCTAGCTTCGATGAGGACAGCGGATTTTTATCCGGTTCCCGGCGTGGCGTCGTGCTCGACGTGGCCACCACCCCCACCACATCATGCCGCCCTGCTCCGGTGCGGAATTCCAGCGGAGAAGAGTTCCATTGCACATCTCACTAGAAGTCAACGGCAGCGCTGAGCAGCTCGACGCCGAACCCGGCGTGACGCTGCTGGACGCGCTGCGCGAACGGCTCGACATCACCGGGCCGAAGAAGGGCTGCGACCGCGGCCAGTGCGGTGCGTGCACCGTGCACGTCGGCGGCCGGCCCGTGCTCTCCTGCCTCACCCTGGCGGCCACCGTGAAAGAACCGGTGACCACGGTGGAGGGCCTGGCGGAGGGCGAGGAGCTGACGCCGTTGCAGCAGGCGTTCGTCGACCAGGACGCCATGCAGTGCGGTTTCTGCACCTCCGGGCAGCTCATGTCGGCCAGCGCCGCGATCGAGCAGGACGTCGACGACGTCCGCGAGTTCATGTCCGGCAACCTGTGCCGCTGCTCGGCCTACCCGAACATCATCGCCGCGATCGACCAAGCGAGGCGCACCGATGCGACCCTTTGAGCTCGACACCCCTGATTCGGTCGCAGCGGCCACCGCGGAACCGGCGACCTACCTGGCCGGCGGCACGACGCTGGTCGACCTGATGAAGCTCAACGTCCTCACCCCGCAGCGGGTGCTGGACATCAACGAGCTGCCGCTGCGCGGCCTCGATTCCGAGGACGGGCTGCGGATCGGCGCGCTGGAGCGGATGGGCGACATCGCCGCACACCCGGACGTCTACCCGATGATCTCGCAGGCCCTGCTGCTGAGCGCCTCCCAGCAGTTGCGCAACATGGCCAGCATCGGCGGGAACCTGCTGCAGCGGACCCGGTGCACGTACTTCCGCGACGTCGCGATGCCCTGCAACAAGCGCGAACCCGGCAGCGGCTGCCCGGCGATGGAGGGCGCGGGCCGGATGCACGCGGTGCTCGGCACCAGCGACTCCTGCGCGGCCACCCACGCCAGCGACGTCGCGGTCGCGTTCACCGCGCTCGACGCCGAGGTGCGGCTGCTGGGCGCCGACGGTTCCCGGACGGTGTCGCTCGCCGAGTTCTACCGGCTGCCGGGCGACACCCCCGAGGTCGAGAACGACCTGCGGCCGGGCGAGCTGATCACCGAGGTGGTGGTCCCGCGCCTGGACTGGGCGGCGAACTCCACCTACGTGAAGGTGCGGGACCGGCAGTCCTACGAGTTCGCGCTGAGCTCGGCCGCCGTCGCGCTGGACGTGCGCGACGACCGCATCGCCGACGCCAGGGTGGCGGTCGGCGGGGTGGCCACCGTCCCGTGGCGGCTGCACGCCGTCGAGGAGGCGCTGCGCGGGCTGCCCACGACCGAGGAGTCCTTCGAGCGCGCCGCCGACGTGGCCGCCGACGGTGCCCGGACGCGCGGCGCGAACGGCTTCAAGCCGGCCCTGCTGAAGCGGACCGTGATCCGCGCGCTGCTCGAACTGACCGAGGGGAGCCGCTGATGCCCAGCCGACTCGACGGGCCGGTGAAGGCCACCGGTCGCGCCAAGTACGGGGTGGACCACAACTTCCCCGGCATGGCCTACGGATATCTCGTGCTCAGCACCATCGCGCACGGCGAGATCGCGTCGATGGACCTCACCGCGGTCCGCGCCGCGCCCGGCGTGCTCGGGGCGTATTCGCCGTTCGACCCGCTGGAGCTGGCCACGCCCACGCTCCCGGCGTTCGGCGACACGTGGGTTCCGCTGCAGGACAAGGAAGTCGCCTACTACGGGCAGCCGATCGGCTTCGTGGTCGCCGAGACCTTCGAGCAGGCCCGCGACGCGGCGATGCTGGTCGAGGTCGCCTACCACGAGCGGCCCGCGCTGACCTCGCTGGAGGAGGGCCTCGCGGGCGCCGAGGACGCGCCTTCCTCCGACCACGGCGGCGGCCCCTCGCTGGACATCCTCGCCGACGGCGTCGAGTCCATCGAGGACGCGCTGGCGGCCAGCGCGGTGGTGGTCGCGGAGACCTATTCGACGGCACCGCAGAACCACGCCCCGATGGAACCGCACTCCGCCGTCGCCCGGTGGGACTCCGAGGGTCTGACCGTCCACAGTGGAAGCCAGGGTTCGGACATGCAGGCCGCGGAGCTGGCGATGGCGCTGCGGCTGGACCCGTCCCAGGTGCACGCGGTGAACCCGTACGTCGGGGGCGCGTTCGGCGGCAAGGGCCGCACCTCCGCGCCCGCGTTCCTGGCGGCGGCAGCGGCCAGGGAGCTCGGCAGGCCGGTGAAGGCGTCGCTGACCCGCGAGCAGGTGTTCACCGCGACCGCGGGCCGCGCGGCCACGGTGCAGGAGGTCTCGCTCGGCGCCGAGGTGGACGGCACGCTCACCGCGGTGCGCCACGACTCGTGGTGCAGCACCGGCGCGGATCGCTCGTTCGTGGAGCCGACTTCGCACGGCACCTCGCGCGAGTGGTACGCCACGCCGAACCTGTCGCTGCGGCAGAAGATGGTGCCGCTGAACCTGCCGCCGACGACGTTCATGCGCGCCCCCGGTGAGGCGCCCGGCTCGTTCGCGCTGGAGAGCGCGATCGACGAGCTCGCGGTGAAGCTGGAGATGGACCCGATCGAGCTGCGGCTGCGGAACAATTCGCTGGCACCGCCCGGAAAAGACCTCCAGTGGTCGAGCAAGTACCTCGACGACTGCTTCCGGATCGGCGCGCAGCGCTTCGGCTGGGACCAGCGCACCCCGGCCGGGCGCACCGACGGCGACTGGCTGGTCGGGGTCGGCACGGCCACCGCCATGTTCCCCGCGCTGCGCTTCCCCGCCTCGGTGCGGGTCACGCTCGGGGCGGACGGCGGGGCCGAGGTCGCCACCAGCGGCGCGGACCCGGGCACCGGCCTGCTGACCGTGCTGTCGCTGGTGGGCGCCGAAACGCTGGACATCGCGCCGGAGCGGGTCACGCCGCGGCTGGGTGACTCGTCGCTGCCGCCGGGCGGCATGTCCGGTGGTTCCACGGCCACCGCCAGCGCGGGTTCGGCCGTGATGGTCGCCGCCTCCGCGGTGCTCGACTCCCTGCTGGAGCTGGCGGCCGAGCCGGGCGCACCGTTCGACGGAGCCGAGGTCACCTACGCCGACGGGCACCTGTTCGCCGACGGCCGGAGCATGCCGTTCGACGAGCTGCTGCGGGCCGTGGGCCGGGATTCCCTATCGGCCACCGGGTCCTCGGCGCCGGGGGAGGAGCTGACGAAGCACTCGTTCAGCTCGTTCGGCGCCCAGTTCTGCGAGGTCCGGGTGCACCGCTGGACCCGGGAGGCGCGGGTGTCGCGGCTGCTCGGCGTGTTCGACGCGGGCCGCATCATCAACGAGAAGGCCGCCCGCAGCCAGCTCAGCGGCGGCATGATCTGGGGCGTGTCGGCGGCGCTGCACGAGGGCATGGAGGTCGAACCGAACGGCCGCATCGCCAACGGCGACTTCGCCGGCTACCTGCTGCCGGTGCACGCGGACATCCCCGACATCGACGTGCACTTCGTCGAGCACCCCGACACCCTGCACAACCCGGTCGGCGCGCGCGGAGTCGGCGAGATCGGCGCGGTCGGCATGGCCGCCGCGGTGGCCAACGCGATCTTCAACGCCACCGGCACCCGAATCCGCCACATCCCGATCACCATCGAGGACCTGCTGGAGGACTGAGCACCGCTGGGGCGCCGATCCGTCGGCGCCCCACCGGGCCGGGGCGTTGCCCGCAGCCTCAACAGGTGCCCGAGCCACGTAAGCAGGTTGGAGTCTTCTCCCGAAGGTCTTTGGATCAGGGACGCGGAACTCAGGCCTCGTCCAGGAAATCCTAAGGTGGCGCTTTGTCGGAGTTGTCATACTGATCACATGGCTGAGCCCTTGGGCACCTCCAACGAAATCAGCGGTGCGGTCCGAAATGCCGTTCAAGCCGCGAGCGTTCACGGTGATGCCTACGTGGGAGGAGTGCATCATCACCACGCACCGGAAGTGCGGTGGCCGTGCCGGGTCGGGGTGGTGCCGCTGGGTGCCGACCGCTTTCAGGAGCGCGATCTGAGCGCTCCGTTGGCCGATGCCATTGGTGCCGGGAGTACGGCGGTGCTCGCTGGGATGGGTGGTGCGGGCAAGACGCAGCTCGTGGCTGAGTTCGCACGTCTGATGTGGGATACCGGACAGGTCGACCTGCTGGTGTGGATTACGGCGGCGGCGCAGGAAGCGATCGTGTCGAGCTATGCCACGGCGGCGGTGAAGATCGGTCAGAGCGCTGGCGAACGGGACGACCAGGAAGCGAGCGACCGTTTCCTGGAGTGGTTGGCTGCCACCGACCGTCGATGGCTGATCGTTCTCGACGACGTGCAGAAGCCGAGTGACCTGCGTGGGCTGTGGCCACCGCGACAGCTGACCGGACGCGTGGTCGTGACCACTCGTCGCCGAGATGCCGCCCTCACCCGTCGCGGCCACCTGATCGAAGTCGGCACGTTCACCGCGGTCGAAGCAACCGCCTACCTGCGTACCAAGCTGGCTGACAGCTCGGCGTCGGCCGACGGCGCCGCCGAACTTGCGGCCGAGCTCGGGTATCTCCCCGTCGCGTTGGCTCAGGCCGCTGCCTACCTCACCGACCGGAAGCTGACCTGCGCCGCATACCTGCAACGGTTCGTGGATCAACGCAGACGACTGCACGAAGTAGTGCCCGAGCCGGAGAGCCTGCCCGACGACCACCGTGCCACACTGGCCGCCACGTGGTCGCTCTCGATGGAACTGGCCGACCAACTGGCGCCCGCCGGGCTGGCGTTGCCCGTGCTGGAGCTCGCCGCCGTACTCGATCCCAATGGCATCCCCGATGCGGTCTTGACCGCTCCGGCGGTCCTGGAGCATCTCGCTACCAGGCTCGGTGCTGCAGAGCCGGTCGAGGCTGAGGACGTACGGGAGGCCTTGCACGGCCTCAATCGCCTCAGCTTGGTCATCGTCGACTCCGACGACCCCCATCGCAGCGTTCGAATCCACGAACTCGTCCAGCGATCCACCCGTGATCGGCTCGGAGACGAACAGCTCGCCATCGTTGCCCACGCCGCCGCCGACGCTCTCATGAGCGCATGGCCGCAGATCGAACGCGACACCGAATACGGACAGGTCCTGCGCACGAACACCGACACGCTCCACCGGCGAACCCGGCTCTGGCACCCCGTGCTCTCCCGCGCCGGCAACAGCAGAGGCGCGGCAGGACGCGTCACCGAAGCCGCCGAGTACTTCACAGCCCTCCGATCTCACGCTATGCAGCGGCTCGGCCCGGATCATCCGGACACCCTGGCCATCCGCCATAACCTCGCCTGCTGGCACGGTGAATCCGGAGATACGGCAGGGGCTGTCGGGGAACTCGAGGACCTCCTTACCGATCGATCCCGAGTGCTCGGTGTCGGCCACATCGACACTCTCTACACTCGCCACGAGCTGGCCCGCTTTCGGGAGGCGGTCGGCGATGTGGCGAAGGCGGTCGCCGAGTACGAACAATTGCTCGCAGAGAGCACCGAACGGCTCGGCCAGGAGCACATCGATACTCTGACCACTCGTCACAACTTGGCCTATTTGAAGGGCAGTACGGAGGAAGGAGGCGCGGCGATCGTCGACATCGAGGGCCTGCTGGCCGATGAATGCAGGTCGCTCGGCTCGGACCACTTCAACACCCTTTCCACCCGCCGTACCTTGGCCAACCAGCTAGGCAAGGTCGGCGATGTGATGGACGCGATCGCGAAGCTCGAAGAATTGCTGGTCGATCAATTTCGCGTGCTCGGCCCGTATCACCCGAGGACTCTGATGACTCGCAACGATGTTGCTTACTGGCGCGGGAAATCCGGTGACGCCGCCGGTGCGGTCGCGGAATTTCAGGAACTGTACGCCGATGAGTCCAGCGTGCTCGGTCCGAGTCATCCGGACGTCCTGATCACCAGGCACAACCTTGCCTACTGGCGAGGTCGAGTCGGGGACGCGAAGGGTGCGGTCGCAGAACTTCAGGACGTGTTGTCCGACCAGAGCCGGGTACTCAGTCCGGATCACCCCTCCATCTTGTCCACTCGGCACAGCCTGGCCCATTGGCGCGGTGAAGCCGGTGATGCGGCGGGTGCGGTCGACGGGTTCGCAACTCTGCTCGCTGATCGGCTCCGGGTGCTCGGTTCTGAGCACCCCGACACGCGGCGCACGCGCGACGACCTGGCCCGCTGGCAGGGTGATGCCGGTGATGTGAACGAATCTGGAAAGTGACTGCCCTGCGCGAGGACGGGGAGCGGGCGCTCGACCGCTGACGTCGAACAGCGCGGCGGCCCATCCGGTGATGCCGGATGGGCCGCCGCGTCGCTGCCGGGGGCGTGCAACTAGGCGTCGTCGCCCCGCGAGATGGCGAGGGCCGCGGTCTTCAGCGGAGCCCATCCGCTGCGGGTCTCGTGGCGCTTGCCGTCGTCGGCGTTCCAGTAGTTGAGGTTGTAGTCGCCGTCGGCGTCGCCGGGATCGCCGTCGGGGTTCTCGCCGTTGTTCTTGAGCGTGCGGATGCCGCAGTGCGTGACCAGCGGCTCCTGGCCCTTGCAGGCGTCGTTGGACGGCGCCCGGTTGCCGTCCCAGTACCGGTATTTGTGGTCGGCGTGGTGGTCCAGGTCGATGGCCGAGTTCCCGTTGACCGTCTCGTCCTGGTTGGAGCCGACGAAGCTCCAGTCCGTCGATTTCGCCCAGTCATCGGTCAGCTTGTAGTCGTGCAGCACCTCGATGAACTTGGAGCCGGGGTCCATCTGCTGCCACTGGGTCGTGCCGGTGCACGAGCCCTTGCAGATCACGCCCTTGTGCGGTGTGCCGAGGGTGACGATCTGATCGACGTTGATCTTCGGGAACTTCTGCTCGCCCCAGTGCTCGTGGCCGAACATCGCGGTGCGCGTGATCAGCCCGCCCATCGAGTGGGCCACGATGTTGACCGGTTGGTCGCCGTGCTTCTTCTTGATGTAGGCGGCCAGGTCCTGGGCGACGTACTGGATCTTGGTGTCGCGGGTCGCGTCGGACTCGTCGGCGGGATTGATGTCCACGTCGCACTTGTCGTCCGGGTAGTAGCCCACGGTGATGAGCTTGTCCTCGTCCCAGCCCTGTTCCTTGAAGTAGTCCAGCGCGGAACCCCACGTCTTGGAGCAGTCCTTGCCCTTCTCTTCCTTCCCGTCCCCGTCGTAGTCCTCGTAGCCGTAGCCGTGCACGAAGTAGACGGGAACGTCCTTGGCGCCCTTAGCTTCGCCGCCTTCAGCGGCCTGTGCGCCGGCGGCGGGCCCGGCGAGCGCGATCAGCGCGGTCGAGGACACGACGGCGATGAAGCGCGATGATTTGTCGAACACTGTTGCCAACCCCTCAGTTCCCCAGTGAATTGCGGCTGATCGACTTTCGAGTCGATCCGCGCGCGGCCGACACGCTAGCAGGATCGGCTCGTGCCATGGGCGGATTTCCGGAGTTCCGATCCGCGGCTCCGGGGCAGCACCAGGTGGCCGCGGCGAGAGCCAACTCTCTTTCAGGCCAACGAATTCCTCGGTGCCCACGGCTTTCCGGGGCTGCGCTACGCGTTCTCGCTTGCCGTCACGGCAGCTTCACTCCGCCGTTTTCCGTGAGGGGCCAGTAGGGGTTGTACGCGACCTCCCAGGGATGGCCTTCCGGATCGAGGAAGATCGAGCTGTAGCCGCCCCAGGAGGTCTCCGCAGGTTCGCGGCCGATGGTGGCTCCGGCGCGGCGGGCCTCGTCGATCGCCGTGTCCACTTCCTCGCGGGAGCCGAGGTTGAGCGCCAAGGTGACCCCGCCCCAGCCGGGCGCGTCCTCGACGGCGCTGTCCTCGGCGAGCCGGGTGCGATCCCACAGCGCGAGGACCATGTCCCCGGCTTGGAAGAAGGTGATGTCGTCGCTCGGCGCGGCAGAGGGGCGCCATCCGAGCGCGGCGTAGAAGCGCCGCGCGCGATCCAGGTCCGCCACGCCGAGCGTGATCATGCTGACTCGTTGTCGCATGCGATCAGTGTCGTCCCCGCCGGTCACCTGCGCCGACCGGGGCGTTCTCGCGCCGATCCGCGCTCAGCGGTCGAGCGGGCGTGCGCGCAAGTGGCCGATCCCTCCGCCATTGCGATCTCCGGCGTCGATCGCGCCGACACGGACACGACCATCGGGATCATCCACAGTGGACCCTTTTGGGGCTCAGCTCTGCGGGGCCTCCGCGGCTTGCAAGGTGCCCGGTGAGAGCCGGTCTCGGCCCCAGCTGCGCTCCAGGTAGCCGATGATCCGGGCGACGTCCGCCGAGGGAACCCGCTCCGGTTCGCCGCGTTCGAGCGGGTCGACGTGGAAGATGTAGACCCGTGAGGCGAACTGGTCGAACGGCAGCGACGCCTCGCCGAACCGTTCCCCGTTGCCCGCGGTGGAGACGACGACGCCGTCGCCCCAGTCCTGCCCGCTGTCGTTGTTGGGGTTGAAGAAGTACACCCGCACGACGTCCTGCGGATCCGGCGCGACGCGCAGGATGGTGATCGCGTGCCAGCCGACGTAGCGGGCCGCGCTGTCGGTGACGGCGATCCCGGCGGGTTGCGGGTGGATCAGCGGTCGCCCGCCGTTGTAGTCGGGGTGGTAACCGGCGTGGAAGCGCCGCAGGAACTCGTCGAGGTCGATGAGGTTCCCGGTCGCGACGTCCACGTTGATCCAGAATCCGCGCCCGGCCCACCAGCCGTGGAACTCGGGGTTGACCCACCGGTGCGGGTCGCCGGGGCGGTCCGCGCAGCGGCGGCCCATCTCGGCGTAGATCCGGTCCAGGTGGGGGACGACGACGGACGACACGGGGTCGAGGTCCGAGGGCAGCGCGGTGGCGACTCCGGAGGCGCTGTCCTTCGAGGAGATCGGCTGCCCCTCGAAGTGCACGATGATCTCGTCGTCGCGCGCCGCCCAGACCACGATCTGCAGCAGGTAGTCCGGGTCGTTGTAGGCCCACATCGACAGCGCGCGGGCCGATTGGCAGGTCGGGTTGTCACCCTGCCCGACGCCGAGCGGCTGGCCCAGCATCGACAGCACGCCGGCGGTCAACCGCGCCTCCGGGCTCGGCTGGTCGCCGAACACGGCCACCAGCCGTTCCCGCGCCACGGGGGAGAGTTCCAGCGCGAGCTGGCGCCACAGCGCCGGAACCACCGGTGGTTCGTGCAGCACGCCGCGGTCGAGCAGCAGCGCGAGCCCGTAGACGCACTGCGCGGTCTGCGGGTGCACCGCTTCCTCCACCAGCCGGTGCACCACGTCGCGGTAGCGCAGGTGGCAGTTGCGCCCGGTGTCGGACAAGCCGAGGGCCTCGCCGACGAGGTAGTCGCTCTCGTGCAGCAGGAACCGCAGCAGCTCGGCGTGGTACGGCGACACCAGGCCGGTGTCGTGCATGGCGCGCGCGAAACCGCTGGCCTCGTACTGCAGCGCGCTGGTGTCCATCGCTTCCAGCCGGGAGCGGAACACCTCGACGCCCGGGTCGTCCCGGCACGCCTCGGTCGTCCCGAACAGGCTGGTGATCAGCCGGTCGAGCCCTTGGCCGGTCGACGCGCCCAGGTCGACGTCCGGGTCACCGCGGTAGACGGCGATCCGGGTGATCAGGGACTGCACCTGGTCGACCTGGATCGGTCGCTGGCGCAGGATCCGCCAGATCTCGTCGACGAGCCGGTCCAGCACGACGTCGTAGCCGACGCCGTCGGCGAGGTGCCGGAACAGGTCGCGGATCAGCTGCGCGTTCCGGCCTTGCGCGTTGCGCTCCGCCTCGTTCGGCGGGGTGAACAGCAGCTCCAGGTTCATCGCGAGCACCTGCGACAGGAACTGGTGCGCGTCGTCGGCGGCGAGCGTCGGGTGCTCGAATTCGCCGCGCGCGACGGCGAGCAGCCGCAGCTCGCTGGTCGCCTCCATCACCACCGTGTCCGCGTCGCCGCAGCGCAGGCCCGGCCCGGCCAGCGACGGGATGAGGATCTCCGGCGATGCCCAGTCGGTCCCGCCGAACAGGCCCGCTTCTTCCAGCGCCTGCGCCCTGGCCTGGACCGCCGCGGGCCCGCCGGGCAGGCGCAGGACGCGGCGCAGCGCCTCCAGCACTCGCCGCAGCTTCGCGTGCTTGCCGAAATCGCGGGTCTCGGCCATGGCCCGGATGGCGTCGTCGAGCGAGACCACGCGCTTGTCCAGCGTCGTGGCCGCACCCGTGACGTCGACGGTCGGTTTCAAGGGCTTCCCTCGGTTGGTTCTCCTGCGCCCTCAGACGTAGAAGTCGAGCTCTTCCTGCCGCTTCAACAGGTCGCGCATCCGGTGGGGGTCGTCACCGAAGAAGTACACCAGGCCCCAGTGGGTGCCGAACGCGGTCCGCTTCGTCACCGTTTCCTCCTGCGGGGCCGAGAGGTCGTGCGACTCATAGTAGTCGTCGTCCTCGGTCTCCTCCGGGACTTGCAGTTCGCTGACGACCCGGCGGCGCGGGTACCCGCCGAAGCAGCCCGCCACCCCGGTGGCGTCGACGACTTCGCGCGGGAAGAACGCCTCGATCTCCTCCTCGGTCGTCTTCGGGTCGAAGGCCAGCGCCAAGCCCTGGTAGGCGTTGAACCCGTAGGCCCGTTCCAGCAGCTCGAACACCTTGAACCCCGGTGGCCGGTAGGCGACCTCGCCGAAGTACATCTCGCCGTCGCTGGTGACGAAGTACTCGGGGTGCACGAAACCGAAATCGATGTCGAAGGTCTTGATGAGCTTCTCGATCTGCTCGGTGATCTGCGGCCGGTACCGTTCCAGGGCCGGGGTCGCCGGGACGAACACCGAGTATCCGAGCGTCACGTACTCGGAGATGTTCAGGAACATGATCTTCCCGTTGTGAATCCACGCCTCGACGGCGAATTCCCAGCCGTCCAGGTGCGATTCCATCAGCACCGGGAACTCCTCGTCGGGGATCGCGTCGATCTCGTCGGGCGTGCGGATCACGCGGTGCCCGAGGCACCCGGCCTTGTCGAACGCCTTGACGTGGATCGGATCGTTCGGGTCCCCGTCGAGCTTGAGCAGCGTCTGGTTGACCCGCTTGAGGAACCGGATCACGTCGTCCCGGTCGTGGGCCTCCTCGAAGATCCCGACCCGGATGCCGCCCAGCTGCGCCCGGCGCTTCATCAAGGCCTTGTCCCGCAACAGCATCGACTGGCCCAGCAGGCGAGGGTTGCTCAGCAGGACGGAGTTGATCGCGCCCGCCCACTCCACGGTCTCCTCGAACAGCGGGATCGCGACGTCCACGCCCTCCTCCTGCAGGATCTCCGCGATCTCCATGGAACGGTCGTTGAGCCGCTCGAAGTTCCACTTCACGTACGGGATGTCGTGTTCTGAGCAGTACTCCTCGATCCAGTCCGGGGCCACGACGACGTAGCGCCGGTCGAACCGGTCGAGGGCTTCCACCGCGTTGAGACTCCAGCCGAGGAGCGCTACGTAACCCTTGTTCGGGTCCTTGATGGCAGATTCGGGCATGGGCCGTTCCTCCATCGGTCGCGTATTCGGTTCTCGTTGGCGTCGTGAAATCAACCGTAGCCCGCGAAGACCCCGGCGAATCCTCGCGAACGAACCCCTTGGCGCCGGTGCGTCCAGGTGCTTGACGCGCGGCATTCGTCCCAGTGGAGGCGTCCAGGGGAGAGGCGGTTCGGCGCGGCGGCCGATGCGATTTCGGCTTCGCCCGCGGCGCAGATCGTGCGGCCGCGGGAGCCGTCGAGCGGCTTGAAGCGCCGCAGGTGGACCGGCCCGCGAACGTCATGACCGCACCAGCACCGCAAGAACCCGAACCGGTCCTGCTCGACGCAGTGCCACTTGCCGTCGGTCGGCCCGGCGGCCCAAGTCGCCGATGCCGGGACCGGCTCGGGACGAGCGAAGTCAGTGCCTCGCAAGGCAAGGCGGCGACCGATGTCCATCTCAGAGATTGCCGAGGCTGGCCATGGCCCTCGCCAGATCGCCGCGCGCTTCGACGATCCGCCGCCGGATTCGGGGCACCTGCGCGGGGTCGTCCGAGGTGATCGTCGTCAACAGCGGTTCGGCGGCGCGAACGAGGACCGCAGGGCGCACTGGCGTGCCGGGGAAGTCCTCGGCGCCGGGAATGACGTGCCCTGACTCGTACATCCAGGTCACCAGCGCGGCTCGGGTCGTGGCGCCGGTCTTCTGGAACGTCTTGCGCAGCGCGGTTTTGACGGTGTCCTCGGCTCGGTCGATCTCGGCGCCGATCTCGGAGTTGGACCTTCCGCAGATCAGCGATCGGGCGATCTTCAGCTCGGTCTCGGACAGCTCCGCCGTGAGGTCGAGGGCGGTGAGCCGGTCGGGGTCGCGATCCATCACCGGTGTTCTCCTGTCGTGGCTTTTCGAGGTGGGTTGGCGCGCGCCCACTCACGCGCCTTGTGGGCGACGTCGAGTTCGTCCTGCCAGGCCTGGGTGACCCGAACGGTGTCGAGCAGCGCGTGATCGCCGCGCTTGCCGCGCTGATCACCGCCGTGCACGGTGAAGAAGCCGTCGGGTCGTCCCCAGCGCAGCGTGATCCCGCGACGGTGGTCGTAGTGCCACGCGCAGGGAAGTCCGTAATCGCGTGTCGTCATCAGACGCCGTTCTGTCCGGTATTCGCGGACCGCCGGAATGCGATTCGCGTTGCAGGGCCTGGTGAATGCGGCCGGACCCGGCCGCACGACCGGGAGACGAGCCGTGCGGCCGGGCTGGCCCGTGACGCTCGGGGGAGCACGTCACACGGCCCGGCCACCGACACCAGCCGGGGAGCGGCCCGGTGCCGGGGCACCCCGGCCGAACGGTCGGGGTCCGCCCGGCGGGGGAGAGCGAGTCAGCGCCGCTGAGCGGATTTGGCACGGTGTGCTCGCCGGGGAACACGTTCAGTGAGATAGCGTGAACATCGCGGCGACTGACAACGAGACAGTAACGCGAAAGTTTCGAGTAACCTATGCCCTTGATGGGTGAACCCAGATCGAGTCGGTCGTTGCGGCTCGTCGGGCAGAGCGAGAAGGAGACGATCTTGTCGGCGAAGGACCCGCAAGTTGTACTGATCCAGCTCGGGATCTTGCTCCGGCGCCTCCGCGAGACGCAGCGATTGACCGCTGCGGTGGCTGCCGATCACTTGGGCTGTTCGACGGCGAAGATCTCGAAGATGGAGAACGGCAGGCAAAGCATCAAATCGGACGAGGTCGGCAAGCTGCTAGAGCTCTACCAAGCCAACGATTCTCAAGCTGCGGAAGCACTTCGGCTCGCGGCAGTGCCTACGCCGCGTCGGCGTGGCACTTACCGGGACAACGTTCCCGACTGGTTCCGTCGCTTCCTGGTCCTGGAGTCCGAAGCGTCCGCACTCACGATCTACGAGAACGAGCTGATCGCGGGAATCTTGCAGTGCGAGGAGTATGCGCGAACGGTGTTGACTGCGGGATATCCGTTCGCGTCGCGGCAAGAGCTGGATAGCCAGGTCGAAGTTCGCCTTCGGCGACGGGACGTCCTGATGAAAGCGGACGCTCCGCACGTCGACGTCATCCTGCACGAGGCGACGCTGCACAGAGTGATCGGTGATGACTTGATCATGCGACAGCAGTTGGGACTGCTTGAAGAGCTGGTTGCGCTGCCGAACCTGGAACTCCGCATCCTGCCGTTCCGCCCGAGTCCGTCTGCCGGTACAGATGGCGCATTCATGGCGAAGAGCGCGTTCGTGGTGCTCCAGCTCGAATCGACGGGTGCCGTGGTCTACGTCGAGGACATCGCTGGTGCGAACTACCCGGAGGAGGCGGCTGTCATTGAAGCTCACGCAAATGCTTACCGGCGTCTCCGTAACGTGGCTCTCACGCCTGATCAGTCGCGAGAGCTGATCGGTAAGGTGAAGTCCCAGTACAGGTAGACCGAGAGCATTGTGAGGGTCGCTGTCATGACCAGGATTGAGCTGCGGCAGCTGTCGTGGCGGGTTTCCAGCTACACCGGCAACACCGGCAACTGCGTCGAGATCGCCACCTTGCCGGACGGGGCGTGCGCTGTCCGGGACACGAAGGATCGCGAAGGTGGTGTCCTCGTCGTCGGGGCATCGCAGTGGTCGGCGTTCCTCACGCACATCCAGCAGAGTGCGTAACCGCCGCTGCCAACTTGCACCGGTTTCTTCAAGGCCTACCTCGTGAATCACGAGGTAGGCCTTCGCTCGTCGGTGGAGCGCGCTTCGCGGGCGCCGGTTGAGTCGTACCCTGCGGACGACGTTGACGTGACGAGCCCGATGGAGACCGGCGTGCACCTGCTCAGCACTGCGACCTCGCCTGATGAAGCCGCTCGTGGAGCTCGGGTGGCGGTGTTGCCGGTGGGCAGCTTCGAGCAGCACGGCGGGCATCTGCCGTTGATCACCGACACCGTGATCGCCTGCTTGATCGCGAACCGCATCGCCGAGCACTACGACCTGTTCCTGCTGCCGCCGATCACCGTGTCCTGCTCCCACGAGCACGAGGACTTCCCCGGCACGGTCAGCATCAGCGCCGCCACCTTGATC
The DNA here is from genome assembly GCF_014203325.1 of Saccharopolyspora gloriosae. Classification (NCBI taxonomy): domain Bacteria; kingdom Bacillati; phylum Actinomycetota; class Actinomycetes; order Pseudonocardiales; family Pseudonocardiaceae; genus Saccharopolyspora; species Saccharopolyspora gloriosae. Next base: position 4,123,647 of record NZ_JACHIV010000001.1, on the reverse strand, counting down.
GCGATGGTCGACGACATCCGCTCGTCGCTGCGCAGGTCCGGCGTGACGAAGCTGATCCTGGTCAACGGGCACGGCGGCAACTACGTGCTGTCCAACATCGCCCAGCAGGCCAACGTGGACGAGCCGAGCGTGGCGCTGTTCCCCGGCCGCGACGACTGGACGCGCGCACGGGACGCCGCCGGTGCTGTCTTGAACGCCCATCAGGACATGCACGCCGGAGAGATCGAGACATCGCTGCTCCTGCACGCGCACCCGGAGCTCGTCGGCGACGGATACCAGGACGCCGATCACCGAGCTGACGATCGAGCTCACCTGCTGGTCACCGGAGTGAACGCATACAGCGGCAATGGCGTGATCGGGCAGCCGTCCGCAGCCTCCGCAGCCAAGGGCGAACTGGCGCTGGACAGCCTTGTCGCCGCCTGCGACGAACACCTGCGAGCGCTCGACGAGCGCTGACGCACGACGGGTCCGTCGAGCTGATCGATATGGTGGGGGCCGGGCTATGCAGGATCCTTGTTCGGAGTCGCAGAAATGACCAGATCTGAGCTGCCGCAGCTGTCGTGGCGGGTTTCCAGCTACACCGGGAACTCGGGCAACTGCGTCGAGATCGCCACGTTGCCGGATGGGGCGTGCGCGGTACGGGACACGAAGGATCGTGACGGTGGCGTCCTCGTCCTCGGGGCATCGCAGTGGTCGGCGTTCCTCACGCACATCCAGCGGGGTGCGTAACCGCCGCTGCCAACTTCGCACCGGTTTCTTCAAGGCCTACCTCGTGAATCACGAGGTAGGCCTTCGCTCGTGGTCAGCGGGTCTGGCCGTCCGGGCGGTGGAGTTGTGCTGCGGCGGCGAGGACGAGGTGGTGCCACGGGTCGTGCGGGTCGCGGCCGGTGAGGTCGCGGACGCGGCGCAGGCGGTAGCGCAGGGTTTGCGGGTGCAGGTGCAGCCGGTTCGCCGCGTCGGTGACCGTGTCGGCCGCCAGGAACGCGGCGAGGCCGTCGAGCAGGTGCCGTTGGGACGGGGCGGCGATCGGGCCGAGGACCGCGCGGACCACGGCGGCGGGGTCCGCGTCGGGGCGGGCCGCGAGCACGCTCAGGAAGCGGGCGTCGCCCTCGTCGAGCAGGGCGCGGTCGCGGAACGAGTGGGCGGGGGCGGTGTCGAGCGCGTGGGCGGCCAGGCGGTGGCTCGCGGCGACGGCCGTGATCGGGTGGCCGACGATGAGGCAACCGCGCCATTCCCGCTCTCGGCACGCCTCGTCCAGTTCGGGACCGGGGCGGACGTTCAGGAGCAGCACCGCGCGCGGTCCGTGCAGGGTGAGCAGCGGCCGGGCTGCGGCGTCCGCGAACAGGTCGTGGGCGGCGGATTCTTCGATGGCAGCACCGGAATCGGTCGATTCGACGATGAGCAGCGACGGTTCCGGGGCGAGTTCGACGCCGAGTTCGCGGCTGCGGTCGGCGAGCGCTCCGGCGGAGGACTGCCTGCCGACGAGCAGGTCGTCCAACAGGTCGCGACGGGCGCGGTCGAGGTCGGCGCCGAGGCGGTCGCGCGCGGCCCCGTACCCGGCCATGAGGGATTCGGACAGGTCGTCCAACGCGGTGAGCAGCACCGTGGTGAGGTCGGCCACGTCGTCGACGTCGAGCCTGCCGCGGCCGAGCTCGCGCAGGTGGTCGGTCGCGGCGACCGCCGCCACCCGGTAGGCGCGCAGCACGGCGGTGAGCGGGCGGCCGTCCTCGGCGCGCGCGGCGCCGATGCCGCGGAACCGGCCGCGGTCGGCGTCGTCGAGGACACCGCCGCCCTCCGCCCACGCCCGCAGCAACCGGACCAGCACCCACGAGGTGATCGCTTCGACGTCGCGGAGCTGATCGCCGCGCACGTCCCGGTACGCGGGCACGGCGGTGCGGACCGCGTCGAGGGTCGCATCGGTCAGGTCGGACAGCCGGGACCGGACCTGATCGACCACCTGGACCCGTTCGGACGTGCTCATGGGCGCCTCCTGTTCATCACCGGGTGACAAACCTACTGCGTCTCCCGGACGAACGAGCTGGTCACCGGGCACCGGACCGAAGCAAGCTGGGGTCCGCGCAACGGTGAGCGACGAACGGGCGGTGGCAGTGGTGGACGCGGACGTGATCGTGGTCGGAGGAGGCCTGTCGGGGCTGGTCGCGGCGCACGAGCTGACCGCTCGCGGGCGGAAGGTGGCGCTGGTCGACCAGGAGAGCGCGGCCAACCTCGGCGGTCAGGCGTACTGGTCGTTCGGCGGCCTGTTCCTGGTGGACACGCCCGAGCAGCGGCGCCTCGGCGTCAAGGACTCCGCCGAACTCGCGTGGAACGACTGGCAGGGCAGCGCGCAGTTCGACCGCTTGGAGGACGAGGACTCGTGGGCGGTGCGCTGGGCGCGCGCCTACGTGGACTTCGCCGCGGGGGAGAAGCGGTCCTGGCTCGACGCGCACGGGATCAAGTTCACCCCGATGGTCGGGTGGGCCGAACGCGGTGACCTGCGCGCCGACGGGCACGGCAACTCCGTCCCGCGCTTCCACGTCGCCTGGGGCACGGGCACCGGAGTGGTGGGGCCGTTCGTGCGCAGCGCCCAGCGGGCCGCCGACGAAGGGCTGCTCACCTTCCACCACCGCCACCAGGTCGACGAGCTCGTCATCCAGGACGGGGCGGCGACGGGAGTGCGCGGAACCGTGCTGGCCGAGGACTCCTCGCCGCGCGGAGTGGCGTCCAACCGGGACGCGGCCGGTTCCTTCGAGCTGACCGCGCAGGCCGTCGTGCTCGCCGGTGGCGGCATCGGTGCCAACCACGACCTGGTGCGCGCGCACTGGCCGAAGCGGCTCGGCACCGCACCGAAGAACATGGTCACCGGCGTTCCCGAGTACGTCGACGGGCGGCTGCTCCAGATCAGCGACGCCGCCGGGGTGCGGCTGGTCAACCGCGACCGGATGTGGCACTACACCGAAGGAATCCAGAACTGGAACCCCGTGTGGCCCGGTCACGGCATCCGGATCCTGCCCGGGCCGTCCTCGATGTGGTTCGACGCGCTCGGCCGCCGCCTGCCCGACCCGTGCCTGCCCGGCTACGACACGCTCGGCACGCTCAAGCACCTGCGCACCACCGAGGACATCGCCGACCACGACCACTCCTGGTTCATCCTCACCGAGAAGATCATCGAGAAGGAGTTCGCCCTGTCGGGCTCCGAGCAGAACCCCGACCTCACCAGCGGCGACCGCAAAGCGGTCCTGCGGGAACGCATCCTGTCCAAGGGCGCGACCGGGCCGGTGGAGGCGTTCAAGAACCGCGGCGCGGACTTCGTCGTCGCGACCGGCCTGGACGAGCTCGTGGCGAAGATGAACGGCCTGACCGACCGGCCGCTGCTGGACGCCGCGTCGCTGCGCGGCCAGATCGAGGCCCGCGACCTGCAGATCGCCAACCCCTACAGCAAGGACTCGCAGGTGCAGGGCATCCGCAATTCGCGCCGCTTCCTCGGCGACCGGCTCAGCCGCACCGTCGCGCCGCACCGAATCCTGGACCCCGCCGCCGGCCCGCTGATCGGCGTCAAGCTGCACGTGCTGACCCGCAAGACGCTCGGCGGCATCCAGACCGATCTCGACTCCCGCGCCCTCGGCTCCGACGGGCGTCCCATCGACGGGCTGTACGCGGTCGGGGAGGCCGCCGGGTTCGGCGGCGGCGGTGTGCACGGCTACAACGCGCTGGAGGGCACGTTCCTCGGCGGCTGCCTGTTCTCCGGGCGCAACGCGGGCCGCGCCGCGGCCGACGCGGTCGCCTGACCTCCCTGCCGGCACGACCACGAAAGGCGGAATCCTCCCGTGTCCCAGGCGCTTCCGCGCATCGCGGTGTTCGGCGCAGGCAGCATCGGCGGCTACCTCGGCGGCCGGCTCGCGCCGGTCGCCGACGTCACGCTGATCGGCCGTGCCAAGGCCATGGCCGTCGTGCAGGACGACGGGGTGTCGGTGACCGGTGGCAGCCGCCCGCCCCGGTACGTCCCCGCGTCCGCGCTACGGACCGCCACCGGGCCGGACGCCGTCGCCGGAGCGGACATCGTGCTCATCACCGTCAAATCCGCGGACACGGTCACCGCCGCCCGCGACCTCGCCCCGCACCTCGACGAGCGGACCGTGGTGTGCAGCCTCCAGAACGGGCTGCACAACGCGGAGCTGCTGCGCGCCGAGCTGCCCGAGCACACCGTGCTGGCCGGGATGGTGCCCTACAACGTCGTGCAGACCCGGCCCGGACACTTCCACCAGGGCAGCGAGGGCGCGCTGATGCTGGACGACGTCCCGGCGGCCCGGCCCCTCATCGCCACCCTGGCCGAGGCGGACCTCGCCGTGCAGCCGCACGCCGACATGCGCGGCGTGCAGCACGCGAAGTTGCTGATGAACCTCAACAACGCGCTCAACGCACTGTCCGGGCTCCCGCTGCGCACCCAGCTCGAACAGCGCTCCTTCCGCGCCTGCCTCGCGCTGTGCCAACGCGAAGCCCTCGCCGCCTTCCGCGCGGAGGGCGTCGAACCGGCCAAGCTCATGCCGATCCCGCCCGCGCTCATCCCACGGCTGCTGCGGTTTCCCGACGCGGTGTTCCGCCGCGTGGCCCGCCGCATCCTGGCCATCGACCCGCACGCCCGCTCCTCCACGTGGGAAGATCTGCAACGCGGGCGGGTCACCGAGATCGACATGCTGCAGGGCGAAGTCGTCGCCATGGCCACCCGCCACTCGCTGCCCGCGCCGGCCTCGGCCCGAGTCGTGGAACTGGTCAAGCGAGCGGAGAAGACACCACCGGACCGCCGCGACACCTGGACCGGCCCGGAACTCCTGGCGGACCTCCGCGCGGCCTGCCGGTGACAAGGCCCGATCGAGGCGGGGGAGTGCCGTAGGCAGCGCCGCGCGAACTGGATCACGGCGGATTCGATCACCACCCAGCTCGACGCGCACGACGCCATCCGTTCCGGACGAGCCTTCGCGACGCCCTTCACTGATCTAATAGTTGCTAAAGTTTGCAATTGCTGACATCTTGTTCCCCGGTACGAGCCGGAGCACGACGCGCGCTGGTGGCGGGGAACGCGTCGCGGGTTCCGCGGAGGGAGATGGATGAGCACGCCGCTGTATCAGCTGAAGGCCGAGTTCTTCAAAACGCTGGGGCATCCTGCGCGGATTCGGGTGCTGGAGCTGCTGAGCGAACGCGAGCACGCCGTCTCCGAAATGCTCCCGGAGGTCGGGATCGAGTCGGCGAACCTCTCGCAGCAGCTCGCCGTGCTGCGCCGGGCCGGGCTCGTCACCACCCGCAAGGAGGGTTCCGCCGTCTACTACTCGCTGACCAGCCCGCACGTGGCGGAGCTGATGGCGGTGGCGCGGACGATCCTGACCAAAGTGCTGTCCGGGCAGGCCGAACTGCTCGACGACCTGCGCAAGCCCGACGAGTCCGCGAGCGCGTGAACCGCGGTCGCCTGCCGAGATCCGGCCCTGCCGGTCGGCGGGGTGACCGCCGCGCTCCAAGGGGAATTGGGAGCACCCTGTGCTGAATTTGTGGCGCAAGATCCGCAGGACGGGGCGGGTGGCCGAACCCGCGCCGCCGAAGCCGGGCGACGAGCCCGCGCTCGCGGCGGAATTAGGCGGGTCGGTGCAGATCCGGCACGTGGACGCGGGATCGTGCAACGGCTGCGAAGTCGAGATCGGCTCCGCGTTCGGTCCGGTGCACGACGCCGAACGCTACGGTGCCCGGCTGGTGGCCTCGCCGCGGCACGCTGATGCGGTGCTGGTGACCGGCCCGGTGACGCGGAACATGGCCGAACCGTTGCGGCGGACCTTCGAAGCGCTGCCGGAACCGAAGTTCGTGGTGGCCGTCGGCGACTGCGCCCGCAATTGCGGCGCGTTCGCCGAGGCGTACGGGGTCGAAGGCGCCGTGCGGGACGTGGTGCCCGTCGACGTGGAGATCGCGGGTTGCCCGCCTCGCCCGGAGCAGATCGTCGAGGGCCTGCGGAAGTTGACCGGTCGATGAACCTCGTCGAAGCGGGCCTCGGTGCGGCCGTGGCCGCCGGGCTGCTCAGTGCGTTGCTGGCCTTGACGTTCCCGCGGCGGATGCGTCCCGTCCCGGTCGGGGTGGGGACGGCCGTCGTCGGGGCGGGCGGTGCGGTCGCGGGGGCCGGCGCCTTGGCCGGGCAGTCGTGCTCGGTGGAGTTCCCGGCGCTGTTGCCGCTGTTCGGCGCGTCGTTCGCGGTGGACGAGTTGAGCGGCCTGTTCCTGGCGGTGACCGGGGGCGTGGCGATCGCGGTGGCGGTGTACGGCATCGGGTACGCCCGCCACGGGCTCGACGGCAGGTGCGTTCAAGCGATGACGCCGTTGTTCGTGCTGGCGATGCTGCTGGTGCCGACGGCGGACAGCGTCGGCACGTTCTTGGTGTGCTGGGAACTGATGGCGCTGACGTCGCTCGTGCTGGTGCTCGCCGAGCACCGGCGTCGCGACACCGTGGTGGTGGCGGGGCGCTGGTACGCCGTGATGACGCACCTCGGCGCGGTCGCGATCATGATCGGGCTGCTCGTGGCGGCGGGGCACGCCGCCGATGATTCGTTCCCGGCCCTGCGAGCCGCCGCGGCGACGCTGACGCCGACCGCAGCAGGCGTCGTGTTCGTGCTGACCTTGGCCGGGTTCACGTCCAAGGCCGGAGTCCTGCCGCTGCACGCCTGGCTGCCGCGGGCGCATCCCGAAGCTCCGAGCCACGTGTCGGCGCTGATGTCGGCGGCGATGGTCAACCTCGGGATCTACGGCATCGCCCGGGTCGGTTTCGACCTGCTCGGCGGCGGGCCTGCCTGGTGGTGGCTGCTGGTGCTCGGGCTGGGCGCGCTGTCCGCGGTCTACGGGATCTTGCAGGCAGCCATGAGCGCCGATCTCAAGCGCCTGCTGGGGAATTCGACCACCGAGAACATGGGACTCGTGCTGATCGGGCTCGGAGCGGCCGGGCTCTTCGCCTCCGGGGGAGATCGGGTGCTGGCGGGCGTGGCCCTGGCCGCGGCTCTGCTGCACGTGATCAACCACGCCGCCTTCAAGACGTTGCTGTTCCTCGCCGCCGGGTCGGTGCTGCGCGCCACCGGCAGCCGCGATCTCGACGAGCTGGGCGGGCTCCGGACGGGCATGCCGGTGACCACGTGGTGCTTCGGACTCGGAGCGCTGGCGGCCTCGGCGTTGCCGCCCGGGACCGCGTTCGTCAGCGAGTGGCTGTTGCTGCAGGCCCTGATCCACGGGCTGCCCGCTTCGGGCGGGGCCACGGCGATCGTGATGCCGGTGGCGGTCGCCGCGGTGGCGCTGACCGCCGGGCTGGCGGTGGCCACCTTCGTGAAGGCCTTCGGCGTGGGGTTCCTGGCCCGGCCGCGCAGCAGCGCTGCCGCGGAGGCGGTGGAAAGCCCGCCCGGCATGCTGGCCGGGATGGGATTGGCGGGTGCGGCCTGCGTCGTGCTCGCGCTGTTGCCGAGCGCGGTGCTGCCCGCCATCGCGTCCGTGAGCACCGCGATCTCGGGTCGCGCGCAACCCGCCGTGAGCGGCGTGATCACGTTGCGGTTGAACGGGGTCGCGGGTGCGCTTTCGCCGTTGCTGCTCATCGCAGCACTGCTGGCGGTCGCCGCCGTCTTCTTCGCGGGGGTGCGGCTGATCGCGGCACGACGAGCCCCGCGCGCCGCGCGGTCGTGGGACTGCGGTGCGGGACCCTTGCCCGCCCGCACGGAGTACACGGCGACGTCGTTCGCCGAGCCGCTGCAACGGGTCTTCGACGACGTGGTGCAACCGGAACAGGACATCGACGTGACCCACCACCGGGAATCGAGCTACCTGGTGCACGCCGTCGAATACCGCCAGCGGGTGCCCGATCGCCTCGAACGCCGCGTTTACGAGCCCGTCCTGAAGTTGTTCGCGGCCTGGGGCGAAACCGCCCGGGGTCTGGCCAACGGCAGCATGCACCGCTACCTCGGCTACGGCTTCTACACCGTGTGCGGGTTGTTGATCCTGCTGGTGGTGATCCGATGAACGCGCTGGGCGTGATCGGCGGGATTCTCCAGTGCCTGCTCGTGATCGGGGGAGCACCGCTCCTGATCGGGATGATGCGCCAGGTCCGGGCACGCCTCGAAGGTCGTGCCGGGGCCGGGATCGGCCAGCCGTGGCGAGACCTGCGCAAGCTGCTGCGCAAGGAATCGATCGCACCGCACGGCACCGGCGAGGTGTTCCGCGTCGCGCCGTTGCTGCTGGTGTCCACGACGGCGGTGGTCGCGCTGGTGGCTCCGTTCGTGACGACGGCGTCGGCCGTGAGTCCGGTGGCCGACCTGTTCGCGGTGGTCGCGCTGCTCGCGCTGGGCACCGTCGCGCTGGCGCTGGCCGGGCTGGACACCGGCACCGCGTTCGGCGGCATGGGCGCCAGCCGAGAGATGACCATCATCGCCCTCGTCGAGCCGACGCTGCTGGTGTCGATCTTCGCGTTGTCGGTGCGGGTCGGATCCACGGATCTGGGGGCGATCGTCACCTCCGCCTTGCACGACCCGGCGCGCGTGATCTCCCCGGTCAGCCTGCTGGCCGCGGTCGCGCTGGGTGTGGTGATCATCGCCGAGACGGGCCGGCTCCCGGTGGACAACCCGTCCACGCACCTGGAACTGACGATGGTGCACGAGGCGATGACCCTGGAGTTCGCGGGCCGGGACCTCGCCCTGGTCGAGTGGGCCTCGGCGATGCGGCTGACCGTGTTCCTCGGGCTGCTGGCGAACCTGTTCGTCCCGTGGGGCATCGCGACCAGCGCCGCGCCGCTCGCCCTGCTCGTCGGGGTCGCGGCCTTCGTCGCCAAGGTGGCGCTGCTCGGCGGCCTGCTCGCGGTGGGCGAGGTGTTCGCGGCCAAGCTGCGCCTGTTCCGGGTGCCCGAGTTGCTGGCCGGTTCGTTCCTGCTCGCGCTGCTGGCCGTCGCCGCGTCCTTCTTCCTGGCACAGCCGCACTGACAAGCATCCGAGGAGAAGCACCATGACGACCGACCACCCGAGATCGCGATGAGCCACGACCTCTACGTCCAGCTGCTGGACCTGGCGTGCGGACTGCTGCTGATCACGTCGGTGCTCGTGCTGTGGCGGCGGGAGCTGACCGTCATCATCCGCGTCTTCGCGCTGCAAGGAGCGGCGCTGGCGGCTCTCGTCGCGGTCCTTGCCGTGCGGGACGGGTCGGTCGAGCTGGGGGTCGTCGCGGTGGGACTCCTCGTGCTCCGCGCGGGAGTGCTGCCCGCTCTGCTTCGACGGGCGCTGGCGGCAGCCGGTGAGCAGCGGCGGGACGTCCGGCCGTTGGTCAACGTGGCGTCTTCGCTGCTCGCCGCCGCGGTGCTGGCGCTACTGGGCCACGCGATCTCGCGACCCCTGGTGGCGTTGGCTCCGTCGGCGGCGACGCAGGCCGTCCCGGTCGGCATGACCGTGGTGCTGATCGGCTTCTTCGTCCTGGTCACCCGGCGGCGCGCGCTGTCCCAGCTGGTCGGGTTCCTGCTGATGGACAACGGCATCACCGCGGTCGGCTTCCTCACCACCTCCGGTGCGGGACCGGCCGTGGAACTGGGGGTGTCCCTGGACGTGCTGATGGTCGTGCTGGTGCTGCAGATCCTGACGACGCGCATGAGGGACACCTTCGGCGACACCGACCTCGACGAACTGAGGGAGCTGCGCGACTGATGACGCCCCTCCTCCTGGCTCCCATCGCCGTTCCCGTCCTCGGCGCCGTGATCTACGCGTCGGCCGGATGGCGTCGCGCCACCGCCGGGGTGAGCGCCGCGAGCGCCGCCCTCGTGCTCTGCGCCGCCGTCACGATCGCCGTCGAGGTCGTCCGCCACGGCCCGCGCACCGCGTTGGCGGGCTCGGTGCGGGTGGACGCGCTGAGCGCGTTCATGCTGGTCGTGATCGGAGCGGTCGCCCTCCTGGCCACGGCGGCGACACCTGGCCACCTGCGCACCGAGATCGCCGCCGGGCGGGCCGGCGCCCGGACCGCCGCGCGACATTGCCTGCTGGTCCAGTTGTTCCTGGCGGCCATGTCGCTGGCGGTGCTGGCCGCGAACCTGGGCGTGCTGTGGGTCGCCGTCGAAGCCACCACCGTCGTGACCGCGTTCCTGGTGGGACAGCGGCGGACCCGTTCCGCCGTGGAGGCGGCGTGGAAGTACGTGGTGATCTGCTCGACGGGCATCGCGTTGGCGTTGCTGGGCACGTTCCTGCTCAACTACGCCGCGCAGCACGCGGCGCCCGGAGCCGGTCTGGACTGGGCGGAGCTGACCGCCGTCGCCCACGGCCTCGATCCGGACGTCACGCGCATCGCAGTCGTGCTCCTCATCGTCGGGTTCGGCACCAAGGCGGGGTTGGCGCCGTTGCACGCTTGGCTGCCCGATGCGCACAGCCAAGCACCGGCGCCCGTGTCGGCGTTGATGTCGGGAGTGCTGCTGTCGGTGGCCTTCTACGCGATCCTGCGGGTGAAGGTCATCGCCGATGCCGCGCTGGGAACCGGATTCGCGCAACTGCTGCTCGTGGTGATCGCCGTGATGTCGCTGGTGCTCGCGGCGTCACTGCTGCTGGCCCAACGCGACTACAAGCGGATGCTGGCCTACTCCAGCATCGAGCACATGGGCCTGCTGGCCCTGGGCACCGCGGTCGGTGGACGCGCCGCGATCGCCGCCGTCCTGCTGCACGTCCTCGGCCACGGATTGGCGAAGGGCGTGCTGTTCCTCGGCGCCGGGCGCATCCTGCAGGTCACCGGAACCAGCCGCATCGACCAGGTGCGCGGCCTGGCCGAGCGCGAACCGGTCTTGGCCGGCTGCTTCGGATTCGGCGTCCTCGCCCTCATCGGATTGCCCCCGTTCAGCCTGTTCGCCAGCGAGCTCGGCATCGCCCGAGCGGGGTTCACCGCCGGGCTGGGCTGGGCGGTAGCCGCTGCTCTCGTCCTCGTCCTGGTGATCGCCGCGGCGTTGGTGACGCACACCGGCCGCATGGTGCTCGGCGCCGCTCCCGAAGGGCCGGGCGCCGCCACGGCTCCTCGGCGAGCCCCTGCCTTCGCCACCGCGGTGCTGGTCGTCGGCCTGGTGGCCTGCGCTGCGCTCGGGGTCACGGCCGGACCGCTGACCCCGCTGTTGTCCCTTGCCGCCGACCTCGTGGGAACGCCATGACCACACCTGAAGACCACACGCCCGGTCATCGGCGCACCGCGCGCACGATCCGGCCGGACGAGGTGCCCGAACAGGCGGGCGCGCTGCTGGACGCCGGATTCCGGACCGCGCTGATCGCCGGGCACGACGACGGCGACGCGTTGCGGGCCGTCTACCTGTTCACCCTGGCCGACACCGACCGCCGCGTAGAGCTGCACGTCCCGCTCGATCGCGACCACCCGCACGTGCCGAGCCTGGCCGGGATGTCGTTCCCCGCCGGTCGGTTCGAACGCGAGATGCGCGACCTGTTCGGGATCGTGCCCGACGACCATCCGCTGCCGCGCCGATTGGTCCGGCACTTCCACTGGCCGCAGGGCTGGTACCCCATGCTGGACGGTGCCGGAGCGCCCCCGGAGTTCGGCGACGTGGAGGGGCCTTACCCGTTCCGCACGGTGGAGGGTCCCGGCGTCTACGAGATTCCGGTGGGGCCCGTGCACGCGGGCATGATCGAGCCGGGGCACTTCCGCTTCTCCGTCGTGGGCGAGACCATCCTCAACCTCAGAGCCCGTCTCTGGTTCGTCCACAAAGGACTTGAGAAGCTGTTCCACGGGCGCAGGCCCGAGGACGGCTTCGAACTCGCCGAGCGGATCAGCGGCGACACGGCCGTCGGGCACGCCCTCGCGTACTGCCAGGCCGTCGAAGACGCCCGGTCGCTCCATGTCCCGGTGGATGCTCAGCGGCTCCGCGCGATCCTGCTGGAGCTGGAACGCCTCTACAACCACGTCACCGACCTCGGCGCGCTGTGCAACGACGCGGGGCACGGCGTGCTCAACGCCCACGCCGGGCGCATCCGCGAACGGCTGCTGCGGATCAACGACGAGGTTCGCGGCCACCGCCTGCTGCGCGGTGGCGTCCACCTCGGCGGGGCGGCGGTCCGGCGGCTGCCCGACACCGGCGCGCTCGCCGCCATCGGCGACGACGTAGCGGAGCTCGCCGCGCTAGCGCTCGGCCACAGCGTCGTGCGCGACCGCTTCTCCGGTACCGCGGTCCTCACCCGGGAGCAGGCCGTCGACCTCGGGACGCTGGGCTACGTCGCCCGCGCCAGCGGCGTGGCCGTCGACGCCCGGCACGACCACCCGGCGCTCCCGGAACCGGGGGAGCGGCCCTCCCACAGCCGCACCGACGGCGACGTCCTGGCCCGTTTCACCGTGCGTACCGAGGAAATCGCTCACTCCATCGAGCTGATCACGCGCCTGGTCGGTGAGCTCGACGGGCGCACGACCTCCGGTACCCCCGAAGCCACCGCGGACGCCGCCGGTTCCGGAGTGGGCATCGTCGAAGGCTGGCGCGGCACGATCGTGCACCGAGTGGAACTCGCCGCCGACGGCACCCTGGCGCGGGTCAAGGTCGTGGACCCCAGCTTCCTCAACTGGCCCGCTCTGCCCGTCGCGCTGAGCGACACGATCGTGCCGGACTTCCCGTTGACCAACAAGAGCTTCAACCTCTCCTACGCCGGCAACGACCTCTAGCTCCGGCGAGTCGTCCCGTCCCGCAGCGCGGTGTCGATCTCGGCGGTGGTGGGCGCCGTGGCGGGGCCGGAGCGGGTGACGGCGATGGCCGCCGCGACGCTCGCCCGCCGGACCGCGGCGGGGAGGTCCTCCCCGGCGGCCAGTCGCGCGCACATCACGCCGGCGTGGGCATCGCCCGCGCCGTTGGTGTCCACGGCCTCGACCTCGGGGGCGGGGCAGTTCACCACGTCCTGGCCGGGGCGGGCGAGCAGGGCGCCGCGCGATCCGGCGCGCAGCACCACGGTGCGGCCGGTGGCGGTGGCGAGCGCCGTCGCCGCGTCCGCGCCGTCCGCCTCCGATCCCAGGCGCCGCAACAGGATCAGCGCTTCCTGCTCGTTCGTGGTCCACACGTCGGCGCGGTCCAGCAGGACGCGCACCGCGTCGAGGTCGACGTCACCGATCACGGGGGCGGGGTCCACGACGACGGTGCACCCGGCCGGGACCGTCGGCAGCCACTCCAGCAGCGCCGCGCGGTTGGCGTCGTGCACGAGGGAGTAGCCCGACGCGTAGACCACGTCGCCCTCGCCCGGGTCGGTGCCGCGCAGCCGGGCCACGTCCACCGCGCCTTCGGCTCCGGCGGTGGACACGAACGTCCGCTCCGCGTCGTCGTCGACGAGGGCGACGCTGAACCCGGTGTCGATGCCCGGATCGGCCGGGCCGGTGAGCTCCACGTCCTCGGCCGCGAGCGCCGCGCGCACCACGTCCCCGAACGGGCCGGTCCCGTGGCCGCCCGCGTACACCACGCGAGCACCGTCGCGCGCGGCGGCGAGCATGACGTTCACACCGCCCCCGGCGAGGAATTCGTGCCCGGAGGCGAACACGTCACCGCCTGCAGCGGGGACCGCGGGCACGCGCAGGACGAGGTCGACGACGGCCTGCCCGGTGTGGATGACGCGGCCGGTGCTCATTCGTCACCCGCCGCGGACCGGAGGCCGAACACGGCGTAGAGCGCCCCGCCGACGACGGCCGCCGCGATCCACGCCATGCCGTTCACGCCGATCCACGTGTCGTGCAGCGGTCCCGTGTACCACGGAACATCGCCGGGGGTGACCTGCATGAACAGGGCCGCGAAGACGATGGCGGCCAGCCACGGTCCGAGGGCGGACCAGCGCACCCCGCCGGTGTAGTAGTAGGCGCCCCTGCTGGTGAGGTCGAGCAGGCCCTCGGGGTCGTAGTGGCGGCGGCGGATCAGGTCGACCAGGAAGATCCCGACCCAGGCGGAGATCGGCACCGCCAGCAGCGAGATGAACGTGGTGAACGGACCGTAGAACCCGTCGGCGACGAGCAGGAACAGCAGCGACCCGATCGTCGTGACCACGACGTCGACGATCACCGCCCACACCCGCTTGACCCGCAGGCCGAGGGTGAGCGTGGTCAGGCCCGCCGAGTACACCGACAGGTGGTTCGACAGCAGCAGGCCGATGAACGAGATCACCAGGTAGCCGACGGCGACCCCGAGAGGCAGCGTGGCCCGGATGGCGTCGAGCGGATTCGAGGACGAGGCGATGGCCGCGTCGGACGCGCCGAGCACCGAGCCCATGCTGATCATGATCACCAGCGGGATGCCCGCACCGGCCGACGCGGACATCACCAGCGGCAGCGCGCGCACCGTCGGGGCCTGGTAGCGGGCCATGTCCGCACCGGAGTTCGCCCAGCCGATGCCGGTGCCCGCGACGATGGTGCCGATCCCGGTCAGCACCGCGGCGAGGCCACCGCTCGGCGCGCGTCCCACCTCCGCCCAGTCGATGTTGACGACCAGGTACGCCAGGATCAGCAGGTTCGCCGCGCCGAAGATCCAGGTGGACCACTTCTGCACGACCAGGATCACGGCGTGGCCCATCCCGGACACGGCGACGGTGAAACCGACGAACAGCGCCACGCCCGCGACGGCGACCAATGGCGCGGACTTCGCGTCGCCGCCGGTGCCCGCGAGCAGCGACACGCTGGTGACGATCGCGAGCGCGGCCGTCGAGGTGTTCACGGTCTCCCAGCCGAGCCGCGACACGAGTGCGACCGCGGTCGGCCCGGCGTTGCCCCGGGTGCCGAACACGGCGCGGGAGAGGGTGAGGCTCGGCGCCCCGCCGCGACGACCGGCGATGGAGATCAGGCCGACCACGGCGAACGAGCCGAACGAGCCGATGATCGCCACGACGACCGCCTGCCACGCGGACAGGCCGAGCGCGACGAGGCTGACGCCGAGCGGCATGCCGACCACGGAGATGTTCGCGGCGAACCACACCCAGAACAGCTCCAGCGGGTTCCCGCGGCGTTCGGGGACGGGAACGGGTTCGATGCCGCGCTGCTCCACCGCGCCGAGCGCACCGGCGCGCGGGGGCTCCACCGGACTCGCCGCCGGAGATCCGGTCGGGGTCTCGGACACGGGGGTCACCTCATCTTCGTTGACGATCGCCGCACGGCGAGGAGCCGCCGCGCGAGTGGTGCCGGGTCGAGGTCGTTGACGTCGAGCACCCGGCGCACCGCCGCCTCCGGGAAGGCGCGGATTCCGTGCACGGCACCGAGAACGGCCCCGGCCATGGCGGCGACGGTGTCGGTGTCGCCGCCGAGGGACGCCGCGGTGCACAGCGCGTCGAACGGGGACTCGGCGCCGCGCTCGACGAGCAGGAGCGCGGCCACCACGGACTCCTGCGACTGCACCGAGGTGCCGACGACGTCGTAGAGGAACGACTCGAAGTCCTCGTCGCCGAGGCGGTGCGCGTGCGGGCTGAACGCGTCCAGCCGTTCCGCGACGGAGCCGCCTGCCACCCAGTGCCCGCGAGCCTCGCCGTCGCGCGCCGCGGTGGTGGCGGCCTTGAGCGCTCCCGCGGTGTCGGCCCCGTCGATGCCGGCCGAGACGGCGGCGGCGATGGCGCAGGCCGCGGAGATCCCCAGGCCGGTGTTGTGCGTGACGCGGCTGGCCTCGACGACCGCGTCGATCAGGCGGCCGTCGCGGGCGTGGGCGATTCCGACCGGGGCGATGCGCATCGCGGCGCCGTTCGTGGTCCCGTAGCGGCCGGTGTCCTCGATGGAGGCGCCCGCCTGCAGCTTCGCCAGGGCCGCCTTGGTGGACGGGCCGAGCAGGTCCAGCGAGCCGCGCTCGATCATCACCTGCTCCCAGGCGATGAGCTCCGCGGCGAAGGCGTGCGGATCGATGCTCCCGGCGCCGTCGGCGACCAGGCGCGCGACGATCATCGCCTGGTCGGTGTCATCGGTGACGGAGGCGGCGGGCATCCCGGGGGCGATCGGCTGATCGGCGGCGCCGTCGGCGAAGTCGTCGATCCGGCCGTAGCGCTCGCGGACCAGCTCCCGCGGCATGGACTGCGTCGGCATGCCCAGGGCGTCGCCGATGGCGAGGCCCACCAGGGCGCCGTGCGCGCGGTCGAACGCGGGATCCGCGGCGGTCACCGTTCTTCCCCGAAGTTCGACGCGAGCGTGAAGTGCCGCGGGTCGAGCAGCGACACGACGTGCTCGGCGAACCGGCCGTCGTCGGTGAAGGAGGTGCGGGCGGTGCGCAGGAAGGCGGTTCCCGCGTCGTGGCCCAGGATCTCGGCCTCCCGCTCGTCCAGCGCGTGCACGTCCGCGCTCTGCGTGCCGCGCGTCGACAGGTACCCGGCCTGCACGAGGGTCTGCGAGATCGAGCCCTGGATCAGGCCGGTCTCCGGCAGTTCCGCGAGGCGTCCCTCGGCGGGGAGGGTGGCGCATTCGAAGGAGATCGGCTCGACGGTGTCCTTGCCGGAGCGCAGCAGCCGGACGCGGCGGACCGCGATGCCCTGCTCCAGCCGGACGTCCTCGGGCAGCAGCGGGATCTCGGAGCGCTGCACGCGCTCGATGCCGAGGACGGCGACGGCGACGGTGCTGCCGGTGCCCGCGAGGGATTGCGCCCAGCCGCGTTCCTGGCTCAGCTGGTGCCCGTCGAAGATGACGAACGAGCCGCGCCCGGTCTCCGTGACGATGAGGCGCTGGTGCTGGAGCTCGCTGAGCGCCTGCCGCACGGTGCCCCGGGACACGTCGAACTCCTCGGCCAGCCGCAGCTCCCCGTCCAGCTTGTCGCCGGGCCGGTAGTGGCCGTCGCGGATGCGCCGCGTCAGGGTGTCGACGATCTGCTGCCGCTTCCCCGGAGACACCTGTCTATACATGTTGGTACATGTACACCAGTATCGTTCTCGAAGGCAAGGACGGCGTCGCGATTCCACCCTTCCGCGACGGACGGGCGCGCTGCTCGCGGCGCACGACGAGGAGCGGCGTACGCCCCGACTTTCACCGATACCTACGGCGACGGCGTCCACTCGGCGCGTTCGCAGCACCACGGCGCGACGCTGTACGGAGTCCTGGGCATCGCGCGGTCCGACCGCGAACGCCGGAACGAGGTCGTGCGCGACAACTTGAGTTTCTACGGTGCCCCGCACGTCGCGTTCCTGTTCATGCCGCGGCTCGGCGGCGGAGTGCGCGCCGCGAGCGACGTCGGGATGTACGCGCAGAACTTCCTGCTGTCGCTGCGCGGGCGAGGTTTCCACGGCATTCCCCAGGCCGTGCACGGCCTGTACGCCGATACCGTGCGCGAGGCGCTGGGCGTGCCGGACGAGCTCAAACTGCTGTTCGGGATCTCGTTCGGCACGGCCAGGCCGGACTCGCCGGTGCGCAGCCTCGAGGTCGGCCGGGTTCCGCTGCAGGCGAGCGTGGTCCTGCACGACACGCCCCTCTGGTGAGCCCGCGCGGTCGCCGTCGCCGGTGACCGCACCGCCGACGCGGGCGCCGTCGAACCGGCGTGGGCCCGGCACGTCCCCGGAGCCGTACCGAGCCGGTCGACGGCGAGCCCCGCGGCCCCGTCGCAGACGTGCCGCGCGGCGTCAGCAGCCCAACCGGGTGGCCAGGTCAGCGGCGGAGGTGGCGGCGAGGTCGCAGGTGGTGTCGGCTGCGCGGTCCGCCTCGCGGTGCGGGCCCTTCTCCGCGGGGCGTTCCAGGAAGGCGGTGCGCAGTCCGGCGGCGCGCGCCCCGTCGAGGTCCCAGCCGTGCGCGGCGACCAGCAGCACTTCGTGCGGCGCGACGTCGAGCAGCCGCGCGGTGGTCAGGTACGGACCGGCGGCGGGCTTGTAGCTGCGCGCGAGTTCGGCGGACACGATCGCGTCGAAGGGCAGGCCCGCGGTCTTGGCGAGTTCGACCAGCAGCCCGAATCCGCCGTTGGACAGCGCCACCACGGTGTACCGGCGCCGCAACCTGGTCAGCAGCTGTTCGCTGTCCGGCCACGCGGGCAGCCGGTGCCAGGCACGCACCAGCCGGACCCGGTCGGCCTCGTCCACGACGTCGGCCACCCCGTGCTCGGTGAGCAGGGCGTCGAGCGATTCGCGGTGCAGCGCGTCGAGGTAGGCCCACTCGCGTTCGCCGTCGTTGACCCGCGCCATCGACGGCAGGTAGCGCTCGCGCCAGGAATCGGCGAACGCCGCCGGGTCGAGGTCGACCTCGCGGTGCGCGAAGACCTCGCCGACCTCCGTGGTGATCCCGGTGTGCCAGTCCACGGCGGTGCCGAAGACGTCGAACGCCACCACGCGCACCTCGTCGAGCATGCCCTTGCCCCTTCCATGCGGTTCCGGGGCGTCACCGCCCTTGCCACGAGGGTGGGCGCTTTTCGGCGAACGCGCGAGGGCCTTCCGCGGCGTCCTCGGACGCGAGCACCGCCTGGTAGCGCGGGAGCGTCCCGCCGCGCAGCAGGTGCTGGCCGGATTCGACGTCGGACGCGCCGGATCTCCTTGATCGCGGCGATCGCCGGCGGAGCCGCAGGCGAACTCGAATCGCACGTGTGCGGCATCTCGGCGGAACGGGGGCTCCCGGATTGCCCCGAACGGGCGTTAAAGCTTTCGGGCGCCCGGCCCCGGCGGCCAGCATGGCCGAGGTGAAGATCGATCGGCGGAGGGGCGCGAGTGGTGGATCCGCGCGGTGAAGCAGTGCTGATCTCGGATCAGTCGACCGGGCGGTTCCAGGATCGGACGGCCGACATCGCCGGAGTCGAGCCGCTGCCGGACGGCCGCGTGGGCATCATGTTCAACGGTGGCAAGCGCTATCCGTACGGGGCGAACCGGGTGCGTGTTCTCCGCGATCCGCAACACACCACGCTCAGCGGGGACCTCCGGGCCGAGGTGTGCGGCACGGTCTGGGACAGCGCCATCGAGGTCGCCACGTTCGCGGGACCCGAGGGCGGGTGGTCCAGGGTCTTCTACCGAAGCGGTGAGGGGGTCAAGCACCGCGCTTATCCGGCTTTCCAGGTGCGCGTCCTCACCTCCGCAACCGCAACCGGGGCGGCGGCCGACGTGTTCCGCTATTGGCGGGCCGTGGTGGCCGGGCTTCCCGACGATGATCCGCTGGTGCGGCCGTACCGCAGGTTGAGCTTCGTCGACCCGGAGAGCGCGCTGGGGGCGTACCTGGCCGGCAGGCCGATCGAGCGTCGGGAACCGGCCGGTGTCCCGATCTTCCCGTTCCGGTGCAACCTGAGCCAGCGCCAGGCGGTCGAGAACGCACTCACCTGTTCCGCCTCGGTCATCGAAGGGCCGCCGGGGACCGGCAAGACCGAGACCATCCTGAACCTGATCGCCAACATCACGGTGCGGGACGAGACCGTCGGCATCGTGTCGCACACCAACTCGGCCGTCGACAACGTGCGGGAGAAGCTCGAAGAACTGGGTTTCGGGCACGTGCTCGCGAGTCTCGGCAAGATGGAGAAGCGCAAGGCGTTCTTCGCCGACCAGGCCACGCGCAACGCTCAGGTCGCCGCGTTCGCCGCGGAGACCCCGCCCCCGCCGGATCCGCGGCGGCTGGCCGACGTGGATCGGCGGCTGCGTCGGCTGCAATCCGGCGAACGGACCCGGGCCGAGCGACGGCACGAGATCGCGGCGCACCGCTTGGAGCGGGAGCACTTCGAACGGCATCTGCACGGCGACGAGATTCCGGACCTCGCCGGTCTCCCGCTGCTTCGCCGCTCGTCCGGCCGAATCCTCGACTACCTGGCCGAGAGCGAGCTGGAGCGCAATGGCGCGCGTCCAGGGCTGTTCCGGCGGATTCGGAAGTACTTCCGGTACGGCTCGGTGCGCGGCCTCGACCCGGAGGACACCGAGGTGGTCCTCCGGTTGCAGCGCGCCTACTACGCCAAGCGGATCGCCGAGCTGGACGAGGAGATCGCCCGGCTCGACGACGAGTTGCGACGAGCGGACTTCGACCGGCTGGCGCAGGAACATCGGGACTTGTCGGTGCAGGCGCTGCACGCGCACCTGGGCGAGCGGTACCGCGGACTGGCGCGCACGGTGCACGACGGTGACCAGTACCGGCGGGGCAAGGAGTTCCGCCGATTCATCGAGGACTACCCGGTCCTGCTAAGCACCTGCCATTCGTTGAGCTCCAGCATCGCGAGCGGTTTCCTTCTCGACTACCTGATCATCGATGAGGCGTCCCAGGTCGACCCGCTCGTGGCCGGACTGGCGTTGGCGTGCTGCCGCCATCTCGTCGTGGTGGGAGATTCTCGGCAGCTGCCGCCCATCCCGATCGCTTCCGCGGCCGACCACGTGGCACCGAGCCCCGCCTACGACTGCAGGAAGAGCATCCTCGAATCGCTGCGGGAGGTGCACGGCGACGAACTCCCGAGGGAACTCCTGCGCGAGCACTACCGGTGCGACCCGGCCATCATCGGGTTCTGCAACAAGAAGTTCTACGACGACGAGCTCATCCCTTACACGTCCGGTGGCGACGGCCGCCCGATGATCGTCGTGCGCACAGTCGAGGGCAACCACATGCGCCGGCACCGGACCGGGGGACGTTCGAACCGGCGCGAGCTGGAGGTCATCCGAGCCGAGGTGATTCCCGCTCACTGCGCGGAAGTCGATCCGGCCGACATCGGCGTCACCACGCCCTACCGGCTCCAGGCGGACAAGGTTCGCGACCTGCTCGACCAGATCGCCTCCGACACCGTGCACAAGTTCCAAGGCAGGCAGAAGAAGGTCGTCGTGATGACAACCGTCCTCGACGAGAGCTGGCCCGGTCGCAGCGGTCTGCCGTTCGCGGACGATCCGCACCTGATCAACGTGGCGGTGTCCCGGGCGATCGAGCGCTTCATCCTGGTGACGAACAACGACATGATGCCGACCAGCCGCCACATCCGGGACCTGGTCGGGCACATCCGCTACCACGATCTCGACGAGGACGTCGTCGACAGCGCGGTGGTCTCGATCTTCGACCTGCTCTACCAGCGGTATTCGCAACGGCTGCGGTCCTTGGCCGGGCGACTGCGCAACGAGCGGGCCTACAAGTCCGAGGACATCGCGTGGACCGTGCTGCACGACATCCTCGCCGAAGAGCGCTACCAGCACCTGACGGTCGTGGCGCAAGTGCTGGTGCAGAACCTGTTCCCGGATCTCAGCGTGCTCACCCCGGAGCAGGCGAAGTACGTCGGGCATCGGGCGTCGGTCGACTTCGTCGTCTACAACCGCGTGACGAACCGGCCGCTGCTGGCGATCGAGGTCGACGGTTTCGCCTTCCACGAGAACAAGCCGGAACAGCTGCGCCGGGACGAGCTGAAGAACCAGGTCTTCCGCTTCCACGACATGCCGCTGCTGCGGTTGCCGACCACCGGAAGCGGGGAGCAGCAGCGGATCCGGCAGGCGCTGGACGACGCCGAAGCCCACTGGGCGCGGCCGATCAGCTGAGCCGATCGGCCGCGCCGGAACCCGCGAGCGTCAGGCGGTGGTTTCGGTCAGTGCTGTGCCGAGGATGCTCAGGCCGCGGTCGATCTCGTCGTCGGTGGCGGTGAGCGGTGGGGCGATGCGGAAGGTGCCGCCCATGCCCGGCAGTTGGACGATGTTCATGTGCAGGCCCAGTTCGGCGCAACGGCGGGTGACGGCGGTGCCGAGCGCGTCGGCGTCGCCGCCCGCCGGGGTGTCGACCAGTTCCAGGCCGACCAGCAGGCCGCGGCCCCGGACGTCGCCGATAGCGGAGTGCTTCTCGGCGAGCTCCAGCAGGCCGTCGCGCAACCGGGCACCGAGCTCACCGGCGCGCAGGTCGAGGCGGTCGCGGCTGAGCACGTCCAGCACGGTGTTGCCCACCGCGGCCGGGAGCGGATCGTTGACGTGCGTGGTGAAGAACAGGAACCCGCGGTCGTGCGCCCGCTGCTCGATGTCGGCGCTGGTCAGCACGGCGGCCAGCGGCAGCCCCGCGCCGAGGGTCTTGGACAGGGTGAGGATGTCGGGCACGACGCCGTCGCGCTCGAAGGCGTACCAGTCACCGGTGCGGCACAACCCGGTCTGCGCTTCGTCGATGATCAGCAGCATCCCGCGCTCGTGGCACTTGTCCCGCAGCGCGGCGAGGTAGCCCGGTGGCAGGTCGACGACGCCGCCGGAGCTCAGGATCGGCTCGACCAGGCAGGCCGCGAGGGCGCCGACGGACTGCGCGTCGATCAGGTCGAACCCGAGGTCCAGCTGCCTGCGCCAGTCCAGGTTCCCGTCGGCGTCGACGATGTCCGGGCGGAACCGGTCCGGCACGGGCAGGGCGAAGTTGCCGGGAGCGGCGGGGCCGTACCCGCCGCGACCGGCCACGTAGGTGGCGCCGGCGGCGGCCTGCGTCATGCCGTGCCACGAACGCGCGAACGACACGACCTCGTGCCCGCCGGTGACGAGCTTCGCCATCCGCAGCGCCGCCTCGTTCGCCTCCGCGCCGGTGGTCAGCAGCATGGTCTTCTCCAGCGGCGCGGGAACGGAGTCCGCGAGCCGCCGGGCCAGGTCGAGGACGGGACGCGACAGCATGCCGCTGTAGAGGTGGTCGAGCCTGCCCACCTGCTCGTGGACGGTCGCGACGATCTCCGGGTGGGAGTGCCCGAGGATCGCGCTCATCTGCCCGGAGGTGAAGTCGAGCAGTTCGCGGCCGTCCTCGGTGAACACCGAGCTGCCCGCGGCGCGATCGATGACGGCCGGGCTGAAATCGCCCCGGCCCGAGTAGCGGATCAGGTGGGCGGCGCTGTTGTGCGGCATGACGACAACGCTACGAACGCGGGTCCATGCGCGTCCATCACACGATGTCGACGTTTCTGTTCGGCATTGCCGCACAATGGGAGGGGTGTTGAACCCGTGGCGCCTGCGCCTGCTCGGCCTGCTCGACAACCTGGGAACGGTCCGGGCGGTGGCCGACACGCTGCACCTGAGCCCGTCGACGGTCTCCCAGCAGCTGGCCGTGCTCGAAGGCGAGACCCGGACCCAGCTGCTGGAGCGCTCCGGTCGCCGCGTGCGGCTCACCCGCAGCGGCATCGCGCTGGCCCGGCGCGGGCGGGAGATCCTGGACCGGATGGCCGAGGCGGAGGCCGAGCTGCGCGCCCTGAACAACGAACCGATCGGCACCGTCCGGCTCGGCGTGTTCCAGAGCGCGATCCCCACCCTCGCCGTACCGGTCGCGGCCCACCTGGCGCACTCGCACCCGCACCTGCACGTGGAACTCATCGAATCCGAACCGCACGAGAGCGGCGCGGCGCTGCGCACCGGCGAGGCCGACGTGATCGTCACGACCACCGACTACGTCGAGTTCCCCTGGGGCAAGGACCTCGACCTGATCCCGCTGGGCACCGACCCGGTCGTCCTGGTCCTGCCCGCGGAGCACCCGCTCGCGAAGCGCCGGGTCGTGGACCTCGCCGCCTGCGCGGAGGAGACCTGGGCCTGCGACCGGCCCGGTTCCTACATGGCCGAGCTGACCTTGCGCCTGTGCCACGAGTCCGGCTTCGAACCTCGGGTCGCCTGCCGGTTCAGCAACATCCTGCTGCTGCTCCAGCACGTCGAAGCGGGCCGCTCGCTCGCGCTGCTGCCCGGCCTCGCGGTGGCACCAGGGCATGCGGTCGTCACCCGTGAACTCACCACGCCGGTGCACCGCAACGTGACCATCGTGGTGCGCCGGGGCACGACGTCGCGGGCCGGGGTGAACGCCGTCGTCGAAGCCCTGCTCGCCCACGCCGACATCCCCGCCCTGTCCGCACCGTCCACTCAGGACGCAATGCGAACTCCGGAGGAGGACGCGGAATGAGGCGGAACTCCGCCGTCACCTCCGTGGGTGAGGCGCATCGTTGCGGATCGGTGGGGTGACCTGCGCGCTGAGGACGTCAACCTTCTGCTGAGCCGACGGACCTCCGATCTCCGCCGAAGTGCTCGTCATGCGCGTTCTCGAACGCTCACAAAGGGTCCAGGCGGAGTGTTGCGACGGCTGTGATCGCTTCGAACGCGCGGTCCAGGGCGGGGCCGAAGTCGGCGTTCTCGTCGGTGGACCACACGGTCCAGGCCAGTTCGAACGCGAGCACGGTCGCTCCGGCGACGGCCTGGGCCTGCAGCACGTCGGGCACCCAGTCCAGCAGGGCGGAGGTGAGTTCTTCGCGTTCCACGTCGTTGAGCGAGGCCAGCCGTGCGCGCACGGGCGCCGCGGACTCGATCAGGTGCGCGCGCTTGCGCAAGGCCGCGGCGTCGGCGTTGATCGCGTCGACCACGGGGTCGAACGCGCGGCGCACGGTCGCCCACACCGAATCGCCGGTCGAGGCGTCGGCGGTGCGCACGCAGTCCGCCGCGGAGATCCGCGTCGCCCGCACGGCGGCGACGATCGCGTCCTCCTTGGAGTGGAAGTACCGGTGGAACGTCGCTCGGGACACCCCGATCTCACCGGCGATGTCCGCGACCGTCGTGTTCTCCAGGCCGACGTCGGCGATGTAGTCGGCCGCCGCCTTGGCGAGCTCCGCGCGGAGGAGCTCCCGGCTGCGCTTGCGTACGCCACTGGACATGGACCGAGTCTAAACAGTGATACTCTGAGTCCGCAGTGAGACAATGTCTCACTCATGCGAGGGTGCGCAGGTGCTCCGCGAGAGCGCGATCCGGTCGATCGTTCGGAGTGTCCTGTTCGGACGATCGGGGCCGTTCGCTCCTCGCGCCCCGCAAGGCCGAACGACACCGATCCGGGAGCAGGCAGTGGTCGACGAAGCAACGCGACAGCACCGAGCGCAGGACCCGCGCACCGGTTCCTCCTCGGATTCCGATGCCGCCGCTCCGGAAGCGGTCGGTCCCGCCGTGCTGCTGCTGGCCGGTGGCGTGGAATCCGCGCACGGGTACTTCCCCGGCCTGGTCGAAGGACTCACCGCGGACCCCGGCTGCCGCGTCATCCTGCACGACCGCCCCGGAGCGGGCGAGGGCGAAACCGTTGGCACGCTGCAGGAAACGGCACACGCGCTGCACGCCACCCTGCGGGAAAGCGCCGCGGGGCCGGTGGTCGTCGTCGGCCACAGCCTCGGCGGAGCGTTGGCCGCGCTGCTCGCCCGCGACCACCCGGAGGACGTCGCGGGACTCGTGCTGCTGGACCCCACCCCGATCAACGCCCCCGGCATCACCGTTCGGCTGGAGCGGGTGTGCCGCACGATGGCGGTCGTCCTCCGCGTCCCCGGCGCGCGCCGGATCGCGTCCGCGTTCGTGGGCCGGTACATGGAGGCAGAGGTGCGGCGCCTCGGGCTGCGGCCGGACTGCGAAGCGGCGTTCCGGCAGATCTCGCGAGGTGCGCTCGACTTCGCCGGGCTCGCCGCCGCGCTGGTCGGGGTCGGAGCGCTGTCGGCGAACTTCCGGGAGGCGGACCTGCCACGCGTCCCGGCCGCCGTCGTCTCCGCCGAACGCAAGCCCGCCAGCGAGGCCCGGCGCGCGCACCAGCGGCTCGCGTCCGCCCTCGGGACGAGCCCCATCATCTGGCCCGGCGCGACGCACGCGGTCCACCTCGACCACCCCGACGACACCCTCGCCACCATCCGCGACGTCGTCACCCGCGCCACGCCGTCCGCGGAGCGGGATCGGACGTGATCGGTCGCGGTCCGCGGGTTCTTCCGGGCTGAACGGGAAAAGCGGGGATTTTCCGGATCTCCGCGGCGTGGTGATCGCTGTGAGGATGGGGCTTGCGCCGCCGGTCCGCGGATCGGCCGATCCTCAGGGAGCCGATGATGGAGATGCTCGCGTGATCGCCAACGCGCTCGCCGCCGTGCTCGCGGCCTCGCTGCTGGCACCGGCCGCACCGGCGGCGGGGGAGCCGGACGACTCGTGGACCGGGCCGCTGCACACCGAGGGCAGCAGCATCGTCGACGCCGACGGCGACCCGTTCAAGCTGAAGTCCGGGAACTGGCACGGCGCCAGCGGCACCTGGAACGGCAGCGGCGACGTCGACGACCCGGCCAACCACCACGACGGTGAGAACGGCAACGGCATCCCGCTCGGCCTGGACCGGGCTTCGATGAGCGACATCGTCGGCAGCTTCCAGGAACTCGGGATCAACAGCATCCGGCTGCCGTTCTCCAACGACATGATCGACGACGAGGCGGCCGTGCCCGACGACGCGGTCGCCGCGAACCCGGAACTGCGCGGCAAGACGCGGCTGGAGGTCTACGACGCCGCCGTCGAAGCGCTCACCGGCAGCGGTCTCGCCGTGATCCTGAACAACCACACCAACACGGCTCGCTGGTGCTGCGGGGTCGACGGCAACGAGCGCTGGAACAGCGCGCAGAGCGACCAGGAATGGGAAGAGGACTGGCTGTTCATGGCCGGTCGCTACGCCGACAACTCGCGGGTGGTCGGCGCGGACCTCTACAACGAGGTGCGCCGCGACGTCTTCGACGACCCGAACTGGGGGCTCGGCGACGAGCACGACTGGTTCGCCGCCTCGCAGCGCGCGGGAGACCGGATCCTCGACGAGGCCAACCCGAACCTGCTGATCATCATCGAGGGCATCAACTGGACCGGCCTCCCGGTCGACGGGCTGCCGCACGAGCGGCCGACGCTGGAACCGGTGCGGGAGCTGTCGCACGAGCTGGTGAAACCGGACAAGCTGGTCTACTCGGCGCACTTCTACGGCTACACCGGCCCCAATCACAGCGGCGCCACCGGTACGGGCGAGACCACCGATCCGCGCTACCAGGACATGTCCCGCGACGAGCTCTACGACGTGCTGCGCAGGCAGGCGTTCTTCGTCACCGAGGACGGCATGCCCTACACGGCGCCGCTGTGGATCAGCGAGTTCGGCGTGGGGCGCGGCGAGCAGGATCCGAAGGCGCGCGCCTGGTTCGAGAACTTCGTGGACTTCCTCGTCGACAACGACGCGAACTTCGCCTACTGGCCGCTGGTCGGCTGGCAGGAGGGCGGCGAGACCGACGGCTGGGGACTGGTGCACTGGGACGAGGCGGGCGACCGCATCACCCTCGACGACGCCGACTGGCGCACCGGCGCCTGGCGCCGCTTGACGGGAGGCTGACGGGCGAGGCGTCTCACGCGCCGGGCGGTGCACATCGGACTCGTCCGGACCGCCGAGGTGTGATCCTCGTTTCGCTACCACAGCCGTGGACTTGAAAGCCGCGCGAGCGCGGTGGTAGTCCCGAGTCGTGCTCGACGCGGTGTGGTTGCGGACTTTCCTGGCGGTGGCCGATTCAGGCGGCTTCAGCAGTGCCGCGCGCGCCCTCGGACTCGGGCAACCCGCCGTGAGCCAGCACGTGCGCAAGCTGGAAGCGGCGGTGGGCCGCTCGCTGCTGATGCGCGACAGCCACACCGTGGAGCTCACCGGGGACGGTGAGGCGATGGTCGGGTTCGCGCGCGGCATCCTCGGCAGGCACCAGCAGGCGCTGGACTACTTCAGCGGCCCGGAACCGAGCGGGCGGGTCCGGCTGGGAGTGTCCGAAGACCTCGTCTCCGATTGGTTCTCCCGGATCGCGCAGCGGTTCCAGCGGCTGCACCCGCGGGTCGACCTAGACCTCACCGCCGGCCTCAGCGCTCCGCTGCACGATCGGCTCACGCGCGGCGAGCTCGACATCGCCCTGATCAAGCAGCCGGGAGGCGAACCGTCCGGGCGGCTGCTGTGGCGCGACGAGCTGGTCTGGGTGGGCACTCCCGAAACCACGATCGTGCCCGGTGATCCGGTTCCGCTGGTGGTGTACCCGGAGCCCGGCATCACCCGCGCCCGCGCGCTGGCCGCGCTGGAGCGGGAGCAGCGGTCGTGGCGCGTCAGCTGCACCGCGGACCGGCTCAACGGGCTCGTCATGGCCGTGCGCGCCGGACTCGGCGTCGCCGTGTTCGCCCGCAGCGTCGTCCCGGAAGGACTGGTGCCGATCGACGGCGGGCTGCCCGCGCTCGACCAGATCGAATTCGTCCTCAGCGGACGAATCCCGGTGCGGGGGACGCCGGCGAGCGCCCTCGTCGACATGATCGCCGACGCCGGGCGGCCGGAAGCGGCGGGCGCGCGCTGAGTTCTTCCCGTCGGGGCGCGGCAGGGTGGAACGTCAGCGGAGGTGCAGGCGGCCCTGGTGGGGCTCCGCCATCCACGCGGTACCGGGGGATCGTGCGGTGATCGCGCCGCGCGATCGCAACCATCACGCCGCGGGCTTTGCCGTCGGGCTCCGCGCGGGCCGACACTGGGTGCGTCCGCGCAGGTGACCTGGAACGAGGAGTCATGCCCGAGAGAGACCGTCGGCGAGCACGCGCCGACGCCCTCGGCCCACCCCGTCCGGCCTGCCGCGCTCGACTTCGGGGCAGGCCCCGGTCGGGCCGAACCCGGTGATCGTCGCCCGGCGGACCCGGACGGGCCCCGAGATCGAACTTCGTTCGGCCGTCCGGCCTTCCGCGTCCGCACCCGGGCGGGAAGTGCGTCGAACCAGAGGAGAGGTGCAGGAGATGGGTTTGCCGGGCGGGTGGGAGCTGGTCGTCCTCGTCGGCGTCGTGGTGCTGCTGTTCGGCGCGAGCAAGCTGCCGGAGGTGGCGCGCTCCCTCGGGCAGTCGGCGCGCGTGTTCAAGGCGGAGGCGCGCGGGATGCAGGAGGACGAGGCAGCGGCCCGCGCCGCGCGGGACCGGCCCTCGGCGAACCCCGGCGAGAACTCCCCGAACGGCTCCGGGGCCCGCGGCGAACGGCGCGACGAGACCGCGAGCTGACGAGGCGCCGTCCGCTGCTGCGGAGGCCGCGGCGTTCGGATCACCGTCCGCGCCCGTCAGGTACGACGAGGAAGAACCCGCCGCGCGGACGTCGCCGCACCGTGCGTGGTGGGGCACCGGAGGGCGCTGCACCAGGCGTTCTGCTGCGCGTCCTGCGACGCGGCTTCGGGACGGCGGCTGACCGATCGGACCCAGGGCTCGTGCTCGGGCCGTCCGTGGCGACCGGCCGCTGACGCGGGAGCCGCCACGCCGGATTCGCCTCCGCCTGCGGATCAGGGTGCGGGCGGCGAATCCGGCGGAGAGCGGAACCCTCAGCCGTCGGTCAGCGCGCGGTCGAGGAGCGGGAGCAGGCGGTCCCAGTGCTGTCGCATCGCGGCGGGGTCGAAGGCGTCGGTGTCGGACATGGTGAAGCCGTGGAGCGTTCCGGGGTAGATCTCGGAGG
The DNA here is from genome assembly GCF_014203325.1 of Saccharopolyspora gloriosae. NCBI lineage: Bacteria > Bacillati > Actinomycetota > Actinomycetes > Pseudonocardiales > Pseudonocardiaceae > Saccharopolyspora > Saccharopolyspora gloriosae. The sequence goes on along the minus strand of NZ_JACHIV010000001.1, from coordinate 4,094,560 downwards.
TGTGGTCGAGCCCCGCGGCCTCCAGCGTCCGGCTGAGCTCGTCGAGATCGTCGGGCGTCAGGTCGGATTCGGCGTGGCCGAGGTGGACCTGGGCGGTGATCGTGGCGAGCATGCGGCGCAGGCCGTCAGGTCCGTCGGCGACGACGGGACCGTGGAATCCGGCGACGGCGGCTACTTCGTCCGGGTGCGCCGACGCGGTGCGCATCGCGAGGAGGCCGCCTATGCAGTAGCCGGTCACCGCGACCGGACCGGCGACGACTTCGGGCCGGGTGGTGAGGAACCGGAGGTAGGCGTCGGCATCGCTGAGGACGCGATCGGTCGTGTGCAGTTCGATCAAGGGCATCAGCCGGCCGATGAGCGCGTCCCGGTCCTCACCTCCGATGTGGTCGGGGAGCTCGACGACGGGTACCGGGCCGTGGCGGTAGAAGACGTGGGGCACGAGCACGTAGTACCCGTGCTCGGCCAGTTCGACGGCCAGCTGCCGCAGCGCGGGGCGGATGCCGAAGGCATCCATGTACATCAGCACTCCCGGGTGCCGCTCGCCGTCATCGGGGAACGCGGCGAAAGCCTCGGCCCGGCCGTCGGTGGTGGGAATCTGCAAGGTCCTGGTGGCCATGAATCCGTCCTGTCGTGGTCGTTTCGTCGGAACTGCGAACGACACGACGGAGGCGGACCTCGTGCGGTGGCGCGAAGTCCTCGTTCGATCGGCGGGACCGTGCCGGTCCCCGCGGCGCTCAGCGGAGCACCGGGTCACCGATCTGTGCGCGGCACGTGGCCATCCCGGTGGTCATCGTCGCGCAGCTTAGCCCACCGGCGACGGTGCGGGACCGGTTTCCTGGCTCGCGGCGCAGGCGACCGCGCATGACCGGGCGGGTCCTCGTCGACGCTCAGCCGTACCGCTGCGAAATTTCGTGGCGGGGACGGGTTTTCGCGTGTTCTGCTGCACGCGCCTCGGATCGCGGGAGGGGGAACCTATGTCGATCGAACCGCACGTGCTGCTCGCGGGTCCGCGCGGGCGTCGGCTGTGCTTCGAGCTGGCGCGGGTGCTGGGGCAAGGCACACCGGAAGGCATCGCCCTCCACCGCGCGGCCTTCTACGCGACGTACGACCTCGATCTGGCCCGTGGTGAGGCGGGCGTCCTCTTCGGCCCCGGAGCCGACCTGCCCAGGCCGCACCCGACTCCCGGTGAGGTCGCCGAGCTGCTGGTGGACGTGCCGCTGCGCGAACCCGGCGAGCGGGAACTGGCGCACGCATTGGCGGCGGCGGTCGACCGCGCGCGCTACTGGCAGGAACCGGACGGCGGGGACGTCCTGATCGCCGGGCCGGAGTTCCACGCCCCGCTCGGGCGGATCGCCGCCCAGGTCGCCACGAGCGCCGCGGCGCACTGGTGGGCGGCGGGGATCGACCCCACCGCGCAGTGCGTGGTGGAGTTCAGCGATGCGCCGGGGCGCACGCGCTCCGGAGCCGCGGCCGAGAACCTGGTGCGGTGGCGGGAGAACGAGGACGAGGGCGAAGCCCGCTCCCGGGCGCGGGCCCGCGAGCTCGGCGCGCCGGTCAGCGGGAGCTGGTGGTCCGCGCCGGTGCTCGCCGACCTGCTCCACACCACGCGGCGCCTCGGTGAGCTCGGTCCGGCGGGCCTGCGGTTCGTGGAGGACTCGATGGGCTGGGAGCGCGCGACGGTCCGCGACGTGGCGGTCCCGTCCGACGTGGCGGTGCACGAGATCGACGGGCCCGAGGCGTGGGCGCGGCTCTGCCGCCGCTTCCCGCTGGAGGTGACCGCCGGGCGACGGCACGACTGGTTCCGCGCCACGGGCCGGGACGGGCGCTGGGTGATCCCCGACTGGTCGGCGGTGGCGCGGGAGTTCGACGCCGTGCACCTCACCGCGGCCGGTTACCTCGCAACCGCCGGGCTCGCCGTTCCCGTCGAGGACGGCCTCGCCTCGGTGCTGGCGGGCTGGGACCCGGACGCGACCGCGTGGCTGACCGACACCGCCCGGCCGGACCCGGTGGGTCAGGAATGGCTCGACGACGACGATGGAGGCTGGCGACCGGTGCGGGCCTGAGCTCGGAGCATCCGCCCGGCCGGATCTCCGTCACCTGCCGAGGATTCGGCGGTTCAGAGCCGGTACTGCCGGATCCGATCCACCTCCATCGCGCCGGTGCCGCGCGGGCCGCCGTCGGGGAACCAGTCGAGCTGGATCGTGGGGTGCATCGCGCGCGGCGGGATCGTCTCCGGGTCCTCCGAGCGGAAGAACTCGACCCCGTCGACGTAGCCGATCACGTGCTGCGGCGTCCACTCGACGGCGTAGTCGTGCCAGGTCGTCATGTCCACGGTCCGCTCGGCGCTGACCTGGTCGTTGTTCTCCCCGTAGTGCAGGAAGAACTCCAGCCGCCGCCGCTGCGGATCGGACACCTCGGAATAGTCGACCTCACCGCCCACCGGGAAGTCCTCCGCGTCCGGCCACAGGATCAGGACCTGGTGGTACGCGGCGGTTCCCGGCGTGTACCTCGCCCGCGCCTCCCACCGGCCGTGCAGTTGTCCCGGTTCCCAGGACACGCCGCCGGTGGTGCCGTCCTCGGTGCCGTCGATGCGCAGCACGCCGTCGGCGACGCCGACCTGCTCCGGTGAGCGGACGCCGTTGCCCGCGTGGCCGGGACCGTCGTAGAGGTTCCAGCCGGGGCCGAGTTCGTCGCCGTCGAAGTCGTCCTCCCGCACCAGATCACCGGCCCAGCCGAACCGGGTCGCGGCGCTGCCGGGGTCGGCGGCGGCGCTGCCGGGTGCGGCCAGCAGCATCGGAGTCAGCACGAGAGCGGATAACGCGGACGCCGTCGGACGGCGCGACATGCGGAACTGCACAGGACCTCCCCAGGCCGAGGGTGCGCACGGGCCCGGCGTCGGGGAAGCCGACGATCATCGGAGCCCGTAGCGGTTCACCACATCTCGGGCGAGCGTATAGGTCTCCGGCGTGACGTCCACGTACTCGTGGTCCCAGAAGCTCCACGCGAACAGGCCCTGCGCGGTGAGCTTCGAGATCTGCCGGGGGGCGAAGACGCGCTCCAAGTCGCTGCGCGCGCGGGCGCCCGTGCCGTCCTTGTCCGGCCCGAAGTTCGACACCATCACCGGTCCGTACCGGCTGAGCCGGCCGACCATCCGGTCGACGTCTTCGGCGTTGTCCTCGTCCTGGAACGCGTTGAAGCTCTGGAAGTCCGACACCGTCATCACGTCGGAGAACTGATCGACCATCGCCTCGCGGCGGGCGGTCGATTCGGGAGTCGAGCCGTCGGTCTGCCAGCCGTCCCAGTTCAGCGCGACTCGTGCGTTCGGCGCGTACCGGTGGAAGATCTGCCGAACCTGCAGGTAGCGGTCCTTGAGCGCCAGGTAGTAGTTCGTCGTCGCCGGGTCCTTGTCGTAGCCGTGGGTGGTGCAGGCGACCTTCTCCATGCCGTTGAACATCGACACGTACAGCGGCGGCCCGTTCTCCGCACCGGCGAAGGACGTCGCCAACCGGCGCATGTCGTCGAGGAACCGCGGGGACATCTGGTACGCCTGGCCGCAGCCCGGTCCGCGCGGGGTGTCGACCGGTTCGCCCTCGTCGAAGGTGGGGGCCACGAGCAGGTGCAGCGCGGTGCCCGCCGCGTAGTGCTTCGGGAGCAGGTCCCGCCTCCAGGACTCGAACCGGGGGAGGTCGTCGGGATCGTCGTACCAGGTGGTCAACATGCCGATCGGAGCTTGGTAGAACAGCGGCTCGCGGGACGCGGCAGGGGCCTCGGGGCCCAGGCCGAACAGCAGCTTCGGGTTTTCGCTCGTCCCGGCGGGATAGGTGGGCACCGGTCGCTTCGGGGCTATCGCGTCCAAGCGCAGCTCCGGCGGTACCTCGGCGGCGCGATCCGGCGGCGGCGCGGCCGGGCGGGTGACTGCGACGACCCCGGCGACGATCAGGGCCACCACGACGGCGACCGTCCCGGCGCGGGCCGCGAACGGCAGCGTCAGCCACCGCTGGGCGGGATTCGTGGCAGCGGACTTCGGGACGTCGCGCGGTAATGCGCTGTCGAGCGCCTCTTGCGGCGGTGCGGGTGTGGACGTGGCCTTCGGGGCGGGATCGTCGTCGGCGAGCAGGTCGGCGTACAGCGCGCGGAGCCGCTGGCCGGGGTCGATTCCCAGCTCGTCGGCCAGCTCCCTGCGCGCTTCGCCGTAGGCCGCCACCGCCTCGGCCGGTCGCCCCGCCGCCCGCAGCGCGGTGATGAGCAGTTCCCAGGCCGATTCGCGCAACCCGTTCGCCGCGGTGAGCTTGCGGATCTCGTCGGCGGCTTCGTCGGGGCGGCCATCGGCGATGAGCGCCTCGGCGAGGGTTTCCTGCGCGTGCGCCCGGGTTTCCCGGAGTTCTTCCACTTCGGCGAAGCCGCCCGTCCCGGCGGTCTCCCGCATCGGATCGCCCCGCCACAGGCGCAGCGCCGCGCGCAGCGTCCGCACCCCGGCGGCCCGGTCACCGTCGTTGATCGCCGCGCAGCCCGCGTGGACGAGGTCGGTGAAGGCGCCGGTGTCGAGTTCCCCCGGAGCCACCACGAGCCGGTAGCCGCCGTGCCGGCTCTGGATCGGGGATTCCTCGCCCTCCCGCGTGCTCAGCCTGCGCAGCTGGTGCACGTAGGTCTTCAGGCTGCCGCGGGCCGTCGCGGGCGGCTCCGCCCACAGCGCCTCGATCAACTCGTCGTTGCCGACCCAGACGTTGGGGCGCAGCAGCAGTTCCGCCAGCAGCAGCCGCGGCTTCTCCGCGTTGACGGTGTTCAAGGTGCCGCTCGCGTCGCGCACCTGCACCGGCCCCAGCACGAAGTACCTGATGGCGCTGGTGTCTGGTTCGGCCACATCGGCTCCTCGCTGCACCGGGATCTTGGAGGTCGCCCGGAGTCTAGAGCGTCGGATACGCAGCGTGTCCGCACATTCACGGATTCGATGTACCGCTGCTGAACCGCACTTGACCTGCGGTGGACCCGATGTCGGCAGAGTCGGTCCGGTGATCGACGGCGAGCGGATCGGTTCGGCGGTTCGGCGGACTCCACCCGGAGGTGTGGTCGGCCGGCCGCCGCGGAGCGACGCCTCTGCGAAGCACTGGGGGTGGGGGCGTCGCTCCGCGCCACCGCTGGGTCGACCCGCCGGGCGCGCGGGGCCGTTCCCGTTGCACTGCAAGGCGGCAACGGTGCAACGGCTCCGTGCGCCGTGGACCGACGAGAGAGGGGACGGGGACATGAGTCCCACCGATCTGGGCACCGCGCTGCGACCGCTGGCCGGCCCCGGGCTGTACCACGGCAACGCGTTCCACCTCACCGGGCTTCCGGTGGGCGCGACGGCGCGGCTGATCCGCAGCAGGCGGGCGGAGACCGAGCTCGCCGCGCGGCTGGGCACCTCTGCGGGCGTGGGACCGCACATCGATCCGCAGGACCTGCGCGCGGCGTTCGAGTCGCTGGGCGACCCGGTGCACCGCCTGATCCACGAAGTGCTGTGGCTGTGGCAGGCCGATGACGCGGTGCCCCCGGAACTGGCCGCGTTGTCCGATCGCGGCGCGCAACTGCGGTTGCACCGCGAGGCGATGGAGGCGGAGCCGTCCCGGAACGCGCTCGACGCGGACCGGCTCGACGAGATGTGGCGGCGCGGTCTCGCCGCGTGGGCGGAGGTCCTGTCCTCCGAACGGCTGTGGGACTGGGCCACGGCGAGAGTGGGCGAGCTCGACGATCCGCGGCTGACCAGGGGCACCGTGCGCAGGCTCCGGGAGTCGCTGCCGGTGCACATCGTCGCGGTGCACGCGGCGCTGACCGCGCTGGCCGTCGAATCCGGGGACGAGGACGCGGACCGCTTCGTGCGGTTGGCGGACGAGTCCCCGTTCGACGACGACGTCGTCGAACGAGGGTTGCGCCAAGTGACCCGGGTTTGCGAACAGGGCATCCGGCAGGCGTGCGAGGCGGCGCAGCGGGCCACCGCGGCGGATGCGGCCGAGTCGGCTCGCGAACTGCTGGACCGCACGGCGGTGCAGCTGCGGGTGGTGGCGACGATCCTCACCGACCGCGATCCGCTCGTGCCCGCCTTGCGCGACGAGGTGGCCGCCGCCGCGAACAAGGGCGCGGTCGTGCACTACGAGCACAGCGGCGGCTGCGGACCGGTGCTGGGCGTGCTGCACCGTGCTCGGGAGCTGGCGATGGATCCCGCGACGATCGAGCTCATCGACTCCAACCTCGCGGTGGTCGGACGCGACCCCCACCTGCTCGCGGTGGCGGCGCTGTGCGAATCGGGCCGGGTGGACCGCGCCGCCGGCTACCTGCGGGCCCTTGCTCGGCGCCTCCACGACGAGCAGGAACGGGAACGGCTCGTCGAGCTGCTCGCCGACGGGACGGAGCCGAGGGCCCCGGTGGAGCGGGCGCCGGGTGACGGATGGCTGGGGCCTTTCGCCGGTCTCGGCTGGGTCGGCACCAGGCCCGGTCGTGAAGCCGGGACCCACATCGCGACGCACGTGCTGGTGGTGCCGTGGCTGATCCTGATCGTTCCGCTCGCCGCTTACGAGCGGGATTCGCACTACTTCTACGCGAAGGTCCCGCTCAGCACCTTCAGCCGCTGGTGGCGGCGGGGGATGGGGGTGCTCGGCGCCGTGGGGGCGACGTGGGCCTTCGGGGCGGTGGTCGCACTGCTGATCCTCGGCGCGGTCGCGGCGGGCCTGCTGGTGCGGCGGTGGCACCTGCACCGCTGGTTGCGGGAACAGCGGACCGGAGCGGAATGAGGGGCGACGTGGTGTTCAGCATGCGCGGGAACATCCGGCAGCGACGGTTCCCGCCGGAGTTCCGCATCGAACCGGCGGCCGTGGCCGCCGAACCGGCCCCGTCGACGGCGGCGCCCGTGGTCGCGCCAGAGCAGGCCGTGGAACCGCAGGCCGTCGTCGACCTGACCGACCCCGTGCTCGCCGAGGTCGTGACGCACCTCTGGCGCACCACGCGGAAGGTCCTCGGCGACGGCACCGAACCGGACCGGTCGCGACGCCCGGGCGTGCGCCACCTGCGCGCGGCGTGGGAAGCGCTGGCGGCGGCCGGCATCGAGGCGCACGACCACGACCGGCTCGACTTCGACCCTGGCATGGCGCTGGACGTCTCGGCGTACGAGCCGAGACCCGGGATCACCAGGGAAGTCGTGGTGGAAACGGTGCGGCCGTCCGTTTACCGGGCCGACCGCTGCATCCAAGTGGGACAAGTGATCGTCGGACGACCGAAGGGAGACAACGAGCGATGAACCGGACGATGATCGATTTCGGCATCGACCTCGGCACCACCAACAGCGCGATCGCGGTGGCCGGGGGAAGCGATGCGGCGGTGGTGCGCAACAACCACCACCGCGAGTGCACGCCGTCCGCGGTGTACGTGAGCCGCACCGGCAAGGTGTACGTGGGCGACATGGCCAAGGACCGCGTCGCGGCGGACCCGGAGAACGCGTGCTCCGAGTTCAAGCTGCAGATGGGTGTGCAGGGCAGCGGCAAGACGTTCGAGGCGGCGCAGCGGACCATGTCCCCGGAGGAGCTCTCCGGCGAGGTGCTGAAGTCGTTGCGCGGCGACGCGCAGAAGGCCTTCGCCGAGGCGATCGGGTCCGCGGTGATCACCGTGCCCGCCGCGTTCGAACTCGACCAGAACGACGCCACCCGGCGTGCCGCCGAACTGGCCGGGCTCGGTTTCGCGCCGCTGATCCAGGAACCCACCGCCGCGGCGTGGGCCTACAGCGCGGGAGAGGCCCCGCAGCGCGCGTTCTGGCTGGTCTACGACCTCGGTGGCGGTACCTTCGACGCCGCCGTGATCAAGGTGGACGACGGCGAGTTCGTGGTGGTCAACCACGCCGGGGACAACTTCCTCGGCGGCAAGCTCATCGATTGGGCCTTGGTCGACGAGGTGCTCATCCCGGCGGTGCGCGAATCCGGGTTGACCGGTCTGACGCGGGACGACCCGCGTTCCGCGGGCAACGTCGCGAAGTTGAAGGCCGCGGCGGAGAGCGCGAAGATCCAGCTCTCGAACACCGACTCCGTCGACGTCGTCGTGGAGCTCAAGGACGATCAAGGCGCCGACCTGGAGTTCGCCTGCGAGCTGACCCGCGCCCAGGTGGAACGGGTGGCCCGTCCGCTCTACGTCCGCTCGATCGCCCTGTGCCGGCGGGCGCTCGACGAGAAGGGGCTCGGACCCGGTGACGTCGAACGGGTGCTGCTCGTCGGCGGCGCGACGCTCGCCCCGTCGCTGCGGGAACTGCTCGCCGATCCGGTCGAGGGGCTGGGGATCCGCTTGGACCACAGCCAGGACCCGGTCACGGTGGTGGCGCGGGGAGCTGCGATCTTCGCGGGCACCCAGCGGCTGCCCGCGGCGAAGGACCGGCCGGTGCCGCCGGGACAGGTGGCGCTCGACTTCGAGTACGAACCCGTGGGACCGGACACCGAACCGCTCGTCGGCGGGCAAGCTCGCGCCGAGCGACCGCAGGAATGGGCGGGCAGCACGATCGAGTTCGTCGACGCCGCCGCGCGCCCCGCGTGGCGCAGCGGGCAGATCGCGCTCACCGCCGAAGGCGCGTTCACCACGCGGTTGCGGGCGGCGGAGCAGACCACCACGACCTTCGCTGTGGAGTTCCGCGATCCGCAGGGCACCCTCGTCGACACCGATCCCGCTGAGATCGGGTATCGGCACGGCACTGTCGGCAGGCCGCCGGTGCTGAGCCATTCCGTCGGGGTCGGGCTCAGCGACAACGACGTGGCGTGGCTGCTGCAGAAGGGAACGGAACTGCCCGCGAGCCGACGGGTGGTGCTGCGGACCGCGGTCGACGTCCGGCGCCACAGCGACGCCGGGCTGATCCGGGTCCCGCTCGTGGAGGGGGAGCGGGAACGCGCCGATCTCGACACGCTGATCGGCGGCCTGGACATCCGGCCCGACGAGGTCCGCCGCGACGTGCCGGCGGGTTCCGAGATCGAGGTGTCGCTGCGCATCGACCGGAGCTTCAGCCCGCGCGCCGACGCGTACGTGCCCGTGCTGGACGAGGAGTTCGAGATCGAAGTGGACCTGGGCCGCACCCGGACGACGGATGTGGCGCTGCTGCGCCACGAGTACGACCAGCTGGACCAGCGCCACCGGAACCTCCGGCAGGAGGCCGCCGAGCTGGAGGCGCCGTCCGCGCTGCAGCAGCTGGACCGGCTCGCGGAGGACGGCGCGCTCGCCGAGATCCGGCGCCTGGTGTCCGCGGCCGAGGTCGATCCGGACGCGGCGCCGACCTGCGCGTCGCGGATGCGCGACGCGGAGGCGGTGCTCGACGACGTCGACGACGACCTGGAGCTGCCGAGGACGATCAGCGAAGCCCGGTCGTTGCTGGAAACGGTCCGCGATCTCGTCGCCAAGGCCGGCAACGATGCGGATCACCTGGACTTCCGCGCCGCCGAGGCGGCTTTGACCGCGGCCGTCAAGGTCGGTTCCCAGACGATGATCCGCCGCCAGATCGAGGCGCTGCAACGGATTCTGCGACGCATGTTGGAGAACGCGGGCGTGCTCGACGCCGTGGTCTTCGGTCAGTTCGAGCGGGAGTTCGCCCAGCACGCCGACCGCGACGTGCAACGGCTGCTCAAGGACGGCAAGAGGTACCTGGCCGGGGAGGACGCGCACGGCCTGCGGACCGTGCTCGCGGAGCTCCGGCGCAGGCTGCCCGAAGGACCGGCCGGCCGGACCGGGCACGGGAGCACCGTCACGGGAGGCACGCGGTGGTGACGGCGACGGAGACCGACGTCCGGGACCGGGAGTCGCGCCTGGCGCATGCGAACCGGCTCGCCCGCGCCGGCCGGTACGCGGGCGCCCGGCACGTCCTGGCGGAGCTGGGCGGCCGGGACGCGACCGACCCCGACGTGCTCGACCTGCTGGCGCGGATCTGCGCCCAGCAGGGCGAATTCTCGGAAGCCGACGAGTGCTGGTCCCGCGCGCAGGAGTTCGGCGACGGCTCGCCCGCAGCGCGCGACGGCAGGCGGCGCATCGCCGAAATCCGGGACCGCGGGCGATCGGGAGCGGGCAGGCCGGTGCTGTGGGCGGCGGTCGTCGCCTGCTTGGCCGCGTCGGTGACGGGCGGTGCGCTGGTCGTCCGGGACGACCGGGCTGACGCGGAAGTGCTGGCAGGCCTGTCCCGCGCCGAGGACGCGCAGCGCGACCTGCAGGACCGGTTCGCCGATCTGCGAACGGAACTCGCCGGGACGGTGCCGGGGCGGCAGCGGTCGCTGGACGAGCTGCAGGCCGAACTGTCCGGGACCTCGCTGGTGCTGGAGCGCGACGGGGACGTGCTGACCGCGGTGTTCCCGATCGGCCTGTTCTCGCGGACGGTCGTCCTCTCGGCGGAGGGGGAGGCCGCGCTCGGTGAACTCGCCGGGCACCTGCGGCGGTTCGGGTCGGAGGTGGACCTGACGGTGGTCGGCCACGTCGACGGCGTGCGGGTCTCCGACGACGGCCGGTACGACGGCAACATCGAGTTGGGGCTGTCCCGCGCGAAGGTGGCCGCGGAAGCGCTGGTCGCGGGCAGCGGCATCCCGCCGTCCGGAGTCGCGCTGACCAGCGCCGGCGCCGCCCGACCACCGCACCCCGGCACCACCGCCGAGGGCCGGGACCGGAACCGGACGGTGACGCTGCGGATCAGCCCGAGTCGGCGGTGACGACCTCGGCGCCCGGCGTTGCGCACGTCGACTTCCGGGGGGGGCGGGAGTTCGTCGGTCCAGCGCGGGATTCGCCCGCGAGCCGCCACCGACCGGCCGTTCGCACCTGCTCGGCGCTGCGCCGAGGCGATCATCCGCCGAGCAGGTCGAGGCCGCCGTCCGCCTCATCGCAGTACGAGGGTCGCCGGGCCGCGGAAGGTCGGGTTGTCCCGCCAGCGCAGCTCCTGCACCGCCACGTCCGGCAGCGCGCGGGCGAACGCCGTCACCGTGGAAGTGGCGATCGCCCGCGCGAGCGGGGCGCCGATGCAGAAGTGCGGTCCGCCGCCGAACGCCAGGTGATCGCGGCGGGCCGGGCCGTGCGCCGGGCAGCGGGTGGGCATTCCGGGCGCGGCGAGGACGTCCTCGCCGTGCAGCGCGACCATCACCAGCGCCCCGGCGGGGATCTCGGCGTCGCCGAGCGGGACCGGCCGCAGCGCGAGGCGCGCGACGTGCCCGACCGGGGCGAACAGCTCCAGCGCCCGCTCCACGACCGCGTCGGCCTCGGCGCCCGACGGATCGGCGGCTACCCGGTCGGACAGGCCGTTGGAGACCAGGTACCACAACGCGAACCCCACCAGCCCGGACGTCGTCTCCATGCCGCCGAACAGCAGCATCGACGCCGTCGCCAAGCGCTCGGCGGGATCGCCCGGCGCGACGGTGGGCATGGCGCCCGGTACGTCGAGGACGGACGCCGCCATCTCGTCGAGCGCGGCCTGCGCGGCGCGGGCCCGGTCCGCCCGGTAGGACGTCGCGAGGAACGCCGACACCGCCCGCGCCCAGTCGTTGAGGCGCTCGTGCGCCACGCCGTCGAGGTCGAGCAGCGCCGCGATCCCCCGCGCGGCCACGACGTCGGCGATCGCGGGCACCACGTCGCCACCACCGGCGGCGGCGCACCGCCCGACCGCCGCGTCGGCGATCCCGGTGAGGACGTCGTCGAGCTCGCGGATGCGCCGGGTCGCGAACAGGTGCGCCACGGCCTGGCGCCGCTCCCGGTGCGGTTCGCCGTCGAGGGTGACGAACCAGCGGCGCAAGGCGTCGAGCAGCGGCGCGCACTCCGCGCGCACCTCGGGCGGCAGGAACGCGACGGTGGCCGCCTCCAAGGTCTGCGCCGACAGCGCCGGATCGCGCAGCGCGCGCCGGACCAGCTCGGGGTCGGTCACCACCCAGCAGTCGAACGTCTCGTCGTAGCGCACTCCGGGGACGTTCACGGCCGCCTCCCTTCCAAGATCTCGCCGATGCGCGGGCCGACCGTGAGCATCGAGTGCGGGCGCATCATCTCGTTGTGCCCCACGTCGAACAGGTGGCCGCGGACCTCGCCGTCGACCAGCGGCTGCCACAGCGCACGGCCGTCCGGCACGGGGCCGTACTGCGGGCGGTCGGCCTGCAGGTGCTCGACGGTGCCGCGGAACACCGGGTCACCGAAGGTGGCCGCGATCGGGGCGGCGTCCTCCATGCAGCGGCGCAGGCCCGCGACGACCTCGTCGTCGAGCCGGACGTCGGTCAGCGGGGCGGCGGCGCCGAGCGTCGTGAGGTTGCCGATCGCGTTGCGCTGGAACTCCGCGACCTCGTCGTCGGTGAACTCGTCGACCGGGCGCTCGTAGCCCGCCGCGTGCGACGGCGGGTACGAATCGACCAGCACCAGGCTCTCGACCTCGTCGCCGTCGTCCTGCAGCGCGCAGGCCACGGCGAACGCGATCAGCCCGCCGAGGGAGTAGCCGAGCAGGCGGTACGGGCCCGACGGCTGGGTCTCGCGGATCAGCTTCGCGTAGTCGCGCACCAGGTCGGGCGTGGTCAGCGGCGGGGCGCCCGGGTCGCCGAGGCGCGGGGACTGGATGCCGTGCACCGGGATCGCGGGGTCCAGGTACGGCAGCAGGTGGGCGTAGGACCAGCACAGCCCACCGCCCGGATGCATGCAGAACAGCGGACGCCCGCCGTCGCCGGGGCGCAGCGTCAGCAGTCGCCGCGTCGCCCCGTCCTCGGCGCGGCCGTGCACCCCGGTGACCAGCCGGGCCACCCCCGCCGCGGTGGGTGCGCCGAACAGGGACCGGACGCCGAGTCCGACGCCGAGCTCGTCGCGGATGCGCCCCACCAGCGTCGCGGCCATCAGCGAGTGCCCGCCGAGGTCGAAGAAGCTCTGGTCCGGTCCGACTTCGGGCCGCCCCAGCACTTCCGCGAACAACCGGCACAGGGTGCCTTCGACCCCGCCGGTCGCGGGCCGTCGCACCGGCGCCACCGGCTCCGGTGCGGGAAGCCGGTCCCGGTCGAGCTTGCCGTTCTCCGTGCGGGGCAGCTCGGGCACGGTGACGATCTGCGCCGGAACCATGTAACCGGGCAGGCGACCGCGCAGCTGTTCGCGGAGTCCGGCGCCCAGCTCGGCGGACCGCGGGGCGACCGGGGTGTTCGCCGTCGCGCCCGCCCCCGCGAGCACCGCGGCGGGCGGCGGGTTCCCCTCGCGGTGCACCAGCACGTCGACCGCGTGCGCGTCGTCCGCCGCGAAGTCCACCCGCCCCAGGTATCCGCAGGCTTGCGCGGCGGCCAGCAGGTCGACCGGCTCGACCGGATCGCGCCGGTCCGGCGGGGCCGGGTCGGTTCGATCGCGAGCCGCGCGCACTCCGGCGGTGCGGGCGAGATCCGCCGCGAGGCGCCCGTTCGGAACGCCGCGCAGCACCACCGACGGCGCCCCGGAGGCGCGCAGCGCGGCCTGGAAGGAGGCGGGCCCGTCGACGTCGGCATCCCACCGCAGCCGCACCGGGTCCGGGTCGCGGAGCGCGTCGTCGGTGGAGAGCACCACGTCGTAGCGGTAGCGGCCCATCTCGGTGGTGCCGCTGTGCTGCAACGCGCTCTCCGCGCGGATGAGCACCGGGCTCGTCGACACGAGCCGGTCGAACCAGGCCGGTTCGAGCAGCAACTCCGATTCCGCGGCGCGGGCCCGGTCGGCCAGCGCCGCCAGTTCCGCGTCCGGCGGGGTGGGCTCGTCGGTGTCGGCGGCGCGGCGGACCGCCAGCGCGTCGTGGAACAGCGGGGCCAGGCCCCACCGGCGCACGTCACCGACCACGATCCGGCCGCCGGGGGCGAGCAGCGCGGCCAGCCCGTGCAGCACCTCGGCGAGGTGCTCGGCGTCGGGCAGGTACTGCACCACGGAGTTGACGACGATCGTGTCGAACCGGCCCGCCGGCAGGCCCGAGAAGTCGTGCGCGGGCTGGCAGCGCAGCACCAGCTTGTCGGAGACCTCCGGCAGGTCGGCGCAACGCCGGGCCACCAGGTCCAGCGCGGCGGCGGAGATGTCGGTGGCCCAGTAGTCGTCGCACTCCGGGGCCAGCTCGGTCAGCAGCAAGCCTTCGCCTACACCGACTTCGAGCAGGTGGCGCGGTCGCAGTTCGCGGATCCGGGCGACGATCCCGTCGCGCCAGCGCCGCATCTCCCGAACGGGGATCGCGCTGCGGTCGACGCTGTCGGACCAGCCGTGGAAGGCCTCCGCTCGGCCGGGCGCGGAACTGTCGTAGAGGCCGTCGAACATGCGCTGCCAGCCGCCGGTGTGCGCGTCCGGGTCGGCGGCCGTGCGGTGTTCCACGACGTAGCCGATCAGGCGGGCGTCGGCGCCGCGGTCGCCGTGCACCGCCACCGCCGCTCGCGACACCCGGGGGTGGGCCATCAGCGCCGACTCGATCTCGCCGAGCTCGATGCGGTGGCCGCGCAGCTGCACCTGGTCGTCGTCGCGGCCGAGGTGCTCCAGCTCGCCGGTGTCGCGGCGGCGCACCACGTCACCGCTGCGGTACATCCGGCTGCCGTCGGCGGCGAACGGGTCGGCGACGAACCGGGCCTCGGTCAGCTCCGGCCGGTTCAGGTAGCCGGCGGCGACACCGGTCCCGGCCACGTGCAGCTCACCGGCCACGCCCGGCGGCACGGGACGGCCGTCGCCGTCGAGGACGTGGCCGTGCAGGTGCGCCAGCACCGTCCCGATCGGCAGCGGGCCGGTGCCGTCGGCCTCGGCGGCGGTGATCTCCTGGCCGCTGACGAACACGGTGGTCTCGGTGATGCCGTAGACGTTCCAGAGCCGAGCGCCGGTGCCGGGCGGCCGGGCGAACCAGCGCGACACCAGCTCGCGGTCGAGGGCCTCGCCGCCGACCAGCACCCAGGCGAGGTCCGCCGCTTCCGGGCCGTGCGCCGCGGCGTCCAGCAGCGCCGCCAGCGCGGTCGGTGTCTGGCTGAGCACCTGCACGCCTTCCGCCGCCAGCAGGCTCAGCAGCAGCGCCGGATCGCGCCGTTCGGTGTCGGTGGCCAGCACGACCCGCCCGCCGGTCAGCAGCGCGCCCCAGACCTCCCAGACGGCGAAGTCGAACGCGAACGAATGCGTCGACGCCCACACCGCGCCCGGTCCGACCGGGAACCAGCCGCTCGCGGCGTCGAGCAGGTCGAGGACGTTGCGGTGGGAGGTGACGACCCCTTTCGGGGCGCCGGTCGATCCCGAGGTGTAGATGACGTACACGGGATCGTCCACATCGGACGGTTCGGGCGCGGCACCGGGACCGGGCGGCGCCGGGTCGAGCGGGTGGCCCGCCGGATCGATCAGCACCGCCGGGAGTTCCGGCCCGGCGTGGTCGGGATCGGTCGTCACCACGGCGACGGGCGCGGCGTCGGCGCACACGAACTCCCACCGCGACCGCGGCCCGCCCGGCTCGACGGGCAGGTACGCCGCGCCGCAGCGCACCACGGCCAGCGCCGCGATCACCATCCCCGCCGATCGGGGGACGACGACCGCGACCCGCCGCCCCGGACCGGCGCCCAGCCGGGCCAGCCGCTCGGCGAGGACGTGCGCGGCGCGGTCGAGTTCGCGGTAGGTGGTCGTGACGCCGTCGCACACCACGGCGATCTCATCCGGCCGGGCCGCCGCGACCTCGTCGAACGCGGCGGTCAGCGTCCGGGCCGGACCCACCGGCCGGGGAGCGGGCGGGGCGGTGAGCACGGCGTGCTCCCGCGCGGTGGTCAGGCCGATCTCCGCCAGCGGCCGCGCCGACGCCGCCGGGTCGCCGACGACGTCGAGCACCCGTGCGAGCAGCGCGCCGAGGTCGGCGCTGGTGCGGGTGCGGTCGGTGCCCGGACCGGTGAGCGTCTCCAGCAGCATCTCGTCCGACGACACCATCCGGCCCCAGAACGAGGGCACGTCGACCGCGCTCATGACACCGCGGTCCTCGCGCGCCAGGCACGGCCCGAACGCGACGTCCACGACGGGCGGCAGCACGTTGAGCTGGGCGTCCACCCGGCCGGACAGCCGGCCGCGCCCACCGCCGTCGCGCACCACCTGCTCACCCCGGTAGCGCTGGTGCTCCAGCGCCGCGACCAGTTCGGACTGGGCCAGCGCGACGAGCTCGGCGACGTCGTGGACACCGCCGAGGTCGAGCGCCACCGGCACGATGTTCGACACCATCCCCGGCGTCTCGGCCTGCTCGGGGACGCGGGCGGCGACGGCCAGCCCCACCCCGACGACGTCGCGACCGGTGAGCCGTCGCACGAGCAGCCCCACCGCCGCCAGCAGCACCGCCGTGCGGCGCACCCGCAGCGCCGAGGTGACGCCCCGCAACCTCCCGATGACGTCGGGGCCGAGCACGTGGCGGGAGTAGGAGACCCCGACGGCCGGGTCGGGTTCGGACAGCGACGGCAGCACCGTGAGCCGGTCGAGCCAGTACCGGCGGTCCTGCCCGTGCTGATCCGAAGCGCGGTACGCGGCGTCGACGGCGACGAGCTCGGCCAGCGACCCGCCCCGGCCGGCGCGCACGGTCCCGCCGTCGGCGAGGTCGGTGTAGATCTCCGCGAGCCGCCGCAGCACCAGCGTCATCCCGGTGGCGTCCGAGGCCACGTGGTGGAAGTCCAGGTAGAGGTGGTGGTGCTCGGGTCCGAGGCGGAACAGCACGGCGAAGAAGACCTCACCTCGGGTGGGGTCCATCGGCACCGCGAGCCGCTCCTCGATGCCCCGGTGGGCGTCGGCGGTGGTGGCGTCCGCGCCGAGGTCGACGACCTCCAGCACCGGCCCGGAACGGGCGCCGACGGTCTGGACGGCCGAGTCGCCGTCCTCGACGATGCGAATCCGCAGCGCCTCGGTCTCGTCGACGACCCGGTGCAGGCTCCGTTCGAGCAGCGCGACGTCGAGCGGGCCGTCGATGCGGGTGCTCGCCCCGGTGCGGCAGCGCGCACCGGAACCGTCGAGCCGGTGCAGCAGCCACACCTCGTGCTGCCCGGCGGTCAGCGGCAGCGAGTCCGGCGCGGTGTGCTGGGCAACGGTGTCCCGCGGCGACGACGTGACGTCCATGGCGGCTCCTTCGGCTGGCGGGCGGCCCGATCTGGGGGACGCGGCTCGGTCGGCGGGATCGGTCAGCGCGGTAGCAGGTCGTCGACCAGCCGCGCCGTTCCGGGGGCGCGCAGCAGGTCCTGGTACGGGGCCTCGCACTGCACGACCCGGCCGACCAGACCGGGGCGTTCGGCGGCGGGGAACGCGTCGAGGCCGTAGCCGTCGGTGGCCGAGTTCAGCGCGGTCGCCGAGGACCACAGCGGTCGTACGTCGAACTCGGTCGCGGCGGCGAGCCAGTGCAGGTAGGCGGCGAGGACGTCGGCGAGCTCGGTGCTGCGCCGCCCGGTGAGACCGGCCCGGCGGCACGCGGGCGGCAGGATCTCCGCGCACAGCGCGCCGAGCCCGGCGGCCAGCTCCAGCGGCCCGGCCGCGTCGGCGTCGACGGCCCGCCCGGCGCGGACCGACTCCTCGACCTCCTCCGGGGTGAGCAGCGCGGACAGCCGGGTCGTGGCGAGTTCGGCGAAGTAGTCGATGACCATCGCGCGGTCGGCCCGGTCGGGGTCGAACAGCACCAGCTCCGGCGGGTCCTGGAAGCGGGAGATCTCGCGGTGCATCGCACCGGCGTAGACGCTGCCGCTGCAGAACCCGAGCACCGCGCGCACCGGGCGCCCGGCGGCCCGGATCTCGGCGACCCAGGTCTCGACGTGGTCCTGCCCGCCCGTCCCGGCCGTCGGCCCGCCCGGTGGGGGCAGGGTCTCCCACGTGGTGTGCGCGGTGTTCAGACCCGCCACGAGCTCGGTGAAGTTCGCCGCGGGACGTCCCGCCATCGCGAAGTCCGCCGCGACGACGAGCCCGTCACCGCCCGCGCGCAGGACCGCGTGCACGCGCGGCGTCACCGGCCACCCGCCGGTGTCAGCGGCGACGGCCCGGTGGTCCACGGCCGGTCGGAGCCGGGGGAGGTCGGCACGGCCAGGCCGCGGGTCCGCCCGGCCCCGGCGAACACGGCGTCGTAGGCCGTGGGGTCGGTCGCCGACGGCGTGACGAAGCAGGCCCGTCCCAGCGCGGCGGCGGCGTCGACCACGTCGGCGTGGTGCATCCCCGGTCCGGGCGCGTCGGCGCCGGATCCGGTCGGCAGCGACCCGGGGTCGACGGGAGCCTCCGCGGTGAGCTCCCGCAGCCGGTCCAGGGCCGCCGCGATCGGGGTCAGCTCGGGTCTCGGGATGCCGGTGATCGCGGTCGGTGCCGAGCTCGCCGCCGCCCGCTCGGCCAGCGCCGCCGCCGGGGCGCCGTCCCACGGGGTGCGCTCGACCTCGGTCGGGTCGAGCAGGTCGTCGGCGCGGTGGTGCAGCCGCACGTCGTAGCGGAACAGGTTCATCTCGATGGGACGGCGGCCCGGTTTGAGCCGGACGTCGGCGGACAGGCCGTGCTCGGCGGCGAACGCGGTGAAGAAATCGGGGTGCACGACCAGTTCCCGGTCCAGCGCGGCCGAACCGGACAGCTGCTCGCGCACGTCCCCGGCGCTCGGGACCTTCGACGTGGCGCGCAGCCGGTTCGCGACCACGCACAGGTGGTGCAGGTCGCGCAGGTGCAGGCCGGGCACGTCCCCGATGAACACCGCGCCAGCCGGGGCGCTCACCTCGGCCATCCGGGCCAGCGCCCGCCGCAGGTAGTCGGCGCCGGGGAAGTGCTGGATCACCGAGTTGACCACGACGGCGTCGAACGAGCCGAGATCGCCGATCCCGTCGGCGTCGCGCACCGCGAACTCGGCGCCCGCCCAGCCGCCGAGCCCGGACCGGAGCCGGTCCACGCCGCGCGGCGAGATGTCGGTGCCCGCGTACCGGTCCACGTGCGGCAGCAGTCCGCGGGCGATCAGGCCGGTTCCGGCGCCGACGTCGAGGACGCTGCGCGGGTGCAGCGCCAGCACCTGCGCGACGGTGCCGTCGATCCACTCGATCACTTCGGCGTCGGTGTAGTTCTCGCCGCTGAGGCCGCTGCGGAATCCCGCGAAGTCCCGGTCCGGGCGGTCCCCGACGTGCCGGTAGACGGCGTCGTAGATGCCGGTCCACTGGGCGAGGATGCGTTCCTCGCCGGTGGGGCCGGTGTCGGGTCGGGTGCCGATGGGGTCGGTCATGCGTCTGGCCCTCCGGGAGCGTTCGGGTCGGAGCGGTCGCGAAGCCGCCGCGCCAACCCGCGGATGGTGGGGTCGGAGTAGAGCTCGGTGGTGGGCAGGTCGGGGTCGAGCCGCTGCACGATGATCATCGCGGCGAGCGAATCACCGCCGGAGGCGTGGAATTCGCTGTCGCGGCCGAGCGGTCCGGTGCCCAGCACCTGCTGCCACACCTGCGCGACCCGGTGCTCCCACTCGTCGCGGGGCGGCTCACCGGTGCCGGTCGGTTCCGGGGCGGGCGCGGTGGCCAGCGCCCGCCGGTCGACCTTGCCGTTCGGGCTCAGCGGCAGCGCGGCCGGCCACGCCCAGGCTGTGGGCAGGAACGCCGCGGGCAGGCTCCGCGCGGCGTGCGCCCGCAACTCGTCGCCCGCCGGAGCAGGCCCGTCCGCGCGCACCACCACGTGCGCGGTCAGCTTCCCCGCGGGCGCGGCCACCGCGCAGGCCACCACGGCGGGATGGGTGAGCAGCACCGCTTCCACCTCGGCGGGTTCGATCCGCACCCCGCCGATCTTGAGCTGGGCGTCGATCCTGCCGAGCAGCTCCAGCTCCCCGTCGGGGTGCAGCCGCGCCCGGTCGCCGGTGCGGTAGAGCCGCTCGTGCCGGACGGGGCCGAAGGACCAGTCGGTGAAGCGGTCGGCGGTGCGCTCGTCGTCGCCGACGTAGCCGGTGGCCAGGCCCGCGCCGGCCAGGTGCAGCTCTCCCGGCACCCCGGCGGGCACCGGACGGTGGTGCTCGTCGAGCAGGTAGGCGCGCTGGTTCGCCATCGGACGGCCGTACGGGATGCTCGCCCGGCCGGGATCCGGCCCGGACCCGGGAACTTCGTGCACCGTGGAGTGGATCGACGCCTCCGTGGCGCCGCCGAGCGCGACGAACCGCAGCCGCGGGGCGAGGGCGCGCAACCGCGCGGGCAGGTCGGTGCCGACCCAGTCCCCGCCGAGCAGCGCCAGCCGCAGCGAGTCCAGGCGGGTGCCGGTCCGCTCGGCCCGCTCCACGAGCCGTTCCAGCAGCGCCGGCGCGGAGTTCCACACCGTGATCCGGTGCCGCAGCACGAGTTCCACCCAGTGCGCGGGGTCCCCGGCCCGCTCCGGTTCGGGCAGCACGACCGCGCCACCGGCAACCGGCAGGCCGAGGAATTCGAACACCGACATGTCGAAGCCCGGCGCGGACAGCGCCAGCGCGGAGTCGTCCGGGCCGATGCCGAACCGGGTGCCGAGGTCGACGAGGTTGTTGAGCACTCCCGCGTGGCGCAGCTCGATGCCCTTGGGGCTGCCGGTGGTGCCGGAGGTGTGGATGACGTAGCAGGGATCGTCCGGCTCCGCTCCCGCAGGGCCGACCGGAGCGTGTTCGGCGCCGGGGTCGAGGCGGATCTCGGGGACCGACGCCGAACCGGGCAGCCCGGCCGTGCCGTCCCCGATGACGACGGCGGCACAGCCCGCGCCTTCCAGCGCGGAGCGCAGCCGGGCCTGCGGGTGCGCTGGATCGAGCGGCACGTAGGCGGCTCCGGCGCGCAGCACGCCGAGCACCGCCACCAGCAGCTCCAGCGACCGGTGCAGGCACACGCCCACGCGCACGCCACGGCGCACCCCCGCGGCGCGCAGCTGCGAGGCCGCGTGGTCGGCGGTGGCGTCGAGCTCGCCGCGGGTGACCCGCCGAGCACCGTCGACGGCCACGACTGCCGTCGGGTCCCGGCGTGCCACGGCGGCCACCGCTTCGTGCAGCGTCGGGCCGGGCAGCGGCAGGTCGGTGCGGGTTGCGTTCCAGGCCACGAGCATCGCGTGCAGCTCGTCGGCGGAGGACACCGGCAGCGCGGACACCGGAGCGCCGGGTGCAGCGGCGGCGCCGTCGAGCAACGTCGCGAACTGCTCCACGAGTCGGCGCGCGGTCGGAGCGGCGAACACGGCGGCGTCGTAGTCCACCGCGACTCGCGGGGACGCACCGCCGATCAAGCGCAGGCACAGTTCGTCGGTGGTGCCGGGCCACGGTGCGTCCGGTGCCACGATCGCCACGCCCGTGCCGGGCGAGGCCGCGGTCATCGGCTCCTGCTCGGCGGAGATCCGCGCGACCAAGGTCGTGAACGGCAGGTCCTCGTCGACCTCGACGGCGACGATCCGAGACGGATTTCCCGGGCTGTGCAGGGTGAACGCCCGGTGGCCGTAGCCGGTGCAGCGCGCCAGCAGGGCCGCCGCCGCGGCGACGAGCACGGCGTCGGTACCGGCGCCGGTGGCTCGGGCCAGTTCCCGGACCGCCTCGGCGGGCAGCGGCCGGGCCGGTTCGCCGCCGTCGACGCGCGGGGCGTCCGGGTCACGACGCCGGTCGGCCGGGAACCGGACGGCGGTCGCCCCGGCACCGGGTTCCGGCGCGGCCGAGCTCGCGGTGCCGGGATTCCGCCCCATCATCGGACTCCTTCCGGCACGGGCCGACCGGGCAAGGGGAAGGACCGGGTCAACTCCCGCACTTCGGCGCGGATTTCGTCGCGCACCACCGGGTCGAGCCGGTACCGCGTCGCATCGACCGGCTCCGCGCACCGCAGCACGCGGTCGAGCAGCCCGGCGCACCGCGCCATCTCCGCCGGTCCCATGCCGCGGCGGGCGAGCACGTTGGTGCCGAGCCGCAGACCGCCCGTCACGGTGGGCGGTGCGGTGTCGCCGGGTACGGAATTGCGGTTGGCGAGGATGCCGCACTCCTCCAGCGCGCGTTCGGCCACCAGCCCGGACGGGCCGTCAGGACGCAGGTCGAGCATCACCATGTGGGTCTCGGTGCCGCCGGTGAGCAACCGGTACCCGAGCCCCCGCAGGGCCGTGGCGAGCGCCGCCGCGTCGTCGAGCACGAGACGCGCGGTGCGCTCGAACTCCGGCCCCCGCGCCCGGTCGAGCGCGCGGGCCTTCGCCGCGATCGCCGCCGGAGCCGGGGTGCCCTGGGTGCCGGGGAAGACCGCTCGGTCGATCAGCCGGGCCAGCGAAGCGCCGCCGGGTCCGGGGCGGTCGTGGTCGCGGCCGAGCAGGATCAGGCCGCCCCGCGGGCCGTCGAGCTGCTTGTAGGTGCTCGTCGTGGTGACGTGCGCGACGTCCACCGGATTCGGGTGCAGCCCGGCGGCCACCAGCCCGGCGACGTGCGAGATGTCCGCGAGCAGGTAGGCGCCGACCTCGTCGGCGATCTCCCGGAACCGCACGTGGTCGATCCGGCGCGGATGCGCGCTGGCCCCGGCCACGATCACGCCGGGCCGGTGCTCGCGCGCCGCGCGGGCGAGCGCGGCGTAGTCGATGCGGCCGTCGTCGCCGACGCCGTAGGACACCGGCCGGAACCAGCGCCCCGTGACCGACGCCGGGGCCCCGTGGGTGAGGTGACCGCCCGCGTCGAGGCGCAGTCCTAACAGGACGCCGCCGACCGGCAGCAGCGCGGTGAGCACGGCGAGGTTGGCGGCGGAGCAGGAGTGCGGCTGGACGTTGGCGTGGCTCGCGCCGAACGCCGCGCGCGCCCGCGCGACGGCCAGCCGCTCGACCGCGTCGAACCCCTCGGCCCCGGGGTGGAAGCGGGAACCGGGGTAGCCCTCGGCGGTCACGTCCGACAGCGCCGCCGCCCCGGCGGCCAGCACCGAGGCGTCCGCGACACCGGCCGAGGCGACCAGCGACAGCGTCTCGTCCTGGCGGGTCAGCTCGTCTTCGAGCAGCCCGGCCAGTTCCGGGTCCTCGGCGCGCAACCGGGTGGTACCGGTGCTCAGCACGGCGAATCCGGCGCCGGGGCCGGGTCATCCGCCGTCGCGGCCCGCACCCGCTCACCCAGCCGGGCCGGGGTGGGGCACTCGAACAGATCGGCCAGCGGCAGGTCGGCGCCGGTGAGCTCCTGGACGCGTTCGAGCATGACCAGCCCCAGCAGCGAATGCCCGCCGTGGACGAAGAAGTTGGAGTCGGCGTCGAGGTCGTCGTGGGACAGCGTCTCCCGCCACAGCGCCAGCAGAACGGACTCGAGGTCCTCGGTCATGTCGGCTCCTTCTCTCTCACCAGTCGTGCGGTGGTGCGCGCCGCCTCCGGCGTGCGCATCAGGTCCTCGTGGGAGACGTCGAGGTGGACGGCGTCGGCGACGAGCCCGGCGCGCTCGGCGGGCGAGAAGCCGAGCAGGCCCGAGCCCGGCGTCGACGAGTTGATCGCCGAGGCCGTCGTCCAGGACGGCCGCGGGCGCAACGACCCGGCGCCCGCCAGCCAGTGCAGGTAGGAGGCGGCGACGTCGAGGTAGTCGGCGGTGCGGGCGGCACCGAGCCCGGCGTTCGCGCACGCCGGTTCCACGACCTCGGCGCACAGCGCGACGAGCCGCTCGGCCAGGGTCGTGAGGTCGTCCTCGGTCGCCGCGGCTTCTGCGGCGGCGAGGGTGTCCGCGGCGCCGGGCGGTGCGAGCGCGGCGAACCGGGCGACGACTTCGCGGTGGAACGCCAGCATCGGGCGCGCGTCACCGGGTTCGGGGTCGAGCAGGATCAACCGGGTGGGCTGCGACCGGGAGATCTCCGCGGCCAGCGCGGCGGCGTACACCGCCCCGGTGCAGAACCCCAGCACCGCGCGGACCGGGCGCCCGCTCGCGCGGACGGCCTCCGCCCAGCGCGCCACTTGCGCGTCACCGTCCGGCGAGCCGGCCGGTGGTGCCGGTGCGCTCTCCCAGACGGTCGGCCCGTCACCGGTCAGCGCGACGAGGTCGGCGAACGTCGCGATCCGCCGTCCCGCCGTGGCGAAGTCGCAGGCCAGCACGAGTTCGGAGCCGGGGCCGTCGCGCAGCGCGGTCCAGGCCGGGCTCATCGGTGGTGCTCCGCCCCGAAGTCGATCTCCGCCGCCGGCGCCACGTGGCAGCGGGCCGCCGCGGACAGACCGGGGAACACGTGGTTGTGGTGGGCGACGACCCGGTCCGGGGGCAGCACCCCGCCGGTCGCGGCGGTGGTGTGCCCGTCGCCGGGAACGAGGACGTCGAACGCGCCGCTCAGCGCGGCGCGCACCGTGGAGTCCACGCAGTACTCGGTGCTGAACCCGCCGATCACCAGCGTGCTCGCGCCTTCCGCGCGCAGCAGTTCGTCGAGGCCGGTGCCGACGAACGCGTCCGGCGTGTCCTTGACCAGGACCCGTTCCGAGCGGGTCGGCGGGATCGCGAGCTCCCATCCCGGCCGATCCGGTCCGAAGCCCGGCTCGCGGTGCTGGATCTGCACCACCGGGGCTCCGGCGCGCACCGCTCGATCGCGGAGGCCGGTCAGCACCTGGACGGTCGCGGCTCCGTTGAACGCCGATTCCACGTACTCGACTTGGAGGTCCACGATCACCAGCGCCCCTCCGAATTGCACGAGGCACCTCCTGTTTTCGTCGCGGATCCCGGAACAAACAAACGGCACCGAAAGCCATTTCCGCGTCGACCCATCTCGCCGCAATGGAAAAGAAGGGGAAATCCCTCACGAGTGATCCGGGCGGAGCGAGTCTTATAGTGTAAAAAGACTGTTAAATCCACTCGATGATGACGGTGGAATATGCCGAGGTGACGTGTTAGTGTGCCATTCGCGGCGCGAAAATTGATTCTCGAAATGTTTGCGGAAATGAATTCCGACGCATGTGGCCGAGTGCGGCCCGGGAGGTCGTCAATGGGTGTCGGAGTAGTGGGAACGGGTTCCCACGTACCGCCGCGGGTCGTCGACAACGCCACCGCGGGAGCACCCGCCGGGGTCGACGACGAGTGGATCCGGCGCAAGACCGGCATCCGCGAGCGGCGCTACGCCGAACCCGGCGACGCCACCTCCGACCTCGCCGTCGCCGCGGCCCGCCGCGCGCTGGAAGCGGCGGGCACCGACGTCGCCGACCTGTCCCTCCTGGTCGTCGCGACCTCCACGCCGGACTCCCCGCAGCCGCCGACGGCCGCGGTCGTCGCCCACCGGCTCGGCGCGCCGCAGCAGGTGGCCGCCTTCGACCTCAACGCGGTGTGCAGCGGTTTCGTCTTCGCCCTCGACTTGGCCCGGCGCTACGTCGCCGGCGGCGGCACCGCCCTGGTGATCGCCGCCGAGGTCTACTCCCGCGTCATCGACCCCACCGATCGGCGGACCGCGGTGCTGCTCGGCGACGGTGCGGGCGCGGCGGTGATCGGCCCGGCGGCCGACGACCGCAGCGTGCTCGGCGTCCGGTTGTCGTCCTACGGCGAGCTGGCCGGGGTGGTGCGGGTCGAGGCGGGCGGCAGCCGGATGCCGACCAGCGCCGAGACGGTCGAGGCGGGGCTGCACCACTTCCGCATGGACGGCCGCGAGGTCGTGAACTTCGTCCGCGGCCGGGTGCCGCCGGAGGTGGACCGGCTGCTCGCGGACCTGGACCTGACCAGGGGCGACGTCGACCACGTGATCACCCACCAGGGCAACGGGCACCTGATCCGGACCTTGGTCGACGACCTCGGCCTCACCGGCGCCCGGTTGCACACCACCGTCGAGCGCTACGGCAACACCGGCGCCGCCTCGGCGGCGATCACGCTGGACCAGGCGCGTCGCAGCCCCGGCGTCGAACCCGGGTCGATCGCGCTGCTGGCTACCTTCGGAGGCGGAATGTCGGTGGCCGTGGCTCTGCTGCGCTTCTGATCGCGCGCGCTGTGAATGCGCTTTCGCGCTGTGCGCCGATGCCGGGGGAGTGCCGCCCGATCGATTTTGACGACGCGGATCGGCCGGTCATCTCACCATTCGGACATTCGCGGTTCGGGTTCGAGTGCGGCGATGCCGGAAGGGGCTCGCCCTCATTCGTCCGGAAGGACCGAGTGCTGGATTCGGGAATGTGTTCGCCGAGTAATCGTCCGGTCGCCCGCGGTCGCGATTCGATTCGCCGAGAACGGGCAGGGCGGAGCATCGGAAGTGCGAACCACCGGTGAATTCCCCGTGCGCGATGCGCCGGCACGTCATCTCACGGGTGCGAGCCGTCGGGTGATCTCGGCGGAGCTCTCCACCGGTGCGATCGGCCGGGTGATCTCGGCAGCGGACTCCACCGGCGGGATCGGGCGGGTGATCTCGTGGGGGCGCACGGGCTCGATCGGCAGGGTGCGCTCGCAGGGGTGCTCCGCGAGCGGGATCGGCCGGGTGATCTCCCCGCAGCCCTCCGCGGGCTCGATCAGCCGGGTCGCCCCCTCCTGGTCGTCCACCGGCCACGGCTCGTGGAACGGTTCCGGATCGTCGACCGGCCACAGGTCGTCGAGCGACTCGTCCACCGGCCACTCGTCGAGCTCGTCCGGCCGCCCCGGCTCGTCCGGCGGCTCCGCCTCGTCGCGCGGCTCCTCGACCCCGGCCCGCTCCTGCAAGCGCCGCAGCGGCCCCGGCGCCCACCACGCGGCGTCGCCGAGCAGCCGCAGCACGGCCGGTACCAGCACCATCCGCACGACGGTGGCGTCCAACGCCAACGCCAGCACCATGCCGACACCGATGAACCGCATCATCAGGATGCCCGAGGACGCGAACGCTCCGGTGACCACGATCAGCAGCAGCGCGGCGGCGCTGATCATCCGGCCGGTCCGGCCGAGCCCGGTCCGCACCGCCTCCTCGGTGGTGGCGCCGCCGGCCCGCGCCTCCACCATGCGGGACAGCAGGAACGCCTCGTAGTCGGTGGACAGGCCGAACACCACGGCCGCCATGAGCACCACCACGCTGGCCTCCAGCGGTGACGGCGTGACGCCCAGCAGCGAAGCGCCGTGCCCGGCGTCGAAGACCCAGGTGAGCACGCCGAACGTCGCCGAGAGGCTGAGCGCGCTGACCACCACCGCCTTGACCGGCAGCAGCACCGATCCGAACGCGAGCAGCATCAGCACCGCGGTCGCGCCCACGATCAGCAGCGCCATCCACGGCAGCCGGTCGGCGGTGGCCTGCAGGCTGTCGGCGTTCGCCGCCGTCGGACCGCCGACCAGGACCAGGGTGTCGGCCGGTGGCGCCAGCGCCCGGAGGTCTTCGACCGATCGGACGGAGCGGTCGCTGAAGGCGTCCTGCTCCAGCGCGGCGTTGAAGACGACGACGTTCTCGTGCGCTCCCGCGGGTCGCAGCTCGCCCACACCGGCGACGTCGCCCGCCGCGGACCGGAAGCCTTCGACGTCCTGCGGCGGGGGCGGGGCCGTGCCGTCGCCGCGCAGCACGATCCGCACGTCGTCGTCGCTCATCGCGGGGAACTCGCGCGCGACCGACTCGACGGCCTGCCGGACGGGATCGTCGGCGGGCAGCATCGCTTCGTCGGGGCTGCCGAACCGCACGTGCAGGAACGGCGCCCCCAGCGCCAGCAGCACCACGACGATCGGCACCGAGGTGAGCAGCGGTCGTGCCATCACCCGGTCCGCGAGCCCGCGCCAGCCCCGCCCCTCGGACCCGTCGCCCGCGGCCCCGCGGTACCAGGGCAGCGCGAGCGCGTCCACCCGGTGTTCGAGCAGGCCCAGCAGCGCGGGCAGCAAGGTCAGCGAGATCGCCGCGGCCAGCGCCACGGCCGACATCCCGCCGTACGCCAGCGAACGCAGGAAGTCCTGCGGGAAGAACAGCAGCCCCGACAGCGCGATGATCAGCAGGGTGGAGGAGAAGGCCACCGTGCGCCCGGCGCTGGCCACGGTGCGCCGCACCGCCTCGGCGCCGCGTCGGCCCTGGCCCAGTTCCTCCCGGTACCGCCCCACGATGAACAGCCCGTAGTCGATGGCGAGGCCGAGGCCGAGCAGGCTCGCCACGTTCACCGCGAACACGTTGACGCTGGTGAACAAGCTGATCAGGTGGAGCAGGCCGAGCGAGCCGAACACGGCGAGCCCGCCGACGAGCACGGGCAGGCTCGCGGCGACCACGCCGCCGAAGATGAGCACCAGCAGCACCAGCACGACCGGCATGGACACCGCTTCGGCCCTGGCCAGATCCGCGGTCGCCCGCTCCTGCAACGAGGCCTGCATGGGCGTCTCGCCCGCCACCTGCGTCGACACGCCTTCGACCTGGAGCAGTCCCGCGATCCGCTCGTAGGAGCGCAGCTCGGCGTTCGCGTCGTCGCCGGCCAAGTCGATCACCGCCAGCGCGACCTGCTTGTCCTGGGTCGCGAGCTCCGGCACCGGCGTGCGCCAGTACGACCGCACCCGGGTGACCGCGCCGGGAGGGAGCGCGTCCAGCCGCGCGCCGATCTTCGAGGCCATCTCGGGGTCGTCGACCGTCCGTCCCGGCGGGGCCGTGTAGAGCACGAGGACGTCGGCGGCTTGCTCGCGCAGCGCGGCGTCCCCGACCCGCTCCGCCCGGGTGGCCTGGCTGCCGGGGTCGTCGTAGCCGCCGTGGCCGAGGCGGTCGAACACGCCGAGGCCCCAGACGCCGCCGGTGACCACGGCGAGCAGCACGAGGAGCAGCACGGGCAGTCGGAACCGGTGGGCGGCCGCGCCCCAGGACACGAACACGGACCCTCCTTCGTCGGCTCGCTGCCCGGACGCGGCGCCGGTGCCGCCCGAGTCGGCGTCGTCCGCCGATCCCTCGGCGCACACCGAGTGAACATCGTTCACTCAGTTGGCGGCGAGAACAACGTGTCGCCGCACACCAGGCGCCCGACGGGGCGGTCTTCCCCGCAAGACGCAGGTCCGCCCGTGGTCGAGGGGACCACGGGCGGACCTGGGGGATCTACCGGACTCGATCAGCGGCTCGCGGCCACCGCCGAGCGGTTCTCGTCCTCCGGGACCTTCAGGTAGCCGACCATCACGAAGGCGGCGACGTAGAGCAGGACGAACGCCCACACGACGCTCGCGTTCCCGAGGCCGATGGCGAGGACGACGGCCGGGACGGCCGCGCCGAGGAAGGCCGCGCCGCCCGCCGCGGTGGTGTACATGGCCATCGCGGCGCCCTTCTGCTCCGGAGCGAGCGCCGGCATGATCGCGCCCATCGGCACGAATCCGGCCAGCAGCGCGCCGAACAGGCAGCCCGCGGCGGTGGCGGCCCAGAAGCCCCACGCGGAGCCCGCGGGCACGAGGTGCGCCACGTACCACCAGGCGAGCAGGCCGAGCGCGGATCCGAAGACGCCGAACCACTGCACGGTGCGCCGCCAGCCCCACTTGTCGCCGATGGCGCCGAACACGGCGTTGAGCAGGATGTTCGACGCGTAGACCAGCGTCGTCATGATCAGCCAGCGGGACTGGCCCCAGCCGAGCTCGTCGGCGATCACCGTCGGCAGGATGATGAACATGCCGTACTGCGGCGCGGTGTTGATCAGCCGCACCAGGAAGCCCATGAGGATCTTCGGCCGGCGCGCGGTCAACCGCAGGCCCGCGGTGAGCACCTCGGTGGTGGACAGCTCCGCCGAGGCGACGCGGCGGTCGCCCCGCGGCTCGTGGACGGCGAACTGGGCGATCAGGAACCCGATCACCACGAGGGCGATCGAGGCCACCATCGCCCCGGTCTCACCACCCGTGCCGCCGCCGAAGGCGGGGATCATGCCCAGCGCGTACAGCGAGCCCAGCGTCGGCAGGCCACCGGTGAACATCACGTAGAACCAGCCGACGGCCTTGCCGTTGCGCTCGACCGGGGTGACGACGTTGACCCACACCAGGAACGCGAACGCGAACAGCGGATAGCCGAACCCGCGCAGGAAGTAGGTCAGGAACACCAGCGGCAGGCTGCCCAGCGCGAGGCTGGCCAGGAACAGCAGCTCGAACACGACCCACACGACGACGCCGAGCTGCATCACGCGGCGCGGCCCCCACAGGTCGGCCAGCACCCCGGAGAGGTAGCTGCCCACCAGCACGGACACGCCGTACATGGAGATGATCGTGCTGACGGTGGTGGCGGGACTGCCCAGTACCGTCTCGATGTGCGGGGAGATGAAGTTGGTCTCGGTCCCGTTGCCGGTCATGAAGATCAGCACTGCGAGGAATCCCCAGCGCAGGGAGTGCGGGATGCCGATCCGGTCGAGGAACGTCTCGCGCTGCGCGCCCGTGGTGGCGGTGTCGGTCATGGTGTTCTCCGCCTTCACGCGTTGGGCAGGATCGAGACCTTCACCGACGCACCCGAGGTGTCGGCGACCAGGTCCAGGGCTTGCTGGAAATCGCTCAAGCCGAACTGGTGGGTGCAGATCTCGTCGACCGGGATCTTGCCCTGCTCCAGCAGCTTGATCGCCGCGGGCCAGCAGTGCGGCCCGAGGTGCGCGCCGAGGACGTTGAGCTCCTTGTCGTCGGAGATGATCGACCAGTCGACCGTCACGTCCGAGCCGAAGACCGAGTACTCCACGTAGGTCCCGAGCTTGCGCAGCAGGTTCAGCCCCTGCCCGACCGCCGGGGTGGCGCCGGTGCCCTCCAGGTAGACGTCGGCGCCGTAGCCCTCGGTCAGTTCCGCGACCTTCGCGACCACGTCCTCCTTGGCGGGGTTGAACGTGACGTCGGCGCCGCAGCGGCGGCCCAGTTCGAGCTTGTCGTCGTCGAGGTCGAGCGCCACCAGCGTCATCGGGTTCTTCTGCCGCGCCCCCGCGATCAGCCCGAGGCCGATGGGTCCGCACCCGGCCACGACGACCACGTCGCCGAAGTTGATGTCCGCCCGCTCCACCGCGTGCAGCGCGCACGAGAGCGGTTCGGCGTAGGCCGCGTGCTCCGGCTTCAGGTCGTGCGAGACCTTGTGCGCCCGCGCCTTCTTCGGCACCAGCGTGTACTGGGCCATGGCGCCGTTGTAGTTGCGGAAGCCGAACATGTCGTGCGGCCCGCACATCCAGTACTGGCCGCGCCGGCAGTAGCGGCACTCCTCGCAGGGCACGATCTGCTCGCAGGCGATCCGGTCGCCGATCTCCACCTTGTGGTGGCCCAGCGCCTCCTGGTCACCGGCGACGATCGTCCCGACGAACTCGTGCCCGGGAGTGATGCCCTTCTGCGCCCAGGCGGCGCGGTTCTCGTCGCCCCAGAACTTCGCCGCGCCGTGGTAGCACTTCAGGTCGCTGGCGCAGACGCCGACGGCCTCCACCTCTATCAGCAGTTCGCCCGCGGCCGGCCGGGGGACGTCCACCTCTTCCAGGCGGTAGTCCTCCGGGCCGTGGACGACGACGGCCGTCATCCGGCTGGGAATGGGGTTCGGCACCTTTGCCTCCAGTGGTTCCATCACATTCGATCGACCCGCTCGCCGCAGCGGCGGGTCCTGTTCGCTCTCGGGGTCGGCCGCGGGCCGCGGCGGCGAGCTGAGCGCCCGCCACCGCCGACGCGCGGCGCGGACCGCCGGCGGCGCGGAAGCCGCCGGGAACGGCCGGACCGGCGGATCCGTCGGAGATCTCCGCCGCTTCCGGCATCGTCCCGCGCGGTTCGGTTCCGCGGGATCGCCGCCACTGCCGCCGGGGTGCCGCCTCGCCCGATCGAGGGGAGGTGCGGCGGGGTGGGGGAGGAGCTCGGTGTTGCCGAGCCGCCTCGGCGGCGATCAGCCGGGCGCTCGCAGGTCGCCGTGCGGAGGAGGTCCGGGCAGCGTCGAGCGCCGGCGGCGGTTCGTCCCCGCCGCTCGGTCCGGCTTCGGCCAGCCGGTCCTGTCGCGTTGCCGTGCACTGCTCTCCTCGCACGTCTGACCCCGATGTCGACGAAGTGCTAACCTTCCGACCCGCGCCGCTCATCAGTCAACACCGACCGCTCAGATGAGCGGTCGACGGCGGGCAGTCGGGAGACCAAGTGGGTCCGGAGCGCCAGATGCTGGCCGCGCTCGTCGCGACGAAGCACTACTTCGAGAAGCAGACCAAGTCGCAGATCGCCGACGAGCTGGAGCTGTCGCGGTTCCAGGTCGCGCGGCTGCTCGACGCGGCGCACGCCGAGGGCATCGTGCGGATCACCGTGGAGCTCCCGTCCGGTGTGGACGCCGAGCTCTCGGACCGGCTCCGCCGCCGCTTCGGGCTCACCCGCGCGCTCGCCGTCGTCACGGCCGACGATCCCGCGACGCGTCGGCGCCAGCTCGGGAAGGTCGCCGCCGACCTGCTCGGCGACGTGGTCACCGAGGACGACTGCCTCGGTGTCGCGTGGGGGCGCACGCTCGGCTCGATCCCCGCCGCGCTCACCAGGTTGGCGACGTGCCCGGTGGTCCAGCTGACGGGCGTCGCGGGCTCCGTCTCGGAGAACACCGTCGAGCTGGTGCGGCAGATGTCCGCGGTCAACGGCGGCCCGGCGACCCCGATCTACGCGCCGTTCGTCGTCGCCGACACCGCGACGGCCCGCGGGCTGCGCAGCCAGTCCGGGATCGCCCGCGCCCTGGAGCTGCACCGGACGGTGACCCGCGCGGTGGTCGGAGTCGGCAGCTGGGACCCGCCCGATTCGAAGATGCACGATTCGCTGCCCGTCGAGGAGCGGCGGGCGCTGCTGGCGAAGGGCGTGCAGGCCGAGGTGTGCGGGACGCTGCTCAACGCCCGAGGCGGAGTGGTCGGCGGGCTCGAAGACCGCTGCATCGCCATCCCGGCGGAACTGCTGCGCCAGGTTCCCGAGGTCATCGCGGTCGGCGGCGGCGCCACGAAGATCAGGGCCATGCTCGCCGCGATCCGCTCCGGCCTCATCCACGGCCTCGTCACCGACGCCACCGCGGCCGAGGAACTGCTCTCCCTGGAGTGATCCGGGCAGCGGCGCACCGGCCTCAATGCCGAGCATGCGGCAGGCGCGGTCCGATTCGTCGCCACCGGCCTCGGTGATCTGGACGCGGTACCCGAGATCGCGCGGCCGGTCGATGTGCTCGTGCACGACGCGAGGCTCGTGGCGACGGGCGTCGGGAGACGCTGATCAAGGTTCTGCGCCTGGGACGGCGGCGGTGCGCCGCGTGCAACGGTTCGGATGCGAAAAGCCTCGGGGCGGCCGAGCTGCCCTAGGCTCCGGTCCCCGAACCCGACCGAAGGTGGTGCCATGTCCGGCCATTCGGATCGCAAGCCCGTCCGCAAACGACTCCGCAACACCGGTTGCCTGATCGGGCTGATCGTGTTGCTGATCCTGCTGGGGCTGATCATCCTGCTCGCGGCGATCGCTCAGGATCCGACCGGTGCGGCTGGCGGAGTCAACTACTGGTGGGGGCAACTCGGTGACGGAGCCCGAGCCGTGTTGGGCGCTCCCATCGACTTCTTCGGTTCGCTGCTCGAATTCGGCCGCGAACTCGGCGGCTGACCCGAACCAGGGCCCGGCGGCAGGCTCCGGTCCGCCGGGGACGCCGGGCCCGCGGCGATGAACCGCGATCGTCCGTCCATTGAGGACAAAGTCGGTCGCGGCCAGTGCCGCGGTGTCATGTCCTCCGGCGACGCCTCGCCACTGCACGTGCGACGCTCGACGGGGTGTCATGCGGACGTGACATCCGAGCCGACTCCCGTCGAGCACTCCGCGAACGTGCCGTTCCTGCGGCGCTCTTTCCGGCTCGTCCGCGAGAGCAGGTCGGTGGGCATGAAGTCGCTGTTCATGGCGCGCGGATCGGCCGAAGCGCGCAAGACGGGGAAGACCTCGGCGCGCATGTCCGCCTCGTAGCCGGCGATCGCCTCCAGCAGCTCCGCCTCGCCCCTGGCGGCCCGGTGCAATGCGGTCGTCAGCGCCGCGGCGTCGCGCAGGGCGCTGTTGGCCCCGGCGCCGAAGGTCGGCGGCATGGCGTGGACGGCGTCGCCGAGCAGCGTCACCCTGCTGGTCTCCCATGGCTCGGCCGGTTCGAGGTGGCGCACGGACTGCGGGAACAGCGTCGCCGGGTCCACGTGCTCGACGAGGCCGGCCAGCGCCGGGTGCCAGCCGGTGGTGGCGGCGCGCATCGCGGCGTGGAGCCGATCGGGCGCGGCACTCCACAGGTCCGGGACGTCCGGTGCGCCGGGCGGGAAGTTGACGTTGACCATCATGTACGGCTCGACCGGATCGATGACGGCGTCCGGGGCCAGCTCGGCCGCCGCTTCGGCGACCGGGCGCCGCGGCCGGTAAGCGCCGTAGGCGAACGTGGTTCCGTCCGGACCGGTCGCGATGACGAAGCCGTCGAACAGCGCCTCCGGCAACGCGGCGGCCAGCTCGTCGGTCAGCGGCGCCCGCGAAGCCAGGCCCCGCATGCCGGTGTCTACGGTTCGCACGTCCGGGAGCAGCTGCCGCCGGACCGCGGAGCGGATGCCGTCCGCGGCGACGAGCACGTCCCCGGTGGCCGATGACCCGTCGGTGAACGACAACCGGACGCGGTCCCCGTCGTCCTCGAAACCACTGACGGTATGTCCGAAGTGGACGATCTCGTCCAAGTCCGCGCTCATGATCTGGCGCAAGGCGCGCCGGTCGACCGCGGTGTGCGGGCGGGCGGCATCGTTCGCCGGGCCGATGTGCGGGCGGGTGCCGAGCTCGCGCGCCCGGTGGTCGAGCACGACCAGGCATTCGCGGCGCGGCGTCTCCCGGGAGGTCTGCGCGTAGAGCTCGTAGAGGTTCTCCGGCAGGCAGTGCCGCAGCGCGCCGCCGCCCGCGCCGTTCATGTGCAGCCGGTACCCGGACCGCACGATCCCGGGGGCGCTCTCGTGCACCGAGCAGTCGATGCCCCTGCTGCGCAGTCCTTGCGCCAGGCAGAGACCTCCGATGCCGCCTCCGGCGATCAGGACGTGGAACGACGACACGGTTTCCTCCTCGAATCCGGTGGCGGGGAAGGCGAAGTCCGTTCCCCGCCGGGTCACAGCTGCTCGACCTGGGACCTCCCACCCTGGCCCGGCGATCCGCATCGGGGAACCCGAAATTCCCTATGCTGGTCATCGGTATGACCGATGACCGAGGCGAGGTGTCGTGGGGCTCGATCTCAACCTGCTCGTATCGCTGGACGCGCTGCTGCAGGAACGCAGCGTCACCAACGCGGCACGGCGGCTCGGGCTGAGCCAACCGACCTTGAGCACCGCGCTGGCCCGGTTGCGCCGCCACTTCGGCGACGAGCTCCTCGTCCGCGTCGGCAACGGCCACGAGCTGACCGCGCTGGGCGAACGCCTCGCCGAGAACACGACGCACGCCCTGTCGTGGACCGACCGGGTCTTCCAGACCCGCTCGGACTTCGACCCGGAACGCTCCGAGCACGAGTTCACCCTGGTCGTGGCGGACTGCCACCTGCCGACGTTCGGCAGAGCGCTGGTCGACCTCGTCCGGCGGCACGCGCCGCACGTCAGGTTGAAGTTCCAGCACAGCACGACCCACGTAGTGCAGCGGGCGTCCGAGCACCTGCGCACGGTCGACGGGATCGTGCTCCCGCAGGGAGTGCTGGTGAACTTCCCCTCCACGCACCTGTACCGGGATCGGTGGGTCTGCGTCGCCTCGATCGGGTCGGAGCCGTCCGGGACCGTCGCCGACCTCGGCGGCCGACCCTGGGTGGCGGCCTACCGGCCCCCGTTCTCCGCGCTGTCGCCCATGCCCGGCCCGCTCGCCGAGCACGCGCGGCTCGACGTCGCCGTCATAACCGAGGACTTCCTGTCGGTCCCGCACCTTGTCGCGGGCACCGACCGGCTCGGCCTGATGCCGGAGCGGATCGCCCGCATGCAACCGGAATCGGCCGGCATCACCGTCGTCGACCTGCCCTTCGAACTCGGCTACCTCAACGAATCCTTCTGGTGGCACCCGGTTCACGAACGCGATCCCGCCCACAACTGGTTGCGGCACATGGCATCGCGGGCCGGCCGGGCGATCGATCAGGGCGGCGCCTGAACGACGGAGTCGCGGCGTGCGCCTTCCCCGTTCCTGATTTCTCCGAACGCGCGCCGCGCCGTCCCGTTCCAGTGATCCGTTCAGGGCATGGCAGAAGGCGGAAGTGGCTGAGGATCAGCTTCGGCGCGTCAAGGGCGACCAACTGGGGGGGGATTGAATGAAGCGACGTCTAGGTGCGGCTCGCGGCGTGGCCATCGCGGCGGCAGCGATGCCGCTCGCCACAGCGCGCCCAGGATTGCACGACCCATCTCGGAGCCGATTTCATCGTCGCGCCTCAGGTGCAGACCAGCCGCGGCTTGGGTTCGGGGCGGTTCCCCAAGCCGTGGTACCGCATCACGGGCCTTGAGCGCGCGGGGGTGACGCCGGAGCACGCCATGGTCGCCTGCGAACTCGCGCGGCGATCACGCCGGCCCGGTCGCACCCCGCAGCCGATCCGGCAGCGGGGCGCGACCGTCCTCTGCGGACTCCGACCGGGCATTGCGACGGGAACGCGCGGTTCGGCTCCGCCGCCGCGATCACCGCTCCAGCAAGAGGTCGTCGGCGGCCTCGTTCGCGGCAGCGCCGTTGATGCCGGAGGACGACGACGGCGCCCGCTCGGGCGAATTCACGGGCCGTCTCATCCCCGAGCCGGTGCCGAGCGCGACTTGGCCGGTGAATCGGGTTCGCCGGTGACTCCTCGTGCTGTGCCGTGCCGGGCGCGGTCCGCGCCGCGTCCGTGGATCCGGTGGTCGTCAGGCGGGGTTCTCGGGTTCGACGTGGTACTCGTCATCGGTGACGTGCCGTCCCCAGGTGACGGCGTTTCCGGACTCGTCGTTCTGCTGGATGGCGATGTGCACCATGAACCGGTTGGGGGCGGCGCCGTGCCAGTGGTTCTCCCCGGGCTCGAAGAAGACCCGGTCACCGGCGCGGATGGTCTCCACCGGGCCGCCTTCGCGCTGGCACAGCCCGATGCCTTCGGTGACGAAGACGGTCTGGCCGTGGGGGTGGGTGTGCCAGGCGGTGTGAGCACCGGGCGTGAAGTGCACGGCTGCGGCGGCGAAGGTGGAGCTGCCCGCGGGCGCGGCGACGGGGTCGATGTAGACGTCACCGGTGAACCAGTCGGCGGGACCCTTCTGGGTGTCGAGGCTGCTGCGGGTGATCTGCACGGTGTGCTCGCTTCCTGTCGGTGCTGGTGTTCAGCGGGTGTGAAGACTTTCGGTGGTGCGGCGTCGGTATTCGCTGCCGTGAAGCCGATCCTGCTGCCGTTCCGGTTACCGCGCCCGGCGCGGACCGGGCGGCCCTCAGTCGGTGACTCCCGAGCCTGGCAGAACCGGTGGTGCTGCAGCCGGGCCGGTCGGTTCACGGCTGGTTGCGAGTGATGACCAGCAGTCCGCGCACTTGTTGCTTTCCGACGCGCTGGTAGAGGTGGTCCCGGCCGGCGTCGAAGGTCGCGAAGTCGCCCGCGCCGATCTCGACGGTGGCGCCGACGGGGCCGACGAGGATGCGGCCGGAGTAGAGGTGCAGGTGTTCGTGCGTGCCGCGCGGGTGGCCGGTCGAGTGCTGCGCCACCGCGTTGTGCAGGCGGAAGTCGTAGATCTCCGTCGAGGTCGCCCTGCCGGCGGTGGTGTGGAGCAACCATGCTTCGACGGCCTCGCCCGCCACGCGCGTCCCTTCGCCACGCGGTACGACGCGGGGCGGCACGACCGCGTCCGGTTCGGTGATCAGATCGGCGAGACCTGCGTCGAGGGCCGTGGCCAACGCGTAGAGCGTGTCCAGCGTGGGGTTCCCGCCACCGGCTTCGATCTGGGTCAGCGTTGCTCTCGACATCTCCGCTCGACGCGCCAGCTCCACGACGGACAGGTCGTTCTGACGGCGCAACCTGCGCAGGTTCGCTGCGAGCGGCACCTTCCCGATCTCACTCATGCTGACCATCATGTCAGTCATGGTGACTGCTGTGATAGACACTGGGAGGAAGGCGGGAAGACGGCGATGGCGGTTTTCGGTGCTGATCCCGCGGTTCCGCCGGTGCGCGAACCCGCCGCACCGCCGAGTGAGGAAGGGTTCACCACGACCGAGGTCGAGCAACTGCCGGAGCGCAGCCGGATCGTGCAGCGGCACCTGGCCGACGCGGGCCTGACCGCTCGCGTCCGCGAGCTGCCCGATTCCACCCGCACCGCTGCGGAGGCGGCCGCGGCGCTCGGCTGCGAGGTCGGTGCGATCGCGAGCAGTCTGCTGTTCCTGGCGGACGAGGAACTGTTGCTGGTGATGACCAGCGGACGGCACCGCGTGGACACGGCCGTCCTCGCCGATGAGCTCGGTGCGACGACCATCCGGATGGCCACCGCGAAACAGGTCCGGGCCGTCACCGGCCAGGTCATCGGCGGGGTGGCCCCGGTAGGGCATCCGGCGCCGGTGCGCACGGTGATCGACCGGGCGCTGGCCGATCACGAGATCATCTGGGCCGCCGCGGGAACCCCGCACGCGGTCGTGCCGCTCACCGTCGACCAGCTCACCGCGCTCACCGGTGGCCGGACGGTGCGGGTCGCGGCGAACTGACGCTCGCCGTCGGGGTTGCCAGCGCGCCCCTCCGGCGAAGAGGTGGTGGCGGGAGACGCTGCTCTCGGCGCCCGAGCCGCGGTGGAGCCGCGCACACCGTCCTTGGTGCCTGCCGAGGCCCCGATGACATGCGGTGCGCGCTTTTCCCGATGCCGATTCGGTTTCCCGTCGAGTGCCTCCCGGCCGGACGACCGAGAAGCGGCGTCGAGAACACCGTCCCGTTTCGCCGTCGCGGCAGGGTTGGCGCCCGAGCCGCCCAGATCGAGGTGCGCTACGACGGGAGGGGCGAGTTCGCCCGCAAGTCGCGGTCGCCCGCACCTGCGCGCTCGGCCGAATCCGGGGAGTCGCCGGGTGCGGCCGGTCCCGTCGCCGGGCGGCGAGCTCTTGCTCGGCCCGGGTTTCCGCGATTCATCAAGCCTCCGAACGTGATTCCCCCTCGGCCAGGGTCAAGGGCGCTTCCCGGAACCGGCCGTCCTGGTCGACGCGGTTCGGCCGCGCCGGTGAGACGGTGGCGGGCACGTGCCAGGACTCCTGGCGCAAGAAGCCGAGCAGGGCCTTCTCCGCCGGGCCCGCACCGGGCCGGATGGCGGCCATCGCGGTCTGGGACACGGCCGGGAACACCGGGCGGGCGAGATGCTCGTGACCGTGCGGCACCGCGGAGGCGGGTACGAGGGTCGCGCCCAATCCGTGAGCAGCCCACCGCACGGCCGTAGCCGTCTGGGTCGCCCGCGCGACCGCGGTCGGGGTGAGGCCGTTGTCCCGCAGTACGGTGCGCAGCACGCCGTCGAGCGCACTGTCCTGGTCGAACCGCACCCACGGTTCCCGAGCGAGGTCGCGCAGCTCGACGCGCTCCGCGGCGAGCCGCGGATGTCCCTCGGCCAACACCACGACGAACTCCTCCTCGCCGAGGTGGTGCCCCTCGTACAGGCCCTCGTCGCACGACCCGGTCACCAAGGCGAGGTCCAGCACGCCGCGGCGCGCCAGCCGACCCAGCTCGGTGGGGTTCGGTTCCTCGAAAACGGTGACCTCCAGCCGGGGGAAGCGACGGCGCAGGGCGCCCAGCGCGCCGGGCAGCTGCCGCGTGCCCAGGCCCATCTGCGCCGCGACGACCAGCTCGCCCACCAGGTCCTCGGCACCGGCCCGCGCCGTCGTCCTCGCCCGGCGCGCCGCCTGCACGGCGATCTCGGCGTCCCGCAGGAACGCCCGGCCGACGACGGTGGGCACCAACCCGGTCGGCGTGCGGGCGAACAGCTCCACGCCGAGGTCCCGCTCCAAGCTGCGGATCTGCTGGGACACCGACGGTTGAGCGACGTGCAGCAGTTCCGCCGCCGCCGTGACCGAGCCCGCGGCGGCCACGGCCAGGGCGTAGTCGAACTGGCGCAGGCTCATCGGTTCCCCGTCCCTCCGCTCCGGTGGACCGCGCGGTCCACCGCGTCGTCACCGGGAGCAACCGAGTTCCGCCGCCGGAGATTCCCGTTCCCGGCCAACGGCGCGCCGCGCCTCCGCATTCTCGCAGGTGCCTGAACCGCAGCCGCCGGCCGTTCAGGCACCGGTTCGCGAAAAGGCGACCGAGCTGCCGCACCCGCTACCCGGCGTGCCCGAGTGCGGCCATAGGAGTCTCCTATGGTCCCGACCAAGAATGCGTCTTTGCTTTCCGAATACGAGCCTCCGTAGCTTGAAGAAATCAGCGATGCGGACACCGCAAAGCGCACTGGAGTTGTGCGAACGAGTCATTCGCGTCGATCGAATCCGGAATGAAGAGCGGAACCAGGACATGACAT
Organism: Saccharopolyspora gloriosae; assembly: GCF_014203325.1. Lineage (NCBI taxonomy): Bacteria > Bacillati > Actinomycetota > Actinomycetes > Pseudonocardiales > Pseudonocardiaceae > Saccharopolyspora > Saccharopolyspora gloriosae. The sequence goes on along the minus strand of NZ_JACHIV010000001.1, from coordinate 4,054,489 downwards.
CCATCCAGCACGGATCGGCAACGCAGGAGCTCAAGGGAAAGCGGGCTCTCGTCACGGGCGGTACTCGCGGAATCGGTGCCGCGATCGTGCGCAGGTTCGTGGAAGAGGGAGCGGAGGTGCTCGCGGCAGCGAGGTCGGTGCCGGACACCGTGCCGGAAGGGGCCGGTTACGTAGCGGCCGATCTGCGGACGCCGACCGGGGTGGAGGAAGTCGCGGCCGCCGCGTTGGAGCGGCTCGGCGGTGTGGACGTCCTGGTCCACAACGCCGGTGGCGCGGGCCCGCACGCGAGCGCGCTGGCCATCTCGGAGGACGAGTGGCAGGACGTGCTAAACCTGAACCTCATGTCGGCGGTGCGCCTGGACGCGCTGGTGGCGCCGGGTATGCGGGAGCGGCGTTCGGGCGCGATCGTGCACATCTCCTCGGCCGCCGCCTTCCCGCCGGTGCCCCAGGTCGTGCACTACACGTCGACGAAGGCGGCGCTGGAGAATTACAGCCGCGGGATGACGGCGGAACTCGCCCCCTTCGGGGTCCGGGTGAACGTCGTGACTCCCGGTCGAACAGACACCCCGGGCGGGGCGCGCAACCGGGAGGAGATCGCTCTCATGGGCGAGGGCGCGATCGAATTCCCCGACGTGCCGTTGGGACGTGACGGTCTGCCCGAGGACATCGCCGAAGCGGTCCTGTTCATCGTTTCCGACCGGGCGAGCTGGATCGCCGGCGGCAATCTCGTCGTCGACGGCGCGGAATTCCCCCGGCGCTGACGTCGCCGGAATTCCGGTACGCACCGGGCCCGGCGAGAACGACGGGTCCGACACCTCATCACGAAAGGCCGCCCAGCATGGAATTGCGAGGCATCACCGCTCTCATCACCGGCGGGACTTCTGGAATCGGGCTGGCGACCGCTCGGCTGCTGGCCCGCGACGGTGCCGAGGTCGTCATCTCCGGCCGTGACGAGCAGCGCGGCAAGGACGCCGAACGGGCGGCGGGAGAGGACGGCGCGGTCCGATTCGTCGCCGCCGACCTCGGTGATCTGGACTCGGTCCGCGATCTCGCCCGGCAGAGCGGCCCGGTCGACGTGCTCGTGAACAACGCGGGCATCTACCCGGCCGCACCGACCGTGGGACAGAGCGTCCAGGGCTACCAGCAGATTTTCGACGTCAACGTCCGCGGCGCCTACTTCCTCGTCGCCGCGCTCGTTCCGCACATGCTCGCGAAAGGCGAGGGCGCCATCGTCAACGTCACCTCGATCACCGCGTCCCGGGGCTTCGCCGGGTCGTCCGCGTACAGCGCGTCCAAAGCGGCGCTGGACGCGCTGACCCGGAGCTGGGCTGCGGAATTCGCATCCGGCGGGGTCCGGGTCAACGCCGTGTCTCCCGGATCCACCCGCACTGAAGGAGTGCTGCGGGAAATGGGCCCGGAGGCCGACAAGGCCGTGACCGAGATCCTGGGGATCCCGCGGTTGGCGCAATCCGAGGAGATCGCCGAGGCGATCCGTTTCCTCGCCTCCCAGCGAGCCGGCCACATCACCGGCACCACCCTCGACGTGGACCTCGGCGCCGCGACCACGTGGAGGTATCCGGCCGCCCGTTGACGACTTCGCCCGAACGGCGCGCCGCGCTCGCTTCGAGCTGCGGGCGCGCTGTTCGGGAGGATCACGACGGCGCGGGCGAAGCACCGCCCGCGCCAGGACGAGCACGTCGACCACATACCCCGAGACATGACGGAGGCAGAAGATGCTCACACCCGGCCCGAACGGCCCGGTACGACCGATGACCCGGGCGGCCGAAAGCGGAACCGAAGTCTGGGCCGTCGCGCGTCTGAAACCGCACGAAGGCAAGCTGGAAGAGTTCAAGCGTGCGGCGGCGAAGTGCCGAGAAGCCACCCGCACCCGGGACACCGGAACGCTGCGGTACGAGATCCACCTCAGCGCCGACGAGTCCGAGTGCGTCTTCATCGAAGGTTACCGGGACGTCGACGCACTGCTCGAGCACAACGCCAACATCGGTGCTCTGCTGCCCGCGATGCTCAGCACCGGATCGGTTTCCGCCGAACTCTTCGGGCACTTCAGCGATGAGTTCAAGACGCGGTGGCAGGGCGATCCCGTTCAGTTCTTCGCTCCGCTCGAAGCTGCCCGGAGTTCGGCCGGCGCCTGATGCCGGGAGAGTCGGTCGGTCGCAGGCAGCGCCTGTCACGTTGCCTGCGCGACAGGTGTCTGACCTGCTGGTTCGGCCGCCGGGACGGCGATGTTCTCCCGTAGCAGCCGAGATGCGTCGTTCAGGAGGAACCTTGCCTCCTGCTCAGATCGGCGACTTCGTCGCCGCGGAGATCGGTCAGGAACGGCCATCGGCGTGACCAGGGACAGCAATGGGCCGTCGCCTTCCTGGAAGTCGGCACAGGTCGCCCGCAGAGCCAGGCCCCGTGCCACGGTCTTGCTGTTGACGGCGAAGTCCTTCCTGGCGAAGAAGCGAAGCGACGGCGAACCCGCCCGAGCACCCCGAGGCCGGTTGACGAAGCTCCGTTCTGATGGAAGACCACCACGGCGTTCGGGGCTCCGCGATCCCAGGTCGACCTGCCCGCCCTCCGGCTCGGCCAGGTTCATTCCCGACGTGTTCTTCCTGCTGACGCTGAGGAAAATCGTCGCGAGCTCGGAGCAGGCATCGAGGCGTGATCATCCCATCGTGTCAGGCGTGGCGGCCGCATCGGTTGATCTCGGCGGACAAGATCATCGTGTTCGGCACGACGTTCAAGGAGATCACCGGTGACCACCGCATTGCTGAAGACCAAGCACGACAAGCTGTTCGACCTGCTCGACTACGACGGCAACGGCGCGATCGAACTCGCGGACTTCGAACAGCTCGCCGCCGACCTGGTGAAGGCAGGTACCGACAACCCGCACGCCCAGTCGGCGGAAGCGGTGTTCTCGGCATACCGTCGCGCGTTCGAGCGCTTCGCCGCGCACGCCGACACCGACCGCGACGGCACGATCGACCGGGACGAGTTCCACGCGGCGATGGCCACGCAGGCCGACCGCGAGGCTCGGTTCGACGACATCTGGGGCCCGACCTGCGACGTCGAGTTCGACAACGTCGATGTCGACGGCGATGGCAAGCTCGACCGCGACGAGTTCGCGACGCTGATGGCCGGGTTCGGTCAGACGCCGGTGGCCGCCTCTGCCGGGTTCGATCGGCTGGCCACCGACGGCGCTATCTCCCGCGAGGCGTACCACCAGGCTTGGAAGACCTACGTCAGCAGCGACGACGTCACCGCGGGCGCGAACGCCATGATGGCCTGATGGCACGAGGGGGCGTGCGTCCCGTCCTGCGGGACGTGCGGTCCCTTCCGCGTCAGGCTCCGCCGTCGAAGAACGACCTGACGCCGGCGATGATCGCGTGCCGTTCCTCGTCCCGGAGTTCCGGGTAGATCGGCAGGCACAGCAACTTCGGGTTGTTCGCTTCGGCGACCGGAGTCGGGGCGGCGCGGTGCGGCAGATCCGCGAACGCGGGCTGCTGGGACAGCAGGCGGGGGTAGACGCGTTCCGCTTGGATTCCCCGCTCGGCCAGGTGAGTTGCCAGCGCGGTGGTGTGCTCGGTGTGCACGGCGTACTTGTAGAACGCGTGCTCGCGGCCCGGCAGCACGACCGGCGTCGTCAGCGGAAGGTCGGCGAACGCCTTGTCGTAGCGGTCCGCCGTCAGCCGCCGCCGCTCGTTCCACACCGGGAGCATCGGGATCTGGTGGCACAGCACCGCCGCGTCGAGTTCGCTCAACCTGGCCCGGCTGCCCCACGAATGATGCACGTAGCGGTCATCCGGGTCACGGCCCAGATTGCGCAGCCGCTCCACGGCCACCAGGGTCTCCTCGTCCTTGACCACGACCATTCCGCCGTCGCCCAGCCCTCCGGCGTTCTTGCCGGCCCACACCGAGAAACAACCGAAATCGCCGAACGATCCCGCGGGCTCGCCCTGGTAGGTCGCTTCGTGCGCCTGCGCGCAATCTTCGACGACGGTCAGCCCGTGTTCGGCCGCGATCGCGGAGATCTCGTCCATTTCCGCGATCTGCCCGTACAGGTGAACGACGATGATCACCTTGGTTCTCGTCGTCACCGCGTTGCGGATCGCTTCCGGCGAGATCAGCCAGCATCCCGGTTCGACGTCGACGAACACCGGAGTCGCCCCCACCGCGTTGACGGCGAAGGCGGTGGCCGCGAACGTCATGTCCGGCACGATCACCTCGTCGCCGGGGCCGATCCCCGCGGCGCGCAACGAGAAGTGCAGCGACTCCGTGCCCGATGACGTGGCCACCGCACGACGACCCCATCTTTCGTAGAGCAGCGCTTCCAAGCGCCGGGTGTGCGGGCCCATGACGGTGGTGGCACCGTCGATCACCCCGTCCAGGAAGCCGTGGATCACCTCGCGCATGCTCGCCAGCCGCCGGTGATGTCCCTCCGCCGGAATGACATCGGGCTTTCCCGACTCGAACCTCATGACCGAACCTTCCCGTCTGGCGATGGCATGACTCGTCCGTAGCGTCGACACATCTCCGCGACACCTGAAGATCACGAAGGACTGGTGCCGCCCGTCGCGCTCCGCATCCAGCGACCGGAATGCTCGTCGGCATCGGGAGTCCGCGAGGTCGGCAGCTGTTCGCTTGCCGACACGTCGACGCGGGGACAGCTCCAGGCGTGCGGGTTGGTTTCGATCCGGTCGGACCGGGCAACACCGGTAGCTCTCGCCACGCTAGGAGGAGGGGCCTTCGCAGGGCAGATGAGCTGCGCGGCCGGCGGTTCGCGATCCTGGCCGCCGACGGTGTCGAGCAGGTCGAACCGACCCGGCCCCGCCAGGCCGTGGAGCAGGCCGGGGCGCAGGTGGCGCTGCTGTCGATCCACACCGGACAGATTCCGCCGACGCGCTGTTGCGGGCCGCGCCGTCACCGGCGGTGCCCTCGCTCGGGCACTCGCGCTGCTTCGGGACCCGGCGCTCGCCGTTCGGGTGCGGGATCTGCTCACCCCGAAGGACTTTCTGATCGCGACGCTGACCGGCGAGATCGTCACGGACTCGGTCCACGGCGCCTACACGTCACGCGGGGAGCGGATCGTCACGGGCGCTGCGCGAACGCCTCGTCCAGATCTCGTACCGCGCCCGTCGACGCGGAGGTCGCGAGCGCGGCGTACACCCGCAACGCCTCGCTGACGGGCCGGACCCGCGCGGCGGGCCGGAAACCGCCCGGTTGCTCGCGCACCTCACTGCGCCGCCGGACGAGCTCGGCATCGGGCACCTCCACCGAGATCGCCCGCTCCGGAATGTCGATGGTGATCGGGTCGCCGTCGCGCACCAGGGCGATCGTCCCGCCCGCGGCCGCTTCCGGGGACACGTGCCCGATGGAGAGCCCGGCGGATCCTCCGGAGAACCGGCCATCGGTGATCAGGGCGCAGGAGGTGTCCAGGCCGCGTCCTTTGAGGAAGGACGTGGGTTGCAGCATCTCCTGCATGCCGGGGCCTCCTCGCGGTCCTTCGTACCGGACCACGAGGACGTCGCCGGACTCGACCAGTCCGCCGAGGATGCCTTCGGTGCACTCCTCCTGGCTCTCGAACACCTTCGCCGGTCCGGTGAACCGCAGCATCGAGGCGGCGACCCCGGCGGTCTTCACCACGCAGCCGTCGAGCGCCAGGTTCCCGAACAGCACCGCCAGGCCGCCATCGGGGGAGTAGGCGTGCTCCGGCGAGCGGATGCAGCCGTTCTCCCGGTCGGTGTCGAGGTCCGGGTACCGCTGCGTCGAGCTGAACGGTGCGATCGTGCGCACTCCGCCCGGAGCGGCTCGGAAGAACCGGGCCTTGTCCGGCGCGGCCGTGGCCGACCGGATGTTCCACGCGTCGAGCTGCTCGCCCACCGTGGCGCCACTGATGGTCGACAGCGATCGGTCGATCAGTCCGGCCCCGTCCAGCTCGGCGAGGATGGCCTGGATTCCGCCCGCCCGGTGCACGTCCTGCACGTGGTAGCGGCTGCTCGGGGCGACCTTGCACAGGTTGGGCACCGACCGGGACAGCTCGTCGATGTCCTCCAGCGCGAAGTCGACCTGTCCCTCGCGAGCGGCGGCCAGGATGTGCAGGATCGTGTTGGTCGACCCGCCCATGGCGAGATCGAGGGCCATCGCGTTGCGGAATCCCGCCCGCGAGGCGATCGCGCGTGGCAGCGTGGTCTCGTCGTCGTGGTCGTAGAAGCGGCGGACCAGGTCCATCGCGGCGCGGCCCGCGTCGGCGCAGAGGGCGCGCCGGTCGGCGTGCGTGGCCAGCAGCGTCCCATTGCCGGGCAGGCCCAGCCCCATCGCCTCGACCAGGCAGTTCATCGAGTTCGCCGTGAACATGCCCGAACAGGACCCGCAGGTGGGGCAGGCGCTGTCCTCGACCGCGGCGAGCTCCTCGTCGGACAGCCGCTGATCGGCCGAGGCGGAGAACGCGCTGATCAGATCGAGGTCCTGGGTGCGCAGCCGCTCGGGGATCGAGGCAGGGGGGCGGCCGGCTTCCATCGGTCCGCCGGAGACGAACACGGTCGGGATGTTGAGCCGCAGGGCCGCCATCAGCATTCCCGGCGTGATCTTGTCGCAGTTGGAGATGCACACCAGCGCATCGGCGCAGTGCGCGTTGGTCATGTACTCGACGGAGTCCGCGATCAGCTCGCGGCTGGGCAGGGAGTACAGCATCCCCAGGTGACCGTTGGCGATGCCGTCGTCGACGGCGATCGTGCTGAACTCGCGCGGCACGCCGCCGTGCGCGATCACCGACTCGGCGACGATCTCGGCCACCTGGTCCAGGTGCACGTGCCCCGGCACGAACTGCGTGTAGCTGTTGGCGACGGCCACGATCGGCTTGCCCAGATCACGCCGCGCCACCCCGGCCGCCATCAGCAGGGATCGCGCCCCGGACATGGATCGGACACCGGTGATCGTCGCTGATCGAAGTGCTCCCATTCCGGCAGCGTAGCAGTCAATCGGCCAGTTTTTACATGTTGAAAACGACAATTGATTGATCGCGGGGGATCAGGGTCACCGTGTGATCGATCCGGTGGTGAGCGGGGCGTCGAGGTCAGCCGACCGGCCGGTCGTGCTCGTCCGCCTGCTCGCCCGCGGCGCCGACGCTGTCGAGCACGATCATGGCCTCGGTGTGGATCACGCCTTCGATGCCGCGCAACGTCCCCTGCAGCAATTCCCGCAGGTGGAACGCGTCCCGGACGTAGCACTCGACGACCAGATCCCACGACCCCGTCACCACCCAGACCGTGTGCACCTCCTCCAGGTGCGAAAGGGTTTCCGCGCAGCTGTCGCTGTGCTGGTCGTCGTTGGTACGCACCACCACCAGCGTGTGCAGGTACCCGAGCCGGGCCAGGTCGACCTCGGCGTGGTAGCCGGTGATGACCTGCGCCGCTTCCAGCCGCGCGATCCGCTCGCCCACGGCGCCCGGCGAGCGGTTCAGCTCCCGGGCGATCGCCCGCACGGACATCCGCGCATCCGCGCGCAACAACGCCAGGACCGATCGATCCAACTCGTCGAGGACGACCGGTCCTGCCGCCGCCTGATGGTCGACCGGGGCCGCACGCACCTTCTCCGTCATCGGACGCTCCTCCTCTGCCGGTGCCGGATGACACTTGACGATGTTTCGGCGCGCATATCGTACGTCTGTTCCGCGGGCTCGCGGTGCGCTTCGCGCCGCGGCGCTCTCCGCGATCACCACGATTTGCACGATTGACATGGATTACTGGACTGACCAGCATGCTGATGTCACCCAGATCCAGTGACCGGGGCCACCGCCGGGAAGCGCTGGAGCGAGAACCCGTGAGGTGCGGCCGAAGGGGCGAGCGCGTCCGCCCGGTCGCCGCACTTCGTCCGTGCTCGCCCCCTGCTGCGGCGGACCGGCAGACCAGGTTTCCCGCGCGCCGATGGCGGACTCCGGCCGATCGCCGAGCTCCGCCGTCGGGAGAACCACCGGAGCCACCAGCTCTCCGGTGTCGAGACGGAGGCAGAGATGGACCAATGGACCGGCTGTCCTGAACCCGAGACGTCGTCCCGGCCCGAGGTCGACGTGGCCGACAGGATGCTCATCAGCCTGCTTCGATCGAACGCCTGCGCCGAGACGCACGACCTGGCGAGCCGGATCGGCCTGTCCCGCTCCCAGGTGCGCGTGCGGTTGCGACGGTTGGAGCGCTCCGGCGTCGTGCGCGGCTACCACGCGCGGATCAGCGCCCGCGCGGTCGTCGAGGGCTGCGTGCTCGCCTTCGTGCGGTTCACCGGCGACGGACGTCCCACCGCGGGTGATCTGAGCGGTCTCGCGGGGGTGCAGCGCGTGCACGTCCTGTCCTCCGGCTGGGACTACATGATCGAGGCGGCCGAGTCCTGCTTCGCCGCGTGCGGTGCTCCCGGCGGCGGCACGCTGCTCGGGCACGAGGCCGACATCGCGCTGCTCCCGGTGGCGCACGGCCGGCAGGGGGCGACCACCGGCACGACCGGCGAGCCGTCGACGCTGCTGCGGTCGACCCAGACGATCCGGTGACGGCGCGCGAGTCAAGCGGCACCCGCCTGCGGGGCCGGGGTATCCGCGCAGGTCGACGTGTCTATGCTGCGCACGTCGGCGCCGCTCCGCGGGTCGGCGGAGGCGGAGAGGTCGCTGTCACGCAAACGGCTCGACGAGTGGAGTGCGAAGGTGCCCACCCCGAAGTTCGCTCCGGTCGCCCGAACGCGCGCGCACGAGGCGGTCAAGGCGCAGATCGAGGAGAAGATCCTCCAGGGGCAGCTCCAGCCGGGCGACCGCTTGCCGTCGGAACGCGAACTCTGCGCCCAGATGGGCGTGAGCCGGCCGACCGTGCGCGAGGCGATGCGCACGCTGGAGAGCGCGGGAGTCGTGGTCCTGCGCCCGAACGACCCCACCGGCGGCGCCATCGTCCGGATGCCCGACGGCGCGAACCTGGAGCGTTCGCTGCTGGACCTCGTCCGGTACTCCCAGCTCTCGCTCGGCGACCTCATCGGGTTCCGCATGCTGGTCGAGACGACCGCCTGCCACCTCGCCGCGCAGCGCCGCGACCAAGCGCAGATCGACGGCATCGTCCGGGCTCAGCTGGCCGTCGAGGCGGCCGTCGAGAGCGGCACGAACGAGGAGTACATCGCCGCCGACGTGGAGTTCCACGTCTCGGTCGCCCGCGCCTCGGGCAATCGGCTGCTGGAGCTGTCCACCAGCGCCGTGCGGGCGGCGATGGCCGGACTGATCGGCGACGCCACGCTCAAGGGCGGCGATGCCGTCAAGCGCGACTTCGTCCGCCGCCACGGTGCCGTCGTCGACGCCATCCGGCTCGGCGACCCGGACCTGGCGTCGTCGTGCGCCCGGCGGGACATCGTCGACTACTACCTACCGCTGGCCGAGGACGACGAGGTGGGCACGTTGAGCGCGCTGGAGGCGTTCGTGGCGGCGGCCACCTCGAACGCGCCCCCGACCGCGGTGTAGGAGACGCGCGGTCACCGCTGCGCCGCCCGCGAGGTGGTGCGCCGGTGCGCGCGGTCGGCGACGCCGCGGCGGTGCGGCAGCAGGACGCTGACCGAGGCCAGGATCCCCAGCGCCAGCTGGAGAACCCAGGCATGGCTGAAAGTCCGGGCCGACGGTGCGGCGGCCACCATCGCCACCAGCAGGGCCACCCCGATCGCGCTGCCGATCTGGCGGCTCATGTTCAGCACCGCGCTGCCGGTCGTGGCGCGGTCGGGCGCGAGCGCCCCGGCCGCGGCGAACAGGGGCGCCTGGGAAAGACCGCCCGAGACGCCCATCAGGACCAGGCCGGGGAACATCGCCGACCAGTAGGCGGGGACGTCGGTGACGGTGAGCAGCCAGTACCCCGCCGCCGCGGACATCGTGAGGGTTCCGACGGCGGCGGGCAGCACCCGGCCGAACCTGCGCCGGATCGGACCGGCGTTCACGGCGAAGCAGACCGAGACGATCGGGGCGGCGGCGATGCCGATCCCGGCCTCCAGCACGCTGAAGTGCCACACCTGCTGGAGGAACAGCGCTCCGCCGAACAGGTAGACCGCGAAGCCCGCGAACAGGCTGAGCAGCGCGAGCGCAGCGGCGGTGAACTCCCGGCTGCGGAACAGTGCGGGCTCGATGATCGGTGCGGACGCGGTGAAGCCGCGTCGCACCGTCACCGCCGCGAGCAGCGCGGCCGAGGCGAACAGCCCGATCGTCCACGGGCTGCCCCAGCCCCACTGCGGACCCTGGGTGGTGGCCAGGACCAGTGCGCTCACCGCCGCGAGCAGGGTCGCGGTGGACACGACGTCGGGCAGGGGCCGGCCGCTCGGCTCCCGGACCTCCGGCAGCAGCCGGGCACCTCCGAGGAGCGTGAGGGCACCGATCGGCAGGTTGATGAGGAAGATCCACCGCCAGTCCAGGCTGGCGAGCAGCCCGCCGAGGGGCGGTCCGGCCATGGCGGCCACTCCGGCCACCCCGGCCCACAACCCGACGACCAGGGCGTGCTGGCGTGGCGGGAAGCTGGGGTAGAGCAGACCCAGCGACGGCGGCACGCTCATCGCCGCGCCGACCGCCTGCACGGTCCGAGCGGCCACCAGCACCGGCAGCGACGGCGCGAACGACGCCAGCGCGGAGCCGATCGTGAACACCGCGACACCGGCCAGCAGCATCCGCTTCCGGCCGTGCAGGTCCGCCAGCCGGCCCGCGGGCACCAGCAGCGCGGCGAAGACGATGGCGTAGGCCGACAGCACCCAGGACATCGCCGGTGTCGACGCCCCGCCGAAGGACCGCCCGATGCCGTCCACGGCGACGTTGACGATGAAGAAGTCCAACTGGGCCATGAACGCCACCGCGCTCAGCACCGCCATGATCAGCCAGCGGCGCGGTTCGCCGCGCTCGTCCGCCGCTTCCGGACCGGACTCAGCCCCGGTGTCCACGGGCAGCACCACCTTCGTCGATCCGAAATCCGAGCAGCGGCGCGGAGAACCGGTCCGCTCGTGGCAGAAACCATTCTGGCCCAAGAGGAAATGTGAGGTGCTCCGCGATCGTGCCCCACGATCTAGAACTCGTATGCCCGCGTGGGGTAGCTTCATTTCGCCACGTGCCATCGACCGTGGCATCGGCAGCGTAGCCGGGACCGCCCGGTGTGGAGGAACGATGACCTCGCGCATAGGCGCTTTCAGCCAGTTGGTCGGCCGCTGGTTTCCGCTGATCGTGTTGATCGCCGGAGCGATCGCACTGTCCTTCCCGAACACGTTCGCCGGGTTGACCTCGGTGGTCCCCTGGCTCCTCGCGGTGATCATGCTCGGGATGGGCATGACCCTCGAACCGCGGGATTTCGCTTACGTGGCACGCCGTCCGGTCGCCTTCGCGATCGGGGTCGTCGCGCACTTCGTGATCATGCCGCTGCTCGCGTGGCTGCTGACCCTGGTCCTCCCGCTGAGCCCGGAGCTGGCGGTCGGGGTGATCCTGGTCGGCTGCGCTCCCAGCGGTACCTCGTCGAACGTGATGGTCTTCCTGGCCAAGGGGGACACCGCGTTGTCGGTGGCGATGAGCAGCGTGTCCACTCTGGTCGCCCCGGTCGTCACGCCGTTCCTGGTGCTCTGGCTGGCGGGCAGCTACCTGCCGGTGGATCCGACCGAGCTGATCGTGGAGATCCTGCAGATCGTGCTGATCCCGGTGATCCTCGGCTTCACCTTGCGGCGGGTCGCCGGAACCGCCGTGGCGAAGGCGTTGCCGGTGCTGCCGTTGATCTCGGTCATCGGGATCACCGGCGTGGTGGTCGCCGTGGTGTCGGGCAGCGCGGACAAGCTGCTCAGCGTGGGACCGATCGTGGTGCTCGCAGTCGTGCTGCACAACCTGCTCGGCGTCGCGCTGGGCTACGTGGCCGCCAAGGTGGTCGGGATCGACGAGGCGGCCCGGCGCGCGATCGCGCTGGAGGTCGGCATGCAGAACTCCGGCCTCGCGGCCAGCCTGGCGTCGACCTACTTCTCCCCGGTCGCGGCGCTGCCCGGGGCGATCTTCTCGGTGTGGCACAACATCTCCGGTTCGCTGGTCGCCACCTACTGGGCCCGGCGGCCCGCCGCGGTCGCCGGCAACGAGCAGAGCCCGGCGGTGAGCGACGAGGCGTGACGTCGTCGGCTCAGGGCACCGGCCGGGCACCGCGCCGGACGCCCTGAGCCGCACCGCGCACCAGGGTCGAGGCCTGGTCGGCGTCGAGGCGGGGATCGCACAGGGACTGTTGCTCGCCGACCTCGGAGGTGTCCTCGTCCACGCACTCCCGGACGTCGTCGGGCGTGCACTCCAGGTGCAGGCCACCGGGGTGCGCACCGGCTCCGGCTAGCACGTCGAACCAGCCGTCGAGCTCGGCCAGCAGATCGGCGACCCGGCGGGTCTTGATCCCCGAGGGGAGCCGGATCGTGTTGCCGTGCATCGGATCGCACATCCAGACCACCGGGTGCCCGGCGGCGGACACGGCCGCGACGAGCTCGGGCAGGACGCGGCGGACGGCGTTCGCGCCGAACCGGGTGATCAAGGTCAGGCGGCCCGGTGCGCGCTCCGGATCGAGCCGGGCGCAGAGCGCCACGAGCTCCTCCGGCGTGACCGCCGGTCCCACCTTCACCCCCAACGGGTTCACCACGCCGCTCAGCAGCTCGACGTGGGCCCCTCCGATGTCACGGGTCCGCTCGCCGATCCACGGGAAGTGGGTGCTGGACAGGAACCACTGCTCGCTGGCGGGGTCGTTGCGCAGCGTCGACCGGTCGTAGGGGAGCAGCAGGCACTCGCGGCTGACCCACAGCTGCCCGGCCGGGTGCGCGTGCAGGGTGCGGAGCAGGTTGAGCGTGGTGGCCGATCGGTAGTAGCCCTGCACGAGCCGGGAGGCGTCGGCGCGCCGCGCCGAGGCCGTGGGGGCGGCACCGTTGACCATGTGCCCGCGGAACACCGGGAGGGCCCGTCCGTCCACGAGTTCGGTCGGCGCGCTGCGCGGCTTCGCGTACTGCCCGGCGATGCGGCCGATCGCGACGGCGGGCCGGCCGGAGATCTGCTCGAAGCCGCGCGCGAGCCGGGCGATGAGCCGACCCCGGCTCGTGATGTGCTCGGTGGTGGCGTCCTCGAAGGACTCGGCGCAGTCGCCCGCCTGGACGACGAACGCCCTGCCGTGCGCCGCGTCGGCGAGCGCTCGGCGCAGGTTCGAGATCTCGCCGGGTTGCACCAGGGCGGGCAGGCTCCGCAGCTCTGCCACGGCCCGCTCCAGCTCGGCGGGATCCCACGCGGGCTGTTGGTGCGCGACGAGCGATCGCCAGGAATCAGGTGTCCACGGGGTGCGCCGGGCCTCGGCGGTGCGACTGTGGATCATGCTGGCCTGACCTGGGCCGCGGCGGTGCGCCTGCCGGAAGCCGAACCGGTCCGGCAGCTTTCGATGAGGTTCGCGATGACGCGATGCCCCACCTCGCCGTCGAGCGACAGCAGGGACTCGGGGTGGAACTGGACCCCGCCGACGGGCAGAACGGGGTGCTCGATGGCCATGACGACGCCGTCGTCGGTGACGGCGGTGACCCGCAGCGGCGGTGGTACCTCGGGGGAGGTGACGTAGAGCGAGTGGTAACGCCCGGCGGTGAACCGCGCGGGCAGTCCGCGCAGCAGCGCGCCGCCGCCGTCGACCGCGCGGATCTGCGACGCGCGGCCGTGGATCGGATCGGCGAGCACGCGCAGGTGCCCGCCGAAGTGCTCCACGATGCCCTGCATCCCCAGGCAGACGCCGAACACGGCGGCTCCCGCTGCGAGTGCGGCGTCGATGGTGCCGCTCATGCGGAAGGCCGCCGGTCGGTCCGGCCCGGGGGAGAGCACCACCAGATCGGTGCCCTCGTCGAACCCGGTCAGCGAGGACCACCGCCGCGTGACGACCTCGCAGCCGCTCTGCCGGAGGTAGGCCGCGAGCGTGTGGACGAAGGAGTCCTCGTGGTCCACGAGCGTGACCCGCGGCCCTCGTGCGCCGGTCCTGGCTCCGCCGCGCGATCCGAGCGGGTGCTCGGTGCGCGGGGGTGCGGCCGTCCTGCCGCGCAGCGCGTCCAGCACGGCGGACGCCTTGAGCCGCGTCTCGGCCTCCTCGGCGTCCGGGTCGCTGCCGATGAGCAGGGTCGCTCCCGCGCGGACCTCGGTGGTCGTGTCCGTCAAGCGCGCCGTCCGGAGGGTCAGCGCCGTGTCCATCGCTCCGTCCACTGTGGCGTAGCCGACCGCGCCGCCGTACCAGCGTCGAGCCGAGGTCTCCCAGTGCTCGATGAACTCGGCGGCGGCGCGCTTCGGCGCGCCGCTCACCGTGGCGGCCCACATGTGGCTGAGGAAGGCGTCCCAGGCGTCGTAACCGCGTTCGAGGTCGCCCTTCACGTGGTCCACGGTGTGGATCAGCCGGGAGTAGAGCTCGATCTGGCGTCGGCCGACGATCCGCACCGAGCCCGGGACCGCGACGCGGCTCTTGTCGTTGCGGTCCACATCGGTGCACATCGTCAGCTCGGCGGCCTCCTTCTCGGAGCCCAGCAGCGCGGCCACGTTCCGGGACTCCTCGATCGCGGACGCACCCCGCGCGATGGTGCCGGAGATGGGGCAGGTCTCCACGACGCCGTCCGCGACCCGCACGTACATCTCCGGCGAGGCGCCGACGAGCGACTCGCCGCGCCCCAGGTTGATGAGGAAGCCGTACGGGCTGGGATTCGCGGCGGTGAGCCGCTCGAAGACCACGCTCGCCCGCTCGCCGCCGCGGTCGGCGGTCAACGTCTGGCTCAGCACGGTCTCGAAGGCGTCGCCCGCGTGGAACTTCGACAGCGCCGCGCGCACACCTGCCCGGTAGTGCCCGGGATCGGTCCGCGCGGGCGGGTCGGGGTCCCGGCGAGCACCGGCGAGGTCGACGGTCGCGACCGGCCCGGAGGTGCCGGGCGGACCGGAGAACGTGTAGTCGACCTCGAGCGCCAGCTCGCGCTCGGGATCGGCCACGATCACCGAGGCGGGCAGGAACGCGACGATATCCCGGTAGCCCGCCGGGCGGCGGTGCCGCCGGGTGATGGGGTCGAACCCGAGCATCAGGTCGTAGCCGAAGGCCCCGTACCAGCCCAGCACCGGCTCGTCGGGATGGGCGAGGGCCCGGGTGAGCGTGCGCAGCACGCCGACCGTCGACGGTTGCCGGGTGCGGTCCTCCTCGGCGAAGCCGGTGCCGATGGGGGCGACGGCGCCGCGCAGTCCCGAACCGTCGGGCAGCACCGCGAGGCCGCGCACCTGCGGGTCGGCGGCCAGCGCGGTGGTGGCCAGCTCCAGCAGCGGGCCCGCACCGGGGTCGAGGGCGAGCACGCGGAACGCGCGACCGCGGGCCTCGAAGGCCAGCGCCACCCGCTCCGTGGCGCGGGTCCACGGCGAGTAGCGCCCGGGTTGGGTCACTGACCCGTGGAACAGCGCTCCCGGCGCGGAATCGAGCGCGGCGGCGACCCGGCTCAGGGATCTCGAAGCGGCGTTCGGCCCGGGTAGCGGGCGAACGCGCCGTTCGACGTCGAGACCGCCCGCCGTGCGGTACCGAGCAGCGCTCTGCGCGCCCTCCTCCAACGCCCGGGCAATCCAAGCGAAGTCCACCCGCATAACCACTCCATTGATCAGAAGGTGAGGAACGTGTTGTTCGGGCGCCTCGTCAGGAGGTGGCCGAGCCGCCGGTCATCCGGCGCAGCGGTGCCCCCACCGCCTCGATCGCGTGCGCCCTCGCGGTGGCCCGCGCCGACCGGAAGTGCGGGCGACCGCCCCGGTCCTCGGCCACCCACTCCGAGGCGAACCCGCCGGACCTGATGTCGTCGAGCACGGCCTCCATCGATGCGCGGACGTGCGCGTCGATCACGCGCGGACCCCGGCTGTAGCCGCCGTACTCGGCGGTGTCGGAGATGTGGTCGGTCATGGCGGCCAGACCGTGCCGCTGGATCAGATCGACGGTCAGCTTGAGCTCGTGGAGGCATTCGAAGTACGCCGACTCCGGCTGGTACCCGGCGTCGACCAGCACCTCGAAGGCAGTCTTGATCAGTTCCGTGACCCCGCCGACCAGCACGGCCTGCTCGCCGAACAGATCGGTCTCGGTCTCCTCGGCGAAGGTCGTCTCCAACGCCCCGGCCCGGGTCGCGCCCAGCGCGTCGGCGTAGTCCAGGGCGAGCGAGGACGCGGTGCCGGTGGCGTCCTGCGCCACGGCGACCAGCGCCGGGCAGCCGTGGCCGTGCTCGAAGCTCGCCCGCACGTCCCGGCCGGGTGCCTTCGGGGCCACCATGACCACGTCGACCTCGTCCGATGCGGTGATCAGGCCGTGGTGCACGGCGAACCCGTGGGCGAAGACGAGCGCGTCGCCGGGTGCCAGGTTCGGCTCCACCGACTCGGTGAACACCGCGGGCGCGAGGGTGTCCGGAACCAGCATGACGATCACATCGGCCCACTCGGCGGCCGACCCGGTGTCGGTCACCGTGAAGCCCTCTTCGCGGGCGCTGGCCACGCGAGCCGAGTCCGGCCGGAGCCCGACTCGGACTGCGATCCCGGAGTCGCGGAGGTTGTGCGCGTGCGCGCGGCCTTGCGAGCCGTAGCCCAGCACCGCGACGCGGCGGTCGGGCAGCAGGGGAATCCGCCCCTCGTCCGCGTAGTGCACGGTCGCGTCGTTCGTCGGGCGGGTCATCGCGCCACCGCCTTCGGAGAGTTCGGCGTCGTGCGGATCTGGTGCTCCCGGCACGCGCTGGTGCCGCGCACCGCGCCCGGACCGGGGAGGGCGGGCCGTCGGCGCTCTAGCTCGACGATCATGGCTGGGCTCCTGGGATCGAGGTCGTCCGCCGGGCGCGTTCGGCGAGGTCCTGCAGATCGCCGCGCAGCGCGTCGAGGACGTGGTCGGGGTGCGGGGGCAGCGCGCGCAGCACGAGCGCCCGGCGCAGCGCGGTGTGCACCGCGACCTCGCCGGTCAGCCCGATCGCGCCGTGCAGGTGCACGGCGGAGATCGCGACGTCGGGCGCGGTCGTGACCGCGAGCCTGCGCGACAGCCGTGCGTCGGTCGCGGCGCCGGTGGCCGCCGCGAGCAGCACCCCGGAGCGGGCCAGCTCGACGGCGCAGTACATGTCGGCCAGCCGGTGGGCGACCGACTGGAAGGATGCGATCGGGCGCCCGAACTGGGTGCGCTCGCGGGCGTGGGCGACGGCGAGACCGAGCGAGCGGTCCGCGACCCCGACGAGGGCGGCGGCCACGGCGATGTCGTCGACGACCGCGAGCCGCTCGGCCGCGTCTCCGGGCAGGAGGGCGGGTTCGGCCGGGGCGTCCGGTTCCACCGAGCCCCGCCACCGGCGGACCGAGGGGTCGGTGAGCTCGGTGCCCTCGGCGGACCCGACCGGGCGCAGCACCCACCCCGCGCCGGGTTCGCGGCGTTCGAGCAGCACGTCCGGCGGCGAGACCGCGACGACGTCGAACCGCCCGCCGGTTCCGGTGGCGACGGTGCCCGGGAGGGCGTCCGGGGCCAGCCGCGCCCGGAGCCACCCGGCGACGGCCGCACCGGCCGGCCACTCCGCCGTCCCCTCCCGCTCCGCGGAGAGGCAGCCGAGCGCGAGTTCGGCGAGCACATCACCGTCCACAGGGGACGGTCCTGTACCGCGTTCCGGGCTCATGCGGGCAGTCCCAGGACGTGGCGGGCGATCGTGGTGCGCTGGATCTCGCTGGTGCCGCCCTCGATGGCGTTGCCGATCCCCCGGTAGAGCTCCATCAGCCACCCGGTGGCCATCCCGCCGGAGGGGGCCAGCGCGTCGAGCCCGCCCAGCAGCACCGCGTGATCGGCGACCTGCCGGGACAGCTCGCCCCAGAGCAGCTTCTCGGTCGACGCGACCGGGCCCGGCACCCCGTCGGCCGCCAGGTCGGCCACCTTCCGGTAGGCGAGGCCGCGCAGCGCCTCCGTCCTGGCGTGGAAGTCCGTCAATGCGATCACCTCGGTCGGCGGCAGGTCCGCGGCTGACCCGCAGACCTCGATGCGTTCGGAGATCAGGCGGGCCAGTGCCCGGCGCAGCGCGCCGACCCGCGTGAGGGTGGAGAGCCCGCGCGCCAGGGACAGGCTCGTCATCAGCACGGACCAGCCGCGGTCGAGCTCCCCGACCAGGGCGCCCGGCCCGACGCGGACGTCGTCGAACACGATGTCGGATTCCTCGGCATCGCCGTACAGCATCGGGACGGGCAGCACGCGCACTCCGGGGTGCGAGAGCGGCACGATGAAGCACGAGAGGGCCTTGTGCCGAGCCTCCGCGCTGCCGGTTCGGGCGAGCACCAGGACCTGGTCGGCGAACCGCGACCAGCTGCTCCAGCGCTTCCGTCCGCGCAGCACGAAACCGTCGCCGTCCGGGGTGGCCCGGGTCGTCACCGCGGCCAGGTCCGAACCGGCCTCCGGTTCGGAGAAGGCCTGGCACCACACGGATCCGCCGTCCAGGATCGCGGGCACGTGCTCGGCGCGCTGGTCCGCGCTGCCGCAGGCCACCAGGGTGGGCGCCACGAGCTCGACCCCGACCCAGTTCGCGATCGGCGGGGCGTCGGCGGTGGTGAGCTCGTCGATCACGATGGCCCGGTGCAGCACGTCGAGCCCGTGCCCGCCGAGCTCGGCGGGCAGGTCGACCCCGATCCAGCCACCGCTGTGCAGCGTCCGGTGCCAGGCGTGGCGCCACCAGAACCGGTCCTCGACGCCGTCCGGTTCCGGGGTGCTGGGCAGGTGCTCCGGCAGCCATTCGCGCAGCCGTCCCCGGAACTCCGCGCGGGCGGCGTCGTCGATCAGCACCGAGGAGAGCCCCTCGTCGGCGGTGTGGTCCATCGTCGCCGCCCTCAGCTCGCGGCCAGTTCCGCGCCGCACGCCCCGCACCACCGGAACGTCGCGGGCAGGTCCGCGGTCCCGCAGCTGGGGCACGATCCGACGGGCGGTCCGTGCGGGAACTCCGGCGACTCGTCCCGGGCCGCCCGCTCCCGCAGTTCCGCGTGGTCGACGGGACGCTTCTCGATGAACGACCCCATGCCCCGACGGGTCTCGACGGACCCGCTGTGGATCGCCAGCCACTCGCCTGCGAGCGCGGCGCTCGACGCCCACGCCGCTTCCTTGGCCTGGTTGACCAGTGCGCGGGTGAACCGGAGGGATTCCGGGAAGGTGTCGGTGAGCCGTCGCGCCGCGGCGTCGACGGCGGAGTCCAGCTCCGCCGCCGGAACGACCTTGTTGATCAATCCCCAGTCGTGCGCCGTCGCGGCCGGGAGGTCTTCGGAGAGCAGGACGACCTCGCGGGCGCGCCGGTCGCCGATCATCAGCGGCAGCCACTGCGTGACGCCGATGCCGGAGACGCTGCCGACCAGAGGCCCCACTTCCCGGATCACGACGTCGTCGCCGGCGATCGCGAGATCGCAGGCGAGGGCCAGCTCGTTCCCGGCGCCGACCACCAGGCCGTTGAGCCGGGCGATCGTCGGCTTGCCGCAGCGCACGATGGCCGTCTGCATGGCGATGAACTCGCGCACCCACGGGACGTAGTCGCGCGGGCGCTGGCACAGCTCCCAGTGCTCGTGCAGGTCGGCGCCCGCGCAGAACGCCTTGCTCCCGGTGCCGGTGATCACGATGACGGCGACCGAGTCGTCCCGCTCGGCCACCCGCAGCGCGTCCTGGATCTCCTGGAAGGCGAGGAAGTTGAGGCTGTTGAGGGCTTTCGGGCGGTCGATCGCGATGATCGCCTGCCCCTCGCGCCGGGTGTAGGTGATCGTGCTCGCCTCGGCGGGTCGATCCTGCTGCGGTACGCGCGCCATCTGGCAACCCCTCGGATGAACCGGTCGGAAATGAACGATTGAGCGATTTTGCCGCAGAATATTACTCAAGTGTATCCACGGTGCGGCATAAGACAAGACATTTGACCGATCTGGTCGCGGCTGTGGCGATGCGCTCCCGCAGCACGCCCGCCTGGGCGGTCATCCACCGGCGGGCTCGGGCGGGAAACCGGCCGGGTTCCACCTGGCGTGGCGCGCGCGGACGGGGCCGCTCCGGAGGAGGTCCAGCCGTGGCGGCGGCCCGTCGGTGCGGCCCGTCCGCGGACGACGGGAACCCGCCGCGAACGGCTCCGGCCACACCGCGGCGGGGCCGGCGTAGTCCTGCTCGGCCGCGGCGTGCAGGGTCCACTGCGGGTCGTAGAGGTGCGGGCGGCCCAGGGCGCACAGGTCGGCGCGCCCGGCCAGCAGGATCGAGTTGACGTCGTCCCAGCTGGAGATCGCGCCCACCGCGATCACCGCGGGCCCGTCGTGCGGGCGCCCGACGGCGTTGCGGATGCGGTCGGCGAACGGGGTCTGGTAGCTCCGGCCGAACTCGGGGGTCTCCTCGCGCACCACCTGGCCGGTCGACACGTCGATGGCGTCGGCGCCGTGCTCGGCGAACATCCGGGCGATCTCGACCGAGTCGTCCGCGTCGACACCGCCCGGATGCCAGTCCGTCGCCGAGATCCGCACCGACATCGGCCGGTCCGCCGGCCACGCCTCGCGGACGGCGTCGAAGACCTCCAGCGGGAAGCGCAACCGCCCGTCGAGGTCGCCGCCGTAGCGGTCGGTGCGCCGGTTCGACAGCGGGGAGACGAACGACGACAGCAGGTACCCGTGCGCGACGTGCAGCTCCAGCAGGTCGAACCCGCAGCGGGCGGCGGCGCGGGCGGAAGCGGCGAACTCGTCCCGGATGCCGCGCAGCTCGTCCGCCGTCAGCTCGTGCGGCACCGCGTTCCGCGCGGAGTACGGGATCGCCGACGGCCCCACCACCGGCCATCCGCCGGTGTCCAGCGGCTCGTCGATCCCCTCCCACATCAACCGGGTCGAGCCCTTGCGGCCCGAATGTCCTAGTTGGACACCGATCCGGGAGGAGGTCGACGAGTGGACGAAGTCGACCACCCGGCGCCACGCGGTCTCCTGCTCGGCGTTCCACAGGCCGGTGCACCCCGGGGTGATCCTGCCGGTAGGGGAGACGCACACCATTTCGGTCATCACCAACCCCGCGCCGCCGAGCGCCTTGCCGCCGAGGTGGACGAGGTGGAAATCCCCGGGCACCCCGTCGCGGGCCGAGTAGACGTCCATCGCCGAGACGACGACCCGGTTCGGCAGCGCGAGACCGCCGATCCGGACGGGCGTGAACATCGGCGGCACGGGGTCTGCTCCGGCGCTCCTGCCGCAGAACCAGCGCTCGGCGTTCTCGACGAACGCGGCGTCCCGCGTGCGCAGGTTGTCGTGGGTGACGCGGCGGCTGCGCGTGAGCAGGTTGAACGCGAACTGCTGCCGTTCCTGGCCGACGTAGCGGTCGATGTCCTCGAACCAGGCCTGGCTCGCCGCCGCCGCGCGCTGGGTGGAGGCGACCACGGGTCGCCGCTCCGCCTCGTACGCGGCGAGCGCGGTCGCGACGTCCCCCTGCTCGTGCAGGCACGCCGCCAGGGCGAGCGCGTCCTCCATCGCCAGCTTCGTCCCCGACCCGATGGAGAAGTGCGCGGTGTGCGCGGCGTCGCCGAGCAGCACCAGGTTCCCCGCGTGCCAGCGATCGGTCCGCAAGGTCCGGAACCGCGACCAGCGCGAGGCGTTCGCCAGCAGCGCGGCGCCGTCGAGCCGGTCCGCGAACAGCTCCTCGACGAGCTCGATCGACGCCAGGTCGCTCTCGCCCGGCCCCGGATCGCGGGTGCAGCGGTCGCGGAAGAGCTGCTCCCAAGCCGGTTCCGAGGTCTCCACCACGATCGTCGAGGCCCGGTCGGAATAGGGGTAGCCGTGCAGCTGCACGACGCCGCAGGGGGTCTCCACGACGTCGAAGGTGAACGCGGGCAAGACGCGGTCGGTGCCGAGCCACATGTACCGGCTGCGCCCGGTCGTGATGCGCGCGCCGAAGTCCGCCGCGCGCGCCGCCCGGACCGCGGAGTTCACCCCGTCCGCCGCGACGACCAGGTCGTGATCGGCTTGCAGGACCGCCGCGTCCGGGCACCGCGTGCGGTAGTGCACGGTGACCCCGAGTTCCGCGCAGCGGCGCTGGAGCACGCCCAGCAGCTCCCGCCGGCCGATCGCGGCGAACCCGTGCCCGCCCGAGGTGGACACGGCCCCGCGGTGGTGCACGTCGATGTCGTCCCAGCGCGCCATCCGCTCCGACATCGCGGCGAACACGGCGGGGTCCGCCTGCTCGATCCCACCGAGGGTCTCGTCGGAGAGCACGACGCCGAAGCCGAACGTGTCGTCCGCGGCGTTCTGCTCCCACACCGTGATGTCGTGCGGGCCGAGCTGCGCCAGCAGGGCGGCCAGGTAGAGGCCGCCCGGTCCGCCGCCCGCGATCGCGATCCGCATGCCCGCCACCTCAGACCGCCTCGCGGAGCGCGGACCGCTGCAACTTCCCGGTGCTGTTGCGCGGCAGCGCGTCGGCGAAGTGGATGCGGCGCGGGTACTTGTACGGGGCGATCACGCCCTTCGCGAACGCCTGCAACTCGGCGGCGGTGGCCGTTTCCCCCGGCCGCAGCACGACGTGGGCGGTGACCACGTGGCCGCGTTCCGCGTCCGGGGTGCCGACGACCGCGCAGTCGGCGACCGAGGGGTGTTGCAGGAGCGCCTGCTCCACCTCCGGCCCGGCCACGTTGTACCCGGCGGTGATGATCATGTCGTCGGAGCGGGCCTGGAACCAGAACAGGCCGTCGGCGTCGCGGACGTAGATGTCGCCGGTGCGGTTCCAGCCGTGCACCACGTACTCCCGCTGCCTGCGCCCGTCCAGGTAGCGGCAGCCGGTCGGCCCCCGCACCACGAGGTGCCCCGGCACGCCGTCGGGCGCGCTGCGCCCGAGGTCGTCGACGACGTCGACCCGGTAGCCGGGAACCGCCCGGCCGGTGGCCCCGGGCCTGATGTCGTCGTCGGCGGCGGACACGAACACGTGCAGCATCTCGGTCGATCCGATCCCGTCGATGACGCGGATTCCGGTGGCAGCGCGGAAGTCGCGCCACACCGAGGCGGGCAGCGGCTCGCCCGCCGACACGCAGCGGCGCAGGCTCGCCAGCCGCTCGGGCCGGCCGTCCCCGGCGAGCGCGCGGTAGGCGGTGGGGGCGGTGAACAGCACCGTCGCGCGGTTCTCGGCCACGTGCGCGGCCAGTTCCTGGGGGGTGGCGCGTTCGAGCAGCAGCGCGGCGGCACCGGCCCGGAGCGGGAAGACGAGCAACCCGCCGAGCCCGAAGGTGAAGGCGAACGGAGGGGTCCCGGTCACCAGGTCGTCCGGGCGCAGCGCCACCACGTGGTGGGCGAAGGTGTCCGCGATCGCGAGCACATCGCGGTGGAAGTGCATCGTGACCTTCGGCTCGCCGGTCGTGCCGGAGGTGCAGGCCAGCAGCGCGACGTCGTCCGCCGAGGTCGCCACGTCGTCGAACGGGTCCTGCCGGGCCGCGCGCACCGCGAGGTCGTCGGCGCCGGCACCGCCGAACGGCACGATCGGCATCCCGGCGATGCCCGCGGACGCCAGCTCGGCGACGAACCGGTGGTCGCACAGGGCCACCGCCGGCCGGGTCAGCCCGCCGACGGTGGCGAGTTCGCCGGACCGGAGCATCGCGGTCGTCGTGACGGCGACCGCGCCCGCTTTGAGCACGCCGAGCCAGGCCGCCGCGAGCCACGGGGTGTTCGGCCCGTGCAGGATCACGCGGTTCCCCGGCACGACACCGAGTTCCCGGGTCAACGCGGCGGCCACGGCGGCGGCGCGGTCGCGCAGCTCGCCGTAGGTCCACGCGACGGGATTCGGTGCCGGGGCGCGCAAGGCGGGACGGTCCGGTCCGTACCGCGCGATCGCGGTGTCGAGGAGTTCCGAGCCCGCGTTGAGCCGCGCGGGGTAGTCCAGTTCCGGCAGCTCGAACAGCAGCTCCGGCCAGTCCTCCTCGGCGGGCAGCCGGTCCCGGCAGAAGGTGTCGATGTGCGCGGACGGGTTGAGGGACGACGTCGGCACCACGGCCAGGTCCTCCTCGCTCGCAGGGGACTACGGGTTCCGCGGCTCGACGTCGAGCACGGCGATTCCTTGCAGTTCGACCAGGGCCGCGCGATCCCACAACCGGGTCACCCCGACCGCCGCGGTCGCCGGGTAGTGCGCGCCGACGTGCCGTTTCCAGACCGCCCCCACCTCGCGGCCGACGGCCCGGTACGCCTCGACGTCGACCAGGTAGATCGTCAGCTGGGCCAGATCGTCAGGAGATCCGCCCGCGGCGCGCAGCGCCGCCACCAAGTTGGCCAGCGCGCGGTCGAACTGGTCGAGGACACCCGCGTCGACGATGCGCCCTTCGGCGTCGGTCCCGGTCTGCCCGGCCAGCAGCACCACCCGGCCCTCGGCCACGACGGCGTGGCTGAAGCCCGAGGGCCGGGCCAGCTCGGGAGGATTCACGCGGTCCATCACGAGTGCACCCCTCCGCCGTCGATGACGATGCCCTGGCCGTTGATCGCGCCGCTGGCGACGCAGACGGCCACGACGTCGGCGACCTCCTCGGCGGTGATGAGCCGGCCGATCGGTTGCTTGGCGGCCAGGGCCGCCCGGGACGCCGCGAGGTCGCGGCCGGTGCGGGCGCTGATCGCGGCCACCGTGGCGTCGGTCATGGGCGTGTCCACGTACCCGGGGCACACGGCGTTGACGGTGACGCCCGTCCCGGCCAGTTCGGCCGCGGCCGAGCGCACCAGTCCCAGCACGCCGTGCTTGCTGGCGGTGTAGGCGCTGATGTAGCGCTCGCCGCGCCGGGCGGCCACCGAGGCGATCGACACCACGCGGCCCCACCCCGCGTCGGCCATCGGCGGGGCCGCCCTGCGCAGCAGGCGGAACGGTGCCGTCAGGTTCAGCGCGAGCATCTGCTCCCACTGCTCATCGGTGGTCGACGCCAAGGGTGCGGACGTCCCGGCACCCGCCGCGAGCACCAGGACATCGACGTGCCCCCAGCGGGATTCGACCGCGGCGCACGCGGTCTCCGCGGCCTCCGGTGCGGTCAGGTCCAGCGGCAGGGTGAGGGTCGGCCCGGGCAGCTCGGCCGCGACCGACTCCAGTTCCGAAGCGGTGCGGGCGGCCAAGGCGACCCGGTGTCCCGCGGCGCCGAGCCGCCGGGCGACCGCAGCCCCGATGCCCCGCCCCGCCCCGGTGACGAGACATACCCGCGAATCTGATCGAGTGACCATGAAGACAACATACGATTGGTCAATCGCCCATGTCTAGAGACTGATTCAGGTCAAGTGATACCCCTCCTGGGGGGCGGCAGGCGACGGCGACCTCCGGCAGCGGTGCCCGCCGCGGCCACGCGGTCGAGCAGCGCGCGGTGCCCGGACTCGAAAAGGCGGTGTCACGCGGAGAAATCAGCACTGCCGACCTCGAACGCGACCGGACGGTCCTGCGCGGAAACCAAGCGCACCAGCTTCACTTCGACGGTGCGACCCGGCATTCGGCCGAGCCCCGTGGAGAGAAATGCTCGGCCGGGGCCGGGTTCGACCCGAGGTGAGGGGATCGGCGAGCGGCCTCGCAGAACCGGCCGCTACTTCGCAGGACGAGCGGCGGTGGCTCACCGACACCTTCGAGCAGGCGGAGATTCAGCGTCGCTGCTCCACGCGCACTGCTCGACCGCGCCGTTTTCGGAGAGGAGTTCACCTCAGGTGCGCCGCAAGCGTGCCCAGTGCCTCGCCGGGTGGTTTCGAACCGGCCTGACCGGGTAACACTGGTGGCTCTCGCCGCATTAGGAGGAGGGGCCTTCCGATGGCAGATGAGCTGCGCGGCCGACGGGTCGCGATCCTGGCCGACGGTGTCGAGCAGGTCGAACCGACCCGGCCCCGCCGGGCGGTCGACCAGGCCGGGTGCAGATGACGCTACGTTCGATCCACACTGGACAGATCCGGTCGATGAACGCCGACATCGACAGGGACGACACCTCCACCGTCGGCCGGTCGGCCTCCCAACGTTGTCGAGCGACGACTTCGACGCCTTGGCCCTGCCGGGCGGCGGGCTGGGTCGACTCCGACGCGGTGGGCCTCCTGCGGGACATGGTCCGGTAAGCCGGTCGGCTCGCCGTGTCATGGCCAGCGGACGTTGGTCGAGGCCGACGTGCGTGGCCGGACCCTGACGTCGTTTCCCAGTGCCCGCAACGAAATCCGCAAAGCCGGGACCAGGGCTTGGTCATCAGCCGCGCCCCCACTGCCCGCGTTCTTCTCCCAGATCGTCGAAGAGTTCGCCGAGGGCCGCCAGCCCGTCGGCGCCCAGACCTGATCGGGCCACGATTCGCACCCGGAGATCATCATGAAGGCACTTGTGTACAACGGACCCCGCGACGTGACGGTCGCCGACGTCGACGACGCCCGCATCGAGGCGCCCAACGACGTCCTGGTCAAGATCACGGCGACGAACATCTGCGGGTCGGATCTGCACATGTACGAAGGCCGTACCGACTTCGAGCAGGGCCGCATCTTCGGCCACGAGAACGTCGGCGAGGTCGTCGAGGTCGGCGCCGGGATCGACAAGGTCGCGGTGGGGGACATGGTCTCCGCGCCGTTCAACGTCTCCTGCGGGCACTGCCAGAACTGCGAGCACGGTCTGACCAACTACTGCCTGGCCGCGAACGTGGAGGGCATGGCAGGCGGGGCGTACGGGTTCGCCGACATGGGCGGCTGGGCCGGCGGCCAAGCCGAGCTGTTGCGCATCCCCTGGGGTGACTTCCAGTGTCTGCGCCTGCCCGAGGACGCGGCCGAGAAGCAGAACGACTACGTGATGCTCTCGGACATCTTCCCCACCGGCTGGCACGCGGTGGAGATGTCGGGCCTGAAGCCGGGCGAGTCCATCGTGATCTACGGCGGTGGTCCGGTCGGACTGATGGCGGCCCTCTCCGCGAGCGTGAAGGGGGCGGCGAAGGTCATGGTCGTCGACCGCCACCCCGACCGGCTGCGCCTCGCCGAGCAGATCGGTGCGATCGCGATCGACGATTCCCAGGGCGACCCGGTCGAGCAGGTCACCGCGCACACCAAGGGAATCGGCGCCGACCGCGGCGCGGAGTGCGTCGGCTACCAGGCCCACGACCCCCAAGGCAACGAGGACAACGCGGCGACCTTGAACAAGCTGGTCTCCTCCGTGCGGTTCACCGGCGGCATCGGCACCGTCGGGGTGTTCGTTCCTCAGGACCCGGGCGGTCCGGATGAGCTGTCCCAGCAGGGCAAGGCCCGCTTCGACTTCGGCAACTTCTGGTTCAAGGGCCAGCAGATGGGCTGCGGGCAGGCCCCGGTCAAGCGCTACAACCGCCACCTGCGCGACCTCATCGCCGAGAACAAGGCCGAGCCTTCGTGGATCGTGTCCCACAACCTGCCGTTGGAGAAGGCGCCGGACGCCTACAAGCACTTCGACGCCCGCGAAGACGGCTGGACCAAGGTCGTGCTCAACCCGGCCCAGGCCGCCTGACTCGCCCCCACGCGAGGTCGACTCCGCGCTAGCCGGTGATCCACCGGCGTAGCAGGGAACATCCCCGCGTGCGCGGGGCCGACCCGAATTGGACTGGTCGAAGATGTGGACGCGGTGGGTTCGGGAAGATCCACTGCATGATCGGCAATCGAACATCAAAAGGCCCGCTGGACTGCACTTTCGTGCTAGCTCAGCGGGCTTTTGCGCCGTCGGACGGCGGGATTCGAACCCGCGGCCCCTTGGCCCCCAGTGGCCTTGAGGAGTGAGCTCGCGCTGTGCGCAGCGGCCCGGCCTACGCCTCGGGCAGCGGGTGGACGGCCCCCATGGTGATGTCGAGGAGTTGCGCCACGGAACGCTTGCCGTCGCAGCTGACCCATTCGAGACGGGCGTATTCGAAGCACGAGACGGCTGCGGCGGCGAGTGCGCCGGCACGCAGTCGCCGCTCGCCGGAAGGTGCGGCGATGAGCCGGGGCGCGAGTACATCGGCGAGAAGCTCGTTCCACTGCGCTTGTTTGCGCAGGTGGCCGCCGTAAAGAACTGGCGTTTCGTAGACGAGCCGCGTCATCCGAAGTGACCGCTCTGCTCCGTCGAGCATCTCGATCAGGTGATCGAACGATCGGCGCAATGCGAGCCAGGGGTCCTCGTGGGGTGAGCGAGCCTCGAGTCGGTCGGCGATGCCGGTGCCGGTCTCGTCCAGCATGTGGGTGAAGACGGCTTCCTTGTTCGCGAAATAGCGAAAGAAGCTGCGAGGGGACAACCCGGCTGCGGCGGCGATCTGGTCCACGGTGACGGCTTCGTATCCAGCTACGAGGAAGAGGTCGATGGCGACCGCCGTCACCTCCGTGCGCACTGCCTGTCGCTTGCGATCTTGCAAGGTCAACTCTGCTCGCTGCATCTCCCGACGTTAACAGAGGAAGTCGGATATGGCATGTCGTGCCTGTAATGGCAGAGTCTGCCAAACCGTGCTACCGTGACTTCTCGGGCGGCGAACCGAGCTCCGGACTCGTGGCCGCCCCCTCCTCCCGAGCGCCGAGCTGGATGCGCCGGCATCAACCAGGCGCGCTTCTCGGAACGAACGACGACTGAAGGCGGACATGTCTCCTGAAACGATCACTGTCGATTACCTGATCATCGGCGCGGGAGCCACCGGAATGGCATTCGCGGACGCCCTGCTCAGCGAGAGCGGCGACACGATGGCCGTGGTGGATCGCAATCACGCCCCTGGTGGCCATTGGACGGTGTCGTACCCGTTCGTCAGGCTGCACGGGCCGTCCAACGTCTACGGGGTCCACTCGCGGCCGATGCCGAGCGATTCGATCGGAGCGAGCCTCGCTTCGCGTCACGAGGTCCTCGACTACTACGACCGCATCATGCGCGACGTGCTGCTGGCTTCGGGTCGCGTCACCTACCTGCCGATGCACGACGTCGCCGACGTGCACCCCGGCCGACCGGCGATCGCGCAGGCGCGGTCCCTCGTCAACGGGGTCACGACGGAGATCATCGTCAGGAAGCGGGTCGTCGACGCGTCCTACGTGAACGTGACCGTGCCCGCGATGAATCGCCCGAGCTACGGAATCGAGGACGGTGTGCCGGTCGTCCCGGTCAACCAACTCGTCGAGCTCGGCGGTGCGCCCGAGCGGTTCACCATCGTCGGAGCCGGAAAGACCGGCCTGGACGCCTGCCTATGGCTGCTCGACCATGGGGTCGACCCGGACCGCGTCAGGTGGATCGCCCCGCGTGACGCGTGGTTGGTCAACCGCAGTCACGACGGAGCCGAGCCGCAGTTCCGGGAGCTGACGAAACTGCACGGACACGATTCGGTCGACGCCGCGATCGGAGTGCTTGAGGAGCTAGGCCTGGTGCTCCGGCGTGACGTCGCCGTCACGCCCAGCGCCTTCCGGTGCGCGACGGTCAGCTCCACCGAACTCGGTCAGCTGCGGCAGATCGAGAACGTGGTGCGGCTGGGGCGCGTGCGCCGCATGGACTCCGCCGGAGTCCATCTTGAGGGCGGCAGTATCACGACACCGCCCGGGACCGTCTACATCGATTGCTCCGCCGACGGCCTCACGCAGAAGTCGCCGAGGCCCGTCTTCGAGGACGGCTCGATCGCATTGCAACCCCTGTTGCCGTGCCTTGTCGCACCTAGCGCCGCGGTCATCGCGAAATTGGAATGCCTCGACCTTGACGACACCGCCCGCAACCGCTTGGCCCCTCCGGCCGAGAACCCCCGTACCGCTCGTGACCTGCTGTCCTTCTACGGCACGCGCATGGAGCGCTTGCACCGGTGGTCTGGTTCGCCCGCTCTGTTCGAGTGGCTCCTCGGATCTCGGCTCTCGGCCGGCTTGTTCGACCTGCACGAGATGGCCCATCCGGACAACCGGGCCACGGCGGCAGCGCTCGCCGCGCACTTGGGCAACGTCCTGAACCGGGACAGCGTAGCTGTGTGAATCGGCCGGAGTTCGAGCGAAGCATAGGGCATCGAGCGTCTGTGGCAGAAAACGACAAGAAAGGTGTGCGACGTCAGCATGTTCAGCGATTCTGGATTCGGTCGGCATCATCGAGATGCAGCAGGTTCCGGCGCCCGTATCGGCGGGGAAGAGGCGGAGGTCGTCTGGTGACAGTGCGCCCGTTCGTGGTCGATGTGCCGCAACGCGAACTGGACGAACTGAGGGAACGCCTGCGTCGTACTCGACTGTTCGATTCGGATCTTGGTTGGTCCGCCGGGATGCCCGCCCGAACGCTGCGCGGCCTGATCGATTACTGGATGAATGAGTTCGACTGGCGCCTGATCGAACGTCAGATCAACGAGCTTCCCCAGTTCCAGGCCGACGTTTCCTCCAAGGCCGGCGAGTTTCGCCTGCACTTCGTGCATGCACGTGGAAGGGGACCGGACCCGTTGCCGCTGGTGTTCAGCCATGGCTGGCCGGGATCGTTCTGGGAGGTGCATAAGATCATCGGTCCGCTGACGGATCCGGTCGCTCACGGAGGCGACGCAAGGGATGCCTTCGACGTTGTCGCGCCGAGCCTCCCGGGGTATGGATTCTCTCCCCATCCCGGCCGACCAGGCGTCGATCCATCAGCGATCGCAGAAGCGTTCCACACCCTGATGGCGGACACTCTCGGTTATCGTCGCTACGTCGCCCAGGGCGGGGACTGGGGTTCGTTCGTCACCGCCGCGCTGGGACGCAGCCACTACGGGGTCAGTGAAGGTGTCGCAGCCATTCACCTGAACTTTTTTCCAGACCGGCCTTCGCGGGCGTCCGTGGAACATGAGGAGTACCTGCGGGCCGTTGAAGATTGGAACGCCCGCGAGGGCGGGTACTCCCAGGTGCAGGCGACCAAGCCGCTGACCATCGGTCACGCGCTGACGGATTCCCCGGCGGCCCTGGCAGGTTGGATCGTAGAGAAATTCCAAAGCTGGAGTGACTGCGAGGGGGACGTTGAATCGGTTTTCTCCAAAGATGATCTACTAACTGAAATCATGTTCTACTGGCTCGGCGGCACGAGTGCAACCGCGGCCCGCCTGTACTACGAAGCGGCCTCCACGTCCGGAGTCGCGCCGAGCGGCTCCAGGGGTGTCCCCACCGCTTACGCGGCTTTTCCCCAGGAACTCTTCGTGCCATCACGCGAAGTCGTTTCCACAGCCTTCAACGTTCAACGGTACAGCAAGTTCTCCCGCGGCGGCCATTTTGCCGCTTTGGAGCGGCCCGACGCGCTCGTGGAAGATATCCGCACCTTCTTCCGTAGTTATCGGTAATGCCGGTCGGCTTCGGATTGATCAGAATGTAGACGTATCCCTGCTCTCGCGCACTGGTGTCACCATGTTCCTTTTCGTTGGATTTCGAGTCCACCTCCATCGCACGGTTGACCATCGTGGGGCTGGCGGTTGACTTATCGCTTCACGTGTTCACTATCGGCTCGATCAGGTGCGCTCGGCAGATTGCAGTTCTTCTTCGAAATTGCCACGGGAAGAAAGGGGGTCCCGCGTGACCAGTCCCACGTCGCGTATCGAACAAAGGGCGAAAAACTACGCAAGACCGTTGATCGGCGTCATGGTCAGCGCTGCATTCGTGATGATTCTCAACGAGACCATACTCAGTGTTTCACTTCGTGACCTGAGCATCGAGCTTGCCGTGCCGTCTACTACTGTGCAGTGGTTGACCAGCGGGTATCTGTTGACTATGGCCATCGTCATCCCGGCGACCGGCTACTTGCTCGATAGATATACGCCCCGTCAGATGTTTCTAGTGTCGCTGCTGATATTCACCGCAGGTACCGTCCTGGCTGGTTTGGCTCCTGGATTCGAGGTTCTGCTAGCTGGGCGTGTGGTCCAGGCCGTTGGTACTGCGTTGATACTCCCGCTGCTGATGACGACGTCATTGCGGCTCGTCCCGGAGGAGAAGCGCGGCGCTACGATGGGAACGATCACCATTGTCATAGCCGTAGCCCCTGCGATCGGCCCGGCGATCGGTGGCGCCGTCCTCTCCGGACTCAGCTGGCGCTGGATGTTCTGGCTGGTTCTTCCGCTGTCCCTGGCCGCGCTCGCGATTGGTGCCCGGTGGCTGCACCTCGACACCGCTGAAAGCCCGCCCCCGCTGGACATCTCGTCGGTATTCCTTTCGGCGATCGGGTTCGGCGGCCCCGTCTACGGCCTGTCGGCGATCGGTAAGGGAAGTGGTGGCGGTGTCCCGTCATGGATCGCCGCTGGAGCCGGGCTTGTAGCGCTCGTGCTCTTCGTAGTCCGACAGCTGCGGCTGCAACGAGAAAATCGAGCATTGCTCGATCTGCGACCATTCGGGCGGCGTCCGTTCGTCATCGCCTTAGAGCGTGTCTCGTTTGGATCTTGACCCGCCGTCCGGGATGATCGTCCATTGTGGTTGATGCGTTGTCGCGCAGGTTGGTTCCTGACGAGCTGTGGGAGCTGGTCGAGCCGTTGATTCCCGAGGTTAAGGACCGCCCGCAGGGTGGTGGTCGGGCGCCGGCGAACCCTCGGATGGTGTTCACGGCGATCGTGTACGTGCTCACCAGCGGGTGCGCGTGGCGGTGGCTGCCGCCGTCGTTCGGCGTCAAGGTCCCGACCGCGCACCGGTGGTTCGTGCGCTGGACCGAAGCGTGCTTGTGGGCACGGATCCATCACGCGATGCTGGACGAGTTAGGTGGTCAGGGCTTGATCGACTGGTCCCGCGCGGTGGTTGACGCCGCCCATGTTCGGGCGAAAAAAGGGGATCTATGACCGGTCCGAGCCCGGTCGATCGGGGCAAGCCTGGTTCGAAACTCCACATGCTCTCCGACGCTACCGGGCTGCCGATGGTCACCGGGATCTCGGCAGGCAACACGGCTGATGGTGACGCGATGATCCCGCTGGTCAACGCGATCCCGCCGGTCCGCTCCCGCCGCGGGCCGCGACGCCGCAAGCCCGCGAAGTTGCATGGCGACAAGGCCTATAACAGCCGCGCACGTCGCCGATGGTTGAGAGACAAGGGAATCCGACCCCGACTGGCCCGCAAGGACATCGAGCCCAAGGAACGCCTCGGCCGCCACCGGTGGGTCATCGAACGCTCCATGGCCTGGTTCACCGGCTACCGCCGCCTGACCCTGCGCTACGAACGCCGCGCCGACACCTTCAAAGCCTTCCTCGCCCTGGCAGCCGCCCTCGTCTGCTTCAAACGACTCCAACACGCCAAGTGAGACGCGCTCTTAATGATTACGGCGTTGATGTTGCTGTCCCTGATCGGCGTTGCGTCAGTGCTACTGCCGCTCTACTTGCAGACGGTGCTCGGTGTGAGCCCGTTAGTGGCGGGGCTCATCATGCTCCCGGGAGGACTCCTTTTCGGAATTCTCGGTCGGCCGGTCGGCGCACTGTTCGATCGGCGCGGAGCCCGACCCTTGGTCGTTCCAGGTGCTGCGCTAATGGCGTCGGGCCTCGGCCTGTTCTCGATCACGGGTACCGGAACTCCGCTGTCGGCCATCGTCGTATTTCACCTCGTGCTGATGTCCGGGATGTCACTGATGCTGACGCCGCTGATGGCGGAAGCTCTGGGTTCGTTGCCGGACAAGCTGTATTCGCATGGCAGTGCCAGCCTCTCCGCGGTGCAACAGGTCGCAGGCGCGATGGGTACGGCGTTGTTCGTCTCCATAGCCGCACTCGGCTCAGCCACTGACGAGCTCTCCCCGGACGCTGCCGGCCTACATGTGGCGTTCGCAACGGCCGGCGCTATCGGGCTCCTGACGTTGCTGCTGTCACTACTGGTGGGTCATCGGTACGCGCAAGCGCGGTAGTGATCGGGGTGGCGCATGCATGCACGACGCGTCAGGTGCGTCCAACAATCCAGTGCGGCACGAAGCTGTTCTCTGCCGAAGCGACCACCTTCACGCGCCACCCTCGATTCTGCTTGTCGGCTCCTGCCCGCTGGTCAGGTGACGATGTCGGCGAGCCGGGTGATCTCGTCGGGGTCGTCTACGGCGGAAACGAAAATGATCTCGTCGATACCGAGGTCGGTGTAGACCGTGACGGTCTGCTCGATCGTCTTCCGGGTGGTGCAGAGCACCGCGTTGGTGGCGATCTCCTTGGGTGCCAGCCGGTAGAAGTCCTGGATGTTCGCCCGTCCGGCCTCGGGGGCGCCCAGTGCGAAGTAGGCGAGCACGACGAGTTTCGGGGCGCCCTGGCGGCCTGCCTCGTGCCAGGCACGCTTCGCCGCCTCGAAGCGCGGGGCCGTCGTGGACGACGGCAGCGAACCGCCGATGTAGCCCTCGCCCCAGCGCACCATGCGATCCAGCGCGTGAGCGGAGTACCCGCCGAACAGCATGGGGACTTGCCGGGTTCCCGATGGCACGGCTGGGTTCGGCCCGTTGCCGACCGGGGCGCCGGCCCAGACCTCGCGGTAGGTCGCCAGGTCGGATTCCAACCGCGCGCCGTGACCGTGCAGCTCGTGCCCGGGAACGGTGAATTCGTCCCCGCGCGAGCCGACGCCCACGCCGAGCGTGAGACGGCCGCCGGAGACACCGGGGACGTGAAGTTGATCCCGGCATGGGGCAGGCCGAGACGAAGAAGTTGCTGGGGGGCAGAGGGAAGGATTTCGTCAGCTTGCGCGATGACTACTGCAACACCGGTGCCCGGCTGTCAGAGGTCGCGATCTGTCGGTCGAGGATCTGGACTTCGGCACTGATTCCGTTGCGTACCGCGGAAAGGGAGCGAAGACCCGTCGGGTGCGGTTCGGGCACAAGACCGCTCGTGCGCTGAGTCGCTACCTGCGGGCTCGCGCGAAACATCCGGGGTCCGGGCGGCCCAACGTGTGGCTCTCGGTGCGAGGCGGTCGGCCGCTGGGCGCCGAACGGTCCGCGTTCCGAGAGGGCTTTGTGCTTGTTCGCGGCAGTTGAGGCGGACCTGGTTTCGATCATCCAGGCTTGGAAGGACTCGATGTGGGCTTTGGTGATCTCGGCCGGGTCATCGGCGGCGTCGTCGGCGTCGGGGTCCGGTGAGTGTTCGGCGACGTTGCGGGCGAGCTGGGAGGCGGCGAGCAGGTAGTTGTAGCGGGTGGTCTCCGGGTGGTTGCCGGATCGCAGCGCGCGGTCCCAGTCGCGCAGGTATCCGGACCACGTCGGGGACAGTTCCCCGGTGATCCGATCAAGATCGAGAATGGGCATCGGGAACCTCCGAAGTCAAGGGGTCCAGCAACGGCGTGCTCGACTTCGAAGAACCGACCAAGAGCAGAAAAAGAGGGCCTTCGCAGTGTCTGACCTGCGAAGACCCTCTCGACCGTCGGGACGGCGGGATTCGAACCCACGACCCCTTGACCCCCAGGGGCGCCTGTGAACTGGCGTGACCTGCGGAAACGGAGAAACCGCTGGTGTAGCGGTGTCGTTGGGTGTCGTTCGGGGTGGTCGTGGTCGGTTCGGTTGTGCTTGTTCCTCCCGTTTTCCTCCCGGTACCGCGGTCAAAACAGGTTGTGCGACGGCTGATTTCGCTGTTGGCCGGGCCTGTTCGCCAAGCGGTGGCATTCGGATCTGGTCCCGGTTGACAGTTGGGGCAGGTGGTTCACGATGGCGGCGAGCCGGTCCTGCGCGGCGGCGTCCTCGATGGTGATCCGGCGGTGGTCCGACGAACGGCAGAGGCCTGAAAATGTTGGCGATGCCGGTCACCGGCGGCACAGGCGTCGGGCAGGGGTGGCGTGGCCCGCTGTGCCGGACCACCGAGGAACATGCTGATCGCCACTGCGGGGCGCGGAACCGCCACAGCGTGAGCTGTTCTTCACTCGTGGCTGCGGCGACGGAGCAGTTGAACGTTCGCACTCCGTTGTCGTCGTGAGCTAGATGTTGTCACGATGACGGTTCGCGAGATCTCGGTAAACTTCGGCGTTGTGCCGCAGGTGTGCGAGTTCGGAATCGCTGAGGTCGCGCCGTACCTTCGCGGGGATCCCGGCTACAAGTGAGCGGGGTGGCACCTGCATTCCTTCGGGGACCAGCGCGTTGGCGGCGACCAGGGACTCGGCGCCGACGATGGCGCCGTTGAGGACAGTGGCGTTCATGCCGATGAGACATCCGTCTTCGATGGTGCAGCCGTGCAGGACCGCGCCGTGGCCCACGGAGACGCCATTGCCGACTCGGGCGGGCGAACCGGGGTCGGCGTGGATGGTTGCGTTGTCCTGCACGTTGCTGCCGTTTCCCACGGAGACTTCTTCAGTGTCGGCGCGCAGTACCGCTCCGTAGAAGATTCCGGTCGCAGCACCGATATTCGCTTGGCCGATTACGGTGGCGGTGTCGGCGACCCAGGCGTCCGGGGCGACGGTGGGGAAGCTGTCCCCGATGGGGAGCACGTTGCGGCGCATGATGTTCGTCCTCGCTGTTGTGCGTGTGCTGGTCGGTGGATGTTGTCTGCGGGGCCGTGCGGAGCACGCAGTCGGTGCCGACTGGTCGTGGCGGTGATGCTTTTCCACGTTTCCGGCCGTCAGAAGCGCCCGGCTGCGCCTGTTCTGGTGACAGGACTTCGTTCGGCTCGGCCGGAGTTGCCGGTGGGTGAGTTAGTGCGTGAGGCGTCCTTCGAGTCGGCGGGCCATGCGTGAAATCGCGAGGTTGACCAGCAGGTAGAGCGCCGCGACGGCGACGTAGACCGGAATGGCGTACGTGCTGCCCAGGTATTCCACGGCGACCCGTCCCTCGCGCAGCAGCTCGGTGTAGCCGATGACGAAGCCGAGCGAGGTCTCCTTGAGGATGATCACGACTTGGGCCACGAGGGCGGGGAGCATCGCGTTGATCGCTTGCGGTAGCAGCACCACCCGCTGCGTCTCGATCTTGCGCAGGCCGATGGCGTAGGCGGCCTCGGCCTGCCCCTTGGGCAGGGATTGAATGCCCGCGCGGAAGATTTCGCAGATCACCGCACTGTTGTAGAGCGTGATTCCGATGACCAGCGCCCAGAAAGTGGGGACGTCGATTCCGATCGCCGGTGCGCCGAGGAAGATCATGAAGATCAGCACCAGCAGCGGCAGGCCTCGGAACAGCTCGATCCAGATCTTCGCGGCGCCGCGAAGCGGGCTCCGGTCGGACAGCCGTGCCGCGACGAGCAGCAGCGCGCCGGCGACGGACAGCACCATCGCGACGAGCGCGACCTGCAGGGTCGACCAGAGTCCGTGCAGCAGCAGGCGGGCCAGGTCGCGATTGAGCAGTACGGCCCAGCGTTCGGCGTCGAGGACGCCGTTGCGTCCGAGCTGGAACAGGGCGCTCGCGATGATGAGGGCGAGCACGGTTCCGGCGGCGACGGCACCGTTGCGGATGCGACGACGGCCGCGCGGGCCGGGACTGTCGAACAGCACCGAGGAGGTGACGGGTGCGGGACGCGTCGTGGCCGGTGTTGCGGGCCGGGCAGGTGTCGTGGTCATCGGGCCACCGCGACCTTCTTTTCGAGCCGCTCTGCCAGCAGACCGGCGGGGATGGTGATGACGAGGTAGAAGGCGCTGCAGGCGAGCAGGATCGGGATGACGGCGTCGCTCTCGATGGTCACCAGGGCGGTGGTGGAGGCCAGGAGCTCGGCGACGCCGAATGCGCTGGCGATGGCGGAGCTCTTGGTGAGGGCCACGAAGACGTTGAGCAGTGGTGGGATGACCGAGCGCAACGCTTGGGGCAGTACGACGAAGCGCAGCGCGCCGCGGAATTCGAGTCCGATGGATCGGGCGGCTTCGGCCTGGCCGGTGGGCACGGAGTTGATGCCCGAGCGGACGGCTTCGCAGAAGAACGCGGCGTAGTAGACCGACAGCGCTGCCACCGCGGCGGGGAAGAACCCGATCCGCACGCCCATCTGCGGCAGCCCGAACAGCGCGAAGAAGAAGATCACCGCGGTGGGCACGGTGCGCAGGCATTCGACGTAGCAGGTGGCTGCGGTCTGCAGCAGTGGCACCGGTGAAACGCGCATGCCGGCAAGGGCGACACCGAGCAGGAGCGCGATCGCGG
Source organism: Saccharopolyspora gloriosae (assembly GCF_014203325.1). Lineage (NCBI taxonomy): Bacteria > Bacillati > Actinomycetota > Actinomycetes > Pseudonocardiales > Pseudonocardiaceae > Saccharopolyspora > Saccharopolyspora gloriosae. The sequence goes on along the minus strand of NZ_JACHIV010000001.1, from coordinate 4,016,627 downwards.
CGGAGACGAGGATCAGGGCCAGCGAGGTGCCGAACCCCGCCAGCAGCACGGGCAGGTTGTTGATGACGGCGCTCATCGCTGCGTCCAGTGGGTGTGAAGGGGCCGGGCGGCGCTGGGCGGATTGGTCAGGAACATTGCTGCGGCTCCGGAAGGATCATGGGCTGCTTGGAGTAGCGGCCGAGGCTGGCGTCCCAGGCCCGGGAGTAGGAGCCGTCGTCGGAGGCCTGCTGCAGGGTCCGGCCGAGCCATTGGCAGAAACCGGTGTCGCCCTTGCTGATGCCGATCGCCCAGTTGTCCTGGTAGAAGGGGCGCCCGACCATTTCGAGCTCCTCCGTGTCCTTGCTGACGTATCCGGCGCCGATCGGGCCGTGGGTGGCCAGCGCGTCGACCGTGCCGTTCTTGAGCGCGTCGATGCACTTGGAGGAGACGTCGAACTCGATGAGATCGGTCTGCGGGAACTCCTCGCGGATGGTCGCCGAGACCTGGCCGCCGGTCGTCGAGCAGACCCGGGTGCCGCGAGGGGTCTGCGGGTCCTGGATTCCAGCGGGGTTGCCGCGCAGCGCGACCATGTCGAGCGAGATCGCGGCGTAGGGGCCCGCGAAGCTGACGACTTTCTTGCGCTTGTCGGTGATGGAGTAGGTGGCCATCACCAGGTCGACCTTGTCCTGGGCGAGGAACTGTTCGCGGTTGGCCGAGCTGGCCTCGACGTACTGGATCTGGTCGGCGCGCAGGCCGAGCTTCCCGGCGATGTACTCGCCGAGGTCGATTTCGAACCCTTCCTGCTGGCCGCGCAAGTTGCCCGCGGACAGGCCGGGGTGGTCGTAGCGAGTTCCGATCCGCAGGTGGCCGCGGTCCTGGATCTTCTGCATGGTCGAGCCGGGCGCGAAGCTCGGGTTCTCGGCTACCGGTGGTGTGATCCCGGGATTGGCCGCGCTGCTGACGCCGTGGGTGGCCACGAGCCCGATCGCGGTGATCAGCGCGGCGGCGGGGATGAGGCTCTTGGGGATGCGCACGTCGTTGTGCCTCCTGTTCGGAGATCCGTTCAGTGGGTGAGGACCTTGGAGAGGAAGTCGCGGGTCCGGTCGGAGCGGGGGGCGGCGAAGAAGTCCGCGGGCGGGGCCTGCTCGACGATCTGGCCGCGGTCCATGAAGATCACGCGGTGGGCGGCGGATTTGGCGAAGCCCATCTCGTGGGTGACCACGACCATCGTCATCCCGGTGGCGGCGAGTTCCTTCATGACCTCGAGGACCTCGCTGACCATTTCCGGGTCCAGAGCCGAGGTGGGCTCGTCGAACAGCAGCACCTTCGGTTCCATGGCCAGCGCACGGGCGATCGCGGCGCGCTGCTGCTGGCCGCCGGAGAGCTGCACGGGCATCTTGTGCGCTTGGTCGCCGACCCCGACGCGATCGAGCAGGCGCCGTGCCTCGGCCTCGGCCGCGGTCTTCTTCCGGCCCCGGACGCGAATCGGCCCCAGCGTGACGTTGTCCAAAATGGACATGTGCGCGAACAGGTTGAACTGCTGGAACACCATGCCCACATCGGAGCGCAGTGCGGCCAGGTCCTTGCCTTCACTGGGGAGCTCGGTCCCGTCGAGGGTGATCCGGCCGTTGTCGATGGGCTCCAGGCGGTTGATCGTGCGGCACAGGGTGGATTTGCCCGACCCGGACGGGCCGACGACCACGACCACCTCGCCGCGGGTGATGTCGAGGTCCACGTCGCGCAAGACGTGCAGTTCGCCGAAGTGCTTGTTGACCCCGCGCAAGGACACGAGCAGGTCGGAGGTCGTCTCCGGGTCGTCGGCGGTCTCGGATGCGGTGGAAGCGGTCATGGGATCTCCTTAGACGTGCACGGCGCTGTGGCTGTCTGCCTCGAACCCGGTCAGGAGGACGGGAAGTGCTCGGTAGTTGTCGTGCGGTGCGCACCAACGGGCGGGGAGTGAGACCGGCACGGTCGCCGGTCGGCTTTCACCGTCCCGAGGCTCCGGGCAGGGCGGCCACGAGAACCGTTCCGGTATCGGATTCGGTGATGTAGAGCTGTTCGGCTCCGCCGCCCGGATCGGGGCGCAGCGCGAGGTTGGTGCAGGTGGTGCCCGTCGTGGAACGAACGCGAGTCAGCAGCTCGCCGTTGGGGGCGAACACGAAGACCGACCCGAGCGACGCGTGCGCGACGAGCAGTCGCCCGGCGGTGTCGAAGGCCAATCCGTCCGGGCCGCTGGTGCCGAACAGCGAGACGAACCGGCCGACCTTCGACACCGTCGTGCGATCGGGGTCGAGCGGGGCGCGCCACACGGCGTTGTCCCGAGTGGCGGCAACGAACAGAACCCGCTCATCGGCGTCGAGGGCGAGCCCGTTCGGGCTGGGGACGGTGTCCAGCAGCACGTCGACACCGCTTCCCCGGACCCCGCCGCGCACCCGCAGGACTCGTCCGGTGGGGTCGTGCAGGCCGGTCAGGCCTTGGTCGGTGATGAAGATGTCGCCGCCGGTGGAGATCGTGAGGTCGTTGAAGCCCTTGAACCCGTCGATGTCCTCCGGGCCCAGAACCGTGCGCACCTGCCCGGTTTCGTCGAGGTGCAGCAGACCGTGCCGCTGGTCGGCGAGCAGGATCCGGCCCTCGTCGTCGATGCCGCAGCCGTTGGGCTGCCCGCCGTATTCGGTGAGTTGCGTCCAGGCTCCGGACGGGTCGACGCGGAAAACCCGCCCGAACGGTACGTCGACGAGCAGCAGCGACCCGTCACGATCGAACACGGGGCCTTCGATGAAGGAGTCGATGCACCGGCCGCCTTTATGGGTGTCGGCCCAAGCGCTGCGCTGCTCGGTTCGCCGAAAGCGTGCCGGCATCTCGAAGCACGGCTCGGCGTCGATCAGCAGCGGTGGTGTGTCGAGGTACATGGGGCTACCTGTGCTCTCGCGACGATGCGACGGACCGGTGGTCTGGGGCGGTCAGTGAATCGATGCGGATTGCTCGGCGGAATCGCCGCAGAACGTCCGAGCCTGCGCGGCGGCCGAAATCTGCTCTGGCGAGTAGCCGAGTTCACGAGCCAGCTCACCGGTGTGTTCCCCGGCGCGGGGAAGGTCCAGGCGCAGCGGTAGCCGGCGCCCGCCCATCTCCAGCGGCAGCGCGGGCAGCCGTGCGGTGCGCCCGTCGGCCAGGGTGACCTCGGTCAGCGCCCCCGTCTCGTTCAGGTGCGGATCGTCGAACAGGTCCTGGGGACGCTTGATCGGTGCGAACGGCAACCGGGCGGTTTCGCACAGCCGAACGGTCTCGTCCTGGGTGCGGGACCTGATCGTGTCGCGCAGCGTCGGCATGATCCGTTCCCTGGCCCCGACTCGCTGGGTGTTGGTGGCCAGGGTGGGGTCCTCGGCTAGGTGAGGCAGTCCGAACGCCGCACAGAACGCGCGCCACTGGGTGTCGGAGACGACGCCGATGAAGACCTTTTCGTCGTCGCCGGTGTCGAACACGTCGTAGACCGCCCACGCCGACAGCCGTGACGGCATCGGGTCGGCGGCTCGGCCGGTGACCGCGTACTGCGCCATGTGCTGGCCCACGAGGAAGACGTTGTTCTCGAACAACGAACTGCGCACCAACTGTCCGTGACCGGTGGTTCGGCGCTCGTAGAGAGCGGCCATGACGCCCATCGCGGCGAACATGCCGCCCATGATGTCGTTGACCGACGCCCCCGCGCGCAGCGGCCGACCGTCCGGGCCTGTCATGTAAGCCAGGCCGCCCATCATCTGCACGACCTCGTCCAGCGCGGCTCGATGCTCGTACGGCCCGGACAGGAACCCTTTGAGGCTGCAGTAGATCAGCCCGGGGTTCTCGGCGCTGAGCTCCTCGTAACCCAGGCCCAGCGCGTCCAAGCCGCCGGAGCGGAAGTTCTCGGTCACCACGTCCGCGGTCGCGATCAGCCGCTTGACGTACTCCAGTCCTTCCTCGGACTTGAGGTCCACCGCCACCGAGCGCTTGTTCCGGTTGAACATCGGGAAGAACCCGGCGCCCGAGCCCGGTAGGACCCGAGTCTTGTCTCCGTCGCCGACGGGCTCGACTTTGATCACGTCGGCGCCCGAATCGGCGAGGACGAGTCCGCAAGAAGGCCCCATGATCATGTGCGAGAACTCGACGACCCGCACGCCCTCCAGCGGTAGCCGTCCGGTCGCCACGTCCTGCGGCGCGCTCATGCGGGAATCTCCGCCATCTCGTCGGCGTAGCGGAACCCCTTGGTAAGCCCCGCGTCGGCGACGTGGCCGTAAAGCTGCTCACCCGGCAGGCCCTCGGAGATCACCGAGCGCCCCGCGATCAGGGCATCGAGGTCGACCCCGGTGCGCAGGCCCATGGACTCCAGCAGGAACACCAGGTCCTCGCTGACGACGTTCCCGCTCGCCCCCGGGGCGTAGGGGCAACCGCCCAAACCGGCGTGCGAGGAGTCGAACGTGCGCACCCCGGCGTCCAGCGCGGCCACGACGTTGGCCAAGCCCTGGCCTCTGGTGTTGTGCAGGTGGGCGCCGCCGGCACGCTCCCCGAGCTCGGACGACAGGCGAGTGAACAGTCGCCGCACCTGGGCCGGGTTGGCGTAACCGGTGGTGTCGGAGAGGCCGACCGAGTCCGCACCCGCCCGTGCGGCGTGCACCGCCAGCTCGATGACCCGATCCTCCGGCACCGAACCCTCGATGGTGCATCCGAACGCGGTCGACAGCCCGACTTCGATGTGCAGGTCGGGGTGTTCAGCCTTCAGCGCGGCGACGGCGACGACCTGCTCGACGGCCTGTTCGGGGCTCATGCCGATGTTCGCGCGGCTGTGCGATTCCGATACCGAGACCGGCATCGTCAGGGATCGGGCGCCAGCGGCCACGGCGTTGCGGGCACCGATCAGGTTCGGCACCAGCGCCAGCACGGTCAGGTCCGGAATCCGCAGCGCCTCGGCGACCACTTCCGCCGCATCCGCCATCTGCGGGAGCCGCTTCGGGGAGACGAACGAGGCGACCTCGACCTCCCGCAGCCCCGCCGCAGCCAGCGTCGCGACCCAGCGGTGCTTGGCCCCGGTCGGCATGGCTCGATCGATGTTCTGCAGACCGTCCCGAGGGCCGACCTCGCTTACCAGGACGTCCACATCAGACGTTCGAGACGCCCGTTCCGGAGTTCCCATTTGCTCGCCACCATTCTGTCTAGCAGACTACTAGTGCGGTAGGCAGAACGTTAAGAGCAGTGGGCGGCCGGAGTCAAGGGTGGAAGCGGGAGGATGATCGGCACCGGTCGTTCTGGCTGGCAGAATGTTCGGCGTTGGAGCGCAACGATGTCGCCGCGGTGCAGCCACTTCGCGACGAGGAGGGAACGCCGATGTCGACTGGGCAGCAGCCCAAGGAACAGCGGGTCGAGGCGGTCGAGCGAGCTCTGGGGTTGCTCGAGGCGTTCGCCGACGGGGCTGACCGGCTCTCGCTGGCGGACCTGGCCAAGCGCACCGGTTTCTACCGCAGCACCATCCTGAGGCTGGCCGCGTCACTGCAGCGCATGGGCTATCTCAACCGTGATGCCGACGGCTGCTATCGGCTCGGGCCGACCTTGTGGCGGCTCGGCTCCCAATACCAGCGCGCTTTCCACCTCGCCGACTACATCCGTCCCGCACTCGCCGACATCAGCGCCGAGACCGGCGAGAGCGCGGCCTTCTACGTCCGAGAGGGGGATCAGCGCATCGTGCTCTACCGCGTCAACAGCGACCAGCCCATGCGCCACCACCTCGACGAAGGGTCCGCACTTCCCCTGGAGCTCGGCGCAGGCGGACGGATCCTCACCGTCTACACCGGCGGCGACGACGAACACGCCGCACAGATCCGCCATCAGAGGTTCTACTTCTCCGACGGGGAGTGGAACCCGGAGACCGGCGCCGTCGCCGTCCCCCTCTTCGGCATGAACGGCGGCTTCGTCGGAGCGCTGGGCGTCGTCGGCCCTCGACACAGGATGAGCGCGCAACGATCCACCGAGATCAAGGACCTACTGCTGCGAAACGCCGAGAAGCTCACAGCGCAACTCGGCGGACACTGAAACCCCGATCCCCTCGTGGTCTTCCACGCTGGTCCGGCCATTCCGATTCGCGCTCGATCACCAGATCTCAGGGGTCCGTCCAGCCGCGACGCTCCCGTGGTAATTTCACCCGTCTCGCCGCGCGTTCCGTCCAGGACGGCGCCGGTGCTGCCGGTGCCGTGAACGGGCATGTTATGCATGGCCGTGCGAACTGCCGGTAGTGCTCGCTTTCCCTCTCGACGGGGAATTTTTGGCGCCTAGAGAACAGTTCGCCTGGCAGCACACCTCCACCGAGGCCGTCGGTCCGCTGCCACTGCGCGTGTCGGACGGACGCCGGTGCAGGTTTCTACGGGCGGTGTGCCTCTCCGGTGCACAATCCGGTAAAGCCGATATTGGCCTGTCGAGTGCTTTTCGCGGTCAGCTCACCCGAGATGGGGAACCTCCGAAGTCAAGGGGTCCAGCAACGGCGTGCTCGACTTCGAAGAACCGACCAAGAGCAGAAAAAGAGGGCCTTCGCAGTGTCTGACCTGCGAAGACCCTCTAGACCGTCGGGACGGCGGGATTCGAACCCACGAGCCCTTGACCCCCAGTGGGGGTCTATCGCTTGAACGGTGTTTTCGGCGGTGGTGGGTTAGTAGGTTTCCGCGGCTGGCCAGCGGTCGCTGAAGGTGATCGCGAAGGCGTTGATCACGGGTTTCCAGCGTTGGGTCCATCGTGTGCGGCCGGTGCCGGTGGGGTCCAGGCTACGGGTGACGAGGTAGAGGCACTTCATGGCGGCTTGTTCGGTGGGGAAATGTCCTCTCGCTCGGACTGCTCGCCGGTAGCGGGCGTTGAGTGATTCGATGGCGTTGGTGGAGCAGATCATTCTGCGGATTTCGGTGTCGTAGTCGAGGAAGGGGATGAATTCCTGCCATGCGTTGCGCCAGAATCGGATTATCGCCGCGTGTTTCGTGCCCCATTTGTTGTCGAGTTCGTCCAATGCGGCCTCGGCTGCGCGTGGGGAGGGGGCGGTGTAGATCGGCGTGAGGTCGCGTTTGAGTTCTTCCCAGTGTTTCCGGGATACGAGTCGGAATGAGTTGCGGATCAGGTGGATGATGCAGGTTTGCACGATGGTTTGCGGCCATACGTTGGCCACGACTTCGGGGAGTCCTTTCAGTCCGTCGCAGACGAGGAAGAAGACGTCTCTGATGCCGCGGTTTTTGAGGTCGATGAGCACGCTCATCCAGAACTTCGCGCCTTCGCCGCCGCCGTGGCCCGCTGTGAGGCCCAGGACGTCCTTGCGGCCGTCGAGGGTGACGCCGATGGCGGCGTAGACGGGCCGGTTGGCGACCTGGCCGTCGCGGACCTTCACGTGGATCGCGTCGATGAACACGGCCGCGTACACGGCATCGAGGGGCCGGTCGGACCAGGCTTCCATTTCCGTGACGACTTTGTCGGTGATGGTCGAGATCGTGTCTTTGGATACCGAGGCACCGTAGATATCGGCGAAATGCGCCGCGATCTCGCCGGTGGTGAGTCCTTTTGCATACAGTGACAGCACGATCTCGTCCACGCTGCCGATGCGGCGTTGGCGCTTTTTCACGATCTGCGGGCTGAAAGTGCCCTCGCGATCACGCGGCACGGCGATGTCCACCTCGCCTACCGCATCGGAGAGTACTGTCTTGGGGCGTGTTCCGTTCCTGATATTGCCCGAGTCCCTTGCGGGGTCAGTCCGATTTTTCTCGTGTCCGAGGTGTTCGGTCATTTCCTCGTTCAACGCCGTTTCCAGGACGTTTTTGGTGAACACTTTCAGTACGCCGTCCGGGCCGGTCAGGTCCAGCCCTTCCCGGCGAGCCTGGGAGATCATGGCTGCCGCAGCGGCCTGCTCCGGAGACAGCTGCCGATCTGAATTCTTCTCATTTTTGCGTGGGCTCACAGCATCCGATGCCATCAGTCACAGCGCCTTTCCCGCCGGAACCACGTCCGGCGCGTCAGGCCGAAAACACCGTCTGACCGACAGTCCCTTTCATTCACTCCGTTTTTGGTGGTGGTGTCGAGGTTGTGTGGTGGGTTCATGTGTTCTGGGCTGGTTTGTCGGTGGGTTTCGCTACGGTGCGTGCGTCCGATGTTACTGAGGGGGCTTGGGGTTGGAGTCGCGCGTGGTGGTGGAGGTCGAGGCTGACTTGCGGCGGTGGTTGGGGGCGTTGTGGGGGAAGTCCGCGTCGCGGGGTGGTGGGCGTCGGAACTTGTTGTTGTCGCACATGCTGGATACGGCGGCGGTGGCGGAGTGCTTGTGGGATGGGTATCTGCCTGTGGTGACTCGGGATCTTCTTGATCGTGTGGCGGGTGGTCCGGGGCGGGGGCGGCGATTTTTCGCGTGGTTGTGCGGGATTCATGATTGCGGGAAGGCCACTCCGGCGTTTCAGTGCATGGATGCCGACTGTGCCGAGGCGGTGTGGCAGGCGGGGCTGCGGTGGGATCGGTTCAAGGTCGGTCGTGTTCGGTGGCGGCACGACAAGGCTGGGGCGGTGTTGCTGCGCAGGGTTTTGCCTGACGAAGGTTGGGCGGACGAGCAGGTGGCGTGGGTGTGGCCGTTGGTCGCCGGGCATCATGGCCGGTTTCCCGGCGGGGGTGAGTTGGCGCTGCGTGGGGCCCGTTTGCGGGCGGTCCAAGTGCCGGATGCTGACTGGGCTGCAGCGCAGGCCGGGTTGGTGCGAGTGTTCACCGGAGAGGTCGGGTTCGGTGATGTGGCGGCGGTGCAGCCGTCTTCGGTGCCGTCGCGGGCGGAACAGTTGCAGTTGAGTGGCTTGATCGTGATGGCCGACTGGATCGCATCCCGCCTCGACGGTATTGACGGGCTGGAAGCGGTGAGCATGGACGCTGCCCGGCGCCGGGCGCGGGAGGTGTGGGCGGAGCTGGGTTTGCGCGGCGGCTGGGGGAAGTTGCCGGTGCCGGGCCCGGAGGTGTTCCAGAACCGGTTCGACAGGGGGCCTCGCACGTCGCAGTCGCTGGTGCTGGAGGTGGCGCGGAGGATGCCGGCGCCGGGGCTGATGGTCGTCGAGGCGCCGATGGGGGAGGGCAAGACCAAGGGCGCGTTGGGGGCTGCCGAGGTGTTCGCGGCGCGGTTCGGTGCGGACGGCGTGTTCTTCGGCATGCCGACGCAGGCGACGTGCGATCCGATGTTCATCCAGGTGCGGGAATGGGTGGAGCGCATCGAGCCAGGTTTGGGCAGTCAGGTCGCGTTGTTGCACGGCAAGCGAGCGTTGAACGCGCAGTGGCGTGCGTTGCTGGAGGCGGTGGCCGAGGACCCGGATGACGACTTCGGCACGATCGAGGAGGACGCGGCCTACGGTTTGCCACAGTCGGCTGGGTCGGATGGTGAGCGGCTCGTTCCCGCGGAGTGGTTCCTGGGCCGGTTGCGGGGTTTGTTGTGTCCGTTCGTGGTCGGCACGATCGACCAGTTGCTGTTCGCGGCGACGCGGACCAAGCACGTGATGCTGCGGATGGCCGGTCTGGTCGGCAAGGTCGTCGTGCTTGACGAGGTGCACGCTGCCGACGTGTACATGTCGCAGTTCTTGAAGGAAGGGCTGCGCTGGCTCGGCCAAGCCGGGGTTCCGGTGGTGTTGCTGTCGGCGACGTTGCCGCCGGCGCAGCGGGACCAGCTGCTGGCCGCGTACCTCTCCGGTGCCACCGGTGACGAGCACGAAGCGGTCGGTGTGCCGCGGGCCGCGGGCTATCCGAGCGTGACGGCGGTGTGGGCCGATGAGCACGGGAAACCCGCTCATGTGGTGGAGCACTGCGGCTCGTGGCGCGGTGATCTGCGGGTGCGGGTGAGCATCGCTGATGAACCTCCGGCGGCTTCTCGGGGCAGTGGCGACGTCGTTGCCGATCTGGTGCAGGAACGCCTTGCCGACGGCGGGACCGCGTTGGTCATCCACAACACCGTCGATCGGGTGCAGGAGACCTACAGGGCGTTACGAGCCCGGTTCGGCGCCGATGTCGGTCTGCTGCACGGGCGTTTGTCCGCCGCCGACCGGGCCACTCGCACCGCGGACAACCTCGCACTGCTCGGGCCCGAGGAAAACCACCGCCCAGCCCCGGGAGAGCGATGGATTCTCGTGGCTTCACAGCTGGCGGAGCAGTCGTTCGACGTCTCGACGGACCTGCTGATCACCGACCTCGCACCGATCGACTTGGTGTTGCAACGCATCGGCCGGTTGCATCGCCACGCCACCTCGCGGCCTGAGTCCCTGCGCGAACCCGAAGTGATCATCACCGGGTTTCAGGATCGCGGGAACGAGCCACCGTGGCTGCTTCCTGCCAGCGAAGCCATTTACGGCCGGATGCTGTTGCTGCGTACCGCGGCAACCGTTTTGGCGGCACGAGGTGGTACGTGGTCGATCCCTTCCGAGGTGCCGTCCTTGGTCGCCGAGGTCTACGAAGGGACCGAGCCCGTCCCCGCGGGGTGGAGCGATGCGGAACGGGATGCCGCGGACGAAGATCTGCGCGATCGGCGGGACCGCATCACGAAAGCGGAGCAGTTCCTGCTCACCCGTGTCGGCCACCACGGCGAACCAACCTTGGCAGGACTGCATCGTGGCGGCGCGGGCGAGCTCGGTGAACACCAGGCACGAGCCCTGGTCCGAGACGGCGACCCCAGCATCGAAGTCCAGCTGCTCACCCGCGATGACCGCGGCTACCGCACGATCAACGGCCGTTCCCTGGGGCTGAATGGAGATGCCAGCGCCGAGGTCCTCGACGACATTCTCGGTAGCACCGTACGGCTCCCGGCCAAGCTCACCACAGCCGCGGAAGAGGAACTCGCGCCGCTACCGGCGTGGCGAACGCACCCCTGGCTGGGCCACAGCCGCGCACTGGTCTTGCCGGCGAATGGTGGCGCGAGGTTGGGCGACCACCTCGTGGGGTACGACGGCTCGCTCGGGCTCGTCGTTGGCCCCAGGAAGGCTGGGTGATGATGAGATCGAGGTGGCCGCGGGCCGTGCCCGCGGCATCCCCGCGTTGCGGGGCCGACCTCGCGATCATGCTCTGCCATGGAGCATCCCCGAAAGCTCGGGGCGTGTGGGCTGCATTTAATCATGCCGTGTCACGGGCAGGCGAGAAGACCGTTCAAGAGGGGCAGCGATGATGCTTTGCCAGTTGATCGAGTACTCTGTGTCTTCGAAGATTGGCGCTAAGTGTTCGATGGAGGCATCGGTGGCCCAGGTTCGTAGGCAGTACTCGCCCAAGTTCCGGGAGTTCGCGGTGGAGGTGGCGACGCAGTCGGCGTCGCCGCTTTGCCGGGTGGCAGATGAGTTGGGAGTCAAGCGGACGACGTTGTCCAGCTGGATCGCCGCTGCTCGCCGTCATCAGGTTCAGACGCCGCGGTTGCGTGCACCGGAGGTGGCCGCGTTGCAAAAGAAGATCGAGCGCATCAGCGCTGAGCGGGATGCTCTCGCTCGCGTGCTGGTGCTGTGTGTGCAAGGGAAGGGGAGTGGTGGTGATCGAGTTCAACTTGATCGATGAGCCGTGGATTCCGGTTCGTACGAAGGCCGAGGGCCGGCTGGTGAAGGTCGGGATCGCCGAGGCGTTGCTGCGGGCCGAGGCGTTCTCGGATCTGGTCGGGGACGTGCCGACGCAGGTTCCGGCGCTGTTGCGGCAGGTGCTGCTGCCGGTCGTCGCTGACGCGCTGGGGTTACCGGCGACCTTCGAGGACTGGGGGCGCCGGTTCGCCGCGCACGCGTTCACCTCAGCCGAGCAGAAGGTATTGCGCGAGTACTTCGCCGCGCATCGGGACCGGTTCGAGGTCTTCGACCAGGAGCGCCCGTTCGGCCAGGTGGCCGGGTTGCGCACGGCGAAGGACGAGACGAAGTCGACGGCGCTGATGGTGGCGACGGCTGCTTCGGGCAACAACGTGCCGTTGTTCTCCTCCCGAACCGATGCCGATGTCTACCCGCTGGCGGTGGATGAGGCGGTGCGGTGGTTGCTGCACGTGCAGTGCTGGGACACCGCCGCGATCAAGAGCGGCGCGGTCGGTGATTCCAAGGTGAAGGCGGGGAAGACGACCGGTAATCCGACGGGGCCCTTGGGGCAGCTCGGTGTGTTGGTGCCGATGGGGGTCTCGCTCTACGACACCTTGCTCCTGAACACCCTGATCTGGTCCGGCCCGCGAGCCGGGAAACCTCAGTGGCGTGCGGAGAACGCGGCCTCACCGGAGTGGGACACGCGTCCGGCGGAGGGTTTGCTGGACCTGTGGACGTGGCAGTCCCGCCGAGTCCGGTTGATCCCGGAGGAGACCGGGGGCGGGGTGTGGGTGACGCGGGTTGTGCTGTCGGCGGGGGACCGGCTGCTGGAACTTCCCGACTACGAGCCGCATACCGCGTGGAAGCCCGTGACCGACAAGAAGGCCGCGGCAGGGGCGCGGCGCCCGCGGCGGCTGGCGTCGGGTAGGGCGATCTGGCGGGGCATGCAGGCCTTGCTGGAAGTCGAGCACGCGGACCGTGAGCACACCAGCGAGCTGCTGACCAAGCTGTCCGGACTGCGCGGCGAGGGCGAGATCGATGAGGACTACCCGCTGCGCCTGGAGGCATTCGGCGCGGTGTACGGGACGCAGTCCGCGGTCGTGGAAGACCTGCTGCACGACGCGATCCCGTTGCCGATCAGTGCTCTCGACCGGGACGGGGACGTGTTCGATCTCGTGGTCGAAGCGACCGAGCAGGCCGAGCAGTTGGAGAAGGCGATCAACGGGCTTTCGCAGGAGTTGCGCCGGGCGCTGCGGGCGGACCCGATCCCGTGGGACAAGGGGAATCGCCCGGGTTCGCTGGTGCTGCATGCTCTGGATCCGCTGGTCCGCCGGATGCTCGCCGGGGTCCAGGCGTCCGGAGGTGATCAGGACGTGGTGTGGCGCGGTCAGCTGGCGTGGGAGCTCAAAGCCTGGGAGGCGACCCGGCGCATCGCTGACCACGTCGTCGCCGCGGCCGGGCCGGGCACGTTCGGCGGGCGGGTCATCAAAGTCGGACCGAACAAGGTAGAGACGTTGTTCTCGCTGGGCACTGCCGAGGGCCGGTTCCGCAAGCGTCTCGCGGAGGCGTTGCCCCGGGCGGCCGAGCATCGCCTTCGGGCCGCTGCCGAACGTAGGGCAGTTGATGACGAGCGGGGAGAGGAAACGGCATGACTTCTGCACGCACCCGGCGCTATTGGCACCGGTTCATCGCCGATGACGGAACTTGGAGGAAGGACTCCTCCGAGCGCGAGCGACGACCGGTCCCGCAAGACCTCGCTGTCTTCCGTTCCGGCTTGGGCCGCGAAGCAGGTGCGGTGCCGAAGTTCTGGCCGTACTACACCACTGCGGTGACCGACGACGATGCGTACCGCGATCGGCTTCCCGATGAGCTTCTCGCCGAGCATGCGGCGCTGGCGCTGTTCGGTCGGCATCAGCAGAGCAAGGACACCCCGATGCACCGGCGCGGTGTCGGGCTCGGCGCGGCGTGGTTGGTGTTGCGGCGCCGTACTGACAAGTTCAGCGCGGAGGCGCTGGACCGGAAACTCACGGTCGCGGCGGCGTCGACGAGCGTGCCGGTGCTGCGCACCCGGTTGCGCGGGCTGATCGATCAGCTGCGCACCGTCGATCAGCCGCTGGATTACGACCGGCTGTTGTGCGACTTGCGGGACTGGGCTGACCCGTCCCGTCGCGACACGGTTCGGAAGCGCTGGGCGCTGGGCTACCGCATCTGGTCCACCGATCCGGCCATCGAACTCGAGAACTGATCTGCACCCTTCCTTTTTTGATTTGGAGTGATCGTGACCTCTGCACGGACCTACATCGATCTGCACGTCTTGCACACCGTGCCCCCGGCAAATCTCAACCGGGACGACAACGGCGATCCCAAGGAGGCATTTTTTGGTGGGGTGCGCCGCTCGCGGGTGTCTTCGCAGGCGTGGAAGCGCGCGACCCGAGCGTTTTTCGCCGAGCACAATCCGGACGGGGACCGGGCGATGCGGACCAAGAAGATCGCCGAGCAGCTCACCCGGCGGCTGGCCGAGCGCGCCTCGCTCGACACGGAGACTGCCGCACGGATCGCGACCTCCGCCTTGCAACCGCTGGACATCAAGCCGGGCAAGAAGGCAGGGGAGACCGCATACCTGCTGTTCTTCGGTCACGCCCAGCTGGACGCGGTCATCGATCTGTTCGTCGACGACGTCGCCGAGCTGTGCGAGCTCGGTGATGAGGACCTGGCGGCACGGCTCAAGGACCTGCCGGTGCAGCAGACCCTGAACCAGGGCCACCCGCTGGATGTCGGCTTGTTCGGCCGGATGGTCGCCGACATCCCCGCCCTCAACGTCGACGCCGCGACCCAGGTCGCCCATGCCCTCTCCACCCATGCCGTCGAGCTGGAGATGGACTACTACACCGCCGTCGACGACAAGCAAGTCGACAGCACCGGTGCGGGCATGATCGGCACCGTCGGGTTCAACTCCGCGACCTTCTACCGTTACGCCACCGTCGGTCTGCACCAGCTCGAAACCAACCTCGCCGACCCCGCAGCGGCTCGCGACGGGATCCGCCTGTTCACCGAGGCGTTCGCCCGATCGATGCCCACCGGCAAGGAGAACGCCTTCGCCCACCACACCAGGCCTACCCTCGTGGCGGCGGTGATCCGAGGGGACCAACCGGTCAGTCTGGTCTCCGCGTTCGAGAAGCCCGTGGCGAGTACCAGCGGCATCGCGGCCACCTCCGCCCGCCGCCTCGCCGAGGAGCACTCCCGCTCGGTCGCCCAGTGGGGAGATAACCCCCTGTTCACCGGTGTCTGCCACACCCTGGACCCCGACTCGCCCGAGGCCGGCAAGGTCGGAGAGGCGTTCGGGGACAACCGCACCTTCGCTGAGCTACTCGACGCCGTGCAGGCCCACCTGCCCGCCGTGCAGGAGGTGGCATGAGCCCCGAGACCTCCCCGCAGTCGGTGCTCCTGCTACGGCTGGCGGGACCGATGCAGTCGTGGGGCGACCGCAGCTCGTTCAACCGGCGCGAAACCCGGCCCGAACCCACCAAGTCCGGACTCGTCGGCCTGCTCGCCGCAGCGCTGGGCCGACCACGCGGGGCCGACCTCACGGACCTGGCCGGTTTGCGTTGCGGAGTGCGGGTGGACCAGCCCGGCACCGTGTTGCGGGACTATCACACCGCTAGCGACTACCGTGGCGTGCCGCTGCTGCAAGCGGGAGTCTCGGCCAAGGGCGTGCAGAAGCCGACGTCCCCAGCGAAACCGACCCACGTGACGCACCGCTTCTACTTGCAGGACGCGGTGTTCGTGGCCTCGCTGGCCGGGGATCCCGAGTTTGTGGCGTCCCTGGCCGATGCGGTACGCCGTCCGGCGTTCCCGCTCGCGCTGGGACGCCGCAGCTGCACGCCGACGCAACCGCTCGTGCTCGATGTGCGCCCCGGCGCGCTCGAAGCCGAGCTGACCAGCGAGCCCTGGCACGCCGCAAGGCACGCACGCCAGGTGTATCGGCGTAGGCAGGGCGGAACCGTCGCCGAAGTGGATCTCCCGGCGACGTTCGACGACGAAGACGGCACCGACGTCGTCAACGACCTGCCACTGTCCTTCAACGTCCGCGACCGCCGCTACAGCACCCGCCGCGTCCGCCACACCTGGCTGACCGTGCCCACCGGTGAGACCACCGTCGGCGGTGCCGCGGCCGCGTCCTCCCACGACCCCTTCGCCCTGCTGGGTTGGTGACCCGACATGCCCTACCTTTCCCGCATCCGCATCAACCACCTGCGCCCGGCCAGCCAACGGCTGCTGGCCAACCCGCACGTCACCCACGGCGCCGTCGTCGGGGGTCTCGCTGAGATCACCGGCACCGAACGGCCGCTGTGGCGGTGGGACACCGACCACGCACAACGTCCCCACCTGACCGTGTGCACACCGTCCAAACCGGATTGGTCGCACATCACCGAGCAGTACGGCTGGCCCGATGCGGACGGAGACCATGTCCTCGTCCGCGACTACAGCCCGCTTCTCGAACGCCTGGCAACCGGGCAGGAATACGCCTTCCGCGTCACTGCCAACCCCGTCCAGAACATCCCACCGTCGCAAGGGGACATTGCCGAGCACCGCGGAGAGAAGAAGATCCGTTCCCGCCGAGCCGGACATCGCACCGCCGGACACCAGTGGCGGTGGTTCCTGTCCCGCGCCGAAGGTTGGGGATTCGAGGTCCCACCCGCACCGTTGCCACCCACCGAACGAGAGGGAGACGATCCGGCTGCGGCGGTCGATCTGCGCATCACCCACCGACAGCGCCTCGCGTTCGACAAGAAGGGCAAGTCGGTCGTGCTGACCATCGCCTCCTTCCACGGCCGCCTGCGCATCACCGACCACGACCGGTTCACCCACCACCTGACCAACGGTTTCGGCCCGGCCAAGGCCTACGGCTGCGGATTGCTCACTCTCGCCCCGGTTACCGGAAACGGGTGCTGAAGTGGCCGACATCTGGTGGAAGGCCCATCCGCAAGACCTCCACCGGCTCACCGACCGAGTCTCGAGCGTCTACATCGAACGCAGCCACCTCGACCGCGACGAGAACGCCATCGCCATCATCAACAAACGCGAAACCGTGCGCCTTCCGGCCGCGCTCGTCGCCGTCGTGCTGCTCGGGCCGGGAACCCGCGTCACCCACGGTGCCATGCAACTGCTCGCCGACTCCGGCACCGCGGTGTGCTGGGTCGGCGAACAAGGAGTGCGCCTCTACGCAGCAGGCCTCGGCCCCAGCCGCGGCGCCGCCCTGCTGCATCGCCAGGCCTGGCTCGTGAGCCGGCCTCCGGAGCGGCTGCGCGTCGCACGCGCCATGTACGGCATGCGTTTCCCCGGCGAAGACGTCACCGAACTGACCATGCAGCAACTCCGCGGCCGCGAAGGCACCCGCGTCCGCAAGCTCTACAGGCAGCACGCCGAACAACATGACCTCGCCTGGCACGGCCGCGTCTACAAACCCGGCGACGCCTTCGCCGCGGGCGACGACCTCAACCGGATGCTCTCCGCAGCCAACACCGCCCTCTACGGCATCTGCCACGCCGTCATCGTCGGTCTTGGAGCGAGCCCTGGCCTTGGCTTCGTCCACACCGGAGCGGCGACGTCGTTCGTCATGGACATCGCCGACCTCTACAAAGCCGACTACACTATCCCGCTCGCGTTCGAACTCACCGCCGCCGGACTAGTGGAAGAACGTGATGCCCGGACCGGCCTACGAGACAAGATTGCCGAGACGAACCTGCTGACCACGATCGTCCGCGACATCAAAACCTTGCTGCTCCCCGAAGGAGAGGAACCACCGGACTCCGATGCCAACCACCTCTGGGACGAACACGCAGGAACCGTGGCGGGCGGGGTGAACTGGGGAGTGTTCGACGAAGACTACGACACCGAATTCACCGAACCCCACCTCGACGACCAGCACATCGCCGTCATCGGCCCCGAGCTCGACACACCGACCGGCAAAGGCCGACCATGACGGTCGTCATCCTGATCGCCGCACCCGAAGGGCTCCGCGGACACCTCACGCGATGGATGGTCGAAGTCCACGCCGGCGTTTTCGTCGGCAACCCCAGCCGCCGCATCCGCGACCGCCTCTGGGAACTCCTCGCCGACCGCATCCGCGGCGGCCAAGCCATCCTCGTCGAACAAGCCCCCAACGAACAAGGCTGGGCCGTCCGCAGCGCCGGAACCGACCGATGGCGACCCGTCGACTTCGACGGCCTCATCCTCTCCGCCCGCAACCGCCACACCCCAACATGATCCATTCCAGAAACGCACTAAACGAAAACCGCGTCATCCGCCAGTAAATCCGCAGGTCAACAAGTGTCGGCCCCGCGCACGCGGGGATGCTTCCCGTGGCGCGTAGAGCGCGACGGCCTCTCCTGCGTCGGCCCCGCGCACGCGGGGATGCTTCCACATCATGCATATCCTGCTCATGGGACACATAGTCGGCCCCGCGCACGCGGGGATGCTTCCAGCGCACCGGCGGCCGCGGCCGGGTGTGGGTCGTCGGCCCCGCGCACGCGGGGATGCTTCGCGGGTGCAGTACCGCGCCGAGCGCTACCGGGCGTCGGCCCCGCGCACGCGGGGATGCTTCGCAAACCGATCGCGTACTGGCTCTCACCTCGCGGTCGGCCCCGCGCACGCGGGGATGCTTCGGCGGCGAACTCGGTGTGAGCAAAAGGAAAGCGGTCGGCCCCGCGCACGCGGGGATGCTTCCTTCGCCACGGCGACGTTCGAGCGAGGAATGATGTCGGCCCCGCGCACGCGGGGATGCTTCGATCATGAGGACGAGGTCTTTCGGGGGGTATGCGTCGGCCCCGCGCACGCGGGGATGCTTCTATGACTTGTGGTTCCTGTGGGCGTGCCACGCGGTCGGCCCCGCGCACGCGGGGATGCTTCGCCGGACACGAAGGGGCCCCCGCCAGGTACTGGGTCGGCCCCGCGCACGCGGGGATGCTTCGGCAAGAAACCCAAGTCGATGACCATGGACCAGGTCGGCCCCGCGCACGCGGGGATGCTTCGCTCGACCGGTCGGCGGATGGAACGGGGGCACTGTCGGCCCCGCGCACGCGGGGATGCTTCGGACGGCGAGGTCGTCGTCCATGTCGAGATCAAGTCGGCCCCGCGCACGCGGGGATGCTTCAACGGGGTGGACGCTCGGACCGCTCGGCCCGGACGTCGGCCCCGCGCACGCGGGGATGCTTCACCGGGACTGCTGACCCAGCTCATGCGTACCGCGTCGGCCCCGCGCACGCGGGGATGCTTCCGCCGAGACCGCCGAGACCGCCGAGACCGCCGAGACCAGCGCGAAGAACCCGTCGGCCCCGCGCACGCGGGGACGCATTCAGTGCTTGGGAGGCCACCGAGTTCGACCGTGCGCACCGCGCGTGCGGTGATGGTCCCAGCATTTGGGGTAGAGGCGGTCGTACAGGGCAGGGGCGGGAGTCTTATTGCGATTCCTGCCCCTGCCCCTGTGCCCCGGCTGGGTTAGCTGACTACTCGGAGGCTGGGTGGGGTGTGAGCACGCCAGGCGCTGGGGAGGTAGTTGATCGGGGTGGTGGTGATGGTGGTGGTCCAGCGTTGTTGGAGGGCGTCGATGAGTCGGCGTTCGAGGACGGGGCCGGAGTGTGAGTAGGCCTCGCGGATGTCGTCGTCGAGGACGTGGCCGAGGCGACGGGATTGGGCGATTTCGGGGATGTTGTCTTCGATGAGCCAGGTTTTGTGGCTGTGGCGGAAGCCGTGGAAGGTCAGGCCGGTTTTGACCGGGTTGATGGGGATTGTCGGGTCGGTGAGGTGCTGGTTGCCGTCGGCGGCGGGTCGCATGGCACGGCGGGAGAAGTTGGATCTGCGGGGGTGTTCGTTCTCGGCGGTGACGAACACGAACGGTGAGTGGTGGCTTGCGAGGTGGTGACGGAGTAGTTCGACGAGGAAGGGCGGCAAGGTGATGGTGCGGGCGGATTCGGCGGTTTTGGGTGGTCCGAGGCTGAAGTGTCCGTTGATTTCGTGCAGCGCTCCGTTGTCGGGGTGGATGACGACGTGGGCGTCGTCGAGGTGGGTGTTGTGGCGTTGCAGTCCGCAGAGTTCTCCCCAGCGTGCGCCGGTCCAGGCGGCGGTGATCTGTAGTGCGGCGGCCCAGGGGCCGACCAGGGCTGCGGTGTTGTCGGCGACGCGCACGACTTGGTCAGGGGTGGCCCAGATGCGCTCGGTGCGTTTGGTGCGTCGCCGTTGTCCGCGTCGTCGGGTGCGGACAGGGTTGGCGGGGATGAGGCGGTCGTCGGTGGCGTCGGCGAGCATCATCGACAACACCTTGGTCATGGTGGACACGGTGGCGTCGGCGTAGCCGCGGGCGCGCACTTTCTTGGCCCAGGTGGCGACGCCGCTGGTGGTGATGTCGGACAGGGCGGTGTGGCCCCAGCGGGGCAGGATGTGGTGTTTGAGCAGGCTGCGATATTGGGACTCGGTATTCGCGGCGACATCGAGGGCGCCGAGCCAGTCCACGCTCCACTCTTCGAGGGTGAGTTTCCCGGCTGACGGGTCGATCCAGATTCCTTTGCGTTTGTCCGTTTTGATCGAGTCGGCGTAGTCGTCGGCTGCTTTCTTCTTCGGGAAGCCGTTGACGGATCCCAGGGTTCCGTCATCTTTCTCGTATCGAACCCGCCATGAATTCGGTCCGCGTTGTTCGCTCCATGCCATGTTTTGCTCCGGGATGTTTGTGGATTTTGACGAACCGATGGACGCTCGTTGTGTAGCGAAGCGCCAGTGTGTATGACTGGATTCACCCGAATGGATAATCGTCAGGGGTGTGCGCGTCGGGGCCTTCCGTGTCGTGCCGGGGGAGTGGTCTCGCCTTGGTTGATGATCGAGCGGATGTCGTGTTCGGAGAAGCGAAGGTGTTTCCCTAGGAATGTGCATGGGATCGTGCGGTTCCCGGCTTTCCGTCGCAACCAAGACTCTTTGATCGTCAAGAGGTCCGCGGCTTGCTTCGGTGTATAGAGAAGCGTCGATGGCGGGGTATCTAACTTAAATTCCTTGCTGTCGGACATAAGTTCGTCCCTCTGGGGATTCGAATATCGGAGATTTGGCCGCGGTGCATCGTGCGGTGTTTTGGGTTTCAGTGGGGATGCTTCGCTGCTGGTTGCTTGGCAGGTTGGTCGGGTGTGCGGAAGAGGAGGACGTCTTCGTGGGCGATGAGGTGCAGCGGGAGTCCGGTGTCGCGTTGTTTGCGGATGAAGTCGCGTTGGAAGAAGCTGCCTCGTGCGATGAGTTCGGTGTCGGTGGCGCGGGCCAGCAGTGCGACGCAGCGTTCGGTGGGGATGAGTCCGGCTTGTTGCCCGCAGCTGAGGATTTGGGAGGGGAGGTCGATGAGTTCGGAGTGTTCTCTCCAGGGTCGCAGCGTGATGGCGATGTGTCCGCCGGGTTTGAGGAATGCGCGTAGGGCGGCGAGGATGCGGGTGAATCCGGCGAGGAGTCGATGGTGGCCGATGTTGGCGAGATTGCCGCGGTCGAGGGTGTTGCCGTAACGGTGGTGGAACTTCTGCACGGTCTTGTTCGGTTTGGTGATGACCTGGCCGTGGACTGAAGGGCCGTAGGGCGGGCTGGTGACCGCGAGGGAGGCTTGGCTGGCGTACTCGATCGGCAGTAGTGAGCCGAGTTGGCGGGCGTCTCCGGAGTAGACCTCGCCGTGGTGGGGGGCGCCGTCGTCGGCGGCGAGGGCGAGGTTGTCGCGGGCGACCTGGACCCAGTGGGGTTCGTATTCGACGCCGACCGCGTGGCGTCCGGCGTGGAGGGCTTCGACGAGGGTGGTGCCGATGCCGCACATCGGGTCGAGGACGAGATCACCGGGCTGGGTGTAGTGGGCGATGGCGTGGGCGGCCACCGCCGGGAGCATCTTCGCCGGGTGGGCGGTCGATTCAGGGGTGTAGCGGTGTTTGCGCTGGGAAGCAGGCGCCGACTGCGCCGTCGCCCACACCGACACCCCCGAGGGTGAAGCGCTGTCGGTGGCGTCGGGGTGCTGGGGTTCGGACATGGCGGGGGCCTTCCTGTCGTCGGGCTCGGAGCTCTGGTGCGTGCTCACGGGTGTTCGCCGTCCGCGTGGTCGGTGGGCTGGGCGAACACGAGCAGGTCGGAGTGGATCCGTCGATGCGGCGCCACCCGCCCGGTCCGGCCTTCGGCGGTGGAGTTGGGCGTGGCGGTCTCGGTTGAGGTGAGGGGGTGGCGGTGCAGGGGTGTGTGGAGGACGACGAGGTGCTGGAGGTAGAGCAGGTCGGCGTTCTGCCCGGCCGCCACAACCGATCCGGTGGGATCGACCAGCACCCCGTCGTGTTGGTTACTGTGGGTGAGCACGGCCAGCGTGCCGCCGGTGCGGAGACGACGTGCTGCGTGCAGGGCGACGAGATCGGTCACCGCGTCCCCGGAAGCCTTGGGATCGAGGCTGGTGATGATCAAGTCAAGATCCGCATCGGACACGTCGGCAGCCAGGCCACACACCGCATCCGCGGGCTCCGGGGTGAGGGCGGTGTGGTGGGCGTCGGGAGCGATGAGCCCGTCCCAGAACGGCCGTGACACGGCCCTCGCCGCGGCCGTGCCGGGGCTGGGGACTTGGTCGAGGACGGCGACGCGACCGGTTCGGTCGATCGCGGCAAGGGCGTCGTCGGCCTGCTCGTCAAGTTCGGGGGTGTTCTCAGTGGTCTCCGTGCGTGGCCAGGGCAGCAGGCCGACTCGGGCGCCGGGCTCGGTGAACGCTGTGGTGATTTGCCGGATGAGCGCGGCAGGCCAGGCCAGCGCCGGGTCAACGGGGGCGGTGGGTGCCCACACCGAGCTCGGGATCGCCGCGGCGGCCTTGCCGCGCGGGCTCTGTTCCCGGCGCCGCCGGGTGGTGGCGGGACGTGCGTGGTGCGGGCGGGTGCGATCCGGTGCGCCGGGGTACGGGCGGGGGTCGGTACCGCGCGGGAGCCGGTTGCCGGGGGTGTGCGGTCGAGGCATCGCAGGGTCCCTTTCTCGGGTCGGATGAATGCCTGTGTTGCTGTGGCACCCCTGAACTCCGAAAAAACGGCCCCGATGGAACACGGCCGCGCCGACTTTTTTGTTTTCTTCCGCTGTTCCGCCTTGAGTGACGGCGGTCCGAATGCGTTGTGTCCTCCGGGGGTGGGGGTCCGGGGGTTGAGCATGGGCAGGTTTCCAAGATTCTTCGCGAAAACTTGGAAAAATCTTGGTGAGTCAATTGTGCGGGAGTGTGCGAGATCTGGTGGGCAGTCAGCGCGGCATCGGTAATGTCACTAACAACGCAGCGTATGCCGTGTACCGGCGATCACCGGTGATCCAGTGCGGCAGAGGGGCGAGGAGCGCGGTGTGATCTTGATGCTCGGCGCGGTACTTGATCGGTACTAGTTCAGTAAGAGGCCGGTACTAGTTTGGTAAGAGTTTGGTGCCACCTCATGTGGCCTTCTTGTGGGGCATTGCTCGTCCCATTCCACCAGGAGGCCGCGATGAATGACGACCACGTTGATCCCAGTCCGGACCACTCCGAGACAGGCGCCCTCGATACTGCCCGCAGCGCATTCGGATTCTTGGTATCCGGGCCGTATCCGCTGTGCCTGGATGGCCGAATGTTTCCGGGGTTGCCGTCCCGGTGGTTGCGGCTGGATGAGGTGCGGGAGGCGGTGTTGCATCGCCGCTGCCCGCAGCAGGTGCGTGATCGGGTGTGGGCGCACTTGGTGGTGCGGTCGCGGGCCGAGGGCGGGGCGTGGGCGGTGGCGTGTGCCGGGGTCGCGTTGCCCGCGTTGACCACGATCGCCGCGCGCTTGTCGGCGCGATTCGCCGCCGACCCGGGGGACCTGCACTCGGCGGTGCTGGCCGGGTTCCTGTCCGGGCTCGCGGAGATCGACCTGGATGCACCGCGGATCATGAACCGGCTTCGCTGGGCCGCGTTCCGCGCCGGGCACGCGGCCCTGCGTGACGCCCTCGATGCCCCGGCTCCCGCCACCGGACGTCCCGTTCTCACGGCCCGCCTGGCGCGCTCCGTCGAGGTGCAGGCAGGGCACCCGGACCTGGTGCTAGCTCGCGCGGTCGCCGACGGCGCCCTAGCCCCAGGCGAAGCGGACTTGATCGCGGCCACCCGCCTCGACGGCCGCCCGCTGACGGAGCTGGCCGCCGAGCGTGGCCATTCGTATCCGGCGCTCAAACAGCAACGCCGCCGCGCCGAACACCGCCTCGCCACCTATCTCCACCAGTCCCGCGAACCTGCCGGTCCCGGCATCGCGAGAACCGCCGAGAAGTCACGCACAGTGACTCCGGACGTGAGCGGTTCGTCCCCGCGGACGCCACGTCCGCAGCCGCCACGCGGCCCGGCATCCGGAGCACAGGGATGACCCCGGCTCCCCGTTCCCGCTTCCACCCCGCTCGCCCCGGAGGTGTCCTCATGCGCAACACCACGTCACGCCTCGCCTCGCCCCGTCACCGTCGATTCCGCTGTCGTTCCGCTCGCCTGGATACCCGGCGGGTGCTGTTCCTGGTCGTGCTGGTGGCTTGCGGGCTGCTGGCGGTGTCGTGCCCGGCGCAGGCGGAGACCACGCACGTGGTCGCACTGGTGGGCTCGCTGGAGGAAGTGCTCACCAACATCCGCAACTGGGTCATAGGCATCCTCGCCCTGGTCGCGACCGTGTTCCTCACCATCGGCGGAGTCCGCTACCTGCTGGCCAACGGCGACCCCGGCGAGATCGAGAAAGCTAAGAGCAGCATCCGCAACGCCGCCTTCGGCTACCTGCTCGCCGCGTTGGCACCAGTGGTTGTGGACATCCTGCGCAGCCTGGTCGGGGCCTGACATGCACGCCCTGAGAACGCCCGCAGCACGGCTGGTTGTGATTGCGCTGTTGGCCGTGCTCGGCCTCGCCGGTCCCGCCGCGACTGCCCTGGCTCAGGCCCCTTCGCCCGCGCCGTCTCCTGTGCCTGCTCCTGCGGATCCGACGGTGCCGGTGCCGTTGCCGCCGCGCCCGGATGCGTGCGGGCCGGGCACGACGTTGCCGGTCTGCGCATTCCCTCCGCCTTCGACCAGGCCGCCCCCGGAGCCTCCGCAGCCGGTCACGCCGAAACCGGGTGGGGGTGAGGAGTGTGGGTTCTCGAACGTTCCGGCGTGCGTCTCGGATGCGGTCGCCTCGTTCTTCAAAGGTCTGGTCACGCCCGGTTTGAACGAGGTACTCGGGTTACTGGCCGATTCGTTGTTGGTGACGCCTCGACTGGACGAGTTGCCGGTGATGGGCGAGATCTGGGAGCAGTCTCGTCAGATCGTGCTCGTGGCCTACAGCCTCGTGGTCACGATCGCCGGACTCATCGTCCTGGCGTATCAGACCTTGCAGACCCGGGCGTCGATCAAAGAAGTACTACCGAGGGTCGCGGTCGGATTCCTCGCCGCGAACCTCTCGCTCCTGTTCGCTGGATACGCGATCGACATTGCGAACGCACTCTCGCAAGCAATTCTCGGGAACAACCTCGACCCGGGGCAAGCAGGGCAGGCGATGACCGAGACGTTGATGCAGGACCTCGACGTTGGCGGCGTCTTTCTCATTTTCGTCGCACTGGCGTTGTTGGTGATGCTTGTGGTGGTGCTGTTGACGTATGTCGTGCGGCTCATGCTCACCATCGTTCTGCTCGCCGCCGCGCCCCTGTTGCTGATGTGTCATGCGTTGCCGCAGACCGAGGGGATCGCGCTGTGGTGGTGGAAGGCATTTGGCGGAGTCCTCGTGATCCAGATCGGACAAGCCTTCACTCTGGTGGCAGCGATGAAAATGTTCTTCCTTCCCGGTGGTATCACGCTTTTCTGAAACCCGACCCTGTTTTTCGGCCTCTCGCGGTTGGTGTCTCATGATCAATTTTCTAGTGGCGCTTGCGCTGTGCTATGTGCTGATCAAAATCCCGTTCTGGGTATTGAGCTCGATCAAAGGGCGTGGCTCGTCACTGATCGGCGGTCTGATTCGGGGATTGATCGCTTACAAGACCTTCGGTCTTCTCCGTGGAGGTGGTCGTTCCGGGGCGCAGAAAACGAAGTCGGCAGCGTCGGCGGAGCCGGTGGATCCGTATGCGAAAGCGCGCACGGACGCTCGGGGGCAGTATGCGATTCCGTTCGAGGGAATCAAGCGGCGTAAGCCACCGAAGCCCGCACATCAGAAGTACGCGCCGAAGCAGACCACGCCTCGGTCCCGGCGTGGCCCCGACCGGCAACTGATGCTGCCCCTGGACGGGGAATGGCCCGAGAACAAGCCCGTCCTCGAAGCCGACGGGCAGTATCGGCTGCCGATGCGGGCACAACGCCAGCCCCGCCCGAAAGAACCAGTGTCACCGCTTCCGCGGAAACCGGGCCGTTCCCGGCAGATGAGGTTCCCGACCGATGGGGAATGGCCGGAGAACAAGCCCCGTGAAGGCGCGGACGGGCAGTACCGGCTGCCGATCTCGGTGCGCCGCCAGGCGCGCCCGGCCCCGCCGTCGGTGCCGCCGGAGCCGAAGGCGACCGGGCGTTCAGAGCAGATCGCGTTGCCGCTCGGGCGGGACTGGCCGGAGAACCGGCCCCGGGTGGGCCGCGACGGGCAGTACCGGCTTCCGCTCAACGTGCGCCGCCAATCCCCACCCCGCCCCGCCCGGCCCGCTGACCCACCGGCCTCGCCGCCCCGGGCGCCGCGGCGCCGCGCCGCCCGCCAGCTCCCGCTGCCGCTGAAGCCCCCACGCCGCAGTCTCCGTCATCCCCGTTCTTCTGGAGGCCCGTCATGAGTGCTCCGATCAAGATTCCCGCTGATGTCGAGGTCGAAGACCGCGTGCTCGGTCCGCTGACCGCGCGCCAGCTCGCCGTGTTCACCGCGACCGCCCTCGCGCTGTATGTGGCTTGGCGCGCGACCCACGGGCTCGTGCCGCTGCCCGTGTTCCTCGCTGTTGCGGTGTTCGTCGGGGGCGGGGTGGCGGTGCTGGTGCTGGGCCGCCGCGACGGCCTGCCCCTGGACCGGCTCCTGCTGGCTGCGCTGCGGCAACGCCTGCAGCCCCGCTTGCGGGTGGCCGCGCCCGAGGGCATCCAGCCCGCTCCGGCCTGGATCACCGCCCATACCACCACCGACTCACCCCACAACGACCGCGAGGTAGGGGTGGGGATCGGGTTGCCGGCCGAGGACATCTCCGAGGCCGGTGTCCTCGACCTCGGGCGCGACGGACTCGCCGTCGTCGCTGCCTGCTCCACAACGAACTTCGCCCTGCGGACGCCAGGGGAGCAGGAGTCGCTGGTCGGTGTGTTCGCCAGGTGGCTGCACTCATTGACGGCCCCGGCCCAGATCCTGGTGCGTGCCGAACGCCTGGATGTGTCCGGGCAGGTCGCCGAACTCGACGCCCACGCCCCCGGCCTGCCGCACCCGGCACTCGAGGCCGCTGCTCGCGAGCACGCCGACTACCTCGCCGACCTGGCGGAGGGCAATGACCTGCTACGCCGCCAAGTCCTGCTCGTCCTGCGCGAACCCCGCACGCCCCTCGCCAACTCCAGCGGGCTCGGCGGCCTGCTGCCCGGCCGCCGTGATCGTGAGGACTCCGGCGGGCACACCCCCGGCAGTGCCGAGCGGCGTGCCGCCGAAACCCGCCTGGCCCGGCGCCTCGGCGAAGCAGCCGAGCTACTGCACCCCGCCGGAATCACCGTGACCCCGCTTGATGCGGCCCAGGCGGAAACGGTGCTCGCGTCGGCCTGCAACCCGGACCGGCTCCTGTCCGCCTCGGCGGAGCTTGCCTCTGCCGGTGAAGCCGTGACAGCCCACCAGGACGAGGAGTGGCAGTAATGCGCGCGAAAAACACGGCACAGAAGGAAAACCCCTCCGCCGCGTTCATTCCCGACTCGCTGGCCGTGGGGACCCGGCACGTGCAGGTCGGCTCGGACTGGGTCGCGAGTTTCGCGATCACTGGGTTTCCCCGCGAGGTGCACCCGGGGTGGCTGTCGCCGCTGCTGACTTATCCGGGCCGCGTGGACGTCAGTGTGCATGTCACCCCGGTCGATCCTGCTACCGCGGCGAAAGGGCTGCGTAAGCAGCTCGGCAAGCTCGAATCCGGCCGCCGTCAAACCGCCGAGCACGGGCGGCTTGCCGACCCGCAGATCGAGGCCGCCACCGAAGACGCCTACGAACTTTCCGACCGGATCGCCCGCGGTGAAGGGAAACTGTTCCGCCTCGGGCTGTACGTGAGCGTGCACGCCGACACCGAACAGGCCCTGGCCGACGAAGTCCAAGCAGTCCGCTCCCTGGCGGCGAGCCTGCTGCTCGATGCCCAGCCCACGACGTTCCGCTCGGTGCAGGGCTGGGTGTCCACCCTGCCGATGGGCCTCGATCTGATCTGGATGCGCAGAGCCTTCGACACCACCGCGCTGGCCGCGAGCTTCCCGTTCACCAGCCCCGACTTGCCGCCGCCGAATCCGGCATCGCCTGCCGTGGCCGACGGGGTGCTCTACGGCTACAACCTCGGCTCCCAAGGGCTCGTGCACTGGGACCGGTTCGGCCCCGGGATGCACAACCACAACAGCGTGGTCCTCGGCCGCTCCGGCGCAGGCAAGAGCTACTTGGTGAAACTGGAGCTGCTGCGCAGCCTCTACCGCGGCGTCGAAGTCGCCGTCCTGGACCCGGAAGACGAGTACACGCGGTTGACCACGGCGGTCGGGGGGACGCAGGTCAATCTGGGAGAGCCGGGGGTGCGGCTGAACCCGTTCGACCTGCCCGTGCACGTCCGCGCCGACGGGCGCCGCACGATCGCCCCGGACGCCCTCGCCCGCCGGAGCCTGTTCCTGCACACCGTCCTGGCCGTCCTACTCGGCCGCGACCTCGATCCGGGCGAGCGAGCGGTGCTCGATCGCGGTATCTCGGCGACCTATCAGGCTGTCGGGATTACCGACGACCCGCGCACGTGGACCCGGCCTGCGCCGCTGCTGCGGGACTTGCGCGACGCCCTCGCCGCCGACGCCGACAGCACCGCGCGAACGTTGGCCGAGCGGCTGCACCCCTACGTCGACGGCGCGTTCTCGGGTCTGTTCGACGGGCCGACGACGACTGAACCCGAAGGCCACTTGGTCACCTTCGGGTTGCGCGAGTTGCCCGAGGAGCTCAAGCCGCTCGGGACGCTGTTGACGTTGGATGCGGTGTGGCGGCGGGTGACCAACCCCGCCGACCGGCGCCCCAGGCTGGTCGTGGTCGACGAGGCATGGCTGCTCATGCAGCAACCCGAAGGCGCTCGGTTCTTGTTCCGGATGGCGAAGGCCGCCCGCAAGCACTGGGCCGGGTTGACCGTGGCGACCCAGGACACCGCCGACGTTCTCGGCACCGACCTGGGCAAAGCCGTCGTCAACAACGCCGCCACCCAGGTCTTGTTGCGCCAGGCATCCCAAGCCATCGACGAGATCACCAGCGTGTTCGACCTCTCCGCCGGAGAACGCCAATTCCTCCTGTCCGCCGACCTCGGGCAGGGACTGCTCTCGGCAGGCACCCAGCGTGTCGCGTTCCAAGCCCTCGCCTCGCAGGTGGAGCACGAGCTGGTGACCAGCAACCCCGCCGAACTCGCCGACCACGACGCATTCAAAGAATCCACTGTGGACTCTGTTGAGTCCAGGGATGTCGACGAGGCCGCAGTGCCGATGGGCGACGACGGCGAACTCGACCTCGGCCCAGCCTGATTGCCACCCGCTCCGGAAGGGAGTAGCTGATGCTCGTTCTCACTCCACTGCCCAGCGCGTCCGAACCGGGCGGCAGCTGGGTGGCCGACTATCTCCGCGACCCGGCCGCAGTCCTCGGCCATGCTGTGCACGCTGCCGTACAGGTCGCCGTGGCCTGGTGGCCGGTCGTGGTGCCCTTGCTCGTCGTGGTCGCCGCGCTGCTGGCGTGGGCGCGGTGCTGGTGGCTGGCCCGTCGTCGCGCCGAGCTGGCCGCCGACGCACGGGTGGTGACGGTGCTCGCACCCCCGCAGGTGGACCCGGCGGGTGGGGCGGCGTTGTGGTCGAACCTCGTCGGGTTGCTGCGTCCCTCGTGGCGACGCTGGCTGCGCGGTCAGCCGCACGTGGCCTGGGAGTACGCGTTCTCCGAGGCGGGTACCGCGCTGCGGTTGTGGGTGCCGGGAGTGATCCCACCGGGCCTGGTCGAGCGCGCGGTGGAGGCCGCGTGGCCCGGTGCGCGCACCAGCACCGAACCTGCCGCCCCGCCGCTGCCGGAACCGGAGCACGGGCAGCAGCGAGTCCTCGTCGCCGGTGAACTGCGCCTCGGCAGGCCGGAAGCGTTGCCGATCCGTACGAGCTTCGACGTGGATCCTCTCCGCGGCATGGTGGGCGCTCCGGTCGGCCTGATGGCCGGCGAGTACGCCTGCGTGCAGGTCCTCGCCCGGCCCGTCACCGGCGCTCGCGCTGCCCGAGCCCGCCGCACGGCCCGGAACCTGCAGGCCGGTCACTCGACTCGGCTGGTGGGCCGGGTGGTGGACCTGCTGACCCCGCACACCACGCCCCGCCGACGCAGTACCACGCGAACACGGACGCCGCAGCAGGACCCCCAGACCTCCCTGGCGCTGTCGGCGCTGAACCGCGCCGTGGTCGCCAAACAGCAAGGCGGCCAGTACGAAACCCGCGTGCGCTACACGGTGACCAGCGAGCTCCCCGCCGACGCCAGCGAACAGCAGCTCCGTTCGGCATGCGAGACCGCACGAGGCCGGGCACACGCGCTCGCGTCGGGATTCGCGGCGTTCACTGATCACAACCACTACCGCCGCCACCGCCTCCTGCAACCGGCCCGGATCGTCGGTGAGCGACGGCTCGGCCGAGGCGACTTGCTGTCGGTCGCCGAGCTCGCCGCCGTCGCGCACCTCCCGCACGACGAGAACCTCCCCGGCCTGCACCGCGCCGGAGCGAAAGCACTCGCACCCCCACCCGGAATCCCTGTCCCCGGCCCCACGGTGAAGCCACTCGGAGACTCCGACTCCGGCCAGGACCGGCCGGTGGGGCTGCGGGTCACCGACGCACGGCACCACGTGCACGTGCTCGGCGCGACCGGCTCCGGGAAGTCCACGCTACTGGCGAACATGCTGCTCGCCGATGTCGAAGCCGAACGCGGCCTGGTCCTGATCGACCCGAAAGGCGACCTTGCCACCGACCTGCTGATGCGCCTGCCCCGCGACGCCGGGCAGCGGGTGGTGCTCTTCGACGCCGATAATCCCGCCCCGCCTCCGTGCCTGAACCCGCTCGACGGCGGTGATACCGACCTGGCAGTCGACAACCTGGTCTCGGTGTTCCGTCGGGTCTACTCCGCGTTCTGGGGACCGCGTACCGACGACGTCATGCGGGCAGCCTGCCTGACCTTGCGCGCCCAAGCCGGAGTCACCACCCTCGCTGACCTCCCGAAGCTGCTGGCCGAACCCGCGTTCCGTGCCCGCGTCGTGGCCCGCCTGCACGACCCTGTGCTGCGCGGCTTCTGGAGCTGGTACGACGAGCTCACCGAAGCCGGACGCTCCCAGGTCATCGCACCGTTGATGAACAAACTCCGCGCGTTCTTGCTGCGCCCGTTCGTTCGCGACGCCCTCACCGCCGGGCCTTCCACCGTGAACATGAGCCGGGTACTCGATGAGGGCGGGATCTGCCTGGTGCGCATCCCGAAAGGCTCCCTCGGCGAAGAAACCACCAAACTCCTCGGCTCCCTCGTCGTTGCCCGCACCTGGCAAGCCACCACCGCCCGCGCCCACACCCCACAACCCGAACGCCCCGACGCGAGCCTCGTGATCGATGAAGCCCACAACTTCCTCAACCTGCCGTATCCGATCGAGGACATGCTCGCCGAAGCCCGCGGCTTCCGGCTCTCGATGACGCTGGCCCACCAGCACCTCGGGCAACTCCCACGCGACCTGCGCGAAGGCATCTCCACCAACGCCCGCTCCAAGATCTACTTCGCCGCCGGACCCGACGACGCCCGCGACCTCGCCCGCCACACCCACCCGCACCTGTCCGAGCACGACCTCACCCACCTCGGCGCCTACCACGCCGCCGCACGCCTGGTCTCCCACGGCGAACACGCACGCCCCTTCACCCTCACCACCCGCCCCCTGCCCGACCCCATCCCCGGCCGGGCACGCCACATCCGCACCACCAGCCAACACGCCACAGTGGACACACAAAGCCCGCGCTAGAAGCCGCTCCCTCCCCGCATTCCGCCCCGCCGTGCCCGACACGGCCATCTCGTCGTGCCCGTTTTTCCGATCTCTGTGAGGTGTGTGATGTCTGTGCCAACTCCACGTCAGCGTGCGCTGCGCAGCCCCCGTGTCGACGGGCGTGTGCCGCGTGCGGCGAACACGCTCGAGCACCAGGTCTTCTTGATCTCCCGGCTGACACCCCGGGACCGGTGGCTGGCGGCGATGCTGCACGAACACCGGGTGCTGACCAGCCCGCAGATCACCCGGTTGGCGTTCCCGTCCGAACGGGCCGCCCGAGCCCGGTTGCGGGAACTGTTCCAGTGGTCGGTGCTCGACCGGTTCCAACCCTTCGTGACCTACGGGACCGCGCCCATGCACTACGTGCTCGGCCCCGCCGGGGCCACCGTCCTGGCCGCCCAACACGGCGTGGACGGCAAAGACCTCGGCTACCGGCGCGAGCGCGCGTTCGCCGTGGCCAACAGCCTGCGACTCGCCCACCTGATCGGCACCAACGACCTGCTCTCCACCCTCGCTGCCACCCGAGGCCGCGACGAGGCGGGATTAACGTGCTGGTGGTCGGAAGCACGCTGCACCCGCCACATCGGCGACCTCGTCCGCCCCGACGCCTACGCCCACTGGCACAGCCCCCGCACCGATCTCGGGGCCTACCTGGAGTTCGACCTCGGCACCGAATCCCTGACCCAACTCACCCGCAAACTCTCCGGCTACCACGACCTCGCCCAAGCCACCGGCCACACCACACCCGTCCTGATCTGGCTGCCCACCACCCGACGCGAAACCACCGCCCGACGAGCCCTGCACCGAGCCTGGACCCAACTCGCTCGCCCGGCCACCGTCCCCATCGCCACCGCCACCCCGCAACCCGTCTTCGACCCCGCCGCACACGTCTGGCTCCCACTGGACGCGACCGGGCCGCGACTCTCCCTCTCCGCACTACCCGACCACTGGCCCGACCTGGCCGCACCCGACACCACCAGCGAACACGACCCGCCCTCCCCAGCGGGCGCCACCGTGCTCCTGCCGCCACCTCCACCCCGCGCGCCAGCAATGCGCCCCGGTGACCGGTGACCGCCGTGGTACGCCTCATCACCACGGCCGCCGCCGCGTTCCTGCTCCTGCTCGTCACCCTCATCGCCGCCGTGACCGGCACCGTCGCCGCCCTCACCGGCAGCAGCGGCGGAAGCGGGAGCACGCCTAGCGAGGCGGCACTGGCCGACATCCCCGCCGACTACCTCGCCCTCTACCAACACGCCGCACCCCTATGCCCCGGACTGGACTGGGCCGTAATCGCCGCGATCGGCAAAATCGAAACCGACCACGGACGCCTCGACGCCCCCGGAGTCCACGACGGCGAAAACTTCGCAGGCGCGGGCGGACCGATGCAATTCCTCGCCCCCACCTTCGACTCCGTCACCGCCGAACATCCGCTCCCACCAGGCGGAGCAACCCCGCCGTCGCGGTACCACCCGCACGACGCCATCCACGCCGCCGCCTTCTACCTCTGCGACTCCGGCGCCCGCCACGGCGACCTCCGCTCGGCGATCTTCGCCTACAACCACGCCGACTGGTACGTCTCGAAGGTCCTCGCTCAAGCCGAGGACTACCGGGCCGCGGCGAGCACGCCGGCCACCTCGCCCGACGGCTGGAGCGTGCCGGTGCAAGGACGGTGCACCTCCGGGTTCGGGCCACGCGAGGGCGAGTTCCACGAGGGCCAAGACCTCGCCGCACCCATCGGCACCCCCATCCTCGCCGCCCATGACGGCACCGTGATCAACGCAGGCCCCGCTTCTGGCTACGGCCTCTGGGTCCGCATCCAACAACCTGATGGCACCGTCACCACTTACGGCCATAACCATCGAAACAACGTCGTTGAGGGACAAGCCGTGCGGTCCGGGCAACCGATCGGTGTGGTCGGTAACCGCGGCCAATCGACCGGAGCCCACCTTCATTTCCAGATCGAGGTAGACGGACGGCCGGTTGATCCCGCCGAGTTCTACACGCAGCGTGGGTTCCGAATGTGCCGCTGACATGCCTAGGAGTGGAGAAACTCGCGGTATCCGCGCCGGTCAATCCGGTTCTGAGGCATCATGGTTAGGGCAGGACGACGAACTGCGATGGAGCCACTCAATCATGGAGGATTGCAAACCTGGCGAAGTGAACAACAGCGTCAGTGAAGGAACGGTGGACTCGCTGCTCCAAGCCGGGCAGGTCCGGGACGTGTACCTGGGTGGAGTACGGCGGGTGCAGTGGCCGCAGCGCGTAGGTGTGATCCCCGCGCGAGTAGGGAGCTTCCAGCATCGCGATCTCACCGCACTCCCGGACCACACTGCAGGTGCTGGAGCTGCATGGGTGCTTTCCGGCATGGGGGGAGTCGGGAAAACTCAAGCGGCCGCTGACTACGCGCAACGCGCGTGGTCGACGGGAGTGGTCGAGTTGGTGGTGTGGGTCGACGCGTCCTCACGAGCGGCGATCCTGGCTACCTATGCGGCAGCGGCCAACCAACTGGGATGGCACACCGGACAGCAGACCGATCTGGCAGCTACGCGATTTCTCGATGGACTCGCCGTACTGGCGAAACCTTGGTTGGTTGTACTCGACGATCTCGAATCTCCAGGTGTCGTAAGTGGATTGTGGCCACCGGCCACGCTCACCGGGCGAGTTGTGGCTACCACGCGCCGCCGCGAGGATGCGTTGACCGGCCACCTCCGCACTCTGATCTCGGTCGGTGTGTTCACCCCGACCGAATCACTGCGCTACCTCGCCGATCGGTTCGGCCATGAATCCAGCCGACTTGCCGAGGCTGCTGATCTGGCGGTCGAGTTGGGTCATCTGCCACTCGCTTTGTCCCAGGCCACTGCGTACATCGTCGATGAAGACCTCGACTGTCGCGGGTATCGGCGCCTGCTTGCTGATCGACGTCAAAAGCTGGTTGAACTCGTTCCTGAACCGGATGCGTTACCCGATGACCATCGCAACCCCATCACAGGAACGTGGTCGTTGTCGGTTGCTTTGGCCGACCGGCAACGGCCCCGGGGGCTCGCACCTCGCGTCTTGGAGGTTGCCGCACTCCTGGATGCAAACGGCATTCCTGTCGAGTTGTTCACCACTCGCGCCGTTCAGAATTACCTCACCCACCAGCTGGGGCGGGAGGTGACCGGCCATGCGATCCGCAGTGCGTGGCGAGTGCTGCACCGCCTCAATCTCATCACCGACAATCCGAGCGAGAGCCCACACACCATCCGCATTCACGGGCTGGTCCAGCGTGTTGCGCGCGAAGAGCTCACCGAGAGCCAGTTCGCCGGTCTCGCCCGTGTTGCCGCCGATGCGCTTGGACAGATCTGGCCCGAGATCGAACGAGATCGCCTCTATGCTCGCCTCCTGCGCGTGAACGCGAGCGCACTTCACAACTACGCGATCGAGCAGCTCAACATCGGCCGTGTCCACCCAATCCTGTTCCGGTTAGGGCGAAGCCTCCACGAAAGCGGCCTGCTCAAGGCAGCGATCGACCACTACCGGGATCTGTGCATCACCTCGGCACGGTCGCTCGGCCGAGATCATCCTGACACTCTTACTGCCCGAGATAATCTGGCTTCAGCGCGAAGCAGAGCGGGTGATGCCGCCAGTGCTGCGGAAGACTGTGCGCGGTTGCTTGCCGACCGGGTGCGAGTGTTCGGCCCTGATCACCCCGACACGCTGACCACCCGCCACAACCTCGCCTCGTCTCGTGGCAGGGCTGGCGATGTCGCGGGGGCGATGGAGGAGTGTGAGCGGTTGCTCGCCGACCGAACACGCGTGCTGGGGTCAGATCACCCAGACACGCTCGCCACCCGAAGCGGCCTCGCTGTGTGGCGGGGGAGAGCGGGCGACGCCGCGGGGGCTGTGACCGCGTTTGAGGAGTTGTTCGCTGACCGATTGCGAATCCTCGGCCCGGATCACCGTGCCACTCTGGCAAGTCGCGGCAACCTCTCCTCATGGCGCGGCAAAGCGGGCGATGTTGCGGGAGCTGTAAAGGAGTGTGAGCGATTGCTGGCCGACCGAACACGCGTGCTGGGGTCAGATCACCCAGACACGCTCATCACACGAAGCAACCTCGCGTGGTGGCACGGCGTAGCGGGTGATGTCGCAGGGGCTGCAGAGGAATCCGAGCACGTGCTCGCCGACCGAACACGAGTGCTGGGAACAGATCACCCCGACACCGACTACGCGCGCGCTATGCGCGACTACTGGTCGAGCGAAAGCAGCACTGATTGAGCCTCACCGGAGAGTGAGCAAAGAAGTTTCGTTACAAGCCCGTGGCAACAATGAACGTCGCTGCCTGCGCGATGTCGCGCGTCCTGACGAACGTGAATTGGCCGGGGCGTGAGCGGCGTCCGCTCACGCCCCGGCCCCGAGGGTGCGGCTGATGCTGGTTAGTCGCGCGCACCGGCCGGATGGGTGTCCCACGGACCTCCGGCGGGCAGGCGTTCGACGTCGCCGACCCCGCTGCCGACAAGTCCAGCAACAGGCCTTTCGCAGTGGTCGATCAGCAGGATCTTCAGGGTAAACAGAGGCGCGGTGGTGTCGAGGGGAACGATGTTGTGGAACGAGGCGAGCTCGAACAGGGTAAGCATCACGTAGCGGATCTGGGTGCGGTCCGGGTCGGCTTCGACGGAGAGGCCCCATACGCGGAGGACGAGTTCGCGTTGCTGCGGGTTGATCTCGATGCGGGTGTTGATGTGGGCGGGCAGGCCGTCGTCGGCGCGGAGTTCGGTGATGGCGTCGGCGAGGCGCACGGCGGTGGCTTCGAGGCTGTAGCCATGGCCGGTTCCGGCGCGCAGGCCGTGGATCGCGTAGGTGTTTTCGGGCATGACGAGTCCTTTCGCCGCACGGGCAATCGCCGCACGGGATAGTGAGAGAAACTGGAATTGACGGCGCCGGGATGGCGCTGATGCGTATCGACGCTCCATGGGGTTGGGTTGTCAATCCGGAATCCGGTGAATGGACCCAGTTGGGGTAACGATGTCGGGGTTTCATGCCTAGCGGGAAACAAGTCACGTGTCTTGTTTGCGATTCCGCTTGACATTCGGAGCGGTATCGAGCGTCCATGGATGGCGTCACCCCGCGATTTCTGGATGCGCACCGGGTGGGGTGGCGCCCCGGCCGGGGCATGGCCCCTATTGGTTTCCTGATGGATATGGGAGTGAAGTCATGCCCGCGAAAAACACGAAGAAGACGAACACCAAATCAGCCAAGAAGAACCGCGCGGCCACGGCCCCGGCCGCACAGTCCGACACCGCCGCCCCTGCGGCGGATGCCGTGCCGGATGCGGCCCCGGCCGCACAGGGCGGAGACGGCGGTCCCCGGACCGACGCCGAGGGTCAGCTCTGGACGGTGCTGTCTGCCGAGCCGCAAACCACGGCTGCGCTGGCCGTGGCGGCCGGGGTCGGCCGGTCCACGGCGGCGAAGGCCCTGCCTAGGTGGGCACAGGCAGGCACGGTCATCCGCGATGTCGTCGGTTCGCGATCGGTGTGGTCCCGCCCGCAGCACCCGGCACCCGAAGCTGCCCCCGACCAAGACCAAGACCAAGAGTCGGTATCGGAGTCGGGAGAGGTTCCCCGACAGCCTGAGCTCGCGGTCGTGCCCGAAGGGGCGACGGAGGAGGGGGCCGAGGCTGAACCGAACTCGGGGCAGAAGGAGGAGTCTGCACTGCCGGTGACGCAGGAACGGTTGGCACCCGGAGCGTTGCACGGTTTGGTCGAGGATTTCCTCACCGAGCACCCCGGTGTTGAATTCGGACCGAGCAAGATCGGGAAGGAATTGGGTCGGTCCTCGGGGGCTGTGAACAACGCGCTGGAAAAGATGACGGAAAAAGGCGTTGTGGTGAAGACCTGCGAGGCGCCGAAACGGTTCACGCTCGCCGCGAACGACGACTGAGTCCTCTCGTTTCGGGCGTTACGGTGGGGCCGTGTCGTGCGCGGCACGGTCTCGCCCCCATTCTGTGTGCGTGACATGGAGGTCGTGATCGTGGAGAACGAATTGAGTTCAGATGTGACCGGGTGGCCGCTGGAATCCGAGGAGGACTATCGGGGGCGTACCGGTGTGCGTGGCGATGAGGTTGTGTTGGCCGCCCCGGGGGTCGCGGTGCGTCCGCCGTGGGCGCGGGCCGACGGGTGGGGGCTGGCGGTGACCGAGTTCGATCCCGGCCCCGCCGGTGGCCCCGGCCCGGTGCGGTTTCTGGGGAAGTGGCGGACTTCGCCACAGCCCCCGCATCCACTGATGCCCGGGCCGATGGCGGTGGTCGTTTTGACCGCGCACGGCGGGGTGGCGCCGGAATCGGCGGAGGCGGTGGATGCGCGGGTGGTGGTCGCGACTCCGGTCGGGTGGCGGATGTGCCAGGCATTCTGGGGCCTGGATCGGTCGTGGCCGTCCACAGTGGCCCCGGCAGTCCAGATCGCCCTCGCGGCTGATCCTAACTATCCGGCGGTGATGGCCTAGTCCGAGTTCCGTGCGGGCCGTACGAACCTGCGCGCCGATGAGATCATTCTCGCCGCGTCCGGAGTCCGGGTGCGCCCACCGATGCGCACACCGTCCTGGGCGCACTGCCTGGAACTCGTCGTCTCGGAGCTTGCCGGGCCACCTGACGAGGCCGATGGACCGATCCCGAGGCTGCTGTCGGCCATCTGGCGCCGGAGCGCTCGGCCGCCGGTTCCCGGCCGCCCGTGCGAAGTGCTGATCATGTTGGAGGAGGCCGAACCGGTGGGCGATGCGGCGCGGGTGACGGTGCGGCTGCTGCACGGCGAAACGGGGGTGTGGCGCATGGTCGGGCACTGGCCCAGCCTCGGCGAGCGTTGGCCGCTTGTGATCGCTCCGACCGTGCGGCTGTTGATGAGCGCCCAGGGCCACCACTTCACCCACTCCGTGCCCTGGTCACGCTGACCGTCCACCCACCCAGAACCGTGCCCCGCCCCCCGGTGGCGGGGCACGGCCATGTCCAGCCGGGGAACCCGTACGGGGTGCAGCGGGCTGCGTGCCCGGCACGGTCCGACACCGCCGACGCCCGGACACCGGCGACGGGCAAGGGCGGCGCCGAAACCGCCGGGCGGGGCGGGCCAGGACCCCTACCCGGCGGGCGGTGGTATTCGGCACCGTTGCCGCTACGCGGCGCCTGTCTGCCTCGCCTGCGACTTCGGGTGCTCGCGGCTCGCGGGTAGGGCTGAACTGAGGACGTGGTGTTCTCGCCGGCATCGAGGTGGCGAGGACACGGTGCCGCGGCGAGGAGCCTCGCCTACGGAGCAGGGGCTCGTGGAGAACCTGGGCGGGGGCGGAGTGCGCGGTTTACGGTCCAGGCGTGGCGACGCGGGCACAGCGTGAGCGATGGCGTGAGGAGGGCGCGCGGCTTGCGCAGGCAGCGGAACGGGCACGGGAAGAAGCGCGGCGCGGGCAGGCGGCGGGCCTGGCCGGAATCGCGCCGATAGTGCCGGTGTCGCGCTACATCTGGGTGGGGCTGCTGGACGAGCTGGGGTGGGCGGCCGGACGCGGGGAGCTCCCCGGCGGGGTCCGGCGCCTGGCGCTGGAGATGGCCGAGGAGATCCTCGCCGAACCACCCGACTAGCCCTCGGCGGCTGCCACGTGACGGCCTGTTGCCCGCATTTCGCCGGTTGGCGCCCCGGCCGCGCGGGGGCGACTACCGGCACGCGTACCCGTGGTCCTGGGTGATGGGTGCCGATGGTGCCCCGTTGGCGTGGTTCGCCCCCGGTTCCCGTGTGGCGCGGGTACCAGGGGTGAACGGGTGCGGAACCGGTGGCGTGGCGGGTGCGGGGTGGTGACCGAGTGCGGTGCGGGGCCGACCGGTAGGTGGTCGGCCCCGCACCGGGCTCGGGCTGCCGGGGGTTAGCGGGCGGCGTGGCGTAGTGCGGTGGTGGCGGCGCGGCCGATGACGGTGGCGGTGGTGGCCGGGTCGCTGAGGTGGTGCACGGTCGCACCGGTCAACGGGGTGGGCTCGGAGCCGGTTGTCAACCACAGCACGGCGCACCCGGTGGCGCGGAGCCGGTCGAGGAGTCGTTGGCCGTCGTCGGCGGCGTAGCGGTGGAAGCGTCCGTCGCTGATGATCACCAGCAGTCGGGCTGCCCCGGGGCGAGCGAGGCCAAGCGCGCCGTCAAGGGAATGGATTGCACGGGGGAGGTTTTCGTCGCTGCCGGAGGTGGTGAAGTCGGTGACACGGCCGGGCGCGGTGCCGGGGTAGGTGATCGGAAGCACGGTGCGGTTGAAGATCACGGTCGCGGACTCGGCGGGCGTGGAAGTGTGTCGGGTGGCCTGCGCCAAGATCCACGCGGCCGAGGCCACCTCGGCGGTGTAACGCCCCATGGAGTCCGACGTGTCACAGGCGATGCCGATCCGCAGGGGCGGTGCGGGGGCGGTTTTACGGGTGGTGCGGGTGAACGGTTCGGCGGTGGGCATGCGTCCGGCGGCACGTTGCGCGTCGGCGGCTAGCGCGCCGCGCATCCGCAATCGGCCCGGCGGCACCGGTGAGGTGGTACGGGTGGCGTGGCGTTCGGTGGTCCCGGCGGTGTTGAGTGCGCGGGCCAACGTGCGGGCCGCGCGTCGTTCGGCCGGGGTCGGTGCCCGGCGTCCGCTGATGATGGTGGTGCCGGTGCGGGAGTGGCCGTTGCCGCCGTCGCCGAAGACGTCCTTGCTGATCTGTTGGGATTGCGTCGCGGTGGCCTGTTCCACAGCAGCGGAAGCAGCACGGGCCGCCCCGCCATCGGGGGGTGTCTCGCGGGCGGCATGGCGGGCGACCTCGTCCACCGTGCGCCGTACCTCGCTGGCCAACGGCGACCGCGTCCCCCGCGCGCCGGAGTCTGTGCTGCCGCTTCCGCTACTGCTGTCCGGGGGCGTGGTGTAGGGGTCAGTGCCGACGGCCTCGCACCACCGGCGGCCGAGTTCGATCATGGCCTCGGCATCGTCGTCGGCGACGGCGTGCGCGCTCCGCCAGATTCCGCTCAGGGTGGCGAGCGTGTCGGTGGTGAGGACGTGGCGAATTACCCACTTCAGCCCGGTGGTTTCGTCGTTTTCGAGGATTCCGGCGTCGGTGCGGGCTAGCAGCAGCCCGGCCGCCTGCGCGGCTTCGGGGGCGGTCATGCCGGGTGTGGTGGGCATGTCGGCGAGGATCAGGTTGCGCGCCGACGCGCGCAGCCAATGACGATCATCCGGGCGGCGCCGCAGGTGGGCGGATTCAATGCGCGACTCCTCCAACAACATCGCGGCCGACACCGCCCCTGCTGGGGCATCGGCGGGCGGGTCCCATCGGGAATGCTGGGCGTGTGCGCATTCGTGGGTGAACAACCCCCACACCGTCGCGTAGCGGGCGCGATCGGCCGGGTCGGCGGGGTCAACGGTGGCGGGGTCGATCTTGCCGAGGTGGGTGCCGTCGATTTCGATGGATGCGTGCGGCGGCAGGAAGCAGGCCGGGGCGCCGTGCCCGGCGCCGGGGGCGATGTCCACGATCAGGTCGTCGCGGTCGGCGATGATCGGCACCTCCTCGGTCAGCGCGGCCGACAGCCTCAGCCACGCGGGCGACGGTGGCGCGTGGATCGGGGTGCGGGTCGCGGCGGGGTCGGTGATCACATGCGTACTCATGGGCGGGAATGTCCTTTCACAGCAACAGAAAAATACGAACCGGGACGGGGCCGGGCGGGCTAGATGCGCCCGCCGAGGGCAAGCGGGGCGATGGCCCCGCCGAACACGGACCGGACCACGCCCGCCACCGTGTCGCGGTCTTCTTCCGGGGCCAGGTTGAGCAGGTTCCCGGCTGCTGCGTTCGTCCCGAGTACGCCTGCGATGCGGTGGAACGCGATCAATTCCCGCAATTGCGGCGCCCACCCGATTTCGCCCGCGCGCTGCTTGGAGGCGAGGTTGCGGGCGATGTGCACCGCTTTCGGTTCGATCCGGAGCTGCGCGGCGAGTTCGTAGTCGCTGGAGACCTGAACTTGAGCGGAAAACCGCGACGACAACGCATCGGTGACGATGGCCCCGTGTACCCCGGGGTTGTGCCCGGCGATCACGTAGAACCCCGGCGCGGCGGTCACCTTTTCGCCGCCGTTGGCTTTGATCACGACTTCGCGGCGCCCGTCCATCGCCGGGTACACCACCGCCAGCACGGTCGGCGAGATCAGGCTCGCGTCATCGATGAACAGAGGACGGCCTTCCCGCATGGCTTGCACCAGCGGCCCGTGTACGAACAGGTACCGCCCGTCGGGGGTTTGGGTGTACTCACCGACGAGGTCGGCGACGGTGGTGTCGCCGTCCCCGGCCACGGTGATCACGTCGGGGAATGCGGCCTCCGCGATGGCCGTTTTCCCGGTGCCGGGCGGGCCGTACAGCAACACCGGCACCTCGGCCTCGCGAAGCTTGCGCAACGCGGTCACGTCGGGCAGCCCGGCCAGGGTGCGAGGGTGGTACTGCTGCCCGTTCGGCCGCGCCACCGGACCCGACACCTTCGTCGACGACGGCACCGCCCTCGGCGCCGTGGACGCAACAGGCTTCCCCGACTTCGCGCCCGCCTTGCTGGACGTGGCGGCGGTGCCCGTCTTGCCCGCCTTGCTGGTTTTCACGGCGGTGGTGGTTTTGCTCGGTGCGGCGGCCTTGCGCGACTTCGGGGCGCTGCTGGCCGTGGTGGTTTTCTTGGCCGTGGCACCGGTTTTCGCCGTCGCGCGGGTGGTGCCGGACTTCGCCGCCGGGGACGCACCAGTGCCCGCGTCGGTGTCGGCGGGGGGTGTGGCGGCCTTGCGGGTGGTGCGGGTGGCCTTGTAGCGCAACGGCGCCGCGCTGGTGACCTCCGCCGCACCCTCCTCGGCCAACTTCTTGAGCGCATTGCCGACCGCACCGGCCGACCGGTTCAATACCGTGGCCACCTGCCGGGGGCTGTGGTCGGCTTTCCGATCGGCGGCCAGCACCCCGGCCACCTGAGCGCGCAACTGACCATTCCGCAACCGTCCGGACGTCGGGGCGGGGGCGGTAGGCGTTTCAGTCATGGCAATTCCCTTTCC
Source organism: Saccharopolyspora gloriosae (assembly GCF_014203325.1). Taxonomy (NCBI): domain Bacteria; kingdom Bacillati; phylum Actinomycetota; class Actinomycetes; order Pseudonocardiales; family Pseudonocardiaceae; genus Saccharopolyspora; species Saccharopolyspora gloriosae. The sequence goes on along the minus strand of NZ_JACHIV010000001.1, from coordinate 3,973,903 downwards.
ATCGCAACGGGTAGCGGACATGGCTCACGCCAGGTGTGCCATTCGCGAAATTGTCCGGCGAATTCCGAACAACCCGAAGCTAGCTCGACTCGAGCCATGAATGCAAGCGAAAACGGCCGCGAAGTCCGTACTCTTCTCAAAAAATCCAGTCCCGCGACCAGGGAAACTGCGAAAAGTGGGGCGCATTCGCCGCCCCAAAGATAGGGACAAGGGGGGTGGAGCAATGCGGAACTCGCGAACCCGCAATCAAAGCCATAAAGAGGCGGTGGAATATAAGGGGCGAGAGGGTATTAGGTGGAAATCAGGGGTTGGTGAGACAGGCAGAGTAGGACGGCGGAACGCCGAGGATGTGAGGTGCCCGCCCGGCTGCTGATGTGTCCTTCCTAGTGCGGGACGTACGAGCCTGGGTGTGCCTCGGCACTGTCCGCATCCTCGGTGACCAGCGCTCTCCGGGGCGGGGCGGGGGGCGAGTGATGAAGCGGATCCTCGTGTGGCCCCCCGGCTGGCGCCCCGGTTGGTACCCCGGTCGGCGCGGCGGTAAGAGCAAGGGGCAGATGCCGCACCGGCTACCCCTGGAACACCACAATTCCCTTGCGGGGCGACGCTCTAGGCGAGTAGTCACGCCTCGAAGTGCGATGAGGTCGCACTCCAGTGTCATGCGGATAAGTTTGGCGACGGTGCCATTCTATCATCGCGGAAATGACCGATGGAAACGATGCGTGTACTCGGAAATGGGCGGTGTCGGTGCATCGCTAGCGTTTCGTTAGGGGCGTTGCGTGAGGCGGACGGCGAGGGAACGAGTATCGGCGCTAGGGGAGATGCCGAGGTCGGCGAGCCGCGTCTGGAGGAGGGCAAAGGTGCGAGGAATGGACTCGTGATGCCCGAGGTGGGATTGCAGGCGCATGATGTCGCGATACAACGGTTCGTGGGCAGGCGCGAGGTCGCCGGCATTCTCCAGGAGAGCGAGTGTGCGTTGGGAATCGTGGTGGTGCAGGGCGCGGGCGCAGGCGGCGACGGCTTCGAGGAACACGCGTCGGGCGCGTTCGCGTAGTGGTTCGGCCCATGCGGCGTCGATGCCGGTCACGAGGGTCCCGTGGTACGTGGCGATGATGTGCTCGTCAGCGGCGAACCGGTCGGTATCGGTGTTCGCGCCGCGCCGGGAGGCGAGTGCGGTGGTGAACTCCCAGTAATCCACGGTGACCCTGTCCGGATCGAGTCGGTAGCGGCCCGATCCAGCCCGGATCAACTCCGCCAGGTTCGGGTCGATCGTTGCCAGGGCGTGACGCAGTCGCGAAAGGGCGGTGTTGAACGCGTTGGTGTTCGGGGAGTGTGTCCACAACGCGTCCAGGAACTCCCCGCGGCTGACCCCTGCCGGATGCAGGGCCACGAACGCCAGCAGCTCACGCATCCGTGGCTGCAAGTTCTCGGTGACTTCACGTGCCCGCTGGTCGGTCTCCAGGCCGTAGTGCAGGCTCAGCGGCCCGAACAGTGTGATGCGCAACCGAGGTTCACTCTCGATCGTGCTTGTCGGCGGGGCCGGGACAGGTTCGCGCAGGGCAGCGGGTGATGGCGCCGGGGTGTGCACGATTTCCAGCCCCGCATCAGCCTCCTCGGTGTCGGCGAAGGCAGGCTCGGCCGCTGACGATTCAGCCTCGACGCCCCCGGCTGTGCCCTGACGACCAGGCTCAGTCACCGGCTCGCCGCTGTCCCGAGTCGCACTCGGGCCGGCACCCTCGGCGGGCTCTGGGGCGGCGGGTTCGTCGTCACCATGGTCCGCGTTGTCCAGGCGTGTGCGGTGCAGGGCGACGGGAAGGGGATACACCACGGGAAGTGGAGTGGCCTCGGTTGTGGGGGCGTGGCGCAGCCGGAATCGATAGCGCAGGAGCGCAGCGGCGCTCACGACTCCGGCTGCGGACAAGGCCGCGATGACACCCGGTGCGAGAGAACTGCCCGAAGGGCGGTCCGCAGGCGTGCGGTCGAATTGCGCAGGCGGTGCCGTTGGCGCGGGTCCCGCCGGAGAGCCGACCGGCTCGCTTCTGCCGGAAGGCGGCTGCGGGTGCGGCTCGGGCTCGTCGTGGGCGGGCTGCGCGGTCGGGTTGATCGTGGTGTTGGCCGGTGGGAGCGCGAGTCGCCATCCGGGGATGAGGATGTGTGGGTAGCGCAGTGTGCGGTTGGAGGGTTGGGTTCGTCCGGCGTTGAGGTCGAAGATTTCTTGCCAGCGTTCGGGGTCGTCGAGGTGGTGTTGGGCGAGGCTGGTGAGGGTGTCGTCGTTGCCGACGGTGATCCAGCGGACTCCTTCGGGTAGGGGCGGTGGTCGGGTGTGCGCGGCGTCGTCGGGCATGCGGAGTGTTTGTCCGACGAGGAGGAATTGGGGTTCGCATGAGAGGTGGGGGTTGAGTTCGGTGATCTCGGGCCATCGGTTGCCGTCGCCGAGGTGTGTCTTGGCGAGGAGCCAGAGGCTGTCGCCGCGGTGAACGAACACGGTGGGGCCGGAGACGGACGGGCCGTGGGCGTGGTGCCCGTCCGTCTCCGGTGCGGCCCGCGGCGCTTCGGGGGGAGCGCGGTGTGGGCCGCCGGGGTGGCGGGGCGCGCTGGCCGCCACCGGGGTGTGGGGAAGGGCTGAGGCGAGGCTGGGTGTGGCGGTGCCGAGCAGGACGGTGCCGGTGACCAAGGCGGTGATCCAGCCGCGTGCCCCGTTGGGTCCGTGTTCGCGGAGTTGCCTGGCCCCGTATCGGAGCAGGAGGTAGGTGTCTTCGGTGATCCAGCAGATCATCACGCCCCAGAGAGCCCACATGAACAGCAGGCACCCGCCGATGACGAACCCGTCGATGCCGAGGGTGAGGCGGATCTCGTGGTAGCTGTCCACCGTCCAGGCTCGGAAGTGCGCGGGCTCGAACTCCCCGAGGAACCCGGTGTGCAGCGGGGGCCAGGTGAGGTGGGGCCAGTCGAGCCATTGGGTGCCGAGTACGAGCATCGCGGGCAGGACCGTGAGCAGGATCAGCAGCCCGAGCAGGATCGGGAGCCGTCGCAGGAACGCGAGGAGCAGGATCATGGTGCGAGTCCGGGGTTGCTGGTGCCGACACCGAGCTGCGCCTCCGCGCGCCCGGTGACGTGGTGGACCGGGCCGAGCAGACCGATCGGGGCGGGTTCGGTGTGGGCCACGGTGACGCGCACGGTGCGCTGCCCGTCAAAGGCGACCTCGCCGCGGTGCCCGGTAGCCGTGAGCGCGTCTTGCGCGGCTGAGCGTGCCGGCGCGGTGTCGAGGGTGATCTGGGGCGTGCGGGTGTCGAGGGCGGTGAGTGCGGCGCGGGCGGCTTCGGCCGCGACCGCGTCTGCTCGGGCCAGCGCCCGCATCCGGTCGGCCCCGTCGACAACGAGGGCGAGCAGGAGCAGCAGGGCGGGCAGTAGGACCGCGACCAGCACGCTCACCGAACCCCGATCCCGGTCGTGGGAATTCATGTGCGCCCCCGGAACGGGTCGATCGGGCTGGTGAACTCCGAGTGCAGTGGGATGTTGCCGGGCATGGTGGGCAGGGCGAGGTCGGCGAGCGCGACGGTGCACGAAGCCCGCACCACGACCGCACCGGCGGTCCCCGGCGCGGTGTTGAAGGCGCCGGTGTCGATGTGGAGGGACGGCTGTGCGCAGTGGACGTCTTCCTGCGCCAGGGTGTCGCGGGCCGTGGTGGTGGCTGCGGCGTGTGCTGCGGTGGCGGTGCGGGCCAGCGAAGCCGCGCGGGCTGCGGCGGTAGTGGCGGTGTCCAGGGCGGCGTGAGCGGTCACGATCCGTCCGCCCGCGATCACCACGGCCAGCACCACCAGCACCACCGGGGTCAACACGGCGAGCTCCACGCTCGCCGAACCCTCATCCGAGGTCCACGGGCGGTTCATGATCTGCCTCCTATGGTGAACCGTTCCCGTTCGGCCGTCGCCGTGCGGGTGACGCGGAATTCGAGGCCCGGGATCGGCAGCAGGCGCGGCGCGGTCGCCGACACCCGCACCGTCACCGCCTCCGCACTGGCGTCCACGTTCGTGGTGGGGTCGGTGGCGGCGTTGGGCGCGCGGGTGAGGAAGTCGGTGGCGGCGTGTTCTCCGGCGTCGGGCGTGGAGTGGTAGGTGCGGGCGGCGTGCAGGCCGGTGGCGGCGGCGTGCTGGCACAGGCTGCGGGTGTGCCACCACAACGCGGCCTGCACGATCGAGACCAGTAGCACTAGCGCCAGCCCGGCGAGCACTGCGGTTTCCACGGTCTCCGACCCGCGATCCGAGTAGTTGTGTCTGGTGTGGACAGACATGGGGGAGGGTCCTTCGGCTAGTGGATTTGGCCTTGGTATTTGTTGACCACGGCGGTGATCGCTGCGCCGAGCCCGACCGCGACGGCCAGGCCGATCGCGGTCAGCACGGCCTTCTCGGTGGTTTCCGAGCCGGTGTCGTCGAACCGGATTCGGTGGGCGCGGGTGGCCAGGTGGTCGAGGGCGGTGGTGGTGGAGAGCACGAGCGTGAGGACCCAGTACTGAAGGGTTTCGGTGCTGCGGGTGAGGGTGTGGCGAAGCGCGTGCATGAGCTGCGTTCCTTTCGTGGTGCGGTGTCAGGTGAGCAGTTGGGCGAGGGTCGGGTAGAGCACGAGGCCGAGGAACGCGAGCATCAGCAACGAGGTCGGCACGCTGAGGCGTTCGCTGCGCGAGTTGGCGTCGGCGCTGTCAGCAGCAAGCGCGGCGTGACGCAGGGAGGCGGCTTTGGTGTGCAGGCTGGTGGCGATGGCCGCACCGTCGGCGGCGGTGTCGGCCAGGTCGGCGACTTCGGCCAGCTCCGGCAGCTGGATACGGTCGCCGAGCTCGCGTAGTGCGTCCCAGGGGGTGTGGCCGAACCGGTGTGCGTGTGCCACGGTGGCCCGAATCCGCAGGAACAACGGGTGCTCGGAGAGCTCCGCGGCCTCGCGCAACGCGGGACTCGCCGCTCGGCCGGCACTGCGCTCTTGGGCGACGAGGTCGAGGTAGACGGCGAGCACCCGCCGATAAGCCTCACGCCGCCGCGCGGCAGCGCCCCGGAGCTGGAAGTACGGGAGCATCCCGCCGAACCCGGCGCCTGCCACCGCGCCGAAGGCCACGACAACAGCGGGAACCAGGTTCCCGGCCATCCCGAGGAATCCGAGTCCGGTTCCGCCTGCGGCGCCGAGTAGCGCACCGCGCAGCCGTCGGGACACGTACTGCGGCGGGGCGATCTCCAGCAGGTCCAGGTCGGCTTCGGGGAGCCCGAGCCACGGGTGACGGGCGCGCGCGGCCCGTCGGGCAAGACGTGCGGGCAGGGTGCGGGCCGTGTTCGTCCCGGAGTTCGTGCGGACGGTGATGTGGTTCAGCGCGGCAGGAAGGTCCAGCCGTGCTGCGGGCACGCACGCGGTGAACATGGCGACGAGACCGGCTCCGAAGGTGGTCCCGAGCAGTAGTGCGAGCGGGGTCATCGGACCTCCCCAGCAGTGCTGATGAGGTAGCGGTGTGGTGTGGGCGGGGTGGTGAGGCGGTGCATCCACACCAGTGAGGCCGCCGCGAGCGCCGCGATCCCTGCGAGCACCAGCTGTCCGTCGGTGGTGGCGAAGGGGTTCAGGTAGTGCCCGGCGAAGATCAGCAGGCCGGTGAGCATCGTCAGCGTGATGCCGATCAGGGACCGCACCGTGGTTCTCGGTTTCGCCCGGTCCGCTTCGACGTCCCGGCGTGCGGTGACGTCGCGGGCCTGGGCGTCGGCCTGGCGGTGCAGGAGCTCGGCGAGCCCGCGTCCGCCGGTGCGCAGCCGCAGCAGCAGGGCGAGCACGATCGCATCGGCCGCAGGATCGGCCAGTTCGTCGGCGAAGGCACGTAGCGCCGTCTCCGTGCCCTGATGCCGGGCTCGGTGCGCGAGCCGTCCGACTGGTTCCGCCAGCGGCCCGGGGGCGGTGGCGGCGGAGCGGGTGATCGCCTGCGAGAGCCCCCCTGCACCGGAAGCGAGCAGGTCGGCGACCCGACGGGTCCAGGTCACCAACGCCTCGGCGCGCACGATCCCGTCGCGTGCTGCGGTCGGGGCCAGGATGCGGGGCAGGCCGACCGTGGCCGCCGCGACGGCGATCCCGCCCACCGGCCAGCCGGTCACCCACCACGCCACCGCGCCGAGCGGCACCGCCACGGCGGCCAGCCGCAGCGACCTCGGGGAGAACCGGCTCGCCACCGGACGGACCCAGCGGATCGACGGAAACCCGACATGTCCACACAGGAGGATCAGGGTGGCGAGGGCGAAGGCGAACCCACACAGTGCTCCGCCCAGCAAGAAGGAGTTCATCGCCGACCACCACCGATGAGCACCGGGGGCTCGAATACGTCGGGGTCGAGCCCGGCGTGGATGAGCCGGTCGAGCAGCCCGGGGCTGGGCGGGCCGATCGGCACCGCACGGTCCTGGCCCGCCGGGGTGGCGAACATCGGGGTGAGGTCGGGGATGTCGGCGTCGCCGACCGGGCCGACCTCCACGATCTCCCCGATGGTGCGGAGGCGTCCTCGCGGGGTGTCGTGTCGGGTGACGTGCACGATGAGGTCGAGTGCGGACGCGGTCCAGCGGTGCGCGGCCGTGATCGGCAGCGGCGGGTCGGCTAGCTGGCCGAGGGCGGCGATGCGGTCGGGGACGGCGGCGGCGCTGGTGGCGTGCAGGGTGCCCATGCCGCCAGCTGCCCCGTTGCCCAACGCGCGCAGCAGCGCGGTGATCTCCCCAGCACGGACTTCTCCGACGATCACCCGCGAGGGCGAGTGCCGCAGGGCCTGCTTGAGTAGATCATCGAGGGTGATCTCCCCGGTTCCTTCGGCTCCGGCGGTGCGGGCTTCCCACGCCGTGATCAGAGGATGTCGGTGTGGGTCGAGGTGCAGGCCGAGCTCGTAGTCATCCTCGATGGTGATCACGTGCTCGGGTGCGGGGATCTGCTGGCACAGTGCCCGCAACATGGTCGTCTTGCCCGCGTACGGGCCGCCGGTGACCAGTACGTTGAGTCCGGCAGCGACCGCTGCGGCGAGCACCTCGTGAAGCCGGTTGTCGACCGTGCCGTTCGTGTGGAGGTCCTCGAGGGTGGCGTGGGCGAGCCGATGCCGCCGGATTGCCACCCGCGGCCGAGCGCACACCTCCCGGACCGCCGCGACACGAGACCCGAGCGGACCACCGAAGGGGATGCGCATGTTCGCGATCGGGTGCGCTGGAGAAAACTCACGGGAGGTGTGTCCGAGCCGGGCGAACAGTTCTCCGAGCAGCTCTAGTAGCGCTTCGTCGGACTCGGCTACCGAGTAGGGCCAGCGGGCTGTGGTGCCGTCGGAGCATTCGACGAGGACGTGGTCGCAGCCGTGAATGTGGATGTTCTCGACACGGTCGCGGTTCAGGACCGGTGCGAGGCCGCCGAGTCCGTTCACGGCGCCACGGACGGCTTCTTCGAGGCGTTTTTCGGCCGCATGTGAGAGTTCTGGGAGCCCTCGCCGGACTCGGTGGGCGGCCCACATGGCGAGTTCTTCATGGATCACGGTGGCCTCGTCGAGGTCGCCGGCCTCGACTCGGCGGGCGACCTCGCCCCGCACGAATTCCACCGACGTCGGATCAGGGATCGGGTCGCCGTCGTCGAACCACGGCAGCGTCGATGTCGTGGTCATTCGATCCCCGCCCTCACGATGTCCACGCCCACGTTCGTGTCATGGTCGAAACGCACCGGCTGGTGGGCTTGGCGGTGGAAGGCGCGCGCGTTGCGGCGAGTGGCTCTCCACAAGGGCCGTCGATCGAGGCGTGCTGGGCTTCGGGCACCGTCGCTGAACACGTGCGCGCTCATCGCGTCCTCGGGCACGGTGAGCCCCACCGGCAGCCCGAGCGCTGCGGCGGTGTCGGCTGCACCGCGGGAGTCGGCTGCCAGCACCGCCAGTTCCACCGCGGCGTACCGGTCGGCCAGGTGGCGGGCGAGATCGGTGCTGCCGGAGCACGACCGCAGGCTTGGGCGCACCGCCAGCAGCACCCGATCCGCCGCACCCAAAAGCGGCCACGGAGTCTGCGGGGACCACCGTCCGGCGTCGACGAGGACATCCGGCCCCGAGGCCGTGAGGTCGCGCAGCGCGCTCGCGAGACGCGACCAGCCGTCCGAGCCGATAGCGGTCGCCTGCTCGCGGTGCAGCACCCCGGGCAGAACCCGGACGTGACGGGCGTGGGGAACCTCCTGGGCGTGACCGGCGAGTCCTTCGGCCGGCACACTCGTCATCCTGCGTGTGCTCGCCGCGAAGGTCACCGCGCCGTCCGTGGTGAGGCGCCCGTCGACCCACCACCGCGACAACCACCCCGGCACCAAGCTGCCCCGCGCCGGGTCGGCGTCCACGGCCAAGACCGGGCCGGGCCATGCAGTCGCCAACGCCGCCACCGTCGTCGAGACTCCTGGTGCGCCGAGTGCGCTGATCATTGCTGTGATCGCCATGCGAACGTTTCTCCTTCTACTCAAGGGGATTGGTCACTTCTGGGGTGGGCCGAGCAGGCTGACCTGCGCCCCGCCCACGGCCGCCTCCACCGCGGCCGGTGCAGTGGATTCGGGAATGAGGACGTCGGCGGTGATCGCTCCGTCCGCGTCCGGCGGTGACACGTGCACGACCCGCGCCGGGAACTCCTGCCCTGATTGCTGCGTCCCACTTCCGCTGCTGACCCCCTCGTCGGGGGCGGGGTGAACGGCGATGGGGTCGTTCGGGGCGAGGCCGCGTGCGGGGTAGCGGCCGGGTTCCAGCCGCAGACCGAGAACCCACTGCCCCGGTCCCGGCACCGCTTGAGCGGCGAGGTCGTCCGGCGCGAGGAGGTCTCCGGCGTGCAGGTTCCGCCCGGCGACCTGCCCGACGATCCCGGCTTGCGCAACTTCCCGAACCGCGAACGCGCCCACCTCGACCGGAAGGTCGACGGTTTTCACGTCGTCGCCGGACACCGGCTGTCCCCACGCCACATCGCGAGCGAGCACGAGCACCGGCTCGCGACCCGACATCTGCCCGATCAACACCGCATTGCCCACCACCGCACCGGCCATCAGCAGGCCAGCGGTGAACCACACCCACCAACGCCGACGACCCGGCACCAGGGGAGAAGTAGCTGACTCCTTCGGCGACGACCGCGCGCTGGAGGCACTCCTCTCGAGTGCGGACATAGCTGTCCCCTCTCATGAATAGGAAAACTGCGAAACGAAACGCCGATCAACCCTGTGACCAGCGATGAACAAAACCTCGAAACCTCGAAAACTCGAGATCTCGAAATCTCGGCGAGCTAGCCGGTGGTGAGTGCTTGGGCTTCGACCACGGCCAGATCCGCAGCGGCCCGCGAGGTCATGTCCGGAAGCTGGCCTCCGGTGGGCGCGATGCCGTCGAAGCCGCGCCAGGACACCGCCCAGGTGATCGCCCACTGCGCCCGCACCTGCTCACCCGGCTCGTCGGCCGAGGAGCGCTGATAGACGACGTCGCAGTCCGGAGACGGCGCGTGCACACCGAAGGAGCGGTCGTACGGAGTGCCCGGTCCCGGACACGAGACGAGCCCTTGCTCATTGCCGGGATCGAAGCTCAACCGCTCGGGGGTGGCGGTGACTTCGGCCCACACCGCACCGGCCTGCACCCGCCGCGACACCGGTTCCCACCGGGCGGGTTCGGTCCAAAACCAGGTGTGCTCACCGACCACCGTCGCCGAACGGCCATCCGGCAACGCCACGTCCGGGGAATGCGAGGGCGTCGGCAATGGGAGCTGTAACTGCTCGGCGGCTTGCCCCGCCAGCACCCCCGGCGACGGCGGAGCAGGTGCGCTGAAGTCGGGGAACCGGAACTCCGGCAGAACCGTGAACCACTCGGGCACACCGCTTCCCGGGGCCGACCAGCTCAAGCCCAACGGCGGCCCCGCCACACCTCCGCCCGCCGTGCTGCCCGGCTCCGTCGAGCCGGGCCTGCCCGGGTTCGACGGTGTGCCGCCAGCGACGGCACCGAGGTCAATCGACGGGGACCCGTACAGCCCGTCCGCATCACCAGGGCTGACCACGACCCCGTCAGCGAACACCGGAGGTGCCAAGAGAACGCTGCTTCCCAGCGCGGCCAGCGCCACGAACACCAGGTCGGCACGGCGCGACATCAGCAGCCTCCTTGCGGGTAGTCGATCCGCGTGACGCGCCACGTACCGTCCGGGCCGCGTTCGACCGTGCCCGACACCGCATTACGAGCCACGCCAACCGTGCGCGGTTCCCCGGAGACGGCCTCGGCTTGCCCGGACCGGCTCGCGTCCTGGCAATCAGTCACCACCGCCCGAGGCCCGTCGACGTGAACGTCGGTGATCCGCGGGTGGAGCTCGCCGTAGAGGGTGATGCCCTGCTCCCGTTGGCGGGCGAGGTTGGTCAGGATCATCTCGGCCATCGGCCCGGCCGCGACCTGTTCCAGCTCCGGGCGCCACCGCTCGGCCGGGCGGTGCGGCAGTCCGCGCGAGACCACCCAGAACCGCTCATACGCCCTCACCACCTCCCGGTCACCACCGCCGATCCCGGCTTCGGCCTGCGGAGGCGGGGCGATCGTCGGCTCCGACGCGACCGGCCGCGGTGCGCTTCCACAACCCGCGAGGAGCAGCGCGCCGAGGGTCACGCCAGCAACGGAACCCACGCGCCCAGCAGCAAACCCGGCCCGGCCGCGATCCGCGCGTTCGGCCCCCGCATCCCGGCCAGCCAGGCCACCGCGGCGAACACGCCGAGCACGAGATGGGACGTGATCAGTCCGGTAAGGACGGTGGCCCAACCCGACCAGGCCCAGTACGGCGTCAACGCCACCAACAGCACGGTGTCGCCAAAGCCGACCTTCCCAGGCGCCATCCACTGCACGATCAGCCCGAGCAGCAGCACCACCACGCTCGCGGCGAACAGCCTGCCCAGTGCTTCCGGGCGCAGCGTGGCGAACACCACCAGACCCCCCGCGCTCAGGATCGCCAGCCACGGGTGCGGAAGCCGATGATGCACCGAATCGACCAGCCCCAGCACGGACCCGACCAGGGAGAGCCACCACCAGGCCACGAGCGCTGGGTCCCCGCCGAACCGCGCGTGCACCGTCGCCGACAACAGCGCGAGGCTCGTCCCAACCGCGATCGGCATCCACCATCGAGGAAGCCACACCAGCAGGTTCACCGCGACCAGCGGAGCGGCTGCCAGGCCCCAGAGCATCGTGATCACGAGTACCGCCGTGGTCCGTCCGCGCCGTCACCGTGCCGCTCCGATCACGTCGCCACCGAGCTGCCGTGCCCGCGTGCGTGGGCTCGGAGCACCGAGGACAGGGTGTGGTTTGTGGGCGTAGGAGTCCGCGTCCGCCCGGCGCAGCACGTCCTCGCGCGACACACCGGGGGCGAGCTCGCCGGCATGCACGAGACCGATCGACGCCGACACGAGCACCGAGCACCCATGCGGCAACGCCACCGGTTCAGCCATCAGGGCGGCGAAGCGTGCCAAGTCCGCGTCGCGGTCGAGGTCGCGGGCGAGCACTCCGAACTCGTCGCCACCGAGACGGCACACCACCGGCGACCGCGCCGCGAACGCTTCCTCCAGACGCCGCGCCACCGCCCGCAGGACCGCGTCCCCGGCCAGATGCCCATACCGATCGTTGACCCGCTTGAACTGATCGAGATCCGCCCACACCACCCACGTGCGCTCCCGTTCACCCGCGAGTCGGGAATCCACAATGGACTCCCACACGGCCCGCACCGGTACCTCGGCCACGGTGTCCCACGCCTGCGCACTCGCTCTCGCCAGCTCTCGCTCCAGCTCGGCGATGTAGATCTGCCAGGATTGAAGCTGACGACGCAGTTCACTGTTCTCCGCGGCGAGGGTGCTACGTGATGTGCGCACCCAGGCCCGTGCCACCGTCGTCGCTTGTGCCGTCGAAACACGCATTGATCGACTCCTTACGCGGGTGAATCGTGATCACGAGCTCGGTGATCCGAGATTTCGATTGCTCGTGCCTGGCACACACCGTGCGGGGAGCGGGAACCGCGGTGGTAGTGGTGACCTGGTGACAATCTTGGTCACCTCACGTCGGTTCACTCCAATGGGTTATCGAGTCGGGTCGTTGGTCTCTACCCAGCAGATTCGCAGGACTCTGGAGTACCGGTGAAACGCGTGAGTGCTGTGATCGTGTTCGCACTCCGAGGGCGAAATCACGGATCTTGTGGACGCGATGCCCGTGCTGTGCGAAAGTCCTCTTTCGCTAGGGCGGACCAAGATCAAAAGGCGCTCGTGGCGAGGAGACGTCGCTGACATGGAGGCGTGGGCGCAGGCGATCAGCTAGCGCCTGGGGCGCTCCTGCGGTGGGCGTGTGCCTGCGGATCGGCGATCAGCGAAGGGGCGCAGAGGGGTGCCGGATGGTTTCTCGGTGGCGGTGGACGCGCTGGTGGAGGCCGCTGATGGTGTGTACGGGGTGATGGACGCCCTGCGAGAAGTCGGCGACGTCCGAGACATCGACAGCCCCGCGGCGGCATTCGGGGAACATGCCCGCCTGGCCGCAGTGACCGCGGAGTTCTGCGATCGCTGGCACGACGGGGTCAAGAACCTCACCCGCGATGGCGAGGGCATCGCCTATGCGCTGGACACTGCCGCGCAGGAGTACCTCGACAGCGACGAAGCTGCGCGCAAGGCGATCGAGCAGTATGGCCGCTGAACTCGGGCAGACCCGGGACCCGAAAGCACTGATCCCGGGTGATCCGGACGCGCTGAACGTGATGGTCGAGAAGTTCACGCTGTTCGGCGACGCACTGATCACCGCTGGCGAGGGCATGCGCGACATCACCGTCGACGGGTGGAACGGCACGGCCGCCGACCGGTTCCTCGCGATGTACGAGGTCGAACCGCCACGCTGGCTGCTGTGCGGCGATGCGTTCAACGACGCCGCCTCGGCATTGACCACCTACTCCGATGCCCTGCTCTGGTCACAGGGCAAGGCGGCCGAAGCGGTGCTGATGTGGGACGAAGCCCAAGCAGTCACCGACGCTGCGCGAGCCGACCACGCCCGCGCCCTCGACCAAGCCGCCAACGAGGCCGCAGCTCGAGGTGCGCCCGCCCCCGAGCAAGCTCCGTTCCACGATCCCGGTCACGAGAAACGTACGGCCGCCGTGGACCTTCTCCGACGCACCCGAGACCAGCTCCGCGGGTCCGCCGACCTCGCCGCGACCGTCGTCGCCGCAGCCCGCGACCACGCTCCCGAGAAACCCGGCTGGTTCGGGCAGACGATGGGCATGCTCGAAGACTTCGCCTACGGAGTACGCGACGGCATCGACGAAAACCTCGGAGCCACGCTCGACTTCGCAGCCTCACTCGCCCAGAACCCCAGCAAGATCGACGACGCGGCCGTGGCAGCGGGCACCAACATCGCCTCCGCGGTCAGCAATCCAGGCCAAACGGTCAAGAACATCCTCGACGTCGACACCTGGAAGGACAACCCCGGCCGCGCCGTCGGACACCTGATCGCCGACACCGTCGGCGGCGGTCCCGTCAAACGCGTCGCCGGAGAAGTCGCTACAGGCCGCGCCCTCGCCGGAGACGGCGCGCCACGCGACGAACGGCGTGGCTACGAACCCGTCCGCAACCGCGTCAAACTCCGCGCCCAAACCAAACGTGACATCTACCGATCTGCTGATCGTGCACCAAACGGCGAAGATTTCGAATGTGCGGCGACTGAAGAAGAGATCCCGGCCCGGCGGTACCCAGACGGTAACCCAGTGCTCATCAACCCAGACACCGGTAAACCTGACCGGAACGGCATGAGCGTGCCGCAGCCCGGAGAGTTCCATTTCGGCCACCAGCCTTACAGAGAGTGGTGGCGGTACAAGATCGAGGCTGAAGAGGGAGGGTATTCGAGACAACGGGTCATTGAGGATCAAAATGATCCCGATAGATATCGGATTGAAACTCCCCAGGCGAACCGTAGCCACCGATATGAGCACCCGCGGTAGCCAACGTATCATCCGTTTCCGTAGAAGGAGGTCAGGATGACTGATCTGGACCGCATGGGCCGTGACCCGCTGCACTATGCAGCGGCGGAAAACGACGTCACGACCGTGCAGCAGCGTCTCGCGGCAGGCGTAGGCGTGGATCTCACAGAGGACCGTGAGGGCTACACGCCCTTGTTCTTTGCTGTGCAAGAGGGCGCCGTCGACGCGGCACGGCACCTCTTGGAAGCAGGCGCGAGTGTACGTTCCACCACGACCGCAGGTGCCGCAAAGACTCCGCTCCATCTCGCGGTCAGTCGTTGGCGCAAGAGCCCAGACGGAGCGATGATCCGCCTCTTGCTCGAATACGGGGCGGACAAAGCCGCCACGACGAGAAAGGGGCGCACTCCGAGACTCATTGCACAGGGGCAGTTCGAGTTTCCTGATGACCTAGCGGAACTGCTCGACGTATGAACCTCGACGTACTTCGCGCTCACTACGCACGCTTTCTCGGAGATATCACGGAAAGCCAGTCCGAGGACGAGATCGAGATTGCCCAGTGGGTGCGGCCCGAGTTCGCTTCGGTGTCCACGCTCGGACTGTGCCGCAAGCGCATAACCGTGATCTACCCGCAGGAGCTCGTGTGCTCGGTGAAGCCTGAGCAGGCCGGTGCGGCACAGGTCCTGGTGCGGGCCACGCTGGAGGTGATCGCGAGCTCGGGGCGGGGCATGGTGCACCAGAGCGTGATCAGCAACCCCGAGCCGCTGCTCGCCGAAACCCAGATCCACGGGGTGCTGGTCGCCGCGCACCCGTACCTGGACGACGAGTTCAATGTCCTGTTCGGCCCGGAGAAGTCGGTGCTGGTGGACGTAATGACCTTGATCCCCCTCACCGCGGCCGAGGCAGCGCGGGCTCGTGGTGGAAACGCCGAGGAGCTACTGGATGCGTTCGAAGCGGCGAACCCAGACCTCACCGACGTGACTCGCCCCTCGGCCCTCTGAGACGACCACTTCACATTCACTCGTTCGAGTATCACGGGCAGGGGCTTTCGGCTCTGTCGTGCTACGACAGATTGGGGAGACCTCGTAGCTCAGATGGGGGTGGCCGATGCGAGACGAGGACATCGGCGCGCTCGTACAGCAGTGGCGCCAGGAACGCGCACGCGGCGTCCGCGAATTGGCGAAGTCAATCCAGGTGCACCACACCATGCTGTCGCGGCTGGAGTCCGGGCAGCGTCGACTGGGCCTGGAGATGGCCCGGAAGCTCGATCACGAGCTCGCTACGGCCGGCGACCTCGCCGACGCCGTCACACACCTGCAGACTTCCAACGGCCACAACACCACGAACGGCAACAGCGCTGCCCACGGAAACGGTGCAGCGGTCGTCCCAGCGCAGCTCCCCCCGGTCGAGAACCTCGTCGACCGCGTGCAGCTGCTGGAAACCATCACCGGTGAGTGGTCACAACCCGTACCCTCTGACGCGTCATCGCCGCGCACGGTGGTGCTGACCGGCCCGGGTGGGATTGGCAAGACCGCCGTCGCAGTCGCCGCCGCCGCGCGAATGCGTCGCCGCTTCGACGGAGTGCTGTGGGCGGATCTGCGGGCCTGGGACTCGAACACCGGACCTCGTGCTCCGGCGGTGGTGCTGCGGTCGTGGTGTGGCATCGCCACCGGAACCCCGGTCACCGAGTTGCCGTCGGACCTCGACGAACTGATGGGACTGTGGCGCAGCGTCCTGCTGGACAAGCGCTACATCATCGGTGTGGACAACGCCCGATCAGAGCAAATCTCGGCCTTGATCCCCGCTTCGCCCGGTAGCGTGGTGCTGATAACGAGTCGTGATCGAGTGCCTGACGTCCCGGGCCGGGTGTTGTGGCTGTCCGTACCGCCCCTGGAACCTGACGACGCCACGGCACTCATCGCAACCCGAGCCAGGCAGCCCGAGTACAAGGTCGCCGGACTCGCCTCCCGCGGCGGCGGCCTTCCGCTGGCACTGCGGTCACTCGGGGACTACATCGCCGCGCACAACGCCGACGAGGAGATGATCGCCGAGATGTCCGCCGACACCGCCCCTCCCGATGCCGTCCGCCGCGCCGCACGCCTGTCCTACCAACACCTCACCGAAGACCAAGCCCGAGCCTGGCGGCTCTGCGCGATCCTGCCCGAAATCACGCCCGAGTCAGCCGCCGCCACGACAGGCACCGACGTTGCACTCGTGCGGGAACTGCTCAACGAGGTCGCCGACGTGTCACTGCTGACCAAACACGGCCGGGACTGGACCTACCACGAACTACACCGGGCCATCGCACTTGAGGAATCTCGCCGAGTTGATCCTCGTGCAGTCAGAGACGGCGCCACCGAGCGCGGCCTGATCTACATGTTGCACGGCTGGGCCAACGCCTCAGTCATGCTCGCACCCGACCGCGCCATCGGCCCCCCTCTGGACACCCCGCCCCCGTCGGTCTCCCCGCCCGCATTCGACTCCTACGAAGCTGCCCTCGAATGGTCGGAAACCCGGTGGGAATACCTCCCCGCAGCCGTGCGCACCGCCATCGACAAGGGCTGGAACCGGCTGGCCTGGCAACTCGTCGCCTGCGCCTTCAACTACGTCATCCTCGTCAAGACCTACGACACGGCCTATTCCCTCGTTCAAGCCGTCATGGAGGTCACCGAACGCTCCGACGCCATCGAAGGACATGCCTGGCTGCACTACATCCTGGGCTATATCGACCAGGAACGACGCGAACTCGACTCAGCCGTTGAACACCTGAGCCACTCGTTGGAACTGCGTCGCCGCCGAGGAGATCTCCGCGATATCGGCTGGGCGGCCCAAGTCCTCGGCCGAGCACAACTCCTGCGAGGCGACGCTCCGGACACCGCGGCGAGCCCACTGACCGAATCAATTGACGCCCTCGACAGCATCGGTGCCACCTCGGGTGCAGCCAGCGCCCGGTCCCTGCGCGGAATGCTCTACCTGGCCACTCGTGACCTGGATGCAGCCGCAACTGATCTCACCCGCGCCGTGGAGCAACTTCCCATCGGCGGCGACCCGTTGCTGCACTGCTACGCCTACACCCGCCTGGCCGAGACCCGCCTGCATCTGAACGATCTCGGTGACGCCGAAGTACTCGCTCGGCACGCCATCGAATACGCAGCCGAACACACCGCACGATTCAGCGAGGTCGACGCCCTCGACATCCTCGGCCAGATCCTTAACCAACAACAGGACGCTGAGGGTGCGGCCCGTTCCTGACGCCGTGCTCTCCAGATCGCGGACCACATCGGCGATCCCGAAGCCGACCGTATTCAGGACCAACTCGACGTACTCGACCCTGTCCCTTAACGACGCGCTCGATCCCTTGAAAAGGCCGGTTCACATCTCGCCGCGTGCCCATGCCTCGATGTCCTCGTCAAGATTGTCTGAGTTGTAGACCGGAGGGTGAGCGGCAACGTACCGAGCCCAGTCCGACAGGACCTGCCCTGCGCCCTCGATCTCGTCTGTGGAGATGTGTTCGTTGAGCGTGAAGTAGGCGATTACGCCCTGTACCTCGGGTGCGGGGTGGTGACGATCGCAGTTCGGGCAGAGGGTCACCGTGGCGTACTGCGGGACGGAATGCTCGGTGTTGCGCGTGGGCACGGTGACGGCAGCCAGGGTCGGTGTCCCACAGCGCGGACACGGTTGTTGTGTGGTGAGTTCTACTTCTGGTTCATTGGTCATGTTGAGGCCGCGCGTTCGATCGCGATGCCTCGTACCGATTTGAGTTCGGAGACGAGTTCGGTGCAGACCTTGACCGGCCACGCTGGTAGTTCGAGGCGTGTACGGCTCAAGTGGATGTGGACCGGGGTGTCGCCCTTGTAAGACCCTAGTGTGTTGCGTAGCTCGGCGACGATCTCTTTGGTGATCCTTTTGGCATCGACGCGCAGCACCAGCGGCGGTGCTGAGCCGGGAGAGTGCTCGGCTGCAGCGATGTCCACCGGAACCGCATCCGCGGCGAACACGCTGATCTCGCCCTCACGTTCGTTGACCCGGCCCTTTACCGCCATTGCGTTGTCCTCGATCAAGCAGTCGGAGAACATCTCGTAGGACTTCGGGAAGAACAGCACTTCGACACTGGCGTCGAAGTCTTCCAGGGTGACGATCGCCCAGGGTTGTCCGTTCTTGTTAAGACGGCGCTGAATCCCCGAGATCATCCCGGCGATTTTGGCTTCTTCCTTGCCATTGTTGCTCGGTTCGCGCTCCCCGCCGACGAGTTCGGCGATGCTCGTGTCTTGGTACGGCCTCAACAGCCGTTCGGCTCCGTCCAGGGGATGTGCCGAGACGTAGAGGCCGAGCATTTCACGTTCGTACGCGAGAAGCTGTTTGCGTGGCCATTCCTCGTTGGTGAACTGAAGATGTGCCAACGGTGAGGAGTCATCACTGGCTGAGGTGTCGTCGGCTCCGCCGAACAGGTCGAACTGTCCCATTGCCTCTTGGCGCTTGAGGCTGATCACGGCGTCGACTGCTGCTTCGTGGTGCTGAGTTAGGGCCATGCGAGTGAGTCCGAGCGAATCGAAGGCTCCGGCCTTGATCAGGGACTCAATGACTCGCTTGTTGCAGGCGGTGATCTCGATTTTGTCGAGGAAATCGGTGAACGAGGTGTAGCGTCCCTTGGTCTTACGTGTCTTGGTGATCGACTCGACCACGTTCGCGCCGACGTTGCGGATGGCTCCCATTCCGAAGCGGATGCGGCCGTCCACGGCGGCGTGCCCGACTACGGATTCGTTCACATCCGGTGGCAGCACTCGAATGCCCATCCGGCGGCACTCGGACAGGTAGACGCCGGTCTTGTCCTTGTTGTGCGCGTTGGCGGTGAGTAGTGCCGCCATGTATTCGGCCGGGTAGTGTGCCTTCAGGTAGGCCGTCCAGTAGGTCACCAGGCCGTAGGCAGCGGCGTGGGACTTGTTGAACGCGTACCCGGCGAAGGGCAGCACTGTCGCCCAGAGCTGGTTGATGGCCTCTTTGCTGTACTCGCGTTCGGCCATCCCGGCCTCGAAGCGGGCGAACTGCTCGTCCATCACCTCCTTCTTCTTTTTACCCATCGCACGCCGTAGCAAGTCGGCTTGTCCGAGGGTGTACCCGGCAACTTGCTGCGCGATGGCCATGATCTGTTCCTGATAGACGATCAGGCCGTAGGTCTCACCGAGTACATCCTCAAGAGGCTTGTCGAGTTCGGCATGAATCGGTTCGACTGGCTTCTTGCCGTTCTTGCGGTCGGCGTAGTCCAGGTGAGCATTGACGTCCATCGGGCCCGGTCGGTATAGGGCGACGCAGGCGACGATGTCGCCGAACCGTGTGGGGGCCATGCGCTTGAGCAGCGACTGCATCCCGCCGCCTTCAAGCTGGAACACGCCCAAGCTCTCGCCACGGCCCAGGAGCTCGTAGGTAGGCGCGTCATCGAGAGGGATGTCGAGCGGTTCGATCTCGACACCGTGGTTGGCCTTCACCATGCGCACGGTGTCGTCGATCGTGGTCATGTTGACCAGCCCGAGGATATCGATCTTTAGTAGGCCCACGTCCTCACACTGCGGCCCGTCCCAGCCGGTAATGATCTCGCCGTCGTCTCGCTTCCACAGCGGCAGCACGTCGAGCAACGGCTCGCGGGAGATGATGTGGGCGCAGGCGTGCACGCCCGCGTTTCGGATCAGCCCTTCGAGGCCGAGAGCGGTGTCGAAAATCTTGCCGATCTGCGCGTCTTTTTCGATCAGCGCACGAACCTCGGTGGCCTCTGCGTAACGCTCGTGCTTTGGGTTGACGATCCCGGACAATGGGATGTCTTTCGCTGCGATTGGCGCTGGTAGCGCTTTGCTGAACTGGTCGGCAAGCTGGAACCCGGGTTGCCCGAGGTGCACACGAGCAGCGTCCTTGAATGCAGCCTTGGTCTTAATCGTGCCGTAGGTGATGACCTTAGCGAAGTACTCTTCGCCGTACTTTTGCTTCGCATAGGCGATGACCTCATCGCGCCTGCGCTCATCGAAGTCGATATCGATATCCGGCGGCGAGTCACGCTCGGGATTAAGGAACCGCTCGAACAGCAGCCCGTGCTTCAAAGGGTCGATATCGATAATGTGCAACACGTACGACAGCAATGCGCCCGCCGCCGACCCGCGACCCGGGCCTACACGGATTCCATTGTCCTTGGCCCACCGAATCATGTCGCCGACGACTAGGAAGTACGAACTGTACCCCTTCTCGGTGATGACCTTGAGTTCCCACTCAAGCTGGTCACGGTATTCCTGCGTGAAGCTGTCACCCGCGAATCGGGTCGGAATGAACTCCTCGACCTCGTCGCGTAGCACCTCGACGTCGGTACTGCCAGGCTTGATCTTGGCCTGGGGCATTCGGTTCGTCGCTGCGAACGCCTCTTCGTAGCCCTCGACCATGTCAGTGATGAGCAGCGTGCTATCTGCCGCGCCGGGCACCTCGGTATCCCAGTATTCGCGCATCTCAGCTGACGATTTGATGTGGTAGCCGTCGCCGTTGAACTTGAACCTGTCGGTGTCAGCCAGCGTGGAGCGTGTTTGCAGGCACAACAACGCATCGTGGTGGCCAGCCTGATCGGCGGTCACATAGTGACTGTCGTTCGTCGCCACGGTGCGGAGCTCAAGTTGACGGGCAATATCCAGCAATTCAGTGCGGATATCGCGCTCCATCTGGATTCCGTGGTCCATGACCTCGATGAAGAAGCGGTCTGCCCCGAAAATATCCTTGTAGTCCGAGGCGGCTTGCAATGCTTCTTGCTTCTGGCCGAGGCGGAGTCGAGTGAGTATTTCACCCGCTAGACAACCGCTGGTCGCAATGATCCCCTCGGAATGCTCGGCGATCAGTTCCTTATCCATTCGAGGCTTGCGGAAGAATCCTTCCGTCGACGCCAGCGAGGACAGTTTGAATAGATTGCGTAGTCCGGTCGAGTTCTGGGCGACCATGGTCATGTGCGTGTACGCACCGGCGCCGGAGACGTCGCCGCTCTCGCCGTACTCGTCGACCTCTTTCTTGCCGGTTCGCGCGCGCTCGCCCCAGAACATGGGTTTCTTGTGGTAGCGGCTGGCTGGAGCGACATAGGCCTCAATGCCGATGATCGGCTTGATGCCGGCCTTCTTGGCCTGCGCATAGAAGGAGTGCGCACCGAACATGTTGCCGTGGTCGGTCATTGCCACCGCAGGCTGTTCAAGCCGAGCGACCTCGGCGAACAGCGCGTCGTGCTTGGCGGCACCGTCTAGCATCGAAAACTCGGTGTGCACGTGCAGGTGAACGAACCGATCAGACACGCGGGCATCTCCGGGAGCATCAGGTAGGGGCTGAGGTCGTTGGCGGGCCAACTCTAGTCGTCCTACTCGGTGTAGCCGGGCAGCGTCAGGCGAGTGTTGCCGCCCAGCCACACCGAGCCTCTGGACGGGTTAAATCTGGCCGGTGCCGCCGCAGGTGTTGCAGTCGTCACCGCCCTGCTGGCCGCTTCCGCCGCAGTTCGGGCAAGGTCCGCCGTCGCTACCCATCTGTGCTCACCTCCTCTCAGTTAGTTTGATCAAGATATGGCCATATGTGCAGGTATCGGCACCTGCAAGGCCATACCCTCGGGTTCTGTGGGTTGAGATCGCCTGCTGCGGCAACCGGCTGGCATCTCTGGCTGGTTGTTCCCGCTCAGTGAAACGACCTACAGGTCAGGTTTCGTGGGTGAACGTCCCGGTGGGCGCAACGGCACGCCTGCGGCGCGGAGTTTGGTTGCGAGGGTGGAGTAGTCGATGCCGGTGCGGCGTTCGAGTTCGCGCAGGCTGGCGCCGTGGAGGTACTGCTGGCCCGTGCCAGGTGGGGGTGGTGTGGCGGCCTTGGCCCGGCGGGGTGGTTGTTCGGCGTGGTGGAGCAGAGCGTGGAGACGGGCGCGGTGCAGGCTGGTGTCGTGGATCAGTGCCGTGATGGAGTCGCCGTGCTGGTGGTGCCGGGCGGCGAGGCAGGTAGCGAGCTGGTCGTCGTCGGCGCCGATATAGGGGCTGTGTTCGGTGTGGACTCCGGCTTCTTCCAGTAGCCGCCGCACGAGGCTGGGTTTGCGCCCGATTGCCGTGGCGAGGTCGCCGATGACGGTCTCGCCCGCGTCGAAGCGTGCGGTGAGTTTGCGGGCGAGGGTGCGGCGGCGGCGTCCTCGCAGCGCGGCTTCGCGGCTGGGTGTGGTCATGGGGCGGTTCCCGGTTCGGACGTGCGGATGGGTCGGGGCTGGTATTGCCAGCCGTGGGGTTGTCGGCGGGTGATGCGCACGAGCCGGTTGGCTTCGGCCGGGTGCAGTAGGTGCAGTGCGTCGTTGTTGGAGGCCCACCGGTATTCGGCGACCTCGGCGGGGTCCGGATCGGGCACGGTGGTGCCGACGAGGTGGGCTTCGAAGAGGAAGTGGGCTTTGTTCTCGCCGGCCGAGGACTCGCCTTCCGACCACCCGGCCCACAGCAGCGCTCCCGGCGTGACGGTGAGACGGAGTTCCTCGTGGACTTCGCGGACCATCGCCTGCGGTGGCGAATCGGCCCCGCGGGATTCGCAGCGTCCACCAGGAAAAGAGAACTTCTCGTCAGTCGGTCCCCGGACGAGGAGAAGCTGCCCGGCGGTGTTGCGAATCAGCCCGGCTGCGCGTACGGGAAGGGTCGGGCGCGGAACGCTGTCGGGGATCCACCGACGGAGTTCGGTGACGGCCCCGGCCAGGTCGGCGGCGGTGCGGTAGCGGTCGAGGGCGGCGACGCGGGGTGTACTGGTGTGGTCGGGGTGGACCCAGAGGGTGCGGCAGCCTGCGAGCAGGGGTGCGTGGACGTCGTCGTCAATTTTGTCGCCGATGTGGACGATCTCGGAGACTCGTACGTGGTGCTGACGGGCGATGTGCTGGAACACGTCCGGACCAGTGCCTTTCGCGAGTCCGGTCCTGTAGGAGAAGTAAGCGGCGTCGAGCTGGTCACTGAGTTCGGCGCGGACGAGGTCGGCGTGGGCGGCGTCGGCGGCGGCCAGGTTCGAGCACACCACGACCTGCACGTCAGGGCAGGCATCCCGCAGTCCGGCCAGGAGCGCTCGTGCGGTGGGGATCAGCAGCAGGGGCCGTGGTGTGCGCAGGATGTCGCGCACTCTTCGGGCGGGCAGGGCGAGTTCGGTGGCGAGGTGCTGGATTAACTCGTCGGTGGTCTGGGGGTGGGTGTGGAGTGCGCGGCGCACGATGTCGACGACGGTGGAGTGCTCGTGCGGTGAGGCGGCGGCGAGCGCTGTGCCGAGGCTGTGTCCTGCGACAGTGCCGAGCACGCCGCCGACATCGACCGAAACAAGCCGGATCCCGCTATGTCTTCCGGTCATGTGAGGAGCTCCTGGTACGGGGCCGCAAGGCTGGTGTGGTCGGGTTGGTCGAGGTGCCGGAGCACGGCGGGGACGTCGCTTTCGGCCAGCAGGCACGGGGGACGGGTCCGGGGTCAGTTCGAGTGGAGGCGCTAGCCCCCTCGGGAGCGGAAGGTCGTGCCCGCTTCTGCCAGAAGGCGATGGACCTTGCCGTAGGAAAGCTGGGTCTCCGCGCGCAGAGACCGGATGGTGGCGCCGTTCTCGTAGGAAGCTTTGAGCTGCTGGGCGAGCTGGACGCGTTCGAGACCGCAGTGTCGCCGGTGTGGGGTATTTGCTTCGTGCATGGGGGATTCCTCATGTGGTTCGAGGTGTTCGTGGGCTGAGGCGGAGCGTTCGGCGTGGGAGCGGGCGTGAGCGAGGGCGAGGTGGGCGTGGACTGCTCCGGCGAGGTGGCCGTGGTCCGCGCAGTAGTCGAGGAGCCAGAGGTTGAGGTCCAGGACCAAGGGCCAGCGGTGGCGCAGGGCGTAGAGCTGGGTGAGTGCATCGACCGTGGTCAGCAGGGCGTCGTTGACGGGCAGGCGCAGCCGGATCGTGAGTGCTCGAATCCACTGGCTCTCGGCGGTGACCGGGTCGGTGTTCTGCCAGGTGCGGGCGCTGTGTTCGCAGAGTTCGGCCACGACTGCGGGTTGGCGGGCGGTGATCGCGGCTTCTTCCCCCGCGTGCGCGAGAGCGGCCTGCCAGGCCGGGTCCGGCACCTGCCCGGCGTGGCGCCACACCGCGAGCGCCAGCTGCGCAGCAGCCGCACCCAGCTCAGGGGCGGTGCCCAGACGTACCCCGGCTAAGACGAGGTTCCGGTGGTCCCCGATCCACCCGGCGACCTGCTCGGGTGCGCGGTGTGGACCAGGGGTGGCCTGCTGGTGCAGGTAGGCGAGGTGATGCTGGCGAGATTCGGGAGAGGTGCGCGCTGGGGTCGGTGCGCGACCGGGACGGGGTTCACCAAGTGCGGAGCTCATGTCCGTTCCCGGTGGGGGTCGACAAAGGTGACCAGGGTGTCGAGTTCGGTGCGGGTGGCGGCGAGCTGATGGCGTAGGGCGGGCAGGCTCAGCGCGGCGGCTTCTTCGGCGGTGAGAGGCGTGCTGGTGCGGTGTCGGGGCCGGAGTGGGGCTTCGGGCAGGCGGGGCAGTCCGGGCAGGACGTGTCCGGTTTCGTACATCCACACCACGAACTGCGGCCGGGTGCTCGCGCCGGTGGCGCGGAACAGGCGTACGAGGCGGTTTTTGATGGTGTCTTCGCTGCGGCACAGCGACGTCGCGATGTCCATGTTGGGCAGGTTGCACGCCACCAGCCGTGCCACCTCGAGCTCGGTAGCCGAAAGTTCAGCGCGCAACCTCAGCGTCGCGATCCTGTTCGGGTACAGGTCGATCACAGGTGTCCTCCGACCTGGGGTGTGTGCGGGTTGTTTTTGGCCCAATCGGCGGCTTTACGGGCGACGTCGTGGTCGTCCTGCCAGGGTGGGGAGACGTGGACGGTGTCGAGTTGGGTGTGGTTGCTGTGCTTGCCGCGCTGATCACCGGCATGGATCGTGAAGTGACCGTCGGGGCGCGCCCATCGCAGCGTGATGTCGCGGCCCGGGTGGTAATGCCAGGCGCAGGGCAGCCCGGGAGTCTTAGCCGTCATTGAATTTCTTTCTGTTCAACCGGAGCGCGCCGACGGGCGAGGACGCGAGGTCTGCGCGAGGCGGCCGGCACGACCTCGGTCAGGGCAGGTGTTCCTGGTAGTGCACCCTCGGGACACGGAGTCCGTCGGCGAGGTCGGCGAGGCTGATCATGTCGTCGGGGTCGAGCAAGGTGACCGCTCCGCGGCGATCGACCCATTCCCCGGGCGGGGCCAGGTTGTTCGCGGCGGTCACGGCGAAGACGTAGGTGATCGTGACCGGCCCGCCGCCGAACGACGCCGCATCCCAGATGTGCGCGCCGAGTTTCGGTTCCTCCGCAGTGGTCAGCCCGGCTTCCTCGTACAGAACCCGGCAGGCTGCGTCAGTGGGGGTTTCACCCTCTCGGACCGATCCGCCCGGCAGCCGCCACCTCGCGTCCCGTGCGGGCAGCAGTAACCACTCCCGGCCCGCCTGGCGGGTCAACAGCGCCCGAACCTGGGCGTGAATCGAGGGCGGCGGATCAGGACCCATTGATAGCTCTTTTCGCACAACGACAAACGACACGGGACAAAGAACCGGTAGCCGCATAGGGCTTCGGGGCGGGACCCGGCCGCACAACCGGCAGGGCGGCGGGCTGTGCGGCCGGGGTGGGCGGGGCGTGTCCGGGGAAACACAGACCCCGCCCGCCACCGGCACCCGCCGAGGGGCTCGTCAGGTGCCGGGCCACCCGGCAACGGACTGCCATGTCCAGCCCGCGCCGGGAGATCGATTACCGATTACCGCTGCTGCCCCGGGTACACCCATGCACGGCCGCGCGTACCGGGCGCAGGCTCGATCGGCGCGGAAGCAGGGCAGGTGGGGGCGTGGCGGTCGAAGGCTTTCGCCAAACCGCGGAGCGACGCAGCGAGGCGAGTGCAGTCCCGCTCGGTCACCACCCCGGAACGTGGCAGATCTTCGAGGACGGTCTTGAGCCGGTCCTGTACCTGCTGGGCGTGCTCGACCAGCTCCCTCGCGCTCGGAGCGGCCGAGGCGGAAGTGGATACGGGTGTTGCTGGGGACATCGGAAAAACCTCGATTCGATCGAAGAACTTTCGGGGCCTGGGCACGTCAGGCGGCCGAGGCGATACCCTCGCCACTGGGCGTGGACGTCCCCGGCAGGTACCAGCTGCCGGGAGCTTCCACGCCCACATTGCTGAGAGACCAAGACGGCCTCGATCGCGCGTGCGCAGGCACGCGGGGGATCTGGCCGGTCGGCCCGTCGGCTCGGTGCCGACCCGGCGCGACCGAGGCCCACGGCCCCGCCAACACCGCCGCACCCAAGTCCGCGCACTCCTCCGGCACCACAGGGATCTCGGTGGTCCGCTCGGCAGGCTGCTCCGGCACATAGGTCGCCGCCTGCTCTGCGATACCGGACACGTACGCGCAGTCCAGGCAGATCACATACCCGCCCGCGCGCGGCGGACACACTCCGGAAAATTCCGTCACCGCACCCGAACGCGGACCACATTCGGCCCCCGCCCGGTGCCACTGCGAACCCCGTATCAACCGCACCCACACCGGCCCGGGAAGCGCAGCTACGCGTACATCGTCAACGCCGTCACCACCAGCGCCACGACCACCAGCACCACGACCAACAGCACCATCACCAGCCCCGACATCCCGCCACCTCTCCCTTCTCGCCGTCGCACACCGACGTGCAAAACCCGCTGATCTCGACCGGCGCCACCACCGGCTCCAGACCGTCCCCATCTCCTTCTCCCTTCTTTCGGATCTCGTCGCACCGAAACGACCGATCACCCTCCGCGCCCGCCATCCCGAGACGCGCAATTGGCCGGTCAGGAATCCCAGACGACATCGCGCGCACCCAGCCGCCCTACGGCGGCGGTGCACTCAGCGCACCGAGCAGTGACCGTCCGGGTCTTCGGCACGCGATCGTTCGGCGTCGGCAACCGCAACGTCACCGCCGCACCACACGCACCCTCAACTGCACTGTTCGGGGCGTGTGCACACGGGGACACCGTGATCGCGTGCCGCACCAAGCCGCCACGCCGCACCACCCAGAACACAGCGGTCGACTTGAGGCGGCCCATGTCTGGCGTCCACCTTCCCATGTGACAATGGTCATTCCCAGATTCACCTGAGAGATTCCCACTCCAACGTGAGAGCTCTCAATACACCGATTGGGGGAACCTGGCCACGTCTGCCCTACGTCTACGCTTCGAGGTATGCCTCAGACACCACGCGCACGGGCGCTCGGTCGGGAGCTGCGCAGCAAGCGAGAGTCCCTCGGCAAAAGCCTGGAAGCGATAGGCAAAGAAGTCGGCTGGTCAAGAGTCAAGGTGAGCCGGGTTGAACTGGCCGAACAAGGGATCACCGAGGCTGATGTCTCCGCCTTGCTAGTTGCACTTGGCGTAGTCGGCCCCGAGCGCGAGCAGCTTCTCAAGATGACGCGGGAGCTGGACCAGCCCGTGTGGTGGGAGACAAGGCACGGTTTGCCTGCCGTGCTTACTGAGCTAATCGAAGTAGAGCAACGAGCGAAAACTATCGTAGACGTAGCAAACACTTTGATTCCTGGTTTGCTTCAGACTCGATCTTACTCGCGTGCCTTGCTTGACGAAGCGATGCCAGCTCATCAAATTTCGGATGCTGTAGCCGTGCGACAGAACCGCCAAGACGTACTTGAACGAGCCGACCCAGTTCAATTTACCGCCTACGTCGATGAAGCAGTACTCCTTCGCCCTGTTGGAGGTCATTTGACGACGGCCGAGCAGCTTCGACATCTTCTGAGCGTTGGGCGGCGCCCTAACGTTTCGATTCATCTGATCCCGTTGAGCATCGGTGTGCACCGCGGACTGGACGGGCAGTTCATGCTGCTCAAGTTGCCCAATGGCACGGTCAACGTGCATGCCGAAGCCAGCAACGCTGGATTCTTGCTCGATGAAACCGAAGAAGTAAAGCCATTTGTCGAGACTGTCGAGCACATCGAATCGAAGGCTCTCGGTGTAGCCGATTCGGCCATCTTGATTGAAGAGCACGCCGACCGTCATATGCGAAAGGAAACGTAGTGAAGTTCGCAAACTGGAAAAAATCAAGCCGCAGCGGGACTAGCGGGGGAAACTGTGTCGAAGTTGGTTTCGCCGAGGGCGCACGAGCCCTGCGGGACACGAAGGACCGCGCCGCCGGGTATTTCGTTGCGACCAGCAAGCAGTGGACCACGTTCGTTAACGCGATCAAGACAGGGCGTTACGACATCTGATCGAGCCGATGCGGTAACCGAGTAGATGTCGTGCCGATTGGCCACTGCGTAAGTCGCCGCAACCTCAAGTCCGCCCGGCGTCGTGCCGGGCGGACTTTCTTGCATCGTCCCGAGGCGTGCGCCCGCTCGGCTTTCGTGAGCGGGCGGAAGGTGCACGCCGCGCCCTGCATCCGTGAAAAGTTTGACCGGCTCGAGTGGTGTATGCGAGAGGGTTCGCCACATCCTGCTCATCGGCCGCACCCGCTCAGGCACCGCGGTTCCCTTCGGGAACCACCCTTTCATCGAGCCAGCAGGTTCACGTAGTCCCTCGTAGCCGATCACGAGCTACGCCTGCGGTTCCCATCGAGGGTACCGCCCCTTCATCGCGTACCAGTAGCCCCAAATGCCCCCAAGCGCAACACCACGTCCGAATTGAGCAACATCTCCATGCAGATACTCCCCTTCAGCGCAGGTGCCGTGCCACCGCTCGGCGAACCCTTCATCATCTTGAGCTTTGCCGGACCAGACGAACCCGATGTCGCCTTCGCTGATCACTTGACCGGGTGCGTCTTTGTGGAGGACTCCGACGAACTGGAGTCGTATAACCTGAACTTTGGCGCTCTACAGGACAAGGCGCTGGCCCCGGCGGCGTCGATTGAGTTCATCACGTCGCTCGCTGAAGACCTGCGGGCACGATAGGGAGCGAGCATGAACGCCCCAGACTTTAGTCAGGCGACCTGGCACAAGAGCAACCGCAGCAACGGCGGTGGGGGAGCGTGCGTCGAGGTCGCGACGATCCCGTCGATCACGGGCGTCCGGGACAGCAAACTCGGTGAGGCAAGTCCCGTCCTGCCCTTCGCCACCGCGGGCTGGTCCACGTTCCTGCTGGCCATCAAGGGCGGAACGTTCAACCGCTGACCCCGAGCTACTACGGCACCCGACCCACCCGGAGCCAACAAGTTGGGTGGGTTTTTCGCGTGCCGTTGCTTCCATCGTCAGGCGTCACGTCCTGCACGGGCAGTAGGTGGGCACTGCAAGTCCGCGAGCTCATTTACCGTCGCGTTCGGCCAGGCGGCGAGCGACGGATACTCTCCGGGGACGCCCGTGAGCGCTGGGGTCTATCGCTTGAACGGCTCTGGCCCGGATTCGGTGGTAGCGCTGGGTGGCGTCAGCCGAGCAGGATGCGGTGACGTAGGAGGGGGAAGCCTGCGCGGCCGTACATCTGGCGCTTGATCATCTTGGTTTGGTGTTCATTCCTTCTGTTCGTCCATTGTGGAATGGCTGAGTGAGGGCGGCGTTGACGGCGTCGCGGTCGAATTCGAGTCCGCGGGTGTAAGCGTGCAGGTGGGGTAGATCCTCGGCTCGTGCTTGGTCGATCCAATCGGTAAGACGGTCATCGTTGCCGGCGGCCGGGGCGAGCAGAGCCGCGAAGTCGCCGACGAGGGCGGCCAGTACCGTCATCTCGTGGCAAGCGGTCGTGGTGGCTTCGAGTCGTTCTCGCTGGTGAACTTGGAGCTTGTCCGGGCGTGTGAGCAGGTAGCGTGTGAGTTGCTTCGGAGAGATCGCTGGCCGGTCGGATTCGACTCGTCCTTGGGTGATGTAGCGATACAACAGATTGTGGCTTCCGGGGTAGCCGCGCTGTTTGATCTCTGCCAGCAACTGATGCACGGGAACGGCCGGGTCCTCGCGGCGGCGGCCGCGCAGGTAGTCGCGAAATGGGTCGACGAGGGTCGGCCGGTACTGCGGTGCACGAACAAGCTGGTCGGGTTGATCGATGTGGGCGTAGCGCTTCACTGTGTTTAATGCCAGGTTCAGCCGGCGTGCGATTTCGAGCAGCCCCACGCCGTGGTCGAGCAGGTCGTGGATCTGTTGCCAGCGTTGGCGGGTGGTCTCTGCCCGCGCGCCCTCCCGCAGTGGCGGACCGGTCTTGCCCCAGCAGGTGCTGTGCGCGGCGACCTCCTTCAACACGACCTCGGCGAGGTTGTGCCACAGATGCCAACGGTCGCCAACCTGCACCGCGTCGGGCAGGGATCGACGGATCGCCTGGGCATAGGTGGCCGAACCATCTCGACACACAACCTCCACACCGGGATGCTCCCGAAGTCAGGCCTCCAGCACCTCTGCTTTGCGGCCTGGCAACACGTCAACCCGCTCGCCTGTCTCCGCATTGATGATCACGGTGGCGTCGCGTTGCCGCTTACGCAGGGCAAAGTCGTCCACCCCGATCACCCGGGGCACCGACCTGGCCGACAACGGCAACTGCAGCAACGCGCGCAACGCGGTTTGCCTCGACACCACCACACCGACAGCGGCCAGGGCGGCCCGGGCACCTGCATGGCCGGCTAATTCCCGTGCAACGCTGCCCACCTGCGCGGCCAGCCGAACAGTTCGACGCTGATATCGCTGCACGAGGCGGGGAGGTTGCTCACGGAACGTCTGCCGCACGCACCCGAGACGCCCGCAGCGCATCCGTCGAGTCTGCAGCCGTATCAGCACTCGCCGTCCATCGACCGGCACATCGGCCACTTGCCGGACGACATAACCGTGCACCCGCCCCGTCGCCACCCCGCAGTCCGGGCAGTCCACAGGCCCTGGCCGCAGGCCCTGGCCGCGTCGATGCCCGCACCACGAGCACCCCGGCCTCATCATCGACACCATCGAGGACCAGGCACGACAGCCCCGCGAACACCAACGCAAGAAGTTGATCACCAAACGCACGGCGTTCACCCTGGCACAGCACCAAATCCGACACGCATCGTCACCACCGAATCCGGGCCAGAGCCGCTTGAACGGTGTTTTCGGCGGTGGGGTTAGTAGGTTTCCGCGGCTGGCCAGCGGTCGCTGAAGGTGATCGAGAAGGCGTTGATCACGGGTTTCCAGCGTTGGGTCCATCGCGCTCGTCCGGTGCCGGTGGGGTCCAGGCTACGGGCGACGAGGTACAGGCACCGAATGTTGACCCACCTGGGTTACTGCATCGGGAGCTGCCGGTTGTTATCCAGTCTTCCGGAGGCGAGCGCTTGCGCGCGTACGTCGGCGAGACTCTGGGAGGGGTCCCGCGCGAGTCTCCAGAAAGTCCACCCGTTGCACGATTGTCGGCTTACTGCATACATCGCTGCACGCGAGGGGCTGGGGAAAAGCTCGCCAGTGCTCAGTTGAATCTTGCCATCGCTGAGCAAGCGCGCATTATGATCCGTTCCCTTGTGTGCGCCTACGATCTGCTCATCAGGATTGATGAACTCAGCTGCGAGCAGGTCGTTTAGCGACACGTCATAGTTGGCACGTGTGCGCCGCGCTCGCCGACGCTGAGGGGCGACATTTTTCGGGATGGAGAATCCGAGTCGCTCAGGGGACCAGATAATCTCGCACAGTCTTATGTAGAGCTGCTGTCGTTGTTCTATTGACTCTTTGGTGAAATCATCATAGTGCGTCATGATCTTATCTAGGTTGTATTTTTTGCGGAACTTTCGATACATTGAGTAATGTTCGTAGCTGCTCTTGTTTAGTGATCGAGCTAACGTATTCTGCCGAAAATAGAACGGCAGCTTTTCCTGGTAAGTCTTGTCGTTGAAGCTGGCATTGTCAGATTTCGACAGGAGCAGGAGTCCGCCTAACCTGTTGCGAATCGAATAAAAGGTCTTTTCCGTTTTAGTTTCAGCTTGATGACGTTCGAACTTGTTGGCCCAGATATGCTCAATCTCGAAAGGCCTTTCGCCGCCGACGTATCTGACGAACTCGCTGAGTTCATCGCGATCGGTTTCGCACTCTGATTCGACGAAAGCGGTCAATCTTGCCAGTAGATATCGTATGTGACGCCGGTTGTCTTGCAGGCCAAAGTTTGTCATGCCATTGAACTCGTCGGTTAACTCGGCGATATGTCTTGACAGGGAACTGCGGAGATTATCGGTGGGGCCGATTCCTCGGAGTTCGCGGACGAGTTCGTAGATGTCGTCATCAAGCTCGTTTGGTCGGCTAACTGTTCCGTTCACGAGCTTCCGTAGGTAGACGAGATCCAGGAATGATGCAATCAACGTGGCCTTGCTTCGGAATTCTGTTTCTGTGTCGGTAGGTTCGATGGCAGCCATGACGAGCAAGTACTGTTTACTCAAGCCGTTCTCGGCATTATACCTGATGGCTGCGAAGTCAGGGTCCTGGCTCCGTGCTGCTGCGACAAGGGTCTGGTAGCGGCGGGCCAAGTTGTTAATGGTGATTTTGAGGAATTTTCGGTAGTCCTCGGAATTGCGCAAACCAATGCGATCGGCGTGGGTTCGGACCCACTCATGACTGGCACCAATGACAGCGGCACGGTCGTTTTCGTCGTCGATCGTGGCGTACTTCGCCAGCAGAAGAGTCTCGATGAATTCACCGGGGGTTCGCATGCCGAGTGTGGAGAGCTGGGCGAGCATCTCGCGCCACTCAGCGTTCAGGTCAATCGAATCCTGATGGGCTTTCTCGATGAGATGACCTTTTAATAGGTCAATCGGGGTTAGACGAACACCACGGTCGTTCATGGTGACGAAAATTTCCCAGCCGTGCTGATTGCTGTGTGCCTTGATTCCGACCATGCAAACTCGTGTGAGTAGCCAGTCAGTGAAGTGCAGTAAGGCTTCACCGGAGAGTTCGTCGGGGAAATCCTCCTCCAGGTCCTGTGCTCGCTCATACAGGTTGCGCACGGACGGACTTGGCTCTCCGGGAAGCTCGTATGGTAACCAGTCGACGAGTGACCGTAGTAACTCGTCTCTCTCTGGAGCATGCACGGTAAATGTTGTCTCGCCATAGCTAGACGTGGATATTAGATTGGAAAGCTTGCTGGCCTCCTCAAATTCTTCTCGGTCTTTCATTAGCCGATAAAGATGTATGAGGAGGAGATGCAGGGTGGTGATACGCTGCTGGCCGTCCACGAGGATAGTGGTTTCACCGGACTCAACGTAGACAAATGGGCCGAGAAAATACGGATGGTACTCGGCGGTTTCTCGTCGGCCATGCGTGGGATCCCAGGATTTCCTAAAGCTCTGGTGGAGATCATGGACGAGAGTAGCAACATCGCGCTGGTCCCAGCTGTACTCGCGCTGATAGTTGTCTACCTGGAAGGTGCGATCTCCAGAGAAGAGCTGATGTATTGTATAGGAGTGTCCCTGAATCGGCGCGTCGGCCACGTTGTACCCCTCATTGCATGTGCTCCGTCTGATCAACTTCTAGCAAAGATGCGCTGGTTCGTCACCCCGCTGAATGGGGTACAGGCAGCGAGCAGGTTCTGGCGTTGCGCCATGCAGCGCCGCCTCAGTGGCGGGCTGGGGCATCAGTCTGACGAACGAGCCCTGCCGGCGCGCTCCCGTCGAAACCGAACTGGACAACGGATAAGAGATACTTGTTGAGACGACCTACTTGTACCACATCGGCCTGACGCTGCCGGTTGTGCTGCCGTGAACAAACATGATCAACAGTGATCGTCAGTGGGTACGACGATTGGCTCACAACGCCGCTCGGGGGCCCAGGGATATCTGGCTTGGAGGGCCGACTGGTCATTTGTAAGGAGGAAGTTGGCGACGTGAGTCCGGTGTGCTGTGGCGCGGTCGGTTCCGGGGTGTTCTAGTGGTCCGCCTGGAGCTGCTCCAGGTTTGGGATTGGCGCTCACGGGGATCTTGGATAAGGGTGCCGGTCAGTCGTGGGCGTGGGCGTGGGCGAGCAGCGGCACCGTTTCGCCCAGGCTTGCCGCGAGGTGTGTTGACCAGCTCTCACGTGAACCGGAGGCGACAATGTTGAAGCCTGCCAGTGAGCAAGGAAAAGGTGGATCCGGATCGGTAGATCTGGATGCTCTTGTCCACGGTTTCGCGACGATGGTGGCGGCTGCTGTGACTGAACGGCTTGCGGATGCCGATGTGCTGTCCGGGGCAGAGGGTTCGAAGCGTGGTCGGGGTGAGGGGCCGCGGTTGATGCCTGACGGCCGAGGAAGTTGCCCGGCGCCTGGCTGTTGGCCGTACAGCCGTCTTTGCGTTGATCAAGTCTGGTGAACTTGCGACTGTGCTGATCGGGCGTTCCCGCAGGGTCCCTACTGAAGCGCTCGACGAGTACGTCCGCACTCTTCGCAGTCGGGCGGAATAGCGCTTCGAGGTGTTGTCAATGCGACCCAGCCGGGTGGGTCGAGTATGCGGGCGGCCCGGCGCTAGGTGTAGGAGTCAGGATCTGTCGAGACTGTCGTCGTTTCGCTGGGCAACTGCTGATTCTGCGATGGTGGAGGGGTGGCGAAGTCCTCACAGGGTGCGGGCGGGTCGGCTCCGGTGTTGTGCGGGGCTGACGGGATTGCGCTCGTGGTCGGTCAGCGGTGGGTGTACCGCAGGGGTGCCCGCGAGTCGGCGACGTGTGTCGAAGTCCGGCGACTTGGTACTTCTCGGCCGCCGCGGGTGAGGGTGGTTTTTCTCGATGATGCCTACGAAGGCCGGGAGGAGTGGGTGCCGCCGGGGCGGCTCCAGACCGGTTGGGAGCGGGTGGCCGAGTGGCAGGCACGGGAGGATCGCGTACGCCAGAAGCACGCCAATCTGGGAATTCTCAATCCGGCCCGCCGTTCCCGAATACTGACGGGCCACACCCGCCGACTTGGCGTCCTTCTTGACAAATCCAGTCTGATCCGCAATCAATACACCACAATCAAAATCTCCGAGGCATTCCACAGCCACAGTTCAGCAGTCGCTGCATTCGCTCGGGACTTGCGTCTCCAGCGGTCTCCGCCAGCGTCCACCCGTTCTTGCGCTCCGCAACAGTCCCCGCACGTAAGGCCACCGCATCTGCCGCCGGGGATTCCGCCCGGGGATTCCGCCCGGGGAAACCGGCCGCAGAACGCCTCGAACCCCCCGACCACTCGACCATCGTGTCAGTCAAGACCAAGATCAATTACCATGATCGGCTATCAAGTCACACCCTGTCGTTGTTGTACTAAAAGTCCCGGTAGCGGAGTGTGCTCTCCACGCACGTAAAGGTGATCCGGCCGGGGGATTCGACGCGACGAGCAGGTCGCCCTGTCCTCCGCGGACGTGGAGGTGCGCTGACCCCGCCAGTAGCGTGGGGCTGGGTGGCGCTGCCGGTCCGCTTGTGGGTTGCGTCGGATGGCGCCACAGGTTACCTGATCTTGGGTATGAGGAGGTCGGCAAGCCTACCGAAGGCTGCTCGGGTTTGGGTAAGATCCGGCGGCGTGGCGAGCAGCGACGCGGATATCGGGCGGACGGTCGGCGCCCGGGACAGCCGATCAGAGGGTGCTCGCGGGGTTGCTTTCGGCCGGTCTTCACGCGCCTTGTCGGTGCGGTACGCAATGATGGGTTCCACACCGTTGTCGAGCAGCATTCAAGGAACACCAACGCATGTCGTCCACTGAGGCGAACGAGCCCGCCCCGAACACCACCCACAAGCACATCACCCAGCAGGAGATCGAGGGCCTACTCTGGGCGGCTGCTGATGAACTTCGCGTCGCGATGGCCGAGGCCCAGTACGCCTCGGTCATCTTCCCGTTGATGTTCTGGAAGTACCTCTCCGACACGTGGGACCACAACCACGACCAGTTCGTCGAGGAGAACAAGGAACTTCCCGACGTGCTCTCGGTGGAGGAAGCGCACGAGATCGAGTACCGCGACTACCAATCGTTCGAGATCCCGTTCATCGAGCGCGGCAAGGTCGGCGAGACGCGTGCTTCCTGGTCGGCCGTCCTGGCCACGGTCACGCAGCCGGGGCTTGGGGCCAGGGTTCGTACCGCGCTGCGCGCGATCGAGACCGCGAACCCGGACAAGTTCTCGAAACTGTTCGGTGCCCTGGACTGGACCGCGACCCTCGACTCCAGTGTGCTCACTGGTGTGATGCAGGCGATGAACCGCATCCCGCGCATGCACGAGGACAACATGTCCCACGATGTGCTCGGCGGCGCGTACGAGTACCTGCTGAAACGATTCTCGGATGGGGCCGGGACGCGGGCGGGGCAGTTCTTCACCCCGCGTGAGGTCGTCAACCTGATCGTGACCATTCTCAAGCCCGAGAACTTCGAGTCGGTCTATGACCCCACCTGCGGCTCCGGAGGCATGCTCATTGCCGCGGCGGGCCAGTTGAAGGCCCGCGGTGGGCGCGGCTACTCGCTCCACCTCTACGGACAGGACTCGGTTCCCGACACCGCCGGTGTGGCGCGCATGAACCTGTTCATGCACAACCTGACCCAGTTCCAAATCGAGGTTGGTGACACGCTCAAAAAGCCCGTCTTCAAGCAGCCTGACGGGTCGGTCGCGCAGTTCAACGTGGTCGTGGCCAACCCGCCCTACGGAATGAAGTGGGACCCCTGGAAAGCGTCTGAGTCGCGAGCGTTTGGCGGCGTCGCACCGATGGCGACCGCCGACTGGGCCTTCGTCCAGCACATGATCGCCTCCATGAAACCGGCTGGTGGACGAGCCGGAGTCGTCTTGCCGCACGGGGTCCTGTTCCGCGGCGGCTCCCCTGCTGCGATCCGACAGAAGGCCCTGGAAGAGGACCTTCTCGAAGCAGTCATCGGGCTGCCGGACAAACTGTTCTACTCGACCACGATCCCCACCTGTATCCTGCTCTTCCGTGCCCCAGGAACCAAGATCGAGAAACGCCGCAACGGTGTGCTATTCGTCGATGCGTCCGCGCGGTCGGTGAAGGGCAAGAACCGCAATACCATGACCGGCGCCGACATCGAGGACACAGTCGCCGCCTACTTCTCCGGGGGCGACCCGGATGGCGGACGCGGCAGGGTGCCGACACGATTCGTCGAGTTCGATGAGATCAAGACCAACGGGTTCGATCTCAGCATCGAGCGCTACATCGAGGCCGAAACCCAGGAGGCCGCCGACCTGGGTGCACTGGTCGCCTCCTACAACGTCGCGCGAGCACAGCGCCAGCGCACCGAGAAGCACATGCTGACGGTGCTCGCCGAGGCCGGGATCGAGGGCCTCGATGAGTGAGGGCTGGTCGGAGATTCCAGCAAGCGAGGTGTTCTCGATCCTGATGGGACGCCAACGCTCACCTCAGCGAGCGACCGGCCCCAACATGACCCCATACCTACGCTCCGCCAACGTCGGCAACGGCTCCCTCGACTTTGCCGATGTCAAGACCATGGACTTCACCGCTGCCGAGCGGGAGCGCTTCGGGCTCAAGCCTGGTGATGTGCTCGTCTCGGAAGGAAGCGCCAGTGCGACGGCTGTCGGGATGGCTGCGGTCTGGAACGGCGAACTCGACGGAGAGGTGTGTTTTCAGAACACGGTATTGCGGTACCGGGCGATACCAGGCGTCTCGGAGCCTGCGTTCGTGTTCCAGTGGTGCCGGTGGGCCTTCGAGTCCGGTGCGTTCCGTGCGGCGGCGAGTGGCACAAATATCAAGCACATCGGATCGAGCCGGGCCGAGGCGATGCGTGTTCTACTGCCGCCTCCTCCGGTTCAGAGGCGGATCGCTGAGGTCATGGGTGCGATTGACGACCAGATCACCGCCCTGGAACACGAAGCGAGTGCCCTCTGGACGCTCTATGAGGGATCAGTTGACGTGCTGTGGGGTGACGGGGCCGGGCAGGAGGCTCCGGCCCGGCCGTTGAGCGATGTCATGCGCCTGGATATCTCGTGGACACCGATCGAGATCGGGTCCACCTACCGTCTCGCTGGAGTCCTCAACGCCGGTCGGGGGCTCGTTGACAAGGGTGAACTCGACGCAGAGAGCACCGAGTACAAGCGGATGGTCACTCTGCGCGAGAACCAGGTCGTGATGCGCAAGTTGACCGCGTGGGAAGGCCCGATCGCCGTGATCCCGAGCGCGTTCGACGGATACGTGGCTAGCAACGAATTCCCTACCTTCGCACTCGACGAAGGGGTCTTGCCGGACTGGATGCGGCACGTGTGTCGTTCCTCGCGCCTGTGGGCGGAGATGAAGTCGCGCGTCAAGGGCACCGTGCAGCGACGCAAGCGGTTGAACCCGGAACAGTTGCTGGAGATCGAACTCCCGATACCACGCCCTCCAGCCCAGGCGAATGCGGCACGAGTGCTCGAAGCGATCGAGGACGACACTGCGGATCTACGTACTGAGGCGGAGCGTCTGCGACGCCTTCGCTCCCGGCTCCTGGCGGGTCTGCTGACCCGCGAGATCGAGATCGGTGACGTGAACCTCGACAACGACAGCGCAGACGCAACGACGACCTTGCCTGCGGGGGAGACGGTGACAGTCTGATGGCGAACGGTGTCAAGGAGCGTGAGTTCCAGGACAAGATGATCGAGTGGTCGATCCCGCTCGGCTGGGACTTCGTGGCGGGTCGGAAGCTGCCGCGCGAGAAGGCCCAGACCGTGATCGAGTCTCATTTGCGCGACGCGATCATCAAACTCAATCCGGACAGCATTGACGGCTACGACCTCGACACGGTCCTGGCCGAGGTGGTCGCGGCGGTCAACAACGTCGACGGTGGCCTGGTCGCGGCGAACGAGAAGGTCCTCGACCTGCTGGCTGGTGGGCGCGAGTTCCGCGACAAGGACGGTGAGTGGCATCCGCTGTCGTTCATCGACTTCAACCACCCGACACAGAACAACCTGGTCGTCGCCGACGAGGTCACGATCAGCGTGCCGGGCAAGACGTCCCGCCGGTTCGATCTCGTGTACTACGTCAACGGGCTCCCGCTGGTGGCGGTCGAAGTGAAGTCGCCGACGTCGACCTCGACGTGGCGGACCGCAGCGGACGACATCAACAACACCTATGTAGCCGAGTATCCGTGGTACTTCACCCCGAACGTGTTCTGTATCGCCGCCGATGGGCTGACACTGCGGTATGGGGCGGCTGGTGCGCCGACGAACTTCTGGCAGCCGTTCCGGTCCACCGCTGACCCGGAGACCATGGACACGATGGCCGACGTGCATCGGTCAATGACGCTGCTACTCAACCCGTCCACGGTCCTCGACATTCTGGCCAACTTCTGTCTCTTCGACACCGCCGGCGGCGGTACGGACGCCAAGTACCTGCCCCGCTACCCGCAACGCGAGGCGGCGCATCTGATTCACGACAGGGTCGTGATGGGTGGCCGTAAGGGGCTCGTGTGGCACCACCAGGGCTCCGGAAAGACGCTGCTGATGGTGTTCGCGGCCTCGCTGCTGCTCAAGGACACCCGGACCGCGTCGCCGACGATCATCATGCTCTCCGATCGCTCCCAGATCGTCCGGCAGACATCGGGGGTGTTCACCTCCGCAATGGGGGACGACTACTTCCATGAGCCCGCCACCTCAGCTGATCTGCGTGACCTGCTCTCTACGGGCGTCGCCGGGGTGATCTCGACAACGATCCACAAATTCGCCGGTGCCGGAGAGGATCTGTCGGAGCGGGACAACATCATCGTGATGATCGATGAGGCGCATCGAACCCAGTCGGAGAAGGAAGGATCGTTGTCGGACCAGATGCGTCGTGCGTTGCCGAACGCGCGGTTCTTCGGGATGACCGGCACTCCGATCAAGAATCTGAACACCAACACGTTCCGGCTCTTCGGCGACCCGGCCGACCCGAACCGGGTCATGCACCGCTACTCGATGACCCGCTCCCTGCTCGATGAGGCCACGGTGCCGGTGGCGCTTCACTCTCACCCGGTCGGGTTCGACGTCGATGATGAGCAACTGCAGGCCGAGTTCGACGCGTTCGCGGATGTTCAGGGCCTCGATGAGCACGACCGGGACGTGCTCTCGCGCAAGTTCGGGCGCCTGACCTCGGTGTTCGCCAACCCTGAGCGGATCCAGGAGGTTTGTGAGCACATCGTCGACCACTACCTCTCCTCTGCGTACCGCAACGGGATGAAGGCCCAGGTCGTGGCGTACAACCGGGAACTGGCGGTCGCGTATACGGCCAAGATCAACGAGATCTTGGTCGGGTACGACATCAAGCAGACCCTCGCCAGCGTGCACGAGCGGGGCGGACGGCCGCGTCATGAGGCGATCACCGCGGAGGTGAACATCTCGGTCTCGGATGCGAAGAACGAGAACAAGTCCCTGCAGGTGTATCGGCTCACTGAGACCGAGGAAGAAGACCAGCGGCGCCGGTTCCTGTCCCCGGAGAACCCGCTGTGCTTCGTCGTCGTGACCGCGAAGTTGATGACCGGGTTCGATGCCCCCAACGAAGGCGTCCTATATCTAGACAAGCCAATCTACGCCCACAACCTGTTCCAGGCCATCACCCGTCCCAACCGCACCTGGGTTTCCCCGGTCACCGGCTGGGTCAAGCCCCGTGGCGTGATCGTCGACTACGTTGGTCTCGGCGAGGCCCTCCAGAAGGCCGTCAAGGATCCCACCGACGACCAGGACGGCACCGGAGAGAAGGGGCCGACGTTCCTCGACGACATAGGCGAACTCATCAACGAGTTCCGGGCCACGTTCACCCGGATCGAGGACCTACTCGCCGGTGTCGACGGGCTCGACATCAACCGCAACGACTACGAGTCGCTCCGCCTCATATCTGACTTCCTCGACGCCGACGAGGAAGTCTCGACGGCGTTCAAGAACGACTATCTGCTGCTCTCGCGCCTGTTCCCATACGTGACCACCGATGTCAGGATCGACCGGTACCGGGCGTCGTTCGCGCTGTTCGGGTCGGTGTATGTGACCCTGTTTAAGAAGTCGACCGACGAGGAACGTAAGGAGCGACTAGATTCCCTAGGCCCGATGGTGCTCGACATCATCAACGCCAACGTCCACTCCTTCCAGGTCGCTTTGGCCGGGGAAGAGCCTCTCGTGCTCGACGCCCAGGGCCTCATGGTTCTCAAGGAACTCATGGCACTGGTGAGGTCTGCGGATAAAAAGAGCAGCGGCAAAGAGGACCAGGAGCCGCCGACGGCCAAGGAGATCCTGGACCAGATCAAGACGGCCCTGGACGAGGGCGTCGATGAGCACTCAGCCAAGTACGTCGCGCTGGCTGAACGGATCCGGGAAC
Organism: Saccharopolyspora gloriosae; assembly: GCF_014203325.1. Taxonomy (NCBI): domain Bacteria; kingdom Bacillati; phylum Actinomycetota; class Actinomycetes; order Pseudonocardiales; family Pseudonocardiaceae; genus Saccharopolyspora; species Saccharopolyspora gloriosae. Next base: position 3,932,826 of record NZ_JACHIV010000001.1, on the reverse strand, counting down.
TGCGCGAACAGATCATCCAGGGCGCCGAGGACGCGCTCGCGTTCCTGACCGAGGCGCTTCGGATCGCGCAGGCGGTCGTGGATGTGCAGAAGAAGCCTGATGAGGTTGTGGTTGTCGAGGACGACCGGATCGGGGTCTTAACCCGGATTATTGCTGATCACGCCCCCAAGGGGCTCTCGATCACCGAGAAGCGACTCGCTGAAGAGATCGACCAGGTCGTCACCCGTACCCTTACCCGCACCTATGACAACGCCGAAGCCCGCTCACGAGCCGTCCGACGCTCCGCTGCGGCCGTCTTCCGCCGCTATCAGATCAAACCGGTCGGGGAACCTTATGACTCCACGGTCGCCTATATCGAGGCCCACTACCTCGTGGACTGACTACGCGGGTCAAACCGTAGACACCTAGCAACTCTACGTCGCCGGATACACCGGTACGGTCCGCAAGAAGGGCTGCCGTCCTGGAGTGAATGGTTGGTTACGTCGCGACTCCGCTGGCTTGGCTGTGTGGGAACAGGCCGTAGCGACCCCGGCCAGTGTTCTTGGTAAAGGAGACGTCCCGAGACCCAGGCTCCAGTCCGTTCGGCGGGTTCTCGTTCTCCAGCACGATGATCTGTCCGGTGAAGTTCGTTTGGATGTCAGCGAAGAACCGGCCTGCGAGGGTGGTGGTGTCGAGGACGTCGCCGCTGTTGTCTGGTTCGGCGTTGGGGTCTGGTGGCCGGTAGACGACCAAGGGTGAGTCGAGCACGACGAAACCAGGGTGGGGCAGGTCGTTGTCGAGGCAGTACTGGGCAAGCGAGATGGTGAACGCGGCGTGCAGGATGGCGCGGACGCCCTTGCCGTGGGCGGCGCGAAGCTGGTTGCCCGAGACGATGTCTTGGGATTCGAAGCTGTAGCTGGTGTTGTCGGCTTCGGGGAACCCCCAGGACCGTAGCCGGGCCGCGATCAGATGCGACAGATCGTTGACGGCGCTGCGTTGAAAGCCGGCGGTAGGTTCCATCGTGTCAGGCTTCGGTTCTGCATCGACTTCGGCGCGGAGGGCTTCGAGACGCTGGATGCGGCGGATGGTCTCTGCATCGCGTTCGAGCTGCGACGACGAGTTGATCAACTCGCGCAGCTCGAGTTGCTGAGGGCTGAGCTCGCTATCTAGCCGCGCGATCGCCGAGCGGGCGTGGGCAGCCTGGTCGGTGTAGGTCTGAAGGCGTTGGCCCTTTTCCGCGCGGTCGGTACGCAACCCGCTGATGGCGTGGAGCAGGTCTTCGCGGAGAGCGGTCGTCTTGCGTTGCTCCTCGCGCACGGACGCGGCGAACGCGGTCGTGTCGTCGGCGCAGTCCTCGCTGAGGTGCTGGTGCTCGGGTTCGGCGCCGCAGAATACGCAGTCTCCGGGCGTGAAGTAGCCCAGCAAGGACCCGGCTTCGGCGATGGCTTCCAGTCGAGCCAGGTCCGAGGTGTATTGCTCATACAGCAGCGTGAACCGGGCTTCAAGGGCGTCGAGTTCGGCGAGACTGCGGCGCGTCGCGGCGACGAGTCGTTCGCTGTTGGACAGCGTGTGTCCCCATTGCTGCCTCGCGGCGGCGGTTTGCTCGATGGAGTCGGTCGACGCGTTGACCGTGGCCTGCAGGCGGCCGAGACGGTCGTTGACCGCTTGAAGCGTCTCGTCTGTCTGAAGCTGTTCACGCAGCTCGGCCAGTAGCGTGTCAATGACGTCGTGTTTGGCGACCTTGGACCGCCGATGTGCGGTCTCTGACTCGCCCGACTCGATCGCGGAGTCATCTTCCCCCTGTAAGAGCAGGCGGAAGGTGGAGATCTCGCGGGTTTTCGTCGTGAACTGCCCCGTCAAGACGGGTGCGATCTTGGCTTGGATCTTGGTCTCGTCCACCAGGAACAGGGGAACCAGCACGCGCAGGCTCAGGGAGACCGTGCCCCCGGCGGCGTTCGTGCGGATGGCCTTCTCATCCAGGCCGACTTGGCCCAGGAGGTAGTGCGAGAGGTTCTTGAAGTCCTTGCCGCTGTGCTTCGCCGCCAGCGGTTCGTGCTCGACGGGCAGCGGGTAAGCACGGTGATCTCCGCGGTAGAGTCGGAAGTCGCCGCCCTTGGTAGCTCGGTACAGGGTGACGTGTTCAGCATCAGGGAGACGGATGCCGAGCAGAATTGCGTCGTAGCCCTCTTGTTCCGGGATCTTGTATAGCGTCTTCCCGCCCAGCATGAAGTTCATGGTCTCGGCGATGTAGGACTTTCCTGTATCCGACGGCCCGCGGACAAGGGTGAGGTTGGGCCCGAACTCGACGGTAGCCGGGTTGACCGACGGTCCGATGAACGTCAGGTGCGACAGGTTCAGCCTCTCCATGTACCTGCCTCCTTCTTACTGCCGCTGGTGTCGCCGTTCTCCGGGCGGCTGACGACGATCGCCGCCGTTTGCCTCCGGATCTGCTCCTCGGACAATGTTCCGAACTGCTCGACCACCCATTGGCTGCGGTTGCGTAGCTCGGCGATGTGGTTCGACGTGAGTGAGGAGATGAAGCTGTGTGCTTCGTCGCCGGCCTCGTAGCAGATGCCGGTGCTCGAGGCGCGCATGTCGATCAGTCCGGCGCGCAGCATTACTTGCAGCCCCTCGTCGACGTTCGCGCGCCGTACACCCAGCTCTCCGGCGTGTAGGGCGTGGGAAGGATGAATGTTGGGTGGCCCGCCGAGTTCGGCAGTGTGCAGCACGCTGTGGTCAAGCAGGACCAAGTGGTTGATATCCAGTTGCTCCGGGTATGCCTCGGTCAGCATTACCAGGACCCGGACCCCGTACTCCAAGGGGCCGTTGAGTGGAGGTCTCACGGCTCCTCCATCCAGGTCAGCCGGTCGTCATTGGCGAGCTGGTGGCAGACGCCCTTGCGGTCGTCGATTTCGGTCACTCCGATGAGCTTGTGCCGGTTGAGGTCGAGGCTGCCCACTTGTGTCAGTACCTGGCCCAGCCTCGTGTAGCCGTCCGGATGGTCGTCTTGGGCTATGTCAATGACCCCGGCGTGGATGTCGCCCTGGAGTTTCTCGAAGGTGCCCGGGGGCACCGCCCCGACCGAGTACGCCTTGAGCGACTCTGCCCGGAAGAACCGCACTCGTTGCTGCTGCAGGTGCTTGTCCAGCTTGGGGACGTTGGCCACGGAATCCAGAGTAGTGATCTTGTCCGGTGCGCGTTCCGCATACACGGCCAGCAACTGCTGCAAGTAGCGTGCTTCCTCCGGCGCGTACTCCTCTGGAGGGGTTTTGCTGTCGCCGCGCTCAGGAAGTGCCGTGGCGAACCGGGCCGTGTGCCACCGGGTCCGGCTGTGAGTGGTCAGCGCATCCAGCACCTCCACCGACCTGAACATGGCGAAGTCGGTCTCCGCCGCAAGAGCCTTTACTTCCTCAAGGAGGGGCCGGGCCAACGCCTTAACTGAAGGAGCCTCGCCCTTGACGAGCAAGGCCAGGAAGTTCTCACGCAGCGTGGTCGGATTACTGATCATCATGTTGAAATGAGTTGATAGCCCTCTGGGGGCCAGAAATCGGTAGGTGCGGGGCAGGCTATACACCCCATCTAGTACAGCCACGAAGACTTTGATCATCTCGGCCGCGGCGGCGGAGAAGTTAAGCGGCTTGTCGTAGTGCTTGGCCTGGAAACAATCCCACGGCCCCTCGAACTGTCGGTCGGTCTTGAACCCGACGATGTCCGTGCCTCTGTCACCCGCCCCGCCGAGCAACTTGATCTGGACGTAGTTCTCCTCCATGGCGGTGGCCCACTCGCGGATGAACTCTTCCCACTCATCGGGTGAGTACAACCGGATGCGGCCCACCGGCGGGACGGGGGGACCGTCCAAGGCCACAGACGGGGTCGAATCAGCAGGTAAGGGCATCTCGGTGAGCGCCGCCCGCTCGTCTACCTGCTGCTTCGCCGTTGCCACGCTAAGCCCTGCCTCCGTCTTCCTGATCGGCTGCTCACCCTATCCGGGACAGGGTGAGCGAGGGTGCGTATTTCGATGGGTGGCAGGTACACGACTGGCAGATGGCAGATGGACTGACCCGAGGGGCTCAGTCGGATCGAAGATCATGAGTCGGGCGGGTGATCACCACGTCTGGGTACGTCGGGCGACAGTGGTGGGGCGTGAGTGACCGGCGCAGCAGGGCCCGACCGATCCAGGGTGGGCGGCGACCGGACAATCTACTGCGTGCACTGGGCGCACTGGTCCGTTCGAGCGGGGCATGGAGCCGACACGATGGGTGATCTACGACTGAGTGAAGGTGCCCCAGCCCCCGTGTCGCAAGAGGCGAATTTTGACAAGGGCTCGTGTTCAAAGCTATGCGGCAAACCGCCTGGTGGGAGGCGGCGTATGGGAGGAAATTGGGAGGCGCCAGGTGCACTGAAGGCACTGAACGGGTGTGGGTGTCTCTGAGCCGCGCCGCCCTGACCTGCTGAAGTTGCGTCTGTGAAGGTCAGGGCGACGCCGACGGCTACCTTGACACGGTAGAGGTCGCCCTGCCCGTTTGCGCTGTTCAGAGACGTGTCAGCCGGATGTGGCTCTGGGGTTGAAGGCTGGTTGGGGTCGCGTCGGTTGGGGTGCGTAATTGGGCTTGCTGGTAGGGCGCGTCGAGTGCTTGGTTTACCTGGCTGGTGGTTTTTGAGGGTGAATCGCTGGCTGTCCTCGATAGGCGGGGCTGGTGGTGGTCGAGGCAGTGGGTGATCATCCTCGATTGCTAGGAGCGTTTAGTGGGGAGCTCGGTTGTCCGGTCTGTGCGGGCTGTTGTTGTTGCGGTTGTGCTGGCTGCGGGGTTCGGGACTGTTCCTGCCCATGCAGGGGATGTCCCGGAGGCTAGGGAGTTGCCGGAGCCCCCGGTGGCTGAGGTGGTCCGTGGTGAGCTGGCGGGGTTGACGGTGGAGGCGCCGCATCCGATGACCGGGTATAGCCGTGATCGGTTTCCGCATTGGGTCATGCAGAACGGTGCGTGTGATACCCGGGAGACGGTGCTGGCCCGTGACGGTCGAGGTGTGGTCGCCGATGAACGGTGCCGGGCGGTGTCAGGAAACTGGGTGAGTGTCTACGACGGTCTGGAGGTCACGTCGGCTCGGGTTGGACATTGATCACATGGTGCCGCTGGCGAACGCGTGGCGTTCGGGCGCGGACACATGGGATACGCCGATGCGGAGGCGGTTCGCGAATGATCTGGAGTCGCCGCAGTTGTTGGCGGTCTCGGCGCGGACGAACAGGTCCAAGGGGGGATCAGTCTCCGGATCAGTGGCGGCCGCCGCGGGCCGAGTATTGGTGCACGTATGCGCGGGCGTGGACGCATGTGAAGCACACGTACGGGTTGTCGATCACCGAGCCCGAACGTGACAGGTTGGGCTTGATGCTGGGCACCTGTAACTGACCACAACGAGGAGGGGAGGGTGCCGGCCGTATGGGAGCGCCCTCCCAGCCCCTGTCATCCCTCGGGGCGGTGCAGGACTCCGGTCAGGATGTGGTGTGCGGCTTTGTGGTCGGCGGGGTCGTGCAGTTGGACTTCGGCGGTGGGGATCCGGTACCACTCGTCGGCGCCGGCGTAGCGCACCTCGACAGTGAGAGAACCGTCTGGTGTGCAGGTGGTGCGGAGTTCAAGGTCGCCGGTGATGACACCGACTTCGTCGGTCATGACCCCGCCTGGCGGTGCGACGATCTCGGACGACAACACGACTTCGGACATACCCGCCAGTGTCTCGCACCGGAAGGAACACGACTGGGCGAACCGCCGCGGCGGCGACGTCATCTCAACCGGCTGCCGAAGATCACACGTCTGGGTGATCACGAAATCCTCCCACTGCGCGACCCCATTTCGCCCCGGATGGACGGATCCTCCCAAAATCCTCCCAAAAACCCACATCAGCCGACCGCGAAGATCCACTGCCTGATCGACTTCAGCGCATGAAAAAGCCCGCTGACCTGCACTTTCGTGCTAGATCAGCGGGCTTTCCAGGCCGTCGGGACGGCGGGATTCGAACCCACGACCCCTTGACCCCCAGTCAAGTGCGCTACCAAGCTGCGCCACGTCCCGGCCACACCCGTTGTTTGCGGTGTGCGGAAAGCTTAGCGCACTGTCCGCAGAGGATCTTCATCGCCCCTCGGTTTCGGTGTTCGTGCTGGTCAGGAGTTCGGCTCGGGTGCCGATGAGGCGTACGGGGCGGGTGAGGGCGAAGGCGGCCAGGGCCTCGTGGGAGGCGGCGGCTAGGGCGCTGGGTTCGCGGGTGGGGGTGGTGAGGCGGACGCCGTGCGAGTGGGTGCGGAAGTGGGAGTTTCGGAGCTTGACGACGACGCGGCCCGCTAGGAGGTCGTGGACCGCGAGGTCGTCGGCTATCAGGTGGGCGAGGCGGGTGAGTTCGGTCCGCAGCCTTTCGGGGTCGGTGGTGTCGGTTTGGAAGGTGATCTCGCGGCCGTAGGAGCGGGGCCGGTACGGCTCGGGTTGCACGGGGGTGGGGTCGTAGCCGCGGGCGAGGGCCACGAGCCACGGGCCGGTGCGGGGGCCGAAGTGCTCGGCGAGGGCGAAGCGGTCGGTGGTGGCGAGGTCGCCGACGGTGCGGAGGTCGTGTTCGGCTAGGCGGGTGGCGGTGCGGCGGCCCACGCCTCGGAGGGCTTCGGGCGGGCGCTCGTTCATGATGTGCGGCCAGTTGTGCTGGTCCAGGCGGAAGATTCCGGTGTCGGTGAAGCCCGCGGTGGGTTTCGCGAAGCCGGAGGCCGTTTTCGCGCGGAGCTTGTTGTCGCCGATTCCCACGGAGCACACGAGTCCGGTCCGGGCGTGCACGTGGTCGCGGAGTTCGGTGGCGGAGCGGGTGGCGTCGTCGGTGTCGAGCAGGAGGTACGCCTCGTCCCAGCCTGCTTCCTCGACGACGTCGGAGCGGTCGCGCAGGGCTTCGACGAAGGTCGCGGACGCCGCCAGGTACGCGTCCTTGTCGAGGGGGAGGAACACGGCTCGGGGGCAGCGCTTCGCGGCGGTGCGCAACGGGGTTCCGGAGTGCACGCCGGATTCGCGGGCTTCGTAGGAGGCTCCGGCGACGACGCCGCGGCGGGTGGGGTCTCCGATGCCGCCGACGAGCACGGGTTCGCCGCGCAGTTCGGGGCGTCGCAGCAGTTCCACGGCGACGATGAACTGGTCGAGGTCCACGTGCAGCACCACCTGCTCCACCTGGCCAGCTTGCCTGGTTCGGGGAGTGGCGGCAGCTCGGCGGTACGGTCGGCGGATGGCGAAGCGCAGCGCGGGGATCCTGCTGTACCGGATGCGCGAGGGTGCTCCGGAAGTGCTGCTGGTGCATCCGGGCGGCCCGTTCTGGAAGAACAAGGACCTCGGTGCCTGGTCGATCCCGAAGGGCGAGTACGGCGAGGACGAGGCGCCGTTGTCCGCCGCGGTGCGCGAGTTCGAGGAGGAGACGGGGCTGCGGCCGGTCGCGGACTCGGCGATCGATCTGGGCGAGGTGCGGCAGAAGAGCGGCAAGGTCGTCACGGCGTGGGCGGTGCGGGGCGAGTTCGACGTGAGCTCGTTGCGCAGCAACCTCGTGGAGCTGGCGTGGCCGCCGCGGTCCGGTCGCACGCAGAGCTTCCCCGAGGTGGACCGGGCCGAGTGGTTCGCTCCGGCGGTGGCTCGGGAGAAGATCCTTGCCGCGCAGGCGGAATTCCTCTCCCGGTTGCTGGGGGAACTGGGGTCGGAGTGAGGGTCAGCGTTCGGTGCGGTGGCCGAGGATGACCAGCGCGAAGTACACCGTCAGCAGTACCCCGGCCGCGGCGAACAGGACCGCCGGCTCCTGGAGGGCGAGCAGCAGGACGCCGAGCGCGCCCGCGACGGCGCACGACGAGACGGTCGCGGTGACGGCGTAGCGCAGGTGGGGGACGTCCGCGCGGGGCTCCGGGATCGCGGTGCGGCGCAGCTCCACCGGCTCGTCGAGACGAGGGTGGGGGCGGGGCAGGTCCTGGAACGCCGCGAGCAGTTCCGACCTGGTGCGGGCGTGCTGCACCTGCACGGCGCGGTCCCCGAATTCCTCCGAGGTGAGGCGGCCCATCGCCACGTGCTCGTTGAGGAGGCGCTGGCCCTGCGCCCGGTCGGAGTCGGACAGGCGGGTGCCGCCGTGCTCCAGGATCCAGGTGCTCGTATCCACGTCCGCGTGCGTCATCGCGTTCACCTCGAAGTGCTCGTGCCGCCGTCCCTCGGCGATGAGCTCACGCTAGGGCGCGGGGCGAGGTGCGCGGATCGGACTCCGGGTCGGTGGCGGGTGGCCGAAAGGACGAGAATTCGCCGCCCTGCCAAGTGGTTCCGGCCTGGAGGACGAGCGTCGCCGGCTCCTCGCGGAACCGGCGACGACTCGGTCAGTCCAGCGCGGAGTCCTTCGTTTCGCGGCTGATCAGCAGCGCGATCAGCGTCAGCGCTCCCATCGCGGCGAGGTAGACGCCGACCCAGCCGACGCCGTGGCTGCCCGCGAGCCAGGTCGCGATGTAGGGCGCGACGGAGGCGCCGAGCAGGCTCGCCAGGTTGTAGGACACCGACGCTCCCGTGTAGCGCACCGCGGTGGGGAACAGCTCCGGCAGCACCGCGCCCATCGGGCCGAACGTCAAGCCCATCAGGGCGAGGCCGACGATGAGGAAGCTGAGCACCGCGGGCAGCGAACCGCTCCCGAACCACGGCCCCATCAGCAGTCCGAACACGATGATCGCCGAGGTGATCACGAGCAGCGTGGAGCGGCGGCCGAAGCGGTCGGCCAGCACGCCGGCGATGGGCACGGTCAGGCCGAAGAACACCACTCCGATGAGCAGGAACACCAGGAACTCGGAGCGGCTGTAGCCCAGCCCGGACTCGGCGGTGCCGTAGGACAGGGTGAACACGGTCATCAGGTAGAACAGCACGTAGGTCGCGAGCATGATGAACGTGCCCAGCACGAGGCCCTTGAGGCCGGTGCGGAAGACCTGCACGAAGGGGACCTTGGCGCGGGCGCCGGACTCGACGACCTTCGCGAACGCGGGTGTCTCGTGCAGGCTCAGCCGCACCCACAGGCCGACGATGACCAGGACCGCGGAGACCAGGAACGGCACCCGCCAGCCCCAGGCCAGGAAGGTCGCGTCGTCCATCGTCTCGGACAGCAGCAGGAACAGGCCGTTCGCCACGAAGAAACCGATGGGGGCGCCGAGCTGCGGGAAGGTGCCGAAGGTGGCGCGCTTGCCGCTGGGCGCGTTCTCGGTGGCCAGCAGTGCCGCGCCGCCCCATTCGCCGCCGAGGCCGAGCCCCTGCCCGAACCGGCACAGCGCCAGCAGCAGCGGCGCGGCCACGCCGATCGACGCGTAACCGGGCAGCAGCCCGATGAGCACCGTCGAGATCCCCATCGTCAGCAGCGAGGCCACCAGGGTCGACTTGCGGCCGATGCGGTCGCCGAAGTGCCCGAACAGCGCGGAACCGACGGGCCGCGCGACGAAGGCGATGGCGAACGTCGCCAGCGACTGCAAGGTCGCGGCGGTGGGGTCGCCGGCGGGGAAGAACAGCTTCGGGAACACCAGCACGGCGGCGGTGGCGTAGACGTAGAAGTCGTAGAACTCGATGGAGGTTCCTACGAGGCTGGCCACCACGACTTGGCGAGTGGAGTTGCGCGGCGCGGAGTCCTCCGCGACGGCATCGGGAACGTGGCCGACCGCCATGGTCCGGAACCTCCCTGTTCACACGTTCAGACCAGAATGAGCACACGTAGGGTAACCCTCGCTGCCCATTCAGCGGGAACCGATTCTCAAGAAATGGACGTGGCATCGACCACGGCGCGTCGTCCTCCGAGGTGGGGCATGGCCTAGTCTCGCGGGGCGAGGGCGGCGGCGAGGGTTCCACCGCGCATGGCGGAGGGGTTCGAGCTCGTGATGACGGTGGTCGCTGGGGCGATCTTCGTGCTGACCTTGGCGTTGGTCATCCGGCGCCCCGGTGGGCTGGGGATCGGGTGGAGCGCGCTCGGCGGGGCCGCCGCGGCGCTGCTGACCGGGGTGGTCGCGGTCTCCGATGTGTCCACTGTGGTCGGACTGGTGTGGAACGCGACGCTCGCCTTCGTGGCGATCGTGCTGGTCTCGCTGCTGCTCGACGAGTCCGGCTTCTTCGAGTGGGCCGCGCTGCACGTGGCCCGCTGGGGCGGCGGGCGCGGGCGGCGACTGTTCGTGCTGGTGGTGCTGCTCGGCGCGGCGATCTCGGCGGTGTTCGCCAACGACGGCGCCGCGCTGATCCTCACCCCCATCGTGCTGCAGATCATGCTGGCGCTGCGCTTCACCCCGGCCGCCACGCTGGGGTTCGCGCTGGCCACGGGGTTCGTGGCCGACACCGGAAGCCTGCCGCTGGTGGTGTCGAACCTGGTCAACATCGTGTCCGCGGACTTCTTCGGGATCGGGTTCGCCCGGTACGCGGTGGTGATGGTGCCGGTCGGCCTGGTCTCGGTGGCGGCGAGCCTGGTGGTGCTGCTCTGGTACTTCCGGCGGGACATCCCGGCGGCCTACGACCTGACCGCGCTCGCCGAGCCCGCGTCCGCCATCCGGGACCGGGTGACGTTCCGCGCCGGGTGGGCGGTGCTGGGCATGCTGCTCGTCGGGTACTTCGCGGCCGAACCGCTGGGAGTGCCGCTGTCCGCGGTGATCGGGGCGGGAGCGGTGGTGCTGCTCGCGGTGGCGGCCCGGTGGCCAGGATTCCTGTTCCGCGCCGAGCGCAAGGCGCTCGTCGTGTCCGGTGGCGGACCCGCCGGGCCGGACTCCGGTGGGCGGCGCATCGCCGTCGGCAAGGTCGTCCGCGAAGCGCCGTGGCAGATCGTGCTGTTCAGCATCGGCATGTACCTCGTCGTCTACGGCTTGCGCAACGTCGGGCTGACGCGGGAGTTGGCGGCGCTGTTCGGCCACTTCGGCGCGCACGGCACGGTCGCCGCCGCCGTGGGGACCGGCGTGGTGGTGGCGGTGCTGGCGTCGATCATGAACAACCTGCCGACGGTGCTGATCGCGGCGCTGGCCATCGCGGGTGCGGGCGCGACCGGGCTCGCGCACGAGGCGATGATCTACGCGAACGTCATCGGATCCGACCTGGGGCCGAAGATCACGCCGATCGGCAGCCTGGCCACCTTGCTGTGGCTGCACGTGCTCGACCGCAAGGGCCTGCACGTCGGGTGGGGGCGCTACTTCCGGACGGGGATCGTGCTCACCGTGCCGGTGCTGCTGGTGACGTTGCTCGCGCTGGCCGGATGGCTGACGGTGCTCGGCTGATCCGCATCGGATCGACGGCGGTCGTTGCGACGGGCTCATCATCCGCGAGCGGAGATCACCGCAGGGCCTCGTCGAATCCCCCGCATGCCAAGAGATTCGCGTCCCGGCGGCGAGACGCGCTCTGAATGCCGGGAAATGCTGGTCCCTTCGGGTTCTTCTCGGTTGCGCTCGTTGGCGCAGCGGCGAACGCGGCGGTAGATCTCGTCGTGCTCCCGTCTTCCGGATGCGGCGCACCTCTGGCCGCGCATGCGAGGTTCACATGCGGTTCCCCGTTCGATCCCGTCGGTGGCGGCGGACGCTCGGCCTGCTGCCGTTGCCGCTGATCGCCGCCTGCGCGGTGGGATTCGGCCTCGTGGCGCCGGAACCCGCGACCGGCGTCCCGGCGCGGTGGGGAGCCGGTTGGCTGGACGCCACGGCCACGTTGATCCCGTCGCCGCCGATGGATCAGATGATCGCGCCGATGCCGATGGACCACAGCCCCGAGGTCCAGATCGTGCTGCAACTGCGCAACACGACCGGCGCGCCGGTGCGAGTGCCCTTCGAGGACGTCGAGCTGCGGATCGACGGCGCGGACGGACCGGCCGCCGCCGTCGCGGGCGTCGGCGGGCCGCGGTGGATCCGGCCGGGCGGCACCGTCGAGGAGCGGCTGCGGTTCCGCGCCCGGGACGGCGCCGAGCACGTCCGGCTGACCGTTCCGGACGGCGACGGCGAGATCACCGTCGGCCTGCCGGTCCGGCCGATGGAGCAGGAGCCGGAGCGAGATCCTGCGCCGCCGGGGCACGGCCACGGCGGTCATTAGGGGCGTGGCGGCATGCGCAGCGATCCATCCGACAGCTCGCCTGGAGAAAGCGGGGGAGGCCTCGTGCGAACGACGATGCAGCGCCGGTACCGGTCGTCGGTGCTGGCCCGGAGCACTGCGGCGGCGGTGCTCGTCGCGGGCGTCGCGCTGGCGGAACCGCGCGGCGTCGGGTGGATCGACGTCGGCGGGTTTCCGGCGCCGGCGCAGGCGGTGGGGTTCGGGCTGTTCGCGTTCGCGTTCGCCATGACGGCCGTGGTGCTGGCGCTGGCCGGTGTCGACGTCGCGGTGGGCTCCGCCGCACCGGCGACGCGATGGGTGCAGCGGTCCTGCGCCGCCGCGCTCGCGATGTGCGCGTCGCTGGCGGTCGTGGCCCCGGCGAGGACGGCGCTGTCCGGGGTGTTCCTCGGGAGGCCGGAGTCGCTGCCGGACGCGGGCGGGATCGTGCACGAGGTGGCGGTGGTGGCGCCGGTGCTGGTGGTGGCGGCGGCCGTGGTGTGCCTGCCGACGACGGTGATCGTGGCCCTCGGGGCGTGGTGTCGTGAGCGGTCGTGGCGGCGGGCTTCGGTTGCCGGGGTGCTGGCGGTGCTCGTGGTGGTGCCGCTGTGCGCGGTACCGGCTACCGGTGATCCCGGCCCGCCGCCTCCCGCCGCACCGCCGTCGTCGGGGGTGTGCCCGGCCGGAGCGCGCCAGATCACCTACGACCTGTCCGCCTTCCAGCTGGACATCCCGCTCAACGGCTGGGGAGACCACCTGCCGGACGGGTTGGTGTACGCGCTGAAGAACGACGACGCCCGTGTCGGCAAGCGCGATCTGGAACGGAATCCGCAGCTGTCGCAGCCGTTGACGATCCGGGCGAACGTCGGGGACTGCGTGCGGATCGAACTGCGCAACGACATCCGCGACCGCCGGGTGGGCATCCACCCCGACGGCCTGGTGCAGTTCGACCCGCGGGACTCCGACGGTGCGATGGTCGGCGGGAACCCGGACACCTCGCTCGGCCACCGGGAGCAGGGCACGTTCACCTGGTACGCCGACCACGAGGGGCAGGCGCCGGTCGTGGACATCGCGAACCTCGACAGCGCGGCCGAAGGCTCCACCAGCACTCAGCGCGGCTTGTTCGGCGGCGTGATCGTGCACCCGCGCGGTTCGACGTGGCACGACCCGATCACCGGAGCGGACCTGCTCGACCGCCGCACCGGCCGGGCGGTGCAGTCCGAGCTGTTCGCCGACGTCCACGTTCCGGGCGGCGAGGACCACCGCTCCTTCGCCATCATGATCATGGACGAGGTCGAAGGGGTCCGGGACCGCGACGGCGAGCAGCCCACCTTCCCGACCACGGGCCTGGCGGACGCCACGTTCGGGATCAACTACCGCAGCGAGCCGCTGCGCAACCGGCTGCGGGCCATCCTGGAGCATCGCGGCACGCCCACCCCGGAGAACCCGTCGGGCACGGCGAAGACCATCACGTTGCCCAACGGGCGCACCTTCACCCCGCAGGACCACTTCTGCGACGGGTACGTGGTGGAGCTCGACCGGGTCGTCGAAGATCCCGGTGCGAAGTGCCAGAGCGAGGAATCGCACCTGCAGTCCTGGGTCTTCGGCGACGAGGGCAAGCTGACGCGACCGGGCGGACCCGGCGCGGAGCCGGTCGTGGACACCGACGCGATGATCTCCAAGGCGTACGTGGGCGACCCGGTGCGGTTCGCGCTCATCCATCCCGGCGTCCGCGAGACCCACCCCTGGCACCAGCACACCCAGCGCTGGTTCGCCGACCCGGACAACCCGACGTCACCGCGCAAGGACGTCCAGGCGATCGGGCCGGGCGAGGCGTTCGAGCTGCGCCTGGAAGGCGGCGCGGGCGGAGTGCAGGGCACCGTCGGCGATTCGGTCTTCCACTGCCACTTCTACCCGCACTTCGCGCAGGGCTTCTGGGGGCACCTGCGGATCTTCGACCGGTTGCGCGACGGCGCCGCGGCCAACCCGGACGGCACGCCGCTGCAAGCGCTGCGGGAACTTCCCGACCGGGCCGGTGCGACACCCGCGCCGGACGCCCGGCACCCCGGTTTTCCGCTGTTCGTCGAAGGACAATTCGGCCAGCGCGCGTACAAACCGCCGCACACCGTCATCGAGGACGACTTCGCGGAGCTGCGGCGCCCCGGCGACACGGTCCGCGGGCCGACTCCGATGGAAGCGGCGAACATGCCGGCGCTGGACCCGGCCAAACCCGGCGCCGGATTCGTCGACCCGTGCCCGCCGGAACGCCCCGAGCGCACCTACCGGCCGCACGCCATCGACCTGCCGCTGCTCTACAACGAAGCGGGGTGGAAGGACCGCCAAGGACGGCTCTACGTCGAGGAGAGCCACCTCGACGCGGTCACCTCCGGGCGGGAGAGACCGGAGCCGTACACGATCCGAGCACGCCAAGGCGACTGCATGCGGATCCTGCTCACCAACGACCTGCACCTGGACGAGGATCCGGACGAACCGATCGACCACGTCAACCGCTTCGACGGCGACTACATGCTGCCGGAGGAGACCTCGGAGGTCTCCGCGCACGTGCACCTGGTGCAGTTCGACGAGCTCGCCTCGGACGGCACGTCCGTCGGGTTCAACTACGCGCAGACCGCGATGCTCGGGCAGACGGCCGCGTTCCGGTGGTACGTGGACGAACCGCTGAGATCGGTGTTCTTCCACGACCACCAGTACCCCAGCCTGCACCAGCAGAAGGGGCTGTACGCGTCGATGAACGTGGAACCGCCGGACGCGGTCTGGCGCGACACCCGCACCGGCGAACCCACCGACGGCGTCGGCACCGAAGCGATCATCGAATCCGACCTGGGCATGGACTTCCGCGAATTCACCCTCTACTACGCCGACCGCGTCCCGCTGTGGCGGAACTTCGGCGCGGGGCCACCGGTGCAGCCGCCGGGCGTTCCGGGTGACTTCGGCGAAGACCAGGGCGGTTACGCGGTGAACTACCGCAACGAGCCGTTCCAGATCCGCACGCGGCCGGGCCTACCGGGGCCTCGCGGTGATCCTGCGTACGTGTACTCCTCGACGGTGCACGGAGATCCGGCCACTCCGGTGCTGCGCGCCTACACCGGTGAGCCCGTGCTGATCCGCAACATCGCCGCGGCGCACGAGGAGATGCACGACTTCACCTTGCACGGGCACAAATGGCTCAACGAACCGGACAACCCGAACAGCGAGCTTACCGACCAGCAGGCCCTCGGGCTCGCCGAGTACTTCAACTACGAGATCATCGGGTCGAACGTCGTCCACCGGGGAATGGAGGGCGAGCAGCTCAAGGACGAAGCCGAAGTGACACCGGGCAATGGCGGGCCGGCGATCGTGAACAGGGGCGCCGGTGGACCGGGCGACTTCCTGTACGGCTCGACCGCGCTCGACGACCAGTGGCTGGGGCTGTGGGGGATCTTCCGCACCACCGACCGGCCGCAGCCGGATCTGGCTCCGCTGCCCGACCACGGCCTCCCGGGACAGGCGCCCGCGCGGGAGCCCGCCGCCGACCGGTCGCGGCCCCACGCGCCACGGCGCGCGGAACCGATGAACACCTGCCCGAGCACGGCACCGGTGCGCAGGTTGGGCGTCGACGCGGTCGAGCACCCGCTCCGGTTCAACCCGGACGACGGGGACCACGATCCGTTCGGGCTGGCCTACGTCAGGTCGCAGGACGCGGCGGCGGTGCGCGCCGGACTCCGGCCACCGGAACCGCTGGTCCTGCGGGCGCGCGCAGGTGAGTGCATCGAGATCACGCTGACCAACGGGCTGCGCCCAGGCGGCCAGCCGCCGCACGGGAACCACGTGCCGCTGCCCGCGGACGCCCCGTTCCCGCGCGGTGACCGGGTGTCGCTGCACGGCGGGATGGTCGACTACGACGTGCGGACCTCCGACGGATCGACCGTCGGGTTCAACGCGGACCAGACGGTGCGGCCCGGTGAGTCGATCACGACCTACTGGTTCGCCGCTCCCGAGATCGAGGGCTCCACGATCACGCTGTCCGACTTCGGGGACCGCCGGGGCAACGCGCACCACAGCCTGTTCGGGACGCTGATCATCGAGCCGCCAGGGTCGATCTGGACGGACCCGGTGACCGGCCGCCCGGCCACCGGCACGGCCGCCGATGTCCGCTGGGTCGAGGACGGCGCTGCGCGGGCCACCCGCGAGTTCGTCGCGATCTGGCAGGACGGGGTGCGGCTGTTCGACCGCGACGGCGAGCCGAACCCGGAGGCCGTGTCGGGCGAGGACGTCGACCTGGATCCCTACGAGCGGGGCAACCGCGGCATCAACTACCGCAACGAGCGCTTCGCCCCGCGGCTGCGGGACGATCCGGAACAGGCGCACATGTTCAGCTCGCGGGTGCACGGCGACCCGGCGACACCGGTGTTCCGCGCGCACCAGGGTGATCCGGTGACGGTGCGGTTCGTGCACGGTGCCGATCGCGGGCGGGTGCACACGATGCTGGTGTCGGGGCACATGTGGCGCTACCAGCGCGCCGACGCGAACGCGGCGATCCGGTCCGCCGTCGGCGGAATGCTGCCGGAGACCGAGGCGACCGTCGAGCTCATCGGCGGCGCCGGCGGACCCGGCGGGCGGACCGGGGACTTCCTCATCCGGGACGGGTTGACCATCAACCAGGTCAACGCCGGGTTGTGGGGGCTGCTGCGGGTGGAACCGCGCCACCGGCCCGGTTTGCTGCCGCTGAACGGGCGAGCGGGTCCCGCACCGGAACCGGTGCACCCGGCGGTGCTGCCCGCCGCCGCGATCGTCGAGGGCCGCGGAGCACCCCGCCGTCGGAGGCGGCGGCGGACCCGGGGCTGAGCGGGAACGGCCGCGAGCTCAGGCGGGGTTCTTGGCCTCGTCGCCGGGCAGGAGGCGATCCTCGAACACCTGCGGCTCGGCGTCGGCCGACCAGTGCCTGCGGTAGTTCGCCAGCGCGTTGCCCAGCCGGTCCCGCGCGGCCCGCGCCACCGAGTCGTCCGCTCCGATGCCCACGTGTGCGCACACGGCGACCGACGAGGCGTCCAGCCGGGGGCGTGCGTTCTTCACCGTCTCCACACCCCCAGTGTGCAGTCCCGGCAGAACCGGCCTCGACCGGGGCGTCCGCCGCGAGATGCCGGTCACCGCCGCGCGCGGTTCGCCTGCTCCGCCCACTCCCGCAACTGCGCGTGGGTGATGGCCACACCGGGGAACCTGGCCAGCCGCGAAGCGGGGAACGACCGCATCATCCGCACGTGCTGCGGGTCGGCGGCCAGCTCGCCCATCGGGCCCGCCGCCAGCGCCTCGCCCAGCAGGCGGCTCGCCACCGGGTCGTCCAGCCAGGCGCCCAGCTCGGATTCCGGCGCGAGCGGGCTGCGGATCGGCTCACCCGCGAGCTCCACCACGGCCGACAGCCGCGTGCTGCGGGACGACGACGCGGCCCGCAGCTCGAACTCGCCGCCCTCCACGACCCAGCGGCCGAGCGGCCCGTGCCAGTAGGCGAACGCGCGCTGATCCAGCTCCAGCGCCACGCGGGTGCTGCCACCGGGCTCCAGCGCGACCTTCGCGAACGCCTTGAGCTCCTGCTCCGGCCGGGACACCGAGCACTCCGGGTCGGCGACGTAGAGCTGCACGACCTCCTGGCCCGCGCGGGAACCGGTGTTGGTGACGGTGAGCGAGACGCCGACCTTCGGCCGCGGCCCGTCCTCCAGCACCGACACGTCCAGGTCGGTGTAGTCGAACGTCGTGTAGGACAGGCCTTCCCCGAACGCGTGGCTCACGGGCAGTTCGTGCGCGTCGTACCAGCGGTAGCCGATGAGCAGTCCCTCGCCGTAGCGGACCGCGCCGTGCTCCCCGGCGAACCCGCCGGCGGCCGGGGCGTGCGCGCCGCGCACCGGGATGGTCTCGGCGAGCCGTCCGGACGGGTTCGCGGCGCCGGTGAGCAGGTCGGCGAGCGCGCCGCCGCCCGCCTGGCCGGGCAGCCAGCCCTGCAGGATCGCCGTCGCGTGCCGCTGCCACTCGTCGACGGTGACCACCGAACCGCCCGCGAGCACCACGACGACGTGCTCGTTGACGGCCGCCACCTCCCGCAGCAGGTCGAGCTGGTTCGCGGGCAGCGACAGGTGATCCCGGTCGTAGCCCTCGGATTCCGCGGACGGGGGCAGGCCCAGGAACAGCACGGCGACGTCGGATTCGGCGGCCCGGCGCACCGCTTCGGCGGCCAGGCCCGGATCGGGGGCGTCGGCCTCCACCTCGTAGCCGGGGGCGAAGCGCAGCTCGGCGAATCCGGCGGTCTCCAGCGCGCTCAGCGCGTCGTCCAGCCGCGTCGGGCGCACCTGGGAACTGCCCGCGCCCTGGTAGCGCGGCGTGCGGGCGAGTTCGCCGAGCACGGCCACCGTCGTCGACTCCGGCCGCAGCGGGAGGACGCCGGAATCGTTCTTGAGCAGCACCGCGCTCTCGATCGCGGCCCGCTTGGCGAGCGCGTGGTGCTCGTCGGGGTCGAAACCGGCCGCGCCCGGTGCGGAGGTGGCGCGCTCGACCAGGCGCAGCACCCGTCCAGCGGCGACGTCGATGTCCTGCCCCCGCAGCGTTCCCGCCCGGTGGGCCGCGACGATCACCTCGGCTCCCGCGCCACCGGAGGAGGGCATCTCCAGGTCCAGCCCGGCCGCCAGGCTCTCGTCGCGCGCGTTGACCGCGCCCCAGTCGGACACGACGAGCCCGTCGAACCCCCACTCGTCGCGCAGCAGCTCGGTGAGCAGCCAGCGGTTCTCCGAGGCGTACACCCCGTTGATCCGGTTGTAGGAGCACATCACCGTCCACGGCCGGGCTTCGCGGACGACGTGCTCGAACGCGGGCAGGTAGATCTCCCGCAGCGTCCGCTCGTCGACCTCGGCGGAGATCGTGAGCCGCTCGGTCTCCTGGTTGTTCACCGCGAAGTGCTTCACCGAGGTGCCCACGCCCTGCGACTGCACGCCCCGCACCAGCGCCGCCGCCAGGTGCCCGGCCAGCAGCGGATCCTCCGCGAAGTACTCGAAGTTCCGCCCGCACAGCGGGGTCCGCTTCATGTTCACGCCCGGCCCCAGCAGCACCGCGACGTCCTCGGCCCGGCACTCGGCGCCGAGCGCGCGGCCGACCTCGTCGAGCAGGTCGGTGTTCCACGAGCTCGCCAGGCCCGACGCGGTGGGGAAGCAGGTGGCGGGCACGCTGTCGGCGAGCCCCAGGTGATCACCGCCGGCGCGCTGCTTGCGCAGGCCGTGCGGGCCGTCGGTGAGCATGATCGACGGGACGCCGTGCTCGCGCAGCGGTTCGGTCGTCCAGAAGTCCGCGCCGTCTAGCAGCGCCGCCTTCTGCTCGATCGTCAACGAGCGCAGCAGCGCGGGAACGTCCCAGGTCCCGTCCGCTGCGGTCTCCGGCGTTGTCGCCATGACGGCTCCCCTCCGACGGTCCGATACCGATGAGATCGTCCCATCGAGGACGTGGAGATCAGCCCCCGCCCGCCGGGCCGGAGCCGCCGTTCGCGGCGAAAGCCCAGGTCCGCCAACGAGAACGACCTCACTGCCTGTCCCTGATCTTGGTTTTCCAGGTGAGCGGCCAGCTGCTCGAGCCAAGATCAAAGACAGCCCGTCAAGGTGCCTGTTCGGGAACGGGCTTGAGCTCGCCGCGCTCGTCGGCGACGCAGGCCGCCCGCTGGTCGTCACCGGCGAGGAAATCGCCCAGGCATCCCGCGAGGGCCGCGTGACCGGCGGGGTTGGCGTGGAAGGACTCCTGCATCGCGTGCGGCGCGCGGTAGTCGTCCTGCAGGCTCTCCCAGTCGACGGTGAGGCGGGTGAACCACTCGGCGTCGTTGCGAGGCACCGGCACCTGGCCCGCGGGCGTGCCGTCGGTGGGCGCCCCCGTGCAGGCCTCGTGCCCGTGGCCCGCGCGGGAGAGGTCCAGGAAGCGCGCCCCGGTCTCGTCCGCCGCCGCGCGCAGTCCCTCGGACAGCTGCGGCACCCCGGTGTCGCGGATCCACCGCAGGTCACCCGGCTGGAACGGGCACCCGGAGAGGTTGTTCAGCCGCGGGTCGAGGTCCGGGCCGACGGGGGAGGCGTAGGACTGCACCACCAGCGAGTAGGCGCCCGGGGTGTAGCCCGCCTCGTCCATCACGGACCGGACGTCGCGCAGCGCGGAGACGACCTTGGGGCGCATCGCCGCCACCCGCTGCGGCCACTCGTCGCGCATCGGCTCGGCGCAGCCGCCGGGGGCGCGGGTGGCCCACGCCTCCACGCAGCGGTTGACCAGGTCGGTGAAACCGGGGTCGTCGTTGGCGCCGACCTGCACGACGATGTCGGTGATCCGGAACCGCTGCGTGAGCTCCGCGAGCCGCGCCGCCTGGGAACCTTCGGCGTGCTCGGGGCTCTCGTCGGAGCCGACCAGCTTCGCCTGCGCCCCGGAGCAGGCGAGGTTGATGGGCGTCACCTGCGGCGGCAGCGCCAGCTGGTGCACCGGGGCGGCCGGTGAGCGGTGGCACCAGTCGCCGTTCTCACCGTTCGTGCCCGCTTCATAACGCCCGCCGCCCTCGCCGGACAGCGTGCTGTCGCCGAGCGTGACCACCGCCGGGGGCAGCCGTTGCGGCTGCTGCGGCAGGCTCGGCAGGTACTGATCACTGACCAGGATCGCGAGCGCCAGGACGCCGCAGACCGCCAGCAGTGCGAGGAATCTCGATTTGTGCGCCCGCATCGCCGATCAGTCTATGAGCAGCCGAACTCGATCATGGGCGGTGTCCGGAGTGGTGCCGGTAACACCGCGTGAATCGATCGTCCGGTTCGGGAGCAAATCGGGCATCCCGTGCGTTGAGCGAGTGAGACGGAATGCCTCCGGAGGTTCGCTTTGCCCATTCTCCTGCTGCTCCTGGCCATCGGCGTCGTGGAGATCAGCGTGCTCGTGCTGGTCGGCAGCGCCATCGGCGTGCTGCCCACGATCGGCCTGCTGATCGCGGGCGCCGCCCTCGGCAGCTGGATGCTGCGCAGGGAGGGGCGCCGCGCCTTCGAAGCGTTCAACGAGGCCGCCCGGCTGCGCAGGCCACCGGAGCGGGAGGTCGCCGACGGCGTGCTGATCGTCGCGGGCGGGCTGCTCGTCGTGCTCCCCGGTTTCGTCAGCGACGTGCTCGGGCTGCTGTGCCTGCTGCCGCCGACCAGGGCGTTCCTGCGCCGCCGCCTGCAGCGCGCCGCGGAACGCCGCGCCGAGCAGATGCAGGAGCGGATGCGCGCGGGCGCCGGCGCCGGCTGGGTCGGCGGCATGCCCGGCGCCCGGTTCCCCGGCGCGGGACGGCCCGGCGCGGGCTACCGCGACGACGGCGACGTCATCGACGGCGAGGTCGTGTCGGTCAGTGAGGACGACATCCCGAAGCAGCACCCGTCGCTGGACGCATCGACGCAGGCAGAGCGCCCGGACGGCGGCTCGGCGCGGTGAACCGCACGGCGTGACGTCGATCCCGCGAGCACTGCGGGTAAGCTTCGGCGAACGATCGTGGCCGGAGTCGGGAGCGGCGCTCCAGACGCCGGCCACGGTGGCGCACGGGCGAAGTCCGGACGGCGCGGACCTCGATCGACCCCAGCCGCGGTGATCCGCGTAAGGTGATCGACCCGGCTCCTGACCGAGCGGGTGGGGTCGTTCGGGTGGGAGAGTGCCGCCCTGATCGGCCGGACCAGGTCGGCGACGCGGAACCGGCGGTCCCGCGTCGACCGAGGCGGTCGGCGCGGCCCGGAGTGGAGGGGTCCGCCGATGGGCGGGGACCAGGTGAAACAGGTCGCCACGCCTTGCGTCGCCAGCAAGCCGAAGCCGGGGGAGATCCCCAGGACAGGGAACACAGGACATGTCCGAGACCACGTTGCTGCTCGGCGGCCGGATTCATTCGCCCGCCGATGCCGACGCCACCGCGATGGCCGTCATCGACGGCACCATCGCCTGGGTCGGTTCTGACAGGGTCGGCCGTGCACTGCATCCCGAGGCAGAGATCGTCGACCTCGGCGGGGCGTTCGTCGCGCCCGCGTTCGTCGACGCGCACGTGCACGCCACCTCGTCCGGGTTGTTGATCAACGGCCTGGATCTGACCGGCTGCGCTTCGCTCACCGAGTTCCTGCACGCGCTGCGCGATCACGTGGAGGAACACCCCGGTGCGCTCGTGTGGGGGCACGGCTGGGACGAGACGTGGTGGCCGGAGCGCCGCCCGCCGTCCCGCGCGGAGATCGACACCGCCTGCGGTGGCGCGCCCGTTTACCTGTCGCGGATCGACGTGCACTCGGCCCTGGTGTCGAGCGCGCTGATCGACCGCGCGCCGCTGGCCAAGGACACCGAGGGCTGGAGCCCGGACGGCCCCCTCACCCGCGTCTCGCACCACCACGCGCGCAGCGCGGCCAGGGAATCCCTGAGCCTGCAGCAGCGCCGCGAGGCCCAGCTGGCGTTCCTGCGCCACGCCGCGTCGCAAGGCGTGGCCAGCGTGCACGAGTGCGCAGGCCCGGACATCTCCGGTGCCGACGACCTGCGGGACCTGATGGAGCTCTCCGCTCGCGGCGACGTGCCGGAGGTCATCGGCTACTGGGGTGAGCTGGGCGCGCTGCAGACCGCGCGCGAACTCGGGGTGCGCGGCCTCGGCGGCGACCTGTTCATCGACGGCGCGGTGGGGTCGCGCACGGCCGCGCTGGGCGAGCCCTACACCGACGATCCGACGACGTCGGGCGTGCTCTACCTGGACGCCGAAGCGGTGGCCGAGCACCTGATCGACTGCACCCGGCAGGGCTTGCAGGCCGGTTTCCACGTGATCGGCGACGCCGGGGTGGCCGAAGCCTGCGAGGGTTTCCGCCGGGCGGCGAAGGTGCTGGGCGTTCCCGCGCTGGCGAGCATGCGGCACCGCCTGGAGCACCTGGAGATGGTCGACGCGGAGCAGGCCGCCGAGCTCGGTTCCTTCGGTGTCGTCGCTTCGGTGCAGCCGTCGTTCGACGCCGCCTGGGGCGGCTCGTCGGACATGTACGCGCGCCGGTTGGGCGTGCAGCGCGGCACCCGGCTGAACCCGTTCTCGGCGCTGGCGGCGAACGGGATCGTGCTGGCCTTCGGCTCGGACGCACCGGTGACCCCGGTGGACCCGTGGGCGTCGGTGCGGGCCGCGGTGCACCACCGCACGGACGGTTTCGGGATCTCCCCGCGAGCCGCGTTCACCGCGCACACCCGTGGTGGCTGGCGCGCCGCCGGTTTCGACGACGGCGTGACGGGTGCGCTGGTGCCGGGCGCCCCGGCGACCTACGCGGTGTGGGAAACGGGCGATCTGGTCGTGACCGCACCGGATTCGCGGGTGCAGCGCTGGTCGACGGATCCGCGCGCGGGCGTGCCGCCGCTGCCGGACCTGAGCCCCGGAGCTCCGCTGCCGCGCTGCCAGCGCACGGTCCTGCGCGGCAAGGCGCTCTACATCCGCGACCCCGACGAAGAGGACTGATCCGCCGCACCCGGCCTGCTCTGCGGGCCGGGCGGCGGAACCTCGGCGGTTCGTCCCGGTGGCTCACCCACGCGGAAAGGTGTTGTCCTCGCGAGGAAATCGCTGAGGACCCGCCGGTGGCCCGTGGTCGCTGCTGACGGGGCGACGACCGAAAACGCACCTGGAATGACGAGCTCAAGCAGCGGTAGTCAGCGCTCTTCCCGCTGCGGGAGCGATTTCTCTTGTGCGCCGGGGTGAATGTCGTCGGAAGCCAGCCGCTGAGAACGCGCGGGCGGTCCGGTTGCTCAAGGCCGCTCGCCGCTCTCGCGCGAAGGTCGTTCGAGAATCCGCGGCGATGACGGTTGCCCGGTGGCCCCTGCCCAGCGATTTCCCGGCTGACGCGCCTCGGTCATCGCAGGAGCGCACCCAGGCGGTGTGCGGCGTCGAGGACGATGCGGCCGAGTTCGCGTTCGTCGTCGACTTCGAACAGCGACAGCCCGAGGCTGGTGGGGCGTTCGGTTCCCGGTACCAGCGCGGAGATCCCGGTGATCGACGGCGCGATCTCCCCGTAGGACACGGCGAATCCGCGTTCGCGGGTGCTGCGCACCTCGTCGCGTTCGTGCTCGCGGGCGGGTGCGGCGGCCAGCAGCGCGAGGCCCGCGGAGCCGCGGTCGATCGGGTCGACCTGGCCGGGCCGGAACGACACGTGCATCCGGGCGCGGCGCGGCTCGACGATCATGAGCATCCGGACCTGCTGCTCGTCCTCCTGCACCACCAGGTGCGCGGTCGCCTGGGTGCGTTCGGTGAGCTCTTCCAGCACGGGCCGGGCGAGCGTGCGCAGGTCCTGCTCGACGGGCTCGCTCAGGTGCACGAGGCCGGTGCCGAGCGAGATGCGCTTGACGTCGTCGCGGCGGCACAGCCGGTGCGCTTCGAGGGTGCGGACCAGCCGGTGCGCGACGGTGCGGTGCACGGCGACGCGTTCGGCGATCTCGTTGAGGGTGAGCCCGCGCGGGTGTTCGGCGAGCACTTCGAGGATGCGCAGCCCGTTGTGCAGGGTCTTCGACATTCCCGAGTCGAGTTCGACGCCGCTGGGCGCGGTCGGTTCCGCGCTGGTCTCGGACATGCTGCACCTCTCGTACGGCTCTTGACGGGGTGGGTGAGCCCGCTTACAGTCCAGTGGAATCGCACGCCGAGTGCGATAATAGCACGTCTGCTTCGGGTGATCGACCCGACCCGGACGTCCGAGCTCAGGAAGGTGCTCCGTGCCGGTGGGAGACGTCAGCGACGAGGTGCTCGGGCACGTCCACCGCCTCTACGGCGCGCAGAGCCACCGCATCGACGGCGGGCGCGCGCAGGAATGGGCGGCGACGTTCACCCCGGACGGCGAGTTCTGGTCGCCGAGCTACCCCGAGCCCGCCGTCGGCACCGCCGCGCTGGTCGCCTTCGCCGAGCGCTTCGCCGCCGCCGATGAGCAGGCGGGCACCAGGACGCGGCACGTGATCACGAACCTCGACGTCGCATCGGCGGACGGCGCCGGTCTCGTCGTGCGCGGCTACCTCCAGATCGTCGTCACCGAAGCGGGCGGTGCGTCGCGGCTGGCGCGGATGACGACCTTCATCGACGACCTGGTGCGCCTCGACGGGCGGTGGCGAATTCGCCGCCGCGTGGTGCGCCGCGACGACGAACCGCGCTGATCCCCTGACACCGCAAGGAGAAACCATGAGCACTGCGACCGGCCCCGGCGGGGCGCTGCACCGGCCGATCGGCGCCGTCTACCCGGAACTGCCCGGCAAGGTGGCCGTCGTGACGGGCGCCGCCCGCGGAATGGGAGCGGTGTTCGCGCGCGGCCTCGCGGCGCGCGGCGTGCACGTGGTCGGCGGTGACATCGACGCCGCCGGGATGGCGGCCGAAGCCGAGCGGATCAACGCGGCCGTCGCAGACGAATCCTATGTGGATGTTCCGGGGCGCGTTGTCGGACAGGAGGTGGACGTGACGCTCGCCGAGCAGCACGAGCACCTCGCCGCGACGGCGCTCGCGGAGTTCGGCGGGCTCGACTTCTGGGTCAACAACGCGGGAATCTTCCCGTTCGCGCTCGCCGAGGAGATCACCCCGGACCAGTTCGGCGGCACCCTCAAGGTCAACGTCGAAGGCGTCCTCTACGGCGCGCAGGCCGCCGCGCGCCACCTCGCGCCCGGCGGCGCGATCGTGAACATGTCCTCGGTGTCGGCGACCAGGGTGCGTCGCGGCCGGGGCGCCTACTGCAGCTCGAAGGCGGCGGTGGCGCACCTGACCGAATCGCTCGCGGTGGAGCTCGGCGACAAGGGCATCCGGGTCAACTCCATCGCCCCCGGCTACATCGACACCGACATGACCCGCTGGGTCAAGGAGGACCCGGTGGCGCTCAAGCACGCGGTCGACACCGTGCCGCTGCACCGGATCGGCTCCCCGGAGGAGGTGTTCGGCGCGCTGCTGTTCCTGCTGTCCGACAGCGCCCGCTACGTGACCGGGCACAGCATCGCCGTCGACGGCGGGTCCCGGCATGTCTGAGGCGACCGAGCCCGTGCGCTACCCGGACGTCGTGCTGATCACCGGCGCCGCGGCCGGGATGGGCGCCGCGCACGCGCGGGCGCTGGCGCGGCGCGGCGTGCACGTGTGCCTGGCCGACGTCGTCGACGCGGCACCGGTGGCGGCCGAGATCGCCGCGGTGGGCGGGTCCGCCTCCGCGCACGACCTCGACGTCACCGACCCCGCGGCGTGGGAGCGCGTGGTGGACGAGATCCGCGCGGATCGCGGCGCGCTGGGCGGACTGGTGAACAACGCGGGCATCTCGCGGCGGCTGGAGTTCTCCGAGACCACGACCGAGATCTGGGACCTGGTGCTGCGGGTGAACCTGCACGGGCCGTTCCACGGGATGAAGGCCGCGTCCGGGCTGATGCGGGACTCCGGCGGCGGTTCGATCGTGAACATCTCGTCGATCTCCGGGCAGATCGGCTACTTCTCACCCGCCTACTCGGCGAGCAAGTGGGGACTGACGGGGCTGTCGAAGTCGGCGGCGGGCAACTTCGCCGAGTGGGGCATCCGGGTCAACTCGGTGCACCCGGGGCTGGTGGACACCGGATTGCTGGCCGGGTCGGACGCGTTCGTGGAATCCGCGGTGGCCAGCATCCCCGCCGGGCGCACCGGCACGCCGGAGGAGGTCACCGACGCGGTCCTGTTCCTGCTCTCCGACCGCTCGGCGTACATGACCGGCAGCGAGGTGACCGTGGACGGCGGGCTCGTGTCCAACGGCCTGTACCACCGCATCCTCGCCGACACCGGAGGTGAGCTCTGATGACCGAGCACTACGACGTGATCGTCGTGGGCGGCGGCGGAGCGGGGCTGGCCGCGGCCGTCTCGGCCGCCGAACGGGGCGCCTCGGTGCTGCTGTTCGAATCGGAGCGCGAACTCGGCGGCTCCACGCGGCTGTCGGCGGGCATGTTCACCGCCGCGGGCACCAGCGTGCAGGCGGCGCTGGACGTGCGGGACTCGCCGGAGGCGTTCTTCCAGCACTACATGGACCTCAACCAGTGGCTGCTGCGACCCGGCCTGATCCGCGCGTTCTGCGCGCACGCCGGGGCGGCGCTGGAATGGCTGATCGAGCTCGGCGTGGAGATTCCCGCGCAGGTATCCGGGAACGCGCACCAGCCGGGGCTGTGCCAGGCCGGGGTGGAGGACGTGTGGCGCGGGCACGTGCCGAAGGACCAGGGCTACGGCGTGGTGCTGGCGCTGGACGCGGCTCGTCGCGCGCACCGCGTGGAGACCGTGCTCGCCACCCGCGTGCAACGGTTGCTGACCGACGGCGATCGGGTCACCGGTGTCGTCGCCGACGACGTGGCGGTGTCGGCCGACGCCGTGGTCGTCGCCTCCGGCGGTTTCGCCCGCGATCCGGAGCTGGTGGCGCGGTACTACCCGGCCGCGAATCGGGCGGGCGAGGCGCTGTTCGTCGTCGCCGCCGAGGGCAGCAGGGGCGATCACCTGCGGTTCGGCGAGCAGGTCCGCGCCGGGCTCGCCGGGGACGGCTGGGGGCTGATGCTGCCCACCGCGTACTTCCAGCGCAAGCACCACTGGCAGTCCGGTTTCCCGCCTAAGTCCCGCATCCACGTCAACGCGCACGGCCGCCGCTTCATGGACGAGGACGCCTCCTACGCGGTGTCCACCGGCATCATCGAGGCCCAGCCCGGCCCGGTGTGGGCGGTCTTCGACGACCGGGCCCGCCGCGCGCTGCCCGCCGGGTACGCCGACTGGGACGCAGCGAAGGTCCACGACGAAGCCGAAGCGGGCCGCACCGCGCGAGCCGGGAGCCTGCCCGCGCTGGCGGAGCTGATCGGGGTGCCCCCGGCGGCGCTGAGCGCGGCGGTGCGGCGCTGGAACGAGCAGCTCCCGCACGGCACCGACGAGGACTTCCGGCGCCACGAGACCTTGCGCAACAAGGGATCCGCCGCGCCCCCCGAACCGATCTCGGAACCGCCGTTCTACGCGGTGCGCACCCTGCCCGCGGAACTCGTCTGCACGCACGCCGGGCTGGAGATCAACGGCTCGGCGGCCGTGCTGGACCAGGACGGGGCGGTCGTGCCCGGCCTGTTCGCCGCCGGTGAGGCCGGCGCGGGCGTGCTCGGCGCCCGCTACGTCGGCGGCGGCAACGCCGTGGCGAACGCCGTGACCATGGGCCGCATCGCGGGCCGGACGGCGGCGATCCGCGCCGACCGCGCCTGAACACCGTCCCTGGGCGACTCGTCCAGGGCGAGGACTCACCTGCTCAACGTCGAGGAGAACGTCATGCCAGCACCCGCCGAGGTAGAAGGCGGTGACATCGGCAGGAGAACGGTCCGGAAGGTCTCCACCCGGATCTTGCCGATCGTGGGCCTGCTCTACGTGTTCAACTACATGGACCGGGCCAACATCAGCTACGCCCAGCTGGGCATGCAGCACGAGCTCGCGATCACGACCGCCACCTTCGGCGTCGCCGCGTCGATCTTCTTCCTGGTGTACGTGCTGTTCGAGATCCCCAGCAACATGATCATGAAGAAGATCGGCGCCCGGGTCTGGCTGGCGCGCATCGCGATCAGCTGGGGCCTGGTCACCGTGCTCACCGGCTTCGTGCAGAACGTGCCGCAGCTCTACGGCGCGCGCATCCTGCTCGGCATCGCCGAAGCCGGGCTGTTCCCCGGCCTGCTGCTGTACATGACGCTGTGGTTCCGCACGCGGGAACGGGGCAGGGCCATCGCGGCGCTCGCGCTCGCGCAGCCCGTGGCGATGGTGCTGGGCAGCCTCACCGGCGGCGTGATCCTCGACCACGTGCAGTGGTTCGGGCTCAGCGGCTGGCGCTGGGTGTTCATCCTCCAAGGCGCCCCGGCGCTGCTGCTGGGCGCGCTCACCCTGCTGTACCTGCCCAACGTGCCCAGCCAGGCCCGGTTCCTGAGCAAGCAGGAGAGCGAATGGCTGGAACGGGAGATCCGCTCCGAATACCACTCGGAGGAACCCGAGACCTTCCTCGGTCAGCTGCGAATCCTGAAGAACCGCAAGGTGCTGTACCTGGCGGTGGCGAACCTGTTCGCGGCCTGCGGGCTCTACGGCTTCACGTTCTTCCTGCCGCAGATCATCAGCCAGCTCGACCCGTCCTACTCGGCCACCAACATCGGCGTGCTCGGCGCGATCCCGTTCCTGGTCGGCGCCGTCGGCATGCTGCTGGTGGCGCGCAACTCCGACCGCACCGGGGAGCGGCGCGGGCACGTGGTGGCGCTGATGGTGCTGGCCGCGGCGGGCCTCGCGGGCACCATCGCCTTCCGCGAGCAGCCGGTGCCCGCGCTGGTGTGCCTGTCGCTGGTGGCGATCGGGGTGCTCGGCTACATGGCGCCGTACTGGGCGATGGCCGCGCGGGTGCTCTCCCGCGAGCACACCGCCGTCGGCCTCGCGGCGATCAACTCGATCGCGGCGCTGGGCGGGTTCCTCGGGCCGTACGTGATCGGCGTCAACGCGGGCGAGGGCGACGTGTCGGTAGGCCTGTACTTCCCGATCGGGTGCTTGATCGTGTGCGCGGTGATGCTGCTGGCGGTGCGGGTACCCAGGGACGACGGTGCTGAGCGGAAGCGGTCCGAGGGCTCGGCCTCCGCGGTCGGGTGAGCCTCAGGCGTTCAGCGGTGGTGGGCTCGCGGCTCGTTCTGTGCAATGACCGCGCAGCGTGGACGAAGGATCGAGGAGGGGAAGTCATGGCGTACTACCGCCAGGTCGGTGCGGTGCCGCCGAAGCGGCACACCCAGCACCGGGACGACCAGGGCCGGCTGTACTACGAGGAGTTGATGGGGGAGGAGGGCTTCTCCTCGGACTCCTCGCTGCTCTACCACCGCAACCTCCCGTCGGCGATCGTGGACTCGGGGGTGTGGGAGCTGCCGGAGCAGGCGACGACGCCGAACCACCCGCTCACGCCGCGCCACCTGAAGCTGCACGACCTGTTCACGGCCGAGGCGGCCGGTTCCACCGACGTCGTCACCGGCCGCAGGCTGGTGCTGGGCAACGCGGACGTGCGGATCTCCTACGTGGTGGCGAGCAAGGATTCCCCGTTGTACCGCAACGGGATCGGCGACGAGATCGTCTACGTCGAGTCCGGTGCGGCGACCGTGGAGACGGTGTTCGGCGCGCTGGAGGCGAAGACCGGGGACTACGTGCTGCTGCCGCGGGCGACGACGCACCGCTGGCTGCCGCACGACGGCGAACCGCTGCGGGCCTACGCCATCGAGGGCAACGGGCACATCGTGCCGCCGAAGCGCTACCTGTCCCGCTTCGGGCAGCTGCTGGAGAACGCGCCGTACTGCGAACGCGACCTGCACGGGCCCGGTGAGCCGCTGCTGCGGGAGGGCACCGACGTGGAGGTGCTGCTCAAGCACCGCGGCTCCACCGGCATCGTGGGCACCAGCCTGGTCTACCCGCAGCACCCGTTCGACGTCGTCGGCTGGGACGGCTGCCTGTACCCGTACACGTTCAGCGTGCACGACTTCGAGCCGATCACCGGCCGGGTGCACCAGCCGCCGCCGGTGCACCAGGCGTTCGAGGGCGAGAACTTCGTGATCTGCAACTTCGTCCCGCGCAAGGTCGACTACCACCCGCTGTCGATCCCGGTGCCGTACTACCACTCCAACGTCGACAGCGACGAGATCATGTTCTACTGCGGCGGGAACTACGAGGCGCGCAAGGGGTCCGGCATCGGGCAGGGCTCGGTCTCGGTGCATCCCGGCGGGCATTCGCACGGTCCGCAGCCGGGCGCCTACGAGCGCAGCATCGGCGTGGAGTTCTTCGACGAGCTGGCCGTCATGGTCGATACGTTCCGGCCGCTGGAGCTCGGCGAAGGCGGCACCGCCTGCGACGACGGGAAGTACGCGTGGACCTGGGCGGGCGGGAAGCGATCATGACGGTGCCCGCCCTGGTGCGGGGGCTGCTCGACGACGCGGCGGTGTTCCCGCCCGGCCTGCTGCCGCTGCCGCAGGCCGCGCGGGCGCACGCCCGGCACCGCGCCGCGGCCCGCGCGGAGATCGTCGGGCCGCTGGTGGTGCCCGCCTCCGCACTGGCGACGCCGCAGGACCTGGAACCGGTGGGCGACGCGCCGCTGTCGGTGACCGTGCCGGAAGGCCCGGCGGGCGTGCCCGGCGTGCTCGACGCGGTCTCCGGGCGGTTCTCCTTGCGCGCGCTGGAGATTCCGGCCCCGGAGGGCATGGCGGTGGACGTCCTGCGCGCCGAGCTGGAACGGGTGCGGGCGACCACCGGCGCCGAGGTGTTCGTCGAGGTCCCGCGGGACGGCCGGCGCCCCGGCGTGCTCGCGTCGCTGGCGCCGCTGGGCTGCCGGGCGAAGTTCCGCACCGGCGGCGTCCGCGCCGAGCTCTACCCGCCGGTGCCCGAGCTCGCCGCGGCGATCGAGGCGGTGGTGCGCGCCGGAATCCCCTTCAAGGCCACCGCGGGCCTGCACCACGCCGTCCGCAACACCGACCCGGAGACCGGGTTCGACCAACACGGGTTCCTGAACATCCTGCTCGCCGTGGACTCGGCGCTGCGCGGCGGGACCGCCGCCGACCTGGAGCGGGTGCTGGCGGACCGGGACGCGGCGGGCATCGCCGCGCGGATCACCGGCCTGGGCGAGCCGCGGGTGCGCGCCGCGCGCGAGCGGTTCGCCTCCTTCGGCACCTGCAGCATCACCGACCCGCTCGTCGAGCTCGCCGAGCTCGGCCTCACCCCCGACGACCTGGCGCACCCACGAGGAGCCACCGCGTGATCATCGACGTTCCCGCCGATTCCCCCTACGGCACCGAGAACCTGCCCTACGGCGTGTTCAGCACGCCCGGAGCGCCGCCGCGGGTCGGGGTCCGGCTCGCGGACCAGGTCATCGACCTGGCTGAGGCGCTGCACGACGACGTCTTCGCGGCCCCGTCGCTGAACCCGTTCCTGCGCCGCGGCGCGCGGGAGTGGCGGGAGGCCCGCGACCGGCTCACCGAGCTGGTGTCCGGCGACGTGCCCGACGCCGCCGTGCACCCGGTGGAGCAGGTGACGATGCACCTGCCGTTCGAGGTCGCCGACTACGTCGACTTCTACGCCTCCGAGCACCACGCGACGAACCTGGGCAGGTTGTTCCGGCCCGATTCGGAACCGCTGATGCCGAACTGGAAGCACCTGCCCGTCGCCTACCACGGCCGCGCGGGCACCGTCATCTCCTCCGGCACGCCGATCGTGCGGCCCAGCGGTCAGCGCAAGGCACCGGACGAGTCCGCTCCCGGTTTCGGGCCGAGCAGGCGGCTGGACATCGAGGCGGAGCTCGGTTTCGTCGTCGGCACCGGTTCCGACCTGGGTGTTCCGGTGCCGGTGGAGGAGTTCGCCTCGCACGTCTTCGGGGCCGTGCTCGTCAACGACTGGTCCGCGCGCGACCTGCAGGCCTGGGAGTACGTGCCGCTGGGGCCGTTCCTCGGCAAGAGCTTCGCCACCTCGATCTCGCCGTGGGTGGTTCCGCTGCTCGCCTTGGAAGGGGCCAGGGTGCCCACGCCGCGCCAGGACCCGGAGCCGCTGCCGTACCTGCGCGAGCCCGAACCGTGGGGCCTGGACGTCGAGTTCAGCGTGCGGTGGAACGGACAGGAGGTCAGCCGCCCGCCGTACCGCGAGATGTACTGGTCCCCGGCGCAGATGCTCGCGCACCTGACCGTCAACGGCGCCACCTGCCGCACCGGGGACCTGTTCGCCTCCGGCACCGTCTCCGGGCCGGCGCGGGACCAGCGCGGCGCGTTCATCGAACTCACCTGGGGCGGCGCGGAACCGGTGCTGGTCAACGGTGCCGAGCGGACGTTCCTGGAGGACGGCGACGAGATCACCCTCACCGCTTCGGCGCCCACCGCTTCGGGCGCTCGCCTCGGTTTCGGTGAGCTCACCAATCTGATCCTGCCCGCCCGGACCTGATCCACCGCCTACGTGGCCCGTTCCGCCCGGCCGGGGTTCGGCGGGACGGGCCTAGCAGGTGAGCACGGCGGTGTCCGGTGCCTGCCGGACGCGCGGCGCCAACGCCGGGTGGTCCGCGGCGAGCGCCGCATCGAGATCGGCCCGCGACGAGCCGAGCAGCTCGGCCACGAGCACCAGGTCCTCGCGTTCCGGCTCGTCGAGCACACCTCCGGCGGTGGCCGCCGCGGCCAGCGCGCGCAAGTAGTCGGCGTGCAGCGCCGAGACCTGCTCCTGCTCCAGGCCGCAGTGCTCGGCGGCCTGCGACAGCGCGTCCTGCCCGTCGATCGACAGGTTCCGGTCGACCAGCGTCGCGTCGAGCGCGGTCAGGTACTCGTCGGCCTGCGGCGGTTCGGGCACGCTCGGGAGCACTTCGACGATCCGGGCCAGGAAGTGGTCCGGCACCGCGTCGGGGTGCCGTCGCGGCGCCGGCGCCGCGACGGGTCCGTCGAGCACCGGCCACGGCCAGGACCGCGCGGTCCGCTCCGCCCACGTCCAGCGCGGATCGTCGGGCGACAGCTGCAGGTAGTAGCGCAGCAGCCCGGCGGCGGCCCGCGCTTCGTGCAGCGCGGAGCGCGCTTCGGCCGGCGGTACGCCCGCGGCCTCGCAACACGCGGTGAGGCTGCGCCCGGCCGCGTACAGGAAGCTGTTGGACAGCTTCATCGTGCACAGGCCGGCGGCGGGCACGTGCAGCGCGCCGTAGCCGATGCGCTCGTACTCGGCGGCGAGGAACCGGGCGTCGGAGCTCAGGTTGTGCGCCACCAGCACCCGGCCGGTCAGCAGGCGGGTGAGTTCGGGGGCGATCGCGGCGAACGCGGGGGCCGACCGCGCGTCGGCGGTGGTGATCCCGTGCAGGTGCTGCGCGCCGAGGTCGCGCCCGGGGTCGACGAGCGTGCGCCACTCGTCCTGGACCGCACCGGCCGGATCGAGCAGCACGACGCCGATCTCCGCGACGCGATGGCCCGCGCTCGGCAGCAGGCCCGTCGTCTCGACGTCGATCACCGCATAACCCCAGGACATGACAGGTCCCCTCGCTGTCCGCCGCGACGAACAGCCCCGAGGTGGCGCTGTTCGCTGTCGCTCATCAGCTTTTCGAGATCGCTGATCTCGGCGTTACACCTCGCGCCGCAGGTGGGGCGCGGGGTGCCGGGGCGAGGGGCGTGCTGAGCTGCGGAGATCGCGTGGGTGGTTCATCGCGGAAAGTCCGGTTCGATGTGGTCTCCGTCGCGGTGGCCGCTCGGCCGGGGCTCGCCGGATCGCCGAACCCCGGCCTCCGGTCAGCCCTGGCGGCCCTTCCAGCGGGGGTTGCGCTTGTTGACCACGTAGAGCTTGCCGCGCCTGCGCACGACCTGGGAGCCGTCCTTCTCCTTGAGCGACTTGAGCGATGCCCGAACCTTCATCCGTCCTCCCGTTCTCGCGATGACGGCACCAGTGTAACTGAAGATGGAAATCATTTTCAGAAAGGTTGCAGGTGTGCTCCGTCGAGCGGTGGCTTTTCCCGTGTCGCGCCGGATCACGCGCCCGGCGGCATCACGTGACCCGATCGGGTCCCGTCCAGTGGGAGATCACCACAGGTGGATCTTCGCGGCCTACGCTCCCGCTCGGAGGTGCCACCATGTCGCAGCCCGCGCTCCCGCTGATCGACCTGTCCCGGTTCCGCGACCCCCGCGAACGCGAGGCGCTGCTGGCGGAGCTACGCCACGCCGCGCACGACGTCGGGTTCTTCTACGTGGTGGGCCACGGCGTGCCCGACGAGCTCATGCGCGGGATCTTCACCGCGACCCGCCGGTTCTTCGCGTTGCCGCTGGAGCAGCGCAGGGAGATCGAGAACGTGCGCTCGCCGCAGTTCCGCGGCTACACCGCCACCGGCCGCGAACTCACCGGCGGCGCCCCGGACCAGCGGGAGCAGCTCGACATCGGCCCGGAGCGCGACGCGGTGCCGACCGGGCCCGGAGATCCGGCGTGGCGGCGGCTGATCGGCCCGAACCAGTGGCCGGCGGCGCTGCCGGAGCTGCGCGAGACCACGTTGGCCTGGCAGGCGGAGGTGCTGCGGGTGAGCCGCGAGGTGCTGCGCGCGCTGGCCGCCTCCCTCGGGCAGGCCGAGGACCACTTCGACGCGTGGTTCGACGAGGAGGCGAGCACCCACCTCAAGCTGATCCACTACCCGGGCACCGCGGATTCCGAACAGGGCGTCGGAGCGCACAAGGACTACGGCTACCTGGCGCTGCTGCACCAGGACTCGATCGCCGGGCTCCAGGTGCAGGACGACGAGGGCGGCTGGATCGACGCTGATCCGGTGCCGGGCGCGTTCGTCGTCAACATCGGGGAGATGCTGGAGATCGCCACCGGCGGCTACCTCACCGCGACCCGGCACCGCGTGCGCAGTCCCGCCGCCGGGGTGGACCGCTACTCGGTGCCGTTCTTCCTGGCGCCGCGCCTGGACGCCGTCGTGGAACCGCTGGAACTGCCACCCGAACTCGCCGCCGAGGCGCGCGGGGTCAGCGCGGACGCGGACAACCCGCTGCTTGCGGCGTTCGGGGAGAACGCGGTGCTCGGCTGGGTGCGCTCGCACCCGGAGGTGGCGCGGCGCTGGTGGTCCGACGTGCTCGACGCGCAGGAGGTGCGCTGACCGTGACCGATCGACGCTGGTCCTTCGAAACCCGGCAGGTGCACGCCGGCTCCGCACCGGACGCGACGACCGGGGCGCGCGCGACCCCGATCTACCAGACGAGCTCGTTCGTCTTCGACGACGCCGAGCACGCCGCCGCCGCGTTCGCCCTGCAGGACCTGGACACCTACGCCTACAGCAGGTTGTCGAACCCGACGACGTCGGTCGTCGAGCAGCGCATCGCCGACCTGGAGAACGCGCTGGGCGCGGTCGCGGTGGCCAGCGGCCAGGCCGCTTCGACGCTGGCGCTGCTGGCGATCGCGAAGGCCGGAGATCACGTGGTGGCGTCCTCGGCGCTCTACGGCGGCACCTACAACCTGTTCGCCCACACCCTC
The DNA here is from genome assembly GCF_014203325.1 of Saccharopolyspora gloriosae. NCBI lineage: Bacteria > Bacillati > Actinomycetota > Actinomycetes > Pseudonocardiales > Pseudonocardiaceae > Saccharopolyspora > Saccharopolyspora gloriosae. Next base: position 3,896,841 of record NZ_JACHIV010000001.1, on the reverse strand, counting down.
GCCGACCTCGGCATCACCGTCGATTTCGTCGCCGACCCCGACGACCTCGACCAGTGGCGCGCGGCGCTGCGCCCCCGGACCAGGGCGTTGTACGCGGAGACCATCGCGAACCCGAGCGGCGGCGTGCTCGACGTCGAAGGCGTCGCCTCCGTCGCGCACACCGCGGGCGTCCCGCTGATCGTGGACAACACCGTGGCCACCCCGTACCTGTGCCGCCCGCTCGACCACGGAGCGGACGTCGTGGTGCACTCGACGACGAAGTTCCTCTCCGGCCACGGCACCGGGATCGGCGGCATCATCGTCGACAGCGGCCGGTTCGACTACGCCGCCGAGCCGGAGCGCTGGCCGCAGCTGACCCGCCCCGATCCGAGCTACCACGGCCTGATCTTCGACGCCGAATTCGGCGAACTCGCCTACCTGATGCGGGTCCGCACGAGGCTGGTGCGCGACCTGGGCCCGGCGGTGTCCCCGTTCAACAGCTTCCTGCTGCTGCAAGGAATCGAGACGCTGTCGCTGCGAATGACCCGCCACACCGCGAACGCGCGCGCCGTCGCGAACTGGCTCGAAGACCAGCCCGGCGTGACGCGAGTCCACTACGCGGGCCTCCCGTCGAGCCCGTGGCACGCCTCGGCGAAGCGCTACCTCACCGAAGGCGCCGGCGCGGTCCTCGCCTTCGACCTCGCCGGGGGAGTGGCCGCCGGCCGCCGTTTCGTCGACGCCCTGACCCTGTTCAGCCACCTGGCCAACATCGGCGACGTCCGCAGCCTCGTCATCCACCCCGCCTCCACCACCCACGCCCAACTCCCCGAACCCGACCAACGCGCAGCGGGAGTGACACCTGGTCTGATCCGCCTGTCGGTGGGCCTGGAGGACGTGCAGGACCTGCTCGCGGACCTGGCGGTGGGGCTGGCAGCAGCGGAGTCGAGTGAAGCGGCGGACGTGGCCGAATAGCTGTATCACCATCAAGATTGGTTTCAACGCGAGCGGCGGATTCCGCTGCCGAAGAGTCGGATAAGGGGAGGGGCGCGCGGTACCTCCGCCTGGTGTGCGGGTCGGTTGAAGGGTGCCTTCCGGGTATTGACGAATGGGGAATTCGTACCCATGTAGCCCTTTCCGTGGCGTGGTCCTGACTGGGAGTGTCAGATGCGCGGCCTGCAGCCGGGCCGCCAGGGAGGCCGCCTCATGCGTGCGCAGGACTGGGAACCAGCCGGCTCGTCTCGATCACGGTCACCGCGGGCACCTTCCTCGGCCGTCGGCCAGATGCAGGTCCACCCGGCCGCTCCCCTGACCCAGCACGAGATCCTGCACCTGCAGCGCACCGTCGGCAACGCTTGTGTGGCCCACCTGCTCGAAGCCCAGCGACGACAACCAGATTCGTGTGAGCACGGGATCGAACACGGTCGGTCGGTCCAGCGTGTGGTACCCATGAAGTTGAAGGTCCTCTCCTCCATGGAGAACCTCGAAAAGGACCCCGGTATGCATGACCAGGTGTTCAGCGAGCGCGAGCGGATGCAGTCACTGAGCTCGCCCAAACAGCCTCGGCACCCGGTCGGGTTCGATCAGGAGACACAGGAGTACCACTTCGATCAGGAAACCGAGGTCCGACGCGACGATCGGTATGGGGCAGTCCCGGCATACACGCAGCATTCCGGGGCGCTCATCGGGCAGGACGGCCAGCAAGCATCCCGTGTACCCGGCAACGCGGCGCTGCAATCCGGGAATTTCCAGCACGTCACCGGGAGGAATTCGCACAGCCTCACCGGGGCCCCTGAGTCGGGAAACCACCCGCTCCGAGCTGATGACGGCGGCCTGACCACCGCTTCGTACATGAACGCGCAGAACCTGATGCATGATTTCGGTGGGAAGAACCGGCCGGGTATGGGAAGTGCCCTGCTGATCGGCGATCATGTGATCCCGCACAGCAGTATGAAGTGGAAGAGCGGGGACCCTAACCTGCACGGCGTCGTGCGGCAGGTCATGGACAACGCGCCTGAGAACCTGCGTAGTCGGCCACAGCACGGCAAGTGCGCCGAGGTCGGCGCAATCTCGGACTATCTGCACAACAACGACCGACGGAACACCTGGACGGTCGAGGAGGCCAAGCGCCACTTCGAACGGGTCGGAGCGGCGACGACGGCGCACAGGCCGGGCAAGAAGAGCGGTGAGCCGGCAGGCAAGCCCGCCGACGCCTGCCCCAGTTGCCAGTACTTGACCGGGAAACTGGGCATCTCTTGGTACACCCGCGAGGTGTGGGAGGCCGTGTAAAGGGTTTTGCGGGCTCGGTTGTGAAACAGAGATCGGCGGCCGGCTCGTCTTGCTGGGACGCCGTCGCCCTACGCACGTACTGTCGCGATGGTTTCGGATGTGTCGCCGAGGCTGGTGAACAGCGCAGTGGCGTCGTTGACGAATTGGTCGCTGCGGCGGACGTTCAGGTTCGTGTGTCGGGGCGGTCGAGGCGCAGAACGTCGGATCGGTCGGCGAGCAGCTGCTCGTGCTCGGTGATCGCTGCGGCATCCGAGTTCCCGCGCCAATGGGCGAGGTTGTCGCGGGTGGTCCGGGTGCGTGGATGGTCGGGGCCGAGCAGGCGGTGGCGGTCGGCGAGGAGCCGTTCGTATTCGGTGATGGCTCCGGCGATGTCTCCCGATTCGCCTCGCCAATGGGCCAAATTGCCTCGTGCGGTCAGGGTGCGGGGATGGTCGGGCCCCTGTATGCGGGACCGGTCGGTGAGCAGTTGTTCGTATTCGGTGATGGCCTCGGTGACGTCGCCGGCCTCGCCCTTCCAGTTCGCCAGGTTGCTGCGTGCGGTCAGGGTGTGGGGATGGTCGGGGCCCAGCACTTCGAGCATCGCGGTGAGCAGCAGCTGGCAGTCACTGATCGCCCCGGTGACGTCTCCTGCACGGCCCTTCCAGTTGGCCAGGTTGTTGCGTGCGGTCAGCGTACGGGGGTGATCGGGCCCCAAGACCTCGGTCTGGTCGGTGAGCAGTTGCTCGTATTCGGTGATCGCCCCGGCGGCGTCGCCTGCCTCGCCTCGCCAATGCGCCAGGTTGTTGCGGGTGGCCAGGGTGTCCGGATGGTCGTGCCCTAGCGCGTGGGTCCGGTCGGTGAGCAGTTGCTCGTATTCGGCGATCGCTCCGGCGGCATCCCCGGCCTCGCCGCGCCAGAGCGCCAGGTTGCTGCGTGCGGTCAACGAGTGGGGGTGCCTGGGCCCCAGTGCGTGGCACCGGTCGGTGAGCAGTTGCTCGAATTCCTCGATCGCCCCGGCGACATCTCCCGATCTGCCTCGCCACAGGGCCAGGTTGCTCCGGGTGGCCAGGGTGGCGAGGTGGTCGGGGCCGAGCACGCGAGATCGATCGTCGAGCAGCTCGCTCAACTCGGTGATCGCACCGCTGACGTCTCCGGCCTCGCCCTGCCAATCGGCCAGGTCGCCACGCGCGGCCAGGGCGTCGAGGTGGTCGGGGCCGAGGAGTCGGCTGGTGTGGTCGTAGAGGTGGCGGAAGTAGTTGACGGCTTCGGCGGCGAGTCCGGCCTCGCCCCTGCTCGCGCCCGCGCGGAAGAGCACCCGATGGCAGCGAGGATTCCAGAGGTGGTCGTGGGCGTTGATGCGCAACGTGTCGGTGTTGGTCCGCAGGATCTGCCCGTATCCGGCGTCGTGCTCGATCTCCGGCCACGTCTCGGTGAGCGCGTCGGCCGCGGCGCGGGCCACTTCCGCGAGGTGCTGTTCGGTGAGCTGGTCGCGGGTGGCGCGTTGGACGAGGGCGTGCGCCCGCACGCTGCGGTGCGGGTCGTCGGGATCGACGGTGGCCAGGCTCAGGCGGTTCAAGGAATGCGCTGCGTCCCGCACGTCGTCGGCCCGCACCGGACTCGTCCGGCCGGACCTCGCGGTGATGTAGGCCAACGCAGCGGGAGAGGTCAGTACGGCGTCGGGGATGCCGTTGGAGTCGAGCACGGCGGCGATTTCCAGCAGCGGACGTGCCAGTCCGGACGGCGCGAGCTGGTCGGCGAGCTCCACGGACAACGACCACGTGGTCGCGAGGGTGGTGCGGTGCGCGTCCGGCAGGCTTTCAGACTCGGGCACCAACTCGTGCAGGCGGCGCCGATCGGCGAATCGCCGCAGGTATGCCGAGCAGGTCAGATCCCGATCGTTGAGGTAGGCGGCGGCCTGGGCCAACGCCAGCGGAAGAAACCCGAGCGATTCGGCCAGTTCTTCGGCTCCTGCGGCGGAAGCCGACCGGTCGGCGAGCTTCGCGTGCAGGTAGGCGGTCGATTCAGCCGGGGTGAACAAGCCGACTTCGATGCGCCGTCCGAGCTGCGTGAGGGCGGAGTCCTGACGACGGGTGGTCACGAGCACTTGCCCGGTCGGCTGCTGCGGTGGCCACAGCTCGTTGAGGTCCCGCGGGTTCTGGACGTCGTCCAGGACGAGCAGCCACCGGCGGTCGGTCGTTTCCAGCCATTCCAGGAAGCGCCTGCTCGCTTCCTCATCGTCGCGCTCCGCGGTGTTGGTGTTCTGCCCGACTTTGAGCGCGGCGGCGGCATAGCCCGACACGATCGCCTCACGTGAGCCCGCAGTGATCCACGCCAGCAGATCGACCTCGCGGTCGCCCCAGCGCTGTCGAGCGTATTCGGCCGCGAGCTGGGTCTTGCCCACACCGCCGAGCCCTGCGAGGACGTGGCTCAGCGGGGTGGTGCCGCCCGTGCCCGTGGCTTCGGTCAGCATGGCGCTGAGATCGCGTTGCTGGAAGCAGTTCGCGCGCGGTGGCATCACCCCGACCCGGCACGGCCATTCCAGCCGCTGACCGTGATGGTGATGCTGATGCACTCCGCTCTGGTAGATGTCGCCGTGGACGACTCCGACCTGGAGGGCGTTCTCGACAGTGCCGCTGATGTCGTTGCGGACGTTCTCCGTCTCGGACATGCGCCTCAGTGTGCCGAACCTGCAATGCCACCAACCGCGAATCACTCGAAAAGATCAGTTGTGGCGACCCGGCGGAGAATGCGTCGGTGTGGAGTGGCATGAGCGGCGGTATTCGGTTGCACGTTGCCGATTCCGCTTCCGGAAGTGCGGGATCAACCCCGCTCGCCGACGATCCTCGCCGCCGTGTCGCCGAGGCTGGTGAACAGGGCTGTGGCGTCGTCCACGAGGTGGTCGCGGGTGACGGGGACGCGGCCGTCGAGCCAGCTCATGAGGAGTTCGCTGAAGCCGCCGACGAGGACGGCGGCGGTGATGCCGACGACGGGGTCTCCGGGGGCGCCGCGTGTGGCGTCGGCTTCGACGTAGCGGGCGATGAGGTGGCCGGTTTCGATGCGGCGGCGGTTGAGGGCCTCGTTGCCGAGCGCTTCCACGTAGAGGACGCGGGCGCGGCGGTGGTCTTCGGCGACGAAGCGGGTCGTGGAGTCGACGACGGCGCGGACCCGCTCGTGCGGTTCGTTCCCGGCGGCTTCGGCGGCGGCGCGGACTTCGGTGTGCAGGTCGTCGATGAGGCGGTCGTAGAGGGCGATGACCAGGGCGTTGAGGTCGGGGAAGCTCTCGTAGAAGTAGCGCGGGTTCAGCCGGGCGTGCTGGCAGACCGCGCGCACCGAGGTACCGGTCCAGCCTTCGGTGCCGAGCAGGTCGAGGGCGGCGTCGAGCAGCAGCGCTCGCCGCTCCGCGACTCGGTCCGCGGGCGGTTTTCCGGCCCAGCGGCCGGGTTTGCCGGGTTCATCGGTGGTGGACAACGGTGCTCACCCTACTTCGCGGCGGTCGCCCCGCCGTGCACGGCGGCGGCGTCGAGGGCCGTGGGTGTCCGCGAGTGATCGGGTATTGGCAACGGGTGTTGCCATGTCCTATATTTGGACACAGGCGTTGCCAAAATAAAGGGCCGACGTTTTCGACCGCACGGCAAGGAAAATCCGCTCCGGCCGCCTGGTCGAGCAGCCCGCACGCTCCCGGCTCATGTCAAAGGAGACCCGCCGATGCCTGAGCGCACCGTCGCCGTCAACGGCGTCGAGCTGCACGTCGTGGAGGAGGGAGCCGGCCCGCCGGTGATCTTCGCGCACGGCTTCCCGGAACTCGCCTACTCGTGGCGCCACCAGCTGCCCGCCATCGCCGCCGCCGGATACCGCGCGGTGGCGCCGGACCAGCGCGGATACGGCCGCTCCGGCAAGCCGGAGGACATCGCCGCCTACGACATCCGGCACCTCGCCGACGACCTCATCGCGCTGCTCGACGACCTCGGGGAGCAGCGGGCCGTGTTCGTCGGCCACGACTGGGGATCGATGGTGGTGTGGCAGACGGCGCTGCTGCACCCGGAGCGCGTCGCCGGGGTGTGCGGCATGAGCGTGCCGTTCTCGCCGCGACCGCCGCGCCCGCCGACCGAACTGTGGCGGGAGGCGTTCCGGGGCAAGTTCTTCTACATCCTGCACTTCCAGGAACCCGGCGTGGCCGACGCCGAGTTGGCCGCCGACCCGGCGAGCACGATGCGCAGGCTGCTCTCCGGCGTCCGCGTCGAGCCGGGCGCGGAAAGCGGGATGGTATCCGCGGCCGACGGGCGCGGGTTCATCGAGCGCTCCCCGGAACCCGCCGGGCTGCCCGCCTGGTTGAGTCAGGCCGAACTGGACCACTACGCGGCGGAGTTCGCCCGCACCGGGTTCACCGGAGGCCTGAACTGGTACCGCAACTTCGACCGCAACTGGGAGATCACTCCCGAGCTGGCGGGAGCGAAGGTGCGGGTGCCGAGCGCGTTCATCGGCGGCGCGCTCGATCCGGTGCTCGTCGGCGCACCACCGTCTACTCAGGACGGATGGCTCACCCGGCATCAGGGCGACGTGCTGGTGCCGGACGCGGGGCACTGGGTGCAGCAGGAGAAGCCGGATGAGGTGAACGCGGCGCTGCTGGCGTTCCTCGACTTCGTCGCAGAGCAGGAGCGCGCGTGAAACCCATGAACTTCGGCGTTTTCTACGCCCCCTTCCACCCGACCGGCCAAGACCCGACGCTGGCCCTGGAGTACGACCTGCGGCGCGTCGAAGCGCTCGACGAGTACGGGTTCGACGAGGCGTGGTTCGGCGAACACCACTCCGGCGGCTACGAGATCATCGGCTCCCCGGAGATCTTCATCGCCGCCGCCGCGCAGCGCACCCTGCACATCAAGCTCGGCACCGGTGTGGTGTCGCTGCCGTACCACCACCCGTGGCTGTTGGCGGACCGGCTGGTGCTGCTGGACCACCTCACCCGCGGTCGGCTCATCTTCGGTGCCGGGCCCGGCGCGCTGCCCACCGACGCCGCCATCCTCGGCATCGACCCCGTCGAGCAGCGCCGCATGATGGCCGAGTCGCTGGAGGCGATCCTCGCGCTGTTCACCGAGGACGGGCCGGTCACCCGCCGCACCGACTGGTTCGAGATGAACGAGGCGCGGCTCCAGCTGCGCCCGTACTCGTGGCCGCATCCGGAGGTCGCGGTGGCGGCGATGGTCTCGCCGTCCGGGCCGCGGCTGGCCGGGCTGCACGGCGCCTCGCTGTTGTCGCTGTCGATGTCCGCGCTCGCCGACGGGTTCGCCGCGATCGGGCGAGCCTGGGGCGTCGTCGAGGAGGAGGCGGCGAAGGCCGGTCGTCCCGCGCCGGACCGGGCGAGCTGGCGAGTCCTGGGAGCGATGCACTTGGCCGAGACCAAGGAGCAGGCCATCGCGGACTGCGCCTACGGATTGCCGGAGTTCGGCGCGTACTTCGGCGGCGGCGCCGGGTTCGTGCCGCTGGCCCAGCAGGTCGACGGCGAGCCGCGGTCCCGTCACGAGTACGCGGCGGCCTACGCGGAATCCGACAGCGTGGTGATCGGCACGCCGGACGACGCCATCGCGCACATCGAGATGCTGCTCGATCAGTCCGGCGGCTTCGGCACGTTCCTGATGCTGGGCCACGACTGGGCGAGCCCCGAGCGCACGCTCAACTCGTACCGGCTGTTCGCTCAGTACGTCCTGCCGCACTTCAAGGGCAGGCTGAGCGCGCCGCGGGCCTCGCACGAGTGGGCCACCGGCAAGCGTGAGGAACTGTTCGGCCGGGCGGGCGAGGCGATCGGCAACGCCATCAAGTCGCACGCCGCCGAGCAGGAGCGCTCCTGATGCGCGCGGCGGTGCTCAACTCGGGCCGCGTGTTCGTCCGCGACGACATCGCCGAACCCCGACCGGGCGCGGGCCAGGTGTTGGTGCGGGTGAAGGCCTGCGGGATCTGCGGATCGGACCTGCACTTCGCCCGGCACGGCGCGGAAATGCTGGCGCTGGGCCGCCAGATGAGCGGACTCCCGTTCCAAGCCGACGAGGTGGACCTGGCCCGCGATGTCCACATGGGACACGAGTTCGCGGCCGAGGTGCTCGAAGTGGGGCCGGACACCGAGACCGACCTGAGCCCGGGCGAGCTCGTGACGTCCTTCCCCCTGCTGCTGGCCGAGAACGGGCCGGCGCCGATCGTGTACTCGAACACGGTGCACGGCGGCTACGGCGAGCGGATGCTGCTGTCGGCGCCACTGGTGCTCCCGGTGCCCAACGGGCTGCCCGCGCACCACGCCGCGCTCACCGAGCCGATGGCCGTCGGGCTGCACGCGGTGAACCTCGCCGCACCCACCGGCGAAGGCGCCGTCGTGCTCGGCTGCGGGCCGGTCGGTCTCGCCGTGATCGCCGCGCTGCGAACCCGAGGCGTCGCGCCGATCGTGGCCGCGGACTTCTCCCCGGCGCGACGCCGGCTCGCCGGACGTCTCGGCGCCCACCACGTCGTCGATCCCGCCGCCGAGACCGGGTGGGCCGCGTGGCGCCGGGTCGGCGGTGATCGGCGGCTCGTCGTGTTCGAGGCGGTCGGCGTGCCCGGCGTGCTCAACGACGTGCTGCGCCACGCGCCGGCCGGGTCCCAGGTCGTCGTGGTGGGCGTGTGCATGGGCGACGACGTGATCAACCCCTACTTCGCCGTCACCAAGCAGCTCGCCGTCCGGTTCGCCTTCGGCTACGAACCCGCGGAGTTCGCGGAGTCGTTGCGGGCGATCGCCGACGGGGACGTCGACGTCGCCCCGCTGGTGACCGCGCGGGTCGGGCTGGACGACGTGCCGTGGGCGTTCGACGCCCTCGGCGATCCCGAAGAACACTGCAAGATCATCGTGGAGCCGTGAAGCAATGACGAACTGGACCGCGCTCGCCACCGACCTGGCGGCGGAATTCGCCGAACGGGCGGCCGAGATCGACCGCACCGGCCGATTTCCGGTCGAGAACCTGGAGCGCCTGCGGGAGACCGGATACCTGACCATCGCGGTGCCCGCGGAGTTCGGCGGTGGCGGCGCGGACCTCGCCACCGTCGCCGAATGCCAGCGGATCCTCGCGGGCGGCTGCGCCTCGACGGCGCTGGCCGCGAACATGCACGTGTTCGGCCTGGGCTCGGCCGCGGAGAGCTGGGCCGCCGGTGATCCCGCCACCGAACCGATCTTCCGGCTCGCCGCGGGCGGCACCATCGTCGGCGGGAGCCTCACCGACGCCGCCACCGGCCTCAACGTGCGCACCTCGTCGACCCCGGCGAAGCGCACCGACGGCGGCTACGTCATCAGCGGGCGCAAATCGTTCTGCTCGCTGGCGCCGGTGCTCGGCTTCTTCTGGGGGACGGCCGCCGACACCGAGACCGGTGAGCTGCTGCTGTTCGGGCTGCGGCGCGACGCTCCGGGCCTGGACTTCGTGGACACCTGGGACACGATGGCGATGCGCGGCACCGGTTCGTGGGACGTCAAGTTCGACGACGTGTTCGTGCCCGACGCCGCCGTGCAGCGCGGTCGCAAGCCCAGCGACCCGGCGGTGTGGGACGAGGTGCAGGAACGGGGATTCGCCTGGTTCGCGTTCACCGTCGCGTCGATCTACCTGGGCGTGGCGCGGGCCGCGGCGCGGTTCGCCTACGACTACGTCACGAACCGGACCGTCACCGGGGCGAGCCTGCCGATGGCGCGCCAGCCCGCCCAGGTGTTCAACGCCAGCCGGATCGAACTGCTGCTGCGACCGGCGGAGGCCCTGGTCTCCGACGGGCTGCGCAGGCGCGCGGCGGGCGAGGTGCTGGCGCCCGCCGACCTCAACACCCTCAAGTACGTGGCCGTGAACGCCGCGGACGAGGCGGTGGACCAGTGCGTGCGGATGGTCGGCGGGCACGGCATCTTCCGGAAGCTGCCGCTGGAGCGGTTCTACCGCGACGTGCGGGCCGGGCAGTTCCACCCGCCGAACAACGACGTGGCGCTGGAGACGATCGGCAAGAGCGCGCTCGGCATCGACCCGCTCGCCGAACCCCGCTGGCCTACGGACTGACCCGGTCGTCGGCGAGCAGCTCCGGAGCGTAGGCCAGCAGCAGCCGCAACGCGCTGATCGGGGCGGCCACCGGGTCGGGCACCGCGACGTCCCTCGCCAGGTGCCCGCCCCGGTAGGTCGGTTCGGAGATCGTGACGTCGGTGAACCAGCGCAGGAAGTCCGCCGGGGGCAGCGGCAGCCCGACCGTTCCGCGCAGCGCCTCGTTCAGCGCGAGCAACGCGGTCTGCGGGTTGCGCAGCAACCACCGGTAGAACTCGGAGAACTCGTAGATCTGCTCGTCCACCCTGCTCGCCACCGCGCCGTGAGCCGCCGCCAAGCGCAGGCCGTGCTCGGTGGAGGCCTGCTCGGCGTTGCCCCACGCCGGGTCGTGCACCCACCGGTCGGTGAGCTCGCCGCGGTGCGAACGGCGCAGGTAGTCCGCCCACAGCTCGGAACCGGGGTTGCCGAAGTCGTCCTCGGAGCGGCCCAGCGCGATGGCCGCGCCGCGCTCGACGCCCTCCAGGATCGCCGCGTCCACGTAGGACACCCAGGTGCCGGGGGCGCCGAAGCCGTTCTCGTCGAAGAACCGGATGACCCCTTCGATGTTGCGCCAGTGCCGGAATCCGGGGATGTACTCGGCGGCGATCTCGTCCTGGATCGCGCGCACGAACACCAGCCGCTCGCTCAGCGGCAACCGCTCCAGCTCCAGCGCCGAGCAGTCCAGCGCCGCCGCGCAGGACCGCCCGTCGCGGACGGGAGCCGCGCTCGCCGGCGGGCAGCCGAGCGCGATCAGGGTGGGCACGAGCAGCAGCAGGGCCGCACCGCGCAGGCGGTCGAGTCGGAGTCGCACCGTGGTTCCTCCCGGAAGGCGGAAATCGATCACGGCCAGTCCAGCAGGCGGGCGGTCGATCACCGCACGGTCGGGGCCGAACCCACCCGATCGGATGATCATGGCGGCCGGAACACGACCTCGGGCGGAGGTCGTAGAGTCGGAGGCATGGTCCAGCACGGGGACCGCTCGGTGATCGCGACGAATCGCCGGGCGCGGCACCACTACACGATCGTCGACACCTACGAGGCCGGACTCGTCCTGGTCGGCACCGAGGTGAAGAGCCTGCGGCTCGGCCGCGCCTCGCTGGCGGAGGCCTTCGCCACCGTCGACGGCGGGGAGGTGTGGCTGCGCAACCTGCACATCGCCGAGTACTGGCACGGCAGCTGGACCAACCACACGCCGCGCCGCACCCGCAAGATGCTGCTGCACGCCAAGGAGATCCGGGCCCTGAACGTGCGCGCCCGGGAGACCGGGTTCGCGCTGGTCCCGCTGTCGATGTACTTCAGCGACGGCTGGGTCAAGGTCGAGCTCGCGCTGGCCCGCGGCAAGAAGAACTGGGACAAGCGCCGCGACATCGCGGCCCGCGACGCCGAACGCGAGATGGCCCGCGGCATCGGCTGGCAGCTCAAGGGCCGCCCGGCCGAGAAGGGCAGGCGCAGACCCCCGGAGGACCCGGTGCTGCGCTACAGCCCGTAGGACCCGCCGGTGGCCACAGCGGTCATCGGTTCGGAACCCCGGCAGCGGCGAAGGTCACCCCGAGCGGTCGGGTTCTCAGCGGCTTCCTCGTGAGGGCACCGATTTCGCTGTGTACGGCATGCATGAGAGATCGATCCCGCACCGAGGAAGCCGCTGAGGTTCCGCTACTCGACCGCCGCGCAAGTCGCTGCGGAGAAGGACGTTCAGTCCTCGTCCGGCTTGGCGTGGTTGGGGACGCCGGGGTTCGGGTCGCGGGACAGGTCGATCAGGGGATCGATGTCGGCGCCCTCGGGGGCGGCGTGGTCGGCGACGCCGGGGTTCGGGTCGCGGGTCGGGTCGATCAACGGGTCGGGCTCGCTCATGCCGTGCCTCCTCTGGTTCCGGTTCCTCAGTGGGTGCCGCCTGGCGGCACGGTGCCCAGGATGCCTGGTCTCGCACCGGGTGTGAGCACCGGGGAGGGCGTCGCGTGCACCCTGGGTGATCAGGTGATGACCTGATCGATCCGCGGCGGGGTCTCCCACTGCTCGCCCGTGAACTCGTCGTGCCGGATGAGCAGCATGGTCGATCGTGTTCTCGTCAGCGGCGAAGCCGTTGACCGGCGTCGCCGCTGAGGTTCCGGTGCTCGCCCCGCTGCGCAGGCCGAGAGCGAAGACGAGCCGTAAGATCAACTGATCGGTTCGGCACGGAAGGAGCCAGGTGTCCGCGGAGGAGTACCTGCCAGCCCTGGAAGAGGAGATGCGCGAACTGGGGCGCCGCACGCGGTTGCGCACCCGCGAGCTCGCCCGCGCCGTGCACCCCCGGCTCGACCCGACCGCCTATCCGCTGGTCGTCCTCCTGTCGAAGGAGGGGGCGATGCGCATGTCGGCCATCGCCGGGGCGCTGTCGCTGGACAAGTCCACCGTGAGCAGGCAGGTCGACGCCGTCGTGCGGATCGGCCTCGCCGAACGGGTGCCCGACCCCAGCGACGCCCGCGCCCGCCTCGTCGTGCTCACCGAGGACGGCCGCGCGAAGGTCGCCGAGCAGCTCGCCGACCAGGCGCGGCGGTGGCGGGAAGCGCTGGGCGGCTGGAACCCCGACGACGTCGCCGAGCTCACCCGCCTCCTGCACCGCCTCGGCGAATCCGACTTGTGATGGGGGGTCGGGGTCTTTTTGCTTGGTGGGTCGCTTGGCGGAACCTCAGCTGTCTTCTCGCTGCGGGATCTTTTTCCCGAGTGGCTCCGCCACGAGGGAAAAAGCTGTCCTCGCGAGAAGACAGCTGAGAACCCGCGGGTGTTCCAGTTGCTTTGGTGGTCGCTGCTCACCGGCTTCGCCGGTGACTAGAAATTCTCAACGGTTCTCTCTGCTCGGGGTGAGGAAGTGCGCCAGCTCCGAGGTGGGTTCGTCTCCTGGTGGGGCCGGGTCTGTGGGGGCGTCGTGGAAGACGTCCTCGCCGAAGTCCGACACCGCGTCGAAGAACACGTCGGACTCCGCGTCGGAGTCGTCCTCGGTCTTCGGCGGTGGTTCCAGGCCCATCGCGCGCAAGCCGTTCTCGTCGGTGCGCACGTGCACCGCGTCCCGCGCGGTCCGGGGCGCAGTCCACTCCGAGGGGACCTCGCCCCGGTATCCGGGGGTGATGGTCCACCGCGCGCGGGCCTCGACCAGGTAGATCTCCCCGTCGGAGAGCTCGATGTCCTCGGTCTTCTTGCCGTTGAGGGCGGCGGTGTCGGTGCGCTGCCAGCTCAGCGCCGGGCCGCTGCCGCGCACCTCGCCCATCTCGGTCAGCGCGGTGCCCGGTTCGAAGCTGCTGCCCGCCGTCGGCCGCGGGAACAGGGTCAGCGGAGCCGAAGCCATCAGCGTGTTCCACATCGGACCGGAAGTGCGTTCGTCGTTCACCGAGCTCTTCGAGACCTCCGTCTTGTTGATCTCCAAGCCTTCCAGCGGCGTGTACCCGGCGGGCGTCACCCGCGCCTGCTCCAGCCGGACGTGGAAGGTCAGCGACCGCAACGGGTGCCGCTGCCCGAACGCGGTCCGGTAACGGGCGTCGTGGTCGAGCCCGTCCAAGCGGTAGCCGGTGTCGCCGAGCGCGTCCGGCAGGTGCGCCGACAGCGCCGACGGGCTCGCCCCGGTGTTGATGGCCTGGCGGGCCGAGGTCGCCTCCGGCGGGACCGCCGGGGGAGCCTGCCCGGTGTGCTCGCCCGCCGGGACACCGTCGAGGACGTCCCGCACCACCCCGGCGATCGAGCCGCCGCCGGCGCGGGAGTAGTGCGCGTCGGGGAATCCGGTGACCGGCTGCGCCTCGCGGTCACCGGGGGCGCTCTCTCCGGCGGGGTGGTAGCTGTGCACCGCGTCCGGGATGGCGTCGACGCGCGGATGCCGCACGTCCGCCCCGGGCATGATGTTGTCGACGAGGCCGCCCGTGAGCGCGCGCGCCGCGTGGTTGGCGTGCGCGGTCCGGCGGACCTCCAGCTCCAGTTCGATCGGGTGGCTGAACCAGGCGATGTCGCCGGAGGTGAACTGGGACGTGGTGCGTTCGGTGACCGACTCCTCGGTGCGCTTGCGCGTGTCCGCGAGCGAACCCGTCGTCATCGCGCCCGCCCCGACCGAGCGAGCGATCTGCGCGTCCGTGTAGATCGGGGTGCGCAGCGAGAAGTTGCCGTTGTGCGAACGGCTCGACGACACGACCGCGCTCGTGGTCGTCGTGGCCTTCGACTGGTGGTTGTCCGACCAGCCCTCGTCGGTCCCGGTGAAACGGCCTTCGCCGAGCCGAGCCCGCAGCAGCAGGCTCAGCCGGGTCGAGCCGAGCGGGCCGTCCACCGACGTCGACCACTCCTTGCCGAGCCCCACCAGGTCGGGCAGCAACGTCGCGAGGCCGCGCGGCGAGACGTCACCGAGGACCTGCCGAGCCAGGTCCTCGGCCGCGACCCGCTGCCCGGAACCGTGGACGACGCGTCCCGCGGCGTCGGCGATGCCGGAGGTGAGGAAGCGGGTGAACCGGGCCAGCGCGGCCTGCGGGACCTCGGCGGGAGGCACCCGCAGCAGCGAGTCCTTGATCTGCGAGACGAGTCGTTCGGTCACCTCGGGACGCACGCTCGGCGAGGCGTGCCCGTCGAGGACCAGCCTCGGCACCGGCCGCTCCTCGGCGGTGCCGCGGGACGCGTCGTCGCCCTCGCCCGCGCGGTCGGAGGCGGGCGCGCGTTCGCCGGACGTGCGCGGCTCGGCGTCCGCGCGGTCGTGACCGTCGTCCCAGCCGGGCGGCAACCCGACCTGGTCGATCTCCCGCGCGGGCACCCACACCTGCACCGAGTCCCGCCGGTCCGCCTGCGCGTGCCGCCACTCGCCGACACCGCGCCCGTCGTACGGGCCGACCCCGGTGTGGACGACGTCGCGCCCGGACAGCAGCGTCGTCGTGTCGTAGGTGACCAGGTACGCCGGACCGTCGTAGGTGGTCGTCGTGGTGTGCTCGTGCTCCTGCTTGACCGAACCGCCTTCGGAGTCGTTGCGCGCGTACCCGTAACCGGGCTGCGGCAGCAGGTAGAACTGCTTGATCGGCGCCACACTCATCCGGCCGTTGCCGAAGGTGTAGTCGGTCCTGCCGCGTTCCGAACCGTGCCCGGTGGAGCCGGTCGACTTGCCGATGAACGTCAACGTCATCTTCGTCGGCGGGCCGGAGACGCGCGGATTGCTCAGCGCCACGTGCATCGCGGCGTCGCCGAGCCGGTTGCGGAAACCGAGCCATTCGCCTTCGGCGTACCGGTGCACCGGGGTGGTGTACGTGCCGGTCGTGGCGCGGTCCAGGTTCACCGCGACCTTGTCCTCGCCCGCGAAGACGTGCACCTGCTGCTCCGCAACCTGCGCGCCGTCCGGGTGTTCGCCCAGCAGCTCGCCGCTGAGCCGATCGGCGCGGCCCGCGGGCAGGTCGAGCCCGTGCACGGCGAAGTGGTCCGGCAACGAGCCGGGCGCCCAGCCGTCCGGGCGCGCCGGGGCGTCGTGGTCGACCGCGCGGTACTCGGAGTTGCCGTCGGTGGCGGGCTCGGTGAGCGCGGTGCGCCCGCTGCGGTAGGTGGTGGCCGCGCCGCCGTCGACGGTGAAGCGCTCCACGATCCCGTTGTCGCGCAACGAGATCTCGTAGTCGATCGGGCGCTGGTGCGCGGTGAACTTCTTCCCGGACCAGCCGAACCCGCGTCCCTGCCCGCTGGAGGAGTCCACGGTGCGCTGCTCGCCGCCGAACGACCGGTTGTACCCGGCGGTGAACTCCAGGGTGCGGTTGATGCGCTCGGAGCCGATGCCCGCGCGAACCCCGGAACCGCCGCCGGCGGTGGTCGCGCCGCGGACCGTTTCGGAGTGGTCGATGCGGCCCTTCTCCTGCAGTTCGCCGCGCAACGTCGTGTCCTCCCAACCGGATCCCTCGCGGGAGCGGTCGGTTTCGGGCGTGTAGCGGCGTTGCGCGCTGCTGGGAGGAACCACGCCGTCCGCTGAGCCGGCGAGGCCGACGGGTCGCGTGCTCCCGGAGTCGTCAGAGTCGGTGGTGCTCGCGTCGGCGGTGTCCCGCGCGTCGGGTGAGCTCCCCGCCGCGGATGCCCTCGCGGTGCCGGCTTCGACGGCGGAGCCTTCGCGCGGCACCGCCCGGATCACGACGCGCACGAAGTCGTCCGGGGTGCCGGTGCCGGCGTGCGTCCCCCGGTTCAGCAGGAACGACATGCCGTCGCCGTTGAGCTCGGGGGAGTGCGACAGCAACCCGCGCGGCGAGGTGAAGTAGCGCAACGCCACCTCGTTGTCCGAGGCGCGCACGTTCCCGGCGGTCCCCGCGTCATCGCGCAGCACGGCGGCGGGCAACCGGTCCCGCAGCGCCGTGCGCAGGCCGTCGGCGTTGGGGAAGTGGGTCTCCGCGGCCCCGATCACCCGGTGCGGAGCGAACGGGGCCGTGTTGTCCTCGGCGAGGTGGCCCGGGTCGTCCGCCGGCTTGTCCGGGGCGTCGGGCTCGGCCAGCGACCAGGTCGTGGCGCCTTCCGGAACGTGGTGGCCCGCGTGGCGGACCTGGCCGTCGTCGAAGCGGACCGTGACGTCGTAGGTGAGGTCGCCGACCACGCCGTGCAGCCGTCCGCTGCCGAACCACGTGGTCGCGGCGGTGTTCTCCACCGTGCGCACGGTGGAGCGGTCGGTGCCGCTGGACCGGAACGCCCGACCGTCCAGCCGCAGGTCCAGCCGGTCGCCGTGGGTGTAGCTCGGCTGCGCGGTGCCCGGCTTGTCGAACAGGCTCCAGGTGAAGCCGAGCCCGAGCCCGGCGTTGACGTTGAACGGCTGCGCGGACCCCGCCGTGTGCGAGGCCTCGTTCTTGTAGCCGCGGCCCTGCTCGGTGAGCATCGTCGGTTTCGGCTCGTCGTCCGGTTCGGCGTCCTTCCCGGATTTCCGCGCGGTTTCCGCCGATCCGGACGTCTCGTCGGATGCGCTGGTCTCCGCCGTGGCCGGGACGCTGCGTGCCGCTTCTTCCGAGTCCGGCGGGGGACGGAGCTCGGATGAGCCGGGATCGCTGCGCTCCGCCGGGCTCGTGCCCGCGGACGTGCCGGGCCGCTGCGATCCGGCCTCCGAGGTCGCCGGTTCAGGGCGCGGCGGAGTGGTGAACCCCCGCGCGCCGCCTTGCCGGAACCGGATCTCCACCTGCGCGGTGCGCCTGCGGCCCGCGTCGTCGTGCATCTCCAGCGCCTTCGTCAGCGTCGAGCCGTCGAGCACGTCGTTGCCCAGGTGCGACAGGCTCTTGCTCCCCGTGAGCTCCAGCAGGTCGTTGCGCACCGGCGAGTTCACGGCGCCGGTCGCGGCCGTCCACCGCGGATGACCGCCCACCAGATCGCTCAGCACGTCGAACAGTCCCTGATCACCCCGCACGAAGGTCGCGCGCGGGCCGCCCGCTGACTTCGCCTCGGCCGCGTCGACCTGCACCAGCACCTCCGGCATGGTCAGCTTCGCGCCGCCCGGCTGCGTCCCCGAACTCGCCGTGGTCCGGTCGGGGCGCCGCACGACCAGGTCGTGCACGAGGTCGTGGGTGCTGCCGGACCACGTGTTCGGCGGGGTGTAGCTCGCGCTGTGCTCCAGCTCGGTGGTGTCGCCGTGCGCCCAGGACGGTTGCGGGGTGGCGCCGCGGAACCCGAACGACGGGTCGATCGTGCGGTGCGGGTTCGAGGTGCCCGTCGGGGGCGGCAGCGACAGGAAGTGGTTGAATCCGCCGTCGCGGCGCGGACCGGACTGCTTGTCCCCGGCGGCCTTGCCGTAGGCGCCGCCCGCCACCGAATCCGTGCCGTGCGCGAAGTCCTGCTTGCCCGAGGTCGGTTCCGGCGAGGCGCCGTCCGAGGTGTCGTCACCGGGCCGCAGCCGGACGTGGACCTCCACCGCGTCCGCGCCCTGCCCGGTGCGCAACCGAAGTCCTTCCTGGGTGAGCACCTTGAAGTCGTCCTTCAGCGCGATGTCGGACAGGCCGTCGAGCAACCGGTCGACGCGCGCCGCCGGGACCTCCGCTCGGTGCAGCGCGGCCCGCGCGTCCGCTCGCAGCGCGGTGCCGTCGATGGCGTCGGCGATGACCGCGTTGTGCCGCACCAGGTCGTGGACGCGCTGGGTCCGCTCGGTGACCGGGCCTTCGCGCGGAGCGGTGCCGTCGATGTCCAGGACGACGTCGCCGGAACCCTCCTGGAGCCGTGTCGCCGCGAGCGGTGCCCGGTCGGGTTCGGACGCCGGGTCGAGCTCCGCGCCCCTGGATCGGGTGGGGAGCTCGCGCAGCGGGATGCCGTCCGCGTCGGACAGGTGCGCCCGCTCGGGAACGGTCGGGAGTCCCGAGCGGGGCGCGTGCTCGCGGGCGGGCGGCGCCGAATCCTCGTGCGCGCGCGGGGCGGGCTCCGCTGCGCGTTCCTGACGCAGGTGCGCGCGCGGCGGCGGGGCGGGCGCGTCCGGTCGCCGGTCTGGAGGGGCGGCGCCGGTCTCGGCCGTCGCCGAGGTCGTGACCGGGCGGCGCGTCGCGTTCCCCGCCGGTCCGCTCGGGTCGCTGCTGGTAGCCGGTCGCGTGTGCGCATCGCGAGGGGTGCCGGGAGCGCTCGTGATGCCGGGGGTGCTCGCGGTGCCGGAAGGGCTCGCCGTCGTAGGTGCGGAGGACGGTGCGGAGTGCGTCGCGACCGAGTGGTTCGGCAGCGGAGTCGTGGCCGGAACCGCTGAGGGCTCAGCGGATCGGGTCCCCTCCTGGCCGACGCGCTGCTCCGGCGGCGCGACCCGTTCGGCGCTGTCTCGCGCCACCTGGGCGGTGTCACCCCGCTGCCGGAAGCCGGGCTGATCCGTCTCGCTCCGGGCTCCTGGCTCCGGTCGGGCGGTGATGCTGTGGATCGTCGACTCCGGCGGGCGGGTCTCGTTCTGGATCGTCGGCTCCCGCTGGCCGGTTTCGCTCCGGGAGCCCGGATCCGAGTGGTCGGTGGCGTGCTGGATCACCGACCGGTCGGTTCCGTCCGGCTGGGCCGGTGCAATGCGGTGGTCGCGGTGCTGCTCCTGCGGAGTCTCCCGGTCGTGCGGCTCGGCGCGTTCCACGTCGCGCTGGCGAGGCTCGGCCGGGGCCGTGTCGTCCTGCTCGTGCGGTGCGCGCTCGGTGGCGGTGGTCGCGGCGATTTCGGCCTCAGGTGCCGCTTCGCGCGGCGCGACCGGGGGCGATGCCGAGTCGCCCCGCGCACGCGCGGCGGCGCTGGGCGCGTCGCCGTCCTGAGCGGAGCTCAGTTCGGACGGAGCTGCGCGGTCGACTGGGGAGTGCGGCACGGGAGCTGTGCGCGAGTGCTCCCCGGCGAGCACATCGGTGGAGTCGGACGACACTGAATCACTCGCGGGTCGCGCGAAAGCCGTTTCGCTCCGCGCGGATTCGCCGACGGCGCGCTGCGGCGATGCGGTGTCGTCGTGCCGCGCGCCGTCCGCGGTGGCCGGGTCGTGCGGCGCGATGCCAGCGGGTTCCTGCGGTGCGACACGGGGCGCGGGCTCCGTCGTCGTGTCGGCGGTCGGCGAGTCCTGCCGGGCGGATGCGTCCGGCGCCGACTCCGCCGACGTCGAGGTGCGGGAGGGGGAAGCCGTGTCGTCCCCGGCGGTGGCGTTCCGCCCCTGTGCCGCGCCGGATTCCGCCGGGTGCGGGTGTCCGGTTCCGCGCGCCGGTTCGGCGGATTCCGATCGCGGATCGCGGGGCGTCTGCTCGGTCGCGGTCTCCGCCCGCTCGGCCGCGGCGAACTGCCGTGCCGACTCCGACGCGCGATGTTCGACCGGCGTTTCCCGTTGCCCTGCGGTGAAATTCTGCGCGGTGTTCTCAGGGAAACCGGTATTCCGGTGGTCTTCGATCGCGGAATCCTGAGCGGGCGACTCCCGGTGCAGTGCGGCGGCTCGTTCCCGGGGCGTCGCCGGGGTGGACTCCTCGCGACGCTCCTGGCTCGGCTCGGCACTTCTCGCACCACTGCTGGAGATGCCCTCCGCCTCGGATCGGCCCCGCGGCGCGTCCGAACCCGTGGTCGAAGCCGGTGCCGGAGCCGTGCCGGAGTCGTCGTCGGACCGTCGCGTGGCGGGAACCGCGTCCGCGATCGCTTCGGCTCCCGAGGTCGATCGAGCCGCGCTCGATGAATTCGACTCCACTGTGGACAAGCGCGGATCCGGTGCGGCGCGGGGACGTGTTTCGGCAACGCCGTCCGCGCGCTCCGGACCTGATTCCGGCACGGCGTCCCGCGAGACCGTCCTGACCGGGTCACCGCCCGCGGCGGCATCGGACGCCGTCGTGTCGCCGCGCGCGGCGGATTCCGCGCTGGGCAGGTCCGGCCCGGTCGACTCGGTGGTCACCGAATCCAGCCCGCCGATCGCGTCGCCCACGTCGGGCGCCGCCTGCACCGGGCCGTAGGCCCCGGCACCGCCGCGTCCTCGACCGCGTCCGCCCGCAAGGCTCTCCAACGCGGCCGAGGTGAACGTGTACGCGCCCACGCCCTGCATCCCGCCGGCCGCGTTCGCCGCCGCGTCCCCGGCCAGCGCCGCGGCGCCCTGAGCTCCGGCGCCGAGGGCCCGGTTCGCCTCCTTCCCGGCCCGGCTGTCCGCGAACCGGTCCATCCCGCGCACCGCGTCGCGGCCGAGGCCGCCACCCGCACCGGGTGCGCTCGCGGACTTCTTCAGCGCGGCACCGCCGATCCGGGTCAGCTCGTGCACGAGCGAACCGGCCGCCCCGGCCGCGGCTCCGCCGACCGCGCCGCTGATGGCCGCTCCCTTGGTGAACTGCTCGTTCCAGTCGGTGCGCTTGCCGGTGGCCAGCTGCAATCCCTGGACGGTGGCGTCCAGCGACAGCTCGACGACTTCGTTGACGACCGCGCCGGAAGCGGCGTTCAACGCGACGCGCCCGGCCACGGTGGTGCCCGCCCGCGCGATGATGTTCGCCAGCACCTGCGAGAGCACCCGGCCGATGACCACGCGCGCCACCGATGCCGCCGCGGCCACCAGCGCCTGCCCGATCCCCGGGATCCAGGCCAGCGCGATCGTCGCCGCCAGCATCACCAGCTGCACCACGATCATGATCCGGGCGTACTGGATGTCCGCGGCGGTGTTCTGCGCCTGGTCGGCGAGTCCGCGCGCGGTCTCCCGCAGGCCGTCGAGCGTCGGCAGCAGCGTGCCGCGGACGTGGTCCCCGTAGGACTCGGCGAATTCGCCGCGCATGTGCTCCTGCAGCCCGTGCACCGATTTCCGCAGCGCGGCGGCGGTCTCGTCGATCGCGCCGATCAGCGACTCCCAAGCGCCGGCGATGCGTTCCAGTCCTGCTTCGTCGCCCTCGGGCCACGGCTGGCCGCCGACGATCTCCAGGGCCTTCTGGAGCCCGGCGGGTAGTTCGGTGGGCATGCGCTGGTTCTCTCCATCGAACCTGGGCCGCGCCGGGCGAACCGGAGCGAGGCAGGCGGCATCGCGACGAGCAGCTGCGCGCTGGTCGCCTGGTGGCGGGGTGGGGATCGAGGGCCGCCGATGGTGCATCGCATCGGCCGGAGATCTTGGTTAGGTTAGCCTAACCATTCTTTCCGGCAAGTCGCAATGACCTGTGAGATCGCGCATGCCGCCCGCCGGTCGCTCAGCGGTGGCGTGCGGGCAGGACGAGGACGAGCGCCAGCACCACCAGGAATCCGAGGCTGAGCACGTTGAGCACCTGGTCCAGCGGGCCGTACATGTGCAGCATCGTCAGGTGGTAGCCGAGGTGCAGGACGTCGAACACCAGCCATGCCGCCCCGGCGACGCGCACGAGCGCCCTATCGGCGGCCCGCCGGAGCGCGATCGCGCTGAGCACGGCCAGCGCCAGGAACATCGCACCGGTGTCCTTCGCGAGGTGCTCGTTGTACGGGCCGAGCTGCGGCAGCCAGCTCAGGCCGAAACCGGGGAACGACAGGTGCCAGGACAGCGGGGCGAGGTACGCCCAGCAGCCGGTGCCGGCCGCGACCAGCATCAGTGCCACCAGGGCGGCTCGGTCGACGGCGACCTTCGTCCGGCCGCTGCGTTCGGTCGGTGCTTCGTTCGACATGTTCGGTGACCTTCCCGGTCTTCGGCGCTCGGACTCCGGCTCGCGAGCGAACGGGCGGGAGACCGCGTCCCGTGGGAGCGACGCTCGTCCCCCGGTGCTCGGAGGACGAGAGCGGCACCGCCGGTGTGACAGGGCGGCTCGTGGCGGTGACTCCGATCACCTGCTGTCACATCGGCCGCGGGCCGTCTCGTCCCCGACTCGACGCCGGTGAGCACCGGCCGAACGCGGGAGGAGGAGCCGATGAGGATCGCGGTAGCGGGAGGCACCGGGCTGGTGGGGCGCATGGTCGTGGCGCGGCTGCTGGCCGCGGCGCACGAGCCGGTGGTGCTGGCGCGTGCGCAGGGCGTCGACCTGGTCACGGGCGCCGGGCTGGAGGGGACCTTGTCCGGTTGCCGGGCGGTGATCGACGTGAGCAACGTGGTCACGGTCCGCAAGCGGGTCTCGGTCGAGTTCTTCGCCCGCGCGAGCGGGAACCTGCTCGCGGCGGCGCGGCGATCCGGTGTGCGCCACCTGGTCGCGTTGTCGATCGTGGGCTGCGACGCCGTCGATTTCGGTTACTACCACGGGAAGCGGGCGCAGGAAGAGGTCGTCGCGGGCGGCGGCGTTCCGTGGACGATCTTGCGTGCCACGCAGTTCTTCGAGTTCCCGGAGCCGCTGCTCGCGAACCGCTCGCCCGTCGCGGTGGTGCCGCGGATGCTGTCGCGGCCCGTGGCGGCGGAGGAGGTGGCGGCGAGCTTGGTCGCGCACGCGGAGCAGGACGCGACGGGCTACGCGCCGGAGCTCGCGGGCCCCGAGCGGATGGACGTGGTCGACATGGCGCGCCGCCTGGTCGAGGCGCGCGGGCTGCGCAAGCTCGTGCTGCCGATCTCCGCGCCCGGTGAGGTCGGCGCCCGCATGCGCGGCGGCGGGTTGCTGCCGCGCGGGGAGCACGTCCAGGGGCAGTGGACCTTCGACCGGTACCTGGCCGGGATCAGGGATGCCGCCGGGCGTTGATGCGTCGCGCGTGCGGTGGCCCGCTCGTCGCGGGATCGGGCCACCGCGCGGGGTCGGACTCCGGGCGACTGGTTGCACGATGCAACGGCTCGCGTATGGTTGAAGGTATCAACCATTGCCCGCGGGTCACCGTGCAGCGGTGGCGGTCTGGAGGGGCCGTCGGGCGGTCCAGGTTGACTCCCACGACGTTCCCCACAGGAGACCACCCGTGCCCGACGCGCCCGTACCGGAGTCCACGGCCGAGGAGAGCGGCCGGATGACGCAGCCCCAGATCATCAAGGCGCTCACCGGGATGCTGCTGGCGATGATGACGGCCCTGCTGTCGTCGACCATCGTGTCCACCGCGCTTCCCACGATCATCACCGAGCTGCGCGGCAGCCAGGACCAGTACACCTGGGTGGTCACCGCGACCCTGCTCGCCTCCACCGCGAGCACCCCGATCTGGGGCAAGCTCGCCGACCTGTTCAGCAAGAAGCTGCTGGTGCAGATCGCGATCGGCATCTTCACCGCCGGTTCCGTCGCGGCGGGCCTCGCGCAGTCCGTCGGCACGCTGATCGCGTGGCGCGCGCTGCAAGGGCTCGGGCTCGGTGGCCTGCAGTCCCTGGTGATGATCGTGGTCGCGGCCATGATCAGCCCGCGGGAACGCGGCAAGTACACCGGGCCCATCGCCGCGGTCATGTCGGTGGCCACCGTCGCCGGGCCGCTGCTGGGCGGTTTCATCGTGGACACGAGCTGGCTCGGCTGGCGGTGGTGCTTCTTCACCGGGGTGCCGCTCGCGGTGGTCGCGCTGATCGTCGTGCAGCGCACCCTCGACCTGCCCGTGATCAAGCGGGAGGTGCGGGTCGACTACCTCGGCGCGGCGCTCATCGCGGGCGGCGTGTGCGCGCTGCTGATCTGGGTGACGCTCGGCGGCAAGCAGTTCGCCTGGGCCTCGGGCACGTCCTGGGCGCTGGCCGGGTTCGGCGCGGCGCTGCTGGCGCTGGCCGTCGTCGTGGAGGCGCGGGTTCCGGAGCCGATCATCCCGCTGCGCCTGTTCCGGGACCGCACCACCGTCCTGGCCACCGTCGCGAGCATCGCCGTCGGCATCGCCATGTTCGGCGGGGCGGTGTTCCTCGGGCAGTACTTCCAGATCGCCCGCGGCTACAGCCCGACCGCGGCCGGTCTGCTGACGCTGCCGATGGTGATCGGATCGATGCTCTCCTCGGCCGGGTCCGGCGCGCTGATCACCCGCTTCGGCCGCTGGAAGGGCTACCTGGTCGGCGGCGGTGCGCTCACGGTCGTGGGGTTCGGCCTGCTGGGCACGATCACCGAGAGCACGAGCATGGTGCTGCTCGGCTGCTACCTGTTCCTGCTCGGCAGCGGCATGGGCATGATGATGCAGAACCTGGTGCTGGCCGTGCAGAACACCGTCGCCCCCTCGGACTTGGGCGCGGCGAGCTCCACGGTGACGTTCTTCCGCTCGCTCGGCGGCACCGTCGGGGTGTCGGTGCTGGGCGCGGTGCTGGCGACCGAGGTGAGCGACCGGATCGCGCGGGGGCTGGCCGCGATCGGCGTCCAGGTCCCGGCGGGCGGCGACTCGGCCGGGGTGGGGCTGGGCAGCCTCAACCAGCTGCCGCCCGCGCTCGCCGACATCGTGCGGGGCGCGTACGGCAACGGCACCGCGACGATCTTCGTGGTGGCCGCCGTGCTGGGCGCGGTGTCGCTGATCGCCGTGCTCGGCATCAAGGAGATCCCGCTGCAGACCGAGAGCGGTCTCGAACGCCAGCGGTCCCGCGAGCAGGCAGCGGTCTGATCACGGCGACGACCCGGGGGCGCTGGTGAGGTTCGTTACTGAGCGAAGTTTCAAGATCGGGATTACCCAGGTCAAGCCGGTTCTCCAGTGCTGGGAGGGGGAACCCGACCGTCCAACGGGTGGTTGTCGTCACCTCTGGTGATCACTACTTTGGGTGAATGGCTGGTGATCAAGACAGGTGGCGGGAGCTCGGTGTGGACGTGGAGCTCCCGAGCGCGGCCCGCGTGTACGACGCGTACCTCGGCGGAGCGCACAACTTCGCGTCGGACCGGGCTTTCGTGGCCCAGGCCAAGGAGAAGCTGCCGCACATCGCCGACGTGGCCCGGTGGAACCGCACCTTCCTGCGCCGCGCGGTGCAGACGATGGCCGAAGAGGGCATCGACCAGTTCCTCGACATCGGCGCCGGCCTGCCCACCGTGGGCAACACGCACGAGATCGCCCACCAGGTGAACCCGGACGCGCGCGTGCTCTACGCGGACAACGAGCCGGTGGCGGTCGTGCAGACCAAGGAGCTGCTCGACGCGGTGCCCGGAACCGGTGTGGTGCAGGGGGATTTCCTCGAACCCGACAGCATCCTCGCCGCACCGGCCACCCGGGAACTGCTCGACTTCAGCCGCCCGATCGGCGTGCTCGCGGTGGCGCTGCTGCACTTCATCCCCCGCGAGCAGCACCCGGAGGCCGCGCTGGAGCGCTACAAGGAAGCGCTGCCCGCGGGCAGCAGGCTCGCGATCAGCCACGCCACCGTCGACGGCGTCGCGGAACCCGTCCGGTCGCAGACGCTGGACTTCATCGACTCCTACAAGGACACCCAGAACCCCGGTTTCACCGCCCGCGACGAACTGGAGTTCCGCCGCTTCTTCACCGGCTGGGAACTGCTGGAACCGGGCGTCGAGTTCACCTCGGAATGGCGTTCCGACCTGACCGAGGTCGACGAGTTCGCCGCGGAGAACCCGCAGAACGCGGTGTGCTTCGCAGCGGTGGCGCGCAAGCCCTAGGACGTTCCGGCGGTGGAGCAGTAGGGACTACCGGCGGTTCTCGGCGACTTCCTCGCGATCGCTTCCGCGGCGAGGAAGCCGCCGAGAACCCGCCGCCCTGCCCGCTTCGGGGTCGCGGGCAGAGCTCGGTAGCCGAGCCGCGGAGGACCTGGGTCCTCCGCGGCCCGGCCGGTCTCAGCGAACCTCGACGCGCGACGCGGAAGCGGTCCGGCCGTCGAACTCGCCCTCGGCGGTGACGTCGTCGCCCACCTGGAGGGCCTCCGGCGCGACGACCTGGCCGCCCTTGGTCACGACGGTGTCCGCACCCGCGAGCCACCAGGTGCCCTCGGGGCCGAACTGGAACGCGGTGAACCGGCCTTCCGGCGTCTCGACCTGCCCGACCTGGGAGATCGTGCCGGTCTCGGCGATGGCCTCCTGGGGCGCCGACGCCGGGGCCTGCTCGGCGGACGCGGAGGTCGGCGCGGCGGGGGCGGCGGGCGCGGCCTGCGCCGCGGCGCCGAAGGCCAGCGCGGGGACCAGGGCGAGTCCGGCGATCGCGGAGGTGCGTCGCAGAGTGTTGAGCCGCATGGGATTTCCTTTCCTCGTGGAGCAGCTGACCCACTCAGGTTGACCGGTCGATCTTGGTGAAATCGGAGCGGATCTGGGAGATTCCTGGGAACCGCGCCACGTTCCTCCCGGACGCTGCGGCAGCGGTGGCCCGACGGGGATGGTTCTCCAGGAGAACTCCCAGGAATTCCCCGAGATCACTCCGACTCGACGGCCGGCGGCAGCACTACCCGGACCCGCGTGCCCGCCCCGGGGGCGGTGTCGAGCTCGATGCGCCCGCGGTGCGCCTCCACCAGCGAGCGCACGATCGCCAGGCCCAGCCCCGATCCGCCGCTGGAGCGGTTGCGGGAGTCGTCGGCCCGGTAGAACCGCTGGAACACCCGCTCCGCCTGTTCGGCGGCGAGTCCGGGGCCGTCGTCGGCGACCTCCAGCACCGCGCCGTCCTCCACCGCGCCGACGCCGATCCGCACGGGCGTGCCCTGCGGCGTGTGGCGGATCGCGTTGCCGACGAGGTTCGTCACGACCTGCCGCAACCGCTCCTCGTCGGCCAGCGCGGGTGCGGCCGCGGGCGGGCCGCCGCCCGGACCGGTGAGTTCGGCGGTCCGGGTCGGGTCGAGCGCGTGCACGTCGTGCAGCGCGTCGGCGGCCAGTGTCCGCAGGTCCATGGGGGCGAGCTGCAACGGGATCTGCTCGTCCAGCCGCGCCAGCAGCAGCAGGTCCTCCACGAGGCGTTCCAGCCGGTCGGACTCCTTCTCGATCCGGGACATCGCGTCCACTCCGGTGGGCAGCGCGCCCATCCGGTGCAGCTTGCTGAACCCCTTGATCCCGGCGAGCGGGGTGCGCAGCTCGTGGCTGGCGTCCGCGACGAAGCGGCGCATCCGCGCCTCCGACTCGCTGCGCGCGGCGAACGCGGCCTCGTTCTGGCCGAGCATCACGTTCAGCGCCCGCGACAGCCGCCCGATCTCGGTGCCCGGCCCGCCCGCTTCGGGAACGCGGCTGGCGAGGTCGCCCGCCGCGACGGCCGCCGAGGTCTGCTCGATCCGGCGCAGCGGTCGCAATCCGGCGCGCATCGCGAACCACCCGGCCAGCGCCAGCACGGTCAGCAGCACCGCGGCCGTACCGGCGGACACCGCCCGCAGCTGACCGACGGTGTCGTCCACCTCGGCCCGCGAGATCGCGGTGACGACCAGCCCGTCCGGGCCGGCATGCGCCACCAGCCGCCAGTGCTGCGAACCCGACCGGCTCCGCACGTCGACCGGCTGCGCGGTGGTGGTGATCCCCGCGAGGTCCGGCCCGGCCGCGTCCCGCCCCGCGCCCCGGTCCTCGTCGGCGATCGTGCCGTCCGCGCGCAGCCGCGCGGTGTAGACGGTGGAGCCGGGCAGTGCGAAGTTGTCCCGCACCACGACCGTTCCCCGCCCGGCGCCGCCCGGATCGGTCGGGCCGGGGCTCGGCATCGGGTCGGACGCGCCGGGACCGGGCACCTTGTAGATCGTCGCGCCCGCTTCGGCGGTCGCCACCACTTGCGCGTCGAGCTTGCCGACCAGGTTGCGCTCCAGCGCGCCGATCACCACGACGCTGCCGATCGCGAGGCCCGCGGCGAGCAGGCCGATCGCGATCAGCAGCACGCGGGCGCGCAGCGACAGCCGGGCCATCACGAGCGCGGCCCGCGCAGGACGTAACCCACCCCGTGCACCGTGTGGATCAGCTTGGGTTCGGCGTTGTCCACCTTGCGCCGCAGGTAGCTGATGTAGGTGTCCACGATGCTCGGATCACCGCCGAAGTCGTACTGCCACACCTCGTCGAGGATCTGCCGCTTCGACACCACCTGCCCGGAGTTGC
Organism: Saccharopolyspora gloriosae; assembly: GCF_014203325.1. Taxonomy (NCBI): domain Bacteria; kingdom Bacillati; phylum Actinomycetota; class Actinomycetes; order Pseudonocardiales; family Pseudonocardiaceae; genus Saccharopolyspora; species Saccharopolyspora gloriosae. The sequence continues at coordinate 3,868,364 of NZ_JACHIV010000001.1, read as the reverse complement.
GCACCAGGTAGGTCAGCAGCCGGAACTCGGTGGGGGACAACCGGATCGGCTCCCCGCCGCGCAGCACCTGGTGGCTGTCCGGGTCGACCTCCAGGTCCGCGACGGTCATCGCCCCCGAGGTCCCGGCGTGCCCGGAACGGCGCAGCACCGCGTGGATGCGGGCGATCAGCTCCTCCGGGTCGAAGGGCTTGGTCACGTAGTCGTCACCGCCCAGCGTCAGCCCCTGCACCTTGTCCCGAGGCGCGTCGCGAGCGGTGAGGAACAGGACCGGCACCTGCCCGCCGCGCTGCTCCCGCAGGCGCCGCAGCACCTCGAAGCCGTCCACGTCCGGCAACATCACGTCCAGCAGCACCAGATCCGGACGTTCGTCCACCGCCGCCCGCACCGCCTCGGCCCCGGTCGCGGCGGCCGTCACCCGGAACCCCGCGAACCGCAACGTCGCCGCCAGCAGCTCCCGCACCGTCGGCTCGTCATCCACCACCAGCAAATTCCGCGACCCCATACCGTCCTCACCCGTATCCCTGATCTTCCGCAACCCAGATTAGGCACGTTCGCGGCGCACGGTTCCGTTCCTGGTCAACGGACGACGACCAGCGTGCGCGCCGACGGTTCGAACCCCCCGGCGTCCGACCGTCCCGACCGTCGGACGCGGAACGCACACCCGACGCGAGCCCTCCCTCACGCAGGAAGTACCGGTCTGGCGGGGAAGCCAGGACCTCGGCCGGATGTGGGTCGTGCACGTCCTGCGGAGATGCGGAGTTCCGCCGTCGCCGTTGCTCGGGTCCGGCATGATCCGGGGTGTGGACGAGTGCTTTGCGCAGGTCGGGTTCGGGACGCGGTTCGAATGGGGGCCGGTGGGCGCGGAACGGCTCGCTGCGGGCGTCGCCTGCCTGGTGGTGGTCGACGTGCTCTCGTTCACGACGTCGGTGTCGGTGGCGGTCGAGTCGGGCACCCGTGTTCTGCCTTACCGGTGGCGGGACGGCAGTGCTGCCGCCTACGCCGCCGAGCGGGACGCCGAGTTGGCGGTGGGGCGCCGGATGGCGACGGCGGCGCGTCCGTGGTCGTTGTCCCCGGCGGCGCTGCGGCGGGCTCCGGCGCCCCCTCGCCTGGTCCTCCCGTCGCCCAACGGCTCGGCCATCGCCGCCGCGGCGGGCACGGCCATCGTCCTCGCCGCGTGCCTGCGCAACGCGGACGCGGTGGGGCAATGGCTCGCGGCGCACGGGTACGGCACCGCTGTTCGTCCCGTCGGCGTGGTCGCCGCGGGGGAGCGGTGGCCCGACGACGGCCTCCGGCCCGCGGTGGAGGACCTGCTCGGCGCGGGTGCGGTGATCGCGTCGCTGCACTCCCACGGCGGTGGAACGTGGTCGCCGGAGGCCGCGGTGGCGGCCGCCGCCTTCACTGCGACCTCGGACGTCCGCACCGCGGTCCGGGCGAGCGCCTCCGGTCGGGAACTCGCGGACGGGGGGTTCGCCGACGATGTCGGCATCGCGGTCGAGCTCGACGAGTCGGTCGTCGTTCCCGTTCTCACCGCCGGGGCTTTCGGGGCCGTGGGGTGAGAAGCGGATTCGGCACGGGGTGGGAAAATCCGTCGCGGCCGTGGTCGCCGCCAGCTACGGTTCCGGGCAGGTTCCCGCTGGGGGAGCACGTGCGGTTCGCGAGCCGAGAGCAGGTTTCATCGATGGCGTGTCGGATCAGTGAGCTCGTGCTCGGTTGTCACGACCCGGAGCTGCTGGCGCGGTTCTGGTGCGAGGTGCTGGACTTCGTCGTGCTCGACCGCGAGGACGGCGAGATGGTGGAGATCGGTCCGCGCGAGGGGTTCGGCGGCGCGCAGCCGACGATCATCCTCAGCCGCAGGGACGCGCCGGAACCGGGCAAAACCCGGCTGCACATAGACGTCAACGCCACCGACCGCGATCACGAGGCCGAACTCGAACGCCTCCTGTCGCTCGGCGCGCGCCCGGCGGACATCGGCCAGACCGGCGAGGAGCCCTGGCACGTCCTCGCCGACCCGGAGGGCAACGAGTTCTGCCTCCTGCGAGCCCGGATTCCTCAGCTCTGACACCGGGAACACCGGTGCCCCAGGTGCGGATCGCACCTGGGGCACCGGTCGGTCGAGCTTCGGCTCAGCCGCCGTACTCGGGGACGTAGCTGATCTGGTTGTCAGCGTTCGCCGTGTCACCTTGGTCGTTGATGACCTTGTTGATGGTGCCCGTGCCTCCCAGCGAGACGGACACGAGGTCGTGCATCTTGACGCCCGGGTTCACCGGCACTTCGAAGGAACGCGGGGCCGTGACCGCCGGGTTCGTGTCGAAGAAGCAGTAGCTGCCCAGGCCCCACGCCTCGTGGTCGGTGACGTCGTCGGCGACCTTGTAGGCCGCCCAGCCGCCGTCGCCGCCCCACGCCGCCTGGTCCGGCGGGTCGTAGGGGAACTCGTTCTGGAAGAAGTAGGTGCGGCCGCCGTTGCCGTTCCACACCACGTTGTTCTTCTGGTAGTGCTCCACGAACAGCCCGTGCGCGGTGACGTTGTCACCGTCCACGATCAGCCCGGTCTCCGCCGTGTTGACGTCCCAGCCGACACCTTCGCCGTGGTCGCCGCGCCAGAGCCAGGAGTGGTCGAGCAGGACGTCGTTGCTGTTGATGTCCAGCGTCGTCGTCGCCTTGCCCGCCCAGGGGCCGCCGATGCGGAAGAACACGTCCGAGAGCTGCGTCGGGTTCTCCGCGTGGCTCGCGTTCGCGTCCTCCTCGCCGAGCGTCATCAGCGCGGGCGAGTTCTGCTCACCCGCGTCGATGAACAGACCGGCGAGCTTCACACCGTCCACATCGGCCACCGACATCGCGGGCTTGCCGGTGTCCGGCACCAACGAGGCCATGCCGATGCCGAGCACCACCGTGTTCGGGTTGTCCACCTTGATGGTGTCGTCCAAGTGGTAGACACCGGGGGAGAACAGCAGGTGCTTGCCCTCGGCCAGCGCCGCGTTGATGGTCGCGGCGTTGTCGCCCTCCTTGGCGACGTAGAAGTCCGCCAGGGAGATCTGCTCACCTTCCGGTGCGCCGTTCGCCCAGCTGACTCCCTGCGTGTTCTCCCGCAGCGCGGGGACGAACACGTTGTAGTTGCCGTCCTCGCCGATGTTCAGGAACGGCTTCTCCCGCAACTTCGGGGTTTCCGGCACGTTGGTGTGCGACGGGTCCGGGAAGTGCTGCGCCGGAGCGCCGACCGTGCCGGTGAACATCATGTTCCACACCGAACCGGACCAGCCACCGGCCAGTTCGCTGTTGCGGGTGAGGAACTGCTGCTGCGAACCGGACTCGACCAGGCCGTCGATCTTGGAGTCGGCGATGTAGCCGCCGCTGGCCCAGCCGTCGTAGCCGTTCCACAACTGCATCTGACCGCGCATGTGCATCCGGCGGTACGGGGCGGCCTGGGAGACCGCCCAGCGCTCGATCTCGCCGGAGGGCGGCGTGACCGCCAGGTTCTCCGCCGAGCGCCAGAAGTTCTGCGTGGCGTTGCCTTCGCCCAGCCAGTCCGCCTCGACCCGCACGTGGCCGTTGAGGTTCACGTCGTCGGGCGACATGCCCAGACCGGCGACCTGCGTGTTGAAGCCGAGGTTGACGTCGGCGTTGTAATCACCGGGCTGGAACAGGACCGCGTCGCGTTCCGGGCCGAACTGGTTGGTGTGCTGGCGCTCGGCGATCTCGTCGAGCTTGCCCTGCAACTCGCCCGCGGGAGTGGACGGGGTCGCGATGTAGGTGTTGGGACCGAGGTCCGGGTTCTTCGGGTCGGTGTCGCGCACCGCCTGCGCCGGTTGCGGCGCCGGAGCCTGCGGCTCTGCTCCCGCAGCGGTGACGGTGACGAGCCCGGCGGCCACGGCCGACGCCGTCGCCAGCGCCATCACCGCCTGCCGGGGGCGGGTCTCGGTTCTACCGAAGATCTTCATGGTTCTGCCTGTCTGACGGGGTGAGGAGCCGGTCGGCTCCTCGCCGGTGAATCGTGTTGCGAAGGGGAGGGAGGTGGTCTCGTCCTTTCGTCGGGGATGGCGGGAGACCCGCCCGGAGGCGGGTGGTTCGGGGGTCGTCGGATCCGGGCGCGCTGAACTCCTCGGCGCGCCGGCCGCGAGCGGTCGAGCGGCGCGCGACGTCCGGGGGACGAACAGGAGGCGACAGCGGCACGGCGAGCCCTTCCGACGACGTTCGCCGACCGTCGCGGAAGCGAAGGTCGACGCGGGGTCCATCCGGCTCGCCGTTGCTCGCGGAGTGCTCAGAGCGGGGAACGCACTCCATGAGAACGCTCTCACGAATTTAGGCGCCGATTCTGGAATGTCAAGGGGGTGATCGGCCGAGGTGTTCGCGGAAATGTGAATGGGAACGAGCGGTTTGCGTAGATCGACGGCTTCGGTCTTGACGCTGCTATGGCCGTGTTGTTAACTCTGCGGTGCTCGTCATCGGAATCGGTTCCGAAGCCCGTCTCCCGGCTTCGGGGGCCGTGCGGTGAGGAGTGGCTGAACGACCGGCCGCGGCCCGCTCACCGGCTCGAGCGGACCGCGGAGGCCGGCGTTCGCGGTGTCGACCGCAGCGGTGCGGATCGGGGCGCGTGTGGGGCGCGTTCCGGTCTCACCACTGGGGAATCCAGTGATGGGAGCAGTTCGGGGAGATGCGTTCGGGGGCGTCCCCGGTGGGCTTGCCGCGTCCGCTCGGTGATCGCCTCGACGGGCCCGCGGCGGGTGCCGGAATTCGTGAATCGTCCGCGTCCCCGGGCGTCGGCGGCATTGCGCCGGACAAACGCTTTCCGCGCGGTTCGATCGCCATTCCCATAATCCGGGAATTTCCCGGTTGCGGTGTCGGAAAAGGCGAGATCACGGCGTGCGTTGTTTCGGGAATTCGCCACCGAAGTCCGCGTGCCACCCCGACCACGGCGTGCGCTGTCCCTTGACCTGGTAGTTGCGCTGCATCACCCCGTCGCGGCCGATTCCGAACACGACGAGGACGCCGTTGGCGTCCTGCGCGGCCCCGACGAGTTCGGCGAGGTCGCCGTGGAGACGCTTCCACAACGACCAGCGGTCATCGGCCCGGTCGCGCTGGAAGCGTTCCCACACCGTCCCGTCCTCGTGGCGCGCCAGCACGACCAGGGTGTTGTTGCCGTCCGCCACGGTGACCGGCCTGCCCGCGAACGGGCCGCCGAGCCCGAACTCGCGCCAGCCCCGCCACTGCCCGGAGGACGCGGCGGTCTCGACGTTCTCCCACATCGTCCCGTCCGCGCGGATCGAGTAGAGCCGTTGCCGCTGCTGCTTGTCGATGATGGTCGCGGGGGAGGTCTCGACCGTTCCCGGGATGTCGGAGGCGGGCAGCCACTCGCCGGAGTTCGACCCTTGCTCGGAATGCGCCCGCACCCGGCCGTCCCGGCCCAAGGCGAACAGCGCCAGCGCACCCCCGGGGTTCGTGCGGAGCACCGGATCGTCGCGCACGGGCGGGCCGGGCAGGCGGTGCGGTTCGCTCCAGCCGCCGGACGGGTACTGGTGGGTCTCCCACAGCGCCCCAGCGCGGTCCCGGGCGGCGACGACGAGCAGTCCGGCGGAGTTCTGCGCGGCGGCGGGCGATCCGACGAGTTCGCCGCCGCCGAGGCTCCGCCACCGGGGCGCGGCCTGCTCGCTCGGCGCGATCTGCTCGGCGTAGCGCAGGACCCCCGCGGTGTTGATCACGAACGCGGCGAGCCTGCCGTCCCGGTCGATGATGCCGATCGGCTGGCCCGCCGCGCGCTCGCCCAGGTCCAGCCAGTCGCCGGTCGCCCCCTCTTGCGAAGTCGACTGGTGGTTGCGCAGCACGGCGAGATCGGTGCCCTTCGCCAGCACCACGATCCGGTTCTGCTCGTCCGAGTGCACCGGCCCGCCGGGGTCGGGGGACAGGCGCGGGCGGGCGGCGGGATCGTCCTGCGCGTGGCGGGCGTTGGTCAGCAGCGCGAACACGGCGGGCGGGGTGACGATCAGGCCGATCCCGCCGAGGCCCGCGGCCAGCATGAACCGCCTGTCCTTGCGCGGTGCCCGGTCGGGGTCGGCGGGCGGGTGCTCTTCCGGCCCGGTCACCGGCCCCGATCCCCCTGGTTGCGGCAACGACACCACCCCGCGCTCGTTCCATGATCGCCGTCCTCGACCGTACCGGGTGGGGTGTGGCCAGGGGATCCGCCTCGAACACCTGCCGCGCTGCGACGAATGCCGTGGCGTTCCGGTGGAACCGAGGGCATCCGCGCCCGGCGCGGTCGGCCGAGCGGGGCGGCGACCAGGGCCGTCACCGCGGCGCGAACCGGCCGCCGAGGCCGTGCTCCCAGCCTTCCCACGGAGCGGGGCCGGGGCTCTGGAAGTTCTGCTCCATCGAACCGGTCTTCCCGATCCCCAGCACGACCAGGGTGCCGCCGCCGTCCTGCACCGCCGCCAGCAGCCGTTCGACCTGGCCGTCGAGGGGACGCCAGTCCGTCCACCGCTTCTTCTTCGGGCCGATGAAGCGCTCGTGCACCGACCCGTCCCCGGCCAGGGCGAACACGACGACGGTGCGGTTGGGGTCGACGGTGGCGATCGGATCGCCCTTCGCAGGTGCCTCCCCGGAAAGCTCGGTCGAGTCGGCCCACTGGCCCGAACCGGCTTCGGTCTCCACGACCTCCCGCACGCTGCCGCCCGTGCCCCGCACGTAGATGCGCTGCTTGCCGTCCCAGTCGAGGACCACGCTGGGGCGCCCCGCGAAGCGCTCGCCGACCGCTCGCGCCGGGGCCCACTCACCGGGGTCGGATTCGCGTTGGACGCGCAACCGCTGCTCGCGGTCGAGCGCGAACAGGGTCAGCCGTTGCCGGTCGTCCTGGCGCAGCACCGGGTCGCCGTCGACGGGCGGTCCCGGCAACTCGCGCAGGTCGCTCCAGCCGCCGCCGACCTGGTGGGTCTCGTGCAGGCGCCCGCCGGAATCCCGTGCCACGACGACGAAACGGCCCTCGGCATCGCGCGAGGCGGCGGGCGTTCCGCGCAGGTCGGTGCCGCCCAAATCGGTCCACCGCGCCGGGCGCGGGGACTCCGGGGCGGTCTCCGCGGCGAACTTGAGGGCGCCGCCGGTGTCGATCAAAAACGCGCCCATGCCGCCGCGCGAGTCCTGGGCCGCGACCACGTCGCCCGCCGCGTCCTGGCCGATCGCGTACCAGCCGTCCCACTGGCCGCGGTCGGACTCGCGCTGGAACTTCAGCCCGACCGATCCGGCGGCCTGCCGGGCCACCAGCACCAGCCGGCCCCTGGAATCGAGGTTCGCGGGGCCCGCGGGCAACGCCCCCGCGTGCTCGGCCAAGTGAGGTGGGGCCTGCGCGCCGAGACCGGCGGGAACGGACGACGGGTACTCGGGCCGTTGCGTGGCGACCGCCCACACCAGCGGAGCCGCGATCAAGGCGATCCCGCAGACCGAGGCGACCAGCAGCCCCGTCCGCTGCTGCCGGTGCGGTCCGTCCGAGCGAGCGCCGGGAAGCTCGGAGCCGTGATTCGGCGACGTCCCGTCCTGGGGCTGGTCAACGGGCTGGTCGTCGAATCGAGGCATCCGCATCCGAATCTCACGCAAGGCAATCGATTTCCCGCCGACGCTACCGCAGGGCCGGTAGGGCGTGAACCGGGGTCGGCGGCCGGACGATCATGCGGTGGCCAGCGGAATCCGGACTTCGAAACAACATCCGCCCACGACGTTGAACACCCTGACCCGCCCGTGGTGGGCCTCGACCATGCCCTGCACGATCGCGAGTCCGAGCCCACCGCCCTGGGGTGCCGTGTCGCGGTCGCCACCGCGCCAGCCCGTGTCGAACACCGAATCCAGGTCCGCCGCCGGGATCCCGCCGCACTCGTCGGACACCGAGACCACCGCGTGCTCGCCGTCGGCCCGCAGCTCCAGCGAAACCGCACCGCCCACCGGGCCGTACTGCGCCGAGTTGACCAGCAGGTTGGTGAAGACCCTGCTCATCGCGTCGTAGTCCACGGTCGCGACCACCGGGTCGATCCGTTCCGCCCGCAGCCGCACGTCGCGCTTCTCGGTGAGCACATCGGTGCGGGCGACCACGTCGCTGAGCAGGTCGTCGAGCGGCACCCGCACTGGTTTCAGCCGCAACGTCCCCGACTGGAGCTTGGAGAGCTCGAACAGGTCCTGGGCCATCTCCGTCAGCTGGTCCACGTCGGCGCGGACCTCCCGGAAGTAGCGCGGCAAATCCGGCGACACCCCGTCCTCGACGGCCTCCGCCTTGAGGCGCATCCGGTGCAGCGGAGCGCGCAGGTCGTGCGAGATCCACGACACGACCCGCCGCCGCGACGCGTCCAAGGCGCGTTCCCTGCGCTGCGACTCGGCGAGGTTCTCGCTGGTGACCCGCAGTTCGCGGGCCAGCTCGGCGAATTCGGCGCTCGGCAGGTCCGTCGGAGCGCTGAACCGCTGCTCGCGGCCGAAGGCGCGGGTGGCGTCGGCCAGCCGCCTGCCACCGGTCATCACCGATCGCCCCAGCACCAGGCTCACGCCGACCGATACGACCCCGGCGACGCAGTTGACCGCGAGGCTCACCGTCACCGGCATGCTGTCGGACTCGGTCACGAACATCGCCGTGATCACGCTGATGTTGGTGGCGCACACGGTGATCACGACGACCGCGATCAGCGACAGGCCCAGCGGCTGCCGCCGCAGCAGGTGCAGCACCGTCGCCCCGAGCAGGCCGACCCCCGCGGATTCGCAGGCCGCGATGAGCACGATGAGCTGCGGTGAGGTCATCGGCGCCCGCCGGGGGCGAACATGCGCCGGGCGCCCGCTCGCTGTGCGCGGGCCTGCTCCTGTCCAGCCTCGTCGGGCACCAAGCGTCGCGCTCCGGGGTAGGGGTCGTCGTCGCCGACGCCTCCGGCGCGGCATCGGCCCGGCCTCCGGAAGATCAGCTTCCGCGACCCTATCGGCTCACCCCGCCCGCCCGAACCGATTCCGCCACATCCCCCGACGACCTCGCGGAGTGAACGGACCGTTCGACCAACCCCGTTGGACGAACGGTCCGTTCACTCGAACCCAGGAGTGGTGAACGGCCCGTTTGACCGAACCGGTTGGGCAAAGGGTCCGTTGACTTCGCACCGGAGTGGGTGAACGGACCGTTCGACCAAACCGGTTGGACGAACGGTCCGTTCACTCGAACCCAGGAGTGGTGAACGGCCCGTTTGGCTAGGCCGGTTGGACGAACGGTCCGTTGACTCGATCCCAGAAGTGGTGAACGGGCCGTTCGACCAATCCCGTTGGACGAAGGGTCCGTTGACTTCGCGCTGGGGCAGGTGAACGGACCGTTCGTCCAAGCGCGTTGGGCGAACGGTCCGTTCACTGGAAACCGAGGCGCCGGGGTGTCAGCTCACGATGGGGAGGGAGTTGCGGACGGCGGGGGTGACGCCGTCGCTGGCTCGGGCGGCTTCGACGCGGTCGGCGGTGGGGGTGCCGTAGAGGCTGGTGCGCTGCCGCAGCGGGCGCCCGGTCGGCCCGACGAGCTCCTCCAGGTCGCTGATCGTCTTGTAGGAGCCGTTGTCGGCGCCCGCCATCCGGCTGATCGTCTCCTCCATCAGGGTGCCGCCCAGGTCGTTGACCCCGCCCGCGAGCACGTCGCGGCAGCCGTCGACGCCGAGCTTCACCCAGGAGCACTGGATGTTGTCGATCAGCCCGTGCAGCAGGATCCGGGCGACGGCGTGCACCGCCCGGTTCTCCCGCGGCGTGGTGCCCGCCCGCGCCAGCCCGGCCAGGTAGATCGGCGAGTTCTGGTGGATGAACGGCAGCAGCACGAACTCGGTGAACCCGGGCTTGCCGGTCTTGTCGAGGGCGTTGCGCTGGAGCTCGGCGATGAGCTTGATGTGGCCCACCCAGTGCTCCGGGGTGTCGACATGCCCGTACATCATCGTCGACGTCGTGGGGATGCCCAGCTCGTGCGCGGTGCCGACGACCTCGACCCAGCTCGACGTGGGGAGCTTGCCCTTGGTGAGCACCCAGCGGACGTCGTCGTCGAGGATCTCCGCGGCCGTGCCGGGCAGCGAGTCGACGCCGGACTCCTTGGCCCTGGTGAGCCAGTCCCGGATGGACAGGTTCGTGCGGGAGGCGCCGTTGACGACCTCCATCGGGCTGTAGGAGTGCAGGTGGATGTCCGGCTGCCTGCGCTTGACCTCGGCGGCGAGGTCGAAGTACGCGGTGCCGGGCATGTCGGGGTGGATGCCGCCCTGCATGCAGATCTCGGTGGCGCCGGCCTCCCACGCCTGGTCGACGCGCTCACCCACCTGCGACAGCGACAACGTGTAGGCGTCGGCGTCGGTGCGCCGCTGCGCGAACGCGCAGAACCGGCAGCCGGTGTAGCAGACGTTGGTGAAGTTGATGTTCCTGGTGACGATGAACGTGACGTCGTCGCCGACGGCGTCGCGGCGCAGTCCGTCGGCCAGCCGGGTCACCGCGTCGAGGTCGGCGCCGTCGGCGTGCAGCAGCGCCAGCGCGTCCTCGTTCGACAGGCCCGCCGGGTCCTGCTCGGCGCGGCGCAGCGCGTCGCGCACGTCGGTGTCCATCCGCTCCGGCGCGTTCGGCACCCGCTCGGCCAGTTCGTCCCAGTCGCCGTAGACGGAGTCGAAGTCGCCGCGGCGGTCGCCGGTGCGGCCCACGGTGTCCACCTCGACGTGCAGGTCGGTGCGCCCGCTGCCCGCGAGGTTCTGCCAGCCGCCGTCCGGTTCCTGCCAGGTGATCCCGGTCGGCTGCACGCCTTCCTTCGCCAGCCCGGTTTCCGGATCGGCGAGCGCGGCGACGTGCGCGCTGACCCGCGGGTCCAGCCACGGTTCGCCCGCGCGCACGTACTCCGGGTAGATGGTGAGCCGTTCCCGCAGCGCGAATCCGGCCTGCTCGGTGAGCCGTTCCAGCTCGTCGATCTGCGGCCATTCCCGTTCCGGGTTCACGTGGTCCGGGGTCAGCGGGGACACCCCGCCCCAGTCGTCGATGCCGGCGCGGATCATCAGCGCGTACTCGTCGCCGATCAGGTTCGGCGGTGCCTGCACGCGCATCTTCGGGCCCAGCACCAGCCGGGTCACGGCGATCGTCGCGGCGAGCTCTTGCAGGTCGGCGTCCGGGGTGGCGCGCATCTTGGTGTCGGGTTTGGCGCGGAAGTTCTGCACGATGACTTCCTGGATGCCGCCGTAGGCGCGGGCCGCCTTGCGGATCGCGAAGATCGTGTCGGCGCGTTCGTCGTGGTTCTCGCCGATGCCGATGAGGATGCCGGTGGTGAACGGCACCGTGGTGCGGCCCGCGTCGTCGAGCACCCGCAGCCGGACCTCGGGGTCCTTGTCGGGGGAGCCGAAGTGCGGCCCGCCCTTCTCGGTGTAGAGCCTGCTGGCGGTGGTCTCCAGCATCATGCCCATCGACGGCGCGACCGGTTTGAGCCGCTGCAGGTCCTGCCAGCTCATCACGCCGGGGTTGAGGTGCGGGAGCAGGCCGGTCTCTTCCAGCACCCGGATCGCCATCGCCCGCACGTAGGACAGCGTGTCGTCGTAGCCGTGCGCGTCGAGCCAGTCGCGGGCGGCCGTCCAACGGTCCTCGGGGCGGTCGCCGAGGGTGAACAGGGCTTCCTTGCAGCCCATCGCCGCGCCCTTGCGGGCGATGTCGAGCACTTCGTCGGGGGAGAGGTAGGGCGACTCGACGCGCCCGGGCACCGTGACGAACGTGCAGTACCCGCAGCGGTCCCGGCACAACCGGGTCAGCGGGATGAAGACCTTGCGGCTGTAGGTGATCACGCCTTCCCGGCCGACGCCCTCCAGCCCGGCGTCGCGGGTGCGGGCCGCGTATTCGGCGAGCCGGTCCAGGTCGGAGTCCCGCGCCTGCAGCAGCACGGTGACCTCGTCGTGGTCCAGCGCCTTGCCGTCGCGCGCGCGGGCGAGCGCGCGGCGCATCGCGGAGGCGTTCGGGGCGGCCGAGGTGGTGGGAACGTCGTCGGAAGCCATGCGCGAAACGCTAAGCGGCTGCCGCGCGCGTCCGCCACTACACGAACGCGCGTCATCGGCGGAGCCCTGCGGGGTGCGGTGTTCTGCCTGATCAGCGCGTCACATCCGGTTGTCCGGCGGGGTCGGCGGGTGTATTACCTAAAGGGTGTCTTCGATCATCGGCAAACGGGTGAACGGCCGGACGTACTACTACGCCGCCGACTCGGCCCGGGTCGACGGCAAGCCGCGCATCGTCGCCCAGCGCTACCTGGGCACGGCCGAGGACGTCGAAGCCGCGCTGAACCGGGCGGCCGCGGAACCGGAGCACACCCGCCACCTCCCGTTCGGCGAGGTGGCCGCGGTGTGGGGCGTGATCCGGCGCCTGGACCTGGCGGGCATCGTCGACGAGGTCGTCGGCAGGCAGCGCGCGGCGGTCTCCGCGGGCACCTGCCTGGCGCTGGCGGTGCTGCACCGGGCCACCGCGGGCCGCACCGATCCGGGTCGCTGGTGGCCGGAGGTCTCCCGGCTGATCCGCCCGGAGCCGCCGGTGCCGCTGTGGGACCGCGCTCGCTTCCGGCGCGCGATGCGCCGCCTGGGCCCGGTGGAACGCGGCGAGGTCGAGGCGCGGGTGTCGGCGGCCGTGCGCGATCAGCTGGGCGCCTCCGACGGCCTGCCCGCGCTGATCGTGGACGTGCCGCACCTGGGTGCACCGGCGGTCCCGGATCGCGGTGAGCTCGCCGGGATGAGCGTGCTGGTGAGCCGGGACGGCGCGATTCCGCTGCTGGCGCACGAGCACCTGCGCGACCGGGACGACTGCGCGCCCTACGGCGTGCTCGCGCACCGGCTCGCCGAGCGGTACCGCGAGCACGCGGGCGCGGGGGAGATCACCGTGGTCTACGACGCGGGCACCCACCCGCGGCCGCACCCGGATTCGGGGCTCGGTTTCGTGGGCGGCCTGCTGCCCGGCGACCACCCCGAGCTGCTGGCGTACCCGGCGACGGCGCGCCGCCCGGTGGACCAGCGGCGGTTGCCGGGGCTGACGGCGCTGGACACGCGGATCGTGATGGACGGGGTGAGCAGGCGCGTCATCCTCACCCACTCCGAGACGCTGCACGCGGCGCAGGCGCGCGGGTTCACCGAAGCGCTGGGCCAGGCGGCGCGGCGCCTGGACGGGCTCGCCGAGGCGCTGGCCGCGGGCGGCAACCGGCGTTCGCGGGACCACGTGCTCGCGGAGATCTCCCGGATCACCCGGGTGCGCTGGGTGGAGCGGGTGCTGGTGACGGCGCTGCACGGGTCGACGCCGGGCGAGATGCGGCTGCACTGGCACATCGACGGCACCGCTCGTCGCCGGGTCGCCGCCGAGTTCTTCGGCAAGCAGCTGCTGGTCACCGACCGGGATTCGTGGCGGGCCGCGGACGTGATCACCGCCTACCGCGCCCGCTACCACCTGGACTCCACGTTCGGCAGGCTCAGCGCGCCGCAGTCGCCGGGAGGCGGGGACGCGATCGCGGTGCACCGGATGATCTCGGTGCTGGCGGTGGCGGTGCTGCACCTGATGCGGCAGGAGGCGACCGAGGCCGGACTGGACCTGTCGGTGCGGGAGCTGTTCGAGCAGCTCGCCGACATCCAGGAGACGGTGCTGCGCTACCCGTCTACCGGAGGCAGGCCGCGCACCCGCCGGGTGATCACCGATCGCACCGAGGTCCAGCAGCGGCTCTACGACCTGTTCGGTCTGGACGCGTCGGCCCCGGGCCGCCGGTGATCGGCGGGAACTCGGCGGAACCTGTCCATTTCGCCCCGGTCACCCGGAGTCGATCATCCTTAGCGTGAGGTCATCGGACCGACCGAACGACGGAGAACTGATGACCGACAAGCTGATTTCCGCCCTCGACGCGGACGTGCCCGCCCGCACGGTGGCGATGCTGGTGTTCGACGGCATGACGCTGCTGGACCTGGTGGGTCCGCAGGCGGTGTTCACGGCAGCGGGCATGCGGGTGTCGCTGGTCGCGGTCGCACCGGGACCGGTGCGCTGCGACAGCGGGGTGCGGATCGTGCCGACGACCACCACCGAGGACTGCCCGGCCGAGGTCGACGTGCTGTTCGTGCCCGGCGGTGACGTCAGCGAGGTGATGGCCGACGAGGCGGCGCTGGCGTTCCTCGCCGACCGCGGCGCCACCGCCGGGTACGTCACGTCCGTGTGCACCGGTTCCATGGTGCTGGCGGCGGCCGGGCTGCTCGACGGGCACCGGGCGGCGACGCACTGGAGCACCCGCGAGCTGCTGGGCCGGCTCGGGGTGGAGGTGGCCGCGCAGCGGGTGTGCGCGGACGGCAACCGGATCACCGGCGGTGGTGTCACGGCGGGCATCGACTTCGGGCTGACGCTGGTGGCGAGGATGTTCGGCGACGACACCGCCGAGTTCGCGCAGCTCGCCCTGGAGTACGACCCGGCGCCGCCGTTCGACGCGGGAAGCCCGGAGCGCGCGAATCCCGAGAAGGTGGCGTGGATCCGCGCGGCCCTGACGGACCCGGAGACCCCGCTGGTCGCGGCGGTCGAGCGAGCCCGGCGCCCCGTGGCCTGAGCTCCGTCTCGCCGGAGGGAGGAATCCCGTGCGGGACAACGGGATTCCTCCTACCGTCGGGCGTTCCCTCTGGTGGGGGCGAGCGCGTTTTTGCAGAATGGTCTTCGTTCCGCGTCCCGTCGGCGAGGTGGCCGCTGAGATTCCGCCCCCGATCCGTCACGCGAACCGTTCCGCAAGGACTCGGCACGCGCCGGGGCCGACCGCAGCGAGGAGCCGCCGATGACCGCCCGCATCCTGGACTTCGAGACCGTGGACCTGCGGTTCCCCACGTCGCGGGAGCTCGACGGTTCCGACGCGATGAATCCGGCGCCGGACTACTCGGCGGCCTACCTGGTGCTGCGCACCGACCACCCGCGCGCCCCCGAGGGCCACGGGTTCACCTTCACCATCGGCCGCGGCAACGAGCTCGTCGTCGCCGCCGTCGAGGCCGTCGCGCGGCGGGCGACCGGGCTGCCCGTCGAGGAGATCACCGCGGACCTCGGCGGCTTCGCCCGGCACCTGGCCGCCGACAGCCAGCTGCGCTGGCTCGGACCGGACAAGGGCGTGCTGCACTTGGCGACGGCGGCCGTGGTCAACGCCGTCTGGGACCTGGCGGCGAAGATCGCGGGCGAACCGGTGTGGAAGCTGCTCGCCGACATGCCCCCGGAGCAGCTGGTCGACCTGGTGGACTGGCGGTACCTGCGCGACGAGCTGAGCCCGGCGGCGGCGCTGGACCTGCTGCGCGCCGCGGAACCCGGCCGCGCCGAACGGGAGCGCCACGTCCGCGAGTCCGGCTATCCCGCCTACACCACCAGCGCGGGCTGGCTCGGTTACGACGACGACAAGCTGCGGCGGCTGTGCCGGGAAGCGGTGGACGCCGGGTGGGGTTCGGTGAAGCTGAAGGTCGGCGCGGACCTCGACGACGACCGGCGGCGCTGCCGCATCGCCCGCGAGGTGCTCGGCCCGCAGCGGCGGCTGATGATCGACGCGAACCAGACGCTCGGCGTGCAGGACGCGATCCGCTGGCACCGTGGCCTCTCCGAGTTCGACATCCACTGGTTCGAGGAACCCACCAGCCCCGACGACGTGCTCGGGCACGCCGCGATCCAGCGCGCCATCGCCCCGACGCACGTCGCCACCGGAGAGCACGGGCACAACGCGGTGATGTTCAAGCAGTTCCTGCAGGCGGAGGCGATCGGCATCTGCCAGCTCGACGCGTGCCGGCTCGCCGGGGTCAACGAGGCCGTCGCGGTGCTGCTGCTGGCGGCGGCGCGCGGTGTCCCGGTGTGCCCGCACGCCGGGGGAGTGGGCCTGTGCGAGCTGGTGCAGCACTTGTCGATCTTCGACTACGTGGCGGTGAGCGGCTCGCTCGACGACCGCGTCGTCGAGTACGTCGACCACCTGCACGAGCACTTCGTCGACCCGGTCCGGATGCGCGACGGTCGCTACCTGCCGCCGGAGGCGCCGGGCTACAGCGCGGAGATCCGCCGGGATTCGTTGCGCCGCTTCAGCTTTCCCGACGGCCCGGAGTGGTCCTGAACCGCCGCCCTGGCACCGGAACCCCACCGGCGCCGGGCGGCGGAGCTGGGCCCTACCGCGCCAGGCACATGTCGAGGCCGAAGACCTCGTAGGGCCACTCCGCGGTCCAGCAGTTGCCCGCGCACCGCGCGCAGGAAGGGGGGGCGGACCGCAGAGGTAGGCGGTCGCGCCGTCCGGGACCTCGACACGGTGAACTCCACCGCGTCGGCGTGCGCGCCGGTGAGGCTGTACTGGCGGAACGTTCGCTCACCGGCCGGAGGGGCGAGACGTCGATCGGGCAGCGATGAATGCCCGATCGACGCCCGGGGTGGCGCCGTGTCGCGGTATGGCGCGACGGCGCCCCTGACGACACTGAGCACCGATCACCGCGTGACGTCGCGGGCAGGTGCGCGGTGCGACCGCGCCGGAGAGGGGACGATGGCGGTGCCGAAATCGGGAGCACGGGTGAGCGCGGTGCTGGCCGCGTTGCTGCTGGGGGCCACGGGATGCGGGGCGGTCGCCGATCCGGCCGCCGAGACCGCCGCCCGGGACACGTCGGCCGGCGGTACGCGGCTGGCGGAGGACAACGGGAAGTTCCCGACGGCGGTGCGGTTGCGGCACTCGGGCGAGGCCGACGGAACGGTGCTCGCCGCCACCATCAGCTTCCCCGCGGGGGTCGCGCCGATCTACCGGAGCACCGACGGCGGCGCGACGTTCACCGAGGTCTCCCGGATCCACGACCCGTCCTTCGCGACCGGGTTGTGCTGCGGCAGCCTGCTCGAACTGCCCCGGCAGGTCGGCGACATGGCGCCGGGAACCTTGCTGTGGTCGGCCAGCGTCGGCGCGAACGGTCCGGATCCGGACCACCCGCGGCCCCCGGACGAACCGAACGACGATCGGCGGATGTCGACGCCGGTGTTCCGGAGCGACGACCACGGGCTCACCTGGAACCGGCTCGAACAGCCCTGCGCGACGGCCGCGAACAAGGACGGGCTGTGGGAACCGGAGTTGGCGGTGACCGACGCAGGGCGGTTGCAGTGCTACTTCTCGTACGCGGAGGAGAACGAGGACTTCGCGCACAGCCAGCGGATCGTCCGGACCACCTTCGGCGACGGCACCTGGTCGGAGCCGGAAGACGTGGTGGTCTTGCCGGAGAAGGACCGGCGGCCGGGGATGCCGGTGGTCCGGCGGCTGCCGAACGGGAAATCGGTCATGTCCTACGAGATCTGCGGCCGGTCCGGCACTCACGACTGCGCCGCGCACTTGCGGACGTCGCCCGACGGCGTCGACTGGGGCGCCGAGACCGACCGGGGCACGCCGGTCGAGCTGGACGACGGCAGGTTCTTCGCGCACGCCCCGAAGATCGCGGTGATCGACGACGGCACTCCCGACGGGCTGCTCGTCGTCGTCGGACAGCAGCTCAAGAACGCGGACGGCAAGACGGCGGACGGCAACGGCGGCACCCTGCTGGTCGGCGAACATCCGGGAACGGCGGAGTTCACCGCCTCGACCGCCCCGGTCCACGTGCCGAGCGCGGACGGCGCGTCGTGCGGGAACTACAGCTCCGCGCTGGTCCCGCTGGACGAGCCCTCGCAGATCTTGGAGATCGCGGCGGACCAGGACGAAGGCGAGCGGTGCCACGCCTACTTCGCCACCGGTCCCCTCTGAGGGGGCCATTCAGAATGATCTTTCGATCGATGTCTTGTCAGAGCGACCAGCCGCGCAGGTCGTTCTGAAAGGACTCCTGAGTCCGCTCCGGTGCGGGGGAAAGCCCTCGCCACCCCGGTGGCGGTCACCGCGCGCGGGCTCGCCGGGGCAGACTTCGGCGTGATCGCCGGGTGGTCCGTGCGTTCGCCGAACCTGTTCTGGGGAGAGTGAATCCATGCGTGGTGCGAAATCGAGAACGCTGCTGCTGTGCGCGGCGCTGGCGGCGTTGGTGCTCCCCGTCACCGGTGCGGCGGCCGCTCCCGCGGCGACGGGAACTCCGCTGTCCGACGACGTCGGGCTGTACCCGACGTCGGTGCGGCTGCAGCACGCAGGCGAAGCGTCGGGCGCGGTGCTGGCCGCCACCGTGAGCTTCGGCGCGGACGGCGGCACCGCCCCGATCTACGAGAGCACCGACGAAGGCACCACGTTCACCGAGGTCGGGCGGATCAGCGATCCGTCGTTCGCGACCGGGTTGTGCTGCGGCAGCATGCTCGAACTGCCCCGGCAGGTGGGCGACCTGCCGGAAGGAACACTGCTGTGGACGGCGAGCGTCGGCGCCGAGGAGGAGAACCGGCGGATGCACCTGCCGGTGTTCCAGAGCCGCGACCAGGGCCGGACCTGGTCGTACCTGTCGACCTGCGGGACCGCTTCGGGCGACAAGGGATTCTGGGAGCCGGAGCTGGCGGTGGACGCGGGCGGCGCGCTGGGCTGCTACTTCGCCGACGAGAACGACCAGCCCGCGCACAGCCAGGTGCTGCGCCGCACCACGTCCACCGACGGGGTGAACTGGGGAGCGCCGGAGAACGTGGTGGCGCTGGAGAATCCGGGGCAGCGACCGGGAATGCCGGTGATCCGCCGGTTGCCCGACGACCGGTACTACTTCTCCTACGAGATCTGCGGCACCGGCGACGCGCACGACTGCGCCGCGTACTTCCGGCTCTCCGAGGACGGCTCGAACTGGGGCGACCCGGCCGACGCCGGAACGCTGCTCACCCTCCCGGACGGCAGGTTCTTCGCGCACGCGCCGAAGATCACCGTCGTGGACGACGGCACGCCGGACGGGAAGGTGGTGACCGTCGGCCAGGAGCTCAAGCACCCCGACGGCACGGTCGCCGAGGGCAACGGCGCGACCCTGTTCGTCAGCGACGCGCCGGGCTCGGGCGAGAACGCGGAGATCCTCGCGCCGGTCCAGGTCCCGGGCGCCCGCAACGAACCCTGCCCGAACTACAGCTCCGCGCTGACCCCGCTGGCCGATACGTCGAAGATCCTGGAGATCGCCACCGACTACGACGACAGCGGCAAGTGCCGCGCCTACTACGCGACGGGCGCGCTGTGATCCGGTAGGCCGCGGACCTGCGCGTTCGCCCGGAGGGTCGCGCGGCGCAATCGCCGGTGGGCGGGTGCGCCGCGCGCGGGGGAATCGGGGCGGTCAGGCTCGCTCGGCCCGCAGGTGCCACATAGGGATGGTGATGCGGCCTTCGTCGTCCGTGGTGATCCGCCCGGGGGGCGCGCTCGCGAAGTGCTCCCCGAAGGTGCGGACCGCGGTCTCCTCGTCGAACGCCGCGGAGTAGTCGACCTCCTCGATGCCGGCGATCCGCCAGTGCGCCCCGAAGTTCGCGCGGAGCTCGTCCTGGCTGATCGCGGCAGGGATGAACGGCGTTCGCCGCTCGACGTCGGCGAAGCACAGCAGGTGCAGCCCGGCGCCGGGCCGCGTGACCTGGTGCAGGGCCGCGGAGTACGCGGCCCGCGCGTCCTCCGGCAGGCAGTGGTAGAGCGCGCTGTCGAGGACGGTGTCGAATTCCTGCGGTACCCCGTCCATCCGGGTCGCGTCGGCGACCTGGAAGGTGACGTCGGCGCCGTGGTCGGAGGCTCGCCGCCGCGCGATCTCGATCGCGCTCGGGGAGCCGTCCACGCCGGTCACGGCGTATCCGCGCGCGGCGAGGAAGATCGCGTTCTCGCCCGCTCCGCAGCCGGCGTCGAGCACCCGGCCCCGGAACGCGCCGTCCCGTTCCAGCCGCACCACCTGCGGCTGCGGCTCACCGATGTCCCACGGGGGTTTCTCGAAGGGGACTTCGGCCAGTCCGTCGCCGCGGTACACGGCGTCGAAGTCGGTTCGTCCCAGGTCGATCGTCTTGGCGAAGCGCTCGTCGTCCGGCATCGCGTCCTCCGTCGTGTAATTAATCGGACGACCGGTAGATTACTGTGGTCGTCAAGGGTCCGCTAACCTCGGAGCCCACGGCAGGGAGGTGGTCATGGCGAGAACGGCCGGAAGCTCGGCGATCCGCACGCGGCAGCGGGTGCTGGAGGCGGCCCGCGCGTTGTTCCTCGAACGCGGCTACGCGGGAACGTCGATCCGCGACATCGCCGAACACCTGGAGATGACGAAAGCGGCGTTGTACTACCACTTCCCGGCGAAGGAGGACCTGCTGCGCGAGCTGGTCGCCCCGGTCGCGGTGGAACTCACCGCGTGCGTGCGCGCCGCCGAATCCCGCGCCGAGCCGCGGCGCGACCTGCTGCGCCGGGTGGTGGACCTGTTCGACGACAACCGCCACGTCCTGCGCGGCACCCTCTACGATTCGTCGGCCCGGCAGGTCCTGCTGGCGGAGGACGACCTCTTCGGCGGGCTCGGTGCCCTGGAGCGCGCCCTCGCGGTCTCGGGCGAGGCCGCGGATCTGCTGCTGGCCCGGTGTGCGCTGGGCACGATCCGGGGCGCGATCATCCCCGCCCGCGACGTCGACGCGCTGGCGCTGAACCGCCCGCCCGAATCCGGCATCGGCCCGGGATTGTCCGAACAGGACCGCGATCTCGTCACGGCGGCGGCGTGGGCGGCGCTCACCGCGGCGGGCTCGACCGCGAGCTGAGCCGCGCAGCGCCTCCGGCGACCGGTGCGGAGTTCGCGATCGCGGCGCTGCGGGAGTCGCTGCCATGGAGTCACGCCGAGTCGAGTTCCGGGGGCAGGCGGCCTTCGCGGCGGAGGATGGACAGCGCCAGCAGGACCTGCGGCCACACCGTCACGTCGCTGAGGTCGAGGTGGGTCAGCGACTCCAGCCTGCGCAGCCTGTTGAGCACCGTGTTCCGGTGGCAGTACAGGGATTTCGCGGCGCGCAGCGTCGAACCCAGCGACCTGATCCACACCGAGGTGGTGCGCAGCAGCTCCTCCCGCTCGGCCGCGGGCAGGGCCAGCACCGGGCCGAACGTCACCGCGACCATCCGGTCCGCCAGCTGCGGCGAGCTCAGCGCCAGCGCGTCCGGCAGGCAGTCGTCGAGCGCCACCGCGCCCGGCCGGTGCGCGGGCAGCGTGGCCATCGCGAGCATCGCCATCCGGTACCCGGCGCCGACCTCCATCAGCGCGGTGAGCTCCTGCGAGACGCCGATGCGCGCCACCGCGTGCTCGCGCAGCGCGGCGGCGACCTCGCCCGCCCGGCCGTCGTCGACGCCGATGATGCCGACCTGGCACCCGGTGCGCAGCCGCCACGCCGAGCGCAGGCCGCGGCGCTGCAACGCCTGGGTGAGCCCGCGCGGGGAGACCTGGTGCTCGCCCGAGGTCTCCGCGACCGCGACCACGAAGCCGCGGCCCCGGCCCAGGTCGAGCAGGTGCTCCGCCTCGGCGCGGACCTCGGCGGCCCGGCCGTCCAGCAGCGCGTCCAGGATCATGGTGTGCCGGAGCTCGACGCCGCCGAGCATCTCCTGCTCCGAGGTGTGGTAGCTCAGCGCCATCTCGGTGGAGAACCGCTCCGTGACGCCCCACAGCTCACCGGCGGCGCCGACGAGCCGGCGCAACTCCTCCGGGCTCTGCGCGCCGCTGCGGGAGGCCAGGTCGGTCCACAGCACTTGGCCGCCGAGCCGCCAGGCGTGCAGCACCCAATCCAGCGGGCAGTGCTGCTGCGCCCGGCGCGAACCCGTGGCGCGAGCCGCGCGCAGCAGGTCCTGCTGGGACGGGCCGGAGCCCGCGAGCGTGGTGAGGATGCTGTGGATGTTGTCCCGGCAGGACCGCCACAGGTCGTCCTTGCCCACCGGCCCGTCGGGCGTGTAGACGTCGCCCCAGGTCTGCTCCACCAGCGCGTCGGCGAGTCCGGGCAGCCTGGTCAGCGAGGTGTGCGCCAGACCGGCGAGCATCCGCTGTTCCACACCGTCGACCGTCGAGCTGTCCGTGCTGGTTCCGTCGGCCATGAGCCCGCTCCTTTGCGGCTCTCGCGAGCACCGTTCGGGGAAGGCTAGTTACCCGATCACGGCAAGTCCACCACTCGCGCGAGCGCCCGCTGGGCCGTCCGGGCGCCGGATTGGAGCAATCCGCACAAGATCCGAGCGAGATCGCTGGGCGATATGTCCTCGATCACAGCGGTCGCGCTGATCAGGATGAGGCACTGATCCCACCACCGATCAACGCCGATCGATCGCCCGTCCCGCCGCGCAGGCCGGGGCGGCGAAAGGAACTCGATGGAACAGCGCCGTTCGCTCCACCCCGAGACCCCGGACGCACTCGCCGGAACCGAGCCCGGCTCGGCGGGGCTGGGCCGCCGCCGATTCCTCGGCCTGCTGCTCGCGGCACCCACCGTGGCCGCCGCCGCGCAGCTCGGGCAGCTCGCCGACCCGGCCGCCGCGCACGCGGCGCTGCCGGAACCGTCGGACATCTTCGACCTCAACGACCTGCTGACCGAGGCGGCTTTGCCGACGTCGAACCTCATCTCGGTGCAGGTCAACCCCGACGGCACCGCGTCGTTCGCGCTGCCCAGGGTCGAAAGCGGTCAGGGCATCACCACGATGGTCGCGATGATCATCGCGGAGGAGCTGGACCTGCCGGTCGAGAAGGTCGACGTGACGCTCGCCGACGCGCGCCCGGAGCTGATGTTCAACCAGTTCACCGGCGGTTCGAACACCGCGATCTCGATCTACACCCCGGTCCGGGTCGCGGCGGCCATCGCGCGCGGACGGCTGCTGCAGGCCGCGTCCGCCCAACTCGGCGAACCCGTGTCGCTGCTGACCAGCAAGCTCGGCGTGATCACCTCCGTCGCCGGGACCCAGCTGCCCTACGGGGAACTCGCGGAGAAGGCCGCCAGCGACGTCACCAAGCAGGTCGAGGCGGTGCTCAAGCCGGAATCGGAGTTCCGCGTCCTCGGCAAACCGCAGAACCGGCTCGACGCCCGCGACGCGGTCACCGGGCGCAAGCAGTTCAGCATGGACCTCGACGTGCCGGACGCGCTGCCGACGATGGTGTGCCGGCCGCCGACCATCAAGGGCACGCCGGAATCCGTCGCGAACCTCGACGCCGTCCGGGACATGCCGGGCATCACCGACGTCGCCGTCATCTCCACCGGCGTCGCCGTGCGCGGGCGCACCTTCGGCCAGTGCATCGACGCGGTGAACGCGCTGGAGGTCGCGTGGGGGCCGGGCAGCGTCGACGGCGAATCCGACGAGACGGTGCTGGAGAAGATCAAGGCCGCCGAGATCCCGCTGGTCGTGCCGGACGTGGGCGAGACCGTGGAGGGCGAGTTCACCTTCCACTTCCGCAACAACGCCGCGCTGGAACCGAACACCGCCGTCGCCGACGTGCGCGACGACGGCGTCGAGATCTGGTCCTGCCTGCAATCGCCGATCCTGTGCAAGCAGGAGGTCGCCGCGAAGCTCGGCATCCCGCAGGAACTGGTCACGGTGCACGTCCAGCAGGGCGGCGGCGCGTTCGGGCGGCGCATGTTCAACGACGTCGTGCTGGAGGCCGTGGAGATCTCGAAGGCCATGGGCAAGCGCGTCAAGCTCATGTGGCACCGCACCGACGAATGCCGCCAGGGCCGCACGCACCCGATGTGCACCTCCCGGATCCGCGCCGGCTACACCGGCGACAAGGTGCTCACCTTCGAGCAGCGCCACACCAGCGTCGCCACCGACTACACGATGGGCTTCGCCGAGGCGATCACCTCGCTGGCCGCGCGGCTGCCCCCGCTGGGGCTGGGCAACTTCGCCGGGTTCTCGCTGCCCGTGTTCGAGCTGACCGTCGGCGTGCCCTACAAGTTCGGCGTCACGACGCAGCTGCTCAACGAGATCATGCAGTACGACACGTTCCCGACCGGCAGCAACCGCAACCTGTTCAACCCGGACGTGCGCACCGCGCAGGAGCTCATCGTCGATCAGCTCGCGGCGAAGCTCGGCAAGGACCGCTACGAGTTCCGCCGCTCCTTCCTCGACGACGAACGGCTGATCGCGGTGCTGGACAAGGTCGCCGAAGTCGGGCAGTGGGGCCGCAGCACCGAACCGGGTATCGCGCAGGGACTCGCCGTGCACAAGGAGTACAAGGGCGCGTCCGCGACGCTCGTGGAGATCGACTGCCGCCCGGAGACGGTGAACCGCGAGATCCGCAACGCCGTCACCGGTCCGCGGGTCACCAAGGTGGTGCTGGCCGTGGACACCGGGCTCGCGCTGAACCCGCGCGGACTGGAAGCGCAGATGCAGGGCGGCATCTCCGACGGCATCGCGCAGGCGCTCACCTCCAGCCTGCACCTCAAGGACGGCACGTTCCTCGAAGGCAGCTGGGACGACTACTTCTACACCCGGCAGTGGAACGCGCCGCCGGAGGTCGAGATCATCATCATGCCGCCGACGACGGGGAAACCCGGTGGCGCCGGGGAATTCGCGGTGCCCTCGGCGATGGCCGCGACGGCCTGCGCCTACGGCGCCGCGACCGGGACCATGCCCACGAGCTTCCCGATCAATCACGGGGAGTTGAGCTTCACCCCGAAGCCCACCGTTCCGCCGCTGCCGCAGTCGCCCACCAACGGCCTCGACTTCGCGTACTGAGCCGACCTTCCCGCTTTTCGCCCCGCCCGGCCGCGAAGCCGTCCGCGGCCGGGCGCGCGCCATCCATCGGAGGAGCTTTCGACATGGGACAGCACACTTTCCGGCTCAACGGCGAGACCGTGACCGTGGACATCGAGGACGACGTGCGGCTGCTGTGGGTGCTGCGCGAAGTGCTCGGCTTCTACGGGCCGAAGTACGGGTGCGGCATCAACGTCTGCAAGGCGTGCACGTCGCACATCAACGGCAAGGCGTTCAACCCCTGCTCGGTGCGGGTCGGCGACATCACGCCGGACGACGAGGTCACCACCATCGAAGGCCTGCCCGGCACCGTCGGCCAGGACCTGCACCCGATGCAGGAGGCGTGGCTGGAGGAGGACGTCGCCCAGTGCGGCTACTGCCAGCCCGGCCAGATCATGGCGGCCGTCGCGAAGGTCCGGCAGGTCACCGAGGAAGGCCGCGACATCACCGACGCGGACCTCGACGAGATCCGCAACATCTGCCGCTGCGGCACCTACACCCGAATCCGCAAGGCCATCAAGTCCGGCGCCCAGAACATGTGAGTGCGGAAGCCGAAGCGAACGGCCCGTTCGTCCAACGGGATTGGTCGAACGGTCCGTTGACTCGGGAGGCGTTGGGAGTGAACGGCCTGTTCGTCCAATGCGGTTGGGCAAAGGGTCCGTTCGCTCGGATCTGTTCGAGGTGAACGGCCCGTTCGTCCAGTGGGTTTGGTCGAACGGTCCGTTCACTCGGGGAGCTGCTCGGGGTGAACGGCCTGTTTGACCAACGGGATTGGGCAAAGGGGCCGTTGACTCGGGAGGCGTTCGGGGTGAACGGCCCGTTCGTCCAGTGGGCTTGGTCGAACGGTCCGTTCGCCTGCGGTGGGTGGGGTGACCGGTCGCTGGGGGCGTCGGCTACGAATGGGGGTTGTGCACAGCGATGCGAGCGGTCCCCCCGTGGCCGGGACGATGCGGTTGACCAGGCGTTTCCCCCGGCGGGGGCGCGGGTTCTGGTTCGGGCTGGCGATCGACGTGCTGTGGCCGGTGCTGGTGCTCAGCTCCCGGTTGCGGTTCCGCGGGGGCCTGCCGGAGCGGGGCGGGGTGCTGGTGGCCTCGAACCACCTGTCGTTCGCCGATCCGATCACGGTGACCGCGTTCTGCCTCGCCACCGGGCGCGTCCCGCGCTACCTGGCGCGCGACGACCTGTGGCGGATGCCGGTGGTGGGACGGGTGATGCGCTCCGGAGGCCACATCCCGGTGCACCGCGGCACCGCGCGAGCGCAGGACGCCTACCGGGACGCGGTCGCGGCCGCAGAGGACGGCGAGTGCGTGCTGTTCTTCCCCGAGGCGACCTTCTCCGACCACCCGGAGCACTGGCCGATGCGCGGCAAGAACGGCATCGCCCGCGTCGCGCTCACCACCGGAGTCCCGGTGATCCCGCTCGCCAACTGGGGCACCCACCACCTGCTGCCGCGCGGCGGCTTGCCGAGGCTGTTCCGCCGTACCCCGATCGACCTCGTCGCTGGTCCCGCGGTGCCGCTCGACGACCTCATGGGCAAGCCGCTCACCGCCGCGGTGCTGCGGGAGGCCACCGACCGCATCATGGCCGCGATCACCGCGCTGCTCGCCGACGCCCGCGAGGAGCAGCCGCCTGCGGCGTGAGGCTCCGCGTCATGGCTGATCTTCCTGCATCGAGGGAGAGAACCGGCCTTGCCGGGGGCCGACCAGGTCTTCGTGCAGCGCTCGCCGAGCGGCCGGGTCGTTCTCGGTGGCGGTCAAGCGCTGCTCCCAGTCCGTTTTCAAGCTCTGGAGGAATTTCATCCAGTCTCCGGAGACGGGCGACATCGTGGACAGGTCCACGTAGCGCTGGTTGTCGGCCAGCTTCCCGTCGCCGAGCTTGTCCTTCTTGTGCCCGTAAGTGCTGGACTCGGGATTCGCGGTGGCTTCGGTCGAGAGGATGTTGTGCCGGTACCCGACGGGACTCTTGCCGTGGGGTTTGGTCGTCTCGATGCCGACTTCCAGCGCACCGTCCCGCTTCCGGCGCGGCGGCGTGAACACCAGCAGCATGTGACCGTGCCCGCCGTCGGGAAGGATGACATCGCCGTTGAAGTCGCGATTGCCGAGGCCGTCGGCCGCGAGGTCCACCCCGTAGAGCCGGACTCGCTTGTCCCCCCAGGTCAGGGCATTGCGCACGGCCGCGATCTTCCCGCCGCGTTCCTTGAACTTCCCGCCGGTGCCGCGCACGGACATGTGGTGCGTGGCGAACTTGCGCGTCACCGCGGGGTCCTTCAGCTCGCCGGCGTCGGTGACTCCGAGCCAGTCGGTGAGCTCGGTTCCGGTCTCGTCGCCCTGCAACGCGGGAATCCGGATGTTGACCCGTCCACCGTGCGCGAGGGCTCGGGCGACGTCCTTGTTGGTGAGATTGAGGTGCGCGCCGGACTTCTCGTACAGCTGCAGACCGTTCTGCAGGATCAGGAAGACGCGGGCGAGGATCGCGTTGGCGTTGGCATTGGCGTTCACGACCGCAGCCTGGTCGTCGATCTGATCGGCCGCGAGCCCCGGTGGATCAAGGGTGTTGACGAACGCGTCGCGGATCTGCGCGTCCCGTTCTCCCTCCACTCGGCCGCGTTCGTCTTCGGCGACGGCGCCGCCGCGCAGATCCAGGTGTCTGCCCAGGGTGTAGGCCGGGCTCTTGTGCGTCGTTCCCTTGCCCTCCCGCCACTCGACGGTGGCGATGAGCAATCGCTTCCCCGGTGGCAGCGTGAGCCAATCGTCGTACCGGCTCGCCTGGGCGTAGGCCACGGCTTTCGCGTACTCGCCCGTTCCGATTGCGGCGAGCCACGTCGGTCTCTGCGCTTTGAGGTCCTGCATCTCGGCGTCGTTGAAGACCGGTCCGTTCAGCAGCCGCTTCACGAGCTTCTTCCGGACGAACAGGGCTTGCACCTTGTCCGGGGCCATCTTGCGCAGGCCGCCGTGGGGCTGGCCGACGATCGTCCTGGCCGTCGCTCCCGTGCTCTGAACCGGATCGGAGGTCGTGTCCTCCTGTTGTTCCGCGCTTCGCTGGAGCGTCCCGGCGACGGCCCGGTTTCCCGCTGTTCGCTGCAGCTGCTCGATCTGCTCCGGCGCGAGCCCGCCCGGCCCGAAGCGGTTCGGCGCCGTCGCCCGTCCGGGCCGCGGTGCCGAGGCACGGCCCGTCGTGGAGAGATGACTCCCGGCCGGCTGGTGTCTGCCCGCGCGCATCCGTGATCCCTTCGCGATCGAGGTACCCGCAGAATCGTGCAGGCGCTTCGAGCGCGGAAGGCCCGGAAGTGCGTCGTCGGGGGCAGCGTTGTTGACCTTATGGACAGCGGCGGCGGTCGAACGGCGGAATCAGGTGGCGTGGTCCCCGGAAGGACCACGCCGCGTGCTCGCCGGTCGCCGTTGTGGCGCACGTCGTGGAAGGCGGTCCCACCGGGGTCCAGCCCTCGGCGGTGTCGTGCGACTCGCCGTCGCTCGCGTGCCAGTGCCGCAGGTCATGATCACGGCTGGTGATCGTGCGGATGCCGGAGCCAGTCACCGCAGGGGAATTGCCCGCGAGGTGCCGGAACTCGTGATCCAGCCGGGTGATGTGGCGCACCGCTCCCGGCCGGTGGGGGTGTGACCTGCGTCGGGCGGGGCGCGCACTGTTGCACATCAGTGGCGAGAGCGTTCAGGCTGGCCGGACCCGGCGAAAGGAACCAGCTCGTGACCGACCGTGCGATCGAAGCCGTCCGCGACAACTGGACGGCGCGGGCCGCGGCGTACAACGACTTCTACGAGCGCTACGCGCAGGACAAGCGCGAGGCGTGGCGGGCGGTCTGCGACAAGGCGCTGCACGCGGCGTTCCCGGATCGGGTGGAGCCGCTGCGGGTGCTCGACGTGGGCACCGGCACCGGATTCCTGAGCACGCTGCTGGCGGAGCTCGGGCACGAGGTCACGGCCGTCGATCCGTCCCCGGCGATGCTGGATTACGCGCGGGAGGAGGCGCGGCGGCGCGGCGTCGAGATCGAATTCGCCGGGCACGGCGGCCACGACGTGCGCGACGTGGCCGGTGCGGGAGGTTTCGACCTGGTCAGCGCGCGCTACGTGCTGTGGACGCTGCCGGATCCGGTGCGGGCGTTGCGGGCGTGGCGGGACGTGCTGGCGCCGGGCGGGGCGCTGCTGCTCGCCGACGGGGTGTGGCACACCTGGGGCCTCGACGCGCGCCGTGTGCTGGCGTCGCTGCGGCCTGGCGCGGATCACCGCTACCTGGCGAAGATCGTGCGCGACTACGCGAAGATCGGACGTGCCACTCCGAACTGGGCCGGGCTCACCGCGGCGAAGGCCGAGAATCTGCTGCGGTCCGCGGGATTCGACCCCGGTGATCGAGTGGATCATTTGTTGCCGGAATATGCCCACCCGTCCAGCGCGGCGTTCCACCTCCGCACGGCACGCCCCCGGACGGAGCACTGATCCCGCACTAGTGCGGGATTCCCCGACGCGCAGTTCTGACCGCCTGTCTTTGATCTTGTCGTTCCAGGTGAGCGGCGTCGTTGGTCGTCGTCTTGTCAGCGGCGAAGCCGCTGAGCAGTGACTACCAAAGCAAGGCGACTACCGGCGGGTTCTCAGGTGCTTCCTCGTGAGGACAGCTTTTTCCCTCGTGGCGGAGCCACTTGGGAAAAAGATCCCGCAGCGAGGAAGCACCTGAGGTTCCGCCACCCGACCCGCTGCCCAAGCCGAGATCAAACACAAGTAGTGAGATCATCTCAGTTCTGCGCTGTCGGGGTGCTATCTCCGCGAATCTGCCCGAATTCGCCGCGCGATCTTCTAGGCTCTGCGGCGATCTGGGCGAATTCAGCTGGAGAGGGCGGTATGGCGGACGGCTCGACGGTCTTCTGGATCAGGGTGGCGGCAGCGGACGACCCGATGCGCGAAGAGCGTCTGGTGCGATCGTTGCGCGACGACCTCCGCGATTCGCTGGGAGTGCAGGTCTCCCTCGCGACCGAGCGGGAACCCCACGGCGACGGGTACAAGGGCGGGACAGCCACCGACCTGCTGCTGTGGGCGTCGCTGGGAGCGGCCGGCTCGGCGAGCGCCTCGATGCTGCTGTCCTCGATCAGTTCCTGGTGCGCCCGCGAGCGCACCCGCCGCGTGGAGCTGACGCTCGGCGGCCGGTCGTTGTGGCTGGCCGGGCGTCCGGACGAGTGCGCCGAGCTGGTGAAGTCGCTGCCGCGTGACCTGCGGGGCCGGGCGTGACCCGCCCGCAGCGCCGACGCGCGCTGCTGATCGGCACCGGGCACCACCGCGACGAGCGCATCGAGGCGCTGCCCTCCAGCCGCACCGACACCGGGCTGCTGCGGCAAGTGCTGGAACACCGGCAGATCGGCGGATTCCAGCCCGTCCGCGTCGTGCACGACCCGACGGCCGACGACATGCGCGCGGAGATCGCCGGATTCCTGGAGGACTGCGGCCCGGACGAGCTCGCGCTGCTCTACATCACCGGCCACGGCGAGCGGATGGTCGCGGTCGACGGGGAGTACGTCTTCCTCGCCACGGACACCAGCCTCGACGACATCGCGGGCACCGGGGTCGGGGCCGAATTCGTCAACGAGCAGCTGGAGGCGTGCCGCTCGCCGCACAAGGTCGCGATCCTGGATTCCTGCGCCAGCGGCGGATTCGCGCTCGGCTTCGAGACCAAGCACAAGCCGCTGAAGAGCACCCGGGCCGCCCGGAAGCGGCCGTCGCCGCTGAGCAGCCGCGGCGTCTACGTGATCGGCTCCGCCCGCGCCCGCGAACCCGCCGTGGCGGGGGCGGACGGGGAACCGTCGGCGTTCACCGGGCGGCTGGTGGAGGCGTTGCGCACCGGCAAGGTCGGCCACGACGGAAGCGGAGTGGTCACCGTCGCCGACCTCTTCGGCTACGTCAACCAGCGGATGCGCGAGGACGGCGGCCAGGTGCCGGTGAGCTCGTCGATCGGCGTGGACGACCGCATCGTGCTGGCGCGTTGCCCGCGAGGAGCGGCGCCGGTGCTGGAACCGCTCGCCGCGCGCCCCGCGGGTCCCGCGGTCGAAGGACCGGCCCCGGCCGCGCCGAAGGCGGCACCGGGGCGGGAAGCGCTGCTCGACTACCACCGCCGCTGCCTGCTGGCCGCGACCCCGGAGACCGGCCTGATCCCGGTCCGCGCCGAAGGCGAGCAGTACGCGATGCTGCCCGGCCAGGAGCGGTTCCTGTGCGGTGAGCTCGACGACGACGGCTGCGCGCCCGTCCCGCCGGAGGCCGAGAAGTTCCTCGACGAGGCCGAACGGCAGGGCGGGGAGCTGTGGGCGGGATATCCGGCGGTCGTGCTGCACGACCGGCGCCGCGGCTCCGGACCGGAGTTCGCGCCGCTGCTGGTGCGCCGGGTCGAACTCGTCGACACCGGAACCGGTCGGCGGAGGCTGCGCCCCTCCGGCCCGGTGCTGCCGCATCCGGGACTGGCGAAGAAGAAGCTCGGCAAGGAAGAGGCCGACGTGCTCGCGGAGAGCTTCGAACCGAACTGGCAGGGCGGCCAGCGGCAGCGGATGGCCGCCGACGTGCTGGCGCTGCTGCGCGAGACCTACCGGTGGCAGAACAACGCCGAACTGGTGCCGGACTCGCTCGACGAGGTCTTGGACGACCGGTCGCCGGGGGAGGGCGCGCGCAACGCGGCGGTGCTGCTGGCGGTGCCGCGGGGCGGCAAGGCCGACGCCGGAGTGCTCAAGGACCTCGCGGCCATCGCGGAACAACCGGGCAGGATCCGGGACACCGCGCTCGGCGCGCTGTTCGACGGCGACACCACCACCGAAGCGGACACGCCGCGGGTCGTCGCGCCGTGGTCGCTGAACGATCGGCAGCGGGAAGCGCTGCTGGGGGCGATGACGCGGCGGCTCAGCACGGTCACCGGTCCGCCCGGCACCGGCAAGAGCCAGCTCGTCGCGAACATCGTCGCCACCGCCGTCGCCGACGGGCAGCGGGTGCTGGTGGCGTCCACGAACAACAAGGCCGTCGACGAGGTGTGGCACCGCTGCGAGCAGGTGCAGCCGGGCGCGCTGGTGCGCACCGGTTCCCGCGCCAACCGGGAACGGGAAGCGGACTCGTTGCGCCTGCTCGCGGGCGACGCACCGCAGGAGCCGGGGCGCGCGACGGCCATCGCCGAACTCGCCGCCGCCGAACACCGAGCCACCCGGGCCCGCCGCGATCTCGGCGCCATCGGCCGCCTCGACGGCGAACTGCGGGCGGCGGGCGCCACCCGGCACGACGCGGCGGAAGCGCTCGGGCGCACCGAAGCGGAACTCGTGGAACTGCTGGGGCAGCGGCCTCAGCGGTGGGCGCGGCGGGCGGGCGCGGCGGCGACGGCGTGGGTGCTCGCGGGGTGGCGGCGTTCCCGGGTGGTGCGCGCGATGCGCATCGATCCGCACGACTGCGCCGACCCCGAGCCCGCCGCGATCTGCCGCCGGGTCGCCGAGTTCGCCGAGGCCGAGCAGGTGTGGCAGGACCGGCGCGCGCTGCTGCGGGACCGGCCCGACGACCAGCGGCTCGCCGAGTCGCTGCGGGCGGCGGCGGACTCGGCGCGGGACGCGTCCGCGACGGTGCTGCGCACGGCGGTGCGCGACGCCGCCCGCGAAGGACGCCGCGCCATCCGCGCCCTGCTGGAGCGGCAAGGTTCCTTCGACCGCCCCGAGGTGCAGGCCGTGCTGGAGCACGTGCGGGGCTGGGCGGTCACCTGCCAGTCCGCGAACCGCTTCCCGCTGAAACCCGGCCTGTTCGACCTCGTCGTCATCGACGAGGCCAGCCAGTGCGGCATCGCGCCGGTGCTGCCGCTGCTGTTCCGCGCGCGGCGGGCCGTGGTGATCGGGGACGTCATGCAGCTCAAGCACATCGCGAAGCTCGACCCGGTCGGCGAAGCCGGAGTCCGCCGCGAAGTCGGGATCCGGGCGGACTGGCTGGAACGCCGGTCGCTGACCTTCGTGCGCCACTCCGCGTTCCACGCCGCCGAACGCGCCACCGGCGGCGCGCTGCTGCTCGACGAGCACTACCGCTGCCACCCGCGCATCGCGGACACGGCCAACCGGCTGTTCTACGACGGGGAACTGGCGGTGCTCACCGACATCCGAGGCAGGCCCGCGATGGAACGACCCGCACTGGAGTGGCAGCACGTCGCCGGTCGCGCGGCCACCCCGGCGGCGGGCGGTACGTGGCAGAACGCGGAGGAGGCCGACGCCGTCGTGCGGATCGTGGCGACGCTGCGGCGCTCGCTACCGGTGGACGCCACGATCGGCGTGGTGACGCCGTTCCGCCCGCAGCAGCGGCTGCTGGACCGGCGGCTCGCCGGGAACCCGCGGATCAAGGTGGACACCGTGCACGCGTTCCAAGGCGGCGAGTGCGACGTGATCGTGTTCTCCCCGGTCGCGGCCCCCGGCATCGAGGAGAAATCGGTGCGGTGGCTGGAAGAGCAGCGCAACCTGTGGAACGTCGCGATCACCCGCGCCCGCTCGCAGCTGATCGTGGCCGGGAACGCCGAGTACTGGAGCACCCGCGCCGGAGTCGGCGGCGAACTCGCCGCCGCGGCGCGCAACGGGCACGCCCTGCCGGACCCGGACGAGCACCAGCAGCGGCTGTACGGTCTCGTGCCCGGCGCCGCGGTGCAGCTGAACCAGGTGCTCAACGGGCACCGCGTGGACGCGACGGTGTCGCACGGCGGGGTTCCGCTCTCGGTGCTGCTCGACCGCGGCCCCGCCGCGGGCGTCGATCCGGGCGAGCACCTGCACCGGATGTTGCGCAAGCGGGACCTGCTCGATCCGGAGCGTGGGGTGCGTTCGGCCGTGCGCGTGCCCGTGTGGCGACTCTACGAACGCGACGACACAAACGAAGCACTCGCGTGATCGGGGTGAGGTTGTTCGGCCTGGGTAGCTGTCCTCGCGAGGAAACCGCTGAGAACCCGCTGCGGTGCCGGTTGCTCAAGCTGGTCGCTGCTCAGCGGCTTCGCCGCTGACAGGACAACGACCAACGCCGCTCACTTCGAATGACAAGATCAAAGGCAGGTAGTGAGTCCGTCGCTCGACCCTGTCCAGGCCGAGAACGCTGGTCGGTCAGTGGTTTTCCCGGCTGTGCAAGGATTTCAAGGCTTCGCCGACGATGTCCACGGCCTTGCGGGCCTCTGTTGCGTCCATGTTCGGCATCAGGCGTTGCACCAAGCGCCTGCCTAAGCGGGTCTTGGTCAGCTTCGGGACCATTCGGCGCAGCCGGATCTCCCAGCGGCCGTCCATGACGAAGATCTTGCGCTGCGCGGGGGCGCTGGCCTGGTAGGCGTCGATGTGGGGGCGCAGCACCCGTTCCCACTCGCTGAGCGCGGTCTGCAGGTCGCCGGGGTGCTGTTCTAGGGCGGCGGCGAGCACGTCGGCCCCGGCGAGCCCGGCCGAGACGCCCATCCCGGCGTAGAGGGTGACGCACCAGGCGGCGTCTCCCACGAGCACGACGCGACCCCGGTGCCACGTGTCCAGGTGCACCTCTTCGACGGAGTCGAACAGCGCCTCGTCGCTGTCGTCGAGCGCGGTGACTACGTCCTCCAGCATCGCGCCCAGCGGCTGCGGTCCGAACGCGACGCGAACGCTCTCGGCCGGGGAGCGGGTGAACTCGGCGTCCACGTCGTCGGTGCGGTAGGACAGCAGGATGGTCGGGGGATGGTCGGAGAACGCGAACACCCACAACGACCGGCCCGGTTCGAGCAGGGTGGCGCCCTGGCCCTCTTCCAATCCCGGCGGGGTTCCGGGGTGCTGGAACGCCGCGATCATGTGGTGCTGCCGCTTCAAGCACGCGTCGTGCGGGCCGAAGACGAGCGAGCGGACCGTGGAGCGCAGCCCGTCCGCCCCCACGACCAGGTCGAACCGCTCGCGGGTCGAGCTGCCCGATGCGGTGTCGAGCAGCGTCACGTCGACCCCGTCGTCGTCCTGCGCGATGGCGGTCGGCACCGTGGAGAAGCGGATCTCCACGTCGGATTGCAGCCTCGCGAACACGGCTCGTTCGACGTCGCCGCGCGTCATCAGCCACGGTCGCCCGGGGATGTCGCCGAACGCGAGCCCGGAGCGCTGCCGGTTGTGGCGATCGACGTCGAGGTGCTGCTTGGTGGCGGAGCGGTCGTGCAGGGAGCCGAGGACGCCCAGCCGTTCGGCGGCGGCCTTGCCCGCGCCGAACAGCGCGACGAAGTAGCCGCCCGATCGTCGTGCCGCGGCGCGTTCGACGAGCACGGGCCGCCACCCCGCGTCGCGCAGCCGCGCGGCGGTCGCGACTCCGCTGATGCCCGTTCCGACGACGAGGACCCGTCCCGCGCGCGTGCCGTCCATGCGTCGACGGTACTGACGGACCCGACGCCGATCCGGCTGTTCGGAGATCTATCCGGGTGATCCTCGGGGGAACGCGGCGCGCACGCCCTCGCGCCGACCAGAACGCGCGATTCGTGCTCGTGATCGTCGGTGGCCACCTCGGTCGTGCGCGGCCGCGCCCTCGACCGCGGGGACTACCGTGGCCGGATGGAGTTGCGGCAGCTGGAGCATTTCCTCGCGGTGGCGCGGCAGGGCAGTTTCACCGGCGCGGCCCGCGACACGCACGTCGTGCAGTCCGCGCTGAGCGCTTCGATCCGCAAGCTGGAGGCCGCGCTGGGCGCGCAGCTGTTCGAGCGCACGACCCGCCGGGTGCTGCTGACCGAAGCGGGCCGCGCACTGCTGCCGGTGGCCCAGCGGATCGCGGCGGACGTCGTCGCCGCACGGGGCGAGGTGTCGGCCGTCGCGGGCCTGTCGCGCGGTCGCGTCTCGGTCGGCACCATCCAGACCCTCACCGTCGTCGACCTGCCCACCGAACTCGGGGAGTTCCGGCAGCACCACCCCGGTGTGCGCATCTGCGTGCGGGAGGGGATCGCGCCGGAGCTGGTGGATGCCGTCGCCGCCGGTGAACTGGACCTGGCCTACCTGGCGGGCGACGGCAAGCCGGTGACGGACCTGGTCGGTTTCCGCGAGTGGAGCCAGCGCATGGTGCTGCTGTGCCATCCGGGACATCGGCTGGCCGACCGGCGGCGGGTGCGGCTCGCCGAATGCGACGACGAACCGTTCGTGGAGTTCAGCGGAAGCGGGTTGCAGGCGCTGATCGAGCGCAGC
Organism: Saccharopolyspora gloriosae; assembly: GCF_014203325.1. Lineage (NCBI taxonomy): Bacteria > Bacillati > Actinomycetota > Actinomycetes > Pseudonocardiales > Pseudonocardiaceae > Saccharopolyspora > Saccharopolyspora gloriosae. Next base: position 3,832,680 of record NZ_JACHIV010000001.1, on the reverse strand, counting down.
TGCGCAGAGGCGGGTGTGCGGCTCAACCGGGTGTGCGAGGCGACGCACATCCCGCTGCTGGTCGACCTGGTCGCGGCCGGGCTCGGGGTGAGCATCGTGCCCGACGCGATCGCCGAGCGCTCCGGGCTGCCGCACGCGCGGATCGAGGGGCCGAGCATCACCAGGCCGATCCGTCTGGTCGGCCGGTCGCCGGAACCCGCCAACCCGGCGGCTCGGGCGCTGCTCCGGCACCTGCTCGGCTGACCGCAGGGAACGCCGCGCCGGACCGGGCGAGCAGGCCGGTGCCCGCGAGCAGCACGACCAGTGCCGCCAGCGGTGCCCCCGAGACCCCGAGCAGGAGCCCGAGCAGCAGGACGCGGATTCCGAGCGCCCGCAGCAGGAGGGCCACATCGGTGGACGGCATGTCGGCATCCCTCCGGAATTCGGTCACGGGTGGAAAGGGCGGATCGCTCACCCAGTATTCGACCGGTTTCGGGCGCGGTCCAACACTTTTCATCGCTGCGATTCAGCTCTGGAATCGATTGATCGGAGGTGTACGGGAGCGCCTATCCGGGCGGGTGGACGGTTCTGCGTGTCGACGGGTGATGAGCAGTTCGTCGCAGGTGGGACGGCGTTGATGAGCTCGTGGTGTGTTTCGGCCGGGCCGGTTTCCCGCGCTATCGGCGAGCGGTCGCCGAAACGGCTCTGTCGGTTCCGGCGCGCTCGGTCCGCGAGGATCGTCCTATCGGGATGGATTGCTTTTCCGAACATCCGAACCCGATGCTGGATTCATGTTGCAGACCATCGCCCTGTTGTTCGCCGGTGTCGCCGCGGGCGCGTTGAACGCCGTCGGAGGCGGCGGCAAGTTCATCGCGCTACCCGCGCTGGTCGCCGCCGGGCTGCCGCCGGTGGCCGCCAACGCGTCGTCGACCGTGGCGCTGCTGCCCGGCGCGCTCGCCGGCGCCTGGGCGTACCGGGGGGACATCGTGCAGGTCGGTTCCCCTCCCCGGAGCGCGTTGACGGTGGCCAGCCTGCTGGGCAGCGCGGTCGGCGCGGCGCTGCTGCTGGTGCTGCCCGCCGCCACCTTCGACGCGGCGGTGCCGTGGCTGCTCGCGTTCGCCACCGTCGTCCTCGCCTTCGGCCGCTCGCTGTCGCGGCTGCTGACCGCCGCGATCGGGCGCTCGGTCCACCTCGGCGCGTGGGGAGTCCTGATCGGACAGTTCGTGCTGGCGGGCTACGGCGGCTACTTCGGCGGCGCGGTCGGAATCCTGATGCTGGCGCTGTGGAACGTCGGGCTGGGCATCGACCCGGCGGCCGGGAACTCCGCGCGCATCGTGCAGCTCGCCGCCATCTACGCCACCGCGGCCGGGTTCTTCCTGATCGCCTCCGACGTCCTGAGCTATCCGGTGCAGGTCGCGGCCGTCCTGGTCGGCGCGGCGACGGGCGGGTTCGCCGGAGCGCACTGGGCGCGCAAGCTCCCCGCTCCCGTGCTGCGCGGCATCGTGCTGACCACCGCGGTCATGATGACCGTCGTCTACTTCGCCCGGGGCTGAGCGGTGCTCGTGCGGGGCCCGCGCCGAGGCGGGCCCCGCACTTCCGATCAGCGCCGCGCCAGCAGGCCGCGCATCTCCTCGATCTCGGACTGCTGGGCGGTGGTGATGGAGGTCGCCAGTTCCCTCGCCGCCGGGTCGGTGCCCTCGGCGAGTTCGGTGCGGGCCATCTCCACCGCGCCCTGGTGGTGCGCGATCATCAGCTCCAGGAACAGCCGGTCGAACTCGGCACCACCGCTCGCGGCGAGCGCCGCCAGCTGGTCCGCGGTCATCACTCCCGGCATGCCGTGGTGCTCGTGCCCGCCGCCTCCGGCCGGTGCGCCCCAGTTCCGCAGCCACCCGGTGAGGGTGGTGATCTCCGGGCCCTGCGCCGCTTCGATGCGGGCGGCGAGGTCGCGGACCTCGGGGGAACCGGCGCGCTGCGGGGCCAGTCGCGCCATGTCCAGCGCCTGCTGGTGGTGCGGGATCATGCCTTGGGCGAAGGCGATGTCGGCGGCCGCGGCGCCGTGCCGCGCCTCCTGCTGCGCGCCGCTGCTCGCGCCGTGACCTTCGTGGCCGCCCTGCTGCGCGCCGCAGCCCGTGAGGAGGGCAGCGGTGAGCACACCGCCGAGAGCGGTGGTCCAGATCTTGTTCATGTTTTCCTCGTTCGTCGCTCCAAACCGGTCCGTCGCGATCGCCGCGCGGGCGATCGGACTCCGGATCAGCGTCGGAGCACGCACAGCAGGGCGAGCCTGCGCGGCACGCTCGGCGGCGCCCGCGGCCTGCTGCGCACGGGAACGGCGGCCGAGCCCGCCACGACCGGCACGGGCCGAATCGCGCCGCCCAGCAGGGGAAGCAGCAGCATCGCCAGCCCGGCGAGGATCGCCAGGCACAGGTGCAGCGGATCGTGCGCGGGCATCGCCGGAGCGTCCAGCACGACGCCGGAGGCGCCGGGCGCCGCGATCACCTCGTGCTCTGCGGCACCGGCGCGCTCGGGGGAGGCCACGCCCAGCACGACGGCCGGGTGCCCGGCGGATCCGAGTGCGGCGGCCGGCTCGTGCTCGGCAGATTCGGGCACGGCGGTCGGCGGGTGTTCGGCGGGCACCGCGCCGAGGGCGGAGTGAGCGGACGGGGCTCGATGCGCGGCCGAGTGCGCGGGCACGTGGTGCATCACCACGACGCCCAGCACCAGCAAGATCAGCGGAACCCATCGGAACCGCCGCACCGAAAACCCCACGCCCGGCATCCTAGGCGCCATCCGCCCTGCCCCGTCGCGCACCCGCCTCTGCACACTCCGCGCCCAGCCCCTGTCGCCGAATTTCACCCACCCCACGTCGATTTCGCGAGAAATCGGCGCACACCAGGGAAAAACGGCGTCACGATCGTGGAGCCGATCACGGTGCGAAGTCCGGGTTCACCGGCACGAGTGTCACGCGGTGGACGTCGCCGCGGGAACGGTCAGGCTTCGCGGCGTCGCACGGGCCGGGTTTCGGGGGAGTCGTCGAAGCGCGGCGAAACGCCGCTTCGCCGACTGCTCACGACAGTTCGGTGACCGCCCTCGGTGGGAACATCTCCAGGAATCGAACGGTGGCCGTCGTCCGCTCGGTCCCACGAGATTCCCAACGGGGCCGTCCGGTCGATTCGACCGGACGGCCCGCTGTGCGCTGTCGGCGCCGCCTGGCGCCGAGCGGCTCACGCCAGCAGGTCGAGGCCAGCGCGGACGATGCTGTCGGTGTCGAGTCCGTGGTGCTGGTAAACGTCCTCGGGGGAGCCGGACTGGCCGAAGCCCGTCACGCCCAAGGTCGTGCCGGGGACCTGGTTGATGGTGGCGAGGTAGGCCAGCGTGTGCGGATGCCCGTCGCAGACCGTCACCAGCGGTGCGGCCCGGTGCGCGGGGAACGCCTGGTCCAGGATCCAGCTCGACCCCTCCTGGCGGCCCTGCCGCGCCCGCAGCGCGCGGAACAGCAGGTCGGGGCTGGTCACGCACACCACGTCGGTGTCCACGCCCGCCTGCCCGAGGCGGTCCGCGGCGGCCAGCGCCTCGGTCACCGTCACGCCCATCGCGGCGATGGTCAGCTTCGGGTTCTCCGTGCTGCGCAACGGATACGCGCCCGCCACGACCTGGCGCCTGCGGCGTTCGCGCGCCGCCGGGTCCGCCGGCACCGCCGCCAGCGTCTGGTCGACCTGCCGCGTCGACAGCCGCAGGTACGCCGAGGAACCGTCCGGTTTCCCCAGCTGCGCCAGCGACGCCAGCAGCGCCCACTCCACGTCCAGCGCGAACGCGGGTTCGTAGCTCACGCAGCCCGGCTGCTCCAGGCCGATGGACGGGGTCTTGATGGACTGGTGCGCGCCGCCCTCCGGCGCGAGGCTCACCCCGGAGGGCGTGCCGACGAGGATCGACTGCCCGCCCGCGTAGATCCCGAACGACCACGGCTCCAGCGCGCGCTCCACGAACGGGTCGTAGAGCACGCCGATCGGCAGCAGCGGCTCGCCCCACCGGCTCCAGGTGGCGCCGAGTTCTCCCAGCAGTCCCACCAGGTTCGTCTCGGCGATGCCGAGTTCGAGGTGCTGGCCGGTGGGCTGTTCGCGCCAGTGCAGGATGGTCTCGGCGTCGTCGGCGAACCAGTCGCGGCGCTGCCGCGACGACCACACTCCGACCTTGTTCACCCAGCCGCCGAGGTTCGTGGTGGAGCTGACGTCCGGGCACACGGTGACGACGCGGCGCGCGGCCTCCGGGGACTGCCGGGTGAGGTCGAGCAGCACGCGCCCCAGCGCGGCCTGCGTGGTCGCCGCACCCGCCGGGGTGCGGCCGATGTCCTGCGGCAACGCGGGCGGCGGCGTGCTGGAGGTGCTCTCCCGCCGCAGCCGCGCTCCCGTCTCGGCGCACAGCCGGCCCGCGGCGCCGTCGGCGGCGAAGCGTTCCCACGGCCGGTCCACGTCGGCGCCCAGCCGCGGCGCGAGCGCGTCGAACTGCTCCTGGGTGAGCAGCGAGGAGTGGTTCTGCGGGTGCCCCTCGGTGGGCAGGCCGTGGCCCTTCACCGTGTACGCGAAGATCACCGTCGGCCGGTCGTCGTCGATGTCGCCGAACACGTCGCGCAGCGCGCCCAGGTCGTGGCCGCCGAGGTTGCGCGCCGCGTCCAGCAGCGTCGCGTCGTCGAGCTCGGCCAGCAGCGCGGAGATCGCCTCGCGGTCCGCCCCGTCACCGGGCAGCCGCTCGCGGAGCTGGGCGGCGTCGCAGCGCAGCAGCCGCTGGTACTCGGGGTTGGTCATCCCGTCGATGCGGTCGCGCAGCTGCGCGCCGCCGGGCCGGGTGAACAGCTCCTCCAGCAGCCGCCCGTACTTGAGCTCCAGCGTCTGCCAGCCCGCGGCAGCGAACATGCCGTGCAGCCGCCCGGCGGCGATGTTCGGCACCACCCGGTCCAGGGACTGCCGGTTGAGGTCGACGATCCAGACCAGTTCGCCGAGCTCGGCGACCGACGGGTCCAGCAGCGCCTCCCACACCGCGCCCTCGTCGAGCTCCGCGTCGCCGACGAGGGAGAACTGGCGCCCGGTGCCGCCGCGTTCGGTGGTGGAGCGCACGTAGCGCCGTGCCAGCGCGCCCCAGATCGGCGCGGTCGCCCCGATGCCGACGGAGCCGGTGGAGTAGTCGACCGGGTCGGGGTCCTTCGAACGGCTCGGGTAGCTCTGCAGCCCGCCGAACTCGCGCAGCGTCGGCAGGTAGCTCTCGTCGAGCTCGCCGATGAGGTAGTTGATGGCGTGCAGCACGGGGGAGGCGTGCGGCTTCACCGACACCCGGTCGTCCGGGCCGAGCTCGTGGAACCACAGCGCCGTCATGATCGACACCATCGAGGCGCAGGACGCCTGGTGCCCGCCGACCTTGAGGCCCGACGGGTTGGGCCGGTTCCGGTTCGCCTCGTGGATGATCGCCGTGGACAGCCACAGCACGCGCCGCTCGATCTCCGCGAGCGCCGCGTCCTCGCGCGCGTCCCGCGTCGCGTCCTCGTGTGCGACTGCGTTGTCCACCATCGGCCGAACTCCTCCCGAACCGGGTGGCCTGCGGCCACCTTTGGGCATGAATTGTGGAAAGCCCACCAACTCCTTGCGTTCTGCACAAGTGGGCGAGTCATGATGAAGCAGAATGCTCAACCACCGCCGTGCGATCCCCGAAGGAGCTGAGCAAGGTGCCAAGTCAGGACGGTGTCGACGGAGTCGACGCCCGGCTGCTGCTGGCGATCGCCGCCGCGCCCCGCGCCACGATCAGCGCGCTCGCCGAGGAGACCGGGCTCTCCCGCAACACCGTGCAGAGCCGGGTGAGCAGGCTGGAGGAACGCGGCGCCCTCAGCTCCTTCGAACGGCGGGTGGACCCGCGCGCCCTCGGGTATCCGCTGCGCGCGTTCGTGACGATCCAGGTCACCCAGAGCAGGCTGAGCACGGTGTCGGAGGCGCTGCGGGCCATTCCCGAAGTGCTGGAGGTCGCCGGGATCAGCGGCGGTGCCGATCTGTTCGTGCAGGTGGTCGCCAGGGACACCGACGACCTGTACCGCATCGCCGGGCGAGTGCTGGCCATCCCCGGCGTCGAACGCACGGACACGGCGCTGGTGATGCGCGACCTGGTGGACTACCGCCTCACCCCGCTGCTGGAGCGCCACGCCGACCCCTCCGCCTGATCCGACCACCACGACCTCCTCGCTTCCCCCGTCCCGCGCCGCGAGATGGGTGAACGGACCGTTCGTCCAATCCGATGGGACAAACGGTCCGTTCACCCCGACCGGCTCCACCACCGCAACGCCCCACCGCCTGCCGAACCGGCGACGGGCGCACCCGATTTCGCCGAGTGAACGGACCGTTCGTCCAAGCGGATTGGACGAACAGGCCGTTCACTCAGCCTGAGGTCCGCGAAGCCGACGCCGTGTGGAGCTCTTTTCGAGTGAACGGACCGTTCGACCAATCCCGTTGGACGAACAGGCCGTTCACTCCCTCTCGGAGTCCGGGCGTCGACGACGGCCGGGCGGCGTCCGGAGCTTTTCCGGAGTGAACGGACCGTTCGACCGACCAGATGGGACGAACGGTCCGTTCACTCGACCCGTGGCGGGGCGCGGCGGATCGGGGGTGAACGGTCCGTTCGTCCAACGGGGCCGGACGAACGGACCGTTCGCTCAACCCTTCGCAGCGGGGCTGCCCAACGCTGCGAGGGCGAGTACCTGGCGGGCTCGCCGGACCACCGGCGGGTCGATCATGCGACCGTCCACCACGAGCACCGAGCGCCCGTCGCGCTCCGCCTGCTCCGCCGCCGTCACGACCTGCCGGGCCGTCCGGACCTCGGCGTCGGTGGGCCGCATCGCCTCGTGCACCAGTCCGACTTGGCGCGGATGGATGCACATCCGCCCGAAGAATCCGAACCGCAGCAGCGAAGCGGTGTCCGACCGGTAGCCCTCGTCGTCGTCGAGAGTCACCAGCACCGGTGCGGGCGGTGGCGCGAGCCCGGCGGACGCGGCGGCGGCCACCACGCGGGATCTCGCCCAGCGCAACGGTTCCGCGTCGACGTCCGGCGTGCTGACACCGAGGTCGTCGGCCAGGTCGTACTCGCCGAGGCCGAGCGTCACCACCCGGTCCACGGCGGCGATGTCCCGGGCCTGCCAGAGGCCGGTCGCGGTCTCGACCAGGCCGAGCAGCGGCACCGAACTGCGCGCCGAGACGTCGCGGACGATCTCGTGCTCGGCCTTCGGCACCACGATCCCGGCGATCGGCCGGTCGCGCAGCGCCTCCAGGTCGGCCGCGGTGTTGTGCCCGTCGTTGTTGATGCGCACCCAGATGCGGCCCGCCCGCGCGCGGTCCTCGTCGAGCACCGCGACGAGGGCGTCGCGGGCCGCCTGCTTGCCGTCGACGTGCACGGCGTCTTCGAGGTCGGCGACCACGACGTCGGCCGCACCGGCGGCCTTGCCCAGGCGGTCGGGACGGTCGGCGGGGCAGAACAGCCAGCTGCGCGGGTTCACCAGCCGACCTTTCCCTTGCCCGCCACCAGGGATTTCGCGATGACGGTGCGCATGATGTCGCTGGTGCCCTCGCCGATGGTCATCAGGATCGAGTCGCGGTAGAGCCGTTCGATCTCGAACTCGGCGGAGTAGCCGTAGCCGCCGTGCACCCGCATCGACTCCTGCGCGGCCTGCAGCGCGACCTCGGAGGCGAACAGCTTCGCCATGCCCGTCTGCAGGTCGGCGCGTTCACCGCTGTCGAGCTTGCTCGCCGACCAGTACGACAGCAGCCGCGCGGCCTGCAGCTGGGTGGCCATCTCCGCGATGCGGATCTGGATGGCCTGGAACTCGGCGATGGGCTTGCCGAACGCCTTGCGCTCGGAGGCGTAGGCGAGCGCCTCGTCGTAGGAGCGCTGCGCGATGCCGAGGCTGCGACCGGCGATGTTGAGCCGGCCCGTCTCCAGCGCCGAGAGCACCTGCTGCATGCCGCGGCCTTCGACGCCGCCGAGCAGGTTCTCCGCGGGCACCCGCACGTCCTCGAAGACGACTTCGCAGGACTCGGTGCCCTTGTAGCCGAGCTTCGGGATGTCCTTGGTGACCGTGAACCCGGGCGTGTCCGCGTCGATGAGCAGCACGCTCATGCCCTTGTGCGCCGGCTCGGCGCTGCGGTCGGTCTTGACCAGCACCGGCAGCGGGTCGGCGTAGCGGGCGTTGGTGATCCACATCTTGCTGCCGTTGACGACGTAGTGGTCGCCGTCGCGTTCGGCGGTGGTGCGGATGCCCTGCAGGTCGGTGCCCGCGTCCGGTTCGGTCAGTGCGATGCCGGTGCGGCGCGCGCCGGTGGCCAGCTCCGGCAGGTACTTGCGCTTCTGCTGTTCGGTGCCGTGCCTGCTGAGCATCCAGGTGGACACGGAGTGGCTGCCGAGGATGCCCGCCACGCCCATCCAGCCGCGCGCGATCTCCTCGAACACGAGGGTGAACGACACGAAGTCCGCGTCCACGCCGCCGTACTCCTCGGGGATCATCAGCCCGAACAGGCCGAGTTCGCCCATCTTCGCCACGATCTCGGTGGGGTAGGTGCCCTCGTGCTCGTACTCCTTGGCGACCGGCACGATCTCGGTGTTCACGAAGTCCCGCAGGACCTGCTGGAACTGGGCCTGGTCCTCGTTCAGCTCGAAATCCACGGCGCGTCTCCCTTCGCTCCGAAAGCACCTTCGCCCGCCAGCCGCTGGAACTCCGCCGCGTCCAGCCCGAGCAGTTCGTCCAAAGTGGACGATGTGTGCTCGCCGAGGAACGGCGCGCGCTGGTGCTCGGTGCGGGGTTCGCCCGCGCGCACCGGGGAGGCGACCTGCTTGACCTGGCCGAAGCGCGGGTGCTCGGTGGTGACGACCAGCCCGCGCGCTTCGGTGTGTTCTTCTTGCAGCGCCTGCGGAATCGTGTTGATCGGCGCGCACGGGACGCCGGCGGCCTCCAGCAGGCCCAGCCACTCGGCGGTGCCGCGGCGGGCGAGTTCCTGCTCGATCAGCCGCACGCAGTCCGCGGAGTTCTCGTAGCGGTCCGAGGTCGTGGCGAACCGCGCCTCGGCGGCCCAGGCGGGGGAGCCGAGCACGTCGACGAACTTCTCCCAGAACTTCTGCTTCGCGCAGCCGATCACGATCCACGAGTCCGCGGTGGGGAAGTTCTGGAACGGCACCAGGCTCGGGTGCGCCGAGTGGTGGGTGCGCTGCGGTTCGAACCCGGCATTGAGGTGCCAGGTGGCGAGGTAGGTGAGCATGCCGATCGCCGTGTCGTACAGGCTCACGTCGCAGTCCGAGCCCACGCCGTCGCGCCGCGCGCCGTGGATCGCCGACAGCAGCGACAGCCCGGCCACCAGGCCGCCCGAGTAGTCCACCATGGACAGTCCGGACTTGGTCGGGGGACCGTCCGGCTCGCCGGTGACCGACATCCAGCCCGCGAGGCCCTGCAGCATGTAGTCGTAACCCGGCTGCTTCGCGCGCGGCCCGGTCATGCCGTAGCCGGACAGCGAGCAGCACACGATCCGCGGGTTGATGTGCTTGAGGTCCTCGTAGCGGATGCCCATCTTGGCGGGCACGTCACCGCGCAGGTTCGAGTACACCGCGTCGCTGACGGCCACCAGCTTCTCGAAGACCTCGCGGCCCGCGTCGCTGGTGAGGTCGAGCACGACGGAGCGCTTGTTGCGGTTGAACGCCTCGAAGAACAGCGAGTCGCCGTCCTCGGCGTAGGGCGGGGTGAGGCGGCCGACGTCACCGCCGAAGCGCGGGTCCTCGATCTTGATGATCTCAGCGCCGAGGTCGGCCAGGTGCACGGACCCGAACGGCCCGGCGCCGTACTGCTCGACGGCCAGGATCCGCACGTCCTCCAACGGCAGCCTGCTCATGCCTCACCTCCGTGGTCGTCCAGCGACAGCGGGCCGTTCTTCGCGGTGGGGAACGAGTCGATCGCGTCGGCGTGCGCGCGCTTGTAGATCAGCACCGTGCGGTCGAACGACAGGCACTGGTCGCCGTCGGCGTTGAGCGCGCGGGTGTGCACGTTGACCAGGCCCGCGTACGGCTTGGACTTCGACTCCCGGGTGCCGGTGCAGATCGACTCGCCGTAGAGGGTGTCGCCGACGAACACGGGGTGGGTGAGCTGGATGTTGGTCATCGCCAGGTTCGCGACGGCGCGCTGGCTGATGTCGCTGACGCTCTGGCCGAGCAGCATCGCGATGGTGAGGCCCGAGTTGACCAGGACCTTCTCGAACGGCGTCTTCGAGGCGTAGTGCGCGTCGAAGTGCGCGGGATGGGTGTTCATCGTGAGCAAGGTGAACCACGTGTTGTCCGCCTCGCTGATCGTGCGACCCAGCGGGTGCTTGTAGACGTCCCCGACGACGAAGTCCTCGAAGTAGCGCCCTTGCCGACCTCCGTGCACGGCCACCGCCGCACCTCCTGTTCCGTGCTTGTCGCCGAGGCCCCGCGGCGCGGATCGGCAGTGGCGACCGCGCCAGGAGCTTCCGGGAGTATGCGTCGCGCGCCGACTCCGACGCAATACGTCTGACAATTAGATTCCCGGTTGCTCGGGGAAACGGGTGGCGTCCCGTACCCTGGGGCGACACCGATCGGTACGGCGCGAGATCCGACGGGACCCGGCCGAGGAAGAACGAGGCGACATGACGGCTGATCCAGGCGGCCCCGCCCGCCTGCGGGTGCGTCCCGTGCAGGCGGCGTACCGGCAGGTCGCCGAGCAGTTGCGGGACCAGATCGTCAGCGGCGCGCTGCCCTCCGGGTCGCGGCTGCCCAGCGAGACCGAGCTCGGCTCGATGTTCGGCGTCAGCCGCAGCACCGTGCGCGAAGCGCTGCGCCAGCTCGCCAGCCAGCACCTGATCGACACCACCCGCGGCGCCACCGGCGGCAGCTTCGTGGCCGCGCCGGACGCGGGCCTGATCGCCGACAACCTCGGCGGCAGCCTCGGGCTGCTGGTCAACTCGCGGAGCATGAGCGTCGACAACCTGCTCGAAGCCCGCCTGCTGCTGGAACCGCACGCCGCGAGGCTGGCCGCCGAACGCGCCACCGCCGAAGATCTCGACGAGCTGCGGCGCACCGTGGAGCGCACCGGGCACCTCGATCCCGACGAGGGCTTCACCGTCCACTGGGACTTCCACACGACGCTCGTGTCGATCAGCGGGAACCCGCTGCTGCACGTGATGTGCCAGCCGATCAACGTGGTCCTGAGCGGCCGGATGCACCGCGACCGGGTGGCCCGGCAGGCGTGGGAGGGCATCGACGAGGACCACGCCAAGGTCTACGAGGCCGTCGCCGGCGGCGAGGCCGACACCGCCGAGACCCTGGTGCGCGAACACCTCCTGAGCCTCCGCCCGCTCTACGAGCGCATGGAGGACTAGCGGCGTCCTTCAGCCGCGGGACATCGTTTCGAGGATGCGGGTGACCTCGTCCTCGCCGTGGCCGGCGCGTTCGGCGCGGTCGAGGTAGCCGCGCATCGCTTCGAGCGCTGCCGCGTCGAGTCCGCGGTCGTGGGTCGCCGAAATGAGGTGCGCCAACGAGGCGCGGATCGAGCGGATCATCGAAACGGGGTCGTCGTGCCGGTTCTGCTCGGCGCGTTCGGCGAAGCCGTCGAAGATCGCGGGGAGGATCTCGCGGATCCCGTGGGCGAACGGGACGAAGGCGGTGGGCGAGATTCCTTCGGCGCGCGCGAGCGCGGTCGCATGCAGGAATCCCGAGATCGTGCTCCAGAACAGGTCCAGCAGCGCGACGTCGTGCGCTGCGGCGCGACCGGGTTCGTCGTCCAGCCAGGTCGGGGTGGCCAGGTGCTCGATCAGCGCCTGGTGTTCGGCGAAGAGTTCTCGTGGTCCGGAGAGCAGGATGGACGCCGACGGGGTTCCGATCGTGTAAGCCGGTGTCATGATCGCCCCGTCCAGGTAGCGGCCGCCCCGGTCGGCCACGAGCCGGGCGGTGTGCCTGGCCCGTTCAGGGGTGTCGCTGGTCAGGCCGATGATGCTCCGCCCCTCTACCACGCTCTCTGCCGAGGACAAGATCTGATCGACCGCGTCGTGATCGACCACGTTGATCAGCGTGACCGGGCTGGCGGCGATGGCTTCGGCGGGCGAGTTCGCCCACTGCGCTCCCCGTTCGAGCAACGGCGACGCTGTGCCGGGGGTTCGATTCCAGACCGCGACCGTCTCGTCGGCTTTGATGAGGGTGCCTGCGAGTGCCCGCCCCATCGGGCCGAGTCCGATCACGGTGACGGTGGCCTGCGCGGTCGTTGGCATGAGGGCAGCTCCTGCGACGTGGTGTTCCGGTCGTTCGCAGTGTCCGTTCCGCCGCCTCGTCGGTACAGTACGCACCATTTTGTGGGGTACTTACCTTCGAGGAAGGGGTATCGATGGCGGGGCGCGTCGCGGAGTGCGGACTGACGGCGGCACTGGCGGTGATGGTGGGCAAGTGGAAGCCGCTGATCATCTGGGAGTTGGCCGTGCACGGCACGATGCGCTTCTCCGAGTTGCGGCGGCGGTTGGACCCGATCTCGGAGAAGGTCCTCACCCAGCAGCTCCGCGAGCTCGAAGCGCACGATCTGGTCTCCCGTACGGTTCACCCCGTGGTGCCGCCGCACGTGGACTACGCCGCCACCGCGTTCGGTGAGAGCCTGAACCGCGCGCTGGAGCCGTTGGGGGCGTGGGGCCACGAACACGCTGCTCGGATCGCGCACGTCACGTCGGACAGTCAGGGCTGAACGACCGCAGGCGTCCCGCGGGCCAGGCGCTCCGCGCGCCGGGTGGTCGAGCGATGGCGGAAATCCTGCGCCGCGCGGCAGCATCGCGCTGGCATTCGAGGCTCGGCCACCGGTTGTGGGCAGGGGCGGGGAAACGTCCGATTTGAAAACGTCAGACTTTTGTCTTGATTGGGCGCGGGGTGGGATTGCACACTGTCCGCATCGGATGCGCCGCGCATCCGCGGGGTCATCAATGACGAGGCCAGCAAGGAGGCACCCATGCCTGCCATCGCGGACGTGATCGGCGAATTCGCCGCACGCACCACGCTGCGGGACGTCCCGGACGAGGTCCTGGGGCGCGCACGGCACCTCGCGCTCGATTCGGTCGGAGTCGCGTTCGCCGCGGTGGACCAGGAATTCACCCAGCGGGCCCGCAAGGCCGCCGCCGCGCTCGGACCCGGCGACCAGCCGGTGCTGGGCCTGCCGGACCGGCTCGCGCCGCGCGAGGCCGCGCTGCTCAACGCCGTGCTGGTGCACGGCTTGGACTTCGACGACACCCACCTGCCCGCCATCACGCACGTCTCGGCGACCGCGCTGCCGGTGAGCCTCGCCGCCGCCATCCAGCACGGGCGTTCCGCCGAGGACCTGCTGCTGGCCTACGTGCTCGGCATCGAGATCAGCGCCCGCGTCGGCACCGTCGCCCACGGCGGGTTCCACGCCACCGGGTTCCACCCGACGGGGCTGGCCGGGGCGTTCGGCTCCTCGGTCGCCGCGGCGAAGCTGGCGGGGCTGCCCGCCGATGGCATCGCCGAGTCGCAGCGCATCGTCGGCTCGATGGCCTCCGGCATCCTGGAGTTCCTCTCCGACGGCGCGTGGACGAAGCGCCTGCACCCCGGCTGGGCGGCCACGAGCGCGCTGACCGCCGCCACGTTCGCCTCGGTCGGCTGGCCCGGGCCGGAGGAGGTCTACGAAGGCCGGTACGGGCTCTACGCCACGCATCTGCGCGACACCGAGTGGGACGCCACCGAGGCGCTCGACGGGCTCGGGGAGCGCTGGGAGCTGCTGGCGACCGCGGTCAAGCCGTATCCGAGCTGCCACTTCACCCACGCCTTCGCCGACGCGATCCTGGTGCTCAAGGAATCCGAGGGCTTCGCCGCGAGCGACGTCGAGACGGTGCGCTGCCTGATCCACGAGACCCCGGCCGCCGCCGTGTGCGAGCCGATCGAGCGCAAGCGCCGCCCCCAGGACGACTACGACGCGAAGTTCAGCCTGCCGTTCATCGCGGGGGCCTGCCTGGCCCGCGACCGGCTCACGCTCGACGAGTTCACCCCGGAATCGCTGGCGGACCCGGAGATCCTGCGGCTCGCGCAGCTGGTGGAGATCGCCGACGACCCGGACAGCCGCTTCCCGCAGGCGTACTCCGCGGAGGTCGAGATCGTGCTCACCGACGGCCGCCGCCTGCACCGCCGCGAGGACGTCAACCGCGGCCACACCGACCGGCCACTGTCGGAAGCCGACATCCGCGCCAAGTTCACCGGCAACTTGGGCGAACGCGCCCAGCCGACCATGGAGCACGTGCTCGCGCTCGGCACGGCAGGCAGCGCCGCCGAATTCGCCGAAGCACTGCGCGCTGCCTGATCCCGCGCTTCCCGCGCATGCCCAAACCACATATCGAGGGCGGTACCCCCATGCCTGAAACTGCCGCGAACCCTTCGCGCGAGAACAGATCACCGGCACCGGCCGGGCGGCCCCTGTCGGCGGCCCGGATCGCAGGTTCGTCCCTGCTCGGCACGCTGATCGAGATCTTCGACTTCATCATCTACTCGTTCATGGCGGCCTTGGTGTTCGGCCCGCTGTTCTTCCCCGGCGCCTCGCCGTGGATGGGCACGCTGGCCGCGCTGGCCACGCACGCGGTCGCGTTCGGCATGCGCCCGCTCGGGGCGGTGCTGTTCGGCAAGCTCGGCGACAGCCGGGGCAGGCGCACCGCGCTGCTGACCTCGATGCTGATGATGGGCGGGGCGACCGTCGCCATCGGCCTGCTGCCGCCGTTCGCGGTCGCAGGGTTCTGGGCGCCGGTGCTGCTGGTGGCGTGCCGCCTGCTGCAGGGGCTCGCCGTCGGCGGCGAGTGGGGCGGCGCGGTGCTCGTCGCGGTCGAGCACGCGGAGCCCAAGCGCAAGTCGCTCTACGGCGCGTTCGTGCAGCTGGGCACGGTGCTGGGCATCGGGCTGGCCAGCGCGGTGATCCTCGTCGTGAACCTGTGGGTGAGCGAGGAGGCGTTCCTGTCCTGGGCGTGGCGGCTGCCGTTCCTGGCGAGCGCGCTGCTGATCGTGCTGGGGCTGGTGCTGCGCAGGAGGCTGGAGGAGACCCCGGCGTTCCTGGCGGAACTCGCCAAGCGGGAGAGCGGCGAGAAGGCGGCGCGGCCCACGGTGCGCGCGGTGTTCCGGGACAACGGCCTGGCGCTGCTGGCGGGGTCGCTGATGTGGTCGGCGCCGTGCTCGTACCTGTACGTGCTGATGACGGGACTGGTCGCGTACACCAAGCAGTACGTGCCGTCGCTCACCGCGGTGAGCGTCCAGTTCGGCCTGCTCATCACCTCGGTGATCCTGGTGGGGCTGACGCTGGTGAGCGCGATGAACGCGGACCGGTGGGGCCGGGAACGGCTGACGATCGGGTCCGGCGTGATCCTGGTGCTGTGGGCGTTCCCCGCGCTGTGGCTGATCGACAGCGGTGGTTTCGGCGCGATGCTGCTGGCGATGCTGGTCGGCACGATCTGCTACGCCGCGTTCAACGGCGCGGTGCCCTCGCTGCTCTCGGAGCTGTTCCCGGTCGACGCCCGCTACACCGGGGCCGGCCTGTGCATCGCCTTCGGCACGGCCATCGCGGGCGGCCTGCTGCCGATCGGCGCGCTGGCGCTGGTGGGCACCTTCGACGGCTCCTCGGTTCCGCTGTCGCTGACCCTGGTGCTCTGCGGTGGCATGACGATCCTCGGCGTGGTGCTGTCCAACAAGGTCAAGCGCCACGGCTGACGCCGCACGCCCGCTCGGCGGGGCGTGCGGGCGATCGGATCGCTGCGAACGCGGCGCGATCGCGGTGCCGGGTGGACGAACGCGTTCACCCGGTCGCCGCGGTCGCGCCGCGTTTTTTCGCGCCCTGCCCCGGAGTTCCGGTGGGCACTCAGCGGAACCGCTCGATTCCGGAGCGTTCCGATCTGACTTCCAGTGCGCGTGCGGACGCGTGCGGTGAGGGATTTCCGGGTGGTGTGACCGTTCCCATAGCGGCGCGGCGGTGGTGCGGCCCGGTCGCGACGGGCGCCGTGGGACGCTGTACGACTGTTCGAGCAAGCGCACCCGGCGCCGCTGAAAGGCCACCATGATCCGGTTCCACCACGCCGCCACCGACGCGCCCGAATCGCGGCCGGGACGGCGTGCGCGGGCCGACGACCGGCCGAGGTTTCCGGGCATGCGCGGAATATGTTGTGCGACAAGGCTGTTCGACTAGTGACGCGCCAGGTGTTCGCACCACCGCCCGGTCCGCATCGGAGGCCCGCAGCCGGCCGACCGCGGACCTCCTGCGCCGCGGACCCGCCGGTCCGCACGGCGCGGTGGCGGTGCGCACCGGCACGCCGACCTTGTTCGCGGTGTTCAACGACGAGTGCCACGACGTTCCGGCAACCGTGGTGATGGGTTAGGTAAACGAGCGAGCTATGAGCATCAAGATCGGTTACAAGGCGTCCGCCGAGCAGTTCGCGCCGCGCGACCTGGTGGAGTTCGCCGTCCAGGCCGAGGAGAACGGCCTGGACAGCGTGATGGTCTCCGACCACTTCCAGCCGTGGCGCCACAACCAGGGGCACGCGCCGTTCGCGATGTCCTGGATGAGCGCGGTGGGGGAGCGGACCTCGCGCATCCAAATGGGCACCAGCGTGCTCACGCCGACATTCCGGTACGAGCCCGCCGTGGTGGCGCAGGCGTTCGGCACGCTCGGGTCGCTGTACCCGGGCCGGGTCATGCTCGGCGTCGGCACCGGTGAGGCGCTCAACGAGACCGCGGTGACCGCGCGCGAGTGGCCGGAGTTCAAGGAGCGGTTCCGTCGCTTCCGCGAGGCCATCGACCTCATTCGTACATTGTGGACGGAGGATCGGGTCAGCTACGAGGGCGAGTACTACCGCACCTCCAACGCGACGATCTACGACCGCCCCGAAGGCGGCGTGCCGATCTACGTGGCCGCCGGTGGCCCGATGGTCGCCAAGTACGCGGGCCGCGTCGGCGACGGCTTCATCTGCACCAGCGGCAAGGGCATGGAGCTCTACACCGACAAGCTGCTGCCCGCCGTCGAAGCCGGGGCGGAGGCCGGTGGCAAGAACGCCGCCGACATGGAGAAGATGATCGAGATCAAGCTCTCCTACGACCCCGACCGGGAACGCGCGCTGCAGAACACCCGCTTCTGGGCGCCGCTGTCGCTGCCTGCCGAGCTCAAGCACAGCCTCGCCGACCCGGAGGCGATGGAGAAGGCCGGCAACGACCTGCCCATCGAGCAGGTGGCGAGCCGCTGGATCGTGGCCTCCGACCCGGAGGAGGTGCTGTCCGAGGTCAAGGCGTACATCGACGCCGGTTTCGACCACCTCGTCTTCCACGCCCCCGGCTCGGACCAGACGCGCTTCCTGGAGTCCTTCTCCCGGGACGTGGCGCCCCGCATCCGCGACCTCTGCGCCTGATCCAGGTGCCGTCCAGGCCCGCCGCCCCGTTCGGGCGGCGGGCCTGGTGCCGTCTTGGGCGCGGGTCGCGCGGGACGGGGAAAACCGTTGGTGTTCCCGGTCGTTCGCCGTCGATGATGGCCGCATGGACGAGCACGCGTCGCTGCTGGCGGCTTATGACGAGCACTTGCGCGCCGATGCGGAGGCGGTCGGCGCGCTCGGCAGCGCGCGGCGCGGGCCGTTGCTGCTGCTGACCTTCAGCGGTGGACGCGGTCTGGTCACCTACCGGGATCTCGGCGGTGCCGACGCGGTCGGGGTCCGGCGGCTGGTCGAGGAAGCGGTGGCGCACTACCGGACCGATCCGGCGATCACCGAGGTGGAGTGGAAGACCCGAGGCCACGACCACGCGCCGGGGCTGCACGATGCCTTGCTGGACAACGGATTCGTCCCCGACGCCCCGGAGTCGATCATGATCGGCGCGACTCGGTCGCTGGCGGTCGACGTGGAACTGCCGGCAGGCGTGCGGGTCCGCCGGGTGACCGAGGAGTCCGACGTCCGGGCGATGACCGAGATGCAGCACGAGGTGTTCGGCGTGCCGATCTCCGATGAGCAGGTCGACGCCGTGCACCGCCGCCTCGCGCTCGACGACGGGATCCAGTTGTGGGCCGCCGAGTCCGCGGGCCTGATCGTCTGCGCCGGTCGGCTGGAACCGGTGCGCGGCACGGACTTCGCCGGGATCTGGGGCGGCGCGACCCGTCCGGAATGGCGCGGGAGGGGGATCTACCGCGCGTTGACGGCCGCGCGGGCGCGGGCGGCCCTGGAGCTGGGGAAGACGCTGATCAACAGCGACTCCACAGAGTTCTCCCGCCCGATCCTCGAACGCTCCGGTCTCCGCGAGGTCTCCACCACGACCCCCTACCGCCACCGGACCTGAGCGCGAACCTCAACACGCGGCTGC
This sequence comes from Saccharopolyspora gloriosae, assembly GCF_014203325.1. Lineage (NCBI taxonomy): Bacteria > Bacillati > Actinomycetota > Actinomycetes > Pseudonocardiales > Pseudonocardiaceae > Saccharopolyspora > Saccharopolyspora gloriosae. Next base: position 3,814,329 of record NZ_JACHIV010000001.1, on the reverse strand, counting down.
GGTCGCCGGACGCGGCGCCCGCCGGGATCGCGTCCGGCGGCGTGAACCGGACCGGCCCGACGAAGCGCCTCCGGTCGTGCGGAAGGACCCACCATCCCCGGTCGCGTCGAGGAGGGCGGGTCCGCCGGGATCAGCCCGGTCCGGGGCGGACGTCGTCGCGGTCGTTGGAGTCGGGGACGTCGCCGGGCAAGGTGATCGGGTTCGGCGTCGGGCCGGGGCTCCACCAGCCCCAGTGGTCCTCGGTGCGGGTGCGTGCGGCGGCGGAGGCGGGCAGCGCGTCGGGTTCGTACGGGTGCACGGCGTAGAGCGAGCCCCAGTCGGTGCTCATGTCGTTGCGCAGGTAGGTCGGCAGCTCGGTCATGCTCGTGGCCACGTTGAGGTAGCCGAACGGCCCGCCCGCGTCCGGCGCGGACCAGCCCTGGCCGGTGCCCCGCACGTCCCCGCCGCCGGAGATCCGGTAGCGGGGCAGGTCGGCGATGCCGTGGTGGATCGTGGTCACGTTCAAGCAGGGGTGGGCCATCGCCGCGGGCCACTCGACGAACGCCGGAGCGTCGCCGATGACGTCGGTCATCACCGACAGGCGGGGTGCGCGCGGGGCGCTGACGGCCATCCAGCCGTCCTCGCTGAGCGCGCGGTCACGGGCGACGATGCGCACCCGCGTGGCCTCGGCGGGAGCCGCGACGCGGTGATCGCGCCAGTGCCGCTCGCCGTCCTGCGCCAGCGGCGCGCTGTCGAGGACCTCGAAGCCGTCCTCGGTGTCCCGGCCGAACTCGGCGTTCAGCGAATTCGTGCCGGAGGTGGTTCCGGCCGCGCTCACCACGATCGGCACCTCACCGCTGCGCGCCCGCTCCGGCAGGGCGTACCAAGGGGTGCGCAACCGGCCGGTGCCGGTCGGCGAACCGTAGGTCCCCCACACCGGGGCGCGGTCGGTGCCGAAGCGGTGCGGCGGGGTCCAGAACGGCTGGCCGGTGTCGGGATTCTTGGTGCCGGGCAGCGCGTTCGGCCGGAAACCGGTGTCCACCGGACGCAGCCGCTCGTCGGCCGATTCGTCCTCTTCGGACGGTGCGTCGGGGACGGCGGTCGCGGGCTGGTGCGGTGCGATGGCGAGCATCCCGGCGATCGGATCGTTCTCGACGTGGACCGAATCGGACAGGCCGCAGCTCGCGCCCGCCAGCTGGCGGACGTTGTCGGTGGCGAGGTTGTAGGTGTCCCAGCGCTCGGGGATCGCCTTGGCCAGCGAGGCGAGTTCGGCGAGCATCAGCAGCGCGCACACGATCGACAGCGGCGCGCTGCCGAGGCGCAGCCCTCGGGAACGGTCCTCCTCGACGACGACCGGCGGGGTGCGCTCGTCGAGCTTGAGGTGCTCCACCAGCGCCAGCACGAGCGCGCCCGCCGCGATCACCAGGATGCCGGTGCTGAACTGGTACCCGCCGATCGACGGCGGCTTGTCGAACCACGGCACGCCCCATCCGGAGACGTACCACCAGGCGTTGGTGCCGGTGAACGCGAACGCCAGCACCACCATCAGCCCGGCGAAGAACACCGCGCGGTTGCGCCGGGAGCGCAGCACGGTGCTGCTGGTGGCCAGCGCCGTCATCGCCGCCACCGCGCCGCCGACCGCGGCGATGACGCCGAAGTGGTGGGTGTGCTTGGTGGGGGTGAGCGCCAGCGCCACGAAGTACAGCGCCGCGACGGTCAGCAGCCGTCTGCTCGGCCCGAGCGCGGCCCCGCGGATCCGGCCGCGGCGCAGCAGCACCGCCGTGCAGGTCGCCAGGCACAGCGCCAGCAGCAGCACCGGGAACCGGCGGGTGAGCGAACCGTCCGGGGACTGGCCGAACAGCAGCGCGTAGCGGCTGAGCTCCTCGAACCAGGACTGCGACGGGCCGATCTCCGAGCGCACCTCGGCCGAGTCGACCACCGCCTGCCACGGCTGGTCGGAGAACGCCGCGACCAGCACCAGCACGCCCGACGCGGCGATCGGGGCGAGCACCGCGGTCCACCCGAACCGCTCCGCGCGGCGGCGCACCAGCAGCACCAGCGGTTTCGCCGCCGCGAGGAACGGCAGCGCCGCGACCATGCCGTGCGGGTTCACCCCGACCGCGAACGCGGCGATGAGCAGCCCGAGCGCGGCGGGAGCGAGCCGGTGGGTGGCGACCGCGTACTCCACGGCGCACAGCGCGAGCAGCGAGAGCACGACCACGACCGGCTCCGGCCGCAGCCCGTTGTCGTAGGGCAGCCAGCAGGCCAGGAACACCGCCGCCGCGGCCCACCCGGCGGCGCGGCTGCGCCGGACGCGCTGCCCGAGCCGGGGCAGCACGAACCGGCTCATCAGGAACCAGCTCAGCAGGCCCATGCCCAGCGCGGGCAACCGGATCCACGGCGTCGCGGTGGAGAAAGCCACCCAGCGGGCCTGCAGTTCGACGAACCAGCCCATCGGCGCGACGGGGCCGGAGAACCAGCGGTAGAAGTCGTTGACGTACCCCAGGTCGTCGCGGGCGCGCGCCATGGTGAGGAAGTAGCCGTCGTCGGCGGTCATCGCGCCGATCAGCCACCACGCCAGCAGTGCCGCGGTCACCGCGGCGTCGCGCCCGGTGAACCGCCACCGCCCGCGCGCCCGCCGGACCGGGATGCGCCCGGCGGAGGTGTCGATGCGGTGCAGCGCCCACAGCGCGACCCCGCAGCCGAGCACGGCGAGCGCCATGGCCGCGATCTTCAGCGGGGTGGGGTGGCTGTTGTAGCGGTCGTCGACCTCGGCGGAGAAGGACAGCCCGCGAACGTCGTCGACCGCACCGTCCACATCGGAATGGATGCCGGTCAGCTGCGGCCGCGCGTCGCCCGGGACGTGGGCGAACCGCTCGCCGCCGACTTCGGCGCTGGTGGCCGTGCCGTCGGAGTGCACGCTGATCGCGCAGTCACCGGCGGGCAGCGGCGCGGTGCCGAGCTGCTGGCCCTGCGAGAGCAGGCGCAGGGTGCCGTCGTGCACTTCCAGCCGCAGGCCGGTGAGCGTGCCGTACTCCGCCGCGGGCGGATTCGTGCTCAGCAGCACCGCCGGTTCGGCGCTGCGCGCGTCCAGGGAGCGGGCCGTGGCGCACGGCACGTCCAGGTCGAGCCGCAGCGGCTGGTAGGCGGCCAGCGGCGCCGACACGGCCTGCGTTCCGGCGGCCGTCGGCCAGTGCAGCTCGGTGACCTCGTAGCGGACCGGCAGGAACGGCACCAGCAGCGCCGCCAGCACTCCCAGCAGTCCGGACACCGCTGCGATCCGCCGCAGCGCTCGTTCGGACGGCTTCGGTTCACGCATCGGTCATCGCCTCTCCGTTCGCGTCCCGTGCGGGGGCCCGCACCGCGGACGCCGTGGCCGCCGCGCATCCGACGAGCACCAGCACGACGATCATCGCGTACCGGAGTCCGAAGTGGTCACCGAGGAAGCCGAGCATCGGCGGACCCACCAGGAAGGCAAGATATCCGGCCGTCGCGACCGCGCTCACCCTGGCCGTCGAGTCACCGTCGCCGTCCCCGGCGGCGGAGATCGCCAGCGGGAATCCCAGCGAGGTGCCGAGCCCCCAGAGCACCACGCCGGCGACCGCGACCGCGGGCGACCCCGTGAAGATCACCAGGGCGATGCCGATCCCCGCGCACAGCGCGCCGGCGCGCACGACCGGCGCCCGCCCGAAGCGGCGCACCAGCCCGGAACCGGCGAACCGGCCCGCGGTCATCGCGGCGGCGAACGCGGTGAACAGCAAGGCGCCCAGCACGGGGTCGAAGCCGTGCGCGTCGACCATGAGCAGCGGGAGCCAGTCGTTCGCGGAGCCCTCGGCCAGCGCCATGCCCAGCACGACGCAGCCGATGAGCGCGATCCGCGGTTGCGACCACAGGGCGATCTGCTGGCGGGCGGCCACGCCGATCCCGCGCCCCGTCGCGCCGCGCTCCTGCCCGAACCCGGCGGGCAGCGCGGGCGCGGCGACCGCGGTGGCCGCGGCGCCGAGCACGGCGACGCCCGCGAGGTGCGCTCCGACGCCGATTCCGGCGTGGGCGAAGGCCAATCCGAGCAGCGAGCCCAGAACGGTCCCGGCGCTGTAGGTGCCGTGCAGCAGCGGCAGCAGCGGTCGAGCGGCGAGCCGTTCGACTTCGGCCCCTTCGATGTTCAGGGCGACGTCGGAGCAACCCATGCCGAGTCCGAACAGCAGCAGGCCCGCGAACGCGCCGGGGGCGGCGCCGAGCGCGGTGAACCCGCCGAGCACCGCGAGTCCCGCGACCACGAAACCCGTGCTCACGGCGATCACGGGTTTGGTGCCGCTGCGCCGCACCAGCGGGCCCGCGGCGAGGATGCCGGTCATCGACCCGATCGAGAGTCCGAACAGCACCAGGCCCATCTCGCCGGTCGAGGCGGCGAGCGCGTCCCTGATGGCGGGGGTGCGGGTGACCCAGGAGGCCAGCCCGACGCCGACCAGGAAGAAGATCAGCAGCAGCGCTCGGCGTCGAGCGCGCGTGCCGGTGCGGGCCGTGGGCGCGCCGCTTCCCTTGTGTTCGGTCATGGTTCCCCCGGCGAAGCGCGGTGTGGCGGATTCGTGCGCCCGCGAAGTCCCGGACGGCGATGGGCACGACCGTACAGGAGATGTGTACGACCGTACGCAACGCGGGGCCGGTCTCTTCGCGGCGTGCGAGACCCGGGCAGCGCGCGGCGATCCGGGTCGTCTACGGTCTGCTGGGGTGACGGGGGAAACGCCGAGGCCGCGCCGGTTCGACCCGGAACGGCGGGCGCGCATCATCGACGCCGTGCTGGGCCTCATCGCCGACGAAGGCGTCGCAGGCACCTCGCACCGGAAGGTGGCCACCCGCGCCGACGTGCCGCTCGGCTCGATGACCTACCACTTCGCCAGCATGGACGAGTTGCTGCGCGAAGCGTTCTCCCGGTTCACCGGCGCGGTGATCGACCGGTTCGAAGTCCGCTTGGCAGCGGCTCGCGGCATCGACGAGGCGCGGCTGGCCGTGGCCGACATCATCCACGAGGACGTGTTCACCACCCGCGACGACGTCGTGCTCACCCACGAGCTCTACGCCCTGGCGGCCCGCGAACCCGCCTACCGCGAACTGATCAGCGAGTGGATGCGCCGCAGCCAGGAGGCGCTGGGGCGGCACTTCGCCCCCGACATCGCCCGCGAGATCGACGCGCTCATCGAGGGGCTGACGATCCACCGGGCGCTCGGCTCCGGCGGTCTCGACCGCGAACGAACCCTCGACGCCATCCACCGCCTCACTGCGGTCGACTCTTAGCCGTTCTCGGCTTGCGTAGGGGTCGGGTGGCGGAACCTCAGTCGTCTTCTCGCTGCGCCCCTGGCCGGTGTGGCAGTTTTTTCCCGAGTGGCTCCGCCACGAGGGAAAAAGCCGTCCTCGCGAGAAGAACGCTGAGAACCCGCGGCGGGTCTTCTTGCTCAGGCTGGTCACTGCTCAGCGGCTTCGCCGCTGACAGGATGAAGATCAACGGCGCCCGCTCGCCTGGATCAGGGGTGGGTGGTGCGGGTCCGCGAGGGCGTCGGCTCGTCGCCGTCCGCGCGGGCCGGGGCGGCACCGGTGACTCCCGCGAGGGCGACCGGGGGAGCGGCAGGTGGGGCGTCCGGTCGGGCGGTGTCGAGGGAGCGGAACGCCGGCGCGGCTAGCGCTACGACGGCGGTGAGCGCGGCGAGCCCGGCCAGCGCGGCACCGGCGGCGGGCAGCCCGGCGGTGGCGGCGATCGCCGCGAGCGGGGCGCTGGTGAGCGCGGGTGCGCCGAGCATGACCGTGTTCTGCGCGCCCAGGACGCGGCCGCGCATCGCGTCCGGCGTCGCCTCGACCGTCAGCACCCCGAGCACCGCCGACACCGGAGCGTTGGTGAATCCGACCAGCATCGCGCCGCCGAGCACGATCCACGGCGCGGCCATGCTCCCGACGGCGGCGAATCCGGCGAGGATGCCGAGCATGCCGAGGACGAACCAGGTGCGGCGCCGGACCCGCCCGGAAGTGACGGCGTAGAGCGCGGATCCGGCGATGCTGCCCGCCGCGAGCGCGCTCAACGTCAACCCGGTGAACCCCGGCAGGCCCGCGCCGGTGAAGTAGGCGGGCATCAGCGTCGTCTGCAGCGAGCTCAGGACGGCCACGAGCACCGCGCTGACCAGGGTGGCGCCGCGCAGCAGCGGGTCGGAGATCAAGAATCGCCAGGAGGTCGCCAGGTCGGCCACCGCTCGCCGCGCGGGCGAGCCCGCCGTGGCCGTCCGCGGCGGGACGACTCCGGCGCGCGGGTCGAGCACGACCGTGCTGCACGCGGCGAGCATGCTCGTCGCGGCCGTCGTCAGCAGCAGCGCGGGCGACAGCCCGAACACCCCGACGAGCAGCCCGCCGAGCCCGGGACCGGCCAGCAGCAGGACGTTGCCCACCGTCTCCCGGGTGGCGATCAGCCGATCCATCCGCCCCGCCGTGACGGGGCCGAGCCGGGCGAGGGCGGGCAGCAGCGCTTCCCGCGCGGTCATGCCCGGCACGCGGATCACCGCCCCGATCACGCCCAGCACGAGGAAGGCGGTCATGTTCAGCCCGGCCACCGCGTCGACCACGGGCAGCGCCGCCACCGACAGCGCGGCGAGCAGGTCCGCGACGATCGACACGGTGCGCCGATCGATCCGATCGACCACCAGCCCGGACACCAGCCCGGTCCCGGCCGACGCCGCCGTGGACACCGTGGCGAGCAACCCGGCCGCGAGCACGTCACCGGTGCGCTCCAGCACGAGCAGCGGCAGCACCGCGCTCGCGATTCCCTGACCCAGCAAGGAAGAACCGTACGAGGCGAAGTAGATCGCCGGACTGCGACGCACACCATCCTCCAGCAGACGACGGGCCTCGCGACGACGATCCGGGCGGAGGGGTTCCGCGCACCGGAGGGCTCGTTGTCGCGGGGACACCTCAGCGGGCAACGGCTCCGCCCGCGTTCGCGGCGCCGGTCGTGCCGTCGTCGGCCGGGGGAGCCGCGCTCAGGAGATGCCGTGCCGTCGCGGCATGCTCAAGTTCCGTCCGCCGACTGTGCGCAAGGCCACTCGCGGGGAGGTGCGGGAATCCGGGCCGAGGCGGGGCTCGACCCGGACTCCGGCGGGGGGTCGGCGCCGGTGGGTCACCAGACGGCGGGAACGAGGCGGGGACGGCCCTGCGCGTAGGCGGGGTACTCGTCGAGCCGCATCAAGGTGTTCTCCTCGACCAGGATCCGCCAGATGATGGCCGGGACCATCAGCGCCACGAACAGGATCGGGCTGACCGGGTTGAAGAACACGACCACCACGCCGAGGTGGGCGAGCACCATTCCGGCGTAGGACGGGTGGCGCACGAACCGGTACGGTCCTGATTGGATGATCTGGTGCTCGGCCACCGTGCGGACCCGGTGCGAGTAGAACCGCCCGAGCTGCTGGATGGAACCGAGCCGCAGCACCACTCCGGCGACGAACGCCACCGCGGCCAGCACGCGCAGCGCGCTCCAGTCCTCCCACGCCGAGGGCAGGAACACCAGCGTGCCCAGCACCAGCATGCGGGAGATCCCGTAGAGCTGGAGGCTTCCCCGGTCGCCCGAGCTCGTCTCCTGGGTCGCGCTCTGGAAGGTGATGCGGATTTCCAGCAGAATCCAGGCGAAGTAGGCGACCAGCACCGCGACGCCCAGCAGATCACCTCGCGAGCCGTGGGACCAGGTGCCCCAGCCCAGCATCGCGGTGGCGCAGACGAACAGCGCGGGCGGGAAGAGGCTTTCGAGCCTGCCGAGCATGGACGATCCTTTCCGTCAGTGCTGCGACCAGCGCAGGTGCTGGTAGATGCGGGGCGCGGCGACGAGACCGTCGATGGACACCGAGCCGACCACGCCGTCGGCGGCTTCGAGTTCCACTACGACGTCGATCCGCCTGCGGTGCAACGACATCCGCGAAGTGCGCAGCCGCAGCGGCTCGTCGGCGGCCACCGGGCGGCGCTGTTCGTAGCCGACCGCGGAGAAGACGTACTTCCAGTCGTCGGGGATCTCCCACACCGCGTGCCCGATGAAGGTGGTGAGCTGGCGCGCGGCCTCGATGAGCTCCACCGGTGAGCGGTGCGCCGCGTCGCGGCGCCGCAGCGGGTGGTCCGCGGCGAGGTCGAGGATCTCGGCGGCCGATCCGTCCGGCCCGGCGACGACGCCGCCGATCGCGACGTTGTCCGTGCGGTGCCGGTGCACGAGCGCCCGGTCGACGGGGGCCGGTTCCGGTCCGCGCACCGGGGGAACGGCCGGTGCGGGCGGCATCTCCCGCAGCACCACGTGCCCGTCGGCGAGGTCCGCGTCCCGTGCGGAGAACCGCAGCGCGCACCGCTCGGAACCGTCGGAGGTCTGGGTGAGCCGCACGTCCACGGGTTCGTCGATCTCGCCGAAGCGGTGGAACTTCACGTGCATTTCCGCGACGTGGCCCGGAAGGGACGCCGTGGCGAGGTCCACCGCGCCGTCCAGCAGCAGCGTGGCGGGCAGGTGGTCCAGCGGGTGGTCGAAGTAGAAGGTGTCCTGCTGATCGGCGATCAGCGTTCCTTCCAACGTGAGCACCAGCGAATCGAGCGCCAAGGTCATAGTCGCCTCCCGCGCCTCGATAACATTTCGATCTTCATGTTTTCCTTTATAGGTGCGGCAGGTCTGGGGCTTTCCTTAGATCGTCCGCCGCATTTCCGAGACTGCGCGGAGGCGCAATTATCGGACTCCGGTGGCGCGTTCATTCGCGCGTTCGGGTCGAATGCGGGAATTGGTTCCGCAACCTGTCCGCAATGCTCTGATCGCGATTCGCGAAGAAATCTCGTTGCGCCGTTCGGCCCTGGTGCTCGTGCGCCCTTCGGCCCGTCACGGGGTCCACCGGTTGTGCGCGACCACCTCCTCCACCGGGCCGCGCGGGGGACGTCCGGAGGGCTGCGGCCCCAGGCGGTGCGCGACGGGGATCAGCGCGACCTGGGTGACCTCGTCGAAGGGGATGCCCAGCAGGTCGGCGACCTCGCGTTCGCGGGCGAGGTGCACCGTGGTCAGCGCGGTGCTGAGCTCCCTGGCGCGCGCGGCGAGCATGAAGCTCCACACGGCGGGGTAGATCGAGCCGTAGAAGCTCGATCGCTTCGCCGGGGGCGCGTCGGCCGCGAGCCTGCCCCGGGAGCACACCAGCACGAGCGCGGGCACGTCGGCGAGCCGTTCCGCGAGCGCTCGTGCGGCGGCGGTGTTCGCGTTCTCGGGCTTGTCCGCGAGGTATTCCGCCGAAGCCTCCCGATAATGGCGGGCGACCTGTTCCTTCACCTCGGCGTCGTCGAGGACGAGGAATCGCCAGTCCTGCCGGTTCCCGCCATTCGGTGCGCACGTCGCGAGCCGCAGGCATTCCCGGATCAGTTCGGGGTCCACCGGGCGCGCGAGGTCCAGGCGCCGCCGGACCGTCCGCGTCGTCGTGAGCGCCTGGTCGAGATCCACCGCAGCCTCCTCCGCCGAGATCGCCGCACCGTCCGCCCGGAGTCCACGCAGGACGGTCTGCGAGCGCTCCCGCGGAGCACCTGGTTTTCACCGTGCCAGCGGGTTTGTGGTGATTCACCTAGTCTTCGCCCGGCTAGTGTGGATCTTGGCCAATCGCAGCCGTCGCATGCCCGCCGCGCGCCGGCGCCGAAGCCGGTCGACGTTCTCCCGGCAGTCGCGCCACCGGTTCGGCGGTCCCGCGCGACCCGGTCGGGCCGCGGGTGCTCAGCGCCCGGCCCGTCGCGAATCCGTGCGGTGCACCTGGCGCTGCGTCGCTCCACCGCGAGCGAATCCACTGCGGACGTCGACGGCGTCCGGCACATCGAGGGAGTTCGTCCGTGATCGAGACCCTGGACCATCCGATGCTCCCGGAACGGGTCGGCTGGAAGTTCGCCCGGCTCAAGACCTTGCGCGACGACGGCGTCACGGTGCCCCCGCTGTTCTGCCTCACCGGTGAGCTGTTCACCCGCTCCGTGTCTGCCGGTGCCGTCAAGGAAGCCTTGGGGGAGCTGGACTTCGACGACTGGCACGCCCTGCGCGAAGCCTCGCGGCGGGCCCGCGAGACGATCCTCAGCGGCGGGCTCGGCGCGGAAGGCGAGCGGTTGCTCGCCGACGCGCTCAGCACGACCTTCGACGCCGACTCCGTTGTCGCCGTGCGCGCGTCCATGGTGGGCGCCCGCCCCGAAGAGGGCGAGGACTCCGCCGAGCACGCCTTCGCCGGCATGAGCGACAGTTACCTGTACGTGCCCGTCGCGCAGGTCCGCGACGCCGTGCTCAAGTGCTGGGCGTCGGCGTTCAACCCCGAGGGGCTGCTCTACCGCCACCGGCAGGGGTTGTCGCTGGACCGGATCTCCGTCGCGGTCGGCGTGCAGCAGATGGTGTTCGGCGAGCGCTCCATGGTCCTGTTCACCTGCGACCCGACCAGCTACGCCAAGGACACCGTGATCAGCGCGGGCTGGGGCATCGGGGAAGGCGTGGTGGCCGAGAAGACCCCGACCGACCACTACTTCCTGCACGGCCAGTCCGGCGAGCTGCGCCGGGTGGTCGTGCAGAAGCCGGAAATGGTGACCTTCGACGCCGAGCGCGGCCACGGCACCAGGATCGCGCCGGTGCCGCAGGAACGGCGGGACGCGCCGGTGCTCAGCGACGACGAAGTGCGGGAGCTGTCCGCGCTGGGCGACCGCATCGAGGGGTTGTTCGGCAGCCCGCAGGACATCGAGGCCACGATCACGCCCGACGGCGCGGTGCACGTGCTGCAGTCCCGGCCGATCACCATGAACCCCGGCCACTACCGCGTGTTCAGCAGCGCCAACGTCTCGGAGAGCTTCCCCGGCACCACGACGCCGATGACGTACTCCGTGGCCCGCCGGTTCTACTGGCTGCTCAACCACGACTACCTGCGCCGCTGCGGAGTTCCCGCCCGCGAGCTGCACGACCTGCACGAGACGATGACCCGGCTGGTCGCGTTCATCGACGGGCGGATCTACCACAACATCAGCTCGTTCCTGCGCGAACTGGCGGTGTTCCCGCTGTTCGACGGGATGCGCCGGGACTGGGAGCGGCTGGTCGCCGAGCTGGACAACAGCTACTACCACTCCGACGGGCGCGGCAAGGACCTGCGCGCGCAGCTGACCCGGTCGGCGAAGCTCGTCGGCGGCTGGGCGCGGGCGGGGTTGAACTACGCCACGATGGCGCGGGACTTCGCCGCGTTCGAGACCGAGTGGACCGAGCTCCTGCGCAGCAGGCGCGGCGACCGGTTCACCGAGGCGCACCCGCTGACCCTCGTCGACGACTACCGCGAAGTGTGGCGCAGCGCCGGGAACCTCTGGGGCATCACGCTCATCAACTACCAGTTCATGCTGATCGTGCACGGTCGGCTGGAGCGCCTGCTGAAGAAGTGGGGCGTCGGCGACACCGACACGTTGTTCAGCCAGCTGCTCTGCGGCGGCAAGCAGCTGCGCGGCGCGGAGATCGCGCTCAGCGCCGTGCGGCTGGGCGAGCAGGTCCGCGCCGACGCCGACCTGGACCTGCTGTTCCGGACCAAGCCGCCGGAGGAGATCTGGGAGCGGCTGCGCGCCGGTGAGCTGCCCGCCGAGTTCACCACCTCGGTGGACGCGCACTTGAACCGGTACGGCGACCGCGGGCTCGAAGAGCTCAAGCTGGAACGGCCCAACCTGCGCGAGCAGCCGTGGGAACTGCTGCGCCTGGCCGGGCAGTACGCCGCCCGCGGCGTCGTCGCGGCCGAGATGGAGCGCACCGAGCACGAGACGCGGCTGGCCGGTGAGCAGCGGCTGAAGGAGGCGCTGCCCTCGGCGGCGCGGCGCAAGGTCGTGCTGGGCCTGTTCGACCGCCTGCGCACCTTCCTCTACTACCGCGAAGCGGGCCGCTACCAGCGCAGCGAGCTGTTCGGCTACAGCAAGCAGGTGATCAAGGCGTTGGGCGGTCACCTGCAGCAGCGCGGGGTGCTCGCCGATGCCCAGGACGTGTTCTGGCTCGACGTGGAGGAACTGCTCGGGTTCTTCGACGGCTCCGGCACCACCCACGACCTCGCCGGTCTCGTCGAAGTGCGGCGCGGCGACCACGAACGCGCCCAGCGGCGCCGGCCGCAGCGCGAGTTCTCCACGGCGGACGTGGTCGGCTTGTCGATCCCGGAGGTCGTCGACGTCCCGCAGGAGACCGAGGTGCCCGAGTCCGCTGACGGCGTCATGCGCGGCCTCGGCTCGTGCCCCGGCAAGGTCCGCGGGCGGGCGCGGGTCGTGCTCGACCCGTCGTTCGCCGACGACCTCGACGAGGGCGACGTGCTCATCGCCCGCGAGACCGATCCGGGATGGCTGTACCTGATGCTGGCGGCGAAGGGCATCGTGGTGGAGCGCGGCAGCCTGCTGTCGCACACCGCCATCACCGGCCGCAAGTTCGGCATCCCGACCATCGTCGCCGTGCCGGGCGCCGTCGAGCGCATCCCCGACGGCGCGACCGTGGAGCTCGACGGCGTGGCCGGAACTGTGCGGGTGGTCGAATGATCGCGGTGTTCTGGCGGTTCTTCACCAAGCGCTTCCCACCGCGCAAGTACGTCTTCTACGTGTCGATGCTGGTGGCGGCGGTGCTGTCCGCGCTGGCGCCGCTGCGGACCGAGCCGGGGCCGGGCCTGGTCGCTGCGGTCGGCGCGGCGGTGGCGCTGTTCGCGCTGCTGTTCTTCCTGCGCGCGGTGGACGAGGTGAAGGACCGCGACTACGACCGCGAGTTCAACCCGCGCCGCCCCGTCGTCACCGGTGAGGTGACGACGACCGACATCAGGACCTACCTGCTGGTCTCCGCGGCGGTGGCGCTGGCCGCCGCCGCGGTGGCGGGACTCGCGCCGGTGCTGGTGGCGGTCGCGGCGATGGCGTTCTCGCTGTTCCTGTGCTGGCTGGAGACGAGCTGGGACCGGTTCGACGCGAGCATGTGGCGCAACATCGCGCTCACCGTCCAGCTCAAGACGGTGCTGCTGTGCCTCGTCGTCGCGCTCGGCCCGTCGGTGCCGGTGGTGCCGACGGCGCTGGTGCTGCTCTCGATCGTGCTCGGCTACCTGCACTGGGAGATCGCGCGAAAGACCGTCCGCGCCGAATTCGCCCTGTCCGGCGAGAAGCTGTACTCGACGGCGGCCGGCGCGGCCGGGGCGTTGACGGTCGTGGGCGTGCTGCAGGTCCTGGCGTGCGGGTTGCAGGCGGTCGTCGCGGTGAGCGCCGGCCAGGCCGGTCCGCAGCTGCTGCTGTTCCTGCTGCCGCTGCCGTTCACGGCGTGCGGCCTGGTCAAGTTCGCCAGGACCACCGGCGAGCGCTACGCCCCCGCCGGGTGGACGCTGCTCGGCTACATCGCCCTGCTGGCGAGCATGATCCTGTTCCGCCTCACCACCTGGTGAGGCGGACGCCCGGGGCGGCCCCGTCGAGTGGCGGGGCCGCCGCCTCCGGGCGCGTTCGGGGTGAGAACCTGTGCGGGTGAGTGCGAATCCCTGCCCGTGCGGACTCGGTGAGCCGTTCGCGACCTGCTGCGGCCCGTTGCACGCGGGCGAGCGCAAGGCCGCGACGGCCGAGCAGCTCATGCGGTCGCGCTACGCGGCGTTCGCCGTCGGCGACGCCGCCTACCTGCTGGCGACCTGGCACCCGTCGACCCGCCCGGCGGAGCTCGACCTCGACCCCGAGCAGCGCTGGGTGCGCCTCGACGTCCTCGACCGCACCGGCGGCGGCCCGTTCGACACCGAGGGCACCGTGACCTTCCGCGCGCACTACCACCTGCACGGCCGGGCGGGCTCGCTCACCGAGCACTCCCGCTTCACCCGGGCGGACAAGTCCTGGACCTACGTCGACGGCGACCACGACTAGCCGGAGCCCTGCCGTCACGGTGTGGACGATTCCCGCGATCTCGCGAGAAATCGAACCACCGAACGAGGCGAACTCCGTCCTCCGCGCCCCTTCCGGACGACGGCGAAGAGTTGCCCTGCCCATAGGGACGGTCGGGAGCCGCAGCAGGCCCGCGCGCTCGGCCAGGTGCCGGGCGACGTGCTCGGCGACCGCGGCCGGGATCTCGGGCCACGTGAGCTCTCCCCAGGACGTCATCAGCACCTCGCACGACGGATCGAGCGGGTCCCTTCGACCGAGTACACGATCCTGGGCGGTACCGGCCAGGACCGGCCCCGAGAAGGAGGAAGGGGCGCAGGTCGTCTCGAACCGAGTCCTCCGTGGACTCCGCGCTCGATGCCGGGCAGTGGTGCCCGTCACGGCGCTCCGGGCTTGAGCATGCCGTGGCGGCACGGCCTTTCCTGGTCGCAGCGGACCCGCCGCTGCGAACACCGAGGAGGGGACAGCGCCATGGCACTGCCCGAACGGATCACCGTCGAGGACTTCTTCCGGCCACCGGAGCGCGCCGGCGCGTCGATCTCGCCCGACGGCACCCGGATCGCCTACCTGGCGCCGTGGAAGAACAGGCTCAACGTCTGGATCGAGGACCTCGACGGGCGCGCCGAACCGCGGTGCGTGACCGCCGACGAACGCCGCACCGTCCAGCACTACGCGTGGACCGACGACCCGCGCTGGCTGCTGTACTTGCAGGACGACGACGGCGACGAGAACTGGCACGTGTTCCGCGTCGACCTGGACGAGCCCGACGCGCCCGCGGTCGACCTGACGCCGTTCCCCGGCGCGGCGGCCGTCGGCCTCGTGCTCCCCGCTGCGCGACCGGGCAAGGCGGTGCTGCAGCTCAACGCTCGCGACGCCGCCGAGTTCGACCTGCACGAGCTCGACATCGCCACCGGTGAGCTCACGACCCTGGCCCGCAACCCCGGCCCGGTGCTCGACTGGCTCTACGCGGGGGAGGGCCGGCTGTTCGCCCAGACCCTGACCGAGGACGGCGACCTCGCGCTGTCCCGCCGCGACGGCGACACGGGCGAACTGCACCGCATCACGACCTTCGACGGCGCCGACCACCCGATGAGCATCTTCCCGTTCGAGGCCACGCCGGACGGGACCGCCGCCTGGATCGGCTCCAACCGGGGAACCGACCGCACCCGCCTGGTCCGGCTCGACCTGACCACCGGCGAGGAGACCGAAGTCGACTCGCACCCAGAGTTCGACCTCGACACCCGCGCCGCGGTCTTCGCCGCGCTGCCCTCCCCGCTGATCCGGCACCGGCGCACGGGCGAACTGCTGGGGGCTCGCTACCTCGGCAGCCGCCAGGTGATCCGCGCGCTGGACGCGGGATTCGCCGAGGTGCTGGCGAACCTGGAGTCGCTGTCCGACGGGACCCTCGCCGCGGTGTCCTGCGACGAGGACGGCCGCCGCTGGGTCGTGTCGTTCACCCACGACCGCGAAGCGGGGCTGACCTGGTTCTACGATCACGAGACGGGGGAGCGGCGGCTGCTGTTCCGGCCGAACCCGCACCTGGACCCCGACGCGATGGCCCCGATGACGCCGGTGACGATCCCCGCCCGCGACGGGCTGCCGCTGCCGTCGTACCTGACGCTGCCCGTGGGCATCGAGCCCGCCGGGCTGCCGCTGGTCCTGATGGTCCACGGCGGACCGTGGGCCCGTGACTCCTGGGGCTTCGACAAGAGCGTGCAGCTGATGGCCAACCGGGGGTACGCGGTGCTGCAGGTGAACTTCCGCGGCTCGTCGGGCTTCGGCAAGCACCACATGCGTTCCGCGGTCGGGGAGTTCGCCGGTGCCATGCACGACGACCTGATCGACGCGGTCGACTGGGCCGTGGCGCAGGGCTACGCCGACCCGGACCGGGTCGCGATCTTCGGCGGCTCCTACGGGGGCTACGCCACCTTGGTCGGCGTCACGTTCACCCCGGACCGGTTCGCCGCGGCGGTGGACTACGTCGGGATCTCCGACCTGGCGAACTTCATGCGCACGGTGCCGGACATGGCCAAGCCCGCCCTGATCAACAACTGGTACCACTACGTCGGCGACCCGTCCGACCCGGCGCAGGAGGCGGACATGCGCGCCCGCTCGCCGATCACCCGCGTCGACGAGATCCGCACACCGCTGATGGTCGTCCAAGGCGCCAACGACGTCCGCGTCGTGCAGGCCGAGTCCGACAACCTCGTCGAGGCGCTGCGCGCCCGCGGTGTCGAGGTCGACTACCTCGTCTTCGACGACGAGGGGCACCTGTTCACCAACCCGGACAACCTGATCGCGATGTTCCACGCCGCCGACCGCTTCCTCGGTGAACACCTGGGAGGACGAGAAGCTCAGGGCTGAGGGGGCTCTCGGCTTGGCCTGCGTAGGGGTCGGGTGGCGGAACTTCAGCGGTTTCCTCGCCGCGGGATCTTTTTCCCAGTGGCTCCGCCACGAGGAGAAAAGCCGTCCTCGCGAGGAAACCGCTGAGAACCCGCCGGTGGTCGTTCCGCTCAAGCCGGTCACTGCTCGGCGGCTCCGCCACTGACACGACAAAGATCAAAAGATCCTTTTGAATTCCCCTGAGCGCACGATTCGGCCGGTGCCTTGCCAGGGGCGGAGCCGCAGGGCCTCGGTGGTCAGTTCAGCTTGCGGGTATCGGCCGGGAGTCCGCCGCCGTTGTGGACGTCCTCGGTGAGCTCGGCCAGCGCGGTCAGGGCGACGTTCTGGCTCCACGGGCCGTAGGACACGCGGGAGACGCCGAGTTCCTGAGCCGTTCGCAGCGGGAGGGAACCGGGGATGCCGATCAGGTTGACCTTGCGGTCTCCGAGCGCTTCGACGAGGCGCCCGACCTGGTCGGCGTCGAGCTTGCCGGGGACGAAGAAGTTGGAGGCTCCGGCGTCCAAGTAGGCGCGTCCGCGGGTGATGGCGTCGGCGAGGACCTCCTCGGGGTCGCGGTCGGCGGCCCGGAGGAACACGTCGGTGCGCGCGTTGAGGACGAAGTCGATGCCCGCGGATTCGGCGGCGGCGACGGCGGATTCGACCGCCCGCACCGACTCGGCGAGCGGCTTCACCTGGTCTTCGAGGTTGGCGCCGACCGCTCCGGCGTCGATGGCGCGGGCGATGGTGCCGCCGGGATCGCCGTAGCCCGCTTCGAGGTCGGCGGTGACGGGCAGGTCGCCGGCCGCCCGCACGATCAGGGCGACTTCGGCGATCATCTCGTCGCGGGGGATGCGCTCGCCGTCGGGGTAGCCGCGGGCGGCGGCGATGCCGTGGCTCGGGGTCGCCAGCGCCCGCGTGCCGGGCGTCTCGGCGACGACCTTCGCGGTGATCGAGTCCCACGCGTTGACGAGCAGCAGCAGTTCCGGCGCCGCGTGGAGTTCTTGCAGGCGGGTGGCCTTCTCAGCGATGGAGGTCATACCGCTCAATCTAGTCCCCGCGGCGCGGTGTCCGGATCGGCCGCGAACCGGTTCTTGATCTCCGGCTTGAGCACCTTGCCGATCTTCGATCGCGGGAGGTCGGGCCAGATCTCGATCTGCTTGGGCGTTTTCACCGACCCCAGCCGTTCTTTCACGAAGGACTTCAGCTCGTCCGGTTCCGCCTGCCGCTCCGGGCGCGGTTGCACGACCGCGGTCAGCCGCTCGCCCCACTTCTCGTCGGGCAGCCCGATCACCGCCGCGTCGAGCACCGCCGGGTGCGCCAGCAACGCCTGCTCCACCTCGGCGGAGTACACGTTGAACCCGCCCGTGATGATCATGTCCTTGGCCCGGTCGACGATGTGCAGGAAGTTCTCCGCGTCGAGGTAGCCGATGTCGCCGGTGTGGTGCCAGCCGTGCTCGCTGACCGCGGCCGTGGCCTCCGGGTTCTCGTGGTAGCCGTCCATGACCAGCGGACCGCGCACCACGACCTCGCCGCGCTCGCCCCGAGGCAGCAGCGCGCCCTGCTCGCCCATCACCGCCACCTGGGTCAGCGGGCTCGGGCGCCCGGCGGAGGTGAGCCGCTCGGTCGCGATGGAGCCGTCCGGGCGGAAGTGGTCGGCCGGGGCCATCGTCGAGATCATGTTCGGCGCCTCGGTCTGCCCGAACAGCTGCCCGAAGACCGGCCCGATCCGGGTGAGCGCCTCCGCCAGCCGCGTCGGCGACATCGGGGCGGCCCCGTACCAGAGGCAGCGCAGCGAACTCAGGTCCGTCGCGTCCAGGTCGGGGTGCTCCAGCAGCCCGTAGATGACCGTCGGCGGCAGGAAGGCGTGCGTGATGCGGTGGTGCTGCACGAGCCGCAGGAACTCGCCGAGGTCCGGATTCGGCATGATGACGACCTCCCCGCCGAGCGCCATGATCGGGAAGGTGAGCACCCCGGCGGAATGGGTGAGCGGCGCGAGCGCCAGATACCGGGGCGAGTCGCCGAACGGGTAGCTCATCAGCGTCGTCGCCGTCGCGGTGGCCATGTTCGTGCCGGTCAAGCGGACGCCCTTCGGCAGTCCGGTCGTGCCGCCGGTCGCGGCGAGCATGCACAGGTCGTCCCCGGCGCGGGTGACCGGGCCGGGCAGCGGGTCGGCGCGCGCGAGCCACTCGGCGAAGTTCCAGGCCCCGTCGACCTCCCCGTCCAGGCACACCAGCGTGGTCAGCTCGGGCAGGCCGTGGCGGATCCGCTGCACCAGCGGGGCGAACTTCGCCTGGAAGAACAGGCAGCGGCACCCGAACATCCCCAGCAGCTGCTCGTTCTCGGCGGCCTCGTTGCGCGGGTTGACCGGGCACCACACCGCGCCCGCGCGGGAGATGCCGAACACGCAGCCGAGTGCGTCGGGATCGTTCGCCGACAGCACCGCGACGCGGTCGCCCGCGCCGATCCCGGATCCGCGCAGCGCCCCCGCGATCCGCCACGACGACTCCTGCACCGCCGCGTAGTCGCGCGATCGCCCGTTCGTCGTCAAGCAGGGCTCGCCGCCGCCCAGGGAGGCGCCCTTGTCCAAGTAGCCGGCCAGTTGCATCGCTCACCTCGTGGTGCGGGACGCGGGGTGCGCCGGTCGCCGCGCACGGCGACCGGCGCACGCGCGCATCAGCGGTGGACTTCCAGGATCGGGTCGAGCACCAGGCCGAACGCGCGCAGCGTGCCCAGCAGCTCCCGGTGCCCGAAGGCCTGGCAGCTGGAGGCGAACCCGGCCTTGCGCGGCGGCTGCTGCAGCAGCGACGCGGCGGCGTGCACGTTGAGCAGCGCGGTCTGCTTGTAGTTGCAGTTGCCGTGGATCACGCAGTGCGCGCGCCCCAGCGGACCCGAGGCGTGCACCGAGTCGAGCGAGGTGTTGATGCGCGGGTTCTCCCGCGGCGGCATCTCGCTGCGGACCTGCGCGGAGGTCGCGTCGATGATCTTGAGCTTCTCCTCGGTGGAGAGCCCCTCCATCTGCTCCAGCGCGGCGTTGACGATCTGCGGCACGGCCGACATCAACGCCCTGTCGAACACGCCGCCCAGCGCACGGGCGTTGGCCACCCGCGGGTCGTTCTTGAACCACACCGGGTGCGACGTGCCGCCCCAGGGCAGCGCCAGCCCGAGCTCGTGCTGGCCGGGCACCACCACTTCGGCGGGCCAGCCGTCCGCCCGCCACTCCACGTACTCGTTCTGCTCCAGGTGGTAGGCCTTCGCGAACGCCGCGTTGAGCAGGATCGT
Organism: Saccharopolyspora gloriosae; assembly: GCF_014203325.1. NCBI lineage: Bacteria > Bacillati > Actinomycetota > Actinomycetes > Pseudonocardiales > Pseudonocardiaceae > Saccharopolyspora > Saccharopolyspora gloriosae. The sequence goes on along the minus strand of NZ_JACHIV010000001.1, from coordinate 3,794,796 downwards.
GTTGGTGGAGGCGACGGTCGGGTGCCCCTTCCAGAACACCTCGATGTCGAGGGTGTCCAGGCCGGGCGTCTCCAGGCAGATGTTCGCCGCGATCTCGCCGATGGTGTACATCTGCGCCAGGCCCGGGGTGAGCAGCAGGCCCCGCGCGGCGAAGTCGGCGCCGTAGCGCGCTTCGGCGTCGATCATCCAGTTCTGCTCGCCGTTGGTGTCGGTGTAGTGCGCCCCGATGTCCAGGCAGGCCTGCGCGACCTCGTGGCCGTAGCGGGCGAACGGGCCGACGGTGTTGAGCACGACCGAGGCGCCGCGGAAGGTCTCCGCGAGCGCGGCGGCGGTGTGCTCGACCTCCACGACCTCGTGCTCGACGGTCTCGATGCCGGGCACCGCGTCGACGGCGTCCTTGACGCGCTGGTGGTTCCGGCCCGCCGCGAGGAAGGGGATGTTGTACTCGCGCAGGTATTCGCAGATCAGCCGTCCGGTGTACCCGGAGGCGCCGTAGACGACGACGCGCTTGTCAGTGGCCATGAATTCGTTCCTCCAGTGCTGGTGGTGTCCTGGTCACATGCCCATGCCGCCATCGACCGGAAGCCCCGCTCCGGTGATGTACTTCGCGGCGTCGGAGGCCAGGAAGACCACGGCGTCGGCCATGTCGTCGACCTGCCCGAGCCGTCCTTGCGGGGTGAGCCCGACGACGGCTTCCGCCGCCGCCTGCGGGGAGGGGAACAGCCCGATCTCGGCGCAGTCGGCCGCGAGCTGGTTGCCCATGGTGGTGGGCGTCAGGCCCGGGTAGATCGAGTTGACGCGCACGCCGTAGCCGAGCTTCCCGGACTCGGCGGCGGCGACGCGGGTGAGCCGGTCGATCGCGGACTTCGTCGCCGAGTACAGCGAGATGCCGGGGAACGCGATCGTCGCGGCCACCGACGCGATGTTGACCACGGCACCGCCCGCGCCCGCCGCACCGCCCGGCCGCATGGCGCGGAAGCCGTGCTTGAGGCCGAGCGAGTTGCCGAGCACGTTGACGTCGAGCATCTTGCGCACGTCGGCCGGGTCGAGGTCGACGATCAGGCTGGTGATCTCCACCCCGGCGTTGTTCACCAGGATGTCCAGGCCGCCGATGGAGTCGACGGTCTGCTGGATCGCCGCGGCCCAGTTGTCGTCGTCGGTGACGTCGAGCGCGACGAACTCCGCGTCGGCGCCCGCGTCGCGCAGCGCTCGCGCCGTGTCCTTGCCGGCCTCTTCGAGCACGTCGCCGATGACGACCGCTGCTCCCGCCTTCGTCAGCGCTTCGGCGATTCCGGCGCCGAGGCCGCGCGCACCCCCTGTCACGAGGGCTCTTCTGCCGGTCAGGTCATAGCTGCTCATCCGGAATCTCCTCGTTGAGATCGCTGGTCAGCACGGTTGCCAAGATCTCCCGTGCGGCGCGGATCACACCGTATGCATTGGTTTGGACAGTCGTCAAGAATTTCTTGGACGACTGTCATGGACGGCGGTGGCGGTAGACTGCGGGCCGCAGCAGCACACCGCCGCCAGCCGACAGGACGAGCACGTGACCGAGGTCGCCGAGACGAAGCAGAAGCGGATCGCCCGCCGCCAGATCGACAAGTTCGAGGTGCGGCGGACCGAGCTCGCCGTCGCGACGCTGAACACCCTGGCCGACCTGGGGTACGCGCGGACGAGCCTGCGCGAGATCGCGCAGAATTCGGAGTTCTCCCACGGAGTCCTGCACTACTACTTCGCGGACAAGCAGGACCTGATCGTGCAAGCGGTCCGCCAGTACGAGGCCGTGTGCGTGACCCGGTACGACGAACTCGTCGCGAACGCGACGAGCGCGGACGAATTGCGCGACGGTTTCGTCGCCCGGTTCTTCGCGACGTTGAAGACCGACGCTCCGCTGCACCGGCTCTGGTACGACCTGCGCAACCAGAGCCTCTTCGACGAGTCGTTCCGCCAGGAAGTGGTGGAGATCGACCAGCGCCGCGAAGAGATGATCTGGCGGGTGATCATCCGCTGCGCCGAGTTGGCGGGCGTCGGGACCGCGATGTCGTCCGCGGTCGCCTACGCGATGATCGACGGGATCTTCCAGCGCGGTCTCAGTCACGCGTTGTCCGGACTGGACGACGAGGTCGCGCGGCTGGAAGCGGAGATGCCGGGCGTGCTCGCGCTGCTGCTCGCGCGGTCCTGACCCGCGGCGGGAAGGCCGCCGATCCTCCTTCGCGACCGTCCCCCGCCGACCTCTCGCCGTTCACGTTCACCTCGCTGTATCCGGACGGGCACTCCGCGTATTCGAGCAGTGGTCGCCGTCTTCATTCGGCGGCCCGATTGATCGCGGTGCACTGTGGTCACTTCGCGTGAGCAGCCTTAGGTGTGAGTTCGCGGACCGACTTTCGTCTTATCTTTCGTGAACACAGTGGACTGAGCTCGTCTTTCTTCGGAAAGGGCTCCCGTTTTCCCATTTCTGTGGCTGGATTTCGCCTGCTGCTTGCATTTCCCGGCTTGATGTGCGGTTGAGTTGATTGGTGTTTGGAGGTGGTGAATTCGGTCCTTTTGGGGGTATCAAGTGGCAGGTCTAGACCGGCAGACTCTCGGGATCGATCACGAAAGGGTCGGCCACCCCCCGGGCCGATCCTGTTGTCTCAGGAGGTATCCCCCATGGTTTCTCGCCGCCGGTTTCTCGGGTATTCCGCTGCCGCGTTGAGCACCCCGTTCTGGGTCCAGGCGATCAGCGCCCCGTTCGCGTCCGCCGCGCCCGAGAACCTGAAGTTCGTGCTGCAGAACAACTCCGGTGGTCCCGCGACCGCGTACATCGCCGGCTTCTCGGACGCCGAGAAGAAGGCCGTGTTCATCACGAAGGACGGCACCCCGTACTTCCCGGAGGCGAGTGGCCCCGAGCCGACCCCGGTCGGCGAGGAAGCCGCCATCCCGGTTGACGGCAGCGTCGAGGTCACCGTCCCGCGGATGTACGGCGCGCGGGTCTACTTCTCCCTCAACGACACGCTGGAATTCCAGGTCGTGCAGGACGGCGACGGTGCCACCTCCGTCGTGCACCCGAACTTCGTGTCCGAAGAGGACCCGAACTACGGCAAGGACTGGACGTTCGCGGAGTTCACCCTCAACTCCGAGCAGCTCTACGCCAACATCAGCTACGTCGACTTCGTCGCCGCGCCCATCGCGCTGCACCTGAAGGCGGCCAGCGGTGACCAGGAAGTCCCCGGCATGCCCACCGGTGCGCTCGACGGCGTCGCCGAGGGCCTGCGCGCCCAGGGCGGCAACTGGGCCAACCTGGTGCAGGAGGCCGACGGCCGGGTCGTGCGGGTGCTCAACCCGAACCACCGCGCCGCCGACTTCGAGGGCTACCTCGAGCCCTACGTGGACGAGGTCTACGCCAAGTACGCGGGTGAGTCGATCTTCGTCGACACCCAGCGCGACGACCTCGGCGTCATCGAGGGCAAGGTCGAGGGCGACGCGTTCGTCTTCGGTTCGGAGCGCTTCGAGAAGCCGTCCTCCGTGGACATCTGGGGTTGCAACAGCGGTCCGTTCGCCAACAACCCGGAGAGCGACTCGCAGGAGCGCCTGGCGATCGTGCCGCGCCTGGCGGCGGCGTTCAACCGCACCACGCTGCTGATCAACCCGAACCAGCCGCAGGACGAGGACCCGGCGACCTTCTACCAGAACGAGATCACCAACCACTACGCCCGCGTGGTGCACGAGAACCTGCCCGACGGCAAGGGCTACGCGTTCGCCTACGACGACGTCAGCTCGAACGCGGGCGAGGACCACAGCGGCAAGGTCAACGCCGGCGACCCCGACGTGTTCACCCTGACGCTCGGCGCCATGCGCTGATCTCGCTCGAAGCAGTCGGCGGCCGATCCACGCGAGGCGTGGGTCGGCCGCCGCTTCGCGTCGTGCCCCGCCGCGCATCGGCGTCGGTGTGCGGCGGGATCGCGTTCACACGGTCGAGTCCACTGAGGGCTCCCGTTGCGGGGCGGCTGCGGGCGGCAGAACGACCGAGACCACGCCGAGCAGCGCGAGGACGCCCGCCGTCGTGACGATCCGGTTTCCGGTCACCGGGTGCGCTCGTAGTGGCGGCGCGCCTTCTCGCGGTTGCCGCAGGTGGCCATCGAGCACCAGCGAGCGCGGTTGGCGCGGCTGCGGTCGAGCAGGAACAGCCGGCAATCGCCGTTGGCGCAGGGGCGCAACCTGCCGGGCAGGCGCTGCTCGGCGTCGGCCCAGGCGAGCACCGCCGCCACCGCGAGCCGGGCGTGCGGGGGCGTCTCGACCGTCCACCGCAGGCCCTCGGGGGTGATCTCCGGTACCTGGTGGACCCCGTCGAGCAGCGGGCGCAGCGCTTCGGGCGAGGCCGTCGCGCACACCACGTCCCGCAGTGCGTCCCGCGCCTCGCGCAGCAGCGCCAGTTCCGCGAGCGTCCCGTCGCCTCCGTGCTCCCGTGCCCAGCGCCTGCCGGAATCCGGGTCGCCGAGCTCGTCCTGTTCCACGCCGTTGATCAGTGGCCTGCTGTTGAGCAGGTCGAGCAGTGTGTCCACGAGCCTCCTCTAACCTGTTCGATCGTTTTGACAGGTTAGCTCATGTCGTGCTTGCATGACGGAGATAACCAGATAAAGAGCATGAAGGGGTTAGAAATGAACTCGGTGCAACACCGGACCGCCCTCGTCGACGGCCACGAGATCTTCTACCGCGAAGCCGGCCCGGCCGACGCTCCCGCGATCGTCCTGCTGCACGGCTACCCGACGAGCTCGTTCATGTTCCGCGAGCTCATCCCGCTGTTGGCTCGGGACCACCACGTCATCGCCCCGGACCACCTCGGCTTCGGCCGCTCCGCCACCCCCGCGCCCGAGGAGTTCGACTACACCTTCGACGCGCTCGCCCGGATCACCTCCGGGCTGCTCGACCGGCTGGGGCTGGAGCGATACGCCCTCTACGTCCAGGACTACGGCGCACCCATCGGGTGGCGGCTCGCGCTGGAGCACCCCGAGCGGATCACCGCGCTGGTCACCCAGAACGGCAACGGCTACGAGGACGGGTTCGTCGAGTCGTTCTGGAACGACGTCTGGGCGTACGCGGCGAACCCCGGCCCCGGCACGGAACCGCCGGTGCGCGCGGCGCTGGGCATCGACGCCGTCCGCTGGCAGTACCTGCACGGCGTGCCCGACCCGAGCGTGGTCAGTCCCGACACCTGGGAGCACGACGTCGCCCTCCTCTCCCGCGAGGGCAACGACGAGATCCAGCTGGCGCTGTTCCGCGACTACCCGAACAACCGGCCGCTCTACCCGCTGCTGCACGAATTCCTGCGCACCAGCGGGGTTCCGGTGCTCGCGGTGTGGGGCCGCAACGACGAGATCTTCGGCCCGGACGGCGCCCGCGCCTTCGCCCGCGACGCCGCGGATGCGGAGGTGCACCTGATCGACGGCGGACATTTCCTGCTGGAGAGCCACTTGGACGTCGTGGCGGGGTACCTCCGCGGTTTCCTCGGCAGGGTCCTGGGCCGTGGTCACGGGACGGAGCGGATCAGCTCGCGGGCGGGTCGTCCCGCTCGGTGAAGACCTCGCGGGCGGTGAAGGTCGCGTTCAGGGCTCGGGGGAAGCCGCAGTACACGGCGGCGTGCAGGAGCGCTTCGGTGATCTCCTCGCGGCTGATGCCCACGTTGAGGGCGGCGCCGAGGTGGACCCTGAGCTGCGGTTGGCATCCCCCCAGCGCGGTCAGGACGCCGAGGGTGACCAGCTGGCGGCTGCGGGCGTCGAGGCCGGGCCGGTCATAGATGTCTCCGAAGGCGAACGCGGCGACGTGGTGTGCGAGGGCAGGGTTGATGTCGGCGAGCGAGTCGATGACGGCCTCGCCCTGCTGCCCGTCGATCTCGGATAGGACCGATTGCCCGTGACGGCGGCGGGCGAGGTTGCCGGGACTGTTGATGTCGTGCTGCGAGGCGGGATTCGTCATAGCTGGTGCACTTCCTGGTAGGTAGCGATCTTGTACTCGGTGGTGGCGAGGGCGAGCTGCAGTTGGGCGATCTGGGCCCGCACGGTGTCGCGGTGCTCCAGCAACATGTCCATGCGCTCGGACACGGTGTCCTGGTCGGCGTCGACGAGGCCGATGTAGTGGCGCAGGTCGCTGATCGGCATGCCCGAGGTGCGCATCCGGGTCAGGAACACCAGCCTGCGCACCGCGGGCGCGTCGTAGCGGCGGTGACCGGCTGCATCACGGGCGACGTGAACCAGGCCGATGCGTTCGTAGTACCGCAGTGTGTGGGGATTCACCCCGAGGTGCTTGGCCGTTGTGGCGATGTCCCACTCGGTCGCGTCGTCATCCCGCGCGAGCTCACGCAGAGCCTCGATCGAGACCCCACCGGGCGGATCCACCGCCAGGCGCAGGGCCTGACGCAGTGCCTCGTCTTGTTCCATCCCGGCCGACGGTAGAGGTGTGAGCGCACTCGAACGCAAGGACGCGATCGAGCCGCGTCCCCACTCAGCGCACCTGCCGAGGTGCCGGATCACGGCTCCCCGGGGCGGGGCTTCGGTACCGTGATCTCCAGGAGCGCAGATCGGCAGGGGAGTGGGAATGGCCTTATTCGGCGGCATGATGGGCAACGCGTCGAGCATCGATCCGCGTGCGGCGGCCAAGGAGTTCGGGCGCCTGCTGGCGCAGGGGGAAGTCGTCCACGCCGCGTACCAGTTGATCCGGGACTCGTTCATCTTCACCGACCGGCGCCTGATCCTCGTCGACAAGCAGGGGATGACCGGTCGCAAGATCGAGTACCACTCGATCCCGTACCGCAGCATCACCCACTTCTCCGTCGAGACCGCGGGAACCTTCGACCTCGACGCGGAGCTGAAGATCTGGCTCTCCGGCGCTGTCGAGCCGATCGTGAAGCAGTTCGGCAAGGGCGTCGACGTCTACGAGGTGCAGGCCCTCATGAGCACCTACGCCGCGGGCTGACGCCGGCGAAATCGCTGTCCTCGCGAGAAGAATCCGCCGGAGGTCGTTCTGCTCTGCCTGGTCGCTGCTCAGCGGCTTCGCTGCTCAGCGGCTTCGCCGCTGACAGGACAAAGATCGAACGATCACCCTGCGCGGATTCCTCGGGGGCGGCGGAGCGTTCCGCGTTCCGCTGCTCGGGGGCCGTCGACCCGGCGGGCCGGGTCAGCCTGCGAAGCGGCGGACGCTGTTGACCTGGCCCATGTACTCGACCTCTTCGACGGTGACGTCCTGGCCCTCGGTCGGGGCGTGCACGATCTTGCCGTTGCCGATGTAGATGCCGTTGTGGCTGCCCGAGCTGTAGAAGAAGATCACGTCGCCGGGCTTCATCTCGCTCTGGGAGACCTTCTTGCCCTCCGAGATCTGCGACTGCGTCGAGCTCGGCAGCGACACCCCGGCCTGGCGGAAGGACCACGCGACGAGTCCGGAGCAGTCGAACTGCTGCGGCCCCTTGGCCCCGAACACGTACGGGGAGCCCTGCTTGCTCAGCGCGGCGTTGACGGCCTCGATCGCGGTGCCGGAACCGAGCAGCGAGCCGACCGAGCTGCCGCCGGACATCGATTCCTGCTCCTGCTCGCTCAGGCTGTCGTACTGCTCCTTGACCTTCGCGACCTGGGCGTCCATCGCGTCCTTCTTGCCCGCGATCTCCCCTTCGATGCGAGCGGCCTCCGCCGCCGCGGTCTCCGCGCGCCCGCGCGCGTCCTGGGCCTGGCGTTCGGCGCCTTCCGCGCGGTGGGTCGCCCCGGCCAGCGCCTTGACGGCGTCGTTGTTGTCCTTGGCCAGCACGTCCAGCGCCGAGGACCGGTCCAGGAAGTCGTCCGGCGACTCGCTGACCAGCAGCGCGGAGAGCTTGTTCAGCCGAGCGCCCTGGTAGGACGCGTGCACCAGCCGGTCGACCCCGCTGCGGAACCGCTGCTCATCGGCACGGGCCTGGCCGGCGACCCGGCCGGCCTGGTCGCTGTCGGCGTTCGCCTGGTCCAGCTCGCCCCGCCGCTTGGCGTGGTCGTCCTGCGCCTTCTTGTACGTCTCCGTGAGTTCCTCGGCCTGGCGCCCCAGCTCCTTGAGTTGCTTCTGGGCGTCCGACGCGTTGCCCGGCGGCTGCGCGACGGCCGGTGGAGCGGACACGCCGACGGCGGTGGCGACCACCGTGGCCGCGAGGGCTCCGCCCATCGAACGCTTCAACTTGGACGACGACGCTGAACGCACACAACTCCTTTTGCCGCTGACACCGGCACATCGGCCCGCGAAGGGCCGAGGCTCGGATGAACGATCGCCTCGACGAGGCCGCCCACCGATTCGGTGCGATTCGCGGAGCCCCCTGCCGGATGGCTGATCACCGCGAAACCGCGGCACAGGCTACGCACCACGCGAGCACGTGGTCCACCAGTGCGGAGTGGCATTCCGCACAACGCTTTCGCGGCGCTGTGATCAGCGATTTCCGTTGCCGTTACAGGACTTGCGGCCGTGCGCCGATTACCGCGCGGATTCGGTGGCGACGTTGTGCGATCAGTTGTGCGCACACGGGAACCGAGGTCGATCTTCGGGACTCCCCGATACGGTCGCTGCGGCTGAGTGGTGCTCTTCGAAAGCGGCCGGGGGAATTCGGCGTCGATATCGGAGGACAGCCCGCATTGCGGCGGATTCTCCCCGTGCCCGGCGTAATTCCGGCCCGGCCGGACGAGGGGCCGATCGGGGAGTGGGCGTCGCTCGTTCGGCCGCGTCCGAGGCGGGTCCGGTGATCGAACACCGCCCCGATCGGCCGCTGCGTTGATCGGATCAGGTGATGCGGCCGCGCGGCCCAGCGCGGCGCGGCGCGACCAGCGGTGATCATCCGTGCACTCGGAGTATCGTTCGAAGCGATCTCCGATGAAGGGGTGAAGCGCGACGTGGGGGAGCGACGGACGCCGGAGACGGGTGCGCGGCCCGCGGAGGCGGTGCGCAACCAGGTCCGGGGCGAGGCCGGGAACGTGGTGCAGGCGGGCCGCGTCGCGGGCGACGTGCACGTGCACCGCGACGTCTACCTGTTCGTCACCGGCGGGTTCGGCGTGCTGCGCGACGGAAACCCGGTGCGCGAACGGCCGCTGAACATGGCCGGACGCACGTCGAGCGACGCGCGGGCGGAGATCGGCGACGCCCTCGATCGGGTGCGGTCGGACTCCGAGCCCCGACCGCCGAAGCCCGAAACGCCCCCACTGGATGAGGCCGAACCGCGCACCCTCGTCCTGGACGGCATCGACGAGGCGTCCGAACCGGAGCGGGTGCTGCGCGAAGTGCTCGCGCCCGTGGCGAACAGCGGCATCCGCCTGGTGCTGGGGTTCCGCAGCGGTTCCTCCGCCGCGCTGCGGGTGGCGCGGGAGCTGTGGCCGGAGCAGGACGCGGACCCGGAGGTCTTCCGGGCCCGGCTGGACCTGCTGGCGCGGGCCGTCGACGAACTCGCGCAGCGGGAGAACGCGCTGCACCGCCACCGCGCGCACGTCGCGGGCAGGATCGCCGGGGCGCCCGCGGTCCCGGACCGCGCCATCGCGCTGCGGCTCGTGGTCACCGGGTTGCGGACGGACGACCCGGGCATGGCGCCGGAGGCGCGGGCGCGGCGGCTCGCCCGAGCCGAAGCCGACGTGGCGGAGACCTCGCGCCTGCTGCGGGAGCGGCGCGGCGAACTGGACTCCCTGCTGGAGCGGCGCGACGACCTGCGCGGGCTGCTGGAGGCCTACCGGGCGCAGGCGATCGACCACGGCTTCGTGGAGGACGTCGGGCTGGACGAGCCGTACCGGCGCTCGCACGACGCGTTGTGGCGGGGACCCTGCGATCTGGACGCGGCCGGAGAACTCGTGCGCGGCTACGGAACGGCCGTGCGCGCGCGGATCGGTCCGGCATGACCGCCCCCTGCGACCGGCCGGGATGCGGCGGAACCGTGGTGGCGACCGGGTTCTGCGATCGCTGCGGTCGCCGCCCTTCGCCCGCCGCCCCGCCGACCCGGGCGGAACGAGCGGAACGAGCGGAACGAGCGGAACGAGCGGTCGCGCCGAGCTCCGCGAGCGGGCCGCGCGAGAGCGACGGCGGCGCGTGGGTCAGCGGTGATCTGCTGTCGCTGCCGGTGTTCGAGCTGCCGGACCCGTCGAGCCTGGTGCTGGCGAACGCGGAAGTGCCGGAGGCGAGCCGGGTCTGCGCCGAGTGCGGCCATCCCGTCGCGCGGACCTACGAGGGACAGCCGCCGCTGCTGGACGGAGTCTGCGGGCAGTGCGGTGCGCGGTACTCGTACTCGCTGAAGCTCGTGGCGGGGGATCTGCTCGCCGACCGCTACGAAGTGGTCGGGCCGTTGCAGCGCGGCGGGCTCGGCTGGGTCTACCTCGCCAAGGCGCGCAACCTGGACGACACCTACGTGGTCCTCAAAGGACTGATCAACAGCCGGGACCGGCGGGCCCGCGAGCTGGTGGCCAACGAGCGCACCGCGCTGACCAGGCTGGACCACCCGAACATCGTGCGCATCTACGACTTCGTGCAGCATCCCGACCCGGTCTCCGGCGAGCCCGTCGACTACCTGGTGATGGAGCACGTCGGCGGCCCGTCGCTCGCGCAGCTCAAGAACGATCCGGCGGCGCGGGCCCGGCACGGCGAGCTGCGGGTGGAGCACGTCATCGCCTACGGGCTGGAGATCCTGGCGGCGCTGGAGCACCTGCACGCCGCGGGGTTGCTGTACTGCGACATGAAACCGGGCAACGTCATCCGCAGCACCAACCGGCTGAAGGTGATCGACCTGGGCGCGGTGCGCGGGATCGACGACCAGGAGGGTCTCGTCGTCGGCACCCGCGGCTACCAGGTGTCCGACGAGGAACGCGAGCTGCACGGGTTGACGATCCGCTCCGACCTGCACACGGTCGGGCGGACCTTGGAGACCTTGTTCCACGTGACGGAGGAGTCCTGGTCGCCGGGCACGCGGCGGCAGGCGGCCGGTGCCGGTCGGAACGGGAGCTCGGAGACCGCAGCGGGTGAGGCCGAGCCGGGCCCGGTCGAGGAGCCGGATTCCGGCGACGCCTGCGGGGTGGCGTCCTTCCGCCGCGTGCTCGCCCGCGCCACCGGGCCGTTCGAACAGCGGTTCACCACGGCCGCGGACATGGGCGAGCAGCTGCGCGGCGTGCTGCGGGAGATCCTCGCGCTGCGCGGGATGTCGTTGCGCCCCAGCCCGTCCCGGCTGTTCGAGGACCCGCTCGCGCTGCTCGACAACGGGCTCGGCTCGATCCCGCCGCTGCGGCGGTGGACCGGTGCGCGCACGCTCGCCCAGCTGGCGGTGGAACTCGACGACGGCAGGCCCTCGCCCGCCGGAGCCGCCGCCGCGCTGCCCGCGCCGCTGGTGCGCGCCGACGACCCGGAGGCCGGCTACCTCGCCGCGCTGGTCACCACCGATGCTCGCGAACTGCTCGCCGCACTCGACGCGTCCGAGCGCGAGTCCCCCGAGATCCACCTGCGAGCCTGCCGCGCGCTGATCCGGCTCGGCGAGCCCGACGCGGCGGAATCCCGCCTGGCGGCGGCCGAGCAGGCCGATCAGCACGCGCCGGACTGGCGGCCCGCGCACTTCCGCGGCCTGCTGGCGCTCGCCAGGGAAGACGTGCCCGCGGCCCGGCGGGAGTTCACCGCGGTGCGCGACGCACTGCCGGGCGAGCTGGTTCCCAAGCTGGCGCTGGCGTTCTGCGCCGAGCACGAGGGCGACGCGACCGAGGCGCGGGCCGCGTACGAGGCCGCGTGGCCGCAGGACCGCCGGACCGCGACCGCCGCGTTCGGCCTCGCCCGGCTGGCGCTCGCCGACGGCGCGCGCGACCGCGCGGTGGAGGCGTTGGACGACGTGCCGCCGGAATGCCGCCACGCGCAGGAGTCCCGGGTGGCCGCGTTCCGGGTGCGGGCCGGTCGCCTCCGCGGCGGGGAGCCGCCCGGCGTCGACGACCTCGCCGACGCGGTGCGCCGGTTGGACGCGCTGGCGCTGGACGGCGGTGAGCCGGACGGCGCGGGCCGGGCCCGGCTGACCGCGTCGCTGCGGGAGGTCGCGCTCGCCCGAGCCGGTCGGGAACCGGTGCGGCTGCCCGCCGGTGCCGTGCTCGGCGCGAACCCGGACGTCCGCTCGTTGCGCGCGCTGCTGGAGAACTCGATCCGCAGGCTCGCCGGGCAGGCCGGGCGAGCGGACGCGCACGCGGCGCTGGTCGACCTGGCCAACGGCGTGCGGCCGAGGACGTGGTGGTGACGGTGGCGGAGCGGGGGGATGCGATGGGGGCCGCGGTGCACTTGCGGCTGAGCCAGCAGAAGTATCTGTCCACATCGGACTCGCGGATGCACGCGGTGCTCACCGTCGCGGCCGGTGAGCTCGGCCCGGCGAGGGATTCCGCGGAGGTGCTGCTGGTGGACTGCTCCGGTTCGATGAGCACGCCGCCCACCAAGATCACCGAAGCGCGCCGGGCCGCGATCGGCGCGCTCGACGCGCTGCCCGACGGGGTGCTGTTCGCCGTGGTGCAGGGCACCGACCGCGCCCGGATGGCGTATCCGCGCAGCCCCGAACTGGCCCGGATGGACGCGCGGACCCGCGACGAGGCCACCGCGGCGGTGTCCCGGCTGTACGCGGGCGGCGGCACGGCGATGGGCGGCTGGCTCAAGCTGGCCGATCGGCTGCTGGCCGGGCACGTCGGCGCGGTCCGGCACGCGCTGCTGCTCACCGACGGCCACAACGAGGGCGAGAGCGTCGCGGTGCTGGACCGCGCGCTGCGCGAGTGCGCCGGGCACTTCGTCTGCGACGCGAGGGGGATCGGGCAGGACTGGCGCCCGGACGAGCTGCGCCGCATCGCGTCGGCGCTGCGCGGCGGAGCCGATTCGGTGCGCGTCGAAGCGGAACTGGCCGACGACTTCCGGCGGCTGGTCCGGGCGGCGATGGCGAAGGTGCTGCCGGACCTGCTGATCCGGGTCACCGCGCTGCCCGGTTCGCGGCTGCGCTTCGTCAAGCAGGCGTTCCCGGCCGAGCTGGAGCTCCAGCCGACGTCCCGCGGCGAGCGCATCGCCGAGTTCCGCACCGGCGCCTGGGCGTCGGGGGAGGTCCGCGAGTACCAACTGGCAGTGGAACTGCGCCACGACGGGGAACCGATGGCCGAGGACCTGCAGATCGCGGTGGTGCAGGCGGTGCGCGCGGACGACGGCGGCGAAGCGGGCCCGCCGGTGCCGGTGCTGGTGCACTGGACCGACGATCCGCAGCGGTCCAGCCACGTCGACCCGCTGGTGGCGCACTACACCGGTCAGGCCGACCTGAACGCGGCCGTGCTCGCCGGGTGCGACGCGTTCGACCGCGGCGACGCCGAGGGCACGCGGCGGCACTGGGCGCGGGCGGTGGTGCTGGCCCACGGCTCCGGCAACGAGGACGTGCTGGCCCGGCTGCGGCGGCTGGTGCAGATCCGCGACGCCGCGGGCGGCGTGGTCGCGGTGCGCCCGGACCTGCGGCGGGTGGACTTCCTCAACGCCGCCGTCGGATCCAACATCTCCACCCGAGGCCCGCGGCGCGCGGAGTCGCCCGCCGCGGCGGGCCCGCAACGGCGGTGCCCCGAGTGCGATCGCCGCAACCCCGGCGACGCGCGGTTCTGCGAGTGCGGGCACCGGTTCGGCACCGGGAGCGGGCGATGACGGCGTCCACGACGATGCGCGACCTGCGCCGCTGGCGGACCGCGCTGCTGGTGCTGATCGGGCTCACGGCGGTGTTCTCCGCGTGGTCGTTCCACCGCGTGCACACCGCGCTGCCCGCGGCCGGGGAAGTGCTCGCCGCGCGGGAAGCGCTGGTCGACGCGCACCGGGGAGCGGTGGAGGGCATCCGCTCCGGCGAGGTGCTGCTGTCCGGGCCCGGCGAGGAGTACCGCACCCAGCTGGCCATCGCGCAGCGGCACCTCACCGAGGTCGCCCAGACCGGGCTGCCGGACGTCGATCCGTCCCGGCTGGAGGTCGCGCAGGGCCTGCTCGCCTCCTACGGCGCGGAGATGGACCTCGCCGCCACCGGTTTCCGGGAGGACCAGGCTTCCCCGCTGGGCACCACGTACCTGTGGAACGCGACGCTGCTGCTGGACCGGCCGGGCGAGGGAGTGCTGTTCCAGCTCGACGTGCTGCGCGCCGAATACCTGCGGGCCGCCGAGGCTCGGGTGGTGACGATCGTGCTGTGGCTGGTGCCCGCGGTGCTGCTGCTGGTGCTGCTGGTGGTCGTGCAGGTGCAGCTGGCGCGGCGGTTCCGGCGGGTGCTGAACCCGCCGCTGGTGCTGGCCACGGCGTGCGCGGCCGGACTCGCCGAGCTCGCCTCCCGAATCCTGGTCACGCGGGCCCGCCTGGAACCGCTGGCCGAGCAGTGGACGAACCGGACCTGGTACGACGACCTCGGCTACCGGGACGCGGTGCTGGGCGTGCTCACCGAGCAGTGCCCGCACGATCTCGCCGCCTGCGGGGTCACAGTGCAGCGCTGGGCGGCGCGGTTCCCCGGCCCCGTCGACGCCGGGGCCGGCGCGGTGGAGGTGGGAGCGGACGCCGCGCTGCTGTGGGCGATCCCGGTGCTGGCGGTGGCCGCGGCGCTGCTGGTGCAGCTCGGTCTCGCCGCCCGCATCGACGAGTACGGATACCGGTCGCGATGAGGCGAACAGCGCGCGCGGCGGTCTGCTGCTCGGTCCTGGTGGTGCTGCTGGCCGTGCTCGGCGGATGCCGGATTCCCGGCACGGCGGGCAGCGTGACCGTGCTCGGCCCGTGGACCGGCCGGGAGCAGGCCGAGTTCACCAGGGCGCTCGACGAGTTCACCGCGCAGACCGGTATCCGGGTGGACTTCCAGGGCACCCGCGCGTTGGGGGAGGTGCTGTCGTCGGGATTGCGCGACGGCACGCCGCCGGACGTGGCGGTGCTGCCCAGCATCGGCGACCTGCCGCGCTACGGCGACCGGCTCGAACCGCTCGACGACGTGCTGGACCGCGGCTGGACCGCGGAGCACAGCCGCCAGTGGCAGGACCTGGCGCGCGTCGGCGGCGGACCGATCCGCGCGGTCCCGGTGCACGTGAACCTCAAGAGCATGATCTGGTTCCCGCCCGGTGTCCCGCCGCCGAGCGACGCGGCGGAACTCGACGAGCTGAGCCGATCGCTGCGCGAGTCGGGCATGGCGCCGTGGTGCGTGGGCATGTCCGCCTCCGCCACCTCCGGCTGGCCCGGCACGGACTGGATCGAGGACCTGCTGCTGCGGCAGTCCGGGCCGGAGGTCTACCGCCAGTGGATCGCCGGTGAGCTGCCGTGGACCTCCCCGCAGGTCCGGCAGGCGTGGGAGACCTGGCAGCGGTTCGCCGGCTCCGGCCAGGTGCGCGGTGGGCGGATCGCCGCGCTGCTCACGGAATTCCAGGACGCGTCCCGCCCGATGTCCGCCGACCCGCCGCAATGCCTGCTGGAGCACCAGGGTTCGTTCATGGCCGGTGTGCACGCGGCGCGCGGCGAACCGGAGGCGGACTTCGCCCGATTCCCCGGTTTCACGCCGGAACACCCCGACTCCGCCGGGACCTGGGAGGTGTCGGCCGACGTGGCCGGGATGTTCCGCGACACCCCGCAGGCCCGCGAGCTGATCCGGTTCCTGGTTTCCCGGCGGGCGCAGGAGATCTGGGCGGCAGGGGAGGCCTTCTCGGCGAACTCCGCGGTGCCCGCCGATGCCTACCGCACGCCGTCCGGGCGCCGCATCGCCGCCGTGCTCACCGACGGCCGGGACCGGTTGTGCCTGGACGGTTCCGACCTGATGCCGTCACCGATGCGGGACGCCTTCCAGCGCGCGGTGCTGGAGCACCTCAGCGACCCGACCCGCTTGGACGCGCTGCTGCACGCCCTAGACCGGATCCGCGCACAACTACCGAAGCACCAGTTCACCGACCGCGCCTGCGGAGGCTGACCGGCACCGATTCCGCTCCTCTTGGGGGCCGCTTCAGCATGATCTTCTGATCGTTGTCCTGTCTTTGATCTCGACGCTCCAGGTGAGCGACGCCGGTGATCTTCGTCTTGTCAGCGGCGAAGCCGCTGAGCAGTGACCAGCTTGAGCAGGCCGACCACCGGCGGGTTCTCAGCGGCCTTCTCGCGAGGACAGCGATTTAGCCGTGCATGGCATACATCAGAAATCGATCCCGCAGCGAGAAGGCCGCTGAGGTTCCGCTGAGCGACCGGCTACGCAGGTCGTTCCCTGAAAGGACCCGAAAGGGACCTCACAGTCGTCCGGAGCCTACGTAGGTGCGGGCGAACCGCTCAGCCTCCGGCGTCGGGCGGCTGAGGCGGTGGGCCCGAGCTCGGCGGGTGCGGAGTTCGGCCGCCGGGTCCGCCGCGTCCGGCGGGAGGTGGAGCAGCTGCAACAGGTCTTCGGAGAACCTGAGCGCGTCGCGCGCCTGGGTCCGCCTCCGGTCCGGGTACCCGACCAGAGCCGTCGCGTCGTGGTCCCGGTACAACCGCACGAGCGAGTCGGCGAGGTCCGCGGCGTCGGCTATGGCGAGGTTCATGCCCTTCGCGCCGGACGGGGTCAGGACGTGCGCCGCGTCCCCGGCGAGGAAGGCCCGCTTGTGCCGGGAGGTTCGCGCGATGCTGCTGCGCATCCGCAGCACGCCCGGTTCGCCGATGTCGACGATGCCGGAGTCGTCGCCGAGCCGGACCTCGAGCTCGTCGCGCAGTCGCGCGGCGGACCAGCTCGCCACGTCCTCGTCGGCGGGGACCTCCAGGTACAGGCGCCCTTGCCGGCCCGCTCTCGGCATCATGCCCGCGAAGCCGCGTTCGTGGACGGCGTAGCGGATTCCTCCGACGGGTGCGGTGAGGTCGGCGAGCATCGTCAGCCAGTCGTACGGGTAGCGGCGCTGGACGCCGGAATTGCCCGGGAACGAGCGGGACACGACGCCGCGCGCGCCGTCGCACCCCACCACGCGGTCGGCGTCCACTTCGAACTCCGCGCAGCGGACCCGCGCCCGCGTCGCGGACGTGAGGTCGACGTCTTGCACGGCGCTGTCGAACAGCGGGGTGCGGTCGGCGTCGTCGAGCGCGGCGAGCAGGTCGCGCAGCAGCAGCTGCTGGGGGTAGACGCAGTGGTGATCGCCCCCGGAGCGCGCCGCGTAGTCGAGCCGGATCCGTTCGCCGGAGACCACGACGTCGCACCAGCCGTGCCAGGTGCCGTCGGTGAGCAGCCGGTCGGCGAGCCCCCACCGCCGCAGGTATTCCACGACCCGGTGTTCCACCAGTCCCGCGCGGGCCTGGTCGCGCACCTGTTCGCGGGAGCGCCGCTCGATGACGAGGGCGTCGATCCCGGCCCGGTGCAGGACGTTCGCGAGCACCAGTCCGGCCGGGCCCGCGCCGACGATGGCGACCGTGGTGCGCAGCACGCGGCTCATCGGACCGCCTCCTGCGAGGCGGGGATGATCTCGGGGTTGAACAGTTCGCTGATGGCCACGGCCGGGACGTCGTGGTGCCAGAGCAGGTAGGTCTTGAACGCGGCGGGCCGCACCGGCGTGCCGTCCCAGTCGCGCAGGCCCACGTCGAGCACGGTGCGCCGGAATCCGGTTCCGGCGGCGTGCAACGCGGATCCGAGCAGCGTCGCCGGGTCGGTGAGGCATGCGGCGCCGGGGAGGTCGGTGCGCGCCACCACGTGGTTGACCGACACCGTCCGGTCGTCGTCGACGACCAGCGTCGAGCGCCGGACCACGAGCTCGTCGTCCGGCCCCAGGCCCAGCAGGCCCGCGGCCCCGGACGGTGCGGAGCGGGCGGCGACCGCGGCGTGGGCGGCGCGGTGCAGGCGCACTCGGCGTCCGGTGCAGGACTCCAGCAGGGTCGTGGTCAGCCCGTCGCTGCTGAGCAGCATTCTCGTGATCGGTGAGGAGAACTTCGCCGTGTCGGATGGAACCGCCGAGGTGCGGCGGATGCGGAAAGGGCTCTCGGTCGTGCCCGGAGCTGCGTCGTCCAGAAGTTTCATGTACCTGAGTCGGGGTGTGCGGACGTGGTCTCGCTGCGCCCGGAGCGTTTTTCCGGCCGCCCGCGTTCGATCACGATCCGGATGTGCGGAGATGACGGTTCGAGACATTAGCATGCTTATGAAGAGTCGAGCAGCGCCTATTTAAATTGGCGCTGAGCTGCGAAAACGTAGCGGAATCGGACTTCTGGAATCTTTTCTGGCGAGATGTCCTAATTTGTTCACAATTCGCGGGTTCAATCGGGCGGTGATCGCGTCTGTTCGGTGCAGTGAATGTTGGTTCCGCCGGTCCAGTGGAATGCATTTCCGCAGGATGTTGCGCGCGAATTGTGATTTCGCAGGCAAGGAAGACTCTCCCTGGATTTGAATTCCGAAAGCAGTTTCGCCGTGAGATTCTTCGAGGGCGGAGGAGCGGCCTCCGCGCGTCCCGATCGGCTTCGCCGGGCTTGGCCGCTCCCGCGGGCCGCACTAGCCTTCGAGGAGTGCGATGACGGATCCGAAGCGCGCACGGGTCACCGGCGCGGAATTCCGGAGGCGACCATGAGCGCAGGATCGTGCCCCGTCGCCCGCTCGGTCTCGGCCGGCGCGGCGGCGTTCGACCCGTTCGGCGAGCGGTACCAGGCCGATCCGCCGGCTTCGCTGCGCTGGTCGCGCGACGAGGAACCGGTCTTCTACAGTCCCGAGATCGGCTACTGGGTGATCACCCGCTACGCCGACGTGCGGGCGGTGTTCCGGGACAACGTGCTGTTCTCGCCGTCGATCGCGTTGGAGAAGATCACCCCGGTCTCGGCGGCGGCCACCCGCAAGCTCGCCGAACACGGCTACGCCATGGACCGCACGCTGGTCAACGAGGACGAGCCCGCCCACCAGCCGCGGCGCAGGGCGCTCATGGGCTCCTTCGCGCCCGAGGCGCTGGCGGAGCACGAGCCGATGGTGCGCGAGCTCGCCCGCGAGTACGTCGACCGGTTCGTCGACGCGGGCGAAGCGGACCTCGTCGACGAGATGTTCTGGGAGGTCACCCTCACCGTCGCGCTGCACTTCCTGGGCGTGCCGGAGGAGGACGTGCCGACGCTGCGGAAGTACTCGATCGCCCACACCGTCAACACCTGGGGGCGCCCGTCACCGGAGCAGCAGGTGGAGGTGGCGGACGCGGTCGGACACTTCTGGCGGTACGCGGGCGAAGTCCTGGCGAAGCTGCGGGCGGACCCGTCCGGGCCGGGCTGGATGCCGTGCAGCATCCGGTTGCAGCAGCAGATGCCCGAGACCATCACGGATTCCTACCTGCACTCGATGATGATGGCCGGGATCGTCGCCGCGCACGAGACGACGGCCAACGCCGCGGCCAACGCGGTGAAGTCGTTGCTGGAGAACCGTTCCGCGTGGGACGAGCTGTGCGCGGACCCGTCGCTCATCTCCAACGCCGTCGAGGAATGCCTGCGGCACAACGGATCGGTCGCCGCCTGGCGGCGCGTGGCGACCGCCGACGCGGAGATCGGGGGCGTGTCGATCCCGCGCGGCGCGAAGCTGCTCATCGTCAACTCCTCGGCCAACCACGACGAACGCCACTTCGACGACCCGGACGGCTTCGACATCCGGCGCGACAACGCCGCGGACCACCTGACCTTCGGCTACGGCAGCCACCAGTGCCTGGGCAAGAACCTCGCCCGGATGGAACTGCAGGTGTTCCTGGAAGAGCTCACCAAGCGGCTCCCGCACCTGGAGCGGGTGCCCGGCCGGGAGCTGACGTACCTGCCCAACACGTCCTTCCGCGGGCCGGAGCACCTGTGGGTGCGCTGGGACCCGGCGGCCAACCCGGAGCGCCGCGACCCCGGACTGCTCGGCCGCGAGCACCCGGTGCGCATCGGGGAACCGGTCCGCCGCGCCCTCGCGCGAACCGTGACGGTCGACGCCGTCGAGCCGGTCGCCGACGGCGTCGTCTCGGTGACGCTGGCCGGTTCCGGGTTGCCGCGCTGGACACCCGGCGCGCACATCGACGTCGAGCTGGGGGAGCTGTCGCGGCAGTACTCGCTGTGCGGTGACCCCGCCGACCCGGACCGGTACCGGATCGCCGTGCTGCGCGAACCCGGGAGCAGGGGCGGGTCGCGATTCGTGCACGACCGGCTCGAAGCAGGGCAGGTGCTGCGGATCCGGGGGCCGCGCAACCACTTCCGGCTCGCCCCGGACGCCGGCGGTCACGTGTTCGTGGCCGGTGGCATCGGCATCACCCCGATCATCGCGATGGCCGACCAGGTCCGCGCCGCCGGTGGTACCTACGAGATCCACTACTGCGGGCGCGGCGAAACGACGATGGCGTTCCTCGACCGGCTCCGCGAAGACCACGGCGACGCGTTGACGGTGCACGCGCGCGGCGACCGGCTCGACGTCGCGGCGCTGCTCGCCGAACCCGTGCCGGGCGGGCAGGTCTACGCGTGCGGACCGCGAGGGCTGCTCGACGCGATCGAGGAGTCGATGCGGCACTGGCCGGCGGATTCCCTGCACGTCGAGCACTTCGGTGCGGTGGAGGCACTCCTCGACCCCGCCCGCGAGCACGCGTTCGACGTCGAACTCGCCGACTCCGGCGGTACCGTCGCCGTCCCCGCCAACGGGACGCTGCTGTCCGCGCTGCGCGCGGCCGGTGTCGACGTGCCCAGCGACTGCGAGGAGGGCCTGTGCGGTTCCTGCGAGGTCGCGGTGCTCGACGGCGCGATCGGCCACCGCGACCGGGTGCTGACCAAGGCCGAGCGCGCCGCCGGTCGCAGCATGATGACCTGCTGCTCGCGGGCGTGCGGCTCCACGTTGCGGCTCGGCCTCTGAGCGGATTCCCCTAGTCTTAGTCCACTGTGGACTGACGAGATCCGCGCGGTCGTCGTCGAAACGCGGTGCGAATTCGCCGTTCTGCCTGCACGCCGCGTTCCCGCCTCCTAGCCTGGCCCGAGGCGCACCGCAGCGACCGGACCACCTCTGCGCGGGAGGGACGAGCATGGCCGAGGCCGGGATCAACGTCAGCGACGAGTACGCACCGCTCATGCGGCGGCTGGACGCCATCGCCCCGCTGCTGGACGAGAACGCCGAACGGTCCGAGGAACTGGGCCGCCTCACCGACGTGGTCGTCGAGGCGCTGCGCGACACCGGTGTCTTCCGGGTCTGCATCCCCCGCGAACTGGGCGGCTACGAGTTCGCGCCGCACCAGATCATCGACTCCGTAGCCCGCCTCGCGCACGCCGACTCCACCGCGAGCTGGTCGGTGATGGCCCTGCAGATGGTGACCGGGACGACCGCCGCGTACCTCGGCGCGGAGGCGGCTCGCGACCTGTTCCCCGACGTGAGCAACGGCGACCACGCGTTGATCGCGGGCCAGGGGACCAAACCCGGCACCGCCGTGCGGGTCGACGGGGGCTACCGCATCACGGGCCGCTGGCACTTCGCCTCGGGACTGCCGCTGGCCGACCACGTCCACACCGCCGCGCAGTGCGAGCAGACCGGTGCGGCGCTCATCTGCACCCTGCCGAAAGACCAGGTGGGGCAGATCGACGACTGGGACGTGATGGGGCTGCGCGCGACCAGCAGCATCGACTACCGCTGCGCGGACGTCTTCGTGCCCGGCTCCCACGTCTACGAGGCGGCCACCACGGACAACCCGCACGGTGGCGCCCTCTACCGCGCGGGATTGGTGAACATGTCCTCCCTCTTCCACGCCGGTTGGGCGCTCGGCGTGGGCCGCCGCATGCTCGACGAGATGAAGGTGCTGGCCGCCGAGAAGACCGGCAAGCCCCACGCCGCCGTGGACACCGGCCAGTTCCACGCCGAATACGCCGAGGCGGAGAGCGCGTTGCGGTCGGCGCGCGCCTGGGTCCACGAGGTCTGGGCGGACAACGCGGCCACCCTGGTCCGCGGCGAACTCCTCACCGCCGAGCAGGAGACCCTGACCCGGTTGGCGTTGAACAACGCCACCTGGTCGGCGCAATCCGTCGGGCAGACCGTCTACAAGTGGGCCGCCACGGCGGCGTTGCGCCGCGGAGCGCTGCAGCGGTTCTTCCGCGACCTGCACGCCGGTACCCAGCACATCACCTCGGGACCGGTGGTCCTGCAGAACTGCGGCAAGTCCCTCAGCGGCTTGGCCCCCGGCTCCACCTGGACATTCCTAACCCTCCACGAAAACCCCTGACGGCCTTGTCGCTGTTCTCGGCCTGGGCAGGGGTCGGGTGGCGGAACCTCAGTCGTCTTCTCGCTGCGGGATCTTTTTCCCGAGTGGCTCCGCCACGAGGGAAAAAGCTGTCCTCGCGAGAAGACGACTGAGAACCCGCTGCAGTGCCGGTTGCTCTGGTGGTCGCTGCTCAGCGGCTTCGCCACTGACCGGACTAACGACGACTGACGCCTTGCTGTCAGCCGGGGGGCATCACGTTGTTCATCTGCTCCTGGACCGGGCCGATGATGTCGGGGTTCGACAGGCCGATGATGACGGCGATGCCGGCCAAGATGCCGAGGGCCAGCGCGATGATGCCCATGATCATGCCCGCGGTGGCGAGGCCTTGACCGGCCCGCTGCGGCTGAGAACCCTTCTTGCGGCCGATGATGCCGAGCACGATGGCGACGATCCCGAGCACGATCGCCAACGGTGCGAGCACGCCGACCAGGATGCAGAACAGGGACAGCAACCCCAGCACGAGGGCGGCCACCGCCATGGGGCTGTTCTTGACCGGCTCTGCCGTGCCGTTCGTGCGGTCGGCCCGGGCGTCATCGCCGCGCGTCCGATCGGCGGGTTCCTCGCCTGAGGGCCGCTCGACGGCGGACGCTCCGACGGCGGACGCCCCTCCGGCGGAAGCCCCGGCGGAGGGTGAGCCGGTGGTCCAGGAGGTCCTTTCGTTCGTCTCGACCTCATCGGGCCGGCGCTCTTCCTTGTTCGAGCGGTGTGAACCACGTGAGCTGCGCGAATGCGTCATGGCGAATCTCTTTCACGTTGAGTGGACCCCGGTGGATCGCCGGGTGCGCCGACGGCGGCGCCGTGTCGCGCCGACTCCCGGCGAACGGCCGCGGCGGATCGCGTGGAGCTGACCTCGTCGCTACCGGGTGCCCATCGCGGACGGGTGAACAAACCCACTGCGGATTCCGCGTCCGGGCGGCCTCAGAAGTCGGCGGGTTCTCGCCACGGCGGGGTTTCGGCGGGGTGCGCGGGGCATCATGCAGCGCGTCCAGCGGGGAGGGCGCGAGTTCTCCGGATCGACCCGATCCGGACCGGATCAACGGCAGGCGTGATGAGTGTGAACGAGAAGGTTGCGATGACCCGCTTCGGAGCGGCACGGCTCGGGTTGGTCGGCCTCGCCGTCGCGGCGTCGCTGGCCGCCTGCGGCCAGGGCGAGCAGGTGGCGTCCCCGAAGGACCCGAGCAACGAGTCCCCGTGCGACCTGGTGCCCTCCCAGACGATCCACGAGCTGGGTTTCCACGAGGCGGGCGAGGAGACCACCGACGGCTGCACCTGGAAGTCCGCGGGCGGTGGCGTGGAGCTCGCGGTCGGCGTGGAGCCGGAGCGCTCCGTGCAGGACTTCCGCGACGAGGCCGCGAAGTACTCCGACTTCGGCGAGCTGACCGTCGGCGAGCACCCCGCGGTCCGCGCCAACTCCGGCGACCCGAAGGCCGACGGCAAGTGCGAACTGGTCGTGGCCGCCAACGCCGAGCAGGCCGTCTCGGCCAAGGCCAAGATCCCCAGTGGGGCCACCGCGGACCCCTGCGCCCTCGCTCAACGAGCCCTCGACGCAGCCGTCCCCTCCTGGCCCGCGGCGGAGTGATCGCCCCGCTCCACAACGACTGAACCGCACCCCGGCGCGCTGCGGATCACCGTCCCGCCGGACGGGCGCGCGCTGGGACGGCGGCGGTGTCGAGCGGAAGGTGGCGCGGTTGCGGGAGGAGTGCGTGCACCGACTCTTCGCCCTGCGGCTCCGTGGTGGCCGAGCTGTCAGGCGGTGAAAGTGCGCGCACTCCTCCCGCAACCTGTTCGTGGGCGTGTGGGTGACCATTCGGGATCGGTGGCACTTCTGCACTGATTCGCACGCAGGTGGGCCGCTGCGGCTAGCGTGTACCTTGTTCATCCCCGATCGCCACCGGCCTGGATCGGCCATCGAGGAGCAGGCGTCACGCTACCGGCGGCACCCGGCCGAATCGTCCCGTCGGTCCCGCACCCGGTGATCGGCACGGACGAGTCGGCGGCCCCGCCGGAAAGGAACGACCGCATGCGGTACCGCGAGCTCGGCTCGTCCGGCCTGGAAGTCTCCGAGATCGCCCTCGGTTCCTGGATGTTCTTCGACGACGACACCGACCTGGAAGCCAACCGGGCGGTCACCGAGGCAGCGCTCGACGCGGGCATCACCCTGTTCGACACCGCCAACATCTACGGCAACGGCGCCGCGGAACTGGCCTGGGGGGAGATCCTCTCGCGCCACCCGAGGGATTCCTACCTGCTGGCCACCAAGGTCTGGGGCGCCATGCCGGAGACCGGACGGGGCCTGTCCGCGCCCAAGATCGCCCAGCAGATCGACGCATCGCTGACCCGCCTGCGCACCGACCACGTCGACCTCTACCAGGCCCACCGGTTCGACCCGGAGGTCCCGATCGAGGAAACGATCACCGCGCTGCAGCGCGTCGTGGAGCAGGGCAAGGCCCGCCACCTCGGTTTCAGCGAGTGGACGCCGGAGCAGATCCGGGCGGCGATCGATCTCGCCGGGCCGGAGCTGTTCGCGTCCTCGCAACCGCAGTACTCGATGCTGTGGCAGGCGCCGGAAGCCGAACTTTTCGGCCTGTGCGCCGAGAACGACATCGCGCAGATCGTCTGGTCCCCGCTGGCGCAGGGCATGCTCACCGGCAAGTACCGACCCGGCACGCCGCCGCCGGAGGGCAGCCGCCGAGTCGACGCGCAGGGCTCGCGGGCGATGACGGCGATCTTCGACGAGACCGTGGCGCTGGCCGCCGTCGACCGCTTGGCGCCCATCGCGGACGGGGCCGGGCTGGACCTCACGACGTTGGCCCTGGCGTGGGTGCTGCGCCGCGGTGAGGTCGCCGCCGCCATCGTCGGCGCCTCCCGGCCGGAGCAGGTCTGGGCGAACACCGCGGCCTCCGGGGTGGAGCTCTCCCCGGACGTGCTCGCGGCCGTGGACGACGCGCTGGGCGATGCCCCCGTGACCACCCCGACCCTCGCCCCCGGAGCAGTCGAAGGCGTCCGGCGCGGCTGAGCGCTCCGTCCGCAGGTCTTCGACGCGTGGCGGCTCGCGCACCTCGGCGGTGCCTCGCGTCGCGGACCGCGCGACCGGGTCCGGCGAGAGCGCACGCCTACGGCCTCGTCGGCAGCTCGCGGCGTTCGGTTCGGGGTGGGCGATCCGCCGTACGCGTGAAGTGGCGAGGCGACCTGTTCGGTGGCTGACGGCCGGGCTCGAATCGCAAGACAGTGGGGAGCACCGCCGATCACTCGCCGTGACGAGAGGGGCCGCCGATGCAGACGCCCGAGCCGTACGTCCTCGATCCGGACGCGACCGACATCCACGCCGAGGCCGCGCGCGTGCGCGAGCGCGGCCCGGTCGCGCAGGTGGTGCTACCGGGGGAGGTCGTCGCCTGGTCCGTCTCCGATCCGGCGACGTTGCGGCGGTTGCTGACCGACCCGAGGGTGTCGAAGGACCCGAATCGGCACTGGCCCGCTTGGATCAACGGGGAGGTCTCCGCGGACTGGCCGCTGATGGCGTGGATCGCCCGGCAGGACATGCTCAACGCGTACGGTTCGGAGCACCGGCGGTTGCGCTCGCTGGTCTCGCAGGCCTTCACGGCTCGCCGGGTCGAGGCGATGCGCCCGTGGATCGGGCGGGTCGTCGAAGAACTCCTCGACGAGCTCGCCGAGGACGGCGCCGACGTCGTCGACCTCCGCGCGCGGTTCTGCTATCCGCTGCCCATCGAGGTGATCTGCCAGCTGGTCGGCGTCCCCGAAGGCGGTCCGCGCGCGCAGCTGCGGTACCTCACCGACGTCCTGGTGTCCACCACGGCCGAACCCGGTGCTGCCGCCGCCGCGTTCGACGCCGGGCGGAACCTGTTCCTGGAGCTCATCGCCGAGCGCCGCCGCGACCCCGGCGACGATCTCACCAGCGCGCTGCTCACCCTCCGCGACGAGCAGCACTCCCTTCTCTCCGAGGAGGAGCTGATCCAGACCCTGCTCCTGCTCATCGGCGCCGGGCACGAGACGACCGCGAACCACCTCGACCACGCGATCACGGCCCTGCTCACCCACCCCGACCAGCTCGCGCAGGTCCGGTCCGGCGAGCGCGGCTGGGACGACGCGATCGAGGAAGCGCTGCGCTGGCAGCCGCCCGTCTCGGTGATGCCGCTGCGCTACGCCGTCGAGGACATCGCGGTCGGGGACGTGACGATCCGCGCGGGCGACCCGATCCTGGCGGCCTTCGGCAGCGCCAACCGGTGCCCGCGAGCGCACCAGGACGCCGATCGCTTCGACATCACCCGCGAGGACAAGGAACACCTGACCTTCGGTCACGGCACGCACTTCTGCCTCGGCTCGTCGCTGGCCCGCCTGGAATCGGCGCTCGCACTACCGGCCCTGTTCGACCGCTACCCGAACCTGTCGCTCGCGGTCCCGGCGGCCGAGCTCCGCCCCTACCCCTCCTTCATCTCCAACGGCCACGCCGAACTCCCAGTCTATTTAGGACTGTGATCAGCGGTCGTCACTACAGCCAGTCGTGTTCGCGGGCGTAGCGGGCTGCTTCGTGGCGGGTTCGGGTCTGGGTCTTCTGCAGGGCGCTCGACAGGTAGTTGCGGACGGTGCCTTCCGCGAGGTGCAGGCGTGCGGCGATCTCGGCGGCCGAGAAGCCGTCGCGGGTCGCGCGCAGGACGTCGAGTTCGCGTTCGGTGAGCGGGCAGTCGTCGACTACCGCGAGCGCGGAGACGTCGGGGTCGATCCAGCGCTTGCCCGCGTGCAGCGCCTTGATCACCGACGTGATGTGCGCGGGTTCCGCGGATTTGCTGACGAAGCCCTGGACGCCGAGCTTCAACGCGCGGCGCAGCACGCCGGGCCGCGCGTGCCGGGTGAGCATGAGGATCACCTGTCCCGGTCGTTCCCGGCGGATCTCGGCGACGGCGCCGAGGCCGTCGACCCGCGGCATCTCCAGGTCGATCACGAGCACGTCCGGCTCGTGCCGCAGGGTGGCGGTGACCGCGGCCCGGCCGTCCTCGGCTTCGGCGAGCACCGTGATCTCGCCTTCCAGGGGTAGCAGGGCGGAGAGCGCCTTGCGCAGCAGCGCCTCGTCGTCGGCGAGCACCACCGTGGTCATCGGGTCTCCTCCCGGTCCGGCAGGTCGCGGAAGGCCGCCGCGGTGCGGAACCGGCCGTCCCGCCGCGACACCTCCAGCTCGCCGCCGTGATCGGCGACGCGCTCGCGCAGCGCGGCGAGCCCGCTCAGCTCCGGCGGACCGGACTCCGCCGCGCCGTCGTTGACGATGGTGATGCCGGTGACCGACAGCGTGATCCGGACCTGGCCTGCCTGGGCGTGGCGCAGGATGTTCGTCGTGGTCTCGCGCAGGACCTGGCCGAGCAGCTCGCCGATGCGCGGGTGCGCGTCGGCTTCGCGTTCGACGCGCACCCGAATCCCCGCCGCCTCGAAGAGGTTCTTCGCGTTCTCCAGCTCCGCGGACAGGTTCAGCCGCCGCTGGGCGTGCGCGAGTTCCTTGGTCTGCACGATGGTGTCGCCGACCAGGGTGTGCACCTCCCGCAGTTCCTCCCGCACCCGGCCGGTGTCGACGTCCAGCAGCTTCTCGGCGAGCGCGACCTTCAGCTTCACCACGTGCAGCGTGTGGCCCTGGATGTCGTGCAGGTCCCCGGCGAAGCGCATGCGCTCGCGCATCACGGCCAGTTCGGCGTCCCGCTCCCTCGACTGCTCCACTTCGGCGATCAGGTCGTAGAAGCGCTGGTTGAGGAACACGAAAGCGGTCCCCACCGGCAGGGTCAGGGCGGGCACCACGACGTACTGGAAGAGCCGGGCGCCGGTGTCGTCGCCGTGGACGAGCAGGTTCGCCGCACCCAGCGCGGCGACGAAGGCGGTCAACCCGAGCAGCGCCGCGAGCCGGTGGCGGCGCAGCGGCGGGATCAGGAACGCGCCCACGAGGCAGACCCCGTAGGCCGCGCCGTAGGCGTCGGTGAGCGCCCCGGCGAGCCACACCGCCGCGGTCACGACCAGGCAGGGCCGGGCGACGCGGAGGAAGTCGCCCGCCGTCCAGCGCTCGGCGGTCGCCACGGCCGCCGCGACTCCCACGGCCTGGATCACGACGTGCGCCCAGGTTTGGGCCGTGAGCACCAGCGAGGCCACGCCGGCGATCGCGACCGGCGGCACCGTCGTGATCAGGTTGAGCGTGCGCAGCCGCTTCTGCAGCGCGCCACCGGTCCAGCTCGGGCGGCCCGCGGGGCGGGTGTCGGTCATGGTCCTCCGGTTCGGGCGGTGGTTCTCGCCGAGCATGCCGCACCGGTCGGCGACGCCACCAGTGACACCACGTCAGGTCCGCGGGGGCGGCCACGTCACGGTGCGGTGGTGACGCGGCCGCACTACTGAGCGGCCCCGGATCGCGATGAGATCGGGACATGCCCACGACACCGGTCCTCGTCGCCCTCGGCCTCGCTCCCTGGGCCCTGCCCGCACCCAGGCATCGACCGGCCGCCCTGCGAACCAGGTCGGCGGACGCGCCCCGCTCTCTCCGGCCGTGCGAGCACGCCTCGGCCACGGCTGCCGAGGCGTCTCCGCGATGACCGGCGGGACCCGCGTCGCCGACCGCGACCGGACGATGCACGCGAGAAGGAGTTCGATGCGCAGGTTCCTGCTGCCGGTGGCCCTCGGCGCCGCCCTCGCCGCGACGACCTCGGTGGTGGTCCCGGCGCTGTCCGCGGCACCGGCCACCGATGAGCTGAACTGGGGCCCCTGCCCGGAAACGCCCGTTCCGACACCGGATCTGGAGTGCACGACGCTGCGGGTCCCGCTGGACCACCGGGACCCCGGAGGCCCCACCATCGAGCTCGCGATCTCGCGCCTGCCCAGCACGAATCCCGAGCAGCGGCGCGGTGTGCTGTTCACGAACCCGGGCGGGCCCGGCGGCAGCGGGCTGGACTACCCGCAGCTGCTCACGAGCACGGCGCTGCCCTCGCCGCTGCCGCGCAGCGTGCGCGACCGGTACGACGTGATCGGGTTCGACCCGCGCGGAGTCGGTCATAGCACGCCCGTGACGTGCGACCTGACGCCGGAGCAGCTGGCCATCGGGAACCTGCCCTACGCGAACGACCCGGCCGACGTGGTGCGGCAGGCGGAGGTCGCGAAAGCGGAGGCCCGCCAGTGCGCGGAAGCCGAGACCGGCGCGATGCTGCCGCACACCACCACGGCGAACACCGCCCGCGACATGGACCGGATCCGCGCGGCGCTGGGGGAGCCCACGGCGTCCTACCTCGGCGCCTCCTACGGCAGCTACCTGGGCGCGGTCTACGCGACGTTGTTCCCCGAGCGCGGCGACCGGATCGTGCTGGACAGCAACCTCGGTCCGGGCGGCTACGGCATCGAGGCGATGCGGGCCTTCGGCCGCGGCATGCAGGAGCGGTTCCCGGACTTCGCGGAGTTCGCCGCCCGGCACCCCGAACACGGGCTGGGCACCACACCGGACGAGGTGACCGCGAAGTACCACGAGCTCGCCGCCCGCCTGGACCGCGAACCGGTCGCGGCCTACACCGGCTCGATCTTCCGCGGCATGACGTTCTCCTCGCTGTACGGCTCGGACATGGGTGCGCTGGCGCGGGCGTGGCGGTCCCTGGACCGGGGCGAGGAACCCGAGGTGCCGGGCGGTGAGCCGCCGGTGTCGGACAACGTCCCGGCGGCCCGCTTCGCCGTGCTCTGCGGCGACTCGGCCTGGCCGCGTTCGGTGCAGAGCTACCAGCGGGACGTAGCGGTCGACCGGGAGCGGTACCCGCTGATCGGCGCTGCCTCGGCGAACATCGCGGCCTGCGCGTTCTGGGCGACGGACCCGGTCGAGCCGAAGGTGGCGATCACCGACGGCGGCCCGTCGAACGTGCTCATGGTGCAGAACGAGCGCGACCCGGGGACGCCGTTGAGCGGCGCGCGCGAACTGCGGTCGGCGCTCGGCGAGCGCGCCCGGATGGTGACCGTCGAGGAGGGCGGTCACGGCGTCTACGCGGTCGGCGCCAACCGCTGCGCGAACGACGCGGTGACGGAGTTCCTGGTCACGGGTGAGCGGCCGGAGGACACCACCTGCGCGGCGCAGCCCCGCTGAAGGCTCGTCGCGGCGTGCGGCTTCCTCGGCGTCCCTTGGTTGTGTGCGGCGGCGATTTCTCAGGTATATCGGCGAAATCGCTGCCCGCTCGCGGAAGCCGCCGCGAACCCGCCGGGGATCGGCTCTCGGCGTCCGACCACCGCTCCGCGGCAGACCAGGAGGACGACCGCACCTCGCGGGTGACCGCCGACGCCGATCACTCCCGCGGGGGACGGGTGCGGAGTTGGTTGCGGAGGATCTTGCCGGCGGCGGATTTCGGGATCACGTCGACGAATTCGACGGCGCGGACCTTCTTGTGCGGGGCGATCCGCTCGGCCACGTAGGCGAGGACCGCGTCGGGGGAGAGCTCGCTCCCGGCGCGTCGCACGACGAACGCCTTCGGCACCTCCTCGCCGTGGTCGTCGCGGATGCCGATCACCGCCGCGTCGTCGACGGCCGGGTGGGTGAGCAGCAACGCCTCCAGCTCGGCGGGCGGCACCTGGTAGCCCTTGTACTTGATCAACTCCTTGACGCGGTCGACGATCGTGAGCACGCCGTCGGCGGTGATCGTCGCGACGTCGCCGGTGTGCAGGTAGCCGTCCGCGTCGAGGGTCTCCGCGGTGGCCGCGGCGTTGTTCAGGTAGCCGGACATGACGTTCGGGCCGCGCACCCACAGCTCACCGCGCTCGCCGGGCCCGACGTCCGCGCCCGTCGCCGGGTCCACCAGGCGGCACTCGACTCCGGGCAGCGGGACACCGCAGCTCGCCGGGTCGAGGTCCAGCCGGTCCTCGGGGACCGCGTGCGACACCGGGGACATCTCGGTCATCCCGTAGCCCTGCACGACCGCGCACCCCAGCCGTTCGGTGAGCGCCTTGCCGAGCTCCCCGTCCAGCGGCGCGGCGCCGGAGAAGACGATCTCCAGGCTGGACAGGTCGTAGGAGTCGACGAGCTCGTCCTTGGCCAGCGCGAGCACCGTGGGCGGCGCGACGTAGAGCTTGCGGACCCGGTGCTCGCGCACCAGGCGCAGCATCTCGGCGAGCTCGAAGCGCGGCATCGTGGTCAGCGGCGCGCGGGTGTGCAGGCAGTGGTTCATCAGCACGGTCATGCCGTAGATGTGGAACAGCGGCAGCACGGCCAGCTGAGCGCTGCCCCTGGTCGAGGACACCATCCGGTCGAACTGCAGGACGTTGGCGACGAGGTTGCGGTGGATCAGCACCACGCCCTTGGCCCGGCCGGTGGTGCCCGAGGAGTACGGCAGCACCGCCGTGCCACCGCCGCCGGTGACCGGCGCGGGCGGCGCGCCGCGCTCCGCCGCGAGCTCGGCGAGGTCGCAGTGCCCGTCGGCGGGTTCGAGGGTGAACACCGCGTCCGGGTCGATCCCGGCCTTCGCCGCGGCCGCCACCACCTTGTCCCGCAGTGCCGCCGCCGTGATGACGAACCGGGCGCCCGAGTCGGCGAACTGGTTCGCCAGCTCCCCGGCCGTGTAGAGCGGGTTCGCCGTCGTCACGGTGGCGTTGGCGCGCAGCGCGCCGTGGAAGGCCAGCACCCACTCCGGGGAGTTCGCCCCGACCAGTCCGATCACGTCTCCGGTGCGGGCACCGCGAGCGTGCAGTCCGGCGGCGACGCCGTGCACGGCGGTGTGCAGGTCGCCGAACGTCATCGCGGTGCCGGTCGTGCCGTCGACGAGCGCGGTCTTGTCGGCGTGGTCCCCGGGGCCCGCCCCGAACAGGAACTCGGTCAGCGAGACGTCCGGGACGTCGACGTCGGGGTACGGGCTGCGGATCGCCATGGGACTCCTCGAATCTCTGCTGCGAGCTCGGTGCGGGTAGCTGGTGGGGCGGAAGCTCTGCGGATTCCACTGCGCAGGGGCGCGTTTTCGTGCATGTCCACTGTGGATTCGCCGTCCTCGCGGGGAAGTCGCTTAGGACCCGCCGGTGGTCGGCTTCGTCGAGCCGGTCACTGCTCAGCGGCTGCACCGCTGAGCAGCTCGGGGCGCGAGATCACGGGCTCTCAGGGACGGCGCGGCGGCCGGAGGCGTGCCCGGCCGCGCGGTAGGCGTAGGTGTAGTTGCGGGCGTTGGCCAGCCCGGTGACGTACCCGCGCAGCTCGCGGGTGGCCGCGGCGTTGCCCGTCGCGTAGAGCCCGTCGACCGGGGAACCGTCGCGCCGGAGCACCCGGGCGTCCCGATCGATCCGCAGGCCGAGCGTGCCCATGCCGAACCCGACCAGGGACAGTTCGAGGGCGTGGAACGGAGGTGTCCGCAGCGCGCCCAGGCAGGGGTTCGGCCCGTGGGCCGGGTCGCCGTAGGTCCGCCGCACGAACGGCAGCGAACCCCGGCCGAACTCGGGATCCTCGCCGAGGTCGGCGGCCCGGTTGAACTCGGCGACGGTCCGCTCCAGCCCGTTCTCGTCGACGCCGATCAGCCCGGCCAGCTCGCGGAGGTCGTCGGCGCGCGGGATCGAGCTCGGCCACGGCGCGCCCGGCGCGTGCGGGCCTATGCCGTAGCGGCGGCGGAACTCGTCGTCGACGACGAACCAGCACGGCACGTTCGCCCACCGGCGCTGCCGGGCGTCGAAGCGGCGCAGCGCGCTGATCAACGCGCCGTAGTAGCTCTCGTCGCCGAACCGGCGCCCGTCCCGGTTCACGATCAGCGAGTGCGGCGAGCCGAGGTGCGTCAGCAGCGGTCGCACCAGCGGGACGTCCGTGCCGGGGTGGACCTCGCCGGGGAACGCGTACCCGACGCTGAAGAACGGGTCGGCGCCCCGGACCAGGCCCGCTCCCGTCTGCTCGGCGAGCGCGATCGAATCGCCGTCGACCACCGGAGGCGCGCTCTCGACGAGTTCCGGCAGGTCCTCCAGTTCCGCGCCCTGCGGAGAGCCGCCGTAGCCGCCCGCCGCGATCAGCACGCCGCCGCGGGCCCGGACCCGCACCTGCCCGTGCGGCCCGTCGAGCACGGCGCCGACGACGGTCGTGCCGTCGAGCAGCAGCTCGCGCGCCCTGGACTCCAGCAGGCACTCGACGCCCCGGCGCACCAGCGCCTCCCGGACGAACGCGGCGGCGAGCCCGACCCCGTGGGTCAAGCGGTCCGCGTCCCGCTCGTCGCGGCGCGAATCGGCGTACTGCTCGGTGCGGCTGACGCCCACGTCGTAGTACGGCCCCGGCCGCAGGTGCTCCCGCCACGGGCCGAGCTCCCGGCCGTCGACGACGCACTCGAACAACCGCCCTTCGGCCGTCGAACCGGGCGCGGGGTAGTAGAGGTCCGGAGCTCCCGGGATGGT
Source organism: Saccharopolyspora gloriosae (assembly GCF_014203325.1). Taxonomy (NCBI): domain Bacteria; kingdom Bacillati; phylum Actinomycetota; class Actinomycetes; order Pseudonocardiales; family Pseudonocardiaceae; genus Saccharopolyspora; species Saccharopolyspora gloriosae. Next base: position 3,761,296 of record NZ_JACHIV010000001.1, on the reverse strand, counting down.
CCGCAGCGGCACGCCCGCCGACGCGAACCACGCGGTCGCCTCCCGGGCGTCGTGGAGGTAGTCGCGCCGGGCCGCGCGGTCCACCGGGCGGTCGCCCTGGACGTGGTCCAAATAGGACTCGACCGCGTCGATCGGGGCGTCCTGCGGTGACTGCAGGGGATTCCCGCCGACCCAGACGAACCCGCCGCTGTAGGCCGCGACGCCGCCCACGAACTCGGACCGCTCGGCGACGAGGACCTCGCCGCCGAGCTCGGCCGCCCGCACCGCCGCGGCGAGCCCGCCGAGCCCACCACCGATGCAGAGGAAGTCCACCTCCCGGTCCACCACCACGTCGGCGTCCGGCGCGGCGGACGGAGCCTCCGCAGGTGTGCGGCGGATCGGATCGAGCACGGTCGATCTCCTCTCGGAAACTGCGGTCGAATTCCTGTGCTGAGGGGCCTTTGCAGCGTGATCTTCTGGTCGTTGTCCTGTCAGCGGCGAAGCCGCTGAGCAGTGACCGGCTTGAGCAAGCCGACCACCGGCGGGTTCTCAGCGGCTTCCTCGCGAGGACAGCAATTTTGCGTGTGGCGGAGCCACTCGAAAAATTGATCCCGCAGCGAGGAAGCCGCTGAGGTTCCGCTGAGCAACCAGCTACGCAGGTCAATCTGAAAGAATTCCTAAGCGGTCACACCGGCAGCCGTTCGCGGCTGGTCTCCCGCATGGTCAGCACCGTCACGAGACCGACCACCGCGACGCCCATCACCCAGAACGCCGGAGCCATCGGGTCCCCGGTGCTCTGCACGAGCTGCGCGGCGATGTAGGGCGCGCTGCCCCCGGCGATGATCGTGCCGACGTTGAAGCCCAGCGCCACGCCGGTGTAGCGCACGCGTCGCGGGAACAGCTCGGTGAACTGGGGGAACGCCGGGACCTGCGCGAAGCCGTTGAACGACATGTAGACGACGTAGACGAGCCCGACGACGACGATGCTCGACGTCGCCCCGAGCACCGCGAAGGCGGGCCAGGCGATGACCAGGTAGCCGACGTACGCGGTGATCAGCACCGGCCTGCGCCCGAACCGGTCCGAGAGCGCACCGGCGATCGGGTACGTCACGCAGGCGAGCGCGATGCCGATCGCCGAGGTCCAGTACACCGCCTGCTCCTCGAAACCGAGATCGTTGATCAGGTAGACGTTGAAGTAGGTCAGGCCGATGTAGCCGCTGCCGTTCATCGCGATCGCGATGCCGATGACCCGCAGCACCGCGCCCGGGCGCTCCTTGACGACCTGCAGCAGCGGACTGCGCACGACTTCCTGCTTGTCGGCCATCTCGGCGAACTCCGCGGTGTCCTCCAGCCGGACCCGCACCCACAGGCACAGCACCGCCAGCGGGATGGAGATCAGGAACGGGATCCGCCACCCCCACGCGGCCATCTGCTCGTCGGTGGTCAGCGTGCTGACCAGGCCCACGATCGCCGCCGACAGCGCGAAGCCGAAGGTCGAGCCGAGCGCCGTGACCGAGCCGTAGAGCCCGCGCCGCCGGGGCGGGGCGGACTCCGCGACGTAGGTCGCCGCGCCGCCGATCTCGCCGCCCGCCGAGAACCCCTGCGCCAGCCGGATCAGCACCAGCAGCACCGGCGCGAGCACGCCGACCGCGGAGTACGTCGGCAGGATGCCCAGCAGCCCGCAGCACACGCCCATCGCCACGACCGTCACGACCAGCGCGTGCCGCCGGCCGCGGCGGTCGCCGAGCCGCCCGAAGAACCAGCCGCCGATCGGCCGCATCACGTACGCGGAACCGAACACCGCCAGCGTGAGCAGCAGCGACACGGCGGGCTGGCCGCTGGGGAAGAACAGCGGGCCGATCGTCACGGCGAGGAAGGCGTAGACGCTGAAGTCGTAGTACTCGATCAGCGTGCCGACGCCGCCCGCCATGGCGGCGCGGCGGGCCATCGCCGGGTTCGTCCCGGTCGTCGTCGCCGCACCGGCGGGTGAGGTCGTGTCGGGCATGGTGGAGCTCCTGATCATCGTTGATCGGGTCGGCGGAACGGGTCGCCGGTGAGGTGGTGGTCGGCGCGAGCCCTCAGCGCGGCGGGCCGGAATCGGCGGCGTGCTCGGCGAGCAGGAGCTTCAGCGAACCGCCCGCCTCGATCACCCGCCGCGCCCGGTCGCTGGGCGGCTCGCCGTGCAGCTCGGTGCCGCCGGAGCGGACCACGGCCCGCCGCCACTCGACCGCCACGTCGTCGCCGGTGCCGACCGCCGTGCTGATGCCCGGCACCGTCAGCAGCGGCATGCCGTTGTAGGTCTCGCCGCGCCAGAAACCGGGGGAGAAGGACTCCGCCAGGACCGCCGCGATGCCCAAGTCGCGCAGCGCGACCATCGGCGGGTAGTGCGGGTGCCCGTAGCCGAAGTTCCGGCCGCCCACGATCACGTCGCCCGGCCGCACGCGGTCGGCGAAATCCGGGTCGTAGGCCCGCATCACCTTGCCGCGCAGGAAATCCGCGTCGTAGGACTTGATGTTCTCGACGCCGATCACCAGGTCGATGTCGAAGTCGTCGCCGAACACCCAGGCCACCCGGCCGCGGATGACGTCCGGCGGCGGCGGGTAGTCGCGCGCGGCGCTCATGCCCGCGTCACCTCCTCCGCCGAGGTGATGGTGCCCGCGACGGCGCTCGCCGCGACCGTGTAGGCCGAACCCATGTAGATGTTCGCCTCGGTGCTGCCCATCCGGCCGGAGATGTTGAGCACGCCGGTGGAGATGCAGTTCTCGTCGGCTTGCAGCGGTTTCTGGTAGCCGAAGCAGAAGTCGCAGCTGGAGCGGGCGATCTGCGCACCCGCGGCCCGCAGCACGTCGAGCAGCCCCTCGGCCTCGGCCTGCCGGTGCACGGCGTCGGAGGTCGGCACCACGTTGAGCTCCACGCCCGGACCGACCTGCCGCCCGTCCAGGACCAGGGCCGCGGCCCGGATGTCCTCGATCCGCCCGCTGGCGCAGGAACCGATGAACGCCTTGGTGACGGGAGTGCCGGACAGCTCTGCGGCGCCGCGGGTGTTGGCGGAGCGGGCCGAACCGGGCAGCACCACCTGCGGGCGCAGCGCCGAGAGGTCGATGGTGTGCACGGCCGCGTACTCGGCGCCGGGATCGGGCAGCTGCGGGGTGAAGTCCGCCGCCGCGACCCGCCGCGCGTAGGACAGCGCGGCCTCGTCGGGCTCGAACACCGCCGACACCGCGCCGGTGAACATCGCCATCCCGCACAGGCCCTGCCTGCGGTCGATGGACATCGACCGCGCGCCCGGCCCGGCGAACTCCATCACCTGGTGCGCGCACCCGTCGGCGCCGAACTCGCCGATGATGTGGTGCACCAGGTCCCTGCTGTCCACGCCGGGGGCGAACTCGCCGGTCAGCTCGAAGCGGGTGGTGCGGGGGACGTCGAGGTGGATCCGCCCGGAGACCCACGCCTCCAGCAGGTCCCGGCGCACGCCCCAGCCCAGCGCGCCGAACGCGCCCGCGCCGGAGATGTGGCCGTCGAAGTGGATCAGGAAGTTGCCCGGCAGCGCGTAGCCGAGCTCGGCCATCACCTGGTGCCCGATGCCCTGGGCCTCGTGCAGCGGGATGCCGTAGAACTCGCACCAGTCGCGGGTGACCTGGTGGACCTCCTGCTCCTTGTCGGTGCCCTTGGTGAGCATGTGGTCGATGAACACGAGGTAGCGCTCCGGCTCGGCGAGCTCGCGGATGCCGAAGTCGTCGTGCATCTGCCGGAACATCACGTCGGTGTAGCCGGGGAAGTCGTAGGCGATCATGTGGTCCGGCCGCACCGGCAGGTTCTCGCCCGCTTTCACGGAGGCGACGCCCGCGGCCCTGGCCAGGATCTTCTCGGTGATCGTGCTCGGCATGGCGCTCCTTCAGGCCGTTTCGGCGGCGGGCAGGTACGAGCGCTGCTGGCGCTCGATCTCCGGCATGCCGATGAGCTCGACGAAGTCGTGGTGCGCGGTGGCGTCGGCGCTGACCTGCGCCGGGGGTTCACCGGCGGCGAGCCGGCGCAGGGATTCCTGAGCGGCGCCGGTCACCGCCATCAGCACCTGGGTGGGCAGCAGCGCGATACGGACGCCGATCTGCTCCATCACCTCGGGGGTGAACTCCCGCTCGGTCCACGCCGAGGCGGTCAGCGTCGCCATCAGCGGGACGCCGGCGACCTCGTGGCAGCGCCGCCATTCCTCGGTGCTGGTGAACGTCTTGGTGACCGGCATGATCAGGTCCGCGCCCGCCGCCGCGTAGGCCTCGGCGCGGCGCAGCGCCTCGTCGCCCTTGGCGTCGGTGCGGGCGATCACGAGCATCCCCGTGGCCGCCGCCGCGTCGCGCACCGCGCGGATCTTGCCGGTGGCCTCGGGCAGGTCGAGCAGTTCGAGCTCGGCTCCGGGGATGAGCGGGCAGCGCTTCGGGGAGCGCTGGTCCTCCATGAACACGGCGGCGACCCCGGCGTCGGCGAACCGGCGCGCGGTCCGGGCGGCGTTGACGGCGTTGCCGTAGCCGGTGTCGATGTCGGCGATGACGGGCAGCGGGCTGGCCTCGCGGATCGTGCGGACGGCCTGCAGGTTCTCCGACATCGTGTAGAGCTCGGCGTCCGGGTAGCCCAGCGCCGCGGAGATCGCGAACCCGGACGCGCACAGCGCCGGGAATCCCGCCTGCTCCGCCAGCCGTGCGGTGAGCCCGTCCCAGACACCGGGTGCCTGGACGAGTCCTTCGTTGATCATCTCGCGCAGATCCACTGACCACTCCCTTGTGTATCGTGATCCGAAACGCGTTACGAAACTGTGCGGGAGGGGGCGGGCCATGTCAAGCAATCGGCACCGCGGGGCTGGTGACGGCCCGTCCACGCCCCGCGCGCCGGACGAGGTGGCGGCTCGGCCACCAGCGGGACACTGATCGAGTACCGGGCGGCGAGGACTCGCTAGCCTGGTACGCCACGGACGCGACGGGTGAGGTGACGGTGGGACAAGAGGCTGCCGAAGACGGCGCCGGGCGGGAGACCGTCGGCTCGGTGCTGCGCGCCTGCCAGCTGCTCGGCCACTTCAGCGCGCAGCGGCCGGTGATCACGCTCGCGGAGCTCACGGCCGCCAGCGGGCTGAACAAGCCGACCGTGCACCGGCTGATGAGCTCGTTCGTCGAAGCGGGCTGGATGCACCGCGACCACAGCGGCGCCTACCGCGTCCGGATGCCGGTGTTCACCATCGGCGCCGCCGCGCTCGCCGGGTTCGACCTGCGCACCGAGGCGCGGCCGGAGCTCGAAGCGCTGGCCGAGCGCTTCGGCGACACGGCGTTCCTGATGGTCCCCTCCGGCGCCGGGGCCGTGTGCATCGACCGGGTCGAGGGCGGCAAGCCCATGGTGCTGGCCGCGGTCGCCATCGGATCGGTGCTGCCGTTCCACGCCGCCGCGGCACCCGTGGCGATGGTCGCGTTCGACTCCGAGCTGCGCCGCCGGGTCCTGCGGGAACCGCTGCCCGCGTTCACCGGCGAGACCGTGGTCGACCCGGCGGAGTTCGCCGAACACCTCGACCGGGCGCGAGCGGAAGGGATCGCCCGCAGCCGCAACGACTACCTGCACGGCGTCTCAGCGGTGGCCGCTCCCGTGCTCGGCTCCGGCGAGTCGCTGATCGGCACGATCAGCCTCGGCGGCCACAGCGACGACTTCACCGGTGCCGCCGGTGACGACCGGGCCGAAGCGGTCCGCGCCGCGGCGAACCGCCTCAGCACCACCCTGAACGCCGCCCGGGTTTAGCTTGCCGTGTTTTGATCTCGGCTTGAGTGGCTGGTTGGGTGGCGGAACCTCAGCTGCTTCCTCGCTGCGGGATCTTTTTTCCAAGTGGCTCCGCCACGAGGAAAAAAGCTGTCCTCGCGAGGAAGCAGCTGAGAACCCGCTGGTGGTCTTTTTGCTCTGGTGGTCGCTGCTCAGCGGCTTCGCCGCTGACAAGACAACGACCAACAACGACGCTGAAAGGCAAGATCAAACGCAGGCGGTAGTGCCGTCATTTTCTCGCGAAATCGCGGGGCTTCAGTCCCAGGTGAGGAAGCGGTAGTGGAGGCCGGTGGTGGATTCCTGCCAGTCCCCGGTGGAGTCGGGGGCGCGGTCGATCTCGGGGGCGAGGGTGTCGCCTTCGAAGAGTTCGCGGATCTCGGTGACGACGACGCGGTCCGCGAACGGCAGCGCCGCGGCGTAGACGGCCGCGCCGCCGATGATCCACACGTCCCCGTCGGCCGCGTCGAGGGCCTCGCGCAGGTCGGGGAAGGTCTCCGCGCCGTCCTGCGGCGTGCGCGAGAGCACAAGGTTGCGCCTGCCCGGCAGCGGCCGGAACCGCGGCGGCAGCGACTCCCAGGTGCGGCGGCCCATCAGCACGGTCGCGCCCGAGGTCACCGAGCGGAAGTGCTTGAGGTCCTCGGGCAGGTGCCACGGCATCGTGCCGTCGCGGCCGATGACGCCGTTGGCCGACTGCGCCCAGATCAGCCCGATCACACCGCCACCGGCGCCTTGATACCGGGGTGCGGGTCGTAGCCCTCGACCACGAAGTGCTCGTAGGTGTAATCGAACAGGCCGTCCGCGGGCTGCAAGGTCAGCTCGGGGAAGGGCCACTGCTCGCGGGAGAGCTGCTTGCGCACCTGCTCCTCGTGGTTGTCGTAGATGTGGCAGTCCCCGCCGGTCCAGATGAAGTCGCCGACCTCCAGGCCCGCCTGCGCGGCCATCATGTGCGTCAGCAGCGCGTAGCTGGCGATGTTGAACGGCACGCCCAGGAACAGGTCCGCGCTGCGCTGGTAGAGCTGGCAGGACAGCTTGCCGTCGGCGACGTAGAACTGGAAGAACGCGTGGCACGGCGGCAGTGCCATCCGCGGGATGTCCGCGACGTTCCACGCGGACACGACGATCCGCCGGGAGTCGGGGTTCTCGCGCAGCGTGCGCAGCACCTCGCTGAGCTGGTCGATGTGCTCGCCGTCCGGGGTCGGCCAGGACCGCCACTGCACGCCGTAGATCGGGCCGAGGTCGCCGTCGGGCGCGGCCCACTCGTCCCAGATCGTCACGCCGTTCTCCCGCAGCCACCCGACGTTCGAGTCGCCGCGCAGGAACCACAGCAGCTCGTAGGCGACGGAGCGGAAGTGGACCTTCTTCGTCGTGATCAGCGGGAAGCCGTCGGAGAGCCGGTAGCGCAGCTGGTGGCCGAAGATCGATCGCGTGCCGGTGCCGGTCCGGTCGTCCTTGCGGGAACCCGTGTCGAGCACGTGGCGGAGCAGGTCCTCGTACTGCGCATCAACCATGCCCGCGAGCGTAGACGTCGCTCGGATCGGCGGAGGTAGGGCGGTCGGGGCGGCGGATCCGGCCCGGAGAGGACCGGTGCTCGCGGTGATGTCGTTCGACATCGGGGAGGCGGTGGTGGCCGGCAGGCCACACCTCCTACGGCCCGCCGCCGGAGTGCGGCGGCGACCCGTCCCGCGCGCCCGGTCGCCGATGTCCCAGCGCAGAGCGGAGTCGGCACCGAGGTGATCCGCGAGCGCACCTGGCCCGAGAGCGTCCGGATCAACACCGACGAGAGTCCCGCCCGCGACCGGCTCCGCAGCTGAAGCGGGCGGTCCCGGGCCCTGGGACCGCCCGCCTCGCGGCGTGCTCAGCCGTTCTGCGGGAAGCCCAGGTTCAGCCCGGCGTGGCTCGGGTCGAGCCAGCGGGTCGTGACGACCTTGCCGCGGGTGAAGAAGTGCACGCCCTCGGTGCCGTGCGCGTGGGTGTCGCCGAACAGCGAGTTCTTCCAGCCGCCGAAGCTGTAGTAGGCCATCGGCACCGGGACCGGCACGTTGACGCCGATCATGCCGACCTCGACCTCGTTCTGGAACCGGCGGGCGGCGCCGCCGTCGCAGGTGAACAGCGCGGTGCCGTTGCCGTAGGGGTTGGCGTTGATCAGGTCGACGGCCTGCTCGTAGGTCTGCACCCGCACCACCGAGAGCACCGGGCCGAAGATCTCGTCGGTGTAGACGCCCATGTCGGTGCGGACGTGGTCGAGCAGCGTGGGGCCGACGAAGAAGCCCTCGCCGTCGGCGTCGAACTCGCCCGCGCGGCCGTCGACGACGACGGTGGCGCCGTCGGCCTCGCCGCCGTCGACGTAGCCCGCCACCCGGTCCCGGGAGGCGCGGGTGATCAGCGGGCCCATGTCGCAGGAGCGGCGGCCGTCGCCGGTGCGCAGCCCGCGCGTCCGTTCGGCGATCTTGGCCACGAGGGTGTCGGCGATGTCGCCGACCGCGACGAGCGCGGAGATGGCCATGCAGCGCTCACCGGCGGAACCGAACCCGGCGTTGACCGCCTGGTCGGCGGCGAGGTCGAGGTCGGCGTCCGGGAGCACGACCATGTGGTTCTTCGCGCCGCCCAGGGCCTGCACGCGCTTGCCGTGGGCGGTGGCGGTCTCGTAGACGTAGCGGGCGATCGGCGTCGAGCCCACGAACGAGATGGACTTGACGTCCGGGCTGGTCAGCAGTGCGTCGACGGCCGTCTTGTCCCCGTTGAGGACGTTGAACACGCCGTCTGGCAGACCGGCCTCGCGCCACAGCTCGGCCATCCACAGCGCGGCCGAGGGCACCTTCTCCGACGGCTTGAGCACCACGGTGTTGCCCGCCGCGATCGCGATGGGGAAGAACCACATCGGCACCATGGCCGGGAAGTTGAACGGGCTGACGATCCCGGTCACGCCCAGGGGCTGGCGCACCGAGTGGACGTCGACCCCCGTGGAGGCGTTCTCGGTCGCGGAACCTTTGAGCAGGTGCGGCATGCCGCAGGCGAACTCGACGACCTCCTGACCGCGGGCGACCTCGCCGGCGGCGTCGGACAGGACCTTGCCGTGCTCGGCGGTGATGAGCTCGGCGAGCTCCCCGGAGCGGGCGTTGAGCAGTTCGCGGAAGCGGAACAGGACCTGCACCCGCTTGGCCAGCGAGGTGTCCCGCCAGCCGGGGAACGCGGCCTTCGCCGCCGCGATCACGGCGGCGGCCTCGTCCTCGTCGGCCAGCGGGAGGTGCGCGGTGACGGCGCCCGTCGCCGGATTGGTGACCTCGGCGAAGCGCCCCGAGGTGCCGTCGAGTCGTTGCCCGCCGGACCAGTGGTGCAGCGTGCGGGCGGTGCCTGCCGAGTCCTCCCGGCGGGGTGGTGCGGTGACCATGGGAACCTCTCGATGGGTGGTCTGCGGATCAGCTGTGCGAAGCGTCCATCGTGATCACGGCGCGGCCGGGGATGCGACCGCCGGCCAGGTCGTCGAACGCCTCGTTGACCCGCTCCAGCGGATAGGTGCGGGTGACGGTGCGCTCCAGCGACAGGGCACCGCCGACGGCCTCGGCCACGACGGCGGGCAGCGCCTCCCGCGTGCGCGCTCCGAAGGAACCGATGATGCGCAGTCCGCGGCGGACCAGCGGGGTGATCTCCACCTGGGCGCTCGCCGCGCCGGAGCCGATGCCGACGGCGACCATCCGGCCGCCGTCGGCGAGCATCCGCACGGACTGCTCGAAGGTCTGCGGCAGGCCCAGCGCCTCGAACACCGCGCTGACGCCCGCGCCGCCGGTCAGCTCGCGCACCTTCGCCACGGCGTCCTCGGTCGTGGAGTTCACCACGTGATCGGCGCCGAGGTCCCGGACGGCCGCGAGCTTGGCGTCGTCGACGTCGACGGCGATGACGGGGCTCGCGCCGTGCGACTTGGCCAGCTGCACGATGCTCGACCCGACGCCGCCGACGGCGACGACCGCGACGGCTTCGCCTTCGGCGACACCCCCGGCGTTGGCGACGGCGCCGTGCGCGGTGAACGCGGCGCAGCCGAGGATGGCGGCCTGCGCGGCGGGAACCGAGTCCGGCAGCGCCACGAGCGCCGTCACCGGCACGACGCAGTACTCGGCCAGGCCCGCCATCGAGTACATCGCCAGGTCCGCGCCGTCGCGCCCCCGCAGTCGGGTCGTGCCGTCGAACAGCCGGCCCTTCCCTCGGTTCTGCGCGAAGAACGGCCCGCACAGGTCGTCGCGGCCCGCGCGGCACGCGGCGCACTCGCCGCAGGGCATGATGAACGCGCCCACCACCGCGCCGCCGATCTCCACCCCGGCGGGCAGTTCGGTGTCCGGTCCCGCTTCGACGACGTGACCGGAGATCTCGTGACCGAGCACGGCCGGTGCGGGGAAACCGACCTCGCCCTTCATGACGTGCAGGTCCGTGTGGCACACCCCGCAGGCCACGACCCGCACCAGGGCTTCACCGCGTCGGGGCGAGGGCCGCGCGATCTCCTCCAGGCGCAGCGGTTCGGTGGGGCCGCTCCAGACGGCGGCGGTCATGGTCTGCATCGTGAGTCCTTTCCGGTGGGGGACGCCGTCGCGCTCAGGAACCGGCGCTGATGACGCGGTCGGCGGTGTCCTGGACGAACAGGCAGCCGACGAGCCCGACCAGCGCCCCGACCCCGCCGAGCGCCAGGGCGATGTGCAGGTCCCCGCCGGCGAGGGCCACCGCGCCGAGCGGGAACAGTCCCGAGCCGAGCCCGCGGGCGACGTAGTAGGTCGCGTTGCTGCCGAAGGCCCGGTAGCGGGTGGGGTAGAACTCGGAGATCCACGTCCCCAGCACCCCGAAACCGGCGTAGCCGATAGCCGGGCCCATCAGCGCGATGACCGCCACCGAAGGGCTGCCGATGTCGGCGAAGGCGAACGCGCCGAACGCGGCCACGCCGACGACCGAGGCGTAGAGGGTCGCCCGCCGCCGTCCGACCCGGTCGGACAGCGTGCCCGCGACCACGTAGGACGCGATGCCCAGCAAGGTGCCGACGGTGAGGATGATCGTGGACGCCGTCAGCGAGACACCCGCCGTTTCGCGCAGGTAGGTCGGCGCGAACGTGATGTAGGAGTAGCTGGCGGCGAACACGCCGGTGGTGGTGAGGGTCAAGAACACCGCGCCCCGGATCACGCTCCAGTCCGGCTTCGCCCGGACGGGGGCCGCCGCGGTGGCACCGGCCTCGTCCTTGGCGGCCAGCCACACCTTCGACTCGGGCAGCCACAGCGCGGCGGTGCCCGCGATGAGCAGGCAGCCGAGGCCGATGGCGACGAACCCGGTGCGCCAGCCCGCGTCGGAGCCGAGCGCGGAGATCGTCGTGTAGAGCACGAGCTGGGTGATCAGCGTCCCGGCGATGAACATGCCCTGGAGCACGGCCCCCATGAATCCGCGCTTCCGCGACTTCCAGCTCTCGGCGAACATCGCGAAGATGACGCCGAACGCGCCGCCCATCGCCAGCCCCGCGATGGCGCGGGTCAACGTGAACGTCGTGTAGTCCTGCGCGAATCCGCCCACGACGGCGGCGATCGAGTACATCGCCGTGAACGTCACGTAGCTGGCCTTGCGGCCCCACCTGTCGGCGATCCAGCCGAACAGGAATCCGCCCGCGATGGAGGCGAGGCTCTGCAAGGTGATCACGCCGACGACCGATTGCGTCGACACCGCGAACGAGGCGGCGAGGTCGGTGAGCGGGAAGCTGAGCAGGTTCAGCTCCATGCTCTCGATCAGCGCCCCGACGATCGCGAACAGGAGGATCAGGCGCCGTTCGCGGGAGGTGTAGGCGGTGGCGGCGGTGACCGCGGCGGGGTGCTCGGGAGCGGCTCCCGATGAGAATCCCATGGTCGGTGTGGCCCTTCGTCATTGGAGGGTGAGCACGAGCGGGTCGCGGGGATCACCGCGGCACGAGCACGTGCCGCATGGCGCCGATCCCCTCGATCTCGGTGCCGAGGATCTGGCCCGCGCGCAGGTAGACCGGCGGGCGGTGGCCGAGGCCGACCCCTTCCGGGGTGCCGGTGAAGATCAGGTCGCCGGGCAGCAGCGTGACGATGGCGGACAGCCGCTCGATCAGCTCCGCGACGGAGAACACGAGGTCGGAGGTGCGGGAGTCCTGGCGGACCTCGCCGTCGACGGTGGTCATCACGCGCAGGTCGTCGGGGTCGGCCACCTCGTCCGCGGTGACCAGCACCGGCCCGATCGGGGCGTAGCCGGGGAAGGACTTGCCGAGGCTGAACTGCGGCGGCGACCCGGCCTGCTGCACGGTGCGGTCGGAGATGTCCTGACCGGCGGTCAACCCCGCCACGCAGGACCACGCGTCCTCCCGCCGCACCCGGTGGGCCTCCCGGCCGATGACGACGACCAGCTCCACCTCCCAGTCGACGGTGTCGCCGCTGAGGGCGATGTCGCCGCGCGGGCCGGTGACGGCGCTCGGGAACTTGGTGAACACCAGCGGTTCGGTGGGCACGGGCAGGCCGGATTCCTCGGCGTGGCGGCGGTAGTTCAGCCCGACCCCGAAGATCTGGCGCGGCCGGGGGACGGGCGCGCCGAAGTCCTCCGGGCGGTGCTCGACCACGTCGCCCGAGGCCCCGGCGGCCCACCCCCGGAACGCGTCCCAGTCGTCGAACGCGCGCTGCGGATCGGAGCCGAACCGGCCTCCGCTGCTCGTCTCGACGTCGATCGGGCCGGCGTCGGTGATCAGGGCCGACCGGCCTCGGACGGATGCGAACTTCATGGCTTCTCCTCCTCGGAGATCAGGACGCGGAGCGCAGCTCGAACAGCAGGGTGAACTCGCGCGCGGTGGACGGGGCGGGGCCGAGGACCGGTTCGAGTTCGGCGAGCAGCCGAGCGGCCGGCACCTCCGGCTGGGGTTCGAGCAGCAGCAGTGCGGATTCGGCCGCCTGCTGCTGCGTCGTCGCCTTCCCCTCGCTCGTCGCGGCCTTGGCCGCCCCCACCGCCGCGTCCGGTTCGTACACCGAGGCGGCGTGCAGCAGGTGCGCGGCGCGCATCGCGGGCAGCACGGTTCCGGCCAGCTCGTCCCGGGCCGCGTCGAGGCGTTCCGAGGCGAGCTCCACGGCGACGCACCGGCCCGTCGAGCCCGCGCCGCTGGTGACGGTGATCCGGCACGTCGAGCGGCGGAACCGCGCGAACAGTGGCACGACGCGGCGGGTGAGCTCGGTCGGGGTGTCGAGCGCGCGCAGGTAGGCGGGGGAGGCGAGCACCTCGACGTCGTCGGTCTCGTAGATCGTCAGGAAGTCGGTGTGCCCGTCGCGCGCCCCGCCGGGAGCGACGTAGCGGCGCGCGCGCCGGAAGCCGGGGATCTCGACCCGCTCGGGCAGGTGCTCGAAGTTGTACCAGTCCTCGAAGAGCTCGCGGTCGCCGTCGGCGATCGTGATCCAGTTGAGCATCGCCCCGGCCCCGGTGACCGAGGTGAAGTCGCCGCCCATCAGAACAGCCCGTCGCGCTGCTGGAACTTGGTGGGCTTGCCGATCGTGGGGCCCGATTCGGCGACCCACGCGGCGACCTCGTCGACCATCTCGGCCAGCGTCGTGCCGGGGAACCCGAACTCCCGCTGCAACTCCGACCCGTCCATCACGTAGGCGTTGCCCGATTCGACGCCGTCGAACCGGGGCTCGCGCCCGAAGATCTCGCCGAAGTGCTCCGCCAACCGGCGGATCGAGACGATCTCCGGCCCGGTGATGTTGAGCCGCCGCGGCGGGGAGGTCGCCAGGTGCAGCGACCGCAGGGCGTAGGCGGCCACGTCGCGCTGCCAGATCACGCTCGCGTGGCCCATCTCCAGCGGGATCGGCTCGCCGTCGTGCACGGCCTGCGCGATCTCGGCCAGCACCCCGTACCGGGTCTCGATGGAGTACCCGAGGCGGAACTGCAGCAGCGGCGTCCCGTTCTTGCGGGAGAAGTGCTCGAAGATCCGTTCGCGCCCGACGCAGGACGCGGCGTACTCGCCGAGCGGTCCGGGCCAGTCCGCCTCGCGGGAACCGCCGGTCGCGACGTCGACGAGCGGATAGGTCACCAGCGTGGAGAACGCGACGATCCGGGAGTCCCGGAAGCGCTGCGCGACCCGTCCGGGCAGGTAGGCGTTCATCATCCAGGTGAAGTGCTCGTTGCCCGCGGTGCCGAACTTGTTCCCGGCCATGAACACGACGTTGGCGGCGTCCGGTAGTGCCGCCAGCTGGTCGTCGTCGGTGAGGTCCGCGGGGACGGGCCGCACGCCGTACTTCTCCAGAGTGGCGCGGGCCGCCGGGTCGGAGAAGCGGGCGACGCCGAACACCGTCTTGTCCACGCCCGCCTCGACCACCGCGCGGGCGGCCATCACCGCGACGCTGGGGCCGACCTTCCCGCCCACGCCCAGCACGGCGATGTCACCGTCGAGGCGAGCGACCGCCTCGACGACGTCGGGGGTGGGCTTGGTGAGCGAATCTTCCAAGACGGCGATGTCGGTCATCGATGACCTCCGAGGAGTGGGCTGCATCGACGGCGACATGACTGCCGCCGGGATTCAGCACACACTCGCATTGTGTGAACATCGCAGGCCATCCTAGAAATACCCAACGTGAGCGGAGCCGTGTTGTGAAGACCTCCCAATCCCCTCGGCGCTACGATCCCGTCGTCGACGAGCTCGTCGAGCAGGCCGCCGAGCGCATGTGGGGCGTCTACCCCGGCTACCAGCCGGAGCGGTTCGACCGGTCGGAACTCGACCCGGCGATCCGAGCCAACATCGAGCTCGCGGTGGCCGCGCTCGGCCAGGGCCGGGGGCCGACCCTCGCCGAACTCGAACCGGCGCGGGCTCTCGGCGCCGCTCGGGCCGATCAGTCGGTGCCGCTCGAATCGATCATCCAGGCCTACCGGCAGACCGAACGCGTGATCGTGCTCGACTTCCTGCAGCGGTCGCGGGAGTGGCCGCACGAGGAGGCGAACCGGGCCACGGCGCTGCTCATCTCGGTGTTCGACGAGCTGACCGACGCGATGATCGGTTCCTACCGGGACACCTCCAGCGCCCGCGAGGCGGCGCGGCGGCAGGTGGAGAACGAGGTCGTCGCGGCGCTGGCGGACGGGATCGACAGCGACTCGACCCGGTTCGACCGGTGGGTCCGGCTGCTCGACGTCGACGAGGACGGCTGCTGGACGGCCGCGGCCCTGCGCGGGCGGCCGGGCGATTCGGGGGAGCCGGCGGTGCCGCAGCGCCAGGTCCTGCTGCGGCAGCTGGCATCCGACGTCGACGACGTCATCTGCGGCGAGCTCAACAACACGCTGGTGCTCCTGCTGCGCACGCGGGACCGCCAGGACCAGGTGGAGCAGGTCCTGGCTGCCGCGATGGCCGGGATCGGCCAGGCCGCGCCGCTGGCCTGCGGGCTCGGGACGGCCACCGCCTCGCTGCGTACCGCCGCCCAGTCGTGCAGGCAGGCGCTCGCGTCGCTGCGGGTGTCGGCGTCACCGGCGTGGACGGGCGTCCCGGTCGTCGACTACCGGGACGTCGTCGTCGAGACGATGCTGCTCGCCGACCCGCTCGCCGCGGAGGCCCTGCACGCGAGCCGGATCGCGCCGCTCGAACCGCACCCGTACCTGATCGAGACGCTGGAAGCGTTGGCGGACGACCACTTGTCGCAGGCGGCGACGGCGCGGCGGCTGTTCGTGCACCTGAACACCATCGGCCACCGCCTGCATCGCATTCGCGAGATCACCGGCCTCGACCCGCTGCGCTTCCCGGACGTCCTGGAGTTCTCCTTGGCGCTGCGCTGGCGGAAGATCCGCGCGACCGATCCGACTCCCTGACGCCGAGCGGCCGATCCCGGTGTGGCGGGCCCGTGCGGCCCCACCGGTCCGGCGCGATCAGCCCAGGACGTGCGGGGCGAGGGCGTCGAGGATCCGGTGGTCGGCCTCCTGCGGGCGCATCTCGTCCGGCGTGCCGGGATAGGTGTCGAACAGGACGTGCGTCGCGCCGAGCTCGGCGAGCACGTCCAGGTCCCGGCGGACCTGGTCGAGCGTGCCCTGACCGGCCAAGCGAGCGTCGTCGTCCAGTTCGGAGTCGGTGAGCAGCAGCGGAAGTCGCGGCGCGAAGTCGGGTGCCGTGCGACTCGCGTCCTCGGCGGCGCGCAGCAGCGCGGGCACGCCCTCGTCACGCAGCCACGGGACTCGCTGGTTGTAGGGGTGCCACGCGTCGCCGAACCGCACCGCCCGGCGGATCGCCGCGGAACCGTTGCCGCCCACCCACAGCGGGGGACGGCGGGTCGGGAGCGGGCCGGTGGACACGTCGTCGAAGGAGACGAACTCGCCGTGGAAGGACAGCGTCTCCTCGGTCCACGCCCGAGTCAGGACCTCCAGGTACTCGTCGGTCATCCGGCCGCGGCGTTCGAACGGCAGGCCCAGCGCCTCGTACTCCTGGCGGGCCCAGCCGATCCCGGCGCCGAACAGGAGCCGCCCGCCGCTGAACCTGTCGAGGTTCGCGGTCACGCGCGCGGTGTGCAGCGGGTGGCGGTACGGCATGATCGTCACCGTCGTGCCCAGCTCGATCCGCTCGGTCTGCGCGGCGAGCCAGGCGAGCGTGGTGAACGGGTCGTAGAACGGCGCCGGGTACGGTTCGGCCGCGTCCGGAGTGATCGCGACGTGGTCGGAGATCATCGCGAAGCCGAACCCGCGGTCCTCCGCGTACCGGGCCCACCCCAGCAGCGTCGACGGATCCGTGCCCGGCCCGAAGTTCAGTATGTTGACGCCGAATCGCACCCGTGCTCCTACCCCTCGTGGATCTTCGCCTGCGCCCCAGACTGTCTTCCACACGGACTTCCGTCCAGCAGCGCTCCGGCGAACGTCCTGGGCCGGGTGTCGGGATGTGCGTCGCGGATTCAGCGTCCTGACGGGGACCTTTCCGACTGATCTTTTGATCTGTGTCTTGTCAGTGGCGAAGCCGCTGAGCAGCGACCGCCAGAGCAACTGGCACGCCGCGGGTTCTCAGTGGCTTCCTCGCGAGGACAGCTTTTTCCCTCGTGGCGGAGCCACTTGGGAAAAAGATCCCGCAGCGAGGAAGCCACTGAGGTTCCGCCACCCGCCCAGCTACGCAGGCCAAGCCGAAACCCCCCGCCCGCAGGGCGTCTACACCTGGGCCATGCCGCCGTCCACGCAGAGCTCCGCGCCGGTCATGAAACCGCTGTCGTCCGAAGCGAGGAACAGCGCGGCTCCGGCGAGCTCGCGGGGGTCCCCGAGGCGGCCCATGGGGACCTGCGCGGCCATCTGGGCGCGCAGCGCCGCCGGGTCCTGCCCGAAGTACTCGGCCTGCCCGTCGATGATGGCCGTGTCGAACGGTCCGGGGCTCAGCACGTTGACCCGCAGGCCACGGTCGCCGAACTCGGCGGCCCACACCCGCGCGTAGGAGCGCACGGCCGCCTTCGCCGCGCTGTAGGCGGTCGACCCGGGCAGTCCCTTGAACCCTTGGATCGAGCCGACCAGGATGATCGAGCCGCCGGCCGGCATGAGCGGCAGCATCGTCTGGACGGTGAACATGGTGCCGCGGGCGTTGATGTCGAACGTGCGGTCGACGTGATCTTCGGTGATCTCGCCGAAGTCCGCTCGCTCGATCATGCCCGCATTGGCCACGAGCACGTCGAGGTGGTCGTTCTCGCTCCTGATGGTCTCGGCGAGGCGGGCGAGATCGCTCGACGACGTGGAGTCCGCGACGACCGCGGTGACCCGCCCTCCGATCGAGGACGCCGCCTCTTCGAGAACGTCCTTCCGGCGGCCCGTGATGTAGACGTGCGCACCTTCGGCCGCGAACCTCTCGGCCACCGCCAGGCCGAGGCCTGCTCCTCCGCCCGTGACCAGCGCGACCTTGTCGGCGAGACGCATTCTTACTCCCTGTTGCCTGCATGAACTGACGCTTGCGGTCCAGAAGGTACGCACGGCGAGACATAGGCGCAAAGAGTCGTTCGCTATCCTCCGCATAGAAGAATCTCTATGCGGCGAGGTGGCTCCGGATGAACCTGCGGCAGTACGAGTACGCGCTGACGGTGGCAGAAGAGGGCAGCATCACGGCGGCGGCCGAGCGGCTCGGGCTCGCGCAGCCGTCGCTGTCCCAGCAGATCGGCACGTTGGAGAAGCAGGTCGGGGTGCGCCTGTTCGCGCGCACCCCGCAGGGAATGCTGCCGACGGTGGCGGGCCGGGCCTTCCTGGCGGAGGCGGAGGTCGCCACGACCGCGTCCCGGCGCGCGTTCACCGCCGCCCGCGCCGCCGACGGCGATCTGACGGGCGAGCTGATCATCGCCGTCTACCTGGGGCTCGGGACCCGCCGGCTGCCGCGCGCGCTCGGCGAGCTGCGCCGCCGTCATCCCCGCCTGCAGGTCACCCTCCACGAGGAGCCCGATCCCACGGACATGGAGCGGCTCGCGCGCCAGGGCACGCTCGACATGGTCCTGGTGCACGAGATCCCGCCGGGATGCCTGTTCGACGTCCACGAACTCGGCAGGGAGTCGTACGTCGCGGTGCTGCCCGAAGGGCACCCGCTGCTCGGCCGGGACGAGCCGCTCCTCCTCGAGGATCTCGCCGACGAGGGCTGGGTGCGCTACCGCCGGACCAGCAAGCTCGACGAGTACCTGGCGCGCCTGCTCGCCGATCGCGGCCTCGCCCCGCGGACGGTCGGCCGGGCCTCGCAGATCTCGACCGCGGTGCGGCTCGCCGCGGAAGGACTCGGTGTCACCCTCGCGCCGTCGTCGGCGATCCCCGCCGGGTTCGAACCGCTGACCCGTCCGCTGGGGCCCGCCCTGTCGGAGCCGGTGCTCGCGGGCGTGCGCCGCTCACCGGGCCGGGCCGAGATCGCCTTGCTGGACCAGTTGAGGCAGCAGGACTGGCCGAGCGCCGACGTCAGCGCGTCGAAGCGTTGAGGCGACGATTCGCGGACGCGCTCTAGCGCCGAGCGCCGCGCGAACGCGCGTAGCGCAGGCCGAAGTGCAGTGCGCCCGCCGCGCCGGCCGCCACGCCGGCCCAGCTCACCGCCACCGCCCACGGAGCCATCTCGCGCGTGCTCCACAGCAGCGCGACCACGACGAGCGCCACGGAGATCCAGAACCGTTCCACGTCGCTCGCGCCCCGGCCGATGGTCACCAGTCGATCACCTCGCACGTGCGCCTCCCGCTCCGACGACCGCCCGAGCTTAACGGTGACACCGGCGCCACCACGTCACTTCGGGCGAACAGGTGGAGGGTATTTCTATACCGGAACCCTGCTACGGTGTCGGTATAACTATACCGACCCGGAGGGCTTGAGGTACTCGTGATCGAACTGAAGACGGCTGCGGAGATCGAACGCATGCACGTGGCCGGGCGCTTCGTCGCCGAGGTGCTCTCCGAGGTGGGCCGCATCGCCGACGTTGGCGTCAACCTGATGGACCTGGAGCACCACGCGCGCGGCATGATCGAACGGCGCGGCGCGGAGTCGTGCTACTGGGACTACTCGCCGTCCTTCGGCAGGGGACCGTTCCGCAACGTCATCTGCCTCGCCGTCAACGACGCCGTCCTGCACGGGCTGCCGCACGACTACACCTTGCGCGACGGGGACGTGCTCACCGCTGACCTCGCGCTCGGCATCGACGGCTGGGTGGCCGACTCGGCGCGCACGATCATCGTCGGCACGCCCGCCGAGGAGGACCTGCGGATCATCCGCGCCACCGAGGAGGCGCTGGAGGCGGCGATCGCGGTGGCCCGTCCGGGCAAGCGCCTGGGCGACATCTCGGCGGCGATCTGGGCGGTGGCCCGCGACTACGGGTACCCGGTCAACACCGAGTTCGGCGGGCACGGCATCGGCCGCACGATGCACGGCGAACCGCACGTGTCGAACAAGGGCAAGGCGGGGCGCGGCCTGAAGCTCCGGCGGGGCCTGACCCTCGCGCTGGAACCGTGGTTCGCCGCCACCACCGACCAGATCGTCTACGACCCCGACGGCTGGACCATCCGCTCGGCCGACGGCTCCCGCACCGCCCACTCCGAGCACACGATCGCCATCACCGAAGGCGACCCGCTCGTCCTCACCCGCAGGGAAGGCGAACACCACTAGGGGTCCGGCGACGAAGTGGCTGAGCGAGCGACCGGCACCGCGGTTCTCAGCGGCCTTCTCGGGACGCCGATTTCGCCGCGCCGGACGTGCACGGCGAAATCGATCTCGCGGTGAGAAGGCCGCTGAGCTTCCGCTGTCCGAGCGCTACTCGGTCCCCGAGCGGATCACCGAGCGGGCGCCTCGGTGAACAGGTGGGGCTCGATCTCCGCTCCCTGCGCGAAGTTCTCCTCGATCTGGGCCTTCTCCTCGGGGTTGGCGAGGTTGTTCTTGCAGTCGGTCCCGGCGCTCGCCCCGGACATCAGGTCCTCGCAGACGCCGGTCCGGTCGTCGGGGAGTCCGAAGATGTGCCCGATCTCGTGGGTGGCGATGCGCGGGATGTGGTGGCCTTCGTTGACGGCCTGACGTCCCATCCACACCGTGCCGACGCCGAGGGATTCGGTCTGGGCGCGGGGCCATTCGTCGTCGGCGAGCACGGTGAGGTCGGCTTCGCCGCCGGTGGCCTTCTCCAGCTTGACGTTGGTGAGCTGGCCGTTCCACACCTCGGCGGCTTCGTCGATGGCGGCCTGGAACTCCTCGGCCTGGCTGGCGTCGTAGGTGACGACGTGGGGTTCGGCGTAGTCGCCGGGGACGGCGCCGGCCAGCGGCGCGCCCGCCACCAGCAGAGCCGCGGTCGCCGCACCCGCGAGTGCGGTCGTCATCGAAAACCTGGGCATGTGGGCTCCTCCGCTTCGGCCGTGTTCCGATGGCCTAGATGGACACGCCCGGAGGCTAGGCCCGCGATCTCCCCGGCCCCGCCCCTTGGCGGATAACCGCCACACCGAGCGCTGCCCGCGCACGACCCCCGCAATTTCGGGAGAAATCGACCCCGGTCACCGGGATGACGCTCGGGAAAACGCCCCGCGAAAAGGGAAGATAACCGCTGATCTCTGGTGGGTGGTGTTTCAACTTCTCGCGAAATTGCGAGGGTTTGAAGCGGGTGTGGCGCGGTTGGGCGGGGAGGGGGTTCAGGTGTCCTTCGTGGACCGATGCAGCTCCGCGAGGTCGAACACGCGCATACGGCCGGGTGCGGTCGCCGCGCAGGTCAGCGGCCGTCCGGTGTCGACCCACCGCTCGCGCAGCAGCACCGTGCAGGCGGGCTCCGCGAGTTCCACGCGCCAGCCCTCGGCCCCGTCGGGTTCGAGTCCGAGCACGCGCAACGCGTCGATCCCGGTTTTCCCGGTCACCGCCCGCGCGTGGTGCTGCGCGGCCTGCGCCGCGGGCGGCAGCGAGGTCCTGCCGCGCAGCCAGCGCGGATCGAGGTTCCCCGCGCGGTAGTGCCGCACCGCCTCGACCGCGTCGGCCACCGGGACGCCGCCGAGGAGGTAGCCGTGCGGCAGCAGGACCACCGCGGGCGCGAACCGGCAGCCTCCGACGTGACTGCACTCCCAGGTGCTGCCCGGAGCCGACGCCGCGAGCGCCGCCGCCACCGGACGGCCGCGCACCGCGCAGCACGTGTCGTGCCTGCCGTGGGCGCACACCAGGTTCAGCGGTCCCTCGGCGATCTCGCCGGTGGAGCGCGCGGCGGCCGGAAGTTCGGCGTCCGCGGTGAACTCGCCGGTGCGGATCGACTCGTGGCCGGGTCGGGAATCCACGCGGAACCACCGCCGCGTCGTCCCGTTGCGGGCCGCGCGTTCCGGTCGGCGCACGAGGACCAAGCGCGCGCTCCAGGCGGTCGCCCACTGCGACAGCGCGGCGACGACGCCGGGATCGAGGCCCGAATCGGTCAGCCCGCCGCGCCCCCACGGTCCGGGATGTTCGATCAGGAACCAGCGGTCCGCGGGCGGCGCGGAACCCTCCAGCGGATCACCCGCGGCCTGGGCGACGAAGGAGCAGCGCGGCCAGATCGGTGCGGGCGGTCCCGTCACGGCGTGGCGGCCGGTACTAGCACGCCCTCCCGCAGCAGCCGGCGCACCAGCACCACCTGGTCGGCCTCGTCGGCTCCCGGCAGCTCGCCCACGCGGACCGTGCCGCCGGTGAGCAGCGCGCGCAGCGGCACCGCCGTCGCGGCGGGCAACGAGAGCCGTCGGTCCGGCAGCTCCAGCACCACCTCGTCGTGCTGCTCCAGCAGCCGGTGGTGCAGCCCGGTGCGCCGCCGCACGGCGTCGCCCGCGGCCAAGCCCTCGGCGAACGCGGCACCGGCCACCGGTCGCACCGGCTCGGGCCGCCCACCGGACCAGACCGCGCCGCGGACGTGGCGCGCCACGGCGTCGGCGGAGACGTCCCGCAGCGCGTCGGCCAGCGCCGAGCGCACCGAGTCCAGGTGCGGGGCGAGCTGCGCCGGATCGGCCACGTCGATGCCCAGCGGCAGCGAGCAGCGCAGCTCCCGGTCCTGCGCGCAGAGCGCCGTCAGCGCTTCCACCAGCGCGAACCGGGTCAGCACGTGCACGCCCACCGTCAAGTGCGCCGAGACGTCGCCGAGCGCGGTCGCGGAGTGCAGCCAGCCGCGCGGCAGGTACATCGCGTCGCCCGGCTCCAGGACGGTGTCGATCTCGGGTTCTTCGCGGGCGCGGTCGGCCACCGCGCGGGCGTGCTCGTTCCACGGCTGATCGCGCAGCGGGTCGGCGTGCACGGGAGCGTGCACCGTCCAGTGCTTGCGCCCGGCGAGCTGGAGCACGAACACGTCGTGCACGTCGTAGTGCGCGGCGAACCCGCGCGAGGACGGCGGCGTCACGTACGCGTTGGCCTGCACGGGATGCCCGAGCTCCTCGGCGAGCGCCGTGGTGAAGTCGATGACGCCGGACCAGGTCCGGTGCAGCGCCTGCAGCACGACCGTGGTGCCGTCGCCGAAGAGCGCGGCCACCTCGTCGTCGCGCACCTGGTCGCCGATCTCCGCGCCGACCCCGCCGGGGCCGGTGAACCACTCTGAGCCGACCACCGAGCCTTCCCGTGCGAGCCGCAGGAACGGCGTGCGCAAGCCGCGGCGCGAGAGCAGTTCATCGACCCCGTCGAGGTCGAGCACATCGCGGAAGGCGTCGGGGTCGGCGCCCCGCACCAGCAGCGGAGCCCGTCCCCAGTGCCGGTCGCCGAACCCGGTCACGTCCGGGCCGACGACCCGCGCCAGCGCCGCCGGGGGAGCGGCGGCGCTCTCCGCCGATTCGCTGAGCTCAGCGGGCACCGCTGTCGGCTCCGCCGTCGGCTCCGCCGTCGTGCTGGCCGGGGGTGCCGCGGCCGGTGCCGGAGTCCGCCGGCCCTTCGGCACTGCCGTCGGCGCCGCCGTCGTGCTGGCCGGGAGTGCCTTGTCCCGCGCCGGAATCGGCCGGTCCTTCGGCCCCGGAGTCGGCGCCCCCGTCGGCGCCCCCGTCGTGCTGACCGGGAGTGCCTCGTCCCGCGCCGGAGTCGGCCGGTCCTTCCGCACCGCCGCCGCCGGAAGTCCTGATGTCATCGTCGTCGAGTGCCACGAATCCTCCTCGTGTTGTGACCGACCACAGCAACGTTCCTTTGGCGTACCCCGATCCGGCGCGGACCATGCCCGGCCGACCCGAACGGGACCGTCAGCTCAGTCCCAGCGCCGGGGCAAGCTCGCGGAGGACGGGCAGCGGGTCCTCGGATTGGTCGTCGCCGAGGACCTGGACCAGCACGTGGTCGGCACCGGCGTCCAGGTGCCGCCGAACGTGCGCGGCGAGCGCGTCGGCGTCGCCCATGGCGACCATGCCGTCGGCCAGCCGGTCGGAGCCGCCGACGACCAGGTCGGATTCGTCGAATCCCTGGCGCAGCCAGGAGTTCTGGTAGTTCGGCAGCTGCGAGTACATGTGCAGGTGCTGGTGCGCGCGCCGCAGACCTGTCTCCCGGTCGGCGGTGAGGGCGACCGCCTGCTCGCTGACGACCCACTTGTCCGGGCCGAGCTGCTCGCGGGTGCTCGCGGTCTGCTCGGGGGTGACCAGGTACGGGTGCGCCCCGTCGGCGGCGGTCCCGGAGAGCTCGATCATCTTCGGCCCGAGCGCGGCCAGCAGCCGGGCGGGGCGCTGGTCGTTCGGCTCGATCTTGTCCGAGACGGCGTCCATGGTCCGCAGGTAGTCGCGCATGGTGCTCAGCGGCTTGGCGTAGGTGCCCGCGTAGCTGTGCTCCACCAGCGGCGCGTGGCTGACCCCCAGCCCGAGCACGAACCGGCCCGGATGCAGCGCCCCGAGCGTGCGGGTGGCGGTCTCGCTGGCCGGGGCGCTGCGGGCGTGGATGTTGGCGATGCCGGTGCCGACGACGAGCCGCTCGGTGCCTCCCAACAGCGCGGCGGCCTGCGTGAAGGTCTCCTTGCCGCCGGCTTCGCCGTAGAACAGCGACGCGTACCCGAGCTGCTCGATCTCGCGGGCACGGGCGATGACGTCGTTGATCGGCCACAGATCGCTGGTCCACCACACACCGACGCGGGACCGGAAGTTGATTTTGCTCATACCGCCGAGGCTACCGGCGTCCGCCGGAAACCCGCGTGATCAAATTTGCCGTCTGGGACCGTCTCCTCCCCCCGGAGCCGGAGGCCGTCCAGGGTCGTCACCGCGCCGGGCGCCAGCCCAGGGCCGGGCCCAGCTTCGTGGCCATGTCGGTGAGGATCTGGACGTAGTCGTCGTGGTCGAAGTGGAACGGCAGCGCGAACGCGACTTCGTCCACCGCGCGGAATCCCGCGTGCGCGGACAGCCGTTCGGCGAGCTGGGCGGAGTCGCCCACCAGGTCGGGTGAGTACACCAGCCGTGCCGGGCCGTGCGGAGTCGTGGTGCGCGGCAACCGGTCCGCCGCGTAGGCGGCGTACTTGGCGCGCTGCGCGGGAGTGGCGCTGTCGGTCGGGATCACCACCAGCCCCTGCGAGACCCGGGCGTGCTGCCCGGCGGGGTGGTGGGCGCGGAACTCCTCGATCAGCCCGAGCTGGATCTGTTCGAAGTCCTCGGAGCGTTCGGCCTTGACCACGCTGCTGACCAGCAGGTTCAGTCCCTGACGTCCGGCCCAGGCCGCTGAGCGGAGGCTGCCGCCGCCGTACCAGAGGCGGTCGGCCAGGCCGGGCGAGTGCGGCTGCACGCGGTCGGAGAACACCTCGATGCCCTCGGTGCCGCGGAATTCCGAGGCGGGGGCTCCGCGCACGAAGTCGATGAACCGCTCGGCCCGGCCGTAACCGAGGTCCTCCTGCTCGGCGGTGTCCGGGTACAGCGCCGAGCGGACCCGGTCGAAGTGCATCGGGGGCCCGGTGCTCACACCCGGGTTGAGCCGCCCGCCGGAGAGCACGTCCACCGTCGCCAGGTCCTCGGCCAGCCGCAGCGGGTTCTCCCAGCCCAGCGGGATCACCGCGGTGCCCAGTTCGA
The DNA here is from genome assembly GCF_014203325.1 of Saccharopolyspora gloriosae. Lineage (NCBI taxonomy): Bacteria > Bacillati > Actinomycetota > Actinomycetes > Pseudonocardiales > Pseudonocardiaceae > Saccharopolyspora > Saccharopolyspora gloriosae. The sequence goes on along the minus strand of NZ_JACHIV010000001.1, from coordinate 3,736,139 downwards.
TCCGGCTGGTGCGCTGGGTGAGCGCGGCGAGCACCGCGGTGGGCGAGGAGATGCCGTACTGCAGGTGCCGGTGGCGCAGCCACGCCGAGTCGAACCCCAGCCGCTCGCCCAGCTCCACGATCTCCAGCGTCGACTCGTGGCCCGGACGGGGGTCGTCGCCGTCGAACAGCCCGATCGTCAGGAATCCCAGCTTTCGCAGGGGTGTCACCAGCTCGGACACGGGGTCCTCCGTCCAGTCGCTCCGGTCACGGTTCTCAACGCGACGGTGCGCACCGGTAGTCCCGCGGCGGCGGGCGTCCCAACCGGCGGGACGCGAGTGCTCCCGGGCGGCGGCGCGCCGGTCCCGGTGGTGCGTTCCGCGTGGTCAGCGGCTCGCGGGAGTGGTATTCCTCATCGCGGGCGCGGTGCTCGGAGTTCCGCCGCCGTGGCATGATTCGGGCACCATGCACGAACTTCTGCGCGACGATCCGGTGATCGCGAGCGTCAAGGACGAGGCGGGGCTGCGGGCCGTGCTGCGCTCGGACCGCTCGGTGGTCTTCCTGCTGTTCGGGACGATCCTCACCCTTCCCCGCCTGGTCGAGGAGTTGAAACAGGCGGGCAAGACGGTCCTGGTCAACGTCGACATGGTGGACGGGCTCGTCGGCAAGGAGATCGCCGTGCGCTTCCTGCGGGAGAACACCCGCGCCGACGGCCTGCTCAGCTCCAAGGCCGTGGTCGTCAAGGCGGCCCGCAACCACGGAGTGCACGCGGTGCACCGCTTCTTCCTCGTCGACTCGTTCTCGTACCACAACCTGGCGAAGCAGATCGAGCTGTCCAAGCCGGATTTCGTCGAGATCCTCCCCGGCTGCGTACCGCGGGTGATCAGCTGGCTGCGCGCGGACATCGACGTGCCGATCATCGCCGGGGGCCTGGTGTGCGACAAGGAGGACGTCGTGGCGGCCCTGGGCGCGGGCGCGGCGGCCATCGCCTCCTCCAACACCGACGTCTGGGCCATGTGAGCCGCTGACGTCGGGAGTTCTGCGGAGCGCGGCGTTACTCGGAGAACGCGGCGAGAGCACGGGCCGTGTCGATGTACTCCCTGGCCGCCACCACTTTCGCGTCCCTGAACTCGAACGCGAAATGATATGCCTGGTCGAGGTGCTTCCCGTTGTGCAACCGTGCGCGTGAAACCGCCTCGACGGCGGCGCCGGCCTCATCCGCGATCACGTTCGTCACCGTCACGCTGATCGCGTCGGGCAGCGATGCGTGGAAGCGCTCCATGTGCTCGATGAAGGCGGCCCTCGACATGCTCCCGGAGACCGGGAACGAGCTCGGGTCGGCCATCACCGTCCACACGGCCGCGTCGTCGAGGACGTCGAGGGCATCGGAGAGCCGGCCTGTCGACAGCCCTTCAACGAGGCGCCGGGCCGATGCCCTGTTCTGCTCGATCGTCATGTTCGCCCTCGTCGTCGGGACGGGGGCGCCTGCTCGCCGCCCTGCCTCCGCATCGAGTATTCCGTGAACTTCCCCGAGCGCCGGAGGCAGGGTGCAGCGGAATTCGGGGCTCAGCCGAAGATCCTTGCGGAGCGGCGGAAGATCTCGTCGGTGTGGTGGGTGATGTCGCGGTGCACCGCGCCTTGGCGCGCGTACAGCTCGGTGTTCTCGGGCGTGGGCCGGAACCCGGTGTCGGCCGAGATCATCGCGTGCGTCGCCTCGTCCACGTCGGAGTGCACGCCGAGGCCGACTCCCGCGATCAGCGCGGCGCCGAGCCCGGCGGCGTTGTTCACCGCGGGACGAGCGGCGGGGACGCCGAACACGTCCGCGACGATGCCCATCATCACGTCGGATCCCGCGCCACCACCGGAGACCAGCACCCGGTCGAACCGGGTGCCGAGTTCGGCGGCCATCGTCGTGGCGTGCTCGTGCATGGTCAGCGCGATGGCTTCGAGCACGGCGCGGTACAGGTGGAACCTGCCCTGTCGCCCGTCGAAGCCGAGGAACGCTCCCTTGCGGTGCGGCGCGTCGACGGGCGCGAGCCAGTCCAGCACCGCCATCAGGCCGTCGCAGCCCGGCGGGACCTGCGCGGCCTGGACGTCCAGGAACCGCTCGACGTCGAGACCGGCTTCCCGCGCCCGCGCGGTGACTTCGTCACCGAGCAGGTCCCGCAGCCAGCTGACCGTCCACATCCCGCGCCGGATGCCGCCGCTCTCGTAGAGGTAGCGGTGCGGTTCGCAGGCGAAGTTCGTCCAGAACCCGTTCGCGCCGCTGATGTTGCGCTCGCCGGTCGTCATGCTCGTGATGTAGGTGCCGAGCGAGATCAGCAGCGTGCCCGGGTCGCGCAGGCCGCACCCCAGCGCTTCCACGGCCTTGTCGTTGGCGGTGGCGACCACCGGCAACCCGCTTGGCAGGCCGGTGTGCTCGGCTGCGGCCGGGGTGACCCGGCCCAGCACCTCGCCCGGCATGACCAGGTCGAACAGCATGTCCAGCGGCATCCCGGTCGATCGTTGCGCCGACGAGTCCCACTGCCAGGTGTCGGTGTCGATCGGCCAGACGCCCTGGTAGTTCGCGGCCGTGTCGCGGAATTCCCCGGTCAGCCGGTGCGTGAGGTAGCCGGAGGACGTGGTCACGCGGGCCACCGCCTCGTCCTCGTGCTCGTACGGCCGGGACACCCGCTCGTCCATCCAGCTCAGCACCGGCCGCGCGAGGCTCCCGTCGGCGCGCAGCAGCGCCCGGCAGAAGCGGATCGTGCACAGCCCGACCCCGGCGATCTCCTCGGGGGCACCGGGAAATCCGGCCATCGCCGCGCGGCACGCGGCGCCGATGGAGTCCCACAGGTCGTCGTCGGGGTGCTCGACCACACCGGGGCGCGGCGTGCTGCTGGGTCGCAGCGCCTGGCGCCCGTGGCTGATGACGGTGCCGTGCTCGTCGAAGATCGTGACCTTCGTGCTCTGCGAACCGTTGTCGATGCCGACCAGGTAGCGGGTCACGGGACTCCTCACGCCGGGAAGATCGTGCCGCGGTTCATGATTCCGTTGGGGTCGAAGGACTCCTTGAGCCGCACCAGCATCTCGTAGGCGCTGCCGTGCTCCTGCTCCGTCCACTGTGCACGGTACTTGCCGATGCCGTGGTGGTGCACCATGGATCCGCCGTGGCGCAGCGCCTCCTCGACGATGATCGCGTTCAGCGGCTTGTGGTACTGCTCGATCTCCTCGCGCGGTTCGCAGTTGATCCGGTAGTCGTAGACGAAGTACATGTTCGTGCCGGTCTGGTAGCTGTGCGAGGAATGCCCGCCGAGCATCGTCAGGTCCTCGAAGCGCGGGAACTCGGCGCGGACGCGCCGCATGACGCTGTCGTAGATGGCGCCGATGCTCGACCAGTCGGCCGAGATCTCCGTGGTGTAGCCGAGGCGGCGTTCGTCGAGCATCGCCTGCTGCTCGGCGCGGATCTTGTCGGTCCCCCAGTTCAGGTTCTCGAACCAGGACTCGATCAGCGCCGGATCCACCGGCGCGTTCGGGTGCTCCGCGACGACGCGCTCGATCTCGGCGCTGGTGGCCTCGACGATGCCCGCGGGTCCTTCGGCGACGAACACCAGCACGCAGCGGCCGTCGTTGAAGTGCGCGAAGTGCTGGTCGGCGTCCTGTTCGGAGTAGACCCGCGCCACCGACGGCCGGAAACCGCCCGTGATGACCTCCCGCAGGATCGAGATCCCGGTGTGCAGGTCGTCGAGCAGGTAGCCGTGGAAGCGGTTGTTCTCGGGCTGGTGCTTGAACAACTTGACCGTCACCTCGGTGACGAAGCACAGCGCGCCTTCGTTGCCGATCACGATGCTGCGGATGTCCGGGCCCGCCGCGCGGCGCGGCACGTTCTTGATCCGGCTGGTGCTGCCGTCCGGGAGCACGGCCTCCAGACCGACCACCATGTCCTCGATTCCGCCGTAGAGCGTGGAGAACTGGCCGATCGACCGGGTCGCGACCAGCCCGCCCAGCTGTGCCAGCGGCTTGGACTGCGGGGAGTGGCCGGTGGTGAGGCCGTGTTCGCGCACCGCGTCCTCCAGGACCTGCAGCGGCACGCCGCACTGGGCGGTGACCTGCATGTTCTGCGGGTCGATGTGCAGGATCGCGTCCATGGCCGAGCCGTCGAGCACGATCGTGCCCTCGACGGCCGTCTCCAGCCCGCCCTCGGTGCCGGTCCGGCCGGTGCGCGGGACCACGTTGATCCGGTGCTCGTCGGCGAACGCGAGCACCGCCGCGACCTGCGCGGTGTCGGCGGCGCGGACGATCGCGCACGGCAGCGGACCGTCGAAGATGCCGTGCACCGCGGTGTACTTCTTGAAGCGGTCCACGCTGGCTTCGCGCAGTTCCTGCTCGTCGGTCACCACGCGCTGCGGTCCCGCGATGTCGTGCAGGCGCTCGACGATCCATGCGGCTGTTGCGGTCAAGGGTTTCTCCGTTCCGGTTCGGTGCTGATCAGCGGGTCAGGTAGCCGCCGTCGACGGCGAGCACCTGCCCGTTGACGTAGTCGGACGCTCGGCTGGCGAGGAAGACGGTCGTGCCCATCAGGTCGGCGACCTCACCCCAGCGCCCGGCGGGGATGTGGTCGAGCACCCGGCGGCTGGCCACCGGGTCTGCCCGCGTCTGCTCGGTGATGGCGGTGGCGAAGTAGCCCGGCGCGATCGCGTTGACCTGGATGCCGTGCTGGGCGAGCTCGTCGCAGTAGGTCTTGGTGAAGCCCACGATCGCGTGCTTGGTCGCCGCGTAGGCGGGGGACCACTGGCCGCCGAGGAACGAGAACAGCGACGCGATGTTGATGATCTTGCCGGAGCCCTGCGCGGTCATGAACCGCGCCGCCTCCCGGCTGAGCTCGAACGGGACGGTGAGGTTGATGTCCACCATCGGGTCCCACTCGGCCCGCCCGAACTCCGCGACCGGCGCGGTGCGGCAGATCCCGGCCGAGTTGACCAGGACGTCCACCGAGCCGAGCCGCGAGACGCAGGCCTCGATCGCGGCGCGCGGGCCGCCGTCCGCGGTGAGGTCGGTGGGCAGGAACTCCATCCGGCGCCCGGTGGCCTCCACCAGTTCCCGCGTGGCGCCGCCGTCGTCGAGCACGCTGGGCACGAACACGTCGGCGCCCGCCTTCGCCAGCGCCAGCGTGAACGCCTGCCCCAAACCGGTGTTGCCGCCCGTGATGACGGCGTTCTTGCCGGCGAGGGAGAACGCGTCCAGCGAGAATTCTCGAACGTCCATCCGCTTCCTTTCCGCTGTTCCCGGGCGAATTCGGGCACGACGATTCCGGAGTCCGGTGGAAAACCGGGCTCCGAGCGCAAAAAAAGAGAACAGTCCCCGGCGTGAGCACGGGTCGCTGTTCTCTAGGTCTCTAGCAACCGCCCGCAGGAACTGCGGGCACATCTGAAGTTGGGGGACGCCTCAGCGGCGTGCCGCCACGCTAACCAGCGCGTTCGTCGCCTGTCAAGCGCGGCGCCCGGCGCTGTGCCTTCCGGGTGATTCGGCGGCCTTCCGGGCGATTCGCCGGAGCGCTCTTGACACTCCCACGGCGCCCCTCGCAAACTTCCGGCGTCACGCCGGAATCCGTTCCAAATCTGGAACGAATCACTCCTTCTCCTCCGGACGATCCCCCTCGTGCTCCGACGGCCGCCGGGCCTTTCCCCACCCCTGCGCGCCGTCGTCCCCTCGACCCGAAAGCGAGCGGTCATGCGCGTAAACGCTGCCGTGCTGGAGCAGTACGGCGACCCACTGCGGCTCCGTGAACTGGAGCTCGACGAACCGGGCCCGCAGGAGGTCCTGGTGCGGATCGCCGCCACCGGCGTCTGCGCCAGCGACGCCCACACCCGAGCAGGGCGGATTCCCTCGCCGCTGCCGGTCGTGCTCGGTCACGAAGGCGCGGGGGTGGTGGTGGCCACCGGTTCCGAGGTCGGCCACGTCGCGGCCGGCGACCACGTCGCGCTGTCCTGGATGCCCAGCTGCGGGCGTTGCCGGCACTGCGAGGGAGGGCGGCCGGTGCTGTGCGCGGTCAGCGCGCCCGCGCTGCTCGGCGGAACGCTGATGGACGGCGGCGTCCGGATGCGCGACGAGGGCCGCGACGTGCACCACTACTCGTTCCTGTCCACGTTCGCCGACCACGCGGTGGTGCCCGCGGCCAGCGCGGTGCGGATCCGCGACGACGTGCCGCTGGCGGTGGCCGCGCTGGTCGGCTGCGGGGTGCTCACCGGGTACGGCTCTGTGGTGAACCGAGCGAAGGTCGCACCCGGCAGCTCGGTGTTGATCTACGGCGCGGGCGGGGTGGGGCTGAGCGCGGTGATGGCGGCCTGCAACTCCGGTGCGCTGCGGGTCATCGTGGTCGACCCGAAGGCGGACAAGCGCGACGGTGCGACCGCGTTCGGCGCCACCCACGTGATCGACCCGAGCGAACGGCCGGTCGTGGAGACGGTGCGCGCGATGACCGACGGGCTCGGCGCGGACGTGTCCATCGATGCGGTCGGCGGCGAAGGCGTGCTGGGGGAGGCGTTCGACGCGACCGCGACCGGGGGCACCATCGTCTGCGTCGGCGTCCCCGGCCCGGACGCCTACGCGGCGGTGCCGGGCGCGCGGTTCGTGCGCGAGGAGAAGTACCTCACCGGCAGCCTCTACGGGTCGAGCCGTCCGGGCCAGGACATCCCCGCGTTGTTGAACCTGTTCGCGGCCGGGCGGCTTCCGGTGGACAAGCTGATCTCCCGGACGTATCCGCTGGAACGCATCAACGACACCTTCGACGACATGCTCGCCGGGGAGCTCCGGCGCGGCGTCGTGGTGCTCGACGAGGCCCTCGCCTGGTGAGCGGGGCATCCGCGCCCGGCCCGCGTTCGCCCGCGGTGCGCCAGGCCTTCGAAGTGCTCGACGTGCTCGGCGAATCGCCGGAAGGACTGCGGCTCAACGAGATCCTGCACCGCGTGGACCTGCCGAAGACCACCGCGCACCGGCTGCTGCGGACCTTGGTGGACGTCGGCGCGGTGGTGCACCGGGCCGGAGCCGGCACCTACCGGATCGGGCCCGGGATGGCCGCGTACTCCCGGACCGCGGAGGACACGGGGCTGCTCGGGGCGTTCCACTCGCTCGCCGAGCGGCTGCGCGGCGGACTCGGCGAGCCGGTGCGGCTCGGCGTGCTCACCGGTACCGACGTCACCTTCATCGCGCAGGTCGGCGAGCCCGCCCGGACCCGCCGGTCGCCCGCGCACGCGTCGGCGACCGGCAGGGCGCTGCTCGCCTTCGGCGGCGCGGACGAGCGCGCGGCGGCGCTCGCCCCGCACCACGGCACCGAGGCGGAGACGTTGCGCGCGCAGCTGGCCGAGATCCGCGTGCGGGGCTACGCGGTGGAGCGGCGCGCGGGCCACGGGTGGTGCCTCGCCGCGCCGGTGCTCGGCCGCCGCGGGCGCGGGCTGGCCGCGATCAGCGCGTGCACGGCGGGCGACGCTCCGCACGAACGCGCGGACGAGCTCGTGGGTGGCGCCGCCGAGATGACCCGGCGGTTGTGAGGCCGCCGCGAGCTCACCGCGACACGACGACCCCGCGCCACCGGCGCGAGAAACCGGCACGAGGAGAGCGCATGAACACGACCCGCCGACTGGACGGCCGCATCGCGCAGGGCTGGGGTGGCGGAAAACCCCACGGCTGCCACGTGAACGTCGTGCTGGCCGACCGGGGCAGCCCGACGGCTGCGGCGATGATGACCACCTACACGGCCCCGGCCGAGGGCTTCACCCCGATCCTGGTGTCGGTGGGCCCGGACCAGCCGTCCTACGAGACGGTGCACCCGCCGACGCTGATGATGAACAAGGCCCGCGCCGACCCAGGCCTCATCGCGGGGGCCTGCCAGGTGGGCATCGCGCAGGGAGTGCTCGACGTGGTCGCAGCGGGAACCCTGGTGGCGGACCAGGAAACGCTGGTGTTCGTCTCGATCTGGCTCGACCCGGACGCCGCGGACGAGACGGCCGCGAAGCGCTCCAGCAGGGAGGCCACCCGCAACGCCGTCGGCGAGGCCACCACCGGCCGGGACCCGGCCGCGGTCGAACGGCTCGTCGGCGAACGCGACGGGCTCACCCACCCGTTCTACGGCGGCGACCCGGGGTGATCGGCCCGGTGGCCCGTCACGGCTTGCGGGCGACTCCGGCGAGCACGATCTCGTCGACCGGTTGCGCCGGTGCGAGGTGCGGGCCGTCCGGCCACCAGTCGCGCAGCAGCGTCAAGCCGGGCTCGACGAACTCCAGCCCGGTGAACAGCCGCTCGATCTCCTCGCGGGAGCGGAAGTTGGCCGACCCCATGGAGCTGGCGCGGAAAGTCTCGGAGATGTAGCGGGCGATGCCGCTGCCTTCGCCGCCGTCGGCGGGATCGTGCCAGTGCGTCAGCGCCAGGTAGGAACCGGAGGGCAGCGCGTCGACGTAGTCGCGCATGATCTCGTGCGGGCGCTGCTCGTCGGTGACGTGGTGGATGGTCGAGCACTGGATCAGCGCCAGCGGCTTGCGCAGGTCGAGGCGCCTCGCGATCCGCGGGTCGGCGAGCAGCTCGGCCGGTCGGGTCAGGTCGCCGTCGACGAAGTGGGTGCGGTCGTTCTCCTCCAGCAGGGCGCGCCCGTGCGCCGCGACGATCGGGTCGTTGTCCACGTAGACCACTGTGGAGTCGCGGTTGAACCGCTGCGCCGCCTCGTGGGTGTTCTCCTGCGTGGGCAGCCCCGAACCGCAGTCCAGGAACTGGTCGATGCCCGCCTTCGCGAGGAATCGCACCGCCCGGATCAGCCACGCCCGGTGCTCCTGGGCGAAGGCCAGCGTCTGCGGGATCCGGTCGATCACCGCACCGGCGACGGCCTGGTCCACCTCGTAGTTGTCCTTGCCGCCGAGGAAGACGTCGTACACCCGCGCGATGCTCGCCGTCGACTGGTCGATCTCCGGCTTCGCCGTCCGTTCCGCACTCATCGCGCTGCTCCCCACCGCTGTCGCTCCGGCACCACGCGTGAACATACCGGGCCACCCGATGCCGCCCGTTACGCGGCACGGCCGCGGTTCTGATCGGCGTCGAGCCGGTGCGCGCGGTCGGAGCCGGGACCTGCGGGCGCCGCGCGCGCTCGGCCGCGAAGACTTCGGGGGAGCGGCCCGGACGTCGACCGCACCCGCGAGCGCCGGGTGGCGGGGCGGTCCGCGGATTCCCTACGCTCCGATGCGCGCACGGGTGTCGGGTTCCGCCCACAACCGGTAGAACGGTGTCCTCCGGGTAGATCGTCAACGAGGAAGGAGGCCGGACGTGCAGGGCGGCTCCGAGTCGAACCTCGCGGTCACGATGGCCGAGATGTCGCGGGACCTGCTGGCCCAGGACACCGTGCAGCGCACCCTGGACCGCATCGTCGAGCACGCGATCGACCTCGTCGACGGTTGCGAGCACGCGGGCATCCTGCTGCTGCAGAAGGGGAAGGTCGAGACGCTGGCCGTCAGCGACGACCTGGTGCGCCGCTCGGATCGCATCCAGGCCGAGCTGCGCGAAGGCCCGTGCTTCGACGCGGCCGCCAACAGCGAGCAGGTGTACCGCATCGCCGACCTCAACGACACCCAGCAGCGCTGGCCGCGCTACGGCCCGCGGGCCCGCGACCTCGGCATCGGCAGCATGATGGGCTTCCTGCTCTACACCGACGCCGACGAGTTCGGAGCGCTCGACCTGTACTCCTCGCGTCCCGGCGCCTTCATCGAGCGGGCCGAACTGACGGGCTGGCTGGTGGCTTCGCACGCCGCGGTCGCGATGTCCTCGGCGCGGCTCGGGGCGCAACTGCACTCGTCCATCACCACCCGGCAGGTCATCGGGGAAGCGCTCGGCATCGTGATGGAGCGCTACAAGGTCGGCGAGGACCAGGCCTTCGAGGTGTTGAAGACCGGCTCGCAGCACCGCAACGTCAAACTGCGCGAGATCGCCGAGCAGATCACCCGCACCGGCGAGGTCCCCGGAGAGCGCTAGCAGGCTCGCCGTGGACCGCGCTCAGCCGGGTGATCACCGCGAAGTGGCCGGGTCATGCTCTGGCCGCTGCTCCAGCGCGATCCGCAGCGGGTCGACCCCCGGCGGGTCGCGGGACCAGTCCGTCTGCAGTCATGCAGCCGACGTTGCTCATCCGCCACGGCCTCCGAATGCGATCAGCCTCGCGGCGGCGTTCGACCGCAGGAACCGCTCGCCGCGATCCCGTCCGGGCGCGATTGCCTCGGCGCACCAACGTGTTCACCGAGCAGAGTCTCCTGTGGACGGTCCGCGTGCGAACTCCGGTGATCACGGATCTCCTGATATACCGGGATTTCAGTTCGTGAGCGTGGCGAGCGGATTCGGCGTCGACTGGGATTCCTCCTAGGGGACGGCTTGATCCGGCTTCGTCACCGCTCGGTGACGCGTTCGACTCGGCCGACCAGTACGACGTAGGACAGGATTCCGAGCAGGGTGACCGCGGTCATGTAGGCGAAGGCCGGGGTGAAGCTGACGTCGGTGACCAGGAACCCGATCACGATCGGCGTCGCGATCGACGACAGGTTGCCGATGAAGTTGAACATGCCGCCGGTGAGCCCGAGCAGCCGTTCCGGTGCCAGCGCCGACACGAGCGACCAGGTGATGGAGGCGAGGCCGTTGCCGAAGAACGCCACCGACAGGAACACGATCACCAGGGCCGTCGAGTCGGTGAAGCTCGCGCCCACCATCAGCGTGCTCAGCAGCAGGCCGACGACGATGGGCGCCTTGCGCGCCAGGCCGAGCGACGTTCCCCGGCGCAGCAGGAAGTCCGAGACGACGCCCGAGGTCAGCACTCCGATCAGCGCGGCCACGAACGGCAGCGCGGCGAGGAAACCGGACTCGATGTAGTCCATGCCGCGGTACTCCACCAGGTAGGTCGGGAACCAGGTGAGGAAGAACCACAGCGTCGAGGTCAGGCAGAACTGGCCCAGGTAGATGCCCCACAGCTTCCGCCGCCCGAGCACGGTGGCGAGGTCGCCGCGGGTGATCCGGGCGCGTTTGGGCTGCTCGTCGACGAGGTCGACCAGCCCGCCGCCGGAGCTGATCAGCTCGATCTCGGCGGCGTTGGCCCGCGACTCGCGCGGTTCCCGGTAGGCGAGGTACCAGACGGCGCCCCAGACGATCCCGACCAGGCCGGTGAGGATGAAGACCCAGTGCCAGGACACCGCGGCCTGCAACCACGACAGCACCGGAGTCAGCATCGCGAGGCCGATGAACTGGCCGGACGTGTAGAAGCCGATCGCGGTCGCGCGTTCCCGCTCCGGGAACCACACCGTGGCGACCCGGCTGTTGATCGGGTAGGCGGGGGCTTCGCAGGCGCCGACCAGCAGCCGTAAGACGATCAGCGCGACGAAACCGCCGACCATGCCCATGAACACCGTCGCCAGCGACCACAGCACCAGGCACAGCGGGTAGAGCACGCGCGGCCGGATCCGGTCCACGAGCCAGCCGCCGGGCAGCTGCATCGCCGCGTAGGTCCAGCCGAACGCCGAGAGCAGCAGGCCCTGCTGGGCCTTCGACAGGTCCATCTCCTCGGCGATGGCGGGCAGCGCGATCGAGAGGTTCGAGCGGTCCAGGTAGTTGATCACGACGGTGCCGAACAGCAGCACCGCGATGAGCACGCGGGCGCGGGAAGCGGAGCGAGCGGTCGTTGCGGTGTCGGTCATGTCGCTCACCACTCCGCCACGGATCCGTCGGCGTGCCGCCACACCGGGTTGCGCCAGCGGTGCCCTTCGGCGGCGCGCTCGGCGACGTAGGCCTCGTTGATCTCGATGCCCAGTCCGGGTCCGGTCGGGATCGCGACCTGCCCGGCGTCGTAGGTGAACACCGCCGGGTCGACCAGGTAGTCCAGCAGGTCGTTGGAGGTGTTGTAGTGGATGCCGAGGCTCTGCTCCTGGATCGTGGCGTTGTGGCAGCCCGCGTCGATCTGCAGGCAGGCGGCCAGCGCGATCGGCCCGAGCGGGCAGTGCAGCGCCAGCGCCACGTCGTGGGCCTCCGCCATGTGCGCGATCTTGCGGGCCTCGGTGATCCCGCCGCAGTGCGACGGGTCGGGCTGCACGATGTCCACCGCCCCGGAGGCCAGCACCGACTTGAAGTCCCACCGCGAGTACAGCCGCTCGCCCAGCGCGATCGGGATCGGCGAACCCCGCAGCACGCCGGCGAAATCGTCCAGGTGCTCGGAGAGCACCGGTTCCTCGACGAACATCAACCGGTAGGGCTCCAACTCGCGCAGCAGCACCTTGGCCATCGGCCGGTGCACGCGGCCGTGGAAGTCCACGCCGATGCCGATGTCGGGGCCGACGGCCTCCCGCACCGCGGCGACGTTGGCCACGCACCGGTCGACCTCGGCCCAGCTGTCCAGGTACTGGAGTTCCTGGGTGCCGTTCATCTTCACCGCGGTGAAGCCGCGTTCGACCACCGCGGCGGCGGCCTGCGCGGTCTCGGCGGGGCGGTCGCCGCCGATCCACGAGTAGACCTTGATCCGGTCCCGCACCCGGCCGCCGAGCAGGTCGTGCACCGGCACCCCGAGCGCCTTGCCGCGGATGTCCCACAGCGCCTGGTCGATCCCGGCGAGCGCGCTCATGTGGATGCCGCCGCCCCGGTAGAACCCGCCGCGGTAGAGCACCGTCCAGATGTCCTCGATCCGGGACGGGTCCTGGCCGATGAGGTAGTCGGAGAGCTCGTCGACGGTGGCGGCCACCGCGTCGGCGCGGCCCTCCAGGACCGGCTCGCCCCACCCGACGACGCCTTCGTCGGTCTCGATCTTCAGGAACAGCCAGCGCGGCGGAACCTGATATGTCGTCATTGACGTGATCTTCATGGCTCTTCCTTCTCCGGAGCACGTTCGGGGTGAGTTGCGCGGCGGGTCGTTCGGCGGTGCTCATCGGCTTCGGCGCCGACGTGGCGAGCCCGCGAGCCGGGTTCCTCAGCCGGTTCCGGCGGTCCAGGCCCGGCGGAACGCGGCTGCTCGGGCGCGGACCCGTTCGGGACCGTCGCCCGGCCGGTAGAGCGCGGAGCCGAGGCCCGCGCCGCCCGCTCCGGCCGCCGCCCAGGCGGCGAGGCCGGTCTCGTCGACTCCGCCGACGGGGAGCAGTTCGACGTCGGGCGGCAGGACCGCGCGCCACGCCTTCATCCCGGCGATGCCGATCGAGTCGGCGGGGAACAGCTTGAGGTGGCGTGCTCCGGCGGCGACGGCGGCGAACGCCTCGGTCGGCGTGGCCACGCCGGGGTAGGGGCGCAGCCCCGCGTCCACGGCCGCCGCGATGACCGCGCCATCCGCGTTGGGCGCGACGACGATCCGCGCACCGGCGTCGCGGGCGCGCGCCACGTCCTCCACGTCGAGCACGGTGCCGGCGCCCACCACGCACCGGTCGCCCACGGCGGCGGCGAGGCGCGCGACCGAGGTGAACGGCTCCGGGGAGTTCAGCGGTACTTCGATGGCGTCGATGCCCTCGTCGGCGAGGACTTCGCCGATGCCGGCCACGTCGCCGGGGGTGACGCCGCGCAGGATCGCGACCAGTCCGGTGCTTGCCATTGCCGCTCCTGTTCCTCGATGTCGCGGGGGACGATGCTCGGTCATGACCCGTTCCGCCCGGACGAGCCCAGGAGTCCGGTCGACAGCGCGATCCGCCACAGCCCGCGCGCCGCCACGTCCTCGGTGAGCACGGTCGGGACGATGTCGTGCGCGGCCAGTGCCGCCGCGTACCGGCGGCACAGGTCCTCGGTGCCGCACAGCACCACCGGGCCCGCGCCGACGGTCGGCGCGAGGTGGCCGACCTCGTCGGCGATGAGCACGCCGGAGACGTAGTCGGGCACCGAGGCCGGATCGAGCAGCCCGTCGAGCACCAGCGGCCGGGCGCCGAAGAGTTCGGTGGACAGTCCGCGCGAACGGTCGGCGGCCAGTCCGCGCGCGAACGCCGCGTCGTCGCGGCGCGCTCCGGCGGCGGTGCGGGCGAGGATGCCGCCGGTGGTGAGCAGGCCGAACAGCTCGCCGGACATCGCCGTGGCGAACGAGACGACCTTGCCGCCGTCCACCCGCACCCACTTGCCGTGCGTGCCGGGCAGCACCAGCGTGACCGCCTCGGCGGGGGAGCCCAGTGCCTCCAGCGCACCGACGATCTGGGTCTCCTCGCCGCGGATGACGTCGCCCGGGCGGCCGTGCTGGGACGGTGTCCGCAGCCCGGGAACGAGGTGGGCGGCACCGCCGCGGTGCTCGACCCGCGTGAGCGCGCCGGAGCCGAAGCGGAGCTCGGCGGGGGCGGTGAGGTAGCCCGCCTCGGCCCAGCCCTGCGCGCTGCCGACCATCCCGCACGCGAGCACCGGCAGCTCCGGGTGCGCGGTGACCCACTCGCCGCACGCCGACCAGAACGCGGTCTCGTACGCGCGGGCCCGCGCGTCGGCGTCGCGGACGTCGAGCCCCGCCGTGGTCGGCAGCAGGCCCAGTTCGGGTCGGCGGGTGGCGAGGATTCCGCCGTCGCCGTCGAGCAGCCAGGCGCGCTGGGCGGTGGTCCCCCAATCGAGCGCGATCAGGCTCGCAGCGGCGTCGGTCATGGGCGGAACTGTGCGAGATGATTCCCGATAATGCGAATACGGTCCCGATATGTAGGATCGCGGCATGGTTTCCGAGGACGCCGCCGAGCTGCCGGCACCCGGACGCTGGCCAAGGGGCTCGCCGTGGTCCGCGCCGTCGCCGACGGCGCCACCGACCTGCGGGCCCTCGTCGAGCGCACCGGTCTGGGCCGCAGCACCGCGCACCGGCTGGCGCAGCTGCTGGTCCGGGAGGGGTACTTGCGCACCGGCCGGGACGGCTACGCGCTCGGGCCGACGCTGATCGAACTCGGATTCCAGGCGCTGCACGGCAATCCGCTGCCGGTGGTGGCGCGGCCCGTGCTGGAGGAGCTCTCTGAGCAGTTGCAGGACACCGTGCACCTCGCCGTCCGCGACGGCGCCTCGGTGCTCTACCTCGACAAGCTGCCCGGTTCCCGGGGTGCGGAGATGCGTTCGCGCATCGGGCACCGGATGCCGCTGACCCGCACCGGGGTCGGCATGGCGCTGCTGCTGGACTCGCCGCAGGAGTGGGAACCGTTGTACGAAGCCGAAACCCCGGTCGAACCCGGCGCGGCGCGCGGCGGGGACATCGACGCGTTCACCGCCAGGATGCGCGAGTACGTCGACTCGCAGGTGGCGATGGACACCGAGGACAACGAGCCGGGCATCCGCTGCGTCGCGGCGCCGATCCGGGACGCGGCGGGCGACCTGGTCGGCGCGATCAGCGTCTCGGCGACCCGGCCGTACATGCCCGCCGCCCGGATGCGCGGCCTGGTGAAGGTGGTCGGCCGCAGCGCCCAGGGCATTTCGGCCGCCCTGGGCCATCGCGCATCGTGACCGCCTGTCTTTGATCTCGGATTCCCAGTGAGCGACGTTGTCGGTCGTTGTCTTGTCAGCGGCGGAGCCGCTGAGCAGCGACCGGCTTGAGCAAGAAGACCACCGGCGGGTTCTCAGCGGTTTCCTGTTTCCTCGCGAGGACGGCTTTTTCCTCGTGGCGGAGCCACTTGGAAAAAAGATCCCGCAGCGAGGAAACCGCTGAGGTTCCGCTACCCGGCCCACTGCTCAAGCCAAGATCAAAGACAGGCGGTGGAGGTCATCGTCCGGTGGGGACCCAGTTCCCGTGGAAACCGTTCGGCACCCGGGTGGGCAGGTGCACCGCGGCGACGGTGTCGAGGCCGGCCGCGTCGAGGATCAGCAGGTCGCTGCGGGATTCCCGCTTGTCGTGGACGAAGCCCATCAGGACGCCGTCGTCCTCGGTGGAATCCGGGGTGCGGGGTTCGAAGACGAACTCGCCGATCTCCGTGCCGGGCGGGAACTCCCGCGTCGTGGTCGTGCCCTCCCGCAGGTCGTGCTTGAGCAGGGCGGATCCCTGCTCCAGTCTGCGCCCGACCGCGGGCGCGTAGCCGTAGCGGTGCCGCCGTCCGACGAGTCGTTCGTCGACCCTGGGGAATTCCTGGGGCCGATCGTCGAGGCGTTGTTCGCGCACCTTCCCGGCGGTGAGGTCGACGGTCCAGCGATCCAGCGCGGGCGGCCCGTCGTCGGGGCCGCGCCGGTCGGCGTCGAACATCTTCGGGTGCCGCACCACGTCGAGCACCACGGTCGCGCCGTCGTCGTAGGCGTTCATGGGGTGGAAGACGTAGCACGGTTCGACCTCGAACCAGCGCACGTCGGCACTGCCGCCGTCGCGCGGCATGACGCCGACCCGCGCCGGGTAGCGCGGGTCCCAGCGGTACGGGAACCCGGTGTTGGCGCCGCCCCGGTCGGCGGCCATCGCGGCGATCGGATCGGGCACCCGGACCTTGCCGATGATCGCGGACAGCACCAGTTGCGCGGGCCTGCGCAGCAGCGGCGGCACCGTGGTCCGCGAAGCCTCCCGGACGTCGAAGGTGACGGGTAAGTCGTAGAACACCACGTGGTTCTCGGTCAGCGAGAAGTCGTGCATCATCGGCGATCCGGTGACCTCGATGTCGACGCTGCGCCTGCACCGGCCGTCGACGCCGATGACCGAGTACTGCACGGTGTTGCCGCGGCCGAAGAAGTACGACACGGCGTGCAGCTCGCCGGTGGCGGGGTCCCGCTTGGGGTGGGCGGTGTAGCCGCCGGTCAAGGTGCCGTCGAAGTCGCACGGGCCGACGGTGTCGAGCTCGTCGGTGAGCTCGTAGTTCGCGACGCCGCCTTCGACGAGCGCCAGGGTGCGCCCGGCGTGCTCGATGACGTTGGTGTTCGCGCCGAGCGTGTTCAGCCCGGCCCGGTGCTTGCGGCCGCCCGGCAGGGGTTCGCCGAGCCGTGCGGCGACTTCCGGCGAGCGCACCCACCGGTTCCGGTACCACTCGGCGCGGCCGTCGCGCAGCCGGAGCCCGTGCACCATGCCGTCGCCCATGAACCAGTGGTAGGTGGCCGGATCGACTTCGCCGAGCGGGTTGGGGCCGTTGCGCAGGTAGCGCCCGTCGAGGTGTTCCGGGATCGACCCGGTGACGGCCACCTCGGTCAGCGTGTGCTCCTGGGTGACGGGGGCGAAGTTGCCGTTCAGGTAGGGGTTGTCGCTCATGATCGAGCTCCGTCCTGTTCATAACGCTGTTATGCGGCTAACATAACGGCGTTATGGGAGGTTGGCAAGAGTGAGCACCACGGACAAGAGCGGCGCGAGCATGCGGGATCGGCTCGTGGAGACCGCGGTACGACTGCTCGTCGAAGAAGGTCCGGCGGTGCTGCAGGCCCGCAGGCTCGCGCGCGAGGTCGACGCGTCGACGATGGCCGTCTACCACCACTTCGGCGGGATGCCGCAGCTGCTCGCCGCGGTCGTCGACGAGGGCTTCCGGCGATTGGACGGCCGCCTCGCGGCGGTGCCGATCACCGACGACCCCATCACCGATCTGGGCGGCCTCGCGCTGGCCTACCGCGCCGCCGCTCGGGACAACCCCCACCTCTACGACCTGATGTTCGGCCTACCGGCGTCCGGGGGTTCCGCCGGCGAGTCGGAGGTGGCCGAGCGCGCCTACGGGCATCTCGTCGCCGCCGCCGACCGGGCCGTCGGCGCGGGCCGGATCCGGGAGCAGGAACCGGCCCGCGCCGCCGCGCAGCTGTGGAGCATGCTGCACGGTTACGTGACCCTCGAACTGTCCGGGCACTTCGACCGGTTCGACGATCTGGAGCAGGTGTTCATCCCGATGGCCGTCAACCTGATCGTCGGCTTGGGGGACGCGTCCGATCGCGCCGCGCGTTCCTGGTCCCGGATTCAGCACTGAGAACCGCGGACCGTCCTTTGAGGACTGATCGGTGATCGGGCGGGTCGCCCGGATGTCGCAATGACGTGCCCTTTCCCTTGACCGGCCCCGCGGTCGGCTGAACACTGGCCGCCGGTCTTGATCGAATCGTTTCGACCCGCTTCCGGCCGAGCCCGCGGCGGATCGCCCCGCTGCGGACGGACGAGCCGGTGGCGCAACGACGACGAAGGGGTCGCATGTCCACGAACGAGATCGACCGGCGCACGTTCGGCAAGGCGGCGGGCGTCGCCGGATTCACCGCACTGGCCTGGAGTCCGGGCACCGCGGCGCAAGCGGCGGGCGAACCGATCACGACGAGCTCGCCCGACGGCTCGATCACCGCGCAGTTCCGGTTGCAGGAGGGGACACCGCAGTACCGCATCACCCGCGGCACCCAGGTCGTGCTCGACTGGTCGGGCATGGGCTTCGAACTCGGCGACCGGCGCTTGGGCGAGGCCGCCGAGCTGGTGGGCATCGCCCACGACGAACTGGACGAGACCTGGCGGCCGGTGTGGGGCTCGTCGGCCGAGATCCGCAGCCACTGCCGCAGCACCGTGGTGCGGCTGCACGAACAGGTCGACTTCGACGTCGAGTTCCGCGTGTTCGACGACGGCGTCGGATTCCGCTACTTCTTCCCGCAGCAGCCCGACCTCGGCGATTTCGAGGTGCTCGACGAGCACACCGAGTTCCGCTTCACCGCCGACCACACCGCGTGGTCCACCCCGGCCAACTACGACTCCGTCGAATACCTCTACACCGAGACGCCCCTGACCGGCGCGGGGAAGCTGCACCCCTGGCAGGAACCCCGCGAGGACGCCGAACGGCTCGGCGACCTCGCGACGCCGCTGACGCTGCGGGTCGCCGACGACCTGTACCTCGCGGTGCACGAGGCCGCGCTGCTGAGCTACCCGGACATGACGCTCACCAAGATCGACGGCGGGCCGGGGTTGCGCAGCGCGCTGGTGCCGCGCAAGGGCGAAGGGCGGCGGAAGGCGTTGCTGCGCACGCCCTTCCCGACTCCGTGGCGGGCGTTCCTGATCGGCCGCGAGCCGGGTGCGCTGGTCGAGTCGAACCTGGTGCTCAACCTCAACGAGCCCTGCGCGATCGAGGACACCTCGTGGATCGCGCCCGGCAAGTTCCTCGGCGTGTGGTGGGAGATCCACAAGGGACGCAACACCTGGATCGAGGGCCCGGACCTGGGCGCGAGCACCGAGAACGTGCTGCGCGCGGTGGATTTCGCCGCGGACAACGGGATTCCCTACGTGCTGGCCGAAGGCTGGAACAAGGGCTGGAAGACCGGCGGCGACTTCGGCGACGACCAGGACTTCCTCACGCCGAACGAGCAGCTGGACCTGCGTCAGGTGCTCGACCGCTGCCGCGAGCGCGGGGTGGCGTTCCTCGCGCACAACGAGACCGGCGGCGGCGTCGACAACTACGAGCGGCAGCTCGACCAGGCCTTCGCCCTCTACGCCGAGCTCGGAATGCCGGGCGTGAAGACCGGCTACGCCGGGGACATCGACGCGCACCACCACCACGACCAGTGGATGGTGGAGCACTACCAGCGGGTGATCCACAAGGCCGCCCGGCACCGGCTGCTGATCAACGCGCACGAGCCGATCAAGGGCACCGGCATCGAGCGCACCTACCCGAACTTCGTCTCCCGCGAAGGCGCCCGCGGCATCGAGTACGACGCCTGGTCGCAGGGGAACCCGCCGGAGCACACGGTGACGCTGCCGTTCACCACCATGCTGGCCGGGCCGTTCGACTACACGCCGGGGATCTTCGACATCACCTGGTTCCCGCCGCAGAGCCCGCAGGACGACCACGGCGACAGCAACGACGGCACCCGCGTGCACACGACCCGCGCGCACCAGCTCGCGCTGTACCCGGTGCTGCTGAGCGGGTTGCAGCAGCTCGCGGACGTGCCGGAGCACTACGAGGGCGTGCCGGAGTTCGAGTTCCTGCGGCAGGTCCCGGTGTCCTGGGACGAGACCCGCGTGCTGCACGGCGAGATCGGCGACTTCATCACGATGGCGCGGCGCAGCGGCCCGGCGTGGTTCGTGGGCTCGCTGACCGACGAGCAGCAGCGGACGCTGGAGATCCCGCTGGACTTCCTCGGCGACGGCCGGTACGTGGCGCACTTCTACCGGGACGCTCCCGGCACCGACGTCGAGACCAACCCGAACGAGGTGGAGGTGGACCACCGCCTCGTCGACGCGAGCACCGTGATCCGCGCCGAGCTCGCCGGAGGCGGCGGGCACGCCCTGCACCTCGCGCCCGCGGGGCAGGACGACGCGCACCTGCCCGAGTACCGGTGACCGAACGCGGGCGCGCACCGGCCACGGCGGCGCGCGCCCGCGTTCCCCGCTCACAGCTGCATCCGCGGATCCTCGGCGGGGTTCGCGTACCTCGGCGGGCAGCCCTCGGTCGTGGTCCCCGGGCGCAGCTCGAAGTGCCAGGGTTCGTTGCCGTAGATCTGGCAGAGCCCGTAGTCCTCGCCGTGGCGCACCAGCCAGTCCGAGGAGTCGTACGGGCCGATGTCGACCGCATCGCCCGAGACGTGCGCGGAGGTCGCGGCCGTCGCCACCCAGCGCAGCGCCTCCGACCGCGAACCGTAGGTGTCCACGGCGTCCCGCAGCAGCCGATCCTGGTAGGCCGCCGAGCGCCATCCGCTGCTGACCAGCAGTTGGACGCCGTCGGCCGTCGCGTCGGCCGCAGCCTCCCGCAGCGCGGCGAGCAGGTCCTCGTCGAGCCGCGCCACCGCGGGCGACGCCTCGTCGTGCACGGAGAGCCGCAGGCCCGCGGGGATCGCGCCGTCGGCCGCGGTGGGCTGGCCCCGCAACGCCTCCCACGGTGACCAGGAGGGCGCGAGCACCCGCTGCGCGGTGAGCGCGCCGGTCACCGCGAGCACGAGGGCGACTCCGACGAAGAGCTTCCGGTGCCCGCGCCGGGGGCGGGGCGAGGTCGTGGTCTGCATGGGACCAGCGAAGACCGCGCGCTGTTGCGCGGTCGTCTTCGTTTTCGGATACGCCCGCGATATCCCCCGGCACCTAGGATTCCCCGCATGCGGGTGCTGATCGTGGAGGACGAGACCTACCTGGCCGAGGCCGTGCGCGACGGCCTGCGGCTGGAGGCCATCGCGGCGGACGTCGCCGGGGACGGCGACACCGCGTTGGAGCTGCTGCGGCTGAACACCTACGACCTCGCCGTCCTCGACCGCGACATCCCGGGGCCGTCTGGCGACGAGGTGGCGCGGCGGATCGTCGACTCCGGCAGCGGCCTGCCGATCCTCATGCTCACGGCGGCGGATCGCCTCGACGACAAGGAAACCGGCTTCGAGCTCGGCGCCGACGACTACCTCACGAAGCCGTTCGCGCTGCGGGAACTGGTGCTGCGGCTGCGCGCGCTGGACCGCAGGCGCGCGCACGCCCGGCCGCCGGTGCGCGAGCTCGCCGGTCTGCGGCTGGACCCGTTCCGGCGCGAAGTCTTCCGCGACGGCCGCTACGTCGCCTTGACCCGCAAGCAGTTCGCGGTGCTGGAGGTGCTCGTCGCGGCCGACGGTGGCGTGGTCAGCGCCGAGGAGCTGCTGGCGCGGGCGTGGGACGAGAACGCGGACCCGTTCACCAACGCCGTGCGCATCACCGTGTCGGCGCTGCGCAAGCGGTTGGGCGAGCCGTGGCTGATCGCCACCGCGCCCGGCGTCGGCTACCGGATCGACGCCGCCGAGGAGGCTCCGCGTGGGTAGGCCCGGTGGGCTCAGCGTCCGGTGGAAGCTGACCTTGAGCTACGCCGGGTTCCTCCTGCTCGCCAACGCCCTGCTGCTGGTCGTCGTCTGGTTGTTCCTGCTGCGCTACGTGCCCGAGGAGGTCCGCAGCCCGGCGGGGTTCGTCCCCGGACGCGGGGACCTGCTGCGCGCCTTCGCCCCGAAGGCGGCGGCGGTGCTGGCGGGAGTGCTGGTGTTCGGCCTTGTCGGCGGCTGGTTCCTCGCCGGGCGGATGTTGGCCCCGCTGCACCGGATCGGCGGCGCCGCCGAGCTGGCCGCCGCCGGGTCGCTGTCGCACCGGATCGACCTGGAGGGCCCGCGCGACGAGTTCCGGGAGCTGGCCGACGTCTTCGACGAGATGCTCGAACGGATCGAGGCGCACACCGCCGAACAGCAGCGCTTCGCCGCGAACGCCTCCCACGAGCTGCGCACGCCGCTGGCGATCTCGCGCACCTTGCTCGAAGTCGCCCGCGACGATCCCGCGCGGGACGTGGACGAGCTCCTCGTGCGCCTGGAGCGGGTGAACACGAGGGCGGTGGAGCTGACCGAGGCGCTGCTGCTGCTCAGCCGGGCCGACCGGCGGTCGTTCACCCGCGAACCCGTCGACCTCTCGCTGCTCGTGGAGGAAGCGGTCGAGACGCTGCTGCCCCTCGCGGAGCGTCGCGGGGTGGCGCTCGACGTGGCGGGTACGGCGGCGGCGACCTCCGGATCGGGACCGCTGCTGCTGCGGATGGCGACGAACCTGGTGCAGAACGCGATCGTGCACAACCTCCCCGCGGACGGGTTGGTGCGGATGCGGACCGAGGTGCGGGCGGGCGCGGCCGTGCTCGACGTGGACAACACCGGCGACGCGCTCGACCCGGCACTGGTGGCGCGGCTGACCGAGCCGTTCCAGCGCGGCGCGGAACGCGTGCGCGACGAGGAGCACGCGGGCGCCGGGTTGGGCCTCGCGATCGTGCGCAGCGTCGTGGACGCCCACGACGGCACCCTCACCTTGGCTCCGCGTCCCGGCGGCGGACTTCGCATCACAGCGGCACTTCCGGCCGCGGACCTCATCGGCGACCCCGGTGCCTCGCGAAGGCGTCGAAGGTGACGGCCGTGACGACGCCGTAGGCGAGGTGCGGGACGAGGTCCATGAGCCAGGTCCGTGCGGTCCACTCGCGCGGATCGGTCACGCCCAGCGCGGACATGGGCGCCGTGCTGCCCGCGTTCGCCGCGACACCGGCGACGACGGCCATCACCGGCAGCGGCGCGTGCGCGGCCTTCGCCCGGACGCAGCCGTAGACGGCACCCACTCCGATACCGGCTCCGATGCCGAGCAGGGCGCCGATCCCGGACCTGCGGTTGTCCCGGGCCGAGGCGTCGTCGCCGGGGAGCTCGCCGAAGCGGCGTTCGGCCTGCCGCACCGTCTGCTCGGGACTGGTGCTGCCCGGCCGGGCGCGCACCGCCATGTCCAGGTAGGTCGCGGCGTTGAGCGCGGTCGTTCCGGCGGCGCCCGCCAACGCGCCGCGCACCGGTTCTCCCAGCACGTGCACCTCCTCGGTGATGGCCCGGTCGTCCGCGGCCGGTCGCACCAGGGTTCCTCGCCGCGCGAAGGGGAAAACCTCGGAGGCCTTCGCTCCGAACCGCCTCCCTTGACAGTGCCGCCGCGGCATGGTGTTCGCTGGGTTCGCTGATCACGGGGAGACGGGAGCGGGCGTGGAGATCTCACGGCCGGCGTGGGCGCCGGTGTCGGTCATCGCCGCCGCGGTCGCCGCCGCACACCTGGTGCTCGCCGCCGTCCCGCGCAGGTGGTTCGACGAGGACCTGATGCTCACGATCGGCCGCCACCACCTCGACTGGGGCGCGGTCGACCAGCCGCCGCTGACCCCGCTGCTGGCCCGGGTCGCCGACGCGGTGGCGCCGGGCAACCAGGTGGTGCTGGCATTCCCGGCGGTGCTGGCCACCGCCGCCGCGATCGTGCTGGTCGCGCTGATGGCCCGCGAACTCGGCGGTGACCGGCGGGCGCAGGTGCTCGCCGCGTCGGGGCAGGCGACGTGCGTGGCCGCGGCCCAGTTCGGGCACTGGCTGACGCCGTACACCTTGGAACCCGCGCTGTGGGCGGGGTTGTTCTGGTTGCTGCTGCGCTGGATCCGGCTCCGCGACGACCGGCTGCTGGTGGTGTTCGGCGCGCTCGCCGGGATCACCGCGCAGACCCGGTTCCAGGTGCTGGCGCTGGGGATCGTGCTGCTCGCCGCCGTCGGACTGGCAGGGCCCCGCGAGTTGCTGCGCCGTCCGCTGCTGTGGGCGGGCGTGGTGCTGGCACTGCTGATCGCGGCTCCGACGCTGGGATGGCAGGCGGTCCACGGCTGGCCGCAAGCGGACATGGCACAGGTGGTGGCGGGGGAGAACGAGCTCATCTACGGCGGCAGGCTCCTCGTGGTGCTGCACGGCGTCGCCGTCACCGGGCCGCTGACGCTCGGGCTCGCGGTGTGCGGACTCGTCGCGCTCTGCAGGGAGGAGCGGTGGCGCGAACACCGGTTCCTCGCGGTGGTGTTCGTGCTGCTGGTCGCCGCCGTCGTGCTCGGTTCGGGCCGCCACTACTACCTGATCCCGCTCTGGTCGCCGTACGTCGCGATCGGCGCCGTCGCGTTGCAGCACCGCAGGGAAGCGGGCGCGCGGCGGCGGGCGTGGCCGGTCGTCGCGCTCAGCGCGGTGCTCGCCGCGGGCGCGTTGGCGTTCACCTCGGTGATGGCCTCGCCGCGCTTCGCCGACGAACTGGTGACCGCGACCGCCCGCGCCTACGCGGACATCCCCGCCGAGCAGCGCGCCCGCACCGCGCTCGTGGCGACGCCCTACGTCCACGCGACCTACCTCGACGCGGTACCACCGGAACTCGGGCTGCCACCCGCCGCGAGCACCAACCGCGCCTACGGCTGGTTCCCGCCACCACCGGAGCACCAAGACCGGATGCTCTTCGTCGGCGACCCCGCGCGGCTGCGCCCGTGGTTCACCGAAGCCCGCCCGGTCGCGGTCGTCGACGCACCGACACCGCTGGGCACCTACGGCGGCCTCGTCCCCGAACGCACGACGATCTGGCAGCTCACCGGCCGCACCGCCCCGTGGCCCGCCCTCTGGCAAGACCTCCGCGACCTCCCCCTCACCCCGCACTGACCCCGAGCCGGAACGGAACGGTCAGCAGGCGCCACGAAATTGCTCGCGCATCGGAAGCGCTGCCTTGTATCACCGCGGCTGCGGCGAACGGCCCATCACCCAGCGTCCGTTCGTGTCGAAGCACTGCCGCGTCCGTTGCCTTCGGAACGTGCGCTCTGCCAAGGTCGTCGAGGCCGTCGAGCCGTGTTCGAGCATTGTTTCGCCGCACCATCGAGCGCGAGAGCGTGGGGGAACTTATGCAGGTCGTGGCAGTGATGAACTACAAGGGCGGCGTGGGCAAGACGACCCTCACCGCGAATTTGGGAGCAGTGGCCGCGAGCCGGGGAATGCGAGTGCTGCTGCTGGATTTCGATCCGCAGACCAACCTGACCTTCTCGTTCTTCTCGATCGACGATTGGCACGAGCGAATCAAGAACGAACACACGATCAAGAAGTGGTTCGAAGGCGACCCGCCAGGGAGCAAGGTCTCGTTGGCCGATCTGGTGCTGACCCCCGAGCCCGTGAACACAGCGCTCGGTGACTCCGGAGGTCGGCTCGACCTGATTTCCTCGCACCTCGGCCTCATCAACATCGATCTTGATCTCGCCGCACACCTTGGGGGCTCCACGACTCTAGACGGCTCGCAGCGGAAGTTCTTGGACTTGCACGGGTGCCTGCGGCGCGCGCTGCAAGATGACCGTTTCAGCGAATACGACCTGGTTCTCATCGATTGCGCGCCGAACTTCGGCATCGTGACCAAGACGGCGATCGTGGCAAGTGAGCGGATCTTGGTCCCTGCCAAGGCCGACTACCTATCGACGTTGGGGCTGGAGTACCTCGCAGGAAGCTGCAACGAGTTGAAGCAGCACTTCAACGATTTCGCGAAGCACAAGGGTGGTGTCGGGGGGCACTGGCCGATCGATCCCACGATCCTCGGCGTGGTGTTCACCATGGTGCAGATCTACTCGCAGAAGCCGACTGCTTCACAGAGCGAGTACATCGAGGAGGTGAAGGAAAGTTCTGAGATCACCGTCCTGAGTAGCATGATCCGCAACAGCGCGCGTCACTTCGGTGGGTCGGGCGAAGGTGGTGTGCCCTCCATGCTGCGCCGCACAACGAAGGATGACGACGTTGTTCGCGAATTCCACCAGCTCGCCGACGAGGTGCTGGGAGCGCTCGGGTTGGTATCGGAGGGCGCGCGATGAGCAGCGACTTGGACAAGCTCGTACGACTCAACGAGATCTGGAACGAGTTCCTGCGTCGACAAGATGAATCCAGAGTGGATTGTTTGCTTGCGGGGGACGGTCGGTTGGCGATCGTTCGGGACGGTTGCGAGCGCGAAACGCGCGAGCCGATTGCCGAACAACGAGAACCGAAAGCCCGTGCTACTGCCGACCGCCCTTCCCGCGATCCGAGCGCCGCGGCACGAACGCTCGCCACCGTGTCATCGGAACACGAACGGCGGAAACACCTGGTCGGGTACACCGTTAAGCAGTTGCGCGGGATTGCCAAGCAGAGCGGACTATCCGGTTACAGCAATCTCAAGCGCGACGAGCTGGTTGACCTGCTAAGCGGTAGTGGAGGAAGCCGCAGGGCTACTGCTGATCCGGCCGCTGCGCCGAGCACGTCGGCGCCAGTGCGGGAAGCGAGAGGATCTGGCATTGATGTGAGGGCAATCGCTGACCAACTGCGGGTCACCGAGACCGAGTCTGAGGGCGCCACCTATCTGGAGGGCCAGCGGCTCGATCGAGCGGGCTTGTTGGCCGTCGCCACCGAGCTTCAGATGACGCGAGTGGAGCGTCTTAGTTTGAAGGAGCTGAAGCGTCGCATCCTCAAGCAGGCGATCGGTGCGCGACGCAAGTTCGCGGGTCTGCGGAAGTGGTGAGAACCGGTGGCGGAAAGTGCGAAGGCAGTCGGCCGCGCCAAGTATTTGATCGAGGGTCGCCGGGTCAGGGTCGCGGACCTGTTGGACCACGGGCTGATCGAGGCCGGGGCTCGGCTCCGGTTCGACCGTAACCGCATCGGGAAAACGTTCTACGCCACCGTGACGGAAGATGGACGGATCCGGGTCGATGACCTCGGCGAGGAGTTCCGCTCTCCGTCGGGTGCGGCCATGGTGGCGGCGGGGATGCGGGCCGTCGACGGTTGGCGAGCGTGGACGATGGTAGACGACGGCCGACTGCTGGACGCCGCACGCCAGGAGCTGCTCGACCGGAACGTGCCTGGTAGCCACCCACCGCATCGGGACGCCGTACGACTGATGGTGCACAAACGGTTGCAACAAGCTCGTAAACGGGCGGATGAAGATGATCCGGAACGCCTCTCAGTGCGTGAACTGCTTGGGCTCTGGGGAGCGAAGGACCGCGGTGACCACATCGACCAGATCGAAGCGGATCTTGCCAACCACGGGCTGACCACTTCGCCCGGATTCCGCGCGGTCACGCTTGACACGCTCGTAGCGCTGACGACCCCATTGGCTGACGGGTTCGAAACGCCGGATGAGCCTGAGATCGGCGACCTGCAAGTCGTGGAGAACGACGAGGGCGACGACTTGAACGTGCGGCTCACGGTGGGGAACCTGTCCCCGTTATGCGGTGTCGAATCGGTCCGTCCCGACGGAACGCTCGAGGAGGTGATCACGAAGATGGCTTTGGACGACTTCTCGCAACTCGCCGTGCTCAACGGTCCGCGCAACCTCAGGGGGGCTGTGACCTGGCGCTCGATCGCATTGGCGCGGCAGGGCAATCCCGACGCTACGGTCGCTGACGCCATCGATTCGAGGGTGGAAGTCGTCGCCTACGACCGCGACCTCTTCGAGATCTTGCCTGCGCTGCAACAACGGGACTTCGTGTTCGTCCGCGACCAGTCCAAGGAGATCAAGGGAATCGTCACGACAGCCGACGTGGCGCATCGCTACGGGGAGATGGCCACCCCG
This sequence comes from Saccharopolyspora gloriosae, assembly GCF_014203325.1. Classification (NCBI taxonomy): domain Bacteria; kingdom Bacillati; phylum Actinomycetota; class Actinomycetes; order Pseudonocardiales; family Pseudonocardiaceae; genus Saccharopolyspora; species Saccharopolyspora gloriosae. The sequence continues at coordinate 3,708,500 of NZ_JACHIV010000001.1, read as the reverse complement.
TTCTTCTTGCTGGGCGAAGTCGACCAGACTTTGCGCTGGATCTTGAAACGCACCTTCGATCTCGAGTTGGTCCGGCGGCACTGTCGTCGGCGGATCACCGCCTTCGAAGATCTCTCCATTGGGGAATCTCTGCGAGTTCTGGAGGATGAAGAGATGTGGGTGCGGTTGGGTTGGCCGCTGGACCGGGCGGTCTTCACCGCTCGGTTGGAGGAGATCCGGCTTGTCCGCAATAAGGTCATGCACTTCCACTCCGATCCTGTGCCCGAGGACGCGGTGAACAAGCTGCGTTGGTTCCTCGATCTCTTGCACAAGCACCGCGCGCAGCGATAGCGCTTAGTGGAAGTGGTAAAGCCCGGGTGCATCTGATCAGCGGTGCAGGTCGAGGTCGTGGAGGACGCGGGTCACGTCGGCGCGGTCGGCTTCGGGGAGGGCTCGTACGGGGCGGGGGAGGTTGGGGTGGGAGACGAGGCCGAGCTGTTCCGCGATCGCGGAGACGACGCGGAAGCTGCCGTGGCGGGTGAACAGCTCCCACAGCGGGCGGAGCCGTTCGGATTCCGCGTTCGCGGTGGCGGCGTCGCCCGCCAGCGCCGCGCGGGTGATCGCCAGGGCCGGTTCGGGCAGGGTTCCGGCCACTACGGAGTACCAGGCCTCGCACCCGGCGTTGAGCCCGGTCGCGGCCAGCGGGTCCCCGCTGACCCCGATCGTCACCGACTCGGGCAGCAGCGAACGCAGGCGGGACACGCGGGATTCGGCTTCCGCGGGCGCCGGCGGCACCCCGGGGATCTTGATGGAGGCGACGTTGGGCAGCGCGGCGATCCGGGCGTGGAGCTCGTCGGTGAACGTGAAGTGCGTGGTGCCGGGGTTGTCGTAGACCACGAGCGGGACCGACAGCTCGCCGGTGACGTCCTCGTAGAGGCCGAACACCTCGTCGGCGGTCAGCGCCTGGTAGGACACCGGCGCGAGCAGCACGCCCGCGGCCCCGGCCCGTTGGGCGTCCTCGGCCAGGGCGCGAACTTCGCGGGTGCGCAGCGCTCCGATGCCGACCAGCACCGGAACGTCCCCGGCGTGCTCCACGGCGAGCCGCGCGACGCGGGCGCGTTCGGCCCGCTCCAGGTAGGGGTAGGAGCCGGTGGACCCGAGCGCGGTGATCGAGTCCACCCGCGCCGCCGCGAGCCGCCCGACGAGCCCGCCGAACGCCACCTCATCAACCCCGTCCTCGCTGACCGGAGTCAACGGGAAAGCACTGAGGCCGCTGAACACCAACCCCACCTCACCCTCCACGTACACCCGCGAACCCGTTGCCATCGCCCTCGTCCGTCATCTTGTCAGCGGCGAAGCCGCTGAGCAGTGACCACCAAAGCAAGCCGACCACCCGCGGGTTCTCAGTCGTCTTCTCGCGAGGACGGCTTTTTCCCTCGTGGCGGAGCCACTAGGGAAAAAGATCCCGCAGCGAGAAGACGACTGAGGTTCCGCCACCCGACCCCTACGCAGGTCATCAGGGGAAGGCAACGGAGAGGGCGTTGGATATGTCGGCTGTCAGGTCTTCCGGGTCTTCCAAGCCGACGGCGAGCCGCAGGTGGCCGTAGCGCTGGAACTGCTCGGGGTAGTGCTCGTCGCCGCCGCGAGCACCGGCTGCGACGTGCACGATCAGCGTCTCGTCGTGGCCGAGCGAGACCGCGGAGGTGATCACGCGCAACGCGTTGACGAACCGGTTCTGCACGGCGGTGTCCCCGTCCAGCGCGAACGCCAGCACGGCGCCGTGGCCACGGCCGCCGAACTGCCGCGTGGCCAGTTCGTGCTGCGGGTGACCGGGCAGGCCGGGGTAGGCGACGAACGCGATCCGCGGGTCGGCGTCGAGGGCTTCGGCGATGCGCTGCGCGGAGGCGAGGTGCTGGCGCAGCCGCAGCGGCAGCGTCACCGATCCGCGCATGATGAGCCAGGCGTTGAACGGTGCGAGCATCCCGCCGACATCTACGCCGGCGTCTCCGCGGATCTTCCCGACGAGCTCGTGCGAGCCGATCACCGCTCCGCCGGTGGCGTCGCCGTGCCCGTTGATGAACTTCGTCAGCGAGTGGACCACCAGGTCCGCGCCGTCGGCCAGTGGCCGGTACAGCGGCGGTGGGGTGAACGTGCCGTCCACGCTGAGCAGCGCCCCGCCGGTGTGCGCGATCTCCGCGACGGCCGCGATGTCGGTGACGGCGGTGGTCGGGTTCGCGATGGTCTCCACGTGCACCAGCCGGGTGGCCGGGCGCATGGCGGCGCGCACCGCGTCCAGGTCGGTGCTGTCGACGAACGTCGCTTCGATCCCGTAGCGCTCCGGCAGCAGTTCGGCGAACAACCGCCACACCGCTTCGTAGGTCACCGAGGACACGACGACGTGGTCACCGCTGCGCAGGTGCGTGAAGAACACCGCGTGCAGCGCGGCGACCCCGGTGGCGAACACCGCCGCCTGCTCACCGCCGTCGAGCGCGGCCAGCTTGGACTCCAGCGCGCGCTGGTTGACGTGCCCGTTGCGGGCGTACACGAGTCGGTTCGGATCCGACCAGCTCACCTCGGAGGCGTCTTCGGGCAGCAGGTAGGAGTTGGCCAGCACCAGCGGGGTGCGCAACGCGCCGGTGGCCGGGTCGATGGCGTTCCCGCCGTGCACGGCCCAGGTCGTGTCGGCGACCGTGGCCGGGTCGTGCTTGTCCGGAGCGGACATCCGCTTCCTTTCGTCGAGCGCAGAACGGCGGCGAACCCGGGTCACTCGGCCGCATCCGGATCCCAGTGTGTCAGCGCCCACCGACATCTCCGCGATGCGTCACCACCGGCCTCGTCCGCGCAATCGGGCCGGTCGGCCGTCCGGGTCCATCACGGCTCGTTCGACCGGCACCGCCCAGGCGCGGGTCAGCGGGGAGGCGCCGGGCCGGGCGTGGCCGCGCAGATGCCCCGGTGGGCGCGGAGCCGGCTCGGCCGCCCGGTGCCAGCGGTCGAGCCGGTCCGCGGCTCGGCGCAGCACGTCGGCTCCCGCCACCGGGTCGGTCAGGTCCGAGGTGCGGCCGGGCTCGCGGCCGAGGTGCTCGCGCCACAGGCGCAGGCGCAGGTCCCGGGCGAAGGCGTGACCTCCGGGCTCCTCGTCGACGACCGCGGCGGTGAGTTCCGAGTCGTAGGCCCACGACCGCCGGTTCAGGTTCGCCGAGCCCACCGCCGCCCAGCGGTCGTCGACGACGCAGACCTTCGAGTGCAGGTAGATCGGCAGCCCTTCGGCGTTCTCCAGGTCGTACACGTCGACCCGGTCGCCGCCCGCCGCGTGCAGCAGGTCGAGGGCTTTGCCGTGGGCCACGCCGTTCGTGGCGATCTCCACGGTGCCGCCCTTCTCCGGCAGGCGCGGCACCACGGCGATCAGGCGCAGACCGGGTTCGCGGCGCAGCGCCGCCGCGAAGGCCTCGGCCACCACCGGTGACCACAGGAACTGGTCCTCCACGTAGACGAACCGCCGGGCGTGGCGCAGCGCCTTGACGTAGCCGCGCGCGACGCTGCGCTCGCCCTGCGGGGCGAACGGGTAGCGCGGCCGCTTCGCCGGGTAGGTCCGCAGCAGCTGCACCGAGCACGTCCCGGCCGGGGGCGGCGGCGGGAGCGGCGTGGGCAGCGGCGCGGGCCGCGGGCTCAGCAACCGGCGGGTCCGGGAGATCGGCCCGCGCCGGGAGGCCGCCGCGTCCGACCACCGCTCCCGGAAGCAGTGCTCGACGTCGTCGACGGCCGGGCCGCGCACCAGCAGGTGCGCGTCGTGCCAGGCCGGGCGCGTGCCGTAGCGGTCGTCGATGGAGGACTGCACGTCGGGATCGCCGCGGTGGTGCTCGTCGTCGCGGCGGCTCGGGCACGGGTCGATCCCGCCGACGAAGGCGACGTCGGTCTCCGGGCGCCGCGGCCGGCGGACTACCAGGAACTTCTGGTGGTGGCAGCCGATCGGCCGCACCCGCTGGTCGAGCAGCGCCGCACCCCCGCGGCGGCGCAGTGCGGTGACGAACCGCCGGTTGTCCGGGATCAGGTCCCGGCGCAACGTCAGGAACGGCCACCAGAACAGCGCGTGCACCGAGGCGCCGGCGTCCAGGGCGCGCTTCAGCAGCGCCCCCAGGGCGTGGCCCGCTTCGTCGAGCGGTTTGCCGCGCACGCCCATCCACGCGGACAGGAAGATCCGGTCCCCGGCGTGGACGTCGTCGAGTTCGGCCACGAGGTGCCGGAAGCATTCGGTTCCGTCGATCAGCGGCTGCGCGAGGTTGCCCGCCGACCAGGAAGTCCCCGCCGGGTGCCGCCGGTCGAGGTCCGTGGCCGGGTTGCCGCGTTCCTCCGCCGCCAGGAACCAGTGCGCTGGTCCGCTCTCCGGCGCCGTCCCGCTCAGGTGCGGGTCCACGGGTCGTCGTTCACCGCCTTCCGCGTCGTCGACGTGGTCCTCCCGGTCACCCCGGATGGGTCTCGCCGCCGACGGGCGCCAGCACCTCGCCGGTGTAGTAGCTGGAGAGCCGGTCGGCGGCGAAGAACACGTACGAGGGCGCGATCTCGTCGGGATGCGCCATCCGCCCCATCGGCACGTGCTCGCCGAAGCCCTCCACGGAGCTCTCCGGCAGGGTGGCCGGGATCAGCGGTGTCCACACCGGACCGGGCGCGACGCAGTTGACCCGGATTCCCCGCTGCGCCAAGGATTGCGCCAGCGACATCGTGAGCACGTGCACGGCGCCCTTGCTGGCGGCGTAGTCGATGAGCGTCTTGTTGCCGCGCAGGCCGTTGACCGAACCCGTGTTGACGATCGCCGACCCCTCCGGCAGGTGCGCGAGCGCGGCGCGGGTGAGCCAGAACGGGGCGTAGACGTTCACCTTGAAGGTGCGGTCGAACTGCTCGGTGGTGGTGTCGGTGAAGTCGTCCACCGGTGCCTGGGTTCCGGCGTGGTTGACCAGCACGTCGAGGCCGCCGAGCTCGTCGGCGACCCCGTCGACGAGCCGTTGGCAGGCGGTTTCCTCGCCGAGGTCGGTCTTGTGCAGCTCGCACCGCCGCCGCTGGGCGCGGACGAGTTCCGCGGTGCGCTCGGCGTCGGAGTCCTCCAGATCCGCGTGGTAGGCGATGGCGACGTCGGCGCCTTCCTTGGCGAACGCCACCGACACCGCGCGCCCGATCCCGGAGTCGCCGCCGGTGATCAGCGCGCGCTTGCCGTCGAGCAGCCCGCGCCCCCGGTAGTCGGTCATCTCGTCGCGCGGAGCGGGCACCATCGTCTCGCTCGATCCGGGCGGGGTCTGCTGCTGCGGCGGGGGAGCGGAGTTCTGGTCGGCCATGGTGGCGCCTCCTTCGTCGTGCGGTTCGTCCGGGCTCGCCCGGCGGTCAGACGTGGTCGCGCGGGATCGAGTGCCGCCAGTTCTTCGACAGCACGCGCTGCTCGTTCTCGTAGGCGTCGAGCCGGGCGTGCAGCTGGAACTCCTCGGGCGTGGAGGTGAGCACGGTGTGGGTCACGGTCCGCGCTTCCCAGTCACCGCGCCGGAATCCCATCCACCAGGTGTTCTCGCCGCGCACCGAGTCGAAGTCGTCGCCCGTCCAGCTGTAGCGCTCCCAGGCTTTCCGGGTGAGTTCGAGGTCGATGTCGTCGAGCCGGGCCACGCCGAGGTCTTTGACCACTTCGAGCGCCGACTCGTAGCCGACGAGGTCGCGGGACACCGTCCAGCGCTCCTCGCCCGGTTCGAGCTGGCTGGACGACACCGGCGGTGCGCCTTCCGGTTCGTCGAAGGGGCGCACCTCCGGTTCATCGCCCCGGTTCGGCCGCCACGGCAGCAGCACCGAGCTGCGTCCGGTGTGGACGGTGAGCCGCACCGGGCGCGGCGGCGGCCACGCCAGCGGCCAGTAGGACGTCGAGAGCGACACCCGAATCCGGTGGCCGGCCGGGAACGCCTGCGCCACCCCGTTGAGCGCCACCGACACCTGGTAGCGCCGCCCCGGCACGAGTTCCGCGGGCTCGTCGTGCCCTTCGCGGTGGGTGAGGTTGAGCAGCCCGTAGGTGACGCGGGTGGCGGATCCGTCCGGGCGCACGTCGGACAGGCGCACGGCGAGCATCGCGACCGGTTCGCTCACCTCGATGTCGAGGTCGGCCACGGGCGCGCCCAGGATCTCGACGCGCTCGTCGAAGGCCTCGGTGTCGAACACCAGCGAGCCGCCGTCCTCCTCTCGCTGGTCGTAGGGCAGGTCCGGGGGAGCGTTGTAGGAGCACCACTTCCCGGCGAACTGGCCCACCGACAGCGGGGACTGCACGACCAGCTCGCTCTCCTCCGGTTCGTCGCCGGGCAGTCCGACGTGGTGCGGGCGCAGCGGGTGCCGGGCCGGTTCCACCAGTGGGGACGGCCATGCGGGATCGCCCACCCACCGGCCGGGCCGGTCGGCGTAGGCCGTGGACGGCGGCACGCTGTCCTGCATCCAGGTCGTGAGCATCGGCCCGTCCATCACGTCGTTGTCGACGTCCTTGAGCCACCGGTCCCACCAGCGCACCAGTTCCTGCAGGAACCCGACGGCCGGGCCCGGCTGGCCCAGGTGCGGGTACTTGTGCGACCACGGGCCGATCAGGCCCTTGCGCGGGACGTCGAGGTTCTGCAGCGTCCGGAACACGGCGTTGGAGTAGCCGTCGGCCCAGCCGCTGACCGCGAGCACCGGGCACCGCACCGACGAGTAGTCCTCGCACACCGAGCCGTGCCGCCAGAAGTCGTCGCGGCGCTGGTGGTCCAGCCACTCCCGCAGCCACAGCCCGCTGCCCTCCAGCCGCTCGTGCCACATCTCGCGCCAGCGGTCGCCGACCAGCGCCGGATCGGGCGGGCAGGAGTTGTAGGCGAACATCGTCGACGCCCAGGACAGGTTGTCGCTGAGCAGGCAGCCGCCCATGTAGTGCACGTCGTCGGCGTAGCGGTCGTCGGTGAAGCACACCGCGGCGATGGCGCTCAGGCTCTCCGGTTTGCGGGCGGCCAGCTGCAGCGCGTTGAAACCGCCCCAGGAGATGCCCATCATGCCGGTCCGGCCGGTGCACCAGGGCTGATCGGCGATCCAGGCGAGCACCTCCTCGCCGTCCTGGAGTTCCTGCTCCAGGTATTCGTCGGTGAGCACGCCCTCGGATTCGCCGCTGCCGCGCAGGTCCACCCGCAGGCAGGCGTAGCCGTGCCCGGCGAGGTACGGGTGGTGGATCGAGTCGCGCAGCGCGGTCAGGTCGCGCTTGCGGTACGGGATGAACTCCAGCACGGCGGGGCACGGGGCGTCGTCGGAGGAGACCGGCCGCCAGATCTTCGCGGCCAGCCGGGTTCCGTCCGACAGCGGGATCCACACGTGCTCGTCGGTGCGAACCGCGTGCGGCAGGTTCGTCACCGTCCTCATGCGTCACCTCCTCGGCGTTCGATCTCGAAGGGCAGAGCGCGGGTGCAGCGCTCGTAGGTGTCGTGGAACTCCTGCTCGGAGCCGGCGCCGATGTAGAGGTGGGCGAGCTCGTAGCTGTAGCTGTCCTGGTCGGGCAGCTCCGAGAGCCGCTCGCCCTCCTCGGCCATCAGGTGCACCCGGACGCCCGGATGCTCCCGTTCGAGCGCGGCGATCTCCGCGTCGGTCGGGGCGCGGCGCACCCAGCCGTCCTCGAAGGTGCGGTAGAACCACTTCCCCGAGATCGCGTGCTCGCCCTGGCGGTGCGGGAAGTCCGGGTCGCGGCCGAGCCCGAGCTGCACCAGCACCTGGTGGTTGGGGACGCCGTCGACGTCCTCGAACATCGGCGCGTGCGACTGGGAGTGCCGGGCGTTGATCTCCAGCAGGTGCACGGCGCCGGAGTCCTCGTCCCAGAAGAACTCCACGTTGAACGGCACGTGGCGCAGGCCGATGTGCTCGATGACCCGCCGGGTGTCCGCGGTGATCCGCTCCACCACGTCCGCGGGAAGCGACGACGGGTACTGGTAGCGCAGGAAGCTGGAGGTGCCCGGGTAGTTCACGGTGTCGATGACGCCGTAGAGGTGCACGCCGTCGCCCTGGTCGTAGCCCTCGACGGTGATCTGCCGCCCGCTCACCGCCTCTTCCGCGACGCAGGAACGCCCGCCTGCCTCCGCGATCTCCCGGGGCAGGTCGAGCCGGGCGAGGACGTCCTCGAAGGGCTTGCCGACCTTGTCGATGCCCTCCTGGATCTCGGCCAGCGCGGCGCGGAATCCCTCGTCGTCGGTCACCCGGTAGGCCATCTGCGAGGAGAAGGACTTCACCGGCTTGACCCACAGCGGGTAGCGCACGCCGTCCGGGGCAGCGGTGTCCTCGTCGACGTGGACCAGCCCGAAGCGGGGCACGTCGTCGATCACTTCGGCCTGCACGACGCGGCTCCAGTACTTGTGCTCGCACAGCACGACGGCGCGCAGGTCCGCGCCGGGGAGTCCGCGGCGCTCGCAGAGGATCGGCACCAGCGAGCTCACCGGGAAGTCCCAGTAGCCGACGATGGCGTCCACCCGACCGTCGAAGGCGTTCAACTCGCGGTCGGCCTCCTCCAGCAGCGCGGGCAGGTCGATCTCGTCGACGTGCACGAGCCGGTCGACGTCGAGCAGCGGGTGCAGTTCGCAGTCGGCGAGGGCGGGCAGGCCGCGCAGCGTTTCCCCGTTGCGCTCGTCGTGTCCTAGGACGAAGACGTGGGCGACCATGGTCTCCTCAAGGGGTCGGGGGCACTGGCCCCCGCCTACCCCGCTTGGCGGACGAATAATCGGAACCGAGTTCGAGGGCCCGCCGGGGCCGCCGCCGCGAGGGAACGAGCGCGCGAAGATTCGTGTGCACGCCGGGCAGGACGGGTAGCGCTGGATCCCGAACCTTCGAACCGGGAGCGGTGATGGACGAACAGCACCCGGGGCGGGAGCCGTCCCCGGCTCGCGCACCCGACGAACCCGAAGCCCCCGATCCGCCGGTGCGGCCCGAACCGGAGGCGCCCGCCGCGCCCAGCGCGCCGGAGGAGCCCGAGGCACCAGCGAAGCCCCGGCTCCCGGACCCGCCGCTCGGGTGAGCGGGCGCGGCGGCGTGCGGAGCCGGTTTCATCCGGCCGGCGCGTGGAAACCCGCGCCGTGGGTACCCGGAAACCACGACCCGAGGAAGCCGAACGATGGTGAGCTGGCAGAGCGCGCTGACGATCGGCAAGTACCGGTTGACCCGGCGCAAGCGCACGTTCGCCGATCCGGTGCTGCTGCGGCGCAGCGCCGAGAGCCACGAGTCCGAGCACGCCCAGCTGCCGCCGTCCTTCCGGGACCGGTTCGAGGTCACCGAGCACGACGTGCGGGGGCACTGCTGCTACACGCTCCGGCCGCCGCGCACGCGGAACCCGCAGCACGTCCTGTACCTGCACGGCGGCGCGTACGTGCACCAGATCGAAGCCGCGCACTGGGACTTCCTCGACCGTCTCATCGCTCGCACCGGCGCGGCGGTGTCGGTCCCGCTGTACCCGCTGGCGCCGACCTACGACCACACCGCGACGTTGCCGATGGTGTGGTCGTCGTTCCAGCGCACCGCGGCGAGAGCGGCACCGGCGGACCAGGTCGTGATGGGTGATTCCGCCGGGGGCGCGCTGAGCCTGTTCCTCGCGCAGCGCCAGGCGGCCTTCGGACGGCCGCAACCGGGACGTCTGGTGCTGATCTCGCCGTGGCTGGACATCGCGGTGAGCCATCCCGACGTCCCCGCGCTGGACCGGCAGGACCCGTACCTGGGCATCGCCGGGTTGCGGGAGGCCGGTCGCCTGTACGCGGGCGATCTCGATCCGCATGATCCGAGGGTGAGCCCGCTGTACGGGCAACTCGGTGGCCTCGGCCCGATGCGGGTGCTCAGCGGCACGCGCGACGTGCTGCTCTCCGACGCGCGACGGCTCAACGCCCTCGCCCGCGCCCGCGGGGCCGCGGTCGACTACGAGGAGTACGAGGGCATGTTCCACGGCTGGATCCTGCAGCGGCTCCCCGAAGCGCGAACCGCCCTGGACCGCACCGCGGACTTCCTCCGCACCGGCGCCGTCGCGGGTGCCTCCGGCTGAGTCCGGCCGGGCGCCCCGCGTCCGAGGTTCGAGGAAGATTTCCCCGCATAGTCGAGCCTGGTGCGTGATCCGGTGATCGGGTGCGCGTCGGTGCGGTCGACTTGCCGGGCGGGGCGGACCGGATTCCGGGCGTCGAGCGGCGAGAGTCGCGCTGCGAAGGAGTCGACGTCCGCCCCGATTCGGGAAGCGACACCGGCCGATGATCCGGCCGGTGCGCGTCATCTGTGCTGACGAGAGGATCGTTCGTGAAGAAGCTTGCGACCGGTGCCGCGATCGGGCTGGGAATGCTGCTGGTCACCGCGGCGCCCGCCGCCGCGGAGGGCTACGTCTACACCGGCAAGTGGTACAACACCGCCGCCGCGTGCGAGAAGGCCTGGGCGGACGCGCACGGCGGTGGTGGCGGGACGAGCCTGGGCCACGAGTGCCGCCGCAACTCCGTCGGCGTGTACGAGCTGTGGGCCTACCAGCTCTGATGATCCGGCGTTGACCGGATGACGTGCGGCGAGGTCCCCGGCCGGGAACCTCGCCGCACGTCGCTCGACGCGGTCCGCGAATTCGGTGCGGTGCAACGTCTTCCGGGCCAGGTCTACTTCGCGGCTCGTTCCGGGTCGATGTCGGTGTCCGGGTGGACCGACTCCGACGCGGGAGGGCCGCCCTGGGTCTCCGGAGCCGCGAGCCACGCGCCCAGGGCGAGCACGGCGGTCAGCGCCGTCACCCCGAAGGCCACCTCGTACGAGACGGCGTCGGCGATCATGCCCGTGACCAGCGGCCCCACGATCGCTCCGACGTCGGCGGACATCTGGAACGCGGCCAGCACCGGACCGCCCTTGCCCTTGCTGCCGAGCAGATCGGCGACGGCCGCGTTCTGCGCCGGGTTGAGCAGTCCCGCGCCGACCCCGGCGACCAGCGACGCCACCAGGAAGACCGCGACGGAACCGCTGAACCCCAGTGCCGCGGTGCCGACCACCGAGACGGCGAGGCCGAGCAGCGCCATCGGCTTGCGGCCGTGGCGGTCGGAGATCCGCCCGGACAGCATGATCACCGCCGCGTTGCCGACGGCGAACACCGACAGCGCCACCCCGGCCATCGCTTGCGTGGAGTGCAGCGCCTCCACCACGAACAGCGGGATCAGCGCGATGCGCACGCCGAACACGGCCCAGCCGGTGCTGAAGTTCGACAGCATCGCCGCGCGGTAGATCCGCGACCCCAGCGCCTCGCGGACCGTCATCGCCGGGACGTCGTCCTTCACCGGCGCGGCCAGCGTCGAGTTCCGCAGCAGCAGCCAGCCGACGAACGCGGCGAGGAACAGCGCGGCACCGTAGATGAGGAACGGCAGCCGCAGCGAGTAGGCGACCAGCAGGCTGCCGATGATCGGGCCGGAGACGTTGCCCAGCAGGAAGCTCGTCGCCCACAGCCCGGAGGCCCGCCCGCGCTGCTTCGGCGGCGACAGCCGCACCAGCAGCGCCACCACGGACACGGTGAACATCGTCGAACCGGTGCCGCCGAGCGCCCGGAACACCAGCAGTTGCCAGTACGAGTCGGCGAAGGCGCAGGCCGCGCTGCTCACGCCGACGATCGACACGCCCCACACGTAGATCGGGCGCTCGCCGAACCACGCCACGAGCCGACCGCTCGCGGGAGCGAAGGCCAGCCGCATGAAGGCGAACGCGCTCACGATGAACGACGCCGCGGTCACCCCCACGTCGAACGAGGTCGCGAACGCCGGCAGCGCGGGGGAGACGATGCCCATCCCGATCGCGACGATGAAGCTGCCCGTGACCAGGATCCAGATCTCGCGCGGCAACCGCTCCTCGGTGCCGGACCCGCTTGTCCGCATCGACTTCCCTGACCTCACGCCGCCTCGCTCCCGTTCGACGAACCGGACGCGATCGCACTCCGGCCAGAGGGGTAGAACCAGCGCCGGAGCCTGCGCATTCCCAGCAGGTGACAGTCCCTTGACAACAACGTTCGAGCGCATCCGGGGGGCGTCGGAACCACGGGGATCGCGAGGCGGGAACACGATGCAGCGGTCTCAACGTCCGCGTTCGGCGCGGTGATCCACGCGCCGCGATCACCAGGTGGTTCCGGTCGTCGCGAGGGGGAGCGGCCGGCGTGCGAGCCGTCCGCCGGTCCGGAGCCCCTGCGTGTTCCACTGGCGTGATGAGGCGGCCCCGGATGCGATCCGGGGCCGCCTCGCCAGGCGGTTCAGCCGAAGGCGCCCGCGTACGCGTTGAGCGCGGGCTGCCCGCCGAGGTGGGCGTAGAGCACGTTCGAGCTCTGCTCGATCTCGCCGTCGCGGACCAGGTCGATCAGCCCCGCCATCGACTTCCCCTCGTACACCGGGTCGATGATCATTCCTTCCAGCCTGCCGCAGAGCCGGATCGCGTCGATCGTCGACTGCACCGGCACGCCGTAGAGCTCGCCCGCCCAGCCCGCGAGCACGGTGATCTCGTCCTCGCGGAGCTCCCGGCCCAGTCCGATCAGCTCGGCCGTGGCGCGGGCGATCCGCGCGACCTGCTCGCGCGTCTTGTCCAGCGTGGCGGAAGCGTCGATGCCGATGACCCGCCGCGGGCGTTCCTGCCCGGCGAACCCGGCGATCATCCCGGCGTGCGTGGAGCCGGTGACGGTGCAGACGACGATGGTGTCGAAGAAGACGCCCAGCTGCTCCTCCTGCTGGGCGACCTCGTCGGCCCAGTTCGCGAAGCCGAGCCCGCCGAGCTCGTGCTCGGACGCCCCGGCCGGGATGCCGTAGGGCGTTCCCCCGGACGCCCGGACCTCCTCCATCGCCTCCTCCCAGGACTCGCGGATGCCGATGTCGAACCCGGCCGGGTCCAGCCGCACGTCGGCGCCCATGATCCGGGAGAGCAGGATGTTGCCGACCTTGTCGTTGACCGAGTCCGGCCAGTCCACCCACTTCTCCTGGACCAGCCGCGCGCCGAGCCCCAGCTTCGCCGCGACGGCCGCGACCTGGCGGGTGTGGTTGGACTGGTAGCCGCCGATGGAGACCAGCGTGTCGGCGCCGGAGGCGAGCACGTCCGGCACGATGTACTCCAGCTTGCGGGTCTTGTTGCCGCCGTAGGCGAGGCCGGAGTTGCAGTCCTCGCGCTTGGCCCAGATCCGCGCCCCGCCGAGGTGGGCGGTGAGCCGATCGAGCGGGTGCACCGGACTGGGGCCGAACAGCAGCGGGTAGCGGGGGAAGTCGGCGAGCGACATGGAGCTCCTGCGTCTCGTCCGCGGCGGTTCCCTCCGGAGCCGCCGCACCTGCTGGTGCCGGACCACCCGGCACCACTGATCACCCGCCGATCCTGCGCGGCGACCCCACCGCACGCCACCCCCGTTCCCGCTGCACGGGAAATCAAGAGGAAGCCCGCGGCTGCGGAGTCGTTCGCAGCTGCCGCGGGAGCTTCGTCCGTGTCCGGTGTGTCAACGGAAGCGCAAGATGACGAGGAGGGGGAAGTACCTAGCGCACAAAGGTTCCGATGGGCGAGATTGTCCTCTCACCAGGGACAACCGCTAATGAGGTGGTGTTGATCGCTCAGCGGGTTCTCTTCGGCCTCGGGATCACGCTCGCGGACTTGAGTGATTCCGGTGATTCCGTCTGGGGAACCGGTCGCCTCAACCCGATGCGGGGAACCGAGACCTGACGTCCGCTTCGGACAGGTCGAAGTCGGCGAGGTGGTAGCGGTGCGAGGGTTTTCGGGCTCCGGTGGTGCTTTCGGTGTGCAGGCGCCGCATCGCCGCGTCGGCCTCGTCGCCGAGTTCCAACCCGAAGTGGTCGTAGAGCGCGGCCACCGTGCCCAGCGGGTCGGCCACGAAGTCCTCGTAGTGCACGTCGTAGAACCGCGCCTGGTCGTGCTTCGCCCGCTCGGCGGTGAACGCGGCCAAACCGCGGGACCACAGCTCCAGCTGGTCGCGACCGACGGTGCCGCCCCGGAACGTCTCCGACCAGTCCGCGCTGGCCTGCGCGTTGAGGCTGCACACGGAGGCGATCGCGACTTCGGGCGCGCGGTGGGTCTGCACGATCAGCGCGTCCGGGTAGACCTCCAGCAGGGCGTCCAGGGCGAACAGGTGGCTCGGGTTCTTCAGCACCCAGCGGCGGTGCGGATCGGGCAGGCCGATCAGCTGGAGGTTGCGCCGGTGCCTGCGGTAGGCCGCCGTCCAGTCCTGCCCGGCCAGCCACCGCGAGTACGACGGGACGTGCGCGAGGCATTCGTAGGAGATCGAGCGCATCGACTGCCGCAGCAGCTGCCAGCACTCCTCGACCTCGTCGGCGGACATCGCGTGCACACCGAGGAATTCGGGGTGGCGCACGTGGTATTGCCGGTACCCGGCTTGGATGTGCTGGAACACCGGGTCGTCCGGCCACGTCTCGCGGGGCGGCCTCGGCTGCGGTGCCTCCGTCAGCCACACCTCCAATCCCTGGTGCGCGGGGTCGGCGGTGAGCAGCCGGTGCAGCGCGGTCGTGCCGGTGCGGGGCAGGCCGGTGACGAAGATCGGCCGGGCGACGGGCACGTCGGCGTGCTCGGGGTGCGTCCGCCACGCGGATTCGCTGAGCGACCGGGCGACCAGCGCTCCCCGCAGGAACGACCGGTGCACCTTCTCGCCCAGCGGTGTCAGGCCCGCCTCGCGCTCGTAGGACTCCAGCAGCGCGGCGAGCCCGTCGGTGTAGTCGTCGGGGCCGAAGTCGTCCAGCCCGGTGCGCCGCGTCGCGGAGGCGTGCAGGTCGGCCACGGTGCCCACACTCATGATGTCCCCTTCAGTGGTGGTACTCGCCGCCGTTGACGTCGAGGCACTGGCCGGTGATGGCGCGTGCCATGGGGGAGGCGAGGAAGAGCACGGCATCGGCGATCTCGTCCGGCTCGGGCAGCTTGCGCAGGTCGGTGGTCGCCGCCGTCTCGTCGTAGACCTGCCGCGGGTCCACGCCGCGTTCCTTCGCCAGTTGGGCGAAGTACCACTGCAGCGAGCCCGCCCAGATGTAGCCGGGCGCGACCGTGTTGACGCGCACGCCGCGCGGGCCCAGCTCGGTCGACAGGGTCTGCGCCATCGACAGCAGGCTCGTCTTCGCCATCTTGTACGCGCCGAAGGTGCGCCGGGAATGCCGCAGCACCGCCGAATTGATCATTACGACCGAGCCCTGCCGCTCCACGAGCAGCGGCGCGCACTCGCGCGTAAGCCGCAGCGCGGCGAACGCCCCGGTCTCGAACCCGGCGCGCACCGCGTCGAGGTCGGTGTCGAGCAGCTCGGTCCGCGGGGGGATCGCGAACGCGTTGTTGATCAGGACGTCCAGCCGCCCGAACTCCTCCGCCGCGGCCTGGGCGAGCCGTCGTGGCGCGTCCTCGTCGGTGATGTCGACCGCGGCCGTGACCGCTCGCCTGCCCAGCGCGGTTACCTCCTCGGCGACCGCGTCGAGCCGGTGCCGCGTGCGGGCGGCGAGCACCACGTCCGCACCGGCCGCCGCGCACCGCACCGCGAGCGCCCTGCCGAGCCCGGGGCCGATCCCGGACACCAGAACCACCTTGTCCCGCAACAACGTCATCCGAGCATCCTCTCCGCGACCGCGATCTGCCGCGCCGCGATCCGCTCCGCCCACTCGGCGGGGGTGATCCGCGAGCGCTCGTGGTGCGGGAGCTTCGCGGGCAGCTCGGCGACGTCCACCACCTCGACCTGCGGGCCGTCGGCGGGACCCAGCTCCCGGGAAAGCCGCTGCCAGCGGATCTGGACGAATCCGCGGGAATGCCCCAACCGTTCCAGCCAGTTCGCGACGCCGGGGTCGCGCTCGCTGATCACGAACCGGAGCATGCCGTCCGGGTCGGTCCGCGCCTGATCGGCGGTGAGGCTGGTCTGGTGGTCGCTGTAGTCCAGCGAGACGTACCACCGGCTGCCGAGCTGGATTCCCTGGTACGGCGCTTCGGACGCGGGCACGGTGACGATCATGGCCTGGTCGTCGGCGAGGTCGTAGTGCCCCGCTGAGGAGAACTGCGTGGCCAGCCCACCGGGGGTGCGCCGCGGCTCGGTCATCGTGTTCGCGGGCAGGTCCAGGTAGAACCACTCCGGGAACGCCAGGAACGTCCGCAGCCGGTTGAGCAGGATCTTGCCCGCGACCCCGTACCGCTTCTCCAGCGTCGTGCGCTGCCGCGGCGGCGGCGCCGAACCGAGCCGGTCGGCGCGGTGGATGCGCAGCGTGCCGCGCCGCTCGGTGCTCCAGTCGCCGTAGACCTCGCGCACCACGAGCATCGCCGACCCTTCGCCGAGCACCACGTACCCGGGGCCGGCCTGGGTGCGGTCGGGCCCGAACCGCAGCTCGAACCGGCCGTCCGGGCCGATGTCGAGCTCGCGGTCGTCGAAGGCCGTGAGGCTGTCCGGCACCTCCACCGGCGAGTAGTCGCCACCGAGCACCTGGAAACTCAGGTCGCGGGTGGAGCCGCGGGTGCCGGTGACGACGTACTCGGCGTCGTCGCGCAGGTAGGCGTGGAAGTACAGCGCGTCGGGGTTGTCCAACCCCATCTTGGTGTGCGGCCCGGTGGAGCTGACGAAGAACGGGAAGTCCCGCTCGTACGCCCAGGCCATCTGCAGCGAGGCCCGGATGCTTCCCGCCAGGTACTCGTAGCCCTCGACCAGGTCCTGCTCGGTCCGGATGTGCGGTGCCTCGGCGATGACCTTCTCGGCTTCGACGACGGCGTCGGCGAACGGCTGAGTGAGCATCGACCGAGAGTAGAACTAGTTCTAGTGAGTGGTCAACGCTCGCGCCAGCGGTCGGCGGTCATCCGGAAGCCCGGCAGCTCGCCGAGTGCGACCACGTACTCGTAGGTCCGGGTGAACCCGGTGTGCCGGATGCGCCAGGCGCCGTCGCCGCCGCGCGCGTACCGGTCCTCGTAGAAGGCGGCGCCCTGGATCATGGTGTGGTCGTGCTCGGTCGCGATCACGGTGTCGGTGAAGCACCAGGTGCCGGTGGCGGTGTCGCCGTCGAGGTGGATCTCGGGCTGTTGCGCCGAATGCGCCGTGATGATGCCCGGCGTGAGCGTCTCGCGCAGGAAGCCGACGATCGCGTCGCGCCCGGCCCGCCGCAGGGGGCCGCCCTGGACGGCCGTGCCGTACTCGGCGGTGGCGTCGACCGTCAGCGTGTCCGCGAGCTCGTCCCACTGCTTGAGGTCGACGCAGCGGAGGTAGCGGTGCTTGAGCCGTTTGATCTCTTCGAGAGCCGCGATGTCCATCTCGGCAGTCTTGCGAGTCCGCTCGCCTGGCGCAAGAACCTGTTCTACTTGTCGGTCCTCGCGGAATGATCTTTTGATCGGTGTCTTGTCAGCGAGGAAGCCGCTGGGGTTCCGCTACCCGATCAGCTCCGCAGGTCATGCTGAACCGACCCCTGGGCGCCTCCGCGGCGTCCGCTGCGGCAGATCTCCTCCCTGGCGGTTCGAGCTCGTCGCGACGCTTTGGCTAGCGTGTCCGCTCGTGGCGAAGCTCTACTTCCGGTACGGAGCGATGAACTCCGGCAAGTCGACGGCGCTGATCCAAGTGGCGCACAACTACAGGGAACGCGGACAGCACGTCCTCGTGGTGAAACCGACGGTCGACACCAAGAGCCCGCAGGTGGTGTCGCGGCTCATGGTGAGCAGGGAGGTCGACCTCGTCCTGGACGAGGAGGCCGCCCTGCGCGATGCCGTGCTGGCCGCGGGCGCACCGGACTGCCTGCTCGTCGACGAGGCGCAGTTCCTCACCGGAGCCCAGGTCGAGGACCTGTTCCGGCTCGCCGTGCAGGACGGAATCCCGGTGATCGCCTACGGGTTGCGCAACGACTTCCGCACCCGCGGGTTCCCCGGCAGCCTCCGGTTGATGGAACTGGCGCATTCCATCGAGGAGCTCAAGACGATCTGCCGCTGCGGGCGCAAGGCGACGCTGAACGCGCGCACCGTCGGGGGCGCCTTCACGCGGGAGGGCAGCCAGGTCGCCATCGACGGCGAGGTCGGCTACGAATCCATGTGCGGAACCTGCTACCTGCTGAAGATCGGCACCCTGGGGTAGCGGTCCTCCGCGACCTCGGATCGAGTGGCTGCGATCACGTGCCGGCGGTGTCACGTCCGGCGCCGCCGCGCCGTCCCGACCGAGGAAGCGGACGAAAGGATCGTGATGATGAGGACCGTCATCGTGTGCGTCTCGGTGTCGCACGGCAACACGCGTCGCGTCGCCGACGAAATGGCCCGGGTGCTGGACGCGCGGGTCGTGGCACCCGAGCAGGCCGACCCGGCGGAGCTCGCCGCGGCGGACCTGGTGGGATTCGGTTCGGGCGTCTTCCGCGGCAAGATGCACCCCCGCCTGACCGGCTTCGTCGAGGAGCTGCCCGGACGGCGGGGCAGCGCCTTCGTCTTCGCCACCAGCGGCTTCCCCGAGATGCCGCTGCTGCCGTTCTCCCGGCCGCTGACCCGGCTGCTCGAAGGCAAGGGCTTCGCGGTGGACGGCACCTTCTCGTGCCGCGCGTTCGACACCTGGGCACCGTTCAAGCCGATCGGCGGGCTCCGCAAGCGCCGCCCGAACGACGCGGACCTGGCCGCCGCGCGCGCGTTCGCCGCGAAGGTGCGCGCGGGGCGCGCGTAGCGGCGATGAGCCGGTCCCGCGTTCGGTCAGGTGGCGCACCCCGGCCGTTGATGCGGCGAGCGTGGATGTCGGGGAACCCGCGGATTCTGCCTGCCGTGCGCCCGCGGGCTCCCCGGCTGGTCGTCGCAGGCGGCTGCACGACGGTGATGCTGTTGTCTGCTGGTCTCGCCAGTGCGCCTCATATCTGAAATCGTGTTGCCGGAGGAAGAGTGCGCAGGTATTTCCGTGGGCGGGTTGTCGAGGGATTCTGCTCGGTGCGGTTCGAATTGGGCTCCTGATTGATCGGCCGCCTCCGGAGTCCCATTGGCTGATCGGGTCTTGTGGGGGATGTTCTTGATTTGTTAATGGAAGCGCTTTCAAATGATTGATGCGGTCTGAGGTGTCGGAAGAATGCCGCGGGCGGGTCGCTTGGGCCTAGGGAATCCCCTCGGTGGGGCGTCGGCGGCTTCGGGTGGGCGTGCCGTTCCGGCATGCCTCTGGCGGCTAGGCCAGGGCAGGAGGGTGCTTTGGTGATATCGGCCGGGCGGTTCGGCCGCAGTTCCTGGGCAATCGGGGAAAGGCCAAGTTGGTCTGGATGGAGTAGGTGCTCACGCGGTTCCCGGCGCTAGAGTCGGTTTAGAGTTGGGTCTCGACGGCTCAACCTGCGTAGAATTGTGTTGAGGGTGGAGTCGTGTGGCGTTGCGTCAGATTCCCTGATCGTGTTGTGCACAACCGTCGACGATGTTATCCAGGAGCGCTGAGCTCGTCTTCGTCAATCGGAATAATGGTCTCGCCCTGTGTCGGTGGCTCGGGCGAGACCATTGTTGAGGGTTTTCCCGATCCTCGTTTTCGGGAGGAAAGGTGATCGGCCGGGCGGTCCGGGTGCGGCGTCGCCGGGATGACGGCGGGGATGTGGTCGGGAGGGTGATCCCGTGCATCGAAGAACGCCCCCATGGGCAGGTGGCGCGGGAGGGCAGGCATCAGGACGAGCCGGGGGGACGGGCGTTGGGGATCGGTCTGCAGGAGTCGGTGGGCGACGTCGAGGGGCCGAAGATCGTGGTCCACACCAACGACCGGCTCGCGGGAGCGGGGATCGTCGCCACCCTGCGCCAGCTGCCCGAAGCGAGCATCGACGTCACGGCCAACGAGTCCGACCTGTTGCGGGCGCTGGAGAACGCGCACATCGACCTCGTCGTGGTCTACTTCGACTCGCTGCTCGAAGACCCGGGACCGGCGCTGCTGCGCAACCGGATGCGGCACTCGCAGGCGACACCCGTGCTCGCGGTGCTCTCCAGCGGCTTGGACGACGTCCTGCGCGCGCTCGAAATGGGGGTGCGCGGGCTGGTGACGAAGTACGACGAGCCCGCGGTGCTGGTCAACACCGCGCGGGCGCTGCTCAACGGCGAATGCAGCCTGGCGCCCACCATCACCACCCACGTCGTGCAGATGATCAATGAGACCGGTCGGCTGTCCGAACCGGCGGACCAGGTGGTCTTCGACGTGCTCACCAACCGGGAGCAGGAGATCGCGCAGATGCTCGCGATGGGCATGACCACCAAGGAGATCGCCACTCGCACCTTCATCACCAGGGCCACCGTGAAAACGCACATCTCCAACGTGCTCAGCAAGCTCAACTTCGACGAGCGGTCCCAGATCGTGGCGATGGTGTACCGCACGGGCTGGCTAAACAAGAGACTCTTCACGGAATCGGCGGAGTGAGGCCTTCCCCGGTCGGTGTGCGCAGGGTCGGGTGGCGGAACCTCGGCGTTCTTCCCGCTGCGGGATCTTTCTCCCGAGTGGCTCCGCCACGAGGGAAGACCCCGTCCTCGCGAGAAGAACGCTGAGCACCCGCGGGTGGTCCGGCTGGCTGCGTGGTCGCTGCTCAGCGGCTCCTGGCAGGACAAGGAGCTTTTCCGGGAACTGCGGGAAATTCGCTGCGGGTCAGGATTCCGGGGTCAACGGGAGGGTGTTGTCGGTGACCGGGGAGGACAGGACGATGGAGGTCGTCGTGCGGCCGACCTCGGTCATCTTGGACAGGACCGATTCGAGCCTGCCGACGTCGGGGACGGCGACCTTGAAGATCCAGCAGTCCTCGCCCACGACGTGGTGCGTCTCCATGACCTCGGGCAGGCGCAGCAGGTCCTGCACCGCCTCGTCCCGGTAGCCGACGCCGAACGCGGCGAGGCGGATGAACGCCACGATGCCGAAGCCGAGCTTCGCCGGGTCGAGGCGCACCGCGTAGCCGGTGATCACCCCGGTCCGCTCCAAGCGGCGCAGCCGCTCGGCGACCGCGGGCGCGCTGAGCCCGACGCGGCGCGCCAGCTCGGCGTGGGAAGTCCTGCCGTCCCGCTGGAGGTCGGCGAGCAACGCGAGGTCGATCGAGTCCATTTCCGAAGGTGTTTCCGCCACGGCGCCTGTCTTTCGAAGGTGATGGACACGTTCCGCCTACGATATATAAGCTGAACGCATCGTGTCGTGTCACCGTGCCGGTACCGGGGTGGTGCGCGCAAGCCGCCGAGCACGCCAAACGCAGGAGGTCACCGCCGGTGAGCGATCGACGAATCGGGCTCGCGCAAGGAACCGCGCTCTACGTGGGCGCCATCCTCGGCGCGGGCGTGCTCGCCCTCCCGTCCCTGGCGGCGCAGATCGCCGGTCCGGCGTCGGTGCTCGCGTGGCTGGCGCTGGTGGCGCTGTGCGTGCCGGTGGCGGCGACCTTCACCGCGCTCGGCACCCGGTACCCGGACGGTGGCGGCGTCGCCACCTTCGTCAAGCAGGCCTTCGGGCCGCAGGCCAGCGCGGCGGTGGGGTGGTGGTTCTACTTCGCGCTGCCCATCGGAGCCACCGCCGTCGCCTACGTCGGCGGCCAGTACGTCGCGCACGCCTTCGGCGCGGGCGACGACGTGGCCTACCTGGTCGCGGCCGTGATCGTGCTGATCGGGCTGACGACCAACGCGATCGGCCTGCACGTCTCGGGCGGGGTGCAGCTGCTGCTGATCAGCGTGCTGGCCCTGCTGATGGTCGTGACCGTGCTCGCCGCGCTGCCGAAGGCCGACCCCGGCAACCTCGCGCCGTTCCTGCCGAACGGGTGGGCGGCGGTGGGACGCGCGGCCAGCGTCCTGTTCTTCACCTTCGCCGGATGGGAGGCGGTCACGCACCTCTCCGGCGACTTCGCCGACCCGAAGCGGGACCTGCCGAAGGTCACCGCCTGGACGCTGGTGGTCGTCGGCGTCCTCTACGTCGGGCTCGCGCTGACCTGCGTGCTCGTGCTCGGACCGCGGCTGGCGGCCTCGTCGGTGCCGATCACCCTGCTGCTGGAGGAAGGGCTCGGCTCCGGGGCGGCGATGCTGACCGGCGTGCTGGCGTTCCTGCTGACCACCGGGGTGATGAACGCCTACCTCGCCGGCGGGGCCCGGCTCGGTGCCGCGCTCGCGCGCGACGGTGCGCTGCCGCTGCCGCTGGCCCGCGGTGGCGCGGCGGGGGAGACCCCGCGCCGCAGCCTCGCGGTGCTCGGTGGCGTCACGGTCGTCGTGGCCACCGGGGCGCTGGCGGCCGGGATGGACCTGGGGAACCTGATGCTCGCCGCGTCGGCGTGCTTCATGGCCGTGTACGTCGCGGGGCTCGCCGCCGGTGCGAAGCTGCTGCCCACCGGCTCGGCGGTCTGGATCGGTTCGCTGGTGGCGTGCGCGGTCATGGCCGTGGTGCTGGTGTTCTCCGGGTGGTTCCTGCTGCTGCCGGTCGCGCTGGCACTGGGCTCGCTGGCGTTCCGCCGCTACGCGAAGCCGAAGACGCCCGTCGCGGCCTGAACCCCCTGATACCGAGGAGAATTCGCACAATGGCGCATCACGTCCCGACCTGCGTGGGCAAACCGGATCGGTGGATCCCGAAGCACGGTCTCGACGAGAAGGACATGCTGCGGAGCTGGTTGCGGTTCGGGCGCGACACGATCCGGGCCAAGGTCCGCGGGATCACCGCCGACGGCGCCGCCTACAACCCCACCCGGTCCAGCACCTCGCTCGGCGGCATCGTCAAGCACCTCACGACCGTCGAGCAGCACTGGTTCCAGGAAGTTCTGGGGGGAACGACCCTGCCGATGCCGTTCGGCCCGGAGAACCCGGACGGCGACTGGGTTCTGGGCGCCGGCGAGGACTTGCCGGTGCTGCTGGAGCGCTACGACGCGGCCTGCGCGGCGAGCGACGCCGTCATCGACGAACTGGAGCTCACGAGCACCGGCGCGCAGACCGCGGGCGACTACACCCTGCGCTGGGCCCTGTGCCACGTCGCGCTCGACACCGCCCGCCACGCCGGCCAAGCCGACATCATCCGCGAGCAGTGGGACGGCGAACGCGGCTGGTAACGCCACGAGGCGGGGCTCCACTTCGGAGCCCCGCCTCGGATGGCCTCAGCGCCTGTCTTCGACGTCGCATTTCCGGTGTGCGCGCGAGTTGTTCATCGCAATCTTGTCAGCGGCGAAGCCGCTGAGCAGCGACCACCAAAGCAAGAAGACCACCCGCGGGTTCTCAGTAGTCTTCTCGCGAGGACGGCTTTTTCCCTCGTGGCGGAGCCACTTGGGAAAAAGATCCCGCAGCGAGAAGACTACTGAGGTTCCGCCACCCGACCTGCTACGCAGACCGAGGCCGGATACCCGACGAACTCAGTCGTTGGAGCGGCGTTTGACCATGTCCGCGCTGATCTCGGTGGCGCGCTGGGCGAGGACGCTCAGCAGCGAGTCGGAGATGCCGTGGGTGTCCTCGTTGAGGCCGTGCAGGTAGATCCCCGCGCGGTCGTCCTCACCCAGTTCCACCCGGTAGTTCCGGTCGACGGTCGCGTCCCGCGCTCCGGCGCCCTCCACCGCGGAGCGCACCAGGCCGGGCGGTCGCTGGTCGAACCCGGTGCCGAGCAGCACCACGTCGCAGCGGACCTCGGACTTGCGCTCGGTCTTGCGGTCGAACGTGGTGAGCACGACCTCGTCCCCGTCGACGCGGGCCGAGGTGATGTCGGTGGTGGTGACGATCCGGAAGCGCTCGTCGCCCACCAGTCGTTGCAGGTATTGGTCCCGGTAGAGCGAATCCAGCAGGTACGGTGCCAGGCCGGCGTAGTTCGTGGTGCGCATTTCCGCGTTCATGCGTTCCCGCTGCTGCGGCGGCGCGCTGTGGAATTCGTCGACGAAGGACGAGTAGTAGAGCTCGTTGGTGAACGAACTGGTCTGGTAGTAGTCGAAACCGATGGACCGCATGATGATCGTGGGACTGCTGCCCGGGACGTAGTCCTGAACGGACGCGAACATTTCCGCGGCGCTCTGCGCCCCGCCGACCACGACCGGGCGCCGCCAGCCGTTGTCGCGCAGTTCCTCGACCCGGTCCAGGAATCGGGTGCTGTGGATGAGGCGGGATTCGGGGAGGTCCCGGAACACCGCCGGAACGTGCGCGTCCCGGCCGATCCCGAAGACCACGTCGCGGGCCGTCACCGTCGAACCGTCGCCGAATCGGGCCGACCAGCCGGTGACCGTTCCGTCCTCGCCGACGATCGGGGCGATGGTCTCGCACCGCGTGTTGTACCGGGACCGCACTCGCGACAGGTTCGACGCGGCCCACCGGAAGTAGTTCGAGATCTCCAGGCGGTACGGGTGGAAGGTGCCGAGGTTGACGAATTCGTCCATCCGGCCCTGTTCGTGCAGGTAGTTGAGGAAGGTGAAGCGGCTGCGCGGGTTGCGCGGCGTGGCGAGGTCCTTGACGAACGAGACCTGGCTCTGCGCCCAGGGGATGAGCATGCCGCGCTGCCACTGCACCTCGGCGTGCTGTTCGACCATCAGGGTCTGCTCGGCAAGTCCGGACTCGGCGTCCTCCAGCGCCACCATCAAGGCCAGATTGGACGGACCGGCTCCCACGGCGAGCACTTCAACGTCGAATGAAGTCAAGGCTACCCCATTAAAAATCCGACAAGCGGGCGTGTGGATTGGTGCGGCAGCGGTGCGGTGTGCGCACGGCTACCGCGAGGAGAAATCTACCGGCCGAAAAGCCGATCCGGCCTCGATCGGCGGCCGAAACGCACTGCACGTCGGTGCACCTCGACGGAGCCGGAATGCGGGAAATCGACGACTTCGCCTCCACCTTCGCGGTAGTCGTGCCTGCGATTCCGGACCCGAATACGACGATCGGGGAGGTGGTGGAGTCGCGGGACGAACGGCGCCGAGGTGAACGGAGTCGCGTGTTCGCCCGGAAGCGCTAGTCGAACGTGGAGACCGTTCTCCGTGCTCAGCGCGGGACACCGGCGAATTCCGTTCGTAGTGTTCGGATCACTCGCCGGTGCGGCCGGCGAACCGATGAGGACGACACCTTGGGAGATCGCCGTGGACCTGCGTTCCTGGCCGAGCAACGGGTTGACCTACGAGGCCGACTACAACCTGAGAGCGAAGCGCCTGTCCGCTCCGGAGGTCATCGGGAAGTTCCCGTTCGAAGGCGCGTGGTGCGCGGTCGCCCCGGGGCAGACGTCCACGGCGCACGCGCACCACGAACGCGAGATCTTCTTCTTCTTCGGTGGCACCGGCACGGTGCGGGTGGGCGACGAGGCGGAACCGGTCGCCTACGGCGACGAGGTGCACATCCGGCCCGGCGTGGAGCACGAGGTGACCAACGACGGCGCCGACGACCTCGTCTACCTGTCCATCTGGTTCCCCACCGGCGAGGCGACCCCCGCATGACCGCGGACGTCCGGGTGCTCGTCGTCGGTGCCGGGGTCATCGGTGTCAGCGTCGCGTACCACCTCGCGGCGCACCCCTCGGTGCAGGTCACCGTCTGCGAGCAGAACCAGGTCGCGGAGGTCGGTGCGACCGCGAAGTCCGGCGGTCTGATCCGCGGACTGCACATGTCCGATGTGGACTTGGAGCTGGCCGCGCGCGCGGTCCCGCTGATGCGCGACCTCACCGCGCGGCACGCCGGCCCGGGGCGGTTCCGGCGCACCGGGTTCGCGTTCATCACCGACGAGGCCAACCGCGGCGTGCTCGAAGCCCACGTCGCGCGGGCCCGGCAGGCCGGCATCCGGATCGCCTTGCACGACCGGGAATCCGTGCGGTCCGCGCACCCCGACCTGCGGCTCGCGGCCACCGAGGTGGTGGCCGTCGAGCAGGACGCGGGCTACGCGGCGCCCGCGGAGATCTCGGCGGCGCTGGCGCGGCTGGCGGCCGACCGGGGCGTGCGGTTCCGCCTCCGCAGCCGGGTGCAGCACTTGTCGGTCGGCGAGGGCGGGCCGGTCGTCGCCGAGCTGCCCGGCGCGGACGTGGAGGCCGACGTCGTGGTGCTGGCCAACGGGATCTGGTCGCACCACCTGGGCGCCACGGCCGGGGTGAGCGTGCCCATCCGGTCCCGTCCCATCGGTACGGCCTCGGTCGCCGCCACCGGCGCCGGACCGGTGCGGATTCCGCTGGTCATCGACGACGTCCTCGGCACCTACTACCGGCCGGACGGGGACGCGGGCGTGCTGTTCGGGGTGGACCAGGAGCTCGGCGACGAACGGGGCTCGGCCGAACTCGACCGGCGCACGGTGCTCGCCGCCCGCGACGCGCTCTCCGAACGGGTCCCCCGCACCGCAGGGGCCGCCGTGGTGGGCGGCGGCGTGGGCTTCGAGGCGTACACACCGGACCGGCGGCCGCTGGTGGGCTGGTCCGGGAAGCCCGGGATCTACCTGGCCACCGGGATGAGCGGCGGCGGTTTCAAGCTCGCCGCCGGAGTCGGGCACGCCGTCGCGAGCGAGATCGCGACCGGGGCGCCGAACCCGATGTCCGCCGCCTACCGGCCGGACCGGTTCGCCACCAGCGAATCGATCTCGTCGGACTACACCTACAGCACGGTCTGAGCGCCCGCTGCCGACCTCGTCGTCCCCGGTGCGCACCGCCCGCCCGCCATCGGCGGACCCGCTGAGCAGCGACCGGCTCCAGCGGAACGACCGCCGGGGAGCCCTCGGCGGTCCCTCCGCGAGGACGGCGCGCTCGCCGCACAGCGGCGCGCAACAGGAAGTCGCGGCCACACCCGGCGAACGTCGGTGCGGCAGCCGCTGAGGTACCGCTGAGCAATCCGCTGAGCGGGCCAAGTTCCACGACAGGCTCTGAGGTTCGAGGTGACGAACATTCTCCCGCGCATGAAAGAGGACTTGGACACGGTCCTCGGCAAGGACCCGTCGGTCCGCAGCAGAGCCGAAGCGCTGCTGCACGCCAGCATCACCGCGCTCTGGACGTACCGGATCGCGCACCGCTGCTACCGGAACCGCCGGTACGTCCCGGCCAGGGTGCTGGCGAACGCGGCGCGCATCCTGACCGGCATCGAGATCCACCCCGGTGCGCGCATCGGACGGCGGTTCTTCGTCGATCACGGTGCCGCCGTGGTGATCGGCGAGACCTGCGTCATCGGGGACGACGTGATGCTCTACCACCAGGTGACCCTCGGCTCGGTGGGCTGGTGGAAGGACGGCGGTCCGGGCTCCACCCGGCATCCCGTCATCGGCGACCACGTCGTGGTGGGCACCAACGCGAGCGTGCTCGGTGCCATCGAGATCGGTGCCGGGGCGCACATCGCCGCCCACGCGGTCGTCACCCGCTCCGTGCTGCCTGGGGCCGTCGTGCACGCCAGGGACGGCAGGCAGGGCGCGCGCACCCCGGCTTCCTGACGTCCCCGTTCGCGCGAACGGTTCGCAGTGCCTTTCCGACCGCATGCCCGCTACCGCATGCCCGCTACCGCATGCCCGCTACCCGCTTGCCCACTACCGGTTTGGGAGTTCCTGTGGAGAACAAGACGTACGTGGTGACCGCGGCCCCGCCGAACCCGAACGGCGACCTGCACCTCGGTCACCTCTCCGGCCCTTTCCTCGGCTCCGACGTGCTATCTCGCTACCTGCGCCAGACCGGTCACCGGGTGCACCACGTGAGCTACGCCGACGAGCATTCCTGCTACGTGCCCCGGAAAGCGGCGGAGATCGGCGAGGATCCACATCGGACCGCGTACCGCTTCGCCCAGCGGATGGAGCGGTCCCTGGCCGGCGGCAACATGCTCCCGGACCGCTTCGCCCACCCCAAGCAGGACCCGCGGCACGTCGAAGTGGTGCACGACCTGTTCCTGCGCCTGTGGGAGCGCGGTCGCCTCGAAGTCCGCACCCAGCGCGTGTTCCACTGCGAGACCTGCGACCTCAACCTGTACGAGGCCGAACTCACCGGACTGTGCCAGGAGTGCGGTTCGACCAACGGCGGCATGTACTGCGAGGCGTGCGGCTGGCCGCAGGCCAGCGACGGGCTCGCCGAACCGCGCTGCCACTTCTGCGGCGAAGCTCCGTCCATCGTGGACGAAGAGCGGATCGTGCTGCCCGTGGAGCGGTACCGCAAGGCGCTGCGCAACTACCTGGACTCCGTCGACCTCCGCCCGCGTCCGCGCGACTTCATCAAGGCGCTGCTCGCCGAGCCGCTGGAGGACGCCGCGTTCACCCGGCGCGGCACCTACGGCGTGCCCGTGCCGCTGCCCGGGTGGGAGGGCCACATCATCGACACCTGGTTCGCCGGGGTGTGCGGCTACCTGTTCAGCCTGGACACGTTGCAGGGCGGGATGAACTCGGAAAGGTCCGGCCGCGACATCTGGGAGGACCCGGAGACCGCGGTGGTGCACTTCCTCGGTTTCGACTGCCTGTACTCGCACGCCGTGTTCTGGCCCGCGCTGTGCATGGCGGAGGAGTCGCTGGTGCTGCCCGAGCAGATCGTGACCAACGAGTTCTACCAGCTGGAAGGGCTGAAGTTCTCCACCAGCCGCGGTCACGCCATCTGGGGCTCGGAGTTCTTCGAGGAGCACGCGGCCGACGCCGTCCGGTTCTACCTGGCACGCACCAGCCCGGAGACCGAGGAGACCAGCTTCTACCGGCAGCGCTTCGACGCGGCGACGCGGGAACTCGGCACCTACTTCGGAGACACCGCCGAGCTGCTGGTCGGCATGGTGCGGCGCAGCTATGCGGGGCGCATCCCGCGATTCGACGCCGCAGCGCCCGGCAAGTACACCGCGATGGCGCAGGAACGGGTCGACCGGCTCGCCGCCGCGTTCGACGTCCGCACGTTCTCGCTGCGGTCCGCGGCGGAGGAACTGCGCTCGTTCGCGGTCGAGACCTACTCCGAGGTGTTCCGGATCTACTCGCTGGGCCAGGAGACCGCGGGCGGCGGGCGGCGGCTGCACGACCTCGCGGAGGCGTTCCTGCGGCTCGTGGTGGCCGCCTACCCGATCATGCCGACCTGGTCGGAGTCGGTGCTGCGCCACTTCGGCGCCGAGGTCAGCTGGTCGCTCGACGGGCTGCGGACCTGGCCGGAGGCGTCGGTGAACCTGACCGGCGACGCGCTGGTGGGCCCGGAGCTGCGCACGCCGCTGGCGCGGTACCGGGGGCAGCGTTGACGCGGACGTTCGGCCGCCTGCTGGCCGAAGTGGTCGGCGTGGGGCTGCTGCTGTGCGTGCCGGTGCTCGCGGACCGGATGGTCGACGTCGCGTCGTGGCTGCTGACGTGCTCGCTCGGGCTGGTCGTCGGGGTGGCGACCCGCCTGGCGCTGGCGCACCGCACCGAGGAGCGCGGGGTGCTCGCGGGCGACCCGGTGGAGCAGGGCGTGATCAGCGCTTGGTACGTCGGCGGCATCCTCGCCGGGCAGGTGTTCCTGTGCGGGTTCGCCGGGCACGTGGTGGCCGCGGCGATCGGCGCCGGCGGCGCGGGCGGCTGGATCGGCGTCGGGCTGCTCGTGCTCAGCGGACTGCTGGCGCTCGCCCGCCCGGCGCTCGGCGACGCGGCGAAGCGGGCCCGGACGGTGCTCACGGTGCTCACCGCGCTGGTGTGGTCGTGGTGGCCCGCCGCGGTGGACCTGTCCGGCACGTCGAGCGCGGTGAGCGCGGCCGGGCCGGTGGCGACCGGGCTGCTGTTCTTCGTGTCCATCGTGGGCTGGGAGGTGCGCCGCTCCTGGTCGCCCGCGGAATCCCGCACCGGACGCCGGGTGCTGTTCCCGGTCTTCCTGGTGGTGGCCGCCTTCGGGGCCGGGCTGATCTCGTTGCGGCTGGTCCGCGCGGGTGCCGACGGGCCGGGGAGCGCGGGCCCGGTGCTGGCGGCCCTCGTCGGCCTGCTCGCGGTGAGCTACTGCCGCACCAACCTGGTCGCGGCCTCGACGTTGTCGGCGGGGCTGCGCGGCACCCGCGGTCCGCTGCCGGTGGCAGCGGCGGTGGCGCCCGTCGCGGTCGTGCTGGTGCTGGCGCAGCTGCGTGGCTGGGAGGTCGGCTACTTCCTCTACGGGCCCGCCGCGATGACGTTGTGCCTGTTCGCCTGGATGTCCGGCAGGGTCGCCGCCAACGCGGCGGCGGCGACCGGTGCGCGGGTCGCGGGCATCGCCGGCGCGGGGGCGCTGCTGGTGGTGTCCCCGGCGCTGGGTCCGGCGATCCTGTTCCCCGGCGTGGTCGGGGCGATCGCGTTCGCCCGGTTCGCGCTGGTGCGACCCGGTGGCCCGGCAGGCGCGGCGAGACGTTCGGGAACCGAGATCGAGGAGGCAACGTGATCATCGAGATCCGCACCTACCGGCTGGAGCCCGGAACGGGGGAGAGCTTCGCGGGGCTGCTGCGCGACAGGTCGGTGCCGATGCTGCGCCGGTCCGGGATCCGCGTGCTCGACCACGG
This sequence comes from Saccharopolyspora gloriosae, assembly GCF_014203325.1. Taxonomy (NCBI): domain Bacteria; kingdom Bacillati; phylum Actinomycetota; class Actinomycetes; order Pseudonocardiales; family Pseudonocardiaceae; genus Saccharopolyspora; species Saccharopolyspora gloriosae. Next base: position 3,678,251 of record NZ_JACHIV010000001.1, on the reverse strand, counting down.
GCTCTCGGCGGTCGCCGAAGACGGCCACGAGGAGGCGTACCTCATCCGCGCGTTCCCCGACCTGGAGACCCGCGTCGCGCAGGAGGACGCGTTCTACGGCGGTGACGCCTGGAAAACCGGGCCTCGGGAGGAGATCGTGTCCCGCATCAGCAGCTACCACACCATCGTGCTGGAAGTGCCCGAGCAAGCCGCGACGAGCCTCGCGAAGGACGGTGCGGCGTGATTCCGCCGGCCCGCTGATCCGGGCATGATGAGGCCGGGGCGCGGTATCGGCCGTGCCGCACCGCGGCGAGGAGGCGACGTGCTGGACATGCGAACGGCGTGCGAGCGGTGCTCGGCGGAACTGCCGCGCGATTCGACGGAGGCCTACATCTGCTCCTACGAATGCACCTTCTGCGCTCGGTGCACCACCGAACTGACCAGAACCTGCCCCAACTGCGGCGGAATCTTGCAGTTGCGGCCTTCTCGGGTTGGGCCTGCGTAGGGGTGGGGTGGCGGAAACTCAGCGGGATTCTCGCTGCGGGATCGTTTTCCCGAGTGGCTCCGCCACGAGGGAAAAAGCTGTCCTCGCGAGAATCCCGCTGAGAACCAGCGGGTGGTCCGGTTGCGTGCGTGGTCGCTGCTCAGCGGCTTCGCCGCTGACAAGACGGGGAACGCGTTCTTGTTCGGTAAGTCAGTTCCGGTCTCGGGCCAGAGCTGGGGCGGGGGTTTTGCGGGCGGGGCGTAGGACTTGGCGGTTGACTGCTAGGGCGGTGAGGGAGAGGAGGGCGATGGTGGCCGCGAACAGCTGGAAGGTGGCGGTGGTGCCGATTTCTCGCACCAGGAATCCGACGATCACGGCCGGGACCGAGATCGCGCAGTAGGCGACCACGTAGAAGGCGGCCATGACGCTCGCCCGGTGGGTCGGTGGGGCGATCTCGCCCACCAGGCGGATCGAGCCGACCATGCTGGTGCCGACTCCGGTGCCGATCACCAGGCTGGCTGCGATGAACAGCACCGGTGCCGGGAATTCCAGCGACAGCGCCATGATGGCCACTCCGGCGACCAGCGTCACCAGGCCGCCCGCGATGAGGGTGCTCGTGGCGCGCGCCTTCAGCAGCAGCGGTGCGACGGCCGAAGCCCCGCCCAGCGCGAAGATGGCGAGCCCGGCGGCGAGGTAGGTCTGCGACCGCAGCAGCGCCGGGGCCAGCGTCGGCACCAGGGACTGGTAGAGCCCCACGTTCGCCCACGCGGCCGTGATCCCCAGCCCGGACAGCACGAACGGTGCCCGGATGCCGCGCGGAACCCGCGGTCCCGCGAACCGCAGGCGGCGCGGCCCGGAACCGCGCGCCACCGTCTCCGGCAAGAACGCGGCGGTAACGACCAGCGCGGCCACCAGGACGGCCAGCACCGCGAACGGAACGACCAGCGGGCTCGGCGAGAACTGCACCAGCACGGCCCCGAACAGCCCGCCGCAGCCGACCCCGAGCGAACTGGCGACGGCGTTGAGCAAGCCACCCCGTCCGGGTTCCGCGGGCGGAGCGAACTCCAGCAGGGCGGCGCCGGCCGCGCTGATCGCGATCCCGGTGGCGAGCCCCTGCAACCCGCGCGCGACGAACAGCCAGCTCACCGAGTACGCGTTGAGGAACACCGCCATCGCGGCGAGCAGACCGACCAGCCCCGCGATGATGACCGGCCGCCGACCCCAGCTGTCGGACAGGCGCCCGAACAGCAGCAGCGCCACGAGCACCCCGACGCAGTACACCGCGTACACCAAGGTCAACGCGGGCGTCGAGAAACCCCACTGCGCCTGGTAGAGCTTGTAGAGCGGGGCGGGGGCGGTCGCCGCGGCCAGGCAGAGCCCGATCACCGCGGCGGACACCGCGAACGCGGCGCCACGAGCGAGCCGACGCGGGCGCGCGAGGGTCGAATCCGATTCGTGCACGAGTCCCGAGTCTGCGCCGGGCTCGCAGCGCGCACGAGTGGCAGAGTCGACAACCTTCGTCAAGATCGTGACATACGCTGTCGGCATGCCCACCGGAACCGTCGCTGTGGCGGTAGTGGACGGCATGCCGATGTACGAGCTGTCCATCGCGTGCGAAATCTTCGGCACCGCCCGGCCCGACCTCGCCGACCCCTGGTACTCGCTGCGCCTCTGCGCCGCCGACCCCGGCGGCACCTCCGTCCAAGGCGGGTTCCAGGTGCGGACCGAGCACGGGCTCGACGCCCTGGCCGCCGCGGACACCGTCGTGGTGCCCGCGCTGCCCGACCACGGGACCGAACCGGAACCGCGCCTGGTGGACGCGGTGCGGGCGGCGCACCTGGCCGGAGCCAGGATGGTGGCGCTGTGCACCGGCGCGTTCGCGTTCGCCGCCGCGGGCCTGCTGGACGGGCGCCGCGCCACCACGCACTGGCTGCACGCCGACGCGCTGGCGAGCAGGTATCCGCGGGTGCGGGTCGACCCGGCGGTGCTCTACGTCGACGAGGGCGACGTGCTCACCAGCGCGGGACGGTCCGCCGGCCTCGACCTGTGCCTGCACCTCGTCGGCGTCGACCTGGGCACGGGAGCGGCCAACCGGCTGGCGCGCCGCCTCGTCGCGCCGAGCCACCGCCCCGGCGGGCAAGCGCAGTACATCGAAACCCCCGTCCCGCGCTACGACGACGGGCTCGGGCCGGTGCTGCACTGGATGGTCGAGAACCTGCACGCCCCGCTGACCATCGCCGACGTGGCGCGGCACGCGGGGCTGAGCACGCGCACCCTCCTCCGCCGCTTCCACGACTCCACCGGCACGACCCCGTTGCGCTGGCTGCACGAACGGCGGCTGGCGAGCGCGCGCGAACTGCTCGAAGCCACCGATCACTCCATCGAGGACATCGCGCGGCGCTGCGGCATGGGCTCCGCTGCGAACCTGCGCCACCACTTCACCCGCAACCTGGGCACCTCCCCGACCCAGTACCGCCGCACCTTCCTCGACGCGTAGCGCGAGTCCTGGAGCGGGTGGCGCGACCTCGGCGCTTTCCTGCCCGCAGGGCCGTGTTCAGCCTTCGAGCGCCCCCGGAGCCGCTGAGCTCGTGGACGTCGTTCTGCTGGACCTGGCGGATCACCGGGTGGCCTTCGCCGGTCTGCTTCACCCGATGCACCGAGCACTGTGCTCGGTGCACCGGGGAGCTCGCGGCTCGGGCGATCTTGACGCAGCGCGCTCAGCGCGGTGCCTAAGCGGAAGCTGATCAAGCTTTCGTGGTGATCTCGCGACCAGGTGATATCGCTATGCGTAACCTGCGCTACTTTCCGTGGTCGCAAGGAATTCATGGGGATCCGCGCGCACGTCCGACGCGCGGAGTTGAAACCGGGGGAGTCCGCAGTGAGCCTGTCCGAACGCGTTCGAGTCGTCGTCGACGCTCCGGCGTTCCAGAAAGCGATCACGGCCGTGATCCTGATCAACGCGATCACCCTGGGGTGCGAGACCTTCCCGGGATTGTCGGCCCAGTACGGGGACGTGCTGCGAGCGGTGGACCAGACGGCGCTGGTCGTTTTCGTAGCGGAGCTGGCGGCGCGGTTGTTCGCCTACCGGGCCGCGTTCTTCCGCGATCCGTGGAACTGCTTCGACACCGTGATCGTCGGGGTGGCGCTGATGGCCACTTCGGGCGCGTTCGGCGTGCTGCGCGCGTTGCGGGTCCTGCGCGCGCTGCGGCTGGTGTCCGCCGTTCCCAGCATGCGGCGCGTGGTCTCGGCGCTGCTCTCGGCACTTCCGGGCATGGCGTCGATCGCCGCGCTGCTCGGGCTGATCCTCTACGTCGCCGCGGTGGTGGCGACCAAGCTGTTCAGCGCGGTCTCCCCGGAGTACTTCGGCGACCTGGCGAGCTCGCTGTTCACCCTGTTCCAGGTGATGACCGGCGAGGCCTGGTCCGAGGTGGCGCGGGAGGTGATGGACGAGCAGCCGATGGCGTGGATCTTCTTCATCCTCTACATCGCGGTCACCACCTACACCGTGCTCAACCTCGTCATCGCCGTCGCCGTCAGCGCGATGGAAACGCAGATCGCCGACGAACGGCAGGACAGCGGCCACGACGACCGGCCCGTGCTCGACGTGCTGCTGGCGGAGGTCAAGGACCTCCGCGCCGAAGTCCGCAGGCTGCACGAACCCGCCCGAGCCCCGGAGTGATCGGAGGTTCCCGTCCCGCGAGGACTCTCCTCGCGGGACTCCCGCTCAGAAGGAGGCGATCGGGTCGCCGAAGAGGGTGGCGTCGGGCGTCACGCCCAGACCGGGTCCGGTGGGCATGGTGATGTGGCCGCCCTCGATCCGGATCCCCGCCCGCGGGTCGTAGTGCTCGGCGATGTAGGGCGCGGCGATCCAGACCCCTTCGTTGAGCTCCGGGCGCACCGTGGCGCCGACGTGCAGGCAGGCGGCGGCGATCACGTCCCCGCCCCAGGCGTCGTCGCAGCTGTGCGGCAACCGCCGCGCGGCGCACAGATCGCGGAACGCGCGCATCGGCTGCAGGCCGCCGATCCGCGTCACCTTCATGCCGAACCCGTCGACCAGGCCGGTGCCCGCCGCCGTGATCACGGTGTTCAGGTCGACGCCGCCTTCGTCGAGGTAGATCGGGTGCTGCAGCTGCGGGCGGACGCGGGCCAGTTCTTCCACGCTGTCGCAGGGCTGTTCCAGCACCACGGGGATGTCGGCGCACTCGCGGCTGAGGCGCAGCACGTCGCGCGTGTTCCAGCTGCGGTTCCCGTCCGCCGCGAGCCGCACGCCCGAGCCGCCGACGGCCTCCCAGACCTTGCGCAGGGCCTCGATGTCGGTCTCCACCGGACGCCCGCCGAGCTTCACCTGAAGCCGCGGATACCCCTCGGCGACCCGGTCGGCGGCGATCCGCGCGGTCTCGTCGGGATCGCCGACGCCGGAGGAGTAGTAGGAGGGCACGCGTTCCGTCGCCGCGCCGCCCAGGAGTTCGGCCACCCGCACGCCGAGTCGCTTGCCGATCAGGTCGTGCGCGGCGATGTCGAGGGCCGCCTTCGCGTAGTGGTGGCCGTTGAGCAGCGCGTCCATCCGGCGGTGCAGCGCCAGCGGCCACAGGTCGGCGCCGATCAGCCCCGGCGCCATCTCGGCCAGCGCGGCGCGGGCGCCCCCGGCGTGGGCCTCGGCGTAGGTGGGGCCGACGGGACAGGTCTCGCCCCAGCCTTCGGTACCGTCCTCGGCCACGAGGCGCACCAGCGTCGTCTGCAGCGACCAGACGGTGCTGCTGGCGATGACGAACGGCGGGTTCGCGACCGGCAGGTCGTGCGCGTAGACGTGGATTTCGCGGATCTTCATGCGGCTCCAGACCTGGACGGCGAAGCGGAAACGGACGCCGCTTCGGCGAGCAGTGCGGCGCGGTGGTCGGCTTTCGTCGAACGATCATCCTACGGCCGGTGAGAGGGCGTGGTCATCGCCGCCGATTAGTGAACGGGTTGTTCGTTAGCGGCGTTGCGTCCGGGAGTTCTTCCGTCGACCTCCACCGGTGCACGCCGAAAACCTCCACTCCGCCGTAGCCGCTCTGCCAAGGTTTCGGTCGCTGCGTTCGAAATATGAACACAACCGTCGTGGCCGAGCTGTACCCGGCGGAGTCGCGGAAGCACCCGAGAACCCGCTGGGGTCGGTTTGCTCTGGTGGTCGCTGCAGCTGCTTCGCCGCTGACAAGGAACAGCAACAGGAACCACCTGAGGTTCCGCCACCTGACCACGACGCAGCCGGGGCGGAGGAGGTCACGGCTTTGCCGCGTCGCGCCAGAGCAGTTCTGCCAGGCGTTCTACCGTGCTCTGCATCTGGTGGAGTGCTTCGGGAATCCGGGCGCGGCCGAAGCGGCTGCGGGGGCCGTTGAGCGTCAGGATCGCGACGAGGGTTCCGGCGCTGTCGCGGATGGGGCGCGACAGCGACAGCAGCTCCGGTTCCAGTTCGTTGTCGATGATGGCGAAGCCTTGTTCGCCGACCTGCTGCAGTTCGGTGAGCAGCGCTTCGCGGTCGGTGATGGTCTGCGGGGTGAACGCTTCGAGCTTGGCGGGCAGCGTCGCGCGCAGGGCGTCGGCGGAACGTTCCGCCAGCAGCACCTTGCCGGTGGAGCTGGCGTGCATCGGGTAGCGCTCGCCGACCATGTTGCGCGACAGCACGCCGACCACGTGCGAGCCGACCGCTTCGGCGACCAGGTCGAGGCCGTCGAGGGAGTTCGGGATCGACAGCGTCACGGCTTCGTTGAACTCGTCGGCCAGTTCCTGCAGCACGGGCTTGGCGTGGGCGACGAGACCGGCGTACGGGTCGGCGTGCCTGCCGAGGCGGGCGAGTTCCCAGCCGAGCACGTAGTTGGTGTCGATGCGGTCGACCAAGCCGCCCTGTTCCAGGCTGTAGAGCAGCCGGAACGCGGTGGGCCTGCTCAGCCCGGCCGCTTTCGCGAGCGTGGTGGCGGTGGTGCCGGTGCGCGGTTGGGCGGCCAGTTCGCGGAGCAGCCGCACTGCTTTGGTGACCGATTTGTTGGCCAGCTCCGACTGCTTGGGCTCGTCGCCCATCGGACTCTCGCCTCCTGATCGCGCCTGATTCGGGGGAGCCGTTCGTGCGAACAGGCTAACAGGCGCGTTCACTTAGTGGACGCGATGGCCGAAAGTGCACGTGGGCGCGGAGGCGGGGGCCGCGGTGGTGGTGCCGCCGCGGCCCCGGCCGGTCAGGCGGGTGTGACTTCGAGCCGGTCGCCCGCGGCGGCGCCGGCATGGGCGCGGGCGTACCGGCGGCCCGGGTGGTCGTCGGCGAGGCGCACCTGGCCGGGCCCGTGGAGCTTCTCGCGCAGGGTGCGGCCTTCGTACTCGGTCCACATCGCTTCGCGGCGCTGCAGCTCGGGCACGACGAGTTCGATGAAGTCCGCGATGTCCTGGTACTTCACGGCGTTGCCGAGGTTGAAGCCGTCGATGTCGCAGTCCTCGACCCAGCTGATCAGCTCCTTGGCGACGGTGCGCGGTGAGCCGACGATGGTGGGCCCGCTGCCGCCGATACCGATGAATTCGGCGATGTCGCGCGGTGTCCACTCCCGGTCCGGGTCCATCTTGGAGAACAGGTCGACCATGGTCTGCCCGGCCTCGGTCTTGACGTGCCGCAGCGGCACGTCCGGGTCGAACTGGGACATGTCCAGGGCGGTCCAGCCGCTGTAGCGGGCCATCGCACCGGAGTAGCTGACCAGTTCGCGGTAGCGCTCGTACTTCGCGTGCGCCTGCTCGTCGGTCTCGGCGACGACGACGTTGAGCATCTGCAGCACTCGCACCGACCGCGGATCGCGGCCCGCCTGCGCCGCCTGCAGGCGCAGCGCGTCCACCTGCCTGCGCAGCGCCTTCTTCGACACGGCGTTCACGAACACGCCTTCGGCGTGGGCGGCGGCCAGGGCGCGGCCCTTCGACGAACCGCCCGCCTGGAAGATCACCGGGGTGCGCTGCGGTGACGGCTCGCACAACGAGAACCCCGGCACGGTGAAGTACTTGCCCCGGTGGTCGATGTCGTGCACCCGCAACGGATCGGCGTAGACGCAGCGCTCCCGGTCGCGGACCACGGCGTCGTCGTCCCAGGAGCCCTCCCAGAGCTTGTAGCAGACCTCCAGGTGCTCGGCGGCGACGTCGTAGCGCTCGTCGTGGGAGGGCAGCAGGCCGTTGCCGATGTTGCGGGCGGCGCTGTCGGCGTAGGAGGTCACCAGGTTCCAGCCGATGCGGCCGTCGGTGAGGTGGTCGAGGGTGCTGAACTTGCGGGCCAGCGTGTAGGGGTGCTCGTAGGTCGTCGAGCCGGTCAGGCCGAACCCGAGGTGCTCGGTGGCTGCGGCCATCGCGGAGAGCACGAGGGCCGGGTCGTTCGCGGGCAGCTGCGCTCCATCGGCGAGCGCGGCGGCGGGGCCGCCCTGGTAGACGTCGTGGTAGCCGACGTTGTCGGCGAAGAACACCCCGTCGAAGCGGCCCTGTTCGAGCAACCGGGCGTACTCGGTCCAGTAGCGGACGTCCTTGTAGCGGTGGCCCTGGTCCTTCTCGTGCCGCCACAATCCCGCGGAGAGGTGCGCCGGGCCCTGGAATTCGAAGGCGAACAGCCGCATGCGGCGAGACAGCATCGTCTTACTCCTGTTCACGTACCGGAGGATGGAGCGGGATTCGGCGCCGCGGTGCGCCGCGGCGGAGCACCTACGGGGTGGGTTCGCGGTAGCCGCCGAGGGAACCGCGGTGGAAGATCAGCGGCCGGCCGCCACCGGCTTGCAGCCGCAGCACCTCGGCCACCACGATCACGTGGTCGCCGCCCTCCAGCTCTTGCACGACCGCGCAGTCGATCCACGCGTGCGCACCGGCGATCTGCGGGCTGCCCTCGATGGATTCGTGCCAGTTCAGCGCGGCGAACTTGTCGGCTCCCCTGCTCGACATCGCGTGGCAGACGTCGTGCTGGCCGTCGGACAGGACGCTGGCGCTGAAGTGCCGGGCGGCGCGCACCTTCGGCCAGCTGCCGGAGGTGGCCGCGACGCTGAAGGTGACCAGCGGCGGGTCCAGGGACAGCGATTGGAAGGTGCCGACGACGAGCCCGGCGGGGGAGCCGGTGCCGGGCTCGCGCCCGGCCACGACGGTCACGCCCGTGGGCAGGTGACCGATGACGTCGCGGAAATAACGGGGCTCGATCGTCGCAGTCGGCAGTGTCATGATCTTGTTCCTCCCTGGCGGTTACCGGTTTGTGCTGCTGTCACGGAGAAGTGGTCAGTCCGGTGCGGACCTCGCGGGCCACGCGCAGGCCGCTCTCGATCGCTCCGTCGATGAAGCCGGCCCAGACGTTGGCGTAGTCGCTGCCCGCGAAGTGCAGGACGCCTTCGGCGCGCTGCTGGGCGGCGAAGTAGCGGGTGAGCTGCTGCGGTCGTTGCATCAGCCAGGTCTCCCGCGAGTGCGGGTCGGCCATCCAGTCGTGGCCGGTGACTTCGAGGACCTCCAGGTCGTCGCGCCAGACGCGCAGCGCGTCGGCGACGGCGGCGGTGTCGTGCGGGGAGATCCGGCTGGAGTCGGCGCCGAAGGACACCAGCACGGCGTCGTCCTCGCCGAGGAATTCGGTGCGCGCCACGGAAAGCGGGTGCGAAGCCGAGGAGTACGCGAAGAACGGCTTGATCGGCCCGCGCACCCGAATCCAGACCTTGACGCCCCGCGAGGCGGTGCCCTCCTCGGTCGCGGCGCGCTTCTCCGCGCACAGCTCGGGGGTGACGTCGAGCTCGCCGAGGATGTTCTGCGGCAGGGTCAGCACCACCCGGCGCGCGCGGATCGCGCCGCCGTCCGAGGTGGTCACCACGGCGCCGTCGGCGTCGTGCTCGATCCGGTGCGCGGCGGTGCCGGTGCGGATGTCGGCGTCGGTGTCGGCCACGATCGACTCGACGAGCGAGCGGGTGCCGCCGACGAGGCGGAACACCGCGGAGGCCTCGTGCATCAGGTGCCAGGAGCCCGCGGTCGCCGCGGTCCAGCGCAGGGCGCTGGTGAACGCGCCGTCGGTCAGCGGGGCGTTGAAGTGCCCCACCCAGGCGGCTTCGTTGGCGCGGTACTCCTCGACGGGCAGGTCGAGTTCGTCGAGCTTGTCCTGGACGCTGAACGCGTCGGCGGATTCCAAGCCGGGTTCGGACAGGGGAGCGTGCGGCCGGGGAATGCGCTGCATCGTGTCGGCCAGCAACCGGCGCATGCCCGGGTCGATGAGCTCCATGAACTCGTCGAGGGTGCCGGTGCGGCGTTCGTCGCCGGCCAGCCAGTAGGCCTGTTCGGGGCGCGGTCCGCGGGTGATGTCCAGGCCGTAGCGGGTGACTTCGGCCCACGCGTGCGGCTGGACCCAGTGCAGCCAGGTCCCGCCGATCTCCAGGTCGCGGCCGAGCCGGTGGTCGGTCCACACCCGGCCGCCGAGGCGGTCGCGGGCTTCGAGCACGGTGACGCGCAGGCCTTGGCGGCCGAGCTCGCGAGCGGTGATCAGGCCGGCGATGCCGCCGCCGACCACGACGACGTCAGTTTCCTCGGTCACGGGGCGGTGCTCCCTCGCAGTCGGTTCGTCCGGGTCCGGCCGGGCCTCGCGGTGGTGAGCGCAAGGCGGACCGGGGGCGAAATGCGGCTACTTACGAACGAAACGTTCATTATGCGAACGCGATGCCGATAGTGTGGAGCCGCTTATCCGGCTCGTCAATAGTCTTGAAGAGTGGCGATTTGCAAGGCTGGGCAAGGGATTTTCTTGACCGTGCCGGAGGTGGATGTCAGTATCCGTGAACGAAGCGTTCATTAAGTGAACGTCTACGGGCCGCATCATTCGAACGGCTCAACGCGCAGCAACCGGCCAGCACTCGGCGCCACCTCCGGCCGAGCGACACACCCGCGCACAGGAGGGCCCATGCCCACGTCGAACGTCGCCGAAGCGGTCGCCACCCTCGCCGCAGGTGGGAAGGTCCTCGTCATCGACGACGAGGACCGGGAGAACGAAGGCGACCTGATCATGGCCGCCGAACACGCCACCACCGACGAGGTCGCGTTCTTCCTGCACCACACCTCGGGATTCCTGTGCGTGTCGCTGGACGAGCACCGGGCGCGCGAGCTCGAACTGGACCTGATGGTCACCGCCAACACCGAGAGCCACGGCACGGCGTTCCTGGTCAGCGTCGACCTCCGGCACGGCACCTCCACCGGCATCAGCGCCGGTGACCGGGCCGCCACCATCCGAGCGCTGGCCGACCCGGCGCTCGCGCCCGCCGACCTGGCCCGGCCCGGTCACGTGCTGCCGCTGCGCGCCAAGTCCGGCGGGGTGCTGGAACGCGCCGGGCACACCGAGGCGGGCGTGGAGCTGTGCCGCGCGGCGGGCCTCAGCGGCGCCGCGCTGCTGTGCGAGATCGTCACCCCGGACCGGCGCGAGATGATGCGCCGCCCCGAACTCGACGATTTCGCGCTGCGGCACGACATTCCGATGATCACGATCGCGGACCTCGTCGAGCACGCCCGCACCGCCGCGGCGACGGTCCGGCCCACCGGACGTGCCGAACTCCCCACCGAGCTCGGCACGTTCCAGGCCACCACCTACCCGTCCGCGGCGGGCATCGAGCACCTCGCGCTGACGATGGGCGACCCGAGCGGCGCCGGAGCTCCGCTGGTGCGGCTGCACAGCGAATGCCTCACCGGCGACCTCGTCGGCTCGCTGCGCTGCGACTGCGGCGTGCAGCTGCGCACGGCGATGAGCACCATCGCCGAGCAGGGGCGGGGAATCCTCCTCTACCTGCGCGGGCACGAAGGGCGCGGCATCGGGCTCGGACACAAGCTGCGGGCCTACGAACTCCAGCAGCACCGCGGGATGGACACCCTGGAGGCCAACGTGGAACTCGGATTCCCGGTCGACGGCCGCGACTACACCGACGCGGCGCGAATCCTGCACGACCTCGGGGTGAGCTCCGTGCGGCTGATGACGAACAACCCGGACAAGTGCCGCGCCCTCGCCGAGCACGGGATCGACGTCGCCGAGCGCATCGCCCTCGAAGCGCCGCCCAACCCGCACAACACCGGATACCTGGCAACCAAACGCGACCGAATGGGCCACCTACTCCAGCAATCCGCTTGATCGAGGGGTTGTTTCCGGATGGCCTGCGTAGTGGGTCGGGTGGCGGAACCTCAGCGGTTTCCTCGCTGCGGGATCTTTTTTCCAAGTGGCTCCGCCACGAGGAAAAAAGCCGTCCTCGCGAGGAAACCGCTGAGAACCCGCCGGTGGTCGGCCTGCTCTGGCTGGTCACTGCTCAGCGGCTCCGCCGCTGACAGGACACAGATCAAGGACGTTGTGCGTCGGGAGCGACAAGTCATGGGCAGGTTCTGAGCGGTCCGAGGTCGCGGAGTCGGCATCACCACCACGCGCGTCCGGCCGCCTTGCGGCCGGTGAACGAACGAGAAGAAGGGGTTTCTGCATGTCGCCGCACCTGAGCGGAGTTCTCACCGCCCTGCCTACGCCGTTCACCTCCGACGGCGAGGTCGACGTGGCCGCGTTGGGCCGCGTGGTCGATCGCAGCATCGACGGCGGGGTCGACGGCCTCGTCGCCTGCGGCTCCACCGGTGAGTTCGCCGCGCTGGACGAGGACGAACGCCGCCTGGTCGTGGAAACCGTGGTGCGGCGGGCCGCCGGGCGCGTCCCGGTCGTGGCCCAGACCGGCGCGGTGAGCACCGACCAGGCGATCCGGCTCTCCCGGCACGCGCAGGAGGCCGGGGCCGCGGTCGTGATGCTGGTGACCCCGTACTACGAGCCGCTGAGCGAGCCGGAGACCGAGCAGTACCTGCGCGCGGTCGCCGGCTCCGTCGACATCCCGGTGATGCTCTACAACCTGCCCGCGGTGACCGGTGTCGACCTCTCCCCGGAGCTGGTCGCGAAGCTCGCGCGCGAGGTCGGCAACATCCGCTACATCAAGGACACCAACGCCGACATGTCGCGGCTGCGGCAGCTGATCCACCACCACGGGGACGTGATCACGACCTTCGGCGGCTGGGACACGCTGATCCTCGCCGCGCTCACCGAAGGGGCTGCCGGGGTCGTGGCGGGCAGCGCGAACCTCGTGCCCGCCGAGCTCGTCTCGATGCACCGCGCGCTGCGCGCCGGTGAACTGGACGGCGCTCGCGCCGAGTGGTCCCGGCTGCACCCGCTGATGGACACCCTGATGACGGTGCCGTTCATCTCCGCGGTGAAGGCCGTGCTCAACGCGGAGGGACTGCCCGTCGGCAGCCCGCGCAGCCCGTTGCTGGACCTCGCGCCCGACGCGACGCGGCGCATCTCGGCGCAGGCCGCGGCGGCCCGGGGCGAGACCGCACCGGTGCGCGCCGGGAACGCACCGGCGGCACCCGCGGAGGTGCTGCGCTCGGGCGACTCGCGTCCGCTGGTCGTGGCGGCGGAACTGCCCCCGTCGCGGCACTTCATCGCCGGTGGGTACGCCGACTCGACCTCGGCTCGGGAACTCGACGTGATCGATCCGTGCTCGGAGCAGGTGCTGTGCCGCACTCCCGACGGCACCGCCGAGGACGTGGACCGGGCCGTGGCCGAAGCCGTCGCGGCGCGCGGCTCCTGGGCGCGGCGGGTGCCGAAGGACCGCTCGGACGTGCTGCACGCGATCGCCGACCGCGTCGCCGAGCACGAGGATTCGCTGGCACGGCTGGAATCCGCGAACACCGGCAAGCCGCTGGCGGTGGCCCGCGACGACATCGCGGGCACCGTCGACACCTTCCGGTTCATGGCGGGTGCGGTGCGGGCGACCGGCTCGATGCCGGCGGGGGAGTACCTCGACGACCACCTGTCGCTGATCGTGCGCGAACCGGTCGGCGTGGTGGGCGTGGTGACGCCGTGGAACTACCCGCTGATGATGGCGGCCTGGAAGATCGCGCCGATCCTGGCCGCGGGCAACACCTGCGTGCTCAAGCCCTCGGAGATCACGCCGGTGACCACGTTGAAGTTCGCCGAGCTGGTGGCCGACCTGCTGCCGCCCGGCGTGCTCAACATCGTCACCGGTCGCGGTGATGTGGTGGGTGCGCGGCTGTCCTCGCACCCGGACGTCGACCTGGTGGCGCTGACCGGTTCGGTGCCCAGCGGTCGCGCGGTGGCGCGGGCGGCCGCCGACGGGCTCAAGCGAGTGCACCTGGAGCTCGGCGGGAAGGCGCCGGTGGTCGTCTTCGAGGACGCCGACCTGGCCGCGGCGGCCGAAACCCTGCGCACGGCGTCGTTCTGGAACTCCGGCCAGGAGTGCGGTGCCGCGTGCCGAGTGCTGGTGCACGAATCCGTGGCGACCGAGTTCGTCGAGCACCTCGTCCGCGAGGCCGCCACGCTGGCGACCGGCGAGGCCGCGGCGGAGGGTGCGGAGATCGGCCCGCTGGTGTCCCGGGCGCACTTCGACCGGGTGCGCGGCCACCTGGAGCGCGCGCTGCGCGACGGTGCGCGCGCCGCGCTCGGCGGCGGCCCGCTGGAGGGGCCGGGGTACTTCATCGCGCCGACCGTGCTCGTCGACGTGCCCGAAGGCGCCGAGATCGCTCGCGAGGAGGTCTTCGGGCCGGTCGTCACGGTCGAGACCTTCCGCGACGAGCAAGAGGCGATCCGCCGGGCCAACGACGTGCCCTACGGGCTGGCCGCATCGGTGTGGACGGAGAACGCGCGCCGCTCGCACGACGTGCCCGCGCGCATCCACGCCGGGACGGTCTGGGTGAACTCGCACCTGGCGCTGGCCAACGAGGTCCCGTGGGGCGGGTTCAAGGGTTCCGGTTACGGCCGGGACCTGTCGATCCTCGCGCTGGAGGACTACTCCCGCACCAAGCACGTCATGCACAACCACACCCGCTGAACCGTCCGCCGCAGCCGGGGTCACCAGGGCGGCCGACCGCGCGCTGGTGGTGAGGAGTCCCTTTCAGGATGACCTGCGTAGTGGGTCGCTCAGCGGAACCTCAGCGGCTTCCTCGCTGCGGGATCTTTTTTCCAAGTGGCTCCGCCACGAGGAAAAAAGCCGTCCTCGCGAGGAAGCAGCTGGGAACCCGCGGGTGGTCGTCTTGCTCAAGCCGGTCACTGCTCAGCGGCTTCGCCGCTGACAAGACACCGATCAAAAGATCACTCTGGAAGGACTCCTGATGCCGTGGCGGAAGGGAACCGGCGAGGCGCGATTCGGTTCCTGCGGGGCGCTACCGCACCGCGTCCGCGAGGAGTTCGTAGGAGCGCAGGCGCTGCTCGTGGTCGTGGATCGGGGTGGTGATCATCAGTTCGGCGGTGCCGGTGCGCGCCGCGATGGCGTGGAGCTCGCGGCGCACGGTGCCCGGCGAGCCCGCGACGAGGCCGGGGGAGCACGCGGCGACCTCTGCCGGGTCGAGCGCCGCCAGCTCACCGGCCGCGTCCTCCGGGCCGGGCAGCAGGATTCGGTTCCCGCGCCGTCGGCTCAGCGCCTTCGCGCGCGTGGACCCGGCGAGCCACTCGGCGCGGGCGTCGGTGCCGGCGCAGATCACCGCCACGCTGACCAGCGTCGTGGGCTCCGGCAGCGACGCGGACGGCTGGAACGCGGCCCGGTAGTCGCGGGCGACGACGTGCGCGTCGTCCGGGTTCAGGTGGTGGGCGTTCGCGTGGGGCAGCCCGTGCCGCGCGGCCAGGCGCGCGCCGGTGCCGGACGAACCGAGCAGCCAGATGTCGGGCCTGTTCCCGCGAGCCGGTACGGCCCGCACTCGCGATCGCTGCGGCTCGGGCTCGAAGTGGTCCAGGAGTTCGGCCAGCGCGGCGGCGTGCGCCGGTGCGCTCGTGGCGTCGGGCGGTCGGCGCAGCGCTTCGGCGGTGGCGGGCGCGCCGCCGGGAGCCCTGCCGATGCCGAGGTCGATCCGGCCGGGGTGCAGGGCGGCGAGCATGCCCCACCGCTCGGCGACCAGCAGCGGCGCGTGGTTCGCCAGCAGCACCCCGCCCGCGCCCACCCGCAGCCGTGCCGTGGCCGACGCGATGGCCCCGGCGAGCACCGCGGGCTCGGCGCAGGCGACGCCCCGCATGCCGTGGTGCTCGGGCACCCAGTAGCGGTGGTAGCCGATCTCGTCGGTGAGCGCGGCGAGGTCGAGGGTGCGGTGCAGCGCCTGCTGCGGCGAGGAGCCCGCGACGATCGGCGAGGTGTCGAGGACGGACAACGTCAGCTTCCGAGGCACCCGCGGCATTCTCCTCGACGCGGCGGCCCCGGGACGGGCAACACCCCGTGGCGGGAACGAGCGACGGAGCTCAGGGGATCATCTTGTCGAGCTCGCGCAGCACCGTCTTGCGGCCCTTGTGCTCGCGCTCGTGCCGCCGCGCTTCCTCGGCTTCGCGCGCGGTCAGCTTCCGCGCGCGCCGCGCCGCCTCCCGCGCGGGCAGCGCGTCGAGCTCGGCGACCTTGCGCGCGGACTTCGCCGCCGGCGGGTTCGGCACGTGCTGCTCGCCGCGTCGCGACCCGGCTCGCTTCGCCCGCTGCGCTTCGCGGCGTTCGGCGGGGGACAGCTCGGCCCACGCCTGTTCCGGGAGGTAGCGCTCGGTGCGCTCGCCGTGGCGCGCGTGCGCCGAGCCCGACTCGGTCATCCAGCGCTGCTCGGTCCACTCGGCCAGGTCCTGCTGGGACCTGGTCGGCCGCCGCGGGTGCCGGTAGCCGCCGCCGTGCTTCTCGTACTCCTGGGTGAGCAGCTGGCTCTTGCGCGCGGACCACTGTCCGCGGCGCCCGCCCTTGCTGGAGTCCTTCAGCTCCTCCTTGAGTCGTTCCCGCAGCTCGGGGTGGGTGTAGTCCTGCTGGTAGTCGTCGCGGTCCTTGCTCATGCGCATCGAGTACCCAGCTGGCGGGAGATCTGCGCAGATCGAGCGGCGTCGAACGCGGTCGAGGCCGACTTCCGCGGGAACTCGTTCGCGGGGTCTGGTGCTCGTGTTGCGGGTGGCTTAATTTGGGCGGAGTTCGTGCCCGCCCGGAATGCGTTGTTCGCCGCGAATCGGCGAACCGAACCGGTCGGCCCACCGCGGATTTCCGGACTTCTTCCGTCCTCCTTCTCGCGAGCGCCGTGCCTCGCGCGGAAATCCCGCGGACGTTCCCAGGCCGATCGGCGCCCCCGGCGGGTGTTCTTCCCGCACCGTCGAGCAAGGGAGATCACGATGCCGAGACCGGTCACGTTGTTCACCGGCCAGTGGGCCGACCTGCCGTTCGAGGAGGTGTGCAGGCTCGCCGCCGGCTGGGGTTACGACGGGTTGGAGATCGCCTGCTCCGGGGATCACTTCGAGGTCGACCGGGCGCTGGCCGAGGACGACTACGTCCAGGGGCGGCTGGACCTGCTGGAAGCCCACGGGTTGAAGGTGTGGACGCTGTCGAACCACCTGGTGGGGCAGGCCGTCTGCGACCACCCGATCGACGAGCGGCACCGCGGCATCCTGCCCGCGCGCATCTGGGGCGACGGTGAGCCCGAGGGCGTGCGCACGCGCGCCGCGGCGGAGTTGCAGGACACCGCGCGAGCCGCGGCGAAGCTCGGGGTGTCCACGGTGGTCGGGTTCACCGGTTCCTCCATCTGGCACGCGGTGGCGATGTTCCCGCCGGTGCCACCGGAGATGATCGAACGGGGCTACGCCGACTTCGCCGCGCGGTGGAACCCGATCCTCGACGTGTTCGACGAGGTGGGCGTGCGGTTCGCGCACGAGGTGCATCCCAGCGAGATCGCCTACGACTACTGGACGACGCGGCGCGCGTTGGAGGCGATCGGGCACCGGCCCGCGTTCGGGTTGAACTTCGACCCGAGCCACTTCCTCTGGCAGGACCTGGACCCGGTGACCTTCCTGTGGGACTTCCAGGACCGGATCTACCACGTGGACTGCAAGGAGTCGGTCAAGCAGTTCAACGGGCGCAACGGGCGGCTCGGCTCGCACCTGCCGTGGGCGGATCCGCGGCGCGGCTGGGACTTCGTCTCGACCGGGCACGGCGATGTGCCGTGGGAGCCGATCTTCCGGGGGCTCAACGCGATCGGCTACGCGGGGCCCATCTCCGTCGAGTGGGAGGACGCGGGGATGGACCGGATGCTCGGCGCGCCGGACGCGCTCGCGTTCGTCCGCAAGCTGACGGCGATCGAACCGCCGGAGGTCGCCTTCGACGCCGCCTTCGCCACCGACAAGTAGCGGACCTGGTCTTTTCGGGATGACCTGCGTAGCGGGTCGCTCAGCGGAACCTCAGTGGCTTCCTCGCTGCGGGATCGATTTCTCATGTAGCTCCCTACACCACGAAATCGCTGTCCTCGCGAGGAAGCCGCTGAGAACCCGCCGGTGGTCGGCTTGCTCTAGCTGGTCACTGCTCAGCGGCTCCGCCGCTGACAAGACACCGATCAAAAGATCATTCTGAGCGGATTCCCGTGTACCTGATCATCGGCGTCGCCGTCGGTTCGACGGCGACGCCGATTTTCGCGTTCGGGAGTGGTTTTTCCGCAGGTGGGATCCGAGTGCTCGCCGCACCTCGGGGGGTAGGCGTTCGGTCCAGCGGATGCGGGGCCTTTCGGCGGCGCGGTGAGTCGGCGGACGGACGAGGGCGCTTCGGGGGCGTGCGACACCTCGCAGCGGTGTTCACACAGGTCCGCGCCTTGTCCACTGTGGATTCAAGGTGGAAGGTGGGGCGGCGTTGCGGCGTTTCCGCTGGTGTCGCCCGGTTCCGCCGCCGAGGTCCGAACGGCGGCGGGTGGATGCGGCCGATCGGGCAGCGAACATCCGGGGGACATCGCGAATTCTCCCTTGACCTGGGGAGAAACCGTTCGCTTACTCTGTGACGGACTTCATACGCTTCGTGCAAGAAGTGGGGTAGTCGGTGCAACCAGAGAATTCCCACCAAGTCCGCTTGCTGGCGTCCTTGCGGTTCAACGGGGCGCAGGCCGCCGCGGAACTCGCCGCCCAGGTGTCGCTGTCCCGCTCCAAGATCGGCCAAGAACTGGGCCGGTTGCAGGAGTTGGGGTTCGTGGAACGGGCGGGCAAGGCCGCGTCGCAGGGCGGACGCCGGTCCGGCCTGGTGCAGTTGTCGCGGCGGCTGCGCTTCGTCGGCGTGGACATCGGCGCCACTTCGCTGGACGTCGGCGTCACGGACGGACTGCTGGAACTGGTCGCGCACACCAGCGAACCCATCGACATCAAGGACGGCCCGGACGCGATACTCGGGCGGGCCGTCGAAGTGATCGACAAGCTGCGCGCCGAAGGGCACCTGCCCGCGCTGAACGGGGTGGGCGTCGGGGTGCCGGGCCCGGTGAGCTTCCGGGACGGCTTCACCGTCTCCCCGCCGATCATGCCGGGCTGGGACCGCTACCCGGTGCGCGAGCACTTCACGCAGCAGCTGGACTGCCCGGTGCAGCTGGACAACGACGTCAACCTGATGGCGCTCGGCGAGATGTACTGCGGGCTGGCCCGGTCCGTGCCGGACTTCCTGTTCGTCAAGATCGGCACCGGCATCGGGTGCGGCATCGTCACCGGCAACCGGGTGCTGCGCGGCAGCAACGGGAGCGCGGGCGACATCGGGCACATCGCGGTGCACGACACCGGCCCGGTGTGCGGGTGCGGGCGAACGGGGTGCCTGGAGGCGTGGTTCAGCGGCGCTTCGCTGTCCCGCGATGCGACCGCGCTGGCGCGCGGCGGCGAATCACCGGGATTGCACGAGCTCCTCGGCGACCGCGACGCGCTGACCGCGCACGACGTGGGGATCGCGATGCGCCACGGCGATCCGCAGGCGCTCGGGCTGGTCCGCGACGGAGGCCGCAGGCTCGGCCGGGTGCTCGCAGGCCTGGTCAACTTCGCCAACCCGGCGATGATCGTGGTCGGCGGCGGCGTGGCCGGACTAGGCCACCCGCTGCTGGCGGAGGTCCGCAGCGAGCTCTACCGCCGATCAACCCCCCTGGCCACCAGCACCCTGCCCATCGCCCTCTCCGAACTCGGCGAACACGCCGGAGTGGTAGGCGCAGCAGCCCTCATCAGCGACCAGGTCTTCGGAGCCGGCCCGACCCCCTGACACCACACAACCTTCGATCTTTCGTTCGGCCGGTACCGAGCCGGCTGATCTTCGACCACCGAACCGTTCGAAATCGCAACGGATTATCGGGAACAAGAATCCGAAAAGCACGACACCACAACGCCTTTGGGCTTAATCCTGTCAGCGGCGAAGCCGCTGAGCAGCGACCCAGCACGCAGATGGACCACCGGCGGGTTCTCAGTCGGTCTGTCGCGAGGACAGCTTTTTCCCTCGTGGCGGAGCCACTTGGGAAAAAGATCCCGCAGCGACAGGCCGACTGAGGTTCCGCCACCCAACCCCCACGGCAAACCAGCCACGATGGAGGAAAAACGAATGAACGTGCTCGGTGTTGCCTTGGTGGGTCATGCCTTCATGGGCGTGGTCCACTCGCAAGCGTGGCGAACCGTGGGACGGGTCTTCGATCTCCCGGCCCGGCCGGAGATGGTGGTGCTGTGCGGGCGGCGCAAGGACGCCGTGCACCAGGACGCCGCCCGGCACGGTTGGCGGGAGGCCAGCGACGACTGGAAGTCCGTGCTGCTGCGCGACGACGTGCACGTGGTCGACATCTGCACCCCGGGCGACAGCCACGCCGAGATCGCGATGAGCGCGTTGGAGGCGGGCAAGCACGTGCTGTGCGAGAAGCCGCTGGCGAACTCCGTGGCCGAAGCGGAGTTGATGGCCGAGGCGGCGGATCGCGCGCGGCGCGGCGGAATCCAGGCAATGGTCGGGTTCAACTACCGCCGGGTGCCGGCGCTGTCGTTGGCCCGCGAGCTGATCGAGCAGGGCAGGCTGGGCACGATCCGGCACGTGCGGGCCCAGTACTTGCAGGACTGGTTGCTCGATCCGCAGGCGCCGCTGACGTGGCGGTTGCGGGCGGAGCGGGCCGGGTCCGGGGCGTTGGGCGATCTGGGCGCGCACTTGGTGGATCTGGCGCAGTTCCTGCTCGACGAGGACATCGTCAGCGTGTGCGGCTTGGTCGACACCTTCGTGGCGGAGCGACCGCTGGTCGACGACGCTCAGCGCACCGGTCCGGTGACGGTGGACGACGCGACGATGTTCACCGCGCGGTTCGGCGGCGGCGCGCTCGGCACGTTCGAGGCGACCCGCTACGCGGCGGGGCGCAAGAACGGGCTGCGCATCGAGATCAACGGCAGCGCGGGCAGCCTGGCGTTCGACTTCGAGTCGATGAACGAGCTGTCGTTCTACGACGCGACCGAGGGCGCTGAGACCGCCGGTTTCCGGCGCATCCTGGCCACCGAGGCCGACCACCCGTACTTGGGCGCCTGGTATCCGCCGGGGCACGTGCTGGGCTACGAGCACACGTTCACCCACCAGTTGCGGGACTTCGTCACCGCCATCGCCGAGCGCACCACGCCGAGCCCGGACTTCGCGGCCGGTCTGCGGGTGCAGCGGGTGCTGGACGCGGTGCAGCGCAGCGCCGCCCACCACAGCAGGTGGATACCGGTGGGAGGCGGCAGATGACGGCCGACCTGCTGGCGATGTCCGGCATCGTCAAGGAGTTCCCGGGCGTGCGCGCCCTGGACGGGGTGGAGCTGCGGGTGCGCCCCGGTGAAGTGCACTGCCTGCTGGGGCAGAACGGCGCCGGGAAGTCCACGTTGATCAAGGTGTTGTCCGGTGCGCATCCGGCCGACGGCGGCACGATCCGGTGGCGGGGTGAGGAGATCTCGCTGTCCTCGCCCGCCGACGCGTTGCGGCGCGGCGTCGCCGCGATGTACCAGGAGCTGGACCTGGTTCCCGGGTTGAGCGTCGCGGAGAACATCTTCCTCGGCCACGAACCGGCCACCGCCGGTTTCAGCCGCCGGGGCGCGGCGCGCGGTGCGGCTGCGGGGCTGATGGCGCGGCTGGGGCACCCGGAGATCGAACCGGACCGCGAGGTCGGCAGCCTGCCCGCCGCGTCGCGGCAGCTGGTGTCGATGGCGCGGGCGCTGCAGCACGAAGCGCGGCTGATCGTGATGGACGAGCCGACGGCGGCGCTGTCGGCAGGGGAGGTCGACAACCTGTTCCGCGTCATCGGCGAACTCACCGCCGACGGCGTCGCCGTCATCTACATCTCCCACCGCATGGAGGAGATCCGGCGCATCGCCGACCGCGTCACGGTCATCAAGGACGGCCGCACGGTCGCCGCGGGCCTCGCGGTGGCGGAGGCCACGACCGGCGAACTCGTCGCGCTGATGACGGGTGGTTCACCACCGGAACTGGAGGCGGTGGGCAGCACGGCCACCGAGCGACCGGTGCTGGAGGTGCTCGGGCTCGGCCGCCGGGGCGAGTTCGCGGACGTGAGCTTCACGGTGCACGCGGGGGAGATCTTCGGGCTCGCCGGACTCGTCGGGTGCGGTCGCAGCGAACTGCTGGAGACGATCTTCGGCGCCCGCACTGCGGAGTCGGGTGCGGTGCGGGTCGGCGGCCGTCGCGTGCGGCCGGGCAGCGTCCCGGCGGCGGTGGCGGCGGGGATCGGCCTCACCCCGGAGGAGCGCAAGAGCCAGGCGCTGCTGCCGCTGCTGCCGCTGGCCGCGAACGTCACGCTGGCGTCGCTACCGCGGTTGAGCCGGTTCGGCTTCACCGACCGCTCCCGGGAACTCGCCGAGACGCGGGAGGTCGTCGACCAGCTCCAGCTGCGGCCCGCCGATCCGGCCCGGCCGATCGCCGCCTTCTCCGGCGGCAACCAGCAGAAGGCCGTCATCGGCCGCTGGGTGCTGCGCGGCTGCCGGGTGCTGCTGCTCGACGAACCGACCCGCGGCGTCGACGTCGGTGCCAGGGCGGAGCTGTACGCCCTGATGCGGCGGCTCGCCGCCGAGGGGATCGCGATCGTGGTGGTCTCCAGCGACATCCCGGAAGTGCTGGCGCTGGCCGATCGGGTGCTGGTGCTGCGCGACGGCGCAGCGGTGCGCACCGCGACCGCCGGGGAGATCACCGAATCCGACGTCCTGGACCTCGTCATGGAGGCGGCGCGATGAACGAGCGGACCCTCGACGCGACACCCCCCGCGACCGGCTCGTCACTGGTGAGCCGCTGGTGGGCGCGCACCGACATCAGGCTGGTCGCGCTGCTGATCGTCCTCATCGGACTGTGCGTGGTCGGCTACATCACTCGCCCGGACGCGTTCCTGACCGAGGGCAACATCTCCACCGTGCTGCGGCTGGCCGCGGCCATCGGAGTGGTCAGCGTCGGGATGACGTTCGTGATCTCGGCGGGCGGGATCGACCTGTCGGTCGGTTCGATGGTGGCGCTGTCCAGCGTGTGGATGACCACCTGGGCCACCCAGTCCTACGGGGTGGGCGCGATGGTGGTGTGCGCGCTGCTGGTCGGCACCGGCTGCGGCCTCGTCAACGGGCTGCTGGTCGCCTACGGCCGGGTGGTGCCGTTCATCGCGACGCTGGCCATGATGGCCTCGGCGCGCGGGCTGGCCGAGCGGATCAGCGGCAGGCAGACGCAGGTGGTCGACGTCGCGGCGTTCGGCGCGGTCTTCCAGGCCGACCTGCTGGGCGTCCCGGTGCTGATCTGGATCTTCGCCGCGGTGTTCGCGGGCGGCTGGACGCTGCTCAACCGCACCACGTTCGGACGCCGGACGCTGGCGGTCGGCGGCAACGCCGAAGCGGCTCGGCTGGCCGGGATCAACGTCCGCAGGCACACCGCGCTGGTCTACGCGCTGGCCGGCCTCTGCTGCGCCATCGCGGCGATCATGGTGGTGGCGCGCACTACCTCCGGCGCGTCCACCAACGGCCTGTACTACGAGCTGGACGCGATCGCCGCGGTCGTCATCGGCGGCACCCTGCTCTCCGGCGGGCGCGGCAGCATGACCGGCACCTTGATCGGCGTGCTGATCTTCACGACGTTGAGCAACGTCTTCACGCTCAACAACCTCGAAACCGACATCCAGAACATCGTCAAGGGCGCCATCATCGTGCTCGCCGTGCTGCTGCAGGCCCGCACTCGCCGCCGCAGTTCCCTCAGCTGAATCCCCTCCCACCTTCGGAGATCGCCATGTCCGCAACTCCTCGTCGCGGGTTCCTGTTCGGCACCGGTGCGCTGGGCGCGACCGCGCTGCTGACCGGGTGCCTGGCCAACGACCCGCCGCAGCGGCAGAACCCGTCCGCGGTCGCCGCGGGCGGCGACAACGCCGCCCCCGGTACCCAGGTGACGATCGGTTTCTCCGCACCCGCCGCCGACCACGGCTGGATGGCGGCCATGACCACCAACGCCCGCGCGCAGGCCGAAGGGCTGCCGGACGTCACGTTCCGGGCCACCGAAGGCAGCAGCGACGTCAACCAGCAGATCGCCCAGGTCGAAACCCTGATCAACGAGCAGGTCGACGTGCTGGTGATCCTGCCCGCCGACGGCAAGGCGCTGACCGACGTGGCGCGGCGGGCCACACGGGCCGGGATTCCCGTGGTCAACGTGGATCGCGTCTTCGACTCGTCCGACGCCTACCGGGTGTGGATCGGTGGCGACAACCACGGCATGGGCGTCAACGCGGCCGACCACATCGCCGCCGAGCTGGAGCGCCGCGGCGTCACCGACCCGGTGATCGCCGAGATCGCGGGTACGGATTCGCTGCCGCTGACCCAGGAACGCAGCGCCGGCTTCCGCGAAGGCCTGCAGCGGCACGGGCTCCGGGTGGCGCGGCGGGTCGCCGCGGACTTCACCGCCGAGTCCGGTGAGCGGCAGGCGACGAACCTGCTGCAGGCCGCGGCGCACCTGGACGCGGTGTGGAACCACGACGACGACCAGGGGATCGGGGTGCTCGCCGCGGTGGAGGCCGCCGGGCGCGAGGAGTTCTTCCTCGTCGGCGGCGCGGGTTCGCGCGACATGATGGACCGCATCAAGGCCGGCGGCAGCGTCGTGCAGGCCACGGTGCTCTACAACCCGTCGATGTGCTCGTCGGCGATCGCGCTGGCGCGGCTGCTGGTGCAGGCCCGCGGCATGTCCGACCTGGCCGAGCACGAGGTGCCACGCTCGATCACGACGTATTCGGCCGTGGTGACCCGCGAGAACGTGGACCAGTACCTCGACGTCGGGTTCGCGTCGTGAGCGCCGGGCGCGGGACCGCGGGCACGCGGCTCCTGGGACTGGCGCTGGCGCTGGGCACGGCCGGGGCACTGGCCGCCACGGCGTCGGCGGGCGAGCACGACGAGCCGAGCGTGCTGGTCTTCTCCGAGACCGCCGGATTCCGGCACGACTCCATCGAAGCCGGGATCGCGGCGATCGAACTCCTCGGCGAGGACAGCGGATTCGCCGTCGAGTCCACAGAGGACTCCGCCGTGTTCACCGATGCCGAACTGGCGCGGCACGACGCCGTGGTGTGGTTGTCGACGACCGGGGACGTGCTCGAACCCGACGAGCAGCTGGCGTTCGAGCGCTACATCCGCGGCGGCGGGGGCTACCTCGGCGTGCACGCCGCCGCCGACACCGAGTACGACTGGCCGTTCTACGGCGAGCTCGTCGGCGCCTACTTCGCCGACCACCCCGAGATCCAGCCCGCGACCGTCCTGGTCGAGGACCACGAGCACGACTCCACGGCGCACCTGCCGAGGCACTGGCACCGCACCGACGAGTGGTACAACTTCGCCTCCGATCCCCGCGAAGGCGCGCACGTGCTGGCCGTGCTCGACGAGTCCAGCTACGACCCCGGCGAAGGCGCGATGGGCGACCACCCGATCGCCTGGTGCCACGCCGTCGACTCCGGCCGCGCCTACTACACCGGCGGCGGTCACACCGAGGAGTCCTTCACCGAACCGGACTTCCTGCGTCACCTGCTCGGCGGCATCCGCACCGCCACCGGGCAGACCCCCTGCTGAAACGTCCCGGCGACGGAGCCGGGACCGTGAGCGATGAGGAGTGACCTGGTGCGATTCTTACGATTGGCCGCATCCACGACCTTGGCGGTCGTGACTGCGGCCGCCCTGACGGTTCCTGCCGCATCCGCCGCATCACCCCCACCGGATACGGCGTTCGACCAGATCACGCTGGCCCAGGGCGAGACCAAGCTGGGCGAACCGATGGCGCTGGCGGTGCTGCCCGACCGCCGCGTGCTGCACACCTCCCGCGACGGCGACGTGTACCTCACCACGCCGGACGCCACCACCACGCTGGCCGCCACGGTGCCCGTCTACAACCACGACGAGGACGGCCTGCAGGGCATCGCCGTGGACCCCGGCTTCGCCGAGAACCGGTGGGTCTACCTGTACTACGCGCCGCCGCTGGACACGCCCCCGGGCGACGCCCCGGAAGAGGGCGAGGACGCGGACTTCGCCCCCTTCGACGGGCACAACGTGCTGGCCCGGTTCCAGCTCACCGACGAAGGCACGCTCGACCTCGCCGGCGGGCAGGAGATCCTGCAGGTCCCGGCGAACCGGGGCACCTGTTGCCACGCTGGCGGTGAGATCGACTTCGACGCCGACGGCAACCTGTACCTGTCCACGGGGGACGACACGAACCCGTTCTCCTCGGACGGCTACACCCCGATCGACGAGCGCGCCGAGCGCAACCCCGCCTTCGACGCGCAGCGCTCCGCGGGCAACACCAACGACCTGCGCGGCAAGATCCTGCGCATCCACGTCGACGACGACGGCGGCTACACCGCACCGGAGGGCAACCTGTTCCCGGCGGGAACGGACGGCACCCGGCCCGAGATCTACGCGATGGGGTTGCGCAACCCGTTCCGGTTCACCGTGGACGAGCAGACCGGGTGGATCCACCTCGGCGAGTACGGCCCGGACGCCGGTTCGGCCGATCCGGAGCGCGGGCCCAGCGGCACCGTCGAGTACAACCTGATCAAGGAGCCGGGCAACTTCGGCTGGCCGTACTGCATCGGCGCCAACGAACCGTTCATCGACCACGACTTCGCGACCGGCGAGTCCGGGCAGCCCTTCGACTGCGCGGCGCCGCGAAACGAGAGCCCGCACAACACCGGGCTGGTCGAGCTGCCACCCGCGCAACCCGCGTGGCTGGACTACGACGACGGCTCGGTGCCCGAACTCGGCGAGGGACCGGAATCGCCGATGGGCGGGCCGGTGTACCACTTCGACCCGGACCTGGACGAGCCGCTGAAGTTCCCGGAGTACTACGACGGGAAAGTCCTGAACTACGAGTGGGACCGGGGCTGGATCAAGGAGTTCGAGCTCACCGAGGACGGCGACCTGGCCGCGATCCGGCCGTTCTTCGACTCGATGGACCTGACCCGGCCGATGAACATCGAGTTCGGGCCCGACGGCGCGCTGTACGTGCTCGACTACGGTTCCAGCTACTTCGGCGGCGCGGACGACTCGGCGCTGTACCGCATCGAGCACAGCCCGGACGCGAAGACCCCGCGGGTGAAGCTGAGCGCCGACGTCACCTCAGCCGGTGAGGCACCGCTGACGGTCGAGTTCGACCCGGCGGGCACCACCGACCCCGACGGCGGGCCGCTGAGCTACGAGTGGGACTTCACCAGCGACGGCACCCCGGACTCGACCACCGACGGGCCGGTGTCGTTCACCTACGACGAGCGCGGCAGCTACACCGCCAAGCTCACCGTGACCGACTCGACCGGCAAGGTCGGGCACGCCAGCGTGCAGATCGTCGTCGGCAACACGCCGCCGCAGGTCAGCGTCGAGCTGCCGCCGGACGGCGGGGTGTTCACCTTCGGCGAGCAGGTGCCGTTCCGGGTCAGCGTCACCGACGCCGAGGACGAGCAGATCGACTGCTCCCGGGTGCAGGTCAGCTACGCGCTCGGCCACGACACCCACGCGCACCCGCTCAGCGAGGAGTTCGGCTGCGAAGGCGTCATCGAAACCCCGGCCGATGAGGGCCACGGGCTCGACGCCGACGTGTTCGGCGTGATCACCGCCGACTACACCGACACCGGTGCCGAGGGCCTGCCGCCCGTGACGGGCAGCGGCCGGGTCGTGCTGCAGCCCGCGGACAAGCAGGCCGAGTTCTTCACCGACGCCGAGGGCGTCGAGGTCGTGGAGGACCCGGACGCGGCCGGTGGCCGCAAGGTCGGCGGCATCGAAGCGGGCGACTGGATCTCGATCGACCCGGTGAACCTGACGGGCGTGGACGGCATCGGCTACCGGGTTTCGGCGGCCGGGCCGGGCGGCACCATCGAGGTCCGCGCCGGGGCTCCGGACGGCGAACTGCTGCAGACGGCCGAAGTGCCGAGCACCGGTGGCGGATATGTGGACGTGGAACCGGTTCCGGTGACCGATCCGGGCAACTCCGGGCCGCTGTTCTTCGTGTTCGCGGGTGAAGGGACCGAATTGTTCGAAATCGACGCGGTGCACTTCACCGGCGACGGGGTGTCCGAGCCCGTTCCTCCGGACGACTCGTCGGCGCGGGCGAAGGGCGACCTGCCGCGTTGATCCACGTGGTGGTGGCCCGCGCGGTGCGGGCCACCACCCCGGCTCCAGGAGGTGACTACGTGGGCGAGAACTCACGACCGGGACGCACCGGGCTGTGGCTGCTCGGCGCGCGCGGTTCGGTGGCGACCACGGCGATCGTCGGACTGGCCGCGCTGCGGTCCGGTCTGGTGCGTCCGACCGGCTGCGTGACCGAGCTGCCCGCGTTCGGCTCGGCACCGCTGCCGGGCTGGGACGAGATCGTCGTCGGCGGCCACGACATCTCCGGCACCGACCTGCACAAGACCGCCGACGCCCTGGTGTCGGCGGGGGTGCTGCCCGTCGGCGTGGTCTCCGCGGTCGCGGCGCAGCTGACGGCGGTGGAGTCGGAACTGCGCCACGGCTACGACCCGGCCACCGGCGGCGGTGATCAGGCGGGCGAGGTCGCGCGGCTGGCCGGGGACATGGGCGCGTTCGCGCGGCGCCACGACCTGGAACGGGTCGTGGTCGTCAACGTCGCCTCCACCGAGTCGCCGTGGCCGCGCGGCGCCGACCTCGACGACGTCGCCGCGCTCGACGCCGCGCTGGCGGCGGGCGAGGTCCCGGCCAGCGTCGTCGCGGCCTGCGCCGCCGTCCGGGCGGGCTGCCCGTACGTGGAGTTCACCCCTTCGACCGGGATCGCGATCCCGGCGCTGCTGCGGATGGCCGAGCAGCGCGGCCTGCCCTACGCGGGAAGCGACGGCAAGACCGGTGAAACACTGCTGCGCACGGTGCTCGCACCGATGTTCACCGAACGCGCGCTCGTCGTGCGGTCGTGGGCGGGCACGAACCTGCTCGGCGGCGGGGACGGCGCGACGCTCGCCGATCCGCGCGCCGTCGCCAGCAAGCTCGACTCCAAGTCCCGCGGGCTGCACGCGCTGCTCGGCGGCGAGGTCGCCGCGCCGCTGCACATCGACAACGTGCCGGACCTCGGCCAGACCAAGGTCGCGTGGGACCACGTCCACGCCGAGGGCTTCCTCGGTGCGCCGGTGACCTTGCAGCTGACGTGGTCGGCCTACGACTCGGCGCTGGCCGCGCCGCTGGTGCTCGACCTGACCCGGCTCGTCGCGATGGCGCACCACGCCGGGCAGCGCGGGCCGCTGACCGCGCTGGCGTGCTTCTTCAAGGACCCGTTCGGCTCCGCGCAGCACCGTTTCGACCACCAGGTGCGCGGTTTGCACGAGTGGGTGCGCGTCACCACCGAGGCCGCAGGGGGTGGGGCATGATCCGGCTGGCAACGTTGATCTCGTTGACCCGCGCTCCGGCCGCGCTGACGGTGCTCGGGGACACCGCCGTCGGCGCTGCGGCCGCCGGGCGCCGCCTGGGCGGGCGCCGCGCGCTGCTGCCGGCGGCCTCGGTGGCGCTGTACTGGGCGGGCATGGCGCTCAACGACTGGGCGGACCGCGAGCTCGACGCCGTGGAGCGCCCGGAACGGCCCATCCCGTCCGGGCAGGTCGGAGCCGGGGCAGCGGCCGGGGTGGCGGCGCTGCTCGCGGGGTGCGGCGTGGCTGCCGGAGCCGCCGCAGGAACGGCGGAGGCAGGGCTGGTCGCGGGACTCGCCGCCGCGGTCGTCGGCTACGACGTGGTGTTCAAGGACGGCGCGGCCGGACCCGCCGCCATGGCCGCGTGCCGCGGCCTCGACGTGCTGCTCGGCGCGGGCGGTGCTCGCGCGGCCTGGCCCGCGGCGGCCGTGCTGGCGGCGCACACCTGCTCGGTCACCGCGCTCTCGCGCGGTGAGGTCCGCGGCGCCGACCCCCGCACGGCAGCGGCCGCGCTCGCCACCACGGCGCTGGCCGCGGTCGCCGCCGCGAGCGGCCGCTGCGCGTCGCACCGGCACCGCGTCGCGGCCGTCACCGCGGCCGGGCTGTACGCCGCGCAGGTCGGCGCGGCGCAGCTGCGGGCCTACCGCAGCCCGGACGCGCGCACCGTCCGCGCGGCGACCCGCGACGGCATCCACGGCATGGTGGCGCTGCAGCTCGCCCTGACCGCCCGCCACGACCTCGGTGCCGCGACGGTGCTCGCCGCGATCCCGCCGGCGGTCCGGAGCCTGGGGAGGACGGTGTCGGCGACGTGACCGCACTGCGATTCGGCTACGGCACCAACGGATTCACCAACCACCGGCTCGACGACGCCCTGCGGCTGATCGCCGACCTCGGCTACGACGGGGTCGCGCTCACGCTCGACCACCACCACCTGGACCCGTTCGCCGACGACCTCACCGAGCAGGTGCGCCGGGTGCGCGGCGTGCTGCAGCGGCTGGAGCTGTCGGTCGTGGTCGAGACCGGGGCGCGCTACCTGCTGGACCCGCACGTCAAGCACCATCCGACGCTGGTGTCCGACGACAGCGAGCGCCGGGTGGACTTCCTGCGGCGAGCGGTGCGCATCGCCGCCGACCTCGGATCGGACGTCGTGTCGTTCTGGTCCGGCATTCGACCGTCCGATGTGGACGAATCGACCGCGTTCCAGCGGGTCGTCGAGGGCACCTCCCAGGTCGTCGAGGAGGCCGCGCGGTGCGGCGTGCTGCTGGGGCTCGAACCGGAGCCCGGCATGGCCGTCGACACCGTCGACGCGGCGCTGGCCGTGCGCGCGCGGCTCGGCGACCCGGAACCGCTCGGCATCACCCTCGACGTCGGTCACTGCGTCGCGGTGGAGCGGGACACCGCCGCGGACTGCGTGCGGCGGCTGCGGAACCGGCTGGTGCACGTCCAACTCGACGACATGCGCCGGGGCGTGCACGAGCACCTGGAGTTCGGGGACGGCGAGCTCGACCTGGCCGGGACGCTGGACGCGCTGGCCGAGGTCGGGTTCACCGGCCTCGCCGCCGTCGAACTGCCCCGGCACGGCCACGCCGCCCCGCAAGTCGCCCGGCGCGCGATCGACACCCTGCGGTGCCCCTGGGTGGCCGAGGCGCTCGCCGCGGTGCGCCGGGAACCGGCGAGCATCGCGACGTCGTTCCCCGCGGTGGGCCGCCACGTCGGACGCGGTCCCGTCGAGGTGGACGACCCGGACGGGCTCGTGCACGGCACCGTCGACGACCAGGTGCGCGGCCGGCTGCTGCGCGCCCTGGCCGACGGCGTCGCTCCGGCGGGCCTCACCGAGGAGATGACGGCGCTGTACCGCTACGGCGACGACGCCGAACGCCGCGGCGTCCTGCGCGCCCTGCCCGGCCTCGACCGCCCCAGCCTGATCGCGGCCGGTCTGGAACTGGTGCGGGATGCCTTGCGCACCAACGACATCCGGCTGGTGGCCGCCGCGATGGGGCCGTTCGCCCGGCACCTCGACGACCACACCTGGCGCCACGGCGTGCTCAAGTGCCTGTTCACCGGGGTGCCGCTGACCGCCGTCGCCGGCCTGCGGCGCCGCGCCGACGACGAGCTCCGGCGCATGGTCGCCGACTTCGCCGCCGAACGCCGCGCCGCCGGGCGCGCCGTTCCCGACGACGCCCTCGCGCTCCTGGAGGCTTGATGCGCATCTTCGACCCGCACATCCACATGACCTCGCGCACCACCGACGACTACGAGGCGATGCACGCCGCAGGGGTCCGCGCGCTCGTCGAACCCGCGTTCTGGCTCGGCCAGCCGCGCACCGGCGTCGGCTCGTTCACCGACTACTTCGACTCGCTGATCGGCTGGGAGCGCTTCCGAGCCGCGCGGTTCGGCATCCGCCACCACGCGACGATCGCGCTCAACCCCAAGGAGGCCAACGATCCCCGCTGCCGCGCGGTGCTCGACGTGCTGCCGCGCTACCTCGCCAAGGACGGCGTCGTCGCGGTCGGCGAGGTCGGCTACGACTCGATGACGCCGGAGGAGGACGACGCGTTCGCCCACCAGCTCCAGCTGGCCGTCGACGCCGACCTGCCGGTGCTGGTGCACACCCCGCACCGCGACAAGCCCGCCGGCACCCGCCGCACCCTCGACGTGGTGCGGGAATCCGGGCTGCCGCCGCAACGGGTGCTCGTCGACCACCTCAACGAGGTCACCGTCGGCGCGGTCGCCGACAGCGGCTGCTGGATGGGCTTCTCCATCTACCCGGACACCAAGATGGACGAGGAGCGGATGGTCGCGCTGCTGCGCGAGCACGGCACGGAGCGGGTGCTGGTCAACTCCGCCGCCGACTGGGGCCGGTCCGACCCGTTGAAGACGCGCGCCACCGGCGAAGCGATGCTGCGCGCCGGGTTCACCGACGCCGACGTCGACCAGGTGCTGTGGCACAACCCGATCGCGTTCTACGGGCAGAGCGGGCGGCTCAACCTCGACCCGCTGCCCGGGTTCACCGCCGACGCGGCCACCTTCGCCGACAACTCCGTGCTGCGCGGCTCCCGGAATTAGGAGGTTTTTCACCACGACCTGCGTAGCGGGTCGGGTAGCGGAACCTCAGCGGCTTCCTCGCTGCGGGATCGATTTCTGATGTACGTCCGATACACGGCGAAATCGCTGTCCTCGCGAGGAAGCCGCTGAGAACCCGCCGGTGGTCGTCTTGCTCGAGGTGGTCACTGCTCAGCGGCTCCGCCGCTGACAGGACAACGACCAAAAGATCATTCTGAAAGGACCCGTTAGGAGCGAGGCCGATGTTGTCCTACTGCACCAACGTTCATCCTGCCGAAGACCTCGACGGGGTCCGCGCCCAGCTCGCCGAGCACGCGGCGCCCATCCGCAAGAAGCTCGACGTGGACGTGCTCGGCGTGGGCCTGTGGCTGGCGGCGGACGTCGCCGAGCAGCTGTCCGCGGACCCGGGCGCGGTGCGCGGGCTGAAGTCCGAGCTGGACGGACTCGGGCTCGCCGCGGTCACGTTCAACGCCTTCCCGCACCGCGGATTCCACGACCCGGTGGTCAAGCACCGGGTGTACGAACCGCGCTGGACCGAGCCGCAACGCCTGCACCACACCCTGCGCTGCGCCGAGATCCTCGCCGCACTGCTGCCCGAAGGCGGCCGGGGCAGCATCTCCACGCTCCCGCTGGGATGGCGCACGCCGTGGACGACCCGCGACGAGGACGCGGCCCGGCGCAACCTCGACCGGGCCGCCGCCGGACTGCGGGAGCTGGAGGACCGGACCGGCCGCCGGGTGCGCCTCGCGGTCGAACCGGAACCCGGTTGCCTGCTGGACACCGTCGCGGACGCGCTGGCGTGGCTGCCCGGCTGCGACACCGACTACATCGGGCTGTGCCTGGACACCTGCCACTTGGCGGTGTCCTTCGCCGACCCGGCCGCGACGGTGCGGGCGATCACCGGCAGCGGCGTCGACGTCGTCAAAGTCCAGGCCTCCGCCGCGCTGCACGTCGACGATCCGGCCGCGGCGCGCGGCGAACTCGCCCGCTACGCCGAACCCCGCTACCTGCACCAGGTTCGCGAGCGCACCGCTGAAGGCGTCCGCTGCTGCGACGACCTGCCCCAGGCGTTCGACGAACTCCCCGGAACCGGGCCGTGGCGCGTGCACTTCCACGTCCCCGTGCACTGGGCCGCCGAAGGCCCGGTGCGCCCGACGACCGACGTGCTGCGCGACGCCCTCGCCGCGCTGGCGGATCCGCTGCCGGACGTCGAAGTGGAGACCTACACCTGGAACGTGCTGCCCGAACCACCGGAGGACCTCGCCGACGGCATCGCGGCGGAGCTGAGGTTCACCCGGCGACTCCTCGACGAACGGAGCACCCGGTGAAACCCGTTCTGCTGCTCGACGTCGTGGGCCTGACCCCGGCGCTGCTCGCGCACATGCCGAACCTGCGGTCCGTCGCCGACGAGGGGTGGCAGGCCGAACTGGGCACCGTGCTCCCGGCGGTCACCTGCAGCGCCCAGTCCACCTTCCTGACCGGGACGATGCCCGCCGAGCACGGCATCGTCGGCAACGGCTGGTACTTCCGCGAGCTCGGCGAGGTCTTCCTGTGGCGCCAGCACAACCGGCTCGTGCACGGCGACAAGGTCTGGGACACCGCGCGCCGCGATCACCCCGGCTACACCGCGGCGAACGTGTGCTGGTGGTACGCGATGGGAGCGAGCACGGACTGGACCGTGACGCCGCGGCCGATCTACCACGCCGACGGCCGCAAATCCCCCGACTGCTACACCCGCCCGCCGCAGCTGCACGACGATCTCACCGCCGAGCTCGGACCGTTCCCGCTGTTCCAGTACTGGGGCCCGACCGCGAGCATCGCCTCCAGCCGGTGGATCGCCGCCGCGGCGGGCCGCGTCCTGCGCGAGCACCGGCCCGACCTGCTGCTGTGCTACGTCCCGCACCTCGACTACGACCTGCAGCGCCACGGCCCGCGCAGCCCGCAGGCGCGCACGGCGGCCGCGGAGGTCGACGCGGCCCTGGCCGGGCTGCTCGCGCAGGCCCGCGATGCGTCGGCGACCGTCGTCGTGCTCAGCGAGTACGGCATCACACCGGTGCACCGCCAGGTCCACGTCAACCGGGAACTGCGCCGGGAGGGCCTGCTCGAAGTCCACACCCAGGCGGGCATGGAGTACCTCGACCCGTGGGCTTCGCGGGCGTTCGCCGTCGCCGACCACCAGACCGCGCACGTCTACGTCCGCGACCCCTCGGACGTGCCGCGCGTCCGCGACCTGGTCGCGGGGCTGCCCGGCGTCGACGAGGTGCTCGACCGGACCCGGCAGGCCCGCTACGGCCTGGACCACCCGCGAGCGGGCGACCTCGTCGCGGTCGCCGAACCGGACTCCTGGTTCACCTACTACTACTGGCTCGACCAGGACCGAGCCCCCGATTTCGCCAGGGGAGTGGAGATCCACCGCAAACCCGGCTACGACCCGGCGGAGCTGTTCCTCGACCCCGACGACCGCTGGGTGAAGGCCAAGGCCGCGCTGAACCTCGCGAAGAAGAAGACGGGCCTGCGCTACGCCATGAACGTGGTGCCGCTGGACGGACGCGCCGTCCAGGGCTCCCACGGTCGCCTGCCGGACGATCCGGCCGACGGACCGGTCCTGCTGTGCTCCGCCCCGCGCGTGCCCGCCGCCGTGGAACGCACCGGCCGCCTCGCGGCGACCGACGTCCACGACCTGGTGCTCCAGCTGCACGGAATCCGCTGACAACGATGCCGTTGAAAGGACCACTCATGCCGCTGCCCCGCAGAACCCTGCTGCACACCGCCGCGTTGCTCGCCGCCGCCGGAGCGACCGGCGCCGCGACGACCACCGCCGCCGCCGCCACCGGCCACGGCCGCATCCCGCACCACGCCATCAGCATCCAGCTCTACACGCTGCGCGCGCAGCTGGACGAGGACGTGGCGGCGACGCTGCGTCAGGTCGCCGACATCGGCTACCGCAGCGTGGAAACGGCGGGCACCCACGGGCTCACCACCGCCGAGTTCCGCACGATCCTCGACGACCTCGGACTGCGCGCCACCTCCGGGCACTCCGACCTCGAAGGTGACGTGGACGCGCTGATCGAGGACGCGCACACCCTGGGCCACCGCCACCTGGTCGTCCCGCACGCGGAGTTCGACACCGCAGACGGCTGGCGCGCCTTCGCCGACCGGCTCAACGAAGCGGGCAGCAAGTGCCGCGACGCCGGTCTGCGCTTCGGCTACCACAACCACGACCACGAGTTCGCCCCGATCGACGGCGTGCTCCCGTACGACATCCTGCGCCGGCGCACGGATCGGCGGCTCGTCCACTTCGAACTCGACCTGTACTGGGCGGTGCACGCGGGCCAGGACGTGCTCGCGCTGATCGACGCCGAACGCGACCGCATCCGCCAGCTCCACGTCAAGGACCGCACCCCGAGCGGCGACATGGCCGACCCCGGCACCGGGACGATGGACTTCCCGGAGATCTTCGACCACGCGAGGGCCCACGAGTTCATCGTCGAGCACGACAACCCGACCGACGCGCTGAACACCGCCCGAGTCGGCTACGACTACCTCCGCAAGGTCCGTTGGTGACCCGCTCAGGAACCCGCTGAGGCCGTCGCTCACCCACCCGAACACCACCGCCGGGACACCTCGCCCTGACCGGTTCTCCCGCGCCCGCAGGGGAGGGCCGGGGTCCCCGTCGAACCCTGGTGGCCCTCCCCGTGCGGGTGGTTGCGGTGGCGATGACATGATCGTCCTTCGTGGACTTGGACCGGTTGCTCGGACGGATCGTCGATGAGGTCGCCCCGCTGCGGGGAGCGGGGTCGGCCGCGGATTACATCCCGGCGCTCGCGCGGGTCGATCCGGGGCGCTTCGGCATCGCGATCGCCGATCTCGACGGCCGGGTGCGCGGGGCGGGGGAGTGGGAGGCGCCGTTCTCGGTGCAGAGCATCTCGAAGGTCTTCACCCTCGCGCTCGTGCTGGCCGGTGGCGACGACGAGTCGCTGTGGCGCCGCGTCGGGCGGGAGCCGTCGGGCAACGCGTTCAACTCGCTGGTCCAGCTGGAGCACGAGCGGGGCATCCCGCGGAACCCGTTCATCAACGCGGGCGCGTTGACGGTCACCGACGAGCTGGTCTCGCTGGCGGGGGACGCCACCGGCGAGCTGCTGGCGTTCCTGCGCGCCGAGAGCGGCAACCCGGACCTGCGGGTCGACGAGGAGGTGGCCGCTTCCGAGGCGGCTCACGGGGACCGCAACCTGGCGCTGACCCACTTCATGGCGTCCTACGGCAACATGCGAAATCCGGTGGCGACGGTGCTCGACCAGTACGTCCGGCAGTGCTCGATCGAGATGAGCTGCCGCGACCTGGTCCGCTCGGGACTGTTCCTCGCCGCGCGCGGCGAGCGGCGGGACGGTTCGGAGCTGGTCACGCGCAGGCAGGCGAAGCGCATCAACGCGATCATGCTGACCTGCGGGACCTACGACGCCGCGGGGGATTTCGCCTACCGCGTCGGCATTCCCGGCAAGAGCGGGGTCGGTGGCGGCATCCTCGCGATCGTGCCGGGCCGGTGCGCGGTCGCGGTGTGGAGTCCGGGGCTCGACGAGCGCGGCAACTCGGTGGCCGGTGTCGCGGCGCTCGACCACTTCACCACCTTGACCGGTTGGTCGGTCTTCTGACGTCGGTGCCGCGAGGCGGGTGGGGTGGCGGTCGCCTGCGGTGCGCGGTTGAAGCCCACCTGCTGCAGTCCCGCCGCGAACAGCACGGCCGGCAGCAGCTCGTTGTCGGTGAAAGCGCTGATGGCGCTCTCGGGAATCATGTGCAGCACGAGACCGGTGGCGCCGGGCATCTGCTCGCCCTCGGTCCGAGCGTCGACGCCCGACATGCCGAGGGTGTTCGGGTCGACTTCTCAGCGTCACCCGCGCCAGGAGTACACGATGGACTGATCGTTTCGCCACGTCGAACGCGGAGTGCTCCCCGCACGGACTGCGTGCCGCTGGGATCGAAGGGGGAACGTCATTGGCCCGTGGGCGTCTTCGCACTGCCGACCGTGTCGAGGTGGCGGCGCAGGGCTTCGGCCGCATCGCGCGAACGAGCAAGGATACTGACCCCTAGAAGCCCCTGAATCCCGCTGCTGCCCGTCTTGGCGCTCATCGGGCTCCTCGCGACGGCTCACCGCCCGGCGGCACCACGGCGACCGGGCACGTGGCGTGGTGCAGCACCCCGCGCGACACCGAACCCAGCAGCATCTCGGTGAACCCGCCGGATCCGCGACGCCCCACGACCAGCAGGCGCGCACCGGTGGCGGCTTCCGCCAAGGTGGTGATCGGATCCATCGAGCTGGTGAGCCGCCGGAGGGTGACGTCCGGGTGCCTCGGGGCGAATCCCGCGACCGATTCGGCGAGCACCAGTTCCGCGCGGTCGACCAGTTCCGTGCGGTCGGGCTGGCCGTAGGGCCCCGGGATGAAAGCGGCATCCGGCGACGCCTGCACCGCGAGCACGTCGCAGCGCAGCGCTTCCGCCGCTTCGCAGGCGAACTCCAGGGCGCGGTTCCCGCCGGCCGACCCGTCGACCCCGGCCACGACGGTCTCGTGCCGCACCTGCTCGGCCGCCCCGCGCACCACCACCGCGGGGTTCGGGGAGCGCGTCGCCACCCCGAGCGCCACCGAACCGAGCACGGCGTCGTGGAACGCGCGGTGACCACGTGAACCGAGCACCAGCAGCGGCGCGCGGCCCGCCACTTCCAGGAGCCGCGGAACCGGTCGGCCGATCAGGACCTCGTCGCGCACCGGCACGCCGAGGCGCTGCCGGGTGCGGGCGGCGAGATCGACGAGCCAATCCGGGTGGGCGTCGGCCGGGAGCGGGTCGGCGACGACCGTGCTCAGCACCAGTTCATCGCCGCAGAGCTCCGCGTTCGCACAGACCCACTCGACGGCCCGTTCCGATTCGGGCGTGCCGTCCACGGCGACCGCGCACCCGCGTCTCCCGATCGGCATCGCACCCACCCCCGCCTCCAGGCTGGCAAAGGCGCGCACGGGTGGCATCTCGGCGCCCCTTCGTCGGCAACGGTCGAACGGATGCCGATCCCGAAGCGGAGGTGGCGACCGTTTAGCCGGCACGCCATCGGAGGCCCTTCCCGATCTGGCGCGGAGTTCGTCGGCGAGGATCATGCGACGGGTGGGTTGAAGCGGTGGGCCGACGGCGCCACCCGTGGAGAGGAGTTACCCGGTGCTCAGCAGCGAGCTCGCCGAACTGGCCGGGGTCACCGTGCGCACGCTGCGCCACTACCACCAGATCGGCCTGCTGCCCGAGCCGCCGCGCTCGGCCGGGGGTTACCGCCACTACGACGTCGGCGATCTCGTCCGGCTGCTGCGCGTCACGCGGATGACCGCGCTCGGAATCCCGCTGTCGGAACTGCCCGGCGTGCTGGACGACGCGGTGGCCGCCGACGAGCTGCTCGGCGAGCTCGATCGCCGGGCAGCCGCCGACATCGAGCGGCTCACCGCCCGCCGGGCGGCCATCGCCGCGCTGCGCCGCGCCGGAGCACCGCCCGACCTCCCACCGGAGCTGTCGTCGTGGCGGTCCGACCCCGCCGCGGGAACTCCGGCGGACATGGCCCGCTTCGAGCACGAGCAGCTGGTGCTGGCAGGCCACCTGCTCGGTGCTGACGGCCCGGCCGGGCTAGCGGCCCTGCTGAGCGACGGGGTGGTGGTCCCCGCCGCGCTGACCGAACGCTTCTACGGCCTCGGCCCCGCCACCGCGGACGACGAGGTCGCTGCGCTGGTCGACGAGCTGGTCGCGCACCTGGCCCCGGCCGTGGCGCGGCTGGCCGAGATGGCTCCGCTCGGCTCGCGGGCATCGGCGCTGCTGGCGGAGTTGAACGAACGGACCCTGCGCCCCGAGCAGAACCTCGCGCTGCGCGAGGTCGAGCGGCGACTCGCGACGGACGAGGCGGGGAACGCCGGGCGGTCTTGAACGACGGCCTAGGACCTGCCGACCCGCCCGAACCGTGGCGTGGCTCACCTCTCGCGGCCTTGAGTCCGACGCGACGTCAGGGACTGGGATCAGGAGGTCCGATACCCGATGTCCGGAGGCCCACCATGTCGTCCTCACCCGCGCTGATCCCCGTCGAGGAGTTCTTCACCGCACCGTCGCGCACCCGCGCCCGGATTTCACCGGACGGCACGAAAATCGCCTACCTGGCCCCGTGGCGGGATCGGCTCAACGTGTTCGTCCGCGCTTCGGCGGGAGGCTGGCCGGAGACCGAGTCGGCGGACGACCCGGCTTCGTGGCGCGCCACTTCCGAGGAACGCCGCAGCATCGAGTCGTTCTTCTGGACCGCCGATTCCCGGTTCTTGCTGTTCACCCAGGACCGCGACGGCGACGAGAACGCCCACCTGCACCGCGTCGACCTGGCGCACCCGGACGAGCCCGCGGTGGACCTGACTCCGATCGACGGGGCGCGGGTGCTGGGCACCCAGTTCTGCGCTGACCGGCCCGAATCGGTGTTCGTGCAGCTCAACGCCCGCCGCGCCGACCTGGGAGACCTGTACGAGCTGGAGTTGGACACCGGCCTGCTGGTCCTGATCGCCGAGAACCCGGGCGACGTCACGGGCTGGGTGCGCACTCCGACGGGACGAATCCTGACGTTCGGCTTGGCCGATGACGGCACCCATCTGCTGTCGGAGTGGAACGCCGGCACGTCCACGCTGATCACCCGGTTCTCCGGTCTCGACCACCCCTTCGCTCCGCTCCCGTTCGCGCCGACCCCGGACGGCACGGGGTTGTGGATCGGGTCGCCCCGCGGTTCGGACCGCACCCGCCTGGTGAAGGTCGACCTGGCCGGCGGCGAGCAGATCGGCGTGGACGGCCACCCGGTGTTCGACCTGGACACGCCCCGCCCCGAAGCCGACCCGCGCTTCCCGTCCTCGCTGATCCTGCACCCGGTCACCGGGGAACTGCTCGGAGCCCGCTACCTCGGCGCACGCCAGGAGATCCACGCGCTCGAACCCCACTTCGCAGCAGTGCTGCCGAAGCTGGCGGAGCTCTCCGACGGCGACCTGGCCCACGTGTCCTGCGACGCCGAGGCCCGGCGCTGGGTAGTGGACTTCACCCACGACCGCGACCCCGGAGTCACCTGGTACTACGACCACGCCACCGGCACCGCCGAGCGCCTGTTCCGCCCCTACCCGCACCTCGATCCAGCCCACCTGGCTCCGGTCACCCCCGTCACCGTCACCTCCCGCGACGGCCTGGACCTGCCGTGCCACCTCACGCTGCCGATCGGGGTGGAACACCGCGACCTCCCGACCGTGGTGCTGCTGCACGGCGGCCCCTGGTACCGCGACAGCTGGGGC
Source organism: Saccharopolyspora gloriosae (assembly GCF_014203325.1). NCBI lineage: Bacteria > Bacillati > Actinomycetota > Actinomycetes > Pseudonocardiales > Pseudonocardiaceae > Saccharopolyspora > Saccharopolyspora gloriosae. Next base: position 3,637,754 of record NZ_JACHIV010000001.1, on the reverse strand, counting down.
TACGACCCCGAGGTCCAGCTCCTGGCCAACCGCGGCTACGCCGTGCTGCAGGTCGACTTCCGCGGCTCCACCGGCTACGGCAAAGCCCACACCCAGGCCGCCATCGGGCAGTTCGCCGGCCGTATGCACGACGACGTCATCGACGCCCTGGACTGGGCCGTCGAGCAGGGCTGCACCGACCGCGACCGCGTCGCGATCTACGGTTGCTCCTACGGCGGCTACGCCGCACTGGTCGGAGCCGCGTTCACCCCGGACCGTTTCGCCGCCGCGATCAGCTACACCGGCATGTCCGACCTCACCGACCTGGTCCGGTCGGTCGTCCCGTTCGCCCGGCGCTCGGTCGTGAACAGCTACCTGCGCTACATCGGCGACCCCGACGATCCGGCGCAGGAAGCCGACATGCTCGCCCGGTCCCCGATCAGCCGGGTCGACGCCATCACCGCACCGGTCCTGCTCATCCACGGCGCCAACGACGTCCGCGTCCACCGCAGCAACGCCGACCGCATCGCCGCCGCCCTGCGCGCCCGCGACGCAGAGGTGGAGTACCTGCTCAACGACCGCGAAGGCCACTGGTTCGTCAACCCGGACAGCAACATCGAGCTCTACGCCACCCTGGAGCGCTTCCTAGCCCGCCACCTCGGCGCCCGCGTCCCCGACGAAGCCTGAACCGACACCGCCACCTCTTCGAACTCACCGGCGGCACGCACGTCCGAGCACTCCCGTCCGGCGGCCGCAGGCACGGCAAGGCGAGTCATTGGGTGTGGGGCCGCATTCGGTCAAGGTCTGGTGGCGAGGGCGCGGGCGTAGGTGAGTCCGGTGCCGCCCATGGCTTTCGTGCGGTTCCACATGGCCTGCGTCCGGGGCACGGGGAGCAGGACCTCGTAGTCGCGCCGGAGGATCGTGCGCAACGACTGGCGTGCGAGGCGGTGGTATCGCTGGACGAACCAGCGCGATGAAGGGTGCACCAGTCGCCACCAGTCTTCGGACTCGGTCAGCAGCCGGTCGACGCGGTCCGCCTGGCAGCGGGCGAGCAGCCGCAACGCACCCGTCGTGACCCCGCCGGACACGGCGGTCCGCAGGCTTTCGCGGGTCAAGCCGCACTGCGCCAGATCGTCTTCCGGCAGGTAGACGCGCCCGAGTTCCAGGTCCTCGCCGATGTCGTCGAGGAAGTGCAGCAGGTACAGGGCGTGGCTGAGCGAGATCGCGCGGTGCTCGGCTTCGGCCGTGGACGGTTCGAGCAGGAGGTTGATCCAAGCAGCCGGTTCCCCGCTGACCCACCGCATGTAGTGCTCGAGGTCGCGGTAGGCCTGGTAGGACGTCACGTGCAGGTCGCTGCGGAGCACTTCCAGGAAGTGCCCGAGGGAATCGGTCGTGATGCCCCAGGTCGACGCGAAGTGGGTGAACGCGGCCGCGATGCGACCGTCCGTGGTGGTGCTTCTCGTCCGGTGCCGCGGGGCCGCGAGCAAGGTCTCCTGGAAGCGGTCGAATCGCTGGGCACGTTCCTCCGGAGTCCGCTCCGGAGCGTCGATCAGGTCGTCCGCGTGGCGGCAGAAGGCGAGAGCCGCGTCGTAGTAGGGCCGTTTCGCCACGGGCAGCAGGCACCGGGTGGTCGGGTAGGCGGCCGGGTTGCGCCTGCGCACTCGGGCGCTGCAGGCCGCATAAGCCTCGACCAGGAGCGGGTCGGTGATCCCTGCGGCGGCCAGCTCGTACTTCCTCATGGTGCTCGCCTGATTCCGCCGGCGTCCTCCGCGAGGTCGGCATCACCCGCGTTGAAGATCCAGGTTTCGCATTGTGTTTCCACGTCGGCCGGTTTCCGTGCGCAGTGGTCGTAATTGTCCGGCATGCTTGTTCACTCCTTTCCCGGGAAATGTGAAGCGCGGCGAATGACCGCGTACGCCTGGCGGGATGAGGGGCTGAGCGCTGCCTTCCCGGAGAAGATGAGGTCCGCCAGCAGAAGTCGTTGATGGTAGAAGTTCAGCGAGGACGTGACGTTGAACATCTCGGCCGAAGCCAGGAAGAACGGGAGTTCGCCGATCAGGTACCGCATGGCCCGGTTGATCTGGTCCTCGGTCAGCGGCCCGTCGAATCCCCGTGCGGTGAGCACCTTCCTGCTCGCCAGCGCGCACGTTTCCCGAAGGTTCTCGTCGGCCGCCAGTGCTTCCTCACACTCCGCGAGCGTTCGCCGGTAGGTCCCGTGGGAAGCCAGCTCGGACATCCGGTGCAGGCCGTCGCCCTCTCTCGGCCCGCCGCAGTTCTCCCAGGCCCTGCGAACTCTGTTGCGCAGCACATTGGTCTCGCCCCGCGCCTTCGTCGCCGCGCGCTGCGGGGAGTAGCCGAGGGCGCGGTAGGTGTGTTCCAGCGCGGAGTCCGGAACGACGACATCGCCCCGGGCGAACTCCTCGCAGAGCCAGCCCAGCAGGTCGGTCAGCAGTGCGACCTGGAAGTAGCTGTTCCCGGGGCTGACCCCGAACAGCGCGTGCTGCCGCTGCTCCCAGATCGCACGGCATGCGTCCGTGAACGGTTCGACGATGAAGGGCGCCCGTCGAGAAGGCGGAATGTCGTTGTGGTCCCCCGGGACGATCATGTGCCGCGCTCCTGCTCCGTGCGTTCTCGGTTCTGCGGATCGTCAATGGGATTCGCAGCGCGGCAAGCGTGCGGCGGCCCCCAGTGCCGGTTCCGCCGCCCCCACGACTCCGATTCTCAAGCAGAGATTACCGATGGCCGTTTTTGCGGGCATCCGGGAATTGTGGCCCGTCGTTCTGGCGGGTGACTTTCTGCGCGGTCCAGGTCCGGAAAGTCGGAATTAATTCTGCAATGGGGTCGGTTGTCACCTTTGCGGGCGCACCGCGGCACACCGTCATCGTTGAACTGCCGCGTCATACGTGGGAGGGATCGCCCCCACTGGTGTCCGGGAGGGGACTGAAGTCCCGCTGCGTAGCGGGTCCGTGCAGAGCGCCTTCCGATGCTGCGATCGCAACGTCCTCCCGTGCGGTGCTGGCGGACCCGTTTCGGCTACGTCACTTGGACGACCGCTGCACTGCCGGAGCGGATGAGCGGGCCGGGGGCCGGAATGCGCGGTCACATTCGTGGGCGCGGCGGCAGGTGGGTGCCGGCGCGGGGCACTTCGAGACGCGGTTCGTCAAGCCGCTGTTCCAGGACCCGGTTCGTGGTTCCGCCGGTTCCACCCGCTCCCGGAGGCCGACGTCATCGCCGGGCAGTGCCTCACTCGACACGAGCCCCGTTTCGCGCGGAAGGGCGATCATGGTGGAAAAGTCCGTCGAGTTCGTCCGATCAGCTGGATTCCGGGACCGCCGAGCGTGACACGGGGTCGACGATCAGGCGGCCGGGGCCTCCGCCATCGGGCCGGATTCGAATGCCAGGCGTCCAGCGATCGCCGCGTACCGCATGGCCCTGGCCATCTTGAGCGGCTCACCTGCTCGCACCAACGCGGTGTTGATCAGCGTCGCCGCGGCTCCGAGCTCCATCGCGAGTGCGACGTGCTTAGCGCTCCCCAGTCCGCCCTCGACGATCACCGGGATGTCCGAGTGCTCGATGACCTCCCGGATTCGCGTCGGGTCGACGATGCCTCGGCCGGAGGCCACCGGCGAGGCCATCACGCGCAGCGCGGCACACCCGAGATCCTGAAGTTCCCGCGCCGCTTCGAGCTCCGGCAGGATGAACGGCAAGAGTTCCACTCCCTGGGGGCGGAGTTCGTGAGCCGCTTAGATCGTCATCCGGTTGTCGGGCATGTTGTCCTCGCCCCGGACGTCCGGCTTCAGCACATCGATTCCTAGTGAATCCCGCAGAATTCCCGCGGTCTTGACCGCGCTGTCCTTCGAGCGGGAGAACGAGGTGGTGCCGATCCAGCTGAAGTTCTCCAGGGGGAGCGCGTCGTCGAGATCCGACAGGAGCAGGCTGGAACGGCGATTGTCCGGGTCCACGGTGGTGATGAAGACATCGGCACCGGTCGCGGTCAGCACGTCCCTGACGACGGGAACGGAGTCGTACTGCTCGATGCCGACGATGAGCCGGGATCTGAACTGGTGTTCTCCGATCTCGAGCCACGGCTCATCGAGGACGGGATTCGGATCGTACGTCGTCGTCAAGTGGATCAACCCTGTCGGTGAGGGCGGCGGACAGCCGCATCCGAATCGGAGCCGGAGCGGGACGATCGTGTCCAGGGGTGCATGCGGTGTCAACTGTTGCCGACCGGGATTATCCGACACCGCGATATGGAGTAACTTCGGCGGAAATGCGTCTGCGCAAGGGATTGTCCGGTCGGCGGGTCGAATTGTCCGAAGTCGACGGTCCATTCGGTGCGGGAGGTCGTGACCGAGGTGGACTGCGTGGCGGTCCTGGCGTTCCACCAGGAGGCCGTCGGCCTGGTCGCGATGTGCGCGGCGCCGGGCCTAGAGCTTCAAGGCGGACGCGAGTGCGCGCAGCGCCGGGCGTGGATCGGTCGTCGGGGTGTCGAGCAGGAGTTGGACGGCGACGTGGTCGGCGCCGGCGTTGAGGTGTGCGGTGGCCGACTCCGCCGCTTGCTCTGCGGAACCCATGCCGACCAGTGCGCGGGCCAATCGGTCCGACCCGCCGGGAACGAGGTCGGATTCGTCGAATCCCTGTCGCAGCCAGGAGTTGCGGTAGTTGGGCAACGACGAGGCGAGCCGGAGGTGCTCGTGCGCGCGTCGGAGTTGGTCTGCTTCGTCTCCGCCGATGGCCACCGCTTGCTCGCTCACGATCCAGCGGTCGGGTCCGAGGAGGGAACGGGTGTTGCGGGTCTGTTCGGGCGTGACTCGGTAGGGGTGTGCGCCGTCGGCGAGTTCACCGGACAGCTCGATCATCTTCGGTCCCAGAGCCGCCAGCAGGCGGAGGGCCCGACCGTCGGACTCTAGTTCAGCGGGCACCTCGTCCATGCGTTCCAGGTAGGTTCGCATCGTGGTCAGCGGCTTGCTGTAGGGGTTGCCGACCAGTTGCTCGACGAACGGGGCGTGGCTGACGCCCAGGCCGAGGACGAAGCGTCCGGGGTGCAGGGCGCTGAGCGTGCGGCCCGCGGTTTCAGCGGCCATGGGGAGCCGGACGTGGATGTTGGCGATTCCGGTGCCGACCACGAGCCGATCCGTGGCGGCGAGGAAGGCCGCGGATTCGACGAGGACGTCCTTCCCGCCGCCTTCGGGCATGAACAGCGAGCCGAATCCGAGTGCTTCGATGTCACGGGCGACGTTCTGCGCCTCGCGGATCGGCCAGGCCTCGCTGTTCCACCAGATGCCGACTTTGGAAGGAAACTCGACGCCAACACGCTTCTCGGTCATCGTGCGACTCCTCCGCGGGTGAGTCGGATGGTCGTCCCCGGTGCGCTCGCGAGATCCGCCCTCGGCGGTTCTGGTTGCGCGGCGCAGGGCTACAGGATCGGTGCCACGGACCTTACGTGCGAGCGACGTTGCGTAGCGACCGGGAGTTCGGGTGCTGCCGTGCACGAGTTCGTACCGAGGCGTGGTCTTCCGGTGATGCCGATGGAACCGTTCGAGTTGGCCGATCCCACCTGCAGCGCCTCCTGCTGATTTGAACTCGGTTCGATTACTATGGCCGAGCCGCGCCCGCTGATGCCGCTGGCTGGGAGCGCGATATCGGAAGCACGACGCGTACGTGAGGATGGGTGGGACATGGGTCCGCTCGGCTATGACACGAACGATCTGCCCCAGGTCGGGAGATCCGCGAGTGACGACATCCTCCCCGCAGCGCAGGCGAGCCGCGCCAGCTGGATCGAGGCGCTGGGCGTGCAGGCCACGATCTACGCCACGCCCGCCGTGCTGCAGTACGCGCAGATGTCGGAGCAGGTGCTACGTCCGGGCGCACCGGGACGAATGGCCTCGTTCGCTCACGAGCGCATTCCGGCCGGCCCTGAGTTCCAGGCGTTCCGGGCGCCCAACGTGGACACCCTCTACTCCAACGCGTGGGTGCGCCTGGGGGAGGAGCCGGCCGAGCTTCGGCTCCCGGACTTCGGAGGCCGCTACTTCACCGTTCAGGTGGTCGACGCCTACAGCAACTCCATCAACATCAGCGCCCGGACCTTCGGCAGCGCCGCGGCCCGCTACTGGCTGGTTCCGCCCGGCTGGTCGCAAGAAGCGCCCGACGACGTCGCGGTCGTGCGGGTGGCGACCACCATCATCTGGTTGTTGCTGCGGATCCAGGTGCTGGACGGTGACCTCGACGTGGTCCACGAGCTGCAGGACCAGGTCGGGTTGACGGGCGGCGAACCCGGTGACGATCTCGGTGTCGTTGTGGGTGCCGACGAGGTGGAGGAGGACTGGCGCGCATTCTTCCGGGCGTTCGACGCGGTGCTGCGCCTCAACTCCTTCCCGTATGACGAATGGGTCCACGTGCGGCAGTTCCGGGGGCTGGAGTTGCTCGGGCCGAGGCCCTGGGACCCGGACGTGCTCGACCCGGCAACCGCGGGGGCGCTGGAGCGTTCCTTCGCGACCGCCCAGTCCCTGCTCCGCTCCTCACGTCCGCAGCTGGGCGTGGCCACCGGCACGGGCTGGACGCGGGTCCTCGACAAGGGGGCGCACGGGCACAACTTCCTCGCTCGCGCGGTGATGAACCACGTCGGTCTCGGCGCGAACGTCGCGGAGGAGAACACGTCGTTCAACACGCACGTGGACTCCACCGGACAGCTGCTGGCCGGGCGCAACGGGCCCTACTCCCTCGAATTCGCCGAGCGGCCACCGCAGACCGCGTTCTGGAGCGTGACCCTCTACCACGCTGAAACGGGACGGCTGCACGCGAACTCCGCGCATCGCCACGCCCTGGGCAGCGCGGCGCTCGGTGACGAGGGATCGGCGCGGCTGGTGATCAGCCACACCGATCCCGGCACCGCGAACTGGCTCCCGTGTCCGGAAGGCGAGTTCTACCTGATCCTGCGCATCTATTCGCCGGGTCAGGAGGTCGTCGCGGGGTCCTGGCTGCCCGCTCCGGTGCGTCGAGGAGCGGGCGCGTCGGACCGCCTATGACCGGACCGGCCGGGGTTCCGGCTCGTCGGCGGCCGGTTCCCCCGTCATGTCCTCGCGCGAGGTCTCGTGCATCGTCGCGACGACGACCAGGCCCACCAGCGCGGCGAACACCGCGTAGAACGCCGGGGAGATCGTGAGTCCGGTGACCTTGACCAGTCCGGTCGCGATCAGCGATACGAGCCCCGTGCCGATGACACCGCCGATGTTGAACCCGAGCGAGATCCCGGTGTAGCGCACCCTGGTCGGGAAGAGCTCGCTGTACTGCGTGTAGACCACGCCCTGCTGGATGCTGAACGGGATGTTCAAGACCAGGGCGGCGACGATGGCCAGCAGGAGCGAACCTTGCTGCATCACCCAGAAGCAGGGGATCGAGAGCAGGACGAATCCGATCATCGCGCCCGCCAAGACACGACGTCGACCGAGGCGATCGCTCAGGGCGCCCGCCCACGGGATGGCCGCCAACGGCATGAGCACGATCAGGACGATCAGCCACAGCGACCCGGTCAGCGGGTAGTTCAGGACCGCCGAGAGGTGGACGAGCAAGTAGACCGATGCGATCCCACCGGTGGTCATGGTCGAGTACGCGATGCCGATGACCCGGAGGACGGAGGCCTTGTGCGTGCGAAGGACTTCGAGCACGGGCGCTTTGGGAGGAGCGGACTTCTTGGCCAGCTGCACGAACATCGGGGAGTCCTCGACCCGCATCCGGTAGACCACGGCGGCCGCCAGGAGCGGCGCGGCTATGAGGAACGGTACGCGCCAGCCCCAGGCGGCCATCTGTTGCGTGGACGTGAGGGCGCTCAGGATCGCGACGGTCCCCGCGGCACTCGCGATGCCGAGTGACACTCCGATCGAGGTCGCGGAACCGAACAGGCCGCGTCGCCGGGAGGGGGCCGATTCGGTGGACAGCGAGGCGGCCCCGCCGATCTCGCCTCCGGCCGCGAGCCCTTGGACGATGCGCAGGAGCGTCAGGAGGATGGGGGCCCAGATGCCGATCGAGGCGTAGGTCGGCAGGAGTCCGGTCAGCATCGTGGCCGCCCCCATCACCGCGACGGTGGCCATGAGCACGGCCTTGCGGCCGCGCCGGTCACCGATGCGGCCGAAGATCAACCCACCGATGGGCCGGGCCAGTGCCCCGGTGGCGACCACCCCCAGTGTCCCGAGCAGTCCGACGAGGCTGTCACCGGCGGGGAAGAAGAGCGGTGCCAGGACGACCGCGAGGTAGCCGTAGATGGCGAAGTCGTAGTACTCGATGGCCGTTCCGGCTGACGCTGCCACGCTGGCGCGGCGGGCCAGGCGCTCGCGATCGCGCATTGCTTGTGTCGACATCGGCGCTCCTTTGCGCTGTGCAACGACCGTCGCAGTCGTTCGGCCGCAGTGCCGATAAGGTAGACATGAATTGACGTCAGTTCAACTAGCTCCAGGAGCGTGGAGCGCACGATGTCGAACGGACACCCGCGCCCGGTCGCTCGTGCGCTGCTCAGATCCGGACGAGGGTCTTGCCGATCGTGCGTCCGGCCAGCATGTCGACCATGGCGGTGGGCGCCGCCTCGAGGCCGTCGTAAACGCTCTCCCGGTGGACCAGACGTCCCTCGGCCAGCCAGCCGCCGAGGCGCCGCTGCATCTCGTCGAGCAGCGGAACGTGCGCGCTGCCGCGGAATCCGCGCAGGATGAGGTTCTTCGAGGTGGCGAGGAACAGGTTGCCCGGCCCGGCCGTCCCGCCCTCGTACTCGGAGATCGAGCCGCAGAGCGCGGCCCGGCCGTCGTTGTTCAACGCGTCGAGCGCGGCCTCGAGGTGCGCGCCGCCGACACCGTCGAAGTAGAAGTCCAGCCCCTCGGGCGCGGCCTGCGCCAGCGACTCCGCCAACGGTCGCGAACGCCGGTTGAACGCCGCGTCCACACCGATCTCGTCGAGCAGCCAGGCCACCTTCTCGTCGCTTCCGGCGCTGGCCACGACCCGGAGGCCGCTGTGCTTCGCGATCTGGCACACCAGGTTGCCGACGGCGCCTGCGGCGGCCGAAACCCAGATCGTGCCGGAGCCGCCCAACGCGTCGATCACGTGCAATCCCGCATAAGCGGTCAAGCCCATCGGGCCGAGCGGGCCCAGGTACGCCTGGGCCGGAGCCCTGTCGACGTCGAGCAGGCGCAGGTTCGCGATGCCGTTCATCGCGACCTCGCCGGAATCGACCACGGCGTGGCTGCGCCAGCCGTAGGAATGCCACACGGTGCTGCCGACGGGGAAGCCTTCGGCCAGCGATTCTTCGACGACGCCGACGGTGAAGATGCCGTCCATCGCCTCGCCGACCGGGAACGCGGCGAAGTACCCCTGCGGTGCGTCGGCGCGCAAACGCAGCCGCAGTCCGGGATCCACCGAGGTCCACGTGTTGCGCACGAGCACTTGCCCCGGTTCGAGATCGGGCAGGACGGCGGTCGCGAGCTCGAAGTGGTGCCTGCCGACTTCGCCGACCGGCAGCTCGAGCACCTGCACTTGAACGCATTCCATGGGTTCTCCCAAGATCGTTGATGTACCTGACTTGGCCGGCAGCGAAATGCTTCGCCGGGTGTGCCGACGCCGATGGACGGGGCCGGCTCGCTCGGCGCTACGGAAGGACCACGGCGCGGCCGAGGAACCTGCCGTGCCGCAGGTCGTCGAGCGCCTGGTCCGCGTCGTCGAGCGAGTAGGTCGTGATCTCGGCGCGGAGACCGCGGTCGCGCGCGAGCCCGACGACCTCGGCGAGTTCGTCGCGGGCTCCCCAGAACGGGACGTGAACACGAGCGCCGGGTGGCAGCGCGGTCCCTTTCGCGACCGGCAGCGTGCCGCCTGCGCTGCCGATGACGACGAGGTCGCCGGCCCGGCGCAGCGATCGCGCCGCCAGCGCCATCGTCGCGTCGCTGCCGACGAAGTCCAGCACCACGTCCGCGCCCCGGGCGGGAAGCGCGGCGCCGACGTCGTCCGGCGCGCAGGCGGTCGCGGCACCGCAGGCGCGTGCGAGATCGCGTGCTTCGGCGCGGACGTCGACGGCGATGACGTGCGCGTTCGACACGGCGGCGAGGATGCCGACCGCGAGGTGTCCCAGGCCGCCGACGCCGATCACGAGCGCGGTCGTGTCCGGTTCGGCGAGCGCGTCCCGGCAGCCGCTGACCGCGTGGAAGGACGTGAGTCCCGCGTCCGCCAGGGTCGCGGCGAGAGCGGGATCGAGGCCGTCGGCGGAAACGAGGCGCCCGGCTTCGACGACCATCTCGTCGGCGAGCCCGCCGTCGACCCCGAGTCCGATCCCCGCTGCTTTCGGATCGGGCTGGTCGCAGTAGTTCGGCCTGCCCGCCGCGCACCTCGCGCACTGCCCGCATCCCCACGGGCCGTGGACGATCACCTGGTCGCCGACGTGCACGCCGGTCACGCCCGTCCCGAGTTCGGCGACCCGGCCGCAGGTTTCGTGGCCGAGCGTGTACGGCGTCGACCAGGCCGTGGCCGAGCGGACTCCGGTCGCGTCGAGGACGTGCAGGTCCGACTGGCAGAGACCGGTGGCCAGCACCTCCAGCCGGACCTGGCCGGCCCGCGGCGCGGGTGAGGCGACCTCGGTCAGTCCGCTGCGGCCGTCGCCGAACATCCGATACGCACGCATGCTGCTCCTCGTCGCGTCTGGCCTGGGCCCTGAAGTGAAGTGAGTTCAGCATGGGCGCGATGTGGCCGCCTTGGCAACGTCGGGCGTGGCGGTGCAGGTCGGCGACCTCCTTGCCGCGGTGCGGCCAAGGGGAGGGAGTGGCGCCCGAAGTGTTGACACGGGAGAGCCCGCGACCCATTATCGAATTGAAGTCAGTTCAAGGAGGAGCACATGGCAGTCGAGGACGACATCCAGTTCGAGAAGGACGGCAACGTCGCACGCGTCTGGCTGAACCGCCCGCACAAGCGCAACTGCATCACGGTGCCGATGCTCAACCGGCTCGACGAGATCATCACCGAGATCGACAACGACCCGGAACTGCGCGTTCTGGTCTTCCGAGGCCGGGAGAACACCTTCTCGTCCGGCTTCGACCTGGACAGCTTGCAGTCCGAGTTCATCGGGTCGAGCACCGCGATGGACGTCGCCGTGGTGTCGGCGAAGGTCTGCGACCGGCTCTACAACATGTCGACGCCGTCGGTGGCCGTCATCGAGGGCTACGCCACCGCGGGCGGGTTCGAGGTCATGATCTCCTGCGACTTCGCGATCGCCGACGACGACGCGAAGATCGGCGACTTCCACATTCGCCGTGCACTGTTCGGCGGTGCCGGTCCGATCTACCGCCTGCCGCGCATGCTGGGCATCCGCAAGACCAAGGAGCTCATGCTCACCGGCAAGTTGCTCAGCGGCAAGGAGGCCGACGACTTCGACCTCGTCAACGCCAGCGCACCGGCCGACAAGCTGGACGAGACCGTCGAGGAGTTCATCAGCCACCTCACGGACAAGAGCCCGTTCCAGATGAAGCTCACCAAGATGGCGGTGGATCGGGGCTTGGACGCCGACATCGCCTCGCTGATGGTGCTGGAGCACCTCGCGGTGGGAGTCACGCTCAACTCCCAGGACGCGGCCGAAGGCGTCTCGGCGTTCTTGGAGAAGCGCGACCCGAAGTGGACCGGTCGCTGAGTCCGGTGGTCCGTTCCGCGGTGATCGAGCAGTGGTGGCCTTGCTGGCAAAGGAGCTTGCGATGACGAAGCCGGCCGTCGTGGACGCCGATCCCGAGCTCGGTGCGCGGGTGCGTGCCGAGCTCGGCGGGTCGGGGCCGTTGCGGACGCTGGAAGGTGGCCGCAGCGGGTTGACCTACCGGGTCACGGACGCCGTCGGGAACGATCACGTCGTCAAGGCGGTGCCGCCGGGGCGGCGTGCGGTGGGGCGAAACGACGTCCTGCGGCAGTCGCACGTGCTGTCGGCGCTGGCCGCGGCCGGCGCCGGGCAGGGGTTGCCGCTTCCCGCGGTCACCGCTCGCAGCGAAGCGCAGCCCGCTTGGTTCGCCATGGAGTGCGCTGCGGGAACGGCAGCGGAACCGGTGCTCGAAGAGCATCCGCTGCCACCGGGGGTCGCCCGGGAGCGGATGGTCGCGGCGGCACGCGTCCTCGGAGAGCTCCACGCCTTGCCGCTAGCGGGTGTCGAAGCCGGTCTGCGCTCGGCCGGGGGCGAGGTACCGGAACCGCTCGGGCCCGCCGACGAGCTCGCGCGCTGGACGAAGACGATGCACGCCGTTCCCGAAGAACTCCGTTCCGGTTCGGAGGCGTTGCTGTCCGCGCTTCGGGCCGCGGTGCCCGTAGCCGTGGATCCGGTGCTGGTGCACGGCGACTTCCGCCTCGGCAACCTGCTCTGCGTCGGTGCCGAACCGACGGCGCTGGTCGATTGGGAGATCTGGAGCCTCGGCGATCCGCGGGTCGACCTCGGCTGGTTCGGCGTGTTCACCGACGGCGCGCTGTTCCCCGGTGTCGGTCGCGTCGTGGCGGAGCTGCCGTCCGAAGCGGAGCTGCTGGCGGTCTACGGGAACCCGGAACCACCGGACCACGCGTGGTTCCGCGCGCTCGGGCGGATGAAGATGGCCGCGATCATGGGGCACAACCTGAAGCGGCACCGCGAGGGCGTGCACCACGATCCGGTCCAGGAGCAACTACCGGCCACCATCGACGCGCTGATCGTTTCTGGGCGCTCCATCCTCGAAGGGGGGTCGCGATGACGGTGCCGACTCCCGGGGAGCTGTTCGGGCTGCAGGGCAAGACGGCGCTGGTCACCGGGGCGTCGTCAGGACTGGGTGCGCGGTTCGCGACCGTGCTGGCCACCGCGGGCGCGACCGTGTGGATCACGGCCCGGCGCAAGGAGAAGCTGGATGCGCTGGCGGCGGCCGATCCGGCGCTGCGCGTCCTGCCCGCCGACCTCTCCGACGAGGAAGCCAGGGAGGCGCTGCTCGCCGAGACCGGAGCGGTCGACGTGCTGGTGAACAACGCGGGCACGGAAAGCGGCGCGAAGCCGTTGGACGAGACTCCGTCCGGATTCGCGGGGGTGCTCGGCACCAACCTGGTCGCCCCGTTCCACCTGGCCCAGCTCGCGGCTCGTGCGGCCGACGGCGCTCCGCTGTCGGTGGTCAACGTCAGTTCGATCCTCGGACTGGTCTCCGCGGCACCGCTGGGCGGTGCGAGCTACGCAGCTGCCAAGGCCGGTCTGATCGGCCTCACCCGGGAACTGGCCGGGCACTGGGGTGGACGCGGGGTGCGCGTGAACGCGCTGGCGCCGGGGTGGTTCCGCACGGAGATGAACGACGAACTGTTCGCCGACGACCGGTCGGTGCGGTGGATCGAACGCAACACGATGCTCCGCCGGGCCGGTGAAGGGGCAGAACTGGACGGTGCGCTGCTGTTCCTCGCATCAGCGGCGTCGAGCTACTGCACCGGTCAGGTGCTGGCGGTCGACGGAGGGTGGACGGCCCGATGACGAGCATCGACGAATTCGCCGCCGAAGCGCGCGAGTGGCTTGAGCGGAACTCGACTCCACGTCAGGACGTCGACGCGTCCCGCACGTCGGTGTCGGTGTTCCACGATCTGCCCGCGGACGAGGAACGCGCGCTGCTCGCCCGCGTGTGCACCTGGCAGCGCAAGCGGTTCGACGCCGGATACGGCGCGCTGACCTGGCCCGAATCCGACGGCGGCGCGGGGCTCACCCCCGCGCACGAGGAGGCGTTCGCCGAGCTGGAGCGCGACTTCGACACACCGGGTCAGCACGAGCTGGCGTCGGTCAGCGCGCACTTGATCGCTCCGACGATCGACCTGTTCGGCACCCCGGAGCAACGCCGGCACCTCGTCCGGCCGCTGCTGCGCGGTGACGAACTCGCCTGCCAGCTGTTCTCCGAACCGTCCGCGGGATCCGACCTCGCCGGGCTCGCCACCCGGGCCGAGCGGCGAGGGGACGAGTGGGTGGTCAACGGGCAGAAGGTGTGGAGCTCCGGTGCCCAGTTCGCGGGCTGGGGCGAGCTCATCGCGCGCACCGACCCGGACGCCCCGAAGCACCGCGGCCTCACGGCGTTCCTGCTGCCGATGGACACCCCGGGGGTCGACGTGCGGCCGCTGCGGCAGATGTCGGGCGGGGCGTCGTTCTGCGAGGTGTTCCTCGACGACGTGCGCATCCCCGACGAGTGGCGTCTCGGTGAGGTCGGTGCGGGGTGGAAGGTCACCCTCGCCACCTTGGGGTTCGAGCGCAGCCACTCCGGTGCGAACACCGAACTCGGTGGCGGGTACCGGCATCTGGTGGCGACAGCGCGCAGGCTCGGCAGGCTCGACGATCCCGACGTGCGGCGCGGCCTGGCCGAGGTGTGGGTGCAGGAGAAGCTCGGTGAACTGGCGTCCACCCGGGACCGCGAAGCGCGCCTGGACGGTGCCGAACCGTCGGCGATCGGCTCGCTGCGCAAGCTGGCGTGGGCGCAGAAGCTCAAGCAGGTCAGCGAAGTCGCGGCCACCGTGCTGGGAAACCGGCTGATCGCCGACACCGGTGACGACGTCTACCAGTGGACCGAGCACGTGCTCGGTGCGCCCGGGTACCGCATCGCGGGCGGATCGGACGAGATCCAGCGCAACATCATCGCCGAACGCATCCTCGGCCTGCCCACCGAGCCGCGCGGGGACAAGAACGTTCCGTGGCGGGACATCCCGCGGTAGCGGCAGCACGGCAAGAGGGACACGAGACGGGAGTGGCCATGCAGGCAGACAGCACCGGCCCGGTGCGCACCGTGGCGGAATCCGTCGCCGAAGCGCGGCCCCAGCAGAGCCCGCTGCGGGGGAGGACCGCGCTGGTGACCGGCGGTTCGCGCGGGCTCGGCCGGGAGATCGCGATAGCCTTCGCGGCCGCCGGCGCGGACGTGGCCGTGGTGTCCCGGAAGAAGGACGCCTGCGAGCAGCTCGCGGGTGAGCTCGCCGAGGCCACCGGGCGCCGGGTGAGCGCGCACGGGGCTCACGTCGGTGAGTGGGATCGGCTTCCCGCCTTGCTCGACGAGGTGGAGGAATCCCTCGGGCCGGTCGACATCGTGGTGAACAACGCGGGGATCGCCCCGGTCTACCCGAGCCTGTCCGAGGTCTCGGAGCAGTTGTTCGACAAGGTCGTCGGGGTCAACCTCAAGGGGCCGTTCCGCCTGATGGCGCTCGCGGGCGAGCGGATGGCGTCCCGGGACGGCGGCTCGATCCTCAACATCTCCTCGATCGCCTCGGGTCGACCGACCCGCGGGGACCTGCCGTACGCGGCGGCGAAGTCGGCGTTGAACACGCTCACCGCGGGATTCGCCCAGGAGTACGGGCCGCTGGTGCGGGTGAACACGATCCTCGCCGGGCCGTTCTTCACCGACATCAGCACGGCGTGGGACATGGACGCGTTCGAGGCGATGGCCGAGGACTGGCCGTCGAAGCGCGGCGGTGATCCCGCGGAGATCGTCGGCGCGGCGCTGTACCTGTGCGGGCCGACGTCGAGCTACACGACCGGGTCGCTGCTGGCCGTCGACGGAGGAAGGCTGGCCGCGCCATGACAGGAGTCGCGATGAGAATGGTGGACGACTCGCTCGTCACCGACACGCCGGACGGTCCGGCGCTGCTGGGCAGCCGGTGCTCCGACTGCGCCGCTTGCACGTTCCCGCGCCAGGCAGGGTGCCCGCGGTGCACCGGAGCGTCCATGGTGGACACCCCGCTGGCGCGGCGCGGCTCGCTGTGGACGTTCACGATCCAGGGCTTCCGGCCGAAGGAGCCGTACACGGGGCCGGAGGAGTTCGAACCGTTCGCAGTGGGGTACGTCGAACTTCCGGGGCAGCTCCTGGTGGAGACCCGCCTGACGGAATCGGACCCGGAGGCACTGGAGATCGGGATGCCGATGCACGTGGAGCTGGTGCCGTTCCGGACGGCCGACGACGGTGCGCCGGTGCACACCTTCGCGTTCGCCCCGGACCGGGAGGTGCGGGCATGACGGACGGTGTGGCGATCGTCGGGATCGGGATGCACCGGTTCGGGCGGACGAAGGGCGTCTCCGGCCGGGCTCAGGCGGTGCACGCCGCGCGGGAGGCGTTGCGGGACGCGGGACTGTCCTTCTCGGACATGCAGTTCGGGTTCGGCGGGTCGCACTCGGCCGGAGACGCCGACACGCTGGTCTCCGAGCTGGGGCTGACCGGGCTGCCGTTCATCAACGTGGCCAACGGTTGCGCGACCGGCGGGTCGGCGCTGATCTCGGCCGACGCGGCCATCCGCTCCGGGCAGCACGAGCTCGGCATCGTGATCGGTTTCGACAAGCATCCCCGGGGCGCGTTCAACGTGGATCCGGCCGAGCACGGCATCGGCTCGTGGTACGGCGAGACCGGGATGATGGTCACCACCCAGTTCTTCGGCATGAAGATCCAGCGGTACCTGCACGACCACGACATCGGTTCGGACGTCCTCGCGCTGATCGCGGAGAAGGCGTTCCGCAACGGAGCGCTGAACCCGAACGCGTGGCGACGCGATCGGCTCACCGCCGCCGAGATCGCCGCGGCAACGATGATCTCGCACCCGTTGACGCAATACATGTACTGCTCCCCGGGTGAGGGCGCGGTGGCCTTGGTGCTGTGCCGCGCGGACCAGGCGCGCCGGTACAGCGACGAACCCGTCTTCCTGAAAGGCGCGGCGTTCCGCAGCAGGCGCTACGGCTCGTTCGAGGTGTACGCGCCCTGGATCGCCGCCGAGCGCGCCGAGTCGCCCACGGTGCAGGCATCGCAGGCGGCGTTCGAAGCCGCGGGCATCGCACCGTCCGAAGTGGACGTCGCACAGATCCAGGACACCGAGTCAGGAGCGGAACTGATGCACATGGCCGAGACCGGTCTGTGCGAGCACGGTGAACAGGAGCACCTGATCAAGGCCGGGGACAACGAGATCGAGGGACGGCTGCCCATCAACACCGACGGCGGTTGCATCGCCAACGGTGAGCCGGTCGGCGCTTCCGGGCTGCGGCAGATCTACGAGAACGCGCTCCAGCTGCGCGGTGACGCCGGTGCCCACCAGGTGCCGTCTCGACCGCACGTGGGGTTCACGCACGTCTACGGTGCGCCCGGAATCAGCGCGTGCACGGTTCTGACCCGCTGAGAGGACGAGGGAATGGCTTGGGATTTCGAAACCGACCCCGAGGTGCAGCGGGAGCTGGACTGGGTCGAGGAGTTCGTCCGCGACGAGGTCGAACCGGTGGACCAGGTGATCGAGCACGCTTGGAACACCCGTGACCCGCGCCGCAACGCGCTGATCAAGCCGCTGCAGGAACGGGTGCGGGAGCGCGAGCTGTGGGCCTGCCACCTCGGCCCGGAGCTGGGCGGCAAGGGGTACGGGCAGCTGCGGCTGGCGCTGCTGAACGAGAAGTTGGGGCGCACGCATTCCGGACCGGTCGTGTTCGGATGCCAGGCGCCGGATTCGGGCAACGCCGAGATCCTCGCCCACTACGGCAGCGACTTCCAGAAGAAGACCTACCTGGAGCCCTTGATCGAGGGCGACATCGTGTCCTCGTTCTCGATGACGGAGCCGCACGGCGGGTCCGACCCGACGGGCTTCCGCACCACCGCGGTGCTCGACGGCGACAGCTGGGTCATCAACGGGGAGAAGTGGTTCTCCTCGCACGCGTTGTTCGCCGAGTTCCTCATCGTGATGGCGGTGACCGAGCCGGACGCCGCACCGCACGAACGGATGTCGATGTTCGTGGTGCCCGCGGACGCGCCGGGGGTCGAGCGGGTGCGGGACGTGTCGGTGTGGGGGCACGAGGAACCCGTGGGAACCCACCAGTACCTGCGCTACACCGATGTCCGGGTGCCGGCGGAGAACCTGCTGGGGCGGCGCGGCGAGGGCTTCGCGGTCGCGCAGACCCGGCTCGGGGGCGGCCGCATCCACCACGCGATGCGCACCGTCGGCCTGGTCCAGCGCGCGTTCGAGCTGATGAAGCGCCGCGCGGTCTCGCGCACCACGAAGGGCGCGCGGTTGGCGGACAAGCAGCTGGTGCAGGAGATGATCGCCGACTCCTGGATCCAGATCGAGCAGTTCCGGCTGCTGGTGCTGCGCACGGCGTGGAAGATCGACAAGCACGACGACTACCGCGCGGTGCGCGCCGACATCGCCGCGGTGAAGGCCGCGATGCCGAAGGTGCTTCTGGACGTCTCGTCCCGAGCCATCCAGATCCACGGCTCGCTGGGCATCTCCAAGGAGCTGCCGTTCGGCAAGTGGGTGATGGAGTCGTTCCACATGGGACTCGCCGACGGCGCCACCGAGGTCCACAAGACCAACCTCGCCAAGGCGCTCGTGCGCAGCACCACGCCGGATGACGGGCTCTTCCCGCCCTACATCGGACCCGAACTCACCCGGGAGGCGCTCGGCCGGTACTCCGAGCTGCTCGCCGAGGCGGACGAGGTCGACCCGGGCGGTGCGGCATGACGGCCCGAAGGCTGACGCACGACGCGGATATCGAGCAGTTCCGCGGTGCCGTGCGGGAATTCCTGCGCGAGCACGCCGACACCGCGGCGGTGTTCGGGGAGATGCGCGAGCAGCGTGCTGGGGACCCGGCGGTGTGGAACCGGTTCGCCGGCGAGCTCGGCGTGGTCGGGCTGGACGTGCCGGAGAGCTACGGCGGCGCGGACGCCGGATTCCGCCCGGTCGCGGTCGTGGCCGAGGAACTGGGCCGATCCCTGGTCCGGTTGCCGTGGTTCACCACCGCAGTGCTCGGCGTCGGCGTGCTCCTGCACGCCGAGGGAGCGCAGGCCGAGGAATGCAGGAGGCGACTGCTGCCGGCGCTGGCCGCCGGTGCGCGCACCGCGACGCTGGCCTGGGCCGAAACCCCGGGGGGCTTGGACGCGCCCAGCCTCGACGCGTCGGCCGTGCGCGACGGCGACACCTGGCGCCTCACCGGACGCAAGATCCTCGTCGTCGAGGGCGCCACGGCGGACCTGCTGTTCGTCGCGGCCCGGACGGAAGACGGGCCGGCCCTGTTCGTCGTCGACGGGGATGCGCCGGGTGTGGTCCGCACCGCCGACCGCGCGATGGATCCGAACCGGCAATTGGCCACCGTCATCTTCGACGGGGCACCGGCACGACTGGTCAGCGATCCGGGCACCGGGGAGCGGGTGCTCGCGCGGGTGCGCGACCGCGCGGTGACGGCGCTGGCCTGCGAGCAGACCGGCGGGGCGGCGGCATCGCTGGACATGGCGGTCGAGCACGTCAAGAACCGCGTCCAGTTCGGACGTCCGATCGGGATGCTGCAGGCGATCAAGCACCGCTGCGCCGACATGGCCGTGGAGCTCGAGGCCGCCCGGTCGGCATCGCTGTGGGCCACCGGAGCGATCGCGGAGGACTCGCCGGACGTCGGCATCGCCGCAGCCGCAGCGGCGCTGACCTGCAGCCGGTCCTACGAGTACGTCGCCGCCGAGACCATCCAGGTGCACGGCGGCATCGGGTTCACCTGGGAACACCCGGCGCACCTGCACTTCCGCCGGGCGGCGACGAGCGCGGTGCTCTTCGGCGATCGGCACACCCACCAGGAGCGCCTGCTGTCCGGTCTGCACGTCGACGCCGGGTGACCAGGCGCGGGACGACCGCCGCCGCCGAGGGGGCAACGGTGATCATCAACGAAACCGCTTCACAGAAGCAGATGCACTTCGTTGAACGAGCGAGTTCCGCGGCTGCTGCCGGAATGGCGTTGGAGTGCAACGACTTCGCGCTCTGCGGCCTCTCGCGGTGGTGTTCTCCCCGTCGCGACCTGGCAGGTGGTCTCCACGTGCATGAGCCCGGCGCTCGGTAGCGGCCCGGTGGCCTGGTGATCGCTCGGTTCATCCGGAAGAACTCGCACGACGCTCTACGAGGAGGTGCGGTGAGCGATGTTCGATCTGCTGGTGCTCGGCGGTGGTATCGCCGGTATGACCGCCGCGGCCACGACGGTCCGCGGTGGCGGGTCGGCGATGGTGGTGGAGAAGGGTCCGTTGCTCGGCGGATCGGGCCAGTACGCGGGATACATCTGGACCGCGCCCGACCACGACGTGATGGACCGGGTGAACCCCGGTGGCGACCTCGGGCTGAAAAGGGCGCTGGTGGACGACTTCGACGACGCCGTCCAGTGGATCGGCTCGCTGGGGGTGAGCTGCGGCAAGCGCGTACCGGTGATCGGCTACGGGCGCGGGCACCGGTTCGACACGGCGCACTACGTCGACGGCTGCCGGCACGTGGTCCGGGAGAACGGTGTGATCGTGACGGAGGCGTCGGCCCGGAGGTTGCTGCTCGACGACGGCGTGGTGCGCGGCGCGGAGATCGGCCTGGCCGATGGTTCGGCGCGGACCGTGGAGGCGACGGCGACGTTGCTGGCCACCGGCGGTTTCCAGGCGGACCCCGAGCTGCGCGCGCGGTACCTGCACGAGCAGGCGCGGGACGTCGAGCTGCGGTCGAACCCGTTCAGCAGTGGGGACGGACTGCGGCTGGCGATCGAGGCCGGTGCGGCGATCGGATCGGAGGGCGCAGGGTTCTACGGCCACCTGATCCCGTCCGGCGTCGCGCTGGAGCCCGAGCTGTTCGTGGACATCACGCTCTACTACAGCGAACACGCGGCCCTGTTCAACTTGGCGGGCGAGCGGTTCGTGGACGAGACGGCGGCGGATCACCTCACGGCGATGGCATTGCTCGACCAACCCGAGGCGCGGGGTCTGCTGGTGACCGACGCCCGCGGCTACCGGGAGTGGATCACCGGTGCCTACGTCGAGGGAGCCGACAGCCTGGACAAGTTCGCACTGGCCCGGTCCAGGGGCGCGCGGTGCGTGGTCGCCGACAGCGCGTCCGATTTCGCCGAGATGCCCGCTGAGTGGGGTTACGACGGCCCCAAGATCGCCGAGGAGCTGGGGCGCCTCGCCCGAGGCGAGTCGGCAGGGCCTGGCCGGGAGTCCGATCCTCGGGCGCTGGACGAACCGCCGTACTACGTCGTGGAGGCGCGGCCGGCCGTGACGTTCCCGTTCACCGGTGTCCGGATCGACCCGCGGGCGCGGGTCCTGTCGTCGAGCGGTGCACCGATCCCGGGCCTGTTCGCGGCAGGTGCCGACATCGGTGGCCTGTACGAGCGCGCCTACGCCGGGGGACTGGCACCGGCGATCGTGTTCGGGCGGCGCGCCGCGGCCGGATCCCTCGTGAACTGACATCGGTTGGCATCTATGCTGGATCCTCACCGACGGAGGGAAAGGTGTGGGCGTCGAGACGTTGCGGGAGGCCGACGACGGCCCCAGGTCGAAGCGGGCGGCGATTCTGGGCGCTGCCGTGGAACATTTCGGCGAGGTCGGCTTCGAAGCCACCAAGTGGTCGGAGATCGCCAAGCACGTCGGCATCGGCCAGACCGCGCTGTACCACTACTTCGAGTCGAAAGCGCATTGCCTGCTCACGGTGATGCGCATCGGCCTGCACAACTCGGACGAGGCGTTCCGCGCGGCGACCGCGGACGCGCCGAGCGCGCACGAGGCGCTGCGCCGGGCGGTGCGCAGCGCCTACGAGATCTCGGATCTGGAAGTGCGGCAGAACCGGATCCTGCAGGCCAACATCGCGTTGCTGGTCAGCGAGCGCAGCTCGGAGCGGGAGGAGGCCGAGCGGCTGGCGTGCCGGGAACTGGTCGCCAGAATCGAGCGGAACTGGACGGAGCTGCTCCGCCAGGGAATGGATTCCGGTGAGTTCGCGCGCCGTGATCCGCAGCTGTTGGCGCGCACGCTCCTGGGCACGATCGTCGCCGTGTGGCGCTGGTACCGACCCGGTGGCGAGACCGGCCTCGAAGCGATCTGCGAGCTGGTGACCCACTGCTGCGTGCGCATCGTGACACCGTGACCCCGCGCCGCGTGCGCGGTGCGGCGGTGCGCGGGTGGTGCGCCGCCCGCGTTCGCCGCTGACTTCTGATCCCTCGTTCTCGCGGCCCTGACCGGTCGCCGCGTCACCTTTCCATCGAACCGGTACCCGCTGTGAGCAGCGGTATCCGTGCGCTCCCCGCGCGTCGACTCCGACGTCCGCGCGGGGAGCTTCGTCCTGTTTCGACACCTTCTCCGCGGCTGGGCGATTTTGAGTCTTGCGGCGGGTTTGGGGGAGGGCTAGCGTCAGACGAAGCGAACTGAATTCAGCTTTGGTTTCGAGCGGGCCTAGTGATCCACCTGGTGGCCGATCTCGTTCCGGCTGGTGTGCCACCTCGTCAACGGCGACAAGGAGGAGCCGCACGTGCTCATCTCAGACTACTTCGCACGGCTGGACGGCCCGGATCCGTTGAGCGGGCTGGAGCTGGTGGAGTCCGATATCGAGTTCCTGCTCGCGCTGCCGGGCAACGAGGTCTCCGGCCGCGGCCTGGAGGACCTCGCCTCCTACATCTCGGGCCGCCCGGCGGTCGGGCGCAAGCACCGCGTTCTCAGGTCCAGCCGGGACGGCGAGCTGGAGATGGTCTACGGCGTGGTCGTCGAAGGACCGGAGGAGAAGCCCACCGGTTCGTTCGCCTCTGCAGGTGTGGTCTCGCCCGGCGGGAAACTGGCGCGCTACCAGTCCTTCTTCCACCCGACGTTCTCGATGTTCCCCGAGGAGGCGGCATGACGGCCGTGGCAGGTGCGCCCACGCTGACCCGGTGGTTCGCGCTGATCGACTCCGACCGTCCCGAAGACATCCTCGACCTGATCGCGTCGGACTTCAGGTTCTCGATCGTGTTCGGCACGGGCGCGGGGCAGGCGACGGACTTCGCGGGCGACCGCGCGGCGCTCGAGGGCTATCTGCGGCAGCGCGAGAAGGGGGTGCTCACGCACCACGTGGTGTCCGCGAGCGCCGACGGCCACGACGAACTCGTGCTCGGTGAGACCAGGCGCGGGGACGTGTTCGAGTCGACCTTCGTCGCGGCGGCCCGGCTCGGGGCCGACGGCGCGGTACGGAATTTGATGATCGGTCGCTCGCCCATGTTGGAGCTGCACGAGTCCGACTGAGCGGGTGCCAGGTGTGGAAGGACGACGTGGAATGTTCAATCTGGCGCTGCTGGCCTCCCGTCCCCCGGAGTGGACCCATGAGCAGTTCATCGAGTGGTGGCGGGGCGAACACGCTGAGGTGACCTACCCGCTGCCGGGTCTGCGGGCGTGGCGGCACACCGCCATCACCAGCGCGTTGGAGCCGCGATCGGAGGGCTGGGACGGGTTGTCCGTGCTGGGCTTCGACTCCGAAGAGGCGGCACGCGCGGCCTTGGCCAGCGAGGAATGGGACGCGGCGATCCGCCACGTCGGGCGCATGCGGGGCAAGCGCCTCGCGGTGCTCGGCGAAGAGCGGGAAATGTTCCTGGGCTGAGTCCCTGAGCCAACGGAGGCGAATGCAATGCGGGAACTGGTGGCCGAACTCGAGTCCAGAGCGGCTGCGACGGACGCGGGCGGCGATGCGGTCGTCGCGGCCGACGGCGACGGCGAGCATTCGCTGCGCGAGTTGCTGCACGCCGCCGAGGAACTGTCCACCGCGGTGCGCGATGTGGCCGGACCGCAGGCGACGATCTTGGTGCAGGCGGACAACTCCTGGCGAACCGTGGTCGCCGCCCTCGTCGCGGGCAAGCTGGACGGCACGCTCGGCCTGCTCAGCCACCACGCCACTCGCGCCGAGTACGACGCCGCGTGCGAGGACATCGACCCGGCCGTGGTGATCGCCTCGCCGGAACGCCTCGGCGAGTGGTTACCGGATTCCGAGGGGCCGCAAGTCCTCGACGGGTGGGGCAGCCGGACGCGGCCGGCGAGGCCGGGCCCGCGTTGGAACGGTGGCGTGGTGATCGGCCTGACCAGCGGGTCGACCGGCCGCCCCAAGGGCGTGGTGCAGTCGGAGGCCGCGCTGCGCTACGCCGGGCGCAGCACCATCGACGCGGTCGGCCTCGCCCCTGGTGACTCCGTCGCGGCGCTGGTGCCGCTGTCGTCGGCGGCGGCGTTCTGCTTCGGCCTGTACCTGCCGCTCATGCTCGGCGGCCGCATCGTGTTCCTGGACCGGTGGCATCCGCCGACCGCGCTGCGACTGCTGGCCGAGCACGACGTCCGATGGACGATGTGCGTGCCGACGATGGTCCTGCAGCTGGCGAGCGCGGTGGGGGGCGATCGGCCGCTGCGCGACGTGCGGGCCATGACGGTCGGCGGCGGGCCGATGGAAGCGGCGGCGCTGGCGCGCGCGGAGGGACGTCTCGGCACCCGGATCCTGCGGGTGTTCGGCATGTCCGAGTGCCTGGGGCACACGTCGCCGCGCATGGACGACCCGGACGAGACGCGCCTGGGCACCGACGGCCGTCCGTTCCCCGGCACGGAGCTGCGCGTGGTCGACCTGGACGGCGCGCCCGTCGCGGCGGGCGAGGTCGGGCGGGCGCAGGTGCGCGGACCATCGCTGTTCCTCGGGTACGCGCGCAGCGGAACCGTCGCGGCACCCGAGGTGACCCCGGACGGTTTCTTCCCGACCGGCGACCTGATGTCGGTGCGCGCCGACGGCGTGGTGTCGGTGCGGGGCAGGGAGAAGAGCGTGATCATCCGCGGTGGCCGGAACATCGACATCGTCGAGGTCGAGACGGCCCTCGCCTCGCACCCCGCCGTCGAGCAGCTGTGCGTCGTGCCGGTGCCGGACGAGCTGCTGGGCGAGCGGGTCGCGGTGCTGATCGTGACGCAGGACGCCGGGTTCGACCTCGACGCCGCGACGGCGCATCTGGACCGGCGCGGGCTGATGAAGGCCAAGTGGCCCGAGTACCTGTTCCGCGTGGACGAGCTGCCGCTGAACCGGGTCGGCAAGCTGTCCCGCGCGGATGCCGCGCGCACGGCCCGCGAGCTCAGCGAGCGCAGCGCGGTCTGACGGCAACGAGAAGCGGGGCCGTCCTTCGAGGTGGAGGACGGCCCCGCTGACCTTCCGGGATTACCGGGCGGCCCAGCCGCCGTCGACGTACAGCTCCGAACCGGTCGTGTAACCGGCGTCGTCGCTGGCCAGGTGGGCGACCGCGGCGGCGACCTCCTCCGGTCGTCCCAACCTGCCCATCGGGGTGTTGGCGAGCATGGCCCGGTGCCGTTCGCCGCCGTCGAAGCGCTCGTGCAGCTGGGCGGTGCCGATGAACCCGGGCACCACCGCGTTGACGCGGACACCGCGCTCGGCCCAGTGCAGCGCGGCGTTCGCGGTCATCGAGCGCACGGCGCCCTTCGCGGCGGCGTAGCCGAAGCTGTTGGCCAAGCCGCCGCCCGTGCCGAGGATCGACGCGATGTTGACGATCGACCCGCCGCCGCTGCGCTCGATCAGCGGGCCGCAATGCTTCATGCCGAGCCAGGTGCCCCGCTGGTCGATGTCGATCACCCGTTCCCAGCGCTCGACCGTCTCGTCCTCGACGGTGGCCAGGCTGCCGATGCCGGCGTTGTTGACCAGCACGTCCAGACCGCCGTGCTCGGCTTCCACCGCCACCGTGACCTCGTGCCAGCGCTCTTGCTCGGCGACGTCGAGTGCGTGGACCGTCGCCTCGGTGCCCAGCTCGGCGGCGAGCCGTTCGCACGCGGAGACGTCGACGTCCGTGATGATCACCCGTGCGCCCTCGGCCGCGAGTCGGCGGACGATGGGTACGCCGAGTCCACCGGTGGCGCCGGTGACGAGTGCCGTGCTGCCGTCGAGTCGCCTGGTCACATACCCTCCTAGGGAACTGAACTGGAGTCAGTTTAGCCCGTGAGCCGCCCGGCTCCTAGTTGCTCGCACCTATGCAACTGAATTCAGTTCTGTTAATTTGAGGCTCGCTTGAGCGGCCGTCGAGTGCGGAGCGCACGCCGGCAGTGCGCCGATAGGCCCTACCCGGTTCGGCTGTCCCGCTTCGTTCAACTCCGTCGCACCTGGAGGAACCATGCCCGAGGCCTACGTCGTCGAAGCTCTTCGCACGCCGGTCGGACGTCGCGGCGGCGGGCTCAGCGCCGTCCACCCGAACGATCTCGGCGCACGCGTTCTCGCCGCGTTGCTGGAGAGGACCGGTGTCGATCCGGCGTCCGTCGACGACGTGATCTTGGGGTGCGTCGACCAGATGGGTGCGCAGGCCGGGAACGTCGCCCGCAACGCGTGGCTGAGCGCCGGGCTGCCGGAGACGGTCCCCGCGACCACGATCGACCGCCAGTGCGGGTCGTCCCAGCAGGCGATCCACTTCGCCGCGCAGGCCGTGATGTCCGGGACGCAGGACCTCGTCGTCGCCGGTGGTGTCGAGGTGATGTCGCTGGTGCCGATCGCCGGTCCCGCGGTCGTCGGCCAACGAGAGGGGATGGGGTTCCCCTACGGCGGTGACGGGTGGACGCGCCGGTACGGAGATCAGGAGATCTCCCAGTTCCGCGGCGCGGAACTCATCGCGCAGGAGTGGGGCATCTCCCGCGGCGACATGGAGCGGTTGGCCTTCGACAGCCACCAGCGCGCCATCGCTGCCACCGAGGACGGTCTTTTCGCCGAAGAGGTCGTGCGGGTGGGTGATGTCGTCGCGGACGAAGGGCCGCGTCCGGACGGTTCGCTGGAGAAGATGGCGGGCCTGAAGCCCCTCCGCGAGGGCGGCCGGCTCACACCCGCCGTGTCGAGCCAGATCTCCGACGGCGCGTCCGCGATGCTGATCGCCTCCGAGAAGGCCGTCGAGGTTCACGGACTCACACCGCTGGCGAGGATTCACACCATGGCGGTCGTGGGGTCCGACCCGGTGTTCATGCTCACCGGCCCGATCCCCGCGACGAAGGCGGTCCTGGCCAAGGCCGGCCTCACGATCGACGAGATCGACCTGTTCGAGGTGAACGAGGCGTTCGCTTCGGTGGTCCTGGCCTGGTTGAAGGAAACCGGGGCTCCTTGGGAGAGGACGAACGTGCTCGGCGGGGCCATCGCGCTGGGCCATCCGCTCGGTGCGACCGGGGGACGGCTCATGACCACCCTGATCCACCACCTCCGCCGGACCGGCGGCCGGTACGGGCTCCAGACCATGTGCGAAGGCGGCGGCATGGCGAACGCGACAGTCGTCGAACGCATCTGACGACACGAGAGGGAGGTCCGAGATGACCGAGGAGCCGTGCGGCGATCGTCGACGGGGGCCGGATGGGGCCATGAGCGGGAACAGCGCGGAGAGATCACCCGTCACCGTCGAGGTGCGGGATTCGATCGCCCACGTGGTCATGCGGCGCGGAGACCGCGGCAACCCCATCGATCTCGTGATGGCGTGCGCACTTCTGGACGCCGCGCGGACCTGCCGCCGCGCGAACGCCCGGGTCGTCCTGCTGCGCGGCGAAGGGCACTCGTTCTGCGTCGGGGGAGACCTCCGCGATTTCGAGGCGGTGGACGTCGAGAAGCGACGGGATCACCTGATCTCCGTCACCGACGCCCTGCACGACGCGCTGCGCGTCTTCGCGTCGATGGAGGCACCGCTCATCGCCGCCGTGCACGGCTCGGTGGCCGGTGCCGGAGTCGGCCTGGCCGCCGCCGCGGACGTGACGATCGCCGCCGCGGACGCGGTGTTCAGGCTCGCCTACACCGGGATCGGCTATTCGCCGGATGCCGGGGTGACCTGGTGGCTACCGCGCTTGGTCGGCCCGAAACGAGCCATGGAACTGCTGCTGACCAACCCGCGGATCTCCGCGGACGAGGCGGTCGCCATGGGGCTGATCACCCGCGTCACCGAGGGCGAGACGCTGGTCGACGAGGCGCAGCGGCTCGCCGGTCAACTGGCCCGCGGTGCGACGGGAGCGTTCGGCGCCACGAAGCACCTCGTCGCCCAAGGGCTCTCCAGCGGACTCGACACCCAACTGGATCGTGAATCCCGTTCCCTCGCAGCAGCGGCGGTATCACCCGAGGGCGTCGAAGGCTTGGCGGCGTTCCGCGCCAAACGCCCACCCCGCTTCCTCCCACCGCCGGAGGACTGAGCCGCGAAACCCTCCGGCCCGATCGGTCACGACTCCGACGCGGCCTGGAGAACGGCCATCTCGCGGCAGCACCGAACCAAGCTCCAACGCGGCGAAGGGAAGCGCGTGACGAAACTGGACAGGGGGCCGTGGGCCGACAGCGGAGTGGAAACGATCCGGCCGGACGTGCACCGGATTCCACTGCCGCTGCCCAACGACGGTCTCCGGGCCGTCAACATCTACGCCCTCGAAGACGGCGACGACGTCGTCCTGATCGACGGGGGCTGGGCGATCCCGGAGTCGCGCCAGGTGCTCGAAGCCGGGTTGGCCGCGCTCGGCCACGACCTCGGCGACGTCAGCCGCATCCTGGTCACGCACGTGCACCGGGACCACTACACGCAGGCCGTCGAGCTGCGCAGGCTGGTCGGCTCGCGGGTGTACTTGGGAGCCGGGGAACGTCCAGGACTGGACATGCTGGACGAGATCCGCACGGAGGTTCCGGTCACATCCTTGGACACGCTGCGCCGGGCAGGTGCCGGCGAGCTCGCCGAGCGCGTGCTGCGGGACATGGACCGCGGCGAGTTCGATGCGAGCGTCTGGGAGAAGCCGGATCAATGGCTGGGGCCGGGCGTGGTCCGATTCGAGCGGCACGCGCTGCGCGTGATCCCGACGCCCGGCCATACCCGAGGACACGTCGTGTATCTCGATGAGAGCCGCGGCCTGCTGTACTCCGGTGATCACGTGCTTCCGCACATCACCCCGTCGATCGGCTTCGAGCTGACCACGTCCGGACGGCCGCTCGCGGACTACCTGGACTCGCTGCACCTCGTCACCGCGTTCGCCGACGCGGAGCTGCTGCCGGCGCACGGGCCCGCCGGCGGCAGTGCGCACGCGAGAGTCGCCGAACTCCTCGACCACCACGACGCGCGGCTCGACGCCACCATCGACGCGCTCGGCCGCCGCACGAGCGACGCGTCGGCGGTGGCGCGGGATCTGATGTGGACCAGGCACGCGGTCCCGTTCGCCGAGCTCAACGCCTTCAACCAGATGCTCGCGGTGAACGAGACGGCCGCGCACCTCGACGTGCTGGTCGAACGCGGACGACTCGCGGTCGAACTGGTGGAGGGAGTGCAGCGGTACGTGCGGACCGACGACGACGGCACCGGCGACTCGCGCTGAACGAACCCGGGACCGTACTCACAGGGAGGTGGGAATGCAGCTGCTCGCAGGGAAAACCGTGCTGGTGACCGGCGCGGCCCGCGGTCTCGGTGCCGCCATCGCCGACGCGTGCGTGCGGCACGGCGCGCGCGTACTGCTCACCGACGTGCTGAGCGAAGAACTGGCGCAGACCGCTGCCGGGCTGGGGAAGTCCGCGGCGTGCCACCCGCTCGACGTGGCCGATCCCGCCGCATGGGCGGAAGTCGCCGGTGTCGTGCGCCGCGATTTCGGACGGCTCGACGTCCTCGTCAACAACGCCGGACTCATCGTCGGGAAGACGCTCGCCCAGTCCAGCCACGCCGATCTCGAACGCGGCTTCCGGGTCAACGTGATGGGAACGTTCCTCGGCCTGCAGACGTTCGCCGAGCTCCACCGGGACAGCGGGGCCCGAAGCGGGTCCGTGGTCAACGTCGCTTCCACGCGCGGCTTGATCGGCGGTGCGGGTGCCACGACGTACTCCGCGACGAAGTTCGGCGTGCGCGGGCTCACCAAGTCGGCCGCGGTGGAGCTCGGACCACTGGGAATCCGGGTCAACGCCCTCTGCCCAGGGCCGATCGACAGCGGCATGAGCGTCGGTGACCCGCAGTTCGCGCAGGCGGATTGGGGCGCGTACGCGGCG
The DNA here is from genome assembly GCF_014203325.1 of Saccharopolyspora gloriosae. Lineage (NCBI taxonomy): Bacteria > Bacillati > Actinomycetota > Actinomycetes > Pseudonocardiales > Pseudonocardiaceae > Saccharopolyspora > Saccharopolyspora gloriosae. The sequence continues at coordinate 3,608,057 of NZ_JACHIV010000001.1, read as the reverse complement.
AAGCTGCCGTTGGGGCGGCTCGGGCGTCCGGCGGACATCGGTGAAGCGGCGGCGTGGCTGGGTTCGGACCTGAGCGCGTTCGTCACCGGTGTGGACCTCCCGGTCGACGGAGGCCTGACGGCGACCTCGTACGGCATCGAACTGAAGGGGAGCGAGCCGTGACTCCACAGCGGATTCTCATCACCGGTGCGGGCAGCGGCATCGGACGCGCAACGGCGGAGCGCTTCGCCCGGGACGGCGCGTCCGTCGTGGTCTGCGACGTGCGTGGCGAAGCCGCAGCGGCGGTCGCCGACGCGCTAGGGGAGGCGTGCGTCGGCGTGGAGTGCGACGTGAGCGACGAGGACAGCGTCGCCCACGCGATGATGGTGGCCGCAGAGCGGTTCGGCGGGCTTGATTCGGTCGTCGCCGCGGCCGGCATCGTGATCGGCGGTCCCGCCCACGAGATGTCGTCGGAGTCCTGGCACGACCTCGTCAACGTCAACCTCACCGGAACGTTCTTCACGGCCAAGCACGGCTTGCGGCACCTGCTCGCTGCCGGTGGCGGCTCCCTCGTCACCGTCGGGTCGGTCGGATCGCTCGTCGCCGCTGGGCGCAGCGCCGCCTACGACGCGACGAAGGGCGGCGTCGTGCAGCTGACGCGCGGCATCGCGGCGGAGTACGCCGACCGCGGAATCCGGGCCAACTGCGTGTGCCCCGGTCACGTCTCGACGAACCTGACGACCAACAGCGAGGACGTCTACGGTGCCTCAGTCGTACCGGCGGGCCCGCAGCGGTGGACGACTCCGCCGCTGCACCGCGCCGGATCGCCGGAGGAGATCGCGAACGTCATCGCTTTCCTGTGCTCCCCAGGCGCATCGTTCATGACCGGCGCCGCCGTGCCCGTCGACGGCGGCTACACGGCGGTCTGACCGGAGATCACCTGCACGCCCGAGGCCGGTGACCTCAACGGGTCCCACGCGGATGTGGAAGAGGAGCCTCTGGGCATGAAGGGCTGATCAGCTGCTGACCTTGTCCAATCCCGTCCGGAGCCGGGCGAGGGTGCCCTCGACGTCGCCGAGCTTGTCGAGCCCGAACAGGCCGATGCGGAAGGTGGAGAATTCGGCCGGCTCGTCGCAGTGCAGTGGTACTCCGGCCGCGATCTGGATACCGGCTTCCTTGAAGGCGGCACCGCTGCGCAGCTGCGGGTCTTCGGTGTGGACGACCACCACGCTGGGGGCTGCGAACTCGTCGGTGGCGACCGAGGGGAGCCCGTGTTCAGCGAGGAGCTTGCGAACGCGGCTGCCGAGGTCGACCTGCGCGGCGCGGAGGTCCTCGAGTCCGCGATCGCGGGTCGCGAGCATGAGCTCCAGGTTGTGCGCGAGGGTGTCGGTCGGCATGGTCGCGTGGTACGGGGTCTGGCCCTGCGTGTACGCGTCCGCGATCGACAGCCACTTCTTCAAGTCAGCGGAGAAGCTCGTTGACGTGCCGGCCTCGACCGCCGCCCGCCCGGCCTCGCTGAGCATGACGTAGCTGGCGCAGGGGGAGCCGCTCCAGCCCTTCTGCGGGGCGCTCAGCAGAACGTCGACGCCGAGGTCGGCCATGTCGACCCAGAGCGCTCCGGAGGCGATGCAGTCCAGGACCAGCAGCCCACCGACCTCGTGGGTGGTCTCGGCGAGGCGGCGGAGGTAGTCGTCCGGCAGCAACATGCCCGCGGCGGTCTCGACGTGCGGCGCGAAGACCACCTCGGGCCGCTGCTCGCGGATGGCGGAGACGACCTCGTCGATCGGTGCCGGCCGCCACGGGGCCTGATACGACTCATCGATCGGTCGTGCCCGGCATACCGCGTGTTCCTGCGCGATCGACCCCATGTCGAGGATCTGCGACCAGCGGTAGGAGAAGAGCCCGTTGCGCACCACGAGGCAGCGGCGGCCGGTCGCGAGCTGGCGGGCGACGGCCTCCATGCCGTAGGTGCCACCTCCCGGCACCAGCGCAACGCTGTGCGCTCGGTAGGTCGTGCGCAGGACGTCGACGATGCCCTGCATCACGCCCACGAAGCGCTGGGACATGTGATTGAGCGAGTGGTCGGTGAACACCACCGAGTACTCGAGCAGTCCACCGGGATCGATGTCGTCATGAGGCAGTGCCATGCCCGTAGCCTGGCACATGCGGGGGAGTCGGCTGCGGACAGCATCGTGGGCCGAATCCTTCCCCCGCGGCATGCGACCTCGTGCCGCACCTCGTCATCGCGGGCGGCGCAGTCCGTCCAGCACGAGGGTGATCACATCGTCGGCCTCAGCTCGCCAACCGGGCCGGTCATGGGCCGCACCGATGCCGTGCAGCGCCATCATCACGGCACCGGCATCCACGTCGTCGCGAACGGTGCCGTCCCGCACCGCGGCGGCCACGAGGTCGGTGACCGCCTGCTCCAGCGCCCTGCCGCCCTCGGCGAGGGTGCCGGAGCGATCGGCCCAGAGCGTGGCCAGCGTCCGGGCCAGGCCCTCGTGGGCGGCTATGTGGTCGACCATGCCGCGTAGGAAAGCCGCCAAAGCCTCCGCCGCGGGCAGCGTGGCCTGCAGCTGGCGGGCGAGGTCGCACAGCGTGGCGACCTCGCCGTGGTAGACCGCCTCGGCCAGCGCCTCCCGAGTGGGGAAATGGCGGTACAGCGTGCCGGTGCCCACCCCGGCCATCCGAGCGAAGTCATCGAAGCGCAGGTCGAAGAAGCCTCCGGCGTCGAAGACCTCCCGGGCCGTCGCGAGCAGGGCCTCGCGCTTGCGTTGGGCGTCGGCCCGCAGTGGCTTGTCGGCGGTCATGCGTACCTCCCGTTGACAAGTGGAGACGGTCTCCATATTTTGAAAATGGAGATTGTCTCCGAATCGACCGTACCCCACGAGGTGCAGTGTGAAGATCTTGATGTTCGGCCGCGGCGTGATCGCCACCATCTACGGCTGGGCCCTGGAACGGGCTGGTCATAGCGTCGAGTTCTACGTCCGGCCGGGCCGCGCGGCGTCGTACGGAGGCGCGGTGAACCTCGACCTGATCGATATGCGACGCCGGGTGTGGGGGCAGCGCGTCGCGGAGCGGTGGCCGGTGCGCTACCGCGAAGCGCTGGAGCCGGACCACGACTTCGACCTGATCGTGCTCAGCGTGCCGCACCACCGCCTCCCGGAGGCGACGGCCTTCCTGTCCCCGCGCGTCGGCCGGGCCGCGGTGCTGATCTTCGGCAATCTCTGGACCGAGCCGCTCGCCGCGATCGGTGCACTCCCGCCCGACCAGATCGCCTGGGGCTTTCCTCAGGCCGGTGGCGGTTTCGGCGTGGACGACGTGCTCCACGGGGCTCTGCTGCGGTCGGTCGTCTTCGGCACCCTCGGCCGGCCCCCGACAGGCCGGGAACAGGTCGTGCGTCAGGCGTTTCGCGAGGCCGGGCTCCGGATCAAAGAGCGGCCCGACTTCCACGGCTGGCTGTGGGTCCATTTCGTGTCGGATGCCGGCATGTTCTCGCAGGGCCTGCGGCGGGGTTCCCTGTCCGAACTGGCCGGGGCGAGGGGCGACCTGCGCGAGGCACTGCTGGCCGGCCGCGAACTGCTGCCGCTCCTCCAGGCGCGCGACCTCGACCTGCGACGGCACCGGGGCGCTCTGCTGCCGTTCCGGGCGCCCACCTGGCTCACCGCCCCCGCGCTCGCCTGGCTGACCGCTCATGTCCCGCCCGCGCGCGTGAGCCTCACGATGCACGACGACCCCGATGCCGAGGAGCCGCGCGAGGTCTGCCGAGACGTCCTGGCCGAAGCACGACGGCTGGGCATCTCCGTACCGCGGTTGGAAGCAGCGGAACCGCACTTCGCCCGCGAGGAGACGGGTTCCTGATTTTGCCGATGTTGTCGGCGGTCCGTCGCGGTCACGCGCTCACCTCCGCTGTGGCGGCGCCGAACCACGCGGTCAGGGCCTGGCGGAGGGATCGGGTGTCGGGCCGGGCGGCGTTCGATGCCCAGGCCGTGTAGCCGTCCGGGCGCAGGAGCATCGCGGTGGTCGAGGTGTCGGCGCGACCGGTGACGATCTGCACCCGGTCCCGCCAGCCGGAAAGCGCATCGCCGAGCGAGCCGGTCGTGTCCACCAGGAGGGGGCTGGCGCCCGCGGTCAGCTCCGCCAGCCGGACGGAACCGTCGATGGTGTCGAGCCGCAGGTCCGGCGCCCACCGGCCGACCAGCGGGTGCTCGTCGCCGGTGCCCATCTCGTAGCGGACGTCCGCTCCGGACATCATGTCCGCGATGTGCTGGACGTTGCGCGGTTCCTGGAGGATTTCGCCGAACAGGTCCCGCAGCGCGGTGATCTCGTCGCCGGGGGAGAGCAGTGCGGACTGGGCGCGGGTGTGCATGACGACCCGCCGGGCCACCGTTCGCCGTTCGGTTTCGTAGCTGTCGAGCAGGCCGGTCGGCGCCCAGCCCCGCAGTTCGGCTGCGAGCTTCCAGCCGAGGTTGACGGCGTCCTGCAGCCCGAGGTTCAGCCCGGGACCGCCGATCGCCGAGTGCACGTGGGCCGCGTCGCCGACCAGCAGCACCCGGCGGTCCCGGAACCGGTCGGCCAGCCGGGTGTTGCTGCTGGTCAACCGGCGCAGCTGGTGCGGGCCGTCACCTTCGGGCGGGCCGAGCGCCAGGTCGGTGCCGAGCACCCGGCTCGCGCTCTCACGCAGGTCGTTCACCGTCATCGCCTGGTCGGCCGGTTCCGCGTTCCATTCCATTGTGGACACCAATGGTGCCTTCCCGGGGAACGGGGCGTAGGCGAGCACGCCGCGCTCGGTGCGGTGGTGGATGAACGGTGGCACCAGGCCGTACCCGGGCACGTTCAGTCCCAGGGTCGCCGGGTCCACCAGTGACGGCGGAACGGTGACGTGTGCCAGGCGGGAGACGACGCCGTCCGTGGTGGCGCCGGGGAATCCGATGCCGGAGAGCTTGCGCGTCGGGCTGTGCCCACCATCCGCGCCGACCAGGTAGCGGACGCGCAATCGGTGCGGTCCGTCCGGCCCGATGACGTCGATGGTGACGGAATCGGTGTCCTGGGCCAGCCCGACGAGCTCGTGCCCGCGACGGATCTCCGCGCCGAGTTCGACCGCGCGTTCCTCCAGCACCTGCTCGATCCGGCGTTGCGGCACGCCCAGCGCGTACATCGGGTTGTCGTCGAGGGCCTCCAGATCGAGCCGCATCGCCCCGAACGCGAACGCGGGGATCGGTTGCGGCGGAACGGTATTCCCGTTGAGGCGCTGGTAAAGACCCCGGCGATCGAGCATCCGCACCACCTGGCCGACCAGTCCGTTGGCGCGGTGTTGCGACGTCCGCTCCGGCAGACGTTCGAGCACCAGGGGCTTGATCCCGGCCAAGCTCAGCTCGCAGGCCAGCATCAGCCCGTTCGGTCCGGCGCCTGCGATGACGACATCGGTGGTCACGGATTTTTCCTTGCTGTCGTGGGGGAAACAGCGCGCCGGTCGGCCCGGCGGCACTGTGGCGTCCAGTGGAGGTCGGGATTACGGCACGGGCAACCCTGCGGCGAGTTGCCGGAGCGCGTCGCGCAGCACCGGTGCCATCGGGGTGGGTTCGGCGGCCCTCAGCCAGTGCTCGGTGGCTACCGCGATCGCAGCCCCCACTGCCCCCGCCACCAGCCGCGGATGCAGGTCGCGGGCCGGGTCGGCGCCGGTGCGCTCGGCGACGGCCGCGGCGAGCTCGGCCTCGGCCGCGGCGTTGGCCTTCATGAAATCGCCTTGCAGCGCCGGTTCCGAGACCATCAGGCGCACGCCGTCGATCCACTGCTGCTCCGGTTCGTGCTCGCCAGTGCCCTGGCCCAGCGCGAACCGGGCCAAAGCGGCGTTGGTGATGGCCGTCCACAACGGCTCGGACGCGGGCCGAGCCCGCAGCTCCACCGCGATCTGGCGCGCCCGCTCCAGGTGCCGCGCGGCGATCGCTTCGCCCTTGCCGCCGAAGTAGTTGTTGAAGGTGCGGGTGGAGACGCCGACCTCGGCGGCGATGTCCTCCACTCGCACGTTGTCGAGCCCGCGCTCCACCGCGAGCCGGATGGCCGCCCAGCTCAGAGCGAGCCGGGTTTCCTGCTTCTTGCGCTCGCGCAAGCCGATCCGCTCTGCGTCCATGCCGACGACCGTACCGACAACTTGCGCATTGCGCAAAAATGCGCGACCGGAAAGTTTCAGTCGGCTCGGCCACCAGTGCCGGTTTACCCAGGGGTACGGGCCGGCCGACGAGGTCGAGCATCCGGCGGGCCGGGGTCCGCGGCCTCAGGGCGTGGCGACGCCAACGATCCCTCCGCCGATCACGCAGAAGTCGTACATCGGTTCAGCTCTCCAGGATGGGGTGGTCTAGCAGCGACCTCGTTCCCGCCCGGTCGCAGATCGCCGCGATCTTCGCGATGAGGGTGTCGGGCAACGGGATTCCGTCCGCACGTCGCCGCTCGCGGCTGGCCCTCTCGGGGTCCCCCGCGACCTGAACCGGGGTCCCCTCTTCGGCAGGGGCGGTGGCGCGCAGCATGTCGAGAAGCTCGTCGACGTCGGCGAGGAATTCCCCGCCAGGGCGGAAGAAATCGGCGTCGAGGGCGAGGAAGAAGTGCCCGATGTCCCCGACCGCCCCGGGCCGACGGGTGGCGGCGAGGTCGGCCCCGGACAGGGCGGCGGAGAGGATCTGCACCATCACCGCGAGCCCGTACCCCTTGTGGCCTCCGTGGGTGCCCGTCCCGCCGAGCGGTGTCAGGCCACCGTTCTCGCGTTCGTGGATGTAGGTCATCGCCTCGGCGGGGTCGGTCACGGGGCCGCCGGATTCGTCGACGACCCACCCCTCGGGCATCGTCGTGCCCTGCAGGTCGTACACCTTCACCTTGTTCGAGGCGACCGTGCTCGTCGACATGTCCAGCAGGAACGGCGGGTTGGTGCGGGCGGGCGCGGCGAAGGCGATGGGGTTGGTGGTCAGCCTCGGCACCGCCCCGCCGGTGGGCACCACGCCGGCGACCTTCGCCGAGGTGGTGACCAGCCCCACCAGTCCCGCTTCGGCGGCGAGGCCGGCGTAGTAGCCGGCCGCACCGAAATGACGCGAGTTGTGCACCGACACGATCCCGACGCCAGCGACGCGAGCCTTGTCGATGGCGAGGTTCATCGCCCTGACCCCGGCCACGTGGCCGAGGCCTCCTCCGGCGTCCAGCAGCGCCATCGCGGCGTTCTCACGCTCCACACCCGGGCGGGCTTGCAGATCGAGATGCCCCTCGTCCCACAACCTCTCGTACATCATCAGCATCGAGATCCCGTGGGAGTCGATTCCCGAGAGGTCGGCGTACACCATCGCCTCCGTGGTGGTCGCGACGTGCTCGGCGGGCATTCCCCACGCCGTCAGAACACCGGCGATCTGCGCGCGGACGGTCCTCTCGCTGAACCGCTTCACTCGCTGTTCTTCCACCCGCGCACGTAGGCCAGCGCCATGGTGAGAACGCCGAAGCCCGCCGAAATCGCGAACAGGGTCGGCTGGAGTGCGTTCGCAGCACCCTCGACCAGGCCGGCGTTCACGGTGAGCAGCCCGACGATCTGGATCAGCACCACCACCGCACCCAGCGCGAGCATGGTGATCAGCGTGAGTTTGAAGCCGGCCGACAGCACGGCATCGGCTCGTCGGCGCAGCGTGCGCCGCTCGGTTTCCTCGGTCACAGGGGGCATCGGTGGGCCTCCGATCGGTTGTCGCGAGTAGTGCGGGATCCGGCCATCAGTGCGGCACCGGTAGGACACCGAGGGCGATGGCGGTCCCGATGAACAGGAACGGGACGACGTAGAAGACGATCAGCGGAACGAAGGTGCGTGCCGGGTTGACCTGCGCGAGGCTGGTCGAGATGTAGATCGCGGCGGCACCGGGCGGCGAGGCGCCCTCGGTCGAGGAGAAGACCAGGATCGAGCACGCGGCCAGCACCGGGTGCACCCCGGCGGTGACGAGCACGGCGAAAGCCACGCCGCCGACCGTGGCGACGGTGGCGGTGGAGTTCAGCGGGCCGGCCACCAAGATGATGATGACTCCGACGATCAGGGCGGCGACGATCGGAGGCGCGCCGAGCCCGTTGAGCACAGCGCCGAGTTGGTCGGACAGCCCCAGTTCGCTGAGCACGGCGCCCCCGGCGAAGGCGAACACCATGGTGGCGCCGACGTCCTTGAACCGCGGCGCCGACTCGTCCATCAGCTCCGACCAGCCGCGCCAGGTCTTGGGCAGGTTCTGCCGACCGATCACTCCGGCGACCACACCCAGCATCACCGGGATCCACACGAGGATGTCGATCGATTCGACCGCGGCCGCACCGAGCGCCGAGGTGAGAGCATCTCCGCCTGCGCCGAAGGTCAGCACGATCGGCACGGCGATCGCTACGAAGACGAACAGGGACGTCCAGCCGCGCCGGAAGCTGGATCCGAGCCCGAGGATCTCCGATGCCGGAACGCGCGGGATCTTGTACCGGCGCACGAAGTAGGCGATGCACAGCAGGCGCCACGACACGCACCAGCCCGCGGTGACGAACATCGCGACGAACAGCTGCTCGACCGAGACGAACGGCGCCACCGCCGCGGAGCCGATCAGCACGAAGAACGAGGCGCTCGGCGGGATCACAGCACCGTTGCCCGCGTTGCCCGCCACCACGGTGGCGGCGATGTGCGGCGACCAGTTCGACCGGTTCATCCACGGGATGGCGACCGAACCGATCGTGGCGGCGTTCGCCGAGCCCGAGTGCGCCACGCTGCCGAACGCCGCCGATCCGACGGTCGCGACGTAACCGGCGCCGCCTTTGACCCGCCCCAGCAGGGAGTTGAGGATGTCGATCTGCCGATCGATCACCCCGGTGCGGGTGAGGATCGACCCGATGAAGGTGAAAGCCAGCCCCGCGAAGACGATGTTCTGGCTTCCGGCCTCAGCTAATCCGACCCCCACCAGCTTTGGGAAGTCCACGGTGCCGAAGGCGCACAGGACGACGAACCCGAGGATCATCGCCTCCCCGATGCTGCGTTTCAGCACCGCGTTCCAGACCACGATCACCGCGATGTAGGCGATCAGGGCCCATACGGCCAGTCCCATCGTTCCTCCTCGTCGCCACACCGCTGTGGTGCACCCCGTCGCGCTGACAAGAGCCAGTTCTCCATAGGGTGGGAATCCGTATCGGTGTGCGAGAGTTACATGGAGCCGTGTCGCACGGCAAGACTCGCAGTGAAGTTTTGTTCCGCAGGGCGCAAGCAAGTTCCATGCAGTGAGCACATGGGCGCAAGGCGGCGTTGACATGCTTCCATTTCGTGGCAATACTGCGCACTCAGCGGTAAGGATTACCACGGAACGGGATGTCGACAGAGGGAGTCAGCATGCGGGCGGCGGTACTGGGGCTGGGCGAAGCGGGCACGCTCTACTCGGCAGGGATGGTCGAGCTGGGTTGGACCGTCACGGGGTACGACCCGGCGGTCGACGCCGCGCCGACCGGAGTTCAGCTGGCCGAAACTCCGGGCGAGGCCGTGCGCGATGCCGAGGTGGTCATGAGCCTCGTCGGCGGCGCGCGCGCCCAGGAAGCCGCTGAGTCGGTGGCCGACCACCTCGCGCCGGATGCGATCTTCGCGGACATGAACGCCGGAGACCCCGTCGTGATGAACGCCGTCGCGCAGGTCATCGGCGCGGAGCGGTTCGCCGACGTGTCGGTCATCGGTCCGGTCCCCAACCACGGAGCGCAGACCAGCGTCATCATCAGCGGCGCGGCTTCCGCCGGCGCCACCGCCGTGTTCACCTCGCTCGGCGCTCCGGCGAACGACATCGGGGGGAGTCCCGGCGACGCGTCAGCGCGCAAGCTGCTGCGCAGCACGTTCATGAAGGGCCTCGCCGCGCTGATCGTCGAGTCCTGCACCGCCGGCCGGGCCGCAGGAGCCGAAGACTGGGTCCGAGCCCAGATCGCCGTCGAGCTCGCAGGCGGGGAGGCGACCCTGGACCGCCTCTACAGCGGCACCCACAAGCACGCCGCCCGTCGCGCCGGGGAGGTCACCGCCGCAGCGGCGCTGCTCGACTCGCTCGGTTTGCGGCCCGTGATGAGCAGGGCCACCGCCGAGCTCCACGCGACCTGCGCCGACGCCGCCCTGTTGCCCGCCGGCGATCTGCTCGCGGAGTACCAGGGCCTCGCCGTCGCCAACATCGGCGACGGTCGCGAACGGATGGGCGTGCTCGACGGCGGTATTCGCCCGCTGTGGAAGGGTGCGCGGCTGGTCGGACGCGCCCGCACGGTCTGGGTGCGCAGCGGTGACAACAAGGCCATCCACGACGCGGTCCAAGTCTCCCGGCCGGGTGAGGTCATCGTGGTCAACGGAGACGGAGACGTCACCCGCGCGCTCATCGGCGAGCTCATCGCCGAACGCTTCAAGGCCCGCGGCGTCCTGGGCATGATCATCGATGGGGCGGCGCGGGACGTCGTCGAGCTCGAACGCATCGGGTTCGGGGTCTGGGCCCGCGGCGTGTCGCCCGCCGGGCCTTACAAGAACGGCCCCGGCCAGGTCGACGTGCCCGTCGCGGTCGGCGGCGTCGTCGTGCACTCCGGAGATGTGGTGGTCGCCGACGACGACGGCGTCATCACCATCCCCGCCGCCCAGGCGGCCTCCAGCCTGCTCGCCGGCCGGGCCGTGGAAGCCGACGAAGCGCGGCGCCGGGCCGCGATTCTCGCCGGCGCGTGAGGTGCAGTCCGGAGCCCCGGTCCTGCCCACGCCACCCGAGATTGTTCACCACCGTGTGGAAAGATGAGGGGGAAGGCGTCGAACAGAAGGGTGGTCGAGGTGGCTCCGGAAACGCCGAAGAACCCGGCGAGCAGCATGCGGTCCCTCGAGCGCGCCATCGACGTCCTGGAGGTGCTCGAAAGCAGCCGCCACACCCTGCGGCTCAGTGACATCGCCCGCCGCGCCGACCTCCCGGTCGCGACCACGCAACGCATCCTCAACGTCCTCGAAGCTCGTGGGCGGGTCGAACGCGACGCGACCGGGTATCGCCCCGGAGTCGGACTGATCTTCGGTGCGCACGCCTACCTCACCACCAGTCCGTTGCTGAACGCGGCGAGGCCCGTGCTGCAGGACCTCGCCGCCGAGACGGGCCTCACGGCATCCCTGTTCAAGCGGATGGGTCGGCACCGGGTCGTGCTCGCTCGCGTCGACGGTGCCCGCCCGCTGCGCTACGAACTGCCCATCGGAGAACAGCTCCCGCTCCACCTCGGCGCCGGCAAGGTCCTCGCGTCCGCCATGGACCCCGAGGAGGTCGAACGGCTCCTCGACCGGCTCGACGACCACACCCGCGCCGACGGAACGCCCATCGACCGAGACGCATTCCTCAACGACCTCAAGAGCATTCGCGACACGGGCTTCGGGCACGCGGTGGGCGAACGCGAACCCGGAATGGCGTCGGTCGCGGCGGGCCTGGCCAACGACACACCCACCACAGCCGCGATCCAGGTCGCAGGCACCCAAGAAGAGATCCCCCCCGAACGCATCGAACAGCTCGGCGTCGAGGTGCAACGGGCGGCCTTCGCCATCACCCGCCGCCTCAGCTGACCGAACACCGCTCACGCAAGATCTGGCGTGACCAGCGATTCGTCAACCCGCGCCGAAGCTGCATCACACGACCTTCCTGACGCTCAAGCTCGACGAGATGGTCGCCTGGTACGAGAAGGTCGCCGGGCTCACCCCAGTCCACTACAGCGACGGCGCGGCGTGGCTCACCAACGACGAGGCCAACCACCGGGTCGCTTTCATCGCGCATCCGGCCATCAAGAAGCCGGTGGACAAGTCGACCAGCGCCGGTCTGCACCACACCGCGTTCGAGTACACCGACTTCGACCAGTGGCTCGACAACTACCTGCGGCTCAAGGATGAGGGCATCCTGCCGTTCATGAGCCTCGACCACGGCATCACGATGTCGATGTACTACGCCGACCCGGAGGGCAACGGCGTGGAGATCCAGGTCGACGCCTTCGGCGACTGGGCGGTGTCCAAGGAGTGGATGTGGGCCTCGCGCGAGTTCGCCGAGAACCCCATCGGCTCCTTCTTCGACCCGGACAAGCTCGTCGAGGCACGCGAGCAAGGCCTCACGAAGGACGAGATCCACGCCGGCGCGCACGCCGGCAACTACGCGCCGGAAAACCCGCCCGCCGACATCCTGCTTCCCGAGGTCTACTGACCGGCCTGCTCGACGCCTTCGCTTATCGAGCGGACGGCCCGCACCCAGGACGCGAAACGGCTCGGGACGAGGTTCCCCGCGAGGCGACCGTCGCTCGTTCATGTCGCGGTCGCGCTCGACCGCCGTTCACGGGCACACCTACCGGATTCGCGTGCCCCAGCAAATCGTCGCCGACACCGCCGGCGGAGCCCCCGGGCGAAGAGGTGGACAGCACCGGGCGGCCGACGTGAATACCACTGTCGCCTGGCGGGTCATGTGGAGTGTATCTGGACGGCTGGTAACAACATGCTCGTCCGGCACGGTACCCGGAGCAGTCAGTACCGAGAGAATCTCTAGCCGAATACACGACACCAATAGTAGTGATACCAGCTGTTGATGGCCGGTTGTCACCTTTTCAGGGCGGTCGTTCCAGCATTGAGAGGTGGGGGAGATGACAGAAAAGGATTGGGAAGCGGATTCGGCATCGCCGCTCGTGCGCAGGTTGGGGAAACCCGCACGCGAGCTCGGAGTGAGCGGTAACGACGACGGTTGCCCGGACATCTGGGAGCTGGTCGGTGGTGACGTCGCGGTGATTGGCCGCGATCTCACTGAGGAGTGTGCCGGTCGGTTTCCAAGCGGGACGACAGTGGCCTCCGGCGAGCGGCTCGTGGTTCTCCCCGTGCGACTTTGCTCGCAGCGAAAGAGGATATCCCCGATGTATGATTTGCTGAACTCGGTACCCGGTGAACAGTTGCACCTGGCGGAGTATCAACCGGATTTGCAGGGTCATTTCTGGCGAATAGGCGAAGCAGGTTTGCTCGGCTCTCAGACCAAGCCCAGCAACCGAACCGGCCCGAAGGACGCACTGAAGAAGAAGCTCACCGACGCCACTACGCGGCTGCACCGCCTGCAAGCCGCCATCGAAGCGGGAGCCGATCCGGTGGCGCTCGTCGACGCGATCAACACGGCACAAGCCGAGCGAGCCGCCGCACAGGCAGAGCTGGACGGCACACCCGAAGCACGGAACCTGAAAGGCGGAGAGGTCTACGCCATGATCGATTCGCTCGGCGACGTGGGGACTGCCCTGGCGGATGGCAGGCCGGAGACCCTGAACAAGATCTACGACAGCCTGCAACTCCGCCTCAAATACGAACCACACGCGCGAGTCGTAGAAGCTACGATCTCACCACGTGTGGTTAGCATGCGTGTCCGAGGGGGGAGTCGAACCAAAGGCCCAGCCTCTCGTGGTTACTGGCAGGATTGGTGTGCTCAGGCTCTGATCAGGCTTTTCGCTTCTCGTGGGCCGATGCTTACGTGACGGACCGCAGGGCATGCACACGAGCTACGTGGCCGTCATCTAATTCTCAAATACCACACCCCTCGCAACACGCGGCAAAACCCCATCTCAATACAACCCGCGTCGTCCGCACGTCTACGGTCCGGTCGAAGTCCGAAGACATGGAACGCCGCGGCTTCCTGGAAGCGGGCGGTGAGGCTGCGCCGGATGTGCGCGCGCATGAGATCGCGTGCTCCAGGTGCACCGATCTAGTCCGATCCGTCGGTAGCGGTCGGACTTGTCCCAGACGTCGTCGAGAAAGGCCGGAGAAGCATGCCAGCGGCGAATCGTTCCTCATTGTTCAGGGGCCAGCCCGAACCTCCTGTAAAGGTTCTTTAATGTTACGAATGCGCGGTTGATTCGTTGTGTGTTTCCGGGGAACACCTTCTTCCAGTGCTGGAACAGCGCTCGGGCGCGCTCGAGCTCGGGGACCACAGCGAACAGGAGCTGGGCGAAGCCGACCGCCTCATCGCTCGTCGGATCTGCTGCACTCCGGGCACTGAGTTCGAGCAACGCGTGCAGCGATTCCGCACGCTTGTTCTGGTCTTGGAACAGCCGACCGAACAGCTTGGCCACCAGCCGCGTATCCGGGTCGCCGAACGAACCGCCGGCACGAATCGAGCGCAGGTAGCTGGTGCCGTGCATGAGTCCGAGAACCGCTTGCGCACAGTCGAGCCCGATGGCCCGCAGGTTCGCGCCCTGCTCCATGGAATCCGTGTCGATGGCTCGTACCCCGGTCCACTGCACCAAGGTTTGTAGCACCTTCGTGCGATTTGCAGGCTCGTCGAGCAGGGAGATGATCGCTGCGTTCACCGCAGAGTTGAGGTTGGCGTTGGTCCGCGCGATCTTCTCCAGCTCGCGAAGCGCTGTATCGGGCTGACGCCGTCCGTACTCGGTCGCGTAGACCGAAGCGGCAGTCCACTTGCGATGAAAGTCCCGGTCACCGTCGCACCATTCCAGCAGCGTCGGCTCGACGACGTGCTTGGTGCGGTCGTCCCGCGCGAGCCGGCCCACGAGTTCGGCCGCCAGTTCGTTGGCGTGCCGGGACTGCTTGGCAGCCAAGGCGCCGATGTGTGCGAGCGGTTCACTGTGGGGGACGTTGACCAGCACGTCGTGGAGCGCTTTCGCGCAGTACCACTGGAATCCCAGCTTTGCCTGCTTCGCCATCCAGTCCACGAGAACGGGGCGGAAGAGGTCGTACTCACTCCACGCCCGGCGGAATGCCTCTCGGGCCCAGTCAGAGCGGCGGAAATGCACGGCTTCCCTTGGGAATCCACTTCCGTCCGTGTCCTGGTGCGGAGTGACCGCGGCGTTGAGTCGGAAGAGGATCACCGTTTTGCTGAATTCGAAGATCTTGCGGGACTCGACGTCCTTACCGCTGTCCCGCTTGTAGATCATGTTCTCGAGGTCCTCGGCCAACTGTACGACGTCGTCGTACTCCCGGCCCTCGAACACCGCGATGGCCACGAGCATCGCGTATTCGATCGGGCTGCGCTTATCTACCTCCAGGAACCATCGGGCCACAGACGTACGAAGGTCCGACGAAGCGTCCGCGATAGCCTGCTCCTTGTCCCGGTCACCCCGATGCACCTCCCAAGCGCGGATGGCGACGAACTCGGCGTCGTTCGGCGCCGATGTGCTGGTGAGTTGTTCGCGGAATTCCGCGTCCAAGACCTTCTCGGCGGTATCCGCCGCCAGCCCGTGTTGGGAACGCAGCACGGACAAGGCCACTTGCACCGGGTCTGGCTTCCCCAGCCGCTCGGTGTACTTGCGCAGGTCGACCTCCACGCGGTGATCGACGATCACCACGACGAAGCTGTGCTGCTTCAAGGCCCAGGTCGCCACCCGGTCAACGGAAGCGGGGGTGATCTGCTCGTGCCACTCGCGGTCCAGACCCTGCCAGATGTAGCCACCCCCCGGTTCCAGGTCTGAGTCGGCAAGGCTGTCGAACGACCGGCGTTCGCTGAGGCACGAGATGGAAGCGACCGCGCATTTGGTGAGCAATCGGACGCTTGCCAGTGAGCGGCCGGTCCCGGTGTTGCGGAGGAACAGCACGCGGCTGCGTTCCAGCGTCGCCTGGGCTTCTTCGAAACCCGGGCATGGCACGAAGTGATCGCGGGCACGGGCGATCTCGGTCTCGGAGACCTGGCGGTCCTTGAGGGGCGGCTGCTTGGACTCCGCATACCAGTTGAAGATGTTGTAATCCCCGTTGAAATTCTCCGATTGGACACCGCTGTTGTGCTCGGCCGTGTTGCTCGTCGAACCACCTGGGCTGCCCGGATTCTGGGACCGGGCGGTTTCTCCGGTCTCGCTCGTCGCGGTCAACGCCGATCTTCACCCTGGTTGAAGCGCCCGTTGAAGGTCCCGGCCTGGACCCCAGCGTTCCTGCCGCCGACGTAATTACTCACGTTGGTGGTCGGATTCGTCGTGAAGCTGTTCCCGTCGCCGGTGACCAGATTTCCGTCGACAGTGCCCTGGTTACTGATCGATCGCTGACCGGGTGCATGGCCGAGGCCCGAGATCGGCGTCTGCGGCGCCTCCGGTGTCGGCTCACCGTCGATGGGGATGTTTTCTAGCTGTGTCGGGTGCACTCCGGTGATGCGGACCCACGCATCCTCGTTGAACTCGTTGTGCACAATGGGCAACGAGGCGAACTCGCCCCGCCGGAGCACCCGCGTGTAGTCACCCCCGAATACGGTCTTATACGCGCTGTTCGAGACGATCAGCGCTGTCGTCAGCGCATCGTTGGTGATGTGTTCCCGACAGTGCCGGATGACTCGCTTGAACACCTCCGCGCCCAACAGCCTGTTGAGATCGATGTTCGGTCGGTGGAAGCCTCGTTCCAGTGGCAACGGCCCAAGGTGCACCGCGATCCGCAACCGCACCTCGGGTTTCGTGGACCTGTTGCGCGTGTCCAGGAGCTCGTCGAGCATGCTGACCATGTCGATCAACGCCGGCAGGAATCCGCTCGGGTACGCGCGCAGGAATCCGTCACCGGTGAACTGCTCGTCCTGGGCTGAATCACGGTTGAGGCCGACCGCCCGCAGGGCGGCGTGTACCGGTTCCCGGACGAGATCCGGGACCTGGCCGAGGTGTTCTGGATGGCTGCCCCCCGACTCGATCATGTCCACAGCTAGTAAGGCCCGATGCTCGGGCATCGGGGCTGGTTCTGAGCTTTCGGTCAAGGTTTCGGCTCCGTTCGGTTCGTCGCGTCGGACGGAACGGAGTTTCATCGGACGTGCACGGCCGTGTCTCCCTTGCCCTAGGGAAATCCACGTAGTGGTCCGTTCACTACCCGTGTTCGCGGTCTCCGCTATCGACGTGCTCGCGCAAGCGCACGACTGAAGGCAACACATACTTCCGCCAGTGCGTGCGCACCAGTCCGCGCCCGGTGAACTCCTTGAGCACAGCGTCGACCGTGGTCTCACCAGCACCGATGCACTGCGACAGGTCCTTCCGACTGAGTCCGCTGATCACGACACCCTCGGCGGTCTCGATGCCGAGCGTTTCGGACCATGCGAGAAGTTGGCGCGCCACCCGGGTTGCCACGTTTTGGAAGGCGAAGGTCACCTGGCGGTGATCTGCCTTGCGGAGGCGATGGCGGAGGATGCCGCACAGCGCCACGAACACCGCAGGGTTCCGGTCGAGATAATTCAGGAACAGACGTCCCGAGATCCGCGTCGCCGCGCCTCGCGTGTGCGCCACCACGGTGGCGCTGCGGCGGGCACCGTCCAGCACCCCCTGGTCGCCCATCAACTCGCCCGGTCCGTAGATCCCCGCGGCGAGTTCCCTGCCCTGCCCAGGCAGCAGTACTTTGACGAGCCCCTCCTCGATTAGGAGAACGTGGTCGCTCGCCGCGTTGAAGGGGAGCAGGGTGTCGTTGCGGGCGAACCTGGTCAGGGTGCCGAGCTCGCGGAGCTGCGCGCACACCTGCTTCCCCGCCTGGTTAATGAAGGTACCGCGCGCCAACGCGAATCCGGCGTGATCGTCCCGGTTCTCCGACGCGGGCCGGACTTCGCCATCATCCAACACGGACCCCCAAACATCAGTCTTCGACTGCTGCAGACGACCGGCGGGCCGATCGGTCACTCGATGTGGATCGTGGGCACGCGCTTGGAACAGTGCCACCAAGCTCGCTTCGCACCACGCCACGTCGATTCGCCTCGTCGTACGGCTGTTGCACGATGCGATAGTGCAACATGATCGACTCATTCATCCAGAATCGGGTCGATAATCCACACGATCATCGCATCGACTCGATGTCGGACTGCCTGCTGAACCGCGCAGTATCAGTGTGTTGAGTGCGTCGGCGATGGCGAGGAGTTGGCGGGTGTCGGCGATGGGATCTGTGGAGCTTGGTGGGGCGATGATACTGGGGGCGCGGGATGGCGGCTCAGGTTTGGTGCTGCGTTGAAGTGCGGCGTGGATCAGCCGAGCCTGTTCGCCCGCGGTGTGTGCGGTCTCTGCGGGTTCCGGAAGGTAGGGGCTGAGGCAGACGAGGCCGTCGCGGATTTCGACGATGCGGCGGTAGGTGCGTAGGCGCATGGTGCGCAGGTGCCAGCGTTCGTGGGCGGGGGACACCTTGGGGAAAAGCGCGATGGTGGGGAAGCGGTCGGTGAGGGCTGACCAGAGTGGGCGGAGTCGGCGGTAGGTGCGCCGGGCTTCGAACCACAGGCGGGTTTTGATCAGGGCGGTTCGTGCTCCGGGGTAGCCGATTCCGAGGAAGAACGTGGTGATGCCGATGGCGAGGATCGGGGTGGTCCAGGTCGCGGTGCCGGGGATCGGGTCGATTCCGAGGAAGAGGCGGCTGGCGGTGGAGATCGCTCGGGGCAGGTGCGTTCCGATGAGGTTGATCAGCAGGCCTGTGGCGGCGATGTGGAGGCTGAGGCGTGCGCGTGAGCGGGTGTGCCCGGCGGTGGTTTTGGCGAGGCGTGCGCCGCGGGCGCAGGCGTAGGCGAGGTAGAGGTTGCCTGCTAGGTAGAAGGCGAGCATGTCGGGTGCGGCGGCTTCTTCGTAGCCGGTGCGGTCGTCGGGCTCGGTGCGGGCGAAGGTCGCGGTGAGTACGGCGGAGGTCAGCAGGGCGAGCCCGATTTCGCGGTAGCCGCGGCGGGCGGCGAGCTGCGGGGAGACGCTGCCGTGCAGCAGCACGATCAGTAGGGCGAAGAAGACGGTCAGCAGGGTGTTCTGCGCGAGTTTCGGGAAACCTGCCGGAAGTGCTGCGGCGAAGGCTGGTAGGTGGCCGGCCAGTTGGGCGGTCAGCGCGAGCACGACGAGGATCGTGCAGATCGTGACCGCGTGCAGGCCCTTGTCGCGGGGTGCCCGTGCGATCTGGGAGAGCTTCCACAGCGCCGCGATCGCTGCGGCTGCCCACATCAGCAGGTTCGGTACCAGCATCAGAGCCAGCCCTGGTGGTCGTCGAAGGCGCGGCCGATCCGAGTGGAGGCGTCGCTGGTGCGGTCCGGTGGTGCTTCCAGCCGGTGCAGGAGTTCGGCCCATTCTTTGATGACGGTGGCGACCATCTCGGCTTCGTGTTCGGCGGCGGGGGCGTATCCGTCGCGGCGCAGTGCGCGGCGCACGATTTCGGGCGGGATGTCGGGGAAGAGTTGGGTCCAGATGTCGTCGTCGGCCTCGTTGGAAGCGTGACCGCTGATGAGGTGGCCGACCTCGTGCAAGATGATGTGTTCCTGGTGCCCCGTCGTGGTGTCGCGCTGGTAGAGGATCCAGTCCGTGTCCGCGGTGGCGATCCACAGTCCGAACGCACCGGGCGCGGGAAGCGGCCACGGCACGAGCCGGATCGGCCGGTTGCGGCGCTGTCCGAGTTCTTCGCAAAGCTGCGTTACGTCCAGCGGTGGGTGCAGGTCCAGTTCACGGAGCAGATCCCGGACCGAGCGCCGTAGTTCGAGCTCGCTGCGCCAGGCACTGAGCCCGCGGCGGCGCCTCATTGAGCGGCCTCGCCGAACAGGTCCAGCAGTGCCGTCGCGTTGCCGCTGGGATGGCTGACGAACCCGTTGTGCCCGCCCGGAAGTTCAACGAGGGGCCGGTCGAGTAGTGCCGCGAGTCGTTGAGCGCAGCGGTGCTCCCACTGTCCTCGCGAGCGTTCGCCGCCGGTCGGGACGATTCGGGTTCGGGATGCTGCGGCAATCAGGTCGTCAGGGGTGAGTTCCGCAGCCCGCACGGCGGGGAAGTCGTGGTCGAAGAAGCGGCGCAGGTTGGCGCGTAGGTCCCCGACCGGCTCGGGTGAGCTCGCATCTTGCTCGGGTTCGTCGTTGCGTTCTCCGCCTAGGGCGACGAAATGTTGGATCGCGGCGAGGACATCGCCGCGCGATGCGATGTCGGTGACGGCGTCGAGTCCGGCTTCCTGTTCGGGATCGCGAACCAGGCATGACATCGGCGGCTCGTGGGAGACCAGGAGCGCGACCTGTTCGGGGAAGTCGACGGTGAGGTGGAGTCCGATCACGGCGCCGATGCTCGGGCCGACGATCCGGGCCGGTCGGTCCGCGACTGCGGCGAGCAGGGTGGCGGCGTCGCGGGCGTGCAGCTGCATTCTCACCGACGGTTCAGTGCTGGCGACCGGGCTGCGGGAGAGACCGCGCCGGTCGTAGGTGATCACCTGCTGCCCTGCGGCGACCAAGCGGTCGGCGAGCTGCGTGGTGGCGCCGGCTTCGCTGAGCCCACCCTGAATGAGCAGGACCGGCGGTCCTTGACCGCGGAGCTCGTAGTACAGCTTGCCGCCGTCGATCTCGACGAAGCCATCCGTGTGCAACCGGCACCCCGCTTTACGGTCAAGTCCTGTTCCGCTGCTTACCGTCTCCCGCTCGTCCTGGTGATGCCAATGAGGTGTGCTCACCCTTCCGGGTGTTGTTTCCTGCTCTGGTCGGCTTGGAATTCGATGAAGCGCATGACGCTTTCGAGGGCGTCGGGGGAGAGTTCGCTGGCGCGGGCGGCGATGCGTTGGGCGCCGGCTTCGCCGAGCACTGCCAGCGCCTCGTACTGGCGGTTGAGGTCGTGGGCGCGGTCGCTGTCGGAGAAGTAGTCGAGCTGGACTTCGAAGAAGTCCGCTAGGGCTTGCACGAGTTGCCAGCTCGGTGAGGTCTTCTGCCCGTTGAGCAGGTCGTAGAGGTAGGTCTTGGACACCTTGACCTTGCCGCGGGCGGTGATCTCGGCGGCCACCTCGGTCGCGGTGTACTTCTCGCCGCCTTCCTTCGTGACGCTGTCGAACAGCCTGCGCAGGCGTGCGGCGAAGCTCATGTCGGTCTTGTCGGGCATGTCGACCACCCACTCCCTGGGTCCACTATAGCGGAATCACAACATCAAGAAACCACTACAGTTGACGCTCCCGGTTGGCCGGGTTACGTTGGCATCGTCCGTTCCACTATAGCGGAAATCAGTGGAGAAGATCCACCGGTAGGCGCGATGCTCACCGTTCGGTCACCACACCGGGCATCACGACGTCCGGCCGGGACGCCACTGGGTTCGTGGGACGCGACGACCACCGGAGCGCAGTGATCCACGAACGCCTCCGCCGATGCATGAGTCGGTGGGACTGCTGAGTCCCTGGCCCTGAACGGGCATCACCGTCTCGGTCACCGAGGCCGAACAGCCCGGTGGCGATCTCGAACTTCATCGACCCGCAGCACCTCTCGGCGCGGCGCGATGCCGCGCGCCGTCAGGACGGCTGAACCGAAAGCACCGACCCGAGCCGCACGGTCTTCGGGCGCCGAACCCGCATGTCCTGATCCGTCCAGGTTTTCGCAGTTCACACGTCAAACGAATGTCGGAGAAATCGTGATGCCCTCATTTCAGCAGCAGCCGGACACTCCGTCCGCTCCCGCAGCGCCACCACGCGGCCGAGCCTCGTCGGGAACACGACAGCCGTGCGCCGCAGCGCTCCGGAAGGCAGCCGGTGCGGAAGTTGGCCTGATCGCCCGTGACCAGCGACTGGCTGGTGCCGCCGCCGCGATGCGCGGTGACCTGCCTACGCCGGATGTCGCAGGTGCCGTCGAAGCCGGTCGGCTTGCGGCGGCAGCCGAGTCGGGGGCGAACGAGCCGGATGATGAAGATGTCGCGTTCCGCACGGCTGCCGCGACCGGGCAGGCAGCGGCAGTGGTCCAACGGCAGGGGCTTCCGCCGGGATCGCTCGGTGGCGCGGACTGGTCGGGTTTCGGTTCGGTGGTTCCGGTGCTGGCGGCATCAGCGGGAGCTGGCGCGTCAGTGGTGGCGGCCGTGCTCGCTGATGCATTGCAGCTGGCGGGGCGGCGGGTCTTGTTGGTGGACACCGCGGATCCGGCGCGTTCGGGGTTGGCTGCGGCTGCCCGCGCAGACGGGCCGGTGTTCGACGGCCCGCACCCTGCCGTGCGGATCCGGGCTTCGTGGCGGGCGCATGCGGTGCTGGCGCGGGTCGAGACGTCGTTGCCGATCGTGACGCCGGGGATGGTGCCGCCGCCGCGGTTCTTCGCTGCGGCTGCTCGGTCGGTGCAGGCGACGATCGTCGACATCGGACACGACCCGTGGCGGGTGGCGGCGCATCCGCTGGCTGGTGCGGGGGCGTGGCTTCGAGTGGGGGAGCCGGTGCCGAGACCGTTGTTGGTGTGCCGGGCGAGCAGGCCGTCGTTGTTGCACGCCGAGCAGGTGCTGGCTCGGCTGGATGCCTGGAACCAGACCGGGACGATCGTCCCTCCGGCGCAGCTGGTCGTGCTGGGTACGCGGAAGTGGCCTGCCGGAGTCGCGGGCGCGGCGGGGCGACGCACCTCGGTGTTACTGGAGAACGCGGTGTTCCTGCCGCACGACTCGTCCGTAGCGCTCGGCGGGATCACCGCCGAAGTCACTCCTGCGCGGTTGCGCGACGCGGCGATTCCGCTGCTGCAGCACCTGCGCCTGCTCCCCGGCCCGGCTCACGCGGCTGGGAAATCCTTCTCCCGAAAGGTGATCCACTGATGCTCCACATCGGATTCGATGCCGTGGTCCCCGTCCTGTCGCAGCTTCCGAACCCGGCACCCGCGCCGCCGCCGGGTGCGGACAAGATCACCGAGGTCGCGGGGGTGTTCAAGTGGGGCGCGCAGATTGCCCTGCTCATCGGGTTCTTCGCGGGCCTGGCGGTGTGGGCGGGCGGCCGGTGGGTGGATCACCACCGCGCGGGCAAGGTCGGCGTCGTCATGATGCTCTGCGGCGTCGCAGGCGGCCTGCTGTACGCGGTGGGGTACCCGCTGATCAACCACTTCGCCGGAGGTGGGGCATGAGCGCCCCGCGCAGCGAAGCGCGGGAACGGCGCAGAGCCGGGGTCGGGCTCGTCGCCGTGGTGCTCGGAACGCTGGCCCTGGTGGTCATGCTCGTGGCGCTGATCGTGGCCCGCGCGACCACCTCCGACCCGAACACGACGGAATCCCGCGAGCCGGTCGCCGCGCCATCGGCCGACCTTGGGAGCATCGAGCCCGGTGTCCTGGAGCTGGTGACTCGGCCGATGCCAGTGCTGCCGCCGCAAGCCGTACGACCGCAACCCTTGAGCACCGGTTCGGCCGGACCTCCGATCACCCTTCCGCCGACCCGTCCGGTGCGGGGCGGCTGGATCCCCGGCGGTGTTCCGGGAACCGCGCGCGGCGCCCTCGCCCAGCTCGCCGCGTTGGACGAGGCCGCGCTGCGCGGTGCCGATCCGGATCTCTACGCCCGCGGATTCACCGAGCTCTCCGAACCGGGAGCACCGGGCGCTACCGAGACCGGTCTGCACTCGCTGCTGCGGTCGCTGCGGACCTCGGCGGGCATGCCACCGACCGGCCCGGTTCCCGGGATGCTCGCCGACTTCCAACCCACGCACGGGCAGATCAAAGGCATTGCCGAAGGCGGCCGGCTCGTAGTCGCGTGCGTGCTCGGCCAGTTCTCCGTGGACCACCGCGGTCAGACCGTCACCGCGGGGATCGGCGACTGCCAGGCGCTGCGCTGGAACGGACACCGCTGGCGGATCGCAGCGATGCCGCTGGCCGCGCCGGCGCCGAGCGCGTGGCCGGGCAGCGAGGACGCGGTGTCGGTCGGCTACCGAGAACTGCGGGAGGGCTGATGTGGCCGTTCGACGACATCGGTGACTCCCTCGGGTCGGAGATCGCCGAGCTCGCGGCGTCCGCTTTCGAGTCCGCGATGCGGGCGTTATGGGACGGCAGCCTCGACCTGCTGCGGGAGGCGTTCGCGCTCGCCGACCGCTTCTCCGTATTCGAGGTGAATCCGCACGACGGTCCGGTCGGGGTGCTGTGGCCGATGATGTTGTGGATCTCCGGGGTGCTCGCGCTGGGGTTGTTCTTCTGGCAGCTCACCATGACTTCGCTGCGCGGCGGACGCGGGATCGTGCGGTTGACCACCGGCCCGTTGCAGTACGGCGTGGCGTTGGCGGTCACCGTCGGCATGGTCGGCACGTTCCTCGCCGCCGCCGACGGGCTCACCCAAGGCATCCTGCAAGCAGGTTTGCAGGCGGCGAACTTCCAAGAAGCTCTGGAGCGCACCCAGTTCGCCGGTGGCACGGGCGAAGGCATCAAGGCTGTCGTGCTCGGGCTGTGCGCGGTGATCGGGGTTCTGCCCGCAGCGGTCGGCTACCTGCTGGAGATGTTGTTCCGCGAAGCGGCGATCTACCTGTTGGTCGCGACCATCCCGATCACCGCGGCCGGACTGCTGGCCAACGTCACCAAGCGCTGGTTCTGGACGACGGTCCGGTGGCTGCTGTCGTGCATCGCGATGAAACCGGTGCTCGCGCTCGCGCTGGTGTTGGGCATCGGGCTGGTCGCAGGTGCGGAGGGTTTGTCCGCGCTGCTCGCGGGGATCGGCGTGCTGGTGCTGAGCGTGTTCAGCCCGCTGGTGCTGTTCCGGTTGTTCGCGTTCGTCGACCCGAACACCGATGCAGGCGGCGTGTTCCGGGACGCGTTGTCGTCGTCAACGGGCATCGATTCCTACGGCATGAACAGCCCGGTCACAAAAGCCGCCACCGCCATGGCCGGGTTCGGTGACGGTGGTTCGGGTGGCTCGGCGCAGGAAGACGCGTCTGCCGGGCGGTTTGACGCGGCCTGGTCGGACTTCAGCGACGGCGCGATGAACGCCCACGGTATCGGCAGCACTGGCGGAGCAACCGGTTCGGCGGATCAGCCGCTCGATCCGGACGCGGAACGGTCGGACGCACCGGACGAACCGCGAGCCGACGCCGATTCCGACTCGGCTCAGCCCCCTGCCGCCAACCGCGGGTCGATCACGAGCAACGACGGGATCGGTCCCCAGTTCACCGGAGCCGGTGACGAGGAGGACCCGCCGTCACCAGAGCCTCCCGCCACCGGCTCCGACTGGGAACCGCCCGATGGCGACGGTCCGAACAGCAATGGCGGTGGCAGCACCGCAGGTGGAGACGTGGAACCAGGGGTGATTGCCTGATGAGCGGCAACGTGCGGATCTACCGAGGACTGGCGCGCCGCGAACGCGCCGGCTGGATCATGGGCCTCACCCCGGTGCAGGCGGTGACCTGCCTGGTCTTGTCCGCGCCCGTGCTGTGGGCGGTTTCAGCGGGTCGCTTCCTGGATGCGTTGATGCTCTTCGCCGGGTGCGGAGGCGTCGCGGTTCTGGTGGTGGTGCCGGTTCGGGGGCGTCCGGCGCTGCGCTGGCTGGGGCACCTGCTGCTGCACCAGCTCGGCGTGGCCACCGGCTGGTCGCGGTGGCAGTCGGCCGCGGCAGCGGGCCACCCGGTCGATCCGGACGAGCCGGATCTGCCCGGTGTGTTGCAGCGGGTCGAGCTGCCGGACGGGCCGCCGCTGCGCGACCAGGGCCGGGTGTGCCTCATCCACGACACCGGCGACGGCCGGTGGGGAGCGTCGGCGCGGCTGACGCACTCCGGCGTCGGGCTGCTCTCGGCGGAGCAGTGCGAGCGCCTCGCAGCCCGGCTGGGGAACCTGCTGCTGTCCATCGGGCACCGCGATGTCGTCGACCGGCTGTCGCTGCTGGTGCGCACGGTGCCCGATGACGGGACCGAGCACGAGGTGTGGCGCCGCGAGCACGAGGTCGCCGACGCTCCGGAGCTCGCTCGCCGCGTGGCCGACGAGCTGGACCGCACGATCGGCAACGCCGGGGTCCGGCACGAAGTGTTCGTCACGGTCTCCGGCACTGAGGACGCGCTGCGGAAGCCGGCGGCGGCCGCGGGCGGTGGAGTGCACGGCCGTGCACGGGTGCTCTACCGAGTTCTCGATGGCTTGGAGGACCCGCTCAAGGCGATGGGCGCGACCTCGGTCACCTGGCTCTCGGGCTCGGACCTGGCGGAGGCGGTGCGGACCTCGTTCAACCCGGATTCCAGCGCGGTGCTGCGCGCCGCGCACCTGACCGGCGGTGCTGAGGGCGGGCTGCCCAAGGCCGCCGCTGGCCCGGTCGCGTCGCCGTCGCCGTCGATGCGCCGATACGACCACGACGCCTACTCCACGGTGTCCTACTCGGTGCTGATGCCCGATGCGGGCACGGTGTTCGGCAGCCTTTCCCCGTTGCTGGCCGTGCGCACCGCGGGCGAGCGGCGTTGCGTCGCGATCCATTACGAGGTGCTGGACTCACGGCGGGCGGGACGTGAGGTGCAGAGCATCCGGTTCCGCACTGGGGTGCTGCGTGATTTCAAGGCGCACAAGGGGTTTTCCGCATCGGCGGTCGAGGAGCGTGCGGCCGGTGGCGCCCAGGCTCAGGAGCGGGCCGTGGCCGCTGGGCACAGCTTGGTGCGTTACTCGGTGGCTGCCGCGGTGACGGTTCCCGCGACGTGGCAGGTCGAAGACCATGCCGCGCGGCTGGAGAACGACTCGGCCGGTCGGTTCCGGCTGCTGCGGCTCGATCTGGCTCAGGATTCCGGTTTCGTCGCGGCCTGCGTGCCGCTGGGCATCGGATTGCCCCGCTCCCGAGGAGGTCTGCTCTGATGCGCGAACGAGACCGCAGCGCCGCCCAGCTGCTCACCCAATTCGGAGGAGCTCCAAGCGCTCCGCGTCCACGTCCGACCGTGACTGCGAACCTCCGGCGAGAGGGACGAGTCAACCGCGTCCGCGCACCTCGCAGGGGCCGGGCGCTGCCCGGACGCGGCTGGTCAGCGGCTGAAGCGCCGTTGGCGACTTATCTCGCCGCTACTCACGAGATCGGTGGGTTGTTCCCGTTGCTGGCGGCGAATCAGAACCCTGCGATGGGTGCGCGCATCGGTTACGACACGCTCAGCGGTGGCGCGTTCCATTGCAGCCCGATCGACTGGGTTCTCGCCGGACTGGTCACCAATCCGAACCTGGTGGTGTTCGGCGAACCCGGTCGCGGCAAATCGTCCACAGTGGTCGCATTGCTGCTGCGGATGATGCTGTTCGGCACCCGCACTTTGATCTCCGGTGATGTGAAGGGCGAGTACAGCCCCTTGGTCCGCGCGTTGGGGATCGAGCCGATCGCGCTCGGTCGTGGCTCGCCGGCGCGGCTCAACGCCCTGGACCTCGGGCCGATCACCACCAGGTGGGATTCCTGGTCGGTGGCTCGCCAGCGTGACGAGCTCGACGGAGTCCTCGGGCGGTGGACGAAGCTGCTCACCGCGCTCGCCGAAGCCCAGGGCTACGCCGCCACGGTCAGCGATGAGGCCGTGCTCTCGCACGTGCTCCGGCGCTTGGTCGGAGCGGAGGACGGCTACACCGGGCTTCGGCAGGTCACCGTCCCCGCGGTCCACCACGCCTTGGCGCATCCGGACCGCGCGTTGATCGACCGGGCGCGGTTCGCCGACGAGCGCCAGTTCCTCGACACCTTGCGGCCGATCACCGACGCGCTCGGCAACCTGATCTCCGGGCCGCTGGCGGGATTGTTCGACGAACCGACCAACTTCGCGCTCGACTGGGCGGCGCCGATCCAGTCGATGGACCTCTCGCAGCTGCGGTCCCGTGGCGACCAGGCCGTGGCGGTGGCGCTGACCGTGCTCGGCTCATGGTCGTCGCTCATCACGGATCTGCAAGAGGACGGCGAGATCCGCATCGTCGTGCGCGACGAGGTCTGGCGGCAGATGCGGCTCGGTGTGAAGGCGGTGCAGGCCGTCGACTCGGACCTGCGCCTGTCGCGCACCGAGCGGAAGATCCAGATCCTGGTGGGGCACAAGCCTTCGGACTTCCTGTCGGTCGGCAACACCGGATCGCAGGAAGTAGCCATCGCCCAGGACCTGCTCGCGTTGTGCAGCACGAGAATCCTGTTCGGACAGTCCACCCGGGTCGCCGACGACCTCGCAGAGGACCTCGGGCTCGGCGAACCCGAGCAGGACGTCACGACCGGCTGGTGCATGGAACGGCAAGGCCGCGCGTTGTGGAAGCTGGAGAACCAACCCGGCTTCAAGATCCAGACGGTGCTCAGCGGCGTGGAGAAGGCCGTGTTCGACACCAACGCCCAGTTGCGCGTCAAGGGCGGGTGAGGCCATTGCGCTCCCCACGAGGTGGCCGCCATGACTGAGGGAACACGCGATAGCCACGCCCCTGAGTCCGCACTGGCTCCGAGCCCGGAGATGTACGACTGGTCCTACTACGACTCGTATCCCGATTCCGGCCTGGGAAATAAAACTGATTCCTACGTTTCCCCGGATGAGAACTTCATGGTGGATTACGTATGCGATCTCGATGCGGGGGATCTGCTCGAGGTGAGGCTCTGGAATCGGGAGTCGGGAGATGACTATTGGCAGGTAGGGCCTGACTCGATCGGCGATGCCCTCCAAGATCCGGAGGGATACGCGCGCGATACCGAACTGGTGCATCGTTCGCCGTATGTGCTTGCTGACGGTTACGACCCGGTCATGGATCCAGTGCAGTACGGATGGATCTGGGGGGTCAACCGCCCGGACGATGCCGGCAACTGGAACCAGTATTTCGTAGCACCCAGCTCCTTGGGTGCTGGAGAGGACTACCGGCTGGAATGTCGAACTGTTCGAGGTCAAGCCGACCTGGTTGAAGCCACCCTGTTCACTGTGGACGCGGACGGGGAAGAACACGTGCGGGGCCAGGTGAGACCAGATCAGCTTCCCGAGGTTCTTCGCGACCCGAGCGTGTTGCCACGCGATCACCCCGCAGCTGAGGGCACATCCCATGTCGATGGCCTGATGGCCGGTTTGAAGCAGCGCATCGAAGCCATACATAAGCTGCTCGACGCCGTGCGCCGAGACAACTATTCGCCTGTGTCGGACAGCGAAAACTATGAAAGATACGAGGGGATGGAAATGCGCAACGGCAGCGATTTTCACTCAGGTTTGGGGTACTGATGGAATCCGCACACGTGTTGGCTCCGAAACGGGTAGCGCCAGCGCAGCCGCAGCGACACGAGGGCCTCGGTACACGCGCGGCCGGCCGTGTCCCGAGCGAACTGAATCACGACAGCTCGCGCCGCGGCGATGCGCCCAGCCGTCAGCTCGGCTACGGCCACGAGGACCGGTAGGTGGCCATGTCCGGTGCGAGCAAAGCAGCGCTGGCCACGGCCGCCGCGGCCTTCCTGATCGTGCTGCCCGTGGCGCTGGTCGGAATCGCGGTGCTGGCGGTGTCCAGCAGCCTCGGCGTCGCCTTCAGCGGCTGCAGCGGCGGTCCCGGTGCCGGCGGGCAGCAGGCCAGCGACCGGGAATGGACCGGTGAGCAGATGACCAACGCCCAGACGATCACCGGCATCGTCGAGCAGCGACAGCTGCCCCAACGCGCCGCGGTCCTCGCGCTCTCCACCGCGATCGTCGAATCCGATCTGGTCAACGTCCACCACGGCGACCGCGACAGCCTCGGGCTGTTCCAGCAGCGCCCCAGCCAAGGATGGGGCTCCGCAGAGCAGGTCACCAACCCCGTCTACGCCACCAACACCTTCCTCGACCACCTCGTCGAGCTCGACGACTGGTACGAGATGCCGCCCGGCGTCGCCCAGCAAACCGTGCAGGCATCCGCCTTCCCCGACCGCTACGCCCCGCAGGAAGCCCCCGCCAGTGAGCTGATGAACCGCTTCTGGCGCGGGCCCGACAACCCGCCACCCACCAACGGCGCGGAGCCCGCAGCGGTCTGCGGTGATCCGGGTGGTGCGAGCACTCCGCTCGACCCGCAGAAGCTTCCACCGGGCTACCGGCTTCCCGCGGAGCCGACCCGGCGCGCGGCGGTGCAGTACGCACTCGCCCAGCTCGGGAAGCCCTACGTCTTCGGCGCGAAAGGCCCCGACGCCTTCGACTGCTCCGGGCTGATGCAAGCCGCGTGGGCGCACGCCGGAGTCCCGATCTCGGCGGGCACCACCAGCCAAGTCCACGACGGTCGCGCGGTTGCCGCGCTGGGCCAGATTGCTCCGGGGGATCTCGTGTTCATCCCCGGCTCGCTGGGCTCACCGAGCAACCCGCGCCACGTCGGCATGTACGCCGGGCACGGACTGATCGTCAACGCCTACGACGAGAGCACCGGCGTCGTACTCGAACAGCTCGACGCCTGGGAACCGCAGGTCGTGGCGATCCGTCGCGTCGCCGAACCGAGAGGAGCGAACGCATGAGCCGCACCTTCTCCCCGACGGTCGACCGTGACCTCGTGGTGGTCGGACTCCTCGTGGTCGTGGCCAGCGGAGTGCTCGCACTCGCCGGGGTGCTTGTGCTCGCCGCCGCAGCCGCCACGGCGTTCGCCGGCGGGCCGTGGCGACTGCCCGACTACGGCGCCTGGCTCCCGGCAGCCATGTCCGTCCTCGGACAGCCGACGGATCCGGGCGTCGCGCTCGGCGAGCCGTGGGCGAGCGCGTTGGCGGGCCGGGCTCAGCTGTACTGGACGTTCGCAGTCGGGTCCCTCGCGGTCGGTGCCGCGGCCGTCGTGCCGGTGGGAATGGCGGCGTGGTCCCGGTTCGGTCCCACCGAGCTCGGTCACGCCAGCCGGATGGAGGTCCGCCGCGAGCTGTCCCTGCACGCTGCTCGGCGCACCGCGGAGTGGACCCGACCTGGACTCAGCGCAGAGCAGCGGCGGTCAGCACCGCTGGAGCAGGTCGCCGCACCGCTGCACCGCGGCCCGAACTGGCAATTGCTGGGCACGCCCTTGGAGAACCCGACGGGCGCGTTCGCCCCAACCCAGAGCGGCAAGAGCCGAACCGATGTCGTCCACAAGGCGCTCGCTGCGCCAGGAGTGCTGGTCTGCTCGTCGACGAAGCCGGACCTCGTGGAGTTCGCCGCGCTGGCGCGCTCGCGCCGTCCAGGCGCTGGTCCGGTGTACGTGTTCGACACGACGGGCAAGGTCCACTGGCCGGCTCGGATCCAGCCGTCTCCGATCCCCGGCTGCCGCGACTTCGCGGTCGCGCGACGCCGCGCGGAAACGCTGGTGGACGCCTCCGCGGTCGGCCTGAGCGACGTGGGCGGCAACGACAAAGTGTTCCGGGAGAGGGCCAAGGCCGTGGTGCAGGCCTACTTGATCGCCGCAGCCCACGAGCAGCGCGGAGTCGCCGACCTGGTCGCCTGGTCGATCACGAAACCACCGGACCAGGAGCCGGTCGAGCTGCTGCGCAAGCACGGTTTCCCCGAGCTGGCCGACAACCTGAAAGCCGAGATCGGCATGGTCGCGGAAACCTCGGATGCGGTGTGGCTGTCGGTGCGCAGGGTGATCGAGCCGTGGTTGGATCCGCAACTTCGGGAGCTGTGCTCCCCGGCGGCAGGGAAGGAGTTCGACGCGGCGTCGTTTGTGGCCAACCAGGGCTCGCTGTTCCTCGTCGCCGACAAGCACCAGGCCGCGCAAGTCCGTCCGGTGCTGACCGCGCTCGTGGAGGACATCCTCACCACAGAACAGGAAATGGCGTTGAGCTATCCCCACCGGCGCCTGGATCCACCGGCGACGAACGACCTCGACGAGCTCTACGACGCCACACCGATCCCGAAGCTTCCGGAGATCCTCGCCGACTCCGCCGGTCGAGGCGTGCTGATCCACTGGGCCGCGCAGTCGATGGCGCACCTCGAAGACCTGTACGGCGAGTCCGGCCGACGCCAGCTGCTGGACAACACCACGACGCTGACGTTCTGGGGCGGCATTAAAGACGCTAAAACCTTGGAGCTGGTCTCGACCCTGGCCGCTCATCACGAGCGCAAGCGCTACCAGCAGCAATCCGACGGGCTGTTCGGCTTCGGCCGCACCTCCGTGGGCACCGAGGACGTGCCCACCTATCGGCCCGGTGCGGTCCGAACCCTGCCGCGAGGTCGGGTGCTCATCTTCCACCGGCACCTGCGTCCCATCCTCGCCCGCACCGTCGATGTGCGAAAACGCTCCGACTGGCCGCAGCTTCGAGCCGACCAGCAAGCCGTCCGAGCGGGCACGGCGGCGATCGACGCCGACGGCTACGCCGCGAAGGCGGTGGATGCTCGGTGAACGACGACGAAGAGTTCGTGCCCCGGAACCGTCCGCGGCACGACGACGGTGCCGGAGCCGCGATCGAGGCGCTGACCGAGATCGTCGGCGGCCTCACGGCCAAACTCGCCGCCCTGCGCGGACGCATCGAAACCCTGGAAACCGACGCACCCGACGAACCGGCCGAAGAGGAGAACAAGCACGACCAACCCGCCTCATGGGTCCTGTTCGCACCACCGGCCGCCGCAGAAGACCGTCGGCACCGGGGCGATGAGCACACTCCGCTGTGGACGGTGCGCAACTTCGTCGGCTGGTACAACGCCACGTTCCTCGGAACCCCGGGTTCCTCGGCGAGGGCGATTCCGCCGTGCTGGACCGAACATCCCGGTTTGGCCCAGGAAGTCGCCGTGCTCGCGTACTCGTGGCGCCGAGCCAACATCGGCACGACCGCCAACGTTCGCGACGCCCAGCTCTGGTTGCAGCAGACCAGACCGGGCTTCGCCGCGCGGTTGAGCGACTGGACCCATTCGCACTGCTTCGACAGACGCCACCGCCCGGTCGGCGCCCGCTGCCGACCCACCCGCTTTGCCGCCGACGCGGCAGAACAGGACGCCATCTCATCGGGGGAGGAGACGGAATGAAACCTTGGATGCACCAAACCTGTACCGCGGCGGCCGGCGCCGGAGCCGTGGCCGCCGGAGTCGGCTGGGCGCACGCCGCCCACCGCCTGCACCACCGCACCCGCCAACTCCGCATCGCCCACCGCGATCCGGTCACCGGACTGCTCACCAGATCCGGCTGGGAGAGCACCGCCCCCGAAGCACTGCATCGCAGCACCGTGTGCAGCCTGCTCGACCTCGACGGCTTCAAGCAGATCAACGACACCTTCGGCCATGCCAGCGGTGACCACGTGCTGCGTGCTGTGGCGCGGCGAGTTCGTTGTGTGCTGCCAGCGGATTCCGTGTTCGCTCGACTCGGCGGTGATGAGTTCGTCTTCCTCGCTAATTGGAACCCGGCGGAGATCGGTGCAGCGGCCGACGAACTCCTCGACGTCATCACCGCGCCCCTACCGATCGGCGAACGTGCGGTTCAGGTCGGCTGCTCAGCAGGACTGGTGCTGCTGCGGGACTTGCCGAGCCGACCGGTGCTGCTGCGCGAAGCGGTCACCGCGGCGGACCGCGCCATGTACGAGGCGAAGGTCTTCCGATCCGGCTGGCGCCGCTACGACCCGCTGCTGCACGCCGACCCACCAACCGCCCACTGTTCCGCACCGCTCGAACGCGTCCGGGACCACGGTCCCCAACCACACCTCGGGAGGACTCCGTGAAGATCCACGACGCCCGATCCTGGGAACGCGAAGCAGCCTGCGCTGGAACGGACCCCCGGCTGTGGTTCGGCGAGGACGACGTCCGCGAATCCGGCAGCGACGCCCACCGCCGCCGCGAAAACGCCAAAGCGATCTGCCGAACCTGCCCGGTGCTCACCGACTGCCTCGTCGACGAGCTCCTGCGCCCCCATCCCGAACAACACGGCATCCGCGGCGCCACCACCCCCGGAGAACGAGCCCGAATCCTCGCCCGCTGGAGGGCCGCCGGACTCGTACCCGGACACGCCTCGCCGGCCAACGCCGATGCACTGCGCGCACTCCTCGGTGAAGAACCACGCCAGCGGACGGCGTAGAAAACCCGGCCTGGACGACCGGTGCAGGGCCTTCGGTATGCGGTAACCCGTGCAGACGAAGAACATTTCAAGCGCGCGACCAGTTCGCCACGCCTCGCGGAACGCTTCCACGCGAGCCGACTACACGCCCGCGGTGATCAGCTCACCTCCACGTGCGTGGAGAGCACAGGAGCCGGTCAAACTCCGGCCGGGCGACGGTCGGACCACCTCCACGTGCGTGGAGAGCACGCACGCACGAGGCCGTTCGCCGCCAGCAGGTGCGGACCACCTCCACGTGCGTGGAGAGCACGTTCCACGTCTGCGCGAGCATGAGCGGCGAAGGCGGACCACCTCCACGGGTGTAGAGCACGAGCTTGAGATGTTGAGGACAGTTCGGGATAACGGACCACCTCCACGTGCGTGGAGAGCACTTCCTCTTCAATTCGAACTTGTGAATCGCCTCCGGACCACCTCCACGTGCGTGGAGAGCACGGCGACGGACCGCGGCCCTTCTGGGCCAGGGCCGGACCACCTCCACGTGCGTGGAGAGCACCGGCTGCGGATCGGGAGCTACCACGGGCCGCCCGGACCACCTCCACGTGCGTGGAGAGCACACAACAGCACGTCGGCCGCGAGCGGCAGGCCACGGACCACCTCCACGTGCGTGGAGAGCACGACGGCCGCGTGCTCACCCTCGTCCTCGCGCACGGACCACCTCCACGTGCGTGGAGAGCACTATCGAACGACTTCCTGACGAGGCACTGAGGGCGGACCACCTCCACGTGCGTGGAGAGCACGCGGGTCGCGGTCTCCGGCACGTACAGCCCCTCCGGACCACCTCCACGTGCGTGGAGAGCACATCGAGGACGCGCGGGTCGCGATCCCGTAGACCGGACCACCTCCACGTGCGTGGAGAGCACTTCGCGTTCCTGGACGGCAGACGCAGCGTTCACGGACCACCTCCACGTGCGTGGAGAGCACGGCTTGACCTGCTGCGCCACCTGCCCCATCACCGGACCACCTCCACGTGCGTGGAGAGCACCCGAGACGGAGGACTAGCGAAGACTCCTGAGCCGGACCACCTCCACGTGCGTGGAGAGCACCGGATGGCCGCCGCCTCGCCCGGCATGGACGACGGACCACCTCCACGTGCGTGGAGAGCACCACGACGGCGACGTCACCGCGTCGAACAGCTGCGGACCACCTCCACGTGCGTGGAGAGCACCCTTCGCGAACTGGGGTTTTAGGAACGCTGCTGCACGTTTTCGAACGGAACCATGCGGTGACGGTAGCGCACGGGTGCGGTAGATGGCTTTGGCCATCCGAGCTGCGATTCACCCGTTGAGACCAGCTTTGGCGTTAGGCGGTCCGGATTGTCGGAGGTAGCCGTTAACGTGCCGCTCCGTGATTGAGTGTTCTCGTTTTGGGAGGTGCGGTGGCCGACCCCTTGGTTGATCTGCGGCTGTGGGGCAAGGAACGTGGACTTGGGGGAGCTCGGTATCCCGTTGCCTGCCATGGTCTGGACGCCGCTGCGGCGGTGCGCGCGTTGTGGCGCGACTTCGTCTCGTCGGGTCTTCGACGACGGTTGGCTGCGGGCCTTGGCTTGAGCGAGTCGGAGACGTGCTCCGTACTGGAGTTCTGGGCGGCGCTCCACGACATCGGGAAGATCGTCCCCTCGTTCGCGTTGCAGCTGCCGATGCCTCCGGATTTTCCGGCGGATTCGGCGGAGGTTCGGATTCGGCATGACCAGGCGACGAACTTGTGGCTGCCCACCGGGCTAGGCGTTTTGAGGTATCCGTCGCGGTCGGCTCGGTCAGTGGGGCGGCTGGTTGCACAGCTGTTGGGAGGCCATCATGGGCGGTTCCACAGCGTCGAGGGCGCGCGGGGTTTTTGTCCGGGGTGTGGCACGGGAGGTGGAAGCCGAGCGCTGGCCGGGTTTCCCGCCGTGATCGGGCTTCGGCGGGAAACCAGCGCAACGTTCGACCTCGTCGAACCGATCGCACTTCTCGTTGCGGCAGCGCGAGTTTCGAGTTTGCGGTGGGGCCCGGCTTCAGCTCTGGCGCGCTCGCGCGAGCGTGAGCAGACCGCACCCGTAGGCCTTCGCCGGGCCGATTCCCGCGGCGAGCGCTGCGGTGAGGAGTTCGGCGTCGGTGACGACGAGGTGCCCGTCGAAGCGCACGGGATCCACCGAGACCTTGTTGGTCTTCGGCGAGCCGGTTTGCCGGCCGGTGAGGCGCGGACCGGGGACGAGCGCGACGTCGGGTCGCGCGTCGGAGCCTGCGGGGATGATGAAGCCGTTGCGGTCGCCCTGGTTGACCAGCCAGGCGAGCTGCGCTTCGGGTTTGATGATGGGGTAGCGGTTGTCGCGGCGACCGGCGCGCCCGGATACGCGCTGGTCTTCGTAGCGAAGGCGTTTCGTGGGGTTCGCCGCCAGGCGGAACGCGAGCTTGCGCCCGGGCTGGACGGCATCGAGCACGGGCGCAAGCTCCTGGACCTCGGCGGGTTGGTCGAGGTAGTCGCCGAGGTGGTCCCAGTCCGGGCGAGTGCGGCTCTGGACGTAGAGGGCGAAGCCGCGGTCGGCCGAGTCCAGTCGCCACAGCACCGCGTGTTCGGAGCGGGCGCGCTTGTCCTGTTCGGTGTCCGGGAATCCGGACATGACGGTGCGGTGCATGTGCTGCAGGTCGCCGTGGTCGCGGCGGAACCGGTGCGAGGTGGTGTCGGGCGTGAGTCGGCTCAGGTACACAGGTGTGCTCCGGCGTGGATCATCGATTCGGTGAGCTGCACGTGTCCGGGACGCACGGATCGGGTTCCGTACAGGCGGTTGCGCGGGTGGAAGGAAACCGGGACGTCTCGACGCGGTTCGGCGATCTCGTCGTCCGGGCCGGTGTCGATCAGCGTCCGAAGCGAGCGCTCTTCGCCGTGGGACACGGCCTTCGTCGTGCTGTCCCGGTCCTTGGTTCGGTTCTCCAACCATCCGTGCTCGGCGAGCACGTCTGCAGCGGACTGCTCGGTGACGCCGAGCAAGGACGAGTCGGCCTCCGGCGAGACGAGCGGGCGGGCGGGTACGAAGGCCTTGCGCCCGAAGTAGATCGGCCACACGGGGTCGTTGAGCGTGGCGTGCCAGCGCAGCAGTTCGGCCCGGTCCTCGTGTTCGAGGGCGACGAGGAACACCGCGTCGGCCAGGTAGTAGCGGTGGCTGACGGCGGTGCGGTGGGCCTTGCCTTCGGTGTTGGGGACGCGGTTGACCGTGTGGTAGTCGCGTTCCACGAGGCCTTCCCGGTCGACGCGAACGCCCATCCGAGCCTTTGCGAGTTCCTGCACCTCGTCGTCCTTGTCCCGGGCGATGCCGAGCGCGGCGGCGAGCAGGCCGATGACGCCGGACTTGGTGGGTTCCTGCGCGGTGTCGCGGCTCTGGAACCGGGAGCGCAGACCCCAGGACTGCATGGGGGCGTCCAGGCACAGTGCGAGCGTGTGGGTCATGCGGTTTCCAGTGCGGTGGTCAGCAGCCGGGTGCTCAGCTCGTCGATGCCGGTGACGGTGTCCTCGGCCGGCAGCGGGTCTGTTCCGCAGCTGAGCGCGGCGCCGGCCACAGTGCGCAGCGCGGAGTCGCCGTAGAAGCCCCGAAGCTTCTCGAAGTGCTCGAACATCCGCTGGGTGGAGGTGCCGAGGAGGTCGGTTCCGGTGACGGGGCGCAGGAACGCGTTCGCCAGGTTCCACGCGCCGCGGTTGCGCACGGTGCCGAGCAGGGTTTCGGGCATGGTGCGGGCTGCGGTCGTGGTCTGCTTGCCGGTGGGGGTGGTCTCGATGAACGCGCCGAGCCAGGCCTTCGCGGCTTGCGCGACGAGTTCTTCGTCGCCCAGCAGGTTCTTCCGGAGCTGGGTCAGGTCGAGGTTGACGTAGCGGTAGTAGCAGGCGGTGTTGAAGTCGATCGTGCCGATCATGTCCGCGCCGGGCTCATCGTCCTTCTTCAGGTCGTCGACCGCGGTGTAGTAGTCGAACTCGGTCGCCACCGCGTGCGTGGAAATCGCGTGCGCGACCTGCGAAGCGGCGTTGACGTTGAAGTCGCTGTTGTCGGCGATCATGCGGCCGAACAGCGCGATGTCGGCGGAACGGGTCGCGTCGAAGATCCGCTTCGCGGCGGCGGCGACCTCCTTCTCCGGCTTGACCTTGGCGATCTTGACCGGCTCGTCCGAGTCCTTCTTCTTCGACGCCTTCGCCTTTTCGACGGCTTCGGCGATCGGGTCCCAGTTCTCCTCGCAGAAGTCGGCGAGCAGCTCGATCGCGTGGTGGCCGACGAACATCAGGTACTGGGTGCGTTGGGCCTTCTCCACCTTGAATCCGAGTTGGCCCAGTGCTGCTGTGGCGATGGCGGGAGCGATCT
Source organism: Saccharopolyspora gloriosae (assembly GCF_014203325.1). Taxonomy (NCBI): domain Bacteria; kingdom Bacillati; phylum Actinomycetota; class Actinomycetes; order Pseudonocardiales; family Pseudonocardiaceae; genus Saccharopolyspora; species Saccharopolyspora gloriosae. Next base: position 3,570,218 of record NZ_JACHIV010000001.1, on the reverse strand, counting down.
CGGTGTCACAGCCGCGCTTGCCGAGTTCCTCGGCAGTGCCGATGACGAGTCGTTTCGTGCGTGACCCGAGGTTCGTCTTCTGCAACCCGTACTCGGTGAACTCGTCGCGGGCGGCGCGCTTCAGCGACTGGCTGGAGATCCGGGCGCGCGGCACCCCGCCGAAGGTGGCGCTCTTGGGCTGGCCGAGGTCGTCCCGGTTGAGGTTGCTGACCGGGAAGGACTGGAGCAGGTGCAGTTCGAGGATCACTGGTCGTTCTCCTGGGAAGAATCGTCGTTGTCGGTCTTCGGTGCGGTATAGCTGTGGAAGTCCCGGGCCCACCGCCAGCGGACGTCGCGAGCTCTTTCTTCGTCGACGTCCGGCCGGAGCAGGACGACCGCGTCGTCGAGCAGCGCCCGGTAGTTCACCGGGATGTCGTCGGCGGCCAGCAGTTGCAGCGTCGAACGCAGGTGGTGTGGCAGCGAGTTCACGTCGGCGGCGAGCAGCTGGCGCAGGCGCTTCTGGGCGGTGCTGCCCGAGCGCTTGCGGTCGAGTTGGCGGAGAGAGGCGCCCAGCGGGGTCCGGTTCCTGCTCGGCTGCGGGTTGAAGGCGAACAACCCGGCGACGAGCAGCCAGATCTTCTCCTCAGCGCGCGGCGGGTCGTGCTCGAAGATGAGCGCGAGCGCCTCGTGCTCGTGGCGTTGGCCACTGACCGATCGCCGCAGCTGGGCCAGCGTGCGTCGTGCTTGTGATGCGGCGTTGCTCTGGTCGTGCGCGAGAGTCCGGGCCAGCTTTTCGAGCTGGGCGATGAACTGCTCGCGGCGTTCGCGGACCGGCGGTTTCTCGCTGGTGGTCATGGTGTCCCGTCTCAGAGAAGATGGCGGCCGATCTGGTCGTCGAAGGTGCGGCAGTGGTGGAACACCGATTTCCGGAACTCCTCGTAGGCCGCGGCGATTTCGGCGAGGTGGCGTGCCTGCCGGTCTCGCAGCTGGGCGACGGCGCGGTCCACCGCGTCTTCGGCGGTCGAGCGCACGGTGTCGCGCCATGCGTTGATCGGTGGCTTCGCCGGTGACCGATCGACGACGACGGTGCCGAGGGCGCGCAGCAGCGTGGCGAACTCGGTGGGGAGAGTCGGCCAATAGGCCTGCGTGAGTCCGAAGTTGTGCTTGGCGCGGCGTTTCGCATCGGTGCTGTGTTCGGCGTGGAAGGCTTTGCGGCACTCGTTCGCGAACTGGTCCAGCGCCCTGCCGAGGTTGTCCGCGAGTGCGACGCAACTGCCCAGGACCTCACCGAGCCAGGGCTGGCGGTTGGTGAGTAGTGCGGCGGGTGCGGGGAGCTGTTCCTGCAGCCAGGCGTACACCGAACCGCCGCCGCTGTCGTCGAGCTGCTGGCCGAACACGCGGATGGTGAACACAGCGTCGACCGGCAGCGTCCCCCACTCGATTTGATCGGAGACGTGGTCGAGGATCTTGGGGCGTTCGTGCTGCCGAGTGTCCTCGGCGAGCAGCAGTTTGCGCGCGTGCCGCCACACCCCGCGGAGCTCGTGCAGTCGAACCGGGTTCCACGGCTGGTCGTCCTTCTTCGACTTCGAAGGTGGTTTCTCGAACGCCGCCATCAGCTCGACCTGGCGGAGCTCGTTCTTCAAGGTGACGCCGGGGGTGATGACGACGCCGTCCACGGTGCAGTCGCCGGACTTGGTCGAGGGGTGCAGGAGCACTCGGCGGGCGGGCCAGGTGAGGAGATCGAGCCATCCGTACGGGGCGCGTTCCTCCGGGCGAGGGTTCGGAGGACCTGCTTCCCACGCGGGCAGATCGTCGTGCGTCGAACTCCACGGGATCTCGTACTCGGGGTCGTAGCAGTGGGCGTTGAGGAGCAGGGTCTCCTTCACGGTGCTGCCTTCGGCCATGACTACGCCGAACCTGTTCCCGAGCCCGGCGGAGGAGTTCTTGACCTTCTCGTACGGAGTTTTCGTGCCACCCGGGTCGTAGCACTGCACGGTCACCAACCAGCGCGCTGCTTCGGCCGGGGTGAGAGCGAGCCGATCGCCTGCAGTGGTGTGGTCGAACAGCGTGAGGTTGCTGCCCACCGCGCGGAACTGGACGAGCTGCGCCACCGGCCGCACGTCCACGGTCTCCAACGCCGGGCACTGCAGGAACGGCCGCTCCGCGTCGAACAGGTCGAATGCGCCGGGCACGCTCTCGATGTATTTGCGCACCGATTCGGCGGGCAGCTCGGGCGCCTCCCACAGGCTTCCCCACGCCTTCCGGTCGCGCGGACCGCCGAGGCCGGCGTGCAGCACGGCCAGCAGCAGCCGGTGCAGGGCGGCGGCGACCGGCGGGGCTTCCGCGTCGATCCACCGCAGATCGTGCGCTTGGCGGAAGACATCGATGATGCTGAGCGTGCGGGAGTCGCCCTCGCGGTCGACCACTGGAATCCACGGTTCGGTCGAGAGGTCGAACGATGGCCGGGTCATCCGTCCTCCTCGATGCGCAGGCCGAGGGTCTCGTGGAGCTCGAAGCGGACGGGGCCGATACGGGAGGCCTCGTCGAGCACGAGTACTTGGTGGTCCTGCAGCCAGCCGGACCGTTCGAAGCACCCGGGCACCGGCAGGTCGCTCACCACCCTGAGAGCACGTTCCCCGAGCTCTGCGGGGTGGATGTGCACGGTCGAATCCACGAGCGCCTGCTGCTCCGCCTCGTCGAGATCGTGCGTGTCGGACAGGTCGACCGGGGTGCCGTCGAGCGCGCGCGGTAACGGCTCGTCCGGGCGCAGCAGTACGACCTCGAACGGTTCGAGCGACACGGTGTCGTCGGTGGTCACGTGCTGTCCTTCCAGGGGGTGTCCTTGCGGGTGCGGGCGGCGATCGTGGGGCGGTCGGTCAGTTCTCGGACGGAGTCCTCGGGGCGCAGCGGAGGGAGGTAGAACCGGCGGACCTTGGACTCGTCGTTCGCGTCCTGGGCGGCCATGCTTCGTTCGGCCTTCTCGAATCGTCGGCGCATCGCCGGGCTCAGGACGTCAACCGGTGCGTCGTAGACCTCGGATACCAACTGGCCGGTTTCGCCGGGCAACTTCAGTTCCGCCCGGCCCCACAGCACGCGCCAGGTCTGCAGCATCGGAGCGTGGTGGTAGACGTTGTGCAGTCCGCGCGCGAACTTCGGCCCGACGTCATCCTCGGGCGGTTGGATCAACGCGAACTGCGGCGCCGGGTTCGAACGCACGTCGTCGCGTTCGTGGCGATGAACGCGTCCGAGCCGTTGGATCAGCTCGTTGATCGGAGCCAGGTCGCTGGCGAGCACGTCGAAGTCCACGTCCAGGCTGTGCTGGAGCACTTGGGTGCCGATCACGATGGCGTACGGGCGCGTCGCGGCCGTCGGTCCGAAGGAAGTGCGCAGCCAACGTTCGATCTTCGCTCGCTTGCTCGTGGGCGTGTGCCCGGTGAGCAGGACGAGCTCGGGCTTGCGTTGCCAGGACTTGATCTCGTGTTCCAGCGCTTCGCAGGTGGCTTGCGCATCGCGCACCAGGTTCCGCACGACCAACGCGCAACCGTCCTGCTCGCGCAGCCAGCCCGCGAGCTCCGCCTCGGCGATGTGGTGCAGAGCCACGGGAGGACGGTTCGCGTTGATCCTCGAAAGCTCGTTGATCGGCACGGAAACCGGAGCGCTGCACTCGCCGGCCCACGTGACCTGCCGGCCACCGGAAGTGGCAGGCCCAGGTTCAGCGTGCCTAGGTGAACGGCCACCGCGTCCCGCGCGCCACTGCGCGATGAGCTGCTCGCGGTGACCGGCGGGCAGGGTCGCGGACATCAGCACCACCGGAATCCCGAACCGCCCGCACCACCACATCAGCCTCCGCAGCAGCGTCGTCATGTGGGCGTCGACGTCGTGCACTTCGTCGAGGACCAGGACCTTCCCGGACAGTCCGGTGAGCCGCACGAACACGTGTCGCGAGGTGATCACCGATTGCAGCGCCTGGTCGATCGTGCCGACTCCGATGGGGAACAGCAGCCCGCGCTTGCGGGTGAACCACTCGTGCCCGTCGTGGGCACCGTCTCCGTCCTCGCTGACGCAGGACGGATCGACCGGCGATCGGCCTTGCACCAGGTTCGGCAGGTAGGGCAGTTGGAGCTCCGTCGCGACGGAGGTCAGCTCCTCGTGGACCTGGGCCGCGGTCGCCTTCGTCGGCAGCGCGAAGTACATCCCCGACAAGCCGAGCCGGTTCACCAACGTGGCCGCGGCCTGGAACCCGGCACGAGTCTTGCCTTCTCCGGTCGGCGCCTCGATCACCAGCACACCGGGTTCGTCCCGGTCCGCGAGCTGTTGCTCGACCGCCTCGTTCAGCGGGCGAGGATCGTTGTGGAACAGGGCCCGGTACGTGGTGTCGGCGGGCGGGGTCCACCGCTTCCAGCGAAGCGTCTCGTAGACGGCCTTTTCCGCCAGGGCAAGGGACTTATCCCGGTAAGCGGTGAGATCGAGCTCTTTCAGCGGGGGCTCGACATAGCCGAAGTTGTTCTCGTCGGAGGCGATCCAGTCCGCCACCGACGTCAAGCCCGCGAGGCCCACCGCGCTCGGCACGTCGAGCTTCGCGTTGCGCCAGTCGGCCTCCGCCGGGTCACCGAGCCCCCACAGCCTCGCGACCTCCCGGACCACGGCGCAGCGCAGCTCGTGCCAGGGTTCGCCACCGTGGTGCGGCAGGCGCCCGCAGGCTAAGCGTACTTCGTGGGATGTCAGCAGGGAGCCGTGATGACCGCCGAGGCCGAAAGAGAGTGCGTCGCGGAGCTCGACGGACGCTCCCCATCCGTCCAAACAGCGGCTCAGGTGCACAGCGGTGAGCGTGCCGTGGAAAGTCTTGGAATCGTTCCGCTTGGCACTCGGTTCCAGCTCGGTGAGCAGCGGGCGCACTTCTTTCCCAATGTGCTCGGCTGCCAGCTCATGCCGCATCGCTTGGAAGATCGGGCTGGACTTGCCGATGTCGTGCAGCCCGGCCAGCACAGCGACCCACGCCCTGGGGTCCCCGAGCGGGCGCAGCCCTTCCTCCAAGTCTCGACGCACCTGCGGGCCGAGCAGGACGTCGTACAGCAAGCCGGCGACCGCCGCGGTGTCGATCGCGTGGCAGATCAACGGATGCGGATGTTTCGCTTTCCCCGCCTTGCCCCACGGCCCCCACAGCGGTGCCGTAGGGCTGATCTTGAGCTCGTCCAACACGAGTGATCCTCAGCAGCGTTTCAACATGGTGATCAACTGACGGCCACATGCTGCCCGGCGCCCCTGACACTTTGAGCGGTGTTTCGTCACTCGGACTGGAGAATCCCCCGAATGGATCAACGTGTAGCTGGGTGACGACTACGAGTTCTGGCGCGCGCAGCACGGCTATTCAGCGGCGTAACTCAACGAACTTGTCTGCTGTTGTTCCGGTCGCGCGCTTGTGGCCAGAGGATGGCCAGCGGGCAGTCACCCGCGACGTACGCATCCTGCTTCGTAAGGACTTCCACCTCGTACGGCTGTTGCCGTGGATAGTCACCGATGTGCAGAATCCGCTCGATCCAGATCGGCGTGTGACGTCATCGGAAGACGCCGACGGTCCCACCGAGATCGAGCTCGTCCACCTGTGGAACCCCGATCTCGGTCCGATCGATGCAGGTGTCAACCACGTCCGGGAACTCGATAAGGACTGAGCGGATGTCCAACCTCGTGGTCATCTCCACGACTGCCGTACCGGATTACGTGCGCGGTTCGTTGTCGCGCTGGCTTACCGAGCCGGCACCAGGCCTCTACGTCGGCTCCATCTCAGCTCGGGTACGCGACGAACTGTGGAACCAGGTAGCCGACGCCATCGGTGACGGAGCGGCCGTGTGCGTTCATCCAACGGACAACGAACAGTGATACACCATCACCACTGCAGGACAGCGACGCCGGAGCGCATTGGACTTCGAAGGACTGCAGCGCATCGGCTTCCACGACTCGCATACGCCGAAGGCGGCGAAAACGAACAACTGCTCTTCTAAAACCCCTGTTCGCGAAGGGGTGTTCTCCGCATGCGTGGAGAGCGCAGGCGCCTGCGGTGGGATTCGTCGTGCGGGTCCGGACCACCTCCACGTGAGTGGAGAGCACCCCTATCCAAGAGGCGGGCCTTGGCCGGTCGCGGAGCACCTCCACGCGCGTGGAGAGCACGCGTCGCGGTGCGCTTGGCGCACTTGCTCGGCCAGACCACCCCCTTCGGGCGCACAGCGCAGCAACACGCACCCCAGGGCAGGCAGCAGGACTGCGATGTTGATGCTTTCCGCGGACCGCTCGGCGTGCAAACGAGCTGTTCAGCAGCCTTGGGGAGCTTCCCGTTCAATGGCCGCGCATTCTTGTTCCATAAGAACTCGTCGCATGCATGATGGCATCGGGATCGTCGCTGTCGGTTTCCCACAGCTGCACGAGGTAATCTTCGACGGCATCCGAGACGGCGACGTCGAATGCCGTATCGCGACCGCTGGCGTGCACGCGCACGCGGCACAGGGTGCTGTCGACCTGAACCGGAGTCCGCAGTTCGGGCGAGGGTTCTTGCATCAGTCCGGCTACGCGAAGCTCGCGCTGCGGCACGTGCAGAGAGGTTTCCACGACATCGTCCCACGTTCGCGTCGTCAGTGGTGGAGCGCTGGACAAGCGCTCCACCACCAGACGAGCTGGTCCGGTGTGGATGCCGGTGCTGATGGCGAGGATGCCGGTGGTGGTGGTGACGAGGCCGTTGTCCTGCCAGGACAACCGACCGGCATCTTCGGGGTAGGTGTCAACGTCGAGCAGGAAGAACTGGTGATAGCTCGCTTCGACGGTCCCCGAGATGGTCAACGGTTCCGGCATCTCACCAGTCTAGCTTCCGACCACTTCAACGTAGAAGGGGTCGAAGTTCATCACGCGGTTGGTGCGATAGAACGCGGCGAGTTCGCGCCCGCCTTGTTGGTTGTCGCCCGCGAGGATCATGCGCTGGCTGTAGCCATTGCCGAGGAACGCTCCCTGGTTGGTGCTGGCGAAGGGGTACTCGTCGCATTCCGTCCCGTCTGGGCGCGGCAAACTACCTGGGCAAGCGGTGTTCCGGTTCTTGTTGATGAGTTCGGGGTCGGTTTGCCGGGTGAGTGCGCTGCTGATCGGCGAACCCGGCAGCCCGGATGCCTGCGCGTCAGCGACGTGTTGTGCGAGTTCGCCGTTGTTCGCGAAGCTGTAGGTCAAGGTCGGCGTGTAGCGCGCCAACACACATCCTGCTGCTGCGTTAGGTGTGGCATTGTCGCATCGCACAGGCTCACTGGTGTAGACGGCAGGTTCCGACGGAGCAGCGCCCATCTGCGTGTAGCTGATGGTCCAGCTCGTGCGGCCAGCCACAACGGAGCCGGGCACCGCTGGATCCACAATGGAGTTGGCGGTCATGCTCCCCTGCGGGTTGGTGAGCACCAGGCCGGACGGTGGCGTCGATGTGGCGACCGTGCACCCGGTGTCGCAGGTGGCTTCGGCATTGGCGATGACGCCGTTGACATCGCCACGAGCGCCGACTCGGAAGACTTGAGCGCTGTGGTTCCACGTCAACGTCTTCGGGTCGACCTCAAGGGAGTTGACCACCGACAGGTCGACCTCCCCGATCTGCTGGCCGCTCGGAACTTCGACCACCCGTAGCAGGACGAGCTCGCGGTGACATCCCACGAAGCGATCGATGATCCACGCGTCGTTCGGGTAGTCCCCCATGCACCGTTCGGGGACGGCGGCGGCCATCATCGAGTTCGCGGGTCCACCATCTGCCGGGTTCGCTTCTCGGGTTTCGACGCACAAGGCACGGGTTTCGCCGCGGCTCGCCAGCTCCGGCAGTTGCTCCTGTAACCGGTCGCAGCCCTGCTCATGTGCGGTCGACTGCACCTCCGGAGCAGTCGTGGCCACGGCCGTGCTCGGCATGATGCAGGCACTCAGAGCAGCTGTCAGCAAGATTCCTGGAATTCGTCCTGCACGGAACCGGCTGCGGGAAGAGCCCCACGAGCACGATCGCGTTCGGTTCTCCACTGCGTCCTCTTCTCTGGTCGCGAGAACAACTGGAAACTTCCAATTGGAAACTCGATCAAGATAGGAGGATCACGAACGGCGGAGCGGTCGAACGCTGCTCGCCACACTCGAATGGACTAGCGGATGCCGGTTGATCCTTGCGCTCGCGCATCGGACTCGGCGGCGAAGGTGCCTTCACTGCTGTTCAGGGGGCGAGCCCTACTCGCCCTTCCAGGAACCACACTGGAAGAACGCGCTCGCAGTCGGACCTCGCTCAGCGAAGAAAGCCCCGGCGAACGTGGGACCACCGCCAGACTCGGCGCCTTGTTGACCGCGTCCGGATCGCGGCCCTCGCCACCCACCTTCTTCTGGTCGATGCCCGATCGGTTCCTATGCGCCGTGGCTCAGGCCACTGCCTCTGCCGTGGTCCTGCGTGTGGTGGTGCTCTTCCTCAGCGCGGAGGCGGTGGTGCTCGTCGCTGAGATGTTCGCGCTGATCGGTCCGATCGTCCCGGCGGTCGTCCTGGGCGTCGATGAGATTCTCGCGGATGTTGTTGAGGCGGCGCTGGGTGTACTCGGTGTGTTCGGGGTGCATCGGGAGCCTCCAATGGTTGTTGAGGGTGTGCCAGTTCTGGGTGCGGGTGTTGTCACCGTGGGGTTGGGGACCGAGCGGTAGGTCGGGGTGGTCCGTGCGGACGCCGTAGGTTTCGCGGTAGGCGGCGGTGCGGGTGAGGAGTTCGGCCCATTGCTCGGCGGCGTAGGGGTCGTCGGGTCGGGGTGGGAGGTTCGTCGCCCAGCGGGGTGGGTTGGTTGTGGTTGCGTCGCGGAGTTCGGTGAGGCGTCCGCGGATGGCGTGGTCGAGGTCGTCGAGTTGGCCGGTGTCGATGTCGGGTGGGAGCGAACTCATCCACGGCAGGGCGGGCCGGTACCCGAGTCCGGCGGTGCGTTGGTCGGCGAGGTGGTCGACGAGGCGTTGGGCGACTTCGCGCGGGTTGAGTTCGGTCCGCGAGCGGAGCGCGTGGGTGGTGTCGGTGAGTGCGCGGTCGGTGTCGAGGCCGGCCGAGGAAGCGGCTGCGGCGTGGCGCCAGACGGTGCCCCAACTGCTCCAGTCGGGTTGTTCGGCGTGCTGGATCAGGCCTTTCCAGTGCTCGATTTGGTCGGTGGTCGGTTCGGCTGTGGGTGCGGGCGGTTCGCGGCCGTCGGTGTGGCGGTGGATGCGCCAGGCGAGCAGGGCTGCGGGGTCGCGGGCGTCGTCGAGTTCGTTGAGTCGGGGGAGTAGTCGGTGTGGTTGCCAGCCTGCGCGGGTGGCGTCGTGGAGGGCGCGCAGTAGTGCTTCTTCGGCGGGGGCGCCGAGTGCGGCCGGGGCGTGGATGGCCAGCGCTTCGCGCGCTGCCTGGTCGAGCAGGGAACGCACGAGTTGTTCGCGGCGGTGCACGGTGTCGGAGAGGGGCTGTTCGGTGCGGTGTTTGGTGGGGCGATCGGTTGCGGTGAGCGTGGCCATGAGGGGTTCGCCGAACTCCTCGCGCAGCCGGTCGTTCGGATCGCGGCGGTCCGTGTCGGGGTGTGCTTCGGGCGTCCAGCGGTCGAGGATGTGGTGCCAGGCTTGAGCGCGCAGGTTGTGGCCTTCGGGTGGTTCGCCGAGCGGGCGTGCGGGGTCGGTGGTGTCGATGCCGTACGTCTCGCGGTAGGCGGCGGCATGCCCGAGCAGTTCCTCCCATCGGAGAGCGGCTCGTGGTTCGTCCGGCCGCGGGCCGAGCCCCGTCGACCAGTGCGGCGGGTTGGCGGCGGTGGCCTGGCGGAGTTCTGTCACACGGTCGGTGATGGCTAGCTGGAGCCGGTGCAGGTAGTCGGCCTCGTCGGCGGAGAGGTTGCGGAAGTCGGCGTGGGCGAGCCAGGGAACAGGCTGGTGTCCGCGTTGCTCGGCGCAGGCTGCCGCGACGACGTCGGCGGCCACCGTGGAAGCCGACGCCGGGTCGGTGGCGTTGCGGATGCTGAGCGCGTGTGCGGCGCGTCGGATCGCGGCGTCGGCATCGAGGCCTTCGGCGGCCGCCGCGGCTGCGCGTTCCCACACCCGGTTCCACTCGGGGTCTTCGGGTGCGGCGGTGTGGTCGTGGCGTTCGATGGTGCTGCGCCAGCGGGACATCTGTTCGGCGGTCGGCGTGGCGGTGCGCGCGGGAGGCTGTTGGTTGGCGACAAGGTCGCCGATGCGCCAGGTGAGCAGTGCGGCCAGGTTGTCGGCGTCGTCGAGCCCGCTGGCGAGCTCGGGGATGAGGCGTTCGGCTTGCCATCCGAGGTGTTCGGCGCTGCGCAGTTGTTGGCGCAGTGCTCCGGCTCCGTCGAGGTCGAGGAGTTCGGGGACGTGCTCGGTGAGCACGGAGTCGATGCGGTCGGCGCGACCGAGGTCGGCGACGTGGGTGTGACGGGCAACGAGCGTGCGCAGTGACTCCTCGGCGCCGAGGGACGAGCGGAGTTCTTCGGACGCGGAGGTCTCGGCAGAAGAGCGTTGCAGCGCGTTTTCGAGGACTCCGCGTGCGGTGCGTTCCAGCGGGGTTTCGTGGTGGGAGTTGAGGGTGTGCTCGTGGGTTTCGACCCACAGCCGGTTCTGCCCGCGGGCACGGGTGACCATCGTGTAGAGCTGTTCGCGGGAGATCCCGCGGGTGATGACGCTGTGGGCGGTGTGCTCGGCGGTCATGCCCTGCACGCGGTTGACGGTGGCGGCGTAGGCAAGTTCGACGTGTTCGCGCACGTACTCGGCGGGCAGCCGCACCGATCCGCCGGTGGCTTGGTGGCGCAGCACGAGCGATCCGTTGTCGTGCACACGTTGCACGGTCCAGGTGTCGCCGTTCTTGACGAAGTCGGTGCCGCGGAACAGGGTCTTCAACCGGTCGTTGTGCCGGGTGACGACCCAGTCCCCGGCACCGGCGGTGGTGCCGTCGTGCAGCCGCACGGAACGTTCGTCGTCGACGTGGCCGCGGGCCAGACGCAGCTCGCGGGCTTGCACGTTGAGGTCGACGACGTCGTCGTTGCTCGGCACGATCAGCAGCGACTGGAGTCCGGAGTCCAGGTCGGCGCGCCATGCCCGGTGCGCGGCGTCGCGCATCGTCTCCAGCGATCCGTCCTGCACCATGTTCCTGGCGAAGTAGTAGTTCAGGCCTTCTGGTTGTGCCGCGTGCAGCAGCAGTGAGGCTTGCGCCTGGTCGGGGTCGCGGAACCGCACGACCTCCCGCAGCTTGAGCACGGAGTCGGCGTTCTGGTGCGCGAACCACCGCACCGCGCCGCCGGCTTCGACCGCGGAGAGTTGACGGTGGTCGCCGACCATGCGGACATCGGCGCCTCGGCTCAGGGCGTAGCGCACGACGGTGTGCAGGGTGTGGGTTCCGGCCATCGCCGCTTCGTCGATGATGAGGACGTCGCCGCGGGTGAAGCCGAACCGGCGGTGCGCGTTGCCCAGGTCCAGAGCGGTGGTGACCTGGTGCAGCGTGTGCGGTCGGGCACCGATCGACTGGCCGAGTTCCTGCGCCGCACGCGCGGAAGGCCCGAACGCGTACACCTGCCCGCCTGCGGACCGCCATGCGTCGGCGAAGACCTTCATCGTGGTCGTCTTGCCGGTTCCGGCCGGGGCGACCAGCAGCTGGATCCGACGCCCCGACGTGGCGAAACCGCGCACCGCCGCCTGTTGCGCGTCGTTGAGCTCGGTGCGGGCCAGCGCGGCGTCGACGGTGCCGGAGGTGAGCCGGTGACCATCACGGCGTTGTCCCCACGCGGCCAGCGCGGCTTCTTCCCGCAGTGTCTGGTGAGTGGTGAAGCGTTCAGCGCCGTGCTCGGTGAACACGCTCTCGCCGCTGGCTCTGCGCAGCGACTCAGGTTCCTCCACCAGCGACGGGGCTTGCAAGGCGATCGTGTCCGGTGCGTCGAGGACCGCCTGCACGATCCGGTCGACGAATCGTTCGCGCTCGTCGGCGTGTATGGCTGCGCCTGCGGACTGACGGTGAGCTTCGGCCAGCAGGTTCCACCGGTTGAAATGGCTGTAGTGCTCGGACACCGTCGTCAACGTCGCCACCGCCAACTCTTCGAGCGAACGTTCATCGGAGGTGGCCGGGCGCGCGCCGAACACTCGCTCACCGATCCGGCCCACCACCGCTGCGCCCGCGATCGCTGTCGCTTCCTGGCGCCACCGAGCGACGTGCTTCGCGAGGGGAAGGGACTCGGCGGGTTTCGCTTGGCGCGTCGCGTACTGGGCTCGCCGACCGATCTCCAGCAGCTCCTTGGAGTTCGGTTCGCGGCCGTGCGCGCGGCGATAGGCGACGATGCCGCGCGCCCGTTCCCGCTCGACCGCGGCGGAGCGCTGGGAGAACCCTTCCAACAGCTCGGAGGAGACTCCGTCGAGTTCCCACACCGGACGTTTGAGGTCGATGCCCTGGTGCGGTTGCAGCCTGAACTGCGCGCCCTGTTCCCGCATGAGGTCGCGGATCCGGGAGTTGTAGAACTCGCTGAGCGTCACCGCTGACGCCAGCAACGTGCGCCCGTCCACCGAAGTCCACTTTCCGTCCACAGCGGACTGGACCTTCGTGCTCACTGGTACGTGAGTGTGCAGGTGCGGGTCTGCGGCCCTGGAATCCCAGTGCTCGAACAGCGTCGCCGCGATCCCACGGGTGTCGTGCTGGGCGATGCCACCCGCACCCTTGCGCGTGAACGCCGCCTGCCGTTCCAGGTAGCCGAGCGTGTCTCGTACCGCTCGGCGGTGAGCCTCCACGATGCGTTCGCGGGTTGCCGAGTCGCCCAAGCCCCACGCGACGCTGACCGACTTCGGCGGCGCGAACACGAGCTCGTATCCGGCGGTGGCGTTCTTGAGCAGCCGCCGCTGCTCCGCGCGCCACGCCTCGAACTCGTCGTCGTCAGTGGGTGGGGCGCCGCGGGCCTGGGTGAAGGCCCGGACCTGCACGTCGCGGCGAATGCGCGAGCGGTCGGTCTCGCTGATGGGTGCATTCGCTTCCCTGCCATGGGCCTGGTTGTAGGCCGTGTACGCCTCACGGATCATCGTGCGGAGGTCGTCGATGCCGCCGAAGCGCGGGAACCGGTTGCCGAGTTTGGTCGCCCTCAACACCTCCTGCGGACTCGCACCGGCCGCCAGCAGCCGGGCTTCGATGCCGTTGGCGTCGGGATGACGGCCTTCACCGAAAAGCGCCTGCATCTGTGCGGCGCTGACCTCTCCGGTCATGCCCAACGCCGCGGCACCGGAGCCGAACCACTGCCCGGGCGGGTAGCCGTGCCGGAAGTAGTAGTCCGCGAGCGTTTCGCCGACGTCCAGGTCGCGGTCACCGCACGCGACCCTGCCGACGAGGTACTCATGACCTCCCGGCGTGATCTTGCGAATTCCCATCATGGCGGCACCCGTGCAGGAATGGTCGACGACGAAGCGGTGCGCTCCATGCTTGCGGGTTCGTACGCGATTCCCGAGTGACCGCAATCGATTCAGCACCTGGGAGCACTCCGAGTGCAAGAGGTGCTGTGGGCGAGCGGCGCGGGCGGCGCGAGCCGGGCAGGTAGGGGTGGCCGGGCGGGCGCGGGCGCGGCGCGGTCGGGGTGGTTGGCGCGGCCGGAGTGCTGGCGGTGGCCGATCGGGGTGCGGTGTCTGCGGGGTTCCCGGTGGTGCCCTCCCCGCGGAAGGGCACCACCGGGGCTTGATCAGGCGGCGGCGCGCACCTGGTAGCGGCTGCGTTCGGGCGCGGTGCGCGGGGCGGGCAGCGTGACCGCGCGGGTGGTTCGCACGTTGCGGCTGACCCAATCTTCGATCACGCGGCGGTCTTCGTCGCGCGTGTACCGGGTCCACTCGGCGCGCAACGCGCGCAACGGGTGCGGGGCGTGTGCCAGCCGGTAGGCGCACACGGCGCGGATGCGGGTCGCGCGGGAGGCGTTGACCGGCAGCACGTCCAGGCCAGGGCGTCCGCGTTCGCGGCAGTCTTCGCACAACCCGTCCCGTTGGCGGCGGTCGCATTCCGACGGTTCGACGTTGCACACCAAGCACCGGCCGCGCGCGGGGTGCTTGGCGGCGTCGTCGTAGTCCAGACCGGACGCGTAGACGGTCGGGGAGTCCGGGCGCACCGACACCGCGTCGACCTGCACCGGCTTGGCGGGGGTGTCGTCATCGACGCCGAGCCGGGTCGCGGCGTAGGCCTCCATGAGGTTGTGCGCGCGCTGCGCGGCTTCCTCGCTGGCCGGGTCGGGCAGCCGTCGCAGCGCGCGGCCGATGCTGATGTCTCGGGGGGCTTCTTGGCGGTTGTCCTCGGTCCAGCGCGGCGCGCGCTGGTCAGCGTGCCCGACGGTGACCACCGGGCGGTGCTGGTCCCACTCGGCCGGTGCGCACGCGGCGATGATGTCGCGCACGTCGTCCGCGTCGGCGGCGCGCTTCTGCAACGCCTCGAACCGGGGCCGCGCTACCTTCGTCGGGCGCTGCAACGTCCGCGCGCACTCCAGCAGTGCCGCAAGCTCTCGCTCGGACGGGCGCAGCGAGGTGAACAACTCCACCGCGCCGCGATAGTCCCGACTGTCCAAGCACTCCGACACGGCTGAGAGGAGGTGTGAAATCGGAAGAAAACCAGAAATCTGCATGACTAGACCCCTAATTTGAAAGTTCACCGGGTTTGGCCTCCCGGATTTCCTTACGGGTTTAATGCTAACAAGGCTGAGCTATCTAATCCAGCGGAAAGCTTTTGTATGCACTGCTCGATCGGGTGATGTGTTGTTTTGATTGGGGCGCTGAACTGGGGGGGGGCTTTAATGTACGTGTGACTTGTAATGCCTAGTTGTCGCCGTAAGGCATGCCAAGTGGGCTTGTTTTCTTTGAGGGCGTAGCCCGCCCCTGCTCTTCTTTTTTCCGCTGGCAGCTCACTAACTGCCCGGAGCTGGGGTGGGTCAAGTCGCGCTTAGGGAGAAAGTTTTTGGGTGGGGTTAGGGGTCCCCGCCCAAAAAGTTTCTCCCTGCGACTTGACGCGCCCCAGTGGAGGGCTACCCTCCGCTGCCTTCCAGCGGGAAAAAGGGGAGCAGACCCAGGTGAGACGGCACCGAAAGCCGCCGCCGTCAGGCAGCATTACGACCCGCTCCCTGAAGCGGAGGCTCACACTGCCGTGCTTTCGGGAGTGGTGGGCTTGTCCTGTGCCGAAGGGGACGGCTCGCGCGGTAGCCTGGCCGGGCACTGCGCGCATGGTCAGGTAGACCCCTTCCATGCCGGTGCCGGGCAGGGCGTGTTTTTGGTCGAGCCGCCTCGGCGGTTAGCCCTTCGGGGCTTGCACGCCCTGCCCACCTTCACCAGCACCCGGCCTGTGGCCGCCGGCTGAGAGATGCCTGGCCTGCCCGAACGCCGCACTGCCCAAGCCGGGAACCTTGCTCGACAGCGTTCTTAGCCTGACAAGGCACGCAGATCGGAACGCTGTCTTGGAAGGAAGGCTGTGATGTCCGAAGACATCAAGATCACTAGTAAGCGCCGTCGTCGTTCGACGAAGATCAGCGAGAGGCTCGAGGCTGCCCGCCGTCGCAACGTCGAGCAGCTGGCCGAACAGCGCCGCCGCGAGGCGGAAGTCGATGGTGCCCTCGCGGAGTTCGTGGCAGCAGGCGAGGACATCGCAGCCGCAGACCGCGCTGCCGAGGAGAAGATCAGCGCGATGCAGCGCAAGATCGACGGGGTTCGTGCGGATGTGCGGGCGATGACTGCGGCTTCGCGTGATCGGCAGGCTCGGGCGGCGTTGCGGATTCACGAGGTCGGTGGCCGGACCGTCGAGCAGGTGTCTGAGTTGCTGGAGATCGGTTCGGTGAAGGAGACCCGGCGCATTCTCGCGACAGCCCGCATGGAGGACGAAACGGTGCCTGAGGCGTGGGACGCGAAGTGTTAGCGGCCGTGCAGGTACTGGCGCACCGTCGCGAGTTCGCGACGGAAGCCGCGGAACCACAGCGCTACGAACAGGGCCGCGCTCAGCAGCACTACTGCCACGGTGAGCGAGCTTGGTGGCGTCGTGTCCGGAGGGCCTCCCATCCCGAGAGGAACGGCGGCGGCGCCGATGATCGTGAATCGCAGTCTGCGGCGAGAGGCATCGGGCGCCAGCCAGAGCCGGGTGAGCTTCGCGGTGACGAGACCGGCTACGGCGCCGAGCAACGCCAGGACGGGCGCGCCCAGCAGCCACTCGTGGGTCAAGGGGACCCGTCCCAGCAGGAGTCCGAACAGGTGCGCCGTGGCGCATCCCAACAGCACGCCGATTCCGGACGCGCCGCTGCACCGCAGGCACACGATGTAGAAGTTGAAGCGCACGTCGGGAGGGTAACGCCCGCCTCGGGCACGAGCGCCGAATTTCGTACCCGGCCATGCGTTCACGACGGGGTGATGCTCGGGGTGTGGTGGCAGTGCCAGGGTTTGAGGAGTCCGGAGGCGGCGGCCACGTCGTGGCGGGCGAGTTCGAGGCGGAAGTCGCCGTTGCAGGTGGCGTCGAGTCGGTCGATGAGCCAGTCGTCGACGGTGTCGAACAATTCTCGGAGCTTGCAGGCTGCGTGGGCCCAGTAGCGCCAGTGGGGCTCGGCCATCGGGGCGCCGTCGTCCCACGGGAACAGCAGCTCGTGCAGGAGCCCGGCGAGCCAGGTGGCGAACCGGGTTTGGCAGGTGGGGTCCTGGCGGGCGGTTTCGTAGGCGGCTCGTGCCATGTCGTCGAGGGTGACCGGGAATGCGGTGGTTTCGTCGACGATCGTGTAGTCGGTGAACTCGTTCCAGATCCGGCGGGTGTGCTCCTGGATCAGTTCCAGGGCACGGTAGGGGTCGAGTCGGTAGTGGGTGGTGGTCCAGTCGACGATGTTGTCGGGCTGGGTGAGCCAGTCGGCGTAGCGGGTGATCGTGACGCGAAGCAACATCAAGATCTCCAGGGATCGGGGAGATCGGCCGGACTAGGTGCCCGGCCGAGGGGTGAACGTGACGAGGGTCCGGTTGCCTCGGAACGGGTGTTCCGAGGCAACCGGGGGCGGGGTCAGAACGGCGCTTCGCCCTCGCCGCCGTCCGGAGTCGTGTTCCACGGGTCGTCGCCGGAACCGTTGCTGCCGAAACCGTTGGAGGCTCGGCTGGTTTTGGTGACCTTGGCGGTGGCGAAGCGCAGGCTCGGCCCGATCTCGTCGACGTCGAGCTCGATGACGCTGCGCTTGTCACCGTCCTTCGTCGTGAAGGACCGCTGCCGCAACCGGCCCTGCACGACCACCCGCATGCCGCGGGTGAGGGTCTCGGACAGATTCTCGGCGGGCTGGCGCCAGAGCGTGCAGCGCAAGAACATCGCCTCACTGTCGGTCCACTGCCCGGACTCCCGGTCGAACGACCGCGGCGTCGAGGCGACGGTGAAGTTCGCGACCGGCGTCCCGGACTGGGTGTAGCGCAGCTCGGGATCGGCGGTCAGGTTGCCCACCACCGTGATCGGGGTTTCACCGGCCATGATGTTCCTCCTAGGTAGTTGATCCAGAACGCGGAATTCGATGCGTGTGACCGAACGGGGTTCGTTGATGGGTGAGGCCGAGTACGGGCAAGACTTGGTGCGGGCGTTGCTGCGGGATCAGCACCCGGATCTCGCCGAGCTCCGGCTCCGATCTGTCAACGGGGGCTGGGACAACCAGCAGTGGCGGCTCGGGGAAGAGTTGGCCGTGCGGTTGCCGCGGACCGAGCGCGCGCCGGTCCTGCTGCGGAATGAGCAGACGTGGTTGCCGGTGTTGGCGAGTCGTCTGCCGTTGCCCACGCCCACCCCGGTGCGGATCGGCGAGCCGTCGCGATTGTTCGAGCGCACTTGGACGGTCGTGCGTTGGGTCAAGGGCGAACCGGCTGATCAGGTGCCGGTGACTCACCTCGGCGCGGCTGAGGCTCTTGCGGAGTTCCTGGGCGCACTGCACGAGCGGGCGCCTGCCGACGCGCCGACCAATCCTTCGCGCGGCGTTCCTCTGATCGGATGGCACGAGGGCATCGACGGCTGGTTCGAGGCCATCGCCGAGCACCCGGGCGTTGATGACGCTCGCGGGGTGTGGGAGAAGGCGGTAGCGGCTCCCGTTTGGCAAGGGTCGCCGCAGTGGCTGCACGGTGACCTGCACCCTGCGAACGTCGTCGTCCGGGACGGAACGCTCGCAGGGGTGATCGACTTCGGTGAGATGTGCGCGGGTGATCCCGCTACAGATCTGTCAGCCGCCTGGCTGCTGCTGCCCACCGGTGCGGCGAATCGATTCTTCGACGCCTACGGACCGGTCGACGAAGCGACCATCACCCGCGCCCGTGGCTGGGCTGTCGTGCGCGCGCTGGGGTTGATCGGGATCGGGCAGAACGGGAGGCGGGGTCTGCCTGGTGGAAAGCCGTCGTGGGAATCAGCGGGCTATGCCGCCCTCGAACGAGTTCTGGCTGCGAACTGACGAAGGAGAGCGCATCAGGCTGGCGGCGCTTCGGCAGGCCTGAATTCCAGGAGACAGCGTTGGTCGGTCAGATCGGTGACGGCTTCGAGGGCGAGTCCGTGGGTGGAGGCGAGCTTGCGGAACTCGTCGACTCGGCGCTCGCGGCCACCGAAGATCGCGAGCATCGCGAGGTCGAACTCGGTGGCGGCATGCCTTCCGCCGACGGGTTCGATGATCAGAACGCGGCCATGGGCGGGAACGGCTTCGGCGCAGCGGGACAGGATTTGGTGCGCGTGGTCGTCGTCCCAATCGTGGAGGATGTCGCACAGCAGGTAGGCGTCCGCGCCAGTGGGAAGAGGGTCGAAGAAGCTGGCTGCGGTGCTGTCCGCTCGGTCATCGACGTCGTGTGCGGTGAAGGTGTTGCGGGCTTTGGTTGCGGTGGGGTCGAGGTCGATCAGGTGGCCGTGGAGTCGGGGGCAGGCGGCCAGGATCGCGGCGAGCAGGGTTCCGTGACCGCCACCGACATCGATGATGGTCGTGAAGCGGGACCAGTCGTAGCCGCTGACGATGTGCGGGATTTGGGTGCGGAAGCGGTCGGTCATCTGCTGGTCGAACGATTCGCGGAGGTGAGGGTGTTCGGCGAGGTCGGCCCAGAAGTCCTGCCCGTGGTGTCGCGGGTAGGCGGCGTGTCCGGTGGTGATGCTGTGCAGGAGTTCGACAAGAGCCATCTCGGCTCGGCCGCCGGCCATGTTCAGGTGCAGGAAGTTGGTCAAGCCGTTGTCGGCGTCGGTGCAGAGGGCTTCGCCGAAATCGGTGGTCCGATAGCCGCTGGAGACGAACTCGAGGATCCCGAGCGTCACCAGGTGGTCCAGCAGCAGTTCGAGCGCCACGGGTGACAAGTCGAGTTCGGTCGCGAGCCGGTCGGCATCGGCACCGTCTCCGCGCAAGCGGTCCGGTAGCCCCAGCGTGACCGCGACTCGCAACGCCATGGGATTGGCCAGCCCGGCCATGTTCCGGATCGCCGAGACGTTGTCGATTTGGTCCACGAGGGTCGACAGTGGCATGCGTGTCAACTGAATACGTGGCGGGACGGGCGAATTCGCCTGGATGATCACATACTCGTGAAACATCGCTGAAGTCCCTGGTTGGCCGCTATGCGCCTCGGATGTGTGCGGTTGCGCTGTCCCGCGCGGCCCGAGGTAGCAGTGCGCGGGGGCGTCGAACGCCGTAGGCGAGTCCGTCTTCGATCGTGCGGTGGACCTCCGAGGCGGGGAAGTCCGCGTCGTGCTTCGCGGCAGCATTCCGCAGCGCGCTGCGGACATCATCGATATCCAGTGCATCAGCGCCGACGAGCGTGCCGAGGGAGATCGCGGCATGCAGCAGCGTGGTGTGCCGGGCACCGACAGCGGCGGTCGCCACTGCTTGGCACTCGGCGGTGAGGGCGGCTGCCACGTACCGCTCCATGCGCCCTGGCTCGACCGAAGTCGATGTTGTCTCCACCAGGGCAGGTGGCGTCAGAGCCTTGTGGAGCCACTGGGGAAGCGGGGCGATCGGCCCGCTGCACAGCACCCGGTAGGAGCCGGCGGCGCGCATCGAACCTGGCGCGACAACGAATCCGCCCTCACCACGGGTGTCGATCCGCCAACCGAGCCGCCCCACCGATGACCGCAGCACCGGATGCCGCGGCGCCTGGAAGTACAGGTGGAGCCCGCTCGGCGTGGCCACGGTGTAGGTCTCGGAGGGAAACGGTCGACCGGCCTCGCGGGCCACGCGGGCGAGCACGTCGCCTCCGTTGCGCGCTCCCGCCCACCGCGGCGGAGGACGCTGCCCCTTCGCGCCGTCCAGGTCGATGACCAGCAGCCGTGATGGGCCGCAGGCGATGCCGATGTTGAACGGCGCGGCCGTCCAGAGCTCGCGGATCTTCTGCGGATCGGTGGTGGCCGCGTTCTCCCAGTCGGTGAAGGCGGGACGTTTCGAGCGGGGCCACAGCGGGAGCACCGCGTGCCCCCGGCGTGCTGCGGCCAAGGCGGCGCAGAGCAACGGTGGGTCGGTGTCGTGAACGTCGGCGAAACGGTCGGTGGGGATGCTCATCGGCTCGGCCTTCCCGGAACGGGAACGTCGATGCGGACGCAGCGAGCAGGGCACCACGGCCAGCGGCGGTGCAGCACAACGACTCCCTCCTTCCTCGGGTCAGCACCTGGCCGGTCTCCGCAGTGGCGGGACCGGCCAGGTGGACGTGGTTCAGGCGGCCTCGTCGAGTTCGGGCGAGTCCTCGGTGTCACCCGTGCGCGACGAGGCCCCGCCGGTGACGAGGGCTTCGACTTCGGCGGGCTCGTAACCCCATTGCTGGATCTGCGCGAAGTACAGGCGCTGGAGCTCGTCGGGTCGTTCCCAGGTGTGGCGACGGTCGGTTCCTGCCTCGATCGCGGCCATCGCGAGCACCGTCATGATCACCGTGGCGCGTCCGGGTGTGGCGTTCTGTGCTGCGCGCGCGATCTCAGACGGACCACCGGGGAGCCCGAGGAGCTCGCCCGCGAGTTCGTGGCCGTTGTCGAGGGCCTTGCGCAAGCTGTGGCCACCGCTGGCCCAGATTTGCGTGGTCCACACCGGCGCGTCCTTCGGCGCCGTGCGCCTCGTTGCGAACCGGTGCAGCCAGTCGCGGCGCAGCGTCGTGGCGGAATCCCAGGCCTTGCCATGGGCGATGACGGTGCGCCCGTAGGCCTTCTTCGCTTTCCGTTCCTGCTCGGTCATCGAACCGCCGCTGCTCGGTGCGCTGGTGGCCTGCCCCGGCGGAGCGAGGCGCTCGGCGTGACCGTGAGCGAGGAAGTCCTGGCAGACCTCGACGTCCCGGACCTCACCGCTGCGCCGCGAGTAGTCCAGGAACACGGCGTGCCCCGGGCAGCGGCGGTGCTGTTCGAGGTCGACCTCGTTGCCAGGCTCGGACTCGGGCGTCGGCCGCAGCGCGCTGAGCTGGCGCAGCCCGTCGGGGTAGATGTAGGGCCGGTCGATGACGGTGACGCCCTGCTCGACGAGTTCGGCGCTGCGTGCGGCTAGCGCGGCTTCCTCGGTGCGCTGGTCCCGCCAGCGCTGAGCGACGTGGTCGAGCCGGTGGGGGTGTTCGGCGGCCGTGGTAAGCAGTTCGGTCATCGCTTCTTCGTCGCCGTCGAACTCTGCGAGTGAGGCGGCGTGGAGAAGGTCCATGCCGGTGTCGAGGACGGCGCGGCGGGCGGCGTCGCTGCGGGCGACGACGACGGTTCCTTCGACGCGCTTGCGGGGGATCGAGCGTTCGCGGGCGATCTGCCGTGCGGTGAGGCCGAGCTCGAGCAGTTCCTGGGTGGCGGTGAGCTCGTCGCGGTCGGTGATCTGCTCGCGGTGTTCGTTCTCGCCCAGCTGATCGATGACCGTGGCGATCCGCGTCTTGGTGTCGGCTTCCTCCGCTTCGTCGAGGAGCAGCGCGGGCACGGTCGCCCGCTCGGCCTTGATCGCTGCGAGAACTCGCCGTTGCCCCTTGCGAACCACGAGTGCACCGTCGGCTCGCCGGACGACGGTGACGGGCTCCCGGACGCCACGGCGTTTGATGTCGGCGACGAACCCCGAGCCCAGCGCCACGTTCGCGCGGACGTTGACGCCGATGATCAGTTCGTTGGGATCAACCTGCAGGAGCTGTGCCTCGGGCGCCTCAGCGCCGGGGTCGTGCTGTGCACCGGGTCCGGTGGTGGTCATGGTCAAGGTGTTCTCCTTTCAGAGCAACAAAAAAGCACCCCGGTCGGGGTGCGCGGTGGCTGCGAGATGGGGACTGTCAGTCCAGGCGGAGGTCAGGGTCACCGGCGACGTCGTCGAGGATCTCGCGGAGGTGGGCCGGCTCGCGCACGAGAATCTCTTCGAGCATGCGCACGACGTTGCTGGGCGGCTGAGGAGCGACGGCCTCCAGCGCGCGGTCCAGCGCGATCCTGGCCAGCACGCCGTCGCCGTTGAGGTGCGCGGCGGTCGCCAGCAACACCGCCGGTGCCTCGACCTCCGCGTCCGGAGCATGCCGCAGCAGGATCGTCCAGAGCTGCTCAGCGCCCGGCTCCCGGCGTGCGAGCATCAGGTCTCGCACGAGCGGATAGCCCAGCGCACCGAGCGCTGCCACGGCCTGGTCCGTGCTCAGCGCTTCGCCGCCGCGGAGCTGTTCCAAGGCGGCGAACACCGGGGCCGTGGCCTCCCGCAGTGAGCCGGGCGCGCTCTCGGGGAGCGCACGCCACGCCCGCACTCCGTCGGCGAGCACCTGTCGATCCTCGTCCGGGACGGGGGCGATCGACGCCACCATCTCCTCCCGGCTGCCCCACCGGCGGAACCCTTCGACCGTTGCCATGGCGGCCAGCTGGGATTCGCTGGTGTCGTACACCGAACCTCGACATCCGCTGTCCTGGTAGCAGTACCAGCTCTCACCGGTGTGCAGGGCGGCGGTCCAGATCGCGTGCACCGTGATCTCGTGCTTGTCGAACTCCGAGCGGAGCTCGTTGACCAGTTCCCGCTGCTCGCTCCGGCTACCTCCGACTATGACCGCGAGGGCCGCGTCGATCTGCCTGGTCTCGGCGAAGCCGAGGAGGTAGCGAGCTGCGGGCGAACGGTGTTCCGGATCGGGCAGGTCGATGCGGAGGGTGAATCGCATAGCCGAGCGGGTTCCGAGGTCGGCGAACCCGATCAGCACCAGGGACTCGGCAGGGACGAAGCCGAGCAGGTTCGGAATCTCGCTGATCATCGCGTCGGTTCCGGGAAGAACCAGTTCGGATTTCTCCATGGTGGAAGTCCTTTCTGAGTGTGGAGGGGGAGAGAGGGTGTTCAGCTCGCCAGATCTAGGTGCTCCTTGCCGTGCCCGGTCGCGTACGTGCAGTCCACGGGCTCACCGTGGTGCCGCCCCGTGCAGACGATCTCGGCCAACGCCCGGTCCGGACTGGCGGCTTTGCGGCGTGTGGTCGCCTCGAGTTCGTCGATCCGCGCGCCTTCGAGCGCTTCATGCGCGTCGTGGGTGTCCCAGAACAACGGTTGATCGGGGAAGGCGCGCTGCCACATCCGGCAGTACAGGCCGGAAGCGACCGAGTTCAACGGGGTGACTTGACTGGCCTGGGCCAGGACGCAGCACACTTCCGCCGCGGTCGCCGTCCGCGTGTCCTCTCCAGCTGCGACCCGTTCCAAGATCTCCACGGCGTGCGAGCGGTACACGAACTCGGTGGACATCAGCTCGTGTCGGGGAACGAGCAGCGTGAACGAATGCCAGAGCGTGTCAGCATCGACGGCGTGCCGTTGGCGGGCCGCCTCGATCTCCTCCTCCGCCCAAGCCATGATCTCGAACAACCCCGCGACATCGTGACCGATGTCGCCGAGTACGGCCGAAATCGAGCCGTGCATCGTGAGCGACGGGTTTGCCGCCATGTTCACCTCCCATGAAAAAGACGCCCGTCCTGGGACGGGCGTCGGTTGAAGCGGAATGCGGATGGCTCGTCGGTGGTGGACGAGCCGAGATGGGACAGCGCGTGCTCGTCAGCTGGCTGCGGGGAACACGTTCATCCCGTCGATGCGGACGTCGATCTCCACCTCGGCCCCGGTCTTCCAGCGGTTCGCGGTGGTGCGTTCGCGAGTGACGTCCACCATCAGGTGTCCGTTTCCGCCGATGTGCGCGGTGATGTGCACTTCGCCGACGGTCATGGTCGGCGTGGTGGTGGGCTCAACGAGCCACAGTGGATGGTCGTCTTCCTTGTCGTGCAGCTTGACCGCGAGCTCGCCAGGGGACACCGACATGGCGGCTGCGATCTCGTCGTCCCCGTGCAGCTGGACGATGTAGGACTCGGTGTCGCCGGACCCGCTCTGCGGCCAACGATCCTGCGGGGAACGGTTGCCGAGGGATGACGCCAGTGCGTAGCCGACCTGCGCGCACACCTCTCCCCAATCGTTCGGGGCGGAAGTGGGCGCGGGGTCGCCGGAAGACCAGAGCGGCTGCTCATCGGCGGCGAGCACGGCGTGTACCTGAAACCCCTCGGGGGCCTTGCTGCGAACACTGACGACCAAGGCATCGGCCGTCGGGAGAACGTCGCGCACGAGCTGGGACACCTCCAGCATTCGCAGCCGGTAGAGCTGGTCGGCGGCGTGCTCGGCGGTCTCGTCCGCGCGAGCGATCCGTTGCGCCAGGTACCGCGGAGGAACAACCGACAACATGACCTCACCTGCCCTTTCGCTCGAAATCGAACCGTCATCGCGGCCCGGCACCGCAGGCGTCATCGCTCGCTTCCGGGTAGATCAACATTTGCTTGGGCGGGCCGCACCGCACGACTCGGAACAGGTGGGTCGTGGCTATCGCCGGGAACGGTCCCGTCGTTGCCAGCCGTGGTGCTGTCCGCGGGAGATGCGGACGAGGCGGTCGGCCTCGGCAGGGTGCAGTAAGTGGAGCGCTTCGTTGTTGCTCGCCCACCGGTATTCGGCGACCTCGGTGGGTTCGGGATCAGGCACGCAGGTGCCGTCGAGCCGGGCTTCGAAGAGGAAGTGGACCTCGTTCTCCCCGTCCGGTGATTCAGCGTGCGACGAACCCGCCCACAGCAGCCTCCCGGCGGTGGCGGTGAGGCGGAGTTCTTCGCGAACTCCGCGAATCATCGCTTCCGGCGGTGCTTCGCCTCCGAAGGGATGACAACGGCCGCCGGGGAAGAAGAATTGCTCGTCGTCGGGTCCGCGGACAAGCAGGAGCCGTCCTTGGGCGTCGCGGATCATCGCGGAGGCCCGTACGGGGAGCGTGGGACGGGGTCGGCTCTGCGGGATCCACCGCCGGAGTTCGGCGATGGTTCGGGGAAGGTCTGCAGCTGTGCGGTAGCGGTCGGTGTCAGCGACGCGCGGTGTGCCGGTGTGGTCGCGGTGGATCAGCAGGGCGCGGCAACCGGCGAGCAACGGTGCGTGGACGTCCTCGTGCCTATCGAGTCCAGTGTGGACAACTGCGGAGGGGGCGATGCCGTGGTGGTGAGCGAGCGCTTCGAACGACTCCGGCCCGGATCCGTTGGCGAGGCCGGTTCGGTGCGAGAAGTGCGTGGAGTCGAGCAGCGGGCCGAGTTCAGCCCGGATGAGGTCGGCATGGCTGATGTCGGCAGCCGCGACGTTCGAGCACACAGCTAGCCGGACTTCCGGGTAGGCGTCGCGCAGTCCGGCGAGCAGCGCCCGCGCGGTCGGTGCGAGGAGCAGCGGGCGCGGTGAGTGCAGGAGGCAGCGCACTTTCCTCGGCGGAAGGGAGAGTTCGGCGGCGAGCTGTTCGACCAACTCCGGTGTGGTGTTGGCGCGGGGGTAAAGCGTGCGGCGCAGCACGTCGGCGACGGTGGCCGCATCGTGAGGCGAGGCCGCGGTCAGCGCCGTTCCGAGCGTGGGGCCGCTGGTGGTGGCGAGTGCGCCGATGCTGAACGAGATCACCCGGACTCGGTGGTGCCGGGCGGTCATGGTCGGAACTTTCCGTGCTTCGCGGGCGGGGTCGCCGATGGGAGCCGGGGTACGCGGGGCCTTTCCAAGACCCGGGCGAGCGTGGCGAGGTCGTTGCGGGTGGTGGTGAGCTGCCTGCGCAGCGCGGGCAGGCTCATCGCGGTGGCCTGCTCCGGGGAGAGCGCCCTGCCCGAGCCCGGTTGCGGCGATCGGGGACCGTCCGGGTTGGCGGCTATGCCGGGGATGACGTGACCCGTTTCGTACATCCAGACCACGAGCTGGGTTCGCGAGCGCGCACCGGTGCGGCGTAGAAGTTTGCTGGTCTGGGCCCGGATTCCGGCACAGCTGCGGTGCAGCCGGCTGGCGATCACCGCGTTGGACAACCCGCAACTGATCAGTCGAGCTAGGACGAGATCGGTGTGCGAGAGCACGGCGTCGAGATCGAGCCGGTCGGTTCTGTCGGGGAATTCGACCATGGTTCTTCCTCCTGGTCGTGGTCTCAGAGCGTGCCGAGGCGGGTGAGTGCGGCTTCGACATCGGCGCGGGCGGCGGTGAGCGTGCGGTGCAGGCGTGCCGCCGCGTGGTTGTGGGCGACGGCGGAGCTCGGAGGAGGTGGGCTCGCCGGGAGGCGCGGGCAGTCGGGAAAACAGGCTTGGCCGGGCACGGCGTGACCGCTTTCGTACATCCAGATCACGAGCCCGGATCTGCTCGTGGCGCCGGTTTTGCGCAGGAGGTGCCGTATGTGGCACTTGACGGTGTCTTCGCTGCGGTAGATCCGAGTTGCGATGGCGCTGTTGGTCAGTCCGCACGACAACAACCGCGCCACGTCCATTTCGGCGGGGGTGGGCACGGCGTGCAGCTTCAACGCGGCGATCCGGTCGGGGTACTCGTTGCTCATGGTCTTCCTCCGTTCCGAGGGTTGGCGCGCGCCCAAGCGCGTGCTTTGGCGGCGACGTCGGCGTCGTCCTGCCACGGGTTGCTGACGCGCACGGTGTCGATCAGGGCGTGGTCGTCGCGCTTGCCGCGCTGGTCACCGTTGTGGACGGTGAAGTGGCCGTCGGGTCGTCCCCAGCGCAGCGTGATCCCGCGGGCGGCCTCGTAGTGCCACGCGCAGGGGAGTCCGTAGGTACGGGTGGTCATCAGGTGAAGTCCTGTTCGGGAGGCGGATCGCCACGTGCTGATCCGTTCGAAGTGGCTCCCGCGAGGCAGCCGGGCCCGACCGCACGACCGGGAAGGCGGTCGTGCGGCCGGGCTGGCCGGTGACGCTCGGGGGAGCACGTCACGCGGCCGGCTACCAGCACCTGCCGAGGGGGCGGTCAGGTGCCGGTGCGCCCCGAACCGGCGGTCGGGGTCCGTCCGGTTCGAGGAGTTCGGGTCAACGCTGCTGGCCGGGGAACACCCAGGTGCGCGTCTCGGAGCTCGGCGACGAGGTGGGGCAGCGCCCGCCGAAGCGATCGAGGCTCTTCGCGAAGCCTCGAAGTGAAGCCGCGAGCCGAGTGCAGTCCTCGGCGGTCACCGCGGCTGGCGCCTCCAACGCCGCTACCAGTGCGAGGAGCCGGTGCTGAACGGCGTGCGCTTGCTCGACCACGTCACCCGCGTTCGGAGACGGAGGTGAGTCCGACGAAGTCGGTGATGCGGACATGGGACCTCTTTTCCTCTGCGGGCCGGTGGATCGCCGCGCGTGTCTGCACTCTGTCCGCTCGGCGAGAGCGGTAACTTGTGTACTCGAAGGGATCGAGGCGGAAGCTCTCCTGTCATCGCATCCCCAGTGCGCAATACCGTAACTCGTGTACTCAACTTGAGTACATAACTGAACGGGTGAACTTGTTCTGCGGTGGTGCGCCCGTGTCCAGAGGTGAATCGGAGGTAGATGTGGTCCGGCAGCTCCCGCCCGCGGTCATGAAGATCGTGATGGGGAACGAACTCGCGCGGCAGCGGACGAATGCGGGGCTCACGCAAGCCGACGCCGCGTCGGTGCTGCGCTGCACTCAGCAGAAGATCGCCCACATCGAGTCGGGCAGTGGCATCCGAGCGATGGAGCTGGACGCCCTGCTCGAGGCGTACGGGGCGGAAGAGGCGGACCGGGCGTACGCGCGGGACCTCCAAGCCGAAGGCAACCGCCGGGCGAAGCGTGGCGCCTTCAGCTCACGGTTCCGGCAGCATCTCCGGCTGCTCGTCGACATGGAGCCCAGCTGTCAGCGCTTCTTCTCGTACCAATCGCTGGTCATTCCTGGATTGCTGCAAACGGAGGGCTACATGCGGACGCTGTTCCGCGCTTGGAGGCCTTCCCCGAGTCAGGAGCAGATCGACAGCGACACCGCCGACCGGCTTGCACGTCAGCATGTGCTGAACAACACGGCGCAGAAGTTCTGGTTCGTCGTTGACGAGGCGGCGCTCAGGCGGACCGCGGGAAGCGCCGAGATCATGAGGGAGCAGGTCAACCGGCTGATAGAGGAGCTTGATCGGCCTAACGTCGAGATCCAGGTAGTGCCGTTCGGAGTCGGCTACTACATGGGCCAAGGTCACGACTACAGCATCTTCGGGTACGACACGAAGCCTCCGGTCAGTATCGTTTACCTGGAACACCATGACGCTGGTTCGTACGTGGATGACAGCAAGCGAGCGGCGCAGTCCCTGGCGCTGTGGGAGCAGCAGAAGGCTGCCGCGGTCGGCCCGGAACAGACGCGCCGGTTGCTGCTCGACTTCGCGGACGAGCTGTAGTTCGCCCACCCGAGCACCGACGTTGAAGGATCGCAGCAGAGATGACCTCGACCGACGCAGATGCCGCCCGCCGCACGCGGGGAGTCTGGTTCAAGAGCTCGTACAGCAACCCGAACGGCAACCAGTGCGTCGAGGTGTGCTTCGGTGCCGATCTCGTACACGTCCGCGACAGCAAGGAACACGGGGAAGGTCCGGTGCTCGGTGTGTCGGCTGCACGGTGGGCCGCCTTCATCGACTTAGTCGGCCGTTCCTCGCAACGCTGACGGTTCGACACGACGAGGATCGTGGAGGCCGCCGCCATGACCAGCACCGGGTTACGACAGCTGCCGTGGCGCTTTTCGAGCTACACCGGCGAAGTCGGTTCGCTTCGTTCGGCGACCTACCCGATGACCGGCTGTTGGCCACGGAGGCGCCGAGGAAGGTCAGAACCGGTCTCAACATGACTCCCTCCCAAAACGTGCAACACCCCTTCTAAAACCGCAGTTCGCAAAGGGTGCTCTCCACACGCGTGGAGGTGTTCCGTCCGGCATTATCGGCCTGCTCGGCTCGGCCTGGTGCTCTCCACACGCGTGGAGGTGTTCCGCTCTACGACTCGTTCATCGAAGGCGGGTGGGAGTGCTCTCCACACGCGTGGAGGTGTTCCGGTGACGGTGGCGGCGCTGTAGATGGTGGTGCCGTGCTCTCCACACGCGTGGAGGTGTTCCGTCTGCCCGCAAGGGCTCAACCGGGGGGGGGTGCGTGCTCTCCACACGCGTGGAGGTGTTCCGGAGACCCGCGGCGGGCGGCTGATCGACCGGATGTGCTCTCCACACGCGTGGAGGTGTTCCGACATTGCGGTCATCTTCCAGTAGGCAGGTCGGAATCTCCATCGGTGATCGGAAAGAGTGCGGCCGTCAGTTGCGGTTCAGGCCGTGCTTGCGTGTGTCGAGGGCGTCCTTGAAGTGGCTCTCGGCGATGTCGATTTGCCGCGTGGGAGTTGTTGGGTCGAATACCCGTAGCAGCGAGAATCGGAAGGTCGCCGGATTGAGCTTGCGTAGCTCGATGTTGCCGCCGTGACCGTTGGCAGCGTAGGACCGCCAACGCTGGAGGATGCTTTCCGCGCCGTCGGCCTTGCCGACGTACTGCCGTCCGTCGTGGGTGTCGGTGATCAGGTAGACGCCTGTCACCGACGCCAGCGCGGTATGCCAGGAGGAGTAGCGATGCTCGCGCATCACGGCCTGGAGTTCCACGTAGCCCAGAGCAAGCCGGTCGAAGCCGGGGAACGGCACCGGCTCTGCGTCGGCGATCTCGAATACCGGGTAGCCGGCGGCCGTCGTAGCGTTGATCCGCCAAGTGCGCGGTGATTTCCAGCCGATCACCAAGCGGTTCTTGAGGTCGGCCAACTGCTCGGAGACGACGAGATCGAACGTGCGGAGCTTCCCATCGTTGGATATCTCGCCGTTGTTTTTCAACACCGACCAGAGCCGGGCCCGGTTACCGCCCTCCCGGATGAACACGATCCAGGTTCGGGGCGCAACGGTTGGGAAGATTCGTGGTCTCGCAGACTGCTGGCTCGTGTACCGCAAGATCTCTGCGTCGGTGGAATCTGCGTGGATGCCTGGCAATCCGCTGTCCTCATGCTCACGTACGTAGGCGTGACGGATCACATGAGTCTCGCCGGGGTCGATGTCGGCGCTGTGCAGAATCGGACCTAGCGTGAGCGTCATCGACGTACCGTCTCTCGTTGTGTTCTGAGGGAGTCCGGCGGAGACAGTAGGACTTCGGGGCGAATTCGTAACACGAGAAACCCGCCGTGGCTGCTTATGTTCCGTGATCAGCGCCTACGTAGTAAGTCTCTACAACAGTTCAACCCATCTACTTGCTCGGGCACTGAATGATGGTTGCGGCGAACTGGTGCTCGTTGGCGCTAAGTCGGTAGTGGAGTTTTTCAGCGTGGGTGACGATGTCAGTGTGTGATCGTTAGATCGGTTCAAGAAGTGTAGAAATCATAGTTACATGTTCGTCTGAATCGAACTCGAAATGAAGATACCGACCGTTCGCTTCGTATCGGTCAAAATTTGGGCCGACTCGCTCCGGGGTGCCCAGGAGCGCTGTTACTTCTGTGCGGCTTGCGGTAGGAGAGAGTCCATCGACCAGTGCTGTCGGTCGCGGATAAAGCGCATAGGTCTCATCTTTACTGTCCGGCTGCGTGCGTATCATGATCGAAACCAAGACGTCATCTTCGAAGATGAAATCTGTTCCGGACGGCTTGAAGATGAAATGTGTTGACTTTTCGCCATCGAAGTCGAGCTCCTCGACTTCCATGTTTGGTCCAACTAGTGCGATTGCGTCGAGAATGCGATTATCGCCCTGGCGGTATCCCAGTACATCTAGCATTACGGCTACTTCGCCAGTGACTGTCATCCAATTCCCTTTTCTCGGTTCAGTTGACGCATGGTTTCGATGGCTGCATCGACCTCTTCGGCTGAGTAGCCATGGTCGATAAGGTTCTTTCGGGCTGTATTGTAGTCCCTGCTCGCTGCAGTGCCAAGATCGGATGCGTCGGTACTGATCTGATCCTGGGTGTTTTTGTGCCGCCACGTGTCGCCCTTGGCGTGAACTTCCCTCGGGACCTCGATAGCGATTCCTTCGTTGTGGAGATCCCTTCTTTCTTGAGGGGTTAGTTTGCGGCCCAATTCTTCTTCTTTGGCTTTCTTGAGTGCGGCTGACGACGGGATGTGGTCGTGCTCCAAATTGTCGCCGACCTTCTCGTATTTTTTGAGATCGCTGTACTTCCCGACATCGAGGGGTTTTACATTTCCAGGCGTCACGACCTTCGCGCCCTTGCCGACGAGTTTGCCGCCGGTGGCTCCCCATCCCACGAACGGGATCATTGCGGCTGCTGAGAGTCCGGCGTTGGCGTAGTCGCCTTCGGCGGTGTACCAGGCGGCGTTGGCTCCGTCGGCGAGCTCGCCGATGCCGGGGACGAGGCCGCCGAGGTCGAGGACGAAGTGCCCGATGTCGGAGAGCGGGTTGCCGGTGTCCTCGGTTTTGCCCCAGGGGAGGCCTTCGTCGCTTCCGGCGGCTGCGGTGAGTTGGTCGGCGGTGTAGCCGTATTCGCCTGCGGTCTGGTTCCCGTCGGCGTTGTCCGCGGTGTAGTGGGTGCCGCCGTAGAGAGCGGTGATGCTGTTGGCGCAGCGGCGTTGCGCGGCCATCCAATCCGCGATGGCCTGGTTGACGGCGCTCATGATCTGGCCGTCGCGGTCGACGAGGTCTCCGTCGTCGGTCCAGTCCTTCTCGGGGACAATGCCGGTCTTGGCGCTGGCGGCGAGTTCGGAGTTGCTGGGTTTCTGGTTCTCGTAGCTGTGGATGTCGGCGACGAGCTGTTCGGCTTGGGCTTTCAGGTCGCGCAGGCGCTGCTGGATGGGGCGGACCTCGTCGGCGTAGGCCTTCAGCGCGCCGGAGACCTGTTCCACGTCGCGGCCGATGTTCCCGGCGACCTGGGCGACGGGCGCGGTGGCCTGGAGCAGCTGGCCGGACTCCGGGGCGATGTAGGCGGGCGCCAGGGCCTGCCAGTTCGCGTGCACGTCCGAGCCGGTGTCGGCGATGCCGGTACCGGCGGTGCCCACTGCTGCGGCGTGCGTGGACAACGCGCCCATGTCGCCGGGGATCTGCGGGATGGCACCCGGATTGATCACCGGTGGCCTCCCGGCATCTGCGCCCGCGGGTCCGGGGCGTTGGCGACGCCGCGTTGGGCGTTGAGCACCATCTCGTGGTCGCCTTGCAGGTAGGCGTTCACCGCCGTGGTCGCCCCGCCGATCGCCGATTCGACTCGGGAGTACACGAATCGCAGGTCCCGGCCGGTGGCTTCGGCGAAACCCGCGAGGGCTTCGCTGATGATCCCCGAGGTCGCCTGTCCGGCGGCGCCTTCCATTTCCGAGAGCATCGACTCGACGTGCCCGTCGAATTCGGCGGCCGTGCTCGCCGTCCGCCCCAGAACACCCCGCACCTGCTCAGGGTGAATGTCCCATTGCACCGATCGACTCCTCTATCGCGTCGAGCTGAGAGCTGTACCGATGATCAGCCGATGCCTTGCACGGCGGAACGGGCGCGGGAGAGCGCGTTGCCCGCGGAGTCGTCGTTCTGCGTCATGGTCTGCTTGACGAGCTGGATGATCTGGCGGACCTCGCCGGCCGCGGACTTCCACCGCTGCTCGACGTGGTGGTACTCGTCGGATACCCCGTCGGCCTGGAAGTCCGCCATCGCTGCGGCGACCGCCTGGTCGCGCTGGCCGATGACCGCCTCCAAGCGGCCGACGATGCCCTGGAGGTCGCCCTGCACGGCTTGCGAGGTGCCGGTGTCGAAACTGCGTCGATCCATCGTCATGATTTCTTCTCCCCCAGGTCAGCGGGCGCCGAAGCGGGCCGCGTCGAAGTTGGCACCGGCCTGCGTGGACGTGGCGTTGTCGGCCATTTCGGTGTCGCCCTGCACGAAGGAGGTGTCCATGCCGGACTGCCCGCCGAGGATCGCGTTCAGCGATCCGTTCAGCTCGGCGGTGATCTCGTCGGCGCGCGCCTTGAAGCCGTCGAACGCCGCGCGTCCGGCGCCGTTGAACTTGCCCTCCAGCGGTTCGGCAGCGGCGATCAGCTGGCGGATCAGCGTGCCCAGGTCGTCGCTGGAACCCTGCGTCTGCTTGGTCAACGACGACAGCGTCGACGACCCCATGTCGAACTTCACGTCACACCTCACCAGTCTTCGACCCGGACGTTTCCGGGACAGATCGTAATAGGCCGATCAGCTCCTGTGGGCCGAACCGTCGAAATCAGCACGCCCGTTCGCCGGTACGCGCTGGGTTATCGCTGCGCAGCCCGTTTCGAGCATTCGGACTATGCCCTCGTGATCTAGTCGTGATCAACGAGTTCACGCAAGATCGAATGTGGATCGCCCGATATGTCATGTTTCCTCGATCATCGCGGTCTGCACCACGCGCGCCGTGTCGCCGGGGCGGATGAACATGCCGCGGCCTGGTGGCAGCGTCGAGGGCCGGACGCCGGGGAAGAGCTGTCCTTCCGAACGATCCCCGGACATCAGCAGGCTCAGGCAACCGGACTCCCGCACGCCCAGCACGAACGGTTCGAACAGCCCGCGCGCCGCGCCCATCACCCGCCGGGTCAGGACCACGTGCAGTCCGAGCTCCCGGCCGGAAGCCAGGTAGGGCACGAACGGGGCCAGCGGCTGGTTGCCGGAAGCGGCGAGGACGTCGTAGTCGTCGATGACCAGCACGATCTTCGGGCCGTTCGAGTTCCCCGCCGCTCGCCGGTTGGACAGTTCCTTGGCGACCGACATCGCGAGGTCGTTGGCCAGCGCGTGGTTCGATGCGTAGCCGCCGAGGTGGGATTCGGTAACGAGTTCTGCCAGCGCGTGGCGGGGGTCGAACACGGCGAAAACGATCTCGTCCTCGGAGTACTGCTGGAGCAAGGTCGTGGTGACCAGCTTGAGCAGGTTCGTCTTGCCGGTGCCGGTGTCGCCGAGGGCCACGAAGTGCTGGTCGCGGCCGAACAGGTTCAACGTGGCGGGCTCGAAGTCGTGCTCGAAGCGACCGAGCGCGATGGTTCCGGGCTCGGTGGTGGGGAGATCCTGCGGGGCGAGCACTGCGGGAAGCACTCGCACTTGTGGTGGCACCGGGCCGCTCCAACCGTCGCGCACCAACGCTGCCGCATCCGGCAAGCCTGAGCCCGCGGAGTCGGTCGCGGAATCCAAGCGGGGGAGTGCGACCTGGGCGTAGAGCTTGTCGGCGGTCAACGCCCTGCCCAGCTGCTTCGGGCCGATGCCTCGGGCGAGCTTGCCCTCGATGCTCGACTCGGCCGCGTCGTTGAGCCGCAGTTCGATGCGGTTGCCGAAGGTGGCCTGCTGCGCGCCGCGCACCTCGTTCCACCTGCGGGCGGTGGCCACGACGTGGATGCCGTAGCGCGCACCCCGGGAGAGCAGGTCGTGCACCCGGGCCTCGATCGCCTCGAAGTCACTGGCGAGCTGCCCGTAGCCGTCGATCAGCAGCACGACGTCGGTGCAGGGCAGGTCGGACTGAACGCCGCGCAGCTGGGCGATGTCGTCGATCTGTTCGCGCTGGAACAGCTTCTCCCGCTGGGCGAGCATGGCGTGGACCTCGTCGATGGTGCGCCGGATCCGCTCCCGGTCGTCGCGGGCGGCGACGCCACCGACGTGCGGCAGGTCGGCGAGTGCGCGCATGCCGCTGCCGAGCAGGTCGATGCCGTAGATGCCGACGTCGACGGGCCGGTGCGCGCCGGCCAGGCCGAGGGCCAGCGTGCGCAGCGCGGTGGTCTTGCCCGCGCCGGGACCGCCCAGAACCATCAGGTTTCCGCCTGCCACCGACAGGTCCAGCGTCCACGTTCCCTGCCACTGGTGTGCCGGATCGTCCAGCAAGCCCAGCGGAACGGGCAGGCCGCCGTCGCCGGTGTTGCGCAACCGCAGTCCTTGCTCGGTGAGGTCGTAGCCGCCTGCTGCCACGTCGAGGGAGATCCCGGCGGGCATCGGCGGCAGCCACACCGGGCGAACCGGTTCGGCGGCGCTTTCGAGCTGCCCGACGATGGTCGACAGCAGCGTCGGCCCCACCGTGCGCCGGGTCGCCTTCGGCTCCTCGGCGTGCTCTTGGCCGCCGGTGGAGCCGTAGCGGGGGAGTGCGTGCACCCGCGGCAGTGCGGTGTCGGCGGGCTTGTCGCGCGTCGGTTCGGTGAGCGGCCCGGAAACGTAGGCGGACTTGAACTGGTCGTACACGCTGGTGTCGACCTTGAGGTATCCGGCGCCCGGCACCGGTGGCAGGTGGAAGGCGTCCGGGGTGTCGAGCACCGTCCGGCTCTCCATCTCCGACAACGTCCGCAGCCCCAGCCGGTAGGCCAGGTAGGTGTCCAGACCGCGCAGCTTGCCGCCTTCGATGCGCTGGCTCGACAACAGCAGGTGCACGCCGATGGACCGGCCGATGCGGCCGATGCGCAGGAACAGCTCGATGAACTCGGGTTTGGCGGTCATCAGCTCGCCGAACTCGTCGATCACCACGAACAGGTGCGGCAACGCGGGCAGCTCGGCCGGTTCGCCGTGGGCGGCGCGGTACTGCTCGTACTCGTCGAAGTCGACGCTCTTGCCTGCGTCGGCGAGCAGCTGCTGCCTGCGCTCGACTTCCCCGTCGAGGCTGGAGTACATCCGCTCGACCAGGGAGGAATCGGATTCCAGGTTGGTGATCAGTCCTGCCGTGTGAGGGAGGTTCTCGAACGGGGCGAAGGTCGCACCGCCCTTGTAGTCGACAAGCACCAGGCCGAGCTGGCTCGGCGCGTGGGTCGCGACCAGTGCGAGGACCAGCGTGCGGAGCAGTTCGCTCTTGCCCGTGCCGGTCGCCCCGACGCACAGGCCGTGCGGCCCCATCCCGAAGCGAGACGGTTCCTTCAAGTCCAGCAGGGTGGGGGCGCCGAGCGCGGTCACACCGATCGGGATCCGCAGGAAGTCCCGGTCGCCTCGGCGCGCCCACATCCGCGCGAGGTCCAAGCGCGCGGGATCGTCGATGTTCAACAGCGCCAGGAAATCCGCGGGCGGAATGCCCGATCCGTCGTCGTAGGAGTCCGCCGACAACCGCAGCGGCGCGAGTTCGCGGGCCAACCCCAGGGCGAACGCGTGCGAAGCCGGTTCGAGGGTGCCGCTGACGGTGACGGCGGGGGAGAGCTGTTCGACGGTCACCTGCTCGCCGATGGTCACTCGGCTGGAGATCTCGCTGGGCTCGTGCAGCCGGTCGGAGAGCAGGTGCAGCACCGTGACGCCGAGCAGGCCGAAGCCGACGCCCTTGTCCGGTGTCGGCAGGACGTGCGCGATACCGCCGAATGCATCGTCGATCACCACGAGCCGCGAGCGGGTCGTCGCCTCGGATGCCCGCGCACCGTGGCGGAGTGCTTGCGCGGCACGGGTGGCGCGGTCGGCGAGGTCCTCGGACAGCAGCGCGGCCAGCGCGGCGGCATCGGGCGCGAACAATGGCTGCGGCCCGGCCGCACCGATGTTGGCGCGGTCGAGCGCGTGCGGCAGCCAGCGCACCCATCCCCACTGCGATTCCCGCTCGGGCGGAGTGATCACCGCGATCGTGACGTCGTCGGGTGCGTGCGTGGCCGCGAGTTGCAGCAGCAGTGCCCGCGCAGCGCCCAGGACGTCCTCCCGGTGCTGCGCGATCAGCGAGACGTCACCGGCGCGGTCCAGGTCCACCCGCAGCGGAAGGTCCGGGACGGCGCCGAACCTGCGGCGCAGCGCTTCCGCTTCGGCCAGCATGAACGGATCGGTCGGGTTGACCGGCGTGCCTTCGACCCGCATCCGCAGCTCGCGCACCTGCCGGTGTCCGCTGCCGACGCGCAGCAGCAGGAAGTCGCCGTCGCGGCGGCGCCGCTCCCACAACCGAGCCGGGTCGTGCACGAGATCGAGCAGGCTGCCCACCGGCGGATCGGGCACCGCCGCTCGGGTCTGGAAGGTCTTCTCCCAGCCCCGCAGGTCCTCCCGCAGCTCTTCGAGGTGGTCGAGGTAGCGCTCGCGCTGCTGCCGGCGCTTGCGGGTCGCCTGCCCGCGCTGGGTGAAGTAGAAGACCCCCGCGGCGCACACCGAGACGAGCATGACCACCGCGCCCAACGCGGCGAACCCGCTGCGGAAGAACATCATCATGACCATCGCCGCGGCGGCACCGGCCATCGGCAGCAGCGCCTGCACTCCGGCGGCGGTCTTCCCCTCCGGCAGCAGCGGCGGCGGGTCCAGGTCGAGCGGCGCCTGGTCTTCGATCGGGCGCACCGTGCGTGCAGGTCGGTGAACCAGGCGGGTCGTCACTGCGTCTCCTCGTCGTACCGGCGATCGGGTCGCGATCCGCCCCTCACCACTGCCGCGCCCGGTGCAGCACCCACGCGGCGAGCCGGGAGGCTTCGGTGAGCGTCGGCTCGGCGATCCTGCCCGGGTTGATCGGCGCCCCGGAGGCCACGTGCCGGTCGTGGGGCAACGACACCACCGGCAGCCCGAGCCGTTCGAAGGCGGCGCGGGCCGGAGCGTTCCGCAGGGCGTCCCGCCCGTGCGGGTGCAGCGAGTTGAGCGCGATCACCACGTGCTGCAACGCGCCGGGTGCCAGGCGTGCGAGCGCGTCGGCCGTCGTGCGCACCCCGTCCGGTGTCGCGGGAACGACGACGATCACCGCGTGCGCATCGGCCAGCACCGCGTTGTTCGCGGGGGCGGCCATCCCGGTCGTGCAGTCCAGGACCGAGACCGCGAACAGTCGCGACAACGCCCTGGTCAGGTCACGCACCAGCTGCGGTCGCTGCCCAGAGCCACCGGGCACCACCCACAGGCCGCCGGTGGTGCGCGGCAACAACTGCTCCAGGCTGGTCAGGTTCTGCCCGCTGGCGGTCATCAGCGCGGGAGCGGCCCCCGGCAAGGTCATCGCGGATTCGATACCGAGCCGCCACGGCAACGAACCGAACTCGGGCTCGGCGTCCACGGCGAGCACCGGCTCGGCCCGCCGAGCGGCGAACACCGAACCGACCAGCGCCGCCACCGCCGTCTTGCCCGCACCACCTCGCACCGAGGTCACCGCGATCCGGCGGCCCGTCGTGACGGGCGCCTGCACCGCGGTGAGGATCTCCGCCAGCTCACGCGGCTGCTTCGTGCTGGAGAACGCGCGCACGACGGTGCGGGCGACCCGGCGAGGCAGCGGATCTCCATGCGCCACACGCCCGACCAGATCGCCGGGAGCGTGCGCAGCGGGAGGAGCCGGAGGCCCGCCCGCTGGTCCTGGCGGCTGGTTGGCCTGCTGGCCCGGCGAGAACGACTGCCGGTTCGGAAGGGGAGGGCCCGGCTGCTGACCCGCGCCAGGTGCCTGCCGAGGTGGTGTCCTCGGGTTCACCGAGATGCGCTGCGTGGCCGATGGTTCGGCGTTCTGCTCCCAAGGTGGCCGGTTGGTTGCTCCGCCGCTCCACGGGCGCGCCGCAGGAGGGCCCGGCTGCCCGCCGGGCTCGCGATCCGCTGTGGACACTGAAGGCCTTCCTAGGTCAGAACAGTTGCAAGAGGTCCTGGTACAGCCCGAACACCCCGACGGCGACCGGCACCATCGCCACGACCGCCACACCCTCGACCCGGTCCACGACCTGTCGAGCGCGCGCCCGCGTGTGCGCGGCCGGGCGGTAGGCGAGTGCCAGGAGCCCCGCACCGGACAGGGCGAGCGCCACGAGCACCCCACCCCACCACTGGGACGGCGACACCAGCGACCAATGACGCACCAAACCGCCCACGACCACGAGAGCAGCCGTGACCAGGCTGATCACTTCGACCGTCAACGGGCACGCCCGCACGCGCGCGAAGGTCGTGATGCCGAGCAGGCACGCCAACGCGATCGCCCACCCGTTCGCCGCGTGCGCGAGGTGCCACCCGGCCAGCGCCGCCGACGCCGCGGTGAACACCACCGCGAGCGCGAGCCCGCGATGCGCCGAGTCCAGCGCGGCGCGCACCGACGTCCGAGCGACCGGCTGCTCACCCGCCCGCACGTCGTCCAGACGGGTCAGCCCGGAGGTCACCAGAGCGAACCGGGGCAGCAGACCGAGCAGGACGGTCGACACGATCCCCGCCACCGTCGCGGTCCCCACCACGTCGAGACCGGACACGAGCGGAACCACCCACAACAGCAGCATCCCGAACAGCACGCCCGCACCGGTCGCCGACGCGCGGAACCGCGAGTTCGCCATCCCGGCCGCCAAGACCAGCACCGCGACGATCAGCGTCCACGCCGACCAGCGCTGCGGCCACCCTTCCAACAAGAACGGAACCGACATCGCACCGACCGAAGCGCCTGCCGCCAGCACGGCCGTGCCGACCGCGCGCACCCCCGCAAGCGCGGCACCCGTTCCCGCTGCCACCAGGACCAGCCCCGCGACGAGCAACGCCACCGGCGGAATGGCCGCCACCGCGAGGTACCCGGCCCACGCGGTCGTCACGGCGATCACCGCCGTCGCCACCCACCGCCGAGTACCGTCGCTCCACCTGCCGGGGCGCCGCTCCAGGTCGTCGGCGACCTCCTCGGTCACGTCGTGGACCACGGAAGGCATCGGAGCATCGCTGACCCGGTCGACGCGCACCAGCGCACCGTCCGGAATCGCGGACGACCGCAGGCTCTCGGTGAGTTCGACGACCTGGCCGTCGACCAAGGACAACCGGTAGGACTCCGGCGTCGGAGGCGTCGGGAAACCGAGGATCCGCACGATCTCGGGCAACAACTCGCCCAACGGCGTCTCTGCGGGCAGCACCAGATCGACCCGGCGCCACGGGGTCGCGAGCGTGAGCCGGGTGAGCGTTCCGGCGGCGGACGGCCCCGTCACTTCAACACCTGGCCGACCGTGCTCTGCTGGCGCATCTGCTGCTGGGTAAGCACGTTCTCCAAGAACGACCACCCGACGCAGCCCGCGCATCCCACCGCCGCGACGACGACACCGATCGCGAACCGCTTCAGGTTGTCGACCATCCCCAACCGGCGATGCGCCTGTCCCCACAGCAACGACTCGCGCAGCCGACCACGCCGAACCGCGACCGACTCAAGAAGCTGAGCGTCATACTCCCGTGCCACTTCCGGGATGCTACCCAGCACCACCCCGCCAACGGGGAGGGACCGACGAAACGGCCGCGGAAGCAAGGTCCCAGACCCTGCCGAAATTCTCCGCTCGGGCAGGACCCGCGGATGGGCGGTCCGGAACGAGCGGCAAGAAGGTGGCCGATGGAGCGAGTGGAAAAGGAGCGCGAGCGCCAATTCGTCAACAGGTGACAACATCTCGTC
The DNA here is from genome assembly GCF_014203325.1 of Saccharopolyspora gloriosae. NCBI lineage: Bacteria > Bacillati > Actinomycetota > Actinomycetes > Pseudonocardiales > Pseudonocardiaceae > Saccharopolyspora > Saccharopolyspora gloriosae. The sequence continues at coordinate 3,529,877 of NZ_JACHIV010000001.1, read as the reverse complement.
AACAGGTGACGACATCGCGTCAACCAGCGGTAACGTGCGTTGTCAACTGCAGGTAACACCCTCGGGCTCAGAGGGGGTGCTGGTTACTGCCGGTTAATGAAGGCACTACTCTTCCGATCACCTACCGGACCGACTGCGGGAAGGGGGTGATGCGCGTGTTCCGGCATGGCTGCTGCTGCGAGGAGTGGCACAAGACCATGCGGATCGTGGTCTACGTGATCGCGAGCCTGGTTCACGGGCTGGTGCTGGTCAGTACGGCATTGCCGTACTGACCAGCACCCCGAATGGCTCGGCGGCCGGCTGTCGCTGCGGGGGCAACCGCAGCGTTGATGACTCCGGTCGTCGAGCCACCTCGTGAGGCGTCAGCTTCGTCGAGTCGACGGATGCCGCTCTCAACGCTCACTTGACTAGGAACGAGGCTACAGCGCCGTGCAAGGACACTTGCGAAGCCGCCTCGTTCGTCATTGCACGACGATGGGCGAACTGGCACTGCGTTGGTTGGCTGCGCGTGCGCGCGGCCGAAGTTTCTCCCGGTAGATGCGCTCCGAATCGAGCCTATGCGGACCGTGCTCGGTCGGTTCTCGGTGGGAGCATCCCGGAAGGTACAGCGCGTCGTTGTGCATGGTCGTTTCCCGTGCCGATGCCGTGTACTTCGGGGGCGTTCCTGAAATCCCAGCTCCCGAAGGGCGCTCTCCCCTCGCGTGGAGGAGCCCGTTTCATAAGAGGGGGCGACGCGGTGTGACGTGTTCTCGCCCGCCGTGGGTATGGACTTGTTCTACTTTGTGGGCAGCGATCATGGAGGACGACATTGCAGCGCAATTACTTCGTGGCCCGCAGCGCCCGGAGGTTGCTGTCGGGAATTTGGGAGAGCGGTCTCAAGGGGGATGAGCTGTGGGCGAGGATGACTGCACGATCTCGCTGGAGACGTTGCGCCAGGTGTTCAACGAAGCCATAAACAACCTCGAGGAGCGCGTCGGAGACGTCGTCGAACTCGACGAGGACTTCTTCTGGTCCGTTCCCCGTGAAGCCCGCTACGACCCCTACAGTGCCCCAGCTTCTGAACAGCTCACCCTTGGTCAGCTGACGTCGTCGTGGAACGCGCTCAAGCGGATGCACGCCACCGGCGAGCACATGAACGAGCACACCTTGGTGTGGGTCGCCGAGATCCTCCAAATCCTCGGCCAGCCACCACGGTGACCAGGTGGTCGAGCGGCTCGCGACGAAGTCGGCACTGGCCGCCGAGTTGTCGGCGAGCCACGGGCGGACGCTACCGTCGCGACATGAGACCCTTCGAAAACGTGCAACACGGTCCCTAAAACCCCAGTTCGCGAAGGGTGCTCTCCACACACGTGGAGGTGTTCCGTGGTCACCAACGGGAGGTCGCGAGCAGCCCGAGTGCTCTCCACACACGTGGAGGTGTTCCGCGGTGGCGATCAGCCACGGCTCGCCCAACCGCGTGCTCTCCACACACGTGGAGGTGTTCCGGTCACGAACCGCGTGCTCGCCGACCGGCTACGGTGCTCTCCACACACGTGGAGGTGTTCCGCGGAGAGCAGCCGCCCCGAACCGGGCGTGTTCGTGCTCTCCACACACGTGGAGGTGTTCCGTCGACGACGCGGACGTCGACGAGTGAGCCGCCGTGCTCTCCACGCACGTGGAGGTGTTCCGACCGTGTCCTACCGGGTCCAGGAGACCGGCGGTGCTCTCCACGCACGTGGAGGTGTTCCGTCGCGCAGCGCGGTGCGCACGGCGGGCAGTTCGTGCTCTCCACGCACGTGGAGGTGTTCCGCGCAGCAAGATCCGCCCGGAGTGCGTACGGCGTGCTCTCCACACTCGTGGAGGTGGTCCGGTGATGCGGTCGGCGTTCGAAACCGTGCTGGTGCGCTTTCCACGGATGTGAAGTGGGCCCGTTGCGGACTTGGCCGTCGGCGGTGTCGAGCAGTGCTGAGTGCGTGCGGAGGTGAATTGATCGTTCGGCTTCCGTTCCGGCGATCTTGCCGTGGTAAAGCCTGGGCAATGGCATCTTCGGCAACGTCCGAGCTCGATCTCGGCTGATCACGCGATTCCTCCTTGGTTGACCGCGCGGCTAAATTTGCCTCATGTTTTCCGCTATAGAGGAAGATCGAGATTTCTGCTGGTGGGTGGGCCGGCCAGCTGCATCGCCGCAAGCGTCCCGTTCGGGGCGTGGGCGATGCGGTGTGGTGGCGGCGTGATGGTCTTCGGCCCCGAGGAGGAGACTGCGGGAGACGTAGGTCGCAGGCCGTGCCGAGCAGGGCCGCGCAGCGACAGGCGGTCGGGCCGGAACGCCGCGGGTTCCCGAGGCTTTCGGTCGAGCTGCCCCCGCAGCACGAAGGTGTTGGCTCCGGAGAGTCCGCCCGTGCTCTCCGCTCAAGCTGCGCAGGCATTGCTTCGGATCATCCTGTCCGGCGCGGTAGGCGACTGCCTGGACACTTCGACCCCCGACGAGTGAGGAAGCACGGCATGCCACTTCGGTTCGCCTTCTATGGACGCGTGTCCACTGAGGACCAGCAAGATCCGGAATCATCGCGGAACTGGCAACGTACTCGTGCACAGGCTCTGATCGAATCGCACGGTCGCATCGCTGCCGAGTACTTCGACGTAGGGCACTCGCGGTCGTTGCCGTGGAAGCGGCGGACGGAGGCGGCTCGGCTGCTTCACGCGCTTAAGGACCCGGCGCGAGGTTTCGACGCGGTGGTCATCGGTGAGCCACAACGTGCGTTTTACGGCAACCAGTACAGCCTCACCTACCCGGTGTTCGAGCACTACGGCGTCGGATTGTGGGTTCCCGAGGTCGGCGGCCCGATCGATTCGGTGTCCGAAGCACACGACCTGATCATGGGCGTGTTCGGGGGGATGTCGAAGGGGGAGCGGAATCGGATCAAGGTGCGGGTCCGGACGGCGATGCAGTCGCAGACCGAGATCGAAGGACGATTTCTCGGTGGCCGGCCGCCGTACGGGTATCGGATCGTGGATGCGGGGCCGCATCCGAATCCGGCGAAGGCGGCTGATGGAGTTCGCCTGCACAGGCTGGAGCCCGATCCCGTGACTGCGCCCGTCGTGCGGCGGATCTTCGCCGAGTACCTGGCGGGTGTCGGGATCTACGCGATCGCGGAAGGGCTTACCCGGGACGGCATCGCCTGCCCGAGTGCTCATGATCGAGAGCGAAATCGGCACCGCAGTGGTGTCGCCTGGTCGAAGGGTGCTGTTCGGGTGATCTTGCGGAACCCTCGGTACACGGGGCGGCAGGTGTGGAACAAGCAGCGCAAGCAGGAGTCGTTGATCGACGTCGACGACGTCGCGCTCGGGCATCGCACGAAGCTGGCGTGGAACCCGCGGGAGAGCTGGGTGTATTCGGCGGCGCCGGCTCACGAGGCGATCGTCAGCGATGAGACCTTCGCTCAAGCTGAAGAGGTCGCCGCGACCCGTTCGGCGAAGCATCCTCGTCGTGCTCAGGCGCGGGTGAAGCACCGCTACGTGCTGCGCGGCCTGCTGTACTGCGGGCTGTGTCACCGGCGGATGCAGGGGCAGAAGAGCCGTCACCAGCTCTACTACCGGTGCCGGTTCACCCAAGAGTACGCGCTGGCCAACGAGATCGAACATCCGGCCAACGTCTACCTGCCCGAGCACGGAATCCTCGACGAGCTCGACCACTGGATCGGCTCGGCGCTGAAGCCACCCGCGCTGGAGCGGACCCTGGACGCTCTGGCTAACGCGCACGAAGACGACACCGGACAGGCGGAGGTGGCCGAAGCGCAACGGGTCATCGACGACTGCGACGGCAAGCTCGCCGCGCACCGCCGTGCCCTGGAGGCAGGGGCGGATCCCGGGTTGGTCGCCGGGTGGATGCGTGAGGTTCAAACACGGCGAGCCGAGGCCACTGCTCGGTTGCGGCGCATCCGCCACGGTGGCCAACGGCAACTCACCCGCGAGGAGATCCACCAACTCGTCGCCCGGATCGGCGATCCACACGAACTGCTCCGCAACGCGGACAACGACGACAAGGCCGACCTCTACGGCAACCTCGGTCTCCGCCTCACCTACCATCCCCACAACGACGAAGTCCGGGTCGAGATGACTCTCGACCCGGACTCGTTGGGGTATTGGCGCGTGTCCGAGGGGGGACTTGAACCCCCACCAGTGGGAGGAATCCCCGTTCGTGGGATTCATCTCCATGCCTGCGAAGTTAGCATACGGTGTGCAGTTTGTGTCTGATATCCCCGAGTGAGGGGCGTCGAGTCGTGGTTTAACCCGCGTGTCGTGGGTGGTGTTGTGGCGCGCTGCGTGGCTCGTGTGTGGCTATTCGAGTGGGGGCGCGTCATGGGTGGCGTGTGTGGGGCGTTCCAGATCTGGTTGATCGGCGGCCCGGTAAGGCGGATACAGCACGATCCGGTCCTCGTTGCGGATGTCGTCCGTCAACATCTTTAGGACTTGTAACAAAAATAATCTTGGTGACACGGTAGCCGCGGGTTGATCTTGTTGTCGTCAGTGGAGGTGTTTGGTGGCCCGGCGGTGACCGTGGGAGGTCGACGACGAGTTGTGGGAACTGCTCGAGCCCGTGCTGCGCAGGACACGCGGGTGCCGGAGAAGGGTGGGCGTCCCCGGATCGATGACCGAACGACGTTCCAGGGCATCTTGTTCGTGTTGCACACCGGTATCCAGTGGAAGTTTCTGCCTCAGGAGTTGAGGTTCGGCTCGGGGATGACGTGCTGGCGTTGGTTACGCGACTGGCACGAAGCCGACGTGTGGACGCGACTCCAGCAGGTGCTGCTGGCCACGCCGCGCGGGGCTGACCAGCTCGACTGTTCCCGTTCGGTGGTCGATGCCTTTCATGTGCGGGCCATGCGAGGCGGCCCAAAACAGGGCCGGGCCCGGTAGACCGCGCCCGGCCGGGCTCGAAGCACCACATGTTCTCCGATGCGCGCGAAACCCCACTGGCGGTGACGTTTACCGATGGCAACCGCAACGACGTCACCCAGCTGATGACGCTGACCCACGCCATTCCCGGTGTCCGAGGACGACGCGGACGGCCCCGATTCCGGCCAGAGGTGGTCTATGCCGATCATGCCTACGACCACGAAAAATACCGGCACCTGCGCCGGCATCGCCGTACTACACACGTGATCACCCGCCGCGGCGACGGGCACGGATCCGGTGGTCCGGTGGGTCATCGAACGCAGCCTCGGCTGGCTGCACTGGCCACGCCGTCTACGTACTCGCTGGGAACGCCGCGCCGACACCCACGACCGCCTCCTCCAACTCACCACCTGCCTCGTCCAACACCGACGCACCCAAACATTCTGTTAGGAGTTCTTAGAGCGTGTCTCGTTTGGATCTTGACCCGCCGTCCGGGATGATCGTCCATTGTGGTTGATGCGTTGTCGCGCCGGTTGGTTCCTGACGAGCTGTGGGAGCTGGTCGAGCCGTTGATTCCCGAGGTTAAGGACCGCCCGCAGGGTGGTGGTCGGGCGCCGGCGAACCCTCGGATGGTGTTCACGGCGATCGTGTACGTGCTCACCAGCGGGTGCGCGTGGCGGTGGCTGCCGCCGTCGTTCGGCGTCAAGGTCCCGACCGCGCACCGGTGGTTCGTGCGCTGGACCGAAGCGGGCTTGTGGGCACGGATCCATCACGCGATGCTGGACGAGTTAGGTGGTCAGGGCTTGATCGACTGGTCCCGCGCGGTGGTTGACGCCGCCCATGTTCGGGCGAAGAAAGGGGATCTATGACCGGTCCGAGCCCGGTCGATCGGGGCAAGCCTGGTTCGAAACTCCACATGCTCTCCGACGCTACCGGGCTGCCGATGGTCACCGGGATCTCGGCAGGCAACACGGCTGATGGTGACGCGATGATCCCGCTGGTCAACGCGATCCCGCCGGTCCGCTCCCGCCGCGGGCCGCGACGCCGCAAGCCCGCGAAGTTGCATGGCGACAAGGCCTATAACAGCCGCGCACGTCGCCGATGGTTGAGAGACAAGGGAATCCGACCCCGACTGGCCCGCAAGGACATCGAGCCCAAGGAACGCCTCGGCCGCCACCGGTGGGTCATCGAACGCTCCATGGCCTGGTTCACCGGCTACCGCCGCCTGACCCTGCGCTACGAACGCCGCGCCGACACCTTCAAAGCCTTCCTCGCCCTGGCAGCCGCCCTCGTCTGCTTCAAACGACTCCAACACGCCAAGTGAGACGCGCTCTTAGACGTCGAACTCGCTCTCCACGCTTGTTACTGGCTAGGCACATCAGCACTCAAAACCGACCGCGACTGAAGCGCTGGAGCGATGTAGTTGTAGCAGGCGAAGACTCCGGCGAAACCGAACACCCACGATGCCCAGCGCCAGCTCGTGGCGCACCCCGACCGACCCGGAAGGCTGGTGCGGCACGAACCGCCAGGCCGCGAGCAGCGCCACCGCGCCCAGCACCGGCACCGCGACGAACGTCCAGCGCCAGCTCAGCTGATTCGCAGAGTGCTGCCCAGCAAGCCATGACGCGCGGAGAGACCTCAGCACAAGCCAAAGCGGCCGAAGAGTGGCCAGACCTTCCGTGCCAGTCAAAAGCGCCGAGCTCTCGTTTCAAGCTCTCAGCGCCCAGTTCGCCAGCCTTCACTCAAGCAGATTCGGTAATTCAGGAGTATTCATTGTACCGAATGCGATGGACGCAACCACAATTCACCGGCCCGGACGAAACAGGGACGCAACGGTTCTGGAGCGTCAGCCTGAGTTGCTCGGGGTGATTGTCGGGACCGTGGTCGTTGCTGTGCACGCGCAGGTGGAGGAGTCCGAGGAGTGCGCCGCCTGCGGTAGCGAGCGCGAGCTCGGGGTCGGTCGTCCCGAAGTGCCCGGCTGATATGGCTCGACGGATGAAGGCCGCAATCGTTGCTGAAGTGCAGAACAAGGTGTGGCCGCTGAACGAAAACGGTTCCGTGGCTCCCGTGATCGCCCAGGCGCTGCCCATGGTCGAAGCCGCCGAGGCGCGGAACCGACCCCGGTTGCTCGGCTCGACCACACCTCGATCGACACCATCGCGCTTGTCGATGCTGCTGGGGCAGGGACGGGCGATTCGTGGGCGGATGATGTCAGAGGGTCTTGCGATATACCTCGTCCTTCTTCATGACGAGGGACAGGCATTGGTCGGGGCGGGTGAGTACGGAGATGTCGTTGAGCGGGTCGCCGTCGACGATGATGAGGTCGGCGGATGCGCCGGGGGGCAACGGTTCCGATGTGTCCTTCGAGTCCGGGCAGCCGGGCTGCGGTTGTGGTGGCGGAGCGGATCACGTCGATGGGTCGCTGGACCTGGGTTCGCAGCGTGAACTCGTCGAGCTGGCGGACCTGCATCTCTCCGATGAGGTCGGTGCCGTAGACCAGGTTGACGCCGGTGCGGTGGGCGAGTTCGAGCGCGGAAAGGCCGGCGTCGAGGACCTCGCGGTTCTTGTCGTGGCTGCTCTTCGTCATGCCGATCTCGAGGCCGACTTCGTCCATCGCGTGGTAAGTGGCGAGGGTGGGTACGAGGAAGGCGTCCTTGTCGACGAACTTCCGCGCCGTGGTCTCGTCGATCAGGTTTCCGTGTTCGATGCAGCGCAGCCCGAGGTCGAGTGCGTTGGCGATCGCTGCGGCGAGGTAGGTGTGGCCGGTGACGTAGCGGCCCGCGGCGGTGGCCTCGCGGGCGGCGACGGCGATTTCCTCGTTGCTGTATTGCACCGAGGAGATGCTGTCGGTCGGGGAGGACACTCCGCCGGACAGCATCAGCTTGAGGTGGTGTGCGCCGGTGCGCAGGACGTCGCGGGCGGCGGCGCGGACCTCGTCGGGTCCGTCGGCGATCCGGGCGATGGACGGGCAGCGGCAGCAGTCGTTGCGGCTGACGTCGCCGGGTTGGCGCCCGTCGCCGTGTCCTCCGGTTTGGGACAGGGCGGCGCCGCCGTAGATGAGACGAGGGCCAGCGATGATCCCGTCATCGACGGCTTGGGCGAGGGCGAAATCGGCGCCGCCGGTATCGCGGACGGTGGTGAAGCCGCGCTGGAGCATGTCCTGCAGCGACCGGACGGCCTTCGGGATGAGGTAAGAGGGCAGCCAGGACTGCATCAGAGGTAGGTTCAGGCTTTGGAAATAGGTGTGTACGTGACCGTCGATGAGCCCTGGCAGGAGGGTCTGGCCACCGGCGTCGATGATGCGGTCGGACGTAGCGGTGTGCACTTCGGTGGTGGGGCCGGTTTCGCGGATCCTGTGGTCGACGATGAGCACGGCCTGATCCGGGGTGCGAGTCCCGGTGACAGGGTCGAGCACGGCGGCGTTGGTGAACAGTGTCGTTGTCATGGGGCCTCCGCTGGGTGTTGCTGGGCTCGTAGAGGTGAGGTGTTGTCGAGATCGTTTTGGAAGGCGTGCGTCCGGTTTGCTCGCCCCGGCTGACGACGAGGACGGTGATCGGCAGTGCCGCGACGAGCACGAGGAAGACGCCGGTCAACCCGGGTTCGCCGTACAAGTGGCCGACGGCGATAGTGATGGCGCCGACGCGTCCATGCCGACAGTGGGACAGCGGCGCACTCTCGGTGTCGGGCTGCGTGTTGGTTGTCGTGATGGTGGCCGACGGGCCCCGCGTACACGGGGCGACTGAACCCGATCGCCGCGGCGGAGCTCGCCGAAAGGAACATCCCCGCGTACGCGGGGCCGACACTTCTTGACCTGGTGTTTTATCTCGGGTAGGTGCGGTTATTATTCACTCCGGCTCGTGGCCCGGCGTGGAGCTTGGTCGTCGGTTCATGGGTTCCCGGGTTCGCAGTACGGCGGCGTAGGCGAGTGTGGGCGTTGTTCTGAAGAACACCCGGTTAGGTGACCAGGAAATCCTCCCACTGCGCGACCCCATTTCGCGGTGCGCGGACGGATCCTCCCAAAAATCGGCACGGCGGATCCGGGAAGATCCAATGTGAGATCGACACCACAATACCAAAAAGCCCGCTGAACTGCACTTTCGTACTAGATCAGCGGGCTTCCTCGACCGTCGGGACGACGAGATTCGAAGCCACGATCCCTTGACTCCCGGCTGCACTGGCGGTCAGCGGCATGCTCAGCTCTCAGCGTACTTGGCAAAGTAAAGGGGTCTGCGCGAAAGCTGTATGGGGTCTAATGAGAGTGTTTCGATACTACGACGTCGTACGCCCTGACCCCCTTTATCGGGGAATCGTTACGCCGCTGACGAAAGTGGTTCGGTTGGAGCGCGGAGCGGGCGGCTGGGGGAGCGCCGCCGCATCTCGGCAGGAGCGATCGTTGTTTCCGGGAAACGAGAGCGTGGTGCTGCGTGATCGGGTGCCATTCCGGTTAGGGTGCCCCGGTGTCAGGGACGGATGTGGTCGCCGAAGGCGTGTCGGTGCGTGGGAACAGGGGGCCGGTTTTCGAGAACGTCTCGACCGCCGTCGAGGCGGGCGGCGTGCTGCTGGTTCGCGGCCCCTCCGGTTCCGGGCGGACTTCGCTGCTGCTCGCGCTTTCCGGCCGGATGCGGTTCGTCAGCGGAGCGGTGCGCGTCGGGGAGCACTTCCTGCCCGGTGATGCCGCCGCGGTTCGCGAGACCGTGGCGCTCGCCCGCGCACCGGTGTGCGAATTGGAGGAGCGGCTGCGGGTCGACGACCTGATCGCCGAACGTCGCTGGATCGACCGGGTCGATTCCTCGGCCATCTGCGCTGCGTTCGAACTCGTCGGGGTCGACGTGCCGGGTCGAGCAGTGGTCGAGGACCTGGACCCGGCGACGAACGTGTTGGTCGCCGTCGCGCTGGCGGTGGCGCGCGAGCCGGGGGCCGTGGTTGTCGACGAGCCGGACACCGGGTGCGGGCCGGACGGGCGTGCGCAGGTGTGGGGCGGCCTCGGCCGGGTGCGTGAATCCGGTACCACGTTGTTGCTCAGCACCACGGACTTCCCACCGTGCTTCCCGGACGCGGTACCGGTGGTGCTGCCGCAGCGCAGCGCGGACCGGCTGGCCAGTGCTGAACGCCCGAACTGAAGCGGAGGATCGGTAGCCACATGACCGCCGTCAAACTGGCCCTGCTGGAGTTGCGCAGGTTCCGCGGCCCGCTGCGAAAACTGGTCCCGCCGCTGCTGTGCCTGATCCCGCTGCTGTACGGGGCCATGTACCTGTGGGCGAACTGGGATCCCTACGGCAAGCTCGACCGCATTCCGGTCGCCGTGGTCAACCAGGACCACGTCGCGCACACCGCGCAGGGGCAGCGGGTCGACGCCGGGCGAGAAGTGCAGCAGCAGCTCAAAGCGGCCGGGACGTTCCAGTGGAGCTTCACCGGCGAGGACGAGGCGCGGGACGGGCTGGAGCAGGGGCGCTACTACTTCACGATCACGATCCCGTCCGATTTCAGCGCGAAGCTCGCGACCGCGAGCAACACCGTGCCCGAGCAGGCCGGCATCGACATCCGGCTCAACGACGCGAACAACTACATCGCCGGGATCATGACGGAGGTCGTGCAGCCCCGACTTCAGGACCAGATCAACGCGGCGGCCCACGGCGCCTACGTGCGCAGCATCTACGGCGAGCTCTCCGACGTGAGGGACCGCTTGAGCGCGGCCTCCAACGGCGCGCACCGACTGCTCGGCGCCACCGAGGTGGCCCAGCAGGGAACCGGTTCGCTCGTCTCGGGGAGCGGCGCGCTGCACGACGGAGCGGGGCAGGTCAGCGACGGAGCCGCGCAGGTCGCCGAAGCCACCGGGCAGATCGACCAGGTCACCGGTGAGCTCAACCGGGCGGTCGCGGACCGGCTTCCCGCCGTCGCGGACGCGATGGTCGACACCGCCGCCGAGGTGGATCGCGGAACCGCCGCTGCGCACGCGGCCACCAGCGCGGTCAAGCAGGGCACCGAGCGCGGAATGGCCGACTTGGACGAACTCGTGCGCGCTCGTCCCGAGCTGGCCGACGAGCCGATCGTGCAGCGGACGCGCGAGCACGCACGCGATCTCGACGCCCGCGCCGGCCGGGCGGATCAGGACGCGGCGCGCAGCCAGCAGGAGGCGGGCCAGGCGCTGGCCCGAGCGCAGGAAGCCCGCGACGACGTCGGGCAGGCCCAGCGCAAGGTTCTGGACGCGAACGTCCCGATCCGGCTAATCGACTCCGGAGCCCACTCCGTCGCGGAAGGATCCCGGACGATCACCACGGGTCTCGGCGCGCTGGAAGAGGGCTCCGGCACGATGCGGACCGCCGCGGATCAGGCCAACTCCGCGGCCGCGGACCTCACCCACACCGTGGACTCGGCGTTCGGCCGCATTCCGGCGACCAACTCCGACCAGGTCACCGAGGCCGCGCGGGTGCTGGGCACCCCAGTGCGCATCGATCGGGAGAATCTGAACCCGGCCGGGCCTTACGGCCGAGGTTTCGCGCCGTTCTTCTTCAGCATCGCGCTGTGGGTGTTCGGGCTGTTCGCGTTCCTGCTGCTGCGGCCGGTGAACCTGCGCGCCCTGGCCGGACGCGCCGGCTCGTTCACCATCGCGGTCGCCGGATGGATGCCGGCGGCGATCCTGGGCGGCCTCGGAGCGCTGATCCTCTACGCCGTGGTGGACCTCGGGTTGGGGCTGGCGCCGCGGCACGCGATCGCGTGCGTGCTGCTGATGCTGGTCGGGATCGCGGCGTTCACGGCGATCGACCACTTCCTGCGCACCGCTCTCGGCGTACCGGGAGACGTGGTGTCACTGGTCCTGCTGGTGCTCCAGCTGACCTCCTCGGGCGGGCTGTACCCGATGCCCACCACACCGGTGTTCTTCCAAGCGCTCAACCCCCTGCTGCCGATGACCTACCTCGTCGACGGGCTGCGGGTAACGATCTCCGGAGGACTCGCGGAACACCTGGTGCGGGACTTCGCGGTGCTGGGCGGGTTCCTGGTGGTGTTCCTACTGGCGACAACGCTGGTGGTGCGTAGGCAGCGAATGTGGACGGTCTCCCGGCTGCACCCGGATGTCGTGTTGTGAGGCCGCGGGGGGTTATCGAGGCCGCGACGGCCCGGCTCCGTCGAGCCCACCGCCTTTCAGGCCCGTCACCAATGAGTTGCAGCCGGTTCCGACCGTACGGAATTACCGCACAAACTCACATCTGCACTGGTGCGGGACCGCTTCACCGGTACCGCAGTGCTTTCCTCACAGCAGGCATCCGATCTGGGAACCTTGGGCTACGTCGCCCGCGCCAGCGGGTTGGCGGTAGATGCCCGGTGGGACCACCCGGTGCTGCCTCCGCCGCAGAAGCGCCTCTGCTACGAGCAGACTGGGGGCGACGTGTTGGCCCGTTTTTCCGGGAGGGCTGAGGAGATCGGTCGTTCGATCGAGATGATCGCGCACTTGGTGAAGCAGATGGACGGCCGGGTTTCCGCTACGAGTGAGCACGTCGACGACGTCGGTAGGCCCGGTCGTTCCGGTGTGGGCATCACCGAAGGTTGGAGGGCACTATCGTTCACCGGGTAGAGCTCGCGGTGGATGGGCGATTGAGCCGAGTAAAGGTCGCCTACCCGAGCTTCTTCAAATGGGCAGCGCTGCCGGTGGCGTTGAACAACACGATCGTTCCCGATTTTCCGCTGACAAACAAAAGTTTCAACTTGTCCTACGCGGGCAACGGGCCTCTAAAGTCCGGCGGAGTGCCCGGTCGATTGCGGTAGTCGACACGGTCGAACGCCGAGGGCGGCTGGTGTCGGTGTCCTTACTGGTCAACAGGTTTAAGGATGGCCGCGACGAGCCGCCGCGCACGCAGGTGGCCGCGGATCGTGCGCGAGGAACGGAACGGCCGCCCACGCCGCGCCCCTCCGACGAGGGCAGTAGCAGGGCCAGGCGGGCCCACTGGGCGTCAGTTGGGTGTCAGTCAGGACAGCGGTGCGCGACACTGATCAAGTGTCGCCCACCCTGACCACCCAATTTGGAAGACACGCCCTAGTGGTTCGGCTGGGTCGTGGGGCCGTGTTGACGGGCGGATGCGAAGACCGCGGCCGTCGTGGCGACCGTGGGCACGGCGAGGAGCAGCAGCGCGGGTTCACCTGTACCGCCGAGCAGATCGGTGTGCAGTACCAGCGCGAAGGTGAAGCTGACGGTGTTGTTCAGAGCGTGGAGGACCACGGCCGTCTCGAGCCCACCCGTACGCCAGGTGATGAGTGCCGCGCCGACGCCGAGCGTCAGGTAGTTCAGGTTCAGCCACGGGTTGCTCTGGAAGTGGATCGCGCTGAACAACGCTGCGGAGACCACTACGCCGACGATCAGTGCGGTGCGCGGGTTCCGGTTCCAGCTGCTCGCGACGCGCAGGACGAGACCGCGGAACCCGAACTCTTCCCCCGCTGCCTGCAGCGGGGTCAGCAGCAGGGTGACGGCGAGGAGGCCGATCAGATCCGCGCTGTTGAACTGCGCGGGCTCGACCGGGGTCACGAGCGAGACGATGGCGATGCAGAGAATCGCCAGCGGGCCGGCGAAGAGAAGCGCTCGTCCGAACTCGTCGAACCGGAACCGGGAGACGACCGAGATCAGAGAGCGCCCCCGGACCCCGTAGAGCCAGCGCTGCACGAGCATGCTCCACGGGATGAGCAACGCAATGGAGGCTGCCCCGGCGGCCTGAAAGAGGATCGTGACGTCGTCACCGCCGAGCGTCGGGTTGACCCTCCCCATGGCCAGGTCGACTTGGGCCGCCAGCCAGGTGATCACCGATCCGAACCCGAACAGCCCGACGACCACCAGCACGATGGCGGCGACGCCACGTCCCACCCGTCGACGGTCGTGGACCAGCGCCCGGTGGAAGGGGACGCCGCCCGCGCGGTCGGTGCCGGTCTCCGCGGCGTCGACCGCCCACAATGCAGTGGTGCTACCTGCCATGCTGTTCTCCGCTTCTCGGTCGTCGGTGGGGAATACCTGTTCGCCGCGACCAAGTGGACACGTTGACGTGACGTCACACTCAAGGCTTGGCTGCGAGGTGATCACCGGCGCGGCGGCCGGCGGAGAGACGGACACGAGGAATGCGGAGCGGCTGGAGGGCCGGGATGGCGTGGAGCACCAGGGAGATCGCCGAGTTGGCGGGGACGACCGCGCGCACGGTTCGCCACTACCACCAGATCGGGCTGTTGCCCGAGCCGGAACGACGTAGCAACGGTTACAAGCAGTACGGCGTGACCCACCTGATCCGTCTGCTGCGGATCAAGCGACTCGCCGAGCTCGGTGTCGGCCTGCACACCATCGCCCAGCTAACCGATGACGAACATCCGGTGGAGACGTTGCGGGCCCTCGACACCGAGCTCAGCGAACAGATGAGCCGGTTGAGCAGGGCACGAGCCGAGGTCACGATGATGTTGGAGGAGCAGCTCGCCACGGATCTGCCGCCGGAGTTCGCGGTGACCGCGGCCGTGCCGATGTCCGACGCGGACAGGCGTCTGACCTCGGTTCTGGGGAGACTTCTCGATCGCGACGATCGTCGCGCCTACGCGAACCTGGTCGCTTCGGATGCGCGCAGTCAGGTTGACGACGATTTCGAGTGCTTTGCGGCCGACGCCGCAGAAGCCGTCCGGCACGACCTCGCCGTGCGCATGGCGGCGCACCTGGAGACGCTGCGCGAGCAGCACCCCGGTGTCTTCGAGCTGGGCTCGTCGGATCCCCGACGCTTCCACTGCACCGTCGAGCAGGTCTCGCAGGAAATCTACAACCCGGCTCAACTCGACGTGCTGCGCCGGACGACAGCACTGTTCTGGCAGGGCAAGGATCGCGACAGGCCGTCGACGAGTGATCCCGGTAGCTGGGCCTCATCGACGGGCGTCTTTGGTGACATTCGCCCTCGGCACCACCGCGCCGCGGTGGGTCGAGCTTGCAGTCGAGGGTGGAGGCCGCGCCACCGCAGACCGATCAAACATCGCCTACCCTGACCGCCCATTCTGGGAGACACGCCCTAGTGCGCGCGCTGCCGTCCGTAACGGATTGATCCGATGTACGGAAACCGGGCGTGGGGCTCTCACACGTGAGCCACACCAAGTACGGGTCTCTCAGCAAAGCCCCGATCACGCTCGGCAGCGGGCACTGGACGGCTGGCTCCGCGCGGCGACCAACATCGAGCATCGCCCGAGCCGCCCTCCGGCAACCTCACTCGTAGCCAGCTCAGGACATGTCAAGAAGCTACTCATCCATATGCAATGACGTCTTCACGTCACTGCTTCTCGTCGAGATTTGATGCTCTTGCGGCAGCCCAAGAGGGACGCCTTTATGCGACCCGCTCATATGCTGACCAAAAAGATCCGGCAGCGATTCTATCCGGGAGCACAGCAGGGGGCAGGGGAGACCGCCTTATTCCCATTCAGCGCTGAAAGTCCTGGAAGAGAGCGTCGAGTGCGCGTCCGACACGCTCGGCACCCCATCTGGAGACAAGTTCGTCGAATTTTTGGCACGCTTGTTCGAGGGCCTGTTCGAGGTCGCTAGAAGCAAGCTCCAGCAGGTCTGATACGCGGCCGGTCAGCCAAATCTGGAGCAGCGCGTCTTCATGTACCGGCTTCGGTCTCTGGACAGCCTGTCTGTGCATGGATCAACAGTATTAGGACGTAAGGACCAGTTGCATTCATCTCTTCGGGGTTACTCGGCGGTACTCCGCAACATACTGGGCTGGCCGCACCGGGCGTTACAGCCCGTGGGCGGCCGGAGGATTGGGCTGGTTCCCGACTGGAGGCGTTGACGCCCCTGGCGGGCTGGATCGGCTCATCGGCGAGGGGGCTCTGCGGTGCCTCCGGCGTCTCACCTCCGGTGGGGGTCAGGCGGCGGCGCCGGGAACCGGCCAGACCCGCCCAGAGGTGCCGCTTATGGGACAAGGTCCCTCTCGGATGAGTGCTACCCGTCGTGCTGCGGCGCAATATAATTAGTCACATTTGTGTGACAGGGAGGGCCATGGGGTAGTGAACGGGTTCGCGGATGCAGCTCAGCCGCACGGCGCGCGGATTATGGCATGCCGGCTTCGTGCTCAAGTGGGGCTGCCGATCGTCGAGGCGAAATCGCAGCGATCGAGCTTCAACAGTGGGATGAAACTTGGACGTTCGCTCCTCGTGTCCATTGTTTTGTTAGGTTCGCGCAGCGCATGATGGCAAGACTTCGGGTTCGTGGCCGACCGCGTCAGCACTCCAGCCGTCCGCGCGGTAGGCTCGCCCCTTTGGAAGCGAGCCGTCGGTCAGAAATCGTGGCGATGGCACCAGCATGTCCACGAGGTCAGCGCGGGGCGAAAGGCTAGAGCCATCTAGCTAGCGCGGAGGGTGGCATAAGCTGAATCATCAGAGCATAGAGTGCCGGTCTCGGCTCCTTCGATTCTTTGTCGGTGGGGCCGTTTTATGCGGGGCACCTGATGGGTGTTCGGGCGCCAGCGATCGAGAGATCTGTGACGAGCCGGTTACGTAAAGTACTTGGTTCGATCAATACGTGCAGCGAATCAAGCAAGCGCGAAGGTTTCGTCGCAGCTCTGCGGTAAGAAGCGCACCTTGATCGATGTCGAAATTGCGTTCGCCCTCCGCTCTACGTGTCCCGCTCTGTCCTCCGCAGCGCTAGGTGTGATGCCGCACACGAAACCCAGTGCGTCATGGCTCGTCCGGGTGGCCGTCACACGGGCGTACAAGTGCTCTGAACGGGGGTTCTGAACATGCGCATTGTTGACGCCAAACCGGCGGCCGAAGATCGACAGTCGGACTGGTACCAGTCCGGACTGTGCGCGCAGACCGACCCGGAGGCCTTTTTCCCTGAGCAAGGCCAGCCGGGTACGGCGGCTAAACGCATCTGCGGCGCCTGCCCTGTCCGAGAGGCCTGCCTCGAACACTCGTTGCTGCACGACGAGAGGTACGGGATTTGGGGTGGGCTAGGAGAAACCGATCGCCGCAAGCTGCGTGCCGCTGCTCAGTCCCACAACGATTTGCCCGCACCTCGGCGCGACACCACGATACGGCGGCAGGACGTGGCGTGAATTTTTACAAGCCCTGCTGCACAACCCAGCAACGAAGGAGGCGTGATGGCTGACAGCACTCCGACACCGAACGTCGAACTCGAGAACGCTCTCACGGCGTTCGAACGAGCACTGGTGGAACACGTACAGACTCATGAACGTCATGCCACCGTCGAAGACGAGGACGAACATCTCCGTGACCTGCGAGTAGCAGTGCTTCAACGAGCCACCGCATTACCGTCCACGACTTGGCCCCGATCGCGGTGCTCACGCTGCCACGGGAAGCAGACGATAACGACTTTGCGAGCCCGATATGTCACCGACGCCACACCCCACTTCGTTCTCGCCCCGCGAATGTGCCCGCAATGCAGAGGGACCGGAATGAAGCTCTCCCTAGCTGACGACCAGTCCGACATCCGCTGAGGCTCGGGGCCAGGATACGAGGCCCCCACCTCGTTGCATTGGCGGACCGCCCGCAGCGCTCCGAAATTGCGGCCGATGCGACACTGCCTGATCCTCACGCGTCCGGCCGTTACCGTGCACCGCTGACGCCTTCGTCCGCGCAGGGTGGCTCCTGGCGGTTGGTACCCGCTCCAGCGGACCGGGGCATTCGACGCGCGGTGTGGTCAATGGCGTCTGCGAGACGGGTTGGTCTTCCGGCGAGTGTGGCAGGTTCTCACGCCAGGGCAGGGCTTCGGCGGTACTGGGCGGCCCAAGTGGCAGTGCGCAACTGTCTCTTGCCACGCCACCGGGCGATGGCCCAGGACAGTCGCTGCCGATGTTGTTCGAACCGCGGCCCGTCCCAGAGGTTCCACTCTTCGTGCGGGTCCGTGTTCAGATCGAACAATTCTCCTCCGTCGGAGTCGATGAACTCGACGAGCTTCATGCTCTGATCTCGAACCATGGTCATGAGTTCCGTTTCTTGGAGAATCATGTCGCGAGCGAGCTTGGAAAACACGTGTTCTCGGCCCGCCCACTCCTCGCCGCGCAGCGCGGGTAGCAGCGACTCCGCCTCCATCCACTCCGGCGGCGTGATACCCGCGAGCTCCCAGCACCGTCGGGCCGAGGTCTATCAGCGACGCGAGCCCTTCCACGACCTGCCCGGCCCTCACTATCGGGCCCCGCACTAGCGCGGGGGCGCACACGCTCGGGTCGTGCATGGACCACTTCTGGATGTGGCCGTGGTCGTTAAGACAGTCGCCGTGGTCGGACGTGAAGATGATGACCGTGTCGTCGAGCACCCCGCGACGGTCCAGCGCTTCGATGATGGCGCCCATCTGGTCGTCGATATTGGAGATGTTCGCCATGTAGTGCTGGCGCTGGCGCGCCAGTTGTTCCTCGGTGGGGTTCTCCAGGTGCACGATTCCGCCGTGGTCGACCTCTAAGAGCGTGTCTCGTTTGGATCTTGACCCGCCGTCCGGGATGATCGTCCATTGTGGTTGATGCGTTGTCGCGCCGGTTGGTTCCTGACGAGCTGTGGGAGCTGGTCGAGCCGTTGATTCCCGAGGTTAAGGACCGCCCGCAGGGTGGTGGTCGGGCGCCGGCGAACCCTCGGATGGTGTTCACGGCGATCGTGTACGTGCTCACCAGCGGGTGCGCGTGGCGGTGGCTGCCGCCGTCGTTCGGCGTCAAGGTCCCGACCGCGCACCGGTGGTTCGTGCGCTGGACCGAAGCGGGCTTGTGGGCACGGATCCATCACGCGATGCTGGACGAGTTAGGTGGTCAGGGCTTGATCGACTGGTCCCGCGCGGTGGTTGACGCCGCCCATGTTCGGGCGAAGAAAGGGGATCTATGACCGGTCCGAGCCCGGTCGATCGGGGCAAGCCTGGTTCGAAACTCCACATGCTCTCCGACGCTACCGGGCTGCCGATGGTCACCGGGATCTCGGCAGGCAACACGGCTGATGGTGACGCGATGATCCCGCTGGTCAACGCGATCCCGCCGGTCCGCTCCCGCCGCGGGCCGCGACGCCGCAAGCCCGCGAAGTTGCATGGCGACAAGGCCTATAACAGCCGCGCACGTCGCCGATGGTTGAGAGACAAGGGAATCCGACCCCGACTGGCCCGCAAGGACATCGAGCCCAAGGAACGCCTCGGCCGCCACCGGTGGGTCATCGAACGCTCCATGGCCTGGTTCACCGGCTACCGCCGCCTGACCCTGCGCTACGAACGCCGCGCCGACACCTTCAAAGCCTTCCTCGCCCTGGCAGCCGCCCTCGTCTGCTTCAAACGACTCCAACACGCCAAGTGAGACGCGCTCTTAGTACTTGTAACAAAACTGATCTTGGTGGCACGGTGGCCGTAGGTTGATCTTGTTGTCGTGTGTGGAGGTGTCTGGTGGCCCGGCGGCGACCGTGGGAGGTCGACGACGAGTTGTGGGAACTGCTCGAACCCTTGCTTCCGCAGGACACGCGGGTGCCGGAGAGGGGCGGGCGGCCCCGGATCGATGACCGAAAGGCGTTACAGGGCATCTTGTTCGTGCTGCACACCGGTATCCAGTGGGAGTTTCTGCCTCAGGAGTTGGGGTTCGGCTCGGGGATGACGTGCTGGCGCCGGTTACGTGACTGGCACGAAGCCGATGTGTGGACGCGACTCCAGCAGGTGCTGCTGGACAAGCTGCGCGGGGCCGACCAGCTCGACTTCTCCCGTGCGGTGGTCGATGCCTCCCACGTGCGGGCCATGCGAGGCGGCCCAAAACGGGGCCGAGTCCGGTCGACCGCGCCCGACCGGGCTCGAAGCACCACATGATCTCGGATGCGCGCGGAACCCCACTGGCGGTGACGTTGACCGGTGGCAACCGCAACGACGTCACCCAGCTGATCCCGCTGACCGACGCCGTTCCCGGTGTCCGCGGACGACGCGGACGGCCCCGATTCCGGCCGGACACGGTCTATGCCGATCGGGCCTACGACCACGACAAATACCGGCGCCTGCTCCGGCATCGCCGCATCACACCCGTGATCGCCCGCCGCGGCGACGAGCACGGATCCGGCCTCGGAGTCGTCCGGTGGGTCATCGAACGCAGCCTCGGCTGGCTGCACTGGCCACGCCGTCTACGCATTCGATGGGAACGCCGCGCCGACATCCAAGATAGCCTCCTCCAACTCACCACCTGCCTCATCCAACACCGACGCACCCAAACCTTCTGTTAGCGGTTCTAAGGGCCGAGGTGTTCGCGGGCCGGGAGGGAACGTCCGGCGTGGACGAGTGCGAGGTGGGCGTGGACTGCTCCGGCGAGGTGACCGTGGTCGTCGCAGTAAGCGAGGAGCCAGAGGTTGAGGTCCAGGACGAGGGACCAACGATGATGTTGTGCGTAGAGCTGGGTGAGTGCGTCGACGGTGGCCAGCAGCGCGTCGTCGCTAGGGAGGCACAGGCGGATCGTTAACGCCCGAATCCACTGGCTCTCGGCCGTGACCGGGTTGGCGGAGTGCCAGGCGCGGGCGCTGTGTTCGAGCAGTTCAGCTAGAACGTCGGGTTGGTGGGCCGTGATCGCGGCGTGTTCACCTGCGTGAGCCAGCTCGGCCTGCCAGCTCGTCGAGTCCGGCACTTGCTCGGCGGTAGCTCGCCACACAGCAAGCGCCAGTTGAGCGGCGGCTGCGCTGTAAGCAACAACCGAGCCCAGGCGTAGCCCGGCGAGGAGAAGGTCGCGGTGGTCTCGTACCCATGTGGCGACGCGCTCGGGTGAACGGTCTGGCCCTGGGGTGGCCTGCTGGTGCAGGTACGTGCGGTGGCGGTGGCGTGGGTCGGGTTCGGAGGGTGCTGGGCTCGGTGCGCGACCGGGCAGGGGGTCGCCGGGTACAGGAGTCATCGTTGTTCCGGGTTGGGTTCGACGAGGACAACGAGGGTGTCGAGTTCGGCGCGGGTGGCGGCGAGTTGGTGGCGCAGAGAGGCAAGCCTCAGCAAGGCGGCTTCGTCAGCGGTCAGCGGCGTGGTGAGGTGTTGCCGCGATCGGGGAGGGGCGTCGGGCAGGTGCACGATGCCGGGGATGACTCGTCCGGTTTCGTACATCCACACCACGAGGTGCAACCGGGTGGTCGCGCCGGTGGCGCGGAACGCGCGCACGAGGTGGTTTTTGACGAGGTCTTCGCTGCGGTCCAACCGTGTGGCGATGTCGATGGTGGACAGTCCGCAGACCATCAGCTGTACGACCGGGAGGGTCACGTCCGGGATCTCGCCGTCGAAGTCGAGCCCGGCACATCGGTCCGGGAGGCGCGCGGAGGTGTTCACGAATTCCTCGCAAGAATGGGGTAGGCCGGTCAGAGGGTGCCGAGGTGAGTCAAGGCCGAGTCCAGGTCGCTGCGCGCGGCTGAGAGGGTGTGGTGCAGGTTCCGGGCGGCCGGTGATGTCGGTGCTGGCGGTTCGGGCGGGTGGGGCTGGGCCAGGAATTCGGGGTGTGCGGGCACGAGGTGCCCGGCCTCGTACATCCACACCACGAGCTGACAACGGCTCGTAGTGCCGGTCTTGCGCAGCATCCGTCGCAAGTGGGTCTTGACGGTGTCCTCGCTACGGCACAGGTGCCTCGCGATCGCGGTGTTGGTCATGTTGCACGCCACCAGCCGCGCCACCTCCAACTGCGCACCGGTGAACTCGGCGCGCAACGCCAGTTGCGCGATCCTGTCCGGGTACAGGTAGATCACGAGCGTCCTCCGGTTTGGGGCGTGAGCGGGTTTTTCGCGGCCCAGTCCTGCGCCTTGCGGGCGACGTCGTGATCGTCTTGCCAGGGCGGGGCGACGCGAACGGTGTCGAGCAGGGTGTGGTCGTCGTGTTTGCCGCGTTGATCACCGGAGTGGACAGTGAAGTGACCGTCGGGTCGTGCCCAGCGCAGCGTGATGTTTCGCTCGGGGTGGTAGTGCCAGGCACAGGGCAGCCTGGGGTTTCGGGTCGTCATCGAAGGACCTTGTCTGTTCATCGAAAGCGCCGCGGGCGAGGACGTGCAGTAGCGCGAGGTGGGCACGACCTCGGTCAGGGATGGTGTTCCTGGTAATGCACCCTTGGGAGCCGAAGACCGTCGGCGAGGTCAGCAAGGCGGCCGATGTCGCCGGGGTCGAGCAGGCTGACCGCTGCGCGACGATCGACCCATTCCCCAGAAGGCACCACGGTGGCCGGAGCGGCCACGGTGAAGACGTAAGTGAGCTTGACCGGTCTGCCGCCGAACGTCGCCGCGTCCCAGATGTGCGCGCCGAGCACCGGGTCTTGCGAAGTGGTGAGCCCGGCGTCGTCGTGCAGGACCCGGCAGGCTGCGTCGGTCGGGGTCTCGCCCTCCCGCACCGGCCCACCTGACAGGCGCCACCGTGCATGCCGCGCGGGCAGCAGTAACCACTCCCGGCCCGCCCCGCGGGTGAGCAACGCCCGTACTTCGGCGTGAATCGAGGGTGGCGGATCTGGGCCCATACAAAATCCTATTCGTGCAACGACAAACGCCACGGGGACACCAGGAACGGCGCCAGCGCGTCGGGATCTAGCGGTGTGGGACCCGGCCGCGCGACCTACGGGGAAGGGCCGCGCGGCCGGGCTGAGCGGGACGTGTCCGGGGAAACACGGTTCCCCGCTCTGGACCGGCACCCGCAGCGGAGCGCTTGGATGCCGGGACACCCGGTTTGGGCCATCAGGCCCGGCCCGTAACCGGGAGGCGGAACACCGATTACCGGTTCTGGCCCGGGAAGACCCACGCCCGCCCGCCCGAACCGGATTCAGACTCGAGCGGAGCGGGGGCGGGACAAACGGGGGAATGGCGGTCGAACGTTTTCGCCAGCCCGCGTAGTGCCGCGGCGAGGCGAGTGCACTCTTCGTCGGTCACCATGCCGGGGCCAGGCAGGTTTCCGAGGACAGTGCCGAGCCGGTCGTGCACCTGCCGGGCCTTCTCGGCCACCTCCCCAGCGCTCGGAGCGGCCGAGCCGGAAGTGGGTGGGCGTGCTTCTGGAGACATCGGAAGACCTCGATTCGATCGGAAAACGTCGGTGCCCGGACCGTTTAGGCGGCCGAGGCGATACCCTCGACGGCGGGCGCGGATGTCCCCGGCAGGTACCAGCTGTCGGGGGCTTCCACGCCCACATTGGTGCGAGACCAAGACGGACTCGTTCGGATGTGCGCAGGCACGCGGGGAATCTCGCGGGTCGGGCCGTCGGCGCGGTGCCGCCCCGGGGTGACCGAGGCCCACGGCCCCACCACAACCGCACCCGAGTCCGCGAACTCCTCGGACGGGACTGCAGGGATTTCGGTGGTCCGTTCGGCAAGCTGTTCCGGCACGTAGGCCGCCGCCTGCTCGGCGATACCGGACACGAACGCGCAATCCAGGCAGATCACGTACCCGCCCGCGCGCGGTGGGCACACGCCGGAAAATTCCGTCACCGCACCCGACCGCAGCCCACATTCGGCCCCCGCCCGATGCCACTGGGAACCCCGCTCCAGCCGCACCCACACCGGCCCGGGAAGCGCCGCTACGCGAACAACGTCAACGCCGTCCCCGCCAACGCCACGACCACTAGCAACAGCACCATCGCCAGCCCCGTCATCTCGCCACCGCTCCCTTCTCGCCGTCGCACACCGAGGTGCGAATTCCACTGATCTCGACCGGCGCCACCAACGGCGCCACGCCTGCCGCATCTCCTTCTCTCCCTTCTCTTGTTCCGGATCTCGTCGCACTGCCAGAACCGATCGCCGTCGATCTCTCGCTCGATCAGCGGAGCGCCATCGTGAGGGTTTCGAGCGGTGCCGCTGCCAACCCGGCCACGGAAACCACTCAGATTGAGCGTATAACTGAGTCTCAAAATGCGACAGCGCCAAGGGTGTGGTCCATTTGGGTGTAACTGAGACTCAACTTGCTACGAAGGGTAAGCGCGGCATGATGGTGCAGACTGTGCCCATGCTTGATGAAGATCCAGGGCCCGTTGTTCAGCGTCTGATTCTTGGAGAGCGTCTCCGCGCCCTCCGGGAGGCTGGTGGCGTGGGGCTGGACGATGCCAACGCGAAGCTGGGGTGGTACCGGGGCAAGCTTTCCAAGATCGAAACTGGCACTCTCGGGCTTTCGGAGCGAGAGCTGAGTACCCTCTTGGCGTACATCGGCGTCTCCGGGCCGGAAGCAGAGCAGGTTCGTCAGCTGGGTGCAGAAGCCCGGCGTCGCGCTGCCCCTGAGCGGGTGTCAGATTGGGCGAAGCAGTACATCCCGCTGGAGAGAGCTTCCTCCGAGATCCGCATGGTCTACAGCGAGATTCCCGGGTTGCTGCAAACCACTTGCTATGCGAGGACACAGCTGTCGCGTTCGCCGGTGGTCACCGCTGCCGACCTTGAATCGATGGCAGGCGCCCGCGAGGCGCGGGGTAACCGCCTGTTCCAGGCGAGGGCTCCAAAGGTCCGGGCTGTACTTGGCGAAGAGGCGATGCTGCGTAGAGTTGGCACGCCTGACCAGATGGCTGCCCAACTCACGCGGCTGCGTCAGATCTCCGAACTGCCGTCGGTTTCGCTGCGCGTAGTGCCGCTCGAGAACGGGCCACATGCAGGGTTGAGCTGCCCGTTCACCTTGCTCTGGATCGAAGAGGCTCGCACGACCATCGCTTACGTAGAGACCCTAACGGGCGCGGACTACGTCAAGTCCACCAGCGCATATACGCTCGCGTTTGACCAGGCTGCGAGCGACGCGTTGTCCGAGGAGGACACGCGGGCGCTCATAGATCACTACGTCGGCAAGAACGAGGAAACCGGATGAGCAGCAGCAACACCCCCGTTTGGCGCAAGTCCAGTCGGAGCGGTGGCGCACAGCAGTGTGTCGAGGTAGCTACCAACGTCCCAGGCACGGCACTGATTCGCGACTCTAAGCTCTGTGAACACTCTCCGATCATTGGCGTCGGATCGACCACCTTCGCCGTTTTTCTGGATGCGGTGAAGGCCGATCGCTTCCAAGGCTGATCTTCGATGCCGTCGTACTCTGGCAGAGCACCTGCCAGAGTACGACGCGCTCAATCGCTGACGCTGAACCTGCGATGTCGGTCTGTCGGCTGGGCGCCGCAGGCGCCGAGGTTCTTCGATGGTGCGCCGAAGCCCGACTGGGAGGCGGGGATTGGGACGCCCCCTACAAGGGGGTCGCGACAAGAGCGAAATCATCCGAAAGCCCGCATCCCTGAGCGTGCCCACCGCCCTCTACGAGGGGTTCGTGACCGGTCGGCCGTTAAGCGCGCGCAACGAATTCATGATCACCGCGATGTCGATCGCTTCTTGCAGGATCGCTCCCGCAGGAGGAGCCAGCGCTCCGGTCGCCGCCACGAGCATGGCCAGCAGGGACAGCGACATCCCGGTGATCGCGCTCTGCGCTGCTATCCGGCGGGCGCGCACAGCGATGTCCATGCAGTCGGCCAACGGGGCGAGTCGATCCGCGGTGAGCACGACGTCCGCTGCCTCCGACGAGGCGGTGGCTCCTCGCGCTCCCATCGCCACGCCGACGGTCGCCGCGGCCAAGGCCGGTGCGTCATTGACGCCGTCGCCGACCATGATCGTGATTTCCCGGGCCCGCTCGGTGCGGACGGCGGCCACCTTGTCGGCGGGTGTCCGCTGGGAGAGGACTTCGTCCAGCCCGGCGGCCTGTGCGATCGCTCGGGCTACTTCCGGACGGTCACCGGTGAGCATCACGATGCGGCGCACCCCTGCACGGCGCAGTCTGTCCACCGCCTGGCGTGCGTCGGCGCGCAGTTGATCGCGCAAGACGATCGCGCCGCACAGCGCGCCCTCCCGCGCGATCCATGCGATGGCGGATTCGTGCCCGCGCGTGGAACGCTCGACCGCGCGCATCCATTCGGGCCGCTGTTCCGGGAGTGCTAGGGCTCCGACCTCGATCCGTTGGCCGCGCACCACTCCGCTCATCCCTCGCCCCGGTTGCTCGATCGCGTGGTCCGGGGTGACCAGGTGCAGATGCCGGTGCCGGGCTTCCGCCACGATCGGCTCCGCCATCACGTGCGACGAGGCCTGCTCGAGCGACGCGGCGAGGGAGAGCAGTTCGTCGGCCTCTCCCGCCCGTGGAGTGACGACGCGCTCGACCTGAGGGCTGCCTTCGGTGAGCGTCCCCGTCTTGTCCAAGAGCACCGTTCGCGCCAAGGCCAGGTTTTCGAGTGCGGTGCCGTCGCGCACCACCGCTCCGGTTCGCGACGATCGAGACAAGCCGGACACCAAGGCGATGGGAACGGCCAGCAGCAGCGGGCACGGGGTCGCGACCACCAATACCGCGACCGCGGCGACCGGCGTCCCCTGCACCTGCCACGCGACTCCTGCCAGGAGCAGTACCAGCGGCAGGAACCAGGTGGCGTAACGGTCCGCCGTGCGGGCAGCCGGGGATTGTTCGGCGCCGGCTTCGCGGGTCAACCGCACGAGGCCGGAGTACGTGCTGTCGGCGGCGGTGGCGTCGGCCCGCATGTCGAAGGCGTCTCCGACGTTCACGGTCCCGCTGAGCACGGCTTCCCCGGCAACCTTGCGGACGTACCAAGCCTCTCCCGTCACCACCGACTCGTCGAGAACCGCGGTGTCACCGATGACGGAGCCGTCCACAGGAACGACCTCGCCATTGGTCACCAGTAGGTGATCGCCGGGCGCCACCGCTTCGACGTGCACTCTCTCCACGGCCGCATCGCCGTACCGGTGGGCGAACTGAGGGGCGTCTGCCGCCAGTGCCCGCAGGTCTCGGGTAGCTCGGCGTCGAGCCGCCGATTCGAGGGCTCTCCCGGAGGCCAGCATCAAGGTGATCAGCGCTCCCGCGAAGTACTCCCCGGTCGCCAAGGTCCCGACCAGGGACAGCGCCGCTATCAGGTCGACTCCGGTCCGCCCGTGGATCAGAGCGACGACCATCCAGGCGACCGAGGGCAGCAAACCGAGAGAGGTGCCCGCGGCCCACATCGCATCGGCCAGAGCTCGGGCGTCGCCGAGCCAGCTGAGCACCCCCGCGGCGAGCAATCCTGCCGAGAGGACGAGCAACAAGGGCTCGACCTGTTCGCGCAGCGGTGCGATGCGGAGCACGAGCCACCCGGTCGCGTTCTGCTCGCTCATGGGTTCGCCTCGAAGTTCGGCTGTGGACACAGCGTCGACGCGGATCAGGTGCCGTGGCTCGTCAACTCGCCGTCCAGGCGGGATGCGATCGTCGGTCGCCCGGGTGCGTGAAACGGGGCGGGGAGCACAGATCCGCGCAGCAGCCGTGACTTGTCCTTGAACGCACCCCTTTGCCGACGACGTTCGGCGGTGCCCGCTTGGCGGTCCTGCAGCCGAGCAGGCACCGCTGGGCTCAGGTTCAGCGGTGGAGGTGCGCCCCTCCGTCTTCGTCAATGACGGCGGCGGGCTGCGTCAAAGCGCGGGTTCTCCAAGCTGGGCGGGTCACGCCGGTTGGTAGGTGAGGCAGTCGACGATGTCCTGCTGCTGCCCGACCGTGATGCTGGGGGCCTGACATTCGAGGTCGATGTTGTGGCGGCAGTCGGACATCGTGCAGGCTCCGACGTGGCCGGTGGCTGCAGGGTCCCCGCCGCGTTCGGCGGCGGTGGTGAAGGTGTCGCACCGGGCATCGGTCTGCTGGCCGACCGTGATGGCGAGGGCGTGGCAGGTGTGGTCGTTGTTGTAGGCGCAGCTCTCGGCGGTGCATTCGGCGACGGCCGGCATGTGCATGGTTCCTCCTCGTGGTGGGGAAGACCACTGTGCGACGGCACGGCCGGAGCTGCGACGTCAACTCGCGCTTTCCGGCGCTCCGATTCGCCGTTCGGGTGGTTGCCGAGGCCTGACGGTGTGACGTCACCACCGAGTGCGAGTCGGCGGCGAGCGGGGCGGGCCGGGCGTTCGACCGGGCCCTGACTTTCGTCCCTGCTGTGCTCGCCCGCTCGGTCGGCACACTGCACGTGATTCCCGGTCAGCACGTGCTCGTTCTCGGCCTCGGGAAGGCGCACCCCAACGATGAGGGAGCGACGATGGCACCACGGCACATGCCGACCGCGGCGGAAATCCGCTCGGTGCTGGTGCTCGCCTGCCGAGCCCCGTCGGTGCACAACACCCAGCCGTGGCGTTGGCGGCCGGCAGATCGCTCCCTGCACCTCTACTTGGACCCGGAGCGCACGCTCGGCGCGCTGGACCCGACGGGGCGGGAGGCGGTGATCAGTTGCGGGGCGGTTCTGCACCACGCGCGCATCGCGTTCGGATCGGAAGGCTGGCGCACGGTCGTGCACCGGCTGCCCAATCCCGGTATCCCGACGCATTTGGCCGCGATCGAATTCGGGCGCGCGAAGAGCCTCGACCCGCACGTTGTCGAGCTGGCCGCGGCGGCGGACCGGCGCCGCACCGATCGCAGGCCGTTCTTGTCCGCGCCGATCCCGGAGGCACTGGTCGACGGACTCGTGGACGCTGCGCAGGCCCAGCGCGGCACGCTCGGACCCGTGACCGAGGAGGTGCACCGGCACGAGCTGACGCTCGCGATCGAGCAGGCCGGCGAGCAGGAGCGGCGATCAGCGCGCTACCGGGAGGAACTCGCCGCGTGGTCCGGTCGGCACGTACCTGGGCCTGACGGTGTTCCGGCCGAAGCTCTTCCCGCGCAGCCCGGGCGCGCGAGGCCGGAACGGGACTTCGGGCTGGTGTCGGAAGGTGAGCTGCCGGTTCCCGTTCTTGACGACGGAGCTCAGCTGGCAGTCCTGTCGACCTCCGGTGACAGCTACGAGAGCTGGCTGGCGGCGGGTGAAGCGCTCAGTGCGGTGCTCTTGCTGGCAGAACTGGAGGGGCTGGCGACGTGCCCGCTCAGCCAGCTCGCGGAAGTCGGGACGACGCGCTCGTACGTGCGCGATGAGGTGCTCGGCGGTGCGGGCTATCCGCAGCTGGCGCTTCGAGTCGGGTGGCCGGTGCGGGAGAAGCTGCCCGGCCCGCCCACACCGCGGAGGTCGTCGGCCGAGTGCGTCGCGCCCTTGGGCAGGTTCCGGTGAGGACAGCGAGCGCAGGGACACGGCGGTGAGAGCGGTGCGGTGGGGAGTTGACCGCCGCAAGAGCGGTCGCCCGCGCGGTCATGACCGCGGCGTCTCGGTGCCGCGCAGGACGGCGACGGGGCATTCCGCGTCCCGCAGCACGCCCGCCGCAGTGGAACCGAGCAGCATACCGGCGAAGCCACCGGTACCGCGGTGGCCGACCACGAGCATTCGAGCTCGGGCGGACAGGTGCAGCAGAACGGCGGTGGGGTGACCGCAGCGCACTTCACGGCACACGGGGACGTCGGGATAGCGCTCATTCCACCCTTCGAGGGAGTGGTCCAAGTCTCGGCGAGCCTTGTCCAGTTCGGCCTGGACCTCGAAGTCCAGCGGTGGAATGGCCGGGAACCGTTCGGCGGCGCGCACCAGGTCGCGAGCGCGTACCGCGATGAGCTCGGTTCCGCGCCTCCGCGCGGCGGTGAAAGCGAAGTGCAGTGCCTGCTGTTCCAGCACCGTGCCGTCGAGGCCGACCACGACGCCGCCCGCCCGGCGAGGTTCGCGCACCACCACGACGGGGCATTCGGCGTGGGTGGCGACGCGGGTGGCCACCGAACCCGCGCTCGCCCACCGGCTCGCCGTCCGCTCGTGGGCGCCCAGCACCAGCAAGTCCGCCTCTTTCGAGGCTCGCACGAGTTCGGTGGCCGGGTGCCCGTGCGCGACCCGGTCGGACACGGGCAGATCCGGTGTCTCCTGGCGGCACCGGCGAACCACGTGATCGAGCATCGCGCGCTCCCGCTCATCCGTGTCCGTGAACTCGGTGACTTCGACGATGCGCAGTTCGGCTCCTCGACGCGCGGCCTCGTCGGCGGCCCACAGCGCGGCTTGCTGCGCGCGTTCGGATCCGTCCACGGCGGCGATCACCAACGGGTGATCGTGTTTCGCCGCCCCGAATCCGGCGGTGGGGTGAGTTCGTCGATCCGTCATCGTCCTCGGCGTGCCACCGGAATCTCCTTGCCCGCGCCGGACTCGCGCAAGGGAATGCGGATGGTGAGGATCCCGGCGTCGTAGTCGGCCTTGATCTGGTCCGCATCGGCGCCTGCGGGCAAGGTCAGGCTGCGGGTGAACGCGCCGTATTGGAACTCGGTGTGGTGGTAGCCGTGTTCCTCCCGGCCGCGTTTCGCGCTGATCTTGAGCACGGTGCCTTCGACGGTGAGGTGGATGTCGCGTTCCGGATTCATACCGGGCAGTTCGCAGCGGACGATCAGCTCACCTTCCTCGGCGTAGGTTTCCACCTTGACCGGGTGGTGATCACCGAACGGTCCCCGGCTGCCGAGCCGCTCCAGCAGGTCCGGCATCGGAGTTCCCCGGCGCGGTGTCAGTTGAATCATCTTCGCCTCCAGCGCGGGCGGGCACGGCCGAGTCCAGCCCGCTGCGCACCCTGCGAACGCAGTGCCACGGGCAGATCTCTGGGAACCCACGGACGCGTTCAGCTTGCTGCCGACAACGCGGTCGCGTGCAGGGACGAACGTCCTCGGACACGCCGCTGAGCCTCGCCCGGCGTCCATCAAGAGCAGCCAGGTCAGCATCCGAGCGCACCAAACCCGGCCTGGCGAGCCGCGTCCGTGCTCACGCCGACGTCGTCCGCCGGGGACGCCGGCAGTGCGCCCGGCGATCGCGCGCCCGGTACAACTCGTCGGCGCTCCACACCAGAACGGGGAAGGGGAGCATCAGCGCGAACACCCACCACGGTGGCGGGGCCGTCCCGAACACGTCCTGCAGTCCGGGGGTGAAGACGACGGCAGCGGTGACCGCGAGTTCGAACGCGATGCCCAGCAGCAGCAGCCGGTTCGTGCCGACACCGATGTCGCGCAGCAACGCGCGGTCGGCGCGCGCCGCGAACGCGGTGCCGATCTGGCAGGCGACGATCGCGCAGAAGCTCGCGGTCGTCGCCTGCGCGGTGATCGGGGAGGGGAGTGGTTGCCACGGCTGCCATCCGGCTGTGATCAGCACGGCGAAGAACGCGATCAGCACCAGCGTGGCGGATGGGAGCCCCATGATCACCCACGCCCGCAGCAGCAACCTCCGGTTGATCACGTGGTCCGTTCGCCGGTGCGGGGGCTTGGTCATCAAGCCCGGCTCGGCCGGTTCGCGCCCGAGCGCCAAGGCCGGAAGCGTCTCGGTTCCCAAGTCGATCGCCAGGATCTGCAACACCGTCAGCGGCAGCGGTATCGCGCCGCCGGCGAGCGCGAACAGCAGGAACGGCAGCACCTCGGGAACCGCGTGGGCGAAGATGTAGAGCACGAACTTGCGCACGTTGTCGTAGGTCCGGCGTCCTTGCCGGATACCGGCGACGATCGTGGCGAAGTTGTCGTCGGTGAGCACGGCCGTCGCGGCTTCCCTGGCCACGTCCGTGCCGCTGGCGCCCATGGCGACCCCGAGGTCGGCGCGCCGCAACGCCGGGGCGTCGTTCACTCCGTCCCCGGTCATCGCGACGATGTGCCCGCAGTGGTGCAGCGCGTCGGCGATGCGCAGCTTCGACTCGGGTGTGCTGCGGCTGAACACGATCTCAGCGCCGCCGGTCAGCAGTGCGTCGAGCTCCGCTTCGGTCATCGCCTCCAGTTCGGGACCGTCGACGACCCGCTCGGCCCGGATCCCGACCTGGCGAGCGATCGCGGCGGCGGTGCGGCCGTTGTCGCCGGTCACCACGTGCACCAGCACGCCGGCGCCGTGGCAGTGGTCGACGGCGCCGGGAACCTCCCGCCTTGGCGGGTCCAGCAACCCGACGAGCCCGAGCAGTTCGAGGC
Source organism: Saccharopolyspora gloriosae (assembly GCF_014203325.1). Classification (NCBI taxonomy): domain Bacteria; kingdom Bacillati; phylum Actinomycetota; class Actinomycetes; order Pseudonocardiales; family Pseudonocardiaceae; genus Saccharopolyspora; species Saccharopolyspora gloriosae. Next base: position 3,498,261 of record NZ_JACHIV010000001.1, on the reverse strand, counting down.
GGCTCTCGGCATCGTCTCGTCGCTCGGGGACCGAGGTGAGGCGGCGGCGTGCTACGGCGAGCACGCGCAGCCCGTCGTCGGCCATCTCCTTCAGCGCCCGGACCACGGCTTCGTGCTCGTGCGGGCCTAGCGGGAACACCTGTCCGCGTTCGTCGACGCAGGAGGTGGCTCGCCGGACGATCTCCTCGGGAGCGCCTTTGGTGTGCGCGACGAGCCGCCCGTCCTCGCGGTCGACGGTGGTCATCCGGCGCAGGTGCGGGTCGAATCCGTACAGGCGGGCCTGGTCCGATGTGCGTTGTTGCCGGGACAGCGAAACGTTGCCGGAGGCGGCGAACTCCAGCAACGCGAGTTCCATGGGGTCTCCACTGACCGCATCCAAGTCCGCCGTCGAGCATCGCGCCAACGCTCGGAGGAGGTCCGGTCCGGCAGCGCTCGCACCGGTCCCGGCGCGGGCTTCGGTCACGCGCATCCGGTTCTGCGTCAGCGTGCCGGTCTTGTCGGTGCAGATCACGGTCGTCGAGCCCAGCGTCTCGACCGCGGAGAGGCGTTCGACCAGAGCACCGCTGCGGGCCATGTCGCGCACGCCCGCGGCCAGGGCGAGGGTGATCGTGGGAAGCAGTCCTTCCGGGACGTTCGCCACCAGCAGGCCGATCGCGAACAGGAACGCCTGCGTCCAGGAGAGCCCGGCGAGCACGCCGAGCGGCAGGAACGCGGCGGCAGCCGCAGCGGAGACGGCGGCGATGAGCCAGGCGACCCGGCGGACTTGGCGTTCCAGCGGACTTTCGGCGAGGCGCACGGTGGCCGAGAGCGCGGCGATGCGTCCGAGCTCGGTGGCTTTGCCGGTCGCGTGCACGACGGCTTCGGCGGTGCCGCCTGTGCACGTGGTGCCGCTGAAGACCAGCACGGCCGAGTCGATCACCCGCTCGGCGGCGTCGGGCAGGTCGGCGGCACGCTCTACCGGGTTCGACTCGCCCGTCAGCATGGAGGCGTCGATCTCCACCGCTCCCGACAACAGCCGGGCGTCGGCCGGAACGCGATCACCTTCGGACAGGACCACCACGTCGCCGGGAACGAGCTCCGCGGCGGGAAACGGCCCCGTGGTGGACTCACGACGGACCATGCTCTGCAACGCGACGTACTCGCCGAGCGCCTCGACGGCGTGTTCGGCGCGTTCTTCCTGCCAGAAGGCGAGCACCGCGTTGAGCAGCACCACGACGACGATCGCCACGGCGATCTCGGCGGTGCCCGAGACCCAAGCGAGAGCAGCCGCGGCCCACAGGAGCAGAGCCAGCGGGTGGACGAGCTGGCGCAACAGCGCTGCGGGCCAGCCGCGCGCGGAGCGCTTCGGCAGCTCGTTAGGACCGTGGACCTCCAGGCGGCGCCGGGCCTCGCGCGCGGAGAGCCCGTCCGGCGAGGTCCGCAGGTCGCGCAGGAGCCGCGCACTCGCTTCGCGCGGATCGACCGCCGCCGGTTCGGTCACCGGACTGCGGTCGTCGGGTAACGGAGGTGGCCCGACAGGCCGATAAAACCGCCCTCGGTGCCGCTGGCGGGCTGTCGTGGCCAGTCGGAGCCACCTCGGTCACGGCCTCCCCGGAGCCGGGTCGCGCTGGCGCCTCCGGCCATGACCACGGTTTCATACTGCGACATGGCGTCCCTCTGCGCACTCGTGCGAATTCGCTTGCCAGCAAGGCGAACACGATCGCCGGCAGGAGTGTTCTCCCCAGCGTCGCCAGGATGGAGCAACCTCGCTCGAAGTGCAGGAGAGGCACGAGATCGATCCGCTGCGGGCCTGCCTGGTTCGGCCGACCTCGTCGTTGCTCGCTGTTGCGTGCGGGAAAGAACGTTTTTGGACTGGTGCGGCAGTGGAGCGCGGTGGCTGAAAGTCCCCCGGGTCAGCTTCGTTCCTCGGTGAGATCGCGGAGCAGTTCGCGCACGGGACGCCGGGGTGTGAGCGGAGGGTTGCGCGGATCCGGCGGCCAGCCCACGCGCATGGCGATCTGCGGGTGTCGAGACCCGGCGAACACTTCGCGACGGAGGGCGTCACGGGTGCTGTCGATCTCGAAGGCCTCGCTCAGCGGGCAACTGGCCAGGCCGTGGAAAGTTGCGGTGCAGAGAACAATGCTGGTGGCTTCTCCTACTGCCAAGTGTGCGCGGGCGTCGTCATCTTCGGTACTTACCAGGAGGATGCTCCCCGCGGTGCGCGCGGAGCCCGCTTCCTCCTGCGCGATGGCGACCCGTCCGAAGTCGCGGAGCACCAGGTCGCCGTACCGCAGGCCGGGGTGAGGCGTGCTCGTGGCGGGGACGCCGGTGTCGGAGGACGAGTCAAGTGCCGTCCACGCGGCGAGTTCGTCGCGGTACTGCGCCGAATACCCGTGCAGGAAAGCGGCTTTCGCGAACGCGCGCGCAACGGCGTACCTGTCGTCGTGCTCGGCCACCAAGATCGAAACGTCTGCTCCGGTACCCGCGCGCACCAGTTGTTCGAGCGTGGCGGCGGGCACCGGTTCGGCCGCGTACCGGCGTCGATCCGCCTGCCGTCCGTAGGCGGCTCGCAGCAGTGCGACCGCGGCCTCGGACGGCTCGGCGTGTCCTGCGGGCTCGATGGTCGCGAGCAGGTCGGTGGTGGCTCGCTCGGGCATGCGTCGTATCCGGGTCCGCCGACCGAGCACGGTCAGGGCCAGGGCGGCGTGGTGCAGTGCGGCCCCGCAGCTGAAGACGAGTTCTCGGTCCGCCGGGTCGGTGGCCGGTAGTGGACGTGAGCGGTCGAGCACGAGGTGCAGCGAGTGATCGCGGATCTCCCAGCGCCAAGGTTGGACGTTGTGCAGCGAGGGCGCACGAGTGGAGAACGCCACCGCTTCTCGCATCGCTTCGTGGTCAGGAACGTCGTTGGTCATGCCCGCCCCCAGAGCGAAGAGGATTCGGCCGGGCGAAGTGCGCGACAGCAGATGCCCACGTCGCCGGGCTCCGTCATGGCCGGATGTTGTGCTTGTCGCCGCGGACCACCGCCACCGGGCAACGTGCGTGCTGGAGGACCCCGGCGGCGACCGAGCCCAGCAGCAGGCCCGCGAATCCACCACGTCCACGGTGCCCCACCACGAGCAGTTGCGCTTCCCGCGCTCGTTCGGTCAGCCCGATGACCGGATGCCCCCGCTGACCGGCCTTGACCAAGGAGACCTCCGGGTAGCGTTCGCTCCAGCCCGCGAGCTGTTCGGCGATGCTGCGTTGGGCGTCCGCCTCGGCCAGTGCGATCTCGTCCGGCAGCGGCGGCACGATCGAGATGTCCGGCCCCGGCACGTCCCAGATCTGAAGCGCGACGAGTTCGGATCGCCTGGCGGCTGCGGCGGCGAAGGCGAACTCCAGAGCATCCTGGCTATGCGGAGAGCTGTCCACCCCCACGTACACCGGTCCTTCCGTCCGCGGTTCGCGCACGACGGCGACCGGGCAGTGAGCATGGGTCGCGACCTTGGTGCTGACCGAACCCAGCAACGTTCCCACCGCGGTGTTCCGCCCTCGTGCTCCTACGACGATGAGCTGCGTCCTCCACGACATGTCGATCAATGCTGCGGCCGGTCGTCCACGAGTGACCACTTCGCTGATGGTGATGGACGGATTGTCGGCTCGAACGCGCCCGGCGATGGTCTCGAGCATCTTCCACGCTTGGTCGTCCTGTGCGGGGAAGTCGTTGATGACGAAGGCGTGCACCCGGTCAGTCCGGCGGCGCCCGGCTTCCACGGCAGCCCAGGACAGAGCGGCGATCGACTGCTCTGAGCCGTCAACGCCGACGACGATGCCGCCCTCTTCCCACGCCATGCGACCCTGCCTTCGAGTATTCGGTGCGCGCGGGCACGGGGGGAGCGCGTGCGGTCGCACCGCGTCGAGGTCTCACTGTCGTCATCAGGGTGCCCGAGCGGCTGTGGGCCCGCACCCGCGAGCCGCTCCGCAGCCTGGGTGTTCGACTGCTCGGCGGTTCATCAGGAGACCGGACGGTGCGAGGTCCTGACAGACCGAGGCCGAACCGTCAGCCGGCGCTGTGCGAGCACGGATGTGAGGGTGTGGTCGAAGCCGCAGCCCTGAATTTCGCCGTGCACGGTCAGGAGGACACGGCTTGATCCAGTTTCAGGTGATGCGGGAGAGCCTTCTCGGTGTGGGTGTCCGGTCCTGGGAAGAACAGGCTCACATGCCCGTCTTCCAGCCAGTGCACCACGTACGGCGGCGTGCCGTCCGGACCGCGAACCTCGGTGATCTGTCCCTTGCGACGAGGGTCGTCGAGATGAATCCCCTCGACGATCAGCCATTCACCTACTTCTGCGTACATGACGATCGCACTCCTCCACCTCGCAGTCCGAGTATGGCGACACGGGACCTCGCGTGCACAGCAAGCGCCGTCCCGTCATCGCGTGCGCGCTCATCGAGCGATCGCGACCGGACAAGGCGAACGCTGGACGAGGTGCTGGCTGGTGGAACCGAGCACCAATCCGGTGAAGGCCCCGCGGCCCCGCGCGCCCACGACGACCAGTTGAGCGCTTTCGGCGTGTTCGAGCAGTGCTCGGGCGGGCTTGTCCAACGGGACGAAGCGTTGCACGGCGACGTCGGGGAAGCGCTCGCACCAGCCGGCAAGGGACTCGGCGAGCAGGCGCTCCTCGTCGTCCTGCACGATCGCCCACCCACCGTCGACGCGGCGTCGTGCCCACGCCTCGTCCGCGGACAAGGAGTGCCAAGCGTGTACCGCGCGCAGCGGCACCTGCTCGCGGGAGGCGGTCTCGAAGGCGTACCGGAGCGCCACGGCGGACTCCGAGGAGCCGTCCACCCCGACGACCACCGGTTCGTCACCGGTGCGCTGCTCCCGGCCCCGAATCACAGCCACCGAACACGAGGCGTGCGCGGAGACGGATATGGCGACGGAGCCCACGAGCAACCCGGTGAAGCCGCCGAGCCCGCGGCTGCCCACCGCGATCAGCGAGGCGGTGCGCGATTCCGCGATGAGGACGGCGGCCGGTGCGGAGCGCGGCACGAATTCGGTCTCGATCGGCACACCCGGCGCTACGGCCGCTGCCGTGTCGTGTGCTTGGCGCAACCAGTTCTCGCCCTGTTCCCGGACAGCGTCGAAGAACGACTGCGGCAGCACGACACCGGGTATTTCCGGCACCACGAGAGCTGATTGCGTGTCGCAGCAGATCAACCGCAATCGCGCCGATCGCGCGAGAGCCTCCGCCGCCGCCCACCTGGCGGCGTGCAGGGCCGAGTCCGATCCGTCGATTCCCACGACGAGAGCACGGTTCGTCATGACGCTCCCAACACGGTCGGTGGTTCACGCAGTGCGGCCGAATCGCATGAAGGCATGTGGAATTCCCGCCAGCCCCAGCTGCTCGGTCACTGCCTTGCGCACCTCTTCCAGCCGCAGCGGTTGCGTCATCACCGACACGGCGAGCCCGCCCGCGGTCGCCTCCAACCAGACCGACTGGAGTGCCTCCCCGATGCGCACGTGGTCAACGGTGGAATCGGTTCCGCCGCAGAGGACCAGCACCGAGTCGTGTTCGATGCGCGACGCCAGCAGGGATTCGTCCGGCAGCTTGGTGTGCTCGGTGACCAACCCCACCGCGGGAAGTCCTTGCCGGCCCAGGGCGTTCTCCGGAATCCCCGCTCCCGGAGTGGGTTCCCCCGTCGCATCCTGCCGCACGATCCAGTGGGCGAGCTCACGCTGATATTCGGCGTCCGCGTGCAGCACGCGGGCCGCGTAGGCCAACGAGCGAGCGACGGCCAGTGCTTCGGCACCACCGGTGATCCAGTGCGTTTCGTCCGGGCCGAGCCCGGCGGCCGTCCGCAACGTGTCCCGCTCGGCGTCCGTCACCGGGCCTCCGGCGAACGCGCCCCGGTAGCTGCGGCGGCGTTCGATGGCGGCGAAGCGACGCTCGTCCACCACCGACGGCGTGGCCTGCCGGGTCGTGGTGATCTTCGCGGTCGCCGGTTCGCCGTCTGGCTCCGCAGCGCGCTCCACGTGAGGCAGCCGCCCTAGGTGGCGGACCGCCACCAGGAGGTTGGTCAACGCGGCGCCGAAGGACATAGCCCGATCGCGGCCCCGCGGGTCGTGTTCGTCGAGCAGGTCGACCTGACGGGGGTGCAACTCGGCGAGGTACTCACGCAGCACCAGCGTCCAGGGCTGCGTGTTGTGCACCGAGGGCGCCGCGCCCACGGCCTCGGACAGCACTTCTCGTTCCTGTTCCGTCCAAGGGGATGCGGCATCGCCTTGACCATCCCGATCTGCCATCACCAAGGCCACTCCTCGCTCCACGATGTGCCGGACGTGCCGCCGACGGTGCGGAGACCGGTTTCGTCGCGTGCGCGGCGGCACGGGTTTCTGCGCGCTCCGCTCGACATTGCGTCATCCCGGTTCGGCACGCATCTCAACGGTGTGCGCGGGAAAAGCCCGGTGTGATCGAAAAACACCAAGGGATGAGCGTGGCCAACCGGGGCCGCTGCGTTGTTCACCGGCATCGCGCCGTCGCATTCGTGGCGGCAACGGATGACGGCGTCTTACGTCGGCCTGACGACCAGCAGCGGACACGGTGCGCAATGGGCGAGCGCACGACTGGTCGACCCGAGCAGCATCCCGGTGAGGCCGCTGTGGCCGCGACTTCCGATCACGAGCAATTCCGCGTGTTCGGCGTGCGCGAGAAGTGCTCGGACCGGGCGATCGTGTTCGACCGAGCGACGGATCTCGACGTCGGGGAAGCGCTCGTCGATTCCCGCGAGACGTTCGGCGAGCAGGCGGTGTGCGATCGATTCCCGCTCCCCGGGCGGCATCGTCGGTGTCAGTTCGTTCCAGTCCTCCGCCGCGACTTCCCGCCAGGTGTGCACCGCCAGCAGCGATGTGCCGCGCAGGTCGGCCTCGTGCAAGGCCCAGCGGAGCGCCGAGTCGGCCACTCCGGCCGAATCGACACCGACGACGACACCGCCGGACGGACGGGTGCCGGACGGCTCCCGTACTACGGCCACCGGGCAGGCCGCGAGCGCGATGGCGGCTTCGGCCGTCGAACCGAAGTCGAGCTCTGCCCCGGACTCGCCGAGCCCACGGCTGCCGACGACGACCAGGCCGGCGGCAGCGGACTCGGCGACCAACTGTTGGGCCGCGGTTCCGCGCCTGAGCTCGCTACGGACGACTGGGATGGGGCCGTGCCGGTTGACGGCTCGCTCGGCGGCGTGCAGCACCTCCTCGCCGCGACGTCGCACCGCTGCCTCCCCGCCGGGAGGGAGGTCCGCGGGCAGCACCGTGAGCAGAAGCATCGGCCATTGCCGGAGAACGGCCTCGCGCGCGGCCCACTCCGCCGCGCGCAAAGCCGAGTCGGATCCGTCCACGCCCGCGACGATGACCGGGTTCCGCTGAACGTCCACGCGCGGTCACCTCTCTGCGTCCTGGAGCTTGCGGCGAAGATAAGGCCGATCCGGTCGAGGCGCGACGTGACCGCGGACCTGTTCGCGGGCCGCTGCACGGCGTTCAGCCGAGCACGGGGTCGTGAGTTGACGCTGGTCCCGACGCTCGCTCTTGCTCGTCCGGGGCGAACTCCACGTCGTGCGGAACGATCACCACCGGGCAGCGGGCATGGCGAAGGCACCCTCCCACGACGTGGCCCGTCGTGGGATTGATGCCGCGGTGATGGTGGCCCCCGCCGAGGACGAGCATGGCTGCCTCGGCCGAGAGTGCCGAGAGGACATCGACGGTCCGTCCTTCCATGAGCTCCATGCGCAGTCCCGGGGGCAGCTGGTCACCCACGCACGCGTGAACCGTCCTCGAGAGCTCCCGCCGGTACTGCTCGTGCAGGTGGTGCGGGGCCAGCTCGGGGTTCATCAGCAGGGGGCCCGGCCCGGAGAGGACGGCGTGCCGCGACCACACCATGACGGCGCGCACCGCCCGGTGGCGTTGCCGTGCCTCGCGCACGGCCCAGCGAAGGGCACGTGCGCTGCTCTCGGACCCGTGGATGCCGACGACGAGCGAGTTGTCGGCGCACATGATCGACCTCCTCGGACGTGAGTCCGGCAACGACGACGGTGTCCGGACCGGCGACCGGCCGCCAGAGCCTTTCGTCCTCGCCGGTCCGTTTCAGCGGTCGGAAGGCAGCGGCTGAGGTCCGTCGTATCGCAGCGTCGGTGCGCCGTGCTCCGGGTACTCCGGAGGTGGCTGACAGCGTGCTCGGCGACATCGTCGAGCATTTCGTGCGCGCTGACCGGCTTCGACCACCAGCGGCCGGAACGAAGCGGTCGCGTGGGCCGCCGGGAGTTTTGGACGCGGCACGTGGAGCCGAGGTGCTGAGCAGATCCAAGGCTGGGCGAGATCGAATCGCCCGCCAGTCGGCGATGGGCCCGTCTCGGGAGGACCGATGACCGCGATCACCGTCCGTCCGCAGCGGTACGACGCGGTCCTGTTCGACCTCGACGGCGTGCTGACGGACACGGCTTCAGTGCACTGCGCGGCCTGGAAGCGGCTGTTCGACCACTACCTGACGGCGAGGGCCGGCCACCACGAGCCGTTCACGACGGCGGACTACCTGGACCACGTCGATGGCAAACCGCGCGCCGACGGCGTGCTCGACTTCCTGCGTTCACGGCGAATCGAACTCCCGAGGGGTGCGCCGTCGGACCCGTCGGACGCGGAAACGGCGGTGGGGTTGGGAAAGCGCAAAGACCGCTACTTCCGCGACGCTCTCGCCACCGGCGGGGTGCGGGTGTTCGATGGTGCGATCGGCCTGCTCGTCTCCCTGCGGGAGGCGCACGTGCGCGTCGCCGTCGTGTCGGCCAGCCGCAACTGCGCGCTCGTGCTTGAGCGCGCCGGTCTCGCCGGGCTGGTCGACGTCGTCGTCGACGGAGTGGTGACCGACGAACTCGGTCTGCCGGGAAAACCGGATCCGGCGACGTTCATTGAGGCCGCCCGTAGGTGCGGCTGCCGCCCGTCGCGCTCGGCGGTGATCGAGGACTCCTCGGCCGGTGTCCGGGCTGCCCGAGCGGGCGGCTTCGGCCTCGTGATCGGGGTGGCCCGCGTCGCCGCATCCCACGACCTGCGGGACGTGGGCGCGGAGGTCGTGATCCGTTCGCTGCGGGAGATCTCGGTGACGACGTCAGGTCGCCCCTGACGTGATGGATGAGCGACGTGCGGATCCTGCTCCGGTGCTCACCGCACCACGGCGACCGGGCATCTCGCGTGGTGCAGCACTCCGACGGCCACCGAGCCGAGGAACAACCCGTTGAACCCACCGGTGCCGCGGTGGCCCACCACCAGCAGCGGGGACTCACCGGCCGCGTCGACGAGGGCCGGGACCGGATGGCCGCGCACGGCGCGGGTGCGCGCGTGGAGCCCCGGGTAGCGGTCGCGCCATTCCGCGAGCTGGGCGTTGAGGGAGTTCTCGATGCGAGTCTGCACTTCGTCCTGATCGGGTGGTGGCAGGGGCGGCGCGAGCAGCCCCTGCTCGTGCCAGGCCTGCACAGCGAGCACATCGACCCCGCGGGAGGCCGCCGCGTCGAACGCGAAGCGCAGCACCGCGTGAGCATTCGCCGCGTCGTCCACCCCGACGACGACCGGCCCCCCGAGATCGCCCCCGCCCCCGCGCACGACCACGACCGGCCCTGCCGCGTGGGTGGCGACCTCCGAACTGACCGAGCCCAGCAGCGCGTCGGCGAAACCACCGAGTCCGCGCGATCCCAGCACCATCAACTGGGCGGTCTCCTCGCAGCGAAGCAGCTGTTCGATCGGATGCCCGGTGCGGACCTCCTCGCTCACCTCGACTTCGGGCTCTTGGGCGCGGCACTGTTCGGCGACCGCGTGCACGCTCTTGCCCGCGAAAGCCGAGCGATTCGGGTCGTCGTTGACCAGCACCAGGTGCAGGCGGGCGCCACGACGCCGGGCTTCCCGCGTCGCCCAGGCCGCGGCTTCGGCGGAATGGCCGGAGCCGTCGACTCCGGCCACGACCGCGTGCTCAGGTTGTGCCATGTTCTCTCTCCCCCCGACGTGGCTGATCATGATGCCCAGAGCGTGGAACGAGCAGCGGACCACCGAGGCCCTGGCGCGGCCGGAACGGGCCATCGGCAGGGTGGCGGCCGAGGGCTGCGCGCTCTGATCATTCTTTTCCCCGATGCTCGGTCAGGTTCGCCCGTGCTTGCCGGTACTCCTCCGCGTCGATCTCCCCGCGGGCATACCTGCGATCGAGGATTTCTTCGGCGGTTTCCTGGTGCGCGGCGCCGTTGTCGTGCCGAGGACGCCACTCACGGGTCAGGCGAACCACGGCCCAGACGATCAGCCCGAGGAACGCGAGGAACATGAGCCAGATGATGGGCAGCACGAACATCCAGCAGAGTCCGGGCCCATAGCCGTACATCATCGCCGACAGCTCCTTAACCGGATGCTTGCCGTTCCATCGTCGGCGACGTGCGACCCGACCGGCTAGGGACCTTGGCCCGCACACACCGTGCGGCCAGGCCGGGAAGCGCCCCATCGCGTCCGTCACCCGGACAGCGCCTCGTCTCCGGTGCTCGCGACGAGCGTGCTCGACGGGGCATCCGCGCTAGGACTCGTCCTCGCCGGTCAGCGCGTCGGCCGCGGCTCGACGCAGCGTGGCGCGCATGATCAGGCGAATGAAGGGGCCAGCGGTCCACCAGTACCAGCCGAAGGTCCGCAGCGAGAGCGCGTCGTCGAGGGAGACGCGCACGTCGTAGCTGAGCAGGCTGCCGCGACCGTAGGCCCGAGCGGACAACGACATCGCGATACGGCCGTGGCGGGGGCGGTCGTAGCGTTCGAATTCGCCGGGACCGAGCGATTCGAGGCTGGGGACCGGCGTCCAGAACCTGCCCGCGGCCCCTAGGACGAGTTCGTGATCCGGCTTTTCGGAGAGCCGGACCCAGTTTCCCTCGGCCACGAGGTCGTCGAAGGTCAACCGGGTTCGGGTTCGCGCAGGCATGTGTCGGCGCAACCTGGCCGGCCAGCCCCGCACGAGCATCGCCGCGTCGATCACGGGGGACCGCACCGTGAGCAGGTCCAAATGTCGCAGCGCCGCGTAGGACGCACGAGGCGGGCAGCGCACCGGAAGGTGCTCCGTCATCGCGAAATCAGGGCTGTCCATGAAGTCGTCGATGCCGGGTGGCTCTTCCTGCGGGTGGCCCGATGCCGTCATCGCCCACCGCGTCGTCTCGCCCTCGCGGACATCGTGCTCGCGTCCCTCCATGTCGCACCACCTGCGGTTCGTCCTTCCATCGCCGGGACCAGGCTGCACCGGCACTCGCGAATGCGGCAGAGGCGTTGGGCTCTCCTGGCAGGCTCCGGATTCCCCGGCCACGCTGGAGTATCGGAGCCCGCGCCGGTCACAGCGGCCGGTGTTCCAGCCGGGGGGAGGAGATCGCATGAATGACATCAGAAGGTCGGTGGTGGTCGGGATCGACGGTTCCCGGTCCGCCGAGCTCGCCGCGGGGTGGGCGGCCGTCGACGGGCGCGGGCGGAACCTGCCGGTGCACCTGGTTTTCGCGCTGGGAGGCGTCGCCCCGGTGCTGCCCGGTGCGTATCCGATGCAGTGCTACTACGAAGGGATCGACAGCAACGCCCGCGAGCGCCTCGACGCGGCTGCCGACGTGGTGCGGGCGGCGGCTCCGGACATCCCGATCACGACGGCGGTCACCAACCAGCCACCGGCGCTGGCCCTGGTGGACCTCTCGGAGCAGGCGGACGAGGTCGTGTTGGGGCAGGGGGACTTCAGCGGTTTTCCCGAGATGCTCTTGGGCTCCGTGGCCACGAGCGTGTCGGCCCGCGCCCGCAGTCCGGTCGTGGTGGTGCGCGGTGATCCGGATGCGACCGGTCCGGTGGTGGTGGGCGTCGACGGGGGTGCGGCTGCGGACGTGGCGCTCGCGGCGGCCTTCGAGCGCGCCTCCCGCACGGGGCTTCCGCTGGTGGCGGCACATGCTGTGGAGGAGCGCCACCGGACGTCCGGCGGCGCCGGTGGTGCTGGCGAGCACGTCGCTGAATGGCGGCGGCGCCACCCCGAGGTGGACCTCCACTGGGTCGAAGAGCGCGGCGACCCGAGGGAAGTGCTGCTGGCGCAGGCGCGGCGGGCCAGCGTGGTCGTGGTGGGCAGTCGAGGTCGCGGAGGCTTCCGCGGTCTCTTGCTCGGTTCGACCAGCCAGGCATTGCTGCACCACGCCGCCTGCCCGGTGATGGTGGTGCGCGCACGGACCTGAGCGACTCGGTCCGGCGCGCGGTGCCCGAACACCTCCCCGGGACTCTCGGCTCTGTCGGTCCGGGCGACGCGGTGCGTGTAATCGGGTGCCGTGCGCGGGGTAGCCGGGACCGGCGATCGACGCGGTGGAGGTGCAGTGCGATGGCGCGGACGGTGGTCGTCGGGATCGATGGATCGTCGTCGGCTCTCCGCGCCGCTCGGTGGGCGGCGCGGGAGGCACGGCGGCGGTCGGCGCAGCTGCACCTGCTGCACTGCGACGTGAAGTCGCTCGTCGTCGTGCCGGACATGCCGGTCGTGCCACCGCGGCAGACGCTCCTGGAGAGCGTCCGCGAGGAAGCAGAGGAATCGCTGCGGCTCGCGAAGGAGCAGGTGGGCGAAGTCGCACCGGACGTAGTCGTGGAAACCGAGTTCCGCATGGAGGCTCCGGCGAGCGGGCTCGTCGAGCAGTCCCGGCGAGCGGATGTGGTGGTGCTGGGCAGCCGGGGGCTCGGAGGGTTCACCGGGCTGCTGATCGGTTCGGTGGCGATCGCCGTGGCCGCACATGCCCGCTGCCCGGTCGCGGTGGTCCGCGGCGAGCACGAGCCGGACCAGACCGAGCCGGTCGTCGTCGGCGTCAGCGGTTCCGCGCATGATGCCGCCGCTCTCGGCTACGCCTTCGAGCTCGCCGCCGCACGGGAGGTGCCCTTGCGCGCCGTCCACGCCTGGCACTCCCTGGCGTGGGATGAGGCGCGCTTGCGGAACCGGATCGACGAGGGGTGGGCCGCGGTCCAGTCCGATGAGGAACGCCTCCTGACGGAGGTGCTGGCGGGCTGGTCGGAGGAACGCCCCGACGTCGTGGTGCAGCGCTTCGCACCGCTGAACAAACCCGCGCGGGCCTTGCTCACGCATGCGGAGCAGGCGCAGCTCGTCGTGGTCGGAGCCCGTGGGAGGGGAGGTTTCACCGGGCTGGTGCTGGGGTCCACGAGCCAACAGCTGGTGCAGCACTCACCGTGCCCGGTGGTGATCGCGCGGTGAGGTGCGTCCGTGCCGATCCACGGTGTTCGCGGACCACGACGCCCGTGCTTCGCCCACCGTGGCGACCGACGCCGACCTCCCCGGTATGTGGCGCAGTCCTGAGAATTCCTGAGCGCACAGCGGGTTCCGTCGCGCAGCAACGCTTGCCACGTTCCCGTGTCCGGTCGTCGCGGCGCGCTGAGCGCGTAAGGCCCTCTGGCCCTGCCCGTGCCCGAGGCGAACCGGGAGCCTGCACGGTGGACGGGCGTGCCGGGAGCGTCCGCGGTCGGGTCGTCGGAGATGCGAGGGGGGAGCGGTGGAGGAGGCGGACGAAAATTCGGTCGGAGAACGCCTGCCTGCGGCGGTCGCCGAGAGCCACACCGCGGTGCTGCTGTTCACCGGGGACCGCGCGTACAAGGTCAAGAAGCCGGTCGACTTCGGCTTCCTGGACTTCAGCACGACCGGTGCCAGGGAACGGGCCTGCCGTCGTGAGGTGGACTTGAACCGCAGGCTGGCGCCGGACGTCTACCTCGACGTGGCGCAGGCTCTGGACGGGAACGGCCGCACCTGCGACTGGATCGTGGTGATGCGGCGGATGCCCGCTGAACGCAGATTGTCCACGGTGGTCCGGCAGCGTGGAGCTCCGCTCGTAGAGCTCGAACGGATCGCCCGGGTGCTGGCGTCGTTCCACAGCACCGCGCGGACGGGGGCGGACATCGCGGCGGCGGGAAGGGCGCCCGCGCTGCGCGGGCGGTGGAGCGACAACGTCGCGGGGGTGGAACCGTTCGTCGGAGATGTCCTGGACTCCGAGGAATTCGAGGAGATCGCCCGGCTGGCGCTGGAGTACGTCGACGGCCGGGGCCCGCTGCTGGAGGAGCGCGCCCGCCGCGGATGCGTGGTGGACGGGCACGGCGATCTGGTCGCCGACGACATCTTCTGCTTGGACGACGGGCCGCGGCTGCTCGACTGCCTGGAGTTCGACGACGAGCTGCGGCACGTCGACGGACTCGACGACGCGGCGTTCCTGGCGATGGATCTCGAACGCCTCGGGGCGGCGGACCTCGGGAGGCGGTTTCTGCGCTGGTACCGCGAGTTCTCCGGAGCGGAGGCCGCGGACTCGCTGGCCCATCACTACCTCGCGTACCGGGCCTTCGTCCGTGCGAAGGTCGCCTGCCTGCAGCACGCCCAGGGGGCGGCGGGAGCGGCTGATGAGGCTCGCCTGCTGGCGGACATGACCCGCGCGCACCTACGGGCCGGACAAGTGCGCCTGGTGCTGGTGGGAGGCTTGCCGGGGACCGGCAAGTCGACGGTGTCGGGTTCGCTCGCGGACCGGCTGGGGGCGGTGCTGCTCAGCACCGACCGGGTGCGCCGCGAACTCGCGGCCGGGCGGGGCGAGCCCGCGCACGCCGGGTACGGGCGCGGGCTGTACGCGGCGGAGCACGTGCACGGGACCTACTCAGAGCTGCTCGCGAGGGCGCGGACGCTGCTGGAGCACGGCGAGAGCGTCGTGCTCGACGCCAGCTGGAGCAAGGCGGACGAACGGGCTCGGGCCCGGGACCTCGTCCAGCTGGCCCGATGCGCATCGGTCGAGCTGCGCTGCACGGCCCCCGGATACGTGACCGCCGGACGGATCGCGGACCGGACGGGCGACCTCTCGGACGCGACCCCGGACATCGCCGCGCGGATGGCCGCCGAGTTCGAAGAGTGGCCCGAGTCCCTGCCCGTCGACACCTCCGGTTCGCCGCAGGAGGCGATCGCCGCGGCGCGGAGGGCCTTCACCGAGCCGGGATGAGCCCTGGGCCCGCGGAGGCCGAAGCCCGGGACGCGTTCAGCGTTGCTGGTCCGGTCGCGCGGCGGGGCGGAGGTCGACGGCGGTCACCTTGAACTCCGGACATCCGGTGACGTCGTCCGTGTGGGACGAGGTCAGGGCGTTGATCTCCGCCTCGGGGAAGTGGAACGCGGCGAAGACCTCGCCCGGGCGGACGGCGCGGGTGGTGCGCGCGCTCAGCACCGCCGCGCCCCACCGGCTCGTGACGCGGACGGCCGCGCCGTCGGAGAGGCCGAGGCGTGCGGCGTCTTCTGGGTGCACGTCGAGCGTTTCCTCGGGCAGCAACCGCAGGTCCGGCGTGCGCCGGGTCATCGAACCGGTGTTGTAGTGCTCCAGGCGGCGGCCTGTCACGAGTGTCATCGGGTACTCGTCGTCGGTCGCGTCGCCGGGCGGGCGGTACGGCACCGCGGCGAGTTCCGCACGACCGGACCGGGTGGCGAATCCGTCGAGGTACAACATCGGCTCACCGGGTTCGCCGGGGGCGCGGCACGGCCAGTGCAGCGGGCCCTCGCGGTCGAGCCGTTCGTGCGAGACGCCCGCGAACAGCGGGGCGATCGAGGCGCACTCGTCCAGCGCGGCCGAAGGCGTGGGACAACCGAGGTCGGTGCCGAGCGCGCCCGCGATCCGGTGCAGGATCTGGAAGTCGTCGATCGCCTCCCCCGGCGGGTTCAGCGCGGGCCGGACGCGTTGGAAACGGCGGTCGAAGTTCACGAAGGTGCCCTCCTTCTCCAGGAAGGAGGCCGCGGGCAGCACGACGTCGGCGTGCTGCGCAGTCCGCGACAAGAACAGGTCGTGGCAGACGACGAATTCGCACGAGCGCAGCGCCTCTCGGACGTGAGCGGTGTCCGGATCGCTCTGGCAGATGTCTTCGCCGATGACGTGCAGCGCGCGCAGCCGGCCGGAGATCGCCGCGTCGAACATCTGGGGGATGCGCCGGCCGGGCTCGGCGGGCACCGGATGCCGCCAGATCCGTGCGGTTCGATCGCGCACCGCAGGGTCGGCGACGGCCTGGTAGCCGGGCAGCAGGTCAGGCAGTGCTCCCATGTCCGAAGCGCCCTGCACGTTGTTCTGCCCCCGCAGCGGCAGGATGCCGCAGCACCCAGGCTCGCCGACCGAGCCGCGCAGGATCGCCAGGTTCGCGAGGGCGCGGACGCCGTCGGTCCCGTGGGCGTGCTCGGTCACCCCCAGCCCGTAGACGATCGCCGGGCGCCGCGAGTGCCCGAAGAGCCGCGCCGCGGACAGGAGTTCGCGCGCCGGGACATCGCAGACCGCGCTGACGAGGTCGGGCGCGTAGTCGTGCAGCAGCGCCGCCAGCTCCGCCCGCCCCGAGGCGCGCTCGCGCAGGAACTCCTCGTCCACGAGGCCCTCTCGTAGCAGCACGTGCGCGAGCGCGTGGAACACCGCGACGTTCGACCCCGGTTTGCAGCGCACGTGGACGTCCGCGAGACCGGCGAGCTCGGTGCGCCGTGGGTCGACGACCACCAGACGCGCGCCGTGCAGCACCCGTTGCTTGATGCGGGCGCCGACGACCGGGTGCGCCTCGGTCGGGTTGGCCCCGGCCAGCAGGATGCAGTCGGCCCGGTCGAGATCGTCGAGCGAGTTCGTGCCACCGGCGAGGCCGAACGCGGCGGTGAGCCCGGCCGCGGAGGGCGCGTGGCACAGCCGCGAGCAGTTGTCGACGCTGTTGGTCCCCAGTGCGGCGCGGGCGAACTTCTGCGCGAGGTAGTTCTCCTCGTTCGTGGCGCGAGCGGAGGAGATCAGTGCGAACGCGTCCGGGCCGTGCCGCTCGCGGATCCGGGCGTTCCGGTGAGAGATGAGGTCCAGCGCCTCCGCCCACGTCGCTCGTTCGAGCCGCCCGTGACGGCGGACCAACGGCTCGGTGAGCCGGTCGGCGGCGTCGGTGAAGCCGTGCGCGAAGCGCCCCTTCACACAGGCGTGCCCGCGGTTCACCGGTGCCGTGCGGTGCGGTGTGACGGCGGCGATCCCCTCGTCGCGGACGTGGACGTCGAGGGTGCACCCCACGCCGCAGTAGCCGCACGTGGTCGTGGTGGTGCGGGAGATCGGCCGGTGGTCGAGCAGGCCGGGTTCGGACAGTGCTCCGGTCGGGCAGGTGTCCACGCAACCACCGCAGCCCACGCACGGGGACTCCGCCCACGGTCCGCCGTCCCCGGCGGAGACCGCGGTGTCGAACCCGCGTCCCGCGAGCTCCAGGGCGAAGGTCCCCTGGACCTCTGAGCACATCGCCACGCACCGCCCGCAGGCGATGCACAGATCGCGGTCGAGCTTGACGTAGGGATGGGAATGATCGAGCCCCCGCTCGTGGGGCGTGGGGGGAAAGGTCGTTCCGGTGATGCCGAAGTGCAGGCAGGTCCGGACGAGCTCGCTGCGTTCGGCGGGGACTTCCAGCGAGCGCGGGGGCAGCTCGGACAGGATCAGCTCCAGAGCGGCCCGTGCCGCATCGCGGGATTCGGGTGCGCGGGTGTCGATGCGCATCCCGTCGGAGACCGGTGTGGTGCACGCGGCCACGATCCCGCCCGCCGCGCGCACCAGGCACACGCGGCACGAGCCCTGCGGGGTGAGCCGTTCGTCCCGGCACAGCGCGGGAACCTCGATGCCGGAGGCGCGCACCGTCTCCAGCACGGTCGAACCGTCCGGCACTTCGACGGCCGCGGCACCGTCGATCCACACCCGCGTCATCCGAATCAGCCCCCCAGCTCCTCGTGGTAGACCCGCAGCAGGCTGCGCACCGCACCGGGGACTCCGCGGCCGAAGCCGCACAAGCTCGCCCGCGCCATCACCTCCAGCACGCGCTGCTGCGCTTCGACGTCACCCGCGGCGGTCAGATCGCTGCCCTGCCGGGTCCCGATCCGGCAGGGAGCGCAGGCTCCGCAGCTCTCCGCGGCGGCGAACGACCACACGTGCTGGAGCAGGTCCCGAGCCCGCACCGCGTCGTCGATCGCCACGAGACTGCCGTGGCCCAGCGCGACCCCCGCACCGTCGAGAGCGTGCGCGGTGAACGGCACATCCAGCTCGTGCGGTGCGAGGAAACCCCCCAGCGGCCCGCCCACTTGCACGGCTCGCAGCCGGTGACCGGCACGCAAGCCCCCGCCGAGGCGGTCGACGAGGTGGCGCAGCGGCACGCCGAACTCCACCTCGCACACGCCGGGCGAGCGGAAGCGTTCGCTGAAGCAGACCAGCTTCGTGCCCGGTTCCAGGTCGGTGCCCAGGCGCGCGTAGGCAGCGGCCCCGTGCCGCAGGATCCAGGGCACCGCCGCCAGCGTTTCCACGTTGTTGACCGCGGTCGGCCGGTGCCGCACGCCGCGTTCGCTCGGATAGGGCGGGCGGGGCACCACCGCGCCGCGCAAGCCCTGCAGCGCCCGCAGCAGCGCCGTCTCTTCACCCGCGACGTACGACCCCGCGCCACGGACGATCTCGATGTCGAAATCCACCGCGGAGCCGTGCACGCGGGAGCCGAGATGTCCCGCGGCGCGCGCCTCGGCGACCGCTTCCCCAAGAGTTCGCACCGCATCCGGGTATTCCGAGCGCACGAAGACGAAACCGCGCCGGGCTCCCACCGCGATCCCGGCGAGCGCGAGGCCCTCGAGCACGCGGTGCGGATCGCCTTCCATGAGCAGCCGATCGCAGAATGATCCCGGGTCCCCCTCGTCGCCGTTCGCGACGACGTACCGGGGTGCACGCCCGTTCCGCGCCGCTCGCCACTTCGCCGCCACCGGGAACGCCGCCCCGCCCCGGCCGCGCAGACCCGAGGAATCGACCTCGCCGAGCACCGCGCCGGATCCGGCGGCGAGAGCTTCCGGCCAGACCTGCCACGCGGGTTCGGCGCCGAGCAGGCCGGACAGCACCACCGGCTCGCATTCGCTGCGGAACGGCATGGTGGGCGCGGGGTTCGGAGCGTCCGCGACGAGTTGTTCGTAGACCCCGGAACCCGCCAGGGGAGTGGCGCCGTCGAGGACGGCGGGGGCCGCGTAGCAGAAGCCCAGGCAATGCGCGCAAGCCGACGAGATCGCGCGGGCCGGTCCCGCATTCTCGAGCGCGGACTCCGCCTGTGCGACCGGACGGCCTCCGGCGGATACGAAGCACGACGTGCCCGTGCACACCTGCACGTGCCGCCGCCGGACCTCACCGCGGAGGTCCGCGTAGAACGACGTGGACCCGGTTGCAGCGGCCACCGGCCACCTGAGCTCGACGGCGATCTCCTGCCGTTCTCGCCGTCCGATGGTCCCGCGGCGTTCGTGCAGGGCGCGGATCCGGTCGAGGGCGCCGATTCCCGCGGCGCCGAAGCGCCGCTGCCAGGACACGAACGCGTCTGGTGTCAATCTGGCCCCCTGTTCGATCCTGGCGTTGGCCGCCACCGGTGAATCGTGGCCATCGCTCAACGCGCGTCGAAGCTCCAGTTCCGCAGCATGACGATCGCGGTCCCGGCGGCGGCGGCCACCAGCATCGACACCATGTCCCCGGTGACCAGGCATACGGAGGCGAGCAGGAAAAGCGCCGCCGCCAACCACATTCGGACAGGCCACCGGTGCAGCAGGTTCCACAGCGGACGTGGTTTGGTCAGCTTGCGGGCGAAATCGGGGTCGTCCTCGGAGAGGTGCTGTCCGATCTCGTCCAGGCGGCGGCGTTCGTCCCTGCCCATCATCGCGTGCTCCAGCGGCCTATGGCGTAGAACCGATCCTGCTTGCAGTGTCCTCAGCGACCCGATGGCCCACCAGTGACCAAAGGCGGGTGGTAGTGCGCGGTCGTTTGCTGGTCGGCGCGATGGTTGCCGCGCTCCGCGGAGGGCGGCGACCGTTCGCCTGGCGAAAGCTCCAAGCCCGAGCGCCCGGCCAGGCGCTCGGGACACCGCCGAGGTCCGCCCCTTCCCGGCCGGAGCGGGTCGCACGGCCCGTTCCTAACCGCGCAAGATCGCCACCGGACAGGGGGCGTCGCGCAGCACGCCCGCCGCGGTCGAGCCGAGCAGCAGACCGGCGAAACCTCCGGCGCCGCGATGGGCGACCACGAGCAGCCGCGCCCGCGAGGCCAGGTGCAGCAGCACCGCGGTCGGATGCCCGCAGCGCACCTCGTTGCGCACCGTCACTTCCGGGTACCGTCCGACCACTCCGGAAAGGGCCTCGTCGAGTTCTCGACGCGCGCGATCCAGCTCGGCCTGGATCTCGAAGTCCAGTGGCGGCACGACGGGGAACCGCTCCACGGTCGCGAGGTCGCGGGCGCGCACCGCGACGAGCTCGCTGTTGCGCGCCCGCGCCTCGGTGAAGGCGAACTCCAGCGCCCGCCGTCCTCGCTGCGATCCGTCGACCCCGACCACGACCGGGCTCGCCGAACGCGGTTCGCGAACCACCACGGCCGGGCAGGACGCGTGGGTGGCGACGCGCGTGGCGACCGATCCCACGCTCGCCCATCGGCTCGCCGTCCGCCCGTGAGCGCCCAGCACGACCAGCTCGGCCTCGGCCGAGAGGCGGACGAGCTCGGTGATCGGATTGCCGTGCGCGACCAGGACATCCGGGAGTGCTTCCGGGTGCAGCTGGCGGCACCGCTGGGCGACGTGGTCGAGCGTCGCACGCTCGTGCGCGTCGTCGGCCCCGGCCTCGGCGACTCCGACGAGCTGGAGCCCGGCCCCGCGCAGCGCCGCGTCCTCCGCCGCCCAGAAGGCGGCCTGCCGCGCGCTGTCCGAGCGGTCCACGGCGGCGATCACCAGGTTCCGGGCACCCATCGCGGTCGCGGCCTACCGCTCTCGGCGGGCTACCGGTATCTCCTTGCTGGAGCCGGATTCCCGCTGCGGAATACGAACGGTGAGAATGCCCGATTCGTAGTCGGCCTCGATGTTGTCCGGATCAGCGCTCGACGGCATGTTCAGGCTGCGGACGAAGGAACCGTACTGGAACTCGCTGTGCCGATCGTCGCGCTCTTCGCGGGTGCGCTCGGCACTGATCTTCAATATCGTGCCCTCGACCGTGATGTGGATGTCGCGTTCGGGGTCCATCCCCGGGAGTTCGCAGCGCACGACCAGCTGGTCGCCGTCGTGGAAGGTTTCGACCTTGACCGGGTGGCGATCGCCGAACGGCCATTGGCCCTCGATCCAGTCGAGCAGGTCCGGGACTGGCGTTCCGCGACTGGGCATGAGGTGCGTCATGGCTTCTCCTCCGTCATCGAGTGCGGCTCCTCCCCGCTCGGGGAGCGCTTCGCGGTGCCCCGGGGGCGCATCACACCGAGGCTGCTACCAGGCTGACCGGAGACCCGGTTTCGCGTGGAGGGGCGAACGTCCCCCGATGTCCCGGTCGTGCCGAGCACTGGGGCGGCTGGTTCAAGGGCCATGCCTCCCGAACCGGCTGTCGGGCTCCCGTTCGGAGAGTCCGCGGCGGGAGGTGCGCAAGTCCCGGGGGAGCAGTTCGGTGGCTCGGGGTCGCGATCATTGGCCGGGATCACCGGATCACGGCCACCGGGCATCGTGCGTGATGCAGCACGCCCGCGGCGACCGATCCCAGCAGCAGCCCGCTGAAGCCGCCACTGCCCCGATGTCCGACCACCAGCAGCGGGGAGGCATCGGCGGCATCGACGAGAGCGGGCACGGGATGCGCGCGCACGGCCACCGCGTGCGCACGCAGTCCGGGGTACCGCTTCGTCCAGCCGGAGAGGCGTTGGTGCGCGCGCTGTTCGATCCGCAGCTGCGCTTCGTCGCGCTCGGCGGGAGGAAGCGGCGGTGCGAGCAGCGCCGCCTCGTTCCAAGCTTGCACGGCCAGCAGCTCGCACCCGCGAACCGCTGCGGCCTCGAAGGCGAAGTGCAGTGCGTTGTCGATGCCCGGGGAGTCGTCCAGACCGACGACGACCGGCCCACCGGAATGCTCGACGTCACCGCGCACGACCACCACGGATCCGGTCGCGCGGGTGGCCACCTCGGTGCTGACGGAACCCAGGAGCGCGTCGGCGAAACCGCCGAGGCCGCGTGAACCCAGCACGAGCAACCGGGCGGTTTCCTCGGCGCGCAGCAGCGCTTCGACGGGATGACCGGGGCGCACCTCGTCGGCGACCTGCACGTCCGGAGCCTTGTCCAGGCAGGCCGCGGTGGCTTCGCGGACGGCTTGCTCCGCGAAATCCAACCTCGCCGGGTCGTCGTTGATCAGCAGAATTCGCAGCCCCGCTCGGTGGCGCTGGGCTTCCTCGGCGGCCCACAGCGCCGCTTCGACGGACCGGCGGGAACCGTCGATGGCGGCCACGATCTCGTTCTCGGGTTGCGACACGGCGGGTGCCCCCCGTTCTCACCTCGACGTGGATTGGTCGATGACGCCCGTGGGGCCTCTCGCACGACGTCGCCAGGATGGCCCAACGGTGCCTCCGGTGCAGTGAGCGAAAGCCCTTCGAGGACGTTCGAAACGTTCGAATCCGGTGCGCGAACGCGCGCCGCCCGTGCCCCACCCGCCCACTTGGCTGGAAATCGTGGGTTCAGGACGTTCGGCAGGTGAATCCGGAAGCGGCGCGCGAGAACCTCGGACGAGATTGCGTGCTGTCGCGAGAGGAAAGCGAATGCAAGGGTGCCCGACCGTACTCGGTCTGCCCGCGGAGCGGGGCGAGGCGGTGCTGCACGCCGCGGCTGAAGCTCCGTCGCTGCACAACAGCCAACCCTGGAAATTTCGTCTTTGGCGCCGCCTGATCGAGGTGCACGCGGATGTGACCAGGAGGCTTCCGGCGGCCGATCCGGACGACAGGGAGTTGCGGCTGGCCTGCGGTGCGGCGTTGTTGAACCTGCGGCTGGCGCTCGATCATGAACAGGTGCACCCGGTGGTCACGATCCCGCCGGATGGGGACGATCGGCCGACGTTGCTGGCAGAGGTCCGCGCCGGGCAGCGTGGCTCGCCTTCCACCGCGTCCGAGCAGCTCTACCGGATGATCGATCGGCGGCACACGGCCCGTGCTCCGTTCCGCGAACGGCCGGTGCCCGCCGAGCTGCGGCACGAGATGATTCAGGCCGTGCAGCAGGAAGGCTGCTGGTTGCACGTGGTAGGGCGAGGCGAGTTGGGGCAGCTGGAGGGACTCGTCCACCGCGCGCACCGCGTCCAGATGGCCGACCGCCGGTTCCGGGAAGAGCTGGAGCGGTGGACGGGCAGGGGCCTCGAAGATCCCGAGGGCGTTCCCGCTGCCGCAGCCGGACCCGCGCCGGAGCCGCAGGACCGGTGGGTGGTGCGGGACTTCTCCGCGGGCCGCGCCCGTCGGCGGGATCCGGGCCACGACTTCGAGACGCAGCCGCTGCTGGCGGTGGTGTCCTCGCAGGATTCGGGCCCCGGCGCGGAGGTGCGCGCCGGTGAGGCGTTGCAGCGGATGCTGCTGACCGCGACTGCGGGCGGCCTGGTCGCTTCGCCGCTATCTCAAGTGATCGAGGTGTCCGAGACCAGGCAGGAGCTGGCGGGCCTGCTCGGCGGTGGGTGGAACCCGCACGCGGTGGTGCGGATCGGGTTCGGCACGCCCGGCCCGCCGAGTCCGCGTCGTTCGACGGAGGACGTGGTGGACGTGCGGACGTCCTCCCCCGCCCCATGACCAGGACGGGCGTGGCTCCGCCACCTGCCGGACGCGTTCCGCTCCGCACGGATGATCGCGGGGAGGCGCAGCAGCCGCGGCGGTACGGCGGCTGGAAGTGGTGGCGATGAACGGATTCGAGCCCGCGGAGGCCGGGTTGCACGCTCTCCTGGCGGACGGCCAGGTGGTCGAACTCAGGGCGCTGACCGAACGCGATGCCGTGGAAGTGCGTCGGCTGCACGCGGAGTTGCCGCAAGGCGACCTCCACTCGCGGTTCCTGGGCGTCCCGTCTCCGAAGACCGTCGAGCGGTTGCTGCGCCACCTGTTGGTGGCCGAGGACGCCGAGGTCGTCGCGATGGGGGTCTTCCGCCAGCGGAGGCTGATCGGAATCGGCCACTTCGAAGTCGTGGACGACCCGGCGCATGCCGAAGTCGCGTTCGTCGTCGAGCACGATGTGCACGCCAAAGGCGTGGCGACGTTGCTGTTGGAACACCTCGCGTTCGCGGCGTCGCGGCGGGGTGTGCGCACCTTCATCGCGGAGGTGCTCACCACGAACGCCGCGATGTTGCGTGTTTTCCTGGACAGCGGACTGCACTGCCTGCACACCGTCGAAGGATCAGTGACGCACGTCGTCGTCGAGCTGGGGCAGGACGATTCTTACTCGGAACGCCGTGCTGCACGAGATCGCGCCGCTACGGCGGAAAGCCTGCGACACCTGCTGGCGCCGCGATCGGTCGCGGTGGTCGGGGCCAGCGCGTCCCGCGGCAAGGTGGGAAACGCGGTGCTGCGGAACCTCCTCGCAGGCGGGTACCGGGGGACCGTCTTCCCGATCAATCCGCGCACCGCCGAGATCGAGGGGGTGGCGGCCTTCCCGGACCTCGCGCGGCTCCCGGAGGCACCTGAGCTGGCAGTGCTGTGCGTACCGGCCCGCTCGGTCGCCGAGGTCGCCGAGCAGTGCGGTCGGCGTGGCGTGCGCGCGCTGCTCGTCGTGAGCTCCGGGCTCGGCGGCGCGGACGCGCGGGAACTCGTCTCCGCGGTCCGCCGGTGGGGGATGCGGCTGCTGGGCCCCAACTGCTTCGGAGCGGTCAACTCGGACCCGGACGTGCGCCTGGACGCCACCTTCGGAGTGGACGGAATTCCGCCGGGTGACGTAGGGATCGTCACGCAGTCCGGTGGTGTCGGGATCGTGCTGCTGAGCCGGCTGCGGCAGCTGGGCCTCGGCGTCTCGACGCTCGTGTCGGCAGGGGACAAGTACGACGTGAGCGGCAACGACCTGCTCCAATGGTGGGATCAGGACGAGCGCACCGGGATCGGCGTCGTGTACCTGGAATCGTTCGGCAATCCCCGCAAGTTCTCCTGGTCCGCGAGACACCTCGGACGGGCGAAACCGCTCGTGCTGCTGCGTGGCGGGGCGAGCCCGGTCGCGCGGCGCGCGGCGGCCGTGCACAGCTCGTCCACCACTGCCCCCGAGGCCTTCCGGGAAGCGCTGCTGCTGCAGGCCGGGATCATCGGAGCGGACGACGTCGACGACGTGCTGGCGGTGCTGGCGGTGCACGCCGCGCAAGGGATTCCGCGGGGGAGGCGGGTCGCGGTCGTCACGAACGCCGGGGGGCTGGGAGTGCTGACGGCCGATGCCTGCGCCCGTGCCGGTCTGGACTTCGCCGAGCTGCACTCGTCCACCCGCGACGAACTGGCGGGGCTGCTGCCCTCGTACGGTTCGGTGGCCAACCCCGTCGACACCACGGCCGTCGTCGAGGCTCCCGCGTTCGCGCGGTGCGTCGCGCTGGTCCGAGCCGATCCGGATGTCGACGCCCTGGTGGTACCGGTCATCGAGACGGCTCTCGGGGAACCGGCCGGGGCGCTGGCCGACGCGCTCGCAAGTTACCCGTCGGACTACCGGGCTCCGGTTGTCCTGGTCCGGCCGGGCCGGTCGCTGCCGGTGGAGTTCCTGCGCTGCTCCGGCGAGTCGTTGCCAAGCCTGGCCAGCCCCACCTCGGCCGCGACGGCGATTGGCGGGCTCGCGGGCTATCAGCGCTGGCGGGAGCGGTCGGCGGTACCCGCCGAGGTGCCCGCGGACGCGGACGCGGATGCGGCACGTCGTCGAGTGATCGCCGTCTCGGCCTACCGGAGGGGCGGCGGCTGGCTGTCGTTCGAGCAGATCCGTGACTGCCTGGCTCCGGTGGGCGTGCCGCTGCTGCACCGGACGACGTGCGCCACCGAGCAGGAAGCCCTCGCGGCGGTGAACGCCGCGGCGGGACCGGTGGTCGTGACGGCTCTGACCGATGCGCCGGACCCGGAAGTGGTCAGCCGCGGGGGCGTCGAGGGCGCAGACCAGTTGCGCGGAGCGTGGCGGGATCTGCGCAACACCGTGGGTGCGGATTTTCGCGGGGTCTCCGTGCGCGATCACGTCCCTTCGGAGCGCTCCCTCTCCGTCACCGCCAAGCACGACGAATCGTTCGGCCCCGTTCTCGGTGTCGGGTTCGGGGGCGCCGCGGGCCGGCTGGCACCGACGCGCAGTCACCGCTTGGTGCCGCTCAACGACCAAGACGCGGCAGACCTGGCGAGCGACCCCGTGGCGACCGCGGTGCTCGGGGCCGGGCCCGACGCCGCTTCGGGCCGGAGCGCGCTGGTGGACCTGCTGGTGCGAATCGGCCGGTTCGCCGAGGAGGTGCCTGAGCTGGTGGAGCTGGAGCTGGATCCGGTTTTGTTCAGCGGGGGAAGGCTGCTCCTCCCGGAGGCCCGGATGAACATAGGTGGTGCTGTCGCGGAGGATCCACTGCTGCGGCGGCTCGCCGTGTGATCCTTCGGCGCGGTTGCTCGATCGGCGAACGGAGGCCCCGTGATCGGGGTCAGCCGTGCTCGGCGGCGAGGTCGTGCACGGGGCGGCGTGACGTGAGCGGCGGCCTCGCCTCCCCACGTCGCAAGCGGTGGATCATCGCTCGTGAGCCGAGCAGCGGCTCGCTGAACCCACTGCGTCCGCGGTGCCCACTCCGAGGAGGTGGACTCCCGCCGCGTGCGCAAGCGATTCGGTCGCGGTCGGTTCGCGTTCGACGAAGCGGTCCACGACGGCGTCCGGATACCGCTCGCGGGCACCGCACCTCGCAAGGAGGTGCTCCGCGTGGCGTGCGCTTCGACGAACCGCCCTTGCGGTCGTCGGAGCGGACACCTTCGGCGACCGGTCACCGACCTGCGCCATCACGTCGCCACCCGGCCCTCGCGGCCGATTCTTCTGTTTCCGACCCAACGTCGCACGGAAGCCGGCGACGAGAGTCCCGGCCGCCGTCACCTGCGGCGAAGAAGCGCGGCGAGCGGATTCGGACTCGGCCGAGGCCAGAGTCGAGCCCTAGCTCCGGAACGTCGCCGGGTGACTGGTCGCCTGTTCGACGTCCGCGATGGACGCGTCGAGCAGTTGGTGGGCGAGGTCTGACAGTGCCCGGGAGGTCGCCAACTCCGCGCCGATCTCAGGAATGTCCGTATCGCTGGGATTGCGTCTGGCCAGTCCTCTGCCCGCGATGTCGTCGCGGCTGTGCAGACGGGCGTCCGCTGACGTGTGATCGCTGTGCTCGGAAATGTTCACCAGCACCGTCCATCGTTCCGTGCGCATGGTCCCTCCTGTTCTCGTCACCGGGGTCATCAGGGTGCGGTGGTCTTCGGGCGAGTACACAGGGGCCAAAGCCCTGTGGTTGTTGTCGCTATTGGTGCGGAAAACCTGAGTTCGGGCCGGTGATGCCGCGCCGCAGTTCGCCGGGCCTGCGGCGTTCGAGTTCGTGGTAGCGGTCGTGGGAGGACGGCAGCTGCCAAGGCACGCTGGTGATCATGACTCCGGGTTCGAATCGCAGCCGGGTCTTCAACCGAAGCGCGCTCTGATTGTGCAACGCGTTGTCCCACCAGCGGCCGAAGACGTATTCAGGGATGTAGACGACGACCACCTCACGCGGGCTGGTCCGCCGCAGATTCCGGACGTACTGCACGACGGGCCGGGTGATCTCCCGATAAGGCGATTCGAGCACCTTGAGTGGGACGGGTATCTCGCGCCGCTGCCACGCCTGCTCCAGGAGCCGTGTGTCGGCGTCCTCGACGTTCACCGTGATCGCGGTGAGATCGTCCGGGCGGGTAGCACGTGCGTAGCTCAGTGCGCGCAGGGTCGGCTTGCGGACGTTGGAGACCAGTACCACCGCGTGGACGCGGGCCGGGAACACGGTGTCCTCGTCCTCCGGTTCGAGTTCGCGTTGGACCCGGTCGTAGTGGCCGCGGATTCCGCGCATCAGCACGACCAGCGTCGGTACGGCTATCACGACCAGGTAGGCGCCGTGGGAGAACTTTGTGATCAGCACGATTACCAGCACTAGACCGGTCATGACCGTGCCCGCTCCGTTGATCAGCTTCGCGCGGTGCCGGTGTCCCCGCCCTGCCCGGTCGGTGGTCGAGGCCAGTTCGCGGTTCCAGTGCCGCACCATGCCCGCCTGGGCGAGGGTGAACGACGTGAACACGCCGAGGATGTAGAGCTGGATGAGGTGGGTGGTCGATCCCTCGAACAGCCAGATCAGGACTGCTGCGGCGAATGCCAGCAGGACGATTCCGTTGGAGAAGGCCAGCCGGTCCCCGCGCGTGTGCAGTTGGCGCGGCATGTAGCGGTGCCGTGCCAGCAGCGAGGTCAGCAACGGAAACCCGCTGTAGGCGGTGTTCGCGGCCAGAATCAGGATCAGCGTTGCGGTGGCTTGCACGTAGTAGAAGCCCGGGCTGGTCGTCCCGCCGAAGACCGCCGCCGCGATCTGAGCGATGACGGTGCGCTGTGGCTCGTTCGCGCAGTCGCCGGGCAGGCCGATCAAGTCGCAGGGGTTCTCCGCGTAGTGCACTCCGCTGATCAGCGCCAGCGCGGTGATCCCGGCGAACATGGTGATCGCGATCAGCCCGGTCGCGGCCATCGTGGCCGCGGCGTTGCCGGCCTTGGGCTTGCGGAAGGCGGGAACGCCGTTGGAGATCGCTTCCATGCCGGTCAGGGCCGTGCATCCTGAGGCGAACGCCCGCAACAGCAGGAACAGCAGCGCGAAGGTGGTCCACGAGGTGTGTTCCGCCCGCACGTCGTAAGCGGCGCTCTGGGCTACGGGGGCGGCCCCTGCCAGCGTTCTGATCAATCCGGTGGCGGTCATGGCCAGCACACCGGCGATGAACAGGTAGCTCGGCCACGCGAAGACGCGACCCGACTCGCGCATGCCGCGCAGGTTCAACGCCGTGAGCACGACGACGAACCCGACGCCGAGTTCCACCCGGTACGGGTTCAGCTCGGTGAACGCGGAGATGATGTTGTCCACGCCCGCCGACACCGACACCGACACGGTGAGCACGTAGTCGACCATCAGTGCCCCGGCCACGACCAGCCCGGCCGCGGGCCCGAGGTTCTCCGAGGCCACGGCGTAGGACCCGCCACCGGACGGGTAAGCGCGCACGACTTGCCGATAGGAGATTGTCACGACGGCCAGGAGGAGCACCACCGCCGCGCCCACCCACCACGCCAAGTGCAGCACCGCGACCCCGCCCAAAGCCAAGACCAGCAGTATCTCCTGGCTAGCGTAAGCCACGGAGGAGAAGGGATCGCTGGCGAAGATGGGGAGGGCCAGCCGCTTCGGCAACAACGTCTCCGCGACCTGGTCGCTGCGGACCGGCCGTCCCACGGCCAATCGCTTCAACCACGTCGCAGCCCCCCGCACGTCTGGAGCATAGGGGCGCTGGCCGCAATGACGCTGCTCAGAACTCTCCCGTGCGAGGCCGTGTGCTAGGCACAGGAGAAGCCCGATCTCCCGCTGCTCGACGTTGCGGCAACTGCTGGACACGTCCGTCCGCCCACGCGGGTCGATAGGCCCTGCACACCAGTAGCCGGGCGGCGGCACGCTCGACTTCGGAATCGGACCGCGAAGCGGCGGACGGAGTGCGTGATGCGTCGAGGCGAGCACAAGCACCGGCATGACGATCGAGATGTCGAGACGGAAGTTCCCGAGGTGAACGCAGCGGGGTCTGAGCGGCGGGAGGGGCTCGACGATGACACCGAGTCCGTGCTCGACGACATCGATGCACTCCTGGACGAGGAGGCCGAAGAGTTCGTGCGTTCCTACGTCCAGAAGGGCGGCCAGTAGCCGCGTCGCCGCCGTTCGCTCACTCCGCTCGGGCGGTCGTCACGGCACAGGACAGGGAGGATTCATGCTCGTCTCGGAGGCGTACCACCCCGGAGCACTGACCTGCGCAAGCACGGACTCGCTGCCCGATGCGGCCTCGACGATGACCGAACACCACGTGGGTTCGCTCGCGGTGGTCGATGGCAACATCATCGTCGGCATCATTTCAGAACGCGACATCACACGAGCCGTCGCGCAGCAGGCATCTCCGCACCACGCGACGGCCGCGGACTTCGCATCGCAACACGTCACCTCCGCCAAGCTGGACGACGACACGCTCGACGTCGCCCGGCGGATGCTCGATACCGGCGTCCGGCACATGCCGGTGGTCAAGGGAAGCACCGTCGTAGGGGTCGTGTCCATGCGCGATCTCCTCGCTGTCGAGGCGTGGATCTGAAGGAGGTCGCCGTGGTGCGGCCTGGCCGGGCTCTGGTCGTGGAGACGGCTACGGCGTGTGGCTGACGTCGGTGCGGGCGGGGACGCCGTGCTCCAAGGAGAACCGCACGGCCGAACCGCCCCGCAGCAACGCTTCCCGTCCACCACAAGCGCAGCTGAACTCGGTGCGGACCGAGCTGAGCCCGACGCGCACCACGGCCGTGCGGCCGGTGACCGTGATGGACAGGGGGTGGCCCCGGTAGAGGAGTTCGAGCTTCAGCTCGCCGAGCTCCTGCGGCCAGCACGGGTTGAGGTGCAGCGCGCCGTCGCGGGCGTCGATTCCGGCGAAGCAGCGTTGGAGCAGGTCGATGGTGCCGGTCATGGCGGCGAGGTGGATGCCTTCGCTGGTGCTGCCGCCTTGGGTGTCGTGGACGTCGGAGTCCAGTGCGCGGTGGAAGTGCTCCCAAGCCTGGTGGCGGTTCGCCCTGGCCAGAACCCACGCGTGCACCACCGCGCTGAGGGTGGATCCGTGGCTGGTGCGTCGCAGGTAGTGCTCGATCGTTTCGGGGATGCGGTGCGGCGGGAACGGGTAGCCGAGGCGGTCGAGCACGTCGCGCAGCTCTTCGGCCGACAATAGGTAGAACAGCATGAGCACGTCGGCTTGCTTGGAGGCTTGGTACCGGTTGGGGTCGTCGCCTTCGGCTTCCAGGATGCGGTCCAGCCGCCGGATGTCGCCGTAGTGGTCGCGGTAGCCGCGCCAGTCGAGTTCGGCCAGTTCGGAGTAGCCCTCGAACTGGTCGGGGATGCCGTTGCGGAAGGGCACGAACAGCTTGCGGGACAGCCGGTCCCAGTGGTCGATGTCGGTGCTGTGCAAGCCGAGTTCGGTGGTCAGTTCGCGGCGGCGGTGCGCCGAGAGCATGTCGAGCACGGTCGACGCCGTCCGGCACAGCCAGGCCAGCATGACGTTGGTGTAGGCGTTGTTGTTGATTCCCGGCGTTGCGGCACCGGGGTAGGCGGTGTGGTACTCGTCGGGGCCGACGACGCCTTCGACGACGTACCGGTCCCGTGCCGGGTCGTAGCGGGCGAGCCCGGCGAGGAACCGGGTGGTGTCCAAGATCAGTTCCGCGCCGAAGTCGTTGAGGAACGCCTCATCCGCTGTCGATTGGTAGTAGCGCCAGGTGTTGTGCGCGATCGCGATGCCGATGTGCCGTTGGAGGCTGGTGTGGTCGGGCGACCAGTGCCGGGAGCGCGGGTTGAGGTGCAGCGCTTGGCTTTCCTCCCTGCCGTTGCTGCCGCTCTGCCAGGGGAACATCGCGCCGGTGCTCCCCGCGAGGCGCGCGGTGCGGCGGGCTTGGTGGAGTCGGCGGTAGCGGTACATCAGCAGCGCGCGGGATTCGTCTGGGGCGCGCAACGTGAGCACGGGCAGCACGAACAGCTCGTCCCAGAAGACGTGCCCGCGGTAGGCCTCTCCGTGAAGTCCTCGTGCGGGAACCCCGACGTCGAGGTCCGCGGTGTTCGGCGAGATCGTCTGGATCAGGTGGAACACGTGCAGGCGCACGCTGCGCCGGATCTCTGCCGAGCCCCGAACGTCGAAGTGGAAGGTTCGCCACGAGCGGGCCCACGCCGCCCGGTGCGAGCGCAGCAGCGCGTCGAAGTCGGCCGCCTCCGCGCACAGCTCGGCGGACTCGGCCGCCGGTTCGGAGATCGCGGCGTCGCGCGAGGTGTGCAGCGCGACCACTTTCTCCACCTGGACGTGTTGTCCCGGCCCCGCGGTCACGGCGAACTCGTGGGCGATCAGGTCCTCTTCGGCGATCACAGTGCGCAGCGGCGACAGTTCACGGCCGTCGAGCCGGACCCGGGTGCGCGCTGCTTCGGCGACCGAGATGCGGGACTGGGCGCTGCGGGCGCTCAAGAGCACGGTGTCGGGTGAGAGCTCGCGCGCGTCGAAACCGGTCAGGTGCGGACGTTCCACTTCTTCGTAGCGCGCGACACCCGAGTTGCGCACGCGGCCGTCCAGCCCGCTGCGGAAGGTGATGGTGCTGGCGTGATCTTCGGGGATCAGCGTCGTCTCCAGCGCGGCGAGATGTGGCAGTCCCATGTGGACGATGCGGCGCTGGAGCAGGCTGGTGGTCCTGCCTGCGTCGTCGCGGAACCGGCAGCGCCGCCGGAGAAGCGCGTGTTCGAGGTCCAGCTCGACCTCGTGCTCCACGAGCGAGAATCGGCGAAGGTCGAACCAGGCGCCGTCGTCGAAGCGGAACGTCAGCGGCAACCAGTTCGGCAGGTTCACCATCGATTCGTTCGTGACTTCCTGCCCGGCGACCTCGGCTGTTCGGCGGTCGTAGCAGCCCGCCACGTACGTACCGGGGTAGTGCACGTCGTCGCGCACCGCTTCCGGCGCGGCTCCGCGCGTGGCGAAGTACCCGTTCCCGAGCGTGCACAACGCTTCCCGCCGTCCCACGTCGTCGAGGTCCAGGCCGCTGAACCGCCATAGGTGCTCATCGGTCATCCGCCATCACCGGAAGTCCCGAGTGCCGGGCACCACGGCGACCGGGCAGGGGGATCGGTGCAGAACTCCGCGGGACACCGACCCCAAGAGCATCTCGGAGAAACCGCCCGCACCGCGGTGACCCACCACCAGCAGGCGTGCGCCGCTGGCGGCCTCCGCGAGCGCGTCGATCGGGTTCATGGAACTGGTGACTCCTCGCAGGACGAGGTCCGGGTGTTCCGGTCCGGTGCCCGCCAGTTCCTCAGCGAGCAGCCGCTCCGCGCGTCCGAGCAGTTCCTCGCGGTCCGGGTGCTCGTAAGGGCCGGGGATGAAGTACGCGTCCGGAGATGCCTGCACCGCCATGAGGTCGCAGCGCAGTGCCTCGGCGGTGCGGCAGGCGAACTCCAGTGCCCGCCGGGCGGCAGCCGACCCGTCGATACCGACCACGACGGTCTCGTGCGTCACGCGTTCGGTCTCGCCGCGGACGACGACAGCCGGGCAGGCCGACCGCATCGCCACTCCGAGCGCCACCGAGCCGAGCAGCGCGTCGTGGAAAGCTCCGTGACCGCGTGATCCGACCGCGAGCAGCGTTGAGCGCCGGGAGATCTCCACGAGACACGGCACCGGGTGACCGGTCGCCGTCCGCGCGGTCACGCGAAGGCCGGGATGACGACGCCTGAACCGGGAGGCGAGGTCCCCGAGCCATTCCGGGACGGCCTCGTCCGGGTGCGCTTCGGCCTCCACCGCGACCAGGAGCAGCTCGTCCCTATCGAGGAGGGCGTTCGCGCACACCCACTCGACGGCGCGTTCCGAAGGGGCGGCGTTGTCCACCCCCACCGCACACTGTCGCCCACCGCCCGCCATCAGCCACCTCCGTACGTCCCTGCCAGGCTGGCAAAGCAGCCGTGCCACGGCATGTCGGAGTACCCGGGGGCGGCGGAGACGATGCGGGTGACGAGCTGCGCCCGATCATGCGAACGCCGGTCGTCGGACGCACCGCCTCGGTCCGAACGGGCCTGGAGCGGAGAGCCTGACGAGGGGCTTCCGCCGTCGAGTGGGATGGGGCGCCGTCGCCCACACTGAACGGGTGTTGTTCCTGGTCGTGGTCATCGCGCTGGCTTTGGTGTTCGACCTGACCAACGGTTTCCACGACGCGGCCAACGCGGTCGCCGCGCCGGTGGCGACGGAGGCGATGCGTCCCGGGCCCGCGGTGCTCGTGGTCGGATCCGCTCAGATCGCCGGAGCGCTGCTGGTGGGCACCGCCGTGGCGGACACGGTCGGGGGCGTTGTCGCGCTGCCGCGCCACTTGGTGGTGGCGTCGGTGGGGGCCGCGCTCACCTCAGCGATCTTGTGGAACCTGGCGACGTGGTGGTGGGCGTTGCCGTCCAGTTCCTCGCACGCACTGGTGGGCGGGCTCGTGGGGGCCTGCACGATGACCTCCGGAGTGGCAGCCGTGCACTGGGGCGGTTGGCACGACGGCCGCGCGTCGGGCGTCTTCGGTGTGCTCCTGGGACTCGCTGTGTCCCCGGTGGTCGGCGCCGTGGTCGGTGGCGTGTGCGGTCGGCTGGCCCGCACAGGTCTGCGCAGTGCACGGCGTCGTGTCGAAGGGGCGTTCCGGGTGGGCGAGTGGGGTACCGCGGCGGCCTTGGGTTTCGCGCACGGCACCAACGACGCGCAGAAGACGATGGGAGTGATGACCTTGCTCCTCGTCTCGGAAGGGCACTTGGCGGAGTTCCGGGTGCCGGTGTGGGTGAAGGTCGCCGCCGCACTGTCGTTGGTCCTCGGAACGGCTGTCGGCGGCGGGCGAGTCGTGCGCACTCTCGGCCGCGGGATCTACCGGATGCGGCCGTTGGACGGCCTGGTCAGCCAAGGCGGCTCCGCGGGGGTGATCCTGGCGGCGGCCTCCGCGGGGGCGCCGGTGAGCACAACGCACGTGGTCGCGGCGAGCGTGGTCGGCGTCGGGGCGGAACATCGGCGTCATCGCGTGCGGTGGGCCGTGGTGCAGGAGATGGGGTCGGCATGGCTGGTGACGATGCCGGTGACCGCCGTGCTCGCCGCTGGTCTGACACCGGTGTGGGGGTTGTTCGCATGAAGCTGCCGCGAGCGTGGTTCCTGCCTCCCGAACACGATGTGCTGGCGATGTTGCGCGCCCAGGCCGACACGTCGTGCGCCGCGGTGGAGCTGCTCGTCCAGTGGGC
Organism: Saccharopolyspora gloriosae; assembly: GCF_014203325.1. Taxonomy (NCBI): domain Bacteria; kingdom Bacillati; phylum Actinomycetota; class Actinomycetes; order Pseudonocardiales; family Pseudonocardiaceae; genus Saccharopolyspora; species Saccharopolyspora gloriosae. Next base: position 3,463,483 of record NZ_JACHIV010000001.1, on the reverse strand, counting down.
TCACGAACACATCGCCGCCGTGGAGGCCGCCGGTCGAATCCGCGAGCTGGCCGGAGAGGTCGAACACCAGCGCCGAGAGCTGCACATCGCGGTCCGAGAACGGTTCAGCACCCCGCTCCAAGGCGAAGACATCCTGGAGTTGGCCCAGCGGCTCGCCGAACTGGTCGAGGACGTTCACCGCTTGGTGCAGGAGGCCGAGCTCACCTTTGTGGCACCCGATCCGAACATCACCGAGATCGTGGGGGGAATCGCCGGGGCGAACCGGATGTGCCGTCGTGCGGTGGCCAGGTTGCCGCACGCCGATGCCGGGGACGTGGCCGATGAAGCCGCTCGGCTGCTGGAGCCGGCCGAGCACGCCTACCGCGCCGCGATCATCGAGCTGAACGATGAAGTCGACCTGAGAACGGAGATTCGGCGTCGCGAGCTGTATCGGCGGGCCGAGCACGCCACCACTGCGACGGCACGGGTCCTGCATCGCATTTGGTACGGGGTCAGCAAGACCGAGTGATCTCACCGCCTTGCGCAGAGGTGGAACCGGGGCGCACCCGACCGGCCGGGTTCTTTTCCGGTCACCGACGCCCGGTGCCTACGGGCCAAAGTCCGTTCCGCCTCAGCGTTCCCCGATGCGATGCTCGCCGGAGTACTTCTCCGGGAGGCTTCATGATCAGCGGGCAGTCCGGACCGGTCGTCGTGGGTTTCGACGGGACACCGGGAGCACGGCGGGCGGTGATGTGGGCGTGCCGTGAAGCGGAGCTTCGTGGTCGGCGGGTGCAACTCGTGCGCGCCTTCTCCGCGCCGTTGGAAGAGCTCACACGGATTCACCTGCCGACCGAATCCGTCGACCTCGGGCCGCTGCGCGCCAGCGCGGAACGAGAATCGGACGACCTCGTCCAGGAGTGCGCCCGCCACCGGCCGAAGCTGGACATCACGAGCGATGTCCGGCTCGGGCACCCGGCGACCGTGCTGCACGATGCCTCCGAGCGCGGCGAGATGCTGGTGCTCGGTTCCTCAGAGCACGGCCGGTTGCATCAAGTCCTGCTGGGTTCTACCGCGAATGAGCTGACGCGGAAATCATCCGTGCCGGTGGTCGTCGTCCGAGGGGAGGGCGACGAACCGAGCGGGAAGGTCGTGGTCGGGGTCGACGGTTCGCGGGCGAGCACCGGTGCGGTGGGATTCGCCTTCGACCACGCCGCGCGGCACGGCTCCGCTCTCGTCGCCGTGCTCGCGTGGGACGAGTTCCCTCGTGACGCGATTCCGCCTGCGGGGGACTGGAAGCTGGACTGGACGGACATCACGCGCTCGTGCGAGCGCGATTTGGCCGAATCGCTCGCGGGGTGGCGCGAGCGGTACCCGGACGTCGACGTGCACCCGGAGGTCACCACAACGGAGTTGCCGACGGAGATCCTGCTGCGGCACGCGGACGACGCCGACCTGGTCGTGGTCGGTCGGCACGGTCGTTCCTTGGTGCGCGCCACGGTCCTGGGGTCCACCAGCCACGCGATCGTGCACTACGCGCCGTGCGCGGTAGCGATCGTGCACTGACCAGCAGCGGTCGTGGTCGCCGGAGATCGCCCGGCGTGTGGGGCGATCTCCGATCACAAGGTGGACGCGTGGTCCGGCACGTACCGGAACCGCTCCCGCGGTGGTCGGTGCTGGCGGCTCGCGACGACTTGCTGCGGCAGCGCGATCCTGGGGACGTCGAGATCGGTGTAGGGGATTGTGGACAGCAGGTGCGCGATCATGTTGATCCTGGCGCTGCGCTTGTCCTCGCTGTCGACCAGGAACCAGGGCGCCTCGTCGGTATCGGTGGCCACGAGCATCTCGTCGCGGGCGATCGAGTAGTCGTCCCAGCGCAGTGCCGATTCGACGTCGACCTGGGACAGCTTCCACCTGCGCAGCGGGTCGTGCGCCCGGTGACGCAGGCGTCGGAGCTGTTCGGCGCGGCTCACGGAGAACCAGTACTTGTGCAGCAGCAGGCCGTCGTCGACGAGCAACCGCTCGAACACAGGGCACTGCCGGAGGAACCGCCGATACTCCTGTTCGGTGCAGAAACCGAGGACGCGTTCAACGCCCGCACGGTTGTACCAGCTCCGATCGAACAGCACGATCTCCCCGGCGGCGGGCAGTCGTTCGACGTAGCGCTGGAAGTACCACTGGGTGCGTTCGCGCTCGTCGGGGACGGGCAGCGCTTCGATCCGCGCGCCGCGGGGGTTGAGGTGCTCGGTCACCCGTTGATCGCACCACCCTTGCCCGCCGCGTCCCTGCCCTCGAACACCACGACGACCCGCTGCCGCTCGCGGCGCACCCACTCCTGGAGCTTGACCAGTTCCGTTTGCAGCCGCCGCAGCTCCGCGCGATAGGTCGGCGCGGCCAGGCGCGGCTCGCCCGCCACGTCGATCACCCACCGGGCAGCAGAACCGCGGCACCGTCCACCCGGTCCGCCGCCAAGTCCCGCAACGCCGCGTCGGCCCGGTCGAGCCGGTACGGCGTGGTGGTCACCCGCAGGCGGTGCTGGCCTGCGAAGCGCAGGAAGTCCAGGCCGTCGGCCCTGGTGTTCGCCGTGACGCTGCGCAGGTCGCGTTCGTAGAACAGGTGCCGGTGGTAGTCCAGTGCGGGGATGTCGGAGAGGTGTATTCCGGCGACGGCCAGCGTGCCACCGCGCCGGAGGGCCGCCAGCGCCACCGGCACGAGTTCACCGACCGGTGCGAACAGCACTGCCGAGTCCAGCGGCTCAGGGGGTTCGTCGGCCGCTGCGCGAGCAGAGGCGGCGCCGAGGTCCAGCGCGAGCTCGCGTGCTCGCGCGGCCCTGGTGAGCACGTGCACGCGGGCACCGCTCGCGATGGCGACCTGCGCGGTCAGGTGCGCGCTCGCCCCGAACCCGTACAACCCGAGCACCCCGCCGACCGGGACCTCGGCGCGCCGCCACGCCCGGTAGCCGATCAAGCCCGCGCACAGCAGCGGAGCGAGCTCCGCGTCCGAGTACCCACCTGGCAACCGGTAGGCGTAGCCGGCGGGGACCGTGAGGAACTCCGCGTAGCCGCCGTCGGCGTCCCAGCCCGTGTACCGCGACCGGGGGCAGAGGTTCTCCTTTCCGCGCAAGCAGAATTCGCAATGCCCGCACGTCTCGCGCAGCCAGGGCACGCCGACCCGTTCGCCCACGTCGAAACCGGTGTTCGCCGGATCGCAGGCCACGATCTCGCCGACCACCTCGTGACCGGGCACGACTCCACGGGTGCGCACCGGCAGATCTCCTTCGACGACGTGCAGGTCGGTCCGGCACACCCCGCACGCCAGCACCCGCACGAGCAGTTCGCCGGTGCTCTGCCTCGGCACCGGCCGCAGGTTCCAGCGAATCGGCGAGCTCGGCAGCGGACCTGGCTCGTCCACCACCCACGCGTTCATGGTCTCGTCGACGAAAGCCATCCCCATCTCCTGCGCGTCCCGCACCGGCTGCTCGGCACCGTTGCCGCCTCACCATCCGGAGCAACGGCCCGTGATGCCAGGGCCCATCGGCCTCCACCGCGCTCCAGTGCCGAATTGGTTCCGTCAGCGGCAGCGGCCCAGTGACGACGTGCAGAGGACACCCGAGACGAGACCGGTCGGCACCATCGGCGATTCGGGACTCTCAACCCTGGAACGCGCCGCGTGCCAGTGCCGATACTCATCGCCTCACTCCCTTGGGACACGGCAGAAGTGCGAGCGACGACGCGACTGATACGCCTCCTGTCCCGAGGGCGTCATCAGCTCAACGCGGTCGGGGGACGTCATGTTGGAAACGGTCCGAGAAGTGCCCCACGGGATCGACGCGATCCGCGCCAGCGGAACGGTCACGAAGGAGGACTATCAGCGCGTGGTCGAACCGCTGCTGGACGCTGCGAGGCGGGAGAACCGGCGCATTCGCTTGCTGTACCAGGCGGGCCCGGAGCTGCACGGTTTCTCGCCGGCCGCGATGTGGGAGGACACCAAGGTCGGCCTGGCGTCGCTGCGGTTGTTCGAAGGCTGCGCCGTCGTCACCGACATCGGCTGGATCCGCGATCTGAGCAGGCTCGGTGCATTCCTGGTGTCGTGCCCGGTACGGGTCTTCAACGGCGACGAGTGGGAGAAGGCGGTCGCCTGGTTGAACGGACTACCCGAAGGGCCTGGTGTCGCGCATCGACTCGACGCCGACTCCGGTGTCCTCGTCATCGATGTGCGGCAACCGTTGCGAGTGCAGGATTTCGACGCACTGGCCGTCACCGTGGATGCCTGGATCGAACAGCACAACGACTTGCGCGGTCTCGTGGTGCACGCTCGAGCGTTTCCCGGCTGGCAGAACCTCCCGAGCCTGATTCGCCACGTCCGGTTCGTCCACGACCACCACCGCAAGATCGAACGCGTGGCGCTGGCGGCCGATAGCGTGCTCGGCGACATCGTCCCACACCTCGCCAAGCACTTCGTTCATGCGGAGGTGGCCAAGTTCGACTACCAAGACCTGGACAAGGCCGTCTCCTGGACCACCGGCGCTCCGGCGACCCGGTGAGGTGTTCGGACGGCTCCGCTGCGGCGAGGCCGCGAACTCCTCCAACGTGCCGGCACGCTGGTGATCTCCACGTTGCCGAAGGACCGCGGTGCTCACGGCGATGCGGTATGCTGTCCGGCGGCTATCGCGCGGACGAGGTCCACCGCGGTGAGCACGCCGCGAACGCGTGCACCTTCGAGGACCAGCACCGCATCGCTGCCCGCCTCGATCATGCGCTCGGCGGCGACGGCACCACTGTCACCGACCGCCACGCTGGGCGCCGGCCTCCGGCACAGCGTTTCGACCGGCACCTGTTCGCCGGGTCTCCGAGCGGCGATGCCGAACAGCAGGTCCGTGGTCGTGACGAGACCGGGCGTCGTCTCCGGCAGCACTGCCAGGTGGTGAACCCCGTGGCCGTACATCTCCCGAAGAGCATCCATGGCGCCGATTCCGCCTCGAACCGAGACGACGGGACTGGTCGCGAGCTCCAGGGCGCCGAGCATCGACGCTTTCCGACGATCCGTGGTCATGAGCCCTCCGGTGGTTCAGCCGTCCGCATGTGCAAGTCGGAACGGATCGGATATGCGAGTGCAGGTCATTCGAAGCTCAGGTGAAACTTCGCCCCATGCCAGAGTCGATGGACCCACGTCGAGCCGATCGACGGCCGTTGTCGCCGGGAGCCAACAACGGCAGGATGCTGTCCTCTTCGAGGTGGCGGCGTACTGACCGACACGGCCTCAGCTGACTGCCTCGACAATGTCGATGGCAAGCCGTGCACGGATGGTCTGCTCGATCTCCCGCTTTCGCATGGGAACCGACCCCCGTGGCCACCGTTCGCACTTCCCGGCGATGCAACGCCGGTAGGACTGGAAAAGCTGAAGGGCGTCTACTTCCAGGATGACTTATCCGCAAATCGCGTGCGAGTAGTTCGAGGGCAGCCGCGTTGCTCATCTCCCCTGCGGCGAGCGCACCAGCGAACAGTGATCGTCTCGGCCAGCTGTAACCGCGTGCCCGTGCTTGATAACGCCTCGCTCGTTCCGGACGAGTCGACGTCGTGATCGACGGCTGGGGGCGACCAACTAACTCGAACCGCCTACGCCTAGGTCTGGGCCAAGGCGTAGGCGGATGTGTGGATGTGTGGATGAAGTTCAGCCGTGCTGTTGTTCCCGTCGTGGTGTGCTGGGGGCGAGTGGGTGGGGTTCGTTGGTGAGTGCTGCGAGGGCGGTGGCGATTTCGTCGAGGTTGGCGCGGACGTAGGTTGTGGTGGTGCCGGTGTCTCCGCTGGTGCTGGTGTGCCCGGCGAAGGCTCTGGCTACTGCGTAGCCGAAGTGGCGTTCGACCCAGGTCAGGGTGGTGTGGCGAAGCCAGTGCGTGCTGATCTGCTGGGTGGCCACCCACGGCAGGTGAGAGCCGATTCGTTTCCACAAGTGGTCGTAGCGGCGAGAGGTGATCGGCGCACGGGAGCGGTATCGCAGCAATTGTCCACCGTCGACGGACGCGCCGCGTTCCTCGGCGTGGGCGAGCAAATGCCACATCAACGTTGGCGACACCGGCTGCCAGCGGACCGTATCGCCCTTCTCGTGCAACAGGACCAGACATTGGTCAGCGTCGAGGTCGTGCGGGCGCAGGGTGAGTGCGCCTCCCCGTCGGCATGCCGTCTCGGTGTGCAGTCGCAGCAGGAGTGTGTCCAACGCGGGGTCGTTGCCTGTGGTGGCTGCGATCCGCTGGACCTCTTCGAGGCCGGTCGCCGGTAGTCCGCGCCGGGTGCTGGGGAGCCGGCGTGGCTTCGGCACCCGCTTCGCCGGGTTCTCGGCCTCGCTGATCAGCTCGTCAGCGACCGCGTGCCGGTACAGGCACCGCAGCGCTGCGATGAGGTGCTCAGCGGCGCTGCGCCCGCCGCGCGCGTTGCGCCGCGATACCACATGCTCCCGGACGTGCTCGGCCAGCTGTTTGATTTCCAGCGGTGTGGGCTCGTCCAGGCGTCGATCACCCCACTGCTGCTCGATTCGCTTCCAGTAGGAGTCGTACACCCGTCGCGTGCCCTGGGAGACCGCGGCCGACACTTTCGGGATGTAGTCGGCGAACGTCGGCAGCGGAGCGCGCTGTGCGGACGGACCGAGCAGGTCTTGCGGCGAGACTCCCATCCGTTCCAGCACGACCCGTGCCGCTTGCAACTCCGCGGCGCCCGCAGGCTTGTCCGAACCGGTACTCACGACCGCTCACCCCCGTCATTCGGGAGGGGGAACTCGTTGATCATGGATTCCAGGGCGGCCATGGTGTAGATGGCCAGCAGGCCGCGTTGCGCGCTGGCGGCCAGCAGCACCCGATCGCCTGCCTGCACGCGGCACCACCGCCGCACTGGGACAGGCAGTGGAATGTGGCCTCGTCGGGTGAGGCCGAACAACCCGGTCGGTTCCGGCCGGAGCACCAGCGCCGTGGCCGAGAGCAGATCGAACCGCACTCGTTGGCCAGGGCCCCACTCCAATGCCTGGACCACTGCACGCTCGGCGATGCGCCCTCGCTCGTCGACCGCGGCGATCCGGTACACAGTGCTCGGACCGCTGTGCACCGCAGCCAGATCAGGCACGGGCAGAAGCTGGGCTGACACCGGCCCGGCATGATCGCTACCAGTCCACTGCCGCGGCACGACTGCGGGCACGTTCGCTTCAGCCACGGTCATCACCCCCGCAGCCACGGGACCGACGACTCAATGCGACATGGCGGCGGGCGCACTGCGCCACACCGCCATGTCGATTGCTGTACTGCTTCGCAATGTGTGGGAGGGATCCCACCCACTGGTGTCCGAGGGGGGAGTTGCGCGCTAACCACACGCCTTATCCTTCCCGAAAAGGATTGAGGGCCGCAGCAATGCGCCTAGCAGGCATGAATCGTATGACGTGTCGCTTCAGTGCTAGGCCCCCGCATGGAGGTAGGCAGCCCACAGAAACGGGGTATTGGGCAGTCGGTCTCGTACCGCGCGGACTGTGTGGTGGAGGGCATACGCGGCGCGTTTCGCGTCAAGGCCGTAGTGATCATTAATTAGCTTACTGTAGAAGGTGTCAGCCACTTCTTCAGCGACTTGATCGTGGATTTCCCAGAGCGTGCCAACCACGTGTGAATATCCGGCCACCTGAAACGCGGAGGTGAGGTGGATGGCTTCGTCGACCAACCCGGGCGTGTGCACGACTGATGTACTGCATGCTGACAGATAGGCAAGGTGGGCTTGGTCGAGATTGAGGGGGCCGAGACTGGCCACAGTTAGTGGCGCGGTGTTGTGGTCGTGAAGCAGCAGTCGGCTCTCGGACGGGTCACGAGGATCAGTGATGGCGTGGCAAGCAAAATGTGCGATGGGAGACGCGGGGAGATGGCTAAGAACACGCTCCCGAGTCGGGCGCGACCCCTGATCGCCTTCCTTGCATATCTCGGTTTCGGGCTCGATAAGTGTGACCGAGTTGGGTAGGCGATTCGCCAGCCGTGTGGCTTCTGCTCGTACATGGGCTAGCGGCATCTGTCCAGGCGTGGTGGGCATCGCGACGATCAATGCATGGTGTGAAGTAGTTGTTGCCAACGCCCGCCCGCGGGCGTGATGCAGGGTGCGAATGGTTGGCGTGTAGGAGGAAACGACACGATCCAAGACGGTGCGCCGGTCTGATTTTCCGGCGGGATCGTCGTGGTAGCCGGCGGCATGGATGGGTAGCAGTCCGAGGACGCCGCCCGGCGCCCACCACACCCGCGGCCATGGCTCTCCGGGTAAGGGTTGATCGTGGAACCCGAGTGCTTCCAAGACCGGTTCGGCAGCCACATCCCAAAGCCATTCCAGGGTCTGTGTCAGAGTCGTCTGGGCGTCGTACACGGCGTCTATGCTGTCGTGCATGGAGGTATGCACGGCTTGGTGAAAGGATTCGAATGCGCGGATTAGAGCGCGGATTTCCAGTCCAGGAAGGGGCGTTGAGGTAACTCCAGCTGCTGTGATCAGTATAGCGTCGCTGCGGTGTCGGCTGACATTGAACATCACGACCGGGCCCTCCGTCGCTGCAGAGAGGATTTCGTCCAAGCTTGGTGGAAGGCCAAATGATGTGAATCCGTTCTTTGCTCTAATCTGCGCGAGAACCTTATTGAATTCGGTGACAAGTTGATACCGGCTCTGCGGGTCGATTCCCGACTTGCGCTGCGCAATCAAATGGACGAAAGAGGATATATCGTCAACGCCTTGATCGAGTCGGTTGCGCAGATCGACGAACCTTGCTGCCAGCTCTGGGTGCCGATGACGCAACTCGGTGAGGTCATCCCGAACCTCCATCGCCTGGCTAAGAAGTACGCCGCGCCCGGACTCAAGCACTTGTAGAGCTCGAACAGCGCGGTTGTGTGAGGTTCCGGATGCATGGGCGAGAACAAGGGCGGCAGCATCGCTAGTGAGAACGGGAAGCCGGTCAAGTGCACGTTGTTGGTCGACACGCCTCATATGGCGCGAAGCTAACTCCGGCAGCTGATGGACAGCGTTCTCCATCAGCACCGCTGCCTCATGAGGTTCAGACTCCACCAGATGCCTGGCGGCCTCATGTGCTGCTTCGATGCGTACCGAAGGCGACAAGCCAGTATCGTTAGCCGCGTCCTCATATATCCGTATGGCGGCATCCAAGTCCGCTGGATCCCCCAGGAAGTCGTATCGGACATGCAATGCGTTTCCGAGGCCAATCAAGTGTCCACCCCGACTCGGATGATTTTCGGGGGTGGTATCGATAGCTTCGCGGGCGATCCGGACAGCCTCATCCAGCGCAGGCGGTTGGCCCGTCAGCTTGCCGTATTCATCCAATGCTGCTGCCAATTTTATCAGGTACCCCCCACGACTAGGATGGCCTGCGAGGGTGACTGCCACTGCACTACGTAGGTCATCGATCGCTCTACGTAGATCAGCGTCATCGTTGACACGGCTAAACCGGGTGAGCAGTGCGGATCCATGATTAGACAAGCGCCCAGCCAGACTCGGATGATCGGCTGGTGTGGCTTTGAGCGTCACTTCGAACGCGTTGACGCTCTCGTCAAGATCTTTCCTTGTATTGGTACGTCCAAACCGCGTTATAAGCGCACCCCCGAGACAGGCGTGCGCAAGTGCCTCCTCAGGGCAGGCGGCGGGAGTAACCTCCACCGCGCGCCGTGCCGCTTCGATAGCCGTGTCAAGGTCGTCGGCGGAGCCAGTGCGCTCAAACCTCGTCTGTAGTGCGTTACTAACGTTGATTAGTGGCCCAGCCAGGTGCTTTGACTCGTCGGATATGGTGGCGATACTTTCCCAACCGCGCCGGATCGCCTCGTTCAAATCCTCCGGTGAGCCAGTGTGTACGGAGCGGGAATGCAGCTGGTTGGCCAGGTTAGTTATTACCTTCCACCGGTTGGGTTGATTGGCAGGGATCAGGTGCGCGGCGATCCGGTGGGCCCTGACCGCCTCGTCAAGGTCACGCAGCTGACCGCCATTCTTGAAGTGAACCTCCAAAGCGATTCCAAGGCTGGTCTGGAAGACCGCATGGGACGGGTGATCGATGGGCGTGGCACGCACCAGGCGTTTCCACACGGTCACGGCCCAGGTGGCCTCGTCGAGATCCTTCGTAGTACGTGCCCGTTCAAGTAAGGCGTCGGCTACTGGTGCGGTGGCCTTCGCGAGGTCAGGTCGCAGCGGCTCCGGAAGGCGGCGGGCTCCGACGATGAAGCAGGGGCGAAACACACGCATGGCAGTGTCCCGTGCTGTCTGCCTCTTCGTCCCGGACAATGCTAGGTGTCGTAACCAGTAAAACCAGCCCAGTGCATACCGCACGTCGACATCCCCTTCGGCGAAGCACGGCAAATCGGCTAATTGTCGCGCTTGGTCGAGCGCTGCGGGCTCCAAGACCGGTGACAGAGCGAACGTATCTTCGACCCGCCGCAGCCGATCGACCACGGCGGAGAGCAGCTCAGCTCGTACCCGATCCTGTCCTGGATTTCTCACTGATTCGTCTGGCAATCCTTGTGCCCTTCCAGGTAGAGAGAGGCTGCTTCCAATCGAACTCAATGATGACGGCCAATTAAGAGCTACGATTGGTCACGCGCCCAACAGTGCAGGTAGGGGTACACCAGAAGGGCAACCACAGGGTTTGTATCTATCTTGGACTTAATTCCCTGAGTCACTTTCTGGCAATAGCGTTTGAGGTGAATTGGCTTCGGCTGGTCGCAGGGTTACTGGTCTGCGTCGCTGGAGGGTGAGGGTGAGGGTGAGCCCGGACTTGAGGGAGCTTCATCGGGTTCATCATCATCGCCCTTCGGAACGTAGCCGCGACCTGGCCCTCCGTTGACGAGGAGTGCCTTTTCGTCAGGCGTTAGCTGCCGCTTCTTGTTCACAATCCGTCTCCTTGTGCATATCGGGATGCGAGGGGGGATCGAGTAGTTCGAGAATTTCGATGTCGTCTATCCGAAAGAACACCCCAGCGCTGTCGTTAGTTTTGCGCATAAACCTACCATTTTGATCCATTTGCCAAGCTGATTGGAGGAAAATTTCACCCGCGTGTGGGTACGATGTAGCGTACGAACGCGTTCCGTACCAGCCGCCAATCCATGATCCATTCGCTAGTCGGGCACGAACGAAGCACGGCCCTCGGTCTCGAAAAGTATGGTCCCAGGCGGTTGGAACCCCCCGGAAGGTGGCGCCCAGTCGTCGTCGTTCCCACCACGACACGGCACCGGCGGCAATGGCAGGAATGACGGTGAATAATAACATAGCGGTCACGCCCACTGTCCGAATATTCTGCGTCAATCCATCGAACCCGGTAGGTAGGTTGCCGCGTACCAGGAATAACAGCTGCGGCCCAGCGATAATGACGTAAAAGGCATCCAGCACCAGTGATGCAGTAATTGCTCGCAGTACACGCTGCCCGAAATTTTGCTCGGCTGGAACTGGTCCTCGCCAGCGTTCCCGGAGGAACTGGTAAGTCACCCCGGGTAGTACGATCAGGACGATGAACGCCACTTGCAATAAGCTTGAGGGAACCGTCTTCACAGCGCCTCCGGGTATTCAGTCAATCACTCAGGGATACTGTACCGTACGCCCAGATCTCGGGGGACACTTTCAGCATGATTAAGCGTCGGGTGAGTCTGTGGTGGTGTTGACGATCGGGGTACCGCTTGACGACGAGGTTAGTGCCGCATCGGCGGGAGAGGGCTGTCGGCTTAACGGCTCTGGCCTGTTTTGGTGGCGGCGGCCCGTTTCGGTCGGTCGCTCCGTATGGCTACTCCGTATGGCGACAGAGTGAGACCGGTACGCTGTTGCCAGCTCGTAAATTGGTGTTCTCTGGGCTATTTTTCTTGGTCATCGAGGGAGTGGAGGATGTGGCTGAGCTGATCGGGATGCGCCGTGGACACCGGGTAGGCGCATGGCTATCTGAATCGTTTGGCTCGCCGACGTGCCGGTGGACGGGCGGCAGGTGTGGTCCGGGCTCCTTCCGAAGCTGACTTGAACGTTTCGGTTGGTGCGTTTCAGGCTTGGCTGTGACGCCACCAGGTGCGCTTCCGTAGAGGTCGACCGGTGTCCTGATGCAGTTCGGTGCGCCTTGGCGGGGACAGCGCGAGGCCGAACGAGGAAGTCAATGAACTGAATTCGCCAAGATTGCGAGAAACGGTACTGGTCCGTCATCCGCCAACGATAGTCACCCGGGTACAGCTGTCGGTGTCCGAGTAATGTGAAATTCAGCCAAAGGTGTCTCGACCGTCCTGAGGGCCGCGAAACGTGCTATGTCTGGTGGGGTACTGATCACAACTTAAGTACAGTTTCGGGTCGCCCTGCATAGAGCCAAAAACGACCTTTCCAGATAGGGAGTTGATAACGCGCAGGCGCGCTAGCTGCTGGACCGACGGACCATGCGCTAGCTAAAAAAACAGGCACGTTTGAATTGGGGTGTAGTATGTCGATTCCCGAGCATAGAGGCAGAGTGGGAAACAAGCCTACCGCAACTTCAGTTTATCCAAGGCGCGGGTGTTGGTTTTTGCGCTGCCCCGCTGTACTGAGTGGACAATTCCGTTGTAGACAAGATCCCAGAGGTCGCGATTAGTCTGGATCTCCCGCAGGTTGATCGATAACTCGTTTCCTTGTTTGTCCTTGAGCTCGAGATCCCATGCGAGTCCTCCACTAGTTCCGACCACTTTTACCTGGGCTAGTTCGTAGGTTTCGACGTAGCCGGTTTTGACTGCGAACCAGTCGGCGCCTGCGGAAATGCCAACGCTTTTGCCGATGAAGTAAAAAACGAATGGAGGCCAGGCGATGAAGAGCCACAGCCACCAGGTGCTCATCCAGCTGATTCCCCAATCCCGAAGGCACATGAACAAAAAAAGAATCAGCAGGAGAAAGAATCCACCTAGTATCGATGTCGAGGCACGGCCTTGGTGCCATTCGAGCACTGGCCCGTGCCCTTCTGGGGCTGCCGGATAGTCAGCCCGATCCGGGTCATTCTTCACGTCACCGCTGTAATCGGCGGAGACCGGAGCGCGCGGCGGACGAGGATTCCCGGTGAGGGAGTTTGGTTTGGGCGCGATTTCGGGCAACTTCAGCCTCTCAACAAGGAAATCATCGGCGTTTCTCAGTCTGGCCAGATCTCGTCGACCACGAAGCCGACGCCGATTCCCACTACGCCGCCGACGACGACGCCGACCGGTCCACCGATTGCAGCTCCGACGACAGCTCCGGATACGAACGAGGAGCCCCCGCTGACAACGGCTTGTGTCGGGTCCTTACCTTGACCGATATCATAGCCGACGCCGCCTGCTGTGATCCCGAGTCCGATCCACGGCAGCTTGGATGCGATCTTACCTGCGCCCTTGAGTACGGGACTTCCTGACTTGGGCGGATTCGGTACCAGTTTTCTGTCCAGAACGCGGATGCCCGCTTGGATCTTCGGCGGGAACCGGTCGATGACACGGGCTGCACGTGATGCCGTCGCGTTATCCATCGCGTCCTTGGCTGCGAGGTCGTTCGTGATCTGGATGCGCGCGGCTTGGGTCCGGTTGGCCAGGCTGAGGTTCTGGCTGGAGGTGAGGTGGGCGGCTCGTTCGGCTTTGCTGATGGCAGATTCGGCGAACTCGCGGAACTTGGTGGTGCGGACCGCGATCGCGCCAGCCATACCCGTTGACATGTCGGCCAAGGTCAGCGAGAGCTTCGCAGGGTCCAGGGTTCCGGACAGGAAGCGGATCAGGACGTGCTGGGAGTCGGATTCCGTTTTGCGGGCATCCTTCACGATCTGCGAAGCCTGAGCGTAAGCCTGCGCCTTCTTCTCAAAAGCTCCCTGAGCTTGGACCGCTGCGCTGTGGTCTTGCTTCTGCTGCGGGGTTGCTGGCTTGTCCGTGGGCAGCGGAGTCGGATTCGCAGGAGCAGGCCCCGGTTCCTGGATCTCGTAGCCCTTGATCTCCAGACCGCCTGCTGCGGCTACGTCGCGAGCCTGCTGCATCTTGGTTCGGACGGTCCGTAAGTCGTCGCTGTGCGTCTCCAGCGCTCCACACGTGTCGTTCAGAGCACCGGTGACGTCGTCGGTCATGCGCCCGAACTGGGTCATGAGGTTGCGGAACGCTTCACCGGCGGACTCGCCCCACCCGGCTTCGGACTCACCGCGAACCGAGTGCACCTGGTCTGCGGTCGAGGAACTTCCTTCGGCTTGCTCACGCAGCCAATCGCACGTGGCCGTCAGGCTTTCCGGATCGCCCTCGACCTTGGTATCCAGCCCCACTGCGGTGTTCCCCCTCGAAGATTCTTAGCGCGGCTGCTCGGCCTGGAGCTCCTGCGCGTGGAAGGCAGCCGCCTGGTCGTAGTCGGTGTCCACGTACACGACGCGGCTCTCTGCGACGGAGTCTCCTGCTGCACCTGCGCCGGTCACGACATTGCCCAGTGCCTCGGTCAATTGGGCCAGCGCGCCCATGATGGCGCCGGTGACCACACCAGCCTGAGGTTCCGGCGGAGCCGTCGCCGCGCCTTCCATATCTGCGCTGGCGTTGCGCAGCTTGCTGGCCAGCCCGTCCAGGATTGCGGGATCGACTTCGCTGCCGCTCACCGGTTGCCCTCCTGGAACCTCGCCTGGCGCTCCTCGATCGGTAGCGCCGCATCCCACAGGATCACATCGGCCCCGGACTTCTCCCGCAAGCCCTCTACCTGCCAGCCGCGGACCGCGACCCACGCCTGTCCGTCACCGCATCCTTCGACCAACTCTTTGAGTGACGTGAACGCCAGCAGCGCGCGGTCTCCCGAAGCGGTCTGCCGTAGTTCCAAGGTCACTTCAGCGTCCCGCTTGGTCACTCGCGCGGCCGGGACATAGGCAGTCTCCGGTACATCGTCGTCACCATCGAGCGTCGCCATGTGCTCGGCTCCGATCACCGATGGCGCAGCGTCCTCATGCACTCGCATGAAGTCTCGGTCTCCATAAACCAAGCGGGCATCCCTCCAGATGTCGATCCAGGTCGGGACCATACCCACGAGATCATTAACGTGGGTGGCGGACTTGCGAGGTAACCCGATTGGATCAATCACTCTGGTTTGGCGCTGCGGAACACCGCTGCGATGGCGGGTACTCGGATCCGTCTGAGCCGAGTCACTCCTCCGCTGAGCCTTCGGGTGTCTCGGTCGTTTCGTTGCCGACACCGGCCGCAACGAAGTCCGTCTGAACCCGGATCAGGATTGGGGGGCCAACGATCGCTGGCTGCTCTTCGCCGATCTCGTCCACGGCTCTGCTTCCTTTCCGTCGGCTGTGTGAGGCGTCGACTCCGGTGCGTGTTGCCGAGAGAGCCGACGGTCCCGACTTCTGCGCTCTTTGGGGTGTCCTTCGTCCGTCCCATTGGTGTCCCGCGAACAGCTCGGGCTTCAACGCCTGGGACAGCGTCCTCATGCCGCTGAACTGCTGTTTTGAGGTTTGGGACAGCACGGGCCGTCCGTCCTTGCTGTCCCGTGGATGCCGTCAGCGGCTTGTGGCGAGACACCGTTGCCGGGACAGGGACGGCGTCCCGGCCATTTCGCGGGTGCCACGCGGGCGTGATCCCGCTCGCCTCCGAACAAGCCGAGTGCTGACAGGCGTCGCAGAGCGTGCGCTTCAGCCGTCCAGTTCCGAGAGGTGGTGTCTCGGCCAGCCGCCGGTGAACGGGAGAGCGCAGGCGGTGCCCGCATACGGCGGCGGGGGTCGGCCCGCTGCGTGACATCGGGACTAGGTGCCAGCGGGATTCGCGGACGCTGGTCATCCAGGCGTATCGGCAGCACATGACTAGTTATGGATGCCCGACTGCGAGCGCGGCGCGGGCGGGTGGCTGGGCCGGGGATTGCTCGGTTGCAGCAGTGGCGAGCAGTAGACACGGGACGCACGGTCCGCAGGGCGCGACTTGGCCGGGACCTGGCTCTGCGCCGGGCTCTGCCGCCTCTTCGACGGCGGAGACGTCGAATTCGCGGCGGCACCAAGAGCGGATCCGGTCTCCGACGGTGATGCGGGTGCAGTGGGTGACGCGTTGGGTTTCGCCGACGAGGCCGGGCTTGTACTGGAACCACTGGATCGTGTCGGACACGCGGCTGCTCCTTGGTGAAGTTGGGCCGCGGGCGGAACCGGGGATCGGGGGTTTGCCGGCTCCGCCCGCGGTGGTCCGGCGGCGGCGCAATAGAGGCGGAGCGCTCGACGCCGGACGACTCAATGGACCGTGTGTGTTCGGTCCGTGTCAGACTGAAATCAGCTTGTTGTCGCCGAAATCGAGACGGAACGACTTCGGGACGGCTTGCGGACGACACGGGGCGGCCTCTTCGGGGAGGGGATCGGCGGTGTGGAGCTACCGGACGGTGCTCGAACAGCGGATACGTGAGCGGCGGCTGACGTTGGATGAGTTCGCCGAGTACGCCGAGGCGTACGCGCGCGAGCACGGCGAGGTGGGCACGCTCGGGGTCCGGCACTTGCAGCGACTTGTCGCCGGGCGTGGGGCTCGTGGGAAGCCGCTGGGCCGGGTGCGGCCAGCGACGGCACGCCTGTTGGAACGGATCTTCGGCGACAGCGTTGAGACGCTGCTCAGCGAGCCCGATCCACAGTCGGTTCCTTCGGGCGTTCCTTCAGCGGGACCCCGTAGCGACGACCGATCGAGCGCTTCTCGAACGCAAGTGGAGCCGAGCACGGCGGCGGTCAGTGAGGCGTCCACGATCGGGACAGAGGTAACCGGCGACTTGCCTTCTGCCTTCGCCTGGCTCGATCAGCACGCCGGGTGGACTGCCGGGACCGCCAAGCGAAAGGTTCGGTCCCGCCTGTCCCGACTGAGCGCGGGCGACCTGCTCGACCGGAACGCTCGTCGCTGTCGGGTTGGACGGACGGCAGTCGCCGAAGCGCTCGCCGAGTACTACGGGCAGACCGTCACCAACGGATACTCGATCCACCGCGTGCGCGTCGACGACCGAGAGATCGGCACCAGCCTTCTCGCACGACCAGACTGGACCAGCCTCGGAATCCCGCTCACACCGAAACACGACATGTTGGCGCTAGCTGATCAGGCGCCCGGATCATCGACGAGTCCCATCGACAGCCGGAGGGCGATTCACCGCCTTGCCGAAGCCACGGCGCTCGGCGTGCGAATGACCAACGCACCGCTCTACAGACTCCACGGTGTCGACCTCACCGGCGACGCGGTGAACGGCTCGTTCGGCCTCGCGCCCTTCGCTGAGTACGCGCTTACCTCGGATCTCCTCGAAGGCGAACTGCTCGACGCGATCAGCGACGGGCAGCCGATTCGGCGCGGTGAGTTACCGATCCGGGGCGAATACCTGCCGGGCCTGTCCGAAGTGCTCGATCTTCGCGCGAGGAAGTGCGTTGGCGGAGTTCTGGCGCTCTGTGCGGTCGCGCGACCAGCCGACCCGTACCGAGGTCCAGCGGACTTCGCGCTTCTCGTTCAGGAGCGCTCGGGGAACGTGCTGAACGCGACCGGACAGCTAGCCGTGATCCCGAAGGGGTTCCACCAGCCGTTGAAGGAAGCTCGCGCGGAAGCGCGGATCGGTTCGACGCTACTTCGAGAGCTCGAAGAGGAGCTGTTCGGCCGGGCCGAGGTCGATGGCACTGCTGGAGAGCCGCGCGTGGCCGCTCCGATGCACCGGAGTCGGCTCTCGGACCCGATGCGCTGGCTGCTCGACGAGCCCGGCCGACTGCGTCGGGAGTGCACCGGGTTCGGGTTCAACTTGGTGAGCGGGAACTACGAGTTCGCGAGTCTCGTCGTCATCGACGATGAGGAGTTCTGGAGGCGGTACGGCGGCGACATCGAGGCGAACTGGGAGGCGTCCGGGCTGCGGCTCTACTCCACACTGGACCGCGAGCTGTGGAACCAACTGATCGCTGACGAAGCGTGGAGCAACGAAGGTCTTTTCGCGCTGCTTCAGGGAATTCGCAGGCTCGGCGAGAGCAATGATCCGCGCCTGGATCTGCCCACAGTGGACGCCGAGTTCACGACGTCGGCCAGCGGAAGGTGATCACGACCGCGTCAGTCAGCGCTTCCCACTTGTGTTCGTGGCCCGGTCCCCAAACCGCGTAGTCGCCCTGGTTCTCCAGCGTGATGCTGGTTTCGGCGAGATCGAGTCGGAACCGCCCCTGGACGAGAAGCAGCATCGTCGTGCGGTCGGCGTCAGATGCCCACTCCGTACGCGCCTCGCCGGGCTCGTGGATGCCCCACTTCACTTCGGCGTCAGTCGAGTGACGCACGTCCTCTTCGGGCCTGAAGTGGCCGAGCAGCCAGCCGCGGGTTTCCTTGCCGTCTTCGGCGGCGTTCCCGCTGTACCAGTTGTCGCCCACTACCGAAGCTCCCATCCGATTTCCGGCAGGTCCACCCGCTCGCCGCCAAGGTTCGCGAGCCGCCGAAGTCCTTGCAGCAGCGCGAACAATCCTTCGTTGCTCCACGCTACATCGCGCACCAGGTCGGCCAGCGCTTCGCCGTCGAGGCTGGAGTACTGCCGTAGGTTCGCCGTCTCCCAGTTGGCTTCGATCTGCCCGCCGAAGCGGTTCCAGAACTCCTCGTCTTCGACGACGATCAGCCCGGCGAACTCGAAGTTCCCGCTGACCAGGTTCAGGCCGAAACCGGTGCACTCCGTCCGCAGTCGGCCGGGCTCATCGAGCAGCCAGCGCATCGGCTCGGAGAGACGACTCGGGTGCATCGGGTCGGCCTTGCGTTGGTCGCCCACGGTGTTGTCGATCTCGTCGCGGCCGAACAGCTCCTCTTCCATCTCGCGCCGCAGCGTCGCGCCGACCTGCGCATCGGCGCGCACGTCGGTCAACGGTTGGTGGAAGCCCTTCGGCGTGACGGCCAGGCGTCGGGAGGCGTTCACGACGTGGCCCGAACGCTCCTGAACGAGCAACAGGTAGTCGGCTTCACCGCGGAGTGGGCTCGCCGGGCGCGCGAAGGCGCACAAGGCCAGCGTGCCGCCGGAACAGAGCCGCCCGGACATGTCCAACACCGATGCCACGTCGGGCAGGTGGCGGTCCCGTAGCGAGAGCGCCCCCGGTTCCGGCACTTGGCCCGAGGTGAGCGCGTCGACCAGCTCGGCTTCGAGTAGATCCATCGTCAGCGCGTACTCGACGAACCGCGTCATCCCGAGTGACCCGCCGACCCGCCCACCTTCGAAGTCGACGCCAAGCAGCCGGTATAGCGGCATGTCGACCATGCGGATTCCGAGCGTCAGCGTCTCCGCCAGCCGATCGATGGCACGCGAGGCGGCTTCCTCGTCCAACGACAGTTCGGCGTCAGCCGCAGTCGAAGCTCGAAGCCGGTCATGCGATGCGATGAGAGGCGCGTTCAGATCGAGCCAATCCGAGCTGGTGAGGATGCTCGTCGCCGACTCGTGGTCGCCGTACCGCGCGCTGTAGAGCCCGTGAGTGTCCGGACGGTCCCGGTAGTACTCGGCAAGTGCGTGCGCGATGTCGCGCTGATTCACTCGCCCGCGGCGTTTTCCTCGGTCCTGTAAAGAGCTCGCGTCGAGCTCCGCTAACCGTGCCGCAGTCTTCCTGCGCGCGGTGCCAGGTTCCCATCCAGCCCTGTTGTCGACCCAGTCCAGCGCCGCACCGATGTTCGGGTCTGCGCTTAACCGGCGCTCAGCTTCGGTGACCGCAGAGACCCGCTCCGCCGAGCCCGTATCCGAGGAGAAGTGCTGGTGCACATGGGTGTCGCCGACGTGCTGCCCTACCTGAAAGACCAAGCCAGAGACGCTGCCTGACAGTTCGTTGCGGACATCCTGTTCCGTCGAGTTTGCGGTGAGCGCGGCGAAGCGGTCCTTCGCCTGAGCCGAAGCCTGCTCCAACGCGGTGTCGAGGAGCTGTTGCATCTCGGATTTCGGACGTAGGTCCGGTTTCTGATGCCACCCGGCCACGGTGCGCACACCGATTCCGAGGTGCTCGGCGAATCCCTCATTGCTGAGCCTTAACGCCGCTTGTAATGCGCACGCGGTCTCGCCCGTCCAGCCGCTGGTCAGGTCCATCGTTCAGCGCCTCGCAAAGCCGTTGTGCACTGGTTCCGCACTGCTCATGCACTGGAAGTGCGTCGAATCCGCATGGGGATCGGCGGCGATTCCAGATGAAATCAATGGCATGGAAAACACCACGGCGGCGAATTTCCCGCTACCGGTTCGGGCGGACATTCTCGGCCACCGTTCTCAGGTCGGTCTTCAAGTCGTCCAAGCGCTCGGTGATCTCGGCCAGGCGGTCCTCGACGGCGTCCAACCTGGACGCCAGCGAGTCGCCGCGGCCGGTGTCTTCGGACTGCTCAGGTGGTGTGCGCCCGTTCAGCACGGCGTCGAGGTGCTGCGGGTGCCACCCGAGGGTGGTGGACAGGGACTCCAGCGTTCGCGCGCTCCGCCGGCGCTCCACCGTGTGGTGCTGGATCTCCCTGACGATCGCTTGCGAGACGCGCGATCGGTCCGCGAGTTCCCGTTGGCGCCATCCGAGCGCGTTGACGCGCTCGTTTATGGCCTTGGCGACTGACGCCCAATCTTCCGACACCTATTCCTCCGCGCTCCGCCTCGGCGCCGAGGTTAACCGTTCTCGCTCTTCCTTCCACCCGTGACACCGCGCTTTTCGCGGCACGGCGAACGAACACGTCCATTCATGCGCTGATTTCATCAACATAATGATGAAATCAGTAATCCAAGGGGATTTTTGATGCGATCTGCTATTCGTCCCGCCGACCGTTCGACCTTCTACACGGTTCGGCAAGCCGCTTCGATCCTCGGCGTCGAGACGGCGACCGCCTCCCGCGCCGTTCGCGTCGGGCACCTTCGCGCCGTCCTGCGGCGCGGTCGGCTCGTCGTTCCGGCCAGCGCCCTCACGCGGCTGCTCGGCGAGCCCACCGAGATCCGTTCCGGGGGTGGCCGATGAGCACGCCGTTCAACGACCTCCGGCTGATCGGGATCGCGTGGCGGCTGGATCGGCTGCGCTGGGTGCCGACCGCCTCGCTCACCGAGATCGTCGGCCGCAACGGCAGCTGCATGACCAGCGACCCGCACGACGAGCCGCCCGAGGAACCGTTCTCGGATCGGGAGCTTGCCGCCCGGCTCTGCGAGGGCTGCCCGGTTCAGGACGAGTGCCTGGAACTGGAACTCCGCACCGCTGGCGAGAACACCGTTGGGGTCTTCGGCGCACTGCCCGAGGACGACCGGCGCGACCTGCTCATGCACTGGCTCCAGCGCGGTGAACGCGCCGAGGGAGGTGACTGACCATGATGCCCCAACTCACCCCGGTAGAGATCCTGATCGGCGTCGCCGTGCTCGTCGCCCTGGTCGCGCTACGCCGGGCCAGCGCGCGGGCCGCACGGAAAGCGCACGACGCTGCGCAGGTCGGCACACGGCTGATGTCGCTCGCGAGCCGCGTGCTGCTCGGCGCGGCTGTGATCGTCGGCGTGCAGTGGATCGTGATCAGCCACGCCGAGAACCGGGCGCTCCTCTGGACGGTGCTCGCGGTCCCCGCGCTGTTCGCCGCCTACACCGTGACCAAGGCGTTGACCGTCACCGTCGAGACACCGCGCCGGAAGGGCGGCCGACGATGAACCGGCGGGATGCCGAGAGCGGGCGGCACGAGCCGCCCGCCTCACCCGAAGTCGAGACAATCGAGCGGACCCGGTCGCAAGTGGACCGGTTGTGCTGGACGGGAATCCTGCTCGGGCTCGCGTTCACCATGACCAACGTTCAGAGCTTCGCCGCTGCCGGTGCCGCGGTGTGGTCGCTGCCTTGGTGGGCCGCGTGGCTGCTCGATCCGATGGTGTCGCTAGTGCTGCTCGCGGTACTCCGGGCCGAGCAGGTCACCGCCCGGTACGGCATCCGCACCGGTGGGTGGGTTCGCGGCGCGAAGTGGTTCACGCTCGCGGCCACCTATGTCATGAACACCTGGCAGGCGTTCGCGGACGCTTCTGCGGCCCTGGCGGTGCTGCACTCGGTCCCGCCGCTGGTGGTATTCGTCGCCGCCGAGGCCGTGACCGACCTCCGGGACAAGCTCGGCGAAGCCGCACGCGGGATGGCTGTGAACGTCGATGAACACCCAGCTCCGGCCGTGGACGAGGAGGCCGGTCCGAAGCGGCGGGTGAGCTTCGACGAGTACTTGGACCGCGCCCGGTCGGCGTGGACTCCTGGAACGGTCGTCACGCCTGCCTGGGTTCGGGAGGTCGCCGGTTGCTCGCGTGGGCTGTCGTCCCGGCTCGCCGCGACGCTCGCCGAGGAGGTGCGCGGATGAGTACGGAGGAAGGTTCGGGCTCTTTCGGGCACGTCGAACGGCACGTGTTCGAGGCGGATCTCGTCGATGACGTCTCGCCGGTGCCGAAGCCGAGCCGTTGGCGACGCTTCGCGAGGTGGTGGCGAAGCTCCACGCACATTCCGGCGGGGCTGCGTTCACGGGAAGCCGCCAAGAACGCCGCGGTGGATGTCGCGCTGTTCCTGCTCGGCTCGCCGAAGTCGTTCGTCGGTGCGGTGTGGCGCGGCCTGGTGCTGGCCGTGCGGACGTGGCGCCGGTGGGTGCGCGTCGTGGACTACCGGGAAGCGGCCGAGCAGTCCGAGAAGTTGGCGGACAAGTTCATTGAGATCCGTGAACTCACCTTGTTCCGGTGGAAGCTCACGGGTGCCGTCGCGCTGTTCACGGCTTCGGTGCTCCTCGTCGCAGACCTGTGCTTCGGGACGGTGGCGCTGTGGGGATCGGGTGGCGTTGTGGCGGTCGCTCTCGCCGTCACCGGTCGCCGGAAGGAAGGCGCTCCGGGCCGCAAAGCGGTGCTGTCCGGTCCGCGTTCGTTCGCGTGGGCGATGGAACCTCAAGTTCTCGTGGACGCTTTCCGGGACGCGAAGCTGGTCGGCAAGGACGAGTCACTGCGTCTGGTCGAGCGCGCGTCGCGTGCGGGCGACGGCTGGGCGATCACAGTGGACCTTCCGGCCACTCGCAAGGCGGCCGACGTCGTGAAGAACCGGGAAGCGCTCGCCTCCGCGTTGGCGGTCGACGAGGTTCAGCTTGTCGTCGAGCGGGTGCGCGGTCGCGGTGGGCACGCCGGTCGGGTCTTCCTGTGGGTGGCTGACGAGGACCCGTACGCCGGTCCGCCGGTTCGGTTCCCGCTGCTCGAAGCGGAGTGGTGGGACGCATGGCGACCGATCCCGTTCGGAGTGGACGCGCGCAATCGGAAGGTCGACCTGCCGTTGGTGTGGACCTCGCTACTCGTCGGCGCTATCCCTCGGCAGGGCAAGACTTCGGCGGTTCGAGTTCCGGCGGCCGGACTGGTCCTCGATCCGCACACCCGGCTCTACGTCTTCGATGGGAAGGGCGGGAAGGACTGGGAGGCTGCCGAGGCTGTGGCGCACCGGTTCGTCTGCGGAGACGAGATCGAGCACGCGACGGCTGTTCGGGATCACCTCGCCGAGTTGGTCGCCGAGGTGCAGAGCCGCTACTCCCGTATGTCCAAGTTGGACGATGACGTTTGCCCCGAGTCGAAGATTACCCCTGCCATATCTAGAGATTCAGCGCTTGCGATGCCGATCACCGCTGTGATCATCGATGAGGTTCAGGTGTTCTTGGAGAACCCGGAACGCGAGGACGTAGGCGGGCGGAAGACGACGCTCGGCGGGTACATCGCGGACCTGCTGACCTACCTCGCACGAAAGGGGCCGGCGGTCGGCGTGGTGGTCGTGCTCGCCACGCAACGGCCGGACTCGAACACGATCCCGTCCCGTCTGCGGGCCGTGCTCGGATCGCGGTTCGCGTTGCGGGTGATGGATTGGCGGGACTCCAACATCGTGCTCGGCGAGCAGATGAACACCCGAGGTTTCGACGCCTCGACGCTGCTCACCAATCACAAGGGAGTTGGCATCCTCCGCCCGGACGGCGACACCGATGCGGGCGAGGAGACGTTGGCGCTGATCGTGCGGACCTACTACATGCTCAACGCCGAGTGGCGGAACATCTGCCAGCGCGGCCGAGCATTGCGGGAAGCCACGGGGACGCTCACAGGACATGCCAACGGCGACGACGCTCACCGGGCGATCGACGAAACCGCAGTGGTGAAGGCACTCGGTGCGGGGACCGCCCGCGCGCCGATCCCGGAGAACCTGCCCGAACCCCTGGCGTCCGTGTGCCACTACCTCGGCTCGGAACTCGACGAAAGGGACTTCGTGCCGTCCGGCGAACTGACCGCTGCGCTCGACGTGGTTCCCGGCATCTTCGCTCAGCAGATGGGCGACCTCGGATGCCGCCCGACCCGCAACCGGGTTCCCGCCGACGACGGCGAGACCAAGCGGGTTCGCGGCTACTTCACCGCCGAGATACGCGCGGCCATCCAGCGCTTTGCGGCTGATGAAATCGGCTCCGATGAGGAGACGGAGGACGACGGGGCGTGAGCAGCGCAGACGACAGGAGCGACGGGATCACCGTCCACTTCCCGTCAGAACTTCCGGAGCTAACCCCGCAGACCTGCCGCGCTCTACTTGTCATACTGGTTGAACTGGCCGACGCAAAGGCCCCGAACGGGGCCGAGGGAGGTGAACAGCTTGACTGATGAAATCGGCTCGCATCCGTTGGCGGTGCTGGACGAACTACTTGGCGTCGAGGTCACCGAAGCCGTTGATGACGGGATCGGCCCGGTGGCGTTCTACGGGCGGTGCTCTACCGAGGACAACCAGGACCCGGAGACCTCGCACGGCTGGCAGCTCGGCAACGCTCAGAAGTTCGTCGAACCCTTCGGCGGAGTCGTCGCCGCCGAGTACTTCGACGTGGGCCAGTCCCGATCCGTGCCGTGGGAGCGCCGTGAAGCCGCTTCCCAGCTCCTTGCCGCGCTGAAGGACCCGAATCGGACTTGGAACGCCGTAGTGGTCGGGGAAGGGACCCGGTGCTGGTTCGGCAACCAGTTCTCGTTGATCGCGCCGAAGTTCGGTGCCTACGGGGTGGATCTGTGGGTGCCGGAGTTGGGCGGCAGGTTCGACACCCGCAACCCGTCGCACAAGATGCTCATGAGCGTGCTCGGAGGCATGAGCGAGTCCGAGCGCCAGCACGTGCAAGCACGGGTTCGGGCTGCGATGGATGCTCAGGTCCTCAACGAGGGGCGCCATCAGGGCGGCCGAGCGCCTTACGGCTACATGGTTGTCGATGGGGGACCGCACCCGAATCCGCGTAAGGCGGCCGAGGGCTACCGTCTGAAGGTGCTCGCGATCGATGAGGAAGCAGCCGAAGCCGTACGCCGTATCTTCCGCGACTACCTCAACGACATGGGCGATCGGGCGATCGCCAACGGACTCAACCGGGACGGCATTCCTTGCCCCTCGGCGAAGCGGCCGGACCAGAACCGGCACCGGCTCGCCGACGGCTGGCAGGCTGGCACCGTGCGGGCCGTCCTCGAAAATCCCCGGTACACCGGTTACGCCATCTTCGGCCGCTGGACGAAGCACGAAACCCTTCTCAACCCCGATGACGTCGCCGCAGGACACGTGACGCGGTTCCGCCGTTCTAGCCCGGACCGGATCGTCCGCTCACGCACACCGGCGCACCCGGAGATCGTGTCCGTGGACGAGTTCACGCAAGCCCAGCTTCTCCGCCGATCGCGATCCGCGGGAGGCAACCGAGGAATCGCGAAGCTGGAACGGACCCGCGACAAGGGCACCCGGCGGTACTTGCTGCGGGGAATGGCGCGCTGCGGGTTCTGCGGCCGCAAGATGCACGGCGCGATGATCCGCAAACACGAGACCTACTACCGATGCCTGGCGCGCTCACTCGCACCCGGCTCTGAAGCACTGGCCGATCACCCGAGAACGGTGAACCTGCGAGAAGCCGACGTGCTGGAACCGCTCAACACCTGGATCGGACACCTGTTCGCCCCGGCGAACGTCGATCGCACCGTCGCGGCACTGCTCGGCTCTCAGGCCGAGTCCAGCAACCGGACCGGCCCGAAGGACGCGCTGAAGAAGAAGCTGACCGACTCCACTACGCGGCTGCACCGCCTGCAATCCGCTGTCGAAGCGGGAGCCGATCCGGCGGCGCTCGTCGACGCGATCAACACGGCACAAGCCGAGCGGTCCGCCGCGCAAGCAGAGTTGGACGGCACACCCGAGGCGCGGACGCTGAAAGACGGGGAGGTCTACGCCATGATCGATTCGCTCGGTGACGTGAGGGCTGCCCTCGCGGATGGCAAGCCGGAGAGCCTGAACCAGCTCTACGACAGCCTGCAACTCCGCCTCAAATACGAACCACACGCGCGAGTCGTAGAAGCTACGATCTCACCGCGTGTGGTTAGCGTGCGTGTCCGAGGGGGGACTTGAACCCCCACGCCCATTAGTAGGGCACTAGCACCTCAAGCTAGCGCGTCTGCCATTCCGCCACTCGGACGCCTCAGCGCCGCCTGTCTTGCCTGGCGGCCCCTGCTGTGTTGTGTTCATAGATTAGCTGATCCATTTCGAGGCCTGAGACCCACCCCCCACTATGGGGCTGGAGTGATAGAAAGGCCTGGTGAGTGAGCACAAGGAGAGCGCTGCGGGTGATCTTGGGGCTGGGCTGCGGGTGGCCGAGGACGAGGTCGTCGGGCTGGCCAGTGACCTGATTCGGATCGATACGACGAACACGGGTGATCCGGCGACGCTCGCGGGTGAGCGGGTGGCCGCCGAGTACGTGGCGGACAAGTTGGCGGAGGTCGGGTACGAGACGACCTACGTCGAGTCCGGTGACCACCCGGGGCGCGGGAACGTGATCGCGCGGTTGCCCGGGTCGGGGTCGGATCGGGGTGGGCTGCTGGTGCACGGGCATCTGGACGTGGTGCCGGCGGACGCCTCGGAGTGGTCGGTTCACCCGTTCTCCGGTGCGGTGCAGGACGGCTACGTGTGGGGGCGTGGCGCGGTCGACATGAAGGACATGTTGGCGATGAGCCTGGCGGTGGCGCGGCGGTTCAAGCGGGACGGGATCACGCCGAAGCGGGACATCGTGTTCGCGTTCCTCGCCGACGAGGAGGCCGGGGGGCTGCAGGGCGCTCAGTGGCTGGCGGATCACCGGCCGGAGCTGTTCGAGGGCTGCACCGAGGCGATCAGCGAGGTCGGCGGCTATTCGGTGACGTTCCAGGACGGGGTGCGGGCCTACCTGGTGCAGACGGCGGAGAAGGGCATTCGCTGGTTGAAGCTGCGCACGCGGGCGCGGGCGGGGCACGGGTCGATGGTGCACGACGACAACGCGGTGACGCAGCTCGCGGAGGCGGTCGCGAAGCTGGGGCGGCACCGGTTCCCGCTGGTGCTCAACGAGTCGGTGCGGGAGTTCCTCGACGGGGTCACGGAGCTGACCGGGTGGGACTTCCCGGCGGACGACCTCGACGGGTCCGTGGCGAAGTTGGGGAACCTGTCGCGGATCGTGGGGGCGACGCTGCGGGACACGGCGAATCCGACGATGCTCACCGCCGGCTACAAGCACAACGTGATCCCCTCGGTGGCGGAGGCCGCGGTGGACTGCCGGATTCTGCCGGGGCGCGAGGAGGCGTTCGACCGGGAACTCGCGGAGCTGCTGGGGCCGGACGTCGAGCGGGAATGGGTCGGTTTGCCGCCGGTGGAGACGAAGTTCGAGGGCCGCCTGGTGGACATGATGAGCACTTCGCTGATCGCGGAGGACCCTGCGGCGAAGACCTTGCCGTACATGATGTCCGGCGGCACCGATGCGAAGTCGTTCAGCAGGCTCGGGATGAACTGCTACGGGTTCGCGCCGCTGCGGTTGCCCGCGGAGCTCGACTTCAGCGCGCTGTTCCACGGGGTGGATGAGCGCGTCCCCGTGGATGCGCTGCGGTTCGGCACGCGCGTCCTGGACCGGTTCTTGCGGGAGGCGTGAGCGGTCGGCCTGCGTCGGAAGGCCGGCGCAGGCCGCCTCGTCCCCGGTGGCGGCAGCCCCGCCCCACCCGGTGATCCGGTGTTGAGCGCGGTTGAGCTGGGCCGCTAGCTCGTCCGATCCGGTCGGGGTGAGTTGCCAGGCGCTGGCACCGATCAGGTCGGTGGTCGTGCTGTCACCGGGCAGGGAGGGCTGACCGGCGCGTCTGCGGGTGTTTCGCGGCGCCGCCGATCTCCGTGTGCCGCCCGTAGCCGGAATTCGCGTGGATCGGGAACGGTCCGATGCCGCTGCCGATTCCCGCCCCTCGGGTGCTCGCCCGGATGCGGAAGACGCGCGGACCCATGCTGATTCCGAATCGCACTCGGTCAAGGTAGTCACCGGAGATCGGCTCAAGGTTCGATTCGTGGCAGGTCACTCGGTCGGGTGCAACTGATCGCCGTGGATCGGACGATCGGGTGGTCCTCAGCGGAAACCCGGAATGCCCGATCGGGCATTCCGGCGCTCGTTCTCGCGATTCGGCCAACGCGTTCGGGACGTCCTGTTACCTTCGGATCTCGCTGGCAGGTGGATCATCGGCGCGGGTCGAGGCCGATGCGACGGGCGCTCATCGACGGGGAACGAAGTGCGCCGATGAGCGCTCGGCTCGACCAGGTTCCGACTTTCGGCCGCATTTGAGCCCATTCGCCGGACGGGAGCGCCAGGCAGCACCGGATTGCTTCGGTGCCGCAACGGAAATCGCACCTGTCGCCCTGCGCCTCGCTGCACCACCGGGGCTCACGACTCGATGACCGAGGAGGAGAACAAGGTGACCGAAATCGATCACGGCCAGTCCGCTCAGTGGCTCCCGATCGACCAAGAGAACAACACCCGGCTGGGCCGGGACATCATCTTCGACTATCTCAAGACCGCGGGTGTCGACCGGCTCTACGGGGTGCCGGGGACCAACGAGATTCCGCTCATCGACGGGACCGACGTTCCGGAGAACCGCGTCGAGTACGTGCCCTGCCTGCACGAGAACATCGCGCTCGGCGCGGCGATGGGGTACGCGCGGCACCGGCGGACCGAGGCAGGTGAGGTGGTGCCCGGTGTGGTCGGGTTGCACGTCACGCCGGGGGTCGGGCACGCGCTCGGGAACCTGTTCAACGCGTTCCGGTCGAACGTGCCGCTGCTGGTGCTGTGCGGGCAGCAGCACAGCAACCTGCTCATCCAGGAGCCGCTGTTGGGCTCGGACCTGGTCCAGGTGGCCCGGCAGTACACCAAGTGGGCTTACGAGATCCGCGGGCCCCACGAGATCGGGATGGCCGTGCAGCGCGCGCTGAAGACGGCGCTGGCACCGCCGATGGGGCCGGTCTTCCTGTCCATTCCGTGGCAGTTCCTGCTGGAGCAGGGCGCCGATCCGCAGCGGGGCCGGTTCACCCGGATCGCGGGGGAGTTCCACGCGCAGCCCTCCGAGCTGGACAAGGCCGCCGATCTGCTGGCCCGGTCTCGGCACCCGGTCATCGTCGCCGGGGACGGCGTGGGCGAAGCGGGGGCGTGGCGCGAGCTGCAGGACCTGGCGACGGCCATCGGGGCGCCGGTGTACAACGAGCAGCTCAGCAGCTACCTCAACTACCCCCACCACCTCGCTCATGCCCGTGGCGAGCTGCCGAGCGCGCAGCAGCAGGTCAGGCAGGTGCTGGGGAGCAAGGACTCGGACACGGTGCGGGACACCGCGTTCCTGTGCGGGTTCAACGCGCAGGCGCAGCTGGTGATCTACAACTGGGACGACGGCCCGTTGATCCCGGCGCACCTGACCCAGGTCTACCTGCACAACGATCCGTGGCAGATCGGCAAGAACCACTACGGCGCGGCGGCGGCCTTGGGCGACATCAAGGACGCCTTGCCGAAGATCACCGCTGCCGTCAAGACCCATCCCGCCTACGACGAGGCGCACGTGGACGGCCTGAACGCGGAGCTGGCGCAGGAGGATCGTGCGCTCGCGGAAGAGTTCCGGGAGCGCGCGCAGGAGGTCCCGGGCCAGGGGATCGCTCCCGCGATGCTGGTGGACGTGCTGAACGCGGCGCTGCGCGAGCACTCGGTCCGGCTGATCAACGAAGCCTGCTCGGACACCGCTGATTTCCAGCAGGGACTGGCCTTCGACACCCCGAGCAGCTACATGTCCTCGGAAGGCGGCTCGCTGGGGTACTCGATGCCCGCCAGCCTCGGTGTCGCTGACGCGGTGCTGCGGCCCGGTGCGGCGGCGGAGGGCAAGCGGCCCCTCGTGGTCAATGCGGTGGGGGACGGGTCGGCCCTGTTCTACCTGAACACGTGGTGGACCGCGGTCAAGCGCCGGCTCCCGGTGCTGTACCTGATCACGAACAACAAGCAGTACAAGACGCTGCGGGTCGGCCTGGACGTGATGCGGAAGTCCTACGACTGGGATCCCAGCGGTGCGGCCGAGTACCTGGAGCTCGACGGGAATCCGCAGCTGTCGTTCGTTGACCTGGCGGCGGGATTCGGCGTCGGCGGGTGCTTGGTCGACTCCGCGGACGACCTGGAGCGGGCGCTGGCCGAGGCGGTTCGGGTGGTCGACGGGGGCGAGCCCTACGTCGTGGAGGTCCTCACCGACCCGGCTCTGCCGGACATGGCGGAAGTCGACCTCAACGCGGACGGTCGGCTCAGCACCTCGCGGGGCAACAGCGCCATCTGGAACTTCGGGCCTGCCTGACGAGGTCAGCGCAGCTCGGTGCAGGGGGTGGCGTCGGGCGCATCCGCTGCACCGGGCTCGACCCGGACGTCGGAGAACGTGATGTCCATGCGCCGCTGGGAGTAGACCAGGAACGGCGTGTTGACCTGCTTCGGGTCGAGGCCTGCGGAGGTGAAGCAGGACAGCGGGATCTTCATCGTGGTCGGCTGAGCCACCGGCAGGTCGCCGAACAGGTCGGTGGCGGGGAGTTCGGCGCCGCACGGGTGGTGGCAGTGCATCGCGATCTTCGTGTAGCCGTCGGTCGGTGCCACGTGCGGCACGACGTCGAAGACCACGGCGCCTCCGTGCTCCGCGTACGCGGAGAGGTCGACCGCGCTCTCGGGGTTGGCTGTTTGCAGGTAGAACTGCGCCGGATCCTCATCGGTCCAGGTCACGCGCAGGCCGTCGGCGTCCGGCTCGGCGGTGATGTGCGGTGGTTGTTCGGTGCCGCCCGGTTCGACGGCGGTGCCGTTCCAGCCGTCCGAGTCGGAGCCCACGTATCCGGTGAACGGTGCGACGGGGGCGCCGTCGTAGAGGGGGAGCGGCTCGCTCGGCGCGCCGGAGCCCGCGGTGGCGAACAGCGCCACGGCGGCTCCGACGACGAGCACGGCCGCTGCGGAGATGGCCGGTACGAGCCACTTCCGGCGCTGCGGTCGTGCGGGGGTCTTGATGACGACCGTGGGTTCGGCCGACGCCGACGCTGAAGCTGGTGCCGGTTCCGCCGGGGCCGGTGGTGGCGGTGGCGCCGCGGGCCGGGGGCGCGCGGAGACGAGGGCGGCGCCGAGCGCGACGGTGAACTTGGGGTGCAGCGTCGCCCGCACGGGCTTGTTGAACTCCGCGGCCACCGTTTGTGCGACCAGCGGGACGCGGGACGAGCCCCCGGCCAGCAGCACCGCGGAGAGGTCCTCGACGCGCAGCCCGGCGGAGGCGGTGGTGCGGTGCATCGCCTCGATGGTCAACCGGACCGAGGGCTTGATCATCTCGTTGAACTCCAGGCGCGTGATGGTGACCTCGCGCGGCCCGGAGGGCAGCGGGACCGACAACCGCACGTCCGGCTCGGTGGAGAGGTCCTCCTTGGCGCGCACGCACATCGCCTGGATCGCCGCGAGCGCGACCGCCGCCTGCGGATCGGCCGCGTCCAATTCGCTGACGGCGCCGTCGAGCCGCTCGTCGATGTGGGCCGTGAGCACCTCGTCGAAGTCGATGCCGCCCAAGTGCTCGATGCCTTCGGGCGTGCCGAGGATCTCCATCCGGCCGCCGCGCATCCGCAGGATCGTGGTGTCGAAGGTGCCGCCGCCGAGGTCGTAGACGGCCACCACCTCGCCGTCGCCGAGCCTGCGCTCGCTGGAGTAGTGCGTGGCCGCGGCCTCCGGCTCGGTGAGCAGGCGGAAATCGTCCACGACCGCCAGCCGGGGAACTTCGGTGAAGTGCTCGCGCCGGTACGGCCCCCAGATCGCCGGGTGGGTCAGCACGACCGAGTCGGGACGGCCGCCGACGAGGGTGCTCACGGTGGCGAGCACGTCGCGCAGCTGCGCGGCCATCAGCGCGGCGGGGGAGTAGCCGGACCCGCCGAGCACCAGCGAGGTCGGATCGCCGAGGCGGCGTTTGAAGTTGCGCGCGACCAGCTTCGGGTCGGACACGGCGTGCAGCGCCTTCTCCCCGGTCAGCAGGCTGCCGCCCGGGGCGGGGTAGGCGACCGACGGGACGGTTATCGAGGGCGACATCTGCACCATGCGGGTGCCGTTCGGGCCGCTGATGGCGGCCGAGGTGAAGGAGGTTCCGAGATCGATGCCAACGCTGTACCGCACTATGCGTGCCCCTTGACGTCAGTGAGGACAACCACCGTGTGCGATCGATGGTAGGTGGAGCACGACACGGACAGTGATCAATCCCGCAGGACTGCACTGCACTCTGCCCTTTCGGGCGGTGCGGTAGCGGAATCGCGGGCGGGCGCGTGGTCGTTCGGCGGAACCGGCCCGGCCGATCGGCGGTCACCCGCATCAGGGACGGGACGCGGGTGACCGCCGGGGCGCCGTGCTCAGTAGGTGATGTCGGGGAAGTCGCTCCGGGCGGTGGCGAACTGCTCGTCCCACTCGGTGGGCCAGCCGAACGCGCCGGCGGCGAGCTCCTTGAGGTCCTTGCCGGCGGCGCCGCTCATGAAGTGCACGAACTCGCCCCAGTTCAGGTCGCGCTCGAAGTCGTCGCCGGAGGCGGGGAAGTGCCGGCCGAGCAGGTCGAAGTAGCGCACCATGACCTGCGCGCCGCCGTGGTCGCGCCACAGCGGGTGGAACCAGTCGCGGTACCAGTGGGTCTGCTCGCGGGGGAAATCGTCGGTGTGGTCGTCGGCCATCATCCGGTCGTGGAAGTCCGCGGCCTCGGCCTCCATCCCGAGTCCTTTGTAGACGTCGTAGATGTAGAACTCCATCCACTTGCTGTCGCCCCAGAGGGAGAACGCGGGGGAGCCGTGCTTGCCGGACGCGATGAGCTCGACGACGTGGCCGGTCTCGTGCGTGACGATCTCGTACTGCGGAGTGGTCCAGTCGCTGCCGCCGACGTCGCTGACGTTGCGGAAGTCGTGCGACTCGTCGTAGACGGTGGAGGGGTGACCGCCGCTGTGCTTGCCCTCGTGGTGGATCGAGTAGAGGCGGTCGGCGGTCATCTTGTTGCCGTCGTTGCCGTAGGTCCGCTGCGCGTACTGCCACATCGAGGTCATGAACGGCAGCAGCCATTCGCTCGCGGCCGGGTCGACGTCCTGGTCGAAGTAGAGCGCGACGGTGTCGTTGTGCCCGGCCAGCCGCAGGTCCTCGGCGTGCTCGAACCAGTGCTCCTTCCAGGTCTCCGGTGGCGCGTCGAGCCTCGGCGCGGGGGCGGCGGAACTCGTCGCGGCTCCGGCCCAGGCCGGAACGACGATCGCGGACGTGAGCGTCGTGGCCAGGAAGGTTCTTCTCCGCACGGTGGCACCTCGGTGTCGGGCCGGTGCGCCCGGTGCGCACGGCAAGATCGACATCGTGTCGGCGCGCGGACCCGGAGGTGCGCGGTTGGCGAGAACTCGCCGGTCCGCTCGGGGAGACCGGCGCAACCGCCGCAGCCTCGCGGCGCAACAGGTGGAGTGCTCGCCGCCCGTCTTTGATCTTGATCTGCGTAGGTGTCCGGGTAGCGGAACCTCAGCGGCTTCCTCGCTGACAAGACAACGACCAACGACGTCGCTCACCTGGGCAGACAAGATCAAAGACAGGCGGTCAGCGGCTCCGCCACTGACAGGACAACGATCAGAACAGCATTCTGAAGATCCCTCAGTCCCAGGTCACCGGGAGTGAGTGCACGCCGTAGATGATCATTCCGGTGCGCAGGCCGATGTCGGCCGGGGACGCGTCCAGTCTTAGGCCGGGCAGGCGTGCGAGCAGTTCGGCCAGGCCGATGCGCAGTTCGACGCGGGCGAGCTGCTGTCCGAGGCACTGGTGGACGCCGTGGCCGAAGGCCAGGTGGTGGTTGCGCACCCGGGTCAGGTCGAGCTCGGCCGGGTCGGGCCACTGGCCGGTGTCCCGGTTGGCTTCGGGCAGCGAGATCATGACGGTGTCCCCGGCCGGGATGGTGACGTCGCCGAGCACGAGGTCCTCGACGGCGACCCGCACCGGGCCGGTGTGGATGACCGACAGGTAGCGAAGCAGCTCCTCCACCGCGGTGTCGATCAGGCCGGGATCCGCGCGCAGCGCGGCGAGCTGCTCCGGGTGTTCGAGCAGCGCGTAGGTGCCGAGGGCGAGCATGTTCGCGGTGGTCTCGTGCCCGGCGCCGAGCAGCATCGTGGAGAGGTCTACGAGCTCCTCGTCGGTCAGCGCCGGGTCGGCGTCGCCGTGCACCAGCCCGGAGATCAGGTCGTCGGCGGGGTGGGTGCGCTTGTCGGCGACCAGCCCGCGCATGAACTCGTAGAGCCCGGCCTGCGCGTGCAGCCGTTCCTCGTCGCTCGCGTCGAGGTTCACCGCGACCGCGGAGCGTTCCTGGAACTCGGCCCGGTCCTCGTAGGCGACGCCGAGCAGTTCGCAGATCACCAGCGACGGCAACGGCAACGCGAACGCGGACACCAGGTCGGCCCTCGGCCCGGCGGCCCGCATCGCCTCGATGTGCTCGACGGTGATCTCCCGGACCCTGGCCTCCAGGGCGCGCATCCGCCGCACCGTGAACTGCCCGACCAGCAAGCGGCGCAACCGCGTCTGCTCGGGCGGGTCCATGAAGATGAACAGGCCGTCGGTGCGCTGCTGCTCGGTCGCGGGGCACCCGCCGCGGCCCGCCGCCGCGGCGGCCCGCTGCTCGACCACCTGGTTCGGCGTCAGCTGCATCGCGTTGGGGTGCCGGTGGGTGTCCGCGCTGAAGCGCTCGTCGGTGAGCACGGCGCGGGATTCGGCGAAGCCGGTGACCATCCAGATGCGCGCCCCGTTGAGCAGTTCCACCGGGGAGACCGCCGCCCGCTCGTGCAGGCGGTCCAGTCCTGGTGGCGGGGAGAAGGGGTCGTCGCCGCGCATCAGCAGTTCCGGTGGTAGCGGCCGCTGGATCAACCGGTCGGAGTCGGTGGCGGGGGACCGGTCGCTGGTCGTGCTCATCGAGATCCCTTCGTCGTGCGGCGGCGGGTCCGCGCGCCGTCCGCGCGCGCTCAGGTGCCCGTCGCTAGATCGTCCTCTGTCCGTCGGGCGAGCACGATCGAAGCACGCACCACCGACATCGCGGGCGAATTCAGCCCGAATGCGCGGGTTCCGGCAGCGATGGCACCCGTTCGGGCTCCGGCGGCGGTCCCGGCGGGGTGCCGTCGCCGAAGGGACGTCCGCCGAGCTGTTCGCGGCCGTGCGGGGTGAGCCAGCCGGAGGGGTCCGGGCCCTTCGGGACGATCCCTGTCGGGTTCACCTCCGCGTGCACGCCGTAGTAGTGCTGCTTGATCTGCTCGAAGTCGATGGTGTCGCCGAAACCGGGCGTCTGGAACAGATCCCGGGCGTAGGCCCAGAGCACGGGCATCGCGGCGAGCGTGGACCGGTTGCACTTGAAGTGCCCGTGGTAGGCCGCGTCGAAGCGGGCGAGGGTGACCCACAGCCGGACGTCGGCCTCGGTGATCGTGTCGCCGACCAGGTACCGCTGCCCGGAGAGCCGCTCGGACAGCGCGTCGAGGCGCGCGAACAGGGCGTCGTAGGCCTTGTCGTAGGCGTACTGCGCCTTCGCGAACCCGCACTTGTAGACGCCGTTGTTGACGTCGTGGAACACCTGGTCGGAGATCGCGGCGATCTCGTCGCGGCGGCCGGCGGGGAACAGGTCCGGGGCGCCGGGGCGGTGGTGGGCCGTCCACTGCGTGGCGAAGTCGAATTCGAGGTCCTGGTAGGAGTTGGTGACGACCTTGCCGCTGGAGATCTCGACGACCGCGGGCACCGTCACGCCCTTGTCGTAGCCGGGGATCGCGTTCTCGTAGGCCTCGCGCAGCCATTCGATGCCCAGCACCGGGTCGACGCCGCCGGGGTCGTTGTGGAAGCGCCAGCTGCGCTCGTCGTGCAGCGGCCCCGCGATCCCCAGCGACAGCACCGGTTCCAGGCCGAGCAGGCGGCGGACGATGACGACCCGGTTCGCCCACGGGCACGCCCGCGCGGCGATGAGGCGGTACCGGTGCGGTTCGACGGGCCACGGCGAGGACCCGTCGGCGGTGATCCGTTCCTGCACGCCGAGCGGTTCGCGGACGAACTCGTCGGTCGAGGACTGCGCGGCTCCCATGGTGATCAGGGCTCCCTTGCGGCGTCGGTGATCCGGAGGTTCCGCTCGGCGGCGTCGGCCCGCACCGGGAACGCCGCCGCTACCGGGCGTGATGGTACGTCGTCGAGGCCGTGCGGCGGGGCTCGTCGGAGGCGTTTCCCGTCGGCGATCGGGCGGATTCGCGCGGTCAGCCGCCGAGCACGTCGACGAGCACGGCGGCCTGGCTGATGTCCGGGTGCTTGGTCCCGGTCAGCAGGGTGACGCGCCGTTTCGCGGCGAGCGCGCGCAGGTGCTCGAGCGCTTCGGCCCGTTCCGGTTCGTCGAGTTCCGCGCGGTAGCGGCGGCTGAACTCGTCGAACTTGTCCGGGTCGTGGCCGAACCACTTGCGCAGCTCCGACGAGGGCGAGACGTCCTTGCACCACTCGCTGAGCCGGGCCTCGTCCTTGCTCACCCCGCGCGGCCACACGCGGTCGACGAGCACCCGCTCGCCGTCCTGCTCGCCCGGTTCGTCGTAGACGCGGCGCACTCTGACGTCCTTGTTCGCCATGGTGGCTCCTCTCAGGGTGGGTCGGTCACGGCGTGCCGACGAGGCCGGTGAGCGGCACCGCAGGGTCGGCCAGCGCCGCCGGATCGACCTGGTCGCCGGACCGGACCAGCTGCTGGACGGCCTCGTTGACGTCCCAGACGTTGACGTTCATCCCGGCCAGGACGCGGCCCTGCGACAGCCAGAACGCGATGAACTCGCGGGTGCCGAGATCGCCGCGGACGACGACCTCGTCGTAGCCGTCGGGCTCGATGTGGCCCGCGTACTCCATGCCCAGGTCGTACTGGTCGGTGAAGAAGTAGGGCACCCGGTCGTAGGAGGCGAGCGGATCACCGAGCATGCCGCGGGCTGCGGTGGCGGGCTGGTCGAGCGCGTTGGCCCAGTGCTCGACCCGGATGTGGGCGCCCAGCAGCGGGTGGAAGGCGCGGGCCACGTCTCCGGCGGCGTGCACGTCGGGGTCGGAGGTGCGCAGCGCGGAGTCGACGACGACGCCGTCGGACACCTCCAATCCCGCGGCGGTGGCGAGTTCGGTGCGCGGCGCCGCGCCGATGCCCACGATCACCGCGTCGCACCCGATGCGCGCACCGTCGGTCAGGTGCACCTCGGTGGCCCGCCCGTCCTGCTGGACGATCCGTTCGACGCCGGTGCCCAGGCGCAGGTCGACCTCGTGCTCGCGGTGCAGCTCGGCGAACACCGGCGCGATCCGGGTGCCGAGCACACGCAGCAGCGGCAGCTCGGCGGTCTCCACCACGGTCACGGCCGTGTCGGCGGCGCGGGCCGCGGCGGCCACTTCCAGGCCGATCCAGCCCGCGCCGATGACGACCACCCGCGCGCCGGATCGGAGGGCGTCCCGGATGCGGTCGCTGTCGTGCACGCTTCGCAGGCGCAGCACGTTGGCGGCGTCCGCGCCGGGCACCGGCAGCCGGCGCGGCGCGGAGCCGGTGGCCAGCAGCAGCTTCTCGTAGCCGACGCGCTCACCGCTGCCGAGCACGACTTCGCGGCGTTCCCGGTCGATGCCCGTGGCAGCGAGGTTCGAACGCAGGTCCACGCCGTGCTCGGCGTACCACTCCGGGCGGTGCACGAAGATCGTTTCTCGATCCGCCTTGCCCTGCAGGTATTCCTTGGACAGCGGCGGGCGTTCGTAAGGGCGGTCGGGTTCGTCGCCGATGAGCGTGATCCCGCGGTCGAAGCCCTCGTGGCGGAGTGCTTCGGCGGCCTTGGCGCCGGCGAGCCCGGCACCGATGATCACGAAACCCGGATGTGCCATGGCGCTCCCGTCGGCGTTCCCGCGTCGCTGTTCGCCCCGCGTCCGGCGAGTCGCGCACGACGCCCGCGCCGGACCGGACCGTCCTGCTGGGCTCGGCTTTCCCGTTCCGCCACTCCCTGAAACGGTCCGTTCGTCCGGCCCCCTTCCTGATCGGTTTCACCGGAACAGACGTCGTGAGCCGCACCGGAGCGGGAACCGCGCCCGATACTCTCGTCGCCGGTGCGGGAAGTCGGCCCGGCCGCGGCGAACCACCGCAGGAACCGGGCCGCCGATCGCCGAACCCACCACGTGCCGCTCATCCAGGAGGTCGACAGCAGTGACGACGATCGATGCGGACGCGGTGGAATCGATGCACCAGCTCCGCACCGGCTGGCGAACTCTGGTCCTCGACGCGGATCCGCGGGCCGACGTGCGCGACCTGCCGGGCGTGTCGGTGCGCTGGGCGGAATCCCGGTTCGTGTTCTGGAACTGCCTGACGCTGACCGAGATCGGCATCGAGCCGGACCTGCTCGCCGATCGCCTCGACTCGGCCGCCGCGATCATGCGGGAGAAGTCGCGGCCCGGATTCCTGTGGGTGTTCGAAGACCTGCTGGCTCCGCCCGCGCGCGAGGCCCTGCCCGGCGCGGCCGCACGCGCTGGCCTGGAACTCGCGTTCTCCGGTACGGGCATGGCGGGCGACATCCTGCCCCTGCCCGAACCGCGGCACCCGGAGTTGACCTTCGTGCGGGTCCGCACCGAGGAGCACGTGGCGGCCTACGCCGACCTGAACTCGCGCGCCTACGGCTTCGCGATCGAGGACGGGCGCGACGGGCTGGTGGGGTCGGAGCTCTGGCGCACCGGGATCCACGCCTACCTCGGTCTCCGGCACGGGGTCCCGGTGACCGCGGCGGCCGCGCTGGAATGCGACGGGCGGTTGTTCGTCGTGCTCGTGGCGACCGCACCCGAATGGGAGCGGCAGGGCTTCGGCGAGGCCGTGACGCGCAAGGCGCTCCACGAGGGGGCGCTCGCCACCGGGCTCACCCGCGCGACGCTGCACGCCACCGCCGCGGGCGCGCCCGTGTACCCGCGCATCGGCTTCGCGGCGAACTCGCCGATCCGCTTCTACGCGACCACGACGTCCTAGCCGCGCGCGAGCGGATCATTCCGATCGCAGCCGTGCCCTGTTGCGCAGGACGTCGGCGGTGCGCGCGCACCAGTCGCGGTTCTCGGACTCGAACACCCGGCCCCGCAGGCACGTCAGGTACGGGCCGATTCCGGTGCCGCGAGCGAGGAATTCGTCCTCGTCGAGGTCGCCGCGCATCGTGGCCAGGAGTCCGTCGAACAGGTCGAGTTTGGCGCGCGAGGCCTCCGCGCGTTCGTCGAGCCTGCTGATCAGCTCGGCCGGGTCGACCGAGTCGGCGGCGGCGACCTTGACCAGGAGGTCGTCGCGGATGAACGAGGGCTTCGACGGGGTGGCGGCGAACCGCTCCAGCTCCGCCGAACCCGCCTCGGTGACGGTGAACAGCCGCTTGTTCGGCCGGGCCTCCTGGACGACCTCGCGGCCCGCGACCAGCCCTTCCCGCTCCAGCTTCGCGAGCTCGGCGTAGAGCTGCTGGGGCAGTGCGTGCCAGAAGTTGGCCATGCCGACGTCGAACGCCTTGGCCAGCTGGTAGCCGCTGCGCTCGCCGTCCAGCAACGCCGCGAGCACCGCATGTCGCAGAGCCATCCGCACTCCTCCCTGGTCGAACGCGCCCGCTCGACACTATAGTCAACTTTCTGACTAATCACATCGTTGACCAAGGAGTTCGAGTGGACACCATCGAGCGCTTCCGCGCCGCAGTGGAGCACCGCGACGCCGACGCACTGGAGCCGCTGTTCGCCGTCGCACCGCGGTTCTTCAGCCCCGTCAAGTTCCGGCCCTTCGAAGGCCGCGAGCTGGTGCTCGGCGTGTTCGGCGTCCTGCTGCGCCGCGTGTTCGAGGACTTCCGGTACGTCGGCACCCTCAGCGGCGAAGCGGAGACCGACGCCGACGAGCACGCCGACTCGCACGTGCTGATCTTCCGGGCCACCGTCGGCGGCAGGCAGATCCACGGCATCGACCTGATCCAGCTCGACGAGGACGGCCTCATCTCGGAGTTCACCGTCATGGTCCGTCCGTTGAGCGCCGTCACGACGCTCGGCGAAGCCGTGCACGCGGGTCTCGTCGCCGAAGGCCTCGTTCCCGCCGACGCCTGAGCAGCGCCGCCGGGCGCACACTGCCGGGGTGAACTTCGTC
Source organism: Saccharopolyspora gloriosae (assembly GCF_014203325.1). NCBI lineage: Bacteria > Bacillati > Actinomycetota > Actinomycetes > Pseudonocardiales > Pseudonocardiaceae > Saccharopolyspora > Saccharopolyspora gloriosae. The sequence continues at coordinate 3,423,177 of NZ_JACHIV010000001.1, read as the reverse complement.
AACGCCCTGCCCGTCGCCGGGCGCGTTCCGGGTGGCGGGGAGTCCGCCTGCCACCGGCCTGGCCGGGCGGCGAGGCGGGGCTGGGACTGCGCGGGCTACGAGGAGCGGCTGCCCGCGCCGGTGCCGCTGCGCGTCCTCCCGTCCAGCCGCGTCACGCTCGCGCTCGGCTTCGGCGACCCGATCACGCTGACCAGCGGTGGGGCGGTGGCCGGATACCGCTCGATGGTGCTGGGGCTCCGGGACGGAGCCGACGAGCTCACCCTCGGCGGCAGGCAGCGCGGGCTGGTGCTGCGCTGCGATCCCGTGCTGGGCCACGCGGTGCTCGGCGTGCCGCTGCGCCTGCTCGACGGTGCCGCGCCCTGCTTGGAGGCGGTCCTCGGCGCGGAGGCGGCCCGGCTCGGTGACCGGCTCGCCGACGCGCCGGACTGGAACGCGCGGTTCGCCGTCCTCGACGACACCGTCGCCGCTCTGCTGGCCAGGGGACCGCGCGCGGACCCCCAGGTGGTGTGGGCGTGGCGGCGGTTGCGCGCGGGAGCGGGCGACGTGCGCGTCGCGGCGCTGGCCGCGCGGCTCGGCTGGAGCAGGCGGCACCTGGTCCGGCGGTTCCACCACCAGCTCGGCATCACGCCCAAGGCCGCCGCCCGAGTCCTGCGCTTCGAGCGCGCCGCGCGACTGCTCGCGCAGGATTCCCGCGGCTTGGCCCAGGTGGCGGCCGACGCCGGGTACGCCGACCAGGCCCACCTCAGCCGCGAGGTCCGCGCGCTGACCCGGTGGACTCCCTCCCAACTGCGCGGCTTCACGTCCGCGGCCGCCGGTGTCCCGTTCGTTCAAGCCGGGGCGGGCCCGGCTCAGTAGGTTCCCGCGCATGACCACGGAGCGGACCCGCACCCCGCAGGAGACACGATCGCCGGTGGTGTTCTTCGCGCTGGCCGCCGCGCTGTTCCTGCCCTTCCCGGTGCTGGCGCACTTCGTGCACGTGCCCGGACTGCCGAAGAACGCCCCGGTGACGGACTTCGTCGCGGCGTTCGTCCCGGCGGTGGCGGCGCTGATCCTCACCTACCGGGCCGAGGGCGCGGCCGGGGCGCGGGCCCTGCTGCGGCGCGTCGTCGACCACCGCCGGATCACCGGCAAGGCCTGGTACCTGCCGGTGCTGCTGCTGCCGGTGGTGTGCCTGATACTGACCTGGGCCCCGACCGTCCTAATAGGACTGGATTTCCAGCCGCAGCCGGAACTGGCGCTCAGCACGGCGCTCCTGTTCGCGGCGGTGTTCCTCGCCGCCGCTGCCGGTGAGGAGCTCGGGTGGTCGGGGTACGCGCTCGAACCCCTGCGGCGGCGGTGGGGCGCGCTGGGCGGCGGCCTCGTGCTCGGCGTCGTCTGGTGGGCCTTCCACATCCCGTCGATCCTGCAGAGCGGGCAGGGGCCGGTGCTGTTCGTGCTCGGGTTCTTCGGCACCGTCGGGATGCGGGTGCTGTGGACGTGGCTGTTCGCCAACAACGGCGGCAGCGTGTGCGCGATCATCGTCGTGCACGCCGTGACGAACATGTGCAGCTCCTACGTGCCGAGCATCCCGACCTCCGCGAACGCGCCGGTGGTGGTGCTGTTCGCGGTGCTCGTCGTGGTGTTGTGGGGGCCGGGGACGCTGGCGCGGTTCCGGTTCGCCGCCGGGGAGCGCAGGTGACGTGCCGCTGCTGCGCGGAACCCGGTCACGCGACCTCCTCGGAGACCCTTTCGGGAGCGCACGCGCAGTCCGGTGCGTGCTCCACCGGGCGGTCGCCGCAGCGGCGGAGCCGTCGGCTGATGGCCTTCGCCGTGGCCCGCGCCTCCAGCCCGGCGAAGCGCAGGTGTCCGCTCGGATGGTTGGTGAACCCGACGAAGTGCAGGTTCGGCGTCCCCGGCGCGGTGCGCGCCCCGCGCGCGAGGGGCGCTCCGCGCGAGGTCAGCACGTCGGGCCCCACCAGCCGTTCCAGGCCGCAGCGGTACCCGGTGGCGGCCACGACGTCGTCGGGACGGATTCGGGTCCCGTCGGCCAGCACTACCTGGCCCTGATCGAACTCGGCCACGGCCGCGACCGGTCGCACCCGCTCCCGCCGGACCGCGGCGACGACACCGCGATCGTGCACCGGGCTGACCTCGTCGCGCCGGGCGCGGGTGTAGAGGCCCTCGCGGGCGCGCGGCAGCCCGTGCGCGGTCAGGTTCGGCAGGAAGCTCCGCTCGAACGCCGTCGTCAGCAGGTCGGCGACCGAAGTGGGCAGTGCGCCGACCGCGATCCCCAGCCGCTGCAGGCGATCCGAGGAGGCGGGCACGATGTTCGGCGGCGTGCGCACCGCCCACCAGACGCGGGCGGCTCCGCGGCGGGTCAACGCGACCGCGATCTCCGCTCCGCTGTTGCCTGCTCCGACGACGAGCACCGACCGGCCTTCGTAGGGTTCGGGAGCGCGGTAGTCGGCCGAGTGGATCACCGACCCGGCGAACGTGTCCTGGCCCGGCCACGTCGGCAGGTGCGGGGTGCGGTTGAGCCCGGTCGCCACCACCACGGTGCCCGCCGTCGCGGTGGTGCTGCCGGTGCACAGCCGCCACGCGTCCACGACCCCGTCCCGCTCGACGGGGCGGATCCGGTCGACCGGAGTGCTCAGGCGGACGTCGAGGTCGTGGTGGCGCGCGTAGTCCTCCAGGTAGCGCACCATGTCATCGCGGGCGACCCACCGGCCGAAGCCGCGCGGGATCCGCATGCCGGGCAGCGCAGAGAGACCTCGCACGGTGTGCAGCCGCAGGTGGTCGTAGTGCCCGCGCCAGCTCGCCGCTACGTGCCCGGAGCTCTCGAAGACGGTCGCGGCCACGCCGCGGCGGCCGAGTTCGGCGGCGACGGCCAGCCCGCTGGGGCCGGCCCCGATGATCGCGACGGGGATGTCCCGGCGGTCGGCGCGGTCGGCGCAGGCCGGGGCGGCGGCACTTCGCACGTGGTTCTCCTAGGTCGGGGACGTCTCCCCACTACCTCGACCGCGAGCGGCCCCGGCTGTCGAGAGCGGTGATCGATTCACCCGCACGACCCACCGGGTAGGTGAAAGATCAGTACGAGCGGCGAGACCTCCTTGACGGCGGCGCATTCCTTCTGTGAAGCGGAATCGGGATCGCCGCCGAACTTCGCGTGCGAATCGAGCGCCCTCGCTCGTCTCCGTCCTTCGCGCTGTCGGTGAAACGACTGTTCCGAATGGACTGATCGCGTTCGGGATCGGCCTCGGCGACTTCTCGCGGGGCTGCGTGAAAAGGGCGCGCGGTGACTCCGCGCGCTCGCACGAGCACTCCCAGGAGAAGGCGAAGGCCTTGTGACCCGATCGACAGCGATCTCTTTCCCGAGCGGCGAAATCCCCGTCTAGGATCATCCGGAACACGTGACGGACGAGGGAATCCGATGAGAATTCGGAGCGGTCGCGCCACTGTGACCGGAGACCTGAACGGATCTCCGGCAGCCAGCCCCCTCCCCGTCGCACCAGCCGCTACCCGGACCGCGCCAGTCCGAGGAGGGTCGTCGCAGTGCCGCCACGTCTCGTTCCCGTCCGGCGGGAGAGCGCGCAGGGGAAGGCCGCGGCGCCCGCGCCTCGCCGCCTGCGCACACCCCTGATCACGTTGCTGCTGGTGGCGCTGCTGCCGGTGAGCATCGGGCTTTCGGCGGCGTTCGGCGCCGAATCGCTCCCGCCGGTGCAGGTGGCCGAAGTGCTGCTCAGCAGGCTCACCGGCACCGCGCCGCCCGATCTGGTCTACGACACCATCGTCTGGAACCTGCGGCTGCCGCGCGCGCTGCTCGCCGTCGTCGTCGGCGCGGGACTGGCGCTGGCCGGTGCGGCGATGCAGACGCTGGTGCGCAACCCGCTGGCCGACCCCTACCTGCTGGGCGTGTCGTCCGGCGCGGGCGTGGGGGCCACCGCCGTGATCACGACCGGGCTGTTCGCCGGGGCAGGGACGTGGGCGTTGTCGGCGGGCGCGCTGACCGGTGCGTTGTGCTCGTCGCTGCTGGTGTTCGCCATCGCACTCGCGCAAGGCGGGCTGACCCCGCTGCGGCTGGTGCTGATCGGCACGGTGCTCGGGTCGGCGTTCTCGTCCATCGCGAGCTTCCTGGTGTTCCGCAGCGCCGACCCGGCGGCGGCGCAGTCCGTGCTGTTCTGGCTGCTGGGAAGCCTCGCCGGGGCGGAGTGGGCGCAGCTGGCCCTCCCGGCGGGCGTGGTGCTGGCGGCCGGGATCGCGCTGCTGGCCGGGAGCGGCTGGCTCGACGCCCTCGCCACCGGGCCGGACACCGCGGCGGCGTTGGGAGTTCCGGTCCGGGGCCTGCGGATCGCCCTGTTCGCCACGCTCACCGTCCTGGTCGGCGTGCTGGTCGCGGTCTCCGGCGGCATCGGATTCGTCGGCCTCGTGGTGCCGCACGTGGCGCGGCTGATCGTCGGCGCGCGCCACCGCGCGCTGCTGCCGGTGGCGGCGTTGGCCGGGGCCGTGTTCCTGCTGTGGGTGGACGTCGCGACCCGGGTTCTGGTGCGCCCCACCGAGATTCCGCTCAGCGTGGTCTCCGGCCTGATCGGCGCCCCGGTGTTCCTGATCCTGCTGGGGCGGCGCCGCTACTCCTACGGCGGAGCGTCGTGAGCGCGCCGCTGCGGGCGGACGGGCTGCGGTGCTCGCTGGGCCGCCGCACCGTGCTCACCGACGTGTCCCTGACCGCGGAGCCCGGAGAGACCATCGGCGTCGTCGGCCCGAACGGCTCGGGCAAATCGACCCTGCTGCGAGCGCTCGCCGGAATCCTGCGGCCAGCCGGGGGAGAAGTGCTGGTGGACGGCGTGCGGCTGGACCGGCTCACGGCGCGGCAGCGCGCTCAGCGGGTGGCCCTCGTTCCGCAGGAGGAGGACCTGCCCGCCGATTTCCTGGTCGGCGAGTTCGTCGCGCTCGGCACCACGCCCTACCGCGCGCCCTGGTCCGGTGGCGGCGACGCGGAACGCGCGGCCGTGGCCGCCGCGCTGCGCTCGGTGGACCTGGCCGGCTTCGAGGACCGGCCGGTGGATCGGCTCTCCGGCGGGGAACGCCGCCGGGTGCTGCTGGCCCGCGGGTTCGCCCAGCGCACCCCGCTGCTGCTGCTCGACGAACCGACCAACCACCTCGACGTGCACCACCGCCTGCAGCTGCTGCGCTTGGTCCGCGGCTCGGGCCGGACCTGCGTGTTGAGCCTGCACGACCTGAGCCTCGCCGCGGCCACCTGCGACCGGATCCTGGTGCTGCACGGGGGAACCGCCGGGCCCGCCACCGCGCCGGACGAGGCGTTGACCCCCGAGGTCGTGCGCGCCGTGTTCGGCGTCGAGGCGACCCCCGTGACGCACCCGCGCACCGGCAAGCCCCACCTGCTCATCGGCGATATCGAGGACGATTCATGCGACGACGCATCCAGGCGCTGATCTCGGTCACCGCGGTCACCCTGCTGGCTTCCTGCGGCGCGCACGCGCCGGGAACGCCGCAGGGCACGGCTTCGGTCACCGTCACCAACTGCGGCTCGCCCGCGGAGTTCCCCGCCCCGGCGCAACGCCTGTTCATCAACGACGGCAACATGATCTCGATGGCGCTCGCGCTGGGCGCCGAGCAGCGGATCGCGGCCGTGTCGAGCATGCAGCAGGACGTCGACGTGCTGCGCCGCCACTACGGCCCCGTGGTGGACTCGTTGCGGATCGGCGCACCCGAGAAGCCCACGCGCGAGACGGTCCTCGCCCACCGCCCCGACGTCGTGGTGGCGGGCTGGAACTACGGCTACAGCGAAGCGAACCAGCTCACCCCCGACGGCCTGCGCAAGCTGGGCATCGCGCCGTACGTGCTCACCGAGAGCTGCCGGCAACCGGGCGGCGGCTCCGCGCGCGGCATCGTCGAGCCGTGGCGGGCGCTGCACGAGGACCTGACCAACCTCGGCACCATCACCGGGCACACGGCCCAGGCCGAGCAGGTCACCGCCGACCTGCGGAGCCGGCTCGACGCGCTGCGGGCCGCCCCGCAGGCGCCGGAACCGCCGACGATCTTCGTCTTCGACAGCGCCAGCGACACCGTGTTCTCCAGCGGCAACCTCGGCGGGCCGCAGGCGATCGTCGACGCCGCGGGCGGGCGCAACGCGCTGGACGACGTCCGGGACACCTGGACGAAGGTCTCCTGGGAACGCGTCGCGGCGGCGGATCCCGACGCGTTCGTGTTCGTGGACTACCCGCCGCAGAGCTTCCAGGAGAAGGTGGCGATGCTGCAGGCGCGTCCGGGCATCAACCGCCTGCGCGCGATCACCGAGCAGCGGTTCGTCAACCTGCCCTACGCGCTGTGGACCTCCGGGCCGCTCAACATCGACGCCGCCGAGCAGGTTCGCAAGGAATTGGAGCGGTGGAGCCTCGTACCGCCGTCGTCGATCACGCCCCGGTTCGACGATCGCGTCGGGTCCTGAGGGGGCCTCTCCGAGCGACCTGCGTAGGGGGCGGGCGGCGGAACCTCAGCGGCTTCCTCGCTGCGGGATCTTTTTCCCGAGTGGCTCCGCCACGAGGGAAAAAGCCGTCCTCGCGAGGAAACCGCTGAGAACCCGCGGGTGGTCGATCTGCGTTGGTGGTCACTGCTCAGCGGCTCCGCCACTGACAGGACAACGATCGCCATTCTGCGAGGACCCGTTGAGGGGTCATCGGATGCCGAGGACCTTGAGTGCGTTTTCCTTGAAGATCAACGGCCGGACCTCGTCCTTGATCTCCAGCCGGTCGAAGTCGCGCAGCCACCGATCGGGCTGGATCACGGGGAAGTCCGATCCGAACAGCACCTTGTGCCGCAGCACCGAATTCGCCGCGCGCACCAGCTGCGGCGGGAAGTACTTCGGCGACCACCCCGACAGGTCGATGTGGACGTTGGACTTGTGCGAGGCGATGGAGATCGCCTCGTCCTGCCACGGCACCGACGGGTGCGCCAGCACGATGGTGAGCTCGGGGAAGTCGGCCGCAACGTCGTCGAGCAGCATCGGGTCGGAGTAGCGCAGCTTGATGCCGTGCCCGCCGGGCATCCCGGCGCCGATCCCGGTCTGCCCGGTGTGGAACAGCGCGGGCACCCCGAGTTCGGCGATCGCCGCGTACAGCGGGTGGAACCGCGGATCGTTCGGCTCGAACGCCTGCAGGCTGGGGTGGAACTTGAAGCCCTTCACCCCGTGCTCGCCGACGAGCCTGCGGGCGCGGTCGACGGCGGCCTTGCCCTGCCAGGGGTCGACGGAGCCGAACGGGATGAGCACGTCGTTGTGCCGCGCGGCGCCGTCGGCGATCTCCTCGATCGAATTGGCGGGGTGCCCGGTCGCGGCGGCGCAGTCGACGGTGAACACGACCGCGGCCATGCCCCGCTCGCGGTAGTGCTCGGCCACGGCGTCCAGCGACGGCGTGCGTTCCGCGCCGGATTTGAAGTACCGCTCCGAGGCCGCCATCAGGTCGTCGTCGAGCGACCGGTTCCCGTGGGAGTCGATCTCGATGTGCGCGTGGAAGTCGAGCGCGGTGATCCCGTCGAAGTCGATGCCGTACTCGTACCTGCTCATCGTGTCGCCGCCCCTCGGGAACTCACCGCGTCCGGACCGTAGGCAACCACATACCGTTGAGGAGTTCAACGGTTGAAGACTGCTACTGTCCGGATGTGGAGAGGCCCGAGCCGTTCGCCGAAGACCTGGGTTTCCTGCTGTCCCGCGCCAGCGGAGTGGTCGCGAAGCTCGCGAGCGCAGCGCTGTCCCCGCTGGGCCTGCGAGTGCGCTCCTACTCCGTGCTGTCCTTCGTCGCGGAGGGCTCGGGAGGAGTGACCCAGCGGCGGCTGGCGGACCTCGTCGGCCTGGACCCGAGCCAGATCGTGGCGCTCGTCGACGAGCTGGAGGACCGCGACCTCGTGACCCGCCGCCCCGACCCCGCCGACCGCCGGAACAAGCGGATCACCGCGACCGACGACGGCCACCGCCTCCGCGACGAGGCCCGCCGGCGAATCGACGAAGCGCAAGCCGCCCACTTCGCCCACCTGCCACCGGAACTCCTGCACGAACTCCGCGAAACCCTGCGCGGCATCGCTTTTCCCGACACTTGACCGCGGGTTCGCTCGGATCAGGGGCCTTCGCACCACCCGTTGCAGGTGTAGGCCCAGCCGGACCCGCATCCGGAGACCTCGCGGCAGCCGCCGTCGCTGTCGACGCACCCCATCCAGCAGTAGTCGCTCTTGGTGCTGCACTGGCAATCCGTCTTCCTGGCGGTGCCGTGATCCGGCGGACCGAGGGTCGCGATGAGCGCCTGGGTTTCCCCGCCGAAGGCGGCGGTCACGTCGATCCGCAGGTCCTCCAGCACGCGGTCCAGCTCGGGCGGCGACGGCTGCGCGTGCAGCGACTCGTCCCCGAGCACGTCCGCGGCACGCCGCAGCGTCCGCTGCTGGTGCTCCGAGAGCTCGGGGTGCTGCGCGCCGTACTGCTCGAGGTGCTCCACCCACAGGCGGCCCTTGACCGCCGCCGACGAGGCGTTGAAGATCGCCTTCCGGTAGGCCATCGGATGCTCGACGACCGCCGCGTAGGACTGCGGGAGCCGGTCCCGGTTGGCCGCCACCCAGGCGTCCGGATCGTCGCCGTCACCGCCGCGCGGCCGGAACCTCAGCAGACCGGCCGCGACCGCGAGACCGGCGATCAGCGGCAGGCCGCCGAGCCGGACGCGGCGCGTGCCGCGGCGCGTCCGGCCCAGCGCACCGAGCACGGCCAGCGTGGCGCGCGCTCCCAGGTGCCGGACCAGGTTGAGCCCCAGCGACATCCCGGTCCAGGCGTCCACCCCGTCGGAGCGCACGCGGATCAGCGTGGGTGCCCACGGCGGATTCGCCCCGAGCGCCCGCTCGCGCCACTCCCGCACGTCCGCGCGCGCCAGCGGGATGACTTCCAGCGCGTCACCGCAGACATCGGCCACGGCTCGGGAAGTGGTCCGGCAGAGTCGGCACGAGCCGTCGAAGGCCAGCACCCAGCGGTCGTCGGAGTTCTGCATCGAATCCCCCCATGTCGCGCGCGTCGATTGCGGCGATTACCTGTTTGAACGGAACCATTCGCCGTTCACGCTGGTCAATGAGCGATCAGAGTGATCCGGAAAGGTTCCGGGCGTCCTGCTGGAGGGGGATTCGGTAATCATTCCTGCGCGAACGCGGGCCATCTCGGCCGATCGGGTCGTGCGACCGTCCTCGATTCGCCGAATTCGCCGTTGCGGTCCGGAAATCCGCGCCGGATGTCGGTGTGTGCACCCGCCGCGTCGATCAGGTCGGGTTCGGGGTGGTGCGGGCGAGGTGGGTGCGGAGGTGGTCGGCGATCAGGTCGGCGCACTCGCGCAGGACCGCGGCGCCGGTGGAGCGCTGGGCGGCGAAGCCGTGGTCGCGTCCCTCGAAGCCGCGGTGCGTGACCGGTGCGCCTTCCGCCGTGACGCGGTCGACGAAGCGCTCGATCTGCGGGGTGAGCGTGTCGTGCTCCGCGCTGATCACCAGCAGCGGGGGCAGCGCCGCCGCGAGGTCCGGGTCGAGCAGCGGCGAGGCCAGCGGGTCCGCGCGGCGTTCGGCGTCGACGAAGTAGGTGTCCCGGACCAGGCGGGCGATGCACGGGCCGACCTGCGGGCGGGGCAGCGCCGAGGTGTAGTCCTGCGGTGGGATCGTGGCGTCGACCAGCGGGACGACGACGGCGGCGGCGCGGACCGGGGGCGCGCCCGCTCGGTGCGCCAGCTGGAGCGTCGAGAGGGTGAGCTTCCCGCCCGCGCTCCCGCCGCCGAGGCTGATCCGCTCGCCGTCCCAGCCCAGGGCGTCGCCGGAGTCCGCGACCCAGCGCAGCACGTCGAAGCACTGCTCCTCGGCGACGGGGAACCGGACTTGCGGGGCGGTGCTGTAGTCGATGTTCACCACGACCGCGCCGGCCTCGGCCGCGAGGTAGGTGGCGAGGTGATCGTCCTGGCGCGGATCGGTGATGATGAAGCCGCCGCCGTGAATGTTGAGGTGCACGGGAGGACGGCCCTGCGCCAGCGGGGCGTCCGGGTGCGGGCGGTGCACGAAGCAGCGGACTCGTCCGTGCCGGGTCGGGACGTGGACGACTTCGGGTTCGTCGATCGTGCGCTCGCTGAGGGGGGCGATCCGGAACGGCCGGATCAGGGCGGGGAGCGCGAACTTGGCCGTGGCGGCCGTGAGCCAGGTCAGCGGTGCGATCCGGGCCGGTGTTGCTGCGTTCAACGTGCGTCGCCTCTCGTGCTCGATGTCGGTGCGGCGGCCCGTGCGCGGCGTGGCGCCTTTGCACTGGGCTAGCCCTCAGTGCAACAATGCACTCCATGTCCAGGGAGTGCAAGTTGCTGGAGCGTCGCGCGCTCATCCAGCGGAAGGCGTGCGAGCTCGTCATCGCGCGCGGGTTCGACGGCTTCACGATGGACGACCTCGCCGAGGCCGCCGAGCTGAGCCGCCGCACGGTGTTCAACCTGCTGGCGGACAAGACCTCCGCCGTGCTCGGGCCCGACGAGCTCCCCTCCGGACCGGAGATCGAGGTCTTCGTCGGCGGCGGCCCCACCGGGGAGCTGTACGAGGACCTGACGATCACGGTCCGCGCCGCCATGGCCGAGCTCTCCGAGCGGCCGGGCGTCAGCGACGAGCGGCGGTTGTTCGAGAAGGCGATCGCCGCCGACTCCAAGGTGTTCGCCCTGGTGCTCGGCCGGGTCGAGCGGATCGTCGAGTTCGTGACCGACATGATCTGCCGCCGCGAGGGCTGGGCCCCCGGGGATCTGCGGGCGCGGGCGCTGGCGACGTCGTTGCTCGCGCTGACCCAGCTCGCGTTCGCCGAACTCGCCCAGCGCGGGGGAGAGACCTCGTTCGGCCAGGTGCTCGCCGATGTCCTCGCGGCCTTCGCCGAAACCCTGCCGCGCCGGAGCTGAACCGGGATTCCCGTTGCGCGGCAGCGGTGTTCGGGGTGAGCGGGCTGTTCGCCCCGGCTCGCAGGCGAACGGCCCGCCCGCGGGACACCTGTGCGGTCCGCGAGAGGTGTCCTCCGGATCAGGGCAGCGGGCCGGACTCCCTGCGGGTGGCGGCGTCCTGATCGCCGAGGTCGTAGCTCGGGTGCGGGGGCTGGTTGTAGGCGGTGTTCTGCCAGGCGACGGCCAGCCGGTACTGCCGGTCCTCCATCAGGCCGGGCAGGCTCAGCTCGGTCGGTTCCGCGGTGCTGAAGATCCGCAGCGCGCTGCTGTCCTCGGTGCGGTAGACGACCTCCTCGCGCCAGTCGCCCATCAGATCAGCGGACAACGCGGGGGTGGCCTTGGTGCCGTTGTTCGAGGCGACTCCCTCGAAGTCCTCCAGGCGCCGCTCGCCGTCGCCGGTGTACTTGTCGATGCGGGTGTCGTCGAGCAGTTCGCGGGTCGCGTCGCCATCCCACCAGACGAGGAAGTTCATCGAACCGGGAGCGGGACCGATCTCCGCGCCCGCGGAGTCGCGCAGCCGGTCGTCGGCGGCCGACCAGTACTCGGCACCGGGGTTGTCCGCCCAGATGTCCCCGGCGACGCCGCGGCCGTTGTCGCCCGAAGGCTCGGTCTCCCAGAGGATCTCACCGGTGGCGGCGTCGGCCAGCCACGAACCGGGCTGGTCGGAGTTCTCGTCGACCTTGAACACCTCCAGGCCCTCGTTGTCCGGGGCGAAGGCGCCGACGTGCAGCGCGTCGCCGTGACCGTATCCGGTGTTCCACAGCGGCGTGCCGTCGTCGTCGAGGGCCAGCGAGCCGTAGATGATCTCGTCGCTGCCGTCGTCGTCCACGTCGGCCACCGACAGGTTGTGGTTGCCCTGCCCGGCGTACTGCTCGCCCGCCTCATCGCTGTCGAACGTCCACAGCGGAACGAGTTCGCCGCCCTCGAAGTGCCACGCCGTGATCACAGTGCGGGTGTAGTAGCCGCGCGCCTGGATCAGAGCGGGCTTGTCCCCGATCTGCGCGGTGGCGGCGAGGAAGCGATCCACCCGGTTGCCGTAGTCGTCGCCCCACTCGCCGACGTCGCCGCGCTGCGGGAGGTAGTCGGTGGTGTGCAGGACCGCGCCGGTCTCCCCGTCGAACATGGTGAGGAATTCCGGTCCGTCCAGCACGTAACCGCCGTCGTTGCGGTGATCGGCGTCGGCGTCGCCGAGGGCGGTGCCCGCGCCGTCGACGGTGCCGTCGGCGGTCTTCATCGCGACCTCGGCCCGGCCGTCGCCGTCGTAGTCGTAGACCTGGAACTGGGTGTAGTGCGCGCCCGCGCGGATGTTGCGCCCGAGGTCGATGCGCCACAGCAGCGTGCCGTCCGCCTTGTAGGCGTCGACGATCTGGTTTCCGGTGTGGCCGCTCTGCGAGTTGTCCTTCGAGTTGGACGGATCCCACTTGACCACGTACTCGTACTCGCCGTCCCCGTCGAGGTCGCCGACGCTGACGTCGTTGGCGCTGTAGGTGTAGTCCGTGCCGTCGGGGGTGGTGCCGCCGTCGGGGATCTGCAGCGGGACGTCGAGGTGGTCGGCGGCGAACGACCGGGCCTGCGACGCGGCCATCGTGGCGCCACCGGGCGTCGCCGGGACGACCGTGTAGCGGGCTTCGGGCGGTGCGCCCGCGTCGAAGAAGCCGGTGGGGCCCGTCAGCGGCGCGGGCGTCAGCTCCGTGCCGTCGCGGAAGACGTCGAACGCGATGCCCGCAGGGTCGGAGCCGAGCAGCCGCCACGAGACGAAGTTGCCGTCGCCGGCCCGGACGCTGACGGCGGCCCGGCCGGGCTCGGCCGCGGGCGGTGCGGCGACCGCCTGCGGTAACGGCCAGGTGACCGGGAGCAGTGCGGCGGCCAGCGCGGGAAGCAGTGCCCGGCGGCGGGATCGGGAGTCGTTCACCTTGAATGATTCCATTGAGGACGGTGCCGATCAGGTCGAGGGTGCCTGGTCGCACCCCGGTGGATGGAGCAGTCCTGCGCTCGTCGAATGGAAATGTGGTAAGCGCTTTCCGAAGCGTAGGTTCGCTCGCCGCGCACTGGCAAGGGTGATCGGCGACGCCCGGCGTGAATCCGCCGCAAAGCGGCCACCTGCGTCGTCGCGGACCGCCGGACGGACCACTTCGGCGCGGTGCAGGGGAGCCCGTTCGGCAGCGCGCGATCGGTGACGGTTCGCCGCGGAGAGCGGGACCTAGGGCGAATTCGTCCATTGTGGACGAGAGTGGTCGCGTGCCCGTGCCCGGGAATCGGCGGGCGGCACCGCGCCGCCCGCCGACCCGCAGCGGGATCGTGCCGGAAGACGGCTCCTCGCTGCCCGTCTTTGAGCTTGAATTTCCAAGTGAGCGGCGTTGTTCGTCGTTGTCCTGTCAGCGGCGAAGCCGCTGAGCAGTGACCAGCTTGAGCAAGGTGACCACCGGCGGGTTCTCAGCGGTTTCCTCGCTGCGGGATCTTTTTCCCGAGTGGCTCCGCCACGAGGGAAAAAGCTGTCCTCGCGAGGAAACCGCTGAGGTTCCGCTACCCGACCCCTACCCAGGCCAGGGACCAAAGCCAGGCAATCAGCCGTCCAGCAGCAGGACCACGTGCAGGGTGCGCGGGCCGTGCACGCCCTCGACCCGGTCCAGCTCGATGTCCGAGGTCGCCGACGGGCCGCTGATCAGGGTCGTCGGCCGGGTCGGTTCGAGCCGGGCCACCGCTTCGGGGATGCCGGTGACGACCGCGGACAGCGCCACCACGCACACGTGCAGGTCCGGAACGAGGGTGAGCGCGCGCCGCCCCTGGTCCGGGGACGCGTCGAGGAAGATCGTCCCGGTTTCGGCGCAGGTCACCGCCGACCCGGTGACGACGCCGTCCAACGCGTCGAGGCGGTCCGGGGGCACCTCGGCGGAGTCGACCACGACCTCGCCGCCGAACTCCGCGAGCCACCCGCGGTCGAGACCCGCGGGGACGCCGATGCGCGCGGCGCCGCCGAGCGCCCTCGCGACGGTGGCCGCGACGTCGGCAGCGGCGCACTGGTGCACCGTGGCCTGGTAGTCCTCCAGCCGGTCGACCAGCAGCTCCCGCTTCTCGTCGGCCGGGAGGTCGCGGTCCCGGCGGTAGTCGCGCGGGACCTGCACGGCGGCGGGCGGGGCGATGGCGAGCGCGTCGCGCACCCGGCCCAGCACGGTGTCGCGGGCGTTCACGGCCGGCCTCCTTCGCGGTGGGCGTCGTCGATCGCGGCCCGGCCCTCCGCGGAATCCCACCACTGCCGGAAGGTCTGCTTCGGCGGTACCGGCAGATCCCGCGCCGCCGTCCAAGCGCTGCCCGGCGGCGGCAGCGTCCGGATCCGCCCGCCGCGCCCGAGCAGCCGTCCCAGCTGCGCCGCGCGCTGCGCCGCGGTCCACCGGCCGGAGGTGGCCATGGCCGTGGAAGCGGCCTTCATCATCAGCTGCTCCGCGCTGACGCGGGCTTCCTCGACGTGCTGGTGGCGCAGCTCCACCAGCAACGACGGTATGTCGATCTTCACGGGACAGGCGTCGAAGCAGGCCCCGCACAGACTCGACGCGTACGGCAGGGACGAGTTCGGATCACCGCCTCCGGTGTCCATCCCGGCCAGCTGCGGGGTCAGCACCGCGCCGATCGGCCCCGGATAGGTGGAGCCGTAGGCGTGCCCGCCGGTCCGCTCGTAGACGGGGCACACGTTGAGGCAGGCCGAGCACCGGATGCAGTGCAGCGCCTCGCGACCCACCTCGTCGGCCAGCGTCGCGGTGCGGCCGTTGTCCAGCAGCACCAGGTGGAACTCCTGCGGTCCGTCGTCGGGCGTGACGCCGGTCCACATCGAGGTGTACGGGTTCATCCGCTCGCCGGTGGAGGAGCGGGGCAGCAGCTGCAGGAACACTTCGAGGTCGGCGTAGGCGGGGATCAGCTTCTCCAGTCCCATCACCGTGATCAGCGTCTCCGGCATGGTCAGGCACATCCGGCCGTTGCCCTCGGACTCCACCACCGACAGCGTGCCGGTCTCGGCGATGCCGAAGTTGGCCCCGGAGATGGCGACCCGCGCCCGCATGAACCGCTCGCGCAGGAACCGCCGCGCCGCGTTGGCCAGGTGCGTCGGGTCGTCGTCCAAGCCGGGGTCCACGCCCGGCATGGAGCGCAGGAAGATCTCGCGGATCTCGGAGCGGTTGCGGTGGATCGCGGGCACCAGGATGTGCGAGGGGCGGTCCTCGCCGAGCTGCACGATCAGCTCCGCCAGGTCTGTTTCGATAGCGGTGATGCCCTCGTCGGCGAGGTGCTCGTTGAGCCCGATCTCCTGGGTGGCCATGGACTTGACCTTGAGGGCTTCGTCGGCGCCGGTGTCCTTGACCAGACCGGTGACGATCGCGTTGGCCTCGGCGGCGTCGCGCGCCCAGTGCACGTGCCCGCCGCGCTCGGTCACCGCCCGTTCGAACTGCTCCAGCAGCTCGGGCAGCCTGGCCATGACGTCGCGCTTGACCGCCGCGCCCGCCGAGCGCAGCTGCTCCCAGTCGGGCAGCTCCCCGGTGACCTGCAGGCGCTTGTTCCGGATCGTGCGGGTGGCCTTGCCGACGTTGCGGCGCATCTGGGTGTTGCCGAGTTCGGTGCGGGCCGCGGCGGGGAACGGTTCCTCGCCGCGCAGGTTGCCGGCTCCGCGCGGGGGAGCGGTGGGCATGCCGAGGAAGGTGCCGCTCATGCGAGTGCTCCCCGTTTCGGGCTGATGGCGTGCTCGGTGGAGGCGAGGATCTCGGCGAGGTGCAGGGTGCCGATGCCGGTCTGCAGCCGGGACAGGCCGCCGCCGATGTGCATCAGGCACGAGGAGTCCCCGGCGGAGCAGAACTCGGCTCCGGTGGCGGCGACGTTGCGCAGCTTGTCCGAGAGCATCGCCGTGGACGTGTCGGCGTTCTTGAGCGCGAAGGTCCCGCCGAAGCCGCAGCACTGGTCGGCGTCGGGCAGTTCCACCAGGTCGATCTCGCGCACCGCGCGCAGCAGCTGCAGCGGCTTGTCCCCGACCCGCAGCATCCGCAGC
The DNA here is from genome assembly GCF_014203325.1 of Saccharopolyspora gloriosae. Lineage (NCBI taxonomy): Bacteria > Bacillati > Actinomycetota > Actinomycetes > Pseudonocardiales > Pseudonocardiaceae > Saccharopolyspora > Saccharopolyspora gloriosae. The sequence continues at coordinate 3,407,190 of NZ_JACHIV010000001.1, read as the reverse complement.
GAGTGGCAGGTGGGGTGGTAGGTCACCCGATGCGGGAACGTCGCGCCCACGTCGACCACGCCGAGCACGTCGACGAGGAACTCGGCGAGCTCGTAGGTCTTCGCGCGGGACTGCTCGACCTGCGCGCGCAGCGCCGGGGTGCCGAAGCGCTCGGCGACGATCTGGTGCTGGTGGCGGATCGAGCCGGCGCAGGAGCCGGAGGGCACGATCACGGCGTCGATCGACTCGTCGGCGAAGCAGGCCGCGTGGTTGTCGACCAGCGGCAGCGCTTCGCGCTGGTAGCCGGTGTTCACGTGCATCTGCCCGCAGCAGGTCTGCGCCTGCGGGAACACGACTTCCTGGCCGAGCCTGCTCAGCAGCAGCGCGGTGGCCTTGACCGCGTCGGGGAACAGCGTGTCCCCGAGGCAGGTGGCGAACAGGGCTACCCGCATCCGTCGAACCCCTTCCGAAGGTGTGGTCTGACCACACCGTAACCGCGAGCGGTGGCGCCGGGAACGGGTGGTGGCCGTCGCGTCAGCGTTGCGCGGGTGCGCGGTGCCCGCAACGCGCCGGGGCGTCGATAGGCTCGGGCCGTGGCGAATGCTGGGCCGCGGGCGTGGGAACGGGTGCTCGCACAGATCGAGGACGACCTGCTCACCGGGCGGATCGCGCCCGGCCAGCGGCTTCCCGGCGAGCGGGCGCTGGCCGAGGAGCTGCAGGTGGGGCGTTCCTCGGTGCGCGAGGCGATGCGGGTGCTGGAGGCGCTGGGCCTGCTGCGCGCGCAGACCGGTTCCGGGCCGGACGCGGGGGCGGTGATCCTGGCGCGGCCGACCGGGGGCATGAGCGCGCTGCTGCGGTTGCAGGTCGCGGGCCAGGGGTTTCAGGTGCGCGATGTGGTGCGCACCAGGCTGGTGCTGGAGACCGCGTCGGTGACCGCGCTGGCCGGGGCGTCCGCGCCGGTCGACCTCGCGGTGGCGGCGGAACTGCTCGACGCGATGGACGAGCCGGACTTGGCCGCGGCCGAGTTCCTGGCGCTCGACGCCCAGTTCCACCTGGCACTCGCCCAGGCGGCGGGCAACGAGGTGATCGCCGCGATGATGTCCGGGCTGCGCGACTCGATCGAGAACTACACCCGCGAGACCCTGCCGCTGCTGCGGTCGTGGGCGGACACCTCGGACCGGCTGCGGCGGGAGCACCGGGAGGTGCTCGCCGCGATCCGGGCCGGGGACGGCGAGGTGGCGGGGTGGCGGATGACCGCGCACATCAAGGGCTATTACGCCGAGGGCGGGCTGTCGTTGTAATCGTGGCGGCACCTGCTCTTCCTGCATTATGAAACTTTGCGCTGCGCGTGATTCACTTGCGGGGAATCCGGCGAGATTGCGGAAATCGACGCAACTGCAATTCCGGCGTCGGATTTTCGCGCGAGAGGCCGCGCGACCTGGATTCGTCAGGGCCTGCGGACTCCGGTTTCGAAAGTGTGCGCTACCGGTTCGGGTGATCGTTGGTTCATTGCGGTGATTTCGCGTGGCGGGGCCGCGTCCTGCGCACTAAGTGCTCTCCGGCGGGTTGTGGCTGCGCTGCCGTGGACGGGCATCGGGTGCGCGCCGTTCCCGGGAACCGCTCGGATGCCGCGGAAACAATTCGGCCGGAAACTCTCGCATGAGTTAACGGGGCCGACGAACGGTCACCAGTCGACGAGGAGGGTGTGGACTCCGTAGTTGACGGCGGCGGAGCGCAGCGGGACCTGCTCCGGTGCGACGGCCAGCCGCAAGGTGGGGAATCGGCCCAGCAGCCCGGAGAATCCCGCGCGCAGCTCCACCCGGGCGAGCTGCGCGCCCAGGCAGTGGTGGATGCCGTGGCCGAAGGCGAGGTGCCCGGCGCCTGATCGGGCGAGGTCCAGCCGGTCCGGTTCCGGGAACTGCTCGGGGTCCCGGTTGGCCGTGGACAGCGACAGCGTGACCAGCTCGCCCCGGCGGATGGTCTGGCCGTGCAGCTCCACGTCCTCCAGCGCCGTGCGGGTGGTGCCGAACTGGTTGATCGTCAGGTAGCGCAGCAGTTCCTCGACCGCCGTGCCGGTGGCCGCCGGGTTCTCGCGCAGCCAGGCGAGTTCCGCGGGGTGGGCCAGCAGGGCGTAGGTGCCCAGCGCGAGCATGTTCGCCGTCGTGTCGTCTCCACCGGTGACCAGCATCGCGCTCATGGTCGCGATCTCCTCGTCGGAGAGCTCCCCGTCGGCCACCAGCGCGCTAGTCAGGTCCGTGCCGGGGTCGGCGTGCTTGGCGCGCACGTGCTCGCGCAGTTCCGCCAGCAACCGCTCCCACGCCTGCCCGGCCTGCTCGGGGTCGGCGTCGAGCCGCAGCAGCGCTTCGGTCGTCGCCCGCACCGACGCCCGGTCCATCGGCATCCCGAGCAGGTCGCGGATCACTTGGAAGGCGACGGGGCTGGCGAAGGACTCGACGAGGTCGATCGGTCCGCCCGCGCGCTCCATCACGTCGAGCCGTTCGGCGACCGCCCGCTCCACCAGCGGCTCCATCTCCCGAACCCGCCGCAGGGTGAACGCCGACACCAGTTTGCGCCGGTACCGGGTGTGCTCCGGCGGTCCCATGACGCTGAACAGGCCGGGTGCGGCCGTGGTCTCCTGGGGTCGCCGGTCGGCCGGGCCGCGAAGCAGGTCGATGCGCGAGCGGAAGCGCTGATCGGTGAGCACTTCGCGGACCGAGGAGTACCCGGTCACCAGCCAGCCCGGCGCGTCACCGGGGTGGTGCATCCGGGCCAGCGGCCGGTGCGGGAGCAGGTCGCGCAACCCGTCGTGCGGGGCGAACGGGGTGCTGCGAGTGGTGGCGTGCTCGTCGATCGCGGCGGTGCTGCTCCCGCGGTCGTCGGGGGACGGCCGTTCGACGCGGTGGAGGGACACAGCCGCCATGCTCCGGGCCGATCGGTGCCGTGTCAGGAGGAATCACTCGGCCGTGCACCGGCATCGCCCGGTCGCCGGAGCGGGAATCGCCCTCGGCGCAACGGAATTCCGCCCATCGGGCAGCACGATCACCGCAACGCGCAGGTGTCCGCGCCGCGCATCGGGCAACGCCGGGGTCCGGCTCGGTGATCTCCCCGATGTCCGGCCGGGTGCACCGGGCCAGTGTGGTTCCGAAGCCGCGGTCGGCGGTTTCCCGCGAACACCGCGGTTCCTGCGAGCACTGGGGAGAACACGATGGGCGAACCGAACCGCACTACGGGGGCGTTGTTGGCGGCAACGCTGCTGTGCCTGGCGGTCCCGGCCACGGCGGTGGCCGAGCCACCGCGATCGGAGCCGGCGCTCGCGCTGCCCGAGCCGAGCGGCCCGCACCCGGTCGGATCCACGGCGCTGCACCTGCGCGACGAGTCCCGGGCCGACCCGTGGGTGCCTGCCGAACGGCGCGAGCTCGTGCTCACCGTCTGGTACCCGGCGGCGGAACCGGTGGGCGAGCCGACGCGGTACGTGAGCCCGGCCGAATCCCGGTTGTTCGTGGAACTGCAGGAGGAGCACGGCGCGCAGCCGGTCGAGCCACCGGAGATCCTCAGCACCGTCGGCACGCACGCGAAGGTCGGCGCACCGGCACTGCGCACTCCCGAGGGTCATCCGCTGGTCGTGCTCTCCCCGGGGTTCTCGTGGCCGCGGGCGACGTTGAGCGGGATGGCGGAGGAACTGGCCGGTCGCGGCTACGTCGTGGCCGACATCGGGCACGACCACGAGTCCGCGGGAACCGAGTTCCCCGACGGGCGGGTCACCGAATGCGTCGCCTGCGAGACGCAGGACATGGCGAAGGTGGTGCGCGGCAGGAGCGACGACGTGCGGTTCGTGCTCGACGAGCTCGCCCGCGCCCCGGAGTTCGGCGAGCTCGTCGACGAGCGGCGGATCGGCATGGTGGGGCATTCCATCGGTGGCGCGAGCGCGCTCGAATCGATGCTCGCGGACCCGCGGATCGACGCGGGCGTGAACCTCGACGGCACCTTCTTCGAACCCCCGGCCGGCGGGCTCGACCGCCCGTTCCTCATGTTCGGCTCGGGCGCGCACGGTCCCGGCGGCACGGACTCCACGTGGGACGCCACCTGGGAAGGACTGCGCGGCTGGAAGCGGTGGATCACGTTGAACGGTTCCGGGCACGGTTCGGCCACGGACCTGAGCATGCTGGTCAACCAGTACGGCATCGAGTTCCCCGGTGAGCCGCTGCCCGGCGCGCGCGGCGCCGAGCTCGGCAACCGGTACGTGGCGGCGTTCCTGGACCTGCACCTGCGCGGGCGGGCGCAGCCGATCCTGGACGGTCCCACCACCGAGAACCCGGAAGCGCTGTTCTGGCACCACGACCAGTGATCCGCCCCCGCGCCCTGGGACCGAGTCCTGTCTTCGCCCCCCCCCCGGCCCGGTGCGTGCGCGCGGGATCACCGTCGTTGTCTTGTCAGGGGCGAAGCCGCTGAGCAGTGACCACCAGAGCAAACCGACCACCCGCGGGTTCTCAGCGTTCTTCTCGCGAGGACGGCTTTTTCCCTCGTGGCGGAGCCACTTGGGAAAAAGATCCCGCAGCGAGAAGAACGCTGAGGTTCCGCCACCCGACCCCACGCAGAACGAGCAAGGACGCTCAGCGGGACGGCCGGTAGTGCCGGAGTTCGCACGTGCGGCGCACCAGGTCCCGCATCGACTCCAAGGTGCCGCTGACCGTCCCCGCCGCTCGGGACTGCACGAGGACGTTGCCGAGGGCGGTGGCCTCCACCGGCCCGGCGATCACCGTGCGGCCGGTGCGCTCGGCGGTCAGCCGGCACAGCAGCGTGTTCCGCGCCCCGCCGCCGACGACGTGCACGGTGGACAGTGCCCGGCCGGTGATCCGTTCGAGCAGGTCGATGGACTCGGCGTAGGCCGTGGCGAGGCTTTCCAGGATGCAGCGCACGAATTCGGCGCGGGTGCCCGGAACCGGCCGGTCGTGCTCGGTGAGCCAGGCCGCGATGCGGGCGGGCATGTCGCCGGGCGGCAGGAACCTGGCGTCGTTCGGGTCGAACTCGGCGACCCTGCCGGGCGGGATCTCGGCGGCCTCCGCGAGCAGCGATTCCAGATCGACCGCCGGGGCCGCCCGGCTCCACCGGTCGACGGATTCGGTGAGCAGCCACAGGCCCATCACGTTGTGCAGGTAGCGGATCCTGCCGTCGACGCCGAGCTCGTTGGTGAAGTTCGCCGCCCGGCCCTGCTCGGAGAACAGCGGCCGGTCCAGTTCCGCGCCGACCAGCGACCACGTTCCGCAGGAGATGTAGGCGAACGAGTCGTCGCGGGCGGGCACGGCGACCACCGCGGACGCGGTGTCGTGCGAGCCGACCGCCGTGACCGCCGACCGGCCCGCGCCGAGCTCGTCGGCGACTTCCGGGGTGATCTCGCCGATCCGCTCGCCGGGCGAGACCAGCGGCGCCACCAGGTCCCGGCCGACGCCGAGCCGGTCCAGCAGCACCTCCGACCACTGCGACGTCCGCGCGTCGAGCAGGCCCGTGGTGGAGGCGTTCGTGCGCTCCGCGACCTGCTCGCCGGTGAGCCAGTAGGCCAGCAGGTCCGGGATGAGCAGCAGCCGCTCGGCCAGCGGCAGCAGCCCGTCCTCCCGATCCGCGGCGAGTTGGAAGGTGGTGGTGAACGGCAGGTGCTGCAAGCCGTTCACCTCGTACAGCTCGGCAGGACCTACGATCTCGTGCACGGTAGGGACCGCCGCCGCGTTGCGGTCGTCGCGGTAGTGGTGCGGCATCCCGAGCATCCGGCCGCCGCGCAGCAGCGCGTAGTCCACGGCCCACGAGTCGATGCCGATGCTCGCGAGGTCCGCCTCCCGCGTCGCCTGCCGAACGCCGTCGCACACCTCCCGGTACAGCTCCAGCACGTTCCAGTGCAGCGCTCCCCGGATGCGCACCGGCCGGTTCGGGAACCGGGCGACGGTGCGCATCCGGAGTTCGTCCGGCCCGGCGCGACCGAGCATCACCCGGCCGCTGGTGGCGCCCAGGTCGACCGCGGCGACAGCCCCAGCCATGTCCTCCTCCTCGGATCGCTCAACGCTTCTGCCGCCACGGCGGCGAATTCCTCGTCAACGGCGGAACCGCCGACCCGGCACCGCGGGCGGGCCCCAGCTACCCCCTCGCGGAGGCAGCGGTGTGGCGGCACCCCCGAGACGAGCAGGCAGCCGGGTCCGGCCCCGCGCGGTGCTCACCGCAAGAACGCCGCCGCCACGCCCGCGTCCACGGGGACGTGCAGCCCGGTGGTGTGGCTCAGGTCGCCGCCGAGCAGCGCGAACACCGCGTTCGCCACGTGCTCGGGCAGCACCTCCCGCTTGAGCAGGGTGCGCTGGGCGTAGAACTCGCCCAAGTCCTCCTCCGCGACGCCGTAGACCTTCGCGCGCTGCGCGCCCCACCCACCGGCGAAGATGCCGCTGCCGCGCACCACGCCGTCCGGGTTGACGCCGTTGACGCGGATCGCGTGCCCGCCGAGTTCGGCGGCCAGCAGCCGCACCTGGTGCGCCTGATCGGCCTTCGCGGCGGAGTAGGCGACGTTGTTCGGCCCGGCGAACACGCCGTTCTTCGACACGATGTAGACGATGTCGCCGCCGAGCCCCTGCTCGACGAGCACCTTCGCCGCCGCCTTGCTGACCAGGAACGAGCCCTTCGCCATCACGTCGTGCTGGAGGTCCCAGTCGGCGGCGGTCGTCTCCAGCAGCGGTTTCGACAGCGACAGCCCGGCGTTGTTGACCACCACGTCGAGCCCGCCGAACGCCAGCACCGCGGCGTCGACGGCGGCGGCCACGGCGTCCTCGTCGGTGACGTCCGTGCCGACGCCCACCGCGACGTCCGGGGAGCCGATCTCGGCCGCGGCTTCCCGGGCCTTCGCCTCGTCGAGGTCGGCGAGCACGACGACCGCCCCGTCGCGGGCGAGGCGGGCCGCGGTGGCCTTACCGATGCCGGAGGCGGCCCCGGTGACCAGCGCGACCTTCGTCGCCAGCGGCTTGGGCGCCGGGCGGCGCCGCAGCTTCGCCTCTTCCAGCGCCCAGTACTCGATGCGGAACTTCTCCCGCTCGTCGATGGGGGAGTAGGTCGACAGCGCCTCCGCGCCGCGCATCACGTTGATGGCGTTGACGTAGAACTCCCCGGCGACGCGCGCGGTCTGCTTGTCGCCGCCGTAGCTGAACATGCCGACGCCGGGGATCAGCACGATCGCCGGATCGGCGCCGCGCATCGGCGGCGAGTCGGCGGTGGCGTGTCGCCGGTAGTAGGCCGCGTAGTCCTCGCGGTACTGCGCGTGCAGTTCTGCCAGCCGCCGCGCGGATTCGCCGACGGAGGCGGTGGCGGGCAGGTCGAGCACCAGCGGTTTCACCTTGGTGCGCAGGAAGTGGTCGGGGCAGCTGGTGCCGAGCTCCGCCAGCCGGGGATGTTCCGCGCGAGCCAGGAACTCCAGCACTTCCGGCCCGTCGGTGAAGTGCCCCACCTGGCGCTTGTCGGTGCTCGCGAGGCCGCGCAGCACCGGCGCGAGCGCGGCGGCCTTGGCGCGGCGCTCCCGCTCGGGCAGCGCCTCGTAGCCGTCGAGGACCGCGCCGAACGGATCGGGGCGGCCGTGCGCGGTGATGTGCTCGGCGGCCGTTTCGATGATCCACCGCGAGTTGCGCTCGCAGTCGTCGCTGGTCTCGCCCCACGCGGTGATGCCGTGCCCGCCGAGGACGGTGCCGATCGCCTCGGGGTGCGTCCGCTTGATCTCGGCGATGTCCTGCCCGAGCTGCCAGCCGGGTCGCCGCCACGGCACCCACACGACTTTCTCGCCGAAGATCGCGCGGGTCAGCTCCGGGCCGTCGGCGGCGGTGGCGAGCGCGATCCCGCTGTCGGGGTGCAGGTGGTCGACGTGGACGGCCTCCACCAGCCCGTGCATCGCGGTGTCGATGGACGGCGCGGCGCCGCCCTTGCCGTGCAACGCGTAGTCGAACGCGGCGACCATCTCGTCCTCGCGCTCCACCCCGGGGTAGACCCCGGACAGCGCGCGCAACCGGTCCAGCCGGAGCACGGCCAGCCCGCGCTCGGTGAGCGTGCCCAGATCACCCCCGGAGCCCTTCACCCACATCAGCTCGACCGGTTCGCCGGTGACGGGGTCGGTGTCGTGGCCCTTGGCGGAGGTGTTGCCGCCCGCGTAGTTGGTGTTGCGCGGGTCGGCGCCCAACCGGTTGCTGCGGGCGATCAGTTCCTCGACGGCGCTGGAATTCGCCATGGCGGCAGCGCTCTCCTCTCCTGCTCGGTCGGACATCAGGCTCCCCACCCGGCCTGCGCGCCGCCGACGCGCTGCTCGGCGAGGAAGCGGGCGTGGCCGGAGTCGGCGTAGGCGCGCATCGGTTCCGCGGGCAGCCCGCGGGACGCGCGCCACTGCGCGAGCGCCGGTCGCACGTCGGTCTGGAAGGCGTCCATCAGCACCTCGTTGGCGCCCAGCACGTCGTGGGCGTCCTGCGCCTTCGCGAGCTCCGCGCGGTCGACCAGCAGCGCCCGCGCGGTCATCTCCTGCACGTTGAGCACGGACCGGATCTGCGCGGGGATCTTCTCCTCCACGTTGTGGCACTGGTCGAGCATGAAACGCACCGGCGAGCCCTCGTCGAGCCCGCCGCCCGCGACGACCTCGTGCAGCACCCGGAACAGCTGGAACGGGTCGGCCGCGCCGACGATCAGGTCGTCGTCGGCGTAGAAGCGCGAGTTGAAGTCGAACGAACCGAGCTTTCCCAGGCGCAGCAACTGCATCACGATGAACTCGATGTTGGTGCCCGGCGCGTGGTGCCCGGTGTCCAGGCAGGTGAACGCGCGGTCGCCGAGCGCGCTGACCTGGACGAACGAGGTTCCCCAGTCGGGCACGTCGGTGTGGTAGAAGGCCGGTTCGAAGAACTTGTACTCCAGCACTAGCCGCTGGTGCTCGCCGAGCCGCTCATAAATCTCGGCCAGCGACTCGGCCAGCCGGTCCTGCCGGGCGCGCAACGAATCCTGGCCGGGGTAGTTGGTGCCGTCGGCGAGCCAGATCTTGAGGTCGGTGGACCCGGTGGCGTGCATGATCTCGATGCACCGGAAGTGGTGGTCGACGGCCTTGCGCCGCACCGCAGCGTCGGAGTGGGTGAGGCTGCCGAACTTGTAGGCCTCGTCCTGGAACGTGTTCGAGTTGATCGTGCCCAGCCGCACCCCGAGCCCTTCGGCGTGCGCCTTGAGCGCGGTGAAGTCGTCGACCTGGTCCCACGGGATGTGCAGCGCCACGGCGGGCGCCAGGCCGGTGAGCTCGTGCACCTTGGCGGCGTCGGCGATCTTCTCCTGCGGAGTGCGCGGTGTTCCGGGGGTGCCGAACACCTTGAACCGGGTGCCCGAGTTGCCGAACGCCCAGCTCGGCAGCTCGATGGCCTGCCGGGCGAGGGTGCCGGTGATCTCCTCGAAACGAGGCGGGGTCATGCGCGTTCTCCTTCGCACGGATCGGTTTCCGGTAGGTCGGCGAGCTGGTCGGCCAGGTGGAAGACCTCGTCGAGCGCGGTGGCGGCCTGATCGGCGCGCCCGCCGTCGCCGACGAACAGGTCCGCCATGGACCGCTCCCACCGCGCGGCCACGGCGGATGCGGCGAGGTGGTTGTCGGAGGCGGCGGGGGAATCGGTCTCGTAGTACCCGATGAGCAGCCCGTCCGGGCGCAGGAACAACGAGTAGTTGCGCCGCCCCGACGCTTCGATCTCGCGCAGCATCTCGGGCCACACCGCGGCGTGGCGGCGCCGGTACTCGTCGAGCCGCTCCGGGTCGACCTGGAGCTGGAAGCACACGCGGGTCACGGGCTCACCACCGCGCCGCCGGTGCTCTCGGGCGTGCCGTAGCGTTCGTGCTCGATCTGCTGGAGGCTCTTGCCCTGCGTGCGGGGCGCCCAGACCGTGCCGATGAGCAGCGAGGCGATCAGGAAGCCGAGGATCAGCGTGCCGAGCCCGCGCAGTCCGATCTGCGTCAGCAGCGCGGGGAATCCGACGCTGAGCAGGCCCACCAGCACTCGCGCCGCCAGGAACAGCACGCCCTGCGCGCTGGCCCGGTAGCGGGTGGCGAACAGCTCGCTGGCCCACAGCCCGTAGAACGCCTGCGCGCCGATGCCGGAGGACACGCCCCAGCCGACGGCGAACACGAGCAGGGTCGCGGTGTTCGCGGGCGCGTAGATCAGCGCGGCCCAGGCCAGCACGCCCAGCGCGGCGCCGGCGCAGTACAGCGCTCGGCGGCTCACCCGGTCGGCGAGCAGCATGAATCCGAAGTAGGTGGCGACGCTGGTGCAGCCCCACACGAGGACCTGCAGCAGGTACTGCTCGGTCACCGAGGTGAGGCCGACCGCGTCGTACACCCGCGGCTGGAAGATCCCGGCCTGCCCCGCGACCGCGTTCCACAGCGCGTACACGCCGAACAGGAACAGCATCGCGAGCAGGTTCGTCCTCCTGCTGAACAGGCCGCGCACGCTGCTCAGGAAGGTGAGCTGCTGACTCGGATCGTCCTTGCGGTCGCGCCACAGCGTCGATTCCGCGAGGCCGCGGCGCACCCACCAGGTCACGGCCGCGACGACGAACAGGTGCAGGAAGATCAACCGGCTGCCGAGCAGGCCGAACGGGGCGGCCACGACCGCCAGCAGGTAGCCGAGCGTCGGCCCGATCGACCACGCGAGCTGCGCGGCGCCGACGTGGGCGGCCCGCTTGTCGTGCGGCGCTTCTTCCGCGATGTAGGTCCAGGAGGCGGTGACGCCCGCGCCGACGGCGATGCCGGTGAGCACGAACGCGGTCAGCAGCATCCCGAAGGACGTGGCGAACACCGCCAGCAGCACACCCAGCATGTACAGCAGCAGGTCGTAGGTGTAGATGAACTTGCGGCCGTAGCGGTCGCACAGCGGGCCGCCGATGGCCGCGCCCGCGGCGGCGCCGAACGCGTTCGCGCTCAGCGCGGCGAGCAGCCCGACCGCCAGATCGTCCAGGCCGAAGCGCTCCTGCCAGAGGCTGAGGCTGGTGGCGATCGCGATGATCGAGCCCGCCTCGATGTAGTTCGACATGGCCACGGCGATCGTCGCGCGCCAGCCGGTCGTGCGTTCGCTACCGAATCGGACCCCCATCGGTCCTCCTGTCCATCGGCTCTGATGTCGCAGGCTCCGGCGGCGAGCGCACGGAGTGTTGAAACGTTTCAATCAATGGATCCGCACGATAAGGGGTTGCGCCGTCGGAGGACAAGGTCCTGCTGGTCTAGTGGCAGGTGCTCCGAACGCGTTCGAGCCGAGGACGTTCCGGAAACGGAGCAGGAGCGGCCGGGTGTCCGCTGGGGTCGAGGTGCAAGATCCGCAGGCCGCGTAGGTGTGTAACGATTAAACACCTGGCGTGGGATCGGCTTGATCCACCGTCGGATCAGGGCCGCGAGCCGCGCGCCGTCGGACCGGCGCACTACGGTCCTCCCCATGGGTGAGACGACGATCGCGGACTATCTGCTGCACTACCTCCAGCAGTCCCGCGACACCGTGCTGCGCGGACTGGACGGGCTGGGGGAGTACGACGCGCGCCGTCCGCTGACACCCAGCGGATCCAACGTCCTCGGCCTGGTCAAGCACTTGGCGGGCATCGAAGCCGGCTACCTCGGCGACTGCGCCGGGCGCCCGTCACCGGTGCGGCTGCCATGGGTCGAGGACGGTTCGATCTGGGACGGCGCGGACATGTGGGCCACCGCCGAGCAGTCCCGGGACCACCTCGTGGGGCTCTACCGGGAGGCCTGGGCGCATTCGGACCGGGTGGTGGCGGAGCTGCCGCTGGACGCGCCCGCGCACGTGCCGTGGTGGCCGGCGGCGCGGCGGGACACGACCTTGGGGCACCTGCTGGTGAGGGTGGTCGCGGAGACCGCGCAGCACGCGGGGCACGTCGACGTCCTGCGCGAGGGCGTCGACGGCCGGGGCGGGCCCGACCACGAGGACTTCGGAGACGCCGCGCACTGGGCGGCGTACGTCGGGCGGATCCAAGCCGCGGCCGACGAGCACCGCGGCTGATCCGTCCCGCGCGGGGTCAGCCGGGCTGGCTGCTGTCCTTCTGGCTGCCCCAGCCGTGCCAGCGGTCGATCTCGATCAGCGCGGACACCCGGGGCCGCTGCCGGTCGGGGTACTGCTGGCCGAGGTAGTGCTCGGCCAACCGGTCGATGTCGGTCAGCCCGGTGTCCTCGCGCAGTTCGGTGACCCGCCCGAGCAAGGTGACGTGGGTGTACCAGTCGCCGTCGTCGAGCACGGTCAGCGTGACGCGCGGGTCGCGGCGGATGTGGTCCAGCCGCTTGCGGCCCTCGTCCATGTTGACCAGCACCTTGTCGTTCTCCCACAGGTACCAGGTGGCGGTGGAGACCGGCTGCCCGTCCGAGCGCAACGTCGTGATGGTCGACGGGTTGGGCTTGCGGAGCAGGGCGATCGTGTCGGCGGGCAGTGGTGGCACGGACATGGGTCCTCCTCGTTCCTGCGTGGTGGTGCGGACCGTGGCCAACGTACCGGCGCGCACGGCTCGGCGCGCGCAGCGGTGGGGGTGATCGCGGAGCGCCGGTCGAATGTGGAGGGTTCGCCCGCAGCGGCCGAGCAGATCCACGGCGGATCGAGGAAACCGTTCCGGCTCAAGGGAATCGGGCGTTCGAGTGCACAGTGGACGCGATCTCGCGCGCGCGGGACGCGCGAACGCCGCCGCGCCGGGCCGGCACGACGGCGATCGATCCGCGATGAGCACTACCCGATCGGGCAGGTGTCCCGGTACTCCGCGATCTCGGACCCGCTCGGCGGCGGACACAGGAACCGGTCGTAGCGGACGTCCTCGTCGACGAAGCGCTTGAGCCACGCGATGCTCGACTTCGCGATGGTCGTGTCGTCGGTGTTCGGCGCCAGGTGCCCGGCGCCCGCGAGCTCCAGGTAGGCCTTGTCCGGTGAGCCGGGCAGGCTCTCGTAGAACGGTTCCGAATGGGAGCTCACCGGAGCCACCGCGTCGTTCTCCGCACCGATGATGAGCGTCGGCGTCCGCACCGCCGACCAGTCCCGCACCGTGTGCCACGGCGTCAGCGGGATCGAGGCCTTCAGGCTCGGATCGTCGACGGTGGCCCGCAGCGACCCGCCGCCGCCCATCGAATGACCCATCACCGCGCGGCGGTCCGGGTCGAGGCGATCGCGCACCGCGGGCTCGGTGCTCAGGTGGTCGAGGGCGGCGAGCAGTTGCCCGGCCCGCGAGTCCGGCTGGTCGTAGGGGGTGAGGGTGTCGATGGTGAACACCACGAAGCCCCGCGAGGCCAATCGGGGGCCGTACCAGGACATCGTGGATTGGTCCCCGGTGTAGCCGGGGGAGACGGCGACGGCGCCGAAGGTGCCTTCGGAGGTGTCGGTGGGGTAGTAGATCGTGCCGCCGCCGAAGCCCGTGGCGCCGCTGCGCGGCACCACTTCCTGCTCGACGGCGAACGAGCCGAGGGGCGCTTCGATGCTCTCCTCGGTCGGGTCGGGTCCGCGCTGGTAGGAGTCGTCGGCGGCGTGCGCGATCGGCGAGCCGCCCGCGAGCAGGCCCAGCAGCGCGGTCGCGGCGACCAGGGTGCGGCGTCTTCGGCCGGGCGATGAGGGCGATGTTGCAGTCATGAACCACGCCTTTCTCGAAATGAATCGATGGGCGGTGCGCACTGCGCGGCACGGGGTCGATCACCACCGGTGCCGGGAATATCACGTTCCGATGATGTTGCCCGCTGCCTACTGGCGAGTCAAGAAACGGGTTTCGCGCCCGGGTTTTCGGCCGTCTTTCACCTGTGCTGCCGGGGATTTCGGTTCCGCTTGAGGTTCGTGCCGGTCACGGCGCCTGACATCGATGTCCAAGGTGAATCGAAAAAGCGTTGACATCGATGACATGGCTCGCGTTCCATCTGTGCCAGCCGGCGAAGAGGCCGGTGTCGTGGTCTGAAGGAGCGTGCCGAGTGGAGTTCGCAACGACCGAAGCGGTCGTCGGCATCGACGTGGGCAGCACCGAGATCAAGGTGCTCGTCACCGATCGGCGCGGCGGGACGTTGAGCCTCCGGCGCACGCCGACCGACTGGCGCCGCACCGCCGACGGGCACAGCGAACTGCCCGCCGAGCTGCTCCTGGGCAGAGTTCTGTCCACTGTGTCCGGTGCCGTGCAGGTGGCCGAGCGCTCCGCCCACGGCCTGCGGGTCACGTCCGTCGCGATCACCGGGATGGCGGAGTCCGGGGTCCTGCTCGACCGCCGCGGCACCCCGATGCACCCGATCATCGCGTGGTTCGACCAGCGCGGCGGAGCCGAACTCGCCGCGCTGCCCGGAGATCTGGTGCGCGAGTTCAGCGCGCGCACCGGACTGCCGCTGAGCCCGCTGTGCTCGTTCGCGAAGCTGAACCGCCTCGTCGAGCAGGGCCTGTCCCCGCGCCGCGCCGGGCGCTGGCTCAACGTGCCCGAGTACGTCGCCCACGCGTTGGGCGGCGCGGCGGTCACCGAACCGTCGCTGGCCTCCCGGACCGGGCTGCTCGACCAGGCCACCCGGTCGCCGTGGTCCCCTGCGCTGGAGCACCTGGGGCTGTCCGCCGCGGTGCTGCCGCCGCTCACCCCGGCCGGAACGCCGATCGGCACCGTCGACCACCCCGATGTCCCGGAGTCGGTGCGCGGCGCGGTGCTCAGCGTCGCCGGGCACGACCACCCGGTCGCCTCCGTCGCCAGCGGCGTCTGGCACGGCGAGCACCTGTTCGACTCCTGCGGCACCTCCGAGGCGCTGCTGCGCGTCGCGTCGGCGCCCTTGCGGGACGACCAGCGCGCCCGGCTCACCGACGAAGGCATCGCGCAGGGCATGCACGTCCTGCCGGGCCGCTGGATCCTGCTCGGCGGTACCCGCGGCGGCCTGCTGCTGGACCAGGTGCTCGCGCTGCTGGGGCGCAAGGAACAACCCGGCCGGGCCGAACTCGACGAGCAGTGGCTCAGCGAGCCCCCCGAAGGCGCGGCCATCCAGGTCAGCGGTGCGCACGCCCGCAGCGAGCACGTCGACGTGCGGCTCGGCGGCGACGGCGCGACCCCGCTGCGGGTGTGGTCGGCGGCGCTGTCGCACGCCATGGCGGAGACCGACGCCGTGATCGCGCTGATGGCCGCGGAAGCCGGGCCGCACGAGCACGTCACCGCCGCGGGCGGCTGGACCCGGATGGGCAGCTTCCGCGCGGCGAAGCAGCGCAGCCTGCCCGAGGTCCGCTACTCGCGCCTCGACCAGCCCAGCGCCTACGGCGCTGCCATCTTCGCCGCCCGTGCCGCCGCGCACGCCGACGGCGAGACCGCGGTGTCCGCAGTGGACATCGCCCGTCAGTTCACCGACAACGCCCTCGACACCATCGGAGCGCAACCATGACCGCGGCCCTCGCCGACATCGCCCAGTCCGACGGCACCTTCGCCATCGTCGCGCTCGACCAGCGCAACACCTTGCGGCGCATGTTCACCGCCGCGAACCAGCCCATCGACGACGACCTGCTGCGCGGGTTCAAGGGGGACGTGGTGGGCGGGCTCTCGCCCAGCGCCAGCGGCCTGCTCGTCGACCCCGACTTCGGCGTCCCGGCCGCCGTCGAGGACGGCAACCTCGCGCCCGGCGCCGGACTCGCCGTCGCCGCGGAACCGTCCGACCGCGGGAAGTTCGGCGACGAGCCGCTGACCCGCCGCGAGCCCGAGCAGAACGCCCAGTGGGTGCGCGACATGGGCGGGCACGCGGTGAAGTTCTTCGTGCAGCTGCGCGCCGACCGGGACCGCGAGCTCGGCGGCCGGGACGTCTCGGCGGAGGCGGTCGACGCCGCCGCGGAGGTCGTCGCGGACTGCCGCGCCGACGGCGTGCCCTCGGTGATCGAGAACCTGATCTACCCGCTGCCCGGGGAGGGCGAGCTGTCCCCGCAGGCCCGCGCCGACGCGATCATCGAGTCCGCCCGCGCGCTCGACGAGCTCAAGCCCGACCTGCTGAAGCTGGAGTACCCGGGTTCGGCCGAGGCGTGCCGCCGCCTCGCCGAGGTCGTCACCGTCCCGTGGGTCGTGCTCTCCGCCGGAGTCGGCTTCGACGAGTTCCAGGACGTGCTGCGGATCTCCTGCGACGAGGGCGGCGCCTCCGGTTTCATCGCGGGGCGTGCCTTCTGGAAGGACGCGGTGGCGCTGGACCAGCCGGAGCGGCGCCCGTTCCTCGCCGACACCGCCCGCCGCCGGCTCGACCAGTGCGTGACGGCCATCCAGGGCCGAGCCACCCCGTGGACCTCCATCACCGCCTGACCGGGCGGTGTTTCCGCTGCGGGGCCAACGACATCGCCGGTCCCGCGAGGAGATCGCTGAGGAGCCGCCGGGCACCGCTCAGCGGCTCCACCGCCGACAGGACACGCGCTCGCCGCACCGGCAGGCGACACCTGAAGATTCCGCACCGCTCTTCCCCGGCAGCGTCGCCGGAGAAATGAGGTTCGACAGTGGCCACCACGTCACTCGATCCCGCACCACCCTCCCGCGCCGCCGGGAAGGCCGTCACCGGAGCCGCGCTCGTCGCGGCGCTCGGCGGGCTGCTGTTCGGCTACGACACCGGCGTCATCTCGGCGGCCCTGCTCTACATCGCCCCGGAGTTCCAGCTCTCCGAGCTGTGGCAGCAGGTCGTGGTCGCCTCGCTGCTGGTCGGCGCGATCGTCGGCGTCGGGCTCGGCGGGATCATCGCCGACGCCCTGGGCCGCAGGCGCACCTTGTCGATCACCAGCGTGGTGTTCACCGCCGGCGCGGTGATCTCGGCGCTGGCACCGGACCTGGCGACGCTGCTCGGTTCGCGGCTGCTGCTCGGCTTCGCCATCGGCACGGCGTCGTTGTCGGTGCCCGCCTACATCGCCGAGATCGCGCCCCCGGAGAAGCGCGGCAGCCTGGTGTCGATCAACCAGATCATGATCAGCTCCGGGATTCTGCTGTCCTACATGTCCGGGTACGTGCTCGCCGAAGCGGGTGCCTGGCGCTGGATGCTGGGGCTGGCAGGGCTGCCGTCGCTGCTGATGTTCGCCGGCCTGTTCCGGTTGCCGGAGAGCCCGCGGTGGCTGGTCTCGCGCGGGCGGTCGCAGGAGGCGCGCGAAGTGTTGCGGCGCATCGTCGGTCCGGACCGGGTCGAGTCGGAGCTGCGCGCGTTGTCCTCGGCGGTCACCGCCGAGGACGGCGTGACCTACCGCGACGTGCTCAAGCCCGCGATGCGCCCGGCGATCTACCTCGGCATCGGTGTGGCCGCGGTGAACCAGCTGGTCGGCGTCAACGCGATCACCTACTACGCGCCGACCCTGCTGACGAAGGCCGGTTTCGGGACGTCGGCGGCGATCCTGTCGTCGGTCGGCATCGGTGTGGCCAACGTGGTGTTCACCCTCGTCGGGCTGCTGCTGGTCGACCGGATCGGGCGCCGCCCGCTCCTGCTGGTGGGCCTGGGCGGGGTCGTCGCCTCGCTGGTGGGGATCGGCCTGCTCTACGCGGTGACCGACCTCGGCGGCGGGTGGGGCGTCGCGCTGGTCGCGCTGCTGATCACCTACGAGGCGATGTTCTCGGCCAGCATCGGACTCGCCATGTGGTTGATCAACAGCGAGATCTTCCCGACCGCGCTGCGCGGCAAGGCGGGCAGCTTCGGCATGTTCACCCACTGGGGCCTGAACCTGATCATCTCGCTGACCGTGCTGAGCGCCTTCGAGGCGTTCACGCCCAGCGGGCTGTTCTGGCTCTACGCCCTGTTCGGCCTGATCGGCTTCTTCTACCTGAAGAAGTACCTGCCCGAGACCCGCAACCGCACGCTCGAAGAGGTCGAGGCGACCCTGCGGGCCAGGGCGCGGGGATGAGCCCGCTCGCGGTGTTCGTCTCCGGTGCTCCGGCCAGCGGCAAGACCACGCTGGCCGGGGCGCTGGCCGCACGGCTGGGTGCCGCGCTGCTCGACCTCGACGTCGTCACCGGGCCGCTGACCTCCCTGCTGGGCGAGGTCAGCGGCGCGGGCGCCGCGCCGGACCACCCGTGGATGCGGGAGCACGCCCGCGGCGCGCGCTACGAGTCGTTGCTGGCCACGGCGTTCGACTCGGTGCGGGTCGGCACCTCCGCGGTGCTCGTCGCGCCGTTCACCGCCGAACGCGCCGACCCGGCTTCGTGGGCGGCCGCCACCGAGCGGTTCCGCGCGGTCGACGTCGACCCGGTGCTGGTCTGGATGGACAGCCCACCGGAGGTCGTCCTGGCCCGGATGCGCGGGCGGGCGGCCGAACGCGACGCCGACAAGCTCGCCGCCCCGGAGCGGGTGCTGGCCGCGCGGACGGCCCCGCCGATCACCCCGCACGTTAAAGTGGACGCGACGCGGCCGATCGCCGAGCAGCTCGCCGAGCTGGACCGGCGCGGCCTGAGTGGAAGGGAACCGGCGTGCCTGGAGGCAACGTCACGCTCTACGACGTGGCCACCGCGGCCGGAGTGAGCCCCAAGACCGTCTCGCGCGTGATCAACGGCGCGGCCGGGGTCTCCGAGAGCACCCGCGGTCAGGTGCAGGCCACCATCGACGAGCTGAACTACCGGCCGAACTTCCACGCCCGCTCGCTGCGGGTGGGCCGCGACGAGGCGATCGGCGTGGTGCTGGAATCGCTGTCGGACCCGTTCTTCGCCGAGATGGCCAGCGTCATCGAGCAAAGCGCGCTGGAACGCGGCCACGCGGTGCTCGTCTCCAGCGTCGGCGGCGACCCGGAACGCGAGCACGGACTCGTGGAAAGCCTGCTGCAGCGCCAGGTCTCGGGCCTGATCATGGTTCCGGTCAGCCGCGACCAGAGCTACCTGCGCGCCGTCGCGGGCAGCACGCCGGTGGTCTTCGCGGACCGCCCGGCACGACCGGCGACCGGGCTCGGCACCACCGTCCTCGGGGACGACTTCGGCGCGGCGGAGGCCGCGACCCGCCACCTGCTGCACTCAGGGCACACCCGCATCGCGCTCATCGGCGACCGACCCGACGTCTACACCACCGGCGAGCGGATCCGCGGCTACCGCAGCGCCATGGAGTCCTCCCGCGTCGGCGTGGACGAGCACCTCGTCAAAACGGGCCTGTCCAGCGCAGCCGAAGCCCGCAGCGCGCTCGACGACCTGCTGCGCTCCCTGGAACCGCCCACCGCGGTGCTCTCCTCGAACGCGCGCTGCTCGCTCGGCGTGGTGCCCGCGCTGCACGCGCGCGGACGCCCCGACATCGCCTTCATCAGCTTCGGCGACTTCCCGATGGCCGAGTCCCTGTACCCGGCGGTCACCGTCGTCGACCAGGCCCCCGCCGTCATCGCCCGCACCGCCACCGCCGAGCTGTTCAACCAACTCGACGGCACAACGGGGACCGGCGCCACCCTCACCCTCCCGCTCACCCTCACCCCCCGAGGCTCCGGCGAAATCCCCCTCTCCGCGGTATCGCGGTAGTAGGTCAGAGCAGTCGTCGGTTGGACCTGCGCTGCTTCCTGATCGCCAGCAACGCGCCGCTCGAGTCCATGTGCACTAGTCCACCCCATTGGTGCTCGACGACGGACTTGTTGCGGTGCCATGCCTTCAGGACCGTCGGCAGGCGTGCTTCGTGCTCATCCAAACGCCAGTTGGCAAGCAGGTCGCGTTGCTCGGAGAGCAGCGCGGAGAACACCTCGACGCGTTGCTTTCGCAGGCGGAAGACCTGGTCGGTTCCCACAAAGGTCATGCCTCCGAGCGTGATGCTGGCATCGCACTGGAGTCCAGGGGTCGAGTCGGAGCCGGTCGGGCCCAGCAGCTTCTGCTGACGCTCCGTGAGAAGGCCGCGAGCTGTGTCTCGTTCTCCGGCGAAGGTGAGCAGAGAAGCGGCCCCAGTGCGGGCGAGGATCTGAGACAGCCATTCCCAGTGATCCTCGTGAATGGCGAAGCCGGGACGTGAACTCGGGAGCCCGTCGGCATCGCGAGTGTCGATCTCGGGGTACAAGTTCTTGTCGGCAGCAGGTTCGGACAGGTTCGGAGCGGACTTCCCAGGCACCGTCAGGATGCCGAGCCCGTCCGTCGCCAACACTCGGGTCTCGATGCCCTCGCCCTTGAGCAAGCTCGTCGCGAGCATCAGTGCGGGAACCGGCTCTCCTCTCGTGTCCGACTCGCCGAGCAGCAACGTGTGCGCACGGTGCTGTGAACGCGCGAGCTGGTCGTGCTGGGCCTCCGGCTTACCGTGCGATCCCCTTGCGTCCACGGCGAAGATGCGCAGCGGGGCACCTGGTTTGCGCCCCACGAGGAAATGGTTCGGCAATCCGGAGTTTCCTGCCGCAGGCCTCCGCCCCTTCGCGGGGCGGAAGGCGCTGAACACGATTTCCGCATCCAGGACGTCGAACCGGTGATCGGGGTAGCGCTCCCGCAACAGCTGCTGTGCGGCTGAAAGTCCGAAGGCACTGCCGAGATCTCGAGCTTGCAGCGACCGCTTGTGGGTGTGCCAGTTCTCGCCCTCGGAACTGAGCCGCATCCGACGTCCGTCGCGGGTTTCGATGGCCGTGACGTAGCGCAGGCAGTCCCATTGCTGGGCCAACGCACGCGCGGAACCCTGTCCGGCCAGTGCGACCGCACGGGCAAAGGTGTGCAGCAGCTGCCAAGGAGTGACTGACATACCGCTCGCTGCGTTCTGCGCGCCAGGGAACGGAAATGTTCGGCCGGGCCGCGCCAGGGGCGGACGCTTCTTCTTGACGCGTTCCCGATCGAGGTGTTTCGCGCGCCCGCGCACTTGGTCGACAAGGCGAGGGGTCGAGTGGAACGACACGACGGATTCTTCGTTGAGCTTCTCGAACGCTGTCTTGAGGTCCACTCACCCTCCACGGCTGCTTGATCAGCGAGACCGTGCCAACTCACCACAAGCGGCGCCTCGTTGTCTGCCGCCTGTCGGCTGACGTTCGGAGCAGCGTTTTGCGCAGCTCGCGGGTCCTCCGAACGCCGGTCGATTGGTGCGTCCAGGGGGTTTTGAAAGGGCGCGGTGGCGGTGAACGATCGCCTGTTGGGCCGTCAGGGGGAGTCATGCTCATCCACCGAGGTGGGGCAAGACGAGTTGTCGGTAGCGGGCGGTCATCGTGGGGAGGACTTCGTCGCCGGGGGTGGACCAGATGTCGGCGTTGAAGATCTCCACTTCGACGTCTCCGGTGTAGCCGGTGGCGGTGATCGCGCGGGTGATGGGGGTGAAGTCGATGACGCCGTCGCCCATCATTCCCCGGGACAGCAGGGCATCCGCTGCGATGGGGAGGTTGAAGTCGCACACCTGGTAGGCGGCGATGCGGTGTTCGCGGCCCGCGCGCGCGACGCTGTCGGCGAGGTTCGGATCCCAGAAGACGTGGAAGGTGTCGACGACGACGGCCACCGCGTCGGCCGGGTGCGGCGCGGCGAGGTCCAGCGCCTGCTCCAGCGTGGAGACCACGGCGCGGTCGGCGACGTACATCGGGTGCAGGGGTTCGAGTACGAGGCGCACGCCGTGCTCGCGGGCGAACGGGGCGAGTTCGGCGAGCCGGTCGGCCACCCTGGCGCGCGCTCCGGCGAGGTCGCGGCTCCCGTCGGGCAGGCCACCCACGACCAGGATCAACGCGTCCGTGCCCACGGTGGCGGCCTCGACGATCGCCGCCCGGTTGTCGTCCAGCGCGGCCTGCGCTCCCGCCGGGTCGGCGGCCGTGAGGAAGCCGCCCCGGCACAGGCTGGAGACCCGCAGGCCCGCGTCGCGCACCGTCTTCGCCGCCGTCTCCAGCCCTGCTTCGGCGACGCGGTCGCGCCACAGCCCGACCGCGGGCAGCCCGGCCCGAGCCGCGCCGTCGACGGCTTCGCGCAGCGTCCACCGCTTCGTCGTCGCCGTGTTCAGCGACAGCCTCGCCAGGTCGTCGGTCATGTCCGCACTCCGTTCACCGCGAGGAACTGCCGCATCCGGTGCGCCGCCAGGTCGGGGTCGAGCAGCAGGCCCGCGCCGTCGGCCGCTCGGAGCACCTCGGCGAGGTGCGGGACCGACCGGCCTGCGTGCAGGCCACCGGCCATGGCGAAGCCGGGCTGGTGACCGTTGAGCCAGGACAGGAACGCGATTCCGGTCTTGTAGTGGAACGTCGGGGATTCGAACAGCAGTCGTCCCAACGGTTCCGTGCTGTCCAAAATGGACTTCGCGGTGCGCGGATCGTCGCGGTCGAGGGCTTGGATCGCGGCGGACGCGGCCGGGTAGATCGCCGCGAACACGCCCAGCAGCGCGTCCGAATGGTCGGTGCCCTCGCCCACGATCAGGCCGGGGTAGTTGAAGTCGTCGCCGGTGTAGAGGCGCACTCCGGTCGGCAGGGCGCGTCGGAGCGCGATCTCGTGCTCGGCGTCGAGCAGCGAGACCTTCACGCCGTCGACCTTCTCCGGGCGCGCCCGGATGATCTCCAGGAAGGTCCGCGTCGCCGCTGCCACCTCCTCGCTGCCCCAGTAGCCGTTGAGCAGCGGGTCGAACATCGGTCCCAGCCAGTGCAGGATCACCGGTGCGTCGGCCTCGTCGAGCAACGCTCCGTACACCGCGGCGTAGTCCGCGGCCGAGCGCGCGATCGCGGCCAGCGCGCGGGAGGCCATCACGATGACCGTCGCGCCGCTGTCCGCGACGACCTCCAGCTGCTCGCGGTAGGCGTCCAGCACCGCCTCCAGGCCCGCGCGCCCGGACGGGAGCGCGGCGAGGTCGAGCTGATCGGTTCCCGCTCCGGCGGCGATCGCGCCACCGGTGGCGCGCGCTTCGGAGGCTGAGCGGCGGATGAGCTCGGCGGCCTGCGTCCAGCCGACGCCCATGCCGCGCTGCGCGGTGTCCATGGCCTCGGCGACCCCCAGCCCGTAGGACCAGATGCGGCGCCGGTACGCCAGGGTCGACTCCCAATCGATGTCGGCGGGGGCACCCGGCACGTTCTCGCCCAGCGCCCTCGGCACCACGTGCACCGCGGCGTAGGCGACGCGAGTCCTCAATGGACCGGCCGGTTCCGGCCAGTGCCGGGGCGGGGTGAGCACGTGCTCGACGAGGGTGCCGTCCGCGCGGGGCAGCTGCAGCGCGGTCACGGTGCCACCTCGCCGAGCTCGACGCGGCGCCCCTCACGGGAGGACGTGAGCCCCGCCTCGGCGAGCCGCAGTCCGCGCACTCCGGCCAGGAAGTCGTAGGGGTGGTCGCCGTCGTTGTGCAGGTAGCGCACGAACTGCTCCCACTGCGCCTTGAACCCGTTGTCGAACTCCCCGTTGTCGGGCACGGGCGACCACTGCTCCCGGAACGGGGTGCGCTCCACCAGGTCGGGGTTCCACACCGGTTTCGGGGTCGCGGCGCGGTGCTGCGCGCGGCACTGGTGCAGGCCGGCGACGGCGCTGCCGTGCGTGCCGTCCACGTGGAACTCCACCAGCTCGTCGCGGTGCACGCGGGTCGTCCACGAGGAGTTGAGCTGCGCGACGATCCCGCCGTCGAGCTCGAAGATGCCGTAGGCGGCGTCGTCGGCGGTGGCGGGGTAGGCGTCGCCGCGTTCGTCCCAGCGCTGCGGGATGTGCGTGACCACGCGTGCGGTGACCGCTTCGACGCGGCCGAACAGGTTCTCCAGCACGTAGTTCCAGTGCGGGAACATGTCGGTGGTGATGCCGCCGCCGTCCTCCTGGCGGTAGTTCCAGCTCGGGCGTTGCGCCGGTTGCAGATCGCCTTCGAAGACCCAGTAGCCGAATTCGCCGCGCACCGACAGGACGCGGCCGAAGAAGCCGCTCTCCACCAGGCGCCGCAGCTTCAGCAGGCCCGGCAGGTAGAGCTTGTCGTGCACCACGCCGGCCCGTACGCCCGCCTCGCTCGCCGCGTGGGCCAGCCGCAGCGCGCCCTCGACGTCGTCGGCGATCGGCTTCTCGGTGTAGACGTGCTTGCCCGCGGCGATCGCCCGCATGATCGCGGGTTCCCGCACGCTCGTCAGCTGCGCGTCGAAGTAGAGCGCGTCCTCGGTATCGGACAGGGCGGTGTCGAGGTCGGTGGTCCACCGGTCCAGGTCGTGCCGTGCCGCGAGCTCCGCGAGCTTCTCGGCGTTGCGGCCGACGAGGATCGGGTCGAGCCGCACCCGGCTGCCGTCGGAGAGCTCGACGCCGCCCTGCTCCCGGATGGCCAGGACCGACCGCACCAGGTGCTGGCGGTGCCCCATCCTGCCGGTGACGCCGTTCATGATGACGCCCAGCCTTCGCTCCGTCATGCGGTACCGCCTCTCTGGAAAGCGCTTACCAAAACCGTAGGCGGAAGCCGGTTCGCGAGGCAAGGTGCAACGGAAGGCGTTTTCCGAGGAGGACGTCGGCGGCGGTACCGGGGGAACGGTCTTGAGCTCGTCAGCTGCGACACCGCTGCGGTCCAGATCTGCGTTGCCGGCCGCTCGGCAGGATCACCGGTCCGAGGCGCAACGCAGGGCCGCACTCCCGAGGAGCCTCGTGGGGCCCGTCGGCCAAGAACACCGCTCACCTGGAACGAGAGGTTCCAAGGCAGGACCCGAGGTTCCGCCACCGCTCCGGTCGGGGAGACCGCGTCAACGCCGCGGAGTGCTCTCCCGCACCACGACCTCGCCGCGCACCTTGCGGCGGCGCGGTTTGCCGTCCGCCTCGTTGAGCACCAGGTCCAGCGCCATGCCGCCCATCTCGGTCAGCGGCAGCCGGACCGTGGTCAGCCCCGGCGTGACGTCGCGCAGCGTCGAGATGTCGTCGAACCCCGCGACCGCGAGATCACCCGGCACGTCCACGCCGCGCTCCCGGCAGGCCGCCATCGCGCCCAGCGCCATCAGGTCGTTGATGGCGAAGGCGCAGTCGACCTCCGGGTGCTCGTCCAGCAGTCGCTGCATCGCCCGGAACCCGCCGTCGCGGGTGAACTCCTCGGCGAGGAAGAACGGTTCTCCGTCGGCGGATTTCCGCCAGCCCGCGGTGAAACCGTCCCGCCGGTCGCGCGAGACGAGCAGGCGCTCCGGTCCGGTGAGGACGGCGGGACGCCGGTAGCCGAGCGCGGCGAGCTCCACCGCCAGGTCGTGGGCGCCCCGCCGGTTGTCGACGACCACGGTGTCGACCGGCAGCCGGGGTTCGCTGATCGCGGCCACCCGCCCGCCGGACTCGGTGAACGGTTCCACCTGCGCGGCGAGCTCCCGCAGGTGCGCGCGGTCGTTGGTGCGGCTGCCCGCCAGCACGATCGCGCGCCCGCGCTGGCGCCGCAGCGCCGCCAGCAGCTCCAGCTCGCGTTCGGGCCTGCCGCCGGTGCTGCACAGCATCACCAGCAGCCCGTGCTGCTCGGCGGCGTTGGCCAACCCGGCGGCGATGGTGGAGAAGTAGGGGTCGGAGATGTCGTTGACCAGCAGTCCCACCAGGTCGGTGGAGCCCCGGGCCATCGACTGGGCCTGGGCGTTGGGCGTGTAGCCGAGCCGGGCGGCGGCTTCCAGCGTGCGGGCGTGCAGCTCGGCCCGGACGACGCGTTCGCTGCCGTTGAGCGCGCGCGACGCCGTCGCGAGCGACACGCCCGCTTCCTTGGCGACGTCGGTGAGGGTCGCTGCACGTGCCGGCACCGGGCGCTCCTTCCACGGGGAATGCGTATTCCGAGGATAGCGCCCGGCGCCGGACGTCCGGAGATCCGCGTGGGAGCCCGGCGCGCCGGGCTCCCACGCGCTCAGCGGGATTCCGCGCGGCGCCGGTCGAACTCGGCGCGGGGAACCGGTTTCGCGTCCTTGGTGCCGAGCTGCTCCAGCGGGATGCGGTGGGTCTCCCTCGCCGACCAGGCGGCGACGGCGCCGACGACTGTGATCGCGAAGCACAGCGTGCCGACGATCAACGGCACGTTCGCCGATCCGGGCGGTGCGACCAGCGTGAAGATGCTCGGCAGGAACGCGGTGATCGCCAGCCCCAGGTTCTGGGCGATGGCGAACCCGGTGACCCGCGTGCGAGCGGGGAAAAGCTCCTGGAAGAAGCCCGCGAACGTCGCGTTCCACACCTGGTAGAGCAGTCCCCAGGTGAGGATCGCCAGCACGATCGTCAGCGCCACGTTCTGCTGGCTGATCGACCACAGGTAGGCGTAGGACAGCACGCCGGATCCCAGCGAGCCCACGATCATCAGCGGGCGCCTGCCGAACCTGTCGGACAGGTTCGCGAACCACGGGATGAACGCCAGCGCCACCAGGTTGGCCACCACCGGGATCCACAGGTAGACGCTCTTGTCCATCTCGATGCCGTAGCCGGGTTGCGTCGCGTACGCGGCGCCGAACACGGATACGACGACGCCGATGACGTTGACCAGCGTCATGCACGCGGCGCGCACCACGTCCATGCCGCTCTCCCGCAGCACTTGGACGAACGGGGGCCGCTCGCGGCGGCGTTCCTCCTTCTCCTCCAGGAAGATCCGGCTCTCGTCGACGCGCCGCCGGATGACGTACCCGGCGAGCACGACCAGCGCGCTGAGCAGGAACGGGACTCGCCAGCCCCACGAGTCGAAGGCTTCGTCGGACAGGAACGCCGACAGCGGCAGGAACATCGCGGCGGCGATGATCTGCCCGGCCTGGGTGCCGTGCAGGCTGAAGCTGGCGTAGTAGCCGCGGCGCCCGAACGGCGCGTTCTCCACGATCATGGCGCTGGCGCCGCTGAGCTCCCCGGCGACCGCGAACCCCTGCACGAACCGCAGCAGGACCAGCAGCACGGGCGCCCACATGCCGACTTGGCCGTAGGTGGGCAGCAGCGCGACCGCGAAGGTGGACAGGCCCATCAGCAGCATCGCCAGCACGAGCACGTTCTTGCGGCCCCGGCGGTCACCCCAGTGCCCGAGCGCGATCGCGCCGATCGGGCGGGCGACGTAGCCGACCGCGTAGGTGCCCAGCGACGCGACCAGGGCGACGGTGGGGTCGCCCTCGGGGAAGAAGATGCTGGGGAACACCAGCGCGGCGGCCTGCGCGTAGACGAACCAGTCGTAGTACTCCAGCGCGCTGCCGATCCAGCCGCTGGCGGCCGCTTTCCTGGAGGTGCTGCGGGAA
Organism: Saccharopolyspora gloriosae; assembly: GCF_014203325.1. Lineage (NCBI taxonomy): Bacteria > Bacillati > Actinomycetota > Actinomycetes > Pseudonocardiales > Pseudonocardiaceae > Saccharopolyspora > Saccharopolyspora gloriosae. The sequence continues at coordinate 3,380,228 of NZ_JACHIV010000001.1, read as the reverse complement.
TCCTTCGGTGCTTCCGGGCGGGATTCCCCGGTATCGCTGGTCAATGTGTTCTCCTCGGCATGATCCGGTGACGTCGTTGTTCCGATCAGCGGGATGCAGGCCGCCATGCGGCCGAATCGGCCGGGCTTGCGCGCACGCGGTCTGGGTAAGCGCTTTCCAGATGGAACAAGTACCGGATCGAGCTGTCAACACCCCGGTTCTCGTCGGCGGCATCGCGACGGCGGATCAGGCGCAGGTCACGGCGCCAATGTGCGGAATGCGCTTTCCGGAGTGGTCGTTCGATCGTTACGATGCGCGCCGACGGGGGCCCGGCGAATTCCTTGCGAGGTTCGATGAGCGGCACCACCACGGTCGTCCTGGCGGGCATGCACGGCCACGGGCGCTGGCACCTGCGCGAACTCCGGCGCCTGCGCGGTGCGGGGGCGCGGCTGGTCGGGATCTGCGATCCGCGTCCGCCGGAGGACGCCGACGACGACCTCGCCGGGGACGTCCCGGTGCTGCCGAGCCTCCGGGACCTGCTCGACCGGGTCCGGCCGGACGTGACGATCGTGTGCACCCCGATCCACACCCACGCCGAACTGGCGCTGCTGGCCGCCGAGTCCGGTTCGCACGTGCTGCTGGAGAAACCACCCGCGCCGACGCTGGCCGAGTTCGACCGGCTGGCCGCGGGTCTGGCGGTCACCGGCCGCGCGTGCCAGGTCGGCTTCCAGAGCCTCGGCTCGCTGGCGCTGGGCCACGTGCGCGCGCTGATCGACGACGGCGCGATCGGCGAGGTGCGGGGGATCGGCGCGGCGGGAGCGTGGCAGCGCGACGCCGCGTACTACGCCCGCGCGCCGTGGGCCGGGCGGCGTTCGCTGGAGGGCGTCGCGGTCGTCGACGGCGCGCTGACCAACCCGTTCGCGCACGCCATCGCGACGGCGCTCGCCCTCGACGGGGTGCGCGGCGACGAACGGCTGCGGGACTGGGAAGTGGAGCTGTACCGGGCGAATCCGATCGAGGCCGACGACACCTCCTGCCTGCGGCTGATCACCGCGCGCGGCACCACGATCACCGTCGCGGGCACGTTGTGCGCGGAGGGCGAGGTGGAGCCCCACGTCGTGGTGCACGGCACGAGCGGCCGGATCGTCCTGGAATACCGGACGGGCCTGGTCCGGCTGGAATCAGGCGGACGGGTGCGGACCAGCGCGCACGGGTTCACCGGCCTGCTGGAGAACCTCATCGCCCACGTGCACGACGAATCGGTCCCGCTGCTGGTGCCGCCCGCGGCGACCCGCCCGTTCATGCAGGTGCTGGAGGCGGTGCGCACCGCACCCGAACCGCGCGAGATCCCCCCGTCGCGGCGGTGGATCGATCGCGTCGGACCACACCCCCGATTCGTGGTGACCGGCGTGGACGAGGCCGTCGTGCGCGCCGCCGACGAGATGCTGCTGCTGTCCGAAGTTGACCCGTCGTGGCGGAACCGATGATCGCGAGGCTGCGGTTGGCCGGTGCGGTCGTGGCCGAGTGCGTCGACGGCGCGCAGCTGCCCGCACGCCTCGGGCCGCGTCCGCACCTGCACCCGATCCGCACCCTGGGCGGGAGCACCGTGACCGACGCCCGGCCCGCGGACCACCCGTGGCACCAGGGTTTCTCGGTCGCGCTGCAGGACGTGGGCGGCTGGAACCTGTGGGGCGGCCCCACCTTCGTGCGCGGCCGGGGCTACGTCGACCTCGACGATCACGGGCGGATCGAGCGCGTCGGCTTGGCAGACGTCCGCGAGGACGCCTTCGAGGAGCGGTCGCGCTGGTGCGGCGCGGACGGTGAGCACCTGCTCGACGAGCACCGGCGGGTGCGGGCGCGGCTCAGCGAGCACGGCTGGGAACTGGAGATGACCACCGCGCTCACCAACGCCACCGGCCGGGAGCTGCGGCTCGCCGGGCCTGCCGCGAACGGCTGCCCCGGCGCGGGCTACGGCGGATTCTTCTGGCGCCTGCCGCCCGCGGTCGCGCCCCGGGTGCGCACCGAAGCGGGAGAGGGGGAGCAGCGGGTGCACGGCGCCGCCGCCCCCTGGCTGGCCTGGGTCGATCGCGACCACACCCTGGTGTTCACCGGGACCGACGCGGCGACCCGGGCCGATCCGTGGTTCGTCCGCGTCGGCGACTACCCGGGCGTCGGCTCGCAGCTCGCCGCCCCGGACGCGGTCCTGCTGGAGCCGGGCGGCGCGCTGCACCGCGGCCTGCGGGTGCTCGTCGCCGACGGCGCGCTCGACGGCGGAGCCGTCGAGCGGTGGGCGGGCGGCGCAGGTGCGGAGCTCACAGCGCGCGGGTGAACACGACGCGGTCGAGCGAAGGCCCGTCGTAGTCCGGGATCGGGTCGGAGGCCGTGAACCCCACCGCTCGGTGGAACGCGATCGACGTCGCGTTCTGCGGCGAGGTGATCGCCTTGACCTCGGTCCGGCCGTCGTCGCGCGCCCTCGCGAAGAACCGCTCGTAGAGGTCGCGGGCCAGCCCGGAGCGCCGCCACTCCGGGGCGACACCGGTGAAGTGGATGTAGGCCACCGCCGGGTCGGACGGCGACAGGAAGCCGATGACGAATCCGGCCATCGTGCCGCCCGCCTCGGCGATCAGGCTCGTGGAACCGAAGTGGTCGACGAAGACCCTGGTCAGGTCCCGCGAGGCGGGGCGTCCCCACCAGTCGTCGACCACGCCCACGATCACGTCGTAGTCCTGCGGGACCGCGCTGCGAACGGTGATGTCGTCGAGCATGTGCGAAAACCCCTTCGCCTCGCCGGATCGAGCATGGCCACTGCAAAGCGACGTCCAGCATGCCAGAGGCGGCCCGCGATGCCGGTCAGCCCGCGCGCAGGGCTTCCTCGGCGGCGTTCGCGGCGCGGTCGCGGTCGGCCGCGACCAGGCCGAGGCGGGTGCGGCGGTCGAGCAGGTCGGACGCGTCGAGCGCGCCCTCGTGCCGCACCGCGAAGCGGAGTTCGGCCGGGGTGACGTCCACGTCGTCGATCGGTTCCAGCAGCCGCCGATCGCCGCCGGCCTCCGCGACCACGGCCGCCGCTTCCGTCCCGTAGCGGGAGACCAGCCGGGTCGGAGCATCCACTGTGGACAGCTGGACGGGGTTCGCGGCTCCGGCCAGCGGGAGGTTCTTCGTGCGGCACGGCCGGTCGGTCAGCGCGGCGGCGTCCACGGCGTCCTGCGCCATCTTGCGGTAGGTCGTCAGCTTCCCGCCCACGACGCTGATCACGCCGTTGTCCCCGGTGATCACCGCGTGCTCCCGGGAGAGGTCGGAGCTCTGCCCGTCGCCGCCGTCCAGCAGCGGGCGCAGGCCGGAGTAGGTGCCGAGCACGTCGTCCTCGCGGATCGGCCGCGCCAGCACGGAGTTGACCGTCTTGAGCAGGAAGGTGATCTCCTCGGCGGAGGCCGTCGGCACGTCGGGGACCGGGCCGTCCTGCTCCTCGTCGGTGAGTCCGATGTAGACCCTGCCGTGGCCGGCGGGCAGCGCGAACACGAACCTGTTGGTGGTGCCGGGGATCGGCACCGTGAGGCCCGCGTCGAGCCCGCCGAACACCGCGTCGGACACGACCAGGTGGGTGCCCCGGCTCGGGCGCAGGCGCAGTCCGGGCGCCACTTCACCGGCCCAGACCCCGGCGGCGTTGATCACCTTCCGGGCGCGGACGTCGACGGTCTCGCCGGTGAGCCGGTCCCGCAGCACGGCGCCGTCGCCGGTGACCTGCTCGGCCGCGCAGCGGGTCAGGATTCGCGCTCCGTGCCCCGCGGCGGTCCGCGCGATTCCGACGACCAGGCGCGCGTCGTCGACGAGCTGGCCGTCCCAGGACAGCAGCCCGCCGCGCAGCCGGTCCTGCCGGACGGTGGGGACCATGCGCCGCGTCTCGACGCTGGAGACCCGGCGCGGTGCGGCCAGGACCGATCCGGGCGTCCCGGAGCCGCGGCGCAGCAGGTCGCCCGCGACGAACCCGGCGGCCACCAGCGCCGCCTGCTTCGCCCCGACCCCCGCGACCAGCGGCACCAGCTGGGGGAGCGGGCGGACCAGGTGCGGTGCGGTGCGCTCCATCAGGATCCGGCGTTCGACGGCGCTCTCGTAGGCGATCCCGACGTTGCCGGAGGCCAGGTAGCGCAGTCCGCCGTGCACCAGCTTCGAGCTCCACCGGCTGGTGCCGAAGGCGAGGTCGTGCTTCTCGGCCAGCACCACGTTCAGCCCGCGCGACGCCGCGTCCAGCGCGACGCCCGCGCCGGTCACGCCGCCGCCGACGACGAGCACGTCGACCTGGCCGCCCTCGGCCAGTTCGGTCAGGTCCTTGGTGCGCCGGGCGGCGTTCAGCGAGGTCATCGGAGTCACTCCTCGGGACGGAGGTAGGTGTCGAGCACGGTGCGCAGCTGCGCGTCGAGGCGGTCCGGTGGCAGCGCGTCGGAGACGATGCGGGCGGACAGGACCGCCGACTGCACCAGCAGCAGGACCATCGCGGCCAGTTCGTCGGGATCGCCGGAGCGGATCGTGCGGTCGGCCTGGCCGCTGCGGATCGCGGTGGTGAGGACTTCGAGGATGCGCTGCTGGCTGGCGCCGAGCCGGTCGAACACGTAGGTGCTGAGCAGTTCCGGGTCGGTTTCGAGGATCTTGACGAACAGCGGGTGTTGCCGGGCCGCCGAGACGGTGCGCACGATCCCGTCGATGCCGTGCCTGCGCGAACCGTCGCCGGTGTCGGCCGGCAGCAGCGCGACGAGCTCACGGGTGAGCAGGTCCGCGGACAGGGTCCGCACGTCCGGCCACCGCCGGTAGACGGTCGGGCGGCTCACACCTGCTCTGCGGGCGATCTCCGCGAGCGTGGTGCGGCGCATGCCGACGGCGAGCACGCACTGCTTCGCCGCGTCGAGGATAGCGTCATCGTTACGACTTGACGTCATGTGTAAAACTGTAACGCATGACTGAGCTTGAGCACCGCACCCCGGAGCAGGAGTGGAACGCCTGGGGCACCGCCGACGGGGCGAGCCCCGTGCCCGAGGAGATGCGCACCCTGATCGAACAGGGCCTCGGTGTGGTGCGGCGGGACACGCCGTCGGTGGACCGGTCCGCAGTGCGCGTCGGGGAGTCGCGCCTGCCGGACGAGGTCCGCTCCGCGCTGGTCGCGATCGTCGGCGACGACGGCGTGCGGACCGACGACGACGCGCGGCTGCTGCACGCGGGCGGCAAGAGCACTCCCGACCTGCTGCGCCGCCGGGCGGGGGACGCGGACTCCGCGCCCGACGCCGTGGTGCTGCCCGGCTCTCACGAGCAGGTGTGCGAGCTGTTGGCGCGGTGCGCCGAGCACCGGGTGGCGGTGGTCCCCTTCGGGGGTGGGACCAGCGTCGTCGGCGGCGTCGAGCCGGAGCGCGGTGGGTTCGCCTCGGTCATCGCGCTGGACCTGCGGTTGCTGGACGGCCTGGTGGACCTCGACGCGGAGTCGCAGACCGCGACCTTGCAAGCCGGGCTGCGCGGCCCGGAGGCGGAGGAGCTGCTGGCCGGGCACGGCTTCACGCTCGGCCACTTCCCGCAGAGCTTCGAGCACGCCAGCATCGGCGGCTTCGCGGCGACCCGCTCGTCCGGGCAGGCCTCGGCGGGGTACGGGCGTTTCGACGCCATGGTGGTGCGGCTGCGCGTCGCGACCCCCACCGGTGAGCTCGACCTGGGCCGGGCTCCCGCCTCGGCGGCCGGGCCGGACCTGCGGCAGCTGTTCCTCGGGTCGGAGGGCGCGCTGGGCATCATCACCGAGGTGACCGTCCGGGTGCACCCGAAGCCCCAGGAGGTGGAGTCCGCGGCGTGGTCGTTCCCGGACTTCGCCACCGGCGCGAAGGCGCTGCGCGTGCTGGCGCAGGAGGGCGCGCTGCCCACCGTGGCCCGGCTCTCCGACGAGCTGGAAACGATGATCAACCTGGCCACCGCCCACGAGGTCGGCGGCGGGGAGCAGTCCGGCGGCTGCTTGATGATCACGCGCTACGAAGGCTCCCGGATCGCGGTGCGCGCGCGGGTCGAGCAGCTGCTGTCGGAGTCGGGCGGCACCTCGCTGGGCGCCGCTCCGGCCGAGAAGTGGGACCACGGCCGCTACCACGGCCCGTACCTGCGCGACGCGCTGCTCGACGTCAACGCGCTGGTGGAGACGCTGGAGACCGCGAGCACCTGGTCCCGGCTGGAGGAGACCTGCAACGCGGTGCGGGAGGCGCTCACCGAATCGCTGCAGGCTCAGGGCACTCCGCCACTGGTCATGTGCCACATCTCGCACGTGTACCCGACCGGCGCGTCGCTGTACTTCACGATCGCCTGCGGACGCGGTGACGAACCGGTTTCCCAATGGCGGCAGGCGAAGCGCGCGGCGGGCGACGCGATCAGCCGATCCGGCGCCACCATCACCCACCACCACGCCGTGGGCCTGGACCACCGCGAGTGGCTGACCGACGAGATCGGCGAGCTCGGCGTGGCGGTGCTGCGCGCCGTGAAGTCCACCGTGGACCCGTCGGGCGTGCTCAACCCGGGCAAGCTGATCCCGTGATCACCGACATCGCGATGCTGGTGAATCCGCGCTCGGGCCAGGGGCGCACACCGGCGGTCGCGCTGCGCGCGCTGCGCTACCTGCGCGAGTCCGGGGTGTCGACCTCCGTCCTGGTGGGGCGGGACGAGGCGGATTCGCTGGTGCTCGCGCGCCGGGCCGTCGAGTCGGGCACGGGCGCGCTGGTGGCCTGCGGCGGCGACGGCGTCGTCAACCTCGCGCTGCAAGCGGTCGCCGGGACGGACACGCCGTTCGGCGTGATCCCGGCGGGAACGGGCAACGACCACGCCCGGATGCTGGGGGTTGCGCGGCACGACCCGATCGCCGCCGCGCGGGTGGTGCTCGACGGCGCGGTCCGCCCGATCGACCTCGGCAGGGTCGGGGACCGCTGGTTCGGCACGGCGTTCGCCGGCGGTTTCGACGCCCTGGTCACCGAGCGCACCAACCGGTTGAAGTGGCCGCGCGGCAAGCTGCGCTACAACCTCGCGATGCTCGTCGAGCTGGCGGCGCTGCGCCCGCTGGACTACGTCCTGGAGCTCGACGGCCGGGAGGTGTCCACGCAGGCGATCCTGGTCGCGGTCGGCAACGGCCAGACCTACGGCGGCGGCATGCGGATCTGCCCGGACGCCGTGATCGACGACGGCCTGTTCGACGTCACCGTCATCGGGGCCGCCCGGCGGGACCAGATCGTGCGGCTGCTGCCGACGATCTACCCCGGCACGCACGTCGAGCACGCGCAGGTCACGACCTACCGGGCGAGCCGGGTCCGCCTGTCCACGCCGGGCGTCACGGGCTACGCCGACGGCGAGCGCTTCGAGAAGCTGCCGGTGACGTGCGAATGCGTCCCGCTCGCGGCCAAGGCGCTTGTGCCGGTCTAGTCCGGCCACGTGGGGATTCCCGGTGCGGGTCCGCTTGCCGGAACACGGTTCGACGGTCGTCGGACTCCGGCGCGCGGATCGCCGGGCGTTGTCGGGGGTCGGCGGTACCGTCGCGCGACCTTCGACGTTCACGCGCGGGCCGGGCACGGGGCCGGCCGCGGCGTCGAGGTTCCGCCACGACCGGGAGGCCGTCCCATGCCCTTCGCCGAGGAACTGATCGGCGCGCGCACCGTCCAGGAGCTCACCGCGGCGCTGCGGGTGGTCCTGCCGGACGCGGAGCTGCCCGCGGTGCGCGCGGCCGGTCCGGCGCTGCCGCCGCTGGCTTTGCGGGAACGCAGCGATCTCCTGCGGGACGCGCTGCTGGCGGACCTGCCGGACGGCTACGACGAGTTCGCGGACGTCGTGCGCGCGGCGGCGCGGCGCGCTCCGACGTTCACCGGATGGCTGATCTGGCCGGTGACCGCCGCGGTCGCGGCCAGGGCGATCCGAGACGATGCCGCGGCCGCGTTCGACGACGCTGTGGCGCTGCTGGCGGAGCTGACCGACCGGCTCAGCTCCGAGTTCGCGCTGCGCTCCCTGCTGAACCACGACCTCGACCGTGCGTTGGCGGTGATCTCCGGCTGGACGAGGTCGGAGAACGAGGGCGTGCGGCGGCTCGCTTCGGAAGGAACCCGCCCGTACCTGCCGTGGGCGGTGCGGGTGCCGCGACTGCTCTCCGAGCCCTCGTCGACGCTGCCGATCTTGGGGGAGCTCTACCGGGACGACAGCGACTACGTGCGGCGCTCGGTCGCCAACCACCTCAACGACCTCAGTCGGGTGGATCCCGACCTGGTGACCTCGACCGCCGCGAAGTGGCTCGCCGAACCCGACGCCAACACCCCGCGCCTGGTGCGGCACGGGCTGCGGACCCTGGTCAAGCGCGGACATCCGGAAGCCTTGCGGCTGCTGGGCTTCCCGCCGGTCCGGGTCGAGGTGACCGGCCCCGAACTGGCCGCCGACGAGGTTGCCATCGGTGCGGCGCTGACCTTCACGGCCTCCGTGCACAACCCGGAACCCGAACCGGCCCGATTGGTGATCGACTACCTCGTGCACCACCGCAAGGCCGACGGGAGCCGGACGGCGAAGACCTTCAAGCTCACCACCCGGACCGTCGCGCCCGGCGAGACGGTCGAGTTGACCCGCGCGCACCCGTTCCGCGTCCTGACGACCCGGCGCTACCACCCGGGCCTGCACGGGATCGAATTGCAGGTCAACGGTGTCCGCTCGGGGCGCGCCGAGTTCACCCTGCTGCCCGCGGCGGAACCGGTCGACGCGGGCTGAGCCCGGCAGGGCCGGCGCCGCCCGGTTCGTCGTGCGCGTCCCGATTCGTCGGCTCCGTGGCACCGATCGCGATCCGATCCGAGATCCGGTGGGGCGCCCGTCGTGATCACGCGGGGGTGATCGTGGGATGCTGCATATGCCAGGAGCACCGCGGCGGGTCGTTCGTTCCACGTGCTGGAAGCGGGGCCCGTTCCGGGAGCGTCGGGCAGTGCCTGTCGGGGGCACCTGAGCTGAGCTGGACGAAGGTGGGAGCACGATGGCGGACGGAATGCGCCCGGAAGTGGACCTGCGCACGGATCGCGCCCACGGTGCGCGGATCTACGACTACATCCTCGGTGGCAAGGACAACTACGCCGTCGATCGCGCCGCGGCCGAAGCGACCTTGCAGATCTGGCCCGCGCTCGGCGTGCACATGCGGGCGAACCGCACGTTCATGCACCGAGCAGCCCGGTTCCTCGCGCAGGAATGCGGTGTCCGCCAGTTCCTCGACATCGGTACCGGCATCCCCACTCCGCCCAACCTGCACGAGATCGTGCAGGAGGTGGCGCCGGAGACCAGGGTCGTCTACACCGACAACGACCCCATCGTGCTCGCCCACGCCCGCGCGCTCATGACCAGCGCGGAGCGGGGCCGCACCGCGTACATCCAGTCCGACATGCGCGAACCCGAAGCCCTGCTCGCGGCACCCGAGCTGCACGAGACGCTGGACCAGGACCGGCCGATCGGCCTGATGCTCATCGCGATCGTGCACTTCATCGAGGACGACGACGAAGCGCTGGCGGTGGTGCGCCGCATCATCGACGCGATGCCCTCGGGCAGCTACGTGGCGGCCACGGTGGCGACCGACGACTTCGCGCCCGAGATGCTGGCCAAGGTCACCGACACCTACCACGAGCACGGCGAGAGCATGCGGTTCCGCGACAAGGCCGCCGCGGAGCGGTTCTTCGACGGCCTGGAACTGGTCGACCCGGGCCTCGTGCAGATGCACAAGTGGCGCCCCGACGACGACGAGCACCTGTCGGTGCCCGACGCCGACATAGCAATGTACGGCGGAATCGCCCGGAAACCCTGATTTCCCGTCTCGCTCTGCGTAGGGGGCGGGTGGCGGAACCTCAGCGGGATTCTCGCTGCGGGATCTTTTTCCCAAGTGGCTCCGCCACGAGGGAAAAAGCTGTCCTCGCGAGAATCCCGCTGAGAACCCGCGGCGGTGCCGGTTGCTTTGGCGGTCGCTGCTCAGCGGCTTCGCCGCTGACAAGACGCAGGACGAGAACCCTGCTCGGTCTGAACGACGAGTCGGGCGCAGCTTGGGGACGGTTGACGAGTCGGGCTCGTCAGGGGGTTCGGTCTAGGTGGAGTTCGAGGATGGGGAGTGCGGTGTCCTGTTCGGTGATCTTCGTGCCGAGCGTGTTCTCGAGGACGGTTTTGAACTTCGCCCAGGCTCGGGGGTGCCTGCGGGCGTAGTCGGTGATCGCCGCGTCGGCGTCGGGCGCGGGCAGTCGTCGCGCGGTGGCCGGTGCGCGGTGGTGCCGGGCCACCGAGACTCGGACCCGCGGATGCGCCTGCACGTTGCGGTACCACTGCGCTCGCGTGCCGAAACCGGAGGCGACGAGGTAGACGTCCGGCGCGGGATGCCCGATGACCTCGAGCACGACGCGGCGCGTGACGCCGGACTTGCGGCCCAGGTGCTCCAGCATGAGCAGCCGTGAGCCGAGCAGGAACCCGAGGCGGGCGCGGTAGAGCGCGATCGGCGCGCGCATCAGCACGCGGTTGCGCAGCACCTTCGCCCCGGCTCGCCCGAGTGCGGTCGACATGGCCCACCTCGATCCCGTCCGGTGCGGAGTTCGGGCTGACGGGCCCACCGTCGCTGTTCGCCGCTTCCGACGCAGGTGCTGGCGCTCCGCACGGCGGTGGAAGGGCTACGGGCGTCGGCGCGGCTTGCCCCGCTTGCCGCCCTTCGGTCCGCCGAAGCCGGGGCGGGGCCGTCCACCGGCGGGTTTGCGGGCGGGGGACTTCTTCGCGTCGCCGCCGGAGCGGTCGCGCTTGGCCGGGGCCGGTTCCTGCCGTCGCCCGCGCGTGCTGTTGACCGTGCGCCCGCGGACCACGCCGATGAACTCCTCCATCAGGTCGGTGGTCTCCTCCTCCGGCCAGGACAGCGCGACGCGGGACTGCGGGGCGTCGGTCACCGGCCGGTAGGTGAGGTCCTTGCGGTGGTGCAGCCGGGCCAGCGACTGCGGGACGACGAGCAGTCCCACTCCCGCGGCCACCAGTTCGATGGCGGCTCCGGTGGTGGCGGGGCGTTCCACCGCGGGGAGCCCGGGCGGGCCCTCCCAGCCGAGCGCGTCGTCGAGCGGGTGCAGCACGACCTCGTCGGCGAGGTCGTCGGTGGTGATCTCGTCGGCGGTGGCGACCAGGTGGTCCTTCGGGACGACCACCACGGTCGTCTCGGTGTAGAGCGGGATCGCGTGCAGCCCCGAGCGGTCGGTCGGCAGCCGCAGCAGCACCGCGTCGACCTCGCCCCGGCGCACCAGGTCCGCCGCGTCGGCGGCGGAGGTGTCCACGAGGTTCAGCGGGACTTCCGGTCGCCGCTCGTTCCAGATCCGCACCCACTTGCCGGGCGTCACCCCTGGGACGAACGCGAGTGCGAACGACGATGAGTCGACCGAGCCTGCCACCAGGCCAGGCTACCGGGCGTCATCGCAGGTACCGCGGGCCCGGTCGATACCCTGGACCCCATGACGTCGCAGAAGACCCCCCAAACGATGAAGCCCGCGACCGCGGCCAAGAAGCTGAACGTGTACCTCGAAGCCACCCCCGCGGAGTTCCAGGAGGGTGTCGTCTCGCGCGACGAGCTCAACGCCCTGCAGACCGACCCGCCGGAGTGGCTGAGCGAACTGCGCCACAAGGGTCCCCACCCGCGCCAGGTGGTCGCGGCGAGGCTGGGCGTCTCCATCGGCGGTCTCGCCCGTGGCGGCATCACCGAACCGCTGACCACCGCGCAGATCGACGCGCTGAAGGCGGAGAGCCCCGACTGGCTCGAGCAGGAGCGCGCCACCCAGGCCGAGGTCCGCAAGGAGAACGCCCGCGCCAAGCAGAAGGCGGCGGAGGAGCGCGAGAACCGTTCCTGACGGCGCCCCATCCGCACCTCGCACGAGGCGCGGATGAGGCCGTCGGGACCGATCGGGTCAGTGCTTGCCGAGTTCGCCGTCCACGCGGCGCCAGATGTTCTCCGGGTTGCAGTCGGCGAGCACTCCGGGCAGGAGTTCGGCAGGCACGTCCTGGTAGGCCACGGGCCGTACGAAGCGGTCGATGGCCAACGTCCCCACCGACGTCGTCCGGGAGTCCGATGTGGACGGGAACGGCCCGCCGTGCACCATGGCGTGGCCGACCTCGACGCCCGTGGGCCAGCCGTTGAACAGGATTCGGCCGGCCTTGCGCTCCAGCGTCGGCAGCAGCGCGCCCGCCTCGCCGGTGTCCTCGGCCGTGGCGTGCACGGTCGCGGTGAGCTGGCCTTCCAGCCCGGCGGCGACCTGGCGGAGTTCGTCGGCGTCGCGGCAGCGGATCACCAGCGAGGACGAGCCGAACACCTCCTCGTCCAGTCCTTCGCCGTCGAGGAACGCCGATGCGTCGGTGACCAGCAGCGCGGCCCGGCAGGACTGGGGCGCGTCGGACTCCTGCCCGCGCGCCAGCACGGTCACCTCGCCCTTGGCCGCCAGCGCCTCCACTCCGGCCGCGTAGGAGCGGGCGATGCCCGGAGTGAGCATCGGGGTCGGTGCGGACGCGGAGACCGCGTCGGCCGCGCTGTCCAGGAACGCCGTCAGCTCGGGGCCGTCGATCGCGACGACCAGGCCGGGATTGGTGCAGAACTGCCCGGAGCCCATCGTCAGCGACCCGACGAATTCCCCGCCGAGCTCGGCGGCCCGCGCGTGCAGCGCGCCGGGCAGCAGGAAGACGGGGTTGATACTGCTCATCTCCGCGTACACCGGGATCGGCTGCGGCCGGGAATGCGCCGCGGCGGTCAGCGCCAGCCCCGCGCCGCGCGAGCCGGTGAACCCGACGGCCTGGATCCGCGGATCCGTGACCAGCGCGGTGCCCAGCCCGGGACCGCTTCCGTAGAGCAGTGAGAACGTGCCCGCCGGCAGCCCGCAGGACGTGACGGCGTCGCTGATCGCGCGCGCCACGAGCTCGCAGGTGCCGGGGTGGGCGTCGTGCGCCTTGACCACCACGGGGCATCCGGCGGCCAACGCCGAGGCGGTGTCGCCGCCCGCGACGGAGAAGGCGAGCGGGAAGTTGCTGGCGCCGAACACGGCGACGGGTCCCAGCGGGATCTTGCGCTGGCGGATGTCGGCGCGCGGTGCGGGCGCGCGATCGGGCAGCGCCGGGTCGATCCGGGCGCCGGTGAAGCTGCCCTCGCGCACGACCTGCGCGAACAGGCGCAGCTGCCCGGTGGTGCGCCCGCGTTCACCGGTGGTGCGCGCCAGCGGCAGGCCGCTTTCGGCGTGCGCACGAGCGGAGAGGGCGTCGCCGATCGCCTCGATGTTGTCGGCGATGGTCTCCAGGAACACCGCGCGCTGCTCGAAGGTGGTGGCGCGGTAGATCTCGAACGCCGATTCCGCCGCCGCGCACGCGCGTTCGACCTCCGCCTGGCCGCCGTGCCCGTAGGCCGGTTCCAGTTCGGCCCCGGTTCCAGGGTCGACCGCGCGGATCTTCTCGCCCTCGCCGAACACCGGAGTGCCCGCGATCAGCATCCGCCCGGTGAGGTCGGTGGCGGTGTGGCCTGTGGTCATGCGGTGAATCCTCCTTGGTCCGGGCGGTTCGGCGGCGGCTGCGGGCGCACCGGCGACCGGCGGCGGGCACAACTCGCCAGTCAGGACATTAGGATCCGCGATCGATGCGTGTCCAACTCCAATCGAGCATCGACCGATGCGGGAAGCGCATCGCGCACCAGGAGGCGGGTACCGCATGTTCACGCTCAACCAGCTCGCCGGGTTCGTCGCGGTCGCCGAGGAATTGCACTACGGCCGCGCCGCCGCGCGGTTGCGCATGACCCAACCACCGCTGAGCCGCCAGATCCAGCTGCTGGAGCGGGACCTGCAGGTGCGGCTGTTCGACCGCAGCGGCCGCGCGGTGCGCCTCACGCCGGCGGGGCAGGCGTTCCTGCGCGATGCCCGCAGGTTGTTGCACGAGGCGGAGAACGCGACGCTGGCGGTGCGGCGGGTGCCCGGTGGTGAGGCCGGGGTGGTGCGCGTCGGGTTCACGGCGACCTCGGCGTACGGGATGCTCGGCGGCGTGCTGGAGACCGCGCGGGAGCGGTTGCCGCACGTGGACGTGGTGCTGCGGGAGCTGGTGACCCGGGAACAGCTCGACATGCTCTCCTCCGGCGCGCTGGACCTGGGCCTGGTCCGGCCGCCGATCACGCGCCCGGAGCTGGAGTCGCGCCGCCTGCTCGCGGAACCGCTGCTGGCCGCGCTGCCCGCCGGTCACCCGCTGGCCGAGGCGGAGGAACCGCTGGGCCCGGCCGATTTCGACGCGGCGGACGTCGTCATGTACTCGCCGACGGAGGCGCGCTACTTCCACGAGCTGCTGGTGAGCGTGTTCCGCGAAGCCCACGTCTCGCCGCACTACACCCAGCACGTCAGCCAGGTGCACACGGTGCTCGCGCTGGTGCGGGCCGGGCTCGGCATCGCCCTGGTGCCGTCGACGGCGACGTTGCTGCGGTTCGACGGGGTGGTGCTGCGCCCCGTGGAGCTGCCGGATCCGGAGCCGGTGGAGCTGCACCTGGCGTGGCGCGGGGCCAACGACAACCCGGCGCTGGGCGCGCTGCTGGCGCTGCTGTGAGCCGAACGCCGGGCGCGGCGCGGGCCCTTGATGTCCACAGTGGACTGAAGTACTCCTTCTGGTGGAAATCGGCTTCGTGGAACCAGATCGGAGCAGTCCTGGGCGGCGCACCGGGTGCTTCAATCGATCGGCCAGTGCGGGAACGCCGACGGGGAGGGGTCGCATGACCGCCGATTTCGTGCGCAAGATCCGCAGCAGGGAAACCGTGCTCGGGTACTGGGTGATGCTCGACGCCCCGCCCGCCACCGAGCGCCTCGCCAGGGCGGGCTACGACTACGTGTGCCTGGACGGGCAGCACGGGCTGCTCGGCTACCAGGGCGTGCTCAACGGCCTCATCGCGATCGACGCCGCGGCCGGTGCCGCCGGTGTCGTGCGAGTCCCTTCGCACGACCGGGCCGCGATCTGCCGAGCGCTCGACGCGGGCGCGCGCGGCATCATCGTCCCGCTGGTGGACGACGCCGAGCAGGCCGCCGCCGCGGTCGCGGCGACCCGCTACCCGCCGGGCGGGATCCGCTCGTACGGGCCGATGCGGTCGAGCCTGCGCATCGGCCCCGACCCCGCGGAGGCCGACGCGAGCGTCGTCGTGCTCGCGATGATCGAGACGCCGCTGGGGCTGGCGAACGTCGAGTCGATCTGCGCAACGCCCGGTCTGGACGGGGTTTACATCGGCCCGGCGGACATGGCGCTGGCGGTGGGCGCGGCACGCCCGGACGATCCGGCGGTCGCCGCCGAGTTCGACGCGGCGCTGGCCAGGGTCCGAGCCGCGGCCGACGCGGCCGGGATCGCCGTCGGCATCCACACGCCCGACGGCGCCACGGCGGCGCGGCGGCTGGCCGAGGGGTTCACCTTCGCCAGCGTGTCCTCGGATCTGGAACACCTGGAGCAGGTCGCCCGCGCGCACCTGGACGACGCGCGCAGCTGAACCGCGCACTAAACATCAGACAATTGAAGGATCGGTCGCCGTCGCGCGGATGGCCCTCAGTCGAAGTTCGCGCCCAGGCGCCTCGGGTCTGTGGCGAAGGATTCTCCTCGTCGGTGGCCGGTCAAGCTCGGCAAGATCGACTGATGGGGCTCGCGACCGTTTCCGGGCTGATTCGAAATGATCGACGGTCGCGACCGTTCGGTCCACGGGCGCTGGGCTGATCGGATCGCGGCGTCGACGCCGCGTCGACGCCGCGGGGCACTCCGCCGGTCGCGCCGACGAAAAATGTCCGACGTATTGATTCGCTGCTCCGTTCGCCGCATACTTCACGCCAACCCGGAGGTCGGGGCCGGCCCTGTTCGGCGGCACGGCTCGATCCGCTCGGGGCGCCGATTCACAGGAGGTGCCGCTGTGGCCGTGCAGTGTGGCCAGCCAGAGCGTTCGTGCGACCCCGCCGTCGCACGGCATTCTTCCGACCACCGCCACCTCCTCGGCAGGGGAACCGGCGATGCGCGGCCTCGGACGGGGGACCCCTCCGGCGCGGTCGTCGACCAGCGCCTCGACGGCGGCGGCCCCGCCGCGCAGCGATCACCCCGGCAAGTCGCCCACCGCTGAGATCTCGGCCCGTCCCCACGCGCCACCCGAGCGGCGAAGTCCGCGCGCGGCGGTGGGAAACGGCCCACGACAGCGTCACCCGGCTAGGAGAGACCACGCAATGAAGCGCATCGGAGTGGACGTCGGTGGCACCTTCACCGACCTCATGTACTGGGACGAAGAGGGATCGGTGTCCGTGCACAAGATCCCGTCCACGCCCCAGGATCCGTCACTGGCCACGGTGAACGGGGTGCAGCAGCTCGCCGACGAGGTCGGCATCTCGGTGAGCGACCTCGACCAGTTCCTGCACGGGACGACGGTCGCGACCAACATCGTGCTCGAGCACAACGGTTCCGACATCGGCCTGATCACCACCGAGGGCTTCCGGGACATCCTGCACATCGCCCGCAAGAAGCGTCCGCTGAACTACTCGTCGTACCAGGACCTGCCGTGGCAGAAGTGGCAGCTGGTGCGCAGGCGCAACCGCCGGGTGGTGCCGGAGCGGATCAACGCCGCGGGCGAAGTGCTGGTGCCCCTCGACCTCGACGCGGTCCGCGAGCAGGTGCGGGAGCTCGTGAGCAGCGGCGTGCGGGCCATCGCGGTGTGCTTCCTGCACTCCTACCGCAATCCCGTCCACGAGCAGGCGGTGAAGCGGATCATCGAGCAGGAGTGCCCCGGCATGTTCGTCTCGCTCTCCAGCGAGGTCGCGCCCCAGTACCGGGAGTACGAGCGGTTCTCCACGACCGCGCTCAACGCGTTCGTCGGCCCGCGGGTGTCCGGCTACATCGACAACCTCGCCGAGACGACCCGCGACGCCGGGGTGCGCGGCGACATCCGGCTGATGACCTCGGCGGGCGGGCTGATCTCCTCGCGGCTCGCGGCGGACAACCCGGTGCTGCTGCTCACCAGCGGGGTGGTCGCCGGATTGCTCGGCGGCTGCGCGATCGGCGCCGCGTCCGGGCATCCGAGCGTCATCACCCTCGACGTCGGCGGTACCTCGGCCGACATCGGCGTGGCCCCCGACGGCAAGCTGCGCATGAAGCACCTGCTGGACACCCGCATCGGCGACTACCACGCGATGGTGCCGATGGCGGAGGTCGACACGATCGGCGCGGGCGGCGGATCCATCGCTTTCGTCGACGCGGGCGGCATGTTCCGCGTCGGGCCGCGCAGCGCGGGCGCGACACCGGGACCGGCCTGCTACGCGCGGGGCGGCACCGAACCCACCAGCACCGACGCGATGGTGGCGATGGGCTGGCTGCGCGCCGACAGCTTCCTGTCCGGCTCGATGTTCGTGGACCCGCAGCTGGCGACCAAGGCGATCGACGAGCACATCGCGCGCAAGCTCGACACCTCCGTCGAGCAGGCCGCGATCGGGATCTTCCAGATCCTGGCGCACGCCATGACCGAGGCGATCAGCCTGCACTCGGTGCGCAAGGGCTACGACCCGCGGGACTTCTCACTGGTCGCCGAGGGCGGGGCGGGGCCGCTCTACGCCTGGCACATCGCCGAGCAGCTGCGGGTGCCGCGCGTGATCGTGCCGCACCACCCGGGCATCGCCTCTGCGATGGGCCTGCTCAGCACCGACATCCGGGTGGAGACGCCCGCGACGGTGTGGACGTCGTCGACCGACCCGGACCTGGACCGGATCGCGGCGGAGTTCGACCGGCTCAGCACCCAGGCGGTGGAGCAGCTCGCCGGGGACGGACTCGACCCCTCGGAGATCGTGCTGGAGCGCAGCCTGGACTGCCGCTACATCGGGCAGGGCTACGAACTGCGCGTGCCCGCCCCGCCGGGCGAGATCGACGCCGAATGGGTGGCCCGCACGGCCGAGGCGTTCCACGAGGTGCACGAGCGGACCTACTCGCAGCGCTTCGACGACAAGCCGGTGCACCTGGTCAACGTGCGGGTCGCGGCGGTCGGCAAGGTCGGCCACGTGCCGCTCGCCGACGTCGAGGCGGGCGGTCCGGACGCGTCGGCCGCGGTGAAGGGCAGCACCGAGGCGCTGTTCTGGACCGCCGACAACCAGCCGAAGACCTTCGACACCCCCGTCTACGACCGCGCGCTGCTCAAGGCGGGCAACGTCTTCGCCGGACCGGCGATCGTCGAGCAGTTCGACTCCACGACCATCGTCGGCCCGCAGCAGACGGCCACGATCGACCGGGTGGGTCACATCATCATCGAAACCGCCGTCAGCACCGAAGGAGGCCAGCGGTGACCGCGCTCGACCCCGCCGGCGTGTCGCTCGCCGGAGTCGCACCCCGCAACTTCACCACCGTCGACGTCGACCCGATCACCCTGCGGGTGATCGGCGGTGCGCTCAACAGCATCGCCAAGGAGATGGCGCAGATCCTCTACCGGATGGCGTACTCCAGCCTGATCCGGGAATCGGAAGACCTGGGCGCGGGCATCTTCGACGCGAACGGCCGGGAGCTGTGCGAGTCGGATTCCACGCCGATGCACTGCGGATCGATCCCGGCCTACATCCGCGGCATCGACCGCAAGCTCGCGGGCACCTACCGGCCCGGTGACGTCATCCTGCACAACCACCCGTACCACGGGGCGGCGCACTCGCCCGACTACGGGATCATGATCCCGATCTTCTTCGGCGGCGTGCACATCGGCTTCGCGGGCTGCACCGGTCACGTCTCCGACATCGGCGGGAACTTCCCCGGCCTGTGCATGGACGTCGTGGACGTCTGGGCCGAGGGCAAGCTGATGGACTCGATGAAGATCTACGACGCGGGCGTGCGCAACGAGGCGCTGATCCAGCACATCCTGGACAACGTGCGCACTCCCGAGCAGAACGCGGGCGACCTGGAAGCGCTCATCGCCTGTTCCCGGCTGGGGGAGAAGCGGTTCCTCGAACTGCTCGACCGCTACGGGCTCGACGTCGTGATGTCGGCCGCGGACAAGTGGATGGACTACTCGGAGGACATGCTGCGCCGCAAGATCCGGGAGATCCCGGACGGCGAGTACGTGGCCCCGGAGTCCTACTTGGACGACGACGGCAAGAACCGGGACGTACCGCTGAAGGTCTCGGTGCGGGTGAAGGTCGAGGACGACGACGTCGTGGTCGATCTCACCGGCTCCCACGGGCAGGTGCCGACCGCGTTCAACGTGCCGTTCGAGGGCTCGGTGCTGCCGACCGTGGCCTCCGCGGTGCGCACGCTGCTGCTCGACGAGGCGCTGACGGAGGAGTTCGTCCCGCAGAACGACGGCTGCTTCCGTCCGGCGAAGGCGTACGCGCCGGAGGGAACGCTGTTCAACCCGGACTTCCCGGCGTCGTGCTTCGCGCGGTTCTCCCAGATCAACCGGATCTTCGACTCGATCAACCTGGCGCTGTCCGACGTCCTGCCGGACCGGGCGGTCGCGGGTTCGTCGGCGGCGCTGTGCGCCATCGCCTACTCGGGGCTGGCCGAGGACGGCCAGTCGTACTGGGTCTACATCGAGATCAACGAGGGCTCCTACGGCGGGCGCAACGGCAAGGACGGCATGGACTGCGTCGACTCGCTGATGGCCAACACCCGCAACAACCCGATCGAGGAGCTGGAGCTCAACCACGCGATGATCGCCGAGCGCTACGAGCTGCGCGACGAGCCACCGGCGCCGGGGCGCTACCGCGGCGGGATCGGCAGCGTGCGCAAGTGGAAGATGCTCACCGACACGTTCATCGGGTCGGAGGCCGACAACCGCAACGACCCGCCCAAGGGCCTCGAAGGCGGCCACGCGGGCCGCGCCGGATCGTTCACCCGCAACGCGGGCACCGACCGCGAAGAGCCCTTGCACTCGAAGGTCACGCAGGAGAAGTGCGCCGCGGGCGACACGCTGGAGATCAAACTGCCCTCCGGCGGCGGGTACGGCGATCCGTTCGAGCGCGACGCCGCGACCGTGCTGGAGGACGTCCTGGACGACTTCGTCTCGGTCGACGACGCGCGGACCCACTACGGGGTGGAGATCGACCTGGCCGCCTCGGCGGTGGACGAGGCGGCGACGGCTCGACTGCGCTCCGCGCGCTGAGCGCGCCGCTCACCGGCGGGACCGCGGTGGTTTCCGCCGGTGAGCGGCCGCTGCGCGCGGAGCACCACCCCCGGCACGTCCGCGCCGGGGGAGGACCAGCCGGTGGACGCGCCTCCGCCCACCGGCGTCATCGTGAGGAGAGCTCAGTGACGTCGATCCGAGACCTCGTCGAGGCGCGGCTGGAACTGGCCGCCACGAAGGATTCCGCGCTGCACGCGCTGATCACCACGCTCGACGAGCAGGCGCTGCGCGACGCGGATCGGCTCGACGCGGCGTCCGGCCCGGACGGTGCGCTGCACGGGCTGCCGGTGACCGTCAAGGACAACATCGACGTCGCCGGGGTGGTCAGCACGGCGGGTTCGGCCCATCACAGCAGCACTCCGGCAGCGGCCGACGCGACCGCGACCCGCCTGCTGCGGGAGGCGGGCGCGGTCGTCCTGGCGAAGAACAACATGGCCGAGTTCGCGATGGGCGTCGTCGGCCGCAACGACACCTTCGGCGATTGCCGCAACGCGTGGGACCACGCGCGGATCTCGGGCGGTTCCAGCAGCGGTTCCGCCGTCGCGGTGGCGGCCGGGATGTGCGCCGCCTCGCTGGGCACCGACACCGGGGGTTCGGGGCGCGTCCCGGCCGCGGTGAACGGCATCGTCGGCGTCCGCCCGACCCTGGGCCGGGTCTCGAACTTGGGCGTGTTCCCGGTGAGCCCGTCGTTCGACGCCGTGTCCCCGATGGCGGTGGACGTGCGCACCGCGGCGGCGGTGCTCGCCGCGCTGGACGAGTGGGATCCGGCGGACCCGACGTCGGTCGACGCCGAGCGCATCCCCGTGGAGTCCGCGTTCGTTGGCGCAGCGGGCGACCTGCGCGTCGGCGTGCCCGCGAACGCCTTCTTCGACGACGTCGAACCGGGAGTGGCGCGCGTGCTGCGGTCCGCGCTGGACGCGCTGCGCGAGGTGTGGGGCGCACCGCGGCGGATCGAGGTCCCGGACGCGGAGATCGCGCAGCGGCAGATGCTCGACATGATGTACCCGGAGGCGGCCGAAGTGCACGAAGAACGCGTGCGGCTGCGCCCGGAAACCCTAGATCCCGATGTGCTGCGCCGGATCCGGCTCGGTCACGACGTCCCGCCTCACCGCGCTCAGGAGGCCCGGCGGTGGCGCGGCGCGTTCCAGCGGCGGGTGGACGACGTGTTCGCCGAGGTCGACGTGATCGCGACGCCGACGATCCCGGTGGACGTGCCGCGGCGCGACGCGGTCGACCTCGCGGATTCCACCAGGAGCATCGCCCGGTTCACCTACGTCTGGTCGATGTACGGCGGGCCGTCGATCAGCGTTCCCTGCGGTCGCCACCCGGATTCGGGCATGCCCGTCGGGATCCAGCTGACCGCCGCGCGCTGGCACGACCACCTCGCGCTGCGCGCGGCGCTCGCGGTGGAGGAGCTGTCGACCTTCGCGTGAGGCGCGGCGACCTGAGCCGCCCGGTCGCGTCCCACCTCCGCCCGGTCGCGTCCCACCTCCGGCCGGTCGTGTTCCGACTCCCGCATCGCAAGAACGCGTGCCGCCGCGACCAGCTGATCGGCGCTAGCCGTTCGCGGCGCGCACGATGAGGATCGGGCACGGCGCGTGGTGGATCAGCGCTTGGCTCGTCGAGCCCAGCAGCATGCCGGTGAATCCGCCGCGACCGCGCGCCCCCACGACGACGAGCCGGGCCTGCTCGGCGTGGCGCAGCAGTTCCGCCGCCGCCGACCCGCGGGTGACGTGGTGGTGCACCTCGACGTCCGGATACCGCTCGCCCCAGCCGCTCAGCAGTTCGGACAGCAGGCGTTCCTCTCCCGCCTGGATCTCGTCGGCCGCCAGCCCCACGCGCATCCGCCGCACGTCCACGCCCACCAGGTTCCAGGCGTGCACGACGTGCAGCGGGGCCTCGTACCCGGTTGCGGCCTCGAACCCCTGCACGAGCAGGCGCTCGTCGTTGCGGGAGCCGTCGAGCCCCACGACCACCGGCCCGTGCGCCGCCTCCTGCTCGTGCCCGTTGCGCGCGCGCACCACGGCGGTGGGGCCGTGCCCGTGCGCGGCGACGGCCACGGCGACCGAGCCCGCGAGCAGTCCGGTGAAGCCGCCGAGCCCGCGGTCCCCGACCACCACCAGTCCTGCTCGGCGCGACTCCTCGATCAGCACCGACGACGGGGTTCCGGGCAGCGAGGCGGTCTCCACCGCGAGCTCCGGACTTTCCCGCCGGGCGGCTTCGGCGGCCTCGGCCAGCGATTTCTCCACGTCGGCGCGGACCACTTCGGGCGGCGCCTGCGCCTTGCGCAGCCCGGGGATCGCGGGTGCGGCGAACACGTCGCCGTAGACGATCCGCAGGCGCGTGCGCCGGCGCGCGGCTTCCCCCGCCGCCCAGCGGACGGCTCGTCGCGCGGTCCCGGATCCGTCGATGCCGACCACGACCGGCTCGGTCTGCGCCTCGTTCATCTCGTCCCCCCGCGTGTCCTCGTCGCATCCGACTGTGCAGGAGGTTCGGCGCACCGGCTACCGGGTGCTCAGACCGCGATCGTGCACCGGAGCATGCCGTCCTCGTCGCGGTGGGTGCCCGGGTTCTCGCGCAGCACCCGCAGGGTGGCCTCGTCGAGGCGCTGGAAGCCCAGGAACTCCAGAACCGCTCCGCTGGTGCGGTACACGGCCGCCCAGCCATGGGTGTCGTCGCAGGTCAACTGGTAGGTGAGGGCTGGTGGAGCCAAGGTCGGCACAGCGAATCCTCCTGTTGTGAATACGCAACGTGTTGATCGAATGCAGAGAGTATCTTCATTCCGGGCACTGCTCCATTCGGGGTATCAAAAGCGGACCGTTCGGTCGACCGGGAGATCTCGGCGCCAGTCGGGAATCCGGCCGCCGACCGCCGGTGTTGGCACCGGTGTGACCGCACCCCTGCGCTTCTCCGTCCTGGACCGTTCGCTCGTGCGCCGCGGGCGCGCTCCCGCGGAGTCGTTGTCGCGCACGGTCCGGTTCGCCGTGGAAGCGGAGGCGCTCGGCTACCACCGGTTCTGGGTGGCCGAGCACCACGGCGTCCCCGGTGTGGCCGGGGCGGCCCCGGCCGTCCTGGCGGCGGCGGTGGCGGGGGCGACCTCGCGCATCCGGGTCGGCACCGGTGGGGTGATGCTCCCGAACCACGCGCCGCTGGTGGTGGCCGAGCAGTTCGGCGTCCTCGAATCGCTGCACCCGGGCCGCATCGACCTGGGCCTGGGCCGGTCGCTCGGGTTCACCTCAGCGGTGCGCCGGGCGCTGGGGCACGGGCGCGAGTCCGCGGAGCGCTTCGCCGAGCAGCTGGCCGAACTCCTCGGCTACTTCACCGGTGGCCCGGAGTCCGCGGTGCGCGCTGTGCCCTCGGAGGGGCTGCACATCCCGGTGTTCGTACTGGCCACGGGGGCGGGCGTCGAGTTCGCGGCGGTGGCCGGGCTGCCGCTGGTGATCGCCGCCGTGCGCGGGGACGACGCGCTGCGGAGTTCGATCGACGCCTACCGCGAGCGGTTCCGCCCGTCGGCCTGGTCGGATCGGCCGCACGTGGTGTTGTCTCGTTCCGTCGCGGTCGCGGAGACCACCGAGCAGGCGCGCCGCATCCTCGTTCCGGAAGCGTGGTCCACCGCGTACTCGCGAGTGCACGGCGTCTTCCCGCCGTTGGAGCCCGCGGCGGAAATCCTCGCTCGTGGCCCGAGCGACAAGGAGCGCGAGCACTTCGAGCGCGCGATGCGCGGCCACGTCTACGGCACGGAGGAGCAGGTCGGCGACCGGTTGCAGTCCATCGTGGACGCGGTGGAGGCCGACGAGCTGCTCATCACGACCAGCGGCCACGACGAGGACGCCCTGCTCGATTCGTACCGCCGCCTGGCGCGGCTGATCCCCGCGGTGCGCTGATCACCGCGGGGTGCCGATCAGGACTTCGCGGCGCCGGGCTTCGCCGGGTCCGCCGCGGCCTTCTCCTCTCCTGAACCGGAATCCGCCCCGGCATCGGAGGGTGTTTGCTCCGGCGAGTCCGCCTTCGCCGCCTCGTCCGAGCTCGTGGATTCGCCGGTGCCGGACGAGCTCTTCTCCGCCGCATCGGAGTCCGTGGCCTCTTCGCCGCCCGGCTTCTTCGCCGGTTTCCGCTCGTAGCCGAGCAGGTGATCGCGCAGCAGCAGGTGCGTGAACCGGTACCCACCGTCCACGCGGGACAGCATGCTGTGCTCCGCGAGCCCGCGCAGCAACCGCGCCCGGCGGACCGGCAGTTCGCTCAGCGCCATCGCCCGCGCCAGCCATTCGGAGGCTGCGTTCTTCGCGCTGTCGAAGGGGAACACGTCGGCGTGCCACGCGGCGGGTGCGGCGAGTCCCGCGACCAGGAGGCCGATTCCCGTGTCGAGGGCGCGTTCGTCGAGCAGCGTTCCGGAGAACAGCACCGGCAGCACGCCCATCAGTCCGGCCGCGCCGACCAGGGGAGCGGAGTTCTTCAGCAGCTTGGAACCCTGCCCGTCGAACGCTTCGTACTGGTCCTCGCCGAATTGCCACCACACCTCGTCGCGGGCCGCGGTGGTGAGTCCCGCGACGATGCCCAGCACCACGCCGATGCCCATCGAGGTCAGCAGCTCCTGCGGCCCGATCCAGAACATCGAGACGCCGACGAGCACCGACCCGGCCGCCCCGAGCGCCGCGCTGTTGCCGGGCATCTTCGACCACGCTTCGACCGCGCTCATGATCGTCAGGAACGCCGTCAGGATCACCACGGGCACCCCGACCCACAGCGGCTGCGCCGCGAGCCAGTTCGTGGCGGGCGTGATGAGCCCGACCAGCGCCAGGCTCACGACCAGCCCGAGCAGGTACCCGCAGGCGGCGGTGATCCAGCCTTGCGGGATGGTGCCGGACTTCTGCGCAGGGCGGACCCACGGCAGCGTCGAGAGGTGGTCGAGGAACGCCACGTAGCCGACGAGCAGCAGCGCCGTCACCAGCGCGGACGCGGGTCCCAGCAGCATGCCCATCGCCAGCGTGGCACCGGTGACGGATCCGGCGAGCACGCCGGGAAGTCCGCGCCCGAACACGTGCACCAGCGTGCTCGACGGCAGGAAGCGCGCCCAGGCGACGAGGCTCGGCAACCGGGTGCGAGCCGTGAGGTCGTTGCACAGCGGGCTCGCCGAGACCCGCGCGAGGAAGCGCAGCGTCCGCAGCACCTTCTCCGGCGGATAGCCGAGGTCGTCGGCCTCCCGGGTGGGGACGGCGGTGAGGTAGGCGTCGAACACCTGGCGCCGCCGCTGCGGGAGCGCGCCGCTGAGCCGGATCTCCGACGACGGCCGGTCCTGGTAGGCGAGCGCCATCAGGCTCAGCATCAGCGGCGAGTCCAGCAGGCGCCACAGCTCCGGGTCGGTGCGCAGCGCGGAGCGCACGCCGTCCACGCGGGGGCCGATGCGGGTGAAGAACTCCACGACCTGCTTGCGGGTGAGCGGGTTGATCGTGACGGAGTTGTTCAGCTGCAGCGGCGTGGTGAGCGCTTCGTGCTCCTCGCTGCGGCAGCAGACCACGAGTTCCCGGATGATGAACGAGTCGCGCAGCTTGTTGATCTCGTTGACGCAGCGTTCCTGGTATTCGGGCGGGACCTCGTCGAGCCCGTCGAGCATCAGCCCGACCTTGCCCTGTTCGAGCCAGATCCGGCCGAGCGAGGGGTGCACGGTGTAGCGGCGTTCGATCTCGCGCAGCAGCCACTTCTCGAAGTCGGCGGGCGGCGCGGGCCTGCGGTTGTCCCACCGCCACCCGGACATCGCCCAGGATCCGAGGTCGATGATGAACGGGATCGGCCGCCGCTGGTCGCCCGCGGCCCGCAGCGACAGCGCACGGGTGAGCTCCAGCAGCAGCGTCGACTTGCCGGAGCCGGGCGCGCCGAGGATCAGCAGCGCGCCGTTGGCGTCGTCGAGGGTCTCGGGCAGGTCGGCGTGGGCGGGCAGCCGGGATTTCCCGCCTTGGTTGAGCTGCACGACGACGTCCGCCGGGCGGGCGACCGTCGCGGGCACCTCGTCGACGTCGAGCAGTTGCGCGACGTGTTCGGCGAGGGAGCCGTTGAGCCGTTCGCGGGCGTAACGCTCGGTGCTCTGCACGGACCGTTCGCGGTTCGACGGCGAGTTGAGCCGGCGCGCGGTGATGGGCTTGTCGGCGTTGGTGATGCGTTCCCACGCGGCGAGCGCGGCGGCGAACAGCAGGAACACGATGACCAGCGGCCACAGGAACGTCGCCAGCGGTTGGAGGAATCCGGGGAGCTTTCCGCCGGTCCCGATGCTGATGGCGGTCGGGACGAGGACCAGTGTGACCGCACTGCCTGCCCCGATGAGCAGTGCCGTCCGCACCGTGCGGGCGAGCCTGTTCTGCATGATCGTCTCTCCACGAGTCGGCAACCGCGCGTGCGCCTCAAACTATGGTCTGGCGGGCACGCACTGTAAACGCTCCATTCCGGTCGGTGTGGCCGAGTGTGATCCGTGACGCGCCGAACGGCACCGATCGGGACGCCCGGCTGAAGCGGAGTCGTTCAACGATCAACAAGATCGCACGCCCTCCGACGACCACGCCCGCCGGGATGATCCACACCGAGCGATGCAGCACCGGGCGGAGTGAACGGACCGTTCGTCCAACGAGAGGAGACGAACGCTCCGATCACCGGGAGGCGGCGGTGCGATCGGCTCGCCCGCGGCCGTGTTGATGTTCCGTTTTGCAACCGGATGTGGATACTTCGGGTGCATGAGCGCTGACGTCGGCTGGCGGATCAAACGGGCCAGGGAACGTGTCGGCATGAGCCGCCCCGTGCTGGGCGGCTTGGTGGACCGTTCAGCGGAGTGGGTCAAGTCAGTCGAGTCGGGTCGTTTGCAGACGCCGAAGCTGCACATGCTGGTGCGCCTGGCGAAAGCACTGGACATCGCCGATCTGGCGGAGCTGACGGGCAACGACACCGCGGTGTCCGTCGCTCGGTTCGACGGCGGGGACGAGCACTCCGCGCTGCGGGAGGTGCAGGCCGCGCTCACCGCGGATCGGTTCCGGCTTTCGACGGGCGAGGTGGATACGGCGCATCTGGCGGAGAGGCTGAACGCAGCTTGGACCATCCGCCACGCTTCGCCTGATCACCGGACGAGGGTCGGGCGTGTGCTTCCGGGCCTGATCCGCGACGCACAGCACGCGGTGCGCTCCCGGCGCGGCCCTGAGCAGCGGCAGGCTCGGCGGCTGCTCGCCGGCGTCTACCAGTTGGCCAACTTCTACGTCGCTTACCAGCCCGCGCCGGAACTGGTGTGGCTCGTCGTCGACCGTGCCGTGACCGAAGGGTACGAGGCCGACGACCCGTACCTCATCGGCGGCGGCGCGTGGGCATTGGTGCAGGTCTTGCGGGAATCCGGGCGCTGGGACGAAGCGCTGACGGTCGCCATCGAGGCTCAGCACGCCCTCGAAGCGGGCGAAGACGATGCTCGGAACGGGCTGCGCGGCGCGCTGCTCGTCGAGTGCGCGTTGACCTGCGCGCGCAAGGGCCATCTCGGTGAGGCTTGGCGGTATTGGGAACTCGCCGACTCGGTGGCGCGCACGCTCGGCCCCGGGTACCGGCACGTGCAGTCGAGCTTCAGCACCCAGGTGATGCGCGCGCATGCGGTGAGCATCAGCGTTGACCTGCGCCGCGGCGGCGAGGCGCTGCGGTACCAGCGCAGCCTGGCGCGCGGTGAGATCGCGTCGGTCCCGCGTCGCGCGCGGCATTTGATCGAAGTCGCACGCGCGCATGACCAGCAGGGCGATGCACCGTCCACTTTGGCCACTCTGCGGGAGGCGCATCGCACCGCGCCGGAGACCACGCGCTACAACGGCTGGGCTCGTCAGCTCGCCTGCGGACTGCGTGACAGTCCACCCGCCGGTGAGTCGGCCACGGCTCGTGAATTGGCTCGCGAGCTGCGGGTCAGCTGATCAGGTGAGGGGAGAAAACCTACCCGGAGCTGCGGCATCCTCGTCCTAACGTCCTGGTATGTCCGAAGCGCTAGTGCGTGGTCGAGTGCGGAACCCGCTCCCGGAGACCGAGGGGCTGCTGTCGTGACGAAGCGGTACCTGCCGATGACCTGGGTGTTCGCCCGCGCCCCTTCGGGTCGGTCCTACACCTTCCGCTGGGGGCGCGGGGAGCACTTGATGACGGTGCACGCGGGTGACCGGCGCGGTTCGCACGACGACGAGCACGTGCTCGACGTCGTGCACACCGGCGGCGATTGGGACGACGACGAAGACGTCCGCGTGCGAGCCCGGCAGTGGTTGCGCCGCAACGACGAAGTCCCGAGCCGCCCCGGCCCGGAACCCCGCCGTCGCGGCGCGCGGTGAACCGCCGCGACCTCAGCACCGGGCCAGCACGAGCACCGCCACCGCCGAGATCGCAGCCAGCGCGGCGAGCACCGCGCAGACGAGGTGCAGCGCTCCCGCGAACTCCGCGCCGCGGAGGCCGCCCGCAGCGGAGACGACGGCGCCCGCACCGGCGAGCGCGACGGCCTCGGCGGAGGGACTGACCGCTTGCCCGAGCAGCCGACGGATCAGCGCGGGACCGGTGGCAGGTGCTCTTCGAGATCGTTGAGCAGCGCGCGGACCGGCGCCCAGCACATCATCACCGTGTCGTCGTCGAACCGGGACTGCTTCTCCATCTCCAACCTCGGATGGATGAAGTTCCGGAACTCCCGCACGCGATCCATGAAGGCGCGCGCGTCGAACTGGATCCACCCGTTGTCGTGCGCCAGGCTGATCAGCATCGCCAGACCGACCTGATGGGGAGACACTTCCTTGCCCTTCTCGTTGGTGAAGCCGCACTCGCGGATCTTCGGATCCCGCTCGACGAGAACCGAGTAGAGCAAGCCCTCGACCAAACTCCCGATGCCGATCACGGCCATCGTGTGCGCGCCGTGGCTCGCGCAGATTCGCGCCTCCGAGAGCCTGCGCACGAGCAGGTCGGCGGCGAACGTATCCACGATCAAGCCGCTGATGCGTTCGTCTAGGTCGTCGGGGGCGGTGAACTGGGCTGAGCCGTCCGACCCGATCTCGCCCAACACTGGACGACCACCGACGAGCGAGATGATGAGGCGTTCTGCCATCAGCTTCTCGTTGAGTATCGTGCGGAACTCTTCGGCGACCTCAGCGCCGTCGTCGTACTCGATGGGATCGCAGACCCGGCACAGCAGACGCTCGATGCGGGCGTGGTCATCGCGATGCTCGATGAGCTGCTCGGCCAACCACCGCACGCGCGGAGTTCCGTCGTACTCCGGCGCCGGTACCCAGCCCGCTCGTGCCAGCAGCGGTTCCAACTCGTAGGACTTGCGTTCGTACGGTCCGCCCATGTCCACGATCACGGTGGCGATTCGTTCCGCGGTGCGGTCGTCCAGCGGCAACATGTCAACGGTCCTCTCGGTCTGCCTGGTCTTGGGCGATCTCTACGGCGCGGGTCAGCCGCTCCACGATGATCCGGCCGCGTTTGCTCTTGCCCAGCTCCTGCATGGCCTGGGTGATTCGCTCATCGCGGTCCAGTTGCAGACCGTCGCGCAGCAGCCAGCGGCAGAGCGAGATCAGTTCCCGCTCGGTGTACTTGTCCATCGCTTGCCCGGGTGTCACGTCCGGCCGCGGGCCGCGTCGGGATTCGGGGGGTGGGTCCGCACGCCGGACCGGTTCCTGGGCGGAGTGGCCAGCGGGAGCACCCGAGCGTTCGTCGTCGGTGTCGAGCATTGCCTGCTCCCACGCCTTGACGATCTTGTCGGTCTCCCCGGCCCGATCGCTGAACCACGCCGACGCCCAGACTCGGTGGAACCGCCATCCCAGGTTCTCCAGGTGCGACTGCCGCAACCGGTCGCGGTCCCGGACGCTGTACGACCGGTGGTAGCTGTCGCCGTCGGCCTCCACCGCCAGCACCATCCGCCCGGGCTGGTCGCGATGAGCCAGCGCGAAATCGATGCGGTAACCCGAGAAGCCCCACTGCGGGAAGACTTTGATCCCCCGCTCCGCCAATGCCTGCTCCACGTCCAGCTCGAGACCGTTGAGGTCCAGAGCCTCCTGGCGGCCCACCTGGTCGATGTCCGCGTGCGCCTGCGCGAACTCCAGGTACCTGCGCAGCAACTCGGTTCCGGTGCCCGTGTCCGACGGCGCCAGCTCGCCCGGTTCGAAAGAGCTCACCACGCTCATCCGCCGCTTCGCGCGGCTCACCGCCACGTTCAACCGGCGATCGCCACCGGTGCGGTTCAACGGGCCGAAGCTCCGCCCGTCGACCCGGCCGGTGGCACGTTTGGCTACGCCGACCGTGAGGATGATCGCGTCCCGCTCATCGCCCTGTACGCGTTCCAGGTTCTTGACGAAGAACCGCGAGCCCGGACTCGACTGCTCGGTGAAGAACTCCTGCATTTCCGGTTTCCCCTGGACCGCGTGACGCACCGCGGTCTCGATCCGCGCGGCGTGCTTGTCGCCCATCGCGATCACGCCGAGGCTTTCGTGCGGGCGCGCCGCCGCGTGCTGCAGCGCCAGCTCCACGACCCGCGCCACCTCGGCCGGAGCCGAGCCGTCCTGGCCCGGTGCGGCCACGCCGTCCACGACGTGCAACGAGACCGGTGCCTCCTTGCTGGAACCGGGGAACGTGACGAGGCCGTCGCCGTAGATCTCCCGGTTCGAGAAGGCGATGAGCCGTTCGTCCCGGCTGCGGTAGTGCCACTTCAACTGCTCCTGGCGCGAGATCCACGTCCGCATCACGGTGAGGATCGATTCGTAGTCCTCCAAGCCCGTCTCGTCGCTGTCCTCATCACCGGCCAGCATGCGGCCGAAGAAGTTCGAGGGCGGTAGCTGCTTGTCATCCCCGGCCACCACGAGGCTGGTGCCACGGGCGATCGTCGCGATCGCCTCGTGCGGCTGGATCTGGCTCGCTTCGTCGAAGACCACCAGGTCGAACAGCCGCTCGGCAGGCAGTGTGCGGCTCACCACCAGCGGCGACATCGCCCAGCACGGGAACAGTGCGAGCAGCACGTTCGGCGCTTTCTCGACCAGGCTGCGCAACGGCATGTGCCGGGACTTCTTGTTCGCCTGCTCGCGGATCAGCTTGGTTTCGTCCGGGTGGTCGTCGCGCACTTGGCGCAGCGCTTTGCCGACCTCCCACAGCACCCTGTTGGCCGAACTCTCCCGATGGGTCATGTCGGAGTCCTGGTACTCGCGCACCCGCCGGTCGTGTTCTGCAGAGGTGAAGCCCCGCAGCGCCGGGGAATCGAGCTTGAACCGCTGAAGCAGCGACTTCAACCAGGTGTGCCGGAACAAGCGCCATGCGGCGTCACCGTCGAGGTCTTGCCGCGCGACGTCCTGCACCAGCTGGGTGAGACCCAGCCGCTCGAACTCGCCGAGCAGCGCGGTGATGTTCTCCATCTGCCACAGCGTGGCCTTGTCCTCGAGCAGCCTTTCCAACTCCGCATCCACCTGTTCTGGCGGCTTGCGCTCCATATCAGTGAGATTCGCGAACAGCGCTACGGAGGTCAGCTGGTCGCGCAACGTGTTGAACAGTTCCATCGTCTCGCCGAGTTCGACCACCTCGGAGGGATGCCCGGCCGGATCACCGAGTTCCTGCCACCGGTCCCGCTGCCCTCGGACCGCGTGCAGCTTGCGGTGCAGCACGCCGCGCTGCTTGATCTCGTCCGTGGAGGCCGCCGTGATCTCCTTGCGGAGTTTCCGCCTGGTGAGCCAGCCGAGCTTGTGCCCGGCTTGCGTGCGCTCCCGGTGGGAAGCCGTGGCGAAGTACCAATCGTCGAGCTGTGTGCCGAAGACGTCCGGTCCGAACGCTCGGACGCTGTCGTTGACCTCTCCGAGCAGGTGCAGCACCACTTGCCAGCCCGCGAGGTCGACCGGAGTGCGCAGCCCGGTCTGGTGCAACACCGAGGTCATGCTCCGCCTGCCCGCCTGCAAGGTCTTCGTGGCGAGCGCGTCGAGCTTCATCAGGATGTCGTCGATGTCGTCGACACCGCGAATCTCGGCCTGCCACCAGGGTGATTCTCGTCGGACGACGCGGAGTCCGCCTTTGTCGATGAAGGAGTGCAGCTTCTCCCGTAGTCCCGTGACCGTGTCGGCGTCGAGAAGCTGCAGTGTCGGCCTGGCGAACGTGTGCGGCGATGCCGGAGCGCGCAGTGACAGCAGCTCCGCTTGGACCTCGTACGCGCTGATCTTCCACGGTGCGCGTGGCCGGTGCAGTTCGTCGGAGTGACCGCGCAGCTCAGCCCGGTGCGCACCGACCTTGCGGTGGGTGTCGCCGACGTCCGGCCGCGGCTGCCGCCCAGCGTTTTCCAGGCTGTTCTGGAGCTGGCGGGCGACGTGTTTCTTGTCGACTCGCTGCTGATGCAGGTCGAACACGAGCCTGTCCAGGCCGGCTAGGGCCAGTCGACCGGTGACCGCTTCGATCGCCGCGCGCTTCTCGGAGACGAACAGGACCCGCATTCCGCGTGCGGCCGCACCCGCGATGATGTTCGCGATCGTCTGGCTCTTGCCGGTGCCGGGAGGGCCTTCGATGAGCAGGTGGTGCCCGGCCAGCGCCGTGTTGATCGCCCGCTGCTGCGAGGAATCCGCGTCCTGCACCAGGAATTCTTCGGCCGGCTCGATGGAGTCCGCCGCCGGTGGGCTGAACCCGGCGCCTTCCGCCGTGACCGCTGCCCGCGCCGGAACGTCCCCGGCGAGAGCGGCGACCAAGTCATGGCTGCTGAGTAGTTCCGACGCGTGCAGCAGGTCCTCGACCATGGGCTGCTTGGCGTAGTTGAACAGGCCGCACACGGTTGCCCGTTCCACGCTCAGCGGAACGCCCTGGTGCTCGGCCACTGCGGTCAGCTCGGCCCACACCCCGTCGAACTGCTCTTGCGGGTCCTCGGTGCCGGCCAGGAGGTCCTGCGCGGTGGCAGTGAACTCGGCGAGGTCGAGGTCGAGCCCGTAATCCTGGTCGAGCGCGTAGAGCAAAACCGGGTTGACCTCCACATCTCGGTCGGCCTCGAGCATGAACTCGTTCTCGGCCACCGTTCGCGCCGTGATGCGCAGAGAGCGCAGCAGCAGCGGGGCGCGGGTGCCGCGACTGGGAGTCTGCGGTGTTGACCCGTGCCTAGGTGTGGCTTTGACCAGTCCCTGCGCGACCTTGCCGATGTCGATTCCCTGTTCCTCGGCGAACGCGGTCATGGTGCGTCGCAAGGATCGGGCTCGTGCGCAGGAATCCTTGTGCACGTCGGAATCGACGAAGAGCGCGCCGAGTTTGACCTGCTTTCCAGAGAGCAGATCCCGCACGGATACGGGATTTGCTGTCGTTAGATCCAGGCTTGTGGTCTTTGTGTTCTTGAAGTGCAGCAACGTGTTCTGGGGGCCGAACTCGATGAGGTTCTTTGCCCACAGCTCCGCTTTGGTCCTCACGAGCTGGAGGCGTTGATCGTGCTGGTCGGCCGACATGCCGCGGATCTCCTCTGTCACCATGCGATCTGGATTCGTGCTGGCCTCTTGCGCGCTGCCTGATCTTGGCGAGCTGAATAGAATCTCGAACCGCCCCCAGTCGTGGCAAGCATCTGTTCGGGTGAAAAAGCTCGGCAAGTTGCCCGGCGGTGAGTGGTCCTTTTGCATCGTGCCGCACGGGTCTCGCGATAGTGCAAGGGGTTGCGGATCGTGTCAGCCGGATGCCGTGTTAACGGCTCGTCGGGCCGGGCGTCTTTCCATTGTGGAGCGGCGCGAAGTTCGATTCGTCGGCTAGTGCGAGGCCACTCGGCGGCATTCCGTTCATTCGGCCTCGATCGGGTGCGAAAACGCGGTTCCCTGCGAAGCTGTCCTTGGCCGGATTGATCGAGCAGGTCGGCGCGTGCCCCGGAGCCCTGCGCGCCGGATGCGATGCACCCCCTGAACAGCGCATCCGGCGCGGCACCGCATGTGCGGCGCTTCCTGACCCCCGGCTCGGGTGCAGGAACGCGGCACATCGGGCTCCGCGCCGGACACGCCGAATCCCCAGCCGCGGGACCGCTGAACGGAGGAATCCGCGACTGAGTTGATTCCTGCTGGTGAGCAGCTTAAATTGTGGCGCCCGCCGAAGACAAGGGGATCACCGCTTACAGTGGATGGTCAGGGGTGTGCCGAACTCCGTGGTTCCTGGGGGTGTTCGTCGTGTCCGGCGATCAACGCATCAGCGCGCGACGGTTCCGGTTGCTGTGCGAGCAGCGCGGGTACGGCTACCCGGAACTGGTGCGCGACCTGGGCAAGCGCGGGGTCGTCGTCACCAGGCCGGGCGTGGCGAAGCTCGGCAGAGCGCCGGATTCGCCGGTGCCGCACTACGCGGCCGAGCTCGCGCTGGTGCTGAAGTCCTCGGTGGGCTATCTCGTGGGCCGTGACCGGCAATTCCTGGGGAAGCGGTTCCGTGACCTGTACCGGGAGCGCGGCTGCTCGCTGGCGGCGCTGGCCGACCAGCTCCACCGGTACCGGCAGGTGACGGTCTCGACCCAGTACCTGCAGCAGCTCGCGTGCAGCCGCAACACCAACCCGCGAGCGGAGATCGTCGACGGTCTCGCGGTCCTGCTGGCGACGACGCCGGACTAGCTCAACGGCTGCGAAGACCAGGTGCCGCGCCGCGAAGACGCGCAGCAGCCCGGCGACCCGATCGTCGGCTGACGCGGCGCGACCGGCGGCCCGAACGAGCCATGGTCCGCTCAGCCGCGCGCCGCGTCCTCGGCGCGATCGGCGGTCCGGCGCTCGTGGTGGGCGTGCAGGTCGTGGGCCCATTCGACCAGCGGCTCGGCGACCACGCGGAAGTCCATGCCCGCGGGGCTGAGGGCGTAGGCCGGGGCGGAGCCGGTGCGGTCGCGATCCACCAGGCCGCGGCGTTCCAGCTCGGTCAACCGCTGCGACAGGGTGACCTGGCTGATCCCGACCTCGCGGGCCAGCTCGTTGAAGCCGTGCGGCCCGGTCAGCAGCACGCAGACGACGTGCATGGCCCACTTCTCCTGGAACAGCCCGAGAACTCCGCCGCTGATCTCGGCGGGGTCCGGTGCCTCCAGGTGGTGGCGGTCGGCCCAGGACGTCATCTCGGTGAACATCGGCCGGAGCCCTGCGCCGCGTTCGGTCAGCGAATAGCGGGTGCGCGGCGGCGATCCGTCCAGCACCTCGCGGTGCAGCAGGCCCGCCTCGGCCAGTTCGGAGAGCCGCTGCTTGAGCGTGCTCGGGCCGGCACCGGGGACGCGCCGCCGCAGTTCGTTGAAGCCCAGCGGCTCCGCGCTGAGCGCGTGCACGACGTGCAACGCCCACCGGGTGTTGAGCACGCCGACCGCGGCGACGAACGCGTCGTCGTAGCGGACTTCGCCTGCACCTGCGGACACGCGCCCATGATACGACCCCTCGATCGAGCGATGCCATTTCGGGAGCAGGTACGTTTTACTTAGTGGTGTCGGGAGGTTCGCCTGCGGCGTCGCTCCCGATCCGGCGTTGCGTTTCCCTTGTCTCGTGGTGGAAACCGCCGGAACTCGTCCAAACGCGCTTGGTCGTGGGTGCGTGATAGGCATCGATCCCTTGGGAGGAACCATGTGCGAGTGCGGCACCGGTGGGTACGGCGAGAACGTGACCGCGCCTTCGCGATCTGGACGGAGCGCGAGCCCGAGCGCGGCGGGGAAGGCCCGTCACCGAGCCGGGTTCGGGCCACCGGGTCGGTCAGCACCAACCGGCGCACCGGGCGGCGAAGTCGGCCACCAGTTCGGGCGGGACCGACCGCAGATCCGCTCCGGCACCCCAGGTGGCGTCGGTGAGTTCGGCGTGGTCGGCGCTGCGGTCGGCCAGCGCGAGCAGCTGGGCGAAGCGGGTCGCGATCGCGTGGTGATCCGGCAGTCCGGTGATCCACTTGATGTGCGCGTGCCTGGAGTACAGGCCGACGACCTGCGGGCCGCCGCCGTCCGCGCGTTCGGTCAGCGCCGCCAGCTGGGTGAGCCCGGAGTCGGTGCCGACGACCAGTTCGGCGGAGGCGAACAGATCCACGCAGTCCGCGGCGCCGGGCTCGCACAGCACGTCGGCGGGCAGTCCGTCGAACCTGTCCGCCGTCGCGGTGTTGCGCGCGGTCACGACGGTGAACCGCCACGGGGCGTCGACCAGGCTGACCAGAGCTCGGGCCACCGCGGCGAAATCGGCGGGCCGGAACTCCAGGTTCCGCGGCCAGCCCGGCACGGCGACGAACACGACGTGCCACGGTTCGGGGTCTGTCGCGGAGGTGAACCTGGGAGCGGGGGCGCCGTCGGCGGACAGCCGCTCGCCGAGGCTCTGCTCCACCGCGAGGTAGTGCCGCATCGGCAACGCCGAGTGGACTTCGACCTCCCCGGGGCCGATCGAGTCCAGCCAGGTCGGCTGCTCGTCCGGGTCGATCCGGAAGCGGATCGGCGCGCGGGTGGCGGTCCGGACGACGTGCGGCCCCCAGGTGTGCTCGGTGGACTCGACGGGAACCGAACACCGCCGCATCAGCTCGGCGTCCGGCCCGCTGTAGTGCAATGGCACCTGCTTGGTGACTTCGCTCAACGCGGTCACGGCGGAGAGGCCCAGCAGCAGTTCGCCGAGGCTTCGCTGGCCGAGATCGGCGATCCACCCCCGGGACCGGACCAACTCGCCGCAACCCGGTTTCGGATGTTCGCCCGCGCGGCGGTGATAGGGCAGCACGCGGCCGAACGGAGACTGTTCCACCGGAACTCGAATCCTGCCCCCGCGATGGCAGCGAACGTCTTCCACATGCCACTGGACGAGGTCCTGCTGGATCGGCATGAGAGATCACCTCCCTGGATCTTGACACCACAGTGTGCGGCGAACGGGCGCGACACGGCGACGACAATTGCCCGCGCCTGTCCGACATTTGCCTGACATAGGTGTGGAACACGCCGTTCACTTCCTCGGCTGTCGGCACGGCCGACGCGGCCGAACGGTTCTGGCGAAGGGCACTGGCGGAGATGAGGGAGCCTGCGGTGGTCGGAGTGCACGTGTCCGCGCGGACCAGGCTGGAGCAGGTTCTGCGGCAGAACCGCCGGACCGTTCAGGAGTTCTGCGGGGATTTCCACGCTTCTGCTCGTGAACGCGGTGAATCCGCCGTCGTGTCACAGCGGCAGGTCAGTCGGTGGCTGGGCGGTCAGCTGGGCGGGCTCCCGCATCCGGCCACCTGCCGGGTGCTGGAACGGATGTTCGGAGAATCGGCAGAGGAACTGTTCGGGCCACCCCTGCGGGGCGACGACGGTGGTGGTTCCGGCCCGGCCACGACGCAGGCCGGGACGCACGGCTCCCGCCACCTGGACAACGTGGACATGTCGATGGAAAGCGAGGTCGCCACGGCGGCCGTCGAATCCGCCCGGTTCGGGCAGTTCGCCGAACAGAGCAACGTCGGTCCCCACAGCCTGGAGCAGTTCCGCGCGGATGTGGGCCGGATCGTCACCAGCTACCCGAATCGTCCGGTGTACCCGCTGTTCGTGGAACTGCGCGAACTCCGGGACAGGATCTTCGACCTGCTGGAAGGAAGGCAGCGTCCAGCCCAGTCTCAAGAGCTGTACCTGGTCGGCGGCGTGGTCTGCGGCGTGTTGGCCAACGCCTCCTTCGACCTCGGTTGGCTCGCCGCGGCCGAGACGCAGGCGCGCACGGCCTTCCTGTGCGCCGAACTGGCGGGCAACAACTCGCTCCGCTCGTGGATCCGCGGCACCCAGAGCCTCGTCGCGTACTGGGACGAACGGCCCCGCGACGCGGTGGCGCTCGCGGCGCAGGGCTGG
Source organism: Saccharopolyspora gloriosae (assembly GCF_014203325.1). NCBI lineage: Bacteria > Bacillati > Actinomycetota > Actinomycetes > Pseudonocardiales > Pseudonocardiaceae > Saccharopolyspora > Saccharopolyspora gloriosae. Next base: position 3,342,384 of record NZ_JACHIV010000001.1, on the reverse strand, counting down.
CGCTACGAGCCGGAGGCGGGCACGCCGCGGGTGCGGCTCGCGTCCATCGAGGCGCGCGCGCACGCGCGGCTCGGCGATCAGCGCGCCACCGAGGACTCGCTGCGCCGGGCCGACCGGGCCAGGACCGAGGTGGTCGGTGAGGACGAACCGGGCGGGCTGATGACCTTCCCGGTGGCCAAGCAGACGTTCTACAGCGCCACCACCTGGTTGTGGCTGGGCGACCGCGCCAACTTGGCGCAGGCCGAACGGGCGGCGGCCGAGGCGGTGGAGCTCTACCGGCGGGACCCGGCGGAACGGAGACGGGTCGGAGAGATGAGCTTGGCCCGCCTTGACCTGGCGGTCGCCCGGCTCGGCCAGGACGACCTGGAAGGCGCGGCCGAGCAGGTGCGTGCGGTGCTGGAGGTGACCGGGCGGCGCCGCACGGACAGCGTGGTTCGGCGATTGCGCCAGATCAGCCAGGTGCTGCAACGGCCGCACCTGCACGGCACGTCGTTGGCGTGGGAACTGCGGGAACAAGTGGTGTCGTGCTGCGAGTCCTCGCAGCGGGCCGAGTTGTTCGAGGGCGCGAGATGACGGGCGCGAAGCCGTCGACGGTGGGCGTGCTGCATCCGGGAGCCATGGGAGCGGCGGTCGCCGTGCAGCTGAGCAGCCGCGGCCACACCGTCCTGTGGTGCTCGCAGGGCCGCAGCGAGCAGAGCAGAGATCGAGCCGTGCGAGCCGGACTGCACGAGGTGGGCGCGCTGCCGGAGTTGCTGGCCCGCTGCGACGCGGTGCTCTCGGTGTGTCCACCGGCCACCGCGTTCGACGTGGCTCAATCGGTCGCGGAGATCGGCTACGACGGCGTGTACGTGGACGCCAACGCGATCGCGCCCGAGACGGTGGGGGGCCTTGCGGCGGTGCTGACGGGCGCAGGCATCACCGTCGTCGACGGGGCGATCATCGGCCCGCCGCCCGACGCCGCGCACACCGCGCGGTTGTACCTGGCGGGTGCGACCGAGCACGTGGGGTTCCTCGCGGGCCTGTTCGCCGGTTCCCGTCTCGAACCGGTGGGGTTGGGCGAGGCGATCGGGCGGGCGAGCGCGCTGAAGATGGCGTTCGCGTCGTTCCAGAAGGCGAGCCGGGTGCTGGCGGCCGTCGCGCATTCCCTGGCTGACGAGCACGACGTCACCGATGCCCTGCTGGGCGAGGCGGAGCGAATGTCCGGTCGCATCCTGGCTGAACGCGACTACTTGCCGAGCGTGGCAGCACGCGCGTGGCGGTGGGAACCGGAAATGCGGGAGATCGCCCGCACGCTGGAGGCGGCGGGGCTGCCCGCGGAACTGGCGGAGGCGGCCTCCGCCGTGCTGGCGAGGTGGAGCGCCGATCGCGATCTCGCGGAACTGTCACCGGAGGCCGTCTTGGCGCGCCTGCGCATTCCCTGATCGCCGAGCATTCGATCCTCGGCGATGGCCCGCTCGACGATTCGCCACCGCCGACGTTCGATCCGAAAGGACGCGGGAAATCCGATGATCGGCCGAATGCGCGCCCCGCCCGCTCGTCATCGGCCGCGTAGAGCGGGCCGGTGGTCGCCGGCCCGCGCCACGCGCACCGGCATCCGGACAGGCCGAATCGCCTGGACGCCGAGGGGGTCCAGGCGCGGACCTGTTCTAGGTTGGTCGCGGAAGCGGTGCTCAGTCAGGCTTGCGGTGGCCGCCGCCCGCGTTGTTCAAACCGGACAGCAGTCGCTGCATGACCTGCGGGTCCAGCTCGTCGGGCTCGTCGCCGAGAGCCTCGGCGGCGGGGGAGCGTCGCTTCTCGCGCCGCGGCAGCGGCACCGCGGAGGCGCTCATGCCCGGCGGCAGTGCCAGCTCGCACCAGCGGCGGTTGCCGCGGCCGCCGAGCGGTTCCACTCCGGTGCGCATTCCTTGTAATTCCTTCAACTGAGCGGGAGCCCCGCCCTTGGTCTCGTCCTCGACCTCGATGACCAGGCAATCGCCGCGCAATCGCAATCTGATCGTGAGGAACCCAGGCGAGTTCGGATCGGAGGCCTGCACCGCGGCGTCCACCATCAGACCGGTGGTGTGCGCGGCCTCGTCCGCGAGCGGCCGAAGCGACCACTCGCTGAGCGTGAAGCGCACGAAGATGTCAGTGCAGTTCAGCGCGGTGGGCAGGGCGATGAGTCGCAGGTCGTCGACCTGTGCGGTGTCGGCGTTCACCTGGTTCCTTCCTGTCGTGCTCCGGTGCGAGCCGCAGCCGTCACCCGGACTCCGTATCTTGCCAACCTGACTTTCTCCCGTGTTTGGCAGGGTTGCCGCTGAGGGTGTCATGCCAGGCCGCCGGTGCAACAGTCACGATCCGGTCCCCGATGAGCATCTGCGTCGTCGCCGGCGCCGCTCGCTTCGTCCGCCGGTGCGCGTCGCGGGGACGGTCGTTATGAGCGAGATGACAAGGATCGCCCGGTTTCGGCGGTTTCCTTCGGATTTTCATTACCGGATGTTGTGCGGGGAGTTTCCTCTCGGTAATCTCCGAAATCCGCGAGCAGAAGTCGAAATTGCTGCGGGTCCATTCGCTCTGATCGGTGCCGGATTCGTTGCGGCATCAGTACTTCCTTGTGCGGTGGTGCGTTTTCTCTACTGGTTCGGAATGAATTCAGGAGCAGCGGTTCCCGCATGTTCGGGACGGCTGTGCGCAGACTGGAGGAACTGTGAACAAGAATGTCGAATTCGCCTTGGCGGCACGCCGTGGTATCGCTGTCGTGGCCGGGACGGTGCTGGCCGTCGGTGTCGCCGCAGCCGGTGCGGGCGTGGCGTCGGCCGCGCCGGTGACCAAGACGCTCAGCTACACCTGCGCCTTCCCGCTCATCGGCAACGGCCAGGTGAGCACGGACATCGCGGTGACGCTGCCGGACGCGGCGGTGTTGGGCCAGCCCATCGAGGCGACCGACTTCTCCGCGACGGTGAGCGTGCCGGAGGAGACCGTCAACGGTTTCGACCTGCTCGGCGCGGCCACGGTAGAAGGCTCCGCCACGGTGAACGCCGTGGTCACCGACGGGGCGGGTGCGGCGCAGGACGTGGTGATGCAGGACCTGCCGGTGCCCAGCACGCCGATCCCCGAGTCCGGCCCGCTGGTGGTGACCGCCGCCGGCCCGGTGCCCGCGGTGACGCCGGACGCCGCCGGGGACGCGACGGTGGCGGTCGCGGACACGTTCACCTCGAAACTCACCCCGAAGAAGGCCGACGGCTCGGACACCGCGCTGGGCACCTTCGACCTGACCTGCACCGTCGACGCCGGGCAGGACCTGGTGCTGGGGACCGTGCCGGTCGCCGACGCCGCCGTGGCGCACCGGAGCTGACCCGCCCGTTCCGCGACGCCGAGAGGTGACCGACGTGTGGACCGGATGTGATCGAGCTCCTGCGCGGTGCTGTTCACCCTGGTCCACACGTTCACCGCGGAAGCGGACCCCGTGCACCGGGAACCGGACGCCCGCTGCGGCGGACCGGACGATCGACGCGACCGTCTCGGCCGAATTCGACGAAGTCGGCTCCCCCGCATGGCCGCACCGGGCGAGCCGATCGACGTCGAGCACCCGGCGGTCGTCCTCGCATCCGGTGCTCACATCGCGCCCGGCAGAACCAGCGCGCCCCAGGCGAACACGGGGCCGAGGGCGACCACTCCGGCGGAGTAGCCGATGACCTGCCGGTAGAAGGCGTCCTTGTCCACACCCCGCGCGTTGCTCAGCACCAGCGCACCGTTGGTGGAGAACGGCGAGACGTCCACGATGGTCGTCGACACGGCCAGCGCCGCGACCAGGCCCGCCGCGCTCAGGTGGCTCGAGAGCAGCAGCGGCACGGCGACCGGGATGATCGCGGTGAGGATGGCGGTCGACGACGCGAACGCGGACGCCACCGCGACCACGATGCACAGCAGCAGCGCCACCAGCAGCGGCGCGCCGGAGGACGCCGCCTGGTGCGAGATCAGATCGATGGTGCCCGCCTTCTCCAGCACGCCGACATAGGTGACCATCCCCGCGACCAGCAGGATCGTCGACCAGCTGATGCCCTCCACCGCCTTCGCCTGGGCGCGCATGTCCACCAGGGTCAGCAGCGTGCCTGCGGCGAGCGCGAGAATCCCGATCTCCAGTTGGAACACCAGCGCGCCCACCGCTAAAGCCAGCAGCGAGGCCAGCGTCAGCCATTGCCTCCAGGTGATCCCGGCGCCCGCCTGCTCGACGGAGGGCGCTTCCTCGGGCTCTCCGGCCGGGACGGTCGCCGAGCGGCGCAGGAGCAGGAACGTGACCGCCGACAGCGCGAAGTTGAATCCCAGGCTGGCGAGGAACAGCACGTGCGGCGCGACCGCGAGCGAGGTCTCCGCCAGCATCCCCGACACCAGCACCCCGGACACGGCGATCGGCGAGAACGCTCCCGCGTGCGCGCCGCAGATGATCATCATGCCGATCATGAGCGGGCTCATCCGGTGCCGGTGGGCGAAGTTCATGCCGACCGGGACCAGCAACGCCACGGCAGCCGGGGTGAACGTGCCGAACGCGGTGAGCACGCAGGCCACGGCGAACAGCACCCACGGGATGAGCGCCACCTCGCCCCGCACCAGCCGCACCCCCGCTGAGACCAGCAGGTCCACCGTGCCGTTGCGCCGTGCCACCGCGAACAGGTAGGTCACCCCGACGATCGTCACGAACAGGGAGGCGGGGAATCCGGCGAAGATCTCGTCCTCGGACAAGCCGAGCGAGGCGGTGCCGACGGCGAACGCGCCTAGGAACGCCAGGATGCCGATGTTGATCGGCAGCACGGTGGCGACCACGAACATCACGGCGAGTGCGCCGATGGAGATCAGTTCAGCAGACATCGTTGTCCTCAGTGCTGGGTCGGGGCGCGACGCGGTGGAGGCGGGCGTGCGACGCGGCGGTCGGTCATCGGAGCCGTTGGAGTCCCGCAGCGGAAGATCCGCTCCACCACCGCACCGATCATCTGGGAGGAATTCCTATGCGGGCTGCGGCAGCGCCGAGTCCGGGATGTGGATGCGCGCCTCGCACAGCACCCGGGCGGCGCGTCGGATGGTCACCCGTCGCGGGCCGGAGTCGGTGAGGTCGTCGCAGGCCACGGTCACCACCCCGGCCGCGGTCCCGATCCGCGTGGCGGTCGAGCTCGGCGACCCCGCCGCGTCGTGCACGGTGCTGCCCCGGAAGGAAGCGGCCACGGCCACGGCCACGGCCGAGGTGAGCCCGATCGCCGGGTGCGGGCTGTTCATGGACAACATCCGCACCGACACGTCGTGCGATCGCGCGTCGATGCGCTCGCCGGTGGTGCTGATGTAGTCGGCCGGTGGTCCCACGATGCCGACCTTCGGCACCGCGTCGCCGGTGTCGCGGCCGGGCAGGATCAGGTGGGCCGCGGCTCGCCGGACCTGGCGCAGCGGAGCCACCAGGTCACGCATTCGTTCCAAGGATTCCGTTCCGCTGGCGCCGAGCGCGCCCGCCTGGACCAGCACCGCCGGTGCGCCGGCGTCGACCAGCGTCGCCGGGAAGTCGTCGTCGCCCGCGCGCAGCACGTCGAGCGCCCGCCCGGTGGGCAGGGTCGCACCCGTCGTGCGGCCGCCCGGATCGAGGAACGTCAGACCCACCGCGACGCCCCCGGCTCTGGTGCCGGGCACCGTCTGGTCGCCGAACTCGTGCACCACGCCGCCAGTGGTGTCCACATCGGACTCCAGGACGGCTCCGGTGTTGGTGTTGCGCATGACCACGCGAGTGCGGTCTCCGTCGGGCGGGACGAGTCCGCGCGCCACCGCCCACAGCGCGATGGCGGTGGCGCAGTTGCCGCAGTTGCTTCCCCATTCGACGCGCGGCACCCCGATGCCGACCTGGCCGAACAGGTAGTCGACGTGCACGCCGGGTGCCTGCGAGGCCGAGACCACGGCGGCCTTCGAGGTCGTCGGGGTGGCGCCGCCGACGCCGTCGAGCTGCACCGGGTCCGCGGAACCGTAGGCGTCGACCAGCAGCCGTTCCAGTTCCGCGATGTCGTCCGGCACGTTCTCCTGGGCGAACAACCAGCACTTGCTGGTCCCGCCCCGCACCAAGGTCGCCGGTATGTGCACTGGGCTTCTCCGTTGTTCCGAACCATTCGGGCGAGGTCCACAGTGGCGAGAGGTAGGCTTGAGGACAATGTTCGTTTTCTAAGATGCCGTTAAGCACAGCTCAAGGATCGCTCTGGATCGGCTCCGTTTCGGCAGGAGGAAGCGCATGCTCGACGTCCGGCGGATGCTGCTGCTGGTGGAGGTCGCGGAACGCGGATCGCTCACCGCGGCCGCCGACGCGGCCGGGGTCACGCCGTCCGCCGCCTCGCAGCAGATGTCCAGGCTCGAAGCCGACCTCGGTCAGCCCCTGCTGCACCGGTTGCCGCGCGGAGTCCGGCTCACCGATGCGGGCGAAGCCCTCGTCGCCAGGGGCCGGGCGATCCGCCGCGAGCTGCGCGGCGCGGACGCGGATCTGGAAGCGCTCGCCCGGCTGGACCGCGGGACGCTGCGGCTGGGTTCGTTCCCCACGGTGAGCGCGTCGCTGCTGCCCCCGGCGCTGACCCGCTTCGCCCGCAAGCACCCGAGCCTGCACGTCAAGGTGCACTCCGGGCTGCTGGCGCACCTGCTCGACCGGCTCGACACCGGCGAGATCGAACTCGCGATGCTGTGGGACTACGAGTGGAACCGCGTCGACGACCCCTCGCTGATCGTGCGCCACCTGCTCGACGATCCGACCGTGCTGGTGGTGCCCGCGAACTCGGAGCTGCTCGAAGCCGGCGAGATCGGCCTCACCGATCTCGCCGAACAGCAGTGGATCATCCGCGCGGACAACCATCCCGTTGCGGAAGTGCTGCGCCGCAGCTGTCGGCGCGCCGGTTTCGAACCGCGCATCGGGTACGAGTCGCACGATTACCAGGAGGCGCAGGCGATGGTGGCCGCCGGGCTCGGCATCGCCATCGCGCCCAGGCTGGCGATGACGAACCGTCGCAGCGACGTCCGGCTGGTGCGCTTCGCCACCGGAGTGCCCGCGCCGATCCGGCGAATCCTGCTGGCCCGCCCCGCGAATCGCAATCCCACTCCCGCCGCCGCGGCGATGGCCGAGATCCTGGGCGCCGTGGCGGTGAAGTTCGCCGATCAGAACCTCAACAGCACCCAGTTCGGCACCGTGCGCACCCCGCACCAGGGGCGGTGAGGCGGGCTCCGCGGGGGTGGGCGGCGGACTTCGTTCGGGAACCGGCCCTGAGCGGGGCGCGGACCTGCTCGGCGACGCCGTCGCGTCGTTGCCGGAGGCGGTCGCGATTCCGGTGGTGACCACTTCTACGAAGTGCGGGCGCGGCTGGAACTCGCCGTCGTGGCCGAGCGTGCGGGGCGTGCTGATCTGCGCGAGGACAACGAGCTCGGCATCGCGAGCGCGCGTGCGGAACCGGGCGGCGAGGTGGTCCTGCCGCTGCCGGGGACATCGCGGAGCCGAAGCGATCACCTGGAGCACCGCTGCGGAGCGCGTCGACGCCCCGGTTGCGCACTTCGTCGTGAGCTGCGATCCGGCTGATCTGCGCGGGCTGCTCGCGTACCGTGGGGAGCCGACTACCGCCGGGTGATGAGGATGGGCGCATGGACGATCGGCCGCAGCAGGCGAACTCCGTGTCCGGCGCGGCCGGTGGTCCGGTCGTGCAGACCGGCGCGCACTACGGGGACACCTACATCGGTACGACACCGGTGCGCGTGCCGCGTGAGATCCATCCGCTGACGGGGGAGTTCGTCAATCGCGACCGGGAGCGCACCCGTGCCCGCGCACTGCTCGCGCACAGCGACGGGAAGCCCGGCTCGAAGATCGTGATGTTCACCGGGCTGCCCGGTGTGGGGAAGTCCGCTACGGCTCGGCACGTGGCGGGTGAGGTCGACGCCTATCCCGGTGGCGAGCTCTTCGTGGACCTCGGGAAGCTGCGCGGACCCGACGGTGTCGCCGTCAGCGATGCGCTCGCGGACTGCCTGCGTTCGCTGGGCGTGCAGGAGAAGGTGCTGCCGTCCACGTTCGCCGGGCGCGCCGGTCTCTACCAGACGTGGACCAGCGGATCGCCGGTCCTGGTGCTGCTCGACGACGTGGCCGAACCCGCCGAGGTGGAGCCGTTCGTGCCGAAGGCGCCGGGCAGTTCGGTGCTGGTGACCAGCAACCGGCGGCTCAGCGACCTGCTGCTCGACGAAGCCTCGGTGGTCGAGATCGACCCGCTCGGCGACGAGGCAGGCAGCGAACTCATGCAGGCGATGTGCGGTGCCCGCCGGGCCGAGCAGGAACCGGCGGCGATGCGCGAGCTCGCCGGGCTCTGCGGCGGCTTCCCCGAGATGCTGCGGATCATGGCCGCCGCGCTGCGCGCACATCCGAGCCTGCCGGTGGCGGAGCTCGTCGCGGAGAACCGGGCGGACGGGTCGCAGCTGACCTCGCCGTTCACCGTCGCCTACAAGATGCTGCCGCCGGAGGCCGCGGAACTGTACCGGCGGCTCGGCCTGGTGCCGGTCGGCGACTTCGACCTGGACCTGGTGCGCGCCGCGGCCGAGGTCCCGGCTCGGGCGCGCCGGGTGCTGGTCGCCTTGCTGGACGCGCACTTCGTGGTCGACGACGGCAGCGGCCGCTATCGGATGCACGACCTGGTGCGGGCGCACGCGCGGGCCTGCGCCGAGCAGCACGACTCCGCGGAGTCCCGGGCCGCGACGTTGCGGCGAATCGTGCGGCATTGCCTGCACCGGGCCGCGTTCGCCGACCTGGCGATCCTCGGACGGGGCAGGCTGCGGATCACCGACCACGCGGAACTGCTCGCGGGACAGGAGCAGCCGTTCACCGGTGAGCGCGCGAAGCAGGACGCGATGAGCTGGATGGACGCCGAACGCGCGACGCTGGCCGCGGTGCTGCGGTCCGCTGTGGACGGTGGGCTGCACCGCGCGGCGTGGCAGCTGGCCGAGGCGATGACCGCGCTCTACGTCAACCGCCGCTACCTGCTGGAATGGGTCGCGACCACCGAACTCGGGGTGCGGGCCGCGGAACTCGACGAGCGGCCTGACGCGGTCGCCCGGTTGCGCAGCTTCGTGTCCCGCGCCCTGACCGACCTCGGTGAGCTCGCACGCGCCGAAGCGGAGCTCGACGCCGCGTTGCCGCGGGCGGAGGGACTCGGGCAGCCGCGCTTGCTGGCCTCCGTGTGGGAACTCGTGGGCCGGTACCGCGACGCGACCGGGCGGAGCGCGACGGCGGTCGAGGCGTACGGCCAGGCGCTGGAGCTGTTCGTCGCCGCCGGGGACCTGCGAGGCCGGGCGTTCGTGACGTACTTCCTCGGGTGCAGCCTGGACGCGTCCGGTGAGCACCGGCGAGCCCTGGAGACGCTGCACGAGGCGCTGCGGCTGATCAGGGACGTGCCGGACGAGCGGATGGCGGGGCGCGCCCTCACCGGTATCGGCGTCGCCCACGCGGGGCTCGGCGAACTCGACGCCGCGAACGATGTGCTGCACGAGGCGATCTCGGTGCTCATCGCGGGCGAGGACCACTACTACGCCGCGCAGGCCAGGGAACGGCTCGCCGAGGTCGCCGCCGCTCGTGGAGACGTGGCGCTGCAACGGGACAACCTGCGCGCCGCGCTCGCCGTGCACGAGAGCTTCGGCGGGCCCCGCGCGGCGGACCTGCGGGCGGAGCTGGAACGGCTCGGCTGAGCGCCCGTCAGCGCTCGGACACGGTCATCCGGAACTCCTGCGCACCGGACACCACGGTGACCTGCTGAGCGCGCCGCCCTGCGACGACGAGTGCGTACAGCGCCGACGCGGCGAGCATGGCCACGGCGGGGCGATCCGTCGCGATCCGCACCGCCGGTCCATTGCGGACGGTCGCGAGGCAGCCGTCCGCGGTCGCGGCGGCACGGATCCGGGCGCCGGGGAAGTCGATGCCGGACCGGGACAGCCATGCGAGCGCGTCCGCCTCATTCGTCACCGCGCCGCGCGCCAGCACCGCGGCGGACTGGTGCCGTGCCAGCCGAGGTTCGTCCTCGTCCACGGCGAGGTGCCGCTGCGCACCTCCGTCGAGATCGGCCGGGTCGTCCGCACGCCGAACGGCCGCCGGGTAGCGGCGCAGCACGACCGCGTCCGGCGCGGTGAACTCGGTGAACACCTCGAACGAGGCCGGTTCACGCCGGTGCGGCGCGGGGTCCGCCGGGCGCAGCAGCGGCGCTTCCCGGTCGGGCGCGGGCAGGCCGAGGCGGTCGTAGAGCACGTCGCGCAGGACGCGGGAGGCGTCGCCGAGGTGCGCGAACACCTGCTCGGACAGCGCGGCGAACCGCTCGGGATCGTGTTCGCGGGAGGAACGCTCCAGCTGTTCCAGCACGTCGCCCCGCACCTCGAGGTGGTCCGCGCCGCGCTGGAGCACTTCGACGGGAGTTCCGGGCACGCTCTCCGCTCCGAACGCGGCCAGCAGCAACGGTTTTCCGAGGCATGCGGCGTAGAGGCTCACCGAACCGTGATCACCCACGACCTGGTGCGCGGCGACCAGCGATGCCTGCCAGCCGCCATCGGGCGGCAGCAACAGCAGGCCGGCGTCGACGGCGTCGGCGAACCAGGTCCGCACCCGCAGCTCGCCGTACCAGGACCAGATGTTCGGGTGCATCGCCAACGCCACGGCGTACTCGTCGGCGGGCAGCTGCGCGAGCAACCGCTCCGCGAGCCCGCGATGCGTGCCCAGGAGTCCCTCCTCGCGCCACGTTGAGCTCAGCAGCACCAGCTTCCGGCCGCGCAGGCCCAGCGCCCGCCGGTAGCGGTCGCGCAGCGGGAGGCTCGCCCGCAGCTGGTCGAAGGTGGGGTCGCCGACGACGGCGGTGCGGCCCGCGACCTCGGGCCGGACCGCCCGCAGCTGCCGGTCCTGCGCTTCGTTCGCCAACGTCACCAGCACGTTGCCGGTGCGCAGCGCGTACTCCGAGGGCAGGCCCGCGAGGCGGGTGCCGCCCGTCTTCGGGTCGGGCACGTACTTGTTGAACCCGATGCCGTGCGGCAGCACCACGACCGGCCGGGAGAGGTCGAGCTCGTCGAAGTCGACGTTCTCGCTCGCCGAGATCGCCAGCGCGTACGGGACCTTCCGCACCTGGTCCCACGGGACGATCCGGTCGGCTCGCGCATCGCGCAGCAGCTCGTGCACTCCGGTGCTGTGCCGCGAGGTGTCGTTGACGGTGAAGACCAGGTCCACCCGGAAGTCGTCCCGGAAGAACCGGAGCGCGTCGAGCAGCCGAGCGGTCGAAGTGATGGTGCGTGCGATGACCAGGACCGTGCGCTCGCAGCCGAACGTGCCGTGCACCGGCTCGTCCTCGGTGACCAGCGGCTGCGGCGGCTCACCGGTCATGGTGACTTCCGGTGATCGAGCGTGCACCGGACCATGCTGCCCCGAGCGGTACCGCCCCGGCTAGGCCCGTTCGCGGTTCGCGGTTCGCGGTTCGCGGTTCGCGGTTCGCGGTTCGCGGTTCGCGGTTCGCGGTTCGCGGTTCGCGGTTCGCGGTTCGCGGTTCGCGGTTCGCGGTTCGCGGTTCGCGGTTCGCGGTTCGCGGTTCGCGGTTCGCGGTTCGCGGTTCGCGGTTCGCGGTTCGCGAGTTGATCATACCGGACCAGGCGACCGCACGGATCGGCGGGTGGCCCGCTGACCGGCCTGTTCGCGCCGATCGGTGCCGTGGTGCGCATGACGTCCCCGCTTCCTGGTACCCGTCCATGGTACGTACCCGCGCCCCCGCGGCCGGGGTGCAGCGCCGGGGCTCCGCGGGGTGGGCGTGCGTATGTTGACGGGCATGCGGCGGACTTCGTTCGGGAACTGGCCCTGCTCGATCGCGCGGGTCGCGGACCTGCTCGGCGACGCCTGGACGACGCTGCTGCTGCGGGAGGCGTTCTACGGGTTCCGGCGCTTCGACGAGTTCCGGCAGGAACTGGGCATCGCGCGCAACACCCTCACCGACCGGCTGCGCCTGCTGGTGGACGAAGGGCTGCTGGCCAAGCAGCGCTACCAGGCTGAGCCGGAGCGGTACGAGTACGTGCTCACCGACAAGGGCCGCGACTTCTTCCCCGTGCTGGCTGCGATGGCGACCTGGGGAGACCGCTGGCTCGCCGACGCGGACGGGCCGCCGATCACGTTCCACCACCACCCTTGCGGGCACGACAGCCACGCCGAGGTCGTGTGCGCGGAGTGCGCCCGGCCGATGCGCGCGCAGGACAGCGAGATGCGGATGGGGCCCGGGTTCCCGCCCAAGCTGGCCCGGCGTCCCGACGTCGTGCGTCGGTTCGGTGCCGAACCGGAGTGACGGCTCCGGTGCCGTTCGCCGGAACCCCCCGGCGACCACCGAGGTCCGCCTCCGTCTCGCGATGCCTCCTGGCACGTGTTCGCCGGGTGGGCAGCCTGGTTGACATTGTCGGTCTCATGTTGAAACTCTGGTGTTCAACAACGATCTACTGGGAGCAACAGCGGAGGCCTGGTCGACGATGGAGTGGACTGGAGCACGGCTCGCGGACCGGCCGGGTACCGAAGTGCGGACCTGGGTCGCCGCCACTCCGGAACAGGTGTGGCCGGTCGTGTCCGACATCGAACTGCTGCCCGGCGGCAGCCGCGAACTGCGCTCCGTGCAGTGGCTCGACGGGGCGACCGGCCCCGCGCTGGGCGCGCGCTTCCGCGGGCACAACGGCAACGACGTGCTGGGGGAGTGGACCACGACCTCGCACGTCGTCGAGTGCGAGCCCGGCCGCGCCTTCGCCTGGGCCGTGCAGGACCCCGCCGAGCCCCTCGCGACCTGGCGGTTCGCCCTGCGACCGCAGGACGGCGGGACCGAACTGAGCTACCGGGTGCGGATCGGGCCGGGGCGTTCCGGGCTCACGATGGCCGTCGAGCGGATGCCGGAGAAGGAGCAGAAGATCGTGTTCCGGCGGCTGTCCGACCTGGCGGAGAACATGGGCGCCACCCTCGAACTCCTCAAGCGCACCGCGGAACGGGCGGCCTGATGCGCACGGCGACCACGGTCGAGGCATCCGGGGGCGGCCGAGACCACGTGGCGTTCGTGGTGGAGGCCGAGAAGCTGGGGCTCGACGTGTGCTGGGTCGCCGAGGCCTGGGGTTCCGACGCGCCCTCCGTGCTGGGCCACTACGCGGCGAAGACGGACCGGATGTTGCTCGGCTCCGGGATCATGCAGGTCGGCACGCGCACTCCCGTCGCGGTGGCGCAGACCGCCATCACCTTGGCGAACCTGTCCGGTGGCCGTTTCCTGCTCGGGCTGGGAGCCTCCGGGCCGCAGGTGATCGAGGGGCTGCACGGCGTCCCCTTCGCGCGGCCGCGCAGCCGGACCAGGGAGACCGTGCAGATCGTCCGAGCCGCCCTCGGGGGCGAGAAGATCGCCCACTCCGGCCGCGAGTTCACCATCCCGCTGCCGGGAGAGGCGGTGCCGATGCGGCTCTCCGCCCGGCCCGAACATCCGATCCCGATCTACCTGGCGACGATGTCGCCCGCGATGCTGCGGTTGACCGGCGAGATCGCCGACGGGTGGCTCGGGACCAGCTTCGTGCCGGAAGGCGCCGTGGAGGCCTACTTCGCGCACCTCGACGAGGGACTGCGCGACGCCGGGCGCAGCCGAGCGGACCTGGACGTGTGCCAAGGCGCGGAGGTGGCGTTCGCGCGCGACGAGGACGCGCTGCGCCCGATGGTGGCGGCGCGCAAGGAAGCGCTCGCGTTCAGCCTGGGCGGGATGGGCTCGGCGTCGACCAACTTCTACAACCGGGCCTACGGCCGCCAAGGCTGGGCGGAGGTCGCGGCGGAGGTCCGCGACCGCTGGCAGGCGGGCGACCGCGCGGGCGCGGCGGCGCTCGTCACCGATGACATGGTGCTCGCCACCACCCTGATCGGCACCGAGCCGATGGTGCGGGAACGGCTGCGGGTATGGCGCGACGCCGGGGTCGACCTGGTGCGGCTCTACCCGGCGGGCGACGACCTCGACGAACGGCTGAGCACGCTGGCCAGGGCGATCGAGCTGGTGCGCGAGGTGGACGGCCGACCACCGGAGCACCGCGGTCCGCGCAGGAGTGATCGGCCGGGCTACCAGTCCAACCCGACCTGATCGCCCACCACCGCCACCGGGCACGGCGAGTGGTGCAGCACGCCGAGCGCGACCGAGCCCGGCCGCGCCGGGGTGCTCCGCGACCGGTGGCCCACGACCAGCAGCCGCGCGCCGCGTGCCTGCTCGCACAGCGACTCCACCGGATGCTGGTCCGTCGCGATCCGGCGGACCACGACATCGGGATAGTGCTCCCGCCACACCGCCAGCTGGCCGCTCACCTGCTCCTCCGCGTCCTCCTGGTGCCTGCGGCGCTCGGCGTCGTCGAGGATGGCCGGCAGGAAGTAGGCGTCGGGCAGCGCCTGCACGGCCACCAGCTCGCGCCCGCGCCGGTCCGCGCAGTCGAACGCGAAGTGCAGCGCGGGCCTGCTCGCGGGCGACAGGTCGAGGCCGACGACGACCGGGCCGGGACCCGGCTCGCCCGCCCCGCGCACCACGACCGCCGGGCAACCGGCGCTCGTGGCGACGGCGGTGCTCACCGAACCCAGCAACGCGTCCCGGATCGCTCCGCGACCGCGGGACCCGACGACGACCAGCGCCGCTTCCGCGGACCGCGCCACCAAGTCCTCGGCGGGATTCCCGGGCACCGCTTGCGCGCGGACGTGCAGTTCGGGTTCGGCGGCGCGGCACCGCGCGGCGACGCCGCGCACCAGCTCGTCCGCCCATTCCCGGCGGTGCGCGGTGTCGTAGGCGAGCACCAGGTGCAGCGAGGCCCCGAGCAGCGCCGCCTCCGCGGTCGCCCACTCGGCGCAGCGCTCCGACTGCTCGGAACCGTCGACACCGGCGAGCACGGTTCTGGCGGGAAGGAACACCCTGACCCCCTTCGCGCGCACGGCCTTCGAGCCTGACCCGCCGGGACGGCGCGGAACCAGGGTCCAAAGGCACGGGAGCGGGTGCTCAGCGCAGGCGTTCGAGCTCCGCGGCCACCGAGACCACTTCGGCGGCCATCTTGCGCAGTTCCTCGGTGCTCGCGCCGTCCTCGGCCGCGGTGCCCACGTCCTCGGCCGCGCAGCGCAGCTGGAACAGCCGGTCCTGCAGGTCCGCGATCTCCGCCGCCGAGAGCACCACCGCGTCCTCCGGCAGTCCCGAGCGCTGCACCGCTCCCCGGCGCTCGTAGGCGCGCTGCCTGCACGACTGCGTGCAGTACAGGCGCGGCCGCCCTTGCCGCCCGGAGGCGGCCAGTCGACGCCCGCACCAGGCGCAATGCCGGTCCGCACGACGGCGCCCCGACTCCGCCACCGGTGGTGCGGCACCACTGGAGGCGGTCTCGGTGGTGGGCGAATTGATCTCGGGCAGGCTGTCCACGGTGCGCAACCGTAATGCGACCTCTCGGCGAACATCGCATTGCCACGCCGGTGCGGGTGCCGCCGCGCGCGCCGCGTCGGGCAGAGTGGAGCGGCGATCCCGCCCGCATCCCCGGTCGTGAAAGGACCCGAGCCCCCGTGACCCACCCGTTCCTGCAGGGACCCTGGCCACGCGCATTCGCCCACCGAGGTTGGCACCTCGGCGACCTGCACGACATGGAGAACTCGATGAGCGCCCTGCGGCGCGCCGTCGACGAGGGCTACCGCTACCTCGAGACCGACGTGCACGCCACGGCCGACGAGGTGGTCGTCCTGAACCATGATCCGAACCTGGACCGCACGACGGACGGGCGCGGTACGATCCGTCGGCTGCCGTGGTCGGCGGTCGGGTCCGCCCGCGTCGGCGGGCGGGAACCGGTCGCCCGCCTCGACGACGTGCTGGAGGAACTCCCGCAGGCGCTGCTGAACATCGACGTCAAGGAGGACGCCGCGGTTCGGCCGGTCCTGGAGACCTTGCGCAGGCACGACGCGTGGCATCGGGTCTGCCTCGCGTCGTTCGACGAGCGCCGGCTGCGCGAACTGCGCAAGGGCGGGAGCTCGGAACTGCTGACGTCGATGGGGAAGCGGAGCGCGGCGACGCTGTGGGGAGCGTCGCGCTACGGCGGCCGGGGCCTGCGGTCGCGGATCGACGGGTGGGCCGCGCAGGTGCCGCGGTGGCACGGCAGGATCCGCGTCGTCGATCAGCGGTTCGTCCGGATGGCGCACCACTGGGGACTGGAAGTGCACACGTGGACGGTGAACGAGGCGTCGGAGATGCGGGACCTGCTCGACCTGGGGGTCGACGGAGTGGTCACCGATCGTCCCGACGTGCTGCGCGACGTGCTGCGCGACGTGCTGGGCGACCGGTTCGCGGGCGGCACCGGACCGGGCGGCCTCCGGGAAGCGGAGCGGGGAGACGACCTGTCCTGAACCGCCCGCGGCGCGCTGGGGCGGGAGCGCCGCACGAACGGCCGGACCGGCTGCGATCGCATCACCGGCCAACGCGATGAACTGGGGAGATAGGGGTATCAGGAGCCGTCGGAAGCATGATCATCGCACCGCGACCGCGCGTTGATCTGGAGCCGATACAGTCCCCGTTACCCCTATCGAGTGAACACTTGAGGACGGAGAGGTATGAGCGTGCAGGGCGGTCTCGCGCCGGACACCGCGAGACGACGCCGCGAGCAGCGAGGTTGGTGCTGGTACGACTGGGCCAACTCGGTGTTCCCGACGTCGGTGACGACGGTGTTCCTCTCGCTGTACCTGACGAGCGTGGCCACCGAAGCCGCCACCGCGGACGTCGCGCGCAACGGGATCGGAGCCTGCCCCGGCGGCAATTCGCTGGTGCGCTGCGACATCTCCGTGCTGGGCCTGGCGTTCCCGGCCGGTTCGCTGTGGGGCTACCTGCTCTCGGTCGCCACCGTGGTGCAGGTGCTGGTGCTGCCCATCACCGGCGCGATCGCCGACCGCACCCAGAACAAGCGGAGCATGCTCGCCGGTTTCGCCTTCGGCGGCGCGCTGGCCACCTCGCTGCTGGGGCTGGTGGGCGTGTCGAACTGGCAGTGGGGGCTGGTCTTCTTCATCGCCGCCAACATCTGCTTCGGCGCGTCGGTGGTCGTGTACTACTCGTTCCTGCCCGAGATCGCCGACGCCGATGAGCGCGACCGGTTGTCCTCCCGCGGGTGGGCCTTCGGCTACCTCGGCGGCGGCTGCGCGCTGGCGTTGCAGCTGGCGCTCTACCTCGGTCACGACGCGCTCGGGCTCAGCGAGGACACCGCGGTCCGCGTCGTGTTCGTGACCTCCGGTATCTGGTGGGCCGCGTTCACCCTGCTGCCGCTGGCGGCGCTGCGCGGCCACCACGCGCCCGAAGGGACCGAGCGGGGCGCCTCGGTGATCACGGCCGGGTTCAAGCAGCTGAGCTCCACGATCAGGCAGGCGCGGAGCTTCCCGCTGACGCTGGCGTTCCTCGGCGCGTACATGATCTACACCGACGGGATCGCGACGGTCACCCAGGTTTCCGCTCAGTACGGTGACATGGAGTTGCGGCTGCCCCAGGAGTCACTGATCATCACGTTGCTGATCGTGCAGTTCATCGCTTTCGTCGGCGGTGTGTTGCACGGCTTGCTCGCAAGCCGGATCGGCGCGAAGAAGACGATCATGATCAGCTTGGTGGTCTGGGTCGGCGTGCTGGCCGCGGCCTACTTCGTCCAGTCCGGCCAGCAGTTCCAGTTCTACGGGCTGGCCGTCGGGATCGGCCTGGTGCTCGGCGGTACCAATGCGCTGTCGCGTTCGCTGTTCAGCCAGATGGTGCCGGAAGGCAAGGAGGCCGAGTATTTCTCGCTCTACGAGGTCGGGGAGCGCTCCACGTCCTGGCTCGGGCCGTTGGTCTTCGCCGGAGTCGGCCAGGCCACCGGTTCGTTCCGGCTGGCGATCGTCTCGCTGGTCTTCTTCTTCGTCGTCGGCCTGGTGCTGGTGTCGATGGTGCCGGTCCGCCGGGCCATCGAAGCGGTCGGCAACCGTCCTCCGGAGCGGGTGTGAACGATGTCGGCGCTCGGCCGTGCCGGTGATGCGTTTCAGTGAGGACACCGGCATGATTGGCATATGCCGGTACGCAGCGTCGCGCAGTCGAGGGCGGGTGGTCGGCACGCAACGTGATCGAGCCCCGGGCGACCGCCGCCGGTCCACGGGTGATCTCGCTTTCAATTTCAGCAAGAGAGTGAAGGTTAACTTGCCCTTAGTTACAACTTGTCTGGCACTATCACCCGTTCGGTGCAACCTCTAGGTTGCGAGAAGGAGAACGCGTCACGAACGCGACCTCCTTGCATCTCTAGAGGGGACAACGTCGTTGACGAGTGAAGAACGTCACCGACGGCAACTGAAAGCCTCGTGCCGGGAACATGCGACGGTCCGTCCGTCGTTGCACTCGGTGAGCACAACCCGTCCGGACACTGCTCCGGGCCGAAGTGAAAGGAACCGTCATGGCCGATCGCGTTCTGCGTGGCAGCCGGCTCGGAGCGGTCAGCTACGAGACCGACCGCAACCACGACCTCGCACCGCGCCGGACGGTGCGCTACGCCTGCCCCAAGGATCACGAGTTCGAGGTGCCGTTCTCCGACGACGCCGAGATCCCGCCGACCTGGGAGTGCCGCCTGCACGGCTCCGAATCCAAGATCATCGACGGATCGGAGCCCGAGCAGAAGAAGGCCAAACCGCCGCGCACCCACTGGGACATGCTGCTCGAACGCCGCAGCATCCCCGAACTGGAGGAACTGCTCAACGAGCGGCTCGAAGTGCTGCGCGGCCGGCGCAGCCACTCCGCCTGAGCGACAACAGCACCCCCGCGACCAGCGGGTGAGCACACCGAACGCCTGGGCCCCGTGCGGGGGAGCCCAGGCGTCTTTGTGTGTTGGGGGGTGACGGCTCGTTCTGCTTTGGTGGTCGGGTGGCGGAACCTCAGCTTCCTTCTCGCTGCGGGATCTTTTTCCCAAGTGGCTCCGCCACGAGGGAAAAAGCTGTCCTCGCGAGAAGGAAGCTGAGAACCCGCGGGTGAGGGCTTTTTGACGTGGGCTATGTGCTTCGCACATACAGGCACGGCCTCCGGCCGCAAGGCAGGCGTGGCTTCGCCGCCCACTGCACGGCTTCGCCGCTAGGCACGGCCTTCGGCCGCCGAGCAGGCGTGGCTTCGCCCGCCCCTGATGCACGGCTTCGTCGTGAGGTATGGCCTTCGGCTGTGGGGTGGGATTGGCTCGCTTTGCCGGGGGTCAGGTGCGGGGGAGTAGGGCTTTGAGCTGGGTGGCTCGGCGGCGGAGGCCCCACTTGGTTACTCGGAGGAGGGCTTCGCGGACGATGTCGGGGCTCATCTTGGATTCGCCGAACTCTCGGTCGGTGAAGGTGATCGGGACCTCGACGACGGCGAAGCCCGCTTCGACGGCGCGCAGCGTCAGGTCTACCTGGAAGCAGTAGCCCTGCGAGGCGACGTCGTGCAAGGACAGCTCCGTGAGCACGTGCCTGCGGTAGGCGCGGAAACCGGCGGTGCTGTCGTTGATCGGGACGCCCAGCGCGTACTTCGAGTACAGGTTCGCCCCGCGGGACAGCGCCTGGCGGTGCCACGGCCAGTTCACGACCCGGCCGCCGGGGACGTAGCGGGAACCGATGACCACGTCGGCGCCGGTGCCGTCCGGGCCGAGCATCGCCAGCATACGGGCGAGATCCTCCGGCGGGTGCGAACCGTCGGCGTCCATCTCCACCACCGCGGCGTAGTCGCGGGCAAGCGCCCAATCGAACCCGGCCACGTAGGCGGCACCCAGGCCCGCCTTGTCGCTGCGGTGCAGCACGTGCACCCGTTCGTCGGCGGCGGCCAGCTCGTCCGCGAGCTCACCGGTGCCGTCCGGGCTCGCGTCGTCGACGACGAGCACGTGCGCGGCCGGCAGCGCGGCGTGCAGTCGCTGCACGACCGGCTCCAGGTTCTCCCGCTCGTCGTAAGTGGGGATGACGACCAGAGCCGAGCCGGGCAGCCCCGCTCCACCATCGGGGGCGTGCCGGTCCGTCATAGCGATCCTCCTTCGGGTCACACGTCCCCCAGTGCGTGGCGCGTGACCGGGCGTGTCAGTTCTTGTCGTGCGCGCGTCGCCGCGCGGTGGCCGCGAGGGCGCCGACGCCCAGGAG
This sequence comes from Saccharopolyspora gloriosae, assembly GCF_014203325.1. Lineage (NCBI taxonomy): Bacteria > Bacillati > Actinomycetota > Actinomycetes > Pseudonocardiales > Pseudonocardiaceae > Saccharopolyspora > Saccharopolyspora gloriosae. Next base: position 3,322,271 of record NZ_JACHIV010000001.1, on the reverse strand, counting down.
CGAGAGCACCCAGGTGGGCGCGGCTCCGAGCGTCGTGGCGAGGGTGCGTTCGGTGCGCAGCGGCACGTCGCCGTGGAGATTCTGCGCCGTGAACTGCTCCGAGCGAGCCGTGATCACCCCATCGGGCCGGATGATCGCGCTGATGCCGCTGGTCGCGGACACGACCACGGCTCGACCGTGCTCCACGGCGCGCAACCGGGACATCGCCAGGTGCTGCCAGCTCATCTCGGAGTGTCCGTACCAGGCGTTGTTCGTGGGCACCGCCAGCAGGGTGGCGCCCTCGCGGGCGGCACCGGTGAACACGTCGTCGTAGGCCACGTCGTAGCAGAGGCCGACGCCGAGCCGGATCGCTCCGGCCTGCAGCACGCCCGGCACGTCCCCGGCGACCATGTCCTGCTGGAAGCGGTCGACGAAGGGGCTGACCAGGCGGGCGACGGAGCGCATCGGGATCGTCTCGGCGAACGGCACCAGGTGCTGCTTGGCGTACTCCTCGTCGGCGCCGCGCTCCGGATCCCACTCGACGATGCGGTTGCGGAACGTTCCGTCGGGGTCCTGCGCGAAACCGCCCGCGATCACCGGGACGCCGAGCTGCGCGGTGACCGCGCTGAGCTCCGGGTCGTAGCGGGTCGGGCCCCAGCTGCCGACCTGCTCGGGCAGGACCACCAGGTCCGGGCGCGGCACCCGGCCCGCCCGGACGTCCTCGACGAGCCGCCGGGCACCACGGATGTGGTTGTCGTGCAGCACGTCGTCCTCGTAGAGCAGGTCGAGGCCGATGTCCGGCGCGTTGCCCTGCACCGTCGCGACCCGTGCGGTGCCCGCTTCGGGGGCGACGCCGACGGTGGGCCACAGCGCCGCGCCCGCCACCAGCGGTACCAGCACCGCGACCACCGGGGTGATCAGCCGGGTGCGGGACCGGCGCAGCCGCAGCGCGAGGACGCCGAGCGCGCAACCGATCAACGCCACCGCGAAGGTGACGAGCACGGCGCCGCCCACCGAGGCCAGCGGCAGCAGCGGTCCCGTGGGCTGGGTGAACGCGAGCCGCCCCCACGGGAACCCGCCGAAGGGCTGCGCGCCGCGCAGCGCCTCGCACAGCACGAACACGGCCGCCATCCACACCGGAGCGCCGCGCAGGCTGCTCACCCGCGCCATGCCGGCACCGGCGAGTCCGAGGAACACCGCCTCGACCAGTGCGACGCCCAGCCACGGCCACGGGCCGAACTGGTTCCCGAGGAAGTCCTGGATCCAACCCAGCAGCGGCAGCATGTAGGCGAACCCGAACAGCACGCCGTAGCCGAATCCGCCGCGGGTGCGGCGCCCGTGCACGGCGGCGGCGAACGGGGCGACGGCGAGCGGCGCCAGCCACCACAGGTCGCGCGGCGGGGAAGCCGCGTAGAGCAGCAGGCCCGCGGCGACGACGGCGATGATCCGCAGCCAGCGGGCGGCTCCGCCGGCAACGCGTCTGCCGGGCTGCCCCTCGGCGCTGTTCTGCGAGGTCACCGTGGGGGCACTCACCCGATCAACTCTCTCGGTACTGCGGCCGGCGAACCGGGGCGGACTTGACGCTGCGGGCGCGCGAATCGGCGCGCGCCCGCGTCAAATGTACGCCGACCGGGCGAAGCGGAGGTCTGGACCTGGCAGGTGCCGCGCGCTGCCTCGCCGGTTCCGGGAGCGGAGTCAGTGCGTCGCGGCGCGGTTGCGGCGGTTCGCGGTGCGCCGCAGCTGCAGGATGCGGGCGGCGCCGACGAGCGCCACGAGCAGCCCGCCGATCGCGGCGGCCAGCAGCAGCGCGACGCCGACCGGGAGGTCGCCGCGCAGGCCGAGGAAGGTGACCGAGGTGGGCTGCAGGTTCTGCAGGATGAACACCAGCAGCACGATCAGCGCGATGGTCGCGACGACGACCGCGGCCCAGGTCCCCGCGGTCCGGGTGTGCTGGAGCTTCTCCGCCGCGGACGGTTCCTCGACGGGTGCGGACGGTTCGAGCTCGCCGCGCTGGTGCTCGGGCTCGGTGAGCGGTTCCGCCGGGGTAGTCCGGTCGTCGGCGGTGCTGTCATCGCTGGCCATGCGGCTCATTGTGCAATATGCACCGACCGTGCTGAACGGCGCTCCGCGCGAAGATCGGATGAACGCGCCGCCGGGCGGGTCGGTGGCGGTCGTGCCCTCAGCGGGTGGGGAGGCCGCCGGTGAAGCGCTTGAGCACGACCGTCCGGCGCGCGGACCCGGGCCAGATCTGCACGTGGTAGGCGTCGTTGCCGGTGGCCCCGTTCGCGCTGATCGAGCCGAACCCCTCGCAGCGCGTCCGCACCCGGTAGATGCCGACCGGCACGGCGAACAGGTGGGCGCTGCGCCTGCTGTCGGAACCGCCCAGCACGAGGATCTGACCGCTGGCGATCTCGACGGAGGCTTCGGTGACGTGGTCCCACGGCGCGAGGTCGCACTCCGGCGCCGCCGGGACGATCTCGACGGTGACCGGGACGTTCCTGCGGCGGGCGGTGCCGACGGTGACCACGCCGTCCCGGCTGGAGATCAGGTCGCGGCGCAGATCGGCGTCGGTGTCGTTGATGGCGGCCAGGTCGTAGTCCGCGTGGGCGTCGCGGACCTCGAAGCTGTGGTAGTCGGCGAAGATCGTCAGCTCTCGCCGCGTCCGGTCGATGTCCACCGTGCGTCCCCCCGGTTGCGCGCTCGCCAATCCTTTCTAGCAGCCCGTTCCGGTGGCGGCGGTGGGATCTTCGGGATCCCCACCGCCTGGCGCAGCGGCGTCCGCCCCGGTACCGGCGGACGGACCAATCACTTCCGGCGACCGCCGCGCCGCCGGTCCGCGGAAGCACCCGCGGTGCGCGGCCGGGCTTCAGCCGCAGGCGATGACCGCGGCGCCGCCGGAGGTCGGGCTCAGCTGCTTCACGTAGGCGTCGTCGGCGGTGGCGCTGGCCGAGTTCCATTCCGCGCACGCGCTCGACCGGTCCTGGTACGGCCCGTAGTAGATGGAGTAGATGTCCTTGCCGGTCTTCGAGGTCGTGGCGGACGCCCCGCACGGAGTGCTGGGCACGTGGAGGTAGTGCGCGCCGGCGTTCTCGTCGAGCAGCTGCTGGGCGGTGTCCGCGTCGAACGCGGCGCCGACGACCACGGTGAACCCGCCGTCGCAGGGCGGGGTGCTCAGCGGAACCGACAGCCCCAGGTCGGGCGATGCCGGCGCGGTCGAGGACCACGGCGCCGTCGGAGCGGGGGAGTCGGCCGCGGGGTCCGCGCTGCCACCACGGGTGATGGCCGCCCACCCGGCGGCGGCTCCCGCCACCAGCAGCGCGCCCAGGGCGGCGCCGATCAGCAGGCCCTTCCTGCGGCCTCGCGGCACCCGTTGCGGCGCGGTGCCGCCCGGTACGGCGGGGTGCGGGACGTGGCCGGTCGAGTCCAGCGCCGCGCGGGCGGCCCGTGCCAGTTCACCGGCGGAGGCGAACCGGTGCGCGGGCTGCTTGGCCATGCCGCGCGTGATCACGGGGTCGAAGGCGGTGCCCAGGTGCGGGGTGGTGACGCCGGGGCGCGGCGGGTCGTCGTTGAGGTGCGCGTTGATCATCGCCACGGTGGCGTCGCGCTCGAACGGTTTCCGCCCGGTGAGGCACTGGTAGAGCATGCAGGCCAGCGAGTACACGTCCGAGCGCGGATCCGCCGGCGCCTCGCCGAACCGCTCCGGCGCCATGTACGCCAGCGTGCCCACCGTGATCCCGGTGGAGGTCAGCGCGGTTCCGGCGCTCGCCGCGTAGGCGATGCCGAAGTCGACGAGGTACGCGAATCCGCTGCTGCTGACCAGCACGTTCGACGGCTTCACGTCGCGGTGCACCAGCCCGTCGGCGTGCGCGGAGTCCAGCGCGTGGGCGACCTGCTCGATGAGCGCGACCGCTCGGTCCGGCGGCATCGGACCGGAGGCGTCGAGCCGAGTGGCCAGGTCCGACCCGTCCACCAGCCGCATGTCCAGGTACAGCCTGCCGTTGATCTCGCCGTAGGAGTGGATCGGGATCACGTGCGGATCGCGCAGCCGCGCGGTGGCCTGCGCTTCGCGCTGGAACCGGCGGCGGAATTCGGCGTCCCCGGCGTAGCGCTCGGCGATCAGCTTCAACGCCACCGGCCGCTGGTGGCGGGTGTCGTGCGCGCGGTGGATCTCTCCCATGCCGCCTCGCGCGATCAGGCCCTGGACCAGATAAGGACCGAACTGCCACTCCACCCGCTTGACCCCTCTTCCCGATCGCGTGACGTCAGTCTATTGGGTGACGGGCCGGGATGTGCGCGAGTACGCCCGTTCTCCCCGCCGCTCTTGCCCGGTCGTCGGCGCAGCGGACTGGTCCGTTCGCCGGGTCGGGTTCGCGGTGTCCGTCGCGTTCCGGCCGAGCGGACGCGGGTTGGCATCGGGGGCGGGGTGTGGTGGGGTACCGGATGGTCTTGCGGGGAGGTGAGCTGGTGGCGGAACCGGCTTTGCTGGAGGTGGCCGGTGTGACGCACCGGTACGTCCAGGTCGGAGGTTTGCGGGTGCACGTCGCCGAGGCGGGCGACGGCCCACCGCTGGTGCTGCTGCACGGCTGGCCGCAGCACTGGTACCTGTGGCGCCACCAGATCCCGGAGCTCGCGAAGCACTACCGGGTCATCGCCCCCGATCTGCGCGGACACGGCTGGACCGACGCCCCGGCCACCGGCTACGACAAGGACAACCTCGCCGCCGACCTGATCGGCCTGCTCGACGCGCTCGGGCTCGACCGGGTCCGGCTGGTGGGCCACGACTGGGGCGGCTGGGTCGGGTTCCTCGCGTGCATGCGCGCGTCGGAGCGGTTCGAGCGGTTCCTCGCGCTCAACATCGCCCACCCGTGGCCGTCGATGTCGCCCGCGGCGGTGCGCTCGCTGTGGCGGTTCTGGTACCAGGTCGTGGTGGGCTCGCCGCTGGGCGCGCTGCTGATCCGGCGGACGCCGTTCATCTCGCGCGGCGTGCTCGGCACCATCAAGGGCGGCGCGCTGTCCCGGCGGGACCGCGCGGCGTTCGCCGAGCGCTGGCGGATTCCCGCGCGGGCCAGGGCCTCGGTGGCGTTGTACCGCACGTTCCTGCTGCGGGAGCTGCCGCAGGTCCGCCGCGGCAAGTACCGGCGCACTCCGATGTCGACGGAGGCGCGGTTGGTGTTCGGCACCGCGGACCCGGCGATCTCCCCGAGCCTGTTGGAGGGCTACGAGCGGTACGCGGAGCGGATGGACCTGCGCTGGGTCCCCGGCGCCGGCCACTTCATCGTCGACGAGCAGCCCGAACGCGTGCTCGCCGAGATCCAGGAGTTCATGGCGGACTGATCCGCCCCCGCCGATTCGGGTCAGCGCCTCCCGCCCCGGTTCTTCCGGGCGCGGGAGGCGCTTCCTACCGTGCGGCGCGGGCTCGGCGCTGCCCGCCGGTCAGATCGCGGTGAAACCTCCGTCGGCGGTGAGCACCGTGCCGCTGATGTAGCCGGTGCGCTCGGAGGTCAGGAACAGCGCGGCTTCCGCGATCTCGGCCGGCTCGCCGATGCGCCGCAGCGGCATCGTCGGAGTCATCTGCTCGAACAGCTCGGCCCCGAGTTCGAGCGCCTTGTCGGTGCGGACCGGGCCGGGAGCGAGGGCGTTGACGCGGATCCACTGCGGGCCGAACTCGGCCGCCCACGTACGGGTCAGCGCGTCGACGGCTCCCTTCGAGGCGCTGTAGACGGCGCCGACCGGGGCGCCCGCGACCGCCGTGATGGACGAGACGTTGATGATCGTGCCGTGCCCGCGTTCCACCATGCTCGGGACGAGCGCGGCGGTGAGGAAGTAGGTGGCGCGCACGTTGACGTCGAACACCTGCTGGTACACGGCCGGCGTCTGTTGCGGGGTGGGGGTGTAGGAGGCGGTGGCCGCGTTGTTGACGAGCACGTCGACGTCGCCCGCCTCCTGGGCGAGGCGTGCGATGTCGTCGAGCTCGCCGACGTCGGCCGCGATGAACCGGCCCTTCCCGCCCGCCTGCTCGATGAGCCGCACGGTCTGTTCGCCGAGCTCCGCTCGCCTCCCGGTGGTGGTGACCGTCGCGCCCTCTTGCGCCAGCCGCACCGCGATCGCCCGGCCGATGCCGGAGGTCGCGCCGGTGACGAGTGCCTTCTTGCCTTCGAGTTCCTTGGTCGTCATGTCCGCGACGGTGGTCGCGTCCCCTCATCGGGACGTGAATCCGCCATGTACGGCCTGTTCAAGACGTGGCCGCGGCGCTCGCGCCGAAGAAGGTGCGCACGAAGCGCGGAGGAAGCCGGTAGCGGCCGAGCACGACCGGTTCGACGAGGTGCACGTCGGCCAGCGATTCCAGCATCGACTCGACGCCAGCGCGGTCTTCCCGCTGCCCCGCATGCCGGTGATGCCGACCGAGCCGGGCAGGGCCGCCACGAGCCGCGCGATCTCCCGTGCCCGGCCGGTGAAATCGGGCAGCTCCGGGGGTAGCCGGTCGGGCGCGGCGACGTGCTTCGCCGTGCCGTCGAGGTTCTTCCGGTGGACCTCGCGCAGCTCCGGGCCCGGCTCGATGCGGAGCTCCTCGTTGAGCAGCGTTCGCGCCTCGTGGAACTGGTCTAGCGCCTCCCCTTGCCTGCCGTCGAGGTAGAGCGCGTGCATCAGCAGGGCGCGTGCGTGCTCCCGCAGCGGGTTCGCGTGGACGTGGTCGCGCAACTCCAGGGCGTCGAGCTCGCGTTCGAGCCTGTCCTCCACGGCCTTGAGCCGCCGCTGGGTGAGCCTGACCCGCTGAGCGTCGAAGTACCGGCTGTGCAGGCCCTCCAGCGGTTCCCCCGTGCCGTCGTCCGCGGTTTCGGCCCGGACGGCGTAGCCGCCGTCCTTGCCCGCCAGTTCCAGTTCGGGCAGCAGCTTGCGGAGCTTGTAGACGTAGGTCCGCACCGCCATCACCGCGCTCGGCGGCGGGTCGTCCCACACCATGCCGATCAGCTGGTCGTTGCTCAGCCGGAGGCCGTTGTTGAGCAGCAGCGCCGCCAGGACCGCGCGCTGCTGGCGCGGACCCAGCGGGATCTCGTCGGCGTCGCGCCGAGCGCGGACCGACCCCATCAGGAAGAAGTGCAGGCTCATGCCACGGTGCAACGCCCCGCGCGTCCCGGTCGCTTCCCCGGCGGGGAACCGTGCGCCGTGGCACGAGCCGAGATGGGCCGCGCGGTCCGAGACCTGTCGACAAGGGGGGAGCCGTACCCGGTGCGGGTCACGCCGGGCCGGTGAGATCGCCGAGCCGGTCCCGCAGCGGCCCCGCCGCCGCGTCGCCGTGGTGGTCGAACAGCCGTACCGCCTCGGTCAGGTGCAGCCGTTCGGTCGTCGGATCTCGTCGTGCGGCGGCGAGATCGGCGAGTCCGCGGTGCGCGAGCGCCTGCCCGGTCGCGGATCCGAGTTCGGTCATCGCGGCCGCCCCGTCGTCGAGCGCGGTGGACGCTTCGGCGAGCGCACCGGCGGCGAGCAGCGCGGTGCCGAGCGCGATCCGGGCGCGCGCCGCGTTGAACGGGTCCACGTCGCGGAACTCCCGCAACCGGGATTCGGCGACGCGCACGTGATCGAGTCCGTCGCCGGCCGACGCTTCCGCCTGTCCGGCGAGCAGCAGCGCCAGCGCGGCCTCGCGCGGGAAGCCGAGCTCGCGGAAACCCGCTTCGGCGCGCAGCGCGCACGCGCGGGCCGTGGCCGGATCGCCTTGCGCCAGCGCGAGAACCGCTCGGGCGTCGTGTGCGTCGGTGCTGCCGAAGGCGTCCCCGGTGGCGGCGCACAGCTCGCCGCAGCGCTCCAGCAGCCGCGCCGACTCCGCCCACGCGCCCCGCCGGTGGTGCAGCGCCGCGAGCCTGCGCGCGGTGCTCGCTTCGCGTTCGGGGGCGTCGAGTTCGCGGGCCGCGGTGAGGCACAGCTCGTCGACGGTGCGCCAGTCCGCGTGGTGACCGCCGTACCGGAACAGCGGCCACAGCGCGTGCCCCAGCTGCCACGCCGTGGCGGGCAGGCGGTGCCCGACGGCGGCGCGCACCCCGCCGACCAGGTTGGCGCGTTCGGTCTCCAGCCAGTCCAGCGCCTCCCGGGGGCCGGTGAAATCAGCGGAATCCGGTGCGGGGTGGGTGAAGTCGTAGGCGGCGACCGGCAGGCGCGGGGCGCACAGCTCGGCGGCGGCGCGGGCGCGGCGGAGGTAGTGCTCGACGATCCGCACCACCACGTCGCGGCGCTGCTCGGCGGTGCACTCGGCTGCTGCGCGCTCCGCGGCGTGCGCGCGGATCAGGTCGTGGAAGCGGAAGCGGTCGGCGCGGACTTCCTGGAGCAGGTTCGCGCCGAGCAGCGCGTCCAGCGGTTCGCGCAGCGCGGTTCCGTTCCACCCGGCGGCGGCCGATGCGGCGGTCACGTGCAACTCCGGACCAGGGTGCAGGCCCAAGCGCCGGTACAGCTCTCGGGCCTGCGCCGGGAGTTCCTGGTACGACACGTCGAACACCGAACGCACCGACACCTCCTCGCCGCGCGGCGCCGGACCCGGGCGGCGCGGGAGTCCCGGCGGCTCGCCGATCGGCGGGCGCGGGATGTTCGTGGCGGCGTCGGGGAACGGAGCCGGATGGGTCGCGGTCCGGTGCGGCGGGTGCGCGACCGGTGGTTCCGGTCGTGGGCGGCCGGGGGCGGGGCGAGAACGTTGCGGTGAGTCCTCAGCTCCGGGCACGACGCGGATCACCCCCGTCCCGCACCGTACGCAGCACGCCGGTCGCCGCGATGCCCCCAAGCGAGTGGTCCCGCCGGAGTCGGCCGGGCCGAGGGCGCGGCACGCGCTGATCAGCAGCGGGCGGAGACCTCGATCAAGATCACCGGGTGCGGTGGCGGGCTGGGGTGCACTGGCGGCGTTGTCCCTGGGCAGCACAGTTACGATGGTGGGTCCGGACATCAGGTGAAAAGAGAGACGCGGTGCTGACTACTCCTCTGCCGACGCTGGAATGGACCGAGCGAGGCGAGCCGCGTTCCGCGATCTGGCGCTCGGAGAACGGTGCCGCCCCGCCGCGGCGCGTGCTGGTCGGCGACGACCGGGTGCGGGCCGACGACGCGCACAGCCAGGCGGCGGAGGGTACGGCCCTGCTGTGGCGCGGCGACTTCCACAACGCGCGCAACCTGCTGACCGCGATGGCGCGCCGGGTGGACCGCAAACCGCTGCCCGCGATGGACACCGTCGCCCAGACCTTCCACCGGCACCGCCAGCGCCAGGCGCAGCGGGCGCGGCTGCTGGGCATGGTGCTGATCCCCGTCGAGGCCGGTTGCGAGCTGTCGCTGCGGCGCGCGCCGGAGATCCGGGAGGCCTGCCTGGCCGCGGGGTGCCCGGCCGACGAGCCGTTCGTGCTGTCGCTGCGGGAACTGCTCGGGATCATCGGGGCGCACGAGTGGCGGCGCAACGGGATCGAGATCCCGGCGCTGGGGGCTCGGATCCACCCGCACTACGGGGTGTTCGCGCCGCAGCGCGCGGACTACGTGGAGCTGCTGGCCGCCGAACCGCTGCCGGAGACGGCGACCGCGTTCGACGTCGGCACCGGCACGGGCGTGCTGGCCTCGATCCTGGCGCGGCGCGGGGTGCCGCGAGTGGTGGCGACGGACCTGGACGACCGCGCGCTGGCCTGCGCGTCGGAGAACGTGCACGCGCTCGGGCTGGCGGATCGGGTCGAGGTCGCGGCGGCCGATCTCTACCCGGAGGGCAGGGCCGGGCTGGTGGTGTGCAATCCGCCGTGGGTTCCGGCGAAGCCGTCGGCCGCCTTGCAGCGCGCCGTCTACGACCCGGGCAGCCGGATGCTGCGGGGGTTCCTCGACGGGCTCGCCGCGCACCTGGAGCCCGGCGGGCAGGGGTGGCTGGTGCTCTCCGACCTCGCCGAGCTGCTGGAGCTGCGCTCGCAGGACGAGCTCATGAGCGCGATCGACGCGGCCGGGCTGGCCGTCGCGGGCCGCAGCGACGCACCGCCGCGGCACCCGAGGGCGGCGGATCCGACCGACCCGCTGCACGAGGCCCGTTCGGCGGAGACGGTGTCGCTGTGGCGGCTGGTGGCGCGGGACTGATCCGGTCGCGGTGATATGGAATCGGAGCGGCCGCCGAAAATCTCCGATTCTTCCGGGAGAAAAAGTAATTGTTCGGTGAATCACTCGGTTGGTCGTGCTGTTCCGGCGGGGTCGGGAGCTAGCCTCTGATCCAGTGTCGCCGGAGTCCGATTCGCCGCGGTTGATCGTCCGGAACGCAGTCGCGGCGATTTCTGGCGTTCGCCATGCGCCGGGAGCGATGCGCGGAACTCGGGACACGGCTCGCCCGTCACCGTTGACGTGGCCGGATCCAGCTCGGGGCGTTCAACCCCCGCGAAGCGCGCGCCGCTTCATCCGCTTCCTCGGCTGTTTCCGGGAAATCGTTCCACCGGGTTTCCGGCCCGGCCGAAGTGCGTGAGTAAGTCTCATTCACCAGAGGTGGCCATGCGAACGCGTGAATTGCCCCGGAGTCGACGTCCCGCAATGCGACCGAATCGTTTTCATCCTGCGCCGCGAATGCGCGTCGGCCCGCGAGCGGACGGATCGGAGAGATGAGCGGCGCCGAGCGGCGGGTCGTGCTCACCGGCATGGGAGTGCGGGCTCCCGGCGGCCACGCGACGGCGGGTTTCTGGGAGCTGCTCACCACCGACCGCACGGCCACCCGCACCATCACCGCGTTCGACCCCGCGCCGTTCCGCTCCCGGGTCGCCGCGGAGGTCGACTTCGACGCAGGCGCGGAGGGCTTCACCGCGCGCGACGCCGCCGAGTGGGACCGGGTGACCTCGTTCGCGGTGGCCTGCGCCCGCGACGCAGTGCGGGACAGCGGGCTGGACCTCGCGCGGCCGGACCCGGCGGAGGTGGCCGTGAGCATCGGCAGCGCCGTCGGCTCCACCATCGGCCTGGACCGCGACCACCAGCGGGTGTCCTCGTTCGGCTCGACCTGGCTCGTCGACCACGCGCTGGCCTCCCCGCGGTTGCGGGACTACCAGGTGCCCTCGGCCATCGCCCGCGAAGTGGCCTGGGACGTCGGGGCGGAAGGCCCCGTCGCGCTGATCTCCACCGGATGCACCTCCGGGCTGGACGCCGTCGGGCACGGTGCCGAACTGATCCGCGACGGGCGGGCCGAGGTCGTCATCGCGGGGGCCGCCGACGCGCCGATCTCGCCGATCACCGTCGCCTGCTTCGACGCGATCAAGGCGACGTCGGCGAACAACGCCGACCCGGCGCACGCGGCGCGCCCGTTCGATCTGCGGCGGGACGGGTTCGTGCTGGGGGAGGGCGCCGCCGCGTTCGTCCTGGAGGAGCGCGCCGCGGCACTGCGGCGCGGTGCTCGGGTGCACGCCGAGATCGCCGGATTCGCCGGGCGCTGCAACGCCTTCCACATGACGGGCCTGCGGCCCGACGGCCGCGAACTGTCTTGGGCGATCACCGCCGCGCTGCGCGAATCGGGGCTCGACCACGTCGACTACGTCAACGCGCACGGCTCGGGCACCAAGCAGAACGATCGGCACGAGACCGCGGCGATCAAGCGCAGCCTGGGCGCCGCCGCACACCGGGTCCCGATCAGCTCGATCAAATCGAAGGTCGGGCATTCGCTGGGCGCGATCGGGTCGATCGAGATCGCGGCCTGCGCATTGGCCTTGCGGCACGGCGTGATCCCTCCGACGGCGAACCTCGCCGAACCCGACCCGGAGTGCGACCTGGATTACGTGCCGGGCGATCCGCGCGAGGCGGAGCTGCACGCGGTGCTCAGCGTCGGCAGCGGCTTCGGCGGGTTCCAGAGCGCCGTGGTGCTGACCAGGGGGGACCGATGAGCCGGGGCGGTGCGGTGTGGGTGACCGGGATGGGAGCGGTAGCGCCCAACGGCATCGGCGTGGAGGACTACTGGGACGCGACGCTGCAAGGCCGCAGCGGGCTGTACCCGATCAGCCGGTTCGACGCCTCCGCGTACCCGGTGCGGGTCGCGGGCGAGGTGCTCGACTTCGACGCGGCCCGCTACCTGTCGCCGCGCCTGCTCGCGCAGACCGACCGCATGACGCGCTATGCGCTGGCCGCCGCGGACTGGGCGGTGGCCGACGCCGACGTGCGCCCCGGACTCGGCGCGGACCTGGGCGTGGTCACGGCCGCCGCCGCGGGCGGTTTCGAGTTCGGCCAGCGGGAACTGGGCAAGCTGTGGGGAGAGGGCCCGGACCGGGTCAGCGCGTACCAGTCCTTCGCCTGGTTCTACGCGGTGAACACCGGCCAGATCTCGATCCGCCACGGCCTGCGCGGCGCTTCCTCGGTGCTCGTCTCCGGGCAGGCCGGTGGCCTGGACGCGATCGCGCAGTCCGCGCGGATGGTGCGCAAGGGCACGAACTCGCTGGTGCTCACCGGCGGCTTCGAAGCCTCCGTGTGCCCGTGGGGCGTGGCCGCGCAGTCCGTGATGGGCGGTGCGAGCACCGAGCCCGATCCGAGGTGGGCGTACCGGCCCTTCGATGAGCGCGCCACGGGATCGGTGCCCGGTGAGGGCGGTGCGGCGCTGGTCGTGGAGTCCGCGGCGGGAGCGGCCGAGCGCGGCGCGCGGCGGGCGTACGGCCGGATCAGCGGGCACGCGGCGACGTTCGACCCGCCGCCGGGCAGCGGGCGGGGGCCGGGGCTGGCGCGGGCCATCCGGCTGGCCCTGCGCGACGGCGGGGTGCCTGCGGGCGCGGTGGACGCGGTGTTCGCCGACGCGGACGGCTCGCCCGACCGCGACCGGGTGGAGATCGACGCGCTCAGCGAGGTGTTCGGCGTGGCGGGCGTGCCGGTCACCGCGCCGAAGAGCATGACGGGTCGGCTGGACTCCGGAGGCGCGCCGCTGGACGTGGTCGCGGCGCTGCTGTCGTTGCGCGACGGTGTGCTGCCGCCGACGATCGGCGCCCGCTCGGTCCCGCCGGAGCTGGACCTGGTCTTGGACGCGCCGCGCGAACTGCCGCTGCGCACCGTGCTCGTGCTGGCCCGCGGGCAGGGCGGGTTCAACTCCGCGCTGGTGCTGAGCGCGGTGTGACGGGTCGAGCCGCGCCGGCCCCGGCGCGGCCGGGAAACGGGATTCGAGGAGGCAGTTGATGAGGTTGACGCAGGCCGACCTGGTGCGCGCGATCCGCGCCGCCGCGGGCGATTCCGAACTGGCCGATCTGGACGGCGACATCCTGGAGCTCCGCTTCGACGAGCTCGGGTACGACTCGCTCGCGCTGCTGGAAGTGGCGGCGACGCTGCGGCGTACCCACGGGATCACCGTTCCCGAGGACGCCGTCGTCGAGCTCGGCACGCCCGCCGAGCTGCTCCGGTTCGTGAACGAGGGGGTGCGTTGACGTGGCGCGCACGGACAACTCCGTGACGGTGCGGGCACCGCTGCCCCTGGTGTGGGACATGACCAACGACGTGGAGTCCTGGCCCGAGCTGTTCGCCGAGTACGCCCGGTCCGAGGTGCTGCGCCGCGACGGCGACACGATCGACTTCCGGCTCACCACCCGCCCGGACGCCGAGGGCCGGTCGTGGAGCTGGGTGTCGCGCCGGGTGCTCGACGTGCACGGGCGGACCGTGCGGGCGCGCCGGTTGGAGACCGGCCCGTTCGAGCGCATGGACCTGCACTGGACCTACCAGGAGGTCGAGGCGGGCACGGTGCTGCGCTGGGTGCAGGAGTTCACGATGCGCGCGGACGCCCCGTTCGACGACGCGGCGATGACCGCCCGCATCAACGCGATGACGCGGACGAACATGGACCGGATCAAAGCCGTCATCGAGAAGGCCGCCGGCGGAGCCGCCGCGTCGCGCTAGGCGGTCTTCGTCGAGCGGACGGCGCGTCGGGGCGGTGGCGGCTTCCTCGCTGCCCCCGGTCCGATGCGGCGCGGCGTCCTGAGGTGGCACGCACCTCTGCGCCTGGCATCGCCTTCTTCGCGAGGAAGCCGCTGGGATCCGCGATCCCGCGCGCCACCGCGGTGGTCCGGCCACCGCGGTCCGCTCAACGCTCCACAGTGGAGCTGACGATCAGGATGTGGTCCACCGCTGGTCGTGCGGGTCCGGCTTGTCGTCGGTCTTGAAGTTGCGGCGCAGCGAGACGCTGACCAGCTTCTCCAGCAGGGACAGGGCCTGCCCCAGGCGGTCGTCCGGTAGCTGGTCGACCAATTCGTGCAGCGTCGTTCGTTCTTCCCTCACGAGCGAGAGGGTAAGGGACCGAGATCGTCTCGCCGACATCGGACCCGGTATCGCCGCCGGTCGGGCATGGCGTGGGCGCCACTGTGGCCGGTCGGAAGTGCGGCGACGGGCTTTCGTGGTACGGAAAACGCGGCACTTGATCAGTCAAGATCTCGACGTCGTCCGGACCCGTCGCAGGTCGGCGGTGGTGCGGGGCGCCCGGTCGGCGAGAGGTCCACTATGGATCTTGATCAACTTCTCGCGGTTCGGCGTGCGAGGTCCCGCGTGCCGGTCGGATCTTCCGGCGGGATCGCTGCGTGCTCCCGAGGATTCCTCGTGGTTTCGCCGCCGTCGGTGTTGTGCAGTGGCGGCATCGAAATGTGCTCGCTGGTGATTCATTCCGCCGGGGAAGATGAATTTGCCGCGCTGCGGATGATGTTCGGATTCGATGGATGATGTTCCGATCTTGAAATCGATCAGCGGCCGTGGGGCGTGCGGCGAGAATGCGCGCGGGGTGAGATCAGGTCTGCGAGAAGCGCTGCATCTGTCCTGGTGAAGGCCATCTGTGGCGCATCGGCGCGACGGTCGCCGGAGAACGGCGAATCCGATTCGGACGGTCTCGCGACGGTATCTCGCAACCGTGATCCATCTCGTTCTCCGGCGGTTTTGATCCGAGGGTGTGACGGCCCTGGATTTCGGCGCTCCGCTGTGGTTAGCGTGGAACCGCGCGGAAGCGATCATCGCGGAAATCCCGGCCGGGAGCGGCGAAATGCGCCGCCGGACCCGGTGTGCCCGAAACCGGAACGACGACGCCGTCGTGGGATCTCCGCTCGATCCGCGCAGCGGGCGACCGCGCCCGCCATCGCATCGCGCCCCTGCCGCGATCCCCGCCGAGATCCGATCCGCGCCGAGCCGCCGCTCGCTCGGCCGGCTCGGCGCGGCGTGAGCGGGTGCGCAGTGCACCACCGGCGATCGCAGGAGGCTCGATGAGCGAGGACGTGGCCGGCCCGGACCGGCCCGGGGCCGTGGTGCGCCCGCGCCGAGCGGGTTCCGGGGCGTTCATGACCGCGATGGTCATCGACACCCTCGGCGCCGGGGTGTGGGTCACCTTCTCGTTGCTGTACTTCACCGATGGGCGCGGCATGGAGCTGTCCACGGCCGGTGCCGCGCTGAGCACGGGCTCGGTGACCGCGCTGGTGCTCGGCGGGCTGGCCGTCGGCACCTTCACCGACCGGTTCGGCCCGTACCCGGCCGCCACCCTGAGCTGCGCGATCCGCGCCCTGGTCTTCCCCGCGTACCTGTGGGCCGACACTCCGGTGGCGGTGGCGATGATCGCGTTCGGGGTGAGCCTCGGCGACCGCCTCTACTGGGCCGCCCACGGCGGTCTCGTCGCCGGGGTCGCGCGCGGCGAGCAGGCGCGTCGTGGAATGTTCGCGCTGCTCAACAGCTTGCGCACCCTCGGGTTCGGGCTCGGGGCGCTGGCGGTCGCGGTGGGCGCGGCGCTCGAAGACCGGGTGGGGCCGGTGTTCTGGACGCTGATCCCGCTGCTCAACGCGGTCGGCTTCGCGCTGTCCGGCTACCTGTTCTGGCGCCTCGGCGCCCGCGCCGTCCGGGTGCGCGAGCCCGGCGGTGAGCGGGGCGGTCGGGGTTATCGCGGGGTCTTCGCAGACGGGCGCTTCCTCGCGTTCACCGGGGCGACTCTCGCGCTCACCCTCGCCAGCGTCGCGTTCGACTCGATCCTGCCGATCTACCTGCGCTGGCTGGGCATGCCGCTGTGGCTGCCGCCGGTGGCGTACGTGCTCTCGTGCGTGGCGATCCCGGCGTTCCAGCCCGTCGCGCTGTGGTGGGGCCGGAGACGGGACCCGATGCGGTTGATGGCGCAGGCCGCGGTGCTGCTGGCGGTGGCGCTGGGCGGTTTCCTGGTGCTCGGCGGCTGCGGCCCGTCGACCGCGGTGGCGGTGATGGCGGTGCTGATCCTGCTGTTCAGCCTGGGCGAGGCGTTGTTCGGCGCCGTCGCGATGGTCATCGTGCTCGGATTCGCCGGCGGGGCGGACTCGGGGCGCTACGGCGCCTGCTACCAGCTGGTGTGGGGCGTGGCGGCGGCGATCGGGCCCGGCCTGCACACGCTGCTGTTCGCCGTGTCCGGCGCGGCGCCGTGGGTGGTGCTGTCGATCGCGCTGTCGGGGGCGGCCCTCGTCTACGAGCACTTGGCCCGGACCGCGAAACCGGTCGTCGAGGACCGCCCCGCTCGGGTGGACGTGGCGTCGCGGTGATTTCCGCGTCGAGGCGAGGAGTTCCGTCAGCGCCCTTCGCGGACGAGACCGGCGATCTCGACCGGGGCCACGACCGCGAGCGCCGCGGCCACGTCGGCTCTGCCGTGCGCCGCTATCAGCACGTCCAGGTGGGAGGCGGCGACATCGGGGTCCTGCGGGGCCTGCTCGTCGACCAGCCAGCGAACTTGATCGACCAATCCGTCGTGCATCGCACACTCCCTGCGTCGTCGATGAGGCACGGGTGTGACCACCGTTCGGGATCGGCATGACGGTCCCCCGCGCCGGACCCACCCTTCGAGTGGACTTGATGCGAATTCCTTGACCGGAAGCCGGAAATCTGGAGCCGGACGGCGGATCGAGGTCGATCAGCGCGGGCGCGGTGGCGTCGAGAGCAGTGCCGTCCCTGCGGTGTCCGCTCGCGCCGCAGGGGGCGGGTGGTTGCCGCCGCGGCCGGATGTCCAGGTGGATGAGCGCGGATGCTCCGTGCGCACCAGGGCATCCGGTGATCATCGCGGTAATGTCCCGGCCGAGCGCCGCGGCGGATCGTGCCGGGGCACCGGAAGCTGCGAGGACCCGCCCTGATGAGCAACCACTGTGGCCCGACTGCGCGACGGATGCGCGCGCTGGCGGCGATCGGAGCAGGCGCGGTCGTGCTCGCCGCCTGCGGCACGACGACGGGTGCGGGGGACTCCCCGGCCGTCCGGCCGGTGTCGGCGACCCAGGACACCGCTCCCGCGCTGTCCGTTCCGCCGGCCGACGGCGTGCTGGA
Source organism: Saccharopolyspora gloriosae (assembly GCF_014203325.1). NCBI lineage: Bacteria > Bacillati > Actinomycetota > Actinomycetes > Pseudonocardiales > Pseudonocardiaceae > Saccharopolyspora > Saccharopolyspora gloriosae. The sequence continues at coordinate 3,305,066 of NZ_JACHIV010000001.1, read as the reverse complement.
CTACCAGCTCGGCGGCGCGTACCCGCCGCCGGAGGGCGTCACGGTGGTCGCGCGGGACAGCACGGCGGAACCGGCGCCGGGACTGCACAACATCTGCTACGTCAACGGTTTCCAGTCCCAGCCCGGCGATCGGGAGCTGTGGCTGGACGAGCGCCGGGACCTGGTGCTCTCCGGGCCCGACGGCGAACCGGTGAGCGATCCGGGCTGGCCCGACGAGCTCATCCTGGACACCTCCACCGAGCAGCACCGCACCCGCCTCGCCGAGATCATCGGCGAATCCGTCGAGGGCTGCGCGGCGCGCGGGTTCGACTCGGTGGAGCTGGACAACCTGGACTCCTACAGCAGGTCCGGCGATCTGCTGACCGAGGACGACAACCTGGCGATGGCGAAGCTGCTCGCCGACGTCGCGCACGGCTCCGGGCTCGCGGTGGCGCAGAAGAACTCCGCCGAGCTCGGCGCCCGCGGCAAGGACGAGGCGGGATTCGACTTCGTCGTCACCGAGAGCTGCCACCGCTGGGAGGAGTGCGGCGACTACGCGGCGGTCTACGGCGCCGGCGTGCTCGACGTCGAATACGCCGACGACCTGCGCGGCACGTTCCCGGAGGTCTGCGCCGACCCGCAGACCCCGGCGACCACGACCCTGCGCGATCACGACCTGGTCGGTCCGGACGATCCCGCCCACGTCTTCGACCACTGCTGAACCCCGCCCCACCGCGGCATATTCCGGGGGCTGGTTGGGCCGAGCGGGTGGCTCCGGTGCTCCGCGCGAGTGGATGATCGAAATCCGGGCCGCACTTCTTGCAGAATCGTCGATCGTGAGTACAGGTGACGGCGAACGGCTCCTCCAAGGTGCGGGCACGCTCATCGCGTTCCACCGCGACGATCGGCTGATGACCGCGGGCGAGCCGGCGACCGACGTGCTGCTCATCGGGCAGGGCCTGGTCAAGATCGTGCTTCCGGACGCCGAGGGCGGGCAGCCGGTGGCGGGGGTGTCCGGGCCGGGCGATCTGCTCGGGGAGATGGGTGCCGTGCACGCGCGGCCCCGCACCGCGAGCGTCGTCGCGTTGAGCGCGGGGCACGCGTGGCGGGTGTCGGCGGAGGTGTTCCGCGACATGCAGGACCGCCCGGCCGTGCGCGACCTGCTCAACGAGACGTGGCGCAAGCGCCAGGAGAACTTCGACGACCGCCAGGTCGCGCAGAGCCGCGGTGTGCTGACCAGGGTCGCGCTGCACCTGCTGAAGTGGGCGGAGCACTTCGGCAGGCCCACCGGCTCCGGGCGGCGGGTGGACGGGTTGACGCAGCAGGACATCGCCGGGGTCGTCGCCGCCTCGCAGAAGCAGGTCGAATCGGCGCTGAAGGGGTTGCGCCACGCCGGGCTGATCAGCACCGGCCGCCGGACGTTCACCGTCCTCGACGCCCCGGGCGTGCGAGATCTGATCCGCGGCAACCGGAGCGATCACTAGTTCTCCCGGATATGGGGGAGAACGGCTCCGGTGCGCGCTCCAGACTGTGTGACTTCACGTAGTCACCCATCTGGAGGTATGCAGTGTCGCTGGTCCCTGAGAATCGCACGCTGTTCGCCGTCGACGTGGTCGAGTCCGCGAGCAACCGCGGGTACCACACCGAGGCGATCGCACCGGCCGTCGACGGCCTGGTGGACACCGCGTTGCACCACGGCGGCCTCGGCGCGGCGGACGTGCTCGACCGGGAATCGACCGGAGACGGCGTGCTGCTCACGCTGCCCGGCTCGCACCTGGGCTCGGTGCTCGACGCCGCCGAGTACCTGGATCGGGCCGCCGCCCGGCGCAACCGGCTGAGCAAGCCGGAGATCCGGCTGCGCATCGCCGTCGACACCGGCCCGGTCGGTGTCGTCCCGGGCTACTACCCGGCGAAGACGGCGCTCACCCGGATGCTGGACGCGCCCGCGTTCAAGGAGCTGATCGCGCGCTGCCGCGAGATCGGCGACTCCGACGAGGTGAACACCGCGCTGATCGTCTCCGATCACGCGAAGCGGATCGCCTTCAGCGGCGACCACCTGCGGGTGCTGCGGGAAGGGGAGTTCAGCCGGTTCCCGGTGCGCAACAAGGAGTACGCCGCTGAGGCGTGGGTGCGGGTCGCCGACTTCGACGCGCGCAGCGTCGCGGCCCACCTCGCGACGCTCGCCGCCGAACCCGAACCCGAACCCGAACCCGAACCTGAACCCGAACCCGAACCCGGAGCCGAGACCGGAGCCGAGACCGGCACCGTCGGCTCGCACCAACTGCCCGAGGTGTCGCAGCAGTTCGTGAACACGGTCCACGGCAACGTCCAGGAGTCCTTCCAGGCCGGTGTGGTCTACGGCGACGTCCACAACGGACGTCCCCGATGATCGGGCCGCCGAACGCCGCGCCCGCTCAGTTCACCGACGGCCGGGTGCCGATCGAGAGGCGGTTGAAGGTGTTGATCAGGGTGATCGTCCACAGCAGGTGCGCCAGCTGGGACCGGTCGAAGTGCTCCTCGGCGGGCCGGTAGTGCTCGTCGGGGACCTGCCCGCCGGACAGCCGCGTCACGGACTCGGTGAGCAGCAGCGCCGCCCGCTCGTGCCCGGCGAACCGCGCCGACTCCGCCCAGGTGGGCAGTTCCGCGAGGCGCTGCTCGGTCTCCCCGTTCTCGAGGGCTAGACGCGAGTGCAGCATCGTGCAGAACTCGCACCCGTTGAGCTGCGAGGCGCGCAGCCGCACCAGTTCCAGCAGGATCGGGTCCAAGCCGGATTCCTGGGCGTCGGCACCGGATTCCGCCGCGAGCCGGTGCAGGGCGCTGAGGTGCTGCGGCGTGATCTGATCGAGGTCGAGGCGGGTCGCGCTGGACGTGGTCATCGGATTCCCCCTGGGGTGCTGGTGAGCGAGTGCTCGTTGGCGAGCGCAGAGACGGTGCGGCGGCACACCTTCCCGGTGGGGGCCAGCGGCAGTTCCGGCAGCACCACCAGGAGTTCGGGCAGCTTGCGGCGTTCCAGCCCGCGCTCGGCTTCGAGGAACGCGGTGAGCTCGGGCAGCGTGGGCTCGGCGGTGCCGGGGGTGTGGCACAGGCAGGCGCACAGGCGTTCGCCGAGGTCGTCGTCCGGCACCCCCACGCAGGCCACGTCGACGACGGACGGATGCGCCGCGATCTCGCGTTCGACCTCGGCGGGGCTGATGTGGAAGCCGCCGCGGGACACGACCTGGCGCAACCTGCCCAGCACGTGCAACCGGCCGAACTCGTCGATCACGCCGCGGTCCCCGCTGCGCACCCAGCCGTCGGAGGTGCGGTAGCGGGCGTCGAGGTCGGGATCGGCGACGTAGCTCAGCGGCGTCATCGGGCCGCGCGCGAGGATCTCGCCGCTCGTGCCCGCGGGCACGTCGCGCTCGGCCTCGTCGACGACGCGGATCTCCGCGACCGACGGGTCGGGGAACCCGGCGCCGGGAGCGTCGGGGGCGCGGGCGGTGTGGCAGTTGATGCCGTCGGAGGACCCGTACACGCTGATCACGGGAGCTCCGAAGCGTTCCGCGGCGGCCCGGCGGGTCACCTCCGACAGCGGGGCGGCGCTGGAGACGACGGTGGTGACGCTGGAGACGTCCTCGGCCGGGACCGGCGGGTGATCGGCGAGGCGGCGCAGCATCGTCGGCACCCCGAACACGTGGGTGGGGCGGTGCCGGGCGACCAGTTCCAGCGCCGCGGCCGTCTCGTAGCGCTCGGCCAGCACGAGGGTCGCGCCCAGCGCGGCGACCGCCACGTGGGTCGCGCACGAACCGTACGAGGAGGCCAGCGACATCAGCATCAGCGCCCGCATCGGCCGGTCCGGCCGCACCGCCTCCGCGAGGGCGCGCACGTAGTTCGCGCGGCCACCGCACATCGCGTTGTGCGAGTAGGCGATCATCTTCGGTTCCGCTTCGGAGCCGGACGTGACGAGGATCCGCACCGGTGCTTCGGCGTCCTGCGGCCGGGCGGCCCAGCGAGCGGGCGGGGCGTCGTCTAGCGAGCGCGGCCCGGATTCGCCTGCGCCGAACGTGAAGATCCGGCGCAGGCAGGGGAGAGCGCGCGCGTCCTCGGCGTCGTCGACGGTGCCGAAGATGGCCGCCGCCGCGCGGGATCGGCCCAGCAGGCTGCGGGTGTCCTTGCTGCCCCGGCCCGCCGGGTAGGCGAGCACGACCGCGCCGACGGCGGCGACGGCGAGTTCGGCGACGACCATGCGCCGCCCGTTGGGCATCCGGATGCCGACGATGTCGCCTGGGCCGATGCCCGCCTCGGCGAGCGCGGCGGCGATCCGGTCGACCTCGCGGTCCAAGCCCGCGTAGTCGAGCACCCCTCCGGTGGCGTCGATGACGGCGTCCCGGTGCGGGTGGGCGGCGACCCGCTCGCGGAACAGGGCGTGCACGTCGCGGTCCGGGCAGTGCCCGGCGCGCACCCAGTGCTCGCGGAGCTCTGGTGGGACGAGGTCACCGATCGGGAGGACGGTCTCGGGCATCGGGTCGTGGGTCATGAGAACTCCCAAGGGGGCAGCGGGAACAGGTGCTCGGCGCGGCCCAGCGCGGCGCGGAACCGGTCGTCGGTCGAGAGCGAACGCAGGTCCGTGCACACCGGGGTGAGGTCGACGCCGACCTCCGCGCCCCGGCGCGTCCAGATCTCGGTGCGCCGCGTTCGGCACCGGTCGACGAGGTCGCCGGCTTCGGAATCGAACACGGCCTTCGCGATGTCGGGTCCGATCTCCCGCGGCAGCACCAGGAAACCGTCCTCCGTCCGAAGTGGACCCGACCACGGCGCGGGCCGTCGTGCCGGCCGGGGCACGAGGCTCGCGGCGGACAGCAGCGACGTGTCCACTCGCGATCCCTCACCGGTGCGCACCCGCCGCAGCAGGCCCTCCAGCACGCCCCAGGCGCACGCGAGGCCGCCGAGCACATCGGTCAGCGTCATCAGCGAGGGCGCGGCGGGCGTGCCCGGCGGGGTCAGCGCCGCGGCCAGCCCGCTGCCCGCCTGCACGAGGAAATCGGTGCCCAGCGGCGGATTCGGCCCCGCCGCGTCGCCCCAGCCGGACGCGTGCGCGTAGACCAATCCGGGACTGGCGCGCACCAGGTCGTCGGCGTCCAAGCCGAGCTGCGCGGCCTTGCCCGGCGCCCAGTTGTGCACGAACACTTCCGCGCCCGCCACCAGGTCGTTCAGCTCGCGGCGCCCGGCGGCCGACTTGATGTCCACCTCCACGGTCCGCTTCCCGTCGTTGAGCGAGCGGTAGCGCACCGAGCAGTCCCCGGCCATCGGCGGCAGCCCGCGCATCGGGTCGCCGCCCGGAGGTTCGACGCGGATCACCTCCGCGCCGAGCATCCGCAGCACGTGCCCGGCCACCGGCCCCTGGATCCGCCGGGTCGACTCGACGACGACGAACCCCTCCAGCGGCGCACCGGCCGGAACGCCCCAGTCCCGCGCCGGCGCGGCGGGCAGCGGAGCGCTGGTGCCTGCCGCGACCTCCCAGGGCGAGGACGGGTCCTCGCGCACCGGCAGCACCGCGACGCCGGAATCCGCCGCCGCCGCGCGCACCTCGGCGTACCGGGTGCGACCGATGACCTCGTGCAACTCGGCGGGCAGCGCGCAGCGCGCGGTGCCGAAGCGCTGCTGGAACGGCCACCACCCGTGCGCGATGGCGGGCTTGTCCGCGCCCAGCGCCCGCCAGAAGCGCAACCACGGTTCCGCGTCGAGCGTCTCCAGCTCGCAGCGGACCCCGTCGGAGGTGGTGAACGGCGGGCGCACACCCTCCGGCCGCTGCGGGTCGTCGTCGGGGTCGACGTCCGCGACCGCGAGGTACTGCTGCACGCTGAGCAGCGCGGCCTGCGCCACCGACGTGCGCACCTCGGTGCGGTGGGCCCCGCGAGCGCGGGCGATCGCCGCGGCCAGCGTGCCCTGCGCCGCCAGCACTCCGGCTACGACCGACGCGTAGTCCACGCCCAGCGCGACGGGGAGTCCGGCGGCCCGGCCGTGCACGTGCATGATTCCGCAGGCCGCCTGGACGGCAGCCTCGTCGGGAAGCGGTGCCCGCACCGGCCCGGACCAGTCGATCCCGCAGCGCGCGGCGTCGTCGGGGACGGCCGTGGTCAGCCGCGCGTGGACGTCCGCGGCGACGTGCGCCACCGCGCGGTCCGACACCGGGGCGGTGCTCATCGCCCGGCCTTCCGGCCGTGCACCGAGTACATCAGGCTCGACGCCGCGCGGAACTCCGGATGCAGCATCACGGCCCGCACCCGCACCAGCTCGGCCTCGGTCATCCCCGCCGCCAGCAGCCCGTCCCGCATGTGGTCGAGGCGGTGCACGAGCAGCCGCAGGTCCGCGGAACCCCGGTGCCGCAGCTGCACGTGCGGCCTCGGGTCCACGTCGACCAGACCGGCGCGGTGCATCGCCAGCGGAACCCGCCGCCCCCACTCCTCGTCCACCCCGGCGGAGCGCATCACGACGGCCTTCGCGGTGAGGAACTTCTCGTAGAGCAGGGCGGAGTCCTCGTCGGCGGCCAGCAGCAGCGGTTCGTAGGAGGTGTCGAACTCGTCGATCTGCAACCAGCCGCCGGGTTTCAGCGACCGCGCCAGCTTGGCCAGCACCGCCTCCCGCTGGGGCAGGTGCCGCAGCACCAGCCGGGCCACCACCAGGTCGAAGCTCTCCACCGGCAGCGGATCGGTCACCACGTCGTGCTCGCGCACCACCAGGTTCCCGCGCGACTCCCGCATCGGCCGCAGGTCGGTCATCAGCACGCTTCCCGTGGGCGCGACCCGATCCGCCAGCCACACCGACACGTCACCCGCGCCCGCTCCCACTTCGAGGCAGCGCCACCCGGCACCGACACCGGTCTCGGCCAGCCGCGCCAAGGTGAGCGGGTCGTGTGCCGCGCTCAGGCAGCGGTGCCAGTCCTCCTCGTGCACGTGCCGGTCGTCGAACACGTAGGTGCAGGTCACCACCCGCCCCTTTCTCCTTCGTCGAAGCCGATTCACAGGTGGCCGTCGGCCGATTCGCAGTGGTGCCACGGCGAGGACGGCGATCTCGCGCGGCGCGGCGGCTCCGAAGACCGGCACCGCGGCCGGAGCACTGCCACCAGGCCCCCGCGCCGCCTCCGGGCGGATCTAGGTCCAACGTCCGGTACCAGGCCGGTCCGTGTCCCCCGTGAGCTGTTCGAGTAGCAGCGCTCGCCGCACCTTGCCGGTGCCGGTGCGCGGTACCTGCTCCCACGTCAGCGGCACCGGTTCCTGCATCGTCGGCAGCCCGCGGATCGCCCGGCGCCAGGCACCGGTCGGGAGCGTCCCGTCGGCGGTCACCACCACCGGCAGCGGCGGCTCATCCGTCCTCCCGAGCACCACGCACTCCTGCGCCTGGGGGATCCGGTCCTCCAGGACGTCCTCGGTCTCCAGGCAGCTCAGCTGCGGGGTCCGGTCCACTTCGCGGTCCAGCAACGAGACGTGGCCGTCGCGGTGGTGCACGCCGATGTCGCCGGTGTTCCACCACGGGCCGCGCCGCTTCGCCTCCCAGCGCTCCGATTCACCGGGGTAGTCCAGGCAGCGCGCGGCGGTGCGTGCCAGCACCAGGCCGGGATGGCCGCGCCGGACCGGTTCGAAGGTGTCCGGGTCCACCACGCGCAGCCGGGTCCGCCCCGGCACCGGCCAGCCCAGGTGCCGCGCGGAGGAGCCCTTCACGCCGGTGAGCGAGCGCCGGGTGTGGAAGCGGAAGGTCAGCGGTCCCGTCTCCGTCTGCCCCCACCCCTGCATCCACAGCGGACTCCGGTGGGCGGAGGCGTTCAGGAAGGTGCGGACGGTCGGCGGGTGCACCGCGTCGTAGGTGCTGATGAACAGCCGCACCCGCCGGAACGGGTTGTCCAGCCGCTCGGTCAGCGGCCGGAACCCCACGTACGCGGCGGGCAGCGCCTCCACGATCGTCGGCGGGTGGGCGCGCAGCATCGGATCGGCCAGGTCCGGCTCCGGGCGGCTGAGGATGACCAGGTCCCGCGGCGCCATGCTCAGCGCCACCGCGGTCCAGCAGAACGTCCGCCCGTGCGCGTAGGAGCTCGCGTTGACCACCGTGTCGTCCGGGCGCACCCCGATCCGCGGCATCCGGGTCGACTCGAACCGGGCCAGCTGCCCGATGATCGTGCGCGTGGAGTGCGCTACGAGCTTCGGCACGCCGGTCGTGCCGGAGGTGTGGTTGATCACCAGCGGGTCGTCGTCCGGGCGCAACCGGGGTGCGGGCGCGGGCTGCCCGCGCACGTCGTCCAACGACAGCGCGCCCGGCGCGTACCCGTCGAGCAGCAGGGTGGCGCGTGCCGCGGAGACCAGGTCGAGCCCGTCCTCCGCGCAGCTCGCGGCCACCCCGCCGGAGGTGACCAGCACCGCCGCGTCCAGCCGCTTGAGCAGCTGCTCCAACGCGGCCGTCGACAGGTGCGCGGAGATCTGCGCGGGGATCGCGCCGACGCGCACCGCCGCGCACGCCAGCAGGTCGTAGTCCCAGTGGTTGTCCTTCACGATCGCCACCCGGTCGCCCCGCCCGGCCCCGGCCGCCGCCAGCCACCCCGCCGCGGTGCGCACCAGTTCGGCCAGCTCGTCCACCGCGTACGTCGACCCGCCGTCCGGTGCGATGTCGAACGGCCGGTCCAGGCGCACCGTGGTCGCGGTGTGCCGCCGCGCGCACTCGTCGAACAGGACACCCATGTCATGCGGTTTCAACGCGTCGGCTCCTAGCCTGGGTCGGGATGCTCAGCGGTGCGTGCAGCCTGCTCAGCACGCGCGAGGCGGCGAGCGCGCCCGCGCGCACGGCGCCTTCGCTCGCGGGGCGCAACATCACCCAGTCCCCGGCGTAGTCGACGGGGCGCAGGCGGCGGGCCATGAACCGGGAGCGCAGCCCCAGCGCGGCGGGCGTGGCCTCCGGCAGACCGTGCGGGTGGCGGTGCACGAAGTTGCGGCGGTTCGCCGCGGGCAGGTCGGGAAGGTACCGGGCCGCGGCGCCGGTGAGCCGGGCGATGATCTCCTCGTCGGGCAGGCCCAGCAGGTCCGCGGTGGTCGCGGGGTTCGGCATCAGGGTCAGCAGTCCCGCCCCGGCGGGCGCCCGGTCCGGGTGCTTCTGGTGGTCGAACAGGATCGCCGAGAGCACGTCCTCCTCGGCCTGCGAGGTCAGCAGCACGTACGGCGGGGCACCGGCGGCCGGTGCCAGCGGCCGGTCCAGCAGGCAGCTCACCTTGAGCGCCGGGGTGAACGAGCACGCGCGCAAGAAGTCGCCCTCCGCTTCCGGTGCTCCCGGGTGCAACCGGGCCGCCACCGGCGCGGGCACGCACAGCAGCACCGCGCGGGCGGTGATGCTCTCCGAGCCGACCCGCAGCCGGGCCGAGTTGCCGGTGGACACGACCTGGTGCACCTCCTGCCCGGTCCGCACGTCGAGCCGGCTCGCGAGGCGCCGCGCCAAGGTGTCCATGCCGCCGCGGTAGGTCCGCCAGCTGGAGGCGTCGCCGACGGCCAGCAGCAGCGACAGCATCACCGCCGCCGAGGACCGCTCGGTGTCCCAGCCGAAGAAGGTGCCCGCCACCGGCTGCAGCAGGTAGTCGTGCACGTCGGGGTGGAAGCGGCGCGCGAACTCGGCGACCGTGGTGTCCGCCAGCGGGGTCCGCTGCGGGTCGTCGGTGTCGAACTCGCCGCGCCGCCGCGCCAGCCACAGCTGGAACTTGGCCAGGTCGACCCTGGCCAGTGGGGAGAGCCCGGCGCCGGTGAGCAGGCCGCGCGGATCGGCGACCCCGGCGTGCGCCCGCCCGTCCCGCCACATCGCGATCGGGCTCTTGATCAGCGGGACCTCGTGCTCGGGAATCCCCAGCCGTGCCAGCAGTTCCCACGTCGCGCGGTAGCCGCGCGGGGAGAGCTGCTCGGCTCCGGCGTCGATCGTGTAGCCGTCGACCCGGACGCTCGCGGTCCGGCCGCCGACGTGCGGGGCGGACTCGTACACGCGGACGTCGAGACCGGCGCGGGAGAGCTCGGTCGCGGCGGCGAGCCCCGCCATGCCCGTTCCGACCACCGCGACGTCCAGATCGGTGCTCATCGGGCGAGCCCCCCGACGAGTCCGAGGGTGATCAGCAGGTTCGCCACGACCAGCAGCAGCACGTACGTCCGGTGCACCCGGAAGCCGAGCCTGCGGGCGCGCATGATGTCGTGCGCCCGGAACCCGAGGTGGTACTGCCGGGCGCGCAGCGCGCTCGCCGGCAGCAGCACCACCACGAACCACCACGGCGCCACCCCGGTGAGCGAGGCGCCGAGCACCAGCAGGAACTCGCCGAGCGACAACGCGCCGATGAACAGGGCGTTGCCGCGCGCGGTGGTCAGCGCGGCCACCGTCGGGCGGCCGACGCCCCGGTCGCCCTCGACGTCGTTGGTGTTGGAGTAGACCCCGAACATGAGCGGCCCGAGGCCGAACAGGATCGCCTGCACCAGCAGGAAGCCGGAGAACTCACCGGTGGCCAGCCCGTACGGGGCGAGCACCAGGACGGTGCCCAGCGCGACCAGGAACGCCTCCTGGAAGCCGTGGTAGCTCAGCTTGAGCCCGTAGGAGTACTGCAAGGCGATCACATAGGTCACCGCGATCACCACGATCGTCCACATCGGACGGTGCGGGGCGAGCGCGACGGCCCCTCCCCACAGCAGCGCCCCGGCGGCCGCCGCGGCCCAGCCGAACCGCAGCGCCTCCCGGTCGGTGAGCGTGCCCGCGACCAGCGGCTTGCGCAGCTTCTTGCGCAGCGGATCGTTCGGCCCGTAGTTGGCGATGTCGCTGCCGTCGCGGAATCCGGTCACGTCGTCGAACGAGACCAGCGCGACGAGCGTGCACACCTCGCCGAGCAGGAACAGCAGCAGCATCGGCAGCGAACCGGCCCCCACCGCGGCCGGCGGCAGCACGGCGGCGGCGACCACCAGGATGCTCAGGTAGTAGTCGTAGACGTCGAGCTTGCCCAGCCGCGCGTAGCTGCGCGCCTTGCTCTCCGGCCTGCCTGCGTCGAGATGCCTCGGTCCGGCGTGCAGTTCGCTGGTCATCGTGTGGGGGGACTCCTCGTTCAGCTTGCGGGGACGCCCGGCGCCGCGGCGCGCGGGCGGTGGCGGACGAACTCGCGGACGGCATCGGCGATCCGGGCGACCTCGGCGTCGGTGAGGTGCGGGTAGATCGGCAGGGCCAGGACGCGGGCGCTGGCGTGCTCGGCGTTCGGCCATCGCTCGTCCGCCGGGGCGTAGGGCAGGAACGCCGCCTGGTACGGCAGCGCGAGCGGGTAGTACACGTGCGAGCCGATGCCGTGCTCGGCGAGGTATTCCCGCAGCACGTCGCGCTCCTCAGCGAGCACGTTGTAGACGTAGTGGCACCGGCCGTTGCGTCCCGGCGGGGGCGCGACGAGGCCGTGCTCGGCGAGCGGGGCGAACCGCTCGGTGTAGTGCTCGGCGATCTCGGCCCGCCGTTCGAGCCGGCCGGGGAAGCCCGCGTACCGGTAGCGCTGGAACGCGGCCTGGATCTCGTCGAACCTGCTGTTGGTCCCGACGGCCTGGTGCACGAACCGCTCCTGCTGACCGTGGTTGCGCAGCATGCGCAGCCGCCGGCCCAGCGCCGGGTCGCGGGTCACCACGGCACCGCCTTCACCCGGCATGCCGAACGATTTGACCTGGACGAACGAGTACACGCCCGCTTCGCCCCACAGCCCGGCGGGGGTGCCGTTGAGCACGGCTCCTTGCGCCACCGCGGAATCCTCGATCAGCCGCAGGTCGTGGCTCGCGGCCAGCTCGGTGAACCGGGGCATGTCGGCCATGATCGAGAACATGTGCGCGGGCATGAGCGCCTTGGTGCGGTGGGTGATGTGCCGCCGCGCCGATGCCGGATCCAGCACGAGGGTGCGCGGATCGATGTCGGCGAACACCGGCGTCGCGCCGACCTCCACGACCGAGGCCGCCAGCGGCGCGCAGCCGAACGCGGGCACCACGACCTCGTCGCCGGGGCCGATGTCCATGGCGCGCAGCACCAGCCCGAGCGCGGCGGTGCCGCTGCCGCAGGCGACCACGTCGCCCGCGCCGAGATCGTCGCGCAGCATTTCCTCGAAATCCCGGGTGTGCTCGCCCAGGATGAACTTCTGTCGGGGATCTCGACCGATATCCTGGATCACGTCCAACATGACCTTGCGATCGTGTTCGAACAGATCCGGTGGGAAGAACGGAATCTCGGAACGCGTCACGCGGACCTCCGGGAAAAGAACGCGCGCACCGCGGAGCACACCCGATCGAGTTGTCCGAGGGTGAGATCCGGGTACAGCGGAAGGGCCACCGCGCGTTCCGCGGCCGCCTCCGCGCGGGGCAGTGCGGCGCCCCCGGAATGCAGCCCGCGGAAGCACGGTTGCCGGTGCAAAGGAATGGGGTAGTAGGTTTCGGTGCCGATTCCCGCGCGGGAGAGCCATTCGACGAGTTCGTCGCGGCGTTCGACTTCGATCAGGTAGACGTAGAACGCGCTCGCCGAACCAGGGCCGCGATCCACGACTTCCGGCAGCCGCACGATCCCGGGGATGCCGGTGAGGCGTTCCCGGTAGGCCGCCGCGAGCTGCGCGCGCCGCGCGATGTCCTGGTCCAGGCCGGGCAGCTTCGCGAGCAGGACCGCGGCCTGGATGTCGTCCATCTTGCTGTTGGTGCCCGGCCGCGCGGTCTCGGTGGAGATGCCGGGGAAGTGGTCCAGGGTGTGGCCGAAGCGCCCGTGGTGGCGCAGCCCGGACACGACTTCGGCCACCCGCGGGTCATCGGTGATCACGGCGCCGGCGTCGCCGATCGCGCCGAGCGTCTTGGTGGGGAAGAACGAGAGCACGCCGCCCGCTCCGTGCAGGCCGGCGTGCACTCCGACCTGGCGCATCCCGATCGCCTCGGCGCTGTCCTCCAGCACCGTCAGCCCCCGCCGGGCGGCCACCCGGGACACGGCGCTCATGTCGGCCATCTGGCTGAACAGGTGCGTCGGCAGCACGAACCTGGTCCGCGGGCCCGCGACGCGGTCGACCTCGGCCGGGTCCAGCGCGTAGGTCACCGGGTCGATGTCGGCGAACACCGGTTTTCCGCCCGCGAGGACCACCGAACTCGCGGTGGCGATGAAGGAGTAGGCGGGGACGACGACCTCGTCGCCGGGCCGGAGGCCGAGCGCGCGCAGCAGCAGGACCAGTGCGTCGGTGCCGCTGTTGACGCCGATCGCGTACCGGGCTCCGGTGTAGTCGGCGATGGCGCGTTCGAGCTCGCCGACCTGCTTGCCGTGGGAGAACTTGCCGTTGTCGAAGACCGCTTCGACGCGGGCGCTGATGTCCGGCCAGAGCCGGTCGAAAGTGCGGGCTTGCGAGAAGAATGGAACGGGCGCGGAAGTGTCCGGCAGGCTCGATAATTCTCGCGCCCCTGTGTCGTTCGCACCGCGGGACACGACGGTCAACTCCTGTGAGAAAGGGGTGGGGTATTCGGCTGGTGAACCTAGCCCAACGGCGTCTCGGCCCGGAAGTCCGTCGCATGATCACAAGCGATTTTCATCCTTTTCGGTGATCATCGGATCGGAGTCGTCGGACCCGGTTTCGGTCGGGTTCGGTGAAATCGCTAGTCTTCGGTTCGGCATGCCGGACTCGTTCGCCGATGACCATTCCGGTCGGCGGGCGATCCATTGCGCGAATCCGCCCGGTATCCGTCCTCAAAGGACCGCGCCACGGCGGTTCCGCCGAACGGTGCATCGGTCACGACGACGACGGAGAAAACCGAGTCGTCGCGGAAATGCCACCGCGGAAGTCCCACAGATCAACGGAGCACGATGTTGCATTCACTCGTGGTCGGGCTCGGGCGCGCCGGGGCGGGACTGCACCTGCGCGTCCTGGCCCAAGCGCGGGAACTCGACCGCGACCTGTTCCGCCCCGGCCCGATCATCGCCTGCGACCCGGAGCCCCGCGCCCGGCGCGCCCTGACCGGGGTGACCGTGGCGGAGTCGGTGCGCGCCGCCGCCGGACTCGTGCCGCCGGCGCGCACCGTGGTCCACCTGTGCACCCCGCCGCTGGACCGGCCCGCGCTGCTCGCGGAACTCGCCGAACTCGGCTTCCGCCAGGTCATCGTGGAGAAACCGCTCGCAGCGGACCTCGCCGGACTGGCCGAGATCAACCGGATCCGCACCGAGCACGGCATGCGGCTCGCGGTGGTCGCGCACTGGCTGGACGCCGAGCTCACCCGCAGGATCGCCGAGCTCGTCGACGGGCGGGCGCTGGGGGAACTGCGCTCCCTCTCGTTCCACCAGCACAAACCGCGCTTCACGCACTCCATCTCGACCCAGGGGCACCCGACCGCGTTCGACGTGGAGATCCCGCACGCGCTCGGCGTGGCCCTGCGGCTCGCGGGCCCCGCCGACCTGCTCGACGCGGCGTGCACCGACATGCGCTTCGAGGACCGCGTGCTGCCCGGCATGGGCGGCGCGCGGCTCACCCTGGACCACCACCGGGGCGTGCGCACCGACATCGTCTCCGACCTGACCGCCCCGGTGCGGGAACGCCGCGTCGCGCTCGAATTCGAGCGCGGAACGGCGATCGGGCACTACCCGCTCAGCGACCAGGACCACCACGCGCAGCTGAGCGTGCACGGACCGGACGAGCAGTGGTCGGTGTTCCCCGACGACGCGCTCACCGAGTTCACGCTGCGCGCCTACCGCCGGTTCCACTCCACCGGACCGGTCGCCGACCCCGCCGCCGACGATCGCTTCGCGCTGCAGTGCGACGTGATCCGCCTGCTGTGGGCGGCGAAACAGCACTGCCGGAACCTCACCGGCCCCGTTCGACAGCGGAGGAGGACTCCAGATCATGCAGGGTGACCTGCGGCCCGCGCTCGCCGGAATCGGCGACGAGGCCGCCGTGGACCTCACCGGGCAGCTCGCCGCGATGCGCAGGCTCGGCTGGCCCGGTATCGAACTGCGAGCGGTGGACGGCGTCGCGCTCGCCGACCTGTCCGTGCACGACCTGCGGCGCACGGTGCGCCAGGTGAGCGCCGCCGGCCTCGACGTGGTGTGCCTGGCTTCCCGGATCGGCAACTGGGCGCGTCCGATCACCGCCCCGTTCGACGCGGACCTGCGCGAACTCGACGTGCTCGCCGGGCAGTGCGGTGCGTTCGGCACCCGCTACGTGCGGATCATGTCCTACCCGAACGACGGGCTCGCCGAAGCCGAATGGGGCGCCCGCGCGCGGGAACGCGTCGCCCGGCTCGCGGAACGCGCCACCGAGCACGGCATCACGCTGCTGCACGAGAACTGCGCGGGCTGGGCCGCCGCCGACCCCGACCGCGCGCTGCGGCTGCTGGCGGAGGCCTCGTCGCTGCGGCTGCTGTTCGACACCGGCAACGGCGTCGACCACGGCTACGACGCGCTCGAACTGCTGCGCCCGCTCGCCGGGCACGTCGCGCACGTGCACGTGAAGGACGCGACCGGTGGCCCCGGCGCGGCCACTTACGTGCGGCCGGGGGACGGCGAGGCGCGGGTCGCCGACTGCCTGCGGTTGCTGCTGAACTCCGGGTACGCGGGCAGCTTCTCGCTGGAGCCGCACCTGGTGGCCCGCCCGCACGACGGCGAGCAGGCCGATGCTTCCGCCGCCGACCGGTTCGTCGACGCCGGACGGGCGCTGGAGCGGATGCTGGGGGAGCTGCTCGCGCCGTACGCGGCGGGGGCATCGGCACGCGGCCGGTCCTGATGTCCGCCGACCCGTTCGGCGCGGCGGATCGGGAGCTGCTGCGGGACCTGTTGCTGCTGCCGACGGTGAACCCGCTGGAATCGGTGGAGCCGCCCGCTCGGATGTGGCAGGCGCAGCGCGCCTACGCCCGAGCGGCGGCGGCGATCGGGTTCCGCACCGCGCACCACGCCGCGCCCGACCCGGCGGTCCTGGACCGCGACGACGTGCCCCGCACCGTCCGGGCCGCGGCGGGTAGCGCGGACTTCCTGGCCGAGCAGCCGAGCCTGGTGCTGCGGCTCGGCCCGGAGCTGCCGCCGGAGCGCACGGTCATGTTCAACGCCCACCTGGACACGGTGGCCGGGATCGAACCCGTCACGTGCTCCGCGGAACGGATCACCGGGCGCGGGTCGATCGACGCGAAGGGACCCGCGGTGGCGCTGCTGGCGGGCATCCGCACGGCAGCCGCCGCGAATCCGGCGCTCGGGCGCGACGTCGGGGTGCTGGTGCAGATCGTCTCCGGCGAGGAGGGCGGCGCGATGGGCACCTACGGCACCCGGCCGCTGGTCGAAGCCGGATTCTTCGGGCGCCTCAACGTGTTCTGCGAACCCACCGGACTGCGGTACTTGCCGCGGGCGACCGCCTCGATGACCGCGCGGGTCCGGGTCGACGGCCGCGGTGCCATCGACGACGAACCCTCGGCCGGGCACAACGCGACGGTGCTGCTGGGCTTCCTCGCGCAGCACCTGGCGCGCCACCTCGACCCGCGGGAGCGGCCGGGCCGGTGTTGCGTCGCCGGGGTGCGCACGGGCGAGCAGCACAACCGGGTCTACGGCAGCGGGAACCTGCTGCTGAACCTGTCCTACGCCACCGCGGCGGAAGGAGCCGAGGCCGAGCGGGCGCTGCGGGCGGCGGTGCGCTCCGGGGTGCGCGAGTTCACCGAGATCTTCGGTCGCACCAGGGAATTCGCCCGCACCGCCGCCGACGCCGCCGAGATCGTGCACGTCGACTGGCTCAAGCGCGGCCTGCCCTGCCTGGACGACTCGCCCGCCTGGGCGCGGGAGCTGTTCGCCGCCGCCGGCCTCGCCCGCTGGCCGGACGAGCTGCCCGCGTTCACCTGCGACGCCATCTGGATGCACGGCGTCCCGGACACCGCCACGGCCGTGCTGGGGCCGGGTTCGCTGGAGACCAACCACGCCCACGCCGAAGGCGAATACGCCGACGTCGCCGAACTGCGGGCCTTCGCCCGCGCGGTGGCGTCGTTGCTCACCGAGTTCACCGAGCGGCACCACCGGGGTGCCGGGGAGGAGACCACCTGATGACACTGCTGCCGGAGATCGCACACTCCGGGGATCGAACGACGGTGTCCCACGCGGACCTGCACGCGTTCACCGCGCGCGTGTTCGCCGAGCACGGGATACCTGATCGCCGAGCGCACCTCGCGGCCGACGCGCTGTGCTACGGCGATCTGTGCGGATTCGACTCGCACGGCCTGTTCAACCTCGCCCGGTTGTACCTGCCGTTGCTGAAGTCCGGGCGGATCGATCCCGCCGCCCAGCTCCGCGCGCTGACCGACCTGGGCGCGTGCGCCGTCGTGGACGCCCGCCGCGCGCTCGGGTTGTGGGCCGCGGCCGAAGCCGCGGACTCCGCCGCGGAACGCGCCGCCGAGCACGGCATCGGAATGGTGTCGGTACGGGGCGGCACGCACTTCGGCTGCGCCGGGTTCCACGCCGCCCGCGTCGCCGACCGCGGCATGATCGGGATCGTCGCGAGCAACTGCGGCGGCCAGCGCATCGCCCGCCCGCCGCTGGGCGCGCTGACGATGCTGGGCACCAACCCGCTCAGCGTCGCCGCTCCCGCCCTCGACGACCACCCGTTCGTCCTCGACATGAGCACCACCGTCGTACCCACCGGGAAGGTGCGCGTCGCGGCGAGCAGCGGTGAGCGCGTGCCGGCGGGCTGGCTGACCGACGACACCGGCGCCGCGGTCACCGACCCGGCGGAGTTCGACCGGGGCACCGCGCACCTGCGCTGGCTCGGCGGCGACCCGGACACCGGCTCCCACAAGGGGTTCGGGCTCGGCCTCGTCGTAGAACTGCTGTCCGCGCTGCTGCCGGGAGCCGGGCTCGGCCCTGCCCCGGAGGCGCTGCACGGCGACGGCGGACCGCACGGCCGCGACGACGACATCGGCTACTTCGTGCTGGCGATAGCCCCGGACCTGCTGCGCCCGGAAGGGGAGTTCGCCGCCGACGCGCGCAGCCTGTTCGGCACGCTGCTGGACTGCCCGCCCGCCGCCTCCGGCGACGCGGTCCGCTACCCCGGCTGGCACGAGGCGGAACTGGCCGCCCGCCGTCGCCGGGACGGGGTGCCGCTGCGGCCGCGCCTGCACCGGGAACTGGTCGAGCTCGGCCTGCCCGACACCGGCGGAGGTGCGCGATGACGAACCCGGAGACCGCGCGCCGCGTCGCCGTGATCGGCCTCGGCACGATCTCGAAGTACTACCTGGCCGCGATCGACGAGCTCCCCGGTTGGGAACTCGTCGCCGTGTGCGACGTGCGCCGCTCGGCGCTGGCCGTGCACCGCGGGCACGTACCCGGTTTCCTCGACCACCGCGACCTGCTCGCCACCGTCGCGCTGGACGCCGTGATCGTCGTGGTGCCCAACGACGTGCACGCCCGGATCTGCCGCGACGCGCTGCTGGCGGGAGTGCCGGTGTGCGTGGAGAAACCCCTCGGCATCGACCTGGACGAGGCCCGCGCGCTCACCGAACTCGCCACCGAGCGAACCCCGCTGTTCACCGCGTTCCACCGCCGCTACAACGACAACGTGCTGCGGTTGGTCGACGAACTGCGCGAGCGCGGTCCGGTCGAATCGCTGGTGGTGCGCTACCTGGAGCGCATCGAGGAGCACATCGGCGGCGACACCTGGTACCTCGACCCGGACCGCTGCGGCGGTGGCTGCGTCGCCGACAACGGACCGAACGCCTTCGACCTGGTGCGGTTGTTCCTCGGCGACGTCGAACCGACCGGGGTGTCCGTGGTCAGGGACGAGCACGGGATCGACCGGCAGGCCGTGCTCGGACTGCGGTCCGCCACCGGCGTGCCCGCCGTCGTCGAACTCGACTGGTCCCACCCGGGCGAGACCAAGGACGTCGAGGTCCGCTGCGCCGACGGCACCGTGCACCGCGCGGACGTGCTGCACGGGCACCGCGGGTTCAAGGCCTCGCTGTGGCACGAGTACGTCGGAATCTTGGAGGACTTCGCGACGGTGCTCGACGCGGGCGGCGCGGGCGCGGCCCGGCGGCCCGACGGCGGGCTCGCCGCGCTGGAACTGGTCGACGCGGTCTACCGCACCGAATTCCTCGACACCGCACCGGAATGGGAGGGCCTGTCATGAACCCGCACGAAGACGGGCGCAAGCGGGGCCTGCGGGCCACCGTCGTGAAGGTGCTCCGGCACCGCCGGGATGACCGGGGCATGTCCCTCGAACCGCACCTGAGCCGCTGCATCAGGGCGGGCGAGGTGCACGAGCTGGTCACCACCGACCACGGCGACACCGCCACCGGGTCCCGCATCGACCGGGTCGGGTTCCTCGGCTTCGCCGAGTTCGGCAGCGCCGGGGTGCTCGACCGCGGCGACGAGCTCCGGATCGGAGACCGGCTGGTGGGCACCGTGCTCGGCTTCGACGCCTGCCACTACCCGAACCACTACAACATCCTCGTGCGGACCTCGATCCCGTGCACCGGCGAGGAGATCGGCCTGGAACCGGAAACGGCCCTCGCCTTCGACCAGGCGTCCGTCCGCGTCTGACGCCGCCGCAGCCGAACGGCCGGTGACCTTCTGGGGGAAGGTCACCGGCCGTTCGTTCGCCGGGGGCGGATCAGCCCAGCAGTTCGACGTCCAGCCGACCGAAGTGGAAGTTGCGCACGGCGGCGAGCAGCTCGTCCACGGTGAGCTCACCGTTGGCGTCGGTGTCCACGTTGACGAACGCCTCCGCGGCCTGCGAGTGGTCGACGCCGACGGCGTTGAGCCAGGAGGCGAACTCCGTCGCGTCGATCTTGCCGTCGTTGTTCTTGTCGCACAGGCCGACGATGCTGCGCACCAGCGGGCCGAGCACGCGGTTGAACTGCTCCTCGCCGTCCTCGAAGATCAGCTTCTGGGTGACGCGCAGGAAGTCGTCCTCCGAGAGCGAACCGCCGGCCGTGGTCCCGGCCTCGACGGCCAGGTACTCGAACATGCCGGTGAGCGCGTCCTGGACCGACTGGGCCTCGGCGCTGTCGACCTGCGTGCCGAAGGCCTGGGCGATCTGCACGGCTTCCTTCTCGAAGTCCGAGCGCTCCAGACGGCCACTGCCGTCCAAGTCCCACTTGGCGAAGCGCTTGCGCAGGCGGTCGTTAGCGATAGCCGCGGTCATGGCCATCCTCCTTGATGATTCGTTGGTGAAATGGTGCTCCGCCCGCGACCGGACGGCAGCGGACGGCCCGCGCGAGACCGAAGTCCTCGCGCAAGATCGGTTCCGGTGCGCCGGGGTGCACCGACGCGCCGGGGCGGGGGTGGGTCAGAGCAGCGTCACCGAGCCACCGGCGGACTTCCCTCGGGTGTCCAGCAGCGCGCGACCAGTGCTGGAGATCTCGACGAGGTCGTAGCAGGAGTGGTCCTGCAGCAGGACGACGAGATCCGCGTCTGCCAACGCCTCCGGGAGCGGGTGCTCCTTGCGGATCGGGCGACCGTCCACTTCGAACTCGGCGACCTCCGGGTCGTGAAACGAGACGCGGGCGCCGCGGGCGAGCAGTTCGCGGGCGATCGGGTACGCGGGCGACTCGCGGGTGTCGGCGACGTCGGGCTTGTAGGCCACGCCCAGCAGCAGGACCCGCGAACCCGCGAGCGCCGCGCCCCGCTCGGCGAGCAGCGCGGCCGCCCGCAGCACCACGTGCGAAGGCATGCGTTCGTTCACGGCGCGAGCGGCCGACAACGTGTCGAAGGTGAACCCGGCGCTGCGCGCCTTGCTCTCCAGGTAGCGCGGGTCGATCGGAATGCAGTGGCCGCCGACGCCGGGGCCCGGCTGGAACGGCGCGAACCCGAAGGGCTTGGTTCCCGCGCAGTGCAGCACGTCCCACACGTCGATGCCCATCCGGTCGCAGAACAGCGCGACCTCGTTCACCAGCGCGATGTTGACGTACCGGTAGCTGTTCTCCAGGAGCTTCGCCATCTCGGCCTCCCTGGTCCCTCGGGAGACCACGAGGGATTCGACGAACCGGCCGTAGAAGGCGACGCCGTACTTGGCGCACAGCGGGGTGCAACCGCTGATGATTTTCGGGGTGTTGTGCATCGAGAACCGCTCGTTGCCCGGATCGATCCGCTCCGGCGAGTACACCAGGTGGAAGTCCTCGCCGACGCGCAGTCCGCTGCCCCGTTCGAGGATCGGCCGCACGACCTCCTCGGTGGTGCCGGGATGACTGGTGGACTCCAGGACCACCAGGGTTCCGGCGCGCAGCCGGGCGGCGACGGTCCCGGCCGCGGCCCGCACGGCGCTCAGGTCCGGATCGCCGGAGGCGGACAGACCGGTGGGCACGCAGAGCACCACGGTGTCCGCGGTGGCCAGCACCGCCGGGTCGGTGGTCGCGGTGAACCCGGCGGCGACCATCTCGGCCACGGCCGCCTCCGGCACGTCCCCGACGTGGGACCGGCCCGCGTTCAACCCGGCCACGACCTCGTCGGACACGTCCAGCCCGACCGTGGTCACGCCTGCGGAGCAGGCGGCGGACGCCAGCGGCAGGCCGACGTAGCCGAGTCCGACCACCACGAGATCAACAGACATCATCCGACTCCTCGTCCGATGCTGGTTCCGGTCCTGCGGGGACGGTCGGGTCAGGCCTGGAAGCTGCCGGTGCCCGGGGGCACGTGCGCTCCGTGGCCGGGGGCGACGACGAGGGACGCCGTCATGCAGAACGGATCGCCGTAGATGCGAACGGGCGAGTCCGTCTCGTTGATCAGCACGTGCGCGGTGAGGGGGGCCCGGTAGCACCCGTTCGGCGTGTCGTAGGTCGTCACCGGTTCGAGCTCGGTGCTGAAGATCAGGACTTGGCCGCTGGAGGCGGCGGCCGCCGTGGCCGCGGGGAAGCCGGCGGCCAGGATCGCGGCCGTCGCGGCCACCAGTAGACGTGCGGTCGAGCGCATGGTGCGATTCCTGTTCTGTGTGGGGGAATTCCCGCCGGTGGCACCCGATCGGGGAGTGGCGGGGTTGCACCCGGGACGAGCGCGTCGCCGCGTCCCGGGCCGTAGGTCACCGGCCCGCTCGGGTCGCCGACGACAGCGCGCCGACGCTGACCATCATCACGAGCACGCCGAGGACCGCGATGAATCCGGCGGTCTGGGCGGGGGATTCGCGCGGCCCGCCGGAATCCGCGAGCTCCACCCGGGTCTCGTCGAGCGGCGGCGGGACCGGACGCGCCGCCGGTGGCGGCCGTTCGGCGGGCGGGGACGGTTCGGCGGCAGGCGGCGCAGGGGGCAGCGGGGGCACGACCAGTGCGTCGGCGGCGGTGACCTCGCCCGCCAGCGACCGGGCGGAGACCGCGAGGCGCACCGTCTCGCCGGGAGCCGCCCGGCAGGTGTAGGTGACCGAGCGACCCGGTTCCAGCGTGCCGAGCGTGCGCCGGCACGCGGGCGGCTCGCCGGTGACCTCGACTCCCAGCAGCGGGACGGTCGAGGTGTTGCGCACCGGCACCGGCACCGATCCGGCACGCGCGGGCAGGATCTCCAGCGCGACCGAGGGCCGTTTCGGTGCGGGCGGTTCGGGCTCGGGCGGTGATTCGGCGATCTCCGCGGTGGCGCGCTCGACGACGGGCAGGCCGCCGTGGCTCATGCCTACCGCGCGCGCCGACACCCGGCCGTGCGCGGGCGCCGTACCGGAGCACGAGGCGGTTTCCGTCGCTCCGGGCCGGAGGTGGCCGAGAACTTCGTGGCAGGGGCCGGAATCCAGGGTCACGACGACACCGGCGAGCGTGGTGTCGCCGGTGTTGCCGACGACGGCGGTCTGCGTGATCGGGTCACCGGGCCGCGCGACGGCGGGCGCGACCTCGGTGCGCAGCGACAGCGAGGGGTGCTCGATCGGCCACCCGCTCTCGTGCTCTCCGACGTGCTCTCCGGGCGCCGGAGCGCCCGGGTGCGGCGGGACGTACGCGGACGTCAGCAGCGGGATCAGCAGGGCCAGCCCGCAGCACGACAGCACGGCGGAACGCCGTGCGGCCGCTCGGCGCGGGGCGCATCGGTTCAGAATGGATTGCTTCCGCAACATCTCACCCCCTCGGGCACGTGGAAAGCAGCGGAATGACCGGAGACGGCAGGTCCTTATCGGCGGCCGGGAAAACCGTAGCACTGCGAATTCGAACCCCGAGTGCTCTTCGTGGAAAGTCCACATTGGCCTAATTGGCCTGCTGACCAGCGGAGATGTGGGAATTTTGTCGAACTGCGCGGAATGGTCGAGATGAGTTATCCGTTTCGGGAATCGTTCAAGATCACCCTATTCGGTGAATTTTGCGCCTGACGCTTGGAAAGTTCCTCCTTTTAACGCAGCGTGGCGGGTAGGGTTCTTCGCGGCGGACCGGAGATAGCAGCCGAACTCCGGATTCGTTCCCCTTCGGGCGCGCCATTTCGCGCGGCCCGGTCCCGGTCATCGCACAGCACAAATCGACCTCGCCCGGTCGTGCCGTCAGGAACGGACTTCTCGTGATCTTCCTCATTCTTCTGGTGCTGGTGTTGCTCACCGCGGCCGTCGCCGCGGTCACCTTGCTGGGCGCCCGGCGTGAAGCGGTCGCCGCCGGCGGCTCCGACTCCGACTCGCAGTCCTTCGTGGGCGGCGTGCTCAACGCGCTGTTCACCGTGCTGCTGGCGTTCTACATCGTGTTCGCGTGGCAGAACGGCGACGACGTCGACAAGGCGGCGCAGCAAGAGGTCAATGCGCTCAACGATGCGTATTGGCAGGTCAGCGCGGTTCCGGCGGAGCAGGCCGCGTCGATCCGCTCGCTGGCCGAGCAGTACGCGCACCGGGTCGCCGAGCACGAGTGGGCGGCGCTGGGCCAGGGGCGCGGCGACGCGGAGGCGGACCGCCTGCTCGTCGGGTTGCGGGCGGAGGCGATCGCGCTGCTCGCCGACACCGAGGTGCAGAAGTCGGCGCGGGAGCAGGTGCTCGCCGACGTGCGCCAGATCGACGAGGGGCACCGGGAACGGGTCGACGTGGCGACCGACGACCAGAGCTTCAACGTGGTGCTGCTCGTGGGCAGCATCCTCGGCGCGGTGCTCATGATCGTGTTTCCGTTGCTGGTCGGGTTGAGCGCTCGTCCGGCCAACGTGGTGACCATGGCGCTGCTGACGTTGACCCTCGGATTCACCATTTACCTCTCGGTGCAACTGATGCACCCATTGCAAGGACCGTTCGGTGTCGATCCTGATTCCTTCCGCACATTCCTGGAAGCGCTGCCGGAAGGTACATCGGCGACCGAATGAGTCGAGCGTCGCAGCCTCGTTCCGAATGCAGGGGGAGAAATGGTGGGGGTCATGGTGCATGTCGTGATGAGTCGCAGATGCGAGCCGCGAGCCGCGGTGCGGAGCCTGACGGGAAACGCCGTGCTGCAACGGTGCGACTGGGCGGCGGAGGCGGATCGTGTGGTCCGCGAATTCCGATCGGGGTCCACGATGGACACCAGCCGATTGCGCAATTCGCTGTGCTGGTTGTTCGAGCAGATCGCGCTCGTGGCCGGGGCCGGGGCGGAGATCAGTCGCGACCGCTTCCACCAGGCCTGCGAAGACCTCCTGTTCGAGCAGGGCGAGGCGGCGTTCAACCGGATGCTGCTGCCGGTGCTGGAGGCCGTGCTGGAGCTGAGCCCGAACGCCGCCGAGGGCACGATGCCGCACCCGGATTTCGTCGGCTGGATGCGCGCGCTGGGCATGAATCCGGCGACCGCGCTGTGCGCGTCCGAGAAGGCCCGCCTGCGCCGCCCCGGCGACCTCTCGTTGCACGCGATGCTGCACGTGATGCGCGATTACCACCTCGCCGGCGCAGGGGTGCACCACCGCAGCTGACCGCCGGTCGCCGTGCACGGGCGCACCTCAGCCACCTTCGATCTTGTCGCGTTCCAGGAGGGCGGCGTTGTCGATCGTCGTCCTGCCGGCGGCGACACCGCTGAAGCGGCCACCGGCTTGAGCGAGTCGATTCCCGCGCACTTCGGGCGCCCCGGCCGTGAGGTGAGTCAGCCGTCGAGTTCGTACTGGTGCTCAGGTCTCCCGCTGGCTCCGTATCGCAGCGTCATGGTCACCTTGCCGTCCTGGGCGAGTCCGGCGAGGTAGCGCTGCGCGGTGGCGCGGGCGATGCCGAGCTCGTCGGCGACCTCGGAGGCGGATTTCGGTGCGGTGGCGCTGCGCAGCGCGTCGGTGATCAGCTTCGTGGTGATGCTGGACTGGCCCTTGGGCGAACCGGGCCGATCGCCTTCCCGCAGCGACCGCATGGCCCGGTCGATCTCCTCCTGGTCGACGGCGCCGTCGGTGGCGGGCAGCCGGGACCGGTAGTGCGCGTAGGCGGTGAGCCGGTCCTTCAGCTGGTGGGCGGTGAACGGTTTCACCAGGTAGTTGAGCGCTCCGGCGGCGAGCGCGGCGCGCACCGACGCGGGGTCGGACGCGGCGGTGAGCATGATGGCGTCGACGTCCAGTTCGGCGAGCAGCGCGATGCCCGGCCCGTCCGGCAGGTAGTTGTCCAGCAGGACCAGTTCCGGCCGGTGCTCGGCCAGGAGGTCGCGGGCTTCGGCCGCGGAGTGCGCGATGCCGACGGTGCGGAAGCCGCGCACCCGGTCGGTGAACTCGGCGTGCACCTGCGCCACGCGGAAGTCGTCCTCGACGACCAGTACCCGGATCATCGCTTCGTCTCCTGTTCGGTGGTTTCGCCGGTCGCGGCCAGCGCGCCGGGCAGCCGGGCCACGAACAGCGCGCCCCGGCCCGCGCCGCCGGGGTCGGCGAGCCGGACCTCGCCGCCGAGGCTGTGCGCAGCCTGCCGGGCCAGCGCGAGGCCGATGCCGTGGCCCTCGCCGCCTTTCGTGGACGTTCCTTCGGTGAACACCTCGTCACGCATCGCGGCGGGCACGCCGTCGCCGCTGTCGAGCACCGACAGGTGCAGGGCGGTGCCGTCGGAGAGCAGATCGACCTCCACCACGGCCGGCCGGGTGCGCCCGGAGCGGGCGGCGTCGCAGGCGTTGTCGACGAGGTTGCCGAGCACCGTGGTCACTTCGACCGGCGCGACCACGCCGGTGGCGACCCAGCTGGTCTCGCCGAGTTCCAGGGTCACGTCCTTCTCCCCGGCGGCGGCCTTCTTCGCTCCGAGGAAGGACACCAGGTAGGAATCCCGCACCGCGTCGGCCGCCGGCCCCAGCCCGGCGATCGAGCCGCTGAACAGCGCTTGCAGGTAGTCCTCGGCTTCCTGGCGGTGCCCGGTCTGCAACAGGCCGGACAGCGCGTGCAGCCGGTTGGTGAACTCGTGGCGCTGCGCCCGCAGCACGTCGGCGGTGCCGCGCACCGCGTCCAGTTCGCGGGTGAGCTTGTCCAGGTCGGTGCGGTCGCGCAAGGTCACCACCGCGCCGAGGTCGACGCCCTCGCGGAGAACCGGGCGGTGGTGCACGACGAGCACCCGGTCCGCGGTCACCGTGATCAGGTTGTCGACCGGCCGCCGCGCCAGCAGCGCGGAGCGCAGCCGGGGCGGCAGGTCCAGTTCGCGGACCGGGGTGCCCGGTTCGACGGGGCGGCCCAGCAGCCGTTCGGTCTCCGCGTTGCACACCGTGACCCGTTCGTCGGCGTCGAGGGCGAGCACTCCTTCGCCGATCCCGTAGAGCACCGCTTCGCGCTGCCGCACCAGCTCGGCGAGTTCGTGCGGTTCGAGGCCGAGCGTGCGCCGCTTGAGCAGTCTGGTGAGCAGCGCGGCACCGGCGACGCCGAGCAGCAGCGCGCCCGCGGCCAGCCCGGCGGAGGTGCCCAGCAGGCGCAGGAAGGCGGTGTCGATCTCGTGGGCGTCGAAGCCGACGCTGACCTGCCCGACGACGGTGCCGTCGGCGGTGCGCAGCGGCACCTTCCCGCGCGCGGACCACCCGAGCGTGCCGCGCTGCACGTCGACCGCTTCGCGCCCGGTGAGCGCCGCCGAGGGGTCGGTGCTGACGGGGTCGCCGATCTTCTCCGGAACGGGGTGCGAGAGCCGGACTCCGCGGCTGTCGGTGACGACGATGAACAGCGCACCGGTGGCGGCTCGGACGCGTTCGGCCTTCGCCGCGACCAGCGGGTGCAGCGCGGGGTCGGTGACGCCGCGGGCGAGTTCGTCGTCGGCGGCGACCGAGCGCGCCACGCCGAGCGCGCGCTGCCCGTACTGCTCGACGAGACCGCGGTCGAGCAGGGCGGCGGCGATCGCGAAACCGATGCCGGTGACCAGGACGATCAGCCCGATCTGCAACGCGAGCACCTGCCGGGCGAACCGCATGGGGCGGCGGGACATGCCGCGACCCTACCCAGCCGTTTCGGCGCGGCCGGGACGCGCGGCTGCGGGCGGTGAGCAGAACGAGCAGAACGCGCCGAACGCGGAATAGGCGTACAACATCCGCAACCCTCCCGCCCCGGGCGTGCAGCACCTACGGTTCCGCGAAATGAAACAACGGTGTTACGTGGGCCACGTCGTGGTTCGAAGGGGGGTAGTGCGTTGATCGCGTTGCTCGGGTTGGCAATGGTGGCGGTCTTTCTCTATCTGGTGATGAGCAAGCGGCTGGCCCCGATGGTCGCGCTGATCGTCATTCCGGCGATCTTCGCGGTGATAGCCGGTTTCGCCCCTGATCTGGGCGACATGGTCACCGAGGGCATCACCTCGCTGGCGCCGACCGCGGCGATGCTGATGTTCGCCATCCTCTACTTCGGAATCATGATCGACGCGGGGTTGTTCGACCCGGTGGCGCGGGTGGTCGTCCGGCTCACCGGCAACGACCCGCTGAAGCTGATCATGGGAACGGTGGCGCTGGTCGCCGTGGTCTCGCTCGACGGCGACGGCACCACGACGTTCATGATCACGGTGTCGGCGCTGCTGCCGATCTACCGCAAGCTGGAGGTCAGCCCGGTGCTGATGACCGGCTTGGCCTGCATGACCAACGCCATCCTCAACATCGTCCCGTGGGGCGGTCCGGCGGCGCGGGCGGCGAGCGTGCTGCGTCTGGACCCGCAGGAGATGTTCGTGCCGATGATCCCGGCGCTGGGTGCCGGACTGGTGGCGGTGTTCGTGATCGCCTACGTGCTCGGTCTGCGGGAGCGGGCGAAGCTGCGGGCGCGCAGCGCCGAACCGGTGCCGGCCGGTGTGGGCGCGGGCGGCGGCGGCCTGGGCGGATCGGAGTCCGATGCCGCCGACGGGCCGGGCACCGGCGGGGACTTCGACGTGCTGGCCCCGGACCGCGAGAGCCTGCGGCCGAAGCTGATCTGGTTCAACGCGGCGCTGACCGCGGCGCTGCTGGTCGCGCTGATCGTCGGTGTGCTGCCCATCGCGGTGCTGTTCATGATCGGCACCGGGATCGCGCTGATCGTGAACTACCCGAGCATCAAGGAGCAGGCGGCGCGCATCGCCTCGCACGCGGACAGCGTGGTCGCGGTGGTGTCGATGGTGTTCGCCGCCGCGGTGTTCACCGGGGTGCTCTCGGGCACCGGGATGATCGAGCAGATGGCGCAGTACCTGCTGCACGGCATGCCGGACGCGCTGTTCCCGTACTTCAGCATCGTGATCGCGGTGCTGAGCATCCCGTTCACGTTCTTCATGAGCAACGACGCGTTCTACTTCGGCGTGGTGCCGATCCTTGCGGAAACGGCGGCGCAGCACGGGATTTCGGCGATGGAGGTCGCGCGGGCGTCGTTGCTGGGCCAGCCGATCCACATGCTCAGCCCGCTGGTGCCCGCGATGTACGTGCTGATCGGGCTGGCGAAGGTGGATCTGGGTGACCAGCACCGGTTCGCCATCAAGTGGGCGTTGCTGGTGTCGCTGGTCGTGATCGCGGCCGGGTTCGCGCTCGGCCTGATCTCGGTGCATTGATCTCCACGCGGCAGGCGAGTCCGGGGAGGGTCCCGCCTGCCGCGTGAAGTACCGGCCCGCTCGCGATCGGAGCGAGGCTGTCGTTGACCGAGTTCGGGCGCCCCCAGGTCGCCCGAACTCGATGCCCCCTGCGAAGGACCAAGATTAGAGCTTGATCCACTTCGCGGGAAGTTTCATCTTGCCCAGCCGACCGGGAATCCGGTAATAAATTGCTGCGTGAATGAGAGATCGCGCCGAATGGAATATGCCAGCGTGGCATTGCGCTGTCCAGGGCCGATCGCGCCACGTCTCGTGCACGGCCGATAAGGTCGACTGCCGTGCAGCAGCGGACCCCACCCACTGAACCGGACGGTGACGCCGAACGGCTCCGCCGTTTGCACCACGACGCGTTGAGCCCCGACGGCACGAGACTGCTGCTGCGCCGGGTAGCCGACGCCGTGCGCGGTGAGGCGGCGCTGGTCGACGCCGCGGGCGAACCGGTCGCGGAAGGCCCTCCCGTGAATCCGGCCGCCGTGGCCGCGATCGCGCCCGACCTGGACCGGATCCGGACGGGCCAGGCGCATTCCGCGGCGGTGCACCACGACGACCGGCTGATCTCCGCGCAGGCCCTCGGCGCGGACGCGCCGATCCTGCTGATCTCGGCGCGGGCGGCGGCCTACCAGGGCGTCGACCGGCTCATCGCGGACGCGGCCCGGCTGCTGTCGATGCGCTGGCATTCCGACGAGGCGCTGCGGGCCGCGCAGCGCGTCGGCCAGGCCGCCACCGCGATCCGCGAGGTCGTGATCCACCTGCTGCTGATGGGGCACACCGACAGCGCCCAGCGGGTCGCGAGCACCCTCACCCCGCGGCTGCCCGCGTTCCTCACGCTCTACGTGATCGAAGCGGACAAGGCCGATCGGGATTCGCTCGCGGCGCGGATCGCGCGCCTCACCGGCGGCCGGGCGTGGATCGTGCACTGCCCGGTGTACGTCAAGCACCTGATCGCGCTGGTTCCCGCGGGC
Organism: Saccharopolyspora gloriosae; assembly: GCF_014203325.1. Lineage (NCBI taxonomy): Bacteria > Bacillati > Actinomycetota > Actinomycetes > Pseudonocardiales > Pseudonocardiaceae > Saccharopolyspora > Saccharopolyspora gloriosae. The sequence continues at coordinate 3,275,291 of NZ_JACHIV010000001.1, read as the reverse complement.
GAGCACGAACGCCACCGCCCCGCCGACGCCGTGGCGGACCTGGTGCGCGGGGTCGTGGCCGGGCAGGAGCGGATCCGGGTGGGCGTGAGCCGGGTCGTGTCGCTGCGCGAAGTCGGGGTCGCTTACGAGCAGGGCTTCCACGCGCTGGCCGCGGCTCGCGGCGGGGCCGGTTCCTTCGAGCTGTTCGCCTTCCAGGAGAGCCTCGCCGCGATCGTCGGACCGGAGGGGGAGGGCTGGGCCACGCGGGTCCTGGCGCCGCTGCGCGCGTTCGTTCCCGCCCGCACCCAGGACCCGGACGCGGCGACCTTGGAGCTGACGCTGGGGTCGTGGCTGACCCTCGGCACCAGCGCCACCCGCCAGCTCAAGATCCACCGCAACACGCTGACGTCGAGGTTGGCGCAGCTCGACCGCATCCTCGACTGCGACGTGCGGGACCTGCCCACCCAGGCTCGGCTGCACTTGGCGCTGCGCTTGGCCGCCCGGTCCGCCGAACCGCCCGCCGAACCCGACGAGGCGGACCTCCCGGACCTGCTGGAGACCGACGCGGTCCGGGCCTGGACGGCGCGGCAGCTCGAACCGCTGCACCACGCCGAGGAGCACCTGCTCGACACGCTCCGCGCGTGGCTGGGCGGCGGGGCCCGGCTGGAGCAGGCGGCGCGCACCCTGGGCCTGTCGGTTCCGGCGGTGCGCAAGCGGATCGTGCGCATCGAGCGGCTGCTCGAACGGTCCCTGCTGCACGGCCCGTCGGTCCGCTACGACCTGCACTTCGCCCTGCGACTGCACGACGAGCCGGTCGCCGAGTCCGCACTGGGCACGTCCTGAGGCTCCGGGGCCTTGCCCACCCGCTCACGAGCGGATCCCACCGCACCGGCCGAAGCGCTCGGGGCGATGGGGACCCGATCACGGCCTGACCCCGCTATGCCTGCGGTTGTCCCGCGCCCACGTGGGCGGGCAGCGGAACGCAGAGGGTGGCTCCGGCCTGGATCTGGTCCGGGTTCAGGATGTGGTTGTAGTGCGCGAGCTGCCGCATCCCGACGTGGAACCGCTCGGCGAGCTCGGAGAGCGTGTCGCCGGGCTTGATCTGGTAGGCGTTGCACACGTTCTCGTCCTCGGTCAGGAACAACAACTCGCCGACCTCGATGTGGTCCGGGTCCTCGATCTTGTTGATCCGCGCGAGTTCCTGCCACGGAACGTGGAACCAGACGCCGATCTCGCTGAGCGTGTCATGGGTCTGGACCCGGTAGGTGTTGCAGTTCGTCATGGCGTCCTCCCGGTGAGGTGTCCGGATCGGGTGGCGGGCTTCGGCGGCGCCCTCCGCCGATGTGCCGAAACCCGTCCCGAGTACACCTCCGTGCGCACGCGGCCGAAATGGTCCGGCGGGTTCATTGGGGGTTGGTCCTGGCACGCGGTGACCGATCACGCGGATCACGTGCCGGTGTCGAGCCGCGTCCGCGAGCCACCGGTTCGCGCGACTGAGCTCGTGCTCGCTAGTACCACCGGCCGACGCGCGAAGGAGCCGCGTCCGAACGGGTCTGCGGCGGGCTCGGCGCACCTGAACCGGCGGTTGCGCGGCAGGAGCAGGTGAGACCGCTGATCGGAGGCCGGGGGAACGGGGCCGTCAGCTCGGGGCCGAGACCGGACCACCTCGCGCGTCGGCCCGGTGCAGGGCGGTCTCCGCGCGGTTCGCTCGAACCCCGTTGTTCGACCGGATCAGCGCGGAGTGGTTGAGGCGCTGGCGGCGGGCCCGGCTGGCGGCCTCGGCGCGCGCCCGCAGCCCCAGCTTGTCCAGGATGTGGTGCACGTGGTTCTTCACCGTCGGCAACGCGATGCACAGCCGTCGGGAGATCTCCTGGTTCGACAACCCCTGCTCCAGCAGTTCGGTGATCTCGGCTTCCCGCCTGCTCAACGGCTCCAGCGGGCCGCCGGGCCGCAGTTCGGCGGTCAGCTCGGCCACCCGGTGGCTCAGGGCCGCCGCGACCCGCGGCGAACAGCGCAGCTCGCCGGTCGCGGCGCTTTCGATGGTGCGCCCCAGTTCGGCGATCGGCTGCTCCCGCGTCAGGTAACCGGCGGCGCCCATCTCGGCATACGCGATGATGTCGACTTCGTCCTCGGACACGCCCAGCACGACGATCGGCAGCCCGGGGTTGCGGGCCGCCAGCGAGCCCACCGCGCCGAGCCCGTCGCCGGAGTCCACCACATCGAACAGGATCACCCCGCGCACCGCCGACAGCGGTGCGATCTCCTCGGGCCGAGATACGGCGGCGATCACGTGGAATCCGCCGATGTTCCGCAGGATGAGCGCCAAGCCCTCCCGGTAGAACCGGTTCGGGGCGATGACAGCGACCTCGATCATGGTTGAACCCCCGCTTGAAACCGGACCGTGGCGGCGACGGCGCCGAACCGCTGGAGGCGTGCGACCGCATCTCGCGCCGCCGGCAGGCGCGGTGCGGGCCGTCCAGCTGAACCCGCACGCCTCTCAGCTGGCGTGCTTCGAGCGCGCGTCGATCGGTTTCCCCGCGCGCAGCCTTGCGCAACGCGGCTCCACGCTAGCCGCGCGCCGCGCGGGACCGACATGGTCCATGGTCCCTGTTGCCACCGGGAAGCGATCCCGCTTCGGGCTTCCGGCAACAACCCGGTGGCCACGAGGGTCGGTGCTGCCGTGCGAGCGGCGGCGGTCCGGAGCCGCGACCTCGGCGAACCCGAGGACGGCCCCACCACGGGCTTGTGCGGTGTCCCGATCGTGCATTCCGAACAGGACTGATCAAGGCCGTTCGCCGGGGCAGCCCTCCAAACCTTCGAAGGTGAGCTTGGTGACCGCGTCGGCGAGCGCGGCGGCGTCCAGACCGGGCTGCGGGCGGTACCACTCGATGATCGAGTTGATCGTTCCGAACAGCAACCGGCTGGTCAGCGCCGGGTCGAGGTCGGAGCGCAGGCTGCCGTCGCGTTCCGCCTCCGCGACCAGGGCGCCGAGGAACGCGTCGATCTCGCGACGGCGGACGAGCGCGGCGCGCTCCACCTCGCTGTTGCCGCGGACCCGCAGCAGCACCGTCACGAACGGTTGCTCCTCGACGAGCACGTGCACGCTGCGCCGCACCACGTGGCGCAACCGGTCGATCGCGGGCCCCTCGCGGGATTCCGGTTCGGCGGTCACGGCCAGCAGCGCGTCCAGCGCGCGGTCCACCGTGCGGCGCAGCAGCTCCTGCTTGCCGGAGACGTGGTGGTAGATCGCGGATTTGGTGATGCCGAGGCGCTTGGCCAGCTCCTCCATGCTGGTGCCGTCGTAGCCGCGTTCGTGGAAGACGACCGCCGCGACGCGCAGCAGCGAATCCACGTCGTGGCCGGGCCTGCCCCGTCCGCGGGTCATGCGCCGCGCTCGTCGCGCACCCGGCGCAGCTTGCCCACCGAGCGTTCGAGCGTGCCGGGGTCGACGACGGCGATCTCCGCGGTGATGCCCACCGCGTCCTTGACCGCCCTGGTCAGCGAGGCGGGTGCGGCTCGTCGCTGGTCGGCGGTCGTGTCGTCGAGCGCTTCGACGCGGATCGTCATGTGGTCCATCCGCTCGCGGCGGGACAACGTGATCTGGAAGTGCGGCGACAGCCCGTCGGCGCGCAGCACGAGTTCCTCGATCTGAGTGGGGAAGACGTTGACGCCGCGCAGGATGATCAGGTCGTCGCTGCGCCCCGTGATCCGCTCCATCCGCCGCATCGCCGGGCGCGCGGTCCCCGGCAGCAGCCGGGTCAGGTCGCGGGTGCGGTAGCGGATGATCGGCAGGGCGTCCTTCGTCAACGAGGTGAACAGCAGCTCCCCGGATTCGCCGTCGGGAAGCGGATCGCCGAGGACGGGGTCGATCACCTCGGGGTAGAAGTGGTCCTCCCAGATGTGCAGCCCGTCCTTGGTCTCGGCGAACTCGGCCGCGACGCCGGGTCCCATCACCTCGGACAGCCCGTAGATGTCGACCGCGTCGATGCCGAGCGCCTGCTCGATCTCGCGGCGCATGTCCTCGGTCCACGGCTCGGCGCCGAAGATCCCCGCGCGCAGCCCGGTGTCGCGCGGATCGATGCCCTGGCGCCGCAGTTCGTCGACGAGGGTGAGCATGTAGCTCGGCGTCACCATGATCAGGTCCGGCCGGAAGTCGCGGATCAGTTGCGCTTGGCGCGCCGTCATCCCGCCGGAGGCGGGGACCACGGTGCAGCCGAGGTGCTCCGCGCCGTAGTGCGCGCCGAGCCCGCCGGTGAACAGGCCGTACCCGTAGGAGATGTGCACCAGGTCGCCGGGGCCGCCGCCCGCGGCCCGGATGGAGCGGGCCACCACCTCCGCCCACACCTGCAGGTCGTTGCGGGTGTAGCCGACGACGGTGGGCTGCCCGGTGGTGCCGCTGGAGGCGTGGATGCGGCTGACCTGCTCGCGGGGGACGGCGAACGCGCCGAAGGGGTAGTTGGCCCGCAGGTCGTCCTTGGTGGTGGCGGGGAACTTCGCGAGGTCCGCCAGGCTCCGGCAGTCGCTCGGATGCACCCCGGCGGCGTCGAACTTGGCGCGGTAGAAGGCGACGTTGCGGTACGCGTGGTCCAGCGTCCACTGGAGGCGTTCCAGTTGCAGGGCGCGGAGTTCGTCCTCGCCGAGCCGCCCGGACTCGCCGGGAGCGGTGGTGCCCGGCGCCGTCGTCGTTCCCGTCATGGCCTCGGGTCCTTCCCACCGTTGAGGGTTCTGCTGTGGCCGCGGAATTCGGCGATCACCGGGGCGTCCGGCGCCGCGCCGCGGCGCACGGTGATGTCGTAGATGCCGCTGCGCCCGAAGCGGGTGCGCTCGGCGGCCTCGGCGTGCAGGTCGTCGCCGGCGTGGGCGGGCGCGACGAAGGTGATCTCGGCGCTCGCCGCGACGGTCACCGGGCCGTGGCTGTTGCAGGCGCAGGCGAACGCGGTGTCGGCGAGCAGGAACACGTAGCCGCCGTGCGCGATGCCGTGGCCGTTGACCATCGCCGGGGTGACGGTCATGCGGGCGGTGGCCCGCCCGTCGGCCGCCGTGCGCAGTTCGATGCCGAGAGCGCGGGACGCGTCGTCCTCGTCGAACATCGCTCGCGCCGGTCCGGCCACGTCTTCCGCCGTGCTCAACGGCTCCACCACCTTGCGTACTGACCGAACAGTCGGTTATTAATTGCAGTGTTGGTGGCGGCGGTCACGATGTCAACCCGCCGCGATCCCGTTCCCATCCGGTCGGCGGCGCAGCCGGCCACCAGGAGGTCGGCCCGCCCATGAGCAGCGCGCCAGTGCAGGTTCTGCCCAGTTTCGTGCAAGGACGATGGCAGTCCCCGGCCGACGAGGGAGTGGTGCTGCCGGACGCGGTCACGGGGGAACCGGTCGCGCGGATCTCCTCGGCGGGCATCGACATGGGCGCCGCGCTCGACCACGGCCGCCGCGTCGGCGGAGCCGCGCTGCGGGCGCTGACCTTCCACCAGCGGGCGGCGCTGCTCAAATCGCTCGCGTCGTACCTGCGGGAGCACCGCGAGGAGCTCTACGCGCTGTCCGCGCGCACCGGTGCGACGCGCGGCGACTCGAAGTTCGACGTCGACGGCGGCATCGGGGTGCTGTTCACCTACTCCAGCAAGGGCCGCCGCGAACTGCCCGACGGCACCGCCTACCTCGACGGCGCCGTGGAGCCGCTGGGCAAGGGCGGGACGTTCGTCGCCCAGCACCTGTGCACCCCGCTGCAGGGCGTCGCGGTGCAGATCAACGCGTTCAACTTCCCCGTGTGGGGTCCGCTGGAGAAGTTCGCGCCCGCCTTCCTCGCCGGGGTGCCGAGCCTGATCAAACCGGGCAGCCGCACCGCGTACCTGACCCACCGGCTGGTCGAGCTCATCGTCGAATCCGGGCTGCTGCCGGACGGGTCCGTGCAACTGGTCTGCGGCGGCGCTGGCGACCTGCTCGACCACGTCACCGACCAGGACCTGGTGTCGTTCACCGGCTCGGCCGCCACCGCGCAGCGGCTGCGCGCGCACCCGGCGGTGGTGGCGAACTCGGTGCGGTTCAACGCCGAAGCGGACTCGCTGAACTGCTCGATCCTCGGCCCCGACGCGCGGCCGGGCACTCCCGAGTTCGACCTGTTCGTCGACCAGCTCGTCACCGAGATGACCGTGAAGGCGGGCCAGAAGTGCACCGCCATCCGCCGGGCGCTGGTGCCCGCCTCGCGCATCGACGAGGTGGCCGCGGCGGTCTCGGCGAAGCTGGCGGAGATCACCGTGGGGGCGCCTGGCGCCGAAGGCGTGCGGATGGGCGCGCTGGCGGGCCTGGACCAGCGGGAAGAAGTGCGGCGGTCGCTGAAATCGCTGCTGGAGGTCGCGCGCGTCGTGCACGGCGACCCGGACTCGGTGGAACCGGTCGGCGCCGACGCCGAACGCGGCGCGTTCCTGGCTCCGATCCTGCTGCGCTGCGACGACCCCGAACAGCCCCAGCCGCACGAAGTGGAGGCGTTCGGCCCGGTCAGCACCCTGCTGCCCTACGACGACACCGAGCACGCCGTGCACCTCGCCCGCCTCGGCAAGGGCAGCCTCGTCGGCTCGGTCGTGACCGCCGACGCCGAATTCGCCCGCGACGTGGTGCTCGGCGCCGCCTCCCGGCACGGGCGGCTGCTCGTGCTCAACCGGCACGACGCCGCCGAATCCACCGGGCACGGCTCGCCGCTGCCGCAACTGGTCCACGGCGGCCCCGGCCGCGCGGGCGGCGGCGAAGAGCTCGGCGGCATCCGCAGCGTGCTGCACCACATGCAACGCACCGCGGTGCAAGGCGACCCGCAGACCCTCACCGCCATCACCGGCCAATGGGTGCCCGGCAGCGAACGCACCCGCACCGACGAGCACCCGTTCCGCAAGCACCTGGAACAGCTGCGCCCCGGCGACGCCGTGGTGGCGGGCCCGCGCACCGTGACCGAACAGGACGTGGCGCACTTCGCCGAGTTCACCGGCGACACCTTCTACGCGCACACCGACGAGGAAGCGGCCCGCGCCAACCCGTTCTTCGGGGGCAAGGTCGCGCACGGCTACCTGGTGGTGTCGTTGGCGGCCGGGCTGTTCGTCTCGCCCGAACCGGGGCCGGTGCTGGCGAACTACGGGCTGGAGAACCTGCGGTTCCTCACGCCCACCTACCCCGGCGACGAGATCACGGTGACGCTGACGGCGAAGCAGATCACCCCGCGGCAGAACGCCGACTACGGCGAGGTCCGCTGGGACGCCGACGTCACGAACCAGGACGGAGCCTCAGTAGCCAAGTACGACGTCCTCACCTTGGTCGCCAAGCAGACGAGGTGAGTGGCTGCTGCTTCCGTTGCGATGGGGGCGGGTGGCGGGTTCTCAGGTGTCTTCTCGCTGCGGGATCTTTTTCCCGAGTGGCTCCGCCACGAGGGAAAAAGCTGTCCTCGCGAGAAGACACCTGAGAACCCGCGGGTGGTCGATCTGCGTGCGTGGTCGCTGCTCAGCGGCTTCGCCGCTGACAAGACAAAGACGAGAGATGCGGTCTAGGGCCGCTCTCGGAGAGGCGGGGCGGGTGCCTTGCTTTTCGGGGGGTGGCGCGGGAAAATTTACTGACCGAATGGTCGGTTCGGAGTGGAGAGGTGGAGGTGGCGCACGTGGCGAGCAGCGCGGCGGAGGTGACGACGCCGGAGCGGGTCTTCGAGGAGACGATCGAGCGGGATCAGCGGATCGAGCCGCGGGACTGGATGCCCGAGGGCTACCGCAAGACCCTGGTGCGCCAGGTCGCCCAGCACGCCCACTCCGAGATCATCGGGATGCAGCCCGAAGGCGCCTGGATCGCGCGGGCGCCCTCGTTGCGGCGCAAGGCGATCCTGCTGGCGAAGGTGCAGGACGAAGCGGGCCACGGGCTCTACCTGTACTCGGCGGCGGAGACGCTGGGCGCCGACCGCGCCGACCTCACCGCGAAGCTGATCTCGGGGCGGCAGAAGTACTCGTCGATCTTCAACTACCCGACGCTGAACTTCGCCGACATCGGCGTCATCGGCTGGCTCGTCGACGGCGCCGCGATCTGCAACCAGGTACCGCTGTGCCGCAGCTCCTACGGGCCCTACGCGCGGGCCATGGTGCGAATCTGCAAGGAGGAGTCGTTCCATCAGCGGCAGGGCTACGAACTGCTGCTGACGATGATGCGCGGCACCGAGGCGCAGCGGGACATGGTGCGCGACGCGGTGGACCGCTGGTGGTGGCCGTCGCTGATGATGTTCGGCCCGCCCGACGGGGACTCGCCGAACACGCGGCAGTCGATGGCCTGGAAGGTCAAGCGCCACACCAACGACGAACTGCGCCAGAAGTTCGTGGACATGACGGTGCCGCAGGCCGACGCGCTCGGCGTCTCGCTGCCCGACCCGGAATTGCGCTGGAACGCCGACCGCGGCGCGCACGACTTCGGCGAGCCGGACTGGGCGGAGCTCAAGCGCGTCATCAGCGGTGACGGCGCGTGCAACGCGGAACGCGTGGAACGCCGCAGGACCGCCCACGAACAGGGCGAATGGGTGCGGGAGGCCGCCGCGGCGCACGCCGCGAAGCGGGCCGCACGGCAGGAGGCGACGGCATGAGCGAGCAGCAGGAGCGGTCGAACTGGCCGCTGTACGAGGTCTTCGTGCGCGGCAAGCGCGGCCTCAACCACGTGCACGTCGGTTCGCTGCACGCCGCGGACGAGCAGATGGCGTTGCACAACGCCAGGAACCTCTACACCCGCCGCAACGAGGGCGTGAGCATCTGGGTGGTGCCGGCCGCCGCGATCACCGCGTCGAGCCCGGACGAGAAGGACCCGTTCTTCGCGCCCAGCGGCGACAAGGTCTACCGGCACCCCACGTTCTACGACATCCCCGACGACGTCCCGCACATGTGAGGCCGCCATGTCCTTCGACAACGCCTACGAGGCGCTCACCGAGCAGAACGACGCGCGGTGGGCGTTCGGCACCGGTTTCGACGATCCGCTGGCCGGGGTGGACACCGCACTGCCACCGGGCGTCGACGCGGCCGTGCTGTCCGGGTACTGCCTGGCGCTGGCCGACGACGCGCTGATCGCGTCGCAGCGCCTCGCCGAGTGGGTGACCCGCGCGCCGGAGCTGGAGGACGAGGTGGCGCTGGCGAACATCGCGCTCGACCTGCTCGGCCAGGCGCGGCTGCTGCTGGCGCGCGCCGGGCGCACGGGCGAGGCGGTGCGCGACGAGGACGAGCTGGCGTACTTCCGCGACGCCCACGAGTTCCGCAACGTGCGGCTGGTCGAGCAGCCGCACGGCGACTTCGCGGAGACGGTGGCGAGGCTGCTGGTCCTGTCGAGCTGGCGGCTCGCCCTGTTCACCCGGCTGACGTCGTCGGAGGACCCGGTGCTGGCCGCGATCGCGGCGAAGGGCGCCAAGGAACTCGCCTACCACCGCGACTACGCGGCGCAGTGGGTGGTGCGGCTCGGCGACGGCACCGCCGAATCGCACCGCCGGATGCGGGCCGGGTTCGACGAGGTCCGGCCCTTCTTGGCGGAACTGTTCGCGGTCGGCGACGTCGAACGCGCCGCGACCGCGCAGGGCGTCGGCGCGGATCCCGCCGCGGCGCTGGACGAGGTGACGGCCGTGCTGGAGCAGGTGTGCTCCGCGGCCACCGTGGACGCCCCGCCGATCGCACCCGCCACCGAGGTGTCCGGGCGCGTCGGCGAGCACACCGCCCACCTGGCCCCGCTGCTCGCGGAACTCCAGGGCGTCGCCCGCGCGCACCCGGAGGGGACGTGGTGATGACCGCGACCGGACTGCCCCGCGCCCGGGAGATCGCCGAGGCGGTGACCGACCCCGAGCTGCCGATGCTCACCCTCGCCGACCTGGGCGTGCTGCGCGGCGTCGAGCTCACCGGCGACGGCACCGTCGTCGTGACGCTCACCCCGACGTACTCGGGATGCCCGGCGATGGCGGAGATGCGCGCCGACGTGCACCGCGGCCTCACCGCCGGAGGTTTCGAGCGGGTGCGGGTCCGCACCGCGCTGGACCCGCCGTGGACCACCGACTGGATCAGCCCGCGCGGGCGGCACAGGCTCGCCGAGCACGGCATCGCCCCACCGGGCACCGCACCGGCGCGCGGCGGCCCGGTGCCGCTGCGGCTGGAGCCGCCGCGGGCTCAGGTTCGCTGCCCCCGCTGCGGTTCGCCGCGCACCGAGGAGCTGTCGCGGTTCAGCGCCACCGCCTGCAAGGCGCTGCGGCGCTGCACCGACTGCGCCGAACCCTTCGAACACGTCAAGGAGATCTGAGGGTGACTTCCACGATGGACGGGCCGGTGACTTCGCGCCGCGGCACCGGTTTCCACCCGTTGCGGGTGGCCGCGGTGGACCGGCTGTGCGACGACGCCGTCGCCGTCACCTTCGACGTGCCGGACGAGCTCGCCGCCGAGTTCGCGTTCCGCCCGGGGCAGTCGCTTACGCTGCGCCGCGCCGGAACCGACGGCGAGCACCGCCGCTCCTATTCGATCTGCGCGCCGGTGGGGGAGCGCCCCCGCATCGGGGTGCGGCTGGTTCCGGACGGGCTGTTCTCCGCGTGGCTGGTGGAGGAGGTGCGCCCCGGCGACCTGATCGACGTGGCGCCGCCGTCCGGATCGTTCACCCCCGACCTGGACGCCACCGGCAGGCACGTGCTGATCGCGGCGGGTTCCGGCATCACACCGGTGCTCTCGATCGCGGCGAGCCTGCTGCGGGACAGCGGCGCGGACGTGACCTTGGTGTACGGCAACCGGCGCAGCGACACGGTGATGTTCGCCGACGAGCTCGCCGACCTCAAGGACCGCTACCCGGCCCGGCTGGACCTGGTGCACGTGCTCTCCCGCGAACCGCGCGAATCGGAGCTGCTGTCCGGTCGCCTCGACGCGGCGAAGCTGGCGGCGCTGCTGGACGCGCTGATCCCGGTGGACGAGGACGCGCACTGGTGGCTGTGCGGCCCGTACGGCATGGTCACCGCCGCGCAAGACGTGCTCACCGGGCTCGGCGTCGCCCGCGAGCAGGTGCACCAGGAGCTGTTCTACGTCGACGAGCCCCCGCCGAACCCGATCCGGCCGGAGGACGCCCCGCCCGCCGGCGCGCGCAGCGACGTGACCGTGGTGCTCGACGGACGCACCAGCACGCTGTCGCTGCCGCGCGACGTCCCGGTCCTCGACGGAGCCCAGCGGTCCCGCCCGGACCTGCCGTTCGCCTGCAAGGGCGGCGTCTGCGGCACCTGCCGCGCCCAGGTCACCTCCGGTGCGGTCGCGATGCGCCGCAACTTCGCCCTCGAACAGTCCGAAGTGGACGCGGGATTCGTGCTCACCTGCCAATCCCTGCCCGTCACCGACGAGGTCACCGTCGACTACGACACCTGATCACGGCGAACCCGCGGCGCGCAGCATGCGCAGGTGGCCGATCTCCGCGACGTTCTTCATCAGCTCGGCGTTCACCCAGGCGACCGTGTGGGCCACGGTCATCGCCGGATCGTCCCGCCAGGGGAACGGGGCGGGGTCGTCGAGCCGCCGGTCGGTGAGCTCGTCCAGCACGACCAGCCACTCGGCGCGCAGGTCGCGCAACCAGCCGACCGCCAGGTCGCCGTCGCCGGGCCAGGTGATGTCCGCGCGGTCGCGCGGCGGCCTGCCGCGCAGGTGGTCGAGGGTCGTTCCCCACCACCAGCCGATGTGCCAGGCGACCCAGGCGATCGTCGGGACCGGAACGGGATCGGGCTCGACCTCGGCGAAATCCGGCGTCCAGCCGCCTCCGGCGTCCGGGCGCAGCGTCCAGCAGAGCTCCGCGGGCTCCCACCGGAAGTCGGCTTCCTCCAGCCGCTCCAAGTGGTACTCGAACAGCGACCAGGTCATGTCGAACTGCCAGCGCAGCAGCTCCGGGCGCGAAGTGGGCACCGCTCGACCCTGCCACGCCAGGTGACGGCGGCGGAAATCCTTTTCGACGTCAGCCGCGGCTCATCTCGTCGAGCACGAGGACCCGGTCGTCCCAATAGGTGCGCTGGAGCTCCGCCGGGTCGTGATCGTCGAGGTACTCCGCCCACAGCATGAAGTACGTCCACCCCGGCTGGGCGTCGAGCAGCTCCGGCGTCGGGGCGGTGCCGACCTCGCCGAGCGCGATCGGCCGGTCGCCCGCCACCGCGAGCATGGCCTGGTAGTCGGCGTCGGTGGGGGCGGCCTTTTCCCAGATGTCGATCGAGGCCACGTCCACCTGCTCGTCCGCGGGCAGGTACGCGCCCAGGTCGCTGATGTCGGAGTCCTTCACGTTCCAGTTCCACACGAGGCTCGTCAGCCCCTGGCCGGTCAGGTGCTCGTGGGTGATCCGGTACAGCGCGGCGCTGCCGTCGGGGCCGGGACGTCCGCCCCACCAGGACCAGCCGTCGTTGATCTCGTGCAGCGGGCGCCACAGGACCTGCACCCCGGCGTCCTGCAGCTGGCGCAGGTACGGCACCGCTTCGTCCAGCCGGGCCTTCCACGCCTCGTTGAGCGGGGTGCCGTCGGTGATGAGCTCCTGCCACTGCTCGTCGGAGAGCTCGGCCCGCACCCCGTCGTCCCACGTGCACGACGAACCCTGGGTCGGCGGGCACACGTGCCAGGTGAGGCTGACCAGCGCGCCGTTGTTCCACTGGTTGATCGCCTCGTCGACCAGGTTCTGCCGGTCGCGCACGTCGGCCTCGGAGAACAGCAGGTCCCCGCCCCACAGCCCCGGGTAGTCCCCGGTGATGTCGTGGACCTGCTGGGTCCAGTGCGTCGGGTTCGACAGCGGTTCCTTGTTGTGCTGCCCGCTGATGGTGTTCGTGCCGGACACCGCCCGCAGGTAGTCGAGGGTCCCCGTCGCGGCCGGGGGCGCCGCGGTCGCCGGGCCGGCGGTCGCGAGCAGCACGGCCGCGACGGCCAGCAGCGGAACGGAACGGCGACGGCGCATCGGCCCTCCAGGGTGATCGGCATCCGCCGGGAAGTCTCGACGCGCGCTCGATCAGCGGTCAACGATCGCGGCGAAGCTGTCGCATACTCGCCGGGCACGCCCGGCTCGCCTGGGCCGTGCGGCGCAATCCGGTCGGTGCGCACCACCGGGACGCGTGGGGCGACGGGGAGGCGCACCCACCCGTCGGCGCCGGAACATCCAATCTGCCACCGGCTCCGGCGGCGGCTAACGTTTCCCCATGGTCCCGATGCCGGTCACCGAGCGAGTCGTGCTGCGGGAGTGGGGTCCCGACGACGTCGACGACGCGTTCGCCGTGTACGGCACCGCCACGGTCACCGACTGGCTGGTGCCCTCGATGCCGCGCGTCGCCGACCTCGCCGCGATGCGCCGGGTGCTGTCCCAGTGGATCGAGGAGCAGCGCGAGCTGCCGCCGCCGCTGGGCCGGTGGGCCTTCGAACACCGCGAGAGCGGCGAGGTCATCGGCGGCGCCGAACTGCGGTTGTTGCCGCCGCACCTCGTAGACGTGGAGGTCGCCTGGCACCTGCGCCCCAACTCGTGGGGCCAGGGCTACGCGAAGGAAGCGACGCGGGAACTGATCCGCTGGGCGTTCGCGCACGAAGCCGTGGAGCTGTTCGCGGTCGTCGACCCGCTCAACGACCGCGCCCACCGCACGGCGCAGCGGCTGGGCATGGAATGGGTCGGCGAGACCACCAAGTACTACGACCGCACCTTGCACGTCTACCGCATCCGCCCGGGCGACCTGGACTGACCGCTGCTCTCCGGCCGCCCGGAGCAGCGGACCGCAGGAGTTGTCCTTGGTCTGGTCTGCGTAGGGGTCGGGTGGCGGAACCTCAGCGGCTTCCTCGCTGCGGGATCGATTTTTCGAGTGGCTCCGCCACACGCGAAATCGCTGTCCTCGCGAGGAAGCCGCTGAGAACCCGCGGGTGGTCTTTTTGCTTCGGTGGTCACTGCTCAGCGGCTTCGCCGCTGAAGAGGCTCAACGAGGGCTTGTTCGGGCTCAGGCGTCCTGGTGGGCGATGAGGTGTTCCAGGAGGACTCGGGTGAGGTCGTCCGCGGCCTGCTCCGGGACCCAGTGGGAGACGTCCTCGATCATCTCGAAGCGGTAGTCGGCGGTGACGTGGTCCCCGGTGGCCAGCGCGGCGGTCGAGCCGAGGGCGCCGTCGTCGGTGCTCCACACGTACAGCGTCGGGACCCGGATCGGGCCGATCGCCTCGGTGAGCTTCGACGCGCGGTACCAGTTCAGCGCGGCGTCCAGCGCGCCCGGCTCGCTGAACCGCTGCACGTACTCCTCGACGTGGTGCTCGGGGATCTTGTGCTCGTACATCCGCCGCAGCCGCCGCGCCCCGTCCTCCAGCAGCAGCTTGTCGGAGCCGGACCGGCGGAACACCTGCATGTACTCGGAGCGCCGCTGCTGGTCCTCGTCCTCGCGCAGGGCGCGGGCGAACGCGTCCAGGTGCGGGACGGAGACCGCGGTGAGCGACTTGACGCGGTCCGGGTGGGCCGCGGCGACCGCCCAGGCGACGGCGGCACCCCAGTCGTGGCCGACCAGGTCGAACCGCGCCCAGCCGAGCCGGTCCGCGATCGCGAGCACGTCGGCGACCAACTCCTCCATCCGGTAGTCGGCGACCTCGGTGGGGCGCACGCCGGGGGAGTAGCCGCGCTGATCAGGGGCGACCGCGTGGCATCCGGCGCCGCCGAGCACCGCCAACTGCTCCCGCCACTCTATGGCTGCTTGCGGGAACCCGTGCAGGAGCAGCACCGGCCGGTCGCCCTCCTCGCCCGCGCTCAACGCGTCGAAGGTGCCCGCAGGGGTGGGGATCTCGATGTAGTCAGCCACCCCCGCACCTTAACCCCCGTCGTGGAGCCTTTGATTGATCTTGGCTTGCGTAGTGGTCGGGTGGCGGAACCTCAGCGGCTTCCTCGCTGCGGGATCCATTTCTGATGTATGCCATACACGGCGAAATGGCTGTCCTCGCGAGGAAGCCGCTGAGAACCCGCCGGTGGTCGGCTTGCTCTAGCTGGTCACTGCTCAGCGGCTTCGCCGCTGACAAGAAAACGTCCAATAGCGTCGGATAGGCGAGATCGAAGACGGGATTTCAGCCCGGTTCTTGGTCTTGTCAGGTCAGGCGGTAGCCCCAGGAGCCTTCGTGGACCTCGCCGGGGCGGAGCACGATCAATCCGTCACCTGTGACGAAAGCGTTGGGGGCGCACGTCATCGGTTCCACGGTGATGCCGGAGCGGGCCGGCCGGTCCGCTTCCGGGGAGTCGTCGGTGTAGACCTGCAGGTATCCGTGGGTGCGGTCCACCCACAGCTCCACCCGGCTCCCGTCGGACCGTCCGAATCGGATGGTCGCGATGCCCTCGGCGTCGCGGGCCAGGTCGGTGAACGCGGTGTCCATCACGGTCGCGCCGATCGGCCGCGCGGCGCGGTAGTCGAACTCGCCGCCCTCCACCGGGGCGGTACCGGTGGGGATCAGCCGATCATTGGTCAGGTAGTAGGTGCTCGCCGGCAGTTCGAAGACGATGTCGTCGATGCTGCCCGTCCCGGCCGCCAGGTAGGTGTGGTTGGCGGTGGCGAACGGCGCGTCGGCCTTCCCGATGTTGCGGGCCGACAGCGTGCTGCGAATCCCGTCGTCCCCCAACGCGAACTCGATGCGGAACGCCAGCTGGAACGGGTAGCCGTAGTGCGGGTGCAGCACGTGCTCCAACACGACCCGGTCGCGCCGGTGCTCGACCGGAGTCCACTCGGTGAAGCCCATCAGCCCGTGCAGCGCCGACTCCCGCTCCGGTTCGTTGATCGGCACCTGCAACTGCTCGCCGCCGAACTCGTAGCGCCCCTGGTCGATGCGATTCGCCCACGGCAGCAGGGTTTTGCCCTGCCAGCCCTCGCCGAGCTCGTCGGCCGCGTGCGTCAGCAGCATCTCGGTGCCGTCGACCCGCCAGGACAGCAAGGTCGCCGCGACTCCGGCCACCACGGCGCTGTGGCGGCCGGAGCGCAGCTCGTAGAGCCGCCCGTGCAGCGAAGCACCGGCGGGCTCCGCGTGCGCCCGCCGCTGCCCGGTCGCGGACATGCCGGCGGCGGTGAGCCCCGCCGTTCCCGCCGCGGCCAGTGCCGCACCACCCAGCGTTCGCCTGCTCCACTTGCGGGACGAGACGTGCTCACCGGACATCGTTGTCCTCCTCGTTGCGGGAAGTCCTGTTGGGACGGAGGCCCCCGACCGGTGCGCACCGGCCGGGGGCGGCTGCGATTACGGGGTGCCCGCGTCGATCACGGCCCGGTTCGCGGCGCGGACCGCGTCCAGGTCCGGTTTGAGGATCTCGCGATCGTAGGTGAAGAAGCCGTTCACCTCGTTCTCCACGTCGGTCGTCTGCGTGTAGACCGAGGCGGAGATCCCCTTCTCGCCGATGATGCGCACCAGGTCGTCGTGCACCTCCTGGTAGCGGCGGGTCAGGTCCTCGCGGGTCTCGACGATCTCGTACGACGAGGGCTCACCGGGCCACAGGTGCCCGTCCTCGATGAGGCCCAGCCCGCCGTACTCGCCGTCCACCGAGGCGCGGTCGCCGGTGACGTCCGGGGCGCCCGGACCGACGTAGGTGTGGTCGTCGTAGATGTGCCCGGCTCCGGTGTCCGGCAACGAGTCGCAGCAGTTCACGCCGCTGGCCGGGTTGACCAACCGGGACGGGTCCTGGGCCTGGACCTGTTCGGCGACGCGAGCGGTGTCGAACTCGCCCCAGCCCTCGTTGAACGGCACCCACGTCACGATCGACGGCGAGCTGCCGAGTTGGTCGATCATCTCGGCGGTCTCCGCCTCGAAGTTCGCCTTCGCCTCGTCACCGGGCGTCTGGCCGTTGACGAGCGCGGGCACGTCCTGCCACACCAGCAGACCGAGCCGGTCCGCGTGGTGGTACCAGCGCGCCGGTTCCACCTTGATGTGCTTGCGGACCATGTTGAAGCCGAGTTCCTTGGTCTGCTCCAGGTCGAACCGCAGCGCCTCGTCGGTGGGCGCGGTGAAGATGCCGTCCGGCCAGTAGCCCTGGTCCAGCGGGCCGTGCTGGAAGAGGATCTCGCCGTTGAGCGCCAGCCGCGGCCGGCCCTGCTCGTCGTCGACGAGCCCGATGGAGCGCATCCCCGCGTAGCTGCCGACCTCGTCGACCGGCTGCCCGTTCGCGTCGAGCAGGCGCACCGCGAGGTCGTAGAGGTACGGGTCGTCCGGCGACCACAGGTGCGGGTCCGGCACGTCCAGGCGCACGTCCTCACCGGCGGGCCCGGTCGTGCGCGCGACCTCGCCGCCGCCCGGTTCGCTGAGCACGGCCTCGATCTGCCCGCCCTGCGAGGAGGCGGCGTTCACGGTGAGGCTGCCGGATCCGAGGTCCGGGGTGGAGCGCAGGTGGGTGATGTGCGCGTCCGGAACCGGTTCCATCCAGACGGTCTGCCAGATGCCGGAGGCGCCGGTGTAGAAGATGCCGCCAGGCTCGTTGCGCTGCTTGCCGACCGGGTAGGGGTTCGCGTCGTTGCGGTCCTCGACCTCGACGGTCAGCTGCTGCGGGCCGCTACCGGTGAGGGCGTCGGTGACGTCCGCGCTGAACGCGGTGAACCCGCCTTCGTGGGTGGCGACCTCCTGGCCGTTGACGCTGACCACCGCCTTCTGGTCGACCGCGCCGAAGTGCAGCAGCAGCCGCTGCCCGGCCCAGTCGGCGGGCACCTCGAAGGTGCGCTCGTAGCGCAGGTGGTCGTCGTGGCGCTGGATGCCGGACAGGCCGGACTCCGGCGGGTAGGGCACCAGGATCTGCTCGGAGGTCTCCGACGGGGGAGCGTCGGCACCGGCGAAGTCCCATAGGCCGTTGAGGTTCTGCCAGCGTTCGCGCGTGAGCTGCGGACGGGGGTATTCGGGCAACGCGTTGTCCGGTCCGACCTGGTCGGTCCACCGGGTCGCCAGCGGTGGATCCTGCGGTTCCCATGCGGACGGGGACGCCTGAGCGGGCATGCCGATCACGGTAGCGAGCGAAGTGGCGCCGATCAGAGCACCGACGCGGAATCGGAGTAGTGGGCGGCGGGTCGACGCGCGACGGTGCACGTGGCCTCCTGGTGGATTCGAATCAGCGGGACTGGGCGGGCGCCGAGCCGCTTCCAGCAGGTCAGGTCCAGCCCCAGTGCTGAAAGTCGGGAGTTCTCGGCGTCGAGCCGGGAAATCAGGACGAATGCGAAACCACAACAAGCAACAACAGTGACCACAACCACACGCGAAGTCAACGGCACCACCCGAATGCCCGCGCATCGGAGCAACGCCATGGATCTGATCGGGTGTGCCGGTTAGGTTGGTCCGGCGCATCACGTGCGGCCCGTCCCGGGCCGCCCGAAGCGATGCGAACCCCGCCGCCGGAGTCGAGGAGGACGCGGACATGGCCCAGCAAGCGGTGAGCGGCCGAGCCGCCGCAGGACCGGGTGGAGCGGAGTTCCTGGCAGCACGAGATCTGCTGCTGAACACGCGGGAGGACTACGCCACGGCCCGCGCCGAGTTCCGCTGGCCCCGCCCGGTCGAGTTCAACTGGGCGCTGGACTGGTTCGACACCATCGCCGAGCGCGAGGACCGCATCGCGCTGTGGATCGTCGAAGCCGACGGCAGCGAGCAGAAGCTGGCGTTCTCGGATCTGACGCGCCGCTCGAACCAGGTCGCGAACTGGCTGCGCGGGCTCGGGGTGTCGCGCGGCGACCGGTTGATCCTGATGCTCGGCAACCAGGTGGAGCTGTGGGAGACGATCCTCGCGGCGA
The DNA here is from genome assembly GCF_014203325.1 of Saccharopolyspora gloriosae. Classification (NCBI taxonomy): domain Bacteria; kingdom Bacillati; phylum Actinomycetota; class Actinomycetes; order Pseudonocardiales; family Pseudonocardiaceae; genus Saccharopolyspora; species Saccharopolyspora gloriosae. The sequence goes on along the minus strand of NZ_JACHIV010000001.1, from coordinate 3,256,592 downwards.
TGAAGCTCGGTGCGGTCATCATCCCCGCGACACCGCTGCTCGGCCCCGACGACCTCCGGGACCGGGTGGATCGCGGCGCCGCCCGCCACGTGGTGACGTCCTCGGCGCACACCGCCAAGTTCGCGGACGTGCCGGGCGGCTACACCCGGATCGCCGTGGGCGGCGCGGACGGCTGGGAGTCCTATTCGGACAGCGCGGGTGCGGCGACGGCGTTCGAGCCGGACGGCGCGACCCGGGCCGAGGACCCGCTGCTGCTGTACTTCACCTCGGGCACCACCGCGAAGCCCAAGCTGGTCGAGCACACCCACGTGTCCTATCCGATCGGGCACCTGTCCACGATGTACTGGATCGGGCTGGAACCGGGCGACGTGCACCTGAACATCTCCTCGCCGGGGTGGGCGAAGCACGCGTGGAGCAACGTGTTCGCGCCGTGGAACGCCGAGGCGACGGTGTTCCTCTACAACTACGAGCGCTTCGACGCGCTCGCGCTGCTGCGCGAGATGCAGCGCTGCGAGGTGACGAGCTTCTGCGCGCCGCCGACGGTGTGGCGGATGCTCATCCAGGCCGATCTCACCGGGCTGGCGACGCCGCCGAACAAGGTCGTGGGCGCGGGCGAACCGCTGAACCCGGAGATCGTCGAGCAGGTGCGCCGGGCGTGGGGAGTGACCATCCGGGACGGCTTCGGCCAGACCGAGACCAGCGTCCAGGTGGCGAACACCCCCGGCCAGGAGCTCAAGCCGGGTTCGATGGGCCGGGCGCTGCCCGGGTTCGAGGTCGCGCTGGTCGATCCCGCCAGCGGGCAGGAGGCCGCCGAAGGCGAGATCTGCCTGCGCGTCGACCCGCGCCCGGTCGGGCTGATGACCGGTTACGCCGACGACGCCGAGCGCAACGCCGAGGTGCTGCGCGGCGGCTACTACCACACCGGCGACGTGGGCTCGGTGGACGAGGACGGCTACATCACCTACGTCGGCCGCACCGACGACGTGTTCAAGGCCTCGGACTACCGGATATCGCCGTTCGAGCTGGAGAGCGTGCTGCTGGAGCACGAGGCGGTCGCGGAGGCCGCGGTGGTCCCCTCGCCGGACCCGATCAGGCTCGCGGTGCCGAAGGCCTACGTGGTGCTCGCGCAGGGGTGGGAACCGTCCGACGGCACGGCGCTGGCGATCCTGCGGTTCGCGCGGGAGCACTTGGCGCCGTACAAGCGGATCCGCCGCCTCGAATTCACCGACCTGCCCAAGACGATCTCCGGGAAGATCCGGCGGGTGCAGTTGCGCACTCGCGAAGTGGAGATCCACGAGGATCCTTCTCCGGCGGGGGAGTACCGGGAGGAGGACTTCCCCGAGCTCAAATCCTGACCGCGTTTCCGCGCGTTTCTCGACGTCGTTCGAACGGACCGGCCGCCCGATCTCCTCGGGCGGCCGGTCCGCTTTCGCCTCCTCCGCGGGTGCCGCCTCCGGCGAGGAGGGGAAGTCGACCACCCGATCAAGTTAGGCTAGCCTAAGCAAAACTGATCGGGTGGTTCGGAACAGGACGGTGGGGGCGCGTGCAGAACGAGACGAGTGGGATCGCCGCGGTGAGCTCGGATGCCGAGCTGCGGGAACTGGTGGCGCAACCGCATCCCGTGATCGCGGAGAAGTCGATCGACCGGGTGGACGAGCAGTCCCGCCTGTTCCTGGCGGCCTCGCCCTTCTTCCTGCTGGCGACGACGTCCTCCGACGGGTCCCTGGACGTCTCGCCCCGCGGCGACCCGGCGGGCGCCGTGCTGGTGGAGGACGAGGGCCGGACGCTCGTGTTCGCCGACCGTCCGGGCAACCGGCGGCTCGACAGCCTGCGCAACATCCTCCGGCACCCGCAGGTGGGGATGCTGTTCATGGTCCCCGGCGTCAACGACACGCTGCGGGTGAACGGCACGGCGACGATCGTGCGGGAAGCGCCGTACTTCGAACGCCTCGAGGTCGAGGGCAAGCGGCCCGACCTGGCCATCTCGGTTCGGATCGACGAGCTGTTCCTGCACTGCGCGAAGGCGTTCCTGCGGTCGTCGCTGTGGGACCCGGCGGGCTGGCCGGATCGGGAGTCGGTGCCCAGCGCCGGCCGCATCGCGAAGAGCCAAGCGGGTACGAAGGTGCCGGAGCGGGTCCTCGACGCCGCGCTGAAGCTGGACGCGCGCTGGCGCAAGTACTGAAGCGCGCTCGCCGCTCCCGGGCGAGGAGGGGGCCGCTCGGGGCGAACGGAGCGCCGCCCCTCGTCCGTCGATGAATTCGCGTCGGCCCGGCCCGCGCCCCGCGGTGGCGATGCTCACCCGGATGCGACCGCGCCCGCGCCGACGGCGTACTGGGCGGTCACCCGGGGGAGTCGGAGGTCGACCCTGGGTTCGTGCGCTGCGGTTTCTCGTGGCGCGGTGACACTTGTCTCCGCAGCGGTGATCGCCGCGGAGATCGGCGTCGCGGCGGCCGGTGGGCGACGGGTTCCGCGCCGTTCACCGGATGCGGACGAGCGCCGTCCTCCGATGAATCGCGGTTCATGAAATGGCGGAATGAATTCCAACGTTCGCGCGTTGTGCGAATGCGAGAAAAAACGGTCGGGCTGATGCGGTTCGCGGCGTCCGGCGCAGGTCGGAGCGCGTGGCCGAGGAGGTGGGCCGCGGCTCGGAGCAGGCCTTCCGCGCGGTCCGGAAGGCCCGGTCGAGCCTGGTGGGGCGGCGATCCACTAAGGATCTCCCCAGTAATTTCCGCCCAAGTCTGGCGCAGCGGGGGCGGGCATCGTAACATCCTGAGCCCCCGGGTCGATGTCCCGAGCGAAAAAGGGAAATCGGTATCACCCCGCGAGCCTCCCGTGATCGGTTTTGTAGGCATTCGCGGTTGCGCTATTCAATGTTGTCATGGTAAGTGCTGCGTACGCGATCATACACACATCGTCGCTGCGGTGCACTTATGCGATCGTGACACGTCCGAAAAATGGTCGGAGAAAACGCTGGTAGCAGCGCATTTTTTCACCCAGGGTGACGATCCGAATCACGCATATATCCCATTGCTGTGATCAGTGTCACACTCTTGTACGCTTGCTTCGACAACTCATTCGCATAGTTTGGTTACTCGACGCACGAATTCGCGTCGAACCCGGTCGGCAATGGGGCTGACTGAGTGCGAGCGCTGGTGCAGGTGCGCGGCCTGAGTTCTTCGGCCGCCCACACCGGTGCGCAGGTGTCGCCTTATTCGATTGGCGACCCCGCACGACCTACGAGTTGATCTCGGGGCGGATTCGCGCGGACCTGAGTGGTGCATGAGGCGCATGACCAACGCGAGTGGTGGGAGTGAAGTATGGCCAAGAGCGTGGACGACCTGGCGCAGCACGGCGAACGCAACGGTGTGGCCGAGGATGCGGCCGAACTGGTCGCCCGTGAGGAGCAGGTCTTCGGCGACAACCCGTTGGAAGTGCGCGAATCCGACCATTACACGCACGAGTACGTCGGTGGATTCGTCGACAAGTGGGACGATCTGATCGACTGGAAGAAGCGCTACGAGAGCGAGGGCCGGTTCTTCATCGACCAGCTCAAAGCCCGTGGTGTGGAGTCCGTCCTGGACGTGGCCACCGGCACCGGTTTCCACTCGGTGCGGCTGCTGGAAGAGGGCTTCGAGACGGTCAGCGCCGACGGCAGCCCCCAGATGCTGGCCCAGGCCTTCCGCAACGGCCTGACCTACGGCGGGCACATCCTGCGCGTCGTGCACGCCGACTGGCGCTGGCTCAACCGCGACGTGCACGGCGAGTACGACGCGATCATCTGCTTGGGCAACTCGTTCACGCACCTGTTCTCCGAGCGCGACCGGCGCAAGGCCCTGGCCGAGTTCTACGCCATGCTCAAGCACGACGGCGTTTTGATCATCGACCAGCGCAACTACGACGCGATCCTGGACGACGGATTCTCCAGCAAGCACACGTACTACTACGCTGGTGAGGACGTGTCCGCGGAGCCGGACCACGTGGACGAGGGCCTGGCCCGATTCAAGTACACCTTCCCGGACAAGAGCGAATTCTTCCTCAACATGTACCCGTTGCGGAAGAATTACGTGCGTCGCCTGCTGCGCGAGGTCGGATTCCAGCGAATCGACACCTACGGCGATTTCCAGGAAACGTACGCGGACCAGGACCCGGACTTCTACATTCACGTCGCGGAGAAGAACTACCGCACCGAGGACGAACTGTCCGACGTGTACTCGACCGCGGTTCACACCGCCCGCGACTACTACAACTCCGAAGACGCGGATAATTTCTACTACCACGTCTGGGGCGGCAACGACATTCACGTCGGCCTCTACAACACCCCGGACGAGGACATCGATGCCGCGTCGCGGCGCACCGTCGAGCGCATGGCGGCCAAGGTCGAGATCACACCGGAGACCCGGATCCTGGACATCGGTGCCGGATACGGTGGTGCGGCGCGCTACCTGGCCAAGACCTACGGCTGCAAGGTCGCCTGCCTGAACCTCAGCGAGGTCGAGAACGCCCGCAACGTCGAGTTCAACCGGGCGGCGGGCCTCGACCACCTCATCGAGGTCAAGGACGGGTCCTTCGAGGACATCCCGTTCCAGGACAACGCCTTCGACGTGGTCTGGTCGCAGGACGCCATCCTGCACAGCGGGGACCGCGAGCGGGTGCTGGAAGAGGTGACGCGCGTCCTGAGCAAGGGCGGTTCGTTCGTGTTCACCGACCCGATGGCCGCCGACAACGCCCGCAAACAGGACCTGGGTCCGATCCTGGACCGGCTGAGCCTGGACACTATGGGTTCGCCCGGCTTCTACCGGCGCGAACTGGCCCGCTTGGGCCTGCAGACGATCGACTTCGAGGACCTCAGCTCGTACCTGCCGGTGCACTACCAGCGGGTGCTCGAGGTGCTCGAAGCCCGCGAGTCCGAACTGTCCGACCGGATCAGTGAGGAATATCGCACCAAGATGAAGCGTGGCCTGCGTGCCTGGGTGGAGTCCGGTAACGGCGGAAGCCTGGCATGGGGCATCATCCACGCCCGTGCATGATCATCAGTGATGCGTACGGCCGGTCCCGCTGGGCCGGATGGCAGGGGTGCCAGTGAGTGGACACTCATGACATTACTGCTGCCCGTACGCAAGGATCGAAGTCGCCAAAGAAGCTGAGAGGTGAGGTTGAGCCGTGAGTGAGATCAACCGCAGGTTGTTCACCAGCGAGTCGGTGACCGAAGGTCACCCTGACAAGATCTGCGACGCGATCAGCGACTCCGTGCTGGACGCGATGCTCGCGCAGGACCCGCGGTCCCGCGTCGCGGTGGAGACGCTGGTGACGACCGGCCAGGTGCACGTGGCCGGTGAGGTCACCACCAGCGCCTACGTCGACATCCCGTCCATCGTGCGGGAGAAGATCCTTGAGATCGGCTACGACTCGTCGGCCAAGGGCTTCGACGGCAACTCTTGCGGCGTGAACATCGCGATCGGCGCGCAGTCCCCGGACATCGGCCAGGGCGTGGACACCGCGCACGAGAGCCGGGTCGAGGGCGTCATCGACGAGATCGCCAAGCAGGGCGCCGGCGACCAGGGCCTGATGTTCGGCTACGCCTGCAACGACACCGACGAGCTCGCGCCGCTGCCGATCACGCTCGCGCACCGGCTGTCGCGTCGCCTGACCGAGGTCCGCAAGGACGGCACGCTGCCGTACCTGCGCGCCGACGGCAAGACGCAGGTCACCATCGAGTACGCCGGTGACCAGCCGGTCCGCTTGGACACCGTCGTGCTCTCGACGCAGCACGCCGAGGAGATCGACCTCGACAAGACGCTGTCCAAGGACATCAACGAGAAGGTCATCGCCCCGGAGCTGGAGCGGGTCGGCCTGGACACCACCGACTCGCGGGTGCTGATCAACCCGACCGGTCGGTTCGTCGTCGGTGGCCCGATGGGTGACGCCGGTCTGACCGGCCGGAAGATCATCGTCGACACCTACGGCGGCATGGCCCGCCACGGTGGCGGCGCCTTCTCCGGCAAGGACCCGTCGAAGGTGGACCGCTCCGCGGCCTACGCGACCCGCTGGGTGGCGAAGAACGCGGTGGCCGCCGGACTGGCCGGCCGCATCGAGGTGCAGGTCGCCTACGCGATCGGCAAGGCCGCTCCGGTCGGGCTGTTCGTGGAGACCTTCGGCACCGAGAACGTGGACCCGGTCAAGATCCAGGCCGCGATCAACGAGGTGTTCGACCTGCGTCCCGCCGCGATCATCCGGGACCTGGACCTGCTGCGTCCGATCTACGCGCAGACCGCCGCCTACGGCCACTTCGGCCGCAGCGACGTGAACCTGCCGTGGGAGAACACCGATCGTGCCGAGGCGCTCAAGGCCGCCGCCGGCATCTGATCGAACACATGCGGACGTTCGTACCGGCTGTCGCGGGGCGTGGCACGGCCACGCCCCGCGGCCCGGTGCGGGCCAGGTATCGAGAAGTTCTTGGGGCCGGTGGCCGACGATGTCGCCGGCCGGCCGATAAGGAGTTGTTGCAGTGCGGATTGCGGTGACCGGGTCGATCGCCACCGACCACCTGATGTCCTTCCCCGGCAGGATCGCCGAGCAGCTGATCGCCGATCAGCTCGAATCGGTGTCCCTGTCCTTCCTGGTCGACGAGCTGGAGGTGCGTCGCGGCGGGGTCGCGGCCAACATCACCTTCGGGCTCGGCAAGCTCGGCGTCACCTCGCTGCTGGTCGGCGCGGTCGGGCAGGACTTCGAGGAATACCGGACGTGGCTGGAGCGTCACGGCGTGGACACCGCTTCGGTGCGCGTCTCGGAGACCAAGCACACGTCCCGGTTCCTCTGCACCACCGACCAGGACTTCAACCAGATCGCCTCGTTCTACCCGGGTGCCATGACCGAGGCCGCGGAGATCGAGCTCAAGTCGGTCGCCGACCGCGTCGGCGGGCTCGACCTCGTGGTGATCTCGGCGAACGACCCGGACGCGATGGTGAAGTACACCAAGGAATGCCGGGAGCGCGGGTACAAGTTCCTCGCCGATCCGGGCCAGCAGCTGGCCCGGATGGACGGCGAGTCGGTCCGCGAGCTGGTTCGCGGCGCGGAGTACCTGTTCACGAACGAGTACGAGCACAGCCTGCTGCTGCAGAGCACCGGCTGGACCCACGACGAGGTCCTGGCCGAGGTCGGCAGCTGGGTCACCTCGCTGGGCGCGAAGGGCCTCAAGGTCGAGTCGGCGTCGTCGCCGACCTTCGAGGTGCAGCCGCCCAAGGAGAAGCAGAAGGGCGACCCGACGGGGGTCGGCGACGCGTTGCGCGCCGGGTTCCTCTCCGGTCTGTCCGGCGGGCTGGGCGTGGAGCGGGCCTTGCAGCTCGGCTGCACGCTGGCGACCGTCTCGCTGGAGACCGACGGGCCGCAGGAGTACGACGTCGAGCGCGAGTCGTTCCTCGCGCGCATCGGTGAGGCGTACGGCGACACCGCCGCCGCCGAGATCGGTTCGAAGCTGCGCTGATGTACCGGGGGCGGCACCGGGGGCGAGAGCCCGGTGCCGCCCCCGGCGAGCACACTTGAGGTATCGGGCGTGGCGCAGGTAAGCGTGGGAAGAGGCAGCGACATGAATGGGGTCAACACGAACGGCGATACCGGCTCGGGGCGCGACCCGAGCGGGTTCCTGACCGCGCTCAACGAGCGCGTGCTCGTCGCGGACGGCGGCATGGGTACCGCGTTGCAGGCCTACGACCTGTCGTTGGACGACTTCGCGAACCTCGAAGGCTGCAACGAGATCCTCAACGAGACCCGCCCGGACGTGGTCTCCGGGGTGTACCGCGGGTTCTTGGAAGCCGGTTCGGACGCGATCGAGTCGAACACGTTCGGCACGAACCTCGCCAACCTCGGCGAGTACGGCATCCCGGAGCGCATCCGGGACCTGGCGGAGAAGGGCGCGCGGCTGGCCAGGGAGGCCGCCGACGAGTTCTCCACGAAGGACAAGCCGCGGTTCGTGCTGGGCTCGATGGGGCCGGGCACGAAGCTGCCCACGCTGGGTCACGCGCCGTACGCGGACCTGCGCGACGCCTACGTCGAGAACGTGCTGGGCATGATCGACGGCGGCATCGACGTGGTCCTGGTGGAGACCTCCCAGGACCTGCTGCAGACCAAGGCGGCGATCGTGGCCGCCAAGCGCGCGATGGAGCAGACCGGCCGCTGGCTGCCGATCATCGCGCAAGTCACCGTGGAGCAGACCGGCACGATGCTGGTCGGTTCCGAGATCGGCGCGGCGCTCACGGCGCTGGAGCCGCTGGGCATCGACCTGATCGGCATGAACTGCGCGACCGGCCCGGCCGAGATGAGCGAGCACCTGCGGGTGCTGGCGCAGCACGCGAACGTGCCGATCTCGGTGATGCCGAACGCGGGCCTGCCGGAGCTCGGGCCGAACGGCGCTGTGTACCCGCTGCAGCCGGACGAGCTGGCGCAGGCGCTGGTCGGCTTCGTCAACGACTTCGGCGCCCGGCTCGTCGGCGGCTGCTGCGGCACCACCGGTGAGCACGTGCGCGCGGTCTCCGAGGCCGTGTCCTCGCTCACCCCGCAGGCGCGCACCCCGGAGATCGTTCCGTCGGTGTCGTCGGTGTACCAGGCGGTGCCGTTCCAGCAGGACGCGAGCATCCTCAACGTCGGTGAGCGGACCAACACCAACGGCTCCAAGAAGTTCCGCGAGGCCATGCTCGACGCCCGCTGGGACGACTGCGTGGAGATCGCGAAGGCCCAGACCCGCGAGGGCGCGCACATGCTGGACCTGTGCGTGGACTACGTGGGCCGCGACGGCGCCGAGGACATGCGCGAGCTGGCCAGCCGGCTGGCCACCGCCTCCACGCTGCCGGTCATGGTCGACTCCACCGAGGCGAACGTGATCCAGGCCGGGCTGGAGCACCTCGGCGGGCGTTGCGCGGTGAACTCGGTGAACTACGAGGACGGCGACGGGCCGGACTCGCGGTTCCAGAAGGTGATGGCGATGGTGCGCGAGCACGGCGCCACCGTCGTCGCGCTGTGCATCGACGAGGAGGGCCAGGCCCGCACCGCCGAGTGGAAGCTGCGGATCGCCGAGCGCCTCATCGCCGAGATCACCGGGACCTGGGGCCTGGACGAGTCGGCGATCATCATCGACTGCCTGGTCTTCCCGATCACCACGGGTCAGGAGGAGGTGCGCCGGGACGGCATCGAGACCATCGAGGCCATCCGGGAACTCAAGCGCCGCCACCCGCGGGTGAACACCACGCTGGGCCTGTCCAACGTGTCGTTCGGCCTGAACCCGGCCGCGCGCCAGGTGCTGAACTCGGTGTTCCTCAACGAGTGCCGCGAGGCCGGGCTGGACTCGGCGATCCTGAACGCCTCCAAGATCCTGCCGATGAGCAAGATCGAGGAGGAGCAGCGGCAGGTCGCCCTCGACCTGGTCTACGACCGGCGCACCGAGGACTACGACCCGCTGCAGAAGCTGATGCAGCTGTTCGAGGGCAAGACGGCCTCCTCGACCGGTGCCTCCCGCGCGGAGGAACTGGCGAAGCTGCCGCTGTTCGAACGGCTGGAGAAGCGCATCGTCGACGGCGAGCGCAACGGCCTCGACGACGACCTCGAAGCGGCCATGCAGGAGAAGAAGCCGCTGCAGATCGTCAACGAGAACCTGCTCGCCGGTATGAAGGTCGTCGGTGACCTGTTCGGTTCCGGGCAGATGCAGCTGCCGTTCGTGCTCCAGTCCGCGGAGACGATGAAGGCCGCCGTGGCCTACCTCGAACCGCACATGGAGAAGGACGACTCCGGCGGCAAGGGCAAGCTGCTGCTGGCGACGGTCAAGGGCGATGTGCACGACATCGGCAAGAACCTCGTCGACATCATCGTGTCCAACAACGGCTACGACGTGGTCAACATCGGCATCAAGCAGCCGGTGAACGCGATCCTCGAAGCCGCGGACGAGAACAAGGTCGACGTGATCGGCATGTCGGGCCTGCTGGTGAAGTCCACCGTGATCATGAAGGACAACCTGCAGGAGATGAACACCCGCGGCATCGCCGAGAAGTACCCGGTGATGCTCGGCGGCGCCGCGCTGACCAGGTCCTTCGTGGAGAACGACCTCGACGAGGTCTACCAGGGCGATGTGCGCTACGCGAAGGACGCCTTCGAGGGCCTGAACCTGATGGACCGCCTGATGTCCATCAAGCGCGGCGACAACCCCGAGGTGAACGAGGCGGAAGAGGCCAAGAAGGCCGAGCGCAAGGAGCGCCACGAGCGTTCCAAACGCATCGCCGAGAAGCGCAAGGCCGAGCAGGGACCGCTGCCCGACCTCTACGACGACTCCATCCGCTCCGACGTGGACGCCGACGCCCCGGTGCCGACCCCGCCGTTCTGGGGTTCGAAGGTCATCAAGGGCGTGCCCGTCGCCGACTACTTGGCGCTGCTCGACGAACGCGCCACGTTCTTCGGCCAGTGGGGCCTGCGCGGTTCCAAGAAGGGCGAGGGGCCGTCGTACGAGGAGCTCGTCGAATCCGAGGGCCGGCCGCGGCTGCGCTACTGGATGGACGAGCTGGCCACCGCGGGCATCCTGCAGCACGCGGCGGTGGTGTACGGCTACTTCCCGGTCGTGACCGAGGGCAACTCGGTGATCGTCCTGGACAAGGAGGAGCCGGACGCCGCGGAACGCACCCGGTTCACGTTCCCGCGCCAGCAGCGCGACCGCAGGCTCAGCCTCGCCGACTTCTACCGGACCAGGGAGAAGGCGCTGGAGACCGGCCAGGTCGACGTGCTGCCGATGCAGCTGGTGACGATGGGCCAGCCCATCGCCGACTACGCCAACGAGCTGTTCGCGAAGAACTCCTACCGCGACTACCTCGAGATCCACGGGATGGGCGTGCAGCTCACCGAGGCGCTCGCCGAGTACTGGCACCGGCGGGTCCGGCGGGAACTGCTGTGGTCCAGCGGGCGTGCGGTGTCCGAGGAGGACCCGAACGAGGTGACCGAGTTCTTCAAGCTCGGCTACCGCGGTGCGCGCTACTCCTTCGGCTACGGCGCCTGCCCGGAGATCGAGGACCGCGCAAAGATCGTGGAGCTGCTGGAGAGCGAGCGGATCGGCGTGGAGCTCTCCGAGGAGTTCCAGCTGCACCCGGAGCAGTCCACGGACGCGATCGTCGCCCACCACCCCGAGGCGAAGTACTTCAACACATGAGGCCACGTGCGCGGGCCGTAAGGTTGATCATCAGCGGCCCGCGCACGTGCCGCGGAAACCCGAGCAGGGAAAGCGCCCTGACAGGGATGAAACCCGAGCAGGGAAATCTAGAAAGGAAATCATGAGCGCGAAGCTGCAGAAGGCCAACGGCATCGAGTTCGCCGTCGCGGACCTGAGCCTGGCCGAGTCCGGCCGGCACCAGATCCGGCTGGCCGAGCACGAGATGCCCGGTCTGATGGCGACTCGCAAGGAGTATGCGGACTCCAAGCCGCTCAAGGGCGCGCGGATCGCAGGTTCGCTGCACATGACGGTGCAGACCGCGGTGCTCATCGAGACGCTGGTCGAGCTGGGCGCCGAGGTCCGCTGGGTGTCCTGCAACATCTTCTCCACCCAGGACGAGGCCGCCGCGGCCGTCGTCGTGGGCAAGAACGGCACCGTGGACAAGCCCGCGGGCGTGCCGGTATTCGCCTGGAAGGGCGAGACGCTGGAGGACTACTGGTGGTGCACCGACCAGCTCTGGCAGTTCGACGGCGGCAAGGTCGCCAACATGATCCTCGACGACGGTGGCGACGCGACGCTGCTGGTCCACAAGGGCGTCGAGTTCGAGGCCGCCGGCGCCGTGCCGCAGCCCACGGACAACGACCCGGAGGAGTTCAAGGTCGTCCTGTCCACGCTGCGCGCCAGCCTGGACAAGGACAAGCAGCGCTTCACCAAGCTCGCCAAGGAGATCAAGGGCGTCACCGAGGAGACCACCACCGGTGTCCACAAGCTCGTCGAGCTGGTGCGCTCCGGTGAGCTGCTGTTCCCGGCGATCAACGTCAACGACTCGGTGACGAAGTCGAAGTTCGACAACAAGTACGGCTGCCGCCACTCGCTGGTCGACGGCATCAACCGCGCCACCGACACCCTCATCGGCGGCAAGGTCGCCGTCATCGCCGGCTTCGGCGACGTCGGCAAGGGCTCCGCGGAGTCGCTGCGCGGCCAGGGCGCCCGCGTGATCGTCACCGAGATCGACCCGATCTGCGCGCTGCAGGCGGCGATGGAGGGCTACGAGGTCAAGACCCTCGACGAGGTCGTCGAGATCGCCGACATCTTCATCACCACGACCGGCAACTTCGACATCATCACCGCCGACCACATGGCGAAGATGAAGCACCAGGCCATCGTGGGCAACATCGGCCACTTCGACAACGAGATCGACATGGCCGGCCTGGAGAAGACCCCGGGCATCAAGAAGGTCGAGATCAAGCCGCAGGTGCACGAGTTCACCTTCACCGACGGGCACTCCATCCTGGTGCTGTCCGAGGGCCGGCTGCTCAACCTGGGCAACGCCACCGGGCACCCGAGCTTCGTGATGTCCAACTCGTTCACCAACCAGACGCTGGCGCAGATCGAGCTGTGGACCAAGCCCGGCGAGTACGGCAAGGACGTCTACGTGCTGCCCAAGCACCTGGACGAGAAGGTGGCCCGGCTGCACCTGGACGCGCTCGGCGTCAAGCTGACCACGCTGACCAAGGCGCAGGCCGAGTACATCGGTGTCGACGTGAACGGGCCGTACAAGCCCGAGCACTACCGCTACTGATCCGCTCAGCGCCCCTCGTGGCGTGAGCGACCGGTGGTCGTACGCCACCGCCCGGGCCGGTTCGGTCCGGGCGGTGGCGGCCCCCCGGTTCTCGATCGAGAAGACCTGTCGAGGGAATCCGCGTTCGATCTCGTTTCCGCCCTCCCTCGAATTCGATTTCCGGTTGCACGGTCCCCGCCCTCACGGCTGCCCGCGGGAGCGGCCGGACTGGCACGGTGACCGGCGAGGAAGGAAGACCTGAGGCCGACATGGACACGATCGCACTCGAATTGGCACCGCCCGACCTCGACGGTGGACACGAGAGGGCCGTGGAGGAAGGCCGCAAGGTGGCCGAGAACAGCCGCGCCGCCGGGCTCGCCGACCGCATCGGTCACCTGATGATTCCCGGCATCATCGCCGAGGACGACGACCGTCCGATCGAGATGAAGCCGAAGATGGACGTCATCGACTTCTGGAACACGGTGCGCCCGGAGATCGGCGACGTGAAGGGCCTGTGCACGCAGGTCACCGCGTTCATGGACAAGCCGCAGCTCACCGACCGCATCCGGGACCTGCAGGCGGCGGGCATGGAGGGCATCGCGTTCGTCGGCGTGCCGCGCACCATGTCCGACGGCGAGGGCGGCGGCTTACCGCCCACCGACGCGCTGACCCAGTTCCAGGACGTCGTCCCGAACCGTGGCTCCATCCTCATCCCGACCCGCGAGGGCGAGCACGGCCGGTTCAACTTCAAGTGCGAGCGCGGCGCCACCTACGGCATGACGCAACTGCTGTACTCGGACGCCATCGTCGGATTCCTGAAGGAATTCGCGGACAAGACGCCGCACCGCCCGGAGATCCTGCTGTCGTTCGGTTTCGTGCCGGGCGTCGAAGGTCGCCGCAAGCTCATCGACTGGCTCATCCAGGACCCCGGCAACCCGGCGGTGGAGGCGGAGCAGAAGTTCGTCGCGGGCATCACCGACCTCACCTTCGAGGAGCGCAAGCAGAAGCTGCTCGACCTCTACAAGCGCGTCATCGACGGGGTGGTGGACCTCGGCTTCCCGCTGAGCCTGCACCTGGAAGCGCCGTACGGGTACTCGAAGCCCGCGTTCGACGTGTTCGCCTCGATGATCGACTACTGGGCGCCGAAGCCCCAGGCGGCCTGAGCCGCACCGAAACCCGGCGATCCCGGATCGCCTCGCACCGAACGGACCGCCGCCTCCCTCCCTTGGGCGGCGGTCCGTTCTCGTTGGGTTTTCGGGGTCGTTTTGCTTTGGTGGTCCGGTGGCGGAACCTCAGTCGGTCTCTCGCTGCGGGATCTTTTTCCCGAGTGGCTCCGCCACGAGGGAAAAAGCTGTCCTCGCGAGAGACCGACTGAGAACCCGCGGGTGGTCGCCTTGCTTGCGTGGGCTATTCGCTGCGCGAATACAGGCACGGCCTTCGGCCGCAAGGCAGGCGTGCTCCGCAGCCCAAGGCACGGCTTCGCCGCTAGGCAGGCTCTTCGGTGAGGTGGGGGTTACTGGGGTCGGGGGTGGAGGTGGGCTGCGACCTCGGCGATGTCGGCGGGGGTGACTCGGCAGCAGCCGCCGACGAGCTGGGCGCCGTCGGCGATCCAGCCGGTGACGTGGGCGGCGTCGAAACCGGAGCGGCCGGTCCACAGCTGGTGCTCGGCGTCCCAGCCCTCACCGCTGTTCGGATACACCACCACCGGTTTGCCGCTGACCTCCCGCGCTATCGGCACGGCGCGCGTCGCGTCGGCGGGGGAGCAGCAGTTGATCCCGACGGCCAGCACGTCGTCCCGGCCGGCGGCCACGGCGAACGCCTCCGCCAGCGGTTGCCCGGCCCGGGTGCGCCCACCGGAGATCGTGTACGACAACCAGGCGGGAACGCCGAGCCCGTCGAGCGCGTCGAGCAGCGCGGCGGCCTCGTCCACGTCGGGAACGGTCTCCAGCGCGAACAGGTCCGGCTCGGCCGCCGCGAACGCCTCCATCCGGGGCCGGTGGAACGCGACGAGCTCGCGGTGGCCGAGCCCGTAGCGCCCGCGGTACTCCGAACCGTCCGCGAGCATCGCGCCGTACGGCCCGACGGAGGCGGCGACGAGCCGCCCGGTGCGATGCGCCCCGGTCTTGGAGACCTGGTCCCGCACCGGAGCCAGGTGCGCCGCCTCCCCTGCGAGTTCGACGCTGCGGCGCATCAGTTCGGCCGCCTGCTCGCGGCCGACCCCGTGCGCGGCGAACCCTTCGAAGCTCGCCTGGTACCCGGCGGACTTCGCCACGTCCGCCCCCGCCGCGAAGAACGCCTCGTGCGCGCCGACGATCTTCTCCGGTGCCTCCAGCAGGTACCGGGCCGACCACAGCCCGCCGGAGAGATCCCCGCCGCGCGCCTCCAACTCCGTGGCCAGCCCGCCGTCCAGGATGCGCGGACCGTCCCGGAAGAGGTCCTGCGCCGCGATGCTCATACCCCGAACGGTAATCCCTCCCGGACACTCGCTCACGCCGTCGACCGACCCGGACCGCCGCGCGATCACCAGCTCGGTTGCAGTCCCTCCGCGATGTCGGAGAGGTCGATCCGCAGCAGTTCGTGCAGGTAGAAGATCCGATCGCTGAGCTCGCCGAGCTGCTCGGTGGTCAGTTCGAGCACCGAATCCCCCTGCCGGATCGCCACGCTCTGCGGCGTCGCCACCCCCAGCACCACTTCACCCGTCGCCGGGTTCGCTCCCGCGGGAATGCGCCAGCCTTCTTGCCGCATGATTCCTCCAGTTCGTGATCAACCGATTGCGTGAAGCGGAGGCTAGAAGGCTTCCTCTCGGAACAGCAAGCGGTTACAAAGGCGACTGAGAATTGATGTGGAACGCGTGTAACGGATTCTGTGACAATTGTTCTCGCATGTTCGGAGGTCGGTGGGTGCGGCAGCGCAGCAAGGTGCGTCAGATGGGGCTCGGAGCGGATCTCCGCAAAGCCCGCGAGCAATGCCGGATGTCCACCCGATCGGTGGCCGAGCGGATCGGTGTCTCGCACACCTCGGTCGCGCGCACCGAACTGGGCACGCGAGTCCCGGAGCCGGAGGAGGTCATCGCGCTGTGCGCCGTCTACGGAATCACCGGCAGGCGGCGGGACCAGATGGTCGAGCAGGTCGACGGCACGGACGCGAGCACGGCGTGGCTGGCCACCGGGCCCGCCACCGCACAGCAGATCACCAGCCTCGTCGCCTTGGAAACGAAAGCCTCGGAGATCACGAGTGTTGCGATGAGCCTTGTGCCCGGGTTATTCCAGACCCAGGAATACGCGCGTGCCGTCATCGGATCCGGAGCCGAACAGGAATGGTTGCTCGCCGCTCGGCTCGCACGTCAGGCGTTGTTGACGCGGCCCGATGCGCCGGAAGTCACGGTGCTCATGGACGAACTCGTGCTGAGCAGGCTCATCGGTGGCCCGGATGTCATGCGCGGCCAACTCGGGCATTTGCTTCGGGTGAGCACCAGGCCGAACGTGAGCATCCGAATCATCCCCAGGAGCGCCGGGGCTCATCCGGGCCTCGACGGGCCGTTCATGATGTTGGCCTTTCCGGACCGAGCTCCGCACGTCTACATCGAGGCCCGCCGTGTCGGACTCTTCTTGACTCGTCCGCAGGACGTGGAGCCCTTTACCGATGGCCTGGCCGAACTCGAAGATGTCGTGTTGACCGGTGATCAGTCCGCTGAGCTGATCGAGTCGATCAAGAAGGAGCTGTCCGATGAGTGTGCACCGGTGGAAGAAGAGCACCTACAGCGGATCGAACGGTGATTGCGTGGAGGTGGCCGTCTTGACGGGAGAGGTGGCCGTCCGGGACTCGAAAGCACCGCGCGACGGTCGGCTGCGGGTCTCGCGCGAACGGTGGGGGAGCTTCCTGGGCGCCGTGACCTCCGGCCGCTACGAAGGCTGATCTCGCCCCACGCCGGTCCCGCCTCGGCTGTGAGGACAAGGCCGGAGCGGGACCGGGTTCCGAAGCCTGGGAACTCCGATGCTGGCGGGATCACGCCAGGGTGGCCTGGTCGTGACCTGCGGGTGGAGATCATGTGCGCATGACCGGAGTCGCCTCGTCCACCGCCCGGATCGCCGCCGCGTTCGCCGCGGCCCTGGCGGTCACCCTCGTTCCCGCCGGGACCGCGCACGCCGCGACGGCCTACTGCGAAAGCCTCACCGAGGCCGCCAACCCGGACTGGATGGGCGGGCTGCCCGACGACACCAGCCTCGCCGCGCTGTCCATCCCCGGCACCCACGACACGTTGTCGCTGCACGGTGGGGACATCACGCAGACCCAGGAGGACCACGGCGACAGCGCGGAAACGCTCACCGCGCAGCTCGACGCCGGAGTGCGCGCCATCGACATCCGGGTCCGCAAGGTGGACAACCAGTTCACCATCCACCACGGCACCTTCTACCAGAACGCCAACTTCGCCGATGTGCTGGCGAAAGCGGACGCCTTCCTCGCCGCGCACCCCGGCGAGACGATCCTGATGCGGTTGAAGGCCGAATGCACCGGGGACATCGGGTCCTGCACCGACGAGAACAGCGATCAGGACACCGCGACCATCCTCGACCGCTACGCCGACGAGGACCCCCACGGCGGGCGGCTGCAAAACCCCGCCTCCGACGGCATGCCGACGCTCGGCGACGCCCGCGGCAAGATCGTGCTCGGGTCGCTGCAGGAAGCGCAGGGCGGCCTGGTCGACGGCTACGGCCTCTCCCAGTTCACCAACGACAACTGGGGCGACTACGTGCAGGACGAATACCAGGTGCCCACGATCGGCGACATCGACGACAAGTGGAACCACGTGCGCGACCACTGGGACGAGACGAACTCCGCCGACTCCGGTGAGATGTTCTGGAACTTCACCAGCGGTTCGAGCCTGGGCGCCAACCCGAAGACCGTGTCCTGCGGCACCGGCGGCACCCGCGGCGTCAACGACTACGCGCTGGAACACCTGGCGGGCAACGACGTTCCCCGCACCGGTGTCGTGCTGATGGACTTCCCCGGCGGCGACCTCATCGACGAGGTGATCTCCCGGAATTCCTGACCCGCCGCGGCGGTCTCTCGGGCAGGCATCTCGTGGGCGAACGGGGCAGCGCGCGAACGTGGCGATCGGGCGGGTTCGCCGACGCGTTGGGCGCAGGCCGTTACGACAGCTGACCACTGGAAACCGCTCCGGGAACAAGAAAGATGGACAGGGTCCCCGACGCCACGAGAGAGGGGCCGCCATGTCCGAGGAGTGGCACAGAAGCACCCGCAGCGGGTCCGTGGGCAACTGCGTCGAGGTCGCCCGGCGCGCGGGGGTGACGCTGATCCGCGATTCCAAGCAGCCGCACGGCGCCCGGCTGTGCGTCTCGCGGGAGCGGTGGCGCGGGTTCCTCGTCCTGGTCGGTTCCGACCAGTGGCGTCGCAAGCGCGACGCCTCGGCGCGCTGACCACGGGGGCGGCCCGAGGGGCCGTCGACACGCTCGGTGGGGCGGTGCTGACAGGACGTCAACGCGCGCGAAATCCGTGGTGGAAGCCATGATCGCGTTTTCCGGAACGATGCTGGGTGCCGACGAGGCACCGGGTTAACGTGGGTGCGGACCGGCGAAACGGAGGCGTGATGGACACGGAGAACACGCTCGCGGCACTGCGGGCGCGGGTACCGGAACAGCTGTTGGTGACCGACCCGGACTCCGTCGGCCGCTACGCCCACGACGAAGCCGAATGGGCCCCGCACGGCACCCCGGCCGCCGTCGTGCGCCCGGTGCGCACCGAGGACGTCGTCGCGGTCGTGCGCACCTGCGCCGAGCTGGGGGTTCCGGTGGTGCCGCGCGGCGCGGGCACCGGCCTGTCCGGCGGGGCCAACGCCCTCGACGGGTGCGTGATGATCTCGTTCGAGCACATGAACTCGGTGCTGGAGATCAACCCGCGGGAACAGCTCGCCGTCACCCAGCCGGGAGTGATCAACGACGACTTCCGCGCCGCCTGCCGCGAACACGGGGCCTGGTACCCGCCGGACCCGGCGAGCTCCCCGTGGTCGACCATCGGCGGCAACGTCGCCACCAACGCCGGTGGCGTGTGCTGCGTGAAGTACGGCGTGACCAGGGACTACGTCCTCGGGCTGGAAGCGGTCGTCGGCGACGGGGAGGTCGTGCGGCTCGGGCGGCGCACCGCGAAGGGCGTCACCGGCTACGACCTGTGCGGCTTGTTCGTCGGTTCCGAAGGCACCCTCGGCGTGATCACCGAGATCACGGTCAAATTGCTGCCCGGCGTTCGCGCCCCGGAGCGGACCGTGGTCGGTTACTTCGACTCGCTGGTCGCGGCGGGCGAAGCCGTCGCCGCCGTCGCCGCGTCCGGGGTGGTGCCCTCCGCGCTGGAACTGCTCGACCGGCACTGCCTGCGCGCGGTGGACGAGTGGAAGAACATGGGGCTCAGCGACGAAGCCGAGGTGCTGCTGCTCGGGCGCTCCGACACTCCCGGCGAAGCCGGTGAGCAGGAGGTGGCGACCCTCGTCGAATGCTTCGAGAAGGCCGGTGCGACGTTCAGCGCGGCCTCCACCGATCAGCACGAGGCCGATGCGCTGTTCGCCGCGCGCCGACTGGCCTACCCGGCCCTGGAGCGGCTCGGCCCGCTGCTGACCGAGGACGTGTGCGTGCCGCGAGCGCTGGTGCCGGACATGCTCGCGAAGGTCGAGGCCGCCGCGGTCCGCCACGACACGTTGATCGCGAACATCGCGCACGCGGGCGACGGCAACCTGCACCCGCTGATCATCACCCCGGCCGGGGACGACGCCGCCCGGGAACGGGCGCAGCGCGCGTTCGACGACATCGTCGCCGACGCCATCGCGCTGGGCGGCACGGTCAGCGGCGAACACGGCATCGGCCTGCTCAAGCGGGCGGGCCTGCACGACGAACTCGGGCCCACCGTCGTGGGCATGCACCACGCGGTGAAGAACGGGCTCGACCCCGCCGGGATCTTCAACCCGGGGAAGGTCTTCGGCGAGCCCACCCGCTGAGCGCGCTGCGACAGGATCAAGTCGCAGGTCAGCGCCTCATGAACAACATGATCCGAGTGGAATCGGCGCTTAGCATGGCGAGTGCCGGCGGCGCAGGGGAGTGCGTCGTCGGCCCTTCCTCCTCCGTGGCCAACGCGGTTGACGGTCAGAATCCGGCCGGTGGGCGGACCGCCTCGTAGACGTAGTGGTCCCGGTCGTCGAGCGGGTTGTCCGGGGTCATCTCGCCCTCGGCGACGCGGCGCAGGCCCGCTTTCTCCAGTGCACGCCAGGACGCCCGGTTGGCGGCGGACACGGGCACCACGATCGACGGCGCCTCCGGGTAGTCGTGCCAGGTCGCCTCGACGATCGACCGGATCACGCGGGTGCCCAGCCCGGCACCGATCAGCCGCGGATCGCCGATGAAGTAGTCGAGGCACACCGCCTCCGCCGGAACCTCGATGATCGGTGCGAGCTCGGCCGCGTGCTCCGGGTAGTCGCCGTACCTGCTGCGTTGCAGCAAGCCCACCGGCCGCCCGTCGAGGAACACGAGCAGGTCGTCCGACGGCTCCTCGCCGCGCGCCGCCGCCCCGAAATCGCGCGCGACCGCCGCGGCGGAGCTCTCGTGGTGCCACCACCGGGCCACGTGCGGTTGCGCGAGCCAGCTCCCCAGCAGCGGGAAGTCCTGCTCGGTCAGCGTGCGCCAGCTGATCATCCGATGGCCCGCTCGTGCGGCGGTCGTTGCGGCGGGGCGTCGTGGTCCATGCGGTCACCTCGTGCTTCGGCGGAGGAGGTCACGGGCGGCACCCTCGATGGAATCCTCGCTCAGCAGCACGTGCTGGGCCGCGCCCCCGAGCGGGATGAAGCTGTCCGCACTGGTGACCCGCGCGATCGAGCCCGTGAAACCGGCGTCCACCAGTGCCGTCACCACCGGTTCGGACACGCCCCCGGAGCGCCTCGTCTCGTCGGCCACCAGCACCCGCCCGGTCGCCATCGCCGCGGTGAGCAGGTCCTCGGTGGGCAGCGGACTCAGCCAGCGCAGGTCCAGCACGCGGACACCGACACCTTCGCGCTCCAACCGCCGCGCGACCCGCAGGCAGCGCGGCACGCCGTTGCCGAAGGTCACCAAGGTCAACTCGTCGCCGCTGCCGTGCGTGCGGGCGCTGCCGATCGGCACGTGCCCGTCGCCGGGCGCCGGGTAGCGGGCGAGCCACGCGTTGTCGCCCGGCTCGTGGAGATCCCGCTCGTGGTAGAGCGCGATGGGTTCCAGGAACGCGCACACCCGGCCGTCCACCCGCGCCGCGGCGATGCAGGTGCGCAGCATCGCGGCGGCGTCGTCCGGGCAGGACGGGGAGGCGACCACCAGGCCGGGGATGTCGCGCAGCGCCGCCACCGAGTTGTCGTTGTGGAAGTGCCCGCCGAAGCCCTTCTGGTAGCCGTAACCCGCGATGCGCACCACCATCGGATTGCGGAACCGGCCGTTGGAGAAGAACCCGAGAGTGGCGGCCTCGCCGCGCAACTGGTCGGCCGCGTTGTGCAGGTAGGCCAGGTACTGGATCTCCGGAACCGGCACCATCCCGGCGAGGCCCGCGCCGAGCGCGGTGCCGAGGATGCTCTGCTCGTCGAGCAGCGTGTCGAACACGCGGAGGCCGCCGAACGCGCGGCGCAAGCCCCGCGTCACCCCGTAGACCCCGCCCTTGCCCGCCACGTCCTCGCCGAAGACCAGCGTGCCCGGATCGGTGGCCAGCGCGTCGGCCAGGCCGCGGTTGATCGACTCGGCCAGGGTGAGCGGTCCGGCCGATTCCGGTGCGTTCTCACCGAAGTGCCGTGCGCGCTGCGCGGTCCGGTGGGCCGCCCGGTCTCGCACCGCGCCGGGATCGGCGGGGGCGATGGCGGCCATCACCTCGGCCCGGTCGGCGAGCTTGGGGCGGGACAGCACTTCTTCGGCGATCCGAGCGACCTCGGCGCGCCACGACTCGTATCGGTCGAGGACCTCGGCGGGGGAGCGGACGCCGCGGTGGATCAGTGCGGCGGCGGTGGCCAGCAGCGGGTCCCGGTCGTAGTCGGCGAGGATCTCCGACCGCGTCCGGTACCCGGATTCCACATCGGACCCCGCGTGCCCCATCAGGCGGACGGTGCGCAGGTGCAGCAGCGCGGGCCTGCGGTGCTCGCGCACCCACTCCGCCAGCTCCGCCGCCGTTTCCAAGCACTGAGCGGGATCGGCACCGTCCACTGCGGAATAGCGGATCCCCGGGTGGCGGGAGTGCGCCGAGGCCACCCACTCCGGCGGGGTGCGCACGCTGATGCCGAGCCCGTTGTCCTCGCAGACCAGCAGCAGCGGCATCGGCAAGCCCTGGTGCGCGCAGTGCGCGGCGGCGTTGATCGCGCCGAGCGCGGTGGAGTGGTTCGCCGAGGCGTCGCCGAAGCTGCTCACCACGACCGCGTCGGCGGGCCACTCGGACGTGACGTCCAGCCGTTCGGCGCGGCCCACCGAGAAGGCCAGCCCCATCGCCCGAGGCAGGTGGGAGGCGATGGTGGAGGTCTGCGGGATGATCCCGAGCTCGCCGTGCCCGAACACCTTGTGCCTTCCCGCGGAGATCGGTTCCTCGGCCGAGGCGACCACGCCGAGCAGTACGTCGCGCACCGGGTCCCGGCCCGGTACCTGGTGCGCCCGGCGCAGGTAGAACCCGCCGGAGCGGTAGTGCAGCAGCGCCGGATCGGTGGGGCGCAGGGCCGCGGCCACCGCCGCGTTCGACTCGTGGCCGGAGGAACCGATGCTGTAGTAGCCGAGCTTGCGGCGACCCAACTCGCGCGCGGCGAAGTCCAGGTGCCTGCTGCCCGCTTGCGCGTCGAACAGTGCCAGCAACTGCGGCGCCGAGCTCGCACCCGGTGCGCCCGCGACGTCGGGACGCGGCGGTCCCGCTCCGGCGGGGGGACCGGTGAGCGCCTGCACCGCCGACAGGAAGTGCTCGTCGATCTGCTCGACGTGATCGCTGCCCTGGCTCATCACCGCTCCGCTCCGCTGTCCCGAGTCCCCGACGCTCCGGTGCCGACGCCGTGCCACCGCAGATCAGGCGGACCACCGGGTGGCGACGGGGGCACCTCCGCCGGCAGCTCCCGCGGATCCGGTTCGGGGTGGTGCGCCGCGGTGTCCGGTCCCCAGAGCACGGCGAGCTCGGAGCCCGCCCGGTGCAGGCAGTCCAGTGCGATGGGCAGCAGCGGGTTGGTGTTCTCCTTGCGGTACAGGGCGCGCACCCGGCGCTGCGGCTGCCGCCCGGCGATGCGGGTCACCCGGACCGACCCCGTCCCGAGTGCCAAGCCGGGCAGCATCGCGACCCCCATGCCGCGGGCCACCAGGTCCCGGATGACCGAGTAGTCGTTGCTGCGGAAGGTGATGCGCGGGACGAAGCCGCTGGCCGCCGCGAGCCGGACCAGCGAGCGCGCCCCGGCGGTGTCGCGGCGGGTGCAGATCCACGGTTCGTCGGCGAGTTCGTGCAGCGAGATCTCCGCGGCCCCGGCCAGCCGGTGCGAGCCCGGGAGCACGAGGCGCAGCGGCTCGGACACCACTTCGTCCACGCGCAGGTCCGTCGGCCACTGCCGCGGGTCCAGGTCGTACTCGAACACGACCGCCGCGTCGAGCACCCCGTCGAGCACGCTGTCGACGACCTCGTCCGGTTCGCCCTCGTCCAGCTGCAGCTCGGCGTGCGGGCGCTGCTCGATCACCGAGGCCAGCACGCCGGGCAGGATGCGGGCGTTGGCGGTGGCGAACCCGGCCAGCCGCAGGCTGCCCTCCTCCCCGCTGACCATCGCGCGCACCTCGCGCTCCAGGGATTGCAGCGCGCCCAGCGCGTCCCGGCTGCGCTCGGCAAGCCGGGACGCGAGCGCGGTGCACCGGGCGCTGCGCGCCGAGCGCTCGAACAGCGGTGCTCCGACGGCGCGTTCGAGCAACGCCATCTGCTGCGACACCGCGGACGCGGTGTAGCCGAGGGCTCTGCCCGCCTCCGCGAACGAGCCGGTGCGCACGCATTCCTGCAAGGTGCGCAGGTGGATCGGGTTGAGCATGTGATCAGCCGCCCGCGCCGACCGGTTCGGCTTCGACAGTCGCGAGCCGCCCGCGCAGCTCCATCGCGGCGCGCACCCGGCTCTGCGCGATGTCCAGTGCGGCGGAGTGCGGGTCGACCCCGTGCTCCAACGCCGAGCGCAGCACCAGCCGGGTGTTGTCCCGGCACCGCTGCGCGACCTCGTCGAGGATGCGGTCCGGTGCCGGGCGGAACGCGGATCGACGGGCGTCCATCGCGAAGCCGGCGGCGATGGCCCCGCCCGCGTTGGCGATGAAGTCCGGTACGACGGTGACCCCACGCGCCGCCAGCGCGGCCCGCGCGTCCGGTGTGGTCGGGAGGTTCGCGCCCTCCACGACGACTTCGGCCCGGACCTCCGCCGCGACGCGTTCCCCGAGCACGTCCTGCCCGGCCGCGGGGATCAGCACGTCGCAGTCGACCACCAGCTCCTCGCCGCGATCGAGGCGCTTGGCCGCCGGAGCGCCGTGCACGCACGCGTCGCCGTGCTCGGCGCGCCGCGCCAGCCACGACGGCACGTCGAGCCCGTCCGGATCGTGCACGCCACCGTCCACGGTGGACAGTGCGACGACCTGGGCGCCCAGCTCGTGCAACCGCCGCACGGCCGCGGCACCCACCGCGCCGAACCCCTGGACCGCGACCCGCGTGCCCGCCATCGGCCGGTTCCGCAGTTCCAGCGCGGCGGCGAGCGCGGCGACCACGCCATGACCGGTCACGCCGAGCTCGTCGTAGGGGACTCCGCCCAGCACCTCCGGGACGCCCACGGCGGTGCCCCGATCGCCGAGTTCGTCCTGGATGATCGCCGCGTCCCGCTCGGTCATGCCCATGTCGAGGCCGGCGACGTAGCTGGCCGGGATCTGATCTGCGAGCTTGCGGGCGAAGGCGCGCACGATCCGTTCTTTGTCGGGGGCCGCCGGGTCGGCCACGATGCCCGCCTTGGCACCGCCGTGGAACAGGTCGGCCGCCGCCCACTTCCACGTCATCACCCGGGCCAGCCTGGCGATCTCGGCGACGCTCACCGTCGGGCTCATCCGGATCCCGCCCTTGCCGGTGCCACGGGCCGTGTTGTCGACCACCAGCACGCCCCGCATCCCGCTGCGGGAATCGGAGACGCAGACGATCTTCTCGGGTCCCCATTCGTCGATCGACTGCAACAGGTCGTTCACGACTGCCTCCTGCGTGGTCCGTCCGAAGTGAGCTGGGTGGTGGCCGTGGCGGAACCGCGACGGCATCGGCACTGCGAAATCCCGTCCGGAAGTGGTGCCGGCGCACGAGGAATCGCTGTCCCCGTGCGGCGACCGGCGCGAACCTCCGGTGGTCTTGCTGTTCCGGTGGCTCCCGGTCAGCGGAGCTGCCGCTGACCGGGAACACCGGCGAAACGCGTGGAGCGAACCGTCAGACGAGGTTGCGCTCCGGTCGGTGGGCGGCGCGGGCGAAGCGGTCGACGCTCAAGCCCCCGACGTCCACCTCGGGTGGTCGGCCGAGGACGAGGTCGCGGACCACCTCGCCCACCGCCGGGCTCTGCAGGAAGCCGTGCCCGGAGAAGCCCGTCGCATAGCGGAATCCGTCCACTTCGGACGAAGCGCCGATCAGCGCGTTGTGGTCCGGGCTCAGCTCGTACAACCCCGCCCAGCGGTGCGCCGCACCGATCGCGGACAACGCGGGCGCTCGCCGAGCCACGGTGTCGGCGAGAACGTCGAGCCACCGGTCGTCGGTGCGCGATTCGGTGCTCTCGACCGGATCCGGCATGCCCATCAGCAGGCCGGGCCCTTCGTCGTGGAAGTAGAACCCGGTGCTGAAGTCGATCGTGAACGGCAGTCGATCAGGCAGGCTGGGGACCGGCTCGGTGACCAGGATCTGCCGCCGCAAGCGCCGCACCGGTAACTCCACCCCGGCCATCGCGCCCACCTCGGCCGACCAGGCGCCCGCCGCGCAGATCACGGTGGACGTGGCCACTGCGCCGGCATCGGTGCGCACGCCGGTGATCCTGCCGCCGGACACCTCGATGCCCTCGACCGCGCAGTGCCGGCGGACGTCACCGCCGAACCGCCGGACACCGGCGGCGTAGCCCTGCACGACCGCGTCGGGCGTGCAGTGCCCGTCGGTGGGGGAGAAGGCACCGGCTAGGACGCCGTCGACCGACACCAGCGGGGCGAGTTCGCCCGCTTCCCGCGCGGTGAGCATCCGGCTCGGCACGCCGAGTTCGTTCTGCAACCGCACGGAGTTCTCGAACTCCGCCACGTCCGCCGGGTCCGAGAGCAGGAACAGGTAGCCGTGCCTGCGCAGGTCGATCTCCCCGCCCGGCCGCTCCGCGAACCGCTCGAAGGCGCGGAGGCTGCGGGCGCCCAGCGCGATGTTGACCGGATCGGAGAACTGCGCCCGCACCCCGCCCGCGGCCTTGCCGGTGCTGCCCGACCCGAGCTCGTCGCGTTCCAGCAGGAGCACCTGCGTTCCCGCCTCGGCGAGGTGGAAGGCGATGGACGTGCCCATCGCCCCGCCGCCGATCACGACGACCTCGGCCCGGACCGGCAGGGTCACGAGGTGCCGCCCAGTTCGGGCGGCAGCCGGTATCCCCGGTCCGGTTCGACGGTGGCGACGTCCATCTGCGCCTTCTGCAACTTCCCGGAGAAGTCCCAGTTCAGCGACTGCCATCGGGTGAACTGGTCGAGTACCCAGATGCCCGACTGGCGGCTGCCGTTGCCGGAGCGGCCGTTCCCGCCGAAGGGGAGGTGCGCCTCGGCCCCGGAGGTCGAGTTGTTCACGCTGACCATCCCCGCCCCGGTGCCCTGGCGGAACCGGAAAGCGGTGGCCGGGTCGGAGGTGTAGACGGCCGCGGAGAGCCCGTAGCCGGGCGCGTTGCCCAGTTCGATCGCTTCGTCGAGGTCGTCGAAGGTGCTCACCCCGACGATCGGGCCGAAGGTCTCCTGAGTGAACACGTGGTCGTCCGGGCGCAGTCCGTCCAGCAGCACCGGGTGGTAGAACAAGCCCGCTTCCGGATCGCCCTGGAACCCGGCGCGCGGGGCGGTGGCACCGATGCGGCCGACCGCGGAGGACCCGAGCACCTTGTGGTGATCGGCGATGGTGCTGAGCACCGATTCGAAGCCGTCGGCGAACTTCTGGTCCAGCAGCGGTCCGTACAGCACGTCCCCGGCCGGGTCGCCGATCACCGCGGCCCGCAGCGCCTGGTCCAACCGGCCGACGAACTCGTCGTGCACGTCGCGGTGCACGATCAGGTTGCCCAGCGAGGTGCAGCGCTGCCCGGCGGTGCCCCACCCGGAGAACAGCGCGCCCTCGACGGCGAGGTCGAGGTCCGCGTCCGCGGCCACCACCATCGGGTTCTTCCCGCCGAGTTCGAGGCACGGGCTCTGCGTGTACTTGCCGCACAGCTCACCGACCCGGGAGCCCACCGCGCTGGAACCGGTGAAGCCGACCTTGTCGACGAGGCCGTCCCGCAACGCGGACTCCAAGCCCGCGAAGGTGGCCTCCCCGTCGGCGTAGACCAGGTTCAGCACGCCCTGCGGAACTCCCGCGCGCCAAGCCAGTTCGGCGACCGCCCGCGCGGCCGCCGCCGCGTACTCGGCAGGCTTCCACACCACCGCGTTGCCGCACAGCAGCGCCGGAACCAGGTACCAGGACGGCACCGCCACCGGGAAGTTGCCCGCCGTGATCACCATCGCGACGCCCACCGGAACGCGGAAGGTGAACAGCTGCTTGTCCGGCATCTCCGACGGGACCGTCTGGCCGTAGAGCCTGCGCCCCTCGCCCAGGAAGAAGTCGCAGGTGTCGACGATCTCCTGGACCTCGCCGAGCGCCTCGGCGTAGGGCTTGCCGATCTCGCGGGTCACCAGCCGGGCCAGCGATTCCTTGTTCGCCTCGACCAGTCTGCCGAGCTCGGCCACGACACGACCGCGCACCGGAGCGGGCACCTGCGCCCACTCGCGCTGCGCGGCGCGGGCGGCAGCGGCCGCCGCGTGCACGTCCTCCGGGCCGCTCAACTCGACCCGCGCCACCACGTCGTCCAGCCGGGCGGGGTTGCGGGACGAGTACTCCGCCGATCCTGACCCGGGGGCTCCGGCTCCGGGGGCCGCCTCGCGCGGGGCTGCTCCGATCACCGAACTCACCGTCGTCGACACCGTGGTCCACCTCTTCCTCATCCGTGCGGGCGTGTGCAGTGCGGTCGTGCTGCCGGTCGAGACGTCGCGGAGGTCGCGACGGTCGGTGCCGATGTCGGAGCCGGGCGGCCGTGGCCGCGGCGGCCTCGGGTTTCGGGGGCGTGGCTGGCGTCTTCCCGCGTGTGCGGCCCGGACCGCAGTCCGAACCGCCGGAACCGGCCTGCGTTGTGCCGCCGGTCACGAAACCCACCGTAACCGCGCAGGCGTTCGAACATCGAGCATCAGAAGAGTGATTTCCTGGTTCTCTGAGCGACAGTTCTGCTGTTGCTCAGAACGATCACCACCACCGCCCGCCTACCGTGTGCCGGTGGCGGGGGAGCGGCGAGCTTGGAGGCACGGATGACGGACATGATGTGGACCGACGCGGACGTGACCGCGGCGCTGGACCTCGACACGGCGATCCGCTCGCAGCGCACGGCCTTCGCGGCGCTGGGCGACGGTCGCGCGCGGCTGGCCCAGAAGGTCTCGGTCCCCAGCGGCACCGGTACCGCGCTGGGCTACCTCGGCACGATCTCCCCGGAGCACGGCGCGGTGAGCAAGCTCGTCGCCGCGCACCCCGGCAACGCCGAGCGTGGACTGCCCGTGATCTCGGCGACCGTGCTGGTGCTCGACGCCGCCGACGGCCGCGTCCGGGCCGTCATGGCCGCGACCGCGCTGACCGAGCTGCGCACCGCCGCGGGCAGCGCCGTCGCCGTCGACGTGCTGGCGCCGGAATCGGCCGACGAACTGGCGGTGCTCGGCTCCGGGGTGCAGGCCCGCGCGCACGTGCGCGCGATCACCCGGGTGCGCGCGCTGCGGACGGTGCGGATCCACGGCCGCGACCGGCGGCGCCGGGAGGCACTCGCGAGCGAACTCGCCGCCGAACTGGACCTGGACGTGCGCGCCGCGGACACCGCGCAGCAGGCGGTGCGCGGCGCTTCGCTCGTCGCCGCGTGCACGCTCAGCACCGAGCCGGTGATCACCGCCGACGAGGTCGAACCCGGTGCCACGGTGGTGTCGGTGGGCAGCTTCGAACCGCACCGGCGGGAGGTGGACGACGAGCTCGTGCGGCGCGCCGACCTGGTCGTCGTCGACGACGTGGACACCGCCGCGCACCACGCCGGACCGATCGTGCGCGCGCTGGAACGCGGTGACCGCACCCGCGAGCGGCTGCACTCGCTGGGGGAGGTGCTGACCGGGCGTGCACCGGGCAGGACCGATCCGGGGCAGCTGGTGTTCTACAACAGCGTCGGAATCGGCGTCCAGGACGCCGCCGCGGCGCACGCCGCGCTCGGAACGCTGTGAGGGGGAGCGGCCGGATGGGCTTCGCGGAGCGGTTGGAGGCGTCCCTGGCGGAGGCCCGGCGGGATTTCCCGGGCCGGATCGGGTTCGCCGCGTGGGACTTGGACGAGCGCGTTCCCGTGCTGGTGGAGGCGGAGCGCGAAGTGCATCCGGCGAGCACCATCAAGGTGCTCGTCATGATCGCCGCTTTGCGGGAGGTCCACGCAGGACGGTTCGCCTTGGACACCGAAGTGCCCCTCCCGGAGCAGCGGGCGGGCGGTTTCGGGGTGCTGCGGGAGTTGCGCGGCGTGCACCGGCTCACGCTCGCCGACCTGATCACGCTCATGATCGTCGTCAGCGACAACGCGGCGACGAACGCGGTGATCGACACCGTCGGGTTCCCGGCGATCGCGAGCTGCGCCGAGGATCTCGGCTGCCTCGCCACCCGGGTCGAACGGCGCTTGATGGACGTCGACGCGCCGGGACGCAACACCACCTGCGCGCTGGACCAGGCGCGGATCCTGGACCGGCTCGCGACCGGCCGGGCGCTGCCGGTGGCGCTCACCGTGCACGCGTTGGACGTGCTGTCCCGCCAGCAGATCCGGGACCGGCTGCCCGCCGCGCTGCCGGTGGAGGCGCGGTGCTGGAACAAGACGGGCGAGATCCAGGGATCCCGCCACGACGTGGCGTTGATCGGGGACGACCGGCCGCGCGCGGTGGTCGCGGTGCTGGTGGACGAGCTCACCGACGAACCGTCCCGCCGCGGCGCCGGGCGCAGTCCGGTGTACGACCGGATCGCGGACCTGGGGCTGCGGGTGTTCCGCGCGCTCGGCTGAGGAAATCCTTGCGTGGGAAGGGTTTCCTCCCGATCCGCGCCCGGTGACTACAGCAACACCTTGCGCGCCAAGCTGAACGTGCCGAGGTCGCCGGATCAGCGCCGGTGCACGACGGCTCCGTCCACGATGGTCAGATCGACCCGGGCGCGCCCGATTTCCGCGCTGGGCGCGGAGAACGGGTCGCGATCGAGCACCGCGAGATCGGCCGCCTTGCCCACTTCCAGCGACCCCGTCTCCGCGGCGAACCCGTTCGCCCGAGCGCTGCCCAGGGTGTGCACCGCGAGCGCCGTGCCGAGCTCGAGCGCCTGCTCCGGCAGGAACGGGTCCGTCCCGCCCGGCTCGCAGCGGGTGACCGCGGCGTGCACCGCGCTCAGCGGCGCCACGTCGGAGACCGGCCAGTCGCTGCCCGCGGCCAGCGGCGCCCCCGAGTCGAGCAACGACCGGAAAGGGTACTGCCGCGCGGCGCGTTCGGCGCCCAGACGGGGAATCGTCAGCTCGGTCATGGCCGCGTCGTTGATCGCCCAGGCCTCCTGGACGTTCGCCGTGACCCCGAGCTCCCGGAAGCGCGGGAGGTCCTCGGTCCGGATGACCTGGACGTGCGCGATCTGGTGGCGCAGGCCGGAGCCCGGCGCGGCGGCCACCGCGTCCAGCGCGTCGCGCACCGCGCGGTCCCCCACGGCGTGGAAGTGCACCGCGAACCCCTCGGCGCTGAGCAGGCCGACCACCTCGCGGAGCGCGTCGGCCGACAGGTGCGAGAGACCGCTGCGGCGCTCGCCGAGGTAGGGCCGCACCATCGACGCCGTCCGGTTCTCGCAGACACCGTCGATCATGAGCTTCACGTGGTCCGCGCGGAACCGCGCTCCGCGAGCCCGCGCCCGGCGTTCGACGAGCTCCGGCAGCTGCTCCGGACCTCGACGCCGATCCCACCAGAGCGCGCCCTGCACCCGGCCGGTCAGCAGCCCCTGCTCGTCGAGCGCGCGGTAGGTGTCCAGGACGTCGGAGTGCCCGAGGTAGGCGCCGACGATCGCGTCCTGCCACCCGGTGACGCCGTGGGCGTGCAGCAGCCGCTGCCCCTCCAGCAGCGCCGCCCGGTACTCGGCGGGATCCGGGGCGGGCAGCGCGCGGGCGACGAGGTCGGCGGCGCCCTCGTGCAAGGTCCCGGCGGGACGGCCGCGGGCGTCCCGTTCGATCCACCCGTCCGGTGGATCAGGGGTCGTCGCGTCCACTCCCGCGAGCCGCAAAGCTGCGGTGTTCACCCACGCGCTGTGATGATCGCGGTTGATCAGGTACGCCGGACGGGACCCCGTGACCTCGTCGAGCGCGGCGGCGGTCGGCGCGCCGCCGGGGAAGTGCGCCGAGTCCCAGCCACCGCCCAGGACCCACCGGCCGCCGGAATCGTGCCCGGCGATCGACCGGAGGCAGTCCGCGGCGTCCGCCGCCTCCATGAGGTCGCACCGCAACCGGAGCAACCCGCCGAACACCGGGTGCGCGTGCGCGTCCTGGAAACCGGGCAGCAGCAACCGCCCCCGCAGCGCGACGACCTCGGTCCGCTCGGTGATCAGCGCACGCACCGCCGCCGTCCCCAGCGCGGCGATGCGGCCGTCGCGCACCGCCACCGCGTCCGTGCGCGAACCGGCGGCGTCCATGGTGGCCACCGGTCCGTCCACGAACGCCAGGTCGGCCCCCGTCAGCGATGCTCCTCGCCGGTGATCACCGAAACCGCGAGTTCCCGCAGGTGTTCGTCTACCTCGGGCACCTGGAACCCGGCCCGGCGGATGTGCGAGACGAGCTCCGCGTCCGGCGGGACCCCGTGGGTGCGCAGGTAGTAGCCCACCGCGCCGGGCCAGATCCACTGGCCGTCGGTGTGGAAGGTCAGCGGCACCGACGCGGGCGCCGCGGGGTCGAGCTGATCGGTGTCGTAGCTGCGCGCGGCGAGCACGATCGGAGCGTGGTCGAGGTAGTCGACGAGACCGGTGAGCTCGTTCATGGCGACCTCCGGGCGGTCCACCTGGGGCCGTCCGCCCTCGTCGACCGCGTCGAAGACCTCCGCGGTGCGCAGCGCGGGCGCGCGCGTGGCGGTGCCCGTCGCGTCCGGCACCCCGGCGTTGCGCGCGAGCCAACCGGGGATGTTCACGCCCGCGCGGGGGTAGGTGCGCAGCTCCGCGGCGAAGGCCTCGGCGGGCGGCGGGTGCTGCCAGGACGGCTCGTAGTCGCCGTTGAAGTCCACGCTGTAGCTGCTGGGGCGCTGCAACCGGTACAGCGCGCTGATCCAGGTGCCCCGGTCCGGTTCGTGCATGCCGTGGCGGAGCCGGCCGAACAGCTCTCCGAGCTCCGCGGGCACGGCCAGCGGGATCGGCGTGCCGTTGGGAGCGAGCAGCTGCGCGGTGATCTCCGAGTGCGCGCCGACCGCGCGGTACTCGACGGTCACCTCGCTCCACGCCGGCGGCATCGAGCGCAGCAGCACCCGGCCGACGTCCTGGATGAGGTTCTGCTGCGCCGTTTGGTCCAGCGCGCCCGGTGGACCTTGCGGGTCCGGTCGGTGGGGCCCCTGCTCGGGGAGTCCCGGTTGGCTCATGCCTGCATCCTCCCAGTCGCGCGCGGGGAGCGGAGCGGATTCCCCGAACTCATACCCGCGCGACGCCCTGCCTTTACCCGCGCGAAGCCTGACTCCGACGCGGTGAACAACTGCCGCGCCCAGAGCTTAAGACCCCGGACGAGTGAGTGTCGGCGGCCAGTTGCCGGTATCCGCCCGATCTTCGATTAGCCTGGTCAGAGGCTTGCCGGCAGATCACGCCGAGGTTTCGCCGTGAACTTCGGATGTCGGAGCGAATGTCGGATACGACGATTGTTGACAATAAATCCAGCTCGGGTTTAGCTTCGATCCATCGCCAGCGAGACACGGAGGTGACCATGCGGGCCAACGAGTACGGCCTTCCCCGTCCCCTCCGCTGGCTGTCGTCTTCATCGCTCTGGCTGCGACATTGAGGCTGACCACCGCCTGCCGGCGGTGGTCACTCCGCAGCGCGTGCGGCCGGCCGAACTCGGGCCCCGTGGGTCTTCGACCCTGAGCGGTGCCTGGAATCCCTCGGCCGGAACACGCCCCTTCTGTAGGTAACTCTGGTGGGCGCCGACCTGTGCGCCCATTTCATGCACTGCACTTGGGAGGAGGTTCGGCCGGTGGCACTTGTCGACTGTGACCCGCTGATGAGGGTGACCTGGACAGACCCGGTGACGGGAAAGCACGGATACCTCGTCGTGCACACTCTGGTGTCCGGCCTGGCGACCGGCGGAACCCGGATGCGCGCCGGATGCACGATGTCGGAAGTGGAGGACTTGGCGCGGGGCATGGCCCGCAAGACCGCTGTGTTCGACCTGCCGGTCGGTGGCGCCAAGGGCGGCATCGACTGCGACCCCAAGGACCCCCAGGCGCACGGCGTGCTGCGCCGGTTCGTCGAGGCCATGCGCCCGTGGATCGACGCGCACTGGGTCACGGCCGAAGACCTGGGCGTGCCGCAGCACCTGATCGACGAGGTCTTCGCCGAGGCCGGGCTGGAGCAGTCGTACCACGCCGCGATCCGGCGGGCGCCGGACGTCGAGCACACGTTGCGCCGGGTTCGCGCCGGGCTCAACGCCCCGGTTCCCGGCGGCTTGCTGCTCGGTGATGT
The DNA here is from genome assembly GCF_014203325.1 of Saccharopolyspora gloriosae. NCBI lineage: Bacteria > Bacillati > Actinomycetota > Actinomycetes > Pseudonocardiales > Pseudonocardiaceae > Saccharopolyspora > Saccharopolyspora gloriosae. Next base: position 3,222,867 of record NZ_JACHIV010000001.1, on the reverse strand, counting down.
CGTCGGCGGCTACGGCGTGGCGCAGTGCTGCCTCGGCGTGGTGCACGCCCGCGGCTGGGGCCACGACAGCACGACCGTCGCGGTGCAGGGCGTGGGCACCATGGGCGGTGGCGCGGCTTGGTACCTGCACGAGGCCGGGCTGAAGGTCGTCGCCGTGGCGGACGCGGCCGGCTCGCTGTACCACCCGGACGGGCTCGACATCCCGGCGCTGCTGGACGCCAGGGACCGGTTCGGGGAGATCGACCGCGATCAGGTTCCGGCCGACGTGCAGCGGTTGCCCAGGGACGCGGTGCTCGCGGTCGACGTCGACGTGCTGATCCCGGCGGCGGTGTCCTACGCGATCACCCCGGAGCGGGTGCCGCAGGTGGCCGCCAAGGTGATCATCGAGGCGGCGAACACGCCGATCACCCCGGAGGCCGAGCAGCTGCTGGCGGAGCGGGGCATCCCGGTGATCCCCGACTTCGTGGCCAACTCCGGTGCCGTCGCGTGGGCGTGGTGGCTGCTGCTGGGCCGGGTGGACGCCGACCCCGTGCTCTCGTTCAGCGTGCTCCGCGAGGAGATGCTGGCGAAGATCCCGCCGCTGATCGCGGCCTGGGACGCGGAGGGCACCACTCCGCGGGTCGCCGCGCTGCGGCTCGCGGACTGGCAGACCGAGCAGAACAAGGTGGCCGAGGCGGAAGGGCGGTTGCTGGTCAGCATTCCGTAGCCCGCCGCGGTCGAAGCCGAAACGTGCGTGCCATCCCGTCAAGGGGTGGCACGCACGGGCATTTCAGGGAAATCGTCGAAATGGGGATCGGCGTTACATCGATCTCAGTCGGCCACGACTTCGGGTGACAAGTGTGTGACAACCCGCGTTCGGGGTGCTAGCGTTAGCCGTGGTTGCAGTTTTGGTTCCCACAAGTACTTGAAAGTGCCTGCGATACAAGTGTGGCGCAGGCGCTTTGTTGTGCCGGAGGCCGTTTTTGGCTCGGGTGATCATCTCGGCGACTCGGGGGTTGACGCAGTGTCGGCCCTGGCCATCAGAAGTAGGAGTAAAGAGAATGGCTACCGGTACCGTTAAGTGGTTCAACGCTGAAAAGGGCTTCGGGTTCATCACCCCCGATGGGGGCGGTTCCGATGTGTTCGCCCACTACAGTGCGATTGACGCCACCGGGTTCCGCACGCTGGACGAGAACCAGCGGGTGGAGTTCGAGATCGCCCAGGGCCCGAAGGGTCCGCAGGCTTCTCAGATTCGCGGCATCTGAGTTCAGTCGACGCCGAGAGGCCCACGCCTGCCAGGCGTGGGCCTCTCGCATGTTCGTCGTGGATGTCGAAGCCCTCGCGGTAGGCTTCGCTCCCCGCTGATGTCGATCTCTGCGAGGTTCCGGGTGCCCCTTCGTGTGTTCGTCGCCGGTGCCACCGGCGTGGTCGGGAGGACCTTGCTGCCCAGACTGCGGCAGCGAGGTCATCACGTGACGGCGCTGCTGCGCACCGCGGGGCGCGCGCAGGGCCTGCCCGGTGCCGATGAGGTCGTGGTGGGCGACGTGCTCGACCTGCCGCGGCTGCGCCAGGTGGTGCGCCACGCCGAGCCGGACGTGGTCGTGGCCCAGGTCTCCGGGTTCCGGGGGCCGGACTACGACGACGCGCTCGCCCGCACGGCGCGGCTGTGGGAGGACGGCACCCGCAACCTCGTGGCGGCCGCCGCGGAGGCGGGCGTGCGCCGGGTGGTGGCGCAGAGCATGGTCGCCGCGTACTGCCCGAACGGTCACGACGTGCTGGACGAGGACTCGCCGCTGTGGATCGACGCGCCGGGCCGGTGGGGCGAGGCGGTGCGCGCGGTCGCCGGTATGGAGAGCGCGGTCGTGGACCGGTCCGACCTGGAGGGCGTGGTGCTGCGCTACGGGTCGCTGTACGGCCCGAACACCTGGTACGCGCCCGGCGGGCTGGTGCACGAGCAGGTCCGCGGCAGTGCGCTGCCGCTGGTCACCGACGGCGTGGGGCTGACCTCGTTCACGCACGTGGAGGACGCGGCCAGCGCGGTCGTCGAAGTCCTCACCGCCGGCGAGACGGGCACCTACAACGTGGTGGACAACGAACCGGCGGAATGCGCGGAGTGGTTACCGGCCTACGCCCGGATGATCGGCGGTCCGGCGCCGTTGTCGTTGACCCTGGACCAGGCCAGGGCCCAGCTGGATTGGCTCACCGTGCACCGGCTCACCGAGCAGCGGGGCGCGACGAATTTCCGCCTTCGCGAGACGTTGGGCTGGCGTCCGGGGTGGCCGAGTTGGCGCGAGGGATTCGCGACGATGTTCGGCCTGTGGCCGGGCTGAGGTGAAGCACGACTTCGTGCTGGAAATGACGAGTGCTTATCTGCTCGATCCGGTTGCCCGGTTCGACCGGAACGTACTCGGAACTCGGGTGATCCGGTAGGGCCGAATGCCGCGTGCTGACCACGGTTAAGTGAAATCGGTTCCCGCTTTCACGAATTCCACCGGTGACGTCCGAGCCGCCCAGTTCGTGGAAAGTTCCGGAAGGAACTTGTCCTAGGGATTCGGATGCGGTAGGCGGTCCGCATTCGGCGGATCGCCCTCGTCGGCGGCATCGTGCGAATGCAGCATCGGCGCGGGTGCCGCGAATCGGTGCGGCGCGCTGCGAGATCCGAGAGGGGAAGCGCTACTCCCGGTCGTAGTCCTCGTCTACGGGAACGTCGGTGCGCTGATCCGCGAGATCCGCCGGGTCTGCCTCGTCGACCGGATCGGTGTCGGACGTGACGTCCTCGGTGACCGGATCCTCGGCATGCCTGGCCTGTTCGGCGGCGTCGGCTTCGGGTGTTTCGGAATCCATGGCGCGATCCTTCCCACGACCGGGCGGCTCTGCGGCCAACCGTATCGGGCGCGGCGCGATTCAGCTCCCGAGCGGCGGGAAGTCCGGTCGGCGGCGCTCGTGGAAGCTGCGCACGCCCTCGCGGACGTCGGGGCGGTCGAACGCGGCGATCATGCGGTTGTTCGCGTCGGCGCTCGCCGTCTCCAGCCCGCTGTCCAGGCCCGCGTAGATCTGCTCCTTGATCTCGGCCATCGAAGCGGGGGAGCACTCGGTGGCCAGCGAGTGCGCGTACTCCAGCGCGGCGGTCAGCACCTCGCCCGCGGGCAGCACCCGGTCGACCAGGCCCAGCGCGTGCGCCTCGCTGCCGAGCAGGGTGCGGGCGGAGAGCATCAGGTCCAGCGCGGTGCCCGCACCGACGAGCTTGGGCAGCAGCCAGGAGATGCCGTGCTCGGCGACGAGTCCGCGACGGCTGAACGCGGTGGTGAACTTGGCGTCCTCGGCGGCGAAGCGCACGTCGGCGAACAAGGCGGCGACCAAGCCGATTCCGGCCACGGGGCCGTTGATCGCGGCGATGATCGGTTTTCGGATCCGGATCGACAGCGAGACCGCCCGGTCGTCGCCGTCGTGCTCGGGTGCCGAGTCCAGCGCGGAGAGGTCCGTTCCGGCGCAGAATCCGCGGCCGGCACCGGTGACCACCACCGCCCGCACCGACGGATCGCCATCGGCCTTCTCCAGCAGGTCGAAGTAGCGCCGCCGCATGCTCGGAGTCCACGCGTTGAGCCGCTCCGGGCGGTGGAACGTCAGCAGCAGGACCGCGTCGCGGTGCTCGACCAGGATCTCATCGTCCTCCGGCACCTGATCACCTCCGTGGCGATTGCCCTCGGAAACTACCGAGCGGGACCAGGTGGTTCAACCGGGCAAACGAGCGACCCGAACTCGCCGCGAGCGATCACGACCAGTGATCGTCAGGTGCCTGCGTTGCGGTGCCCGCCATGCCCTCACCGACGATGTCGCGGCCGATGAAGTCGTGCAGGACCTGGCGCATCCGCTGAACCGATCGTTCCGGGCGGCCGGTGAGCACGCCGATGCCGAGTCCGTCGATCAGCGCCGTCAACCGCACCGCGAGCTCGTCCGCGTCACCCTCGGTGAACACGCCCTGCTGCTGGCCCTGGCGGATCGTCCGCTCGATCGTGTCGTGCCAGCGGGTGTAGGAATCGCCGTGCAGTCCGCGCAGCTCGGGGCGCAGCGCGCTCTCGTTCCACACCTGCAGCCAGATGGACCACTCGCGGCGCAGCCCCGGTGATTCCGGCAGTTGCAGCTCGACGAGCCGCAGCAGCCGCTGATGGGCGTCGTCGATGCTGTGCAGTTCGGCGACCTGCCGGTCGAAGGCCTGCCGGACCGAGTGCCGCAGTGCTTCGGTGAGCAGGTCGTCGCGGCCGGGGAAGTGGTAGTGGATCGCGGCCGCGCTCACCCCGCAGGCCTCGGCGATGTCGGCGACCCGGACGGCGTGGAACCCGCGTTCGGCGATGAGTTCCCAGGCCGCGTCGAGGATCTGCTGGTAGCGGTCCCCACCGGTGCGTTCCGGCGGGCGGGCCGCGCGGCGCGGTGCGGCGGCGACCGTCTCCGCGTCGTCCCTGCCGTTGATCAACCAGTTCACCGTCACCTGGCCGATCTCCGCGATGCGCGTCAGCTCGACCGGGGTGAAGCGCCGGACTCCGGTGAGCGACTTGGAGAGCTTGGTGGCGTCTAGACCGATTCGGTCGGCGAACGCCCGGTGGCTGTGCGGATATCCCGCCACGACCTCGCGGACCCTCGCGCGCAGCGCGGCGGGACCGGAGTCGGCGTTGTGGCCGGCGGGTGCGGATTCGGAGGTCATGGTGGTGAGCGGCTCGTCCGGGCGTCGCGGGATCGGGGGCGTGCAGTGGTCGGGCGCTTCATCCCCAGGACGGCCGGATCGGCCGTCCAGCGCCGTGACCACGCACGATCAGGACGCTACCAGCGCACCAGCACACCCCGAACGGTGTCGGCCGTCGGCCCGGCCATCGGCGGACGGGCCGGGCGGGTTCGGCCGGGGCGCTCGCCCCGACCACAACGGGCGTGGCGCAACCGGGACTCCGTCCGAGTCCTTAGCACCAGCGGTGATCGCCCGCGCCGCCCCCTCAGCTGCGCCGCCGCCGCCGGACACCGTCAGGATGTGAGGGTGATGGGAACAAGTGCCTCGCGGCTCGCCCAGCGGCCGACGCAGCGCTGGCAGGCACTGGTGGTGTGCCTGCTGGCGGGGTTCATGACCCTGCTCGACGTCAGCATCGTCAACGTCGCGCTGCCGTCCATGCAGCAGGGCCTGGACGCCCCGCCCGTCGCGCTGGGCTGGGTGGTGTCCGGCTACGCGCTCACCTTCGGCCTGGTGCTGGTGCCGGCGGGCAGGCTCGGCGACGACCGGGGTCGTGGCCGGATGTTCATCCTGGCGCTGCTGCTGTTCACCGCGGCCAGCGCCGCCGCCGGGTTCGCGCCGTCGGCGACCTGGCTGGTCGTGTCCCGGCTCGTGCAGGGCGTGGCGGGCGGCATGCTCAACCCGCAGGTGCTCGGGCTGATCCAGCAGCTGTTCCAGGGCAGCGAGCGGGCGAAGGCGTTCGGGCTGTTCGGCGCGGTGATCGGGCTGTCCACCGCGATCGGTCCGCTGCTCGGCGGGCTCATCATCGAACTCGCCGGGGACGAGCAGGGCTGGCGCTGGGTGTTCTTCGTGAACGTGCCGATCGGCCTGGCGGCGCTGGTGTTCGCCGCCAGGGTCCTGCCGAAGGCCGAGCCTGCCGACGGCGCTCGCAGCCTCGACCTGGTGGGCGTGCTGCTGCTCGGTGCCGCGCTGCTGGCGTTGCTGCTGCCCCTGATCGAACGGGAGAGCGGCAGCGGCGCGCCGTGGTACCTGCTGCCGGCGGCGCCGGTGCTGCTGGTGCTGTTCGTGCTGTGGGAACGCGGCTACCGCGCCAGGGGACGGGAACCGCTGATCGACCTCGGCCTGTTCGGCATCCGCAGCTACAGCTTCGGCACCGCGCTGGGCATGTTGTACTTCGCCGGTTTCACCAGCATCTTCTTCGTGCTGGCGCTGTACTTCCAGCGCGGACTGGGGTACTCGCCGCTGCAGGCGGGCCTGGCGATGACACCGTTCGCGATCGGCTCGGCGGCGTCCTCCGCGCTCAGCGGCAGGCTCGTGAACCGGTTCGGCCGCTCGCTGGTCGTGCTCGGCCTGGTCGGCGCGCTGGCCGGGCTGGTCGTGACGGACCTGCTGCTCGCGGGCGGTCCCGGCCACGTCGCCGGACTGCTGGTCGCGGGCCCGCTGCTGCTGGCAGGGGTGGGCAGCGGCCTGGTCATCTCGCCGAACCAGACCGTCACCCTCGCCAAGGTCGACTCCGCTCGCGGTGGCACCGCCGCCGGGATCCAGCAGACCGGGCAGCGCCTCGGCACCGCGATCGGCACGGCGACCGCATCGGGGCTGTTCTTCAGCGCGCTGGCCGTCGGCGGCTACGACGCCGCGATCTCCACCGGCCTGCTGGTCGCCGTCGGGTTCGTCGCGCTGGCCCTGCTGCTGGCCGTCACCGAACAGCTCATCCTGACGCGTCGTCGGTGACCGGGGCACCCGTGGCCAAGCGGGACTTGCGGTAGCCGTAGGCCAGGTAGATCACCAGGCCCAGCGCGAGCCAGACCGCGAACCGCACCCAGGTGAGCACGCTCAAGTTCGTCATCAGGTACAGGCAGGCGACGGCCGTGAGCACCGGCAGCACCGGCGACCACGGCATCCGGAACGGGCGCGGCAGGTCCGGTTTGCGGTGGCGCAGCACGGGAATCGCGATGGCCACGATGACGAAGCCGGACAGCGCGCCGATGCTCACCATGTCCGCGAGTTCGGCGATCGGCACGAAACCGCCGAGCAGCATCACCAGCACGGCACCGCCGATCGTCACCCGGTGCGGAGTGCCCCACTTCCGGTGCACCTGGGACAGCTTCGGCGGCAGCAGCCCGTCCCGGCTCATGGCGAAGCCGATGCGCCCGATGGTCACCAGCTCCACCATCATCACCGAGGTCAGCCCGGTCACCGCGCCCAGCGCGATGAGCGCCGCCACCCAGTGGGCGCCGACGGAGTGGAACGCGGCGGCCAGCGGAGCGGCCTCGTCGATCTGCGTGTAGTCGACCATGGCGCTGAGCACCAGCGCCACCAGCACGTACAGCACGGTGCACACCACCAGGCTGCCCAGCAGCCCCACCGGCAGGTCGCGGCGCGGGCGCTTGGTCTCCTCACCGAGGTTGGCCAGCGCCTCGAAGCCGGTGTAGGCGAAGAACACGATCGCGGCGGCCGTGAGCACGCCGCCGAACCCGTACATCGACTGCTCCATGCCCAGCGCCGCCGACACCAGCGGCTGCTCCAGGATGCTCGCGCCCTGCTCCGCGGGCTGCGATGGCGGGACGAACGGCGTGAGGTGCGCGCCGTTGAAGAAGAACAGCCCGGCGACGATCACCAGCACGCACACCGACACCTTGACCACGACCAGGGCGTTGGTCAGCCAGGACGACTCGCGGATGCCCAGGACGGCGACGACGGTGAGCACGCCGATGATCAGGATCGCGCCGACGTTGACCGTCGCGTCCTCGCTGAACCACTCCGGCGGTAGCCCGAGCAGGCTCGACACGTACCCCGACCAGCTGCGCGAGACCACCGCGGCACCGAGGGCGAACTCCAGCAGCAGGTCCCACCCGATGATCCAGGCGAAGATCTCGCCGAGCGTCGTGTAGCCGTAGGTGTAGGCGCTCCCGGCGGTCGGCACCGCGGAGGCCAGCTCCGCATAGCACAGCGCCGCGAGCGCGGCGACGACGCCGCCCACGAGGAACGCGAGGACCACCGCGGGCCCGGCGTGCTCCTTGGCCTCGATCCCCGCCAAGGTGAACACGCCGGTCCCGATGATGATGCCGATGCCGAAGCCGACGAGGTCGACACCGGAGAGCCGCCGAGCGAGGCCGCTGCGCTCGGTGCGTTCCAGCACGTCCTCGACGGGAAGGGTTCGCAGAACACTCACGGGACGGGACGGTAGAACGTCCCGGAGCCGAAAGCGAAACATCGCCCGCGGCGTGACCGAGCCGGTATCGGATCCTCACCCGCGCGCCGCCGATCGGGCCAACGGGTGCGGCGACCGGCGGACGCCACCGCCCCGGTCAGGCGACCACGTGCTCGGTGTCCCGGTTCCACACGCGGTGCCCGGCCAGGACCGCGGCGAACTCGGCCATGAAGCCGTCGGGCAGCGCACCGCCGGTGGCCGCGGCGGTCACGACGCCCTTGTCGGACACCACGCCGTCGCCTTCGCCCGCGTGGCGGACCTTGTCCACCCCGGCGCGCTGCAGCATCGCCAGGCCCTCGTCGCTGGCCGCGACGGGCTTCGCGTGCTTGAACGCCTCCGCGACGAAGTGCACCGCGTAGCCGTCGGCCGACAGCGCCCGCACGCTGCCGCTGCCGCCGGGCACGATGACCCCGTCGTAGAGCGCCGAGGACATCGTGTTGATGGCCCGATCCACCGGGACGTCGCTGTCGTCGGCGCCGCGCACGCTGCCGTCCCGGCTACCGAGGACCTCGGCGGTCGCGCCGCGTTGGGCGAGCGCCTCGCGGATCTGGGCGACCTCGGCCTGATCGACCCCGTCGGAGACCAGCACGGCGACGGTGCGGGTGGCGATGGTGTCGGTGACCGAGTGGGACTGGCTCAGCGCGGGGGAGTGCTTGCCGTGGTTGGGCCCCGCCGCGGCCGGAGGGGGCGTGACGCCGACCCCTTCGGCGACGGCGATCGCGAGGTCGTGGTCGACCCGGTTGATCTGCTCCACGGCCGCTTCGCGCACGTGGTGGTGCTCGACCTTGCCGAGCTCGAACCGGAACGCGGCGATGATGTGGTCGCGTTCCCACGGCGCCATGCTGTTCCAGAACAAGGTGGCCTGCTGGTAGTGGTTCTGGAAGCTCTCGCTGCGCTGGCGGATCTTCGCGCCTTCCACCTTCTCCTGGTAGTGCTGGAAGGCTCCGTTGCCGGCGCCCGCGATGACCGGGCAGCCGCCGCCGAGGCTGTTGTTGGAGTAGCTGGTCTGCCCCTGGTGGATGCGCTGCTGCTGGAAGCCGTCGCGCTGGTTGGTGGAGACCTCGGCGACCGGGCGGTTGACCGGGATGTGGGCGAAGTTCGGCCCGCCGAGCCGGATCAGCTGGGTGTCCAGGTAGGAGAAGTTGCGCGCCTGCAGCAGCGGATCGTTGGTGAAGTCGATGCCCGGCACCACGTTCGCGGTGTGGAAGGCGACCTGTTCGGTCTCGGCGAAGAAGTTGTCCGGGTTGCGGTCGAGCACCATGCGCCCGACCGGGCGCACCGGGACCTCCTCCTCCGGGATGATCTTGGTGGCGTCGAGCAGGTCGAAGTCGAAGTCGTGCTCCTTCGACTCGTCGACGAGCTGCACGCCGAGCTCCCACTCCGGCCCGTTCCCGGCTTCGATGGCGTCCCACAGGTCGCGGCGGTTGAAGTCGGGGTCCTTGCCCTGCACCTGCTGGCATTCCTCCCAGACCAGCGAATGCGTGCCCAGCCGCGGTTTCCAGTGGAACTTCACGAAGGTGCCGGTGCCCTCGGCGTTGACGAAGCGGAAGGTGTGCACCCCGAAGCCCTGCATCATGCGGTAGCTGCGCGGCAGCGCCCGGTCCGACATCAACCACATGATCATGTGCATCGTTTCCGGTTGCAGCGACACGAAGTCCCACAACGTGTCGTGCGCCGACTGCGCCTGCGGGATCTCGTTGTGCGGCTCGGGCTTCACCGCGTGGACGAAGTCGGGGAACTTGATGCCGTCCTGGATGAAGAACACCGGCATGTTGTTGCCGACCAGGTCGTAGTTGCCCTCCGCGGTGTAGAACTTCGTCGCGAACCCGCGCACGTCGCGCACCGTGTCCGCCGAACCGCGCGACCCCGCCACCGTGGAGAACCGGACGAACACCGGGGTGCGGCGGCTCGGGTCGGTGAGGAACTTCGCCGCCGTGTAATCGGCGAGGCGATCGTCGTAGGCCTCGAAGTAGCCGTAGGCGCCCGCGCCGCGGGCGTGCACGACCCGCTCGGGGATGCGCTCGTGGTCGAAGTGGGTGATCTTCTCGCGGGCGTGGAAGTCCTCCAGCAGCGTGGGGCCGCGCGCTCCCGCGCTCAGGGAGTCGTCGGTGTGGTCGACCCGCACGCCCTGCTGGGTGGTCAGGTAGGTGCCGTCCGGATCCTGGCGCACACCGTCGAGTTGTTCCTGCTTGTCGCCGTGCTGAGAAGCCATGCCGACCTCCGGGAGCGGGTTCGCCTGCTCCCGGTGGGTGCCCGCCCCGGCGGGTCGTTACGCCTCGCTGCCTGTTTTGAGCTCGGCGTGAGTAGTGGGCCGCTCAGCGGAACCTCAGCTGCTTCCTCGCTGCGGGATCGATTTTTCGAGCGGCTCCGCCGCTGACAGGCAACGACCACAATGTCGCTCACCTGGGAAGACAAGCTCAAAGACGGGCGATCAGCCGAAGAAGGGCAGCTGGTGGATCAGTTCCGGTGCGCCCGCGATGATCAGGAAGTGGATCGCCCGTCCGGCGAGGCTCACCGCCAGGAAGCCGAGCAGCGGGAGGCCGGCCGCGCCGGAGAGGAAGCACAGGACGGTGAACGGGGGGAAGCTCGCGACGGCGCTGACGAACAGGACGCCGAGGCCCCACCACGGGTGCTGCCGGGTGCGGTCGTGGAACTTCTCCAGCCAGGCCGCCCAGCGCCCGCCCTTGCGCGCTTCGGTCATGCGGCCGAGCCGGGTGCCGAGGCTGAAACCGCCTCGCCCCGCCAAGTAGAACAGCGTCTTGCCGGTCATCTGGCCGATCGCGGCGGCCAGCGCCAGTGCCCACCAGCTCAGCCCGTCGACGCTGGTGAGGACGCCGACCAGGTAGAGCTCGATGTTGGCGAGCGGGAAGACGCTGCCCAGCAGGGCGGTTCCCGCGGTGGCCAGCAGCCATCCGATCATCGTGCGAGTCCCGGCCGCGTGCCGTCGGGTCGGGGGCGAGCGGGCATCAGGCGGTACTCCACGGAACTCGAACGGGGGAACGGGGCGACCTTACCGGGGTGTCCGGGCAGGTCATCGGGGGAGTGGGGCGGTGTGCGGTACGTCCTGTTCCGCGCGGTGGACGCCGGTCGCGACCGCCCTGGCCGGGTGCGGCCGGGGTGCGCCCCGCTCAGGGCTGCTCGTCGGCGTCCGGGTTCCAGGCCAGCAGGCGGACCCGGCTGACGGTGCGCAGGTGCCGGCGCATCGCGGTGCTCGCGGTGCGGGGATTGCCCGCGCGGATCGCCTCGGCGATGCGCTCGTGCTGGGCCAGCGACTTCGGCGGCCGGTTCGGCTGGCGCAGCGACTCCTGGCGGCTCTCGGCGATCTCGTCGGCGATGGTGCGCATGAACTCGGCGAGCATCGTGCTGTGCGCGGCGGCGGTGATCGCGGCGTGGAAGCGGCGGTCCCCGTCGCCGCCCAGCTCGCCGCGTTCGACCTGGGCGCGCATGTCGGCGAGCGCCGCGTCGATCTCCGCGACGTCGGCCTCGGTGCGGCGTTCGGCGGCGAGCTCGGCGAGCTTGGTCTCCAGGCCCTCGCGGGCGTCGAGCACGTCGGGAAGCCGGTTGCGGCGTGCCACCAGCTCGTCGACGGGCTCGCTGTCCAGCGTGCTTCGCAGCAAGTAGGTGCCGCCGCCGTGGCGGACCTCGACCAGCCCCTGCACCTCCAGCACCACGATCGCCTGGCGCACCGATGCCCGGCTCACGCCGAGCCGCTCCGCGAGCTCGCGCTCCGGCGGCAGCCGATCGCCGATTTCGAGTCCGGATGCCGCGACGTGCTCGCGCAACCGCAGCACGACCTGCTCGTAGAGCCTCGGTCGGGTCAACGGCCGCAGCGCGTCGGACACCTCATCCCCCGTTTCTCCGGAGATCGCGGAAAACCAGACTAGCAGCGGCGGGGCGGGTCAGTGGTTCTAGCACTGGACCACTTCGGCTCTTGACGCTCCATGCGTGGCAGCGCAAAGTGGTCCAGCCAGTAAACCACTGTGTCCGGTCTCACCCGAGGCGTATGGACGGTGAGGAGACAACGGTGTCGCCCGAGCTGATTTCCATCTTCGCGCTCGTGGCCTGCTTCGTGCTGGCCACGACGATGTCGGTGAACATGGGGGTGCTGTCGTTCGCCGCCGCCTTCGCGGTCGGCAAGCTCGCCGGCGGCCTCTCCGACGACGACATCTTCGCCGGATTCCCCGGCGATATCTTCGTGGTGCTGGTCGGGGTGACGTACCTGTTCGCCATCGCCCGCGCCAACGGCACGACGGATTGGCTGGTGCACTGGGCGGTCCGGCTCGTGGGCGGCAGGCTCGCGGTGATCCCGTGGGTGATGTTCGGGATCGCGGCGCTGCTCACCGCCATCGGCGCGGTCAGCCCCGCCGCCTGCGCGATCATCGCGCCGATCGCGCTGAACCTCGCCGCCCGGCACGGGATCAACCCGCTGCTGATGGGCGCGATGGTCGTGCACGGCGCGCAAGCGGGCGGGTTCTCGCCGATCAGCGTCTACGGCGTGATCGTGAACGGGGTCGTCGCCGACAACGGGCTGGCGGCCAGCCCGCTGGTGCTGTTCCTGGGCAGCTTCGCGGTGAACCTGGCCATCGCGGCGGTCGTGTTCGTCGTGTTCGGCGGACTGCGCACCGCCCGTGCCGACACCACCGCCGCCCCGGACGACTCCGCCGACGAGCCGGAGTGCCTGCGGCTCACCCGCGATCGGGTGCTGACGCTGCTCGGCCTGGCCGCGCTCGTCGTGTGCACCCTCGTGTTCGAACTGGACGCCGGGCTGGTGGCGATGAGCGTCGCGGTGGTGCTCACCGTGATCTCGCCGAAGACCGCGGCGAACGCGCCCGCCGAGGTCACCTGGCCGACGGTGCTGCTGATCTGCGGTGTGCTGACCTACGTCAGCGTGCTGCAGGAGATGGGCACGATCGACTACGTCGGGCACGCCGTCGCCGGGGTCGGCCTGCCGCTGCTGGCCGCACTGCTGCTGTGCTACATCGGCGGCGTCGTGTCGGCGTTCGCCTCCTCGGTGGGGCTGATGGGGGCGTTGATCCCGCTGGCGGTGCCGTTCCTGGCCACCGGCACGATCGGTCCGATCGGCATGGTGACCGCGCTGGCGGTGTCCGCCACGCTGGTGGACGTCAGCCCGTTCTCCACCAACGGCGCCATCGTGCTGGCCAACGCGAAGGGCGTGGACCGCGACGTCTTCTTCCGCCGCCTGATGATCTACGGCGGGGTGATCGTGGCCGTGGGCCCGCTTGTGGCGTGGCTCATTTTCGTCCTCCCCGGACTGGGGTGAAATGGAACCGAGCTCGGAGGTACGCATGGATCGCGCGATGGAGTTGTTCCCGACGCTGCGCAGGCCCGAGGGCAAGGAAGCCCTCCGGTTCGGTGCCCGCGCGCTGACCTATCCGGAGCTGGCCGCCGCCGCGGCGGGCATCGCCGAACAGGTCGGTTCCGCCCGGCGCGTCGCCGTGTGGGCGACCTCGGAGCTGGAGACCTGCGTGGCGGTGCTCGGCGCGCTCGCCGCCGGTGCGGCCGTGGTGCCGGTGAACCCGAAGGTGGGGGAGCGGGAACTCGCCCACATCATCGGCGACAGCGAACCGGAGCTGCTGCTGGCGGCGCCGGGGTTCCAGCCGCCGGAGGCGCTGGGGCGGGTTCCGGTCCGAGAGGTGGATCTCGCGCGCACCGGCAGTGAGCTGCCCCCCGAACCGAGCGAGGACGCGCCCGCGCTGATCGTCTACACCTCGGGCACGACCGGGCCGCCGAAGGGCGTGGTGCTGCCGCGGCGCGCGATCCGGGCGAACCTGGACGCGCTGGCCGACGCCTGGGAGTGGACCGAGCAGGACGTGCTGGTGCACGCGCTGCCGCTGTTCCACGTGCACGGGCTGATCCTCGGCACGCTCGGGCCGGTGCGGCTCGGCGGCACCGTGCGCCACTTGGGCAAGTTCTCCTCGCAGGCCGCGGCCGAGGAGCTGGCCGGGTCGGCGACGATGCTGTTCGGGGTGCCGACCATGTACCACCGGCTCGCCGACGACGCGGAATCCGATCCGGAGCTCGCGAAGGCGGTGGGCCGCGCGCGGCTGCTGGTCTCGGGGTCGGCGGCGTTGCCCGCCGTGGAGCACGAGCGGATCTCCCGGCTGACCGGGCAGCGGGTGGTGGAGCGCTACGGCATGAGCGAAACGATCATGAATTCGGGCGTGCGTGCTTCGGGTGACCGCAGACCCGGCTACGTGGGGCTGCCGTTCGACGGGGTGGAGATCAAGCTCGTCGACGACGCGGGCCGGGACATCGAGATCAGCGACGACGAGACGGTCGGGGAGATCCTGGTGCGCGGGCGGAATCTGTTCACCGGCTACCTCAACCGCCCCGACGCCACCGCCGAGGCGTTCGTGGACGGGTGGTTCCGCACCGGCGACGTCGCCACCCGCGCTCCCGACGGATATCTGCGCATCGTGGGGCGCAAGGCCACCGACATCATCAAGAGCGGCGGGTACAAGATCGGCGCGGGCGAGATCGAGAACGCCCTGCTGGAGCACCCTTCGGTCGCGGAGGTCGCCGTGACCGGGCAGGCCGATCCGGATCTGGGCGAACGCATCCTCGCGTGGGTGGTGCCCGCGGCGGACCCCGCCGACTCGGAGGCGACGGCGCGCGAACTCGTCGAGCACGTGGCTCGGCTGCTCACCCCGCACAAGCGTCCGCGTGAGGTGCGGTTCGTGGATTCCTTGCCGCGCAACGAGATGGGCAAGGTCATGAAGAAGGCGCTGCATGGGTGAGGTGGCCGGCGTGCGCGAGCTGATCGGCACCGTGTGCGAGGACTTCGAGGAGTTCGAGTCCCCGCGCGGCGCCGAGCGCACCTCGGCCGCGGACGGGCCGTTGGCGTGGCCCGGCTACGACGATCAGCGCCGCCGCGCCGCCGAGCGCACCGGCGCCGAGGAGTCGGTGCTGTGCGGGCACGGCAGGATCGGTGCGGACCGGGCGGTGTTCATCGCTTTCGAGTTCGGGTTCCTCGGCGGTTCGGTGGGCGAGGAGGCGGGCGCGCGGGTCGTGGCCGCGTTCGAGCAGGCGCGCGAACGCAGGCTGCCGGTGGTGTCCCTGGTCGCCTCCGGTGGCAGCCGGATGCAGGAGGGGATCCGCGCGCTGGTCCAGTTGCAGGCGATCGCGCGGGCTTGCCTGCTGACCAGGCAGGCCCGGATTCCGCACATCACCGTCCTGCGCAACCCGACGACCGGCGGGATGTGGGCGTCGCTGGCGGCGGGCGCGGATGTCGTGCTCGCCGCACCGGAGGCCGCGGTGGCCTTCGGTGGCAGCCGGGTGCGCAGCGCCAGCGAGACCGGTGAGCCGTTCACCGCGGAGGGCAAGCTCGCCGACGGCCAGGTGGATCGCCTGGTCCCGGACGCGGAGCTCCCCGCCGTGCTGGCCCAGCTGGTCGGCCTGCTGCACCCGCAACGCCTGGTGCGTCCGCCCGAGCCGGCCGAGGTCCCGGCACCGTTGCGCGAACCGGATCAGGTGCGACCGGGTGCGGACAGCGGGTGGGACGCCGTCCGGCGAGCGCGGGCCGCCGACCGCCCGCACGCGGCGGACTACCTGGATCGCTACTTCACCTCCCGGTTCGAGCTCAGCGGGGACCGTGCCGGCGGCCCGGACTCGGGAATGCTGTGCGGGATCGGCGAGCACGACGGCCGCCCCGTCGCCTACGCCGCGCAGGCGGGAACGGCGAACACCCCGGCCGGATTCCGCACCGCGGCCCGGCTGGTCCGGCTGGCCGATCAGCTGGGCCTGCCGGTGCTCACCTTGGTCGACACACCGGGTGCGGCCAACGACGCCGAGGCCGAGCGCGCGGGTGCCGGAGCCGCCATCGGGCAGCTGTTCACCGCCGTGGCCGAAGCCCGCGTGCCGATCACGACGCTGGTCATCGGCGAGGGCGGTTCCGGCGGCGCGTTGGCCCTGGCGGCACCGGAGTCGACCTGGATCACGGCGGACGCGTACTTCGCCGTCATCGCGCCGGAGTCGAGCGCGGCGATCCTCAAGCAGCCGCCGGAGCAGGTCCCGGAGCTCGCCCACCGGCTCAGGCTCCGTCCGCGGGACCTGCTCGAACTCGGCTTCGTGCAAGGCGTGGTCCCGCCGGGCTGAGGCGCGCCGAGCCCGATGTGCACCGAACTCAGGAGCGCCGTGCTCGGCCAGGGCCGTGCGGCGACGTCGTGCGGGCTGGGCGGCGTTTTGGTGTGCCGCGCGGTCGAGCGATGCGGGGGCGAGAACGGATGTGCTGAGCGGAGGTCCATGCGTTCGACTCTGCCTGTTCGAACACCTGTGCGCCATCGCTGGATCGTGTGATCGCGGAGAGGTCCGGCTCGTCAGGTCCTGGCGGGTCGCCCGGCGCGAGATGTGATGGTCATCCCCTACCGGATCACTCGATGGTCAGGTTAGCCTAACCATACAGGCGCGAGTCAATCTCAGGTACGGCTCGCGTCGCCGAGGGGAAGGGCAAGATGGACCGCAGGGGGATCAGCGGCCGGATCGCGGTGGTGACCGGTGCCGCCCACGGTATCGGCTCCGCGGTGGTGCACGCGCTGGGTGAGCTGGGTGCGACCGTCGCCGCCGTGGACGTGGACGCCGACGCGCTCGCCGAGGTCGTCGCGACCGGCGCGGGCGAAGGGCGCCACGTCCTGGCGTGCCCCGCCGACGTCGCCGACGCCGCCGCGGTCGAGTCCGTGGTCGAACGGGTCGAGTCGGAGCTGGGCCCGGTGGACCTGCTGGTCAACGTGGCGGGCATCCTGCGCCCCGGCACCGTGCAGGACCTCGCCGAGGACGACTGGCACCGCACGTTCGCGGTCAACACGACCGGCGTGTTCCACCTGTGCCGCTCGGTGTCGAAGCGGATGATCCCGCGCCGGCGGGGCTCGATCGTCACGGTCGGCTCCAACGCGGCGGGAGTGCCGCGGCACGGGATGGCCGCCTACGGCGCCTCGAAAGCGGCCTCGACGCTGTTCACCAAATCGCTGGGCCTGGAGCTCGCCGAACACGGCATCCGCTGCAACGTGGTCTCGCCCGGTTCGACCGACACGCCGATGCAGCACCGGCTGTGGGATGAACGCGGCGCCGAACCGGTGATCGCCGGCTCGTTGGAGACCTACAAGACCGGCATCCCGCTGCGCAAGCTCGCCACGGCCGAGGACGTCGCGGAGGCGGTCGTGTTCCTGCTCTCCGACCAGGCCGGGCACATCACGATGCACGACCTGTACGTCGACGGCGGCGCGACCCTGCGCGCCTGAGCCGCCCGACACCCGCCCGCACGGAAGGCACACATGACCACCGACAGCGATACCACTCTGCGCGGAGGATCCGACGATCTCGGCGAGCGGCTGAGCCCGGCCGAACTGCTCGCCGGGTACCGAGCCGGTTCGTCGTTCTTCTTCGCCTCGCCGCGCGGCTCGATGCTGGCGCGCGGCGTCGACGCCGTGGTGCCGAAGACGTGCTCGGGGGGACGGCGGCGGTTGCCGGAGCGGGTCGCCGAGTTCCTGCGCCACGCCGAGGAGTTCGGCCGGGTGAACCCGATGGTCGTCGGTGCGGTGCCCTTCGGCGAGAACCTGCCCGCGCACCTGGTGCTGCCGAGCGAGACGCGCCGAGCCGAGCCGCTGACCGCCCCGGAGACCCCGCCCGACCCGCCCCGGCTGGACTACCGGCTCAAGCAGGTCCCGGCGCCTGCCGAGTACGAGCGGGCGGTGGAGCGGGTGCTCAAGCGCCTGCGCGACGGCGAGATGAGCAAGGTCGTGCTGGCGCGCTCCCTGGAGCTGACGACGTCGGAGCCGATCGACCCCGGCGTGATGCTGCGCAACCTCGCGGGCGCCGACCCCGGTGGCTACACGTACGCCGTGGACCTGCCGAGCCGCGGCGAGGACGGTTCGCGCGACGCCTTCGGCCCGCGGCCCGCGCTCGGTCGCACGCTGCTCGGGGCGAGCCCGGAACTGCTGGTGTCCCGGGACGGCGTGCGGGTACGGGCGAACCCGCTGGCCGGGTCCCGGCCGCGCAGCGACGACCCCGTCGAGGACCGCCGCCGCGCCGACGAACTGCTGCACTCCGGCAAGGACCTCCGCGAGCACGCCGCCGTCGTCGAAGCCGTCGTGGCGGCGCTGCGCCCGCTGTGCCGCGACCTCGTGGTGCCGGAGCGCCCCTCGGTGGTGCACACCGCCGCGATGTGGCACCTGTCCACCGACATCACCGGTGAGCTGGCGGACCCCGATACCTCGTCGCTGCAGCTCGCCGTGGCGATGCACCCGACGCCCGCGGTGTGCGGCACGCCGCCGCAGGACGCGCGGGTCGCCATCGCCGAGGCCGAACCGTTCGAGCGGGGCTTCTACACCGGCATGGTCGGCTGGTGCGACGCCTCCGGGGACGGCGAATGGGTGGTCACGATCCGCTGCGCCGAGATCGAGGACACCTCACTGCGGTTGTACGCGGGCGCCGGAATCGTCGAGGGCTCCGAACCGGCCGACGAGCTGGCCGAGACCTCCGCGAAGTTCCGCACCGCGCTGTCGGCCATGGGCTGGTCCGACGCGCTGTGACGCCCGCCCGCCCCGAACGAACAGGAACGACGATGCTGCCCGGATGTCCTACCTGGCCGGAAGAGGCCGCCGCCCGCTACCGCGAAGCCGGTTACTGGCGCGGTGAGACCTTCGGCGCGATGCTGCGCGCCCGCGCCGCCGAGCACGGCGAGCGGACCGCGATCGTGGACGCCGCGCGCTCGGTCACCTACGCCGAGCTCGACGCCCGCGCCGACCGGCTGGCCGCCGGGCTGCGCGAGCTCGGCATCGGCGCGCAGGACCGGGTCGTGGTGCAGCTGCCGAACATCGCCGAGTTCTTCGAGGTGTGCTTCGCGCTGTTCCGCATCGGGGCGGTGCCGGTGTTCGCGCTGCCGTCGCACCGGCTCACCGAGGTCGCGTACTTCTGCGAGTTCAGCGCGGCGGCGGCCTACATCACCTGCGACGTGGAGGCCGGGTTCGACCACCGCGCACTGGCCGCCGAGGTCGCGGCGAAGGTGCCGGGGCTGCGGCACGTGCTGATCGCGGGCGATCCGGGGGAGTCCGGTTTCCGCCCGCTGTCCGGGATCGGCGCGGATTCGTCCGATGTGGACGGTCCGGGCCCGGGTGACATCGCGTTCCTGCAGCTGTCCGGTGGCAGCACGGGCGTGCCGAAGCTCATCCCGCGCACCCACGACGACTACGCCTACTCGTTCCGCGCCAGCAACGAGATCTGCGGCGTCACCGCGGAGACCGTCTACCTGGTGGCGCTGCCCGCCGCGCACAACTTCCCGATGAGCTCGCCGGGCGCGTTCGGCGTGCTGCAGGCGGGCGGCCGGATCGTGCTGGCCCGCAGGCCCAGCCCGGACGAGGTCTTCCCGCTGATCGAGCGGGAACGCGTCACGCTGCTGGCCGCGGTGCCGCCGCTGGCGCTGGTGTGGCTCGACGCGGCGGCGAACACCGAGCACGACCTCTCCAGCCTGGAAGTGCTGCAGGTCGGCGGCGCCAAGTGCAGCGAGGAGGTGGCGCGGCGGGTGCGCCCGGTGCTGGGCGCCACGTTGCAGCAGGTGTTCGGGATGGCCGAAGGGCTCGTCAACTACACCAGGCTCGACGATCCCGAGGACGTCATCGTCAGCACCCAGGGACGCCCGATCTCGCCCGACGACGAAGTGCTCGTCGTCGACGACGCGGACGAACCGGTGGCCCCCGGCGGCACCGGGCACCTGCTGACCCGCGGTCCCTACACGATCCGCGGCTACTACCGGGCCGAGGAGCACAACGCGAAGGCGTTCACCCCGGAGGGCTTCTACCGCACCGGCGACGTCGTCCGGTTCACCGCGGAGGGCAACATCGTGGTGGAGGGGCGCGCGAAGGACCAGATCAACCGGGGCGGCGAGAAGGTCGCCGCCGAAGAGGTGGAGAACCACCTGCTCGCGCACCCGGCCGTGCACGACGCGGCGGTGGTGTCCATGCCCGACGACTACCTCGGCGAGCGCACCTGCGCCTTCGTGGTGGCGCGCGGGACGCCGCCGAAGCCCCGGGAGCTGATCAAGTTCGTCCGGGAGCGGGGGCTGGCCGGCTACAAGGTGCCCGACCGGGTCGAGTTCGTCGACCGGTTCCCGCAGACCGGCGTGGGCAAGGTCAGCAAGCGCGACCTGCGCGAGGCGGTGCAGCGCGAACTGGTGCCGGAACTCGAACGTCGTTGACCGGCCGGTCGATCCCGGTGAAGCCCGGCCGGACGGCGGCCGGGCGAGTGAGCAGGACAGGAGGACGTGCAGGTGGGGTTGCCGACGATCGCGCCGTACCGGGTCCCGCGGCAGGACGAGCTGCCCGCGAACCGGGTGGACTGGCGGCCGGACGCGAGCCGCGCCGTGCTGCTGGTGCACGACATGGAACGCCACTTCGTGGGCGTGTTCGAGCCCGACGCGGAACCGCTGACGGAGGTCGTGCCGAACATCCGCGCGCTGGCGCGGCAGGCCCGCGCGTCGGGCGTGCCGGTGGTCTACTGCGCGCAGCCCAGCGGCCAGACGCCGCAGCAGCGCGGGCTGCAGCTGGAGTGGTGGGGGCCGGGCGTGTCCGACGCCTCGCAGGAGGCGATCATCGACGAGCTCGCGCCCGAACCGGGTGACGTGCACCTGACGAAGTGGCGCTACAGCGCGTTCCAGCGCACAGAGCTGCGCGAGATGCTGCGCGGCTGGGGCCGGGACCAGCTGATCATCACCGGGATCTACGCGCACATCGGATGCCTGATGACCGCCGCGGAGGCGTTCCAGCAGGAGGTGCAGGCGTTCCTGGCCGCCGACGCCGTCGCGGACTTCTCCGCCGACGACCACCGGATGGCGGTGCAGTACGCGGCGAAGCGGTGCGCCGTGGTCGATTCGACGCAGCGGCTCGCCGCCGACCTGGCGTCGCAGCCGTCCGCGGTCGCGTGATCGGCTCGGAGAGGCGGCCCCGCCGCTGACGACCGCCGGTGGATCGGGCAGGACCGGGCTTCGCCGAAGCCGGGGAAGATCGGGTGCAGGAGGAGAAGATGAGCGCGAAGCTGACCTTGGAGGGCGTGCGGGCCGACGTGGCCGAACTGCTCTACGAGGACCCGGAGGAACTCACCGACGAGGAGAACCTGCTGGACTGGGGGCTCGACTCGGTGCGGATCATGAGTCTGGTGGAGCGCTGGCGCACCCGGGGCGTGGAGGTCACGTTCGCCGACCTCGCCGAACGGCCCACCTTGGCGGAATGGTGGACCGTCCTCGAACCGAAGGCTTGATCCTCGGCTCCTTGCCGGTCTTGGCCTGAGCAGCGGGTCGGGTGGCGGGTTCTCAACGGTTTCCTCGCTGCGGGATCTTTTTCCAAGTGGCTCCGCCACGAGGGAAAAAGCTGTCCTCGCGAGGAAACCGCTGAGAACCCGCGGGTGGTCGGCTTGCTCGGGCTGGTCACCGCTCGGCGGCTTCGCCGCTGACAGGACAACGACCACCAACGCCGCCCACCGTGGAACGGCAAGATCAAAGGTAGGTGGTCAGCGGTTTCCTGGCTGCGGGCTCATTTTCCGAGCGGGAACGACGAGAAATGCCGTCCTCGCGAGGACAGCCGAGAAACCGCGTGCCGGGCGCTGCTCGGCGGCTTCGCCACCGGTGGTCGAGGACGTGGGCCGGTGCCTCAGCTCGGGTCGTGCAGGAGCCGTTTCAGGCGGGCCGTGATCGTGGGGCGGCGCCAGTCGTGGGTGGCCAGCAGGGTCAGCAGCACCTCGTGGACCTCGATGTCGTCGCTGCCAGCCGGGCCGTCGGCCAGCCGCCACAGCAGCTCCGGGTCGCGTGCCGCCAGCACCGCGCCGCGCAGTCCGGTGATGAGGTCTTCCCGCTCGTCGCGCACCGCCGGTGCCTCCGAGGAGGGCAGCAGCGCGCCGCGGTGCAGTTCCAGCGCCGCATCGAGCCGTCCCGCCCGCAACGCGGCGCGCAGGTCCAGGAAGTCGGCGTCGACGTCCGCGGCGAGCCGGTACGGCTTCGTGTGCACCACGTCGTGGCCCAGCTGGGTGCGCAGCCGGTGGATCTCCGCGCGCACCGTCACCGGATTGCCCTGCTCGCCGTGCAACGCGAGGGCCAGCTGCTCGGCGTTCACGCCGTCCGGGCGCAACGCCAGCACGGCCAGCAGCTCGGCGCGGCGCGGGCTCAGCGACACCTCCCGGCCGCGGAGCTCGGCGACCGGGCGCGAGGTGAGGAAGCGCAGCCGCAACGTCGGAGCCCGCCGCGCCGGCGGCTCCGGTGCGGTGACCGCGGTGGCCTGCCGCGGCGCGCGCAGCAGGTAGCCGTCGTCCAGCGGCTCGATCAGGGCCTCCCGGCCACCGAGCAGCAGCGCGCCGTCCGGCCGGTCCAGCTCGACCCGCTCCGGGAGCCCCAGGTCGCCCGGCTCGGCGGCGATCACCCGGCCCGACGAGCTCAGCAACGCCCCCGGCTCACCGCGCAGCGAACGCAGCACGTCGCGGTGCCGCTCCCGCAGGCGGTCGTCGCGCCGCGCCATCCAGTCCCGCAGGGTGCTCTCGACGAGCGTCGCCGCGGCCGAGACCAGCGCGGGCAGCGCGGGGTGCATGGTGTGCAGCGGACCGCTGAGGTCGATCGCGCCGAGGATCCGCCCCGTCTCCGGGTCGTGCACCGGCGACGCGGCGCAGGTCCACGAGTGGTAGCGGCGGACCAAGTGCTCGGCGGAGTGGATCTGCACCGCGCGGCCGGTGGCCAGCGTGGTGCCCATGGCGTTGGTGCCGATCGAGGACTCCGACCAGGTGGTGCCTTCGGCCAGGTGGACCCGGTCGGCCGCCCGGCACACGTTCGGATGGCCTTCGCGCCACAGGATGTTCCCGTCGGCGTCGGTGACGATCATGATGTGCGTGGTGCCGTCGGCCGCGTCGAGCAGGGTGCGCCGCAGCAGCGGTACGCAGGCCGCCAACGGGTGCGCCGCGCGGACTTCGGCGAGCCGGTCGGAGCCGAACACCACCGGCGGCTCCCACCGCTCCGGGTCGACGCTGGCGGCCAGCGATCGGCGCCACGACTCGAACACCACCGGGCGCGGCGCCTGCGGAGCGCGCTGGCCGGAGAGCACGGCGCTGTGCACCCGCCGCAGCAGGCGGGCCCGTTCCACCGGGTCGGCCGGGGTGTCGTCGGTGCGCTTCATGACTCCGTACTCGCTGCGAGGACTGGGCGGCGCCACCCGCCGCCGGTGCGGTGCGGACGCGGAGTCCGCCGGAGACCTGCCGCGGCACCTGGTCGAACCGTCCTGACCAGGTGCGCGGATGCCCGGACGCCACGGTGAGCCAGCGTCTTCTCCTCTCCAGCCGAGCGCCGAACCCCGGCATCGCCGCGAAGCGGCAACGGTCCGCTTCAAGATCCGGATCCGCTACGGTACCGAACGGTGCTGAGGCGCTCGCGCTCGGAAAGCCGCTCGGCCGGTGCAGCCGAGCGCGCCCGATCGGACCATCCTGGACCGTGACGCAGGCAACAGGCAACCATGGTCACTCCGTTGCCGTCCGCCGCCGCTGCGCCGCGAGGCGTCGGCAACGTCACTGCAACGTCGCCGTCCGTAGCTTCCCGACGACACCGCACAACGTCGTACGGGAGGCACCAGATGACCCTCTACGCAGCACCGGGAACCGCTGGTTCGGTGGTCGAGTTCCGCTCGCGTTACGACCACTTCATCGGCGGCGAGTACGTCGCGCCCGCCAAGGGCGGCTACTTCGAGAACCCGACGCCGATCAACGGCAAGGTCTTCACCGAGATGGCCCGCGGGACCGCCGAGGACGTCGAACGGGCGGTGGACGCCGCCGAAGGCGCCGCGGTCGCCTGGGGACGCACCGCGCCCGCCGAGCGCGCCGGGGTGCTGCTGGCCATCGCCGACCGCATGGAGCAGAACCTGGAGAAGCTCGCGGTCGCCGAGAGCTGGGAGAACGGCAAGCCCGTCCGGGAGACGCTGGCCGCCGACATCCCGCTGGCCATCGACCACTTCCGCTACTTCGCGGGCGCACTGCGGGCGCAGGAGGGCTCGCTGTCGCAGATCGACGCCGACACCGTCGCCTACCACTTCCACGAGCCGCTCGGCGTCGTCGCCCAGATCATCCCGTGGAACTTCCCGCTGCTGATGGCGACCTGGAAGCTGGCGCCCGCGCTGGCGGGCGGCAACGCGATCGTGCTCAAGCCCGCCGAGCAGACCCCCGCGTCGATCCACGTGCTGCTGGAGCTGATCGGCGACCTGCTGCCGCCGGGCGTGCTCAACGTCGTCAACGGGTTCGGCGTGGAAGCGGGCAAGCCGCTGGCCTCGAACTCCCGTATCCGCAAGGTCGCCTTCACCGGTGAGACCACGACGGGCCGGCTGATCCTGCAGTACGCCAGCGAGAACATCATCCCGGTCACCGTGGAGCTCGGCGGCAAGAGCCCGAACATCTTCTTCGACGACGTCGCCGCGCAGCGCGACGCCTTCTACGACAAAGCGCTCGAAGGGTTCACGATGTTCGCCCTCAACCAGGGCGAGGTGTGCACCTGCCCGTCGCGGGCACTGGTCCAGCAGGGCATCTACCGGGACTTCCTGGCCGACGCGGTGGCGCGCACGGAGACGATCAAGCAGGGCCACCCGCTGGACACCGAGACCCAGATCGGCGCCCAGGCCAGCAACGACCAGCTGGAGAAGATCCTCTCCTACATCGACATCGGCAAGCAGGAGGGCGCCAAGGTGCTCACCGGCGGGGAGCGCATCGAGCACGGCGGCGAGCTCGCAGGCGGGTACTACGTGCAGCCCACGATCTTCGAAGGGCACAACAAGCAGCGGATCTTCCAGGAGGAGATCTTCGGCCCGGTGCTGTCGGTGGCGTCGTTCTCGGACTACGACGAAGCGCTCAAGACCGCCAACGACACCCTCTACGGCCTCGGCGCCGGGGTCTGGTCCCGCGACGGCAACACCGCCTACCGGGCGGGCCGCGACATCCAGTCCGGCCGGGTGTGGGTGAACAACTACCACGCCTACCCGGCGCACGCGGCCTTCGGCGGCTACAAGCAGTCCGGCATCGGCCGCGAGACCCACAAGATGATGCTCGACCACTACCAGCAGACGAAGAACCTGCTGGTGAGCTACGCCGAGAGCGGCCCGGGGCTGTTCTGATGGGCGACACGGACACGGGCACTCCCGCACGGGTGGCCGTGACGCCGGAGGCGGCGGAGCTGATCCGCCGCCTCCGCGCGCAACACGGCCCGGTGATGTTCCACCAGTCCGGCGGGTGCTGCGACGGGAGCGCCCCGATGTGCTACCCGCAGGGCGAATTCCGCACCGGCGTCTCGGACGTGCACCTCGGCGATCTGGCCGTGGACGACGAGACGGGCGCGCCGGATCCGGTGCCGATGTGGATGTCCGGCGCGCAGTTCGAGTACTGGAAGCACACCCACCTCACCATCGACGTGGTGCCGGGGCGGGGGAGCGGTTTCTCGTTGGAGGCGCCCGAAGGCCTGCGCTTCCTGATCCGCTCCCGGCTGCTCACCGACGAGGAGTGGGCGGCGCTCGGCGAGAGCTGACGCGGCGCCGGGGTGAACTGACCGTTCGTCCAACCGGATCGGGCGAACGGTCCGTTCACGCAACCCCGCGGGTCGGCGCGTTCGAAGAGTCAACGGACCGTTCGTCCCACGGCATTGGGCGAACGGTCCGTTCACTCAGGTGCTCACGGCCAGGGGATCTGCGGGGAGCGGGTGAAGCCGATGCCCGCCGCCGTCCAGCGCGGTCCCTGCTCGGCGAGCCGGGTGCGGAACGATTCCCAGTCGTGCGTGGCCGCGGGCGACCAGCCGATCTCGGCGATGGCCGGGAGCCGCGGGAACGCCATCGTCTCCAGGTGCGCGGAGTTCTCCAGCGTCTCCGTCCACATCGGAGCCTCGACGCCGAGCACGGACTCCGCGGGAACACCGGGCAGGTGGCTCGCCGGGTCCCAGCCGTAGGCGTCGGCGACCTCGATGAAGGCCGCCCAGCTCAAGCCGAGCTCGGTGGACTCGTCGTACTTCATGTCCAGGTAGGACCGGTCTGCGGGCGACATCAGGATCTTGTTGCCGCGGGCGGCGGCAGCGGCCATCTCGGCGGCCTCCGCGCTCTCCACGCCCCAGTACTGCACGACCGAACCGGCCTGCGGCTCGGCCTTGGCGTACTCGTGCCAGCCCACGGCGGTCTTGCCGTGCTTCTCGACGATCGGCAGCGCCCGGTCCATGAACGCCCGGTACTGCTCGTCGGTCGTCGCGTCCGCCTCGTCACCGCCGATGTGCAGGTACGGGCCGGGGGTGAGCTCCGCGATCTGGCCGATCACGTCGTCGAGGAACTCGTAGGTGATGTCCTTGTCCACGCACAGCGAGCTGAAGCCGACCTCGATGCCGGTGTACAGCGGCGGCGCGACGCCGTCGCAGTTGAGCTCCGCGTAGGACGACAGCGCCGCGTTGGTGTGCCCGGGGGTGTCGATCTCCGGGATGATCGTGACGTGCCGGGACTCGGCGTAGGCGACGATCTCGGAGTAGTCCTGCTGGGTGTAGAACCCGCCGGGCCCGCCGCCGACCGAGGTGCTGCCGCCGTGCTCGGTCAGGCGCGGCCAGTCGTTGATCTGGATCCGCCAGCCCTGGTCGTCGCTCAGGTGCAGGCGCAGGAAGTTCATCTTGTAGCGCGCGATCTGGTCGATGTAGCGCTTGACCTGCTCGACGTCGAAGAAGTGCCGGGCCACGTCGAGACCGGCTGCGCGGTGCTCGTAGCGGGGCCGGTCGGTGATCTCGCCGCCGGGCACCGTCCACGGCCCCGGCTGGACCTGCGGGCTCTCGATCGCGGCGGGCAGCAGCTGGCGCAGCGTCTGCACGCCGTTGAACAGCCCTTCGGCCGCACCGGCGTGCAGGGTCACGGCCTCGCCGGTGACCTCGAGCCGGTAGCCGGCGGGGCCGAGCTCGGCGTCGTCGAGGCGCAGCGCGACGTCGCCGCCTTCGGCGACGGGCAGCGGGAACCCGGTCGAGGGGCGCAGCACCCCGGCCAGGTAGTCGGCCACGTCGTTCGCGCCGGGATCAGCGGTGATCGCGCTCTCGGCGGTCAGCGCGAACTCGACGTCCGGTGCTTCCCGGACGGTTTCCGGCGCGGGGATGACCTGGTGCAGCGGCGATTCCGGTGCGGCGGTCGCCGCGGGCGTGATCGTGCTCAGCGCTCCGGCGGTGAGCACACCGGTCAGCAGTGCGGCCGTCGCGGCGCGGACCCGGCGCGCGCGGGCAGGCCGTGCGGAGGTGAGGGGCATGGGCTCGCTCCCGGTAGGGGACGTGATCATAAAGGTATAGACCACGCGTCCCGCTCAGGCAGCGCCCGAACGGACGTATCGGACGCCGTCCGGGGCCCCTCCCCGTCTCGCCGCGGTGCTCAGCGGTCGCCGCGCAGCGCCGCCCGCAGGTCCTCCAGCACGGCCGGGTCCTCGATCGTCGACGGCACCTTCGTCTCCCCGGAATCGGCGATCTCCCGCATCGACTTGCGCAGCACTTTGCCGGAGCGGGTCTTCGGGAGGCCGTCGACCACGTCGACGTCGCGGAACGCCGCGACCGGTCCGATCTGGTCCCGCACCGCGGCGACCAGCTCCGCGCGCAGCGCCTCCGGATCCGCCTGCACCCCTGATTTGAGCACCACGAAACCGCGCGGCACCTGGCCCTTGAGCTCATCGCGCACACCGATCACGGCGCACTCCGCGACCGCCGGGTGCGTCGCCAGCACCGCCTCCATCGAGCCCGTCGAGAGCCGGTGGCCCGCCACGTTGATCACGTCGTCGGTGCGGCCCATGACGAACACGTAGCCGTCCTCGTCGACGTGCCCGCTGTCGCCGGTGAGGTAGTAGCCCGGATAGCGCGACAGGTACGACTCGACGAACCGCTCGTGATCGCCCCACAGCGTCGGCAGCATGCCCGGCGGCAGCGGCTGCTTGATGCAGATCGCGCCGTCCGCACCGGTCGGCAGCTCCTCGCCCGCCTGGTCCAGCACCCGCACGTCGAAACCCGGCACCGGGACCGTAGGCGAACCCGGCTTGATCGGCATCGGCTCCAGCCCGCGCAGGTTCGCGCAGATCGGCCAGCCCGTCTCGGTCTGCCACCAGTGGTCCACCACCGGCACCTCCAGCGTGCGCACCGCCCACTGGTAGGTCTCCGGATCGAGCCGCTCACCCGCCAGGAACAACGTGCGCAGGCCGGAGATGTCGTAGCGGGCGAGCTCGGCGGCCTCGTGGTCCACCCGCTTGATCGCGCGGAACGCGGTGGGGGCGGTGAACAACGCCTTCACCCCGTGCTCGGCGATGACCCGCCAGAACGCCCCCGCGTCCGGGGTTCCCACCGGTTTGCCCTCGTAGACCACCGTCGTGGCCCCGGCCAGCAGCGGCCCGTAGACGATGTAGGAGTGCCCGACGACCCAGCCCACGTCGGAGGCCGTCCAGAACACCTCGCCGGGGCCGATGTCGTAGATCGCGCTCATCGACCAGCGCAAGGCCACGGCGTGGCCGCCGTTGTCGCGCACCACGCCCTTCGGGCGACCGGTCGTGCCGGAGGTGTAGAGCACGTACAGCGGATCGGTCGCCGCCACCGGCACGCAATCGGTGGGCTCCGACGCGGCGAGCTCCTCGGCCGCGTCCGCCTCGCCGGGGCCGAGCTCGGCGCGCACCTGGTCCCGCTGGAAGATCAGCACGCCGCCTTCCGGGCGGTGCTCGGCGAGCCGCAGCGCCTCGTCGACGATCGGTTTGTACTCGACCACGCGGTTCGGCTCCAGGCCGCAGGACGCGGCCACCAGCACCGTCGGCCGGGCGTCGTCGATCCGCGCGGCGAGCTCCTTGGGCGCGAAGCCGCCGAAGACCACCGAGTGGACCGCGCCGATCCGCGCGCACGCCAGCATCACCACCAGCGCTTCCGGGATCATCGGCAGGTACACGATCACGCGGTCGCCCTTGCCGACGCCGCGCGCCCGCAGCGCTCCCGCGAACCGGGACACCCGGTCCAGCAGCTCGCGGTAGGTCCACCGCGACACCTGCCCGGTCATCGCCGAATCCCAGATCACCGCGTCCTGGTCGCCGCGCCCGTCGCGGACGTGCCGGTCCAGCGCGTTGAAGCAGGTGTTGAGCACTCCGTCCGGGAACCACCGGCCGGAGTCGTCCAAGGCCCTGGTCGGGGCGCGGTCCCAGTCGACGGCCGCCGCGGCGTCCAGCCAGAACCCCTCGGGGTCCGTGCGGCTGCGCTGGTAGGCGTCGGCGTACGCACCCATGGTCATGACCTCCCGCTGGCGGTGTCGACGAGCCTCAGAGTCCTACCCGACGACGGGCGTTCGCGCCAGCATCCGCGCCGCGCCGGGCCCGGGACGCGCTCCGTCCCGCGCGCCGCCGTGCGACAGTCCACAATGGGCGATCGACGGGCCGGTCGGTTTCCGTCGCAACAACAAGATGATCGTGTGTTTCGCGACGAACGGTCGGTGTGGTTTCTGCCGCGCCGAACCCGCGCACTTTCAAGATCATCCGCTCGTCGGTGCGGTCCTCCCGCTGGGCGCACCCCCGTCGAATTCAGGGGAACGTGCGGTCATGGGTCGAACACAATGCGTGGGTGGGGAGGCGGCCGGATAACGCGCACCGCGGTTCGGTCGACAACCGTGATGGAGGTGTCGAGCATTGATCAGCGTGGAAACGACTCACCGGGACGGCATCGTCGACGATGATGCCGAGACGGCGGAACTGCCCACCACCCCGTGCAGCGTGGTGTGGAGCGGCGGCCACTCGTTCGTCCTCGAAGGCGTGGGCGGGCGCGCCCGCTGGGCGGGCGTCGACGACCGCGGCCGGGCCCGCTTCCTCACCGACGCGGAACTGCAGCGCCGCGGCTGGAGCCACAACCGCGGTTGACCGGTCCGCCCACCCCCGGCCGCTCCGGCCACCGCAAGGGGGGTGTGGCACCCTGATCCGAGCGGGCGCCCGAGGCGCCCGAGACCCGCAGGCGCAGGTGAGCGCTTCGCGGTGGATCGACAACCGTGTCAGGGAGGGCTGTGGTGCAGGACGCCGACGGCACCACGGCCGGAGCCAAAGGCCGAGGTGAAGCGGGCGATCCCACGTCCCCGGAACCGGCGGGCTCCAGCATGGCCGAACACGACGAACCGGACCGGGGCGCGGAAGCCCCGGAGCGGTCGTCGCAGTCCGCTGAACGACCGGAACCCGACGCGGAGGCCCCGGCGCCCGATCCCGGCATGGCCCGGATCAAGGAAGTCGCCGCCGGCGTCTGGGACGACCCCTGGCTGACCTGGCCGAACCTGCTGTCCCTCGTGCGGCTCGCCGGCGTCCCGCTGTTCCTGTGGCTGCTGCTCGGGCCGCAATCCGACCTGCTCGCGCTGCTCGTGCTCGTGGTCAGCGGAGCCACCGACTGGCTCGACGGCAAGCTCGCCCGCTGGCTCGACCAGTACAGCCGCGTGGGCGAACTGCTGGACCCCGCGGCCGACCGGCTCTACATCGTCGCGACGCTGATCGCCTTCGTGCTCCGCGACGTGATCCCCTGGTGGGCCGCCGCGGCGCTGATCGGCCGCGACGTCGTGCTCACGCTGTGCCTGCCGGTGCTGCGCTGGCACGGTTTCGAACCGCCGGAAGTGCACTACCTCGGCAAGGCCGCGACGTTCTGCCTGATGTACGCGTTCCCGCTGTTGCTGCTGGTGCAGGAGGACTTCGCCTTCGAAGGCGTCGTGCGCCCGGTGGCCTACGCCTTCACCTGCTGGGGCGGCGCGCTGTACGTGTGGGCGGGGGTGCTGTACCTGATGCAGGTCATCGCCGCCGTGCGCGCCGCGCGCTCCCGACCGGCCTGACGCCCGCGCCTTCCTCCTGGAGCGACCCGGCCGGGATCCGGTGCCGTGTCGATCACGGCGTGCCCATCTTGCGGTCGAAAGCGGCCGCGACCTACGCTCGCGTGGCCCGTCGCGATCACTGCGCGCGGGTGCGGTGGCGCACTTCGGCCCCCGCTCCACGGCTCGACGAGGAAGGCGGGACCCCAGTGGCCCCGGACGGGATCAAGTACACCCAGGAGCACGAGTGGGTGCTGCGCACCGGCGCGGACACCGTGCGCGTCGGGATCACCGACTACGCCCAGCAGCAGCTCGGCGACGTCGTGTTCGTGCAGCTGCCCGAGGTGGGGGAGACCGTCGAAGCCGGGGGTGGCATCGGCGAGGTCGAGTCGACCAAGAGCGTCTCCGACATCTACGCACCCGTGGCCGGTGAGATCGTGGCCCGCAACGAGCAGCTCGACGAGCAGCCCGAGCTGGTCAACTCGGCGCCGTTCGGCGACGGCTGGATGATCGAGATCAAGCTCGCCGACCCCGCCGCGCCCGACGGCCTGCTCGAGGAGAGCGACTACCAAGGCCTCATCGACCAGGGATGATCGTTGATCTCGGGTTCGCAGGCGGCTTGAGGTGGGAGTCCCGCGTCTGCGACCTGGGACGGCACGGTACGTTTGAACGCACTTGCACGACCCATCCGCGCAGAGGAGAGCTCAGGTGAGCCAGAACGACGGGCCCGGCGGCGTTCCGCCGGAGCAGTCACCGGAGACCACCTCGGTCTTCAGGCCGTTCCTCTCGGAGCCGGAGAGCACCGAGAGTGCGACCCCGGAGCCAGCGGCCTCCGGGGTCGATGCGCTGCCCGCCGGGGCTGCCCTGCTGGTGGTCAAGCGCGGCCCGAACGCCGGGTCGCGATTCCTGCTCGATCGGGAGACCACCAGCTCCGGACGCCACCCGGACAGCGACATCTTCCTCGACGACGTGACGGTGTCCCGTCGGCACGCCGAGTTCAGGCGAGAGGGCAACGACTTCGTCGTCGTCGACGTCGGCAGCCTCAACGGCACCTACGTCAACCGGGAACCGGTGGACACCTCGGTGCTCGCCAACGGCGACGAGGTTCAGATCGGGAAGTTCCGGTTGGTGTTCCTGACCGGTCCGATCGAGGGCCAGGGCCGCTGAGCCGAGCGTTCCGCGTACCGAGCGCATCGGGGCGGCGCCTTGCGGCGTCGCCCCGATCGTGCTCGGCGGGCACCGCAACCCGGTCCGCCGCACGGCCGATGATCTTCACGGCCGTTCGGCGCCGCCGGCGGGCGGTCGCGTTACGAGGTGCTTTCCGCAGCGCGCAACGGGTTCTGCGGATGGCGGTGCGGTGTATCGTGGCGTTGGGCATCGTTCGCGTCGGGAGCGGTCGGAGTCCTTCATCGGACGGGCTGGTCGGCGACGCCGCGCGAGCTCGCTCCACGAGGGACCTCCGGGTGTTCGCGGAGGGCAGCGGCGGCGTCAGGAACCGCCTCGGAACGATGTGCGGACCGAGTCGGACAAGGGAATGCCGGGTATCGGCGATCGGCCGGTACGCGGCCGTGAACGGGCCGGAAGAGCCGTCCACCGAGCGGGAATTCCGGGCGGAGGCGATGGCCACCGCCGTATCGCGGGTAGCGTCAGAGGCGTCGGTGCGCGATCCTCGACCAAGGATGTCACGCTTCGGCGCGCTGGAGGAGGCGATGAGACGATGAGCAGCGAAATGCGCGTCGTCGGCGTGCGAGTGGAACTACCAGCCAACCAGCCGATTCTGCTGCTGCGCGAGACCGAAGGCGAGCGGTACCTGCCGATCTGGATCGGATCGGTGGAGGCCACCGCGATCGCGCTGGAGCAGCAGGGCGTGCGACCCGCCAGACCGCTCACCCACGACCTGCTCAAGGACGTCATCGGCGCCCTGGGGCGGGACCTGGAAGAGGTGCGGATCACCGATCTGCAGGAGGGTACGTTCTTCGCCGAACTCATCTTCGACGGGGATGTGCGGGTCTCGGCACGCCCGAGTGATTCGGTGGCGCTGGCGCTGCGGGTCGGAGTGCCGATCCACGCTGACGAGTCGGTGCTGGACGAAGCCGGGCTGATCATCCCGGACGAGCAGGAGGACGAGGTCGAGAAGTTCCGGGAATTCCTGGACTCGGTCTCTCCGGAGGACTTCCGCGGCGCCGATACGTGATCAGGTGAGCGGACGTGCGGTCCGCTCACCCCCGGTGCCGTACCCGGCTCCCGGTGCGAGTTCGCACCGGGAGCCTTTTCGCGTTCGGCGAGCGGCGCGGGCCGGAGCGGGGACGTCACACCCGGGGTGGGCGGGCGGCTCCGCGCGTCGCGTTGACCCGCTCACGGGCCGGGCTTACCGTCGGAGTGCGCGAATCGCCCCGATGTGATTTTCCAGGTCGGGGAAGGTCGAAGCCCCGGTTCCATGATCGTTCCCCCGTTCGGCGGATGATCATGCGTCGAGCCGGGTTCTGGTGGTTCGCCGGCCTCGGGCCGGGCGAGGGGAGGCAGGCGTGGTGGAGCGAGCACCTGGCGAGGATTCCGCCGCGGAGCAGTCGGCGCCGTTCCCCGACACCGCGCTCCCGGACGAGCTCGTCGGCTACCGCGGACCCGCGGCGTGCCAGATCGCCGGCATCACCTACCGGCAGCTGGACTACTGGGCGCGCACCAAGCTGGTCGGCCCGTCGATCCGCGGCGCGGCGGGATCCGGGTCGCAGCGGCTGTACTCGTTCAAGGACGTCCTGGTGCTCAAGGTCGTCAAGCGACTGCTGGACACCGGGGTCTCGCTGCACAACATCCGGGTCGCCGTGGAGCACCTGCGCCATCGAGGCGTGCAGGACCTGGCCAAGATCACGTTGTTCAGCGACGGCACGACGGTCTACGAGTGCACCTCCGCCGAGGAGGTCGTGGACCTGCTGCAGGGCGGTCAGGGCGTGTTCGGGATCGCGGTCAGCGGCGCGATGCGCGAGATCACCGGGACGATCCACGAGTTCCCCGCCGAGCGGGCCGACGGCGGCGAGCACGAGGAGCCGGTCAACGACGAGTTGTCCCGCCGTCGCCGGGACCGCCGCACGGGCTGAGCGCCTCGCCCCGTGACGGGGGCGTCACCGCCGGTCAGCGCCGTGCCCGGCGCACCGGAGTGATCGAGCGGGATGAAGATCGCACTTTCGGTCGTCACTGGATCGGGTAGGCTGCTGAGCATCGCTGACCCCGCGCGGGAGAGTTCGCCGGTGACCTGGTCACCGGCGGCGCCGAAGGAGCAAACCCTCCCCGACAACCTCTCAGGCCTGCTGGACCGCACGGGCGAGATACCTCTGGAAAGAGGGACCACCGGTAGGTGGTTCCCCGCCGACGGTGCAAGCCCGGTCGCCGTACCGGGTGAAGCTCTCAGGCGTTCGTATCGCGGACGGTGACAGAGGGGGAGAGCAGCATTCGTGCTGCCGCCCTGTGTCCGTCGCGATGAATGAGGTGTGGCGATGACGACCGAAGACCGTATCCCGCTGGCCGCCCTGGAACACGGCACTCCGTTCGCCGACCGCCATGTCGGGCCGTTGCCCGCCGAGCTGGCGCGCATGCTGGACGTGATCGGTGTCGGCTCGCTGGAGGAGCTGGGCCAGGCCGCGGTGCCCGAAGGCATCCGCGAACGGGACCTGCAGCTGGCCCTGCCGGAGCCGGCTACCGAGGCCGAGGCGCTCAAGCAGCTCCGGGACCTGGCGCGGCTCAACAGCCCGCACACCGAGATGATCG
Organism: Saccharopolyspora gloriosae; assembly: GCF_014203325.1. Lineage (NCBI taxonomy): Bacteria > Bacillati > Actinomycetota > Actinomycetes > Pseudonocardiales > Pseudonocardiaceae > Saccharopolyspora > Saccharopolyspora gloriosae. Next base: position 3,188,399 of record NZ_JACHIV010000001.1, on the reverse strand, counting down.
GGCTGGGCTACTACCCGACGATCACGCCGCCGGTGATCCTGCGCAACGTGCTGGAGAGCCCCGCCTGGTACACGGCGTACACGCCGTACCAGCCGGAGATCTCGCAGGGCAGGCTCGAGGCGCTGCTGAACTTCCAGACGATGGTCGCCGACCTGACCGGTGTTCCGGTGGCGAACTCGTCGATGCTGGACGAGGCCACCGCCGCCGCCGAGGGCATGACGCTGGTGCGCCGCGCGGGCCGGGCCAAATCGCCGCGCTTCGTGGTGGACGCGGACGTGATGCCGCAGACCCTGGAGGTGCTGCGGACCCGCGCCGAACCGCTGGGCATCGAGGTGATCGTCACCGACCTCGCCGCGGGTCCCGAGGCGCTGCCGGAGGACGACTTCTTCGGCGTGCTGCTGGCCTACCCCGGTGCCTCCGGCGCGCTCCGCGACCACGAGGCGATCATCGAGCGGGTCCATGAGCGCGGCGGGATGGCCGTGGTCAGCGCCGACCTGCTGGCGCTGACGCTGCTGCGCGCTCCCGGTGAGATCGGTGCCGACGTGGTGGTCGGCACGACGCAGCGCTTCGGCGTGCCGATGGGCTTCGGCGGCCCGCACGCCGGGTACATGGCGGTGCGCAAGGGCATCGAGCGGCAGCTGCCGGGCCGGTTGGTCGGCGTGAGCGTCGACGCCGACGGCGACCAGGCCTACCGGCTCGCCCTGCAGACCAGGGAGCAGCACATCCGCCGGGAGAAGGCGACGAGCAACATCTGCACCGCGCAGGTGCTGCTGGCGGTCGTCGCGTCGATGTACGGCGTCTACCACGGCCCGAGCGGGCTGCGGGCCATCGCGCGCCGGGCGCACCGGATGGCCGCGGTGCTGGCGGAGCGGTTGCGCCGGGGCGGGGTGCGGATCGAGCACGCGGAGTTCTTCGACACGATCGTCGCGCGGGTTCCGGGCAGGGCAGCGGAGGTCGTGCGGGCGGCCCGCGAGGGCGGCATCAACCTGCGCCACATCGACGACGACCTCGTCGGCATCAGCTGCGACGAGACCACCACCAGGGAGACGCTGGTGCGGGTGGCCGCCGCGTTCGGGATCGAAGGCGGCTCGGTGGCCGACGTCGACGCGCTGGACGCGGAGACCGCCGACGCGCTGCCCGGCGTGCTGCGGCGCACCTCGGAGTACATGACGCACCCGGTGTTCCACACCCACCGCTCGGAGACCTCGCTGCTGCGCTACCTGCGCCGCCTGTCGGACTCCGACGTCGCGCTGGACCGGAGCATGATCCCGCTGGGGTCCTGCACGATGAAGCTGAACGCGACCGCGGAGATGGAGCCGATCACCTGGCCGGAGTTCGCCGAGGTGCACCCGTTCGCGCCCGCGCAGGACGCGACGGGGCTGCTGGAGATCGTGCGGGACCTGGAGCGCTGGCTCGCGGAGATCACCGGCTACGACGCGGTGAGCCTGCAGCCGAACTCGGGCAGCCAGGGCGAGTTCGCCGGGTTGCTGGCGATCCGCGCCTACCACCACAGCCGTGGTGAGTCGGCCCGCGACGTGTGCCTGATCCCGGCCAGCGCGCACGGCACGAACGCCGCGAGCGCCGTGATGGCCGGGCTGCGCGTGGTCGTGGTGCGCTGCGACGACAAGGGCAACATCGAGCTCGACCACCTGCGCGAAGTGGTGGACCAGCACCGCGACGACCTCGCCGCGATCATGATCACCTACCCGTCCACGCACGGCGTCTACGAGGACACCGTGGAGCAGGTGTGCGGCCTGGTGCACGACGCGGGCGGCCAGGTCTACGTCGACGGCGCGAACCTCAACGCGCTGATCGGCCTGGCGCGGATGGGCAAGTTCGGGTCCGACGTCTCGCACCTGAACCTGCACAAGACGTTCTGCATCCCGCACGGCGGTGGCGGTCCCGGCGTGGGCCCGATCGGGGTGCGCGAGCACCTGGCGCCGTTCCTGCCGAACCACCCGCTGCAGCCCGCGGCCGGTCCGGAGACCGGTGTGGGCCCGATCAGCGCGGCGCCGTGGGGCAGCGCGTCGATCTTGCCGATCTCCTGGGCCTACGTCCGCATGATGGGGTCCGACGGGCTGCGCCGGGCGACGCTGACGGCGGTGGCCGCGGCGAACTACGTGGCCCGCCGGCTCGACGAGTACTTCCCGGTGCTCTACACGGGCACCGGCGGTTTCGTCGCCCACGAATGCATCCTGGACCTGCGGCCGATCACCAAGGCCTCCGGCGTGACGGTGGACGACGTGGCGAAGCGGCTCGCCGACTACGGCCTGCACGCACCGACCATGTCCTTCCCGGTGGCCGGGACGCTGATGGTCGAGCCGACGGAGAGCGAGAACCTCGCCGAACTCGACCGGTTCTGCGAAGCGATGATCGCGATCAAGGGCGAGATCGACAAGGTGGCGAGCGGTCAGTGGCCCGCGGACGACAACCCGCTGAGCCAGGCCCCGCACACCGCCGCGTCGCTCGCCGGTCCTTGGGATCACGCCTACAGTCGAGCGGAGGCCGCCTACCCGCTGGGTACCGGGACGCAGAAGGTGTGGCCCGCGGTGCGCAGGATCGACGGCGCGCGGGGCGACCGGAACCTGGTGTGCTCGTGCCCTCCGCTTTCGGCGTACGAAGGCTGATCGTCCTGCGGGGGTGAGCGGGTGCCGTGGGCGATGCACTACGGTGGGCGGCTCCATCATCCCAATCGCCTCCGAGAGGAGTGCAGCAATGCTCACGATCAGCGAGAGCGCAGCTGAGGTCATCAAGGTCGTCCTGGCCGGCGGTGACTCGCCCGAGGGTTCGGGGCTGCGCATCGCCCCGGTCGCCGACGAGGCCGGTCAGGCCGAGTTGCAGGCGGCGATCGCCAGCGAGCCGCAGGGAGACGACCAGGTGGTGGAGGAATCCGGTGCTCGGGTCTTCCTCGAGCCGCAGGCCGCGGAGCTGTTGGGCGACAAGGTGCTCGACGCCGAGCGCGACGACAACGGCGAGCTGAACCTGGCCGTCCGGGACTGAACGTGATCGGCCCGCCGCCTCGGTGGCGGGCCGATTCGTTCGTTCCGGACGGGGCAGCGGCGGTGAACGTGCCGGCCAGGCCCGATCGGGCCTGGCCGTCGTGCTGTCCGGGGTGCCCTCGACGAGGGCGGCCTCATGGAGCGGCGTGCGGCTCCACGGTGAGCAGGTCCTCGCAGGCCTCGATCAGGCGGGCGCGCAGCGGGGCGGCGCGGTCGGCGAAGTCGCGCTGCCTGCGCACGTACTCGGCGCGGCCCTCGGGCGTCTCCACGGCGATCGGCTCGTAGCCGAGCTCGCTGAGGTCGTACGGGCTGGCGCGCATGTCCGCCTCCCGGATCTCCACCGCGAGTTCGAAGCAGTCGGCGACGAGTTCGGCGGGCACCAGCGGGTCCAGCTTGTAGGCCCACTTGAACATGTCCATGTTGTTGTGCAGGCAGCCGGGCTGCTCCAGCGCGACCTGCTCGGCGCGGGTCGGTTGCAGCGCGTTGAGCGGCCGGGCCGGTTCGGTGAAGAAGCGGAACGCGTCGTGGTGACTGCACTTGATCGGCATCGACTCGACGACCTCATCGGTGCCCGCGTGCCCGAGCCGCAGCGGCCACGCCTCGTGGCGGACGTCGCCGGGGGAGGTGCGGTAGAGCATCGCCCACTCGTGCAAGCCGAAGCACCCGAGGTGCGGGCGCCGGGAGCGCACGGCGGTGAGCAGTCCGTGCACGAAGCGCGCCGTGTCGCGGCGCTTCGCGGTGAGCACGGCGGGATCGAGCGCGACCCCGTCGGGGGTGGCGCGGTAGCCACGGCGTTCGAGGAACTCTTCGCCGCCCTCCAACGCGACCCCGAGGCCGGGTTGCCAGCGTTCCAGCAGCGACGGCTTGTGGGAGTAGTAGGTGAACAGGAAGTCCATCACCGGGTGCTTGTGCCCGGCGCGCTGCCTGCGCCGGTGCGGTCCGGTCCAGCGTTCGACCCGCTCCTGGTGCGCGGCTCGGCGGGCCCGCCATTCCTGTTCGCCCAGCACTCGCATAGTGCCGCCAGGATAGGCGGCGGCGGGTGCGGGCGTTCCGGCGGTCCCGGGCCCGTCCGCGTCGGTGCCGGGCTTGCCGAGTCCGTCAGCCCGCCGGGGCGTCGGCGGCTCGCAGCGTCTCCAGCAGGGCCCGCAGCCGGTCCGGGATCGGGGCTTTGGTGCCTTCGGGGCTGCGGCAGGCGAAGGTCATCCGGCCGTAGGTGACGAGCTCGCCGCCCCTGGTGAACTCGAAACCGAGCGTGTACGAGGTGGCGCCGATCCGCTCGCGCACCGCCGCGCAGGCCAGTTCGTCGAACACGTGCACCGGCGCCAGGTAGGTCGCCTCGGAGCGCACGCCCACGGTGCCGGCGCCGAGTTCGGTTGCGAGCTCGGCGGAACGCAGCCCGTGGCCGTGCAGCCAGCTGCTGTAGGTGCGTTCCATCCACGGGTAGTAGATCGCGAAGTACGCGATGCCGAGGGCGTCGCAGTCCCCGTAGGACAGCCGGAACCGCTGCACGTCGTCGACCACCGTTCACCCTCCTACGTGGACCGTCGCGGTGCCGGAGAGCACCGGATCGCCGCCGAGCACGTCGAGTCCGACCTCGCAGCGGACCAGCAGCTCGCCGTCCTGTTCGGACACGTCGAGCACGGTGCCGTGCGCGCGCAGCCGATCCCCGGCGTGCACCGCGCCGAGGTGGCGCAGCCGCAGCTCCCGGACCCGGTGCGCGCCGCCCGCCCAGCGGCCGAGCAGCGAAACCACGTACGCCTGGTTCAGGGGCCCCTGGTTGATCACCCGGTCGCCGAGGCCGAGCGCGCGCACCGCCGCGACGTCGAAGTGGATCGGGTTCGCGTCCCGCATCAGCGCCGACATCGTCTTCATCTTCTCGGCGCTGACCGGGCCGACCCGGTAGTCCGGCAGCGCGTCTCCGGGGCGCACGGAGGTCATCGCCGCTCCCTCGGAAAGAGGATCGAGCTGGTGCAGGACGCGGCGAGCTCGCCGGAGGTCTCGTGCAGGTCGAGCCGGTAGCCGACCAGGTCGAACACCCCGGTCCGCGCACCGCGCTTGCGCCGCGCGGACTCGATGCGCCCGCGCACCGCGTAGGTGCCGCCGACCCGCAGCGGGCGGTGCAGCACGGTGTGGATCTCCCCGGCCATCGGGCCGTCGGACTCCCGCGCGCCGAACCACGACCAGAGCCGCTCCCAGGACACGCCCATCGCGGAGGTCGCGGCGAGGAACACGAACACGGGACTGCCCGCCTCGTCGGCCGGGTCGGCCAGCGCGCACTCGTTGACCAGCCGGACCCACCACCGCTCGAAGGTGAACTCCCCGCCGGGGAATTCGGTGCCGACGAGCTCGTCGAGCTTGGCCTCGTCGGGTACGGCAGGTGTCATATCGACCGCTCCTGATCAGCCCAGTAGGGAGCGCGGAGCTCGCGCTTGATCACTTTGCCGGTCGGCGCCTTGGGCAGGCTCGCGACGAAATCGACCGACTTCGGCTTCTGGTACGAGGGCAGGTGCCGCTTGGCGGTGGTGATGATGTCCGCCTCGGTGGCCGCGGCGTCAGGCTTGAGCACGACGACGGCTTTGACGTTCTCGCCCCACTCGTCGTCGGGCACGCCGATCACGGCGCATTCGAGCACGGCGGGGTGGGCGGCGACGGCCTCCTCGACCTGCACGCTGTAGATGTTCTCGCCGCCGGAGACGATCATGTCCTTGGCGCGGTCGACGATGTAGACGTAGCGCTGCTCGTCCCAGGTCGCGATGTCGCCGGTCCACATCCATCCGTCGCGGACGGTGCGCGCGGTCAGCTCCGGGCGGTTCCAGTACCGCGCCATGTTCGCCTCGGAGCGCACGACGATCTGCCCGGGGCTGCGCCCGTCGAGCGGGACCTCGCGCCCGCCCGGGTCGACCACGCGCAGGCGCGCGCCGAACCCTTCCCGTCCGCAGGAACGCAGCCGGTGCGGGTGCCGTCCGGCGACCGCGGCGACGTGGTCCTCCTGGGACAGGAACGCCATGCCCGGCCCCTCGGTCTGCCCGTAGCCCTGGATCAGCGAGCAGGGGAAGGCGTCCAGCGCGGCGCGCACGATCGACGAGGGCATCGGGCCGCCGCCGTACTGGATGTTGCGCAGGCTCGACAGGTCGTGCGCGGCGAATCCGGGCACCGCCATCATCCAGTTCAGCATCGTGGTGATGCCCAGGAACGCCGACACCCGCTCCTGCTCGATGATCCGCAACGCCTGCTCGGCCTCGAAGTTCACCAGCACCAGCGGGCATCCGTGCCGGAGGTAGTTCATCGCGAGCACGATCGGGATGTGGAACATCTGCCCGGTCATCAGGTAGACGTCGCCGGGCACGATCCGTTCGGCCACGGTCTGGTTCACCCCGCCCGCCTCCGCGCTGCGGTGCGTGTGCAGGGCGCCCTTGGCGCGGCCCGTGGTGCCCCCGGTGTAGAGGATGAAGAAGGGGTCGTCGCCGCCGACGTGCTCGCTGCCGTCGGGTTCGGCGTCGCTAGACGCGGCGAGCAGCTGCTCGTAGTCCGCGCCGAACTCCAGCCAGCGCGCCACGTCGCAGACCTGCTGCAGCCGCCGCACCCGCGCCGCCCACTCGGCGTCGGCCACCACGACCCGAGGCGAACCGTCGTGCACGAGCCGGACGAGCTCGTCGCCGGTGAGCCGCCAGTTCAGCGGTTGCAGCACCAGGCCGGCCCGCCCGCAGGCGAAGTACAGCTCGACGTACTCCAGCCGGTTGCGGGCCAGCACCGCCACCCGGTCACCGGGGCGCGCACCGAGCCCGAGCAGCCCGTTCGCCAGCCTGCGCACGCGCTCGTCGAGCTGCGACCAGCTCACCCGCCGCTCGTGCGGCACGTCGTGGACGGCCAGCGCGCGCGGTGTCAGCGCCGCCCACTTGGCGGGGATGAATCCCTGGTTGAGAGTCATGGCGGGCTCGCGGCGGAACTCATGGGGGAGGGGCTCCTCAGTACGGCAGGTCCAGCCGGATCCGCAGCCGGGTGAGCCGCCAGCCCTGCTCGGTGCGGTGCATCTCGGTGAGGTAGTCGCCGGTGGTGACCGCGCGCAGCGCGCCGTCGGCGACCGCGAACAGCGTCAGGTAGCAGCGCGCCCGCGCCCGGTCGCCCTCGTGCTGGAGCACGAGGTTCGTGAGCACGTGCCTGCGCCGGTCCGATTGGGAGCGGGCCGTGGCGCGCATCATCTCGACGATCGCCTCGCGGCCGCGGAACGGACCGGCGGGCTCCTCACCGCCGACTTCCAGCGACAGCTCCGCGTCGGCGGTGAAGCACTCGGCGATCAGCTCCGGGTCGCCCTCGTCGTAGCCGAGCGCGTAGGCGGCCAGCAGGTCCTCGACCTCGGCGCGGACCTCGGCCGTCGACATCGGGACGTCCTCTCCTGGTTCGGTGGTGCCGCGTCGGTGAGCGGCCGCGCTCATTTGACGGCGGCCCCGGCGTCGACGGGGAAGGCCGCGCCGGTCACGAACCGCGCCTCGTCGCTGGCGAGGAAGGCGACCGCGTTGCTGACGTCGGACACCTCGACCCACGGGGTGGACAGCACGTTCATCGACCGCATCGTCACTTCGGCGTTCGCCGCGGTCGCTTCCGCGTCGGCCTGGCTGAGCGTCTCGTACATCGCGGGGTGCCGGATCATCGCCGTGTCCACGTTGGTCGGGTTGACCGTGTTCACCCGGATCCCGTGCGGGCCGAGCTCGTTGGCGAGGGTGCGCATCAGCCCGACGACGCCGTGCTTGGCGGCCGTGTAGTGCCCGACGGTCTGGATGCCCTTGGTCCCGGCGATGGACGCGGTGAACAGCAGGCAACCGCCCTCGCCCTGCTCGATCAGCGCGGGGATGGCGACCTTCGCGGTGTGGAACACCCCGGTCAGGTTGGTGTCGATCATCTCCTGCCACTCCTGGGCGGTGAACTCCCAGGTGCGGCCGAAGCCGACGATGCCCGCGTTGGCCACCACGACGTCGATCCTGCCCAGTTCGGCCACGCCGGCGTCGAACGCGGCCTGCAACCCGTCGAGGTCGCGGACGTCGGCGACGCGGGGGACGACCCGCCTGCCGAGCTCCTCGACTTCGCGCGCGGTCTCGGCCAGGTCGAATTCGGTGGGCATCGGGTACGGCGTCGAGTCGACCTCGGCGCACCGGTCGACGGCGATGATGTCGGCGCCTTCGGCGGCCAGCCGCAGCGCGTGGCCACGTCCCTGGCCGCGGGCCGCTCCGGTGATGAAAGCGACCTTGCCCGCCATCCGATCGGCCATGCGTCCGCCTCTCCCTCGGTGTCGTCCGGAGGTCGGCATCCGATTCACGGGCCGCGCCGGGCCTGGACTTCTTGGGGAGTATGTCGAACTCGATCTTGGTGTCAAGGTGGTTGCCACCTCGGCGGGAAGCGCTCCGGACGGCGCCGGACGGCGGATCGCGGGCCTGTTTCCTGGGCTCATGGGAGAGCGCGCACGGTATTCGCACGATTACCGAAGGTGCCCGCCTCGCTGGAATTCACGCGATCAGCCCAAGTCGTCCGCCACTCGTTCGGCCGTGTCCCCGGACGGCGGCCGCAGACGCGAAAGCGCGGGCCGTCCCCGGGGAACGACCCGCGCTTCGCGGAGGACGGCGAACCGTCAGGCGGTCACGTGCGTGCCGTCCCGCACGGTGCCGACGTACTCCTCGACGAGGTCCTCCAGGGCGACGACGCCCTGCGGTGTCCCGTCCGCGTCGACCGCGGTGGCCAAGTGGCTGCGCGCCCGCCGCAGCGAGGTCAGAGCCTGGTCCAGGCGAGCCGCCACCGGCACCGTCGGGAGCCTGCGCACCCGGCTCGCCGCGACCCGCGTGGACGGCTCCGCGCCCGCCTGGTCCAGCACGTCCTTCACGTGCAGGTAGCCGAGCAGCTCACCGGACTCCGCGCGCACCGGGAAGCGGGAGAACCCGGTGCTCGACACCGCGTGCTCCACATCGCCCAGCGTCGGATCGCCCGGCAGGCTGGTGACCTGGTCCAGCGGCACCAGCACGTCGGCGACGGTGTGCTCCACCGAGGACAACGTCTGCGCGAGCCTGCGGTGCTCGGACTGCTCCAGCAGGCCTTCCCGGCGCGACTCCACCAGCAATTCGGCCAGCTCGGACGAGGTGTAGGCCGTGTCCAGCTCGTCCTTCGGCTCCACCTTGAGCAGCTTGAGCACGCCGTTGGCCATCATGTTGAACAGCGCGATCAACGGCCGCGCCAGCTTCACGAACGCCACCAGCGCCGGCACCAGCCACAGCGCGAGGCGCTCCGGGTCGGCCAGCGCCAGGTTCTTCGGCACCATCTCGCCGACCAGCACGTGCAGCACGACCACGATCGCCAGCGCGATCGTGAAGCCCAGCGCGTGCACGACCGGTGCCGGTACCGAGAACGGCTCGATGAGCAGCTCCAGCCGGTGCGCCACGGCGGGTTCGCCGAGCCGCCCCAGCCCCAGCGAGCACAGGGTGATGCCCAGCTGGGCGCTGGTGAGCATCAGCGAACCCTCCTGGCTCGCCTTGATCACGGTGCGGGCCCGGCTCACGCCCTGGTCCAGCAGCGCCTCCAACCGGTCCCGGCGGGAGGACAGCAGCGAGAACTCAGCGCCCACGAAGAAGGCGTTGAGCAGCAGCAACAGCACTCCGAGCAGGATCGCCACGGTGTCGCTCATCGGGTCCCCCCAGTGGTGCCGGTGGAATCGGCCGCCGTGTCGGCGGCCGGGCGCTGCACCTGGCTCAGCCGCAGCTCGGCGATGCGGTGGCGGTCCATGCTCGCCACCGTGAGCCGCCACCGGCCGACCTCGACCTGATCACCGCGGGACGGGATGCGGCCCAGGCGGGCCATCACCAGTCCGGCGACGGTCTCGTACTCGCCGTCGGGCATCTCGAACCCGGTGGCCTCCTCGATCTCGTCGGCGCGCAGCAGGCCGGACACGATCCAGGTGTCCTTGGCCAGCTGGCGCACCGCCGCGGTCTCGCGCCGGTCGTGCTCGTCGCGCACGTCGCCGATGATCTCCTCGACCACGTCCTCCAGGCTCACGATGCCCGCGGTGCCGCCGTACTCGTCGACGACCAGCGCGAGCTGCAGGCCGGAGCCGCGCAACCTGTTGAGCAGCGAGTCCCCGTCGAGCGTTTCCGGCACGGTCGGCACCGGGCGGGCCAGCGAACCGACCGGGGTGGTGTCGCGCTGATCGCCGGGAACGCCGAAGGCCTGCTTGACGTGCACCACGCCCTGGACGTTGTCCAGGTCGCCGTCGTGCACGGGGAACCGGGAGAAACCGGTCCGCCGCGCCACCACCAGCAGGTCCTGGATCGACGCGTCCGAGGGCAGCGACTCCACCTTCACGCGCGGGGTCATCAGCTCGTCGGCGGAGCGGTCGCCGAAGCGCAGCGACCGGTCCATCAGCGCCGCGGTGGACTCGTCGAGCGTTCCGTGCTCGGCGCTGGAGCGCACGATCGACCCGAGCTCGTCGGGGGACCGCGCCGAGCGCAGCTCCTCCTGCGGTTCGATGCCGAAGCGGCGCACCACCCAGTTCGCGCTGTTGTTCATGCCGTCGATGAGCCAGCGGAACACCTGCGAGAAGCGCGAGTGGTACCCGGAGACGGCCCGCGCGGTCAGCAGCGGCCGGGAGATGGCGAGGTTCTTCGGCACCATCTCGCCGAACACCATCGACAGCGTGGTGGCCAGCAGGATCGCCACCACCAGCGAGATCGGCCCGGCCACCGCGTTGGGCAGGCCCACGGTCAGGAACACCGGGCGCAGCAGCTCACCGATCAGCGGCTCGGCCACGTACCCGGTGATCAGCGTTGTCAGGGTGATGGCGACCTGGGCGCCGGAGAGCTGGAACGACAGCGTGCGGTGCGCCCGTTGGACGGCCTTCGCGCGCCGGTCGCCGACGTTGCTGACGTGCGAGTCGACGGTGCTGCGTTCCAGGGAGGTCAGGGAGAATTCCGCGGCCACGGCGAGCGCGGTGCCCAAGGTGAGCACCACGACGAACAGAAGTCCGAGGACGGAGAGCACGATGGCCATCAGCGATCACCTCGCTGCGGGCCGGAGACAGTGAGCGGAAAGCCGGGACTGCTCGGTCCCGGCTCGGTACTACCTTCAGTGGACTGTGCCGTGGGCACCGAACGTGTCACTCCTCGGAAAAAAACGGAAATATGCGACCCGAGTATATCCCGAATGGAGCACCAGGACCGCACACCGTGATGCCCGCGACGCAGGGCACCACCGGTTCGGGCACCGCGCTGCGGGCATCGCGGTAGCCGCTCGGAGCGGCGTTGAGCAGTGGTTTCGGGGTTCTCGTGGAGCGTTCGGCGGCGGCCGGGTGCGGAGTGCCGAACGCGCCCTGGCGGAGATCGACACGACGCGCGTGGTGCGCTTGCCGCCCTGGTCGACGACGGGGGAGCGGCTCCCGCGTCCGCTCGATGATCATGTGAGGGGGCTCCCCCGAGTTTTCACCGTATTTCCGGGTTGTGGTTCACACCATTGGCCGAGGGCGTAACCTCTGCGCAGTTCCGCAGGCGGCCACCAGCCGCATCCAGCACCAGAGAGGTCGTGATCGTGAGTACCCCCACGGTTGCGGACGCGCCGCAGCAGGGCTTTTTCGGGCACCCGCGGGCATTGTCCACGCTGTTCTTCACCGAGATGTGGGAGCGCTTCTCCTACTACGGGATGCGCGGGATCCTCGCGCTCTACCTGTACACCGCGATCCAGGACGGCGGCCTCGGGCTGCCGGAGACGACCGCCACCTCGCTGGTCTCCGCCTACGGCGCCTCGGTCTACCTGACCGGTGTCGCCGGCGGCTGGCTCGCCGACCGCCTGCTCGGTGCCCGCAGCGCCGTGTTCTGGGGCGGCGTGCTGATCATGTTCGGGCACATCGCGATGGCGGTGCCCGGCGGGCTCACCACCACCGGGATCGGCCTGATCCTGATCATCGCCGGTACGGGTCTGCTCAAGCCGAACGTGTCCAAGATGGTCGGTGACCTCTACACCGAGCAGGACAAGCGCCGCGACTCCGGCTTCTCGATCTTCTACATGGGCATCAACCTCGGCGGCTTCGCCGGGCCGTTGATCGCCGGGCTGCTGCAGTCCGAGATCGGCTTCCACTGGGGCTTCGGCGCCGCGGCCGTCGGCATGGCGTTGGGACTAGTGCAGTACGTGGTGGGCAGGGGCAACCTCTCCAGCATCAGCCAGGTGCCCGCCAACCCGCTGCCCGCCGAGCACAAGGGCGGCGTGCTGGGGCGCGCCGGTGGCATCGCGGCGGTGTTCGTGGTGGGTCTCGTGGCGCTGGTGGGCACCGGGACGATCGGGCTCGACGGCCTGGTCAACCTGGTGACGATCATCTCGGCCGTGCTGCCGATCATCTACTTCGCGGTGATGCTCAGGAGCAAGCAGATCACCAAGGTCGAACGGGAGCGGCTGATCGCCTACATCCCGCTGTTCCTCGCGACGGCGCTGTTCTTCCTGCTCTTCGAGCAGCAGGCGTCCACGCTGGTGATCGTCACCGACATGCAGACCACCAACGAGGTGTTCGGCTGGGAGTTCCCGGTGAGCTGGTTCCAGTCGATCAACTCGCTGACGATCATCATCCTGGCTCCGGTGTTCGCCGCGCTGTGGCTCAAGCTCGCCGACCGCCAGCCGAGCACGCCGATCAAGTTCGTCGGCGGCCTGGTGTTCGTCGGCCTCGGCTTCCTGTGGGTGGTCCTGTCCGGCTTCGTCACCAACGCCGAGGGCAAGCAGCTCGCGCTGGTCGTGGCCATGGTCTTCGTCATCATGACCATCGGTGAGCTGATGCTCTCGCCGGTGGGCCTGTCGGTGACCACGAAGCTCGCCCCGGCGGTGTTCTCCTCGCAGACGATGGGCCTGTACTTCCTGGCACCCGCGATGGGGCAGGGGATCGGGGCGCAGGTGGTCAAGCTCTACGACCCGGCGAACCAGACCCTGTACTTCGGCGTGATCGGGCTGGCCACCATCGGCTGCGGCGGTCTGCTGGCGCTGGCCGCGCCGAAGATCAAGAAGCTGATGCACGGCGTGCCGTGATCTGAGCAGGGCGACGAGCGGCGGGCGGCCCCGGAATCCGGGGCCCCGCCCGCCGCTTCACGTCCGGGCCGCGTCGGTGTCGCGGCCGAGCGGCGAAGCGCCCTGGTCCGGGACGCCGATCTCGGTCGCGGCGTCGTCGAGCAGGGAACGCAGCCGGTCCAGCACGGCCAGCGTCCGGTGCAGCGAGGTCGGGTCCTGCGGCAACGACTCGGCGATGTCGCGCAGGTCGTCGGCCCAGCCGCGCGCCGACTCCCGCGCGGCGCCGAAGCTCTGCTCGGCCTCGCCGGTCATCGCGTTCGCCATCTCGGCCAGCGCCCACAGCAGCTCGGCCAGCCGGGTCCTGGTGTCGTCGTCGACCATCTCCACCGCGGGCGGCAGGACCTGGGCGAGGTTGCGGGCCGCGTACGCGCAGCCGGTGAACACCGTCAACGACCGGTCCAGCGAGCTGCGCCGCGACGGCAGCCGGTAGGCGACGAGCGGACGCGCGCTGGAGAGCGCCTGGTGCAGAGCGTCGTCCACCTCGCGCACGCCTTCGCGCAGTCCGTCGTCGGGGGTGCCCGCGCTGACCGAGGTGCCCGTCGAGCGCAGCACGTCGCGCAGCCGGAGCAGGAACTCCTCGGTGTTGTCCCGCAGCAGCCGCCGGGTGCCGGTGGGCAGCACCAGCGTCGCGGCGAGCACTCCGGCGACGGCGCCGATCGCCGTCTCGGCCAGCCGCACGCCGAGCACGGTGACGTCGAACGTGCCGAGCACGCCGTAGAGGGCGCCCAGCATCGTGGTGATGAAGAACGTCATCCCGGCGTAGGAGACCCCGGCCAGGTAGAACGCCATGAACACGCAGCCGAGGATCATCGCCAGCTCGGCCGCGGAGTTCCCGGTGATGCGCGAGGCGACCAGCACCCCGGCCACCACGCCGAGCATGGTGCCCGCGGTCCGCTGCCAGGCCCGCACGACCAGTTCGCCGCGGCTGTTGGCGCTGATGAACACGACGAACGCCGTGATCACCGCCCAGTACCAGCGGTTCGGCGAGACGAGCTGGCCGAGCACGATCGCGACCGCCGCGGCGCAGGTGACCTGCACGGCGGCGCGCACCTCGGGGCGCCGCAGCCCGGTCTCCTGCTCGGTGCGGTCGTCGGTGCCGCGTTCACCGGAGTCCGCGTCGTGGTCCTCGTCCTCGTCGCCGGAGCCGGAGTCTCCGGAGCCGGTATCGCGGGGACGGGGTGCGACCCGGCCGAGGTCCGCGCTCGCGGCGGTGAACTCGGCGAGCGCGGCACCCAGCCTGCGGATCGCCATCGCCAGCTCCACCGAGCCGTCCCGCCCCGGCCGGGGGCGCTCGTCGGCCGCGGAGTCGTCGACGGGCCGGACGCCGTCGCGTTCGATGCGGTCGGCGAGACCGCGGGCCGCGGCCCGGACCTCCGACGCGTCGCTGCGCACCACGGCGAGCAACCCCGCCACGGCCTGCGCCACCGCGGCGCCACCGCTGGGGTGGTCGACCACCCGGATCAGCGGGTTGAGCAGGTTCTCCGCGGTCAGCTCCACGCTCAGGATCCGGCGCCGCAGCAGCTCCCGTTCGGCCTCGTCGAGCCCTTCCAGCTCGGAGACCGCGTTCTCCAACATCCGGGCGGTCTCGTTGAGCCGCGTCGAGCGGTGCTGTAGCCGCTTGCGGTACCGCGTGCCCTCGGGGTTCTGGGCGACGTTGCGCACGTCGTGCAGCAGCCCTTGGACCTGGGCGCGCAAGGTGCGCCGGCCGCGGTCGAGGATGCCGCGCGGGTCGTCGCGCAGCAGCACGAACCGCAGCACGAACGCGCTGAGTGCGCCGCACACGGCGGCCAGCAGCAGATCGGGCAGCTGGGGCGGCTGCGGGCGCAGGAACATCGCGAAGAAGTACCCCATGAACGCGACCATGCCGCAGGCGAAGTAGCGGGGCCCGAACCGCCGGATGTAGGTCGCGACGAACACCACCGGCAGGAACAGCCCCACGTGCAGCACCGGCATGCTCGCGGTCGAGACGGCCAGCACGAGCGAGACGGCCGCGGGCAGCGGCATCAGCAGCGTCGTGCGGCGCCGCTCGCGCTCGGTCTCGTCGTTGACCGCCGTGGTCGAGTTGACCGCGACCACTGCCGCGATCATCCCGTTGGTCAGCGGGCGGTCCCACAGCGCCAGGAGCCCGAGCGTCACCACGAGCGACAGGGCCGTCGCCGCCGTCACGCGCGTGGCGTTGCGCAGGCGGCGGAGCGCAGGATCGGAGGCGAGGAAGCGGTTCCACCACTCGCTGACCATCGCGCGCGCCCGCTCCTCTCCCGGCGGTCCGGTCGGCCGCCGCCGCGACCTTACGCCCGCGCGGGTGGTGGCGACCCGCTCAACCGCGCCGCGCGGACGGCGACGTCGATCACCGGCCGCGGTGGCGGCGGACGCTCTCCTCGACGACGTCGAGCACCGGCCCGAGATCGTCGGCGGGCAGCCCCATCGCCAGGTGCGAGACGAGTCCTTCGAGGACGAGCTCCAGATAGGCCGTGAGCACGTCGACGTCCACGTCGTCGCGCAGGTTGCCGCCTTCGCGCTGCCACTGCAGCCGGGCCTTCGTGGCGGCCGTGAGCTGTTCGGAGCGCTGCGCCCAGCGCGCCCGGAACTCGGAGTCCGTGCGCAGCCGCCGGGACACCTCCAGCCGGGTGCCCAGCCATTCGGTCTCCGATTCGGACCCGCCCCCGGGCGTGCGATCGGAGAGCAGGTCGCGCATCACCTGCACCAGGCCTTGTTCGGCCACCACGTCGGCCATTCGAGCGGCATCGTCCTCGGCCAAGGCGAGGAACAACGATTCCTTGTCCTTGAAGTGGTGGAATATCGCGCCGCGGGACAATCCGGTGGCTTCTTCCAGCCTGCGAACCGTGGCGCCTTCGTATCCGTGGCGCGCGAAGCAGGTCCGGGCACCGTCGAGGATCTGACGGCGCCTGGCCTGGAGGTGATCCGGACTGACCCTGGGCATTGGATGATCGTCCCAGGTCGGCGGCGCCCAATGCAATCCGTACGTACGTATTGTTGGCAACCGTCCACCTGTTGGGGAATCATCTCGCACAGGCACTGGACTTTTCCGCACACCTGCGCGCCGATCCCGCCAATTCGAGTGATGTTCGTCCGATTCGTGTCATTCCTGCTGTTCCTTCGCGAATCGTGCCGGGCGCTCGACCGGACGGGCGCGACCAACGTCGGTCCTCGGTAGCGTCGGTTCCCCACCCAGGTGGTGATCAGCATGACCGTGTCGATCGATTCCGCGACCGCGGCGCGCCCGCCCGCCGAGGTCCCCAGCTCCCGCATCCGCACTCGCGCCGAGGCCGAGACCTACGTGGCCTCGGTCTGCTTCAAGCACGGGCCCCCGAGGCTGCTCGGCGTCGAACTCGAATGGACCGTCCACCACGCCGATGATCCGCGCAGACCGCTCGATGCCGAGACGCTGATCCGCGCGCTCGGCCCGCACGCCCCGCACTCCCTGGTCCCGGACAGCCCGCAGCGCCCGCTGCCGCACGGCTCCGCGCTCACCGTCGAACCCGGCGGCCAGGTCGAGGTCTCCAGTCTTCCGTCGCCCTCGATGCGCTCCCTGCTCGACACGGTCGCCGCCGACGCCGAGCACGTCCGGCGCAGGCTCGCCGATGCCGAACTGCTGCTGGGGGAGCACGGCACGGACCCGTGGCGCACTCCGCACCGCCTGCTGCACGTGCCGCGCTACGCGGCGATGGAATGCGCGTTCGACCGCATCGGCATCGGCGGGCGCCTCATGATGTGCAGCACCGCCGGGGTGCAGGTGTGCCTCGACGCGGGTGAACCGCACCGGGTCGCGCCGCGCTGGGCCGCGCTGCACGCGCTGGGGCCGGTGCTGATCGCCGCGTTCGCGAACTCGCCGGAGCTGTTCGGCGAGCCCACCGGATGGGCGTCGGCGCGCACCCGGTCGCTGCTGCGCACCGACATCCCGCGGATGCGCCCCGGCCCGGCGACGGCCGATCCGGCGGCGGACTGGGCGCGGCGGGTGCTCGACACCGCGCTGCTGTGCCTGCGCCGCGACGGCGCCGACTGGGGCGCGCCGGGCGGGGTGACCTTCGCCGAGTGGATCGGCGGGGCGTTGCCGGCGCCGCCGACGTTCGACGACCTCGACTACCACCTGACCACGATGTTCCCGCCGGTGCGACCGCGCGGTTACCTGGAGGTGCGGTACCTCGACGCGCAGTTCGGCGACGGGTGGATGCTGCCCGCCGCGGCGCTGATCGCGCTGTTCCACGACGAGTCCACCGTGGACGAGGTGCTGGAGCTGGCCGCCCCGGTGACCGGCAGGTGGGTCGACGCGGCACGCCGCGGGCTGGCCGACCCGGTGCTGGCGCGGACCGCGACCGCGGTCGTGGAGCTCGCCTGTCGATGTCTCGACGACCTGGGCGAAGCACCGGAACTGGTGGGCCCGCTGGCCGATGCGGTGGCCCGGCGGCTCGCCGACGCCCGCTGATCGACGCGTGCAGTCCCGCGCGTCGGGGCAGGGGCGACGACTCCCCGAGCGCGCTCGTTTCCCGCGAACTTGGAGGTGACCCGGTGAGCACCAGGTCGAAAGCACACACCGATCCCGAGACGGACACCGCGCCGGAGGTCAGCCGCGGCGACCTCGCCGAACTCGGCGTCGAACGGCTGCGCTCGCGCGTGGCCGGCGAACTGATCCGCACCCGCGAACGCAGCGCCGCGCTCACCGAGAGCGTCGACGACGACGACCTCACGCGCCAGCACTCGCCGCTGATGTCGCCGCTGGTGTGGGACCTCGCGCACATCGGCAGCCAGGAGGAGCTCTGGCTGGTGCGCGACGTCGGCGGTGCCGAGGCGATCCGCCCCGACATCGACGACCTCTACGACGCCTTCCAGCACCCGCGCCGCGACCGGCCGCAGTTGCCGCTGCTCGGGCCGGCCGAAGCCCGCTCCTACGTGGGCACCGTGCGGCAGAAGGTGTTGGACCTGCTCGACCGCGCCCCGCTGGAGGGCAGGCGGCTGGTGGAGCAGGCGTTCGCGTTCGGCATGATCGTGCAGCACGAGCAGCAGCACGACGAGACGATGCTGGCCACCCACCAGCTGCGCGACGGACCGCCGGTGCTGACGGCCGAGCCGCCGCCCGCCGCCTCCGGAGACCTCGCGGCGGAAGTCCTCGTGCCCGGCGGCCCGTTCACGATGGGCACCTCCACCGAGCCGTGGGCGCTGGACAACGAGCGCCCCGCTCACCAGGTGCACGTCGCGGACTTCCTCATCGACACCACGCCCGTCACCAACGGCGCCTACCGGCGCTTCGTCGACGGCGGCGGCTACGACTCGCCCCAGTGGTGGAGCGACGCGGGCTGGGCCTACCGGCAGCACGCGGGACTCGGCGCACCCCGGTTCTGGCGGCGCGACGGCGCTAGCTGGCTGCGGCGGCGTTTCGGGCACGTCGAACCGCTGCCCGACGACGAACCCGTGCTGCACGTCAGCTTCCACGAGGCCGAGGCGTACGCGCGGTGGGCGGGCAAGCGGCTGCCCACCGAGCAGGAGTGGGAGAAGGCCGCCCGCCACGACCCGAGCACCGGCCGGTCGCTGCGCTACCCGTGGGGCGACGAGGATCCGGGGCCGGAGCACGCGAACCTCGGCCAGCGGCACCTGCAGCCCGCACCGGCCGGGGCGTACCCGCGCGGCGCCGCCCCGTGCGGAGCGCGGCAGCTCATCGGGGACGTGTGGGAGTGGACGTCCTCGGACTTCCTGCCGTACCCGGGGTTCGGCGCGTTCCCGTACCGGGAGTACTCGGAGGTGTTCTTCGGCCCCGAGCACAAGGTGCTGCGCGGCGGTTCGTTCGGCACCGACGCAGCGGCCTGCCGGGGCAGCTTCCGCAACTGGGACCTGCCGATCCGGCGGCAGATCTTCGCCGGGTTCCGCTGCGCGCGCACACCGCGTCCGGGCGAGCTCGGCTGACCCGGCATGTGCAGGCACCTGGGCTATCTCGGGCCGCCGGTCCCGCTGGCGGAGCTGTTGCTGGACCCGGCGCATTCGCTGCTGGAGCAGACCTGGTCGCCGCGGGACATGCGCGGCGGCGGGACCGTCAACGTCGACGGGTTCGGCGTC
Organism: Saccharopolyspora gloriosae; assembly: GCF_014203325.1. Taxonomy (NCBI): domain Bacteria; kingdom Bacillati; phylum Actinomycetota; class Actinomycetes; order Pseudonocardiales; family Pseudonocardiaceae; genus Saccharopolyspora; species Saccharopolyspora gloriosae. The sequence goes on along the minus strand of NZ_JACHIV010000001.1, from coordinate 3,169,260 downwards.
GGCTGGTACGAGGACGACGGCGAACCCGCCCGCTACCGCGCCGCGGTTCCGATGTGGACGGACACCGCCTTCGCCGGGCTCGCCCGCAGGCAGCGCGCGGGCGCGGTGCTGGCGGCGGTGCGCTCGGCGACGGTCGGCATGCCGGTGATCGAGACGGCCTGCGCCCCCTTCGCCGACGGGCGCTGGTCGTTCAGCCACAACGGGGTCGTGGCGGGCTGGCCCGAGTCGTTGGCGAAGGCGGCCGGTGACCTCGACGTGGTCGACCTGATGACCTTGGAGGCCCCGACGGATTCCGCGGTGCTGTGGGCGCTGCTGCGCCATCGGCTGCGGCGCGGCGCGGACCCGGCCGAGGCGGTGCGCGAGGTGCTGGGGCAGGTGGTGCGGACCAGGCCGGAGTCCCGGATGAACCTGCTGCTCACCGACGGCACCACGCTCATCGCCACCACGTGGGGCCACGCGCTGTCCGTGCGGCGCGGCGAGGGCTCGGTGACGGTGTCGTCCGAACCGTTCGGCGACGACGAGCAGTGGACGGCGGTGCCCGACCGCAGCCTCGTCGTCGCCGACTCCCGCGACGTGCGTGTTCAGCCAGTGGACGAGGGGGAACTACCGTGAGCGAGCCCGAACTGATCGTGCACTTCACCGAGGCCGACGCGGCGCGCGACCTGCGCGCCGACGCCCGCGCGGGCCTGACCGACCGGCCGAAGTGGCTGACGCCGAAGTGGCTCTACGACGCGGCGGGCAGCGAACTGTTCGAGCGGATCACCGCACTGCCGGAGTACTACCAGACCCGCGCCGAGCACAACATCCTCACCCGGCACGCCGTGGAGATCGCCGAGATCACCGGTGCCGGGACGCTGGTCGAACTCGGATCGGGTTCGTCGGAGAAGACCCGGTTGCTGCTGGACGCGTTGCGCAAGACCTCGACGTTGCGGGAGTTCGTGCCGCTGGACGTCTCGGAGTCGGCGTTGCGCCAGGCCGTCACCGCGATCGCCGTGGACTACCCGGAGTTGCGGGTCCGCGGCATCGTCGGCGACTTCACCACCGAGCTCGCCGCCGTGCCCGCCGGTCAGGGCCGGTTGGTGGCGTTCCTCGGCGGCACCATCGGCAACTTCCTGCCCGCCGAGCGCGCCCGGTTCCTCGCGGCGGTGCGGTCCTCGCTGCGGCCGGGGGAGTGGCTGCTGCTGGGTACCGACCTGGTGAAGGACCCGCGGCGGCTGGTGCAGGCCTACGACGATGCGCAGGGCGTGACCGCCGAGTTCGACCGCAACGTGCTGCGGGTGCTCAACCGGGAACTGGACGCGGAGTTCGACGCGGACGCCTTCGAGCACGTGGCGCGGTGGAACGCGGAGCAGGAGTGGATCGAGATGCGGCTGCGCGCGAGCCGCGCGATGCGGGTCCCGGTCGCGGGGCTCGGGCTCACCGTCGAACTGGAGCGGGGGGAGGAGATCCGCACCGAGATCTCGGCGAAGTTCCGCCGCGAGCGCGTCGCCGGGGAACTGGCCGACGCCGGTTTCGAGCTCAGCCGCTGGTGGCTGGACGAAGGCGGCGACTTCGCGCTGTCACTGGCCACGGCGATCTGAGCTCGTCCCGCGCTCGGGACCGGGCCGCTTCGCCGCCGCCACGAGCGCGCGCCCACCGGAACGGGCGACCGGAGCCGGGCGTGAGCGGCCTGGACCACCGCGCTCGGGACCAGGTGTGACAGGGTTGCGGGCGTGAATCCGATGATCAAGGTGGCGCAGCACCTGGGCAGGCAGCAGTGGTTCGCGTCGGTGGGCAAGAAGCTGGTGCCCGCCGACCTGGCGGTGCAGCGGCGCACCGGCGGCCGGGTGAGCCTGGCGCGGCTCGGCGGGTTGACGTCGCTGGTGCTGACCAGCACCGGGCGCAAGAGCGGCCGGCCGCGCTCGGTGCCGCTGATGTACGTCCCGCACGGCGCGGAGCACATCGTGATCGGCTCGAACTGGGGTCAGTCCACGCACCCCGGCTGGTCGGCGAACCTGCTCGCGCACCCCGAGGCCGAGGTGGACCTCGTGTCCCGGCGGGTGCCGGTGCGGGCGCGGCTGGTCACCGGTGCAGAGCGGGACCGGCTGTGGCGCGAGGTGATCATCCCGACCTGGCCCGCCTACGACGACTACGCCCGCCGCGCGGGAGGCCGCGAACTGCGCGTCTTCGTGCTGACCCCGCGCTGACGGGCGCTCACTTGAGCTCGCCGACGAGGATCGACCAGCCGATGGAACCGCGTTCGCGGGTCAGGTAGTCGTTGCGGAAGCGGCGCGAATCGGCGAGCACCGTGTGCCGGTCCGGGTGGTCGGGGTTGCGCTTGACCCAGCTGTGGACGTTCTTCCAATGCCCGGATTCGTAGCGGTCCCAGTCGTCGACCGACGCGGACACGACGCCCGTCACCTCGACGCCGAACTCCTCGGCGATGTGCACGAGCTCGATCAGCGACGGCAGGTCCTCGGTGGAGGAGCCGTCGACGGAGTGCACGTCACCGATCGCGATGCGGCCCCGTTCGACGAGCGTGGCGACCATCCATTCGAGGGCGGCCCGGTACCCGCCGAGCGCGAAGCTCGCGCCCAGGCACGTCGCGACCGTGTACGTGCCGGGTTCGAAGTCCAGTGCCGGGCCCGCCACGTGGCGCACCCGGTCGGTCAACCCGGCGCCGTCCGCACGTTTGCGGGCCGCGGCCACGAACTCGTCGTTGATCTCCAGTCCGACCACTTCCGCGCCCATCGCGGCCAGTTCGGCCGCCCACCAGCCGCGCCCGGATCCGACGTCGAGCACCTGATCACCGGCACCGATCTCCAAGTGCTCGGCGACCTCGCGGAGTTTCGCCGGGCTGCTCGGATTCTGGATGTCGTGGGTGGATTCGACGATGGAGAAGTAGTCGATGTCGCTCATCGGCGGCCAGGGTAGCGGACCTCCCGGAGGGGGCTCGGAGCGAATCGGCGACCACCGGGCCCGAGAACCGCCGGGATGGATCTTTAGCGCGTTCCGCGGACTGGAGAAGAGTCGCGGCGAGCGCGTTTCCGACCGGGAGGAGAGCCGATGCCCCGCGTGCGCCGATCCCGTTGCGCCGCACGGCGCCCGAACCTGGCCGATCCCCCGGACCGGCACGTGCGGGGCGAGTGCCCGGCGGGCGGTGACCACGTCCTGATCCCGGAGCAGGGCGGCGGCCTGGTGTGCGTCAAGTGCAACCAGACCCGCAGACCGGGCGGTGCGGTCACGCCCGTCCCGGCGCGGGCAGCCCGACCAGGCAGCGCAGGCACGGCATGCCCGCGGGGCCGTGCGAGACCTCCGCGGACTCGGCGGGGATGAGCTCACCGCACGCCGTGAGCCACTGCGCGACCTCCTCCGGGGGCTGCGCGGTCTGCGCGAGGTGCGCCTGCCTGCGCGACTCGGCGACGACACCGGGTGCGTAGCGCACCGCCACGATGCGCTCGGCGGGCGCCGGTAGCCGATCGTCGGGGGGCGCGTTCTCCGATGCGTCGGGCAAGCCGGTTCACCTCCGGGAGTGGGACGCGCCCGCCCGCACAACGTGACGCGTGGTAGGCGAAACCGCTACCTGACCAGGGTAACGATCGCGAGAGGAGGCCGGAAGTCTCCGGCCGAACGGCGCATTTTCGGTGCGCACAGTGATGATTCGGCAAAATCTCCGTCGGTCGGGCGGGGAATTCGGCGGAATGGAGCATCAGCGGAGATCCGGCGTTGAGCGCTCGGTGCACGGCTGAACGGAGCAGCTCCCGATAGCCTGACCGGCGGCCATCGACATCCAGGGGGTAACTCGTTGAGCCGAGAACGACGTGAGTTCGCCGCGCCGGATGTGCCGTACCGCTCCCGCGCCGCCACGGGCGCCAAAGTCGCCGTCGCCCTGCTCTCCGCCACCGTGCTCGCGGTGGCCGGCTACGGCTGGGCGAACTACGGCGACCTGCAGTGGGCGCTGAGCACCAGCGCCGCCACCGACGGAGCCACCGCCGACGGGGCCACCGACATCTTGCTGGTGGGGCTGGACAGCCGCACCGACGCGCAGGGGCGCCCGCTGCCGGAGGACGTGCTGCGGAAGCTGAAGGCCGGGCAGAACCCGGCGAGCCTCACCGACACGCTGATCCTGGTGCACGTCCCGGAGAACGGGCGGCGGGCCACCGCGTTCTCCATCCCCCGCGACACGTTCACCACCATCCCGGGGCACGGGCAGCACAAGATCAATTCGGCGTACGGCCGGGGCAAGGCGGCGGCAGCGGCGCACCTCGACGGGCTCGACGCGCAGGAGCGGGAGCGCCGGTCCGCCGACGCCGGGCGGTCCTTGGTGACCGAAACGGTGCAGCGGCTCACCGGCACGCAGATCGACCACTACGCCGAGGTGAACCTGCTCGGGTTCGCCCGCCTCACCGACGCGGTCGGCGGGGTCCCGGTGTGCTTGAAGCGCCCGGTGCACGACTCGTACTCCGGTGCCGAGTTCGCCGCCGGGCACCAGCGGATCTCCGGTGCCGACGCGCTGGCGTTCGTGCGGCAGCGCCACGGCCTCCCGCGCGGGGACTTGGACCGGATGGTGCGCCAGCAGGCGTTCCTCGCCGGTCTGGTGGACACCGCGACCTCCGGCGGCGTGCTGTCCCAGCCCGCCAGGCTGAGCGAGCTGGTCGACTCGGCGCGGCAGTCCATCGTGCTGGACCGGAACTGGGACGTGCTGACCTTCGCGCAGCGGATGCAGGGCATCGCCGGGGGCGACGTCGAATTCGCGACCATCCCCATCCGGGACGCGAACTACGACACGCCCGACGGTGAGGCGGTCCGTGTCGACCCGGCCGAGGTGAGCCGCATCGTGCAGGGCGCCGCGGACGGCAGGCCGGTGCCGCGGCAGGCGGGTGAGACCGGCGGGCAGAGCACCGGCTCGGACCCGGCCACCGGTGACGGCGAGGCGGAGTCCACCGGCACTGCGTCCTCCCCGCGCAGCACCCGCGACGACGAGTCCACGGGGTCCTCCTCCAGCGCCGAGGAAACGACCGGATCGACCCGCAGCTCCCGCTCCAGCGAGTCCGCGACGACGACCCGGTCCAGCACCACCCGGTCCGGCACGAGCGAGTCGTCGACGACGTGGACCTCGGAGTCCTCGACCTCGCGCTCCACCTCGCGCACCACGACCTCGGAGCCCCCGGTCGAGCAGCCCATCGCTCCGGACCCCATCACCGCCGACGGCGTCAACTGCATCAACTGACCGGCTGCCTGGGGGTGGAAAGGCGGCGGCCCCGGCACGCTTGTGACGTGCCGGGGCCGCCGATCAGCTACCTGCCGGATCGGCAGGTGATCAGGAGCGGATCATCTTGCGCAGCACGTACTGCAGGATGCCGCCGTTGCGGTAGTAGTCCGCCTCACCGGGGGTGTCGATGCGGACCTTCGCGTCGAACTCCACGGTCGACCCGTCGGCCTTGGTGGCCACGACCTGCACCGACTGCGGGGTCTCACCGTCGTTGAGCTTGGTGATGCCCGAGAAGTCGAAGGTCTCCGTGCCGTCCAGGCCCAGCGACTTCGCCGAGGAGCCCTCCGGGAACTGCAGCGGGATGACGCCCATGCCGATCAGGTTCGAGCGGTGGATGCGCTCGAAGGACTCGGCGATGACCGCCCGCACGCCCAGCAGGCTGGTGCCCTTCGCGGCCCAGTCGCGCGACGACCCGGAGCCGTACTCCTTGCCGCCCAGCACCACCAGCGGCGTGCCCTGCGCGGCGTAGTTCTGCGCGGCGTCGTAGATGAACGCCTGCGGAGCGCCGTCCTGGGTGAAGTCGCGGGTGTAGCCGCCCTGCACGTCGTCGAGCAGCAGGTTGCGCAGCCGGATGTTGGCGAAGGTCCCGCGGATCATGACCTCGTGGTTGCCGCGGCGCGACCCGTAGGAGTTGAAGTCCTTGCGGTCGATGCCGTGCTCGCTGAGGTACTTGCCCGCGGGCGAGTCCGGCTTGATCGCACCGGCCGGGGAGATGTGGTCGGTGGTGACCGAGTCGCCCAGCAGCGCCAGCACGCGGGCACCGGAGATGTCGGTGACCGGGCTCGGCTCCATGCCCATGCCGTCGAAGTACGGGGGCTTGCGCACGTAGGTGGACTCGGTGTCCCAGTCGAAGGTCTCACCCTCCGGCGTGGGCAGCGCCCGCCAGCGCTCGTCGCCCTTGAAGACGTCGGCGTAGTCCTTGGTGAACATCTCCTGGGTGATCGCCGAGTCGATGGTCTCCTGGACCTCCTGCGGCGAGGGCCACAGGTCGCGCAGGAACACCGGCTTGCCCTCGGGGTCGTGGCCCAGCGGGTCGGTCTCGAAGTCGAAGTCCATCGTGCCCGCGAGCGCGTAGGCGATGACCAGCGGCGGCGAGGCCAGGTAGTTCATCTTGACGTCGGGGTTGATCCGGCCCTCGAAGTTCCGGTTGCCCGACAGCACGGAGGTGACCGACAGGTCGTTCTGCTGCACCGCGGCGGAGATCTCCTCCGGCAGCGGACCGGAGTTGCCGATGCAGGTGGTGCAGCCGTAGCCGACCAGGTGGAAGCCCAGCTTCTCCAGGTACGGCCAGAGACCGGCCTTCTCGTAGTAGTCGGTGACGACCTGCGAACCCGGCGCCATCGAGGTCTTCACCCACGGCTTGCGGGTGAGGCCCTTGTCCACGGCGTTGCGGGCCAGCAGCGCGGCACCCAGCATCACCGACGGGTTCGAGGTGTTGGTGCAGGAGGTGATCGAGGCGATCACCACGGCACCGTGGTCGAGCTCGAACTCGCCCAGCTCGTCCGAGGTCACCTTGATCGGGTTCGTCGGGCGGCCGGAGGCGCCGTCGGCGGCCGAGACCAGCCGCGGCTTGTCGCCCGCGCCGTGGTGGGTCACCGACACCGGGTCGCTGGCCGGGAAGGACTCCTCGCCTGCCTCGTCGAGCGCGGCGTCGTCGGTGTTCTGCACCTGGACGTAGTCGGTGAGCGACTTGCGGAACGACGGCTTGGCGTCGGAGACCTCGATGCGGTCCTGCGGGCGCTTCGGCCCGGCGATGGACGGCACGACCGTGGACAGGTCCAGCTCCAGGAGCTCGGAGTACTCCGGCTCGTGGTCCGGGTCGTGCCAGAGGCCCTGTTCCTTGGCGTAGGACTCGACCAGCGCGACCTGGTCGGCCGGGCGGCCGGTGAGCTTGAGGTAGCGGATCGTCTCGTCGTCGATCGGGAAGATCGCCGCGGTCGAACCGAACTCGGGGCTCATGTTGCCGATGGTGGCGCGGTTGGCCAGCGGGACCGAGGCCACGCCCGAGCCGTAGAACTCCACGAACTTGCCCACCACGCCGTGGCGGCGCAGCATCTCGGTGATCGTGAGGACCACGTCGGTGGCGGTGGCGCCCGCGGGGATCTCACCGGTGAGCTTGAAGCCCACGACGCGCGGGATCAGCATGGAGACGGGCTGGCCCAGCATCGCGGCCTCGGCCTCGATGCCGCCGACGCCCCAGCCCAGCACGCCCAGGCCGTTGACCATGGTGGTGTGCGAGTCGGTGCCGACGCAGGAGTCCGGGTAGGCCTGGCCGTTGCGGGACATCACGGTGCGGGCCAGGTGCTCGATGTTGACCTGGTGCACGATGCCGGTGCCCGGCGGGACGACCTTGAACTCGTCGAAGGCGCCCTGGCCCCAGCGCAGGAACTGGTAGCGCTCCTTGTTGCGGCCGTACTCGAACTCGACGTTGCGCTCGAAGGCGTCCGGCTTGCCGAACACGTCGATGATCACCGAGTGGTCGATGACCAGCTCGGCGGGGGCCAGCGGGTTCACCTTGGAGGTGTCGCCACCGAGGTCGGCGACGGCTTCGCGCATGGTGGCCAGGTCGACCACGCAGGGGACTCCGGTGAAGTCCTGCATGATGACCCGCGCGGGGGTGAACTGGATCTCCGTCGACGGCTCGGCCTTGGCGTCCCAGCTCGCCAGGGCGCGCACGTGGTCGGCCGTGATGTTGGCACCGTCCTCGGTGCGCAACAGGTTTTCCAGCAGGATCTTGAGGCTGTAGGGCAGCCGTGCCGCGCCGTCGACCGCGTTGAGCCGGAACACCTCGTAGGAGGAGTCACCGACCTTCAGCGTGCCGCGGGCACCGAAGCTGTCCTTGCTCGCAGGTGCAGTCACGTTCAACTCCATCTCGCGACGGGCGCAAGTCAATTCGGGAACGACCGCGAGTCTCGCGCACGTCGGCCGAGCGTGCGCGCAGACCTCGGCGGCCTGGTGGCCGTAACAGTACGCTTGTCCTGTAATTCGGCTCAAGGCCGGGTCGGCCCGAATCGACCGCCCGATGTTCCGGTTCGTGCACAACCCCGTTTTTTCCGGCGGAATCCCGCGCGGAACCACGCGGAAGCGTGCGAGAGATCACGTTTCACCCCGGTGCGGTGGGCGAGGTCGACCTCGCCGTGCGCGACGCGGCGATCCGGTCGCGGACCTCGTGCCGAGGGTGACGTGCTCGTAGCTCCGAAATCACCGATTCGAGGAAATCCACCGCGTCGCAGTAGCCGTGCGTGGCGGGATTTCCGATGCCCGGTCAATGGCGGGCACGCCCCGAGTCGCGGATTTACGCTCGATGCGGCAAGGCGTCGTGGCAGAACACCATCGGCGCGCGATCGCTGAAAGCTCGTGCCGCGCAGGGGGAATGATGGCCACACGTGAGCGATCCCGCTCGAAATTCGGTTCCGGGCTCGGCGGTGAGCTGTCCGCGGAATTCCTGGGCACCTTCGTGCTGATCCTGCTCGGCTGCGGTTCCGTGGCCGTCGCGCTCGCCGGCCTGCCCGGCTCGGGCAGGCAGGAGGACGCCTTCGGGCCGGCGAACTGGTTGATCATCGCGTTCGGCTGGGGGTTCGCGGTGGTGTTCGGCGTGTACATCGCCGGCGGCGTGAGCGGCGCGCACATCAACCCGGCCGTGACCCTGGCCTTCGCGGTCCGCCGGTCGTTCCCGTGGCGCAAGGTCGTGCCCTACATCGTGGCGCAGGTCGTCGGCGCGTTCCTCGCCGCAGGGGTGGTGTTCTCCTGCTACCGGTGGGCGATCGACGCGTTCAACGCCAAAGCGGGCGTCGGGCGCGCCGAATCGCTGGACACCTTCTCCATCTTCGCGACCTTCCCGGCGAAGTACTTCGGCTCCTCCTGGCTGGGGCCGCTGCTGGACCAGGTCGTGGGCACCGCGATCCTCGTCGCGCTGATCTGCGCGCTGATCGACGTCCGGAACTCGGCGCCCGCGTCGAACCTGGGGCCGTTCCTGATCGGCATGGTCGTGACGGCGATCGGGCTGAGCTTCGGGGTCAGCGCGGGGTACGCCATCAACCCGGCCCGCGATTTCGGGCCCCGGCTGTGGGCCTACCTCACCGGGTGGGGGGAGATCGCGCTGCCCGGCACCTACCAGTGGTTCAGCGCCTACTTCTGGATCCCCATCGTCGGGCCGTTCATCGGCGGCGTGCTGGGCGCGTTGATCTACGACGCGTTCATCGGCAAGGTGCTCGCGGCGCGGGACACGGCGCCGGAGCCGGGGCGCGTGCCCGGGACGGAAGCGGACGGGAGCTGAGCCGCCCGGCTCGTCGAGACCAATGCCTCCGGGCTCGGTACCCGGCTGTGCTTCGATGATCGGCGTGCGCAATCCGCTCCACGATCCGAAGACCGCGGGCATCACGGCCGCGATGTTCTCCGCGTTCTGCTTCGGCGGTTCCGGGCCGTTCGCCAAACCGCTGATCAACGCCGGGTTCACCCCGTTGCAGGTGGCGTGGATGCGGCTGGCCGGCGGCGCGCTGCTGATGCTGCCGTTCGCGGTGCGCCACGCCGGGGTGCTGCGGAGGGCGCCGTGGCTGCTGCTGGGCTACGGGGTGTTCGCCATCGCGGGCGTGCAGACCTTCTACTTCGCGGCCATCGCCTCGATCCCGGTGGCGGTGGCGCTGCTCATCGAATTCCTCGGCCCGGTGCTGGTGCTCGGCTGGATCCGCTTCGTCCGGCGCGCGCCGGTGACCAAGCAGGCCGCGATCGGCACGGCGCTGGCGCTGGTCGGGCTGGCGTGCGTGGTGGAGATCGCCGCGGGGCTGCGCTTCGATGTGTTCGGCTTGCTGCTCGCCCTGGCCGCCGCCGGGTGTCAGGCCGGGTACTTCCTGCTCTCCGACAGCTCCGCCGACGTGGACCCGCGTGCGCTGGCCTCCTACGGGCTGCTGATCGGTGCCGCCATCGTCACGGTGATCGCGCGGCCCTGGGAGCTGGACTGGGCGCTGCTCGCCGGGCCCGTGCAGCTGGCCGGCGCCCCGTTCCCCGCGCTGCTGGTGGTCGGCTGGGTCGTGCTGATGAGCACCGTGCTGGCCTACCTCACCGGCATCGTCGCGGTGCGGCGGCTCTCGCCGCCGATCGCGGGCGCCGTCGCGTTCCTGGAGCCGGTGGTGGCCACGGTGCTGGCGTGGATGCTGCTCGGCGAGCACGTGGGGCCGTGGCAGCTGGCCGGGGGAGCGCTGGTGCTCGCGGGCGCGTTCATCGCGCAGCGCTCCGCGCCCGCGCCCGAACCCACCGCGGAACCCGTCGAGGTCTGACGCGCGTCAGGTCGAGGCGTCCTGCGGGCGACGACCGGTGGGGCACAGCGGGATCAGCACGAGCAGGGCGAGGCCGAGCAGCGCGTAGCCGGACGCCGGCAGCGCGCGGCCGAGGTCCAGCCCGCTGCCGGACAGGCTGTGCCCCGGAAGCGCGTAGCCCACCGGGAACAGGATCGTGCCGAGCAGCAACACCAGGCAGCACGCCCACCGGTACGGGTGCGCGCACCGGACGACCCCGATCAGCAGGACGAGGGCGGCGGGCCCAAGCCACACCCAGTGGTGCGTCCAGGTGACCGGCTGCGCCAGCAGTCCCGCCATGCCCAGCACCAGAACGGCCTTGAAGTGGTCCCGCCGCCGGACGGCGATGCTCAGGCCGATCACGGTCAGGACCGCGAGCAGTCCCCACCCGAGCGGCGGAGCCAGGCCGAGCCGCGACAGCGCCGCCGCGAGGTTCTGGCTGAAGACCTCGGTGCGCACCGGCCCGTTCGACATCCTCGGGAGCACCTCGAACCAGTAGCGCACCGCGGTGCCGCCGAGGACGAGCACGCCGACCGCGACGGTGACCAGGAAGGTCAGCACGGCGCCCGCCGCGGTCCGCCACCGCCGGGCGAGCAGGAATCCCGGCACCACGATCCCGGCGGCGAGCTTGATCGAGGTGGCCGCTCCCAGCAGCACGCCGTCCCGCGCCCTGTCACCGGTGCGCGTCGCCGCGATGACGATGGCGGCCAGCAGGAGGGAATTGATCTGCCCGAGCGCCAGTTCGGTGCGCCACGGCGTCGTGAGCGAGAACAACCCGGCCGCGGCGAAGGCGAGGGCGTGCCGCTGGGCGCGGGTCCCGAAGTCGTACCACGCGAGCACGTGGTGCGCGGTCGTCACGGTGGCGGCGACGGTCGCGATGTTGAGTACGGCGTGGCCGAGGGCTTCCGGGATGAACCGCAGCGCGGCGAACAGCATCCCGGCGATCGGCGGGTACAGGAACGGCAGTTCCGGTCGGGGCGCGTACAGCGCCGGAGTCCACAATTCCCGACCGGCGCGGGCGTAGACGCGGTAATCCAAGCCCCATTCCGGGTCGCCGACGAGCGCGGCCTCGGGAATGGCAACGGCGAGCGCGCTGCTGAGGACGGCTGCGTAGGCCAGGGTCGCGACGGCGAACCACGGCGCCGTTCTCCGCCCGCGCGAGTCGAGCGGCGGGTGTGCGCGAACTGCTTCGACGCGGTCGTCGACTCGGGTGGAGTCGTGCTCGCGCGACCCGTTCTCGGTCATCGGCGTCCTAGGTGACGACTCGCCTCGATTGCTCGCGGCCGGGCGATTTCCGGCCTTCGAATTGAATAGCGAACAACGATGCGACTGTCAACCGACCCCGCGGAACGCGTCATTCGGATAGGGGTTCGCGGTGTGGAACGTTTTGGAATGAATCGATAGGAATGTTCATTCCGGATATGTTTTCAGTGCGATGAGAATGTGCGCGGGCTCTTATTTGAGATCCCGCGACTCCTCGGTCGCCGCGGGGCGGCTGGGATCGCCGGTGCCCGGCTCCGGCGGGCGTCGGGTCAGGCCGTGCGGAGCATGCGCTGGTAGGCGGTCTTGGCGGCGTGCACGATGAGCCCCTCGAGGAGTGCCACGGCCACGCTGGTCAGCAGGGTCGTCAGGAAGTTCATGGTGGGTGCGCTTTCTGCCGGTCTCGGATCCCGCTCGTACGCCCCGACGGTCCCGGTCCGGAGTGAGGACCGGATGGGCTCCGGGTGACGAGCAGGTGAAGCGGCGGGGAAAATCCGCCGTTTCACCTGGTGGAGGGACCGTGGAGGTGGGGTGAGCTTGCCCGGCCGCTCATCCGGGAGTGGTGACCAGCGGCCGCGAGCCGGCCGGAGCGCGACGTGCGGCGGAACCGTTCCGATGCGCCGCCGGAGCGGGCAGCACCGAGCCCTCCACGACGTCCTCGTTCGAACCCTCCGTGACCTCCGCCGGGGCGGCGACGGCCGGGGCCTCCGTCGTCCCGGCGGGCAGCGCGCGGGCCTCCGCGGGCTGCTTCGTCGCAGGTGGGCGCTGCCACAGCACCACGGCTGTGGTGGATGCGATCGCGGATCCGGCCGCGAGACACCACTGGTGTGGTAGTAGCGGACTGCTGCCGAAGAAGTGGCTGACGCCGGGAACCTGCACGACCCCGAACAGCACCACGAGGGACACCGCGCCGGAGGCCAGCACCAGCGGTGTGCGACCGCGCACCGCGAGCGTCTGGGCGAGCTGCGCGGACACCAGCGCGACCAGTCCGGTGGTGCGGGCCTGGCCGGGCGTGGACACCGGGCGGGCCAGCGCCCAGGCGAGCCCCGCAGCCCCGGCCGTGGCGGCGGCGCGCAGGTACACGTCGTGGGTCAGGGCCGTGCCCAGCGACGCGTCCGGACCTTCGGACAGCAGCCGCTCCGGAGTGGCGTGCGGGGGCGGGCGCACCGCGATGGCGATCGCGGGCAGCACGTCGGTCAGCATGTTCACCACCAGCAGCTGCCGGGCGTTGAGCCCGGCGCCACCGCCGAAGAAGCCCGATCCCACCGCGTACCCGATCTCGCCGAGGTTGCCGCCGAGCAGCATGGACAGCGCGTCGTGCACCGAAGCCCACATCCCGCGGCCCTCGACGATGCCGTCGGTGATGGTCTCGATCCGGTCGTCGGCGACGACGAGGTCTGCGGACTCGCGGGCTGCTGAGGTGGCTCGGGAGCCGAGCGCGATGCCGACGTGGGCGAGCTTGATCGCGGGCACGTCGTTGGCGCCGTCGCCGGTCATCGCCACGGTGCGCCCGTCGGCGCGCAGCAGCCGCACGATGCGCGCCTTCTGCGCCGGGCTGACCCGCGCGAACACGGAGATCGTGGGTAGTTCCGCGGCCAGCTCCTCGTCGTCGAGCTCGTCGAGTTCGGCGCCGTGCATGACCCGCCTGCCGCCTAGCATGCCGAGCTCGGCGGCGATGGCCTCGGCGGTGCTCGGGTGATCGCCGGTGATCATGATGACGTCGACCCCGGCGCGCCGCAGCCGCGAGACGGCCTCCGCCGCCGTGGGGTGCACCGGGTCGGCGAGTCCGAGCAGCCCGACGAAGTCGAGTCCGTCCACATCGGAATCGTCCAGTTCGGATCCGGTTTCGTCCGGTGTGGACTTCTCGGCTACCGCGAGCAGCCGGTAGCCGAGCAGGGCGAGGCGTTCGATCTCCTGCTCCACCTCGGTCCGCGCGGCGGCGTCGAACTTCCGGTGGCCCTCGGCGCCGCGCCACCGGACGCAGCGTTCGAGCACCACCTCCGGTGCTCCCTTGACGTGCAGCGCGACGCCGTCGTCGCCGCGGGTGCGGGTGGCGTGGAAGCTGCGGGAGGGCTCGAACGGCAGGTCCGCGAGGACCTCGCGCCCGTTCGGGTCGATGCCGGCCGCCAGCGCTCCTTCGAGCACGGCGCGGTCGGTGAGGTGTGGCAGCGGCTGGTCGTCGTCGGCCTGCGGGTTGGCCCGCACCGCGACCTCGATGACGGCGCGTTCGGCGGTGTCCAGCCGATCCGGTGTGCTGCTGTGCCTGCCGTCGGAGACCTGGCCGAGGGTGATCCGGCCTTGGGTGAGGGTCCCGGTCTTGTCGAAGCACAACGCGTCGACGCGGCCCAGCGCTTCGATGGTGGCGGGGCTGCGCACCAGCACGCCGCGCCGGGACAGCCTGCGCGCGGCGGCGAGTTCCGCCAGCGTCGCCACGAACGGCAGGCCTTCCGGTACGGCGGCCACGGCCAGTCCGACGGCCCGCCCGACGGTGTGCGCGAGCGGGGTGCCGCGCAGCAGGTCGACGGCCATGAGCACGCCACCGGCGCCGATGGACAGCGGCAGGATCTGCCGGGTCAGTTCCGCGAGCCGTGCTTCGACTCCCCCCGCGCCGCCGGTGGCGCGACCGTCGTCCTGGGTGGTGCGGCCGATCTCGGTGGCGGTACCGGTGGCCACCACGACGGCCGTGGCCGTTCCGGTGGCGACCGTGGTGCCCTGGTAGACCATGCCGGTGCGGTCGCCGAGCGCGGCGGCGGTGGTCGCCTCGGGCGTCTTGACCACGAGGTTCGATTCGCCGGTGAGGCTGGACTCGTCGACTTCCAGGTACTCCGCCTCCAGCACCCGGCAGTCGGCGGGCACGCCGTCTCCGGAGCGCAGTTCGACGACGTCGCCGGGCACCAGCCGGTCGGCGGGCACGGTGATCGTCTCGCCGCCCCGGCGGACCTGCGCGGGCAGTTGCCCGGCGTCGAGCAGCCGGGCGAGTTCGCGATCGGTCGCGACCCGCTGCACCCCGTCGACCAGGGCGCTGATCCCGAGCACGCCGGTGATCAGCACGGCGTCGACCACCGAGCCGAGCCCGGCGGAGACCACGGCGCCCGCGACCAGCACCGGTGTCATCGGGTTGACCAGTCCTTCGAGGGTGGCCCCCGCTACGCCGGATTCCCGGCCGCCCGCCTGCGGCTGGGAGCGCTGCCAGCGCTGCGCGACCGCGCCGGTGAGGCCGTCGACGGAGCTGTCCAGCAGGCCCAGCACGGCTCTGCCCGGCAGCGCGTGCCACGGCGTGCGCTGCCGCGGCGCTGGCGGTGGGCGGTTGCCGGCCTGCATCCCGGCCAAGGTGCCGGTGCCGATCGCGAACAGGCTCGCCGCGTGCCCCGGCATGCTCGCGCGAGCAGGTGCGCCCAGCGAGGGGCCGAGCGCGCCGAACAGGACGCCCAGGCAGGTGCCGCCGACCGACAGCGCGGCGGCGTGCTTGCTGGCGGTGCGCGCTTCGGCGGCGGAGAACAGGACCGCGTACGCCTCGGTCCGGTTCGGGCACAGCAGGTCCGCGCCCCACGGCGTGGGCTTGTCGGCCTCGGTGAGTCCGATGCCGACGTCGGCGGCGGCCAGCGCGGAATGCCCGCGCGGCGAGACCAGCGCGACCACCCGGCCGTCCTCCTGCAACCGCCGCACCGAGCCGGCCAGCCGGGTGCCGCCGTGCACGACGTCGTCCACGGCGAGCCTGCGGTCGAGGCGGCTGCCGACCCCGGCGAGCACCACGGTCCCGGCGGCGCGGGCGGCGTCGACGAGCGCTTCGGCGAGCGGGTCGAGTTCGTCGGCGACGGCCACGACCGCGGTGGGTTCGTCGTGCCTGCGCAGCAGGAGCAGCGTCGCGCCCTGGTCGCGGTGCGCGCGCATCGCCTCGTGCAGGTGCGCGGGCACGTCGGTGCCGTTGCGGTCGAGCGGGGCGCAGGACCACTTGCCGCTGCGCTGGTGCGCCTTGGGGCGTTCGGAGGCGACGAGTTCGGCGGCGTGCGCGAACAACCGGGCGCCGTCCGCGTCGGGGTCCCACGGCAGCACCTCGTCGACGATCCGCCGTCCCGTCAGCAACGCGGGGGCGTCGAGCACGACGGCGTCGACCCGGTCCAGGCGCCGCAGCGACTTCGGTTCGAGCACGACGGTGCCGCGCGCGGACAGCGCGGTGGTCAGCTGCGCGGCGAACGCCTCCCGCCCGCTCTTCGCGGGGCGGGGGATCGCGGCGAGCATGGTCGCCAGCGCCCGCCGCTGGTCGCGGGTGGCGGCGAGGACGGTGCCGTACCCGCCGAGGGCGAACGTGCCGGAGAGGTTCGCGACCTGTTCGACCGGTCCGTCGGGCAGCGCGCTCGGGCGTGGCGGGGCGTCGAACGCGGTGGATTCGTGCGAGCCGGAGTGGGTCGCGCCTTCCCAGCGGGTCCACGCCTGGCGCCGGGCGATGACTTCGCGCGCGGAGCAGAACCGGGACGACAGGTCGGTGAACACGGCCAGCGGGTTCTGCGACAGGCCTTGGGTGACGGCGCCGCCCACGCCGAGCGCGGCGTCGGTGCCGGAGCGCCCGAGGGTGCGTTCGGCTCCGGCGCGCAGCCACGGCACCGAGTCGGCCAGCGAGATCGCGGCGGGCACCAGCGGTGAACCGGGCTGGAACGGGAGCAGCCCGGCGACGGCGGTGTAGCCCAGGCCGAGCACGCTGAGCCCGAACGCTCCGACGTCGCGCAGCAGCGCGTCGGCGTTGCCCGGGTGCGCGGCACCGGCGGGTGCGCGGCCGAGGTCGCGCAGCCCGTGGTCGGTTTCGACGTCGTCGACCACCGCGTCCAGCGCCGCGCGCCCGGTGACGTCGGGATCGTGGTGCACCGTGACCCGCCCCAGCACCGCGTTCACCTCGACCTCGCGGACGCCGTCCACTTCGGACATGCGGGTGCGCAGGTCGCGCACGGCGTCGGCCGACTCGGGCAGGTGCAGGCCGCGCACTTCGAGGTGGGTGCGGCCGTCCCCGGAGTAGGTCCGCCGGGTCAGCGGTGCGGACCCGAAGGTGCGCACGGCGTCGAGGACGGGCACGGCCACCTGCGAGGCTCGCGACAGCAAGGTGCCGAGCGGCATGGGTTCCCTCTCTGAGCGCGGGGCGGTGGGGCTTCGGGCGGGCTCGACCGCGGCCGGTGGCCGGGGAGCGCTTCGCGCGAGTCCGCCCCGGCGTCCACGGGCGCCGCGAGGTGCGGGGCCGGTGTGCCGGGGCGGGTGGCGGTGGTGGCTATTCGCCGTGGTCGCCGCGGCCGACGACGGCGGTGCCCACGCCGATGGCCAGGGCGACGGGCCATTCGAGCAGGCTCAGGGCGACCCCGGCGGCGAGGCCGCCGTAGAACAGGGCTTGGCCGGGCTCGGGCAGCTGCGCGCGGACCGTCTCCGCCGCGGAGGTGAACTCCTTCTTGCCCGGAAGGGCGGGCAGGTGCACGTCCGGCCGGTGGAACTGGGCGGTGACGAACGGCAGGTGCACGGTGGCCTGCTGCGCGTTCGACGTGCTCGTCGACTGCCTGGTCGAGGTGCCGGAACTGCTGGAGCCACTGCTGCTGCGGGTCGTGCCGCTGCTCTGCCGGGTGGCGCTGGTCTGGCGGGTGCCGGTGCTCTGGCGGGCGGTGCTGCTCTGCCGGGTGCCGGTGCTCTGGCGACTGCCGCTGCCGCGGCCCGAGCTGCTGGTGCTGCGCCCGCTGGTGCTCTGCTTGCCGGTGCTGCGGGTGGAGCCGCCGGTCTGCGCGCTGGTGGTGCGCGTGGAGCCGCTCGTGCTCTGCTTGGCGGTGGTCCTGGAACCGGAGGTGCTGGTGCGGGAACCGGACCGGGAGGAGGAACCGCGCCCTTGGGCGCTGCTGCCGGACGTGCGCCTGCCGGAACCTGATTTCGTTCCGGAACTGGTTGCGCTGGTCATGAGTTCCTCCCCGGTTGCGACGCACGGAAACGTCCACCGTAAGCGACGGTGAACAAGGTATGAATCGAACGAAACCGAAGAACCCACGAACGAGTCAGGACCGCTGATCGGCATTCACCTGGAGTGAGATTTCCTTGCCGCAGCAGCGGAAATCCACGCGGTGGACGAGTCCGCGAGGGCCTCGCGGTAGCGGCGCACGACCAGGTCGACGACCCGCGGGTGCGCTCCGATCGGTTCGGCGACGGCCTCGACGGGGAGCCCGGACAGCTTCCGGTGGAACAGGCCCGGAGCCAGCAGGTACGGCGCGATGATCCGATCCGCCGTCGGCGGGGCCGCGCACACCCGTTCGGTCAGCGGCGTCGCGGTGCTGACGTAGCTCGGCCGCAGCGCTCTCCCGCACCGCCGCCCCAGCAGGCTGGCCGCGGCGCGCACGTCCGCCAGCGCGCGCGGATCCGACGATCCGGCCGCCGCGAACACCACCTCTGCCCCCGGATGCCACCCGGCCGCGGCGAGCCGGTCCAGCATGGCCGCCGCGAGTTCCGGCGCGGGACCGATCGGCGCGGTGGTCGTGACGTCGCCGGTGCGCCCGGCGGCGGCGAGCTGCGTGGGCAGGTCGGTGCGCACGTGGTACCCGGCGGCCAGGAAAGCGGGCACCGCGACCACCGGACCGCCGAGCCCGCGCAGCGCGTCGGCGACGGTGGGGCCGATGACGTCGACGTAGGCGACGCGCACCGCGACGGCGGCCCGGTCGGCGACGGCGGCGGCGATCCGGTCGAGCACGCGCGGGCCCGCGGGATCGCGGGTGCCGTGCGCGACCAGCAGCAGCGGCGCGGTCATTCCGGCACCGGTTCCAGCGGCAGCCGGTAGCCGCGCTTGATCACCGTCTGCACCAGCTCGGGTGCGCCGAGCGCGGAGCGCAGCCGGGCGACGGCCTGTTCCACGGCGTGCTCGTCCACCGCCCGCCCGCAGGTGAGGGCATCGGCGAGTGCCGCGCGGGGCACGACTCGGCCCGGCCGGGCCAGCAGCAGCCGCAGCAGGGATTTCGCGTTCGGCGACAGCGGTCGCAGCTCGCCGTCCACGGCGGCGGCGTGCCCGCGCAGCTGCAGGGTGCGCCCGGCGATGGGCAGCGCCGGGTAGCGGGCGGGCAACGTCTCGCACAGCGCCCGCACCAGCGCGCCGAGCCGGAACCGCTGCGGCAGCACCGCAGGTATCCCGAGTTCGGCCAGCGGTGCCCGGGTCACCGGCCCGACGCAGGCCGACAGCACGGGGCCGCGCAGCGCGGCGATCAGGTCGTCGCGGCGGCCCCGTTCGGTGGCGTGGTCGAGCAGCCCGGCGGCGGCCGGGGCGCTGGTGAACGTGACGGCATCGATCTCGTGGGCGCACACCGCGTCGACCAGGTGCGCCAACGGCCCGACGTCGGCGGGCGGAACCCACCGGTACACCGGGATCTCGATGACCTCCGCGCCCGCGCGGCGCAACGCCGCCACGAAGTCCGGCAGCGGCTGCCCGTGCAGCTGCACCGCGACCCGGACTCCCTCCAGCGGCGCGGTGAGCAAGTGTTCGAGCAGTTCAGCGGAGGACTCCGAGTCCGGCGACCACGCGTCGGCGAGCCCGGCCGCCCGCACCGCGCCGCGTGCTTTGGGGCCGCGCGCCAGCAGCCGGGCGGAGCTCAGCGCGTGGAGCAGCGCTCCGCCGAGACCCCAGCCGTCGGCGGCCTCCACCCAGCCGCGGAAGCCGATGCCGGTGGTCGCGACCACCACCGACGGCGGATCGGCGATGCACTGCTCGGTCGCGGCGTGCAGCCGCGCGTCGTCGGCGACCGCGACGATGCGCAGCGCCGGTCCGCGCAGCACCCGGGCGCCGCGTCGTTCCAGCAGCGAGCTCAGCTCGTCGGCGCGGCGGGCGGCGGTGACGCCGACGGTGAATCCGGCCAGCGGGGCGTCCCGCGCGGGAAGGGACGGGTGCGTCGTCACGGAACGGCGATCTCCACCATCTCGTCGTGGCGCCGCACCGGGAACGTCGGCAGCCGGGCGGCCGGGTCGTCCAGGCACTCGCCGGTGCGCAGCGAGAAGACCTGCTTGAGCATCGGCGAGGCCACGGTCGGTTCCCCGGCGCGGTCGCCGACGATGCCGCGGCTCATCACGCCCGCCCCGCAGAACGGGTCGACGTTGCCGACGGCGTAGAGCTCGTCGTCGTGGGTGCGGAACAGCGCGACGGGCTCGGCCGCCAGCAGCGCGGGCACGCCGCAAGCGGGTGCCAGCGCCTCCCAAGGGCAGATCGGGTGCCAGGTGGTCATGCGAGTACCTCCTCGGAGTCGGGCCGGATCGACGGCATCGGCAGCACGACGGGGCCGGGCCGGGGCTGGCCCCGTTCGGCGACGAAGCTGATCGTCGGATCGGGCGCGTCGGGCGCGTTGACGAAGGACACGAAGCGGGACAGCTTCACCGGATCGGCCAGCACACCGGCCCACTCGTCGGCGTAACCGGCGACGTGCTCGCGCATCGCGGCCTCCAGTTCGGCGGCGATGCCCAGGGAGTCGTCGACGACGACTTCGCGCACGTGCTCCAGCCCGCCGTCGAGGGATTCGATCCACGCCGCGGTGCGCTGCAACCGGTCGGCGGTGCGCACGTAGAACATCAGGAACCGGTCGACGAGCCGGATGAGCTGCTCGTCGTCGAGGTCGGCCGCGAGCAGCTCGGCGTGGCGCGGGGTGAAGCCACCGTTGCCGCCGACGTAGAGGTTCCAGCCGCGGTCGGTGGCGATGACGCCGAAGTCCTTGGAACGCGCCTCGGCGCACTCCCGCGCGCACCCCGACACTCCGGACTTGAGCTTGTGCGGTGCCCGCAGGCCCCGGTAGCGCAGTTCGAGCCGGATGGCCATCGCCACGGAGTCCTGCACGCCGTAGCGGCACCAGTCGGTGCCCACGCAGGACTTCACGGTGCGCAGCGCTTTGCCGTAGGCGTGCCCGGATTCGAACCCGGCGTCGACCAGCCGCCGCCAGATCAGCGGCAGCTGCTCCACGCGGGCGCCGAACAGGTCGATGCGCTGCCCGCCGGTGATCTTCGTGTAGAGCTCGAAGTCGCGGGCGACCTCACCGAGCACGATGAGCTTGTCCGGGGTGATCTCCCCGCCCGGCACTCGCGGCACCACCGAGTACGTCCCGTTGCGCTGCATGTTGGCCAGGAACCGGTCGTTGGTGTCCTGCAGCCCGGCCTGCTCCCCGTCGAGGATGTGGCCGCGCCCGAGGCTGGCGAGGATCGAGGCGACGGCGGGTTTGCAGAGGTCGCAGCCCAGTCCCCGCCCGTGCTTCCCGATCAGCTCGGAGAAGGTGCCGATCCCCGTCACCCGGATGATCTCGAACAGCTCCGACCGGGACTGCTCGAAGTGCTCGCACAGTGCACGGGAAGGGGCGACGCCGCACTCGCCGAGCAGCGTCTTGAGCATCGGCACGCAGGACCCGCAGCTGGTCCCGGCCCGGGTGCAGGCCTTGACCCCGGCCACGTCGGACAGCGCGGCACCGGTGATCGCACCGGTGATGTCCGCTTTGGACACGTTGTTGCAGGAGCACACGACGGCGTCGGCGGGCAGCGCGCCCGCGTCCGGCCCGGCCCCGGCGGGCAGCAGCAGCCGCTCGGGCGGCGCGGGCAGTTCCCGCCCGACCAGCGGTCGCAGCGTCGCGTACGCGCTCGCGTCGCCGACGAGCACGCCACCGAGCAGCACCCGCGCGTCGTCGCTGAGCACCAGCTTCGCGTAGGTGCCCGCCGCGTTGTTGGCGTGAACGACGTCCAGCGCGCCGTCGGCGGTGCCGTGCGCGTCGCCGAAGCTGGCCACGTCGACCCCGAGCAGC
The DNA here is from genome assembly GCF_014203325.1 of Saccharopolyspora gloriosae. Taxonomy (NCBI): domain Bacteria; kingdom Bacillati; phylum Actinomycetota; class Actinomycetes; order Pseudonocardiales; family Pseudonocardiaceae; genus Saccharopolyspora; species Saccharopolyspora gloriosae. The sequence continues at coordinate 3,147,688 of NZ_JACHIV010000001.1, read as the reverse complement.
TTCAGCTTGGTCGACATGTCGGGCTCCGGGAAGGCGGCACCGTCGAGGTCCAGCAGTTGCCGCACCACGACCTCGGCCATCGCGTAGCCGGGCGCGACCAGCCCGTAGCAGCGGCCGTCGACCGCGGCGCACTCGCCGACCGCCCAGATGTGCTCGTCGGAGGTGCGGCACCGGTCGTCGACGAGCACGCCACCGCGCTCGGCGCGTGCCAGCCCGGCCGGTTCGGCGAGCTCGTCGCGCGGACGGACCCCGGCGGAGAACACCACCAGCTCCGCCTCGACGGTGCTGCCGTCGCCGAGCTCCACCCCGGCGACCCGCCCGTCCGGCCCGGCGATGATCGAGTTCGTAGCCGTCTCGCAGTGCAGCGCGAGCCCGAGATCACCGACCAGCCCGGCCAGCACCTGACCGCCGCCGTCGTCGACCTGCAACGGCATCAGCCGCGGCGCCATCTCCACCACGTGCGGGCGCATTCCCAGCAGCCGCAAGGCGTTCGCCGCCTCCAACCCGAGCAGCCCGCCGCCGATCACCACGCCGGCGGCACCGTCGACGGCCGCGTCGCGGATGCCGTCGAGGTCGTCGAGCGTGCGGTAGACGTGGCAGCCGTCGAGGTCGTGACCGGGCACCGGCGGCACGAACGGCCGGGAGCCCGTCGCCAGCACCAGCGCGTCGTAACCCAGCTCGGTGCCGTCGGTGGTGAGCACGGTCCGCGCGGCGCGGTCGATGCGCGCGGCGCCGCAGCCCAGCCGCAGCCGCACCAGCGGATCGGCCAGGAAGTCCGAGCCCGCCAGCCCGAGGTCCTCGGCGCTCTTGCCGTCCAAGTAGGACGACAGGGCGACCCGGTCGTAGGCGGCGCGGGACTCCTCGGCGAGGATCTCCACCCGCCAGGTGCCCGCGTCGTCGCGGGCGCGCAGCTGCTCGACGAGGCGGTGGCCGACCATGCCGTGGCCGATCACCACAAGGGTGCGGGTCATGCGGCGCCCTCCTGTTCGGTGTTGGTGCCGTCCCCGGTGGTCAACGCGCCGCACAGGCCGCGCACCTCGTCGGCGCAGCCGCCGCAGCCGGTGGTGGCGCGGGTCGCCCGCGCCAGCCCGCCGAGGTCGCGGGCACCGCGGTGCCAGGCGCGCACCAGGGACTTCTTGGTGACGTTGTTGCAGCGGCAGACGACGGCGTCGTCCGGCAGGTCCGCGGGTGCGGTGGCGGCCGCGGGGGAGCGCCCGAGCAGCAGCCCGAGCCGGTCCGCGGGCAGCGGCAGGTTCCGATCGTGCAGCTGGGCGATGGTCGCGGTGGCCTGCGGAAAGCCGATCAGCACGGCACCGCCGACCCGCTCGTCGCGGACCGCGAGCTTCGCGTACCGCCCGCGCGCCGGGTCCGACACCACCACCAGCTCCACGCCGGGTTCGGCGCCGTCGAGCAAGGCAGCCGATCCCATCGCGGACAGCTCGATGCCGCGCGCCTTGAGCCGGGTGACCGTGCCGACGCCCCGGTAGTGCGCGGTGCCGCCGGTGAGCCGCCGGGCCAGCACCTCCGCCTGCTCCCACGCGGGAGCGATCAGCCCCGGAACCCGCCCGTCGTGCTCGGCGCAATCGCCGATCGCGTGGACGTGCGGGTCGGAGGTGGTGAGGTGGTCGTCGACGAGGACGCCCCGCCCGACCGCGAGTCCCGCGTCGGCTGCGAGCCCCGCCTCCGGGGTCACCCCGGTGCACAGCACGAGCACGTCCGCGGCGAGCGCCTCCCCGTCGTCGAGGACGAGCTTGCCCGGCCGGTACCGCGCGGCGCGCCGCCCGAACCTGGTGCGCAGCCCCGTGCCGCGCAGGTGCTCGCCCAGCAGCGCGCCGCCGGCGGCGTCGAGCTGCCGGTCCATCGGGTGCGCCTGCGGATGCACGAGCGCCACGTCCAGGCCGCGGGCGTGCAGCGCGCGCGCCGACTCCACGCCGAGCACCCCGCCCCCGAGCACCACCGCGTCCCGCGCGCCGTCCGGGATGCGGGCGCAGTCGTCGAGCGTGCGCAGCGGCGTGACCCCCGGGGACAGCGCGCCGTCGGCGTCGAGCACGCCGGGAACGCCGGGCGCGGTGGCCCGCGCGCCGGTGGCGAGCACGAGCTCGTCGTAGCGGTGCACCACACCGCCGTCGGTGCGCACCAGCCGCCGGGCGCGGTCGACGGCCGTGGCCGTGACGCCCAGCCGGACTTCGGCCCGCGACTCGGGCAGCGTCACGGCCGCCGCGGACAGCGTGCCGTCGAGCACCGAGGCCAGCAGCACCCGGTTGTAGGCGGGGCGGTCCTCGCCGCCCAGCACGGTGATCGGCCCATCGTGGCCGTGCACCCGGAGCCGTTCCACGAGCCGGTGCGCCGCCGGTCCGTTGCCGATGATCAGCACGTGGCTCATGCGGACACCTCCGCGACGCCGCCCGCGACGAGACCCGCGGGGTCCGCCGGGAGCGGCTCGATGCGAGCGGCGGCCACCTTGAACTCCGGCATCCGGCTGCGCGGATCGAGGGCCGGGCTGGTGATCAGGTTCGCGCTGCCGTCGCCGGGGAAGTGGAACGGCAGGAACACGGTGTCGGTGCGCATCGACGGCACCAGCCGCACCCGCGCCACGGTGCCGCCGCGCGCCGAGCTCACCAGGGCCGGTGCACCGTCGGTGAGACCCGCGCGGTGCGCGGTGTCCGGGTGCACCTCGACGAACGCCTCGGGTTCGGCCTCGGCCAGTTCGCGCACCCGGCGGGTCTGCGCGCCCGACTGGTAGTGGGCCAGCACCCGGCCGGTCGTGGCGTGCAGCGGGAACTCCGCGCTCACCGACTCGGCCGGTTCGCGGTGCTCGACCGCCGCGAACCGGGCGCGGCCGTCGGGGTGGGCGAAACCGTCCAGGAACAGCCGCGGCGTGCCCGGGTGGTCGTCGCCGTCCACGGCGGGGCACGGCCAGTGCAGCGCCTCCCCGGCGTCGAGGCGGTCGTAGCCGATGCCCGAGTAGTCGGCTTTGCCGCCCGCCGAAGCGCGCCGCAACTCCTCGAAGACCTCGCGGGGTGAGGTGGGGTAGCGGTGACCGGGTTCGCCGAGGCGCCGCGCCAAGCCGTGCAGCACCTCCAGGTCGCTGCGCGCGTGTCCGGGCGGAATGCGCAACCGGCGGCGGCGCAGCACGCGCCCTTCGAGGTTGGTCATGGTGCCGTCCTCCTCGGCCCACTGCGTCACCGGCAGCACCACGTCCGCCGCCCGCGCGGTCTCCGAGGGCACGAAGTCCGCCACCACCAGCAGGTCCAGCGCGGCCAGTCGCTCGCCGACGTGCCCGGCGTGCGGAGCCGAGACCACCGGGTTCGAACCGAACACCAGCAGCCCGCGCGGACCGCCGGGGGTGCCCAGCGCGTCCAGCAGTTCGTAGGCGCTGCGACCCGGACCGGGCAGGCTCTCCGGCGCGACGCCCCACACCTGCGCGACGTGCTCCCGCGCCGCGTCGTCGGTGATGGACCGGTAGCCCGGCAGCTGATCGGCCTTCTGCCCGTGCTCGCGACCGCCCTGGCCGTTGCCCTGACCGGTCAGGCAGCCGTAGCCGCCGCCGTCGCGACCGGGCAGTCCCAGCGCCAGCGCGAGGTTGATGAACCCCGCGACCGTGTCCACGCCCGTCGAGTGCTGCTCGGCGCCGCGTCCCGTGAGCACGTACGCCCGCTCGGCCCGCGCGAGCATCCGCACCGCCGCCCGCTGCGACCCCGCGGGCACACCGGTGATCCGCTCCACCCGCTCCGGCCACCAGCTCATCGCCCGCTGCCAGGCCGCGTCGAACCCGGCGGTGCGGTCCCGGAGGTAATCGGTGTCGGCCCACCCGTCGACCACCGCGATGTGCAGCAGGCCCAGCACCAGCGCCAGGTCCGTGCCCGGCGCCGGTTGCAGGTGCAGCGCCGCGCGCTCGGCGGTGGCGCTGCGCCGAGGATCGATCACGATCAGGTCCGGCCGGGCGAGGTGCTGCATCAGCGGCGGCATCGTCTCCGCCACGTTCGCGCCCGCCAGCAGCACCACGTCGGCCGTGCCGAGGTCGGTCACCGGGAACGGCAGGCCCCGATCCAGCCCGAAGGCCGCGGTCGCGGCCGCCGCGGCCGAGGACATGCAGAACCGGCCGTTGTAGTCGATCTGGCTCGTGCCGAGCGCGACCCGCGCGAACTTGCCCAGCAGGTAGGCCTTCTCGTTGGTCAGGCCACCGCCGCCGAACACGCCCACCGCGTCCGGGCCGTGCCGGTCCTGGATGCGGCGGACCCCGTCGGCGACGGTGCGCAGCGCGGTGTCCCAGTCCACGGCCACCAGCTCCCCGTCGCGGCGCACCAGCGGAGTCAGCAGCCGGTCGGAGGTGTCCAGGACCGATGGCGCCGTCCAGCCCTTCTGGCACAGCCCGCCCCGGTTCACCGGGAAGTCCGTCGGCGCCACCACCACGCCCGCGCGTTCCCTGGTCAGCCGGGTGCCGCACTGCAGCGCGCAGTAGGGGCAGTGGGTGGCGACGGTGCGCGGCTCAGGCACCGGGCACCCCTTCCGCCACCGCGGGCCGCGGCGCGGCGACGGGCTCCGCGGGCTCCCGGCGCAGGTACACCGCCCAGGTCACGACCACGCACACCAGGTAGCAGGCGAGGAACGTCGCCAGCGCCGCGTCACCGCTGGCGGCCGCGCCGCCGAACGATGCCCGGAACGCGAGGTTGATGAACACCCCGCCCAGCGCGCCGATCGCCCCGGCCACGCCCATCAGCGCCCCGGAGAGCCTGCGGGCCTGCGCGAACGCGCTCACCGCGTCCCGCCCACTGGTGATCTCGCGCTCCGCCTGCTTCGCGAAGATCGCCGGGATCATCTTGTACACCGAGCCGTTGCCGACGCCGGTCAGCACGAACAGGGCGATGAACGCCGCCAGGTACAGCGGGAACGAGTTCATCGCCGAAGCCGCCAGCAGCAGCCCCGTGCCCGCGGCCATGCCGAGGAAGTTCCAGAACGTCACCCGCGCACCGCCCCAGCGGTCCGCCATCCGGCCGCCGATCGGGCGGGCCAGCGACCCCAGCAGCGGCCCGATGAACGTGCAGCTCGCCGCCTGCAGCGGGGTGAAGTCGAACTCGTGCTGCAGCACCAGCCCGAACGCGAACCCGTAGCCGATGAACGAACCGAACGTGCCGATGTAGAGCAGCGAGATCCACCACGCGTGCCTGCTGCGCGCCACTTCCAGCTGCGCGCCGGGAGCGGTGACCACGGCGTCGATGTTGTCCATCCGCAGTGCCGCCAGCAGCGTCGCCACCACGATCAGCGGCAGGTACGCCCCGGCGACCAGGGCGGGTTGGGTCCCGCCGACCGTGGCGATCACCAGCAATCCGACGACCTGCACGACCGCGACACCGATGTTGCCGCCGCCCGCGTTGAGCCCCAGCGCCCAGCCCTGCCTGCGCTGCGGGAAGAAGCTCGTGATGTTGGTCATCGAGGAGGCGAAGTTGCCGCCGCCCAGCCCGGTCAACGCGCCCAGCACCAGGAACACGCCCAGCGGAGTGCCCGGCTGCTGGATGAAGTAGCAGGTCAGCCCGGTCGGGATCAGCAGTACCGACGTCGAGAAGATCGTCCAGTTCCGGCCGCCGAACCGGGTCACCGCGTAGCTGTAGGGCAGTCGCAGCAGCGCCCCGACCAGCGTCGGGACGGTGGTGAGCAGGAACTTGTCGGCCGCGTCGAAGTCCAGGCCGATGGCCGGCGACATGAACAGCACCATGACCGACCAGATGCTCCACACCGAGAACCCGATGTGCTCGGACAGGATCGACAGCCACAGGTTGCGGCGTGCGACGCGTTCGCCGGTGCGTTCCCAGAAGCCCTCGTCCTCCGGGTTCCAGCCGTCGATCCAGCGGCCTGGTCTGGTGTGCGGGGTGGCGGTCACCTCGGCTCCTCTCATCGTGCTGGGCCGAAGCTAGGAGCCGGGTGTTTCACCGCTCGTCCGTGCGCGTTACCGCCGTGCAAAGGTGCCTTCACACGAGCCGTCGCCGCCCTTGTGAGCTGCGGCGACGCCCGGATTCCCGGTGATCTGGGCCACGTGGCACCGTGGTGGGGTGACAGCACCCGGTAGTGATCCCGCCTCCGCGCACGCCCACGCCCGCGAGTTGTTCGCCACCGCCCGGCGGATCACGGCGCTGACCGGGGCCGGGGTCTCGACCGCCTCCGGCATCCCGGACTTCCGCGGCCCGGACGGCGTGTGGACGCGCGATCCGCGGGCGCAGCGGCTCAGCGACATCGACTCCTACGTCGCCGACCCGGAGGTGCGCAGGCTGGCGTGGCAGGCCCGCGCGGAGCACCCGGCCTGGGCGGCGGAGCCGAACGCGGCGCACCGCGCGTTCGCCGACCTCGCCGAGCAGGGCAGGTTGACCTCGTTGCTGACGCAGAACATCGACGGGCTGCACCAGCGCGGCGGGGTCGGCGCCGGCCTGGTGCTGGAACTGCACGGATCGGTGTTCGGCGTGGTCTGCCTGGACTGCGGCGCCACCGGTTCGATGCGGGCGGCGCTGGCCCGCGTCGCCGACGGCGAGGACGATCCGCCGTGCCGGTCCTGCGGCGGCATCCTCAAGTCCAGCACCGTCTCGTTCGGCCAGTCCCTCGACCCCGACGTGATCCGCGCGTCGCAGCGGGCCGCGCTGGACTGCGACCTGTTCCTGGCCGCCGGGACCTCGCTGACGGTGCATCCCGCGGCGGGCCTGGCGGAGCTCGCGGTGCGCGCGGGAGCGCGGCTGGTCATCTGCAACGCCGAACCCACTCCGTACGACGAGCTCGCCGCCGCGGTGCTGCGCGATCCCCTGGTGGAGATCCTGCCGGAACTCGCCGCGGTCCCCGTGTCGGATTCCGCGGAACCCCTGCGCACCTGGGGTGACCCGAGCACCTGGAGCTGAGCCTCCCGCACACCCACCACGTCGACCCGCGGTCCGGCCGATCATCGGGTTGATCGATCCAGCGTGCCCGGAATAGCCGTTTCCTGTCGCGATGCACGATCTGTGACGCGTGTGGTTCGTGCGACGAATTGCGAGCCGTGTGGCGCGGGTGCACAGTTGTGCCCGTCCTATGCGCTGAATGGCGCAATACCTGCAAGGCCGAACGGCCTAGTTCGGTGGCTGGAGGTGGCGGTCGTGCGGCGACCTCGACGACTCACCGGCGGCCTGGTGCTCGCCTCCGCGATCGCCCTCGCGCTCCCGGTGGCCGCCGGCAGCGCGCCGGAACCGCCGGCGCGACCTGGCGACGGCGAGATCCAAACACAGCGCGACCGGGTCGGCGACCGGGCGGACCGCGTCGGAGAGCTGACCCAGCGCCTGGCCGAGTCCGAGACCCGGCTCACCGAGCTGGGCGCGCAGGTGGAACTCGCCATGGAGGACGCCAACAAGGCGCGCGTCGATCTCGCCCGCGCCGAACGTGCCCGCTCCCGGGCCGAGCAGCTCGCCGCCGGGGCGAACGGCCAAGCGGGGGCCGCCGCGAACGAGGTCGAGCGCCAGCGCGCCCGGCTCGACGAGTTCGCCGCGGGCAGCTACCGCCAGGGCAGCAAGCTCGGTTCGCTCACCGCCTACGTCGGAGCGAGCGGCCCGGACGACCTGCTCGACCGCGCCGAACTGCTCGACACGGTCGGGCGCAGCCAGCTCGACGTGCTCGACGACCTGGAACGCGCGCACATCGACCGGGTCAACAAGGACTCGCTGGCCCGCAAGGCGTTGCGCGACGCCGCGGAGTCGCGCGCCGCGGCGGCAGCGGCCCAGGAGCGCGCCGAAGCCGCCGAGAACGCCGCGGTCGCCGCGAGGGCCGCGCAGGCCGGTCGGGCCGCGGGCATCGAGGCCGAGCGGGACGGGGTGCAGGCCGAGCTCAGCGACGCGCGCGCCGCCGTGCAGGGCCTGGAGTCCCAGCGCGACCGGTACGAGGAGTGGCTCGAAGCCAGCCAGGCCGCGCAAGCCGCGCAGGACCAGGCGGCCGCCTCGGAATCGGTCGGCCAGGGCAGCGTGGTGCCGGACGACGACCCCGGCCCGGTCACGGGATCTACCGAGGCCGTGATCCAGCGGGCGCTGTCCCAGCTGGGCATGCCCTATGCCTGGGGCGGCGGCGACGCCGACGGCCCGACGCGCGGCATCCGCGACGGGGGAGTGGCCGACTCCCACGGCGACTACCGCAAGATCGGCTTCGACTGCTCGGGCCTCATGATCTACGCGTTCGCCGCGGCGGGTGTGGAGCTCGACCACTACAGCGGCTACCAGTACCAATCGGGCACGCAGGTCCCGCTGTCGTCCATGCAGCGCGGCGACATGCTCTTCTGGCGCTCGGGCGGGCGCGTGCACCACGTGGCCCTCTACCTGGGGGGCGGGCAGATGGTGGAGGCGCCGTACTCGGGTTCGCAGGTGCGGGTGGCTCCCGTCCGCTACTCGGGCATCGCGCCCTACGCGGTCCGGGTGCTCTGAGCGGGGTTCGCGCGGAAGGCGGCCGTGCCGGTGGTTCGTCCACCCGGCACGGCCGTCGTTCGTTCGGCGGGGCGGGCCGCTGGCACCGGCTCGCCGGAGATGCGGTAGGCATCGGCGGGTGATGGAGGACTTCGCCGCGGTGGTGCTGGCGGGCGGCCGTGCGCGGCGGCTCGGGGGAGTGGACAAGCTCGCGCTGTCCACCGGCGGCCGCACGTTGCTGGACCACACGCTCGCCGCGGTGCGCGGCGCCGACCCCCTCGTCGTCGTGGGCCCGGAGCGCGCGGTGTCGGTCCCGGTCCGGTGGGCGCGGGAGGATCCGCCCGGTTCCGGTCCGCTCGCCGGGCTGCGCGCGGGGCTGGGGGAGGTTCCGTTCGACCACGGCTCGGTGGCGGTGCTCGCGGCCGACCATCCCGGGCTCGTCCCGGAGACCGTCGCGCGGTTGCACGCCGCGGTCGAGGGGGCCGGTGCGGTGCTGGTCGACCAGGACGGGATGCCGCAGTGGCTGCTCGGCGTCTGGCGGGTGGAGGCGCTGCGCGCGGCGATGCCCGCCGACGTGCGGGATCGGCCGGTGCGCGCGCTGTTCGAGTCGCTGGCGCCGGTGCGGATCCCCGCGGTGGGGGCGGAGGCCGCCGACGTCGACACCCCGCAGGACCTGCACCGCCTGAACTGAACCCCCGATTTCGATCACCGGCGGAAGCCGCGCGCCCTCATTGGTTCGTACGCTTGAAAACTTCAGTGTCGACTGAAATTAACCCTCCCGGGGTCGGGTCCGCGCGAGTAGGCGTCCCCAAAACCCGCTTCGACACCAGGAGTGCTTCACAAGGGTCATACCGCCGGTGCGGTTGACTTCGAACCTGGCCGGGTGCCCCCTCGCGCAGCCGAGGCGCAGCCGTGCCAAGATCGCCTGCGGACCGCGCTCGACGCGCGAGTGCCCACGTCGGCCGGGGTCCGGCTGAGGCGGGAACCGGCGCGTGATCGAACACGCGGGGCGGCGCGCGACGGACGTCGACGCGACCAGGGAAGCCGAACGAGAGGTGCCGAAGTGACCGAGGCCGGCGAGGGCGGGGCGACGCCCGCGGAGCAGGTGAGCACACCGGCTCGGGACGCGCAGTTGCTCGAACGCACCGTGTTCGAGGTCAAGCGGGTCATCGTCGGGCAGGACCGGCTCGTCGAACGAGTCCTGGTCGGCCTGCTGGCGAAGGGCCACGTGCTGCTCGAAGGCGTCCCCGGCGTGGCCAAGACGCTCGCGGTGGAGACCTTCGCGAAGGTCGTCGGCGGCTCGTTCTCCCGGTTGCAGTTCACCCCCGACCTGGTGCCCGCCGACATCCTCGGCACCCGCATCTACCGGCAGGGCAGCGAGCGCTTCGACGTGGAGCTCGGTCCGGTGCTGGCGAACTTCGTGCTCGCCGACGAGATCAACCGCGCGCCCGCGAAGGTGCAGTCGGCGCTGCTGGAGGTCATGGCCGAGCGCCACGTCTCCATCGGCGGCGAGAGCTTCCCGATGCCGAACCCGTTCCTGGTGCTGGCCACCCAGAACCCCATCGAGAACGAAGGCGTGTACCCGCTGCCGGAAGCGCAGCGGGACCGCTTCCTGTTCAAGCTCCAGGTCGAGTACCCCTCGGCTGAGGAGGAGCGGGAGATCGTCTACCGGATGGGCGTGGCCAGTCCGGAGCCGACGCCGGTGCTCAACGCGGACGAGCTGACCCGGCTGCAGGGGGTCGCCTCGCAGGTGTTCGTGCACCACGCGCTCGTGGACTACGTGGTGCGGCTGGTGCTGGCCACGCGGACGCCGAACGACCACGGGCTGTCCGACATCGCGGGCTGGGTGTCCTACGGCGCTTCGCCGCGGGCGAGCCTGGGAGTCGTGGCGGCCTCGCGGGCGCTCGCGCTGGTGCGCGGCCGGGACTACGTGCTGCCGCAGGACGTCGTGGACGTGGTGCCGGACGTGCTGCGCCACCGCCTGGTGCTGTCCTACGACGCGCTCGCCGACGGCATCCCGGTGGACCACATCGTCAACCGGGTGCTGCAGACGGTGCCGCTGCCGCAGGTCTCGGCGCGTCCGCAGGCGGCCCAGCCGCAGGCGCAGCCCGGCGGGTACGGGCAGGCTCCGGTCGGCCCGGCGCAGCAGTACTGATCAGTGCGCGCGGCGATGATGCCCGACCCGACCCACGAGGAGCGATCAGCCGTGTCGGAGAGTTCCGGCCACGACGGCGCGGACCGCCCGTCCTGGGCCCCGCCGGAGCTGGAGGGGCCGCGGCTGCAGGCCGCACTGCGCTCCTTGGAGCTGACGGTGCGCGGCAGGCTCGACGGGCTGCTGCAGGGCAACCACCTGGGCCTGGTGCCCGGTCCCGGCACCGAGCCGGGGGAGGCGCGGGTCTACCAGCCCGGCGATGACGTGCGGCGGATGGACTGGGCGGTGACCGCGCGCATGTCGGAGCCGCACATCCGCCAGACGGTGGCGGACCGGGAGCTGGAGACGTGGGTGGCGCTCGACCTCTCGCCCAGCCTGGACTTCGGTTCCGCGGCCTGCGACAAGCGGGAGCTGGCGGTGGCCGCGCTGGCGGCGGTGACGCACTTGACCAGCGGTGGTGGCAATCGGATCGGGGCCGTCGTGGACAACGGCACGGGCCCGGTGCGGTTGCCCGCGCGGGGCGGGCTGGGGCATTCGCGCGGGTTGTTGCGCAAGGTCGCGGAGATCCCGCGGGCCGCGGAGGGCACGCGGGGTGATCTGCCGCGGTTGCTGGAGTCGCTGCGCAGGCCGCCGCGCCGGCGGGGCCTGGCGGTGGTGGTCTCCGACTTCCTCGGCGACTTGGATTGGCAGCGCGCGCTGCGCGGTCTCGGCGCCCGGCATTCGCTGCTGGCGGTCGAGGTGCTGGATCCGCGGGATCTGGAGTTGCCGGACGTGGGCACGGTGGTGCTCTCCGATCCGGAGACGGGTGAACAACGGGAAGTGCGCACGACACCGGTGCTGCGCAAGGAGTTCGCGGCGGCGGCTGCCGCGCACCGCGAGGAGGTCTCGGCGGCGCTGCGGCGCGCCGGGTGCGCGCACTTGGTGCTGCGAACGGATTCGGACTGGATCGCCGACGTGGTGCGGTTCGTGGTGGCCCGCAAACGGGGATGGTCCGGGGGAACGGCGTGATGTTGAGTTTGTCGGGTTTCACCACGCCGTGGTGGTTCTTGCTGCTGCTGGTGGTCGCGGCGCTGGTCGCCGGCTACGTGTGGGCGCAGAAGCGGGCGCGCAAGGAGACGTTGCGGTTCAGCAACCTCGCGGTGCTGGACCGGGTGGCGCCGAAGCGCCAGGGCTGGCCGAAGCACGTGCCCGCCGCGTTGCTGGCGGTCGCGATGATCCTGCTGACGGTGGCGTTGTCCGGTCCGACGGCGGAGCAGCGGATTCCGCGCAACCGGGCCACGGTGATGCTCACCGTGGACGTGTCGCTGTCGATGATGGCCAAGGACGTCGAGCCCAGTCGCCTGGAGGCGGCGAAGGTCGCGGCGAAGGAGTTCGCCGACAAGCTGACTCCCGGCATCAACCTGGGGTTGGTGTCGTTCGCGGGCACGGCGACGGTGATGGTGATGCCGACGACCGACCGCGCCGGGGTGAAGCAGGCCATCGACAACCTGTCGCTGTCGGAGGCGACCGCGACCGGGGACGGCATCAACGCCTCGATGTCGGCGATCGACTCGTTCGGCAAGATGGTCGGCGGTCCCGGTGGCGCGCCGCCCGCGCGGATCGTGCTGATGGCCGACGGCGGGCAGACGATCCCGCGTGATCTCAACGCGCCGCGCGGTGCTTATACGAAGGCGGGCGAGGCGAAGAAGGCCGGGATCCCGATCACGACGATCTCGTTCGGCACCGACTACGGCACGATCGACATCGAGGGCCAGTCGCAGCCGGTGGAGGTCGACGACGAGGCTATGGAGGAGATCGCGGGGCTCTCCGGCGGTGAGTTCCACAAGGCGGCGAGCGCGGAGCAGCTGCGCCGGGTCTACGACACGCTGGGCGAGCAGATCGGCTACGAGATCAAGCACACAGACGCCAGCAGGCCGTGGTTGGTGCTGGGTACGCTCGCCGCGATCGTCGCCGCGGTGCTCTCGTTGCTGCTGGGGCGACGTCTGCCCTGAGCAAGTCCCCGCAGAGCACGGGAGTCGGACGTGAGCAGTGCGGCAGGCGCGGTGGAGTTCCTCCGCGAGTTCGTGAAGTCGCCGACGACGACGGCCGCGGTGGGCCCGAGTTCGCGGTACCTGGCGCGGGACATGGTCGCGCCGATCCCGGCGACGGGTGATCCGGTGGTGGTGGAGCTCGGTCCCGGTACGGGGGCGTTCACCGAGGCGATCCAGCGGCGGCTCGGTGGCCGCGGCAGGCATCTGGCGGTGGAGCTCAACCAGCGGTGGGCGGAGTCGCTGAGCGCGCGGTACCCCGAGGTGGAGACGGTGTGCGCGGACGCCCGCGCGTTGCCGCGGTTGCTGGCGGAGCGGGGTGTGCGGGCCGATGTGGTGGTCAGCGGGTTGCCGTGGGCGGCGCACGCGCCGCAGGACGGGGTGCCGCTGATCCGGTTGATCGCGGATTCGCTGACGGAGCAGGGCGCGTTCACGCAGTTCGCGTACACGTGGACGCGGTGGGCGGCGCCGGCTCGGCGCCAGCACGCGGATCTGCGGGCGGTGTTCGAGGAGACGGTGCTCAGCCGCACGGTGTGGCGGAACCTGCCGCCCGCGCTGGTGTACTTGGCGCGTCGGCCGCGCTGATCGCGTTGGGCCGATCCGGTGCCGTCGTTGATCGTTCTCGACGATGTCGGAGCGGGCGGGGCTGGGTTACGTTCGTGCGATGGCGGACGAAGTGGTCGCAGGTCTGGGTGAGCTGCCGCTGCTCGTGGAGCTGGGCAGCGCGTTGCTGCTGTCGAGCCTGGTGGGCTTGGAGCGGGAGGTGCGCGCGAAGAGCGCGGGTCTGCGCACGCACACCTTGGTCGGGGTGGGTGCGGCGTTGTTCATGCTGGTGTCGAAGTACGGCTTCGGCGACATGCTGGAGTTCGACCGGGTGTCGCTGGACCCGTCGCGGGTGGCCGCGCAGGTGGTGTCGGGGATCGGGTTCATCGGCGGTGGGTTGATCTTCGTGCGCCGCGATGTGGTGCGGGGTCTGACGACGGCGGCGACGGTGTGGATGGTCGCGGCGATCGGGATGGCCTGCGGGGGTGGGCTGGTGCTGTTGGCGTCGGCGACGACGCTGGTGCACTTCCTGGTCGCGGTGGGGTATCCGCGGTTGTTGCGGTTGCTGCGCGGGGTGTTGCGGGAGCCGCAGGTGGTGCGCGTCGGGTATCTGGACGGGCACGGGGTGCTGCGGGAGGTGTTGACGTTGTGCACGAGCCGCGGGTTGAAGGTGCTGGACCTGCAGGTGGAGCGCGAGGACACAGATGACGAGCAGCAGCGCACCGCCGTGGTGGCGGTGCGGCTGCAGGGCAAGCGGCCGGTGGGCGATCTGGTGGAGGAGATCAACACGTTCCCGGGGGTGCTGCACGCGGCGGTCGGTGATTCGGCGGAGGCCGGTATTTGAGGGTCATGTCCTGAGCGGCGGCAGGGTGAGGGCCGAGTGCGCGGGTCGTGCGGCCGGGGCGGGGGCGGCGCGGAGCTCGCGCAGCTTGGCGTTGCGCTGGTGCAGGGCGTGCGCGGTGGTGGGGAACAGTGCGCCGTCGCCGAGCTGGTCCTGGTTCGCGGTCACGAAGTCGCGGGTGGTGCGTTCGTAGGCGGCGTAGGCCGCGGTGTGGTCTTGGCCGGTGAGGTGGTCGGCTAGCACGTAGGCGCCGACGAGCGCGAGGCTGGTGCCTTGTCCGGTGCGGAACGAGGGGGCGTGCGCGGCGTCGCCGGCCAGCGCGACCCGGCCGCTGGTCCAGCGGGGCATGCGGATCTGGCCGACGGCGTCGAAGAACAGGTCGTCGGCGTCGCGCATCGCGGCGAGCAGGCGGGGGATCTCCCATCCGGCGTCGGCGAAGGCCGTGGTGACCAGGTGGTGCTGGGCTTCGGGGGTGCGGAACGCGGCGGACGGCGGTCCCGGGTGGGTGAAGTCGAGGAGGGCGTGGACGGTGTCGTCGCCTGCGGCGTAGAGGGCGGCCGCCCTGCCGGGGGAGTTCCACAGCACGGTTTCGCGGGCGAGCCCGAAGGTGTTGGGCAGGGTGAATCCGGCGAAGCAGTGGCCGAGGTAGCGGTGGAACGGTCGTTCGGGGCCGAACACGAGCTCGCGGGTGCGCGAGTGCAGCCCGTCCGCGCCGATCACGAGGTCGAAGGTGCGGGAGTCGCCGCCGCGGAAGGTGACGTCGACGCCGTGGTGGTGCTGGTGGAGGGTGTTGATGGAGTCGTGGAACCGGAACTCGACATCGTCGCGGGCCGCCGCGTGCAGTGCCGTGGTGAGGTCGCCGCGCCGCATTTCCAGGTCCTGGTTCGCGCCGCCGGTGAGGGCGTGCGGGTGGAGCGCGGCGATCTCGTCGCCGTGTTCGTCGAGGAAGGTCAATCGGCGCAGGTCGATGTGCGCGTCGCGCAGGCGCGGCAGGATTCCGATTCGCCGGGCGACTTCGAGGGCGGTGCCGCGCACGTCGATGGGGTAGCCGCCGTGGCGTGGCGCGCTCGCCTTCTCGACGAGGGTGATGTCGAATTCGCGGCGGTCGAGCCGGCACGCGAGGGCTAGTCCGGCGACTCCGGCGCCGGAGATCAGGACGGTGCGCTTCGGTTCGGTGCGGGTCATTTCCGGGCTCCTCTGCGGAGGGTGCGGGCGACGAGCAGTGCCGTAGTCGTGACGATGCCGGCCAGGATGAAGCCGGTGATGAAGGCCGATTCGGCGGGGACGTCGGATCCGGGCGGGGTCGCGGCGGTGAGGAGCGCGCCGCTGAGCTGCGCGCCCACGGCGAAGCCGACCACGCGGGTGACCAGGACGAGGCTGGTGGCGATGCCGGTGTCGGCGTGGTCGACGGAGGTGGCGGTGCTGGTGACCATGGCGGTCACGCACAGGCCGTTGGCGAGCGCGATCATCGCTTTGCCGACGACGAGGTGCCACATCTCGGAGTGCGCGACGGCGAGGGAGATCAGGGCGGCGGCCATCAGGACGATTCCGGTGGTGACCACGGCGCGCGAGCCGAACCGCCGTGCTCCGAGTCCGCTGATCGGGCCGGCCAGTGCGGCGGTCACGGCACCGGGCAGCAGGATCAGGCCGATCTCGGTGGCATCGGCCCCGAAACCGTAGGCGTCGGCCGGGGCCGCGAGCAGCTGCGGGACGAGGTAGACCGCCACCGACGTGCCGACGCAGATCACGAACGTCAGCACGCACGACTTCCACACGGCGGGCCGGGCAAGCATTCGCAGGTCGACCATCGGTGTCACCGCGCGTCGTTCGACGGTGACCCAGCCGGCCGTGAAGGCGGCGAGGACCGTGATGAGGGCGCCGAGCACGAGCGGTCGGGTGGCGATGTCGGGTGCCAGTGCGAGCACGAGCATGAGCGTGATCAGCGTGCCGCTCAGCAGGGCGAACCCTGGTAGGTCGATCCCGGTGTCGGGTGACCTGCCTGGCGGGGCGTGCGGGATCAGCCGTGCCACGAGCAGGGTGGAGCCGATCACGGCGATCGTCGGTAGCGCGAACATCCAGTGCCGGGACAGCCCTTCGGCCACGGGGCCGGCCGCCAGCGTGCCGGCCATGCCGCCGCCGACGAACAGGCCGCTGACCACGCCGATGGCCACCTTCGACTCGCCTTCGGGGAGGTGGCGGCGCACCAGGATGAACGACAGGGGTAACGCGCCCACCATCGCGCCTTGCAGCACTTGGCCGAGCAGCAGGACGGGCAGGTTCGGTGCGACGGCGGAGACGAGGCCGCCCGCGCAGACCACCGCCATGAGCCGGATCAGGACGCGTTCGCCGCCGTAGCGGTCGCCCAGTTTGCCGGCGATCGGGGTGATGAGCGCGCCGGTGATCAGCAGCATGACGCTGAGCAGTGCTCCTTCGGCGGGGCTCATGGCGAGTTCGCGTTGCAGCAGCGGGAGCGTCGGTGTCACCACCGATTCCAAGGCGCCGGTGGCGATCGCCAGCAGGCCGAGGGCCGCGACGGCCGGTTTCCCGATGCGGATCGGGGGGTCGAGGGTCGTGGTCATGGAGGTCCTTTCCGTCGTCGCCGGTCCGAGCGGGCGGCGAGCGGAGTGCGGTGTGGGGTTCCGGAGGTGACCGGGGCGGCGCCGGGGTCGGGCTTCACCGGTGCTCGCGTGTCGGTCCCGTTGATCCGAAACTACACTACACCGTGCAGTGTAGTAACGTTAAGCTGTGCCCATGCCGACCACGAAGACACTGCGCGAGGGGTCCGCGCACAAGCGGGCGGCGATCCTCTCGGCGGCCCGGGAACTGTTCCTCGCCGACGGTTTCGACCGGTCCAGCGTCGACGCGGTCGCCGCTCGCGCGGAGGTGTCCAAGCGGACCGTTTACGACTACTTCGGCGACAAGCGGACGCTGCTGCACGCGGTCGTCGACGCCGTCGGCGCCTCGCTGATCACCACGATCCGGCGCACCCTCGACGACACCCTCACCGGGCTCACCGACGCGGCCGAGCTCGAAGACGCCCTGGTCGCGTTCTCGATGCGCATCTCCACCGACATGCTCGGCTCGGCGGAGCACGCGACGCTGCGGCGGCTGGTGCGGGCCGAATCCGGCAACCTGCCGCACCAGGGCTACAACTCCCTGGCCGACACCCCGGACGAGGCCGTCGCCGACCGGTTCGCCGCTCTCGCCGCGGCGGGGCTGCTCGACGTGCCCGACCCGCGGCTCGCGGCCGACCAGTTCATCGCGCTGACTTTCGGCGTCGCGCTGGACCGGCTCGGCTCCGCGAACGCCGCCGAGGACTCCCGCGTGCGGCCGCTCGTCGTCGAGGGCGTGCGGACCTTCCTCCGGGCCTACCGGGCCGGGTAGGGCCGTCGGCGCCGATCCGGCCGCCGTCGGAGGCCGGCCGGACAATGGCCGCGGGGCCGTCCCGTCGGCGGCGCCGACGCGGAGGGAGACGCACCGGCATGAGGATCAACCTGACGAGCGTGCTCGTCGACGACCAGGACACGGCACTGCGGTTCTACACCGACGTGCTGGGATTCGTGCTCAAGCACGACATTCCGATGGGCGGCGGGGCGCGGTGGCTGACCGTGGTGTCGCCGCAGGACCCGGGCGGCACCGAACTGGTCCTCGAACCCAGCGGGCACCCGGCGGCGAAACCCTTCAAGGACGCGCTGGTCGCCGACGGCATCCCGTACACGTCGTTCGCCGTCGACGACGTCGCGGCGGAGTACGAGCGGCTGCGGGCGCTGGGCGTGCGCTTCACCCAGGAACCCGTGGACATGGGGCCGGTGACCACGGCGGTGCTCGACGACACCTGCGGGAACCTGATCCAGATCGCCCACCAGACCGGCTGACCGTGATCACGGGGTGCGTGGTCCCTCCACATCGGAGGGAACACGCACCCCGTCGGCGTCAGGAGTCGAGGGCGCGGCGCACGAGCGTGGCCAGGTGCACCGGCTCGGTCTCGGTGGCCTGGCGGATCTGCAGCCGGCAGCTGAAGCCGTCGGCGACGACCGCCGTGCCCGGATCGGCGGCGCGCACCGCGGGCAGCAGCGCCTGCTCGCCGCAGGCCATCGACACGTCGTAGTGGCCGCGTTCGAACCCGAAGTTGCCCGCGAGCCCGCAGCAGCCCGCGTCGAGCACGCGCGCATCGGTGCCGGTGGCCGCCAGCGCGGCTTCGTCGGCGTCGAAGCCGAGTTCGGCGTACTGGTGGCAGTGCCGCTGCACCAGGGCCTTCCCGCCGCCGGAGCGCTGCCAGCGCTCGCGAGTGGGTTCCACGTGCTCGGCGAAGGTCCTGGTCGCCGCCGCCAACGCCCGCACGTCCGGGTCGTCCGGAGCGAGCTCCAGCGCGTCGTTGCGCAGGAACGCGGTGCAGCTCGGTTCGAGCCCGATCACCGGCAGCCCCGCGTCGATCCGCGGTCGCAGCAGCCGCGCGGTGCGGCGCACGACGCGGCGCGCGGTGCCCAGCTGCCCCGTCGAGGCCCAGGTGAGCCCGCAGCACACCGGCTCGCGGGGGAGTTCGACGGTGTGCCCGAGGCGTTCCAGCGCGACGACCGCGTCGCGGCCGATGTGCGGGTCGAAGTGGTCGGTGAAGGTGTCCGGGAACAGCAGCGCCCGCTGCTCGCCGGGCGTGGCGGGGTGTTCACGCCGCGCCCACCAGGAACGCAGCGACCTTCCCGCGATCCGCGGCATCTCCCGTTCCGCGGCGATGCCGCCGAGGCGCTTGATCAGCGGCGCCGCCCGGCCGCCGAGCACGGCGTTGGCCAGCGCGGGAGCGAACCGCGCCAGCGCCAGCCACAGCGGCAGGAAACCCATCGAGTAGTGCGAAGCCGGCCGCACCCGGTGGCGGTAGTGGTGGTGCAGGAACTCCGCCTTGTAGGTCGCCATGTCGACACCGACGGGGCAGTCGGTCTTGCAGCCCTTGCAGGACAGGCACAGGTCGAGCGCCTCGCGCACCTCCGGTGAGCGCCAGCCGCCGCGCACGAGAGAACCGTTGAGCATCTCGAACAGCAGGTGCGCGCGGCCGCGGGTGGAGTGCTTCTCCTCCTTCGTGGCCCGGTAGCTGGGGCACATCACCCCACCTGTGGTGTTCAGGCACTTGCCCATGCCGACGCAGCGGCGGCTGGCCGGCGCGAGATCACCGTCGTCGGCGTGCAGCGCGAGCGTGGTGCGGGTCGGGATGCGCGGCGGCGCCACCAGCAGCCGCAGATCGGAGTCGAGCGGGCGCGGGCGCACGATCTGGCCGGGGTTGAGCAGGTCGTCGGGGTCGAAGGCGGCCTTGAACCGTTCGAACTCGCCGATCACCTCCGGCGGGTACATGCGGGCCAGCAGCTCCGAGCGGGCCTGCCCGTCGCCGTGCTCACCGGAGACCGAACCGCCGTGGGCGACGACCAGGTCCGCGGCGGCCTCCATGAACTCGCGGTAGCGGGCCGCGCCGCCCCCGGTGAGCAGGTCGAAGTCGACGCGCACGTGGATGCAGCCGTCGCCGTAGTGGCCGTAGGTGACGCCCTTGCGGCCGAACCGCGCCAGCAGCGCGTCGAACTCGCGCAGGTAGGCGCCGAGCCGCTCGGGGGGCACGGCCGCGTCCTCCCAGCCGGACCAGCGCTCCGAGCCGTCGGCCATCCGCGTCGAGTAACCGGAGCCCTCCTCGCGGATCTTCCACAGCGCGCCCATCCGCGCCGGGTCGGTGTGCACGACGGACTCGGCGCGCGAACCCATCGCCCGGCGGACCCGTTCGGCGGCGTTCTCGGCGTCGCGCACGTCGGTGCCGCCGACCTCCACCAGCAGCCAGCTGCGACCGCCCGGCAACAGCCGCAGCGCGGGCGAAGCGGGGTTGCGGCCGCGCACCACGTCGACCAGTTCGGAACTGAGCCCTTCGATCGCGAGCGCGTCCAGCCCCCGCAACCGGGTCACCTGGTCCGCTGCGGCGTAGCTGTCGTCGAACCCGAGCACGATCATCGCCCGGCACGCGGGCACGTCGACGAGCTCGACGGTGGCGCCCAGCAGCACCGCGCAGCTGCCCTCGGTGCCGGTCAACGCCCGCGCCAGGTGGAAGCCCTGCTCCGGCAGCAGCTGGTCGAGGTTGTAGCCGGAGACCCGCCGGGTGAGGTCGGGGAACGAGTCGCGCACCAGCTGCGCCGAGGAGTCGCGCAGCTCCCGCAGGCTCCGGTACAGCCGCCCGGTGCGGTCCCCGCGGGCGCACAGCGCGTCGAGCTCGGACTCGTGCGTGGCTCCCGCGGTGAGCCGGGTGCCGTCGGAGAGCAGCACGTCCAGCGAACGCACGTTGTCCACGGTCTTGCCCCACGCCACCGAATGCGTGCCGCAGGAGTTGTTGCCGATCATGCCGCCGAGGGTGCAGCGGCTGTGGGTGGAGGGATCCGGCCCGAACGCGAGCCCGTGCGGTTTCGCCGCGGCCTGCAGCGCGTCGAGCACCACGCCCGGCTCCACTGTGGCCAGTCGGCGCTCGGGGTCCACGTCGAGGATCCGGTTGAAGTGCCGGGAGAAGTCGAGCACCAGGCCGGGACCGCAGGCGTTGCCCGCGATGCTGGTGCCCGCGCCGCGCCCGGTGATCGGCACGCCGTGCTCGCGGGCCACGGCCATCGTCGCGGCCACGTCGTCGGCGTGGCGCGGGAACACCACGCCCAGCGGGACCTGCCGGTAGTTGGAGGCGTCGGTGGAGTACAGGGCGCGGGTGCCGGGGTCGAAGCGCGCCCGCCCGTCGAGCACGCCGCGCAGCGCGGCGGCGATCTCGGCGGGTTCGGGCAGGTTCGCGGTGGGCCGGTGGTGGGCGGCGGTCGTCATCGGGGGTGCTCCTGGCCAGGATCGGCGCGATCGGTGGGACGGTCCGGGTACGTGCGTGCGGTTCGGATCACCGCTGACTGCACCGTAGGGCCTCGCGGCGCCCGACGGCGGTGTCCACTGTCGGCGCGGCACCACTCTGGAGGTCGTTTTCTGTGCGGAGTGGATGGGAGGGACGCGCGGGTGAACCGATAATGTCGCGGCTGTTCAGGTGAATCGGCTGCGCCGTCGAGGCGCGGGCGTTCACCACGCAGGGCATTCGGGAGGAGATCCACAGTGGGACGGTCCGTACTGGTGACCGGAGGTAACCGCGGCATCGGGCTGGCGATCGCGCGCGCGTTCCAGGCCGCGGGCGACGAGGTGGCGGTCACCCACCGCGGATCCGGCGCCCCGGACGGGCTGCGCGGCGTGCAGTGCGACGTCACCGACGCCGACCAGGTCTCGGCCGCCTTCGACGAGGTGGAGGCCGCGCAGGGCCGGGTCGAGGTGCTGGTGTCCAACGCCGGGATCACCGACGACGGGCTGCTGCTGCGCATGGGGGAGGAGCAGTTCGGCCGCGTCCTGGACGCGAACCTGGCGGGTTCCTACCGGGTCGCCAAGCGCGCGGCGAGCAGCATGCTGCGCCTCAAGCGCGGCCGGATGATCTTCGTGTCCTCGGTGGTGGGCCTGTCCGGCGGGGCCGGGCAGGCGAACTACGCGGCGAGCAAGGCGGGCCTGGTCGGTCTGTCGCGGTCCATCGCCCGCGAGCTCGGTTCGCGCAGCATCACCGCCAACGTGGTCGCGCCCGGGTTCGTCACCACCGACATGACCGACCAGCTCAGCGACGAGCGCAAGAAGGAGATCTTCGGGCAGATCCCGCTGGCGCGCTTCGCCGAGCCCGACGAGGTCGCGGGCACCGTTGCGTGGCTCGCCTCGGACGCCGCGGCCTACGTGACCGGCGCCGTGATCCCCGTCGACGGCGGCCTCGGCATGGGCCACTGAGCTCCCGGCGCCGATCCAGTTTTCGTCCGGCCCGCCCGGTGGCGGGCCTCAGCAAGCACAGCGGAGGAAGTACGTGAGCGGATTGCTCGAAGGCAAGCGGATCCTGATCACCGGCGTGATCACCGACGCGTCGATCGCGTTCCACGCGGCCAAGATGGCCCAGGAGCAGGGCGCCGAGGTGGTGCTGACCGGGTTCGGCCGGATGAGCCTGGTGGAGCGCATCGCGGGCCGGTTGCCCAAGCCCGCGCCGGTGCTGGAGCTCGACGTGACCAGCGCCGAGCACCGCGACAGCCTCGCGGACCGGGTGCGCGAGCACGTCGACGGCCTCGACGGCGTTCTGCACTCGATCGGGTTCGCCCCGGCGTCCTGCCTGGGTGGGGATTTCCTGGAGGCGCCGTGGGAGGACGTGTCCACGGCGCTGGAGATCTCGGCGTACTCGTTCAAGTCCCTGAGCACCGCGACGCTGCCGCTGCTGTCGGAGGGTGCCTCGATCGTGGGAATGGACTTCGACGCCCGCGTCGCGTGGCCTGCCTACGACTGGATGGGCGTGGCGAAGGCGGCGCTGGAGTCGACCAACCGCTACCTGGCGCGTGAGCTGGGGCCGCGGGGGATCCGGGTCAACCTGGTCTCGGCGGGACCGGTGCGCACGATGGCCGCGAAGTCCATCCCAGGGTTCTCCGGCCTGGAGGACACCTGGTCCGAGCGTGCGCCGCTGGGCTGGGACGTCAACGACCCGACGCCGGTGGCGAAGTCGATCTGCGGGGTGCTGTCGGACTGGCTGCCCAAGACGACCGGTTCCATGATCATGGTCGACGGCGGTTTCTCCGCGCTCGGCGCGTGAGACCGGTGGGGCGTGCGCCGATCGCGCACGCCCCACCCGCGTGAGCGGCCGATTCCGCTCGGGGCCATCATGGTCAGGTGAGTTTCGATGCGCTGCTGTTCTTGTCGTTCGGTGGACCGGAAGGCCCGGAAGAAGTCCGGCCGTTCCTGGAGAACGTCACCAGAGGCAGAGGCGTGCCACCGGAGCGGCTCGACGAGGTCGCCGAGCACTACCACCACTTCGGCGGGGTGTCGCCGATCAACCGCCTCAACCGCGAGATCATGGCCGGCCTGCAGGAGCAGCTGCGCGCCGAGGGCCGCGACCTGCCGGTGTACTGGGGCAACCGCAACTGGCACCCGATGATCGAGGACACCGTGGCGCGCATGGCCGAGGACGGCGTGCGCCGGGCGCTGGTGTTCCCCACCTCGGCGTGGGGCGGGTACTCGGGCTGCAAGCAGTACCACGAGGACATCGTGCGGGCCCGCGAAGCCGTGGGGGAGCAGGCCCCGGACCTGGTGAAGCTGCGCCAGTTCTTCGACCACCCGCTGTTCGTGTCCGCCAACGCCGACGCGGTGCGCCGCGCCTACGCGGACCTGGGCGACACCGAGGCCCGGCTGGTGTTCACCGCGCACTCCATCCCGCTGCGCGCCGACTCCGCGCAGGGCCCCGACGGTCGGCCCGAGTGGTACTCGCGGCAGATCGCCGAATCCGCCCGGCTGGTCGCCGAGGAGGCGGGAGTGGAGACCTACGACGTGGTCTGGCAGTCCCGCTCCGGCCCGCCGCACGTGCCGTGGCTGGAACCGGACGTGGTCGACCACATCGAGGAACTGCACGCCAAGGGCGTCGCCTCGGTCGTGGTGAGCCCGATCGGGTTCGTCTCCGACCACCTGGAAGTGGTGTGGGACCTGGACAACGAGGCCGCGGAGAAGGCCGCCGAGCTCGGCATGGGCTTCGCCCGCGCCGGTACCGCCGGGGACGACCCGCGGTTCGCGAAGATGATCGTTGAGTTGATCTCCGAGCACGTCGACGAGGTTCGCCCCCGCAAGCTGTCGCTGATGCCCGCCGCGGGCTGCGGTCGCAACGGCGAAGCCTGTTCCCCGGGCTGCTGCACCTCCGTCAACGGCTGAGCCCGGCTGGTTCTTCCGGGACGGGCGTTCTGAGCCCCGTCCCGGAAGAGTCCGGTGTCCCGCGCAGTCGCCGGGAGTAGGCGGTGACCGGCAGCGGAACGCACCCGAGCCGCTCGTACAGCGACCTGGCCGGGGCGTGGAAGGGATCTCCGCCCGTGCCGATCTCGACCACCTCCGCACCCAGCGCGCGCATTGCGTCGAAGGCGTGCTCGCACAGCGCGGTGCCCACGCCCTGCCTGCGGTGTTCGGCGGAGATGGCGAGCAGCGTGACCGTGCCGCTGCGGCGCGCCGGATCGACGCTCCACGCCACGTATCCCGCGACGGCGCCTCCGAGCTCGGCGACGGCGACGTAGGTGTGCCGCTGTGGCGCGTGGAGCTCGGATACCTGCTTGCGGTAGTCCTCGCGCCGATCGCCGTGCTGGTTGGCGAAGACGACCTCGCCGACCAGCGGGCGGAAGACGTCCTCGTAGAACGGCCGAAACGTGTTGATGGTCAGTTCGGTGAGCGTGGCGAGATCATCGCGGGCGAACGCGCGGATGAGCATGATGGGGTGCCTTTCGAGCTGAGGGCCGATACCCGGTGCTGACGAGGGCATTGGTGGGTTCGCCCACGGCCGGTGCGGACCGGCGGTGAGCGGCCCCTCAGCGGCGGGTGCGCAGGGCGGCGAAGCACTCCATGCCGCGGATCGTAGCCGGTTCCGCCGCGCGTCCGGATTCGTCGTTCGCGAACGGTCCGCCGCGTCACGGTCCGGGTTCGCCGAGGCCGGTGCGGGTCAGTGCGGGGAGATGTCGCCGACGGCGAGGAAGATGTTCGTGCAGTGCTCGACCAGGGCATCGCGGTCGACGGGCAGGGTGCCGTCGAGCCAGGCCGTGAGCGTCTGGGCGAGGCCGCCGACGGCGAACTGGCTGAGCACGTCGAGATCGGCGCTGTCGGGCAGGCCGTAGAAGTCCTTGGCCTGACCGCCGAGCAGCCCCACGAACAGCAACGTGGAGCGCCGCCTGCGTTCGGCGAGCGCGGCGCCCGCCTGCGCGGAGAACAGCAACCGGCCGCGCCGCGGATCGTCGCCGACGATGCCCACGAGGGTGCTCAGCCCGGCCCGAGCCTTCGCCCGCGCGTCGAACGGCGCCGCGGCGACCGCCTCCAAGGTGCGGTTCGCGAGGTCCTCGATGACGTGGTCGTAGACGGCGGCGGCCAGCGCTTCGCGGTCGGTGAAGCTCTCGTAGAAGTAGCGGGCCGCGAGCCTGGCCTGCTTGCACGCGCCGCGCACGGACAACGTCGCTTCGCCGGACCCCAGCAGGTCGAGGCCCGCTTCCAGGAACTGCGCCCGTCGCTCGGCCCTGCGGTCGTCGCCTTCGACACCGCCGTACACGCGCAGGGGGGAC
Organism: Saccharopolyspora gloriosae; assembly: GCF_014203325.1. NCBI lineage: Bacteria > Bacillati > Actinomycetota > Actinomycetes > Pseudonocardiales > Pseudonocardiaceae > Saccharopolyspora > Saccharopolyspora gloriosae. The sequence continues at coordinate 3,122,597 of NZ_JACHIV010000001.1, read as the reverse complement.
GGCTCCATGCGGCCATCTTGGCATCTCGCGGGGGAGCGCGGTCTTGACAGGTTCCGCGAAGATCGGTTCCATATCTGCTAACGGGCGTGAGCAGAGTTCGCCGGGCGGAGTCGTCCGTACGGGAGCCCGGTAGCGGAGGAGAGGGACCGATGACAGTTCCCACCGAATCGCGAGTGCGCGAAGACGAGCTGATCGTCGGCGCCGGCCTGCTGGCGGGCGGCGCGAACGTGATCATGCAGCTGGCCCGGCCCGGCGTCGGCTACGGAGTCGTCGAGAGCGAGGTCGACACCGGCAACATCATCAAACACCCCATCAAGCGAACCCGGACCACGCTGACCTACCTCGCGGTCGCGTCGATGGGCACCGACGAGGAACGAGCCCTGTTCCGGCGCGCCACGAACCGCTCCCACGCGCGGGTGCGCTCCACCGAGTCCAGCCCGGTGTCCTACAACGCCTTCGACAAGAACCTGCAGCTGTGGGTCGCCGCGTGCCTCTACCGCGGCGTCGAGGACGTGTACACGATGCTCGTCGGCGGCCTCACCGACGCCGAGATCGACGAGCTCTACCAGCGCTCCGCCACGCTCGGCACCACGCTGCAGGTCACCGACGACATGTGGCCCGCCGACCGCGCCGAGTTCGAGCGGTACTGGAACGACGCGCTGGAGCAGGTGCACGTCGACGACACGGTGCGCGAATACCTGCACCAGATCGCGGTGCTCGGATTCATGCCGCGCTACGTCAGCGCCCCGCTGGGCGGGTTCAACAAGTTCCTCACCACGGGTTTCTTGCCGCAGCGGTTCCGCGACGAGATGCGACTGCCCTGGACCGGACGCGACCAGCGCCGCTTCGACCGGCTGATGCGGGCCATGGGTGCCGTCATCCGGCGACTGCCGCCGGTGCTGCGCAAGTTCCCGTTCAACTACTACCTGTGGGACGTGCGCCGCCGCATCAAGGCGGGCAGCCCGCTGGTGTGAACCGAGGAGCGCCTCAGTGCTTGCTGGCGCTCTCGGCGAGCACCCGGACCATCTCCGCGATCGAGGCCCGGCGCGCGGCGCGGACCGAGTCGAACAGCGGGCGCAGCGCCTCCGTGCGAGCTCGGGTCGCCGAGGCCGACAGCGCTCCGCCGGGAGCGTCGTCGGTGGCCACCCACAGGATCGCCTCCACCTCGGAGGCGCGCTGCAGGATCCGCAGCGGCCGCTGCGGCACGTCCTCCGGCCACGGCGGCTTCGGGCGATCGGCGACGGTCGAGGCGATCTCGTCGCGCACGCCGGGGCGCCGCTTGGCGATGTCGAGGTCGATCAGCGTGCTGGCGGCCTCGCGCATCGCCGAGGACATGCCGTGCTCGGCCTCGCCGATCGGCAGGTGCTCGGCCGGGGGCAGCTCGCCGACGGGGAACACCGTCCAGCGCAGGATGCCCTCGGCGACCGTCTCCGGGACCAGGCCGAGCCCGGCCTCGGGCAGGATGACCGCCTCACCGCGCCGCAACGCCTGCTTCGAGAACGGACTCGCGGTACCGAGGCCCCGGACGTCGCCGGGGGCCGGGAGGGCGAGTTCTCCGTCGGTGGCACCGGATTTGCGCAGCGCCGCCAGCAGCAGCGCGGGACCGGCGGGGGTGTCCTGGGGGCCGGGGAGGTCCAGCCGGGCGGCGAGTTCGTCGTCGGCGGCGCGCACTTCCTGCGACTCGCCCCAGATCTGCAGAGCGTCGAGCACGTCGTCCGCGGCGGTCGCACCGTGCAACCAGGCGGACGCCCACACGACCATCGTTGCGCTTGGGCATGGCACGGTAAGGAAGAGTACGTATCCCGCACGCGGATTTCCGCCGGGGGGCGGTGCGGTGTGGGCCGCGTCGCGATCCTCCCCGCGGCGCGCCGCGAACCGCGCGGCTCACCCGGATGAGTAAGGTTCGCGCGTGCGTTCGGTCAACTACGGCAACGACATCCTGTCCTCCGGCCGCAAGCGCCGCGAGATCCCCGAGGTCCCGGCCGAGCCCGGCCTGGTGGTCGAGGACCCGGCGAGCGGCTTCTGCGGCGCGGTGCTGCGCGTGGAGAAGGGCAACGTGGTGCTCGAAGATCGCCACGGCGCGCGGCGGCTGTTCCCGATGCGCCCCGCGGCGTTCCTCTGCGAAGGGCGACCGGTCACCCTCGTGCCCGCGCCCGCCACCGCACCTGCCGCCACCCGCACGTCGGCCTCCGGATCGGTCCACGTCGACGGCCTGCGGGCGCGTGAGGCGCGGGGCAGCCGGATCTGGGTCGAAGGGCTGCACGACGCGGAGCTCGTCGAGCGGGTCTGGGGGCACGACCTGCGGGTCGAGGGCGTCGTTGTGGAACCGCTGCACGGCGTGGACGACCTGCCCGGACTGCTCGCCGAATTCGGCCCCCGCACGGGGCACCGCGTCGGCGTGCTCGTCGATCACCTGGTCGAGGGCAGCAAGGAGTCCCGGCTCGTCGAAGGCATCACCGATCCGCACGTGTGCGTCACCGGCCACCCCTTCGTCGACGTGTGGGAGGCGGTCAAGCCCTCCTCGGTCGGCATCGAGGCGTGGCCGCGGGTCCCGCGCGGGCAGGACTGGAAGGAAGGCGCGTGCGCCGCGCTCGGCTGGGGCGAACCGGCCGACGGGTGGCGGCGCGTGCTCGTTTCGGTCAACGGGTTCCGCGACCTGGAGGCCCCGCTGATCGGCGCCGTGGAGCGGTTGATCGACTTCGTGACCGAGGGCTGATCCGGCCCGAGCGCGCCGCGCGGGCGGGCGAGCGGGTCCGTGCCCACCGGATATCCCGGGTTGATCACGTCGAGCGAATTCGCACACAAGGCCGGTGGGCTCTGCCACGATGGACTCATGGCCTCGCTCGTGTGGTTGATCGTCGGATTGCTCCTGGTGGCCGCCGAAGTGCTGTCCGGGGAATTCGTGCTCGTCATGCTGGGCGTCGCGGCGCTGGGAACGGCGGGCGCGGTCGCCCTCGGGGCGCCGGTCTGGTTGAGCGCACTGGTGTTCGCCGGGCTGGCCGGAGGGCTCGTGCTGGGGGCACGTCCCGCGCTGAAGCGTCGCTTCGAGGTCCGCAACGAGCTCAAGACCAATGTGGACGCGCTGCTGGGGAAGCGGGCGACCGTGGTGTCCACCGTGGACCACCGCGGTGGCCGGGTCCGCATCGACGGCGACGTGTGGTCGGCCCGCACGCTCGACGAGGCCGAAGTCTTGGAGACCGACACGACGGTGCTGGTGATGGAGATCTCCGGCGCCACCGCCATCGTGTCGGCGCAACCGTGAACTGGAGGGCGAAGTGGGTCCTGGATTGATCGTGCTGGTGGTCGTAATACTGCTGGTGATCGTCGTGGTGGCCAAGTCGGTGCTGGTGGTGCCGCAGGCGCAAGCATCGGTGATCGAGCGGCTGGGCCGGTTCCGCACCGTCGCCGCTCCGGGCCTGAACTTCCTGATGCCGTTCCTGGACCGGGTGCGGGCGAAGATCGACCTGCGCGAGCAGGTGGTGTCCTTCCCGCCGCAGCCCGTGATCACCCAGGACAACCTGACGGTGTCCATCGACACCGTCGTGTACTTCCAGGTCACCGATTCGCGGTCGGCGGTCTACGAGATCTCGAACTACATCATCGGCGTGGAGCAGCTGACCACGACGACGCTGCGCAACGTCGTCGGCGGCATGAGCCTGGAGGAGACGCTGACCTCCCGCGACCAGATCAACACGCAGCTGCGCGGCGTGCTCGACCAGGAGACCGGGCGCTGGGGCATCCGGGTCGCGCGGGTCGAGCTCAAGGCCATCGATCCGCCGCCGTCCATCAAGGACTCGATGGAGAAGCAGATGCGCGCCGACCGGGAGAAGCGCGCGATGATCCTCAACGCCGAGGGCGCGCGGGAATCGGCCATCAAGACCGCGGAAGGGCAGAAGCAGTCCCAGATCCTCGCCGCGGAGGGCGCCAAGCAGGCGTCGATCCTCGACGCCGAAGGTGAGCGCCAGTCCAGCATCCTGCGCGCCCAGGGCGAGCGGGCCAGCCGCTACCTGCAGGCGCAGGGGCAGGCGAAGGCGATCGAGAAGGTGTTCGCCGCGGTCAAGCGCGGCAAGCCCACCCCGGAGCTGCTGGCGTACCAGTACCTGCAGACCTTGCCGCAGATGGCGCAGGGCGACGCGAACAAGGTGTGGGTGGTGCCCAGCGACTTCAACAAGTCGCTGGAGGGTTTCGCCCGCATGCTCGGCGCGCCGGGGGAGGACGGCACGTTCCGCTACGAGCCGCCGAAGGAGGAGCCGCCCACCGACCGCCCGGAGGACGAGGAGGAGTCGGTGGCCGCGTGGTTCGACACCTCGTCGAACCCGGAGGTCGCCGAAGCGGTCCGGGCCGCGGAGGAGGTGGCGCGCAAGGAGGTCCCGAGCGCCACGTCCGGGCTCTCGGGCGGCCAGGCGCTGTCCGGCGGGCCGCAGGCGCCCCAGGCGATCAGCGGGGAGACGGGAGCTCTCGGACAGCCGCCGGCGGGCGGCACGTCCCCGGCGTGAGGTAGTTCCGGGCCGAGGCCCGGCCGAGTGGGCGGCGTTCGCGCCGCCCACTCTTTTGCCCGAATGAGTTTATTAGCACGATTATTTCAGTGTCGAGTGAAATTAACGATCTAAAGATTCAAAGAAGACACCCAGCCAAGACGGTGAGCGCTCGTGGAGGTTCAGGCCGGGTCTTCGAGCATCGGGCCGCCGGCGACGCCGAGCGCGTGCAGCACGCCCAGCAGGTGACCGCGCAGCAGCGTCTTCGCCGTCGCGGCCTCGCCGTCGCGCAGCGCGGCCGCGACCTGGGTGTGCTGGTGGTTGATGTGCGGCTGCCAGTCCTGGGTGCGGGCTCCGGCGGTGATGCGCAGCTGGCGGTCGCGCAGGGCGGTGTAGAGGTCGTCGACGATGGGGTTCGCGGCGGCGGCGACTAGCCGGGCGTGGAAGTCGCGGTCGGTCTCGTGCATCTCCGAGGCGCTCAGGGCGCTGCTGTCGCAGGCGGGGTGCGCGGTGAGTTCCCGGCCCACGGTGGCCATCGCTTCGGGGCCTTCGGTGGCGAGCTTGTCGATCGCGAAGCTCTCCAGGGCGAGGCGGGCTTCGAGCACGGCGCGGGCTTCGGTGGGGGTGACCGGGACGACGAGGGCTCCGCGCTTGGGGTAGAGCCGCAGGAAGCCTTCGGTCTGCAGCCGCAGGAAGGCCTCGCGCACCGGGGTGCGGGACATGTTCAGCGCGGTGGCGACCTCGCCTTCGGAGAGCAGGTGGCCGTCGGGGTAGGTGCCGTCGAGCAGTCCCGCTTTGACGTGCTGGTACGCCCGATCGGCGGCTGGCGGTCCGGTGCCCGCCGAGGCGGGTTCGGTGGCTGGTCCGGTCCGGGGTTCCGGTGTTGCGCTCGACACGCGCCCATAGTACTGATCCGCATCTTGTATCTATGGTGGATACAAGTCGAGGAAGGTGGGTGTTCCGGTGTCGGTCGGTGTTGCCGGAGATCGGTCAGTGGCGAGGTCGGTCGCGCCGCCGCGCGGTGCGTGGCTGGTGTGGGGCGTGGGCGCGGCGTGCTACTTCGTGGCGCTGTTCCACCGCGCGAGCCTCGGGGTCGCCGCACCCGACGCGCTGGTGCGGTTCTCCGCGGGCCCGGGGGTGCTGGCGCTGTTCTCGGCGTTGCAGCTGGGCGTCTACCTGGTGCTGCAGGTGCCGTCGGGTCTGCTGGCGGACCGGATGGGGCCGCGCCGGGTCATCACCGGAGGTGTGGTGGCGCTGGCGGTGGGCTCGGCGGTGTTCGCGGTGAGCGGGTCGATCCTGGGCGGGGTCGCCGGCCGGGTGCTCATCGGCATCGGTGACGCGTTCATGTTCACCAACGTGCTGCGGGTCGCGGCGCAGTGGTTCCCGGCGGAGCGCTACGGCCGGGTCGCGGCGTTGACGGGCCTGGTGGGTGGTCTCGGGCAGGTGTTGTCCACGGTCCCGTTGACGTCGGCGCTGCACGGGCTCGGGTGGACGTCGACGTTCCTCGGCGCGGCGGTGCTGACGGCGTTGCTGGCGGTGGTGGCCGGGGGCGTGATCCGGGATCGTCCGGCGGGTGCGGTCGCGGCGGCCACCGGTGACGTGGGGGAGCGGATCGGGCGCACGTTGCGGCTGGTGGTGGCGCAGCGCGGGACGAAGCACGCGTTCTGGGTGCACTTCGTGCTGCTGTCGCAGTTCTTGGCGATCACGACGTTGTGGGGTGCGCCGTGGCTGACGGGCGCGCAGGGCGTGCCCGGTGGTTCGGCGGGTGCGCTGCTGCTGGTGTCGGCGGTCGGGTTCATCGCGGGTTCGCTGGTGGCCAGCCAGTGGATCGCGGGCAGGCCGCGTCGGCGGGAGCGCTACACGTTGGCGATGTCGGTGCTGGTCGTGCTGGCGTGGGTGGTGATCGTGGCGTGGCCGGGTGTGCTGGGCGCGCCGCTGCTGGTGGTGGTGCTGGGCGTGCTCGGTTTCGGTGGTGGCGCGGCGATGCTGGCGTTCGACGGTGCGCGGGAGGCCAACGCGGTGCACCGGTCGGGGGCGGCTTCGGGTGTGGTGAACATGGGCGGGTTCCTGGCGGCCGTGCTGATCCAGGTGTTCGTGGGTGCGGTGCTGGAGGTCGTGTCGGGGTTGCCCGCGGTGGCGGCGTACCGGTGGGCGTTCGTGCCGGTGGTGGTGCTGCTGGCGGTGGGTACCGCGGGGCAGTGGTGGTGCCGGTCGCGGCGCGGCTGAGCTGCGGGGCTGTGCGGCGCGGTTAGGGTCGGCGTGATCGGTTTCGTCGGTCGGAGGAGGTCGTGTGTCCACTGCGCTGGAGCTGCGGAACGTCGTGGGCGGGGTTCGTGCGGGGGCGGTGTCGGGGGAGGCGTTGCCGTTGGTCGATCCCAGCAGCGGGGAGGAGTACGGGAGTGCTCCGCTGACGCGGTGGACCGATGTCGATGAGGTGATGGGCGTCGCGGCGTCGGCGTTCGAGCGGTGGTCGGTGGCGACGCCGGGGCAGCGGCAGCGGTCGTTGTTGCGGTGGGCGGACCTGGTGGAGGAGTCCGCGGAGCGGTTCGTGGTGGCGGAGTGCCGGAACACGGGCAAGCCGTGGGCGGTGGTGCGGGAGGCGGAGTTGCCGCGGGCGGTGGATCTGCTGCGGTTCTACGCGGGTGCGGCGCGGTTGCAGGAGGCGGGCGCGGCGGGGGAGTACGAGCAGGGGTGCACGTCGTTCGCGCGTCGGGAGCCGATCGGGGTGTGCGCGCAGGTCGCGTCGTGGACGCATCCGTTGTTGCTGGCGGTGGCGCGGGTGGCGCCTGCGTTGGCGGCGGGCAACGCGGTGGTGTTCAAGCCGGCGGAGACGACTCCGGTCAGTGCGGTGCTGTTGGCGGAGTTGGCGGCGGAGGTGTTGCCGTCGGGGGTGTTGAACGTGGTGTGCGGTGATCGGGACAGCGGTCGGGCCATGGTGGCGCACGAGGTGCCGGGGATGTTCTCGATCACCGGGACGGTGCGGTCGGGCATGGAGGTGGCGGGTTCGGCGGCGGCGGATTTGAAGCGGGCGCATCTGCAGTTGGGCGGGAAGGCGCCTGCGGTGGTGTTCGACGATGCGGATGTGCGGCGGGCGGCGCGGGGGATCGCGGCGTCGGCGTTCGGTGGGGATGCGGGGCAGAGCTGCACGGCGGTGAGCCGGGTGTTGGCGGGTCCTGGGGTCTACGAGGAGTTGGTGGCGGCGTTGGCGGAGCAGGCGGGGGTGTTGCGTCCGGGGCCGCCGCAGGATCCGGATGCGGCGTTCGGTCCGCTCAACAGTGCGGGCCAGTTGGAGTTGGTGGCGGGGTACGTGGAGCGGTTGCCGGAGCATGCGCGGGTGGTGGCCGGTGGTCGTCGTCGGGGTGGGCGTGGGTTCTTCCACGAGGCGACGGTGGTGGCCGATGTGGAGCAGGGTGATGAGTTGGTGCAGCACGAGGTGCTGGGGCCGTTGGTGACGGTGCAGCGGTTCGGTTCGGAGGCCGAGGCGGTGGCGTTGGCCAACGGGGTGCGTTACGGGTTGGTGGCGAGCGTGTGGACGCGTGATCATGCGCGGGCGTTGCGGATGTCGCGGGCATTGCAGGCGGGCACGGTGTGGGTGAACGTGCATCGGCCGTTGGTGGCGGAGATGCCGCATTCGGGGTTCAAGCATTCGGCGTCGGCGCGGGATTTCGGGCGGTTCGGTTTGGAGGAGTACAGCCGGATCAAGCACGTGATGTCGGCGTGGGACGGGTGAGCGGGTGCGCTCAGGTGGTGGCGGCGGTGCGTTGGTCGTCGAGGCGGTCGAGGTCGTGGAGTGAGGTGCCTCGGGTTTCGCGGGCGCAGGCGACGGCGATGAGGGTGATGGCGGCGCCTGCGGCGAGGTAGGTGGAGATCGGGGTGGAGTTGCCGTAGGTGTCGAGCAGGGCGACGGCGATGATGGGGGCGAGGGAGCCGGCGACGATCGAGGTGACCTGGTAGCCGAGGGAGATGCCGGAGTAGCGCATCCGGGTGGGGAACATTTCGGCCATCATCGCGGGCTGTGCGGCGTACATGAGTGCGTGGAAGAGCAGGCCGATGGTGATCGCGGCGAGGATGGTCGGGTCGTGTCCGGTGTCCATCATGGGGAAGGCGAAGAAGCCCCAGGTGGCGGTGAGTGCGGCGCCGAGTGCGCTGACGGGGCGTCGTCCGATGCGGTCGGCGAGTGCGCCGACGAGGGGGATCGCGGCGAAGTGGATGAGGTGGGCGAGCAGCATCAGCCAGAGGATGCCGGTGGTGGTCTTGCCGACGACGACGCTGAGGTAGGTGATCGAGAAGGTCGCCAGCAGGTAGTACATGAGGTTTTCGCCGAAGCGCAGGCCCATGGCGGTGAGGACGCCGCGGGGGTAGCGGCGGAGTGCTTCGAACACGCCGTAGGTGGGGGCGTGGGTGCGGGCGGCTTCGGTTTGTGCGGCGGTGAAGATGGGGGCGTCGGTGATGCGGGTGCGCACGTAGTAGCCGATGAGGACGATGACGGCGGAGAGCCAGAAGGCGATGCGCCAGCCCCAGGCGAGGAAGGCTTGGTCGGTGAGGGTGGTGGTGAGGCCGAGCAGGACGAGGGTGGCGAGCAGGTTGCCCATGGGGACTCCTGCTTGGGGCCAGCTGGCCCAGAAGCCGCGTTTGTCGTCGGGGCTGTGTTCGGCGACGAGCAGGACGGCGCCGCCCCATTCTCCGCCGACGGCGATGCCTTGGATGAAGCGGAGGACGACGAGGGTGGCGGGGGCGAGGTAGCCGATGGTGTCGAAGGACGGGATGCAGCCCATGGCGAAGGTGGCGATGCCGACCATGATGAGGCTGACTTGCAGGAGTGTTTTGCGGCCGTACTTGTCGCCGAAGTGGCCGAACACGAGTCCGCCGAGGGGGCGTGCGGCGAAGCCGACGGCGTAGGTGACGAAGGCGGCGAGGATGGCGTCGAGTTCGTTGCCGCCTGCGGGGAAGAACAGTTTGCTGAACACGAGGGTGGCGGCGGTGCCGTAGAGGAAGAATTCGTACCACTCGACGACGGTGCCTGCCATGGAGGCGGCGACGACTCTTTGGAGCCCGGTTCGTTCGGGCACGGGTTGCGACGTCATGGGGGCTCCTCGGTTCACGGTCGACCCGCGCCGGTCGTTGATCGGCTCAGTCTGCGTGCGCCTCGTTGCAATGACAATGGCCGTTTTGCAACCGGCGCGTGCATCGAGTGGTGACGTGCGAGGGGGGGCGGGTTCAGGCGGTGTCGCTGAGGGCGGTGGACAGGAGTGCTGCGGCGGGGCCGGTGAGGCGGTGTCCGGCGCGCCACACGGCGTGCAGGGGGCGGTGCAGGTCGAGTCCGGCGACGGGGATTTCGGTGACCTGCCCGGTGCGCAGGTCGGAGTCGACGGCGAGGGCGCTGAGCACGGCGGGGCCGGCTCCGGCGACGACGCTGTTGCGCACGGCGGTGGTGGAGTGCAGTTCGAGCAGTGGTTCGGCGGGTGCGGTGGTGGTGTTCGCGAGTGCGCGTTCGAGGGTTTCGCGGGTGCCGGAGCCGTGTTCGCGGACGATGAGGGGCGTGGCGGCGAGTTCGGCGGGGCCGAGGGGTGTGCGGCGTCGGGTCCAGGGGTGTGCGGGTGGGACGACGACGGTCATGCGGTCGAGGGTCAGGTAGCGCACGGACAGGCCGTCGGGGACGTCGGGTGTTTCGAGGAAGCCGAGGTCGGCGCGGTCGTGGCGGACGGCTTCGGTGACGGCGGCGGAGTTGGCGCTGTCGAGTTGGATGCGCAGTCCGGTGAAGGCGGTGCGCAGGGTGGTGAGCCAGCGCGGCGCGAGGTAGTCGGCGATGGTCATGCTGGCGGCGACGCGGAGTCGTTGCTGGTGGCGGGCGCGCAGGGCGTGGACGCCCGCGGTGAGGGCGTCGAGTTCGGTGAGGACGTGGCGGGCGTGGTCGAGGACGGTGTCGCCTGCGGGGGTGAGGGTGGCGCCGCGGCGGGTGCGTTCGACGAGGTGCAGGCCGAGTCCGCGTTCGAGGCTGCTGAGGCGTTTGCTGGCGGAGGGTTGGCTCATGCGCAGTTGGGCGGCGGCGGCGCCGATGCTGCCGAGTTCGCTGAGCAGCACTAGTAGCCGCAGGGACGTCGGGTCGGGGTCGGCCATGCAGCGACTGTAGCTCTGTGGCCTGCGGTGGGGGGCTGGTCATGCACTGCGGTTATGAGGACCTGCGTGGTTTCCGGCTACCGCAGTCGGTGGCCGGGCGGCGAGGGTCGGGTCATGCGGATGTCGATGAGCGCCGGGCCGGGTGTCGTGCGGGCCGTGCCGGGGCGGTTGCCCGGGATCGTGGTGACGGTCGGTGCGGTGGTCGTGGCGTCGGCGGTGGCATCGCTGGTGCCGGGTGTGGGGCTGGTGACGGCGGCGGTGGCGCTGGGTGTGGTGGTCGGCAACGTGCCGGGGTGTCCGGGTGCGGCGGCGCCGGGGTTGGCGTGGGTGTCGAGGGTGGTGTTGCGGGCGGGTGTGGTGCTGCTGGGGTTGCAGCTGGCGGTGGGGCAGGTGCTGGAGTTGGGGGCGGCGACGGTGGGCGTGGTGGTGGCCGCGGTGGTGGTGACGTTCGCGGGCACGGTGCTGCTGGGGCGTGCGCTGGGCGTGTCGCGGGGGTTGTCGCTGCTGGTGGCGACGGGGTTTTCGATCTGCGGGGCGTCGGCGATCGCGGCGGTGGAGGGCGTGGTGGACCGCGAGGACGAGGAGGTGGCCACGGGGGTGGCGTTGGTGACGGTGTTCGGGTCGTTGTCGATGGTGCTGCTGCCGCTGCTGGGCGGGATGTGGGGTGTGGGGCCGGAGCTGCTGGGCCGGGTCGCCGGGGGCAGCGTGCACGAGGTGGCGCAGGTGGTGGCGGCGGCGTCCCCGGCGGGTGCGGCGGCGGTGTCGGTGGCGGTGGTGGTCAAGCTCGGCCGGGTGGTGCTGCTGGCGCCGCTGGTCGCGGGCATCGGTCTGCTCCGCCGTCGCCGCGGTGGTGGTGGTGAGGGTCGGCGGGTGCCGTTGTTGCCGTTGTTCGTGGTGGGGTTCTTGGCGGCGATGGCGGTGCGCAGCACCGGGCTGGTGCCGGGTTCGGTGCTGGAGGTGGCCCGGGAGGCCACGACGGTGCTGCTGGCGGCCGCGTTGTTCGCGCTGGGCACCTCGGTGCGGGTGCGCGGCTTGGTGCGAACGGGCCCGAGGGCGTTGTTGCTCGGCGTCGGGTCGACGGTGCTGATCACGTCGGTGACCGTCGCGGGCATGCTGACCGTGGCTTGAAGCGCGGCGGTGAACGCAGGGCTCCCTTCGCAGCGCGCTCCCGGTGCGAGCCGGACACCCGCGATGACCGGGATTCCGCTGCGCTGAGGTGATGTCCGGATCCGCTTGCGTACGGGCGCTCTGGCACCTTCAGGCCGAGCGAGTTCGCCGTCGATGGCGGCGGCAGCTGATGTTCTCGCCGCGTGTCGAGGAGCCCGGTGCCGATGCGGAGTCCGGGCCGGGGTTCTCACGCGACAGCGCCCGTGGCGTGGGGCCACGGGCGCTGTCGCGTTGCGGGAAGAACCAGCGGTTGTCCCACCGGTTCGGTTCGGTTCACCGCCGGGGGCGGCTCCAGGGGTGGGCTTGTTCGTAGGCGCGGGAGGCGCGCAGCACGCGCGCGTCGCTGTGGCGGGGTCCGACGATCTGCAGCCCGATGGGCAGTCCATCGCTGGTGAATCCGCAGGGCACGCTCGCGGCGGGCTGCTGGGTCATGTTGAACGGGTAGGTGAACGGGGTCCAGCCGGTCCAGCGGGGGGAGGCGGCTGCGGCGGGTGCTTCGGCGCCGGCTTCGAACGGGGCGATGCCGACGGTGGGGGTCAGCAGCAGGTCGTAGGTGTCGTGGAAGGCGCCCATGCGCTGGCCCAGGGCCATGCGGGTGTTGGTGGCCTCGAGGTAGTCCTGGGCGGAGTAGGTGAGGCCTTCGTCGACGATCTCGCGCAGGCCGGGGTCGAGCAGTGCGAGTTGTGCGTCGGTGAGGTGGGCGACGGATTTGGCGGCGCCGGAGAACCACAGGACGTGGAAGTCGGCGACGGGGTCGCTGAATCCGGGGTCGGCGTGTTCGACGGTGGCGCCGAGTTCGGTGAACACCTGGGCGGCTCGGGCGACGGCGTCGGCGACTTCGGGGTCGACGGTGGCGAAGCCGAGGTCGGGGCTCAGGGCGATGCGCAGGCCTTGCACGCCGTCGTCGAGTCCGTCGAGGAAGGAGTGCGCGGGTGGTTCGAGCGCGGACCAGTCGCGGCTGTCGGGGCCGCTGAGCACGTCGAGCATGAGCGCGGTCTCGGTGACGGTGGTGGTCATCGGCCCGGCGTGGGCCATGGTGCCGAAGGGGCTGGCGGGGAAGTGCGGGACGCGGCCGTAGGTGGGTTTGATGGTGTAGATGCCGCAGAAGGCCGCGGGGATGCGCACGGATCCGCCGCCGTCGGTGCCGATGGCCAGGGGTGCCATGCCGAGGGCGACGGCGGCACCGGCGCCGCCGCTGGAGCCGCCGGGGGTGCGCTCGGGGTTCCAGGGGTTGCGGGTGATGCCGGTGAGGGTGTTGTCGGTGACGCCTTTCCAGGCGAGTTCGGGGGTGGTGGTCTTGCCGACGAACACGGCGTTGTGCTCGCGCAGCCGTGCCACGGCGGGGGCGTCGGCGGTCCAGGGTTGCGCGGGGTCGACGGTGCGGGAGCCGCGCAGGGTGGGCCAGTCGCGGGTGAGGAAGATGTCCTTGATGGAGGTGGGGACGCCGTCGAGGCGGCCGTCGGGTTCGCCGCGGGCCCAGCGGGCTTCGGAGGCGCGGGCCTGGTCGAGTGCGCGGTCGGCGTCGACGAGGCAGTAGGCGTTGACGGCGCCGTCGGCCTGGTCGATGCGGCGCAGGGTGGCTTCGGTGGCTTCGACGGGGGAGAGTTCGCCGTGGGCGAAGCCGTGGAGCATCTCGGTGGCGGTGAGGTCGGCCGCCGTGGTTTCGGCGGGCGCGGCCGGTGGGGTGTCGGCATGGGGGGTCGAGGTCATCGCTTGCGCTCCGTTCCGCTGACGTAGCCGCGTTGTTTGTCCACCACGTTGCGCAGTGCGCCGCCTTGGGCGTAGCCGCGCAGGTTGTCCAGGAACAGTTCGACGAGTTCGGTGGTCCAGCCGATGGTGTCGCCGGACATGTGCGCGGAGATCAGGACGTTCGGCATCTCCCACAGGGGGGAGGTTTCGGGGAGGGGTTCGGTGTCGAACACGTCGAGGGCGGCGCCGGCGAGGCGGCCTGCTTCGAGTGCTTCGACGAGGTCGGGTTGGACGACGAGTTCGCCGCGGCCGACGTTGATCAGGCGTGCGGTGGGTTTGAGCGCGGTGAGGGCCTCGGCGTCGATGAGCCCGTGGGTCTGGTCGGTCAGGGGTGCGGCGAGCACGACGTAGTCGTGGTCGCCGAGGACGCCGTGGAGGTCGTCGGAGGCGTGCACGGTGCCGAAGTCGGGGTCGTGGTCGCGGGCGACGCGTCCGGCGCCTTCGACGTGGAGTCCGGCGGCGGTGAGCTGGCCTGCGATGGCGCGTCCGATGGGGCCGGTGCCGACGACGAGGGCGCGTTTGCCCGCGATGCGTTCGGTTTCGCGGTGGCGCCATTGCCGCTGGTCTTGCAGGCGGACGCTGGTGTGGAGGTCTTTGGCGAAGGCGAGCACGGTGGCCAGGACGTATTCGGCCATGGGCCCGTCGAACACGCCGCGGGAGTTGGTGAGGGCGACGTCGGAGTCGAGCAGGGCGGGAAACAGCAGCCGGTCGACTCCGGCGCTGGCGGCGTGGACCCAGCGCAGGTCCTGGGCGTGGTGCCAGGCTTCGGCGACGGCGTCGGAGCGGAAGTCCCACACGAACAGCACGTCGGCGCCGGGCAGTGCGTCGGCGAGTCCGTCTTCGGTGGTGGCGCGGAGTTCGGCGACGCCTGCGATGCGGTCCATGGCGGGGGGCGGTTCGCCCCCGTGGAGGACGACGACGGTGGGGGTGTTGTCGGTCATGACCTGGCCTTCGGAGGTGGGCGGGTAGCGGTTCGCGCGTCGTCGCGGTGTCTCTCCGGGCCGTCGGCGGCCGGGGATTGACACGCTAGGAAGCGCTCGTAGGATTGTCAACAATCCGCAGGTATCTCGCGGTGGGGCCGGAGCCTGTCGGCGTGCCGGCCCGCGAGGCGGGTCTTCGGCCCTGGGCAGGGCACGGCGTGGCCACCGCTGGTGGCCGCGAGCCGAGACCGCGGAGACCGATCCACATCTGCTAGCCCTCTCATGGAACGGATTTCACGATGCCCAGGTACCTGTCGATCACGCTGGAGAAGCGTGGAGTGTCCTGCGTGGCGGAGTTGCTGGACAAGGACGCCCCCCGCACCTGCGAGGCCGTGTGGCAGTCGTCGCCGCAGGCCGGGCCGGTGCATCACGCGAAGTACGCGCGCAACGAGATCTACACCATGGTCCCCCGCTTCGCCGAGCGGGAACCGGGCCAGGAGAACCCGACGGTGACGCCGATCCCCGGTGACCTCGTGTACTTCTCCTTCGACAGCGGGATGCTCGACCGCGAGTTCAAGGAGGAGAAGGACATCGAGGCCCTGCCGGGCGTGATCGACCTGGCGATCTTCTACGGGCGCAACAACCTGCTGCTCAACGGCGACGTGGGCTGGGTGCCGGGCAACGTCTACGGGTCGATCGTGGACAACCTCGGCGCGTTCGCGGAGGCCTGCAACGACGTGTGGCGTTCCGGCAGCGTCGGTGAGCGGTTGCGCTACGAACGCCACTCCGGTTGACCGGGGGCCGTGGCATGGCGCCGGAGGACTTCCTGGGGGCGGTGTCGGGTCCCGCCCCGCAGCGCGGCGTGGGCGTGGTCGCGCCGTTCGACCTGGCGATGGACCGCGAGTTGTGGCGCTGGGCGCCGGAGAACGTGACGTTGTACGTGACGCGCACGGCGTTCGTTCCGGTGCCGATGACGGTGGAGATGGCGTCGTTGATCTCGGACGAGGCCGCGGTGCACAGCGCCACCCGCGACCTGCTGTCACCGGAGCCGGAGGTGGTGGCCTACGCGTGCGCGTCGGGCAGTTTCGTCGACGGCGCGGCCGGGGAGCGCAACCTGACCACGGTGATGCGGGAGGCCGGTGCTCCGGCGGCGGTGACGACCTCGGGGGCGCTGGTGGAGGCGCTGGGGGTGCTCGGGGTGCGGCGGGTGGCGATCGCGACGCCGTACGTGGAGAACGTGACCGAGCGGCTGGTGGGTTTCCTCGGTGAGCACGACGTCGAGGTGGTCACCAGCGTGGGCCTGGGCCTGCTCGGGCGCATCTGGAAGGTCGATTATCGCCAGGTCGTGGACATCGTGCGTTCGGCGGACCGCCCGGATGCGGAGGCGATGTTCATCAGCTGCACGAACCTGCCGACCTACGACATCATCGGCCCGTTGGAGCAGGAACTGGGCAAACCGGTGTTGACGGCGAACCAGGTCACGATGTGGGCGGCGCTGCGCACGATGGGGTTACCGGCGGTGGCCCCGCAGCAGCGCCTGGTGGGGGCGTTCGACGTTCCGGCCGCCTGAGCTGCGCGGTTCACATTCCGTGACCGTGTCGATCGAATTACGAAAGCATGTCCACCACTGCGGGCGGCACCGAACCGTGCGGTAGCATTGTCGACAATTGACCGCCGGTCCGGTGTCGTTCGCCCCCGCAACCCCTGGTTCATGGCGGGTCGCGGGAACGAATCAAGGAGGGAGCTGCCGGTGTCGATCACCGCAGGGATTCTCTACCCCGGATACAGCGCCGAAGACGACTACCCGGCCCTGGAACGCCTGCTCGGCGGCGGGATCTCGTTGCCGCTGGTGCACACCTTGATGCGGGAGGACGCGCATCGAGTGGACGCGCTGCTCGACGTCGGTTCCGCCGAGGTCCTCGCCGAAGGGGCCCGTGAACTGCTGACCCGCGGGGTGCAGGCCGTGATCTGGGCGTGCACCAGCGGCAGCTTCGTCTTCGGCTGGGAAGGCGCCCGCGACCAGGTCGAGAAGTTGCAGGCCGTCACCGGTCTGGCCACGTCGAGCACGTCGTTCGCGTTCGTGCACGCCGCGGCGCGCCTCGGGTTGGACCGGGTGGCGGTGGCGGCGACCTATCCGGCCGACGTGGCCGACCGGTTCGCCGATTTCCTGGCACACGGCGGGATCGAGGTGACCAGGTTGTCCAGCCGCGGCATCGTCACCGCCGCGGAGGTCGGCACGTTGACCCGCGAGCAGGTGCTGGAGTTCGCAGCGGCCAACGACGATCCGACCGCGCAGGCACTGCTGATGCCCGACACCGCGCTGCACACCGCGGCGTGGCTCGACGAGCTGGAGCAGCGCCTGGGCAAACCGGTGCTGACCGCCAACCAGGTCAGCGCGTGGGAAGTGCTTCGGCTGGCCGGTGACCCGGGACCCCACGAGGGCCTGGGCACGTTGTTCCGGCAGGCCGGCCCGGACAGGGGTGAGCTCGGGGGAGCCGCTCCGCGCTGAGAACTCGATGAGGAGATGGTGTCGGTGCTCGGAGTCGAAGAGCAGAACCAGCACGGCGAGTTAGAGCCGGTGCAGCGGAAATCGACCGCCGCGATCGTGGCCGACCAGCTGCGGTCGGCGATCATGTACGGGTCGCTGCCACCGGGCAGCCAGATGGGCGAGGCCGAACTGGCGTCGCGGCTCGGGGTGAGCCGCGGCCCGCTTCGGGAGGCGATGCAGCGGCTCGTGCAGGAAGGGCTGCTGCACAGCGAACCGCACCGCGGCCTGTTCGTGACGACGCTCGACGCCGACGACGTCACCGACATCTACCTGGCGCGCCTGGCGGTGGAACGCGCCGCGTGCGAACGCATCATCCGCCACCACCGGGTGGAGGCGGTCGCGGAGCTCACCGCCGCCCAGGCCCGCATCGTCTCGGCCGCGGGCCGCGGCGACGCGATCGAGCTCAGCGACGCCGACCAGGAGTTCCACGAAACCCTGGTGCGGGTCTCGGGCAGTCCGCGGCTGCAGCGGATGGCTCAGACGCTGCTGGTGGAGAAGCGGATGTGCCTGACCGCGCTGCAGGACAAGTACACCGCCGACCCGCAGACCCTCGTCGACGAGCACAGCGGCCTGGTCGATGCCATCGAGTCCGGTGACGAGGCGCTGCTGCTGGCCCGGCTGGAAGCGCACATGAACGACGCGCTGGAACGCCTCAACGCGTTCACGCCGCTGCTGTCGGAGGCCGACCCCGTCGCCTGACCCGACCCCGCGGCACCCGGGGCCTGGTGCGCTGTGATCATCGCGGGCCGTCATCGGCCGCGGTGTTCTCCGCGCACCAGGCGCCCGGTGAATCAGTGCGCGGGCGCGACCGGCTCGGGCAGTCCCGCTTCGGCGCGCACCGCGCGGCCGGTGACCTCCACGGCCTTGAGGGCGTCGACGACGTCGTCCACGGTCACCGGGAACGGCAGGTTGTGGATCGTCTCGGCCGGGGCCGTGGCGGCCTCGGCGACGGTGCGCAGCACCGAGTCCTGGACACCGCCCAACCCGGCCTCGGTCAACGTGGTGGGCAGGCCCACGCGGGTCGTGAACTCGATGAAGTCGTGGATCTCGCGCGCCGGGCGGCCCTCCAGGACCAGCTGGGTGATCGACCCGATGTTGACCTTCTGCCCGTGGGCGAGGCCGTGGGTGTGGTCCACGGCGGTGAGCCCGTCGTGCACGGCGTGCGCGGCGGCGAGCCCACCGGATTCGAAACCCAGCCCCGACAGCAGCGTGTTGGCCTCCACGACCGCCTCCACCGCGGGGGTCACGATGCCGTGCTCGACCGCGCGCACCGCGGGGATCGCCGATTCCCACAGGATGTCCCAGGACAGCTTCGCCAACGCCCGCCCCGCGCGGGTCGCCGCGCCCCCGGCCATCGTGGCGGCGTTGGACTGCTCCACCGCGCGGGCCTCGATCCAGGTGGCCAGCGCGTCCCCGACCCCGGCGACGAGGAAACGAGCCGGGGCACTCGCGGCCAGCAAGGTGTCGACCAGGACCAGTTGCGGGTTGCTGCTGTAGAACCGGTACGACTCGAACGCGCCCTGCTCGGTGTAGACCACCGACAGCGCCGAGCACGGCGCGTCGGTGGAGGCCACCGTCGGCACGCTGGCCACGGGCAGCCCGGTGTCGTCGGCGGCGGCTTTCGCGGTGTCGATGGGCGCGCCACCACCGACGCCGACGATGACGTCGCAGTCCCGTTCGCGCAGCACCCCGGCGACCCGGCGGCTCTCGGCGGCCGTGGGCATCCCGTTGAACCGCTCGAACACCACCGGCAGGCCCACGTCCTCGAACGAGCGGGTGATCGCGGATTCGGTCAGCCCGCGCACCACGTCATCGGCCAGCACCAGCGGCCGCCGCCCCAGCTTCACCACGTAGGAACCCAGCGAGTCGAGCGCGCCGCGGCCCTGCACGTAGCGGCCGGGCGAGATCATGGTGCGCAGCGCTGTGGATGTCTCGGTCATCGAACGTCCCTCCTGGCATGCCCTCGCCGCGCGAGGACGCCCGTCGAGTGGCGGGGTGCGGATCAGGCGCACCGCGTCGTGCGCCCCCGCGCCGATTCGATCGCGCGCGACCGTCTGCGGCAATCGCTGCTCCAGATGGTGATAACGCCCGTCCCGAATCGCCGGTGGACTACCCGCCCCGGCTCGCCGACAACCCCGGCTCACCGGCCTGATCGCGACGGTCAGAGGGCGAGGAACCGGTCAGCGGTCACGGTCAGGTGGTGGTCTCCAGCGGGGGCATGTGGCGCAGGGCCGTGCGCGCCTGCTCGGCGACCGCGCCGTCACCGCGGGCCAGTTCGGTGAGCCTGCCGCGCCAGAACGCCCACCGCGTCCGGCTGAACCCTCCTGCGTCGACGCCCGCGGCCCTGCCCAGCGGCCCCACCCGCGCCGGACCCCGGTCCGGTGGCGGGTCCGGTCGCAGGCTCAACTGGGCCAGCGTCGGCCCGCAGTGGCCGAGCCACGCCAGCACCGCGCCCAGATCCGCAGCGGGGGTGGTGTCCTCGAGGTGCTCGCGCAGCGTCCAGATCGCGTAGCGGGAGAAGTCGATGCCGGCCGCGGTCAGCCGCGCGGCGAAGGCGTTGAGGTTCACCTGCTGCTCGGAGCCCGTCTCGTCGAGGTCCCAGGTTTCGCGCAGCTGCGCGCCGAAGCACGGCAGGTCGGTCAACACCACCTGGTCACCCCAGATGACGCACCGGTCGCCGTCGTCGCGGGTCAGGGGCGCGCGGCGCCGGATCGCGTCGAGCAGGTCGAGAAGATCGCGCTGCGCGGCCCGCGAGCGGCGGGCCGCCTGCACCACCGGCCCCCACGCGGCCCACAACATTCCCTCGATCGCGGAGTCCTCGGCGCCCTCGACGACCAGCGCCGTACGGAAGGGCTCGATGAACAGCGACGCGGCCGACTCCGGCGCGGGCGCGCGCAGGTGGTCGTCGATGAGCGCCCGGTAGTGGCGCGAGGCGGTGTCGTGATCCATGGCGACCCGCACCGTAGCCGCGCCCGCACACGCCCGCACACGCCCGAGACCGGCCGGGGCCCGGACGGCGCAGTGCCCCGCGCTCGCAGGGACGCGCGGGGCACTGCCGGTGGGTTCAGGCGATCACAGGCCGCCGATGGCGATGTACTTGGTCTCCAGGAACTCGTCGATGCCGACCTTGCCGCCTTCCCGGCCCAGGCCGGAGGCCTTCACCCCGCCGAACGGGGCGGCCGGGTTGCTCACGACGCCCTGGTTGAGGCCGATCATGCCGCTCTCCAGCGCCTCGGACACGCGCAGCGCCCGGTGCAGGTCCTGGGTGTAGACGTAGGCCACCAGGCCGTACTCGGTGTTGTTGGCCTCGTCGATGGCGGTCTGCTCGTCGGTGAAGGTGCTGATGGGGGCGACGGGCCCGAAGATCTCCTCGCGGGTCATGCGGGATTCCAGTGGCACGTTCTTGAGGACCGTCGGCGGGTAGAAGTAGCCCTCGCCGCCGTGGACCGAGCCGCCGACGACGACTTCCGCGCCGCGGCCCACGGCGTCGTTGACGAGTTCGTCGACCTTGCCCAGCTGGGTGGCGTCGATCAGCGGCCCGACCTCGACGTCGTCGCGCACGCCGCGGCCGATGCGCAGCGACCCCATGCGGTCGGCGAGCTTGCGGGAGAACTCCTCGGCGACGTCTTCGTGCACGTAGAACCGGTTGGCCGCGGTGCAGGCCTCACCGATGTTGCGCATCTTCGCCTGCATCGCGCCGTCCACGGCCACGTCGAGGTCGGCGTCGGCGAACACCAGGAACGGGGCGTTGCCGCCGAGTTCCATCGACACGTTGAGGACCTGCTCGGCGGACTGCTCGATGAGTTTGCGGCCCACCGACGTGGAACCGGTGAACGACAGCTTGCGGGCCCGCCCGTCGCGGATCATCGGTTCCATCACCGAGCCCGCACCGACCGCGGTGACCACGTTGAGGACCCCGTCGGGCAGGCCCGCTTCCTGCAGGATCTCCGCCAGCGCCAGCATCGACAACGGCGTCTGGTGGGCGGGTTTGATCACCGACGTGCAGCCCGCGGCGATGGCCGGGCCGATCTTGCGGGTGCCCATCGCCATCGGGAAGTTCCACGGCGTGATCAGCAGCGTGGGGCCCACCGGCTGCTGGGTGACCAGGAACCGGCCGGAACCGCTGGGCGCCACGGCGTAGTCGCCGCCGATGCGCACGGCCTCTTCGGCGAACCAGCGGAAGAACTCCGAGGCGTAGGTGACCTCGCCGCGCGCCTCCGGCAGCGGCTTGCCCATCTCCAACGTCATCAGCAGCGCCAGGTCCTCGTGGCGCTGCTGGATCAGCTCGTAGGCGCGGCGCAGGATCTCCCCGCGTTCGCGCGGCGGGTGCTTGGCCCAGGACGCCTGGGCTTCGTGGGCGGCGGCGAGCGCGGCGAGCCCGTCGGAGGGGGTGGCGTCGGCGACCGAGCACAACGCGCGACCGGTGGAGGGGTCTTCGACCTCGTAGGTGCGGTCACCGGTGGCCGGTCGCCACTTGCCGCCGATGAGCAGCTGCTTGGGGGCTGCGTCGACGACGCGGGCCTCTTCGGACTCGGTGCCTGCGGGGGAGCTGCTCGTGGTGCTCATCGGTTCAGCGGGCCTTCCGTGTCGGCGGGTGGACAGGACGCAGTCGTGATGGTTGCATGTCACACGCGATTGTCAACAATCCTACATTCGGGACACGACAGCTTGGAGTCGAACATGGCTGAGCTCTCGCCGGTGTTGCAGCAGGCGACACCTGTGCTGGCCGCCCGCGGACAGGGCGTCTACCTCTACGACGAGGACGAACGCCGCTACCTCGACTTCACCGCCGGCATCGGGGTGACCAGCACCGGACACTGCCACCCGCGCGTGGTGGAAGCCGCGCAGCGCCAGGTGGGGACCCTGATCCACGGCCAGTACACGACAGTCATGCACCGGCCGCTACTCCAGCTCACCGAACGGCTCGGCGACGTCCTGCCCGCGGGCCTGGACCGCATGTTCTACGTCAACTCCGGCAGCGAAGCGGTGGAGGCGTCGGTGCGGCTGGCGCGCCAGGCCACCGGGCGCCAGACCATCGTCGCCTTCCAAGGCGGCTTCCACGGCCGCACCATGGGCGCCGGGGCCCTGACGACCTCGGGTGTGAAGGTGCGCGCCGGGATCGGGCCGATGATGCCGGGCGTGGCGTTCACCCCGTTCCCCGAGACCTACCGCCACGGCTGGTCGGAAGCCGAAGCGGTGCGCTTCGCGCTGGCCGAGCTGGACCAGCTGCTGCTGACGGTCACGTCCCCGAAGGACACCGCCGCGTTCATCGTCGAACCCGTGCTCGGCGAGGGCGGCTACATCCCCGCGCCCGCCGCGTTCCTGGAAGGGCTGCGCGAACGCGCCGACCGCCACGGCATCCTGCTCATCGCCGACGAGGTGCAGACCGGGGTGGGGCGCACCGGGAAGTTCTGGGGACACCAGCACTCCGCCATCACACCCGACATCCTCATCACCGCCAAGGGGCTCGCCAGCGGTTTCCCGATCTCCGGCATCGCCGCCTCCAGCGCGCTGATGAGCAAGGCCTGGCCCGGATCGCAGGGCGGCACCTACGGCGGCAACGCCGTGGCCGCCGCCGCGGCACTGGCCACCCTCGACGTGGTGCGCGACGAGAACCTCGTCGACAACGCCGCCGAGCAGGGCGCGCGGCTGCAGGAAGGGTTGCGCAAGGTCGCCGCCGAACACCCCGTGATCGGTGAAGTGCGCGGCCGGGGCCTCATGGTCGGCAACGAGTTCACCACCCCCGAAGGCACCCCGGACGGCGCGACCGCCGCCCGCGCGCACGCCGCCGCCGCCGAACGCGGCCTGCTGCTGTTGACCTGCGGCCCGGCGGGCAACGTGGTGCGGATGATCCCGCCGCTGATCGTCGACTCCCAGCAGGTCGACGACGCCGTGGGCCTGTGGTCGGAGGCGGTGGCCGCCGCCGTCGCGGGCTAGCGGACCGGCCGCGATCGGAGACCGCGAACGGGGTGCGGCGCACGCGCCGCACCCCGTTTTCGCTGTCCGGATCCGCCACGTGCGGGATCTCCCTGCCGATGCGCCCCGGGCCGGGGCGGGTGAAGGCGCCGGACGGGTGGTTTCCATACCGTTGCGGTAGCGGTGTGCCACCGGCGGGAGACCTTCTGGGATGCTGCACCGCACAGGTCGGCACGGAGCGTGCCGGTGAGTCGACTCCGCAGGTGTGAAGGTCATGAGTGATTGGTCGGCGAATCCGCCGAGGGGCCGACGGCCGCAGCAGGGCGGTTACGACTACTACGCCCGCGGCCGCAACGGCGGCGGCGCACCGCCGCAACCACCGCAGCCACCGCCCACGCGGCGAGCCTCGCCGCCCCCGCCGCCACCCAGGCGCAAGCGCCCGAACTGGGCCAAGCGCATCGGCATCGTGCTGCTGGTGCTGCTGCTGGTCGTCGTCGGCTTCGGCATCTACACCGACAGCCTCCTGCAGCGCACCCCCGCGCTGGAGTACGAGGGCCGCATCGCCGACACGCCCGGCACGAACTGGCTGCTGGTGGGCTCCGACAGCCGCGAAGGCCTCGACGAGTCCCAGCGCGAGGAACTGTCCGCCGGAGACGCCGCCGGGCGCCGCACCGACACCATGATGCTGGTGCACATCCCCACCGGTGGCGGGAAACCGGCGCTGATCAGCCTGCCCCGCGACTCCTACGTGCCGATCCCCGGCCACGGCCGGGACAAGCTCAACTCGGCGTTCGCCATCGGTGGACCGCAACTGCTGGCCGAGACCGTGGAAACGGTCACCGACGTACACATCGACCACTACGCCGAAATCGGCCTCGGCGGCTTCTCCTCGCTGGTCGACGCCGTAGGCGGCGTCGACATCTGCCTCGACGAGCCGATGGACGACGACATGGCCAACGCGCACCTGCCCGCCGGGTGCCAAGAGCTCGACGGGCCCCAGGCGCTGGGCTTCGTGCGCGCCCGCTACTCGGTGGCCGGTGGCGACCTCGGGCGCGCCGAGAACCAGCGCAAGCTGCTCGGGGCCCTGATGGACCGGGCGATGAGCCCGGCGACGCTGTTCAACCCGTTCCGGCTGGTGCCGCTGGCCAACGCGGCGGGCACCACGTTCCTGCTCAACGACTCCGACCACATCTGGCACCTGTTCTGGCTGGCCAAGGCGCTCGGTGACGTCAGCGGCGGCAACGGTGTCACCACCACCGTGCCCTTCGGTGACTTCGGTGAGACCGACAGCGGCCAGTCGGTCATCGTGTGGGACAAGCAGGACGCGGTGCGCATGTTCGACGCCATCGCCAACAGCGAACCCATCCCCGAAGACCTCGTCGGCCCCTGACCACGGGGGAAGGCCGGGAAGACGGCGAGAGGGGCGCGACGAGTACTCGTCGCGCCCCTCTTCTCGTGCGTGCCGGGTTACAGGACGAAACGCTCCAGCTGGGCGGGGTCGCCGTTGAAGGTGTTCTGGTCACCGGGGAACACCCCGGCGTTGGAGAACTGCCAGATCGCCTGGTACGCCCAGCCCGCCGGTAGCGGGCCCATGTCCGGGGCGAACCGCGCCAGCCACAGCGGGTTGTTCACCGCGAAGTCCGGATTCGCGCCGGTGCACTGGTCCCACCAGCGCGTCGTGGTGTAGATCGCGGGGAACCGGCCGGTGCGCGACAGGTAGGTGTTGCTGAAATCGGCGATCCACGCGGAGATCTGCTCCGGGGACTGGCCGTAGCACATCTCGCCGTAGGGGTTGGATTCGATGTCGAGGGCCCCCGGCAACGTGCGCCCGTCCGGGATCCAGCCGCCGCCGTGGTCGACGAAGTAGTGCGCCTGCTCGGCTCCGGTGGAGCTGTCGGGCAACCCGAAGTGGTAGGCGCCGCGGGTCATGCCCACCGCGTGCGACCCCTCGTACTGCTGCAGGAAGCTGTCGCTGGTGAACCCGATGCCCTCGGTGGCCTTGACGTAGGTGAACCGGGCCCCGTCGGCGTAGGCGCGCGGCCAGTCCACCGCCCCCTGGTGTCCGCTGACGTCCATCCCGGCCACCCCGGCGCCGCGCGTCCCGGCGCGGTCGGTGTCAGCGGTCGAGGAGCGCCCCACGCTGTAGCCCGCCCACGCCCCGTCGGGGTCGGCGCGGTCGAGCGAGGGCGGCGCGCCGGGCGAGGCGGCACCCGGCAGCGGGAAGCCGGCCAGCAGCGCACCACCCAGCGCGGTCGCCACCGCGCGGCACAGCAGGGATCGGCGCCGGGATCGGAGCGGGGTGCGGGGAACGGTCACGGCGGTTCGCCTCCTAGGTGGGGGACGTCCGGGCGGCAGACGCCCACGCCGATCGATCACCAAGATCACGGAGCGTCGAAGATCGTGCGGGCAGCGACGATAACCGCTTGATCGCGTTCTCGCCGGGTCGCAGTGGCCGAACCGTGATCTGGCCACCCCCGATTGGATAATCACCGGCACGTCCGGTACGTCTCGGTGCCATGGCACAACGATCCAGCGGCCCCGGCGGCCCCCGGCGCGACGGGCGCCCCCGCCACGAACACCGCACCACCACCGGCCGCGGCGGCGCGGCCGCCCACACCGGTGCCCGCGACGCCGACGGACTGCGCGCAGCCCTGCGCGACCTGCACGGCGCCGGCTACGGCCGCTACAAATCCCTCACCGGCACCTGGTCGTTCGACGGGTTCGACCTGGAGGTCCAGCGCGTCCAGCCCGACCCGTACGCGCCCGCGAGCCGCTGCGAAGTGCGGGTGCACCCCGACACCGCCGCACTACCACCACAGCTGTGGTCCACGCCGGTGCGGGCGCGCGGGCTGGCCGGGTTCCTGGTGCGCGCCGCCGAGCACCGGCTGCGCGGCAGCGACCTGCGCGTCGACGCCGGGCGCCAGCAGGTCCTCGACCGCAGTTCCTGCCAGCTGCTGCCCGATGGTGGGGTGCGGTTGCGGCTGGGCATCGACCTGCCCGGCCGGGGCCGCAGCATCGACGGGCGCGCCGCCGAACGCGCCCTGTGCGACCGGCTGCCCGACATGGTCGAGGCCGCACTGCGCCACGACACCGCCGAACAGGAGCGGATGCGGGAGTTCGTGGAATCGGTGGAGGACACCGACGCGCTGCGAGAGGAACTGGCCGCCCGCGACCTGGTGGCGTTCGTCGCCGACGGGGCCGTGCTGCCCCGGGCCAGCGGAGTCGACGAACGCCCCCTGCCCGACGCGGTGCCGTTCTCCTCACCGGAGTCGATGCGGGTGCGCGTCACCCTGCCCAACCGGGGCGAGATCACCGGCATGGGCATCGGCGAGGGCATCACCCTCATCGTCGGCGGCGGCTTCCACGGCAAGTCCACGCTGCTGCGGGCGTTGGAGAACGGCGTCTACGACCACGTGCCCGGTGACGGACGCGAACTGGTCGTGGCCCGCGAGGACACCGTGAAGGTCCGCGCCGAGGACGGGCGCCGCGTGCACCGGGTCGACGTGAGCCCGTTCGTGAGCCACCTGCCCACCGGCGCGGACACCGCGGACTTCTCCACCGACAACGCCTCCGGCTCCACCTCGCAGGCCGCTTCCATCGTCGAATCCGTCGAGGCCGGCGCGGGAGTGCTGCTGGTCGACGAGGACACCGCCGCGACGAACCTGATGATCCGCGACGCCCGCATGCAGGCGCTGGTGGCGAAGGAATCCGAACCGCTGACCCCGTTCCTCGACCTGATCCGCCCCCTGTCGCGGTCCCGCGGGGTCTCCACGGTGCTGGTGATGGGCGGATCCGGGGACTACATGGACGTCGCCGACCGGGTGCTGATGATGGACTCCTACCAGGCCAAGGAGGTCACCGAGCGGGCGCGGGCGCTCGCGGCGACCCCCACCGGCCGCAACCGGGAGGCCGACGAGTTCCCCCCGGTGCGCAGGCGGGTGCCGGACCCGCGGTCGATCCCCACCGAACGCCCGAAGGTGCGGGCGCGGGGCACCGACGCGCTGACGCTGGGGGAGTCGACGGTGGAACTGCGCGCCGTTGAGCAGATCGTCGACCCGTCCCAGGTCACCGGGATCGGGTTGGCGCTGGTGACGTGCGCGCGTTCGGGCCTGCTCGACGGCACCCGCACCGTGGCCGAGGTCCTCGACGGCTACGGCGCCGAGGTCGCCGAACGCGGCGTCGCGGCCGTCGACGCCCGCTACGTGGGCGACTTCGCGGTGCCGCGCCGGTTCGAGCTGGCAGCGGCGCTCAACCGGCTGCGGCTGCTGCGGGTCTCGGCGTTCCGCGACTGAGCCACGTTTCCCGCTACGGCCACGGCGGGCACCTTCGGGGGTGGCAGCAGGTCACCTCGGGGTCGGAGGGAGGCGCGTGATGGCGGGCATCGGCGCGGCCGGTCGTTACCGGGACCGCCGCCACGCGGGTCAGGTCCTGGCCCGCCACCTCACCGGCCGCGACTGGCACCGCCCCCTGGTGCTGGGGTTGGCGCGCGGGGGCGTGCCGGTCGCCGCCGAGGTCGCCGCCGCGCTGGGCGCGCCGCTGCGGGTGGCGGTGGCCCGCAAGATCGGCGCCCCCGGCCGGGCGGAGCTCGCGCTGGGCGCGGTCACCGCCCACGGCCCGCCGACCTACGACCAGCGGCTGCTGCGGGCCTTCCACCTCGATGCGGCCGCGCTGGAGCAGGAGTGCGAGCGGGAACGCGCCGAGGCCCGCAGCAGGGAGGCCCGGTTCGGCCGGTCCCACGGCCCGAGCCCGGCGGGGCGCGACGTGCTGCTGGTCGACGACGGCCTGGCCACCGGTGCCACCGCGCGCGCGGCGATCCGGATGCTGCGCGAGTCCGAGCCGCGCTCGATCGTGCTGGCCGTGCCGGTCGGCGCCCCGGACGCGGTGGCCGCGCTCGAAGGAGAGGCCGACGAGGTGCTGTGCGTGCTGCGGCCGGTGGACTTCAGCGCGGTGGGGCAGTGGTACGGCGGTTTCCGGGAGACCACCGACGAGGAGATCCTGCGGTTGCTCGCGGACTCCGGCACCGGCGGGCAGGACTGACCCCACCCCGCGGTCCGCGCCGGCTGGTGCCTTCATGGGACACCTCGGTCCGCGCAGCTCGTTCTCGATCGGCGGTCTTGGCGGTGGTGAACCCGGTGAGCGGTGACGTCGAGCAGGCCGATCACCGGCTCCTCGACCGCGATCCCGGCGATGTCGTGGGCCGCACGGCAGCCACCGGAAAAGTCGGGTGCCGCGGCACTGGGGAAGCCGCTGCGGTTCCACCATTCGGACCTCCGATCACGACAAAACCACCTCGTGTTGCTCGATGCGCAACAGGCTGGGGAGGTTGTGCGGGAAACGGGTGGATTCGGGATCTTTCGACCCGAAGGTGTGGTCTCGACCGCCCGAGTGGGGTTGGCTGAACCCTTATGACCCTCCCCGGACATTCCCAACACCCGCCGGCCCCGACGCAGCGGCCCGCCGCTCGCCGCGGCGTCACGCGCACCGGGGACGACGACGGCCGCTACACCGCCGAGGTCGCCGCCCAGATCGGCGAAGCCGCCCACGTCCTCGGCGAACGCCTCCAAGACCCCGCGATGCCGCACAGCATCGAGGACCTCGAGCACGTCACCCGCGGATTCGCCACCACCGTCGAAGGCATGTCCGCCGGAGTCGCCGGCATCACCGAATGGCTGCGCGCCGCCGGTCACGCCGGAGCCCTGTCCGGGCACGCCAGCGTCATGTCCGAACGGCTCAGCCACATCAGCCGGGAACTCGCGCGGCTGGCCGACGCCGTCGACGCCGCCGAACACCCGGCCTGAACCGCGGCCCTCAAGCGTTCTCGTCGTCCTCCGGGGCCGGGGATTGCAGCACCGCGGGATCGTCGTCGGCGGGCGGTTCGGCGTCGAGCTCCTCCTGCGCCCGCGTGGGGTGGTTGCCCTGGAGCATGCCGCGCACGTCGGCTTCCAGCGCATCGTCCTGCGCCGGGCCGTGCTTGTCGCTGCCGCGTTGCATCGTGCTCACCGTCCTCGCGTCGGTTCCGCGCCCCGCGTACCCGCCGCGGGCGCGCCACAACCACCCGGCGACGCGGTGATCCGCACCCCGAACCTTTGAAGTTAGGCAAACTAAAGAACTAGGCTGGCGTGACGTGACCGCCCCACCCGCAGACACCCGCGACGGCGGACCGCGCCTGCCCCGGGGATTCGTGGCGACCATCGCCGCGGGCTCCGTGCTCCAAGCGCTCAACGCCTCCACCATGACCGTCGCGCTGATCGACATCCGGGACGCGTTCGACGCGGGCGCCGCCGCGTCCTGGCTGATCTCCGGGCTGTACCTGGCCACCGCCGTCGGCTCACCCACCGCGGGCAGGCTCGCCGACCGAGTCGGAGCCCGCCGCGTGTTCCTGGTGTCGCTGGCGCTGACCGCGCTGAGCTCACTGCTCGCGCCGCTGGCACCGGACCTGGGCTGGCTGATCGCGCTGCGCATCCTGCTCGGCCTGGGCACCTGCGCGGCGTTCCCCGCCGGAGTCGCGATGCTGCGCGCCGAATCGGACCGGCGCGGCATGGCGCTGCCCGCGGGAGCGCTGAGCCTGCTGGCCATCGCGGGGCAGGTCATGGTCGCGTTCGGCCCCGTGCTCGGCGGAGTGCTGGTGACCTGGCAGGGCTGGCAAGCGATCTTCCTGATCAACGTGCCGCTGGCCCTCGCGGTCACCGCGCTCGCCTGGAAGCACCTGCCCGCCGACCCACCCCGCGAACGCACCTCCACCACCGCGGTGCTGCGCGCCCTCGACCTGCCCGGCGCGGCCCTGTTCACCGCGGCCGCCGCCGTGCTGATGCTGTTCCTGCTGTCGCTGGCGACCACCCCGAACTGGTGGCTCGCCGCCGCACTGGTCGTGCTCGTGGCCGCGTTCGCCGCGTTCGAAGCACGCGTGCCCGACCCGTTCGCCGACGTGCGCATGCTCGCCCGCAACCGGGCGCTCGCCGTCACCTACCTGCGCACCGCGTTGACCTACGTGGCGTTCTACACCGTGTTCTACGGCTACCCGATGTGGCTGCAGAACGCCCGCGGCCTCAGCCCCGACGCCGCGGGCCTGGTGGTGCTGCCGATCGCGCTGCTGGCGATGGTGGCGGTCGCCGCGGCCGGCCCGGTGATGCGCCGATCCGGCCACCACCCGGTGCTCGTCGCCGGATCCGTGGCGCTGCTGGCCGGCGGCCTCGGGCTGACCTGGCTGCACTCGGCCAGCCCCCTGGTGTGGCTGCTGCTGGTGGCCGCGGTGCTCGGCGTGCCCAACGGGTTCAACAACATCGGCAACCAGGCCGCGATGTACCGCCAAGCCGACGCCGCCGACGCCGGGATGGCCTCCGGGCTGTACCGGACCTCGCAGTATGTTGGTGCCAACATCGCGGCGGCCGTGATCGAACTCGGCTTCGCCGGTCCCGCCGCCGATGCCGGGCTGCACCGGCTCGGTACCGTCGTCGCCGTGATCAGCGCGGCACTGCTGGCCGGTGCGCTGCTGGAACAGGTGCTCGGTCACCGCCGCGGCGGACGGCGGTCCCCGACCGCGCACAGTTGATCACTAGGGTGGCGTGCGGCGGGCGCGGACGGCGCCCGCCGATGTGGAGGTGTACCGGTGGATCGGGGCAGTGCAGGCGATGCGTCGGCCGCATTCGATTCGCTGCTCAACAGCCTCGTCGAAGGCGGCGGTGAGCAGCGGCGCGCCGACGCGGGCCCCGGCGGGCTCGGCTTGGCGAACCTGCTCGACCCCGAAGCCCACGACGTGGTGTCCAAAGCGATCCGCGCCACCGTCGACTGGGGCAGCCGCGAACTCGACAGCACCCACCTGCTGTGGGCCGTCACCCAGGTCGAGTCGACCTCCCAGATGCTCTCGGACTCCGGGGTGCGCGTCACCGACCTCGCCGCCGGAGTGCGCACCGTGGCCGGCACCGTCGACGCCGTGTCCGGAGGCGCCCGCCGCGCCCCCGTCCTGTCGTCCTCAGCGCGCCGCGCCCTGCTCGGCGCCCACCAGCAGGCGCTGGGGGAGGGCGCCGAAGTCGTCGGGGCCCGCCACGTGCTGCTGGGCCTGGCCACCGACCCCGAATCCGTCGCCGGCCGCGCCCTGGCGCGCGCCATGGAAGGCGGCGGCGACCGGGCACGCGGCTCCCGCACGTCGAACTCCGCGCTCAGCACCACACCGCGCCTCGACGAGTTCGGCCTGGACATGACCGAACTGGCCCGCGCCGGCCGCCTCGACCCGGTCATCGGGCGCGACGAGGAGATCGACCAGGCCGTGGAAGTGCTGGGGCGGCGCTCCAAGAACAACCCGGTGTTCATCGGCGACCCCGGAGTGGGCAAGACCGCGCTCGTCGAAGGCCTCGCGCAGCGCATCGTCGACCGGGAAGTGCCGTGGCCGCTGGCCGGCAAACGCCTCGTGTCGCTGGACCTGGCGGGCATGGTCGCGGGCGCGAAGTTCCGCGGCGAGTTCGAGCAGCGCTTCCGCGACGTGCTCACCGAACTGCGCTCGCACCGCGACGAGGTCGTCGTGTTCATCGACGAAATGCACGCCATCGTCGGAGCGGGCGCCGGAGAGGGCTCCATGGACGCCGGCACCATGCTCAAACCGGCCCTGGCCCGCGGCGAACTGCACCTCATCGGCGCCACCACCGTCGAGGAGTACCGCAAGCACGTCGAGAAGGACCCGGCGCTGGAACGCCGGTTCCAGCCGATCAACGTGCCCGAACCGTCCGTGCCCGACACGGTGCGCGTGCTCGAAGGCGTCGCCGAGAAGTACCGCACCCACCACCGGGTGCGGATCTCCGCGGAAGCCCTCGACGCCGCCGCGCGCCTGTCCGACCGCTACCTCACCGACCGGTTCCTGCCCGACAAGGCCGTCGACCTGCTCGACCAGGCCTGCTCGCGGGTCCGGATGCGCCGCGGCGGAGCCTCCTGGGGACCCGAACCGCTCGTCGACGCCGCCGACGTCGCCGACGTGGTGGCCCGACGCACCGGCATCCCCGTCGACGAAGTGTCCGCGCAAGACCGGCGGCGACTGCTGGACCTGGAAAAACGACTCACCGAACGGGTCGTGGGCCAGGACGTCGCGGTGCGCTCGGTCGCCGAGGCGGTGCGCCGCGCCCGCGCAGGCCTGGCCGACCCGGAACGCCCCATCGGCAGCTTCCTGTTCCTCGGCCCCACCGGGGTCGGCAAAACCGAACTGGCCCGCGCCCTGTCGCGGGTGCTGTTCGGCGACGCCGAACGCATGGCCCGCTTCGACATGGGCGAATTCCAGGACAAGCACACCGTGTCCCGCCTCATCGGCGCCCCACCCGGCTACGTCGGCTACGGCGAAGCGGGACAGCTCACCGAACGGGTCCGCAGGCAGCCGTACTCGGTGGTGCTGCTCGACGAAGTCGAAAAGGCCCACCCCGACGTGTTCAACACGCTGCTGCAGGTCCTCGACGCCGGGCGGCTGACCGACTCCCAGGGCCGCGCGGTCGACTTCCGCAACACCGTGATCATCATGACCTCCAACATCGGCTCCGACCGCATCCTCGACTCCACCGCGCCCGCCGACGAACTCGCCACCCTGCTGCTGGAGGACCTGCGCGGCTTCTTCCGCCCCGAATTCCTCAACCGCATCGACGAGGTCACCGTCTTCCGCGCCCTCGGCGACCGGGAACTCGGCGAGATCACCGCGCTGCTGCTGGAACGCACCGCCGCGCAACTGCACGACAAAGGGGTGCGCCTGGAGGTGTCCACGGCCGCGGTGGAGTGGCTGACCGAACGCGGCGCCGGCGGCGAATACGGCGCGCGGCCGCTGCGGCGGGTGATCCAGCGGGAACTCGACACCCGCCTGGCGTCGCTGCTGCTCGACGGGTCCCTGACCGACGGCAGCGAAGTCCTCGTCGAAGTCCTCGGCGGCGAACTGTCCCTGCACGTCTCCGCCGCCCGCCACGGCGCCGCCGGAGGCCGCCACGCCGCACCCGCGCACCGCCGCACCGGCGCCCCCGCCTGAGACCCGCCGAACCCGGTAGATCGTTTCGCCGCGCCACCGAGCGGGTAGTCCGCAGACCGACCGTGATCGACCACGGTCAGGGCAGGGGAGAGGCCGATGCCGCGGACACTGGCGCACAAGCTCATCGACGCGCACCTCGTCGACGGCGAGGCCACGCCCGGCGCGGAGATCGCGCTGCGCGTCGACCAGACCCTCACCCAGGACGCCACCGGCACCCTGGTCATGCAGGAACTGGAAGCGTTCGGCCTGGACCGGGCCCGCACCGAGCTCAGCGCCCAGTACGTCGACCACAACCTGCTGCAGGCCGACGAGAAGAACGCCGAAGACCACACCTACCTGCGCACCGCCTGCGCCCGCTACGGCCTGTGGTACTCCCGCCCCGGCAACGGCGTGTCCCACCCGACCCACATGCAGCGCTTCGGCGCCCCCGGCAAGACCCTCGCCGGATCCGACTCCCACACCTGCGCCGCCGGATCCCTCGGGATGCTCGCGATCGGCGTCGGCGGCCTGGAAGTGGCACTGGCCATCACCGGGCAGCCGCTGCGGCTGCGGATGCCGCGGATCTGGGGCGTGCGGCTCACCGGCGCACCACCACCGTGGGTGTCGGCCAAGGACGTCGTCCTGGAGATGCTGCGCCGCCACGGCGTGTCCGGCGCGACGGGCCGCATCATCGAATACCACGGGCCGGGCCTGGCGTCGCTGTCGGCGATGGACCGCCACGTCATCGCGAACATGGGCGCCGAACTGGGTGCGACGACCAGCGTGTTCCCCGCAGACGACGCCGTGCGGGACTTCCTGCGCGCCGAAGACCGCGACACCGACTTCACCGAGTGGGCCGCCGACGACGACGCCACCTACGACCTCACCGACGACCTCGACCTGTCCCGCCTCGAACCGCTGATCGCCCGCCCCTGCTCACCGGGCGACGTGGTCGCGGTGCGCGAGGTCGCCGGCACCGACGTCGGCCAAGTCGTCATCGGCTCCTCGGCGAACCCCGGACTGCGGGACTTCGCGATCGCCGCGGCCATGGTCCGCGGCCACCGCACCGCCGCCCAGGTCAGCTTCGACGTCAACCCCACCTCGCGGGAGATCCTCACCGACCTCGCCCGCATCGGCGCCGTCGGCGACCTGATCACCGCAGGTGCCCGCCTGCACCAAGCGGGCTGCCTGGGCTGCATCGGCATGGGCCAAGCACCCGCCACCGGGCAGAACTCGCTGCGGACCTTCCCCCGCAACTTCCCAGGGCGCTCCGGCACCCCGCAGGACTCGGTGTGGCTGTGCTCCCCGGAGACCGCCACCGCCGCCGCGTTGACCGGCCGCATCACCGACCCCCGCGACCTCGCCGACCGGCTCGGCCTGACCCACGAGGTCGCGCTGCCCGAACGGGCCTCGGTCAACACCGGCATGCTCGTGGCCCCACCACCCCCAGACGAAGCCGTGCAGGTCCGGCCGGTGAAAGGCCCCAACATCTCCGCGCTACCGGAGTTCACCGCGCTGCCCGAGAACATCGAAGCACCGGTGCTGCTGATCACCGGCGACGACGTGTCCACCGACGAGATCTCCCCGGCGGGCGCCCACGCGCTGCCGCTGCGCTCGAACATCCCCGAACTGGCCCGGTTCACCTTCACCCGCCTCGACCCCGACTACCCCGACCGCGCCGAACGCACCGGTGCGCACCTCATCGTCGGCGGCGACAACTACGGGCAGGGCTCGTCGCGGGAACACGCCGCGATCACACCCCGCTACCTCGGCGTGCAGGTGGTGCTGGCGAAGTCGTTCGCCCGCATCCACTGGCAGAACCTGGTCAACTTCGGCATCCTGCCGCTGCGCTTCACCGACCCCGCCGATCACGACCGCATCACCACCGGCGACGTGCTGCGCATCGACGACGCCCGCGACGCCATCACCGGAGGCGGCGACATCACCGTCCGCAACACCACGCAAAGTGACACCTTCACCGCCACTCACCACCTGTCCGAGCGACAAGTGCAGGCGGTCCTCGCGGGCGGACTCATCCCGCTGTTGGCGGCCTCCCCGTAAGTCTTCACACGATGGTGGCGACCCTTGTTTCGGTTGGACTAGCGCTCCTACGGTGGGAAAACGCGGTTGAGCACCAGGCCACGACAACACCGGCCGCCCTCGATCCGCGGCGTCGCGGGAGACCCCGCACCACCCGGTGTCACTCGGCGTGATCGCCGACGCCTCCCGACGCGCGCCGCGCACCGACGGCGACCGGCCACGGCCCGCGACCGCGAGCACCAGTCGATCAGGGGGAGGCAGTGTGATTCTCGCGAACACCGGCAACAGCGACCGCACGGCGCAACACCGGCGCCACCCGGCCGGCCCGCCACGGCACCGCACGATCGCACCGCCACGCGACGCGGGAGAACCCATCACCGGCACCCCCGCCCACACCAGGTCGCTGCGCCTGTCGGTGCAACGCCCCGACCCGGGCGTCGTCGTGGTCCGCGTCGGCGGCGAAATCGACCTGTCCTCCGCGCCCCGCCTGGCCGAACTCGTACGGCAACGCCTCACCGCCGCCACGCTGCGCGCCGTCGTGCTCGACCTCTCCGAAGTGACCTTCTTCGGCTCCGCCGGGCTCGAACTGCTCCTGCACGCCCAACGCCGCGCCGAAGGCCGCCGCACACCCCTCTACGTCGTGTTCGGCACCGGAGCGGTGCACCGGTTGATCCGGCTCACCGGACTCACCGACCGCTTCACCAGCCGCGACACCGCCACCGAAGCCGTCGCCGCCATCCGCCACCACCACGGCTGAGACACCCCGGCGCTACAGGTCGCGGCGCATCGCCACCCGCGCCGCACCCGCCACCACCTCGGCCTCCGCCTCCAGACAGGCCACGAGCCCCGGCGTGAGCTCAGCGGCCCCGAGTGCGCGGAAACCCAGCCGCGCGTAGTACGGGGCGTTCCACGCCACGTCGCGAAACGTCGTCAACGTCAACGCACCCGCCCCGCGCCCCGCCGCGCACCCCGCGGCGTGCTCCAGCAGCGCCGCCCCGATGCGGCGCCGCGCCCACCCCGGATGCACGCTCAACTGCGCCACGTGCACCGCACCGTCGAGATCCTCGGCGGCCGCGAACGCCACCGGGCCCACCGCCTCCACCGCCACCCACAAGCCCCCGGCGTCGCGGTAACCGTGCAACACCGGCACCGGCAGCGGCGGATCGTCGGCGACGTGATCCATCCCCACCTCGCGGAACCACACCCCCGAGGCGCGCTCGACCTCGGGCAGCAACGCCACCTCACCACCACGGGCATCCCGGATCCGCACGAGCACGCAGCCTTCCCGACGCGCGAGAACCACGGCAACCGAATTCGCCGCCGCGGTGTGGCCTTCGTCGGCATGACGATCGAACCCGCACCGCCGAGCGCCTGCGCAGGGCAGACTGACCCCGTGACCGGATCAGTGGAACAGCGGCCCGTCGCGTCCCGAGCCCCCAGCATCACCGACCCGCCGAGCCTGGTGGAGCTCGCGGCCAGCACCGTGCGCCGCATGATCGTCAGCGGTGGCCTGCGCTGCGGGGAACGGATCATCGAAAACCGCCTCACCCAAGAACTCGGCATCAGCCGCCCACCGCTGCGCGAAGCGCTGCGCGTGCTGGAACGCGAAGGCCTGGTGCGCCAACTGCCCCGCAAAGGCGTCATCGTCACCCCGCTGACGCTGCACGACGTCTACGAGATCGTCACGCTGCGCCGCGAACTGGAACGCCTCGCCGTGCGCCTGGGAATGCCGGTCCGCGACCCGGCGCGGCTGCAGCGCTGCCGCACGGCACTCGCACTGCTGACCGAAGCCGCCGAAGACGGCGATGCCGCCCTGTTCGCCGAACGCACCCTGCGGCTGCGCCTGGCCGTGGTCGGACTCGCCGGAAACCGGCGCCTCGAAGACGGCTGCCGCTCCCTGGGACTGCAGCTGATGTTGGCGATGACCCTCAACCACCGCGCACCCGACCGGGCACTGCTGGAAACCGACCTCAGCAGGCAACGACGCCTGGTGGCGGTGATCGAAAGCGGCGATGCGGATACGGTGCTCGCGGAACTGGCCCGCTGCACCGATCCGAGCATGTTCGACGGCCTCGAATCGACCGTCGGCGGCCATTCCGAGGAGGCGGTGCAATGGCTGCGCCGGGAACGCGCGAATCGGGAGGATCAGTGAACGCCCCACACAACACCGCAGGTGAGGTCCGCACCGTCGTCATCGACGACCACCGGCCGAACCTGGACGAGGGAGCATGGGCCGCCCCGGGCGCCACGCTGATCGGCAGAGTGCACCTGCAGGCCGACGCGAACGTCTGGTACGGGTCGGTGCTGCGCGGCGACACCGAGCACATCACCGTCGGGCGCGGCAGCAACGTCCAGGACGGCTGCGTCATCCACGCCGACCCCGGATTCCCCGCGACCGTCGGGGCAGGGGTCACCGTCGGGCACCGGGCGGTGCTGCACGGCTGCACCGTCGGCGACGACAGCCTGATCGGCATGGGCGCGGTCGTGCTCAACGGCGCCGTGATCGGAGCGGGCTCCCTGGTCGCCGCGGGCGCCGTCGTGCTCGAAGGCACCGAGGTCCCACCGGGATCCATGGTCGCCGGCACCCCCGGCAAGGTCCGCCGCGAACTGACCGACGACGAGCAGGCCGCGCTGCGCATCTCCGCGCAAACCTACGTCGCCAACGCCGCCCGCCACCGCGACGCCCTCAGCGGCTGACCCGGCAGGGGAGGGGAGACCCAGCCCGAGGAGCCCGGAAAGCCCGGAAATAGCGAAGTGCCGTGGTCCCACCCCTCGTGAGGAGTGGGACCACGGCACCGTTCAGCAAGCCTGCATGGGTCGCCAGGTCTCACTTGATGTGGCGTTGACCGTGCTCGCCGGTGAGACACCGCCGAAGCGGTGGTGACCCGGTCCGCGACCCGGTGTGGGCGCCACGTTCAGCCGTTGTCCCTAGGGCTGACGAACAGAGCGACGACTCAGCTCTGACCGCGACGGGCGGCTGAGCTCAAGGCATGCGAGTGGGGGTGTCGCATCACGGTGCGAGCCCGGCCCATCTCTCGTGCCATGTCACCCAGCCAACGAACCAGACCTGCCATTTCGGCGTCCCTTCACACGTAGTGGTCCAGCCGCCACCGCCCGTTCAGGGTTCGCGGACTGGTGTGCCCCCGGGTGAACGTGCGGTGCCATCCCCGTAGTCGTCACTGGTGAGCGCCGTGTTTCACCCATGAGGTCACGAACGCATAACGACCGATCCGGAAGGTGGGTTTACCCGCCCGAAGACCGGATGAAACGTTTCACCAACCGCGCGCAGCACCCACACGATCACACCGGGTGACTGCCCACCGCATCGCGGATCTCCGAGACCATCGACATCCCCGACTCCCGCGCGCAATGCGCACAACAGAAGAACCGGCCACTGACCTCCACACCATGACCCAAGATGCGACACCCGCAGTGCTCGCACTGCGGAGCCAACCGCTGCGCCGCGCACTCGAACGAATCGAAGGTGTGCACGTTCCCGCCGGTCGTGTGCACCTCGAAACTCATCCAGTACTCGTTGCCGCACACTTCACAGGTCGCCATGACACGCCTCCGCACACACAGGGGAAATGACTTTCAACGAAGGCCCCAGCATGCGGCGACCCGCACCCCCCGGCAACCGCACCAGCCACCCATGACCTGCAGCGATACCCCGCCCTGCTCGGTTGGGGGCTGCCCGCCGCCACACCGCTGTGCCACGATGATCGACGCTTCCGAAGTGGTCTGCACCAACCGGTCGGCTTCCAGGGGAGAACACATGCACGACGATCGCGCCGTAGTGGAAAAACGACTCGACCGAGTCCTCACCGAACGCCTGCACCCCGCCGTGCACGCACGGACCCACCCCCTCGACATCGCCGCATGGCACGTCCCCGGAGAACCCGTCCCCGCCACCCACGCCCTCCACGCCACCTACAACCCGGTCCAACCCGGCCAACCCTGGGGACCACCCTGGGGCACCACCTGGTTCCGCATCTCCGGCACCATCCCCCACGACTGGGCAGGACACCCCCTCGAAGCCGTCATCGACCTCGGCTTCGACCTCGACCGCCCCGGATTCCACTGCGAAGGCCTCGTCCACACCGCCGACGGCACCCCCCTCAAAGGCCTCAACCCCCGCAACACCCACATCCCCGTCGACGCCGAACCAGGACAACAACTCCTCTGGTACGTCGAAGCCGCCGCCAACCCCCTGATCCTCGGCGACGACGGCTACCGGCCCACCGCACTCGGCGACCCACCCCCATGGCTCGACGGACGCCCCACCACCGGACAACCCCTCTACCAGCTCACCCGCGCCGACCTCGCCCTGCGCGACCTCCACACCTGGAACCTCGTCCACGACACCGAAGTCCTCGCCCAACTCATGCGCGAACTACCCACCGACTCACCACGCCGCCACGACATCCTCCGCGCCCTCGAACGCATGCTCGACCGACTCGACCTCCACGACGTGCACACCACCGCACCCGCCGCCCGCGCCGAACTCACCACCGCCCTCGCCGCACCCGCCCACACCAGCGCCCACCGCCTCAGCGCCGTCGGCCACGCCCACATCGACTCCGCCTGGCTGTGGCCACTGCGAGAAACCATCCGCAAAGTCGCCCGCACCGTCGCCAACGTCACCGCACTCATGGACGAACACCCCGACTTCAGGTTCGCCATGTCACAAGCCCAACAACTCGCCTGGCTCAAAGAACACCAACCAGAACTGTTCGACCGAGTCCGCCACCACGTCCGCACCGGCCAATTCATCCCCGTCGGCGGCATGTGGGTCGAATCCGACACCAACATGCCCGGCGCCGAAGCCATGGCCCGCCAATTCCTCCACGGAAAACGCTTCTACCTCGACGAATTCGGCATCGACACCCCAGAAGTGTGGCTACCCGACTCCTTCGGCTACAGCGGCGCACTCCCACAACTCGTCCGGCTCTCCGGATCCCGCTGGTTCCTCACCCAGAAGATCTCCTGGAACCAGACCAACAAATTCCCGCACCACACCTTCCAATGGGAAGGCATCGACGGCACCCGCGTGTTCACCCACTTCCCACCCATCGACACCTACAACTCCGAACTGT
Source organism: Saccharopolyspora gloriosae (assembly GCF_014203325.1). Lineage (NCBI taxonomy): Bacteria > Bacillati > Actinomycetota > Actinomycetes > Pseudonocardiales > Pseudonocardiaceae > Saccharopolyspora > Saccharopolyspora gloriosae. Next base: position 3,082,602 of record NZ_JACHIV010000001.1, on the reverse strand, counting down.
CCGGAGCCGAACTCGCCCACGCCTCCCGCAACTTCGCCGAACACGGCCACGCCACCCGATCCCTCGTCCCCTTCGGGTACGGCGACGGCGGCGGCGGACCCACCCGCGACATGCTCGCCCGCGCCCGGCGCCTCGCCGACCTCGAAGGATCACCCACCGTCCAGCTCGACTCACCCGCCGAATTCTTCGCCGCCGCCGAAACCGACCACCGCGACCCCGCCGTCTGGTCCGGCGAGCTCTACCTCGAATTCCACCGCGGCACCTACACCTCCCAAGCCCGCACCAAACAAGGCAACCGCCGCAGCGAACACCTCCTGCGCGAAGCCGAACTCTGGAGCACCACCGCCACCGTCGCCCTCGGCCGCGACTACCCCCACGAACAACTCGACGCGCTCTGGAAAACCGTCCTGCTCCACCAATTCCACGACATCCTGCCCGGATCCTCCATCGCCTGGGTCCACCGCGAAGCCGAACAGACCTACCAACGCGTCGCCGCCGAACTCCACGAACTCATCGACCAAGCCCAACGCGCCCTAGCCGGACCCGGCACCGACCCCATCACCTTCAACGCCACACCCCACACCCGCGACGACATCCCCGCCCTCGGCGCCGGCACCCCCACCCCCGCAGCAGCCACCACCGCCACCGAAAACCCCGACGACACCCTCGTACTCGACAACGGACTCATCCGCGCCACCCTCGACCACCGCGGACTGCTCACCACCATCACCGACCTCACCACCGGCCGCGAAGCACTCCCACCCGGCCACCCCGCCAACCTCCTGCAACTGCACCCAGACCACCCCAACGCCTGGGACGCCTGGGACCTCGACGAGTTCTACCGCCACCACAGCCACGACCTCACCACCACCGACCACCTCACCCTCGACGGCACCACCGCCGTCATCCACCGCACCTTCGGCGACTCCACCATCGAACAACGCATCACCCTCCACGGCCGCAACATCGAATTCCACGCCGACATCGACTGGCACGAAACCGAAAAAATCCTCAAAGTCGCCTTCCCCCTCGACGTCCACGCCGACCGCTCCGCCGCCGAAACCCAATTCGGCCACGTCCACCGCGCCACCCACACCAACACCTCCTGGGACGCCGCCAAGTTCGAGATCTGCGCCCACCGCTGGCTGCACGTCGGCGAACACGGCTACGGCCACGCCCTCGTCAACGACTCCACCTACGGCCACGACGTCACCCGCGACACCCGCCCCGACGGAGCAACCACCACCACCGTCCGCCTCTCCCTGCTGCGCGCACCCCGATTCCCCGACCCCGACACCGACCACGGCCGCCACCACCTGCGCTACGCCCTGGTCGTCGGCGCCGACATCGGCGACGCCGTCCGCGAGGGCTACCGCATCAACCTGCCCCCACGCGAAATCCCCGGCTCCGCCCACATCACACCCCTGGTCACCCTCGACTCCGACGCCGTGATCATCGAATCCGTCAAACTCGCCGAAGACCGCTCCGGCGACGTCATCGTCCGCCTCTACGAATCCCGCGGCGGACGAGCCACCACCACCCTCACCCCCCACTTCGACACCACCGCCGCAACCCGCACCGACCTGCTCGAACGGCCGACGGGGGAGACCTGGCACGAACCCCGGCCACTGCGACTGCGCCCCTTCGAAATCGTCACCATCCGCTTCACCCGAACCTGACCCGAAAAAGAGGCGTCCGCATTCGCCGCACCACGCGAATGCGGACTCCCGCATTTCCACCACCCGCACCCGACCCGGCCGACGGTTGCCCCGAACCAGCGAAATCAACCGAACGCCACCCGGAAAAGACCAACCACACCATTCCTCGACCGAACGGACCATTGCCGAAACCGACCCCGCGATGAAAGATTCCCCAGCACCGGAGACACCCGCCACCCACCGGACCAGGACACGACACCACGTCCCCCGGCCCGGTAACACCCCACGGCACAACCCGGCACAGCCGGGTGAAACACCGCCCGCTCCTCTGATCGCCGCCGCGCCCCGCAACACCGAAGTGCGCATGATTGCCGGTGCGCACCCGACCCGCCCCGGCGGGCCGACACCAGCGCACCGGTGCCGCCGGTCCCGCACCGACGGCGCGAAAGAAAAAACGGGGATCGTCCGAGCCGCCACATCGGCTCGGACGATCCCCGCCCCACATCACCCCAACAACCGCAACCACGTCTCGCGATCGCACACCCCGCTCACCCGCAACCCCCGAGACGCCTGGAACTCCCGCACCGACCCCGCAGTGCGCAACCCGAACCGATCCCGCTCACCGGAATGCGCACCCCGCGCCGTCAACAACACCTGCACCGCCCGCACCGCATCACCCGACGCATCCACCCCCAGCACCGGCACCAACCGCGCCCAATCCGACCCGCCGAACACATCCGGCTCAGCCACCCGCGACGCATAGCACGACGGCCCCGCGACACCCCGCTCACGCCGGAACCGCGCCACCGCATCCCCGGTCACCGCATCGAACACCCCGTTGACCACCACCTCACCCGCACCCCGCGCACGCAGCAACAACTGCAACGCCGACACCACCGGACCCGCCGCCCCCGGACGCAGCAACGGCCACACCACGGGCTGCACCACCGCACCGCCCGTCGCCGAACCCACCGCCGACCGCAGATCCGGCAACCGCGCGTAGAGCACATCACCAGGGCACGCCGTCGACATGAAATCCCGATGCCCGTAGATCGCGCCCGCCTCGATGCCGTACTGCGACACCATGTACGAGCACAACTCCACCAACGACTCCCACAACGCGCCCGGAACCGACGCATCCGTGTAGGTGCCCTCGTTCTCGATCCCCAGCGCCACGTCGTTCTGCTCACCCGCATGCGCACCCAGCACGTGCTGCGAACCGCCCTGCAACGCCGCGAGGCTCTTGTGCCTGCCCTCGGTCAGATGCCCGCCCCGGCTGTTGGTGAAGTTCTGCCCCGTGTCGATCCAGCCGTTGGAGTCCATGTGGAAGTCCTGGATCTGCCGGGACAACGCGAACGCGTGCGACTGCGACGTGTCGGAACTGTTCCCCGTCGCCGTGTGATGCACGATGATCTTGCTGGGCTTCGAATCGAGAACATCGATGCTCCCGTTGGCACTGCGGGCGTCCCACGCCCCCGTACCCGAGATCGACGGCGCCGCGAACCCGCGCGCGGAACGCGAACCCGCCGCGACCGCGGGCGCCCCCAGCGCCCCCGCAGCGGTCACGGCGAGCCCGGCGCTCAACAGCGCGCGGCGGGCCAGTTCAGGATGACGCGACATGAATTCCTCCCAGTGCGGTTCTCGATCGTGCTGGTGAACCTAAGAACCGCAGCGTGCCCGCAGCACCCACACGATGTGAATTCCTGGCTAAAACCCGCCATCAACCGTTGCTCACCCACCGTGATGTTGTGGGGTGATCTTCACACCCGCCGATGGGTACCGTCGGACGGTCACCCCAGAACCCGCGGAGGTAACCCGTGTTCGTGGCAGTCACCGGCGCGCAAGGCGTCGTCGGACGCGCGGTCGTCGCAGCCCTGGCCCACGCCGGGCACCGGACCCGCCCCATCGACCGCATCGCCACGACCGACCCCGACGTGGTCATCGCCGACGCCTGCGACTACCCGCGACTACGCGACGCCCTCGACGGCACCGACGCCCTCATCCACCTCGCGGGCATCCCCAACCCGCACGCCGCCGACGCACCCACCGTGCACAACACCAACGTCGTCGCCGGCTACAACGCGCTGCACGCCGCCGTCGAATGCGGCATCACCACCGTCGCGCTCGCATCCAGCATCAACGCCCTCGGCGGAGCCTTCAGCCGACGAGCCCGCTACGACCGATTCCCCGTCGACGAACAGCACCCCACCTACAACGAAGACCCCTACAGCCTCTCGAAGTGGATCGCCGAAGCCCAAGCCGACAGCGTCGCCCGCCGCCACCCCCGCATGACCATCGCCAGCCTGCGCCTGCACGGCGTCACCGAATCCCGCGACACCGCCCGCACCCGGCTCGGCCCCGCCGACTCCACCATGGCCATCAACCACCTGTGGGGATACGTGCGCGCCGACGAGGTCGGCCGCGCCTTCGAAGCCGTCCTGCACGCCACCTGGCAGGGACACGAGGCGATCAACATCGTCGCCCCCGACACCATCAGCGACCAGCCGTCGCTCGACCTCGCCCGGCACCACTGGCCCGACGTCGAACTGCGCGGCGACCTCCCCGGCAACCGCGGCTTCTACGACTGCGCCAAAGCCCGCCGACTGCTCGGATGGGCCCACACCGCAACATGAACGCCCCGCCTCACGTCACGCCGCACCGCCCACCGCGTCCCCCTCGGAGCGGGCCGATACCCGGCCCCGCACGGCGGGCGACGCCGCGCACCAGCGGTGGGGGACAGTGATGAACCGCTTCGCCGAGTTCCTGCGGCGCCAGATCGACATCGACCTGGAACTGCTGCGCTGGGCACGCGAGGACATGGAGGCGGGCACCACCGCCCGCTGCGGCGGCAGCGTGTTCCGCGGGTTCCGCGAATGCGAGCTCAAGACCCGCCTGCTGCGGCTGCACCAGCACTGCGGCGCAGGCAACGGCCCCTGCGACGAGCTCGGCCAGACCTACCCGCCGGAGGACGAGCGCGGCTGCACCACCCGCGCCCTGCTCGGCCTGCCCTACTCCGACCGGCCCGGCTACCGCGCGCGCTGGCGCCCCTGAACGGCGCGGGGTCAGGCGGTCAACAACCGCCAGCCGCCGCCCGCCAGCAGCAGCGTCGCCAGCAGGCCCGTGAGCAGGAACCCGGCGACCTCGCCGAGCAGCATGCACAGCACCGCGACCACCACCGCCACGATGCCCAGCACCACCCGCACGCCCGGCCGGGACCTCTCCGGCAGCTCCGCTTCCCGCAGGCGATGGGCGAAATCAGGGTCCTGCAAGCTCAGGCCCTTCTCGATCTCCGCGATACGGCGACGTTCGTGCCTGGGCAGCATCCCTCGACCTCCCTGCAGTGGACTGGTGAGGGAGTACCCGGAGCCACGAGATCGCTACACCCCCTGCGCGAGGAACGCCAACCCCCGAACAGGGGACACCGGCGAGAGCCGGGCGGAGGTCGGGGAGAGGGGAGCGGAGGCGGCGAAGAGCTGTCAGGGCGACCGTCGGGGCTGGGAAAGGCGGTCTGGGCGGGCGAGGAGTGCTGGCGATGGCGGCCTCGCCGGCTGCCGGAGATCGGGGAGCCCGGCGTGGTCGACCTGGGCGGCGAGCGCGGACACCTCTCAAAGTTGATCAATGTGGATTGGTGGATAACGTTGATTATCCATCAAATGGAGAAGGGGATGAGGGGCTCCCGCCCGGGGGACCTGTTCGCCGCTGCCGGTACTCCATCGCCACGGCACCTGTTTCGCGCTTCGACGTTCGCGCCTCGGCATCGCGATCACGCCGTGGTGCCGGATTGCTCACTTGGACGGCTCGTCGGCGCCGCCGGTCCTTGATCCACGACGTCCTTGTGGATCTTCAGCGGCGCCGGAACGCCTTGCCCGCCAGTGCTCCACAGCCCCTGCGAACGTAGAGAAACGTCACTGTGACGGAAATAGGAAGGGCAAGGGGACGCGCAGGTCAAGTGGGGTATCCGGGCCGGAGCGGCACGACGGCGCACTTGGGCGCTCACGGCGACGCTCACAGTCCGGCGCCATGGCGGTCCGGCTCGCACGACGTCCGCCGCGGCGCCCGCCGTCGCGGACGAACGGCACGCCGCAGCCGAGCCGGCGCCGGCGCCTCGACGGTCGCCCGAGCCCTGCCGGACGGCCGTCGTCGGAACGGTCGTCCGGTGCGGCCGACAGGCGGATTTCAGCCCCTCTCGCCCCGATGACCCCAGGTCGACGAAGTGCCGATAATCTACATTATGTCAAGTAATGGAGATCAGGCCGCGCTTCCCCTCCCCGCGCCTACACCTCGAAGTACGACTTCACCGGGGCCAGCAGCTGCTCGCGGTGCTCGGCGAGGAACGCCTCGATCGACCGCGGCGGTTTCCCGGTGAGGTCGGCGACCGAGGTGGTGACCTGAGCGAGCGCGCCCTCGGTCACGAGTCCCGCGAGCTCGACGAAGTGCCGCACGTACGACTCCGGCCGATCATGATCGGCGCGAGCTCGTCGAGTCCGGGCTGCACGAGCTCGATCTCGCGGTCCAGGGTCGTCGAGAGCACGGCGGCCAGTTCCGGCGCGGTCAGCGCCTCAGGGCCGGTGAGGTCGTGCGCCCCTCCCCTGGGCGCCGCGCCGGTGAGCACCGCGAAGGCGCTGTCGGCGACGTCGCGGGCGTCGACGTGAGCGATCTTCCCGCCGAAGGGTTCGAAGAACCGGCCTTCGGGGGTGACGCTCGAGATCCCGCGCACGAGGTTCTGCATGACGGTGTTGGGCCGCAGCACTGTCGCGGCGAGCCCGGAGTTCGCGAGGTGGGCTTCGATCGTGGCGTGGGTGCCGAACGGCATGGGGCCGCCGGTCCGCGTGCCCACCGCGGAGATCTTCACGACGTGTTCGACCCCGGCGGCCGCGGCGGCGTCGATCGCGGCGCGCTGCTGGGCGATGACCGGCTCCTCCTCCGGGTAGGGCCCGGCGGTGTTGAGGAAGAGCTGGTCGACGCCGTCGAACGCCGCGGGCAGGGTCGCGGGGTCGTCGAGGTCGCCGAGGACGACGTCGGCTCCGGGGATGGTGACGCCTTCGCGGCGCACCAGGGCGCGGAACGGCACGTCGTGGTCGGCGAGCAGGCGGGCGAGGGCTCCGCCGATGGTTCCGGTGGCTCCCGTGAGCAAGAGCATCAACGGCCTACTTTCATCGATGAACGTCGAACATAGATGAACGCTACACTTCTCGGCGTGCGCCGACTCGACCACCCGAAACTCGACGACGTCCCGCTGGCCAAGGCCCTGTCCGCGCTGGGCGATCCCGTCCGGCTCGCGATCGTGCGCGGGCTCAGCGACGGCGAGGAGCACCAGGGAGCGCAGTTCGAGGTGCAGGTCTCGCAGTCGACGTTGAGCCACCACTTCACGACGCTGCGCGGCGCCGGCGTGGTTTTCATCCGGCCGGAAGGCACCCGCTGCTGGCATTCGCTGCGCCCGGAGTTCGAGCAGCGCTTCCCCGGGCTGCTGGCCGCCGTTCTCGCCCAGGACTGAGCCGGGCCGTTTCGAGTTCCGGACAAGCCCCTTCCGGGGTGGTCCGCGTGGGGAAGCATGGTCCTGCTCCCCCAGCGGCGTTGCTCCGCGCGGCGGAGCCGGTGCGGATCGGTGGGACGGACTTCGCGCCGCGTGTTCCGCTCCGGCCGCGGAATGCGTACATTGATCCACTCTGCATACGTAGTCAACTGCTGATCGGCGGGAGTGGGTCACATGGTGGTGTCCAGGCGATCGTTCATGCTCGGGACGGGTGCGGCGCTGACGGGGGTGGCGTTCGCGCCCTCCGTGCTCGGCGCGCCGGGAGCGTCCGCGGCCGGGGGCACGCCCTCGTGGCTGGCCGACTCGGTGCTCTACCAGCTCTACCCGCAGAGCTTCGCCGACACCGACGGCAACGGCATCGGCGACCTGCGCGGCATCATCGAGCACCTGGACCACCTGCAGTGGCTGGGTGTCGGCGCGATCTGGGTGAACCCGGTGTTCCCGTCGCCGCTGACCGATGCGGGCTACGACATCTCCGACTACACGGGCGTGCACCCGCGCTACGGCGACGAGCAGGACGTGGCGGAGCTGGTGGAGCAGGCGGGCCGGCGCGGCATGCGGGTGCTGTTCGACCTGGTCGCGGGCCACACCTCCGACCAGCACCCGTGGTTCTTGGATTCGTTGCAGAACGACCAGGACCACAACTACATCTGGGCGACGCCGGAGCAGCTGCCGGAGGACGGTTCGCTGCCGGAGGAGTTCGTGGCCTCCCCCGGTCCGCGCCAGGGCGCGTTCCGCAAGAACTACTACGACACCCAGCCGGCGATCAACTACGGCTACGCGCGGATGGATCCGGCGGAGCCGTGGCGCCAGGGCGTCGACGACGAGGGGCCGCGGCGCAACCGCGAGGCGATCTTCCAGGTGATGGACCACTGGCTGCGGCTGGGCATCTCGGGGTTCCGGTGCGATCTGGCGGCCACGCTGGTCAAGGACGACCCGGGCTGGGTGGAGACGAGCAGGTTGTGGGGCGAGCTGCGCGAGCGGGTCGCGCAGAGCCACCCGGAGGCGGTGCTCATCTCCGAGTGGGGCGACCCGGAGACGTCGGTGCCGGCCGGTTTCGACGCGGACTTCTACCTGCCGGTCAACGGTCCTGGTGATGGGGCGCCGTGGAAGTCGTTGTGGCACGAGAACCCGTTCTTCGGTGCTGAGGGCACCGGGACGGCGAAGATCTTCGTGGACGCCTTCACGACGGCGACGGAGAAGATCGGGCCGGGGCGCATCATGCTGCCGACGGCCAACCACGACAGCGCGAACCGGCTCAACGACGGGGTGCGCACGCCGGAGGAGCTGCCCGTCGCGTTCGCGTTCCTGCTGACCTGGCCGACGGTGCCTTCGCTGTACTACGGCGAGGAGATCGGGATGCGGATGATCGAGGACCTCCCGGAGGTCGAGGGCAGTGCGGGTCGTCAGCGCAACCGCACGCCGATGCAGTGGAACGACGGTCCGAACGCCGGGTTCTCCAGCGCTGCGGCCGAGGACCTCTACATCCCGATCGATCCGTCCGAGGATCGGCCGAACGTGCAGGCGCAGCGGGACGATCCTGGTTCGTTGCTGCACTTCGTGCGGCGGCTGCTGGCGTTGCGCAAGCAGCATCCGGAGCTCGGCACGCAGGCCGGTGTGGAGGTGTTCTCCGACGGTTATCCGCTGACGTACCTGCGCGGTGGTCGTTTCCTGGTCACCGCGAATCCGCGGCGGGAGGAGGCGGCGGTGACGGTGGCCGATGAGCGGTTGGCCGGGGCTCGTCCGGTCGAGGACAGCGGTGTGCGGGTGGAGGGTGAGGTGATCACGGTGCCGGGGTTCGGTTACGCGATCTTGGACTTGCAGGGCTGAGCGGTGCGTGGGCGGCCCGTGTCGCGGGTCGCCCACGGCTTGGTGGGTTTCGGGCCTTGCGCTGGTGCGCACGGTGGACGCAGGCTGCGCTTTTCCGCGTGCTCGGTGTCGTGGCGTGGTGGGTCGGTCGGTGGTCGGTGCTTCTTGACGCCCTTGGTGGCGGAAGCTAGCCTCCGACAACCTTCATACGTATGCATAAGCGTGCACTGGGGCCGCGACCACTGGAGATGCCCATGTCCATCGGAGTACCGGGATCACCCGCTCCTGCCGCTGCGGCGGAACCGGAGCAGACGACGAAGAAGAAGATCCGCCGGGCGGTCTACGCCGGCGGTGTCGGGAACTTCGTCGAGCAGTTCGACTACGGCCTCTACGGCTACATGGCGCCGATGCTGGCTTCGTCGTTCTTCCCGGGCGGCAACAGCGCGGCGGCGGTGATGAGCACGTATGCGGTGCTGGCCGTGGCGTGCGTGTTCCGCCCGTTGGGAGGCACGCTCGTCGGGCGGTGGGGTGACCGGGTGGGGCGCAAGAAGGCCTTGCTGTGGACCATCATCATGATGGGCGTGTCGACGGCCCTGATCGGTGCGCTGCCGACGTACCAGCAGGTCGGGTTCTTGGCTCCGCTGCTGCTCGTGGTGATCCGGACGTTCCAGGGGATGATCTCGGGTGGCGAGTACGTGGGTGCGGTCGCGTTCATCGTGGAGTGGGCGCGGCCGAACCAGCGCGCTTACTACACGTCGTACGCGTCGAACAGCTGCTTCCTGGGCATCTTGTGCGGTGCGGGTGTGGCGGCGTTGACGAGTGCGGTGTTCGACCCGGCGCAGTTGGAGTCGTGGGGTTGGCGGATTCCGTTCTTGGCGGTGCTGCCGCTGTCGGCGGTCGGGTTGTGGCTGCGCAGCCGGATCGAGGAGACCCCGGAGTTCATGCGGGAGACCGAGGGCGGCACGAAGATCGTGAAGGCGCCGGTGCGGGAGGCGCTGCGGGAGCAGTGGCGGCCGATCCTGGTGTTCTGCGGTGCGTCGATCATGTTGGCGATCTTGTCCTACACCTGGGTGACGTACTACCCGGAGTACCTGGTCAGCGAGCTCGGACTGACGAGGTCGCAGGCGTTGCTGTCGAACTTGATCTCGGTGGCGGTGCTGATGCCGCTGCTGCCGTTGGCGGGCAGGCTCTCGGACCGGATCGGGCGCAAGCCGATGCTGATCACCGGTGCCCTCGCGTGCATCGTGCTGGTGCCGGTGGCGTTCGCGATCGGTGAGCAGGGCAGTTTCGCGTCGGCGGTGTGGAGTCAGCTGGTCTACATCATTCCGGAGTTCTTCCTGACCGGGATCGTGACGACGTGTTCGGCGGAGCTGTTCGCGACGCGGACGCGGTTCAGCGCGAGCGCCATCGCGTACAACAGTTCTTTCTCGGTGTTCATGGGGGTGACGCCGTTCGTCGCGGCGTTGCTGGTGAGCACGTTCGGCACGATCTACGCGGTGTGGGCGTACTTGGCGGTGGCGGCGGTGCTGGCGCTGGTGGTGATCACGGTGTTCATGAAGGAGACCTACCGCAGCGATCTCGGTGCGGACAAGTTCGCCAAGGAGGAGCTGGTCGGGTCCGGCCGGTAGGCCGGGTGTGCGTTCGGCGGCTTCCTCGCCGCGGGGTCGTGCTTGGTTGTGGCTGTGCCGCAGGCGGGAGGGCCCTGGCGAGGGGGCCGCCGAGTGCTGTCCGGGGTGGGTGGTGCGGTCAGACCCGCCAGGCTCGGCGCAGGGTGGGTGGTGCGTGGGTGCCGCGGCGCACGAGTTCCGGGGTGAAGGCGACTTGGCGGGCGGATCGGTCGGTCTCGCCGGTGAGCCGCTCGACGAGCAGGCGGGCGGCGGCTCTGGCCATTTCGGGGAGGTCGTAGCGGATCGTGGTGAGCGAGAACGCTTCCCAGGAGGCCATCGGCAGGTCGTCGAAGCCGATCAAGGTGAGGTCGTCGGGGATGCGGAGTCCTTCGCGCAGCGCGGCGTTGTAGGCGCCGATGGCGACGACGTCGTTGCCGCAGAACACGGCGGTGAGGTCGGGGTCGGCGTCGAGGAGTTCGGTGAGTCCTCGGTAGCCGGTGTCGAAGTCGTAGGGTCCGCGGCGGATGCGGGCGGCGGGCAGGGTGATGCCGGCGTCGGCGAGTCCGCTGACGAAGCCGTGTTCGCGGTCGCGTCCGGAGCTGGTGTCGGTGGAGCCGCCTAGCAGGGCGACGGTGCGGTGTCCCAGTTCGGCGAGTTCGGCGGCGACGATGCGGCCGCCGCGTTCGTTGTCGACGACGGCGGAGTCGGCGCCGTCGCGTCCGTCGATGCGGTTGAGGAACACGAAGGGGACTTGTTTGCGCCGCAGGGCGTCGGGCAGTGCGGAGCCGGTGGTGGCGGTGGTGAGCACTGCGCCGTCGATGGAGTGGTCGAGCAGCCGTTCGGTGGCGAGGGCGTCGTCGGAGCGTTCGGTCAGCAGCATCATGCGGTAGCCGCGTTGTTCGAGTTCGTCGTGCAGCGGGCCGACGAGGTAGGGGTAGAACGGGTTGGCCAGGTCGCTGACCAGCACGCCGATTCGGCGCGTGGAGCGGGTGGAGAGGCTGCGGCCTGCTTCGCTGGGCACGTAGTTGAGCGCGTCGGCGGCGTTGCGGACGCGTTGTTGCGTCGCCTCGGACACTCGCGGGTCTCCGCGCAGGGCGCGCGAGACCGTGGCTTGCGATACCCCGGCGAACCTGGCGACATCATGACTCGTGATCGACATTCGACCTCCCGGTATACGGATTCTAGTCGGGTGCGCGCGGGATGATCTGGACGGTTCGGGGAGTGCTTTCACCTGCGGGGCTCATTGACCGGCAACGGGCCCGATGCTGTAATGCATACGTAGTCATCAAATGCGGAGGTGCACGGATGCAGCAGGGACCGGTACGGGTCAACGAGGACGAGATCGCGCGCAGGACGATCCGGCGCAGCGATTTCGTGTCCTGCGACCAGGCGTTCATCGACTGCCGCACGCCGGGCTCGGAGCGCAAGGAGAACTACGCGATGATCGGGCCGGGGGTGTCGCAGAACTCCAAGCAGGTCATCAACCTCCGCGAGCCGCACGGCTACAACATCGGCGCGGCCGCGATGCCCAACGGTGTGGTGAACAACCTGCACCTGCACTTCACCGCCGAGGTGTTCCTGTGCTTCCGCGGCGAGTTCCTGCTGCGGTGGGGTTCAGACGGCAACGAGGGCGAACTGGTGCTGCGGGAGGGCGACATCGCCTCGATCCCGACGTGGATCTTCCGCGGGTTCACCAACATCGGCCCGGACGACGGGTGGCTGTTCACCTCGCTCGGCCACGACGACACCGGCGGCATCATCTGGGGCCCCACGGTGCTGCGCGACGCCGCCGGGTACGGGCTGCACCTGACCGAGGACGGGCGGCTCATCGACACGGTCGCCGGGGACGAGCCGCCGGAGGACGTGGAGCTGGTGCGCCCGATGGCGGAGCCGGACCTGGCGCGGTTGCGGTCGTTCTCCGCGGAGAAGATGCGGCGGCGCGTGGTGACCCAGGACGACCTGGAGTGGTGCTCGCAGCCGTTCCTGGACTCGGTGGTCACCGGGGGCGGCGCGGAGCTGGCGCTGGTCGTCGGGTTCGGCATGACCGAGGACCTCGACCAGGAGCCGCGGATCTTCAACCCGCACGGGCACAACATCGCGTGGCTGCGCGCCGAGCCGGGCGCGGGGATGCTCGGGCACCGCGTGGAGCAGACGCAGGTGCTCATGGTCAAGGACGGGCGCTGGGAGGTCACGCTCAACGACCACGAGCCGGTCACGGTGGAGCTCGGCGAGTGGGACATGCTCTCGGTGCCGCCGGGCGCGTGGCGCAGCATCCGCAACGTCGGTGAGGGCACCGGCAAGCTCGTGGTGATCAACTCCGGGGACGGGCGGGTGCGCGTCGACTGGGACGAGGAGGTCGTCAAGGCCGCCGCGGACGCCGGGTACTCGATCGATCACAACGGTTACGTGGCGCCGTACGCGCTGGTGCCGCGCGCTCGTGGCTGATCCGACGGTGGTGCTGGTGCCCGGCATGCTCTGCGACGCGGCGCTGTGGGCGCCGGTCGAGGGCGCGCTGGGGTTGCCGGTGGTGCACGCGCGGATCGACGCGCCGAGCATCACCGGCATGGCCGAGCAGGTGCTGGCGGCCGTGGACGGTCCGCTGCTGGTGGCCGGGTTGAGCTTGGGCGCGATCGTCGGGTTCGAGGTCGCGCGGCTGGCTCCGCATCGGGTGGCGGGTTTCGCGGCGTTGGCCACCAACGCCGCCGCTCCCCTGCCGGCGCAGCACCAGGGGTGGTCGCGGATGGCTCGGCGGACGCGGGCGGGTGATTTCGCCGGTGTCGTCGAGGAGGTCCTGCCGAGCATGTACTCGCGGCCGTCGGAGGCGGCGGCGCGGGAGTTCCGCGGGATGGCCGAGCGGATCGGTCCGCGGCGGTTCCTGGACCAGCTGGCCGCGCAGGGCACTCGGGTCGACGCGCGCGGGGCGCTGGGGTCGGTCCGGGTGCCGTCGTTGGTGGTGGGCGGTGTCGAGGACGCGTTGTGCCCGCCGGAGTTCCACCGCGACATCGCGGCGCGGTTGCCCGGTTGCGAGCTGGAGTTGGTGGCGGGTGCGGGGCACCTGCTGCCGTTGGAAGTTCCTGAGGTCATCGCCGGGTTGCTGGCCGGGTGGGTGCGCCGGTGCGCTCCCCCTGCGGCGGCTCGGGGTTCGGCCGCGAATTGAGGAGGACGACGTTGTCCGAAGTGATCAAGGGTGCGGTGGCGAAGCCGACCGCGACGGAGGATTCCGCGTTGCGCGATCGGGTTCGCGGGATCATCGATGACATCCGGGACCGCGGTGACGTGGCGGTGCGGGAGTACTCGGAGCGGTTCGACGGGTGGAGCCCGGAGTCGTTCCGGCTCTCGGCGGAGGAGGTCGAGCGGATCGTGGCGACGGTGCCGCAGCAGGTGCTCGACGACATCCGGTTCGTGCAGGAGCAGGTGCGGGGTTTCGCCGCGCACCAGCGGGAGTCGTTGCGCGATGTCGAGGTGGAGACGTTGCCGGGGGTGCGGTTGGGGCATCGGCACGTTCCGGTCGGTGCGGTGGGTGCGTACGTGCCGGGTGGGCGGTATCCGCTGACGGCGTCGGCGCACATGACGATCGTGACGGCGAAGGTCGCGGGTGTGCCGCGGGTGGTGGCGGCGACGCCGCCGATCCGCGGTGAGGTGCCGGCGGCGACGGTGGCGGCGATGCACTTGGCGGGGGCGGATGAGATCCACCTGCTCGGTGGTGTGCAGGCGGTCGCGGCGATGGCGGTGGGCACGGAGTCGGTGGGTTCGGTGGATCTGCTGGCGGGGCCGGGCAACGCGTATGTCGCGGAGGCGAAGCGGCAGTTGTTCGGTGAGGTCGGGATCGACTTGTTCGCGGGTCCGACGGAGATCTTGGTGATCGCCGATGAGCACGCGGATCCGTTCGTGGTGGCGGTGGATCTGCTGTCGCAGGCCGAGCACGGGCCGGACTCCCCTGCGGTGCTGGTGACGACGTCGCGGTCGGTGGCGGAGGCGGTGATCGAGCACGTGGAGAAGTTGCTGCCGGGGATGCCGACGGTGGACTTCGCGGGTCCGGCGTGGCGTGATCACGGTGAGGTGGTGCTGGTGGAGTCGGTCGACGAGGCGTTCGAGGTGGCCGATTCGTACGCGAGTGAGCACGTGCAGGTGCTGACCGAGCAGCCGCGGTTGGCGTTGGAGCGGATGCGCGACTACGGGGCGTTGTTCTTGGGTGAGGGCACGTGCGTGTCCTACGGGGACAAGGTGATCGGGACGAATCACGTGCTGCCGACGAAGGGCGCGGCGCGCTACACCGGCGGGTTGTGGGTCGGGAAGTACTTGAAGACGGTGACGTACCAGGAGGTGACGGATCCGGTGGCGAGCGCACAGCTCGGTGCGGTGTGCGGTCGGGCGGCTCGGGTGGAGTTGTTCGAGGGGCATGCGCGGTCCGGTGATGTGCGGGCGGCGAAGTTCGGTGACGCGGCGTTGGAGTGGGCCGATCATGTCCGCGGCTGAGCTGGCGGGGCGCACGGCGTTGGTGACCGGGGGCGGTAACGGGCTCGGTCGGGCGATGTGCCGGGCGTTGTCGGCCGAGGGTGTGCGGGTGATCGCGGTGGGGCGTACGCGCGGGTCGTTGGAGGAGACGGTCGCGGGGTTGCCTGGTGCGGGGTTGGCGGTGACCTGTGATGTCGCTGATCCGGATTCGGTGGCGGAGTTGGCGGGGCGGTTGGCCGGTGAGGAGGTGTCGGTGTTGGTGAACAACGCCGGTGTCGCCGGGCCGGTGGCTCCGTTGACGGAGGTGGAGCCCGCGGAGTGGGATGCGGTGTTCGCGGCGAACGTGCGCGGCACTTTCCTGATGTGCCGGGCTTTTCTGCCTGCGATGACGGCGCGTGGTGCGGGTGATGTGGTGAACGTGGCGTCGGTGTCGGGTAAGCGGCCGTTGGCGCGTCGCACTCCGTACTGCGCGTCGAAGATGGCGGTGCTGGGGTTGACCACGACGTTGGCGGCGGAGGTGGGGCCGTTGGGGGTTGCGGTGAATTCGTTGTCGCCGGGTCCGGTGGAGGGGCCGCGGATGGAGCGGAATTTCCGGTTGGAGGCGGAGCGGACGGGGACGTCGGTGGCGGATGCGGAGGCGGCGTTCGTGTCGCGTGCGGCGTTGGGCCGGATGGTCACCGAGGACGAGGTGGGTGCGGCGTTGGTGGCGATGTTGCGGATGCCGGGGTTGTGCGCGGCGGATGTGGATCTGTCGGCGGGGATGGTGGCGCGATGAGGTTGAAGGCGAAGTTGCGTTCGGGTGCCCGGTTGCGCGGGGGGATCCTGCGGTTGCCAGCGGAGATGCTGGTGGAGTTGTCCGGGGTCGCGGAGCTGGATTACGTGCTGGTGGATTGCGAGCACGGTCCGGCTGATCTGGTGGTGTTGCAGCAGCACATCGCGTTGGCGCAGGCGCATGGTGTGCCGGTGCTGGTGCGGGTGGGGCGCGGGGATGCCAATCAGGTGCTGCGGGTGCTGGATCTGGGTGCGGAGGGCGTCGTGGTGCCGCACGTGGAGTCGGCGTCGGAGGCGCGGGAGGTGGTGCGTTCGGCGCACTATCCGCCGCGTGGTGAGCGGGGTTTCGCGACTTACAGCAGGGCCGGTCGTTTCGGGGCGGTGTCGGCGGCGGAGCACTTGGATGCGGCGCGGGACGTGCTGGTGATCGCGATGGTGGAGACCGCGGCGGGTGTGGAGAACGCGGCGGAGATCGTGGCGGTGGACGGGGTGGATGCGGTGTGGGTCGGTCCGGCCGATCTCGCGGTGTCGCTGGGGGTGCCGCCGGGTGATGCGGCGGTGTCTCGGGCGAAGGAGCAGGTGCACTCGCGGGCGCGGGAGGCGGGTGCGGCGGTGATGAGCATCGTGTCGAGCGCGCGGGCGGGTGCGGTTGAGGACGCGGATTTTGTGGTCTACAACGTGGCGCACATCTTGTTGGACGTGTTCCGGTCGTTGCGGGCGGGTTCTGAGCCGGGTTGAGGTGGCATGGGAAACGGCCCATCGGATCGCGGGGAGCGTTCCGGTGGGCCGTTTTTCGTTGTGTGCGGGTCAGTAGAGCTCGGGCCGTCTGTCGGCGAACAGGTCGGCGTGGGGGGTGAGGCGTTTGTCGCGGGAGGCGTGCAGGTCGAGGTCGGTGCAGGCGGTGTCGGTGGTGTCGGTTTCGGCGCTGACGCGGCCTTGCTGGTCGATGATGGCGGTGCCTTCGGTCCAGTGGGTGCCGCGTTCGGTTCCGGTGCGGTCGCAGCAGGCGATGGCGAGGTGGTTGACGCGGGCGGCGGCCATGGCGATGACGACTTCGGGGGCGCGTTCGCCGGCGGGTCGTGGCAGCAGTGGCCAGTTGGTGGGTACGGCGAGCAGGTCGGCGCCGTGGAGGGCGAGTTTCCGGGTGAGTTCGGGGAATTCGAGGTCGTAGCAGATGAGCACGCCGATGCGGCCGTGTGAGGTCTTCAGCACGGGTGGTGGGGTGTCGCCTGGGGTGAACAGGAGTTTTTCCTCGTCCCACAGGTGGGTTTTGCGGTAGACGGCGATGAGTTCGCCGTGGTCGAGGACGGCGGCGCTGTTGTAGAGGTGTCCGTCGGGTCCGCGTTCGCAGAATCCGCCGACGACCACGGAGTGCGGGGCGGCGCGGCCCCATTCGGTCAGCAGTGGGTCGTCGGGGTCGATGGCGACCGAGCGGGCTTCGGCGGTCGAGTTGAGCCGGTAGCCGGAGGTGACGAGTTCGGGCAGGACGATGACGTCGGCGCCGCGCGCGGCGGCCCCGCGCACGGCCGTTGCCGACAACTCGCGGTTGTGCGGCAGGTCGGCCACGCGCGGGGCCAGTTGGGCGCAGTGCACCCGGGTCATGGTCGCTCCGGGTGTCGTGGGTTCATCCGAGTTGCGCCGGGGGTTCGTCGGCGAGCAGTTGGGCGAGGACGTCGAATTCGTTGAACAGCGACCATTCTTCGACGATGCGTCCGCCGGAGAAGTACAGCTGGGACATGCCCCACAGGTGGGCGCGGCGCCCGGTGGGGGTGCCGTAGAGGCCGTAGCCGCGGTGGGTGCCGGTGCCCGACCAGCGCACCGAGACGCTGTAGCCGTCGGTGTCGTTGCCCATCCAGTACACCTCGTCGACGGCGACGCCGAGGTCGGGGAAGGTGGCGAGCAGGGAGCGGGCCATCCCGCGCACGTCGGAGCGGTTGCGGCCGGTGCGGTTGGTGGTGCCGTGCCAGCGCACCGCGTCGGCGTAGACGCGGTCGAACATGCTCAGGTCGCGGCGGTTGTAGACGTTGTGGAACAGGGCGCGCACGGTCTGCTCCACGTCGAACGCGCCGGTGGGCAGCGGCATCGTTTCGGGTTTGCGGCCGCCGGTGAGGCGCAGTGGTTCGCTGAACTGGCGGGCGGTCAGCGGGGCGATGCCGCCTTCGTTGCCGTAGGTGCGGGCGGCGTCGACGACGTTGACGCCGAGCTGCTGGAGCTTGGCGGCGGTGTTGTAGAGGACCCACTCCTCGTAGATCTCGTTGTCGCGCACGACGCAATTGGCCATGACCCAGGTGTCGAGCTTGCGGCCGGTGGGGGGTCCCCAGCGCCAGGGGCCGGTGTGGTGGCCGATGTTGATGGCGCGGTGAGAGGTGACGAACCCCTGGTCCTGGTCGCCGGCCCAGATGACGTCGTCGGCGTAGTGGCGGCAGTCGGGGAAGGCGTTGATGGACTGCATGGTGCCGTCGACGAGTTGCTCGACGCCGTAGGAGTAGCCGTTGTCGCCGTGCAGGCGGCAGCCGGGGCTGTAGGTGTCGTAGATGTAGCCGACGTCCTGGTCTTCCCAGATGCGGTGGGTGATCCGCACGATGTAGTCGACGATGTCGGTGTAGGTGTCTTCGAAGCCGCGCATGGGTTGCCTGCGCTCCCCCGCCACGCGTGCCGGTTCGTCGGCGCCGTGGCCGGAGTCGACGCGGATGGCGTGGTCGGTGGGCATGGTGCGCGCGGGCGCGTGCATGGTGCCTTCGGGTGCGCCGCGGCCGGTGGCGCGGGGCGCGGCGGCCACCTGGGCGGCGGTGTCGGTGGTGTGCTCGTCGGACTTGCCGCTCATTTCTGGGCTTTTCCCTTCTGGTGGCGTGCGGTGCGGATCGTGGCGGTGGCGCGGTGGGCGGCCATCTGCTCGTAGTCGGAGATGACCTCGACGGCGTCGGCGAGCCGGGGTGTGGCGTGTTCGGCGACGCGCTGGTAGGTCAGCGGTTTGAGGAACCGCGACACCGACAGGCCTGCGCTGTGCTTGGCGCCGCCCGCGGTGGGCAGGACGTGGTTGGTGCCTGCCATGCCCTTGTCGGAGTAGGCGACGGTGGACCAGGGGCCGAGGAAGATGGAGCCGTAGTTGCGCAGCGCCCGGTGGTAGTGCTCGTCGTCGGCGGTGATGACTTCGAGGTGTTCGGGGGCGAGGTCGTCCATCAGGGCGATGGCGGTGTCGGTGTCGGCGGCCCAGGTGACCGAGCCGTGGTCGCGCCAGGCGGGCCCGGCGATCTCGGCGGTGGACAGTGTTTCGAGTTGGCGTTCGACTTCGGTGATCACGGCGTTGCCGAGGGTTTCGGAGGTGGTGATCAGCGCTGCCGGGGAGTTCACGCCGTGTTCGGCCTGGCCGAGCAGGTCGGCGGCGACGAGTTCCGGGTCGGCGGTGTCGTCGGCGAGCACGGCCACTTCGGAGGGCCCGGCGAGCAGGTCGATGCCGACGGTGCCGAACAGTTGGCGCTTGGCTTCGGCGACGAACGCGTTGCCGGCGCCGACGAGGACGTCGACGGGGCGTTCGCCGAGGAGCCCGAACGCCATCGCCGCGAGTGCTTGCACGCCGCCGAGGACGTAGACGTGGTCGGCGCCGGCGAGGTGCGCGGAGTAGAGCACGGCGGGGTCGGGGGTGCCGTCGCGGCCGGGTGGCAGGCAGGCCAGGACGGTGTCGACTCCGGCGACCTTGGGCACGCCGACGGTCATGAACGCGCCGGCGGTCAGGGGGAATCGTCCGGCGGGCAGGTAGGCGCCGACGCGTTGCACGGGCACGTAGCGGTGGCCGGTGATCAGGCCGGGGGCGAGTTCGGTTTCGAAGTCCTGCAGGTGGGCGCGTTGGGCGCGGGCGAAGGCGCTGGTGCGTTGGGCGCCGAGTTCGAGCGCTTCGCGGTGGGCCGGGGTGAGGCGGTCGCCGCTGTGGCGGATGGTGGCGGCGTCGAGTTCGACGGTGGGGTCGGTCCAGCCGTCGAGTTCGCGGGCGTAGCGCAGCACTGCGTCCATGCCGTCGCGTTCGATGGTGGTGAGCATGTCGGAGACCCGTTGCACCACGGCCGGTTCGCGTTGGGCGGCGGGGCCGTCGTGGGCGGGTGCTTTGAGGATGCGGTGGGAGCCGCCGAGTTCGCTGAGCAGGGAGGGGGCGAAGCGCATGGCGCGAACACTACGAACCACCCTGGCACAGGACAAGATGAGAAGTTCCTGCACGTGCCATAGGGTTTTCCTGTGACGTTGAAGCAGTTGCGGGCGTTCGTGCTCGCCGCGCGGACCGGGTCGTTCACCACGGCCGCGGCCGCCATGGGCATCGCGCAGGCGTCGGTGTCGGAGTTGATCCGCAAGCTCGAGGACGAGCACGCGACCCGGTTGTTCACCCGGGGTGCGCGGCGGCTGGTGCTGACCGCGGCGGGTGAGGCTCTGCTGGGGCACGCGGAGCAGGCCGTGGCCGCCGCCGACGAGGGTGCGCAGGCGCTGCGGTCGGTGCGGTCGCTGCACGGGGGTGTCGCGACGTTCGGGTTGCTGCGCAACGCCGGGTACTACCTGCTGTCGGATCTGGCGCAGCGGTTCCACGACCGCTACCCGGACGTGCGGATCCGGTTGATCGGGTTGAACTCGGTGGAGGTCGCCGCGGCGGTCGCGGCGGGCACGGTGGAGGCGGGGCTGGTGGTGCTGCCCATCGACGACGAGGGGCTGGAGGTCACTCCGCTGCTGCGCGACGAGGTGTACTTCGCCACCGCCGATGCGGCCCGTGCCCGGGAGCCGTTGGGCATCGCGGATCTCGCGGCGAGCCGGTTGATCCTCTACGACGCGCACTACGGCTGGTCTGATCCGACGCGGCGCCAGTTCGCCGACCGCGCGCAGCTCGCCGGGCTCAAGTTGGAGCCGTGGATCGAGGTCGAGCACGTCGAGTCGGCGTTGTCGCTGGCGCAGCGCGGTGTCGGGGACACCGTGGTGGCGCGGGCGGTCGCGCAGAGCGCGGCGTGCCCGCCGAACCTGCACACCGTGGGGTTCCGGGAGCCGGTGCACGACACGATCGCCCTGGTGCGCAGGCAGTCCACGGCGCTCTCGCCCGCGACGCGGGAGTTGGCCCGCCTCGCCGAGCGCATGATCCTGCGCGGTGACGGCGACCGGTGAGTCCCGCCGAGGACGTGGCCGGTCCGAACGTCGCCGGGTCGGCAGCGCGGCACGGTCCCGGGTTCCGGGTCAGGCGGTGCGGTCCGCTGTGATGGCGGCCGGTTGCGGGGTGGGGCGCTGCCCGCGGCGCTGCAGCACCACGCCCCACACGACCAGCACGACCGCCAGGCCGATCGACAACCACAGCTCCAGGCGCTTGCCGGGCAGGATCGCCATCGCCAGCAGGATTCCCGAGATCCCGGCGATGGTGAGCACCGTCAGGTACGGGAACGCCCACATCGGCGATTCGAGGCGCGACTCGATGCCCCGCGCCCGCATCGCCCGTCGTGTCGCGAACTGGGTGACGGCGATGACGAGGTACATCATCAGCACGATGGCGCCGCTGGAGGCCAGCAGGTAGCCGAACAGTTCCGGCACCGCGTAGTTGACGACGACCGCGACCGCGCCGATCACCGTGGAGGCCAGCACCGCCGCGCGCGGGGTGCCGTTGGGTCCGGTGGTGCCCGCGAACCGCGGCGCGTCGCCGCGCCGGGCGAGGGAGAACAGCATGCGGGAACCGGTGTAGACCGCCGAGTTCAGGCAGCTGCACACGGCCACGAGCACGACCACGTCCATGATCAGCGCCGCGCCGGGGATGTTCATCGTCTCCAGCGCGGCCTGGTAGGAGCCGCCCGCTTCCAAGCCGGGCGCGTTCCACGGCACCAGCAGCACCACCACGAACACCGAGCCGATGTAGAACAGCGCCAGCCGCCACACCACGGCGTTGATGGCCTTGCGGATGTTGCGCTCGGGTTCGGCGGATTCGGCGGCGGCGATGGTGACGATTTCACTGCCCTGGAACGCGAACATCGCTGTGAGCAGGCCCGCGAGCACCGCGATGCCCCCGTTGGGCAGGAACCCGCCGTTGGCCCACAGGTTCGCCGGGCCGGAGACCTCCGAGCTCGGCAGCAACCCGAAGATCGCGGTCAGGCCCAGCACGATGAACCCGACGATCGCCAGCACCTTCAGCAGCGCGAACCAGTACTCGATCTCGCCGTAGTTGCGCACCGACATCAGGTTCGTGCCCGCCAGCACGGCGATCACGACGAACGCCGGGATCCACGTCGGGATCGCCAGCGACGCCCCGATGATGTCGCCGGCCGCGATCGCCTCGATCGGGATCACCAGCACGTAGAACCACCAGTACAACCAGCCGATGGAGAACCCCGCCCACCGGCCCAGCGCGCGGTCGGCGTAGGTGGAGAACGAACCGGTGTCGGGGTTGGCGATCGCCATCTCCCCCAGCATCTTCATCACCAGCACCACCAGGGTCGCGGCGATGAGGAAGGACACCAGCACTCCCGGGCCGGCTTCGGCGATCGCCGCCGAGGAGCCGACGAACAGGCCCGCACCGATCACACCTCCGATCGAGAGCATCGTGATCTGGCGGCCCTTGAGGCCGGTGGTGAGCGCACCACCGGTGGCGGGCGAGGTGTCGTGGGACATGCGGGCTCCTGCCGGGAACGCCCTGGTGGGCGTGGGACGTGGTGGCGATCAGGTGCGGGCCGGTGGCGGCGCGTGAGCGGCGGGCAGCCGGTTCGCCGGGTCCCACCGGCGCGGCGAGACGATGCGCATGACGGGGCACGGTAGGCGCAACACCGCCGCGGAACCAGAGGTGTTTCCCCGGACTTTCGCGCCCGCGGGCATCCGGGTGCTCCCGGCAGGCGCCGATCGGCGCAACGCGCGGCGTGGCACGGGCCCTACGATCCTGCGATGGGCAGCGACGACGACGCTCTGCTGGCCGAGCAGCTCGCCTACTACCGGGCCGCAGCCGCCGAATACGACCGCCCCTACCGCGAACGCGGGGACCTGCGCGCGCTGCTGGACGTGCTCGACGACCTCCCGGTCACCGGTGACGTGCTCGAAGCGGCGTGCGGAACGGGCCAGTGGACCGGGCGGCTGGCGGCGCGGGCGCGGTCGGTGACCGCCCTCGACGCGGCACCCGAACCGCTGGCTGTGGCGCGCGCCCGCTGCGCTTCGCCGAACGTGCGGTTCGTGCAGGCCGACCTGTTCGAGTGGTCGCCGCCGCGGCGCTACGACGTGGTCTTCTTCGGGTTCTGGCTCTCCCACGTGCCGCCGGCGCGGCTGGCTGGCTGGTGGGAGCGGGTCGCGTCGATGCTCGCGCCCGGCGGCGCGGCGATCTTCGTCGATGACGGGCCCGCGGAGGCCGCGTCCGAGGACGTCCTCGACGGGGACGTGCCCATGGTGCGGCGGCGGCTGGCCGACGGCGGTGAGCACCGCGTGGTGAAGGTGTTCCACGACGCTGACGCCCTCACCGGCCTGCTCACCGGCTGGGGCTGGTCGGCTCGGGTGCGGCCGGTGTGCGGGAACTTCACCGCGGGCGTGGCACGACCCCCGCGGTGAGCCGCGCGGTGTCGGGGTGCGCTGCTAGGACGGTCGCATGGTGTGGACCTTGAGCGATGTCGAACGGGCGGTGCGGGCGGGCTGGGGCGCGGACACCTGCGCACCGGAGGACCTGCCGAAGTGGTCGACGCGCAACCCCGCCCGCGGCCAGTGCGGGGTGACCGCGCTGGTA
The DNA here is from genome assembly GCF_014203325.1 of Saccharopolyspora gloriosae. Taxonomy (NCBI): domain Bacteria; kingdom Bacillati; phylum Actinomycetota; class Actinomycetes; order Pseudonocardiales; family Pseudonocardiaceae; genus Saccharopolyspora; species Saccharopolyspora gloriosae. Next base: position 3,059,061 of record NZ_JACHIV010000001.1, on the reverse strand, counting down.
CTGCACGACCTGCTCGGCGGTGACCTGCTGCGCGGCGAAGTGCGGGTGGGCGGCGAACAGGTCGACTACCACTGGTGGAACCTGCTCGGCGGCGGCGTCGAAGTGGACCTGACCCGCGAGCAGTTCGCCGCCGACGAGATCGTCGGCGCGGGCGTGGTGATCGTGCGGGGACCGCTGTCGCGGATGCACGAGCAGTACGCGCTGCTGCACGAGCGGGTGCTGGCCGGGTTGGAGGTTCCGGTCTCGCCGCGAGCCGAGCCGTGAGCCGGCCGGGGTTCAGCGCTGCGCGATCAGCGCCAGTGCCGCCGTGACCAGTGCCGCGTTGTCCGGGGTGATGTCACCGTCGGGCAGCTGCAGCGTGTCCTGCAGGCCGATGCGCACTTCGTGGCCCTCCCGCACGGCCAACGCCAGCACCGGCCACGCTCCGGCGGCTTCGCCGTGGAGCAGCACCGGTGTGCTGGTGGGGCCGATCTGGTCGAGGTGCGCCCGCGCGGAGGTCGCGGCGCCGCGCGCGGTGGGGTCGGTGACCTCGGCGAGGATCCGCAGCACCTCCCCGCGCGCCGGGGAGTCCCGGAAGTGCGCGGGACCGTCGGTGCCCGAACGCAGACCCGCCTCCACCGCGATACCGCGTTCCAGCAGTGCGCGGGCGATGTCGTCGGCGCCCGGCTCGTGCCAGTTCACCGAAGCGCGGTCGGGCAGCACCGTCCACCCGCGGATCGCCGCGACCCGATCGCGGGGATCCGGGGCCGTCCACGCGCCGGTGGTGACCCCTACGGCCACGCCCGGCGCGGCCGCGCGCACCGCGAGCAAGGCCGCGGCCAGCACGTGCGGATCGACGCTGTCGGTGCCGTCGGGATGCTTCGGGTGCAGGTGCAGCTCGGTGGCCCCGGCCGCGACGCAGGACGCCGCCGCGGCGGCGAGCTGTTCGGGGTGCACGGGCAGGTGGTGGTGCTCGCGCGGAGATCGGGCGCCGTTGAGGCAGGCCTGCAGCATGCGCCGATTGTGTCGGGTTTCGGCGGGGTGGGGTATTCGGTGCGCTGGGTCGTTGCCGTGCTGGTGGCATGTCGTGATCAGTTCCCGAAGCAACCGGCCCCCACCGAACCGGAGACCACGGCCCGGCAGCGGCGAGCACGGGTGCGACCGCGGAACTCGTCTTTGATCTTGTCGTTCCAGATGAGCAGCGTTGCCGATCGCTGTCCCCTCGACGGCTCGGACGCTGACCAGCGACCGGCACCGGGCGTCGAAGTTCCACCACCCCGCCGCGTAACCCGCCGTGCGCGCACTCGTTAGCGTGGTGGTGTGGTGATGTTGGGTCCGCGCGAGCGGATGGCGATCGACCGGCGACTGGCCGGCTGGGACGTGTCCTCGGCGCGCGGCCCGTGGACCCGGTGGTTCCTCGAATCGGTGCGCGACCGCCCCGGCGTGCGGGCCGCCGAACTGGCCGCGGAGCTCGACCGCCCGGTGTCCCGGTTGAAATCGCAGGCGTGGTCGCTGGCGGAACTGGACCTGCTGGTGCGCGACGGACAGGCCTACTGGCTCTCCGAACGCGGCGCCGCCTACCTGGCGGGCCGCGACAAATGAGTTGCACCCGCGCCGCCCGGCACGCTTGAGTACCACCCCATGACGACCTGAACCGATCTCCACCCTCCGCCCCGGTCCCTGCCGGAAAGCCGGCCCGCACCGCCTGCGGAGGTCTCCGCGATTTCGCGAGGAATCGAACGCGCCCCCGCCCGCCCTCAACCCGCGCGCCAGTTCACCTGCACTGATGTGACGCGGCACGGCGGTGCGGGCGCTGCAATTCCTCGCGAAATCGCATGCGGGTGAGCAAGGTTTGAACGGGCTGGTCCAGGGGTGTTCGTGGTCAGGTCGCCGTGCGCGGTGGCGGGAAGCTGGTGGGGATGAGTTCGACGGGTGATCGGTTCGCGTGGGAGTCGCTGGATCCGGCGGCGCCGCTCGACGACCTCGCACCGCTGCTGGACATCGTCGGCGACGCGCGCGTCGTCGCCGTCGGCGAGAGCAACCACGACGTGCGCGAGTTCGGCCTGCTGCGCCACCGCGTGGCCCGGCTGCTGGTGGAACGCGCCGGATTCGACGTGGTCGCGATCGAATCCGGATTCGCCGACGCCCGCGCACTCGACACGTGGGTGCACGGCGGGCCCGGCGCCGTCGCCGACGTCGCCACCCGCGGCCTCGGCTACCGCTTCGGCGAGGCCCGCGAAGTCCAAGACCTGCTGAGCTGGCTGCGTTCCCGCGGCGACGTCACCTTCGCCGGGCTCGACGTCCCCGGATCCGCGGGCAACGCCGACCATGCCTGGGCACTGGCCGAAGACGCCCTGCGGGAACTCGACCCGGACGCACTGCCGCTGCTCGACGACGCGCGCCGAACCACGGCGCGTTACACCGCCGTGCACAGCGGCCTGGCCATGGGCCGCTACGCCGTCCTCGAACGCCCCGAACGCGACGCGGCCACCGCCGCCGTCACCGAACTGCTCACCCGAATCGACGACCTCGCCCCGATCGTGCCCGCCGCCGCCCGCTACCGGTACGCGGTGGCCGCCCACGCCGTGCGCGGCGCCTGGCGGCTCGACGCGTTCATGCGCGAACTGCTCGCCGTCGCCGCCGGCCACGGACGACTCGCCTCCCGCGACGCGCACATGGCCGACACGGTGCGGTGGCTGCAGACCCACCACGGCCCCCGCGCGCGGATCGTCGTGCTCGCCCACAACGGCCACATCCAACGCACCCCCGTCACCTTCGACGGCATGACCCACCCCCTGGTGCCGATGGGCGCGCACCTGGCCGCCGAACTCGGCGAGCACTACCGGCCGATCGCGATCACCGGCACCGCGGGCACCACCACCGGCATGACCATCGACGCCGACGCCCCCGGCGGCATGCGCCTGCACGAAGCGCCACTGCCCCCGGCCGCCGACGGCAGCATCGAAGCGGCGCTCGCCGACACCGCACCCATCGGAGTCGACCTGCGCGCGACCACCGGCGGCCCGAACCTGATCCGCCACGCCGAGACGTTCGTGGCGACACCCGTGTCCGCCGCGTTCGACGCCCTCCTGCAGGTCCCGGCGACGCGCCCCAGCGACTTCGTGCTCACCTGAGCCGCATTCACCCGGTGGGCTGAATCGGTTCGGGCTCGCACGCGTTGTGATCCGTTGCGGGCGCGCGTGCGGGCGCGCCGCTGCGGGATAGCATCGCGGTCGGTAACCGTCCGGCGAGCAGGAAAGACACTCCTATGACCAAAGCGCCCGTCACCGTCACCGTCACCGGTGGCGCTGGCCAGATCGGCTACGCGCTGCTGTTCCGGATCGCTTCCGGACAGCTCATCGGGGCCGACACCCCGATCAAGCTCCGCTTGCTGGAGATCCCGCAGGCCGTCAAGGCCGCGCAGGGCACCGCGATGGAGCTCGACGACTGCGCGTTCCCCCTGCTGAGCAGTGTTGACGTGTTCGACGACGCGCGCGCCGCGTTCGACGGCACCAACGTGGCGCTGCTGGTCGGTGCGCGGCCGCGCACGAAGGGCATGGAGCGCGGCGACCTGCTCGAGGCCAACGGCGGCATCTTCAAGCCCCAGGGCGAAGCGATCAACGCCGGTGCGGCCGACGACGTGAAGGTGCTGGTCGTCGGGAACCCGGCGAACACCAACGCGCTGATCGCCCAGTCCCACGCCCCCGACGTTCCCGCGGAGCGGTTCACCGCGATGACCCGCCTGGACCACAACCGGGCGCTGACGCAGCTGGCGCAGAAGCTGGGCACCACGGTCACCGAGATCAAGAAGCTCACGATCTGGGGCAACCACTCCGCCACCCAGTACCCCGACCTCTTCCACGCCGAGGTCGACGGCAAGATCGCCGCCGAGCAGGTCGAGCGGTCCTGGCTGGCCGACGAGTTCATCCCCACCGTCGCCAAGCGCGGCGCGGCGATCATCGAGGCCCGCGGCGCCTCGTCGGCGGCCTCGGCCGCCAACGCCGCCATCGACCACGTCCACACCTGGGTCAACGGCACCCCCGAAGGGGACTGGACCTCCGCCGGTGTCGTCTCCGACGGCTCCTACGGCGTGCCCGAGGGCATCATCTCCTCGTTCCCGGTCACCGCCAAGGACGGCCGCTTCGAGATCGTCCAGGGCCTCGACATCGACGAGTTCTCCCGGCAGCGCATCGACGCTTCCGTCAACGAGCTCGTCGAAGAGCGCGACGCGGTGCGCGGCCTCGGCCTCGTCTGAGCAGTCGCACACGGCAGGGGCCTTACCGGGGATTCCGGTAGGGCCCCTGCCGTCGTTGCAAGGCCGTGCCCGCCCCCGTACTGGAACGGCGCACCACCCGGCCCGCGGTCATGATCACATTCGCCTAGGTGCCGGCCGCCTGAAACATCACCCGGGCGCGAAGAACCAGCCCCGCAGGCAAAAGCCGACTCAGCGGCCTGGCGGAACCGGCTGTGCGACCGCTTCGCGCAGCTCGGCGGCCGCCTCGTCCATGAGCTGAGCGAGGGTGGTGTCCGGCTCGGCCAGCCAGCGCGGCAGGGCACGCCGGTGGATCGCCAGCGCCACGTCGATGATGAAGCGTGCTCTACCGGGTTCGACGCCGCGGCGCTCGAGCGCCGGTGCCAGCGCGTCGGCGATGTCGGCGAGCTTGATCAGATCGCGCTCGGCCAGCGCCGGATTGGCGGCGATCACCCTTCCCCGGCGCAGCAGGAACTCGCGCGGCCGGAAGATCCCCTCGGCGGTTCCCAGCGCGGTCAGCAGCGCCTCGATCGCAGTGAGCCCCGGGTCGGCCGCCTCGACCTGGGCGACGAGGTGAGCCTCGAGTTCGTCACCGGCGAAGAGAACTTCCCGCTTGTCGGGGAAGTAGCGGTAGAAGGAACGCTCCTTCAGCCCGGCGGCGCCTGCGATCTGCGCGACCGAGGTGCGGTCGAACCCCTGCGTCTCGAACAGCTCCAGCGCCGCGCGTTCGAGCCGGCCCTGTGCGTCGGATTCCCATCGCGGCATGCCCACCAGAGTACGACAACAGAAGCTGTCGTCAGCTGCTACGGTCGATGACAACAGAGGCTGTCATCAGAGGAGAGCGTCGTGAAGGCTCTGCAGTTCGACCGTTTCGGTTCCCCGGACGTGATCGTGCTCCGCGACGTCCCGCAGCCGGAGCCCGGACCCGGCCAGATCCGGATCGCCGTGCGGGCGTGCGGGCTGACACCGGCCGACTGGCACGTCGTCGACGGTCTCCTCGCCGACCATCTGCCGCCGCTGCCGCGCGGACTCGGCCTCGAGGTCGCGGGCACCGTCGAGGCGCTCGGCGACGACGTCACCGGCGTCCGGATCGGCGACCGCGTGTTCGGCCCGGCCACCTTCGACGGCCCGACGGCCGGCGCCGCCGAGTACGCGCTGATGCCGGCCTGGGCACGCATCCCCGAGAACGTCACCGCCGAGCAGGCCGCCGCGCTGCCGATGGCGGCCGAAACGGCGTGGCGCGCGCTCGACGACCTCGGCGTCCAACCGGGCGAGCTGCTGCTCGTCCACGGCGCGGGTACCACCGTGGGCGAGGCGGCGGTGCGCTTCGCGCTGCACCGGGGAGTCCGGGTGATCGCCACCGCCGGACCGACCCGGGCCGCCGCCCTGGAAGAGATCGGCGCCCAGGTCACCGCCTACGGCGAGGGCATGGCCGAACGCGTCAGCGCACTGACCCCAGGACCCGTGGACCGCGCCCTGGACACCGCGCCCACCGGGGGCCGGATCGACCGCGCCGACCAGCCCAGCCCCGCAGGCGGCTCACTACCGACCCTGATCGAACTGACCGGCGACCCCGACCGCGTCCTCACCGTCTCGGACTTCGCCGCCGCAGCCGAACTGGGCGTCCGGATCACCACCGACATCCGCTACGACCGGATGGACGAGTTCGCCCGGCTCGCCGGTGACGGCATCCTGGTCGTCCCCGTCGCCCGCACCTACGCGCTCGACCAGATCCAGCAAGCGGCCGAACTCAGCCGATCCCGCAGGCCCGGCGGCAAGCTCATCCACGTCCTGTGATCACCCCGCCGGCGGCTCAGAACTCCGGCAGCGCCGAGGTCTTCGCCGTGTGCAGGTTCGCGATGACGTTGCGGGTGCACGGGTCGGGGGCGCCGCCGCTGCACGCGGTGTCGGCGTACTCGTCGGCACCGGACTCGAACAGCAGGTACGTGGTGCCGTCGTGGTCGGTGATGCCTTCGGCGAGGCTCGGCGCCCGGAAGCACTTCGTCGACGCCTTGTCGATGTCGGTGGCGCCCTCGTCGACGACGTAGACGTTGCTGCGCTTGTCGCGCCCGTAGGAGGTGCTGTAGAAGAAGTGCCCGCCCGCGACCGACAGCCCCTGCGTCTTGGTCGGCACCTCGTACTTCGCACCGGTCGTGAGCGTCCCGTCGGCGGCCACCGCGTAGGCGTACATGCTGTCGCGACCGGAGTCGTTGAACTTCCCGGAATACAGGGTGTTGCCGTCGGCGGCGAGGAACGACGCGCCGTAGACCTCGCGGGCCTCGCCGGTCTGGGCGAGGACCTTCCCGTCATCGGCCTTCATCGCCCGCGCGACCTCGGCGGCCTTGTACTTGCGGATGGTGTGCCCGCCGTCGCCGGTCTGACGCCCCGACACGAACACCCAGCCCCGCGCCACCGCGATCCCGCCCACGTGCGATTCGGCGATGTTCACCGCACCGACCCGCTCACCGGTGGCGGGATCAACACCGTAGATCCGCGCGTGCTTCCCGTCCGGGCCGTACTCGGTGATCAACAACAGGTCTTTGTCGCTGTCCCAGTCGTTCCAAGTGGTGAGCCCTTGCGGCACGTACGAGCCGAGGCCGGGAATGTCGGGGCCTCGGCTGAACTTGCCGTTGTAGACCTTGCCCGCGGAATCCCCGTCGTAGAACCCGGAATCACCGCCTCCGCTGCTGTCGCAGGTGATCGCGGCGGGCGCGGCGGCGGCCCACGCCGGGACGAGGGCGGTGCCGCTGAGTGCGAGAGCGCTGCCGATGACGGTGGACACGGTGGTGCGGACTGCGGACCTCATGACGTCTCCCCATGACGGATGTCCTGCTCGCTACGCCACTACGACGCGACGGCGGCGCCACCGGTTCCGATCACCTCACAACCCGCCCGCGACCCCTGCCGCGCGTGGGTGCGCCGCTCCTACTCCGGAGTCCGAACAGCGCCCTACGGTGGATTCATGGGCTCACAGGAGACGAAAGCGCTGGAAGGCCCGCTGGGCGGGTTCCTGCGGGCGCGGCGACGGCAAGTGCACCCGCACCAGCAGGACCTGGTGCCCGGCGGGCCTCGGCAAGTGGCGGGGCTGCGGCGGGACGAGGTCGCGATGCTGGCCGCGATCAGCACGGACTACTACGTGCGCCTGGAGCAGGGCCGCGAGCGGCACCCGTCGCGCGCCGTCCTGGACGGGCTGTCGACGGCCCTGCTGCTCGACCGCGCCGCGTCCCGATACCTGCGCGAACTCGCCGCGGACGACGGCACCGACGCGGACAACGGTGCCGATCCGGACAGGTTGGCGGCGGTGCGGCCGTTGCTCGCCGCGCTGACCGTCCCCGCGATCCTGGTGGACCGCCGGCTCGACGTGATCGCCGCCAACGCGCTGGGCGACGTGCTCCACGAAGGGCTGGAGCATCGGGACAACTACGCGCGGATGGTGTTCCTGTCACCGGGTGCGACGGAGTTCTTCGTCGACTGGCCCGATCTGGCCCGCTGCTTGGTGGCGACGTTGCGAGCCGGCGCCCCCTCCGAGGCGAACTCGGGCCGATCGACGCGCCTGGTCGGCGAGCTCGCAGTGGCCAGCGACGTCTTCAGCACCGCCTGGGCGGACCACGACGTGTACGAGAAGGCCCTCGACCGCAAGCGGTTCCGGCATCCGCTGGCCGGAACGCTGGTGTTCGACCAGCACGTGCTGGAACTACCCGACAGCGACGGCCACCGGATCTGGGCCTACCACCCCGCCGACGCCGCCACCGACGCCGCGCTGCTGCGACTCGGATCGCTGGCCACCCTCACCGAACCCACCCCTCGCACCGCAGACCACCGCTGACGACGGAGATCACCGCAACCGGACACCACCACGGACACAGGACGAACCATGCACGTCATCACCGGCGCCACCGGCCGCACGAGCCGCGCCGCCGCATCGCACCTGCTCGACCACGGCCACCCCGTGCGCGCGGTCGGCCGCGATTCGCGCAGGCTCGCGCCCCTCGCTGAACGCGGCGCCCAGGTCCACCAGGCCGACCAAGGCGACCCGGCCGCGATGACCACCGCCCTTCGCGGCGCCGATGCCGCCTACTTGGTCATCCAACCCAACTACATTCCCGACCACCCCGACTTCGCCGCCTTCCAGGACCGGGCGGCGGCCGCGCTCACCGACGCCGTCGCACGATCCGGAGTGCCCCGCGTCGTGGCGCTGAGCAGCTGGGGCGCGCAGCATCCCGCCGGAACCGGCCCCGTCGCGGGCCTGCACCGCTTCGAGAACCGGCTCTCGGCCGTGGCCGGAGTGGACGTCACGTGGCTGCGCGCCGGGTACTACATGGAGAACCTCCTCGACCACCTCGATTCCGTGCGCACCGACCGCCGGATCGTCGCGCCGTTCGATCCCGACGCGCCGTTGCCGCTGATCACCACCTCCGATGTCGGCATCGCCGCGGCCGAGGAACTGACCCGGCCGCGAAGCGGCACCCGGATCCGGGAACTGCACGGCCCACGAGACGTCACCATGAACGAGGTCGCATCGGTGATCGCGACGGCCATCGAGCAACCCGTCACCTACGAACGCTGCACCGTGGAGGCGTTCCACGACCGCCTGCGGGAAGCGGGCGTGGCGGCCGGTGTCGCCGCGATGATGGCGGAGGTCCCGCACGCCGTGAACACCGGTCACCTGCGCACGATCCAGCCGCGCAACCCGGACACCACCACCCCCACGTCTCTGGAGACCTTCGTCGAGACCACGTTCGTGCCCGCCCTCACCGCCTCCTGACCCGCCCGCCGCGACGACCCAGAACTTGCCGTTCCGGCAAGAAAACTTGTCACTGTGTTGTGGTGCGCGGAGTATTCGGCGACAGAGGAGGAACCACACATGAGCGAGCAGACAACCAGCCCCGGCCGCTACGACGCGGTGATCATCGGAGGTGGCGCCGCCGGCACCGGCGCGGCCCTCACCCTCGCGCGAGCACGCCGCCGAGTGCTCGTCATCGACTCCGGCGCACCCCGCAACGCCCCCGCCGGGCACGTCCACAACTACCTCGGACGCGAAGGCACCCCGCCCCGCGAACTCGTCGCCGACGGCCGCGCCGAAGCCACCGGCTACGGCGCCGAATTCACCGACGCCACCGCCACCAGCACCACCCGCAGCGCCGACGGGACCATTCAGGTCACCCTCGACGACACCACCACCATCACCACGGCACGGCTGCTGATCACCACCGGCCTCGTCGACGACCTGCCCGACTTCGACGGACTCGCCGCGCGGTGGGGCCGCGACGCGCTGCACTGCCCGTACTGCCACGGCTGGGAAGCCCGCGACCAGCGCATCATCGTGCTCGGCACCGGACCGCTCGCCACCCACCAAGCCCTGCTGTGGCGGCAGTGGAGCACCCGGATCACGCTGCTGCACACCACCGAACTCACCGCCGACGACCACGCCCGCCTCACCGCCCGCGGCATCACGGTCCGCCCCGGAACGGCCGAGCGCGTCGTGACCACCGACGACCACCTCAGCGGCATCGTCGTCGACGGCGAGACCCTGGCCTGCGACGCGGTGGTCACCGCCCCCCGCTTCACCGTCCGAGCCGACCCGTTCACCGCCCTCGGACTGAGCACCGAACCCGTCGAACGCGACGGCGTCGTGCTCGGCGACCGCATCCCCACCGACCACACCGGCGCCACCCGCGCGCCCGGCGTGTGGGCGGCGGGCAACGTCACCGACCCCATGGACACCGTCATCGGCTCCGCCGCCGCCGGAGTGCGCGCCGCCATGGCCATCAACGCCGACCTCGTCGAGGCCGACACCCGAACCGCCCTCACCACCGAACCCTTCGGCGCCGCCCAGGAACGCGACGTCAGCCGCCTCGTCCTCGCCGACCGCCGCCACGGCCTCTGACCCCCGAACTGGAGACGACCATGAACGACCGCACCGCCGAAGTGCAGCGCTGGAACGAGATGTACGCGGGCGACGAGCACCGCTGGAGCGGGCAGGCCAACACCGCCCTCGTCAGCGAAACCGCCGACCTGCCCCCGGGCCGAGTGCTCGACCTCGGCAGCGGCGAAGGCGGCGACGCCCTCTGGTTCGCCGCCCACGGCTGGCAGGTCACCGCCGTCGACCTCTCCGCCGTCGCCCTCGGACGCGCCCGGACCCGCAGCGCCGAAGCAGGCCTCGACGACCGCATCCAGTGGCGCGAACTCGACCTCGCCACCGACTTCCCCGACGGCGAGTACGACCTCGTCTCCGCGCAGTTCCTGCACTCCTGGGGCGACCTGCCCCGCGAGGAAGTCCTGCGCAAAGCCGCCGACGCCGTCGCCCCCGGCGGAACGCTGCTCGTCGAAAGCCACTGCGGCGTGCCCGCATGGGAGACCGACCCGCACCCCGACGTGCACTTCCCCACCCCGCAAGAAGTCCTCGACTCCCTGGGACTGCCCGACGGCGAGTGGGACGTGCAGGTGTGCGCCGAACACGAACGCACCCAAACCGGCCCCGACGGCACCGACACCACCCGCATCGACAGCACCGTGAAGGTCCGCCGCCTGCCCTGAGACGGCACCGTGTCGGCCGCGCACCCCGTGCCCGGCCGGCACGGGCACCGCGGCGAACCGCCCCTGGCCGGAATCCGGTGGTTCCTGGCGATCACGCCACTGCCGCGCGGGCACAGCGCTGGCTAGGTTTCTTCCCGTCCCCACCGGAAGAAAGAGCCCCCGTGACGAAGTTCCTGCTCAGCGTGCACGTGATCGCCGCGATCCTCGCCGTCGGCCCCGTCGCCGTCGCCGGCAGCGTGTTCCCCCGCTACCTGCGCCAAGCCACCACCGACCCCGGCGCGATCACCGTGCTGCGCGCCCTGCACCGGCTGTGCCGCGCCTACGCGCTGCTGGGCATCGCCGTGCCCGTGTTCGGCCTGGCGACCGCGCTGCAACTCGGCGCGCTCGGCGACGCGTGGCTGATCACCTCCATCGCGCTGACCGCCGCCGCTGCAGCCGTGCTCGCCGCCTCGATCCTGCCCGCGCAACGCCGCGCCCTCGACCTCACCAGCGACCCGGACCAGCTGGGCACCTCCCGGCTGCCCGCGAAACTGGGCATGAGCACCGGAATCTTCAACCTGCTGTGGGCCACCGTGACCGTACTCATGATCATCCGACCCGGTTCGACGACGGGAGCGTGACCACCATGCGCGGAGACCTCCGCCTGCTGCGCACCGCCGCCTACGTCGAAGCCGCGTCCCTGCTGGTGCTGCTGGCCAACCTCGCCACCGCGCACTGGCCCGCCGTGACCTCGGCGACCGGCCCCCTCCACGGCTGCGCCTACCTGATCACCATCGCCGCCACCTTCGCCGCCGGAGCCCCCACCCGAGCGAAGCTCGCCGCCTTCCTCCCCGCCATCGGCGGCCTGCTCGCCCTGCGCCTCCAGCACAAGCCGAGCACTGATCCAGCCAAGTGAGCCGACGGCGGCCGAACGACGTGAGGATTCCCCGCGACACGCCCTGCCTGCGTTGATCGCAGCGCTGCTCGACCGAACCGGACACGACAGCACCACCCGAGCGCCGCCGGAGCGAGTCAACGGACCGTTCGCCCAACGAGACTGGACGAACGGTCCGTTCACTTCATCCGATGCCCGTGATCGGGAGCGGCGTGCACGCCGCTCCCGGTGATCAGGTGCGGGTGTCCTCGTCGCGGATCCGGAGGTCTTGGAGGAACACCGCGAACGCGTGCGGGGCGAACCGCAACACCGTTCCGGTGGGGTCCTTCGAGTCGCGCACCGCCGCAAAGCTCGGTGTGCGGGCCACTTCGACGCAGTTCTCCTGCGTCCCGCTGTGGCTGCTCTTGTGCCAGGTCAGGTGCGTTAAATCGGTGGGCTCCACGTGCTGTCGGCCTCCGCGTCCATCGCTGTTGCCAGGCTGGCAATCACCTCACTCGATTGTGTCTGAGTGAGGGCCTGGGTCAACAGTTCCCGGACGGCCGTCTCGTACGTCGCGATCTCCACCGCATCCTCGATGAACAAGCTGCACGTCAAGTTCTCCAGGAACACCACGTCCGGCCCTTCCGGCTGCCGCAGCAACGAGAACGAACCGTTCACCCCCGCGTGCGCGCCCGAGTTCGCGACGACGTGGATCCGGATGCGCGGCCACTGCGCCAACTCCAGCAGGTGTTCGAGCTGGCGGCGCTGCACCTCGACCCCGCCGATCACCCGCCGCAGCGCCAACTCGTCGATGATCGCGGTCAGCGCGGGCGCATCGTCGCGGCGCAGCACCCGGTGCCGGTGCAGCCGCGTCACCATCCGCCGCTCCACCTCGTCGGGCGCGACCAAGCTCGATTCCGACATCAACGCGCGGGTGTACTCGCCGGTCTGCAACAGGCCCGGAACGAGCACGCCCTCGAAACCCACGATGCTCGTGGCCCGCGACTCCAAGGAGATCAGCGTGCGCTGGCGTTCCGGGAAATCCGGCCGATCCCGGTGCCACCACCCGTCCCCGCTCTCTTCCCGAGCCAACGCCACCGTGCTCCTGCGGCGCGCACCGGTGATCCCGTAGATCGCCAAAAGTGCGGTGACCAGCTCCAGCCGGGGGCGACGGCGCCCGTGCTCGACCCTGCTGAGCTGACCGGCCGACAGGTCGATGCGAGTGGCCGCATCGGCGAGTGCCAGGCCCGCTTCGACGCGGAACTCCCGCAACCAGGTGCCCAGTTCCTGTCCCCGCACGGTGATCTCCTGCGATGCCATTGCCGCCGCCTCCTCAAGTCCGGAAAGCGGCCATGATCAACGGGCCGGGGCCGTCAGGTCCGCACATCCTGCGGCGTTTTCCGCTCAACCACACCAAAGCCGGACGCCGTGCCAACGCCGCAAAACCACGGCCAGGCGCAGGGGGAGGCGAGCATTTCGACGAATCCGGTCGCCGCTGAACAGCTCAACTCCGGCGGGAATCCGGCACTTCCCCGGTGTGCCGCGGCGAATCCGGGCAACCGCTGCGCGTCAGGAGCGTCTTGGAGACGTAACCGGCCGCAGCGCGGCGGCCGCTGGAATGACGGCGGGTATCGCCGTCGCGTGTTCAGGAGGATGTTGTGCGAAGTGTTCTGGCCGCTGCCATCGCGGCGCCGCTGCTGCTCGCCGTCACCGGAGTTCCCGCCCACGCTGCGGAGCCGACCAGCACCCTGTCCGGGTCCGTCTTCTTCGACGTCAACGGGGACGGCGTGCGCCAGGCGGACGAGGCCGGTGCCGCCGGGTTCGAGGTGAGCTTCTCGCCGGTCAGCTTCCCCGACGACGCCGCGACGGTCGTCACCGACGACGACGGGCACTACCGGATCACCGGCATCACCGCGAAGGGCAAGTACTCGCTGCAGCTCGACGGCGCCGGCCACGTCCACACCACGCCGTGGGCCATCGGGGGCTCGCTGGGCAACGGCGGCGTGGACCTCGGCCACGACTTCGGCATCCGGTAGAGCATCGGGAACGTGCCGCGCATCGGGTTCGCACCGGCTGCGCGGCACGCGGGCCTCAGGGATCGCCGCGTTCGGCCACCGCCGCCGTTGCGCACCGCGATCCGCCACGAGACCGGCACGCCCGTGAACGACGTCGCGACGCGGAGCCGCCGGAGCACATCGCCAACGCATTACCGCTCAACCGCACCGAAACCTCGGCCCGCAACACCGGTGAGCCGCCCGCCCCGAGCGGCGAAATCGGGACGAGACATGACAAAACGGTCCCTGAGCTGGGCTGGAGAACGGGCGGCCGGGGCTCGTGATTGCATGCTCCGGTGATTTCTGATGCCACGACGGCCCCAGGTATGTATATCGAGCGGATCCTGTCCCGGTGGGAGCAGGACGAGGAGCGGGACGCGCTGGTGTGCGGGCCGGTGCGGCTCACGCGCGAGCAGGCCCGGCGGCGGCTGTTCCAGCTCGGGCACGCGCTGCGCGAGCAAGGACTCGAACCGGGCGAGGGCGTCGGGCTGCTGCTGACCAACCGCGTCGAATCGGCGCTGCTGGTGCTGGCCGTGCACATGATCGGCTGCCGGGCGGTCATGCTGCCGCCGGAACCCGGGCCGGGTGAGCTCGCCGCGCTCATCGACCAGTCCGGTGCGCGCCTCGTCGTCGCCGACCCCACCCATGCCCAGCAGACCCTGCGCGCCGCCGAGCGCTGCACCCGCGCCCCGCGGCTGCTGAGCCTAGGCGCAGCCGAGACCGCGTTCGCCGACGCGGACGTGCTCGCGCTCGCGGAGCACTGCTCGACGAAGCGCCCCGAACCCGCCCCGGAACCCGGCCCGGACGACGTGGTCACCGTCTTCTACACCGGGGGCACCCTGGGCCGGCCGAAGCTCGCCGCCCACGGTCGACTGCCCTACGACGTGGTCGCCGCCGTGACCGACGCGGGCAGCGCGCTGCAACCGGCAGGCGGCGACCGGGCCCTCGTGGTGACCCTGCTGACCCACACCAGCGGCCACCTCGCCATGCTCGCCGCCCTCATGACGGGCTCGTTGCTGGTGGTGCTGCCCGAGTGGGACGCCGACGCCGCGTTCACCGCGCTGCGCGACGAGGAGATCACCACCACGTTCACGGTGCCGCCGATGCTCTACCAGCTGCTCGACCACCCGGACTGCGAGCCGGGCGCGCTGCCCGCGCTGCGGCAGATCAGCCTCGGCGCGGCGCCGATCGCACCGGACCGGCTGCGCCAAGCCGTCGCCACGTTCGGGCCGATCGTCTCCCAGGGCTACGGGCAGACCGAGTGCGCGGGCATCACCTTCCTGCCCGCGCAAGAACTGCCCGAAGCCGGTGACCTCGACTCCCCGCTGTGGCGCAGCTGCGGACGCCCGTTCCCCGGCACCCGGCTGGAGATCCGGGACCAGGACGGCGAACCGGTACCGCAAGGGGAGACCGGCGAGGTCTGCGTGCACAGCCCCGCGCGGATGCTGGGCTACTGGCAGGACCCGGAGCGCACCGCCGAAGCGGTCGACCCCGACGGATGGCTGCGCACCGGCGACATCGGCTACCTCGACGCCGACGGCTACCTGTACCTCGTCGACCGCGCCAAGGACGTCATCGTCACCGGCGAAGCCAGCGGCAACGTCTACAGCAAGGTGCTGGAAGACCTGCTGCACACGCTGCCCGGAGTGCGGCACGCGGCGGCCGTCGGCATCCCGGACGAAGCCGTGGGCGAACGAGTGCGGATCTTTCTCGTCGGAGAGGGCATCAACACCGACGCGGTCGCCGACGTGGTCACCGCGGAACTCGGGCCGAACTACGCGCCGAAGGACACGGTGCTGCTGCACTCCCTGCCGACGACCCGGATCGGGAAGGTCGACAAGAAGGCGTTGCGCGACCTCGCGGAACCCGCGCTGCTCGGCTGACGCCCGCTCATTCCCAGTGCCCCGCCGGACTCCGGTGGGGCACTGGGGCTCAGCCGAGGCCGGAGACGAAACGCCGGAACGCGGCGCGGGAAACGACGAGCGCCGGGCCGTGCGGATCTTTCGAGTCCCGCATCGCGACGTGCGCGGGCAAACCCGCGACTTCGACGCATTCCTCTACCGAGCTATGACGGCTCTTGCGCCAGGTGAGCGGTCCGAGATCGTCGGCTGTCATCATTTCCCGCCTCCGAGTGGATGTTCCGGGCGATGTCCTCGATCAAGTGAACCGAATCCTGCTGAGGCAATGCAAGGTCCAGCATCTTGCGCACCGCTTCGCCATAGGTCGCGACGTCCTGCTTGTCTTCGACGAACAAGCTCGACCCCAGGTGTTCGAGGAAGACGACGGTGTGGCCGCAGCGCTGCCGAATCAGCTGGAACGGGCCTGTCGTGCCGGAGTGGAGTCGATCGTTGCGGAGAACCCGGATCGAGATGTGATCACGCGTCGACCAGTAGACCAGCTGCTCCAGCTGCCGAACCAGTACACCCGGCGTGGCGACCCTGCGGTGCAGAACCAGCTCGTCGATGAGCGCGATCAGTGAGCAGTCACGACTCCCGAACACGGCAGCGTGACGCCGCATCCTGGTCGCCATCCGCTGCTCGACGGCGTCCGCCGAGAACATCGATGTCTCTTCCAACGTCGCGCGCATGTATTCGCTCGTCTGCAACAGCCCAGGAACGAGTAAGCCCGCGTAGTTGATGATGCGCTCAGCTTTCGACTCCAAGGACATCAACGTCCGCTGGCGTTCGGGGAAATCCGGTCGATCACGTTGCCACCAGCCGTGTTCGTCGGACTCGCGAGCGAGCGCGAGCGCGGTCCTGCGCCGCTGCCCGGTGACGCCGTAGGTCGCCAGCAGGGCCGTGACGACTTCCGCCGGTGCTCTGCGCTGGCCGTTCTCCAAGCGGCTGAGCTGGCTCGGGGACATGTCGATGCGGCGGGCCGCGGATTGCAGGTTGAACCCGGATTCCGCGCGCAGCACGCGCAGTTGCTCACCGAGCTCCTGGCCTCGGACGGTGAGAGCGTTCGCCGACACGGGCGCACCTCCTCGTTGGGGAAGCGGCCATGATCGACGTCCGCACTCGCCGCGATCCAGCATCAGCGACGGCGTTTCCGGCTCAACCACACCAAAGACCGACACCGTGCCCCCTGCGCAACAACGGCCCGGTGCCCGCGTACGCCGCGCAACGCGGAGATCGCAGCTGACGATCGTTCTCGACGACGTGAAGAGGTGAACGGACCGTTCACCCAATCTCCTTGGACGAACGGTCCGTTCACTCCACCCGCGTGCGCCTCCCGCGCCGCTGACTCGTCGTTGGCGGAGGACGCGACGGGAGTGAACGGACCGTCTGCCCAATGGGTTTGGACGAACGGTCCGTTCACTCCCGATGGCTCCGAGCGCGGTCCTGACCGGCGTTGCCCCGGCGAAAAGTCCGGAACTCACCCCGGTGCCGCGGAGTTCGGGCTAGCTTTGATCACACCGGCAGGCGCGAGTTCGGGGGTTCGCGAGATGAACGGGTTGGCGGTCGATCCGCTGGACTCCGCGCTCGTACGGCTGCGCGACGGGCGGCGCGTGCTCGGCGCGGGGTTCCTCATCGCCCCCGGCATCGCCGCGACCTGCGCGCACGTGATCGGTGACGCGGCGCCGACCGCGGACTTCCCGTTGCTGGGGAGCGACGGGCACGGCGTCGAAGTGCTGGAACGCGACGACGAACGCGACGTGGCGATCCTGCGAGTCACAGCCCCACCGGCCGGGGCGCTGCCCGTGCCGGCGCGGGTCAGCGGCGAGGTCCGCGACCACCGGTTCCGCACCATCGGCTTCCCCACCGGGCACGACGACGGCATGTGGGTCACCGGACGGCTCGTCGGCGCTCAAGGCGCCGGACGCATCCAGATGGCGCAGGACACCGGACATTGGCACATCGAACCCGGCTTCAGCGGAGCGCCGGTGTGGGACGACGAGCTCGCCGGAGTCGTCGGCATGGTCGTGACGACCACCGCCCGCAACGCCGCCACCGCGCACCTCGTGCCCACCACGGCGCTCGGCGACGCGTGGACCACGCCGAGCCGCAACCCGTACCGGGGGCTGCGGTCGTTCCGGCAGGAAGACGCCGAGCTGTTCCGCGGGCGCGACGACGACATCGAGCGGTTGGCAGGGCTGGTGGCCGAACGGCGGCTCGTCGCGGTCGCCGGGCCCTCCGGCAGCGGCAAATCCTCCCTCGTGCGAGCCGGGCTGGTACCGAAGTTCAAGCAAGCGGGAACGCCCGTCGTCGAACTCGGCCCGCACGACGACCTCCCCGGCACCGACGGGCTGCTGGTCCTCGACCAGTTCGAAGAAGCCGTCGTCGCCGACCCGGCCGCCGCCCGGCAGCGCCTCGCCGACCTCGCGGCGGCACTGCGACGTCGCCCGTCGCTGCGAGCCGTGCTGACCCTGCGCTCCCGATCGCTCGACGAGCTGATCAGCAACGACACCGCCGACGACCTCAACCGCGCGGTGTGGTTCCTCGAACCGATGTCGCGGGACCAGCTGGCCGCCGCCGTCGAAGAACCCGCCGCCGCCATCGGCGGACTCGCCTTCGAAGCCGGACTCGTGCAGCGCATCCTCGACGACGCCGGTGACGGCACCCTGCCGCTGGTGTCGCTCGTGCTGGAACAGCTGTGGGAGCACCGCCACGGAGCCTGGCTCACCCACGACGCCTACGAACACCTCGGCCGCGTCCCCGGTGCACTCAGCCGCCACGCCGACAGCGCCCTGCCCGAACCCGACGAGCACGACACCCCACGCCAAGCCGAGCACAAGCGGCAACGCCGCACCAAGATCCGGCACCTGCTCGTCGGCCTCACCCGCCCCGACGGCGAAGGCGGCCACGCCCGCCGCAGCGGGCAGCTCGCGGAACTGGGCGAGGACCTGCAGGAGATCGCGCGTGAGCTGGCGGCGGAGCGGCTGCTGGTCATCGAGGACACACGCGTCAACCTCGCCCACCAAGCTCTCATCGACCATTGGCCGCAACTGCGCGCCTGGCTGGCCGAAGATGCCGATTTCCTGGTGTGGCAGGCGAAAGTCGACGATCTGGAACGTTCCGGTGTGCTGCTGCGCGGCGCGGCTCTCGACGAAGCGACCCGATGGCTCGGCCGGCGCGAACAGGACCTCTCGCAGCGATCGGCGTCCTTCATCCGGCGCAGCCTCACCGCAGAGAGCCGGAGTCGACGCCGGTGGATCACCATCACCGCGATCTCGACCACGCTCGCGCTGGTGTCGGCGGCGCTGACGGCCGTGGCGATCAGCAACTCCGCCGAACTCGACCGAACGCTGCGGGCCACGAACTCCGCTCTGATCGCGCAGCAAGCGAACCTCGCCACCGACGCCGACGCGGGTACCGCGCTCCAATTGGCGCTCGCCTCGTGGCGGGAGGACCCCGGCAGTTCGGACGCGCGCGGAGCGCTGCTGACCCAGCTGGCCACCTGGCGCGGCGCCGAGCGCGTGCTGCCACCGCAACTGGTCGATGAAGTCGACGGCATCGTGGCCAGCGCCGACGGGAACGTCCTCGCACTCATCAAACCGGGCAAGGGCGTCGTGGTGTGGTGGGGACTGCTCACACCCCACCCGACGAGCCGAACGATCGACGAGGACGTGGCGGGAGCGATCACGATCAGCCCGGACGGCAAATGGCTCGCGGCGGTGGGCGAGGAAGCGGGCTTGCGGGTATGGGACCTCGCCACCCCCTGATTTCCGGCCGGTCCTGCTCGACCCCGGAACCGAGTACCGGCCGCCCGCGTTCAGCGCGAACGGTCGCTTCCTGACCGCGCTGCCCCTCTTCCGCGGGGTTCCGGTCAACACGCCGGTGCCGGTCTGGGACCTCATCGCCTCGCGCGAGCTGCGCAGCGGTGTCGTGTTCACCGGCGGTACCGACGGCCTGCACTCGATCACGGAGGCATACCCGTCGTCCGACGGGAAGGAGCTGGTGACCTTCGAGCACCGGGGAGCAGACGGCGACTTCCGCGTCACCCCGGTCGTGCGGAACCGCCAGACCGGCGCCGATGTCACCACGTTCCCACCCGTATCCGGCAACGAGAGCGCGCTGCTCGGCAACGGCACGCACCTCGGAACCTGCACTGCGGGTGAACTGACCGTGCTGGATTTCGCCACCGGTACCCCGCAACGACGGGTTCCGCTGCCGAGGTGCACGCTCGGGGTCGACCAGACCGGCGAGCACGTCGTCTCGCTGGGCGAACCCACTGCCGTGCACTGGCGAACCGGCCGGATCCTGCACTGGCCCGAGCTCGACGGTGATCGTTGGGACGGCCCCGGATCGGTGATCACCACTGCCCCTGACGGCACGGGACGAGTCGTGCGCCTGAAGAACGAATCCGTGCTCACCGCGACCGCGGCGACCGGTCCCGCACCCGCGCAATGGACGGAGTCGACGCAGCTGCACGCGCGAAGCCCCGACGGTCGGCGCTGGATCACCTTCGCCCCGTCGCAGGATGGGAACACCGCGGGCGGCGAACTCGTCCTGTCCGACGAGCACGGGGCACCGCTGGCCCGAGCTCCGTTGACGCCGGGCACCACCGAGCTAGTGTTCACCGGTTCAGGAGATCGCGTCGTCGCGATCGTCGGGGCGACCCTGCGTGCGTGGCGGACCGAGGGACTCGTGCCCGAACCCGGTCTCCCGCTGCCGCTACCCGCAGGACGCGTTGAAGCAGACGCCACGGCGAGCAGGGCCCCGCACCTGATCACCGCACCAAACGGGCACGTGCTGGCCGGCGAATTCGGGATGGTCTCGACATGGGACATGGATGCCGCGCGGCAGACGGGACCACCGTTGCTGATCGACGATCC
This sequence comes from Saccharopolyspora gloriosae, assembly GCF_014203325.1. Lineage (NCBI taxonomy): Bacteria > Bacillati > Actinomycetota > Actinomycetes > Pseudonocardiales > Pseudonocardiaceae > Saccharopolyspora > Saccharopolyspora gloriosae. The sequence goes on along the minus strand of NZ_JACHIV010000001.1, from coordinate 3,038,611 downwards.
TGGGCACCCGACCCAGCCGATACCCTCCGGGCCCGCCATCGCGGTGCGGCCTGAACATCCCGATCAAATCCTGGTGCGCACCCGCGACGCGGTGGCGCTGTGGGACCTGCGCAGCGGTACGCGCGTGCAGCACTTCCCGGTGGAGTCCGCCGATCTCAGCCCGGCGCTGCCAGTGGTGTCCCCGGACGGTTCGCTAGTTGCGGTCGCCGACCAGGACTCAGCCGCCGTGCTGATCGACCTGCGCTCGGGTTCGATCCAGCCGCGGGTCACCGGGAACTTCACCAAGCTCGTCGCGCTCTCCGAGCAGTACCTGTTCGCTGAAGGCGATGGCGGAGGCAGGGGTATCGAGATGTGGGATTGGCGCACCCGCCGCCAGATCGGCTCAATTCCCCTCATCACCTCGGCCGAACCCAGGCTCGTCGATGGTGAGCTGGTCGTGCGGGAACCTGGCCGTCGTCAGGCGATCCCGCTCGACCCGAATGCGTGGTTCCGCGAACTGTGCCGAATTTCCGATCGTGAGTTCACCGAGCAGGAAGCGGAGCTGCTGCCTCGCGGAGCGAGCAGGGACCGCCCCTGCTCGTGACCTGGGCGCGTCAGTTCGTTTCGGGAGTGACCGGCTCACCCCGGGCGACCACCAACCGCTGCCGGTGCAGGGCGTGGATGTCCGCGCTCGGGTCGCCGTCGACGACGAGGAGGTCAGCGTCGAAGCCCTCCGCGACGCGGCCGACGTGGTCGAGTCCGAGGGCTGCCGCCGCGCCGGTGGTGGCCATCTCCACGACCCGGCCGGGCGTCCAGCCCACGGCCTCCACGTAGTACGACAGGGCTCCGGCGTAGTTGTCGAACACGGACGTGGGCAGGCCGCCGTCGGTGCCGGGCAGGAACGTCACGCCGTGCTGGTCCATCCAGCGGACCCGGTCCAGCGCGGCCTGGAACCGCTGCTCGCCGACGAATTCGGCGAAGCCGCGCCAGTCCGGCGGGTAGGCGTGGCAGACGGCGATGCCGCGGGCTCCGATCTCGCGCGCGACGTCCTCGCGCAGGTCCGGGCCGGAGTTCTCGGCGCCCAGCCACGAGCAGTGCTCGATGGTGGAGACCCCGGCCGCGACGGCGTCGGCGATGGACTGGGCGCCGTGGGCGTGCGCGGCGACGGGCAGGCCGGCGGCGGTGGCTTCGGCGACCACGACGCACAGTTCCTCGGCGCTGAACTGCTGCGCCCACGTCGGAGGGGAGTCCGGGGTCGTCTCCCCGCCGGAGGCCATGACCTTGATGACGTCGGCGCCGAGGTCGGCGTTGTGCCGCACCTGCGCGCGGATCGCGTCGATGCCGTCGACTTCGCCGCCGAAGAACCAGCAGTGCCCCTTCGGCGGGGTCAGGGGCGCGGCGGAACCGAGCAGGCGGGGGCCGGTGAGCTCGCCTCGGTTGATCGCGTCCCGCACCCGCAGCACCAGGCCGCGGCGATCTCCCAGGTCGCGCAGCGTCGTGACACCGGCGCGCAACGCCTGCTGGGAGCGGCCGACGACGCCGAGCAGCAGTTCGGTGTCGTCGGCGTCGAAGTAGTGCTGCAGCATCGCGAAGCTCGCGTCCCACACCAGGTGCGCGTGACCGTTGATCAGGCCGGGCAGGATCGTCGCGCCGGGGAAGTCGCGGTGCTCGGCCCCGGCGGCGCCCGGGTGCCGGTCGATTTCGGCGCGCGGGCCGGTGGCGACGATCGTGGTCCCGTCGACGAGCACGGCGCCGCCGGGGATACGGTCGCCGTCAGGTCCGGTCAGGACGGTCTCGGCGGTCAGCAGCAGCACGGAAGGGCCTCCCAGTGATCGGGTGCGCCGACGCCCGCCGCGAGCACCGATTCGGGGTGGGTGCGCCGGAGCCGTGCAGGACTCCCTGCGGCGGCGCGTCGGGGTTCGAGCGCTCGCCGCCCCAGTGATCCGGCGAGCGCCGCCGAGGCTACTCGGCGCGGGCGGTGGCGCGGGGCGCATCGCCGGAACCCGCCGCGCACTCCGGAAATCCGCGCCCCATCTCCGCGCGGCGCCACCGGACTGGCAAGATCACCCGGTGCGCTTTTACGCCGATCTGCACATCCACTCGAAGTACTCCCGCGCGTGCAGCAAGGACTGCGACATCGAGCACCTCACCTGGTGGGCTCGGCGCAAGGGCATCTCCGTGGTGGGCACCGGGGACCTCACCCACCCCGCGTGGTTCGCGCACCTCGCAGAAGTGCTGGAACCGGCCGAGCCGGGGCTGCTGCGGCTGCGGCCCGAGCGGGACCGGGAGATCACCGCGGCGATGCCCGCCAACTGCGGCGGCGACGTGCGGTTCATGCTGTCCTCGGAGATCTCGACCATCTACAAGCGCGGCGACTACACGCGCAAGATCCACCACCTGTGCTACATGCCGGACTTCGCCTCCGCCGAAGAGTTCTCCCGGCGCCTAGGAAAGATCGGCAACCTCGCCTCCGACGGGCGGCCCATCCTCGGCCTGGACTCCCGCGACCTGCTGGAGATCACCTTGGAGTGCGGCGGGTACCTGGTGCCCGCGCACGTGTGGACGCCGTGGTTCGCGGTGCTCGGCTCGAAAGCCGGGTTCAACTCCATCGACGACGCCTACCGGGACCTCGCCGACCACGTCTTCGCGCTGGAAACGGGCCTGTCCAGCGACCCGGAGATGAACTGGCGCGTGTCCGGGCTCGACCGCTACACCCTGGTCAGCCACTCCGACGCGCACTCCCCGCCGATGCTCGGGCGCGAGGCGACGGTGTTCGACACCGACCTCGACTACCACGCGATGAAGCGCGCGCTGGAAACCCGCGACGGATTCGCCGGCACCGTCGAGTTCTTCCCCGAAGAGGGCAAGTACCACCTCGACGGGCACCGCAAGTGCGGCGTGCGGCTGGAACCCGCCGACACCAAAGCACGCGGCGGGCGCTGCCCTGAATGCGCGAAACCGCTGACCGTCGGCGTGCAGCACCGCGTCGACGACCTCGCCGACCGGACCGGCGGCGTCCGGCCGGAGGGGGCCGCCGGGTTCCGCAACCTCATCCCGCTGCCGGAGATCGTCGGGGAGATCCACGGCGTCGGGCCCAAGAGCAAGAAGGTCTTCGGCGCCGTGTCCGATCTCGTGGCCGCCCACGGGCCGGAACTGGGCATCCTCGAGGACGTGCCGCTCGACGAGCTGGGGCGCAGCGACCCGCGCGTCGCCGAAGCCATCGGGCGGTTGCGCGCCGGTGAGGTCGTGCGCGACGCGGGCTTCGACGGGGAGTACGGCACCATCCGCGTGTTCCAGCCCGCCGAACTCGCGCGGCTGCGCAACGGCGACTCCTACAGCCTGTTCGACGACGCCCTGTTCGCCCCGGCCGCCGAAGCACCCCGGCTGGCGGTCTCCGAACCGGAACCCCTCGCGGAACCGGCCGAAACCCCCGCCGCAGCACCGGAAACACCGGCGCACGGCGTGCTCGCCGGACTCGATCCCGATCAGCGCGCCGCCGCCGAAGTGCCCGGTGGGCCGCTGCTCATCGTCGCCGGGCCCGGCACCGGCAAGACCCGCACCGTCACCCACCGGCTCGCGCACCTGGTGCTCGAACGCGACGTGCCCGCCGCCGACTGCCTCGCGATCACCTTCACCCGCCGCGCCGCCGAAGAACTCACCGAACGCCTCCACGCGCTCATCGGCCCGGCCGCCGCCGGCATCACCGTCGGCACCTTCCACTCCTTCGGGCTGCAACTGCTGCGCGAACACCACGACGCCCTCGGGCTCAGCGCCGAGTTCACCGTCGCCGACACCGCGCGCAGGCTCGCCGTGCTCACCGAGATCACCGGTGACGACAAGGCCGCCCGCCGGCTGCTGCCGAAACTCGCCGACGCCGACCCCGAGGCGGCCGACCGGTACCGGCGGCGGCTGCGGGAATTGGACCTCGTCGACTTCGACGACCTGCTCACCGAACCGGTGCGGCTGCTGGAGAACGACCCCGCCCTCGCCGAGAACTACCGGGATCGCTACCGGTGGATCACCGTCGACGAGTACCAGGACGTCGACGCCACCCAGTACCGGCTGCTGCGCGCCCTAGCACCACCGGAGGCGAACCTGACAGCCATCGGCGACCCCGACCAGGCGATCTACTCGTTCCGCGGCGCCGACGTCGGATTCTTCCTGCGCTTCGAACAGGACTACCCGAGCGCGCCCGTGCACGCGCTGACCCGCAACTACCGCAGCGGACGCCACATCATCGACACCGCCGTGCGCGCCGTCGCCCCCAGCACCCTCGTGCCCGGCCGCGCCCTGCACGCCGCCTCCGACCGCGACCCGCACCGCGTGATCCGCCACGAAGCCGCCGACGAACGAGCCGAAGCCGCCTTCGTCGCCCGCGAGATCGACCGGCTGCTCGGCGGCTCGTCGTTCCACTCCCTCGACAGCGGACGCGTCGACGGCGACGGACCCGGCGGCATCGGCTTCAACGACATCGCCGTGCTCTACCGCACCGACGCGCAATCCCGGCTGCTGCTCGACGAATTCGCCCGCGCGGGCTTGCCGGTGCAGAAACGCTCCCACGACCCGCTGTCGGCGCGGCCCGGGGTGGACCTGCTGATCACCGAACTCGGCCACGTCGCCGACCGTTCCGGCAGCGTCCTCGACAAGCTGCGCGCCGCCGCGACGAGCGTCGTGTTCACCGTCCCCGACGACGTCCAACCCGACGTGCACCACGCGCTGGAACTGCTCACGCCGCTGGCGACACGCTGCGAGAACGACCTGGAGCGGTTCCGCCGCGAAGTGCTGCTGGGCGCCGAAGTCGACACCCTCGACCCGCGAGCCGAAGCGATCTCGCTGCTGACGCTGCACGCGTCGAAGGGCCTCGAATTCCCCGTGGTGTTCCTCGTCGGCTGCGAAGACGGCCTGCTCCCGTTGACCTGGCCCGGATCCGAGGCCACCGCCGAGGAGATCGCGGAGGAGCGGCGGCTGTTCTTCGTCGGCGTCACCCGCGCCCAAGACCACCTGTGGCTCACCCACGCCACCCGCCGCACCCGCCACGGCCAGGTCCGCGACCGCAGTCCGTCGCCGTTCCTGACCGGCCTCGGCGACGCCGTCACCCGCCCCGACACCCCCGCCCCGCGCAAGGCCCGCGCAACCCAGCTCAGCCTGCTGTGAGGATCATGCTGTTCGCCGGGCCTCCACCGCTTCCCTGTCGTCGCGGGTGACGGTGTCGGTGATCCGCTTCGCCTTCACCTCACTGCACAACGTCGTGTAAAGCTCGAGAGCACTGCCCAAGGCGGTGGCGTAGGCCGGTGCGGCAGCGGCATGCTCGGTCTTCTCGCATTTCGCGAGCTCTGCTCGGAAAGACATGAGAATGTCCCTCAACTGCGCGGCCGTGCGACCGGAGCCGCCCAGCGACCGGGCGAACCGTGACGCGCGATCGTTCTTCATCGCGGCGATCGCGTTCTCGAGCGGATCCACTTGCGCGGCGAGTTTGGCGGTGGTGTAGCGCACCCGCTGCGCCAAGATCGCCGGATACCTCAACGACCCTCGCTGGGGTGCCTTCAAGTTGTAGTCCACCCCGAAATTCATGGCGATGTCGAGAACCTCGTGCAGCGTGTGCGCGGCCAGTCGCACGGTGTGGTCGTAATCGATGCGCCAGAACGCGAAGATGCCGAGCGCAACGGAGTTCCGCTCCTGCTTCGTGGCTCCAGCCAGCTCGCTCAAACTCAGCAACCGGGCGGTGGTGTAGGACTGCCCGGCCACGACCGGAATGCGGTGCTCGCGAGCCATGAGCGTCGAAGGGGCTTTCTCGGCGCGCACCGTGCCCGCGAATGTCCCCTTGTCCTCGCCTCGGCTCGCCGGGGTGCCGTCGGAGTGCATGCTCGTGGTGCTCGCTATGCGGTCTCCCGTGGGTTCGGCCAGCAGGCCGCGGCCCTCGGTGTCCGGTTCGCCACGGCCCTCGGGTGTCTCCCTGAAGTACTCGTAGATGTCGTGCAGGCACACCATCTTGTCCCGAACTGAGAACCGCTCGGGGTTCCGCAGCACGGAGCGGAAGTCGCCGCGGAAGCGCGTGTGATGGCGGGGTTCCTTCGCATCGAAGTGTCGCTGATAGGGACCGAAGTGTTGCTTCTCCCCACCTTGTCCCTCTCCCAACCCGGTGGTGAGCTGATCGAGGATTTTGTCGAGATCCCGCGGTCGCTCCTCGTCCTTCGCGGCAGAGGCGATCCAACCCTCGACCCTGCGCAGCACGCTGTCGACGTCGGCGGAGACTTGGGGATCAGTGACAATGGCGCGGGCGTAGCGCTTCTCCTCGCGGCGCCCCGGTTTCTGCAGGACCCAGCCGACCAGCGCTCGCCCCGCCTCCTCGTAGTCGCGGTAGGTCCGCCACTGGTTCTTCCTGCCGAACTTGTGGTTCTCGTCTGCGCCACCGCCTATCGCGGAGTCCTTCACCCACTTGTCCGCCTGGTCAGCGATCGCGGCTTCGTTCTTGGCGAACTCTTCTTGCAACGTCGAGTCCCCGGACTCTTGAACAGCCGTGCGAACCTCGGCCATCAAGTCCGCTGCGGTCTTCAACGGCAGGTTCCCGAGACGACGAGCGGGGTCATCGCTATGGACGTTGGTGTTCACCTTGACGTAGCGCTGCACGCAGCGGTCTTCCGGACTTCGCGAGGATCCTGCCGACGGCAGGTCGCCGCGGCGGCGCTGCTCCACCCACGAGGCCACGGCGGCGTTGCCGACCCGCCCGTGCCAGGCGAGCATCTGCTGGACGGTGGGACCGGCATCCGCCGCCGGCGCCTTCGCGGTGCGATCGGTCCGCTCTGAGGGGCCGGTCGTTCGGTGTCGTGCGTGCATGAGACCAACCCCTCCTCGAAGAACCGTCACTACCGGTGTATCGGGAGTGACGGGCGAAGTGGAGGTCCGGGAGGGCAGCGTCGAGGGCAGCACACCTACCCACCCGACTCAGCCTGCTGGGACGCGCGACCTCAGAGCAGTCCGGACGGCGCCGCATCCAAGCCGAGCAGCAGGATGCCGAAGTCGTCCTCGACGACGTGCGAGGTGAACTGCACGTGCCGCGACCCGACCGCGAAGTCCCGCCAGTACCGCTGCAACGGGTTCGCGGCGTCCAGCCCGCTGGAACCGTGCAGGTCCAGCAGATCCTCCAGCGCGCTGCGGCACTCGCGCACCGCGGTGATCAGATCCAGCCGCAACCGGGCCCGCTCCTCGGCGGGGAGGGCCTCGCCGGGCGGGGCGGCTTCGAGGGCTTCGGCGATGCCGAGCATCCGCCGGTGCGCGGTGTCGATGCCGTGCGCGGCGACGGCGAGGTTCCTGCGGGCACCGGGCGAATCGGCCATCGTCGCATGACCCGGGTTCGGCGAGGTGCGCTTGGCGACGACCTCGGTCACCACGTCCAGCGCGCCGCGCGCGGCGCCCCACAGCGGGGCGAACAGCCCGACCGCGATCGCCAGGTTCGACAGCGACGCCCCGATCCGGGCCAGATCCAGCAGGTGCGAATCGGGGATCCACACGTCCTCGCCGACCAGCGTGTGGCTGCCGGTGCCGCCCAGCCCCGCCATGTTCCAGTCCCGCTCGACGGTCAGATCGCGGGTGCGGGCGAACACCGCGCCGGGCCGCGCCGGGCGATCTCCCTCCGCCGGGAGCTGCACCGACAGCATCGCCCATTCGGCCAGTTCGCAGCCCGACGCGTACGGCCACCGGCCGGAGACGCGCAGCCCGCCGGGCTCGCGGACGGCGGTGCCGGTGCGGGCCGATGAGCACACCACGGCGTCGACGTCGCGGAACGCGTCCGCGTACGCCTCGTCGGTGGTGCCGATCTGCAGCAGGCTCTTCGCTTCGTAGGTCGTGGCCGCCACCCACGCCGTCGACGGGCAGCCCCGTCCGAGCTCTGCCAGGAACCTGACCCGCGTGGTGAGACCGGCTTCGAGGCCGCCGTCGGATCGGCGCACGCCCAGCGCGAACGCGCCGGCGGCCCGGGCGGCGGCCGCACTCGCCGCCGTGATCCGCCGGTCCCGCTCGGTGGCCGGGGCTTCGGCCGCTGCTCGCTCGGCCGCGGTGCGGGCTGCGTCGAGCAGCGAGGCGACCGAGCCGCCGATGATGTCCGTTGTCATGAGCACGCGAACATTCCAAGATCGACATCTATTCCCGGGATCCGGGAAAGCACGATCCGCGTCACCGCCGCGGACCGGACGGTCCACTTCAACCCGGCAGCTCCCCGCGTTCGACGCGGTACTGCTCGACGAGCACCTCGAACTCCGCCGGATCACCCCGCCGCAGCACCACCTCCCGCCCGGTCAACGCGCGGACCCGGTCGCCGATCCGCTCGGCGACCTCGGCCGACGCGATGATCGCGACGACCAGGCACACGGCGGCGCCCACGTCGCGGACGGTGAACGTCCACGGCACCTCGCACGGCCCCTGGTGCTCCGGTTCGGGGCACAGCAGCAGTGCGACCGGCTCCTGCCACGTCAACGCCTCCCGCGTCGACGCGCAGCCCCGCACCTGGACCTCGTACACGCCCGCCACCATCGGTCTCCTCACGATCTCGGTGCGCCCCACGCTAGGCATCCGCACCGCCGGGACCATCGGGGTTCCCACCGACCCGGCCCCCGGGCGGACCCGCGGGTGGTGCGCCGCTAGTCGTCGAGCTCCGCGTCCGCGCTGCGCGGGCGTCGCCGGGCCGAGCGCGCGAGCCGGTCGGCGAACGCCACGACGAGCTCGCGCAGCTCGTCCGGCCGTTCGACGGCGAACGGCAGGTCCAGCGCCGCGAGCACCCCGGGCACCCAGTCGAGCCGCTGCGCCCGCAGCTCCACGCGGCACCAGCCCGCCGACTCCTCCGCCACGACCGCGAGGCCGGCGGGTAGCCGCGCGCGCACCTGCTCGGCGGTCCCCTGGACCCGCAGCACCACCTCGTACCGGTAGGGGGCGGTGGCGATGCCCGCCAAGACCCGCTGCGCGGGGTCGACCTCCGCGGGCCGCTCGAACGAGCCCGGCAGGGTCCGCGCGTCGGCGATCCGATCCAGCCGGAAAGTCCGCTGCTCGCCGATCTCGGGGTCGGTCCCGGACACGTACCACCGGCCGGAGTGGGCGACCAGCCCGTGGGGATGCAGGGTGCGTTCGCTGCGGCGGCCGTCGGCGGCGGTGTAGCGGATCGCGACCGGCCGGTGGTGGGTGACGGCGTCGGCGATCGGCAGCAGCACCCCGGTCTCCGGGACGGCCCGCGCACCGGCCGCCGCGGTGAACGACAGGGACCCGAGCACGGCGTCGAGCCTGCGGCCGAGCCGTTCCGGCAGCACCCGCCGGATCTTCGCCGCCGCCGTCTCGCTCGCCGCGCCCGCGGCCGTCGTCAACCCGGCGCGGCGTCCCGCGACCAGGCCGAGCAGCACCGCGAGCGCCTCGTCATCGCCGAGCATCAACGGCGGCATCCGGTAACCGGCGGCCAGCCGATATCCGCCGTATCGACCGCGCACCGACTCGACGGGCACGTCGAGGTCGAGCAGGTGCTCGACGTAGCGCCGCACCGTGCGCTCGTCCACGCCGAGCCGGTCGGCGAGTTCGCCCACCGTGCGGGTCCCTCCCGACTGCAGGAGTTCCAGCAGGGCCAGCACGCGGGCGGTGGGGCGGGGCATGCCGGCAATTCTCCCGCGAATACCGGGCGGGTTCTGCCCGGTATCGGTCGTAGCGTGCGCTCACCAGCACCGATCCGACAGGGAGCACCCCGTGGACTTCGTCTCGATCCGCATCATCACCGCCGACGTCAACCGGCTCGTCGACTTCTACGAGCGCGCCACCGCCGTGCGCGCGGACCGGGCCGGTGATGACTTCGCCGAGCTCCGGACCACCTCGGCCACCCTCGCGATCGCGAGCACCCGCACCGTCGCGCTGTTCGGCCCCGGCTCGGCCGACCCCGCGAGCAACCGCAGCGTCATCGTCGAGTTCCGCGTCGACGACGTCGACGAGGTGCACCGGAACCTGACCGGCGTCGTGGACGAGTTCGTCACCGAACCCACCACGATGCCGTGGGGCAACCGCTCGCTGCTGCTGCGCGACCCCGACGGCAACCTCGTCAACTTCTTCACGCCCGTCACCCCGGCGGCCATCGCGAAGTTCGCCCGCTGAGGCCCGGCCGGATCACGGCTCGACGAGGACCTTGAGGCTCGTGCGGCGGTCCATGTCCCGGTACCCGTCGGGGACGCCGTCGAGGCCGGTGGTGGCGTCGAAGACCTTCCCCGGTTCGATCGTGCCGTCGAGGATGGCGGGCATCAGCTCCTCGACGTAGGCGCGCACCGGAGCGGGGCCACCGGCCAACCGGATGTTGCGGCCGAACAGGCTGGCGAACCCGACGGGCGCTTCCTCGTACTGCGGGACGCCGACGCGGCTGATCACGCCGCCGGGGCGCACGACGCCGAGGGCCTGCTGGTAGGCGGGCATGTGCCCGACGGCTTCGAGCACCACGTGCGAGCCGTGCCCGCCGGTGAGCTCGCGGACCCGCTCGACGCCCTCGTCGCCGCGTTCGGCGACGACGTCGGTGGCGCCGAACTCGCGGCCCAGGTCGGTGCGGTCGCGGTGGCGGCCCATGAGCACGATCTGCTCGGCGCCGAGGCGCTGCGCCGAGAGGACCGACAGCAGGCCCACGGCGCCGTCACCGATCACGGTCACCCGGCTGCCCCGGGTCACGCCGCCCATCTTCGCGGCGTGGTAGCCGGTGCCGTACACGTCGGCGAGGGTCAGCAGCGACGGCACGAGCGCCGAATCGGGCGCGACGGGCAGCTTCACCAAGGTGCCGTCGGCCAGCGGCACGCGCACCGCTTCGGACTGGCCGCCCTCCTCGGGCATGCCGTCCCAGAAGTTCGCCTCCGGGTGCGAGCAGGACGTGTGCAGGTTCTCGCGGCAGAACTCGCAGGTGTTGTCGGAGATCGCGAACGGCGCCACGACCAGGTCGCCCCGGGACAGCGTGGTGACCTCCGAGCCGACGTCCGCCACGACGCCGATCAGCTCGTGTCCCATCCGCACGGGACCGTCGGCCGCCTGCATCGAGTGGTACGGGTGCAGGTCGCTGCCGCAGATGCAGGAAGCGGTGACGCGCACCAGCGCGTCGGTCGGGTGCTTGAGCACGGAGTCCGGGACGTTCTCGACCCGGACGTCGCCGGCGCCGTACATGAGCGTTGCGCGCATCAGAAGTTCTCCACGGGTTGATTCGGATGCCCCCGGGCGCGGATGTCGAACGCCCGGTGCAGGTGGGCCGCCTCGGGCCTCACTGTCCTAGGAGGCGGGGGCCGCCGCCCGGTGGTGCCGGACGGCGAGGGCGACCGCGGGAACGAGGGTCGGCGCGGCGCGGGCAGCGGCCACGTTCACGACCGCCCGGAACGCCCCGGCCGCCGGTGTCGTCACGAACCGCGCTACCAGCAGCAGCGCGAAGCTCGCACCGACCGCGGCGCAGCGAGCCGAGAACTCCCCGCGAACGTGAGGAATTCTCTTGTTCCGCCGGTGATAATCGGTGGATGGGAACCACCTACGCGAGCCTCGACCAGCGATTGCGGACGTTCATCGCCGAGCAGCCGGTGTTCTTCGTGGCCACCGCGCCGCTGTCCGGCGACGGCCACGTCAACCTCTCCCCGAAGGGCCGTTCGGGCACGCTGCTGGTCCTCGACGAGCACACCGTGGCCTACCTCGACTTCGGCGGCAGCCACGCCGAGACCATCGCGCACCTGCGGGAGAACTCCCGCATCACGCTCATGTGGTGCGCGTTCACCGGACCGCCGAAGGTGCTGCGCGTGCACGGGCGCGGCACCCCCGTGTTCCGCGACGACCCCCGGTTCACCGAGCTGATCGAGCGGTTCGGCGACGCCGACGCGCCTGCGCTGCGGGCGATCATCGTCGTGGCCGCCGAGCGCATCAGCGACTCCTGCGGATTCGCCGTGCCGTTCATGGACTACCGCGAGGAACGCGACCTGCACGCCCGCCACTTCGCCCGCAAGAGCGACGAGGAGTTCGCGGCCTACTGCGAGAAGAAGGAGCACATCGCGACCAGCATCGACGACCTGCCGGGCCTGCCGCTGCCGTTGCCGCCCCGCGGCTGAACCGCGGCGCGCCGCGGCCTTCGCTCAGGCGGCGTCGCCGAACCACCGCGCGAGCTCACCGCGCAGCGAACCTTGATCGGCACCGGTCCACGCCACGTGCCCGTCGGGGCGCAGCAGCACCGCGGGCACGTCGAGCTCCTCGCTGACGTCGACGACGTGATCGACCCGATCGGCCCAGCCCCGCGCGCTGAGCCGCCCGGTCTGGTCGAGCAGCACTCCGCGCCCGGCGCGCATCAGCTCGTACAGTCGCCCCCGCTTGAGCTCGACGTCCCGCAGCCGCCGCCCGAGCAGTTCGTGGCCGTCGCCGAAGTCGTAGCGGACACCGATCGCGGTGATCTTCTCGATCAGGTACCGGTTGACCTCCTCGAACGTCATCAGTTCCGCCAACAGCCCCCGCACGGCGCGCGCACCCGGCTCGGCCGACAGCAGCTCCATCTGCGCGCGGGTGTTGTCCAGCACCGACGCCGCCACCGGATGCCGCTCCGCGTGGTAGGTGTCGAGCAGGCCCTCCGGTGCCCAGCCCGCGACCTCGGCGGCCAGCTTCCAGCCGAGGTTGAACGCGTCCTGCACCCCGAGGTTCAAGCCCTGCCCACCGGTCGGCGGGTGCACGTGCGCCGCGTCGCCCGCCAGGAACACGCGGCCCGACCGGTAGCGCTCCGCCAACCGGGTCGCGTCGCCGAAGCGCGACAGCGAACGCGGGGAGTGCGCGCCGAAGTCGGTCCCGGCGAACGCCCGCGTCCGCCGCTTGAGCTCGTCGAGCGTCGGCGGCAGCGCGCGGTCCTCGGACACTCCCTCGGCGGGCACGATGAACCGGTACCTGCCGTCCCCGAGCGGCATGGTGCCGAATCGCAGGTGCGTCTTGCGGACCTCGGCGATCACCGCCGCCATCTCCTCCGGCGACGCGGTCACCTCCACCTCGCCCAGCAGCGTCTCGTTCCTGGCGGGCTCGCCGGGGAAGCCGACGCCCAGCAGTCCGCGCACCGTGCTGCGCCCGCCGTCGCACCCCACCAGGAACCGCGACCGCAGCCTGGTGCCGTCGGCCAGTTCGGCGCTGACGCCGTGCTCGTCCTGCTCCAGCGCGACCAGTTCGGCGCCGCGCCGGATCCGCGCGCCGAGGCCGGTGGCGTGCTCGGTCAGCAGGCGTTCGGTGCTGCGCTGCGGGATGGCCAGTACGTAGGAGTGCGCGGTGTCGAGGTGCTGCGGCCACCTCTCGCTGATCCCCGCGAAGAAACCGCCCGCCACCACCTTGTCGCCGACGTCCAGGAACCGCTCCAGCAGACCGCGCTGATCCAGCACCTCGATGCTGCGCACGTGCAGGCCCAGCGCCCGGACCTGCTCGACCGGCGCCGCTTCCCGCTCCAGCACGGCCACGTCCACGCCGTGCAGCCGCAACTCACCGGCCAGCATCAGACCGGTGGGCCCGCCGCCCACCACGATCACGTCGTGCATGCGTCCCCCATCGACTTGCTCGTGCCACGCACCCGATTTCCGCAGGTGACGGCTTCAGCGGGAGAGTGTGCGGCACGACGGGGGTCTTGCCGCAAGCCCCCGGGTGCGCTATACGTTGAGAGTGGCAGGGAGACGACGAGCTCCTTGCCTTTTCTCATGCCCGCCGCCGTGATCCCTCCGGTGGCGCGGGGCCGCGAAGGGCAGATCAATTCGTCACCGTGACCGAATTCGATCATGGTTCTGCTCCCGCCGCGATCACGCTCAGGTCGTTCGATCCGGCCGCACCGGGCGGCGCTACTCCGATGTGATCACGACCCGGTAGCTTGGGCCCGCGTTGCCCGAGCAGTGCCGGACCGCCCCGGCCGAGGGAGGAGACAGCCGTGCCGTTGACCCGCGTCGGCGCCATCGACCGAACCGCGACAGCGCCGTGACGGGCCTCGGCGTTCCCGTGCTGGTCCTGCTGGGACTGTTCGGGCTCATCGGAGGAATCGGCATCACCGCCGTAGGACCGGGCGGCGTGCTGCCCACGATCGGCCTGTTCGCGCTGACCGACCTCTCACCCGCGCAAGTCGCGGGCACGGCCATCGTCACCCACGTCGCGACCGGCGCCCTCGGCACGATCGCCTACACCCGGTCCGGTCAGCTGCGCGAACCCGAAACCCGCCGCACCGCGCTGATCCTGGCCGCCACCGCCGTGCTCGGCACGCCGATCGGGGTGCTGCTCAACACCCTCGTGTCGCAGCGCGCCTTCGGCATCGTGCTCGCCGTGCTCGTGACCCTGGTGGCCTGCCTGGTGTGGTACCGCGAACGCGGCGAGCCGGAGGAGACGCGGGCGCACCCACCGGGGGCGCGCGTGGTGGTGCTCGGGCTGGCGGTGGCCGTCGTCTCCGGCATCGTCGGCATCGGCGGGCCGATGCTCACCGTGCCGCTGCTGGTGGCGCTGCGCGTGCCGGTGCTCGAAGCTCTCGCCGCCGCCCAAGCGCAGTCGGTCGTCATCGCCGGCGTCGGCACGCTGGGCTACCTCGCGCACGGCGCCATCGACTGGCCGCTGGCCGCGCTCGTCGGCATCCCCGAACTGGCCGGTGTGCTGCTGGGCTGGAAGATCGCCCACGCCCTGCCCACCCGCAGCCTCAAGTTCGCGCTGATCATCACCCTGTTCGCGCTGGCGCCCTACTTGGCGCTGCACGGCTGACCGGGCGCCGAGCCGGAAACGCCTCAGCGCGGCCCCGAACGATCGCCGCTGGAGGTCACCGGGCGGGCAGCCAACCGCGGTGCAGCGCGGGGGACAGCTCGTGGGCCGCCGACTGCTCCAGGCCGTCCGCGTCGTGCAGGTAGCCCTCGGTCGTCGACAGCGCGGCGTGGCCGAGGTCGTGCTGCACCTGGCGCGGTTCGGCGCCGCGGGTGATCGCGTGCGTGGCGTAGGAGTGCCGCGCCGAATGCGGGTGGATCGAGTCGCGCAGCGGACCCAGGTGAGCGGCGATGAGCGCGGCCTGCTCCCCCGCCAGCAGCTCCCGCAGCCACCGGGAACGCGGCGCGGGCGCGTCTGGTGCGGGCGCGAACGTCGCGCACAGCCGCCGCAGCACCGCCTGCACGTGGGAAACGTGCACCCGCCGCCCGGTCCCGGTGATCAGCAGCGGCCGGGGCGCGCGGTGGCCGACCTGGCCCGGCAACGCCGGAACCGCCGTCTCGCCGCGCACCGCCAGGTACGCCTCGACGGCGTCGGCGACGGGCGCGGCCAGCGCGACCCGGCGGTCCTTGGCGCCCTTGCCGTGCACCCGCAACGCGGCGGAACCACCCGGTGTGGGCCGGTGGTAGTCGTCGAGGTTCACCCCGACCAGTTCCTCCGCGCGCACCCCGGTACCGATCAGCACCTCGACCATGGCGCGGTCGCGCAGCCCGTTGCGGCTCTCCCCGGCCAGCAGGTGCGCGGCCAGCAGCAGCGCCCGGCACGCCTCGAACGACCACATCGCCGTCTGCGACGGCGTCCCGCCCGCCCGGTTGAGGTGCTGGGCGGAGCGATCGACCAGCGCCGCCGGGTTGTGCGCGGCGAGACCTTCGCGCAGCAGGTACTTCTGGTAGAACGCCGAGACCGCCGAGAGCATCCGGGCCCGCGTCGCGTCCCGGTACCCGGCGCGCGCGAGCTCCTCCAGCCACCGCTCGACGTGCTCGACGCGCACGTCGGCGAACGAGGCGAAGTCGTTGCGCACGCACCAGTTGAGCCATTCCAGCCCGGTCGGTTCGGTGCGCCGCGCCCGGCCCCGGCGACGTCC
Organism: Saccharopolyspora gloriosae; assembly: GCF_014203325.1. Taxonomy (NCBI): domain Bacteria; kingdom Bacillati; phylum Actinomycetota; class Actinomycetes; order Pseudonocardiales; family Pseudonocardiaceae; genus Saccharopolyspora; species Saccharopolyspora gloriosae. The sequence continues at coordinate 3,022,836 of NZ_JACHIV010000001.1, read as the reverse complement.
CGGTTCCGGCGCCCGGTAGCCGGGGACCCAGTCCAGCGGGATGCCGAGATCGGTGGCGTAGGCGACGCGGGTGTTCAGCGACGCGTAGATCCGCAGGAACTCCGCGAAGCGCTCCCGGCCGGACTTGCCGGCCTCCTCGAGCACCGCCACCTCGGTCATGAACTCCCGCTCCTCGTCTGAACCGCTCCCCGTCGCCGCGCACCCCGTCATCGGCCGGGCCGCCCGCGGATGCCGTCGAGCAGGTACCGGGTGCGGCGGTCGTAGTCGGGGCGGCGCGGCAGGGGCCCGTGCTTGAGGGCGAGCGCGTTGTCGTGGAACAGCGCCTGCAGGTCGTCGGCCGTGAACTCCGGCCGCAGCGCGCCGGAGTCCCGGCCCGCCGCGATCAGCTCGTCGTTGATCTCGCCTGCCGCCCGGCAGATCCCCATGAGGTGCTGCGAGTGCGGGAAGACCTGCAGCATGACGTCGTTGGCGGCGGGCTGGCGGTACTGCAGGTCGCGCAGCGCGGTGAAGTAGTGCTCGATCCGCTGCGCGACGTCGTCGATGCCGCGGGTGCGGTCGATGATCGCGTGCAGCTCGTCGGCGACGACCTCTTCGATGACGGCTTCGACGAGGCCGATCCGGCCGCCGAACCGGTTGAAGATCGTCGCCTTGCTCACGCCCGCGGCTTCGGCGACCTCTTCGAGCCGCACGGTCAGCCCCCGGCCGCGGAAGGCGTCGATCGCGGCGCGGCGGATCTGCTCGGAGTTGCGCCGGGCATCGGCGCGAAGCCGAGGCGGCGTGGGTGCTTCGCCTGCCATGTACCTGCGCCTCTCCTCTCCGCGATCGGCAATTTGACCCGCTGGGTCAGTTTACCTATCGTCACCGGCGGCACAAACCTGACCTGGCTGGTCAACTTGAGCTCCGCCGTGGCGGGTCCGGACACGCGAGAAGAGGTCACGAGCATGATCGTCGTCACCGGCGCCACCGGCACCCTCAACGGAGCGACCGTCGAACACCTCCTGCGGCGGGTCCCGGCCGACCAGATCGGCGTCAGCGCGCGCGACGTCACCAAGGCGCGGCACTTCGCCGACCGCGGCGTGCGCGTGCGACAGGGCTCCTACGACGACCCGGTCGCGCTGCGCGACTCCTTCGCCGGCGCCGAGCAGGTGCTCCTGGTCAGCTCCAGCGACCTGGCGGCCGACGTGGTCGGCCAGCACCGCACCGCGATCGACGCCGCGGTCGCCGCCGGTGCCCGGCGGATCCTCTACACCAGCCAGCGAGGGGCAGTCGGCAGCCCTTACCTGCCTGCCGCCGTCCACGCCGCCACCGAAGCGAGCCTCGCCGAGTCCGGAGTCGCCTGGACCGCGCTGCGCTGCGGCTTCTTCGGCGACTTCGGGGCGCTGCTCGGCCCCTGGCGGCAGACCGGCGTGATCGCCCAACCGGCCGACGGCCCCCTCCCGTGGACCGATCGCGGAGACCTGGGCGAGGCCGCGGCGGCCATCCTGGCGGGCGAGCGCACGTTCGACGGCCCGGTCGCGCTGTCGGCCCCGGCCGTCACCCTCGACGACTTCGCCGGGATCGCCTCCGAACTCACCGGGCGCACCGTCGAACGCGTCGTCGTCGACGACGAGCGGTGGACCGCGGAGCAGATCGCCGACGGCACTCCGGAGTTCGCAGCCCGGATGCAGCTCGCCCTGTTCCAAGCCGCCCGCGAAGGTCATTTCGCGGGAAGCGCTCCAGTGCTCGGCGAGTTGCTCGGTCGCGCGCCACGGACCGCCGCCGAACAACTCGCCGAGCACATCACGATCTGACGGGAACTCAGGGCGGTCGGCCGTGCCGCAGGAGAAGATGTGGAGATCAACTCGTCCTACTCCGCTGAGGACCACGCCATGACGCCGCATGCCACCGCGATCCACGTTCCCGACGACGTCCTCGACGACCTGCGCGCCCGCCTCGGCGCGACCCGGTCACCGCTGGACGAGGGCAACGCGGACTGGTCCTACGGCGTCCCGGCCGGCTACCTGCGGGACCTGGTGGAGTACTGGCGCGACGGCTACGACTGGCGCACCGCCGAAGCCGCGATCAACGCCTACGAGCACTACGAGGCGACCGTCTCGGGCGTGCCCGTGCACTTCATGCGCAAACCCGGGCGCGGACCCGCCCCGATCCCGCTGATCCTCACTCACGGCTGGCCGTGGACGTTCTGGCACTGGTCGAAGGTGATCGACCCGCTCGCCGACCCGGCCGCGTCCGGCGGTGATCCCGCCGATGCCTTCGACGTCATCGTGCCCTCGCTTCCCGGGTTTGGTTTCCCCGGCCCGCTGACCGGTTTCCCGGACGTCAACTTCTGGAAGGTCGCCGACCTCTGGCACGTGCTGATGACCGAGACCCTGGGCTACGAGCGCTACGCCGCCGGGGGCTGCGACATCGGCGGGATCATCTCCAGCCAGCTCGGACACAAGTACGCCGACGAGCTCTACGGCATCCACATCGGTTCCGGGCTGCCGCTGGACTTCTTCACCGGCCCCCGGGCGTGGGACTTCGCCCGCAACCGGCCGCTGTCCGACGAGCAGCCCGCCGACGTCCGCGCCCGCCTCGTCGAACTGGACCGCCGCTCGGCGTCGCACCTGGCCGTGCACATGCTCGACGGCGCCACCCTCGCCCACGGACTCAGCGACTCCCCCGCCGGATTGCTCGCATGGCTGCTGGAGCGCTGGAACTCCTGGAGCGACAACGGCGGCGACGTCGAGTCCGTGTTCAGCAAGGACGACCTGCTCACCCACGCCACGATCTACTGGGTGAACAACTCCATCGCCACCTCGATGCGCTACTACGCCAACGCCAACCGCCACCCCTGGGCTCCCGCGCACGACCGCAGCCCGGTCGTGCAGGCACCGGTCGGCCTCACCTTCGTCACCTACGAGAACCCGCCCGGCATCCGCACCGCGGCCGAGCGGGTCCGGGCGTTCGAGAACAGCCCGCAGGCCGCCTGGTTCAACCACGTCAACGTCACCGCCCACGAGCGCGGCGGTCACTTCATCCCCTGGGAGAACCCCAAGGCCTGGGTGGAAGACCTGCGCCGCACCTTCCGCAGCCGCAGGCCTTGAGCGGTCTCGCAGCCTGATTCTTTTCGTCACCGTGACTTAAGTGTCCGGTGGGCATGATCGTTTCGCTGACGTGCCCAAGTTCGCCCGATGGCGCTCTCGGCGCCCGTACCCCTGCGGCTACCCGCTGCCTCTGACTTGATCGCCATGTCGCGGCCGGGTGCCACGCCGGGGCGATTCACTTGCGCACCCCGATAGCCCCCGCTGCCCTTCCGCTCTCCGGATCAGCCGGGCGGCTGTCCGTTTTGCACTATTGCAAGCCCTCGACTCGACGGCTCGACCCTAAGATCCCACTATATCCATAATCCTGGTTATCCATATGGTGTCGATCAGAATCCCCAGGAGTTGGGTTTAGGTTTTAAAACTCTAACCTGGTGTTATGATTCGCAACTGAAGATCATGGTTTTGATGCTTTCCGCAGGTGAATCGGATGAGAGGGGCGCGCAAAGATGGAGCAGTCGCCGGACGTGGCGGAGGGAACCGGCGAGGGCGAGGAGGACCGCCCGGAAGCGCCGGTGCGGCGGGGAACGCGGGCGCAGCGGCGGGAGCGGACGCTGCGCGCGATGGCCGAAGGGCTCGACGCCCGCTGCGCCTACTGCGGAGAACCGCTGCCCCCGGTGCCGTCCAAGGGCGGGCGGCCCACGCCCTACTGCCCCGCCGACTCCGACCGCTACGGCAACTGGGGCGCGAAGACGATCACGTGCGCGATGCTCGACGAGCAGCGCGAGATCTGGATGCAGGTCTACGGCCCGGACCAGCCGATGACCAAGGTCGACCTCGGTGGCCTCCGGGACCGGCTGGCCGACCTCAAGGGTGCGCTCGCGCCGGTGCACGACGAGATCGCCGGTCTCGAACAGCTCGCCACCGCCGAGCTGGCCCGAGCGCTCGACGCACGCCAGGAAGCCGAGACCGCGCGCACCGACGCGCAGGACACCGCTCGCGCGGCCGTCGCCGAGCGCGACGAAGCGTTGTCGGCCGCGCAGCAGGCCGACGCGCGGGCCGAAGCGGCCACCGCCGAACGGGACGAGGCCGTGGAGCGCGCGACGCACGCCGACCAGGAACGCGATCAAGCGATCGCGGATCGCGACGCCGCGCGCGACGAGACCACCCGCGCCGGGGCGGACCGGCAGGCCGCGCTGGAGCAGGCCACCACCGCCCAGCAGCACATCACCGAACTGCACAACACCCTCGCCGGCGAGCGCGCCACGGCGCTCGACCGCGTCGACGTGCTGCGCCGGGAGCACGAGCAGGCCCAGCAGGAGTTGCGCCGGGAACTCGACGAGCACCACCAGCAGCGGCTGCGCGCGCAGGCCGACGAGTTCACCCAGCGGATGCAGGCGGACCGTTCGGCGGCCGAGGGACGCGTCGGGGAACTCACCGACCGGCTCACCGAGGCGACCCGCTCCTACGCCGACGCTCTAGCCCCGCTGCACGAGCAGATCCGAGTGCTCACCCACGACCTCGCAGACCAGCGCGCCACCGCTGCCGCGGCCCACGAGCGGTTCGGGCGGCTGCACGGCGAACTGGCCGATGTCCTCGTGCCCGACGCCGAGGACGTGGCCGACCGCGCCCGCTCCGTGCTGGAGCGCTACGCCCCGCAGCCGCCCACACCGGAAACCGGGCGTGCGCAGGAGACCCCGGCGGCTCCGCCTGGCGAGGAGCGGTGACCGCTCAGAGCCGCGTGCCCACCTGGCGGGCCGAGGCCGGTGCGGGTTCGGTGCTGAGCAGGCTGGCCAGCGCGCGGAGCCGCTCGTCGTCGGCGGAACCGGGGACCGCGGTGTAGGCGATCAGCGTGGGGCCGGGACGGCCGGGCAGCGGGTAGGCGTCCCAGTCGAGGGTCATGGCCCCGGCCTGGGGGTGGTGGAAGACCTTGCGGCCGCGGGTCTTCTCCCGCACGTCGTGGCGGGCCCACAACTTCGGGAACCGCGGGCCGCGCACGCTCAGCTCACCGACCAGTTCCTGCAGGCGCGGGTGGTCGGGGTCGGTGGCCGCGGCGGCGCGCAGCATCCCGATGTACTCGATCGCGCTGGCCTCCCAGTCGGGGCACACCTGCGGGGCGTCGGGGTTGAGGAAGATCGCGCGCAGCACGTTGCGTTCAGCGGCGGGCACCGCGTCCAAACCGCCGAAGAGGCTGCCTGCCAGCGCGTTCCACGCCAGCACGTCGAGGTGGCTGCTCAGCACGAGCGCCGGTCCGGTCATGGTGTGCAGCAATCGGCGGGTCGTGTCCGGGACGTGTTCGCGCGTGCGGCGTCGCGTCGCGGCGGGGCGCCGCACCGCTCGGCCGAGCATGTGCAGGTGCCGGGTCTCGTCCTCGGTCAGGTCCAGGGCGCGGGCGAGCGCGTCGAGCACGTGATCGGACGGCCGGACGTCCCTGCCCTGCTCGATGCGCTGGTAGTAATCCGTGCTGACCCCGGCCAGCATCGCCAGTTCCTCGCGGCGCAGGCCGGTGACCTTGCGTCCGCTGCCGGGTTCCAAGCCGAGGTCCGCCGGGCGCACCCGGCCGCGGCGGGTCCGCAGGAACTCGGCGAGCTGATGTGCCCGTGTGCCGGCCATGTCCCCATCCTGCCGCAGCCGCGCCGGGCAGGGTGGGACTGCGATTCCCAGGGACTCGCGCAACGCCCCGGGCCCGGCCGGTCGCGGTGAAGCTCGAACCGACCAGAGATCGGCACCGTCCTGGAGGTTCCCATGTCCACGTCCGCCACCCGCCCTCGTCCCGCGCTGCTCGACGAGGACCCGCTCGGTTTCCTCATCGACGGGCGTCGGCAGCGGCCCCGTTCACCGGAGACGTTCCCGACCGTGGACCCGGCCACCGAGCAGGTCCTCACCCGGCTCGGCGTCGCGGGCCCCGACGAAGTCGACGAGGCGGTGCGGTCGGGCCGCCGGGCGTTCGAGACCTGGTCGGCGGTGTCCCCGCAGCACCGGGCGGCGGTGCTGTCGCGCATCGCCGACGTGGTCGAGGCCCACCGCGAGGAGCTCGCGGTGCTGGATTCCCTGGACATGGGTGCGCCGCTGGCGCTCTCGCGCGGCATGGTCGAGCACGCGGTGGAGGTCTACCGGCACTACGCGGGCTGGCCGACGAAGCTGACCGGGCACACCACCCCGGCCGGTCCCGGCAGGCTGCACTACACGTTGCGCCAGCCGATCGGGGTGGTCGCGGCGATCATCGCCTGGAACGGCCCGGCGTTGCAGACGTCGTGGAAGCTGGCTCCGGCGCTGGCAGCGGGCAACACCGTGGTGCTCAAGCCCTCCGAGCACGGTTCGCTCTCGGCGCTGCGGCTGGCGCAGCTGCTCACCGACGTCGACGTGCCCGCCGGAGTGGTCAACGTGATCACCGGGCTCGGCGCGAGCACCGGGCAGGCGCTGATCGGCCACCCGGGCGTGGACAAGGTCTCGTTCACCGGTTCCGGCCCGGTGGGCAAGCAGGTCCTGCGCACCTCGGCCGACACGCTCAAGCGGGTCGGCCTGGAACTGGGCGGGAAGTCCCCGTTCATCGTGTTCCCGGACGCCGATCTGGACGCCGCCGCCACCGCGGCCGCAGCCGCGTTCTGCATGGGTACCGGCCAGGGGTGCGTGGCCGGTACCCGCATCCTCGTGCACCGGGACGTGCGCGCACGGTTCGGTGAGCTGCTGCGCGCGGCGATGGAGCGGTTCGTGCCGGGCGACCCGTTCGACCCGGCCACGACGCTGGGGCCGCTGGCCTTCCGCGCGCACTGGGAGCGGGTCACCGGCTACGTCGACCTGGCCCGCGCCGAGGGCGCCACCATCAGCACCGGCGGGCACCGCCTGCCGCGGCCGGGTCTGTTCGTCGCGCCGACGCTGCTGGAGGACGTGCGCACCGATATGCGCGTCGCGCAGGAGGAGATCTTCGGCCCGGTCGCGGCGCTGCTCAGCTTCACCGACACCGCGCAGGCCGTGCGGCTGGCCGACGACACCCGCTACGGGCTGGCCGCGTCGGTGTGGACGCGGGACGTGTCGCTCGCGCACCGGGTCAGCGCCGAGCTGCGCGCGGGCACGGTCTGGGTGAACACCTGGGGTGCGATGGCGCCCGGCACGGCCCCGTTCGGCGGTTTCAAGGAGTCCGGGATCGGCCGCGAACACGGTCCGGACGCGCTGCTGGCCTACACCGAGACCAAGACCGTCATGCTCGAACTCTGAGCGGAGTTGGGCGGGTCGGTGCCTTCAGCGGCGTCTCCGCTGGGGGCACCGGGTAGCGCGGGGAGACGCCGCGCCAGCGCGAATCCTCCTGGCCGGACACCGTCATCTGCACGAGGCGAGGCTCAGCCGAACACCTGCCCGCCCTGGTGGCACGCCTGCCTCCCGACCTGCGTTTTTCCTTGTGCAACGCGGGATTTCGTGCCCTTCGCGCAAGGCCGCTAGCTTCGGATCCATGGAGTGGAACCAGCAGTCGGCCGAAGCGGTCCTGGCCGCGTTGCGCGCCGGTGAAGTGAGCTCGGCGGAGCTGACCGAGGAGGCCATCTCCCGCATCGAGCGGGACGACGAGGTGATCAACGCGATCTGCGTGCCGGACTTCGACGGGGCGCGCGCCGCCGCGCACCGGGCCGACCGGGCGCGTGCCCGCGGCGAGGACCGGCCGCTGCTCGGTGTTCCGATGACGGTCAAGGAGTCCTACGACGTCGCCGGAATGCCCACGACCTGGGGAATGCCGCCACACCGGGACCACGTGCCGGCCGAGGACGCGGTGCAGGTGTCGCGGATCAAGGCCGCCGGAGCGGTGGTGCTCGGCAAGACCAACGTGCCCCTGGGACTGCAGGACATCCAGACCTTCAACGAGATCTACGGCACCACTCGCAATCCGTGGGACCACGCCCGCACCCCGGGTGGGTCCTCCGGCGGATCGGCGGCGGCCTTGGCGTCGGGATTCGGCGCGCTGTCCCTCGGTTCCGACCTCGCCGGTTCGTTGCGCACCCCCGCGCACTTCTGCGGCGTCTACGCGCACAAGCCGACCGTCGGGCTGGCGGCGACCCGCGGCATGGTCGCGCCGACGGCGCCGCCCTTGCCGGTCGACCTCGACCTGGCCGTCGTCGGCCCGATGGCGCGCACCGCCCGCGACCTGGAACTGCTGCTCGACGTCATGGCCGGGCCGGACCCGCTGACGCTCGGCAAGGCGCACCACGTGCGGCTGCCGCCCGCGCGCCACGAGCAGCTCGGCGACTTCCGGGTCCTCGTCCTCGACGAGCACCCGTTCATGCCGACCGGGGCGGCGGTGCGAGCGGGCGTGGAGCGGGTGGCCGACGCGCTGGCCGACGGTGGCTGCCGCGTCGAACGGCGCAGCGAGCTGCTTCCCGATCCGGCCGAAGCCGCGATCCTCTACACGCAGCTGCAGTTCTCGGGGTCCGTCGCGCACTTCCCCGTCGACGACTACGAGCGGCTGCGGTCCCGTGCCGCCGGGCTCAGCGCGGACGATCAGAGCCTGGAGGCGGCTCGGCTGCGCGGGATGGTGCTGAGCCACCGCGACTGGCTCCAGGTCAACGACCGCCGCGAGCTGCACCGCCTCGGCTGGCGGCGGCTGTTCTGCGAGTTCGACGCCGTGGTGTGCCCGATCACGCCGACTCCCGCGTTCCCGCACGACCACGCCCCGGATCCGCTGGCGCGCCGCATCGACGTCGACGGCGTCGAGCACCCGTACTTCGACCAGCTCGTCTGGGCGGGGGTGGCCACGATGCCCGGACTGCCCGCCACGGCCGTGCCGGCGGGCCGGTCTCCCGAGGGGCTGCCGGTGGGCGTGCAGCTGATCGGTCCGATGTTCGAGGATCGCACCCCGCTGCGGCTGGCCGATCTGCTGGAGCAGGTGATCGGCGGTTTCCAGGCGCCGTAGGGCTCACCCGCCGACGATCGAGGTGAAAATGCGTCGCGGTGCGGCAGCCGCGGGTGCCACCATCACCGGCATGTCCGCTTTGATGACCTCCGATCAGCTCGCCGAGCGCACGGCACGGGCTCGCGCCGCCGCAGTGGCAGCGGGGCGCGACCTGGGATGGGACGTGAGTGCGGCGACGGTGCTGCACGACGTGTTCTCCGTGGTCGTGCACCTCGCGCCGTCCCCGGTGGTCGTGCGGGTCCCCACCGTGCTGCCGCGCCACGTGGACGCCGAGCAGCAGTCCGCGCAGCAGCGGGTCGAGCTGGACGTGGCGGCGTGGCTGGCCGAGCAGGGCGTCCCGGTGATCCCGCCGAGTCCGCTGGTGGCGCGGGAACCGGTGCTGCGCGACGGGTTCTCGATGACGTTCTGGGAGTTCGTCGAGGTCGATCACGACGCCGAGCCCGATTACGCGCGCCGGTGCGGCTCGACCGCCGAGCTGCACGCGGCGTTGCGCGACTATCCGGGTGAGCTGCCGTTCCTGTCGGCGGCGGATCCGAGGATGGTCACCGACGCGCTGGCCGACCTCGCCGCCTACCCGGAGTTGATCACGGCGGTGGATCTCGACCGCGCTCGCCGCGAGTGGGAGGTCCTGGGGCCGGTGGTCGGCTCGCGGCCGGAGTTCGAGGCGGTGTTCCCCGGCGTGGAGTTGCAGGTGATCCACGGGGACGCTCCGGCGGTCAACATCGTGCCCACGTCGGGCGGTGAGCTGTTCTCCGATTTCGAGCTGGCCACGCTCGGCCCGGTCGAGTGGGATCTGGCGTCGTTCGGCCCGGAGGGCGAAGCCGTCTACGAGAAGGAGGCGCGGCGACGTGGGTTGCGCGGGCTGGACGAGCGGGTGCTGCGGTTCGTCAACGCGGTGGGCATGCTGCGGGCCGTGTCGTGCCTGGCGCTCGCGCCGCAGTTGCCGATGCTCGCGGACGCGGTGGGTCCGGCCGTCGAGCACTGGCGCGCGACGCCCTTCGCCGGTGGCCTCGACGAGCTGCTGACCGGTTCACCCCGCGGTTGAGCGGTTCCCCGGTGTGAACGAATCCGGCCGGGCGAGCCACCCGTGATCGGTAAGGTCCGGTGATCAGCGGCCGATCGAATTGCGTCACCGCGATGTTCCTCTTCGCGCGCGCCCGGTGGATCTTGCCGGTGCCGGGGTGCTTCGCGGATCGGCCGCGACGGTGCTGGGAGGCGGAGCGTGCTGCGACTGATCACGGCGGACCGGGTGTTGCCCGGCCCCGAAGGCGAGTGCGTCGAGGACGGTGCGGTGCTCGTCGACGGCACCCGTGTCGTGGCGGTCGGGCCGTGCCGGGAAGTGCTGGCGCTGGCCCCGGAAGGGACGGGACGGCAGCACTTCGACGGCGCGACCGTGCTACCGGGGCTGGTCAACGCGCACGTGCACCTCGCGTTCGACGAGACCTCGGCCGATGCGGCGGCGCTGGTGGAAACCGTGCGCACGGCGTCGGACGAGTCGTTGCGCCACGCGATGGGGCGGCGCGCGCTGGCGGCATTGCGCTCGGGCGTGACGACGCTGCGGGACTGCGGTGATCGCGGTGGGCTGGCCGCGCGGGTGCGCGACGACATCACCGCCGGTGCCGCGCGCGGCCCGCGCATCGTGGCGACCGGGCCGCCGCTGACGGTTCCCGGTGGGCACTGCTGGTTCCTCGGCGCGGCCGCCGGCTCCGACCGCGGCATCCGCGATCAGGTGCGGCGCAACGCGGAACTCGGCGTCGACATGATCAAGGTGATGGCCTCCGGCGGGCAGATCACGCCGCACTCCCCGCCGAGCTGGACCTCCCAGTTCGACCGCGATCAGCTGCGGGTCCTGGTGGCGGAGGCGGAGCGGCTGGGGTTGCCGGTCGCCGCGCACGCCCACGGCACCGAGGCGATCCGGGACGCCGTGGCCGCGGGTGCGCGCACCATCGAGCACTGCTCCTGGATGACGGGTCAGCGCAGCGTGCGGCGTGATCCCGCGACCGCCGCCGAGATGGCCGCCCGGGGTGTGCGCGCGTGCGCGGCGTCGTCGCGGAACTGGCGCACGATCATCGAGAAGTTGCCGCCTGAGGTGGCCGAGCAGGTCTACGGGCGGCTCCCGTGGATGGCCGAGCGGGGCGTCGACCTCATCACCGGCACCGACGCGGGACTTCCCGGCAGCCCGTTCGACGACCTGGCCGGGGCTCTGGAGCTCTACGCGCACCTCGGGTTCGCGCCGGGGCGCATCCTGGAGATGGCGACGGTCTCCAGTGCCGCCGCGCTCGGCCTCGGCGAGGTCACGGGGCGGCTGGCGGCGGGCCGGGACGCCGATGTGCTGGTCGTGCACGGCGATCCGCGTGCCGATCTCGGCGCGCTCGCCGACGTGTGCCTGGTGCTGGCGCGAGGAGCCGTCGTCGACTGACCAGGGCGCTCAGGGGCGGGTGCGAGCCGGGAAGCGGGTGGTGCCGCGCAGGTAGCGGGTGAACCGCCGCCACCGCCCGTCGCGCTCGACGGGCCGGTTCTGGACGGGCGGGGTGGGCGTTCGGCCGGTGGTGGCGCGGTCGTCGCGCCAGCGGGCGACGAGGTCGTCGACGCGCACGGTCGCGATGGGCACTTGCGGCCCGGACGGGGTGCGCAGCCAGGCGACGATGCGGCGGTTGAGGTCGTCGGCGACGTCGCGGACGGCCTGTTCGGTGGGTAGTTCGCGCGCGGTCTCCGGCAGCCGCTCGATCTCCTTGCGCAGTTGCAGCGGAGTCGGTAGCAGCGCTTCGCGGGAGAGGCCTTCGCGTTCGACGTAGCCCTTGACCCACCACAGCTCGTCGTGCGGTTGCCCGGCGCCGGGCAGCGGTTTCCCGGTGCCTTCGAGGTCGTTGAAGTCGCCGCGTTCCTGCGCCACCCGGATCTGGCGGTCGATCCACGACTCGAAGGTCATGCCGAGCGGTTTGCGTTCGGTCATGGCTGGCTCCTGCCGACGCTGCGGGATTCCGTCGCGCTCGCCGCCCCGGCCGGGTTCGGCGGCCACGGCCGAGGATACCGGGCGCGCGGCCCGCGCCACGGCGCCGCGAGGCACCACGGCCGTGGTGAATCAGGTGCGCAGGTAGGACGCTCCGTTGACGTCGAGCACGGCGCCGGAGGACCAGGTCGCCTCCGGGGACGCGAGGTAGACCACGGCGGAGGCGACCTCCTCGGGTGCGGCGACGCGGCGGAACGGGCTCTGGGCGCGGATGTCCTCGCCTTGCCGCCCGGCGAGCCGGTCGGTGACGCGCTCGGTGTCGACGAACCCCGGTGCGACGGAAGCGACGCCGATACCGTGCGGGCCCAATGCGACCGCCAGGGATTGGCCGAGCGCGTGCAGGGCGGCCTTGCTCGCGGCGTAGGCCGGGTGGTCGGGTTCGCCGCGGAAGGCGCCGCGCGAGCCGACGTTGACGATGCGGCCTTCGGCGCCCCGCCCGATGAGGTGCGCGGCGACCTGGTGGCTCAGGTTCGCCGCGCCCAGCAGGTTCACCTCGACGGTGGAGCGCCACGCGTCCTGCCAGTCGGCGTAGGAGGTGGTGGCCGGCGGGTGCGGGGTCATCACGGCCGCGTTGTTGACCAGGACGTCGAGCGCGCCGAGCCCGGTGACGGCGTCGGCGACGAGCCGTTGGACCTGGCCGGGGTCGGCGATGTCGGCGCGCAGCAGCACGTGCCCGGTCCCGGGCAGCTCCCGCACGGTGCGGGCGGCGTCGTCGGGGCGGGAGGAGCAGTGCACGGCGACGCGGTCGCCTGCGGTGGCGAACGCGGTGGCGATGGCGCGGCCGATGCCGCGGGAGGCCCCGGTGACCAGGACGCCGCGGCTCACCGGGCGAACACCTGCGCTTCGTCGCGGAACGCCTTGAACTCCAGCGCGTTGCCCGCGGGGTCGAGCAGGAACATCGTCCACTGCTCGCCCGGTTGCCCGGCGAAGCGCAGGTAGGGCTCGATGACGAACTCGGTGCCCGCGGCGCGCAGCCGGTCGGCGAGCACGTGGAAGTCCTCGGTGGCCAGCAGCAGCCCGAAGTGCGGGACCGGTACGTCGTGGCCGTCGACGGGGTTGTGCCCGGTGGCGCCGCGGTGGCCGTCGACGACGTGGGTGACGAGCTGGTGCCCGTGGAAGTTCCAATCCACCCACGCGTCCGCGCTGCGTCCTCGGTCGAGGCCGAGGACGTCGCCGTAGAAGGCGCGGGCGCGGTCGAGGTCGTCGACCGGGATGGCGAGGTGGAAGGCGGGGCGGGTCGAGGTCATGGCGACTCCGTTCGCTGGACTACCGCCACCTTGACCCGACCATGTCCTGATGTCAACATTCGAACATGGAATCGTCGTTGGGTTCGATCCGCACCGCGCAGCGCCGCGGCCTGGCCGACGAGGCCGCCGACCGCGTCCGGGAGGCGATCTTCGCCGGAGTGGTCGCGCCGGGCGACCCGCTGCGCGAGGTGGAGCTGGCGTCATCGCTGGACATCAGCCGGGGCGCGGTGCGCGAAGGGCTCGCGGTGCTGGCCCGGGAAGGGCTGGTGCGCAGCGGCTGGCACCGCGGCACCAAGGTCATCGAGGTCACCGCGGCCGACGCCGAGGAGGTCTACGCGTTGCGGGCCGCGCTGGAACGGCTCGCGGTGCGCTCGGCCTCGGGCCGCGCCACCGCCGACGACTGCGCCGAACTCGACGCCCAGGTCGACGTCATCGCCGCCGAACTCACCGCGGGCGCCGAGGTGGGACGCCTGCTGGCGCTGGACATCGACTTCCACGACCGGATCTACCGCTTGGCGGGCAATCAGCGGTTGCTGGCGGCGTGGCAGGCGATCCGGTCGCAGATCTACCTGTTCCAGCTCACCCGCGTGCGGCTCGGCGACGAGCAGTACCGCGAGATCGTCGTCGCCGAGCACCGCGAGCTGGTGCGGTTGCTGCGCGCCGGGCACGACTCGTTGGAGCAGGCCGCCGAGGACCACGTGCGCGACGCGGGCCGCAGCCTCATCGCCGCCCTCGCGCAGCGGTGATCCCCTCCCCCGGCGCGTCAGCGGGTGTCGGCGAGCACGTCCAGGATCTGCGCGGTGGTGCCGCTCTCGCCGAGGCGCGGGAAGATCCGCTCGATGCTGTTGCGGTGCGCGTCGGCGTCGAGGTCGGTCATGGCGTCGGTGGCGAGGGTGACGTGGTAGCCGTGCTCGTGGGCGGCGCGGGCGGTGGATTCCACGCCGAGGCTGGTGGCGATGCCGCCGAGCACGACCTGGGTGATGCCGCGCCGCCGCAGCTGCACGTCGAGGTCGGTGCCGTGGAACGCGCCCCAGTTGCGCTTGGTCACGACGACGTCCTCGGGGTGCCCGGCGAGTTCGTCGACGATCACGTCCCACCCTTCGGGCGGCGTCCCGGAGCGTCCGGGGGCGTCGGTGCGGCCCGGTGCGGCGTCGGCACCGTCGGCGGCGAAGCTGACCCGCACGAGCACGACCAGGAGGCCGTGGCCGCGGAACGCCTCGGCCAGTTCCGCCGAGCGGGTCACGACCTCATCGGTGGAGCGGGGCGTGCCGGGCGCGCCGGTGATGCCGCTCTGCAGGTCGACGAGCACCAGCGCCGCGCGCGGATCGATCGTGCTGACGGGCATGGGGTTCCTCCAGGGATGTGATCGTCGTGCACCGGCCCGAACCTCGAGCACCCGCCGCGGTCGGCCGGTGGATCATCGGCGAGGCGCCGGCCGACCGCCAGCGGACTTCGCCATCGGAGACCGTATTCGTCGCGTTCAACCCCACCGCCCGCGGATGGCGTTCGACGCTTCGTTTCGCGGATGAACGTGCGCGGTGAGCTCGACGACGCCGTGCGCGCCCAGCCACTCCACCATCGCTCGCGCGCCCTCACGCCCGTAGCCGTCACCCTGGTGATCATGTCCGACGACCCGGGCGAGCTCCGCGGTGATCCCTCGGGGCGGCCGGGACAGGGTGGCCTGGACGGTGCCGAGCAGCCGCCCGTCCGATCGTCGCCGCAGCATCCGGTTCAACCAGCCCCGCGTGCCGTCCGAGGACGAGCCGACCGCTTGCCGCCGGTACCGGGCCGCCAGCTCGGCGGGCGTGCACGGCGTGCCCCCGATCCACTCGTGCGGCCGCACGTCGTCGAAGACCGGCGCGGCTTCGCGCGCGTGCTCCACCCGCAGCAGTTCGAGCCGGAGCCGCGCCGTCATGATCGACGTGGCGAGGAGCCACTCCGCTGCTCCGGGCACGGGCGGGTCGTAGCGCCGGGCGCCCCTACCCAGATCGTTGCGGCGCGCCTCGCTCCCGGCGAGAACTCCGGGCCTCGCCGTTCACCGGAGGCGGAGATCTTCCGGTGCGGGGCGGGTGCTGGTAGAAGGGCGGGATGAGCGATCAGTCCGCAGCGCGGGTCACCGACCGGCCCGACCGCAGCCGCTTCGAGATCACCGTCGACGGCGTGCTCGCCGGATTCGCCGAGTACCGGCGGAGCCCGGGGCGGGTGGTGATCACCCACACCGAGGTCGACGACGCCCACCAGGGCCAGGGCTGGGCGGGGCGGCTCACCGCCGGGGCGCTCGACGCGGTGCGCGCCGAGGGGGCGCTGGTCACGCCGCTGTGCGAGTACACCGCCGCCTACATCGGCAAGCACCCGCAGTACCAGGACCTCGTCGACGACGGCGACCGGCTCGTCCCGCCGAGGTCCTCCTGACCCGAGCTCACCGGTGCGGCTCGCGGGTCGGCGCGTGGAGGCTGGTGAGCAGCGCCAACGCCTGCGCGCTGGGGGTGCCGGGTTCCGCGTGGTAGAGGATCAGCTGCTGGCCGGGGGCGCTGCGCACGTCGAACGCCTGGTAGGTCAGCGTGAGCGGGCCGACGTCGGGGTGGTGCAGGTGCTTGGGGTCCCCGGTTTTGCCGCGCACCGAATGCGACCCCCACAGGGCGCGGAACCGTTCGCTGGCGGCGCTGAGCTCGGCGACCAGGTCCGGTAGCGCCGGGTCCGCGTAGCCCTCCGCGATCCGCAGGTTGGCCACGACGACTTGCGCGGTCCAGTCCCACCGCGCGTAGAAGCGGCGCCCGGCGGGATCGAGGAAGGTCATCCGCGCGAGGTTGTCGACGCGCTCGAACGGGGAGAACAGGGCATCGGCGAGCGCGTTGGTGGCCAGCACGTCCAGCGTCCGGTCCAGCACGAGCGCCGGGGTGTGCGGGGAGGCGTCCATGAGTTGCCGCAGCTGCGGGCTCACGGTCGTCGGTGCCGGGTCGGGAGTGCCCGCCGGGGCGGTTCCGGCGAGCCGGTGCAGGTGGTCGCGGGCGTCGGCGTCGAGGTCCAGCGCGCGGCACAGCGCGTCGCAGACCTGGGCCGACGGGTGGGTTTCGCGGCCCTGCTCCAGCCGCGCGTAGTAGTCGGCGTTGACCCCGGCGAGCACCGCGACCTCTTCGCGGCGCAGGCCGGTGACCTTGCGCCGCCCGGCGTGCAGCACGCCCGCGTCATCAGGGGACCGCTGTGCGCGGCGGGCCCGCAGGAAAGCGCCCAGCTCACCACTGCTCATGTCCCTCAGCCTAGGTCGGCGCCGCCAGCGCAGGGTGGGTGCGGCGCACCCCGTCACAGCGAGTCCTGCCGGGTGCGGCGCCGGTCGCCGAAGCTCGAACTCGACGCAGTCACAGCGATCGAGGACGAAACGATGAGCACAACGGCAGATCAGCCGAACGCCGACGTGGTGGGCACCTGGGTCACCGCCGACGGCCACATCCGGCAGGAATTGCGCGCCGACGGGCGTTACGACGAGGCGCGCGGGGCGCGGCGCAGCGCCTACACCGGCCGCTACACCGTGACCGGGAACCACCTCGACTACGTCGACGACACCGGGTTCACCGCCACCGGCGACCTCCGCGACGGCGTGCTCCACCACGAGCACCTCGTGCTGCACCGGGAGGAGCGGGCATGACGGGGGCACCGAAGGTCGTCGCGGTCACCGGCGCGAGCAGCGGCATCGGCGAGGCCACCGCGCGGCGCCTCGCCGCCGACGGGCACCACGTGTTCCTCGGGGCCCGGCGCACCGACCGGCTCGAAGCGCTGACCGCGCAGATCACCGCCTCCGGTGGCACGGCGGCGTTCCGGCGGCTCGACGTCACCGACGCCGCCGACGTGCGGGCGTTCGCAGCCGCGGCACGGGACAGCTACGGCCGGGTGGACGTGGTGGTCAACAACGCGGGGGTGATGCCGCTGTCGCCGTTGCACGAGCTCCGCATCGACGAATGGGATCGGATGATCGACGTCAACCTGCGCGGCGTGCTGCACGGCATCGCCGCCGCGCTGCCGATCATGCGCACCCAGGGCGGCGGGCAGTTCGTCAACGTCGCCTCGGTCGGCGCCTACGAGGTGGTGCCGACCTCCGCGGTCTACAGCGCCACGAAGTTCGCCGTGCGCGCGGTGTCCGAGGGGCTGCGCCAGGAATCGTCGGGTGACGTCAGGGTCACCGTCGTCTCCCCCGGCGTCACCGAATCCGAGCTCGCCGAGTCCCTCTCCGATCCGCGCGCCCGCGAGGACATGAAGGCCTACCGGGCGGTGGCGATCCCGGCGGAGGCGATCGCCGACGCCATCGCGTTCGCCGTGACCCGGCCCGCGGAGGTCGACGTCAACGAGATCGTGGTGCGCCCCGCGGCCAGCGCCCAGTAGCGGCTCCGCCCCTGGTGCCGGCCTCCGGCACCAGGGGCGAGCGCGCTCAGGCGGGTCCGGCGAGGAACACGTGGTCGTCGTGGTGATCCGGCCAGCCGGGATCGCCGGTGGCCGCGAACGACACCCACGCCCGGTGCAGCACGTCGGCGAGCTCCACGTCCGGCGCCTCGCCGAGCAGGCCGCGCGGGCCGGTGGCGACGTCGAGGTTGTGGAACACGAACGGCAGTTCCAGTCCGTGGCACGCGCCGAGGCGGCCGTCGAACCGGAGCGAGCGCCACGTGAACTCCGCGACGTGGGTGCGCCCACCCGCATCGCGGTGGCTCGCCGCGAATTCCCGCGCGGGCAGCCGGAACACCAGGTCGGTGAGCGCTTCGGTGAGGACCGTGCCCGCGGGCCGCTCCCCCAGCCCGTAAGGCTTGAGGGCCTCGGCCGGGTCCGGGTGGGACGCGGCGAGCGTGGCCACGGCCTGCTCGTCGGTGAGGGCGTCGACGGCGCCCGTCGGGGCCAGGTACAGCGACATCTCGTCGCGGCAGGTGCTCACCAGCAGGTCCACCCCGCTCGCACCGCCCGCGGCGATCGCCTCGCCGGGCGGGACCGGCAGCACGTCGTCGCCGTGCACGGGCAGGAAGGCGCTGAGCCCGAAGCTCGGGTCGTGGCCGTGCTCATCGCGCAGGTCGGGGCCTTGGCCGGGTGCCGACAGCGCCGTCTGGGCGGCCAGCAGCCGCTCGGGGGCGACGCCGCGGAACGCGTCGACGGTGGCGGGGATCGACAGCGCGGTCGCGAGCGCGTCGGTCAGGCGCCGGCCCGCCGCGGGGACGCGGGTCATGCCGGTGTGCCCGCTCTGCACGATCGCCCGGTCCACCAGGCCCGCCGACAGCGGGGACCCGAGCAGGTCGGCGATGCTCATCGCCCCGGAGGACTGGCCGAAGACGGTGACGTTGCCGGGGTCGCCGCCGAACGCGGCGGCGTTGTCCCGCACCCAGCGCAGCGCGGCGAGCTGGTCGCGCAGGCCCGCGTTGGTCACCCCGATGGGCGCGAACCCTTCCGCGCCGAGCCGGTAGTTGACGGTCACCAGCACCGCCCCGGAACGCGCGAAGGAGGTGCCGTCGTAGAGGGGCGCCGACCCGGTGCCGCTGACGAACGCGCCGCCGTGCACGAACACCAGCACCGGCAGCCCTCCACCGCCGGGGTCGGGGGTGCTGACGTCGACGGTCAGGTAGTCCTGCCCGCCGTCCCAGTCCGGTCCGCGCAGTACTGCGGTGTCGAGGTCGGGCAGGTCGGCACCGACCGCTTGCGGCGCGATCGGCCCCGGATTCGTGGCGTCGCGCACCCCGTCCCAGGCAGGTGCCGGGCGCGGTGCGGCGAAGCGCAGGTCCCCGACGGGCGCGGCCGCGTAGGGCACGGCGTCGAACCGCGCGATCCCGCCGCGGTGACGACCGCGGACCCGTCCGGACGTGGTGGTGGCGAGCGGGTCGGTCACGATGCGTATCTCCTTCGCGGTGCGCCGGGTGCACGATCGACTCTAGCCACGAGCGGCCCGGGAACCGCACCGATCGGGCGCCGCCTGGCGCGGCGGGTGGACGCGTCGGTGGATCTCGATACGGTTCGATCATGAGCAACTCCGCGTCGTCCTGGGCCGATGGGCCGCTGCTGGCCTTCGACCTGGAAACCACCGGCACCGACACCGAGACCGACCGCATCGTCACCGGCACCTTGATCTCGATCCAGCCGGGTGCGGCGCCGCAGGTGCGCACGTGGCTGGCCGATCCCGGAGTGGAGATCCCCGCCGAGGCCGCCGAGGTCCACGGGATCAGCACCGAGCACGCCCGCGAGCACGGCCGCGACGCCGCGGAGGTGACCGCCGAGATCACCGAGGCGCTCACCTCGGCGTGGAACGCGTCGGCCCCGCTGTGCGTGTTCAACGCGCCGTTCGACCTGTCGCTGCTGACCAGCGAGCTGCGGCGCCACCACGGCCGCGAACTGGCGCTGACCGGGCCGGTGGTGGATCCGCGGTGCCTGGACAAGCGCCTGGACCGCTACCGCAAGGGCAAGCGCACCTTGGGCGCGTTGTGCGAGCACTACCGGGTGCGCCTCGACGCCGCGCACGACTCGGCCGCCGACGCGCTGGCGTGCGCGCGGCTGGCGTGGCGGTTGGCCAAGACCTACCCGGCCGAGGTCGGCACCCGTCCGCTGGCGCTGCTGCACGAGGACCAGACGGGCTGGCACCGCGATCAGCAGCACGACTTCGCCGGATTCCTGGAACGCCAGGCCGGGCGCGCCGCCGACGACGCCGAGGCCGACGGGCTGCGGTCGCGGGCGGCGGAGGTGCGGTCGCGCGCCGAGCACTGGCCGGTTGCGATGGGCGCCGACGTCGTGCACCACGCGCCGGCGTGACCGTGCCGCCAAGTGGGTGCGGGCGGGTCGGCGGCACCTGCGGCGGACGGCGGCGGGCCGTGCGGGGGGTACTGCTGCGCGTGGAGCAGCCCGGCCTGTCGTGATCTTGCCATCGGGGTGGCGCGGGGCCGGCCCGGCCCTACCGTGTGAGCGCTTTCAGGCTGGTGAGCGGCATTTCGCCGCCCGGCCCCGCCCGCTCCGACGTGAAGGAAGTGCTGTGCGAAGCCCCGACTTGCCCTCCCCCGCTCGCGATCCGTTGTGGTGCCGCTGCACCGCGGTGGCCGCGGCGACGATCGTCGTCGCCGGCACCGTCGCGTTCACCGTTCCCGCGAAACCGTCCGCCGCGCCGCGACCGGCGCCGACCACCCCGGCCGCGGCGGCGCCGCGCGCGGGCGCGCAGACGCCGTTCGTGTCGATGGAGGCCGAGGACGCCGCCACCAACGGCACCGCGATCGGCCCCGACCTCACCCAGGGCAGCCTCGCCTCGGAGGCGTCGGGGCGGCGCGCGGTGACCTTGCACGGGCCCGGTCAATACGTGGAGTTCACCGTCGGCGCGGACGCGAACGCGGTCACGGTGTCGGGCAACGTGCCCGACGGGACGAGCGGTTCGGTGGCGGTGTCGGTCAACGGGCAGCGGCTGGAGCACGCGCTGGAGGTCACCAGCGAGTACTCCTACCTCGACACCCCCGGCATCGTCGGCTCCGAGACCCACCACCTGTTCGACCACGCGAGGCTGCTGCTGGGCCGGGACGTGCACGCCGGGGACGTGGTGCGGCTGGAACCGGAGTCGGTGTCGTCGTACACCGTCGACGTCGCCGACTTCGAGCAGGTCGCGCCCGCCCCGCCGGCACCGGAGGGCGCGGTGTCGGTGCTCGACGCCGGCGCCGATCCCACGGGTGCCGCGGATTCGGCGCAGGCGTTCACCGCCGCCATCGAGCAGGCCAAGGCCGCGGGCGGCGAGGTGTGGGTGCCGGAGGGCCGGTTCCGCGTCGACTCGCCGCTGCCGGTGGACCAGGTCGCGATCACCGGTGCCGGGCCGTGGCGGTCGGTGCTGCTGAGCTCGCACCTGATCGACCAGACCGAGGCGGTCGGCGGCGTCCGGCTGCGGGACTTCGCGGTGATCGGCGAGGTCACCGACCGCGTCGACGACGCGCCGGACAACTTCGTCACCGGCAGCCTCGGCGCCGGGTCGGAGGTCAGCGGGTTGTGGTTGCAGCACTTGAAGGTCGGGTTGTGGCTGACCGGCGTCAACGACGACCTGCTGGTCGAGGGCAACCGGATCCTGGACACCACCGCCGACGGGCTCAACCTCAACGGGTCGGCGAACCGGGTGCGGGTGCGCGGCAACTTCCTGCGCAACACCGGTGACGACGCGCTGGCGATGTGGTCGCTCAACGCGCCCAACAGCGGCAGCGAGTTCACCGGGAACACGGTGGTGGCGCCGAACCTGGCCAACGGCATCGCGCTCTACGGCGGCACCGACCTCGTGGTGCGCGAGAACCTGGTGGCCGACACCAACGCGCTGGGCAGCGGGATCGCGATCTCGAACCAGGCGTTCGGGGAACCGTTCTTCCCGCTGCGGGGCACGATCACCGTCGAGGGCAACGAGCTGGTGCGCACGGGTGCGATGAACCCGAACTGGCAGCACCCGATGGGGGCGTTGCGGGTGGACGCGTTCGACTCGCCGATCGACGCCGACGTGCGGATCACCGCCACCACGGCCGTCGACAGCCCGTACGGGGTGTTCGAGTTCGTCTCCGGCGGCGGACAGGGCCACGAGGTCCGCGGCGTCACCGTGGACGGCGCGCAGCTGCGCGGAGTGGGAACCGTGGTCGTGCAGGCCGAGACGGCGGGTTCGGCGGAGTTGCGCGACGTCGTCGCGGAGTCGGTGGGCGCGGCCGGTGTGTACAACTGCCCGGAGGCGGGCGCGTTCGACGTTCGCCTCGGCGCCGGCAACAGCGGCTGGGACGGCACCTGGCCGTGCGGCACGTGGCCGCCTCCCCGCTAGGTCCCGCTCCGGTTCGACACCGGTGGTCGCTCGGCGACCTCGCTCCCGGCGGGTCCGCGACGACGGGAGCGGTTGCTGTGCGTTGCGCGGGCGGGCTGCGGACCGGGGATGTGGGCGCGCACCGACACTGACCGTGAGCACGGATGCGCCG
The DNA here is from genome assembly GCF_014203325.1 of Saccharopolyspora gloriosae. Lineage (NCBI taxonomy): Bacteria > Bacillati > Actinomycetota > Actinomycetes > Pseudonocardiales > Pseudonocardiaceae > Saccharopolyspora > Saccharopolyspora gloriosae. Next base: position 3,000,733 of record NZ_JACHIV010000001.1, on the reverse strand, counting down.
GAACCGCCCCCGGCGGCCCGTGTTCGTGCTCACGGTCGGCGACGAGCGGCGGGGTGTGGCGGGGAACGCATCCCGCCTTCGGCCCTAGCGGTCGGGTTGATCGTCGCAGTTGAGCGCGATGCCGCGCACTGGCGGTGACGGTGCGCGGTGACTCACCCACATTTCGCGCCCACTCGGGTGGTGCTTTACCGGTCCGTTACCGGTAGGGTCTGATCCGCTGGTGGGTCACCCACTGGTGGTACTGGCCGTTTGCTCCCCGCAGAGTCGATACGGATGACTGTTCAAGACGATCTAGTTCGCCCCTGGTTCCAGCCGGCGGTCTCGCCCGAGCAGCAGGACCGTTCGCGGCCTGACGCCGGGCCCGTGACCACTCGCTTCGTCGGAGAATTGCCCCTCGATGCGGCACCGGCACCGCCCGCTACCCCGCAAGGCCCCACGGCCCGGCCGGAGGACTTCCTGCCGCGTTCGGAGCCGGCGGTGCCGCGGCCGGATCGAGTCGAGGTGACCCAGCCCTACATCCCGGCGATCCGGGATGAGCGGCCGGAGTTCGCCAAGCGGCTCAACCCGGACCCGCCCACCGCGCGTGCCGCGACCCCCGAACCGGCGGCGCGGAGATCCCCGCAAGGAACGGCCGCCGACTTGACGCCGGTGGCCCAGCCCGCTGCACCGGCCGAGCCGGTGGTGCCGATCCCGGACGCGGCTCCCGCTCCGGCGGCGCCGCAGGCGCGGCCCGCGCAGCAGCCGGTGCGGCGGCGCAGCCTCGCCCGCCGCGTGGTGCGCCGCATCATCGGTCCGGATCTGCTGCGCAAGGATCCGCCGAAGAAGCGCCGCTGACGCTTCTGCCACGACGCGGCGGCCGAGTTCGTATCACGAGCTCGGCCGCCGCGTCGTCGCATGTCCGGCCCCTTTCGGGTGCCCTCCGACGGCGGGTGTGGCGGGCCGCGTCCGGTACGGTGTCGCCGCCCAGGTCGGGCCCGCCCGCGTGCGGTGTCCGCGGGTGGAGACGGGAAGGGTTCGGTGCCGTTGTCGCAGGTCGCCTCGTTCGATCAGGTCGTGGCCCGGTTGCGGGCCGCCGGGTGCGTGTTCGCCGAGGACGAGGCGCGGCTGCTGCTGGAGGCCGCCGCCACGGCCGGGGAACTGGCGGAGTCGGTGGCGCGCCGGGCCTCTGGGCTGCCGTTGGAGCAGGTGCTGGGCTGGGCGGAGTTCCGGGGTCTGCGCATCGCGGTGGAACCGGGGGTGTTCGTGCCGCGGCGGCGCACCGAGTTCTTGGCGCGGCGCGCGGTGATCGCGGCGCACGCGGCGGGTCCTGCGCCGGTCGTGGTCGATCTGTGCTGCGGCAGCGGCGCGGTGGGCGCGGCGGTGGCCGCGGACGTTCCGGGCGCGGTGGTGCACGCGGCCGACGTCGACGCGGCGGCGGTGCGGTGCGCGCGGCGGAACCTGCCCCCTGATCGGGTGTACGAGGGCGATCTCGATGCGGCGTTGCCGGAGTCGGTGCGCGGCCGGGTGGACGTCCTGGCCGTCAACGCCCCGTACGTGCCGACGGAGCGGATCGCGATGATGCCGCCGGAGGCCCGCGACCACGAGCCGCGGGTGGCGCTCGACGGTGGCGCCGACGGGCTGGCGGTGCACCGCCGCGTCGCGGCGGCCGCGCCGGGCCTGCTGGCGGCCGGGGGCGTGGTGTTGATCGAGACGAGCACCGAGCAGGCGCCGAGCACGGCCGCCGCGCTCGCCGAGCAGGGCTTGGACGCGCGGACCGTCACCGACCCGGACGTGGCGGCGACCGTGGTGATCGGCACCGCCGGGTGACGCCGCGGGAACACATGCGCATGTCCGAGTCCCGGAATCTGGAAGGCGTTGCGCCGCAGCGGGATCGGCTCAGTATCCTGGTCCGTCGCCCGTCCCTGAAAATCCACAAAGGACACTGATGGTGTTGATCACCGAACCCGCCGGTTCGCCGGTGCTGGCCGACAGCGTGCGGCTCTGCGACGACGGGGTGCACCTGCTGGACCGCAGGGTGTTCCCGTTCGAGCGGACCTGGGTGCACGCGCGCACGGTCGACGAGGTCGCCCGCGCCATCGAGGACATGGTCACCCAGTCCTGCGGCCCGTACTTCGCGGCGCTGTGGGGGATGGCGCTGGCCGCGCGCCAGGCCGCCGCCGACGAACCCCGGCAGGTGCGCGCGCGGCTGGCCGAGGCCGCCGAACGGCTCATCGCCACCCGCCCCACCAACGACCACCAGCGGATCGCGGTGTCCTGGGTGCTCGACGCGGTCGAAGCCGCGCGGGAACGCGGCGAGGACTCCCCCGAGCAGCTGGCCGCCGCCGCGCTGGCCGGGGCGCGCGCCGGGGACGCCGACTACCGGGGCCGCAGCAGGTCGATGGGCGTGGCCGCCGCGGCGCTGCTGCCCGACGAGGGCCGCGTCCTGACCCACTGCTGGGGCGACCTGTACCTGACCGAGACGGTCGCGGCCGCGTTGCGCGCGGGCAAGCGGCTGTCGTTCTTCTGCACCGAGACCCGCCCCTACCTGCAGGGCGCCCGGTTGACCGCGGAGACCCTCGCCGAGATGGGGGTGCCCACCACGCTGGTCACCGACGGCATGGGCGCCTCGCTGTTCAGCGGCGGCGAGGTCGATGCCCTTCTCACCGCCAGCGACCGGGTCACCCTCGACGGGCACGTGATCAACAAGGTGGGCACGTTGCAGCTGGCGGTGGCAGCGCACGCGTTCGGGGTGCCGTTCCACGCGCTGTGCCACGGCCCCGACCCGAAGGCGCCGACCGCGGCCGACGTGCCCATCGAGTACCGCGACGGCGACGACGTGCTGCACACGCTGGGGCGGCGCACCGCGAGCGAGCGGGTGCGCGGGCACTACCCGGCGTTCGACGTGACACCGCCGCGGTTCGTGACCACCGTGGTCACCGACCGCGGCCCGTTCGCCCCGGACGACCTGGCCGGCTACGCCACGGCCCAGCAGTGGGAGGAGAGCTCGTGACCGCACCGACACCGGCCCGCTGGGTCGTGATCGACATCGAGGGGACGGTGACCCCGACCAGCCAGGTCCACCGCGTCCTCTACGACTACGCCCGGCCGCGCCTGGGCCCATGGATCGACGCGCACCCCGACGACCCGCAGGTCGCCGCGGCCGTCGAAGCGGTGCGCGCGGAAGCCGGGCTGGACGCCGAAGCGGACACGGCCGCGATCGTCGCGGTCCTGCACGGGTGGATGGACGCCGACCGCAAGGCCACCCCGCTGAAGACCTTGCAGGGCTTGATCTGGCAGCAGGGCTACGCCGACCGGGAACTGCGCACCGACCTGTTCGCCGACGTCGTGGGCGCGCTGCTGCAGTTCCGCGAGCAGGGCGCGGGCCTGGCGGTGTTCTCCTCGGGTTCGGTGGCCGCGCAGATCGCCTCGTTCTCGCACACCGCCGACGGGGACCTGCGCCACCTGTTCACCCACCACTTCGACACGGTCAACGCGGGCCCGAAGCGGGAAGCGGACTCCTACCGGGCGATGACCGAGGTCCTCGCCACCGCGCCGGACGAGGTGCTGTTCGCCTCCGACGTGCCCGCCGAACTCGACGCCGCCGCCGAAGCGGGCTGGCGCACCGTGGGCCTGGCGCGGCCCGGTGAACCGTTCGCCGACGCCGATTTCGGCGCGCACCGCACGGTGAAGACCTTCGACGACATCAGCATCGAGGTCCCCGCATGAGCGAGACGATCACCGGGGCCGAGCTGGAGCGGGCCGGGGCGGCGCTGGCCGCGGAGTCGGCGCGGTTCGCGGGGCTGGGCTGGATGCGCGGCACCTCCGGCAACCTGTCGGTGGCGCTGCGGTCGGACCCGCTGCGGCTGGCGGTGACCGCCAGCGGACGCGACAAGGGCCTGCTGCGGGCCGAGGACGTGGTGGTCGTCGACGCCGACGGCGCCGCCGTCCCCGACCAGCCGCGGCCGGATCAGCGGCCCTCCGCGGAGGCCGGGTTGCACGCCCGCATCGCCCGCGTGGCCGGGGCGGGCGCGGTGGTGCACGTGCACGTGCTGGCCCCGGTGCTGGCCGCCGAGCGCTGGCCCGGCGGGGTGGTGCTGCGCGACCTGGAAATGCTCAAGGGCCTCGGCCGCGGCGCCCACGACGACGTGGTGACGGTGCCGGTCGTGGCCAACTCGCAGGACATGACGTGGCTGGGCGACCGCTTCGAGGACGGCTTCGACCCGGCGACACCGGCGTTGATCGTCGCCCGCCACGGCGTGTACGTGTGGGGCGACGACCTCGAACAGGCCCGGCACCGCGCCGAGTGCCTGGAGTGGCTGGTGTCGTTCACCCTCGCCGCGAACCAGGCCGGACACATCTGAACAGGAGAGGCACATGACGCTGCTGACCGTGTGGGACGACACCGATCCCGCCACCGCCACGGTGCGCACCGAGGACCCCGCCGAGATCGGCGACGTCCTCAAGGAGTTCGGGGTGCGCTTCGAACGCTGGGAACTGCGGGACCTGCCCGCGGAGCCGACCTCCGACCAGGTCCTCGACGCCTACCGGGCGGAGGTGGACCGGGTCATCGACAGCGAGGGCTACATCAAGGTCGACGCGATCGCGATGAGCCCGTCCGACGACCCGGAGTGGCCGGCGAAGGCGAAGGCCGCGCGGGAGAAGTTCCTGTCCGAGCACACCCACGACGACGACGAGGACCGGTTCTTCGCCCGCGGCGCCGGGGTGTTCTACCTGCACCTCGACGGCAAGGTTTACGCGGTGCTGTGCGAGGCGGGCGACCTGCTGAGCGTGCCCGCGAACACCACGCACTGGTTCGACATGGGCACCAGCCCCGACTTCGTGTCGATCCGCTTCTTCCACGACGACGACGGCTGGATCGGCGAGTTCCTCAACACCGACACCGCGGAGCGCTTCCCCGGTTTCGACGAGCTGATCGCCTCCCGCGGCTGATCCGCGACCGGCACCGCACGCCCTGCACCGACCGACGGTGCGGGGCGTCGCCGTGTCCGGGGGCTGGTGGCGCGTGCTCACTGCCTGCCCGTGATCTTGGCTTCTCGGATGAGCGGCGTTTGCTGTCGTTGTCTTGTCAGCGGCGAAGCCGCTGAGCAGTGACCGGCTTGAGCAAGCCGACCACCGGCGGGTTCTCAGCGGGTTCCTCGCGAGGACGGCTTTTTTCCTCGTGGCGGAGCCACTTGGAAAAAAGATCCCGCAGCGAGGAAACCGCTGAGGTTCCACGCAAGCCGAGATCAAAGACAAGCAGTCAGCGGCAGGCGCCTTCGATCGCGTCGGCCCCAGCGGCCGCGCCTCCGGAGGCGTCCACTTCGGCGCGCATCGCGGCGAGGTTCGCGCGGATCCGCTCGTCGGCGGCGACCGCGTCGACGGCGGCGCGCACCCCGTCCGCGGTGAGCTCGTCGTCGGGCAGGCGGCGGCCGAGACCGAGCGCTGCGACGTGGTCGGCGTTGACGGCCTGTTCGAGCATCTGCGGCACCCCGACCATCGGCACCCCGTAGGCCAGGGCCTCCGTGGTGGAGCCCATGCCGTTGTGGGTGACGAACGCCGAGGCGCGCCGCAGCACGCCGGGCTGCGGGAAACCTGCCCGCACGTCGAAGTTCGCGGGGATCTCGCCGAGGTCGGCGACATCGACGCTGCCGCCGATGGCCATCGCCACCTGCCATGCGCCGTCGCCGAACGCGTCGAGGAACGTGCGGTAGAGGTCGGGGCGGTTGTTGAACGCGGTGCCCAGGGAGATGAACAGCAGCGGCGCCCGCTCGTCGGCGGGGGTGTAGTCCTGCTCGGCGCGGCTGCCCAGGCAGGGGCCGATGAAGTGGAACCGGTCGTCGAAGGTCTCCGCGCCGATCTGGAAGGCCTTCGGCAGGAACACGACGCTGGTCGCGCCCGCGACCGGGCGCATCGGGAACTGGTCGCCGGGCAGCGCGAAGTCCTCGGCGATCTCCTCGAACAGGGCCGCGGCCTTCACCAGCACGGGGTCCTGCGGGTCGAAGCCCGCGGGCATCATCCGCTGCTGCAGGGACATGTCCTCGTTCGAGGCGAAGCTGGGCATCAGCGACACGAGGGGAACGCCGAGCTTGTCGGCGAGCATCCGCCCGGCGGGGGTGAGCATGTCGAAGCACACCACGTCGGGCCGGTCCTGCTCGAAGTGCTCCAACAGCACCGGCAGCGCGGCGCGGCATTCGCCGTGCAGGTATTCGAGCATCCCGGCCATCGTCTCGACGGTCATCTCCATGCCGGGGGTGACCGTCGGCATCGACATGGGCAGCTCGACGCCGCGGGCACCGGCCTGCTCGACGGTGCCGAGCATGCGTTCGCCGGTGGCGTAGCTGACCCGGTGCCCGCGCCGCGTCAGCTCTTCGACCAGCGGCAGCGTCGGATTGATGTGGCCGTGGCCCGGCGCGGTGACCACGGCGATGTGCTTGTTCACGGTTCCCCTTGCGATCGGCACTGGCCTTCTCGGCCCCTACCGGTCGAGTCTGCCCGCGCCCGCCGGACCGTGGTGGAGCGGGCCCGTGCGGTGATCCTCACACCGTGTGCTCCCACCACGGCGCGCACGGTAATCACCCGCGGGGCAGGTGGGGGCGAAAGCCTCCGGCCGAGCCCGGTCCCGCCCGGGAACCTGGGGGTGACACCGCGACGGGAAGGACGCACCGATGCCGACGTTGATCACCCACGATGGCACCGAGATCTTCTACAAGGACTGGGGCGCGGGCACGCCGGTGGTGTTCAGCCACGGCTGGCCGTTGCACGCCGACGTGTGGGACGAGCAGCTGATGCTCGTCGCCTCGCACGGGTTCCGCGGCATCGCCCACGACCGCCGGGGGCACGGCCGTTCCGCCCAGACCTGGGGCGGCAACGACATGAACACCTACGCCGAGGACCTCGCCGCGCTGCTCGACGCCCTGGACCTGCGCGACGCGATCCTGGTGGGGCATTCCACCGGTGGCGGCGAGGTGACCCGCTACCTCGGCAGGCACGGCACGGGACGGGTCGCCAAGGCGGTGCTGCTGAGCGCGGTGCCCCCGCTGATGCTGCGCACCTCCGCGAACCCGGACGGGCAGCCGATCGAGGTGTTCGACGAGATTCGCGCCGGGGTGGCCACCGACCGCTCCCAGTTCTACCGGGACCTCTCCGCGCCGTTCTACGGCGCGAACCGGGCAGGGGCGGCGGTCTCCGACGGGCTGCGCGACGCGTTCTGGCTGATGAGCATGCAGGCCGGGCTCAAGGCCGCGTTGGACTGCGTGGCGGCGTTCTCCGAGACCGACTTCACCGAGGACCTGCGCCGCATCGACGTGCCGACGTTGATCGTGCACGGCGACGACGATCAGATCGTGCCGATCGGTGCCGCCGCGATGCACTCGGCGCACCTGGTCCCGGACGCGACGCTCAAAGTGCACTCGGGCGCGCCGCACGGCCTGGTGGGCGCGCACCGCGACGAGTTCCACACCGACCTGCTGGAGTTCCTCACCACCCCCGCCGCCGAACGCATCGGAGCGCGGTAGCGGCGTCGCCCATGCTCCGAACGGGTTCCGGTACGCCTGGTTTCGCAACCTGAAGTATCGAAACTCGCTACGGTGCGGCCATGCCGCGAACCGCCGCGAAACCGCCCGGCCGTCCCCGCGACGGGGTCGAGCCCGTCGTGCGCACCGCGACCCTGCGCACGGTCCACGAACTCGGCTACGCCCGCGCCACCGTCGAACGCATCGCTCAGGCGGCGGGCATCGCGAAGACCACGATCTACCGCCGCTGGCCGACCAAGGGCGCACTGATCGTCGACTGCCTCGTCGACGCCTTCGGCCCGGCGCCGCTGACCGGCGACGACCGGCGCGGCGACATCTCCGCCGCCGTGCACTGGATCGCAGCCAAGATCAACGAACCGGGGGTGGGCGCGGCATTCGCGGGCGTGTTCACCGACGGCGTCAGCGATCCCGCCCTGCGCGAAGTCCTCGCCACCCGCCTGCAGGACCCCTACCGGCTGGCGCTGCAGGACGCGCTGGGAGAGCCGGAGCACCGGGTCCTGTTCCTCATCGACGTCGTCGTCGGCACGCTGCTGCACCGGATGGGCATGACCGGAGCCCCCATGGTCGACGCCGACGTCACCGCGCTCGTCGAAATGGTGTGCGCTCACTTCACCGACCACGCCCCGGCCGATGGCTGAGCACGACCGGACCGGCCGGGAGCGCCGCGGACCGAACGCGTTCTACGGTCTGGTGCTGCTCCTGTCACTGCCGCACTGGGCGCTGGGAGCCGTCATCGGAAGTCCCGGCGACCTGCCCCTCGGGCTTCCGGCCAGCGCGTCGATGTTCGTGACCCCCGCCCTGGCCGCGCTGCTGCTCGCCCGACGAGAACACCCCGGCGGTGCGCGCCGGCTGCTGGCCCGGTTGCGTCCGCGCCGGGCCGATCTCGGCTGGTACGCCTTCGCCGTCCTGCTGATCCCGCTGGTCATGCTCGCCGCGCACACCTCGGCCGGTGGCCGCCTCGCCGACCTCGCCGTGCCGTGGCGAGCGCTGCCCGTGCTGGTGGCGCTGTTCCTCATCGCCGCGATCTGCGAGGAACTGGGCTGGACGGGACATGCCTACGCCCGTTCGCGCCGGGGCGGCGGTCTCCGGGTCGCACTGCTGCTCGGCGCGTTCTGGGCGGGCTGGCACGTCATCCCGCTGATCCAGGCGGGTAGGGGCGCGACCTGGATCGCCGCCTGGGGTGTCGGCACCATCGCGCTGCGCGTGCTGCTGTGCTGGACCTACGACGCCGCCTCAGCCAGCGTGCCCACCGCCGTGCTCGGGCACGCGGCGCTCAACCTCGCCAGCACGGTGCTGCCGGAGTACGGCTCGCCGATCGTCGCGGCGACGATGTCGACCGGCTTTGTCGTGGCCGCCGCCGCGACGGCGCTGCCGGGGTGGCGCCGAGGCACCCCGGCGCTGTCGCACCAGGGCACCGGCCGGTTCGGCCGGACACGCTGGATGCGATAACTATACCGGGATAGTTGTACCGGACGTATGATCCCGGGCATGGTGCGCGTACCGCTGAGCCCGGACGAACGAACCCGCGGTGAGAACCTCGGCCGACTCCTGCGCTCCGCACGCGGCGACCGCAGCATCATCGACGTCGCCACCGGCGCCGGAATCTCCGCCGAAACCCTCCGCAAGATCGAAACCGGACGCATCCCCACCCCCGCGTTCTTCACCGTCGCCGCCGTCGCCGCCGAAGTCGGCCTCTCCCTCGACGTGCTGCACACCGAAACCACCCCCGCAGCCCGCACCGCCTGAAGCCCCGGAGCGATCGGCCGATCTGCCCTTGATCTTGCCCCTCCGCGTGAGCGGCGTTCCTCGTCCTTTCCTTGTCAGCGGCGAAGCCGCTGAGCAGTGACCGGCTTGAGCAGGCCGACCACCGGCGGGTTCTCAGGTGTCTTCTCGCGAGGACGGCTTTTCCCTCGTGGCGGAGAGCCACTCGGGAAAAAGATCCCGCAGCGAGAAGACACCTGAGGTTCCGCTGAGCGGACCCGTGCGCAGGCCGACACCGAAGCCAGGTGCACACCACCCCGCTAGCCCTTCACGCACACCACCTGCTTGAGGTGCGCGACGACCTCCACGAGGTCCGTCTGCGCCCGCATGACCTCGTTGATGTCCTTGTACGCGGCCGGAATCTCGTCCACCACGCCCGCGTCCTTGCGGCACTCCACGCCCTCGGTCTGCGCCACCAGGTCCGCCGCCGTGAACTCCCGGCGCGCCCTCGTGCGCGACATCGCCCGGCCGGCACCGTGTGACGCCGAGGCGAACGACTCCGGGTTCCCCAATCCCCGCACGATGAACGAACCCGTGCCCATGCTGCCCGGGATGATTCCCAGGTCCCCGCTGCCGGCACGGATCGCTCCCTTGCGCGTCACCAGCAGCTCCACCCCGTCGTAGGACTCCTGCGCGACGTAGTTGTGGTGGCAGGAGATCGGCTCGTCGAACCGGGTGCCGGGCACCGTGGCCGCCAGCGCCCGCTGCACCAGCGACACCATCACCGCCCGATTCCGCCGCGCGTACTCCTGCGCCCAGAACAGGTCCCGCCGGTAGGACTCCATCTGCGGTGTGCCCGCCACGAACACGGCCAGGTCCCGATCAGGCAGATCCGCGTTGTGCGGCAACGACCGCGCGACCTCGATGTGGCGCTGCGCCAGCTCCTTGCCGATGTTGCGCGACCCCGAGTGCAGCATCAACCACACCCGCCCCGCGTCCGCGCCGCCCTGCTCCAAGCACACCTCGATGAAGTGGTTGCCACCGCCGAGGCTGCCCAACTGCCGCAACGCCCTGCTCCGGCGGTCGCGCACCCCTTCGTGCAGCTCGCCGAACCGGCCCCAGAACCCGTCCCACCCGGACTCACCGCCCACCGGCGACACGTCCACCGGCTCGTCGTGCATCGAGAACCCCACCGGCACCGCCGACTCGATCCGCCGCCGCAACCGCCCCAGGTCATCCGGCAGGTCCGCGGCCCGCAACGACGTGCGCACCGCGCTCATCCCGCACCCGATGTCGACCCCCACCGCCGCCGGCGACACCGCATCACGCATCGCGATCACGCTGCCCACCGTCGCGCCCTTGCCCAAGTGCACGTCCGGCATCACCGCCAGGCCGTGCACCCACGGCAGGTTCGCGATGTTGCGCAGCTGCTCCATCGCCGCGGTCTCCACCCGCGCCGGATCCGCCCACATCCGGATCGGCACCGAAGCACCGCCGACCACACCGGCCACCACTACCTCCCCAGAACCACCGGGAGGCCACGCCTCCCGGGACAAGACAACGAAAAAGGCCCGAGCCACCCGACCCGGACCTCACCACCGCACCTGCGGCAGCGTCAGAACACGCCCCCTCGCGCGGGCGACCCGGACCACGAACGCGACGACCGCCGCACCGGACCACCTCCCTCGACTCCGACCGCACCGATCATGACGGTCCGCGGAACCCGCCCGCAAACGAATTTCCGCACCGCTACCCGGCGACGCGCACGAAATCCGTCGTCAACGTGTGCGCCTTCGCCGGACCCGCCACCCGCCACTGCTGCCACCACGCGTCCGGGCCCGACACCACGAACTCGCCCCGGTACAGGTCGGCCCGGCACGGGTGCTCCACCTGCCACCGGCCCGACCGCAGATCCAGATCGTGGAAGAAGTCCCCGTAGTCGAAGAACACCGACGCCCGACCGGGACCCGTCACCCGGTAGCGCAAGGTGCGCTGCGCGGAACCCCGATGCGCCCCCAGCACCAGCTCACCGCGCTCCCGGTACACCAACGACCCGTCGGGCTCGGCCGCGAACACCGCCTCGCCCTCGAAGCCACCCAGCCGGTCACCCGCGTCATCGACGATCCCGCGCGCCACGCCCCACGTGCCGGTGAAGAACGCCGCCACGTCCTCGACCGCGAAGCCGCCGGTCACGACGCCGCGCCCGACGATCCCGTCGAACCACCCACCACCGCGTCCGAGGAGGACGCCTCCTTCGGGGGCAGCAACGCCGACACGTCCGCACCTGTGTCGTTCACCTTCACCACGAACGGCCGCGTCTCCGTGTACCGCACGACGCTCAACGAGCACGGATCCACCACGATCCGCTGAAAACCATCCAGGTGCAGACCCAGCGCATCCGCCAACACGGACTTGATCACATCGCCGTGCGAGCAGGCCAGCCACACCGCGTTCGGGCCGAACTCCGCCGAGACCCGCGCGTCGTGCTCCCGGATCGCGGCCACCGCGCGCGCCTGCACCTGGGCCAAACCCTCACCGCCGGGGAACACCGCCGCCGACGGGTGCTGCTGCACCACCGACCACAACGACTCCCCCGTCAGCTCCGAGACCTTCCGCCCCGTCCACTGCCCGTAGTCCACCTCGGACAACCGCTCGTCCACCACCGGTTCCAGCCCGCGCGACGCCGCGAACTCCCGCACCGTCTCCGCACACCGCTGCAACGGCGAGACCACCACCGACGACACCGGAACCTCACCCAACCGCGCCCCCAGGCCGGCCACCTGCGACGTGCCCGTCGCATCCAGCCCCACCCCGGGGCTGCGCCCGGCGAGGACCCCCGAACCGTTCGCCGCCGACCGTGCGTGCCTGAGCAAGATGAGAGTCGCCACGACCGCCGAGGGTAACGACAACGCACCACCCGGGTCTCGCGGCGGGGTCCGATCGCACACCCCGAAAAGCACAGCGGCCCGGCGCCACCGGGCACCGGGCCGCCGCGCGGGCGAACCGCAGATCAGGGCTGCATCACACCGAAGCCCAACAACGCGAACACCAGCAGACCGAGCCCGATCCGGTACCAGACGAACAAGTACACGCTGTGGCGCTCCACGAACCGCAACAACCACGCGATGCAGGCGAAACCGACCACACCCGCGACGACCGTCGCCACGATCATCTGCACCCCCGAAGGCTGCAGACCCGGACCGCCCTCGAACACGTGCGGGATCTCCGAGAGCCCCGCCGCGAACACCGCCGGAATCGCCAGCAGGAACGAGAACCGCACCGCCGTCGGCCGCGTCAACCCCAGCGACAGGCCCGCGGTGATCGTACCCCCGGAACGGGACACGCCCGGAATCAACGCCAACGACTGCGCCAAGCCCATCAGCACGCCATCGCGCATCGTGAGCTCGTCCTGCGCCCGCACCTGCCTGCCGAACCGCTCAGCGAGTCCCAGCAGCACGCCGAACACGATCAGCATCGCCCCGGTCACCCACAGGCTCCGCAACGCGCCCCGGATCATGTCCTGGAACAACAACCCCAGAACCGCGATCGGAATGCTGCCCACGATCACGAACCACGCCAACCGGTAGTCCTGCGTCCGCCGCACCTCGGCATTCACCAGACCCCGGAACCACGTTCCGACCAACCGCACGATGTCCTTCGCGAAGAAGATCACCACGGCCAGTTCCGTCCCGATCTGCGTCACCGCGGTGAACGACGCACCCGCGTCCACACCGAAGAACAACTCCGAGACGATCCGCAAATGCCCTGACGACGAAATCGGCAGGAACTCGGTCAGACCCTGGACCACGGCGAGCACCATGGCCTGCAACCACGACAACTGAACCCACTCCAGCACATTTCGAGAGATGAACAAGGCGCGCACCGGCCACGCACCCGGGGCGAACGCCTCCCCCTCGATCGCAAATCTTGCAACACCGCCCGCACCCTCCCGTGACCACCCCGGCCCCACCACCCACCAGCGACGACCACGCCCCCACCACTGCGCACCCGCCCCACCGGCCGACACGAACACTCGGCGAACCCGCCGTGAACGCCACGCCACCCCCGAACCCCTGGCCCACCCCCACCCGCCGATGCCATGCTGGACGTTTACCCCCGCACACCGGGGGTGGGCGGACGACCACCACACCAAATCAGGAATCCTGGAGCGGCCACCGCCCGAACCACGGGCGCACGCACATGGAGGACCCCTTGCGCCGACTGGTCGCCGCCTGCATCACCGCCACCGTGCTCACCGGCTGCGGCAGCGTCGGCGCCGACGACCCGCTGCAAGTCACCGACACCCTCACGGCCGCCGAACCCGCCCACGCGCCCCGCGCGGCCACCACGCCCGCGGGCAACGTCCGGCCCGCACCGCCCACCACCCTCACCACCTACCTGCCGGGCATCCTCGCCACCGTGCACGAGCGCACCGTGTCCCTCTACGACACCCGCGACCTCAACCGCCCGCCCCGCACCCTCGAGCTGCCCGGCACCCCCGCCACGCTGCGCGCCACGCCAGACGGCCACCTGCTCGCGCCCCAACCCGACGCCGACCTCGTCGCGCGCATCGACCCGGCCACCGCCACCGCCGAACAACTCCGCTACCCCGGCGGCCCCCTCGACGCCACCCCCGTGCCCGGCGGACTCGCCGTCGCCCTGCGCGCGGACAACACCATCGCCCTGCCCGGCGGCGCCCGAGCGACCGGCTTCCAACGCCCCGCCGAACTGCTCACCCTCAACGGCGAAGTCCACGTCCTCGACACCCTCACCACCTCGCTGACGCCCATCGACATCACCACCGGCGACAAGCAACCCGCCCTGCGCGCGGGCACCGGCGCCACCCGCACCACCGCCGACCGCTACGGCCGCGTCCTGGCCGTCGACACCCGCGGCGAGGAACTCCTCGCGTTCGACACCAAGCCGCTGATCATGAAACAGCGCTACCCCGTCCCCGGCGCCCCCTACGGCCTCGCCTACGACCCCGCCCGCGACCTCGCCTGGATCACCCTCACCGCGACCAACGAACTCGTCGGCTACGACATCGCAGGCGGCGAGCCCCGCGAAGTGCACCGCATGCCCACCGTCGAGCAACCCGACTCCGTGACCGTCGACCCCGACACCGGGCGCGTCTACGTCGCCTCGGCCACCGGGGCAGGACTACAGGTGGTGACGCCATGAGCGATGAACAGGACCCCGAAACCTCTTCCCTGCCCGCCCCCGCCACCGGCGGGGTGCGGGACGTCGGCTGGACCGACGACAAGTGGGAATACCGCCCGCTGCGGCTGCCTCCCGGCATCACGCGGCCCAGCGCCGCCACCCAGCTGAGCATCCACGCCGAGTTCTCCGGCTGGGAGCTGTCGCGAGTGCTGCTCTACGCCGACGGCACCCGCAAGGTCTGGCTGCGCCGCAGGCGCAGCACCCCCGGCATCCCCGAACTGCTCACCTGACGACCGGCCCCGGTGGTCACCGGCACACTGGGACGACCCGACGCCCCAGGAGACCCGCGTGACCGCACCCGAGCCGCCCGCGCTCCTGACCCCCGTCCTCCTGCCCCCCGTTCTCCTGACCGGAGCGCGACTCGTCGACGGCACCGGCACCGCCCCGCGCGAAGCCGACGTCCTGATCACCGGCAGCACCATCACCGCCGTCGAACCGCCCGGCATCCTCCCCGCGCACGGCGCCGTCGAGGACCTCACCGGGCTCACCCTCGCGCCCGGCTTCATCGACGCCCACTCCCACGCCGACAACGCACCGCTGCTCACCGAGGACGACACCACCAAGATCCTGCAAGGCGTCACCACCGAGGTCGTCGGCAACTGCGGGTTCAGCCTCGCCCCGCGCAGCACCGCACACGCCGGCACCCTCGGCGACTTCCTGCGCCGCCTGTTCCCGCCGACCGAGTTCACCTGGTCGAACTTCCAGGACCTGTTCGCCCGCACCGACGCCGCCGGGTACGTCACCAACCACTGCCCCCTGGTGGGGCACGGCAGCCTGCGCATCGCCGCCACCGGCACCTCCGACCGCCCTGCCGACGACACGGCGCTGCACGCCATGCGCGCCGCACTGGAGGAAGGCATGTCGGCGGGCGCCTTCGGCCTCTCCAGCGGACTCGGCTACCCGCCGGCGATGTTCGCGAGCACCCGCGAACTCGCCGCCGTGGCCGAAGTCCTCGGCGGCGACGGGCTCTACGCCACCCACCTGCGCGACGAAGGCGCCCACCTGCAGGACTCCATCGACGAAGCGCTGCGCATCGGCCAGGTCGCGGGGCGCACCCAGCTGTCCCACCTCAAGGCCGCCGGGCGCGACAACTGGGGTGCGATGGCGGCCGCGCTGACCCGGATCGCCCGCGCCCGGCACACCGGAGCCGAAGTCCTGCAGGACGTCTACCCCTACACCGCCTCCTCGACGATGCTCACCGCACTGCTGCCCGCCGACTTCCTCGGCACCGATCCCGACACCCTCATCGCCCGGCTGTCCGGCAAGGCGGGGCGGGCCGAGCTGCGCGCGGAACTCGGCGGGCGCGACGACTGGGACGACATCCTCGTCGCCACCACCGCCGGTCACCAGGACGAAGGCCGCACGCTCGCCGAACTCGCGGCCGAGCGGGCGACCGGGCCGGTCGACGTGCTCGCCGACCTGCTCGTGCGGGAACGGCTCCGGGTGGCGATGATCCACTTCTCGATGCAGGACACCGATCTGCGCCAGGCGCTGGCCGACGAGCACACCATGATCGGATCGGACGGCCTGCCGCCCGGCAACGGCGGCAAGCCGCACCCGCGGTTGCACGGGACCTTCCCGCGCGTGCTCGGGCGCTACTGCCGCGACCTCGGCCTGCTCTCGCTGCCGGAGGCCGTGCGCAAGATGACCTCGTTGCCCGCGCGGGCGTTCCGCATCCCGAACCGGGGTCTCGTCGCTCCCGGTCAGGTTGCCGACCTCGTCGCCTTCGACTCCGCGACCGTGCGCGACGTCGGCGGCTACCGCGACCCCGTCCACCCGCCGGCCGGAATCCGGCGGGTGTGGCTGGGCGGTCGTCTCGTGGTCGACCGCGGCCGCTACCTGGGCGGCAGGAACGGCCGACGGCTCACCCCGAGCCACTGACTCGTCGTCCTGGCCTTGTGTTGTGAGGTGTTGCGCTTGGAGCGTTGATTTCATCTGACACTGATCTTGTTGCGAGTATTGCATGAGCATGTTGCATCGCCGCTGTCGGAACTCAGCGGCGCCAGGGATCGCCCGTCTGCGGCGATGCTGTTCAGGGCGGGGATGCGCGGACGGAGAGCTCACCTGCGATGGCCCCGCAGGTGCGGACCCGTCGCCGCTCGCGCTGCAGTGATGAAGCGCAGTGCATCACCAAACTTTCCACGATGGAAACTTTGCAATTATGGAAAGTTCGGCTAGCGTGAGCGTCATGGTGATGGAGGACGGCGGGCTGCGCGAGCGCAAGAAGCGCGAGACCCGCCTCGCGTTGAGCCAGGCCACCATCCGGCTCGCCCTGGAGCGCGGGTTCGACGACGTTTCGGTGGACGACATCGCCGCCGCGGCGAACGTCTCCGCGCGCACCTTCCGCAACTACTTCACGAGCAAGGCCGAAGCCGTCGTCGCAGCGCACGTCGAGCGCGGGCACCGCATCGTCGAGGTGCTGCGGGAACGCCCGGCTGACGAACCGCTCTGGGACGCGGTCACCCACGCGGTCCTCGCGCAGTTCGAGCCGCCGGAAGGCAGAACCGCCTCCCCGGCCGAGCAGCGGTACACCTCGGCGCTCCAGAGGCTGCTGGCCGAGCCCGCGATCCGGCACGAGGTGCAGCGCGCGCAGCTCACATCGCAGGACGAACTGGTCGCCGCCATCGCCGACCGCACCGGCGCCGACACCACCGACCTGTACCCGCAGGTCGTCGCCGCGGTGACCGGCACCGGCCTCGCCACGGCGATGGCGCACTGGACGCGTGACCCGACCCGGTCGCTGGTGTCCCTGCTGCGCGAGGTCTTCGCCCAGATCCGAACCGGGCTGCCCGAACCCCGATAGCGCCCGACCCGCCGACAAGAGCCCGCTCGACGGGCTCTCCAGCATGCCCGGAACGAGGGAGTGACGATCATGGACGTGGTCATCGTCGGTGGCGGACCCAACGGCATGATGCTCGCGTGCGAGCTCGCGCTCGGCGGTGTCCGCCCGATCGTGCTCGAACGCTCGACCGAGCCCAGTGAGGAACCCCGGTCCAACGGTCTCGTCGGGCAGGTCGTGCGGATGGTCGACCGCCGCGGGCTTTTCGAGCGGCTCAGCGACCGGCCCGGCCCGCCGCAGCCCAACAGCGGCTACTTCATGTTCGCCGCGATGCCGCTCGATCTCGGGCTGCTCGACGACAGCCCCCTCTACAACCTCCCGGTACCGGAGTCGACGCTCGTGCGGGTCTTGGCGGAACGCGCCGCGGCACTCGGTGCCGAGATCCGCCGCGGCCACGAGCTCACCGGTCTCGCCCAGGACGACGACGGCGTCGCGCTCACCGTCCGCGGCCCCGCCGGGCGGGACTACGAGCTGCGCACGCGCTACGTCGTCGGCGCGGACGGCGCGCACAGCCCCGTCCGCAAGGCCGCGGGCATCGGCTTCCCCGGTGTCACCTACGACCGCACGACGAGCCGCACCGCGCACGCCGTCGTGCCGCACGATCGGCTCGACCCGACCACGGGCGCGCTGGAGGTGCCCGGTCACGGGCCGGTGCTGCCGTTCCTGCCCGTCCGCACCGCACGCGGCGGCTTCTCCTACGCGCCGCTGCCCGGCCTCCCGCCACTGGTCGCCACCGTCGAGTGGGACCAGCCCGCCTCCGGCGAGCCCCTGACCTTCGACGAGATGCGGGACAGCATCACCCGGGTGCTCGGCGTCGAGGTGCCGATCGAGCCGCCGCCCGGCGAGGGTCCGCACGTGCTGCGGCGGATCAACGGCGGCAGCACCCGGGTCGCCGACCGGTACCGGGACGGCCGGGTCTTCCTCGTCGGCGACGCGGCGCACGTGTTCGCCGCCGGTGGCACCGGCCTCAACCTCGGCTTGCAGGACGCGATCAACCTGGGCTGGAAGCTCGCGGCCGCGATCAGGGGCGGCGCCGACGTCCTCGACACCTACGCTGCCGAGCGGCGCCCGATCGCCGACCGCGCCATCACGTACTCCCAGGCCCAGGCCGCGCTGCTCTCCCCCGGCGACGACATCACCGGCCTGCGTCGGCTGTTCGGCGAGCTGCTCACCCGATCGGACGTCGTGCGGGTCCTCGCCGACCTCGTCGCCGGCGCGGACGTGCGCCACCCGGTCGGTGACGGCGCCCATCCGCTCGCCGGCTGGCCCGCTCCCGATCTGACCCTTCGCACCGCCGGCGGGGCGGTCCGCCTGGCCGAGCTGGTCCGCGGCGGGACGCCTCTGCTGATCGACCTCTCCGAGCGCGGCGACCTGCGCGCCGACGGCATCGAGGTCGTGCGCGCCACGGCGGACACCGACGTCAGCGCGCTGCTGCTCCGCCCGGACTCCTACGTCGTGTGGGCGTCATCGGAGGCTCGCCCCGACCAGGAGGAGCTGCGCATCGCCGTCGAGCGGTGGTTCGGCGTCCCGGCCGACGCCTAGAACGGGCCCTCTCCGGGCTCCGCGAAGGCGACGTCGGCCGTGGCGGGCGACGAACCGGGACGGTCCCGGCCAGCGCTGCGGGCGCTCCAGCTCCTCGTCCACGGACATCCGAGCCATCGAGGTCCATTCCGGTGCACTGAAGGTATCGACGGCGTGGCGGGAGTGCGATCTACACCACTCCCCAGGACCATCGGCCGTACCCTCCCGAGACCCGAAGGACTAGGAGCAGACAGTGGAACCCGCCGAGCGAGACCGGGCCGACGCCCTCGACTCCCCCAGTGGGAGCGTGCACACCCTCATGCCGGAAGCCGCCATCCCAGCACAGCACCGGCAGCCGTGGCCCTACGACCTCGAAGAAACCGACGAGAGCCACCTGATCCGCGGCTACGACTGAACGTCGGCGCCGCACCGGCCGCACGCATCGGTTCACGACCGCCGAGCCCGCACCGCTCGGCGGTCCGTTCTCCTCAGCACTGCGTCACGCGGTTCCGCTCCAGCGATTCCAGCGGTGTGCCGAAGCGCGCGGCGAGCGTTGACACCAAGTGCCGTTACCGGCCGGCCTCGGGCAGACCCCGGAGCGCTTCCTCCAGCTGTTTGAGCACCGCCGCGGCGGGTGCCCCGGTGCGCACGACACCGACGACGACGTCCTCACCGGCGCCCTCCCAGGCCGAGGCCAGGCCGGTGCGCACGACCGCCAGAGCTCCGCGCAGCCGGGTGCGCGCGTCGAGCTCCGCGCCGCTCTTGAGCCATTCCCGCAGCACCTGGTTGTGCGCGGCCACGATCGCCGCCGCGGCCACCGCCGCCCGCAGCGCCCCGTCCTGCTCGTGGGCGTAGCGGCCCCGCAGGTAGCGGGCGAACGCCCGCTGGTAGCCGTCGGTGCTGGCGATCTCCTTGTCCCGCAACGACGACACCTGCCGGGTCAGCGCGAAGCGCTGCAGCGACACCTCGGGTTCGGCGAGGTAGGTGTCCAGCACCTCCTCGGCGGCCCGGCTCACCACCAGCAGCGGCTCCTCGGCACCGGTGGCGCCCTCCAGGAACTCCGCGACGTCGGCGAGCCGCTCCTCGTGATCACCGAACACGGCGTCCTCCTTGGACCGGAAGTACCGGAAGAAGGTGCGCCTGCCGACGCCCGCCGCCTCGGCGATCTGGTCCACCGTGGTCGCCTCGAACCCGTTGGCCGCGAACAGGTCCAGCGCCGCCAGCGACACCGTGCCGCGGATCCGGCGACGTCCCTGCGGAGTGCGACCGGCTCGCGGTCGGGGCTGCTCGGGCATGGCCGAAATATACCCACCCTGATTGTAGGTGGCACTGCGTGCCGTTAGGATTCCGGCGAACGAGGATGCGGCGCGGCAGCAGCCCGCGCACCCGGATCCGGCGATCACCACGACCCCAGCGGCACGCTGGAGACGGGAGGCAAGCGGTGAACCCGAACTTCGAGACCTACCGGCTGGCCGACGAGCACGACGCCCTGCGCGAAGCGGTGCGCGCACTCGCCGAGAAGGAGATCGCGCCGCACGCCGCCGACGTCGACGAGCAGGAGCGCTACCCCCAGGAAGCGCTCGACGCCCTGGTCAAGGCCGGTTTCGCCGCCGTGCACGTGCCCGAGGTCTACGGCGGCGAAGGCGCCGACTCCATCGCCACCTGCATCGTCATCGAGGAAGTCGCCCGCGTCTGCGCCTCGTCCTCGCTGATCCCCGCGGTGAACAAGCTCGGCACCATGCCGATCATCCTGTCCGGCTCCGAGGACCTCAAGAAGAAGGTCCTCGGCGACCTCGCCGCGGGCAACGCCACCGCCTCCTACGCGCTGTCGGAGCGCGAAGCCGGTTCCGACGCGGGCTCCATGAAGACCCGCGCCCACCGCGACGGCGACAACTGGGTCCTCAACGGCAGCAAGTGCTGGATCACCAACGGCGGCGTGTCCAGCTGGTACACCGTCATGGCCGTGACCGACCCCGACAAGGGCGCCAACGGCATCAGCGCGTTCGTCGTGCACAAGGACGACCCGGGCTTCGTGGTCGGCCCGAAGGAGAAGAAGCTCGGCATCAAGGGCTCGCCCACCGTGGAGCTCTACTTCGAGGACTGCACCATCCCCGGCGACCGCATCATCGGCGAGCCCGGCACCGGCTTCAAGACCGCGCTGCGCACCCTCGACCACACCCGCCCCACCATCGGCGCCCAGGCCATCGGCATCGCCCAGGGCGCGCTGGACGCGGCGATCGACTACGTCAAGGAGCGCAAGCAGTTCGGCAAGTCCATCAGCGACTTCCAGGGCGTGCAGTTCATGCTCGCCGACATGGCGATGAAGATCGAGGCCGCCCGGCACATGGTCTACATCTCCGCGGCACGCGCCGAGCGCGGTGAGGGCAACCTCGGGTTCATCTCCGCCGCCGCGAAGTGCTTCGCCTCCGACGTGGCCATGGAGGTCACCACCGACGCCGTGCAGCTGTTCGGCGGCGCCGGCTACACCCGCGACTTCCCGGTCGAGCGGATGATGCGCGACGCCAAGATCACCCAGATCTACGAGGGCACCAACCAGATCCAGCGCATGGTGATGGCCCGCGCGCTGCTCAAGGGCTGACCCCGCGAGACGATCCGAGCACTCCCGAACCTGTGGCCCCCGGCATTGCCGGGGGCCACAGGCGTGGCCCGACCTGGAATGCCCGCCGCCGAACCCGCCCGCACACTGGAACCCCCAGACACCTCTCCGACGCCGCACCAGCGCCGCGACATCCGGGAGAGCTCATGGACATCGCGCGAGACCTGTTCGCCTTCATCGCCCGGCTCGCCATCGGCATCGTGCTCATCGCCCACGGCCTGCAGAAGTTCCTCGGGCTCGGCATGCCGATGATCAGCGACGCCTTCGGGCGGCTGGGCATCCCGCTGCCCGCGATCGCCGCCTGGTTCACCGTGCTCGTCGAGATCGTCGGCGGCGCGCTGCTCATCCTCGGCCTGCTGCTGCCGATCGTCGGAGTGCTCATCGCACTGCTCATGGCCGGCGCGGCCTGGTTCGTGCACCTGCCCTACGGGCTGTTCAGCCCCAACGGCTACGAACTCGTGCTGGTCATCGGAGTCGCCGCGCTCGCCCTCGGGTTCAACGGCGGGCGCTGGTCGATCGACCACGGGCTGCTCAGCCGCTTCGCCCGCCGCGAACCGAGCCCGGCGGGCGACCGACGCTGACCAGGAGTCAGTCCTGCTCCGCGGCACCGATCGCGCGCTGCCGGGCGATCTGGTTGCCCGCCTCCGCGTAGAGGCTCGTGACCAGCCAGGCACCGACCCCGATGTCATCGGTGATCCCCACCAGCGGCAACAGGTCCGGGATCACGTCGAGCGGCCAGATCAAGTACAGCACCCCCGCCAGCCACAGCACCGTCTGGTACCGCGGCACCGCCGCCTCCCCACCGCGCCACGGCGCCGCGATCATCGACGGGATCGCGCGCAGCCGCTGCACCGGCCCACCCGTGCCGGGAGCCGACGACGCGACCCGGCGAGCCGCCCGCAGCGGGGCGAGCCTGCGGCGCACCCGCGCCACCACCCCGGCCACCAGCACCCCGATCCCGGCCGCGATCAGGCCACCGGGCAGCAACCACCACTGCCCGCTCCAGTCCCCGACCACGAGCGTGATCAAGCCCGCCAGCACGAGCACTCCACCCACGGCGATCATGGCGCACACCTCTCCGCCGCACCGACGATCGTGCGGACGGCCACCAGCCTGTCACGAACCGCCACCGGCCTCACCCGCCCGGTGAACCGGGACGCGGGCCTGCCTGATCCGTGCCACAGTCGCCGAGGGCACGGATCAGGGGACGGTTGGGGGCACCGTGGTCGAACAGGCCGAATCAGCACGCCGGCCGCCGTCGCTGGCACGGGCGGGCGGCACGATGGCCATCGCCACCATCGTCAGCCGCATCACCGGCCTGGCCGCGAAGGTCGTGCTGGTCGCCGTCCTCGGACTCGGCATGGTCAACGACTCCTACACGGTCGCCAACACCCTGCCGACCGTCGTCAACGAACTCCTGCTCGGCGGTGTGCTCACCAGCGTCGCCGTCCCGCTGCTCGTGCGGGCGCAGCAACGCGGGGAACGCGACGGCGAGTCCTACGCGCAATGGCTGATCACCACAGGCGGGGTGCTCATGGCGGGCGCCACCGTCCTGGCCGTGGCCACCGCTCCCCTGCTCACCGCCCTCTACCTCGGCGCCGACACCCGCGCGAACACCGCGCTGACCACCGCGTTCGCCTACCTGCTGCTGCCCGCGATCCTCTTTTACGGCCTGTCCGCGCTGCTCTCAGCGGTGCTCAACGCGCGGCACGTGTTCGGACCGCCCGCCTGGGCACCGGTGCTCAACAACGTCGTCGTGCTCGCCACCGCCGGAGTGTTCGTGCTGCTGCCCGGCACCATCTCGCTCGACCCGGTGCGCATGGGCGAACCGAAGCTGCTGGTCCTCGGCATCGGCACCGCGCTCGGCATCGTCGCGCAGAGCCTCGTGGTCGCCATCGCGCTGCGCCGCACCGGGTTCCGATACCGCTGGCGGTGGGGCTGGGACCACCGGCTCGGCGAGTTCGCCTCGCTCGCCGGCTGGGTCGTGCTCTACACCCTGATCAGCCAGCTCGGCATGATCGTCACCACCCGGGTCGGCGCGCAGGGCACCGAAGGCAGCGTCGCCACCTTCACCTACGCCTGGCTGCTGTCCCAAGTGCCCTACGGAGTGCTCGGCGTGTCCCTGCTGACGGCGCTCATGCCGCGCATCAGCCGCTCCGCGACCGACCCGGACTCCCGCGAGTTCGTCGCCGACCTCTCCCTGGGAACCAGGATGAGCGCGGTGCTGCTGCTGCCGATCAGCGCGCTGATGCTGGTCGCGGGCGGCTCCCTCGGCATCGCGTTCTTCTCGCTCGGCAACAACGGCATCGCCGCCGCCGACCGGCTCGGCGCGACCATCGGCGTGTGCGCGCTGGGCATCGTGCCGTTCGCGATCACCATGCTGCAGCTGCGCGCCTTCTACGCGATGAAGGACGCCCGCACCCCGACCGTCATCAACCTGATCATGGTCGGCTTCCGCGCAGCGCTGTGCTACCTGTTCCTCGCCACCACCGATCCGCAGGACCTCGTGGTGGGCGTCGCGCTGGCCATGTCGCTGAGCTTCGTCGTCGGCGCCCTCGTCGGGCAGCTCTGGCTCAGCGCCCGGGTCGGCGGCATCCGCACCCGCCGCACCGGGCTCAGCATCCTGCGCGCGCTCGCCGTCACCGCCGTGGCATGCTGCTGCGCCGTCGCCGCCGACGCCGCCCTCAGCGCCGCGCTCGGCACCACCGGAGTGATCGCCGGTGCCTGGCTCACGCTCGTCGTCGACGGCGTCGTCGTGCTCGCCGTCAGCTTCGGCGGCCTGCTGCTGGTCAAAGCCCCGGAGATGGAACCAGTCCGGGCCGCCCTGCAGCGCCGCCGCTGATCACTTCGGGTTGCGCGCGCGCATCCTGCTGCGCTCCACGCGCAGCGCGGCGAGCTCCTCCGGTTCGGCGATCGGCTGCAGCGGAGCCCCCACCGCCCAGCCCAGCAGCAGATCCGCCAGCGCCGGATTGCGCGCCAGGATCGGCCCGTGCAGGTAGGTGCACACCACGTGCCCGCGCACCACGCCCTCCGCGCGGTCGGGGCCGTTGCCGATCCCGCGGGTGACCCGCCCCAACGGCATCGACCCCGAACCCAGACGGGTCCGGCCCAGGTGGTTCTCGAAACCCGTGAGCATGCCGACCCCGGCGAGCAGGCAGTCCGTGGTCACCTCGCCGATCGCCCGCTCCCCCGCGGGTTCGGTGACCGCGTCGACCAGCCCGAGCCCCTCGTGGCGCACCCCGTCACCGGTCGTGAACTCGGTGCCCAGCACTTGGAGGCCACCGCAGATCCCCAGCACCGGAGCACCGCGCGCCGCGGCGCGCTGCAGGCCCGGCGATCGGGACAGCACCCGCATCGCCGCGGTCTGCGCCACGTCCTCACCACCGCCGAGCAGGTACACGTCGCAGGAGTCGGGCACCGACGCGGAGGAGGACAGCACGGTGACCGTCTCCGACGGGATGCCCCGCCAGTGCAGCCGCCGCTCCAGCACCAGCATGTTCCCGCGATCCCCGTAGGTTCCCAGCAGGTCCGGCAGCACCAGCGCGATCCGCACGCCCTCGCCGCTCATCGGGCCACGCTCCGGGCCAGCAGGTCGCGGAACGCGGTGTAGTTCGCGACCACGTCCGGTTCCGGCCCGCTGCGGACCAGCGCGTCCTGCGCGGTGGCGGTCACCTCGCAGGACACCCCCGCGTACCGCAGCCGCACCGCCAGGTCCAATCCCCGGTCCCCGGTCACCAGCACCGACCTCCCCCGCAGCGCCTCGAAGTCCACGTCCCACAGCCACGACACGTCGTAGCCGTCGGCTTCCCTGCTGTTGACCGCCAGGATCAGCGGGCGGTCGTGCCCGGAGACGAGGTCGAGCATCTCCAGCCAGCTCGCCGGGTTCTTCGCCAGCAGCAACCGCACGACCCGGTCGTCGAGCAGCACCGTCGAGTAGCGCCCGCTGGCCTGGCGCAGGTCCGCGACGCGGCGCAGCACTTCGGCGGGGTCGCAGCCGAGCTCGGCGGCCGCCGCCACGGCGAACGTCGCGTTGATCCGGTTCACGTGGCCGGGAAGCGCCAGGTCCAGCGGGTGTTCCACGCCGTCCGGGCCGATCACGCCGGTCTCGGTGACCGTCCAGTCGGCGTCCGGGCGCGAGAGCCCGCATTCGCAGTGCCAGGGCCCGTCGAGGTCGGTGAGGAACGCTCCGCAGCGCGGGCAGTTCAGCGCGTCGTGCGTCCACCGCGCGCCACCGGACACCCAGGTCACCGACGGGTGCCCGGCGCCGATGGAGACGATGTTCGGGTCGTCGCGGTTGGCCACCACCCGGGTCTGCGGTGCCCGTTCCAGGGCGGTGCGCAGGCTGCGCTGCACGGTGCGGATCTCGCCGACCCGGTCCATCTGGTCCCGGCTGAGGTTGAGCAGCAGGATCACCGAGGGGGCGAACTCCGCGGTGACCTGCGCGAGGTGCAGCTCGTCGACCTCCAGCGCGGCGAACGGCGCGGACAGGTCGGTCATCAGCGCCGCCACGTGCCCGTCGAGCATGTTGGCCCCGGTGACGTTGCTGGTGGCCGCGCCTCGGCTGCGCAGCGCTTCAGCGACGAGCGCGGTCGTGGTGGTCTTGCCGTTGGTCCCGGTGATCATGACGATCCGGCGGCCCGCGGCGAGCTTGGCGAGCAGTCCGGGTTGCAGGCTCAGCGCGAGCCTGCCGCCGATCATGCCGCCGCTGCCCAAGCGCAGCCGGCGCGACATGCTCGCCACGACCCGTCCGGCGCCGAGCGCCAGCGACGTGCGCAGCGGGCCGCCCGGTGCCGGTGGTGCCGGGCGCGGCGGGGCGATCACCCGCCACGGCGAGATCGGCTCGGTCGGCGCGGACGGGTCGGGTGACGTCGGCGGGCCTTCGGCTTCACGAGGCCGCGGCGTCGTCGCTCCGCCCGCCGCGGCCCGATCCCCGTCGGCCTCGCCCTGCTCCGTCGCCCGTTCGCCGTCCCTTCTGGTTCCGGTCATTCGTCACTCCCCCTTGACGAACAGCGGTGGTGCGGTGGCCGGTCGCCGGCGTCACCTCACTGCCGCGGGACCAGGGGGTCGGCCAGGTCCGACCTGCTCACCACCCTCGCCCGCCGCTTCGACAGTGTGGCCCGCCGTCGGCGATACAGCGCGACGAATCCGAGCAGGCCACCGGCGGTCAAGGTCATCGCGCCGACTTCGCCGTGCGTGCTCATCGCCTCGGCCAACACCACCTGGTGCGCGGGGGACATGACTGCGAAGCACCTCCATCCCCGGGTCGGTCGAGTTCGTTGCCCGGCGACCCACCATCGTCCGAGTCCGGCGGTCACGGACCGGGGCGGACATGCCGGGGCGTCACCCGGCCGGGCTGCCCGATCCGGTCGTCCGTGGTGATCGCGGGCGGGTGCGCTCGTCCGGCGATCAGGAGGCGAACCTCACTAGGCTCGGAGCCGCGTCAGGTGCCGAGACCACCGGACGCGGTGCCCGCGGCGCGGCTGCGACCGAGTCCGCCGGCGCTCTCTCCGAGGCCTTTCCGGGAGTTCTGCGATGGCCCAGTACCTGCTGCTGTTGTTGTTGGGCGCGGTGGCGCTGGCCGGCGTCTGGTGGACGGTGTGGGACGTCCGTTCCGACCTGCGCCGCAGGCGCCTGAAGTAGCGCGTGCTTTTCTGCTCTGTTGCCGGTTGTGTGGTTGTTGCTGTCGAGCGTTAATTTCACTCGACACTGAATGAATCGTGACTGTAGAGAATTTGCGCGGCGCTCGGCAAAGGGAGGGACTGCGTGCGAATTACTCGGTGTGGAGGCCTTCCGAGCTCATGGCGCGGGACAGCGCGGGAGCGGTCAGCGCGGTCACGACCAGGACCGACACGGCGGCGAAGCTGAGCACCACGCCCATCCCCGCCAGGTCGAACACCGGGTAGATCCGGAACAGCGTCACGATCAGCAACGTCCCCAGCCCCAGCCCGATCGGCACCGCGAGCACCGCAGTGAGCAGCATCGGCACCGCGTTCTGCAGGAACGCCGACCACACGAGCGTGCTGCGCCGGGCGCCGACGGCCCCGAGCACCGCCATCGGCCGGGTCCGCTCCTGGATCTGCTCGATCGCGGTGACCAGCAGGCTGCACCCGATGAGGGAGAACGTCACCAGCGCTCCGAGCAGCAGCGCGTGCTTGACCGCGCGGATCTGCTCTACGGTCTCGGTCAGGTTTTGGTCGCTGTAGGAGGTGTTGACCGATCCGCCGGTCAGGTTCGCGGCCACCACGTTGCGCACCGACTCCAGCAGTTCCGGCGCGACCGGGCCATCGGTCTCGATGTCCAGCCAGACCGAGCGCATGTCCATCGGGATGCCGACGGCCGCGGCGGGTGTGAGCACGAGGTCCGCGGACTTCAGGTCGTCGGTCGGCTCCTCGATGTCCTGGTGCGGCGGCACCTGCCAGGCCACCGTGCCCGGCCCGGTGGCCTGGGAGCCGCGACCGAAGATCTCGAACAGCTCGCCCTCGCGCAGCGGTCGATCAGCCCCATCTCCCTGGACGTTCTCACCACGTCCGGTCGCGGTGCGGTACGCCGCTCCGTCCGCGCACTCCTCGGGCTCGAGCTCGGTGTCGCGGGCGATGGTGGCGCAGTCCGCGATCGCCACCGAGCGATGCGGCGACTCGTCGCCGGACGTCAGGCTCGCGGAGTGCCCGCCGACCACGGCGTGGACGCCGGGCAGCGAGCTGATCTCGGTGAGCGCGGACGCGAGCCCGTCACGGCCCTGCAGGTCCTCCTGGGCCGACACCGTGATCCCCGGAGTCGGCAGCGGCACCGCCCGGTCCTCCCCCACCGTCGCCTCCACGGAAGCGATCAGGGTCTGGAGGCCGATCACGCCGGTGACCACCACTGCGATGGCGCTGACCGAACGAGCGGCGGTACCGCTGGTGAAGTGCAGCCTGCGCACCGCGAGCTGCCAGGCCACCGGGCCCCCGCTCGACGAGCGGGCCAGCGCGTCCACGGTCCACGGCAGCAGCAGCGGCACCGACACGAGGATCAACGTGACCGCGCTGACCAGCATGTACACGAAGAGCCCGTCGTTGGTCCAGCGCATCGCGGCGGTCAGGCCGATCAACGCGACGCCGGCGACCAGCGGCACGCAACGCACCCACAGCCGTCGCCGCACGGGCATGCCCTGCCGGACCCAGCGCAGCGGGTCGTCGACCGCGCCGCGCAGCGACGCCAGCGACAGGACCACCGTCATCACGGGCACCCCGATGCTGATCAGGACGGCGAGCCACCACACCGGGGACAGGTCCTGGGTGGAGACGGAGTTGGTGGCCACCTCCACGTTCCCCGCCACCGCGCGAACGCCCAGGAACATCGCCCAGCCCGCGACGACCCCGGCGAGCGCTCCGACGAGGCTTTCCCCGGAGGCGATGCGGCGCACCTGCCAGGCACCCGCGCCGACCAGCCGGAGGGCGGCGAGCCGCCGCTGCCGGGCGGCTTCGGCGAGCCGGGCCGTGCTCACCACGAACACGATCACCGGTACGAGCAGCACGCAGATGCCCGTCATCCACAGCAGCCAGGCGTCCTGCGACATGCCGTCGTTGTCGCGGCGCTCACCGAAGTGGTCGTCGACGCGGTAGGTCGCGTTCCACTCGGTCAGGCCGGTGGTGCCCGCGTAGTAGTACAGCTCGCCGGGAGCGAGCAGGCCCGCGTCGCCGATGTGGCCGACGACGTGCCCGGCCAGTCGTTGCCGCAGCAGTTCGGACTCGGGCTGGGCGAGCAGTTCCCCGAGCGCCGGGGACACCACCAGCTCGCCCGGACCGGGCACGCGGTCCAAGCCCGGGGGCACGGGCGCGTCCGGGCGTTGTGCTTGCAGCAGCCTGCCCTGGATCGAATGTTCGTGGAACGAGGTCGATCCGTTCATGCCGAGCACCGCGGCGGGGGTCTCGGCGGTCACGCTGGAGGTGGCCGGCATGGCACGCTCGGCCAAGCGCTGGTCCCTGTTGTCGAGCCACGTCGGCAGCCCCGCGCTGGCCAGCAGGACCGTGACGCCGATGCCCACGCCGACGGTCATCAGCGCGAGGCGCCCCCACGGGGTGTGGCGATCGCCGATGGCGAGCCGGACACCGAGGACGAGGTCGGCGGCCCAGGTGCGCAGCCTGCTCATCGTGCGGTCTCCTCCAGCAGCGTCCGGCCGTCGCGGATCACGACCTCCCGGTCGGCGTAGGAGGCGACGCTGGCCTCGTGGGTCACCAGGACCACGGCGCTGCCCGATTCGGCGGCGGTCTCCGCGAGCAGCCGCATCACCTGTTCACCGCCGACGGAGTCGAGCGCGCCGGTCGGCTCGTCGGCGAAGATCACCGCGGGGTCGGCCACCAAGGCGCGGGCCAGCGCGGCGCGCTGTCCCTGCCCGCCGGAGATCTCGCCGGGGCGCTTGTCGGACTGCCCGGCCACCTCCAGCTTCTCCGCCCAGTCGCGGGCGCGGGCTTCCGCCTTGCGGCGGGCGACGCCGTTGAGCCGCAGCGGCAGCGCGATGTTCTCCAGCACGCTGAGCTCGGGGACGAGCTGGCCGAACTGGAACACGAAGCCGAATTCGCTGCGCCGCAGGGCGCTGCGCTCGTCGTCGGTCATGGCGGTGACGTCGCGGCCGCGGAAGCGGACCGTGCCCGATTCGGGGGGGACCACGCCGGCCAGGCAGTGCAGCAACGTCGACTTCCCGGAGCCGGACGCGCCGACGACGGCGACGACCTCACCGGCGTCGACCGCGAGCTCGGCCCCGCGCAGCGCTGGGGTGGGTCCGAAAGAGCAGACCAGGTCGGTGCCGGTGAGCATCGATTCGGTCCCGGACCTCGACGCGGCGGTCATGGTGATTCTCCTCGTGCGAACTGACGTGTCGGGCCTGCCGCCGGTCGAAGACGGTCACGTCCCGCGCGCGGCCGGGCGTGCGGGACGCCCCACGCTACGACGGCGTCCGCGGCTCCACGGCCGGTTCGGGACACCGGTAGGGATTCCCCTTGTGCGAAAGCGATCGGCCGCTACCGCGCGGATCGGCCCGAGGGCACGTCGTGAGCACCGGCGTGGCCGGTCGACGGGCTCCGGCCGATCAAGCATGGGCGAACCCTACACGGCGCTGCGGTGCGGTCCGGGCGGTTTCGCGAGATCACTCGGATTCGGTGCGGGCGAGCCGTTCCCGCTGCGGGACGACCGTGTACTTCGGGTCGCGCGCCGAGACGCGGCCGGCTTCGAAGATGCCGTAGCGGGTGGCGGCACCGGCGACTCCCAGGCACAGCCCCGCGACCGCCGCGACCCGCCGGTCCCGGCCCGCCACCGCGGTCGCGACCGCTGCCACGCAGGTCAGCGCCTTCGCCGCGCGCAGCACCGCGCCCGGTGTGCCCGTGCGGTAGGCCTCGGCGACGAGCCCGGCGTCGCGGAGCATGAGTTCCTCCGCGCCCAGCTCCAGCACCGCGCCCGCGACCGCCATGCGCCGCGCGGGGCCCGCTTCGCCGACGGGAACGCTCAGCAGCGCGAGACCGCCCGCGGTGGACACGGCGCTGCCCGCGAACACGAACGGCAGTTCCCGGTGCACCTCGTGCCAGCCGGGCACGGCGGTGTCGGCGAGCAGCACCGCCGTGTAGGTCGTCATCGCGGGCGCCACCAGCCCGGAGACGAGTCCGCTGAGCCTGCCGAGTCCGGGTAGCAGCCCGGTGACCTCGCTGGCGGCGGCTGCGGCGGCGACCCCGGAGAACGGCGCGAGGATCCAGGAGCCGACGCTCAGCGGCGAGGTCGGTTTGAACACCCGCAGCATGTGCAGGAACCGGGCGGGCCTGCCCAGGTCGTGGATGAGCGCGATGACGCTGGCGCCCGCTCCGGCGGCCGCGGCCAGCCGCCCGGCTCCGCGCAGTCGAGGCCGTCCCGTCAGGTCCGCCAGCGCCGCCATGGTGGCGGAGGCTCCGGCGAGGCCGCCGAGGAACAGGTAGGCCGGGACGTCGGGCACCTTCCACGTAGGGGTCTTGATGATCTGGCGGCCGTAGTAGGAGCGGAACTCCGCGTCCGGCACGATCGATTCGCCGCGGCCCTTGCCCCTGCGCCGGCCCATCACCGGCGCCTTCCGACGAAGCAGGCCGCGATGACGGCCGCCGCCGCACCGGCTGCGGCCCCGGCGTGGCGCCACATCGACGGCAGGTCCCGGGTGGTCACCACCGGGTCCGGTGGCAGTCCGTACACCTCGGGTTCGTCGAGCAGCAGGAAGAAGGCGCCGTCTCCCCCGACGCCGTCGTCGGGTTCGTGGCCGTAGAGCCGCGCACCGGTCTCGCCGCGTCCGTGCAGCTCGTCGACGCGCAGCGCGGCGCGTTCGCGCAGTTCGTCGAGCGGCCCGAACTGGATGGACTCGGTGGGGCACGCCGTGGCGCAGGCCGGGGCGAGCCCGGCGCCGAGCCGGTCCTGGCACATCGTGCACTTGAACGCGCCGCCGTCGCCGGGCCGGATGTCGATCACCCCGTAGGGGCAGGCGGGCACGCAGTAGCCGCAGCCGTTGCAGATGTCGTCCTGGACGAACACGGTGCCGTGTTCGGTGCGGATCAGCGCACCGGTCGGGCACACGTCGAGGCAGGCGGCGTGGGTGCAGTGCTTGCACACGTCGGAGGACATCAGCCACCGCACGCCGCCCGCTTCGTGGGCGGCGTCCTCGCCGGGTGGTGCCATGCCGGGCAGGCCGAGGTCGGTGGTGGTGACCTCCTGTTCGACGAACGCGACGTGCCGCCAGGTGCTCGCGCCGAGGTCCCCGGTGTTGTCGTAGGACATGCCGGTGAGCTCCAGGCCGTCCTCGGGCAGCAGGTTCCACTCCTTGCACGCGACTTCGCAGGCCTTGCAGCCGATGCACACGCTGGTGTCGGTGAAGAACCCGACGCGCTCGGGGTGTTCGGTGTACCCGGCGTCGGCGGCGGGGTCGGCCAGCGGGCCGCTGAGGCGGTGCTGCTCGGTCCGGTCGGCCACGCGTCGCTCCCTTCTCATCGCCCGCTTTCGCGGGGGTCGTCGGCGTGTTCGGTTCCGGTGCGTTCGGTGATGCCCGCGCGCCTGCGGTATGCGGCGACGTAGGCGGCGAGCGCCGGTCCGCGCGGGCGGCGGCCGGGCCGGATGTCGCAGGTGCCCGCCTTGGTCTCCATGATGTGCACGTTGGGGTCCAGGGACACGCCGATCAGCTCGTTCGCGGCGTCGCCGGTGGTGATCCCGTTCGGTCCCCAGTGCCAGGGCAGACCGATCTGGTGCAGGGTGCGGTCGCCGAAGCGCAGCGGCCTGATCCGGCGGGTCACCAGCACCCGGCCTTCGATGGCGCTGCGGGCGGTGACGACGGTGGCCCAGCCGAGGTGGTCGAGCCCGCGTTCGGCGGCGAGTTCCGGGGAGACCTCCAGGAACATGGCGGGGGCGAGTTCGCAGAGGTGGCGCAGCCAGCGGCTCATGCCGCCCGCGGTGTGGTGCTCGGTGAGCCGGAACGTGGTGAACACGTACGGGTAGACCTCGGCGCCGGGTTCGGATCCGCTGGGCTGGTAGCGGTTCTCGGGGCGCTGGTAGGTCTGGCGGGCGGGGTTGCGCTGCTGGTGGTCGTGCAGCGGGTTGGCCAGCGGTGATTCCTGCGGTTCGTAGTGCGCGGGCAGCGGCCCGTCGACGAGTCCGGCGGGGACGTAGAGCCAGCCGCGGCCGTCGCTCTGCATGATGAACGGGTCGGTGCCCGCGATGCCTGCGGGTCCGGTGGCGTCGTCGGCGGGCCGGTAGCCGGGGTGCTTGGCCTTGTCGAAGTCGGGTACGTCGTGCCCGGTCCACTCCCCCGCGCCGGCGTCCCACCAGACGTAGGCCTTGCGCTCGCTCCACGGCCTGCCCTGCGGGTCGGCGGAGGCGCGGTTGTAGAGGGTGCGCCGGTTCGCGGGCCACGCCCAGCCCCATTCGGGCGCGACCCAGCTCTGCTCGCGCCCGGGTCTGCGGCGGGCGGACTGGTTGGTCTCGTCGGCGAACACGCCGCTGTAGATCCAGCAGCCGCAGGAGGTGGAGCCGTCCGGTTCCAGCGCGGTGTAGCCGGGCAGCGCGGCGCCGGTGGCGTCGGTGCCGTTGATCTCGCGCAGCACCGCCGCGGCACTCGGTTCGTCGAGCGGACCGTGCGTCGGGTAGTCCCAGGTGAGGTCGAGCAGCGCGCGGTCGTCGGCGCGCTGCTCGGCGTTGCGCTGCGGTTGCCGTTGGGTGAGCTTGTCCCGGAGCCTGCGGCCGAGGTGGTAGTAGAACCAGAGGTCGCTGCGCTGGTCGTCGCGCGGTTCGACGGCCTTGTGGTGCCATTGCAGCAGCCGCTGGGTGTTGGTGAAGGTGCCGTCCTTCTCGGTGTGGGCGGCGGCGGGCAGGAAGAACACCTCGGTTCCGATGTCCGCTGTGGACAGTTCGCCGCTGTCGATCTCCGGGCCGTCGCGCCAGAACGTGGCGGTCTCGATCATGTTGAGGTCGCGGATCACCAGCCAGTCCAGGTTGGCCAGCCCCAGCCGCTGCTGGCGGGAGTTCGCGGTGCCCACCGCGGGGTTCTCGCCGATGACGAAGTAGCCCTTGACCTTGCCGTCGATCTGGTCGGCGACGGTCTGGAAGCTGCCGTGATCGCCGGTGAGCCGCGGCAGGTCGCCGAAGCGGAAGTCGTTGTCCGCGGTCGCCGTCTCACCCCACCACGCCTTGAGCAGGCTCACCACGTAGGAGCGCATGTTGCCCCAGTAGCCGCGCGCGCTCTCGTCCTGGGCGACGAACGCGTCGAGGTCGTGGTCGGTGTGCGCGTGCGGCATCGGGATGTAGCCGGGCAGCAGGTTGAACAGGGTGGGGATGTCGGTGGAGCCCTGGATGCTGGCGTGTCCGCGCAGCGCGAGGATTCCGGCGCCGGGCCGGCCGACGTTGCCCAGCAGCAGCTGCAGGATCGACGCGGCCCGGATGTACTGCACGCCCACCGTGTGGTGGGTCCAGCCGACGGCGTAGGCGATGGTGCTGGTGCGCTCCCGCCCCGAGTTCGCGGTCAGCGCCTCGGCGACGTGCCGGAAGTCCGCCGCGGGCACGCCGCAGACCTGCTCGACCATCTCCGGGGTGTAGCGGGCGAAGTGCTTGCGCAGCAGCTGGAACACGCAGCGCGGGTGCCGCAGCGTGGGGTCCGTCTCGGGGCGGCCGTGGTAGACGGGTCCGCCGGAGCCGGCGCGCTCGGGTCCGCTGCTGGCCCGTTCGCGGCCGTGCGCGGTGGAGTCACCGGGTGCGGTCTCCGGGCCGTGCCCGGAGACCGCGGGCACGGCGTCGGTGCCCTCGTACTGCCAGCTCGCCGGGTCGTAGGCGCCTTCGGTGGCGTCGAACCCGGAGAACAGGCCGTCGAGGTCTTCGGTGTCCTCGAAGTCCTCGCCGACGATCATCGCCGCGTTGGTGTAGTTCACGACGTAGTCGTGGAAGTAGGCGTCGTGCTCCAGCACGTGGTGGATCAGCCCGCCGAGGAAAGCGATGTCGCTGCCCGCGCGCAGCGGCACGTGCTTGTCGGCGACGGCCGAGGTGCGGGTGAACCGCGGATCCACGTGGATCACGTGCGCGCCGCGGCGCTTGGCCTCCATCACCCACTGGAATCCGACGGGGTGCGCTTCGGCCATGTTGGAGCCCTGGATGAGGATGCAGTCGGCGTTGGCCAGGTCCTGCAGGAAGGTCGTGGCCCCTCCGCGCCCGAACGAGGTCCCCAGACCGGGAACCGTGGAGGAGTGTCAAATGCGCGCCTGGTTCTCCACCTGGATCGCGCCCAGGGCGGTGTAGAGCTTCTTCATGAGGTAGTTCTCCTCGTTGTCGAGGGTCGCTCCTCCGAGGCTCGCGATGCCCATGGTGCGGTGCAGCGTCCGGCCTTGATCGTCGGTTCGCTGCCAGGTGGCGTCGCGCGTGGCGAGCACGCGGTCGGCGATCATGTCCAGCGCGGTGTCGAGGTCCAGGTCCTCCCAGTCGGTGCCGTGCGGGCGCCGGTAGCGGATTTTGGTCTGCCTGCCGGGCGAGGTGACCAGTTCGCGGCTCGCGGAGCCCTTCGGGCACAGCCTGCCGCGGCTGATGGGCGAGTCCGGGTCGCCTTCGATCTGGGTGATCTCGCCGTCGCGCACGAACACCTGCTGGCCGCAGCCCACCGCGCAGTACGGGCACACCGAGCGCACGACCTCGTCGGCCTGCTCGGTGCGGGCGCGGAGGTCCTCGGTGCGGCGGGAGCGGGCGGCGGTGCCGCGTCCGAGCGGGTCGGAGCCGGTGAGCTGGCGGACCAGCGGCCAGTTCAGCCACTGCGGCATCGGCGACCTCCTCCCGCGACGACGACGGCGGGTGCCCGGTGGTCTCCCATCGGACACCCGCCGCGTGATCAACGCAAGCCGGTGGTGTTCGCCGGTCAGCCGCCGACGTTCTCGGCGGGCCGGTCGTCGCCGTGTTCGGCGGCGGAGTCGGCCGGGGCGTCGGTGTGGGCGGCCTTGCGGGGCATCCAGATCCAGGCGACCAGCGCGGCGGCCAGGATCAGCCCGGCACCGGCGAGGTTCGCGAACCGCATGCCGCCCATCCAGGACATCATGACGTCCTGGGCGAGGGCCGCGCCCTGCTGCCCGAGGGAGGCGGCGACCTGCAGGCCGCCGGGCAGCGATTCCTTCGCCATCGCCTGGGCCTCCGGCGCGAGACCGGCGACGGCAGGCCCCAGCTGCGTCGAGTAGACGCTGCCGAGGACGCTGCCGAGCACGGCGACGCCCAGCGAGGCGCCGACCTCGCGGGTCACGTCGTTGGTGGCCGAGCCCATGCCCGCCCGCGCCCGCGGCACGTTCGCCATCAGCTGGTCGGTGGCCGGGGCCATCGCCAGCGACATGCCGCCCGAGGTCAGCGCCAGCGGCAGCAGCAGGTTCAGGTAGCCGGAGTCCACGGTCAGCGTGCTGAGCCCGGCCATGCCGCAGGCGGCGAGCACCAGGCCGGTGGTGATGGTGGCGCGCGGCCCGAAGCGGGCGACGATGCCTGCGACCTGCGGGGCGACCAGCACCATCATCACCGACATCGGCAGCATGGCCACCGAGGAGCCCAGCGGCGAGTAGCCGAACACGAGGATCAGCGTCTGGCTCAGCGAGAAGAACACGCCGATCATCGCGAAGAACACCAGCGTCAGCGCCACCGCCGAGGAGGAGAACCCGGCGTTGCGGAACAGGTTCACGTCCAGCATCGGGTCCGTGGCGCGGCGCTCCCACAGCACGAACAGCCCGACCAGCACGAGGCCGGCCGCGACCATGATCAGGGTGCGCGGGGCGGTCCAGCCGACGTGCTGGGCGTCGATGAGGCCGTAGACGACGACGGTGATGCCCGCGGTGGACAGGATCGCGCCGCCGATGTCGATGCCGCCGTGACCGCCTTCGACGGGTGCGGCGCTGCCAGCGTTCTTCGGCACGTACCGGATGCCGGCGAGCACGGCGACGACCACGACGGGGATGTTGATCGCGAACACGGCGTGCCAGGTGGTGAATTCCAGCAGCAGCCCGGCGATCACCGGGCCGAGTGCGGTTCCCGCACCGGAGACCGCGGCCCACACCCCGACCGCCTTGGTGCGCTCGGAGCTGGGGAACACGCTGGTCAGGATGGACAGCGTCACCGGCATGATCATCGAGGCGCCGAGGCCGAGCAGGCCGCGCGCGGCGATCAGCTCGGCGCTGGAGGCCACGAACAGCCACACGTACAGCGAGACGGCCCCGAACAGGATCAGGCCTGCCTGCAGCATCACTTTGCGCCCGTAGCGGTCGGCGAGCGTGGAGGTGGTGAACAGCAGTCCCGCGAACACCAGCGCGTAGGCGTTGCTGAACCACTGCTGGTCAGACAGCGACGAGCCGAGGTCCTGGGACAGGAACGGCAGCGCGACGCCGAGGGAGGTGTTCGCCAGCATCGTGGTCGACAGCGCCAGGCACAGCACCAGCAAGGTGGCCCAGCGGCTGCGGTACACCCGCAGGTCGATGCCGTCGGCGATGGCGCGGCGCTCGCCTTCGGTGACCGGGCCGTCGGCGGCGGGATGCGCACCGCCCGACTCGGGGTGGGAACCGGACACGACGTTCTCCTTGTTCACAGGCGTAGGGCTTGCCGGTCCACGTTATGTCACGACTGCCATTTGTCACTCATGACATCAGTCACCGTTGACGCCGCCCGAACTCCGGGTGAACCTGGGTCGCATGACCGCCGCCCCCGTGTCCCCCGCCGAGCCCGCCGACCGCAGGCGGCGCCGGACCGCGCGCACCCGCGCGGGCATCGAGGAGGCGGCGCTGCGGCTGTTCACCGAGCAGGGCTTCGACGCGACCACCGTGGAGCAGATCGCCGAGGCCGCCGACATCGCGCCGCGCACCTTCTTCCGCCACTTCCCCAGCAAGGACGCCGTCCTGTTCGGCGATTCACTGCGCGAGCAGGAGCGGCTGCGCGAGGTGCTGCTGTCCCGGCCGGCCGGGGAGCACCCGATGCGCAAGCTCGCCGCGGCCATGTTCGACACGGCCCGCCGCATCCAGGCCGACCGCCAGCAGCACCTGATGCGCGCGCAACTGCTGGATTCGCTGGAGGCCACCGGGGACTACGAGTCGCACCTGATGCACCGGCGCTGGGTGCACGAGGTGGCCGCCGCGCTCGCCGAGCACTGCGGCGACGGCGCCTGCCCGCAGCCCCGGCTCTACACGTGGGCGATGCTGATGATGACGTGCTTCGGCTCCGCGATGCGGGAATGGCTGGTGTGCACCGACGGCACCGAGCTGCCCGACATCCTCGCGGCGCTGCTCGACGAGACGACCGCGGGGATGCGGATGATCTCCGAAGGCGACGGCGCCGGGTTCACGAGCGGGGCCTGAGGGGCCTGCCCATCTGCCAGAACGCCTCATCTGATCTGCGTCGCGCTCACGGATGCAGGCTGAGGCCCTTGCACACCTTGTCCACCGCGTTGCGCCCCGCGTGCAGGGCGACGCCCACCAGGTCCAGGTCCGCGGTGGACACGGCGCGCACCGCCGCCCGGTTGTCCTCGTCGTTGCCGGTGCGGAACATGTCCGCGGTGTAGACGGCGAGCCGCAGCTCCCGGTCCAGCGCCTTGCGGTGCACCTGCTTGAGCCCCTCGGTGGTGGCCGCGTAGACCAGCACCGGTTCGCCCAGTAGCGGAAGGTAGCCGACGTCGTCGGCGTCGGCGTACGGCTCACCGACGAGGCCGGGATTCGCGGCGGTGATACCGCTGGTCAGGAAAGCGGTCACGTTCAGCCGTTGCCAGGCGGCGAGGTCCTTGCGGACCACGACGGCGATCTTGGTCTGTGCTGCCATGAGCGCATCCTGCGGCGGTCGCGGCGCCGCGGTCTTGAACGCTGGTGCGCGGGCTCGATGCGGGCCGGGGGCAGACTGGCGGGGTGCGAGACGAGCTCGAATGGATCCACTACCGGCGCCGGCCGGACACGTCGCTGGAGGCGATGCACGCGTTCTTCCGCGACCACACCTACGAACGCCACAGCCACGACGCGTACTCGTTCGGCGGACCGAGACCGGGGCGCAGACGTTCCGCTGCCGGGGCGCGGCGCGGATCAGCGCGGCGGGCATGGTGATGGCGTTCAACCCGGACGAGACCCACGACGGGCACTCCGCCATCGCGGAGGGCTTCACCTACCGCATCGTCCACATCGGACCGGAGGTCGTCGCGGAGGTGCTGGCCGACGCGGCCGGGC
This sequence comes from Saccharopolyspora gloriosae, assembly GCF_014203325.1. Taxonomy (NCBI): domain Bacteria; kingdom Bacillati; phylum Actinomycetota; class Actinomycetes; order Pseudonocardiales; family Pseudonocardiaceae; genus Saccharopolyspora; species Saccharopolyspora gloriosae. Next base: position 2,961,649 of record NZ_JACHIV010000001.1, on the reverse strand, counting down.
ACGCCGCGGGCGCGCTGCCGCTGTTCGCCGAGCCGGTGCTGCACGATCCGCTGCTGGCGCGGGCCGTGAGCGACCTCAACCGGACGCTGCTGGACGAGGAGAGCGCCCTCACCCGCGACGAGGCGTTGCGCCGCACGGTGTACGCGATGGTGCGGCGCGGTTCGCTGCGCGCGCCGCCGATCGACTGGGAACCGGCGGTGCGCCCGATTCCGGCGGGGGTGCGGGCGGCGCGGGACTACCTGCACGCGCACGTCGCCGAGGACTTCTCCGCGCAGCGCCTCGCGGAGGTCGCCGGGTGCAGCCGGTTCGCGCTCAGCCGCGCGTTCACCGCCGCGCACGGTCTCGCACCGGGCGCCTACCAGCGGCAACTGCGGTTGCGGGAGGCGCGGCGGCTGCTGGGGGCCGGCGCCGGTGCGGCCGAGGCCGCGGCGCGCTGCGGGTTCGCCGACCAGGCGCACCTGACGCGTTGGTTCCGCCGCTGCTACGGCATCACCCCGGGCGCGTTCCGCGCCGGGCGGCTCAGCGCCCGGCGGTGACGCGCGATCGGGTTCAGCGCACCGCGATGAGGTGTTCGCCGCGCGGGACGAGTTCGCCGATGACGGGTGCCCCGGGGATCTCGCCTGCGATCAGCAGGCCGCCGGAGGTCTGCGCGTCGGCCAGCAGCAGCGCGGTGTCCTCGTCGATCCCGTCGAGGTCGCAGTGCGGGCGCACCCAGTCGAGGTTGCGCCGGGTGCCGCCGCTGACGTGGCCGTCGCGCAGCGCCTCCCGCGCCCCGTCGAGGTAGGGCACCGCCGCGGGGTCGAGCACCGCGGAGACGTCGCTGGCCCTGGTCAGCTTCAGCAGGTGCCCGAGCAGTCCGAAGCCGGTGACGTCGGTGGCGCACCGCGCGCCCGCCTTCAGCGCGGCGGTGGAGGCGGCGGCGTTGAGCTCGGTCATCGCCGCGACCGCCTGCGGGAAGACTTCGCCGGTGGCCTTGTGCCGGGTGTTGAGCACCCCGATGCCCAGTGGTTTCGTCAGCGTCAGCGGCGTGCCGGGACGCCCGGAGTCGTTGCGCAGCAACGCTTCCGGGTCGCCGATGCCGGTGACGGCCATGCCGTACTTGGGTTCCGGGTCGTCGACGCTGTGCCCGCCCGCGACGGGGCACCCGGCGAGGACGCCGACGTCGAGGCCGCCGCGCAGCACCTCGCGGGCGAGCTCCATCGGGAGCAGGTCGCGCGGCCAGCACAGCAGGTTCACCGCGAGGATCGGGCGGGCGCCCATCGCGTACACGTCGGACAGCGCGTTGGCGGCGGCGATGCGGCCCCAGTCGTAGGCGTCGTCGACGACCGGGGTGAAGAAGTCCGCGGTGCTCACCACGGCCTGCCCGCCGGTGGTGGTTTCGGGTGCGGAGCCGATGCGGACGGCCGCGGCGTCGTCGCCGTGGTCCAGTCCGACGAGCAGCGTCGGGTCGGGCACTCCCCGCAGGTCGGCGACCATCGTCTCCAGTTCGCCGGGCGGGATCTTGCACGCGCAGCCCCCTCCGTGCGCGTACTGGGTGAGCCGGTACCGGGCTGGCGCGTCGAGTTCGGTCATCTCACCGACCGTAGTGCGGGTGATCGCGGAGAGCATCCACCGCCGCCGTGGTTCCCTCGTCCGGAACCTAGCGGCGGATGATCGTGGACAGGGGCGGGAGGTGGCCGGTGAGCTCGTAGCCGCCGATGTAGACGTTCTTCGCGTCGGTCGGGTCGTGCGAGGCGAAGGTGCGGGCGTTGCGCCAGAAGCGGTCGTAGCGGTGGGTGTGGGAGGTGCTGCGGGCGCCGGTGATCTCGTGGATCTCGGTGGTGGCGGCGAGGGAGGCTTCGACGGCGGCGACCTTGGCGCGGAAGCAGTCGGCGGTGACGTCGTCGCCGCCTGCGCCGTCCTCCAGCGCGTCGGCCGCGCTGTGCAGCAGCGCGCGGGAAGCGGCGAGCGCGCTGGAGAGCGCGCCGACGCGGCGCAGCACCAGCGGGTCCTCGGCCGGGGTGGCGAAGCGGGGCAGCGAGCCGCGGTGCATGGTGCGCGCGTGCCCCACCAGGGCGTCGAGCGCGCCGTCGCCGATGCCCTGCATCAACGCCGCGTGCAGCAGCATCACGGCCGCGAGGAAGACCGGCGACGGGGTTTCCTCCGCCGGGCGGTGCCACCCGTCGGGCACGAACACGTCCCGGTAGGTGAGGGTCTGGCTGCGGGTGCCGCGCTGACCCATGTTGTCCCAGTCGTCGTGCGACTCGACCTGGTCGTGGTTCAAGTCCACCAGCACCTGGTGGGCGGATCGCGGCCCTTCCAGCAGGCAGGAGACCCGGGCCATGCCCCGGCCACCGCTGTTGGAGTTGAAGGTCTTGGTGCCGCTGAGCACCACGCCGCCCTCGACGGGCCGGGCCGTCACGCGGCCGGGTCCGCCCGTTTCGGCCACGGAGGACACGAAGCGCAGCCCGTCGTCGAGCATCCGGCGAGCGAGCGCGGCCCGGGTCGCTTCCGGGAAGCCGCCTGCGGGGCCGAACAGTTCGCGGGCCACCAGGGCGGTGGTGAGCCAGTTCTGCCCGGTGGGGCCGTCGCCGGCGCTGATCTCCCGCACCGCGCGGATCAGCGCGCCCCACCCGCCGCGTTCCGCGCCGTCCCACAGCCCGCCGAACTCGGCGGGAACGGCGAGGCGGGCCGCGCCCGACTCGGCCAGCAGCGCCATGTTGGCGGCGGGGTCGGCGTTGTCGCGGTCGGCGGCGAAACCGCCCTCGGCCAGCTCGCTCCGGCGTTCGCGGATCGCGGCCAGCAGGGCGTGGACCTCCGCGTCGTGCTCCCGTGTCGACATGCACCCCTCCGGTAAAATGCGAATGCGAATTCTCGTTCTCAAACGATAGCGGTGGCCCGGCCTCCGTTGTCAAGGACGGTCACCGCGCGAGCCGCCGATACGATGCGGGCATGACCGACGAGCAGGATCGCCAGGCGCACTACCGGGAACCTCGCCAGGCCCGCAGCGCCGCGACCCTCGCCCGCGTGCTGCGGGCGGCGGAGGAACTGGTCTCCGCGGTCGGCCTGGAGGAGATGACGATCGGTGAGGTCGCCGAACGCGCGGGCACCTCCGTCGGCGCGATCTACCGCCGCTTCGCCGGTAAGGAACAGCTGATCGCCGCCCTGACCGAGCGGATGCTGCAGCGGCGCGAGGCCGACCTCGCCGAGCGGTTGCGCGCCGCCGAACCGTCGCTGTCCGGGGTGCTCGACGCCTACGCGCACGCGCTGCTGCAGTCGTTCACCGACACCAGCAGCGTGTTCCCCGACCTGCTGCGCGCCCGCGAGGTCGACGTGATGGACCGCGGCGCCCGCACCATCACCGAGGTCCACCGCCTCCTGCTGGCCGCGGCCGCCCCCTACACCGCCGAGATCCGGCGCAACGACCCGCAGCGGGCGCTGGACACCGCGGCGCGCGCCCTGCTCGGAGCCTGCTTCCACAACTCCGTTCGCCCCGACCGTCCCGCCGACGACGAAGCCCGGAGCCGCTACGCCGACGAGCTCAGCGACATGGCGCTCGCCTACCTGCGCACCCCGGACCGGCGCTGATCGCCGCGCGGTGGCCGAGCAGGCGGTGCCGGGCGTAGGTTGGCGGCGCCCGGAGCGGGTGAGGGAGGCGTCAGGGCGCCTGGTGGCCCCCGCGGTCTTCAAAACCGACGTGGCCGAGCACCTCGGTCAGGCGGGTTCGATTCCCGTCCGCCTCCGCCACTCCCCCGCCGCCGCGGCGGCTCTGCGGGAGTCCGCGCGGCCGGGGCTTACCATGCGGTCGTGGGGATCAAGCGGCCCAATCCGGCGTGGTGGCTGTACTACCAGTTCGGCGGCACCCTTCCCGAGGCCTACCGCGAGTGGGTGCTGCGGGACGCGACGTGCTCGACGTGGGTGCTGCGCGTCTGCGTGCGCGGGATGCTGCACATCCTGCCGCTGGTCGCGTTGCTGTTCGGGGTCCTGTACTGGGCGGGCGGGTCCTGGCCGATCGCGTTGGGCTCGGTGCTGCTCGGGGTGCTGGTGGTGCTGCGGATCGTGCTGACCAGCTCGGTGGAGAGCGTCGACGCGCGGCTGAGCAGGCACGGCTTCCCACCCGGTCACGCGTCGGCGGTGCGCAACCGGATGGACGCCGAGGCCGCCGCGCGCTACCGCGCCGTGTGGCGCGGTGAGCAGCGGTGAGACCCGCGCCGGGATCGTCTCGATAGCGGATCTTCACGGCGGCTCCTAAGCTGCGCCGCATGGACGCGCGGCGCCGGATTCCCGCCACCGACCGGGTGCTCGACGATCCGGTGCTGGCGGGCGCGGTCGAACGGCTCGGACGGGACGTGGTGCGCGCCGTCGTCCACGACGCCCAGCGCAGGGCCCGGCACGGGCAGCTCGACCCGGAACGGGTGATCGCCGCCGCGCGGGAGGCGCTGCCCGCATCGGCGGGCGGCATGCGGCGAGTCGTCAACGCGTGCGGAGTGCTGCTGCACACCAACCTCGGCCGCGCTCCCCTCTCCGACGCCGCCGTGGAGGCGGTGCGCGCGGCGGCGGGCACCACCGACGTGGAGCTCGACCTCACCACCGGTCGCCGGGGCCCGCGCGGACGCGGGGTGCGCGCGGCGCTGACCGAGGCGGTACCGGCGGCCGAGGCCGCGCACGTCGTCAACAACGGCGCCGCCGCGCTGTCCCTGGTGGCCACCGCGCTGGCGGCGGGCCGGGAGATCGTGCTGGCCCGCGGTGAGCTGGTGGAGATCGGCGACGGCTTCCGCATCCCCGACCTGCTCACCTCCACCGGCGCGCGGCTGCGGGAGGTCGGCACCACCAACCGGGTGCGGTTCGAGGATTACCGGGACGCGATCGGGCCGGACACCGGGTTCGTGCTCAAGGTTCACCCGTCGAACTTCCGCATCACCGGGTTCACCTCGCAGGTCCCGGTCGCGGCGCTGCGGGAGCTGCCGGTGCCGGTGATCGCCGACATCGGGTCCGGGCTGCTGCGGGCGCATCCCGCGCTGCCGGACGAACCCGACGCGCAGCGCACCCTGGCGGCCGGGGCCGACCTGGTGACCGCCAGCGGGGACAAGCTGCTCGGCGGTCCGCAGGCCGGGTTGCTGCTCGGGTCGGCGGAGCTGGTGCGGCGGCTCGAACGGCATCCGCTGGCGCGAGCGCTGCGGGTCGACAAGCTCACCCTCGCCGCGTTGGAGGCGACCGTGCGCGGCCCGGCCACACCGACCGCGCAGGCGTTGGACCGCGGCGAAGCCGACCTGCTCGACCGCGCCCGCAGGCTCGCGGCGAGCCTGCGGGAACGCGGCATCGACGCCGACGCCCGCACGAGCACGGCCACCGTCGGCGGCGGTGGGGCACCGGGAGTCGAGCTGCCCAGCGCCGCGGTGACGCTGCCGTCCCGGTACGCGGCGGCGCTGCGCACCGGGCGGACTCCGGTGCTGGCCAGGGTCGAGCACGGGCAGTGCCTGCTGGACCTGTGCGCCGTGGCGCCCGCCGACGACGCGGTGCTGCTCGACGCCGTCACGGCGGTGGGCTGATGCACGTGCTCGCCACCGCCGGGCACGTCGACCACGGCAAGTCGACGCTGCTGCGGCTGCTCACCGGGATGGAACCGGACCGCTGGGCGCAGGAACGCGAACGCGGCATGACGATCGACCTCGGCTTCGCGTGGACCACGATCGGTGAGCAGGTGCTGGCGTTCGTCGACGTGCCCGGCCACGAGCGGTTCGTGCCGAACATGCTCGCGGGCGTCGGCCCGGTACCGGCGGTGCTGTTCGTGGTCGCCGCCGACGAGGGCTGGCAGCCGCAGTCGACCGAGCACCTGGACGCGCTGCACGCGCTGGGGGTGCGCCACGGGCTGCTCGTGGTGACCCGCTGCGACCTGGCCGACCCCACCGCCGCGACCGAGCAGGCCCGGCGGCGGCTGCGGGACTCGGCGCTGGGCGAGCTGCCCGCGGTGCACGTCAGCGGGCGCACCGGCGCCGGCCTGGGGCGGCTGCGCGCCGCGCTGTGCGCGCTCGCCGGACGGTTGCCCGCGCCGGATTCCGCGGCGGCGGTGCGGTTGTGGATCGATCGGGCGTTCACGATCCGCGGCGCGGGCACCGTGGTCACCGGGACGCTGGCCGCGGGTTCGCTGCGCACCGGGGACCGGTTGCGGCTGCACCCCGGCGGGCAGGACGTGGCGGTGCGGGCGCTGCATTCGCTCGGTGAGCCGGTGGAGCGCACGTCGGCGGTGGCGAGGGTGGCGGTGAACCTGCGCGGCGTGCCGCTGGAGCAGGTGCGGCGCGGGCACGCGCTGCTCACCCCCGGCACGTGGCTCGGCAGCGACCTGTTCGACGTGCGGTTGTGCGACCGCCTCGCCGCCGACCTGCCGCGGCAGCTGGTGCTGCACCTCGGATCGGCCGCCGTCGCGGTGCGCGTCCGGCCGTTGGGGGCGGACACCGCGCGGTTGTCGCTGCGGGAACCGCTGCCGGTGCGCATCGGCGATCGGGTGCTGCTGCGCGATCCCGGCGCCCACGATGTCGCCGGGGGCGCCGTGCTGCTGGACGTGCGTCCGCGCCCGCTGCGGCGGCGGGGCGCGGCGCGGGAGCGGGCGCGGGAACTCGCGGGCATGGACGGCGTCGCCGATGGTGCGGGGGAACTGCGGCGCCGCCGGATGGTGCGCGGCGAGCAGCTGCGCGCGATGGGCGCGCAGGTGCCCGCGGGCGCGCCGGAGGCGGCCGGGTGGGTGCTGGATCCGGGGCACCGCGACGAGCTGGCCGAGCGGCTGGTGCGGCTGCTCGACGAACACCGCGAGCGGGAACCGCTGGCCGACGGCCTGCCCGCCGAAGCGGCCCGGCGCGCGCTCGCGCTGCCGGATGCGGCGCTGCTGGAGGTGCTGCTGCGCGCCGGTCCCGCCCGCGAGATCCGCACCGGAGGGGGGCGGCTGCGGGTGGGTACCGCGCCCTGGCCGCCGGAGATCGCCGCCGCGCTGGAGCGCCTGCGCGGGCGGCTCGCCGATGCCCCGTTCGCGGCCCCCACCGCCGCGGAGCTCGCCGAGCTGGGTTTGGGTTCGGAGCCGCTGGCCGCCGCGGTCCGCGCCGGGGAACTGCTGCGGCTCGCGCCGGGTGTCGTGCTGCTGCCGGGGGCCGAGCGGCGGGCGCTCGAGGTGCTGCGGGGCCTGCCCGAGCCGTTCACCCTCTCCGCGGCCCGCCAGGCGCTGGGCACCTCCCGTCGCGTGGCCGTGCCGCTCCTGGAGCTGCTCGCCCGCGAGGGCCGCACCGAACTCCTCCCCGACGGCACCCACCGCGCCCTCCCATCGACGCACGACTGACCCCACGCGACCGGTCCCGGCACCATTCCTCCCTTCAGCGCGCTGAACGGGCCCTGTGAACGAATCGGTCCTGTGGACGACGTCGGAGATTTCGCGAGAAATTGCGCGACCCGACCTCCGAAGACGCCTCGAAAAACACCCCCCTACCAGGCTTCATAACCGTTGATCCTGTTTCGGGGGTGTTTCACGTTCTCGCGAAATCGCGCGGAGTTGAACACGGTGTGGCGTGATCGTCGTTCGAGGTGAGGGGGTGCGGGTGGGTGCCGGTGCTCCCCTGCGATCAGGGCGGGGGCGGCGCATCGTTGGGTGGTGGCGGGCCGGGTTGCCCGGCGGTGAGGGAGGCACGTCATGGCGCGCAAGATCTGGACGGGCTCGATCAACTTCGGCCTGGTCACCATCCCCGTCGGCCTGTACGCGGCCACCGAGGACCACAGCCCGTCGTTCCACCAGTACCAGCGCGGCACCACCGACCGGGTCCGCTACAAGCGCGTCAACGAGCGCACCGGCGACGAGGTCGACTACGGCGAGATCGTGAAGGGCCGCGAGGTCGAAGGCGTGCTCGTCACCGTCGACCAGCAGGAGCTCGACGAGATCGCACCCGGCCGCTCCCGCACCATCGACATCACCTCGTTCGTCGACCTCGACGAGATCGACCCGGTGTACTTCCAGCGCACCTACTGGCTCGCGCCGAACGCGAAGGAGAACCACCGCCCCTACGACCTGCTGCGCCGCGCCATGGAGCAGACCAACCAGGTGGGCATCGCGCGGTTCGTGCTGCGCGGCAAGGAATACCTCACCGCGGTGCGCGCCGACGAGACCGCGCTGGCGCTGAACACCTTGTTCTTCGACGACGAGATCCGCGAACCCGGCGAGATCATCGGCGACGCGGGCGGTACCGCGCCCTCCGACAAGGAGATCCAGATGGCCGAGACGGTCATCGAGTCGATGACCGGCGAGTGGCGCCCGCAGGAGTACGAGGACACCTACACCGAACGCGTCGAACAGCTGCTGGCCGACAAGGCGCACGGCGTGAGCCCCGAGGCGGCGGAGGAACCGTCGCAGGCCACCGACGTCATCGACCTCACCGACGCGTTGCGCCGCAGCGTCGAACAGGCCCGCGGCAAGCGCGGCGGCAGGACCGGGGGCGACGACCTCGGCGAGTTGAACAAGGGCGAGCTGGACAAGCGGGCCAAGGAGCTCGGGGTGCGCGGCCGGTCGAAGATGAACCGCTCCGACCTCGAAGCGGCGGTGCGCGACGCCGCTTCCGGTTCCCGAGCGGCCTCGTGAGGCGGCGGCCGTGTCCACGCGGGTGAGCGTCCGCGTCGAGGACCGCGAACTGACGCTGTCCAACTTGGACAAGGTGCTCTACCCGGCCGCCGGGTTCCGCAAGCGCGACGTCATCGACTACTACCGGCAGGTCGCCCCGGTGCTGCTGCCGCACCTGCGGGGCCGCGCGGTCACGCTGATCCGGTTCCCGGACGGCGTGGATTCGGGTTCGTTCTTCGAGAAGAACGTCTCCCGCCACGCCCCGGACTGGGTGCCCACGGCACGGCTGGTCAGCGGCGCCGACGGATCCGGCACGGCCGTCAACCACCACGTGCTCATCCGCGACCTGCCGACGCTGGTGTGGACGGCGAACCTCGCCGCGCTGGAACTGCACGTTCCGCAGTGGACCGTCGGCGAGCACGACTCCCGCAACACCCCGGACCTGCTGGTGTTCGACCTCGATCCCGGCCCGCCCGCCACGATCGTCGAGTGCTGCCGGGCCGCCGAGCTGCTCCACGAGCGGCTGCGCGCGGACGGCCTGCGGGCGTACCCGAAGACCAGCGGCGCCAAGGGAATGCAGCTCTACTGCCCGGTGCGCACCGAGGAATCCGACCGCACCTCGGCCTACGCGAAGGAACTCGCGCTGCGGCTGGCCGCCGAGCACCCCGGCGCGCTGCTGGCGAAGATGAGCCGCGCCGCCCGCACCGGCAAGGTCTTCCTGGACTGGAGCCAGAACAACACCGCGAAGACGACCGTCGCGCCGTACTCGCTGCGCGCCCGCGAACAGCCCACCGCCTCCACCCCGATCACCTGGGACGAGGTGCGTTCCTGCCGCACCCCTGACGACCTGCGGTTCACCGCGGAGGACGTGCTGGAGCGGGTGCGGCGCGACGGTGACCTGCTGGCCGAGCTGCACACCGATCCGCACCCGCTGTGATCCGGGGCGACGCGCATTCCCGTCCGCGCCGATCTGTGGGATGGCGCATACGCCACGCCCGCAGCGGAATGCCGTTGCGGACGCTGCGTGTTTGAGGCGGTGATACCCGCGGGAAGACAACGAGGAGTTTCTCGGACTAGAGAGGTGACCATGACCGGCTTCTTCGGTTCCGGAGGGTTCGGTTCGAGCCCGTTCGACGACTTCCTGGCCCGCTACCTCTCCGGCGGGGACGGCCCGCAGCAACCGCAGCGCGTCGACCTGACCCGGTTGATGAGCGGGCACGCGCAGGACATGGTGGCCGCCGCCGCGCGCTGCACCGTCGAACACGGTGGCCGCGACCTCGACACCCACCACCTGCTGTGGGCCGCGACCCGCGCGGAGACGACCAGGGCCATGCTGGAGCGCGCCGGGGCCGATCCGGACGCGCTCGGCAGGCAGATCGAGCAGCAGCTGCCCGAGGGCGAGGCCATCGACGTGCCACCGGCGCTGACCCCGGCCGCCAAGCGCACCCTGCTGGAGTCGCACCAGATCGCCCGCGCGGTCGGCGCCTCCTACATCGGCCCGGACCACCTGCTGCTGGCGCTGGCCGCGAACCCCGACTCCCGCGCCGGACGGCTGCTGGCCGCCGCGCACGTCACGCTGGAATCGCTGCAGGCGGCCCCGGCCGACGCCCAATCCCGCCAGCACGAATCCGCCGAGGCGTCGAGCACGCCCACGCTGGAGCAGTTCGGCCAGGACCTCACCGCCCGCGCCCGAGACGGCGGGCTGGACCCGGTGATCGGCCGCGACGAGGAGATCGAGCAGACCGTCGAAGTGCTCTCGCGGCGCACCAAGAACAATCCGGTGCTCATCGGCGAGGCCGGCGTCGGCAAGACCGCCGTCGTCGAAGGTCTCGCGGCCCGCATCGTCGACGGCCAGGTGCCCGACACGCTCAAGGACAAGCGGGTCGTGCAGCTGGACCTCTCCGGCGTCGTGGCGGGCACCCGCTACCGCGGCGACTTCGAGGAGCGGATGACCAAGCTGCTCGACGAGATCAGCCAGCACCGCGACCAGCTGGTGATCTTCATCGACGAGCTGCACACCGTGGTCGGCGCCGGCGGCTCCGACGGGGCGGTCGACGCGGGCAACATGCTCAAGCCGAAGCTGGCGCGCGGCGAACTGCACGTCGTGGGCGCCACCACCCTCGACGAGTACCGCAAGAACATCGAGAAGGACGCCGCGCTGGAACGCCGCTTCCAGCCGATCACGGTCGACGAGCCCAGCGTCGCCGACACCGAACGCATCATCTGCGGGCTGCGGGACCGCTACGAGGCCCACCACCAGGTGCGGTTCAGCGACGACGCGATCCGCGCCGCCGCCGAGCTCGCCGACCGCTACATCACCGACCGTTTCCTGCCGGACAAGGCGATCGACCTGATCGACCAGGCCGGGGCCCGCAAGCGGTTGCGCACCGGCACCCCGAACACCGACCTGCGCGAACTGGAGCAGCGCTACGACGAGCTGGCCAGGGACAAGGCGCAGGCCATCGCCGAGGAGGACTACGAGCGCGCCGCCGGGCTGCGCGACGAGCTCATCGGGGTGCGCGACCACATCCGCTCGCAGCGGCAGGGCAACGGCGGCATCGCGGTGGTCGGGCGCGACGAGATCGCCGACGTCGTCTCCCGCGCCACCGGCATCCCCGCCACCCAGCTCACCGAGGAGGAGAAGAGCCGCCTCATGAAGCTGGAGGACCAGCTGCACAAGCGGGTCGTCGGCCAGGACGAGGCGGTGCACGCCATCTCGCGGGCGGTGCGGCGCTCCCGCACCGGCATGGGCGACCCGAACCGCCCCGTCGGCACGTTCCTGTTCCTCGGGCCCACGGGCGTCGGCAAGACGGAGCTGGCGCGGGCGCTGGCCGAGTCGCTGTTCGGCGACCAGGACCGGATGGTGCGCCTGGACATGAGCGAGTTCCAGGAAGCCCACACCGCCAGCAGGCTGGTGGGTTCACCACCGGGCTACGTCGGCTACGGCGAAGCGGGTCAGCTCACCGAGCAGGTGCGGCGCCGCCCGTACTCGGTGATCCTGCTCGACGAGATCGAGAAGGCCCACCCGGACGTGTTCAACACGCTGCTGCAGGTGCTCGACGACGGCCGGCTCACCGACGGCCAAGGCCGCACGGTGGACTTCACCAACACCGTGATGATCATGACGAGCAACCTGGGGTCGGACATCATCTCGCAGCGCTCCGGGGTGCTGGGCTTCTCCAGCCGCGACCAGGAGCAGGCCGACGAACCGGCCCGCGAGCGGTTGATGGCGCGGCTGCGGGAATCGTTCCGGCCCGAGTTCCTCAACCGGATCGACGAGGTCGTGGTGTTCCGCAAGCTGGAGACCGACCAGCTGCACCGGATCACCGAGCTGCTGCTCGGCGACACCCGGCAGCGGCTGCACACCCAGGACATCGAAGTCGACTTCAGCAACTCGGCGGTGGACTGGATCACCGAGCACGGCCACCAGCCCGACTACGGGGCACGGCCGCTGCGGCGCACGATCCAGCGCGAGGTCGACGACTCGATCTCGGAGCTGCTGCTGGAGGGCAGGCTCGGCGAGGGCCAGCGGGTCGAGGTGGACACCTCGGGCGACCGGTTGACCTTCGAGATCCGGCCCGCTCTGGAGGCGGGCGCCGGGACGTCCTGATCGGCCAAGACCGCTCCGCTCCCGCACTTCCCGGTGCGGGAGCGGACGCGCGTGCGGGGCGGAACCGGCCGCACCCGGCGAGACCGCGTGAGACCGTCGCGCCCGTTGCGGTGATGGTCGCGGTCGTCCGGCGACCCGCACACCTCCCATCGGCACGGAGGGTGACTATTCCGGGCCGATGGGTTACTCTGTGGTGACCGTCGCACTTCCCCCTCGTGCGGCGAGGGACGCCCAGGGCTTGAACCCCCAGCAAGCCCTGGGCGTCATCCCCTCCCCCAGCAGCACGGCACCCGCGCGGCCGAGTCGACGCACCGGATTCCGCGCGCCGCAGCCGGATTACCCCGCCGGGACCTCACCGAACGAACCCGTCACTCCACCAGGCGCGCCGGGAAACCGCCGGTGGCGATCGGACCCCAGTCGTCGATGGTGACGCGGATCAGCGACTTGCCCTGCTTGCGCATCGCCTCCCGGTACTCGTCCCAATCCGGGTGCTCACCGGAGATGCTGCGGAAGTAGTCCACCAGCGGCTCCACGCTGTCGGGCTGATCGATCACCTCCGCGCGCCCGTCGACCTGCACCCAAGCACCGTTGAACTCGTCGGAGAGCACGCACACCGACACCTGCTCGGTGCGCCGCGCGTTGACGGTCTTCGCCCGGTCCGGATAGGTCGAGATCACGATGCGGCCCTCAGCGTCGACGCCGCACGTCACCGGCGAGATCTGCGGACGTCCGCTGCCGCGTTCGGTGACCAGCAGGGCGTGGTGACGCGGGCGGAGGAACTCCAGCAGCTCCGGCCGCTCGACGCGCTTGTTGGTGGCGATGGTGGGAGCCAAGGCGGTCCTTCCCATGACGATCGTGATTTCCTGGCTTTTCGGCGGCGAACCTACCCCAGCACCCCGACCGGCCGTCCCGCGAGCCGAGTCACCGATGTGACGTAATGGCCCGCACTCGTCGACATCCCACGAAGAATTCCCCCTTCCTCACGCGCCATGTGAGTGACGAAAGACCCTGCGATCTGCGCGCCCACGCCCGTAACCTGACTGCGGCGGCACGGCTCGGACGACGTCCGGGCCGAACGGTGCGGGGGCACCGGACGCCGCAGGACTGGGGAGCGGTGACGGCCATTCGGGCCGTCCCGCGCAAGCATCACCGCACTCGCGCGGCGGCCATCACCTGCCGGACCGCGGAACCGGGAGATGACGTTGCCGAGGATCGACGCGGTCGCACGGGAATTCCTGCGCTACCTCTACGCCGAAGACCACTTCCGGCCGGAGGTCGCCGCATTCCTGGACAGCGCGCAAGCAGGCGCGCTCGCACCGGCACCCGACCGCGCCGAACTCGGCGCGGTCGTCGAATCGCTGCGCGACGACGAACTCGTGGCCACCGGCGCGGAACACGACGACGGACTGCCGCTGCGCGCCGGACTCACCGGCTCCGGACTGATCTGCGTGAGCGAACACGACGGGGACACCCGCGCCTGGCGGAACGCGGACCCAGGGACAGTGCTGACCGCACGCGCCCCCGAAGTCGTCGCACCGCGCGAATCGGCCGAGCCGACGACCGTGCCCCCCGACTCGCTCGACGGGATCGCCCGCGTCGCCAAGGTGTGCCTGCTGGCGCTGCCCACCGTGCACGCCCGCTACGGCGAGGACGAACTCGTGCAGCGCACCGCCCAACGCCTGTGGGACGCGGCGCGCAGCACCCGGCCGGACCCGCGGCGGGTGCGGACGCTCGCGTCGAAGCTGCGCGGGGAACTCGCGACCGGGTCGATGGCGAACACGCTCGGCGTGGTGCTGCTGGACAGCCTCGACGAAGCCGTCCGGGAAGCACAGCTGCCCTGACACCGGGACGCGGGCACCGGGACGCGACCGCAGTTCTTACGGAACGAGAACCGACACCCGCCGCAACGACCGATCCAGGCGCGCGACGGCTACGAATGGACGGTGTGAACACGAAGTCCCTGCACCGTCTGCGCCTCCCGGTGGCGGCGTGGTGCGGAGTCCTGGCGGCCGCGGTCGCGCTGGGCACCGGTCACCTGCTCGCCGCCCTGCTCGAACCCCGCGCGTCCCCGTTCCTCGCGGTGGGCAACTCGGCGATCGACCTCACCCCGGAACCGGTGAAGCAGTTCGCCATCCGCACCTTCGGACAAGCCGACAAGATCGCCCTGCTGGGCGGGATGGCGATCGTCATCGCGCTGCTGGCCGCCGCGGCCGGACTGCTCTCCCGCCGCGACGCCCGCCCCGGAGTCGCACTCATCGGCGCGTTCGGGCTGCTCGGCGTGGCCGCCGTGCTGTCCCGGCCCGACGTCGGCGCACTCGGCGTGCTCGCACCGCTGATCGCCGCGCTCGCCGGCATCGCCGCGTTCCGGCTGCTGCACCGCACCGCCCTCGCCGCCACCGACCTCCCCGCGCCGCCGCGCACCGAGCACGACCCGCACGACACGCTGGAAGAGCCCTACGACCCCGAACTGCTCCCCGAGACCACAACCCCGGACCGGCGCCGGTTCCTGGTGTCCTCGGTCGCGGTGGCCGCCACCGCCGGGGTCACCGGCGCCGCCGGCTCCCTGCTCACCGGCGGCCGGGACGCCGAAGCATCCCGGCGCACCGTCGCGCAAGCCCTCGCCGCCTCCCCCGCCCAGACCGTGCCCGCCGGGGCCGACTTCGCCGCCGCGGGCACCCCGTCGTTCCTCACCGCCAACCGCGACTTCTACCGCATCGACACCGCGCTGAGCATCCCGCGCGTCGAGCTCGCCGACTGGCGGCTGCGGGTGCACGGCATGGTGGAGCGCGAACTCGACCTGGGCTTCACCGAACTGCGCCGATTCCCCCAGGTCACCCGGACGATCACCATGACCTGCGTGTCCAACGACGTCGGCGGGCCCTACATCTCCACCGCCGAGTTCACCGGCGTCTTCCTCCGCGACGTGCTGCTGGCCGCCGGGGTCCGCCCCGGATCCGAACAGGTCTTCAGCACCAGCGCCGACGGATTCACCGCGGGCACACCGGTGGAGGCACTGCTCGACCCGGAACGCGGCGCGCTGCTGGCCTACGGGATGAACGGCGAACCGCTGCCCGCCGAACACGGCTTCCCCGTCCGCATGGTCACCCCCGGCCTCTACGGCTACGTGTCGGCGACGAAATGGCTCACCGACCTCGAACTGACCACCTTCGACAAACCCGCCTACTGGATCGAACGCGGCTGGGGACGCTTCGGCCCGATCAAGGTCCAGTCCCGCATCGACCGCCCCGGCGGCTTCGGCCGCATCCCCGCCGGACGCACCACCGTCGCCGGCATTGCCTGGGCGCAGCCCATCGGCATCGAACGCGTCGAAGTCCGCGTCGACCGCGGACCGTGGCAGCAAGCGCAACTGTCCACCGAGGTCAACCGGCAGACCTGGCGGATGTGGCGCACCGACGTCGACCTCGCACCGGGCGGGCACACCATCGAATGCCGCGCCACCGACCACAACGGCACCACCCAAACACCGCAACGCGCCCCCGTCCTCCCCGACGGCGCCACCGGCTGGCACTCGGTCTTCTGCACAGCCCGCTGACCAGAACCCGAGAGTTCGAGAGCAAGGGCAACGCCCTTGATCCGTATCTTGTCAGCGGCGAAGCCGCTGAGCAGCGACCACCAGAGCAACCGGCACCGCAGCGGGTCCTCAGCGTTCTTCCCGCGAGGACGGCTTTTTCCCTCGTGGCGGAGCCACTCGGGAAAAAGATCCCGCAACGAGAAGACGACTGAGGTTCCACCACCCGACCACCCAAGCAAAACGACCACCGCCCATCCCGGAGGCAATCATGCAAGTACTGGTCACTGGTGGTGCGGGGTTCATCGGGTCGCACATCGCCGACCTGCTGGCCGCACGAGGACATTCCGTGCGACTGCTCGACGTGCTGCTGCCCGCCGCGCACGGCCCGGGCGGCGCCCCCGACTACCTCGGCGACCACGAACTCGTCATCGGCGACGTCCGCGACCCGGACGTGCTGCGCCCCGCGCTGTCCGATGTGGACGTGGTCTGCCACCAAGCCGCCATGGTCGGACTCGAAGCCGGGATGACCGACATGCCGGACTACGTCGCGCACAACGACCTCGGCACCGCGCACCTGCTCACCGCCATGACCGAAGCGGGCATCGGACGGCTCGTGCTCGCCGGGTCGATGGTCGTCTACGGCGAAGGCCGCTACCTGTGCCCCGCCCACGGCGTCGTACGACCCGGCCCGCGCACCACCGACGACCTCGAACGCGGCGTCTTCGAACCCCGCTGCCCCACCTGCGACGGCCTGCTCGAACCCGGCACCGTTCCCGAAGACGCCCCCGTCGACCCCCGCAACACCTACGCCACCACCAAGCTCACTCAGGAACACCTCGCCGCCGTGTGGGCCCGCAACACCGGCGGCTCCGCCGTGAGCCTGCGCTACCACAACGTCTACGGCCCGCGAATGCCACGCAACACCCCCTACGCCGGAGTCGCCTCCCTGTTCCGCTCCGCCCTGGCCCGCGGCGAAGCACCACGGATCTTCGAAGACGGCGCCCAGCGCCGCGACTTCGTCCACGTCCGCGACATCGCCGCCGCCAACCTCGCCGCGATGCGACGCGACCAACCCGGATTCGCCGCCTACAACATCTGCTCCGGACAACCCCGCACCATCGGCGACATGGCCACCGCCCTCGCCGACGCGGCAAACGGCCCGGCACCGATCACCACCGGCGACTACCGGCTCGGCGACGTCCGCCACATCGTGGCCGACCCCAGCCGCGCGGCCGACGAGCTCGGATTCCGCGCCGAGATCGGTTTCGCCGAAGGCATGCGGGAATTCGGCACCGCCGCATTGCGCGCCTAACGCTTCGGGAGAGCATGCGCGCCACCGCTCGGCCACTCCCGCACTGATCAAACGAGAATCACCACCACCGATCGCAGCCAGAACACCGACGATTCCCGAGAAACTCCGAAAAAAAGTCGACCACCCACCAATCCCCCACCGCAGGAGCACCGAATACCTGGTGAGGCCAAGGGATCCGCGCCCCGCGAGATCCCTGACATCCAGGAGGACACAGCATGAGGATCCGCCGACGCACCGCCGCGATCACCGGCACCGCCGCCGCACTCGCACTCGCACTCTCCGCGTGCGGGCAGGGCGAGCAGGACGCGGAACCGGCCGCGCAGCAGCCGGCGCCCGCCCCCGCCGAGGCGCAGCCCGCGGCCGAGGGCGTCACCACCGCCGACGACGTGTTCGGACCCGGCTGCGCCCAGGTCCCCACCGACCCCAACGACCCCGGCTCCGTGCAGGGCATGGTCGACGACCCGGTGGGCACCGCCGCCAGCAACAACCCGCTGCTGACCAAGCTCACCGCCGCCGTCCAAGCCGCCGGACTCGGCGACACCCTGAACAAGGCCGACACGCCCTACACCGTGTTCGCACCCGCCGACCCCGCGTTCGACGCCCTCCCCAAGGAGACGCTCGACGCGCTGCTCACCGACCCCGCGAAGAAGCAGCAGCTCACCGACATCCTCACCTACCACGTGGTCCCCCAGCGGCTGGACGCCGACGGCCTCGCGCAGGCCAAGACCGTCCCGACCGCGCAAGGCGGACAGCTCACCATCGAAGGATCCGGCGAGAACCTGAAGGTCAACGGCGCCTCCGTGCTGTGCGGCAACGTCCCCACCGCCAACGCCACCGTCTTCGTCGTCGACAAGGTCCTGATGCCCGGCCAGTGACCCACCCGGCTCGCCACGGCGCGCACGCGCCACCCGAGCCAGTCCACCGGGGTGGCCCGGCACACGTGCGGGCAGCGCTGCCGAGCGCTGCCCGCACGACGTGTGTTTCGATCTCCTCTGTGGACGTTGCGAACAGGATTTTCCGGCGCCCCGGACGAGATCCATCGCCGACGGCACGGCGCGAGCTGGACGCCGCCGGCGTCCAGGACCCCGCCCTGCGCGCCGCCTACCACCGCTGCCGCGAACTCCACGCCGAACACGGCCGCACCTACTTCCTCGCCACCCGCCTGCTCCCACCGCAACGCAGGCCCGCCGTCCACGCGCTCTACGGCTTCGCCCGCTGGGTCGACGACATCGTCGACACCCCCGGCACCCCCGACGGCGACCGCGACGCCGAACTCGCCCGGATCGACACCTCCCTGCACCGCGCCCTCACCGGCGGAACCGCCGACCGACCCGTGCTCGCCGCCGTCGCCGACACCGCCCACCGGTACCGGCTCCCCGCAGCGCTGTTCACCGACTTCATGCACTCCATGCGCATGGACCTGCACGTCACCGGCTACCCCGACCGCGCCGCGCTCGACGAATACGTCCACGGCTCCGCCGGAGTCATCGGACTGCAAGTGCTCCCCGTGCTCGGCACCACCGCCCGGGACGCCGCCGCGCCCCACGCCGCCACCCTCGGCCACGCCTTCCAGCTCACCAACTTCCTGCGCGACGTCGGCGAAGACCTCGACCGCGGCCGCGTGTACCTGCCCGCCGACGAACTCGCCGCCTTCGGCGTCGACGCCGACCGGCTGCACTGGTGCCACCGCACCGGACGCCCCGACGGCCCCGTCCGCCGCGCCCTCGCCGACCAGGTCGCCCGCACCCGCGCGCTGTACCGGCAGGCCGAAGCCGGAATCCCGATGCTCGACCCGGTGGCACGCCCCTGCGTGGCCACCGCGCACGTGCTCTACGGCGAGATCCTGGACCGCGTGGTGGAGTCCGGATACCGGGTGTTCGGCGAGCGCCTCGCCGTCCCCACCGGCAGGCGCCTCGCGGTCGCGACCCCGGCACTGCTGGCCGCGGGCGCCGCCCGAGCCCGCACCACCACGCACGGGAGGAACCGGCGATGAACACCGAAGTCACCGCACTGTTCGACCGAGGCGGACGCGACTACGACGCACTGGTCTCCGCCAACCCCGGCTACCACCGCGACCTCGCCCGCTCCGCGCGACGGCTCGCACTCCCCGACGGCGGCCGGGGCCTGCGGCTGCTCGACGTCGGCTGCGGCACCGGCGCCTCCACCCGCGCGCTGCACGAAGCGTTCCCCGACGCGTCCATCACCGCCGTCGACGGATCAGCGCGCATGCTGGCCCGAGCGCGCGAGAAGACCTGGCCGAGCGCGGTGCGCTTCGTGCACGCCGACGCGCGCCGCCTGCCCGAAGCCGGAGTGCACGGCCCGTTCGATGGAATCCTTGCCGCCTACCTCGTGCGCAACCTGCCCGAACCCGACGCCGGACTGCGACTGCTGCACGACCTGCTCCGCCCCGGCGCCCCGCTGGCCGTGCACGACTACTCCCTGCCGCGCCGCACGCCGGACCGGCTGCTGTGGCACGCCGTCTGCTGGACGGTGATCATCCCCGCCGGTCGCCTCGTCACCGGCGACGCCGCGCTGTACCGGTACCTGTGGCGCAGCGTGCTCGACTTCGACTCCCCACCGCGGATCGAGGCACGGTTGCGGCAGGCGGGGTTCGACCGGGTGCGCCGCGAACCGATGTCCGGGTGGCAGCGCACGCTCACCCACACCTTCCTCGGAGTCCGACCCGATGCGTGACCCCCTAGCCGTGCGCCACCCCGGCCACCCCGGCGCGGACCGCCCCGCCACCACCACGCCCCGCGTCGTCGTGATCGGCGGCGGCATCGCCGGACTCTCCGCCGCCGCCTGCCTGCGTGACCGGGCCGTGGACGTGGTGCTGCTGGAACGCGAGCACCACCTCGGCGGACGCGTCGGCGGCTGGAGCACGACGCTGCGGGACGGCTCCGAGGTGCCGATGAACCGGGGCTTCCACGCGTTCTTCCGCCAGTACTACAACCTGCGCGGCCTGCTGCGCCGCGCGGATCCGGAACTCACCGGGCTCGTCGCGCTGCCCGAATACCCGCTGCTGAGCGCGGACGGCCGCACCGACACCTTCGCCGGACTGCCGCAGTCACCGCCGTGGAACGCGCTGGGATTCGTCGCCCGCAGCCCCACCTTCCGCTGGCGCGACGTCTCCCGGATGAACCTGCGGGAGGCCGCGACGCTGGCCGACGTGCGGATCCCCGGCGGCTACGGACGGCTCGACGAGATCGACGCCGCCGAGTACCTGCGCCGCATCGGGTTCCCCGAAGCCGCGCGGCACCTGGCGTTCGAAGTGTTCTCCCGCAGCTTCTTCGCCCCGCCCACCGACCTGTCGGCGGCCGAGCTGGCACTGATGTTCCACCTGTACTTCCTAGGCTCCAGCGAGGGCCTGCTGTTCGACGTGGCCGCGGACTCCTTCCCCACCGCCCTGTGGGACCCGCTGCGCGACCACCTCGACGAGCGCGGCGTGCGGTTCCGCCTCGGCACCACCGTGGAGTCGGTGTCGCACGAGGGGCCGCGCGAGTTCGCGGTGCACCTCGACGACGGCGAGGCGATCGGCGCGGACGCCGTGGTGCTCGCGGCGGACCTCGGCTCGGCGCAGCGGATCGTGCGGCGCTCTCCGGCGCTCGGCCACCGCGACTGGCGGGAGCGGATCGGGTCCGCGCGCACCGCGCCGGCGTTCCTCGTCTCGCGGTTCTGGCTGGACCGCCCGGTGGCCGGGCACCGGCACGCGTTCCTCGGCACCAGCGGGTTCGGGCCGGTGGACAACATCAGCGTGCTGGAGCGCTACGAGCGCAGCGCGGCGCGCTGGGCCGGCGAGCACGGCGGCTCGGTGGTGGAAGTGCACTGCTACGCGCTGCCCGCCGACACCACCGCGGACGGGATGCGGGGGCAGGCCCTCGAACAGCTGCACCGGGTGTACCCGGAGACCGCCGCGGCCCAGATCGTCGACGAACGCCACGAACTGCGCGCGGACTGCCCCCTGTTCCCGCCCGGCGGTTTCGGGCTGCGACCGTCGATCAGCACCCCGGAACCGGCGCTGGTGCTCGCCGGGGACCACGTGCGGGTCGATCTGCCGGTGGCGCTGATGGAGCGCGCCGCGACCAGCGGCATGCTCGCCGCGGACCGGCTGCTGGACTCGTGGGGGCTGCGCGGGCACGACGTGTGGAGCGTGCCCGTGCGCGGTCGTTCCCCGCTGCTGCGGGCAGCCGCGCGCTGGGCCTGAGCGGTCCGTTCGCCACGTTGCCCCTTCCCTGGTCCGAGCGGTTGTCGGCTTTGCTTTCAGAGCATTGATTTCACTCCGCACTGAAGCCCTAGTATTCAGGAACATATTCGGGCGCGCACCGGCGCTGCTCGGGCCGTGCCGTGGATCAGGGCTGAGGGCGGGTGCGCAGCCGGTAGCGGCGCTCGGCGTAGGCGAGGTCGTCGCGCCACAACCGCAGCGCCGCCCACCGCATCAGCGGGCGGACCGCGCCCGCGACCGGGAGCGCCGCCCGGAACCCGGGTCGTGCCGAGTGCGCGGCGATCGCTTCGACCACCGCCGTCGTCGGGCGCCCCGCCGAGTTCCGGCCCAGCGGCGTCGCGTGAGTCTCCACGACGCTGCCCACGCCCTCCCCCGCCACGATCCGCATCACGATCGTGCGCGGTTCCGGGACGCTGAACGTGGCCCGCACCGGTACCCCGATGCCCCGCGCCAGGCGGAACGACACCGCCACCTCGAAGTCGTCGTCCGCATCCGGGTCCGGCGTGCGCAGCACGGTGAGGTTCGCGAACGAGTACGGGTGGAACCACGAGCCGTGCCACGGGTCGAGCCGGTTCGCCACGACGTCCTGCGCCTCGCACTGCCCGATCGCCGTGGCCACCGCGTGGATGCTCCGCTCCGGCGCGGGGCGCGTCGGCAGCACCGGTGCGGGCAGCGGCGGCTCACCGCCGACGGCGTCGAGCCGCACCCAGGCGAGCACCCCGTCGTCATGCGCGGGCAGCGTCGGCCACCGCGGGGAGTTCTCGCCCAGGCACATCCCGTGCCAGCGGCACACCAGCCGGCCCCGGTGCACCCGCGCCTCGCTCAACGGCGCGCCCAGGTGCGGGCAGGCTCCCGGTCCGATGTGGAGCGTTCCGCGCCCGTCCCGCCACGCCACCAGTTCCACGCCCGCCACGGTGCGCCCGAACGGGCGGTCACCGGTGATCTCCCGGCTCGCGGCGAGCACGAACCAGTTGCCCGACGGCCGTTCCAGCGCTCGCCGCAGCGCGGCGTCGATGAGCTCCGGACGAGCCTGCCGCCAGGTCCCCTCCTGCTCGGCCCACCGCGGCGCCCTGATCCGGCGCAGCGGCAAGCGCTCGCGGAACGCCCGTCGGTCCTGAGCGGTCATGACGCTCCCCCTTCGTCCAGCGGTGCAGGGTAGCCGCGAACGACCGCCGCGAGCCCGCTCCCGATCCGCCCGCGCGCCGCGATTCCACCGATCGCGCAACGGAACCCCGCCGGATCACGACGAACGAGTGTGCCGGTGCCCGCAACCGGGTAACGCGGAACCGGAACGACCCCGTCGGAGGAGGCCTCATGCCTGCAGGCGCGAACCGCAAGCAGGAGCGGCAGTACGAGCACATCAAGTCCAACGCCGAGCAGCACGGCAGCAGCAAGGCCCGGGCGAAGGAGATCGCGGCCCGGACCGTGAACAAGGAGCGGGCCCAGCAGGGCCAGGCGAAGCGGCGCAGCAGGACCTCGGTCCACGACCTCTCCCCGGAACGCCGCGGCGGGCTGCGCTCCGGCAACCGCACCGGTCCCCTCGGGCGGACGAAGGCCCAGCTGTACCAGGACGCGCGCCGGGCCGGGATCGACGGCCGCTCGAAGATGAACAAGGCCGAACTGGAACGCGCGCTGTCGCGAAGCTGAACGCCTCCAGCGGGCCTCGGCCGGTTCTTCGGCGGGACTCGTCCTCCTCGCGAGGAACCGGCGGGCCGTGGCGGATCAGTCGCGGTGGTCGGCCTGCTCCGCGATGGCGGCCGCGGCCGCTTTCGCGCAGTTGCCCAGGTCTTCGGCCGCCGCCGCGGCCTGGTCCAGCGCCACGTGGGCGTCGTTGGGCCGGGCGGTGCCCGGAGTGGCGTAGCGGTGCGCGAGGCCGTCGAGCACCTGCGCGAGGCGGTGGCCGCGGACCGCGACGTCGAGCAGCGCGTCCCGCGCGGAGAGGTCCGCGGCCTCGACGGCGGGTTCGGCGCGGGCGCCCGGGATGGCGGTCTCCCCGGTGCGCTGCGCGTCGTCGAGCGCGCCGCCGATCTCCTCCCGAGCCCGGACGGCCTCGTCGACCGCCGCCGCGGTCGATCTCGGACGCCGCGCCGGGCCCGGTTCACCTCTGCCGAGTCGTCCGGAGTTCCGGTCCCCTTCTCCCCCGGTGGCGTTGCCTGTGCTCATCTGTGCCGTCCCCCCGAGCGATCGCGTGCGACCGTCGCCAGCGATCACCCCATCGTGCTTGACCGGTTCAGCGCACCTGACCGGCTGCGCGAGGATTACCCGGATCGGGGGAACGACACACGTGCCGCCGTGAGCACGACGATGCGGCGAGCACGCCGGAGCGCACTCGCCGCACCTACCGGATCACGCGCTCAGCGCGGGGAGCGGATCAAGGGGCCTGCACGAGGCCCGCGCCGATGTCGGTCGACGGGAGCGGGAGCCGCCGCGCGCTCTGCGCGAGCCGGGCCCACAGGCCCCAGGCCCGCTCCGGGTGCTGCTGCGCCAGCAGCGCGGCGACACCCGCGACGTGCGGGGTCGCCATGCTGGTGCCGCTGATCTTGCGGTAGCGCTCCTGGCCCGGCCAGCTGGAGTACACGTCGACGCCGGGTCCGACGACGTCGACCTGCCCGATCTGGTCGACCGTCCCGGAGGAGAAGTCAGCGATGGCGCCTTGCTCGTCGACGGCCCCGACGGCGAGGATCGACGGGCAGTTCGCCGGGTGGCCCACGGGCGCGATGCTGCCTGCGGAGCGCTGGCTCTCGTTGCCGGCCGCGGCGACGATCAGGGTGCCGCGCTGGATCGCTCGTTGCGCGACCCGCTCGAACGCGTCCGAGAACGGCTGGCCCGGCTGGGTCGCCGCGCCCAGTGACATCGACACGACCGAACAGCCGTTGGAGATGGCCCACTGGATGCCGGAGAGGATTCCGCTGTCCCCGCCGGAACCGTCGTCGCCGAGCACCTTGCCCGCGTAGATCGAGGCCTCGGAGGCGATGCCGTAGCCCGGACCGGCCTGGGTGCTGCGCGGTCCGCACGCGGTGCCGATGCAGTGCGTGCCGTGGCCGTGGCCGTCCTGGACGTCCTGGCCGTCCACGAAGGACGCGGTGACGATGTCGCGGCCCGCGAAGTCCGGGTGCGCCTGGTCGAAACCGGTGTCGAGCACGGCCACCCGGATGCCGGCTCCGGTGGGGGCGCTGCGGTCGGCGCGGACGGCCCGCAGGCCCCAGGTGACCTCGCCGTCGGCCGGTGGCTGCGGTGAGCCGATGGCGAACACCTCGCGCTCGGCCTCGATGGCCACCAGCGGTGTGCCGCGTTCGCGCACCGAGTTCTGCAGCGCGGCGATCTGGTCCTCGGCGGCGTCGATGAGGGCGACGCCGAGTTCGTGCAGGACGACGCCTCCCGCGCCGCTGAAGAGTTCGCCGGGCCCGGCTCC
The DNA here is from genome assembly GCF_014203325.1 of Saccharopolyspora gloriosae. Taxonomy (NCBI): domain Bacteria; kingdom Bacillati; phylum Actinomycetota; class Actinomycetes; order Pseudonocardiales; family Pseudonocardiaceae; genus Saccharopolyspora; species Saccharopolyspora gloriosae. The sequence continues at coordinate 2,936,992 of NZ_JACHIV010000001.1, read as the reverse complement.
GGCCGCGTCGGCGGTGCTGGCGGTGCGGATCCCGGCGAGCCGGGTGAGTTCCCGGGCGCCGAGCACGGTCGCGTCGTCCTCCAGCAGGACCAGGTAGCGCCCCGTGGTTCCGTTCGCGGCTGTCGTCATGATCGCCCCCTTGCTCTCGGTGAAACGTGCCCCATGAGGTAACCCCCGCCACACCCGTCACGGCAAGACGCCGGTCGTGTGTGGATCAGCGGCCGGATTTCCCTTTATCGAGCGGAAAAACGCGCCACCCCACCGTGCCGAGTGACCCCTGATCGGAGCCTCGGACACGGAGAGTTCCGTTCCTGCTCGATCACGTTCCGTTCGCCGTGCACCGTCCGGCTCGCGGCGCTGCGCCGCCGGACGGGTGAACCGGGGGTTCCGGCCGGCGCGGCGTTCATCGCACACTGGAGGAACCGGGGCACCGGAGTGCGAAGCCGTCCTTCCGCCGCCGAGCGCGGCGGACCACACCAGTCGAGGTGGCGCATGGGCAGCACGACCGAGAACGCGATCATCGTGGGAGTCGACGGTTCCGAACCGTCCCGCGCGGCGCTGCGCTGGGCGCTGCGGCAGGCCGAGCTCACCGGCGCCACCGTGCGCGCCGTCGTCGCCTGGGAGTACCCGGCGTTCTACAGCTGGGAGGGCGGCCCGATGCCGCCGGACGACTTCCAGGCCGCCGCGCAGCGCAACATGAACGACGCCGTGGAAGTGGTGACCGGCGGCGGCGCCGAAGTGGAACGCGTGGTCGTGCACGGGCATTCGGCGCAGGCACTGCTGGAAGCCGCCGAGGGCGCCCAGTTGCTGGTGGTCGGCAGCCGCGGGCACGGCGGCTTCTACCGCACCCTGCTCGGTTCGGTGAGCCAGCGGTGCGCGGTGCACGCCAAGTGCCCGGTGGTCATCGTCCGCGAATGAGCGCGCGGCGAATTCGATTTCGCCGACGGAGCACGACGACTAGCGTCGTGGCCCGTGAACGATGAGAAGATCTTGGTCACCGGTAGCGCCGGGCACCTCGGCGAGGCGCTGGTCCGGAGCATCCGCGCGGAGGGCCGCGACGCGGTCGGGCTCGACGTCCTGGACTCGCGGTTCACCACCGCCACCGGGTCGATCACCGACCGGGAGGTGCTGCGCCGCTGCCTGGACGGCGTGACGGGCGTGCTGCACGCCGCGACGCTGCACAAGCCGCACGTGAGCTCGCACGACCGGCAGGCGTTCGTGGACACCAACGTCTCCGGAACCCTGGCGCTGCTGGAGGAATCGGCCGCGGCCGGGGTGCGGAGCTTCGTGTTCACCAGCAGCACCAGCGCGTTCGGCCGTGCGCTGACGCCCGCCGCGGACGAACCCGCCGCCTGGATCACCGAGGACGTGGTTCCGGTGCCGCGCAACATCTACGGCGTCACCAAGATCGCCGCCGAGCAGGTCTGCGAGCTGCTCCACCACGAGCTCGGGTTGCCGGTGGTGGTGCTGCGGACCTCGCGGTTCTTCCCGGAGGACGACGACCGGGACGAGGTGCGCGCCGCCTACGACGGGCTCAACACGAAGGTGAACGAGTTCCTGTACCGGCGCGTCGAGCTGCAGGACGCGGTGGACGCGCACCGCCTCGCGTTGGCGCGGGCGCCGCAGCTCGGGTTCGGGCGCTACATCGTCAGCGCCACTCCCCCGTTCGCACCGGAGGACCTGGCTCAGCTGCGGTCCGACGCGCCCGCGGTGGTGCGGCGGCTGTTCCCGGACCACGTGGCGGAGTTCGCCCGCCGCGGCTGGCGCATGTTCCCCGGCCTGGACCGGGTGTACGTCAACGACCGCGCCCGCGCCGACCTCGGCTGGACCCCCCGGTTCGACTTCCGCCACGTGCTCGACCTGGTCCGCGCCGACGAGGACATCCGCAGCCCGCTCGCCCGCGCCGTCGGAGCCAAGGGCTACCACCAGCACCCCCACGGCGTGTACACGACCCGTTCCCGGTGAGGTGTGATCACGCGCAACCGGCATCACGGCGGGTTCTCGGCGGCCTCCGCGCGAGAACAGCGAATTCGCTGCGCGTCGAACACGCACGAACAATCGATCCCGCAACGAAAACGCCGCTGACCACCTGCCTTTGCTCTCGCCCTTCGACGTGAGCAGCGTTCGTGGTCGTTGTTCTGTCAGCGGCGAAGCCGCTGAGCAGCGACCAGCTTGAGCAAGAAGACCACCCGCGGGTTCTCAGCTGCTTCCTCGCTAGGACAGCCTTTTTCCTCGTGGCGGAGCCACTTGGAAAAATGATCCCGCAGCGAGGAAGCAGCTGAGGTTCCGCCACCCGACCCCTACCCGGGCCAGAACAAAGAAGGATTCTCAGAGGCCCTTGAAGGGATGAGCCGTGGCGAGCAGGACCGCGGTCTCGCCGGGGGCGATGTGCTCGTGCAGCGAGTGCAGTGCGGGCAGCACGATCGCGCTGGCGCCTTCGAGCAGGATGCCGTTGCGGGCCAAGCCGATCCGGGCCTGCTCGACGCCGGTGTCGACGACGACGGGGACGCCCCCGGTGTCCTCCAGGACCCGCAGCGCCTGCAGCGTCGTGGAGTCGCCGCCGATGGACGGGGTCGCGGCGGCGTCGCCCGCGAAGGAGTTGCGCACGTCCGCCCCGGCGCGCACCGCGCGCAGGCGCGGGAACGGTTCGACCAGGTGGATGCGCGGGCAGGGCCGGTCGTGGCGCCGCGCGCTCTCGCGCAGGCCGAGGTAGGCCCCGTAGGCGAGATCGCCGCGTGCGGTGGGCAGCAGCACGTGGTCCGGGACCCGTCCCAGCTCGTCGACGATCTCCCACCCGATGGGGCGCATCGCGTCAACGCCGTAGGGGCTGCTGCCCACGACGGGGCGCGCGTAGTTCGTCACCGGCAGCCGCGCCGGGTCGGCTCCGTGGTCGCGCACGAAGTCCCAGCGCTGCTCGGCGCTGTCGAACACGTGCAGCCGGGCGCCGGTGTCCCGCACCGCAGCGCTGATCGCGGCGGGCACCTCTCGGGTGACCGCGAGGTCGCAGCCGAGTCCGTAGGCCGCGGCGTAGGCGGCCAGCGACACGGCCGCGTTGCCGGAGGAGGCCGCCACCACCGACTCGTACCCGGCCGCGGCGGCACGGCCCACCGCTCCCCAGCTGAAGCGGTCCTTGTGCGAACCGGTGGGGTTGGCGGACTCGTTCTTCACCCACACCTCGACGCCGTCCGGGGCGAGCCCGGCGGGCAGCGGGAACAGCGGCGTGGCGCCTTCGCCGAGGGTCCGCGCCCCGGTCAGCGCGAGTTGCCCGACGGGGTCGCCGTCGTAGCGGCAGCGCAGGTTCGCCGGGAAGCCCTGCTCCAGGCAGCGCGGGCAGCCCGCGGTGTGGTCGGCCACCGGGTAGGCCCGTTCGCAGCGCAGGCACACGAGGTCGGTGAGGCGGTCGTTCATGACGACCTCGGAGGCGGGAGTCCCCGCGGGGGCTGCATGGGGCATGCGCGTGCTCACGATCGGTAGGGCGGGTCGACGGGCTCCCGCACACCTTATGAGCCGCGTCGTCGGCGCGTTCCCGCCTGCCGTCCGGTCCGCGACCCGGCCGCACCCCGGCCGGGTCGCGGACCGCCGCGTCAGCTGACCGCGACCGCGGGGGAGGTGCCGAGCACCGCGCCGTCGCGGTCGAGCGCCTGCACGCCGACGAACGCGGCGCCGCCGGGGACGTCCACCTTGGTCTCGAACCCGGCGCGCTCGGCGTCCTGCACCGGGGTCAGGTTCGCCTCGTCCGGGCCGGTCAGCACCCGCCAGCCGGCGACCTCGGTCGCGCCGTTCCAGCTGGCGTACACGCTGGTCACGCCGTCGCCTGCCTGCCCGGCCACGGCGGGCGCGTCGAGCGGCCTGCCGACCCACGCCGACCGGAACGAGCGGTAGGAGGTGATGGAATCGACGAACTTGCCGTGGAACAGCGCGGTCCCGTTCTCGTCGAACTCGGTGAAGTACGGCTCGCCGCCCCATCCGACGAAGAGGTGACCGTTGGCGAGGACCTGCGTGTTGCCCTGGTTCGGCGCGAGCAGCCCTTCGGGGCTCTCGTTGCTGCGCACCACTTCCGCGGTGCGCGCCGTCTCGTCCACGGCGAGGGTGAGCGCGCGGGACTTCCCGCGGCCGGGTGCGGCGGCGGCGTTGTCGAACAGGCTGATGACGCCGTCGGCCTGCCGCCGGCAGTCGTGCTGCCAGGCGAAGGGCGCGTCGGTCCCCATCACGAAGTCGCTCTTCTTGCCGTTGAGCCGCCAGTTGACCTCGCCGGTGGCGCGGTCGATCCGGTACACGGCGTGCGTGCAGCGGGCCGAGACGAGCAGCGCGTCACCGTCCTCGCAGACCGCGTTGAGGTGGATGTAGTCGAACCACTCCTCCGGGTCCTTCGGCACGGGGTAGAAGGATTCGTCCAGCGTCACGTGCTCCAGGCTGCGCCACTCGAACACGAGGTCGCCGGTGGCGATGTCGATCTCCTGGATGACGCCTTCGAGGACCTTCGAGTCCGGCGCCCCGCCGACGGGGGTGGTGTCGGCGCGCACCTCGGAGTAGACGATCACCAGCGCGGTGCCGCGCGGGGTGATCACGAACTCGTGCATGTCGCCCTGCAGGCCGTTGGCCGGGCTGACCTCGGCGATGCGCTCGTAGTTCTCGTCGAGCACCACGAACCGGCCCTCTCCGAAGCCGGGTGGGATGTGGATCGCGCCCTCCCAGAAGGTCAGCACCGGTTTCTCCTGGTACTGCTGGACCTTCATGTCGGCGATGACGCCCTCGGCGGGCCGGGAGAACCACACCGGCTGACCGAGGTCGTCCATGATCAGCGCGCCGGGCTGGAAGTCGGCTCGCGGGGCGGGGGCCGCCGCGTTGAGCTTGTTGGCCCCGGCCGGGGTGAGCAGCACGTAGCCGGGTTCGACGCCGGCGGCGGGGGTGCTGATCTCCACCTGCGGCGGGTTCAGGTCGGGGCGGCTCACGAAGGTGTGGCCCGCGAGGGTCCCGGCGCGCGGCGCGGCGGCGGCGACCGCGGCGGTGCCGGTGCTCACGAGCGCGGGCACGGCGGCTGCAGCGGCCATCATGCGCAGCACGCTGCGCCGCCCCACTGCGGGGTCGGGGGTGGTCGTCATCGGTCGGCTCCTCGGAATTTCGGTGACGTGCTTGAAAACCGGCCGCGCGGGAAGGGTGCACGCGGGTGCCGTCGTCGCAGCGGAGGGGCCGCCGCGCGGTGACGAGCACTGGCGGGTTCTCGGCCGCCTCCTCGCGTGGGCGGCGATTCCTCGTGCGGCGGCGCCGCTCGTGAAATCGCTCCGCCGCGAGGAGGCGGCCGACGTGCGCTACCCGTTGCCCTGCGCGACCAGGTTTCGAAGCCTTCTCAGGCGGTCGTGAACGGTGAGGGGAACCTGCCCTGGGACTGCACCTGCTCCGCGAGGTCGCGGATCGAGGCGCTGTCGTTGATGTGCGGGAAGTCCTCGGCGGGCACGTCGACGCCGAAGAAGTCGCACAGCGGCTCCCAGCCCTGGCCGACCTGGTACTCCAGCAGCCGGTCGGCGGGCACGGCGGCGCGGACCTCGGCGTTGTGCCGTTCGAAGACCTCGATGGCGTGGGCGCGGTCCTCGAACCGGCCGTCGAAGGTGCCGTTCCAGATCATCCGCTCGATGGTGGGGCGCAGCTTCGTGGTGAACGCGTCGTCGGCGTCGCCGGGCGGGTCCTGCACGAACTGGTAGATCGTGTTGTAGGTGCTGTCGTACCAGCGCTCCGGGTCGCGCGTGGTCAGCAGGACCTTGGCGTCGGGGTAGGCCGCCATCAGTTCCCGCCAGAACGTACAGCCAGGCCAGTCCACAGTGGACTTGTAGCCGCCGAGGACCTGGTCCCAGTCGACCGGGCCGTCCAGGGCGCGGGCCCAGTCCTGCATCCGCTCGGGTTCCGCGATGACCTCGAACATGTGGTAGCACGGCCCGAAGCCGAGGTGCTCCAGCGCCGACTTGATCGACGCCGTTCCGGTGCGGCCGAACCCGGCCCCGATGATCTTCACCATGGTGTTGCTCCTTGTTGTGCTCGCCCGAGCGGTCGGGCCTTCCCGCTGTTCCCAGTGCGCGGTCAGCGCGCCTCGGTGATCATCACCGCGCCGACGGTGGCGTGCGTGGACTCGTCGATCAGCAATCCCCCGCCGGTGAGCCGGTTGCGCTCGTAGGGGTCGCAGAACACCGGCTGCGCCAGCCGCAGCCCCACCTCGCCGATGTCGTTGAGCCCGAGCTCCCGCGCCGGATCGCGCCGCAGCGTGGTGACGTCGACCTGGTGGTGCACCTCGGTGACCACGGCCTTGACGGTTCGCGTGGTGTGCTTGAGCAGCAGCCGCGCGCCCGGCCGCAGCGCGGACTTCGCGCTCATCCAGCACACCCGCACCGACAGCTCGGTGGCCGCGGCGGGCGCGGCGTCCGGCGCGCACAGCAGATCACCGCGGCCCACGTCGATCTCGTCGGCCAGCCGCACCGACACCGACTGCGGCGCCCGCGCCTCCGCCAGCGCGCCGTCGGCGGTGTCCACCGAGGTCACCCTGGTGCGCAGCCCGGAGGGCAGGTGCAGCACCTCGGCGCCCTCGTGCACCCGGCCACCGCTGATCTGCCCCGCGTAGCCCCGGTAGTCCTGCCCCTGCGCGCGGATCACGTACTGCACCGGCAGCCGGAAGTCGCCCGCCGACCGGTCATCGTCGATGTGCACCTGCTCCAGGTGCTCCAGCAGCGCCGGGCCGTCGTACCACGGCATCTCCGCGGACCGGTGCACCACGTTGTCGCCGCGCAGCGCCGAGATCGGGATGGCCGCGACGTCGCGCAGCTCCAGTTCGTCGGTGAAGCGCGCGAACTCCGCGGTGATCTCGTCGAACACGCCCTGGTCGTAGCCGACGAGGTCCATCTTGTTCACCGCCAGCACCAGCCGCGGGACCCGCAGCAACCCGGCCAGCACCGCGTGGCGGCGGCTCTGCTCGGTGAGCCCGTTGCGGGCGTCGACGAGCACGATCGCCAGGTCCGCGGTGGACGCCCCGGTGACCATGTTCCGGGTGTACTGGGCGTGGCCCGGGGTGTCGGCGATGATGAACGCCCGGCGCGCGGTCTCGAAGTAGCGGTGCGCCACGTCGATGGTGATGCCCTGCTCGCGTTCCGCACGCAGCCCGTCGGTGACCATCGCCAGGTCGAGCACCTCGTCGCCGCGTTCCTTGCCCGCCAGCTCCAGCATCTCCAGCTGGTCGGCCAGCAGCGAGCGGGAATCGTGCAGCAGCCTGCCGATCAGGGTGCTCTTGCCGTCGTCGACGGCACCGGCGGTGGCGAACCGCAGCAGGCTGTCGGCGGGCGCGAAGACCTGCTGCTCGGCGTCGGTGGACAGGCTCATCAGAAGTATCCCTCTCGCTTGCGGTCCTCCATCGACGCGGCGCTCGCGCGGTCGTCGGCGCGGGTCTGGCCGCGCTCGGTGACCTTCGTGGCGGCGATCTCGGCGATCACCTCGGCGACCGTGGCCGCCGTGGAGGGCACCGCGCCGGTGCAGGTCATGTCGCCGATGGTGCGGAACCGCACGGACTTCTCCACCAGCGGCTCGTCCGGGTCGCGGTGCACGAACGGGTTGTCGGCGAGGTACATGCCGTCGCGTTCGAAGACCTTGCGCCGGTGGGCGAAGTACAGGCCGGGCAGTTCCACCCCGTCCTGGTCGATGTAGGTCCAGATGTCTCGCTCGGTCCAGTTCGACAGCGGGAAGGCGCGCACGTTCTCGCCCGGCGAGATCAGCCCGTTGTAGAGGTTCCACAGCTCCGGGCGCTGGTTGCGCGGATCCCACTGGCCGAAGGCGTCCCGGAACGAGAGCATCCGCTCCTTGGCCCGCGCCCGTTCCTCGTCGCGGCGGGCCCCGCCGAACAGCGCGTCGAACCGGTGCTCGCCGATGGCGTCGAGCAGCGTCACCGTCTGCGCGCGGTTGCGGCTCGCGCCGCGGCCTTCCTGCTCCACGACGCGCCCGGCGTCGATGGAGTCCTGCACGGAGGCCACGACCAGGCGCACGCCGAGCTCCGCGGCCCGGCGGTCCCGGAACTCCAGCACCTCGTCGAAGTTGTGGCCGGTGTCGACGTGCAGCACCGGGAACGGGATCGGCGCGGGCCAGAACGCCTTCTCCGCCAGGCGCAGCAGCACGGCCGAGTCCTTGCCACCGGAGAACAGCAGCGTGGGCCGGTCGAACTCGGCCGCGACCTCGCGGATCAGGTGCAGCGCCTCGGATTCGAGGATGTCCAAGCGGGACAGTGCGGGTTCGGCGGGCATCACGAGCTCCCCTCGGGACGGGTCGCGGCCGAGCGGGACAACGCCGTCAGCAGCGGCTCGGCCAGTTCCGCACGGCACACCAGCAGGTCCGGCAGCCACGGGTCGGGCCGGTCGTAGACGAGCGGGGAACCGTCGAGGCGGCTGGTGTGCAGCCCGGCGGCGCGGGCGACGCCGATGGGGGCGGCGCTGTCCCACTCGTACTGACCGCCCGCGTGCACGTAGGCGTCGACGTCGCCGAGGACCACCGCGGCGATCTTCGCGCCCGCCGAGCCCATCGGCACCTGTTCCGCGCCGATGGCGGCGGCGACCTCGCCGACGAACTCCGGCGGGCGGCTGCGGCTCACCGCGACGCGCGGCGCGCCGGCCCGCCGCGCGGGCGGCTTCGGCGGCGCGCCGGTGTCGAGGACCAGCCCTCTGGCGGGCAGCGCGACGGCGGAGGCGAGCACGTCGTGGCCTTCGGCGAGCGCCACGTGCACGGCCCAGTCGGTGCGGCCCGGCTCGGAGAACTCCCTGGTGCCGTCGAGCGGGTCCACGATCCACACCCGGCCCGCGGGTTCCCGCGCGGGCCCGGCTTCGCCGTGCTCGGAGAGCACCGCGTCGTGCGGGCGCTGCGCGGCTAGGGCGTTCACCAGCAGTTCGTGCGCGGCGGCGTCGCCCTCGTCGCCGAGGGTTTTGCCGTCCACTTCGGACTGTCTGCGCTCGCGGAGCTCCAGGAGGCACTGACCCGCCTCGTTCGCCAGCCGCGCGGCGAGTTCGTGATCATCGTCCGCCTTCACCCGGTTCCTCCTTCTGCGCCGGCGTCGATTCGGTCTCCCGCCGGGGCCGGCGCCCGATCGCGGGAGAACTTCCCGGACGTCGTGATCGCCGCGGCCAACGCGACCACCGTCCCCAGTGCGGCGGCCAGGACCGCCCCCAGTCCGAGCAGCATCGAGCCCGTCACCGCGAGCATCCCGCCCAGCAGCACCCGCACCGGCCGGTCCGGGATGCGCGCCGACAGCAGTGCGCCGGCGAGCACGCCCGGCAGCGAACCGGCCAGCAACGACCCGACGAGTCCGAAGTGGACCTCACCGTGCAGCAGGTGCCCGAGCGCCGCGACCAGCACCAGCGGGACCGCCTGGACGAGGTCGGTGCCGACCAGCCGGGCCGAGCTCATCGCCCGGTCGAGCAGCAGCAGGCACACGATGACGATCGAACCCGAGCCGACCGAGGTGGTGCCGACGATGAATCCCGCGACCGCGCCCAGCAGCACCGTGGGCACCGGCCGCACCCGCGGCCCGCCGCTCGCGCTGCCACGACCGCGGTCCAGGTACATCCGGACCACCAGGGTCGCCGCGGCCAACAGCACCGCCACGGCGCTGACCGCCTTGAGCACCGATCCGGTGCCCGCGCCCAGCGATCCCGCCAGCACCGAGCCGACCGCCGCGCAGGGCAGCGAACCGAGGCACAGCAGCCCCACCGTCGGCAGGTGCACCGTGCGGCGGCGCAGGTGCACCGCGGCGCCCACCGGTTTCATCACGGCGCTCGCGACCAGGTCCGTGGACACCGCGGCCAGCGGCGGCACGCCGAACACCAGCGTCAGCAGCGGCATGGTGAGAGCTCCGCCGCCCATCCCGGTCAGTCCGACCAGCAACCCGGTCAGCAGACCGGTCAGGGTCACTCCCAGGTCCACGACCCCACCCAGCCCCGCTCCCGCAGCAACGCCACGACCCGGCCGACGGCTTCGTCCTGGGACAGTCCGGAGGTGTCGAGCACCAGGTCGGCGTCGGCGGGTGCCTCGTAGGGCGCCGACACCCCGGTGAACTCGGGCAGCGCACCGGCGCGGGCCTTGCGGTACAGGCCCTTGCGGTCGCGGCGTTCGCACTCGCCGAGCGGGGTCGCCACGTACACCAGCACGAACCCGCCGCACTCGGCGACCATCCGGCGCACCGCGTCCCGGTCGTCCTCGTAGGGCGCGATGGGCGCGCAGATCGCGGCGCCGCCGTGGCGGGTCACCTCGGAGGCCACGAAGCCGATGCGCCGCACGTTGCGGCTGCGATCGGCGGCGGAGAACCCGAGGCCCTCGCACAGGGTCCGGCGCACGACGTCCCCGTCGAGCAGCGTCACCGCCCGGTGGTCGTGCTGGCTGAGCTCGTCGCGCAGCGCGCGGGCCAAGGTGGACTTGCCCGCGCCGGAGAGCCCGGTGAACAGCACCGTGAACCCGCGCCGGTTCAGCGGCGGGTGCAGCCGCCGCTGCTGCTCGGCGATCTCCGGGGTGGTGAACCAGGACGGCAGCGGGGCACCGTCGTCCAGGCGGGCGCGCAGTTCGGCGGTGCTCAGGCCGCCGCTGCCGGGCCCGATGCCGGCGCGGGTCCAGCGGTCCTCGGAGTCCCGGAGCATCTCGGGCGGTTCGACCACGGGGATCGGGCAGCCGTCCACCTGCCGCTCGGTGATCAGGTGGGTCGCGCCGTAGGCGGCGGCGACCTGGGCGGCCAGCGCCGCATCGCCGTCCGGGTCGGCGCGGCGCGCCAGCGGGACCGGCACGATCGTGGTGCCCGCCGGGAGGTGCGGGCGGGCGGCGAGCAGGGCCTGCACCAGGATCTCCGGTCGCGGCCCCGTCATCCGCGGCAGCAGCAGCACGTGCGCGTCGAGTTCGGCGGCGAGTTCGCGGACCTGCGCGAGTTCCCGATGGTGCAGCGGCTCGTCCGCCACCAGCCCGAGCACCGGGCCCGCGGGCAGTCCCGCCCGGACCTCCGCGGCCGGGGGGCGCATCCGGCGCAGCGCTCCACCGGGTGCGGCGGCCGGGCGCAGCGGACCGGAGACGTGGCAGGTGGTGCCGTCGGACCAGGGGGCGATGTTGCGCAGCAGCGCGACCGGGGCGCCCTCGGCGTCGCGCAGTTCGATCTCGTCGGCGGTGGCGACCTCGGCAGGGACCGGCAGCGTGATCGGCGCGGGCCACGGCGTCCCGTCGCTCAACCGCCGCCGGGTGCGCACCGATTCGGCCTCGGCCGCGTCCAGGAATCCGCCCAGCGGCGGGAAAGCACCGTCGAGCAGCAGTTCCACATCGGACAGCTCAGCGGGTTCGGGCACCCAGCCGAGGACCGTCACGTCCTCGGCGAGGTCGTCCGAACATTCAGGCTCCGCTCTGTTCGCGCTCACACGCACCTCTGTCCGCTGTTCGGGGCCGACTGGATCCATACCGTGGCCGAGACGACCGTGCGGGAGAACCCCGGTGACCATTTCTCGCCAGATCGCGTTATTCCCACCACGGTTGGATCAATTCCACCGCAACTGCGGGTGAATTCCGGCATTGCTCGCGAAATTCACCGCTCCTCCCCCGCGTCCGCGCGCGGGAGCGTCGAGCGGAACGTGCGCACCCCCGGCCCCACCTCGAAGATCCCGCGGCCGTCCCGAATCCGGCTCGCCCCGGCGATCCGGCCGGGCACGTGCACCTGCGCCGTGGTGTTCGGCGGAATCCGCACGGTGAGGGTGAATTCCCGGCCGTCGCGGCGCCAACGGGACTCGACGCGCCCGGCCGGAGTGGTGTAGTGGCCCTCGACCCAGCGCAGTTCGCCCACCACCTTCGGCCGAATGCGCAGCGTCCGGAACCCGGCGGACCCCGCCGCCTGGGTGATCCCGGCGAGTCCGGTGTGGAACCACTCGTCGAGCTGCGTGAGGATCATGTGGTTGAGCGAGTTCCGCATGTCCCACTGCTCCGGGATCGTCGTGAGCCCGCCCGGATTCGCCGCGGTGTCCCGCAGGAACGCCCCGTAGCTCGGTTCCGCGTCCTGCCGGGACACCTCCCACAGCACGTCGTCGCGGTCGGCGTCGCGCAGCGCCCGCACCACCGGGCCGAGCCCGAGGTGCCCTGCGCGCAGGTGCGGGCCGTCCGGCGTGCGGATCCGTTCGACCAGGGCCGCAAGCACCCGCTCGCGTTCGGCCGAAGGCACGATACCGGCGTCCAGCGGCATCGCCTGCGCCGCTTGCGTCGCGCCCGCCTCGGTGCCGTCCCCGCTGTAGCGGCCGAGCTCCGGGACGTAGAACCGCCGGTGGAACGCCGCGGCGATCTCGTCGGCGAGCTCCCCGAATTCCCGGGAATCCGCGTGATTCCCCAGAATTCGCGCCATCTCGGCCAGCGATCGGGCCGTGGCGTGATAACCCCACGTTCCGGTCAGTTCACCGGAGGTCTCCTCCGCGGCGACCCAGTCTCCCAGCTCCCCCGTCACCAGGTTCGCGTGCGCCTTGCGACGGCGCAGGTAGTCGAGGAAGCCCGTCATGTTCGGGTAGTGGTCCGCCATCGTGCGGGTGTCGCCGTAGATGCGGTGCAGCAGCCACGGCACCAGCACGATCGCGTTGCCCCAGTTCACCTCGTCGCCGAACGCGCCCTGGTAGCCCCAGTCGTAGACGGGGGCCTTCAGCGCCACGTTGCCGACGTCCGGCCCGCGGCCCGCTTGGCCCTCGGCGAGGTGGCGCTGCATCGTCGGCAGGTACGCGGCGAGGTCGAAGTGCCGCGACAGCACCCCCATCGGATGCGTGTAGTCGGCGCCGTAGGCCAGCTTCTCCCGTCCCGGGCAGTCGGTGAGCACCGACATCAGGTTGGACGCCACCGAGAAGTGCGCCATCCGGTGCAACCGGTCGAGGCGTTCGTCGGAGGTGCGGACCGCTCCGGCGCGCGGCGCGTCCGCCCGCAGCTGCAAGCCCAGCACCTCGGGCCGCACCGGAGCCGTGACCTCGACGAACCTCATCGCGAAGTACTGGAACGACGGGCGCCACCGCTCCCCGCGCGGCAGGCCGCACGCCGTGTAGGTGTGCAACACGTCGGTGCCGCGCTGATCGTTGCGGATCGAGGTCTGGTCCACGGTGCCGTCCGGGTGCAGCGACTCGCCGGGCCGCAGCGTCACCACCGTGCCCGGCGGCACCGGCGGCAGCCGCAGCTGCGGCCAGCCCGCGATGTTCTGCCCGAGGTCGAACACCCAGCGGCCGGGCGACACCTCGTGCACCGCGACCGGCCGCCACTCGCGGACCACGCGGACCGGCGGGGCCTGGCGCCACACGAGTTCCGTGGTGCCGTTCGGCGGGGTGGTGCGGACCGCGTCGACCCAGCCCGTGGGCGTGCCGTCGCGGCGCGGCGCGGACGCGGAATGATCGGCGCCCGGCAGGTCCCAGCCGGGCTGTTCGCGGCGAGCGTCGTGGTCGGTGCCGGAGAACCAGTTGTCGGTCACCACCGGCCCCAGCGCGACGCGCCAGTCCGGCCCGCTGACCACCGCGCTGCACCCGTCCGGGCCGGTGATCTCCAGCCTGGCGAGCAGCCGGGGCGAGACCGCCGCGCCCGCGGTCGGTTCCCACTCCGCGACCGGATCGCCGGAGCCCACCACCGGGGCACCCGCCGGATGCCCGTGCTCCAGCGGCGGGGTGATGATCAGCCCGCGGGCGTCGACCGCCGCGATCTGCCTGCTCTCCCAGCACTGCCGGGTACCGACGGTGACGGAGCTCCCGACGTGGTGCGCCGCGGGTTCGGCCACTCGGATCCGGTCGGCTCCCGGGTGCACCGGCACCAGCAGCGCACCCGTGGCGGGTTCCTCGCTCGTCCACCACGAGTAGGGGTCGCGCGCGCCGCCGTTGGTGCCGTGCCGGTGCACGTGCGCGGTGCCGTGGCCGAGCGCGACGCCCAGGGTGTTCTCGCCGTCGTGCAGCAGCTCCGTCACGTCGTGCACCCGGTGTTCCGCGGAGCGCTGGTAGTTCGAGTTGCCCGGCGCCAGCACCTCGTCGGTGACGGGCCGCCCGTTGAGGGTGACGACGTGGACGCCGAGCCCGCACACGTGCAGCCGCGCCCGGCTCACCGGCGCCCGCGCGGTGAACGACCGCGCGAAGATCGGCAGCGGATCACCGGGTTCCCGTTCGGGGTGGGCGATCCAGCTCGCCTCGGCCCAGTCGCACCGGGTGAGCAGCCCCAGCTCCCAGTGGGACCAAGCGCTCCACGTCGACCAGCGGTCGTGCTCGTCGCGGACCCGCACCCGCCAGCGGAGCCGTTGCCGGGCGCCGGGTTCCGGCCCGGCGTAGCGGACCTGGGCGAGGCCGGACTCGACGATCCCGGTGTCCCACCAGACCGCGCCGTCCGGATCGGTGACCACCACGTGGCAGGCGGTCTGCACGCCGCCGGGTTCGTCGTCCTCCGGTACGAAGGACCAGCTGAGCACCGGCGCGAGGTCGTCGACGCCGAGCAGCGGCCCCGGCCGCCCGTCGATGCGCGGGTTCTCCGGGCGGATTCCGGTCATCGGCCACTCCAGCACATCGCCCCACCGGTCATCGCCCAGTGTTCTACGCACCACCACGCCCGCCGTCAATCGTCCACAATGGATAAACACGGCTCGCCCGGGCGGCCGGATGGCGAAACCCGCCTATCGTTGATCTTGCCCTGGGAGCGACGTTGTTGTCTTTGTCCTGTCAGCGGCGAAGCCGCTGAGCAGCGACCAGCCAGAGCAAGCCGACCACCAGCGGGTTCTCAGTTGCTTCCTCGCGAGGACAGCTTTTTCCCTCGTGGCGGAGCCACTTGGGAAAAAGATCCCGCAGCGAGGAAGCAACTGAGGTTCCGCCACCCGACCCCTACCCAGGCCAAGAACAGTGCCGGTAAGAGTGCGGACACCTATTCTCGGTGGGTCGAGGAGGTTCCAGTCCAGCTCCTGGAGAGGACCGCATGAGCAGCCCGGATCCCACCGCGTCCATCCCGCTGGCCAGCAGCGCCGGCCGGTGGATCATCGTCGGCACCATCCTCGGTTCCGGAGTGGCGTTCCTGGACGGCTCGGTGGTGAACGTGGCGCTGCCCGCCATCGGGCGCGACACCGGCGGCGGGTTCGCCGTCCTGCAGTGGGTGCTCGACGCCTACCTGCTCACGCTGAGTTCGCTGCTGCTGCTCGGCGGCGCGCTCGGGGACCGCTACGGCCGCCGCCGGGTGTTCCAGGCCGGGCTGGTCGTGTTCACCGCCGCCTCCCTCGGCTGCGGGCTCGCGCCCAGCGGGGAGGCGCTGATCGTGGCGCGACTGGTGCAGGGCGTCGGCGGTGCACTGCTGGTCCCCGGCAGCCTCGCGCTGATCAACTCCACCATCGCCGCCAACGACCGGGGCCGCGCCGTGGGCACCTGGGCCGGGCTGACCGGGGTGTCCTCGGCGCTGGGACCGTTCGTCGGGGGCTGGCTCGTCGACGCGGTGTCCTGGCGCTGGGTGTTCTTCATCAACGTGCCGCTGGCCGCGGTCGCCCTGTTCGTCACCGCCAAGCACGTGCCGGAGACGCGCAGCGGTCGCGCGGGAACACCCGACCTGGCCGGGGCGGGCAGCGTCACGCTCGGACTCGCCGGTGCGATCTACGCGCTCATCGAACTGCCCGCGCGCGGCTGGAACCCGCTCACCGTCCTCGCGCTGGCCGCCGGTGTCGCCGGGCTCGTCGCGTTCCCGCTGATCGAACGCCGCACCCGGGACCCGATCCTGCCGCTGAACCTGTTCGCCTCGCGGCAGTTCACCGGCGCGAACCTCACCACGTTCACCGTCTACGCCGCGCTCAGCGGCGCGTTGTTCCTGCTCTCGCTGCAGCTGCAGCAGACGCTGGGGTATTCGGCGCTGCGCGCCGGGGTGGCCACCCTGCCGATCACCGTGATCATGCTGCTGATCTCGGGCCGGATGGGGGCGCTGGCCCAGCGCACCGGGCCGCGGTTGCCGATGACGATCGGCCCCTTCGGTTGCGCCGCCGGGCTGGCGCTGATGACGCTGGCGGTGCCGGGTTCCAGCTACCTCACCGGCGTGCTGCCCGGTGTGGTCGTGTTCGGTCTCGGCCTGTCGATCACCGTCGCGCCGCTGACCTCCGCCGTACTGGCCTCCGTGGAGCAGGATCGCGCCGGGGTGGCCTCCGGGGTGAACAACGCGATCTCCCGGCTGGCCGGGCTGGTCGCGGTGGCGGTGCTGCCGCTGGTGGCGGGGATGACCGAACCAGGCGGCACCGTCGGTGCCGGGTTCGGGCTCGCGATGCTCATCTCGGCGGCGGTGTGCGCGCTCGGCGGCGTGCTGTCCTGGTTCACCATCGGCACGCGGCGCGTCGAGGTGGAGCCGCTGCCCCTCCCCGGCCTCAACCACGCCTGCCAAGACCCCTGCACCCGCGAACGCACCTGAGCGCCCCACCGCGGGCTCGTCACAGCACGCGGTCGAACGTCCACTGGTGCGGCGGCCGGGCCGCGAGGTGCGGCGGAGGTTCCGGCAGCACCGGTGCCTCCGCTGCCGCGAAGTGGGCGATGAGCACCACCCGTTGCTGCTCCGACCGGTACAGCCGCACGTCGCGGCAGCCTGCCGCGCGCACGGCGGGCACGGCGTGCTCCCGCGCCCAGTCGAGCAACCGGTGCTGCTCGCCGGGTACGACCCGCACCTCCCACATCAGCGCGACCTCGTTCATGAGCGCAGCGGCGGGATCGCGGGCATCTCGGAGGCGGCGTCGATGTCGCGCTGCGTCATGCGGAACGCCTCCGGGTACGACTCCCGCTCGGTGCGGCGGGCCGGTTCGGTGCTGCGCCAGAAGTAGCGGCACCGCTCGCAGCGCCACACCTCCCACACGCCCTCGACCGGCGACACGGCTTGCCTGGTCAGGTCCTCAGCGGCACAACGCGGGCACATCGGGCACTCCTCTCGTTCGGCGACGTCGCATCACTTCTCGCGCAGCAGGGTCCGCAGCTTCTCCACCCACCGGCCGGTTTCGGGCAGGTCCCGGACGGGCTGGCCGTAGTGGCCGCGCACGTCGGGGGCGACGGGCGTCGTCGCGTCGATCACGAGCTTGTTGCTGATGCCGGAGGGCTGCGACCCCGGATCGAGCTCCACGACCGACATGTTCGGCAGGTTCACCAGGTCGCTCGCCGGGTTCACCTTCGTCGACAGCGCCCACATCACCTGCGGCAGGTCGAACGGGTCCACGTCCTCGTCGACGACGATCACGACCTTCGTGTAGCCGAGCCCGTGCGGGGTCGTCATCGCCCGCAACCCCACCGCGCGGGCGAATCCGCCGTAGCGCTTCTTCGTCGACACGATCGCCAGCAGCCCGTGGGTGTACATCGCGTTGACCGCCTGCACCTCGGGGAAGTCCGCGCGCAGCTGCTGGTACAGCGGCACGCAGGTCGCCGGTCCGATCAGGTAGTCGATCTCGGTCCACGGCTTGCCCAGGTAGAGCGATTCGAAGATCGGACCGGTGCGGAACGAGATGCGGTCGATGCGCACCACCGGCATGTTCCGGCCGCCGGAGTAGTGCCCGGTGAACTCGCCGAACGGCCCTTCGATCTCCCGCTTTCGCCCCACGACGACGCCTTCCAGCAGGACTTCGCAGCCCCACGGCACGTCGAACCCGGTCAGCGGACCGGTCGCGATGGGCGCCGGTGCGCCGCGCAAGGCGCCCGCCATCTCGTACTCGGACTGCTCGTAGCCCAGCGGGGTGCCGCCGACGACGGTGAGGATCGGGTCGTTGCCGAGCGCGATGGCCACCGGCAGGTCCTCGCCGCGCTCCTCGGCCTTGCCCAGGTGCAGCGCGATGTCGTGCATCGGCACCGGTTGCAGGCCGAGCTCGTTACGGCCGGTGACCTCCATCCGGTACACGCCGACGTTCTGCTTGGCGAAGTTCTCCGGATCGTCCGGGTCGCGCGAGACCACGGCGGCCTTGTCCAGGTAGAAGCCGCCGTCGCCGTCGTTGAGCCGGAACAGCGGCAGCACCTCGAACAGGTCCACCTCCGCGCCTTCGCGCGAGTTCGCCAGGAACGGCGGATCGGCCCGGCGTTCCGGCGGCACCGGGAAGTCCTCCCAGCGCCGGATGAACTCCTGGACCTGCTCGCGGGTCGAGGTCGTCGGCGGCAACCCCATCGCGATCGCGTGGTTCGCCCAGGAACCGTGCGCGTTGAGCGCGATGCGCGCGTCGGTGAACCCGGTGACGTCGTCGAAGTACAGCGCGGGCGCCCCTTCGCCGAGCCGCGAGACCGCGTTGGCCGCCGCGCCGAGATCGGGCTCGGGGTCGACCTGCTCGGAGATCCGCAGCAGCTGCCCCTGCTCGTCGAGCGCGTCCAGGTAGGACCGCAGGTCGTCGTGGGCCACTTCTCCTCCTCAGGGTCGGTCGCCGCGGCGGGCTTCGGCGAGCCCGTTCCAGCGGCGGGCGCCGGGCATGGGCAGCTCGAACTGGTCGAGCACCCGCGCCACGACGTGGTCGAGCACGTCGCTCACGGTTTCCGGGTGGTCGTAGAAGGCGGGCATCGGCGGCACCAGGACCGCTCCCATCCGGGAGAGCGCGAGCATGTTCTCCAGGTGGATCTCGCTCAGCGGCGTCTCCCTGGGCACCAGGACGAGCTTGCGCCGCTCCTTGAGCACCACGTCGGCCGCGCGGCCGACGAGCCCGTCGGCGTAGCCGATCCGGATGCCCGCGAGGGTCTTCATGCTGCACGGCACGATCACCATGCCGTCGGTGCGGAACGAACCGGACGAGATCGACGCGCCCTGGTCACCGGATCC
The DNA here is from genome assembly GCF_014203325.1 of Saccharopolyspora gloriosae. Taxonomy (NCBI): domain Bacteria; kingdom Bacillati; phylum Actinomycetota; class Actinomycetes; order Pseudonocardiales; family Pseudonocardiaceae; genus Saccharopolyspora; species Saccharopolyspora gloriosae. The sequence continues at coordinate 2,918,230 of NZ_JACHIV010000001.1, read as the reverse complement.
GTGCACCACGTCGGCGAGCTCGGCGACCTCGCGCGCGGTGTGTCCGGTCTCCAGCTCGATCGTCGTGCGCGCCCAGCGGCTCAGCACCAGGTGCGTCTCCACGCCGGGCTGCTCGCGCAGCGCGCGCAGCAGGCGGACTCCGAGCGGCGCGCCGGTGGCCCCGGTCATCCCGATGATCAGCCGCACGCCGCCCTCCATTCGTTCGTATGCGAACGTTCGTGTACAGACTACCACTGGTCGCGGCGAGGTCCCGAGATAACGACCTCCCCGATGGCACTGATCTCGTAGGATGCGAGCCCACCGACCCGCCATCGAGGAGTGCGTTGTGCAGCTGGAAAACGCGGTGTTCCACCTGATGCGCCGAGTCATCCAGGACCACGGCGCGCGCTGGCAGGCGCGGTCGCCCGAGCTCACCAAGCCGCAGTACGCCGCGCTCACGGCGATCGACGAGAGCCCCGGCATCGAGCAGGCCGCACTGGGCAGGCGGGCGGCGATCGACAAGGCGACGCTGGCCGCGATGCTCACCCGCCTCGAACAGCGCGGCCTGGTGGTGCGCAGCGTCGACCACTACGACCGCAGGCGCCGCCAGCTCGAGCTGACCGCCGACGGCCGCCGCGTGCTCCGCGACACCACCGCGCTGGCCGACTCGATCAACAGCGGGATGCTGGACCGCCTCAGCCCGGAAGAGTCCGACCGCCTCCGCGAACTGCTCGCCAAGCTCGCCGCCGACGACTCGGGCGAACTGGCCCCACCCCCGGAAGGTTCCCCGGCGCCCGCCTGAGCACGGATCTTCATCCTCGGTGTCCCGCGAGCGCTGCGGCAATGACCCGGCACGCAGCCGGGTCGACCGCGGGTTCTCACGCGCGGATGGCGATTTCGCGGTGCAGGGAAGAGAAATCGATCCCGCAGCGAGGAAACCGCCGAGAGGCTCCCCCGCCCTCCCCTGCTCAGGGTCAAGATCAAAGGCAGGGTCCGAGCCACCGCCACGCGCCCCTGCGCAGGCCGACCCGGGACCCCCTCTAGAACGACTAGCTGGCGACGGAACGGTCGGTCACACTCGGGTCATACGCTCGACCCCGCGCCGACGGCACGCGGCCGGCACACCGAGCACAGGCACGTCCTCCGCGGGCACGACTGCGGGCTCCGGCATCGCGGCTCGCGCCCTCCGACGATCCGGCACGAGCTCGGCCGCCGGTCCCACTCCCCCAGCCGCCCGGCGCCCGGACGAGCGGCGCGTCCCTCCCGGAAACGCCGCGCGCTCCGCCCACACCGATGGATCAGCGATGTCCGATGCCTCCCGTCCCGACCCGGTCACCGACCGGCTGCAAGAGGTGGCCTCCACCCTCGGCGACCTGCGGCTGGACGAACTGCTGGGCGAGCTCCAGGAGCGGCTGGCCCGGGTGGTCAGCACGCGGGACCGGATGCAGGACCTGCTGGACGCGGTGCTGGCCATCGGCACCGAGCTCGACCTGGACACCACGCTGCACCGCATCGTGTCGGCCGCCGCGGAACTCGTGCAGGCCCGCTACGGCGCGCTCGGGGTGCTGGGCCCCGGCGGGGAGTTCACCCAGTTCGTGCACGTCGGCATCGACGCCGGCACGGCGGCCCGGATGGGGCCGACGCCGCGCGGACGCGGCCTGCTCGGCCAGGTCACCCGGGACCCGCGCCCGCTGCGGCTCGCGGACCTCGCCCAGCACCCGGCGTCGATCGGCTTCCCCGAGGGGCATCCGCCGATGCGGAGCTTCCTCGCGATCCCGATCCGGGTGCGCGACGAGGTGTTCGGCAACCTGTACCTGACCGAGAAGCTCGACGGCGGCGAGTTCGGCCAGGACGACGAGGTGGTGCTGCGGGCGCTGGCCGCCGCGGCCGGGGTGACGGTGGAGAACGCGCGGCTGTTCGACCAGGCCCGGCTGCGGCACCGCTGGTTGCAGGCGTCAAGCGAGATCACCACGGAGCTGCTGTCCGGCGTCAGCACGGCCGATGGCCTGCGCCTCATCGCGCAGCGCGCGATGGAGATCTCCCGCGCCGACTGCGCGCTGATCGTGCTGGCCCGCCACGGCACCTCCTCCGGGCAGGCCCGGGTGGAGGCGGTCGCCGGGGAGGCCGACATCGAGGTGGGAATCCCGGTGAGCACGGACGGCCCGGTGCTGGCCAGCCTCACCGGGGACACCCCGGTGTTGGAGGCCGACGTGTCGGCGGCCCCGGTCAGCGGGCTCAAGCACGTGCTGCCCGGCTACGGTCCGGCGCTGGCGGTGCCGCTGCACTCGGGCGAAGCGGGCGCGGGCGCGGTGATCGCGTTGCGCCGCAAGGACAGCAGGCCGTTCGGGCCGGGTCAGGTCCCGCTGCTGGCCTCGTTCGCGGACCAGACGGCGATCGCGTTGGAGCTGGCCGCGAAGAACCGGGCGCAACGGCAGCTCGACGTGTTCGGCGACCGGGATCGGATCGCCCGCGACCTGCACGACCACGTGATCCAGCGGTTGTTCGCGACGGGCCTGAGCCTGCAGGGGACGTTGCGCCGCGCCACCGACACCGATGTGCGGCGCCGGTTGCAGCAGTCGGTGGAGCAGCTCGACGACACGGTCCGCGAGATCCGCACCGCCATCTTCGACCTGCACTCGGCTCCGGAGGCCGACGATCCGGTGAGCCTGCGCCGCCGGTTGCTCGACACGGTGGCGGACGCGAGCAGCGGGGCCGGTTTCACCCCGGCGGTGCGGATGTCCGGCCAGATCGACACCGCGGTGCCCGCGGCGTACTTCGAGCACGCGGAGGCGGTCGTGCGGGAGGCGGTCACCAACGCGCTGCGCCACGGCGAGGCCACCGCGATCACCGTGTCCATCGACACCGGCACGGACCTGACGATCGAGGTCCGCGACAACGGCCGCGGACTCGGCGCCGGCTCGTCCGGGAACGGCCTGCGGAACCTCCGCGACCGGGCGGTCCAGCTCTCCGGGACCCTGGAGCTGACCGACGCGGACCCGACGGGAACCCTGCTGTCCTGGCGCGTCCCCCTGCTCACGCCCCCCGAACCGGACCCCACCTGACCCCCGGTCGAACCTGCTTCAACCTCCCGCAATTTCGCGAGAAATCACCGAGCCCCGCAGGCCCGCAGTGATCACCAGCGCGAAGTGTCCTCACTGGTCACGGCACCTTTTCCAAGGGCGCACCAGGCTCCGTTCGGGTGCGAACTTCTTTCGATTTCTCGCGAAATCGCGAGGAATCCGACACGCCGGAGTGGGCGCGGTCCGTCCGGAGTGGGCGGTTCGGTGGTGCTGGTCGCCGATGGGCGTCCCGGGCGGGTGCGGGGGTGCCTCGTGGCGCCGGGGCCGGGTGTTTCAGCCGCCCAGCCAAGTGGCGACGAACTTCGCGACGCGGCTGACCCGGCGCACCTTCGGCTCGGTGCCCGCGACGCCGTGGATCTCCCAGTGCTGACCGCACTCCGGGCACGTCCACGGACCCAACCGGCTCGCGTCCGGCTCGCACGGATGGCCCCGTCGTCCTCGCCGCATCCCGCCGCCCCTCCAACCCCGAGTGCCGCCGCGACCGCAGGGGCCCGCGACGATGATCAGCACCGATGACACCACAGCGCAGCGAGAGTCGGAACCACTCCCGGCCCCGGTCATCCGACCGGGGGTGGGACCTTTGACCGTGTTACGCGGTGTGTCCGTTTCGTACCCTCGAACAGGTGAAGAGAACTGGGGGCGACCGTGGTCACCACGCGGGACGGGAGACGGTCGGATGACGACGCGCAGGAGCACCACCACCGGAGTGCGGATCAGCTGACCCGCCGCAACCGAGCGACGCGGGAGCCGCGGCGCTTAACCTGGGGAAAAGGGGGTCAGGCACTCGCGCACCGCGGGTGGAAGCGGGGGCTGCGGCATGGACACGACCGACGACGTCCCGGAGGCACCGGGCACCACCGAGGCGCGCGACGGGGGCGGCGGGCAGACCCGCATCGCCCTCGTCGACGACCACGAAGTGGTGCGCCGCGGCATCGCCGACCTCCTGGAGGACGAATCCGACTTCACGATCGTCGCCGAGGTCGGCACGGTCCGGGAGGCGCTGGTGCGGTTGCCCCCGGCGCGCCCCGACGTGGCGGTGCTGGACGTGCGGCTGCCGGACGGCAACGGCATCGAGCTGTGCCGGGACCTGCTGTCGGTGCTGCCGGGCGTGCGCTGCCTGGTGCTGACGTCGTTCTCCGACGACGAGGCACTGCTGGACGCGATCATGGCCGGCGCCTCCGGCTACGTGCTCAAGCAGGTGCTGGGCTCCGACCTGCGCTCCGCCATCCGCGAGGTAGCGGCCGGGCGGTCGCTGCTGGATTCCAGCACGGCCACCGCGGTGCTGGAACGCCAGCGGCGCAAGCACGCCCAGGACGACCCGCTGCGCGGGCTCACCGAGCAGGAGCGGGCCGTGCTGGAGCTCATCGGCGCGGGCATGACGAACCGGCAGATCGCCGAACGGATGTTCCTCGCCGAGAAGACGGTGAAGAACTACGTCTCGCAGCTGCTCTCGAAGCTCGGCATGCAACGCCGCACCCAAGCGGCGGTGCTGGCCACCGAGATCCGCCAGTCCAGGCCCGGTTGAGCGAACGGGGCCCGGACCGGCGGGACGAGCGGTCCGGTCACGTGTACCAGGTCGGCTCGGGGATCTCACCGAGCAGCGTGTAGCGGCCCACTTCGACGCGCTTGTACGCCACCGGGTCGTGCAGCGAGTGGGTGCGCAGGTTGCGCCAGTAGATGTCCAGGCCCGTCGAGTTCGACGTGGCCCGCGCCCCGGTCACCTCGAAGATCTTCGTGGCGATCTCCAGCCCGGTGGCCACGATCCGCTCCTTCGCCGCGGCGATGAGCACCGCCGCCGCACCGCGCTGCTCGGCCGTCACGCTCGCCCGCTCCGCGTGCAGCAGCCCTTCGATGCGCTCGCCGGCGCGGTCCACCAACGCCTCCGCCGCCCACAGCTTCGCCTGCAGATCGCCGTAGGCGTCGAGGACGTAGAACTCCTCGGTGACGCTGTCCTTGTCGTCCCCGCCGAACGGCCAGGCGCGGGTCTTCTCCTTCGTGTAGGAGGTCGCCGCGTCCAGCGCGCCCTGCGCGATGCCGAGGTAGAAGTTCGCGAACACCAGCTGGATCGTGGGCGTGTTCAGCGTGTTGTAGACCAGCGGCTGGAACTCCTTGTCGACGTACCCGGCCGCCGACGCCCACGGCACCCGCACCCCGTTGATCTCGACGCTGCCGGATTCGGTGAGCCGCTGGCCCAGGTTGTCCCAGTCGTCGCCGTAGACGATGGCCTCCTGGTCGGAGGGCACGATGGCGAAGATGTGCTTGTCGGTGCCCTCCAGCACGCCTTCGAGCACGGTCAGGTCGGAGACCTTGCTCCCGGTCGAGAAGGACTTCCGCCCGGTGTAGACGATCTCGTCGCCCTCGTCGGTGATGACCACGTCGGAGTCGCGCGGGTTGACCGCGCCGCCGAAGAACAGGTCGCTCTCGGTGTAGAGCCGTTCCACGGCGTCGATCTGGGCGTCGGTGCCGACCAGGCGCACCGCCCACGCCCACAGGTAGTGGTAGCCGAGCAGCTGGCCGATGGAGCCGTCGCCCTTGGCTACCTCGCGGATCACCTCGTAGGCGGTGCTCCAGGTCTGCCCGCCGCCGCCGTGTTCGACGGGGCCGAGCAAGGTGACCAGCCCGGATTCCTTGAGCAGCCGGACTTCGGCGTGCGGGGTGGCGCCCGCGCGGTCGCGGGCGACGGCGTCGGTGGCCAGCAGCGCCGCCACGTCCTGCGCCCGTTCCAGCCAGCCCTCCCTGGTGCCGGGCCGCTGTCCCCAGCGCCCGGCGGTGTCGTTGACGGTATCGGCCTCAGTGGTGCTCATGTGCGTTTCTCCTTGCTGTGCGGGGAAGGAATCAGGTGCTTCAGGAGACGCCGATCGGGTCGCCGGTGCGGTCGAGGTCCGCTTCCAGCTCGCGGACGATGGGCAGCACGTGCTTCCCGAAGTGCTCGACGTCTTCGAGGTAGTGCAGGAATCCGAGCAGCAGCAGGTTCGCGCCGCGCTTCTTGTACTCGATGATGCGGTGCGCGATCTGCTCCGGAGTACCGATCAATCCGGTGCGGAATCCGTCGTTGTACTGGACGAGGTCGGCGAATTCGGAATCCGCCCACATTCCCTTGCCGTCGGAGGTCGATTTCCCGGCTTGGCGCACCGATTTCCGGAATCCTTCGACGGCGTCCACGTCGGCCTTGTCGACGATCTCCTTGAGCACGGCCTTCGCCTCGGATTGCGTCTCCCTGGCGATGAGGAAACCGTTGAGCCCGAAGCGCACGGTGCGCCCGTTGGCCGCGGCCCCTTCCCGGACGTCGGCGACCTGCTCGCTGAATCCGTCGAAGTCCTTGCCGTTGCTGAAGTACCAGTCGGAGACGCGCCCGGCCAAGGTGCGCGCCGCCGAGGAATTGCCGCCCTGGAAGATCTCCGGGTGCGGCCGTCCCGGAACGTCGAACGGCTGCGGACGCAGGCTGAAATCGCGGATCTGGTAGAAGTCCCCGGCGAGGTCGAAGTTCGACTCCGTCCACAATCCGCGCAGCACCCGGATGAATTCCTCGGTGCGCCGGTAGCGCTCGTCGTGCTCCAGCCACGGCTCGCCGAGGCCGGTGAACTCCTCCTTGAGCCAGCCGCTGACGATGTTCACCGCGAACCGGCCTTCGGAGAGGATGTCCGCGGTGATGCCGAACTTCGCCAGGATCGCCGGGTGCCACAACCCCGGGTGAGCGGCCACGATGAGCTTGAGCCGCTCGGTCGCCAACAGCAGTCCGAGGCTGAACGCCGCCGGGTCGTGCTGCTGCGCGGCGCCGTAGCTGGAGGCGTAGCGCACCTGGCTCAGCGCGTATTCGAATCCGCTTCGTTCGGCGAGCACCGCGAGTTCCTTGTTGTACTCGAATCCGAAGTTCGTGCGCTGTTCGATCTTGCTGGTGACCAGGCCACCGCTGACGTTGGGCACCCAGTAGGCGAATTTCAGCGGCTCGGCAGGGCTGTCTGCGGACACGTTCGTCTCCCGTCGTGGAGCAGGCGGCGCGAGCGGTGCGCGGGAAGGATTTCCGGGCATCGCGGGGAAAGGGGAACCGGACCGTCGAACATCGCCGGTCCGGATTCGGATCGGCGGAAACGGCCGAGTGGAACGGGAACGCCGGGCGGGGCCGCGCGGTGCGGCGCCCGATCGGCGATCACCGGAGAGGAAAGGAACTGATGTCGCCTCCGAAACGAGGCGCGACGATCAGATCAGCGACGACAGCCCTGCGCGCCGACGCGGGCGAAATCCACGTGGCGCCTTCTGGTCAGTCTGGTCGCGATGAACACCATTTCATCCGACCAGAGCACCGGAATGGTGTCAACAGCGCAACGGGGCGGTTCCACTCATCGGACACCCGTCACCGTTCGATCCACAGTGGATGATCGACCGACCGGATCGGGCGGTCGTGGAGATCTCCGCGCGGCGAAGCGCGACTTGCCGCCCCGCGCCCGGTAACGTGATCGGTTCGATCATCGGCGGACGCCCCGCCGGGAGACGCAGGAAGGGGATCCCGCCATGGCCAAGTTCACCTGGCACACCCGCGCCGTCCCGAAGGGCCTACCCGTCCGCCAGGTGTACGGCTTCCTGTTCGCACCGGACGGACGGGTGCTGATCCGGGTGGACGGCGCCAAGCACTCGCTGCCGGGCGGTCGCCCGGAACCGGGCGAGTCCGCCTACGTGGACATCCTGCGGCGGGAGACCTACGAAGAGGTGACGCTGGACATCGCCGAGCCGCACTACCTCGGCTACCAGTGCGTCGACGACGGCTTCGCGCCGTACGCGCAGGTGCGGATGGTCGCCGAGATCAGCGGCGTGCACCCGCCGGAACCGGACCCCGACAACGGCCGCACCTACCTGCGGCTGCTGGTGCACCCCGGCAAGGCCGGAGACCTGCTCAACTGGGGCGAGACCGGCCACCAGCAGGCCTCGGCCGCCGCGAACGCGGCCATCGGCGTGCTCGGACTCCCCCACGAGGGCCTGCCGGAAAGCGGCTACCTCTGAGGAGTCCTCGCCGTCCCCGCGCGCACGAGCGGCCGCGCGACGGCGACCGGTACCCCGGCCGCGAGCACCCGGTGACCGCGGCGGCGCTGGACACGATCAGCACCCTCGCGCAGGACCTGCTCCCGCAGTCGCGGTGAGGCTCGCGCCGACGGCGGGGCACGCTCAGCGCCGCCGGACGTAGATCCGGTCTCCGTCCGGTCCGGTCCACTCCATCCGCACCACGCCCGGCACCGCGGAGTCCCCGACGCGCGAGTCGTGGGACCAGTAGCCCGCGGCCGGGTTCCGGAAGAACGTCGCCCACAGCCCGCCCTCGGCGTCGACGAAGAGGTTGTTGTGACCGGCGCCGACACCGGCGGTCCAGCGCTTCGAGTACGGCCCTTCGAACGCGTCCGACACGGCGATGATCGCGTCGTACTGGCACTGCTTCCCGTCCCGCACGTCGTAGGCGTACCGGTCCGCACCGGCCTCGCGGCTCCAGGCGGCGTGCACCAGGTAGTACTTCCCCTCGTGCTTGAGCACGTACGCGCCTTCGAGGTACGGCTCCTCCGAGTACCGCGTCTGCTGGAACTTCGGGAGGTCCGTCTTCGGGACGATGTCCTCCATGTCGTCCTGGAAGCGCGCGTACAGGTCGTTGTGCAGCACCAGCCACGCCCGGTCGCCCTCGGTGTGCAGGCCGCCGTCGATGTGGAAGTAGACGTCCGGATCCACCCCGTCCGGCGCGTCGCCCACCAGGTCACCGAACGGCTTGTCCAGGTTGCCCTCGGCGACCCGGTACGGCCCCCCGATGCCGCCTTCGCTCTTGAGCAGGAACGTGCCGACCTTGCGGGAGTGATCGCCCATGCACGCGACGACGTACCAGGTGCCGCGGAAGTGGTGCACCTCCGGCGCCCACACGTTGCCGCGCTTGCCCTGCTCGTCGTGCCAGTACTCCTGCCACGGGGCGACCACGGTGCGTCCGGGCTCGTTCTCGCCCGCGAACTCCGGTGACCACACCTTGCCCTTCTCCGCCTCGGGCCTGATCCCGGTCGTGTCCACCAGCGTCCACGGCCCGTCCAGCGCCGCGGCGGTCCACACGAAGATGCCGTCGTTCCACGGGGACGGACCGGAGCGGCCGGCGGGACGGGTGGTGCCGGTGGCGACGTAGATCGGACTTCCGTCGACGACGAAGCAGTTGACGTAGGTGTCCCGGATCCAGATCCTGTCGAGCTCCTCGTCCCGAGGCCGCAGTTCGAGGTCGAGCACGCACGAGTTGTCCCCGCGCGGCCACAGGTCGTCGCGGGTGTCCGCGGTGCCGTAGGGCTCCTTCTCCGGCCAGTTCGGCGGATGCTCCTGGTGCGCGGACATCGGTTCCTCCCGGTCGTGTCGACTCCTGGGCCGACGCCTCCCTTCCCCGGCGAAAGCCCCGCCGGACAGCACACCGCACTCGCCCGCCACCGCAGCGACCGCCGAGCACCCGTGAGGGAAAACCTCCGCACCCACCCGCGCGATCCGAGTGAACGGACCGTTCGTCCAATCCGGTTGGACGAACGGTCCGTTCACTCCATCCGACTCCACCGCCGCGCGGGCCGGCCGCACCGATCTGAGCGGGTGAACGGACCGCTTGTCCAATCCCGTTGGACGAACAGGCCGTTCACTCCGAACCGCAGCCGCACTGATGCACTGCTCATCGCGCCATGCGACGAATCTCCGCATGGCGCACGGGCTTTCCCGAGTGAACGGACCGTTCGCCCAACGAGATTGGACGAACGGTCCGTTCACTCCGCTTCCGCCGCCTCGGTGGGTGCTTGACCGCCGCGGGCTCGCCGCATAGCGTTCGCAGGAAGCACATCTGTTCACTATGCGCACGATCGGAGCGGATCGGTGGCACGCATCCTGACCCTGAGCGAGGCGATCTCGGAGCTGGTCGCCGACGGCGACTCGATCGCGCTCGAGGGCTTCACCCACCTCATCCCGGTCGCGGCCGGGCACGAGATCATCCGGCAGGGCAAGCGGGACCTCACGTTGTGCCGGATGACGCCGGACATCGTCTACGACCAGCTCATCGGCGCCGGGTGCGCTCGCAAGCTGGTGTTCTCCTGGGGCGGCAACCCCGGCGTGGGATCGCTGCACCGGTTCCGGGACGCGGTGCAGCACTCCTGGCCGCGCCCGCTGGAGATCGAGGAGCACAGCCACGCGGGCATGGCCAACCGCTACGCCGCAGGCGCCTCCGGGCTGCCGTTCGCGATCCTGCGCGGCTACACCGGCACCGACCTGCCCGCGCAGACCGACTCCATCAAGACCGTGACCTGCCCGTTCACCGGCGAGGTGCTGGCCGCGGTGCCCGCGCTGAACCCGGACGTCGGCGTCGTGCACGCCCAGCAGGCCGACCGCGAGGGCAACGTGCAGATGTGGGGCATCACCGGCGTGCAGAAGGAGGCGGTGCTCGCCTCGAAGCGATCCTTGGTGACCGTCGAGGAGATCGTCGACGAGCTCACCCCGCGTCCGGGTGCGGTCGTGCTGCCGAAGTGGGCCGTCACCGCCGTCGCCGAAGTCCCCGGCGGAGCCCACCCCTCGTACGCGCAGGGCTATTCGGAACGCGACAACTCCTACTACCGGCGCTGGGACGCCCTCTCGCGGGACCGCGCGGAGTTCGAGTCCTGGCTGAAGACCGAAGGACTCGCCGAGAGGAGCGCACGATGACCGGGACGTTCACCGCCGACGAGATGATGAGCGTCGCCGCCGCGCGCTCGCTCACCAACGGCGCCGCCTGCTTCGTCGGCATCGGCCTGCCCAGCACCGCCGCGAATTTGGCGCGGCGCACCCACGCGCCCGAGCTGGTGCTGATCTACGAATCGGGCACGCTCGGCGCCAAACCCGACCGGCTGCCGCTGTCCATCGGCGACGGCGTGCTCGCCGACACCGCCGACTCGGTGGTGAGCGTGCCGGAGATCTTCAACTACTGGCTGCAGCCCGGCCGCATCGACTTCGGCTTCCTCGGCGGCGCGCAGATCGACAAGTTCGGCAACATCAACTCGACGATCATCGGCGGGGACTACGCGGACCCGAAGGTGCGGCTGCCCGGTGCGGGCGGCGCACCGGAGATCGCCGCGTCCTGCCGCGAGGTGCTGGTGGTGATGCGCCAGAGCACCCGCAGCTTCGTGGAGTCCGTCGACTTCATCAGCTCCGTCGGCTACGGCACCGGCAAGGGCGACCGGGAACGGCTGGGCCTGCGCGGGCGCGGACCCGTGAAGGTGATCACCGACCTGGGCATCATGGAACCGGACCCCGAGACCTGCGAGCTGACGCTGACCCGGCTCAGCCCCGGCGCGGACGTCGAGCAGGTGCGCGCCGCCACCGGCTGGGACCTCGCGGTGGTCCCCGAGCCCGCGGTGCAGCAGGCTCCGAGCGAGACCGAGCTGCGGGTGCTGCGCGAGTTGAAGGCGACGATCGAAGGAGATCAGGCATGACCGAGGCCGCCTACGTCCTCGATTCGGTGCGCACCCCAGTCGGCCGCTACGGCAAGGGCCTCGCGGCGGTGCGCCCGGACGACCTCGCCGCGCACGTGGTGCGCGCCCTCGTGCGGCGCGCGCCCGGCCTGGACCCGGCGCGCGTCGAGGACGTCGCGTTCGGCAACGCCAACGGCGCCGGCGAGGACAACCGCAACGTCGCGCGGATGGCGGCGCTGCTGGCGGGCCTGCCCACGAGCGTCGCGGGCGCCACCGTCAACCGCCTGTGCGGCTCCGGGTTGGAGGCCGTGATCGGCGCGAGCCGGGCCGTGGAGACCGGGGACCAGGAGCTCGCCATCGCCGGCGGGGTCGAGTCCATGAGCCGCGCACCGTGGGTGCTGCAGAAGCCGGAGGGCGGTTTCCCGCGCGGCCACGAGACGCTGCACTCGACCACGCTGGGCTGGCGGATGACCAACCCGGAGATGCCCGAGCGGTGGACGATCGCGCTGGGCGCTTCCGCGGAGCAGCTCGCCGACCGCTACGGGCTCACCCGCGAGCAGCAGGACGAGTTCGCGGTGCGCAGCCACCGGCGCGCCGCCGCGGCGTGGGACGCGGGGGCGTTCGACCGCGAGGTGGTGGCCGTCCCGGACACCGAGCTCACCCGCGACGAGGGCGTGCGGCCGGACAGCTCCGTCGAGGCGCTGGCGAAGCTCAGGCCCGCGTTCCGCGCGGACGGTACGGTCACCGCGGGCAACTCCTCGCCGCTCAACGACGGGGCCGCCGCGCTGCTCATCGGGTCCGAGTCCGTCGCCGGTGAGCTCGGCGCGACGCCGCTGGCGCGCATCGCGGGCCGCGGGGTGGCCGGGGTCGACCCGGACGTGTTCGGCATCGGGCCGGTAGCGGCGGCGAACACCGCGCTGCGCCGCGCGGGCATCGGCTGGGGCGACCTGACGGCGGTGGAGCTCAACGAGGCGTTCGCCGCGCAGTCGCTGGCCTGCCTCGCCGAGTGGCCGGAACTGGATCCCGAGATCGTCAACGTTCAGGGCGGTGCCATCGCGCTCGGCCACCCGCTGGGGGCGTCGGGAGCGCGCATCCTGGGGTCGCTGGCCCACCAGCTGCACCGCGCCGGTGGCGGCTGGGGCCTGGCCGCCATCTGCATCGGCGTCGGGCAGGGCCTGGCCGTGGTCCTGCACGCGTGAAGGAGGAGTCGACGATGCCAGCCGAGACCACCCCGCAGCGTTCCGAGCTGCTGCTGCCCCGCTACCGGCGCGACGACGCCTCGCACCCGGCGCTGAACACGCCCGAATACCGCTCCTCGGCGTTGCGGTACCCGAAGCAGCCGCTGCAGCTGCTGCCGCAGTACCTCACCGAGGTCACCGGCCCGCTGCTCGGCCACGACCGGGTCGCCGAGACCGATCACGACCTGACGACCGGCCACGAGGGCGAACCGCTCGGCGAGCGGATCATCGTCAGCGGCCGGGTGCTCGATTCGGACGGCAAACCCGTGCCGCACACGCTGATCGAGCTGTGGCAGGCGAATTCGGCGGGCCGCTACCGGCACGCCGGCGACCGGCACCCGGCTCCGCTGGACCCGAACTTCACCGGTGTCGGGCGGGCCATGAGCGACGAGCAGGGCGAGTACCGGTTCGTCACGATCAAGCCCGGCGCCTACCCGTGGCGCAACCACGACAACGCGTGGCGGCCGGCGCACCTGCACTTCTCGTTGTTCGGGCAGGCGTTCACGCAGCGGCTGATCACCCAGATGTACTTCCCCGGCGATCCGCTGTTCCACCAGGACCCGATCTTCAACTCGGTGCGCGATCCGCGGGCGCGCGAGCGCATGATCAGCCGGTTCGACCTGGACGGCACGGTGCCGGAGTGGGCGCTGAGCTACAAGTTCGACATCGTGCTGCGCGGCAGCGCGGCCACCCCGTTCGAGGACGACGAGGAGGACGACGACTGATGGCGGATTCCGCTGAGGTCACCACGCCGTCGCAGACGGTCGGCCCCTTCTACGCGCTGCCCGACGGTCTGCTGTGGCCGGACGGCCCAGAGGTCGTCCCGGCGGGCGCGCCGGGAGCGGTGGTGGTGCGCGGCACGGTCCTCGACGGCAACGGCGATCCGGTGCCGGACGCTGTGATCGAGATCTGGCACGCCGACGAGCGCGGCAGGTTCTCGCACCCCGCGGATCCGCGCGGGGAACCGGCCTCGTTCCAGGGATTCGGTCGCTGCGGCACCGATCCCGAGGGCGGGTTCTGGTTCCGCACCGTCAAGCCGGGCCCGCTGCCGACGCCGGACGGGCGCACCGAGGCTCCGCACCTGAACGTGACGGTGCTGGCCCGCGGCATGCTCAACCGCCTGATCACCCGCGCGTACTTCCCCGACGAGGCCGCCGCGAACGAGGCCGACCCGGTGCTGTCCGAGGTGAGCCCGCAGCGCCGGGGCACGCTGGTGGCGGTGGCCGAGCCGGACGGGGTGCGCTTCGACATCCGGTTGCAGGGCGACGCCGAGACCGTCTTCTTCGAGCTCTGAGGCCGCCGTGTTCAACCCGATGTTCAGCACCTCGGACGCCGAGCGGCGCACCGGCCGCGCCGCGTGGGTGCAGGCGATGCTCGACTTCGAGGCCGCCTTGGCGCGGGCGCAGGCGCGCGCCGGGGTGATCCCGGCGGCCGCCGCCGACGAGATCGCGGCGCACTGCCGGGCGGAGGAGTTCGACCTGGATTCCGTCGCGCGGCGCGCGGTCGCTTCGGCGACGCCGGTGATCGCGCTGGTCGGCGACCTCACCGAACTGCTCGACCCCGCCGCTCGCCCCTACGTGCACGTCGGGGCGACCAGCCAGGACGTGCTGGACACGGCCGCGATGCTGGTCGTGCGCCGCACGTTGCGCGGGGTGCTGGGCGACCTGCGCGGCGCGGCGGACCGGTGCGCGCGGCTGGCCGAGCAGCACCGCGGCACGCTGATGATCGGGCGGTCGCTGCTGCAGCAGGCGCTGCCGACGACGTTCGGGCGCCGGTGCGCCGGCTGGCTCACCGCGCTCACCGAGGCCACCGCCGCACTGGACCGGGTCGTGTCGCGGCGGCTCGCGGTGCAGTTCGGCGGCCCGGCGGGCACGTTGGGGTCGCTGGGCGATCAGGGCGTGGCGGTGCTCGGACACCTCGCCGCGGAGCTCGGACTGGCCGAGCCGGTGCTGCCGTGGCACACCGACCGCACCCGAATCGGTGAGCTGGCGGGCGCGCTGGGAACGGTCTCGGGCGCGCTCGGCAAGATCGCGCTGGACGTGGAGCTGCACGCGCAGACCGAGGTCGGTGAGCTCGCCGAGGGCAGCTCCGGCGGCTCCTCGGCGATGCCGCACAAGCAGAACCCGGCCGGGTCGGTGCTGATCTCCGCCGCGACCCATCGCGTTCCGGGCCTGGTGTCGACCTTGCTCGCGGCGATGCCGCAGGCGCACGAGCGAGCGGCCGGGTCGTGGCAGGCGGAGTGGGAGCCGTTGGCGGAGCTGCTGCGGCTGGTCGCGGCTTCCGCCGCCGGGACGGAGCGGCTGCTGTCCGGTCTTCGGGTGAACACCGGGCGCATGGCGTCCAATGTGGACATCACGGCGGGTCTGGTGATGGCCGAGAGCGCGTCTTCGGCGCTGCGCGGTGAACTGGGCCGCACCGAGGCGCAACGGGTGGTGCGGGAGCTGTGCGCGCAGGTCGTCGAACGCGGCGGCACGCTGCGCGCGGCGCTGCTCGGCGACGACCGGGTGCGCGCCGCGCTGTCCGAAGCGCAGATCATCGAGGCGACCGAGCCCGGCGACCACCTGGGCGCTGCGGGCGCGTTCATCGATCGCGCGCTGGCGCTGCACGAATCGGGAGGGAATCCGCAATGACCCCGCACTACGAACTCGCCGGCCCCGAAGGTGCAGAGGTGGTCGTGCTGTCGAACTCGCTGGGCACCGACCTCGGCCTGTGGGACGCGCAGCTGCCCGCGCTGGCGGAGCGCTTCCGGGTGCTGCGCTACGACCAGCGCGGCCACGGCCGCACCCCCGCCGCGCCCGGCCGCTACGACCTGGCCGACCTCGGCGGCGACGTCCTGGAACTGCTCGACCACCTCGACGTGGAGCGGGCGCACTTCGCCGGGGTGTCGCTGGGCGGCATGACCGGCATGTGGCTGGCCGAGCACGCCCCGCAGCGCCTGGACCGGCTCGCGCTGATCTGCACCTCCGCCGAGCTCACCCCGCGCCAGGCGTGGCGCGACCGCGCCGCGCAGGCCCGGCGCGACGGCACGGCGTCCATGGTGGACGGATCGCTCGGCCGCTGGTTCACGCCCGCGCTGGCCACCGACCCGGACGTCGTGGCCCGCTTCGGCGGCGCGCTCGCGGCCTGCGACGACGAGGGGTACGCGAGTTGCGCGGAGGCCATCGCGGAGCTGGACCTCGTCGACGGGCTCCCGCGCATCACCGCGCCGACGCTGGTCATCGCCGGTCGCGACGATCCGGCCACTCCCCCGCCGCACGCGGAGCGCATCGGCGCCGCGGTGCCCGGCGCGCGGGTGGAAGTGCTGACCGACGCCTCCCACCTGGCCAACGTCGAACGCGCCGAGACCGTGAACCGCCTGCTGCTGCACCACTTCACGCGGAGCCTGCACGAGTCCTCCCACGACGCCCCCTGATCAGCACCACCATTGATCTTGCCGACGTCAAGTGAGCGGCGTAGGCGGCGAGAACAACAGGTACACCGCGGGTTCGCGGCGACGACGGCACTGTCCCGCGTGGCGGAGCCACTCGAAAAACGATCCGACAGCGAGAAGGCGGCCGAGGTTCCACCACCCGACCCCCGAAGCAGAACGAGACGACGACGGGACTGCACAGATGACCGACGACACCACCCGGCACCAGCGAGGAATGGCGGTGCGCCGGGACGTGCTCGGCGACGCGCACGTCGACCGCGCGGTGGCGAACACGACGGAGTTCACCGCGGGGTTCCAGGACTTCATCACCCGCTACGCGTGGGGCGAGTTGTGGACCGGCGAGGGCGTTGCGCGCCCGACCCGCAGCTGCCTGACGCTCGCGATCCTCGCGGCGACCGGCTGCGAGGAGGAGTTCGCGATGCACGTGCGCGCCGCCCGCCGCAACGGCGTGTCGCAGGAGGAGATCCGCGAAGTCCTCATGCACGTGGCCGTCTACGCCGGGGTGCCGAAGGCGAACCGCGCCTTCGCGCTCGCCCGCGACGTGCTGGCCGCGGAGGAATCCGCCGGGTGAGCCGACGCGGACGCCTGATCGCCGCCGGTCAGCGCGCGGCGGCGTGGGGACGGGTACCGGGGTGGTCCGTCCGGTATGCAACGGTGGTGCCGGGACGGCGGCGTCCGGCCACACCGGATGAGCGAGGAGAGCGATGGAACCGGCTTCGGAATCGAGCGGCTACGTGCAGTCGCTGGCGCGCGGCCTCGCGGTGATCCGCGCCTTCGACGAGTCCCGGCCGGAGATGACGCTCAGCGACGTCGCCCGCGCCACCGACCTGTCCCGCGCCGCGGCCCGCCGCTTCCTGCACACCCTGGTGCAGCTCGGCTACGTGTGGACCGACGGCCGGGTGTTCGCGCTGACCCCGCGCGTGCTGGAGCTCGGTTTCGCGTACCTGTCGAGCGTGTCGCTGCCGGAGATCGCGCAGCCCCACCTGGAGCGGCTGGTCTCGCGGGTGCACGAATCGGCGTCGGTGTCCGTGCTCGACGGCGAGGACATCGTCTACATCGCCCGGGTTCCGACCAGCCGCATCATGACCGTCTCGATCAACATCGGCACCCGGTTCCCCGCCTACGCCACCTCGATGGGGCGGGTGCTGCTGGCGCACCTGCCCGCGGAGCGGCTCGACGAGTTCCTGGCGGGGGTGCGGCTCGATCCGCTCGGCCCGCACACCGTCGGCAGCGCCGAGCAGCTGCGCGCCGAGCTCACCCGCATCCGGGAGCAGGGCTGGGCGCTGGTCGACCAGGAGCTGGAGGCCGGGCTGCGCTCGATCGCGGCGCCGATCCGGGACCGCTCGGACCAGGTGGTCGCGGCGGCGAACATCTCCTCGCACGCCAGCCGCACCACCGGCGAGCAGGCGCGGGAGAACCTGCTGCCCGCGCTGCTGGAGACCGCCGAGGCGATTCGCGCGGACCTGCGCGTGGCGCCCCGCTCGGCGTCGGCCGCGCGCTGATCCTGCGCTGAGGGCCGCTCCCCCGAGTGCCCTTCGACCCGGCTGGGTCCGGCCTCCGCCGAGATACCGGTACGATACCGGTATCAGCGCGACCGGAGCGAGGGAGGACGTCTTGGCCGAGCCGCCCGCTTCCCGCGACGACCGGGTCTCCGGCGACGACCAGTGCGACGCGCTCGACGTGATCGAGTTCCAGACCGCGGTGCTGGTGCGGAACCTGGAGATGCTGTGCCGCCGCGGCGACCTCTACCAGGAGGTGGACCGCGCCGGGTATCTGCTGCTGCGGACCCTGATCGCGCGCGGCCCGCAGGACATCACCTGCCTGGCCGCCGCGCTCGGCCTCGACCCGTCGACGACCGGCAGACAGGTGCTGGCGGCCCAGCGGTCCGGGTGCGTCACCCGCACACCCTGCGAGGCCGATCGGCGCCGCTCGATCGTGCACATCACCGAACAGGGCGCCGCAGCCGTCGACGCCGTGCACGCCCGCCGCCGAGCGGGCACCGCGGCCATGCTCACCGGCTGGAGCGAGCAGGACCTGCGGACGCTGTCCGACATGGTCACCCGCTACAACCAGGCCATCGCCGACGAATTCCTCGACACCGACCCGCCCGGAGGGGCTTCGTGACCACACCGCACGTCCCGCTCAACGTCCTCGACCTCGTGTCCGTCAGCGACGGTTCCACGATGGCCGACGCGATCGCCTCGTCCATGGCGGCGGCCGAGCTAGCCGACGAGCTCGGCTACTCGCGGGTCTGGTACGCCGAGCACCACAACACGCAGTACCTCGGCGCCACCGCCACCGCCCTGCTCATCGCCCAGGCCGCGGGCCGCACCGAGCGGATCCGCGTCGGGTCCGGCGGCATCATGCTGCCCAACCACGCGCCGCTGCAGGTCGCGGAGTCGTTCGGCACTCTCGCCCAGTTGCACCCCGGCCGCATCGACCTCGGCCTGGGTCGCGCGCCCGGCACCGACCAGCTCACCGCGCAGCTGCTCAACCGCTCCGGCTCGGACGCGCAGAGCTTCGCGAACTCCCTCTACGACCTCACCGGCTGGTTCGGCGACGAAGGCCGCGCGCACAGCGCCCCCGTCACGGCCGGCCCCGCCACCGGTACGCACGTGCCGCTGTGGGTGCTCGGGTCGACAGTGAACGGCGCGTCCATCGCCGGGCAGCTGGGGCTGCCGTTCGCGGTGGCCTCGCACTTCGCCCCGGCGGGTCTCGACGAGATCCTGGACGTCTACCGCTCGTCGTTCTCCACCGAGGCCCCCACCGCGCAGCTCACCGAACCGCGCGTGATGGTCGGCGTCAACGTCGTCGTCGCCCCCACCGACGAGGAGGCCACGCGGCTGTGGACCACCGCGCAGCGCATGTTCCTCGACGTGCGCAGCGGAAACCGCCGCGGCCTGCAGCCGCCGACGGAACCAGAGGAGGTCGGCGGCGAGCACGAGCGCCGCTTCGCGGACTCGATGCTGAGCATCAACGCGATCGGCTCCCCGGCGACGGCGGTGCGCGAACTTGAGGCGCTGGTCGACCGCACCGGAGCGGACGAGCTCATCACCGTCACCTACTGCCACGACCCGGCCGACCGGCTCCGCTCCCTGAAACTCCTCGCGGGCTCCTGGTTCTGAGGCCCTTCGACCTGCTCGACGGGCCGGGCCGCTCAGTCCAGGCGGAGCACGTCGGCCAGGACCGTGCCCGGAGCCGGGAGGCGAGCGGGGGCTGGGCTGTCGTGGACGACGAGGACGTCGCCGTCGGGTAGCACGGTGATGCCTTCGGGGTGGTCGTCGCCCTCGCCGAAGGGCAGGTCGGCTTCGCGGACCAGTTCCGCGCCGCGCACCACGTCGGGGGCGTCGAGGGTCGCCGCGCCGGGCCAGCGGTACAGGCGCACCGGGCCGTCCAGCGCCATCGACGGCCCGGCCAGCACCAGCAGGTCGTCGCCGTGCGGGCACAGGTCGCGCACTCCGAGGCCGTCGAGGTCGAGGAAGTGCTTGGCGTAGCGGCGCGAACCGTCGACCTTGCGCAGCACCAGCTCCCCGTCGTCCTCGCGCGGAGCGAGCCGCAGCACCACGGCCCATCCGCGCAGGACCGGTCCGCGCAGGCCGAGGAAGACCCGTTCCGCTCCGGGTTCGCCGTGCACGGCGATGCCCTCGACGTCGAAACCGTTGTCCTTGCCGGGAATCGCGAGGAACGGGCCCAGGTGCGGATCATCGGCGAGCAGGTCCCGCAGTCCCGGTTCACCGAGCGCGGCGCTGCGCTCGCCGTGCGGGCCGCGGCGCATCGGGACGCCGTCGGCGGACAGCGCGACCCGGGCGAGGACCCGGCGGCTCGGCTCCGCCGACACCGTCGCCAGGCGCTTGGCGGCCTTCGCGTCCGAGTGGTGCGCCTTGGGCTTCTTGCGCTTGGCGCTGTGCGAACCGATCGCCCACAGGAACGGACCGCTGCGCGCCAAGCCCTCGATGTCGATCTCGTCGTCGGCCGAGCCGGGCAGCTCCAGCACCTCGGTCAGGTTGAACGAGGTGTGTTCGGCGTACTCCACCTCCCGGGCTCCGGTGCGCGTGAACCGTTCGACCGTGGAGGTCTCGTCGCCGCCGACCCACAGGTGCCTGCCGTCGGTGCGGACCGCGGACAGGTTGACGTGCGTCTCCGCGCGCACGGCGTCCGCGTGGAAGCGCAGTGCGGCCGAACGTGTGATGCCCATGGTTCTTTGTACACCGGACCTCACCCGTTCAGCGCAGCGACCGGTGGGCCGGATTTCGGCTGCGGGCCGGGGAAATCATGCCGGACCGCCACTTCGGACGAACTCGCTCACTCCGGGCGAATCGCGTCACGCGCCGGCTCACCCGCGCTTGGGCAGCACCGAGTCGGCGACGATCGCGCCCGGATGCCGGATCACCGTCGCCGCCAGCTCCTGCGCCCGCCGCGCGGCCTCCACCGGTTCGGCACCGGTGAGCCTGCCCGCCAGGTACGCGGCGTCGAACGCGTCCCCGGCCGCGGTGGAGTCCACGACGGTCTCCACCGGCACCGCGGGCAACCGGACGACCCGGTCCCCGTCGAGCACCGCGCAGCCCCGCGCGCCGTCCTTCACCGCGATGTCGGGCACGCCCGCCGCGCGCAGGCGTTGCACGGTGGACTCCACGTCGGCGTCGGCGAACAACGCCTGCTCGTCGGAGAAGGTGGGCAGCGCGATCGACGTCAGCTCCCACAGCTGCCGCACGTGCTCGGCGGCCTCCGCAGCGTCGCGCCAGCCCGCCGGGCGGTAGTTGCTGTCGAACGCCACCCGGCCACCGCCGTCGCGGAACCGCACCAGCGCGGCGCCCAACCGCTTGCGGGCACGGGGCGTGAGGATCTGCAGGCTGATCGCCGACAGGTACACCACGTCGTAGTCGCCGAACTCAGGTTCCGCGCCGGAGTCCTCGTCGAACAGACCGCGCGCCGCCGACTGCGAGCGGTAGTAGGTGAACGAGCGCTCCCCGTGCTCGTCGGTGCGCACCAGGTACAGGCCGGGCTGGGCCGCGGGCACGCGGCCGATCCGGTCGGTGCCGAGCCCTTCCGCGCGCATCGCCGCCAGGATCCGGTCGCTGTAGTGGTCGTCGCCGAGCAGCGTCGCGTAGTCCACCCGCAGCCGATCCGGCGCGGTGACCCGGGACAGGTAGGTCGCGGTGTTGAACGTGTCGCCCGCGCAGCCCATCGACAACGCGTCCGCACCCCGGTGGGTGAGCTCGATCATGCACTCGCCGATCGCCAAAACCCGGATCACGCCCGGTCCTCCCTGTCGTACTCCGCCCCGGCGGACACCGGGGCGGTCCACGCGATTCTCCCGCGAGGGCGCCGCGTGCTCACCAGTCGTGCATCGAGCCGTCGCGCAGGCGGTTCACCGGCAGGTACTTCGGTTCGTACGGGTAGCGGGCGGCGGCCTCCTCGTCGATCTCCACGCCGAGGCCCGGCGCGTCGCCCGGATGCATGTACCCGTCCCGGAAGGCGTAGTTCGTCTTGAAAACCTCGCTCGCCGGTTCCAGGTGACCCATGTACTCCTGGATTCCGAAGTTCGGCACCGTGATGTCCAAGTGCAGCGCGGCGGCGAACGAGATCGGCGAGAGGTCGCCCGCGCCGTGCGACCCGGTCCGCACCCCGTGCAGCGCGGCGAGGTCGAACACCTTGCGCAGGTGCGTGATGCCGCCGGTGTGCGACACGGAGGTCCGGATGTAGTCGATCAGCCGCTCGGTGATCAGGTGCTGGCAGTCCCAGATGGAGTTGAACACCTCGCCCACCGCGACGGGAGTGGTGGTGTGCTGCCGGATCGTGCGGAACGCCTCCTGGTCCTCCGCCGGGGTGGGGTCCTCGATCCAGAACATCCGGTAGGGCTCCAGCGACTTGCCCAGCTGCGCCGCCTCCAGCGGGGACAGCCGGTGGTGCACGTCGTGCAGCAGGTGGAAGTCGTAGCCGAACCGCTCGCGCACCGCCCGCATCAGCTCCGGCGCGAATTCCAGGTAGGCCGGGGTGTGCCAGACGTTGTCCGAGGGCATCGCGGCGTCGGCCGGTTCGTAGGTCGCACCGGTGCCCGGGTGGTGCAGCCCGTAGGTGCTCTCCAGCCCGGGGATCGCGGCCTGCACGCGGATCGCCCGGTAGCCCTGCTCGCGGTAGGCGGCCACGTCGTCGAGCAGCTCGTCCACGCTCTGCCCGCTGGCGTGGCCGTAGATCAACACCCCGTCGCGGGCGGCGCCGCCGAGCAGCCGGTGCACCGGCAGGCCCGCCTCCTTGCCGAGGATGTCCCACAGCGCGCAGTCCACGGCGGCGATCGCGGTCATCGTGACCGGGCCGCGGCGCCAGTACGCCCCGCGGTAGAGGTACTGCCAGATGTCGTTGATGTGCGCCGAATCCCGGCCGATCAGCAGCGGGCACACGTGGTCGCGCAGGTACGACGCCACGGCGAGCTCGCGGCCGTTGAGCGTGGCGTCGCCGAGTCCCGTCACCCCGTCCGCGGTGGTGATCTTCAGAGTGACGTAGTTGCGGCCGGGGCAGGTCACGATGACTTCGGCTGCGGTGATCCTCATGCGGACTCCTCGGACAGGACGGCGATCTTCAAGTGGTCTCGTTCGGTCAGGGCGGTCTGCAGCGCGCGGTCGGCCTGCTCCAGCGGGAACCGCCCGGTCACCATGCGTGCCAGGTCGACCCGGCCCGAGCGCAGCAGCGACACGGCGGTCCGGAACGCGCCGGGGCCGTAGCGGAAGCAGCCGCGCACGTCGATCTCCCAGCGCTGCGCCGCCGCGAGCAGGTCGGACGCGGCGGGACGGGCGGCGGGGATGCCGACGAGGGCCACCGCTCCGCCTGGCACCAGCGCCGCCAGGTTCACCGCCTCCGGCGCCCCGGAGCACTCCAGCTGCCGGTCGAAGCTCCCCGCTTCGGGCTGCTCGGCGGTGGTGTCGAGGACGTCGTCGGCTCCGGCACCGGCTGCCGTCGCGAGCCGCCGCGCGTCCACGTCGGTGAGCACGATGCGCGCCGCGCCCGCCGCCCGTGCCGCCGCCACGGCCAGCTGACCGATCGGCCCCGCCCCGGTGACCAGCACCGATGATCCGCTGAGCACCTCGGCGCGGCGCACCGCCCAGCACGCCACGGCCAGCGGCTCGACCAGCGCGGACACCGCCGGGTCGATCTCGGTGGGCACCGGGTGCACCAGTTCCGCGTCCACGACCAGGGTGCCGCGGAGGGTGCCGTGCACCGGTGGTGAGCCGAAGCAGCGTCCCGACGGGCACAGGTTGTACCGGCCGGCCGCGCAGGTCGGGCAGCGGCGGCACGGCCGGGCGGGTTCGACGGCGACGGTCCTGCCGAGCAGGTCCGGGTCGGCGCCGTCGCCGAGTTCGGTGACCACGCCGGACGCCTCGTGCCCGAGCACGGTCGGGCTGCGCAGCACGTTCGGCCCGTTGCGGCCCTCGGCGTAGTAGTGCAGGTCACTGCCGCACAGCCCGGTCGCGCGCACGGCGACCCGCACGGCCCCCGGCCGCAACGGCTCCGCTTCGACCTCGTCGACGCGCAGGTCGCGCACCCCGTGCAGGACGGCCGCTCGTTCGCTCACCGGGTGATCCTTTCTCGATTTCCGCTGCACCACAACGAATCCTGCTGCCGCAGCAGCCCGTAGTCCGCCACGCGGCTCATTCGGCCGCTACCCGCACCGGCAGCGGTTCGACCTTGCGGATGAGCACGCCGTAGGAGAACGCGCCGATCAGTCCCAGCGCCCCCGACAGCACCAGCGGGGCGACGAAGGATCCGCCGGTGGCGGTCTGCAGCACGCCGGTGACGATCGGGCCGATGAACCCGGCGATGTTCGAGGCGCAGTTCTGGATGCCCGCCAGCGAGGAGACCTGGCCGGGCTGCGGCGCGACGTCGGCGGGCAGCGAGGCCACCGAGGCGGCGCTGAACGCGAGGCTCGCGTACGAGACCGACAGCAGCACCACGGCCATCGCCGCGTTCGGCACCACGACCGCCAGCGCGATCACCGAGCTCAGCAGCATGCCGGGGATGAGGCAGGTCTTGCGTGCCTTGGTGAGGCTCCAGCCCCGCCGCACCAAGGAGTCCGACACCCAGCCGCCGAGCAGGCTGCCGCCGATGGCCACCACGCCGGGGACGGCGCCGACCGTGCCCAGTTCGAGCAGGTCGAAGCCGCGCGCCTGCACCAGGTAGCTGGGGAACCAGGTGATGAAGAAGAAGATGATGTAGTTCAGGCAGAAGAAGCCCAGCATCATCGCCCACACCGTCCGGTAGCGGAACAGGTCCCGCCAGCGGACCTTCGCCCCGCTGTCCGAAGTGGACTCCTCGCGAGCGCCGCCCGCCCTGATGTAGGCGAGTTCCTGCTCGGTGACCCGCGGGTGGTCCTCCGGCTCGTGGTAGGCCCGCCACCACCACACCGCCCACAGCAACGCCAGCACGCCGACCACGAGGAACGCGGCCCGCCAGCCCTCCCACGCGATGATCGCGGTGACCACCGGCAGCGCGATCGCGGTGCCCGCCCGCGCCCCGTTGTCCCAGATGCTGTTGGCGAACGCCCGCTCCTGGCGCGGGAACCAGCGGGAGACGACCTTCGCCGAACCCGGGTAGCCGGTGGACTCGCCGATGCCCAGCAGGAACCGGAACACCAGCAGCGCGAGCAGTCCGGTGACCAGGCCGGTCAACATCGTCGCCACGCCCCACACCAGCGCGCCCAGCGCGAAGGAGCGCTTCGCGCCGATCCGGTCGATGAGCACCCCGGCGGGCAGCTGGAAACCGGCGTAGGCCAGGAAGAACGTGCCGAGGATCAGGCCTTGCACGCTCGGGTCGAAACCGAGGTCGTCGTTCATCGAGGGCAGCGCCACGCTCAGCGCGGAGCGGTCGATGTAGTTGACCGACAGGCCGACGAAGCACAGCAGCGCCATGCCCCAGCGCAGGTTGTTCGCGCGCCCCTTCGGACGGGTCGCCCCGTCCGCGGCCTCGGATCGCACGGCCATCGCTCCTCCTTGAGCCGAGCCGCCTCCGCTCTCGGGGCGCGACCCGACCGAGGGGTCGTTCCGGTATGCGGAATGACGTTCTGATTTAATGAACGGTAGCGTAAGGGGACGATCACCGGAAAATCAACGCCCGGCCCCTCCACGTCCGAAGACCCCCACATCCGAAGGCGGTGCACCATGACCTCCGGCGCCAGCGAAGGCAGCGCGCTGCGGACCCTGCGCGTGCTCGAAGCGGTGGCCCGGCCCGGCGGCCCGCACCGCCTCGGGGAGATCTCCGCCGCGACCGGCATCGCCAAACCGAGCACCCACCGCATCCTCGGCGGACTCACCGGCTCCGGCTACGTCGTCGGCGATGGCGACGGCGCCTACGGGCTCGGCCCCCGCAGCTACGCGCTGTCGGCCACCATCGCCTCGGCCGAGGACACCGGCGGGGACACCGTGCTGCGGCGCTTCCAGTCCGAGGTCGACCAGACGGTGCACGTCGCGCTGCGCAGCGGCGATCACGCGATCTACGTGCGCAAGGTCGACAGCGAAGGCCCGTACCGGATGGCCTCCCGGATCGGTGGCGTGCTGCCGCTGCACTGCACCGCGATCGGCAAGGCGGTCCTGGCACACCTGCCGGACGAGGAGCGCGCGGGCCTGCTGCGCGGCCTGCCCGCGCGCACCGAGCGCACGCTCACCGATCCGGCGGCGCTGGAACGGGAACTCGCCCAGGTCCGCGCCGACGGCTACGCCCTCGACGACGAGGAGAACGAGCCGACGATCCGCTGCATGGCCGCGCCGCTGCTGGATCGCGACGGGCGCCCCGTCGGAGGCGTGAGCATCTCGACGATCACCTTCCAGACGCCCAAGGAAGCTCTGCTGGTCCACTCCGCGCGGCTCGTCGAGACCGCGGCGCTGCTGGCTCCCCTCTACACCTGACGAGCGGTTCACGCTCCGCAGCGGCGCGGGTTTCGGCACCGCTCGGCACCGAACTCCCGCGTTCTGGACGAATCCGCCGCTTTCGGGAGAACAGCGCGGAATTCCGGCGCACCCGGCGCCGATGCGGCGATCGCTCGCAGCCGGATCGAAACCCTCCGGCAACCTCGGCGGTAGTACGCTCGGTGACCACATCGGCGAACACGGATCAAGGCGGGTCTTCCGCTCCCCGCACCGCATCGCGACGGCGGAGCACCCGGTCGGACCCGCGCCCCGCCGCTCCGGTGATCACTCGATCCGGTGAGGCCGGGAACCGGGTGGGACGGGGCCGAGTCAGAACCTGTTGCCGCTCGGTGAAGGGAGTCAGGTCAGTGGATCAAGTCCGCGCCCGGTTGCGCGGCGGGCCCGAGGACGGCCGCGAGGTCAGCGTTCCCGCCGACCACACCGGTCACCCCGTTCCGCGCATCACCGTGCCCGTGCGCCCGCAGTCCCCGCCGCGCTGCGCCGCCGGACCGCCGCCGCTGCTGATCTACGAGCGGTCCGGCTCGCACAGCACCGGCACCTGGGACTTCGACTACGTCGGGGCCGAATCCCAGAACTGAGCCCTACCGCCGCTCACCTCCCCGACCGCCCACCTCGCGCCACATCGGGTACAGCTCCGGACCGCCGGGGAGCTCGATCGGGCCACCGAGGTCCGCGAACCCGAGCCGCGAGTACAGCGCACGGCTCGCGAGGCTGCTCGCCTCCAGGTACGTCGGCAGCCCGGCGCGGTCGTACTCCCGCAGGCTCGCCGCGAGCGCCGCCGTGCCGACTCCGGTGCGCTGGTGGTCCGGCACCACCCCGATCAGCGACAGGTACCAGTGCGCTTCCAGCGGATGCCGCGCACCGGTGAGCTCGCCGAGCGCGCCGATGCGGTCGAGGAACGGTGCCGCCGACTCGGCCATCCGCCGCTCACCCTCCTCGTCGAGCATCCGCGGCGGCTCCCCCTCGGTGCCGCGCAACCACACCTCCACGACGGGCCCGGCGGCCTTCACCGCGCCCACGCGGTCGGCGTGCTCGACGACCAGGTCGAACCAGTCGAGGTAGACCTGCTCGCGCGCGTCCGCGTCCGGCACCAGCCAGCGCGACACCGCGTCGTCGACGAACGCGCTGACCAGCGTCCTGGCCCGCACGTCGGTTTCAGCCTGCATCGATGAGCTCCTCAGAACGACGGATGGTGATCGATCGCGCGCCCATCCCGATGCGCGCGTAGGAATCCGGGTACCGGGCCCGCAGCACCGCGCCCCAGCCGAGTCCGGCCAGCACCACCGCCAGGTAGGCGCCCGGCAGCACCCAGGCCGCCGGGTCGCCGGGCGGCACTCCCAGCACGGTGCCGAACGAGCGGATCGTCAGGAACAGGACGCCGCCGAGCACCAGCGCGGCCGAGCCCGGCGCCAGCAGCGTCCGCCAGATCCCGTGCCCCGGCGCGGGCACCCGCAGGAAGTAGCCGACGACCGCCATCGAGGTCGCCGTGACCAGCAGCAGCACGCCCAGCGCACCGCCCGAGGCACCCCAGAAGAACAAGTAGGTCACCGGGTCCCAGCCCGTCACCGCGAACAGCCCGACTACCAGCACCGTGAGCGCCGATTGGGCCAGCGAACCCGCGAGCGGCGCCGAGGTGCGGCTGCTGGTGGCGGCCAGCGCGCGCGGCCCGATGCCTTCGCGACCGAGCGCGAAGAAGTAGCGGGCGCACACGTGGTGGAACGACAGCATGCCCGCGAACAGGCTCGTCACGTACAGCGCGGATCCGGTCGTCACCAACCCGGCGGGCAACCGGTCCGAAGCGAGCGCGAACAGCAGCTCCGTGGAGTGCTCCTCGGCCTGCGCCACGATGTGCTCCGGCCCGGTGGCGACGGTCATCGCCCAGGTCGAGAACCCGTAGAGCCCGCCGATCACGACCAGCGAGAGGTAGGTCGCGCGGCTGACCGTGCGGGGATCGCGCGCCTCCTCTGCCAGCACGGTCGAGTTCTCGAAGCCGATGAACCCGGTGAACGCGATCACCAGGATCACCCCGGCCGCGCCGGTGCCAAGCTGCGCCGGGTTCAGCGTCGTCAGCGAGACCCCCGGCTCGGCCGGGTCGGTGAGGAACGCGAAGTCGTAGAACAGGATCACGGCGATCTCGGCGATCAGCAGCACGCCCAGGACCCGGCCGTTGACGTCGATGCGCAGCAACCCCAGCAGCCCGACCATGCCCAGTCCGAGACCGGCGAACAGCCACCACGGCAGGTCCGGTCCGCCCACCTGGCGCAGGAAATCCGCCGCCCCCACCCCGAATCCGCCGATGAGGCTGATCTGGACCATGGTGTAGGCGAGCACCGCCACCCCGCCCGCGGCGGTGCCGGGGACCCGGCCGAGCCCTTTGGCGATGTAGGCGTAGAAGGCGCCCGCGTTCTCCACGTGCCGGGCCATCGTCACGTACCCGACGGCGAACAGGCCGAGCACCAGGGCGACGGCCAAGTACCCCACCGGAATCCCGTTGACGCCGGAGACGGCGAACCCGCTCACCGCTCCCCCGCCGACCACGGTTTCGGGTGCCGCGGCGGCGACGGTGAAGAAGATGATCGACCACGTCCCCAGGCGGGAGGCGGCGAGCGAGTTCGACACCGGTCCGGTGCGGTGCGGAACCTCCACCGTTCTGGAGGTCTTGGACGACGGCACGCGCGTACTTCCCCTCGTTGTGCGATGTTCCGCGGGCGGTGGTCACCGGCGCGGGGTCATGGCCCACTGCTCGCGGGCCGCGGTCACCTCGGCCACGACCGTGCGCAGCCCGCCGGGCAGCCGCGGCAGCCAGTCCTCGGAGCGCCGCTCCGCCTGCCGCAGCACCGGCCGGGACAACCCCAGCCGCCCGGTGACGCCGGTGCCGGTGGCCAGCAGCGCCAGCGCCACCTCGGCCTTCGCCTCCGGGACGGTGATCATCCCGGAGCGGGTGGCCGCCGATTCGGCGTGCGCGAACAGGTCCACGAGGTCCTCCACCGGTGTTCGGTGGTCCAGCGAGCCGGTGCGCCAGGCGACCGCGGGTCCGCCGCGCCACCCGGCGGAGACCGGGACTTCCCGCACCACGTCGGTGATGGTGAGCCTCGCGCGGACCTTCTCCGTCGCGGTGCGCGCGAGGTAGCGGATCCAGGTGCGCACGGCGTGGTCCGGTTCGTTCCGGATCTCGCGCAGCACCGACCAGGACAGAAAGTCGGGCGGCATTCCCTTGCCCGCGGGGCGCACCGTCGGCTCGACCCCGATCTCGTCCTCCAGCAGGAGCTCGACCAGCAGTCCGCCCGCGCAGCCCAGCGCCACCAGCGCCGGATCGACCCGCGCGGTGAGCCGGTCCGCGCCGGCGTGGGCGGCGAGGAAGTAGCGGTCGGCCAGCCGCAGCGGGATGCGGCCGGTGCGGGTCGGCCGCTCCCGCGCCACCTGCTCGCCGCGCACGGCCGGTGGATCCGGCCGATCAGCCGGCTCCTCGGCGGTGACCAGGTTGTTCCGGGGCAGGCGGCGGCCCCGGCGGCCGTTCACGGCCCCTCCGTTGATCGACATGAGCACCCCAGTGAACTCGGCTCCCCCGGAAGCGCAGGCGGCTCGCGGTTGATCGCGCTGCGTTTCCAACCTTGGACACAGAGTAATCCTTCCCGCCTCGTTGCAAGATCCTCCAGAAGCGCGAAATCGACTGTGATCAAGCCGACCGCGCTTCGCTCGATCGAGTGGTCATTCCGGTTGGAGCACCCGAAAGCACTTGACGCACAAGGGTTTTGGGCCTCATCGGACGGCGAACCGAGGTGCCGCGAGCCGGACTCCGCGACCGCCGCCGGCTCGCGCCGCGGAGATCGACCGACTTCCGCGGGGAACACCCGGCGCGGGCGGCGTGTTTGACTTCGAGTTAACGCGAAGTCGCAGGATCGACGCCGGACACCGCACCACCGGAACCGGCACACCCCGCGCGGGGCCGCCCCGAACCGGTCGCCGCGCCGGCCCGCCACCGAACCGGGCCGCTCACCGAGAGGAACCACCACCATGACCCCCACCGGCGTCAGCTGGGAGACGATGCGCTCCTTCGCCAGCGACGAGTCGGTGACCCGCCAGCGCCTCGCGCGCGGCCTCACCCGGCGGATCATGCGCTACGCCCGGCCCTACCTGCGGGACATCGTCCCGTTCCTGGTGCTGGTCGCCCTGGCCGCGGTGCTCGGCATCGTGACCCCGCTGCTGTTCAAAGCGATCATCGACAACGGCATCCTGCCCCGCGACATGGGCGTGGTCGTCTGGTTGTCGCTGGCCGTCGCCCTGGTGGCCGTGCTCGAAGCGGCGCTGTCGCTGCTGCAGCGCTGGTACTCGGCGCGGCTCGGGGAAGGCCTGATCTACGACCTGCGCTCCGAGGTCTTCGACCACGTGCAGCGGATGCCCGTCGCGTTCTTCGTGCGGGCCCAGACCGGTTCCCTGGTCAGCAGGCTCAACACCGACGTCATCGGCGCGCAGCGCGCCCTGACCAGCACCTTGTCCTCGGTCGTGTCGAACGTGCTGAGCCTGGTGCTGGTGCTGGCCACCATGTTCACGCTGTCCTGGCAGATCACGCTGATCGCGCTGGCGCTGCTGCCCGCCTTCCTGCTGCCGGTGCGCTGGGTCGGCCGGAAGCTGCAGCGCATCACGCGCGAGCAGATGAAGACCGACGCCGAGATGAGCTCCCTGATGACCGAGCGGTTCGGGGTGGGCGGCGCGATGCTCGCCAAGCTCTACGGCCGCACCGACGAGGAGGCCGGGTTGTTCTCCTCGCGGGCCGCGCGGGTCCGCGACCTGGGCGTCGTGTCGGCGATGTACAGCCGGGTGTTCTTCGTGGCGCTGACGCTGCTGGCCTCGCTGGCGACGGCCGTGGTGTACGGGCTCGGCGGCGGCCTGGTGGTGTCCGGGGCGTTCGAGCTCGGCACGCTCGTCGCGCTGGCCACGCTGCTGAGCAGGCTCTACGGCCCGCTGACCGCGCTGTCCAACGTGCACGTGGACGTGATGACGGCGCTGGTGAGCTTCGACCGCGTCTTCGAGGTGCTGGACCTGCGGCCGATGATCGAGGAGAAGCCGGACGCGGTGGAGCTCGGCGCCCGCTCCGAGCCCGCCGCCGTCGAGTTCGCCGACGTCTCGTTCCGCTACCCCGCCTCCAGCGAGGTCTCGCTGGCCTCGCTGGAATCCGTCGCCCGCCCGGAGAACGCGCCGGCGCACGACGTGCTGCACGACATCACCTTCCGCGCCGAGCCGGGCCAGACCATCGCGCTGGTCGGGCATTCCGGCGCGGGCAAGACGACGATCACGAACCTCGCCGGACGCCTCTACGACGTGGACGCGGGCGCCATCCGCATCGCCGGGCACGACGTGCGCGACGTGACGCTGCGCTCGCTGTACTCCACGGTCGGCGTCGTCACCCAGGACCCGCACCTGTTCCACGACACGATCCGCGCGAACCTGTCCTACGCGCGGCCGGGTCTCTCCGACGACGATCTGATCGCGGCGTTGCGCACGGCGCAGCTCCAGGACCTGGTGGACGAGCTGCCGGACGGGCTCGACACGGTCGTCGGCGACCGCGGCTACCGGCTCTCCGGCGGGGAGAAGCAGCGCCTGGCGATCGCCCGGCTGCTGCTGAAGGCCCCGCCGGTGGTGGTGCTCGACGAGGCCACCGCGCACCTCGACTCGGAGTCGGAGGCCGCCGTGCAGCAGGCCCTGTCCACGGCGCTGGCCGGGCGCACGGCGCTGGTCATCGCGCACCGGCTCTCGACGATCCGGGAGGCGGACCGCATTCTGGTGATCTCCGGCGGCACCATCGCCGAGCAGGGCACCCACCAGGACCTGCTCAGCCGAGGCGGTCTCTACGCCGAGCTCTACCGCACCCAGTTCGCCCAGCAGCCCGACGCCACCGAGAACGGCCAGCGCTCAGCAGAACCCGCAGCACCGATCCGCTGACCGGGCGGGCTCAGCCGACCCGCACGGCTCGGCTGAGCCCGCTCGATCCTGGAAGGCGGCCTGCACCTCACGGCGAGGGCGGAGCGTTGGCCGGAGGTCGCTGAAGCGTCGCTCGCGACCCGCTACCGCTGCGCGCAGCGATCCCGTCGATCACGACGGGGCCGACTTCGGCATCGCCGGGTGACTACCGGAAGAGCGTTGGCGCGCAGGGTGATCGGCCGTGCGATTGACGCCGGACGAACCCCTGGATCCTCGATCAAGGGCGATCTACCTCGCTCGCACCGGCGACCGCGAACGTTCGGCCTGGCCGCGTTCGCCGCACTGCCGGACCTCACCAGCAGGTCACCTGAGCAACGCGCCCAGCCCGATCACTCCGTCAGCGGACGAGTGCCCATCCGGCCGTCCGGGTCGATCTTGCGGAGCATGGCTCCGCAGATCTCGCCCATCTGCTGGACCTGGGTGCTGGTGAGCGCGTCCAGGACGAGGTCCCGCACTCGGTCGACGTGGCCGGGAGCGGCTTCGACGACCTTGCGGTATCCGGCGTCGGTGAGTTCGGCGAGGTTGCTGCGGCCGTCGCGGTCGGAGCGGGCGCGGCGCACCCATCCGTTCTTCTCCAGCCGGGCCACCACGTGCGAGACCCGCGAGGGCGAGGCGCTGGCGCGGGCGGCGAGGTCGCTCATCCGCAGCGAGCGCTCGGGCCGTTCGGAGAGCATCGCCATCACCCAGTAGCCGAAGTGGGTCAGGTCCGAGTCGCGCTGGAGCTGCGCGTCCAGGGCGGGCGGCAGCAAGGTCATGAGCATCGCGAGCTGGCGCCACGCCTTCTGCTCGTCCTCGCTCAACCACCTCGGCTCGTCCATCCGGCCAGTCTAACCGGACAACTTGAAGCGTCATGCACCTTTGCCTAGGCTGTTATTTGAAGCTTCAAGCATGGAGGCAGCGATGACCACCCCGCACGCCGAGCGGATGCCGGCGCTCTACCTCAGCCACGGCGCCCCACCCCTCGTCGACGACGAACTGTGGACCTCGCAGCTCGCCGCCTGGGCGGATGAACTGCCGCGCCCGCGGGCGATCCTGATGGTCTCCGCGCACTGGGAGTCCGCGCCGCTGATGCTCGGCGCCACCGACACCGGCGTGCCGCTGACCTACGACTTCGGCGGGTTCGCCGAGCGCTACTTCCGCACCCGGTACCGCAGCCCCGGCGCGCCCGAACTCGCCGCGAAGGTCGCCGCGCTGATGCCGGACACCGAACCCGTCGCGCACCAGCCGAACCGGGGGCTCGACCACGGCGCGTACGTGCCGCTCACGGTGATGTACCCGGATGCGGACGTCCCCGTGCTGCAGATGTCGCTGCCGACCCTGGCGCCGGCGAAGCTGCTGGAACTGGGCAGGCGGCTGCGGCCGCTGCGCGACGAGGGCGTGCTGATCATCGGCTCCGGGTTCACCACGCACGGCCTGCCGTTCCTCACCGAGTGGCACCCGAACGCCGCGGCTCCCGGCTGGTCGCAGGAGTTCGACCTGTGGGCCGGGGAGGCGCTCTCCCGCGGCGACGTCGACGAGCTGGCGGCGTACGCCGACCGCGCCCCCGGCATGCCCTACGCGCACCCGACCGCCGAGCACTTCGCCCCGATGTTCGTCACCCTCGGCGCCGCGACCGGCCAGGACGTCCCGCCGAACCAGACCATCGACGGCTACTGGATGGGCTTGGCGAAGCGCTCCTTCCAGGTCGCGTGACCCCGAGGGGCCGATCGAGGTCGCCGGGTGCCCCGCGCTCGGCGCCCGCCCGGCCACCGGCGGCTGGCGATTCGCCGTGCATCGATCCCGCGGCGAGGGAACCGCTGATGCTCCGCCCTACGCGAGTCGCCCCGAAGCGCAATTCACCACGCGGGACGCGGGGATGCCGCAGCGTTCGGCTCGGGCGCAGCCGTGGATCTGCCAGTCCAGCTGGCCCGGGGCGTGCGCGTCGGAGTCGATCGCGAACTCGCAGCCCAGCTCGAACGCCTCGGCCAGCAGCGCCATCGGCGGATCCAGGCGCTCCGGCCGCGAGTTGATCTCGACTGCGGTGCCGTGGTCGCGGCACGCCCGGAACACCTCGCTCGCGGCGAACTCCGACGGCGGGCGTCGTGAGCGCAACCGTCCGGTGCAGTGGCCGAGCACGTCCACGTGCGGATTCGCCACCGCGGCGCACATCCGGCGGGTCATCTCGCGCGAGGACATCCGCAGCTTCGAGTGCACGCTCGCCACCACGAGGTCCAGCTCGGCGAGCACGCCCGGGTCCTGGTCCAGGGACCCGTCGTCGAGGACGTCGACCTCGATGCCGGTGCGGATCCGGAACGGCGCGAGCGCCGCGTTCAGCTCGGCGACGAGGTCCAGCTGCGCCCGCAGCCGCTCGACGCTCAGGCCGCGCGCCACGGTCAGGCGCGGCGAGTGGTCGGTGAGCACCATCCACTCGTGGCCCAGGTCCCGCGCGGTGCGGGCCATCTCCTCGACCGGGCTGCCCCCGTCGGACCAGTCGGAGTGGGTGTGGCAATCGCCGCGCAGCTCGGCCCGCAGCGCGGACCCTTCCTGCTGCTCGGGGGCGTCGGCGCGCAACTTCGCCAGGTAGTCCGGGGTTTCGCCGCGCACCGCCTGCTCGATCACCTGGGCCGTGGTCTTGCCGATCCCGGCGAGCTCGGTCAACCGGCCGGATCCGGCGCGCGCGACCACGTCGTCGTGCGCCGCGACGACGTCGGCGGCCCGGCGGAACGCGCGGACCCGGTAGGTCGGCTCGTCCGCCCGTTCCAGCCAGAATGCGATCTCCCGCAACGCGGCACCGGCGTCCATCTCCCGTTGGTAGCCGGTCCTCGCCCGGATCGCACTCCGGCGGGAGGATGCGGACGGAGCACGCGGAGGCGAGGAGGCACGGTGGACGCGCGGCAACTGGAGTACTTCGTCACGATCGTCGACGAGGGCGGGTTCCACCGGGCCGCCGAACGCCTGCACGTCGCGCAGCCCTCGCTGTCGCAGGCGGTGCGCACGCTGGAGCGGGACGTGGGGGTCGCGCTGTTCCACCGGCTGGGCAGGCGCGCGGTGCTCACCGAAGCGGGCCGGGCGATGCTCGAACCCGCCCGGCAGGTGCTGCGGGACCTCGACACCACGCGCGCCACCGTCGAATCGGTGAAGGGCCTGCACACCGGGCGGGTTCAGGTGGCGGTGCTGCCCTCGCAGTCGGTGGAACCGCTGACCGCGATGATCGGGCGGTTCCACGAGGTCAACCCCGGTGTGCTCGTGGCGGTGCAGCCCGCGTTCACCGCGCCGGAGGCCGCGGACATGGTGCGTGGCGGGCGCAGCGAACTGGGGCTCATCGGCGCGGCCGAGGACTTCGCGCTGCCCGGACTGCGCGCACACCTGGTGGAACGGCAGCGGTTCGTCGTGGTCACCGGCCCCGACGGGCCGTGGGAACCGGCTCGCGCGACGGTGGGGCGCGCGGAGCTGGCCGGACAGCGGGTGATCACCTCACCGCAGGGCAACCGGATGCGCCACGTCGTCGACGAGATCATCGCGCAGGGCGTGGACCTGCGGATCGTGGTGGAGACCGCGCACCGGGAAGCGATCCTGCCGCTGGTGCTGCGCGGCGCGGGCCTGGCGGTGCTGACCGAGGGCTGGGCGGAGTTCGCGCGCGGCAGCGGAGCTCGGGTGTTCGACCTGGACCCGGCGGCCGAGCTGCGGATCTCGCTGATCCACCGGCCCGCTCCGCTGAGCCCCGCCGCGCAGCGCTTCCTCGACTCGGCGCTGCGACGATAAGCAACGCCTATCAGCCGGATGCGAACCCGGTCTTGGACGCCACCCGGACGATCGGCGTTGGATGGCGGCATGTCCAGCTACGAGATCGCGGTCCTGCCCGGCGACGGCATCGGCGGCGAGGTGATGCCGGAGGCGCTGCGGGTGCTCGACGCGGTGGCCGGCGAGTACGGCACCTCGTTCACCTTCCGGCACTTCGACTGGAGCTGCGAGACCTACCGGGAGACCGGCCGGATGATGCCGGAGGACGGCCTCGACCGGCTGCGCGACCACGATTCGATCCTGCTCGGCGCCGTCGGCTACCCCGGCGTGCCCGATCACGTGTCGCTGTGGGGGCTGCTGCTGCCGATCCGCCGCGAGTTCGACCAGTACGTGAACCTGCGCCCGGTGCGGCTGCTGCCCGGAGTGACGCCGCCGGTGCGGGACAAGCAGCCCGGCGACATCGACTTCTGGGTGGTGCGGGAGAACACCGAAGGCGAGTACTCCCGGCTCGGCGGGCGCCAGGGCGAGGGCACTCCGGCGGAGATGGTGCTGCAGACGGCGGTGTTCACCCGGCACGGCACCGACCGGATCCTGCGCTACGCGTTCGAGTTCGCCGAGCGCATCGGCAAACCGCACGTCACCTCGGGGACGAAGTCCAACGGCATCTACCACTCGATGCCCTACTGGGACGAGCGGTTCCGGGCCATCGCCGCGGAACATCCGGACGTCGCGGTCGACCAGGACCACATCGACATCCTGTGCGCGCGGTTCGTCATGTCGCCGGAGCGGTTCGACGTGGTGGTGGCCAGCAACCTGTTCGGCGACATCCTCTCCGACCTGGGGCCGGGCGTGACCGGGACGATCGGCGTGGCCCCGTCGGGCAACATCAACCCGGAGCGGCGCTTCCCGTCCACCTTCGAGCCGGTGCACGGCTCGGCGCCGGACATCGCCGGGCGCGGCATCGCGAACCCGATCGGGCAGATCTGGTCGGCGGCGATGATGCTCGACCACCTCGGCGAGCAGGAGGCAGGCGCACACGTGGTCCGCGCGATCGAATCGGTGCTGGCCGCCGGTGCCGTGCGCACCCCGGACCTCGGCGGCACCGCGAGCACCGAGGACCTCGGCAAGGCCATCGCCGCCGAGATCACCGGCTGAGCCGCCCACCGACTCCGACCGAAGTGAGCGGCCCGTCCGTCCAATCCCGATGGACGAACGGGCCGCTCACTCACTCCCTACCCCACACCGAGCCCGCCCGCACGAGCGCCGCAGACGGCTTCCGGATCGCAGTGAACGGCCCGTTCGACCAATCCCGTTGGACGAACGGTCCGTTCACTGATCGCTCAGGAGCGCGCGGCTGTCCGAGGCGCTTGCGGATGTGGGGTGAACGGCCCGTTCGTCCAATGCCGTTGGACGAACGGGCCGTTCACTCGGGTTCGGTGGGTCAGCGGAGCTTCGCGGTCGCCCAGGTGTCGAGTTCGGCTCGGGCTTCGGCGAGGAGGTCGGGGGCCGGGGCCTCGGGGCCGTTGGCGACGAGGGCGTAGTGCACGGTGCCCGGCGCGTCGGGCGCGGTGATCAGCAGGCGGTCGTCGTGGCGCTGCGCGGCGTCGCCGAGGTCGGAGAGCACCGTGGTGCGCTGCGCCCCGAAGCTCTCCGGCAGGTGCAGTTCAGTCGGCGCGGTGCCCGGTCCGTCGCGCCACACGAGCACGCCGAACTGCCCGTCGCCGACGACTTCGCGCACCGCGGGCATGTCCTCCGGGATGCGGTTCCACGTCAGGGTCTGCTCACCGTCGCGGGAGCGGTCCTCGTAGGTGAAAGCGACCGTCGTGCCGTCGACCGCTCGCGGGTACAGCCGGTCGAGGACCCGCGGGTCGGCGCGCAGGCCGAGGGTGCCGGTGTCGTCGCGGCCGACCGCGGAGAAGTCCTCCCCGTTCCACCCGTCGGCCTCGGTCTGGATCTTGTCGGGGTTCCCGTTCATCGCCTCGCGGTGGCGGTCGTAGTAGACGTCCCACTGCCATTGCGTGCCGGACAGCACCGACCCGGATTCGGCGGGCGCTCTCCACCAGTCGGCGCCGGACAGCCGCGAGTCCATGCCCTGGTAGATGCCCTTCATCACGGTCGGGAACTTGTCGGCGGTGCTACCGCCCAGCGGGTGGCCGAACTCCGAGACGAATCCGGTGGTGCCGAGGTCGGCGGCGCGGTCGCGGATCTCGGCGAAGTCCGCGGTGTTCTCGCCGTCCTCCGCCTTGCCGTACAGCCCGGATTGGGCGAGCGCGTGGTAGAAGTGCGAGTTGAACACGTAGCGGGTGCCGAGGCCGTCGAGCTCCTCGAAGCCGCCCGGTTCCTTCACGAAGGACACGTTGTTGTTCCAGAACACGGTGGGTTCCACGTAGGCGGGTTTGTCCTTCCACCCGGTGCGGTCCATG
Source organism: Saccharopolyspora gloriosae (assembly GCF_014203325.1). Lineage (NCBI taxonomy): Bacteria > Bacillati > Actinomycetota > Actinomycetes > Pseudonocardiales > Pseudonocardiaceae > Saccharopolyspora > Saccharopolyspora gloriosae. The sequence goes on along the minus strand of NZ_JACHIV010000001.1, from coordinate 2,880,047 downwards.
ACGGCGCGGAACCGTTCGAAGAACGGCCACAGCACGTCGCGTTCCCAGGCCGCGGCGTCCTGGCCCTCGTCGAGGTTCCCGGCGTGCGGCTCGTTCATCGGGTCGAAGCCGAGGATCCGCTGGAACTGGGCTTCGGTGAGGTGCGCGGCGAGGTGGTCGAGGGTGGCTTCGGCCTGCGCGAGGAACGCGTCCTGCACGCCGACCTCACCGACCGGGGTGGGGATGCGGCGGTTCGTCCAGAAGTCGGCCTTGGCCTGCTTCACCGCCTGGTTGTTCATCATGTTCTGCCCCCAGTGGAAGCAGATTCCGCAGCTCTCCGCCGGGTAGTCGCCGCCGTCGACGACCCACTTCGGGGCGCCGTCGCCGGTGTACCAGCTGTCGGGGCGGAACAGGTGCCGGGAGTAGAGGTCCTGGTGGTAGTCGGGCAGCACCCAGAAGCCTTCGTCGGCGAACGCGGCGATCTGCTCGGTGACCTGGCGCAGGTACTGCTCGTCGATGCGGTCGGGAGCCGGTTGCACTCGTTCCCAGGACAGCAGGAACCGCACCGAGTTCGCTCCGGTCTGCTCGCGCAGCGCCACGGCGGATTCCCGGGCGTCGGCGGCGTCGGCGAACGGCAGGTTGCCGTTCTCGGCGAGCTTGACCTCGCCGGAGACGTTGTAGCCGCGCAGCACCACTTCCCGGCCGTGACCGTCCCGATAGGACACTCCCGATTCGGAGGGCACGAGGGTGAGCGTGCGGCTCGCGGCGTCGTCGGCGGGCCGCTGCGGTGCGGCCCCCGCGACGGGCGCGAGCGGGAACGCCATGAGGGACAGCGCGCAGGCGGCGCCGAGCAAGCGGATCATGCGCCACAAGCTACGAAGCCCGGACAGACCGGACAACAGCTGATCGTGAACAGTGTTCACGTTTCACTCGTTCGGCCCAGCACTGGCCCGATCACGCCGACGAATCCAGTTAGCCACTTGCCTAAAGGTATTAGGCACCTGCATAATGGTCGACATGGCACGCGCAGGACTGACCACGGAGCGCCTCACCCGCGCCGGGGCCGAACTCGCCGACGAGGTCGGGTTCGATCAGGTCACGGTCTCGGAACTCGCCCGACGCTTCGACGTCAAGGTCGCGAGCCTGTACTCGCACGTCAAGAGTTCCCCGGACCTCAAGACCAACATCGCGCTGCTAGCACTGGAGGAGCTCGCGGACCGGGTCGCGGCCGCCCTCGCGGGGCGCGCGGGCAAGGACGCGCTGGCCGCGTTCGCCGACGCCTACCGCGACTACGCCCGCGAGCACCCCGGCCGCTACGCCGCCGCCCGGCTCCCGCTCGACCACGAGACGGCCGCCGCCAGCGCCGGAGTCCGGCACGCGCAGATGACGCGGGCGATCCTGCGCGGCTACGACCTCGACGGTGACGACCAGACGCACGCGGTCCGGCTGCTGGGCAGCGTCTTCCACGGCTACGTGAGCCTGGAGTCCAGCGGCGGGTTCAGCCACAGCGCCCCCGCCTCCGAGGAGACCTGGACCCGGATCGTCGACGCCCTCGACGCCCTCCTGCGCAACTGGCCCGCGGCCTGAGAACACCAACGAAGAACCGAGAAATGCGGATCGAGATCATGAGCGACGAACAGAGCTGGACCACCACTCCCATCACCGCCGAGCTGCTGCGCGGCGCGATCGAGCTGCAGCGCACCGAGCGCGGACTGGCACCGCTGCGCCTGCCCGCGCGGGCCCGCGCGCAGTGCCCCGACGAGCGACTGCTGGTGGCGCAGGCGGAACCGTCGGGCGTGCGCCTCGTGCTGCGCACCCGCGCCACCGCCGTCGAGCTGGAGACCTTGCCGACCAAGAAGGAGTTCCCCGGCTTGCCGCCGCGCCCGGACGGCACGTACGACCTGCTCGTCGACGGCCGGCTGACCGACCGCACCACCGTCGCCGGCGGCAACGTGATGACCGCCGAGGTGACCACCGGATCCGGCGAGGTCCGTCCCGGACCGACCGGCACCGCCCGGTTCTCCGGCCTGCCCGAGCGGGACAAGGTCGTCGAGATCTGGTTGCCGCACAACGAGATCACCGAACTGGTCGCGCTGCGCACCGATGCTCCCGTCGAGCCCGTCGCGAGCGAACGCCCGGTGTGGCTGCACCACGGCAGCTCGATCAGCCACGGCTCCAACGCCGCGAGCCCCAGCACCATCTGGCCCGCGCTGGCCGCCGCCCGCGGCGACGTGGAGCTGATCAACCTGGGCTTCGGCGGCAACGCCCTGCTCGACCCGTTCGTCGCCCGCACGCTGCGCGACACCACCGCCGACGTGATCAGCGTGAAGCTCGGCATCAACGTGGTCAACGCGGACCTGATGCGGCTGCGCGCCTTCACGCCCGCCGTGCACGGCTTCCTCGACACCATCCGGGAAGGCCACCCGTCGACGCCGCTGCTGGTGGTCTCCGCGATCCACTGCCCCATCCACGAGGACACCCCCGGGCCGGGTTCGGTCGACCTCGACGCCCTGCGCACCGGGGAGCTCCGCTTCACCGCCACGGGCGATCCGGCCGAGGTCGCGAGCGGGAAGCTGACGCTGCGCGTCATCCGCGACGAGCTGGCGCGCGTCGTGCGGCAGCGGGCGGCCGACGACGCGAACCTGCACTACCTCGACGGATGCGAGCTCTACGGGGAGGACGACTCGGCGGAGCTGCCGCTGCCCGACGCCTTGCACCCGGACGCCGCCGCGCACGAGCGCATCGGCCACCGGTTCGCGGACCTGGCCTTCGGCGCCGGAGGTCCGCTCGCGAAGGCCTGAGGGACCGGCGCGGTTCTCCTTCCGCAGAGCCGTTTCCTCACGCGGCACCGTCCGGCACGGTGCGAACGCGTGCGGCCGTGACGGCACCGAACGCGAACGCGGCTCCGGCGGTGAGCGCCGTCAGCACCGCCGGCCCGACACCCGCGTCCACCGGAGCGAGCACGCCGACCAGCACCGCCTTCGCACCGGTGCAGGCCAGCAGGGCGGCGGGCACGCTCGCGGGCATCCGGTGCAGCGCTCGGTCCACGAGGCCGAACGCGGCCCGCGCGCCCAGCAGCGCGGGCACGGCCGCGCAGCACAGCACCGCGGCGTGCTCCGGCGAGCCGCGGCCCGCGCTCAGCGCGAACACGGCACCGGCGACGCCCGCTCCGGCCAGCACCAGCCACGGAGCGGGCGCCGCGGGTGCGCTCGGCTCCGGGTGCTCCGATCGGCGGAACCACCACCAGCCCGCGCCGAGCACGGCGGCCCCGAACACCGCGACCGGCCAGCGCGCGCCTCCGGTCGAGAACGAGAGCACCGCGCGCAGCACCAGCGCGCACCCGACGGCGAGCAGCACGACGTGCCACTTCAGCGCCTCCGCGACCGCCACGGAGCCGACCGCGAGCACCACCACCAGGTCGAGGCAGCGCGACCACGAGGCCGCCCATTCGACGAAGAACTCGGCACCGGCGCCGCCGTGCGCGAACGCGGCGCCCAGCACGGCGGTGACGGCGATCTGCCCGAGCCACCACGCCACCGGAGCGCGGGCGTCCGGGCGCCTGCGAGCCCGGATGAAGTCCCAGCCGAGCACGACGGCCGCGACTCCGATCGTCACCGCCCACCACGGAAACCACGCATCCATGAGCGCCTCCGGCCGCGGTCGAGATCGTCGCCCGCATCGATCTCCGGTTGTATGCCCGCCGCCGAGCCCGAGTCCACCCCTCGACCGCCGAGCCAGTCGAACGGCCTAAATCATCCACAATGGACAAATGGTCTTCGGCGCGGACCGGACCGCGGGCGGACGCGGAACGCCCACCGAACGCGGCGAATACTGTATTCTCCGAACAATCTCCTCTGAACAGCAGGAATTCGTCGTTTCGACCGCCGCGGAGCCGCTCATGCCGCCGTCCTCCTCCCCCGCACCGGCCGGACGTCAGGTCGCCCGGCCGGTGCCGCTGCGGGAAAGCGTGCACGAGGCGATCGTCGAGATGATCGTCACCGGCGAGCTGGAACCCGGCAAGCACCTGGTCGAGAAGGAGCTGGCGGAGCTGCTGGGCGTGTCCCGCCAGCCGGTGCGCGAAGCGCTGCAGTGGCTCCAGAAGGAGGAGTGGGTCGACCTGCGACCGGGCTACGGCGCGTTCGTGCACACCCCCACCGATGAGGAAGCCGACCAGCTGCTGAGCGTGCGCACCCTGTTGGAGGCGGAGTCGGCACGGCTGGCCGCGGCGCACCGCACCGAAGAAGGCGTGGCCGAGCTGCGCGAGATCCACGCGGAGGGGGTGCGCGCGCTGGATGCCGACGACATCGAGGCGGTGGTGCGGGCGAACGCCGCACTGCACGCCCGGATCACCGCGCTGTCCGGCAACCGCGTGCTGGGCGAGCTCGCCGACCAGGTGCACCGCCGAGTCCGCTGGTACCACACGCCGGTGGCGCGCTCGCGCGGCAAGAAGTCCTGGGACGAGCACGCCGCGCTGATCGACGCCATCGAACGCGGCGACGGCGACCGCGCCGCCGACCTGATGCGCGAGCACACCGAACACACCCGCCTCACCTACCTGGGCCGCGCCGAGACTCCGCCGAAACCCACCCGCAAGCGCAAACCGAAGCCCTGACCCGGCGACGACCAAACCGGGGCCCGGCGCGCACATTTCGCCGCTGCACCACAACAACTTCGTCGCACGCAGAAACCAGCAGCTCCCACGCGCCGCTCAAGCCGCACCAGTCCTGTCAGCGGCGAAGCCGCTGAGCAGCGACCAGCCAGAGCAAAACGACCACCCGCGGGTTCTCAGTGGCTTCCTCGCGAGGACAGCTTTTTCCCTCGTGGCGGAGCCACTCGGGAAAAAGATCCCGCAGCGAGGAAGCCACTGAGGTTCCGCCACCCGACCACACCACAAGGCAAAAACGAACAATCCTCAATGGAGTTTTTACTTGATGGTGGGAGTTGGGCCGCCATCAGTGCGTATTGCGGATCGGGCTCTGGACAGCTCGCGGGCCGAGGAGTACGCCTAGCTCATACGGTATGCAGTATGGAGCTCCACCGAGGGTGCGCCGATCGGCGAGCAGTGCCGGGCGCGCGGTGAGGAGATGAGCACCGAATGGCGAATTCCGGTCCTTCCGCTGACGACACCGAACTGATCTCCGGCGGCCACCTGGTCGCGAAGGCGCTGCGCGCCGAGGGGGTCGACACGATCTTCACCTTGTGCGGCGGGCACATCATCGACATCTACGACGGCTGCGTCGACGAGGGCATCTCGGTCATCGACGTGCGCCACGAGCAGGTCGCCGCGCACGCCGCCGACGGCTACGCCCGCATCACCGGCCGGCCCGGCTGCGCCGTGGTCACCGCCGGTCCCGGCACCACCGACGCGGTCACCGGCGTGGCGAACGCGTTCCGCGCGGAGAGCCCGCTGCTGCTGATCGGCGGTCAGGGCGCGCTCGCGCAGCACAAGATGGGGTCGTTGCAGGACTTACCGCACGTGGACATGATGTCGCCGATCACCAAGTTCGCCGCCACCGTGCCGCACACCGAGCGGGTCGCGGACCTGGTCTCGATGGCGTTCCGCGAGTGCCACCACGGCGCTCCCGGGCCGTCGTTCCTGGAGATCCCGCGCGACGTGCTCGACGCGAAGGTGCCCGTGGACCGGGCGAGGGTGCCCGCGAGCTACCGGGCCTCCACGCGTTCGGCAGGCGACCCGGAGGCGATCGAGCGGCTCGCGGACCTGCTGGTGCACGCGGAGAAACCGTGCATCCTGCTGGGCAACCAGGTGTGGACGTGCCGGGCCACGGACTCGGCGGTCGAGCTGGTGCGCGCGCTGGACGTGCCCGCGTTCATGAACGGCGCGGGGCGCGGCACGCTCGCCCCGCAGGACCCGCTGCACTTCCAGCTGGCGCGCCGGCACGCGTTCGCCCACGCCGACCTGATCGTCATCGTCGGCACCCCGTTCGACTTCCGGATGGGCTACGGGCGCAGGCTCTCCCCGCAGGCCACCGTGGTGCAGATCGACCTGGACTACCGCACGGTGGGCCGCAACCGGGACGTCGACCTGGGCATCGTCGGCGACGCCGACGCGGTGCTGCGGGCCACGGCCCAGGCCGCGTCCGGGCGCCCGGCGAACGGCTCGGCGACCCGCAAGGAGTGGTTGCGGGAACTGCGCGAGGTCGAGCAGGCCGCCTACGACAAGCGCCTGCCCCGGCAGCTGTCCGACGCCTCCCCCATCGACCCGTACCGGCTGGTGCACGAGATCAACGAGTTCCTCACCGAGGACTCGATCTACATCGGCGACGGCGGTGACGTGGTCACGTTCTCCGGCCAGGTCGTGCAGCCCAAAGCACCCGGGCACTGGATGGATCCGGGGCCGTTGGGCACGCTCGGCGTCGGCGTCCCGTTCGCGATGGCCGCCAAGCACGCCCGCCCGGACCAGGAGGTGGTGTGCCTGTTCGGCGACGGCGCGTTCAGCCTCACCGGCTGGGACTTCGAGACGATGGTGCGCTTCGATCTGCCGTTCGTGGGCATCGTCGGGAACAACTCGTCGATGAACCAGATCCGCTACGGCCAGGCGCAGAAGTACGGCGCGGACCGCGACCGGGTGGGCAACACCCTCGGCGACGTGCCCTACAGCGAGTTCGCCCGGATGCTCGGCGGCCACGGCGAGGAAGTGCGCGATCCCGCCGAGATCGGACCGGCCCTGCTGCGCGCCCGGGAATCCGGGAAGCCCTCGCTGATCAACGTGTGGATCGACCCGGACGTGTACGCGCCGGGAACCATGAACCAGACGATGTACAAGTGACCCTCCGGTCGCGGTGAGCCGGGACGACCCGCTCGCCGCGGCGACCGCCGGAGCGCGCGGCGACCGGAATCTCCCGTCACCGCCCGGCATTCCCCGCCATCGCGGGACGGCTTCGAATCGCCCTTCTCGGGAGCGAAGGAGTGACGATCATGAGCACCGCACTGCAAGGCGTCCGGGTGCTGGACATGACGCATGTCCAGTCCGGACCGTCGGCGACCCAGATCCTCGCGTGGCTGGGCGCGGAAGTCCTCAAGCTGGAGGCCCCGGCCGGCGACATCACCCGCACCCAGCTGCGGGACGTGCCGGACGCCGACAGCCTCTACTTCACGATGCTCAACGGCAACAAGCAGAGCATCACGCTGAACATGAAGAGCACCCGCGGCAAGGAGCTGTTCACCGAGCTCGTCCGGGACGCCGACGTGCTGGTGGAGAACTTCGGGCCGGGCACGGTCGACCGGATGGGCTTCGACTGGGACCGGCTGCGCTCGCTGAACCCGGCGCTGATCTACGCCTCCATCAAGGGTTTCGGCGACGGGCCCTACACCCACTACAAGGCCTACGAGGTGGTGGCGCAGGCGATGGGCGGGTCGATGGCCACCACCGGGTTCGAGGACGGCCCGCCCACCGCGACGGGCGCGCAGATCGGTGACTCCGGCACCGGCATCCACACGGTCGCGGGCATCCTCGCGGCGCTGCTGCAACGTGAGCGCACCGGGCGCGGGCAGCGGGTGTCGGTGGCGATGCAGCATGCCGTGCTCAACCTGTGCCGGGTGAAGCTGCGCGACCAGCAACGGCTCGCGCACGGGGCGCTGCGGGAGTACCCGAACGACGAGTTCGGCGCCGAGGTGCCGCGCTCCGGCAACGCCTCCGGCGGCGGCCAGCCCGGGTCCGCGCTGCGGTGCAGTCCGGGTGGGGCCAACGACTACGTGTACGTGATCGTGCAACCCGTCGGCTGGGCACCGATCGCCCGGTTGATCGGCCGCCCGGAGCTGATCGACGATCCGGACTGGGCCACGCCGGAAGCGCGGTTGTCCAAGCTGGACAAGATGTTCCGGCTCATCGAGGAGTGGACGCTGCGCCACGGCAAGTGGGACGTGCTCGCGCGGCTGACCGAGCAGGGCGTGCCGTGCGGTCCGATCCTGTCCACCCGCGAGCTGATCGAGGACGCCTCGCTCGCCGACAACGGCATGATCGTCACCGTCGAGCACCCGCAGCGCGGTCCGTACCGGACCGTCGGCTGCCCCATCAAGCTGTCCGACTCCCCCGCCCACGTCACCCGATCCCCGCTGCTGGGCGAGCACAACGAGCAGATCTACCGGGATCGGCTGGGCGTGGACGCCGCCGAACTGGCCGAGCTCAAGGCGAACGGAGTGATCTGATGGGCCACGACAAGCAAGCGGTGCGCCGGGTGCTCGACGCGGTGCTCGCCGAAGGGCGCTCGGCGTTGACCGCTCCGGAGGGCCGAACCCTCTGCGACGCCTACGGAATCCCCGCCGCCGCCGAAGGGCTCGCGCGCAGCGCGGAGCAGGCGGTGCTGCTGGCCGCCGACATCGGCGGACCGGTCGCGCTGAAGATCGTCTCGCCGGAGATCCTGCACAAGACCGAGGCCGGCTGCGTGCTCACCGGGATCGAAGGCGCCCAGAACGTGCGCGCGGGCTACGAGACGATCCTCGACCGCGCCCGCCGGTACGACGCGAACGCGACGCTCACCGGAGTGCAGGTGCAGCAGATGATCACCGGCGGGCACGAGGTCATCATCGGCGCCACGACCGATCCCACGTTCGGCAAGGTCGTCGCGTTCGGCCTCGGCGGCGTGCTGGTCGAGGTGCTCGAAGACGTCACCTTCCGGATGGCCCCGATCAACGCGTCGGAGGCCCGCGGCATGCTCGGCGACATCAAGGCCGCCGCGGTGCTGCGCGGAGCCCGCGGGGCCGAACCCGTCGATGCGGCGGGGCTGGCAGGCGTGCTGCACCGGCTGTCCGCGCTGGTCACCGACTTCCCCGAGATCTCCGAGTTCGACCTCAACCCGGTGTTCGCCGCGCCCTCCGGCGCGATCGCCGCCGATGTGCGGGTGCTGCTCGACCCGGACGGTGCGCGGCGGCCCCGGCGGCGTTCGCGCGAGGAGATCCTGCGGGCGATGAACAAGCTGATGCGGCCCGCCTCGGTCGCCGTGATCGGCGCGTCCAACGAGGACGGCAAGATCGGCAACTCGGTGCTGCGCAACCTCGCCGACGGCGGCTACGGCGGGCGCATCCTGCCGGTCAACCCGAAGGCGGACACCGTGCTCGGCCACCGGGCGTACCGCAGCATCGGCGACGTGCCGGGCGAAGTGGACGTAGCGGTGTTCGCGGTACCCGCGAAGTTCGTGCCCGCCGCGTTGGAGGAGTGCGGCGCGAAGGGCGTCGCGGCGGCCGTGCTCATCCCGTCCGGGTTCGCCGAAACCGGCGAGACCGCACTGCAGGACGAGGTCGTGGCCATCGCCGAGAAGCACGGAATCCGGTTGCTGGGGCCGAACATCTACGGCTACTACTACACGCCGCACGACCTGTGCGCGACGTTCTGCACGCCCTACGACGTGCGCGGCGGGGTGGCGCTGACCTCGCAGAGCGGCGGCATCGGGATGGCCATCCTCGGGTTCAGCCGCACCACCCGGACCGGGGTGTCGGCGATCGTCGGGCTCGGCAACAAGTCCGATGTGGACGAAGACGACCTGCTGGCGTTCTTCGAGCAGGACGAGCACACCAAGTGCGTCGCGATGCACCTCGAAGACCTCAAGGACGGGCGGGCGTTCGTCGACGCGGCCCGGCGGATCACGCGCACGAAACCGGTGGTGGTGCTCAAGGCCGGGCGCACCGAACTCGGCGCGCGGGCGGCGAGTTCGCACACCGGCGCGCTCGCGGGCGACGACAAGGTCTACGACGACGTGCTGCGCCAAGCGGGTGTGGTGCGCGCCCCCGGCCTCAACGACATGCTGGAGTACGCCCGCGGGCTGCCGGTGCTGCCCACCCCGCAGGGCGAGAACGTCGTGATCATCACCGGTGCGGGCGGTTCCGGGGTGCTGCTGTCCGACGCCTGCGTGGCCAACGGGTTGCGGCTGATGGACGTCCCTCCCGATCTGGACGAGGCGTTCCGCCGCCACATCCCGCCGTTCGGCGCGGCGGGCAATCCCATCGACATCACCGGCGGTGAACCGCCCCGCACCTACGAGGAGACCATCCGGCTGGGCCTGCGGGATCCGCGCGTGCACGCGCTGATCCTCGGGTACTGGCACACGATCGTCACGCCACCGATGGTCTTCGCCGAGCTCACCGCCCGCGTCGTCGCCGAAGCCCGCGCCGAGGGCATCAGCAAACCGGTCGTGGCCTCGCTGGCGGGCGACGTCGAGGTCGAGCAGGCGAGCGACCACCTCTACGACCGCGGGGTCGTCGCTTACCCCTACACCACCGAGAAACCGGTGGCCGTGCTGGGCGCCAAGTACCAGTGGGCCCGCGCCGCCGGATTGCTGGACTGACGACGAGGAGGTCAGTGCCGTGGAAGCCGACAAACCGTCCGCAGGCAGTGCGGAACCGGAGCCCGAATTAAGCAGGCAGCCGACGCGCACCGGCGCGCGGGTGTGGCGGGCCGGGCGCCTGGAGTCGATGCCCATCCGGCCGCTGCCCGACGCACCGCCCTCGATCCACCTGCTCGGCCCGACCGTGTTCCTGGTGGCGCTGGGCGTGGGCATGGGCGAGTCCTACATGTGGCCGCGGCTGGTGCTGGTGTTCGGCCCGGAGATCCGCTGGCTGTTCCTCATCGGCGTCACCTTGCAGGCCGTGGTGATGCTGGAGATGGCGCGCTGGGCGATGGCCACCGGCGAGAGCATCTTCAGCGGAGCGGCCCGGATCGCGAAGCCGCTGATGTGGTTCTTCTTCGTCACCGCGATCGCCGTCTACATCTGGCCGGGGCACCTCTCCGCGGGAGCCGCGGCGCTGGAGGAGATCACCGGGGTGCCCTGGGTGCTGTCGGCCTGCGTCGGGCTGGTGCTCGTGGGCGTGGTGTTCAGCCTCGCGAAGGTGATCTACCCGCTGCTGGAGAACGTGCTCAGCGTGCTGATCGGCCTGCTCGTGGTGGGGACCAGCGTGGTCGCCGCGATGGCGGGCAACCTGGCGGACCTCGGCAGCACACTGGCGGGGATGCTGCACTTCGGCTACTTCCCGGCCGAGGCGATGTCGCCGACCTGGTTCCCCATCGTGGTCGGCTCCATCGCGTTCGCCGGGCCGTCCGGGATGCAGCAGATGTGGTACACGCTGCACCTGCGGGACAAGGGGGCCGGCATGGGCGCGCACATCCCCCGCATCCGCGGGCTCCGGCACGCCGCCGACGAGGAGACGATGCCCTCGCGCGGCTTCATGTTCGACACCGACGACCCGGCCGAGCTGGACAAGTGGCGGGGCTGGCGGCGCTGGGTCACCTTCGACGCGCTGCTGCTGTTCTGGGGCGTGACGATGCTCGTCACGATCTCGTTCACCGTGCTCGCCCAATCCGCGGCCCGGCAGAACCCGGGGGTGCGCGGGCTCATCGAGTCCGGCGAGCGGGAGGCCGCGATCAGCGCGATGGCGGACGCGTTCTCCGCGGCGGGCGGTTCCTGGATGGGCACCGTGTTCCTCGGCTTCATCGCGCTGATCGGGCTGAACGCCACGCTCGGGCTGTTCGACTCGTTCTCCCGCGGGCAGGCCGACATGACCTACCACTTCGTCCCGGGGGCGCGGCGGCTGCGGCTCTCGCACCTGTACGCGGGATTCCTGTGGGGCGTGATCATCTTCGGGATCCTCGTCCTGCTGTTCGGCCCCGCCGACGGTCCTGGCGCGATCCTGGACGTGCTGGCGTTCCTGTCCACGTTCGCGATGGGCGCGTACTGCGTGGTGCTGCTGCTGGTGAACAACCGGCTGCTGCCGAGGCCGATCCGGCCGAAGTGGTGGAGCAACGCGATCATCGGCTTCGGCGCCGTGTTCTACCTCGGCATGCTGTTCTACAGCCTGTTCCGGTTCGGCGTGGTGGTGAGCTGATGCCGTTCCGGGAGAGCGCTCCGATCGCGGTGCCCGGCGCGGTGATCGGTGCGGTGGCGGGCGCGTTCGCCGGGCCGCTGGCCTCCCTCGCGCAGCAACCGCCGTGGTGGACGGCCGTGACGACGCTCGCCCTGGTGCTGCCGCTGGCGTTGTCCGGCGGCGGCCACGGGCTGCTGCTGGCCGCTGGGCTGCTGCGGCCGGGGATGTTCGCGCCGGCCGCCGCGTATTGGCTGGTGGCGTTCCCGCTGGCCCGGTTGCTGCACGAGACGATCACGTGGTGGGTGCTGAGCGGCTCGCCCGGCCTGCGCGAGCCGCTCGCGGGCTTCCTGGCGTACCAGGCGCTGATCGGCACCGGTTTCGCGATCGGCTTCGTCTGGTTGCACGAACGCCTCGCCCCGCACTGGTTCCTGCGGCTGGCCGCGCGCAACGCGCTCGCCGACGCGCTCGCCGCCCACTACGTCCGCCAGGCCGGTCGGCCCCGGGCGCACACCCGCCGCGCCGACGGGCGCTGAGCGGCCCGTCAGTCCACCCGCTGCCGCTGCCGTGGCAGCGGAGTGCTCTGCTCCTGCTCGACCGATTCGTCCTGCCGCGCGGCCGATTCGACGGCCGCGGCCGTCACCAACCCCAGCATGCGGCCGTCCGCGGCGTAACCGCGCGGCATCCGCGCGACCGCTCGCGCCAGCTTCCGCAGTCCTCCCATGAGTGCTCACCTCCCGTTCCGCAACACTGCATACAGTCTGCACTATCCCGGAGATCGGGGAAGCCGCCGAACCGGCATGCGCGAGCTCACACCATCGGCCCAGAACGGCACTAGAACCGCGCGGGAGCTGTGAGTCCGCCGACACCGGTGGCGACCAGCGGGCGCGCGCCTCGTAAGCTAGGGGATTCCGGCCTCGTCAGTCCCCCGAGCGGGGCCGGAATCCCCGATCTCAGGATTCCCCATGGCACCACCCGGACCGCCCCAACCGCAGCAGCCGCACGGCGTCGACCACTACGACGCCACCTTCGCCCGCGACCTGCGCTGGTCGCAGCGACTGCGCGAACAGCTAGACGAACTCCCCACCACCCCTGGCCCTGATCTCGACTGAGACATCCTTTCGGAATGATCTTTTGCTCGTTGTCCTGTCAGCGGCGAAACCGCTGAGCAGCGACCAGCCCGAGCAAGACGACCACCGGCGGGTTCTCGGCGGCTTCCTCGCGAGGACGGCGATGTCGCCGTGTATCGGACATACATCAGAAATCGATCCCGCAGCGAGGAAGCCGCTGAGGTTCCGCTGAGCGACCAGCTACGCGGGCCGTCCTGTCAAGGCCCCGCAGTCGGGCCTGCGTCGACGCCGAGTTGCTCGGCGATCAGTCGCAGGAGGCGTTCGGGGTCGACGGGCTTGGTCACGCATTCGGTGGCTCCGGACGCGAGGCTGCGCTCGCGGTCGCCGTGCATCGCCTTCGCCGTCACCGCGATGATCGGCAGGTCCCGGTGGCGCGGGATGCGCCGGATGGTGCGGATCGTGGAATTCCCGTCCAGCTCCGGCATCATCACGTCCATCAGCACCACGGACACGTCGTCGTGCTCCTGCAGCGCGCCCAGCCCGGCGATGCCGTTGTCCACGTACACCACGCGCAATCCGTGCTGCTCCAGCAGCGCGGTCAGCGCGTAGACGCTGCGCGGATCGTCGTCGACCACGAGCACCTTCTGCCCGCCGAAGCGCAGGAATCCCGCCGCACCGTTCTCCGCTGCGGACCCGTTCTCGGGGGCGACGAGCGGACCGGTGTCCATCGAGGACTCCCACTCCGGCATCGGCGGGTCGATCCCCTCGGCGGCGACGTCGAACTTGACCTCCGCGCTGATCGGCGGGGGTGGCGACGCCGGTTCCTGCGGTGACTCCACCTCGGCGACCGCCTCCGGTCCCGGCTCCGGTTGCTCGTCCCGCTCAGGGAACTCCGCGGGCAGGTGCAGCGTGAACGTGCTGCCCTGGCCCGGTTCGCTTTGCACCGTGAGCTCGCCGCCGAGCAGCGCGGTCAGCTCGCGGCTGATGGACAGGCCGAGCCCGGTGCCGCCGAACTCGCGCACGATCGTGCCGTCGCCCTGCTGGAACGCCTCGAAGATGCGGTTGAGCTTCCCCGCGGGCACCCCGATCCCGGTGTCCTGCACCGAGAACGCCACCAGCTCCGGCTGCGCCCGCAACGCCGGATCGGCCGTCGCCGCCGGGTCGCCGCGCTCGATGCGCAACCGCACCGACCCGTGCTCGGTGAACTTCACCGCGTTCGACAGCAGGTTGCGCAGGATCTGCTCCACCCTGCTCTGGTCGGTGAACAGCCGCGCCGGCGCCGAATCCGCCACCGCCGCCTCGAAATCGAGCCCCTTGTCCGCGGCCAGCGGCCGGTACTGCGACTCCAGGTGCCGGGCCAGCTCCGCCGGATCGACGTCCTCCGGCAGCACAGTCATGTGTCCAGCCTCCACTTTGGACAGATCCAGCACGTCGTTGATCAGCGCCAGCAGGTCGCTGCCCGCGGCGTGGATGGTGTTGGCGAGTTCCACCTGCTGATCGGTGAGGTTGCCGTCGACGTTGTCGGCCAGCAGCTTCGCCAGCAGCAGCGAGCTGTTCAGCGGCGTCCGCAGCTCGTGGGACATGTTGGCCAGGAACTCCGACTTGTAGGCCGACGCCAGCGACAGCTCGCTCGCCCGCTCCTCCAGCTGCTGGCGGGCCTGCTCGATCTCGCTGTTCTTGATCTCGATGTCCCGGTTGCGCGCGGCCAGCTGCTCGGCCTTCTCCGCGAGCTCCGAGTTGGAGCGCTGCAACTCGTTCTGCTGGTGCTCCAGCTGTTCGGACCGCGCCCGCAACTCCCGCGCCAAGTGCTGGGACTCGGCCAGCAGCGCCTCCGTCCGGGAGTTGGAGACGATCGTGTTCACCTCCACGCCGATCGTCTCCTGCAACCGCTGCAGCAGATCCAGGTGCAGCGCGCTGAACTCGTGCACCGAGGCGAGTTCCAGCACGGCCAGCACCTGGTCCTCGAACAGCACCGGCACCACCACCACGCCGACCGGGGTCGCGGTGCCCAGCCCGGAACTGATCCGCAGGTACTGCGGCGGCGTCTCCCGCACCAGGATCGTGGTGCGATCGGCGGCGGCCTGGCCCACCAGCGACTCACCCAGCTCGAACCGCTCCGGGGTGTCGGTGCGCGGCAGGCCGTAGGTGGCGGTGCGGGTCAGCACCGGGCCGTCGTCGTCGCCCTGCGCCAGGTAGAACGCCCCGTACTGCGCGGAGACCAGCGGCACCAGCTCCGTCATGATCAGCGCGGCGAGCGCGCGCAGCTCGCCGCGGCCCTGCATCAGCCCGGACAGGCGCGTCAGGTGCGTCTTGAGCCAGTCCTGCTCCTCGTTGGTGCGGGTCGTCTCCGCGAGGTTCGAGATCATCGCGTTGATGTCGTCCTTGAGCTCGGCGACCTCGCCGCTGGCCTCGACGGTGATCTGCCTGGTCAAGTCCCCGCTGGTCACCGCGTTGGCCACGCCCGCGATCGCCCGGACCTGCGTGGTGAGGTTGCCCGCGAGCCGGTTCACGCTCTCGGTCAGGCGCCGCCACGTCCCGGAGACGTCGGCGACCTCGGCCTGGCCGCCGAGCTTGCCCTCGGTGCCGACCTCTCGGGACACCCTGGTCACCTCGCCCGCGAAGGCGGAGAGCTGGTCGACCATCGTGTTGATGGTCGTCTTGAGCTCCAGGATCTCGCCCTGGGCGTCCACGTCGATCTTCTTGGACAGGTCGCCCTGCGCCACCGCCGTCGTCACCTGGGCGATGTTGCGCACCTGGTTGGTCAGGTTGCGCGCCATCAGGTTCACGTTGTCGGTCAGGTCCTTCCACGTCCCCGCCACGCCCGGCACCCGCGCCTGCCCGCCGAGGATGCCCTCGGTGCCGACCTCGCGGGCGACCAGCGTGACCTGCTCGGCGAACGCGCCCAGCGTCTCGACCATCCCGTTGATCGTCGCGGCCAGCGCGGCGACCTCCCCCTTGGTCTCCACGGTGATCTTCTTCGACAGGTCGCCGCCCGCCACGGCCGCGGCCACCGCGGCGATGTTGCGCACCTGGGTGGTGAGGTTGTCGGCCATGATGTTGACGTTGTCGGTGAGGTCCTTCCAGGTGCCGCCGACGCCGGACACCCGCGCCTGCCCGCCGAGCTTGCCCTCGGTGCCGACCTCGCGGGACACCCTGGTCACCTCGTCGGCGAACGCGGAGAGCTGGTCGACCATGGTGTTGAGCGTGTTCTTCAGCTCCAGGACCTCGCCGCGCGCGTCCACGTCGATCTTCTGGGTCAGGTCGCCGCGCGCCACCGCCGTGGCCACCTGGGAGATGTTGCGGACCTGCGCGGTGAGGTTGTCGGCCATCAGGTTCACCGAGTCCGTCAGGCCGCGCCAGGTGCCCGCCACCCCCGGCACCTGCGCCTGCCCGCCCAGCCTGCCTTCGCTGCCGACCTCGCGGGACACCCTGGTCACCTCGTCGGCGAATTCCGAGAGCTGGTCCAGCATCGAGTTGAAGGTGTCCTTGAGCTCCACCAGCTCCCCGGAGACCTCGACGGTGATGCGCCTGCTCAGGTCGCCGCGCGCCACCGCCTTCGCGGCCTGGGAGATGTCGCGGACCTGACCGGTGAGGTTCGCGGCCATCCGGTTCACCGCGTCGGCCAGCTCCCACCAGGTGCCCACCAAGCCAGGCACCTGCGCCTGCCCGCCCAGCCTGCCCTCGGTGCCGATCTCCCCGGCGACCCGGCTCACCTCGGAGGCGAACAGCGACAGCTGGTCGAGCAGGTCGTTGACCGTCGAGGCCACGTCGCCGAAGCCGCCGGGCAGCCGGTCGTCGGCGCGGCGCGGCATCCGCTGCGTCAGGTCACCAGCCGCGACCGCGCCCAGCACCCGGCTGAGCTCGCCCGCCGGGCGCAGCAGCGCCTCCAGGAGTTCGGTGACGGCCTGTTCGGCGCCTTGCCAGCCCCCGGTGCCGCCGAAGCTCACGGGCGGCTGCGGCCACTCGCCGCGCACGGCCGCCGCGGTGACCCGCCGCAGCTCGGTGATCAGGTGCTGCTCGCGGTCGGCGAGTTCGTTGAACGCCGCGGCGAGTTCCGCGTCGGGGCCCGCCACGGCGAGCCTGCGCCGGAAGTTGCCGTCCCGCAGGTCCCGTAACCCGGCGAGCAGCCGTTCGCGCCCAGGATCAGCGGTCACCGCGTCAGTCCTTGCCCCGGGTGCCGCGGTCGAGCCGCAGTTCGGTCGCGAGCACCGCCGCCTCGCTGCGGTGGCGCATCGCGAGCTTCGCCAGCATCTGCGAGACGTAGTTCTTGATCGTCTTCTCGGCGAGGTACATCCGCTGGGAGATCTCGCGGTTGGTCAGGCCCTCGCCGATGAGCTCCAGCACTTCCCGTTCCCGCGAGGTCAGCTCCCGCAGCGGGTCCGCGCGCTCCTGCTCCCGGCGCAGCCAGGACAGCATCGCCTCGGTCTTCTTCGGGGTCAGCAGCGACCGCCCGGACCCGACGGTCCGCAGCGCGCTGAGCAGCTCCTCGCTGACCACGCCCTTGAGCACGAAACCCGCGGCACCGGCCAGGATCGCGTCCAGCAGCGCCTCGTGATCGTCGAACGAGGTGAGCATCAGGCACCGCAGTTCCGGCTGCTGCGAGCGCAGCTCCCGGCACAGCTCGACGCCGTTGCCGTCGGGCAGCCGCACGTCGAGCACGGCCACGTCCGGCCGGTGCTGCGGCACCAGTGCCAGCGCTTCGGCCGCTGATGCCGCCTCACCGATCAGTTCGAGTTCCGAATCGGATTTCACCAGGGCCGCCACGCCCCGCCGGATCACTTCGTGGTCGTCGACCACGAACACACGTATCGCCATCTCGCTCGCCGGCTCCCCTCGTGGATCACTGCGGACACCAGGGCATTGACCAGCATAAACGGGAAGGCTCGTTACGCACCTGGCGCCGAGTGGCGACGATCTCGCAAGGGGAACCCTGGCGTCGGCGCCACGGCGGTGCCGCTCGCGCCTGGAGTGAGCCTGCCCGAGTACCAGGAAAGCTGGCACTGCTCTCGGCAGAAGTCGTCGGACGGGCTAGAGGACGGGATCGGTTCGCGGCAACTCGCACAGAACATCATCGCTGCACCGCCTCCACGGAGAAGGTTCGTGCACGTCAGTGCACCTCCCACGTGTTCCGCTGAGGTTGCGGTCAGGTCACGGAACGCATCACCGCAGTTCAGAGCCCTCCGCCTACGCCCGTCCGGCGCGCAGGCAGTCGGGTGCGGCCAGCGGCGCGCTCACCGCGTCCCGGCACGTCGAGCGGCCTGGCCGTGCTCGACGATCCCGATCCACGCCGTCCTGGTTCAAGCAGTGCCGGTGGTCCGGACCGCGGTCCCTCACCGCAGGGCGTAGACGCTCTCGACGAAGTGCGCGAGCTGGTCGTCGGTGATGTTCCTGGCGAGGTCGGCCTCGCTGATGATGCCGACGAGCCGGTGGTGGTCGATCACCGGCACTCGCCGGATCTGGTGGGTCTCCATCATCATGAGCACTTCGGTCGTCTCGGCGTCGGCGGAGACCCAGTGCGGGGTGCCGGCCGCGAGCTCGCCCGCGGTCACCGACGCCGGGTCCCGTCCCTCCGCGCAGCAGTGCAGCACGATGTCCCGATCGGTCAGCATGCCGCGCAACCGGTCGTCCCGGCCGCAGATGGGCAGCGACCCCACTCCCAGGTCGCGCATCATCCTGGCAGCCACCTGCAGGCTCTCGTCCTCACCCACGCAGCGGGCTCCCGCGTGCATGATCTCGCGCGCCATCATGAGCTTCTCCTTCCGGCTCGGACCGAACGCGGCCCACCTCGCCGCGCGGCTCAGGATTCCCGCATCAGGCGGTCGAACGCCTCGTTCGCGTGCGCCCAGACCGCGGTGAGCACCCCGTCGGACCCCTCGGCGCCCGGCGGGGCGTCGATGGCGACGACGAAGCCGGGCTCGGCCACCCTGCGTCGCAGGAAGACCAGGTGCCCCGCGCGGGAGCGGCCCATCCGCTCGCCGTTGTCCCGCGCCACGCTCTGCCCGGGAACCAGTTCGGAGGTATCGGTGTCGGCCATGCTCTCCGTTGTAGTCACTTCCGCGCGCAGCCGCAGGCCAACGACGATGCGTGTGCGGTAGCGGCGCAGCAGTGGTGCGCTGGTGGTGCGAGAGGCGCCCCGGACCGCGCGGTCGCGGGGCTGATGCGGCGAACAGGAGCACTCGATGGCAACCGAAGAAGTCGACGCGGTCGTGATCGGCATGGGCCCGGGAGGCGAGGACGTCGCGGGGCGCCTGGCCACCGCCGGGCTGGACGTCGTGGCCGTGGAGTCCCGCCTGGTCGGCGGGGAATGCCCGTACTACGCGTGCATTCCGACGAAGATGATGGTGCGCGCCGCGGACGCGCTCGGCGAAGCCCGGCGAGTCCCGGAACTGGCCGGTTCCGCCACGGTGCGGCCCGATTTCACACCGGTCGCCGACCGGATCCGCGACGAGGCCACCACCGGCTGGGACGACACCGCCGCCGTGGAGCGGTTCGAGCGCACCGGCGGGCGGCTGGTCCGCGGCCGCGGCCGGATCACCGCCCCCGGCGAGGTCACCGTCACGACGGACTCCGGGCCGCGGACCTTCCACGCGCGCAGGGCGATCGTGCTCAACCCGGGCACCGAGCCCAACGTGCCGCCGATCGACGGCCTCGCCGACACCCCGTACTGGACGAACCGGGACGCGGTCGCCGCGCGGACGGCTCCGGAATCGCTGCTGGTGCTCGGCGCGGGACCGGTGGGGCTGGAGTTCACCCAGGTCTTCGCCCGCTTCGGCAGCGCCGTCACCGTCGTCGAGACCGGTGAGCGGATCCTCGGCCCCGCCGAACCGGAGGCGTCGGAGGTCCTGGAGCGGGTGCTGCGCGCCGACGGCGTCGACGTGCGCTGCGGGGCGGGCGTGCGGCGGGTGTCGCACTCCGACGGCCGGTTCCGCGTCGAGTTCGACGAGGGCGATCCCGTCGAGGCGGAACGGCTGCTGGTGGCCACCGGCAGGCGGACCGACCTCGCCGCGCTGGGCGTGGGTGCGGTCGGGCTCGACGAAGCCGCCCGCACGATCCCCGTGGACGAACGGCTGCGCGCCGCCGACGGCGTGTGGGCGATCGGCGACGTCACCGGCCACGGCGCGTTCACCCACACCTCGGTGTACCAGGCGCCCATCGCCGCGGCCGACGTCCTCGGCGAGCAGGGTCCCGCCGCCGAGTACCGCGCGGTCCCCTCGGTCACGTTCACCGATCCCGAGGTCGGCATGGTCGGGCTCACCGACAAGGCGGCCACCGACCGGGGCCTGCGGGTGCGCACCGGCATCGCGCATATCCCGTCCGCGGTGCGCGGCTGGATCCACCGGGCCGGCAACGACGGGCTGATCAAGGTGGTGGCCGACGCCGACCGCGACGTGCTCGTCGGCGCGACAGCCGTCGCCCCCGGCGGCGGTGAGGTCCTGGGCGCGCTGGCCGTCGCGGTGCACGCCGAGGTCCCGCTCGCCGTGCTGCGCCGGATGATCTACGCCTATCCGACGTTCCACCGCGCGATCAGCTCGGCGATCGACGACCTCGACGCGTCGTAGCCGGTTTCAACCCGCGCCGCGGCGGGGAGGCCGGAGGGCGCAACCGCTCGGCAGGAGGCCATGTGACCTACGTGATCACCGAACCGTGCGTGGACGTGCTCGACCGGTCCTGCATCGACGAGTGCCCGGTCGACTGCATCTACGAGGGCGGCCGGATGCTCTACATCCACCCCGACGAGTGCATCGACTGCGGTGCCTGCGAACCGGTGTGCCCGGTGGAGGCGATCTACGACGAGGACGACGTGCCCGACGAGTACCAGGCCTACACCCAGGCCAACGCAGAGTTCTTCACCGAGCTCGGCTCTCCCGGCGGCGCGGCCGAGGTGGGAAAGGTCGACCGCGACGTCCCGCCCGTCACGACCCTGCCCAAGATGGCCGACTGACGCGCCCGGCGCCCGCGCACCCGTACGATGGATCAGCACGGCGGGCGCACCGGATCTCCTGGCGGTGCCCCCGGCCCGCGTGCCGCGGGCACCAGCCGACACGACGGACGAGCCGGGGACGACGGGGCGCATGGGAACATCGGAACGCATCGGCACTCCCGCCGTCGCGACGGCGGGCGGCAAGCCCAGTTCGGTGCGCCGCGCCATCGACCAGATCCGCACGATGCTGCGCAGCCAGGAGATCCTGCCCGGCCAGTCGCTGCGCCAGGAGGCGCTGGCCGAACGGCTCGGGGTGAGCCGGGTGCCGGTGCGGGAGGCGTTGAAGGCCCTGGAGGGCGAGGGCGTGCTGCACCACCGGCCGAACGTCGGCTACACGGTGGCCCGGCTCTCCGCGGACGAGCTGCGCCAGGCCTACCTGATGCGGGCGGCGCTGGAAACGGTGGTGCTGCGCGAGATTCCGCGCCTGAGCGCCGAGCAGCTCGCCGAGCTCACCGCCCTCAACGAGCGCATCGCGGAGGCCGCCGCCGCTCCGGACGTGGCGCTGATGCTGGAGCTCAACCACGAGTTCCACTTCAAGGTGTTCCGCCATTCCGGGCTGAACCTGGTCGTGGACGAGATCGAGCGGGTGTGGCAGCGCACCGAGGTGTACCGGACCGTCTACCTCTACGACGAGGCCTCCCGGCGGCGCATCGTGCGCGAACACCGGCAGCTGATCACCGCGCTGCGCCGCGGCAGCACCGAGCGCGCGGTGGAACTCATGAACGCCCACCGCGACGCCACCCGCGACACCCTCGCCCCGGCCCTCGCCCCGCCCACCTGACCCCTCCGAACCGCGCCGCACCTGTTTCAACCCCGCGCAATTTCGCGAGATTTCGAAACACCCCCGCCACCAGATCAGCGGTTACACCACCAGTTCACAGCCGATTTCCCGGCTCCGCTGCGGAGTCCGGGCCGCGCAATTTCGCGAGAAATCTCGGGCAGGCCCCTCCGGTGCACGGACCGGCCCGAGACGGGCTCGGAGCAGTTCGGTGGGCGCTGGTCGTTCTGGTGGATTGCATTCAATTTTGCATGGACTTCGCCTGAAGTGACGTGGTTCACTCCGTCTGCGCACGACGGCGTGGGCGACGGGAGGCGGCATGGCGGACCTGGAATACGGAGTCTCCGAGGGCGTGGGCACGATCCTGCTCAACCGCCCGGAGCGCAAGAACGCGTTCACCTTGCAGATGGTCGACCAGTGGGCGCAGGCGATCCGCGAGGCCCGCGCCGACCCCGACGTGCGGGTGCTCGTGGTCACCGGCGCCGGGGACGCCTTCTGCTCCGGGGTCGACCTCGACGACTTCACCGGCGAGCGGAAAACCGTGCTGCAGAACAAGACCGTGCTCACCGAGCGCGTGCACCAGGTGGCGCTCGCACTGGAGGACATGGACAAGCCGGTGCTCGCGTCGGTCAACGGCGTCGCGGTGGGCGCGGGCATGGACATGGCGCTGATGTGCGACATCCGGCTGATCTCGGAGTCCGCGCGGTTCTCCGAGGGCTACGTGCGAGTGGGTCTGGTACCGGGTGACGGCGGCTGCTACTTCCTGCCCCGGCTGGTGGGCACCGCGAAGGCGCTGGAGTTGTTGTGGACGGGGGATTTCGTGGACTCCGCCACGGCCGTCGAGCTCGGCATCGCCAGCTACCGCTACCCGGACGCCGAGCTGCCGGAACGGACCGCCGAGTTCGCGCGCAAGCTCGCCGCGGGCCCGCCGGTGGCCGTCCGGGCGATCAAGCGCGCGCTGTACCAGTCCGCGCGGTGCGACCTGCGCACCTCGTTGGACCTGATCTCCTCGCACCAGGCGATCGTGCAGTCCACCGAGGACTCCGCTGAAGCGCTCAGCGCGTTCCGCGAGAAGCGCCGGCCCGGCTTCCAGGGCCGGTGACGTCCACTGTGGAACCTCTGCTGAACCCCGCTGCGGTGGCGGTCGTCGGAGCCTCCGAGCGCAAACCGATGGCCGCCAGGCTGACCCGGTTCCTGATCGACGACGGCTTCACCGGCGCGATCCACCCGGTGAACCCGCGATACGAGCAGGTGCACGGCCTGCCCTGCTACCCGGCGCTGGACCGATTACCCGGCCCGGTCGACCTGGTGCTGATCATGGTGCCCGCCGGCCAGGTGGCCGAGGCCGTCGCCGAGTCCGCGCGGGCCGGCGCCCGGCTGGCGATCGTGCTGTCCTCCGGGTTCGCCGAGGTCGGCCCGGACGGCGCCGCGCTCCAGCGGGAGCTGGCGGACACGGCGCGGCGGTGCGGAATCCGCGTCCTCGGGCCCAACTGCCAGGGACTGCTCTACCGGCCCGCCGCGTTGACCGCGACGTTCAGCTCCGGCGCGGGCCTCCCCTCCGCGCCACCCGCCGAGACCGGCGGCATCGCCTACGTCGGCCAGAGCGGAGCGCTCGGCGGCAGCGTGCTGGGCATGGCGGCCGACCGGGGCGTCGGGCTCACCGCGTGGATCTCCGTCGGCAACCAGGCCGACCTCACCGCGACCGAGGCGACCGCGCTGCTGCTGGAGGACCCGGCGATCCGGGTGCTGGCCTGCTACCTGGAGCAGTTGCCGGACGGAGCGGAGTGGACCCGGTTGACCGGCCGGGCCGCCGAGCTGGGCAAGCACCTGGTGGTGCTGCGCTCCGGGCGTTCGGCAGCGGGGCAGCGCGCCGTCGCCTCGCACACCGGGGCGCTGGTCCGCTCCGGCGCGGCGTTCGACCTCGTCGCGGAACGCTCCGGGGCGGTGCTGGTGGACGACGTCGACGAGCTGCTGGACACGGCGATCGCGCTCGGCGGCCCGCGCCCGTCGGACGGACGGATCGGGGTCGTCACCAGCTCCGGCGGCGCCGGTGGTCTCGCCGCCGACCAGGCCGAGCCCACCGGCCTGCGGCTGCCGGAGCTCGATCAGTCCACACAGGACTCCCTCGCGCCGCTGATCCCGCCGTTCGGCAGCGTGGCGAACCCCGTGGACGTGACGGCGCAGGTGATCAACGACGCGAGCGCCCTCGGACAGGTCTGCGAGACCGTGGCCGCCGATGACGCGGTGGACGCCGTGCTGGTGCTGCTGACGACGCTCGGCGGACGCACCGCGGAGCAGATCGCCGAGTCGATCCTGCGGGCCTCCCGCGCCTGCGCCAAGCCGTACGTTGTGGCGTGGCAGTACTCGCACGCCGAGATCGCGGCACCTGCCGGGCGGTTGCGGCGAGCGGGGATTCCCGTCGTCTCGACGAGCAGCGCGGCGATCACCCTGCTCTCGCGGCTGCTGCCGCGCCACCGCCCCACCGTCGCCCCGATCGCCCCGCCGGGCTCAGCGGCGCACCCGCCCACCGGCACGCTCACCGAAGCCGCCGGTGCGCGGCTGCTCGACGCGCTCGGCGTGGTCCGGCCGCGCGGCGCGCTCGCCACCGACGCGGCTCAAGCCGAGGCAGCCGCCCGCGATCTGCGCGGCGAACTGGTGCTCAAGGTCCAATCACCCGACGTGGCGCACAAGACCGAGGTGGGCGGAGTCCTGCTCGGAGTGCCCGTCGCCGAAGCCGGTGCCGCCGCCGACCGCCTGCTGCGCGCGGTCCGGACCGCGGCGCCGCACGCCCGGATCGACGGGGTGTTGGTGCAGGAACTCGCGCCACCCGGCGTGGAACTGCTGGTCGGCGCACAAGGCGGCCGCGACGGCTACCCGCCGGTGCTCACCGTCGGCTTCGGTGGTGTCACCGCCGAGCTCTACGCCGACGTGGTCACCGCGCTCGCGCCGGTCGACGTGGCGGGTGCCGAGCGGATGCTGCGCGCGTTGCGCGGGGCTCCGCTGCTCACCGGCTTCCGGGGTAGCCCGCCCGTCGACCTGCGGGCGGCGGCGGCGGCGATCGCGGCGCTCTCGCAGGCCGCGGCCGTGTGGGGCGACCGCTTCGCCGAATTGGAGATCAACCCGCTGATCGTGCACACCGAGGGCGCCACCGCGGTGGACCTGCTGCTCACCGGCACGCCGAAGGACCGCGGATGAGCACGAAACAGCAACGACGACCCCACGTGCGGGCGGTGATCGGCGGCTCGATCGGCAACCTGGTCGAGTGGTACGACTGGTTCGTCTACGCCAGCTTCGCGCTGTACTTCGCCGGGCGGTTCTTCCCGGAGGGCGACGCGACGGCGCAGTTGATGAACACGGCGGCGGTGTTCGCGGTCGGTTTCCTGGCCCGCCCGCTCGGCGGGTGGCTGCTGGGCCGAGTCGCCGACCGGCGAGGCCGGAAGTTCGGGCTCACCTTGTCGGTGAGCATGATGTCGGTGAGCGCGCTGATGATCGCCGTCGCGCCCACCCACGACCGCGCCGGATACCTCGGCGCCGTCGTCCTGCTCGTCGCCCGCGTGCTGCAGGGCCTGAGCGTCGGCGGCGAGTACGCGGCCAGCGCCTCCTACCTCACGGAGGCCTCGCTTCGCGGGCATCGCGGGCTCGGTTCCAGCTTCCAGTACGTGTCGGTGACGCTGGGCCAGCTGCTGGGGCTGGCCGTGCTCATGGTGCTGCAGGCGACGCTGACCGAGGCGGAGCTGACGGCGTGGGGCTGGCGGATCCCGTTCATCATCGGGGCGGTCGCCGCGGTCGTGGTGTTCTACCTGCGCCGCGGCCTGCACGAGACCGACGCCTACCGGGAGGAAGCGGCGCACGACGACACCGAACGGCGCGGCACGATGCGGGAGGTGTGGCGGCACCGGCGGGCGGCGCTGCTGGTGTTCGCGCTGACCATCGGCGGCAGCGTCGCGTTCTACACCTACACGACCTACCTGACGAAGTACCTGGCGAACTCCGTCGGTCTGTCCAAATCGGACGCGACGCTGGTGATGTTCTGCGCGCTGTGCCTGTTCACCGTGCTGCTGCCGGTGGGCGGGGCGCTGTCGGACCGGGTCGGGCGCCGGCCGGTGCTGATCTTCTTCGGCGTCGGCACCACGCTGGGCACCTATCCGATCCTCACCGCGATGCAGCGCTGGCCGTCGGTCGGTGTCGCGCTGGCGCTGACGATGCTGGCGCTGACCGTCGTGTGCGGCTACTCCTCGGTGAACGCGTGCGTGAAGGCGGAGCTGTTCCCCACCAGCGTGCGCACGGTCGGCGTGGCGATCCCGTATTCGCTGGCGCAGGCGCTGTTCGGCGGCACCGCCGAGTACATCGCGCTGGCGTTCCGCGACGCGGGCCACGAGCACTACTTCTTCTTCTACGTCTCGGGATGCGCGCTGTTCTCGCTCGTCGTGTACCTGGCGATGCCCGAGACGCGGACCGCGGCGCTGAGCAGGACCGAACTCGACGCGGACGAGGAGCGGGTGGCATGACCGAACGCACCGAACTGCGCCGTCAGGTGCGCGACCTGTGCCGCAGCCGGCGGGACGAGGGACGTTACCGGCCGCGCGCGGACGCGTGGTTGCGCTCGTTCGACCTGGAATTCTCCCGAGAGCTGGCCCGGCACGGCTGGATCGGCATGACGTGGCCGCGCCGCGTCGGCGGCGCCGAGCGGTCCAATGTGGACCGATTGGTCGTCACCGAGGAGCTGCTGCGGGCCGGGGCACCGGTCGCGGCGCACTGGATCGGTGACCGCCAGATCGGCCCGTCGATCCTGCGGCACGGGACGCCCGAGCTGCAGCGGGAGATCCTGCCCGGCATCGCCTCCGGCGATCACGTGCTCTGCCTGGGCATGAGCGAACCCGAGGCCGGTTCCGACCTCGCCGCCGTGCGCACCACCGCCCGGCCCACCGCGGGCGGCTGGCGGGTCGACGGCCGCAAGATCTGGACGAGCCACGCGCACCGCGCCACGCACTCCTACCTGCTCGCGCGCACGGAGCGCACCGAGCGCAAGCACGACGGCCTCACCGAGTTCCTGGTGGACATGGACTCACCGGGCATCACCGTCACGCCGATCGTGGACATGGCGGGTTCGCACCACTTCAACGAGGTGGTGTTCGAGGACGTGTTCGTGCCCGCCGGCCGGGTCATCGGCGTGGCGGGCCAGGGCTGGCGGCAGGTCACCGAGCAGCTCGCCCACGAGCGCGGCGGGCCGGAGCGGGTGCTCTCGACGTATCCGGTGCTCGCCGGGCTGCTCACCGCGAATGCCGAGTGGGACGAGGGCCTGCTGGTGGAGCTCGGCGAGCTCGTCGCCCGGCTGGGCACGCTGCGGGCGATGTGCGTGCGAGTCGCCGAAGCGCTCGACACCGGCACCTCGCCGATCCGGGAGGCCGCGACGCTCAAGTACCTGGGCACCGAGTTCGAACGCGACGTGCTCGAATTCGCGCGCGGCGCGGCGGTTCCCGGGGTGCTCGCACCGGACGACCCGCTGGGCGAGGCGATCCTCGCCGCGCCGGGGTTCAGCATCCGCGGCGGCTCCTCCGAGGTGCTGCTGTCCATCCTCGCCAAGCAGGAGGCGCTGTGAACGACGCGCTGCTCGCGGAGGTCGCCGCCGACGTGCTCGGCTCCGCCACCCCGCAGGACGCCGGTGATCGACTGCCCGAGGTGTGGGCGACGATGGCCGAACTGGAGTGGCCGCTGGTGTCGATCCCGGAGAGCTCCGGCGGCGCGGGCGGGCGCCTCGCGGACCTGCTGGCGCTGGTCGGCGCGGTGGCCGAGCACGGGCTGAGCGCGCCGCTGGCGGAGGCCGCGCTCGCCCGCTGGGCGGTGGCCGCCGCCGGGCGCCCGGACCTGCCGGGGCTGGTGCTGCCCGCGTGGGAGGACGACACCGGCGTGCCGCGCGGCGCCGCCTGGGCGCGGCACGCGCGGAACCTGGTCGTGTGGCCGCGCACCGGTGCGCCGTACCTGGCCGACCTGGCCACCGCGCGCGTCTTCTGCGGCACGAACCTCGCCGCGGAACCGAGGGACACCGTCGTGGTGGGCGCCGACGCCCGCACCCCGCTGCCGGACGCACCCTCCCGTTCAGCGTCGGTGGACCGCGCCGCGCTGCTCAACGCCGCCGCGATCAGCGGGGCGGCGCGGGGAGCGCACGAGATCACCCGCCTGCACGTGACGCGGCGCGAGCAGTTCGGCCGCCCGCTGATCGCGCTGAAGGCGGTCGCGCAGTCGCTCGCCGGGATGCGCGCCGAGCTCGTGTCCGCCCAGGCGGCGCTGGACCGGGCCTGCGCCGCCCACACCGACGATCCGACCCGAGCACGCCCCGCGACCGCGGCGGCGAAGATCCGCGCGGCGCGGGCGGCGACCTCGATCGCGCGCGGCGCGCACCAGCTGCACGGCGCGATGGGCGTGACCCGGGAGCACTCGCTGCACCACGTCACCCGCAAGCTGTGGGCCTGGCGCGACGAGCACGGCACGGAACGCGCCTGGTCCACCTGGCTCGGCCGCACAACCGCCACCGCAACCGAAGACGAACTGTGGGACCACCTCACCGGCTGACCCCTTTTCGGCTCACCTACGTGGGGGTCGGGTGGCGGGACCTCACAACCTGTCTTTGATCTTGCATTTCCAGGTGAGCGGCGCCCTTGGTTCTTGTCTTGTCAGCGGCGAAGCCGCTGAGCAGCGCCCACCAAAGCAGGCCGACCACCCGCGGGTTCTCAGCGTTCTTCTCGCGAGGACAGCTTTTTCCCTCGTGGCGGAGCCACTAGGAAAAAACTGCCACACCGGCCAGGGGCGCAGCGAGAAGAACGCTGAGAACCCGCCACCCGACCACCCACGCAGATCAAAAACAGGCAAGGCAAGAGGTTCAGGGGGTCAGTTCGCGGCGGAGGTCTCGTTTGAGGACTTTTCCGGTGCTGGTGCGGGGGATCTCGCCGGTCCGCAGCGAGACCTGGTCCGGGACCTTGAACGCGGCCAAACGTTGCGCGACGTGCCGGCGCAGGTCGTCGGGATCGAGGTCGGCGCCGTCGCGGACCTGCACGATCGCGGCGACCTGCTCGCCGAGGTCCTGGTGCGGCACGCCGACCACGGCCGCGTCGGCGACGTCCGGGTGCTCGAACAGCGCGGCCTCCACTTCGGCGCAGTAGACGTTCTCGCCGCCGCGGATCACGATGTCCTTGAGCCGGTCCACCACCCGCACAAGCCCGTCGGTGACGTAGCCGAGGTCGCCGGTGCGGAACCAGCCGTCGACGAACGCCGCCGCGGTGGCCGTCGGGTCGTTCCAGTAGCCGCGCACGACGTTGGGGCCGCGGAACCAGAGCTCACCGATCTCCCCCGCTGGCACGTCCTCCTCCGTCGCGGGGTCGACGACGCGCAGGTCGGCGCCGGGCACGCAGCGGCCCACGCTGTCGGGGTGGGCGACGTACTCGGGGCCGCCGTTGTTCACGACGGCCGACGTGGTCTCGGTGAGCCCGTAGCCGTTGCCGGGCGCGACGTTCGCGGTGAACGAGGTGTGCACCAGCCCGACCAGGTCCGGCGGGATCGGCGCACCGCCCATGTTCACCGCTTCCACAGTGGACAGATCGCCCTCGGCGTGGCGGACGAGTTCGCGCAGCACGGTGGGCACTCCGGCGATGGTGTTGACCCGTTCCTCGCGCACCAGGCGGATCGCCTCGTCCGGTTCCCAGCGGTACATCGTCGCCAGCTTCCCGCCCGCCAACGTCGTCGAGCACAACCCGGACAGGCCCGCGATGTGGAAGATCGGGAACGTGAGCAGCACCGAAGGTCGGGTGTCCGGGTCGGGTTCCACGCCCGCCGCGGCCTGCAGCAGCCGCCGCCCCAACGCCATGTTCCACAGGTTCGTGCAGTGGTTGCGGTGGCTGGCCACGGCGCCCTTCGGTCGTCCCGTGGTGCCGGAGGTGTACATGATGGTGGCGTCGTCGTCCGGATCGACGACCACGTCCGGCAGCGCCGCGTCCGGGTCCAGCCCGGTGAGCAGTTCGTCCCAGCAGCGCACGCCTTCCTGCGGGCTGTCGCCGCGGACCTGCACGACGTCGAGTTCGCCGAAGTCCGGTGCGAGCCTGCCGACACGCTCGGCGTCCGCGAACAGCACCCGCGCACCGGAGTCCTCCAGCGCGAAGCGCAGTTCCGGCCCGGTCCACCACGCGTTGAGCGGTACCGCCACGAGCCCGGCGGCCTGCACCGCCCAGAAGATCGGCGCCCACTCCGGGTAGTTGCGCATGGCGATCGCGACCCGATCCCCTTGGCTGAGCCCGAAATCGGTCAGCAAGGTCGCCGCCAGCCCGGTCGCGACCCGCAGGTGCTCGGTGAACGTCCACCGCTGCTCGCCGAACACGAGGTAGTCGGCGTCGCCGTGCACCGCGGTGCTGAGCAGCACGTCGCGCAAGGTCTGCGGGCCGGTGGCGTAGATCCGCATCGGGATGCCGCGCACCTCGCGCGGAACCAGTTCGAACTCCCCGCCCGGCCCGGTGAACTCCGCCAGCAGACGTTCCCGATCCAGCATGCAGCGACTCCTCCCCGGTCCGCGTCGACCGGCCGGCACCACGATCATCCCCAGTCTGCGACACGAACCTCCCCCGAAACAGCCCCCGAACCGCCGCATCCCTTCCACACCGAACCGCGGATCACGAGCACACCCGAAGACTCACCGGAACCGGCCGGCTCAGAGCCACCTTGTGGTCATCCCAGGTGAGCGGCGTTGGTTCCTTGTCTTGTCAGCGGCGAAGCCGCTGAGCAGTGACCACCAAAGCAAAAAGACCACCCGCGGGTTCTCAGTGGCTTCCTCGCGAGGACAGCTTTTTCCCTCGTGGCGGAGCCACTTGGGAAAAAGATCCCGCAGCGAGGAAGCCACTGAGGTTCCGCCACCTGACCCCTACCCAGGCCAGGGACAACCTCTCACGGCCAAGGCGGGAGGTAGTCCGGGAAGTCGGTGGTGACCCTGCCTGGGAAGTCGGCGGGGCGCTTCTCCAGGAACGAGGACACGCCTTCGGCCGCGTCCGGGCTCGCGCCGAGGCCGTGGATGGCGCGGGAATCGAGGCGGTGCGCCTCGAAGGGGTTGTCCGCGCTGAGCATGCTCCACATCAACCGCCTGGTCGCGGCGACCGACACCGGAGCGGTGTTGTGCACGATCTCCGCCGCGAGCTCCCGCGCGGTGGCGAGCAGGTCCGCGGCCGGGACCACGCGGGAGACCAGGCCGCCGGACTTCGCCTCGGTCGCGTCGAAGATGCGGCCGGTCGCGGCCCACTCCATCGCCTGCGAGATGCCGACCAGGCGCGGCAGGAACCACGTGGAGGCCGCCTCCGGCACCAGTCCGCGGCGGGCGAACACGAACCCGAACCGGGCGGCCGCACCTGCGAGGCGGATGTCGGCGGGCAGCAGCATCGTCGCGCCCACCCCGACCGCGGCGCCGTTGACGGCGGCGATCACCGGTTTCTTCGATGCCGCGATGCGCAGCGAGCAGGTGCCGCCGCCGTCGCGCGGCACGCCGTCCTCGGTCAGGCCCGTCGCCCGCGACTCCGGGTCTCGGGAGTCGTAGTCGAACGTGCCCGCGCCGCTGCTGAGGTCGGCGCCGGCGCAGAACGCCCGTCCCGCGCCGGTGAGGATCACCGCGCGCACCTCGTCGTCGGCGTCGGTGGCGTCGAAGGCGCCGAGCAGTTCGCGGCGCATCACGTCGGTGAACGCGTTGAGCTTCTCGGGGCGGTTCAACGTGATCGTGGCGACCTGCTCGTGCACCTCGTAGGAAATCTGCTGGTAGGTCAACCCACACCTCACATCCGCGACGGAGCGTTCAACGGGAATTTCTTGCGGAACCCTGCTGATCCGGACGACGAGGACCGCTCGGCGGTGCTCGTCCGTCCACCACGCCCGCCAAGGCTGCCGCCGGAGTCGTGCGGGGACTACACGCCCATCAGGTCCGCCAGCCGCAGCCGCCGGTCCCGTTCCGAGCCGAAAAGGACCTCGGAGGTCTTGGCGCGCTTGTAGTACAGGTGCGCGTCGTGCTCCCAGGTGTAGCCGATGCCGCCGTGCAGCACGACACCGTCGGCCGCCGCCCGGAACGCGGCCGGAGCGCAGAAGACCTGCGCGACGGCGGCGGCGATCGGCAGCTCGTCCGGGTCCTCGTCGGCGGCCCACGCGGCGTGGCGCAGCACGGAGACCGCCTGCTCCCAGGAGCCGTGGAGGTCCGCCAGCGCGTGCTTCACGCCCTGGTAGGAGCCGATCCGCCTGCCGAACTGCACCCGGACCTTCGCGTACTCGGTGGTCATCTCCAGCACGCGGCGCATCCCGCCCACCTGCTCGGCGGCCAGCGCCACCGCGGCCAGGTCGTCCACGCTTGACCGCACCGCGTCCGGGTCGGCCGTGTCCAGTCGCGTCGCGCGAGCGCCCGAGAGGTCGAGCCGGGCGAGCCGCCGGGTCGGGTCGAGGGCGCGCAAGGTCGTGCGGTGCACTCCGGACGCCGTCGTGTCGAGGGCGAACCAGCCGGTGCCGTCCGGCGTCGCGGCGTGCACCAGCACCACATCGGCCACGTCACCGGAGATCACCGGTGCGAGCCTGCCGTCCAACCGCCAGCCACCGTCGCGTTCGGCGGCCTCGGCGCCGTGCGCGACGGTGCCGATGAGCTCCCCCGCCGCCAGCGGCGGCAGGTACCGCTCCCGCATCCCGACGTCGTCGACGGCGTTGAGCACGTCGACCGCCAGCACCGCCGAGGCGAGGAACGGGGACGGCACCAGCGTGGCGCCGAGTTCCTCCGCCACGACGGACCGCTCGACGTGCCCCGCGCCCGCTCCGCCGTGCTCCTCGGCGACGACGAGCCCGAGCACGCCGAGCTCCGCGCCGGCACGTCGCCACAGCACCCGGTCGAACCCGTCGGCGGTCTCCAGCACGTCCCGGACCCGCTCAGGCCCGGCCTGGTCGGCGAGGAAGTCGCGCACCGCCGTGCGCAGGTCCTCCTGCTGTCCGGTCAACACCAATCGCATGTGCGCACTCCCGGGTTCAGGTGGTTTCGCGTTGCGTGCCGACGCGGAGGTCGCGGAACGGCACGTCCCGATCGACCTGGGGTTCCTTGGGCAGGCCGAGGATCCGCTCGCCGATGATGTTGCGCTGCACGTTGTTCGTGCCACCGGCGATGCTGGAGGCGGGCACCGCGTTGATCGCCACCGCCAGTTCCTCCGCCGCCTCGTCACCGGGTTCCCAGGCCACCGCGTCGGTACCGGCGATCTCCCCGGCGGCGTGCAGGGCCTGCCACAGCAGCATGGCGCCGCCGAGCTTGCCCACCGAGCCGCGCGCGCCGGGTGGGGTCCCGGACTCCGCTTCCTGGCGCAGCCGGACGCTGAACAGCTCCAGCGCCCGCTCCGCCGCGTGCAGACCGGCGAGTTCGGCGCGCACCTGCGGGACGGCCGCGGTGCCGTTCTCACGCGCCAGCCGCGCCAGGTTCGCCGCACCCAGCGGCTCGTCGCGGCGCCGGGTGGCGCCGCCCAGCGAGACCCGCTCGTGGCCGAGCATCGTCACCGCCGCGCGCCAGCCCGCGCCGACCTCGCCGAGCACCGCGTCCGCGGGCAGCCGCACCTGGTCGAAGTGCACCTCGTTGAACGGGCTCCGGCCGGTCATGTCCCGCAACGGGCGCACCGCGACGCCCGGGGCGCGCATGTCCACGATGAACATCGTCAAGCCCGCGTGCTTGGGCACGTCCGGGTCGGTGCGGGCCAGCAGCGCGCCGAAGTCGGCGTGCCGCGCGCCGGAGGTCCACACCTTCTGGCCCGTGACGATCCAGTCCTCGCCGTCGCGCACGGCCTTCGTCCGCAGGCTCGCCACGTCCGATCCGGCGTCGGGTTCGGAGAACAACTGGCACCAGATCTCCTCACCGCGCAGCAGCGGCCGGACGTAGCGCTCCCGCTGCCGGTCGGTGCCGAGGTCGACCAGCGTCGGCCCGCACATCCCGAGGCCGATCACGAACGGCCCGGTCGGCAGGTCGTGCCCGGCGGCCTGCTCCCGGAACGCCTGCTCGTGGGCGGCGGTGGCGCCTTGGCCGCCGTACTCGGCGGGCCAGGTGATGCCGGCGAAACCGGCATCGTAGAGCGCGGCCTGGAATTCCCGCGCGACCGGGATCAGCTCGGCCGGCTCCAGCTCCGACCAGTTCGCGGGTATCGCCGAGTCCAGGAATTCCCCGGCCCTCCGGGAGAATTCGCCGAGCGAAGCGGCCTCGGCCGCCGCGCCGGATCCGGTCGGCTCCGTCATCTGCGCCACCGTCCCTGTCCGAAGTCCGTGCGGAACGTTCTTTCCGCTGTGCTCGTCAGCGGCGGAACCGCTGCTTGACCAGGTCCACCACCGGCTGCGCTTCCTCGGAGCGCCCCACCGGGCAAGTCCGCCGGGAACGACTCGGTCAGAGCCGTTCCAAGATCGTCGCGTTGGCCTGGCCGCCGCCCTCGCACATGGTCTGCAGGCCGAACTCCGCGCCGCTGTCGCGCAAGTGGTGCACCAGGGTCGTCATGATGCGCGCCCCGCTCGCGCCCAGCGGATGGCCGAGCGCGATGGCACCGCCCAGCGGGTTGAGCGACTTGACGTCGGCACCGATCTCGGCGAGCCAGGCCAGCGGCACCGGCGCGAACGCCTCGTTCACCTCGAAGGCACCGATTCGGTCCACCGACAACCCGCTGCGGCGCAACGCCTTCTTCGTCGCGGGGATCGGCGCGGTCAGCATGATCACCGGATCGTCCCCGGCGAGCACGGCGGTGTGCACGCGCGCCAGCGGGCGCAGGCCCAGCTGCGCGGCCTTCTCCCCGGTCATCATCAGCAGCGCCGCCGAGCCGTCGCTGATCTGCGAACTGTTCGCCGCGGTGATCACGCCGTCCTCGCGGAACGCGGGCTTGAGCCCGCCGAGCTTCTCGACGGTCCCGCCACGGCGGATGCCCTCGTCCTTGTCGACGACGGTGCCGTCGGGCAGCGCGATCGGTGCGATCTGCGCGTCGAAGGCTCCGGAATCCTGCGCGGCGGCGGCCTTCTCGTGCGAGCCGATGCTGAACTCGTCGAGCCGAGCGCGGCTGAGGCCCCAGCGCTGCGCGATCATCTCCGCGCCGATGCCCTGGTTCGGCGGTGTGCCGCCGTAGCGCTGCATCAGCCGCGTGCCGAACGGGTCTGCACCGTTGACGGTGCTGCCCATCGGCACCCGGCTCATCGACTCGATGCCGCCCGCCACGACCACGTCGTAGTGCCCGGCGACGAGCCCGGCCGCGGCGAAGTGCACCGATTGCTGCGAGGAGCCGCACTGGCGGTCCACCGTCACGCCGGTCACCGTGTCCGGCCAGCCCGCCGCGAGCACCGCGTTGCGGGCGATGTCCAGGGTCTGCTCGCCGCCTTGGCCGACGCAGCCCCACACGACGTCGTCGACGACACCGGGGTCGATGCCGGTCCGGTCCACGAGCGCGTCCAGCACTTGGGCCGACAGGTCGACCGGGTGCACTCCGGACAGCGCTCCGTTCCGCTTGCCGACCGGGGTGCGCACTGCCTCCACGATCACCGCGTCGCGCATGGCGTTCCTCCCACCGAGATAAGCAGTCAACTCTGACTGTAAACGAGGTGGCGCCGTCCGGCGTTACGCCGAACGAGCGCGGTTCACACCGGTTCGGCCGCGTACCTGGCTTTCAGCACGCCCTTGACGAGCTTGCCCGTCGGCGTGCGCGGCAACTCGTCGAGGAAGTCCACGCTGCGCGGCACCTTGTAGTGCGCGATCCGGGCGCGCACGAACTCCAGCAGCTCCCGCTCCAGCTCCGGCCCGGACTCGACGCCGGGCGCGGGCTGCACCACCGCCTTCACCGCCTCGCCCATCTCCGGATCCGGGACGCCGATGACCGCCACGTCCGCGATCCGCGGGTGCAGCGCGAGCAGATCCTCGATCTCCTGCGGGTAGATGTTCACCCCACCGGAGATGATCATGAACGCCTTCCGGTCGGTGAGGAACAGGAAGTCCTCGTCGTCCAGGTAGCCCACGTCCCCGACCGTCGCCCAGTTCTCGTGCTCCGGATGCCGGGCCGCGCGGGTCTTGTCCGCATCGCCCCAGTACTCGAACGCCTGCTCCTCGCGGTCGAAGTAGACCGTGCCGACCTGGCCGACCGGGAGCTCGACCCCGTCGTCGTCGCAGATCCGCACCGTGCCGAGCACCGATTTCCCCACCGAGCCCGGTTTCCGCTGCCACTGCTGCGAATCGATGAACGTCATGCCGATGCCCTCGGTCGAGGAGTAGTACTCGTAGAGCACCGGCCCCCACCAGTCGATCATCGCCTGCTTCACCTCCGCCGGACACGGAGCCGCGGCGTGCACCGCGACCCGGTGGCTGGAGAGGTCGTAGCGGTTCCGGACCTGCTCGGGCAGCTTCAACATCCGGATGAACATCGTCGGCACCCACTGGCTGTGCGTGGCGCCGTAGCGCTCGATCGCCCGCAGCGCCTGCTCCGGTTCGAACTTCTCCATCAGCACCACCGTGCCGCCCAGCGCGTGCGTCGAGGCGCAGTAGCGCAGCGGCGCCGCGTGGTAGATCGGCGCGGGCGAGAGGTACACCGAACCCGAGTCGATCCCGTACAGCTGCGAGGCGACCACCGTGAGGATGTCGCCCTCCTCGCCGACCTGGCGATCCGGGAGTTCCGGGCGAATCCCCTTGGGGCGCCCCGTGGTTCCCGACGAGTACAGCATGTCCGCGCCCCGCGGCTGGTCCGCGGGCGGCACCGGCGAGGACTCCGCCAGCGCCGCCTCGTAGTCGCCGTAGCCGTCGACCTCGCCGCCGAAGGCCAACCGGACCCGCACGTCCGGCGCGGACGCGGCCACTTCGGACGCCGCATCGGCGAGCGCGGCGGACGCGATCAGCGCCGCGGCTCCGGAATCGCCGACGATGTAGGAGATCTCGGCCGGGGTGAGGTGGCTGTTGACCGCGGTGACGTAGAGACCGGACCGCACGGCGGCCCAGTACACCTCGAAGGCCGGCAGCGCGTTGTCGGTCAGCAGCGCCACCACGTCGCCGCGCTCCAAGCCCGCTTCGCGCAGCGAGTGCGCCAGCCGGACCGACCGCTCCTCCAGCTCGCCGTAGGTGAGCCGATCCCCGGAACCCGCCATGATCACGGCGGGCCGGTCCGGGGCGGTCGCGGCATGGGCACCTGGATACATGCGGTTCCTCCTCGAACCTCGACCTCGCCGCGCGCCCGGCCGCCCACGCCGCGGGCCTCCGCCGCCCGGCGACGCGGCGGAGGCCACCGCGGCCCGGCGGCACCCGGCTCGGGCGCCCCGGACCAACCGAGCCTGGCACCGCCGCACGGCGGCGGTCAATGCCGACTGCTTCCGGGTCATGTTCAGTCCACCAGCGGGTACGCTGTCCCGGTGGTCGAGTCCGAAACGGCGAACGCACGCACCCCGAGCTCCGGCGGCGCACCCCGCACGCGCGAGGAACGCACCGCCGACAGCCGAGCGCTCATCCTCGACGCCGCCGTGGACTGCCTCATCGAGCACGGCTACGCCGGCGCCTCCACCCTCGTGATCCAGGCGAAGGCCGGAGTGTCCCGAGGGCGGCTGCTGCACCACTTCCCCTCGCGCGACGGGCTGCTGGTCGCCGCCGCGCAGCACCTGGCGAACACCCGGCTCGCGCAGACCCAGGTGCACGCCCAGCACAAGCTCGCCGAAGAACCCGAGGGCCCGGCGCGCGTCGACCGCTGCATCGAACTGCTGTGGGAGACCTTCCAGGAACCGCACTTCTGGGCCGCGATCGAACTGTGGACCGCCGCCCGCACCAACCCCGCGCTCGGCGCCGCGCTGCGCCCCGAGGAACGCGGGCTGCGCGCCGCGATCCGCGACGTCACCGACGGCATCTGGGGACCGGCCGTGCGCGAACACCCGCAGTACGAACTGCTCCGCGAGCTGCTGTTCACCAGCATGCGCGGCGCCGCGATGCCCTACGCCTTCGAAGACCGCTCCCCCGCCACCGACCCGCACTTGGCGCTGTGGAAGGGATTGGCCCGCAGGCTGCTGTTCGACCAGGAGTGAGCGGGTTCGGCGCCCTGGCGCGTGCGGCACCAGCTCGGTGGGTGCGTTCGCCCGTGAGTTCCGGCAGATCCTGAACGACCTCATGATGATCTTCGAAAGCACCGCGCCGCGATGGCCGCCGCGCGACAGCCGAGCACGCCCTCATCGCTCCGCCACCCCGAGAGCCGCAACCCTGTCCGGAGTGAACGGACCGTTCGTCCAATCCCGTTGGACAAGCGGTCCGTTCACCCACCGACCACCCGACTCCGCCGATGAGTGAACGGCCTGTTCGTCCAATCCCGTTGGACGAACAGGCCGTTCACTCCGAACCACAGCCGCACTGATGCACTGCTCATCGCGCCATGCGACGAATCTCCGCATGGCGCACGGGCTTTCCCGAGTGAACGGACCGTTCGTCCCATCTCGTTGGACGAACAGTCCGTTCACTCCGCGATCGCAGGTCTCGGCCGGAACCCGGAGGTGAGGTGAACGGCCCGTTCGCCCAATCCCGTTGGACGAACGGTCCGTTCACTCCGCGATCGCGGGCCTCGGCCGGAACCCGGAGGTGAGGTGAACGGCCCGTTCGCCCAATCCCGTTGGACGAACGGTCCGTTCACTCCGCGGGTCAGCGGGGTGCCATGCGGATGGAGCCGTCGAGGCGGATGACCTCGCCGTTGAGCATCGGGTTGGCGACGATGTGTTCGGCCAGAGCGCCGAATTCGTCGGGTTCGCCGAGCCGCGAGGGGTGCGGGACCTGCTCGCCGAGGGAGGCCTTGACCTCCTCGGACGCACCCGCCAGCAGCGGGGTGTTGAACAGGCCGGGTGCGATGGTGACGACCCGGATCAGGTGTTCGGCGAGGTCGCGGGCGATCGGCAGCGTCATGCCGACCACGCCGCCCTTGGAGGCGGAGTAGGCGGCCTGCCCGACCTGGCCGTCGAAGGCGGCGGCGGAGGCGGTGTTGATGATGACGCCGCGCTCCTCCCCGACCGGTTCGTGCGCGATCATCCGCTCCGCCCCGAGGCGCAGCACGTTGAACGTGCCGATCAGGTTGATGTTGATGATCTTCGTGAACGCCTCCAGCGGGAACGGGCCGCGCTTGCGGCTCACGACCCGCAGCGCGTTGCCGAGGCCGGCGCAGTTGACGACCGCGCGCAGCGGCCCGAGCTCGTCGGCCACGTCGAGCGCGGCGGCGACCTGGGTCTCGTCGGTGACGTCGGCTGCCGCGAACCGCGCGGCGGAGCCGAGTTCGGCCGCGACCTGCTCGCCCTGGGACGTCGGCAGGTCCAGCAGCACGACGCTGCCGCCCGCCGCCACCAGCCGCTTGGCGGTGGCCAGTCCGAGCCCGGACGCTCCCCCGGTGATGACGGCGACGCCACCCGCGATGTCCATGCGTTCCTCCTCGCCCCGACGGGGCCGACCGAGGCCCCAGCCAGTCAGTGATGACTGTTTTCTACGGCACGCGGGGCGCGGAGGGCAAGAACCCCCTGAGCAGTCAGGGTTGACCGCCACAGGTCGACGATCGCACCATGGACACCGGACGACGCAAGCGGTCCGCACCCTCGACGACCGGCCGCCGAACGGTTCCCCCGGCTCGCAACACCCCATCGCCGACACGCCACGGCCCCCTGCCTCGTTGTCCTGACGTCACCGGATTTCGCCGCCCCATCCGCCCCTCAACGCCGAGGAACGCCGATGCACACGCCCCAGTCCGCAGGTACCGGCATGACCAGCAGCGACCAGGTCGCCCGGCACGCGCGCAAGATCCCCGACGCGGTCGCGCTGCGCTTCGGCGAGGACGGCCGCACCTACCGCGAGCTCGACGAGCGGCTCAGCAGGCTCGCGAACGCGCTGCTGGCGCGCGGGGTGCGGCCGGGAGACCGGGTCGCGGTGCTCGGGCTCAACGGACTCGAGGTCGCGGAGGCCTACCACGCCTGCGGGCGGATCGGGGCGATCTGCGTGCCGATCAACTTCCGCCTGGTCGCCGACGAGGTCGCCTACGCGCTCACCGACAGCGGAGCCGCCGCGGTCGTCGTCGACGCGCCGCTCGCGCCCGTGCTGGGCAAGGCCCGCGAGCAGGCCGACGTGCGGACCTGCCTGGTCGTCGGCGAGGACGCCACCGCAGCCGGGCCGGGCGCGGAGCGCTACGAGGACGTGCTCGCCGCGGCCGGTCCGGAACACCCCGGCATCGACGTGGACGAACGCTCACCGGCGTACATCATGTACACCTCCGGGACCACCGGCCGCCCCAAGGGCGCGGTGCTCACCCACCACAACCTGCTGCTGCACTCGTTCAGCATGATGGCGCACCTGGGCACGCCCGTCGGGGAGCGCGTCGGGATCTCCGGCGCTCCGCTGTTCCACATCGCCGGGGTCTCCGGCATGCTGCCGAACCTGCTGCTGGGCGGGAAGACGGTGCTCTCGCGCTCCGGGCGGTTCGACCCGGCGGAGATCGTGGACGTGCTGGAGCGCGAGCGCGTCTCGGACTGCTTCTTCGTTCCCGCGCAGTGGCAGGCGATCTGCGCGGTGCCGGGCGTCGCCGAGCGCGACCTCTCCGCGCTGCACCGGATCTCCTGGGGCGCCGCCCCCGCGTCCACCACGCTGCTGCGCACGATGATCGACACGTTCCCGCAGGCCCAAGTGGTGACCTCGTTCGGCCAGACCGAGTGCAGCCCGGTCACCACGTTGCTGCGCGGTGAGGACGCGTTGCGCAAGATCGGCTCCGTCGGCACGCCGATGCTCAACGTCGAGGTCCGCGTGGTGGACGTGGCGATGAACGACGTCCCGCGCGGCGAGGTCGGCGAGATCGTCTACCGCGGCCCGACGGTGATGCGGGAGTACTGGGGCAAGCCCGCCGAGACCGCGGACGCGTTCGAAGGCGGCTGGTTCCACTCCGGCGACCTGGTGCGCGAGGACGAGGACGGCTACTACTACGTGGTCGACCGGAAGAAGGACATGATCATCTCGGGCGGGGAGAACATCTACTGCGCCGAGGTGGAGGACGTGCTCGCCGGGCACCCGAAGGTCGCCGAGGTCGCGCTGATCGGCGTGCCGGACGAGAAGTGGGGCGAGACGCCGCTGGCGGTGCTCGTGGCCCGTGACCCGGCGGACCCGCCGACGCCGCAGGACGTCGAGCGGTACTGCCGCGAGCACCTGGCCGGCTACAAGCGACCGCGCCACGTCACGATCCTGCCGGAACTGCCCCGGAATCCGAGCGGGAAGGTCCTCAAGACCCGCCTCCGGGCCGATCGCGAAGCGGGCGACCTCCCCGACGCGTGAGGGGCCGCCGATCGTGCTCCGCGCGGCGGCGGACCACGATCGGCCGCCGGTCAGTACCGGTCGCGCTGCCAGCTCGGAAGGCGGGAGTCGCCGAAGATCCGGCTGGCCTGCTCGGCGCTGGGCACGACGAACACCCCGGACGCCTCCACCAGCACCCGATCCGGTTCGTCCTGGGTGGCGATGGTGGCCTGCGGGCCGGTGCGGCGGTCGGTGATGGACTCCTCCGGAACCCACGCGGTCAGCCGCAGCGGCGTCTCCAGCGGAACGGGCCTCCGGTAGCGCAGCGACAGCGCCACGGTCATGCCGGGCCGCCCGAGGGCGGCGTGCGCGTGCCCGAGGATCTGGTCGATGAGCATCGCGCTCACCCCGCCGTGGGTGTAGCTGTGCGGCCCTTCGTAGGCGAGCCCGAGCGTGCAGGTGCCGACGACGACGCCGTCGCCGACCTCGACGCGCATCGGCGGTGCGATCGGGTTTCCCGGCCCGACCGCGGGGTTGTACATCCGCCTGCCCGGCTTGGCGTCGTCGATGGACGGCGCCGTGTGCCGGGTGCGGGAGGCCGCGCTCAGCGGCCCGGTCAGGTCCCGCGCCTGATCGGCGATCTTGCGCAAGGTCGCGGCGTCCACCTCCGTGCTGGTGGCGGCGGCGGTGAGCGCGCGCAGCGCGTCGCCGAGTTCGCGCGCCGCGCGGGCTCGGTCCTGGTCTCGGTCCTCGCCGGAGCCTTCGGGGTCGGTCTCGGCGTCGGACTGGCGGTACGGGGCGATGGCGGTGCTCTCCTTGCTGGTCGTACGAGGCGGGTGCGGTTCGGTCACTCGCCGCGCCAGACGGGGGCGCGCTTCTCGGCGAACGCGCGGGCGCCTTCCTGGGCGTCGGCCGACGCGAACACCGGCCCCACGAGGTCGGCCTGCGCGGCGAACGCCTCGGCGTCGGTCCAGCGCACCGCGCCGGAGACGATCTGCT
This sequence comes from Saccharopolyspora gloriosae, assembly GCF_014203325.1. Classification (NCBI taxonomy): domain Bacteria; kingdom Bacillati; phylum Actinomycetota; class Actinomycetes; order Pseudonocardiales; family Pseudonocardiaceae; genus Saccharopolyspora; species Saccharopolyspora gloriosae. The sequence goes on along the minus strand of NZ_JACHIV010000001.1, from coordinate 2,838,171 downwards.
TGGTGGCGCGCACCGCGAGCGGCCCGTTGGCGGCGACGCGCGCCGCGAGCTCCTTCGCGCCGTCGAGCGCGCCGCCCGGTTCGGTGAGGGTGTTGATCAGGCCGTGAGCGTGCGCCTTCTCCGCGGTCAGCGGGTCGCCGGTGAGCGCGATCTCCATCGCCAGCTGGTAGGGCAGCGCCTTCGGCAGCCGCAGCAGCCCTCCTGCGGCGGCGACCAGTCCGCGCTTGACCTCGGGCAGCCCGAACTTCGCCTCCCGCGAGGCGACGACGAGGTCCGCCGACAGCGCCAGCTCGCACCCTCCGGCCAGCGCCCAGCCTTCGACGGCGGCGATGAGCGGCTTCTGCGGCGGCTGTTCGGTGAGCCCGCCGAAACCGCGGCCTGGCAGCGCGGGCCGCTCTCCTCGGGTGAACGCCTTGAGGTCCATGCCCGCGCAGAACGTGCCACCCGCTCCGGTGAGGATGCCGATGACCAGGTCGCTGCGGGATTCGAACTCGTCGATGGCGGCGGCGATGCCTTCGGCGACCGACTTGTCGACGGCGTTGCGCGCCTCGGGCCGGTCGATGGTGATCACGGCGATGCCGTCGCCGAATTCGGTGCGGACGCTGTCGCTCACGTGCTGTTCTCCTCTGTTCGCTGAGGGAATCGGCCGCCTCGCCGGTGGTTCGTCCCGCTGCGGAGCGCTGCCGGACTTCGAGTGTTACCCGCCCCCGGAAAAACAGTCAAGTCAGACCGTTCCAGGTCGATACCGGGACCCACCTGGCGATCTTCTCATCCACCCCGCCCGACGACCCGCCGACCGGGACGGCGACCGACCCTCCGGGCACGGTGCGCGAAGTGGAGTGTCGGGGGCGGGAGGGATGCTGCGGGGGCTTTCCGTTTGGGGAGCGGCGAGGGGCAGGAGGTGTCGGGTGCGGCAGGTCGCGTTGCTTCGCGGGATCAACCTGGGCAAGCACAACAGGATTCCGATGGCGGGATTGCGGGAGCTGCTGGCTCGGCTCGGCTTCGACGAGGCCGGGACGCACCTGCAGAGCGGCAACGCCGTGTTCTCCGCCGACATCTCCGCCGCGGAGTCGGAACGGGTGATCTCGGCGGGCATCGCCGAGGAGTTCGGGCTGGACGTGCCCGTGGTGGTCCGGACCCGCGACGAGCTGGCCGCGGTGGTGGCCGCCGACCCGCTGGCCGAGATCGCCGCGGTTCCGGCGCAGTACCTGGTCATCTTCCTGTCCGCGCGCCCCGATCCGGCGGTGCTCGCCGAGCTCGACCCGGCGGCCTTCGCGCCGGACGAGGTGCGGTTCGGCGAGCGCGAGGTCTACGTCTGGTGCCCGGAAGGAGTGCGGAACTCGCGGGTCCCGCAGTCCTGGTGGGAACGCCGGCTCGGCGTGCGCGCCACGGCACGCAACTGGACCACGGTGACCCGGCTGCTGGAGCTCGCGAACTCCTGACCGTCCCGTTCCGGCGCGTCGCGGGACCACGGCGCGCCGCCGTCCGGCAAGGACGTTGTCCCCTACCGATGTGCCGCGCCGACCTCCGAGCCTGGAAGCAGGAGCCACGTGGTGACGCCGCACGGCCGGGCTGCGGTGTGGCCGAGGCGAGGAGGCGCAATGGGGCGAGCGGTGGGCATCGACCTGGGCACGACGAACTCCGTCGTGGCCGTGCTCGAAGGCGGCGACGCGACGGTCATCGCGAACTCGGAAGGGGCGCGCACCACGCCGTCGGTGGTGGCATTCGCCCGCAGCGGCGAACTGCTGACGGGACAACCGGCGAAGAACCAGGCGGTGACGAACGTCGACCGCACCATCCGGTCGGTCAAGCGCCACATGGGCACCGACTGGAAGACGACGATCGACGACAAGGACTACACCGCGCAGGAGATCAGCGCGCGAGTGCTGATGAAGCTCAAGCGCGACGCGGAGACCTACCTCGGCGAGGAGGTCACCGACGCGGTCGTCACCGTCCCCGCCTACTTCGACGACGCGCAGCGCCAGACCACGAAGGAAGCCGGTCAGATCGCCGGGCTCACCGTGCTGCGCATCATCAACGAGCCGACCGCCGCCGCGCTCGCCTACGGGCTGGAGAAGGGCGAGAAGGAGCAGACGATCCTGGTCTTCGACCTGGGCGGCGGCACGTTCGACGTGTCGCTGCTCGACGTGGGCGAGGGCCTGGTCGAGGTGAAGGCGACGTCCGGGGACACCGACCTCGGCGGCGACGACTGGGACCAGCGCATCGTCGACTGGCTGGTGGAGAAGTTCAAGGCGTCCTCCGGCATCGACCTCACCAAGGACAAGATGGCCTTGCAGCGGATCAAGGAAGCCGCGGAGAAGGCCAAGATCGAGCTCTCCAGCTCGTCGACCACCAACATCAACCTGCCCTACATCACGGTCGATTCCGAGAAGAACCCGATGTTCCTCGACGAGACGCTGTCCCGCGCGGAGTTCCAGCGGATCACCTCCGACCTGCTGGAGCGCACCCGCAAGCCGTTCGAGAACGCGGTGCGCGACGCGGGGATCTCGGTGCAGGACGTGGACCACGTGGTGCTGGTGGGCGGGTCGACCCGGATGCCCGCGGTCACCGAGCTCGTCAAGGAGCTCACCGGCGGCAAGGAACCGCACAAGGGCGTCAACCCCGATGAGGTCGTCGCCGTCGGCGCCGCCCTGCAGGCCGGTGTGCTGCGCGGTGAGGTCAAGGACGTCCTGCTGCTCGACGTCACCCCGCTGTCGCTCGGGATCGAGACCAAGGGCGGCATCATGACCAAGCTGATCGAGCGCAACACCACGATCCCGACGAAGCGCTCCGAGACCTTCACGACGGCCGACGACAACCAGCCGTCCGTGCAGATCCAGGTCTTCCAGGGCGAGCGCGAGATGGCCGCGCACAACAAGAAGCTCGGCAGCTTCGACCTGACCGGGCTGCCGCCCGCTCCGCGCGGGGTGCCGCAGATCGAGGTGTCCTTCGACATCGACGCCAACGGCATCGTGCACGTCAACGCGAAGGACTTGGGGACCGGCAAGGAGCAGTCCATCCAGATCTCCGGCGGCTCGGCGCTGCCGAAGGAGGACATCGACCGGATGGTCTCCGACGCCGAAGCCCACGCCGACGAGGACAAGCAGCGCCGCGACGAGGCGGAAGCCCGCAACCAGGCCGAAACCCTCGTGTACCAGACCGAGAAGGTCCTGGCCGACAACGACGAGAAGCTGCCCGCCGACGTCAAGGACCGGGTGCGCGCGGCGATCGGCGAGACCAACGAGGCGTTGCGCGGCCAGGACGTCGCCGCGATCCAGGCGGCGGTGGAGAAGCTCGCCACCGAATCCCAAGCGCTGGGCCAGGCCCTCTACAGCGACACCGAATCCCCCGCCGGCGGCGCTTCGACGGGCGGAGCCGGTGCGGGCGGCGGATCCACCGGCGGTGGTTCGGGTTCCGACGACGTGGTGGACGCGGAGATCGTCGACGAGCCCGGTACCAAGGAGTGAGCGATGGACGACGATCGCCCCGACGGCCCGCGCCGGAACTCGTTGCCGGTGCCCGCGGAACATCGCCCCGGCAGGCCGCACGTCGTGACTTCGCCCAGGACCGAACCTCCGGGGACGACTCCCCCCGCCGAAGGCGGCGGCTCGGCTGAACCCGACGAGCAGATCAGCAGGCTGCGCGGGGAGCGCGACGCCCACTTGGAGACGTTGCGCCGGGTGACGGCGGAGTTCGACAACTACCGCAAGCGGATGCTGCGGGAGCAGACCGCGCACTTGGACCGCGCGGCCGAAGGCCTGCTGCGGGACCTGCTGCCGGTGCTCGACGCCGTCGAGATCGGCGCTGCGCACAACCCGGAGGCGCTGAGCGCCGTGCACTCGCAGTTGCAGCAGACTCTCGCCGCCGAAGGCCTGCACCGCATCGACCCGCTCGGCGAACCGTTCGACCCGGCCGAGCACGAGGCGGTACCGCCCGAGCGCTCCGAGCCGCGTGCCGTGATCCCGCTGCACCGCGAGGAGATCGGCCCGGGCGCGGTGATCACCGAAGTGCTCCGGCCCGGCTACCAGGTGCACGGCCACTTGATCCGGCCCGCGCTGGTGCGCGTCGGCCACTAGCGCGCGGGACCGTTCAGCCGCAGTGAGCGCGGACCGCGTCGAGGATGAGGTCGAGCCGCCGGGCCGTCTTCTCCGGGGCGGCCTCGGCCGCGGCGGAGAAGAACACCCCGAGCAGCAGGGCGACGACGTCGTCGGCCGCCACGTCGGCGCGCAGCGAACCGGCGCGCACCCCGGCCGCGAGGATCGACTCGATCGCGGTGGTGATCCGCTCCCTCGTGGCGGGTGCGGCCATGCTGCCGGATTCCCACCCGGCGCGGAGCGTGTCGAGCATCCCGCGCTTCGTGGCGACGAAGGCCGCATACCGCTCCATCCACGCGCGCAGCGCCGCGTCGGGCGGCAGTTCGTCGAGCAGGGCGGTGGCGCTGGCGACCACGTCGTCGAGCTCGGCCGCGTAGACGGCCTCGACGAGCGCTTCGCGGGTCGGGAAGTGGCGGTAGAGGGTGCCGATGCCGACGCCCGCGTCGCGAGCGACGGCCTCCAGCGAGACGGTGCCCTCGGCGTCGGTGAACGCGGCGCATGCGGCGGCGAGGACCTTCTCGCGGTTGCGGCGCGCGTCGGCGCGGGCTGGACGGGTGTGCGCCGGGTCAGGCTCGGTCAAAATGGAGGACCCTCCGTCTGTGCTACGGTCGCCATTACCGGAGGCGCCTCCGCCTCCTTCTCCCATCATCTCACCTGTGAGGACCGACCATGACTTCACCCACCTCTTCCTCTGGCGCGGCACGGCCCGGCGGTGTCGGCCACCTCGCGGGCCGCACCGTGGCGCGGATCGGCTACGGAGCGATGCAGCTCGAACGACTGCGCGGCGACCGCCCGGCAGGTCTCGCGATCCTGCGCCGCGCCCTCGAACTCGGCGTCGACCACATCGACACCGCGCAGTTCTACGGGGACGGCTTCGCCAACGACGTCATCCGCGAGGCCGCCCGCGACGGCGTGCTCGTCGCCAGCAAGCTCGGCGCCACCCCCGACTCCGGCGGCCCGCTGCCCCTGCGCCTCGCGCAGCGTCCGGAAGAACTGCGCGCGGATCTCGAAGCCAACCTCGCGAGCCTCGGGCTCGACCGGATTCCCCTGGTCAACCTGCGGCGCGCGGACGTCGGCCCCGGACTGATCGCCGACGGCGACCAGCGGGTCGGCATCGACGACCAGCTCGCGGCGCTCACCGCGATGCGCGACGAGGGCAAGATCGGCGCGATCGGCCTCAGCAACGTCACCCTCGACGATCTGCGCCGCGCGCTCCCGGCGGGCATCGCCTGCGTGCAGAACGCTTACAGCCTGGTGGCCCGCAACGACGAGGAACTCTTGCGGCTCTGCGAGGCGCAGGACATCGCCTGGGTTCCGTTCTTCCCGCTGGGCAGCGCCTTCCCCGGCATGCCGAAGGTGACCGACGAACCCGCCGTCATCGCCGCCGCGCGCGCTTCGGGCAGCACGCCTTCGCAGATCGGCCTCGCCTGGCTGCTGCACCGCGCCCCGAACGTGCTGCTCATCCCGGGCACCGCGACCCTCCGGCACCTCGAGGAGAACATCGCCGCGGGTGCGATCACCCTCGACGAGGCGACCCTCGCCTCGCTCAACGCGATCACGACCAAGCACGGCGACATCATCGGCCGTTGAGGCAGATCGCCTCATCCGGCACGCGCCTTCTCCAGCGACCGACGCGATTTCCATGAAAACAAGCAACGCGCAAATCAATTACCCGGAAAACAATAAACCGCCAGTCGCATCTTGAGCACGCTGCGCACATGAACATCCGGATTCGACTTCATCAGGGCGTTACGTGACGGTAATCATCTCGATCAAGTCTTGTGGGCTCTTTTCGGGCTACTAGAGTCCTCGCCCCAGAAGGGGAAGAAAACGATCCACCCTTCCGCGAGGAACCCCGAAAAGGAGTTGCATGACCACCAAGCGCGCGGCACGCTCGCTCGGCATTTCCCTGCTCGGCGTGAGCACGGTGCTGGCACCCGCGATCACCACCGGCACCGCCCAGGCGCACGGGTTCACCGAGAACCCGCCGAGCCGCCAGGCCGCGTGCGCCGCCGGTTCGGCGGGCGAGTGCGGCCCGATCCAGTGGGAGCCGCAAAGCGTGGAGGGCCCCGGGAGCTTCCCGGAGCAGGGCCCGGCCGACGGGCACCTGTGCAGCGCCGACAATCCGTCGTTCCAGCAGCTCGACGACCCGCGCGGCGGCGGCTGGCCGGCCACGGACCTCCAGTCCGGGCAGAACGTGCGATTCCACTGGAAGAACACCGCTTCGCACCCGACCGAGGTCTACCGGTACTTCATCACCAAGGACGGATGGGACCCGGCCAAGCCGCTGACCAGGGATCAGCTCGAACCCGCCCCCTTCGGCACGGTGGATTACGGCGGCCGGACGCCCGGTGACGTCGAAGCCCACGACGTGCGGCTGCCCGAGGGCAAGCAGGGCAGGCACGTGATCTTCGCGGCGTGGGAGATCGCCGACACCGACAACGCTTTCTACAGCTGCTCCGACGTCGACCTCGGCTGACGAGGAATCCGCACGGCCGGAGCGGGGAACCGTCGGCCACCGTGCGAACGGTTCCCCGCTCCGGCGACAATTCCAGGGCGAATCACCGGATGGGAATGCGTCCCTGAAAAGCTCCGCACGCGCGCGGAACGAAGGCGCTTCCTCTGATTCCGGTCACCCGTTCTCCGATTCCGCGAAATCGCGCGTCGCCGAAGCGACGAGCGAGCGGTTCGACCGGTTCACGGGTGCAGGACGAGCTTGCCGACGTGGTTGCGGCGGGCCAGTTCCTCCTGTGCCCGGGCGGCTTGCTCCAGCGCGAACGTCGCGGCGATCACGGGCTGGACCTCGGCCCGGCGGGCGAGTCCCACGAGCAGGTCGAAGTGGGCGGGCGTGTGCATCGCGGAGCCGATCACCTGCGCGTTGTGCAGGTAGAGGCGGCGCACGTCCAGGGTCGTGCGGTATCCGCCGAGCGCGCCCGCGATCACCCACCGGCCGCCTTCCCGCAGCAGCGCAACCCCTTCGCTCACCAGGTCTCCCGCCACGACGTCGAGCGCGACGTCGACGCCACCGGGCGCGGCGGCGCGGAGCTGGTCGACGACGTCGCCCGCGCGGTCGACGACGGCGTGCGCGCCCGCCTCCCGCACCGCCCGGATCTTGGATCCGCTGCTGATCGCGAGGACCGTCGCCCCGCGAGCACGGGCGAGCTGCACCAGCGCGATGCCGACGCCGCCGGAGGCGCCGGAGACCAGCACCGTCTCGCCCGCCCGCACCCGGCCCCGCTCGATCATGCCCAGCGCGGTGCCGTACGCGGTCGGCAGCGCCGCGATCTGGTCGTCGGTGAGCGGGGAGTCGGTGACGTCGTGGACCCGCCGCGCCGGTGCGGTCACGTACTCGGCGTAGCCGCCGTCGCGTTCGCTGCCCATCAGCCCGACCGGGTTCGCGTCCGGGCCGTCGGCGTCGTAGATCGCCGGGTCGACGACCACTCGGCGGCCGACGAGGTCGTCGGCCACGCCCGCGCCGACCGCGACGATCCGCCCCGCCACGTCGGCGCCCTGGATCCGCGGGAAGTCGATGGGGCCGCGCCAGCCCGACAGCGCCTCGGGGTCGTCCGGACGGCCGTAGGCACCGCCCCTGGTCCACAGGTCAGTGTTGTTCAACGCCACCGAAGCGACCCGCACCAGCACTTCCCCTTCGCCCGCGGCGGGCACTGCCGCTTCCACCGGTTCGAGAACCTCCGGTCCCCCGTGCATCGTGATCCGGACCGCGCGCATGGTCTCGGGCATGCCCATCGTGAACCTCCCTAGGTATACTGATCGGTGAACCTCCGCCCACGGTACACCGACCTGTGAAGTGAGCTCGATGCAGGAAGCACGCCCCCTGACAGCGGCCGGGAGCCGCATCGCGACGGCCGCCGAGGAACTGTTCTACGCCAACGGGATCACCGCGGTCGGCGTTGACCTGATCGCCGAACGCTCCGGCGTCACCAAGCGAACCCTCTACAACCAGTTCGGGTCCAAGGACCGGCTCGTCGCGATCTACCTGGCGCAACGCGGCGAGCGCTGGCGGTCGCTGGTGCGCGCCACCGCGGACGCCTGCGAAGATCCCGCCGAGGCCGTCACCGCGCCCTTCGAAGCGCTGCGGACCTGGAGCGCGACCCACGCCCGCGGCTGCGCGTTCACCAACGCGCTGGCCGAGATCCCGGACCCCGCGCACCCGGCGCACGGCATCATCGCGGACCAGAAGTCCTGGTTGCGGGACCTCTTCGAGGAGCTCGCCACCGCCGCCGGCTGCCCGGACCCCGGCACCCTCGCCACCCGGCTCCTCCTCCTGCACGAGGGCGCGCTGGCGATGCAGCCACTCCCCCTCGACACCCTCGCGGACGCCATCGAGCTCGCGCGCGTCCTGGTCCGCTCGGACACCTCGCGCTGACGCACCGGCGGCGACCGGGCACGCATCGTCCCGGTCGCCGTCGCACCTCGCGTTCTCGCGGAGTCACCGGCCCCACCGGACCGGCGGCGGACAGCGGTCAGCTCGCCCGGACTGCCAGGCGGTGCAGCCGGAGCGCGGACAGCAGGAAGAAGATGCCGCCCAGCAGCGCATAACCGGCGATGGAGCCGAGCGAGGCGTCCGGCCCGTCGGCCATCAGGACGAAGCCGGCGCCCGCGATCGTGGAGATGCCCCCGCTGAGGATCATCGGCCACTGGCCGCCGAGCCGGTAGCGCAGGATCGCGACGAGCAGCTGCACGAGGCCCGCGGTGATCGCCCACGCCCCCCACACCCGCAGCACGCCGGGGATGCCGACGGGGATCGCGACGACCAGACCTGCCGCGGTGAGCAGGCTCAGCCCCATGTTGACGTAGAGCGGCGCCTTCGGTCGGCCGGCGCCCGACGAGCGGAAGTCGAGCACCGCCGCCGCCATGTCGAACAGCGGGTAGAGCACCAGCAGGACGATGACCGCCGGGCCGAGGGTCCCGGCCAGCACCGCCATCAGCGCTGCCCAGACCAGCGCGAATCCGAACCGGACGTAGTACAGCGCGCGCAGCGACTTGGTGGCCTCGGCGGCGGCCGTGCCGGTGCCGTCGGCTCGGGCGGCTGTTGCGGAGCTGGACATCGGAGCCCTCCCAGGGTGCGGTGTTCCGTTCCATCAGGGAGATAGAACGGTCGGTACACTTGGCCTGCATCACCCGTCGCGCCGCGTCAAGACCGACCGTTCTATCTGCTAACCTCGCGGCGGCACTCCAGCGAAACGAACGGAGGACGGATGTCGGAGGCACGGGCTCGCCTGCTCGACGCGGCGACGGAGCTCTTCTACGCCGAAGGCCTGCACTCCGTGGGGGTCGATCGCGTCATCGCCCGAGCGCAGGTCACGCGCGCCACGCTCTACCGGCACTTCCCCAGCAAGGACGACCTGCTCGTCGCATACCTGTCCCGCGCCGACGAGGCCATCCGGGCGCGGACGGAGCAGGCGCGCGCCACCGGCACCGATCCGGACGACGTCGTGCGAGCCGTCGGCCGAGCCGTCACCGACGACATCCGGGGACCGGGATTCCGGGGCTGCGCGTTCCTCAACGCCGCCGCCGAGTACCCCGACCCGGAACACCCCGTCCACCAGGCAGTCCAGGCGCACCGGCAGTGGTACCTGGCGACGATGGTCGACCTGTTCACCGGCATCGGGAAGATCGACCCGGCCCCCGCCGCCCGGCACTTCGTGATGCTGCGCGACGGCGCGATGGCCGCGGGCTGCCTGACCGACCCGCAACCCGTGTGCGACACGTTCACGCGCGGAGTCGAGGGGCTGCTCACCTTCCGCAGCCGCGCGGAGCCCGAATCCTGACCTGAACGCGCGCGAACGGCCCGCCCTCCCGGCGAAGGGAGGACGGGCCGTTCGGGTGCGGCGGTCAGCCCAGGAACTTCTCCAGGGCGTCGGCTCCGGCGGAGGCTCCGCCCCCGGCGAGGACGGCCTCGCGCATCTCGGCCAGGTTGGCGCGGATCCGCTCGTCCGCTGCGACCTCGTCCACGGTCGTGCGCAGCAGCTCCGGCGTGAGGTCCGCGGCCTGCAAGCGCTTGCCGAGGCCGAGCTCTTCGGCGCGGTCGGCGTTGGCCTCCTGCTCCGGCATCTGCGGAACGGCGATCGGCGGCACGCCGTAGTACAGCGTCTCCATCGTCGAGTTCATGCCGGTGTGGGTGAGGAACGCGGCGGCGTGCTGGAGCACCGCGGGCTGCGGGAAGCTCGGGCGCACGTCGAAGTTCTCCGGGATCTCGCCCAGGTCCGCGACGTCGACGACCTTGCCGATGGACATCGCGACCTGCCAGCCGGAGTCCCGGAACGCCTCGATGCACAGCTGGAAGAAGTCCGGGCGCTGGTTGAACACGGTGCCCAGCGAGATGAACAGCAGCGGCGACTCGGGGTGCGCCGGCTTCCAGTCGACGATGCCGCGCTGACCGACCGACGGGCCGATGAACTCGAACCGGTCGTCGAAGGTCTCCGGGCGCAGCTGGAACTTCTTCGGCAGGAACACCAGGTTCAGCGGCGACGGCGGCGCCTGGCCGAACGCGGCCGGGTCGAAGCTCACCCCGAACTCGGTGGTGATCTCCTTGAGCCGAGCCATGAAATCCTGCAGGACCGGGTGGCTCGGGTCGAACGCGTCCTCGTCCTCGTTCGTCATGATGTCGCGCAGCGAGAACTCCTCGTTGCCCGCGAAGTGCGGCACCAGCGCGACTTCCGGCACGCCGAGCTTCTCGGCGAGCATCCGGCCGGTGAGCTCGCCCTGGTCGAAGCACACCGCGTCCGGCCGGTCCTGCTCGAAGTGCGCCAGCAGCTTCGGGAAGGACTCCCGGACGTCCTTCAACCGGAATTCGAGCAGCGGGGCCATGGCTTCGGGCGTGAACTTCGTGAAGTTCGTGGGCATCTCGGGCATCACGGTGCCGGTGTCGAGCAGCCCCGCACCGACCGCCTGGACGGCGGCGTGGAATTCGGGGCCGATGGCGTAGGTGACGCGGTGCCCGCGCCGGACGAGCTCCTCCACCAGCGGCAAGGTCGGATTGACGTGCCCGTGCGCGGTCATGCTGACGAACGCGAAGTGCTTGCTCATGTTCCCCTCGGGATGCCCCTTGCCCGGTCGGCCGCATCGCCGCACCCGGATGACGGCGCCCATGTTCCTCCGAACGCCACGCACGGCAAAGGTGTTTTCCGCGACGCGAACCGGTCTCCACCTCGTCCGCACGCCTGATGAGCAGCGGGAATCCATGCGATCAGGTTCGTGTGTGATACGCGTCGGGATGGAACAAGACCGACCAATCGGTCAGCTCGGCGGGCAGCGACGTCCCGTCGGGAACGACCCGGCCGGAGACGACCGGAAACGACGGAGCGCCCCGAGATCGCGCGGATCCCGGGGCGCTCGTGACGTCGACCGATCAGACCATCGGGCGGTCCGTCGGTGCGATCGGGGCGGGGAGCACGTCCCGGCCCGTCAGGTAGCGGTCGACCCCGGCGGCGGCCGAACGGCCCTCCGAGATCGCCCACACGATCAGCGACTGGCCGCGGCCCATGTCGCCCGCCGTGAACACACCGTCCACAGTGGTCATGAAGTCCGAGTCGCGGGCGACGTTGCCGCGCTCGTCGAGCTCCACGCCGAGGTCGGTGAGCAGACCTTCCTTCTCCGGGCCGACGAAGCCCATCGCCAGGAACGCCAGCTGGCAGGGCAGTTCCCGCTCGGTGCCCTCGACCGGCACGAAGCGGCCGTCCTCCCGACGCACTTCCGCGAGGCGCAGCGCACGCAGGTTCCCAGCCTCGTCCTTGAGGAACTCCTGGGTGTTGACGGAGAACAGCCGCTCCCCGCCCTCCTCGTGCGCCGAGGTCACCTTGAACGTCATCGGGTACGTCGGCCACGGCTGGCTGTCGGGCCGCTCGGACGGCGGCGTCGGCATGATCTCCAGCTGGGTCACCGACGCAGCGCCCTGGCGGTGCGCGGTGCCGACGCAGTCGGCACCGGTGTCACCGCCGCCGATCACGACGACGTCCTTGCCCGCGGCGTCGATCGGCGAGGACTGGAGGTCGCCCTCCTGCACCCGGTTCGACAGCGGCAGGTACTCCATCGCCTGGTGGACACCGACGGCCTCGCGGCCGGTGATCGGCAGGTCGCGGGCCGCGGTCGCGCCGCCGGAGAGGACCACCGCGTCGTAGTCCGCCTTCAGCTGCTCCACCGTCACGTCCACGCCGACGTTGACGCCGGCGCGGAACTCGGTGCCCTCGGCCCGCATCTGCCCGAGCCGCCGGTCCAGCCGGCGCTTCTCCATCTTGAACTCGGGAATGCCGTAGCGCAGCAGCCCGCCGATGCGGTCGGCCCGCTCGTAGACCACGACGTCGTGGCCCGCGCGGGTCAACTGCTGGGCGGCGGCCAGCCCGGACGGGCCGGAACCGATCACCGCGACCTTCTTGCCGGTCTTCGCCGCGGGCGCCTGCGGGGTCACCCAGCCCTCGTCCCAGGCCTTGTCGATGATCTCGATCTCGACCTGCTTGATCGTCACCGGGTCGGAGTTGATGCCGACCACGCACGCCGCCTCGCACGGGGCGGGGCACAACGTCCCGGTGAACTCCGGGAAGTTGTTCGTGGCGTGCAGGCGCTCGACCGCGTCGCTCCAGTCGCCGCGCCAGGTGAGGTCGTTCCACTCCGGGATCAGGTTGCCCAGCGGACAACCGTTGTGACAGAAGGGGATGCCGCAATCCATGCAGCGCCCTGCCTGCTCCTTGACCCGGCCCGGCTCGAAGTCCAGGTAGACCTCGCGCCAGTCCTTGATCCTGATGTCCACGGGGCGGCGCTGGGGCGTTTGGCGCGCCGTGGTGATGAATCCCTTCGGGTCAGCCATGAGCCGCCTCCATGATCGCCTTGTTGACGTCGCGACCGTCGCGCTCGGCGGCGTCCTGCGCTTCCAGCACGCGCTTGAAGTCGCGCGGCATGACCTTGCCGAAGCGCTCCACCGAACGGTCCCAGTCGGCCAGCAGTTCGCTCGCCACCTGCGAGGCGGTCTGCTCGAAGTGCCTGCGGATCCGGTCGTGCAGGAACTCGCGGTCGGCGTCGTCGAGCGGGTCGAGGTCGACCATCTCCGGGTTGACGCGGTCCTCGCGCAGGTCCAGCACGTAGGCGATGCCGCCGGACATGCCGGCCGCGAAGTTGCGCCCGGTGCCACCGAGGATCACCGCGCGGCCACCGGTCATGTACTCGCAACCGTGATCGCCGATGCCCTCGACGACGGCCACCGCGCCGGAGTTGCGCACGCAGAACCGCTCCCCCACGACACCGCGCACGAACAGCTCGCCGCCGGTCGCGCCGTAGAGCAGCACGTTGCCCGCGATGACGTTGTCCTCGGCGGTGTAGGAGGCGTTCTCCGGTGGCCGCACCACGATGCGCCCGCCCGAGAGGCCCTTGCCGACGTAGTCGTTGCCGTCGCCCAGCAACCGCAGCGTGATGCCGCGCGGCACGAACGCGCCGAAGCTCTGCCCGGCCGAACCGGTGAACGTCACGTCGATCGTGTCGTCCGGCAGGCCCTCGCCGCCCCACCTGGTGGTCAGCTCGTGGCCGAGCATGGTGCCCACCGTGCGGTTGACGTTGCGCACCGGCAGTTCCAGCCGCACCGGCGAGCCGTCCTTGAGCGCACCCTCGCTGAGCTGGATCAGCGTGTGGTCCAGGGCCTTGTCCAGCCCGTGGTCCTGGGTGGTCGTGTTGTGCAGCGCCGCGCCCGCGGGCAGTTCCGGCACGTGGGTGATGGCCGAGAGGTCGAGCTCCTCGGTCTTCCAGTGCCGCACCGCGTCGTCGGTGTCGATCAGCTCGGCGTGCCCGATGGCCTCTTCGATGGAGCGGAAACCGAGTTCTGCCAGGTATTCCCGCACTTCTTCGGCGATGAACTTGAAGAAGTTCACCACGTACTCGGCCTTGCCGTCGAACTTCGCCCGCAGATCCGGGTTCTGCGTCGCCACGCCCACCGGACAGGTGTCGAGGTGGCACACCCGCATCATGATGCAGCCGGACACGACCAGCGGAGCGGTGGCGAAACCGAACTCCTCCGCGCCGAGCAGCGCGGCGATCACCACGTCGCGACCGGTCTTGAGCTGACCGTCGGTCTGCACCACGATCCGGTCGCGCAGGTCGTTGGCCAGCAGCGTCTGCTGCGTCTCGGCCAGCCCCAGCTCCCAGGGCCCGCCCGCGTGCTTGATCGACGACAGCGGTGAGGCGCCGGTGCCGCCGTCGTGCCCGGAGATGAGCACCACGTCGGCGTGGGCCTTGCTCACGCCCGCCGCGACCGTGCCGACACCGACCTCGCTGACCAGCTTGACGTGGATCCGCGCCTTCGGGTTGGCGTTCTTCAGGTCGTGGATCAGCTGCGCGAGGTCTTCGATCGAGTAGATGTCGTGGTGCGGCGGCGGGGAGATCAGCCCCACGCCCGGCGTGGAGTGCCGGGTCTTGCCGACCCACGGGTACACCTTGTGGCCGGGCAGCTGGCCGCCCTCACCGGGCTTGGCGCCCTGGGCCATCTTGATCTGGATGTCGTCGGCGTTGACCAGGTATTCGCTGGTGACGCCGAACCGCCCGGAGGCGACCTGCTTGATCGCGGAGCGGCGCGAGTCGCCGTTGGCGTCCGGGGTGAACCGGTCGGCGTCCTCACCGCCCTCACCGGTGTTGGACTTGCCGCCGAGGCGGTTCATCGCGATCGCCAGCGTCTCGTGCATCTCCTGCGAGATCGACCCGTAGGAGATGGCGCCGGTGGCGAACCGCTTCACGATCGACTCGACGGACTCGACCTCGTCGATCGGCACCGGCTTGCGCACGCCGTCGCGGAACTTGAACAGCCCGCGCAGCGTCATCAGGTCGCGCGACTGGTCGTCGACGGCCTTCGTGTACTCCTTGAAGACCTCGTAGCGACCGGCCCGCGTGGAGTGCTGCAGCTTGAACACGGTGCGCGGGTTGAACAGGTGCGGGTCGCCTTCGCGCCGCCACTGGTACTCACCGCCCACCGCCAGGCTCCGGTGCGAGGCCTGGACGCCGTCGGCCGGGTAGGCCTTGCGGTGCCGCTCGGCGACCTCCTTGGCCAGCAGGTCGAAGCCGACGCCGCCGAGCCGCGAGGTGGTGCCCGCGAAGCACCGCTCGATGACCTCCGCGCCGAGACCGATCGCCTCGAAGATCTGCGCGCCGGTGTAGGAGGCCACCGTGGACACGCCCATCTTGGACATGGTCTTGCGCACGCCCTTGCCGAGCGCCTTGATCAGGTTGCCGGTGGCCTGCGTGCCGTCGAGTCCCTGGAGCACGCCGTTGTGCACCAGGTCCTCGACGCTGGCCATCGCCAGGTACGGGTTGACCGCGGCGGCGCCGTAGCCGATCAGCAGCGCGACGTGGTGCACCTCGCGCACGTCGCCCGCCTCGATCACCAGGCCGACCCGGGTGCGGGTCTTCTCGCGCACCAGGTGGTGGTGCACGGCGCCGGTGACCAGCAGCGACGGGATCGGGGCGTGATCGGCGTCGGCGGTGCGGTCGGAGAGCACCAGGACGTGCGCCCCGTCTGCGACGGCGGCCGAGACCTCGTCGCAGATCTCGTCCAGCCGGTCCCGCAGCGCCTGCCCGCCACCGCCGACCTCGTAGGTGCTGCGGATCGTGGCGGGCTTGAGGCCGGGCCGGTCGCCGTCGTCGTTGATGTGCACGATCTTGGCGAGCTGGTCGTTGTCCAGCACCGGGAACGGCAGCACCAGCTGCTTGCAGGCGTCCGGGTCGTGGTCGAGCAGGTTGTGCTCAGGTCCCACGTGGGTGGCCAGCGAGGTCACCAGCTCTTCCCGGATCGCGTCCAGCGGCGGGTTCGTGACCTGCGCGAACAACTGGGTGAAGTAGTCGAACAGTTGCCGGGGGCGCTTGGAGAACGCCGCGAACGGCACGTCGTTGCCCATCGAGCCGATCGGTTCCGCACCACCGGCGGCCATCGGCTTGAGCAGCACTCCCAGTTCTTCCTGGGTGTAGCCGAACACCTGCTGGCTGTGCACCAGCGACGCGTGCGAGGGCACCTCGCGGTCGCGGTCGGGCAGGTCGCCCAGGTGCACCACGCCGTCGTCCAGCCACTGCTGGTACGGGTGCGCGGCGGCCAGCTCGCCCTTGATCTCCTCGTCGTCGACGATGCGGCCGGCGCCGGTGTCGACGAGGAACATGCGGCCCGGCTGCAACCGGCCCTTGCGCACCACGCGCGCCGGGTCCAGGTCGAGCACGCCGACTTCGCTGGCCAGCACGACCAGGCCGTCGTCGGTGACCCAGTAGCGGCCGGGGCGCAGCCCGTTGCGGTCGAGGACCGCGCCGATCTGGGTGCCGTCGGTGAACGCCACCAGCGCGGGACCGTCCCAGGGCTCCATCAGGTAGTTGTGGAACTCGTAGAACGCCTTGCGCCGCGGGTCCATCTCGGCGTGGTTCTCCCACGCCTCCGGGATCATCATCAGCACCGAGTGCGGCAGCGACCGGCCACCGAGGTGCAGCAGCTCCAAGACCTCGTCGAAGGTCGCCGAGTCGCTGCCGTCGGGCGTGGCGATCGGGAACAGCCGCTTGAGCTCACCGGGGATGAGGTCGGTCGCGAGCATGCTCTCGCGGGTCCGCATCCAGTTCCGGTTGCCCTTCATCGTGTTGATCTCGCCGTTGTGCGCGATGAAGCGGTACGGGTGCGCCAGCGGCCACGACGGGAACGTGTTCGTGGAGAACCGCGAGTGCACCAGGCCGATCGCGCTCGTGAACCGCTCGTCGAGCAGGTCCGGGAAGAACGCGTCGAGCTGGGTCTCGCTGAGCATTCCCTTGTAGACGAAGGTCCGGGCCGACAGGCTCGGGAAGTACACCGCCGCCTCGTGCTCGGCACGCTTGCGCACGCAGAAGGCGCGGCGTTCGAACTGGAGCGCCGATTCCTGCTCGGCACCGTCGGTTCCGTGCCCGATGAACAACTGCCGGAAGCTCGGCATCACCTCGCGGGCGGAGCGGCCCGCGTTCTCGGCGACGATCGGCACTTCGCGCCAGCCGAGCAGGGTGAGCCCTTCCTCGGCCACGATCCGCTCGATGACTCCGACGGCCTCCTCGGCCGCGGACCCGTCCGCGGGCAGGAAGGCGGTCCCCGCCGCGTACCCGCCCGCTTCGGGCAGGTCGAAGGGGACGACGGCGCGGAAGAAGGCGTCCGGGACCTGCGTGAGCAGGCCGACGCCGTCTCCGGTCTCCGGGTCGGCGCCCTTGGCTCCCCGGTGTTCCAGGTTTCGCAATGCCGTGAGCGCGTTCTCCACCAGGGCATGGCTGCGTCGCCCGTGCATATCGGCCACGAACGCCACTCCGCAGGCGTCGTGGTCGTGAGCCGGGTCGTACAGACCCCGCTCGGCGGCGCGACGTTGCGCCTCATTTCTCAAATACTGGGAATCCGGCATCGATCCTCCCGTCGCCAGGCCCGGATCGAGCGAGGGAATTGTGAGCACTCGCCATCGATCCGCGAAAACCTATCGGGCACTGACAAAAGGATGCGCCGTTGCATCGTCGGTCAGTTTGAGGCACTGTACAGACCGATGCCGCTCAAGGCTACGCCTGAGTAACGCGGGTAAAAATCACATGGCGCCTTCCCGCCGACCGCGACGATCCCCTTCGGGCACTTCCACCGCAGGTCACGTTCGATCAACCGCCCGTGCCCGCCACTTCCGGCGAGCGGCGGCCCGCAGCGCGCCACCGAGAGTCGTCTTCCCAGCTCAGAGCGGCTTTTTCGGTCCAGCCCGCGTTACTGGTGATGTAGGCCACAGCATAGGAACCCTTGCGCGCAGCGGCTTTCCGCCGCACCGTCCCCTGTGGAATGGCCGATTCTCCGGCGACGGGGCGAAGTTCACACGGATGCCGCAACCCGCGCGGTCGCCTTTCCCGCTATGCGCGGGAACGCGAGCGCACCGACCCGCCCAGCCGCACACAGACGGCCCTGAACCAGGTCGGACACCTCCCTGACCAGCACCGATCGGGCACCACGGCTGCCGCGCCCGGTCGCCCACCGCGGAACCGGTCCACTCCGGAAAGGCCGCACCGGCACGCTGCGCAATTCCGCTGCCACGCTGAGCGAACCGCCGAGAAGACCATTCTTGATCGATTATCGGGAATGCTGCGAAGCGGAGCGGAATCGGACGATTTCACACCGTCACAGCAGATTCCCGCCCGCTCCGATCAATCGCGCGGGAGGCGACCGGTGAGCACTCCCGGCGGTTCGGGCAACCGACCCGGACGCGCCGCATAACGCGACAGCAGCAAAAGCATTGCGATACCGATCAGCAGATAGGAATCGCCGATCACGTGCTGTACGGCATTCCAGTCGCCGCTCGCGGGCAGCATCCGGAACGTGGCCGCGAACGCGGCGACGATGATGACCGCTCCGGCGGCGAGCCAGCCCGTGCTGCGCCTGCGCAGGGCGGTACCGGCCACGACGAGCAGGCCCGGCGCCACCCACACCCAGTGGTCCGACCAGGACGTCGGCGAGATCAGCAGGGCCAGCAGCGCGGTCCCCAGCAGCGCATGCCCGACCTCCGCCGACCGCAGCACGCGGACCGTCACCAGCGTCAGCACCAGCGCGAACAGCGCCCACAGCGAGTACTGGGTCAACGTGGGCAGGTCCAACCTGGCGAGCCCGCCCATGACCGATTGGTTGGTGTGGAACGCGGAACCACTCACCCCGGCCGCGGGGCCGCTGCCGAACCAGTAGTCCATCGAGGCCGACCGGTTGAGCACGAAGCCGAAGCAGGTTCCGGCCGTGGCGGTGACCGCCGCGACGGCGGCGGCCCGGTAGTCCTTGCGCACCAGGAAGAACAGCAGGAACGCGGCGGGCGTGAGCTTGATCGCGGCGGCGAGGCCGACCAGCAGACCGCGCGGCCACCGAGGGCTCTCGGCGAGGCAGTCGACGGCCACCAGCGCCATCAGCAGGATGTTGATCTGGCCCAGTCCGAACGACGCGTACACCGGTTCCAGCAGCAGCGTTCCCGGCAGCGCGAGCGCGGCCACCGCCAGCGCGCTCTCCCGCCCGGCCAGCGGCCACATCCGCCGCGCCACGAGGTACAGCACCACCCCGATGGCGGCCAGGTCCGTCAGGTAGATCAGCCACAGGCCGACGACGTGCGGCAGCAGCGCGGGCACCGACAGCGGGAGCAGCGCGAACGGCGGGTACACCCACGGCAGGATGCGATCCGCGCTGGTCATCGGCCCGCCGACCGTGATGTCCCCGCCGCTGAGCCAGGTGTGCACCGCCCACCGGTAGACCTGGTAGTCGATGCCCGCGTCGTGCCCGAGCCCGGCGCGGCGCATCAGGAACATCGCCACCGTCGAGACCACCAGCGCGGCCGCTCCGACGGCGATCACGGAACGCGGCCGTGCGAGCACCTGGGCGCGCAAGAGCTCCGTCCACCGCTGCGCGGTGGCGAGGTGCGAAGCGAGGGCCGAGCGGAATCCGGTCTGCTCAGGCGGGCCGGACGTGCCCGATAAGTCAGGGTGCAGCGGGGTGGCCAACGAGATCCTTCCGTCGCGCGGCCACCAGCATCGACTGCCCGATCCCCGACGAGGAGCATCCGGCCGCGGGGTGCACCTGAATGCAGGCACGAAACTCTATCCAACCCTGCCACAAGGGCTTCGAGGCGGTCCGCGGGCGGGGCGGGTGGCCGCCGTCCCCGTCGGCCCAGCGGGCGTCCCCGCTTCCCTCGTCGGCGGCGGAGCCGCCGCGCAGCGGCCACCAAGGCGCCCCACCACGGGGACGGGTTCCCGGCAGCCCGCTCCCGGAATCAGCAATCGGACGAACGCCAGAAATCGACCCCGTGGCGAGAAGGCGGCGTCAGAGCGCGTAGAGCTCCGGGAGGTTCACGACGATCGCCTCCTGGGTGCTGCGGGAGATGACGACGACGGCCTTGTTGTCCGGGTCGGGGTTCTCCTCGCGGTGCGGGACGTAGGGCGGGACGAAGATGTAGTCGCCCGGTTCGGTCTTGATGCGGACCTCTTCGGTGCCGTCGTGGAAGACGAACTCGGGGTTGCCGCTCGCGACGTAGATCGCCGTCTCGGACTCGCCGTGGTGGTGGTTGTCGGAGGAGGTGGACGGGGCGACGTGCGTCTCGCCGGTCCAGATCCGCTCGGAGCCGACGGTGTCCCCGCTGATCGCGGCGAGCCGCTGCATCCCCTCGGTCTGCGCGGTGTTGCGGTCCAGCGAATCACCACGGATGTGGTGCAGCCGTGCCCGCAGCGGCCGGTCGTCCGCGGGTGCGTCCTGCGAGCTGAAGTCGGGGTGGAAGGCGTCGGACATGTCGAGCTCCGTTCTGCGCGTGGTTCACGGCGAGGGTCGCCCCGGCTCGGGGTTCCTCGCGACCCGGGCGGTCGGGCGGGTCAGGCCACCGGGGTTCGGTCGGCGGCGAGGTCGGCGATGGTGACGTGGTCGAGGAACTCGGCGACCGTGCCGCCCAGCCGCGCCCACACGCCGTCCTGCGGCGCGTCGTCGTGGCGGGAGGTCACCGAGCCCTCCACGACGCGGATCACCTCCGCGAGAGTGATCTCCTCGGCCGGTTTCGCCGGCCAGTAGCCGCCTTCGCAGCCGCGCTGGCTGTTGACGAGGCGGCCGCGGCGCAGCTCCACCATCAGGTTCACCAGGGAGTTCAGCGGAATTCCCTGGGTGCGGGCCATCGACTCGCAGGTCTGCTGCCTGCCGCTGCGGGCGAGTTCGGTGAGCGCCCGCACCGAGTAGTCCACCCGCGCCGAGATGTGCACGGGCGCGGCGCGGCGCACCCGCGAGCTCTTCGCGGCGGTGACCTCGGGCAGCACCACGGCTCCCTTGGCGATCTCCTCGCAGAACAGCACGATCCGGGCGGCGACGCTGCGGTGCACCTTGTCGTTGAGGATGTCGTGCACGCCGTCCTTGAACACCGCCGCGGTGGCCTGCGGATGCGCGGCGCCGAGCCGCGTCACCGGGTCCACCGGCGCGATGGCGTCGCCGTCGCCGTGCAGCAGCAGCACCGGGATCTCCGGGAGACCTCGCGGCGGCACCGAAGTGCCCGCGTCGAGCTCGCCCCACCTGAAGTCGGGGTCGGCGTCGAGGCGTTCCCGGTGGATCGGGCAGGACGTGCGCGCGGAGATCTCTTCGTCACGGCCCGCGGGCGCCTCCGTCGCCGCCGACAGCGGCGTGCCCGCCAGCACCAGGCCGTCGACGGACGAGCTCAGCGCCGCCTCCCAGGCTCGCAGCGCCCCGGTGTCGGTCCCGACGAGGATGCGGGCCGTGTCGCCCGCGTCGGCGAACCACGCCGCGGGCTCACCCGGCTCCGCGGCCAGGTCCGGTACGACCACCGTGTAGCCGTCGACGGCGAGCCTGCGCCCGAACCGCTCGTACACACCGGGATGTTCGCCCCTGCCGTGCAGCACTACGACGTGGCCCCGCGAAGCGCTGTCGGGCACCCACGTGCGCGTCATGTCGACTCCATTCGTTCCATCCCCGGCATCATGCCCCGCCGGAGTACAGGTCGGGCACGCTGGATGCCGCGACGTCGATCGGCTCCCGGATCACCCCGGCGGCGCGGAACCGGTCGGCGGTGCGCTGCAACTCGGCGAGCACCTCCGGGCTCAGCGGCCGGATCTCTTGCCGGGTCCGGGTGAGGATGTTGCGGGCCACCTGGGGTTCCAGGGACGTCAGGTCCGAGTAGACCCGCTGGTATTCGGCTTGGTTCTCGTCGCTCCACTGCCAGGCTCGGGCGAATCGGCGCATGGCGTCGGCCAACGCCTCCCGCTTCAGCGGGTCCGCCAGGGAGGACTCGGCGACGGATATGAATCCGTTGTGGCCGTTGATGCCGGTGCCGTCGCGGAGCACCCGCGCTCCCGCGTCCTGCGCGATGGCGAGGTACGGGTCGAACGTCGCCCACGCCTCGATGTGGCCGGCGCGGAAACCGGCTTGAGCGTCGGTGGGCAGGCTGAAGGTGATCTCCACATCGCGCGGGTCCAAGCCCGCCTCCTCCAGTGCTCCGAGCACGGTGAGCTGCGAGATGCTGCCCGCGGCCGAGGAGATCACGATGTGCTTGCCGCGCAGGTCGGCCACGGTGCGGATCGGCGAGTCCGGCGGCACCACGATCGCCGTGGACGACTGCGCGGCGGCGGTGGCGACGGCCGGGCGGATCGGCACTCCCCCGGCCAGCGCCTGCAAGGTGGGGGTGTCCCCGGCGACGGCGGTGTCCACTTCGCCGGAACGCACCGCCTCGAACAGCGGCGCGGCGCCTTGGAAATTGGCCCACCGCACCCGGTACGGCGCGTCCTCGAACGCCTTCGCCGCCTCGGCCCGCGCCCGGGTGCCGCCGGCTTGGTCACCGAGCACCAGGGTCACGTCCGAGAGCCGGTCCGCGGGTCGTCCGCCGCCGCAGCCTGCCAGCACCGAGAGCAGCGCTAGCACCACCGCCACCACCGCCGTGCGATGTCGAGCCACGATCACTCCTCATGTCCGTTTAGGACGGTCAGTCCAGCAGGTCGGGCTGTTCGTGCACGATCTCCTCGTACAGCGGCGCGAACGTGACCCAGCCCGGGTCGGCGTGCCTGCTGTACTGCTCGTGGGTGTGGCGGGCGATGTCGTCGGGGATCAGCTGCGGCTCGCCCGCCGACGAGGCGAGGATCTGCGTCTTCGCGTTGCGCTCGGCGGCCACGTACAGCGACACCGCCTCCTCCACCGACCGCCCGACGGTGAGCAGGCCGTGGTTCGCGAGGATCGCCACCCGCCGCTGTCCCAGGGTTTCGGCGATGCGGCGGCCCTCTTCCAGGTCCAGCACCACACCGGAGAAGTCCGGCACGATCACGTTGTCGCCGTAGAACTGCGCGCCGTCCTGCGAGATCGGCAGCAGCTCGGTGCCCAGCGCGGCCAGCGCCTTGCCCCAGATGGAGTGGCTGTGCGCGGCCGCGTCCAGGTGCGGGTGGGCGCGGTGGATCTGCGAGTGGATCGCGAAAGCGGCCTGGTTGACCGGGTGGTCGCCGTGCACGATCTCGCCGTCGTGGTTGACCAGCAGCAGATCGGAGGCCTTGATGCGGCTGAACGCGCGGCCCAAGGGGTTGACCCAGAAGTGGTCGGTCAGTTCCGGGTCGCGCACGGTGATGTGCCCGGCTGCGCCCTCGTTGTAGCCGAGCTTGCCGAAGATCCGGAACCCGGCGACGAGGCGCTGCTTGCGGAAGAGCCGCTCGTCCTCCACGGAGTCGAACTTCGGCCGCGGCGGGAAGGTGTTGGTGCGGGGCCGCAGGTTCCGGGCGAATTCCGAGAGTTGCGAGGAAGGTGCGGTGGCGGTCATGCCGGGGTCCTTTCGCTCTGGTCCTGCTCGGTGGTCGCGCCCGCGCGGGCGCGGCGGGCGACTTCTTCGCGGACGGCCGGGAGGAGTTCGCGGCCGTAGTCGATGGCGTCGTCGAGCGGGTCGTAACCGCGGATCAGCAACGTGGTCACGCCGATGTCGACGTAGTCGGCCAGCGCCTTCGCCACGGTCTCGGCGGTGCCGACGAGCGCGGTGGAGTTGCCCGCCGCGTTCGTGGCCTGCGAGGTCGGGGTCCACAGCGCGCGGTCGTGCAGCTCGCCCTTCGCGGCGGCGGCGAGCAGGCGCTGCGAGCCGACGTTGGCGACCTCGGTGCCCTTGCCGAGGGTCTTCGGCCCGGTGAACGAGCCGAACCCGCCGCGGGCGGCGTGGATCCGGTCCAGCACGGAATGCGCGCGTTCCCAGGCGAGCTCCTCGGTGGCGCCGAGGATCGGCCGGAACGACACGCTGATTCCGGGGGTGTCGGTGCGCCCGGCCGCGCGGGCGGCGGCGCGCACCGAGGCGATCTGCTCGGCGGTCTCGGCCAGCGGTTCGCCCCACAGCGCGAACACGTCGGCGTGCTTGCCGCCGACCCGGTATGCGGCCTCGGAGGAACCGCCGAAGTACAGCGGAATCCGGGGCCGCTGAACGGGTTTCACCGCGGTCTGGAAGTCCTCGAAGCGGTAGTTCGGGCCGTCGTGGCTGATCGGGCCGTCCTCGGTCCACGCCCGCTTCAGGACGTCGAGGTATTCGTCGGTGCGGGCGTAGCGCTGCTCCTTGTCCAGGTAGTCGCCGTCGCGGCGCTGCTCGGAGTCGCTGCCGCCGGTGATGATGTGCACCGCGATCCGGCCGCCCGCGAGGGTGTCCAGCGTCGAGAAGGTGCGCGCCGCCAGCGTCGGCGACACGAAGCCCGGCCGGTGCGCCACCAGGAACCCGAGCCGGTCGGTGTGCGCGGCGACGTGCGCGGCGATCTGGGTGCCGTCCGGTGAGCCGGAGCCGTGGCCGATGAGCACGCGGTCGAACCCGCCGTCCTCGTGGGCGCGGGCGAAACGCCGCAGGAACTCCGGGTCGATCGCGGGCCCTTCTGCTCGGTGGATCTCCGAGACGTGCTGGGGGCCGATCATGCCGACGATTTCCACACTCATGACAACACTTCCTGTTCGGTCCTGATCCGCGAGCGGACGCGTCGGCTCGCCCCGGCTCCGGTGGAGCCGCGGTGGTGATCGCGCGTCCGTGCGGCGAATGTCGTTGCGCCGCTATGGAGAAGTCGTGCTCAGTGCACTCCCAGCCAGGAGAGGAGCTCGGAGCGCTGCGCCACGAACGCCGGTGCGGACACGTCGCGCGGGCGGGGGTGTTCGACGAGCTGGTCGTGCACGATGCCGCCGCCGTCCATCACCAGCACCCGATCCGCGAGCAGCAGCGCCTCCTCGACGTCGTGGGTGACGAGCAGGATCGCGCAGCCGTGGCGCTGCCACAGCTCCCCGACCAGCGCCTGCACCTTCAGCCGGGTGAGGGCGTCGAGCGCGGAGAACGGCTCGTCCAGCAGCAGCAGGTCCGGTTCGCGCACCAGCGCGCGGGCCAGCGAGGCGCGCTGCGCCTCACCGCCGGAGAGCACCTTCGGCCACACGTCCACCCGGTGCCCGAGGCCGACCTCCTCCAGCGCGGCGACGGCCTTCGCCCGGTTCGGCTTGCCGCGCAGGCCGAGGACCACGTTGCGCCACACCCGCTTCCACGGCAGCAGCCGCGGCGCTTGGAACGCCACCGCGCGCCGCTGCGCCACCTGGACCTCGCCGGTGATCTCGCGGTCGAGGTCGGCGAGGATGCGCAGCAGGGTGCTCTTGCCGCACCCGCTGGGGCCGAGCAGCGCCACGAACTGGCCCGGTTCGATGTCCAGGTCGAGACCGTCGATGACGGTGTGGTCGCCGAAGCTCTTCGTGAGGCCGCGCACCGTGGCGGGCAGCGCGCCCTTCGACGCGGACTCGGTGGCGGTCTCCGGCGCACCGCCCGGGTCGGTGGTGGCCCCGCCCGGACCGGTGGTGGCCGCGTCGACGTGCTCGTCGGGGGCGGCCTCGGGGGCCGCGGTCTCGGGGGCCGCGGTCTCGGGGGCGGATTCCGTCACGCTCCGCGGAAAGCCGGTCGCCATGCCAGCACGGTCCTTTCGAGAAGTCGAACGATGAAGTCGGCCACCAGGCCGAGCAGGGCGTAGAGCACCAGGCAGACCACGATGACGTCGGTCTGGAAGAACTCGCGGGCCATGTTCATCTCGTAGCCGATGCCCGCGTTCGCGTTGATCGTTTCGCCGAACACCAGCGCCAGCCACGCCGAGCCGAGCGAGAACCGCAGCCCCACCAGCGCGTTCGGCATCGCCGCGGGCAGGATCACGTGCCGCACCTGGGCGAACCAGCCGAGACCGAGGGTCTTGGCGGCCTCCACCAGGCCCGCGTCCACGTTGCGGATGCCGCCGAAGATGTTCATGTACAGCGGGAAGGTCACCGCGAGCGCGATGAGCACGATCTTCGGCGTCTCCCCGATGCCGAACCAGATGATCAGCAGCGGGATCAGGCCGATCACGGGCACCGTGCGCAGCATCTGCATCGGCGCGTCGGCGATGTCCTCACCGCGCCGGAACAACCCGGAGATCGTGGCCAGCACGACCGCCGCGATCAGGCCGAAGACCAGCCCGATCGCCACGCGCTGCACGGAGGCCAGCACCGCGTCCTGCAGCCTGCCCTCCTGCCACATCTCCCAGGCGGTGGCGGCGACCGTCGCCGGCGAGGCGAGCGTGTCGTCGTCGAGCACGCCGATCGAGCTGAGCAGTTGCCACAGCGCGATCAGCGCGATCGGGCTGAAGGTCTTGACCAGCCAGCGGGGAACGCGCTGCTCCCCTTTGGATCGGCTGGTCCGCACCGTTGTGACGGCGATGCCGCCGGTGTCGGATCGGGCGCTCGGAGGCGCCGCGGGCGAAGTCATCGTCACGCTCCACTGGCGACAAGGATCTGCGGAGGACGGCACTGGTTCGCGACCGGTGCCGCCGAAGAACGGGGCGCCGCACCGACTCGCATCAGGCGTGCGGTGTCACCGGAGAAGGTCGGTCAGCGGGGGCGGCAGTGCCGACTCGGCCGAGCGGTCCGGCTCGGCCACGGCAGTGCGGAAGGAAGGGCTCAGGCGCTACAGAGCGCGGAGGACACCCGTGCGTTGTCCACGTATTCGCGCGTGGTGAGCGTCGCCGTCCGGGCCATGCGATCACGGTAGCCACGCCGCCCAGCGGATGTAAACCCAACCCACCAGACCAAGATTGTGCCTCTCACAGTGTGGGAGTTCGTCGTGCCGGGGTGCGGAGGGCCCTTCCATCGCCGGGGAGCGCCGGAATCCGCCGTCACCCGAGCGACCGGCGAACTTCGCGGAGCCCCGGAAATCCGGGAACGCGGGATCCGCCGTCTTCATAGCGTCGATGGCATGATCCGACCACTCCCGCTCGACCCGCTCGAAAACCGGTTCCAGCGCGCGGCGCAGGACCGATGGCGGCTGCGCCTGGGTGTGTGGACGACCGAGGGCGTGCTGATCGCGGCCTTGCTGATCGCGGCGGTGTTCGGCGCGCTGGGCTTCTCGGTGCAGTGGCTGTTGTGGCCGGTGCTCGCGATCACGATCCCGCTCGGCATCGGCCTGCGAGTCGTGCTGGCGGTCGCCGACCGGCGCCACCGGTACCTGGGCGAGCTGATCTCCGAGCGCAACGGCGTTCCGGTGCGCGTCCGCCCCGCCCACGGGATCAGCATCGTGCTGCCGTGGCAGCTGGCCCGCGCGCTGTTCCGGCCGTACGCCGTGGACAAGGAGACCCGGACGCTGGAGCGGGTCGCGTTCTGGCGTTCGGCGAGCGGTCTGCTGACCGTCAGCATCGCGACGGGGCTGTACCAGAAGTCGGTGCTGGAGAACCTCACGGAGGCCTCCGAGAAGACGTTCTGGACCGCCCTGCTCGCGCTGTGCGTCGTCCCGGTGGTGCTGCCGCTGCTGTTCTTCGCCACCCACCGGCGGTTCCGCGGCCGGTTCGGGGCGGGGTTCTCCCGCCTGGGAGGACGGCTCCTGGCTGGCTTGGGCACCGTCGTCATCCCGGTCGCGGTGGCCGTCGGATGCATCGTGGCGCTCTGGGCCGGTTCGGACGGCGAGGAGACCCAGGTGATCACCGAGGGATGGCAGTACGCGGTCGGACTCACCGCATTCCTGTTCGTCGGCTGGCTCGCGGGGTACGCGCTGTGCTTCGTGTACTGGGCGGCGCGGACGGCGATGTGGACGAGCGACGTGCACCCGCTGCTCGCGCCGGTCATCTCGGCGGCGCTGGCCGTCACGATGACCGGGATCGAGTTCGTCGGCCGGTGGACCACCGCGCAGGACCCCGTACCCGATGAACTCTCGTACGCGCTGAACCTGTGCGGGCTGGTGACCACGCTGGCACTGGCGTTCGTCGAGTACCGGCACCTGCGCGGAACCGGCATCGGCTGGCTGACCGGACCCGATCCGCTGGAGCAGGACACCGTGCCGATCCCGCGGGTGGAGCCCGTGACCGATCGCCTCCAGGCAGTGCAAGGCACAGCCGATCCGATCGTTCACGGCCTGACGCCCCGCCCCCGGCGGCCGGTGCGGCGCCACGGCCCGGGGAACCCCTAGAAACCGCGCGAACCGGCCGAGCACCGGCATTCGTTCGGATACGATCGCGGCATCATGAGCTCCACTTCCGGCGAACTGCTGGCCGTCAGCGACCTGCACGTCGCGATGGCCGAGAACAAGGACATCGCGCGCGCCCTGCGTCCGCGCACCGAGCACGACTGGCTGATCGTCGCGGGCGACGTGGGCGAGCTCGCCGACGAGATCTCCTGGGCGCTGGGCATGCTCGCGGAGCGGTTCGCGAAGGTCATCTGGGTGCCCGGCAACCACGAGCTGTGGACGCCGAAGCAGGATTCGCTGCAGCTGCGCGGTGAAGCCCGTTACCTGGAGCTGGTGCGCCGCTGCCGCGAGCTCGGCGTGGTCACCCCGGAGGACGAGTTCCCGGTGTGGACCGGGCGCGGCGGCCCGGTGACCATCGCGCCGCTGTTCGTGCTCTACGACTACACCTTCCGCCCCGCCGGGACCTCCACGAAGGAGGAGGCGCTGGCCGTGGCGCACGAGTCCGGCGTGGTGTGCAGCGACGAGTTCCTGCTGCACCCGGATCCGTACGCGACCCGCGACGACTGGTGCCGGGCGCGGCTCGCCTACAGCGAGAAGCGGCTCGCCGAGTGCGATCCGGAGCTGCCGACGGTGCTGGTGAACCACTACCCGCTGGTGCGCGAACCCACCGACGTGCTCTGGTACCCGCAGTTCGCGCAGTGGTGCGGCACCGTGCACACCGCCGACTGGCACCTGCGCCACCGGGCCGCGGCCGTGATCTACGGGCACCTGCACATCCCCCGCACCACCTGGCACGACGGCGTGCGGTTCCAGGAGGTGTCGGTCGGCTACCCGCGCGAGTGGAAGCGCCGCGGCCTGCCCGACGACCCGCTGCGCCTGGTGTTCCCCGAGGAGACGTCGTGATCGAACGCCTGCTGCCCGGCGAGCTCGCCTGGGAGGAGACCCGCACCGACCCGCCGGACGCCTGGCTGTTCGACGAGGAGGCCGCGGTGATCGCGCGCGCGGTGGACAAGCGCCGCCGCGAGTTCACCACGGTCCGCCACTGCGCCCGAGCCGCGCTGGCGAAGGTCGGTGTGCCGGCCGCACCGCTGCTGCCCGGCGAACGCGGCGCGCCCGGCTGGCCCGCCGGGGTCGTGGGCAGCATGACGCACTGCGCCGGTTACCGGGCCGCCGTCGTCGGCCTGGAGAGCTCGGTGCTCACCGTCGGCATCGACGCGGAACCGCACGACGTGCTGCCGGACGGCGTCCTCAACGCCGTGACCCTCCCCGCCGAGCGCCCGCGGATCGAGGCGCTGTCCGCCGAGGACCCTTCGGTGCACTGGGACCGGATTCTGTTCAGCGCCAAGGAATCCGTCTACAAGGCGTGGTTCCCGATCACCGGCGAGTGGCTGGGCTTCGAGGACGCCGACCTCACCATCGACCCCGGCGGCACCTTCTCCGCGCGGCTGCTCAAGACCGGCCCCGAAGTGGAGGGGGCCCCGCTCACCTCGTTCACCGGCCGCTGGCTGGCCGACGACGGCCTCATCATCACCGCCATCGCACGCCTGCCCCGGACCCGCTGACCCGCCCGGTCCTCACACCTCGGCGAGAACTGCGTCGAGCACCCGGTGCTGCGCGACGGCGGACTCTCCGAGCGGGTCGGCGGCGAGCGTGATCAGCGCTTTCCACAACGCCCAGCCGCGAGCGCGCGCCCACGTCGCGTCGTCCAGTCCGACGGCCGCGCGGAACGCGTCCCGGCTCGCGCCGGTGAACAACGTCCACGCGATCACCAGGTCGCAGGCGGGGTCCCCGACTCCGCAGGACCCGAAGTCGATGACCGCGCTGAGCCGGCCGTCGCGCACCAGCAGGTTCCCCACGGCGACGTCGCCGTGGAACCACACCGGGTCGCCGCCCCAGGTCGAGTCGAGCGCCGCGTCCCACACCGCGGCGACCGCGTCCACGTCGATCCGGCCGTCGAGCTCCGCCAGCGCGGCCCGGGTCTCACCGTCGTAGTGCGCGGGCGGCGCTCCCCGGTGGAAGTTGTGCGCCCCCGGTGGCGGGCCGCCGGACGCGTCGATCCGGTGCAGGGCCGACAGGAACTCCGCGACCGACACGGCGAAGGAGGTCAGATCCGCGATGCGCCCCGGCGCGGCGGTCGCGCCGTCCAGCCAGCGCCGGATCGACCAGCTGCGCGGAAAACCGCACCCAGGCTCGCCTTTGGCCAGCGGCTCCGGGATCGCCACGGGCAGCGACGGCGCGAGCAGCGGGAGCCAGTGGTGCTCCTTGTGGATCGCCGCCTCGTACTCGGGCGCCGTCGGCAGCCGCACCGTCATCCGCTCGCCGAGCCGATAGGTCCGGTTGTCCCACCCGTCGACCTCCACGGGCGTCACCGGCAGCCCGCCCCACCGCGGGAACCGGGTCGCGACCAAGCGCCCGACCAGCTCCGCATCGATCCCCGCACGCCCGTCCCGAGCCCCCTCGACCACACCGGAACCCTGCCCGCCCCCACCACGACCGAGCAACCGAATTTCACCGGCCGAGGCGCGAGGTGATGCCCGACACGTCGGGTTGACCGTGCCGCGACGGCACGGCGTGTGCTGGTTGCAGCGCCTCACCAGCCCGATGAAAGGACTCCGATGACCTCACCCGCACGCCTCTCCGTCGAGGACCTGGTCGGCCCGCCCGAGCGCGCCGGTGCGTCGATCTCCCCGGACGGCGACCGGATCGCCTTCCTCGCGCCGTGGAAGAACCGGCTCAACGTCTGGGTGCAGGACCTCGGCCGGGACGGAGGAGCCGACGGCGAGCCGCGCTGCGTGACCGCCGACGAAGTCCGCAGCGTCACGAGCTTCGAGTGGACGCACGACCCGCGCTGGCTGATCTACGCGCAGGACAGCGGTGGCGACGAGAACCACCACCTGTTCCGCGTAGACCTCACCGACCCGGAGGCACCGGCCGTCGACCTGACGCCGTACCCGGGGGCGCGGGTGCTGAGCCACGAGCAACCGCACGGGCGCCCGGGCACGGTGCTGCTTCAGATCAACCACCGCGAGGTCACCGAGATGGACCTCGCCGAGCTCGACATCGCGACCGGCGAGCTCACCGTGCTCGCGGAGAACCCGGGCCAGGTCATGGACTGGCTGCTCACACCCGATCAGGAGCCGCACGCGCTGACCCTCAACGACGGCGGTGACATCGTCCTGTCCCGCTGGAACGCGGGCGACCCCGTCGAGATCGCGGTGTTCCCCGGCAGCGATCACCCGCTGGGCATGTTCCCGTTCGAACTCGCCGCCGACGGCGGCGGCGTGTGGCTTGGTTCGTGGGCGGGCGGCGACCGGCTGCTGCTGGCCCGGGTCGACCTGACCACCGGCGCGGAGACGCTGGTCGACGAGCACCCGGAGCTGGAGCTCGACGGGATGCGCCGCGGGGTGGAGCAGATCGGGTCACCGCTGATCCGCAGCCCGCGCGACGGTGCGCTGCTGGGCGTGCGGTACCTCGGCGAGAAGCAGGTGATCCGGCCGCTGACCCCGCGGTTCGCCGCCGTGCTGGAGGCGCTGGAAGCGCTGTCGGACGGGACCATCGGGCGGTTGTCCTGCGACCAGGACGAGCAGCGCTGGGTCGTCGGCTTCGACCACGACCGCGAGCCCAGCGCCACCTGGCTCTACGACCACGCGACCGGGGAGAGCAGGCTGCTGTTCCGCCCCTACCCGCACCTGGATCCCGCGGCGCTGGCGCCGATGACACCGGTGACGATCCCGGCCCGCGACGGGCTGGCGCTGCCGTCGTTCCTGACGCTGCCGGTCGGAGTCGAACCGAGCCGGTTGCCGTTGGTCCTGCTGGTGCACGGCGGCCCGTGGTACCGCGACTCGTGGGGCTTCAACGAGGCCGTCCAGCTGCTGGCGAACCGGGGCTACGCGGTGCTTCAGGTCAACTTCCGCGGCTCCGTCGGCTACGGCAAGGCGCACATGCAGGCCGCGATCGGCGAATTCGCCGGAGCCATGCACGACGACCTGATCGACGCGGTCGACTGGGCCGTGGCGCAGGGCTACGCCGACCCGGACCGGGTCGCGATCTTCGGCGGCTCCTACGGCGGCTACGCCACGCTGGTGGCGGTCACCCTCACCCCGGACGTGTTCGCCGCCGCCATCGACTACGTCGGCATCTCGGACCTGGAGAACTTCATGCGGACCGTTCCGGTGTTCGCCCGCAAGCAGCTGACCAACAACTTCCACCACTACATCGGCGACCCCGACGTGCCCGAGCACGTCGCCGACATCCGGGCGCGGTCCCCGATCCACCACGTCGACGAGATCCGCACGCCGCTGATGGTGGCCCAGGGCGCCAACGACGTCCGGGTGGTGCGGGCCGAGTCCGACAACCTCGTCGCCGCCCTGCGCGACCGCGGCGTGGACGTCGAGTACCTGGTCAAGGACGACGAGGGCCACGGCTTCCTCAACCCGGAGAACCAGATCGACTTCTACCGCAGAGCCGACCACTTCCTCGCGCGCCACCTCACCGGTTCCTCCGACGTGGCCTGCTGATCGGTCGTCGGTAGCGGAACCTCAGCGGTTTCCTCGCTGCGGGATCTTTTTTCCGAGTGGCTCCGCCACGAGGGAAAAAGCCGTCCTCGCGAGGAAACCGCTGAGAACCCGCCGGTGGTCGGCCTGCTCTGGTGGTCACTGCTCAGCGGCTTCGCCGCTGACAAGACGCAGACGGCTACAGGCGGAGAAGTTCCGCTACCCGGGCACACTGCGAAACGAGCTCTCACCCCGCTGCCAGCACCAGTCCGCTGGTGGGTACTCCTGTTCCGGCGGTGACCAGCACGTTGTCCACGTCGTCGAGCTGGTTCACCGCCGTGCCGCGGATCTGGCGCACCGCTTCGGCGATGCCGTTCATGCCGTGGATGTAGGCCTCGCCGAGCTGCCCGCCGTGGGTGTTGACGGGCAGCGCCCCGTCGAGGCCGATGCCGCCGTCGGCGATGAAGTGCCGGGCCTCGCCGCGTGCGCAGAAACCGAGTTCTTCCAGCTGCACCAGCACGAACGGCGTGAAGTGGTCGTAGAGGATCGCCATCCGCACGTCGGACGGCCCGAGTCCGGCTTGGCTCCACAGCTGCCGGGCCACCAGTCCCATCTCGGGCAGCGCGCCGAGCTCGTCGCGGTAGTAGCTGGTCATGGTGAACTGGTCCGGTCCGCTGCCCTGCGCGGCGGCCCGGACCAGCGCCGGCTGGTTCGGCAGGTCCGCGGCCCGTTCGGCGCTGACGACCACGACGGCCACGCCGCCGTCGCTCTCCTGGCAGCAGTCGAGCAGGTGCAGCGGCTCGGTGATCCACCGGGAGGCCTGGTGATCCGCCAGGGTGATCGGGCGACCGTAGAACCAGGCGTTCGGGTTGGTGGCCGCGTGCTGCCGGTCGACGACGGCGACGCGGCCGAAGTCCTCGCTGGTGGCGCCGTACTCGTGCATGTAGCGCCGGGCGAACATGGCGACCTGCGCGCCCGGGGTGCCCAGTCCCACCGGGTAGCTCCAGCTGTTGTCCACTCCGGACGACGTGGGCGCGGCAGCGGCGGCGGCCTGCACCTGGCCGAACCGCTGCCCGGAGCGCTCGTTGAACGCCCGGTAGCAGACGACGACGTCGGCGACACCGCTGGAGACCGCGAGCGCGGCCTGCTGCACCGTGGCGCAGGCGGCACCGCCGCCGTAGTGCACGCGGCTGAAGAAGCTCAGCTCCGGCACGCCGAGTTCGCGCGCGAGGGCGATCTCGGTGTTGTCGTCCATGGTGAACGTGACCAGACCATCCACATCGGACGGTTCCAATCCGGCGTCGGCCAGTGCGGCGCGGGACGCTTCGGCGGCGAGCTGGAGTTCGCTGCGGCCCGAGTCCTTGGAGAACTCCGTCGCCCCGATGCCCGCGATGGCGGTCTTGTCCGCGAAGCTCATGCCACCACCTCCGGCAGCGCCACCACGACGGTCCCGCGCATGTGCTCGCCGAGCCCGTTGCGCCCGAGCACCTCCACCTCGAACCGGGTCTCCCCCTCGGCCGTGGAGCTGTCGAGCACTTGGCCGAACAGCGTCAGCGTGTCGTGGGCGTAGCACGGCACGCCGAGCTTGACCGACACCGAGCGCACCAGCGCCTCCGGGCCCGCCCAGTCGGTGACGTAGCGCTGCGCGATCCCGGTGCTGGTGAGGATGTTGACGAAGATGTCCTTCGATCCCTTGGCCTGCGCCAGATCGCGATCGTGGTGGACGTCCTGGAAGTCCCTCGTGGCCAGCGCGGTGCTCACGATGTAGGTCGGGGTCATCTCGATGCGTTCCTCCGGCAGGGCCGCGCCCACCCGCACTTCGGCGGACGTCCTGGTCCGTGGCAGCGCGTTCATCGCGCACTCCTTCGCTGTCGTGGCCGCCAGAACGGCATGCTGACCTGGTCGCCGTGGCGGAAGTCCACTTCGACGCGCAACCCCACCGACACCTCGTCGGGGTCGACGTCGTGCAGTTCGCCGAGCATCCGCACGCCCTCGTCGAGTTCGACCAGCGCGATCACCAGCGGCAGCTCCTTGCCGGGCAGCGGCGGGTGGTGGTGCACGACGTAGCTGTAGACCTCGCCGTGCCCGGCCGCGACCAGGTGCGTCGGCGCGGTGGCGCCGCACTCCGGGCACATCGGCCCCGGCGGGTGGCGCAGCAGGCCGCACTGCCCGCAGCGCTGGATGCGCAGCTCACCGGCGGCGGTGCCCTCCCAGAAGTACGCGGTGTCCCGGTTGATCGCGGGCAGGATCGCCGGGGCCGCCGCCGGGGCCGCCGCCGGTTCCGGTGCCGGTTCGGGCGGTGCTTCCCGCGACGGCGGGCGGAACTTCAGCACCCGGAACATCATCTCGGCGACCGGCTCCGCTCCGACGTACCAGACGTTGCGGGTGGTGACGAACCAGCCTTCGCCGAGTCCGGTGCGCTTCGGGCCGACGACGGATTCGAGCCGGGTGGTGACCGCGACGCGTTCCCCGTGGCGCAGGTACCGGTGGTAGGTCTGCTCGCAGTTGGTCGCCACGACGGACCCGAAGCCGAACTCGTCGAGCGCGGACATCATGGCGTGCAGCGGATCGTCGGTCTCGTAGTCGGGGTGCAGGCCCGGCATCGTCCACACCTGCGCCATCGCGGGTGGCGCGACGAGTGCGCCGTGCGCGGATTCGGCGGCGGCCTCGGGAGAGGTGTAGACGGGGTTGCCGTCGCGCAACGCCTCCACCCAGTTGTTGATCATCGGCTGGTTCACCGGGTCGCGGGCGAGCCGGGGGCCGGACTCCCCCGCCGCCTTGATCCGCTCCGCGATCGCCGGGATCGCCTGGTCGGTGTCGCGCGCTTCGTCGGTCTCGACGGTCATGGCTCGTCGTGCTCCCTCCGGTCAGCGGGGCACTCGGGGCAGCCCGAGCCCGGCCGTGGCGATCAGTTCCCGCTGGATCTCGTTGACGCCGCCGCCGAAGGTGAGCACCAGGTTGCGCTTGGCCAGCACGTCGAGCCAGCGCAGCAGATCCGCGGTCTCGGGGTCGGCGGGGTCGCCGTGGCGGGCGACGACCTCTTCGAGCAGCCGGCCCAGCGACTGGGTGCGCTCGGAGGTGAACACCTTCGTCGCGGAGGCGTCGGCGACTTCCACCGGCCCGTCCGCCGCCGCGGCGACCTGCCAGTTCAACAGCTCGTTCACGCGAGTGCAGGCGTGCGCGCGGGCCAGCGCCCGCCGCACGTCCGGCAGCTCCGGCAACGGGGTACCGTCCGGGTCGGTTCGCCGCCTTGCCCACTCCCGGACCCGCTCGGCCATCCCGTCGATCCGCCCGGACGGGCCGAGCATGACCCGCTCGTGGTTGAGCTGGGTGGTGATCAGCTTCCAGCCCCGGTCCTGCTCGCCCACCAGCAGCCACTCCGGCACCCGCACGTCGCTGAAGTAGGTCGCGTTCACGTGGTGCGCGCCGTCGCAGGTGATGATCGGCGTCCAGGAGAACCCCGGGGCCGAGGTGTCCACGACGAGGATCGAGATCCCCTTGTGCCGGGGTGCGTCCGGGTTCGTGCGGCAGGCCAGCCAGATGTAGTCGGCGTCGTGGGCGCCGGTGGTGAAGATCTTCTGCCCGTTCACCACGTACGAGTCGCCGTCGCGCACGGCGGAGGTGCGCAGCGCCGCCAGGTCGGTGCCCGCTTCCGGCTCGGTGTAGCCGATCGCGAAGTGGATCTCCCCGGCGAGGATCTTCGGCAGGAAGAAGTCCTTCTGCTGCTGCGTGCCGTAGGCCAGCAGCGTCGGCCCCACGGTCTGCAGCGTGACCGACGGCAGCTGGACGTCGGCGCGCGCCGCTTCGCTGGCGAAGATGTGCTGCTCCAGCGGGCCGAAGCCGCGACCGCCGTACTCGACGGGCCAGCCGACGCCGAGCCACCCGTCCCGCCCCATCCGGCGCACGACTTCGCGGAAGGCGGCGTTGTGCCGGTCGGTGGCCATCGCTTCGCGCTCCGCCGGGGAGATCAGGCCGCTGAAGTACTCGCGCAGCTCGGCCCGCAGTGCCTGCTGCCGTTCGGTGCAGTCGATGAACATCCGCGCTCCTCACCGGCCCGCGAGCCGGTCGGCGAGCGCGTCGAGCACGTGCCCGGCCCCGCCCAGCGCCCGCGCCAGGTCCTTGACCAGCGAATAGTGCCGGTGCATCGGGTAGGTGACGTCCAGCCCCGCACCGCCGTGCAGGTGGTGGCACACGTGCATCGCCGCCGGTGCCTCCTCGGCCAGCCACAGCGCCGCGACCGCGAGGTCCTCATCGGGGTCGCGCCCCTCGGCCAGTCGCCAGCAGGCCGACAGCGCCGCCAGGTGCAGGGTCCGGGACGCGATGTAGACGTCGGCGATCTGACCGGCGACGGATTGGAAGGCCGCCAGCGGCCTGCCGAACTGGGTGCGGGTGCGCACGTGCTCCGTGGTGAGCGCGAGCGCGCCCGCGACCGCGCCGTCGCCCGCCGCGCACATCCCCGCTCGCGCGCAGCGCAGCAGGTCCGGCAGCGCGTCGGCGCCGCCGAGCCGTTCCGCCCGCACCGCGTCGAAGCGCAGCGTCCAGCCCGTGCCGCCGGACATCGGCGCGGCCTCCGCCACGAGCCCGTCCGCGTCCGGGCGGACCAGGGCGACGGCGGTCGTGCCGTCGTCCAGCGCGACCGGAACGAGGATCTCCCGCGCGAGGTCGGCGTGGAGGACGTCGGTCTTGGTGCCGGACACCAGGAATCCGGCGCCGTC
Organism: Saccharopolyspora gloriosae; assembly: GCF_014203325.1. NCBI lineage: Bacteria > Bacillati > Actinomycetota > Actinomycetes > Pseudonocardiales > Pseudonocardiaceae > Saccharopolyspora > Saccharopolyspora gloriosae. Next base: position 2,800,954 of record NZ_JACHIV010000001.1, on the reverse strand, counting down.
CCGGCGAGCCGAGGTGCGCGGTGCCGCGGTCAGCGGTGCCGACGGTTCGCTGAGCGCCGCGGTGAGCACCTGCCCGGAGTCCACGTCGCGCAACAGCCGGTCCTGCTGCTCGGCGGTGCCGTGGCGCACCACCGGCAGCACGCCGAACGCCAGGGTCGCCAGCGCGGGCACGTCGGCGGCGTGCCGTCCCACTTCGGTCAGCACCACGGCGGTCTCCATCGGGCCGAGTCCCGCGCCGCCGAGCCGCTCCGGGACGGCGATCGACAGCAGCCCCGCCGTCGCGAGCGCCTTCCACAGCGCCTCCTGCGAACCGGTTCCACCTCCCGCGTCCGCGCCGGCGCTCCGCGCGCGGTCCCGTTCCCGGGTCAGCACCTCGGATGCCAGTTCCCGCAAGGGTTGCTGCGTGTCATCGAGCGCGAACTCCACACCGGCTCCCCGTGTCGTCCCGAACGAACAAGAATGAAACTTGTTCTAGTTCTAGCCGCGATCGGCGTCGTCCGCAAGACCGCACGACCGGCCGCGGAAGCGAAAACGGGCGGGCTCACCCGCGCGGCAGGCCCAAAATCCGTTCCGCCGCAACGGTCCGCAGGATCTGCGTGGTGCCACCGGCGATGCTCAAGCAGCGGGTGAGCAGGAACTCGCGCGTCGGATCCGCGGCCACGCCGTCGGCGGCGGCACCCTCCGGACCGAGCACGTCGAGCGCTGCCTCGGCCACGTCCTGCCGGTGCCGCACGCCCACCAGCTTCTCCACGCTGGACTGCGCGCCCGGATCGCGGCCGTTGAGGCTCAGCAGCGTCGCCCGCAACCGCAGCAGCGAGACCGACAGCCCCTCCGCCACCAGTGCGCCGAGGCGTTCGTGCTCCGCTGATCCCGGCCGGACGCCGCGCTCGCGGGCCAGCGCCAGCAGCGCCTCCACGTCCTCGCCGAGCGCCGAGCCGCCGCTCATCGCGACCCGCTCGTTGGACAGCGTGGTGCGCGCCAGCCGCCAGCCCTGACCGGGCGCTCCGACCACCTGCTCGTCGGGGACGAACACGCCGTCCAGGAACACCTCGTTGAACACGGCCTCGCCGGTGATCTCCCGCAGCGGGCGGATCTCGATGCCGTCAGCGGCCATGTCGACCAGGAAGTAGGTGATCCCCCGGTGCTTGGGCACCTCGGGATCGGTGCGGGCCAAGCAGATCGCCCAGTGCGCCTGCCGGGCCATCGACGTCCACACCTTCTGGCCGTGCAACCGCCAGCCGCCGTCCACGCGTTCCGCGCGCGTGCGCAGCCCCGCGAGGTCCGACCCCGCGCCCGGTTCGCTGAACAGCTGACACCAGGTGATCTCCCCCAGGGCTGTGGGGCGCACGAACCGCTCCTGCTGTTCGGCGGTGCCGTGCTCCAGCAGCGTGGGCACCGCCCAGCCGCCGATGATCAGGTCGGGCCGTGCGACCCCGGCGGCGCGCAGCTCCTCGTCGATGAGCAGTTGCACCCCCGGAGCCGCCGCGAGCCCGTAGGGCTCCGGCCAGTGCGGGGCGAGGTATCCCGAGGCGTAGAGCCGTTCCCGGCGCTGCTCGTCGGGCGAGGCGGCGAGCTCCTCGACGAAGGCGCGGACCTCCGGCCGCCGGGCCGCGACGTCGGCGGGCAGTTCACCGCTGACGCCGAGCCGCCGCCGGGCGCCGCCCAGCGCCAGCTCGGCCGCGCGAGCCCGCCAGGCGGAGCCGCCGCCGAGCCACTGCCGCAGCGCGAGGGCCCGCCGCAGGTGGAGGTGCGCGTCGTGCTCCCAGGTGAACCCGATGCCGCCGAGCACCTGCACGCAGTCCTTCGCGGTGTCCACCGCCGCGTCCAGCGCGACCGCTCCGGCCGCTGCCGCCGCCAGCGGGTGCTGGCCGGGGTCCTCGTCGAGCGTGCGCGCGGCGTCCCAGGCGAGCGCCGCGACCTGCTCGGTCCGGCAGAGCATCTCGGCGCACAGGTGCTTGACCGCTTGGAAGGTCCCGATGAGCTGCCCGAACTGCTCGCGGGTGCGGGCGTGCTCGACTGCGGTGCGCAGGCACCACCCGGCGACGCCGGAGGCTTCGGCCACGGCGGCGGTCACCAGCACGTCGCGGACGTCCGCCGTGCTCAGCTCCGGCAGCAGTGCGTCGTCCGGGATCGCGACGTCGACGAGTTCGACGCGCCCCAGGGAACGGGAGAAGTCGAGGGCCCGGCGGGCTTCGACGGTCAGCCCCGGGCTCTCGGCGTCGACCAGGAACCACCGTTCCCGGCCGTCCGGCCCGCGCGCGCCCAGCAGCAGGTGCGAGGCGTCCGGCGCGGAGGGCACCGGGTCGACCGCGCCGGACACGACCAGGCCGCCGCCGGGGACCCGCTCCGCCGACAGATCTCCGACCTCGCTCGCCACCGCGACGGGGAGCTCACCGGCGGCCAGCGACCGCAGCAGCTCGCCGTCACCACCCGCCCGGCCGAGCAGCACGCCCGCCGCGCAGGTCGACAGCACCGGCCCTGTGAGCAACGACTCGGCCACCGGTTCCAGCGCCGCCGCGAGGTCGGCCACACCGCCGCCGGCGCCGCCCGCGCGCTCCGGCACCGCGATGGCGAACACGCCCAGCTCGGCGAGCTCCGCCCAGGCGCGATCCGGTTTCCACCGCGCACCGGGCTCCTCCCCCGCCCGCACGTCGGGGCCGGAGCTCTCCGCCCAGGCCCGGACCGACTCCCGCAGGTCCCGCTGCACTTCGGTGATCGCGATCGGCATGACGCCTCCCCTGTCCGCGGAACCGCAGAATAATAGAACACGTTCTACCTAAGCCAGGGGAATTCTGCGTAGGCTCGGGCCGACATCCGGACGTGAGAGGAACCCAGTGACACCGACCGCACCGACGCCAGCCGACAGCCCGAGCGCGGAGCACGCGATCCCGCCGGACCTCGCGGCCAAGGCCGACCAGGCGATCGGCTTCATGCCCGCCGACGAAGGCCTCGCCCTGCACCGCGCCGCCATCGACTTCCTCGGCACCGGCGTCGCGCTGGAAGTCGGCTCCTACTGCGGGAAGTCGACGATCTACCTCGGCGCCGCCGCCCGCGCCACCGGCGGTCGCGTCGTCACCGTCGACCACCACCGGGGCTCCGAGGAGCACCAGCCAGGCTGGGAGTACCACGATCCGGACCTGGTCGACCCGCAGGTCGGCAAGCTCGACACCCTCGGCGAGTTCCGCAGCACCATCGCGGGCGCCGGGCTGGAGGACGAGGTCATCGCCATCGTCGGCAGCTCCCGCTCGACCGCCGCGATCTGGCGCAGCCCGCTGAACCTGGTCTTCATCGACGGCGGCCACACCGACACCGCCGCGAACACCGACTACGAGGGCTGGGCGCCGTGGGTCGCGCCGGGCGGGGCGCTGGTCATCCACGACGTGTTCCCCGACCCCGCCGACGGGGGCCAAGCGCCGTACCGGATCTACCGCCGCGCGCTCGACAGCGGGAACTACGACGAGGTCCGAACGGTCGGCTCCCTGCGCGTGCTGCGCAGGATCAGCGGCACGCTCGGCGAACTCTGAGCGGCACCGCTGCACTGCACCGCTGCACCCGGGAGGCGAAACCTCACCGCCTGGCTCGGCTTCCCAGGTGCGTTGTTCGTCGTTGTCCTGTCAGCGGCGAAGCCGCTGAGCAGCGACCAGCTTGAGCAAGCCGACCACCCGCGGGTTCTCAGCGGTTTCCTCGCGAGGACAGCTTCTTCCCTCGTGGCGGAGCCACTCGGGAAAAAGCTGCCACACCGGCCAGGGGCGCAGCGAGGAAACCACTGAGGTTCCGCCACCCGACCCCTGCACAAGCCGAGGACGCGGGCCCCGGCTTCTGTCGCTACTCGCCGACCAGTTCGGAGATGTGGGTGTCGCAGCCGCAGGCGTCGTCGACGGGCAGGCCGGAGCGCAGGCCGCCGACGTGGAAGATCCCCCCGCCGGGGGTGGCGCCGGACAGGGCGTCCGCGGCGAGGACCACCGCTGCGCCGGTCCAGGTGGTCTGCTCCACCGGCCAGCGCTTGCCGTCGGTGTAGACCAGGCCCGTCCAGTACGAGCCGTCCTGCTCGCGCAGGTGCTGCATCGACGCCAGCGCCTCCACGGCCCGGTCGCGCCGTCCCAGCAGGTCCAGGCTCAGCACCAGCTCGCAGGTCTCGGCGCCGGTCACCCACGGGTTGTCGTCGACGCAGCGCACTCCGAGGCCGTCCACGAAGAAGTCCGGCCAGCGCCGCGCGATCCGGTCCCACCCCGCGTCGTCGCGCAGCGGACCGCCCAGGACCGGGTAGTACCAGTCCATCGCGTAGCGGTCCTTCTCCGCGAACGCCTCCGGGTGGTGGCGCAGGGCGTGCGCGAGACGGCCCAGCGACACCTCCCAGTCCGGCTGCGGGGAACCGAGGTGCTCGGCCAGCGCCAGCGCGCACACCAGGCTGTGGTGGATGCTCGAACTGCCCGCCAGCAGCGCCTCACCGCCCACCTCGCCGCCGGTGCCCCGCGCCCACGCGATCTCGCCGCGGGCGCGCTGCAGGCGCAGCACGAAGTCGATCGCGCGGCGCACCACCGGCCACATCCGCTCCGCGAACGCCGCGTCCCCGGTGATCATGAAGTGGTGCCAGACACCGACCGCCGGGTACGCGCAGAAGTTCGTGTCCGAGGCGGCGTCCTCCACCACCCCGGCGCGGACCTGCAACGGCCAGGAACCGTCCGCGCGCTGGGTCGTGCGCAGCCAGTCGTAGGCGCGTTCCGCCTCGACCAGCAGGCCGGCCGCCGACAGGGCCATCGCCGACTCCACGTGGTCCCACGGGTCGACGTGACCACCGGGGAACCACGGCACCGCGCCGGAGCGCTCCTGCACCGCGGCGATCGACCTGGCGGTCTGCAGCACATCGGCCGACGAGAGCACCCCGTCGACGGCCGGCAGTTCAGGCACCAACGACCTCCGGTTTGTACAGGTACACCGCCAGGCTCTTGCCCAGCACCGGGTTGAGCGCGGCCTCCGCGGTCCGGGTCAGCCACGGCTTGCTCATGAGGTCCCACACCAGGAGCTTGTGGTAGAGCTTCGGCAGCGGGTGGTCGGTGTTGTCGACGCCGACGGCGCACTTGAGCCACCAGTACGGCGCGTGCAGCGCGTGCGCGTGGTGGTGGTGGACCTCGCGCAGGCCCGCCTCGCGCAACCGGCCGATCAGCTGCTCGCGGCGGTAGATCCGCACGTGGCCGCCCTCGACCTGGTGGTACTCGTCCGACAGCGCCCAGCAGATCCGCTCCGGCCACTGCCGCGGCACGGTCACCACGACCCGGCCGCCGGGCTTGACCACGCGCACCAGCTCGCGCATGGCCTTCTCGTCCTCCGGGATGTGCTCCATGATCTCGGAGGCGATCACCTGGTCGAAGTGGTCGTCCGGGAACGGCAGCCCGAGCGCGTCACCGCTGACCGTCGTCGCCGAGGCGCCTTCCGGGACCTCCCCGGCTGCGGCCATCGCCCCGAACATCGTCTCGACCTCGGCCAGCGCCTCGGTGTCCTGGTCGAAGGCGATCACGTTCGCCCCGCGCCGCAGGTACTCGAAGGAGTGCCGCCCGGCACCCGCTCCGAGGTCGAGCACTCGCTGACCCGCTCGCACCCCGAGCAGGTCGAAATCCACCGTCAGCACTTGTTCCCCGCCATTTCCGCCTCCGCTTCGGCATAGCACTCGGCCGTGGCCGCGGCCACGGACGCCCAGCTGTACTTCTCCAACACCCGTTTCCGGCCGTTCTCGCCCATCCGGCGCCTGCGCTCCGGGTCGTCGAACAGCCTGCCCAGCGCGCCGGCGAGCGCTTCCGCATCGCCCGGCGGCACCAGGTCGGCGCACTCGCCGTCCGGCCCGGCGACCTCCGGGATGGCGCCCGCCCTGCTGGCGACCAGCGGCGTCGCGCAGGACATCGCTTCGACGGTGGGCAGCGAGAAGCCTTCGTAGAGCGACGGCACGCAGGCGATCTCGGCCGATCCCACCAGCCCGGCCAGCTCCTCGTCGCTGATGCCGCTGACGGTGCGCACCGCACCGGAGATGCCCAGTTCGTCGATGAGCCGGTCGGTCGGCCCGCCCGGCGTCGGGGAGGCGACCAGCACAAGCTCGACCTCCCGCTCGGTGCGCAGCTTCGCCACCGCCTCCAGCAGCGTGCCGACGCCCTTGAGCGGGGTGTCCGCGCTGGCCATCGCCACGATCCGGCCGGGCACCCGCGGCGGCTCCGGCGGGCGGAACACCTCGTGGTCGACGCCCAGCGGCACCACGCGGAGCCGTTCGGGCGCGACGTCGAAGTCCTCGACGATGTCGCGGGCCGAGGACTCCGAGACCGTCAGCAGCTCCGGGATCCGCCGCGCGACCCGGCCCTGCATCCGCAGGAACCCGTACCAGCGGCGGACGCCGAGCGTGCGCCAGCCGGAGACGGCGTCCAGCTCCAGCCGCCGGTCGTGCGTGATCGGGTGGTGCACGGTGGCCACCAGCGGAAGTCCCGCCCGCCGCAGGCCGAGCAACCCGTACCCGAGGCACTGGTTGTCGTGCACCACGTCGAACTCCGAGGCCCGCGCGCGCAGCAGCTTCGCCGCGCGGAGGCTGAAGGTCAGCGGTTCCGGGAAGCCGGCCGACCACATGGTCGCGACCTCCAGCACGTCGGTGAGGTCCCGCAGCTCCCGCCAGTGCGGGGTGCGGAACGGGTCCTCGTCCCGGTACAGGTCCAGGCTGGGCACTTCGGTCAGCTCCACGCCCGGATCGAGATCCGGGTACGGCGGTCCGGAGAAGACCTCGACGCGGTGGCCGAGTTCGACGAGCTCGCGGCTCAGGTTCCGGACGTAGACACCTTGCCCGCCGCAGTGCGGCTTGCTCCGGTACGACAGCAGCGCTATTCGCACGTATTCACCTCGCGGGGCCGCCGCGGCTCGCAACGGGTAGACTGGAACATGTTCTCATTAAGGCATGAGGTCAGCGCAGACCTGCCGGAGGCGGTGTTCAACGGGACATCGCCGCACCACCTACGCACGTTGAGAGGACCGACCTCATGAACGCCATGCCTCGACGCGGTTCCGCCGCGGCCAACGCGGCCAGTCTGCTGGCCGAGGACCAGGGCGGCTCGGCGGCGCAGAACGCGCGCCGCAAGCGGATCATCGACGCCACCATCGCGCTCGCCGGCAAGGGCGGGTACGAAGCCGTCCAGATGCGTGCGGTCGCCGAAAAGGCCGACGTGGCCCTGGGAACGCTCTACCGGTACTTCCCGTCCAAGATCCACCTGCTGGTGACCGGCCTGGCGCGGGAGTTCGAACGCTCCCTGGACCGGCTGGACCGCACCAAGATCCCCGGTGACACCCCGTACGACCGGGTGCTGTTCGTGCTGTCCCGCACGACCCGCACCATGCAGCGCAACCCGCAGCTGACCGAGGCGATGACCCGCGCGTTCATGTTCGCCGACACCTCGGCGGCCACCGAGGTCGACGCGGTCGGCGCGCTCACCGAGACGTTGTTCAGCGGGGCGATGACGACCGGTGACGACGAGCCCACAGAGGAGCAGCGCGCGATCGCCCGCGTCATCGCGGACGTGTGGCTGTCGAACCTGGTCGCCTGGGTCACCCGGCGCGCGTCGGCCACCGACGTGGCCAACCGGCTGGAGCTCACGGTTCGCCTGCTGCTGCGCTGATCCGTCGACCCGCCGCGATCGGGCGGTGCACCGGGGAGCCATCAGATCGACCGGTACCCGTCGACACCGTCCACAGTGGTGCGCTCGCACCGGCCGCGCGCCACGAGCACGTCCAGGTGCGCCAGGGTCTCGCCGACCGCCAGGATCTGGTTGAACATGTCCAGGTCCGCGAAGGACCGCTCGCGGCGGGTCCACCCGAGGACGCCGGCGACCTCGAACCCGGTTGCCGCGCCCCCGCGGACGGCCGCCGCGGTCTGGTCGAGCCGGAGCTCGTGGTGGGCCAGCAGTTCGTCCACGCGCGCGTGCGCGCTGCCGGTGACCGGTCCGTGCGCGGGCAGCAGCCGCAGGTCGGGCAGCTCGCCGACTAGCCGCAGCGAGTCCAGGTAGTCCCCGAGCGGCAGCGCGGTGCGCGCCGCCTCCAGGCCGATCGACGGCGTGATGTGCGGCAGCACGTGATCCCCCGCGAACAGCAACGAGTTCCGCTCGTCGACGAACACGACGTGCCCCCGGGTGTGACCGGGCGTCTCGACGACCCGCAGCGTCCGGTCGGCGAGCTCGATCTCGGCACCGTCGGCCAGCCACTCGTCCGGCGCCTCGTAGTCCTCCGCGGGCTTGCCGTGGTCGCCTTCCACGGCGTCGCGGACGACCGCGGCGAGCTCGGTCGCGCCGCCTCGTTCCAGCTTGGACAGCTGCCGGTCGTGCGTGCCCGCGAGCAGCGCCTCCAGCGACGGCCGCTCGCCCGCGCCCAGCGCGATGGTGGTGCCGAACTCCGCGCGCAGCCGCACGGCGAGCGTGTAGTGGTCCTGGTGCAGGTGGGTCACCAGGAAGCGGCGCACGTCGCCGAGCCCGTGCCCGAGCTCGCCGAGGGCGGCTTCCAGCGCGTCCCGCGCCTCCGGCCGGGCCCAGCCCGCGTCCACGAGCACCAGGCCGTCGCCGTCCTCGATGGCGTACACGTTGACCGCGCGCAGGCCGTCACCCGGCATCGGCAGCGGAATCCGATGCACCCCCGGCGCGACTTCGAACGCGCCAGGACGGATCCACTCCTGCCGCCCGCGCGCCACGTCCACATCCACCAACCGAACCTCCCGGATCACAACCTCGCCCTTGGCAAGGTAAACGTGAAATGTCCTCAGAAGGTCACGTGCGGTCTAGAACACACTTCGCGCCGCCCGCCGCGACCGCGGATCACCGGGTTCCGCGGGCCGGGCGCGGGCGCGCGAGCGCGACCCCACCTGACAGATCGACAACTCGCTGACCAGGCAGGATTCCTGACATTCGGGAGGTGGCCCGGCCCACTCCCGAACCGGACACGAGTGGATCACCGGGCGGAGGAGAGATGTGCCTCCCCACCGCGCCCGGCGTGGCGAGTTGTCGCCGGGCCACCTACCCGCCGAGCCGCTCCACGATCGTCACGTTGGCGGTGCCGCCGCCCTCGCACATGGTCTGCAGGCCGTAGCGCCCGCCGGTGCGCTCCAGCTCGCCCAGCAACGTGGTCATCAACTTCGTCCCCGTCGCGCCGAGCGGATGGCCCAGCGCGATCGCGCCGCCGTTGGGGTTCACCTTCGCCGGATCCACGCCGATCTCCCGCTGCCACGCCAGCACGACGCTGGCGAACGCCTCGTTGATCTCGACCACGTCGAGGTCCGCCGCCGACAGCCCGGCGCGGTCCAGCGCGTACCGGGTGGCCTCGATCGGCGCGGAGAGCATGAACACCGGATCGTCGCCCCGCGCGCTGAGGTGGTGCACCCGCGCCCGCGGCGTCCACCCGTGCTCGGCCACCGCCCGCTCGGACGCCACCAGCAGCGCGGAGGACCCGTCGGAGATCTGGCTCGACACGCCCGCGGTCAGCAGGCCGTCCGGCCGCAACGCCTTGAGCCCCGCGAGCTTGTCCAGGTTCGTGTCCCGGCGCGGTCCCTCGTCCCGCTCGACCCCGGCCAGCGGCACCACCTCGGCGTCGAAGCGGCCCTCGTCCATCGCCGCGATCGCCCGGTGGTGGCTGCTGAGCGCGAACTCCTCCATCTCCGCCCGCGAGATGCCCCACTTCCGCGCGATGAGCTCCGCGCCGTTGAACTGGGTGACCTCGACGTCGCCGTAGCGCTGCTGCCACCCCTCGGAACCCGAGCCGGGACCGTAGGCCGTCGGGAAGTCCAGCCCCTGCACCGAACGCAGCGCGCTGCCGATCGGGATTCCGCTCATGTTCGCCACACCGCCCGCGACGACCAGGTCCGCGGTGCCGCTGAGCACCGCCTGGGCCGCGAAGTGCACGGCTTGCTGCGACGAGCCGCACTGCCGGTCGATCGTCACGCCGGGGACGTGCTCCGGGAACCCGGCCGCGAGCCAGCCCGTGCGGCCGATGTTGCCCGCCTGCGCCCCGACCGCGTCCACGCAGCCCCACAGCACGTCGTCGACCCGCCCCGGGTCCAGCTCGACCCGTTCGACGAGGGCGCGCAGCACGTGCGCGGACAGGTCCGCCGGGTGCACGCCGCTGAGCCCGCCCCCGCGCTTGCCGACTGGAGTTCGCACCGCGTCGACGATGTACGCCTCGGTCATGTCGATCCTCCCGCTCTCGATTGCTGTGATGTCGCGCCGTAGACCGGCTCCGGGGTGGGGTCTCGGGTCAGCAGGTCGTGCACCACCGGGCCGAGCTCGGCGGGGTCCCACCTGCGGGCCGCGTCGTGCTCGGCGCCGTGGCGCCACGCCGTCATGACGCGGACCGCGCCGCCCTCGACCTCGAAGACCCGGCCGGTGACCCGCGCGGATTCCTCGCTGCCCAGCCAGACCACCAGCGGGGAGACGTTCTCGGGCGCCATCGCGTCGAAAGCGTCGTCGTCCGGGCGGGCCATGTCGGCGGCGAAGACCTGCTCGGTCATCCGGGTGCGGGCCGCCGGGGCGATCGCGTTGGCGGTGATGCCGTAGCGGCCGAGTTCGGCGGCGGCGTTCACCGTCAGCGCCGCGATGCCCGCTTTGGCCGCCGCGTAGTTGCTCTGCCCGACGCTGCCCAGCAGGCCCGCGCCGGAACAGGTGTTGATGACGCGGGCCGCGACGGGCGCACCGGACTTCGCCCGCTGCCGCCAGTGCTCGGCGGCGTGGCGCATCGTCGCCGCGTGGCCCTTCAGGTGCACCCGCAGCACCTCGTCCCACTCCTGCTCGGAGAGGTTCACGAACATCCGGTCCCGCACGAAACCGGCGTTGTTCACCAGCACGTCCAGCCGCCCGAAGGTGTCCACCGCGCGCGCGACGAGCTCCGCCGCCTGCCCCCAGTCGGCGACGTCGGACCCGTCGGCGACCGCGTCGCCGCCCAGCGCGCGGATCTCCTCGACCACCGACGCGGCCGGACCGGCGTCTCCCCCGCCGCCGTCGAGGGCCACGCCGATGTCGTTGACCACGACCGACGCCCCTTGCCTGGCGAACTCCAGCGCGTGCGCGCGCCCGAGGCCGCGGGCGGCGCCGGTCACGACGACCACCCTGCCCTCGCAGATTCCACCCACTGCTGCCTCCGATCGTCGATCTTCGCGGGTCCGCACCGGGGAGCGCCGGTCAGTCCGCGGGCCGGAACTCCGCGGCGATCCGGGCCAGGTTCGGGTGCGGCTCGCCGCCACCGTCCACGGACAGCACGTCGCCGGTCAGGTAGCCGGCCAGCGGCGAGGCCAGGAAGGCGCAGGCGTGGCCCACTTCCTCCGGCTCCGCGGGCCGCCCCAGCGGGATGCCGTCTGCGAACCCGGAATCCTCGGCCGCCGCGCCGAAGTGCTCCGCGAAGTTCTCGGTGCGCGCCACGCCCACGGCCACCGCGTTGACCCGCACGCTCGGCGCGAACTCCAGCGCGAGCGTGCGGGTGAGGCTCTCCAGTCCCGCTTTCGCCGCGGCGTAGGCGGCGATGGTGGGCGCCGCGCGGCGCGCGGCCACGCTGCTGATCATGATCATCGATCCGCCACGATCGCGCATGACCGGCCAGGCCCGCTGGCAGACCAGCAGCGGCGCCAGCAGGTTCAGCTCGACGATCTTCGCGTGGAACCGCGGCGAGACCGTGGCGGTGTCCACCGGCGGCGCCCCACCGGCGTTGTTCACCACCACGTCCAGCCCGCCGGAACGGCGCACGACCTCGCCGATCAGCTCGTCCACCTGCTCCGGGTCGCGCACGTCCGCCGCGAGGAACTCGGCCCGCCGCCCCGCGCCTTCCGGCAGCCGCTCCGGCGGGTTGCGCGAGCACACGTGCACCCGCGCGCCCGCCCGCAGCAGCACCGCGGCGATCCCGGCACCGATCCCCCGAGTCCCTCCGGTCACCAGCGCTACCCGGCCGGACAGGTCGATCTCGACGCCCACGGCAACCTCCGGGAACTCGGGATTTTCCGCCTCTGGCGGGAACTTCACCGCGATTGCTACCGTATCAACTCAACCTAACAAGTGCTAGGTTTGGTGATGCCATGACGATCCGGATTCGGCGCCACGACAACGGAATCGTGGTTCTGACCATGGACCACCCACCGGTGAACGCGCTGCCCGCCCAGGGCTGGCACGACCTCGCCGACGCGGTGCGCGCCGCCGGCGCGGACGAGCGGACCCGCGTCGTGGTCCTGCGGGCCGAGGGCCGCGGGTTCAACGCGGGAGTCGACATCAAGGAGCTCACCGCCGACCCCGGCCACGCCAAGCTCATCGCCGTCAACCACGGGTGCTTCGACGCGTTCAAGAGCGTCTACGAATGCCCGGTGCCGGTGATCAGCGCCGTGCACGGCTTCTGCCTCGGCGGCGGCATCGGGCTGGTCGGCAACTCCGACATCATCATCGCCGCCGAGGACGCGTACTTCGGCCTGCCGGAGGTGGATCGGGGCGCGCTCGGCGCGGCCACCCACCTGTCGCGGCTCGTGCCGCAGCACCGCGCGCGGGCGATGTTCTACACCGGGCGCACCGCGACCGCCCGCGAGCTCGCGGACTTCGGCTCCGTCTGGGAGGTCGTGGAGCCCGCGCGGCTGCACACCGCCGCCTGGGAGCTCGCCGAGTCGATCGCGGACAAGAACCCGCTCGTGATCCGCCGGGCCAAGGAATCCCTCAACGGCATCGACCCGGTGGACGTCCACCGCAGCTACCGGTTCGAGCAGGGGTTCACCTTCGAACTCAACCTCAGCGGAGTCTCCGACCAGGTCCGGGAGTCGTTCGGCGAGCCGGGCGGTTCCGGGCGGCACACGTGAAAGGGCGCGCGATGCGGGACAAGCTCACGACCCCCGACGAGATCGCGGGACGACTGCGCAGCGGCATGACCATCGGGATCGGCGGCTGGGGTTCCCGGCGCAAACCGATGGCGCTGGTGCGCGCGATCCTGCGCTCCGACGTGCGGGATCTGACCCTGGTGTCCTACGGCGGGCCCGACGTGGGGCTGCTGGCCGCGGCGGGCAAGCTGCGCAAGGTCGTGTTCGGGTTCGTCTCGCTGGACTCGATCCCGCTGGACCCGCACTTCCGCGCGGCCCGCCAGCGCGGCGAGCTCGACGTCGCCGAGTACGACGAGGGGATGGTGCTGGCCGGGCTGCGCGCGGCGGCGGCGCGGCTGCCGTTCCACCCGACCAGGGCCGGGCTCGGCTCCGACGTCCCGGCGCTCAACCCGGACTTGCGCACCGTGCGCTCCCCCTACGACGACGGCGAGGAACTGCTGGCGATGCCCGCGCTGCGGCTCGACGCGGCGCTGGTGCACCTCAACCGCGCGGACCGGCACGGCAACGCCCAGTACCTCGGGCCGGACCCCTACTTCGACGACCTGATGTGCGCGGCGGCCGATCACGGCTACGTCAGCTGCGAGCGGGTGGTGCCCACCGAGGAGCTGCTGCGGGCGGGGCCGGTGCAGTCGGTGCTGCTGAACCGGACGCACACCGACGCGGTCGCCGAGACGCCGCGCGGCGCGCACTTCACCGGCTGCGCCCCGGACTACGACCGGGACGAGGCGTTCCAGCGGCGCTACGCCGCCAGCGCCGCCGACCCGGCGAGCTGGGAAGCGTTCCGCGCGGAGTTCCTCAGCGGGGACGAACAGGCGTACCAAGCCGCGGTCGACGCGGCACGGGAGGTGGCCGAATGACCGACGACGTGAGCCGCGCCGAGATCTGCGCCGTGGCCTGCGCCGACAGCTGGCGCGACGCCGGTGAGGTGCTGGCCTCCCCGTTCGGGCACGTCCCCTCGCTCGGCGCGCGGCTGGCCCGGCTGACCACGGCGCCCGACCTGCTGCTGACCGACGGCGAAGCGGTGCTGCTGGCCGACACGCCACCGCTGGGCGGGGACGGCGCGACCACCGAGGGCTGGATGCCGTACCGGCAGGTGCTCGACCTGCTGGCCGGCGGACGGCGGCGGGTGATGATGGGCGCGACCCAGATCGACCGGCACGGCAACCAGAACATCTCCCGGATCGGCCCGTGGGACCGGCCGAAGGTGCAGCTGATCGGGGCGCGCGGCGCACCGGGCAACTCCGTCAACCACGTGACCAACTACTGGGTCCCCGACCACGGCAAGCGGATCTTCGTGGAGGCCGTCGACCTGGTCTGCGGCGTCGGGCACGATCGGGCCGTCGGTGCCGCCGGGCGGTTCCACGACGTGCAGGTCGTCGTGACGAACCTGGGCGTGCTCGACTTCGCCGGGGTGGGCGCGACCATGCGGCTGCGCTCGGTGCATCCCGGTGTGACGGTCGAGCAGGTACGGGAGAACACCGGCTTCGAGCTCGACACCACCTCGGTGACCGAGACGCGGCAGCCGACCGCCGAGGAGCTCGACCTCATCCGCACCGTGCTGGACCCCGGCGGGCTCCGCGACCGAGAGGTCCGGGCATGACCGCGCCCGTGCTCGACACCGCGCTGTGCCGGTTGACCGGGGTGCGGCACCCGGTGGTGCAGACCGGGATGGGCTGGGTGGCCGGTCCGCGGCTGGTCTCGGCGACCGCGGAGGCCGGTGCGCTCGGCGTGCTCGCCTCCGCGACCATGAGCTTGGAACAGCTGGAGTCGGCGATCCGGGAAGTGCGCGAGCGCACCGGGAATCCGTTCGGCGTGAACCTGCGCGCCGACGCGGCCGACGCCGAGCAGCGGGTCGACCTGCTCATCCGCGAAGGGGTCCGGGTGGCCTCGTTCGCGCTGATGCCCGACCAGCGCCTGATCGGCAGGCTCAAGGACGCCGACGTGGTCGTGATCCCGTCCGTCGGCGCGCGGCGGCACGCGGAGAAGGTGCGGGCCTGGGGTGCCGACGCCGTGCTCGTGCAGGGTGGTGAGGGCGGCGGGCACACCGGCCCGGTCGCCACCACCGTGCTGCTGCCGCAGGTGGTGGACGCGGTGGACATCCCGGTGATCGCCGCGGGCGGCTTCTTCGACGGCCGCGGGCTGGCCGCGGCGCTGTGCTACGGCGCGGCCGGGATCGGGATGGGCACCCGGTTCCTGCTGACCTCCGACAGCGCCGTGCCCGACGCGGTCAAGCAGCGCTACCTGGCCGCCGCCGCGGGCGACGCCCAGGTCACCTCGCGGGTGGACGGCATGCCGCACCGGATGCTGCGCAGCGCCCTGACCGAGAGCGCCGAGTCCACCGGCAGGCTGCGGCGGCTGCCGGGCGCGCTGCGCCACGCCGCCGCGTTCAAGGCGATGAGCGGCATGTCCTGGCGGCGGCTGATCGCCGACGGGCTCGCGATGCGCCGCGCGAAGGAGATGCCGTGGAGCGCGGTGCTGCTCGCGGCGAACACCCCGATGCTGATCAGGGAGGCGCTGGTGCGCGGCGACGCCGACGCGGGGGTGCTGCCCGCCGGGCAGGTCGTGGGGTTGCTCGACGAGCTGCCCGGCTGCGCGGAACTGGTCGAGGGCATCGTCGAGGACGCGGCTCGCGTGCTGGCGGGCTCCGCCGGGCTCGTCAGCCGCGCGGAGTCGTGATCCCCTCGCACAGGATGGTCACGTGCTGTTCCGCGATGACCTCGGCGTTCAACCGCCCGCGCGGGTTGTACCAGTGCACCGTGGTCCACACGGCGTCCCGGATCAGCCGGTAGGCGATCTTCACGTTGAGGTCTTCGCGGAACACGCCGGCCTGCTGGCCCTGCTGGAGCACCTTCGTCCAGGTGCGCTCGAAGTCGTTGCTCGCCCGGCGCAGGTAGTCGAAGCGCTCGAACTGGGCGAGGTGCTTGGCCTCGTTCTGGTAGATGGTGACCGCCGAGCGGTACCCGTTCATGGCGCGGAAGGACTGCCGGATCAGCTCGGTGACGGTGGTGCGCGGATCGGTCGCCTCGCGCAGCACGTCCGCGTAGAGCCGCTGCTGGAAGTCCAGGAACTCGCGCAGGATCTCGTCGACCATCGATTCCTTGGAATCGAAGTGGTGGTAGAGGCTGCCGGACAGGATGCCCGCGGCGTCGGCGATCTCCCGGACCGTCGTGACCACGAAGCCCCGCTCGGCGAACAGGTCCGCCGCGATCGCCAGCAGCTCCGCGCGCCGCCGCGATCCGCCGCTTCCCGCGTCGGCACCTGCCGGGCGCTGCACACGCCCGGACGAGCGCTTGGTTTCGGCCATGTCCCCATCCTCTCATCAGTTGAGCCGGGGCTCGCGACGCCGGGCTCGACCTGCGCTCGACGACGTCACGACCGACCCGAATCCGGTCACATCGGGATCACGCCACCCGTTCCCGGCACCACGTTCCGCATCCACCGCCGCATCGGCAGTCACCCATCCAATCCCCGATCTCACGAAGGATCGAAGCGCACCAGCAAGAACCTCCCCGTGATCGGGGCGGCGGCGATGCGGCGAATCCATGGCTCACCACTTCGGGGGTCACACGTCACCCGGGTACCGCGATTTCGCGAGAAATCGCGCGAGTCGTCCACAGAGCACGGATTCGTCCACAGGCGCATCGGTCGACGCGGGGGTGCGGCCGAGAACGGGGCGTCACGGGTGCTGGCTGCTGACGGAGATGACCTCGCCGGTCAGGTAGGTCGAGTAGTCCGAGGCCAGGAAGACGATCGCGTTCGCGACCTCCCACGGTTCGGCGGAGCGCCCGAACGCCTCCCGGGACTCGAGCTCGGCCAGCAGTTCGTCCGAGGTCACCTTCGCCAGGTTCGGATGCATCACCAGGCTCGGCGCGACCGCGTTCACCCGCACCCCCAGCTCGGCCGCGTCGATCGCCGCGCAGCGGGTCAACGCCATCACGCCCGCCTTCGCCGCCGCGTAGTGCGCCTGCCCCGCCTGCGCCCGCCAGCCCACCACCGAGGAGTTGTTCACGACCACGCCCCCGCCGCCCTGCTCCCGGAACCGCCGGATCGCCGCGCGGGTGCAGCGGAACGTGCCGTTGAGCGTGACGTCCAGGACGCGGTCCCACTGCTGATCGGTCATGTCCTGGATCGGCGCCGTGCCACCGAGTCCGGCGTTGTTGACCACGACGTCGAGCCGTCCCAGCTCCGCCGCCGCGGCGTCGACCAGGCGCTGCACCTGCTGCTCATCGGTGACGTCGCAGGGCACCGCGAGCACCTGCGCGCCGGGCAGCTCGGCCAGCTCCGCGCGGGTCGACTCCAAGCGCCGCTCGTGCGCGTCGCTGATGACCACGCGGGCGCCTTCGCGGATCATCCGGCGCGCGGTCGCCGAGCCGATCCCGGAGCCCGCCGCCGCGGTCACCAGTGCGGTCTTGCCCTCCAGCAGCGCGTGCGGCGCGGGTTCGGCGGGAGTGGTCACGACCGGGCCTCCTTCGGCAGGCCGAGCACGCGCTCGGCGATGATGTTGCGCTGGATCTCGTTGGAACCGCCGTAGATGGTGTCGGCGCGGGTGAACAGGAACAGCCGCTGCCGTTCGTCGAGCCGGTAGGGCGCGTCCTCGGCCACCAGACCGCACGCCCCGGCCACCTCCATGGCCAGCTCGCCGAGCCCGCGGTGGAAGGTGGCCCAGTACAGCTTCGCGATCGACGCTTCCGGACCGGCGGTGCCGTTGGCCACCCCGGTCAGCGTGCGCAGCGCGTTGAACCGCATCACCTCCAGCCCGATCCACGCCCGGCTGATCTTGTCCCGCAGCACCGGGTCGTCGAGCGCGCCGCCGCTGCGGGCGAGGTCGGTGATGCGCTCCAGTTCGCGGCGGAACACCACCTGCTGGTCGATGGTGCCGACGCCGCGTTCGAACCCGAGCGTGCCCATCGCGACCGTCCAGCCGCCGCCGACCTCGCCGACGACGTGGGAGGCGTCGGTGCGGGCGCCGTCGAAGAACACCTCGTTGAACTCGGAGGTGCCGGTGAGCTGCACGATCGGCCGCACCTCGACGCCCGGCTGGTCCATCGGCACCAGCAGGTAGGACAGCCCGCGGTGCCTGCCGCCGGGCGGGCCGGTGCGGGCGAGCACGAAGCACCAGTCGGCCACGTGCGCCAGCGACGTCCAGGTCTTCTGCCCGTCGATCACCCAGTCCGGCCCGTCGCGGCGCGCCTTGGTGGACAGGTTCGCCAGGTCGGATCCGGCGGAGGGCTCCGAGTAGCCCTGGCACCACAGTTCTCGCACCTCGACGATCGCGGGCAGGAACCGCCGCCGCTGCTGCTCGGTGCCGAAAGCGATGATCGTGGGCCCGAGCAGCTCCTCGCCGACGTGGCCGACGCGCACCGGCGCCCCGATGCTCGCGTACTCCTCGTGGAAGATCACCTGCTGCGCGATCGACGCGCCGCGCCCGCCGAACTCCTCGGGCCAGCCCAGGCAGGTCCAGCCGCCCGCCGCGAGGTGGCGGTCCCAGGCGAGCCGCAGCTCGAACTCCTCGTGCTCGCGACCAGGCCCCCCGAGGCCCCGCGCCGCGGCGAACTCACCGGTGAGGTGATCACCCAGCCACTCCCGGACCTCCCGGCGGAACGCCGCCTCCTGAGCGCTGTCGGCCAGCTCCATCCGACTACCCCCGATCCGCCCGGTCAGCACCGGACGATCGTGTTTCCCAGCCATCGCAGGAAAAAACAAGCCTACCAAGCACTTGCTAGTTTCGCTAACCTCGGAGGGCGCCGACACCTCGACGAGGAGGCAACGATGGCCGAACAGGAACCGGTCGTGACCTACGAGCGGATCGAGCGGACCGCCGTCGTGACGATGAACCGGCCCCGGTACCGCAACGCGCAGAACTCCGCGATGACCTACGCGCTCGACGACGCCTTCTACCGGGCCTGCGCCGACGACGAGGTCGCCGTGATCCTGCTGGCCGGGGCGGGCGAGCACTTCTCCGCCGGGCACGACATCGGGTCGCCGGGCCGCGACGCCGACGTGGACTTCGAACGCCGCGCCGGGCTGTGGTGGGGCCACGCGGGCAAGACCGGCGGCGAATCGCGGTTCGCCCGCGAGCAGGAGGTCTACCTCGGGATGTGCCGGCGCTGGCGGGAGATGCCGAAGCCGGTGATCGCGAGCGTGCAGGGCGCGTGCGTCGCGGGCGGGCTGATGCTCGCCTGGGTCTGCGACCTGATCGTGGCGTCCGAGGACGCGTTCTTCGCCGACCCGGTGGTGCGGATGGGAATTCCCGGCGTGGAGTACTTCGTGCACCCGTGGGTGCTCGGGCCCCGAGTGGCCAAGGAGTTCCTGTTCACCGGCCGGAAGATGAGCGCGCAGCGGGCCCACGAGGTCGGCATGGTCAACCAGCTCGTCGCGCGCGACCGGCTCGGCGACGCGTCGAGGGAGCTGGCCGCGGAGGTCGCGGCGATGCCCCGGTTCGGCCTGGCGCTGGCGAAGAAGGCCGTCAACCAGGCCGAGGACCTCATGGGCAGGCACAGCGGCCTGGACTCCGCGTTCGGGCTGCACCACCTGGCGCACGCGCACAACGCCGAGGTCGACGCGGACTCGCTCGGCGGCATGGACGCCAAGAGCATGAAGCGCGCCGCCGACGACGGCCGGGACTCCTCCGGATGAGGTCGCAGCGGTGCCGGTCGCGCGGGCGGTCGGCCCCGCCGTCGACGAGTCGCCGAACAGCAGATCAGGCGCGAGGACCGTGCAGCGCCGCCGGGAGGACGCCGTGGATTTGACCTTCTCCGCCGAGGAGCTCGCGTTCCGGGACGAGGTCCGGAAGTGGTTGCGGGACAACGTGCCCGCCGAGCCGCTGCCGTCGCTGGAGACCGAACGCGGGTTCGCGGCGCACCGGGAGTGGGAGCGGGCGCTGCACGCCGCCGGGCTGTCGGTGGTGTCTTGGCCGATCGAGTTCGGCGGGCGCGACGCCTCGCTGGTGAAGTGGCTGCTGTTCGAGGAGGAGTACTACGCCGCCGGAGCACCCGGCCGGGTAGGGCAGAACGGCATCTTCCTGCTGGCGCCGACCATGTTCGAACACGGCACCCCGGAGCAGCAACGGCGGCTGCTGCCGCGGATGGCCTCCGGCGAGGACGTGTGGGCGCAGGCGTGGTCCGAGCCGGAGGCGGGCAGCGACCTCGCCGGGATCCGCAGCAGGGCGCGGCGGGTGCCGGGTGGCTGGCGGCTGTCCGGGCAGAAGACGTGGAGCTCGCGGGCCGCGTTCGCCGATCGGGCGTTCGGGCTGTTCCGCAGCGATCCCGACGCGCAGCGCCACCGCGGGTTGACGTACTACCTGTTCCCGCTGGACGCCGACGGCGTCTCGGTGCGTCCGATCGGGCGGCTCGACGGCAAGCCCGCGTTCGCCGAGATCTTCCTCGACGACGTGTTCGTGCCGGACGAGGACGTGCTCGGCGAGGTCGGCGCAGGCTGGCGGGTCGCCATGAGCACCGCGGGCAGCGAGCGCGGGTTGTCGCTGCGCAGTCCGGGCCGGTTCCTCGCGGCGGCGCGGCGGCTCGTCGAGTCCTGGAACGCGCGCGGCGGTGACCCGGGGGTGCGGGATCGGGTGGTCGACGCGTGGATCGGGGCGCAGGCCTACCGGCTGGCCACCTTCGAGACGGTCACGAAGGTGCTCGACGGTGCCACGATCGGGCCGGAGGCGAGCCTGAACAAGGTGTTCTGGTCCGAGCTGGACATCCGACTGCACGAGACCGCGCTGGACCTGCTCGGCCCGGACGCCGAGCTCGCCGCCGACTCCCCCGCGGCACCCGACGGCGGGGCCTGGGCGGACGGCTACCTTTTCTCGCTGGCCGGGCCGATCTACGCGGGCACCAACGAGATCCAGCGCAACGTCATCGCCGAGCGCGTGCTCGGCCTGCCGAGGGAGCCCCGATGAGGTTCGCGCGCACCACCGGACAGCAGGACATGGCCGCGGCGCTGCGGGCGCTGCTGGACTCCGACGGCGGCGCGGCGGTCGCGCGCAGCTGGGCGGAGGGCGATCCGGCTCCGTGGCGGCGGGTGTGGGCCCGGCTCGGCGAGATGGGGTTGTGCGGGGTCGCGATCCCCGAGCGGCACGGCGGACTGGAGCTGAGCGCGGTCGAACTGGTGGTGTGCCTGGAAGAACTCGGCTATGCCGGCTTTCCGGGCCCGGCCCTGGAGTCGATCGCGGTCGTTCCCGCGCTGCTGACCGGCACCGAATCCGAGCGGAAGTGGTTGCCCGAACTGGCGGCCGGGCGGGCGGTGGCCACGGTCGCGTTCACCGATCACGTACCGCGCGCGCTAGACGCCGACGCGGCCGACGTGCTCTTCCGGTGCGACGGGGAAATCGCGTCGGTGGCGGACAAGGACGTCGAGGTGCCGCAACGGTCCTTCGACCCGGCTCGCCGGTTGTGGCCGGTCGATGCGAGCGGTCCGCCGATCGACGGTGCGCGGGTGGCGGCGGCGTTCGACGCGGGCGTGCTCGGGTGTGCGGCCCAGTCGCTCGGGATCGCCCGGCGGCTGCTGGACGACTCGGTCCGCTACGTCGGCGAACGGCACCAGTTCGGCAGGCCCGTCGGCGGCTTCCAGGCGGTGAAGCACCACTTGGCGAACGTGGCGTTGAAGATCGAGTTCGCTCGGCCGTTGCTGCACGGGGCCTGCCTGTCGCTGGACTCGGGCGCTGGACATTGCTCCCGCGACGTGTCGGCCGCGAAGCTCGCGGCGGGCGAGGCGGCGCACTTCGCGGCCCGCACCGCGCTGCAGGTGCACGGGGCCATCGGCTACACCGCCGAGCACGACCTGCAGCTGTGGTTGACGAAGGCGACCGCGTTGCGTTCGGCGTGGGGCGCTGCGAGCGTGCACCGGCGGCGGGTCGCAGACGCCCTCGCCTCCGGGTGCACCGCCCCGATCGGATCGTGAGACCGGACTTCCGGGAGGCATCGTGCATTTCGCGTTCACCGACGAGCAGGAGGACCTGCGGAGAGCGGTTCGCGCGCTGGTGGACCGCGACGGCGGGCCGCACGTTCCGCCACCGGAGGCACCGGATACCGGGCACGACACCGCGCTGTGGCGGCGGTTGTCCGCGGAGATCGGTGCCGCCGGGCTGGCCGTGCCCGAGGAGCACGGCGGCAGTGGGGCGAGCCTGGTGGAGAGCTGCCTCGTCGCGGAGGAACTGGGGCGCCGGCTGGTCGTCGGCCCGTTCCTCGGCAGCGCCGTGGTGAGCGCCGAAGCGGTGCTGGCCGCGGGCGATCCGGCGGCGTGCGCGCGGCTGCTGCCCGGACTCGCCGCCGGTGAGCGGGTGGTCTCGTTGGCGTGGGCCGAACCGCGGAGCTGGTGGAGCACCACCGAGTGCACGACCACGGCGGCGCGCGATGGGGAGAGCTGGCGCCTGACCGGGGAGAAGAACTTCGTGCTGGACGGCGCGCAGGCCGACGCGGTGCTCGTGGTCGCCGCGACCGGCGACGGGTTGTCGCTGTTCGAGGTGGAGGCGCCCGCGGCGATCACGACCACTCCGCTGGATCCGACGCGTCCGATGGCGCGCTTCGAGTTCGCCGGGACACCTGCCCGGCCGGTGGGCGACGAGGGGTCGGCCGGGCCGGTGCTCACCCGGTGCCTGGAGGTCGCCGCCGTCGCGCTCGCCGCCGAGTGCGTCGGGGCCGCCGACCGGTGGCTGGCGGAGATCGTCGGCTACGTCCAGGTCCGCGAGCAGTTCGGCCGCAAGATCGGCTCCTTCCAGGCCGTCAAGCACCGGTTGGCGGACCTGTTCGTGGCCGTCGAGTCCGCCCGCTCGCTGTCGCAGGCGGCGAGCTGGGCGGTCGCGACCCGCGACGAGCGGGGCCCGGAGTGGGCGGCGATGGCGAAGTCCTTCTGCTGCGAGACCTACCAGGACGTCGCCGCCGAAGGCGTCCAGCTGCACGGCGGCATCGGCATCACCTGGGAGCACGAGGCCCACCTGCACCTCAAACGAGCCCACGGCGCCGCCCAGCTGTTCGGCACCCCCCGCAGCCACCGCCAACGCCTGGAATCCCTGCTGTCCCTGCACTAGCCACCGGCCGGGACTCGGCGGGGCTTTGTCCTGTCAGCGGCGGAGCCGCTGAGCAGTGACCACCAAAGCAAGCCGACCACCCGCGGGTTCTCAGCGTTCTTCTCGCGAGGACAGCTTTTTCCCTCGTGGCGGAGCCACTCGGGAAAAAGATCCCGCAGCGAGAAGAACGCTGAGGTTCCGCCACCCGACCCGCTACGCAGGTCATCCGGAGAGGCTCCTCAAACGCCCCGCCACATCCCGTCGATCAGCATGCCCACGAGCTGTTCCACGCTGACCCTCCAGCCGTCCTTCGACAGGTGCCCGCTGAGTTCCATCCCCGCGATGCCGTGCGCGCTCGACATCAGCAGCGCACCGTAGCGGTGCGCGTCCGGTTCGCCGACGATGTCCGCGACGAGGGCGAGGAACTCGTTCTCCAGGCGGCTCGCGGCCTCGGCGGCCACCGGGGTGCTCGCCGGCGTGCTGAACATCAGGGCGTACCGGTGCGGTGTCCGGCGGGCGACGTCGATGAGCGCCAGCAGGGCTCGTTCGAGTCGGGAGTCCGGCGCGGAATCCGGGTCCGTCCGCAGTGCCGCCACGTCGTCGGCCAGCGAGCTCCAGGTCCCGACGGCGAGCTCGGCCAGCAGGTGCTCCTTGTTCGTGAAGTGCCCGTAGGGCGCACCGCGCGAGAGTCCCGCCTTGGCCCCCACCGCGCGGAGGGTCACCGCGTCGGGGCCTCCCTCGTCGAGCAGCTCGGACGCGGCGCGCACGAGGGTGCGTCGGGTCGCGGCGGCGGTCTCGGCTCGTGTCACGCGGACGATCCTACTTGACAGCGTCACCTGAACCGGGGACAGTCGTTCACATGACACTGTCACACCAAATGCCCACCGATGATGCCCGCGTGCAACGCCTGGTGGACCGCGCCGAGATCAACGATGTTCAGCTCCGCTACGCGTCGGGCACCGACTCCCACGACTGGGAGCTCTTCCGCAGCTGTTTCACCGACGAGGTCGAGGTCGACTTCAGCGAGGGCTTCGGCCGGCCCGTAGCTCGCATGAAGGCCGACGACTGGGTGCGGGGCACAGCGCCGAGGATGGAGTCCTTCGCGGCGACGCAGCACATGATCACGAATCTGGTGATCACTTTCGACGGCGACGACCTGGCCACGTGCGTCGCGTACGTCCGAGCCCGACACCACCTTCCCAACAACACCGGCGGCAGCGACCAGACCGTGTACGGGTATTACACGAATCGCTTCGAGCGGACCTCGCACGGATGGCGAATCGCCAAGGTCAAGCTGACGGCTCTGTGGATGACCGGGAACTTCGGCCTCTTCCAGGCAGCACTGGCTCCTGAAGAGTCCGCCGCCCCGGCCTGATCCCTCCCTCCCCCGCGAGCACCGGCGATCCACCCATGCCACGAGTGCACCTCATCGCCGACCTCGGATCCGAGGCAGGGCTCGCGCACCGAGATCAACCGCGCAGGAGATACCAATTCCCGTGACACAGCACCACGAACCACTCCCCGACCTCGCGGGCCGCACCATCGTCGTCACCGGCACGACGTCCGGCCTGGGCCTGGCCCTGTCGCTCGCGCTCGCGGGAGCGGGCGCCCGCGTACTGATGACCGTCCGAGACGCCGAACGCGGCCGGGCCGCCGTCGAGCAGGTGCGGGCCGGACTCCAAGGCCGCGGCTCGGCCGAGACCGTCCTGCTCGACCTGGCCGAGCTCGCCTCGGTCCGCACCGCTGCCGCCGAGATCCGGGAACGCACCGGCGACCGGGTCGACGTGCTGATCAACAACGCCGCCGTGTCGCTGGGCCCGCACGAGCGGACCCGAGACGGGTTCGAGCTCCAGCTCGGCACCAACCACCTCGGCCCGGCCGCGCTCACCTGGCTGCTGATGCCTGCGCTACGAGCGGCGGGCGAACCCGACCGGCCCTCCCGAATCGTGACGACCTCGAGCCTCGGGCACCGCACCGGCGGACTCGACCTCACCGACCCGCACTGGGACCGCCGCCGCTACTCGCCGACGCTGGCCTACGGCGCCTCGAAGCTCGCGAACCTGCTGTTCGCCGCCGAACTCGATCGGCGGCTGCGGCGAACCGGGGCCCCGGTCCTGTCCGTCGCCGCCCACCCGGGACTGACGGCCTCGGAACTGCTGAACAACAGCCTTACCCGCAGGAGCACCTGGCGGGCCCGGCTGCTCCGCCTCCCGGACCGGTTCCTGTCCCAGCCGGTCACCGACGGGATCGCACCCCAGCTGCGCGCCGCCCTCGGGCCGGTGCGCGGCGGCGACTACCTCGGCCCGACCGGAGCCTTCGAGACCCGCGGACCCGCCGGACCCGCCCGCCTCTCGGCGACCGCGCGCGATCCGGAACTCGCCCGCGAGCTGTGGGAGTTCACCGCCGCGACGACCGGCGTCACGCCAGATCCCACGCCGGTCAGCCTGACGGGGCCAGGGGGAACGGGATGAGTTCCCGGCTCGGTGGGACGGCCGCGGCGTCGGGGATGGGGGCGCGCGGAACGTTGGCGGAGCCTCGGACGTTGGTGGGGCTGCCCGGGGGTTCGGCGCAGTGGATGTCGCGGTTCGGCGGGGCGGGCGTGGTGTCGCTGCCGGGGCGGCGTTCGGTGCCCTCGTAGCCCTTCTCGCAGGCGAGCGGGTTGAAGAAGTTCAGCACCACGCCCAGGTGCCCGCGCCCGTCGCCGTCCTGGGCGCTGTGGCTGCTCGCCGACATCATCGGCAGGGCCACCAGCATGTTCTCCAGCGCGGGCCCGCGGACGTCGAGCAGCTGCATGGTGGTCAGCAGGTTCGCGGTGGTCTTCTGCAGCCCGGTCCGGCTGGTGCGCAGCAGCTCGTCGATCTGCCCGGCCGCGGGCGGAGCCGCGTCGATCAACCGCCGCAGGTCCGGGTCGGAGCACTTGAACTGCTCGGCGACGTCGCGCAGGCCGCTGCTGAACGCGGTGATCTGCTCGGCCTGGTCCTGCTGCGTGCGCAGCACCACGTCGGAATTGTCCAGCAGCGCCGTGGTCTGCGGCAGGTTCCGGTCGGCGGCGGCGATCAGCGAACCGGTGCTGTCCAGCATCCGCTGCAGGTGCGGGCCGGTGCCCTGGAACGCGGTGCCGGACTCCTCGACGACGGTGCGCAGCGAGTCGAGGGGCACGCTGGAGACCAGCTGGTCGAGGTTGAGCAGCACCGACTCCGGCGAAGGCGGGATCTCGGTGCGCGCTTGCGGGATCACCGATCCCTCGGCCAGCACCGGCCCGCGGTCGTCGTCGGGGCGCAGGTCGAGGTACTGCTCCCCCACCGCCGAACGGTTCGCCACGGCGGCGCGCGTGGCGGCGGGGATGGGCGGGGCCGCGGCGTCGATGTGCAGGTCCACCGCCGCGCCCCGGTCGGTGAGCCGCATGCCGGTGACCCGGCCGACCGCCACGCCCCGGTAGGTCACCTCGGAGTTCACGAAAACCCCGCCGGAGTCCGGCATCTCCACGACCACGGCGTAGCCGCCGCCACCGAACAGCCGGTCCAGCCCGGCGTAGCGGGCACCGGTGAACCCGATCCCGACCACCGCGATGACCAGGAACAGCCCCAGCCGGATCTTGGTCGCTCTGCTGAACATCACTGCCCCCCGAGGAGGTCGTCGAGCAGCCCGCCGGGCTGGTCCCCGGGCGGGGTGAGCGGGACCGCGGGCTCCTGCCCCGGCACCGGGAGACCAGGCGGCTCGGGAGGTGCGGGGGGCGGCCCGTCGGAGATGCCGGGCACCGGCAGCAGCGGCCCGGAGCTGTTGAGCAGGTTGCCGAGCACGCTGGTCAGGTCGAGGTCCAGATCCACGTCGACGTTCACGAAGTCGCCCTTGAGCGGGATCATCGCGTTCTCCGGGAAGGGGTAGCTGGCCAGGTATCCGATGGACTTCGGCAGGTCCGTGCCCGCCTTGGCGAGTTCGCGCAGCGTCGGTTCCAGCGCTTCGAGGTCGGCCACCAGGTCCTGCCCACTCGCATCCACGGTGGACACCGCGACCTGCGAGAAGCGGTCCAGCGACTGCAACATCCCGACCAGCTGCGTGCGCTGCTGCTCGATCACCCGCAGCCCGGGCGCGAGGCCGTCGAGCCCGGTGTTGAGGTCGTCGGTCTGCGCGCGCAGGTCCGCCGAGAGGCGGTTGAGCCCGTCGAGCGCGCGGGTGATGTCGTGCTTCTGCGCGTCCAGCCGGGTCACGGCTTCGTCCACCCTGGACAGCAGGGAGCGGATTCTGGGCTCGTTGCCGGACAACGCGCGGTCCAGCTCCTCGACGATGCCGTTGAGCTGCGCCACCCCGCCGCCGTTGAGCAGCAGCGACAACGCGCCGAGCACCTCTTCGACCTGCGGGTTGCGGTTGGTGCGCTCCACCGGGATCACGTCGCCGTCGCGCAACCGGCCGCGCTCCGGCCCGGCGGCGGGCGGCGCGAGCTCCACGAACTTCTCGCCCAGCAGGCTCGATTGGCGCAACCGGGCGTCGGCGTTGCCCGGCAACCGCACGTCGCCGTTGACCACCAGCGTGACCACGGCGGTCGCGTTGTCCGGGGCGAGCCCGATCCGCAGCACCTTGCCGACGGGCACGTCGTTGACCTTCACCCCGGCCTGCGGCACCAGGTCCAGCACGTCGGCGAACCGCACGCTCACCTCGTAGGGCCGGTCGCCCAGGTCGGCGCCGCCGGGCAGCGGCGCCTCGTAGAGCGACGATCCGCATCCGGTGAGCAGCACGGACACCAGCGCGCAGGAGGTCACCCGGATCGGTCTCATCACGGGCCTCCGGTTCCCGGCGCGTCCGGCATCGCGCCGGTCAGCGGCAGCGGCAGCGGTGGCAGTTCGCCCTGGCTGAGGTGGTGCACGGCCTCGCCCGCCGAGGGCAGCCGCAGGGTGCCGTCGAGCACCCCGGACAGCTCGCCGCACGCGTTCCACAGCTCCGGCGGGATCTGCGCCGGCGTCGAGTGCTCCAGCAGCTTGCACACCATCAGCACCGGCGGATTCGTCAGCTCGTTGATGTTGGCGCGCACCGCGACCGAACCGGAGGCGGAGTCGTAGGCGTTGACGAAGTTGCTCATCCCCGTCGGCGCGATGTCGAGCACCTCGCCGAGCGCCTCGCGCTGGTCCACCAGCGCTTGGGTGATGCCCGCGAGGTTGTCCACGTTCGCCGACACCGACTCGCGGTTGTCCCGGATGAAGGCTTCCAGTTCGGTCAGCGCGGTCGCCAGCGAGCTCAGCGACGCGGCGGTCTGCTGCCGCTCGTCGGCGAGGAACCCGGACACGTCCGCGAGGCGGCCGTGGAAGTCCCGCACCTGCGCGTCGTTCGCGGCCAGGGTCGCGGTGAACTCGTTGAGGTTGTCGACGGTGGCGAACAGGTCGCCCTGCGAGTGCGACAGCGTGCCGGACAGCTCGCCGAGCCGCCGGATCGTCTCGTTCAGCTTCGCGCCGTTGCCGTCGAGGTTGGCCGCCGTGGTGTCCAGCAGGTCCGACAGCGCCCCGTTCTCGTTGGCGCCCTGCGGCCCCAGCGCCTGCGACAGCGCGTTGGCGCTGCGGTAGAGGTCGTCGAGATCGGCCGGCGTCATGGTGCGGTCCTTGCCGAGCACCGCACCGGAATCCAGCTGCGGCCCGGCGGAGTACGCGGGGGTGAGCTGCACGTACCGGTCGCTGACCAGGCTCGGCGCGACCATCACTGCCTTCGCCTCCGCCGGGATCCGCACGCCCCGGTCCACGCTCAGCTCGACGCGGACCTGCCCGCCTTCCGGGCGCACCGATTCGACGCTGCCGACGTCCACGCCCAGCACCCGCACCGACGAGTCCGCGTAGAGGCCGACGGCCCGGTCGAAGTAGGCGGTGATGCGGGTGCCGGGGTCGCGCAGCACCCACCACAGGCCGGCGCTGAACAGCAGCACCAGCACGCAGCCGAAGGCGAGCAGCGCCGTCAGCGCGGGATGCCTCGCGGTCGGAGTGCTCATGGTCCCCCTCCAGGCCCTGGTTGCGGTCGGCTCAGGTCGCAGCCGTCCGGGTTGATCTGCAACGGCCCCGCGGAGACCGTGGGCGGCAGCAGCCCGCACAGGTAGCCGTCGAACCAGCGGCCGTTGCCGACGGTGTTGTTGAACCCGGTCACGTAAGGCTCCAGCGCGGCGATGGTGGCGGCGATGTCGTCCTGGTTGCGCTGCAGCATCGAGGTGACCTGCTCCAGTTCGCGCATCGCCGGGTTCAGCCGCTCCTGGTTGTCGGCGATGAGGCCGCGCAGCTGGCCGGAGACCGCTTGCGTTCCGCGCAGCAGCGAGCTGATCGCCTCCCGCCGGTTCTGGAGTTCGGACAGCAGCAGGTTGCCGTCGCGGATGAGCCGGGCCACCTGCTCGTCGCGGTCGGCGGCGACCTCGCTGACGTCGGCGGCGTTGTGCAGCAGCTCGGCCAGTTCCTGGTCGCGGGAGGCGATGGTGCGCGACAGGGCGGAGAGCCCGTCGACCGCGCCGCCGAGGTGCTGCGGGCTGCCGCGCAGGCTCTCCGCCAGCACCTCGAAGCTGCGGCCGAGCTGATCGCTGTCGACCTGCTCGGTGGTGCGGGTCAACTGGTCGAGCGCGTCGGGGATGTCGAAGGGGACCTCGGTGCGCGCCGCCGGGATCGTCTCGTCCGGGTCCTGCTCGTCGCGGCCGTCGGGGCGCAGCGCGAGGTTCTTCGCGCCGAGCAGCGTCTTGATCTGAATGGAGACCCGGCTGCGATCGCCCACCCGCACGTCCTCGACGCGGAAGTGCACGAGCACCCGGTCACCGTCGAGGCGCACGTCGGTGACCTCGCCGACCTTCACCCCGGCGACCTCCACCTCGTCCCCGGCGGCGAGGCCCGCGGACTCCGTGAACCGCGCCGAATAAGTGGTTCCGCCGCCGATCAGCGGCAGGTCGTTGGCGAAGAACGCCAGCAGGGTCACGACGGTCAGCAACCCGAGGGACACGATCCCCACGGTCGCCTGGTCCCGGTCGCGCAGTGCGGTGCTCACGGCTGACACCTCGCAGGCATGTCGGTCGGCGGCAGCGGCAGCACCTGGGCTTGCACGTCGAGCCCCGAGATGCCGACCCGCCCGGTCAGGCGGCAGAGGTAGAAGTTGAACCAGCTCCCGTAGCTCACCGTCCGGGTCAGCGAGTCGAGCCGTCCCGGCAAGGTCCGCACATCGTGCTCCAGCTGCGGCAGGCCCGCGTTGAGGTTCGCCGACAGGTCACCGAGCGCGGCCACGTCCTCGCGCAGCGGCGGGCGCGCGTCCTGCAGCAGATCGGCGGTGGTGTGGGTGAGGTCGTCGAGCGCGGTGACCGCGTCGCCGATCGGTTCGCGCTGCTCGGCGAACCCGCTCACCAGCCGCTGCAGCGCGTCGATGAGCTCGCCCAGTTGCGGGCTGCGGGCGCTGACCTGGCCGAGCACCGCGTTGAGGTTGTCGATGACCTGGCCGATCACCTGGTCCTTCTCGGCGAGGGTGGACGTCAGCGACGCGGTGTGCGCGAGGATGCTCTCGACGGTGCCGCCTTCCCCTTGCAGCACCTGGATCAGCTGGCCGGAGAGCTTGTTGACGTCACCCGGTTCCAGCGCCTGCAGCAGCGGCTGGAATCCGTTGAACAGCGCGGTCAGGTTCAGCGCGGGCCGCGTCTGCTCCACCGGCAGCGTGGCGCCCGCGGCCAGTTCCGGTTCGCCGGGCGAGAGCGCGGCGTCCAGCGCGAGGTAGCGCTGCCCGGCGAGGTTGCGGTACTTGACGGTCGCGACCGCGTCGGCGGGCAGCGTGCGGGCGGCGTCGATCTCGAAGCGGGCCAGCGCCCTGGTGCCGTCGACGACCTCCAGCGAGCTCACCTCTCCGACGCGCACCCCCGCGATGCGGACCTCGTCGCCCTCGCCGAGTCCCGAGGCGTCGTCGAACTTCGCGGCGTACTCGGAGGTCGAGCCCACGTTCGACGCCGCGACGGTCATCGCCAGCAGCGCCGTCAGCAGCACCGTGACGAGGGTGAACAGCGACAGCTTGACCAGTGGCGCGGTGAGTCCCCTCATCGCACGGTCACCTCCGCTCCGCGGTAGACGGGTCCCACGAGCACGCTGCTCCAGTCCGGCACCCGGCTCGGCGTCCGCCGCAGCGACGGCGCCAGCAGCGCGGCGACCAGGTCGCGTTCGGCGGGGGAATTGGCGGCCAGCGGCCCGCCGGAGGCGCCGTCGGCGGCCTGCGGGCTGGTCGTAGCAGGGGAATCCGCGGGGTGTTGCTCACCGGGGCCGTGCGGTGGTGGCGGGTGCGTGGACCCGTCGCGCAGCGGGCCGCCGGGCGGGTACTGCGGGAAGCGGTCCGGCGGCTCCACCCACGGGTAGCAGCGGGGGCCTCGGGTGTCCTCGTAGCGGGGTGCGTCGGTGCCCGGCAGGTACTTGCCGCGGCTGCCGGTGACCTCGATGGTGACCTTCTGCATCGGGTTCTCGTCGCCCTTGCCGAACGCGCGCTCCGCGATCGGGAGGCTGGTGGCGATCTGGTCGAGCACGCAGGCGTACTGCGGCGCGTAGCGGCCGAACAGCTCCAACGTGGACCGGGAGTCGGCGCTGAGCCGGATCAGGTTGTCCTGGTTGGCTTCCAGGAAACCGCTCGCGTTCACGGCGGTGACGGTGGTGGCGTTCCAGACGTAGCGCAGCTGATCGCCGCGCTCGGCGATGGTCGTGCTGGTCGTGGTGAAGTCGCGCAGCGCGCTCAGCAGGTCCGGCGCCGCTTCCTGGTAGGTGCGCGAGACGTCGTCGATGCGGCCGAGGACCGACTGCAGGCGCGGCAGCGACGGGTTGAACTTCGCCAGGTAGCCGTCCAGGTCGCGGATCGTGGTGCCCAGCTGCTCGCCGCGCCCGTCCAGCGCCTGCGAGACCGCGTCGAGCGTCGCCGACAGCTGCTGCGGCTGCACCGCCTGCAGCAGCGGGAGCAGGTCGTCGAGCACCCGCTCGATCTCGATCGCCGCCGCGCTGCGGTCCTGGCCGATCACATCGCCGCTCGCGAGGCGTGCGCCTCCCCCGCCGTCCGCGGGGAAACCCAGCGACACGTAGCGCTCGCCGAACAACGTCTTCGGCAGCAGCCGGGCCGTGACGTCGGCGGGGATCTTCGCCGCCATCTCGGGCCGCAGCGCGAGCTCCACGGTGGCGCGCCCCTGGCCGGAGTCCACCGAGCGCACCTCGCCGACCAGCACGCCGCGCACCTTCACGTCGGCGCCGGCGCGCATCTCGTTGCCCGCCCGGTCGGTGTGCAGGGTGACGGGCACGACCGAGGTGAACGCCTTCTGGTAGAAACCGATCATGGCGCTGAAGAACAGCGCCGAGACGAGCAGGAACACCAGTCCCAGCAGCTGGTGGCGGCGCCGATCGCGCAGCAGGTTCGTCATCGGTGCGCCCCTCCCCGTCCGGGGGCGGCCCGCCGCGCGCCGCGCGCGCTCCCGGGGCTCATCCCGCGATCCGCACGGTCGTCGTCGAGCCCCAGATCGCCAGGCTCAGGAAGAAGTCCAGCACCGCGACCAGCACGATCGAGGTGCGCACCGCGCGCCCGACCGCGACCCCGACCCCGGCGGGCCCGCCGCGCGCGGTGTAGCCGTAGTAGCAGTGCGTCAAGATCACCACGAGGCTGAACACCAGCACCTTGCCGAACGACCACAGCACGTCCTGCGGCGGCAGGAACAGGTGGAAGTAGTGGTCGTAGGTCCCCGCGGACTGGCCGTAGAACCACACGGTGATCTGCCTCGACGCGAAGTACGAGCCGAGCAGCCCCACCACGTACAGCGGGATCACCGCCGCGAGCCCGGCCAGCACCCGGCTGGTCACCAGGTACGGCACGGTGCGCACGCCCATCACTTCGAGCGCGTCGATCTCGTCGGAGATCCTCATCGCCCCGAGCTGCGCGGTGAACCCGCAGCCGACGGTCGCCGACAGCGCCAGCCCCGCAGACAGCGGTGCGACCTCGCGGGTGTCGAAGTACGCGGCGATGAACCCGGTGAGCGCGGAGGTGCCGAGCTGGTCCAGCGAGGAATAGCCCTGCAGCCCGACGATCGCGCCGGTGCACACCGTCATGCCGATCATCACGCCGAGCGTGCCGCCGATGACGGCCAGCGCACCGCTGCCGAACATCACCTCGGTCAGCAGCCGGCCGGTCTCCCGCCGGTACTTGCGCAACGTCAGCGGTGCCAGCGCGAGGGCCCGCAGGTAGAACGACAGCTGCCAGCCCAGCCCGGCCAGCGCGTCGCCCGGCCGGGAGAACAGCAGCGACAGCCTGCGGCGCCACGCCGTCGGCGGCGGCAGGTACTGCTCGGTGACGGCCATCGGCTCACAACTCCTTCGGCGGGATGAGCTGCAAGTAGATGCCGGTGATCACGAGGTTGATCGCGAACAGCAGCAGGAAGGTGATCACCACGGCCTGGTTGACCGCGTCGCCCACGCCCTTCGGGCCGCCGGCCGGGTTCAGGCCGCGGTAGGCCGCGACCACGCCCGCCACGAACCCGTAGATCAGCGCCTTGAACTCGCTGACGTAGAGGTCCGGCAGCTGGGCGAGCGCGTTGAAGCTCGCCAGGTACGCACCGGGCGTCCCGCCCTGCAGCACCACGTTGAAGAAGTAGCCGCCGGCCACGCCGACCACGCTGACCAACCCGTTGAGCAGCAACGAGACGAACACCGCGCCCAGCACCCGGGGCACGACGAGGCGGTGGATGACCGAGACGCCCAGCACCTCCATCGCGTCGATCTCCTCGCGGATCTTGCGGGCGCCGATGTCCGCGCACACCGCCGATCCGCCCGCACCTGCGACCAGCAGCGCGGTGATCAGCGGGCTGGCCTGCTGCAGGATGGACAGCGCGCTGGCGGCACCGGTGAACGACTGGGCGCCGATCTGCTGGGTCAGCGACCCGAGCTGCATGGCGATCACCGCGCCGAACGGGATCGCCACCAGCGCGGTCGGCAGGATCGTGACGCTGGCGAACAACCAGGCCTGCTCCACCCATTCCCGCACCTGGAACGGCCGCCGCGGAATGGCCCGCAGGACCTCCCACGACAGCGTCGCCAACCGCCCGACCTGGGCGAAGGCGGCGCGTGCGGGGACGCGGTGGCTCGCACCCGGCGAACTCATGCGGGCTCCCCCGGCCGCCCGCCGCGCTGCTCGGCCCGCAACCCGGCCAGCACCCGCTCGCGCACCGGCGCGGGCCAGGTGTCCAGCGAGGCCCGCACCCGCTCGGTGCGGCGGCGCACCGCGGTGCGCTCCGGGACGCCGGGGCTGGGGGTCAGCTGCGGGGTGATCTCGCGCGGGGCCGCTGCGGGCAGCGCGGCCAGTTCGGCGGCGGCGGTCGCGGCGTCCTTCTCCTCGCTCATCCCGATCGGTCCGGCGCGGCGGCCGTTGACGAACTGGTCGATGACCGGCTCGTCGCTGGTGAGCAGCACTTCCCGCGGGCCGAACAGCACCAGCCTGCCGCGGAAGAACAGGCCCAGGTTGTCCGGCACCGTGCGCGCGACCTCGATGTTGTGGGTGACCAGCAGGATCGTGGTGTCCAAGTGCGCGTTGAGGTCGATCAGCAGCTGCGACAGGTACGCGGTGCGGACCGGGTCGAGCCCGGAATCGGGCTCGTCGCAGAGGATCACCTCCGGGTCGAGCACCAGCGCCCTGGCCAATCCCGCGCGCTTGCGCATCCCGCCGGAGAGCTCACCCGGGAGCTTGTGCTCCGCGCCGGAGAGGCCGACCAGCTCCATCTTCTCCAGCGCGATCCGCCGGACCTCCGCCTCCGACTTGCGGGTGTGCTCCCGCAGCGGGAACGCCACGTTGTCGAACAGGTTCATCGATCCGAACAGCGCGCCGTCCTGGAACAGCACCCCGAAGCGCTTGCGGATCGCGTAGAGCTCCCGCTCCGAGCAGGAGCACACGTCGGTGCCGTCGACCAGCACGCTGCCGCGATCCGGTTCCAGCAGCCCGATCAGCAACTTCAGGAACACCGACTTGCCGGTCCCCGAGGGTCCGAGGATCGCGCTGACCTCCCCCGGCGGCAGCGTCAGCGACACGTCCGACCACACCGTGCGCTGCCCGAAGGACTTCGTCAGCCCGCGAACACCCACTTCAACGCCCATCGGAACACCACCACTTCGAAGGAGCACTCGTGCTCAGCGGCTGCGCCGCCGGCAGGACGACGGCTCGTTCACACCGACAACGCAGGCGGCTTCCGGGATCCGCCACCCGCCCCGCTGCGCGGACCATCGGCACTCCTCACCTCGACAGGGCGTACGCCGCCGTCGCGCCGCCGTCGGCCACGAATTCGGCGCCCGTGCAGTAGGAACTCTCGTCACCGGCAAGGAACAGCACGAGGTTGGCGATGTCCGCCGACTCGCCGAGCCGACCCAGCGCGAGCCGGGACTTCGCGAAGCCGTCCATCGCGTCTCCCGCGACGTCCCGCAACATCCCCGTGTCGATCATTCCGGGATGCACCGAGTTGACCCGGATGCCGCGCTCGCCGAGTTCCAGCGCGGCGACCTTCGTCATGCCGCGGATGGCGAACTTGCTCGCCGCGTAGGCCACCGTGCCCGGCATCCCCGCCAGACCCTCCACAGAGGACACGTTGATGATGGAACCGCCGCTCGGCATGGAACTGAGCACGGCGCGCATCCCGAGGAAGGCGCCGATCTGGTTCACCCGCACGACCCGCTCGTAGTCCGCGAGCGCCGTGTCGGCCAGCGCCGCCAAGTGCAGCACGCCGGCGTTGTTGACCAGAACGTCGACCGGCCCGAACACCGACTCCGCGACCCGGATCGCCTCGTCCCACTCGTGTTCGGCGGAGACGTCGAGGTGCCGGTAGCGGGCGGGCTCGCCGAGCTCACCGGCCAGCGCCTCGCCCGCCTCGTCGGCGACGTCGGCGAGCAGCACGCGGGCGCCTTCGGACACGAACCGGCGCGCGGCGGCGGCGCCCTGACCGCCGGCCGCACCGGTGATGACCGCAACCTTCCCGGAAAGCCGCTCCACGGCCGTCACATCATCTCTTCGGTCAGCGGCATCAGCACCGTCTTGAGCTCGGTGTAGGCCTCGTAGGCGCTGCGCCCGCCCTCCCTGCCGAGGCCGGACTGCTTGTACCCGCCGAAGGGCAGGTGCGGCTCGACCTGGAAGCCGTTGATGCCGACCGTGCCCGCGCGCAGCTTGCGCGACACCCGGAACGCGCGCTGCGCGTCGGCGGTGAACACGCCCGCGCCGAGCCCGTACTCGGTGTCGTTGGCGAGCCGGATCGCCTCGTCCTCGTCGGTGAAGGGCACCACCGACAGCACCGGCCCGAAGACCTCCTGCTGGGCGATGTTCATCGAGTTGTCGACGTCGGCGAAGATCGCCGGGGTCACGAAGTTCCCGGCGCTGAGGTCGCCGTCGGCCCGTTCGCCGCCGGTGACCAGCCGGGCGCCCTCCTGCTTGCCGCGTTCGACCAGGTCCAGCACCCGCTTGAGCTGCCGCTCGTTGATCAGCGGGCTGGCCAGCACTCCCGGGTCGAACGGGTCGCCGTAGGTGACCGAGGCGGCGATCATCTCCGCGGCGCCGATGAACTCGTCGTAGACGTCGCGGTGCACCAGCGCCCTGGTGTGGGCCACGCACGCCTGCCCGGACAGTCCGAGGGTGACCATGCCCATCGCCGTCATCCCGGCCAGCCCCGCGTCGGAGTCCGGGAACACCAGGGCGGGGCTCTTGCCGCCGAGCTCCAGCGACACCCGCTTCATCGTCGGCGCCGAGGCCTCCACGATCCGGCGTCCCACTTCGCGGCTGCCGGTGAAGCTGACCTTGTCGACCATCCGGTGCGTGATCAGCGCTTCGCCGGTCGGTTCGCCGGTGCCGGTCACGACGTTGACGACGCCGTCGGGAATCCCGGCGTCCGCGAGCAGTTCCACCATCCGCAGCACCGCGAACGTCGCGTACTCGGACGGCTTCAGCACGACGGTGCACCCGGCCGCCAGCGCGGGGCCGAGCTTCTGGGCGAACAGCAGGAACGGCGCGTTCCACGGCAGGATCGCGGCGACCACGCCGATCGGTTCGCGCAACGTCATCGCCAGGTGGTCGCCGCCCTGGTACGGCGGCAGGGTCTCGCCGCCGGCCTTGTCGATCCAGCCCGCGTGGTGGTCGAAGGCGTCGGCGGCGACGTCGACCGATCCGGCGTAGACGGTGCCGAACGACAGCGGCACCCCGTTGTCCAGCGCCTGCAGGCCGCGCAGCTCGTCGGCGTGCTCGCGCAGGGATTCGGCGTAGCGGTGCAGCAGCTTCGCCCGCCGCCCGGCGGGCATCGTCGGCCACTCGCCCTCGTCGAAGGCGCGCCGCGCCGCCCGGACCGCTTCGTCGACGTCTTCGGCGCCCGCGACGGGGAATTCCCCGACCTCTTCCTGGGTGGCGGGGTGCAGGTGGGTCCAGGTCTCGCCGGAACGGGCCTGGCGCCACTCGCCGTCGACGAGCAACGAGCCGTTGCGCAGCCCGACGTTCCCGCGATGCTGTTGCACGGTCAGCGACATCGTCGTCACTCCTCCTGGTGCTGGTCGTCCGGAGCCGATCGCGGGCTCCGTCGGGTCGTGCCGCTTCAGCCCAGCGCGAGCAGGTCGTCGCTGGTGAACATGGCTTCGCCGCGCCCGGCGAAGTAGTCGCCGACGGACGCGTGGAGTTCCGCGGCGGTCCAGGTCGGTCCCGCGGTGTCGAAGCGGCGCTCGACGGCGGGCGGTGCCATGAGCACGACCTTGCCGCCGTGCACCACGAACACCTGGCCGTTGATCCCCGCGGCGGCCGGTGCCGCGAGGTAGGCGACGAACGGCGCCACGTGCTCGGTGGACAGCGGATCGACACCGCTTTCCGGTGCGGGCCCGAAGGTGTCCTCGGTCATCCCGGTCCTGGCGCGCGGGCAGATCACGTTGGCGCGCACGCCGTAGCGGGCGGTCGCGCGGGCGGTGGAGACCGTCAGCATGGCGATGCCCGCTTTGGCCGCCGTGTAGTTCGGCTGCCCGCCGGAGCCGAACAGGAACGCCTCGGACGCGGTGTTCACGATGCGCCCGTAGACCTCGCCGCCGGTGTCCTTGGACTGCGCCCGCCAGTGCGCGGTCGCCGCCCGGGAGAGCAGGAAGTGACCGCGCAGGTGGACCCGGATGACGTCGTCCCACTCCTGGTCGGTCATGTTGAAGATGGTGCGGTCGCGCAGAACTCCCGCGTTGTTCACCACGACGTGCAGGCCGCCGAAGCGCTCCAGGGCGGTCGAGACCAACCCGTCGGCGACCTCGCGGTCGCTGATGTCGCCGCGCACGGCCACCGCTTTCCCCCCGGCGGCCTCGACCTCCCCGACCACCGCGTCCGCGGCGTCCGAAACGTCGTTGACCACCACCTCGGCACCGGCCCCGGCCAACGCGAGCACCTCCGCCCGCCCGAGCCCACCACCGGCCCCGGTCACCACGGCCACCTTGCCCGCCAGGCTCAACTCCGCCCGCTCGTCCACACCAGACTCCTCAGTCACCGGAAACAGGCCTCTCCCACGGTTTTCGGTTTCGTCTTGTCGGTGGCGAAGCCGCCGAGCAGCGACCACCAGAGCAAGCCGACCACCGGCGGGGTCTCAGTGGGTTCCTCGCGAGGACGGCTTTTTCCCTCGTGGCGGAGCCACTCGGGAAAAAGATCCCGCAGCGAGGAACCCACTGAGGTTCCGCTACCCACTCCCTGCGCAGACCGCTCCGCGCGAAGAGCTCTAGTCGAAAGTGACGATTTGGCGGACCAGGGCGGCATCTCCGCCTTGCAGCGCCGCCAAGCCGTCGTTGATGTCGGAGAGCGCGAGTCGCCTGCTGACCATGCCTTCGAGGTCGAGGCGCCCGGCCCGCCAGAACCGCAGCATCCGGTCGATGTCCCGGCGGGGGTCGGCCGAGCCGTAGAACGACGGGAGGATCTTGCGCTCGTTGATGAACAGTTCCTGCGCCGTGAACTCGACCTTCTGGTCTTCGCCGCCGGCGCCGACGATGACGACGGTGCCGCCGCGCCGGGTGGCGTCGTACGCGGAGCGGATGGTGGCCGCGAGTCCGACGACTTCGATGGCGTAGTCGAATCCGGCGCCACCGGTGAGTTCCTGCTTGAGCTCGTCGAACCCGTCGGGGGTGGTGGCGTGCGTCGCGCCGAAGCGCTTCGCCGCGTCGTGCTTCTGCGTCACGGGGTCGACGGCCACGATCTCGGTCGCCCCGGCCAGCCGGGCGCCTTGGATCACCGAGATGCCGACACCGCCGCACCCGATGACGGCCACGGTGGACCCGGGTTCGACCTGCGCGGTGTTGAGCACCGCGCCGACGCCGGTGAGCACGCCGCAGCCGAGCAGCGCGCCCACTTCGAACGGCACGTCCGGGTCGATCTTGATCGCTCCGTCGCGGGGCAGCACGAGCTCTTCGGCGAAGGTGCCGCAGCCCGCGAAGCCGAAGGTGGGCTCCGTGCCCACTTCGAACCGCGGGGAGGTGAACGCGGCGATGGTGTGCACCGCGCACAGGTGGGCCTGCCCGTGCAGGCATTCCCGGCATTTGCCGCAGGGCGGCACGAAGGTGATGGTGACGTGATCACCGGGAGCGAGGTCGGTGACCTGCTCCCCCACCGCCAGGACTTCGCCGGCGCCTTCGTGGCCCATCACTCCGGGCGCCAGCGCGGGCAGGGTTCCGTTCATGGCGGACACATCGCTGTGGCAGATCCCCGCCGCGCGAATCCGGACGTGCACTTCGTCCGGGCCCGGCGCCACCACCGCGGCGTCCGTCCGGACGTCGAGCTCGTCATCGCCGATCTGCTTGAGCACCGCTGCCTTCACCGGCCTGTCTCCTCACCGAGTCCGAGGCCGCCGCACAGGGCGACTGTTACGTGCGACACACAGTAGAACGCGTTCCCATTATCTTCAAGACTCAGATTCCGGGTCGTTTCCTGCGATGAAAAGCGCACCCTTCGGACAGAGCTGGACCGCTTTGGTAACACGTTCTACCTTTTCGTCCGGGATCGGACGGCGGATCTGCAGCTGTTCGTCCTCGTCCAACTCGAAGACCCCCGGGGCCAGCCCGACGCACACGCCGTTGGCCTCGCACAGTTCGGGTCGCACGCCGATCTCCATCGCTTCCTCCGCACTCGTGGAACTCGGGCCCTCGGGTGCTCGGCGCGCGGCGATCCTCAGCAGAGCAACGAGCCGGCCCCGCCGGATGCACTGCTCCATCCGGGGGGTCGCCCGGCTGAACCGCTTCCGCAACCCGGGGTCATCGCCCGCCGCACCCGTGGCCATCAGCGAAACATGATGTAGAACAAGTTCCACATTAACGCACGATCCCGCGCCCCCGGCGGAAAAGATGACCCCGACCAGAGGTCGACCAATCGACGCGGGCCGGTTTATGGTCGGTGGAACTTGTTACACCAGTCCGGGCAGTACGACACTCGCCAGGAGGCCACGTGCACATCGGCTTCACGTCCGGTCAGCAACGGCTGCGCCACGAGCTGCGCGACTACTTCGCGGGGCTGATGAACGAGGAGCTCCGCGCGGAGCTGACCACCGGCGGTGACTACGGCGACGGCGACGCGTACAAGCGGATCGTGCGGCAGCTGGGAACCGACGGGTGGCTGACGCTCGGCTGGCCCCGGGAGCACGGCGGCGACGGCCGCACGATGCTGGAGCAGCTCATCTTCACCGATGAGGCCGCGATCGCCGGGGTTCCGGTGCCGTTCCTGACGCTCAACAGCATCGCGCCCACGATCATGCGCTACGGCACTCCCGAGCAGCGCGCGCAGTACCTGCCCGGCATCGCCGCCGGGGAGATCCACTTCGCCATCGGGTACTCCGAGCCGGAAGCAGGTACCGACCTCGCCGCGCTGCGCACCACCGCGGTCCGCGACGGCGACGAGTACGTGATCAACGGTCAGAAGATGTGGACCAGCCTGGTGCAGTACGCCGACTACATCTGGCTGGCCTGCCGCACCGATCCCGAGGCCCGCAAGCACAAGGGGCTGAGCATGCTGGTCGTGCCGACCGACGCGCCGGGCTTCTCCTGGACGCCGGTGCGCACCGTCGCCGGGCCGACGACCAGCGCCACCTACTACGAGGACGTGCGGGTGCCGACCACGGCGCTGGTGGGCGAGGAGAACGCGGGCTGGCCGCTGATCACCAACCAGCTCAACCACGAGCGGGTCGCGCTGACCTCGGCGGCACCGATCAGCTCAGCGCTGGCCGGAGTGCGGGACTGGGCGCGGAAGACCTCGCTGCCCGACGGCCGCCGCGTGCTCGACCAGGAATGGGTCCGCTCCCACCTCGCGCGGGTGCACGCGGGTGCGGAAGTGCTGAAGCTGATGAACTGGAAGATCGCCTGGACCGCCGAGCGCGAACCCGCGCCCGCCGCGGCCTCGGCGACGAAGGTCTACGGCACGGAACTGGCCACCGAGGCGTACCGGCTGCTGATGGAGGTGCTGGGGCCCGCGGGCCACGTCCGCGCCGGTTCGCCGGGCGCCGCGCTGCGCGGCCGGATCGAGCGGATGCACCGCGCGGCGCTGATCCTCACCTTCGGCGGCGGCACCAACGAGGTGCAGCGCGACATCGTCTCCACCGTCGGCCTCGGACTGCCCCGGTCCCGCAGCTGAGCCGGGCCCGCCGACCGCCCCTGCCCGAGTCCGGGCGCCGTCTGCACGAGGAGTTCCACGATGGATTTCGCACCGACCGAGGGACAGCACGACCTGGCGGAACTGACCCGCGACATCGTGACCGACCACGTCACCGCCGACCGGTTGCGCGACGTGGAATCCGGCCCGGACCGGTTCGACCGCGCGCTGTGGACGGAACTCGGCAAGGCCGGGGTGCTCGACGCGGCGTTGCCGGAAGCGCTCGGCGGCGGTGGCTGCGGGCTGTTGGAGCAGTGCGCCGTGCTGGTCGAACTCGGCAGGGCGGTCGCGCCGGTGCCGTACCTGCCGTCGCTGGTGGCGGGGGCCGCCGCGGTCGTGCGGTTCGGGGACGCGCACCAGCAGGAGCGGTGGGCGCGCCCGGCCGGTGACGGCGAGATCGTGCTGACGGCGGCGTTCGCCGAGGACGGCGACCCCGCGCCCGCGACTCCTGCCACCACCGCCGCGCGGGACGGCGGGAAGTGGCTCCTCAACGGGGTCAAGGCGGCTGTGCCCGCCGGTCCGGTCGCGGACTTCTTCCTGGTACCGGCCTCGACCCCGCACGGGCGGCGGGTGTTCGTCGTGGCGTCCGGCGACGACGGGGTGGCGGTGCGGCGCCAGCAGGTCGTCGACGGCGACGGCGCGGCGCAGCTGGAGCTCACCGGGGTCGGCCTGGACGACGACCGGCTGCTCGGCGGGGACGAGACCGGCGAGGTCGCGGACTGGCTCGAAACCCGCACCACGCTGGGATTGTGCGCCGAACAGCTCGGGGTGCTGGAGCGGGCGTTGGAGCTGACCGCCGCGTACGCGGGTGAGCGCACCCAGTTCGACCGCCCGATCGGCACCTTCCAGGCCGTGTCGCAGCGGCTCGCGGACGCCTACATCGACGTCGAAGCGGTCCGGTTGACGACGTGGCAGGCCGCGTGGCGCGCGGCGGAGGGGTTGCGCTGCGACACCGAGGTGGCGACCGCGAAGTTCTGGGCCGCCGAAGCCGGGCACCGCGTCGCCCACACCGCGGTCCACGTCCACGGCGGCGTCGGCATCGACCTCGACCACCACCTGCACCGCTACTTCGTCGCGGCCAAGCGCCGCGAATTCGCCCTCGGCGGAGCGACCTCCCAGCTGCAGCGAATCGGAACAGCCCTGGCCGACGACGACACCGTCCTGGACTAGGCCCGTGTCCCGGTGGGCGTAGTGGGCCGGGTGACGGAACCTCAGCGGCTTCCTCGCTGCCCGTTGCCGGTGTGATCGCGATTTCTCATGCAGCTCCCTACATCACGAAATCGCTGTCCTCGCGAGGAAGCCGCTGAGAACCCGCCGATGGTCACCTTGCTCAAGCCGGTCGCTGCTCAGCGGCTCCGCCGCTGACAACAAGAGGAAGAGCCACCACCGAGCACAAGGCCCCGTCACGCCGATTCCCGTCAAGCGTTGTCGTGCAGTTGAAAGGCCCGAACAGGAGGCCAGCCATGGTCGAGCCGACGCCCACCGTCACCGATCTGCTGCTCGCCCGCGCCGACGACGAGCGTCC
Organism: Saccharopolyspora gloriosae; assembly: GCF_014203325.1. Classification (NCBI taxonomy): domain Bacteria; kingdom Bacillati; phylum Actinomycetota; class Actinomycetes; order Pseudonocardiales; family Pseudonocardiaceae; genus Saccharopolyspora; species Saccharopolyspora gloriosae. The sequence goes on along the minus strand of NZ_JACHIV010000001.1, from coordinate 2,757,976 downwards.
CGGATTGCGCTTCGAGCACCGGGAGTGGACCTGGGCGGAGCACGTCCAGCGCTGCGCCGACCACGCCGCCGTCCTGCGCTCGTTGCGCGGTGAGGGCGGCCCGTGGCACGTCGGGGTGCTGCTGGACAACGTTCCGGACTTCTCGTTCCTGCTGGGCGCGGCGGCGCTGTCCGGGGCGGTGCTGGTGGGGCTCAACACCGGGCGGCGCGGCGAGGCCCTGGCCCGCGACGTCCGGCTCGCGGACTGCCGGCTGGTGCTCACCGAGCGGCGGTACGCGGGCCTGCTGTCGGAGGCCGATCTCGGCGCGGCGAACGGGAACGTGCACCTGATCGACACCCCGAAGTGGTCGCGGCTGCTGTCGGCGCACCGGGACTCCCCCCTTCGGCCGGTCGCCGCCGGTCCCGACGACCTGCTGGCGCTGCTGTTCACCTCGGGCACCGGTGGAGACCCGAAGGCGGTCCGCTGCACGCACGGCAAGGTGGCCTCCCCCGGCCGGATGCTGGCCGACCGGTTCGAGCTCGGCGGGCGCGACTGCGTCTACGTGTCGATGCCGCTGTTCCACTCGAACGCGCTGTTCGCGGGCTGGGCGGTGGGCCTGGCGGCGGGCGCGGCGGTGGCGTTGCGGCGGCGCTTCTCCGCCTCCGGCTTCCTCGACGACGCGCGCCGCTTCGGCGCGACGTACGCCGACTACGTCGGCAAGCCGCTGTCGTTCATCCTCGCGACCCCGCCTCGGCCGGACGACGCGGACAACCCGTTGAAGGTGGTGTACGGCAACGAGGGCGCTGAGCGCGACCTCGCGCGGTTCGCGGAGCGGTTCGGCTGCCAGGTGGTGGACGGGTTCGGGTCCACCGAAGGCGGCGTGGCCGTCGCGCGCACCCCGGACGCGCCGCCGGGTTCCCTGGGCAGGCCCGGCCCGGGCGTCCACGTGCTGCACCCGGTGACGGGGCGGCGCTGCCCGCCCGCGTCCTTCGACCGGGACGGGCGGGTCACGAACCCGGACGAGGCGATCGGCGAACTCGTCAACACCGCCGGCGCGGGAGCGTTCGCCGGGTACTACCAGGCGCCCGAGGCCGACAGGTGGCGGATGCGCGGCGGGATGTACTGGAGCGGTGACCTCGCCTACCTGGACGGGGACGGGTTCTGCTACTTCGTGGGCCGTTCCGACGACTGGCTGCGGGTGGACGGCGAGAACCTGGGCACGGCGCCGATCGAGCGAATCCTGTTGCGACATCCCGGAATCGCGCAGGCCGCCGTGTACGCCGTGCCGGATCCGGGTGTCGGCGATCAGGTGATGGCCGCGATCGTGGCGGTCGGCGACGACCCGCTCGACCTCGGCGGTTTCCTCGCCGCGCAAGCGGACCTGGGCCCCAAGCAGCTGCCCCGGTTCGTCCGGTTCGCCATCGACCTGCCGCGCACCGAGACGCACAAGGTCCTCAAGCGCGAACTGGCCGCGCAGCGCTGGAACTGCCCCGACGCGGTGTGGTGGCGTCCCGGTCCCGACCCGGTCTTCGAACCCCTGCCCCCGGAACGAGCCGTGGCGCTCGACGCGGCGTTGAGCTGAGAGTCGCCGCGCGCCGGAGGCTCCGCGGCACGATCGCGGAGCCTCCGACGGGCGGTCAGCGAATCCCGTCGAGCCTGGTGAACGTCTCGCCGGCTTCGCGCAGCAGGTCGCGCATCACCTCGTCGACGTCGCGCACGGCGTTCATCCGGCCGACGATCTGGCCGACCGGCATGGACACCACCTCGGGGTCGTCGGAGCGCATGATCCGCTGGTGCGCCTCGCTGACCAGGATGTTCTGCAGCGGCATCGGCAGCGGCGACGGAGCGTCCTGCTCGCTCCACGCGTCGGTCCAGCGGGTCTTGAGCAGCCGCGCCGGTTTCCCGGTGTAGATGCGGGTGCGCACCGTGTCGCTGGAGTCGGCCGCCAGCAGCGCCCGCTGCATCGCCGACTCCCCCAGCGTCATCGTGTACTCCTTGGTGGCCAGCCAGTACGAGCCCATCCACGCTCCGCTCGCGCCGAGCGCCAGCGCGGCGGCGACCTGCCGCCCGGAGCCGATGCCGCCCGCGGCCAGCACCGGGACCTCCTCGCCGACGGCGTCCACGATCTCCGGCACCAGCACCATGGTGGCGATCTCGCCGGTGTGCCCGCCCGCCTCGTGCCCCTGCGCCACCACGATGTCGACGCCCTTGTCCACGTGCCTGCGGGCGTGCTCTGCCTTGCCCGCCAGCGCGGCGACGAGCACGCCGTGCTCGTGCGCGCGTCCGATGACGTCCGGCGGCGGCGATCCGAGCGCGTTCGCGATCAGCTTCACCGGGTGCTTGAGCGCCACGTCCACGTGCGAGCGCGCGACCGAGTGCAGCCAGCCCAGCACCGCGTCGCCCTTGGCCGCGTCGTCGGGCAGTTCCGGCACGCCGAGCGAGGTCAGCGTGCGGCGCACGAATTCCCGGTGCTCATCGGGAATCATCGCCTCCAGGTCCACGTCGGCCGCTTCGGCGGGAACGGTAGAGGGCATCACCACGTCGACGCCGTAGGGCCGGCCGCCGGTGTTCTCGTCCATCCAGTCGAGCACCGCGTCGAGCTCGTCGGCGTCGTTGAACCGCACGCATCCGAGCACGCCCAACCCGCCCGCGCGGCTGATCGCCGCCGCGACGTGCTCGGACGGGGTGAACCCGATGATCGGGTGCTCGATGCCGAGCCGGTCGCAGAGGGCAGTGCGCATCAGGGCTTCCTTTCGGCTGCCTCGGCCACCGCGGCGGTGCCCGAGTGCTTCACGGCGTCGGGTTCGTGCTGCTCGGCGTGCGTGCAGGCCCAGCGGTAGTCCGGTTTGCCGCTCGGCGACCGGCGCACCTTGGCGGCGAGCCACAGCTTGCGCGGCACCTTGTACCCCGCGATCCGCTTGCGCGCGTGCGCTTCCAGCTCCGCCCAGGCGGGTTCGGTGCCGTCCCTGGTCTGCACGACCGCGGCGACGCACTGGCCGAGCCGGTCGTCGGGGACGCCGAACACCAGCGCGTCGAACACGTCGGGGTGCGCCTTGAGCACGCCCTCGACCTCTTCGGGGTAGACCTTCTCGCCGCCGGTGTTCACCGACATCGAGCCGCGGCCCAGCATCGTGACCGTGCCGTCGGACTCGTAGCGCGCGTAGTCGCCGGGCACGACGTAGCGGACCCCGTCGATCTCCACGAACACCGAGCCGGACTTGTCCGGGTCCTTGTAGTAGCCCAGCGGCACGTGCCCGGAGCGGGCCAGCAGCCCCACCTCGCGGGAGTCCGTCGCGAGCAGCCGCCCGTCCGGGCCGATGATCGCCGTGGCGGAGTCCGCCTTCACCCGCGGGCCGCCGGTGCGCTCGCCGCCCTTGCTGAGCACGCCGATGCCGCTGAACCCGGTCTCTGAGCTGCCGATGGAGTCGGTGAGCACCACGTTGGGCAGCGCCTCCAGGTACTGCTCCTGCACCGACGGGGAGAACAGCGCGGCACTGCTGGAGATCGCCACCAGCGAGGACACGTCGTAGGAGCCCTCGTGCAACGCCTCGATCAGCGGGCGGGCCATGGCGTCGCCGGTGATGGCCAGGACGTGGACGCCGTGGCGCTCGATGGCCCGCCACGTCTCGTGCGCGTCGAATTCCGGGAGGATCACGACGGTGCTGCACGCGAACAGGTTGCCGAACGCGGCCCACTGCGCGGCGCCGTGGATGAACGGAGCGGCCGGTAATCGCACCAGGCCGCCGCTGGCGGCCCCGTCGCGGGCCTGCTGCCACTCGTCGGCCATCGGTTCGCCGGTCATGAAGTCGATGCCGCCGCCGAGGGTGCGCCAGACGTCCTCGTGGCGCCACATCACGCCCTTCGGGTTGCCCGTCGTCCCGCCGGTGTAGAGCAGGAACAGGTCGCCGTCGGAGCGCGCCGGGAAGTCCCGCTCCGGCGAGGAGTCCGCCAACGCGGACTCGTAGCCGGTGCCGCCGTGGGCGGTGCAGTCCTGGTCGCTGCCGTCGTCGAGGACCAGCACGCTGCGCAGGCCGGGCGGCAGCGCCTCGGCGACCCGGTCCCCGTAACGGCGTTCGTGCACCAGCGCGGCGAGGTCGGCGTCCTCGTAGATGTAGCGGAGTTCTTCCGCGACGTAGCGGTAGTTGATGTTGACCGCGACCGCGCGCAGCTTGTAGGCGGCGAGCATCGCCTCCAGCGCTTCGATGCGGTTGCGGGTGTGCACACCGATGTGCGAGCCCCGGCCGAGCCCCCGCTGGGCCCAGTGGTGCGCGAGCCGGTTCGATCGGCGTTCCAGTTCGGCGAAGGTGACCCGGTCCTCGCCGCAGATCACGGCGACGCGCTCGGGTGTCAGGTCGACGGCGTGCTCGAAGAGATCCGCGATGTTGTGTGCCACCCGATCGAAACTAGAACATGTTATCGTCCGAGGCAACGGGCCGATCGGTTCAGAAAGCGCCCTGATTTCCGGAATTCCCGCGAATGCGGCACGGGTTCGGACCATGCCGCGCCGACGAGCCGTCGCGCCCGACCTGCCATCCCCAACGAGCCCGCACGCGGGCGGTCACGTCGCCCCGCACGACTTCCCGGGAGGAACCCATGTCCGCAACACCGGCGCACCCGCCCGCCCAGGCCACAGAGGAGCCGGACTGCCTGGTGGAGCGGCACGGGCAGGTGCTGGTCGTGACCCTGAACCGACCGGCCAAGCGCAACGCGCTGTCCGCCGAGATGATGGCGATCATGAAGCAGGCCTGGGACCAGGTGGACGAGGACGACGACATCCGGGCCTGCGTGCTGACCGGCGCGGGCGGCGCGTTCTGCGCGGGCGCCGACCTCAAGGCGATGACCAGCAGCCACCCCGGCGACACCACCGAAGGCCGCGACCTGTCGGTGATCGAACCGCTGCTGAAGGGCCGCAGGCTGACGAAACCGCTCATCGCCGCCGTCGAAGGCCCGGCCGTCGCGGGCGGCACCGAGATCCTGCAGGCCACCGACATCCGCGTCGCCGGACGCGGCGCCCGCTTCGGCGTCTCGGAATGCAAGTGGGGCCTGTTCCCCCTGGGCGGCTCGGCGGTCCGCCTGCCGCGCCAGATCCCTTACACCCTCGCCGCCGAAATCCTGCTGACCGGCAGGCACCTCACCGCCGAGGAGGCCAAGGAGATCGGGCTCATCGGCCGGGTCGTGCCCGACGGTGAAGCGCTGAGCACCGCACTGGAACTCGCCGAAGCCGTGGCCGCCAACGGGCCGCTCGCGGTCCGGGCCATCCTGCGGACCATGCGCGAGACCGAAGGCATGCCGGAGAACGACGCGTTCCAGGTGGACACCCGGCTAGGACTGGAGGTCTTCCGCAGCGCGGACGCCAAGGAAGGACCCCGCGCGTTCGCCGAGAAGCGCACGCCGCACTTCCGCGGGCGGTGACGAGCCCCGGAGCGCGGTGCGGTCGCACCGACCGCACCGCGCCCGGTCCCGCTCAGGTGTACTGCTCCTTGAGCTTGCGCTTGTAGAGCTTGCCGTTGGGGTCCCTGGGGAGTTCCGCGGTGAAGTCGATGGCGCGCGGCAGCTTGAACTTCGCCAGCTTCGCGGTGGCGTACTCCAGCAGTTCCGCGGCCAGCTCGGCGCCGCCGGAGCAGCCCGCCGCCGGCTGGACCACCGCTTGGACCTGTTCGCCCCAATCCTGGTGCGGAATCCCGAACACCGCGATATCCGCGACCTTCGGGTGAATCGATAACACGTTCTCGATCTCCGCCGGATAGATGTTGACACCGCCGGAAATGATCATGTCGCTCTTGCGGTCCCGCAGGAACAGGTAGCCGTCATCGTCCAGGTAACCCACGTCGCCGAGGGTGAACAGGTCGCCGACCCGCGCGCCGCGGGTCTTCTCCGGGTCCTGGTGGTACTCGAAGCGCGAAGTGCCCATCCGCATGTAGACGGTGCCGATCTCACCGGGCGGCAGCTCCGCGCCGTCGTCGTCGAGCACCTTCACCACCGAACCCGGCCACGCCTGCCCGACCGATCCGGGCTTGCGCAACCACTCCTGCGCCGGCATCACCGTGCCGCCGCCCTCGGTGGCCGCGTAGTACTCGATCACCACCGGGCCCCACCAGTCGAGCATCCGCCGCTTCACCTCGATCGGACACGGCGCGGCACCGTGGATCGCGGCGCGCAGCGACGAGACGTCGTAGCGCTCTCGCACGTCCTCCGGCAGCGCTAGCAGGCGGTGGAACTGCGTCGGAACCATGTGGGTGTGGGTGACCCGGTGCCGCTCGATCAGCTCCAGCATCCGCTCCGGGTCCCACCGGTCCATCAGCACCGCCGGATGGCCCAGCTGGATGGAGATGCTCACGAAGTTCAGCACCGCCGTGTGGTAGAGCGGCGAGCCGCACAGGTGCACGTGCCCGTCGAACGCCTGGATTCCGAAGATGCCGAAGAATCCCTGCGACTGCACCGGAACCTCGTCCGGGTCCGCGCCGGTGAGCGCGCGCCGGACGCCCTTCGGGCGCCCCGTCGTACCGGAGGTGTAGAGCATCGGCGAGCCCGCCGTGCGGACGTCCGGCCGCGCCACCGGCTCGTCAGCGCCGAGTTCGGCCAGCGGCCGGAAGCCCGGCACCTCCCCCACCGCGAAGCGCCGGTCGCCCGGCAGCCCGGCGAGCTCGGCGGCCTCGGTCGCGGCACCGGCGAAGCGCTCGTGCGCCAGGAACGCCCCGGCCCCGCTGTCCTCGACGATGTAGGCGACCTCGGCGCCGACCAGGTGCCAGTTCACCGTGACCACGTAGAGCCCGGTCTGCAGCGCCGCGAAGTACGCCGCGAGCAGGTCGGCGCCGTTGGGCAGCATCAGCACGATGCTGTCGCCGGGTTCCAGGCCCATCGCCTGCAATCCGCGCCCGATGCGGTCGGCGTCGGCGGCCAGCCGTCCGTACCCGACCTCCTCGCCGTCCGGGGTCACCAGGGCCTTGCGGCCGGGTTGTTCCGCTGCGATCTTCCACAGTCCGATTGCGGTCACGGCGCACTCCTGTTCCCAGGTGCTGGTAGTGCCCTCCAAGCTAGAACGTGTTTCATCCGGACGGCAAGGCGTCGTCCTGCGCGCCGAGCACGGCGTCCGCCACGGCTCGCAGTTGCGCGACGTCCCGGCAACCGACGAGCAGGGTGTCCACTCCGGCCTCGCGCCAGGCCCGCACCCCTGCCCGCACCTGCTCGCGATCACCGATGATGGACACGTCGTCGACCAGCTCGTCCGGCACCGCCGCGACGGCCCGCTCGCGCCGGCCGGCGAGGAAGTGCGCGGTGATCTCCTCGACCGCCTCGGGATAGCCCATCCGCCGGAACAGGTCCGCGTGGAAGTTCATCTTGGCCGCCCCCATCCCGCCGATGTAGAGCGCGAGCGACGGCTTGACCTTGGCCTTCTCCGCCACCGGGTCGTCGGTGACCACGACCGGGCAGGTGGCGGCGACCTCGAACTCCGCGCGGTCGCGGCGAGCACCGGGGCGGGCGAAACCGTCGTCGAGCCACTGCTCGTAGAGCGGCGCGACGCGCGGCGAGAAGTACACCGCGATCCAGCCGTCGGCGATCTCCGCGGTCTGCGCGACGTTGCGCGGCCCTTCGGCGCCGAGCCAGATCGGCAGGTCCGCGCGCAGCGGGTGGGTGATCGGGCGCAGCGGCTTGCCGAGCCCGAGCGTCCCCGGGCCCGTCGCGGGCAGCGGGTAGTGCGGGCCGTCGTTGCGCACGGGCTGCTCGCGGGCGAGCACCTGGCGCACGATCGAGACGTATTCCCTGGTGCGCGCCAACGGTTTTCCGAACGGCGCCCCGTACCAGCCCTCCACCACCTGCGGCCCGGAGACGCCGAGCCCGAGCACGCACCGGCCGCCGGAGAGGTGGTCGAGCGTCAACGCGTGCATCGCGCAGGAGGCGGGCGAGCGCGCGGACAGCTGCGCCACCGAGGTGCCCAGCCGCACCCGGCTGGTGCTCGCGCCCCACCAGGCCAGCGGGGTGAACGCGTCGGAACCCCAGGACTCAGCGGCGAAAACCCCGTCGAACCCCGCTCTTTCGGCTTCGACGACGAGCTTTCCGGCGCCGTCCGGGGGCGCCGCGCCCCAGTACCCGAGTTGCAGACCGATCCGCACGACGAACCTCCTCGCATCCGGTCGCGGCCCGGTGGCCGCGGGGTCTCCCATCCTGCGCCGAACATTGCCGCCTTGGCGAGAACATGTTTCACTTATCGGCGTGACTGAGACCTCCGAACCGCTCAGCGCACCGCTGGAAGTCGGTTTCGACTACACCCGTTCCCTGGGATCAGTGCTCGGCCGCTTCGCCACCGCGCTCCGGCAGCGGCGGATCACCGGAGTGCGCGGCTCGGACGGCCGAGTGCACGTCCCCGCCGTCGAGTACGACCCGAACACCTTCGAACCCCTCGACGAGCTGGTCGACGTCGGCTCCGAGGGCACGGTGCTGAGCTGGTCGTGGGCCCCGCAGCCCCTGGAAGGCCAGCCGCTGGAGCACGCGTTCGGCTGGGCGCTGATCCGGCTGGACGGCGCCGACACTCCGCTGCTGCACGCCGTCGACGCCGGAACGTCGGACGGGATGCGCACCGGGATGCGCGTGCGCGCCAGGTGGGCGGCGGAGCCGACCGGCGGCATCCGCGACATCGCCTGCTTCGACCCGGTCGACGGCGACGCTCCGCCGCAGCCGCCCGCACCGCCGGACGCGGACGAGCAGGTCACCACCCTGACCACGCCGATCCACCTGCACTACCAGCACTCCGCCTCGCCTGAGGAGAGCCGCTACCTGCGCGGACTCGCAGAGGGCAGGTTGCTGGGCCAGCGCTGCCCGGCCTGCGCCAAGGTCTACATCCCGCCGCGCGGCGCCTGCCCCACCGACGGCGTGCCCACCGAAGAAGAGGTCGAGCTCCCGGACACCGGGATCGTCACGACCTTCTGCATCGTCAACGTCCCGTTCCTCGGCCAGCGCATCAAGCCGCCCTACGTCGCGGCCTACGTGCTGCTCGACGGCGCCGACATCGCGTTCCTGCACCTGGTGCTCGGCTGCGCCGCCGAGGACGTCCGGATGGGCATGCGGGTGCGCGCCGAGTGGAAGCCGCGCGCGGAATGGGACTCGACGCTGCAGAACATCGACCACTTCACCCCGACGGGCGAGCCCGACGCGCCGTACGAGTCGTACGCGCACCACCTGTGAGCGCGCGGGCCCGCTGGAGATCCGAACATCGTGAGGGAGCGCGAGAATGACCGAGAGCGATGTCGCCGTCGTCGGGTTCGCCCAGGCGCCGAACGTCCGCGCCACCCACGGCACCACGAACGGCGTCGAGATGCTGGTGCCGGTCTTCGACGAACTGCTCGACGGCACCGGGTTGTCCAAAAAGGACATCGGGTTCTGGTGCTCCGGCTCGTCGGATTACCTGGCGGGGCGCGCGTTCTCGTTCATCGCGGCGATCGACGCGATCGGCGCGTTCCCGCCGATCAACGAGTCGCACGTGGAGATGGACGCGGCGTGGGCGCTCTACGAGGCGTGGGTGAAGATCCGCACCGGCGAGGTGGACACGGCACTGGTGTACGGATTCGGCAAGTCCTCGGCGGGCGAACTGCGCCGGACGCTGGCGATGCAGCTGGATCCGTACTTCGTCGCCCCGCTTTGGCCGGATTCGATCGCCGTGGCCGGGTTGCAGGCCCGGCTGGGATTGGAATCCGGACTGTTCGGCGAGGAGCAGATGGCGCAGGTCGCGGCCCGGTCCCGGGCCGACGCGCGGCAGAACCCGAACGCCCAGGTGTCCGGTGAGGAGCGGGTCGCCGATCTGCTGGAGCAGCCGTACGTGGCGGATCCGCTGCGGGCGCACGACTGCGCTCCCATCACCGACGGCGCCTCCGCGGTGCTGCTGGCGAGCGCGGACCGAGCGCGCGAGCTGCGCGACCGACCGGCGTGGATCACCGGCCTGGAGCACCGCATCGAGTCGGCGCAGCTCGGCGGACGCGATCTCACCGCGTCACCGTCCACTTCGGACGCGGCCGGGGCCGCGGGCGCGGCGGGCGTCGAAGTCGCCGAGCTGCACGCCCCGTTCAGCCACCAGGAACTGCTGCTGCGCGCGGCGATCGGGCTGGACGACTCGGTGCGGATCAGCCCCTCCGGTGGCGCGCTGTGCGGAAATCCGATGTTCGCCGCCGGGTTGTCCCGGATCGGCGAGGCGGCCGGTCGGGTCTGGTCGGGCGAGGCGGGCAAGGTGCTCGCGCACGCCACCAGCGGCCCGGCGCTGCAGCAGAATCTCGTGTGCGTGATGGAGGGCTGATGGGCAAGCAGATCGCCGCGGTGCTCGGAACCGGTCAGACCCGGCACGCCAGCCGCCGCACCGACGTGTCGATGGCCGGGTTGTGCCGCGAAGCGGTCGACCGGGCGATGGCCGACGCCGGGGTGGGCTGGGCGGACGTGGACGCCGTCGTCGTCGGCAAGGCCCCCGACCTGTTCGAGGGCGTCATGATGCCGGAGCTGATGCTCGCCGACGCGTTGGGCGCCAACGGGAAACCCATGCTCCGGGTGCACACCGCGGGCTCCGTGGGCGGGTCCACCGCGAACGTGGCCGCGAGCCTGGTGCAAGGGGGCGTGCACCGGCGGGTGCTCGCGGTCTCGTTCGAGAAGCAGTCCGAGTCGAACGCGATGTGGGCGCTGTCGATCATGCCGCCGTTCAGCATGCCGGTGGGCGCCGGCGCGGGCGGCTACTTCGCCCCGCACGTGCGCTCCTACATCCGGCGCTCCGGCGCCCCCGAGCACATCGGGGCGATGGTCGCGGTGAAGGACCGGCTCAACGGCAGCAAGAACCCGTGGGCGCACGTGCGCCAGTCCGACTTGACGGTGGAGTCGGTGCTCGCCTCGCAGGTGCTGTGGGATCCGATCCGCTACGACGAGACGTGCCCGTCGTCGGACGGCGCCTGCGCCATCGTGCTCGGCGACGAGACCGCCGCCGCGGCCGCGGCGGGACCGGTGGCGTGGATCCACGCGACCGCGATGCGCACCGAACCCACCACGTTCGCCGGGCGGGACCAGGTGAACCCGCAGGCCGGCCGGGACGCGGCGGCGGCGCTGTGGAAGCAGGCCGGGATCACCGATCCGCTGGCCGAGATCGACGTCGCGGAGATCTACGTGCCGTTCTCCTGGTTCGAGCCGATGTGGCTGGAGAACCTGGGGTTCGCCGAAGAAGGTTCCGGCTGGCGGCTGACCGAGGCGGGCGAGACCGCCATCGGCGGGCGGCTGCCGATCAACCCGTCCGGAGGAGTGCTGTCGTCGAACCCGATCGGCGCCTCCGGCATGTTGCGCTTCGCGGAGGCGGCGATGCAAGTGATGAAACGCGCGGGGGACCACCAGGTCGACGGCGCGCGCACCGCGCTCGGGCACGCCTACGGCGGCGGTTCGCAGTACTTCTCGATGTGGGTCGTGGGTTCCGATAGGCCGGGGGTGCGCTGATGAAGTTCACGTTGTCGGTGGCCATGTGCCCGCTGGACCAGCTCACCGAGCTCGCGCGGACGGCCGAGGAGCTCGGCTTCTCCGCCATCGCGCTGCCGGATTCCCTGTTCTACTCCGAGGACGTCGCCGCCGACTACCCGTACACGCCGGACGGCAAGCGGATGTGGACCGAGGAGACCCCGTGGACCGATCCACTGGTCGCGGCGGCGGCGATGGGCGCGGTGACCGAGCGGATCCGGTTCTACACCTCCGTGCTCAAGCTCGGCCCGCGAAACCCGGTGCTGCTGTCCCGGCAGGTCGCCTCGGTGGCCGCGCTCACCGGTGACCGATTCGGGCTCGGCATCGGCATCGGCTGGACGCCGGAGGAGTTCGAGTGGTGCGGCGCGCCGTTCGAACGGCGCGGTCCGCGGGTGGACGAGGCGATCGAGGTGCTGCGGCTGATCCTCGGCGGCGGCATGGTCGAGCACCACGGCGAGTTCTTCGACTTCGACCGCCTCCGCGTCTCCCCCGCGCCCGGCGGCAAGGTGCCGATCTACATCGGCGGGCACACCGAGCGGGCGCTGCGCCGGGCCGCGCTGCGCGGGGACGGCTGGTCCTCGGCGATGATGCGGCTCAGCGAGCTGCGCGGCACCATCGACCGCCTCGCCGAGCTGCGCGCCGAGCACGGCCGCGCCGGCGAACCGTTCGAGATCCAGGCGGTGTGCATCGACAAGTTCGGCCTGGACGGCTACCGCGAGCAGGCCGAGGCCGGGGTGACCGACGCGATCGTGGTGCCGTGGGTCCTGGAGGGCCACGGCTTCGACGCCGACGTCGAGATCAAGAAGGACTCCCTCGCGCGCTTCGCCGACGACGTCATCCGCAAGTTCTGAGCCGCCGCCCCGCCACGGACCCGAGAGGTGCCCCATGCACGCCGACGTCGTCTGGAAAGCCACCACCGCCGAGCACCCGGCCCGCCGGGCGGCGCGCGCCTCGATGGACGCCGTGGTGCGCGGGGCCAAGCAGGAATGGCTCGCGCTGTTCGCCCCGGACGCCGTGATCCAGGACCCGGTGGGCGAATCCCCGCTGGACCCCACCGGGCTCGGGCACCACGGCAGGGAGGGGATCGAGGCGTTCTGGGACTCGGTGATCTCCACCGCGGAACGCCTCGTTTTCCACGTCCTCGACTCGTTCGCCGCCGGAGACGAGGTGGCCAACACCGGCTTCATCCGCACCCACCTGCCCGACGGCTCCGTCATGGACGCCGAAGGCGTGTTCGTCTACCGGGTCGACGACCAGGGCAGGCTCGTGTCCATGCGAGCCTTCTGGGAATTCGACCGAGCCATGACGACACTGCACAAACCCTGACTTCTCTTCGGTCCTGAGCCGCAGATGGCCGGGTGGCGGAACCTCAGCGGTTTCCTCGCTGCGGGATCTTTTTCCCGAGTGGCTCCGCCACGAGGGAAAAAGCCGTCCTCGCGAGGACAGCGATTTCGCTGTGTAGGGCTGCTACATGAGAAATCGATCCCGCAGCGAGGAAGCCGCTGAGGTTCCGCCGAGCGACCCACTACGCAGGTCATTCCGAAAGGACCGCTCACCCGTCGAAGCGGCGGCGGGCTCCTTCGATGTGGTGGAAGTGCTGGTGCGTCCAGTCGCACATCCAGTGGACCGTCTTGCGCAGGTCGCGGCCCGGCTCGGTGAGGGCGTACTCCACGCGCGGCGGCACGGTCGGGTGCACGGTCCGCTCCACGAGACCGTTGCGCTCCAGCATGCGCAGGTTCTGGGTGAGCATCTTGTGGCTGATGCCCTCGACCTCCGCGCGCAGTCCGGTGAAGCGCAGGGTCCGCTCCCCCAGCGCGTCGATGATCAGCAGCGCCCACTTGTTCGCGATGTCGGAGAAGATCTCCCGCGCCAGCGAGTCGGCGCGCGTCAGGTCCGCGTCCTCGGGCGTGCCTTTGAGCTGCTTGGTCACCATCTGGTTCCTCGGTCACTGGAAAGTGCGTTCTTCCTCGTCATCGCACACTCTCCTATGGTTCCCGAGTAACCACAAGAGACCGGACCGCGCGGTCCGGACGAGCCCGCGGGCTCAGCACGAGGAGGCGCGCAACATGACCATCAACCTGGTGAACCCGGACGGGTTGCCGACGGTCGACCTCTACCGGCAGGTCTCGGTCGCCACCGGATCGAAGCTGGTCTTCATCGCCGGCCAGGTCGCCCGCGACGCCGACGGCGGCCGGGTCGGCGAGGGCGATTTCACCGCCCAGGTCGAGCAGTGCTACCTCAACATCGGCACCGCGCTGGAGGCGGCCGGAGCGACGTTCGACGACGTGGCGAAGCTGACCGCGTACCTCGTCGACTGGACGCCCGAGAAGTTCCCGCTGTTCGAGGAAGGAGTGGCTCGCGCCGCGGCGAAGCTCGGCACCACCCCGCTCCCGCCGTTCACGGGCATCGGCGTCGCCGCCCTCGCCGAGCCGGACATGCTCGTCGAGGTCGAGGCCACCGCCGTCATCGACGGCTGAGCGCTCCCTCCGCAGGGAGGGAGCGCTCACCTGGACCGCACGGCTCACCGGTAGCGGACTTGGAACTCCTTGATGCCGTTGAGCCAGCCGGAGCGCAACCGACGCGGTTCGGCGACCTTCTTGATGCCGGGCATCTGCTCCGCGATCGCTTTGAAGATCAGGTCGATCTCCAGCCGCGCCAGGTTCGCACCCAGGCAGTAGTGCGCGCCGGTGCCGCCGAAGCCGACGTGCGGGTTCGGATCGCGGGTGACGTCGAAGCGCTCCGGGGCGTCGAAGACTTCGGGGTCGAAGTTCGCCGAACTGTAGAACATCGCCACCCGGTCGCCCTGCTTGATCGGCGTGCCGCGCAGTTCGACGTCGGCGAGGGCGGTGCGCTGGAACGACATCACCGGCGTCGCCCACCGCACGATCTCGTCGGCGGTGGTGGCCGGGCGCTCGGCCTTGAACAGCTCCCACTGCTCGGGGTGCTCCAGCAGCGCGTGCATGCCGTGGGTGATCGCGTTGCGGGTGGTCTCGTTGCCCGCGACGGCCAGCAGCAGCACGAAGAAGCCGAACTCGTCGTCGTTGAGCTTGTGCCCGTCGACGTCGGCGTTCACCAGCTTCGTCACGATGTCGTCCATCGGGCAACCGCGGCGCTGCTCGGCCATGTTCATGCTGTAGCCGAGCAGTTCGGTCGCGGCCGTGGTCGGGTCGATCTGGTATTCCGGGTCGTCGTAGGCGATCATCTGGTTGGACCAGTCGAAGATGTCCTTGCGGTGCTCCTGCGGGATGCCCAGCAGTTCCGCGATGGCCTGCAGCGGCAGTTCGCAGGCCACGTCGGTGACGAAGTCCCCGGTCTCACCGGCGACGGCCGCGGACACGATGCGTTCGGCCCGTTCGTTGAGCGCCGCGCTGAGGCCGTTGATGGCGCGCGGCGTGAACCCGCGGGAGACGATGCTGCGCAGCTTGGTGTGCTCGGGCGGGTCCATGTTGAGCAGGATCAGCCGCTGCATCTCGATCTGCTCGCGGTTCATCTCCTCGTTGAACCGGGTGATCGCGGTGTTCTCCCAGGAGGAGAACACCTCGCTGCGACGGGAGATCTCCTTGACGTCGGCGTGCTTGCTCACCACCCAGTAGCCCTCGTCGTCGTACCCGGCTTTGCCACGCGGAGTCGGGTTCCACCACACCGGAGCGGTGCGCCGGAGTTCGGCGAACTCCTGCATCGGCAATCGCTCGGCGTAGAGGTCTGGGTCGGTGAAGTCGAAGCCGGCCGGGATGTGGGGGGAGACCACGGCAACCTCCTGCGGTCCGCACGGAGCCACGAGATCAATAAAGAGAACTTGTTCTATGTGAACCGAACCACAGCGCCCCGGATAAGTAAACCCCAGTAACCAGGGCGATGTCCGCCAATCAAGGGGCGATGACACTACGCACTCCGGCGGTCCATCACCCCGCGCCCAGATCCTTGCCGCATGCGAGAACACGTTCTACATTCGTACTCGGCTGTTCGCACCGAGGGGAGAAGACCGTGGGCAATCCGGTGATCGTGGACGCGGCGCGCACTCCGATCGGCAAGCGCCGGGGCTGGCTGTCCGGCCTGCACCCGGCAGAGGTCCTCGGGGCGGCGCAACGCGGCCTGCTGGAACGCACCGGCCTCGCGCCCGAACTCGTCGAGCAGGTCATCGGCGGTTGCGTCACGCAGGCCGGGGCTCAGGCGGGAAACCTCACCCGCACCGCCTGGCTGCACTCCGGACTTCCGGAGCAAGCGGGCTGCACGACGATCGACGCGCAGTGCGGCTCGGCACAGCAGGCCACCCACCTGATCGCGGGCCTGATCAGCACCGGCGCCATCGATTTCGGCATGGCCTGCGGCGTGGAGGCGATGAGCCGGGTGCCGCTGGGCGCCAACATCGGCTCCGACGCGGGCCGTCCCAGACCCGATTCCTGGGACATCGACATGCCGAACCAGTACCTGGCCGCCGACCGCATCGCCGCGCGCCGCGGGTTGAGCCGGGCCGACATCGACCGGTTCGGGGTGCGTTCGCAGCAGCGCGCCCGCGCCGCGTGGGACGACGGCCGGTTCGCCCGCGAGATCGTGCAGACCCGCGCGCCCGTGCTCGACGGCGACGGCGCCGCCACCGGCGAGACGACCCTCGTCACCCGCGACCAGGGCCTGCGCGACACCAGCGAACAGGCGCTGGCCGCACTGAAACCCGTGCTGGAGGGCGGATCGCACACCGCGGGCACCGCCTCGCAGATCTCCGACGGCGCCGCGGGAGTGCTGCTGGCCGACGCCGACCGCGCCCGCGCCCTGGGCCTGCGCCCGCGCGCCCGGATCGTCGCGCAATGCCTCGTCGGCGCCGAGCCCTACTACCACTTGGACGGCCCGGTGCAGGCCACCAGCCGGGTGCTCGAACGCAGCGGGATGAAGATCGGCGACATCGACCTGTTCGAGGTGAACGAGGCGTTCGCCTCGGTCGTGCTGTCCTGGGCCGACGTGCACCGCCCCGATTGGGATCGGGTCAACGTCAACGGCGGCGCCATCGCGCTGGGCCATCCGGTCGGCAGCACCGGCGCCCGCCTGATCACCAGCGCGCTGCACGAACTGGAGCGCCGGGACGCGACGACCGCCCTGATCACGATGTGCGCGGGCGGCGCGCTGTCCACCGGAACGATCATCGAACGGATCTGAGCCCATGCACGTTCCGGAAACGGTGCCCGCCGCGCTGGACCGCGCCGCCGAGTCCTTCGGCGACGGCGAGGCGCTGGTGGACCACTCCGGTGAGCACGAGGTGCGGCTGACCTACCGGGAGCTGCGCGAGCGGGTCCGCGAACTTGCCCGGTTCCTGCTCGCCGAGGACGTCCGGCCCGGCGATCGGGTCGCCTTGAACGCCCCCAACACCCACCACTGGGTCATCGCCGCGCTGGCCGCGCTGCACGTCGGCGCGGTGCTGGTCCCGATCAACACCCGGTTCACCGCCTCGGAAACGCGCGACGTGCTGGAACGCAGCTCGGCGAGCGCGCTGGTCGTGGCGGGGACGTTCCTGGGCCGCGATCGGGCGGCGGAGCTGCGCGCCGATGCGGCTAGGGACGACCGCGGCCCTGATTCCTCCGGCGGAACCGGCTCGGCCGGGCCGATTCCCGGCCTGCCCGCGTTGCGCACCGTGCTGCGGTTGCCGGTGGAGCGCACCGAACCGCCCGTGCCCTGGTGCACGGACTGGGCGGACGTCGGCGACCGCGCGCGATCCGTGCCCGCCCAGCGCGCGTCGGAGGTGGCCGCGAGCGTGCGCGGCACCGACCTCAGCGACATGCTCTACACCTCCGGGACGACGGGGCGCAGCAAAGGCGTGCTCAGCGCGCACCGGCAGGCGCTCGCGGTCGCCGACGCGTGGGCCGGGCACGGCGAAGTGAACGCCGCGGACCGCTACCTCGTGGTGAACCCGTTCTTCCACAGCTTCGGCTACAGAGCGGGCATCCTCGTCTGCCTGCTGCGCGGCGCGACGATCGTGCCGATGCCGGTGTTCGACACCCGCGCGGCGCTCGACCTGGTGCAGCGCGAGCGGATCACCGTGCTGCCCGGCGCCCCGACCCTCTACCAGTCCATATTGGACGAACCGGCGCGCGCCGAGCACGACCTCTCCAGCCTGCGGCTAGCGGTGACCGGGGCAGCGTCGGTGCCGGTGGTGCTGATCGAGCGGATGCAGCGCGAGCTGAGCTTCGCCACCGTCCTCACCGCCTACGGGCTGACCGAAGCCGTCGTCGCCACCATGTGCCGGTCCGACGATGACGACGAGACCGTCGCGAACACCTGCGGCCGGCCCACCGCCGGATTCGAGCTGCGCATCGCCGACGCCGCCGGCCGCCCCGTCCCCGCCGGCTCCACCGGCGAGGTCCTGCTGCGCGGCCCGAACACCATGCTCGGCTACCGCGACGACCCGCAGCAGACCGCCGCCGCCATCGACGCGGACGGCTGGCTGCACACCGGCGACGTCGGCCGCGTGGACTCCCGCGGCGGCCTCACCATCACCGACCGGCTCAAGGACATGTACATCTGCGGCGGCTTCAACGTGTACCCGGCGGAGGTGGAGCAGGCGCTCGCCCGCCTCGACGGCGTCGCGGAGACCGCCGTGATCGGAGTCGCCGACGACCGCCTCGGCGAAGTCGGCAAGGCCTACGTGGTCGCGCGCTCCGGCCACGCCCTCACCGAGCACGACGTCCTGACCTTCTGCCGCGACCACCTCGCGAACTACAAGCTCCCCCGCCACGTCGAGTTCCGCCCCGCCCTCCCCCGAAACCCCAGCGGCAAAGTCCTCAAACACGAACTGCGGTGAACGGTTCAGTGCTGGAGCAGGCCGCCGGTGGGGACGGGGGCCACGTGGCCGGTGGCCGGGGTGGTCCGGGCCAGGGCGAGGCCGACGTCGACCAGGGAGGAGCGCCGGAGGTGGGCGATGTCCGGGATCGGCGTCCACATCGGTTCGCTCGTCGCGCCGTTCGGCTCCGGTCGTGGTTCGCCACCGGTGATGCGGACTCGGTAGAAGACGCCGACGTTCTGGTGCGGTTCCCGGCCGGGAACCCAGCGCTCGGCCGCGGGAATCACTCGCGAGTCGACGCCGAGCAGGCGCTCGACCACCGCGTCGCAGCCCGTTTCCTCGGCCACTTCCCGGACCACCGCGTGGAACGGGTCCTCGCCGTGCTCGACCCCGCCGCCCGGGAGGCTCCAGGTGTGCTCGCCGTTCGGTTCCGCGCAGCGCACGAGCAGCACCCGGCCGTCCTGCGCGCACACCGCGTACGCGGCCAGCCTGGTGCTCATCCCGACATCGTAGGAGGCCGTCTCGGCGCCTGGACCAAGACGACCGCCACGACCGCCGAGGGCGGTGACGTCCAGCGCTCGACGTCCGGGTCCCCCGCGGCCGAAGTGCGACCCCTCAACCCACGACGGTGATCTGCGGTTCGTGGCGGACGGGGAAGTTGACGGAGTTGGCGATGAAGCAGTTGCGGTGGGCCAGTTCGTGCAGCCGCTCGGCCTTCGCGAGCATCGACTCGTCCGCCACCGTCACCTTCGGGCGGAGCACCACTTCGGTGAACCGCCCGCCACCGCCGACGCTCTCGGCCATGGTGCCGCGGACCTCGTCCTGGTAGCTCAACACCACCACGCCGGAGTTCGAGCACAACGACAGGTACGTGAGCAGGTGGCATTCCGACAACGAGGCCACGAGCAGGTCCTCCGGGTTGAGCCGGGCCGGATCCCCGCGGAACGCCGGGTCGGCGGAGGCCTCCACCCGCGGCTTGCCCGCGACCTCCACCACGTGGTCGCGGCTGAAGTCCCGGTAGGACGTCGTGCCACCTCCGGTGTTCCCGGTCCAGGTCACCGTCGCGGTGTAAGCATGAGTGTTCGGCATACTGGTTGTATACCGCATGATCGCCGCTCCAGGAAGGAGGACGCCTCCGGTATCGCCGCACCGGGCCCGGTGTCAGAGCCAGTCGTCCTGGCTCGGCCAGGCCAGCAGAGCGTCGAGGGGGCCTGCTTCGGCTCGGACGCCCGCGTAGGCGCCTCGGTAGAACAGCAGGGGGTTGCGGGCGTCGCCCTCGCCGAGCGCCTGCACCCGGCCGATCACGACGTAGTGGTCGCCTGCTTCGTGCACGGCTTCGACCGTGCAGTCCGCCCAGGCGAGGACGTCGTCGAGCACGGGTGAACCGGACGGGCCGGGGTGCCAGCCGACCTCGGCGAACTTGTCGACGCCGCCGCGGCCGAACACGGTGCTCACCGCCTCCTGCCGATCGGCGAGCACGTTCACGCAGAACCGCCCGGATTCGGCCAGCAGCGGCCAGGTCCGCGAACTCCGGCCGGGGCAGAACAGCACCAGCGGCGGCTCCAGCGACAACGCGGCGAACGACTGGCAGGTGAACCCGACCGGCCGCTCCCCGTCCATCCCGGCCACCACGGTGACCCCGGTGCAGAACCGCCCGAGCACCCGCCGAAACCTGACCTGATCAAGCCCGGCCGAACCGCTTTCCCCCGCAACCTCGACGTCTCCGGCCATGACGAACAAGCCCTCCCACGTTCATCTTCCGATCTTGTCAACGGCGAAGCCGCTGAGCAGTGACCAGCTAGCGCAAGCCGGCCACCCGCGGGTTCTCAGTCTTCTCGCGAGGACGGCTTTTTCCCTCGTGGCGGAGCCACTCGGGAAGAAGATCCCGCAGCGAGATGACGACTGAGGTTCCGCCACCCGACCCGCTACGCAGGCCGCATCACCCCTGCATCCCGATGCTGAAGTCGTGGCCCCAGAGGCTGACCGCGGTGCTCTCCCGCGCGATCCAGTCCTCGTCCTCGACCTGCCTGCCTTCGCAGCCGAATTCGACGTCGAAGCCGCCGGGCGTCTTCATGTAGAACGACAGCATCAGGTCGTTGACGTGCCTGCCGAGCGTCGCCGACATGGGCACCTTCCGCCGGTGCGCGCGGTCGAGGGTGAGGCCCACGTCGTCGACGTCGGCGACTTCGACCATGAGGTGCACGATGCCGCTGGGCGTGGGCATCGGCATGAACGCGAGGCTGTGGTGGCGCGGGTTGCAGCCGAAGAAGCGCAGCCACGCCGGTTCGCCGTCCGACGGCCTGCCCACCAGTTCCGGGGGCAGCCGCATCGAGTCGCGCAGCCGGAACCCGAGCACGTCCCGGTAGAAGCGCAGTGCCGCCGCGTCGTCGTGGGTGGACAGCACCACGTGCCCGAGTCCTTGTTCCTCGGTGACGAACCGGTGCCCGTACGGGCTCACCACGCGGCGGTGCCGCAGTTCGGCGCCGTGGAAGACCTCCTGGGTGTTGCCGGAGGGGTCTTCGAAGCGGATCAGGCCGTTGACGCGGCGGTCGGCGAGGTCGGCGGCGTCGCCCTCCTTGTAGGAGACCCCGGCGGCTTCCAGGTTGCGCGCCACCTCGTGCATCTCGGCCTCGTTGGCGGCTTCCCAGCCGGTCTGGGCGAGCCGGTCGGCCTCGCCGGGCACGATCACAAGCCGCGCCGGGAAGTCGTCCATCCGGAAGTAGACGGCTTCCGGGTCGGGGCCGTCGCCTTCGATCATGCCGAGGACTTTGGTGCCGAACACCCGCCACGCCTCGACGTCGGTGGCCTCGATCCGCAGATATCCCAGCGAACGGATGCCCATCGCGCACTCCCTCGGTCGTCAGTCCAGCAAGAAGTCCTGGGTGATCCGGTTGAACTCGGCGAACTTCTCGACCTGCGCCCAGTGCCCGCAGCCGCCGAACACGTGCAGTTGCGCGCGGGGGATCAGTTTCAGCGCCAGCAGCGCGCCGTCGAGCGGGTTCACCCGGTCCTCGCGGCCCCACACCAGCAGCACCCGCTGGCGCAGGCGGTAGGCCTCCCGCCACAACATGCCCTGTTCGAAGGTCTCCGCGCGGCGGAACGACTCGCCCATGGCGCGCATCGCGGCCAGCGACTCCGGGGAGGAGGCCGCCGCGTAGCGCTGCTCGACGAGCTCGTCGGTGATCAGGGACTGGTCGTGCACCATGGTCCGCAGGAACGCTTCGAGCTTCTCCTTGCTCGGGCCGGGTGGCGCGCCGAACTCGGAGAGCCGCCGCACACCTTCGGTGGGGTCCGGCGCGAACAGGTTGATGCTCAGCCCGCCCGGTCCCATCAGCACCAGGCGCCCGGCCCGGTCGGGGTGGTCGAGCGCGAAGCGGACGGCGGTGCCGCCGCCGAGCGAGTTGCCCAGCAGGTGCGCCCGGTCGAGGCGCAGCTCGTCGAACAGCTCGCGCAGGGCGGTGGCGCTGTGGGTGAAGTACTGGCCGTGCTCGGTGGGTTTGCTGGAGCCGCCGAATCCGGGCTGGTCCACGGCGATGGTGCGGAACCGCTGCGCGAAGACCTCGAAGTTGCGGCTGAAGTTGCTCCACGCCGACGCACCGGGTCCGCCGCCGTGCAGCATCACCACCGTGTCGGGGTGCCCGGTCCCGGCCTCGTGGTACTGCAGCCGCAGGCCTGAGGGCAGTTCGGCGACGCGGGTGGTCGGCTCGGTTTCCGTTGCGGTGGCCACGAATTCTCCCATCAGACCATCGAGTCCTTGATCGGCAGGCCGAACTCGCCCGTGCCGAACATGGTGTAGGCGCGCTCGGGGTCGTTGGCCGCGTGGACGCGGCCGGCGTGCGCGTCGCGCCAGAAGCGCTGGATCGGGGTGCCGCTGGCCAGGGCCCGGCCGCCGGAGTTCTCGAAGAGCCGGTCGATCGCCTCGATGGACCGGGCGGTGCCGCGGACCTGGTCGCGGCGGGCGCGCAGCCGCAGCGCCATCGGGACCTCCTGGCCGGCCTTGAGCAGTTCGTACTCCTCGGAGATGTTGCGGGTCAGCTGCAGCCAGGCCGCGTCGATCTCGCTGGCGGCCTCGGCGATCCGCACCTTCGCGAACGGGTCCTCCTTGGACTTCTCCCCCGCGTAGGCCGCCCGCACGCGCTTGCCCTGGTGCTCGACGTGCGCGTCGTAGGCGCCCTGGGCCATCCCGATGATCGGTGCGGTGATCGTCGTCGGGTGCACCGTGCCCCACGGCAGCCGGTACAGCGGCGAGGTGTTGACCTCGTGGCCGGGGCACCGCGTCTCGGTCATCGCCATGAAGCTCAGCGCCCGGTGCGCGGGCACGAACACGTCGTCCACGACGATGTCGTTGCTGCCGCTGCCGCGCAGGCCCACGGTGTCCCACACGTCGTCGATCCGGTAGTCGCCCAGCGGCAGCAGGTAGGTGCAGAAGTCGACGGGTTCGCCCGCGTCGTTGTAGGCGGGTCCCCCGACGAACACCCACCGGGCGTGGTCGCAGCCGGAGGAGAAGCTCCA
The DNA here is from genome assembly GCF_014203325.1 of Saccharopolyspora gloriosae. Classification (NCBI taxonomy): domain Bacteria; kingdom Bacillati; phylum Actinomycetota; class Actinomycetes; order Pseudonocardiales; family Pseudonocardiaceae; genus Saccharopolyspora; species Saccharopolyspora gloriosae. Next base: position 2,735,250 of record NZ_JACHIV010000001.1, on the reverse strand, counting down.
CCGCCCGGACAACCGGTAGCCGCCGTCGACCAGCTTCGCCTTGCCCATCGGCGCGTACGAGGACGACACGAGCGTGCTCGCGTCCTCACCCCACACCTCGTCCTGCGCCTGCGCGGAGAACAGCGCGAGGTGCCACGGGTGGACGCCGATGATGGAGGCGACCCAGCCCGTCGAGCCGCACGCGCTGCCGATGAGCCGCACCGCGGTGTAGAAGTCGACGGGGTCTGCCTCGTAGCCGCCGTGCCGGGCCGGTTGCAGCAGCTTGAAGAAGCCGGTCCGCTGCAGCTCCTCGATCGATTCCTCGGGGACCCGGCGGGCGTCCTCGGCCTTCTGCGCGCGTTCGCGCAGCACCGGGAGCAACTGCCGCACTTCCTCGATGACCCGTTGGCCGTCCTGGTCGCTCATCCAAGCGCTCCCGTTCCCGCACCCGCCGCACGAGCACGATGTGGAACCCGTTCCGCCGCAGAACCGGCGGACCGGAGCGGATTGCTGCTCCGCGAAGTTCCCTGATCGGCGATCACAACGCGGCCAATACTAGAACATGTTCTCGTTAGTGTCGAGCACTCCGCCGGGCCACCCGAGCCGAGAAAGCCGCAGCACGCTCCAGCCCCGTCGAATCGAAACGTCCATTGTGGATAGAATGATCGAAAGGTTGTACCGAATGATCTTTTGATCGTTGTCCTGTCAGCGGCCCGGAGCCGCTGAGCAGCGACCACCAGAGCAAGCCGACCACCGGCGGGTTCTCAGCGGTTTCCTCGCGAGGACAGCTTTTTCCCTCGTGGCGGAGCCACTTGGAAAAAAGATCCCGCAGCGAGGAAACCGCTGAGGTTCCGCCACCCGACCACTACGCAGGTCATCCGGAAGAGGCCAGTTCCAAGGCGAGGGTGATGAGTTGGTCCTCTTGCCCGCCGACGAGCTTGCGCTCCCCCGCGCGCACCAGCAGGTCCCCGGCGTCCACGCCGTAGCGCTCGGCCTGGCGTTCGGCGTGCTTGAGGAAGCTGGAGTACACGCCCGCGTAGCCCATCATCAGCGCCGAGCGGTCCAGCAGGCACTCCTGCGGCATCGCCGGGCGCACCACGCGCTCGGCGGCGTCGGCCATCGCGAAGAAGTCCACGCCGGTGCGGATGCCCAGCTTGTCGCACACCCCGACGAACGCCTCCACCGGAGTGTTGCCCGCACCGGCGCCGAACCTGCGGGCGCTGCCGTCGATCTGCACCGCGCCCGCCCGCGCGGCGGCGATGGAGTTCGCCACCGCCACGCCGAGGTTCTCGTGCCCGTGGAAGCCGACCTGGGCGTCGTCGCCGACTTCGGCGACGATGGCCGCGACCCGGTCGGCGACCTGCTCCAGCACCAGCGCACCGGCCGAGTCGACCACGTACACGCACTGGCAGCCCGCGTCGACCATGATCCGCGCCTGCTTCGCCAGCGATTCCGGCGGCTGGGAGTGCGCCATCATCAGGAAGCCCACGGTCTCCAGCCCGCGCTGCCTGGCCAGCCGGAAGTGCTGCTCGGAGACGTCGGCCTCGGTGCAGTGCGTGGCGATCCGGCACACCGCGGCGCCGTTGTCCTGCGCGCGGACGATGTCGTCGAGCACGCCCACGCCGGGCAGCATCAGGAACGCGATCCGGGCGTGCACGGCGGTGCGGGCCGCGAGCGCGATCAGCTCCTGCTCCGGGGTGCGGGAGAAGCCGTAGTTGAACGACGAGCCGCCGAGCCCGTCGCCGTGGGTCACTTCGATCACCGGCACCCCGGCGCCGTCGAGCGCGGCGACGATGTCGCGCACCTCCTCGGCGGTGAACTGGTGGCGCTTGTGGTGCGAGCCGTCGCGCAGCGACGTGTCGGTCACCCGCAGGTCCAGCGATTCGGAGAACGTCCTGGGCAGCTCGGTCACGAGATTCGCTCCTCTGCGGTGTCCGGCCGCGCGCCCGCTCGGACGAGCTCCTCGCCCACGCGCACGGCGGCGGCGGTCATGATGTCGAGATTTCCGGAGTACGGCGGCAGGAAGTCCCCGGCGCCGGCGACCTCGACGAAGGTGGCGACGCGGACGTGGTCGTCGGCGGCGTCGAACTGGGGCTCGCCGAGCAGGCGGTAGCCGGGGACGTACTCGGCGATCTCCCGGGCCATGCGGGTGATGGACTCGCCGATCGCGTCGGTGTCGGAATCCGGTGCCACGGCGCAGAAGATGGTGTCGCGCATGATCATCGGCGGGTCCGCGGGATTGAGCACGATGATCGCCTTGCCGCGCTCGGCGCCGCCGATGGTCTCGATGCCCAGGCCGGTGGTCTTGGTGAACTCGTCGATGTTCGCGCGGGTACCGGGGCCCGCCGACACGGACGCGACCGAGGCGACGATCTCCGCGTAGCTCACCGGCGCGACGCGGGACACCGCGTGCACCATCGGGATCGTCGCCTGGCCGCCGCAGGTGATCAGGTTGACGTTGGGCGCCTCCAGGTGCGCGCCGATGTTCACCGGCGGCACCACCGGCGGACCCACCGCGGCCGGGGTGAGGTCGATCGCGCGGATGCCCGCGCTCGCGTAGCGGGGCGCGTTCGCGCGGTGCACTCCCGCCGAGGTGGCCTCGAAGACCAGGTCCGGCCGGTCGTCCTGCGCCAGCAGCCAGTCCACCCCGTCAGCGCTGGTGCGCACGCCGAGATCGGCCGCCCGGCGCAGCCCTTCGCTCGCCGGGTCGATGCCGATCATCCAGCGGGGTTCGACCACCGGGGACCGGCTCAGCTTGTAGAGCAGGTCGGTGCCGATGTTTCCGGATCCCACGATCGCCGCGGTCGCCTTGCCTGGACTCATCATCAAGCTCCTCGCACCCTCGTCGGTCTGTTCCTGGTCACCGGAAGGACGCGGACACCGCGCCGAGCTGGTGGCCGCCGGTGCCGAACTCGGCTTCGAAGCGCTGCCCGGAGGCCACGTCGACGGCCCTGGTGCACGATCCGGGCAGCACCACGTGCCCGGCGCGCAGCCGGACGCCGAACCCGGCGACTTTCCGCGCCAGCCACGCCACCGCCGTCGTCGGATCGCCGAGCACGGCGTCCGAGCTGCCCTCGGCGATCCGGTAGCCGTCGCGGCGCAGCACCACGTCGATGGCGCGCGGGTCGACCGCGTCCGGCGCGATCCTGGCCGCTCCCAGCAGGAAACCGGCCGAGGAGGCGTTGTCGGCGATGGTGTCGGCGAGGCTGATCCGCCAGTCGGTGATGCGGCTGTCGATGAGCTCGATCGACGGCACCAGCGCCTCGGTGCCCGCCAGCACGTCCTGTTCGGTGCAGGATTCGCCGGGCAGGTCCGCGCCGAGCAGGAAGCCGACCTCCACCTCCACCCGGGGGAAGCAGTAGCGCGCCGCTTCGATCGGCTCGTCCTCGGACAGGCGCATGTCGGCGAGCAGGTGGCCGTAGTCGGGTTCGTCGACGCCCATCATCGCCTGCATCACCGGGGAGGACAGGCCCACCTTGTGCCCGACGACCTCGGTGCCGGGCAGCCTGCGGCGGATGTTGGCGAGCTGGATCTCGTAGGCGTCGACGGCGGTGAGGCGCGGGTGCGAGTCGATCAGGGGCGCGATCGGCGCCCGGTCCCGCTCGGCGTCGCGCAGCCGCAGCGCCAGCTCGTCGCGTTGTTCGCTGGTGAGCACGGTGCCTCCGGTGTCAGGTGCTTGCGGGCGGTGGACGCCCGAGGTCTCGGCGCGGTCAGCCATCGGCGTCCGTTCCCGCGAGGTGGCGGCCCGCTCGGCGTCCGGAGAACACGCAGTCGGCGAGCGAGAGGCCGCTGACGTAGGAGTTCGAGCACAAGCCCGCGGCAGTGCGGCCCGCCGCGTAGAGGCCGGGGATCGGGGCGCGGTCGTCGTCGAGCACCGCGCCGGTCGTCTCGTCGGTGACCAGCCCGCCGAGGGTCAGCATCGGGCACGGGTAGGCGACGCTGGGCCGGATGGAGATGTCGAGCAGCGTGAACGGCGGGGTGCGCAGCCGCCGCACGAACTCCGCCGGTTTGCCCGCGGGGTCTTCGCCGTCCGCCGCGCCGTCGTGCGCCTCCGCGGTCTTGCGCAAGCGCACCGGGTCGATGCCCGCGCGCACCGCCACCTCGGCGAGGGTCGGCGCGCTCACCGACCGCCCGCCCAGCAGGTGCAGCGCCTGCATCAGCTGGAACCACACGGTCTGCTCGCGCAACCGGCGCAGCGCCTCCCGCCGCAGCTCGGCGTCGATCAGCAGCCAGCCGCGACCGCCGTGGTGGTTGATCAGCGCGTCGCCGAGCGCGGCGCCGTAGCGGGATTCGTCGCAGACCCGGTCGCCGTGCTCGTCGACGAGGACCGCGCCGAGGAACGGGCTGGGCGGGGTGATGAACCGCCACGCCGAGACCTTCTCCATCTTGTCCGTCGCGCCGCCCGCCGCGGTGCCGAGCCGGATGCCGCTGCCGTCGTCGCCGCGCGTGCCCAGCGGCAGCCCGCCCCGGTACAGCGGGGCGTGGCGGCGCAGCATCTCCCGGTTCGCGACGAAGCCGCCCGCGGCGAGCACGACACCGCGCCTGGCCCGCACGCGCAGCGGGCGCGCGTGGCGCCGCTCCACCCGCTCGGCCACCGCGTGCAGGCGCTTGCCCAGCGCGGGCACGTAGAGGCCGGGTTTCGCGGCGAACTTCGCCGCCGCCCGGTGCGTGCGCCGCGCTCGGCGGGAGGCGGTGGTCAGCGACTCGCACTGCACTCCGCGGACTCGGCCGGTGGGGTCGGTGATCAGGTCGGTGCACCGGGTCTGGTCGACGATCCGCACGCCGGCGGCGCGCACCGCGGCGGCAAGCGCGGCGAACAGGACCTTGCCGGAGGTCCCGCGCCCGTAGGCGCGGTGTCCGCGCGGCGCGGGGCGGGCGACGTCGCGGAATCCGCCGGAGGCCTCGCTGCCCGAGTAGTAGAGGTAGTGGCGGTTGCTCGGGTAGGACGTCTTGTAGGGGGCCAGGCCGCTGCCGAAGGGCACGCCGCACTCCTCCAGCCAGGTGATCATCTCGGGGCTCTGCTCGCAGAACCGCCGCAGGGTGCCCTCCGACACGGCGTCGCCGGTCTCCAGCCGCAGGTACTCGTACATGTCCTCGACCGTGTCGGCGACGCCCGCTTCGCGCTGCAGGCGGGTGCCGCCGCCCGCGTAGACGACTCCGCCGGAGAGCCTGCTCGCGCCGCCTCCGGAGAACCGGTCCAGCAGTACGACCTCGGCTCCGCCGCGGGCGGCTTCGATAGCGGCGCACGCGCCCGCGACGCCGAAGCCCACGACCACCACGTCCGCCCACAGCTCCTCCGTCACGACGTCCTCCGATTGAAACCGGTTCTCCATCGAGATCTCCGACCCGAGTCCATGTTTCCGGTCATCACCGTAGCGCCACTGCGGATAAAACTATAACCTGTTTCAGTATTGAGAGCGATGGAGGTGACATGAGCGCATCCGTCCCGGCACCGGACCCGGCGGGCTCCCAGGTCGACGTCGTCGTGGTGGGCAGCGGAGCCGCGGGGATGACCGCGGCGATCACCGCCGCGCGGGCGGGCCTGCACGTCGTGGTGGTGGAGAAGGCCGACCGCTTCGGCGGCTCCACGGCCCGCTCCGGCGGCGGCGTGTGGGTGCCGAACAACGAGGTGCTCGCGCGCCGGGGACTCCCGGACACCGCCGAGGCCGCCGACGCCTACCTCGACCACATCGTCGGCGACACCGCGCCCGCCGAGCTGCGGCGCGCCTTCCTCGCCCACGGCCCCGCGATGCTCTCGACCGTGCTCGACGCCACCCCGCTGCGGATGCGGTGGGTGCCGGGCTACTCCGACTACTACCCCGAAGCGCCCGGCGGACGCCCCGGCGGGCGTTCCATCGAGCCGAAGCCGCTCGACGGGCACCTGCTCGGCGACGAACTCGCCCACCTCGAACCGGACTTCACCAAGTCCCCGCGCAACTTCGCCGTCACCCAGGCCGATTTCCGCTGGCTCAACCTCGTCGCCCGCCACCCCCGCGGTGCGCTGCGCGCCGTGCGGGTCGGTGCGCGCTGGATGCTCGCCAACCTGCTGCGCAAGCGGCTGCTGGTGCGGGGCCAGGCGCTCGCGGCAGGGCTGCGGGCCGGGCTGCGCGACCTCAGGGTGCCGCTGTGGCTCGGCACCGAACTGCTCGACCTGGTCCGGGACGACGCGGGACGCGTCACCGGAGTCGTCGTGCGCCGCGACGGGCAACGCGTCGAGCTGCACGCCCGGCGCGGCGTCGTGCTCGCCGCGGGCGGGTTCGAGCGCAACGAGGTGATGCGCAAGCAGCACCAGCGGGAACCGATCGGCACGGCGTGGACCGTCGGCGCGGCGGCCAACATCGGCGACGGCATCCGCGCAGGCCAGGAACTCGGCGCCGCGGTGGACCTGATGGACGACGCCTGGTGGGGCCCGTCCATCCCGCTGACCGGCGGCCCGTGGTTCTGCCTCGCCGAGCGCACGCTGCCGGGCTGCATCATGGTCAACGGCGATGGCCGCCGGTTCGTCAACGAGGCAGCTCCGTACGTGGACGCGGTGCACGCGATGTACGGGCCGGGCGACGGGCCCGCGCGCAACCTCCCGACCTGGCTGATCGCCGACCAGCGCTACCGCGACCGCTACGTGTTCGCGGGCCTGGGACCGCGCCAGCCGTTCCCGAAGCGCTGGTACGCGGCCGGCGTGATCCAGCGCGCGAGCACCGTGGAGGAGCTCGCGGACAAGATCGGCGTACCGCGCGATCGGCTGCGCGGCACCGTCGACCGGTTCAACGAGCACGCGCGCGGCGGCGAGGACACCGACTTCCAGCGCGGGCGCAGCGCCTACGACCGCTACTACGGCGACCCGTTCAACCGCCCCAACCCGTGCCTGGCGACGCTGGCCGCCGCACCCTTCTACGCGGTGAAGATCGTGCCGGGGGACCTCGGCACCAAGGGCGGGCTGCGCATCGACGTGCACGCCCGCGTGCTGCGCGAGGACGGCGACCCGATCCCCGGCCTGTACGCGGCGGGCAACTCCAGCGCGGCCGTCATGGGCCGCACCTACGCCGGACCGGGCGCGACCCTCGGACCGGCCATGACCTTCGGATACCTGGCCGCGCTGCACATGGCGGACGCGACCGGCCGAGCCGAGACGGACCACGCTTCGAGCCCCGGCAGGGGCGGACGGAGGAGACAGCGATGACGCAGGCGTCGAACAACGGCGACAGCGAAGTGCGCACCATCGACGTCGGAACCCCGCCGACCAGGTTCGCCCGCGGCTGGCACTGCCTGGGGCTCGCCGAGACGTTCAAGGACGGATCACCGCACGCCGTCGAGGCGTTCGGCACGAAGCTCGTCGTCTTCCAGTCCGGCGACGGCGAGCTGCACGTGCTGGACGGTTACTGCAGGCACATGGGCGGCGACCTCAGCCAGGGCACCGTCAAGGGCGACGCGGTGGCCTGCCCGTTCCACGACTGGCGCTGGTCCGGCGAGGGCCGCTGCGTCGGAATCCCCTACGCCAAGCGGATTCCGCTGCGGGCGCGCACCAAGGCGTGGATCTGCCTGGAGCGCAACAAGCAGCTGTTCGTGTGGAACGACCCGGAGGGCAACCCGCCACCGCCGGACATCGTGGTGCCGGAACTGCCCGAGGCGCACTCCCCGGAGTGGAGCAACTGGACCTGGGACTCGGAGCTGATCGAGGGGTCGAACTGCCGGGAGATCATCGACAACGTCGTCGACATGGCGCACTTCTTCTACGTGCACTACGCGTTCCCGACGTACTTCAAGAACGTCTTCGAAGGCCACATCGCCACCCAGTACCTCAACACCAAGGGGCGCCCGGACGTCGGCGGCTCGCAGTCGAACTACGCGGGCGAGGAGAACTTCGGCCGCTCGGAGGCGTCGTACTACGGGCCGTCGTACATGATCGACAGGCTGTGGAACGAGCACAAGGGCATGACCATCGAGACCATCCTGATCAACTGCCACTACCCGGTCACGGAGAACTCGTTCGTCCTGCAGTGGGGCGTGCTGGCGAAGAAGCTGCCCGGCCTCACCGACGAGCAGGCGGACAAGATGGCGGGCAAGATCGCCAAGAACACCAGCGTCGGCTTCCTGCAGGACGTGGAGATCTGGCGGAACAAGACCCGCATCGACAATCCGCTGCTGTGCGAGGAGGACGGGCCGGTGTACCAGCTGCGGCGCTGGTACGAGCAGTTCTACGTCGACGCCGCCGACGTCACCGAGGACATGGCCGGGCGGTTCGAGTTCGAGGTGGACACCACCCGCGCGAACGTCGCGTGGGAGCAGGAGGTCGCCGACAACCTCGCGCGCCGAGCGGACGGGCGGTGAGCACGGCGGGCGGCGGCTGGGCCAAGGCGCCCTCGTTCGCCGACGATCCGCGGATGCGGGCGCGGCTGCGGGAGCGCACCGCCGAGGACCGCCGAGAACAGCTCGAAGGGGGCCTGCGCCCGGTCGAGTGCACCCGGTGCGGCGCGTGCGTGCTGGCGAAGAAGAACAGCCCGTCGCACACCAGCATCCAGTGGACGGGGGCGGCGGCCCGGCAGTGCCCCGAGCTGGCGGCGCGCGCCCGCGACGGCAGCACCGCCCACGTGGAGAGCTGCGCGGACCTGCACGAGAGCATCGCCGCGTCGGTCCGGGCGGTCGAGGAGCAGGAGTAGGAGGGCGTCATGTCCGAACCTTCCGAATCCGGCGTGCACCGGTTGAAGGTCGACGAAGTCGTCGAAGAGACCCCGGATGCGATCTCCCTGGTCTTCGCCGTCCCGGACGGCGGCGAGTTCGCCTACCGGCCGGGCCAGTTCCTGACGCTGCGCGTGCCCGGCGAGCACGGCGGGTCGGTGGCCCGGTGCTACTCGCTGTCGAGCTCGCCGCACACCGACTCCGCGCCGCGGGTCACCGTCAAGCGCGTTCCCGGCGGCCACGGGTCGAACTGGTTGTGCGACAACGCGACCGCGGGGTCCATAGTGGACGTGCTGGCCCCGGACGGCGGGTTCACGCCGAAGTCGCTGGACGGGAACTTCCTGATGCTCGCCGGTGGCAGCGGGATCACCCCGATCATGTCGATCGTGCGCTCGGTGCTGGCCGGCGGCGACGGGCGGATCGTGCTGCTCTACGCGAACCGCGACGAGCAGTCGGTGATCTTCGCGGCGGCGCTGCGGGAGCTCGCCGCGCGGCACCCGGGGCGGCTCACCGTCGTGCACTGGCTGGAAACGGTGCAGGGCCTGCCGGACGAGTCGTCGCTGCGGGCGCTGGCGGAACCGTTCGCGGACCACGAGGCGTTCGTCTGCGGTCCGGGCGCGTTCATGGACGTCGCGTGCGGTGCGCTCGAACCGCTCGGCTTCGCCCGCGACCGGCTGCACGTCGAACGCTTCCTGTCCCTGGCGGAGAACCCGTTCGAACGCGGCGGCGAACCGGAGCCCGCCGAGCCCGCGCAGCCCGACGCGACCGTCGAGGTCGACATCGACGGCGCCCGCCACCGGTTCGACTGGCCGCGTCGGCAGCGGTTGCTGGACCTGCTGCTGGAACGCGGCATCGACGCGCCCTACTCGTGCAGGCAGGGTGCGTGCAGCGCCTGCGCGTGCCGCATCAGCGGTGGTGAGGTGAGCATGGTGCGCAACGACATCCTGGAGCAGGAGGACCTCGACGACGGCATCGTGCTGGCCTGCCAGTCGCTGCCGGTCACCGACGAAGTCCACGTCAGCTACGAGTGAGGGAACCGCATGCCCATCGATCCCGAGGTCGCGATCGGCGCGACCGTGGCCGCCCAGGACGTCGAGTGGAGCTCGTCCGACGTGCTGCTCTACCAGCTCGCGCTCGGCGCCGGGAACCCGCCGACAGATCCCGGTGAGCTGCGCTACGCCTACGAGCAGGACCTGCAGGTGCTGCCGTCGTTCGCGGTGGTGGCGCCGAACCTGCGCCAGTTCGAGCCGCCGACGCTGTCGTTCCCCGGCGTCGAGGTCGACCTGGCGAAGGTGCTGCACGGCGGCCAGGAGATCACCGTGCACCGCCCGTTCCCCGCCGCCGGCGGCGCGCGGGCGACGACCCGCATCGTCGACGTGCAGGACAAGGGCAAGGCGGCGGTGATCGTGCAGGAGACCACGATGACCGACGAGGACGGCCCGCTGTGCGCGGCCCGCTCGACCATCTTCGCCCGCGGCGAAGGCGGTTTCGGCGGGCACCGCGGCTCGTCGCAGCGGGCCGAACCGCCGCAGCGGGAACCGGACCTCGTCACCGACTTCCCCACCTCGCCGCAGCAGGCGCTGCTCTACCGGCTCTGCGGCGACCGCAACCCGCTGCACGCCGACCCCGCGTTCGCCGAGGCGGCCGGGTTCCCCGCCCCGATCCTGCACGGGCTGTGCACCTACGGCGTGGCGTGCAAGGCCATCGCGGACACCGCGCTCGGCGGCGAGGTGCACCGGATGTCGTCGTACGCGGCGCGCTTCACCGGGGTCGTGTTCCCCGGCGAGACCATCCGCACCCGGATCTGGGAGGAGGGCGGCGGGCGGCTGGTGGCGACGTCGTCGGTCCTGGAACGCGACGAAGCCCCCGTGCTCGGGGACATCGTCGTCACGACGACGACCTGACGGGCGGTCAGATGATCGGCGTGACCTGGTCTTCGATTCCCAGCAGGGCGCGGCCGTAGACCTCGGTCGCGATCGCGGGGTTGATCACCGCGTGCCGCCCGGCGACCTCCTGGTCGCGCCAGATCCGCTGCAGCGGGTTGGCCTCGGCGAAGCTGCCCGCGCCGCCGATGTTGAGCAGCAGGTCGAGGGCTTCGCGCGTGCGCACGGCGATCGAGCCGGTGTCCATCCGCACCCGCGCGCGGTGGAACTCCGGCATGTACTCCGGCCCGGCCGCCCAGGTGTCGATGTCCGTGGCCGCCCTGGTGAGGTGCAGTTCCGCGGTGTCGATGAGCTGCGCGGCCTCGGCCAGCTGCATCTGGGTGGACGGGGCGTGCCGGGAGTCCGCGTAGAAGGTGTAGGCGATCTTCTTGTCCTTGCCGAGCCCCTCCAGCACCGCGTCGAGACCGCCCCGGGCGAGACCGAGCAGCGGCGCGGCCAGGATGATGATCAGCACCGGCGCGAACGCCGACCGGTACAGCACCTCGTCGTCGTGCTCGGTCGGGTAGTCGCCCCGCAGCGCGCGGGACACCGACAGGATGCGGTGCTCGGGAACGAAGATCTCCTCGCCGACCAGCGTGTTGCTCCCGGTCCCGCGCATGCCGCTGACGAACCAGGTGTCGACGACCTCCAGCTCCTCCATCGGGACCAGCGCCAGCCCTTGGTCGACCTGCTCACCGGCGTCGTCGACGATCGGGATTCCCAGCATCGCCCACTGGCAGTGGCCGCATCCGGAGGCGAACGCCCACCTCCCGGTGATGACCTGGCCGCCTTCGGCCGCCGTGCTGGACGCGTTCGGTTCGATGACGGTGCACACGCGGGCGTCGGGGTCTACCCCGAAGACCTCCTGCTGTGCCCGTTCGGGCAGGAGTCCGACCATCCACTGGCAGGTGTTGATCAGGGTGACCACCCACGCCGTCGAGCCGCACCCCCTGCCGAGTTCGGCGATGACCCGCACGAACGTGCGGAAATCGGTCTGGTGTCCGCCGAACCTCGCCGGGGCGAGCAGGCCGAACAATCCCGCTTCCTGCAACGCCCGCACGTTCTCGTCCGGCAGCGCGCGGTCCTGCTCGGCCGTGGCCGCGTTCCGGCTCAGCAGCTCCACCAGGGCGGCGGCCCTCTCGGGCAGCGGTGGCTCGTCGTCACTGGTCTCGGGCGAATCACCGGCGTCAGCCATTGGCTCTCCTCCACGAAGGGACACGATGTCGGTGCGGACTTCAGCGCCCACTCCGACCTGTGCTCGGACCCAGGACGGAACGAGCGGCCCCGGCTCCCGTCGTCACCCTAATGAACGACGGTGCTCCGATCACCGCAAACGTGCTGCACCAATTCGGTGGAATTGTCGCGGGTGGTGACGTGGCGTGACACGAGTCCTGATCGATTGCACGCGGTCTTCTCGCCCATCCGCACCACCGTTCGGCCGAAACGCACTGGTCAACCCTGCGCAGCGGCGTTGAGCAGGTCCAGCGCGCTGTGCTGGCAACCGTGGCCGTCACCAGGAGCGACGAACGGCCCGTTCCAGTGCGGCCCGTACGCGTCGAGCGAGTCGCGATCGTTCGCGTGCGCGGCCGAAGCCTGCCGCGCCAGGTAATCGGTGTAGGGCCGGTCGTCGAGCGCCGCGTTGAGCACCCCGAGCCCGCGCGCGTAGGGGCCCTTGAACGACGCGCCGTCGCCGAAGCAGTCGTCGGCTTCGACGGGTTCGCGCAGCACTCCACCCGGGTTCAGGTACTCCGATCCGGTCGAGGCGTCGGCCAGGGAGCGGGCCCGGTCGAGCAGCGCCTGCTCCCCGGTCGCCCGGTGCAGTTCGACGAGCCCGCCGAGCAGCACGCCCTGGTTGTAGGTCCAGGTGGTGTCACCGTTGTTCGCGCAGCCCTCGGTGATCCCGTCGTTGACCAGGCCGTCGTCGTTGATCATGCCGCTGGCCTCGAACCACGCCCACTCGTCGCGGGCGCGCTGCAGATAGGTCGCGTCACCCGGGATCCTGTTGTGCAGCGCGGCGTTGAGGTGCAGGTAGAGCTCGTTGGTGATGGCGTTCTTGTAGGTCTTGTGCTGGTTCCACAGCACTCCGCCGCCGCATTCGGGAGTCCAGTGCGCGGCCATGTGGTCGGCGTCCGCGCGCGCGGTCTCCAGGTAGCGGCCGTCGCCGGTGAGGTCGTAGGCCGCGATCCACGCCAAGCCCCACCACCCGGTGTCGTCGAGGTACTCGTTGGTGAAGTTCCCGCCCTGCGCGTCGACGTTGAGGTCGTAGGTGTGCGCGACGGCGTACTCGTAGCCGCGCAGCCCGCTGATCCGGATGTTGTCGATCAGCGCGGTGAGCGCGTTCGCGGAGGTCCACCAGTTCCCGGTGTCGAACAGCCCGATGTCCTGGCGGTAGCGCATCATCAGCGCGGTCGCGGCGGCGGTGTCGCGGCTGCCCGCGTTCCAGTCCGGCCGCGCCCAGCCGGTGCACGCGGCCGCCCCGTCCGGCGGGGAGGCGCAGGCCCGCAGGGCGCCGACTCCGCGCGCGTTCCAGTCGTCGGCGTTGAACATGAGCGTGCGCCACCCGGTCTGCCCGGCCGGGACGGTCGTCTCGCCGAGCCTGCCGCCGGAATCCCAGGTCTTCCCGCCGTCGAAGGAGCGGTCCAGCCACACCTGGTCGCCTTCGGCCGCGCCGCTGATCGAGGCCCAGCCCATCGCGTCGCCGTCGTCGACGTGCAGCTCGACGGTGCGCCCGGACGCGTCGGCGCTGACCGGGATCCGGTCTCCGGTGGCCAGCTGCGGATCGCGCCCGTCGCAGTGCCGGTTGCAGATCTCCGCTCGCGGTGCCGCGATCGCCGCCGGAGCGAGCGGGACGCACAGCAGCACGCCGATCAGCGCACCGAACGCCCGGCCCCGGTATCCGGTCATCGCAAGCCCCCTCGGCTGCCGCCCGCGATCGGGCGGGACGAGTTCCACGATCTTCGCGTTTCCGGCGCGGTGTCAACGGAACTCCGCGGGTTGGCGACGTTCGGCGCAACGCCACGGCTCCGGAACGCGCGCGAACCGGGCAACGGTGGGCCGTTCGTGGACTCCGCGCCCCGCACCTGATCCGCGCGCCGCTCGCGCAGTGCGTCCCCGTACCGCCGCGATCACCACATGTACTATTCCACTAGCTAACTAGTGAAATGCGTCTGAGAGAGAGGGCGAGGGATGTCCGCACCACCTCAAGTGCGATCGGGAACGGCAGCCGTGCGCGCCGAGGGACTGGGCAAGCGCTACCGCCGCGGCTGGGCGCTGCGCGAGTGCTCGTTCCGGCTGCCGCCGAACCGGATCGTCGCCCTCGTCGGGCCGAACGGCGCGGGCAAGAGCACGCTGCTGGGCCTGCTGACCGGGCTGCTCGCCCCGAGCGAAGGCGTCGCCGAGGTCTTCGGCCGGCGCCCCTCCGGGTCCGCCGCCCCCGCCGACGTGGCCTACCTCGCCCAGCAGAAACCGCTCTACCCCGGCCTCACCGTGCGCGAGACGCTCCGGTTGGGAGCGCGGATGAACACCACCTGGGACCAGGACCGCGCCGAACGCCTCGTGCGCGAGGCCGCCGTGCCCTTCGAGGCCAAGATCGGCACCCTCTCCGGCGGGCAGCGCACCCGGGTCGCGCTGGCGCTGGCGCTGGGCAAGCGCCCCGCGCTGCTGCTGCTCGACGAGCCGATGGCCGACCTGGATCCGCTGGCGCGGCAGGCGACGCTGCGGACCCTGCAGGACGAGGCCCGGCGGCACCCGATCACGATCGTGTTGTCCTCGCACGTGCTCAGCGACCTCACCGACGTGTGCGACCACCTGCTGCTGATGAGCGCGGGCGCGGTGCGGCTCGACGGCTCGGTCGCCGACCTGGTCGCCGGTCACCGCGTGCTGCGCGGACCGGGCGCCGCGCCCGACCCGGTGCGCCGAGCTGAGATCATCGACGAGGTCCGATCGCCGCGGGAGCGGTTCCTGCTCGCCCGCGCGGGCGGCCCCGTGACCGCTCCCGGCTGGCGCCAAGAACGCCCCCGCCTGGAGGACATCGCGCTGGCGCACATGCGCGGCGCCGACAACTCGGAGGTGGCGGCATGATCTGGGTGGCGTGGCGGCAGCACCGGGCGCAGCTCATCGCGCTCGCCGCGGTGCTCGTGACGGGCGTGATCGCGGTGTCCGCGCTGCACGCGAGCATGGCGGGCTACATCGCCGAGCAGGGCATGCGGGGCTGCGTCGCCCCGGCCGCCGAGCGGTCCGCGGAGTGCCTCCGGTTCGCGATGGAGTTCCAGCCGCGGTGGCTGGATCCGCTCAAGGCGGGCCAAGCGGGAATCCTGGCGCTCCCCGTGCTGCTCGGGGTGTTCAGCGCGGCACCGCTGTTCGCCAGGGAGATCGAGAACGGCACGCACGTCCTCGTGTTCACCCAGTCGGTCAGCCGGGTGCGCTGGATGGCCGCGAAGGTGGCGATGGTGCTGGTGCCTGCGCTGATCACCGTCGTCGTCCTGCAGTTCGCGGTGCAGCGCTGGGTTTCGGCGGCCGGGGAGCTGGGGCCGTTGACCAGCGGCCCGTTCACCTTCCTCAACCTCGACACCTCCGGTCCGCTGCCGGTGGCGCACCTGCTGTTCTCCTTCGGCCTCGGGGCGCTGCTGGGCACCGCGCTGAAACGCCCGTTACCGGCGATGATCAGCACGCTCGGCGCGCTGGTGGTGGTGCGCGCGGTGGCCACCAACGTGCACCCGCACCTGTCCCCGGTGCGGCGCGAGGTCTCGGGACCGTCGGCGTCCACTCCGGACACCGGAGACTCCCTCGTGGACAGCGGCTACCTCGACGCCGCCGGGAATCCGCTGCCCGACGCGCAGGTCCGCTTGAACGCCTGCGGGACGCGCGGCTCCGCGACGGAGGCGTACCAGGACCCGGACGCCTGCCTGCGGGAGCAGGGCATCGCCGGGCGGTTCCACGACGTCATCCCCGCCGAGCACGCGCCGGTGCTGCAGTGGGCGGAGTTCGCGCTGTTCGGCGCGGCCGGCGTGCTGCTCCTGGTGGCCACCGCCTGGCTGCTGCGCAAGCAGCACTGACCCCCGACCACCGGCGGGCGCCCGCGAACCGGGCGCCCGCCGGTGGTCGCCGTGCTCGATCCGGTCGCTGCTCAGCGGCTCCGCCCCGGACACGACAACGATCGAAAGATCACCCTGCAAGGACCCTTTATGCTGGTCGGTATGATCGAGTTCCGGATCGACCGTCGCTCCGGGGTCTCCACCTACGTGCAAATCGTGCAGCAGGTCACGCAGGCGATGCGGCTGGGATTGCTGGGCCCCGGTGACCGCCTGCCCACGGCCCGCGAAGTCGTGGAGGCGACGGCGGTCAACCCGAACACGGTGCTCAAGGCGTACCGCGAGCTGGAGCGCGACGGCCTGGTCGAGGCCCGCCGCGGCGTCGGCACCTTCGTGACCCGCTCCTTGGCCAGCGACCTCACGTCCGTCGAGGCACCGCTGCGGCGCGACCTGGCGGAGTGGGTGGGCCGGGCCAAGAGCAGCGGACTCGCCATCGAAGAAGTGGACGCCCTCTACGCGGCCGTCCGCGACGAGCACTTCCACGCACGAGGACCGGGACGAGCATCATGACCGCGTTGCACACCACCGCACTGTCCAAGAGCTACGGCACCCGGACCGCCGTCGCGGACTGCACGGTCGACCTCCCCGAGGGCAAGGTGATCGGGCTGGTCGGCGCGAACGGCGCCGGCAAGAGCACCTTCCTCGCGCTGGCCGCGGGCCTGGTGGCCCCGACCTCCGGCTCGGTGCGGATCTTCGGCGAGGAGGTGCGCGGCGGGCTGCACCCGCGCGCCTCCTACCTGCCGCAGCGCCGCGCCCTGTACCCGGACTTCACCGTGGACGAGATGATCCGCGCGGTAGGGGCGATGAACCGGCGCTGGTCGCGCGAGCGCGTGGAGGAGGCGCTGGCCGCGCACACCGCGTTGGACCGCGGAGCCAAGGTCGGTTCGCTGTCGCCGGGCGTGCGCACGCGGCTCGCGCTGGCGCTCGGCCTCGGGCGGATGCCCGACCTGCTGCTGCTCGACGAGCCGCTGTCCGATCTGGATCCGCTCGCCAGGGACGAGGTGCTGCGCTCGATCATGGCCGACGTGGCGGAGCGCGGGACGACCGTGGTGCTGTCCTCGCACCTGCTCGGCGAGCTGCGCGAGGTGTGCGACCACGTGCTGCTGCTGCACGACGGACGCGTCCACCTCGACGGCGACGTCGACGAGCTCCTGGCGGACCACCGCGACCTCGTCGGCCCCGCCGACGGCGAAGCCGACATCGTGGGCACGGTGATCCACGGCCGCGGCACCGGACGGCAGCGGCGGCTGCTCGTCCGCGATTCCGGCGCGCTCCCACCGGGTTGGGAGGGCCGCGCGCCGGAACTGGAATCCCTGGTGACCGACTACCTCCGAGCCGCCCGCGACGGCTGATCCGCGTGCGCGCGCCCGACCGGAATCCGACGCGGCGGGAGCACCGCCGAGCGCGCGGCTCGGGTCGGGGAAGACTTCTCAGCCCTGTTCGGAGGTGAGTTCGGCGAGCAGGCCGCGCACCCGGGCGTCGATCTCGTCGCGGATGCGGCGGACCGCCGCGATCGGCTGCCCGGCCGGATCGTCCAGCGCCCAGTCCAAGTAGCGCTTGCCGGGGAACACCGGGCAGGCGTCCCCGCAGCCCATGGTGATCACGACGTCCGCCGCTTCGACCGCCTCGGCGCGCAGCGGTTTCGGGAACTCGCGGGAGAGGTCGAGGCCCCATTCGGCCAGCACCTCGCGCGCGGCGGGGTTGATCTCGGCAGCCGGCGCGGAACCGGCGGAGCGCACGGTCACGCGGCCGGCCGCGTGGTGGTCGAGCAGTGCGGCGGCCAGCTGCGAGCGGCCGGCGTTGTGCACGCAGACGAACAGCACTTCGGGCACTGACATGCTTCTCCTCGTCGTGCGGTCGGATTCGGGGTGGTCAGGATCGGGTGAAGTAGCGCCTGCACCACAACGACACGGAGACCAGTCCGACGAGCACCGGAACCTCGATCAGCGGCCCGACCACTCCGGCCAGCGCCTGCCCGGAGGTGACGCCGAACGTGGCGATGGCGACGGCGATGGCGAGTTCGAAGTTGTTGCCCGCGGCGGTGAACGCCAGCGTCGCCGACCGCGCGTAGCCCATCCCCAGCACCCGCCCGAGCAGCAGCGAGCCCGCCCACATCAACGCGAAGTAAGCCAGCAGCGGCACCGCGATGCGCGCGACGTCCCACGGCCTGGTCGTGATCTGCTGCCCTTGCAGCGCGAACAGCACGACGATGGTGAACAGCAGCCCGCACAGCGCCAGCGGCCCGACCCTGGGCAGGAACGTCCCCTCGTACCATGTACGTCCCTTGATCCGTTCTCCGAACGTGCGGCTGAGATAGCCCGCCACCAGCGGCACTCCGAGAAAGACGAGCACGGATCCGGCGATGTCCCACGGCGAGACCGCGAGTTCCGCCTGCGCCAGCCCCAGCAGGCCGGGGAGCACGGACAGGTAGAACCAGCCGAGCCCGGCGAACGCGAGCACCTGGAACACGGAGTTCAGCGCGACCAGCACCGCCGCGGCTTCGCGGTCACCGCGGGCCAGGTCGTTCCAGATGACCACCATCGCGATGCAGCGCGCCAGCCCGACGATGATCAGCCCGGTGCGGTACTCCGGCAGGTCCGGCAGGAACGTCCAGGCCAGCGCGAACATCAATGCCGGGCCGAGCACCCAGTTCAGCAGCAGCGAGCTCAGCAGCAGCCGCTTGTCTCCGGTGACGGCGTCGAGCCGGTCGTAACGCACCTTCGCCAGCACCGGGTACATCATCACCAGCAGTCCGAGGGCGATCGGC
Source organism: Saccharopolyspora gloriosae (assembly GCF_014203325.1). NCBI lineage: Bacteria > Bacillati > Actinomycetota > Actinomycetes > Pseudonocardiales > Pseudonocardiaceae > Saccharopolyspora > Saccharopolyspora gloriosae. The sequence continues at coordinate 2,716,819 of NZ_JACHIV010000001.1, read as the reverse complement.
AGCGAGATGCCGTCGATCCGCACGGCGTCGAGCGCCGGACCGAGACCGGGTATCCAGCGTCCGGCGAGCAGCCCCGCGACCATGGCGGCCCCGATCCACAGCGGCAGCAGCCGGTCCAGCGCGGACAGCCTCGCCCTCACCGCGGTCTCGGGAGTCGTGGTGGTCATGCGGAGACACCCGAGGCGGTGGGGGCGAGCAGATCCGACACAGCGGCGAGCGCCTCGGCGCACACCCGGTAGTAGATCCAGGTGCCACGCCGTTCGCCTTCGATCACCCCGGCCTCCCGCAGCACCTTGAGGTGGTGCGAGATCGTCGGCCCGGACAGCTCGAACGCGCCGGTCAGATCGCACACGCACGCTTCGCCGCCCGCGTGCGAGGCGATCAGCGACAGCAGCCGGAGCCGGACCGGTTCGCCGATGGCTTTGAAGACGCGGGCCAGCTCCACGGACCGGTCCGCGCTCAGCGGCTCCCGCAGCATCGGCGAGCAGCACCGCTCTTGTTTCGACATGCTTCTAACTTGACATATGTCGAAACAACGGCGCAAGCTCGCGGTGGCTGCTTCGATGACCGTCCAGACAGGGGTTCGTGATGTCTCGCGTGCAAATGGCCCTCCGCGTCGGCGACCTGGAGGGATCGATCGCCTTCTACTGCAAGCTGCTCGGCGCGGAACCCGCCAAGATCCGCCCCGGCTACGCGAACTTCGCCATCAGCGAACCACCGGTCAAGCTGGTCCTGCTGCAAGGAGAAACCGGCCAGGACACCGCCCTCGACCACCTCGGCGTCGAAGTCGACAGCACTGACGAAGTCTCCGACGCCACCGCGCGCCTCACCGAACTCGGCCTGTTCGCGGAACCGGAGCAGGACACGACCTGCTGCTACGCCCGCCAGGACAAGGTGTGGGTGCACGGCCCCGGCCGCGAACCGTGGGAGGTCTACGTCGTGAAGGAGGACTCCCCCACCTTCGGCCCGGCCGAAACCGGGGCCTGCCGCACCACGACGTGACGCGTCCGGAGTCGGGTGAACGGACCGTTCGCCCAATGAGATCGGACGAACGGTCCGTTCACTCCGACCGGTTCTCGCCGGTCCCGCCGTCCAGCGGGAGGCGGCGGGCGAGGAAGGTGGTGCCCGCGAGGCCGAGCGCGGTGGCGAGCAGGACTCCGGCGGCGCCGACGCCGCTGGCCACCAGGCCCACCGCGCCGGGCAGCACGACCTGGCCCGCGCGATTCCCGGTGAGGCGCAACGACATCGCGCGCCCGCGCAACCCCGGTGGCGTCGACTCCGCCAGCCACGACATCGTCAGCGGTTGCCCCACGCCGAGTCCGAGGCCCGCGACGAGCACCGCGACCGCGAGCACCCAGATCGGCACCGGGGCCGCCGTGAGCCCGAGGCCCACCGCGGAGGCGGTGAGGCTCAGGGCCAGCAGGCGGCGGCGACCGAGCAGCCGCGTGCTCCGTCCCAGGAAGAACCGCGACACCATCGAGGCGACGGCCCGCAGCCCCAGCAGCCCGCCGACCACACCGGAGGCGATGCCGCGCTCGGCCCCGAGAGCGGGCAGGTAGACCAGCGACAGGTCCACCGCCGCCAGCACCACGCAACTCGTGCTCAGCGCCGGGACGAGACCGGGCAGCCGCAGCAGTTCGCGCACGCCCGGCGAGCCTTCCGGCGCGGTCCCGGCCGACGGGGTGCCGCCGCTGATGCCGAACGAGCACACCAGCAGCGCGGCGGCGAGCGCGGTCGCGCCCCAGAAGATCGGCGTGGTGTCCGGGATGGCCCGCGCCCCGCCGAACACGACGATCAGCAGCGGCCCCGCCGCCTGCCCCAGCGAGGCGGCGAACGTGTAGTACCCGAACGCCGCGTCCAGCCGGGCCGAGGACGTCTTGTTAGCGACCAACGCCTGCTGGCCGATCACGGAGCACAGGTGCCCGGTCCCCAGCAGCACGTTGCCCGCGACCAGCCCCAGCACCGATCCGCCCAGCAGCAGGAAGCACGCTCCCGACGCGCACAGCAGCACACCACCGGCGATCATGACCCGCCGCTCCCCCAACCGGTCCACGATGTGCCCGGCCGGGAGCGCCAGCACCAGCGGCACCAGCGCGAAGCTGCCGGAGAGCACGCCCAGCCAGGAGGCGGGCACGTCGAGCTCCAGCGCGCGGTAGGTCGTCGCGGGGCGGAGCACGAACGTGACGACCTGCGTCAGCACCGCGTGCGCCAGCAGGACGGAGATCCGCCGGTCGAACTTCACGACGCGATCACTCCCGGGGCCGCCGCGACGGGCGGTCGATCCGGATCACGAGGCCGACGTGGTCGTGCACCATCCACTGCTTCGCCCATGCCCCGCCTTCCGATCATTTATAGCCTCGCACATCACTACCGCCGACTTCACCGGCAGATCCATAGGCACTGTTCGTGACGTTGACGACACTCGATTCGAGGCGTGACGGAGAGCATTCAGGGCTGCAACGGGGCGCAATCCCGACTCGGCGGGACGCCGAGGCTATAACCTCGTCCGCGACCCTCGCTCCCACCGCGACATCGGCGGGGAGTTCGGAGTGAACGGACCGTTCGTCCAATCCCGTCGGACGAACGGTCCGTTCACTCGAACCGATCGGGCCGGGCCGATTCGGCCGCAGCGGACGTGGATCGCGGCGCCGGGCGGAGCCCGGAACCCGTCAGGAAGTGCGCGCGGAGTTGAGCAGTCCTTCCGCGGTGCGCACCAGCACCTCGCACAGCACCGCGTTGCGCCCGCCGAAGCCCACCGCCCCGGCCTGCGCCCGCCACCGCAGCACCTCCCGCTGCGCGGCGGCGCACACCTGCTCCTCGTCCGCGGCGGCGCCCAGCGCGAGCCGGGTGCGCGGGTCGGTGCCGCGCGCGCCGAGCAGCCGCGCGGCGTCCTCGCCGACGCCGCGGGGCAACCGGATGCCCCCGGCCAGGAGTTCGTCGAGCAGGTCCAGCTCGGTGATCTCGTGCGCCTCGGCGGCCAGCTGGTCCACGTCCCACCGCAGCGGGTGTTCCTGCGGCAGTCCGGACATCAAGCCGCGCACCGACACGAGCGCGCGGCGCGCGGCGATCACCGGTGCCCGCTCGGCCAGTTCGCGCGCCGCCTCGCCGAGGCCGTCGAGCCGGCTCACCGCCACCCGCTGCCTGCTCCGGCGCAGCGCGGCGAGGAACGCGGGGGTCGGCGCCGGGGAGGCGAACACCGCGTCGATCGATCCGTGCGGACCGTCCTCGTCGAGGAAGCGCTCCGCCAGCGCCGCGTCGGCGGGACCGTCCACGACGACCACGTCGATCCCGAGCGCCGTCGCCTCGGACAGCACCTCGGGGTCCACCGGATCGTCGGTCACGACCGCCAGGCGCGGCGGCGTCCCCGCCCTCGCTTCGACGGCGTCCCACCGGTCCCGGTCCGGTCCGTCGCCGACCGCGAGCCGTCCCCTTCGGACGAGGTCGAGCACCCGCTGGTCGAACGCGCCGTCCCGTCCTCGGCCCGGGGACGCCGTCGCGTCCACGAGCGACGCGGTGATGATCGCGGTGCCGTCGGCCACCGCGCAGTCCAGCGCGCCGCCTGCCGCGGCGATCCGCTCGGCGTCGCGGCCGAGCGCGACGCGCAGGTAGCTCGCCGATCGCGTCCCGGCCGGGCACGTCACGCGGGCGCGCAGCGCGTCGTCGCGCCCGAACTCCACCGCGATCGCGGGTTCGGCGGCCGATCCCGCTGCCGCCAGCAGTTTCAGCACGGCGGCGACCGCGTCGCAGAAGGCGGATTCGACTTCCTGCCCGGCGCGGGCACCGAGGTCGCCTCCGAACCGGACGGGGCGGGGCAACGTCGCCGCCAGCTCTTCCAGGGCCGCGCGAGGTCCGAGGGACCGTTCGGCTGGGACGGGCTCGATGAGCTCGTGCGCGCGGCGAGGTCTCGGCATGCCGTCCTAACCCTCGATCCAGCCGACCCGCGAGCAGGTCGGCATCGGGCGAACGCGACAGTAGTGCACCGCTCGACCGCGTGGAAGGCCGAGCTCCGAGGACCGCGCACCACCTTCCGAGCCGGGGTCGTCGACCGCGTTCCGGCGTCACCGCGAGCGGGCGGAGATGCGCCGAAACTCCGGAAGAAAGGCATTTTGCGCGCATCCCCCGAGGGCTATTGTTGATCACACCGCTCACGATGTCCGCGGTTTCGGAGACCTCAAGGGAGCACGCGCAGTGCGTTACGGCGTCGGAATCGATCTCGGGACCTCGTTCACCTCCGCTGCGTTCAGCATGCCGGGCGGCACTCGCATGGTGTCGATGTCCCCTGCGGTGATCGTGCCCTCAGTGGCCTACCGCGCCCCGGACGGCCCGTTGCTGACCGGGGACGCCGCCCTGCACCCGGACGCCGATCCGAGGAACGTGGCCCGCCACTTCAAGCGCCGCTTGGGCGATCCCACCCCGCTGCTGCTCGGCGGCACCGGCTACTCCCCCGCCGAGCTGATGGCCGCGCAGCTGAGCGACGTGCTCGCCACCACCGCCCGCCTCGTCGGCGGGCCGCCGGATTCCGTGGTGCTCACCTACCCGGCGATGTGGGGGCCGTACCGGCGCGAGCACTTCGCGGAGGTGCCGCGGCTCGCCGACGTCCCCGATTTCCGGTTGCTCACCGAACCCGAGGCCGCCGCCACCCACTACTCCACCGAACGCCGCCTCGGCGACGGCGAGGTCATCGCCGTCTACGACCTCGGCGGCGGCACCTTTGACACCACCATCCTGCGGATGCGCGACGGCCGGATGGAGATCCTCGGCACGCCCGAAGGCATCGAGTACCTCGGCGGCACCGACTTCGACGACGCGATCTGCGCTCACCTCGACGAGCGGTTGGACGGGGCCATCAGCGAGCTCGACCAGTCCGATCCGGAGGGTGCGCAGGCGCGCGCGGCGATCCAGGCGATGTGCTTGCGCGCCAAGGAAGAGCTGTCGTCCGAACCGGACGTGCTGCTGTCCGTTCCGCTGCCGGGCGGACCGCGCGAGGTCACCATCACGCGCCTCGAGTTCAACGAGATGATCACGCCCGCGGTGCGGCAGACCATCGACGCGCTGCACCGCACCACCGCCTCCGCCGGGCTCACCGCCGACGACCTCTCCGCGGTGCTGCTGGCCGGAGGTTCCTCCCGCGTCCCGCTGGTGGGGCAGCTGATCGCCGAGGAATTCGACAAGCCCGTTCGCGGATCGCTGCACCCGAAGCACACCGTCGCGCTCGGCGCCGCCCAGGTGTCCGCGCCGCCTCGCTCGGCGGCGTCGACCTCGGTAGCGGGAGGCGCGTCCGCCGGAACTCCGGCGGGCAGGCCGTCGAGGCCGCGGCGGAAGTGGCTGGTGCCGGGAATCGCCGCGGCGGCCGTCGTGCTCGTCGGTATCGCGGTCACCTCGTTCGTCACGACCACCGGTGGCACCACGGCCGCACCGCCACCGGCGCCGCGCGTCGTCTACGACGGGCAGATCGCCGCTGAGTTCTCCGGTTTCGGCGCTTCCGAGCTCAACGACTGGCGCGGCGAGTCCTTCACGGACGGACTGGCCCAAGGGCCGCGGATCAGGTCGACCTCCGACGGTCTCCGCGCCACCTGGGACGACGCGCTCCCCGCTCAGGTCTACGTGCAGACCAAGGGGGACGTGCCTCCGGTCGACCTCTCGCCCTACCTGGCGGAGGGCGCGCTCGTGTTCGACGCGGTCCTGCACGCGCCGCCGACCGGCTACGCCGGGATCGCCGTCCACTGCGACTACCCGTGCGGAGTCGAACTCCCCGCCACCGAGCTGTTCCGCGACCTGCCGCTGGGGAAGCGGACCACCGTCGAGATCCCGCTGGAGTGCTTCACCGAAGGCAAGGAGCGCCCGACCGGCGTCCCGTCCCACGAACTGACGTCGACGCTGGAACCCGGCAAGGTCAACACCCCGTTCGTGGTGTTCTCCCAGAAGAGCATGGACGTCACGTTCTCGAACATCCGGTGGGAGCCCACCGCAGCGAACGACCCGTTGGCCACCGGCTGCGACGCGATGAGCTGACCTACTGGGCGCGGTTCTTCCCGCGTTGCCACAGGATGACGCCGCCCTGCGCGACCGCGGCGAGGGCGATGAGACCCACCGCGATCCCGACGGGCCAGGACCAGCCGAGGTAGAAGGCCGCGCCCACCACCACGACGAGGCACACGAGGGTCCTGATCAGGAACAACGTCATGCTCCGGGTACTCATCAGGACACTCCTCGCTTTCCGGGGCGAACACGGCACCGTCCTGCGGGAACCCTACACACGGCCTCCTCGGCGCTGCCCGCCCCCGACGCCGTCAGCAGTCGAAGCGCCCGGCTTTCACCGCACCGAGGAACGACGCGAAAGCATCCGAAATCGACACGGGCGAAACCACCCCGAGCTCGGTGTCCAGCCAGAGCGCCCGCCCGGGGAGGTTCACCGCGACTTCGACGCAAGCGTTGGCCCGCCCCGATCGATCTGATTTCGTCCGGTCGGGCTCAGCAAGCACGTTCCCACTCCTCGATGCGTGCGGCGGGTTCCTCGGAGATGATCCGCGGCAAGTCGAGGGATTCGGCCTCGCCGAGTGCAGCAACCTGCAACGACGCGAACATCCTCGCCGGTTCCGTCACATCCCGACCGTCTTCGATGACGTGGCCGCCGAGCGGAGTATCGCCGCACACCACATCACCGTGCTCCGGCCGCGAACCTCAGCAGCAAGATCGGCCTTGGATACCGGCGTGAGCCTGGCCGACTCCTGAAGTCGATCGAGCTGCCCACCTCCTGAACGCTGCGGCATTCCCTGGTCGCGCGAGGGAGGAACGGGAATCCCGCACCTGCCCGCTAAGGTGCGGGATTTTCCCGCAGCCGCCCGGCGCGAATTGCGGATCCCGATTTCGGACTGCGCATCGCTCAGCGCGCGGAATCATGCGCCGAACGGCGTACGGGAGGTAACCGGTGTTCACCTCGGCACAATTCTCCGCGCTCACGGGAACCCGTTCGCGAATTCGCGTGATCCGCCGATCCGATCCGATCCGCCCCGCTTCACCGATAGGAGGGCTAATCTTGCGCTCAGGTGATTCCGATAGGAGGGATCGTGAACGAAGGAAAGCCGGGCGGCGCGCGCAACGTCGTCTCGGGAACCAGCGAGCACACCGTGCAGGTCGGCTCGGTGCACGGGGACGTGACGATCGGGCGGGCCGGGAAACCCTCCCCCGCTCGTCGCGCGGCCGTGCTCGGCGCACCGATCGTCGCCGCGGTGCTCGCGCTGTGCCTGTTCGATGCGCCAGCGCCGGATCAGCGCCCGCACGTCGCACCCGCTACCGCCCCGCAGGCTCCGGCGCCGCCACCGCCGGAGAAGAAGGAGGTCGGCTCCTCCGGAACCGGCCACGGGGACACGAAGATCTCCGCACGCTCCGACGCGCCCGAAGGGCCGTCGAGCGGGGCGCAGTGCGAGGGAACCGGGGAGAACACGCACTGCGAGGTCTCCTCCTCGCTGACCTTCACGCCCACCGACCCGAAACCGTGAGCGCACCGGAACGCGCCTTTCCGGCTCGGCGCATTCGCTACGCTGCCTGGTTCACGGCCGTGATCGCGAAGGACGGCCGCTGAACCGGGGGGCGCGCTTGACCGAGGACGAGGCAGAACGAGCCGGGAAGCAGCCGGAGAACTCCTCCGGGCCGTCCTGGACGGCGATCGCCACGGTGGTGGCCGGTGTGATCGCCGTGTTCGGTTTCCTCGGCATCTCCAACGCCGAACAGCTGTGGCGCTTCGTCGCCGCCGATCAGCCGCCGTCCCCCTCTCGGATCCACGACCAGGACGCGCCTTCGGAATACCCGTCGACCACCGAGGAACCCGAGGAGTCCGAGGAACCCTCGACCAGTGCGGAACCGACCTCGGAGGAAGCCGAGCCGTCGGCCGGCGAAGCCGACCTGGACACCGGGGACGCCGAAACTCCGTTCACCCGGGACGCGTTGCTCCCGGCGGGCTTCACCACCGCCGGGAACACCTACTACGCGCTGGAATCCGCGGGCAGCAAACCCTGCGGCCAGGCCTACGGGATGGACGACGGCGTCACCGACGTGCTCACCGGATACGGGTGCACGGGGACCATGGTCGGGACGTATCTCGTGGACAGCGACACCATCACGGCCGACAACCAGGTGCTCGCCTCGGTGCAGGTCATCTCGTTCGGCAGCGCGGCACAGGCGCGCGGCGCCTACGACGCCTTCCGCGACGGCGGCCCGTGGGAGTTCGGGATCTGGTGCCCGCGGTCCGGGCTCGGGCAGAACGCGTGCTCCGACGGCTACGAGTCGGCGCGCAACGCCCAGCGCATCCGGGTCGACGAGCGGTACCTGATCGCTGCGACCGCGGTGTACACGAGCCTGAACTCCGCTGAACCGTGGATCACCGACGCGGCGCGGAAGGCCGCATCGGTGTGCGGCCCGCAGTGATCCGCGCCCGGGAACCGTCGCGGACGCGCCGGCGACCCGCGATGCGGAACGGGCCGTTCACCCCACCCGGCGAACGGCCCGCTCCTCCCTCCCCGACCCGTGTCAGCGTCGGGAGATCCACTCGGCGGCTGCGCGCACGCCGGGCGAGGTGATCTGGTGCCCGCCGGGATGCCACTGCTCGGTGACGTCCGCTCCGCGGGCGCGCAGTGCCGAGACCAAGGCGTTCGCCGCGGCCGTCGGAGCCATCGGATCGGCCTCGCCGTTGCCGAGGAACACCCGCGAACCGGACAGGTCCAGCTCCGGCGGCTCCGGCACGGGCAGCATCGAGGCGAACAGCACCGCCTCCCGCAACGCGTCCGGGCGCAGCAGCGTCAACGCCGCGGCGATGTTGGCACCGTTGGAGAAACCGACCGCGACGAGCCGTCTGCCGTGCCAGCCGTAGGCGTCGGTGGCCTCGGCGAGGAAGTCCGCGAGCTGGTGCGTGCGGGCCACCACGTCCTCGGTGTCGAACACGCCCTCCGCCAACCGGCGGAACCAGCGCGCCGCGCCGCCCTCCGAGACCGGGCCCGCCGGTGCCAGCACCGGGGATCGCGGGCTGAGCTCGTCGGCGACCCCACGCAGATCCGCCGGCGAGCCACCGGTTCCGTGCAGCAGCACCAGCACCGGCGCGTCCGCGTCGCCGTCGACGTGGTCGTGGGTCAGCGACAGCTCGCTCATGCGGTGGCCCCCGGGTTGTTCTCCGCGGGCAGGTTCAGCTTCGGCAGCATCCGGTCGATCTCGTCGCGTTTCGGTTCCAGCCACGGCGGCAGCTTCAGCGCGCGGCCGAGTTCCAGCAGCGGCTCGTCCGCGGTGAAACCGGGCTCGTCGGTGGCGATCTCCAACAGCGTACCGCCCGGCTCCCGGAAGTAGATCGACCGGAAGTACTGGCGGTCCAAGATGGACGTCACGTCGACTCCGGAGCCGAGCAGCTCCTCCCGCCACGTCGCCTGCGTCGCCTCGTCCGGGGCGCGCCACGCCACGTGGTGCACCGCGCCCGCGGCCACCAGCCCTTGCGGAACGTCCGGGGTGACCAGCACGTCGACGAACGCGCCGGGGCCGCCCTCGCCCGCGGTGAACCGGAACCGGTTGCCGTCCTGGGCGGCGAAGGACAAGCCGAGGCCGTCGAACATGGCGGCCGTCGCCGTCTCGTCGGTGACCGACAGCGTGACCGAGTGCAGCCCGCGAATCCCGTGCTCGGCGGGCACGATGCCGTCGTCCCACGGCGCGCGCGGATCGCCCTGCGGGTGCGCGACCAGCGCGAGCCCCAGGCCGTCCGGGTCCTGGAAGGTCAGCGCGTCCTCGCCGTCGCGGTTGTGCACCTGGCCGACTTCGACGCCTTGCGCGGCGAGGTGCTGCTTCCACCAGCCGATCGACGCCTCCGGCACCGACAGCGCCGTGGTGGTCGCCTGGCCGGTGCCGTGCCGCCCGCTCGGGGCGCCCTTCCAGGGGAAGAACGTCATCAGCGATCCCGGCCGTCCGGCCTCGTCGCCGTAGTAGAGGTGGTAGGTGCCCGGGTCGTCGAAGTTCACCGTCGTCTTGACCAGGCGTAGGCCGAGCGTCCGCAGGTAGAAGTCCGCGTTGCGCTGCGGGTCGCCCGCGATCGCAGTGACGTGGTGCAGCCCGCTCGTAGCGATGCTCATCGAAAAACTCCATGCCTGGAAGGGAATTCGTCCACGGAGGGACCTGGACCGGGCGCGACGGCTCGGACATGGGAGCGATATCACGGGCTCGCCGCGGCCCTCCCGCCGGGAGGCTCCACCGCCGACCCCCCGAAGGCGACCTCCCGGCGGGAGGGCCGTTGACGTTTCCGCCGCCCGCACGGCCACCGAAGCGGGCAGGCGGAAAGAACCGGTGCGGCGCGGGATGCGGCCCGCGCCGCACCGGCGATCAGCGGACGCTCACGCGCCGTTCTTCAACCGCTGGGCGATCGCGACCACGCGGCGCGCCTGCACGGAGGCGGCGGTGCGGGTCTCGTCGTCCACCTTGAGCTGACCCTGGGCGTCGACGTGGCTGGTGCCGTACGGGTTGCCGTCGACGAACTTGGAACCGTCGGTGTACCCGGGACTCACGATGATCCCGCCGAAGTGGTGGAACGTGTTGTACAGCGCCAGCAGCGTGGACTCCTGGCCGCCGTGCTTGGTGGCGCTGGAGGTGAAGCCGCTGTAGACCTTGTCGGCCAGCAGGCCCTGCTGCCACTCCCCGCCGAGGGTGTCGATGAACTGCTTGAGCTGCGCGGCGATGTTGCCGTAGCGCGTCGGCGAACCGAAGATCACCGCGTCGGCCCAGACGACGTCGTCGGCGGCGACCTCCTGCACCGAGGCCGTGGCGTCGATGTTCGCGCGCCACGCCGGGTTCGAGTCGATCGCCGCGTCGGGAGCAAGCTCGGGCGCCTTGCGCAGGCGCACCTCGGCACCGGCCTTCTCCGCCTCGGCGACCAGGGCGTTCGCGATCTCGCTGATCGTTCCCGTCGACGAGTAGTAGATGACGCTGAGCTTGACTGGGTCGGCCATGATCAACTCCTTCTTGATGCCGGACACTGGCCCGGCCGATTTCCACCTTCGGAGCCTCGCGGCTCCGCGACACGAAGCTTAGGAGAGTTTTGTCTTCCACGCAAGATATTTCTGCACGAGACATGAGAGAGGTAGACTGGCTACCGCGAACGGACGAGGCGAGGGGAGACCAGGTGAGCGGCGGCAGCGCCACGAACGCGGTCCGGGCGACCGGAACCGCAGACAACGGAGCGGGCGGCAACGGCGCGGCGATACCCGGCACCCGCCCCGACCCCAACACCGACGACGACGAGATCGTCACCTGGTGGGGACTGGTCATCGAGGGCTACCACCTCACCCAGGACCGCCTGATGAGCGAGATCGCCGAACGCTTCGGCCTCGCCCCGGGCTCCTTCGACATCCTGCTGCGGCTGGTGCGCTCCCCCGAGCACAAGATGCCGATGACCCGGCTCGCCCGCGAAGCAGCGCTCAGCAGCGGCGGCTTCACCAAGGTCGCCGACCGGCTCGCCGCGGCGGACCTCATCGTGCGCGAACCCTGCGACACCGACCGGCGGGTCACCTACGCGGTGCTCACCGACCACGGCCGCGACGTCGCCGAGCGGGCGCGCGAAGCCTGCGCGGAGATCCTGCGCCGCCGCGTGCTCGCACCACTGGGGCTGGACCGTTCGGAGGCGCTCGCCGAGGCCATGCGCACCTTGCGCGCCGCCAACGGCGAAGACGGCGTCTACTGACCGCCCCCTCCGGGAGCCAGCGGTAGGCGCGCTCGCAGCGACCAGGTTCCGTCGAAGGCCACCAGCCACGCCTCGTCGAGGTCGGCGGGCGGCGGGAGCGCGCCCGCCGCCTGCTCGGCGATGAGCCCGGCCTGCTCCGGCGCCACGTCGAGCGCGACCGTCACGTGCGGATCCGGCTCGCCGTAGGCGCCGCCGTACGGGCGCAGGTCCCACCGAGCGCCGAGCTCGGCGGTGAGCTCGCGCAGCGGGCCGTCCGGTTCGAGGAGCAGCGCCACGAAGCCCTCGTCGAAGTGGCGCCGCTGCTCGGACACGGCGAACTCCACCCGCAGCGGGCCGCGGCGGGCGAACATCGCGGCCAGCTCCGCCACCACCTCATCGTCCACATCGGACAGCGGCAGGAACGGGTGGAGGACCGTGATGTGCGCGGGGAACCCGGCGCGCACCGCACCGGGGAACCGCTCGCCGACGGCGCGCAGCAACGCATCGGCTCCGGGCACGGGAAACACCACAGCGGTGGTACCAGCAGCAGGCATACGCCCCTTATACCGCCGCACCACCCCGCCGCGCCCCCACCGAACGAAGTGAACGGCCCGTTCGACCAACGACATTGGACGAACGGGCCGCTCACCCACTCCGGCCCCGCCGACGCGGACATGTGGTTTCGAGTCAACGGACCGTTCGTCCAACGGAATTGGGCGAACGGGCCGCTCACCCACTCCCGCCACCTCGGCGACCTGCGCGTGGTGCTTCGGAGTCAACGGACCGTTCGTCGAACAGGATTGGGCGAACGGGCCGTTCATCCGGGTCGCTGGGTGCCGAGTGGTCGGGGTGGCGGGGTTTGATGATCGGGATCGGTGAAGCGGCGCGGCGGGTTGGCTAGGCTAGGTGGCCGAATCCGGCCCCGGCACGCGGCGTCCGGAACATCGGACGGCGAACAGGAGCGTGCATGGTGATCAGGAAACGGGACCCGGCGCGGACGCTGGCACTGCTGTGGCGGGCCCCGGAGCACCGTTCCCGCAAACCGGGCCTCGGCGCGGACGAGATCGTGCGGGCCGGCATCGCGCTCGCCGACGCGGAAGGGCTCGCCGCGCTGTCCATGCGCGGCGTCGCCGAACGCCTCGGCGCCGGGACGATGTCGCTCTACACCTACGTGCCCGGCAAGGACGACCTGATCGACGTCATGCTCGACACCGTCTACGGCGAGACCGAGGCGCCCGGCCCCGAGGTCACCGGCTGGCGGGCCCGGCTCGAACACGTGGCGCGGCAGAACTGGGACCTGCACCGCAGGCACCCGTGGACGCTGGAGATCGCGACCGCCCGGCCGGTGCTCGGACCGCAGGAGACCGCCAAGTACGAACGCGAGCTGCGGACCGTCGACGGCATCGGCCTCAGCGAGGTCGAAATGGATTCGGTGCTGAGCCTCGTCCTCGGCCACGCCCGCACGGCCGCGCGCGGCGCGCTGGAGGCGGCCGACGCGGAACGCCGCACCGGGCTCACCGATGAGCAGTGGTGGCAGGCGCACGCCCCGCTGCTGGACCGGCTGCTCGATCCGGAGCACTTCCCCACCGCGGCGAAGGTCGGCAGCGCCGCGGGCTCGGCGCACGGCGCCGCCAGCAGTGCGGAGCACCACTTCGAGTTCGGGCTGGCGCGGGTACTCGACGGGATCGACGTCCTCATCCGCTCCCGCGACGCGCGCTGAACGGCGGTGCGGTGAAGAGACGCCCGTCCACGCCGTTGTGAGACGGGACGTCCCACCAGGAGGGAACCACATCGGCGCGCCCAGATCCACGACCGGCCGACACCCCAGGGGTTCCCTCCGCCAATCGCGATCAGGCCGCCGAGACCCCGATGAGCTGCCCCACCAGGAAGGTCGCGCCCGCCGCGAGCGCACCGAACAGCAGCTGGCGGGTGCCGTTCCACCACCAAGGCCGGGTGGTGAAGCGCGCGACCAGCGCACCGGAGATGAACAGGCCGATCGCCCCGGCCAGCAAGCCCAGCGGCAGCGAGTCCGCGCCCGCCAGGAACGGCAGCAGCGGGATCAACGCTCCCATCGCGAAGCACAGGAACGACGAGCCTGCCGCGACCAGCGGCGACGGCTGTTCCTGCGGGTCCACGCCGAGTTCGTGCACCAGGTGCGTGCGCACCGCCTGGTCGGTGTTCTCGTGGATTTCCGCGGCGGCGCGCTCGGCGGTCTCCCGGCTCATCCCGTCCTCGACGAACATGTCGGCGAGTTCCGCTCTTTCCCCGACCGGGTCGCGCACCAATTCCGCGCGTTCCTTCACCGACTCGGATCGCACGGAATTGTTCTGCGTCTCCACCGAGCTGTACTCGCCCAGCGCCATTGAGAACGCCCCGGCCACCAGTCCGGCCGTGCCGGAGAGCACCATGAAGTGGCCGTTCGCCCCGGCACCGCCCACGCCCGCGACCAGAGCGATGTTCGTCACGAGCCCGTCCATCGCGCCGAAAACCGCGGGTCGCAACCAGCCGCCGGACACATCCGCGTGGGTGTGCCCGATTTCATCGGTTCCGTCGTGTTCATTCGTGGCGACCATGCGGACAAAATAGTTCGCGCGCAGTGGACCCGCAAAGAAGGTTAGGCTGCGCACAATGCGCGGAATTCGATTCCGGCGCGCTTTTTCCCGGCGCGGGACCGGCGCACCGCCGGCTCAGGAGCTCACCGGGAGCCCGGCGCCACCGCAGTGGACGGCGCACGCTCCCGCTCGGCCCCGGTGATGAGCAGTTCCTCCGGCGCGCGCCGCGGCGTCGCAGGCACCGGCGTGCCGTAGCCGATGCGCAGCACCGCCTGCGGTTCAAGCGTGCCGCCGAGCATCGCGCGGAGTTCCGCGCGCGTCTCCCGCACCTCGATCACCTGCGAGAGCATCGAGGTGGACAGCCCGAGCGAGGTCGCGGTGAGCAGCAGCCGCTGCAACGCCTCCCCCGCCTCCAGGTCGGCCTGCTTGCCCTGGCTGTAGGTGCAGAGCACGAAGGTCAGCGGGTCGTCCTCGAAGTCCTTGCCCGGCACCCGCGGACGTTCCCGGCCACCGGAGAAGTCCCGCAGCACCCATTCGTCCTGCGCTTCGCGCGTCGGTCCCGCCGAGGAGGCCTGCACGCCTTCCGGGGCGCCTTCGCGCAGCCCGGTCCAGGCCGCCATCTCCGCGCGGAACGCCTCGCTGCGCAGCTGCTCGTCGTGCGCCCTGCGGACCATGCCGAGCAGCTCCGCGCGTTGCGCGCGTTCGATGACGTGCAGCCAGGCGTGCTCCACGGACACCGAGCCGCACAGCGCGTTGCGGTGCACCTTCGGGACCGGGGTGGGCAGGAAGGGCCGCCGGTTGGTGCGGCGGGTGGTGATGGCGCGCAGCAGCTCGGACTGCTCGGTGCCCACCCGCAGCGATCCGCCGCGGCGCACCTCGGCCAGCAGCGTCGGCTCGTGCCCGCGCGGCAGCAAGGTCACCAGCGGTCGCAGCCCGACGTGCTCCAGCGCCAGCCGCAGGTTGAACAGCGCCGCTCCGCAGCCGATGCGCAGCTCCCGGTCCTGCGGGTCGGTGCCGGGCATCCGCCGCAGCGGGTCGGCGTGCAGTTCGATCACGTCGGGGGTCAACCGGAACCGCCAGGGTTGCCGGTTGTGCAACGACGGCGCGCGCCCCGCCAGCCGCACCACCTGCTCGACCTGCTCCGGCGCCAGCCCCAGCGCCGCCGGGAAACCCGACACGCCCTCCATGATCTCGTCCCTTCGTGGCCTGGCGCAGCTGCCGACCAGCCCCGTCGATCCACGATGCAGGGCGGGGCGGGGCGGCTGACATGGGCCAAAGTCCCGCATCGGGCGTGTCGCCGGGGAAGGGACGCGGGGGTCAGGCGGGTTGCGGCAGCCGCCTTCCGGTGGCGGCGAACCTGGCCGAGGTGGCCTGGTAGCAGGCCCGGCAGACTTCGCCGGTCGAGGTCATCGTGAGCTGCGGGCTCAGCAGCCGCAGGCCGTGCTCCGGCGACTCCTGGCAGATCCCGTGGTGCCCGGCTTGGCGGCACAGGCAGGTGCACAACGCGTCCATCATTCCTCCAACGGGGAGTTCGGTTCCCTGATCCCGCGCCGCGACGTCCACACGATGGTCCACAGTGGACATCCACCCGCGCCGCGGGAGGAGCGCCGCGCGCCGTCCCGCCGACGAGAGCGAGCGCCGCGGGCGAGCGCGGATTCCGCCGCGCCCGCCCGCGCTCCCGCCCGGTCGCTCACCGGGTCCGGGAACGGCGCCTCAATCCTTGATCGTGCACAGCGCGGCGCCCTGCGACACGGAGTCGCCCGGTGCCGCGGTGAGACCGGTGACCGTGCCCGCCTTGTGCGCGGTCACGGGGTTCTCCATCTTCATCGCCTCCAGCACCCCGATGAGGTCGCCGCTGGCGACCTGCTGGCCCTCCTCCACGGCGAGCTTGATCAGGATGCCCTGCATCGGCGCCGTCACGGCGTCACCGGAGACGGTCGCGCCCGCGCCGCCGGACGCGCGCTTGCGCGGCTTCTTCTTCCCCGCGCCGGCGGCCGGGGCGGCGCCCGCTCCCAGCTCCGCGGGCAGCGAGACCTCCACTCGGCGGCCGTCGACCTCCACGACGACCGTCCGCCGCTGAGCGACCTCCTCCTCCGGCGGGACGGAGTCGGTGAACGGGGTCAGCTGGTTGTCGAACTCGGTCTCGATCCACCGCGTGTGCACGGTGAACGACTCCGCGCCGGAGTCGGCGACGTAGGCCGGGTCCCGCAGCACGGCGCGGTGGAACGGCAGCACGGTGGCGATGCCCTCGACCTGCATCTCCTCCAGCACCCGGCGGGACCGGGCGATGGCCTGAGCGCGGTCGGCGCCGGTCACGACGACCTTCGCCAGCAGCGAGTCGAACTGCCCGCCGATGACGCTGCCCGACTCCACGCCGGCATCGACGCGCACGCCGGGGCCGGCCGGGGCGACGAACTTCGTCACCGTGCCCGGCGCGGGCAGGAAGTTGCGGCCCGGGTCCTCGCCGTTGATGCGGAACTCGATGGAGTGCCCGACCGGGGTCGGGTCCTCGTCGAGGCGCAGGTGCTCACCGGCGGCGATGCGGAACTGCTCGGCGACCAGGTCCAGGCCGGTGGTCTCCTCGGAAACGGGGTGCTCGACCTGCAGCCGGGTGTTGACCTCCAGGAACGAGATCGTGCCGTCGACTCCGACGAGGAACTCCACCGTCCCCGCGCCGTGGTAGCCGGCCTGCGAGCAGATGTCGCGGGCGGCCGAGTGGATCTGCGCGCGCTGCGCCTCGCTGAGGAACGGCGCGGGCGCCTCCTCCACCAGCTTCTGGTGCCTGCGCTGCAAGGAGCAGTCGCGGGTGCCGACCACGATCACCTTGCCGTGCTGGTCGGCCAGCACCTGGGCCTCGACGTGGCGGGGCCGGTCCAGGTAGCGCTCCACGAAGCACTCGCCGCGGCCGAAGGCCGACACGGCCTCGCGCACCGCGGAGTCGAACAGCTCCGGGATCTCCTCGATCGTGCGGGCGACCTTGAGGCCGCGGCCACCGCCGCCGAACGCGGCCTTGATGGCCACCGGCAGCCCGTGCTCCTGCGCGAACGCGACGATCTCGTCGGCGTCGGCGACCGGGTCCTTGGTGCCGGGCACCAGCGGGGCACCCGCCGCCAGCGCGATGCGCCGGGCGGTGACCTTGTCGCCGAGGTCGCGGATCGCCTGCGGCGTCGGGCCGATCCACACCAGGCCGGCGTCCAGCACGGCCTGCGCGAAGTCGGCGTTCTCGGACAGGAACCCGTACCCCGGGTGCACCGCGTCGGCCCCGGCCCGCTTCGCGGCCGAGATCACCTTCTCGAAGTCCAGGTAGGACTCGCCCGCGGTGGCGCCGCCCAGCGCGAACGCCTCGTCCGCGAGCCGCACGAACACCGCGTCCGCGTCCGGTTCCGCGTAGACGGCCACCGAGGCGATGCCGGCGTCACGGCACGCCCGCACCACTCGGACCGCGATCTCGCCGCGGTTGGCCACCAGAACCTTCTTCAACCCCATGGTGTTCACACCATCCCTGTCCGCAGTGGTCTTGTCTCGGCGGATCCCGCTGCGGGGGATCGCCGGGTCGGTAGGCGGACGCCGCGCCCGGCGGCGTCCTGGTCGGCCCGCATCAGCGCGGCCGGGTGGAGTAGCGCCACGCGCCCCTGCCGGGACGCGGCGACGCGTGCGCCGGGCCGTGCCGCAGCCGGTCCCCGCGGGAGGCCCAGTACGACACCGGGGCCTCCGGTTCGGCCGCCCCGCCGCTCCCGCTGAGCGCGGTGAGCGTCGCGGTCAGCGCGGCGATCTCGGTGTCGGTGGGCTTGCCGTGCACGACGCGCAGCACGGGGCGCCGGTCCGAGCCGGTGCCGTCGTCCTCGCCGGGCACCACGCTGAGCTCCGGTGCCGCGTCCTCGTCCGAACTGCTCATTGCGGCTCCTCAAAAGTCCTCGAAGAACGACCCTCGATCCTCGTCCTGCCAGCGGCGGAGCCGCTGAACTGGAAGAGCTCCTCACAGCGGGATGTTGCCGTGCTTCTTGGCGGGCAGGGACTCGCGCTTGTCCGCCAGCATCCGCAGCGAACGGGCCAGGTAGCCGCGCGTGTGCGACGGCGGGATGACCGAGTCGACGTAACCGCGCTCGGCGGCGACGTAGGGGTTGCAGAGGGTGTCCTCGTACTCCTGCTGCAGCTGCGCGCGCAGCGCCTCGACGTCCTCGCCGTTCTCGGCGGCTTCGGCGAGCCTGCGCCGGTAGAGGATGTTCGCGGCGCCCTGCGCGCCCATCACCGCGATCTGCGCGGTCGGCCACGCCAGGTTGATGTCGGCACCCAGGTGCTTGGAGCCCATCACGTCGTAGGCGCCGCCGTAGGCCTTCCGGATGATCACCGTCACCAGCGGGACGGTCGCCTCCGCGTAGGCGTAGAGCAGCTTCGCGCCGCGCCGGATGATGCCGTTCCACTCCTGGTCGGTGCCGGGCAGGAAGCCGGGGACGTCCACGAAGGTCAGCACCGGGATGTTGAACGCGTCGCAGGTGCGCACGAACCGCGCGGCCTTCTCGCTGGCGTCGATGTCGAGGGTGCCCGCCATCTGGGTCGGCTGGTTGGCGACCACGCCGACGCTGCGGCCCTCGACCCGGCCGTAGCCGACGACGATGTTCGGCGCGAACAGCGCGGAGACCTCCAGGAACTCGCCTTCGTCGAGGACCTTGGCGAGGACTTCCTTCACGTCGTAGGGCTGGTTCGGCGAGTCCGGCACCAGGGTGTCGAGTTCGAGGTCGGACTCCCCGACGTTGTCGGCGATGGAACCGGCCTCGGCCTCCGCGTCGAACGCGGGCGGCTCGGAGAGGTTGTTCGACGGCAGGAACGAGAGCAGTTCCTTGACGTAGTCGACCGCGTCCTGCTCGTCGGAGGCCAGGTAGTGCGCGTTGCCGGAGCGGGAGTTGTGCGTGCGGGCACCGCCGAGGTCCTCGAACGTCACCTCCTCGCCGGTCACCGTCTTGATCACGTCCGGGCCGGTGATGAACATGTGCGAGGTCTGGTCGACCATCACCGTGAAGTCGGTGATCGCGGGCGAGTACACCGCGCCGCCCGCGCACGGTCCGACGACCAGCGAGATCTGCGGGATCACGCCGGAGGCGTGGGTGTTGCGCTTGAAGATCTCCGCGTACAGGCCGAGCGCGGCCACGCCCTCCTGGATGCGGGCGCCGCCGGAGTCGTTGATGCCGACCAGCGGGCAGCCGATCTTGAGCGCCAGGTCCATGACCTTGACGATCTTCTCGCCGAAGACCTCGCCCAGCGAGCCGCCGAACACGGTGAAGTCCTGCGAGAACACGCAGATCTTGCGGCCGTCGACCGTGCCGTACCCGGTCACCACGCCGTCGCCGTAGGGGCGGTCGGCGTCGAGGCCGAAGTTCGTCGAGCGGTGCCGGGCGTGCTCGTCGAGCTCCACGAACGAGCCCTCGTCGAGCAGCAGGTCGATGCGCTCGCGGGCGGTCAGCTTGCCCTTGGCGTGCTGGCGCTCGATCGCGCGGTCGGAACCCGCGTGCACCGCCTCGTGGTTGCGCCGGTACAGATCCGCCAGCCGACCGGCCGTCGTGTGGATGTCCGGCTCCTCCGCCGGCGGCACGCCCACCGGTTCCGTCGCGCTGCTCATCGCTCCTGCGACCCGCCATTCCTCGCTCGTGGACGACTTCCGTGGTCGTGGACGCGCCCGTCGCGCCCCTTCGGCGGCGAGCCCGCGATCGGGCCGCACCACCGCGGACCGCGTCCTGCGCACGTCCGCACGACCGGAACCCGCACGTCCTCGACGCTCGGGTCCCCCGTTCGGAGGCTAGTTCGAGCCCACCCGGTCAGTCAACCGAGAAGTGAGCACGCCCTACCCTGCGATGAACGTCGAAATACCTAGAAAACCACCCTGCGGGTCGCGAGAAGTGAACAGCGGCTAGCACGCACCTCACAAGAAGAAGTCATGGACCGCTGGTGAACATGAGTGCCGCGCCGACCCGCCGCACCGCCTCGGGAGCGCGCACCGTGCCGGTCCGGGCCATGTCGTTGGCCAACGTCAACGTCGCCTGCACCAGCACCCGCGCGGTCGCCGCGTCGAGCTCGGGCCGGACCTCCCGCAGCAGCGAGACCCACTCGGTGACGTACTCGTGCTGGGTCTGGCGCGCCCGGTGCCGCTCGTGGTCGGGCAGGTGCCCCACCTCGCCGACGAGGATGTCGATGAACCCGCCGTGGTCGAGCGCGAAGGTGATGTAGGACCACAGCAGCGCCCGCAACGTCTCCGCCGCGTCCGAGGAGCGGACCAGCGTGCGGCCGAGGTCGATCTCCAGCCACGCCGAACCGCGGGTGATCACGGCGTCGAGCAGTTCCTGCTTGCTGGCGAAGTGGTTGTAGACGCTGGGGCCGGCGATGCCGACCTCGGCCCCGATCTCCTCGGTGGTCACGGCCGCGTAGCCGCGTTCGGCGAACAGCCGGGTCGCCGCCGACAGCAGCTGCCGCCGCCGGGACGCGCCGCCGCGTTGCAGCAGCAGCGCGTCGGCGTCGGAGTTCGCCGTCCCGCGACCGGAGACCAGCGGCGGCAGCGCGGTGATCGTGACGATCACGTCCCGCAGCAGCGCCTCGAACTGGGCGCGCGGCAGCTCGACGCGGTGGTACGACGGGCTGGTCAGCGCGCTGAACAGGCACCAGCCGCGGAACCGGGCGTCGTCCTCGGTCAGCTCAGGGCGCCAGGCCCGCGCGAGGTCGGCGAGGCCGCCCGCGACCACCCGCAGCTGGTCCTTGAGCTCGTCGCGGTCCTCGTCGGGCAGGTGCCGGGCCTCCCGCTGCCAGAGCACGCCGAGCTCCCGGTGGTCGAGCGCCGCCGCCGCGAGTTCGCGCACCACGGCGTCGAGGTCGTCGGACCGGTCGTCGAGCACCCGCTCGAAGGGTTGCAGGTGGGTGAGCACGACCCGCCGCAGCAGCAGCTGCTTGCCCTTGAAGTGGCGGTACAGCGCCGAGGGGCCGACGCCGACGGCCTCGGCGATGTCGCTGACGCCGACCCGCGCGTAGCCCCGCTCGTAGAACAGGCGCGAGGCGGCCTCGAGGATGAGTTCCCGCCGGTTGCGCGGGCGGATTCCGCCCGGCCTCGTCTCCGCCACTGCCACGACCTCCCGGCACGTCCCGGCCACCGCGGCGCTCGCCCCGGCGGTTCGGGCACAGGATAGGCCGCGGTACGGGACGAACAGGTCACGCGCGGTGCAACCCCGGTCACACGTCATAGCGCGGAGCCGAACCGGGTGCGCGAGCCGGGATGCGCCCTCGATCGACTTCTCCCGCACGCGCCGCCCGGTCGGTTACAGTCAGCCCTGACCGCGAACCGAGGCGTGCGCGCCCCACGGACAGCCCCGCCCGAACCGCAAGGAGAACCGGTCATGACGACCTCCACCGGGATCCGCAGCACCACCGCCCGGGGCGTGCGCACCGTCCACCTCGCCCGGCCCGAACAGCGCAACGCCATGGACGGCGCGATGTTCGCCGCCTACTACGACGCGCTCGCCGAAGCCGACGCCGACCCGGAGGTCCGGGCCGTCGTCGTCACCGGCGACGGCGACTGGTTCTGCAGCGGAGCGTCCCCCGACGCGCTGCACCAGCTCGCCGGGGACGACGCCCCCGACCTGGAGGACTCGCTCGGCCACCCGCCGCACCTGCCGATGACCCTGCGCACACCACTGATCGCCGCGATCAACGGCGGCGCCGCCGGGCTCGGGCTGGCGCAGGCGCTGTTCGCCGACGTGCGGTTCCTCGCCGAAGGAGCGCGGCTGTCCACCGCGTTCAGCAAGCTCGGCCTCATCGGCGAGTACGGCACCGCGTGGCTGCTGCCCAGGCTCATCGGCGTCGCCTCGGCGATGGACCTGCTGCTGTCCGCCCGCAAGGTGGAGGCGGCCGAAGCGAAGGAACTCGGCCTCGTCCAGCACGTGCTGCCCCGGCGCGAAGTGCTGCCCGCGGCCCAGGAGTACGCCCGGCTGCTGGCGCAGAACTGCTCCCCGCGCTCGATGGCCGTGATCAAGCAGCAGGTGTGGCGCGGCATGGACCTCGACGGTCCGCAGGCCGTCGCCGAATCGGTGCGGCTGATGGGCGAATCCCTCGCAGCGCCGGACTTCCGAGCAGCCGTGCGCGCGCTCGGGCAGCGCGGCCCGGTGGAGTTCCCCCCGCTGCCCCCGAACTGATCGGCGTGAGCGGTGGCTGCAGGCGGCCACCGCGGATCACCCGGATCGCGCCCCTCCGGCGGCTGCGCCGCGAGCCGCGAACCAGGCGCGCACCTCGGGCGAGAGCCGATCGCCGACCCCGGATTTCGGGTCGTAGTAGGCCGCATAGGCCTCCGCGAACCATTCCTGGGGGTTCGAGAACTGGTAGTTGGACAGCGCGTGGCTGCTGCGTTGCTCCGTCGAGTAGCTGACCCACTTCCCGTGCTGGTCCACGTGGTAGGTGCGCCCGCCCACGTCCAGGACGGACGCGCCACCGTCGTCGAGGGACCAGGGTTGTGCGAGGGCGAACCGGATGAACCGCAGCGCCAGGTCACGGCGCCTGTCGAGCTCCGGTGGCTCCAGGTAGCGCGCGAAGCGGTCGAAGTACTTGTGCAACCACCCCGCCTTCCCTACCGCGTCCTCGCGCACGCTCTCCGCACCCAGTCGCAGGGCGAGGGTGCCGATGGCGATCCTCTCGTTCGTCGCGGGGAGCACCGCGAGAAGCCCCGCCTGCCGGAAGACCGCCCTCGCCACGTCCTCCATGTCCGCATCGAGGTGGACCCGCCATCCCCCGAAGCGCTCCTGTTCGGCCAAGCCCAGGTTCCACTCGACCATCTCGTCGACCGCGTGGCCGACCTCGTGGCGGACGGTCCACTCCACCAGGTTCCCGTGGGCCAGTTCGTCCGAGACGCCCGCCATGACGTGCCGCTCGCCCCTGCCGATGCCGAGTGCGCGGTCGCTCTTCGAACCGATGCCCTCCATGCCGCTCATCGCCGCGCGGTCCATCAGCTTGCGCTGCCACCTGGAGCCTCGGTTGAGCCTCGCGTACAGCCAGTCCGGTGCCCGGACGCCACCGGCGATGATCGGGTGCACGATGCTGATCGTCTGATCTTCGGTGTCGTAGGAGCTGGTGTAGTTGCCGCTCGGGTCCGGTTCGATGGCGATCAGCTGCTCGTTCGGCCCCAGGTCCCCCTGCGGCAGGCTTGCCAGCGCCGCGTCGATCCTGTCCAGCACCGCGGGGCCGAAGTGCCCGTCGGCGCCCTCCGGCGGCCCGATCCTGATGCCGTACTTCTCGCTCAGCGCCCGTTCCCGCTCGTGGACGTCGCCCCGCCTGACCGGCTTCCCGTCCGCTCCCGGTTCGGCGCCGGTTTCGACTCGCTGCACGGCCGCCCGCTCGTGCCCGCCCGGTGCCCACGACCCGCCGCCGCTCTCCCCCTCGACCCGTCTGCGCTCGCGGGAACGTCGCACCCACTCGGCCGTCGCGGCGTTGCCGAGCGTGCGTTGGAGCGCGATCAGGCCGTCCGGCGCCGGACGGTCGCCCGGCGCCGGAGCGACCGGCCTGCGGGAGATCGAACCTCGTTCGCGCTCCGGCGATCGCCCGGATTCGTGGTGTCGCACAGCACCTCTCCCCACCGCCCGGACCTCTCTGCCCAGTCTCGGCAGCCCGCGCATACCGCCACAAGGTCGCCCCGGCCCCACTCCGCTGCCCGGAAGCGCAAGGGGACCTGCCCTGCCGTGCTCATCGCAGGAGGTTCGACGCACCCCGCGCCCCGCCGTCCCGCGCGAGCCGCTCGCGTCACGCTCGGCGTTCGTGTTTCGTTGCACTTCGAGGGCTCGACCCACCGGGCCGCAAGGGAGGTTGGACATGGCACGCACCTGGTTGCGGCGCATCGCGGAACTGGACCCGGTCACCGATCACCACGAGATCTACAAGATCTCCATCGGGTACGAGTTCCCGTTCGACTACCAGCGCGCGCTGGAATTCGCCCTGTTCCGGACCTACTGCGTGCCGAGCATCTCGGCGCTGCTGGCCGCGACCGGCGAGTTCGAGAAACGTCCGCAGCAGCGCTACGACGACACCGCGCTGCTGATGGCCGAGATCGCCGAGCACGGCTACGACTCCGAACGCGGCAAGCAGGCGCTGCGCGTGGTCAACCGGGCGCACGGCCGCTACACCATCTCCAACGACGACATGCTGTACGTGCTGTCGACCTTCGTCTACGACCCGATCGACTGGATCGACGAGTTCGGCTGGCGGCCCCTGCACTCCCACGAACGCGATGCGGCGTTCTACTACTTCCAGGCCGTCGGCAAGCGGATGGGCATCAAGGACATCCCGCCGACGTTCGCGGACTTCCGCCGGTTCAAGGCGGACTACGAGCGCGAGCACTTCCAGTACAGCGAGACCAACCACCTGATCGGCCGCTACACGCTGGACCTGTTCTGCTCCTGGTTCCCCAAGCCGCTGCACCCGCCGGTATCGCTGGCCGTGCGCGGACTACTGGACGAGCCGATGCTCACCGCCTTCGGCTTCCGCGCGGCGCCGGCGTGGGTGGGCAAGGGCGCGCGCGGCGCGCTGAAGCTGCGGGCGGCCGTGGTGCGCTGGATGCCGGAGCGCACCGAATCGAAGCTGGCGCAGGACCCGGGCAACCGCACCTACCCGAACTACCCGCGCGGCTACACCCCCGAGGACCTGGGCGCCCCGGCCCCCGCCGACATCGACCCCAAGTGGCTCCGCCGCTCCAGCTGACCCGGAGCTTTTCGCGGTGAACGGACCGTTCGCCCAATCCCCTTGGGCAGACGGTCCGTTCACCCGCTCCACATGCCGCAACGATGCAGCGCGAAGCGCACCGCGCAGCAACCGTCGGCATGGCTCGCACGACTTTCGGAGTGAACGGACCGTTCGCCCAATCCCCTTGGACGAACGGTCCGTTCACTCGCTTCGCCAGTGCGGCGGCGTCAGGTGTAGAGGGAGTCGATGTCGGTGGCGTAGCGCTCCTGGACGGCCTTGCGCTTGAGCTTCAGGGTCGGGGTGAGCTCGCCGCTCTCCGCGCTCCATGGCTGCGCCAGCACTTCGTAGCGCTTGATCTGCTCGGCGCGGGCGAGCCGGCCGTTCACCTCGGTCAGCAGCACGTCGAGCTCCGCGCGCACCTTCGGATGCGCCGCCAGCTCCCCGAGATCGCCGGTGATGCCGTGCGCCGCCGCCCAGCCGGGCGCGGTCTCCTCGTCGAGCACGATCAGCGCCGTCAGGTAGGGCTTGCGGTCCCCGATCACCACCGCGTGCCCGACCAGCTGGTGCGCCCGCAGCAGGCCCTCCACCTTCGCCGGGGCGATGTTCTTGCCGCTGGCGGTGATGATGAGTTCCTTCTTGCGGTCGGTGATGGTCAGGTAGCCGTCGTCGTCGATCCACCCGATGTCGCCGGTGGCCAGCCAGCCCTCGTCATCGGTGGCGCGGGCGATCTCGCCGGACTCGTCGAGGTAACCGAGGAAGACGACCGGCCCGCGCACGAAGACCTCGCCGTCCTCGCCGAGGCGCAGCTCCACGCCCGGCACCGGTCTGCCGACCGAACCGGGCCGGTAGGCGTCGGCGGTGTTGGCGGTGGCGCAGCCGGTGGTCTCGGTCATCCCCCACACCTCCAGCACCTCGATGCCGAGGCTCGCGAGGAATTCGAGCACGTGCGGCGGCAGCGGGGCGGCGCCGCTGCTGGCCCAGCGCAGTTCGTCGAGGCCGAGCATCGCCCGCACGGGGCGCAGCACCTGGGCATCGGCTTCGGCGAGCCGGTCCGCGTGCTCGGCGGGCACGGGCTCGCCCCGGCCGCGCAGCCGGAACGCGTGCAGGGCGAGTTCTTGGGCGCGGGCGAGCAGTTCGCGCTGCGGCTCGGCCTGGCGGGCGAGAACGGCCTGCAATCCTGTGGTGATCTTCTCCCACACCCGGGGGACGCCGAAGAACGCGGGCGGGCGGACGAACGCCAGCGTCTGCACCACCTGCGCCGCGTCGGGGCACACCGAGACGTGCAGCGCCTTGTAGAGCGCGCGGTAGATGCCCAGCTCCCGTTCGGCGACGTGCGCCAGCGGCAGGTACGACACCGAGGGCGCACCGTCCGGGGTGGGCGCGATGCGGTCCACGGCAACGGCTTCGTAGACGGCGTTGCGGTGGCTGAGCACGACGCCCTTGGGGTCGCCGGTGGTGCCGGAGGTGTACATCATCGCCAGCGGGTCGTCGGAGGTGATGTGCGCCCAGCACCGCTCGAACACCGCCGGATCGGCCCGGTGCAGCGCGGTGCCTTCGGCGTGCAGTTCGTGCCAGCGCACGAACCGGTCGTCGCCCGGCGGGGTGGCGACCTCCGGGTCGAGGACCACCACGGCGCGGACCTCGGTGTTCCCGGCCAGCACGGGAGTCCACCGGTCCAGTTCGGCGGCGCCTTCCAGGACGACCACGGCGGCCTTGCTGTGCGCGGCGACGAACCCGATCTGCTCGGTGCTCAGCGTCGCGTAAGCGGTGCAGGGCAGCGCCGCCAGGTGGGTGGCGGCGAGGTCGACGATCCAGTGCTCCGGGCGACTGGACATCATGATCATCATGCGGTCTCCGGCGCCGAGCCCGCGCCCGGCCAGGCCGCGCGCCACGGCCGCCACCTCGTCGCGCAGCCGCGACCAGGTCAACGTGGTGTCGTTGCCGCTCAGCGCCGGGCGCTGCGGCTGCTCGCGCGCGTTGCGGGCGAGCAGGCCGGGGATGGTCAGTCCGTCGGCGGCCGCGGCGCACTCTGCTGCGATGGTCACGTCACTCGCTCCTCACTGCGAAAAACCTGCCGGGTCAAGGGGAATCGGGCCGCGGGCGCTCAGATCAGCTTCACGTCGTCGATGAGCCACCGGCCGTCGGGACGCACGAGGGTGAGCTGCATCCGGGTCCGGTCCACCCTCGGTTCCGGACTGTTGGTGTTGGTGATGGTCTGGTCGACGAACAGGACGAGCACGGCCCGGTCTTGGTCGACCTGGACCGCCCCCGCGCCCCGCACCTCGCCCTTCGAGGTCGCCCGGTACTGCTGGATGAGCTGAGTCAGCCCGTCGCTGACCTCCCTGTACTGGCCGGCGAACGCGGGTGAGGCGTTCTCCGACACCGACCCGAAGTTGTCCGGGAGGTTCTGGTGGTCGTAGGTGGTGAGGGCCAACGCGTACCGCTCGCCCGCCGCGAGCGCCTCCGTGCGGGCGGCCTCGTTCGCCGCGGCCTCCCGCAGCCGCACGCCGGTGTAGGTGAGGCCGCCGAGCAGCAGCAGGATCACCAGCGCGGCGGCGAGGACGGACGGCCTGCGCAGTGCGCGCAGCCGCCCCCGTCCATCCACTGTGGACTCGAATGTGCTCGGCGGTTCGACGGGTTCGCCTCCGACGGCCGGGGAATCCTCCGGCCCCGCGGCGGGACCGTCCGCCTCCGGGCGGTGGGTGGTGGTCGTCCCGGCATCGCGGTCGGCTTCGGCTCGGTCGCTGGTCATCGCACTCCTTGGAACATGATCGAGGACCACGGCCGTGGCCCCAGGACCCCGCCGACCCCGCTCGCCGCGCCGGCGTCCGGGGAGGCGGACTGCGCACCCGGCGGCGCCGCCGGGTACCGCGCCGGACCGGCCGCCTCCGATGCGGCGGACACCGGCGAGCCGGGGCGCGGGGCGCTGTCGGCTCCCCGCTGCGAGAGGCCCGGCCCCGGCGCGCAGCTCCAGCCGAGCTGCGGCTCGCGCGGGGCCGTCTCGGTCGGGGTGCGCCGCTCGGTGCCGTAGTAGCAGGCGGGCCCTTGGGCGGCGACCAGGTAGAAGTCGGCGACGTCGCCGTGCACGATGCTCGCGAGGTCGGAGAGCCCCTGCGGCAGCGCCGTCATCGTCTCCCGCAGCGCGGGGACGTGATCGCCGAGCACCTCGCCGGTGATCAGCAGGTTGCCCAGCAGTGCGGATGCGGCGCCCTCGTTGCGCGCGAGCAGGTCCGACACCGCTCGCGTGGTGCCCGGCACCCTCCCGGCGAGGTCGCGGATCGCCGGTTCCTGCGTCCGCGCCTCGTCGGCGAGTTCTCGCATCGAGGACGCGAGCCGCGGCAGCCCGCCCGCCTCGTCGACGGAGCCCAGCACCTGCGGACCCTGCTCGATCAGGTTGGTGAGCTGCGGCTCCCGCTCGGCCGCGAGCCGGGTGAGGTCGCGGGTGTTGTCCATGATCCGGCGCAGCTCGGGACCCGCCCCGTTGAGCCCGGTGGCGGCGGCTTCCGACAGCACCCGGACGTCGTGCGGATCGATGCTCTCGGCCAGGTCGGTGACGTGCACCAGCAAGGTGTCCAGCGGCATGGGCGCGCTGGTGTCCTCGGCCCGGATCACGTCGCCGTCGCGCAGGTACGGCGGCGCGTCGGTGGCGGGCTGCAGGTCCAGGTGCTGCACGGCCATCGGGGTGTCCATGCTGATCCTGGCGACCGCGTCGGCCGGAACCCGGCTGCCGGGATCGAGCCGCAGCCGCAGCGTCACGCCTTCGCCGCTCGGGTCCAGGTCGACGGCACCGACGGTGCCGGTCCGCACGCCGCGGTAGGTGACCTGGGAGGTCTCGGCGAGCCCGGCGGCGTCGGGCAGCCGCACCGCCACGCGGATCGGCGCACGCGCGGGTTCGGCGCCCATCACGGTGTCGACCACGAACGCCCCGCATCCGAGGGCGATCACCAGGAACAGGGCCAGTTGGATCAGCACGGCGCGGCTCATCGGGTTCCTCCGGTCAGCAGCTCGGCGGCGGACCCGGGCGGCGTGACGGGCTGCTCGGGCGCCCCGGTCGGCAGCGGCGGGTTCTGCCCGGTCAGCAGCGGCAGCAGCGTTCCGGACACGTCGAGCGTGCCGTCCAGGTTCAGGTAATCGCCCGGAATGGCCCCGCCGAGCTTCACCTGGAACGTGCGCAGCTCCGTCAACGTGCTCGCGAGGTCGCCGTTGAAGCCGGCCAGCGAGTCCAGCACCGGGCGCAGCTCGTCGAGCTGCGCGGTGAACGCGGGCCCCGCCTCCCGCACGACGCCGTCGGCGGAGCGCCCGAGCGCGGTCACGCCGGTCAGCAGCCGCTCGAACTGCTCGCGCTGGCTCAGCAGCACGTCGATCGCCGGGGTGATCTCGCGCAGCGACCGCTCCAGCAGCGGCGTGTCCGCGGCGGTCGCGGCCGACAACCGGTGCAGCGAGTCGATGGCGGCGTCGAACTCCGCCCGGTTCGAGTCCACTTCGGACAGCAGCGCGTCGAGCCGGTGCAACAGGTCGCGCACCTTCTGCTCCCGCCCGCCCAGCGCGGTGTTGAGCTCGGTGACGACGGTGCGCGCCTGGTCGAGGCCGCTGCCGCCGAGCACGGTCCCGAGCGCGGCGAGGGTGTTCTCCAGGTCCGGTCCGCGCGCGGTGCGCGCCAGCGGAATCGTGTCGCCGTCGGCGAGCAGGTCCGGCGAGGCAGGGGCGACGGGCGGCTCCAGCACCACGAACTGCTCGCCGAGCGCCGCGGTCAGTTCCAGCCGCGCGGCGGTGTCCTCCGGCAGCCGCAGGCCGGGGGCCAGGTCGAGTCGGACGAAGGCCTTGAAGTCCTTCGTTGACAGGTCGTGCACCCGGCCGACGGTGGCCTGCCCGATGCGCACCACCCCGCCGACGGGCAGGTTGGAGACGTCGCTGAACACGGCGGTGACCCGCGGGCCGTCGCCCTCCCCGCCCAGCGGCAGCTCGTGCAGGCTCAGCCCGCAGGAGCTCGTCAGCAGCGCGGTGGCCAAGACCAGCGGGACCAGCGCGCGGCGGCGTCCGGCCGGTGCCGCGCCGGTGACCGGAACGGGCTCGTCGTCGCGCATCATCCGCCTCCCGCCATGGTGTGCAGCGGATCGAGGTTCGGCGGGAACGGGATCGGGTTCACCAGCCCCGGCCCGGAGCACAGCGGCACCGGGAACCGCTCGCACAGCCGCGCGGTCGCCGGGAACTGGGCGAGGTTCGAGGAGATGTTCAGCCGGATCCGCAGCCGTTCGTCCTCGGTGACGGCCCGGCTGAAGTTGCCGAACACCAGCGGCAACGTGGTCAGCACTTCGGAGAGCTGCTCGCGCTGCGCCGCGACCTGCGCCGTGGTGCCCGCGAGGTCGTGCACGCTGCCGGTGAGCTCGCCACCGTGCTCCCGGATCAACATGTCCGCCTGCGCGAGCGTCCGGGAGAGCCGTCCGATGGTCTGGTCGAGGTGCAGCCGCTGCCCGCCGTAGTCCTCGCTCGCCCGCCGCACCCCCGCCGCCAACGAGTCCACAGTGGAGCGGTGTTCGGCCAGCGCGCGGACCAGCACGTCGAGGTTCCCGATCAGCGCGCCGAGCTGTTCCCGGTCGCCCGCCAGCACGTCGGTGGCGCCCGCGAGCCGGGTGATCGCGGTGCGCAGCCGCGGCCCGGTGCCGTCCGCGGAGCTCGCCGCCGAGTGCAGCAGCGCGCCGAGGTCGTCGCCCCCGCCCGCCCCGTCCGGACCGAGCGCGGAGACCACCGTGTCCAGCGACGACATCAGCTCGTCCCAGCGGATCGGCGAGTGCGCGCGCTCCGCCGGGATCACCCCGCCGTCGGCCAGCGCGGGACCGCCCGCGTAGGCCGGGCCGAGTTCCACGAACCGGTCGCTGATCAGCTGCGGGCTCATGATGTAGGCGTGCGCGTCGGCGGGCAGCGCGATGTCCGGACGGATCCGCATCACCACCCGCACCACCGGTCCGCGCGGGTTCACCTGCTCAACGACGCCGACCGGAACGCCCAGCACGTGCACCTTGTTGCCGGGGTAGATCCCGTCGACGGTGGCGAAGTCCGCCGAGACCACGTGCGCGGGCGCGGGCCGCAGCAGCACGTACCAGCCGCCCGCGATGAGCAGCGCCGCCGCGCAGCCGAGGGCGATCAGCCTGGAGGGTCGTCGGTTCATCGGCACCCCTCGACGAGCCCCGCGAGGCACAGCAGGTTGTCCGGCAGCGGGCCCGCCGGGCCGGACACGTCGCCCCAGCTGCCGTTGCCGGTGGCGTTGGCCAGCGAGCGCCCCGCCGGACCGAGGGTGGCGATGGTCTGCGCGATGGCCTGCTCGTCGCGGCGCAGCGCGGCGGTGATCTCGCGCAGGTCGCTCAGCAGCGGCCCGAGCTTCGCGGAGTTCTCCGCGAGGAAGCCGTCGAGCTGCGCGCTTAGCGCGTCCACGTCGTCGATGAGCCGCAGCACCGCCTCCCGGCGTTCGGTGAGGGTGCGCAAAATCAGGTCCGCGTCGCCGAGCAGTTCCACCAGCGCGTCCTGCTGCTCCACCAGCGTCGCCGTCGTCGAGCGCGCGCCGTCGAGCAGCTCGTCGAGCTGCGCGTCGTGGCGGTCGATCAGCTCGGCGGCCCCGGCGATCCCGGTCAGCGCCCGCCCCAGCAGCTCCGGGTCCTGCGGGGCCGCTTCGCGGGCGGTGGACATCATCCGGCGCATCGCTTCGAGGTCGAGCTGCTCGGCGGTGCCCGTGGCGTCGGCGCCGAGCTCGTCGAGGCTGTAGGGGATGCGGGTGCGCTCGCGCGGGATCACCGAGTCGAGTTCGCCGAGACCGGCCGGTTCCACCGCGAGGTAGCGGGAACCCATGATGGTCGCCAGGCGCACCGAGGCGGAAGTGGCGGTGCCGAGGCGCTGCTCGCGGTCCAGCCGGAACGTCACCCGCACCCGGTCCCCCGCGATGTCCATGCCGGTGACGCGCCCGGCGGGGACTCCGGCGACGTGCACCTGCGCGTCGGCGGTCAAGCCGCCCGCGTTGGCGAATTCCGCGGTGTACTCCCGGGTTCGCCACAGGAACGACAGCTGCGGCACGGCCACGACGGCGCCGAGCACCAGCAGCGCCACCACCAGGCCCACGGCGCCGACGACGATGGGGTCGCGCTCGCGACGGCGGCTCATCGGCACACCTCCGAGTGCGGGCCGCCACCGAGGTCGACCTGCGCCCCGCCGACCGACACCCGCAGGTTGCAGACGTAGATGTTGACCCAGCTGCCGTAGTCCAGCGTCCGGTTCAGCTTCGTGACCAGCTCCGGAAGTCCCTGCACCGCGGTGTCGAAGCGCTGCTGGTTGTCCACCCAGCCCTGCGACATCGCGCCGAGCGCGTCCACGGCGCGGGTCAGGTTCGGGGTGATCCGCTCCATCGACCCCCGCACCGAGTTCGCCAGCGTGCCGCCCGCGTCGAGCGCTTCGGCGATGCGTCCCCGGTCCTCGGCGACCGCGGAGGTCAGGTCGCCCAGCCCGCCGATCAGCGCGCGCACCTCCTCGCGATGCTCGCTCGTGGTGGCCAGCACGGCGTTGAGGTTCACCAGGACCTCGCCGATGACCTGGTCGCGTTCGGCGAGCCCGGAGGTCACCGACACCACGCGCTCCAGCAGGCTCGTCAACGTGCCCGACTCCCCTTGGAACACGGCGATCAGCTCGTGGGCGAGCCGGTTGGCCGCCTGCGGATCCAGCGAGTCGAACAGCGGCTTGAAGCCGTTCATCAGCGCGGTGAGCTCCAACGCCGGCCGCGTGCGCTCCAGCGGGATCGTCGCGCCCGCGGGCAGCGTCGCACCGCCGTCGCCGGCGTCGAGCGCGATGAACCTGCTGCCGAGCAGGTCGGCGTAGCGGACCGCGGCGCGAGTACCGCCGGGCAGCGGCTGGTCGTCGAGCACCTCGAAGCTCACCACGGCGGTGCCGTCGCGCAGCCGCACGTCCTCGACGGCCCCGACGCGCACTCCCGCGATGCGCACTTCGCTGCCCTGCTTGACGCCTTGCGCGTCGGTGAACTCCGCGCGGTAAGTGCGCGTGCCACCGTCGAGCGGGTGGTCGAGCGTGTTCACCACGAGCACGGCGGAGAGCACCGAAACGGTGACGAACGCGGTGAACTTGGCGGCGGTCGCGGTGAGGCTCATGGCGCCACCACCTGCGTTCCGCGCACCACCGGGCCGAACAGCAGGCCCAGCAGGTCGGCGTCCGGCGCGGACCCTGCGGACGGCGCCGCTGCGCTCTCGTCCGCCGCGGGCGCGCGGACCGGGTCGGCGAACATGCGCTCCAACTCCCCCTTCTCGCGATCCGTCCCGACGCTGCCGACGGCGCCGCCGTACGTCGTCGCGTCCGAGCAGTGCGGCCCGTCCAAGCCCGGGTAGCGCGGGCAATCGGCGGGCGTGTACGGGTGCGGGTCCTCCAGCGTCACCGGCGCCCGGATCCGGAAGCGGTCGTCGACGAAGGTGCGGCTCGCGTTCGAGGTGAACTCGCGCAGGTTGCGCAGCGTCTCCGGAATCCGGTCCGCGCCGCCGCCGAGCACCTCCGAGGCGGGTCGCGCGACGTGCACGACCTCGATGGCGCGGGCCGCGTTCTCGTCCAGGAACCGCTGGGACCGCTCGGTGAGCTCGGTCCCGGCGCCCAGCAGGTCCGCGAGGTTCTCCCGTTCCTCGACCACCGCGCGCGAGAGCACCACCGCGTCGTCCAGGGTCGCCAGCAGGTCCGGGGCCGCGGTGGCCAGCTGCTCGGTGAGCCCGGCGACCTCCCCGAGCTCGCCCACCGTCTCCGCCGGGTCGAACCGGCCCGACAGGTCGTGCAGCACGTCGACGGTCTCGCCGAGCTCGGCGCCGCGCCCGCGCAGCACGTCGGCCATCGTGCCCAGCGCCACCTGCAACTCCGCGGGCCGCAAGCTCTGCAGCAGGGCGAACATCCGGGTGTAGGCGTGGTAGATCCGCACCGTGGCCGCATCGGTGTCCGCCGCGATCTCGGCCCCCGGTTCCAACCGGCCACCGGCCGCGGACCCGGCGAGCTCGACGTACTGGTCCCCGAACAACGTCTTCGGCAGGATCCGCAGCCGCACCCCCGCCGGGATCGAGTCCAACGTGGACCGATCCATTCGCAGCGTCAGCCGGGAACCCGCCGTTCCCTCGTCCACCTCGGCGAGCTCACCGACCACCACGCCCCGGTACCGCACGGCCGAGTTCACCCGCACCGGTCCCGCCGCCGCGGGCACCTCCGCGCTCACCGTCGGATCGGACTCGAACGCCTCGCCGCCGCCCAGCACCGCGAACACCGCCGCGCCCAGGACCACCACGACACCGCCGATCCCGCGCAGCGCCAGCGAAGTCCGGCTCACGCCGCCGCGCGTCAGGTCCACCATCACTGCACCCCCAACGCGGGCAGGCTGGGGCTCAAGCCCCAGAACAGCAGCGTCAGCACCATGTCCGTGAACGTGATCGCGACGATGCTGGTGCGCAGCGCCCGCCCCGCGGCACGCCCCACCCCTTCGGGACCGCCGGTGGCGTAGTAGCCGTAGAAGCAGTGCACCAGCGTCACCACCATCGCGAACACCACGGCCTTCAGCAGCGAGAACCCGATGTCCGACGGGGTCAGCAGCAGCTGGAAGTAGAAGTCGTAGGTGCCGCCGGACTGGCCTTGCAGGGTCACGACCGCGACCCGCGTCGCGATGTAGGACGCGAACAGGCCCACCAGGTACAGCGGCACCACCGAGATGAACGCCGCCGCCATCCGGGTGCTGACCAGGAACGGCAACGAGCGCACCGCCATCGACTCCAGCGCGTCGATCTCGTCGGAGATCCGCATCGCGCCCAGCTGCGCGGTGAAACCGGTGCCGACCTTCGCCGCCAGCGCGATGCTCGCCACCAGCGGCGCCAGCTCGCGGGTGTTGACCATCGCCGACATCAACCCGGACATCGGGGTCAGCCCGATCAGGTCCAGCCCCCGGTACCCCTCCAGCCCGACCTGGGTGCTGGCCACGAACGACATCGCGAAGATGACGCCGATGGTGCCGCCCCCGGCGAACAACGAGGCCGCGCCGAAGCTGATCTCCGCGACGAGCCGCGCCACGTGCCTGCCGTAGTGCACCAGCGCGAACGGCACCGACGCGATCGACCGGAAGTAGAAGGTGGCCTGCACCCCGAACGACACCAGCAGGTCGATCAGCCCTCGGGTGCGCCGCACCGCACCACGCCGCGCCGCCCGGACGAGGAGGTCCGCCATCAGAACTCCCCCTTCGGCGGCAGCAGCAGCGGGTGCAGTTCGGTGAGCACGGTGTTCGCCACGAACACCAGCACGAACGCCATCACCACGGCCTCGTTGACCGCGTCGCCCAGCCCGCTCGGGCCGCCCTTGGCGGTGAGGCCTTTGAACGCCGACACCAGCGCCGCCAGGACCGCGAACGTGCCCGCCTTGACCTCGGCCATCAGGAACCCGCCGGGATCCGAGTACGCGGTCAGCGTCGCGAGGAACCCGCCGGAAGACCCTCCCAGCAGCACGTGCACGAGCAGCGTGGCGGTGATGCCGAGGGCCATCACCACGCCGTTGAGCAGCACCGTGACCACGACCGCCGCCAGCACCCTGGGCACCACCAGGCGCTCCATCGTGGAGAGCCCCATGACCTCCATGGCGTCGGTCTCCTCGCGCAGCTTGCGCGCGCCGAGGTCCGCGCAGATCGCCGAACCGCCCACCCCGGAGATCATCAGCGCGCACACCAGCGGCGCGGCCTGGCCCACCACCACGAACGCCACCACCGCCCCGGCGTAGCTCTCCGCGCCGAGCTGCCCGGCGAGCGAACCGATGTTCACCGCGACCAGCACGCCCAGCGGGATCGTCATCAGCACCGCGGGCACCGTGCTCACCGACGCCAGGAACCAGGACTGCTCCAGGCATTCCCGCCACGACAACCGCCGCCCGAGCAGCGCCCGTCCCCCGGCGCGCACGGTCCGCAAGGAGAACACCAGCAGCAGCCCCGCCTGCGCCGCCGCATCCGCGAACGGGCCGCGGGCGGGCGGTGTCTCCAGGGCCATCGTCGGCTCCCTCCGAAGTGCGGCGCACCTCTAGAACGAGTGTTACGTAGCATGCGTTACGGAACAATCGTTTTGACTTTTCGGGGGGAACGACGTGGTCAAGAAGATCCGCGACCCGCGCTCGCGCCAGCACATCGTGGAGGCGGCGTGGCGGCTGCTCGCCGACCGGGGGCTCGGCGCCACCACCATGCGCGCCGTCGCGGCCGAAGCCGGGGTGTCCACCGGGTCGGTCACGCACTACTTCGAGGACAAGGCCGAACTGATCAACGCGGTGCTGCTGCACAACGGGAAGGTCGCCGCCCAGCGCGTCGCGGAGGCCGTGGGCGAACGCCGCGGGCTCGACGCGGCGCAGCGCGCCACGCAGGGACTGCTGCCGGTCGACGAGGAACGGCTCACCTGCTGGCGGGTGTGGCTGGCGTCGTGGTCGGCCGACTCCTCGGGCGGCTTCGCCGAGGGCTACCAGGTGTGGCGCTCAGTGCTGCGCAAGCACCTCAACGAGGCCGTGGCGGACGGCGAGCTGCCCGACGGGCTCGACCTGCCGCACGAGATCGGCGTGCTGGCCACGCTCGTGGTCGGCACCGGGCTGCTCGCGGGCTCCGACATGTCCACCCGCGATCAGCTGCGCAGGCGGGCCCGCCGCACCTTCAACGAGCACTTCGCCCGGCTGGCCGGGCAGCGCTCGGCGGCCTGAACCGGACCGGGCGCACGAAAACGGGGCTCCGGCCGGGTGATCCTGCGATCACCACCGCGCCGGGCCCCGATGCGTTCGTTCGTGCCGCGGTCTCAGCTCCCCGCGTAGAACGTGAAGCGGACCTTCCCGACCCAGATCTCGTCGCCTTCGGCGAGGGCGGCCCGGTCCACCACCTGCCGGTTCAGGTAGGTGCCGTTGAGCGAACCGGCGTCCTGGATGACGAAACCGTCGCCTTCCCGCCGGATCTCGGTGTGGTAGCGCGACACGGTCACGTCACCGAGCACGATGTCGCAGTCGCGGTGCCTGCCGAGCACCGTGCAGTTCTGCTCCAGCGGGAACACCGCGCCCTGCTCCGGGCCGCGGGACACCACCAGCGCCGCCGTGCCCGTGCGCGGCTGCACCATCGAGTGCGGTGGCGCGGTGGCGGCTTCGTCGGCCCGCGGGGCGGGAACTCCGACGGTGCTCTCCTCCCGCGACCCGGCCGCGTCCTGGGACCCGGGGCGGAACGTTCCGAACGGGGATCGGATCATCATGGTTCTCCCTTGCGCGGACCGGTCAGTTCGTGCGTTTCCCACTGTGACCCCGGTTCGGGGCCGTACGACCGGGCCCTTCGTCCCTAACCGGCCGTGGCCTCCCGCACACCGGGTGATGGCCCGGGTCCGCAGCGCATCCGGACAGGTGACACCGCGCACCACTCCCACCACTCGCGGCCACCGCAACAACCCGACGTGAGCACCCGGCTCACACCCGCACGCCCGCCTCGGCAAGCACCCTCTCCAACCCGTCCCGGACGGCACCACCACAAGCCATGGCCGGAAGTGAGCCGTTCGCCCTGGCGCTCGGAACCGCGCTCGCCGCAAGCGCTGCCGGGTCCGGACGGGAAAAGGGGCCGGTCTGCCGCCCCGACCACGGCAGACCGGCCCCGCCGGCGTTCCCCGCTGAAGTACCGCCTCGTCCGGCCCTAAGCGGGGTGCGCCTCGCTCACGTGCAGCGGGGTTCCCTGCATGCACGTGGTGAGCGCGCCGGGGTCCGGCCGGCCACGCACCACCAGGTGCGCGCCGGGTTTCACCACGGACGGGTCGCCGCCGACCAGCAGGTACGGCGTCCGGCCCTGGCCGGGCAGCAGGGAGCACCGCGGCTCCACCCCCGCCTGGACCGTGCCGACCACCGTGATCTCCCGCTCCGCCGGAGCGGCGAGCGCAGGGGTGGTCGCGCCTGCCGTGCCCAGCACCGACACGAGCAGCGCTCCCACCGTCACCCACCGCGACCTCGTCATGGCGCCCATTGCACAAGGAACTCCCGGCGATCGCCACTCGAAGACCCCGATGAAATTAAACCGAGCACGCGCTCTAATAATGGACCCATGACGCAGGACTCCTCCCCGGTCACCGGGAACGCCACGCTCGCGGTCGAACCCGGCTGGCTCCGCTACGGCTCCGTGCTCGGCTTACCCGTGCTGGGCGGGCTGATCGGCTGGCTGGTCGCGCTCGCCGCGGGGTGGGTGGCCGGGCTGCGCTGGGCCCCGTTCCAAGGGCCGTTCGAGCTGATCGCCTCGTTGCCGCAGCCCGCGGGCACGCTCGGCATCGCCGGGTTCGGCGTGCTCGCCGGCATCGGCTTCTCCTCGCTGATGGCCGCCGAACGCCTGAGCGTTGCCGTGGCCCCGGAGCGCGTCGAGTTCCGCCGCGGGCGACGCGCCCCCGCCGAGGTGGCGGGCACCGACGTGGACGTGGTGTTCCTCGACCGGGGGGCGCTGGTGCTGCAGGACTCGGCGGGCGACGAGCTCGCCAGGGAGCGGACCGGCATCCCCGCCGCAACCCTGCGCGCGGCGTTCCACGAGCACGGCTACCGCTGGTTGAAGTCCGATCCGTACGGCGGCGAGTTCGAGCTGTGGGTCCCGGAAACCCCGGCGGTCGGTGTGCGAGTCGACTCGCTGCTGCGGACCCGCGCGCACGCGCTGAAGAAGCGCAACGACACCGACGCCGCGCAGCTGCGCGAGGCGATCAAGCGCGCCGGATTCCTGGTCCGCGACGAGAAGAAGCAGCAGTACTTCCGGCCCCGTCCGCAGCGGAACGAGGACTGATGCGCACCGTCGACCCCGACCGCTACGCCGCGCGGCGCCGGAACATCCTCGACGCCGCCGCCGGGTGCTTCGCGCGCAAGGGGTTCGACCGCACGACCACCGCCGACATCTGCTCCACCGCGGGGATCAGCTCCGGCAGCCTGTTCCACTACTTCCCGAACAAGCGCGCCGTGTTCACCGCGATCTTCGAGCAGGACGGCCGCGACAACGCCGAACGGCTCACCCGTGCGGCGAGCGCGGCGGACCCGTGGGACGCGCTGCTGGAGCTGATCGACCACCTGGTCCGGCCGCTCACCGACCGCCGCAACTCCGGCCTGGTCGTCGAGCTGATCGCGCAGGCGGGGCGGGACGAGGAACTCGCCGCGCTGGTCGCGCGCAACGACGGCGACCTGCGCGAGGGCATCGCGGCCCTGCTCGGCAAAGCCGCCGCGCAGGGCAGGATCGACCCCGGCGTCGACGCCGAACGGGCCGCGCACTGGGTCCTGGGCCTGACCGACGCACTGTTCTCCCGCAGCGGCGTGGACCCGGACTTCGATGCCCTCGACCAGGTCCCGACGCTCCGGCTCATCCTCTGCCGCTACCTCGGAGCGGCACCCGGGCGCTGAGCACCCCACCCGTGGTGATCACGTCGACCGCACAGTGCCTCACCAGTGATGACGGCCACATCGGGACGGCTGCGGCTCCCCCGGCAGCACCGCCGGGAACGCGTCAGCCGTCGAACAGCGGTCCGCGGTGGACCTTGTGCTGGGCGGCCTGGGCCAGGGGGCGCAGGACGAGGCTGTCGATGTTGACGTGCAGCGGCTGGGCCACCGCCATCGCCACGACCCCGGCCACGTCGTCGGCGGTCAGCGGCCGGTCGACGTCCGCGTAGACGGCGTCGGCCTTGGCCTGGTCGCCGTGGAAGCGGTTCCGGGAGAACTCGTCGGTGTGCACCATGCCCGGCTGGATCTCGATGACCCGGACCGGCTGCCCGGCCAGCTCCAGGCGCAGCGTCTCGGTCAGCGCGTGGGCGCCGTGCTTCGACGCGCTGTAGCCCCCGCCGCCCTCGTAGTTGACGAACGCGGCCGTCGAGGTCATGTTGACGATCGTGCCGCCGCCCCCGGCGCGCAGCAGCGGCAGCAGCGCCTGGGTGACGTGCAGGGTGCCGAGCACGTTCACCGAGAACATGCGCTGCCACTCCTCGGGCTTGCCGGCCGAGACCGGGTCCGATCCCCACGCGCCGCCCGCGTTGTTCACCAGCACGTCGCAGGCGTCGAGCTCGGCGGCGAACGCGGCGACGGAGTCCTGATCGGTCACGTCGAGCGGCAACGCCCGCCCGCCGATCTCCTCGGCGAGCTCGGCGAGCCGGTCCTGCCTGCGCGCGGCCACGACCACGCGGAAGCCGTCCCCGGCCAGTCGACGGGCGGTGGCCGCGCCGATCCCACTGCTCGCTCCGGTCACCACGGCGGTCTGCGTCACAAGAACTCCCCTGCTCAAGCCGATCTCCACGGCAACCCTAGAAAACGGGCCGAACGGTCTCAACATGGGGCTTTTCCGGTCCGATTTCTCCCAAACGCACAACTCCGCCCGCGATGTTGGCTACCGTCGGTAGTGCCCTGATCATCCACGGCGCAGCCACCGCCGTCCGACCATCGCGAGGTGAGGCCGGTCGTGCTCTACGGCATCGACATCTCCCACCACCAAGGCGCGTTCGACCTCGGCCGCACTCGGGCCGAGGGGTTCGAGTACGCCTTCCTCAAGGCGACCGAAGGAAGCTCCTTCGTCGACAGCAGGTTCGGCGCGAACCTCGGCAACGCCCGCGCCGCCGGACTGCTCGTCGCCGCTTACCACTACCAACGCGGCGATTCGAGCGCCGCGGCGCAGGCCGGGCACATCATCAACACCGTGCCCGCCGACGTACCGGTGATCCTCGACGTGGAGGCCAACGGCGGCGGCCCCGACCTGTCCCGCGACATCATCGGACGCCTGCTGGCGGCCGGGTACCGGTCGCCGCTGCTGTACCTGCCGCGCTGGTACTGGGAGCAGATCGGCTCGCCCTCGCTGGCCGGACTACCACCGTTGTGGTACTCGCGTTACGCCAGCAACGAAGGCGGCTACGCCAGCGAGATCTACGAGCGCTACCGGGACTTCTACGACGCCCAGTGGGGCGGCTACGGCGGTCTCGGCGTCGCGATCCTGCAGTTCACCAGTTCCGCCACCGTCGCCGGGCACGCCCCGGTCGACGCGAACGCGTTCCGCGGCACCCGCGAGGAGCTCGCGGGGCTGCTCGGCTCATCTACTCCGGAGGACGACTTGACTCCCGATCAGGCGCAGAAGCTCAACGAGATCCACCACGAGCTGTTCGGCCCGCGCGGACCGCAGGGCCAGATCGTGGGCTGGGGCACCGAAGCGGGCAACCACACCGCGATCGGCCTGCTGGTGCACATGTTCAACGCCCTGCTCGGACCGCGACCATCGCGGGTGCCGGGCGCCGGACACGTGCTGGTGCCCGCGGTCGAGGCGATCCGGGACACCAACGGCGTGGTGTACCAGCTGCCCGCGATGATCAACGCGGGTGCGACGGGCGACCCGCAGGCGGTCGCCGAGGCGCTGCGCCCGGTGATCGCCGAGGCCGCCGGTCCGGCGATCCGCGAGTCGGTCACCGAGGTGTTCGGCGCCGACGACCCGGCCCGCACCGAGGCCGTGGTGCAGGCGATCGCCAACCGCCTCGCCGCCGGGCAGCAGATCCCGGCCCAGGCCCCCGCTCCGCAGGCCCCGGCCCAGCAGCCCCCGGTGCAGTGATCACCCGAGCGCACCGGCCGACGCCGGGGTGAGCGGACGCGCCGCACCGGCCGAGGGGCCCCGCGCACGTGCGGACACGCCGCGCCTGGCGGGCGAGATCGTCCGGTGCGCGAACGACGAGCGGCCCACCTCCCCGAACCTCCGGGCAGGTGGGCCGCTCCTCCGTTCGGAGAACCCGGCTACTCGTCGTCGTCCTCGGTGTCGGGCTCCAACGGCCGGATGTCGTTGCGGTCGTCGGAGCTCGGCACGTCACCGGGCAACGAGACCGTCCGCGGGAGCACGCCGGGCGTCCAGTCGCCCCAGTGCGTCTCCTCGTGCACCCGCATCGCGGACTCGGCGGGCAGCGCACCCCGGTCGTACGGGTCGACGGCGTAGAGCGAGCCCCAGTCCCGGTAGAGGTCGTTCTTCAGGTACGTCGGCAGCTCCCGCATGCTGGTCGCCACGTTGAGCCAGCCGAACGGCCCGCCCGCGTCCGGGGAGGACCAGCCCTGGCCGGGGGCGCGGACCGACTCGCCGCCCGCCACCCGGAACCTCGGCATCTCGGCGATGCCGTGGTGCAGGCCGGAGATCTGCAGGCACGGGTGCACCAGCGTGGCCGGCCACTCCACGTAGGTGGGGCTGTCGCCGACGACGTCGGTCATGTTCGTCAGCTGCGGCGCGCGCGGGGCGCTGACCGCCTGCCAGCCGCGCGCCGACACGGACTGGTCGACGGCCACGATGCGCATCTTGGTGGTGTCCTTGGCATCGCCGTCCACGACGAGGCGGTGGTCCCGCCAGGACGGGCCGCCGGCCTGCAGCAGGTAGCGGCGGGCGGTGATCTGGAAGCCCTGGTCGGTGTCCTTGCCGAACTCCACCGCCAGCGAGTTCGCGCCGCCTTCGATCCCCGCCATCGCCAGCACGATCGGGACCTCGCCGTTCGAGGCGCGCTCGGGCACGTCGTACCACTGGGTGCGCAGTTCGCCGGTGCCTTCCGGGGTGAAGCTGCCCCACACGGGGGCGTTGTCGCCGCCGAACTGGTAGGGCGGGCGCCACTCGTCGGCGACGCCGCTCGGTCCGGGCGGGGTGCCGCCGCGGTTGAAGCCGGTCAGCTTCGCCTTCAGGTACTCCTCGGGGGTCTCCTCGCCTTCGAGGCGCTTCGAGGGCACCGGGACGTCCGGGGAGAACGCGGGCGCCGGTTCGGTGGGCTGCTCCTGGGCGACCTTGAGCATCCCGGCCTGCGGGTTCGTCTCCACGTAGATGTAGTCGGAGAGCCCGCAGCTGCCGCCGGTGAGCTGCTTGATGTTGTCGGCGCCCATGCTGTAGCCGCCTTCGCGCTCCTGGATGGCCTTCCCGAACGCGGCGAGCTCACCGAGGATCAGCAGCGCGCAGATCAGTGACAGCGGAGCGGTCCCGAGGCGCAGCGCCCGGCTGCGGTGCTCGACCCCGTTGGGCGGAGCCAGGCTGCGGTCACCGCGCAGGTGTTCCACCAGCGCGACGATGGCGGCGATGGCGGCGATGCCGAGCAGGATGCTGCTGGCGTTGCGCCCGTCGATCCGGGGCGGCATGTCGTACCAGGGCACGCCCCAGCCCGACACGTACCACCAGGCGTTCGGCCCGGTCGCGGAGAACGCCGAGATCACCATGAGCCCGGAGAAGAACGCGGCCCGGTTGCGCCGGGAACGCAGCACCGTGGTGCTGGTGGCCAGCGCGGTGAGCGCGGCGACGGCCCCGCCCACCGCGGCGAAGATGCCGAAGTGGTGGGTGTGCTTGGTCTGGGTGAGCGCGAGCGCGACGAACGACATCGCCGCCACCGCCAGCAGCCTGCGGCTCGGGCCCAGCGCGGCGCCGCGGATGCGGTTGCGGCGCAGCAGGACGACCGCGCAGGTCGCCAGGCACAGCATCACCAGCAGCACCGGGAACCGCCGCGTCAGCGAGCCGTCCGGGATCTGGCTGAACAGCATGTTGTAGCGGTTGAGCTCCTGGTACCACTTCTCGCTCGGTCCCAGGTCGATCTTCAACGCGGTGGCGTCCATGATCGACTGCCAGGTCTGGTCCCACATCAGCCAGGTCAGGATCACGAAGCCGGACGCGGAGATCGGCGCCAGCACCGGCAACCAGCCGAACTCCTTGGCCCGCCGCGACACGAGCTTGATCAGCGGTTTGAGCGCCGCGACGAACGGCAGCACCGCCACGATCCCGTGCGGTCCCGCTCCGACGGCGAGCGCGGCCACCACCAGGCCGAGCGCGGCGGGCATCAGGCGGCTGGTCGCGACGGCGCGCTCCACCGCGCACAGCGCGAGCAGCGAGAACACCACGATGACGGGCTCGGAGCGCAGGCCGTTGTTGTAGGGCAGCCAGAACGCGAGGAACACGGCCGCGGCGGCCCAGCCCGCGGCGTTGCTGCGGCGGACCTGCTGGCCCAGCCTCGGCAGCACTTCGCGGCTGATCAGCAGCCAGCTCGCGCAGGCCATCAGCAGCGACGGCAGCCGCACCCACGGCACCGCCGTGGACACCTGCACCCACAGCGCGTAGATCTCGTAGAACCAGCCCCACGGCGCCTCGGGGTTGGCGAACCAGCGGTAGTAGTTGCTGACGTACCCGGCGGACTCCCGCGCCCGCGCGATGGCCATCGTGTAGCCGTCGTCGGAGCTCATGGCGCCGATCAGCCACCACACCGCGAGCGAGCCGAGCACCGCGACGTCCCGGGCGGTCGGCTTCCACCAGCCGGGCTGCACCCACCGGGGCGGGCGGCGTCCGGCGCGCTTGTCGAGGCGGCGCAGGCAGATCACGGAGCCGATGAACGCGAGCACCGCCAGCGCGATCACCGCCAGCTTCAGCACCGTCGGGGAGCTCTCGAAGCGGTTGTCGACCCGCGCCTCGAAGCGCAGCCCGGAGACGTCGTCGGCGCGGGCGTTGAGGTCCGAGTAGATCCCGGTGACCTGCGGCCGGTGGTCACCGGCGATGTTGGTCAGCCAGCGGTCCTCGCCGAAGCCGGCTTTGAAGCCGACCGCGTCGTTGCGCATCTCCAGCGTGCAGTCGTCCTCGGGGATCGCCATGGTGTTGACCTGGCGGCCCTGCGACAGCAGCGTCAGCTGCCCGCGGTCGACCGTCAGGCTCATCCCGGTGAGCCTGCCGTTGTCGGAGTTCGGCGGGTT
The DNA here is from genome assembly GCF_014203325.1 of Saccharopolyspora gloriosae. Taxonomy (NCBI): domain Bacteria; kingdom Bacillati; phylum Actinomycetota; class Actinomycetes; order Pseudonocardiales; family Pseudonocardiaceae; genus Saccharopolyspora; species Saccharopolyspora gloriosae. The sequence continues at coordinate 2,672,161 of NZ_JACHIV010000001.1, read as the reverse complement.
CGTGCTCAGCAGGTTCGCCGGGCGGTCGCTGCGGGCGTCGAGGCTGCGGGCGCTCGCGCACGGCACGTCCGCTTCCAGCCACACCGGCGAGAACGTCGTCAGCGGCGCCGACACCGAGGTGGTGCCGCTGGCGGTGGGCCAGCGCAAGGTCGTGATGTCGTGGTGGACCGGCAGGAACGGGACGGAGAGCGACAGCACCGTGCCGAGGACGCCGAGGACGGTCGCGATCAGCCGCAACCGCAGGAGCCGTCGGTCCGTCCGGGGCCGATCGGCCTCCGAGGACGGCGCGGATTCCGCCTCCGCGTGATCGGTGTCGTCTTTCTCCGCATTGAGCACGCCCCGGAGAATAGCGGGCGGCCTTACCGCAACGACGCAGCATCAACCTCCGTGTTGGGGTCGCCACACCGGTTAACGACACGGCTGAGGGAATCAGCCGGAGAACTCAGCTTCCTCTCAGCGACCCGTGATCGAGCGGTTATCAAAAAGAAGTCGAACGTCCAGTTCAGACGGTCAGCGCGGCGGTACCGGCAGCAGTGAGCGCGGTGTCGTCCTGCGGGGTGTGAATCCGGCTGCACAACACGTTCCGGTAGTGTCGCTCGATCGGGTTGTTCCGGGAAAGGCCCGGATTCCCGATGAGTTCGATACCGAGTTCCACGGCCCGAATCGCATTCGTGGTGACGGCGTGTTTGGTGAGTCCGGCCTGCCCGGCGGATTGTTCGCCTTCGTCGACGGCCCGCGCGGCGGAGTCCAACAGGGAAGCGTTGCTCAGCAACAGGGTCTCGATCCGGCCGACCTCCTGCTGGAAGCGCGGCAGGCTCGCCAGCGGCTTGCCCAGGTTCGCCGGGGTCCGCTCGTTGAGGTAGCCGACGAGCCAGTCGCGGGCTGCGCGCGCCACCCCGTCGTAGAGAGCGCTGAGCACCACGGGGTTCCAGGCGCCGAGCACGCCCGCGTTGCGTCCCGGCGCGTCCGGCCGGTGCAGGTCCACGGCGTGGTCGGCGGGGATCGGGGTTCCTTCGAACAGCACGTCGTCGCTGCGGGTGGCGCGCATGCCGAGGTGGTTCCAGGTCCGCTCGATCCGGTGGTTGCCGGCTTCGCGCGGCACCAGGAACGCGCCGACCCGGGGTTCGGGTTCGTCGGTGCGCGCCCACACCAGCAGCCAGCGCAGGCCGGGGATGCCGGTGGAGTAGGTCTTGTGCCCGCGCAGCACCCAGCCGTCGGCGGTGCGCTCGGCGGTGGTGGCGGGCAAGCCGCCGCGCGCCGGGGTGCCCAGGTCCGGTTCGACCCGCAGCGCGTTGATCAGCGCCACCCCGTCCGCGGAGCTGCGCTGCACCTCGCGGCGCACGTGCTCGGGCCAGGGATTGCCGGGGGCGCGAAGGTCGACGTGGTTGAGCAGGTGCATCGCGAGCACCAACGCCACCGACGGGTCGGCGGCGCCGACCGCCCGCACCACCGGCACGACCTGGGCGAGCCCCGCTCCCCCGCCACCGGCTCCGGTGGGCAGGGTGAGGTTCAGCGCGCCCGTGGCGTGCAGGTCCGCGAACGCCTCGTGCGGGAAGGTGCCGTCGCGGTCGTGCTCGGCGGCCCGTTCGGCGATGCGTCCCAGTGCCGCCGTGAACTCGGGTGTTCCCGCGGACCGGGCGAGCCGGGCCGCCGGGGCGTCGTCGGTGGCGCTGGTCATCGGATGCCTTCCTGTTCGGGGACGAGCCGCGGCGGGTGCAGGCAGCTCAGCGGTGGCGGTTCGCTCGGCCCGGGTTCGACCTCGACCCTGGCCTGCTGCCCGGAGCAGCCCTGCGAGAGCGGCGAGGTCGGCCGGTCGGCGGTGAGCACGTTCGGATTGCCGTGCACGCACAGCGAGCCGCCGGGCTGCGCCGGGTCGTCCACGGGGTCGTACCAGGCGCCGGTGGCGAGCACGGCCACTCCGGGCAGCACGTCGGTGGTGAGCCGGGCGCCGGCGAGGCAGGCGCCGCGGTCGTTGAACACGCGCACCACGGTTCCGTCGGCGATGCCGCGGGCGGCGGCGTCGTCGGGGTGCAGCCGGATCGGTTCGCGGCCGTGGACCTTGTCGGCTCGGCTGACGTCGCCGACGTCGCCCTGCCCGTGCAGCCGGGTGCGGGGCTGGTGCGCGATCAGCCGCAGCGGGAACCGGTCGTGGTCGAGCCCTTCGACGGGTTCCCGCCACACCGGGTACCCCGGCAGGCCGGGCAACCCGAATCCGGCGATGCGCGCGGAGAACAGTTCGATGCGCCCGCTGGGGGTGGCCAGCGGGCGGGAGCGCGGGTCGGCGCGGAACTCGGCGAGCGGCGTGGATTGCGGGCGCGCGGGCAGTGCCAGCTCACCGGCGCGCCAGAACTCCTCGAACGCGGGCACCTCGTGGCCTTCGCCCGCGAGCGCCGCGCGCCACTGCCCGTAGAGGTGCGCGAGCCACTCGCGCGGGGTGCGGTCGGCGGTGAACGCGGAGCCGGCCCCGAGCCGTTCGGCGAGCCCGCGGAACACGTCGTGATCGTCGCGGGCCTGCCCGACGGGGTCCAGGATCCGGCGCATCGCGATCAGGTGCGTGTCGCGCCGGCCGCCGCCGATGTCCTCGCGTTCCAGGGTGGTCGTCACGGGCAGCACCACGTCCGCGTGCCGGGCGGTGGCCGTCCAGTGCGGTTCGTGCACGATCACCGTGTCGGGCCTGCCGAAGGCGCGGCGCAACCGGTTGAGGTCCTGGTGGTGGTGGAACGGGTTGCCGCCCGCCCAGTACACCGCGCGGATGTCCGGGTAGGTGAGCCGCCGCCCGTCGTAGTCGAACTCCTCGCCGGGGTGCAGCAGCAGGTCGGAGATCCGGGCCACGGGGATGAACTCCGAGACCGGGTTGGCGCCTTGCGGCAGGGTCGGCAGCGGCAGCAGCGGCCCGGTGTCCCCGACGTCGCCGATGGACCCGTAGCCGTGCCCGAATCCCCCGCCGGGCAAGCCGATGCCGCCGAGCATCGCCGCCAGCGCCAGCGCCGCCCACACCGGCTGCTCGCCGTGCTCGATGCGCTGGAGCGACCAGCTGACGGTGATCAGCGTGCGCCCGGCGGCCATCCGGCGGGCGAGGTCGCGGATGTCGTCGGCGGGCACGCCGCACACCGCGCTCGCCCACTCCGCGTCCCGCACCGGGCCGCCCTCGCCGAGCAGGTATCCGGCGAACTCGTCGAAGCCGGTGGTGCACCGGTCCAGGAATTCCTGGTCGTGCAGCCCTTCGGTGAGCACCACGTGCGCGAGCCCCAGTATCAGCGCGACGTCGGTCGCGGGCCGCACCCGGGTCCACCGCGCTCGCCGGGAATCGGGCAGGTCCGTGGCGAGCGGGCTGACCACGTCGAGGTCCACGCCCGAGCGGTCCCAGTCGGCGAGGACTTCGGAGCTGGTGTGCCGGGTGACTCCACCGGGCGTGACGGAGACGTTCTTCGGCGGCAGGCCGCCGAACGCGACGACCAGGTCGGTGTGGCGCCGGATGGTGTCCCAGCCGTCGGCGCGGCGGAGGTAGGTGTCGGCGTCGCCGACGAGGTGCGGCAGCAGCACCAGCGAAGTGCCGAGGCTGTAGGAGTTCCGCGAGGACGTGTAGCCGCCGATGGTGTTGAGGAACCGGTGCAGCTGGCTCTGCGCGTGGTGGAACCGGCCCGCGCTGGCCCAACCGTAGGAACCGCCGAAGATCGCCTGATTGCCGTGCTGCTCGCGGACGCGGCGCAGTTCGGCGGCGACGAGGTCGAGCGCGGTGTCCCAGCCGACTTCGACGAACTCCTCCCGCCCGCGCAGGTCGGACGGCCCGGGACCGTTCTCCAGCCAGCCGCGCCGGATCGCCGGGCGGGCGACGCGCGTCTCGTGCCGGACCGAGCTCGCCACGTTGCCGAGCAGTTCCGATGGGGCACGGTCCGCCGGGTGCGGGGCCACGTCCAGTTCGCCGTCAGGTCCGACCCGGGCTCGGTAGGCACCCCAGTGCGAGGTCGTGCTCAGCCAGCCGTTCATGCGGCCCGACCCAACCATGTGCGGCGTTGCTCCGGCCGTCCCGGTGCGGGGACCGAGCCCGATGCCCGCGGAAGGATCAGTGCGCTGTGGACGAACCGGCCGATTTCTCGCGACAGCGCACACCCCCGGTGGCGTGTGGCCCACGAGGCGCTGATCCACGCCCTCGGCGGGTCACCGAGATCCGGGTCGCACGGGTATTCTCCCCGGTCGGTTCGGGGCTGCCGGGGACACGTCGGGCGATGGGCGGCATTCGCTCGGGCGCCGTGCTCGCGAAGGGTGCTCACGCCGTGGCCGCTCGTGCTGGAAACGAGATCATGAGGCCGCTCCTGGTGACGTGGATGCCGCCGGGACGGCGTCCTCGCCGCCATCGGTGACGCCGAGCTCGGCCAGCAGCAGGGCCCGCAGCCGGGTGAACTCCGGGTCCGTGCGATCACCGCCGGCGGCGAGTTCGACGCGGTGGTCGGCGGCGAGGTGCCCGTCGCGCAGCACGACGACGCGGTCGGCCAGCAGCACCGCTTCGTCCACGTCGTGGGTCACCAGCAGCACGGCGGGCCGGTGCGCGGCGATCAGGCGGCGCACCAGCGAGTGCATCCGGATGCGGGTCAGCGCGTCCAGTGCCGCGAACGGTTCGTCGAGCAGCAGCAGTCTCGGCTCGCGCACCAGCGCGCGGGCCAGCGCGACGCGCTGCGCCTCTCCGCCGGAAAGCGTCGCGGGCCAGGAATCGAGGTGCTGGTCGAGCCCGACCTCCGCGAGCGCGCGGGCCGCCTCGTCGCGCGCTCGGGCGCCGCGAAGCCCGATCGCGACGTTGCGCCACACCCGCCGCCACGGCAGCAGCCGGTGTTCCTGGAACACGACCATGCGCTGCCGCGGAGTCGTGATCCTCCCGCCGTCGGGGTCGTCGAGCCCGGCCAGCAGCCGCAGCAGCGTGGTCTTGCCGCACCCGCTCTTGCCGATCAGCGCGACGAACTCCCCGCGTCGCACGTCCAGGTCCAGCGCGTGCAGCACGGTGCGGTCCCCGAACCGGCGGGCCAGTCCGCGCACCCGCACGGCGGGTTCGGGCTCGGTGCTCATGCTCGTCTCCTCACAGCCGCACGGAGTGCTCGGCGATGTCGATCGACCCGCTGAGGATGTCCCGATCCGACAGCCAGTCCGCGCCGCGCTGCAACTGGGCGACGCCGTCGTCGTCGATGAACGACAACCTCGTCTGCACGTCGTGGCGGGCCATCCGGTCCAGCACCGCGTCCGGGTAGTGCGACACCGCGTTGCCGATGCGCAACGACTCGGCGTAGTGCGCGTTCTGCCACTCGTACTCGGCCTGGTAGGCGCGGATCACCGCGCGCACGGCGTCGGCGTGCTGCTCGGCGTAGTCGCGTCGGACCAGGAAGCTCGTGAAGTCGATCTGGAAGTCCAGCTCGTCGCCCTCCACGAAGATCGGCGTGGCGCCGTACTCCACCTCGGCGATCTCCCGGAAGCCCTGCCAGATCGACCAGGCGTCGATCTGGCCGGAGCCGAAGGCCGCACTCGCCTCCGGCGGGTTCATGTAGACCACGTTCACCGACTTACGCGGCACACCGTGCTTTTCCAGCGCGGCGACCAGCAAGAACTCGCCGAGCCCGGCCTTGTTCACCGCCACCGTGCGCCCTGCCAGGTCCGGTACCGCGCGGATTCCGGAGCCCGCGCGGGCGAGCACGGCGGAGGTGCGCGGCTCCGCCGTCGCCCACGCCACGTACACCAGATCGGCGCCGGAGAGGATCGCCTGGTCGGCGGGCGTGGTGCTACCGCCGAAGCTGAAGTCGGCGCTGCCGCCGACGACGGCCTGCATGCTCGGCGCGTGGTTGGCGAACGGGCCCACCCATTCGGCGGTGATCCCTTGCTGCCGCAACGCCTGCGCCAGCGTGCCGCGGATCTTCGGCACCGAGATCGGGCCGTGGGTGAGCCGCACCGTGCCCGCCTCCGCGCCCCCGGCTCCGGCGGCGCAGCTCGCCAACGACGGCGCCAGCACCGCCAACCCGGCCGCGGCCAACATCGAACGACGTCGGATCGCACTCACGTCGAGACTCCTGTTCTACTCTGATGGCGGGGAAAAGCCCGCAGGGGCACGAAGATTCACGCGGACAGGCGGGCATAAGCCGGGTTCCAGCGCAGCAGCCGGCGCTCCAGGAGCCTCGTCACCAGGTCGCACCCCACGCCGATCACGGCGTAGATCACCACGACGAGCACGATCACGTCGGTCTGCAGGAATTCGCGGGCGTTGGTGGCCATGAACCCGATCCCGGCGTCGGCGCCCATCGTCTCGGCGATCACCAGCGCCAGCCACGAATGCGTCAGCGCCAGCCGCAGCCCGGACAGGATCGAGGGCAGCGCGCCGGGCAGCACGACCCAGCGGATGCGTTCGGCGCGGCCCAAGCCGACCACCCGCGCCATCTCCAGCAGCTTCGGGTCGATCTGGCGGATGCCCAGCACCGCGTTGAGGTACAGGGGGACGGCGGTGCCCAGCGCGATGAGGAAGATCTTGCCGCTCTCCTCGATGCCGAACCACACGATCACCAGCGGCAGCATCGCCAGGAACGGGATCGCGCGGATCATCTGGATCCCCCGATCCAGCAACGACTCCGCGATGCGGGACAGCCCCACGGCGAGCCCCAGACCGAGGCCGACGACCGCCCCGACGGCGAACCCGGCACCGGCCCGGTACAGGCTGGCCAGCAGGTTCGCCGGGAGCTCACCGTCGGCGGTGAGCTCGGCGGCGGTTCCCAGCACCGTGCTGGGCGCGGGCAGCAGCTGCACGTCGAGCAGGCCGGTGCGGGCGCTGATCTCCCAGAGCAGCAGGAGCAGCGCGGGCGTCGCCCAGGACACCGCGCGGTGCGGGAAGGACGGGCGGTTCCGGGTCGAGGGTTCGGCGGTGGCGGGGTGCGCGGTCGCCGTCACGAGACGTCCGTCCACTGCGGACGGAGAGGTCCCCTGCGCGGCCCGAGTTCGGTGCGCATGGCGGGCTCCTGGACGTGCGGGCACGGCCGAGGCCCTCCAGGCCGCGAGGCGGCGAGCGGCGCCACCGGTCGCGGTGGGGACGATCGCCGTCGCGGTGTGGAGGAGCCGGGCATTCCGGCCGTGCGGGAGGACTTTCCGGAGTTCCGGGTGACGACCGCTCGTCGCGGGACGAGCTCGTGGTCACCGGAGGACGGCCGCGGCGCGTGGCCGGGCACGGGTGAGCGAGGCGACCGTCAGCGCCGACACAGCGCGCTGGCGTGCCGTCGCAGATCGACGTGCCGCCGCGTCACGAACCGCTGGATCGCCTTCACCACCGCAGCATCGCCGCAGGGCCACCGGAAAGTCAACGTGCCAGGTTCAGTTTTCCCGCCTGCTGGACGGACGCGGCATCACCGCGGGTAGAGCGCGTCCAAGTGCTCCCGGTTGTTCTTCACGACCACGGCGCGGCGGATCTTGCGGGTCGGGGTGAGCTCGCCTTCGTCCTCGCTCCACTGGGTCGGCGCGAAGTCCCACTCGCGCACGTGCTCCACCCGCGCCAGCCGCGAGTTCGCCAGCGCCACGGCTTGGCCGATCTCCTCGCGCAGCTGCGGATTCGCCAGCAGGTCCTCCCGGGCCGCCCCGGCGAGCCCGCGCTGCTCGGCCCACTTCGCCAGCGCGTCCGCGTCGGGCAGCAGCAGCGCCACCAGGTACGGACGCCCGTCGCCGTGCACCAGCGCCTGCTCGATGAGCGGGTGCTCCACCAGCAGCGACTCCACGGTGACGGGACTGATGTTCTTCCCGCCCGCGGTGATGATGAGTTCCTTCTGCCGCCCGGTGATCCGCAGCATCCCGTCGTCGTCCAGCGAACCCAGATCTCCGGTGCGCAGGTAACCGTCCATGGTGAACAGGTCCCGGTCCGCCTCGGGCAGGTTGCGGTAGCCGGAGGCGCACAACGGCCCGCGCACCAGCACTTCGCCCTCACCGGTCAGCCGCAGTTCCACGCCCGGCATCGCCTTGCCGACCGTGCCCGGCCGGCGCGGATCGCCCGCGCGGTGCATCACCGCCGCACCGCAGGTCTCCGACAGGCCGTACACGCCGGTGAGCTCCATGCCCAACCCGGCGAAGAACCGCTCCAACCCCGGCGGCAGTGGCGCCGCACCGACCGCGCGCACCGCGCACCGGTCCAGCCCCAGCGCCACCGGGATGCGGTGCAGCACGGCACGATGCGCCAGCCGCGCCAACATCTTCTGGGTGTCGGTGGCGTCCGGGGCGGCGCCCTGCTCGGCCGCGCGCAGCGCCCAGGCGCCGAGCTTGCCGCGCACGCCGTCCTGCTCGGCGATCCGCGATTCGATGCCGGTGCGCAACTTGTCCCACACCTGCGGGACGCCGAACAGGATCGTCGGGCGCACCTCGGCGAGCCGCTGCGGCAATTCCTTGACGCTGGCGCAGAAATGGGTCTCCCCGCCGCTGCGCAGCGGCAGGTACACCGACAGCACTCGCTCCGCGACGTGCGCCAGCGGCAGGTACGAGAGGCTGACCACCTCGTCGGGCAGGCCCGCGGCCCGCGCCAGCGCCTCCACTTCGTAGAGCAGCGCGCGGTGGCTGAGCTCCACGCCCTTGGAGGTGCCGGTGGTGCCGGAGGTGTAGATCAGGACCGCGATGTCCTCGGGGTCCGGACACATCTGCTCCTGCACGGACGGGTCGTCGTGGGCGAACGAGCCGTCGTCCACCGCCGCGCCCAGTTCGAGGAATTCCTCCCAGGTCAGGATCTTCCCGGTGAATCCGGCCGGGCGGGCGTCCCCGATCTCGCCGAGCGTGATCACCACGCCGAGCTCCGTCGGCTCGCCCAGCACCGGCAGCCACCGGCGCCACGCGTCCTCGCCTTCCACGACGGCGATCTTCGCGCCGGAATCGACCACCACGTGGCGGATCTGCTCCGGCGCCAGCGTCGCGTACAGCGTCGTGGTCGTCGCTCCCGCCGTCGAGGCGCCCAGGTCCGCGAGGATGTGCTCGGGCCGGTTGCTCGCCATCACGCCCAGCACGTCACCGGGCACCAGGCCCAGCGAGCGCAGCGCCGCCGCGATGCTCAGCACCTCGCCGTGCACCTGCGACCACGTCCAGCGCTCGTCGGCCGTGGCGAACGCCGGCGCGTCGGGCCGGGACCGGGCGATGTCCGCGAGCAGACTCGGCACGGTCCGGCCGCGGATCGCCGCCTCGATCTCGTCCCGCTCGGCTTGGACCTCGGTCGCGGTCATGCGTTGCTCCCCTGCAAATGGCCTACACGGTGTCGTCCGTCACGATCACGTTAAGCGGGAAAGGGGTGGGGGCTATGACGTCGGCGGCCACGTGATTGATACTTCCGGACATGCCGCATCGTCGCGACAAGGATCACAGCACGGGTGTGCGCGCGCCCGACGCCATCCCGGACCCGGTCGTCCGGGATTGGGACTTCCCGCGCAGCCCGATCAGCGCCCTGCTGCTCACCCGATTCGCCGCCGAGTACCAGGTTCCGGCGGCGACGGTGTTGTGCGGAACCGGGCTCACCGAAACGGAACTGGAGGACCCCTCGTTCTCCGTCGACGCGCACCAGGAGCTGCGCATCGTGCGGAACCTCGTCAACGCGCTGCCCCCGTCGCCAGGCCTGGGCATGCTCGCCGGGTTGCAGTACCACTTGACCGCGTACGGCATCCTCGGGTTCGCGTTCATCAGCAGTCCGACGGTGCGCGACGGCATGGCGGTGGCGCTGCGCTACCTGGAGCTGAGCTTCGCGTTCTGCATCCCGCGGATCCGCTGGTCCGGCGAGGAGCTGCGGGTGGAGCTCGACTCGTCGGCCATCCCGTCGGACGTGCGGGATTTCCTGGTGGAACGCGACCTTTCCGCGATCCACACCATCATGGTCGAGCTGCTGCCCGCGCCGATCCCGGTGCAGCGCATCGAGCTGAGCCTGCCTCCGCCGCCGGACGGCATCGAGGCGCCCGCGTTCTTCGGCACGGTGCCGTCGTTCGGCGCACCGAAAGACGTGATCATCCTCGATCCGGCGTTCCTGGACCAGCCGCTGCCGCAGGCGAACGAGCACACCTTGGCGATGTGCGAGGCGCAGTGCCGAGATCTGCTGGCGGGCAGGCGGGAGCGCACCGGGTTCGCCAAGCAGGTGCGCGATCAGATGCTCGGGCCCGACGGGGTGCGGATGGGGATGGAGGACGTGGCGCGCAAGCTGCACACCACGGCCCGCACGCTGCACCGCAGGCTCAACGCCGAGGGCACCAACTTCCAGGCGGTGCGCGACGAAGTCCGCGCCGCGCTCGCCGAGGGGATGTTGCGCGACGGCGCGCTGTCGGTGGACGACATCGCGATCCGCCTGGGGTACGCGGAAGCGGCCAGCTTCATCCACGCCTTCAAGCGGTGGACCGGGACGACGCCGATGTCCTACGCCCGGCGACGTCAGCAGTGACCGCCAGGTGGGCGCGCACCGCGGTCCGGCACGCGCCCACCTCGGCCGGTCGGCGTCGCGGGAGTCGTTCGGGCGAGCGCGACGAAGCCGCCGCGAGATCTCTTCGTGCGGCGGCGAAATCTCCTCGGTCGAGTCGTACGAGAAGGGGGCCGTCGGGCCGGGTCGCACCTACCCGGCCCGACGGAGTTTCGGGCCCGCCCGCGGGAACCGCGGGCGGGCGGCTCAGCGGTAGCTCACCTCGGCACCGCGCAGCACCGGACCCACCAGCATCGAGCCCCACTGCGGGACGGTGCTCGCCGGAACCCCCATCGACGGGGCCAGGACGGTGGACATCGCGTCGCGCTCCTGCGGCGAGTTGATCAGGCCGAGTCCGCCGGCCCCGCCGGAGGAGGCGGCTCCCGGCGCATCGGCCGGGGCGGGAGCGGTCGAACCGTCCTGGATCGGGCCGTCCGGCGGGTACTGCGGCCGGGTCCCCGGCGGGTAGTCGTAGCAGCGCGGCCCGCGCTCGTCGTCGAAGGACGGTTCTTCGCCCGGCACGTACTCGCCCCGCGGGGGCACCACTTCCAGCGTGACGTGCGCGCCGGGCTCGTCGGTGCCGACGCCGAAGACGTCGTCGACCAACGGGATGATCCCGGTGAGGCTGCGCAGCAGGCACGGGTACTGCGGGGAGTACTTCGCGAGCACGTCCGCGGTGGGCCGCGACGACTCGCCCAACCTGATCAGGTCGTCCCCGCTGGCCTCCAGGAAACCCGTCGCGTCGTTCGACGCCGTGGTCAGCTGCGAGGTCAACGACCGCAGGTCTTGCTGCTGCGCGACCAAGGTCCGCGAGGTCACCGACAGATCACCCAGCGCCTGCAGCACGTCCGGAGCCGCCTGCTCGTAGGTCTCGGCCACGCCCACCAGCTGGCGCAGGTTCTCCTGCAGCTGCGGCAAGGACGGGTTGAGCCCCTCGACGTACTGGTTCAGCCGCGTGATCGTGTCGCCGACCTCCTCACCGCGACCGTCGAGCGCCTGGTCCAGCGAATTCAGCGTCACCGCCAGGTCGTCCGGGTGCACCGCCTGCAGCACCGGCATCGTGTCCGCCAGCACCGTCTCCAGCTCCACCGACGCCCGCGTCCGGTCCTGCGAGATCACATCGCCCGCGGCCAGCCGCGTCGACGACGCCTGCTCCGGCACGTCCAGCGACACGTAGCGCTCACCGAACAACGTCCGCGGCAGCAGCCTCGCCGACACGTTCGCGGGCAGCAGCCGCGCCTTGTCCGGCTCCAGCGCCAAGTGCAGCTCCGCGCCCTCGTCGGTGGGCCGCACCTCGTCGACCCGGCCCACGGTCATGCCGCGGACCTTCACCTCGGAGTCGGGCATCAGCTGATTTCCCGTGGACGCCGCGCGCAGGACCACGTCCACGCTCGGCCGGAAGACGCCTTGGTAGGTCGCCACCGTCACGCTCAAGAACAACGCGACGCACAGCAGCAGTGCCAAACCCAGCAACCTGCGCCGCACCGTCGCGAAGGTGCTGTCTCTGCTCATCGGACCGCCGTCGACTCGTACCCGGAACACCCCGCGAGCCGCGCGTGCGCGCCGGTTCCGCGGGGACCTCACTCACGGCGCTCGCCCGGATGGAACACGCCGGGGAGGCCGGATAGGGCAAGAGAGTAGGACGTCGGCGTGACCTGAGTCATGACAACCCCGGTCAGCCGATTGACCATTCCGGACAGATCAACGGGCGCTGTCGTCCGCACCCGGATCGGCGCGGAATGTCGCCCTGCGCGGGCGGAAACGCGCTCGCGACGCAGGACGCGGCCGGGTTCGCGGCGCACCGCCGCGCTCGGGCCGAACCAGGACGTGTCGAGATTTCGGGACGTGCGTGGCGGCCGAGGACAACGGGGCCGCCGCGTTGGATCATCAGAGCTCGGAATCCTCGGGCAGAGCCGCTCCGACCGGCATCGAGGCGACGCAGGAGACGCACGGCATGCAGCCGCCGGCAGGCACGTCGCCGATCGCATCCGGACGGAGTCCCATGCCGCAGGCGGTCCGCGCCAAACCCGCGTCCCAGTCGACGGAGACGATCGCGTGCGCCTGCCGCAGTGACACGCGGTGGTGCTTGCGCAGCACCCACACGCGCTGCTCCAGGGCAGCGTCCGGGTCACGCCGGAGGTGTGCGGAGCTGTTCGCAACGCTGGGCATCATTGCTCCCTCCTGTGCTTGAGATTAATCCTACTCAAGGATTAATCTCATTGTCGAGCTGAACTGAACAGTGCGGAGGGAGCGCCACGTGCACGCACCGGACCCGGCCCCAACGACCTCGTACTTCCCCCGGCGCGGCTGGACGGCCGCCAACCGCTGCGGACCCAACGGCGGCAACTGCGTTGAGGTCAACCACCCCGTGGCCGGCGGCCACGTCGGAGTCCGCGACAGCAAGAACATCGCCGACGGGGTCCTGGTGTTCAACGCCGAGCAGTGGCGTTCTTTCCTGTCCGGGACCCGCGGAGGCGCGTTCGACCTGACGTGATCACCATCGGCGCGGGAAGCGACGACGATTATTCCCCTGAAGAGTGAATGTGCGGATCTCGCCGGCAACCCGCCGGGGACCACGCCCGGGTGAGCGTACTCGGTTAACATGATCTGCTGGTCGAGACCTTGAACGTAGAGCGGAGATTCCGAGTGCCGAGCACGGTGACGTCGCGGCGCAGACAGCTCGGCAACGAGATCCGCCGAGCGCGGATGACGGTGGGGATGACCCAACAAGAGGTCGCCGAGCTGCTGGGCTGCCGGCAGGGCAAGGTCAACAAGATCGAGTCCGGCGCGGTGGCGGTCAAGCAGGCCGAGCTCAAGCAGATGCTGGAGGCGTTCCAGTGCAGCGACGCGCAGTCGGAGCTGATGCTGGAACTGGCCCGGTCCAGCACCGGGCAGCGCGGGCAGTGGTCCGGGTACCGCTCCGCGGTGCCGCACTGGTTCCGGACCTTCACGGACCTGGAGCCCGCCGCCGGTGAGATCCTGAGCTGGCACGGCGAGCGGATCCCAGGTCCGCTGCAGTCCGAGCACTACATGCTCACCCAGTTCAGCGAGGACCGCGCCACGGACGTGACCTCGCTGGTCCGCAACCGGCAGGACCGCAAGCAGGTGTTCGACCTGGATCGCCCGCCGTACTACCGGTTCGTGATCGGTGAGGCGGCGTTCCGGCGGATGCCCGGCGGCCCGAACCCGTCGGTCGCCCTCGACCAGGTCGAGCACCTGCTGGACCTGGGCGAGCGCTATTCGCGCACCTTCATCCACGTGCTGCCGTTCGACGTGCGCCTCGCGTTCACGCCGAACGACTTCACGATCATGCGCTTCCCGGACGCCACCAAGGACTTCGTGTTCATCGAACACGCCGCGGGCGGCATTTACCTGGACGACGAGGGGGACTTCGAGCTGTTCGTCGACGCGTGGGACCGAATCCGCGGTGCCGCGCTCGAACTCAACGAATCGGTGGATTTCCTGCGCGGACTGGCGGCCGAATTCCGCTCGCAGATGAAGTTCTGATCATTTTCGCTTTCGGCGCGAGCCGAGGGAGCGGCGGCGGCCCTCCCTCGCTCGCGCGAGCCGGACGAGTCCCTGGCGGGGCCACCGGCCGCATTCGCGCGTCCAGTTCCGGACAACCCCCTGACCACGTGCGTTGTCGAATATTTCACCCGAACGGCCCCCGCTCACACTCAGCGTTCTAGGGGTTACGATTCGTCGCAAGATCACCCGGTTGTGACTGAAGGACCATACGTATGAGCGATGTTGACGAGGACCCGTTCCCCCCGCAGAGTGCGGATCTGACCAAACCGAGCGTCGCCCGGGTATACGACTGGTATCTCGGCGGCAAGGCGAACTGGGCCATCGACCGCGAATTCGGTCAGCACGTGATCAACGAATACCCGTTGTTACGCCCCATCGCGATCAGCAATCGACTCTTCCTGCACCGCGCGGTGCGCCACCTCGTGGCCCGCGGGGTGCACCAGTTCATCGACATCGGCTCCGGGGTGCCCACGATGGGCAACACGCACTCGGTGGCCGACGAGGTGGAGCCCGGGTCCAAGGTCGTCTACGTCGACCACGAGCCGGTCGCGGTGGCGCACTCCCAGGTGCTGCTGGAGAAGCACGGCGACCCCGGGCGCCACGCGGCGATCAACGCGGACTTCCGCAACCCGGAGCGGTTGTGGCAGCGCGCGATCGAGACCGGTGTGCTGGACCTGGAGCAGCCGGTCGCCATCCTGCTCATCGCGGTGCTGCACGTGCAGCAGCCCGGCCCGGACGGCGAGGACATCTCGCCGCAGGTCATGAAGCGGTACCGGGAACTGCTCCCGCCCGGCTCCTACCTGGCGCTGTCGCACCTGACCGATGACGGGGTGCCCGCCGAGCTCGACGAGCAGCTCGTCGGCATCAAGCAGATGTACGACAACTCCTCCAGCCCGGTGATCTGGCGCAGCCAGCAGCAGATCCGCGAGCTGTTCGGCGACTTCGAAATGCTCGAACCGGGCATGGCGTGGACGACGGACTGGCACCCGGAGGACCGCAGCCCGAACTTCTCGCCGGAACTGGACTTCAGCGAGTCCGGTCAAGCCGCGATCTGGGCGGGCGTCGGACGCAAGCAACCCTGATCAGCCCCACGATCACCTCGGTGCTGGTCAAGGACGATCAACACCGAGGTGATCGCGCAGGGTACGACCGCGATACTCCGTGCGGAATAATCCTCGGCGCTGGAGCTCCGGGACCACGTGATCGAAGAAGTCCGTCACCCCGCCCGGCACGTAGGCGGGCATCAGGACGAAACCGTCGCAGGCACCTGCTTCTCGCCAGCGCTGCAGCTCGTCCGCGATCGTCACCGGTGATCCGGCGACCAGCGGGAACGACAGCGTCGCGGCGTACTCCGCACCCAGCTCGCCGAGCGTGAGACCGCGTTCGACGGCATCGGCGATCACGTGCTGGAACCGGCCCTTGCTGCCGCGGATCTCGTCGCGGACGTCGGGCACCGGCCCGTCCACCGGGTAGCGCGACAGGTCGTGGTTCATGCTGGCGGACATGAAGGTGAGGCCCGCGATGGGCAGCACCAGCGACCGCAGCTCCCGCTCGATCTCCGCGGCGTGCTCGTCGGTCTCGCCGACGATCGGCATGATCCCCGGCAGCACCCGGACCTCGTGCTCGGCCCGGCCCGCTTCCCGCACCTGTTGCTTGAACCCGCGGTAGAACTCCACGCCGCGTTCCAGGGTGGGCGCGACCGCGAACACGAGATCGGCGTTCTCGGCCGCGAGCCGCTGGAACACCCCGGACGCGCCCGCTTGGACGATCACCGGGCGCCCTTGGGGCGGGCGCGGCACCGTCAGCGGCCCGCGGACCTGGAACCACTCCCCGTCGTGATCGGCGTAGCGGACCTTGCCCGCATCGGCGAACCGCCCGGCCCGCTGGTCGGCGAGCACCGCGCCGTCGTCCCAGGTGTCCCACAGCGCGCGCACCGCGGTGAGGAACTCCGCCGCGCGCTCGTAGCGGGTCCCGTGGTCGAGGTGCTCGGTGCGGTTGAAGTTGCGCGCCTCGCCGTCGCTGACCGAGGTCACCGCGTTCCACGCCGCTCGCCCGCCGCTGAGGTGGTCGATGCTGGCGAACATCCGCGCCACGTGGAACGGCTCCGAGTAGGTCGTCGACGCCGTCGCGGCCAGCCCGATCCGCTCGGTCACCGACGACAACGCCGACAGCAGCACGATCGGGTCGAGGTGGGTGTTCGGCCGGTGTTCCAGCACGGTGGCGAAGTCTCCGCCGTAGATGTCGTCGACGGCGAGCTTGTCCGCGATGAACACCAGGTCCAGCTTCGCCCGCTCGGCCGCCTCGGTGAGCCGCCGGTAGTGGTCCAGGCCGTGGTCGCCGGGCGCGTCGGCGGCGGGATGGCGCCAGCCGCCCGCGTGGATCCCGGCGTCGCTCAGGTAGAGGGCCAGGTGCAGTTCTGCGGTCATCGTCGCGTCCCCGCTCAGTACAGGCCGCGGTCGACGTGCTCGGCGATGGCCAGGTGCTCGCGCAGCACGCCGAACTCCCGGTAGTTGTCGGCGACCTCCTGCAGCTGGGCGATCACCTGGTCGTCGACGGGCCCGCCGGTGCGCTGCGAGCGGTCGGAGACGAGCCGGGCCACGTTGGGCGGGCGGTGGCTGAGCTCGCCGTAGATCCGCGCGTTCTCCGCCGGCTCCGCGCGCGCCCAGTCGAGCGCCTTGTTGTACCTGCCGACGAAGTCGCGCACGGCCGCGCGGCGGCCCGGATCGTCGAGGGCCTCCTGGTAGGCGTTGATGAAGCTCAGGCCGTGGGCGAGGCCGTTCGCGTCGCGCAGCACGGTCGCGCCCTGGTCGAGCTGGGCCGCCGCGGTGTACGGGTCCCAGGTGGACCAGGCGTCGATGGCTCCGGAGCTCAGCGCGGCGCTGGCGTTGACAGGTTCCAGGAAGCTGATCCGCACCTCGTTCGCGGGCACTCCCGCCTCGCGCAGCGCGCTGAGCAGCAGGTAGTGCCCCACGCTGCCGGGTGTCGTGGGCGAGACGGTCTTGCCGCGCAGGTCGGCGACCGAGGTGATCGGCGATCCCTGCGGCACCACGATGGCCAGTCCGTACTGCCGCACGGACCGGGTCGCCGAGACGATCTTGATGTCGGCTCCGGAGCCGAGTGCGTTGAGCGTCGGCGCGTCGCCCGCCAACCCGATGTCGACCGCTCCGCTGCGCAGCGCCTCCAGCAGCGGAGCGGCGGCGGCGAACTGGGACCAGCGCACCTCGTACTGCTTGCCGTCGAGCACGCCCGCGGCCTCCACCAGCGATTGCTGGATGCCCGCCTGGTCGCCGATGGTCAACGTGACCTTGGTGAGGTCGACGCTGCCGTCCTCGCGTACCGCGGAGTTCCCGCCGCAGGCCGCCGCGGCGAGCGGGCTCAGGGCGATCGGGGCGACGGCCAGCTTGGTCAAGAAGGAACGCCGCGTGGAGCGGGTCGACATGGAGCCTCCAACAGGAGCGCGCGGGCGGGGGCGCCGCGCGGGATGAGCGGGGACGGCATTCGTCCGCGGAGGACTGCCGCGAAGAAGGAGAGGGGTCAGCGGCGCCGGAACGAGCCGGCGGGACCGGGCCGGGTCAGCGGTGACAGAGCGCCGAGGACACCCGGGACAGGTCCACGTGATCCCGGGTGGTGAGCATCGGCCGCTGCGGCATGGGGAGAACGTAGCCAGGCCGCGGCACCGCCGTAAACCCAATCCAACAGGTTGGGAATGCGATCGGGATCACCCCGCAGCCGTAGCCGAATCCCGGCCCGAGGTGATCGTCGCTGCTCAGCGCCGCGATGCGACCACTCGGGAGGTGCGGCACGGTGAAGCTGCCACAGGGAGGGCGAACATGACCGAGACCTATCAGATCGTGACCGGAGTGGACGGATCAGCCTCGTCCCGCGCCGCGCTGCGCTGGGCGCTGTGGCACGCGGACCTCACGGGAGGCGCGATCACCGCGCTGATGGCGTGGGACCTCTCCCCCATCTACGGCTGGGCGCCGGAGGACGCCGGTCACGTCACGGCGCAGACGCTGCGGGAGGCGGTGCACGACGTCGCCGCCGAGTCGCGGGTTCCCGTGGAGCGCGTCGTCGCGCAGGGCAGCCCGGCGAAGGCGCTGCTCGACGCGGCCGCGGGCGCCGATCTGCTCGTCGTCGGCAGCCGGGGCCACGGCGGCTTCACCGGGGCCCTGCTCGGGTCGGTGGGCCAGCACTGCGTGCAGCACGCCCCCTGCCCTGTCGTCGTGGTCCGCGAAGGCACCCGCTGACCCGGCACTCCCCCGGCCCACCGACGCCCATTCGTGTCCCCGGCCTCCGCACCGGTCCGCAATTTCTCGCGAGATCACATCCCGTTCGCCCACGAACACCCCTGAACACAACGCCATGCCCTGGTGTTTTGCCCTTGCTGCGGCGGAGCGCCCAGGCCCGGCGGGGTTCGATTTCTCGCGGAATTGCGGGGTGGGGGTGGGTGAGGCCCAGCCGGGTGGTGCGGAGCGGAGTCGGGGCGTGCGCGTCCTTCGGGAGGCCGGTCAGCCGGAGGTGGTGAAGTCGGGGGTGCGCTTGGCGAGGAAGGCCCGGACGCCCTCGTCGCACTCGGCGGAGGTGAACGCCTGATCGCTGGCTGCCAAGGAGCGGCTCAGCATCTCCTCGTCGCTCTCGTCGTCGGTGGCGTTGATCAGCGCCTTGCACAGGCGCAGCGAGGTGCGCGGACGGCGCGCCAGCGTCGTCGCCCACTCCTTCGCGGTGCGGAGCGCTTCGCCGCGCTCCACGACCTGGTTCAGCAGCCCCCAGGACAACGCGGTGTCCGCGTCGATGGGCTCGCCGAACAGCATCAGCTCCTTCGCCCGGACCTGGCCGACCCGCCGGGTCACGCGGAACGTGCCCCCGCTGCCGGGGAAGATGCCGAGCTTGATCTCCGGCAACGCCAACCGGACGTGGCGCTCCGCGATGAGCAGGTCGCAGCACACCGCGATCTCCAGCCCGCCGCCGTAGGTGAGCCCGCCGAGCGCGGCGATCGTCGGCACCGGCAGCTCGGCGAGCCGGTTGAACGCCGCGTTCTGCCTGCGCAGCTTCTTGTCCACGACCTCGCCGGGCCGCATCATCGCGGGGAACTCGGTGACGTCCGAGCCCGCGCAGAACGCCCGCTCGCCCGCGCCGGTCACGATCACGACCCGCGCGGCGTCGCGCTCGACCGCGTCCAGCGCGGCCTCCAACGCGCGGGTCGTCTCCAGCGACACCAGGTTCATCGGCGGATCGTCCAAGGTCAGCACTGCGATGCCGGAGTCGAACTCGTACCGGACGGACTCGGGTGCCACGGGTGTCCTCCACTGCGGTCGTCGGGGCGCACCGCCCATCGTGGATCATCGGCCGCGCCGGCCCGCACCCGCCCGAGCCGCTCGTCCCGCCGGGGATGCCTAGGGTGGACGCATGGCTGAGGAGATCACCGGAGAGTACGTCGCGGTCGGCACCTCCCGCGCTTACCTGGCGCGGCCCGAGGTGGACGGGGGCGGCGGGATGTTGCTGCTGCCGATGCTGACCGGCATCGGCGAGCAGGTCCGCGAGTTCGCCGCGGACCTCGCCGAGGCCGGGGTCACCGCGCTGTCCTGGGACCCGTGGGACGGCCCGAGCGCGGACGACACCGGGCACGAGGAGCTGGTGCGGCTGATGGGCCGGCTCGACGACGAGGCGGCGCTGGCCGAGCAGCAACGGCTGCTCTCGCACATGTTCAACGAGCTCGGCCTGACGCGGGTCGGGGTGATCGGCTGGTGCCTCGGCGGCCGGTTCGCGCTGCTGCTCGGCGCGCGGGACAAGCGGCTCGCCAACGTGATCGCCTACCACCCGACGGTGCCGATCCCGGCGGCGCCGAACCACGCGCTCGACGCGGCCGAGCACGCCGCCCGCATCGACGCGCCGGTGATGATGCACTACCCCGGTGCCGACGAGCTGGTGCCGCGGGAGAGCTTCGACGCGCTCAACGCGGCGCTCACCGGCCGCTCCCACGGGGCGAGCATCGTGCACACCTACCCGGGCGCCGAGCACGGTTTCAGCGCCCGCGCCCGGCAGTCGAAGCCGGTCAACGCGGAGGCCTACCTGCACTCCTGGCCGCAGTCGTTGAGCTTCGTGCGCACGACGACCCTGCGGTGAGCGGACCGCTACCCGAGCAAGGCGGCGATCACGCCGATTCCCGGTACCGCGAGGATGGTCGACAGCAGCACCGACTCGCGCGCCAGCACCAGTGAGGTCTCGTAGCGGGCCGCGTAGGTGAACAGGTTCTGCGCGGCCGGGAGCGCGGAGGTCACGACGACCGCGAACAGCTCCGCCTGCCCGAGGCCGAACGCGAAGTGCCCGAGCACCCAGGCCACGAGCGGCTGCACGACCGACTTCAACGCCACGGTCAGGAACACGACGCGCTTCTCCGGGCTGCGCCCCGGCAGGCTCGCGCCGCGCAGCGAGATCCCGAACG
Source organism: Saccharopolyspora gloriosae (assembly GCF_014203325.1). NCBI lineage: Bacteria > Bacillati > Actinomycetota > Actinomycetes > Pseudonocardiales > Pseudonocardiaceae > Saccharopolyspora > Saccharopolyspora gloriosae. Next base: position 2,651,771 of record NZ_JACHIV010000001.1, on the reverse strand, counting down.
CCAGCAGCACGCCCGGCACCGCCATGCCGCCGAGCAGGTTGATCGGGTCGTACACGGCGTCCGGGACGTGCAGGCCGGTCGCGGCGACCGCCACGCCGCCGAGCGAGCCGAGCACCACCGGGTTCCGGAACGGCGCGGTGATCCGGGCGGTCCACGAGGTGCGCGCGCCGGGCCGCGAGAGGTCCAGCACCGCCAGCGCCACCGGTGTGATGACGAGTTGCTGCAGCAGCAGCACCGGGGCGACCAGCGAGGCGTCGCCGAGCACGTAGACCGCGATCGGGATGCCGAGGTTGCCGGAGTTGACGTAGCTGGAGCACAGCGCGCCGATCGTCGTGCGTCCGACGTCCCAGCCGCGGATCACCCCGACCGCCACGAACAGGCCCGCGACGACGAACGTGCTCAGCGCGGTGATCAGCAGCGGCAGCGAGGCGATCACGGACAGGTCGGCGCGGGCCAGCGTCGTGAACAGCAGCGCGGGGGTGCCGACGGAGAACGCGAGCCTGCTCAGCACTTCTTGGCCGTGTTCGCCGAGGGATCCGCGCCACGCCACCAGGTAGCCGACGGCGATGATGGCTCCGATGACCGTGAAGCCGGTGAGCACTCCGCTCACGCCGGCTCCGATCGGCGGGCGGGGTGCGGTCCCCCGCGCCCGGCGGGGTGCGCGCGACTCATCGGTGCGACTCCGATCCTCGACACGACGCGTCCGGCCGCACCGGGAAGGGCGGGACGCGGGAACGGTGCCCGCTGATTCGTTCGGGCACTACCGATTCGAATCGGAGACTAACCGACCGCGGGGCTCGCGAAAATTAGCCATGGCAATGACATATGTCATGATGTGAACCGGGCTGCCCCTCCCAGCGCAGGAAAATGTTCACATGGTGGGAAATTCCGCGCGGAACTCGCGGAGTCCACAGAGGACTCGCGTGGTCAGATCAATTCGGCGACCCCGCACCACGTCTCCGATTCCTCCGGCGCGGGGTCGTCCGGTTCCGGCTGCGGACCCCGCCATTGCGGAGTCCACACCACGCCCGGTTCCACCAGCCGCCATCCGTCGAACACCGCGCGCACCCCGGCGTGATCGCGATGGGTCACCTCGGTGCCGGACTTCGCCAGCACCTCCCGCAGCGCGCGCGCCTTGTCGGGCACGTGGTCCTGCGTCGTGTGCGAGACCACCAGGAAGCTGCCGCGCGAGCACTGGCCGCGGTACGCGGCGAGCATGTCCTCGATCCCGTCCGCATCGCTGACGTAGTGCAGCACCGCCACCATCAGCACCCCGACCGGACGGGAGAAGTCGAGCAGCTCCCGCGTCGGTTCGGCGGCGAGCACCGCCGCCGGATCGCGGACGTCGGCCTGCACCATCGCCGCGTTCGGGTTGCCCTGCAGCAGCTGGCGGGTGTGCGCGGCGGCCACCGGTTCGTTGTCGACGTACACCACGCGCGCGTCCGGATTCCGCACCTGCGCGATCTCGTGGGTGTTGCCGCGGGTGGGAATGCCCGAACCGAGGTCGAGGAACTGGTCGATCCCCTCGTCGACGCAGAACTCCACGGCGCGGCGCAGGAACGCGCGGTTCGACCGGGCGACGGCGGGCCCGCTGGGCATCACCGCGAACACCTGGTCCGCCACCTCGCGGTCGATCTTGAAGTTGTGGTCGCCGTTGAGCGCGTAGTCGTACATCCGCGCGGCGTTGGCGTGCTGCACGTCCACTCCCGGAATCGCGTGGAGGGAGAACTCGGAACCGGATTTCCGCCCGGCCTCCGGCTCTCTGGCAGCGGGAACCGCGGGCACCCTCGGCGGCGCGGCGGACTCCGGCACCCCCTGCTCGGGCACGACCGGACCGGCCGCACCCGCATCACACCGTCGTTCGCCCCGCCCCATCGGACGCTCCCCTCAGCCCGTTCCCCTGACCGGACTCCCACCGATTCCGAGCCTGCCGCCACCCACCGCCCCCGACAAGCCCCACCCGGACGAATCGAATTGCACCCGACGACCAACACCAGCAGGAAAAATCCACTGCGGACAAACCAAGAACGCCCCACGCCAAGCGCATTTCGATCATTGTCCTGTCAGCGGCGAAGCCGCTGAGCAGTGACCACCAATGCCACCCGACCACCGAAGCAAAAGAAGAAAAGAACATCACCGCCAAGAGACCTGTGAAGTCGGCCAGCGGAGGGCTGCTCGTTCGATTTCGTCGCGAGCCCGCAACATCCGCTCGACGGCGTCCTGCTGGATCTCCGGGGTCACCCGCGCAGTCGGCATCGAGCAGCTGATCGCGTCCTGCACCGGCCCGTCGTAGCGCAGTGCCACGCCGATGCAGTGCACGCCGACGTTGCTCTCCTCCCGTTCGATGGCGTAGCCGCGCTCCCGCGTGGCGGCCAGGTCCGCCTTCAGCTCAGCGCGGTCGAGGGTCGACTCGGTGAACTTCGGCAGCGGATCCGGCAGCAGTTCGTCGATCTCGGCGTCCTCCCGCTCGGCCAGCAGTGCTTTGCCGAGCGAGGTCGCGCTCGCCGGGAGGCGCCTGCCGACCCGGCTGAACGGGCGCAGGTGGTGCTTGGACTCGCGGGTCAGCAGGTAGACCACGTCGGCGCCGTCGAGCCGGGCGAAGTGCACCGTCTCCCCGAGGTCGGCCACCAGGTCGTCCAGGTACGGCTTGATCTCGGCGACGCGCAGGTCCCCGTCGATGTAGGAGGTGCCGACCAGCAGCGCCCGCACCCCGATCCCGTACAGCGAGCCGGTGGCGTCGGTGCGGACCCAGCCACGCGCGACGAGCGTCTGCAGCAGGGCGTAGAGGCTGCTGCGCGGGACCTGGGTGCGTTCGGCGAGTTCGCGCAGGTTCACCGGTTCGCCGTCGAGGCCGCCCAGCACCTCCAGGACTTCCACCGTGCGGGCCGCCGATTTGACGTCCCGCACCCCTTTCTGCCCGTCCGCCATGCCGCTCATCACGCACTCCCCTGCGACCGGAAAACCCCCGGCCACCACGCCTTTTCCGCAAAGCAACACCGTACACATCGGCGGTGCCCGCAGCCCCCGAAGGGCACTGCGCGCGGCGGGTGCGGGACGCACCGGTCCCGGCCCGCCGCGCAATCCTCAGCCGGGCGCGGGGTCCACCTGCCGGGTGCGGCCGATCAGCGTGGCCAGGCCCGCCGCGAGCAGCGACGCGATCGACAGCCCGTAGAGGCCGACCGTGGTGGACCCGGTCGATTCCTCCAGGAACCCGATCACCGTGGGCGCGACGAAGCCGCCGAGGTTGCCCAGCGAGTTCACCAGGGCGATGCCCGGCGCCACGATCTTGCCGTCGAGCCCTTGCTGGGCGATCGGCCAGAAGATCGATGCCGAGCACTTGAATCCGATCGCGGCCACGCACATCGCCAGCACTCCGAACCACGGGCCGCCCAGCGTGGTGAGGAACGTGCCGAGCGCGGCCACCAGCAGCGCCGCCGTGACGTACGGCCGCCGGACACCGGTTCGGTCGGTGAACCGGCCCATCGCGTACATCGCCGCGATCGCGCACGCCCAGGGGATCGCCGTCACGAGCCCGACGCCGAAGTCCGGCAATCCGCCGATGCCGTCGACCAGGCTGGGCAGCCAGAACGTGATCGTGTACCCGGTCAGCGAGATGGCGAAGAAGATGAAGCACAGCAGCAGGACCTGCGGGTTCACCAGCAGCCGCAGCTTGGAGACCTGCTCTCCCGCGTCGTCGCGCCGCGCGTCGTCGGCGGCGACCGCGTCCCGCAGCGCCGCTTTCTCCTCGGTGCTGAGCCACTTCGCGTCGCCGATGCGGGACACCAGGAAGAACCCGGCGACGACGCCGATCACGACCGACAGCACGCCTTGGCACAGGAACATCCACTTCCAGCCCGCCAGTCCGGCGAGGCCATCGAGTTCCAGCAGTGCGCCGCTGACCGGTCCGGTCACCACGTAGGCCCCGGCGGAGCCGCCCAGGAAGATCGCGACGGCCCGGCCGCGGTACTGGTCGGGCAGCCAGCGGGTGAAGTAGTACATGACGCCGGGGAAGAATCCCGCCTCGGCGACGCCCAGCAGGAACCGCATCGCGTAGAACGTGGTGGTGTCGGTGATGAACGCCATCGCGAACACCACCACGCCCCAGCTGATCATGATGCGGGTCAGCCAGACCCGAGCGCCGAAGCGCTCCATGAGCATGTTGCTGGGCACTTCGAACAGGGCGTAGGCGACGAAGAACAGCCCGGCCCCGAGCCCGTAGGCCGCGGCCCCGATGCCCAGGTCGGCTTCCAGGTCGCCGCGCACGAACCCGATGTTCGTGCGGTCCATCTGGTTGATGATCAGCATGAGCACCACGAGCGGGATCATGCGTCGGAAGAACTTGCCGACCGCGCTGCTGAGCACGGCCTCGTCCGCTGCGGACTTCGGCGGCACCGTCGTCATTGACGTCTCTCCGAGGATGTTTCGGTCATCAGCGCGCGACGTCCGCCCGCCGATGTACACCGTTTTTCGTTCGTTGTCCGGTCAGCGGGAAGCCGCTGAGCGGCGATCACCGGAGCGATCGGCACCACGTGTTCTCGGCGTTCCTCCCGCTGTCCTCGTGGGAGGAACGCCGAGGCGCCGCCGCCCGACCGGCTCGCCCGGGGACGGTCTGCGTCACCAGACCGGGAAGGCGGGGGCAGTCCAGTCCGGGTGCACGCGGCGCATCGCGGCGGCGTCATCGCGGTCGCGCACGTCGCTGTCGAGCCAGCGCCGGTGCAGCGCCGCCAGCGACTCCCGGTCGAGTTCGACGCCCAGGCCGGGCGTGTCGGTGACGTCGACGGCGCCGTCGGTGAAGGTGTGCGGCACAGTGATGACGTCCTCGGTCTGCCACGGCCGGTGCGTGTCGCACGCGTAGTACAGCTCCGGGATGGTGGCCGCGACGTGGGTCATCGCGGCGAGGCTGATGCCCAGGTGCGTGTTGGAGTGCATGGAGAGCTGCTTGCCGTAGGTGCGGCACACCGCGGCCAGGTCCTGCGTCGCGCGCAGCCCGCCCCAGTAGTGGTGATCGGAGAGCACCACCTGCACGGCGTCGCTGGTGAACGCGGCGGGGACCTCGTCGATCGCGGTCACGCACATGTTGGTGGCCAGCGGCAGGCTCGTCTTCGCGGCGACCTGCGCCATCTGGCCGGTGCCCGCGGTGGGGTCCTCCAGGTATTCCGCGACGCCTTCGAGCGCCGCGGCGACCTCGAGGCTGGTCTGCACCGACCAGGCCCCGTTGGGGTCCAGCCGCAGCGGGGCGTCCGGGAAAGCCTCGTGCAGCGCGTGGATCGCCGCCACCTCCTGCTCCGGGGCGAAGGCGCCGCCCTTGAGCTTGAAGGACTTGAACCCGTAGCGGTCGGCGAACCGCCGCGCCTGCTCGACGACGCCCGCCGGGTCCAGCGCCGCTCCCCAGTCGTCCTGGGGCTCGCCCGCGACGGGGTGCTCGGCCCAGCGGTAGAACAGGTAGCCGCTGTACTCCACCCGGTCCCGGACCTTGCCGCCGAGCAGCGCGTGCACCGGTAATCCGGTCTCGTGCCCCAGCGCGTCGAGCAGCGCCACCTCGAATCCCGACACGACGCTGTGCACCAGCTTCACCTCGGTGCGGGCGCCGCGGAGGCCTTCGGCGACGACGGTGTTGTCGATCTGCGCGATGTCGACTTCGGCCGCCGCCGCGGAGACCCGGGCGAACAGGTCGTTGCGGGCGGTCAGCGGTTGTCCGACGAGTTTCGGCCCGAACGCCTGCGCGATCTTCAGGTAGTCGGTGTCGCCGTAGGTCTCGCCGATGCCGCTGACGCCGTTGTCGGTGACGACCTCGATGATCGTGCGCGGGGTGTAGGGCTGGTGCACGCCTTGCACGTTCAGCAGCGGCGGGTCGCTGATCAGGATCGGGGTGACGCGGACCTCGGCGATGCGGGTGCTCTCGGACATGGGGTTCTCCCTGCTCAGGCCTGGTCGACGAGCGCCAGGCCCGTCTTGATCAGCTTGTCGAGGTCGGCGATGTCGGTGGCGGAGGGATCGACCAGCGGCGCCCGCACCGGGCCGACGGGCAGGCCGCGCAGCCGCGCGCCGGCCTTGACCAGCGACACCGCGTACCCGGCTTCGCGGTCCCGGAGCTCGACCAGCGGGAAGTAGAACTCGCGCAGCAGTTCGTCGACGCGCTCCTGCTCGTCGGCGCGCAGCGCGGCGAAGAAGGCCTTCGCGATCTCGGGGGCGAACGCGTGCACCGCCGAGGAGTAGGGGCTGATGCCGATCGCCGAGTAGGCGCGGGCCTGCATCTCGGCGGTGGCGGCTCCGTTGAAGAACAGGAAGTCCGCCGGGGTGCTCAGCTTGATGCGCTGGAGTCCGTCGAGGTCGCTGTGGCCGTCCTTGATGCCGACGACGGTGGGGATCTCGGCGAGCCGCGCCGCGCTCTCGGCGCTGAACCGGACGTAGTCGCGCTGGTAGGCGATCAGCGGCAGCGAGGTGTGCTCGGCGACCTTGCGCACTTGCTCGACCAGGCCGTCCTGCGGGGCTTTGACCAGGTAGTGCGGCATCAGCAGCCCGGCGGCGGCACCGGCGTCGACGGCGCGTTCGGCGAACTGGCGCGCCACCGCCCAGCCGTAGCCGACGCCCGCGAGCACCGGAATCCGGCCGTCGGAGACCTCGACGGCGGTCCGCACCACGCACGAGTACTCGTCTGGGGTCAGCGAGAAGAACTCGCCGGTGCCGCAGGCGATGAAGAACGCGGCGGGGTCGGCTTCGGCCTGACCTTCCAGGTAGGTCCGCAGGCCTGCGAGGTCGAGCTCGCCTGCCTCGGTGAACGAGGTGAGCGGGAAGGACAGCACACCGGCGTCCATCCGTTCGCCGAGCCGGGCGGCGAAGCGGCTGACGTCCTGCGCCGAGGCGTCCCCGGACGAAGTCGAAGTCATGAGCATCTCGTCTTCATATGTAGACGGCGATTCCTTATGTAGACGAGATTAGGAACCCGCGCCTTCCGCTGTCAACGCCTCCCAGCTCCTCCGCTCCCGAACCACCCGCCCGTCCCACGCCGACGCCCTCCGGCGAGACGTTCGCGCTCAGCCGCGGCCCGACGGCGGCGCCCCCGGTGCTGCCGCACGGTTCCTCCGCCGACGCGCTGAACCGGTCCGATCGCCGAATTCCTGCTCTCGCGGGGAGATGCGCACGGCTCGGCGGAGGCACGCCGTTCGCCGAGCCGAAGCGGATTCAGCACGGACGATCACCCACGGGCCGATGAACGATCCCTGAACGATCGGGTTCCCAGCCCCGGCGGGCACACGTCGCCCCTAGTTTCGGCTCCACGCGTTGATGGTGGTGAGGGAGCCGATCGTGAGCGATTTTCCCTGGGAAATAGCGTTGGCGGCGCTCGGTGTGCTGGTGCCCATCGGGCTGGCGCTGTACGAGTTCGCGGTCGTGGGCCGCAAGCGGCTCGGCTACCGGGTGCAGATGGACACCACGGCCACCGACGCCGTGCACTCCATGTACGAGACGACCGGCGCGCTCCAGCAGCTGCGGCGGGACGGGGACGGCGAACCGCTCGTCGCGCCGTCCTTCGTGCTGCTGCGCATCGAGAACGACGGCGCGACGAACATCGTGCCCGAGGACTACTCGGTGCTCGACGACGACAAGGTCGGCATCCGGGTGCACTTCCCCGGCCGCCACGTCGCGGGCATGGTCGTCACCGAGCTCAGCAGCGACTTCCTGCGCCCCTCCTTCGGCCCGAACTCCGGGCTGCACGTCCACGACGACGTGATCGAACTGCCCAAGGTGCCGCTGAACCGGGGCGCGCACTACAAGGTCCTCGCCGCGCTGGACCACGCGCCCGACGCCGAAGCCGAAGCGGAGCCGAAGGTGGTCGGCGGCATCCGCGGCGGCGTGGACACCGGCGCCATCCGGGAGACCAGCAACCACGGCCGCGCGCCCCGGCGGATCCTCGCGCTGGTGTTCTTCCTCGTGCTGATCGTGCTCGGGCAGCTCGCGGTCGCGCAGCTGACGCCCCGCGGTTCGCTCGAATGCGCGCAGGGCGAACTGACGCTCACCGGGTCGAGCGCGTTCAAGGCGGTCGGCGAAGCGGCCGCGAAGTCCTACGTGGACAGTTGCCCGCAGGCGAAGATCAAGTCGAGTTTCAGCGACAGCGGTGGCGGGTTGACCACGCTCACCGCCGCGGGCGACGCGGCGCAGGACGGGCATCCGGAGATGATCTCGTTCTCCGACGGGAAGAAGCCGGACGACATGCCGATGCTGATACCGCGCCCCATCGCGCTGTCGCTGTTCAGCCTGGTGATCAACGAGGAAGCCGAGGTCCAGGACCTCACCGCCGACCAGATCCGCGATCTCTACGCGGGCCGCATCGACAACTGGGAGCAGGTCGGCGGAGCGGACCTCCCGGTCCGCCTGGTCACGAGAGATCTTGATTCCGGGACCCGCACGGCCCTGACCGAGCGAGTGCTCGACGGGGCCTGAGGTTCGCCCGTGAACTCCCGCAACTGCGAGGATCGCCTCCCCGACGCCCCTGCGACCGTGGTGCGGTGCGAGCGGTCCAGCACCACCGAGGCCATCAACGCGGTCTCCGACGTCGACGGCGCGATCGGCTACGCCGAGGCGGGCACGGCGCGAACGGCCCAAGAGGGAGGCCGGTTGTCCCTGGTGCGCATCGACGGCCAGGAGCCGACGACCGACGGCGCCAACGATGGCGCGTACCCGTTCTGGGAGACCGAATACGCCTACACCTACGACGAACCGCGACCGCATTCGCTGACCGCGAGCTTCCTGCGCTACCTCACCACCCAGGTCGGCAGCGACATCATCCGCGAGCAGCGCAGCCACGTTCCCTGCGCGAACCTGGACGAACCGCTGCAGTGCCGTCCGTCCTGAGCCGACCAGCGCTGGAACGCCCCGACCCCCGAGGCGGGACGTTCCAGCTCGCTCAGCGGCGGCGAATTCGGGCGAGCCACGCCGCCGAATCGACGACCCGGCCGTCCTCGACGCCGAGACGGCGGGCGCTGTCGCCGGAGGCGATTCCCCGGTAACTCGTGGTGCTCACCTCTTCCAGGTCCCAGCCGTCGGCGAACGCGGTGTCGAAGTCGCCCCTGGCCACCGTCGGCCCGATGCTGTCTTCGACGTCGGCCAGCGCGAGGACGTGCAGCACGGCACCTGGTGCGCTCGCCCGGTGCAGCGAACGCGCGTAGGCGACCCGGTCCTCGGGGCCGAAGACGTGGAACAGGGCGCTGTCGAGGATCGTGTCGAACCGGGGCGCTCCCCCGAACCGCAGCGCGTCCGCGACGTCGAACCGGGCCTCGACGCCCTGCCGCGCCGCGTTCGCGCGGGCCCGGTCCACGGCGTTGCCGGAGGAGTCGACGCCCAGCACGTCGTACCCCAGGCGGGCCAGGTGGATCGTGTGCTCACCGGTGCCGCAGCCGACGTCGAGCACCGCTCCCCCGAACGCGCCGGAACGTTCCAGTTCGACCACGGCGGGTTGTGGTGCGCCGATCACCCACGGCGGGTCGCCCGCCGCGTAGCTCTCCTCGAACGTGGCGATGGGAACGGTGTGGTCCATGATGATGTCCTCCAGGTTTCGCGGGAAGATCGGGCGGAACCGCGCCACCGCGAGCAGGGCGGTGGGAGCTCGCGGAGGCGACCGGCGCCGCCCGATCCGGATCCACGCTAGAAGTTCCAGCGAACTCGAAGTCAAGCGCCGCGGGCCGCGATTTCCCGCCGGTGCCCGAGAACCCTGCAAGGGTTCCGGCCGGTGCGCGGCCCCGGTGGTGATCGGATCGTCCGGACGGACCGGGCGGGGAGGAGGACGACGTGGCGAGGGTGCGGCGGATCGTCGTGACGGGCGGGCCCGGTTCCGGCAAGAGCACCTTGCTCGACCGGCTCGGCGCCGCCGGGTACGCCCGTTCCGAGGAGGCGGGGCGCGGTGTCATCCGCGATCAGCTCGCCGTGGGCGGCGCGGCGCTGCCGTGGGCGGATCGGGCGCTGTTCGCGGAGCTGATGTTGTGCTGGGAACTGCGCAACTACCGGTCGGCCGCCGGTGGCACCGTGCTCTTCGACCGCGGCCTGCCCGACATCGCCGGGTACCTCCGCGTCGAAGGGCTTGCCGTGCCCGCGCACGTGCACGCCGCCGCGCGGGACCTCCGCTACGAGCGGCGGGTCTTCCTCGCCCCGCCCTGGCCGGAGATCTACCGCACCGACGAGGAACGCGCGCAGTCACCGGAAGTGGCCCGCCGCACCTGCGAGGTCATGGCCGAGACCTACGCCGAATACGGTTACGACCTGGTGGAACTGCCGAAGGCGCCCGTCGACGATCGCGCCCGCTTCGTCCGCGACGCCATCGAAGACCGCTGAGCGCCCGTGTCGGAGTCCGTCCTGGTGTGGCGGGCCGGGCGGCGGAATTCAACTCGCGCGGCAGGGTTCCTAGGCGAACCCCCATTCCGCGCCGAGTTGCCGCGTGGTGCTGGCGCCGTCGATGCTCTCGCGGATGATGTCGGCGTGGCCGCTGTGCTGCGCGGTCTCCCGGATCAGGTGCACCAGCACGTGCCGGGCGGACCACTCGGCGCCCGGCGGGAGCCAGGGCGCCTCGGGTAATCGAAGCCGAACGTCCAATGAGGACAGTTCGGTCGCGGCGCGTTCGGTGTCGCGGGCCGCGTGCCGGTAGTCGTCGATCAGCTCCACCAGCGTCTCGCCCGGCTGCATCCGCAGGCTCGCCCTGCCTTCGTCGGCCGCGTTCTCCTCCCGGAACAGCTGCCCCCGGAGCGTGCGGGGCCACTCCCGTTCCACCGCCGTGACGTGCTTGACCAGCCCGCCGAGGGTGAGTTCGCTGACCGTGCTGCGTCGCGCCGCGCTCTCGTCGCTGAGCCCCCGCACCGTCAGCAGCAACGCGTCGCGCTGCTCGGCGAGCATGCCCAGCAGTTCCGCCCGTTCTCCCGCGCCCGTCGTCGTCATGACAAACCCCCTCGTCGCCATTCCGCACCGACGGTAGACCGCACCCCTGACACTCCCGGCCGACCGCGGAGGAACCGCGTCCGAGCTCAGACGCCGACCGGCTCCGGCTCCGGAGCACCACCCCGGAAGGCTTGGCGGTAGCGGGCGGGGCTGGTGCCGACGACCCGCTTGAACCGGTCCCGGAACGTGGTCGGCGACGTGAAACCGACCTGCTCGGCGATGCGCTCCACGGGGTGGGCCGTCGTCTCCAGCAGGTGCTGCGCCCGACGCAGCCTGGCCCGGTGCAGCCACTGCAACGGCGTCGTCCCCGTCTGCTCCCGGAACCGCCGGTTGAGCGTGCGGCTGCTCAGCGCGGCGCGCTCCGCGATGTCGGCCAAGGTCAGCGGCAGGTGCAGGTGGTCCTCCAGCCAGCACAGCAACGGCTGCACGCTGGCCCCGTCCGGTGCCGGCGGCTCGTGCACGATGAACTGCGCCTGCCCGCCGTCGCGCTCCAGCGGCATCACCGCGAGCCGCGCCGAGTCGGCGGCGACCGCCGAACCGTGGTCCAGACGGATCATGTGCAGGCACAGGTCCAGGCCCGCCGCCGCTCCCGCCGAGGTGAGGATCGGCCCCTCGTCGACGTAGAGCACATCCGGGTCGACCTCGATCAGCGGGTGCCTGCGGGCCAGCTCGCCCGCGCCGATCCAGTGCGTGGTCGCCCGCCGCCCGTCCAGCAGACCCGCCTCGGCCAGCGCGAACGCGCCCACGCAGATCGAGGCGATGCGGACGCCGCGCGCCGCCGCCGACCGCAGCGCGTCGAGCGCCACCCCCGGCACCGGGACCGTCACGTCCGCCTGACCCGGCACGACCACCGTGTCCGCGCCGATGAGCCCGTCGAGCCCCCACGGAGTGCGCAGCGTGAACGCCCCCGCGCTGACCTCGCCGGACACCGAGCACACCCGGACGTCGTAGGCGGCGGACCCGCCCGGCAACCGGGCACGACCGAAGGCCTCGACCGGGATGGACAGGTCGAACGCGACGACCGGGTCGAGGGCGAGCACGGCAACGGTGTGCATGGCGGGAACCTGTTCGTCGACGACGGCTCGGGAAGGAGCCGAATCCACTGCTACCACCGCCGGCGAACCGATGGCCAGAATCCGGCACCAACTGATGTTCTCGCCACAGGAGCACCTCGCCGGTTCCCGGCACGACCACCACCGCGCGCCCCGAGCCGGTGAACTCCGGCGTCACACCGTGATCGGCTCCACGACCGTGACGTCGTTCTCCCAGGTGTGCGCCGATTTCTCGCGAAACCGACGAAGGGAGGGGGAAATTCGGCGACAGGCCTGGAACGCGCGGGGACGATGGCCTGGCCGCCGGGTCGGCGGGGTCTTGCCAGACGAGGCGTCCACTCTTAGCATCCCTCAACCGCCAAGCGGGACATCTGTGCCACTAGATGGCACATCGGCGACAAGGGAGTCTCCATGAGCACGTCAACCAGCCGGCGCCCGGCGTTCCAACCGCGGGTGATCTCGGCTGCGGTACTGGGCACGACGGTGGAGTGGTACGACTTCGCGTTGTACGCGACGGCCGCGTCGATGGTGTTCAACAAGCTGTACTTCCCGAACGGCGATCCGCTGGTGGGGACGATCGCCGCGTTCGGCACGTTCGCCATCGGCTTCCTCGGCCGCCCGCTCGGCGGCGCCTACTTCGGCGAGCTCGGAGATCGCAAGGGGCGCAAGCACGTCCTGGTCGTCACCCTGCTGCTGATGGGCATCGCCACGACGGGGATCGGGCTGTTGCCGAGCTACGCCACGATCGGCCTGGCGGCTCCGCTGCTGCTGACCGTGCTGCGCTTCGTCCAGGGCTTCGCCGCGGGCGGCGAGAAGACCGGCGCGCTGATCCTGCTGTTCGAGAACGCGCCGCCCCGATGGCGCGGACTGCTCTCCAGCCTCCCGGCGATCGGCACCGGCGCCGGGACGCTGCTGTCCACCGGCGCGATGGCCCTCGCATCGACGACCTTGTCCGAGCAGGCGTTCCTCGACTGGGGCTGGCGAATCCCGTTCCTGTTCAGCGCGGTGCTCACGCTGTTCGGCCTGTGGGTGCGCCGCTCCTTGGACGAAACCGAGGACTTCCAGCAGGAACTCGCGCGCCAGGCCCGCGAAACCGCCGAGAACCCGCACACCCCCGAGCGGGCGCCGTGGCGCGATCGGCTCGCGCGGAGCCGGTTCGTCGAAGCATGGCGCAAGTACCCGAAGGAAATGGTCATCGTGATGTGCGCGGGGGCCGCCGAGAACACCGGCTACTACGTGTTCGGCACCTTCTCCGTCGCCTACGCCGAGAACGCCGGACTCGCCACCGCTCCGGTGCTCACCGGGATCATGGTCGTGTCGGTCGTGAAACTCGCCTCGGTGCCGCTGTTCGGCTGGCTCTCCGACCGCTGGGGGCGGCGACCGGTGAGCATCCTGGGCGCGCTGGTCATGGCGGGCGCCTGCTATCCGTTCTTCCGCATGGTCGACTCCGAGCAGACCTGGCTGATCTGCCTGGCGCTCGTGCTGACGCTGGGAATCGGCCAGTCGGCGGTCCTGGGCGCCCAACCGGCGTTCTTCGCCGAGCTGTTCACCACCAAGGTCCGCTTCACCGCGGTCGGCGTGGCCAACAACCTCGGCACCGTGCTCACCGGCGGGCTCGCTCCGCTGGTCGCCAGCTCGCTCCTGCTGCTGTTCGACCAGAGCATCACCGGCGTCGTGGTGTTCCTGCTGCTGACGTGCGGAGTCACGGTGGTGACGGTCGCACTGGCCCGCGAGACCAACCGGCGCGACGACCGCACCGAAGCCTCGACCTCCAGCCCGACGACATGAGCACGTACCATCAGGTGGCACTTGAATGCCATCCACCGATACAACAGTCCGGCGGAGACGCACGACCGCGGTGGCGTCGACCAGCCGATCAGGAGGTACTGCCGATGCCCACGGGAGCAGAGGGCGGCGAGGGCGTGCGCAGCGTCGTGCGGGCGTTGGAACTGCTCGCGCTGTTCGACGGAACGCACCGCTCGCGCAGCGTCCGAGAGCTGACCGACGCCACCGGGCTGCCGAAGTCCACCGTCGTGCGCCTGGTGACCACCTTGGAGCAGAACGGGCTCCTGTGGACCAGCACGAACGGCCGCCTCACGCCCGGGGCGGGACTGCTGCGCTGGGCGCAGCTGGCGCACGACGCCTGGCAGTTGCCCCCCGAGGCGGTGGAGTGCCTGCGCGCGCTGTCGTCCGAGTCGGGCGGCGAGTCCTCCCGGATCTACGTCCGGCAGGGACTCTCCCGCCTGTGCGTCGCGCAGCACGAGGGAACTCAGCAACTCCGCCACGTGGTGCGCATCGGCGAGGCGATGCCCCTGTGGGCGGGCGCGTCCGGGCACGTGCTGCTGGCGGGCTGCTCCGCGAAGGAGCTGCACCGCGCGGCCATGGCCGCAGCCCGCGGACCGGAATTCGAGTCGGCCCTCGCGGAGCGCGTCGACCGGGCGGCGGCGCAGGACTGGGCCGTGAGCCACGGGGAACGCGAGCACGGCGTATCCGCCGTCGCCGCCCCGATCACCGACCCCGACGGCCGGATCGTCGCCGCGGTCGGCCTCGGCGGTCCCACCAGCCGCTTCACCGCGGAGAACGTCGCAGCGTTCCTGCCCGCGCTGAGCAGAGCGGCCACCCGGCTGTCGGAATTGCGCTTCATCGGAGGTGGTTCATGAACGAGACGCCCGCCCCGCCCGCGGGGAAACTGCTCGACGGCGTGCGGGTCCTGGACCTGACCAACGTGCTCGCCGGCCCGTTCGCCGCGTACCAGCTGGCGCTGCTGGGCGCCGACGTGGTGAAGGTCGAAATCCCGGGAACCGGTGATCTCGCCAGGCGGCTCGGCGCCGAAACCGAATTGAACGAGCAGCGGCTCGGGGCCTCGTTCCTCGCCCAGAACGGCGGGAAGCGGTCGATGACGGTCAACCTCAAGAGCGAGCGCGGACGCGCGGTGCTGCTGCGCGCCGTCGAGCAGGCCGACGTGCTCGTGGAGAACTTCCGCCCCGGCGTGCTCGACCGGCTCGACCTCGGATGGGACCGGCTCCGCGAGGCGAATCCGCGCTTGGTGTACTGCGCGATCTCCGGCTTCGGGCAGGACGGCCCGCTGCGGGACCGGCCCGCCTACGACCAGATCGTGCAAGGGCTGTCCGGGATGATGAGCGCCACCGGCACCCGGGAATCCGGTCCGCTGCGCGCGGGATATCCGGTCGCGGACACGCTCGGCGGGATGGCCGCGGCGTTCTCCATCGCCGCCGCGCTGGTGCATCGCGACCGCACCGGGGAAGGAACGATGCTCGACGTGTCGATGCTGGAGTCGGCGCTCACAGCGATGGGCTGGGCGGTCTCCAACCACCTGATCGCCGGCCAGGAGCCCGAGCGCATCGGCAACGACAACGTCACCGCGGCCCCCTCCGGCACCTTCGGCACCGCCGACGGCCTGCTCAACATCGCGGCCAACGAGCAGCGCCAGTTCGCCGCGCTCTGCCGGGTCGTGGGACGCCCGGAACTCGCCGATGACGCGCGCTTCGCCGAGCGGACGGCGCGCAAGGTCCACCGCCATGAGCTGACCCGGGAGCTTGAGGCGGCGCTCGCCGCCCGCACGGCGGTGGAGTGGGAGCGGTTGCTGGCTCCGGCGGGAGTTCCCGCGGCCCGGGTGCTCACCGTTCCGGACGCGCTGCGCCAAGAGCAGGTCGAGGCGCGTGATTTCGTCCACGACCTGCCGTTCCCGGAACACCCGGAACGGACGCTCCGGGTCCTCGGCAGCCCCGTGCGCGTTCAGGGGACCGCCGCGACCCCGGCTTGCCCTCCCCCGCTCCTCGGCGAGCACACCGACGCCCTGCTCGCGGAACTGGGCTACGACGCCACCGACATCGCCGCGCTGCGCGCGGAAGGAGCAGTATGAGCACCCCCGCCTTCGACACCCCCGAGCAGTACGAGGACGAGGTCACCGGCTGGTGGCGCACCGGGATCAGCCGAATCCGTCCCGGTGAGATCCTGCTCCGCGGCTACCCGGTGGAGCAGCTGATCGGGCAGGTCTCCTTCGTGGACATGGTCTGGCTGATGCTGCGCGAGCAGCGGCCCACCGAGGCCCAGCGGCGGCTCCTGGAGGCCGCGCTCGTGTCGGCCGTCGACCACGGGCCGCAGGCGCCGTCCATCGCCGCCGCGAGGATGGCCGCCACCTGCGGAGTGGGCCTGAACAACGCCGTCGCCACCGGGGTGAACCTCCTCGGGGACGTGCACGGCGGCGCCGGGCAGCAGTGCATGGAACTGCTCGCCGGTCTCGAAGACGAGATCTCGGGCGGAGCCGACCCCGACTCCGCGGCCGAACGGATCGTCGCCGAGCACCGGAACGCGCGGCGGCCCGTCCCCGGCTTCGGGCACCGGTTCCACCCCCGAGATCCGCGCCGCGACCCGCTGCTGGCTTTGGCGGGCGAAGCGGCCGAAGCCGGTGAGATCTCCGGCCGGGCGTTGCGCGCCGGAACGGCGCTCGAAGCCGCGCTGGCCCGCGGCCGCAGCCGCCCCGTACCCATGAACATCGACGGCGCCACCGCCATCATCTACCGCGAGCTCGGTTTCGCGGCGGAGCTCGGGCGCGGGCTGTTCGTCCTGTCCCGCAGCGTCGGAATCCTCTCGCACGCGTGGGAGGAGAAGTCCGCGGGCACGCGGATCAAGGGTCCGCTGCCGCGGCCGCTGCTCGCCGCCTACGAGGGCGAGCCGCGCCGCGACCTCGCATGAGGGGATCGGGCTCGGTGCCCGACATCGACGGCCGCGACATGCGAGTCGGGCACCTGCCCGGCGAACCGGTCGTGGCCGCACGGGACTCTCGCGGCGCGGCCATCGGCGGTGGACGGAGGACAATGCGGGGCATGTGCCGAAGCATCAAGACCCTCCGCCCGCCGTACGCCGAGCAGGTCACCGACGATGACGTGCGCGCCGCAGCGGTGCAGTACGTCCGCAAGATCTCCGGATTCCGCCGGCCCGCCGCGCACAACGCCGCGGCCTTCGACCGCGCAGTGGACACCATCGCGCAAGCCACCACGGAACTACTCGACTCCCTGGAGGTCCGCGGCTCCCGAACCTGACCCGACACCGAGGCACCGAGGCACCGAGGCACCGAGGCACCGAGGCACGTCACTCCACCTCGCCATGGGCGGAGCCGGAGTCGATCCAAGTCCGCGAAGGACGATCACGTCATCGCCGACGTGCCCGAACGCGCGGCAAGGGTTCCCGGGAGGCGCGGGGGCCGGATCGTTTTTGACCGATCGGACCAGAATCACGTAGCGTGAGTTCAGCACCGCGAAACCCGTTCGCGGCCCGCGGAACGGACAACGAGGGACGTAGCGAAACCATGATCGCCCACACCAAGCACGCGCCGACCGGCAAGATCATCAGCGCTTACTACACGGTTCACCCCGAAGACCGCACGACGTTCATCGACGCTGTCCTGCCGCACCTGACCACCACGTCCCAGCAGGACGGCTGCACGTACTACGTGTTCGCGCAAGACCTCACCGACGAGAACACGATCCACCTCATCGAAGGGTGGCGCGACCAAGCCGCCATCGACGCCCACAACGCCGACGAGAACTTCCTCGCGGCCGTGCGCGCCGTCCTCGACGGCGTGCGAATCCTCGACTACCAGGCCGAGATCTACGACGTCGCGGCCCAGGTCTCCGGCGCGGCTCCCCCCACCAGCGCGGACTGACACCGCGAGAGCCCCACCCAACAGCGCCCGCCACGGCATCCCCTCCACCACCCCGGGACCACTCCGCCGCCTAGCGGCTGAGACCGGAGCGTCGCCGACCCACGCAGTTCAACCGGAATGATCGAGACGTGCCGACGAATCGGACGGGCGGCGGCAGGCGAACGGCAGCGACACCTAGGTTCACCCGGACCATCGCACCCGCCGACACCACTGCCATCGGCCGCGCGGGACACCTGATCCGCAGCAACAACGCCCCCCTGCGAGCAAAGTCGGGGGCGTCCGCGAGACGCCCCCGGGCGGAGCAAGATCCCGCTCCGCCCGGGGTGAGCGACGAAGCCAGGCCTCGCGACCTGCCCGGCGGCTGTCAGCCCACCGTCACGAGACCCGCGCCGAGCTGGTCGGGACCGCGGTCGGGCCGCTGTTCTTGGGAACGCCGTAGGCCCCCTGCCGCAGGGTCAGCTGACCTTCGTAGTCGTACCCGTCGAAACCCTCGAACTGCCGCGCCGACCGGTTCCAGAAGGAGTACACGCTGTTGTCCACGCCCTGCTGGCGCAGGTCAGGCGAACCTTGTTCGAAGATCCCGATAGCGCCCGTGCCATCGACCCCGGAGAACAAGCAGAAGGAGCCGTGCGGACAACGGTCGTAGCCCTCCTGCGCGGCACCGGACGGCGTCACCAGCACGAAGCTCGCCATCACCGACGCGACCAACACCACGAGACCTCGTTGCACTCCGCGCACTGTTTTCCCCTCAGACAAACAGAAACCGAACCGTGAGCCCCTTTTCACACTCACGGCGCGCACCCTGCCAGACCCCGCACGACCAAGGTCCACTTCCTCACCTCGTCACCCGAACGGACCAGCGGAGTCCGTGCCGACACAGGGCATCGAGGCCCGGCCCGATCGCACCGCCGCATCAGCGGAACGTCGCAACTTCGTCAAACCGGTCCTGCCGGGGCGCTCGATCACTGCGGTCGATCGTGATCTGCCTACGCCGACTTGGGAAACCGCCATGGACGTCGCAGTGCGGGCTGTCGGACCCGATTCCGCTGATCGCCTGCGGTCGCTGCACCAGTGGCTGCGCGACGTCGACGAGTTGCGCGGGCGGGTGTCCGCGCTGGAGACCCCGCCGCCGCCCGACGCGCCGGGGCCGGTGCTGGACGCGGTGGCGCCGGCCGTCAAGTCCGGGGCGATTCGCAAATGATCGAAAGCCAGGCCCGGCTGCTCGGACAAGACGGGCTCGACCGGCTCCCAGCCCACCCGGTACGGGTGGTGTACGGCCAGGTGCTTCCCACCCTGGTCGATCGGCTCAGGTGCGTCCGCTGACGTTGCTGCTGCTTGCCGAAGTCCCCAGCGCGCTGTTCGGCGGCCCGCGGTGCAGTGCGTCACCGGAGGTGTAAGTCGGCCGAACACCGCGCATCGCCCGGGCTCTCGGCGCCCTCGCAAGCGTCAGCTGATCTCCGTCCCGTAGTTATGCCCATCGCGTGGGTTACGTCGGCGAGCCTCTTCTTCGGCGCTTCCCTGCAGAGCAGCGCCCCGGCCACCGGGGCTCAGCGGTTCCGTGCGCGGACCGCGATCTCGCCGTGCACCGGATGCGCAGCCCCGCGGGCTAGGACATCGCCGAGGCTCCAGCTCACCGTCCGCGGCTTTCCAGGGTGAGGAGGGTCCGTTTGGCTTCTGGGCCGCCGGCGTAGCCGCCGGTGGAGCCGTCGGAGCGGACCACCCGGTGGCACGGGACGACCACGGGCAGCGGGTTGGTCGCGCACGCCGTGCCCACGGCGCGGACCGCGCGCGGGCTGCCGGCCGCCGCCGCCACCTGCGCGTAGCTCTCCGTGCCGCCGTAGGCGATGCGGGGCAGGTGGTCCAGCACCGCGCGCCGGAAGCCCGTGGACAGCCGGAGGTCCAGCGGTACGTCGAACTCGTGCCTGCGCCCGGCGAAGTACTCGTCGAGCTGCGCGCTGACCGCGTCCAGCCGCGCCGGGGCCGCCAGCACCCGCGGGCTCACCTGGTCGGCGAGCGCGGCGAGCACCGCCTCGTGGTCCTGGCCGGGGAACGCGACGCGCACCAGTCCCCGCTCGGTCGCGGCCAGCAGCAGCGATCCGACCGGCGAGTCCACCGTGCGGTAGGCGACGTCGAGCAGTCCTTCCCGCTCGGCGGCGATGGCGAGCCTCCCGTGCAGCCGTTCCAGCGCGTCGTCGCGCACCGGCGCTTCTCCCTGGTCCGTCACAACTTCCCCTCCTCCGTGCCGATGGTGGCGCGCAGCCGGGCGATGCCGTCGGCCGCGGCCCGGCGCGCGGCCTCCGTGCTGCCGCCGACGAGCTCGGCGATCTCCCGGTAGGGCAGGCCCGCGACGTGGTGGTAGGCCACCGCCTGCCGCTGCTTGTCGGGCAGCTCCCGCAACGCCGCCCACACCGGGTCGGGTTCGCGCGGCAGCCCGTCCACGGCGGGCCGTTCGGGGACGTGCTCGACGCTCACCGGGCGGCGCGCCCGCGCGCGGGTGATGTCGATGGCCTTGCGGTGCGCGATCGTGACGAGCCACGCCTGCACGTTGGCTCCCGGGTCAAGCCGCGGATAGGACCGCAGCGCGGCCAGGAACGTCTCCGACCAGGCGTCCTCGGCGTCGTCCGGGCCCACCACGGCCCGGCACACCCGCAGCACCACCGGTCCGTGCTCGGTGACGATCCGCTCGAACGGGGTCATCTCAGAAGAGCCTGCCCGCGTCCACCGCGGCCGGTTCCTCCAGGGCCAGCAGGTAGCGCTTGCGGTCCAGCCCGCCCGCGTAGCCGGTGAGGCTGCCGTCGGCGCCGATGACCCGGTGGCAGGGCACGATCACCGACAGCGGGTTCTGCCCGTTCGCCGCGCCCACGGCCTGCGAGTAGTTCACGTCGCCGAGCCGCCGCGCCAGGTCGCCGTAGGTGCGGGTCTCGCCGTACGGGATCTCCTTGAGCAGTTCCCAGACCTGGAGCTGGAACGGCTTGCCGCGCGGTGCGAGCGGCAGGTCGAACTCGGTGCGCCGTCGTTCGAAGTACTCCTCGAACTGGCGCTGCGCCTCGGCGAACAGCGGGAGGTCCGCGCGCTCGCCGAACTCCTTCGGGGGGTGCTTGCCGCCGTCGAAGTGCATCGCCGCCAAGCTCCCGTCCCGGGCGATCAGCGTCAGTCCCCCGAGCGGTGTGTCGATCACCGCGTGCACCGTCGTCATGATCGGCTCCCCTCTCCGCGCCTGCGCTTACCACTATGCAGACGCGCGCCGCGCCCCGAACGTGAGCCCCTCCGACTCGCCCGAGGTCGAGGAGACATGATCGGTCGGACATTGCGTACTGGAATAATCCACCGCATGACGACGGCACCACCGGCGCGCGCCGCCAAGCGCGGTCGCCCCGGCTACGACCTGGAGTCCCTGCTGGCCGTGGCGGTGCGGCTGTTCAACGAGCGCGGCTACGACGGGACCAGCATGGAGGACCTGTCCCGCAAGCTCGGCATCAGCAAGTCCGCCATCTACCACCACGTGCCCAGCAAGGAGGAGCTGCTGCGGCTCGCCGTCGACCGGGCGCTGGACGGGCTGTTCGCGACCGCCACGGCCGCCCGCGCGCG
Organism: Saccharopolyspora gloriosae; assembly: GCF_014203325.1. Taxonomy (NCBI): domain Bacteria; kingdom Bacillati; phylum Actinomycetota; class Actinomycetes; order Pseudonocardiales; family Pseudonocardiaceae; genus Saccharopolyspora; species Saccharopolyspora gloriosae. The sequence continues at coordinate 2,630,525 of NZ_JACHIV010000001.1, read as the reverse complement.
GGACGAGAGCGCCGTGCAGCGGCTGGAGCACCTGGTGCGCGGCAGCGTCCTGGTACTGGTGGACCGGCTGCCGTTCGTGACGCTGCTGCTGCGGGTGCGCGGCAACACCAAGGTGGAACGCGCCGCGCTGGCCCGCCGCCGGGAGTTCGACCAGCTGATCACCGACCTCGTCGCCGAAGCGGTCCGCGACGGCGACCTCCGGCCCGAGTTCGACGCCGCCACCGTCGGGCGCCTGCTGTTCGGCATGGTGAACTCGCTGGTCGAGTGGTATCGGCCGCGCGGCGGCATTGGCGCGGAGGAACTCGCGGACCTGGTCGTGGCCGTCGCGTTCGACGGACTGCGCAAGAATTGAGATGAACTCACCGAGAACGAGTTCGTCCGGCTGAACGTCGAGGTTCTCGAATTCCGGGAGACCACCGCGATTCCGCTCGCGTCCGGTTGATTCCGGTGGCGCCGCAGCGGGATTCCCGGCGCGCTGGAGGCGGAGGTCGTTCGGGAGTCACGACCTCCGCTCTCCAACAGGTGGGCCGGCGGCGACGGCGACGGTTCGGGGCCTGGCCGTCCGCTGGTGCTCAGAACACCGTCGCGGCACCGGAATGCGTCCGTTTCGGGGCCGGACTGCGAATTCCGGATTCCGCGACCGCTGATCCCACAACGAGATCGTGAACCGCGGACTGTCCATTCGCAACACAAGAACACCTCCGATGACCACTTTCGTGCGGATCTTCTCCTTTCCCAGCGGTCGAATCGGCGCCGACGCACCCGCACACTGGCGGTCGACCGGGAAGTGAGGGAGCCGCCATGAGGAAGTCCCACGCCGCGCTGCTCGCGTGCGCGCTCGCCGCATCGACCGCGCAGTGCGGAAATCCGCAACCTCCCGCGAGCGCACCCGCGCCGGAGTTCACCTCCAGCGTGCACCGGGTCGACGCGGCCGAACTCGGCCCGAGCTGGCGGCCCGAATGCCCCGTCGCCCCGGACCGGTTGCGGCTGCTGCGGCTGAGCCACGTCGGCATGGACGGCCGCGAGCGCACCGGGCGGCTCATCGTGCACGAGGACCGGGTGCCGCAGACCATCGCCGCGTTCGCCCGCCTCCACGAGCTGCGGTTCCCCGTCGAGCGGATGCGCCCGGCCGGGGAATACCAGGACGCCTCCGACGAGCTGTCGATGCGCGACGACAACACCTCCGCGTTCAGCTGCCGCGGCATCAGCGGCAGCGGCAGCTGGTCGCAGCACGCCTACGGGCGCGCCATCGACATCAATCCGCTGGTCAACCCGTACATCAGCACCGACGGTGAACTCCAGCCCGCCACGGCGCGTCCTTACCTGGACCGCACCCGGACGGATCCGGGGATGCTGCACGAGGGCGACGCCGCCGTGCGGGTGTTCACCGAAGCGGGCTGGGCCTGGGGCGGCGGCTGGCACGACCCCAAGGACTACCAGCACTTCGAACTCCCGTGACCGATCCGGCGCACGAGGTCACTCCAGGTCGAAGCCGCGGTAGTCGTCGGCGGCCACCGCCTCGCAGATCTCTTCGTAGACGTCGAGTCCGCCGACGTAAGGCATGAAGACCTGCTGCTTGCCGGGGACGTTCGCCCCGAGGTACCAGGACGCCGCCTTCGAGAACAGGGTCTCGGCCGCGAGTTCGCGCACGTGCTCGACCCAGTCGTGCTGGGCCTGCTCGGTGGCCTCGATGCTGCGGTAACCGTTGCGGCGCAGGTGTTCCAGGCAGGTGGCGGTCCACTGCACGTGCTGCTCGATGGCCGTGACCATGTTGACCAGTACCGATGGACTGCCGGGGCCGGCGAGGACGAACATGTTCGGGAATCCCGCCGAGCCCAGGCCCAGGTAGGTGGCCGGTCCGCCGCTCCACTCCTCGGCGAGCTCGTAGCCGTCCCGGCCCCGCACGTCGATGCGGTTGAGCGCCCCGGTCATCGCGTCGAACCCGGTCGCCAGCACCAGCGCATCCAGCTCGTGCTCCACCCCGCCCGCGCGCACGCCCCGCGCCGTGACCGTCTCCAGTGGACTCTTCCGGAGGTCGACGAGCGCCACGTGGTCGTAGTTGTAGGTCTCGAAGTAGCCGGTGTCCACGCAGACCCGTTTGGAGCCCAGCGGATGTTCGTAAGGCAGCAACGCCTCGGCGGTGGCCGGGTCGTGCACGGCTTCCCGGATCTTGCCGCGCACGAATTCCGCGACTTCGTCGTTGGCCCGCTGGTCGGTCCTGATGTCGGCGTAAGCACCGAGCAGGTGGAAACCGCCGCGTCTCCATCGGTTCTCGAACTCGCGGCGCCGCTGGTGCTCGTCCACGTCGAAGGTGTGCTGCTCGTTCGCGGCCCACTCCAAGCCGGCCACGCTGGCCCGATTCGCCCGGCGCCGGTGCGAGTAGTTCGCCTTGATCTCGCGGACCTCGTCCGGGTCGAGCGGGCCGTTGAAGGCGGGCACGGAGAAGTTCGGCGTCCGCTGGAACACCGTCAGCCGCGCGGCCTGCCGAGCGATCACCGGGATCGATTGGATCCCCGACGATCCGGTCCCGATCACGCCGACGGCGCGGCCGGTGAAGTCCACATCGGACTCCGGCCAGGTCCCGGTGTGGTGCACAGGACCCTGGAAGTCGTCCAGTCCGGCCAACTCCGGAACCTGCGGCACCGACAGGCATCCGGTCGCCATGATGCAGAACCGGCTCACCACCGGCGGCAGTCCGGGCGCGTGCACCGTCCAGCACGCGGCGGCCTCGTCGAAGTGCGCGGCCGTGACCCGCGCGTCGAACGTGATGTCGCGGCGCAGGTCGAACCGGTCCGCGACGTGCGAGAGGTAGCGCAGGAGCTCGGGCTGGGCCGGATATCGCTCCGACCACTCCCATTCCTGTTGCAGCGACTCGGAGAACGAATACGAGTAGTCGACGCTCTCGATGTCGCAGCGAGCGCCGGGGTAGCGGTTCCAGTACCAGGTTCCGCCGACGTCCGAACCGGCTTCCAGCACGCGAACCGAGAAACCGCGCGACCGCAGTTCGTGGAGCATGTAGAGCCCGGCGAACCCGGCTCCGATCACCACCGCGTCGACGTCGATCGGGCCCCCGGCATCGGAGGTCGAAGAAGCTCGCATGTCGCCATCCGCTCGCGCCGGTCGTCCGCAGTGCCGCATTCCCTGCCTCTCAACGGGAACCTAACGCAGCGGTCCGGCGTAGAGCGAGGGAATTCACCGGAGTGGCCGAGCGCCCCGGAGGTCGCGAGCGATGCCGCCGGGACGGTCGCGACACCGGATTCGGACCGGTGCCGCGACCACCGGGTCACGCGGCTGAGGCAGGACCGCCGGATCTCGCCTGCGGTATCGGATTTCCCTCTTCCGGAGCGAGCCCCAGCATGTCCAGCAGCTCTGCCAGCTGGTCGGCGTCCTGCGCGTGGTGCGCGGTGGCGCGCACCGCCCGCGCCCGTTCCTGCGGAGTCGGCTCGTGCGCATCCGCTTGTTGTGGCGTGGGTTTCGCGTGCATGAGTCTTCCTCCCCCGAGTGGTCAGTGCGGTCGCCGATACTGCCAGCCGGGCACTACGGCGACACGGCCGAAAGTCCTGGTCCGGCAGGCGCTGAGGCGCGGGAGCACGGTTGTGGCGCGAGTGGGGGAAAACCGCGCCGGAGTGCGAGCGAGCTCACCCCGGATGCGGGGCGCTCGCGGTTGGACGAGGCCGCCGCCGGGCACCTCGGGGAGGCGGGGACGTCGATGAGGGGGCTCACGTGCGGGTACTGATCACGGGCTGGCCCAGCTTCCTGCACGCCGAGGTCAACGCCGGTGACGTGGCGGCGATGCGCCGGGTGGAGATAGCGCTGACCACCGCCGGAATTCCGTGCGACACGGCGTGGAGCCCGGTGCTGGCCCCCGGCTCGCTGACCCTCGACGACGCGGCCCCCGACAAGTACACCGACCTGGTGTTCGTCGGCGGCCCCGCGCACGGCAGGCAGCTCGACGACCTGCACCTGCGCTACGACCGGTGCAGGCGCATCGCGGTCGGCGTCACCGTCATCGACGAGCGCTCCACCGCCGTGCAGGGCTTCGGCTCCGTGCTGGCCCGCGACCGCCCGCTGCTGCCCGCGTCGCGGGACCTCGCCGCGAGCGCCTCGATCAGCCCGACCCCGGTCGCGGCGATCGTGGTGTCCCACGGCCGCCGCGAGTACGGCCCGCTGCGCAGGCACGACAGCGTGCACCGGTACGTGCTGAACTGGATCGCCCGCACCGATTTCGCGCCGATGCCGATCGATCCGCGGCTGGATCGGGTCAACGCCCGGGTGTGCTCCACGGTCGACCAGTTCGCGGCGGTGCTGGCCCGCGCCGACGCGGTGGTGACCTCCCGCCTGCACGGCCTGGTCTTCGCGCTCGCGCAGGGCGTTCCGGCGCTGGCCGTGGATCCGGTCGCCGGCGGCGGGAAGGTGTCCGCGCAGGGCGTGGCCTGGCAGTGGCCCGCGGTGCTCTCCAGCGAGGAGCTGATCTCCGGCGGCGACGGGCACGCGGGCGCGGTCCTCGACCGGCGGTGGCAGTGGTGCCTCGGCCCGGAGGCGCGGGAGCAGGCGCTGACCCGCGCCGCGCACGCCGCGGAGTCCGGGCAGCGGCAGCTCTCGGACCTCGTCGAGCACCTGCGCACGCCCGGGTGAGCCCGTTCGGCGGGTCAGCCTTCGGCCGGCACTCCCGTTCCGAGGAACCGCAGCATGTCCGCGCCGACGACGTCGAACACGGTCGCGTCGTGGTTGCCGGGCAGCACCGACAGGACCGGGGTGTTCGGGTACTCCTGCGCGAGGCGTTCCGCGCCTTCCAGGTACACGTCGGCGTCACCGATCCAGACGCCGACCGGGACGTCGCCCAGCTGCTCGGTGTGGTGCAGCGGGTCCGTCTCGATCCAGTCCTGCTCGGTGGCGAACACGCCCTTCTCCTGCATGTGCTCCCAGGTCACCGGCAGCGCGGGCGCCAGCAGTGCGGCTGCTTCGACGGGCAGCCCCACCTCGGTGCGCTCGGCGGCGTAGTTCAACGCGCCGAAACCGCCGGTCGATATTCCGGCGACGGCGAAGGGCAGGCCGTCGCGGTCGCCGAGCCGCCGGGCGCGCAGCCACGCCGGGACCTCTTCGAGCAGCATGCTCATGAGGTCGCCGTTGGCGGAGCCGTCGTTCCAGTACGAGTTGAACCCGCCGTCCACCGCGAGCAGGCCGAACGGCGGCAGCGCCCCGTTGGCGTACTCCGTCTCCAGCTTGCTCAGCGTCTCGTACGGGATCGGCGTCGGGCTCATCCCGTCCCTGCCGTGCAGGTACAGCACGATCGGCAGGTTCTCGGTGCGCTCCAGGCCGGTCGGGAACGCGAACATGAGCTGCACGTCCCCGTCCCGGTAGTGGGAGCGCTCCGCGTCCACGCTCAGCACCGGCCCGGTCGCCGCCGGAGTCCTCGGCATCGGTCTGCGCAGCGGTGCCTCCGCCGTGGCCTGCCCGGGTTCCGATCGCCCGCACGCGCCCACGGCGGCACCGGTCGCCGCCGCACCCATCAAGGAGAGCAGGCTCCGCCGCCCCAGTTTCACGTTCCGCATCCGCCTGCCACCACGTCGTCAAGGTCCCCCCGACACCTTACCGAGGCCCCTGATGCTTGTCCGCGAGGCCGACCACGTTCAGCATGACCCGAGGAAACGTCGGTGGAAGGGGATGGCGTGAACGGTGCGGAGAGCCTGCTCGCGGCGGCGCGGGACGCGGGTGTGGCGGTGTGCTTCGCGAATCCCGGCACGACGGAGCTGCCGCTGGTGGAGGCGTTCGACTCGGTCGGCGGGATCCGCACCGTGCTCGGTCTCGCGGAGGGCGTCGTGACCGGCGCCGCCGACGGGTACGCCCGGATGGCCGGACGTCCCGCGATGACGCTGCTGCACCTCGGTCCGGGATTCGCCAACGGCATCGCGAACCTGCACAACGCGCGGCGCGCCCGCACCCCCGTCATCAACGTGATCGGCGAGCACGCCACCTGGCACCAGGCCGCGGATCCGCCGCTGGCCGCCGACATCGACTCGCTGGCCCGCCCGGTGTCGGGATGGGTGGGCCGCACCAGCGGTGCCGCCGCCGCGGCGTCGGAGTTCCTCGACGCCCGCCAGGCCGCGCTGCGGGATCGGATGCCGGCGACGCTGATCGCCGCCGCGGACCACATGTGGGACGACGGGGGCGAAACCGCCGCCGTACCACCGGAACCGGCGCCGGCCGCCGTGGACCGGCACCGGGTCGCGGGCATCGCGAAGTTGCTGGCCGGGCCTGGTCGTCCCGCGCTGCTGCTCGGCGGGGCGGCGCTCGGCGCGGACGGGATCCGGCTGGGCGCCCGGATCGCCGCGGTGACCGGCGGTGACGTGTTCGCCGAGCGCAACCCGGCGCGCATCGAGCGCGGCCCGGACGTGCCCGCGGTGCGGTCGCTGCCGTACTTCCCGGAGGACACCCTCACCGCGCTGCAGGACTACACGCACCTGGTGCTGGTCGGCACCGGCATTCCGGTGGCGTTCTTCGGATATCGGGGACAGCCCAGCGTTCCGGTGCCGGAGCACGTCCAAGTGCACACGCTCGCCGACCTCGACGAGGACGCCGTCGACGCGCTCGGCGCCGTCGCCGACGCCACCGGCGCGACCAGCGTCGAACCGCCGGTGCGGGAACGGCCCGCGCTGCGCTCGCCGCGCGGCGAGCTGCACGCGAAGGCCGTCGCCATTGCCATCGCGCTCAGCCAGCCCGACCGGTCGATCATCGTGAACGAGGGCGTCACCGCGGCGGCGGCCTACCCGGCGGTGGCGTCCGCCGCGCCCGCGCACACCGAGTTGGGGCTGACCGGCGGCGCGATCGGCATGGGCATCCCGGTCGCCACCGGGGCAGCGCTCGCCTGCCCGGACCGCCCGGTGATCAACCTGCAGGCCGACGGCAGCGCCGCCTACACCGTCCAGGGGCTCTGGACGCAGGCGCGCGAACGGCTCGACGTGACGACGGTGATCTGCGCGAACTCCCGGTACCGCATCCTGGAGGCCGAGCTGGGCCGGGCCGGCGTCCGCGAACCCGGCCCGGCGGCGACCGGCATGACCGACCTCGGCGCCCCCGCCGTCGACTGGGTTGCGCTGGCCACCGGCTTCGGCGTCCCCGCGGTGCGCGCCACCACCGGCGAGGAACTGACCGCCGCCCTGGAGAACGCCTACGCGGAACCGGGTCCGCACCTCGTCGAGGCAGTCCTGCCCTGACGGCCCCGCCGCAGGCGCTGAGCGCTCCGCTTGCGAGCGCCGCGGGCTTCCCGCGGCTGATACGCCGTTGCGGCGGTGAGCGGGGCGCTGCGGTCGCCCTCTCACCGGCCGGCGAGCGTGCGGGTTTCGAGGAGGTCGTGGCGGAGGGCGAGGGAGGCCGCTTCGAGGCGGGAGTGGACGCCGAGCTTGGTGAGCACCGCCTGCACGTGTGTGCGGACCGTCGTCGGGGAGACGCCGAGGGACTTGGCCATCGTCGCCGTCTGCGCCCCTTCCGTGAGCAGGCCGAGGCATTCGCGTTCCCGGGCGGTCAAGTAGGAGGCGAGCTTGCGGGCGTCGAGGGCGTCGCCGCGCTGCTGCTGCGACGGGACCCTGGTCGCGGCGAGCGAGACGACCGTCTCCCCGGCCGCGACCGCGTCGAGCGCGTCGAGCAGGATCTCCAGGCCGCACATCTTGTTCACGTATCCGGCCGCCCCCGCCGACAAGGCGCCGCGGACCCCGTGCGCGTCGCCGTCGGCGGTGAGCACCACGATCTTCGTGCCGGGACCGGCGGCGCGGACCTCCCCCAACCGCGCCACGCCGTCGCCGTCGCCGAAGAACCGGTCGAGCAGGCAGATGTCCGGTGCGAACCTGCGCACCGCGGCGACCGTGCCCGCCAGCGAGCCCGCCGTGCCGACCACCGGGAAGCCGCGCGCGGACAACGCCGCGACGAGCGCGTCCACGAAGATCGTGTGGTCGTCGCCGAGCAGCACCCGCGTTGAACCGTCCCCCATCGAACTCCCCCATCGTCGCCGTACGTCGCCAGCCGGGCGGTGTCAGGCCACCGGGAACACCAGCCGCGCCCGCGTTCCCCGCAGCGGAGCCGGATCCAGGTGCAGCCGCGCCCCGCATTCCTGCGCCAAACCCGTCACGATGCCCAGTCCGAGACCCGCGGCACCGTCCGGTCCGCGGCCGAAACCGGGCCCGTCGTCGGAGATCTCCACGGTCGCGGTTCCGCCGCCCGGCTCCGCCGCCGGTGAGCGGGTGATGCCCAGTTCGACGACGCCGTGCGGGCCCGCCGCCCGCATCGCGTTGTCCAGCAGGTTCGACAGCATCCGCCACACCGCGGTCGCGTCGGCCCGCACCGGCACCGGCGCGCCCGGCCGCACCAGCAGCGTCGGCGCCCCCGCTCGGGCGCGGGCGGTCGCGAGCCGACCGAGCAGGCCGTGCAGCTCCACCGGGACCGGCTCCGCGGGCGCCGCGCCGGAGGCGACCAGGTCCAGCAGCCTCGCCAACTCCTGGCTCATCACCTCCAGGCGGTCCGTCGCCGCGGGCGGCAGCGCACCGTCGGCGCGCATCCCTTCGGCCAGGTACGAGACGGCGGCCAAGCCGTGCCCCAGGTCGTGCAGCAAGCCGCGCAGGCACCGTTCCGCTGCCGGCGGTGCAGGCGCGGGCAAGGATTCGGTTCGCACCACCGCTCCCCTCCGCTCCGAGATGACGTGGCCGGATCCGCGCCGGCCGTGCTAACCGGGTCGTCGCGGATCCGGGGCCCGCACGTTGCAGTCTCATTCCTTCAGGGGATGACGGTCACCGCAGGTCACGGATGTACGCCGGGAGGTCCACCACGGCACCGGAGGGCCGTGACCCGCTAGCGGCCGGAGTCACCGGGTCCGGCCGGTACGCGGCGGCGAGGTCCGCCGCGAGCGCGACCTCGGTGTGCACGCCCGCCACCCGAGCGCGGGCCGCGGCGGCGAGCCCGGCCGCCCAACCCGGCTCGGCCAGCAGGCTTTCGACGGCCGAGCCCAGCAGGTCCGGGCGAGCCGGGGGCACCAGCAGGCCCGTCATGCCCGGCACGACCACGTCGCCGATCGCGTTCACCGCGGTCGCCACCACGGGCACCTCGGCGCTCATCGCCTCCACCACCGCCAGCGGCAGGCCTTCGTAGCGACTGGACTGCACGAACACGTCGAACGCCGGCACCAGTTCCGCCGCGTCCGGGCGTTCCCCGGCCAGTTCGACGCGCACGCCGAGCCGCGTCGCCGCCGTGCGCACCCGCGCGGCGCGCTCCCCGTCGCCGATCCACACGCCGATCACGTCCCGTCGGCGCAGCGCCGCCAGCGCGCGGACCCAGTCCTCCGGTGCCTTCTGGTAAACGAGCCTGCCCACCGCGCCGACGACCGTCGCCGACGGCGGCAGCCCCAGCGCGCGGCGGGCGCGACCGGGGCGGATCTCCACCGGGCGCACCGCGACGCCGGTGGTGCGGACCCGTTCCGGTGCGACGAGGCCGCGCCGCACCGCCTCCACCGCCACCCCGGTGCCGACGCACAACGCGACGTCGGTGACCTCGCCCAGCGCCCGCTCCACCGCCAGGTACGCCCGCCTGCGCGGTGCGCGCTGGAACTCGTGGAACGGGAAGCCGTGGTAGGAGTGCACGATCCGGCCCGCCCCGGTGCGGCGGGCCGCGATCCTGCCGAGCACCCCGGCTTTCGCGCAGTGGGTGTGCACGACGTCGAAATCCCCGCGCCGCAGCAGCGCGGTGAGCCGCCGCAGCGCGCGCAGGTCGTGGCCCGGGGAGATCGGCGCGCGCAACGCCGGTTCGAGCACCGTCGGCAGCCCCGCTTCGGCCGCTTCGCGCAGCAACCGGCCGCCGCTTCCGGTGATCACGGTGACGTCGAACTCGCGCGGATCCAGCCCCAGCGCCCCGCGCAGCGCCATCACCCCCGCGCCGCCTTCGAGCCTGGTGATGATCGTGGCGACGCGCCTCCTGCGGCTCATCGGGGATCCGGCGGGGAGAGCTCCCCGGCGGCGCCGGGCGCGGCCGGGTTCGTGCGCAGGCCCGCGGCGGCGGCCACGCTCACCGCCTCCAGCTGGGAGTGCACCCGCAGCTTCGCGAGGATGCTGCGGGTGTGGGTGCGGACGGTCTCCACGGAGATCCGCAGCTCCTCCGCGATGCGGCTGCCGCGCTTGCCGTCGACCATGCCGCGCAGCACGTCGCGCTCCCGGTCGCTGAGCACGTCCAGCGGCCCGTCCCGGCGACCGGCGCGCGCCACGTCCTCCCGCAGCCGCAGCAGGATCTCGCCGAGCACTTCCGGCGGGAACCAGGCGTGGCCCGCGCACACGCCGCGCAGCACGGTCGTCAGCTCCTCCACCCCGCACTCCTTCGGCACCCACCCGGCCGCACCGGCCCGCGCCGCGTCGACCGCGCGCTGCCGGTCGAGCCCACCGGTGAGCACCACGACCCGCGTCGAGGGGCGCCGCAGCAGCACCGCCTCCACCAGGTCCCCGGTGGAGGTCACCGGGTCCACGTCGAGGGTCACGACGTCGGGGCGCAACCGGTCGACCGTCGCGGGCAGCCTCGGATCGTCGGTGGCGCAGCGGCCGACCACCCAGATGTCGCCGACGTCGGAGAGCCTGGCGCTCAACGCCTCCGTGAGCATGAGGTGGTCGTCCACCATCAGCAGCCGCAGCACGTTCACCCCCTCACCGTCGCGCCCGGCCGCCCGGAAGTCCTCATCCACCTGCGGGAGCGGCACCCGACGAGACCGGGAGAACCGGGTGAATCCCGACGGCCTCACCCGACGCGCGCGTCCACGCCGGGGGTGTCGGCTGCCGGGTCGATGCTGTGGCGGCGCGGGCTGCTCCACCGGCCGTTGGAGCTCGACCACCACGCCAGCGGCAGCGACGACAGCGCGATCGCCGAGTCCAGCACCCGCAGCGGCAGGAACAGCCACGCGTAGAGCAGGAACCGGGGTTGCCGCTGGATCAGCGTCACCACGCACGTCAGCAGCAGGTCCGGCAGCACGATTCCCAGCAGCAGCGCGGGAATCGTCAAGTAGCCGGACACCGCCTCGTAGGTCCCGGCGAACCACGGCACCGCCAGCGCGCCGCCCGCCAGCTCCGGGACGAGCAGCACCAGCAGCACCAGGGGCAGCAGCACCAGCATGATGCTGCTGGTGAGCAGTTCCAGCAGCAGCAGCGAGAGCATCGCGGTGAACAGGTTCGGCTTCGGCGGGTGCCTGCGCACCGTCTGCCACAGCCCGAGCGACCACCGCTTCGACTGGCGCACGTAGTCGCGCATCGTGCCCGGGTCTTGGGTCTCGGCCACCGCCGTGGGCGTGAACCCGACCTTGCCGAGCCGCTTCTGGTAGACCTCGAAGGTCATGTTGAAGTCCTCGATGACCAGTCCCGGCGGGTTCACCTCGATGTTCGGCAGCACGTCGGTGCGGTAGAGGCTGGCGAAGCCCGGGACGATGTGCGTGGCGTTGACGTGGCGCCAGGTCTGGCCGAACTTCAGCAGGTACTGCGTCATCGAGTAGATCCGCTGCCGGTGGAACGCCACCAGCCTGCCCGAGAAGGACAACGACCGGTCCCGCCACGAGGTGCGCACGCACCCGGCCACGGCGACCACGTCCGGATCGTCGAACAGCGGCAGCGCGGCGCCGAAGTAGCCCGGTTCGACGCGCGTGTCGGCGTCCAGCAGCATCACCAGGCGGAACCGGCGGACCAGCCGGAACCGGCGGATGCCGACCTGCAACGCGCCCGCCTTGCCGACGTTCTCCTCGGTGCTGATCACGTTCACCCCGGCGCGGCGGGCGAATTCCACGGTGCGGTCCGAGGACCCGTCGGACACGACGTGCACCTGCTTCGGCGGGATCAGCGCGGTGATCGCCCGCAGGCTCTCCCGGATGACGAGTTCCTCGTCGTGCGCGGCGATGAGCACCGCGACGTCGGTGAGCTTCAGGTTCGTCGCCCGCCGCAGGCGGTGCCTGCCGGGTTCCGCCTTCTTCTCGCGGTGCGCCTGCAGATCGGTGACCACGGCCTTGCGCGGGCGCATCCGCGTGCGCAGCGAACCGTGCCAACCGTCGAGCACCCGCAACAACCCGATCAGGCCCCACAGCGTGAAGTTCGCGCCGAAGACCGCGATCGCCAGCACCCACCACGGGATCACGACACCGTCCCCCTCATTCGTCCACCGGCAGGCTTTCCGCGACCCGGTTCCAGGTGGCGGTGTCCTCGTAGCCGTACATCCACAGGTAGACGCCGCGGATCCCGGATCCGCGGGCCACCTCGAACTTCGCCTTGGAGCTGACCGAATTCTCGAACCACACCTCGTGCTCCCGGCCGCCCTCGTCGGTGTAGCGGAACCAGGGGGTCTGGCTCACCGGGTCGTAGTGCGTCTCCGCGCGGTGCTTGGTGGCGAGCTGGAACGCCTGCAGCCAGGTGACGTTGGCGCCCTGGTTTCCGACCCAGTCGTAGCCGTAGAGCGGGATGCCCAGCACGATCCGCTCGGGCGGGATCTGCGTCTTGGCGTACTGCACGACCTCGCGCACCCAGCCGATCGGCGCGACCGGTCCAGGCGGTGAGGTCCCCCAGTGGAAGTCGTAGCCCATCAGCCGGACCTGGTCGGCGGCGCGGCCGATGGCGGCGAAGTCCTGCGCCACGTTGCGCTCGTCGTAGCCGGCGTCGCTGTCCTTCGCGAACACCGCCACCGACAGCGTTCTGCGCTCCGCGTGCAGCGCGGCGCCGAGTTCGGTGACGAACGCGCTGAACACCTCCCGGTCGCCCGCGCGCAGGTTCTCGTAGTCGATGTCGATGCCCGCGTAGTCCTCCCGCTCGACCAGCGCGACGATCTCCCGCACGTGCCGGTTCCGCAGCCGCGGATCGTGCAGCACCTTCGCGACCGGCCCGTACGCCCAGCGGCCGTCGGTGATGTTGGCCAGCGACGCCACCACCGGCACGCCCGCGTCGCGCAACTTGTCGACCTGCTCGGAGACCTCGGCGGTCCGCTCCGGCGGGAACTGGTGGGTGATGGTGCCGTCGTCGCCGAGCCCGTAGATCCACGGCGACACCTCGTTCACCGAGTCCCGGTTGGCGACCACGGTCGCCGTCCCGTTGCCCAGGTTCCAGAACGGCAGCGAGGCCACCACGAGCGTGCCGGGTTTCGCTGGCGACATCATGCGCGGCGCGGCCATCACGACCACCAGCAGCGCGGCGATCGCGATGAGCGCGATGAACCAGATCGACCCGCCGAAGTGGCGCACGCGCCGGGCGCGGGGACTCCGCGCCCGGTCCAGGTCCCACGGCGGCGGCCCGTCCCGTTCCGGCTCGGGTTCCCCGGATCCGGTCCGCACCCGGCGCCACCACGTCGCGAGCTTCGCGCCGAGCCCACCGCTCGCAGCGGCCCCCGCACCCGTCGCCACTTCATCCCGTTCGCCCTCCCGCACCCCGTCGTCGTGCATGTCCCCTCCGCTACGCCGACACGACCTGCGCCGCGCGCGTCTGCTCGTCGATGACGGCGCGAACGATGTCGTCGAGCGTGCGGGTGGGCTGGAAGCCGATCAGCGCCCGCGCCTTCGCGCAGTCCGGCACCCGGCGTTGCAGGTCCTCGTAACCGGGCCCGTAGGCGTCCTCGTAGGACATCTTCACGACCCCGGCGTTCGATCCGGTCAGCTCCAGCACCTTCGTCGCGAGCTCCATGATGGACACCTGCTCGGTGCTGCCGAGGTTGATCGCGGTCCCGTTCGCCTCCGGGACGTCCACCAGCCGCACCAGCGCGGGCACCACGTCGAGCACGTGGCAGAAGCAGCGGACCTGGTGCCCGGTGCCGAACACGGTCAGCGGCCGGTCGTCGAGCGCCTGGCCGACCAGCCGCGGGATGACCATGCCGTAGCGACCGGTCTGCCGGGGGCCGACCGTGTTGAACAACCGCACGATCACCGCGTCCAACCCGAGTTCCCGGACGTAGGAGCAGGTCAGGCTCTCGTCGATCGCCTTGGCCTCGGAGTAGGTCCAGCGGGTCTTGAGCGGTGAGCCGATCAGCCTGTCATCGGTCTCGGACAAGCCCGGTTTGGTGTTCTTGCCGTAGATCTCGCTGGTGGAGGCCACCAGCACCCGCGCTCCGTGGCGGTGTGCGGAATCGAGCACGTTCTCGGTGCCGTGCACGTTGGTGAGCAGGCTGCGCAGCGTGCGCTCCTGGATGACGAACGCCCCCACCGCCGCCGCCAGGTGGAACACGACGTCCACTTCGGACACGAGGTCGTCGATGAGGGAACCGTCGAGGATGGTGCCCTGCACGAAGCGGAAGGCCGGCGCGTCCTGCGGCAGGTTCGCCGTGCTGCCGGTGCTGAGGTCGTCCACGCCGAGCACGGTGTGCCCCTCGGCAAGCAGGTGTTCGACCAGGTGCGAGCCGATGAAACCGGCGGCTCCGGTGACCAGCGCCCTCATCGCGCACCCCCGCCCTGCTCCGCGGCCAGCGGCCGGTTCAGCCCCGCCCCGCGCCGGGTCGTGGAGTGCAGCCGTTCGTAGAGGTCGTCGATGCGGCCGGTGACGGCCTCGATGCCGTACAGGTCGCGGATCACCGGCACGTCGCCGCGCGGGCGCCGGTCGGTGACCTCGGCGGTGATCTCCTTGCGCATGCCTTCGACGTCGCCCGGGACCTGCCGGGCCCGGTCGGTCCGCACGCCGTCCAGCGCCGGGCACGTCGTGTAGAGCACCGGCATCCCGTTGGCCAGCGCCTCCAACACCGACAACCCGAAGGTCTCCTGCGCCGAGGACGCCACGAACAGGTCGAACGCGGAGAGCATCGCGGAGACGTCGTGGCGCTCACCGGCGAACACCACGTGCTCGGCCACGCCGAGCTCCGCGGCCAGCGCCTCCAGCTTCTCCCGTTCGGCGCCGCCGCCGACGACGAGCAGCTTCCCGCCCTCGCCCAGCAGCGGGGCCGCGGCCTCGATCACCATGTCGAAGCGCTTGTTCGGGTCGAGCCTGCCGAGCACGCCGATCACGTGGGCCCGCTCGTCGATGCCGTGCTCCGCGCGGACCCGCGCGCGGGCGGCCGGGTCGAAGCTGACGCGGCCGAAGTCCACCCCGTTCGGGATCACGCTGATCTTGTCCCCGCGCATCCCCCACTTCGCGAGCCGGTCGGCGACCGTCTGCGACACCGCGATCGTCCGCTGCGCGAACACGTCGGTGCCGAGGTAGAGGCCGCGGACCCCGGCGGTCATCCGCCTGCGCTCCAGGTGCGTCTCGCCGATCGAGTGCTCGGTGCCGACCACCACGGGCGTTCCGGCCAGGCACGCGGCGAGCTTGCCGTAGACGCACGCCCGGTACAGGTGGGTGTGCACCACGTCGTAGCCGCCCTCGCGGATCAGCGCCCGCATCCGCAGCACCGCGCCCAGCTGCGTGTTGCTGGTCATGCCCAGGTCGCGGACCCGGACCCCGTCCCCGGTGATCATCCCTGCGACGTCACCCGGGTTGTAGAGCGCGAGCACCTCCGATTCGTGCCTGGTGTGCTGCAGGATCGACCTCAGCTGCAGCTCGGCGCCACCGACCCCCAGACCGGTGATCACGTGCAGAACCTTCATCGCTGTCCTCCCCCCATAGCGGTGGTCAGCACGATGCCGACCGTCCTGGCCACGACCACCACGTCCAGCCACGGCGTCCAGTTCTCGATGTAGCGGTTGTCGAACTCGGCCCGTTCCGGGATCGAGGTGTCCCCGTGCAGGCCGTGCACCTGCGCCCACCCCGTCATGCCGCCGCGCACCCGGTGCCGGTCGTGGTAGCGCGGGATTTCGCGGGCGAACCGTTCGGCGTAGCAGGGCCGCTCCGGGCGCGGCCCCACCACGGACATCTCGCCGCGCAGCACGTTGCCCAGCTGCGGCAGCTCGTCGAAGTGGGTGCCGCGCAACCAGCGGCTCAGCGGCGTCGTGTCGGTGGCGCACACCGACCAGCCCTGCTCCGAGCCGACCGGCACCGTGCGCAGCTTGACGACGGTGGCCGACCGGCCGGCGCCGGTGACGCGGCGCTGCCGGAACAGCGCGGCCCCTCCCCCGCCGAGGCGCACCGCCGCGGCCAGCACCAGCAGCACCGGCGCCAGCAGCACCAGCAGCGCACCGGCGACGACCACGTCGAACGCCCGCTTCGCGCGCACCGCCGCGCCGGTGTGCGCGAACCGGCGCAGCGGAACCAGCGGCACTCCCCAGACCTCGTCGAGGAAGCGCTGCGGCACCGCCACGCCCAGCTCCGGCAGGCTCGGCACCAGGTAGACCTCAGCGGGCAGCGGCCGGCAGTCCCGCACGATCGAGACCAGGTCCGCGTCGGTGTCCCCGGCGCAGAGGATCACCCGGGTGGCCCGGTGGCGGACCACCAGCTCACCGAGGCGCTGCGGGCGTCCCAGCACCGGCGTCCCGTCCCCGGCCGGTCCGTCCGCGAGGAACGCCGGTCGCAGGCCGAACTCCGGGTGCTCCCGCAACGCGCGGGCCAGCCGCGTCCCGACGGGACCGGCGCCGACGATCAGCACCGGCTCGACGAGCAGGCCCCGGCGGTGCGCCGCGCGCATCCCCGCGCCGCCCGCACCGCGCGCCAGCACCAGCGCGCCCGCGCCGGCCGGTGCCAGCCACCCGGATTCGGTCCACGGCACCAGCAGCGCCGCGGGCACCGCGGCGGCCCCCGCGAGCCGCGGCACCTGGTCCCCGACGCGCAGGCAGATCCGCAGCCGCTGCCCGCCGTCGACGGCCAGCACCACCAGCACCACCGCCACGTACAGCGCGCCGGGCAACCCCGGCACACCCATCGCGAACGCGACCGCGGTCAGCGCGGCCGCGTCGACCACCGGCCACAGCACCACCGGCAGCAGCCGCGGCGCCGCGCGCTCCCCGGTTCGCACCGGGGAGCGCAGCGCACACGGCATCGGGCCGGGGCCGGGCCGCAGGTCGGCGATGCTCATCCGGCGGCTCCGGCGGGCACCCGGCTCTTCGGCGCCGAGGACGACAGCCGCGCGCTGACCCGCCGCACCGCGTGGTCCGAGCCGTAGACGAACCGCATCACCGGCCCGTGGCTCGGCGCCACCGAGGCACCGACGAAGAACAGGCCCGGCACCGAGGACTCGAAGTGGGCGTCCACCCGCGGCGTGCGCGCCAAGGTCCGCAACCGGGACCGCAGCCGCGGGTTCAGGAACCCGAACCGCTCCAGGTCCGGCGGATACCCCGTGGCGCACACCACGTGGTCGGCGGTGAACTCGCGACCACCGCCGCCGAAGGTGCGCACTCCCAGCTTCACCTGCTCACCGACCGTCTTCGCCCAGTCGACGGTGTGCCCGACGTGCACCGGGAAGACGCCCTCCACGCGACTGCGCAGCCACCACGCCCCGGCCGGGCCGAGCGCCGTGCGCGCCCGGAACACCCGCTGCCCCTCCGGCAGGTGCCGGAACAGGTCGGGGTGCTCGGAGTAGAACCAGGTCGACAGGCCCGAGCCGAGCCCCGCCTCCGGCTCCCGCATCCGCCGCAGCAGCGGCCGGTCCGGCAGCAGCGGCCTGTTGTTCCACGCCACGTCCCTGGCGCGCGCGATCAACCTCACCGAGGCGCCGTTCTCGTGCAGCAGCGCCGCCGACTCCAACGCGGACTGACCCGCGCCCATCACCAGCACCTCGGCGCCGTCGAACCGGGCCAGGTCGGTGTGCTCGGAGCTGTGCGTGCACAGCTCCGGCGGCAGGTCCGCGAACACCTCCGGGGTCCGCGCGAAGTGCTGGACGCCCGCGGCGACCACCACGGAGCGGGCCTTGGCCCGGCTCCCGTCGGCCAGTTCCAGCTCGAACACGCCGTCCCGCCGGTCCAGGTCGGTGACCAGCACCTGCTCCACGTCCAGGCCGCGCTGGTCGCGGAACCAGTCGGCGTAGGCGGTGAAGGTCTCCAGGGACACCGGCACGCCGTAGTCGGCGTAGCCGCGGCCGGTCTCCTGGCAGAAGTTCCGCAGCGTGTGCGAGCGGTCCGGATCGGACAGGTTCGAGGCGAATCCCTGCGATTTCAGGAACATGCCGCGCGGCATCTTGCTGCGCCACAGGTCCATCGGGATGCCGAAGTGCCGGTAGCTCACGCCGCCGGCCCGCAGGTGCGCGGCCAGCGACAGCCCGTACGGACCGGCGCCCACGACGGCGACGTCGACGGTGTCGTTCATCAGTGACCCTCCTTGACCGCATACGGCGACCGTCGCCGCTGCCGATTCCCCGTTCTCGCGTCCCGTTCCGCCCGTGCGCGGAAGCGCGGCGGTTCCACCACTTGCACGCTCGGGCGCGGAGCGAGCCGCCGCGTCAGGGCGCGGCGCCCCATCCACCCGCACATCAGCGCGAAGGGCGCGAGGTCGTCGCGGGCGAACCACGCCATCTCGTCGACACCCCACAGCGAACGCGCCCACCCGAGCAGTCCCAGGTCGCCGCGGCGCCAGTAGCCCAGCGCGCCGATCGGGTCGTAGTTCTCCACCAGGAATCGGCGCCCCACAGGGGGAATCCCTTCCGGCACCGGCTGCCCGGTGAGGTCCAGATAGGCCGCGAGCGCCACGTCCATGCCCGCGGAGTCGCGGAACAACCGGAACTGCGCGCCCAGCCGCGGGTTGAAGTCCAGCAGCCGGTAGGTGCCGTCGCGGCTGTCGAACCGGAAGTCCAGGTCCGCGATGCCGCGGAAGTCCAAGCGCCGCAACAACTCCGAGGCCTGGGCCCGAAGCACCGTGTTCGACGCGCACCGGCCCAGCGTGGTGAGCCCGGCGTGCGCCGGGTAGGACCGCAGCTTCACCCCGGTGAACGCGGGGCGGCACCCGGCGGATCCCCGGTAGGCGTGGAAGAACCAGTCGTTGCCGCTGCCGCCGGGCACGTACTCCTGCAACATCAGCAGACCCGCGTCCTGGGATTCGCAGACCTCGGCGATCTCCAGCAGTTCCGCGCGGGACCGCAGGATCGACGTGCTGCGCACCTTCGCGCGGCCACCGGACGTCCACGGCGTCGCGAGCTTCGCCACCAGCGGAAAACCCGTCTCCGCCGCGAATTCCGCCGCCTCCGCCCTGGTGCGCACGAGTTCCGCGCGCGGCGTCGGCACGCCCAGGTCCCGGCACACGTCCTGCAAGGTGAACTTCCCCGCGATCTCCCGGGGCAGCTCCGGTGACGGGTCCGGGAAGCGGAACCAGTGCCGCAGCGCGGCGCCGTGCTCGGCCAGGTGGATCGCGGCGGCGTCGTCGGTCGGGAACAGCACCGCGGGCCTGCCGAGCCGTTCCGCCAGCGCCGCGAGCCCCAGGTTGATCCGCTCCGGGTCGGCGAGCTCCGGGCGCCACCACCAGCGCCCCCGCAGGTAGCGGGAGTGCGCGGCGGGCGCCATCGGGTCCTCGTGCACCGCGTACACCGGTACCCCGACGCGGCCCAGGCTGCGGATCAGCCCGAGCCCGCCGTGGTGCAGCACGTTCGGGTCCAGCTTGAACACCACCGCGGGCGTGGCGGTGTCGATGCCCTCCGGCTCCGGTCCCATGCCCGCCTCACACGACCTGGCGGTGCGGCGCCAGGTCGAACTGGTACGTCGCGTCCAGCACCTGCGGGCAGTCGCCCGCCCACGCGTAGTCGAACCCCGGGTGCACCGTGTGCACGATGACCAGGTCCCAGTCGGCGCCGCGCGGTTCCGGCTCACCGGTCAGCCGGGAACCGTCGGGAAGCTCGACCTCACCGATCAGCGGGTCGTGGTAGCGCACGTCCACGCCCAGCCGAGTCAGCCCGGCGATGATCGGCAGCGCCGGGGACTCCCGCAGGTCGCGCACGCCCGCCTTGTAGCTCACCCCCGCCATCAGCACCCGCGCCCCGATCGCGCCGGTCCCGGCGGCTGCCAGCATGCTCTCGGCGCGGCGCACCACCTGGTCCGGCCGCAGGTCGATGGAGCGCATCGCCTGGTCGATCACCGGTGCCGCGACGCCCTTCTCCCGCAGCTGCCACAGCAGGTAGTGCGGATCGCACGGGATGCAGTGCCCGCCGACTCCGGGGCCGGGGAAGCTGCCGAGGAAGCCGTAGGGCTTGGTGCCCGCCGCGATGGTCACCTCGATCGGGTCCAGCGACAACGCGCCGCAGATGTCGGCGATCTCGTTGGCCAGCGCCAGGTTCACGGCGCGGAAGATGTTCTCGTACAGCTTGGTCAGCTCCGCCGACTCCGGGGAACCGACCAGGTACACCGAGTTCGTGAGGTCGCCGATCACCCGCGCCGCCCGCGCCGAGCACTCCGGCGTGACGCCGCCGACGATGCGCGGGGTGTCGCGCTGCACGTGGTCGTGGTTGCCGGGGTCGATGCGTTCCGGGCTGAACGCCACGTGCACCTCGGTGCCGACCCCCAAACCGCGGCGCCGCAACGGTTCCACCAGCAGTTCCCGCGTGGTCCCGACGAACGTCGTGGACGTGAGGATGATCGTCTGGCCGGGCCGGGCGTGCGCCACCGCCGTCGCGCACGCGCCGCGCAGCGCGGCGAGGTCCGGCACCCGGTCCTCGTCCACGGGCGTGGGCACGCACACCACGACCGTGTCCGCTTCCGCCAGCGCCTCGGGATCGTCGACCAGGCGCAGCGATCCGTCGGCGAGCGCGTCGTGCAGCACCGCGCGTTCCGCGTCGGGCAGGTCCACGTCGCCGTCGGCCACTGCCCGCAACCGCGCTTCGCTGATGTCGACGCCGACGACGCTGGAACGCCGGGCGGCCAGCCCGCACGCGGTCGGCAGGCCCACGTAGCCCAGCCCGAGGATCACCACCGTCTCCTGCCGGGCCTTCGGCACGCGGGTTCCGAGTCCGGAGACGCGGCGGACCGCGTCCTCCTCGGACCGGTCCTGGTAGGCGACCAGCCGACCGGACAACTGCCGCTCCCGGCCGTTGACCGCCAGCGCGAGGTGATGCTGGGTCACGTTTCCTCCCCCAGTTTCGCGTGTCCCGTGCCGCGCGGTTCTCGCCGCCGGCTCGTTCCGGTGTCCCGTGGTCGGGCCGGGCGGTCGCGGCCCCCACCGCGTTCCGCCCGCCCGATGTCGCCGTTGTTCGTCCGCGGTTTTCAGAATCGCAGTGCGCAGCGGTAGGACCGCTCCCCCAACGGCGGTAGCGCCCCTACCGAAACCGCAGGAATCTCGGCGCGGGGATCTCCGCCGCGCGGGTGGCGGTGAGCCCGTGCCGGACGCGTTTCGCGTCGAGCCGCAGCGCGCCGTCCCGATCGCCGACGTAGGTGCGCGGCAGCGCGTGCGGGCCCGAGAACTCGCAGCGCCAGATCGCGCAGCCGTAGCCGTAGCCGGCTTCCCGCACCGCGCCGACCGCGGCGGCGTCCACGGCGCCGTACGGGTAGCAGAACCCGTTGACCGGCTGGCCGGACAGCGCTTGCAGCACCGGGCGGCTCTTGCCGACCTCGGCGGCCAGCTCGACCGGGTCCAGCTCCGTCAACCGGCGGTGCCCGACGCTGTGCGAGCCGATCTCCATGCCCTCGGCCGCGACCCTGGCGACCTCGTCCTCTGTCATCAGCGATTTGCGCGGGCCCGCCGGGTCCCAGTCGTTGTGCCCGCCCATCATCCCGGAGATCACGAACACGGTCGCCGTCCAGCCGTACCGGCGCAGCAGCGGGTGGACCGTGTCGGCGAAGTCGGTGTAGGCGTCGTCGAAGGTCAGCCCCACCAGGCCCCGGCCCCGCCCCGCGCGGCGGGCGGCCAGCAGTTCCCGCATCGACACCCCGGTGCACCCGCGCGCCCGCAGCCAGCGCAGCTGCCGTTCGAACCGCGCCGGTTCCACCGTGACCAGGTACGGGTCGTCGGTGTACTCGGACACCGAGTGGTACATCAGCACGTACGGGAACGACTGCGGCACCCGTCGCCGGGTGGGCTGTTGCGCTGTCCGGGTCATCACCGGCCGCCCTTCTGGTCACGTCCTCGGCGGACCGTCGCACGGCGGGCTGCGGCGCGGACCGGTCGCGCGGGTGAGCCCGGGTAACCCGGTTGCACGAGACGGCACCGCGGAGAGGTGATCAACTGCCCGTTTCGGGGCGATCGGTAGGATCGGGCGAATCAGCGCACCGGACCACGAGCACGCCGAGGAGTTGACAGTGGCCGCGGCCTCCCGTCGAGAACCAGCACACCAGGACGGGCCCGCCGACCCGGCCCCGGACGACGACCTCGGCACCGCCGCGAGCCGGAACGGGCACGTTCCCGAGTCGCGTGCGCGCCGGGACTCCGACTCCGCGCCGCCGCAGGCCGGAATCCGCGATCTGATCGCCGCCTACCCGTGGCTGCCGGTGGTGCTGGGCCTGCTGCTGAGCGCGCTGGGCGTGTGGTGCTTCACCGGGCTCACCGAGCAGGTCTACCAGGGCGGTCCGCTGGTCCGCCTCGACGAGCACCTGCTGCGGGTGTCGCTGGGCCTGCGCTCCGGGCTGCTGGTGGGGGCGCTGGCGGTGCTCACCTGGCTCGGCGACGTGCTGGTGGTGCTGCCGTTGAGCCTCGCGATCGGCGTGCTGATCGGCGTCACCCGGCACCGGTGGTCGCCGCTGGTGCTGCTGGCGCTGTCGTCAGCCGGCACTGGGCTCGCCGTGTACCTCATCAAGATCATGATCGCCCGGCCGCGACCGCTCGTGGTGGACGCGGTCGTCGTCGAGGACGGATTCGGCTTCCCCTCGGGGCATTCGGCGCACGCCGCCGCGCTCTACCTCATGCTCGGCGCGTTCGCGCTGCGGCTGCTGCGCACCCGGTGGGCCCGCAACGCCCTGTTCACCGCCGCCGTGCTCGCGATCGTGATCACCGGGTTCAGCCGGGTGATGCTCGGCGTGCACTCCCCCACCGACGTGCTGGCCGGGTGGACGCTCGGCGCGTCCTGGACGGTGCTGCTGCTGAGCCTGTGGCTGTTCGCCGAGCACCTGCCCCGGCTGATCGACTCCCTGGTGGCCCGCAAGCGGCGGGCCTCCGGGGACTGAGCGGGCCGCCCACCGACGGCCCGCCCGCGCCGCTCAGATCGTCCAGGTGTCGTTGCCCGTGAGCAGGCCCTGCAGGTCCGGCGGGTTGCTCTGCCGCGCCGCCGACGTCTGCTGGCGGGCGGCGTCGTCGTAGGTGGGGCGCGACACCGAGCGGAACACGCCGGTCACGGTCGGATCCAGGTTCACCCCTCCCAGCCTGGACAGCGCGTAGGCGAAGGAGCTGTCCTCGCGTTCCGCGTCGTGCACGACCACGTCGCCGGAGGCCACCTCGGCGAACGGCGCCACCGCCAGCTCACCGGCCGCGTTGCGCACCACGGCGGACTGCTCGCCCTCCGGGCCGAACACGATGGGTTCGCCGTGGCTCAGCGGGATGATGCGGCGCTGCTTCTCGTCCTTGTCCTTGAGCACGTCGAACGCGCCGTCGTTGAAGATCGGGCAGTTCTGGTAGATCTCCACCAGCGCGCTGCCCCGGTGCTCGGCCGCGGCCTGCAAGGTCTCCGTCACGTGCGCCCGGTCCGAGTCCAGCGTTCGCGCCACGAAGCTCGCCTCCGCGCCCAGCGCCAGCGACACCGGGTTGAACGGCGTGTCCAGCGAACCCGCGGGCGTCGACTTGGTGACCTTGCCGACCTCGGAGGTCGGCGAGTACTGGCCCTTCGTCAGGCCGTAGATCCGGTTGTTGAACAGCAGGATCTTCAGGTTCACGTTGCGCCGCAACGCGTGGATCAGGTGGTTGCCGCCGATGGACAGCGCGTCGCCGTCCCCGGTGACCACCCACACCGACAGGTCCGGGCGCTGGGTGGCCAGTCCCGTCGCGATCGCCGGGGCGCGCCCGTGGATCGAGTGCATCCCGTAGGTGTTCATGTAGTACGGGAACCGGCTGGAGCAGCCGATGCCCGAGATGAACACGATGTTCTCCCGCTTGAGCCCCAGCGTCGGGAGGAAGCTCTGCACCGCGTTGAGCACGATGTAGTCGCCGCAACCGGGGCACCAGCGCACTTCCTGGTCGGACTTGTAGTCCTTCGCGGTCTGCTTCTCGTCGCTGGTGGGCACGCCGTGCAGGCCGCCCACCTCCGGCAGTCCGAGGTCCGTCGTCGTCACGCCGACACTCCTTGCACCACATCGGTGAGCACGTTCTGGAGTTCCTCCGCTTGGAACGGGAGACCCGCGACCTTCGTGTGGCTGTGCACGTCCACCAGGAAGCGGGACCGCAGCAGCATCGCCAGCTGGCCGAGGTTCATCTCCGGCACGATCACCTTGTCGTAACGCCGCAGCACCTCGCCGAGATTCCCCGGCATCGGGTTCAGGTACCGCAGGTGTGCCTGCGCGATCGGCACGCCCTGCCCGCGCACCCGGCGGCAGGCGGCGCCGATCGGGCCGTAGGACGAGCCCCAGCCCAGCACCAGCACCTCGGCCCGCCCGGACGGGTCGTCCACTTCGAGGTCGGGCACCTCGACGCCGTCGATCTTCGCCTGGCGCAGCCGCACCATCTTGTCGTGGTTGTCCGGGTCGTAGGAGATGGCGCCGGAGCCGTCGGCCTTCTCCAGCCCGCCGATCCGGTGCTCGGTGCCGGGGTTGCCCGGCACCGCCCATTCGCGGGCCAGCGTCTCCGGGTCCCGCACGTACGGCCAGAAGTCACCGGAACCGTCCGGCGCGTTCGGCTCGGTCGCGAAGGTCACCCGCAGGTCCGGCAGCTTCGTGATGTCCGGGATCAGCCACGGCTCGGAGCCGTTGGCGATGGCCCCGTCGGACAGCAGCAGCACCGGGGTGCGGTAGCGCAGCGCGATCCGCGCCGCCTCCAGCGCCACGTCGAAGCAGTCCGCCGGGGACTGCGGCGCGAGCACCGGCACCGGGGACTCGCCGTTGCGGCCGTAGAGCGCCTGCAGCAGGTCCGCCTGCTCGGTCTTGGTGGGCAGCCCGGTGGACGGGCCGCCGCGCTGGATGTCGCAGATCAGCAGCGGCAGCTCCAGGGTGACCGCCAGCCCGATCGTCTCCGACTTCAGCGCCAGCCCCGGCCCGGAGGTCGTGGTCACCCCCAGCGATCCGCCGAACGCGGCACCCAGGGCCGCGCCGACCCCGGCGATCTCGTCCTCCGCCTGGAAGGTCGTGATGCCGAAGTTCTTGTGCTTGGCCAGCTCGTGCAGCACGTCGGAGGCCGGGGTGATCGGGTAGGTGCCCAGGAACATCGGCAGCCCGCTGCGCTGCCCGGCGGCGACCAGGCCGTAGGCCAGCGCCACGTTGCCGGTGATCTGGCGGTAGGTCCCGTTCGGCAGCGTCGCGGGCGCGACCTCGTAGGTCACCGCGAACGCCTCGGTGGTCTCGCCGTAGTTCCAGCCCGCGCGGAACGCGAGCACGTTGGCTTCGGCGATGTCGGGCTTCTTCGCGAACTTCTCCCGCAGGAAGCGCTCGGTGCCCTCGGTCGGCCGGTGGTACATCCACGACAGCAGGCCGAGCGCGAACATGTTCTTCGCGCGTTCGGCGTCCTTGCGCCCGACGCCGGCGGGTTCCGCGGCGCCGCGGGTCAGCTCCGCCATCGGGACGTGGTGCACCACGTACGGTTCGAGCTCGCCGGACTCCAGCGGGTTGTGCGCGTAGCCGACCTTGGTGAGGTTGCGCTTGGTGAACTCGTCGGTGTTGACGATGAGGATGCCGCCGTGCGGCAGGTCGCCCAGGTTGGACTTCAGCGCGGCGGGGTTCATCGCCACCAGCACGTCCGGCCGGTCGCCCGGGGTGAGGATGTCGTAGTCGGCGAAGTGCAGCTGGAAGCTGGACACGCCCGGCAGCGTCCCGGCGGGAGCGCGGATCTCGGCCGGGAAGTTCGGCAGGGTCGCGAGGTCGTTGCCGAAGGCCGCGGCCTCCGAGGTGAAGCGATCGCCGGTGAGCTGCATGCCGTCGCCGGAGTCCCCCGCGAAGCGGATCACCACGCGGTTGAGCTTGCGCGTCGTCGTGCCGTTCGGGGTGTCCTCGTTCGTGCGCTGGGAGTTCGCGGAGCCGTTGGCGCCCGGCCCGCTCGCGCCGGTCCCCGTCTGCTCCGGAGGCTGGTGCCCGTTCGTAGTCACCAATGGACCCGTTCCCTTTCCAGCTCGCGGGCACGCCCGCAAGCCACTCCGCCGCCCTGTGGCGCACGATACAGCTCGGTGCGGCGTTCTTACGCCGACCACACGCGGGACTCAAGGGGCGGGACGGTCTCCTGAGCCGAGCTAACATGAATTCCTCGGGGTTT
The DNA here is from genome assembly GCF_014203325.1 of Saccharopolyspora gloriosae. NCBI lineage: Bacteria > Bacillati > Actinomycetota > Actinomycetes > Pseudonocardiales > Pseudonocardiaceae > Saccharopolyspora > Saccharopolyspora gloriosae. The sequence continues at coordinate 2,604,396 of NZ_JACHIV010000001.1, read as the reverse complement.
TTCGGAGCCTTGTCGACGACGATTCACTACTGCCGGGTTAAATAGGATCGTCAGCCTGGTCAGAACCGCGACGACCCTCCCCGCTCACCCCGCCAGGCGCCCATCCGGACGCTCCGGGCCCCGATTCCGCGGGACCGCCCGGGAATCCGGGACGGCCGCCCCGCTCCGGTCACCGCACCATCACCGGCAGTGACGAACGCGGGCGCCCGAGCCGGATTTCGACCACTCCGCGCGAGGATTCGCGGGAAAGGCGGGCACATCGGGCGAAGAGCGGTTCGGCCGCACGGCCGAACCTCGTCGTCGCGCCGACCGAACGGCCGGGCGGCACCGCCCCCGACCTGCCGCGCGACCACCCCGGCCGACGACGACCGACACCGGGGCCGCATCGCCTGGGCGCCCTCTCGGGCCGCCCGGAGCCGGTGGGACTCGAATGCGTTACTCGCCGGTCACCTTGGCGTTCTCAGACAGGCGGGATCACGACTTTTTCATCCAAACCTGAACGAATCCCCTATTCTCTTTCTCAATTTCATCCCACCCGGAAGACATCCATCGTCCGATGGGAGTTCCGGGACTCCACCATCGCCCGACTCGACTTCATCGCGAAATCGACCGCAAAACCAACTCGCCCCCGCACGCGAAACGACGTCATCGACACGTAGACCGACCTCACGACAATGCGCGCGAAGCCGCACAAAAAAGCCTCGCTAATTCGATCATGTGAGCTCGATCATAGCCACGGGAAAACCGTTCACACCCGGCGCTCGCTAGGCCGGACGAGTGAACTCCAGCGCCCGTGACAACGCACCGCGAACCCCCGTGCCCGCGAACGACGGATGACCCGGCCACCCCCATGGCCGGGTCATCTCGCACAGCTCGGAATTCAGCTCGTGCCGGTCACGTCCCGGGCAACCCCAGCACGGCCGCCACGCAGGTCGCCAGATCCCCCGTCCGGTTCCACACCATCTCCCCAGGAGCCGCCGTCGCGGCTGGCAGGAACCGTGCCGCGCGGCAATCGTCCTGGTCGAAGATCCACAGGACGTCCATGCACGTCGCGGCGTCCCGCCAGCCGACCAGGCCGCCGATCTCCCCCTCGTCGTCCGCGAAGGCCCGGAAGGACCACCCCGCCGAGCGCAGGTCGTTCAGACCCGCCAGCTCCGGGTAAGCCCGCACCGCGGACTCCGCGTCACCCCCCTTCGTCGTCTCCTCTCCCACGCCGTCCTGGCGGGAATCGAGGAATGCGCGCCGATTCTCAGCTGCTGATCGCATAAGCTGACAGTGGACCGAAATCGGATATCGGAGTGCCACACAATCGCCACAGCCGACGACTTCCGATTGCCCGGCCGCAGCCGATCAGGTTTCGTGGGCCAGGCGTACGAGGGGGAAGACAGCATGACGCACGAAAACGGCACGGAAACCGACGGCCTCGTCCCGGTGGGTCCCGGAGACGGAGGCGACGCGGACAATCCAACCAGGATCGGTTCCCGCATCGCCGAACTGCGCAAGATCCACGGCGTGACGCAACGCGCGCTGTCGGTGCGCGCGGCCGTTTCCTATTCCTTGCTGCGCAAGGTGGAACGCGGCGAGCGGGCGGCCAGCCATTCCTTCGTCGCGGCCGTGGCCCGCGCGATGTCGGTCAACATCACCGACCTCACCGAACAACCGCACCACACCCGGCCGGCGAACCCGTCCTCCGAGCAGGCGGGCGTGCCCGCGCTGCGCCAAGCGCTCGTCGAGGGCGACGACCCGCAGCTGGACACCGACCCGCGCGCCGTCGAGGACCTGCGCGCCGACGTCGCCCGCATCAAGGAATGGGACCGGCGCACCCGGCACGCGGAGGCCGTCCAGGCGCTGCCGGACCTGCTGCGGCACCTGCACCACGCGGCCAGGGCGCACCCCGAGGATCCGGCGGTGCACGAGCTGTTGGCGACCGCGTACTCCTACACCATGATCGCGCTCTACCGGCTGGGCCACCTCGACCTGTGCCACTTGGCCGACGAGCGCGCCCGCGCCGCCGCGGCCCGCGGCGCCGACCCGGTGCGCGGTTCCGTCGCGGAGTGGAACCACGCCCTGGTGCTGCTGTTCGACGGCTCCTACAACGCCGGTTTGCGGTCGCTGGACCGCTCGCTCGGCCTGCTGGAACCGGTGCCCGAGACCCCGGCGACCTCCGCCGTGCGCGGAGCCGTGCACTTGCGCGCGGCCATCCTCGCGGCGCGCACCGCCGACGCCGACCTCGCCGACACCCACCTGCGGGAGGCCCGCGCGATGGTCGTCGACGGGCAGGACGAGGCCAACCACTACGGCACCAAGTTCGGCGCCACCAACGTCGACATCCACGGCGTGGCGGTCCCCGTGGAACTCGCCGACGGCACCACCGCCGTGACCCGGGCCGCCACCGTGCAGCTGCCCGAGCACACCGCGCCGAGCCGCAGCGGGCACTACTGGATCGACCTGTCCCGCGGCTGGCTGCTGCACGGCGACCGCCGCCGCTCGCTGGAGTGCCTGCAAACGGCCCGGCGCATCGCGCCGCAGCTCACCCGCTACCACCCGCAGGTGCACGAGACGGTGCAGTCGCTGGCCGCCAGCGACGCCCGGTCGACCAACAGCCTGTCCCACTTCGCCGCCTGGTGCGGCATCCGGCGTTGAAGTCCGGCTCGGGAGCGGCGTGATGGACGACAACGGACAGCCCGTGCTGTACGCGATCGGGATGGGTTCACCCGCGGCGCGGGACATCGGCAGGTTGGTGGAGCTCGCCCAGGCCGACGGCTGGGCGGTGTGCGTGGTCGCCTCCCCCGACGGCAGGCGGTTCCTCGACGTGGAGTCGCTGGCCGCGAAGACTGGCCATCCGGTGCGCAGCGAGTACAAGGACCCGGCCGCGGCCGACGCGCTGCCCCCGGCCGACGGCATGATCGCGGCGCCGATCACCTGCAACAGCCTCGCGAAGTGGGCGGCGGGCATCTCCGACACGCTCCCGCTGGGGATGCTGGTGGAGGCGGTAGGCAAGCGGCAGCCGGTGGTGGCTATGCCGTTCTCCAACCGCGCGCAGATCTCCTTCCCGCCCGTGCAGGAGGCGATGCGGCGGCTCTCCGGCTGGGGAGTCGAGGTGCTGGCCGGCCCGGACGTGTACGAGCAGCACGAGCCCGGCACGGGCGCAGAGCACCTGCACCGCTTCCCCTGGGAACTCGCATGGCGGACCTTCCTGGACCACCCCTGGCACTCCCTCGCTGACCGTCCACCCCGCCCGACCGGTTCGTAGGGCGTGATCTTTTGATCTTCGCCCTGTCAGTGGCGGAGCCGCTGAGCAGTGACCACGCACGCAGCTGGACCACCGGCGGGTTCTCAGCGGTTTCCTCGCGAGGACAGCTTTTTCCTCGTGGCGGAGCCGCTCGGGAAAAAGATCCCGCAGCGAGGAAACCGCTGAGAACCCGCTGAACGACCAACTACGCAGGTCCTTCGGAACGGCCCCCTAGACTCGCGCCGCGTCGCCGGGACACGCTCCGGCCGGAACGGACGAGGGGAATCGGGTGCCAGCGCCGACCGAGCAGCCGACGTGCGAGCCGTCCGCGCCTCCCGCTGCCGCACCACCGCCGTTCGCGCGGGGTCCGGTGTCGGCGATCGCCGCGCTCACCGGCCTGCTGCTGGTGCTGATCAGCGGCCGGTACGGCTACCTCTCCGACGAGCTGTACTTCCTCGCCGCCGGCAAGTACCACCTGGCCTGGGGGTACATGGACCAGCAGCCGCTGGTGCCGCTGCTGGCCGCCGGGATCGACGCCGTGCTGCCCGGCTCGCTGCTCGCGCTGCGGCTGCCCGCGGCGCTGCTCACCGCGTTCGGGATCTGCTGCACCGCGCTGCTGGCCCGCGAGTTCGGCGGCGACCGGCGCGCCCAGGTGCTCGCCGCCGCCGCGTGCGCGCTGTCGCCGTGGCTGCTGCTGAGCGGGCACTGGCTCGCGGCGGCCACGGTGGAACCTGCGCAGTGGGTGCTGCTGCTGTGGCTGGTGGCGCGGTGGGTCCGGCTGCGCGAGGCGGGGGTCCGGCGGGACCGGCTGCTGCTCGCGGCCGGAGCGGTCGCCGCCGTCGGGGTGCAGACGAAGTTCCAGATCGTGCTGCTGTGCGCGGCGCTGTTCCTGAGCGTGCTCGTCGCCGGACCGCGTCCGATGCTGCGGCGCCCGGCGCTGTGGGCGGGGGTGGCGCTCGCGGCCGTGGCGTCGATTCCGGCGCTGGTCTGGCAGGCCGGGCACGGCTGGCCCGCGCGCGACATGGGCGAGGTGGTCAGCGCGGAGAGCAGCAGGCTCCTGCTGCTGCCGACGGCACTGCTCTACGCGGGACCCGTCGCGGGCGCGGTGCTGTGCTGCTTCGGGCTCTGGTGCCTGCTGCGCGACGAGCGACTTCGTCCCGTGCGGTTCCTCGCAGGGACGACGCTGCTCCTGCTCGTGTTCTACCTGCTCGCCGGTGGCCGCCCGAACTACCTGTCGGGGCTGTGCGGGATGCTGTTCGCCGCGGGCGCGGTCGGGTTCCAGCACCGCCGCGAGGCCGGGAGCACCCGCTGGTCGTGGGTGGCGTGGCCCGCGTGCGCGCTGTCCGCGGTCCTGCCGCTGGCCCTGCTCCCGCTCGTCCCGCTGCCCGCCGCGGCACCGCACCCGCCGCTCGCGTCCTACAGCAAGTTCTACGAGACGGGCTGGCCGGAACTGGCCGAGACCGTCGCCCGCGCGTACCGCTCGCTGCCGCCCCAGGACCGCGCGCGCACCGCGATCGTCGGCGAGAGCTACCACCTCGCGGCGGCGCTCGACGTGCTCGGACCGGAGTTCGGCCTGCCCGCCGTGCGCAGTCCGCACCGCGGGTACTGGTTCTTCGGTGCTCCACCGGAAAGCGCCACGGTGCTGCTGTACGTGGGCGCGGCCGAGCCGCTGGAGCCGTACTTCGCCACGAGCAGGCGGCTCGCGACGGTCCGGACCGAACTGGACCTGGTGAACCTCGCGCAGGGCGTCTCGGTGATCCGCTACGACGGGCCGGCGCTGCCGTGGTCCCGGCTGTGGCCGCGCATCCGCACCCAGTAGCGGGCGGCGCTACTGCCACGGAGGCCCGGACGGCGGTGGCGGCTGCGGCGGATTCGGCGGCCGGCCGGGCGGCATCGGACGCTGCTGCGGAGGCCGTTGCCGCCCCGGTCCCGGCTGGTTCCCACCAGCCGGTGACGCCCCGGGCTGCGGCGGTCCGGGCTGCGGCGGTCCAGCCTGAGACGGCCCAGGCTGCGGCGCACCCGGCTTCGCCGTCCCGAACCGCGCGGTGGCCTGCTCGCCCTGTCCCGGCGCTTCCGGCTTCGCCGTCCCGAACTTCGCCGTCGCCTGCTCGGACGGTCCTCCGGGACCGCGCGGAGCGGACGGGCGGCCGGGCGGCGGCGGGAGCGGGCGGTACACCGGCATCCGCGTCGTCTGCAGCTGCGAGGTGCGGAAGAAGCCGGACTGCTCCGTGCGCGACCACGGCGGCGGCGCCACCTGCGGCTGCGGACGTCGCTGGAAGAACGCGTCGCGCGCCACCCGCATCAGCCCGAGGATCGAATCGCGCCGCGAGTGGAACAGCGCCACCGGGATCGTCGCCCGCGTCGCGTGGTCGTGCAGCAGCGCCAGCTCCGTCGCCGCCAGCTGGTAGTCCGACATCGCGCGCACGCCCGGCAACCCGGCCTGCGCCCGCGCCCAGGTCCGGGCCTGCCTGCGCCCCCGCATCGTGGCGAGCATCCGCACGTCGTTGTCGTGCACCAGACCGCTCGGGATGTACGGCGGCAGGTGCGTGCCGATCAGCCCGATGAGCCGCCTGCGGTCCCGCACCACGATCACCACCAGCGTGATCAGGACGCCCAGCTGCACCAGGTACGCCAGCGCCAGCCCGCCGAAGCCGAACACGGTGGAGAAGTTCCACAGCGCGTGCAGCAGCACCGCCGCGACCCAGCCTGCGATCACCGCGACACCGCGCCCGGCGCTGCGGCTGCGCGCCGCGTACGCGACGCCGAGACCGGTCATCGCCGTGTAGATCGGATGTCCCAGCGGCGCGATCACGCCGCGGACCAGCACGGTTCCGGCGACGCCGGTCCCGCTTTCGAGCAGGCCGGTCTGGTAGTAGAGGACGTTCTCCACGAACGCGAAGCCGAGCGCGCACAGCCCCGCGTACACCAGCCCGTCGGTCGGGCCGTCGATCTCGAACCGGCGGAACCACAGCATCAGCAGCAGGAAGAAGCCCTTGAAGCTCTCCTCCACCACCGGGGCCACGACCGAGGCGGTGAGCACCTTGCCGAGCTCCGCCCCGTACACCGGTTGCAGCAGCGCCCCGCCGAGCGTGTTCACGATGAACGACCCGACGATCGCCACCCCCGCGCCCCAGGCGAACGCCAGGACCAGGTTCACCCGCGGTTCGGGCTCCAGCCGGTCCATCAGGAGCACCAGCGCGACCAGCACCACCACCGTCGGCAGCGCCAGCAGACCGCCCACCACGGTGCTGAGCACCCCACCGGAGAGCAGGTAGTAGGTCACGGCGAGCAGCATGCAGATGCCGCACACGATCAATCCGATGATGAACGGGATCGGTGTCCGGTTGCTGCTGCGGCCTTCGAGGACCGAACGAGGGCTGAGCGCGGGCATGCGCCGAGCGTAGAAGATCACTCCTTTCGGCGGTGCCGGATCCCGCCGACCGACCCCGTCGACCGATCAGTTCCGCTCGGGGGCGCCGGGGCCGCGCACGTCGAGCGACGCGCCCGCCGCGACCACCGGGCCGGGCTCGCCGGGGCCCCGGCCCGCGGTGAGCGCCTTGACCGCGGCCGAGGTGCGGTCGGCGACCTCCAGCTTGGTGAACACCGCCCGCAGGTGGTTCTTCACGGTCCGCTCGGAGATCCCCAGCGACCGCGCGATCTGCCGGTTGGAACTACCGCGGACCAGATGTCCCAGTACTTCGTGCTCCCGGGGGGTGAGCCGCTGCAGCAGCGGCGCCACCTGGGCCCCGGGCGTGCCGCCGGTGGCCCCCGCCGCCCGCTGCAGGGCGTCCCGGTAGACCTCGCCTGCGACCAGCCCGGTGTGCCCGAGGCGCACCCGCAGGGTCACGAGTTGGTTCACCTGCCCGAGCACCTGCTCCAGCGCCGCGGAATGCTCGATCGCTTCCCGCATCATCGCGGTGATCGCGGTGTCCAGGGCTCGCCGGTACGAACTGGCCATCAGGTGACTCCCACAGGTTCGGTGACATCGACCGCGCCGCGTCCGGACGCACGGGTCCCCCGCGCGACGCATGGTTGTTCCGGCACAGAACCTGGGCACCACGGCGCACCTCCGCCGTGACCAGGTCGATCGAGCACCGTTCGCAGGCCGACGCTTCACCACCGGGCAAGGCCTTCCCACCTGCACCGGACCGGTCGCTGCCTCCACTGGCTATGTCGTCAGCAGCCCCTCCGGAAGTGACCGACCGGCCACCGATTTCCCCCGGATGCGGCAATCAAGGACACGAATGGGGCAGTCCTTCGGTGCCATTCGGAGGACCAGGCCGGGCGCAGCAGGTCTTTGTGACCATGTCGGCCCCCGCCGCACGGCGCTTAGGTTTCGAGACGTCGCACGTCCCAATCCCTCCCGCTGCACTCGGCTGCGATGCCTTCTGAGATCGCAGCCCCCCGTGAATCACGTCGCAGTCTTCATCAAGGAGGTCTTCGCCATGTCGTGTCCGCAGGCGGCAAGCCGGGCGAGCGCACCACCCACGACGACCGCGCGTGCGCCGGGAGCGCTGCCCAGCAAGGGCTGGACCGCCTCGGCGGCCGCGAACGCGGTCCGGATCAAGCTCCGGGAGGACATCAGCCCGGCCGCGAACCTGGCCACCTTTCTGACCAGCACCGTCGAGCCGGAAGCCGAACGGCTGTTCAGCGACTACCTGCCGTACAACCTCATCGACAGAGATCAATATCCGGGAGCCACCGAACTCGAACGCCACTGCGTGCAGACCCTCGCGGGCCTGTGGAACGCCGACCTCTCGACCGCCGTCGGCACCGCCACCACCGGATCCAGCGAAGCCGCGCTGCTGGCGGGCACGTCGCTGCTGCGGCGGTGGCGGCACCGCGGTGACACCGCCGGCCGCAAGCCGAACCTGGTCTTAGGCGCGAACGCGCACGTGTGCTGGCACAAGTTCTGCCGGTACTGGGAGGTGGAACCGCGCATCGCCCCCGCCCAGCAGGACCTGCTGCACCTGAGCGCGCAGCAGGCCAGGGAGCGGTGCGACGAGGACACCATCGGCGTGGTCAGCGTGCTCGGCTCGACGATCGACGGCAGCTACGAGCCGGTCGCGGGGATCGCCGCCGCCCTCGACGAGCTCGCCGCCGAGACCGGGGTGGACGTGCCGATCCACGTCGACGCCGCCTCCGGCGGTTTCGTCGCACCGTTCCTCGATCCGGAGCTGAACTGGGACTTCCGGCTGCCCCGGGTGCACTCGATCAACGCCTCGGGGCACAAGTACGGCATGGTCCCCGCCGGGCTCGGCTGGATCCTGTGGCGCGACCCGGAGGCCCGCACGAACTGGCTCAGCTTCGACACGAACTACCTGGGCAGCACGCGGGCCAACCACGAGCTGAGCTTCTCCCGGTCGGCCGCTCCGGTGGTGCTGCAGTACTACAACTTCCTGCGGCTCGGCTTCGACGGCTTCCGCGACCTGCACGCGCGCAGCCGTGCCACCGCGACCTCGCTGGCGGCGTCGCTCGACGAGATGGGGCCGTTCCGGATCCTCGGCGACGGCAGCGACCTGCCCGTCGTGGTGCTGTCCCAACGGGACGGCAGGCACCGCTGGACGTTGCGGGAACTCGCCGACCACCTGGGCACGCACGGGTGGTCGGTCCCGGTGTACGCGCTGCCACCGGACCGCCAGCAGACCGACGTGATCCGGATCGTCGTGCGCAACGAACTCACCACCGGGCACGCCGAGGACCTGCTCAGCGCGGTCCGCGGCTACCTGTCCGGCGCCATCGCCACCCCCGCATGACCAGCACTCCCCGCAGAGAGGACGAACCATTGCGCCCCATCCGCATCGCCAGCAAGCTCACCCGCCCCGAACCGCCGCAACCGGGCACCGGGGTCCGGCTCGCGCTCTTCCAGGGTGAGAACCCGGTGGGCACCCCGGAGGCGGTGACGGCGAACCTGAACCGGATGCGGGAGGTCGTCGAAGTCGCCGCCCGCTACCAGGCTCAGCTGTGCGCCTTCCCCGAGTGCTACACCACCGGCTACTCGCTCGGCGCGCAGGAGGCGCGGGCGCTGGCCCAGCCGAAGGACGGCGCGGCGATCCAGGCCGCGCAGGCCGTCTCGGCCACCCACGACATCGGGATCGTGGTGCCGTACGTGGAGCTCGACCGCGCGGCCGACACCGTGCACGACTCCATCGCCCTGGTCCTCGGCGGCGAGCTGGCCGCGAACTACCGCAAGACCCACCTGTACGGGGCGGCGGAGCGGATCAACTTCACCGCGGGCACCGAGCTGCCGCCGGTGGTGAAGGTCAACCAGTTCCCGGTCGGCCTGCTCAACTGCTACGAGTGCGAGTTCCCGCCGCTCTACCAGAGCCTGGTGGGTCGTGGCGCGCGGCTCGTGGTGGGGCCGACGGCCGCCGATCACCACTTCACGCTGCACGACGGCAACCCCACCCAGGTGCCCTACCCGGACGCGACCGAGCACATCATCCCGGCGATGGCCTCGGTGTGGCGGGTGTTCGTCGCGTACGTGAACCGGCGCGGCTGGGAGACCTCGGAACGCGGGCAGTGGCAGTACCGCGGCAACTCCGGGGTGTGGGCGCCGGACGGCACGCCGATGATCGCGGCGGGCCCGGAGGAGCGCAGCGACGACACGCTGCTCGTCACCGACTGCGTGCCGGACGAGGTCGCCCCGTTCAGCCCGGAAGGCGATCACTTCTCGGACAACCGGGTGGCGCTGCAGGAGAAGCTGCTGCCGACGACGTGATCGGATGATCGGGTCGGGCCGCGCCACCGGCCCGGCCCGATCCGGTCACGCCGGTGCGGTCTCCGCCGTCCCCGCCGCGGAGGCCGCACCGGAGTCCCGATCCGCCAGCACCGCGCGCATCGCCGCCAGTTCCACGCCTTCGGCGGCGAACGCGTCCCGCACAGCCCTGGCCACCTCCACCGCGTTCGGACGATCCCCGTGCAGGCAGATCGAGTCCGCGCGCACCGGCACCGCGGTACCGCTGACGGAGTGGACCTTGCCGCGCAGCACCGACAGCGCCTGCTGCGCGCACGCCTGCGGGTCCTTCGCGACCGGGTCCGGTTCGATGATGATGTGCCCGGCGTCGTCGTAGTCGAGGTCCGCGAACGCCTCCCGCACCACCGGCACGCCGAGCTCGGCCACCCGATCGGCGGTCGGACCCGCCAGCAGCACCACCGGCACGCCGGGGGCCGCCGCGGCGACGGCCGTGCCGACGGCCTCGGCCACCGCCGGATCGCGCACGGTGAGCCCGTAGAGCGCGCCGTGCGGCTTGACGTGGGTGATCGCGACGCCCATCTCGTCGGCGAGCGCCCGGAGGGCACCGAACTGGTAGAGGCAGGCGTCCGCCGCCTCCCGCGGGCTCATCGTCAGCGCCCGGCGCCCGAATCCGGCCAGGTCCGGGAATCCAGGGTGCGCGCCCGCCGCCACGCCCGCGTCGCGGGCGATGCGCAGGGCGGCGCGCATGGTCGCGGGATCACCGGCGTGCCAGCCGCAGGCGATGTTCACCGAAGTGACCAACGGGATCACCCGTTCGTCGTCACCCAGCTTCCACCGGCCGAAGCTCTCGCCCGCGTCCGCATTGAGATCCACGAGTCCCTGCACCGGATCCACCTCCCGCAGCTGCCGAACGCGACCCGTCAGGGGCTTGTACTGCGATGATCCCCGGCCGCGCGCCGATGGTACGAGCCATGTTCCCGCACGCCCCCGTCGCGCGCAGTGCTCCGTTCGGTTGTCTTCGCGATGCCTTTCCCGATCTTGGGGCGTCCTTTCGGCCGATTCGAGTGCGTGCGTTCGCGCGTACCGATCACTGTTGCACTCGGGCTATGGTGACCCGAACGTGCGATTTTTTTCGATTCGTCCAACGAGTTCGCATCCCAGGTTCTGCGCCGGGAATGGCTTCGGCGCATGCTCAAGCACACGGCAGATCACCTCCGTAACCGGTTGAGGAGGTCGACATGGCAGCGACTACGACGCACCTGCCTCCCGCTCGGTACGAGTTCGGTGGCGATGAATTCATCTTCGTCGAGCTCGATCAGGAAATGAGCCTGGAAGCCAATTTCAAGGCGATGGCGATCACCGGGGCCCTCCGGGAGCAAGGCATCGACGGCGTCATCGACATCTGTCCGTCCAACGCCTCGTACATGATCAGGCTCGACCCCGACCGGGTGCACCCGGCGGAACTGGTCGATGAGCTGCGCGGACTGGAGATCACCGCGGGCGACCTGCCCGACGATCACACGGTTCCGACGCGGATCGTCGACGTGCCGATCCTGTTCGACGACCCGTGGACGCGGGAGACGCTCATGCGCTTCCGCGACAATCACCAGGATCCCACCGGAACCGATCTTGAATACGCGGCGCGGATCAACGGATTTCGCGGAGTGCCCGAGCTGATCGATTCGATCACGGGATCTCCGTTCATCGTCACGATGCTCGGATTCGTCCCCGGATTGCCGTTCTGCTATCAGATGGTCCCCCGCGAGCGGCAGATCGAAGTGCCCAAGTACGTCCGCCCGCGCACCGATACGCCGGAACGCGCCTTCGGTTACGGCGGCGCGTTCTCGGTGGTCTATCCGGTTCGCGGAGCCGGCGGATACCAGCTGTTCGGCATCGCGCCCGCGCCGGTCTTCGACGCCGCGCAGACCTTGCCGGACTTCGCCGACCACATCGCTTTCCCGAAACCGAGCGACATCCTGCACTACCGCGCCATCGATCGCGCCGAGTACGACCGGATCCGCGGCGAGGTGGAGGCGGGCACCTTCCGCTACCGCACCGCCGAGGTCGAGTTCTCCCCGAGCGCGTTCCTCGCCGACCCGGACGGTTTCAACCGCACCCTGCTGGAGGTGCTGTGATGAGCGAGATCATCGTGCGCTCCGGAGGCCTCTACACGACGGTCCAGGACGCCGGCCGCGACGGGCAGTACGCCATCGGCATGCCGCCGTCCGGCGCCCTCGACCAGTACTCCTACCGCGTCGCGAACCTGCTCGTGGGCAACCCCGACGGCGCCGCCGCGCTGGAAGCCACCTACATCGGCCCGGAGCTGGAGTTCACCGACGACCGGCTGATCGCCGTCACCGGCGCCGAGGCCCCGGCCCGCGTCAACGGCGAACAGGTCGCCCCGTGGGAGACGCTGTCGGTGCGCGCCGGCGACGTGCTCTCGTTCGAGATGATCACCTCCGGCGCCCGGCCCTACGTGGCCGTCAGCGGCGGGATCGCGGTCCCCGAGTACCTGGGCTCGCGCTCGACCTACACGCTCACCGGGATCGGCGGGTTCCAGGGCCGCGCGCTGCGCACCGACGACCGGCTACCACTGGGATCACCGCCGGTGTCCGGACCGGCCCCGGGCAGCTCGGTGCCCGCGGGACTGCGCCTCGCGCTCGGCGGGGTGGCGGAACTGCGCCTGGTCATCGGCCTGTGCTCCTACCGGCTGACCGAGGCCGCGCTGGAGTCCTTCGTGGACACCGAGTGGAAGGTCACCAAGGACGCCGACCGCGTCGGCTACCGGCTGCGCGGCGGCACCATCGACTTCATCGACCGCGATCCGCCGTTCGGCGCGGGCAGCGACCCGGCGAACGTGGTCGACCTGGGCTACCCCATCGGCTCGGTGCAGGTACCCGGGGGCAACGAACCGATCGTGCTGCTCGGCGACGCGGTGACCGGCGGCGGCTACGCCACCGTGGGCACCGTGATCTCCGTGGACCGCGACCGGATCGCGCAGGCCCGCACCGGCGACCGGGTGTCGTTCACACCGGTCGACGTCGACGCCGCGATCAGCGCCCGCAGAGATCGCGGCATCCGGTTGGAGAAGGTCCGGGCCGCAGTCAGCTAGTCCCCCACCCCGCGAGCAGCGCACCCGATAGTTATGGAGGAGGCCACCATGTCGACTGTGAACGCCACGCTTCCCGGCGTCTTCTACCGTCGCCCCTCGCCCGAGCAGGACCCGTTCGTCGAAGAAGGCGCCGTGGTCCAGCAAGGGCAGACGATCGCGCTCATCGAAGTGATGAAGACCTTCAGCGAGATCAAAGCCGAGCAGGCGGGCACCATCGGCCGCTTCCTGCTCGAAGAGGGGGACGAGGTGGAGGCCGGTCAAGGTGTCGTCGAGGTCGTGTCGCCATGACCGGGCCGGGACGAGTCCTCGTGGCCAACCGGGGCGAGATCGCGGTGCGCATCATCCGCGCCTGCCACGCCGCGGGAGTCGAAGCGGTGGCGGTGTACTCCGACGCCGACAAGAACTCCCGGTGGGTGCAGCTGGCCGAGCACGCGGTGCACATCGGCGCCTCCCCCGCGTCCAAGTCCTACCTCGACGTGGACGCGCTGCTGGAGGCGGCGAGCAGCACCCACGCCGACGCCGTGCACCCCGGGTACGGATTCCTGTCGGAGAACTCGCGCTTCGCGCGCGCCGTGCAGGACGCGGGCCTGGTGCTGATCGGGCCGCCCGCCTCGGCGATCGAGCTGATGGGCGACAAGGCCACCGCGCGCGCCACCGCGCAAGCGGCGGGCGTGCCGGTGGTGCCGGGCAGCGCACCGGTGACCGACCTCGCCGCCGCGCAGGCCGCAGCCGACGAACTCGGCTACCCGGTGCTGGTCAAGGCCGCCGCGGGTGGTGGCGGACGCGGCATCCGGCCGGTGTCCTCGGCCGCGGAGCTCGCCGACGTGCTGCCGGCGGCGCAGGCGGAGGCGCGGTCGGCGTTCGGCGACGGCACCTCGTACCTGGAGCGGGCGCTGCCCCGCCCCCGGCACATCGAGGTGCAGCTGCTCGCCGACGACCACGGCAACGTGGTGCACCTGTTCGAGCGGGACTGCTCGGTGCAGCGCCGCAGGCAGAAGCTCCTGGAGGAGGCACCGGCACCGGGACTGCACGAGGAGACCCGGCAGCGCATCGGTGAGGCCGCGGTCCGCCTCGCCCGGCACGTCGGTTACCGCAACGCGGGCACCGTGGAGTTCCTCGTCGACGAGGACCAGTGCTTCTACTTCATGGAGATGAACACCCGAATCCAGGTCGAACACCCCGTCAGCGAGGCGATCAGCGGCGTCGACCTGGTGGCCGAGCAACTGCGGATCGCCGCGGGCAAGCCGATCTCGTTCACCCAGGACGAGCTGGTGCGCACCGGCGCGGCGATCGAGCTGCGGATCAACGCCGAGGACCCGGACAACGGCTTCGCCCCGTCACCCGGCGAGGTCACCGCGTTCGACCTGCCGGGCGGGCCCGGCGTCCGCGTCGATACCGGCCTGGCCCGCGGCGACCGGATCAGTCCGTTCTACGACTCGATGATCGCGAAGCTGATCTGCTGGGGTGCCGACCGCGACCAGGCGTACTCCCGAGCCGAGCAGGCCTTGCGGGAGTTCCGCATCGAAGGCGTGGCGAACACGATCCCGTTGCACTCCCGGCTCGTCGGCAACGACAAGCTGCGCAGCGGCCCGGTGCACACCACCTGGCTGGAGGAGCAGCTGGAGTGATCAGCGCGGGACGACCTCGTCGCGCAGCACGCTGTAGCGCACGCAGTCCCGCCACCGGCCGTCGCGGAACAACCAGCCGCGCAGCACGCCCTCCCTGGTGAAACCCGCCTTGGCGAGGGCGCGCTGCTCGGCGAGGTTGTCCACCTCGGTGCCCGCCTCGACCCGGTTCACCTGGGTGTGGGCGAACAGGTACGCCACCAGCTGGCGCTGGGCCTCGGTGCCGTGGCCGCGCCCGCGGGCCTCCGGCAGCAAGGTGATGCCGATGTTCCAGCAGTACGAGGTCTGGCCGGTCGGGTTCTTGGCCCACGACACGAACCCCAGCCGACGCTGCGGATCCTGCTCGGTGACCACCAGCAGCACGCCCTCGGCGTCCGAGATCAGCCCGGTCTCCGCCCAGCGCCGCTGGAAGTGCCCCGCCCCCTGGTAGCCGAACCAGTTGTAGGGGTGGGAGGCCTCGCGGGTGTTGAGCATCCGATCGAGATCGGTCAGGTCGCCTTCGAACACCGGTCGCAGCAGCACAATGGACCCCACATCGCGACCGTAGACCGATCACGCTCCGCTGGACATGCTCTGTTCCGGTGGTCGAATGCGGCCGAACCGTCCTGATCGGTCCCGAGGCCGGTCAGTCGCCGGGGCGCCGGCAGGTGTAGATCCGCGCGGGCGGGACGTTGCGCCACACGGTGCGGCTGGTGAGCACCTCGTCGAAGGCGCCGTCCAACCGGCGCCGAAACCCGCGGGCCCCGGCCATGCCCAGGGCGTGCACGTAGGCGAACGTGGTGAACGCGCCGCCGGGGGCGAGCACTTTGCCGACCTCGCTGAGGATGTCGCGCTGCAGCTCGGCGGAGAAGATCGACCACGGGAGGCCGCTGATCACGGCGTCCACCTCGTCGATGCCCGCCTCGGCCAACAGCGTGCGCAGCTTCGCCGCGTCGCCCTGCACGACCTCCAGCCAGGGCAGGTCGGCGCGCAGGTGCTCGACCATGCCGCCGTCGAGTTCGATCGCGAGGTGCCGCCCGCCTTCGGGCAGGCGGTCGCGCACGGCTCTGCTGAGCGCGCCGGTGCCGGGGCCGAGTTCCACTACGACCGGCCCGGTCCGCTCCGCGGCGGCAGGTCGCGAGCGCGGGACGACCGCGGCCATCTCGCGGGCGAGGTACGGCGAACTGGGCGCCACCGCGCCCACCAGGCCGGGCTTGCGCGCCGCGCGGGCGGCGAACTTCCGGTAGTCCGCGAACACCGATCCGGCCTTGCCGGTCTGAGGCCGTTGCTGGGATGTGGTCACGGCTGCCTTCCGCGGTCGTCGGACGAGGTCCTGGTCACCCTATCGGTCGCGGACCGGCAGCCGTCGCCGCCCGAGTTCCGCCACGCGGAACCGGTGCACATGAATGGAATTCGGATAAGCGGACCGCCGCGATTCGCGGCGGTCTGGAACGCGTTTCGGGCGTCGCGGCAAGAATGCGCGGCGCAATTCACTCGAATAGCGTGTAACGCGGAAAGAAAGTCACACGATAGAGGTTCGCCGTGGGCGTGGGGCTTGTCCGGACCGGACAAGCCCGTTGCGCCGTACTCAGGCGGGCTGCTCGATCAGCGCACCCACCGGCTCCACCGCCGGGACCTGCTCAGCGGGCTGAGCGGGAGTGTTCAGCGCGGGTTTATTCACCCACCTGACCGCCACGCCTGCCACCGCCAGCAGCACGATCGCCTCAACTGCGAGAGCCACCCACACCATTGCCACTTTCCTTGCCTCCTTTCTGCTGACCTCCCCGTCTTCCGAGCGCGCGCACGGGCGCACACGCGTGCCCGCACGGGTCTTGCGATCGAAAGAGGTTCGGGGCCGAACACCCACTTGCACCCCGATACTAGGGCTTTGTTTCGGGTGCGTTAAAGAGGGGTCGCAGTGGCGTGCGTCGCACCCCTCCGGGTGAGCTTTCGCGTGGCGGACACCACAGCGGGTGAGGGACGTTCGCGCCTGGTTCCGGCGTTGCGCCGGGTGTGGCGGAGCACGAGGTCGAGGTCGAGGTCGTCGTCATCGGAGCCGGGCAGGCCGGGCTCAGCAGCGCGCACCACCTGTCGCGGTCCGGGTTCGAGCCGGACCGCGAGTTCGTGGTGCTCGACGCGGACACCGGCGCGGGCGGCGCGTGGCGGCACCGCTGGCCGTCGCTGCGGATCGGTGGCGTGCACGGGATCCACGACCTGCCGGGACTCGCTCTGGAGGAGACCGACGGGGCGCGGCCCGCTTCGGAAGTGGTCTCGGAGTACTTCGCCCGCTACGAGCGCGAGTTCGAGCTGCCGGTGCGGCGGCCGGTCGCGGTGCGGGCGGTGCGGCGCGGCCCCGGCGATCGCCTGCTGGTGGAGTCCGGCTCCGACACCTGGGCGGCTCGCGCGGTGATCAACGCGACCGGGACGTGGACGAAGCCGTTCCTGCCGCACTACCCGGGTCAGCGGACGTTCACCGGCAGGCAGCTGCACGTCGCGGACTACCACGACGCGGCGGAGTTCCGCGGGCTGCGGGTGGCGGTCGTCGGCGGCGGGATCTCCGCGGTGGAACTGCTGGCGGAGATCTCCGAGGTGGCCGAGACGACGTGGGTGACGCGCCGCCCGCCGGTGTTCGGCGACGACGAGTTCACCCCCGACCGCGGGCGCCGGGCCGTCGCGGAGGTCGATCGCCGGGTTCGGGCAGGACTGCCGCCGGGCAGCGTCGTGAGCGTGACCGGGCTGCCGCCCACGGCCGCCGTCGAGCGGGCGCGGGAACGCGGCGTGCTGGACCGGAACCCGATGTTCGAACGCATCACCCCGAGCGGGCTGCGGTGGGCGGACGGCGGGGAGCTGCCCGTCGACGTGATCCTCTGGGCGACCGGTTTCCGGGCCGCCTTGGACCATCTGGCCCCGCTGGGCCTGCGCGAACCGGGCGGCGGCATCCGGATGGACGGGACTCGGGTGGTGGCCGAACCCCGGCTGCACCTGGTGGGTTACGGCCCGTCGGCCAGCACCATCGGGACCAACCGGGCCGGCCGGAGCGCGGCCCGCGAGGTTCGCCGGCTGCTCGCCCCGGCGCTCACCGCCCGCTGATCCGCCGTCACTCGTGCCGAGCGGGCCGGAAGGCGCGCAGCAGGTGGTAGCCGAGCAGGGTGATCACGGTGCCGAGCGCGATGCCGCTGAGGCTCAGGCTCGGGGTGAAGGTGAGCGAGACGTCGCCGATGCCCGCGATGACCCCGGCGGCCACCGGCAGCAGGTTCACCGGGTCGGCGAAGTCCACGCGGTTCTGCACCCAGATCTTCACGCCGAGCAGTCCGACCATGCCGTAGAGCACCACGGTGATGCCGCCCAGCACGCCGCCCGGGATGGCGGCCACGACGGCGCCGAACTTCGGGCACAGGCCGAAGCCGACGGCCACCAGCGCCGCCACCCAGTAGGCGGCGGTCGAGTACACGCGGGTGGCGGCCATGACGCCGATGTTCTCGGCGTAGGTGGTGGTCGGCGGGCCGCCGAGCGCGCTGGAGAGGGTCGTGGCGAAGCCGTCGGCGAACACGGCCCGCCCGAGGCTGCCCTGCAGGTCGGTGCCGGTCATCTCCTCCACGGCCTTGACGTGCCCGGTGTTCTCGGCGAGCAGCGCGATCACGGCTGGCAGCACGACGATGATCGCCGAGGCGGAGAAGGACGGGGCGTGCACTTCGGGAAGTCCGAACCACGGCGCGTCCGCGACCCCGCTGAGGTCCACCCGCGGGTGGGTGCCGACGACCCCGTCCGCGTTCGGCGCGGTGATCGGGCCGAAGAGCACGTCGAACGCCCAGGACAGCAGGTAGCCGCCGGCGAGCCCGAGGAACACCGCGATACGACCCAGGAATCCGGGCAGCAGCACGCTGCCCGCCACCACGATGATCATCGTGATGAGCGCGATCCACTGGTCCTGCGGCCAGTAGGTCTCGGCCACCACCGGCGCCAGGTTGAACCCGATCAGCAGCACGACCGCCCCGGACAGCACCGGCGGCAGCAACCGGTGCACGACAGCGGGCCCGGCGAAGTGCACCACCGCGCCGACCGCGGCGAGCACCGCGCCCGACACCAGGATGGCTCCGGTGACGGTGGCCGTGTCGCCCCCGCCGGCGCGGATCGCGGTGACCGCGCCGACGAACGAGGCGCTGCTGCCCAGGTAGCTGGGGATCTTGCCCTGCACGACGAGCAGGAACAGGATCGTCGCCCCGCCCGAGACCATGATCGCGAGGTTCGGGTCGAGTCCCATCAGGACGGGGAACACGAACGTCGCGCCGAACATGGCCACCACGTGCTGCGCGCCGAAGCCGATGGTGCGGCCCCAGGTGAGCCGTTCGCCGGGGGCCACCGACTCACCTGGGCGCGGTGTGGTGCCGTCGCCGTGGAGTGTCCATCCGAAACCCGTTCGCCCTCGCATGGCGAACAGTCTCTCCCGGCGTCATGTCGGACGCCGATCACGGTCGAACTGGTGACCGAGGCGCCACGGACCGTGATCGCACGGCGGATTTTCGGCGTCGTCGGTCCGGCGGTGGAGCCGGTGCGGTTCCCGTCGGCCGGACCTCAACCGCGGAACGGGCCGGTGACCTCGTAGGTGATGCCGCCGCTGCTGACCCCGCTGGTGCCGCGCTGCGAGGAGAAGTAGAGCCGGTCGCCGGCGGGGCTGAACGCGACGCCGCAGAGCTCCGAGCCGTCCTGCCCCTCGACCCGCAGGAACGGCGCGACGACGTCGTCGGGGGTGATCAGGCAGATCTCCATGTTGCCGCCGTCCTCGGCGACGTAGAGGTCACCGGCGGCGGTGCCGGTGATGTTGTCCACCCCGGTCAGCGGCGGGTCGGGAATGTCGTCGTCGTAGGCCACGGCGAGGGCGTCCCGCTCCGCGTCGTAGGCCCACACGCGGTTGTCGCCCTTGGTGGTGAAGTAGCAGGTGCCCGCGCGGTAGTAGGCGCCTTCACCACCGTCGAAGTGCTTGGCGGCGGCGACCTGCTCGCGGGTGCGCGCGGTGGTGGCCGCCGGGTCGGGCACGTCCGCCCACGCGAGCCCGGAACCGTCCTCGGTGAGCACCTGCAGGGTGCCCGCGGACATGTCCTCCCAGGTGGTGGGCACGAAGCGGTAGAAGCACCCGTCCGATTCGTCCTCGGTCAGGTAGACGACCTTCCGGTCCGGGTCCACCGCGGCGGCTTCGTGCTTGAACAGGCCCATCGCCGGGTGCCGCACGGCCGCCCGCCCGCCCCACGGGTCGGTTTCGTGCACGGCGCCGCGGTCGGTCTCCTCGCAGGACAGCCAGGTGTTCCACGGCGTCGCGCCGCCGGAGCAGTTCTGCGTGGTACCGCTCAGGATCGGGTAGGCGTCGGTGATCTCGGCGGCGCCGTTGAACTTGAGCGCGCTGGCGCCCCCGGTCAGCGGCACTTCCGAGTTCGACACGTAGATCCAGCCGTCGCCGTCCGCGAAGCAGGCACCGCCGTCGGGAGCGCTGTGCCAGGTGTGGCCGGTACCGGTGACGGTCTCCGTGGCGCGCGCCAGGACTCGGCTGGTGAACCCGTCGGGCAACCTGATGCCGTTGGCGTCGGCGGCGAGCAGGTCGCCGTAGGGGCTCGGGCCGGGCAACGCGGGGAAGGCGATGGCCTGGCGGGTGACGCTGAAGCCGAAGGCGACCGAGGTGCCGGCTCCCAGGACCGCTGCGCGCAGGAAGTGACGTCGTTGCACGGCTGCTCCGTTCGTTCGTGGTGGGAACAGCACGACGGTAGGTGCGGCCCCGGTGTCGGATCACCGGCGCGGGGATGAACTCTTCACGCCGGTTCGGGGATGATCGATCGCCCGTATTCCTCCACTGTGGACTCGACGGCGTCGTGCATGGCATAGGCGGCGAACTGGTGGACTCCGGCGTCGCGCAGTTCGGCGAGCTTGTCCCGGTGCGCCTGCGGCGGACCGAGCAGGCAGAACCGGTCGACGATCTCGTCGGGCACGAAGTCGGTGCTGGCGTTGTCCGCGCGCCCGTGGTGGGAGTAGTCGTAGCCGTCGCGCCCGCGGATGTAGTCCGTCAACGCCGCCGGAACCGCCGCGGAGTCGGTGCCGTAGCGGCGCACCAGGTCGGCGACGTGGTTGCCGACCATGCCGCCGAACCACCGGCACTGGTTGCGCGCGTGGTCGAGGTCCGTCCCGACGTAGGCGGGCGCGGCCGCGCACACGGTGATCGCGTCGGGGTCGCGGCCCGCGTTCCGCGCGGCGTCCCGGACGTGGTCGACCATCCACCTGGTCAGCACCGGGTCGGCGAGCTGGATGATCACGCCGTCGGCGACCCGGCCGGCGAGGTCCAGCGCTCTCGGGCCGTAGGCGCCCATCCAGACCGGGAGCGCGCCGTCGCGCACCCACGGCAACCGGACGGGGGTGCCGTCGACGTCGGCTTCCCGGCCTTCGGCCAGGTCCCGGATCACGCCGATGGCGCTTTCCAGGGTGGCCAGCGTGTTCGGCTTGCCGCCGGTGACGCGCAGCGCCGAGTCGCCGCGGCCGATCCCGCACACCGTGCGGTTGCCGAACATCTCGTTGAGCGTGGCGAAGGTGGACGCGGTGACCGTCCAGTCGCGGGTGGACGGGTTGGTCACCATCGGCCCGACGACCATCCGGTCGGTCGCGGCGAGGATCTGGCTGTGGATGACGAACGGTTCCTGCCACAGCACGCAGGAATCGAAGGTCCACCCGTGGGTGAAGCCGAGTGACTCGGCCCGCCTCATCAGGTCCACCACCGACCAGGCCGGTGGGTCGGTTTGCAGCACGAGCCCGAACCGCATGGCGCGCCTCCGTGGTGGCTAGGTCAGGTATTGGCAGGTGTCGCGGGGGAGGAACCGCCCGTGTCCGGCTCGGCCCCGGTAGTGGCCGTCGTCGACGATGACCTGACCGCGGGAGAGCACGGTGCGGACCCGTCCGGTGATGGTCTTGCCCTCGTAAGCGCTGTAGTCGACGTTCATGTGGTGGGTCTCGGCGGAGAGGACCTGTTCGGCGTGCGGGTCGTAGATCACGATGTCGGCGTCGGAGCCGGGCGCGATGGTGCCCTTGCGCGGGTGCAGGCCGAACATCCGCGCCGGGGTGGTGCTGGCCAGCTCCACCCAGCGCCGGCGGCCGATGCGGCCGTCGACGACGCCTTGGTGCAGCAGGTCCACCCGGTGCTCCACACCGGGCATCCCGTTCGGGATCTTCGAGAAGTCCCCCAGCCCCAGCTCCTTCTGCGGGGTGAAGCAGAACGGGCAGTGGTCGGTGGACACGACGGAGAGGTCGTTGGTGCGCAGACCCCGCCACAGCTCCCGCTGGTGCTCCTCGGGACGCAGCGGGGTGGAGCAGACGAACTTGGCGCCTTCGAAGTCCGGACGGGCCAGTTCGTCGACGGTGAGGAACAGGTACTGCGGGCAGGTTTCGCCGAACACGTTGAGCCCGGCGTCGCGGGCGCGGGCGATCTCGGCGAGCGCTTCGGTGGCGGAGACGTGCACGACGTAGATCGGGGCGTCGGCGACCCTGGCGAGCTGGATGGCGCGGTGGGTCGCCTCCGCCTCCAGCAGCGGATGCCGCACGGCGCCGTGCTGGCGGGGGTCGGTGCGGCCCGCCGCCAGGGCCTGCTGCACGAGCACGTCGATGGCGATGCCGTTCTCGGCGTGCAGCATGGTCAGCGCCCCGTTGCCCGCGGCCTGCTGCATGGCGCGCAGGATCCGGCCGTCGTCGCTGTAGAACACGCCGGGGTAGGCCATGAACATCTTGAAGCTGGTCACGCCCTCCGCGACCAGGCCGTCCAGTTCTCGCAGCGACGCGTCGTGCACGTCGGAGAGGATCAGGTGGAACCCGTAGTCCACCGCGCAGCGCCCGTCGGCCTTGGCGTGCCAGGTGTCGAGGCCTTCCCGCGCGGACCGGCCGATGGACTGGATGGCGAAGTCGATGATCGTCGTGGTGCCGCCCCACGCGGCGGCGCGGGTGCCGGTCTCGAACGTGTCGGAGGAGAAGGTGCCGCCGAAGGGCATCTCCATGTGGGTGTGCCCGTCGACCCCGCCGGGGATCACGTACTGCCCGCTCGCGTCGAGCACCGCGTCGGCGTCGGTGAGCCACTGCTCGCCGAGTTCGGGGGTGGCCAGCGCGGCGACCTGCTCGTCGATGACGAGGACGTCGGCTTCGACCTCCTCGGTCGCCGTGATCACGAGCCCGCCGCGGATCACCGTTCTCGTCATGACCGCTCCCCCGCTCTGGTGAGCGCGTCGACGAGGATCGCGGCGCCCTCGCGGGCTTCGGGCTCGGTGAGGCTCAGCGGCGGCGCGATGCGCAGCACGTTGCCGTCGAGACCGCCCTTGCCGATGAGCAGCCCGGCGCTCTTGGTGTGCTCCAGCACCGCCGTGGCAGCGGCGGCGTCCGGTTCCCCGGTGCCGGGACGCACCAGCTCGACCCCGATCATGAGCCCCTTGCCCCGCACGTCGGACACGTGCGGCAGGCGCAGCCGGGCGTCGTCGAGTTCCGCGCGCAGCACGGCGCCGACCCGCTGGGCGTTGCCCTGCAGGTCGTGGGCCAGCAGGTGGTTCAGGTTCGCGAGCGCCCCCGCGGTGGTGATCGGGCTGCCGCCGAAGGTTGACAGCGAGCTCGCCTTGACGCTGTTCATGACCTCAGCGCTCGCGATCACGCCGCCGATGGAGAGCCCGTTGCCGAGGCCCTTGGCGAACGTGACGATGTCCGGCGGGCCGCTGTCGCCGTGCGCCTGCCAGCCCCAGAAGTGCTCGCCGGTGCGGCCCCAACCGGTCTGCACCTCGTCGCTGATCCACAGGATGCCGTGCCGGTCGAGCACCTCCTTGAACCGGGCGAACAGCCCGTCCGGTGGCACGGCGAAACCACCGACGCCCTGGATGGGTTCGGCGATCAGGCAGGCCACGTTGCCGTGCAGCTGGCCGAGCACGTCCTCCAGGTCGTCCACGCAGGCCGCCGTGAAGTCGGCGTCGGAGAGCTCGGCGAGCGCCGTGCCGCGGCGCCTGCTGCCGTGCACGTAGGTCGTCTGCACCGGCGACAGGCTCGTCGGCGACCAGGCCCGGTTGCCGGTGATGGCCAGCGCCGAGAAGGACCGGCCGTGGTAGCTGTTGCGCAGCGCCAGCACCTGGTTCGAGGCGCGGTGACCGGTGGCCAGCAGCAGGGCGGTGTCGTTGGCCTCGGTGCCGCTGGAGGTGAAGAACACCCGCGGGTCCTCGATGCCGGAGAGCTCCGCGACGCGTTCGGCGAGTTCCACCATCAGCCGGTTCAGGTACAGCGTCGAGGAGTGCAGGATGCGCCCGGCCTGCTCGCTGACCGCGGCGGTCACCTCGGGCAGCGCGTGCGCGGTCATGGTGGTGAGGATGCCGCCGAAGAAGTCCAGGTACCGGTTGCCCTCGGCGTCCCAGACGTGGCGCCCTTCGCCGCGTTCGATGTCGATCGGGTCCTGGTAGTAGGTCGCGACCCAGTCCGGCAGCACCGCCTTGCGCCGCTTCGCCAGCTCGGTGTGCGTGCCCGTGTCGGTCATCGCGTTCCTTCCTCTCGGCCCGGAGGGTCCGGTGGTCTTGGTCTGTGTCTTGTCAGCGGCGGAGCCGCTGAGCAGTGACCGGCTTGAGCAAGCCGACCACCGGAGGTTCTCAGCTGCTTCCTCGCGAGGACAACGATTGCGCTGTGCAGGGGCCTACATCAGAAATCGCGATCACACCGGCACAGGGGCGGCGAGGAAGCCGCTGAGGTTCCGCCACCCGGACACCTACGCAGGTCAAGATCAAAGGCAGGCGCTCAGGGTTCGGTGAGCAGGCCGTAGGCGTCGGGGCGGCGGTCGCGGTAGAAGGCCCACTGGGTGCGCACCTCGTCGATCAGGTCGAAGTCGAGGTCGCGCACCACGAGTTCCTCCTCGCCGTCGCTGGCGACGTCGCCGACGAAGCGGCCGTAGGGGTCGACGAAGTAGCTGCTGCCGTAGAAGTCGTTGTCGCCGTACTCCTCCACACCGACCCGGTTGATCGCGGCGACGAAGTACTCGTTGGCGACGGCGGCGGCGGGTTGTTCCAGCTTCCACAGGTAGGACGACAGCCCGCGGCTGGTCGCCGACGGGTTGTAGACCAGTTGCGCCCCGGCGAGTCCCAGCGCCCGCCAGCCTTCCGGGAAGTGCCGGTCGTAGCAGATGTAGACGCCGACCCGGCCGACCGCGGTGTCGAACACCGGCCAGCCGAGGTTGCCGGGCCGGAAGTAGAACTTCTCCCAGAACCCGGGCAGGTGCGGCAGGTGGTGCTTGCGGTACTTGCCGAGGTACTCGCCGTCGGCGTCGATCACGGCGGCGGTGTTGTAGTAGAACCCGGGCCCGTCGAGCTCGAAGATCGGCACGACGATCACCATCCGCAGTTCGCGGGCCAGCGCCCGCATCCGGGTGGTGGTGGGGCCGTCCGGGACCGCCTCCGCCCAGCGGTAGTGCTCGGCCTCCTGCACCTGGCAGAAGTAGGGGGCGTTGAACACCTCCTGGAAGCCGATCACCTGGGCGCCCTGCGCGGCGGCGGCGCGGGTGTGCTGCTCGTGCGCGTCGATCATGGACTGGGCGTCGCCGGTCCACTTCGCCTGGACCAGTGCGGCGCGAACTCTGTTCGGCATGGCGACACCCCTCGTGCACGGAACGGGCAGGGACGTCCCGAACATATGACCCGGTTCAGGGCCCTGCAATGACCGCGCCGCCGACGATCGTTTCCACTGAGCACCGGCAAGTCTTCCGAGACGGGCTCTCGCTGCGGGAACGCGGGCGCCGGCCGGGAGCGGCCTCCCGGCGGGTTCGCTCAGAAGGAGGAAGCGCCGGTGTGTCGGACCGGACCGGCGCCGCCGCCGATCAGCTCCCGAGCCCGAGCCCGTGCCGGTCGAGCAGGCGCAGCCACCGCCCCCGCTCCCCCGCGGCGGCGTCGGCGCGTTCCAGCGCCCGGTGGGTGGCCCGCACCAGCGGCCAGCGCAACGGCTCCGGCGGGTACGGCAGCGGTCGGGTGCGCACCAGCGCGCAGCGAGTCCGCTCGGTGGCCGCGCCCGCGAGCAGGTCCAGCACGACCTGCCCGCCGAACCGGGAGGCGGCGACGCCGAGGCCGGTGAACCCGGCGGCGTAGGCGACCCGGCCCGCGAGCGCGGTGCCGAACACCGGGGTGGAACGGGTGGTCGCGTCGATCGGCCCGCCCCAGCGGTGGCTGAACCGAGTGCCCTCCAACTGCGGGAACGTCGCGAAGAACGTCGTGGCGAGCCGCCGGTGCGGTTCGGGCCGCGCGGCGAGCGCCGGGGCCGTGCGACCGCCGAAGTAGTACTCGGCGGCACCGCCGCCCCACAGGATCCGGCCGTCCGGAGTCGGCCGGAAGTAGTGGAACAGGTTGTGCGAGTCCGTCACTCCCTGCCGGTCGTGCCAGCCCAGCGAGTCCCACGCCGCCGCGGAGAGCGGTTCGGTGACCAGCACGTAGTCCCAGATCGGCAGCACGCGGCGGCGCAGCCTCCGCAACGGGGCCGGGAAGGCGTTCGTCGCGAGCACCGCCCGCCTCGCCCGCACCGTCCCTTGTGGACACCGAAGTCGCAGCCCACCGCCGCGGGAGCGCACGGAGCCGACCGGGCTGCGCTCGTGGACCCGCACGCCGAGCCGTTCGGCCGCCGCGACGAGCCCGCCCACCAGCTTCGCCGGGTCGACCAGTCCCCCGGCGTCCGGTAATCGCAGGCCCGCGCGGAACGAGTCCGAGCGCAGATCGGCGCGCACCCCGCCCGCGCCCTGGAACACCGCCGGGAAGCCGTGCTCGCGGTAGAGGTCGGCCTCGTCGCGCAGCTCCCCGACCTGGTGCGGTTCGGTGGCCACGGCGGTCTTCCCGCACCACCGCAGGTCCGCGTCGATCCCCTCGGACTCGACGAACTCGCCGATCTCGCGGAGGTTGCGCCTGCCCAGTTCGACGAGCGCGCCGATCTCCGCCGGCCACAGCTGAGCGCCGTGGGCGAGGCCGTGGGTGAGCGACTCGGACAGGAAGCCACCGCTGCGCGCGCTACCGCCGGAGCCGACCCGCCCGGCCTCCAGGACGAGCACGTCCAGCTCGGGATCGCGCTGCTTGGCCAGGACGGCGGTCCACAGCCCGGTCAGCCCGGCACCGACCACGACGAGGTCGGCGGACTCCGAGCCGGGCAGCGGTGCGCGCGGCGCGACGGGGGTGCGGTCCGGCCAGAAGGCCGCGGGCTCGGCGTCGGCCAGCGCGTCCCCGACGGGCGGGCCGGTCACTGCCACCACCGGCGGAACCCGGTCCCGTGCTTGCCGGCCCGATCCACGTCCTTGCGCAGCTCCCGCGTCTCCCGGCCGATCCCCGGCGGGTAGCCGTGCTTGATCACCCGGTGCTCGCACGCCTCCCCCATCAGGCACAGCGAGTAGAACAAGCCCACGAACAACCCCATCCCGACCGCCGTCAACCTGATCGACCACGGGCCCGGCAGCAGCACCAGCAGGCAGAACGGCGAGAGCTGGGTCAGCGCCCGCGCCACGTGGCGCAGCACCCACGTCCGGCAGGTCACGTCGTGCAGCACCCACTCGGCGCACCGGTCCGGCAACCGGCCGCCGAACGCGTACCAGACCCACAGCGCCGGGTTCGGCCGACCGGAGACCGGCCGCGGTGAATCGGGCCGAGGTGTTCGCACTCCCCTAGATTAGTGGCCGGCGCCGAAGCTCCGGCAGGAACGCGGAACGCGCGTCACGCGCGTCACTCCGACGCCCGGTAACGATCTCCCCCGGAAGACGATGTTCCTGGTGAAAGGGGTTGCGTCATGTTCATTCTCGTTGTGGTGATGTTGTTCGTGCTCGTGGTGGGCGCGGTGATGTTCACCGATCTGCTCGACGACGGGTTCCGGGGAGCCGGGGCCGCGGTGGCCCAGCTGGTGCGCGAGTCGCGCACCCATTCCTGATCACCCGTCCGTCTCTTGTGGACTGATCCGGTCGTGCTACCGGCCGGATCGGTCCCCGCACTCCGGCACCTCCGCGTGGAGACGCACGCCACCACCCCACCCGGGTGCGCGCGGCGAAAACGCTCCTAGAGTGGGCGCCGTGAACGACGCGGACCGGAGCACGGTGGACGAGCACGACGGTTGCTGCGCCCCTGGGCGCACCCGGAGCGAGGCGGACGCCCCGCCCGACGTTCCCGCTCCCGCCGCCACGGCTCCCGACCGCCGCTGGATCGCACTCGACGGCGGCGCGTTCCTGATGGGCACCACCGACGCCGACGGCTTCCCGCAGGACGGCGAGGGCCCGGTGCGCGAGATCCGGGTGAGCCCGTTCGACATCGGCCCGCTGGCAGTCACCAACGCCGAGTTCGCCGAGTTCGCGGCCGACACCGGATTCGTCACCGACGCGGAGCGCTTCGGCTGGTCCTACGTCTTCGCCGCGTTCCTGCCCGCAGCGCTGCGCCGATCAGCGCCCCGACCGGAGCAGACCCCGTGGTGGTGCGGAGTGGAAGGCGCCACCTGGCGCAGCCCGGAAGGGCCCGGTTCGGACGTGGGCGACCGCGCCGACCATCCCGTGGTGCACGTGTCGTGGAACGACGCCGACGCCTACTGCCGGTGGGCCGGCGGGCGGCTGCCCACCGAGGCCGAGTGGGAGTTCGCCGCGCGCGGCGGCCTGGAGCAGCGCCGCTACCCGTGGGGCGACGAGCTCACCCCGGACGGCGAGCACCGCTGCAACATCTGGCAGGGCATGTTCCCCGCGAAGAACACCGTCGAGGACGGGTTCCGGGGAACCGCGCCCGCGGATTCCTTCCCCGCCAACGGTTTCGGCCTGCACAACGTGGCGGGCAACGTGTGGGAGTGGTGCGCGGACCGCTGGGGCACCGAGCACGTCGCGGCGGGCTCGACCGATCCGCAGGGCCCGCCGGACGGCGACAGCCGGGTGATGCGGGGCGGCTCCTACCTGTGCCACGAGTCGTACTGCAACCGCTACCGGGTGGCCGCGCGCACCGCCAACACCCCGGACAGTTCCGTCGGCAACCTCGGTTTCCGGTGCGTTCGGCCGCGGTGATCCTCCCGAATGGTGAACGACCTGTTGCTCCGGGTGCCGCAGCGGTTAAGCTCCGCCACATGATCCGCCTGGTGGAACGCCGACACGTTGATCTCGTGCGCGTGACCACGTCCGCTTGTCGCGCCCGCTGATCTTCTCGCGCCGCGGACGCTGAGCCGCCGCACCACCTCACCCGTCGCAGCTGCGCGGCGGGCATCTCGCCATCGCCCTTCCCTTCGTGGCGCCCCGTCGCGCCACCGTCCACTGTGGAGTCCCCATGTCCGCTGACGTCCCCGCCCCGAACGACGACGCCGAAGCCGGCTGGTCGTTCGACACGCTCCAGGTCCACGCCGGGGCGCAGCCCGATCCGGCGACCGGCGCCCGCGCCACGCCGATCTACCAGACCACCTCGTACGTCTTCCGCGACACCCAGCACGCGCAGGACCTGTTCAGCCTCGCCGAGCCCGGCAACATCTACACCCGCATCAACAACCCCACCCAGGACGTGCTGGAGCAGCGCGTCGCGCGGTTGGAAGGCGGTGTCGGCGCGGTCGCCGTCGCCTCCGGGCAGGCCGCGGAGACGCTCGCGGTGCTGACCTTGGCGCAGGCCGGTGACCACCTGGTCGCGAGCTCCTCGCTCTACGGAGGCACCTACAACCTGTTCCACCACACGCTGCCGAAGCTGGGCATCGAGACCACGTTCGTCGACGACTTCGACAACCCCGACGCGTGGCGCGCCGCGATCCGGCCGAACACCAAGCTGGTGTTCGCCGAGTCGCTGGGCAACCCGCGCAGCAACGTGCTCGACGTGCGCACCATCGCCGACGTCGCGCACGAGGCGGGTGTGCCGCTGGTCGTGGACAACACCGTCACCACCCCCTACGTGCTGCGCCCGCTGGAGCACGGCGCGGACATCGTCGTGCACTCGGCGACGAAGTACCTCGGCGGCCACGGCACCGCCGTCGGCGGCATCGTCGTGGACGGCGGCACCTTCGACTTCGGCGCGAACCCGGAGCGCTTCCCCGGTTTCAACGAGCCCGACCCGAGCTACCACGGCCTGCGCTACTGGCCCGCGCTCGGCCACGGAGCCTTCGCCGCGAAGCTGCGGGTGCAGGGGCTGCGCGACCTCGGCCCGGCGATCTCGCCGTTCAACGCGTTCCTCGTGCTGCAGGGCCTGGAGACGTTGTCGCTGCGCATCGAGCGGCACAACCGCAACGCCCTGGAGCTCGCCGAATGGCTGGAAGGGCGGGACGAAGTGGCGAAGGTGCACTTCGCGGGCCTGCCGTCGAGCCCGTGGCACGAGCTCGGCAACCGCTACCTGAGCAACGGGTTCGGCGCCATCGTGTCCTTCGAGCTGCGCGGCGGTGTCTCGGCGGGCCGCGAGTTCGTCGAGGGCGTCTCGCTGTTCAGCCACCTCGTCAACATCGGCGACGTGCGCAGCCTCATCGCGCACCCGGCGAGCACCACGCACAGCCAGCTGACCGAGCAGGAGCAGCTCGACGCGGGGGTGACGCCTGGCCTGGTGCGCCTGTCGGTCGGCATCGAGAACGTCGACGATCTCAAGGCCGACCTGGAGTCGGCGTTCCGCGCGGCGAAGGCCGAGCTGGAGAGCTGAGCAGATGACGTCGCGGCCCCTTCCCGCCACCGGTGCCTGGCGGGAAGGGCACCCGCCCGGCCGGCGGCGCTGGCTCGGGCTCGATCCGCTGGACCTGGAGTCGGGTTCCCGGCTCACCGGCGCGCGGCTCGCGTACGAGACGTGGGGAACTCTCGCCCCGGACGGCGGCAACGCCGTGCTGGTGCTGCACGCCCTCACCGGGGACGCCCACCTGCGCGGACCGGCGGAGCCGGGGCATCCGAGCGCCGGCTGGTGGGAAGGCGTCGTCGGGCCGGGCCTCGCGCTGGACACCGACCGGTGGTTCGTGGTGGCGCCGAACGCGCTCGGCGGTTGTCAGGGCAGCACCGGCCCGGCCACCACCGCTGCGGACGGCCGGGCTTGGGGAAGCCGGTTCCCCGCGCTGACCGTGCGGGACCTGGTGCGAGCCGAGGTGGCGCTCGCCGACGCGCTCGGCGTGGACGGCTGGGCGGCGGTGATCGGTGGCTCGCTCGGCGGGATGCGCGCGCTGGAGTGGGCCGTGGACCAGTCGGACCGGGTGCGCTCGGCACTGCTGCTGTGCTGCTCCGCGGTCGCCACCGCCGAGCAGATCGCCTGGTCCTCGGCGCAGCTGCACGCGATCCGAGCCGATCCGGACTGGCTGGGCGGCGACTACCACGAGCTGCCCGCCGGGCGCGGCCCGCACGCGGGGCTCGGGCTGGCCCGCCGGATCGCGCACATCACCTACCGCAGCCCGCAGGAGCTGCAGGCCCGGTTCGGCTCGGCGGCCCAGGACGGCGAGGACCCGGCGGCGGGCGGGCGCTACGCGGTGGAGTCCTACCTCGACCACCACGCGGAGAAGCTGGTCCGCCGGTTCGACGCCGCCAGCTACGTGCGGCTCACCGAAGCCATGTCCGCGCACGACGTGGGCCGGGACCGCGGCGGAGTGGGCGCGGCGTTGCGCCGGGTCGGCGCCCGGACGCTGGTCGCCGGGGTGGACAGCGACCGGCTCTTCCCGCCCGCCGATCAGCACGCCCTCGCCCGCGGGCTCGGCACCTCGGCCCGGATCATCGGCTCGTCTTACGGCCACGACGGGTTCCTCATCGAGACCGAGCAGGTCTCCGAGTTGGTGCGCGAACTGCTCAAGGGCACTTGACGAGCACGTCCCGCGCGGCCAACGGTGAACGCATGTCCGCCTACCACGAGCGTCCTCGGCCGGCCCGGTACGACGCGGCGCAGCCGACCGACTTCGACGCCGAGCACCCGCACGCCGTGGCCATGTTCCAGGACGCCGTGCGGCGGTTCCCGGATCGACCGCTGATCCACTACTTCGACGCGGCGCTCACCGCCGCCGAGCTCGACGGGCTCAGCGACGCGTTCGCCGTCGCGCTGCAGGACCGGGGCGTGGCGGCGGGCGAGCGGGTGGCGCTGTACCTGCAGAACGTGCCGCAGTTCGCCATCGCGCTGCTCGGGGCGTGGAAGGCGGGCTGCGTCGCGGTGCCGATCAACCCGATGAACAAGCGCCGCGAACTCGCGCTGCTGCTGGCGGATTCCGGGGCGGCGGTGCTGGTGGCGTTGCGCGGGCTGCACGAGTCGGTCGCCGCCGGGGCGCTGGCGGAGACCGCCGTGACCTGGACGATCACCACCGCCGAGCGCGCCCACCAGACCCGCGACGACCCGCGTGTCCTGCCGGAACCGGACGTGGCCGTGCCCGCGGGCACCACCGACCTCGCCGCGCTGCTCGACGAGCACCGGGGCAGGCGGCCCGTTCCGGTGCCGCTCGCGCCCGAGGACGTCGCGGTGCTCACCTACACCTCCGGCACCACCGGGCCGCCCAAGGGCGCGATGAACACCCACCGCAACGTCGTGTTCGACGCGCGGGTGTGGCGGGACTGGGTCGGCCTCGGGCCGGACGACGTGATCCTCGGGGTGGCTCCGCTGTTCCACATCACCGGCCTGGTGGGGCATCTGGCGCTGGCACTGCTGACCCCGGCGGCGCTGGTGCTCACCCACCGCTTCGATCCCGGTGCCGTCGTCGACGCCGTGCGCGAGCACCGGCCCACGTTCACCGTCGGGGCGATCACCGTGTTCATCGCGCTGCTCAACACCGGTGCGACGCGCGACGACCTGGCGAGCCTGCGCCGGATCTACTCGGGCGGCGCGCCGATCCCGCCGAGCACGGTGCTGGCCTTCGAGCGGCGCTTCGGGCAGCGGATCCACAACGTCTACGGGCTCACCGAGACGACATCGGCCGCGTTCGCCCAGCCGTGGGCGGTGGAAGCGCCGGTGGACGAGAGCTCGGGTGCGCTGTCGGTGGGCGTGCCGGTGTACTCCACTCGCGCGCGGATCATCGGCGAGGACGGCCGGGAGCTGCCGCCGGGCGAGGTCGGCGAGCTGGTGATCTCCGGCCCGCAGGTGGTCGCCGGCTACTGGGGCAAACCGGAGGAGACCGAGTCCGCGCTGCCCGGCGGCGAGCTGCGCACCGGCGACGTCGCCCGGATGGACGCGGACGGCTGGTTCTACCTGGTGGACCGCAAGAAGGACCAGATCAACGCGGGCGGGTTCAAGGTGTGGCCACGCGAAGTGGAGGACGTGCTCTACGAGCACCCCGCCGTCCGCGAGGCCGCCGTGATCGGCGTGCCCGACGCCTACCGGGGCGAAACCGTGCGGGCGTACGTGAGCCTGCGACCCGATCACGAGGCGGCGCCGGAGGAACTGGTCGAGTTCTGCCGCGCGCGGCTGGCCGCCTACAAGTACCCCAGGCAGGTCGAAGTCCTAACCGAACTCCCCAAGACGACCACCGGGAAGCTCCTGCGCCGGGAGCTCCGCGCCCGGCACGCGGACTGAGGCCCGGCTTTCACAGCCGCGCGCCGAGCGGGAAACCGACGTAGTTCTCCGCCAGCGAGGTGGCCGCCGCCGCCGAAGCGACGACGTGGTCGAGGTGGGAGCGCTGCAGGCGGCGGGCGAAGTCGTCGGACGCCGGGTCGGAGTGCAGCAGGGTGGTCATGAAGTACGAGAAGTGCTCGGCGCGCCACACCCGGCGCAACGCGGTGTCCGAATAGGACCCCAGCTGGCTGTCGTCGCCGTGGCCGAGCGCCGCGGTGAGCGCCTGCGCCAGCAGCGTCACGTCGGCCACGGCGAGGTTGAGCCCCTTCGCGCCGGTGGGCGGCACGATGTGCGCGGCATCCCCGGCCAGCAGCAACCGCCCGTACCGCAACGGTTCCGCGACGAAGCTGCGCATCGGGGTGACCGACCTGTCGGTGATCGGCCCGCGTTCCAGCCGCCAGTCCCCGTCGACCGCGAAGCGCAGGTCCAACTCGTCCCAGATCCGCTCGTCCGGCCAGTCCCGCGCGTCGGTATCCGGCGGCACCTGCAGGTAGAGCCTGCTGACCTGCGGGGTGCGCATGCTGTGCAGGGCGAATCCGCGCTCGTGGCTCGCGTAGATCAGTTCGTCGGTGGACGGTGCGACGTCGGCGAGGATGCCGAGCCACGCGAACGGATAGGTCCGCTCGTAGGTGCGGACCCGCTCAGCGGGGATCGCCTTGCGCGCGACTCCGTGGAAGCCGTCCGCACCGACCACGTAGTCGGCGTCGAGCACGTGCTCGGCGCCGTCGTGGCGGTAGTGGACCCGCGGGTGGTCGGTGTCGGCTCCGCGCACTTCGGAGACCTCGGCTTCGAACAGCAGCGCCGCCCCGGACTCGATCCGCAGCGCGACCAGGTCGCGCACCACCTCGGTCTGCGCGTACACCATCACCCGGCGCCCGCCGGTGAGCGCGGCCATGTCGATGCGGTGCCCGGCGCCGCCGAAGCGCAGCTCGATCCCGTCGTGCACCAGGCCTTCGCGGTCCATCCGCTCGCCCGCGCCGCAGTCCCGCAGCACGTCGACGGTCCCCTGTTCGAGGATGCCGGCGCGCTGGCGGTGCTCGACGTGCTCGCGGGAGCGGGATTCCAGCACGACCGACTCGATCCCCTGGCGTTGCAGCAACCGCGCCAGCAGCAGGCCCGCCGGCCCCGCTCCGATGATGGCCACGCTGGTCCGCATCGAACGTCTCCTTCGGCCTCGCACCGGAATTGATCCGTGTACGGATGAATTGACTACACCGTCCACCGCGAAGACCGGGTTGTCAACGAATCAACCACTCCTTGCTCGATGCAGACATGATCCGTACACGGATCGGATCAGCGGTGGCGCACAATGGGCGGGTGGGCTCCATCGATCTCAGCACGCATCCCGGCCACCTGTTCCGGCGCGTCCAGCAGGTGCACACGATGCTGTGGGCGGCCGCCGTCTCCGACGACGTCACCCCGCCGCAGTTCGCGGTGCTCAACGGGCTCGCCGACGAAGGAGGGCTCGATCAACGCACGCTCGCCGAACGCATCGCGCTGGACCGCTCCACCGCCGCCGACGTCATCGCCCGGCTGGTCCGCCGCGGACTCGTCGAACGAGCCAGGGACAGCGCCGACGGCAGGCGCAACGTGCTGCGGCTGACCGAATCCGGGCGCACCGCGCACACCGGTCTGGTGCGGCGCACCGAGCGGATGATCGAAATCCTGCTGACGCCGCTGGACGGCGCGGAACGCGAACAGCTGCTCGGCCTGCTCGGACGGGTCGCGCGAGCCGGGGAGCGGATTCGCGACCCCCGGTCCGAGGTCGCCTCAGAAACCTGAGTCCGCGGGCGTTTCGGTGCCGTGCAACCAGGTCTCGAACAAGCCCTCCAGCGGCCGCGCCGCGCACTGCTCGGCCAGCGCGGTGAACTCGGCGGTGGACACCGTGGCATGCCGGTGCTCGGCCACCCAGCGCCGCAGCAGGCCGAAGAACGCGTCGTCGCCGAGTTCGCCGCGCAACGCGTGCAACACCAACGCCCCGCGCTTGTACACGCCCTCGTCGAACATCCGCGCCACCCCCGGATCGGCGACCCGCAGACCGGGCTCGGCGGCGCGCATCCGCGCGTGCCACTCGCGGGCGTGCTCGGCCGCGGTGCCCTCGCCGACGGCCTCCGACCACAACCACTCCGCGTAGGTCGCGAACCCCTCGTTGAGCCAGATGTCGCGCCAGTCGCCGAGGGTCAGACTGTTGCCGAACCACTGGTGGGCCAGCTCGTGCACCACCAGCCGCTCGTGGGTGCGGTGCCCGTCGAGCAGGTTGCGGCCGAACACCGACAGGCCTTGGGCCTCGATCGGCTCCTCCAGGTCATCGTCGGTGATCACGACGACGTACTCCGCGAACGGGTACGGGCCGAACAGCTCGCCGAGCACCCGCATGATCTCGCCGTGGCGTCCGAACGTCTCCCGGAACACCGGCAGCAGGTGCGCGGGCACCGCCGCCCGCTGCGGCACCGGACCGGCCGCGAGCTCGACCTCCTCGTAGCGCCCGGTGTGCACGCCCATCAGGTACGTCGGCGTGGGCTCGGCCCGCTCGTAGACCCACCGGGTGGAGCCCGCGCCGCTGGTGCGCCGCGACAGCAGATCACCCGTGACCAGCACGGTGAACCCCGCGTCCGCGGTCACCGACACCCGGTAGGCCGCCTTGTCCGACGGGTGGTCGTTGCAGGGGAACCAGGACGGGGCGCCGATCGGCTGGCTCGCCACCAGAGAGCCCTCGGTCAGCTCGTCCCAGCCGATGTCGCCCCACTGCCCGCGCACCGGGCGCGGATTGCCCGCGTACCGGACCCGCACCTCGAACCGGGCGCCGTCGGCGATCGCCCGCCGGGGCCGGACGCGCAGCTTGCCCGCGCGGTGGCCGAACTTCGCGGGCTCGCCGTCGACGAGCACCCGGCGCACCCGCAGGTCCGCGAAGTCCAGGCTCAGCGCCGACAACGCCTGGGTCGCCACCGCCGAGACCGTCACGTCCCCGGACAGCCGGTTCGGGCCGACGCGGTAGTCCAGGTCCAGGTCGTAGTGCTCGACGCGGTAGCCGCCGTTGCCGTGCGCGGGCAGGTACGAGTCGGTGGAGCGGTCCGCTCCCGCAGCGGCCGTCATGAGCGCCGCTTCCCGCCACGCCAGGCGGAGATCGGGTTGCCGCGCCAGCGGGAGTCCGCGGGCACCGCGTCCCCGCGGGTGATCAGCGAGCCGGGGCCGACCGTCGTGCGCGCGCCGATGCTCGCGCCGGGCAGCACGATCCCGTGCGGGCCGAGCGTCGCACCCTCGTCCAGCACCACCTCGTCCATGCTCATGATCCGATCATGGAACAGGTGGGTCTGCACCACGCAACCCCGGTTCACCGTCGCCCCGGCGCCGAGGCGCACCAGGTCCGACTCCGGCAGCCAGTAGGTCTCGACCCACGCGCCGCGGCCGATGCGCGCGCCCATCGTGCGCAGCCACGTCGTCAGCAGCGGCGTGCCCGTCGCGGCACCCGCCAGCCACGGCACCGCCAGCACCTCGACGAAGGTGTCGGCCAGTTCGCCGCGCCACACGAAGGAACTCCACAGCGGCTGCTGGCGCACCCGGAACCGGCCCACCAGCACCCACTTCGCCAGCGTCGTCACCGCGCACGCCAGCACGCCCGCCGCCAGCAGCACGATCCCGGACAGCGCCGCCGCGACCCACGGCCCGGCCGCGGCCCACAGCCACGCGAGCGCGCCGAGCGCGAGCACCGCCAGCGCCGCCGAGGCCATCACCGGCACGATCCGGCACAGCTCCACCAGCGCCCGCGCGAACACCAGCCGCAGCGGCGGGTCGAAGGTGCGCTCCGCGTCCGAGCGCACCTTCGCGCGCCGCAGCGGCATCGGCGGCATGCCCAGGTACGACGAGCCCTTCTTCGCCTTGCGCGGCGTGGACGAGAGCACCCCGACCAGGCCGCGCTTGGGCACCGAACGGCCCGGCGCGGTCATCCCGGAGTTGCCGAGGAACGCCTCCTTGCCGATGCGGGCCGGGGCCACGTGCAACCAGCCGTTGCCCAGCTCGTAGGTCGCCACCATGGTGTCGTCGGCGAGGAACGCCCCGTCGGCGACCTTCGTCATCTTCGGCAGCGCCAGCACCGTGGAGATCTCCGCGCCCCGGCCGACCTTCGCGCCCAGCAGCCGCAACCACATCGGCGTGAACACGCTGGCGTACAGCGGGAACAGCGCGGTGCGGGCCATGCCCATCAGGCGTTCCGTCGTCCACACCTGCCAGGCGATGCGCCCGTGCACCGGGTGGTGGCCTTCGCGCAGACCGATTCCCAGCGCCCGCACCGCGATCAGCACCAGCAGCGCGTAGGCGCCGAAGTACGCGGCCGTCGCCGCGGGAACCGCCGCGAGCGCCGCTCCCAGCGCGGCTCGCGGCGTCGGCGTGCCCGCCAGCGCGGCGGCGACGATCAGCAGCGCGGGCACCGCCGCCACCACCGGTACCGCCGCGAACAGCGCCGAGGTGACGCCGTACACCGCGCTCCACGTGCGGGAGCGCGGCGGGCGGTGCGCGGGCCACTCCGCCGGGCCGCTCGCGGAACGCGCCGCGGGCGAGCCCGCCCAGCGCTGGTGCGCCGGGATCACGCCGTGGACGGTGGAGCCCGCCGCGGCCTCCGCGCCCTTGCCCACCCGCGAGTCCGGCAGCAGCATGCTCCGCGCGCCCACCCGGGCGCCCGCCCCGATCCGGATTCGTCCGATGTGGACGGTTTCGCCGTCCACCCAGTGCCCGGACAGGTCCACTTCGGGCTCGATCGCCGCGCCACGACCCACCTTGAGCAGCCCCGTCACCGGCGGCGGCGAATGCAGGTCGACGTCCTCGCCGATCTTCGCGCCCAGCGCCTTCGCGTAGTGCGTCGTCCAGAACGCCCCGGAGACCGAGCTCGCGCCGCACCGCTGGTCCCACTGCTGGGCCGCCCACAACCGCAGGTGCACGCCCCCGCCCCGGGGGTAGCGGCCCGGCCGGACCCGGTGCAGCAGCATCCTGATGCCGCCCGCGGCGAGCGCGATCCGCCCCAGCGGGCTGAACAGCACCACCCACGCCGCGACCAGCGCCCACCAGGACGTCGACGGAGCCCACGCGAGGCCCGTCGCCGACAGGACGGTGCCGATCGCCGCCAGCACCGCCGTCCACCGCAGCCCGGTGAGCGTGCACAGCGGGACCATCAGCAGCAGCTGGCACCAGCCCGTCCGCCGCGGGACCGGGGCGACGTCGGCGCGGGCGGTGGTCACCGCGTCCAACTCGTCCAGCTCCGCGGCGAGCTCACCGAGCCGCGGGTGCTGGTAGAGGTCGGCGACCGAGACCTGCGGGTGCCGGGTGCGCAACCGCGTCACCAGCTGCGCCGCGGCGAGGCTGCCGCCGCCGAGCCGGAAGAAGTCGGCGTCCGGCCCGTCCGGGCGCATGCCGAGGATCTCCGCCCATTCCTCGACCAGCCACGACTCGGTCTCCGAGAGCCCGTCGACCGGCGGCTGCTCCCGCTGCGGCAGCGGCCAGGGAAGCGCCGCGCGGTCCACCTTCCCCGAGGTGCGCGTCGGCAACGCGTC
The DNA here is from genome assembly GCF_014203325.1 of Saccharopolyspora gloriosae. Lineage (NCBI taxonomy): Bacteria > Bacillati > Actinomycetota > Actinomycetes > Pseudonocardiales > Pseudonocardiaceae > Saccharopolyspora > Saccharopolyspora gloriosae. The sequence continues at coordinate 2,565,726 of NZ_JACHIV010000001.1, read as the reverse complement.
CACCACCGCGGGCAGCGGGACCAGCGACGCGGGCAGCACCTCCCGCAACCTGCGCACGGCGTCGTCGGTGTCGAACTCCGCGGCGTCCTCGGCGACGAGGTAGCCGACGAGCAGCTCACCGCCCGCCTTCGTGCGGCGCACCGCCGCCGCCGCGCCCGACACGCCCGGCAGTGCCTGCAGCGCGGCGTCGACCTCACCGAGCTCGATGCGCCTGCCGCCGAGCTTGATCTGCTCGTCGGCGCGACCGACGAACACGAGTCCCTCCGGGTCGGCCCGCACCAGGTCCCCGCTGCGGTAGGCCCGCGGCCAGCCCAGCGACGGCGACGGCGCGAACTTCTCCGCGTCCTTGGCCGGATCGAGGTAGCGGGCCAACCCGGCACCGCCGATCACCAGCTCGCCCTGCGCGCCCGGCGCCACCGGCATCCCGCGCTCGTCGACCACCGCGAGCCGCCAGCCCGCCAGCGGCAGCCCGATCCGCACCGGACCCCGCCCGTCCAGCCGTGCCGCGCAGGCCACCACCGTCGCCTCGGTCGGGCCGTAGGTGTTCCACACCTCGCGACCGTCGCCGACGAGCCGCTCCGCCAGCTCCGGAGGGCAGGCCTCGCCGCCGAAGATGAGCAGCCGCACCCCGGCCAGCGCCTCCGCCGGCCACAGCGCGGCCAGCGTCGGCACCGTGGAGACCACGCTGATCGACCGTCGCACCAGCCACGGCCCCAGGTCCGCGCCCGCCCGCACCAGGGAACGCGGCGCGGGCACCAGGCAGGCGCCGTGCCGCCAGGCCAGCCACATCTCCTCGCACGACGCGTCGAACGCGACCGACAGGCCCGCGAGCACCCGGTCGCCGGGCCCGATCGGCGCGTCCGGCAGGAACAGCCGCGCCTCGGCGTCCACGAACGCCGCGGCCGAGCGGTGCCGCACCGCCACGCCCTTCGGGGTGCCGGTGGATCCGGAGGTGAAGATGATCCACGCGTCGTCGTCCGGCTCCGGTGCACCGGTCCGGCCCGTCGGGGCACCGCGCTCGACCGGTTCGCCGCCGGTGAGCACCGCGCACACCTCGGCCTCGCCGAACACCAGCTCCGCGCGCTCCGGCGGATCGTCGGCGTCGACGGGCACGTAGGCCGCGCCCGCCGCCAGCACCGCGAGGATGCCCAGGTACAGCTCGGACGTGCCGGACTCGACCCTGATCCCGACCCGGTCGCCGCGGCCGATGCCCGCCGCGGTGAGCCGCCGCGCATCGGACTCGACGCGATCGGCCAGCTCCCGGTAGGTGAACGTCTCGACGCCGGTGTCCAGGGCGGGCGCGTCCGGGTGCGCACGAACGGTGGCCGCGAGCACGTCCAGCAGGGTGCGCTCCGGGGCGGCCGGGCCCGCGTCGAACAGCGCGGTCGCGGGCGGCTCCGGCACGGCCAGCGCGGTGCGCGCGAGCGCGGCGGCGGCCGCGGTCGAACCGGGCGAGTGCGGTTGTGCCAGCAGGTCGAAGACGGGGAAGGCGGAGCCGGGCGACTCGGTGCCGCCCCGGTTCATCGACAGCGTCACCGGACGGCCCTTCCGCCGGGAACACCGGAATCCGGAAGTCGATCACCGCTGACGCTCATGCCGCACCTTTTCCAGTCGATGCCCGCGGATCCGACCCATCCGCGAGAGACAGAACGATCACATTACCCCTGGTGAACGGGATGGCCGGCATTCGACCGGGGATTCGTGTCCGGCCTCACCGAGCCTCCAACGGGCTCCGGTCAAGACCTCACGCCCGGTCCTACCCGTGCAGGTGACCACGAGCCCGGGACTTCACCCGATGCGCGGGGACTCGGCCGAACGCCGACCACGCACCGCCCGAAGTCCTCGGCGGAAACCGCCCGGCTCGACGACGCGCCCGCACGTTAAGGCGAACCTCCGAACCGGTTCAGCACCCAGCGTCCCCGCTACCGCGCGCGAATCGTTCCCGCACTCGGCGGCGCACCCGGACCGATCTCACCATGGAGCGGATCAACGCAGGTGGGGAGGTGTGATGGGACGTCGCGACCAGCTCGGCACGGGCACCGTTGCGCGCCCGGTGCTGGACGACGCGCTCGACACGGCCGCCCGGAACCGGGTGTGCCTGGTGATCGCGGCGGCCGGATGGGGCAAGACGACGGCCGTCAAGGAATGGGCCGCCACGGGCGTCACCACCGCCTGGTGGTCGCCCGAGAGCTCCGGTGACGACGCCGGACGGCTGCTCACCCACCTCGTCGACGCCGCTCTCCCGCACCTGCCCGGCCCCGCCCCGGCCACCGAGCGCGGGGCGATCTGCGACTGGCTGCGCGACCTGCCCGCGGATCTGCACCTGGTGATCGACGATCTGCACGAGGCCGGTGAGCACGCGGTCTCGCTCATCGCCGACCTGTGCCGCACCGCGCCGCCCCGCCTGCGGCTGGTGCTGCTGTCGCGCCACGAACCTCCGTTCTCCCTGGAACGGCTGCGGGGGCAGGGCAAGGTCGGCGAGATCGACGCCGGACTGCTCGCCTTCGACACCGACGAGATCGCCGAACTGCTCGACGGCGCCCTCGGAGACGGCGACGTCGCGCTCGCCCACGAGCTCAGCGAACGCACCGGTGGCTGGCCCGCCGCGGTCTGCCGCGCCATCGAATCGCTGCGGACCGTGCCCGAACCCCGCCGCTCCGGGATGCCGACCGCCGACCGGTTCCACCCGTACCTCGCCGAGGAAGTCCTCGACCGCGAGCCGGAGCGCGCGCGGCACGCGCTGCACCGGCTGGCCGTGCTCGGCGACGTCACCTCCGAAGAACCCGGCGGCGTGTTCACCGACCTCGCCCGGCGCGGCCTGCTGCGGCCCTCCGGAACCGGGCGGTGGGCGCTGGTGCCCCCGCTGGCCGAGTTCCTCGCGGAACCGCGCACGGTGACCCCCGAGATCCGCACTTCGCTGCACCGCCAGGCCGCCGAGGAGGACCACCGGGCCGGTCGGCACGAGCGCGCGCTGCGCCACCTCGTCGCCGCGCGCGACACCGAGCGCTGCGCCGCGCTGCTCACCGACGTCGGCGGCAGGCTGCTCGACGACGGGCACGTGGACGTGGTCCTCGACGCCGCGGCGTTGCTCGGCGACTCGGCAGGAGAGGCGATCGCGCTCCTCGTCGGCCAGGCGCACCGGCTGCGGGGCCGCTGGCCGGAGGCCGCCGCGAGCTGGCGGCGGGCGGGCTCACCGGCCGATCCCGCGCTGGCGTGGCGGATCGCCGCCGCCGCGCTGGCCAGGGCCGAACCCGCCGAAGCGCTCGACGCCTGCTCCGCCGCGCACGGCACCGGAACCACGTCCGACGAGGCCCGGCTGTCCGCGATCGCCGCGCTGGCCCACCGCCTCACCGGCGACGTCGCACGCGGCCGGGAGGCCGCCACCCGGGCCGAGGAGATCGCCGCACGCTGCACACCCGGATCAGCGGCGTCCACCGCCGCCCGCATCGCCCGCGCCGTGCTCGCCGCCGCCCGCGGCGACCAGCGCGAGGCGCGCACCGCCTGGTTCGACGCCGCGGAGAACGCCCCGGCGGTACCGCTCGGCAGGCTGCACGCGCTGCGCGCGCTGCACTGCACCGAAGCGGGCGAACCCGCCCCGGCCCTGGCGCACGCCGACGCGGCGCTGCGGATCGCGGAGAAGCACGGGGACCCGCTGCTGCGGGCGCACGCGCTGACCCAGCGCGGCACCGCCCTCGCCCGGCTCGGCCGGTTCGACGAGGCGACCGTCGCGATCGACGCCGCCTGCGACGGATTCGGCCGGTTCGGCACCGGCTACCTCGCCTGGCCGCTGTGCGTGCGCGGCGACGTGCACCGCCAGCGCGGCAGGCTCGAACGGGCCCGCTCCGCCTACGAGGAGGCGCTGGCACTGGCGGAACCCGCGCGGGACGTGCTCGGCACGAGCGCCGCGCTGATCGGGCTCGCCCGGATCCGCGCGGTCGACGACCCGGAGCAGGCGCGCGCGCTGGCCCAGCGCGCGGTCGACCTCGGCGAGCACCTGCACGAGGTGCGCGCCCTGCTCACCCGCGGCTGGATCGCGTGGGAGGCCGGGGACCTCGAACCGGCGATCGCCGACGCCGCGCTCGCCGCCGAACAGGCCCGCTCCCGCGGCGACGAGCCCGGCTTGGCGGAAGCGCTGGCGCTCACCGCCGTCACCTCCCCCGACCCGCTGGAGCACGGACCGGCGCTGGACGAGGCCGTGCAGATCTGGCGCGAAGGCGGTTTCGCCGTCGAAGAGGCGCAGGCCGTGCTGCTGCGCCACCGGCTGGGCCCCGTGCGCGACGGTGCCGGAGCGGTCGCGGACCTCGCCGAACGCACCCTGCGCGAGCACGGCGCGACACCCGACTCCCGGACGGCCGCCGGCCCGCTCGCCGCGGTGGCGCGACTGGCCCCGCCGGTGGCGCTGCGCGCGCTGGGCGTGTTCCGGATCGAACACGCCGGGCTGCCGGTGCCGCGCGCGGCGTGGCAGTCCCGCAAAGCCCGCGAGCTGCTGAAGATCCTCGTCGCGAAGCGGCGCCCGCTGCGCCGCGAAGAGCTGATGGAACTGCTGTGGCCCGAAGTGGACCCGGTGCGGGCGGGCAACCGGCTCTCGGTGCTGCTCTCGACCGTGCGCGACGTGCTCTCAGGGCCCGGGCCGATGACCGGTTCGGTCCTGCTGACCAGCGAGACCGGCACCGTCGGCCTCGATCCGCGCTACGTCCGCGTGGACGTCGAAGCGTTCCTCGCCCAGGCCGACCGGGCGTTGCAGGCGCATCGCGACGAGCTGCCCTCGGCGACCGCGCAGCTGCTGGACGCGGAGGCCGCCTACACCGGTGACTTCCTGGAGGACGATCCGTACCAGGCCTGGGCGGACGCGCTGGCCGACGAGTTGCGCACCACGCACGTCGCCGTGCTCCGGGCGCTGACCCGGCGGCTGCGCGCCGAAGGCGACACCGACCGGGTCGCCCGGTTCGCCCTGCGGCTGCTGCGCGACGACTGCTACGACGAAGAAGCGCACCTCGACCTGGTGAGCACCCTGCTGCGCGCGGAGCGCTTCGGCGAGGCCCGCCGCCGCTACGAGCTCTACAGCAAGCGGATGCGCGAGATCTCCGTCGATCCGCGGCCGTTCCCCGGCATCCCCGGAAATCGGCGCCGCACTGACACCTCCGAGTGACGATCCTGCCCGTTACGGGTGACGCAGGCCCACCCTTAAGCAAACCCTAAACCGCCCTGAACAGCGGTTTTCTACTGTCGCGGAGTGCATTCCGCTTGCCCGAGGCGCGCATGAGCGCACCCGCCCCGATCCGGCCCGCCACCTTGGCCGTGGCCAGGTCGAACTTCGGCTTCTCCCCCGACGGCCGGGAGATCGCCTGCGTCCGCACCAGCGCCGAGGCGTCCACCTTGGAGCTGTGGTCCTTCGCGGCCCGCGGCGCCCGGCCGCACGTGCTGCGCAGCCGTCGCTTCGGCCAGATCCCCGGCAAGATCCGCCCCTCCGAACCTGAACTGATCCACCACAGCAAGGCCGTCGATCCCTACGCGCAGGTGCTGCCGCTGGGCGACGGGCGGGTGCTGCTGCTGACCGAGCGCGGCGACCTCGCCGAGCTGGAACTGATCGCCCCGCCGGTGCCGCGCACCCACATCCTGGGCCAAGTGCGCGCGGCGGACGGCTACTTGCTGCCGAGCCCGTCGGCGGCGCAGCTGGGCTTCCTGGTCGCCCGCGAGGACCCGGAACAGACGGCCGTCTGGCGACTCACCGACGGCCCGCCCGGTGTCGAGCCACTCGTGCGGCTGCCAGGAGCCGCCTCTGGGGGTGTGTGGCTCGACACCGACGCGGATCTGCTCGCGCTGAACCTGTCGCGGCCCGGGCACGCGGTCGAAGGGGTGCTCGCCGACCTGCGGCGCGGATCGTGGCAGCCGCTGTTCTCGCTGTCGCCCGGCAGCGACGACCGGATCCTGCTGCACCACCAGCGCTCCAAGCTGCTGCTGGTGCGCTCCACCTCCACCGGCGCGGACCGGGTCGGGTGGGTGCTGCTGGACGGGGCGGGCAGCGTGCGGTTCCCGGACCGGCTGTGCCCGACGCACATCCCGCTGACCGTGGACGACGGCGGCCAGCGGGTGCTGCTGCGGCGGGAATCGGGCGCGTTGTCGGCGCTGGACCTCTACTCCCCGCGCGACGACAAGCTCACCGCGCTCACCCTGCCGCCCGGCCGCACCGGAGATCAGGCGCACTTGAACGGACGCACGGTGCGGGTGCCGTTCTCCTCGCCCGCCCGGCCGTCGACGCTGGTGACGGTCTCGCCGAGCGGATCCTGCTCCGCGATCCCGGAGGAACCGGGCCCGGAGCAGCCGCCGTGGGCGTCGGCGGACCTGCTGCGGCTCGGCGGCGGCATCGAGGCCATCGTCTACGGCGGCGCGAAGTGGCGTTCCTGCGAGCACGTGGTGCTCGCGCTGCACCACACCGAAGGTGCGCTGTGGCGCTGGGAGTTCCACCCGCTGTTCCAGGACCTGGCGGCGGTGGGCGTGGCCGTCATCGCGCCGAACCACCGCGCCGAGGACGGCAAGTGGGGCGGGCCGGACCTGGCCGGGGTGATCTCGCTCGGGCACCACCTGCGTTCGCAGCGGCCCGGACTGCCCGGTCCGATCCTGCTCGGCGGCGGCCACGGCGGCCGGCTCGCGCTGCAGGCCGCGGGCAGCACGCCGGGGCTGTGGTCGGCGTGCGTCGCGCTGGCGCCGCTGCTCACCGACGACGACGAACTGGCGCGGGGCATGGAGGCGAACACCGCGCCGGTGCTGCTGGTGCACGGCACCGGCGACGAGACGGTGCCGGTCGGCCGGGCGCGGACGTTGCGCCGGCGGCTCGCCGGGCCGTCCGTCGCGGGCCCCGCCTTCCGGTACTTCGAGGTCGACGCCGGGCACGACGCCGTGGCCGCGGTGGACCGGGGAACGCTGCGGGAGAAGGTCGTCGCGTTCTGCCGCAGCGGACTGGCACCCTCACCCGGAGTGCGCTGATCGTCGTCGGGCACACTGATCCGCGATGAGCTCAACGGTTCTGGTCCTCGGCGGCCGCAGCGAGATCGGTGTCGAACTGGCCGCCCGCCTGGTCGGCGACGGCGCCCGCACGGTGGTCCTGGCCGCCCGGCGCAGCAACGACCTCGACGAGCAGGAAGCACTGCTGCGCGAAGCCGGAGCCGCCGAGGTCGAGCGGGTGGAGTTCGACGCCGACGACCTCGGCACGCACCGGACGCTGCTCGACGACCTCACCGCCCGGCACGGGACGTTGGACGACGTGATCGTCTCCTTCGGCATCCTCGGTGATCAGGAACGCGCCGAGCACGACGCCGAGCACGCGGTGTCGATCGTGCACACCGACTACGTCGCGCACGTCTCGGTGCTCACGCACCTCGCGACCGTGCTGCGCGCGCAAGGCGCCGGGCGGCTGGTGGTGTTCTCCTCGGTGGCCGGGGTGCGGGTGCGGCGGGCGAACTACGTCTACGGGTCGGCGAAGGCCGGGCTCGACGGGTTCGCGGCGGGGCTCGCGGACGCGCTCGCCGGCAGCGGGGTGAGCCTGCTGGTGGTGCGGCCGGGCTTCGTCGTCGGACGGATGACCGAGGGCATGTCCCCCGCCCCGTTCTCCAGCACCCCCGGTCAGGTCGCCGATGCAGCGGTGCGGGCGCTGCGCCGGGGCCGCGTCGAGGTGTGGGTGCCGTTCGCGCTGCGGGTGCTGTTCGGGGTGCTGCGGTACGTGCCGCGCCCGATCTGGCGCCGGATGCCGCGCTAGGAATCGGGCACCGGGGGCGAAAACGCGCCACTGGACGGATACCGCCGTTCTCGCCACACTGGGAGCTCAGGTTTCGGGGCCTGAGGTCGCAGGGCGTCCAACCTCCGAGGGCGGTCGCCCTCCGGGGAGTTCGACCCGGCTCGGGCCCGCCCCCTACCGGCGTCCAGGTGTTGGAGTGAAGGTGCCCTCATGACGACCGATCGCAACGTTCTCGGTGGCGAACTGGAGCCTTGCGGCACCGAACCGCTCACCGGTTTCTACCGCGACGGCTGCTGCTCGACCGGACCGGAGGACGTCGGCGAGCACACGGTGTGCGCCGTGGTCTCCACCGAATTCCTCGTGCAGCAACAGGAGACGGGCAACGATCTGGTGACGCCCCGCCCGGAGTACGGCTTCGCGGGCCTGCAGCCCGGTGATCGCTGGTGCGTGTGCGCTTCTCGCTGGCTGGAGGCCTATTCGGCGGGGGCGGCTCCGCCGGTGCTGCTGGCCGCCACCCACGCGAAGGCGATCGAGGTGGTCCCGCTGAGCGCACTGCAGGAGCACGCCGTGGACGTGCCCGCAGATCCGAGCACGCTGACCTGATCGCCTGTCTTCGATCTCGGCTTGAGCAGCGGGCCGGGTAGCGCAACCTCAGCGACTTCCTCGCTGCGGGATCGAGTTCTCACGTAGCTCCGCCCGGGTACCGGCGAGGTCCGCGCGTACGCGTGCGATGATCCGGATCTCGCCGCCCACCCTCGTTGGGCCGGTCGCCCGACGCCGACACCGCCGGGTGAGGGAAACCCCTGCGAACATCGCCGGTGGCAGCGGAACGCGTTCCGCTCCTGTCGCCGGTCGATCAGACTGGGGCCGGTACGGCCGCGCCTTCGCGCGGGCACCGAAGCCCGCACCGGAGGGGCGGACTGCGCGCGGAACGAGAGCGGTTGATGTCAGCACCGGACTCCAGCACGACCGGGTCCCCCGGCTCGCCGAGCCTGTACGTCCAGGCCCAGGCGGGCAAAGCGGTGATCCGCAAGGTCGACGATCAGGACGAACGCGAACAGCGGTTCTTCGACACGGTCGCGCAACCGCCCGGTTCCGGTGTGGTGCTGGCCTCGGCCGCCGCGGTCACCGATCCGTCCTTCCTCGGTTCGCTGCACGAGGCCTTCCGCGGTGTGCTCGGCGGCGTGAACCGCGGGCCGCAGCCGCCGCAGGTGTGGGTCGCGGTGTCCGGTCTGCACCAGGCGGGTCCGCAGGGGTGGTCGCCCGCGCAGCGGCTGGCCGATGAGTTCCGCGTGGACGTGCTCGCTCCGGACGGGCCGCTGGCGCTGGTTCCGGGCGGGGCGATCTTCGCCGGTACCGGTGAGCACGCATGGCGGTTGTTCCGCACCGGCACCGTCGCGCAGCCCTTCGCGCTGCGGCTGCCGACGCCGCGCTGGGAGTCGGCGTTGCCGCGCGCGGCCAATTCGGTCTCCGGCCTGCTGGCCGAGCCGGTGCCCGCGGGCCTGCTGCTGCGGCCCGCGGAGAGCCCGCGCGCGCCCGACGCTGGCGTCGTCGTCCCGCAGTCCGCCCAGCGTCCTCGGGTGCTGCTGGCGCCGTCGGTCACTCCCGCGCAGGTCGCCGCCGCGGTCGGGCCGCTGCCGCCCGCGGTGCGCGGCAGCATGGAACTGATCCCGACCTCGGCGGACACCGCCGCGGCGGAGTGGATGCAGCAGCTGGCCCGGCTGCTCGGGCACGACGTGTTCGCCGCGACGGGCACGGTGCGCCGCGGCGAGGACGGGGTCGAACGCGCCGTCGCCCGCGCGGCCGACGGTGCGCAGTGGCAGCCGTTCCCGCTGCTGCTGCGGTATTCGGCCAGCGGTGCGCAGGTCGTCTCGGCCGCCGCCGCGCCGCGCGGCTGGGTGCCCGCAGGTCCGGCGCTGTACCGGTGGGGCGGCATGGCGCAGGCCAGTCCCGGACGGCCGGTGCCGGGTGAGCTGCAGGCGAAGGTGGTGCCTTCCGGCCTGGCCCTGGTCGAGGGGATGCAGGCCGGTGCGCCCGACCCCGCTGATCGGCTGGCCTTCGAACCCGACCGCATGACCCTGACGCTGGGCCGCCCGCACGTCGGACTGCCGCAGCAGGTTCCGCAGGTGCTGCACGCGCTGCTGGGCGGGTTGAGCCCGCAGCAGCGGGGCAGGTTGCGGCTGCTGGTGCTGGGTTTGACCGACGAGCCGCTGCGTGCCCAGCTGCGGACGGCCGCGGGCGAGCTCGCGCAGCGGCTGGAGTTCCCGACGCTGTCCGCCGCCGGTGGCGCCGTCGCCGCCGCGCCGCCCGGGGCCGCGCCCGCCGAGAACGCTCCGCAGCAGCCACCCTCCGACGGCGGCACGACGACGCCCGACGCGAGCACCCCGGCAGCGGACGCGGCGGCACCGGAACCGATCACCGCTCCCCCGCTCCCCGCGACGCGCCCGCGCACCGAGTCGCAAGGCCCGGCGCCGAACCTGCTCCGGCCCCGCCCGGTCGATCAGGAGACGGTGCGCGCGCCGGTGCTCGCCCCGCCGGACCAGCCCGCACCGGACGCTCCGGAGCAGCCGGCCAACGCCACGACCATGCGGATGCCGGTGGTGCCGAGCACCTCCCCGCAGGACGAGGGCAGCGCGCCTCCGGAGCCCGCCGCGACGCAGGACACCGTCATGCTGCGCATCGACGGAGACCAGGTCCGCGACGTGACGCCCGAGGCATCGGCCGAGCAGCCGCCCGCGCCGGTGCTGCGACTCGTCCCGGCGCCGCTGCCGGACGACCCGCTGCCCGCCGACCACCAGAGCACCGCGGAGGAACGCACCCGCTTCTCCCAGTGGGCGGGCGAGGCGTTCGACGATTCGCTGCCGTCCGTGAACACCGCGCTCGCGACCTTCCCGGCATTGCGCGAATCGGCGGGCGAGCCGGACTCCAAGGCGGACTTCGTGGCCGTGCACCTCTACATCGGGGGCGGGCCGTCGGGCGGGAACGCGATCAACCGGGCGTTGCGCGGTCCGGACGCCGCGGCGGTCCGGGACTACGCGGCCTGCCTGACCTCCGGGTTGCGCAGGTTGCCGGTGCACCGCGGCGCCTCGTTCCGCACCGCTCGGGTGCGCGACGGGCACTCTCCGCTGCCGGGCTACGAACCGGGCACGTTGCTCGACGAGCCCGCGTTCCTGAGCGGGACCTCCGCGAGCGACGTGACCGTGGAGGATCCGCACGTGGACGTGGTGATCTGGTCGCTGTCGGCGCGCCGCGTCGCCGCGATCGGCCAGGGCGCGCCGGACGAGGTGGTGTTCAGCGCGGCGACCCGGTTCAAGGTGCTCGCGGTGGATCGCCAGGACACCGAGCAGGACGGGAGCGGATCGGCCGCGCCGCCCGCGGTGCTGCTGCGCGAGCTGCGTCCCGGCGAGGCCCCGGCTCCCGGTGAGCTCACCGAGGCCGACGAGGCGGTGCTACCGAGGTTGCGCCGCGCGCTGCACCGCAGGCACGCGAATCCGCTGCGGGTGCTCACCGACGCCGACCACGTCGAGCGGTTCGGCGAACCGGTCGGCCTCGTACTGGGCGAGGTGCGCGGCGCCCCCGCGGCCTCCCGCGCGCCCACCGGCGCGGGCGCGGATCCGGTTGCGCCGCAACCGGTTTCGGCGGCCGCGCACTGACATCGATCGATGAGGCAGAACAGGACCATGCGAGCAAGCCGACCCGTCCTCGCCGCGCTGGGGGTGGCAGGGATGCTGCTGACCGCGGCCGCGCCCGCCGCCGCCGTGCCCGGCCCGCAGCTCCCCCGCACCCAGGCCACCGGCACCGACTGCCGCCCGCCGCCGGTGCGGACCGAGGTGGCGCGGCCGTGGGCGCAGCAGCTGATCGCGCCCGAACGCGCGTGGGAGCTGACCCGCGGGCAGGGCGTGCTCGTCGGCGTCATCGACTCCGGGGTGGACGCGTCGATCCCGCAGCTGGCCGGCGGCGTCCTCGTCGGGCACGACGTCTACTCCTCCGGCGGTGGGCCCGCGAACACCGACTGCCTCGGGCACGGCACGTTCGTGGCCGGGATCATCGCGGCGCGCCAGCAGCCCGGCGTCGGGTTCGCCGGGGTCGCCCCGGACGCGCAGGTGCTGCCGATCCGGGACACCCAGTCCACCGACGGCGGTTCCGCGCACACCATGGCCGAAGGCATCCGCACGGCGGTGAACTCGGGCGTGAAGGTCATCAACATCTCCGAGAGCACCTACTACGACGACCAGGAGCTGCGGAGCGCGATCGAATTCGCGCAGTCGCGGGACGTGCTGGTCGTGGCCGCGGTCGCCAACGGCGCCCAGGAGGGCAACCCGATCCCGTACCCGGCTTCGTACCCGGGCGTGCTGGCGGTCGGCGCGGTGGATTCCAGCGGCGCGCGGGCGAACTTCTCGCAGACCGGCGACTTCGTCGCCCTCGTCGCCCCCGGCGTGGACGTGATGAGCCTCGGGCCGGGCGGCCCGGGGCATTGGCAGGACAGCGGCACGAGCTTCGCGACGCCGTTCGTCACCGGGACCGCGGCGCTGGTCCGCTCCTACCACCCGGAACTGACCGCGGAGCAGGTCAAGTACCGGTTGCAGGCGACGGCGACCCGGCCAGGCGTCACGGTCCCGGACCCGCAGATGGGCTGGGGCACGGTGAACCCGTACTCGGCGGTGACCGCGGTGCTGCCCGAGGAGGGCGGCGCCGCCGCGGGAGGCACTCCCGCCGGACGCGCGGCGCACCCGGACATCCCGGTGGACAACCCGGTGCCGATGCGGGTGGTGACGTTGAGCATCGCCGGGCTGGTGCTGGTGGTGATCGCCGCCGTGATCGGCACCCGGCTCGGCCCGGTCGGACATCAGCGGCGGTGGCGCAGGCGCCGGGTGGTGAAGGTGGTCGACGGACCGCAGGAGTCCGCGCCGGAGTGACCGTTCACCGGGTCGCAGGGCACGGCGCCGTTGGGCTCGCCGCGCCGGATCGGCACACTGTGCGGACGTAGCGGATCGAGGGAGGGATTCCGATGCGAGCCGACCAGCCGGCCTGCGACCCGCCGTGCACCGAGCGCGCGGCGCACGTCGAACGCGCCGACGCCGCGCGCAACCGCAGGCGGATCATGGACGCCGCGCAGGGCATGGTGCGCAGGCACGGCGTGGAGTCCTTGTCGATGGAGGACGTGGCCCAGTCCGCGGGGGTCGGCGTCGGCACCGTCTACCGGCGGTTCGGGGACCGCGCGGGGCTGGCCTACGCGCTGCTCGACGAGCGGGAGCGGGAGTTCCAGGAGGCGTTCCTCAGCGGGCCCGCGCCGTTAGGTCCGGGTGCGGCGCCCGCCGAGCGGATCCGGGCGTTCCTGGACGCGCTGCTCGACCGGGTCGACGAGCAGTCGGCGCTGCTGCTGGTCGCCGAGACCAACAGCGCGCATGCCCGCCACCTCAGCGGCGCTTACGGGGCGCATCGCGCGCACTTGGCGGAACTGCTGCGTTCGGCCCGGCCGGAGGGGGACGCGCAGGTGTGGGCCGACGCGTTGCTGGCGCCGTTCGCCTCGGTGCTGATCACCTACCAGCAGGAGGTCGCGGGCATGTCGCTGGAACGGATCCGCGCGGGGCTGGACGACCTGATCACCTCACTGCTGCGCTGAGCGGCGCACTCGCCGCTCGTTCTTGTTCCACTGTGGATGGCATTGGCCCCGGCTCCTCGCCGGTCCGCGCCCGGATTCGCGCCGTCGGCCCGATTCCCCTGATCCGCGAGCGCATCCGCAGTGATCCACATCATCGGGCGAGCGGACCTCGGCCACTAGGAGGCCGTGCAGAACGATCTTTTGAACTTTGCCTTGTCAGCGGCGGAGTCGCTGAGCAGTGACCAGCCAGAGCAAACCGACCGCCGGCGGGTTCTCAGCGGCTTCCTCGCGAGGACAGCGATTTCGCCGTGTAGGGCTGCTACATCAGAAAACGATCCCGCAGCGAGGAAGCCGCTGAGGTTCCGCTGAGCAACCAGCTACGAAGGTCGTTCTGAAAGAACCACTAGGGTGGATGCCGATCTTCGGCGGATCGGGCTCTTACGCATGGCATCGACCACCGCTCGACCGCTACGGTCGTGTCCCCAGTGGAAAGGCTTCGATGATCAGCTCGGTTCGGCGGACGTTCGGCGGCCTCGTCTGGCCGGTCTACTTGGTGGTCTGCGCGCTGGTGGCCGTCGCCTACTTCGCCATCCCGGAGAACGACGCCACGAACCCGCTGCGGATCGTGCTCTACTGCGGCATCAGCGCCTCCGCGGTGCCCGCCCTGCTGTACGGACTGCGCGTTCACCGGCCGCGCTGGCGCCTGCCGTGGCTGCTGATCGCCAGCAGCCAAGCCGTGTACTTCCTCGCCGACACCAGCTTCTACACGGCGCACTACCTGCTGGGCATCACCACGTTCCCGTTCGTCGCCGACGTCCTCTACCTGGCGCACTACCCGCTGATCGTCACCGGGGTGCTGCTGCTGATCAGAGCGCGTTCGCCGCGGCGCGACCTGCTGAGCCTCATCGACGCGACGGTGCTGGGCGTGGCGGCGGCCCTGCTGTCCTGGCTGTACCTGATCAAGCCGTTGACCAGCGGGACCGAGTCCGGACTGACCACGGCGGCCTACGTGGCCTACCCGGTGCTGGACCTGGCGCTGCTGGCGGTGGGGTTGCGGCTGCTGCTCGACCCCGGTCCGCGCCCGCCGTCGTTCTTCCTGCTGGTGGGCAACCTGCTGGCGTTCCTCGGCGCCGATTCGATCTACGTGCTGCAGCGGATCGACGGCAGCTACTTCGCCGGGAACTTCCTGGACGCGCTGTGGCTCGCGGGCAACATCGCCCTCGGCACCGCCGGACTGCACCCGACGATGGCCGCGCTGACCCAGACGGGGCCGGGCCGGGAGCTGAACCTGAGCCCGCTGCGGGTGACGATGCTGGCCGCCGCCTCGCTCATCGCGCCCGGCATCCTGGTGCTGGAGAACGCCCGGGTCTCCGACGGCTACGTGAACGCGATCGCGGTGGCCTGCGCGGTGCTGTTCCTGCTCACCCTGGGCAGGCTGGTGGTGATGGTCTCCGAGCAGCGCAGGCTCGCGGTGACGGACTCGCTGACCGGGCTGCACACGCGGCGGTACTTCGAGATGGAACTGCCGAAGGCCCTGGGGCGCGCGAGCCGGGCCCGCACGCGGCTCGCCGTGTTCATCGTGGACGTCGACCACTTCAAGTCCATCAACGACCGCTACGGGCACCCGGTGGGCGACCGCGTGCTCGTGGAGATCTCGAACCGGCTGCGCGAGGTCGTGCGCGAAGGCGACGTGCTGGCCCGCTACGGCGGCGAGGAATTCGCGCTGCTGAGCACGGACGTGGCCGACGAGGACGTGCCGGCGATCGCCGAACGGCTCCGGCTGGCGGTCGCGCGGGAACCGGTCGTCGTCGAGCGCGCGGAGTGGATCGCGGTCACCACCTCGGTCGGGGCGGCGCGGGCGACCGGTCAGGAGGACGATCCGATGCAGATCGTGGCCGCCGCCGACCGCGCGCTGTACGCGGCGAAGGCCGAAGGCCGCGACCGGATCTCGGTGGGCGAGCGCCCGGTCGCCGTGACCGCGGTGGACCACACCGCGGCGCTCGGCTACCTGCACTCGGTCAGCGACCAGGTCGACCACTACTTGTCCTCGCACTCGCACGGTCGCGCCGTCGGGTCCTACGCGCGGGTCGTGTGCCGGGCGATGGGCGGCGACGCCGCGACCGTGCACAACACCGAACTCGCCGGGCGCCTGCACGACGTCGGCAAGATCGTCATCCCGGAGTCGGTGCTGAGCAAACCCGCCGCGCTCGACGAGGCGGAGTGGGCGTTGCTGCGCCAGCACCCCGATCACGGCTACCACCTGCTGCGGTCGGTGCCGGACCTGCACGAGATCGCCGAGATCGTGCGCCAGCACCACGAGCGCTGGGACGGCAAGGGCTACCCGTTGGGACTGGCCGCGGCGACGATCCGGTTCGAGGCGCGGATCATCTCGGTCTGCGACGCGTGGGCGACGATGCTCGCCGACCGGCCCTACCGGCGCACCCTCACCGTCGACGAGGCGCTGCAGGAACTGCGCGACGGCCGCGGCACGCAGTTCGACCCGGCCGTCGTGGACGCCTTCCTGCGCCTGCACGCCGACGGCGAGATCCACCGGCTACCACCACTGCTCCCGGCCAAGAGCTGACGAACCAGCCGCCGACCACCTGTCTTGACATCGACTTCCCAGGTGAGCGGCGCTGTCGGTCGTTGTCTTGTCAGCGGCGAAGCAGCTGAGCAGTGACCAGCCAGAGCACAACGACCACCCGCGGGTTCTCAGCGGTTTCCTCACGAGGACAGCTTCTTCCCTCGTGGCGGAGCCACTCGGGAAAAAGATCCCGCAGCGAGAAGAACGCTGAGGTTCCGCCACCCGACCCCTACGCAGGCCAAGATCAAAGATCGAGCCCCATCGCTACATCTCGTCAGGAAGCGTGTTCCAGAACATGAGCTCGTAGTCCTGGAACAGGCCCGCGTACTGGCGGGCGAGCGCCTCGGTGGTGGTACCCGCGTCGAGCCCCGCCTGCACCGCGGCCTCGGCCTGCTCGTCGGCGCCGGGCACGGGAGTGCCGAACAGGTCGAAGAACTCGCAGTCCGAATCGGACAGTCCGTACCGGGTGCGCAGCGCTCGGGCGACCTCGGCGCAATACGCGCCGAACGCGGCGAAGTTGGACACGATCGCCACCGCCGCGTCGCCGGGGTCGGCGTGCAGCGCCAGCCACGACATGTACGCCGGATACGCCTGGCACCCGGCCTTCGGGCGGTAGTCGGCGACGTCCTGCTCGCTCCAGCCCAGCGCGGCGGAGAGCTTCGGCAGCGCTTCGAGCGCGGCCCCCTCGCCCTGGGCGAGACCCGCGAAGAACTCGCGGGTGGGGCGGTCGGCGGCGCGCGCGGACAGGGTCAGGAAGCTGCGCCAGTCGCACGGCACGATGCGGGATTCCTCGGCGGCCAGCGCGCCCAGCACCGACCGGGGGGCGGTGCCCTCCTGCACGAGCGGCACCAGTCGATTCTCCCCTTCGCGGGGGGCGAGTTCGTGATGAATCGAGTCGAGCAGTGCGCGTGCGGAACCAGTCATGACCTAGATGGTCGCACGACCGGGCCCGGAACGGGCGTCGTGGCCGAGTTCGCCACAACGCCCGATTCCGGCTCACACCAACGGAAAACGGGATTTTTCCGGCGCCCGGAGCTGCTGGTGCCGGCGCCGTCGCGGGACCCTACCGGGCGCCTTCGGAGCCGAACCGCATCGCGAAGTCGTTGAGCGCCAGGCTCGCCACCGGCCGCCGTCCGCCCAGCCAGCCCAACGGACCGTCCGGCTCGAATCGCCACGACGAGGTGCACCAGACGACGCTGGACGATCCGCTGACCGGCGTCTGCTGGAACCCGTTGAGGTCCTGGGCGATGCGGTAGGCGAACGGCCAGGCCCCGGGCAGCGACGCGACGCGGCTGAACCCGGCGGAGGCGATGCCACCGGCCGCGAACGACGTCACCCGCGAGAAGCGGGACTCACCGGTGCTGGAGCGCAGCTGGAACTCGGCCTGCCGCTTGGGAATGCCCCACAGCTCCCGGCCGCCCTGCTCGGAATCGGCGCTGTCGACCCAGATGTGGCTGATGTGCACCCGCGGCGTCAACCGGTCGTGCACCAGCACCGCGGTGAGCAGCTCGTTGTACTCCATGACGCTGCCCTGGCCGTAGACCACCCAGGCGGTGCCGACGAACCCGGACCCGCCGACGAGGATCGGCGGCGTCTCCACCGGAGTGCCCGGCAGCTCCGCGTCGGGCAGCCGCCACAGCGACAGATGCAGGCTGCCGCGCAGCTCCCAGGGTTCGGGCGGATAGGGCATCGGTGCTCCTCTTCATGGGTGTCCTGGTCCGGTCCCCACCGGAACAGGCTGTCAGACCGGTGTCACCGGCAGCCGCAGCGCGCCGGGTGCCGCCTCGGGGACGACGGGGCCGACCGGCCGGCTCGGGGTGATCCGCTGGTAGGGCTCGCCGAGTTCGGGGCG
Source organism: Saccharopolyspora gloriosae (assembly GCF_014203325.1). Lineage (NCBI taxonomy): Bacteria > Bacillati > Actinomycetota > Actinomycetes > Pseudonocardiales > Pseudonocardiaceae > Saccharopolyspora > Saccharopolyspora gloriosae. The sequence goes on along the minus strand of NZ_JACHIV010000001.1, from coordinate 2,547,956 downwards.
GCGGTCCGGTTCGCCCTTGTTCGGCCACAGCGCCATCGCGCGCTCGGCCTGCGCGGTGATGGTCAGCGACGGGTTCACCCCGAGGTTCGCCGAGATCGTCGAACCGTCCACGACGTGCAGCCCGGGGTGGCCGTAGAGCCGGTGGTAGGCGTCGACCACGCCGTGCTCGGCGTCCGAACCGATCGCGCAGCCACCGATGAAGTGCCCCGTGATCGGCACGTTCGCCAGGTCCGCCCAGCTGCCCGCGGGCACTCCGTCGATCTTGTCCGCCAGCGAGCGCGCCGCCGCGTGCCCGGAGGGGATCCACGTCGGGTTCGGCTCCCCCGCGCCTTGCTCGCTGCTGAGCTTGCGGCCGAACAACCCGCGCTTGGTCCGCAGCGTCAGGGAGTTGTCCACCGCTTGCATGACCAGCAGCACGATCGTCTGCTGCGACCAGCGGCGCGGGTTGTGCAGCGTCGGCAGGTCCCGCCAGTTGCGCAACATGCGCCGCAGCCCCAGCAGCAACCGGTTCCGGCCCGGCTTCGGGTCGACCAGCGTCGCCTCCAGCAGTGCCAGCAGGTTGCTGCCCTTGCCGTAGCGCACCGGCTCGATGTGGGTCGTCGAATCCGGGTGGATGGAGGACGTGATGGTGACGCCCTCGCTGTAGTCCTGCTCGTCGCCGCGGGCGCGGGCGGCGAGGATCTGCTCGGAGTTGGTGCGGCTGAGCACCCCGAGCCGGGGCGAGATCCGCGGCAGTACCGACTCGTCGCGCATCTTGTGCAGCAACTTCTGGGTTCCCAGCGCGGAAGCGGAGAACACCACCTCGGCGGCGGTGAACGTGCGGCGCTGCTTGCGGATCCGCCGCCCGGTGCGCACGGTGTCGACGGCGTAGCCGCCGTCGGGCAGCGGGCGCACCGCGGTCACCGTGGTCATCGGGTGCACCGCCGCGCCCGCGCTCTCCGCCAGGTGAAGGTAGTTCTTCGCCACCGTGTTCTTCGCGTTGTGCCGGCAGCCGGTCATGCATTCACCGCAGTGCAGGCAGCCCTTGCGCTCCGGTCCGGCGCCGCCGAAGAACGGGTCGGGCACCGTCTCCCCCGGCTCGCCGAAGTACACGCCGACCTGGGCGCGGTGGTAGGTCCCGGCGATGCCCAGGTCTTCGGCGACCTCGCGCATCGCGCGGTCCGAGGGCGTGTCGCGCGGGTTCTCCGTCACGCCCAGCATCCGCTTGGCCTGGTCGTAGTACGGGGCGAGCTCGTCCTTCCAGTCGGTGATCCCGGCCCACTGCTGGTGGGCGTAGAACTCCGCGGGCGGCTCGTAGAGCGTGTTCGCGTAGACCAGCGATCCGCCGCCGACCCCCGCTCCGCTGAGGATCAGCACGTCCTTGAGCAGGCTGAACCGGAAGATCCCGTAGCAGCCCAGCGCCGGGATGTAGAGGTAGTCCCGCAGCCGCCACGACGTCTTCGGGAAGTCCGCGTCGGTGAACCGCTTGCCCGCTTCCAGCACTCCGACGCGGTAGCCCTTCTCCGTGAGCCGCAGCGCGGAGACTCCGCCGCCGAAACCGGAGCCGATGACGAGCACGTCGTAATCGTGGCCGGGCATGCACACCTCGCAGGGATCCGGGCCGGCGTCGGCCCGCTCGAATTGTCAGCTCTTGATGATCTTGCAGGACGAGTCGCGTGACCGTACCGGGAGCGGGAATCGCCGCGACGGCGGGTGATCACCGCGGCCGCGCCGCGTCGGGCGATCATGTCGTGGACGGCGCGAGCACCTGGTAGTCGGACAGGTCGGGGCAGCGGGTGCGGCGGCGGTACTCGGTCATCGAACCCGGCCAGTTCGTGCTGATCCGGCCGCTCTCGTCGCGGTACCAGCTCTGGCAGGAGGTGAACACGCTGTCGCGCAGCCGCTGCTGGATCTCGCGGTCGAAGCGCTCCGCCGCCTCCGGGCGCACCTCCAGCGCGGCGCCGGGACGCCGCGCGAGCCTGCGCACCAGGCGCACCACGTACTTGGCCTGGCTCTCCAGCATGTGCACGACGGAACCGGAACCGAGGTTGGTGTTCGGGCCGTACATCACGAACATGTTCGGGAACCGCGGCACCGCCATGCCCAGGTAGGCGCGGGCGCCCTGCTCCCACACCTCGTCGAGCCGGGTGCCGCCGACACCGCGCACCGCCATCGAGGACAGGAAGTTGCTCGCGTCGAACCCCGTTCCGAAGATCACCACGTCGGCCGGGTGCTCGGTGCCGTCCGCGGTGCGCAGGCCCTGCGGCGTGACCCGCTCGATGCGGCTGGTCTCCGCCCGCACGCCCGGCCGGTTGAACGCCGGGTAGTACTCGCTGGAGAACAGCACCCGCTTGCACCCGATCGGATGGTCCGGGGCGAGGTCGTCGCTCACCTGCTCGGCCCGCAGCTGGGTGGACCGGTGCCAGCCCGCGACGAGCGAGAACACCTTGCCGATGGGCTGCGCCGTCGTCAGGCCGCGACCGGCGGCCTCGAAGAAGCTCCACAGGCCGAACCGCGCCAGCGACTGCGCGCCGGGCACGTTGCGGAACACGAACCGGTGCCAGGGCCGGTAGGCGCGGTCGGGCCGCGGCACGACGTGCGGCGCGGAACGCTGGAACACCGTCAGCTCCCGCACCCGGCCCGCGATGGCGGGCACGAACTGCACCGCGCTCGCCCCGGTTCCGATCACCGCGACCCGCTTGTCGCGCAGGTCCACCTGGTGGTCCCAGCGGGCCGAGTGGAACATCGGGCCCGCGAAGTCGCCCATGCCCGGCAGCTCCGGGATGAGCGGTTCGCTGAGCTGGCCCACCGCGGGCACCAGCACGTCGGCCTCGACGACCTCGCCCGAACCGGTGCGCAGCCGCCAGCGCCGGGATCTCTCGTCGTAGTCGGCCGCCTCGATGGCCGTGTTCAACCGCAGGTGCCGGGTCAGCCGGTGCTGTTCGACGCAGCGGCGCAGGTATTGCAGGATCTCCGGCTGCTCGGCGAACCGGCGCCGCCACGTGGGTTCCGGCACGAACGAGTAGGAGTACAGGTGCGAGGGAACGTCGCAGGCCGCGCCCGGGTAGGTGTTGTCGCGCCACACCCCGCCGACGCCGGGAGCGCGCTCGAAGATCGTGAAGGAGGTGTGCCCGGCGCGCTTGAGCTGAGCGGCCACCGCGATGCCCGCGAACCCGCTGCCGATGATGGCGACATGCGGTTGGCGGATCGGCGACATGGATGCTCCTCGTGTTCGTGCGCTGCGGACACGATCACGTTAAGCCGGGTTCGCTCGTCCGGTCTGACGCCGACGGTCAGATCATTGACAGTTTCGGACACTGCGGTGCGCTGCGGGTTCAGCGCGGTTCGGCGAGGGCGCGGCGCAGGATCTTGCCGGTGGGGTTGCGCGGCACCGAGCGCACCAGTTCGACCTCGCGGGGGACCTTGTGCCGCGCCATCCGGGCGCGGACGAACTCGACGATCTCCTGCGGGTGCAGCTCGGCTCCGGGGATGGGCACCACGTAGGCGTGCAGGCGTTGGCCGAACTCCGCGTCGGCGATGCCGAGCACCGCGACGTCCTTGACGGCGTGGTGGGTGGCGATCACGTGCTCGACTTCGGCGGGGAACACGTTCTCCCCACCCGAGATGATCATGTCGTCGGCTCGGCCGTCCACGAACAGCAGGCCGGAGTCGTCGAGGTGGCCGAGGTCCCCGGTGTCGACGAGCCCGTCGATCTGCGGCCGGCCGGCGCTGCTGGTGTACCCGGTGAACATCAGCGGCCCGCCCGCGAAGATCCGCCCCACCGCGCCGGGCCGGGTGATGCGCCGGTTCTCCGCGTCGTAGAGCCGCACGGCGCACCCGCGCGGGCTGCGCCCCACCGTTCCTGGGGCCCGGCGCAGCTCTCGCGGCGTCGCGACCGCGGCGACCGCCGCCTCCGTGGAGCCGTACAGGTTGTAGAGCACCTCACCGATCAGCTCGGCGGCGTCCTGCACCAGTTCCGGCGCCAGCACCGAACCCGACACCACCACCACGCGCAACGTCGACGTGGTCGCGCGCAGGAAGTCCTCGTCCAGGTCGAGCAGCCGCTGCAGCACCGTCGGCACCAGCACCAGCGCGGTGCACCCGTGCTCGTGCACCGCGCGGGCCACCTGCTCGGCGTCGAACCTGCGCCGCACCACGACGGTGCTGCCGAGTCCGAACGCCAGCGTCAGCTGCGAGTAGCCGATGGCGTGGAACAGCGGGGACGCGATGAAGGTGGCTTCGCCGGAGCGCAGCGGGATCCGGTCCAGGAACTCGGCGGCGCTCAACGCCGACCGCACCTCGCGGCGAGCGCCTTTCGGGCGGCCGGTGGTGCCGCTGGTCAGCAGCACCACACCGCCCGGACGGCGCGGCTGCGGCACCACCGGGTCGGGTTCCGGCGCCCGCCGGGCCTCCTCGAGCAGGTCCTCCAGCGTCGTGCCGCGCCGCGCGCCGGCGGCGGGCCAGGCCTGGAAGCACGGCAGCCGCAGCCGCGCCTCGGCCACCAGCGGCTGGAACTCGGCGTCGACCACCAGCGCCGCGGCCCGCTCGTGGGCGAGCACTTCGGTCAGTTCCGGCGCGGCGAACCCGGTGTTGACCAGCACCGCGTGCGCGCCGAGCTTGCCGCAGGCCAGCAGGCTCAGCACCAGCCAGCGGTGATCCCGGCACAGCACGGCGATCGTGTGCTCGGCCTCGAATCCCCTGTCCCGCAACGAGATCGCCAGCCGGTCCGATGCGCGGTCCAGCTCGGCGTAGGTCATGCCGCCGCGCTCGTCGATGAGCCCGACGGCGTCCGGCCGGGTGCGGGACACGTGCCGCAGGGCGCCCACCAGCGGCCCCCACGCGCGCACGTCGGCGAGTCCGCGCAGCGCCTGGCCCGGCGCGGCGGGCGAGGCCATGCCTGCTCGCGCCAGCACTCGCATTCCGCGCGCGCCGTGGACGGTTCTGCGCACCGCTCCCGCACGGTCGCTTCGGCCTTCCTTCGCCATGAACGCTCCCTCGCCGGTTCTGCGGATCTCCGCCGGACTGATCCGACCACTTTTCGACGTCGGCGCCGAGCACGTCAAGCGAGCTGAGCCGCGGCCGGATTTCTTTGTCACGCGGGTGATAAAGATCCGCCCTCCGGTTACGCCGACAGGAGCAGTGGCGCACTCCGTTGCGCCGCACCTCGACTGTCCATTTCGGATCAACGACGGTGATCGCATCGCCTTCCTGCACGTCGGACCCGACGTCGGTCCGCGTTCGCGCTCGTGCGCTTTCGTCCACATCGGATACACAGTGGATCGCGCGGCGCGGAATCCGTGCCACGACCGGTCGTGCGTCCGACACGCCGGGGCGTGTCCGCTTCTGACCTCCGCCTTCGGCACGGCAGACTCCTCCGCACCCGACCACGAGGAGCGGACATGAACCTGCGATCGACCACGATCACCGCCGCCGTGCTGAGCGCGCTGAGCGCGATCACCGCCCCGGCCGCGCTCAGCGCCCCCGAGCCCGCCGCGGAATCGCGGGCCCGGCTCGCCCCGCTGGTCGACCTCGCCGCGCAACGGCTGCTGCTCGCCGACGAGGTCGCCGCCGCCAAGTACGGCACCGGCACCCCCATCGAGGATCCGCGGCGCGAGCAGGAGGTCCTCGACACCGTCGCCGACCTGTCCTCCGCGTCCGGACTGGACCCGGCCGTCGGAATCCGGTTCTTCCGGGACCAGATCGAGGCGGGCAAGGACGTCCAGCGCGGACTGCACGAGCGCTGGGACGAGCACCCGGAACTGCGTCCGGCGCACCGGCCCGACCTCGGTGCGCAGGTGCGTCCGCGACTCGACCGGATCAGCGCCGAGGCGGTGCGCGAACTGCGCGCGACAGAACCCGTGCGCTCCCCCACGACCCACTGCCGGGCGGACCTGGCCGTCGCCGTGCTCGGAACCGTCGTCGAACACCGCCTCGACGACCTGCACGGCGAGGAGCTCGGGGACGCGCTGAGCAGCGTCTGCAGCTGACCCCGCACGCGCGGCGACCTGGACTTATCAACCGACCTTGTCGGGCTACCCGACGTTCGCGTTTCCCCTGTTCGCCCATCCTGCCTAACGTCGTCGGCACAGGGGCGAACCCGTGCTGCGAACGGGGTATCGCCGGCCGACCGATCAACAGGAGGGCGAGATGGCAGCGCACACGCTCGACGGCAAGGTCGCGGTGGTCGCCGGAGGCGGCAAGAACCTCGGCGGCCTGATCAGCACCAAACTCGCCGAGGCGGGTGCCAAGGTCGTGGTCCACCACCACTCCGACACCTCCAAGGCCGACGCCGAGCAGACCGCCGAGGCGATCCGGGCCGCGGGTTCCGCCGCGGTCACGGTGCAGGGCGACCTCACCCAGGTCGACGACGTGCGGCGGCTGTTCGACGTGGCGGTCGACGAGTTCGGCGGGGTCGACGTCGCGGTCAACACCACCGGCATGGTGCTGCGCAAGCCGATCGTCGAGACCTCCGAGGAGGAGTACGACCGGATGTTCGCGATCAACGCGAAGGCCGCGTACTTCTTCCTGCAGGAGGCCGGTCGCCGGATCAACGACAACGGCAAGATCATCAACCTGGTGACGGCGCTGCTGGCGGCGTTCACCGACGGCTACTCCACCTACGCGGGCGGCAAGGCGCCGCTGGAGCACTTCACCCGCGCCGCCTCCAAGGAGTTCGCCGACCGCGGCATCTCGGTGAACAACATCGCGCCGGGCCCGATGGACACCCCGTTCTTCTACCCGCAGGAGACCCCCGAGCGGGTGGAGTTCCACAAGTCCCAGGGCCTCGGCAACCAGCTCACCAAGATCGAGGACATCGAGCCGCTGGTGCGCTTCCTCGCTACCGAGGGCTGGTGGATCACCGGGCAGACGATCTTCGCGAACGGCGGCTACACCACCCGCTGATCGGACCACCCGAGAGGGTGACGCAGGATCGTGGGGCGGCCGGAGCGGGGGGTCGGCCGCCCCACGGGCACGGGGAGCGTGCTCCGGACACGCCAGGAGAGGGAACGTGACTGAACGAGGAATCGCCGACTGGCACACGGTCATGCGCGCGCGGGACCCGCGCGAGGGGCACCGTGCGGCGACGCCGCTGGAGCTGCTGTTCGACCTGTGCTTCGTGGTGGCCGTGTCGCAGGCCGCCACCCAGTGGCACCACGCCCTCAGCGAAGGGCACGCGGGGGCCGGGCTGGCCGGCTACCTGATGGTGTTCTTCGCGATCTGGTGGGCGTGGATGAACTTCACCTGGTTCGCCTCGGCCTACGACACCGACGACGTCCCGTACCGGCTGCTGACGCTGCTGCAGATGGCCGGAGTGCTGGTGCTCGCCGCGGGCGTTCCGGCCGCGTTCACCGAGTACGACTTCACCGTGATCACGATCGGCTACGTCGTGATGCGGGTGGCGATGATCGGGCAGTGGTTGCGCGCGGCGGCCGAGCACGCGCAGGGACGCCGCACCGCGCTGCGCTACGCCACCGGGATCGCCGTGGTCCAGCTCGGCTGGATCGCCCGGCTCGCGCTCCCGCAGCCCTGGGGGCTCATCGGATTCGTCGCGCTGGCGGTCGCCGAGATGCTCGTGCCCATCTGGGCGGAGTACCGCGGCGAGGCCACCAGCTGGCACCCGGAGCACATCGCCGAGCGGTACGGCCTGCTGACCATCATCGTGCTCGGCGAAGTCATCCTCGCCACGCTGGCCGGCGTGCAGGACGCGATCTCCGAGCACGGCCTGTCCCCGTCCGTCCTGATGGTGATCCTCGGCGGGCTCGTCCTCGTGTTCTCCCTGTGGTGGATCTACTTCACCGGCGCCGAGACCACCTTCGCGTCGTTGCGGACCGCGCTGATCTGGGGATACGGCCATTACTTGATCTTCGCCTCGATCGCCGCGGTCGGGTCCGGGCTGCACACCGCGCTCAACATCGCCGAGCACACCGCGCACACCTCGGTCCACGCGGACGCGTTCGCCCTCGCCGTCCCGGTCGGGCTGTTCCTGCTGGTCCTGCTGTTGCTGCACCGGATGACCGGCACCGGCGCCGTCGGCAGGCCGATCATCATCGCCGCCGGTGCCGTGCTGGTCCTCGTGCTGGCCGCAACCAGCGACGCCCTCGGCATCGGTCCCGCCGTGCTGGCGATCGGGCTGGCCACCACAGCCACGCTCGCGGCGGAACTCGTGAGCACCGCGCGCTCGGCGTCGAGGTCCTGACGTGGGCCTGGACCTGCGCAAGCTGGAGCACCTGGTCGCCGTCGCCGAAGAGGGCGGGTTCACCCGCGCGGCGGCCAGGCTGCACCTCTCGCAGCAGGCGCTGAGCACCTCCGTGCGCAGCCTCGAACGCGAGGTCGGCGTCCCCCTGCTGCGCCGGGACGCCGGCGGCGTCACGGCACTGCCCGCGGGGCAGGCGCTCATCGACGACGCCCGTGTCCTGCACGGCGTCGCCCGCTCGGCGCTGCAGCGGGCGCGCCGCATCGGGCGGGGTGGCACCGAAGTCCTGCGCATCGGCCACACCCCGGCGGTGACCAGCGACGAGGTCACCGCGCTCGTGCACACGGCGCTGGCCGACCTGCCCGGTCTGCACACCGACGTGCACCAGCACTACCCGCCGCGGCTGGCCGAAGACCTGATCGGCGGCGACATCGACCTCGGCCTGTGCCGGGGCATGCGGCCCGAGCGCGGGCTGACGCGCACCACCCTCACCCAGGACCGGCTGGCCGTCGCCGTGGCCGCCGACCACCACCTCGCCGGGCGCGACCACGTGCGGCTGGCCGAGCTGGCCGGGGAACGGCTCGTCGTCTGGGGCGACCCCGGCCGGTCCGGCTACACCGATCTGCTGCTGGCGCACTGCCGCCAGGCCGGGTTCGAACCGGACTACGTGCGCAACCCGATCCAGGGCACTCCGCCGGTCACCGCCGTCATCGCCACGAACCACGTCGCGCTGGTCACCGCACCGCCCGGACCGGCCGCGGGCGGGCGCACCCAGGTCGTCGAGCTGCGCCCCGCGGTGTTCGCCCCGCTGCACGCGCTGTGGCCCGCGCACACCACCGGCGAGGTCCGCGACGCGTTCCTCGCCGCCACCGGCGGCTAGCTCACCACTCGTAGGGCAGGAACTTCCCGTCCAGCGTCACGACCACGCGGTCACCCTTCGGATCCGGCGCGCGGCGCACGTCGAGCCGGAAGTTGATCGCGCTCATGATGCCGTCGCCGAACTCCTCGTGGATCAGCTCCTTGAGCGTCGGCCCGTACACCTGCAGCACCTCGTAGAACCGGTACGTCGTGGGATCGGTGGGCACCGCCGCGTCCAGCGCTCCCCTGGTGGGTTGCAGCCGCAGCGCGTGCAGCACGTCCGGGCCGAGCTCCAGCAGCTCCACCGCCGCCCGCGCCTCCCGCTCCGGCATCGGGTGCTGGCCCAGCAGCGCCGAGGTCGTCCACGCCACCGGCCTGCCCACCGCCTCCGCCAGCTGCGCCCACGTCACCCCCAGCTCGGTCTTCTTCTCCCGGACCTTGGCCGCCGCTTCCTGCTTGCCGGTCATGCGCGCTCCTCCGTCCCGTCCGGTCGACCGGGCCGTCGACCAGTCCGCCCACCATCGTGACCGCGGCACAGCGCCGGGCAATCCGGCGGACACCGCCCCTTCCCGAGACGAGCTCACCAGCCGCATCCGCTCATCAAGCCGAGCCCCGGCGGCGCGGTTAGCCTCCGGAACGACGAGCCGTCCTCGGAAGGAGCTCGCCTCGTGACTCAGCCGCCACGCCGCCTCCTGCTGGTCAGCGCCACCATCGGCGAAGGGCACAACGCCACCGCGCGAGCCGTGGAGGAGGCCGCCCGCGCCCGCTGGCCGGAGTGCTCGGTGACCTGGGTGGACGCGCTGGAGCTGATGGGTTCCTGGGTGCCGCGGACCTTCCAGCGGATCTACGTGACCAACGTCGAATCCACCCCGTGGCTCTACGACTTCTTCTACGCCGCGCTGTGGCGGCAGCGGTGGTTCGCCGACGGCTGCCGCCGCTTCGTCGGGTCCTGGTGCGGACGGCGGCTGCGCCCGCTGCTGGCGGCGCGCCGCCCGAACCTGATCGTCTCGACGTACCCGCTGGGCACCGCCGGTCTGGACTGGCTGCGCGGGCGAGGTCAGCTCGACGTGCCGATCGCGGCGGTGATCTCCGATTTCGCCCCGCACCCGTTCTGGGTGTACTCCCGGATCGACCTGCACTACGTGATGAGCGAGAACGGGCTGCGCGCCGCGCACCGCGCGCAACCCCGCTCGGTGCACGCCGTCAGCGCCCCTCCGGTCGAGACCCGGTTCCACCCCCGCGACAAGGCCGCCGCGCGCCGCGACTGCGGGCTGCCCGCCGAGGGCCGGGTGCTGCTGATCTCCTGCGGGTCGCTGGGTTTCGGTTCCGTCGAGCGCGCCGCCGAGGCCGCGCTGCGCACCGGGATCGACCGCGTCGTGGTGCTGTGCGGGCACAACGACGCGCTGCTGCGGCGGCTGCGCCACCGCGCCGACCAGGACGCTCGCCTGGTTCCGCTGAGCTGGGTGCGCGACGTGCCCGCGTACACGGCCGCCGCCGACGTCGTGGTGACGAATGCGGGCGGCGCGACCGCGCTGGAAGCGCTCGCGTGCGGTCGCCCGGTGCTGATGGTGGAACCCATCGCCGGGCACGGCCGCGCCAACGCGCTGCTGATGGCCGAAGCGGGACTGGCCGAGCTGTGCGAGGACGCGGGCGCGCTGACCAAGACCGTGCACCGGCTGCTCGCCGAACCGGCCGAGTTGCGCGCCGCCGAGCAGCGCGTGCTCGACCACCTCGCCGCCACCGGCCGGTTCGCGGACCAGGTAGCCGAACTCGCGCACCTGCGGGTGCCGTCCCAGCCCCGGCGGTTGCGCGCCCAGGACGCGTTCTTCGTGCACGCCGACTCGGCCGAAGTGCCCCAGCAGACCGGTGCCGTCCTGTCGCTGAGCTCCACGGACCGGGCCATGACGACCGCCGACTGGATCGACCACCTCGGCGGCCTGATCAGCAGCAGAGCACCGGACCTGCCGATGCTGCACCACCGGCTGAGCACGCCCCACGGCCACCGCCCGTGCTGGGTGCCGGTCCGGGAGATCTCCGTGCCCGACCACCTGAGCCACCACGAGCTGCGCACCGGCGACCCCCGCGAACGCGACGAGGTCGAGCGCGACTTCTTCACGACCCCGCTGCGCCGGGACCGGCCGCCCTGGTCGGCGAAGCTCGTCCGCGAACCCGGCACGGAACGGGTGACGATCCTGATCAAGATGCACCACGCGCTGGGCGACGGACTGGCGATGACCTCTTCGCTGCTCCGCCTCGTCTCCGACGTCCCACCGGAGCCGCCCGCTCCCGCGGCACCGGTCCCGTCGGGGCCGCGCAGGGCCGCGATCGTGCTGCGCGGCCTGCTCAGCCTCGCCGCCACGAGTGCCGCACCCGCCGCGACCGCGCCGAGGAACAGCACTTCCGCGCGCCGGTTCGCGTGGCTGGAGCTGCCCGCCGACGAAGTGCGCGACTGCGCGAGCGCCCACCGGGTCACCCGCAGCGCGCTGCTGCTGGCGGTGCTGGCGGAGGCGCTGCACCGGCTCGACGAGAACAACGCGGTGCAGCGGTCGTTGCGCGCGATGGTGCCGCGCAGCACCGGCGAGAGCGACGACGACTTCGGCAACCACGCGGCCGGGGTGGCCGTCGACCTGCCGCTGGGCCCGATGGCACCGCGGCGCCGGCTCAACGAGGTCGCGGCCCGGCTCGGCCGCTCCCAAGCGCACGGCCGTCCGCAGGCCGCCGCGGCCGTGCTGCGCGCGCTCGCCGCGCTGCCCGCGCCGTTGCACGCCCGCGCGGTGCGGGCCGCGTACCGCGCGCGGTTCTTCCAGGCGCTCGTCTCCATCATGCCGGGCCGGGTCGAACCGGCGTCGATCGCGGGGGCGTCGCTGCACACCGCGCACCCGGTGCTGCCGCTGGCCGACGGCGTGGGCCTGGCCGTCGGAATGCTGCACTGGGCGGAGCGCACCGGCATCGGCATCACCACCGATCCGGGCCTGTTCGCCGACGTGGACAAGCTCGCCGACCACCTGCGCGACGCGTTCACCGCGTTGCGCGAAGCCGAGCCGGCAGGCGTCGACTCGTGAGTTCGACGGGCACGACGCTGGTCGTGGCGGTGCCCGCCGCGGTGCTCGGCGCGGCCGGGTTCGGCCTGGCCAGCGCGGTGCAGCAGCGGGCGACCAAGCAGGTGCCCACCAGCCGCACACTGGACCCCCGGCTGCTGTGGGACCTGGTCCGCAAGCCGATCTGGTTGCTGAGCATCGGGACCGTCCTGGCGGGCTTGGCGCTGCAGATGGTGGCGCTCGCGTTCGGCCCGCTCGTGCTGGTCCAGCCGCTGCTGGTGACCTCGGTGCTGTTCGGGGCGGTGTTCGCGGCCGGCATGGCGCACCGCAGGCTCGACCGGGTGCTGGTGCTGGGCGCGTTGGCGGTGATGGCGGGGTTGGCGCTGTTCCTGCTGCTGGCACGGCCCGCCGGGGAGGGCACCGGGTTCACGGCGACGACCGACGTGCGACCGCTGGCCGTGCTGCTCGCGGTAGTCGTGCTGGCATGCGTGCTGACCGCGCACCGGTTCCCCGGCGAGGTGCGGGTGCTGGCGCTGGCGCTGGCCACAGGAGTGCTCTACGGCGTCACCGCGGGGCTGATCAAGGTGGTCGCCGAGCAGCTCCGCCACGGCGGCATCGCCGAACCGTTCGTGCACCCCACCCTCTACGTCGTGTGCGCGCTGGGGCCGGTGGGGTTCCTGCTGAGCCAGAACACCTTCCAGCAGGGCAAGTTCATCTCCCCCGCCTTGGCGGTGATCACCGCGGTCGATCCGCTGGTGGGCATGGCGATCGGGGTGAGCTGGCTCGGCGAGCGCGTCGAGACCTCCCCGCCCGCGCTGGCGGGCCAAGCCCTCGCCGCGGTCGCGCTGATGGCGGGGATCTGGGTGCTGACCCACCGCGGCGAGCACCTGCGGCGGGTCGCGGAGATGCGCGCCGGATGAGGCCCCGATGACGTGGCGCAGCGCCCTGGTGACCGGCGGTTCCTCCGGCATCGGTGCCGCGCTCGCGCTGGAGCTGGGCTCGATGGGGTGCGAGCCGGTGCTGGTGGGGCGGGACGCCGGACGGCTCGCCGCCGTGGCACGGCGCAGTAGCGGCCGGGCGCTGGTGGCCGATCTGACCGATCCGGCCGGGCTGGACCGGGTGGCCGCGGCCGCCGCCGAAACCGACCTGTTGATCAACAACGCCGGGCTGGGTTGCGCGGCGCCGCTCTCGGCGATGCCGGACGGGCTGGTGGACGAGCTGGTCGCGCTCAACCTCACCGCGCCGTTGCAGCTGACTCGCGCGGCGCTGCCCGGGTTGGCGCGGCGCGGCGGTCAGGTCGGTTTCGTCTCGTCCATCGCCGTGGTGGGCGTGCGGCAGGAGGCGGTGTACGCGGCGACGAAGGCGGGGTTGCGCGCCTTCGCCGCGAGCGTCGCCCACGAAGGCGTGCCGGTCACGACCGTGTTCCCCGGCGTGGTGGACACCCGGTTCTTCGACCGGCGCGGTGCCTACACCCGCCGCCGCCCGCGTCCGGTGCCGCCGGAGCGGGTCGCGCACGTGCTGCTGCGCGCGCTGGCGGAGGGGACCGCGGAGGTGTTCGTGCCGAGCTGGCTGGGCCTCGCCGCCCGCGCTCAGGGCGCGCTGCCGGCGACGTTCCACCGGCTCGCGCGCCGCTTCGGCTGAGGCGGGTCAGGCGGTCGCGCGGCGGGCGAACCGCAGCGTGATGCCCTCACCGTGCAGTTCCCGGCGCAGCCACCAGATGGAGGCGACCGCCGCGACCGCGACCAGGCTGAACGAGCCCGCGGTGCTGGCCAGCAGGAAGTGCCCGATGGTCGCCTGCGCCAGGGCCCACAGCGTGGTGAACCCGTTGATCGTGAACACCAGGGCCCACAGCAGCGACACCCGGCGGAAGAAGAGCTGCACCCTGGCGTTGCCGATCAGCGACGGCGGCAGGATGCAGAAGTCGTCGGCGAGCTTCGCGATGAGCGTCCGCTCGAACAGCAGCGACCCGAGGAACAGCAGCGCTACCAGGAAGTTCTGCAGGCTGGGTTCAAGGAAGTACAGGAACGAGCTGTTCGTCACGAACCCCACGACGGTGCGGACCACCAGCACCCCGGTGGTCAACATCAGCACCAACGGCACCTGCACGCGCAGCGCCAACCGGACCGCGACGGCCCCCAGCCCCCAGACCAGCGCGGCGATGAGACCGCCGGTCAGGCCGGTGAAGGTGAACAGGACGTAGAACAGCACGAGCGGTGCGATGACCGTCTCGCCCAGGTGCTTGGCGGCGTGCCACAGGTGCGATGGGAGCGCGTCGAGGTGCACGACCTGCGATGGCTTCTGCATTCGTATCGGTGTCCGTCGTCGGGGGCGGGAACCCAATCGTAACCGTTCTGTTGCCGAAAACCAGGGGTGCGGGTGAACGCTCTCACCCGTTCAGGGCACGAATTGACTCGCGCAATGAACCCATCGTGGCCAGTACCGCCGTCGGCTCATAACCGCAATGGGCCATGCAGTTGGCGCACCGCGGGTCCCTGCCCCGCCCGTAGGACTCCCAGTCGGTGTCCTCCAGCAGCTCCCGGTACGTCTCGGCATACCCGTCGCCCATCAGGTAGCAGGGGCGCTGCCAGCCGTAGAGCGAGTACGACGGGATCGCCCACGCGGTGCAGCCGAAGTCGACCTTGCCCTCCAGGAAGTCCAAGAACTTCGGCGAGTGGTTGAACCGCCACTTCTTGCGCCTGCCGTCGGCGAACACCTTCGCGAACAGCTCCCGCGTCTCGGTGACCCCCAAGAAGTGCTCCTGGTCCGGAGCCTTGTCGTAGGCGTACGCGGGCGAGAGCATCATCTGGTCCACGTCGAGCTCGTCGTTGAGGTAGTCGAGCACCTCGATCACGGACGCCGGGGTGTCGGTGCTGAAGAACGTGCTGTTGGTGGTGATCCGGAACCCGCGGCGCTGCGCGTCCTTCACGTTGTCCACGGCCTGCGCGAACACGCCCTCCTTGCACACCGAGGCGTCGTGGCGTTCCTGCAGGCCGTCGATGTGCACGGCCCAGGAGAAGTAGGACGACGGGCGGAACTTGTCGATCTTGCGCGGCATCAGCAGCGCGTTCGTGCACAGGTACACGAACTTCTTGCGGCGTACGAGTTCGGCGACGAGCACCTCGATCTCGGGGTGCATCAGCGGTTCTCCCCCGGCGATGGATACCACCGGCGCGCCGCACTCCTCGACGGCTGCCAGCGCGCGGTCGACCGGCATCCGCTGCTTGAGCACGCCGGCTGGATGCTGGATCTTGCCGCACCCCGCGCAGGCCAGGTTGCAGGCGAACAGCGGTTCCAGTTCCAGGGTGAGTGCGAACTTCTCCCGTCGTGCGAGCTTCTGCCGCACGAGGTAGGAGCCGACGCGAATGGCCTGCCGCATCGGAATGCCCATGGCCGTACCTCCAGCACGGATCGGTGGATTGACGTTGTGCGAGCGCCGCCCGGCGGCGTCTCACTGGGATGGATCGCGGGGGCCCGGCCGACATCGGCGGTCCGCGGAACCGCTTTCGGCGACCCAATCGGCGAGCACCGGGGCGAGCCGCCGCAAGCGCAGCAGCGCGCGCACCGCTCGGTCGGGCGTGCGGACGTGCACCAGCGGGGTCACGGCGGTGTCGACCACCACCCGGACCACCGCGCGCAGCCGCCGGTCCGCCGCGCGCGCCAGCGCGGCGGACTCCATGTCGACGGCCACCACACCCGTGGTGGCCAGAGCCGCTCTCTCCGGCCCGCTCACCACGTGGTCGGCGCTGCTGATCGGCCCGACGAGCACGGCGAACCCGGCAGCGCGCAGCCGATCTGCCAGCACTCTCGCCCCCGGCAACCGCATCGCGCCCGACTCGTCGCGCACCTCGTCGGCGACCACGACCACTCCGCACGCCGTGGCACCGACCCCGCCGGCCAGCCCGGCGACGGCCAGCGGCCGGTGCCCGTCGAGTCGCGCTGCGGCGAGGGCGCTGCGCCGCGGCCCGAACCCGGTGCGCAGCACGCGCGCGCTCGACGCGCCGCGCAGCGCGAGCGCCTCGCACCGCAGCGGCGCGCACAACCGCACTCGGGCGGTGGCGCGTTCACCGCCGCCGAGTGCCGCCGAACCGGGCCGGGCCATCGCGTTCACCTGCTCACCGCGCCACCGCGCGCTCGTAGCGGCCGAGCGCGGTGAGCGGGAAGATCAGCCGGTACAGGTGGTAGTTGATCAAGAAATCGCCGGGGAATCCGGTGCCGGTGTAGTGCGGCTCGTCCCACGTGCCGTCCGGGCGCTGCGTGGTGGCCAGGAACTCCACGCCGTTGCGCACCGCCTCCCCGGTGTGCGCGCCCACCGCCAGCAACGCCATCAGCGCCCACCCGGTCTGGGAGGCCGTGGAGGTACCGACGCCGATCCAGCGCGCGTCGGTGTAGGAGCGCATGTCTTCGCCCCAGCCGCCGTCGGAGTTCTGGTGCTGTTCGAGCCAACGCGCCGCACGCCGCAGCGCCGGGTGGCTGGCGGGCAACCCGGCTTCGACCAACGCGGGCACCGCCGCACCCGTTCCGTACAGGTGGTTCGCGCCCCAGCGGCCGAACCACGAGCCGTCCGCCTCCTGGTTCTCCAGCAGCCAGCGCACCCCCGCCCGGACCACCGGGTCGTCGCGATGCCCCAGCGCCGCCAGCGCCTCCACGACGTGCGCGGTGACGTCGGCCGACGGCGGGTCGATGACCTCGCCGAAGTCGCAGAACGGCAGCCGCGTGACGAGCGTGCCGGTGTTGTCGGCGTCGAACGCGCCCCAGCCGCCGTCGCGGGACTGCATGCCGCGGAGCCAGTGCACGCCGCGATCGAGGGCCCGGCGCACCGCGACGGGTTTGGTGTGCTCGACCCGGTTCAGCGCCAGCAGCGCGACGGCGGTGTCGTCGGTGTCCGGGTAGCCGTCGTTCTCGAACTCGAACGCCCACCCGCCCGGAGCGAGGTTCGGCCTGCGCACCGCCCAGTCCCCGGTGACCCGGACCTCCTCGGCGAGCAGGTAGTCCGCGGCGCAGCGCAGCGCCGGGTGGTCGGCGGCCAGCCCCGCGTCGCGCAACGCCTGCACGCTCAGCACCGTGTCCCACACCGGGGACTGGCAGGCCTCCATCCGCCGCACCGGCCCGTCCGGCGTCAGCTCGTGGATGAGGAATCCGTCGAGGCCCGCGAGCCCTTCGCGCAGCACCGGGTGCTCCAGCGGGTAGCCGAGCAGGTGCAGCGCCAGCAGCGAGTACACCCACGGCGGCTGGATGCCGCCCCAGGAACCGTCGGCCTCCTGGCGGGCCACGATCCACTCCGCGGCCCGGCGCATCGACAATTCCCGCAGGGCCTTCACCGGCCGCCGCTGGTAGCGGTGCAGCACGGCGTCGAGCGCGTGGAAGGCGCGGTCCCACGCCCCCGCCGGTCGCGGCGCGCTGCGCCCGGTGCGCAGTTCCGAGACGCTCACGCCCAGTTCGCGGCTGGGGCGCAGGGTGCAGACCACGGTCAGCGGGACGACGGTCTGGCGCGCCCAGCACGCCCAGTCGGCCAGGTTCAGCGGCACCGATTTGCCCAGCAGCACCACTTCCGGCGGCATCGCAGGCAGGTCGTCCCAGGACCACTCGCCGAACAGGGCCAGCCAGATCCGGGTGAACACCCGCGTGCCCTCGATTCCGCCGTGGGCGAGGATCCACGACCGCGCGGTGATCATGTGCTCGGCGTCGGAGGCGTCACCGGCGAGTTTGAGCGCCGTGTACGCCTCCACGGTCGTCGACAGCTCCCCGGGACCGCCGTGGAAGTTCGCCCACGTGCCGTCCTCCCGCTGCTGGGAGCGGATCCAGCGCGCCGCGCGCTCGGTCTCACCGGGAGTCCGGATGCCGAGGAACTGCCGCATCAGCAGGTCTTCGACGTCCATCGTGACGTTGGTCTGCAACTCCCCCTTCCACCAACCGGCGTCGTCCTGCAGCGACAGCAGGTGTTCGCGGGCCGCCAGCAGCGCCGCGTGCGCGCGGACGCCGCCGCCCACGGGCAGGTCGGGAAGGGTCTGCTGCTCGACCCCGGATCGGGTCAGTTGTTCGGTCACCATTGCCTCCGCACGATGAATTCCGCGAGTTCGGTCAGGGCGTCCACCGCGGGACCTGTTCGGCCGCCGGTGTGCAGGTGCGCGTACGCGGCGGTGAGCCTGCGTTCGCATTCGGTCTCGGCCCAGTCCCGCGAGCCGGCCTGCCGCACCAGGTCGGCGGCCAGCTCGGCCCGAGACCCGATCAGCGGCTCGGGATCCTGGTAGAGCCCGCGCAGCCGTTCACCCGCCGCGGTTCCGGAGGTGAGGGCGTGCACGACGGGCGCGGTCTTCTTGCGCGCCCGCAGGTCGGAGAGCACCGGTTTGCCCGTGGTCGCCGGATCTCCCCACAGGCCCAGCACGTCGTCGACGAGCTGGAAGGCCATGCCCAGTTCGCGGCCGAAGGCGTGCAGCCGCGAGACCGTCGCCGCGTCGCCCCCGGCGGTCAGCGCGCCGAGCGCGCAGGCGCAGCCGAGCAGCGCGGCGGTCTTGCCTTCGACCATCCGCAGGCATTCGGCGAGGCCGACGTCGTGGCGCCACTCGAACCCGAGGTCGGCGGCCTGCCCGACGATGAGGCCACCGGTCGCCGAGCTCAGAATCCGCACCGACTCGGCGGTGTGCGCGATCGGCTCGTCCACCAGCACGTTCGTGCCGAGCGCGAGCAGCGCGTCCCCGGCGAGCAGCGCGGCGGGCCTGCCGAACACGGTCCACGCGGTGGGCCGGTGCCGCCGGGAGGTGTCGTCGTCCATCAGGTCGTCGTGCAGCAGCGAGAAGTTGTGCACCAGCTCGACCGCCGCCGCCGCGCGCACCGTGCCCGGCCCGTCCTCGGCGATCGCTCGCGCGGCGAGGAACACCAGTGCGGGGCGCAGCGCTTTGCCCGTGCGCCCGTCCGGGGTGCCGTCGGCGTGCACCCAGCCGAAGTGGTACTCGCAGACGCGCCGAGTGTGGTCGTCGAGCTCGCCGACCGCGGCGCGCAGCGCCGGCTCCACCTGCTTGCGGGAGGTGGTCAGCACGGTGGGCACTGCAATGGTCATCGGGGTACCTCCACGCCCGCTCGCCGAGCCTGTCCGACGGCCGCCCGCACGACGTGCGCGGCCAGTTCTCCGCTGCGCACAGCGCCTTCGAGGGTGTCCGGCCAGCCGGTGGCGGTCCACGCACCCGCCAGCGCGAGGCCGGTCGGCCCGCAGCCCGCCGCGGGGCGCAGCGCGCCGGTGCCGGGGGCTTGGGCGAAGGTCGCCCGCGGTTCGCGGGTGACGAAGAAGTCCTCGACCCGAGCCCGCCGCGCCCTGGGCAGCACTTCCTGCAGCGCGGGCAGGAACACGGCGCGCAGCTCATCGGTCCGCCGGTCCAGGTGCTCGTGCGCGGCCGACAGCGAGATGGCGAGGTACTGGCCGTGGCGAGCCCCGGCGATCGAGGTCCGGTCGAACAGCCATTGCACCGGTGAGTCGAGGACGGCGGCCATCGGCTCGGCGAGCACCGGCCGGTCGTAGCGGACGTGCACGTTGACGATCGGCGCGGCCGACAGCCCGCCCCACCGCCGCGCGGCGGGCAGCGGCTGTTCGGCCAGCAGCGCGGTGGCGTGCGAGTGCGGCACGGCGAGCACGACGGAGTCGGCGTTGAGCACGTCCTGCCCGCCGCGACCGCGGACCGGGACCCGCCAGCCCAGTTCGTCCTGGCGCAGCACGACCGCCTTGGTGCGCAGCAGCACCCGGACTCCGGCGGCTTCCAGCGCCCGGTGCGCGACGGTGCCGTGCAGCTCGCCCAGCGGGCGGCGCGGAATGCCGATGTCGGCGGCGTCCGGGGTGTCGAGCAGGCCCGTGCGGAACACCTTCACCGCCAGCGCCAGCGACGCCCGGTCCGGTGGGGCGTTGAGCGCCGCCACCGACAGCAGTCCCCACAGCGCGTCGACCGCTCTCCCCGTTTCGCCGCGGGACCGCAGCCAGGCGCCGAAGCTGATCTCGTCGAGCGCCGGGTCCGCCGGGTCCAGCGCGCGCAGCGCGATCGCGGTGCGCGCGGCGCGGAGGCGCTCGCCGGGCCCGAGCTCGCCGTAGCCGAGCAGCGCGGGCGCGAGGTGCGCCGGCGCGGGCAGCCGCCGCCGCAGCAGCACGCTCCTCCGCCCGCCGGGGCCGAGCACCGGGATCCGCAGCCTCGGCTGGATGCGGACCCCGTCGGCCGCGCCGATCCTGCGCAGCAGCGCGCGGTAGGCCGTGTAGCAGCGCAGGATCACGTGCTGCCCGGTGTCGACGGCCAGCTCACCGCGCTGGAACGAACCCGCCGCGCCACCGAGGCGGGCGCGGCTCTCCAGCAGCGTCACGTCGAGCCCGTCGTCGGCGCAGCGCAACGCCGCGGTGACCCCGGCAAGGCCGCCGCCGACGACGAGCACGTCGCGGCTCACGGCGCCATCCCCGCCAGCGATCGTGCCGCGACGCCCGCTTTCCGCCACGGCGACAGCGAGGTGCGCGAGCGCATGGCGCGCGCGGGCGCGACGGCGATGGCGTGCAGCACTTCGAGGTAGATCCCGGACATCGACGCGCAGCAGGCGCGGCTGCGCCGGTCGAGCATCGGCAGCAGCGCGAAGCCCTCCCGGTACCACTGCTCGGCCCGGTGCACTTCGAACCGCACGAGCCGGGCGAGCCCGTCCGCGTCGCGCGCGGCCGGTCCGGGTTCGCCGGGGACGAGGTGCACGCCGAAGCGCCGCAGGTCGTCGGTGGGCAGGTAGACGCGCCCGTTGTCGTGGTCCTCGCGGACGTCGCGCAGGATGTTGGTCAACTGCAGCGCCACCCCGAGGGAGTCGGCGCGGCGTTCCGCGAGCGCCCGGTCACCGGTGCCGAACACGCCGAGCGAGAGCCTGCCGATCGATCCGGCGACGCAGCGGCAGTAGTGCAGCAGGTCGGCGAACGTCGTGTACTCGGCGCCGCGCACGTCCGCCTCGCAGCCGTCGATCAGTTCGTCGAACGCGGGCATCGGCAGCGCGAGCCGCGACTCGGCGTCGGCCAGCGCCACGAGGACCGGGTCCGCGGAGCGCGGGCTCGCGTCGTGCAGCGCGGCGCGGGCTTCGGCGAGCAGGCGCAGCTTCTCCGGAGCGGGCAGTTCCCCGTCGCCGATGTCGTCGACGCGGCGGGCGAACGCGTACACCGCGGACAGCGCTCGGCGCTTCGGTCCCGGCAGCAGCCGGATCCCGTAGGAGAAGTTGCGGGCGCGGGTGCGGGTGATGCGCTCGCATTCCCGGTAGGCCTCCTGCACCGAGGTGTTCACCAGGAGCCTCCTGACAGCAGCAGGCGCGCGCCTTCGGCGGCGGTGCGCGCGCGAGCAGGGGTGACGTCACCGCTGACCGGGTCGAACCGGGCGGCGGCCAGCGCGCGGGCGGTGGCTCGTCCGCCTGCCACGTACCCGGCGACGGCGAGCCGCGCGAACAACGGCAACCGCCCCACCAGCAGCGCGCCGGAGTCGAGCAACCGGCGGGCTCGGGTGACCTGGAAGCGCAGCAGCGCTCGCCAGTGCTCGGGCGCGCGGCCGGTTTCGAGCTCGTCGAGCCGGCACCCGTAGTGGCGCAGGTCCGCTTCCGGCAGGTAGGCGCGGCCTTGGCGGTGGTCTTCGAGGACGTCCTGGCAGTGCTCCAGGATCTGCAGGGCCGTGCAGATGCGGTCCGAGAGCGCTACCAGTTCGGGCCGCGCGCAGCCGAAGACGTGCAGGACGGACTCGCCGACGGGATTGGCCGACAGCGCGCAGTAGTCGACGAGTTCGGTGAACGTGCGGTACCGGCGCACGTGCTGGTCGCGGCGGTTGGCGTCGATCAGCCGTACCAGGACGTCCTGCGGGATTCCGCACTCGTGGACGGTGATGGCCAGCGCCCGCAGCAGCGGCAGTCGCGGGGTGCCCCGGTAGGCGTGGCGGAGGTCGGCTTCGAGGTGGTCCAGGAGGATCTCGCGGTTGCCGGGTGCTTCGTCGCCCGCGTAGTCGACCAGGCGGAAGTACCCGTAGAGCGCCATCAGGTGCGTGCGCGGCCCGCTGGGCAGCACGCGCGCCGCGACGGGGAAGTTCTCGCTTCCCGCTCGAGCGAGCACGGCCGCGGTGTCGGGGAGCTGTGCGGTGAAGTCCGCACCCCGCGCGGTCGTGCGCTCGCGGGCAGGGCGCCCGCGAGCCCGAGAAATGTCCACTGTGGCCCTCTCCCGCCTACGACCAGGGATGGTCCGGCCAGCGTAGGACCGCTGCTGAGCCGGACGCAGGCCGAAGCAACCCCTTCGAGTGGTGAGGGGAATTCACGTCCGACGACGGAGTCCACTGTGGACTGAATATGGAATGCAGGAGTCTCGCAACCGGGTTTCGCGCCGCCGGGCGCATCCCGCCGCGGCCGATGCCCGCGGGCCGCGCCGGTGGTGTCGTGACCGGGAGTCACTTCGGACGTGGCGCAGACGGTGGATTCACCGCCACCGGGGCATCCGGGACGGCGTCCCCTCACCACGAGCGACCGGTCCCGCACCAAGACGGATGAACCCGGTGGCCGGGAGACTTCGTGCGGGAACAAACGAGAGCGCGTTGATCGTTGTCCCCCGGGGGCCGTGACCGGCCCGCAGCGCCGACAGGAGGAGCAACAGTGGAGTACCGCCAGCTGGGACGATCCGGACTGCGAATCTCGACGCTGACCCTGGGGACGATGACCTTCGGCGGCGAGGGGAGGTTCGGCGACCTGGGCAACACCGACGTCGACGGCGCCAAGCGGCAGATCGACATGTGCCTGGACGCCGGGGTGAACCTGATCGACACGGCGAACATGTACTCGACCGGGCTCGCGGAGGAGATCGTCGGCCAGGCGATCGCGGGCAAGCGCGACGACGTGCTGCTGTCCACGAAGGTGCGGTTCCCGATGGGCGACGGGCCCAACGACGCCGGGCTCTCGCGCCACCACATCATCAACCAGGCCGAGGCGAGCCTGCGCCGGCTCGACACCGACCACATCGACCTCTACCACGTCCACGAGTGGGACGGCCAGACTCCGCTGGAGGAGACGCTCGAAGCGCTGGACACGCTGGTGCGGTCCGGCAAGGTGCGCTACCTCGGGGTGTCGAACTACGCGGGCTGGCAGCTGGTCAAGGCGCTCGGCGTCGCCGATCGGCACGGCTACCAGCGGTTCGTGGCAAACCAGATCTACTACTCGCTGGAGAGCCGCGACGCCGAGTACGAGCTGATCCCCGCTTCGATCGACCAGGGCTTGGGCGTGCTGGTGTGGAGCCCGCTCGCGGGCGGGCTGCTGTCCGGCAAGTACCGCCGCGGCCAGCAGGCCACCGAGGGCAGGCACACCGCCGAGGAGTGGAACGAGCCGCCGGTCCGCGACGTGGACAAGCTCTACGACACCATCGAGGCCGTGGTGGACATCGCGGCGTCGCACGGCGTCTCGGCCGCCCAGATCTCGCTGGCGTACCTGCTGCGCAAGCCGGGGGTGACCTCGCTGGTGGTGGGCGCGCGCAAGGACGAGCAGCTGCGGGACAACCTCGCCGCGGCCGAGGTGCAGCTCAGCGACGAGGAGTTCGAGCAGCTGGAGAAGATCAGCGCGCCGTGGCTGATCTACCCGCACTGGCACCAGTCGGCGGCGGCGACCGACCGGCTCAGCCAGGCCGATCGGGCGCTGCACGGCTGACTGCCGCCCCGTCGGCCGACCCGCGCTGCGGGCACGGCCGACGGGGTCCGGTCCCGGGCGCGTTCGGGGTGGTCAGGCGGGCGTGTGCTCCCAGGAATCCGCCTTGAGCAGGGCGCCGAGCCTGCGGACCGCGCGGTACTGCAGCGCCCGCACCGCCGGACCGTCGCGTCCCATCCGCGCCGCCGTCTGCTCGACGCTCAGCCCGAGCGCGAAGCGCAGCACCAGGCAGCGGTGCTGATCGTCGCTGAGGTCGCCGGCCCGCGACCACAACCGGTCGGCCATCAGCCGGTCCAGCACCCGGTCCTCCAGCGTGTCGGTGCCGCACCGGTTCGGGTCGAAGTCACCGGTCACGACCTCGCGCCGATGCCGCGCCGATTTCACGTGGTCCAGCAGCAGGTGCCGGGCGATGGTGACGAACCAGGCGCCGGGGTCGTTGCTGCCGCGGCGCACGGTGGCGATGCTGTGCAGCGCGCGGGCGAAGGTCTCGTGCACCAGGTCCTCGACGGTGGAGAAGTCGGTGATCCGGGCGCACAGGAAGTTCCCGACCAGGTGCCGGTACCGCTCGTAGAGCCTGCCGAACGCCACGGTGTCGCCGCGCTGGGCGTCCTCGACCAGCTCCCACGCCGCGTCGCCGGAGAGCGCCTCCGGTTCGCGCATCGTGGCGGTCATGTCGCCCTCCCGGCGAGCTGGTCGGCCACCGGCGGCGCCGGTGCCCGGTTCGGTGCCGCCGACCGGATCTCCGCGGCCGGAATTCCGGTCGGCGCCGGTGACAACCGCGCCCCGGTGCGCCACCGGTCGCGGAGGATGGCGGCCACCGCGAGCGGTGTGTACTGCAGCGGCCACGGCAGCACCCGGATCGCGCCGCCGACGATCCGCCCGAAGCGGCGGAGCCTGCGTTCCTCGACCGCGCTCCAGCGGATTCCCAGCCGGTCCCGCAGTTCCGGCGGCAGCCCGCCGACGGTGGTCAGCCGCATGAGCTTCCCTGCCGGACGCGCGAAAAGCCCCCACAGCGGCAGCGGAATCCACCGCGACGGCGGGGCCGGTCCGGCCAGTTCGGCCAGCACGTCCCCGGTCGATTCCGTCGCTTCCAGGCGGTCGCGGACGATCCGGTCGAACCAGCCCTGCGCGGCGGCCCAATCGGCGGGCATGTGGTGGTCCTTGATGTGCAGCACGCGCCCGATCTCGCGGAACTCCTGCCACATCCGCTCGGTCTCATCGGCGGTCATGGGGTCGCCGAAGACGCGCGCCGTGTCGACCATGAACCGGGCGAGCGTGAAGTGCACCCACGCGTAGGCCTCGGGGTTGAGGGCGTGGTAGCGGCGCCCTTGACCGTCGACGCCCTTGATGTCCTTGTGCAGCTCCCGCAACCGGTCGCCCGCGTGCGCCGGGCCGGGCCGCATGCCGTAGATGAACCGCATGGTCGAGAGGTGGGTGCGCACCGCGCGGCGCCAGGGCCTGGCCTTGAACTCGGAGTGCTGCAGAACGCCCGCGCCCACCACGGGATGCGCCACTTGCAGCAGAAGTCCCGTGCCCGCCAGGAACAAGCCGGAGAGATGGCCGAACCTGCGCCACGTCACCGAGTCCGCTCCGAGTGGTCGTCGGTTGTAGACGTCGTTCATTGCGCGCCTCCACGATCGACGGTGATCCGGGGAAGGGTCGGCGCACCGGGCATCCGAGCAATCCGACGTCAGGTTCATCCGCCCGATGCGATGCGAATTACGATTAACATAAGCACCCCTGGCGAAGACCGTCAAGAACGTTAGCGCCCGCACTGGCAGGCAAAGCGCACGCGTGTAAAGTCGCCCCCGCGACCGCGCCGCGAGCAACGGAGGTATCACTCATGGCATCTCCGGGCACCCGCAGCGGCAGGTCCGGGAACAGCAGGACGGGAGCCGGTTCGTCACGACTGCGCACCGACGACCGCCGGGCGCAGATCTCGGCCATCGCCGCCGAGCTGTTCAGCGAACGCGGCTACCACGGCGTCGGACTCGGCGAGATCGCCTCGGCCGCCGGGATCACCGGGCCCGCGATCTACCGGCACTTCCCCAACAAGCAGGGGATTCTGGCGCACGCGGCCCGCGAATTCGCCGCCGCGCTCAGCTCCTGCGCGCAGGAGGCCGACGCCGAACCCGGCAGCGACGAGGCCAAGCTCGACTCCGCCGTGCGCGCGGTCGCCGCGCTCGTCGTGCGCCGCCGCGGCAGCATCCGGCTCTACCAGTGGGAAGCCCGGCACCTCGACGACGAGGACCGCGCTCAGCTGACGAGTTCGCTGCGCACGCTGATCGCGGTGGTCGCCCACCGGCTCGGGGCGGTGCGCCCGGAACTGCCGGAGGCGACGGCGGGACTGCTGGCCTCCGCCGCGCTCAGCGGCATCGCCAGCTGGTCCACGCACCGGGTCGCGCTCAGCGACCGGGCGGCGGAGGAGACGTTGCGCTCCGCGGCGTCGGTCGTGCTGGCGGCGGATCCGCCGCCGGCACCGGACACCACGGCCGCCCCGGGCAGCCCGCCCGTGTCCGCACTGGCGGCTCGCCGGGAGAAGCTGCTCGCCGCCTCCGTGCCCCTGTTCCGCAAGCAGGGCTTCCACGCGGTCAGCATGGAGGAGATCGGGACCGCGGCCGGGATCAACGCCTCCAGCGTCTACCGGCACTTCAGCGGCAAGGCCGACCTGCTCGCCGCCGTGTACTACCGGGCCGCCGACCGGCTGGCGGTGGCCACCGGCCGGGCCGTGGACGACGCGGGCGATGCGGCGACCGCACTGCGCGGACTGGTCGGCGCCTACGTCGATTTCGCCTTCGGCAACCGGGATCTGCTCGCGATCTACCTTTCGGAGTACCGGAACCTGCCCACCGACGACCGGCACGCGCTGCGACGAGCGCAGCGCGACCACATCCGGCAGTGGGTGACGCTGACCGGCCAGGTGCGCCCGGACGCGCGCCACCCGCAGGTGACCGTGCAGGCCGCGCTGAACGTGATCAACGACCTGGCGATGCCGAGCACTCCGCTGGCCGCTCCCGGGCAAGCCACCCACCTGGCCTTGGACGTCCTGCACTTCGCCTGATCTTCCGCCCCGCCCTGCTCGGCACCTCTGACGCCGAATCGTTGTGAAGCGATAATCGCCTGATTCGGCTCCGGCGAACGCACTGAAACCCGGTTGAATCGGCACTTTTAGGCTGGTCAAGGGTTCACTGCTTGCCACTAAGTTAATCGCGATTTACAGTTCTCGCAGGCGGCGGCCGTCCAGCGGACGGTCGCCGCCGACCACTCCCCGAGGGACTACGTCCGGCCCCGCGCAGGCCATCCCGGAAGGAAACGACATCCATGCCTCGAGTCCTCAGCGACGAGCGACGCGACTTCGTCCAGGCGATCGCCGAGTTCTGCCGCCGCGAGTGCGGAACCAAGCAGCAGCGCGACGAGCTCACCGGCGGCGGTGAGCACCCGCACAACCAGGAGCTCTACGGCAAGATGGCCGAGCTGGGCTGGCTCGGCGCGTACATCCCGGAGGAGTACGGCGGCGCGGGCCTCGGCATGACCGAGCTGTGCCTGTTCCTGGAGGAGACCGCCTACGGCCGCGCGCCGATCGGCGGCTTCGCGACCACCATCATCTCCGCCGCGGCCTACGCGAAGTTCGGCTCACCGGAGCAGAAGCGCACCGTGCTCGAAGGAGTCGTCGCCGGCCGCCTCGAAGCGGTGTCCATGTCCGAGCCGGGAGCGGGCTCCGACGTCGGCGCGCTCACCTGCAAGGCCGAGCGGCGCGACGGCGGCTGGGTGATCAACGGGCAGAAGACGTGGTGCTCCAACGCGCACATCTCCGACCACATTTTGCTCACCGCGCGCACCACGCCCGGCGGCACCAAGCACGAAGGGCTCACCCAGTTCATGGTGCCGACCGGCACCCCCGGCCTGGAGATCCGCGGCATCGACACGATGGGCGGGCGCGAGGTCAACGACCTGTACTTCACCGACTGCTTCCTGCCCGAGGACGCCGTCGTCGGCACCGTCGACCAGGGCTGGAAGCAGCTCATGGCGGGGCTCAACCTGGAGCGGATGATCCTCGCCGCACTGATGCTGGGCACCGCGCGCCGCGCCTTCGACGACACCGTCGGCTACGTGAAGGAACGCGAGCAGTTCGGCAGGCCCATCGGCAGCTTCCAGGCGCTGCGGCACAGGATCGCCGACATGGCAACGGAACTGGAGTGCGCCCGGCTGCTGCTCGACGACGTGGCCCGGCAGATCGACGCCGACCCGGAACGCACCTTCCCGCGCGAGGCGTCGATGGCGAAGCTCAAGTGCACGGAGCTCGCCAAGCACGTGTCGCTGGAAGGCATGCAGATGCTCGGCGGATACGGCTACGCCACCGAGTACGGCATGGAAGCGCTGCTGCGGGAAACGGTGGTGTCCACCGTGTACGGCGGCACCAGCGAGATCCAGCGCGACATCATCGGCAAGACCTACGGGCTGTGAAGGAAGGGCTCGACCATGACCGAGACGACGACGTCCACGGCCACGACCTCGGAGCGGCTGCGCTCCACCAACCCCGCCGACGGCACCCTCGTCGCCGAGTTCGACGTGGACGGCCCGCAGCAGGTGGCCGCGGCCGTCGGCCGGGCACGTGAGGCCGCCACCTGGTGGAGCGGGCTGAGCTTCCGGGACCGCGAGCGGCACCTGCTGCGGTGGGCGGCGCACCTGACCCGGCACGCCGAAGAGCTCTCGGAGCTCACCCGCTCCGAGAACGGCAAGCCGAACGACGACGCCTACCTGGAGCTGACGCTCACCTTGGAGCACATCCGGTGGGCCGCGAAGAACGCTCGCTCCGTGCTCCGGTCCCGCTCGGTGTCGCCGGGACTGCTGATGGCCAACCAGTCGGCGCGGATCGAGCAACGCCCGCTGGGCGTGGTCGGCGTGATCGGGCCGTGGAACTACCCGCTGTTCACGCCCAACGGCTCCATCGCCTACGCGCTGGCCGCGGGCAACACCGTGGTGTTCAAGCCCAGCGAGCACACCCCCGCCGTGGGGAAGTTCTACGCCGACGCGTTCGCCGCGGCGAACCCCGAGGCACCGCCGGGAGTGCTCGGCGTGATCCAGGGCGACGGCGCGACCGGCGCCGCGCTGTGCCGGTCCGGGGTGGACAAGCTCGCGTTCACCGGCTCCACCGCCACCGGCAAGAAGATCATGGCCTCGTGCGCCGAGTCGCTGACTCCGGTGCTGGTGGAGTGCGGCGGCAAGGACGCGCTGATCGTCGCCGCGGACGCCGACGTGCGCGCCGCCGCCGACGCCGCGGTGTGGGGCGCGATGTCCAACAGCGGGCAGACCTGCGTCGGGGTGGAGCGGATCTACGTGGTCCGCTCCGTGCGGGAGCAGTTCCTGGCGGAGGTGGAGCGCAGGCTCCGCCGGGTGCGCGCGGGCACCGACTACGGGCCGATGACCGTGCCGTCCCAGGTCGACATCGTGCGCGGGCACGTCGAGGACGCGCTGGCGCACGGCGCCACGGCCGTCGTCGGCGGCGCCGAGTCGGTGCGCGCGCCGTACGTGGACCCGGTGCTGCTCGTCGACGTGGACGAGGATTCCGCGGCAGTGCGCGAAGAAACGTTCGGGCCGACGATGACGGTGCGCACCGTGGAGTCCGCGGACGAGGCGGTGCGGCTGACCAACGCCACCGAGTACGGCTTGGCGGCCACGGTGTTCTCCCGCAAGCACGGCACGGACATCGCGCGGCGCATCCGGGCCGGGGCGACCTCGATCAACTCGGTGCTCGGGTTCGCGGGCGTGTCGGCGCTGCCGTTCGGCGGCGTCGGCGACTCCGGCTTCGGCCGCATCCACGGCGCGGAGGGGATGTTGGAGTTCAGCCGCTCGCATTCGCTGACCCGGCAGCGCTTCGCGCTGCCCGGGATGGCGCTGATGAGCTTCGACCGCACCGCCTCGACGATGCGCACGATCAAGCGCGTCGTCACCTACCGCCACGGCCGCGCCAAGTAGCCCGGCGCCACCTCCCGAAGTGAACGGACCGTTCGTCCAAGGGGATTGGGCGAACGGTCCGCTCACTCGACGAAGCCTCCTCACCAGGAGCACGACCGCGCCGATCTGGACGGGGTGAACGGACCCTTCGTCCAACCGGATTGGACAAGCGGTCCGTTCACCCCAACCGAATCGCTCCTCAAGGCCGGGCGTGTCGGCTTCGGCCACGCAGTGAACGGACCGTTCGTCCAACGGGATTGGACAAGCGGTCCGTTCACTCCATCCGAACCCGCTCACCGCACGGTCGGATTCGGGCGAAGCAACGTGAGTGAACGGACCCTTCGTCCAACGGGATTGGGTAAACGGTCCGTTCACTCGACGAAGCCGCCTCGCCAGGAGTGCGACCGCGCGGGGCGGGACGGGGTGAACGGATCGTTCGTCCAACAGGATTGGGCGAACGGTCCGTTCACTTGGTGGGGTCAGGTCGGTCGGGCCACCACGTAGTCCTCTTGGAGGGGGTCGCCGTCGAGGTAGCGGCGGACGGAGTCCTGGATTCCCGCGGCGTAGCGCTGCTGGGCTTCCAGGGTGGTGCCGGAGACGTGCGGTGTGAGCGCGTGGCCGGGCATGGTCCGCCAGGGGTGGTCCGGCGGCGCGGGCTGCGGGTACCAGACGTCGCCGGCGTAGCCGCCGAGGTGGCCGCTTTCGAGCACTTCCACCAGCGCATCGGTGTCCACGATCTGACCGCGGGCGATGTTCACCAGCCACGAGCCGGGCCGCATGGCCCGCAACCGCCGCTCGTCGAACAGTCCCTTCGTCTCCGCAGTCAGCGGGCAGGACAGCACGATCGCGTCGGACTGCGCGACCAGATCGTCGAGGTGCTTGAACCGGGCGCCGAACACGGCCTCGTCGGTGCTGCCGCGTCGATGCCTGGTGTTGTAGAGGACCTTCACGTCGAATCCCCGGAGCCGCAGCGCGATGCGCTGCCCGATCTGGCCCATGCCGACGATGCCGATCGTCTTGTCCTCGATGTCGTGGGAGCGCGCCGCGATGTCGGCGATGTCCCACCTGCCGTCCACCACCTGCTGGTACGCCGGGAGGTAGTTGCGCACCAGGGCGAGCAGCTGCATCACGGCGTGCTCGGCCACGCTGACCACGTTGCTGCCGGTGACCTCGGCGACGGTGATGCCGAGTTCGGCCGCCGCCTCGGCGTCGACGTGGTCGGAGCCGACCCCGGCGGTCAGGACCAGTTCGAGGCGTTCCGCGCGGCGCAGGTCGTCCGCGGTCAGGTACGTCGGCCAGAACGGGGTCGTGATGAACACGTGCGCGTCGGCGAGGTGGTCGCGCAGCGCGCGGTCGCGGTCGCTGAGGACGACGAGTTCGTGCCCCTCGGACTCCAGCAGCTTCGCCAGGCCCAGCGCTCCCTCGGTGCTGCCGAGCAGCTCCAGGCCGGAGTGGTCGACGTGCTGTTCAGCAGGTCCGGGGTAGAGCACGGCAACGAATTTCACGGCCGCCTCCTTCGGAGTCGATGCCATCGCCTCCCCCGGCTACCCGCACCTCGCCGATCGACACCGGCCCGCTCCGCAGCGGGTCTTCGTCGTGCGCGCCAGGATTGATTTCACTCGACACTGAAGTAATTTGGAGAACCGACCACTCGGAGCGCGCAGCACCTCACCGGTCGGAGCGGAACCTCAGCGGGCCCTCCGCGGGGACGGGTGGCTCACTCGCGTCGATCTCGTCGCGAGGAAGCCGCTGAGGTTCCGCGGCTCACCGGTCAGGGGCTCAGCCGGTGACGGCTCCGATGAACGACGCCGCGGGCGGGAGCTGCGGGAGCAGGGTGGCCTGGTAGGCGTGGTACAGGTCGGGCTTGCCCTCCCAGACCGTCGCGGCGGGACGGTTGCGCTCGTCCAGCTCGTGGCGCCAGGAGCCGAGTTCGCGGTCCACGAAGTGGCTCTCGGCGTGCTCGGCCCAGGTGGCGAACCAGCGGGCGTACTGCTCATCACCGGTCGCCTGGTGTAACGCCCACGCGGTGGCCAGGGATTCGGCGATGACCCAGTGCAGGCGGTTGCGCACGACGGGGGCGCCGTCGAAGTCAGTCGTGTAGACGAAGCCTTCCGCGCCGTCCACGTTCCAGCCGTCGCGCACCGCGGTGGCGAACAGCTCCCGCGCGTCGTCGAGCAGCCAGCCGGGAGCCTCGTCGCCCAGCGCGTGCCGGACGTGCAGCGCCAGCCGGGACCACTCCAGCAGGTGCCCGATGGTCACCCCGTACGGGCGGAACTGGTCGGCGGGCTTGTCCAGGTTGTAGTCGAGCAGCACGTTCCAGCCCGGGTCGAAGTGCTCGGGCAGCCGCCAGTCGTGCTCGCGGGCGAAGCCGTGCACCACGTTCGCCACGATGCGGGCGGCGCGGTCGGACCAGCGGCGGTCGCCGGTCACGTCTGCGGCGGCCAGCAGGGCCTCCACGGTGTGCATGTTGGCGTTGACGCCCCGGTAGGGCTCCAGCTCGCTCCAGGTGCGGTCCCAGGAGTCGGCGACGAGGCCGAATTCCTCCTGCCAGAAGCGGGAATCGAACACCTCCAGCGCTTCGTCGAGCAGGGCGCGTCCGCCGTCGGCGCCGATCGCGGCGGCGCTGGCGGCGGCGAGCAGGACGAAGGCGTGCTCGTAGGCGCCCTTGTGGTCCGCGACCGGCCCGGCCGCGGTGGCCGAGGCGAACCAGCCGCCGTTGTCGTCGTCGTGCAGCAGGCCGCGCAGCGCGGTGACGCCGTGTTCGACCCCCGGGCGCAGCTCGTCCCGCCCCTGCGCGACGGCGAGCGCGAGGACGTGCGTGGTCCGGCAGGTGATCCACGTTTCCACCGGCCGCTCCGGCACCGGCGCACCGGCGGAGTCCAGCCAGGCGAAACCACCGTCCGGGTGCGCCGCGTCCCCGGCGAACGCGAGTACCCGGTCCGGCTCGGCACGCACCCACTGCGGCACGAACGCCTGCGATTGCTCAGTCACGACGTCTACCTTCCGACGATTCGGGCGCGCTGCCCGCCCTCCGTCCGGCCAGGGCGGCCGGCGGTCCGGTCGACCAGCTTTGCACAGGGAATCGCCGCGGCACCACGTGCCTCGCACGCCCGGAGCAGGCGCGATCGAGTCCACAGTGGACGCCACTGTCCGCGCGGAGGCGACGACCGCGGGTGAGGGTCGCGCCCGGCGGAGGTCAGAACGCCGAGTAGCCGCCGTCCAGGGTGATCGTGTCGGCGGTGTGGAAGGCGCTGGCCGAGCTGGCGAGGTAGACCGCGACGGCGCCGAAGTCGTCGGGTTCGCCCCACCGGCCGACGGGCATCCGGGGCAGCACGCGCCGCTGGAACGGCTCCGAGTTCAGCGCGGGGTCGGCCATCGGCGTGCTCACCCAGCCGGGCAGCACCGCGTTCGCGCGGATCCGGTGCCGGGACAGTTCGATCGCGATGGATTTGATCATCGCGATCAGGGCGCCCTTGCTGGCCGAGTACGCCTGCCCGCGCGGCTGGCCCTGCACCGCGGCCAGGCTGGCCGTGCCGATGAGGCTGCCGCCCTCGCCCTGCTGGACCATCCGCGCGGCGGCGGCGCGCAGCGTGAGGAACGCGCCGTCCAGGTTGACCCTGGTGACGCGGTGGAACTCGGTCAGATCGGTCTCGATGAAGCGGGTTCCCGCACCGCCCACGCCCGCGTTGGCGAAGCACGAGTCCAGCCGCCCGAAGTGGCCGATGAGCCTGCTCATCGACTGCTCGACCTGGTCCTCGTCGGCGACGTCGCAGCGCAGCGCCAGCACCTCGGTGCCGTGGCGGCCCAGGTGCTCGGCGGCCTCGGCGTTGCGCTGCTCGTTGGTCCCCCACAGGCACACGCCCGCGCCGGCCGCGGCGAGGGCGTCGCCCATCGCCAGACCGATCCCGGAGTTGCCGCCGGTGACGAGGGCGACGTGACCGCTGAGGTCGAACGGGGCGGGCTCAGGCATCGACGGCTCCGTCCGGGTCGCTGAACTCGGGGACGCGGTCGCCGAAGGCGGCTTGCACGGCTTCGACCTGGTTGGGAGTGCCGAGCAGCGCGGCCAGCGCCCGCTGCTCGGCGGCGAAGCCCTCCGCCAGATCGACCTGGCCCGCCGCGTCGAGCAGGTGCTTCGCGTGCCGCACCGCGTGCGGGTTCTTGCCCGCGATCTCCGCCGCCAGCTCGCGGGCGGCCGCGGCCGGGTCGTCGGCGAGCTTGGTGGCCAGGCCGAGCGACACGGCCTCCGCTCCCCCGACCACGCGCCCGGTGAAGGTCAGCTCTTTGGCCACGTCGCGCCCGACGAGCTCGGGCAGCACCTGGGTGCCGGTCATGTCCGGCACCAGGCCCCACTTGATCTCCAGCACGGACAGCCGCGAGTCGGGCGCGACCACTCTGATGTCAGCGCCCAGCGCGAGTTGCAGCCCACCGCCGTAGGCCACGCCGTGCACGGCGGCGATCACCGGTACCGGCAGGTGGCGCCAGACGTGCACGGCCTGCTGGCCGAGCGCTTTCGCCGGTCCGATCGGCGGGTGCGGGGCGTGGCCGCTCAGACCGTCGCCGCCCGCCATGGCGCGGAACGATTCGAAGTCCAGGCCCGCGCAGAACGACCGGCCTTCGCCGCTCAGCACCACGGCTCGCACTCGCGGTTCCTCGCGGAGCCGCAGCCCGGTCTCGGCCAGGGCGCTGAACATCTCCGGGTCGAGGGCGTTGAGCTTGTCCGGCCGATTCAGCCGCACCTGCGCCACCCCGTCGGCGATGGCGCAGGATACGCGCTGCTGCGCGGGATCGGTCAAGGCTCCTCCTCGCGTGCGGGGCCACCCAGCACGGCCACCACCTGCGGCTGCGCACGGCTCCGCGCCACCGTAAGCCCACTCCACACGGGCAGTCAAGACTGACTGCTAGAGCTTTTCAGTCCACATCGGACGGTCGCGGTGGCGTCCTTGTCGGCGGCGTGCGGTAGTCGTATCGTCAGTGCCCGTTCGCTCCAGGGACGGTCCCCGCCGCCGTCCTCCGCCACCGCGGCCACGGTCGGCCGCCTGCTTGACCGAGCACCGAGGAGAGCGATGGACTTCACCCTGCCCTACGAGCTGGTGCGAGTGCTCGGCGAGCTCGACGCCTTCGTCGACGCCGAGATCCGGCCGCTGCAAGACCAGGACGACAACACGCGCTTCTTCGACCACCGCAGGGAATTCGCCCGCACCGACGTCGAAGCGGGCGGCACTCCGCACCCCGAGTGGGAGGCGCTGCTGGCGGAGATGTTCCGCCGCGCGGACGCCGCCGGCTGGTTGCGCTACGGACTGCCGGAGTCCGTCGGCGGCAGCGGCGGCGGCAACCTCGCCATGGCCGTGATCCGCGAACACCTGGCCGCGAAGGGGCTCGGGCTGCACAACGACCTGCAGAACGAGTCCTCAGTGGTCGGCAACTTCCCGTTCGTGCACATGTTCCTGGAGTTCGGCACCGAAGCGCAGCGCCAGGAGTTCGTCGAAGGCATGATCACGCACCGCAAGCGGGTCGCGTTCGGGCTCACCGAACCCGGCCACGGCAGCGACGCGACCTGGCTGGAGACCACGGCCGTGCGCGACGGCGACGACTGGATCATCAACGGCGGCAAGCGGTTCAACTCCGGGCTGCACTCCGCGACCCACGACGTGATCTTCGCCCGCACCTCCGGCGACGGCGGCGACGCGCGGGGCATCACCGCGTTCATCGTGCCCACGGATGCGCCGGGATTCTCCGTGGACTTCCACTGGTGGACGTTCAACATGCCCACCGATCACGCCGAGGTGACCTTGCGGGACGTGCGAGTCCCCGGGACCGCGGTGTTCGGCGAGGTCGGCGGCGGGCTCGCGCTGGCCCAGCACTTCGTGCACGAGAACCGGATCCGCCAGGCCGCCTCCGGGGTGGGGGCCGCGCAGTTCTGCCTCGACCGCAGCGTCGCCTACGCCCGCGACCGCGTCACCTTCGGGCAGCCCCTCGCGCAGCGCCAAGCCGTGCAGTGGCCGCTGGTGGAGCTGCACACCGAAGCGGAACTGGTGCGCAACCTGGTGCGGCGCACCGCGTGGGAGCTCGACCGCGTGCCGCACCACGAGATCAGCGACCGCGTCTCGATGTGCAACTACCGCGCGAACCGGCTGGTGTGCGACGCCGCCGACCGGGCGATGCAGGTGCACGGCGGGCTCGGCTACACGCGGCACGAACCGTTCGAGCACATCTACCGCCACCACCGGCGCTACCGGATCACCGAGGGGGCCGAGGAGATCCAGCTGCGCAAGATCGCCGGGTACCTGTTCGGCTACGCCGGCCCGCGGAAGAGGTGAGGCGTTGCTGCTGGTCATCGAGGGTCCGAGGTGGTGCCGATGAGCGAGGAGCTGCGCGCGCGGCTCGCCGCCCGCCTCGCCGGCCTGCGCGGTGAACCCGTCGAAGTGTCCGCTCCGCAGCGGCTCACCGGCGGAGCCAGCCGCGAGACCTGGACGTTCCGCGCCACGACCGCGACGGACGCGCGGCGGCTGGTCCTGCGCCGCGACCCGCCCGGCTACGACCGGCCGGAGTCGATGGGCGTGGAAGCGTCGGTGATCGCAGCCGCCGCTCGCTGCGCGGTGCCCGTGCCCGCGTTGCTGGACCACGACGCCGACCCGGCGGTGCTCGGCGCGCCGTACCTGATCAGCGAACACGTCGACGGCGAGACGATTCCCCGGCGCCTGCTGCGGGAACCGGAGTTCGACGAGGTGCGCCCGACGCTGGCCGCGGAGCTCGGCAGGGTGCTCGCCCGCATCCACCGCATCCCGGTCGGAGACGTGCCCGGTCTGGCGCACCCCGATCCGCTGGCGGCGCTGGAGGCCGATCACGCGCGGCACGACGAACCGCTGCCCGCGCTGGAGCTCGGACTCCGGTGGCTGCGGGAGAACCGGCCGCCGCCCGCCGGGGACGTGGTGGTGCACGGCGACTTCCGCAACGGCAACCTCATCGTCGGCCCCGACGGGTTGCGCGCGGTGCTCGACTGGGAACTGGTGCACCGCGGTGATCCGCTGGAGGACCTGGGGTGGCTGTGCGTCAAGGCGTGGCGGTTCGCCGCCGCGCCACCGGTGGGCGGCTTCGGGCGGCGCGCGGACCTGTTCGCCGGGTACGCGGAGGTCGCGGGCTGGGCGCCGGATCCGGCGGCGGTGCACTGGTGGGAGGTGTACGGGACGGCGAAGTGGGCGGTCGGCTGCCGGGACATGGCCCGGCGGCACCTGACCGGCGCGGACCGCTCGGTGGAGCTCGCCGCCATCGGCAGGCGGGTGTGCGAGCAGGAGCACGATCTGCTGCTGGCGCTGGGAATTCCACCGTCATCGGAAGATCCATCGGAACCGGACGCGCCCGCCCCCGATCTGCACGGACGCCCCACTGCCGCCGAACTGGTGGAGGCGGTGGCGGAATTCCTGCGCGCCGACGCGCGGCCCGCGCTGGAGGGGCGCACCCGGTTCCACGCGCTGGTGGCCGAGAACGTGCTCGGCGCGGTGGAGCGCGAACTGCGCCTCGGCCCCGGGCAGCGGCGGCGCCGTGCGGACCGGCTGGCCGCGCTCGGCCACCGGGACGAGGCCGAGCTCGCCGCCGCGATCCGCGCCGGAGCCGACGGCGACGACGTGCTCGCCGCCGTCCGCGAGGGCGTCACCGACCGCCTGCTCGTCGCCAACCCCCGCTACCTCGGGAATCCGTGAGACCCGCCGATGTGCACGACACCGTGAAAGGAGTTCCGACCATGCCCGAACTCACCGCTGTGGCCGAGGGGCTGAGCTTCCCCGAAGGACCGATCGCGCTCGACGACGGTTCCGTGCTGGTGGTGGAGATCCGGCGTGGCACCCTGTCCCGGGTGACGCCGGACGGCGCGGTCTCCGTCCTCGCCGGCTGCGGGGGCGGCCCGAACGGTGCCGCCATCGGGCCGGACGGCGCCGTGTACGTGTGCAACAACGGCGGCTTCGCCTGGCACGACCGCGAAGGGCTCGTGCTGCCCGGCCGCCAGCCCGACGACTACTCCGGTGGCCGCATCCAGCGCGTCACCTTCGACGGGACCGTGACCGACCTCTACACCGAGGTCGACGGCCATCCGCTGCGCGGCCCCAACGACATCGTGTTCGACGCCGACGGCGGGTTCTACTTCACCGACCTCGGCAAGACCCGCGAGCGGGACATGGACCTGGGCGGGCTGTACTACGCGCTGCCCGACGGTTCCCGCGTCGAGGAGATCGTGCACCCGCTGCAGCAACCCAACGGGGTCGGGCTGTCCCCGGACGGCGACCGGCTCTACGTCGCCGAAACGGGGCCGGGCCGGGTGTGGTGCTGGGACGTCACCGGCCCCGGCCGGCTGCGCGGGCGCGGTTCCGGGGCGCGCGGCGCGCAGCTGCTGCACGGTTTCGCCGGGGCGCAGATGCTCGACTCGCTCGCGGTGGACTCGGCGGGCAACGTGTGCGTGGCGACCTTGAACACCGGCGCGATCACGGTGCTCAGCCCGGACGGCGAGATCGTGGACGTCGTCGGAGTCCCGGTTCCGGACCCGCTGGTCACCAACATCTGCTTCGGCGGCCCCGAGCTGCGCACGGCCCACATCACGTCCTCGGGCCGCGGCGTGCTCTACCGCACCGAGTGGCCGCGCCCCGGTCTCGCGCCGCGGTTCACCGCGTGACCAGCACGATCACGCCGGCCTTCGCCGAACGGTCGTGCCCCGGATCCCGTCCCGGCCGTAGCGTGGAACATGACAAACAGCGAGGTGTTCGACAGTGCGTGAACGAGCCATCCGCATCGGCGATTTCTCCGGCTACCTGGGCGACCGGTTCAGCGCCGTGGACGAAGTGCTGGCCGGTGATCCGGTGGACGTGCTGATCGGCGACTACCTCGCGGAGATCACCCTCGCGGCGCTGTCGGTGCGCTACCGGCGGGATCCGGCGCGCGGCTACGTGGAGTACTTCGTCGACCAGCTGCGCCCGCACCTGGCGACGCTGGCCGAACGACGCGTCAAGGTCGTCACCAACGCGGGCGGTTTCCACCCCGCCGCTCTCGCGTCCGCGCTGCGGGAGCTCATCGCCGCCGAAGGCGTCGCGCTGTGCGTGGCCCACGTCGAAGGCGACAACGTCCTCGACCGGCTGCCCGCCTACCAGCGGGCCGGGCACCGCTTGGAGAACCTCGATTCCGGTGCGGCGCTCGCCGAGTGGGACGCCGAGCCGATGGCCGCGAACGCCTACCTCGGCGGCTGGGGCATCGCGGAGGCGCTCGCGAGCGGCGCCGACATCGTGGTGTGCGGGCGGGTCACCGACGCCTCGCTGACCTCCGGGCCCGCGGCGTGGTGGCACGGCTGGGGGCGCGAGGACTGGGACGCGCTGGCCGGGGCGGTGCTGGCCGGGCACATCATCGAGTGCGGTCCGCACGCCACCGGCGGCAACTTCTCCGGGTTCACCCGCGTTCCGGGCATGCTCGTGCCCGGCTTCCCGATCGCCGAGATCGACGCCGCGGGCAGCAGCGTCATCACCAAGCACGACCACGACGGCGGCACCGTCACCACCGACACGGTCACCGCGCAGATCGTCTACGAGATCCAAGGCCCGGCTTACCTGAACCCGGACGTCACCGTGCACCTCGACGAGGTCGCGCTGGAACTCGACGGCCCGGACCGCGTGCGGGTCACCGGCACCACCGGTTCTCCCCCGCCGCCGACGACGAAGGTCGCGGTGTTCGGGCAGCTCGGCCACCAGGTCGTCAACACCGTGTTCGTGACCGGGCTGGACGTCGACGCGAAGGTGGACCTGCTGCGCGCGCAGATCGGCCGCGACGTGCCCGAGGGCGTCACCGAGCTCGACATCACCCGGATCGGCACCGCCGCGGCGAACCCGGGCACGCAGTGGGACGCCACGGTGGGCCTGCGGGTGATGGCCACCGCCGCGGAGAAGGCTCCGCTGGAGCGGTTCGACGCGGCGGCGCGGCTCGGATCGCTGTACCTGCAGAGCATTCCCGGCTACTTCCACGACGGCGGCGCCGGGCTCACGTCCACGCCGCGCCCGCGCATCGACTACTGGCCCGCGCTGCTGCCGATGTCCGAGGTCCCGCACCGGCTCGCGCTGCCCGACGGGTCCACCGTGGACGTGAAGCCGCCGGTGCACACCGAGCCGGTGGCACCGCAACCC
The DNA here is from genome assembly GCF_014203325.1 of Saccharopolyspora gloriosae. NCBI lineage: Bacteria > Bacillati > Actinomycetota > Actinomycetes > Pseudonocardiales > Pseudonocardiaceae > Saccharopolyspora > Saccharopolyspora gloriosae. The sequence goes on along the minus strand of NZ_JACHIV010000001.1, from coordinate 2,508,129 downwards.
GTGCACGCGGAGCCCGGAAAGCCCGTCGCCACCGGGGAAACCCGCTCGGCACCGCTGGGCCTGCTGGCGCACGCGCGCAGCGGGGACAAGGGCGGCAACAGCAACGTCGGAGTCTGGGTGAGCGACGACCGCGCCTGGCCGTGGCTGCGCGACACCCTCTCCACCGAAGCGTTGCGCGCACTCGTGCCCGAGTGCGCGGACCTGGCCGTCGTGCGCCACGAATTCCCGAACCTGCGCGCGGTGCACTTCGTGCTGCGCGGCCTGCTGGGCACCGGTGGTTCGTCGAACCTGCGCGTCGACCAGGTCGGCAAAGCCGTGGGCGAGTACCTGCGGGCGAAGCACGTGACCATCCCGGTGGAACTGCTACCGGACGAAGGAGGCAACCATGTCGCTGACTGACCGCGTCGCGGCGGCCGTGGCCGAACCGGCCACCTCGGACGCGTTCGACCCGCACGCCGAGCTCGACGAGGTGCTCGCCGGTGTCGGGATGAGTTCCGGCGACACCGGCGGTTCCATCACCTTCCACGGCGCGGACCCGGTGGTGCCCAGCACGCTGCGGCTCGGCGGCGGGTCGGCGATCGCGCTCGCCGCGAAGTCGGCGGCGATCGCCAAGCTGTGGCGGTCGCGCGGCGGTGCCGGCCAGGACATCGACGTGGACCTGCGGTCCGCGCCGCACCGGCTGTGCCCGTTCTACGACCGCAAGTGGGAACTGCTCAACGGCTATCCGCCCGCGACGGCGGCGAACCCCTCCAACGCGCTCGGCTTCGCCTTCTACCGCACCGCCGACGACCGGTGGATGATGCCGCTCAACCCCTACCCGAAGATCAAGATCGCGGCGCAGAAGCTGCTCGGCGTGCCCGACGACGCCGAGGCCGTCGCGAAGGCGATCTCCGGCTGGAACGGCCTCGACCTGGAGAACGCCGCCGTGGCGGCGGGCACCGTGCTGCCGATGCTGCGCAGCACCGAGGAACTGCTCGCCGAACCGCACTACCGCGACGCGCTCGCCGACATGCCGCTGGTGGAGATCACCAAGATCGGCGAGAGCGAGCCGGAGCCGCTGTCCGGCGGCACCTCCCCGCTCGACGGCATCCGCGCCCTGGGCATGGGGCACGTGATCGCCGGGGCGGGCGTCGGCCGAGCGCTCGCGCTGCACGGCGCGGACGTGCTGAACCTGTGGCGCCCCAACGAACTGGAGCACGACACCACCTACGTCACCGCGAACGTCGGCACCCGCTCCGCCACCATCGACCCGTACAAGCCGGAAGGCGCGCAACGGATCCGCGGGCTGCTCGCCGACGCGGACGTGTTCTTCGCCAACCGCCGCCCCGGCTACCTCGACTCCATCGGCCTGTCCCCGGAGCAGGCCGCCGAGACCCGCCCCGGCATCATCCACGCCACGGCGACGCTCAACGGCGAGCACGGCCCGTGGGCGGGGCGCGTCGGGTTCGACCAGACCGCGGGCAGCCTCACCGGCATGATGCACCTCGAAGGCGACGGCGACACCCCCGCGCTGCCACCGATCCTCGTGGTCAACGACTACATCGTGTCCTGGCTGCTGACCACCGGCGTCGCCGAGGCGCTGGCCCGCCGCGCCACCGAGGGCGGCAGCTACCGGGTGCACGTCTCGCTGACCCGCGCCGCGCTGTGGATCCTCAGCATGGGCGTGTTCGACAAGCAGTACGCCCAGGCCACCGCGGGCAGCGACGCCCGGCACGCCTACCTCGACCCGGAGATCTTCACCGCCGACACCCCGCTGGGCCACTACCAGGGCGTCACCGACCAGGTCCGGATGTCGGCGACACCGGGCCACTACCGCACGGTGCTGGTGCCGCGCGGCTCGTCGCGGCCGGAGTGGCTGGAGCGCTAGCACGGCCTGCGGACGCTCGTCGACCGCGTCTGATCGAGGATTTCCACCCGTGCGGCCGGTTGTGAACGGCACGACCGCTCGCCCACAGTCGACATCGGCCCCAGGGGCGGAACCGCGGAACTCGGGGTGCCCCGACGAACTGAGGAGTTGCGATGAGGCAACCGTCAGTCGCCGTGATCGGAACCGGGTTCGGTGGCCTCGGCGCGGCGATCGAACTCACCCGCGCGGGGATCGACGACCTGGTGATCTTCGAACGCGGCCAGGACGTCGGGGGCGTGTGGCGGGAGAACACGTATCCGGGCGCGGCCTGCGACGTGCCGTCGCCCTTCTACTCCTACTCGTTCGAGCTCAACCCGAACTGGCCGCGGCGGTACTCCCGCCAACCGGCGATCCTCCAGTACCTGCGGGAGGTCGCGGACAAGTACGACCTGCACCGGTACATCCGCTTCGGGACGGAGGTGACGGCCGCCGAATACGACGAAGCCACCCGCAAGTGGCGCATCAGCACCGGCCAGGGCGGAGTGGTGGAGGTCGACGCCCTCGTATCGGCGGTCGGACTCCTGTCGCGCCCCTCGTGGCCGGACATCCCCGGACGTGAGACGTTCCAGGGCGCCTCGTTCCACTCCGCGCAGTGGGATCACGACGTCGACCTCGACGGCAAGCGGGTGGCCGTCATCGGTTCCGGCGCCAGCGCGGTCCAGTTCATCCCCGAGATACAGCCCGAAGTCGCGCACCTCACGCTGTTCCAGCGCAGTCCGCCCTACATCGTGCCGCGCCCGGACACCGAGTTCGGCTCCTGGCGTCGCCGGGTGCTCGGCGCGCTGCCCGGCCTGCTGCGCGTCAGACGTGCCGCGTGGTGGGCCGTCGGCGAGGCGATCGCCGTCTCCTTCCTCTACTCCCGGGTCCTGTCCCGCATCCTCACCGCGTTCAGCCGCCGCCACATGCGCAAGCAGGTCCCCGACCCGGCCCTGTTCGAGAAGGTGTGGCCGCAGTATCCCGTCGGGTGCAAGCGCATCCTGTTCTCCAACGATTACCTGCCGGCATTGGGAGAATCCAACGTCGCGGTGGTCGACACCGGCATCGAGTCGATCCACGCCGGAGGCGTCCGGGACGGCTCCGGCGAGTTCCACGAGGTCGACGTCATCATCTACGGCACCGGCTTCACCGCGTCGGACTTCCTCGCACCGCTGCGGGTCGCCGGTGCCGGCGGTCGCGATCTGCGCGAGGAGTGGTCCAGAACCGGGTCCCGCGCCTACCTCGGCATCTCGGTTCCCCACTTCCCGAACCTCTACGTGATGTACGGGCCGAACACCAACGTGGGCGCGGGTTCCATCGTCTTCATGCTGGAGCAGCAGGCGAAGCACCTCACGAGCGCGATCCTGCACAGCGCCCGGGTGGGAAGTCCGATCGCCGTCCGCCCGGAGGTGGCGGCGGCGTTCGACGCCGAGGTGCAGGGCCGGCTCGTCGACGGCGTCTGGACGAAGTGCGCCAGCTGGTACCGCGACGCCAGCGGCCGGATCAGCACCAACTGGCCCGGCACCGGCGTCGAATACCGCAGGCGCACGGCCGATTTCCGGCCGTCCGACTACGAACCCGTCGGCTGAGCCGGTTCGGGAGCCGATGCCGTCGAACCGGATCGCGATTCGGATCGGATGTACCATTGATCCGATCGGGCACATTCGCACCGAACCGCTCCGCGACTTCCCCGCCACTGTCTAGCGTCCTAGCAGATCCGCCCCGCTCCCCGTCCGGTCGGACGGCGCGGAAGCGCGGACGCGGTGGAGGGGACGGATGCGGTGGGCGGCATCAGGCAACAGCTCAATCCCGGCGACGACTCGCCGGATGACGACGGCGGCGTGCTGCAGGTGAACACCGCCGTGCTCAAGGCCTGCGGTGACGCGGCGGCCGACATCCGGGACCGGCTCGACGGCGCGCGCGAGGGCGTCGAGACGAGCGGGACCTCGGCGGGCGCGGCGCTGTCCCGGGAGAACTTCGTGCTCGGCCGGGCGCTGACGAACGCGACGGAGACCTGGCGTTCCCAGGTCGACACGCTGGTGCTCGCCTGCGACAAGCTCGACGCCGAACTGCACGCGACGGCGCGGGGTCACGAGGCCGTCGAAGCCGAGAACGAGATGACGATGGCCGAGATCGCGAAGCACTTCGAGTGAGGAGCGGCAGTTGCTCAGCTACGACGACGTCCGCCACGCCCCGCTCGACGCGCTCGCGGGCTGCGTGTCCGACTGGACCGACCTGATCGGCAAGCTCAAGACCCTCGACGACGACATTCACGAAACGGTGCTGAAGCCGGTGCAGACCGCCGGGTGGCAGGGTGACGACGCACGGGTGGCGATCGGGTTCGCCGACGAGACGGCGAGGGAGTTCGGCGACGCGACCGCCGAGGCGACCGGCATCCGCGACATCCTCCGCGAAGCGCACGAAGCGATCGCGAAGGCGCGCGACCGACTCGTCGAGATCGCCGACGTCGACGCACCCGCGAAGGACCTCGTCGTCAACGACAAGGGCGAAGTCCGCCCGAAATCGGCAGGACCCGGTGCGGATGTCGCGCATCGCGACCAGATCGATGAGGTCGACAAGGAGATCGAACGCGCCCTGGTCTCGGCCACCGAGGCCGACGAGAACGCGGCGTTCGCCTTGAAGTCCAACGTCGACGAGAAGCACGACTTCAACGCCCCGGAGCAATCGACGCTGGCCGCAGCGGAAGCGGCGGAGAGCGAAGCGCGGTTCCGCGAATCGGAGAAGTACATCTACGACGAGATGATGCGCAACAGCGGCTCGGACACCGTCGCGATGATCAAGGACCTGCTCCGGCCGAAGGAGTGGTGGGAGTTCGGCCGCGACCCCGCCGGGGAGACCATCGCCGCCCTGGCCATGTGGGCGAACCAGGTCCGCCCCGGCGCCGAGTGGGACCACAAACCCCTGCTGGAGGACGAGTTCGGGCTCGACGCGAAGGAGGAGTTCCAGTTCAAGGTCCCCGGTGAGGACCGCTCCGCGAGCTACGACATCTGGTCCAACATCCACTACGGTTACGTCGGCCGAGCCGCTGGGATCGACGCGGAGACCTTGATCGAGGGCGCGTCGATCGGTGAGGGCGTCGGCGAAGACGACCAAGGCGATCAGCTCACCATGCGCGCCGGGATCGAGATCTACGAGAAGTACGGCGACGACCTCACGCCGGAGCAGTTCCCCACCGAGGTCATGAAGACCATCGACGAGATGGAAGCGCAGAACGTCGAACAGGTGCAGGAATGGAAACCTCGGGAGTACTGACGGCGCGGCGCCGCCGTTTCGCCCTGGTCGCGGGCGCGGTGGTGGTGCTGCTCCTGATCGCGGTCGCGAGCTGGCATCTGCCGTTCGCCGGGCAGTGGCGGGAGACCCGCGCCGCGGCGGAACTGCTGCCCGCCGAACCCGGCGCTCCCGGCCAGTGGCGGCGATCCGCCGACTTCGCGCCCGCCGCACCGTCGATGACGGGATTGCGGGACCGCTGGACCCGCGTCTGGAAGGACTCGGCGGCCGACGGCCACGAGCCGGGGTTCGACGAGACCGCGCACCGCTTCGCCTCCCCCACCTGGGCGTGGCTGACGTTCCGGCTCGGGGATCCGAGCGACCGGTACGCGGAGAAGTACGACCGCATCACCGAGGTCCCGGCACCGGTGCCGCCGGAAGCGGACGAGGCGCGGTTCTACTGCGCCCGCTTCGACGGGCGTCCTGAGGAATGCACGCGCTGGTACGCGTGGATCCGGTACGGCCAGTACATCGTGTCGGTGACGGCCGACCCGCTCGACGACGGAACCACGCCGAACCGCACCGGAGCGCGGCTGGAGCGAATCCTCGCCGAGGCGGACCGGACGTTCACCACGACGACCGCCGGCCGGTGACGACGGCGTTCCGCAGCGGTTTTCCCCGCCAGAGCGGAGAAAACCGCTGAGGCCCGTCAGGCGAGCTTGATCGTCGGGTTGCGCTGGTCGAGCCAGGTGGCGATGTCGAGCACCCGCTCGATGGCGTTGCGCTGCTCGTTGGCGATCGTCTTCCCGTCGGCCTCGGTGGCGGCCCTGAGCTGGCCCTTGTCGTAGAAGTCGAGCACCCGGTGGTTCGACGAGATCAGCTCGGCGGCCTGGGACTGGATGGCCGCGAGGTAGTTCGGGTCGAAGCTGCCCGGGTAGCCGCTCTTCTTCCGGTCCGCCACCTCGTCGGGCAAGGTGTCGCGGGTGGCGCCGCGCAGGAGGCTCTTCTCCCTGCCGTCGTAGGTCTTGAGCGACCACGGCGTGTTGAACACGTACTGCACCAGCCGGTGATCGCAGAACGGCACCCGGACCTCCAACCCGACGGCCATGCTCATCCGGTCCTTGCGGTCCAGGAGCGTCTGCACCATGCGGGTCAGGTGCATGTAGCTGACCTGGCGCATCCGCTTCTCCAGCCCGGTCTCCCCGTCCTTGAGGGGAGCCGCGTTCAACGCGGCCGAGTAGTTGTCACCGATGTAGGCGCCCAGGTCGAGCTGCCGGGTCAGCCCGTCGTCGAGCAGCCCGCCGGGGTTCAGCGGGGAGTCGACGAGCCACGGGAACGTGTCGGCCGTGCGCTGCCGCTCGTCGTGGAACCACGGGTAGCCGCCGAAGATCTCGTCGGCGGACTCGCCGGAGAGCGCCACCGTGGACTGCTCGCGGATGGCCTTGAACAGCAGGTACAGCGAGTTGTCCCGGTCGCCGAGGCCGATCGGGAGGTCCCGCGCGCCGACGGCCGCACCGCGCACCGCCGGGTCGGACAACGCGGCACCGTCGAGCACGATGTTCTCGTGGTCGCTCTTGACGTGCTCCGCGACGGCCTTCACGAACGGAGTGTCCTGGGTGGGGGCCACGTCGATGGCCCGGAAGTTCTCCGCCTGGTTGGGGAAGTCCACGGCGAAGCTGCGCACGTTCTCGCCCTGCTCGGCCAGTTGCAGCGCCGCGATGGCGGTCATGGCCGAGGAGTCGAGCCCGCCGGACAGCAGCGTGCAGCGCGGCACGTCGGCGACCAGCTGGCGGGCGATGATGTCGTCGAGCAGTTCGCGGACGCGCCCGACGGTGGTCGCGCGATCATCGGTGTGCTCGCCGACCTCCAGCTGCCAGTAGCAGCGTTCGCGCAGCCCGTTGCGGTCCACGATCGCCAGGTGACCGGGCTTGAGCTCCCGCATCCCCTCCCACGCGGCGAAACCGGGCGTCTTGGCGAACGAGAAGATCTCGCGCATCCCGTCGAGGCCGATCACGGGCTCGACGGCCGGGTTCGCCAGGATCGCCTTCGGCTCGGAGCCGAACAGCACGCCGTCGTCGGTCTCGTAGTAGTAGAAGGGCTTGATGCCCATGCGGTCGCGGATCATGACGAGCTTCTCGGTGCGCTCGTCCCAGATCGCGAAGGCGTACATGCCGTTGAGCTCGTCGGCGAGGCGCTCGCCCCATTCCAGGTAGCCGCGCAGCACGACCTCGGTGTCGGAGTCGGTGTCGAACCGGTGCCCGCGCCTGCGCAGTTCGTCGCGCAGTTCGGTGAAGTTGTACGCCTCCCCCGAGTACACCATCGCGACCGCGCCGTCCGGGGTGTCGACCTTCATCGGCTGGGCGCCGCCGGGAAGGTCGATGACGGCGAGCCGCCGGTGCCCCAGCGCGGCGTGCGGAGCGATCCACGTACCGGCGGCGTCCGGTCCGCGGCAGGCCATCGTCTCCGTCATGTCCCGCAGCACGCCGTCCCGCGTGCCGAGATCACGTGCGTAGGAGACCCAACCGGTGATGCCACACATACGACCACCTCAACCCATGTAGATAGCTACCCAAACTAACTAGGCACCAGCACGCTATTCCCCGGGTTGTTGATCAACGATAGAGCGATAGCGTGACGCAGTGTGACGTCACGCACAGATTGCGGGTATTGAGCGCGTGTTGCGCAACCCCGTGAACTGGATGAACGGGACGGCGCGGCCACTTCGCACATCAAAGCCGCGATTACGACAAGTGACCTTCCCTGTCGCCGTCACGTCCACGCGGCGCGCACCTGGTCGGCGACCTCGGGAGCCTGAGCTCGCCCGGCGAGCGCGGCGGCCCGTCGCCGTGCGGGGTCGAGGGGGTTGCGGCCCATGGCCTGCTTCGCCGCCGGGCCGGGGCTCACGACCACCGACCGCACCGCGCCACCGAGCGCCGCCACCTGCGCCGCGGGCCGATCCGCGCGGCGCCCGGCCGCTGTGGTGGGGGCGATGACCACGACCCGCTCGCAGTGCGCCGCGAGATCCGCGTTGGTCACCGAGCGCACCCCGCCGTCGACGTAGCGGCGCCCGTCGATGGTCACCGGCGGCCACACCAGCGGCACCGCGCAGCTGGCGGCGACGGCGTCGACCAGTGCCACGCCGCCGTCGTTCTCGAAGACCCGGACGCGTCCCGTTTCCGCGTCGACGGCCGGGATGCACAACCGCTGCCGCGGCCAGTCGTGGTGCGGCAGCCGCTGCTCGATGACGGCTCGGCGTTCGGATTCGGGCACGGTCTCGGCGCGCAGCGCCGCTCGCCCGAGCCAGGCCCGAGCGCGCCGGCGATCACCGGGCCACGCGGCGGCGGCCGCGAAGCGCGCCAGCGCCGCCGGACTCATCCGGGCCGCGATCTCGCCGGAGGCCTCGCGCAGCTGGTCCTGGAAGAGTTCGTCGAGTCCGATACCGCTGGTGATCTGCGCCGCGACGACGGAACCCGCCGAGGTGCCGACGACGAGACCGGCCGCGGACAGGTCCACGCCGAGCTCGGCGAGCCCCCGCAGCAGACCCGTCTCCCACGCGATGCCCGTGACCCCGCCACCACCGAGAACAAGACCTCGTCCACCATCGTCCATCCCCCGAATCTAGCCGCCGCTCGGCATCGGTCGGAACGACGTCGTGGTCCGGGAAACGAGCCCGGCGAGGCGAATGCCGCCGGGGGCGGGCCGGCGGGCAACCGGTCCTGGTCGGCCGGCCACCGCTCGACGTCCTGCGCCGACGCGCGGACGAACACGGCGGTGACGCAGGTACTCGGCGGTGGTCGATACTCGCTCAGCTCGTCGCGCCCGCGCGGCGGGCCGCGATGGAGTAGTCAAGCGCCTTGCGCAGGCCGGGGAGGTCGGAGTCGACGCGATCGGCCAGGGACCGGACCACGTCGCGGTGCGCGCGGCGCTCCTTCGGACTGAACGCGGTGCGCACGTCTCCTTGCAGGGCGAACGTGGCGAGCACCGCGTCCTCGATCGCGATCCCGGCCGGGTCGTGGCCGCCCAGCACCGCGTCGCGCACCCGCCCTTGCAGGAGGCGGACCCGCTCGGGGTCGGGCAGGGCGATGTCGTGGACCGGGAACAGGCCCAGCGCCCGGCGGCGGTCGGCAGTGATGACGCCGGTGGCGGCGAGCAGGTCTCGCATGGTCGCTTCCGCCGTGTGCCAGCTGTGGTCCACGACGGTGAACCACCGGCGCGGCCGATCCGGGGACACGTGGTCCAGGACCTCCGCGAGGAACGGATCATCCGGGGTTTCGGTGCTGGTACGGGCGGCTTTGCCCGCCTCGTCCCGGAACCATCCGGCGAGGGCCAGGTCGGCCACAGCGGCGGCGCGCACGAGCTGACCGCGCACCAGGGCGCTGCTGGATTCGATCCGGCCCTTCTCCACGTCGTAGCAGAGCAGGTACATCTCGTGCGGCAGCGGCAGGTTCATGGCGTTCCCTCGCGACTCGGCCGGGGCGGTTCCCCGGCGTGGACGAGGTCAGTCAAAACCGTGCCGACGCGGCATGGTCAAATCCGATCCGGAACAAGATCCGCGGAAGTGGCTCAAGTCATGCGCCGACGCTGGGGAGGTCGCCGTCCCCGCGTCGCCCCGTGCCCGGCGGCGCTCACCGGTAGCAGTAGGAGTCCGACGAGGCGTCGCCGCCTTGGAGGCGGACCTGGTGGGTGCGGAGACCGCGGAAATCCGCGCCGTGCGGGAAGAAACCCGTGTCGACGGCGAGCCCGCCCGCCGGGTCGGCGTCGAGCTTGGCCATCCAGGCGCCCACGCCGTCCGGGTAGAACTGGTCGTCCCAGGCGCCGTAGAGGGAGTTCGTCACGTACACCCGGCGGCCGTCGCGGCTGACCTCCACCATCTGCGGTCCGCCGGAGAGCGGTTCGCCGGGCGCGGCCGGGTGCTCGTGGTGGGCGGTGATGCCACCGAGCCGGACGGAACCGGTTTCGCGCGGGGACGCGGGATCGGTGACGTCGAACTGCTTGAGCTCGCCGGTCCCCCAGCAGGACACGTACAGGAACCGGTCGTCGACGGACAGGTCGATGTCGGTGATCAGCGGTGGTACCGCGCCGAACGGGCGCAACGCCGGGGGCAGCGCGTCCGGGTCGGCGGGCGCGGCGGGCACCGTGATCACCTTGTCCGCCCGCCACTTCTCGCCGTCGAGGTGCCAGCGCCACACCGACGCCGACAGGTCCTCGGTGGAGACCACCACTCCGGCGAAGCCCCAGGTCGCTTCCGGGTCGTGCGACGGGCGCAGCTCCAGCACCATCTGGTGCTGCTCGCCCAGGTCCACGCGCTGCCGGTGCGCGCCGGCCGCGAGGTCCCAGAAGTGCAGGGCGTGGCCGTACTCGTGGGCCAGCAGCCGCTCCGGCACCAGACCGTCCTCGATGAGCGACGGCGCTCCCCACTCGCTGCTGATCAGGGTGTTGCGGTTGAGGTGCCACCAGGCGTCGTAGGCGAGGCGCTGCGGGCCCCGATCGGTCTCCCACGCGCGCAGCACGTCGAACGAGTCGTGGTCCAGCAGCGCGATGCCGCCCGGCCCGTCGGCGCCGTCCCGGCCGCCGAGGCAGGTGAGGAACACGCCGTCCGGACCGCAGTGCAGCGTGTGCGGGCGGGAGTACCCGGCCTTCGCGGAGAGCTCCGCCGCCGTGATCGTCTTGACCAGGCGCGGCGCCCTCGGGTCCGGGACGGTGTCGAGCACGTGCAACCGCGAGGAGCGCAGGCCCGGCACGATCAGGTAGCGGCGCGCCAGCCCCGCCATGTCGTGGCCCTCGTGCTGGAGCGCGCTGCTGCACGCGTTCCACCCGAAGTGGTGCAACTCGTCACCGGTGCCGGGCATCTCGGTCCAGCCCACGACCCGGCCGTACTCGGGCGAGGACGGGTTCACGTCGAGCACCGCCATCGCGTCCGGGCGGCTCGCGGAACGGTCGAAAGCCGCCACGTAGGCCACTTCCTCGCGCGGCGCCGCGATCGCGTCGGCGGGGCTGCGGTAGAACGTCGGATCGGTCATGCCGGGACCTCCCGTGGTCGGCTGGTGCCCACGGGATACACCGCCGCACGGGAGGTCGCCAGCGCGTCACGCGGTCGTGGGCTGCTCCTGGCGCGCCCGGCCGAGCGCTCCGCGCCGTTCCATGAGCGCGGTGCCCCCGGCTCCCGCCAAGCCGACCAGCAGCAGCGCCAGCCACGGCAACCACCGCACGCCCGGCTCGGCGAACGCGTCCAGCAGGGCACCCGCCAGCCAGCTCACCCCGGCCGCCACCAGGCTGGAGACCAGGTAGTAGAAGCCGTAGTAGGTGCCCGCGAGCCGTTCGCTGCCGATCTCGGGCAACAGCTCCATCGCGAACGGGTTCGTCATGGCCTGCCCGACGGTGAACAGCACGATCGCGATCACCACGGGCACGAACGCCAGCGCCGTGCCGAGCGCGCCCGCCACCGGGAGGCGCTCCGGCAGCACCGGGGCCGCCAGCATCAGCGGCACGAACGAACCGCCCATGCAGCACAGGCCCAGCACGATCGACCGCCCGGAGCTCCACCGCCGGCGGCACCACTCGGTGATGCGGACCTGGCCGAACACGCCGATCGCGGTGGACACCCCGAACACCACCGCGATCGACCACGCCGCGCCGGACACGCGCTGCGCCTCCAGCGGCAACGTCAGGTAGAGCTGGTTGTAGAGCGCGAAGTACGCCGACAACGACAGCGTGAAGCCGAGGAAGCGGCGGTTGAGCACCACTTCCCGCCAGCTGCCCAGCACGCTCTGCTGCTGCGGCTCGACCTCCCGGTGCGGCAGCACCAGCAGCTGCGCGGCGGTGAGCACCGCGAACGCCACGCACGCCACCAGCGCGATGACGCGGAAGTCCACCGCCAGCAGGGCCGCGCCGAGCAGCGGCCCGACCAGCGTGCCCGCGTGCTGGAAGACGTTGAACACGGCGAACACCTCGGCTCGCCGCTCCCCCGCCTCGTGCATCAGGTAGGTGCGCACCGCCGGGTTGAACAGCGCACCGGCCAGCCCGGTGAGGATCGCCGCGGCGAACAGGCCCGGCAGCGAGGTGAACACGGCGAACAAGCCGAACGACACCACCCGCAACGCGCAGCCCGCGATGATCATCGGGCGGCAGCCGAGCCGGTCCGCGGCGGTCCCGCCGAGCAGGAACATGCCCTGCTGGCTCAGGTTCCGGACACCGAGCACCAGGCCGACCACGGCGGCGCCGTAGCCGAGGTTCCCGCTCATGTACGCGGCCAGGAACGGCATCAGCATGTAGAAGCCGACGTTGATGCCGAACTGGTTGATCACCAGCAGCTTCGCGGCCGGGGACAGCCTGGCGAACGCGGCGCGGTTCATTCCCGCACCTCGCAGACCGGGCAGCCCGCCGAACCGGCGGTGCGATGGGCGCAGGGATCGACCACCTTGCGCGACCTCCTCCAACTCGTCTTGCTGTCCACTTCGGACGGAATTCCGTCCGTTTCGGATGGTTCGGTGACCGGATCGGGCAGGTTCTGGGCGGCGTGGAAGTCCGCGTCGTAGATCGTCCGCCAGTACCGGTGCGGCCCGTCGGGGAACACGGCGGCGACTCGGTCTGAGCCCAGTTCGCGCGCGCACCAGGACGCGACCAGCGCCACCGCGCCGGTGCTCCACCCACCGGTGGCGAACGACCCCGCAGCCAGCCGCCGGCAGCCCGCGACGGCCTCCGCCGCCCCGACCCAGTGCACTTCGTCGAACGCCGCGTAGTCCACGTTGCCCGGGTGGATGCTGCTGCCCAGACCGCGCATCAGGCGCTTCACCGCCGGATCGCCGAACACCGTGGAGCCCGCCGCGTCGACCCCGACCAGGCGGGCCTCCGGACGGTGCTCGCGCAGCACCTGCGCGATCCCGGCGCTGTGACCGCCGGTGCCGACGCTGCACACCACGACCTCGACGTCGTCGAGCTGGTCGAGCAGTTCGCGGCCCAGCCCGTGGTACCCGGTGACGTTGTCCGGGTTGTTGTACTGGTCCGGCCAGTACGGGTCGGGCAGCGTCGCCATCAGCTCCCGCACCCGCTCCAGCCGGGCGCGCTGCCAACCGCCCACCGGGTGCGGCGACCGCACCAGCTCCACCCGCACGCCGTAGGCGGTGAGCAGGGCGCGGGTCATGTCGTCGAGCTCGTCGTCGGCGACGACGACCACCGGATGCCCCCACGCCACCCCGACGCACGCCAGGCCGATCCCCAAGGTGCCGCTGGTGGATTCGACTACCGTGCCGCCGGGGCGCAGCTCGCCGCGCTCGCGCGCGCCCGCCAGCATCGCGTGCGCCGCCCTGGCCTTCATCCCGCCCGGCGCCACGCCCTCCAGCTTCGCCCAGAAACCCGGGTGCTCGAAGGCGATCGGGGTGGTGACGCGCAGCAGCGGGGTGTTGCCTATCAGGTCCAGCGGCGACTCGGACCGGGCCGGTGCCCGACCGGTCATCGCGGCGCCTCGTAGGTGTGGATCGTGGTCTCCTCGCCGGAGAGCCAGAAGAACGGGTACGGCTCCGCCGATAGCGCCTGCACCGGGCCGCCGAGCAGTTCCCGCAGCACCGCGGCCCCGGTCTGGGCGAACAGGGTCAGCGGCAGGTCGCGCGCCGCGCAGGCCGCGGCGATCTCGTCGAACGTGCCGTTGCCGAGCACCATTCCCGAGGCCAGCACCGCGTCGGCGCCCTCGATCGCGGCCGCGTGGTCGGTCAGGATCGGCTCGTCCCACTCGGTCCGGCCACCCTTGAGGTCGCACGGAACGCAGGTCAGCCCGCGCTCCCGCAACGCGGCGAGCAGCGAGTTCACCACGCCGATCACCGCCACCCGGCCGCCCTCGGGGGCCCGGGTGATCGCGGCCACCGCGCGGGCCCGCGCCATCGACTTCGCCAGCGAATCCCCCGCCGGGACCCGTACCTGGCGGGCCAGCGGGTGCGCGCCGTGCGGAGTGGTCGCGGCGAGGTAGGCGTCCAGCGCGGCCACCCGGACCGGGCGCAGCGGGTGCGCCAGCAGTTCGGCGACGCTGCGCCCGACGGTGTCGCGCACCGCGTCCTCGTCGAGCGCGCCGGGTTCCACGGCGCAGGAACCGACGGCCGGGCCGACCCGCACGCTGAGCACGGTGTTGACGTAGCCGGTGCCGCGACCGGTGTGCCGGGCGGCCTGCACGGTCAGGAACGCCACCGCGGCCGTGGTCTGCTGCGGTGTTCCCCCGTCGGCGCCGCAGAACGCGCCGGCCAGAGCGGACTCGATCAACGAGTCCGAATAGGACTGATCAGTGGTGGCAGGAACAGGACGCACGTGTCTCCCGAAGCCGGTCCGGTCAGCGACGATCGAAGGCGGGCTACGCCCGGGGGAGACCACAAGGGTCCGAGGGGAAAGTTGCGCCCGTCGGGCGCGATGCGTCGATGCGCAGCACCACGTACCTCCTCCGGAGCTCCGCGACCCCGTACGAATCGGTACGACGATGCCAGTGTCCTGGCTCGTGGATCAGAACCCTGGCCTCCGGCCTTCCCACCCTGTCGGGCAGTGGCACGGGTGGAGGCGGGCTCCCCACTCACAGTGGCGGGACCGCGCCGGAGTCACACCGGCTTCCTGAACACCGTCGCTTGAACGGGTGAAAAGTTCGCAGTCCCGCTGAGGAATGTCAAGTGCGCCGGACGTCGGAACGCAGCAGCGACGACACGCGGAAACTGCGTCCGCGCAGGTATGAGCGCCGGAAAACCGGCGCCGCCGAAAGAACTATGACGTCGATGACCCTTGCCGGAACATCGGAGCGGATGCTCGCGCGGTGTTCCGGCAAGGGCCGTGCGCGACGTTCGGCCGAGCCTCCGCGGAACGAGGCGCCCGAGACCGTCGGATAGTCGGCCGGATTGGTTCCCGGCAATTCTGGAAAAAACCGGGCGAAATTCCGCCGGAGCGCGGATCAGACCGCCACCGCCCCCATTCCGCCGCGTCCGACGGCCCGGCGGCGGGCGGTGAGGTACAGGAAGGAGCCGGGCCCGCTGGAATCCACCACGTCCAATCCGACCGACCCGAACGCCTCGGCGATCGTCTCCGGTTCGAACGACCGCAGCCCGAACACCCGCTCGTGGCAGCGCTGGAAGTAGCGCTGGAACGCGCGCGTCCCCGGCCGGTAGGTGGTCGCCGTGAAGGTGCCCGCCGGATGCAGGCAGCGCGCCACTTCCGCGATCACCCGCTGCGGCTCGGGCAGCAGGTGCAGCGCGTCGGAGCAGTTCACCGCGCCGAGGAAGGCGTCCGGGAACGGCAGCGCCCGCGCGTCGCCCTCGGTGAACAGCACGCCCGGGACCGCCGCGCGCGCCACCTCCAGCAACGGCGCCGCCGAGTCCAGGCCGAGCACCCGGTCCGGGCCGACCTGCTCGGCCAGCACCCGCGTCCAGCGCCCGGTGCCGCAGGCCACGTCCAGCACCGGCCCCGGCGCCGGGCGCAGGTTCCGCCGCAGGTAGGCGTCCTCGTCCCACGCCGTGACCGACCGGTCCCAGTTCCCGCCCGGTACCGCGCCCGACTCCGCGCGCAGCAATTCGATGCGCTGGCCCGCCGTCGACTCCTGCTCCAGCAGCCGCCGGTAGGCGCCGGACGCGGGCGTGACGGGTTCCGGCGGTTCCGGCAGCTCCGGCCAGCCGAACGCGTGGTGGATCTCGTGCTCGGCGCGCGCGCCCTGGTAGGCGCGCAGCGCGGCGGTCTCGGCGTCCCACAGCTCGGCGAGCTCCGCACCGGCTCGGACCGGACCGGTGATCGGCGCGAGGCTCCCCCAGTGCGCCGGGGACGGCCAGGCCCGGCCGATTCCCGCCGCACAGCTCGGATCGGTGAAGTCGGGGACGGTCAAGCAGCGGCGGAGCCGGGCGGCGTCGTGCTCGTCCAGATCCGCCGGCAGCACCGGCGAGATCCGGTCGCGCTGCTCCGGCAGGTGCATCAGCAGGTGCAGCAGCGCGGTGCGCAGGCACGGCTCGGTGTCGGCCCGCTCCAGCAGCCGCATCGACGCGTCGAGCCGGTCGCCGAGCACGCCCTTGATCTGTCCCGGCAGGTACGAACTGCTCTCGTCGTCGCCGAGCAGCACGCCCAGCAGCAGCGCCACCCGCGCCCGGTTGGGGTGCGGGGAGCCGGTGAGGACCTCGACCGGGCCGACCAGGTCGGCCGGGCCGGCCGCCGCCGGGTCGAGCAGCTCGCGGGCGAGCCGGGCGAAGGCGACGTCGGACACCTGCGGGTCGTGGTGCACGAGCGCGGCGCGCAGTCCTCCCCACCTCGCCGTATCCGGCGCCGGGTCCGGCTGGGCTGTGACCCGCGGGAGGCCCGGTTGCTCTTGAGCACGCATCTGCTCGACTCCTTCGCTGTTGCACCGGGACCGGCCGTGCCGGGCGAATCCGGCTCGGCGCAGTCGAATTCGGGGTGACCGGGGAACTCGGTCCCGCTGGAGAAGCAGGTCCCGCTGGAGGACGTCGGCGAGCGCGGGGCACTGGCAGGTCCGCGGAGTCCGAGACGGGATCGCGGCGGCAGGCGCGTCGTTGCGCCGAATCGCGGCCGGCGGAGATTCGCACAGCGCCGGTGGGACGCCCGGACTTCCTCGTCCGAACGGGAAGCACCCGGTGCCCGGCGATCCGCAGCGGACGCCGGTCCGGGAAGACCGCGATGAATCCATCATGGACGAGCGGGTCCCGCCACGACGACCACCGAAAGCGTTTTCCTGCGTCCCCGCGTTGAGTGATCGCGAGCGCGCACTCGATCACGGACGGTCGAACTCGGATCGGAGTCCACGCGAGACCGGCGGGACGTGCCCGCCACCAACGGGTTGTGGTGCCGGATCTTCCTTGTCAGGAGCGGACCGTCGCTGACACGCTCGGCCGCGCACCTCCGACGCCCGATCTCCCGGCAGGTGCTCTCCCGGATCCGAGCCGATCAACGGGACGCGGCCGGCATTCGCCGCCACCGCGCGACATCCGCTCCGGAATCCACCTCAGCGGCCTCCTGCGCGGGCAGGCTGCTCGCCCGTCGTCGCTCCGGAGCACTTCCCCGCAATTCCACTGTGGACAGATTGGGAGCGATCACGATGCGCGAACGGTTACCCGAGCCGTCGACGCGGAACGCGCGACGGGCGGCCGTCCGATGACCGGCGCCGGCCGCGGGGACGGCGCGGACCTGAGCAGCGAGATCCAACGCGCCCAGGCGATCCTCGGCGACCTCTGCTTCGGCTCGACGGCGCGCCACCCGGAGGACCGCATCCGCGACCACCTCGAACTGGACCCCGCCGAGATCACCGAGCTCGAACTGGAACTGCGCAGCCGCCACCGCATCGACCTCGACCTGTGGGGCGTCTACGACCACACCTTGAGCGAGCTCGCCGTCCTCCTCGCCCGCGCCGCCTCCCCCGAGTCCGGCGGCCCCCAGAACCTCGACCGCTGACACGACACCTCGAAACAGCGACGCAGGCGTGCGGTGCCACCCGATCGGCCCAGCGGTGGTCCGGTTCAGGACACGCTCCGAAGGGAGCGCTGGGCCGGGCGAGCAGCCGTGCCTCTCGATCGAGTGCACCTGTGTTCGCGATCTTGGCCGCCGCCGCGAACTCTGGTTGCCTGCTCCATCGAGACCATCCCCCGCTGGGCCGTCAGGACGATCCGCCGCGGATCGCGGGCCCGAGCGGAACGATCCCCGCCGGACCGGCGGAGTTAGGACAGGTGCGCACGTGCAACCGTTCCAGCTGCCCGAGTTCTACGTGGCTCATCCGGCGAGGCTGAACCAGCACCTGCAACGCGCCCGTCGACACACCAAGGAATGGGCCTACGAGCAGGACATGATCGACGTCCCGCAGCAGGGCGTCCCGATCTGGGACGAGCAGGACTTCGACTCGCACGACTACGCGCTGCTGTGCGCCTACACCCACCCGGACTCGCCCGGCCCCGAACTGGACCTGGTGACCGACTGGTACGTGTGGGTCTTCTACTTCGACGACCACTTCCTGGAGCTCTACAAGCGCAGCCACGACATGGCCGCCGCACAGGAGCACCTGGACCGGCTGACGCTGTTCATGCCGATCGACGGCGAGATCACCGAAACCCCGCGCAACCCGGTCGAAGGCGGGCTCGCCGACCTGTGGAACCGCACCGTGCCCGCGCGCTCCGAGGACTGGCGGCGGCGGTTCGCCGAGAACACCCGCCACCTGCTCGACGAGTCGCTGTGGGAACTGCACAACATCAACCGCAACCGGCTGTCCAACCCGATCGAATACGTGGAGATGCGCCGCAAGGTCGGCGGAGCGCCGTGGTCGGCGAACCTGGTGGAGCACGCGGTGAACGCCGAAGTGCCCGCGGGCATCGCCGCGTCCCGGCCGATGGAGGTGCTGCGCGACACCTTCTCCGACGCGGTGCACCTGCGCAACGACCTGTTCTCCTACGAGCGCGAAGTGCTCGACGAAGGTGAGCTCTCCAACGGGGTGCTGGTCTTCGAGCGGTTCCTCGACTGCACCACGCAGGAGGCCGCCGAAGCCGTCAACGACCTGCTGACCTCCCGCCTGCACCAGTTCGAGCACACCGCGCTCACCGAGGTGCCCGCGCTGTTCGAGGAGCACCAGGTGGACCCGCTTTCGCGCGCCGGGGTGTTCGCCTACGTCAAGGGCCTGCAGGACTGGCAGTCCGGCGGGCACGAGTGGCACATGCGGTCCAGCAGGTACATGAACGGCGGGACGCGCGACGAACCCGTGCCCGCGAACGGCTTGAGCGGACCGACGGGCCTGGGCACCTCCGCCGCGCAGATCGCGACGTCGGTGCTGCGCACCGCACCGCAGCGGGCCCGCTCGTTCCGCCACGAGCCGTACCGGCGGGTCGGCCCGGTGCCCCGCCAGGACATGCACATGCCGTTCACCGCGAAGTCCAGCCCGCACCTGGAGCGGGCCCGCGAGAACGTCGTGGAATGGGCGCACCGCGTGGGGATTCTCGACGGTGTCGTCTGGAACGAGCGGCTGATCCGCGACTTCGACTTGGCGCTGTGCGCCGCGGGCATCCACCCGGACGCCGCCGCCGAGCAGCTGGACTTGAGCACGGGCTGGTTGGCGTGGGGCACTTACGGGGACGACTTCTACCCGGTGATGTTCGGCCGCACCGGTGATGTCGCGGCCGCCAAGGTGTGCACGGAACGGCTGCCGCTGTTCATGCCGGTCGAGGACGAGCCGACACCGGCGCCGGCGAACGCGCTGGAGGTGTCGTTGGCCGACCTGTGGCAGCGCACCACCGCGTCGATGGGCGTCGACGCGCGCCGCACCTTCCGCCGCACCATCGAAGTGATGATCGACAGCTGGTTGTGGGAGCTCGGCAACCAGGTGCAGAACCGGATCCCGGACCCGGTGGACTACATCGAGATGCGGCGGCGCACCTTCGGTTCGGACCTGACGATGAGCCTGTGCCGCCTCTCGCACGGCAACGCGGTTCCGCCGGAGATCTACCGGACTCGCACGCTGCGCTCCATCGAGAACTCGGCCGCCGACTACGCCTGCCTGCTCAACGACGTGTTCTCGTACCAGAAGGAGATCGAGTTCGAAGGCGAGCTGCACAACTGCATCCTCGTGGTGCAGAACTTCCTGGACTGCGACAAGGACCGCGCCGTCGCCGTCGTGGTGGACCTGATGAACGCGCGGATGAGCCAGTTCCAGCACGTCGTCGCCGAGGAGCTGCCCGCCCTGTTCGAGCAGTTCGACCTCGACGCCGGTGCCCGCGAGGTGCTGCTCGGCTACGTGGAGGAACTGCGGAACTGGCTCTCCGGCATCCTCGTGTGGCACGACGGCTGCCACCGCTACGAGGAGTCCGTGCTGCGCCACCAGCCCGCGGCGGCTCCGATCGTGGCGGCGGCGGTGCTCGGCGGACCGACCGGCCTGGGCACCTCGGCGGCGCGCATCGCCACGACGCTGAGCCGGGCGTAGGAACCCTGTTCGACCGGGCGCGGTGCTGGTCGCCGCGCCCGGCCTGAGGTTCAGCGTTCCGGCGGGCCGGACGGGTGCTTCGCGGCGGCGAACTGCCCGGTGGCGACGAGGACGACGACGAGCACGAGCGGCACGATCCACCCGCTCCAGCCGAGGATCGTCGCCTGCGTGGTGTCGACGTTCTCCCCCGCCTGCGCGAACAGCAGGTAGGTGCCGCCCGCGGCGTTGAACGCGCCGTGCGCGAGGGCGGCGGGCCACACCGATCCCGAGCGCAGCCGCAGCCAGCCGAAGACCGCGCCGACGAGGACGCACATGCCGACCATCGCGGCCACGCCGAGCAGGCCCGGCGCGTCCGGGTAGTTGTACCCGAGCAGGATCAGCGGAGCGTGCCAAGCGCCCCAGATCACGCCGGAGATCAGCACGGCCGCCAGCGGACCTAGCGGCATCAGCTTCGGCAGCAGCCATCCGCGCCAGCCGAGTTCTTCGCCGAGCGCGGGGAGGAGGTTGACGAACGCTCCCAAGGGGAGCGCGGCGAGCTGGACGGCGATGAGCGCACCGACCGGCACCGGAAGCTCAGCCCCTCCGGTCTGCTCGCCGAGGACCTGCCGGAACGCGGAGAAGTTCGCGAAGTCGGCCGGGTAGACGCCGAGCAGCGCACCGACCGGGAGCGCCGCCAGCACGAGCGCGATGGACGTGACGATCCCCAGCGCCGCGAAGCCGAGCACCCTCCGGACGGGGCGCAACGGCCACAACCCGAGCGCCCAGGCCGGGCGCTGCCGCCGTTCCACGAAGCGCACGACGACGAGCGCGGCGATCGCCGGGGTCGTCATCATCGCCACGGACACGAGCGGGAACCAGGGGTCGGCGAGCCCGTCGCCGAACCAGAGCGGGAGCGCGACCAACCAGGCCGACACGACGGCGAGGGCGACGAACGCGCCGATGGCCCGCAGGTCGCTGCTGCTCACCCGTCCTCGGGGCGCGGACTTCTCGGCCACGGCGGGAGGTTCGACGTTCACGGCGTCCGCCCCTCGACGATGTGCAGGCCCGCGATGGTCCGGTCGTCGCGGAAGGTGATCCGCGCCGTGTAGTCGCCCGCCTCCAGCGAGAGCGGCGTGTTCGTGATCGTCACGTCGCTCGCCCTGGCGACCTCCGGTTCGCCGTGCCCTTCGAACTCGCCCGACAGTCCGACGAGCTGCGCCCACGCGGCGGCGAGCGCCTCCTCCGGCAGGCCCTCTCGCATGGTCGGATCGAACTGCTCGGTGACGTGCGACCACTTCCCGGCCGCGAGATCGTCGATCACCGCGACGGCCAGTTCGGCGGCGCCCTGCAGTGGCGTGGTGTTCATGGGTTCCCCTGTTCTCGGATCGGTCGGCTTGCCGTAGCGCTGGAACGCCGCTTGCCGGCTCACGCCCAGTGCGTCGCCGACGACCTGCCACGTGGCTCCGTCGCGCCGAGCCTGCTGCACGACGGCGCGCACCACGTCGTCGGCGGCCGCCTGGATGCGCACGGCGCGTTCGATCGAGTCGGCCCCGCCGTCGGGAGCCGTCAGGACGCGCGACGCGAGCAGCGCCTCCGTGCGCGCCGCCAACTCCCGCAGCGCAGCTGTCAAGTTTTCCTGCACATGTAAACCTTACCTTGACACGCACGGCGCACGCCAGGCGGTGGCACGCGACCACCGGCCCGAGCCGCGTCGATCACGACTTCGCGCCACCCCTCCCGCTCCCGTGATCTTCACCATGAATCCCAGGACGTGGCACGCAGGCGGCGCTCCGAAGACGCCGCACGACCGGGGTGTGCAGTAGTTTCGTTCCCGGAGCGGGAGTTCCGAGCAGGATTCCCGGCACCTCGTCGTTCTCGGGCCGGATCAGGAGTCCTCATGTGTCGTTTGCTCGGTGTCGTCGCTCGGCGCCCGGAGCCGCTGGGCGAGCTGCTCGCGGAGGAAATCCCCGAATTCGTCGCGCTCTCCCGCGAGCACGGCGACGGCTGGGGCGTGGCGTCGTGGTCGGGCACCGCCCCGGCGGTGGCGCGCGATGTGGAGGCCGCGCACCGTTCCGCGCGGTTCGGCATGGTCCGGCGCACCACGACCGACGCCGGCCTGCTGCACATCCGGATGGCCAGCGCGGGATCACCGCTGACCGCGCAGAACACGCACCCGTTCACCGGCCGGCGAATGGCCTTCGCGCACAACGGTTTCTTCAGCCCCCGCGACGCGCTGGACGAGCTGATCCCGGCCGATCTGCTGGCGACCGCGACCGGCGACACCGATTCGGAGCGGTACTTCCTGCTGCTGCGCGGCCTGCTGCGGGAGCACGAACCGGCGGCGGCGCTCGCGCTGGCCGCCGAGCGGATCCGCCTGCGCGCCACCGCGTTCGCGAGCCTGAACTGCCTGCTGCTGACCGACGACGCCCTCTACGCATACTCCGAGCAGAACCCGGACTCGGAGGTCGCCCGGCGTCGCGGACCGGAGTTCTTCCGGCTGCACTACCAGATCACCGAGGACCGGGTGGTAGTCGGATCCAGCGGCATGCCGCGCGCGCAGCGGTCGTGGACGGAGCTGCCCGAGCGCCACGTCCTGGAGATCCGGCGCGGCGACCTCCGGGTCTCCGCGCACCCGCCCCTTCCTCCGGTCGCCGCCGCCTCGTAGTCATCGGGATGGGCCGGATGGCGCACACTGCCTTGCGCCACAAGGCGATTCGCCATCGTCCTGACCGGAGTGGACGCTCCGCTCGCGCACCGGCGAACTCGCCCGTTCTCACGATGCGATACGAAAATACCGACTATTCGACACGATTCGGACATGTGCGCGGACTGTCCTGGGCGGATTTTGCCGTCGAATCGTGCGCTGCGGTAGAAACGATCACGCACTTGATCAGCAAGTGCTCGCGCCCGCCAACATCGTTGTGGTGGACCGATTCTCGCTCGTGACGCCGCGGGCACCTCCCCGCCTCAGCGCGGTGCCCCCGCGCGTCTCCACCTCTTCCGGGAAGCCGAAACATGAACAGCCCCGCGCCCGCAGCACCCCCACCATCCACATCGGAGGCACCCGCCCCGGAACCACGCCTGCGCAAGGATCTCGGCTTCTGGAGCCTGACCGCGATCGGGTTCAGCGGCATCATGGGCTCCGGCTGGCTGTTCGGCGCGCAGTACGCCGCGCAGGCCGCCGGGCCCGCGTCCGTGCTGTCCTGGCTCGTCGGCGGCGGCGCGTTCACGCTCATCGCGCTGGTGCTCATCGAACTGGGCGCGTCCCGCCCCGTCGCCGGCGGGATCGTGCGGTGGCCGTTCCTGTCCAACGGCCCGCTCACCGCGGCGATCGTCGGGTGGTCGGTGCTGCTGGCCACCAGCAGCGCGACCGCGGCCGAGGCCTCCGCGATCACCCAGTACGCCAGCCACTACCTGCCGTGGCTGTACGAGGACGACGCGCTGACCGCGCCCGGCGTGCTGCTCTCGGCGGCGCTGCTGGCGCTGGTGATGGTGCTGAACTGGTTCGGCGTGCGGCTGTTCGCCCGGATCAACTTCGCGCTCACCGCCATCAAGTTCAGCGTGCCGGTGATCACCCTGGTGGCGCTGCTGATCTCCGGGTTCAGCGACGGCAACGACACCGTGAACGCGGGCGGCGGCTTCGCGCCGTACGGCTGGTCGGCGGCGCTGAGCGCCGTGGCCACCGCCGGGATCGTCTACACCATCAACGGCTTCGCGCCGACGATCGACCTGGCCGCCGAGGCCAAGGACCCGCGCCGGGACATCCCGCGCGCGGTGCTGACCGCGATCGGCCTGGCGGTGCTGCTCTACCTCGGGTTGCAGCTCGCGTTCCTGTTCGCGGTCCCGGAGAGCACGCTGGCCGCGGGCGGCTGGCACGGCATCGACTTCAGCTCCCCGTTCGGCGAGCTCGCTCTGCTGCTGAACCTGGGCTGGCTGGCCGCGCTGCTCTACGCCGACGCCGTGGTCTCGCCCGGAGGCGCGCTGCTGGTGGGCATCGCGGGCAACAGCCGCGTCACCTACGCGATGGCGCGCAACGGAGTGCTGCCGCAGTCGGTCACCCGGGTGCACTCCGGTTCCGGGGTGCCGCGCGCCGCGCTGCTGGTGAACTTCCTGCTGGCGCTGGTGCTGCTGGCGCCGTTCGACGGCTGGCAGGACATCATCGGCGTGGCGGGCAGCCTGTTCCTGCTGAACTACTCGGTGGCGGCGGTGTCCGCGGCGGCGTTCCGCCGGGCTCGCCCCGACGCCGTGTCCGGCTGGGTGCCGGGGATGCGCTGGATCACGCCGCTGAGCTTCGTGGTCTCCGCCGAGATCATCTACTGGTCGGAGTGGGAGAAGCTGAGCGTGGTGCTGCCGCTGGCGGTGCTGGCCGTGCCGCTGTTCGCACTGGTCACCAAGCAGCGCGGGGCCTACCTCGGTCAGCTGCGCCAGAGCGCGTGGCTGATCACCTACCTGGTGGTGCTGTTCGCGATCTCGGCGCTGGGCGGCTTCGGCGGCGCCGGGCTGATTCCGGCTCCGGTGGACACCGCGCTGGTCGCGGTCGTCGCGCTGCTGATCTTCTTCTGGGGAGCCCGTTCCGGCGTCCGGCATCTGGCGAACTCCGAGGCCGACTCCGACGAGCGCGAGATCACCGACTGATGCCCGCGTAGATCATCGAGCCGCGGAACCTCAGCGGCTTCCTCGCTGCGGGATCGATTCCTCGTGCAGCAGCGTGTCCTCGCGAGGGAGCCGCTGAGAACCCGCCGGTGTCGTTGTGCTCTGGCTGGTCACCGCTCAGCGGCTCCGCCGCTGACAGGACAGCGACCACGAACGCCGCTCACCTCGAACGACAAGATCAAAGACAGGCGGTCAGCGGCTTCCTCGCCGCGGGATCGATTTCTCAGGTAGCTCCGGGATACACGACGAATCGCCGTCCCCGTGAGGAAGCCGCTGCGCACTCGCCGGTGGCCGGCTTCGCGACCTGGTGCTTCCCGCACGCGAGCGCGGGACGTGACGAACAAGAAGCCGGCCGGGAGAATTCCCGGCTCGCGTTCGTCGTCCCGCATCGTGGCCATCGGGGCGCGAGCTTGACCTGGGATGGCCGCGCGAACGTAGAGTTCTCTGTGCGGTGGGCGAGAAATCCCGCCTCCTCGGCGAACGCCGGTGGCGGTGGCTCCCCGCGCGGCGGCGAGGAGGGATCGATGCGGGCACCGGTGCACGGCCCCGGATTCCGCGGTGCCAGGCGGCGCCACGTCGACCTGCAGCGCGTGAGCAGCGCGAGCTGTCCGCGCTGAACGGAAGACCCCGCGTCCACCGCCGCGCAGCCGGAGGGCCGCTCGTCCCGGCCCGTCCGGCGCGTTCCCACCGCAGGAGAGGTCTGCCCTCGCATGTCCGAGAACCCGCTGCACCTGGCCGTCGCGCTCGACGGCGCAGGCTGGCATCCCGCCGCCTGGCGCGATCCGAACGCCACTCCGGAAGCCCTGTTCACCCCCGGTTACTGGACCGCGCTGGTCCAGGCGGCCGAGCGGGGCCTGCTCGACTTCGCCACGATCGAAGACGCGCTGGGCCTGCAGTCCGACGACCACCTCAGTCGCACCGACCGCCGCACCGACCGGGTGCGCGGGCGGCTCGACGCCGAGCTGATCGCCGCCTTCACCGCGCCGCTGACCAGCCGGATCGGCCTGGTTCCGACGGTCACGACCACGCACACCGAGCCGTTCCACATCGCCTCCGCCCTCGCCACCCTGGACCACAACAGCCTGGGCCGGGCCGGGTGGCGGGTGCAGACCTCCGTCCGGACCGACGAGGCCGCGCACTTCGGCCGGCGCGCGCTGCCGGAGATCCGGCGCGAGGCCCTCGGCACTCCGGAGGTGGACGCGGCGGTCGCCGACCTGTTCGAGGAGGCCGCCGACGCCGTCGAGGTGGTGCGGCGGTTGTGGGACAGCTGGGAGGACGGCACCGAGATCCGCGATGCCGCGACGAACCGGTTCCTGGACCGCGACAAGCTGCACCACGTCGACTTCAGCGGGCGCTTCTTCTCGGTCCGCGGGCCGAGCATCGTGCCGCGTCCGCCGCAGGGGCAGCCGCTGGTCGTGGCGCTGGCGCATGCGCGGGCCGCCTACGAGCTCGCCGCCAGGTCGGCGGACGTGGTGTTCACGACGCCGCGCAACGCCGCCGAGGTTCCGGGGATCGTGGCCGAGGTGCGGGCCGCGGAGCAGGCCGTGGGCCGCACGGGCGCGCCGCTGCGCGTGCTGGCCGACCTCGTGGTGTCGGTCGACGACGACGGGCAGGAAGCGCAGGACCGGGTGCGGCGCCTCGACGAGCTCGCCGAGCAGCCGCTGCGTTCGGACGCGGCGGTGGTCGCCGGTTCCGCGACCGAACTCGCCGACCTGGTGCAGGAGTGGCGGGCGGCCTCGCCGGAGCTCGACGGCTTCCGGCTGCGGCCCGCGGTGCTGCCCACCGACCTGGACGCCATCGCCGACGGCCTGGTGCCGGAACTCCAGCGGCGCGGCGCGTTCCGCTCCGCCTACGACACCGACAGCCTGCGCGAGCGGTTCGGGCTGCCCCGCCCGGCCAGCCGGTACGCGACGAACGAGGAGGTGGCCCGATGAGCGCGGACCGCAAGCAGGTGATCCTGGGCGCCTACTTCCCCGGCGTCAACCACGACACGGTGTGGAGCGACCCGGCCTCGGGCAGCCACATCGACTTCGCGTCCTTCGAGCACTGGGCGCGCACGGCGGAACGCGGCAAGCTGGACCTGCTGTTCCTCGCCGAGGGGCTGCGGCTGCGCACCCGCGGGGACGCGATCTTCGACCAGGACGTGGTGGGGCGGCCCGACACGTTCACCGTGCTGGCCTCGCTGGCGGCGATCACCGAGGACATCGGGCTGGCGGGCACGATCAACTCGACGTTCAACGAGCCCTACGAGCTGGCGCGCAAGTTCGCGTCGCTGGACCTGCTCTCCGGCGGGCGGGCCGCGTGGAACGTGGTGACCAGCTTCGACGCGCCGACCGGGGAGAACTTCCGGCGCGGCGGGTTCCTGGCTCCTTCGCAGCGCTACGAGCGGGCCGGGGAGACGCTGGAGGCGGTCCGCCGGCTGTGGGACTCGTGGGGCTCGGACGCGGTGGTGGCCGACCGGGAGAGCGGGCGGTTCCTGCGCGACGAGCACGTCGGCGACTTCGCCGTGCGGGGCAACCAGTTCGACATCGCGGGCAGGTTCTCCACACCGCGCTCCCCGCAGGGGCATCCGGTCGTGCTCCAGGCCGGTGAATCCCCGGCCGGGCGCGATTTCGCCGCGAAGCACTCGGACGCGATCTTCTCCCGGTACCAGCAGTTCGACGAGGCGCGGGCGTTCTACACCGACGTCAAGGCCCGGGTCGCCAAGGCCGGGCGGAACCCGGACGAGGTGAAGATCCTGCCGTCGGCCGCGGTCATCCTCGGCGACACCGAGGCGGAGGCGCACGACCGGCACGCCGACGTCCGCAGCCGCCAGGTGGACCCGCTGACCTCGATCGTGCTCGCCGAGATGGTGTGGAACCGGGATCTGTCCGATGTGGACCCGGACGGCCCGGTCCCGGACCTCGAGCCCACGCCGGACGCGCCGAAGTGGATCAAGGGGCGGGCACCGCTCACCCAGGACGCGCACGCCACGGCCGAAGCCTGGCGGGAACTCGGCCGCACCGAAGGACTGTCGTTGCGGCAGGTCGTGACGAAGGTCTTCGACCGCAACGTCTTCGTCGGCACTCCGGGCAAGGTGGCCGCCGAGATCGAGCGGTACGTCGAGCAGGAGGCGGTGGACGGGTTCATCCTCGGTTCGCACGTCAGCCCGTCCGGGCTCGACGAAGTCGTGGACCGGGTGGTGCCGCTGCTGCAGGACCGCGGCGTGTTCCGCACCGAGTACACCGGCACGACGCTGCGCGACAACCTCGGCCTGGAGCCCGCCGAGCGCTTCGGCGAACCGGCCTCGGCCTGACGGCGCAACGGCCTCTTCGTCCGAGCGGGTCGGGCGAAGAGGCCGTGCACGTCACCCGTGAAATCGGAACCAGCCCTACCGTCCCTGCGACCGGGTGCGGAGCCGTCGGTCAGCGCGAGCTCGGCTCGTCGCCGACCGCGGTGCGCGCGCCGGGGTCACCCGAAGTCCGGGGCCGGTCCCAGCGAGTTCAGCGCGGCGACGATCGTCCGCTCCTCGTACCGGAAGTGCTCTTCCAGCTCCGCCGCCAGCCGGTCCAGTTCGTCGCGCAGCGCCTCCGAGTCGGACCGCCCCGGTCGGTGTGCGCGGACCAGTTCGCCGAGCTCCGCCTGCATCCGGTCCACTTCCCGGTGCTGCTCCCCGAGCTCGGTGAGCGTCGTAGCGAGTGCGGGAAACCGCTGCGCCAGCAGGGGAAAAGCGCCGCCGTCCTCGCCGGCGTGGTGCTCGGTGAGCGCGGAGCAGAACGTCCGGCAATGCGCGCGCAGCTGCTCCCCCAGGTCCTCGGTGGCGTCGTGGTCGAGGCGGTCGCGCAGCGCGGTGAGTTCCGCGCGCAGCCAGTCGTGCGCCTCGACCAGGAAATCACCCAGGCCGCGGGTCCCACCGCCGGTGGCGGGTGAGTGCCGGAAATCGGGCACGTCTGCAGGGGATTCGCTCTCGGGAGTCATGGATTCCTTCCCATTCGATCCATCGGACCGGAGGGGCGGATTCCGCCGGAGGAGGGCGCGCGGAGGCCGGGTCGAACGCGCGGAGGAGCACGCCGATCGCACCCCGGCACACGGGGCGACCACGATCGATGTGACGAGAAGACCCGGAGAGCACGGAGGATCGCGCGTGCGTGCGCGCAACTCTCAGAACCGCGTCGAACTCAAGAAATGGCGGAAGCCACTACCTCCAGCGTCGGGCCCATCCGGGGCGCGGCGAAAGACTACAACGCCGCCGCATCGCCCGGCAATCACCGCCCGGTTCAGGTCAATCCGAGCATCGCTTCGGTGGTGTCCCACAGGTTCCGCGCCAGCGCTGGATCGCGCGCCTGCTTCGAGGTGGGGGCGTTCGCCCGCATGCGGTGGAAGTACTGGCCGTTGACGCTGCGCGGATCCGCCAGCGAAGCCAGGTGCACCAGGGGAGCGGCGCCCTGCTCGTTGCCGAGCAGCAGGGTGCGTCCCGCCGCGGTGCCGTACACCAGCGACACGGGTCCCCTGCTGTCGCGTCCGAAGCTGGAACCGACCGTTCCGGGGTGGAAGGCGACGGCGCTGATCCCCGTCTCCGGGGCGCGCCGGGCGAGCTCCCGCGCGAAGATCAGGTCGGCGAGCTTCGCCGAGCCGTACACCCGCAGCGAGGAGAACCGGCGGCGCGCGAAGTTCAAGTCCGCCAACGAGATCCGGCCGAACCGGTGCCCCATGCTGCTGGTCACGATCACCTGGGCCCGCGAGGCGCTGAGCCGCTCGTGCAGCAACGCCTGCAGCAGGAACGGGGCCAGGTAATTGCTCTGCAAGGTCAGCTCGAAACCGTCCTCGGTGACCTCGCGCCGCGGAACGACGCCGCCCGCGTTGTGCGCCAGCACGTCGATCACCGGGCACCGCCGCAGCAGCCGGTCCGCCAGCGACCGCACCTGCCGCAGCGAGGCGAAGTCCGCGATCAGCGGCTCCACGCCGAGTTCCGCCGCCACCGCACGGGTCTTGTCCGCGGACCGCCCCACCGGCACGACGGTCGCTCCGCGCGCCGCGAGCTCCCGCGCGGCGGCGGCACCGATCCCGGCGCTCGCCCCGGTGATCACCACGGTCTTGCCGGTCAGATCTTCGGACACCGCTCCTCCTCGAACCCGCGTCGACCCGCATCCTGTCAGCGGGGCGTCGAAATCAGGCGGCGGGACATCCGGACGACTCGGCCTTCGCCGCGTGGCAGATGACCGCGTCGAGTCGGTCGCGGGTCGCGACGAGCTCGTCGATCTGCCCGTCGATGCGGTCGCGCTCGGCGGTGAGCCGCCCCAGCAGGTCCGGGGTGACCTCGCCCGTCTCCACGCACGGCAGCAGGCTCAGGATCGTCTTGCTGGACAGTCCCGCGCCGTAGAGCTGCTGGATCAGGCGGACCCGGTCGACGGCGGAGTCCGGGTAGGTGCGCTGCCCACCGGCGCTGCGCTCGGCGCGCAGCAGGTGCTGCTCCTCGTAGTACCGCAACGCCCGCACGCTCACGCCGGTGTTCGCGGCGAGCTCCCCGATCCGCATCGCGCCTCCCGCGAGTAATCCGGAACACATTTCTTGCCTCTGACGTCAACGTCAGGTTTTAGCCTAGCGCAAGTACATCGCACGCCACCAGGCCGCTAGGAGTCCCCCGTGTCCAGCCCCCACCCCGCCGCCCGCGCCGCCGAGGTCCTGTCCCGCCCGTTCGCGCTGGGCGGAGCGACGTTGCCGAACCGCATCGCGATGGCCCCGATGACGCGCGAGTTCTCGCCCGGCGGTGTTCCCGGCGCCGACGTCGCCGCCTACTACTCGCGCCGCGCGGCGGCCGGCACCGGCCTGATCATCACCGAGGGGACCTACGTCGACCACGCCTCCGCCGGGCTCAGCGACCGGGTGCCGCGCTTCCACGGCGAGGACGCGCTCGCGGGCTGGAAGAACGTCGTCACCGAGGTGCACCGCGCGGGCGGCAAGATCATGCCGCAGATCTGGCACGTCGGCATGGCCCGCACCGCCGGAGCCCCGCCGTTCCCGGACGCCCCGCCGATGGGCCCCTCCGGGCTCGCCCTGGAGGGCGACGCGACCGGGCACGCCATGACCCAGGCCGACCT
This sequence comes from Saccharopolyspora gloriosae, assembly GCF_014203325.1. Lineage (NCBI taxonomy): Bacteria > Bacillati > Actinomycetota > Actinomycetes > Pseudonocardiales > Pseudonocardiaceae > Saccharopolyspora > Saccharopolyspora gloriosae. The sequence goes on along the minus strand of NZ_JACHIV010000001.1, from coordinate 2,477,396 downwards.
CGACGCGGTCGTCGAGGCGTTCGCCGAGGCCGCCGCCGACGCCGAACGCCTCGGGTTCGACGGCGTGGAACTGCACGGCGCGCACGGCTACCTGATCGACCAGTTCCTCTGGGAGGGCACCAACCACCGCACCGACGGCTACGGCGGCGACGCGGTGTCCCGCGTGCGGTTCGCCGCCGAGATCGTCGCCGCGGTGCGCCGGAAGGTCGCCGCGGACTTCCCCGTCGTGTTCCGCACCTCGCAGTGGAAGATGAACCACTACAAGGCGAAGCTCGCCGCCACCCCGCAGGAGCTCGAAGCGGTCCTGAGCCCGCTCGTGGAGGCCGGCGTCGACGCCTTCCACTCCTCCACCCGGCGCTACTGGCAGCCCGAGTTCGACGGTTCCGACCTCAACCTCGCCGGGTGGACGAAGAAGATCACCGGCAAGCCCACCATCACGGTCGGCTCGGTGGGGCTCGACCAGGAGTTCCTCAAGTCCTTCAGCGGCCAGACCTCCGCGGTGACCGGCATCGACGACCTGCTGGACCGGCTGGAGCGCGACGAGTTCGACGTGGTCGCCGTGGGCCGCGCGCTGCTGGCCGACCCGGAATGGGCCGAGAAGGTCCTCCACGGCCGCCACGACGAACTGGTCCCGTTCACCTCCGAGCAGCTCACCACCCTGCGCTGAGGACTCCCGCCGGACGCCTCCTCCATCCCGCACCGCGGACCGGGAGGGGGCGTTCGCCCGGGTCCGCGCGGTGGGCCGCCGCACGGCCCGCGTGCGGTTACAGCAGCTGGTCCAGCGTCATCGGCAGCGACCGGAGCCGCTTGCCCGTGGCGTGGTGGATCGCGTTGGCGATGGCCGGTGGCAGCCCGGTGAGGCCCACTTCGCCGACGCCCTTCACCCCGACCGGGTTGAAGCGGTCCGGGGTGCCGACGAAGGCGACCTGGTGGTCGGGGACGTCGCCGTTGACGGGGATCAGGTAGTCGGCGAACGTGGCGTTCGTGATGCGACCGGTGCCGGGGTCGGTGGCGGTGTCCTCGAACAGCGCCATGCCGATGCCGCCGACGGCGCCGCCGATGATCTGGCTGCGCGCGGTCTTCTCGTTGAGGATCCGTCCGCCGTCGATGGCCGAGACGATCCGCGCCACCCGGACCGCGCCGAGGTCGGCGTCGACCCGGACTTCCACGAACTGCGCCCCGAACGCCCCCGCGCGGGAGAGGCCGTTCACGTCGTGCGACGACGAGTCGAAGGCACCGTCGGCGGCGAGGTCGCCGCGCCCGTGCCGGGCCAGCATCGCCGCGTAGGTCTCCCCCGTGGCCGGATCGTCGACGAGGTGCAGCCTGCCGCCGGTGGCGGCGAGCTGATCCACCCGCGCGCCCCGCAGCGGCGCGGCCGGGTCGTCGGCGACGAGGTCCAGGAATCCCTGCCACAGCCGGAGAACCGCCGCGTCCACGGCCGCTCCGAGCGACCCGGTGAGCCCGGAGCCACCGGCCAGCGGCGCCGTCGGGAGCCGCGAGTCGCCGATCTCGAACCCGACCGATCCGACCTCCAGGCCGAGGCGCTGCGCGGCGAGCTGGGTGATGACCGTGCGGGAACCCGTGCCGATCTCGGCGGTGGAGCTGCGCACCACGGCGGTGCCGTCGGCGAGCACCGCCACCGACGCCTCGCACGGCAACCCGAAGAACGGGAAGGACGCGGTGGCGACGCCGTAGCCGACGAGTTCGTCGCCCTCCCGCAGCGAACGCGGCTGCGCGGGTCGGCGGCTCCAGCCGAACAGCTCCGCGCCGCGCCGGTAGCACTCGCGCAGCGCGTTGCTCGACCACGGCAGCCCGGATTCCTGGTCCGTCGCGGCGAAGTTCCGCAGCCGCAGCTCGATCGGGTCGATGCCGACCTGGTACGACAGCTCGTCGATGGCCGATTCCAGCGCGAAGTTGCCCTGCGCCTCCCCCGGCGCGCGCATCGAGCACGGGCCGGGGATGGTCAGCCGCACCTGTTCGTCGTGGGTGGCGACGTTGGCGCACGCGTAGCGGACGGCCGTGCCGCTGGTGACGGGGTCGACGTTGTCGTCGTCCACGGCCGCGGTCTGCGTCGAGCGGTGCTCGATCGCGCGCAGCGTCCCGTCCCGGTCCATGCCGATGCGCAGCCGCTGCACCGTGCCGGTGCGGTGCCCGACCCCGGTGAACATCTGCGGGCGGGTCAGCACCAGCCGCACCGGCAGCCCCACCTCGCGCGCCGCGAGCGCGGCCAGCTGCACGTGCGGCCAGGTCCGCAGCGCCGAGCCGAAGCCGCCGCCGACGAAGGGCGCGACCACCGTGACGTCGGCCGCGGGCAGCTCGAACGCCGCCGCGAGGGACTCCTGCATCGCGCTGGGGCCTTGGCTGTTGCTGTGCACGGTGAGCCGCGGCCCGTCCCAGCCGGCGACCGCGCTGAACAGGCCCATCGGGTTGTGCGTGTTCGCCGGGGTGGTGAAGGTGGCGTCGTAGCGCACCGCGGAGTCCGCCAGCGCGCCGGGCACGTCGCCGCGGGTGGTGCCGGTGCCCGCCGGAGCGCGCGGCGCCCGCGGATCGTCGATCGCCACCACCGGCGAGCGCACCTCGTAGTCGACCTCGATCAGCGAGGCCGCCTCCGCCGCCTGCTGCGGGGTCCGCGCGACGACCACGGCGAGGTAGTGCCCGTGGTGGTCGACGACGTCGCCCTGCAGCGGCGCGGGCGGTTCACCGGGCGGCCGTTGCACCTTCGGCGCGTTGAGGTGGGTGAGCACCGCGAGCACGCCGGGCGCCGACTCGGCCCCGCTCGTGTCGATGCCGGTGATGCGCCCGGAGGCAATGGTGCTGCACGCGAGCGCGGCGTGCGCCATGCCGGGTTCGGCCACGTCGTTCGGGTAGTCGGCGGTACCGCTGACCTTGCGCCACCCGTCGACCCGGTTCATCCCGGCGCCGGCCAGCGCGGGTGCGGCGGGAGCCGGGGCGGCGGTGGCGGTGCGAGCGGATGCGGTCGCGGGCAGCAGTCCGGCTCCGGCGACGAGCACGCCCGCGCGCAGCGCGGAACGGCGGGAGATCTCCATCGAGCGCCTCTCTAACGAATCCGTGCGGAACGATCGTGGACCGGGCAGCCGCCCAGCGGCGGCCGGTTCGAGCGACCGGCACCGCTGCGCGACGCCGAGGGGGAAGACGGGCGGGAGGCATCGAACCCGCGGCGAGCGGGCCACGGTTGTTCCGCCGCGCCGGCCGGGTTGGACGACGGCCGCCGGGATTGCGCCGGGCAGACCATGGCGAAGGCTCCTAGCTCGTCGCGTCGCGCAGCGCGCGGATCAGGGTGCGGCGGGCGAGTTCCACCTTGAACTCGGTGCCCTCCACGGTGAACGGGTCCTGGACGGCGAGTTCCGCCGCCGCCGCAAAGGACTCCACTGTGGACGGCTGGTCGAGCAGCGCCCGTTCCGCCTCGCTCGCGCGCCAGGGCACGGTACCGACGCCGCCGAGCGCGATGCGCGCCTCCCGCACGACGCCGTCCGCCACCCGCACGGCCACCGCGGCGGAGCTCAGCGCGAACTCGTAGGAAGCGCGGTCGCGCACCTTCAGGTAGCCGGAGCGCACGCCGGGAGCGGGCAGCGGCACGTCCACACCGGTGATCAGCTCGTCGTGGCCGAGCACGTTCTCCACGTCCGGAGTCGCCCCCGGGACCCGGTAGAACTCGGCGAGCGGCACCGAACGCGGCCCCGCCGCGCCCTGCACCCGCACCACGGCGTCCAGCGCGGTCAGCGCCACCGCCAGGTCCGAGCCGTGCACCGCGATGCAGTCCGCGCTCGCGCCGAGGATCGCGTGCATCCGCGCACCACCGGTCACCGCGGCACAGCCGCTGCCGGGCGCCCGCTTGTTGCAGGCCGCCACCGACGGGTCCCGGAAGTAGCGGCACCTGGTGCGCTGCAACAGGTTCCCGCCGATGGTCGCCATGGTCCGCAGCTGCGGGGAGGCGCTGGCCAGCAGCGCCTCTGACACCACCGGAGCCCGTTCGACGACCAGCGGGTCGGCGGCGAGCTCGGCCATGGTGGTCATCGCGCCGACGCGCAGCACCTCGCCGTCCCGGCTGATCCCGCGCAGCGGCAGCCGGGTCACGTCGACGAGGGTCCGCGGGGCGAGCACCCCGTCCTTCATCAGGTCCAGCTGGGTGGTGCCGCCCGCGAGGTAGGACGCCTCCGGGTCGGCCCCGACCGCGGCGACCGCTTCGGCGACGTCACCGGGGCGCAGGTACCGGAACTCACGCATTCTCCGCGACCTCCCGGATGGCGGCCACGATGTTCGAGTACGCGCCGCAGCGGCACAGGTTCCCGCTCATCTGCTCCCGGATCTCTTCGTCCGAACCGGTGCGCCCCTCGTCGAGCAGGCACACCGCGGACATGATCTGACCTGGCGTGCAGTAGCCGCACTGGAAGGCGTCGTGGCGCACGAAGGCCTCCTGCACCGGGTGCGGCTCGCCGTCGGTGCCGAGACCTTCGACGGTCGTGACCTCGCGGTCGTCGCACTGCGCGGCCAGCGTCAGGCAGGACAGCCTGCGCGTCCCGTCCAGCGCCACCGTGCATGCTCCGCACGCGCCCTGGTCGCAGCCCTTCTTGGTGCCGGTGAGGCCGAGTTCGTCGCGCAGCGCGTCGAGCAGCGTGACCCGTGAATCGAGATCCAGTTCGTGGTCGGTGCCGTTGACGGTGAGCGAGACCGAAACCCGGTCGTCGGCCGTGGTTGCCATGTGGCTCCATCCTCGTCGGTGCGATCACCGGCGGCTCCCGCACGACGGGCCGGGCCACCGCGACCCGCGTTCCAGCGCGAACGAAACCCCGGTTCGCGGCCCCGGGGCCGAAATGTCGCGACGCCCCCGTTATACATCGGTGATCTTCGACGGCACCAGAGCCCGTTCGCGGGTCGGTTTTCCCGTTCTTGTTTCCGTAGTCCCTTTCCCGGTGCGCGCACCAGTGGCTCCCACCGTTGCGACGAAAAAACGCCGAACAGGTGGGAGCCACCTCGACAATGCGTTCACCTTCGGGCCGTCATGGCCGGAGTTCTCCCGGCACGCCGTGGCGCGTGCCCGGGAGGAGCCGTGGCGGACGGGTGCCGGTTACCTGCCCCAGCCCCAACCGCCCCAGTGGCCCCAACCCCAGCCCCAGCCATTGCCCCAGCCCCAACCGGAGCCCCAGCCGTGGCCCCAGCCGTGGCCCCAGCCCCAGCCGCCGCCGGAGTAGACGAAAATGCTCTTGATGCGCATGATCTGCACCTTCTTCCCATGAACCCGGCAGGCGAAATCGCTCCGTCCACCGGTCGATTCGACGATCGTTTCTGCGGAGTTCGAGGGAGTCGTGATGTCCGGCCCCGTACGCGCCGGGTGGTCGCCGTCGGGCCACGCCCAGTGCGATTGCTTTCCACATTAGGAGCTCGGCGAACGCGCGGAACACGGCCGTTGGACCTGCGCACGATATGTGTCCGGAACACGGCCAGGGGCGCCCGCCGAACGGCGGACGCCCCTGGGGACGGCGGAATCCGGGTTGCCGGATCAGCGGGTCATTTCGTGGTGTTCAGGTCGACGTCGACGGTGAAGTCGTCCTCGCCGTCGAAGTAGTCCGAGTCGTCCTTCGACGGCGAGTAGGTGTCGACGATCATCTTGCCCGCGTCGATGTCGAACTGCAGCAGCCGCAGGTAACCGAGCCCGCCTTCCGGCGCGCTCTGGTAGTCGGCGAGGATCTCCGGCACCTTCCGGCCGTCGGCGGTCTCCTGCACGTTGTGCGTGGCGCCGTGGTTGTGCCCGCACAGCACGGCCTTCACGTTGCGGTGCGGCTCCACGACGCGGTCGAAGATGTCCTGGCCCTGCTCGCTGTAGGAGCCGTCGGTGTTCAGGTACGCGTGCACGCTGATGATCACCGGGGTGTCCGGGTGCTCGGCGAGGACCTTCTCCGCCCAGGCGAAGTCCTCCTCCTGCATGTCCCAGGTCAGCGACAGCATCATGACCTGCTTGCCGGCGACGTCGACGAGGTCGTAGTGCTGGCGGTTGTTCTCGTAGGACTCGCCGCGCACCGGGGAGCCGGCGAACCGCTCGTCGCCGAAGTAGTCGCCGTAGAGGCCCTCGACGTCGTGGTTTCCCTCGACGACGCCGTACGGGAACTTCGCGTCGTCCAGCGTCTTCATGCTGGCGTCGGCGTTGTTCCACTGGTCCTCGTCGTCGGAGTCGTCGACGATGTCACCGGTGTGCGTCGCGTACCCGATCTTGCGCTCGGCGGCGTTGTCGACCAGCCACCGCGTCTGGGCGTCGAAGTGCTCCGGGTGGCTCTCGGAGTAGTACTGGGTGTCCGGCAGCCAAGCGATCGCGGCATCGTAGGTGGCGGGGTCGGGCAGCTCGTTCGCACGGGCCGACGGTCCGGCGAGCGCGCTCGGCGCCGCGATCGCGGTCGCGGCGGTCAGGCTGGTGGCGGCCAGTGCGAACAGCAGGCGACGGTCAGGCTTCACTACGGCTCCTCGATTCGACGTTCGACCGGCGACATCGTTTCCGCGCGGCGTGGAGTCGACCCGACACCCCACCGTCCGGCCGGTGAACTGCCGTTGAACTCGGGTGAATTGCCGGATTTCCGCGGCCCCACCGGGAATGCGGACGGGCTCCGGGCCTCGATCGGATCGTCCAGGCGGCCGAGCCTCGCGATCAACCGCCATCGGCTCGGACGGATGACCGAACGGGCACACCACCGGACCAGAAGGGCCGCACCGGCGCGGGTTCCTTGCCGGGGGCACCGCGCGACCGGTGCACTGTCGCCTGACCCCTCTGCCCGAACAGCTGTGAGGGAAACCCCGCCGCCTCCCCGCCGCGAGCCACTTCCACGCCGACCTCATCGGAGACTCGGTGGTGCACGTACGGATCCGGTGCCGCGTCCAGCCGCGCGGATCCCGTCCACCACTCGCAGTTCAGGTTCGGAGGATGCGCGATGACCACACAGATGGAACGGGAAGCACCGCCGGTCGACGACCAGGCGAGCCGGCCCTCCCGGAAACCGGTGCGGATCGCGGTCCGCGCGGCCGACCCCATCACCCTCACCGGGTTGACCTGCACGCTGATGGGACGGCCGCAGCTCCAGGTGGACTCGACGTCGCAGGCCGCGGACGTGGACGTGCTCGTCTACGCCGCCGACGCGGTGACCGCCACGACCGCGGCCGGACTCCGCCGCGCCGCCGGCGAGTTCGGCGTGCCCATCGTGCTCGTCACCGGGGAGTTCGACAGCTCCCAGCTGCTGAGCGTGACGGAGTGCCAGGTCGTGGCGATCCTGCACCGCAACGTCGCCACCGCGGCTCGGCTGCAGGAGACCATCCTCTCCGCCGCCGACGGGGGCGCCGCGCTCCCGTCGAAGCTGCTCGGGGAGCTGCTGCGGCAGGTGCAGACCCTGCAGCAGGACGTGCTGACCCCGCGCGGCCTGAACTCCTCCGGGCTCACCCCGCGCGAGATCGACGTGGTGCGGCTGATCGCGGACGGCTGCGACACCGAGGAGATCGGCAACCGGCTGTGCTACTCGGAGCGCACCGTCAAGAACATCATCTACACCATGACGAACCGGCTGCGGATGCGGAACCGCCCGCACCTCGTCGCCTACGCGGTCCGTTCCGGGGTCATCTGACGGGCAGGCGCCGGCGCCCGGCGGGATCAGGTGCCGTGCGGGATCGGCCCGGCGCCGGGAGCCGAGCGGCGCCTCACATCGCGCCGGCGCCGAAGAACTCGGCGTTGACGGTGGCGGTGGCGAACTCGGCTCGCGACCGGTACCCGGCGCGCTTGAAGCACCGGGACAGCCGTCCCTCCACGCTCTTCTCGGTGGTGGCCAGCACCGCCGCCAGCTGCTGGTTGCTCAGCCCCTCCGCGACCAGCCGGGCCAGCAGCCGTTCGTTCTCCTCGACCGTCGCCGCCTGCCCCTGCTCTCCGAGCTCCTTCGCGGGCAGCAGCGCGCGCATCCGGGCTCGCGGGACCAACGCGTCGAGCTCACCGAAGATCCGGTACGCCGCGCTCGCCGATTCCCGGTCCGCCAGGCCGTGTTCCGCGACGGCGAGCACCGTGCCGGCGTAGCCGAACGGGTCGCCGAGGTCCGCGGCGATCGTGATCGCCGCGGTGGCCGCGTCCCGATCCTCGTCGGCGACGGCCCGCGCCAGCTCCCGCTCCCCGCGCGCCGACACCGGCACCGGATCGCCGTCCGCGGCCCGGTCGGCGCAGCGCGACGCGGTGGCCGGGCTGCCGTGGCGCGCTTCCCAGCAGGCCAACCGGCGCCACACCGGCGCGGTGGCGCCGAGGACGCCGAGGTCGGCGGCGCTGCGCAACGCCTCCTCCAGCAAGGCGCGGGCCCGGTCGCGCTCGCCGAACAGCCCGGCGAGTTCGGCCTCCGCGAGCAGCAGCAGGTGCGGCATCGGCGCGTTCCTGGCACGTGCTTCGGCGAGCACCGCGTCGGCGCGGCTCAACCGGCCGCGGGCGCTGAGCATCGTGGCCATGTCCCGGAACAGCACCGTCAGGCCGGGCACCGCGCCGTGCACCGGTTCCGCGGCGAGCGTGGCGCGGCACCGGTCGAGCGCCTCGTCCCAGTTCCCGGCCCGCGCGGAGCTGATCGCCCGCCGGGGCGCGCTCGTGGCCGGCGTCCGGTGCGCTCCGGTGTGCAAGGTGAGCGCGTCCACCAGCAGCTCGGCGACCTCGTCTTCGGGCCGGGGCGGTTCCTCGTCGGCGCGGCCGAGCAGCGCGCCGGACGTCCCGCGCAACAAGCGTCCTAAATGGATGGTCGCGGAATCGCGCTCCCACTCCGGGGCGTTGCCGACGAGCAGGTCGTGCGCGTCGCTCCAGCGCCCGAGCAGGCACCGCGCGGCGGCGCGCACGACGACCCCGGCCGCGCCGTCGTCGGCGAGCTCGCGCAGCGCGGCCAGCTCCCCCGCGCCCGCCCAACCCAGCCCCCGGATGATCCGCAGCTCCTGCGCCGACGCGGCGGGCAGCGATTCAGCGCCCAGTGCGGCGTCGGCGAGTTCCACGGCGCGGCGGAAACGCCGATGGCGCGCGCAGATCACCGCTCGGCGGTGCAGCAACACCGCACCCGCCGCCGGGTCCGCGCACAACTTCGCGGCGGCCCGCGACCACCGCTCGGCGCGGTCGCCGTCGACGGCGGCGACCTCGTCGACCCGGCGGTGCAGTTCGGCGACGGCGCGGTCCCGGTCGACGAGGTTGCCCGCTTCCGCCATCCGGTCGGCGAGGTAGTGCTCGTCCGGCGCGGTGGCTGTCCCCTCGATCAGCGCGGCGACCGCGAGCTGCGCGATGCGCCGGCGTTCGAACAGCCCGAGCCGCCCGGCCAGCACCGCCGCCAGCATCGGAACGCGGAACCGGAATCCGCCGCGCCGATCGGGCAGCAGCACTCCGCGCGCGCACCACTCGCGCAGCAGCCGCCGAATCCGCCCCTCGCCGCGCCCGAGGCTGCGCGCGATCAGCCCCGGTGCCGCCTCCCGCAGCGGGTGCAGCACCGCCAGCGCGCGCAGCACTTCCGGTGCGGACCCGTCCGCGTCGGCACCGCCGCCCGGCAGCGCGGGCGCGGGTTCACCGCTCGGCCGCGCCGGGAACCGGTCGCCCACCAGGTGCGCGTGCTGGTCGACCACGCGCAGCACGCCGCCGCGCAGGTAGCCGTCCACGGCGGCGTGCACCAGCGCGGGCGTGCCGCGGCACCGGTCGCGCAGCGACTCGGCCAGTCCCCCGGCGGGTTTCGCGCCCAACCGGTCCACGAGAATCCCCCGCACCGCCGCGACCGGCAGCGGGCGCAGCCGCTCCACCCGCGCCAGCCCGGCCGCCACGAGCTCGGCCAGCGGACCGGTCGTGTCCGCCGGGGTGCGCACCGCGCAGACGAAGGTGATCGGAACGTTGGCCAGTCCCCGCACCGCGCCCAGCAGCCTGCTCGTCGAGCGGGCGTCGAGCCGCTGCGCGTCGTCGAGGAAGACGACCGCGCGGGTCCGCCGGCCCGACAGCACGCGCTGCAAGGTCGCCCACGGCGATTCGCCGGATTCCGGTTCGGCGCCGAGCGCGCCGGGGATGCCTCCCGCGACCTCCCGCACGTCCAGTCCCGCGAACACCACCGGAACGTCCGCGGTGGACATCCCGAGGTCGTCGGCGCGGGCGCGCGCCTGGGCGAGCACGGCGCTGCGCCCGATCCCGGCGGGTCCGGTGACCAGGACCAGCGGCACCGCGCCGGGCCCCGCGCAGGACTCGACGATCCGGGCGACGACCTCGGCCCGGCCGTGAATCCTGCCGTCCGCCCCCGTGGGCAGGGGCGGCTCCGGACAGCACGCGGACAGCGATCGAGGACTGCTCATGCCCCCATTATCGCGGGTGGCCCCCGTCGCACTCCCGGATTTCACGGGGAGATCACCCATTGATCCGTGAAGGCCATCACCAGGGATTATGCGATTGATTACGCATTCCTTAAATCATCCGTTCGGCATTCTTCCCGGCCCTCACGAGGCCCGCGATCGGTGCTAAACAGAAGATCAACAGCTGGTCATCGGGGGATGCGACGCGAGGGAGCGGACGTGATTCGGGAGGACATGGCCTTCGAAGCCGGGGAGGGCTTCGAAGGCAGGGAGGGCGCGCTGGCCGTCCTGCGCGGCGCGTTGCGGGAGTCCGCGCCGCGCGGGCGGCTGGTCGTCGTGCGAGGAGCAGCCGGCAGCGGGCGCAGCACCCTGCTGCGCACCACGGCGCGGCGCTGGATCGCCGAAGGCGTGCGGGCGGCGCCGGTGCGGCCGGTCAGCGGCACCCTCATCGACGGGTTCGACGCGGTGCTGCACACGCTGCGCGCGCACTTCGACCGCTTCGCCGACCCCGGACTGATCGATCGGATCAGCAAGCTGTCGCGGCTGCGCGCCCGCGCGGCCGAGGACCCCGCGGAAGGACCGGCCGTGGTGGCCGAGCTGACCGAGGTGTTCGACCGGCTCGGCAGGCTCGGGCCGACGGCGCTGCTGTTCGACGACGTCGACCGCATCGTCGACCCGGCGCTGCTGCTGATCACCGCGCGCCGCCCCGGTTGCCTGGTGGTCGCCGCCGTGCGCGACCCCGCCACCCCGGCGGGCGCGGAGCTGGCGGCGCTGGCCGACGAGGTGATCGACCTCGGCCCGCTCGACGAGCACGCCGTCGCCGCCACCGCCGGCGACGGGGTGCACCCGGACCTGCTGCGCTCGTTGCGCACCGCGCTGGGGCCGCTGTACGGGAACCCGGGCACGGTGCTCGGCACCTTGGAACGGTTGCACCGGGACCGGCGGCTCACCACGAGCCCCGGCCGGACGCGGCTGCGCGACCCCGGTTCTCCCGTGCCGCTGCCCGAGGACCACGACCTGGTGAACCGCGCCCGCGAACTGGGGGACGTGGCGCCGCGGCTGCTGGCGGCCGTCGCCGCGGTGGTCGCGCTCGACATGGACGACCTGCCCGCCGTGGCCGACGTCCTCGGCACCGAGCTCGCCACCTGCGGCCGGACCTTGGACCGGCTCGTCGACGCCGAACTGCTCGTGGCCGACGTCGACGGGCGGCTGTCGTGCCTGTGCGCGGCGCTCGCCGACTCCGCGGCGGCGGCCCACCCGGACGCGGTGCGCGGGATCCGCGCGCTCGGCACCGCCGCGCCCGTCGCGCCGCTGCGCCCGGTCGCGGCGGCGCCCCCGAAGTCCGGGGCGCGGCCGTGGACCCGCACCGAGCACCGCATCGTCGACCTCATCGGCGGCGGGCGCACCAACCGCCAGATCGCCACCGCACTCGGGGTGAGCGAGAAGACCGTGGAGAAGCACCTGACCCGGCTGTTCACCAAATCGGGCTGCCGATCCCGCGTCGAGCTGGTGACGACGCGGCTGCGCGGGGCCGCACCGGAGGAAAGGCTGGGACGCGCCTCATGACCGCAGCCGCGATCGGGTCGTCGATAGGCTGGCCCGGTGACACCGCCGGACCTGCCATCCGTCCACGACGACCCGACGGCGGCGCGCCGGTGCATCCTGCTGGTGGACGACGATCCCGACGTCGTCGAGGTGATCACGGGGTACCTGCACCGCGCGGACTACACCTCGATCGTCGCCTCCGACGGGCCGACGGGCATGGAGCTGTTCCACCGGGCCCGGCCGGACCTGATCGTGCTGGACGTCGGATTGCCCGGCCTGGACGGGATCCGGTTCTGCGAGCGGGTCCGCGCGGAGACCAGCACCCCGGTGATCATGCTGACCGGCCGGGCCGAGGAGGAGGACCGGCTGCGCGGCCTCATCGCGGGCGCCGACGACTACCTGACCAAACCGTTCAGCGGGCGCGAACTGGTGCTGCGCATCCGGGCCGTGCTGCGGCGCACCGAGGCGGCCTCGGCACCCGCGCCGGCGGCGCCGGAGCTCACCGCGGGCGACCTGGTCGTCAACGAGTCCTCGCGGGTCGTGACCAAGGGCGGACGGCCGCTCACCTTGACCAACCGGGAGTTCGACCTGCTCGTGTTCCTGCTGCGGAACCCGGGCCGGGTGCTCCGGAGGGACGAGCTGATGCGTGAGGTGTGGGACTACGACTTCGGCGGCGCCTCCACCGTCACGGTGCACATGCGCCGGTTGCGGGAGAAGATCGAGGACGATCCTTCGGATCCGGCGATGCTGATGACGGTGTGGGGCGTCGGCTACCGCTTCGACCCGCCGGGCGCCGCGCGGTGATGGACGCGAACCCGCTGCTGATCATCCTGGTCGCGATGTGCGAAGCGACCGGCATCGGACTGCTCGGTTCGGTGCTGCTGCGGCGCTTCCCGCTGGCCCAGCCGCTGCTCGGGGTCGTGCTGATCACGCTCGTCGCGATGATCACCAGCACCGGCGTGGTGGTCGTGCTGTTCGGGTTCTCCCCCGCGCAGGCCGCCGTAGAGCTGTCCGCGGCCTGCGTGGCGGCGCTGGTCTCGCTCAACGTCGGGATCCACGGCGCCGACGGGCCGCGCGTCACCGGCGGCGGGCCCGGCCACGACCTCCCGCGGCGCGACATCGTGGCCCACGCCTCGCACGACCTGCGGGCGCCGCTGGCGAGGCTGCGCGCGACCGTCGAGTCCGCCCAGGCCGACGCACCCCTCGATCAGCGGGACCACCTCGGTCGGATCAGCGCCGACCTGGACCGGCTCGGCGACCGGCTCGACGAGCTGCTGCGGCTGTCCAGGTTCCAGTCCGGCGGGCTGCACCCGCGCCCCGACCAGGTGGAGCTGGCCGGCCTCGCCCGCGACGTCGCCGCCGAGTTCGGATCCTGCACCGCGACGGTGCGGGTCGACGCCGAGCCCGTCCTGGTGCGCGCCGACCGGCCGCTGCTGGCGGAAGTCCTCACCACGCTCGTCACCGACGCCGTGCACCACTGCGGTCCCGGCGGCTCCGTCACGATCACCCTCGGCGGCGACGCGGCCTGGGCGACCGCGTCCGTGGACGCCGAACGCCCCGCCGCCGACGACACCGAGCCGCCCGGCAGGCGCGACGGCATCCGGTTCGCCCTCGCCGAGGAGATCGTGCGCGCCCACGGCGGTGCGCTCACCGCCCGCCGGCTCCCGCGCGGCCACCACTCCCACATCCGCCTCCCCCGGACCTGACGGCACCGGCGTGGAGCCGGAAACGCCGCCACCGCGTGGAATTCGGAGTTCCGCCGCTCATTCCCAGTCGTGGAAGCCGCGGCCGGTCTTGCGGCCCAGTTCGCCGCGCGCGACCTTGTCGCGCAGCAGCTGGGGAGGGGCGAAGCGCTCGCCCAGCGTCGCGTGCAGGTGTTCGGCGATCGCCAAGCGGACGTCGAGGCCGACCAGGTCGGTGGAGCGCAGCGGGCCCATCGGGTGCCGGTACCCGAGCTCCATCGCGCTGTCCACGGACGCCGCGTCGGCGACGCCCTCCTCCAGCATCCGGATCGCCTCCAGCCCCAGCAGCACGCCGAGGCGGCTGGTGGCGAAACCGGGCGAGTCCCGCACCATCACCTCCGCCTTGCCGAGCCCCCGCACCCAGTCGCGGGCCCGGCCGAGCACGGCGTCGGTGGTGTCCGGCCCGGCGACCAGTTCCACCAGCTTCGAAGCGGGAACCGGGTTGAAGTAGTGCATCCCGAGGAACCGCTCGGGGCGCTGCAGCGCCGCGGAGAGACCGGCGATGGACAGCGAACTCGTGTTGCTGGCCAGCACGGCGTCGGGGCCGACGACCCGCTCGGCGCCGGAGAGCACTTCGACCTTGGTCTCGGCCAGCTCGGGCACCGCCTCCACGACCAGCTCCGCATCACCGGGCAGCGCCGCGATTCCGGTCAGCACCGCCACGCGGCCGAGCAGTTCGTCCGGGTCGGCCAGCTTGCCCCGCTGGGCGGCCCTGGCGACGGCGGCCGAGATCTTCTCCCTCGCGGCGCCCGCAGCGCTCTCGCTGCTTTCCACAATGGACACTTCTGCGCCGCCGATGGCGAAGGTCTGCGCGATTCCCGAGCCCATTCGGCCACCACCGATCACGGCGACCTTCGCCGGGATTGCTGACGTGGTCATGACTTCCTCCGCTTCCAGAACCGGGAGTCCGCTCCCGGCATCGGCATCGTCGAACAGCCGCCGCGGACCGAGGGCGTCGCGGTTCTCCGGATCGCACTCGCGATCCGGAGGCCCTCTTGCCCGGCTCGCCCACTCGCGTCGGCAGGCACCCATTTTTAACCGTCCATTCGGTCGGCGATCAAGCAGGTACCCCTGAATGCACCTCGCGCACATGACCCGAAAAGAGCAATGGACGCATCGCGAAGCGGTGATCTGCGACGACTGGACGGCCCAACCCCGTTGCGCAGAACTCCCGAGACCGGCTCACCCGAAGGAACCGCCGGAGATCCCCCATTGAGCTCCGCCCCCGAACCGATCGGTGAAACGCCCGGTTCGTCTTGCCACACGCCGATTCCGCCGCCGTCTCCGCGCGCACCGCCGACGCGTTCCGATTCGAAGCGGAACGGCCGACTTCGGAGGGCGGATTCCACACGCCGATCCGCGGTTCAGCCGGAGGACTCGCGGTGCTTGTCGTGGGCGCGGCGCAGCAGGTCCATCAGTTCCCACTCGTCGCGGATCGCGGCGCGATACCGGTTCGGGAGTTTCTTGATCTGCTCCTCCTCCGAGAGCAGTTTCCGGTAGGTCTGCTCCCGGACCGCCGGATCGGTCTCGTAGCCCTCGTCCAGGTAGGCCGTGGCGTGCCTGCGCGCACCGGAGACCGCGTTCTGCGCCCGCCCCTTCGGGCTCAGCAGCGACGCGATCACCGTGATCACCAGCACGCCGATGATCACGCTGAGCGAGAGCCCGGTGCTGATCTCGACGATGTGCAGCGGCTTGCCGTCGTTGATGAACGGCACGTTGTTCTCGTGCAGCGCGTGCAGCACCAGCTTCACGCCGATGAACCCGAGGATGACCGCGAGCCCGTAGGACAGGAAGATCAACCGGTCCAGCAGCCCGTCGATGAGGAAGTACAGCTGCCGCAGGCCCAGCAACGAGAACGCGGTCGCGGTGATCACCAGGTACACGTTCTGCGTCAACCCGAAGATGGCCGGGATCGAGTCCAGCGCGAACAGCACGTCGGTCCCGCCGATGGCCACCATCACCAGCAGCATCGGGGTCAGCACCCGCTTGCCGTCGACCCAGGTGGTGAGCTTGTCCCCGTCGTACTCGTCGGTGGTGTGGAAGAGGCGTTCGGCGATCCGGATGATGACGTTGTCGGCGGTGCGGTCCTCGGAACCGGCGGGCCGCAGCAGGTTCCCCGCGGTCACCAGCAGAATGAACCCGAAGATGTAGAACACCCACGCCAGCGAGTTGATCAACGCGGCGCCGAGGAAGATGAACCCGGTCCGGGCGATGAGCGAGAAGACGATCCCGAACAGCAGCACCTTCTGCTGATCGGCGTGCGGCACCTTGAAGCTCGAAATGATGATCAGGAAGACGAACAGGTTGTCCACCGACAGGGCCTTCTCCGTCACGTACCCGGCGAAGTACTCCGTGCCCATCGTGGTGCCGCCGAACACCCACACTCCGAGTCCGAACAGGACGGCGACGCCGACGTACCCGGCCGACCAGACCGCGGCTTCCCTGATGCTCGGCGTGTGCGCCTTGCGCACGTGGAACACGTAGTCGAACAGCAGCAACCCGACGACCGCGATGATCGTCAGGACCCACACGAACCCCGGTACGTTCATGATCGCTCCGCTCGGCCGACGACGAGTTCCGAAAGGCTCCTCAGCGGTCCGCCCCCGCGCTCAGGCAGGCCAGCGCGGCCACCACCATGGCCCGGGTGCCCGCGTCGAGCGTGGGTTGCGGCACCGGCGCGAACTTCGACGAGTGGTTGCCGGGAACGTCCTGCGCGACCCGCCCCTCGCGGGCCGCGCGCTCGAACAGTTCCTGGTCGATCCCGCCGAGCGCCCAGAACGTGCTGGGGGCGTCGAACGCGGCGGGCAGATCGCCGAAGTCCTCGCTCGCCGACCACCGGCCCATCTCGCCCACCTGGTCCGCCCCGAAGTGCTCCCGCAGCGCGGCGGTGACCCGCTCCGTCACGTCGTGGTCGTTCTCGGTCAGCGGGAAGCGCGCGAACATCTCGAACTCGGGTTCCTGCGGGCAGCGCGAGGCCGCGCACTCCGCGCGGACGATCCGGTCGATCGCGTCCAGCACCTGGGTGCGGATCTGCTCGCCGTAGGTGCGGATGTTGAGCTCGATGACGGCGCTGTCCGGGATGACGTTGCTCTTCGTCCCCGCCTGCACGCTCCCCACCGTCAGCACCACCTGCTCACCGGGCGGGACTTCGCGGGCCACCACCGTCTGCAACCGGACGACGATCATCGCGGCGACCACGACGGGGTCGATCGTGGTGTGCGGCATCGACCCGTGCCCACCGGAGCCGTGCACGGTGATCCGCATGCTGTCGGCGGCGGCGAGCACCGGACCGCTGCCGGTGGCGAGCCGCCCGGCGGGCAGCGGCAGCACGTGCTGCGCCAGCGCCACGTCCGGCGCGGGGATCAGCGAGCTCAGCCCGTCCTCGACCATGCCGCGCGCGCCGTCCGCGGTCTCCTCGGCGGGCTGGAACAGCGCGATCACCGTGCCGCTCCAGTGCCCGGCGCCCGCCGCGAGCAGCTGCGCCGCGCCGAGCAGGCAGGTCACGTGCACGTCGTGCCCGCAGGCGTGCATCACCGGCGTCGGCGGGTCCCCGTCGGTGGTGGCGGTGCTGGCGTACGGCAGGCCGGTCGCCTCCCGCACCGGCAGCGCGTCCATGTCGGCGCGCAGCAGCACCGTGGGCCCCGAACCGTTGCGCAGCACGCCGATCACCCCGGTGCCGCCGACGCCGGTGTGCTTCTCGAAACCCCATTCGCCGAGGCGTTCGGCGACCTTCGAGGCGGTGCGGTGCTCCTGGTGGGACAGCTCCGGGTGGCGGTGCAGGTCCTGGTAGAACTCCTCCAGCCAGCCGGTGCCTCCGCCGTCCAGCACCGCTTGGGCAGGTGACTCGGTCGCCACGTGCGCTCCTCTCGGGTCGGCGGTCGGTACCGGAATTGTGCTGAGTCCGGCGCCCGCTCGCTCGGTCGAGGAGCCGCCCCGTCACCGCCCGCCCGGCTCCGGACCGTCGTCCTCGGTGCCCCGCCGGCCCAGCGCGGAGGGCACCTGGAGTTCGAACACCACGCCCAGCATCCGGATCGCGAAGCACGTCACCGACGCCAGCAGCACGCCCAGCAGCGAGCCGAGCCCGGCGTAGGAGGCGACCACGACGATCGCGGCGCCCACCAGCGCCGGCACCGCGTACAGGTCGCTGACCAGCACCGCGGGCACCCGCCGGATGAGCACGTCGCGCAAGGTGCCGCCGCCCACGGCGGTGACGGCGCCCAGCAGCACCGCCTGCACCCCGCCGAGCCCGAACTCCAGCGCCTTCGTCGCGCCGGTCACGCAGAACACGCTCAGCCCCACCGCGTCGAACACGACGATGATCGTGGTGAACCGCTCCAGCGGCATGCTCAG
This sequence comes from Saccharopolyspora gloriosae, assembly GCF_014203325.1. Classification (NCBI taxonomy): domain Bacteria; kingdom Bacillati; phylum Actinomycetota; class Actinomycetes; order Pseudonocardiales; family Pseudonocardiaceae; genus Saccharopolyspora; species Saccharopolyspora gloriosae. The sequence continues at coordinate 2,459,439 of NZ_JACHIV010000001.1, read as the reverse complement.
GAAGAACGCCACCAGCGCTCCCGCGGCGGCGGCCCCCAGGTATTTGAGGTCGCTGAACGTCGCGGGCGGCAGCGAGCCGATCAGCACGTCGCGGATGATGCCGCCACCGAGCGCCGTCGTCATGCCCAGCGTCAGCACCCCGACCAGGTCGACCCGCACGGCCCGCACCGCGGTCAGCGCGCCGTTGAGCCCGAACGCGAACGTCCCGACCAGGTCCAGCACGAGGAACAACGACGACGGCTCCGGCATGCCAGCGGTGTCCTTCCGAATGGTCTGCGCAGCGGCCGACCCTGGGCGGCACCTGCCTGCGCGGGCGTCAGTCCTGGTGCGGTCGGTGCAGCTCGGTCTGCTTGGTGGCGGTGCCGTGGGCGAGGTGGACCGGGTAGCGGGATTCGTTGCGGTCGATCTTGGCGTGGGCGGCGTCGACCAGGTCGATGCCCGCGGCTTCGGTGAACTGGACCAGGTAGAGCAGGACGTCGGCGGCCTCGTCGGCCAGCCGCTCCTTCAGCGCGCCCTGTTCCAGGCCGTCGGCGACGGAGGCGTCGTCGAGCCACTGCAACTCCGCGATCAGTTCGCCCGCTTCACCGCTGAGCGCCATCGCGAGGTTCTTCGGGCTGTGGAACCGCCCCCAGTCGCGCTCCTGCGCGAAGGCGCGCAACCGGGACCGGAGCTCGGCGATGCTGTCCATGGCCGGTCACGGTAGCGGCGGAGGCGCGGACGCCTTCCCCCTGGGCGGCCGGAGCCGGACGGCCGGTCCACCGCTCAGCCGAGCTCGGCGAGGCGGGGGACGACCGCGCCCGCGAACTCGCCGACCATCGCCGCCGGGTCCGGGCCGGTGGGCACGATCTCGACGAGTTCGACGCCGAGGCGGGCGTAGTCGTCCATCCGGGCCAGGAATTCGTCCGGGGTGCCGAGATCGCCCGCGGCGATGATGGTCTTCTGGATCTCCGCCGGGTCGCGGCCCTCCGACTCACAGTGCCGGGCGAGGACCTCCAGCTTGTGCCGGACCTCGTCCGGGCCGGTGGCGAACAGGTTGCAGGCGTCGGCGTAGCGCGCCACCAGGCGCAGCGTCTTGCGCTCACCGCCGCCGCCGACGAGCACCCGCGGGCCGGGATGCTGGACGGGGCGCGGGCGGCAGATCGTCTCCGCCAGCTCGTAGTGCCTGCCGGTGTAGGGACCTTCTTCGTCGCTCCACATCCGGCGGCAGATCTGCAGCGTCTCCTCCAGCCGCTCGAACCGTTCCGCCAGCGGCGGGAACGGGACGCCGAGCCCGCGGTGCTCGCGCTCGTACCAGGCCGCGCCGATGCCGAGCAGCGCGCGACCCCCGGACAGCACGTCCAGCGTGGTGACGATCTTCGCCAGCAGCCCGGGATGCCGGTAGGTCACGCCCGTCACCAGCAGGCCCAGGTCCATCCGGCTGGTCCTGCCCGCGAGGAACCCGAGCGAGGTGTAGCCCTCCAGCATCGGGTCCTGGGACGTCGCGAAGTGCTCCATCTGGAACCAGTGGTCCATCAGGCTGAACCGGGTGCACCCGGCTCCTTCGGCGGCGACCGCGGTGGCGGACAGCGCCTCCGCGAGCGAGTCGGGCTCGCCGGGGAGGGTGAAGTTCGCGAAGTGGATGCCGAGCTGCACGGCGGAACTCCTCACGGATCTCGGGTGAGCGGCTCGGTGGCCGTCCGCGGACGGCCACCGAGTTCAGAACACCACCCGGGCGGGAGCGTCGCCGTTCGAAGTGGCCCCGCCGATCCGAGGATCAGCGGTCCACCGACCCGTCACGCGCCGGGTGCTGCTCCGGCGAACTGCATCGCCTTGTACGGCCAGTTGTGCTCGGTGTTCCACTGGCTGACCACCAGGTGCAGGTCGTCGAGCGTGGAGCCGGGCACGATGTAGCCGCCGTAGAGCTGCGCCACGTGACCGCGGGCGTGGTCCTCGCCGTTCCAGGCGGAGCCCTGCACCGCGGTCGCCCGCGGCGTCTCGTACAGGTTCGCGGTGGGCACGTCCATGTTCAGCACGTCGATCCGGTAGTCCCCGGCGTTGAACAGAGATAACAGCCACCGGCCGCCGACCGGGCGCAGGCACAGCTCCCCGTAGGCACCGGTGAGCGCGATCGTCGGCGGATTGCCCCACGCCCACGCGCCGTCGCGGAACCCCCAGCCCTCCCACGCACGGGGATCGGTGAGCCGGTCCGCGGGCACCCGGTGCAGCAGCAGCCCCTGGTCGCGGCGGAAACCCGTGGTGAACGCGTACACGTAACCGTCGTCGCCGAGTCCCCAGGTCAGCATCTGGAACAGGCCGCCGTGCAGGTCTCCGGGCCAGGTGGTGCCGGTGTGCTGCCAGCTCTCGCCGTTGTCGGTGGAGCTGTGCACCTCGGTCCAGTGCACGTTGCCGATGCCCTGGCACACCATGACGTGCAGGTACATCGTGTCCCCGACGGTGATCAGGTCCGTCGGGATGACGGTGCTGACGTGGCGCCCGTGGATCACGGTGTCGTGCTCGTACGGCAGCGCCTGGCCCGCGTAGGAATCAGGGCCGATCGACCCGGTCCACCCGAGGCCCGCGGTGGCGGTGGACGGGTCCGCGAACAGCACGACGGGTGACCGCCAGCCCGGCCCGCCGACGCCGGCCCGTTCGAACGTGTCGCCGAACACCGACACGATCCGCCCGTCCGGCGCGGTGGCCATCACGCCGAGGTCGGTACCTCCGATGCCGAACCGGTCGGTCACTCCGGGGCCGGTCAGGTCCTTCACCTTGCGCACCAGCGTCACGGTCCTCTCGCGTTCGCACCGGCCGTTCCGGCGCCACGGGTCCGACTGTAAGTGCGCCCGCCCCAGTGATCGCACGCCGGGAGCCGGGCTCACGCGTGCTCGTCGGCGACGGTCTCCTCGCCCGCGTCCTCGGTTTCGCCGAGCTCCGCCGGGGGGTCGATGAGCGCCCGGATTCCGGCGTTGAGCAGGGCGATCGCGGGCACCGCGAACACCGCGCCCGCCACCCCGGCACCGAGGAAACCGGCGGTGATGCCGAGGACGACGGCCAGCGGGTGCAGCCGCACGGCGTGCCCGAGGATCAGCGGCTGCAGCACGTGCCCCTCCAGCTGCATCACGCCGACGACGATGGCGAGCACGATGAGCGCGGGCAGCGGGCCGGTGGTGACCAGCGCCATCAGCACCGCGATCGAGCCCGCGATCATCGCTCCGACGTAGGGCACGAACGCGCCGATGAACACCAGCGCCGCCAGCGCCGCGGCCAGCGGCACGCCGACGATGGCGCAGCCGACGCCGACGCCCACCGCGTCCATCAACGCGACCGCCGCGCTCGCCCGGACGTAAGCGACCAGCGACTCGAACGCGTGCCGCCCGGCCACGTCGACGCGGTCCCGGACGTGCGCGGGCACGGTGAGATCGAGGACGAACCGCCAGATCGACCGGCCGTCGCGCAGGAAGAAGATCAGCGTGAACAGGGCGATCAGCAACCCGCTGCCGACGCTGAGCACGGTGCTCGCGGTGTTCAACGCCCCCGCGGTGAGGCTGTTCTGGCTGCCGCGCAGGTAGTCGGTGACGCGCTGCACCCCTTGGTCGAGCTGTCCCTGGCTGAGCCGCAGCGGCCCGGTCCGGAGCCACTGGTGGACGCTCTCCACGGTGTGCGCGGCCTGCTCCTGCAACCCGGGCAGTCCGTTGATCACGGTGAGCACGACGAGCGTCAGCACCCCGCCCACCACGACGAGCCCCAGCAGCAGCGCCAGCACCGTCGCGAGGGTCCGCGGTACCCCGACGTGGTCCATCCGGTCCACCAGGGGCGCGAGCAACGCCGCGAGCAGCATCGCGATGCCGAGCGAGATCACCAGCTCGGACAGCACCAGCGCGATCCGGCCGAGCACCACGAGCACCGCCGCCACCGCCAGCAGCCGCCAGCTCACGGCCCCGGCGACGCGCAGCCCTCGCGGCACGGCCGGTCCGTCCCGTTCCTTCCCCACTTCTTCCACCAGCACGTGATCGGCCGAACGGTGCCGCGTTTAAACATCCGGCCGCTCGATCGGGGTGACGAGTGCCGCGCGAACGCTCCACCCTCGCGAACGAAGCACGACGGAGCAGTTTCCCAATTCCAACAGCGCTCGTCATATTCCTTCTCCGTGAATTACGATCACCACCGCCCAAGTTGAATATTCCTCATCGAGACGTCCTCATCGCACCGAATGCCCCAGCAGGCGGGGAATGCGGACTTCCCGCGACCGTTCAGGACCCGTGAAAACCTCTCGACGAAATCGATCAGAACTCCCCTCAGCCGCATACTCCGCGAAGAACGCGCAGGTGACGCAGCAGGTGACCGATGTAATCGCGTCAAATCGCCCGAGCTCGGAGCGGGCATTGTTGTGTGCCCCAACGTACTCGCGAGCACCAGAACAATTGCCGAACAACAGCGCCGATCGCGATGATTCCGGAACGCGCCGCAACGAGGGGTCAGCGGAGCGGATCCATCATTCGACCCAAGGGGAAATCGTGATCACCAAGACGAAGAAGACCGCCCGCGGCGCGGCCGCCGCAATCATCGCGGCCGCCGCCTTCACCATGGTCGGGCCGGTCGGAACCGCGTTCGCCATCAACCAGGTCGCCTGCGCTCCGGGCGAGAACTTCCTGAAGATCTGGTCGCACGCGAGCAACGGTCCCGAGAAGGTCACCTGCTACGCGAACGGCGGGAAGATGGACTTCGGCGGCCGGTGGATCAGCAAGGTCTCCACGGGGAACAACACCTTCGTCTACTACGACGACAACGGCGACGTCCTGAAGATCGACAAGTGGAACAACGTCAAGCTCAACAACGAGCCGAAGGTCAACGCGATCGAGATCCGGTGACGGATCGGCGGGTCGGCGGGCGGCACGGTCGCTGCGGCTGACCGATCGCGGCCGCTCCGGTTCGCGGGGGAACCGGATTCCCGCACCGCCCGCGTTCGCCGGCCACGTCTTCCGGGACGTGGCCGGCATCGTCGATGCCGCGCTCCGCTCGGGACCCTGTCGGGGCGTGGTTGTCGGTGGTGTCTGGTTCCATCGGGGGCGGATGATCATTCTGCTCGGGTGGAGGTGCGGACGTGCGGGAGGCGACCGGGGGTTCGGTGGCGCGCTGGATGGAGGTGTACCTGGAACACCTGCAGGCCAGGAAGCTCGCCGCGAACTCGTTGCGGGCCTACCGGCTCGATCTCGACTCGGTGGGCGGGGCGCTCGCGGAGGTCACCGGCGCGCGCGTCGGCGAGCTGGCGATGGCGGCGGTGACGGCGTCGCAGCTGCGGTCCGCGTTCGCGCGGCACGCCGCCGCCCGCTCGGCGTCGTCGGTGACGCGGGCCTGGTCGACGTGGAACGGGTTCTTCGGCTTCCTCGTCGTCGAAGGCGCCGTCGGGGGCAATCCGATGCAGGTGGTGCCGAAACCCCGCAGCGCGCCGTCGACGCCGAAACCGCTGCAGGGCGAGGACACCCCAGAGCGATTGCTGCGGCTCGTCGCCGAAGGCGGGCGCCGCGCCCGGAACCCGTGGCCGGAACGGGACCTGGCGGTGCTGGCCGTGCTGCTGTGCACGGGAGTCCGCTCGGCGGAGCTGCTCGACCTCACCGTCGCGTCCCTGGCCGGGCGGCCCGGCGACCGGCGGCTGCACGTGCACGGCAAGGGCGGCAAGAACCGCTCCATCCCCATCGAAGGCGCGCTCGACGAGGTCGTCGGCGCCTACCTGAGTTCGCGGCGCGTGCGGTTCGGCGAGCGGCTGCCCGGTGCCGAGCCGCTGTTCGTCGACCACCGGGGCGAACCGCTGCGCCGCGGCGGGCTCCAGTACCTGGTGCGCCAGTCGTTGCGCGCCGCCGGAATCTCCGACCGGGTGCAGCGGGGCGCGATGGTGCACGCGCTGCGGCACACCTTCGCGACCCGGCTGGCCGAGGACGGCGCGAACGCGGCGGAGATCGCGAAGCTGCTGGGCCACGCGTCGATCAACTCCAGCCAGACCTACATCGACGTCACGGCCCGGGAGCAACGCCTCTCGGTCCGCGCCAACCGCACCCACCGAGTCCTGGGCGAACTCGCACCCCGCGAGGGGTGAGGCGGCCCGAACAGGTGCCCGTGGTTCCTCCGCGGGCGCGAAGCGGATCGAACGATCAGTCCGCGAGCGCCCTCAACGGCCGGAGCCTTCGGCCGGGGAGCCGCCCCAGCGGCCGATGTCGGTGGCGAGGCCGTAGACCGCGCCCTGCGGGTCGGCGATGACGACGACCTCGCCGAGCACGGGGTGGTGCAGGCCGTCCACGACCCGGCCGCCGCCTTGGACCGCGCGGTTCGCCGCGAAGTCCACGTCCTCGGTGGCGAAGTGGCACAGCCAGTCCCAGCGGCCGTCGACGCACCGCCCGGAACGCGCGGAGAGCAGGCGGCCACCGGTGAGGTAGCGCCCGTCCTGCACCGCCCAGCCCAGCGTCGGCGCCCAGAACGCGTCCGCCCGTTCCGGGGCACCCGTGCACAGGTCCAACCAGCAGGGCTCGCCGCGGCGCGGGCCCGGCGCCCACGGGCCGTGCTGGGCGCGGCCGGTCACCATCCGCGCGGTGACCTCGTCGGGTCCGACGAGATCACCGTCGTGGCGCGCGCCGGCGAACACCACGTACCAGCCGGGGCGCACACCGTGCGTGGCGGGACGCATCGAGGCGCAGTGCCGCTCGCCGACCCAGCACTCGAAACCGCCCGCCGCCGAGTCCCACACCCGCCAGCCCAGCAGGTTCTGGTGGAACAGCGCCGCACCATCCAGGTCGGTGGTGATCAGTTCAACGCGACGCAGACCGCGCACGGCGGTGGGCTGGGGCACAGCGGGGTCGTCCTTCGAGGTCGGGCAAGAGCCGTTGAGGCTCCATCCTGTCCTCCGAACGTGGAACGGACAATGCTCCATTCGGCCCTATGGTTCGGCGTGATCGGACTTTTCGATCACACTCCGGCGTCAACGGCCTACCGCGTACCCCTGCATGCCGCGCGGATTCGCCGCCGCGGAGAGGATGCCGGTCTCCGGGTCGCGCGCGACCGCGCTGAGCCTGCCCTCCGACCACGGCTCCCCCACGGCCACGTCGTGCCCGCGGCGCCGCAGCTCGGCGATCGCCGAGTAGCCGATGCGGGACTCCACGGTGACGGCGCCGGGACGCATGGCGCGCGGGTAGAACGAGCCGGGGAAGCTCTCGGAGTGCCAGTTCGGCGCGTCGATGGCGCCTTGCAGGTCGTAGCCGCCGCGCACCTGCTCGCGCAGGGCGACGGAGAGGAAGAAGTGCGTGCTCCACTGGTCCTGCTGGTCGCCGCCGGGAGTGCCGAACGCGAGCACGGGTTCGTCGCCGCGCAACGCCAGCGACGGGGTCAGGGTGGTGCGCGGCCGCTTGCCGGGGGCCAGCGAGTTCGGCAGGTCCGGGTCGAGCCACGCCATCTGCAAGCGGGTGCCCAGCGGGAAGCCGAGTTCGCCGATCACCGGGTTGGAGTGCAGCCAGCCGCCGCTGGGCGTCGCGGCGATCATGTTGCCCCACCGGTCCACGATGTCCAGGTGGCAGGTGTCGCCGCGGGTCTCACCGCTGCGCGCCACCGTGGGTTCGCCCGCGCCCGCTGGCGCGATCAGGTCCAGCGGCCCGTGCTGCACCCGCTGGGCGTGCGCGCTGAGCTTGGGGACGCGTCCGCCGGGGCTGCCGGGGCGGAGCTCGGTCGAGGCCCGCTCGCCGATGAGGGCGCGGCGCTGGTCGTTGTAGGCGGGGTCGAGCAGGTCGTCGACGGTGACGTCGGTGCTGTCGCCGTACCAGGCCTCCCGGTCGGCCATCGCGAGCTTGGTGCCTTCGATGAGGGTGTGCAGGTATTCCGGGGTGTCGAGGTCGAGCGCGTCGGGCAGCAGCGCGAGCTGCTGCAGCAGCACCGGACCTTGGCTCCACAGCCCGGCCTTGCAGACGGTCCAGCCGTTCCAGTCGTAGGTGGCGGGTTCCTCGTAGGTGGCGGTGAATCCGGCGAGGTCATCACCGGTGAGGGTGCCGGCGTGCCGCCCCCCTGAACTGTCCATCGTGGACTGAGCGGCGGCGTCGGCGAGAGCTTCGGCGATGAACCCCTCGCGCCACACCCGCCGGGCCGCGTCGAGCTGCGCCTCGCGGGACGCCCCGGCGGCCTCGGCCTCGGCGAGCACGCGGCGCCACGTCCGCGCCAGCGCCGGGTTGCGCAGCAGCGCACCGGGCGCGGGCGGCTCACCGCCGGGCAGGTAGAGCTCGGCGGAGGCGGCCCACTCCGAGGTGAACAGCTCGCGCACCGTGCGCACGGTCTGCCCGATGCGCTCCACCGCCGGGTGCCCGTTCTCGGCGTAGCCGATGGCGTACTTGAGCACGTCGGCGAGGGTTTTCGTGCCGTGGTCGCGCAACAGCAGCAGCCACGCGTCGAACGCGCCGGGCACGGCCGCGGCCAGCGGCCCGGTGCCGGGAACCAGTTCCAGCCCCAGGTCGCGGTAGTGCTCGATGGTCGCCCCGGCGGGCGCCGGGCCCTGCCCGCACAGCACGGTCGGCGCACCCCCGGCGGGGGCGAAGATGATCGGGACCTCACCGGCCGGACCGTTCAGGTGCGGTTCCACGACGTGCAGGACGAACCCGGCCGCCACCGCCGCGTCGAAGGCGTTGCCGTCGTCCTCCAGCACCGCCATCGCGGCCGAGGACGCCAGCCAGTGCGTCGAGGACACCATGCCGTGCGTGCCCTGCAGGGTCGGTCGGGTGGTGAACAACCTGGTCCTTCCGCCGGTCGGGTCCGGGACAGTCAACACCACGACCGGTCGGAGATCCAAGCACGGATGCACCGGCATCCCCGCCCGTCACGACCTCCGCGCCGGTCAACCTCCCGGCGAGATGCCGAAGACCTCCAGCACGGTGTAGACGCCGAGCACCGTGATCGCTGCACTGCTGAGCACGAGCGCCGCGGTCAGCCACCGGCTCGGTCCACTTCGGTGCTCCGCAACCGCCTCCTCACGGAGTGCCGCCATGACCTGAATCCGCTGACCTCCTACCTTTGATCCTGTCCTTCCAGGTGGACGGCGTCGTTGATCCTTGTCCTGTCAGCGGCGAAGCCGCTGAGCAGTGACCACCATGCCCACCAGCACCGCCGCGGGTTCTCAGCGTTCTTCTCGCTGCGGTTCCGCCACCCGACCCGCTGCGCCGGACGAGATCAGATCCTCCCGCCGACTTCGGGGCACTGTTCGCGGGTCGTGTCCAGGAACGCGGCGAGCACCGGGGAGCGGTCCCGCGTCCGGAACGACATCACCAGTTCCGGCAGGTCGATGCGCGGGCGCACTTCGCTGATCCAGGTGTCCGGGCGGGGGGCGGCGCGCACGCAGGCCGGGACGAGGCCCACGCCGAGGCCGCACGCGGCGAGCCCGACGATGGTGTGCACGTCGCGGGCCTCGGTGGCGCGGCGGAGCGCGGGCGCGTCCTCGCCGAGCAGCTGGCGCAGGCCGGCGCGGACGTAGGGCTCCTCGTCGGCCGGGGTGATGATCAGGGCCTGCTCGCGCAGTTGTTCCGCGCGCACCGCGGCCTGCCCCGCGTAGGGGTGGGCGGAGCCGACGACGGCGACGAGCCGGTCGGTGCCGACGGTGACCGAGGTGAGGTTCTCGGCTCCCGCGCCGCGAGGGGCGCCGCGCCCGATGGCGAGGTCGAGGTCCCCGGCCAGCAGCGCGGCGGCGCTGTGCGCGGTCGACAGTTCCTGCACCTGCATCCGCACGTCGGGGTGCTCGCGACCGAAGCGGCCCAGCAGCCGCGGCAGCAGTTCCAGCAGCGCCGAGCCGATGAACCCCAGCCGCAGCCGACCCGTTTCGCCGCGCGCGGCCCGTCCGGCGTCTCCTGCTGCGGCCGTCATCTCCGCCAGCGCCCGCCGCGCCCGGTCCAGGAACGCCTCCCCCGCCGCGGTCGGGAACACGCCGTGCGGCGTGCGGTCGAACAGCGGGGCGCCGACTTCCCGTTCCAGGGCGGCGATCTGCTTGGACAGCGGGGGTTGCGCGATGCCGATGGCGGTGGCCGCGCGGCCGAAGTGCTGGTGTTCGGCGAGGGCGAGCGCGTAGCGCAGGTGCCGGGCTTCCACCTGGCGAGCCTACGCCCCTTCATTCCGGTGAGATATCACGAACGCGCTTGCGAGATATCCCGGTGGATCGGCGCGTGATCGGCGGCTGGACTGGGCGTGCGCTCGGGATCACGGGCGCACGCCCAGCAGGAAGAGCAGCACCATGACTGATTCATCCACAGTGGACGCCGTGTTCGTGCTCGTGCACGGAGCTTGGCACTCGTCCGCGCAATGGGCGGCCGCGCAGCGCGCCCTCACCGCTCGCGGCGCCGCGAGCGTCGCCGTCGACCTGCCCGGACACGGCTTCGACGCGCCGCTGCCGAGCGGTTACGCCGAACCCGGCCAGCCCGGACTGGACACCGAGAAGTCCGCGCTGGCCGGCATGACGATGGACGAGGCCGCGGCCGCGATCGTCGCGGTGCTGCGCGGTGCGCGCCGGCATTCGCAGGTGGTGCTCGTCTCGCACAGCGCGGGTGGCGGCCCGGCCTCGCTCGCGGCGGAACTCGCGCCGGAACTGGTGGACCTGCAGGTCTACTTGTCGGCGTTCGTCCCGGCCGGTCGGCCCCGGTTCGCCGACTACATCACCGCACCGGAGAACGCCGACGCGCTCGGCGCGAGCCTGTACATCGGCGATTCCGAGGCCCTCGGCGCGATGCGGATCAACCCGCTGTCCACCGACCCCGACTACGTCGAGGAACTGCGCCGCACCCACTACAGCGACACCCCGGCGGCCGCGTTCACCCGCTGGCGGCACGCGTTGAGCCCGGACCTGCCGATCGCGATTCCGACCACCGCGGTCACCGTGACCGCCGACCGCTGGGGAGCCGTGCCGCGCGCCTTCGTGCGCTGCGCATCGGACCGGGCCCTCGCTCCCGCCACGCAGGACCTGATGATCGCCGAAGCCGACGCGGCCATGCCCGAGCACCCCTTCGCGGTCAGCACGCTGCCGGGCGGGCACACCCCGTTCGCCGCCCGTCCGGACGACCTGGCCGCCGCGCTGATGTCGGTGCTGCGCCGCCCGCGGGCCGCCGAGTGATCTCCACAGGTAGCGGCGAAGCCACCGCGGCCCGGCCAGGGCTCGCGAACCGGCTGGTGCTGCCGATCGTGCTCACCGCGACGTTCATGCAGCTGCTCGACGTCACGATCGCTCAGGTCGGACTCCCCGCCATCCAACGCGACCTGCGAATCGGGCCGGGAGCCGCGCAACTGGTGCTGGCCGGGTACACGCTCACCTACGCTTGCACGCTGGTCCCGGCGGGGCGGCTGGGCGACCGATACGGATATCGGCGCCTGTTCACCACCGGTGTAGTGCTGTTCGTCCTCGCGTCGGCGACCTGCGCGGCCGCCCCCACCGGTGAGCTGCTGGTGCTCGCGCGGCTCGTGCAAGGCGTGGGCAGCGGGCTGATGGGGCCGCAAGTCCTGTCGATCCTCCAATCCGAGGTGCCCGTCGCGCGCCGTCCGCACGCGCTGGGCCTGCTCACCGCGACGATGGGCATCGCCTCGCTCATCGGTCCGGCGCTGGGCGGCGTGCTGCTCGCCGCCGCCCCGCACGAGTTCGGGTGGCGGCTCGTCTTCCTGGTGAACGTCCCGGTCGGCCTGCTAGCGCTGGCCGGAAGCCGCCTGCTGCCTCGTGGCCGGACCGCCGCAGGAGTCACCGTCGACTGGCTGGGCGCCGTACTGGCCACGACGGGACTCGGGTCGCTGATCCTGCCGGTCGCGCTCGGCCGGGATCTCGCGCCCTGGTCGACGTGGGCCTGCTTCGCGGTTTCCGGGACGGTCCTCGGCGCGTTCGCCCTGACTCAGCGCCGCGCCCGCGATCCCCTGCTGCACCCGAGCGTGCTGCGCGACCCCACTACCCGCACCGGGATCCTGCTGGTGCTGATGTTCAACGCAGGCCTCCCCTCATTCAACTACCTGCTGCTGATGCACTTGCAAATCTCCGCTGGCCACAGCGCACTGGCGGCCGGGCTGCTCAACGCGCCCTATCCGATCGCGGCGATCGCGGGCAGCCGGGTCGCTCCCCGGCTCGCCGCCCGCTTCGGTCCCCGGTTGCTCGCCGTGGCGGCGGCGTTGTTCGCCGCGGCGGCCTCAGCGCTCATCCTCGGAATCTCCTCGACCTGGGCGACCCTCGCGCTGCTGGTGCCTGCCGGGGCCGCGTTCGGGGTGTTCACCGCCTCGGCATTCACCCTGGTGCTGTCCGGAGTGGAGCCCGCGGCGGCGGGCTCGGCCGCAGGATTGCTGCCGACAGCCCAGCAGCTCGGCGGTTCGCTCGGCGTGGCGCTGGCCGGTGCGACGTACTTCACGGCCGGGCAGTCCTTCGGGCACGCCATGGCCTACGAGGCGGCAGTGTTCCTGTGCACCGCGGGAATAGCACTGCGCGTGCGACGTTGAACGTTTCAGCCTCGGTCGTGCGCCGGCATCGCGATCGAGGTTCTCGAACCGACCGCACAAGGAGCAGCGAGTGGGCAACAGCGACGAAGCAGTGGAATTGAGCCCGACCGACTGGGTTCAGGACCAGACGAAGAAGATCCGCGAGACCGGGACCACCGAGGGCTTGGACATCAAGGGCTCACCGATCGTGCTGCTCACGTTGCGCGGCGCCCGGACCGGGAAGCTGCGCCACACCCCCGTGATGCGGGTCGAGCACAACGGCAGCTACGCGGTCGTCGCCTCCAAGGGCGGTGCGCCGGAGCACCCCACCTGGTACTACAACATCAAGGCCCACCCCGAGTTCCCGCTCCAGGACGGCGCCACGACCAAGGACTACGTCGCCCGCGAGGTCGAGGGTGCCGAACGCGCCGAGTGGTGGGAGCGCGCCGTAGCCGCCTTCCCGTCCTACGCCGAGTACCAGGAGAAGACCGACCGCCACATCCCGGTCTTCGTGCTCGACCCCAAGTGACCTGACGCAGGCCCCGTTCGGAACGGCCTGCGCAGGAGTCCGGGTGCGGAACCTCAGCGGTTTCCTCGCGAGGACGGCTTTTCCCTCGTGGCGGAGCCATTGGGAAAAATGATCCCGCAGCGAGGAAACCGCTGAGGTTCCGCCACCCGACTCCTGCGCAGGCCAAGACCAACGATCCTCATCCGTCCAGGGCGGTGATGCGGTCGTTGAGGTAGGCGTCCCAGTTGTCGGCTCGGTTGCGCAGGTGGGGGCGGACGTTGTCGTCGGTCTGCAGCATGAAGCGGTTCGCGAGGATCGCCTCCGCCACCTGCTCGCCGACCTGTTCCGGTTGCAGCGCCTCGAATTCCGGGCCGGGCCCGCGCGTCGTGGTCTCCGGACCGAACGAGCGGATCGACCCGGCGATACCGGTCACCACCGGTCCGGGGCACAGCACGGTGACGCCGATGCCCTGCGGTCGCAGGTACAGCGCGAGCCCTTCGGAGAGCTGGATCAGCGCCGCCTTCGAGGCCGCGTAGGGCAACCGGTCGTAGGAGTAGGTGAACAGCCCGGCGAACGACGCGGTGTTCACCAGGTGCCCCGAGCCCTGCTCCACCAGCAGCGGCAGGAACGCGGAATTGCTGCGCACCACCGACATCAGGTTGACGTCGAGCACCCGCTGCCACTCCGCGACCGGGATGTGCTCGGGAAGCCCCCTGGTCAGCACTCCGGCGTTGTTCATCACCACGTCGACCCGGCCGAACGCGTCCGCAGTGGAGTCCCGCAGCGCCTCGAACGCGCCCTCCGCCGCCACGTCACAAGGCACCGCGAGCGCGGACCCGCCCGCCGCCGCGATCTCACCGGCCACCTGCTCGGCGCCCGCCGCGTCGATGTCGGCGATCACGACCCGCGCGCCCCGGTCGACCAGGGACCACGCGGTGGCCCGGCCGATCCCGCTCGCCGCTCCGGTGATCACCGCGACCTTGTCCCGCAACGTCTCCACGGTCGTCCTCCTAGCGCTGGTCGATCATCGTCGAACCTACGCGAGCCGTGGCGGCGCGGTCACTCCAGAGCGCGCAGCGCCGCCGCCGCGTCGGCGACGCAGTCGGCGAAACCGGGCCGGTCGTCGGAGATCCAGCGCGCGAACGCGACCTGGAAGACCGTCACCGCGCTGTGCGCGGCGAGGCTCGCGGTGGGTTCGTCGACCCCGCGCTCGTGCAGCGCCCGGATCGTCGCGTCCGTCATCGAGGCGAGCTTGAGCAGTTCGCGTTCCTGCAGGCTCGGGTTCGCCGCGATGATCGCGGAGCGCCGCACGGTGCGGTCCCGGCGGTCCCGCAGCAGCTCGCCGCCCGCGACCGCGCCGGCCAACGCCGCGTCCAGCGGGGACAGCTCCTCCGGCGCGGCGAGGATCGCGTCGTGGGCGGTCCGCTGCATGGTCCCGGAGCCGTCGAAGAGGACTTCGCGCTTGTCGGCGAAGTGCCGGAAGAAGGTCCGCTCGGTGACGCCGGCGCGGGCGGCGATATCGCCAGCGGTGGTCTGCTCGAAGCCGCGCTCGGCGAAGAGCTCCAAGGCGGCGCGGATCATCCGCCCTTGCGCGTCCGGTTCCCATCGAGCCATGCCCAGAAGAGTAGCGATGACAGCCGCTGCCATCGGCTGCTACCGTTGATGTCAGCAACTGACATAACGAACAAGGGAGATCGCGTTGCGCGTCTTCATCACCGGCGCCTCCGGCTGGATCGGCTCGGCCGTCACCGACGAGCTGCTCGCCCACGGCTACGAGGTCACCGGCCTGGCCCGCTCCGACGCCTCGGCCGCGGCCCTGGAAGCCAAGGGCGCCGCCACCCACCGCGGCGATCTCGACGACCCGGACGGCTTGGCCGCGGCCGCCGCGAAGGCCGACGGCGTCATCCACCTCGCCTTCAAGCACGACTTCTCCGACTACGCCGGGGCTGGCCGCAGCGAGCGCACCGCCGTCCAGCGGATGCTGGAGGCGATGGGCGGGGACCGGCCGTTCCTGCTCGCCTCCGGCCTCATGAAGGGCGACCTGGACCGGCCGTTGACCGAGGACGACGTCCTGCCGCAGCACGGCGCCGACGCGGCTCGCGGTGGCAGCGAGAACCTCGCGCTGTCCTACGCCGACCGCGGTGTCCGCGCCGTTGCGCTGCGGTTCTCCGCGACCGTGCACGGCATGGGCGACCCCGGCTTCACCTCCGTGCTGACGAAGATCGCGAAGGAGCGCGGCGCGGCCGGCTACATCGGCGACGGCTCGACCCGCTGGCCCGCGGTGCACCGCGCCGACGCCGCGCGCATGGTCCGGCTCGGCCTGGAGAAGGCCCCGGCGGGCTCGCGGCTGCACGCGGTCGCCGAGGGCGGAATCCCCTCCCGCGACATCGCGGGCGCGATCGGCGAACAGCTCGGCGTGCCCGCGATCTCGGTCGCCCCTGAGGACGCCGAGGCCCACTTCGGCTGGATCGGCGGCTTCTTCGGCATGGACGCCGACGCGACGAACGAGCGCACGCGGGAGCTGCTGGACTGGACGCCCACGGGCCCGACCCTCCTTGAGGACATCGCCGCCGGGGCCTACGCACTACCGGAGTGACACCCCCGTTGCTCCGTTCCGAGGGGTCCTTTCGGAATGATCTTGCGATCGTTGCCTTGTCAGTGGCGGAGCCGCTGAGCGACCAGCTACACAGGTCATTCCGGAAGGACCCGCAACTCGGAACAGCACGGGATTCGCTTCCCGAACCATCACGGCGAGTCGGCGACCGGCTCGCCGTTGAGCTCTCCTTGCACCACCAGACGGTCGTTCCGGTCGGGCGTGACCGACCACAGCACGTTCATGTGCCGATTCAGCATGAGGGGATTCCGCCCGTCCGGCTCTGCGCGATCGAGGGACGCGTAGGCCACCCGGTCCGCCGGCTCCTTCGGCCGGACGAACACGAAGACCTCACCGGCTTCGTTCGTCGCCGACATCGGCTGTCCAGTGTAGACACCGTTGAAACCGGGGACGGGGAGCCAGCGCCCAGGCCAGGTATTGGGAGCCTCGGACTTCTCGCTGACCTGCCACAACACGCCGAGTTCGTCCAATGCGAACAGATGCAGCAGCCCGTCACCTCCCAGCGTCACCGTAGGCGGAGCCGCCAGCGGCTTGTCGCCGAACGGCTGATCCGAATGCTCGCCCCACTGGTCCTTTTCGCTTCCGTGCTGCGCCCAGGTGCGAAGTCGCTTCGTCTCCAGGTCCAACGCGAAGACCCGCAGGTATCCGTATTGGTCGATGTGGACCTTCGGGTCTCCGAAGATCGACGGAATCTCATCCCCCGCGCCGTGCATCGGTTCCGGACCGACCCACCGGTCCTCGCCGGGATTCCGCTGGGTGATGTGCCACAGCGTGTTCGCTTTGCCGCGGAAGAACACTTCGAGCTTTCCGTCCGAGTTCTGGATCGCCGCCGGCCGCCCTTGCACGTTGTCGACCTTCCCCATTGTTCTCCAGGCGCTCTTCGCGGCTCGCACGGCACCACCGGCCGACAGGTTGTACCGCAACTTGCCATCCTTGTTGACCGCGAACGCCACCATCCTTCCGTTGGCATCCGGCACGATGACGGGGACCTCGCTGACCCCGCCGCCGATGTTCTCCGGCCCGGCCCACGAGCCGTTCGCCTGCTGCCGGTATCGGTGGACGTCGGTCCCGGCTCGCTGCACTGTGACCAGGCTTCCGTCGGCGCCCCGGGCCGTGGAGCCGGCTGGAAAATCACATCCGGCTTCGTCGGCGCGCTCCACGCAAGGCATCGGGCTCGACGGCGGAGGTTCGGGCGAGGCGGACGCCTCCGTGCCCGTCGGGTTCGTGGGCACGGGCAAGGAAAGGCCCGAAGCAGACGGCGGATCCGGTCGACCTTGCGATTCAGGCCCGTCCCCGGACCACAGCGCCGGAGTCGCGACGGCCGCCACCAGCACGGCTGCGGTCGCCGCCAGGACGGCGAACATCCGCTTCCGCTGACGGATCACGGCCCGCTCCGCCGGACTCGCGGGCAGCAGCGCGGGAGCCGAGGTGTGCGCGGCGTTGGGGGCGAGCACCAGGTCGTCGATGCGTTCGCTGCCGCGCTGGCGGGGCCGGGGCAGTCCGCGCCGGTGCAGCTCCCGGTCCAGACCGCGGTAGACGTCGCGCATGCTCAGCTGCGCCGGGCCGGTGGGGTCGCCGCGGTCGAGCAGCCGGATCAGCTCACCGGTGAACGCGGTGTGCGGCGCTCCAGGAGGCGCGAGGGCGACCTGATCACGAGCAGCGGAGGTCAGGATGTACCCGCCGTGCACGTCGGCCAGGTCGATCGGGTCCTGCGAGCTGAGCGTGCCGATCGCACGGCCCGAGAAGCAGCAGTCCAGAACCACGACGATCGCACGGGCCCGGCTCTTGAGCAGGCTCCGCCGGATCGTCGTGAAGGGCACGGAGCTGTGCTCCAGCCGGTTGGCGTTCGGGTCGGTCGCCCTGGTCGCCAAGTACAGCTCACCGTCAGCGCTGACGAACCCGTGCCCCACGTAGTGCACGAGCAGCACATCCGTCGCCTGATCCGCCGCTTCCGCGACAGCGAGCCCCATCCGCATCGGATCCGCCGAATCCAAGATCCGAATGATCTGCTCCGAACGCACCCCGCACCGGTTCCGCAGGACGTGAGCCAGATCTTCCATGGTGGATTCGACGGCGGGAACCGGCGGCGCGGCGTCGTTCGCGCAGGCCTGCGTGCCGACCAGGACCACCCTGCTACCCGGTGATTTCAACTCAGTCATCGACGCGCCCCTCCAGCCGTGGAGTACCGGGATTCACCGTGCCGGCAAACGTCCGCAGTGCACGTAATTTCCCCGACGCATCGACACCGGTGATGGAAATTTCCAAATTCACAGGAACCCCCTATTTTCGAGTTCGATGCGACGAGACTCGTGGCGCATTTCGAAAGCTACGGCGACACGTTAGCGCGCGACGCGATCCCCACGAGGGCGACGTGGCTCATTCTGCCATCATTTCGCGAGCACTCCGCAAGAATGCGGATTGATTCGGACGATCGAGCATTGCGAATCCGGTTGAGATACCTCAACACCGGAGATACGGTATCTCCGCGCATTTCGAAATCAACGGTCGACCGACCCCGACTGCCAGGCTCGGAGCCGCACGCTCCGATGTTCATCCACAGTGGACACGGGTCCGGCCACGGGCGGTGCACCGCAGCCGCCGCGGACGCGCGTTCACGTGATCACAGCACGTCCGCGACCATGGCGCCGTCCTTCTCCCCGTGCACCGTCAACCGGCCCGACTCGTCCGGCGTGACGGACCACAGGACGTCCATGGGTCGTTCCAGCGTTCCCGGCACCGGGCCGCCGCCGGAGGCGTAGACCACGCGGCCGGGCTTCTCCGCGAGCTGGGCGAACACCGTCACGCCGCCGTCGGCGTTCGTCGCCGCCACCGGCGAGCCCGTGTGGACGCCTTCGAGCCCTGGAACGGGGTTCGAGCTCGCCGGCCAGCTGTTGGGGGCGCCCTCTATGGTCTGCCACAGCGCTCCGGATTCGTCCAGGGCGAACAAGTGCATCCGCCCGTCCCCTTGCAGAGCCACCGTCGGCGCCGCCTTGAGCGGCCTGTCGCGGAACGGGTTCTGCGGATTCTCCTTGAAGCTCTGGCCGGGCTTCTGCGCCCAGGCGCGAAGAGTCCTGGTCTCCTTGTCCAACGCGAAGACCCGCAGCGTGCCGTTGCGGTCGATGTGCACCTCGGGGTCCCCGAAGATCGGCGCGGCCGAGTTCTTGTCGCCCATCAGGACGGCGCCGCCCCACTTGTCCTCCCCGGCTTCGAGTTGACTGATGCTCCAGAGCTCGTCGCCGGCGTCCCGGAAGAACACCGTGATCTTCCCCGTGCCGTCCTTGGCCGCCGCAGGTCTTCCGCGCGCATCGCCGACGTGCGCCAACTGCCGCCAGTTGCCCTTCGCGGCACGGACATCACCGCCGATCGCCAGGTTGTACTCCAGCTTGCCGCTCTCGTCGACCCCGAACGCGATCAGTTTTTCGTTGGAATCCGGCAGGATGACGGCACCGTGGGCGACCGCGTCCCCGAGCTCCTCCGGTTGAGCCAGCGAACCGTCAGGCCGCTGCTGGTACCGGACGACGCCCGCCGCATCCTGGTGCAGCGTCACGAACCTGCCCTGGCTGTCAAGAGCGGTCGACGGCGCGGGGGCGTCGCAGTCGGCCGGAGCGGACCGGCTCGCGCATCCGCTCGGCGGTGGCGTGGGCGAGACCGGATCGGAGGACCCGAACTGCACCGCCACCGCAAGCGCCGCTCCAGTCGCCAGGAGAGCAACGAGCAATCGTCTTCCAGGCACGGCAGGCCACCTGAGAGCACCCCGCTTCCCGAGAGCACCCCGCTTCCTGGAAGCACTCCGCTTCGGCGGCGCAGGAGGCAGTGGAGCCGTTCGCGGCGGGACGGTGGTCGCGGAGTGCGCGGCATTCGCGGCCAGCACCAGGTCGTCGATGCGTTCGCTGCCGCGCTGGCGGGGCCGGGGCAGTCCGCGCCGGTGCAGCTCCCGGTCCAAACTCCGGAAGACGTCGCGCATGCTCAGCAGCGCCGGACCGGTGGGATCGCCGCGGTCGAGCAGCCGGATCAGCTCACCGGTGAACGCGGTGTGCCGGGCCCCGGGAGGCGCCAGCGCGACCTGATCACGCGCCGCCGAAGTCAGCACGTACCCACCGTGCACATCTGCGAGATCGATCGGGTCCTGCGAGCTGAGCGTGCCGATCGCGCGGCCGGAGAAGCAGCAGTCCAGCACCACGACGATCGCGCGGGCCCGGCTGTTGAGCAGGCTCCGCCGGATCGAGGAGTACGCGACGGAACTGTGCTCCAGCCGGTACGACTCGGGGTCCGTCGCCTTCGTCGCCAAGTACAGCTCACCGTCGGCGCTGACGAACCCGTGCCCCACGTAGTGCACGAGCAGCACATCCGTCGCCTGATCCGCCGCTTCCGCCACCGCGAGCCCCATCCGCATCGGATCGGCCGAATCCAAGATCCGAATGATCTGCTCCGAACGCACCCCGCACCGCTTCGCCAGCACGCCCGCCAGATCGTCCATAGTGGACTCGACAGCGGGAACCGGCGGCGCCGCGACGTCGTTCGCGCAGCTCTGCGTGCCGACCAGGACCACCCTGCTACCCGGCGAGCGCAACTCGGCCATCGCCGGATCATCCCTCCAGGCGCGACGCATCGGACGTGGTCGCGGCGAGCGCCGTGGACAGTTCGTTCGCGAGCCGCCCGCGAGCGGTCAGGTCCGCTGCTCGCAGCTGCCCGGCGGACAACGTGCCACCGGTGCCGTCGGCGGTCCTGGTGACGGTGCAGGCGACCTCGGCGGCCCGGTGCTGCAACCACGTGCTCACGGCGGTGACGACTCCGGACGTCGTCGCCCCGGTTCCCAGCGCCACCAGGATCAACGTCGGAACGGTGCCGAGATGACCTGGTTCGGGAGGACGTTCGACGAGCTGCACGCGCCCTCGCAGCTCCGGCTCCTCGGCCAGCCACGTCCGCAGTGCGCGCAAGTCGTCCGCCGCATCGTCCCCGGTCAGCGAGATCTCCAGGTCCACGTCGACCCCCTGTTGTCGAGTTCGAAACGGCGAAACGCGTCCGGAAATCAGCGAATTCCGCGGAGCCACGTTAGCGCGAGTCACGACGCGCGCGAAGGCGGTGGGTCCTTTTCGCCGCACATTCACGAAAAACCCGCATGGGCGCACGTTCGGGTCGTCCGATCGAACCAACGGAGTCGAGCTCGACGACACGCACGGTGATCAATTCGAGCTCGAACCCGACAGAACGCCGATTTTCACCCGGCGCGGAATCGCACGTGCGGATTTCCATCCACAATGGACACCGAGCACCGCACGCCGTACACGTCGGCCACGAGCTGCTCGGTCAGCACCTCCGCCGGGGTTCCGGTGGCCACCACCCGACCGCCGGAGAGCACCGCGAGTTCGTCGCAGAACATCCCCGCCAGGTTCAGGTCGTGCAGGGCGATCACGCTGGTCACCGGCAGTCGCCGCACCAGCGCGAGCAGTTCCAGCTGGTGGGCGATGTCGAGGTGGTTCGTCGGCTCGTCGAGGATCAGTTCCGCCGGTTCCTGCGCCAAGGCCCGCGCGATCTGCGCGCGTTGCCGTTCCCCACCGGAAAGGCTGTGCCAGCGCCGGTTCGCGAGCGCGTCGAGCCCGGTCTGCGCCAGCACCCGCCGGATGATCTCCGCGTCGGCCGGGTTCGCGCCGCCCCAGCCGTTGCGGTGCGGGGTGCGGCCGAGGGCGACCACCTCGGTCACGGTGAGATCGACGTCGGTGCCCACCTGCTGCTCCACCACCGCCACCCGGCGAGCCAGGTCGCGCCGGGGCCACTGCGGCGCCGCGCGCCCGCCGATCTCGACGGCCCCGGAGCTCGGTCGCCGCAGTCCGGCCAGCAGCCGCAGCAGCGAGGACTTCCCGGACCCGTTCGGCCCGAGCAGGCCCACCGTGCGGCCCTCGTCGACGCGCAGGCCCACCCCGTCGAGGATCAGCGCGCCTCCGGCGGACCAGGACACGTCGTGCGCGGACAGGCTCACGACACCCTCCCCCGCTTGGCCAGCAGCACGGCGAACGCGGGCACGCCGACGAGCGCGGTGACGACGCCGACGGGCACTTCCTGCGGGGCGGCGATGGTCGTGGCCAGCACGTCCACCCACACCAGCAGCACCGCGCCGAGCACGGCGGTCACCGGCAGCAGCGCGCGGTGGCGCGGACCCACGAGCAGCCGCGCGGCCTGCGGCAGCACCAGCCCGACGAAACCGATCGCACCGGCGGCGGCCACCAGCGTCGCGGCCAGCAGCGCGGTCGCCACCAGCAGCACCGCCCGCAACCGTGCCACCCGGACGCCGAGGGAGGCCGCGGCGTCCTGCCCGAACGCGAACGCGTCCAGCGCCCCCGCCCGCGACAGGCACAGCACCAGGCACACCGCGCACACCGCCGCGGAGATCGCGACGTCGTTCCACCGCGCGCCGGACAACGACCCCAGCAACCAGAACAGCACCCCGCGGGTCTGCTCCGCGTCCGCCGAGGTGATCACGATGTAGGAGGTGAGCGCGGAGAACAGCTGGGTGCCAGCGACCCCGGCGAGCACCGTGTGCCCGGCCGCCCCACCCGCGACCGAGGCGAGCAGCATCACCAGCGCGAACGCCACCAGCGCCCCGGCGAACGCGCCCGCGGTGAGCCCGATCGCACCCGCGCCGAGCCCGAGCACCACGACCGACACCGCGCCGGTGGACGCTCCGGCGGACACGCCGAGCAGGAACGGATCGGCGAGCGGGTTGCGCAGCAGCGATTGCAGCACCGCCCCGCACACGCCGAGCCCGGCTCCGCAGATCGCGGCCAGCAGCGCCCGCGGCAGCCGCAGCTGCCACACGATGCCCTGACCGATGCGGGAGACGTCGGTGTCGAGCAGGCCCAGCCGATCGGCGACCACGCTGCCGACGTCGCCGACGGTGAGGTGCGCCGGCCCGAGCGTGACCGCGACCGCGATCGACAGCAGCAGCGCCGGAATCCCGGCGAGCACGATCGCGACCGGCGGCAGTCTCCCCGCTGACGGCGCTGCCGTCACCGCTGCCGGTCCATCTCGACGAGCCGATCCGCGAGCCGTTCGATGCCCCGCACGGTGCGCATGCTGACGTTGAGCTCGGTGCCCGTCATGCCCATCAGGTGCCCGTCTCGCACCGCCGCGAGCCGGGACACCGCCGGATCCTCGTGCAGGAACCGGGTCTTCGCCGCCAGCCCGTCGCCTTCGCCGTCGCGGGTGAGGTCGCCGAGCACCAGCAGGTCCGGGTCGCGCGCGAGGACGTCCTCCCAGGACACCTGCGGCCACATCGAGCTGATGTCCGCGTAGGCGTTGCGCACGCCCAGCGCGCGGGTCATGACCGCGGGTGATCCGGTGGAACCCGCCATGTACGGCGATTCGGTGCGGGCGAACCAGAACAGCACCGAGGTCTCGGCGCGGGAGTCGAGCCCGGCGACCTTCCGCTGCGCCGCCGCGACCCGGCCGCGCAGCTGCTCGGTGAGCGCGTGACCACGTTCGGGGACGCCGAACAGGTCGGCGATCTCCTGCACCTCGCGGTAGATGTCGTCGAGCTCCACCGGTTTCGGCAGCGGCGCCTCCTCCGGGAAGCAGTTGCTCGGCGACAGGTACGTCGGCACGCCCAGCTCACCGAACCGCTCGCGGTCGGCGACCCCCTCATCGGTGAACACGGCCTTGTAGGCGCCGAGCACGAAGTCCGGTTCGGTGCCCAGCACCGACTCGAACGACGGGTTGTTGTCGGCCAGCCGCGGCACCCGCGAGTTCGCCTCCGCCAGCGCCGGATCGACCGGGTCGGTCCAGGTCGCGGTGCCCACCATCCGATCCGCCAGCCCCAAGGCCAGCATGATCTCGGTCGTGGACTGGTTCAGCGACACCGCGCGCCGCGGCGGCGCTTCGACGGTGACGTCGGTGTCGCAGTTGCGCACCGTCGTCGCGGCCTCGCCGCGGATGGTGTCGTCGGCGGGCGCGGCGCACGAGACCAGCACAGCGGCGGCCAGCGCCACCAGCCCGAGGCGTAACGAGCGGGCTTGCGAGAACGGCATGGCACGAGGTTCCTCACCCCGGACCCAGGCGCGGAGTCCGGCAGGCTGCGACCCGGAACCGCCTGCGGTCCGGGGAGCCGGCCAGGTCTTCGGGCTCGGGCTCACCGGGCGAGGCCCCTTCCCGGACCGGGAGGTCCAGTGGTTCCGGCCGTGGCCGTCCTCGCCCATCGCCCCTACCGCTGCGCGTCAGCTCCGGCTTCCGACCGGATTCCCTGCCCTCACGGGCGCGACAGGCTCCCGAGCACCCTAACCGGACATCCCACTACTCCATCAAGGTGATGTTCCTCGCCGTGAGCAGGGGTGGGCGGCCTGCATAGGTGGTCGGGTGGCGGAACCTCAGTTGCTTCCTCGCTGCGGGATCTTTTTTCCCGAGTGGCTCCGCCACGAGGGAAAAGGCCGTCCTCGCGAGGAAGCCACTGAGAACCCGCGGGTGTTCCGGCTGCGTGCGTGGTCGCTGCTCAGCGACTTCGTCGCTGACAAGACACAGACGTCACCAGGTGACGGGGAGTCTTGCGATTCCGTTGCCCATTTGTTCGTCGTCTTCGGAATCGGTGGGCATGCCGACCTTTTCGATCGGGACGGCGAGGGTGAGGTCGGGCAGGCGGCGCAGGAGCGCTCCGTAGACCTCTTGGAGTTCGATGCGCGCGAGGGGGGCACCGATGCAGTGCGACAGGCCGTGGCTGAACGCCAAGTGCGGGTTGGGGCTGCGGCCGACGTCGAAGGTCTCCGGGTCGTCGAAGACGCGGTCGTCGAACGACGGCGAGTAGTGGTCGCACAGCACCAGGTCACCGGCCTTGATGACGACACCGCCGATCTCGATGTCCTCGCCGGCGTAGCGGGGCTGGAAGGACTCGTCGACCTTGCTCAGCCGCAGCACCTCCTCGACGGCGGTCTCCAGCAGGCCGGGGTCGCGCACGACGCGTTCGCGCTGCTCGGGGTGCGAGGCGAACAGGGCGATGCCCGCGCTGAGGTTCGTCGGCGTCACCAGGTACGAGAAGCTGATCGTGGAGATCAGTTCGCACACCGTGCCGTCGTCGATCTCCGCCTCGCACAGCGCGGAGATGAGGTGCTCGTCCGGTTCGCGGCGCTTCTCCTCGACCAGTTCCTGCAGGTAGGCGAACAGCTCTTGGGCTCCGACGGCCACCTTCTCCGACTCGTCGAGCCGTCCGGCCCCGGCCAGCATCGCCATGAACCGGTCGTGCTCGGCGACGCCGAGCAGATCGCAGAGCACTTCGAACGACAGCGGCAGCGACAGCTCCGCGTGCAGGTCCACCGGCGGCGCGGACGCCGTGATCCGGTCCAGGTGCGCGGCGACGCGCGCGGCGACCCGCTCCCGCAGCGCGACCATCCGCTTCGCGGAGAAGTGGGGGGTGAGCGCGGCGCGGGTCTTCACGTGGATCTCGCGCGCCACCTCCGGATCGTCGCTGCGCACCAGGGTGTCCAGCAGCGGGCTGTCGAGGTAGCGGGGCCGGTTCTCCGGGTCGGGGTGGGAGCGGCCGATGCGGCGGTCCTTGAGCAGTTGCTTGAGCTCGGCGAGCCGGGTCACCAGCCACGCCTCATCACCGGCGCGGGTGCGCACCTTGACGACGGGGCCGCGTTCGCGCAGCTGCCGCATCAGCGGGCTCAGCCTGCCGACCACGGACCCTTCGGACTTCAGCAGCGGCAGCTCGTCGACGGTCATGGATGTGTCCTCCGCGGCGGGGCAGCGATCATGGGCGTGCCGCCGACGTTAGGCCCCATTCGCTGGGGAAAAGACCACACCGCGGGAGCGGGTCGGCCCTCGGCGCCGGCAGCGGACGCCGCACTCGATCCGGACCGGACGGTCACCGCCGAAACGTGAAGTGATGACCGCTTTCATGATCCCACCCGAACACGAGCAGCATGAAGACGAAGTTCACCAGCGCGGAAGTCCACAACGCGATGAGCGGCGACATCCACTGACCTAGCACGACCACTCCTCCGGAGAGCGCGAACAGGACAGCACCCGGACCAACTAGGAGCCCGACGACTCCCCCCAGCGCGGAAACAGTCGCACCAGCACGCGACAGCAGTACATCTCGTCCCACGAAGAAGTAGGCGATCGAAGCCATCATGGCGGCGGACACCGACGGGAGGAGGATGAATCCTTGGACACCCGTTTCGATGGAATCGGGATCGGAGCGGATCGCTCGCCCGACGGGATCCCACTCCGCGGGGATGTCGCCCCACCTCAGACCGATGGCAGCCAAGATCAGGACGAGCACCAGGATCACGAAGATCCCTACCCGCTGCCAGGGTGTTCGAACCGCTTTGCGCTGCGGCCTCGCGATGCGGTACGTCTTGGGGATCTTGTAGCTCTTGTGCCCATCGTGCGTCCTCGAACCGATCGTGGCCGCACCATCCCGGGCAGCGTGCTCATGGCGGGCGACGTCCACCGCGGCGCTCCGCCGCGTCGATGGCTTGACCGTCGCCACTGCTGGAGATTCCGGCTCCGAGCGCCCGGCGAGTTCGGCACGCGCGTCCGACGGCGAACTCCTGCACAGCGCCAGATCTCCTGCCGCGTTCACCGCGCGACGCTGCGGGCGCGGCAGTCCGTGCGAGGAGAGTCGGCGGTCGACGTGGCGGAACAGTTCGTCGAGGCTCACGGGGCCGGACGTGCCCAGCGCCTCCAGCATCGCGCCGGTGAACGCCGTGTGCCGCTGCCCCGCGGGCGCGTGCGACACCGAGGTGGCCGTGGTCGAGGTCATGATGTACGTACCGGCGATGTCGACCTTCCCCGCGATCACGTTCCGCGGCTCGCTCATCGTCTCGATCGCACGACCGGAGAAGCAGCAGTCCAGCACGAGGATCCGGGTTTTCGCCGGGCTGTCGAGGATCTCCGAGCGGAGCAGCTCGAACGACAGCGCGGTCCAGCGCAAGCGGGCCGGGTCGGTGGCGGGCAGCGCGAGGTAGAGCTGCCCGGAATCGTCGACCAGTCCGTGTCCGGCGTAATAGACCAGCAGCACGTCGGTCGCCGCCTGCGCGGCGGATCCAAGGGTGCTTCCGATCTCGGTGGTGGTCACAGCCGACCCGCTGACCCGGACGCAGTGCTTCATCGTGCCGGTGGCAGCGCCCACCAAGGCTTTCCGGAGATCTGCCAGATTGGTCCGCACCGCAGGAATCGCCGGTAGGGCGCGCACATCGTCGTACCGGCTGAACCCGATCAGTACAGCCCTGGACGCGGCGGGGTCGGGGAAACGCGTCACGGCGGCGGCTCCCGCGAATCGAGAAACCCCCGAAGGTCTTGCAACAGGGCGTGGGAGTCGACGCGATGCGCGTCCAGCTCGATCGTCCGGCCGTCCTCGTCGGTGATGGTCAGCTTCACGTCGGAATGCCGCTGCGATATCCACGTGGACAGGGCGCCGGCCAGCACCGCGCCCATGCCGCCCGAACCGACCGCGACGACGAGCGCGTCCAGCGCACCACCCATCTGCCCGGGTTCGACATCGGCGTGCGACGTGCTCACCTGACCGCGCAGCGCGCTTTCACGACGCAACCAGTCGAGCAGCGACCTCAGCTCGTCATCATCCTGGAAGGTCCTGATCCACAACTGCCCGGTCGCCGACTCCGCCATACGACCATCTTGCACCGGCCCACGCCGAAAGCAGAGCCGATTCGGAAAAGCCCCTGCTGCGGCCGCTTGCTCGAGACCGGATCTCTCAGACGCACTCTCCCGGCTTGCACCGATCACGTAGGGGTTCTCTGATTCCGGCGGCGGAGATCCAGGACCGCCGATGCCGCTCGCAGTGCGCGCACCTGCCCACCGCACGAGCGTGCGCAGGCGGAGCGCGACCCCTCATCTCGCGTCGTGGGCGGCGATCGCTCGGTCGATGTCGTCGGCGAGGAGGTGGTGGTTGAGGGCGATGGCGGCCTTCGAACCGGCGGCTGCCGCGTTGACGAGCTGGGCGGGGCTGTCCGAGACGTTGCCCGCCGCCCACACTCCCGCGACGCTGGTCTGGCCGGAGGGGTCGACGCGGACCCAGCCGTCGTCGCCGACCTCGCAGCCCAGCGACGTCAGCAGCTCGTCGCGCGGTACGAACCTCGGGCCGACGAAAACGGTGCTGCGAGCGACGATCCGGCCGTCGGCGAGTTCCACGGCGGACACCGCGTCCGCCTCGGCCACGACGCGCGCCACCTCCCCGTCGACGATCCGCACTCCGCGGGCCAGCAGGCGGTGGCGTTCGTCGTCGGTCAGCGCGATCCGGTTCGGGAGGAACACGACGTCGTCGGACCACTGCCGGATCAGCTGCGCCTGGTGCAGCGAGAACGGCCGGTTGTCGCCGCCGACCACGGCCAGCGGGGTGTCGCGCACCTCGAAACCGTGGCAGTACGGGCAGTGCAGCACGTCGCGGCCCCAGCGCTCGCGCAGTCCGGCGATCTCCGGCAGTTCGTCGCGCAACCCGGTGGCCACCAGCACCGCGCGGGCGGTGAGCACGTCGCCGCCGTCGAGGCGGATCGCGAATCCGCCGTCGGCGCGTTCGAGACCGGAGACCCGCGCGTCGCGGATCTCGCCGCCGTAGTGGCGGACCTCCCCCCGCCCGGCCGCGACCAGCTCGGCCGGGTCCGCACCGTCCCTGGACGGAAAACCGTGCAGGTGGCGGGAAGGCGCGTTGCGCGGCTCCCCCGCGTCGAGCAGCACGACCTGCCGCCGGGATCGGCCCAGCATCATCGCGGCGGCCAGGCCCGCGGCCCCGCCGCCGATGATCACAACGTCCTCGTCCAGCATGTTCGCCCTCCCGGATCTCCATCGCCGTCGCCCCGGGCGAACACGCGGTCAGCGGCCCGCTCCGGAGCGGGCCGCCCTGATGTTCACCGTCCGGAGGCGGTTACACTCGAAACGTAACAAGTAGTTCACCGGTTAACGAAATGGGATGGCCTTGTCCTTCCTCCAAGAGCGCGCGCAGGAGTCGTGGAGCGCCGGGAACCCGGACCTCGACACCTCCCCCATGGCGGTCGTCGCGCTGATCAACCGCATCGCCGCCGTGCTGGAACAGGCCACGGAACAGCTCTACGACAGCGCCGCGCTCACCCCGGCCGAGGTCAAACTGCTCGTACCGCTGCGCCACCTCGAAGAACCCGTCACCGCGGCGTACCTGGCGGCGCAACTCGGCATGTCGCGCGCGGGCGTGAGCAAAACCCTGGCCAAGCTGGACAGGCGCGGATTCATCACGCGCACCGCGAAACCGGCCGACCGCCGTGCCACCCACATCAGCATCACGCCGGAAGCCGAGCGCACCATCGACGACGTCTTCCCCCGCGAGCTCGACGCCCACGCGCGGTTGCTCGCCGGCCTCGGCCAGGAACGCGACGCGGTGCTCACCGCCCTGCACCGCCTCGCCGACACGATGGAATCCCACGCCTCCGACGCACCCCGACGAGCGACGTCGACCTGATCAGCGATGCGCCCGTGCGGATCGGCGAGCCTTACGACCTTCCGCCGTCCGACACGCAGCGCCGAGCCCCGTACCGGTGATCGTCGATCGTCCGGCAAGCTGTCCTGGACGATCGCGCGAGCAGCACCCCGAGATGACCACCCGTCCGGCGGATGTTCGCGGGTGCCGAGGCCGGTATCGGTGACGGGCGCCGACGTTCTGGGGAGGCGACGCATGGGACCGACGGGCTCCGACGAGCGTGCCGTGCCGATCGAGCCGAGGACGGCGCGGGCGGCGGCAGCGGTGCTGCGGGCCGCGCGGTCGTGGCGCGCGGCGGCGACGGCGCTGCTGGCGGAGCCGGACCGGCTGCGCGACTCGGCGCGGGAGCAGTACGAGGCCGCGCGGCGCCACGAGGTCCGCGGGCGGCTGCGGGAAATGCCGGTGAGCAGGCTCCGCGAGGCCGCTACCGGCCGGTTGCGGCTCGGCGAACTGGAGCGGTCCGGGTTCCGGACCGTCGCGGACGTGGCCGATGCCGGGCCGGACCGGCTGCGGGCCGTGCCGGGCGTCGGCCCCGCCACCGCGCGCGACGCCGTGGCCGCCGCCGAACGGATCTCGCAGGTGACGGCGCAGGACACCGTGGTGCGCCTCGACCCGGATCGGCGCGACTCGGCGCACACCGGGCTGCTCGCGACGCTGCGGGCGTGGGAGGTCGCCGGGGAGCAGGCGTCGGCCCAGCGGGACGCGGCGCGCCGCGGGGTCGGCGAGCTGGACGAGCTGGAACCGGTCGCGCACCGCACCGGCAGCAGGTTCCGGATGCTGCTGACCGGCCGTCGCGGCAAGGCGACCGCGCGGGAAGCGTTGGGGCGCCTGGAAGACCTGCTCGCCGACCCGAGCGCCGACCGGGTGCGCGCGGCCGCGGACGAAGCCGTCGGCGCCGAGGCGCGGCAGGTTCCCGACGAGCTGTGGCGGGACTACCAGCGGCGTGCCGCCACGTACAACACGCTGCTCAGCGAGCTGACCGGCCACGCGAGCACCGACGCGCGGTCGGCGACCGGTCACCTGCCGCCGGAGCAGGAACGGCAGGTCACCTCGACCTCGCTGGACACCCGGCTGATGCGGGTCGCGCTGCGCGGCTACCAGGCGTTCGGGGCGAAGTTCGCGCTCGCCCGGCGGCGCTGCATCCTCGGCGACGAGATGGGGCTGGGCAAGACCGTGGAGGCGCTCGCCGCGATGGCCCACCTCGCGGCCGGCGGCGCGCGGCACTTCCTCGTGGTGTGCCCGGCCAGCGTGCTGATCAACTGGGTGGAGGAGACGGCCCGGCACAGCGCGCTCGTCCCGCACCCGCTGCACGGCCCCACCCGGGACGCGGACGCGCGCGAGTGGCTGCGCGACGGCGGTGTCGCGGTGACCACGTTCGACACCCTGCAGCGGCTGCGGCTGGACTCGGCGCCGCTGGCGATGGTCGTCGTGGACGAAGCGCACTACATCAAGAACCCGCAGGCGAAGCGGTCCCAGGCGGTCGTCTCGGTCGTGGCCGGAGCCGGCCGCGCGCTGCTGCTCACCGGCACGCCGATGGAGAACCGGGTGGAGGAGTTCCGCACCCTGGTCGGCTACCTGCAACCGGAGGTGGCGCGGCAGCTGGACGCGCGGGATGCGTTGTCCCCCAACCGTTTCCGCAGAGCGGTGGCACCGGCGTACCTGCGGCGCAACCAGCAGGACGTGCTCACCGAACTACCCGAGCTGATCGAGCTGGAGGACTGGGTGGAGCTCGGCGGCACCGCCGAATCCCGCGCCTACCTGGCCGGGGTGCGCGACGGGAACATGATGGCGATGCGCCGCGCCGCCTACGCGTCCTCGCGTTCCGCGAAGCTGGAGCGGTTGCGCGAGATCGTCGAGGACGCCGCCGCCGAGCAGTGGAAGGTCGTGGTGTTCACGAACTTCCTCGACGTCATCGACACCGTGCGCGCCGCCCTCGGACCGGCCGTGATGCCGCTGGCGTTGACCGGTGCGCTGTCCGCCCGCGGCAAGCAGGACCTGATCGACGAGTTCACCGAACGCGAAGGTCACGCCGTGCTGCTCGCCCAGATCCTCGCCGGTGGCACGGGGCTCAACATCCAGGCGGCGAACGTCGTGATCCTCGCCGAGCCGCAGCTCAAACCCAGCACGGAGGACCAGGCCATCGCCAGGTGCCACCGCATGGGCCAGACGCGGAAGGTCCACGTGCACCGCATCCTCGCCAAGGACAGCGTGGACGAACGCCTCACCGAGACCTTGGTGGCGAAGTCCGAGATCTTCGACGCCTACGCCCGCGAGAGCACCGCGAAGCTCGCCGATCCTGAGGCGCTGAACACCGCACCGCTCGCCGAAGCGCAGCACGACGGCACGGCCGCCGAACGGCGCATCGTCGCGGCCGAACGCCACCGCCTCGGCCTCGGCTGAGCCCGAACGGCTCGCGGGCCCGGAAGGCCGCGTTACCCGTTCGGCCGAACAGGAGTCCTTGGCGCACCGCTTCGTGCCCTCCCGTCCCGGCTCGGCGCCTGCCGGACAACCGCGAGCGCACTGATCACGTCGACCGGCTGACCCGTTGAACGAGCTGGGAGCCACAGCAGATGAGACGAACAGCAGCGATCTTGATCGCGACCACCGGCCTCCTCGCGGGTTCGGTCGGGCAGGCCGCGGCGGTCGGCAGCTGGACGGAGGAACCGGTGCCGACGACGGCCGAGAGCGCCACGTTGACCGCCGCGGGCAGCGCCCAGGGCGAATCCTGGGCCTTCGGCTACGACGGCGCGAACCCCAAGTTCCAGACCAGCGCGGTGTACCGGAAGGACGAGCAGGGCTGGCAGGCGGTGCCGCTCGACGACATCGGGCCGCTGACGGACGGCGCGGTCCTCGCACCGGGCGATGCCTGGACGATCGGAACGTCGCCCGGCACCGGGTCCGGCAGCTCGGCGCACTGGAACGGCCAGGAGTGGACTCCGATCGAGCTCGATCCCCTGCCCGGCAAGTACGTGCGGCCGCTGGCGCTGAAGGCGTTCGCCCCGGACGACGTGTGGACGGTCGGCCACGCCTATTCCACGCGCGGCTTGGCGCAGCACTGGGACGGCGCGAAGTGGACCGACGTCCCGGTCCCGGTGCTGGAGAGCGGCGGCTACTCCCTGGTGGACGTGGACGGCGCGGCGACGAACGACCTGTGGTCGGTCGGCAGCGTCCCGTCGACCTCGCGCGGCGTCGCCTTGCACTGGGACGGCGCGGCGTGGACCGAGGTGCCCGCCCCGGACTTCGATCCGAACCCCGAGGTTCCGGAGGCGCTCACCAACGTGCTCGCCCTCGCGGCGGACGACGTGTGGGTCGGCGGCCACACCGGCGAGTCGCAGCACCAGATCCCGTACACCGCGCACTGGGACGGCACCGGCTGGGAGGTGTTCGAGCTCCCCGAATCGGGCCACGTCACCGACCTGATCCAGGTCGGCGACGAGGTACAGCTCTTCGCGATCGGCCCGAACCTCGAACCGATCTGGTACGCGTGGACCGACGGCGAGTGGCTGGGCCGGCTCGCACCGCCGATGGTCCGCGTCGAAGGCGCGGCCGTGCAGGACGACGGTGCCGTGCTCGGCGTCGGCTACACCGGCTCCGGCGACGCGCTGAATCCGTACACCGCGACCTACCACGAGTGACACCCGCCCGTTCCGGTCCAGCGTTCCGCCCGGAACGCTGGACCGGTGGTGCGTCTCGAACCGACCTCCCCGCGTACTTCCCGCACACCGCAGTGGAGCGATCGCCGGTTCTCGCGCCCTCTTGCGCGAATTCGTCCACAAAGGATTCTGTTCGAATTAGGCTGAAGAACAAGAGATCCAACTTTCACACGGATCACCGCGTTGACCTTATGATGAACCCATGTCATCGTCGGTATCAGTTCCCGAAAAGACGCTTGAACATTGGGCGAGCCAGTACGTCACCTACCGGTACGCGTCCAAAGCAGCACTGTGGTGGCCCACCACCGGCGAAGATCTCGAACTGGGATGGTTACCCCCGAAACCGGGAAAAAGCGTACGGCTGGAACTGAAGACGACGACGCTCAGCCCATCGGGCTCGCACGCCGTGAAGATCGATATTCGCCAACTCTGGAAGTATCAGCAGCTTCCACAAGGGCATCAGCCCTTCTACGTTTTCCCTTGCCCCTTCTGGGAAGGTGAACTGCACAAGGCAGCCTCCGCCGCACATCGCAAGGTCACCGAGCTGGGATTCTCCCGCAGCGGTCGCCGGTGGTGGTTCGCCGAGTGGATGGTGGTACTCACCGCCGCCCAGGTGGCCAACGTGTTCCGGCCGGAGCTTCGTGATTACGCTCGAACCCGCCGCGACGCAACCCGCACGCTCGTCAGCTTCGCGCCGAACGACCCCACGCCACGGTGGCATGTCGCGGCGACCCCGAAACCGAATCCCGTACCGTGGCGGAAGTTCTGGACGGTGCTGGAACGGTGCGGATACCGAGACTGGCCACAGCTGATCAGAGTTCCGCAGAAATACTTCACATCGAAGCACGAGCTCTTCTCGTACGGCTACGTGCTGGAGATGATGCAAGCCGCCGCAGAAGCGGGCGACTACGGGCAGCTCGTCACGTTGGCTCCCAGTGAGAACGCCTTCCACGTGGTCCCGAGTTTCACAACGGGTCTCGCCGATGACGCAGAGGAGATCACCCGGGTGTCCGAGAACCGGCCGCTCGGAGTGCACTTGGACATCACCGCATTGAGCTGGGACACCTGATGGCATGCACACAACAGAGGCACGAACAGGACACCCGCAGAACCGACAACGGAGAAGCGCTGCACTGGTGCCACCGCGCTCCCCGGCCCACCGTCGCCTATGACGATGGGCCGGGGGCACCGGCCTACCAGGTCACGGGCAGGGCGTGGAGGCCGAAGATGGCGGCGTCGTTCTTCAGCGGGATCTCGTCGAGGGACGACGCCGGGCGCAGGTCGGGGACCTTGCGGAACAGGGTCTCGTAGACGATCTCCAGTTCCATCCGGGCGAGGTTCTGGCCGAGGCACTGGTGCGGGCCGTAGCCGAAGGCGACGTGCTGGCGGGCGCCGCGTTCGACGTCGATCTCCTCGGGGTTGTCGAACGCCGCCGGGTCGCGGTTGGCGGCGCCGCCGAGGGCGAACACGCCCTCCCCCGCCTTGATCGGCTGGCCGCCGATCTCCAAGTCCTCCTTGGCGATCCGCACGGTGATCAGGTCGGTGATGCTGAAGTAGCGCAGCAGTTCGTCGACCACGTCGAGGGTGCTGCTCGTGTCGCCGACGATCCGGTCGCGCAGCTGCGAATTCTGCATCAGCGCCAGCGATCCCAGCGAGATCATGTTGCCGGTGGTGTCGTGCCCGGCGGTGAGCAGCAGGAACGCCAGGTCGACCAGTTCGGCGTGGTCGTAGGAGCGTTCCTCGGGGGATTTGGCGGCCTGACGGCTGAGCAGGTCGTCGCCGGGTTCCTTCTCCTTGCTCGTCACCAGTTCGTCCAAGTAGGACTGCAGGTCGAAGAACGCCTGTTGGCGGGCCAGCGGCGGTTCGGTGGTGTTGAGCATCGTCGAGGTGCGGTCCTCGAAGAACTCGTGGTCGTCGTAGGAGACCCCGAGCAGTTCGCAGATCACCAGCGACGGCACCGGGAACGACAGCGCCTTGACCAGGTCGGCCGGTTTCGGGCCCGCCAGCATCGCGTCGACGGCCTCGTCGACGATCTGCTGGATGCGGGGGCGCAGCGCCTCGGTCTTGCGCACCGTGAACTCGCCGACGACGGCGCGGCGGGCACGGGTGTGCACCGGCGGGTCCATGCCCGCCAGCGACAGCGTGGAGTCGTTGTCGCTCTTGGCTAGCTCGACCATGTGCGGGAAGTCCGGGTCACCGCGGTCGGAGCTCAGCCGGGGGTCGATGAGCGCTTTGCGGACGTCCTCGTAGCGGGTGACGATCCACGCGTGCCGCCCGGTGGGCAGCAGCACCCGCCGCACCGGCGCGTTCTCCCGCAGGTCCGGGTATTGCTCGGGCAACCGGTACGGGCACTTGCGCGGCGGCGGGAAGGACAGTGCGGTGTCTTCTTCGACGAGTTCGGCCACGAAAATCGTTCCTGTTCAGTACGAGGCGCGGCAGCGCCGGGGCGGGATCGGGTGTGCGGAAGGAAACCGGCGAAGTCGATCCCGCCGTGAGAAGACCGCCGCAGCGCGTGCGCGAGATCTGTCGGTCGTGCAGGCGGTCGGGGCGAGCGAAGCGAAACCCGCCCTGCGGCCGTGCCTGGATGCGCGAAGCGCACAGCCCACGTCACCGGGCCGACAACCGGCGGGTGCTCAGCGGATTCCCCGCGAGGACGGCATTTTCCCCTCGTGGCTGAGCCACTCGGGGTAAAGATCCCGCGGCGAGGAATCCGCTGAGGTTCCGCTACCCGACCATCACAGCGACCTCACCGAGGCTTTTCCGCCGTCAGCAGGACGGAGCCGAACTCGTCGACGTCCACCATGTCGGCGGGGCTGAACTTCTTGTCGGATTCTTCCTCGAAGACCGGGTCGAGCTGGTCGTTGGCCTGGCTCATCTGCTGGAACGTGGGGCGCACGCTCTGCTCGGTGATGTCGAAGAACTCGGCGATGCGCAGGCCGGCGCGGCGCAGCATCGGCAGGTAGTCGTCGCCGTCGGCCAGCGTCATGATGAAGTCCCGCAGGCAGCGGTCGACGTGCTCCTGCTTGTCGGCGGGAATCGGGCCGCGGGCGAAGAAGTCGGTCAGCGTGAGGCGCCCACCGGGCTTGAGCACCCGCTGGATCTCGCTGAGGACCTGCTCGCGGTCGGGCATGTGGAAGATCGACTCGATGGCGATGACGGCGTCGAAGGACGCGTCGGGGAACGGCAGGTTCATCGCGTCGCCGTGCTGGAACTCCACCTGGCCCGCCAGGCCCTCGGCTTCGGCGAGCTCGGTGGCGCGGGTGATCTGGTCGCGGCTGATGGCGATGCCGGTGACGTGCGCGCCGGTGCGTCGGGCGATGCGGCCGGCGGGCTGGCCGAGGCCGCAGCCCACGTCGAGCACCTTGTGCCCGGCCTCCAGGCGCAACCGGTCGGTCATCATGTCGGTGAGGCGGTCGGCGGCCTCCACGAGCGGCACCTCGGTGTTGTCGAGGTCCCAGAATCCGAGGTGCAGGCTGCCGCCGGTGCCTTCGGTGTCGAGGGCGGTGAGGCGGTCGTAGAGCAGACCGACCTCTTCGGGAACGGACAGGGTGGCGTTCTGGGCGGACATGGGGGCCTTCCTTCTGTTCGCTGCTTGACGGGGATGTCGGCGAGCACCGGCCTGGCCGGTATCGCGGGATCGCGCGGCGCCGGTTTTCTGCGCGATCAGCTGGCCGCTTTCGGCGGAATCGCGGTGGATTCTCACCGAAAGGGCGAATACGGGAGTCGGGTGCGCGTGTCCCCTGCCCGCAAAGTACACGTTCGCGGTCCGGCGGTGAACACTTCCGCGAATGCGGAAACAGGCACTGGGGAAATCATTGGTCTTTGCTTTTCCGCGTCGGCTCAGTCGGCGATCTTGATGAGGGTTTTCCCGGTGTTCGCGCCGCTCAGCATGTCCAGGAAGGCCCGCGGGGCCTGCTCGACGCCCTTGACCACGGTCTCCCGGCAGGACACTTCGCCGCGGGCGAGCCAGCCGCCCATCTCGGTGAGGAACCGGTCCTTCACGTTCTCGTAGTGGCCCACCAGGAATCCGCGCATCGTGATTCCTTTGCCGATGGCCTGCATCAGGTTCCGCGGGCCTATCACCTCGCCCTTTTCGTTGTACTGGGAAATCGCTCCGCACAGCGCGAAGCGGGCGCCCATCTTCGCCAGCAGCAAAGCCGCGTCCAGGTGGTCGCCGCCCACGTTGTCGAAGTAGACGTCGAAGCCTTCCGGCGACGCCTTCACCAGTTGCTGCCAGATCGGGCCGTCGCGGTAGTTGAACGCGCGGTCGAAACCGAGCTCCTCGGTCAGGTAGCGGACCTTCTCCGGACTGCCCGCCGAACCGATCACCTTCGACGCGCCGCGCAACCGGGCGATCTGGCCGACCAGCGAGCCGACGGTGCCCGCCGCGCCGGAGACGAACACGACGTCGCCCGGCCGGAACTCCGCTGCTTCCAGCAGTCCGGCGTAGGCGGCGTGACCGGGCATGCCCAGCGCGCCGAGGTAGGCGGCCGGCGGCGCCACCCCGGTGTCGATCTTGGTGGCGCCGGCGGCGCCGACGACGGAGAACTCGCGCCAGCCGAGGCCGTGCAGCACCACGTCACCGG
The DNA here is from genome assembly GCF_014203325.1 of Saccharopolyspora gloriosae. Lineage (NCBI taxonomy): Bacteria > Bacillati > Actinomycetota > Actinomycetes > Pseudonocardiales > Pseudonocardiaceae > Saccharopolyspora > Saccharopolyspora gloriosae. The sequence continues at coordinate 2,422,199 of NZ_JACHIV010000001.1, read as the reverse complement.
CGGCGAGCTGCGGCGAGCGCGACTCGACGACCTCGCCGACCGCGCCGCCTTCGAGGGGTTTGCCGATCTGGAACGGCGGCACGTAGGTGCGCACGTTGTTCATCCGACCGCGCATGTACGGGTCGACGCTCATCACCAGGTTGCGCACCAGCACCTGGCCGGGTCCGACGGCGGGCACTTCGGCTCGCACGACGGCGAAGTTCTCCGGCGTCGGCCACCCGTCGGGCCGGGCGGCCAGCCGGACTTCGGTGCCCGTGGTCGGGACGGTCATCACGATCTCCTCGGAAGCGTTGGTGCGGCGCGGCTTTCAACCGGCGGCGGCGGGTTCGCGGGCGGGGGCGGCGAGCGGTTCGAGGCCGAGCGTGCGCTGCCAGGTCCGGACCGCGGCGCCGATGGCCTCGACGGCGCCGTCGAGCAGCAGCAGCCCGATCTCGTCGACGTGGCGGTTGCGCCACGACTCCAGCTCGGTGCCGCGCACCCACTCGTTGAACGCGCCCAGCGCGGGGCCGGTGTGCACCTGGCGGTTGACCTTGTCCTGCTCGTCGCCGGTCATGGCCAGGCGCGTGCTGTAGTGGAAGTACCAGCGGAACAGCTGCGCCAGCTTCAGCTTCGGTTCCGCTTCGAGACGGACGATCTGCTCCGCGCGGCCGCGCGAGCGCAGGTAGGCGCACACCTCGTCCCACACCTGCTCGGCGCTGCGGTGGAAGTAGGTGCGTTCCAGCAGCGCGCGGGTCTTCGCCGGGATCTCCTCCCAGCCGTCGTAGTGCGAGTACAGCGCGAACAGCTTGTTCGCGCGGGTGGGGAAGAAGACGCCCTTGCGCAGCACCTGCACCTGGGAGCCCATTTCGAACATGTCGCCCGCCGGGGCGTAGCCGGTGTCGTCGACGCCGATGCCCTGCAGGTCGTCCTTGACGGTGCCGCTCATCGCCGACTCCGCGGTGCACTGGTTCACCGAGCCGGTGACCACGTAGTCGGCGCCGAGCACGAACGCCGCGGCCACCGCCGACGGGGTGCCGATGCCACCGGCGAGGCCCACGCAGATCGGTTCGGCGTAGCCGTGGCGCCGCGCGGCGCGCTGCCGGAGTTCGAGCATGGCGGGCATCAGGACCGAGGCGATGCCGCCGTCGGTGTGCCCGCCGGAGTCGGCCTCCACGGTGAGGTCGTGGCTCATCGGCACCTGCGCGGCCAGCCGGACCTGCTCGTCGGTGAGGGCGCCTTCCGCGCGCAGCTTCGCCAGAATCCGCGGCGGTGGCGGAGCCAGGAACTCCTCGGCGATCTCCGGCCGGGACACCTTCGCGACGATGCGGTGGTCGCACACCGGATTCCCGTCCGGTCCGCGCCGCAGTCCGCTGGCGCGGAACAGCACCAGCGCCGGGGTCATCCGGATGAACGCCGACGCCTCGACGATGCGCACGCCGAGCCGCAGCAGCAGCTCCACCACGTCGCGTTCGGCCGCCGGATCGTCGTGGTCGGCCAGCAGGTTCACGCCGTAGGCCTGCCCGTCGGGCAGGCCGCGCTGGATCTCCCGCACGCCGCGTTCGACCTCGGCGTGCGGGAGCCCGCCGGTGCCGAGGACGCCGAGCATCCCGGCACGGCCGAACCGCACGACCATCTCGGGGGAGGCGATGCCGCGGTAGAGGCCACCGCCCGCGTAGGCGTAGCGCAGGCCGAGCCGGTCGCGGAACACCTGGCTTCCCAAGGAGTTCGCCGGAGTCGCGGCGACCGGGCCCGGCGGTGCGCCCGACACCGCCGGAGCGGGTGCGGCCGGAACGGTCGGGAGCGCGGGCGGCGACACCACCGGCGCGGGTGGCACGACGGACGCGCGCGGCGCGACGACCGGATTCGGTGCGGCGACACGATCCGGCGTCCCCTCGACCGCCGCCGGTGCCGGGCGCGGTGCCGAGCGGATCTGCTCGACGAGCTTGCCCACCACCTTCCCGCCGAGCTCGACGAACTCCGCCACGCCCGCGTCGAGCAGGTGGTGCACGCTCTCCGTCCAGCGCACCGGCCGCACGATCTGCTCGGCGAGCACCCGCGCCGTCTCCCCCGCCCGGTACGGCGCGGCGGTGGCGTTCGCGATCACCGGGACGCGCGGGTCGCCGAGCCGGAATTCGCCGAGGTAGCAGGCGAATTCATCCTTGGCCTCCAGCATCAGCGGCGAGTGGAAGGCGCCCGAGACGTTGAGCCGGGCGCACCGGATCTCGCGGGATTCCAGGTGCGGCACCAGTTCCGCGATGGTGTCGACCTCGCCGGAGACGACCTGCTGGGCGGGCGCGTTGTCGTTGGCCACGGCCAGCGACCCGAACCCGCCCTCGTCCAGCAATCCGCGCAGCCGCGCCGGATCGAGCCCGAGCACCGCGACCATGCCACCGCCGCGGGCCTGCGACATCAGCTCGCCGCGCCGCTGGACCAGGCGCAACCCGGTGGCGAAGTCGAAGGCGCCCGCCGCGTGCAGCGCGCAGTACTCGCCGAGGCTGTGCCCGGCGAACCGGTCCGGTTCGGCGGCGCCGTCCTCGCGCCACTTGCGGTAGGCGAGGGTCCCGACGACGTACAGCGCGGGCTGGGTGTAGCGGGTGTCGCCGAGCCGCTTGTCCGGATCCTCCAGGCACAGCTGCCGGATCGAGTAGCCGAGCACCTCGGAGGCTTCCCGCTCCGCCTGCGGGTAGGTGTCGAACAGCTCCCGTCCCATGCCGCGCCGCTGGGCGCCCTGGCCGGGGAAGATCACCGCGCGCATGTCAGCGACCACCTTCGGTCTCGGGCGCGTAGAGCCGGTCGACCAGGCGCATCAGCTTCTCCAGCGACGCCGGGGCCGTCATCACCTCGGAGTGCATCGCGGTGTCGACGTCGATGGTGAAGAAGTCGTCGATGTGCTCCGGCCAGCCCTGCCAGTAACCGCTGCCGTCGACCTCGGGCAGCTCCGGGTTCGGGAACAGCACCATGAACTCGCGGAACGCGCCGAAGAACTCGCCGCTGGCGTTGCGCAGGTAGTAGCAGCGCAACCCGTCCGGCTTCGGCAGCGGGCGCAGCTCGTAGCGCTCCAGCTGGGTGGCCTCCAGGTAGCGCGACAGCTGCCGCACCCGCGAACGCAGCTGCGCCTCGGTCTTCTTGATGCCCCGCTCCAACGCCGCCTCGATCAGCGAGTCCAGGAACGCCGGGCCGTCGAGGGTGGTGTCGACCTCCTCGCGGGTCAGGATCGGCGTGTTGCCGCCGTGCGACTCGAAGCTGTTGTTGCCGAGGATCAGGTTCACCGCGCGGTAGTCGCTGACCTTCGAGACCACCTCGGGGCTGAAGTCGCCGCCGACGATGATGTCGTTGGCCTTGTTCGTCGCCGCCGCGTCGAGCGTGTCGAGCATGACCAGCGTGTTCACCTCCGCGCCGCGCAGCTGCAGCTGCCGCACGACCTCGTAGGCGAACAGGCCGCCGAGGGAGAACCCGCCGATGTCGTAGGGGCCTTCGGGTTGCACGGCGAGGATCAGCGACGCGTAGAACTCGGCCATCGCGACCTGCCCGGTGAGGATCTCGGTGTCGTCGATCCACCCCTTGGGCTGGATGCCGTAGAACGGCCGCGCGGTGCGTGCCGCGACGGGCGCGTAGGACTCGACGCCGCCGTTGCCGTGGTGCACCCAGAACACCGGGCGGCCCTCGGTGACGCCGTTCATCCTGACCAGTTCGGGGAACTCGTTCGCCGAGACCGGTTCGCGGCGCGGTTCCGGGATCACCACCGGTTCCGGGACGGCCGCGACGGGTTCGCGGGGCGCGGGCGCGGATTCCGGCGCGGAGGCACCGGCGATCGCGGCGGCGATCTCCTGGAGGGTGTCGCAGTCGGCGATCACGTCGAGCGTGAGGTTCGCGTCGACGTGCGTCTGCGCCTGGGTGAGGAACTGCATCATGAAGATCGAGTCGAAGCCGTAGTCGATCAGCGGCGCGTCGTGCGGCAGCTCCGCCGGGTCGATCTCCAGCAGCGAGGCCATCAGGTCCGCGACGACCGGCAGCACGTCGCTCGCCGCCGGTGCGGCGGCGACCGGTGCGGGAGCCGCCGGTGCGGGAGCGACCGGTGCCGGAGCGGCTGGTGCCTGAGCGACCGGTGCGGGCGCGGAGACCGCGGGCAGCACCGGTTCCGGCTCGGCGACCGGGGCGGGCACGAACTGCTCGCGCATCCGCGCGTGGTCCCCGTCGAGCGCGATGACCTGCGGCAGCCGGGCCGCCCACGCCCGGTGCAGCGCGTCGATGCCGACGTCCGCGCGCATCGGGCGCATGCCCACGGATTCGAGCAGGTCCACCGTGGAGGCGGCGCCGCCCATGCCGCCCTTGTCCCACAGCGGCCAGTTCACCACCAGCGTCCGGCCGGACCGTTCCCCGCGCGCCACCAGGGCTTCGCGGTGCGCGGCGTAGCCGTCCATGAAGGCGTTCCCGGCGGCGTAGTCGGCTTGGCCGACGTTGCCGAACGCGGCCATCGAGGAGAACCCGATGAAGCACTCCAGCGCCGAGTGCGCGCTGGCCTCGTCGAGGTGGCGCAGCCCGGTGACCTTCGCGGCGAACACGTCGCGGACGTCGGCCGCGCTCTTGCGGGCGAGGAAGCCGTCGCGCAGCACGCCGGCGGCGTGCACGATGCCGTGCAGCGCGCCGTGCCGGGCCTCGACCTCGCGCACCGCCTGGAACACCGCGTCCCGGTCGGCGACGTCGAGCGCGCGGTAGTCGGCCTTGGCCCCGGCCGCGCGCAGCCGCAGCAGCAGCTCTTCCTGCTCCGGTCCGGCGGGGCTGCGCCCGCACAGCACCAGCGCGGGCGACTGGACGCGCCGGGCGATCTCCTCGGCGACCAGCGCGCCGAGGCCACCGGCACCGCCGGTGAGCAGGTAGACACCGGCGTCGCGCCACGGCAGTTCCGGCGCGGGCGCGGGGATCTCGCGCCAGCGCGAGACCTGCCGCGCGCCGCCGGCGTGGCGCACCACTTCCTGTTCGGAGTCGGCGGCGTCGCGGCGCAGCCGGTCGGCGAGCGCCACGGCCGAGGGCGCGTCGTCGATCTCGATCCACTGGGTCAGCAGCTTCGGGTGTTCCAGCCGCGCGGTGCGCAGCATGCCGCTGAGCCCGCCCAGCCACGGCGAGCCCGCGGGCGTGACGACCTGGACGAGGCGCGGCGCGGGCTGGCGCGCTTGATCGCGCACCAGCTCCAGGAGGCGTTCGGCGTAACCGGTGTAGCGGTCCTCGACCTCGCCGGTGCCGTGCCAGTGCTCACCGCCGCCGCCGAGCAGTCCGCCGAGTTCCCCGGCGTCGATCGCGGGCAGTTCGCAGAGCACCACGTGGTGGTTGACCTGCTCGGCGGCCGCTTCGGGCGCCGCGGCGCGGCTCCAGGCCGGTTCGATCAGCAGCGCGGGCGCCTCCGGCGCGGTGACCTCCGGGGCCGTGGCGCGCCGCTTCCGGGCGCGGGTGCTGAAGCCCAGGATGCGCACGCACACCGCGCCGGTGTCGTCGCACAGGTCGACGTCGAGCCGCCGCACCCCGGAGTCGCGGCGGTCGTCGGCGGCGCGGCGGACCAGCGCGAAGCCCTGGCTCGGGGTCGGCGCCAGCACCTGCACCTCGCGGACCGCGAACGGCAGCGCCGCCTCGGAGAGGTCGCCGCCCTGCTCGCCGAGGACCAGGCCGAGCGTGGTCTGCAGCGCCGCGTCGAGCATGCTCGGGTTCAGCGCGAAGGAACCGGCGGCCGACGCGGGCAGCCGCAGCCGGGACACCGCGATGTCGTCGCCGTGGTGCAGTTCCTCGATCGCCTGGAACGCAGGCCCGTAGCCCATGCCGATGCGGGCGAACAGCTCGTAGATCTCGGCGCCGTCGTGGCGGGCCGAGCAGATCGCCCGCAGCGCCTCGATGTCGTGCACTTCGGTGTCGGCGGTCAGGTCGGGATCGACGTGCGCGGTGCCGCTGGCGTGCACGACGCGGGTGCCGGATTCCTCGACGTAGGCCCGGAACGCGTGCGCGGCGTCCACCTCGACGTGCAGCGCTGCGGTGTCGGCGATCGCCAGCGGGCGCAGCCACGTCACGTCGCGCAGCCGCACGCCCGTGGTGGTGGCGAGGGCTTCGCGGACGAATTCGAGGTAGGCGGCGCCGGGCAGGGTGGGCGCGTCCTGCACGCGGTGGTCGCGCAGGAAGAAGTCCTGCCCGTTGAGCTCGCGCACGTGCGGCGCGCGGGGCCGCACCTGCGCGGCGGTGCCGTCGGCGATCCAGTAGCGCTGCAACCGGAACGGGTAGGTCGGCAGCGGCAGCCGCCGCATCGGCCGGTCCGCGTACAGGCGCCGCCAGTCGAAGTCGAACCCGGTGACCCACAGCTTCAGCAACCGGCCGAGCTTGCCCTTGGCGATCCAGTTGTCGATGGCCACGGCGATGTCGTCGTCGCCGACCAGCTCGCCCCACGGGCCTTGCCGTTCGGCGCGGGCCTGGTGCAGGCCGTGGGTCTTGGTGCCGTCGAGGTGGGCGGTGAGCCGCTGGCGCACCTCGGCCAGCGAGTGCGCGAGGAACGCGAGGCGTTCCGGCAGCGCCGCCCGGCCCACCTGGAGGGTGTAGGCGAGGTTCGGCAGGTCGGTCTCGGCGAGCGCGCCGGAGTCGATGCGCTCCACGAGCTGGCGGGCGCGGGCCTGCAAGGTCTCCGGTCCGGCGGCGGAGAGCACCACCGCGACCGGCCCGGCGGCGGGCGCCGGGGTTTCGGCGCGCGGCACGTACTCCTCCAGCACGACGTGCGCGTTGACACCGCCGAAGCCGAACGAGCTCACCCCGGCGCGGCGCGGCAACTCGCGACCGTCGGCGTCGCGCGGTGCCACCCACTCCTGGCTCTCCCGCACCAGGCGGAACGGGCTGCCTTCGAGGTCGATGAACGGGTTGACCTGCTCGGAGTGCAGGCTGCGCGCCAACGTCCGGTGCCGCAGCTGCAGCAGCACCTTGAGCACGCCCGCCACGCCCGCGGCGAGCTCCAGGTGGCCGATGTTCGTCTTCACCGAGCCGATGCCGACGTGGGCGTCGGTGACCGGCGCACCGGCGTAGAGCTCCGCGAACGCGTCCTTGAGCCCGTTGATCTCGATGGGGTCGCCGAGCTTGGTGCCGGTGCCGTGCGCCTCGATGTAGCCGACGGTGCGCGGGTCGATGCCGGCCTTGGCGTAGGCGCGGCGGATCACCGCGGCCTGCGCCTTCGGGTTCGGCGCGGTCAGCGAGTTGGCCCGGCCGCCGTGGTTCTCCGCGGTGGAGCGCACCAGCCCGTGCACGTGGTCGCCGTCGCGTTCGGCGGCCGACAGGGGCTTGAGCACCAGCATCCCGACGCCCTCGCCGCGGCTGTAGCCGTCGGCGTCGGCGGCGAACGTCTTGCAGCGCCCGTCCGCGCTGAGCATCCCGGAGCGGCTGAAGCTGACGTGCCCGTCCGGCACGACGATGGTGTTGATGCCGCCGACGACGGCCATGTCGGCCTCGCCGCGCTCGATCGCCGCCACGCCCCGGTGGATCGCCACCAGCGAGCTGGAGCACGCCGTCTCCACCGGCTCGCTCGGGCCGTGCACGTCGAGGAAGTAGCTCATCCGGTTCGGGCCGACGGAGGGGACGCTGCCCGTGGGGGTGACGCTCCGGCCGCGGGCGGCGCTGCGGTCGGAGAGCAGGCCGTAGCCGGTGTCGTTGGTGCCGACGAACAGCCCGAGGTCCGACCCGGCGAGGTCGTCGGCGGAGTACCCGGCGTCTTCGAGGGCCTTCCACACGTACAGCATCAGCAGCCGCTGCTGCGGGTCCATGTGCACCGCGTCCTTCGGAGCGATGCCGAAGAACAGCGGGTCGAAGTCGGCGACGCCGTCCATGAAGCCGCCGTGCTTGACGTTGGTGCGGCCCGGTTCGGCGAGCGGGTCGCCGTAGTACTCGCGCCAGTCCCAGCGGTCGGCGGGGACCTCGCCGATGCAGTCGCGGCCGTCGCGGAGGTTGGCCCAGTACTCGTCGAGGTCGTCGGCCATCGGGAACTTCCCGCTGATGCCGACGATGGCGATCGGGTCGTCGTTCGGAGCGGGTGCGGGTGCGGCCGGAACCGGGGTGGGAGCGGCGGGCTGGGCGGCCACGGGCTCAGCGCGCGGAACCGGTTGCGCCGCAACGGGATTCACCGGCTCCGCCGCAGCGGCGGGCGCCACGCCGAACGCGGTCGCGAGCTCCGGTGCGTGCTCGGCGGCGACGAAGGCGCTGAACGCGCGCAGCGTCGGGTGCTCGAACAGCACCGTCGGCACCAGGTCCAGGCCGAGGGACTCGTTCACCATGTTCACCAGCTGGCTGATGATCAGCGAGTCGAGGCCGTACTCGGACAGCTCCACGTCGACGTCGAGGTCCGTGGGGTCCACCTTCAGCAGCCCGCAGACCTTCTCCACCACGACCTCGCACACCCGCTCCGCGAGGTCGTCGGCGTCCGGTCCGCCCGAAGCCGAGGCGGGCTGAGCCGAGGTGGGCTGAGCCGAGGCGGGCTGAGCCGCGGCGGGCTGAGCCGCGGCGGGCTGAACATCGGCGGGCTGGGGCCGCTCGCCCCGCTTCCAGGCGCGGAGCAAGCGGAGCGCCTCGTCCTGCCCGACCCGGCCTTCGCTGATCAGCCGGTGCAGGTCGTCCAGGGATTCGATCGGGGTGCTCATGCGAGGCTCCTCTTGAACTCGTCGGCGCTCAGGGAACGCCTGCCGATGGCTTCGATCAGGTCCAGCAGGTGGGCGTCGTCGTCGGAGTCCGCCGCGTCCGCCGGTTCCTGCTGGGCGGCGCCGCCGACCCTGCGCACGCTGAATCCCCGCAGCCGCACGCAGATCTCGCCGTCGTCGTCGCACACGTCGAGGTCGATGCGGCGGACCTCACCGCCGTGGTCGTCCTCGGCGAACCGGGCCACGACCCAGCCGGTGTCCGGCGTGGCCCGCAGCACCTCCAGCTCCCGCAGCGCGTAGGGCAGCGCGGCACCGGCGGCGTCGCCCTGGTCCAGGAACAGTCCGGCCGTGGCCTGCAGCGCGCAGTCGAGCATGCTCGGGTTGAGCACGAACGCCTCGTCGCGGGCGGCGGCGGGCAGCTCCAGCCGCGCCACCGCCTGCCGCGATCCGGCGTGCAGGGTCGTGATGGCGCGCAGCGCGGGCCCGTAGTCCATGCCGAACCCGGCGTAGCGCTCGTAGCAGGCCGCGGCGTCGAGCACCGTCCCGTCGCAAGCCGCGCGTTCGGCGGCCAGGTCGAGCCGATGCGCCGGGGCCACCTCGCGGCGGCGGAGCTGACCGCGGGCGAACACGGTGCGCTCCCCCGCCTCGTTCGCGGCGTACACCTCGTAGTCCGCGCCGTCGTCGGCGCGGGCCGCCAGCGCCACGTGCACGTCGGTGCCGTCCCGGACGGTCAGCGGTCGCAGCCAGGACGCCAGCCGCACCGACCAGGTCCGCTCGTCACCACCGGCGGCCCGGACGACGGCGGCTCGGGCCATCTCCAGGTGCGCCACGGCGGGCAGCACCGGAGTCGCGGCCTCCCCGCCACCGGCGGTGTCGGTGCCGGGCCGCCAGCCGGAGACCACCGACATCACCTGGTCGCGCACGCGGTGGTCGTCGAGGAAGAACTCGCGGCCGGTGAAGTGCGAGGTGTAGCGGTGCTCGGCGAGCTCCGAGGTGTTGGCGTGCACCAGCGGGTGCAGCGGGGCCGGTGCCCCGCCGTTGGCCGGACGGGTGGTGTCGACCCAGTAGCGCCGCAGCCGGAACGGGTAGGTCGGCAGCGGGAGCCGCCGCGGGCGGTGCCCGGTGTGCAGCCGCTCCCAGTCGACCTCGGCGCCCCGCACCCACAGTTCCACCAGCCGCGCCAGGTCGGTACCGGTGAGCTGATCGAAGCCGGTGCGCGCGGCCAGGTCCGCCGGGACCTCCGGAGGCTCGGCACCGCGCTCCACTCGTCCACTGTGGACGATGACGTGGTTTTCGCCGCGCAGCCACGATTCCAGTCCGTCGCGCAGTTCCCGCAAGGTCCGCGCCGACACGGCGACGCGCTCCCGCATCGGGGTGCGGCCGGTCTGCGAGGTGCGGGCGATCGCGGCCAGGTCCGCGTCGGTGAACTCGCCGCCGCGCAACGCCGCCAGCCAGTCGGCGGCGAGCTCGCGCAGCACCTCCGGGTGGCTCGCGGAGAGCACCACCGGCACCGGCGCGGTCACCGGGCGCTCCCGCACGGGCTCCGGCACGTACTCCTCCAGGACCACGTGCGTGTTGACGCCGCCGAACCCGAACGAGCTCACCCCGGCGCGGCGCGGCAGCTCCCGGCCGTCCGCGTCGCGCTGGGCGACCCAGTCCTGGCTCTCCCGGACCAGGTAGAACGGGCTGCCCTCCAGGTCGACGTAGGGGTTGATCGCGTCGAACCGCACGCCCTGCACCAAGGTCCGGTTCCGCAGCTGCAGCAGCACCTTGATCACCCCGGCGGCGCCGGCGGCGAGTTCGAGGTGCCCGATGTTGGTCTTCACCGAGCCGACTCCGCAGTGCGCCTCGGTCACCTCGGCGCCCGCGTCCGCGTACAGCTCGCGGAACGCGGCCTTGAGCCCGTTGATCTCCACCGGGTCGCCGAGCTTGGTGCCGGTGCCGTGGGCCTCCACGTAGCCGACGGTGCGCGGGTCGACGCCCGCCTTGGTGTAGGCCTCGCGCAGCAGCGCGGCCTGCGCCTTCGGGTTCGGCGCGGTCAGCGAGTTGCCGCGCCCGCCGTGGTTCTCGGCGGTGGCGCGGATCAGGCCGTAGATGTGGTCGCCGTCGCGCTCGGCGGCGGAAAGCCGCTTGAGCACCAGGAACCCGACGCCCTCACCGCGGGCGTAGCCGTCGGCGTCGGCGCCGAACGTCTTGCACTTGCCCTCCGGGCTGAGCATCCCCGCCTTGGAGATGCTGATGTGCCCGTCAACGCTGACCATCGTGTTCACGCCCCCGGCGATCGCCAGGTCCGATTGGCCGCCGTGCAGGGCCTGGATCGCCCGGTGCATCGCGACCAGCGCGCTGGAGCAGGCGGTGTCGACCGGTTCGCTCGGCCCGTTGAGGTCGAGGAAGTAGCTCATCCGGTTCGGCCCCATCGACGGGGCGGCGCCGGTGATGTCGTAGCCCTCGATCATCGGCTGGTAGCGGGTGACCAGCGTGCTGTAGCCGGTGCTGGTGGTCCCCGCGATCAGCGCGGTGTTGGTGCCCGCGACGTCCTGTGCCGAGTAGCCCGCGTCCTCCAGCGCCTTCCACACGTGCAGCATCAGGAGCCGCTGCTGCGGGTCCATCAGCTCGGCCTCCTTCGGCGAGAGGTCGAAGAAGAACGGGTCGAAGTCGCCGACGCCGCTCATGAAGCCGCCTGCGGTGACGTTGGTGCTGTTCGGGTCCTTGATCGGGTCGCCGTAGTGCTCCCGCCAGTCCCAGCGGTCCGCGGGGACCTCCTGGGTGCAGTCGCGGCCGGCGCGCAGGTTCTCCCAGTACTGGGCGATGTCGTCGGCCATCGGGAAGCGCCCGCTCATGCCGATCACGGCGATCGGCTCGTTCACGGGGCGCTCGGGGTCGGCGGGCCGGGCCGGTGCGGCGGGGGCCGGTGCGGTGGGAGCCGATTCCTGTTCGGCTGGAGCCGCTTCCGGTTCGACGGCGACCGCGTCGGCGTGCTCGGTCAGCAGGTGGTCGGCGACCTCGCCCAGCGTCGGGTACTCGAAGAACAGCGTCGGCGCGAGCGAGAGCCCGTACTCGGCGTTGAGCTCGTTGGCGAACCCGGTCAGCGACAGCGAGTCGAAGCCGAAGCGGGTGAGCTCGGCGGTCGCGGTGATCCGCTTCGCGGGCACGTCCAGCAGCACCGCCACCCGCTGGATCAGCTTCTTGATCAGCGCCTTGCGCCGGTCCTCCGGCTCCGCGGGACGCGCGGCGGGTTCCGTGGTCGGCAGCCCGAATTCGGCGGGGTGGTCATCGAGGAGGTGATCCACGACCTCTCCCAGGGTTGGATGTTCGATGAGCGACTTCGGGGCGATGGCGATGCCGTGCTCGGCTTCGACCTTCCCGGCGAGCGCGGTCAGCGACACCCGGTCGAAGCCGTAGTCGCCGAGCTCCACGGCCGGGTCGATCTCCTCGGCCCGCACGCCCAGCACGTCGGCGGTGTGGGCGGTGAGCCGGTCGAGCACGACCGCGCGGACCGCCGCCCGGTCGGGTGCGGTTCCGGAAATCGACTCCGTCACAGGGGATTCGCCGGTGGCGCGGGATTCCGCCGAGGCCGGGGCTTCGGCCGGGGCGGCGAGCAGCGTGGCGCCGATGCGGGCGCGGTCGCCGTAGACGGCGAGCACGTGCGGCTCGCCGCTGCCGCAGGCGCGGTGCAGCGCTTCGACGCCGTGCTCCGGCCGCATCGCGACCATGCCGGTCTCGCCGCGCATCCGGTCGGCGGTGGCGGCGTCGACGTGCATGCCGCCGCCGTCCCACAGCGGCCAGCCGACCACGAGGGTCCGTCCGCGCCGCTGCCCGCGGGCGACCAGGTCGTGGCGGTGCGCGGCGTAGGCGTCCAGGAAGGCGTTGGCCGCCGCGTAGTCGCCCTGCCCGGTGTTGCCGAACGCGGACAACGAGGAGAACCCGATGAAGCAGTCCAGGTCCAGGTCCGCGGTCGCCTCGTCGAGGTGCGCGAACCCGGCCGCCTTCGCGGCCAGCACCTCGCGGACCTCGGCGTCGTCCTTCTGCGCCAGGTAGCCGTCCCGCAGCACCCCGGCGAGGTGCAGCACGCCGTGCAGTCCGCCGTGCTCGGCGACGACCTCGCGCACGTGGAGCTCGACCGCCGCGCGGTCGGTGACGTCGAGCGCGCGGTAGCTCGCCCGAGCCCCCGCGTCGACGAGCTCGTCCAGCAGGGCGCGCTGCGCGGGGCCTTCCGGCGAGCTCCCGGCGAGCACCAGGTGCGCGCCGGGAGCTCGGGCCGCGATCTCGCGGGCGAACACCGCGCCGAGACCGCCCGCGCCACCGGTGATCAGGTAGGTACCGCCCGCCCGCCACGGCGGGGTTTCCGGCGCACCCGAGAGTTCGGTCCACTGCGGCACTGCGCGGTTCCCGCCGGTGCGGCGGACCACCACCGCGTCCGTGCGGGCCTCGGCCCGCAGGTGCGCGGCCAGCTCGGTGGGGCTGATCGTCGCGTCCACCTCGACGAGCTGGGCCGCGAGCTTCGGGTGCTCCAGGCGAGCGGTGCGCAGCAGGCCCGCCAGCGCGGCCGAGATCCCGTGCGCGGGCACCGCCACCTGCAGCAGCACCCGGCCTTCGCGGGTCGCGCGGATCGCGGGGCGCAGTCGCGCCAGCACCGCCTCGACCTGCCGGGCGAAACCTTCCGCGAGGTCGGCGTCCTGCGGCAGCGCCGTGCACGGCACCTGCAGCTCGTCCTGGATCGCGCGCGGGTCGACGCCGGGCACGGCCAGCAGAACCTCGTGCCGCGCGGGCGCTTCCGCGACGTCCGCGGGTGCGGCGGCACGCCAGCCGGTGGTCATCAGCACCAGCTCGGAACCGTCCTGTCCGGATGCTTCCGGTTCGGCGGCGAGCAGCCGGGCGGTGAAGCCGAGCAGCCGCACGCACACCGCGCCCTGCTCGTCGCAGAGATCGACGTCCATCCGCCGCACCGCACCGCCGCGGTCGTGCGCGGCGGGCCGCACCACGGCCCACCCGGCGGCGGGGCTCGGCGCGAGCACCCGCACCTCTTCGAGCACGAACGGCAGCGCCGCCGCGACCTCGGCGGAGCCGGACAACGACAGCCCGAGGGTGGCCTGCACGGCGGCGTCGAGCATCGCCGGGTTCAGCGTCCAGCCCGCCGTGCCGGCCGCCTCCGGCAGCCGCAGCCGGGCCACGGCCAGCCCGTCGCCCACGTGCAGCTCCCGCACCCCGCGGAAGGCGGGGCCGTAGCCGATGCCCATCCGGTCGAAGTGCGCGTAGAACTCCTCGTGCGACACCCGGCGAGCGCAGCGCTCGCGCAGGGCCTCGACGTCCAGCGGTGCGGCCGACTCGGCCGCGCACCGTTCGACGCGTCCTTGGCCGTGCGCTCCGGCGGGCGTGGTGATCTCGAAGCCGAAGCCGTCTCCCTGCTCGTGCAGGGCGATCTCGGCGGTGACCGGTCCGGTGACCTCCAACGGCCGGGACCAGACGACGTTGCGCAGCCGGGTCTCCACCGGTTCGACGCCGTCCGCTCGCGCCGCCGCGCAGGCCAGTTCCAGGTACGCCACGCCGGGCAGCACCGGCACCGTCCGCACCCGGTGGTCGTCGAGGAAGAACTCGCGCCCCGTCAGCTCCACCGCGTAGCCGCCGTCGACCTCGCGCCCGGCCAGCGGGGACCCCGCCGGAGCCTGCTCGCGGGAACCGACCCAGTACCGCTCCCCCGCGAACGGGTAGGGCGGCAGCGAGGTGATCCGGAACCCGCCGTCGGCGAACAGCGGCGCGAAGCGGATGTCCGCGCCCCGCGCGAAGGCATCGGCCAGTTCCCGCAGCGCCGCCGGGTCGTCGCCAGCAGTCAGCAACCGCTGGATCCGGCTCAGCTCGGCCGGGTCCTGACGGCGGTGGCCGTCGGCGGCGGTGCCGGTGACGACCCGCTCGGCGCGGCCGTCGCGCAGCCAGGTCCGCAGCGCGGTGATCAGCTCGCCCCGGTCGGCGACGACGGCCGCCCAGCGGTGGGCGCAGTGCCTGCGCCCGGTCGCCGCCGTGTAGGACACCTGGCCCACGTCGAGGTCCTCGTGCGCCTCGGCGTGCGCGAGCAGCCGCCGCACCTGCTCCCGGCGCACGTCCTCGTCCTGCCCGGACAGCACCACGAGCCACCCGGCGCGGTCGGCGTGCCCGCCGGAGGCGGCCGGGGCCTGCTCGATGACGGCGTGCACGTTGGTGCCCGCCGCGCCGAACGAGCTCACCGCCGCGCGGCGCGGGCCGCTCGCCGGAGCGGGCCACGGGCGCAGCTCGGTGTTCACGTGGAACGGGCTGCCGTCGAGGGAGATCTCCGGGTTGAGCTCCTGGAAGTGCAGCGTCGGCGGCAGCTGCTCGTGCTCCAGCGCCAGCAGCACCTTGAGCACCCCGGCCACGCCCGCCGCGAACTGGGTGTGGCCCACGTTCGTCTTGATCGAGCCGAGCGCGGTGCCCCCGGCCGGCGCGTCACCGAAAGCGCCGCGCAGCGCGGAGAACTCGATCGGATCGCCCAGCGGGGTGCCGGTGCCGTGCGCCTCGACGAGCTGCACGCTCGCCGGGTCCACCCCGGTGCGCTCGTACACGCCGCGCAGCAGCCGCTCCTGCGATCCGGCGCTGGGCGCGGTGAGCCCGTTGGTGGTGCCGTCCTGGTTCACCCCGGAACCGCGGATCACGCCGTACACGTGGTCGCCGTCGGCGAGCGCGTCGGACAGCCGCTTGAGCACGATCACCCCGGCTCCCTCACCGGGCACGAAGCCGTCGGCGCGGGAGTCGAAGGTGTGGCAGCGGCCCCGGGTGGAGAGCATGTTCGCCCGCACCGCGGACCGGTAGAAGATCGGCGTGGACTGGATGAACACGCCACCGGCCAGCGCCATCGACGTGGCGCCCTGGCGGAGGTCCTGGCAGGCCTGGTGGATGGCGACCAGCGAGCTGGAGCACGCCGTGTCCACCGAGATCGCCGGGCCTTGCAGGTCCAGGAAGTACGAGATCCGCGAGGCGATGACCGAGGAGATGTTGCCCCACAAGGTCTGCGGGGGCGCGTCCTCGCCGATGAGCTGCTGGTAGTCGCTGGGCGGCCCGCCGACGTAGACGCCGCAGCCGCTGCCGTCGAGGCGTTCCCCGGCGTAGCCGGCGTCCTCCAGGGCGTGCCAGCACTCCTCCAGGAAGATGCGCTGCTGCGGGTCGGTGTAGGTGGCCTCCTTGCCGGACATCCGGAAGAACCAGGCGTCGAAGCGGTCGATGTCCTCGACGAAGCTGCCCTGCTGGCGCGGCACGTCCGCGCCGAGCTCGGCGCGCAGGTCCCAGCGCGTGACGTCGCCGACGAGGTCGTCACCGGCAGCGAGGTGGCTCCACAGCGCCTCGGCGTCCGGGGACTGCGCGAACCGCGCGGCCAGGCCCACCACGGCGATGCCCTCGTCGGGCAGGTGGGCTCCGCCGGAGGAGGCGCCGTGCGGCGATTCGCCGGGGGCGCCGTGTCCGTTCGCCGAGGCGTGGCCATTCGCCGATCCGTGGCCATTCGCCGATCCGTGGCCGTTCGCCGAGCCGTGGCCGTTCGCACCGTTCGCGACCTGCGATCCGTTCCCGTTCGCGAGCGACCCGTTCGCGGCGGCTCCGTTGGCACCGCTGGACTTCTGCGCGCCGGTGACGTCGAAGCCCGTCGCGGGCAGCGCCTCCAGCGGCGCTTCCGCCAGGGCCTGCTCCGCCGCGCCGCCGAGCGTGCCGGACGTGCGGAGTTCGGCGCCGTAGCGCGCCAGCAGGTGCTCGACGAGCCGCTCCAGCGAGCTGTGCTCGAACAGCGCCGTGCTCGCCAGGTCCACGCCGAGCGCCTCGTTCACCGCCCGCACCAGCTTCACGCTGAGGATGGAGTCGACGCCGAAATCGGAGAACGACGCCTGCGGGTCGATCTCGTCGGGTTCCATCATGAGCACGCGGGACAGCTCGCCCAGCACGCGCTCGCCGACGAGGTAGCGCACCGCCGTGTCGTCCAGCGCCGCCGGGACCGGGGCCTCCGGCGCCACCGGGACCTCCGCGCGGGGTTGCGCGGAACCGCGCGCGGGCAGCTCCGAGGTGACCCAGTAGCTCTTGCGCTGGAAGGGGTACGTCGGCAGCGGGGTCCGCCGCACGTCGAGTCCGGTGAACAGGCCCGCCAGGTCCGCGGGCGTGCCCTCCAGGTACCTGGTGCGGGCGAGTTCGTGCGCGTCGCCGCGGTCGCCCTCGACGACGCCGCCCGCGAGCCAGGTCTCCAGCTGCCGCAGCAGCGAATCCCGTCTCGCCGCGACGAACGCGGCCCGCTGCGCGTAGTGGTCCCGCCCGAGCGCGAGGGTGCGGGCGACGTCGCCGAGCACCGCGTCCGGGGTGCGGCGCAGGTGCGCCAGCAGGTCCTCGGCGCGCTGCCGCAGCACGTCCTGCTTCGGCGCGGAGAGCACGAACAGGTGGGTGCCACCGGTGTTGCCGCGCGCGGGAACCGGGGCGTCGCCGACGACGAGGTGCCCGTTGGTGCCGCTGAACCCGAAGCCGCTGAGCCCCGCCGCGCGTCCACCGCGCGCGTTCGGTTCCCACGGTCGCAACGCGGTGTTCACGTGCAGCGGACCGCCGTCGAGCCGGATCGCCGGGTTCTGCTCCCGGTAGTGCAGCGAGGCCGGGATCTGGCCGTGCCGCAGCGCGAGCACCAGCTTGAGCAGCCCGGCGACGCCCGCCGCCGAGGTGGTGTGCCCGAGGTTCGTCTTGATGGACCCGAGCGCGATCGGCCCCGGCGCACCGGAGAACGCCGCGCTCAACGCCTGGCATTCGAGCGGGTCGCCGAGCTGGGTGCCGGTGCCGTGCGCCTCGATGACGCCGATCTCCGCCGGGTCGATGCCGAAGTCGGCGTGCACCTGGCGGATCAGCCGCTCCTGGGACAGCGCGCTGGGCGCGGTGATGCCGTTGGTGGCGCCGTCCTGGTTCACCGCCGAACCGCGGATCACGGCGTGCACGTGGTCGCCGTCGGCGAGCGCGTCGGACAACCGGCGCAGCACCACGACTCCCACGCCCTCACCGGGCACGAAGCCGTCGGCGGCGGCGTCGAAGGTGTGGCAGCGCCCGGTCGGCGAGAGCATGCCGCCGCGGCCCGCGGCCAGCTGGGTGTCCGGGGTGGTGGTGACGCTGACCCCGCCCGCGATGGCGAGTTCGGTCTCCCCCGCCCACAGGCCCTGGCAGGCGAGGTGCACGGCGACCAGCGAACTGGAGCACGCCGTGTCCACCGCGATGGCGGGTCCGTGCAGGTTCAGGTGGTAGGCGACGCGGCCCGGCACCACCGACGGGGCGTTGCCCCACGCGGCCTGCGCGGGCGGCGCCTGCTCGAACCACTCGGCGTAGTCGCCGCCGGTGCACCCGGCGTACACCCCGCAGCGGCGCCCGCTGAGCTCGGCGCTCGCGTGCCCGGAGTTCTCCAGCGCCGTCCAGGCCTGCTCCAGGAACAGGCGCTGCTGCGGGTCGGTGTAGGTGGCCTCGATGCCGGTGAGGTTGAAGAAGTTCGCGTCGAACTCGTCGATGCCGTCGAGGAAGCTGCCCGCTCGGCAGGTCAGGTCGTCCACATCGGACAGGTCCCAGCGCTCGATGGGGCCGACGAGGTCGTCGCCCGCGGCCAGGTGCGCCCACAGGGCGTCCAGGTCCGGAGATCCGGCGAACCGGCCGCTGATGCCGACGATGGCGATCGGCTCCCGCTGCCCGCCACCGGCGGGTGCCGGGGCGGAGGTCACGGTCTGCGGCGCGGGGGCGGGCGGCGCGACCTGCGGCGGCGCGACCGGTGCGGCGGGAGCCACCGGGGCGGCCGGTGCCACCGGGGCGGGCAGTCGCGGGTCGTGGCTCTCGGCGATGTGCTCGGCGAGCTGCGTGACGCTGCGGTAATCGAAGATGACCGTGGTCAGCAGGTCGACGCCGAGTTCCTCGTTGAGCCGCTGCACGAACTTCGCGCCGACGATGGAGTCCAGCCCGTAGTCGGCGAAGGCCTGCTCCAGCCCGATCCGCTCGGCGGGCATCCGCAGTGCTTCGGCGAGCGCCGCCAGCACCACGTCCGCCACCGACACGTCGGCGACCGGCGCCTGCTCGACGACGGGTGCCGGAGCCTGCGGGGCGGATTCCGCCGCCGCGTCGGGGTTTCCGCCGCGCGGGCCGCGGGCCTTGCCGTCGCTGCGGGCGACGACGATCTGCTGCCCCAGCGACAGCGAGTCCGCCGCCGGGTGCCCGATCTCGGCGAAGCCCTCCTGGTGCAGCACCCGGCGCCAGCTGTGCGGCGAGAGCGCGGGACTGCCGGGAGCGCGCAGTTCGGCGTCGTCGTAGAGCCACCAGCCGTCGAGCAGCCCGAACGTCAGGTGGTTGACCAGGTAGAAGCCGCTGATCTCGTTGAGCGCCAGCATCCCGCCGCCGCGCAGCAGCGCCTTCGAGTGCCGCAGCGCGGGCCGGATGTTCTCGGTCGCGTGCAGCACGTTCGCGGCGATCACCACGTCGAACGCGCCGGTGGCGAGACCCTGGCCGTGCGGCGGCTTCGCCGCGTCGAACAGGCGGTAGGTCAGGAAGTCCCGGCCGGGCCCGAAGGTGTCCTGCGCGTTGTGCAGGAACGCCTGCGACAGGTCGGTGTAGCAGTACTCCGCCACGTCGATCCCGTTGCGCGCCAAGGCTTCCAGCACCGGTCCGGTGGTGCCGCCGGTACCGGCGCCGACCTCCAGCACCCGCAGCGTCGCGGCCGGGTCGGCCGCGCGGCGGGCGCGCAGGAAGGCGACGACCTGTTCGGCGAGCACCGCGTTGAAGTGCTCGGCGACCCGGTTGTCCCGGTACACCCCGGACACCAGGTCGAACGAGCCCTGCGGGAACAGCACGTCGGTCGCGGTGGTGGTGCCGCGCAGGATGTCGGCCAGCGCGGGCAGGGTGCGCTCCAGCAGCCGCAGCGGGGCGCGCAGGTCGGAGTTCAGCTCCGCCCAGCGCTCGGCGCCGCGCAGCCACTCCGCGCGGCACGCCGCGGCGTCCTCGGTGCCGGGGCTCCAGCGGCCCGCGGCGTCGATCAGGCCGTGCTCGGTGAGGGTGCGCAGCGTCGCGGTCAGCCAGCCGTCGAAACGTGCGGCGACGCCGTTGCGCGCCTTCCACTGCTCGACGTCGCCCGCCGGATCCAGCCCCGTGCCGCGCAGTTCCGCCGCCAGGCAGCGGTGCAGCGCCGCGTCGATCTCCGCGGGCACCGGACCCGCGTGGTACTCGGCGAGCCCGGCGGGCAGCGCCACCGGCGCCGGCTCGACCTGCGCGGCCGGGCCGTGCGGGTGCAGGCTCAGGGTTTCGCCGGTCAGCGCGCCCTCGACCGGCAGCGGCCTGCCGAGGCGCATGAACCCGATCTGGTCCAGCGGCCCGGCCAGCAGCCGTTCGATCGCGCCCATCGCGGTGGCCACGTCGATCGGAGCCAGGCCCATCGCGGTCACGTCGCGCAGCAGCTCGTCGGGGACGTTGCCCCAGTAGCCCCAGTTCACGACCTTCACCGGGAACCCGAGGCTCTTGCGCAGCTCCGCCGCCCGCGCGTCCTCGAACGCGCAGGCCGCCGAGTAGTGCGCCTGGTTGGCGTTGCGGATGAAGCTCACCAGCGACGAGATCAGCAGGATGAAGTCCAGCCGGTGCCCCGCGAACACGTCCGCGAAGTGCACGCACGGGTCGACCTTCGCGCCCAGCGTGGCGTCCAGTTCGGCCTCGCTCATCTCGGCGAGCGGGGTGTGGCTGAACACCATGGCCAGGTGCACCAGGCCGTCGATTCGGCCGTGGCGGCGCAGCACCTCGTCGCGCAGCGCGGCCAGCGCCGCCGGGTCGGCGGCGTCGGCGGGCAGGTACTCGGGAGCGCGGCCGCCGGCGGCGACCCGCGCCGCCTTCTCCCGGATGCCGTCGTCCTCGGCGCGGCGGCCCACCCACACCACGCGGGCGTCGTGGGCGCGCAGCAGGTACTCGGTGAGCATGACGCCGAGGTCACCGGCGCCGCCGACGAGCACGTACACGCCGCCGCGGCGCAGCACCGGGTTCGCCGGTTCCGGGGTGGGTTCCACGGGCAGCAGCTGCCTGCGCAGGTACTGGCCGCCGCGGCGCGCGAACGGGTGCGCGCGCCGGTCCGCGGGCAGCGCGAAGACCTCGGCCGGGACGAACGGTTCACCGTCGGCGAGGTCGACCGCGCGCAGCCGCCAGTGCGGCTGCTCCTTCGCGAGCCCGCCGAGCAGGCCGTGCAGCCCGGCCTGCGCCGGGTCGGCCGTCTCGGTGCCGCTCGGGTCGAACGCGCCGTGCGTGATCAGCGTCAGGCCGAGCGGCTCGTCCGCAAGGCCGAGCGCGGTGATCGCGCGCAGCACCCGGAACATGCGGCGGGTGGCGGCGCGCTGCTCGGCGATCTGCGCGTCGGCGCCGGTCAGGACGCGGGTGGGGAACCGCATGATCACGTGGTCGACGGGACCCGCGGTGGCCAGGGCCGCCGCGTCGTCGGCGCCGAGCTCCACGACCTGCGAGTACCGGTCGCGCAGCGCGGCCAGCTGCTCGGCGGCCAGGCCGATGGCGATCAGCCGGGAGCGGTCGCTCGGGAAGGGCTTGCCGCGCAGCAGCCGCGTCGGCTCCCACACCGGGTGCAGCGTGAGGTCGCCCGCGGGGATCTCGTGCGCCCCCGCGACCGGTCCGGCAGGTGCGGTGACCTGGGAGCCGACGCGCTGGGCGGCGATCGGAGCGGTGGCACCGGTGACCTGCGCGCCGGCTCGCTCAGCAGTGACCGGCGTGCTCGAAACCTGGTGCGCCACCGGGGTTTCCGGGCGCTGCGGGAGTTCCGCGAGGCCGTCGGTGTACCAGTACTTCTCCCGGGCGAACGGGTAGCCCGGCAGCCCGACCTTGCGCG
This sequence comes from Saccharopolyspora gloriosae, assembly GCF_014203325.1. NCBI lineage: Bacteria > Bacillati > Actinomycetota > Actinomycetes > Pseudonocardiales > Pseudonocardiaceae > Saccharopolyspora > Saccharopolyspora gloriosae. The sequence continues at coordinate 2,400,713 of NZ_JACHIV010000001.1, read as the reverse complement.
GCCGGGGTCCGTCGGCGTGCACCCGCGCCCAGTCCACGTGCAGTCCGCTGGCCCAGGCCTCCGCGAGCGGGGCGAGCTTGCCGCGCCGCGCCCAGCGCACCACGGTCTCCTGGAAGTCGTCGTCGGCGATGAACCCCTTTGCCGCGCCGCGACTGCCGGTCTCGACGTGGCCGCCGTCGGGCGTGCCGCCGCCCGCGCAGGTGTCCAGCGCGTCGATCAGCCCCGCCAGGTCGCGCACCACCACGGCGAACCGGGCGCTCATCGCCTCCCGGCCCACCTGCAGCGTGTAGGCGATGTCGGTGAGGTCCGCGTCCGACCAGTCGCCCGCGCGCAGCGCGTCGCGCAACCGGCCGGCCGACGCGCGCAACCGGTCGGCGTCGGCGGCCGAGAGCACCACCACGACCGGTTCCGCCGCGCGCGGCGACGGCTCGGGCGCGCGGTGCTCCTCGACGAGCAGGTGCGCGTTCGCACCGCCCGCGCCGAACGAGGACAGCCCTGCCAGGCGCGGCTTGTCCCCGTCGCGCCGCCACGGCGCGGCTTCGCGCTGGAGCACGAACGGGCTCTGCGCGAAGTCGATGTTCGGGTTGGTGCGCTCCGCGTGCAGCGACGGGACGAGGGTGCCGTGGCGCAGCTGCAGCAGCAGCTTGCTCAGGCCCGCGATGCCCGCCGCCGACTCCAGGTGCCCCACGTTGGACTTCGCCGAGCCGAGGGCGCAGAACTCGCGGTCGGCGGTGAACTCGCCGAACGCGGCCGACAGACCGGCGACCTCGATGGGGTCGCCCAGCGAGGTGCCGGTGCCGTGGGCCTCGATGTAGCCGATGTCGCGCGGGTCCACGGCGGACCGGCGCCAGGCGTTGCGGATGACGGCGGCCTGCGCGTTCGGGTTGGGCACGGTGAAGCCGTGGGTGTGGCCGCCGTGGTTGACGGCGCTGCCCCGGATCACGCCGAGCACCCGGTCCCCGTCGGCGAGCGCGTCGGCCAGCGGGCGCAGCAGCACCGCGCCGACGCCCTCACCGGGCACGTAGCCGTCACCGCCCTCGCCGAAGCTGCGGCAGCGGCCGTCGCTCGCGGCGAACTGGCTCTCCCCGATCATGAGGTACTTGCTCGGGTGCAGCGACAGGTTCACGCCCCCGGCCAGCGCCGCGCCGCACTCGCCGCGCTCGATGGCGGCGATGGCCAGGTGGATCGCGGTCAGCGCCGAGGCGCACATGGTGTCGACGGCGACGCTGGGGCCGCCCGCGTCGAAGAAGTACGACACGTGGTTCGCGATGGAGGCGAGGCTGCCGGGCACCACTACCGGGTCGCCGAGGGCGCTGCGCTCCGCGCCGTAGAGCTGGTACTCGGAGTACATGGCGCCGACGAACACGCCCACGTCCCCGGCGTCGGCCCCCACGCGGGCGCGGGCGGCGGCGCGCAGCGCGTCGCGGGTGTAGCCGGCGTCCTCCAGCGTCGAGTAGGCGGTCTGCAGGAACAGCCGCTCCTGCGGGTCCATCGTGGACGCCGCCTTCGGCGAGATCCCGAAGAACAGCGGGTCGAACTCGTCGACGCCGTCGAGGAACCCGCCCCACTTGGTGTAGGTCTTGCCGGGCACGCCGCGGCGCGCGTCGAAGTAGCGGTCGTGGTCCCAGCGCTGCACTGGGACCTCGGTGATGCTGTCGCGGCCCGCGAGCAGGTTGGACCAGAACTCGTCGAGGTCGCGGGCGCCGGGGTAGCGCCCGGCCATGCCGACGACGGCGATGGCGGTGCCCTCGGCGGACTTCGGCTCGGGAGCCGGGGCGGACACCTCGACCGGCCGCGTCGCGGCGGGCACGACAGGAGCGGGCGCCGCCGGAGCCGGTGCGGCCGGTTCGTCGGTGAGGCCGACGAGTTCGGCGAGCGCGTCGGGCTGGGTGCGCAGGAAGTGGCCGACCAGGCCGTCGATGGTGCGCACCTCGAAGAACAGGGTGCTGCCGACGTTGTCGAGCACCTTGCGGACCGCGTCGGTCAGCTGCACGACCAGGATGGAGTCGATGCCGTAGCGGTCGAAGGACACGTCGCCGCGGATGTCGGACACCGGCAGTTGCAGCGTGTCCGCGACCAGGCCGCGGAAGAAGTCCCGCGCCGCCCCCCGCAACCGCTCCTCGCGATCACCGAAGTCCGAAGTGGACACCGCGATCACGGCCTCGCCGTTCGCGACGGGTTCCGCTGCCACGACGGGCGTTTCCGCCACGACCGGGGCCGCCTCGGGCAGCGCGCCGCGGAACGCCGACGCGCCGTCCGGCCGGGGCTGGCGCACGAGTCCGTCGCTCTCGGCGACGATCACCTGCTGGCCCAGGTCGTCGGCTCCTTCCGCCCCGACGAACGCCGAGCCGAACCCGACCTCGCCGAGCACCCGCTGCCAGTCGCGCGGCGCCAGGCCGGGAGAGCCGGCGATGCGCGGCGCCGGGTCGTCGTAGAGCCACCACCCGTCGAGCAGCCCGAACGTGAGGTGGCTGAACACGATGTTGTCGGACAGCTCGTTGAGCAGCAGCACCGCGTTCGGGCGCGCGGCAGCCTTGGCGTTGCGCAGCGTGTTGCGGATGTTGCGGGTGGCGTGCAGGACGTTGGTGGCGATCACCACGTCGAACTGCCCCGGATCGGTGTCCTGCCCGGCGAGCGGCTTCTCCGCGTTGAAGATCCGCCCGTCCAGGTAAGGCGCGATGTCGCTGTAGGTCTTCTTGGCGTGCAGCAGGAACGCCTTGGAGATGTCGGTGTAGCGGTAGGTCTCGACGTGCTGCGCCCACGGCCGCAACCGCCGGAACACCACGGCGCTGGTGCCGCCGGTGCCCGCGCCGATCTCCAGGATGCGCAGCTTCGCCGCGGGGTCGGCGGCGAGCCTGCGCTCCAGGTAGTCGACGAGGGTGTCGGCGAGAACGTCGTTGAAGTAGTCGGCGACGGGGTTGTTCTTGTAGACCGCCTCGACCAGTTCCAGCGAGGTGTTCGGGAACATCACGTCGGTCGCGGGACGGCGCCCGGTGAGGATGTCCGGCAGCGCCCGCAGCGTCGTGTCGACCAGCACGGCCTGCGCGCGCTTGGCCTCCTCGGCGACCCACCGGTCCTTGTCGCGGTCCCACTCGGTCCACGCCGCGTCCAGGGACACCGGGCGGGTGTCGGTGCTGGAGTAGCGCTGGTCGCCGTCGTGGCGCAGGTGCCCGGCTTCGGCGAGCACGGTGAGGCTGTGCTCCGTCCAGCGCTGGTAGCGGTCCTGGATGCCGCCGGCGGCGCGCCACTCGGCCGCGGTGGCGGAGCGGTCGTCGCCGAACAGGCCCAGCGAACGCAGCAGCGCCCAGGTGATCCGCACCAGCGCGTCGTGCATCGAACCCGCGTGCCCGTCGGCGCTGGCCCGCAGGCTCGCGACCTCCGCCTGCCGGTCCGGCCTGCCGTCGCGGAGCTCGGTGATCAGCGACGGGACGGTGGCGGGCAGCCCGGTGACGGCGTCCTCGGAGTAGAGCCCGTCGATGCTGCGGGAATCGGTGGCCTTGAGCAGCGCCAGCTGCCGGTGCGGGGAGGCCAGCAGCGCGTCGAACGCGGCCATGCCCTCGTGCGGTTCGATGGAGCCCAGGCCGAGCTGCGCCATCCGCTGCCGGTAGCCGTCGGCGGTGACGATGCCGACCCCGGCCCAGTAACCCCAGTTCATCACCTTCACCGGGCAGCCCAGCCGCGCTTCGAGGCGTTCGGCGTAGGCGTCGCCGAAGGTGCATCCCGCCGCGTAGTTGGCCTGGCCGGGCGCCTTGAAGAACGCCTGCATCGAGGAGAAGAACGCGACGAACTCCAGCGGCTGCCCGGCGAACACCTCGGCCAGGTTCACCGACACGCCGGCCTTCACCGCGAACGTCGTGCGGAACCGCTGCTCGTCCATCCGCGCCAACGTCTGGTCGCCGAGCACGATCGCGGTGTGCAGCACACCGCGCACCGGGCCGTGGCGGCGCACGATCTCGTCGCGGGCGCGGGCCAGCGCGTCGCGGTCGGTGGCGTCGGCCTGCACGTAGTCCGGCTTGGGTCCGTGCGCGGCGAGGGCGTCCTGCTTCGCGGCGATCTCGGCGTCCAGCGGGCGGCGGCCGATCCACACGACCTGGGCGCCGTGGCGGCGCATCATGTGCTCGGTCCACACGACGCCGATGCCCCCGGCGCCGCCGATGGCGACGAGCACGCCGCCCGGTTCCGGTGCCTCGTGCGCCGTTCCCGGTTCGGCGACTTCGAGCAGCCGCTGGCGGTACCACTCACCGTGGCGGTGGGCCAGCGCTTCACCGCGCGCATCGGCGGGCAGCGCGAGCAGCTGCGCCCACGGCACCGGTCCGGCGACGTCGGCGACGCGGCAGTGCCAGTGCGGGTACTCCTTGGCGAGCGTGCCCGCGAGGCCGTGCACCCCGGCCTGCGCCGGGTCGCCGCCGGTGTCGCCGGGCAGCAGGCGACCGCCGCGGGTGACGACGGTGATGCCGAGTTCGCGCGCGTCGGCGCCACCGGCGAGCAGCGCCTTCACCAGGCGGAACAGCGCGATCGGCGCGTCGGCCGCGGTGTCCGTGGCGGGGGCGATCCAGATGGCGTGCTCGACGTCGGCGGGCAGCCGGGTCGCGAGCTGCTCGGCCGGTTCGCCGGCGCGGAGGTCGAGCACGGTCGCCGTCGGGTGCAGCCGCCGCAGTTCGGCCTGCTCGGCGGCGTCGCCGCCCAGCAGCACCACCCGCGCGCCCGGAGCGGGCCAGCGCGGGGTGTCCTCGGCGGGCAGCGCGTCCCACACCGGGGCGAGCAGCGTCGCTTTCGGGGCGTCGCCCGCCGGGCCGGTCACCTGGCGGGAGGCGTAGCCGCGCAGGCTCGCGCTGAGGCGTCCGCCGTCGTCGTAGAGGTCGATGTCCACTTTGGTCACGTCCCGGTCGGCCGCGGGCTCGTAGCCCGCGGTGTGGCGCAGGTGGGCCCACATGCGCTCGGAGGTGGGGGCGAAGATGTCGATGATGTCCAGCGCGAACGGCAGCGCGGGGGCGCCGGCGCGTTCGGCGAGCGCGCCGGTGGCGTCGCCGTGCAGCCCGACGACGGCCTGGATGGCGCTGTCGAGCATCGCCGGGTGCAGCGCGAACTCCGCGTCGTGCGCGCCCGGGGGCAGCACGAGCCGCGCCAGCACCTCACCGTCTCCTATGGACAGTTCGTCGATGGCGCGCAGCCGGTCGCCGTGGCGGATGCCGACGGCTTCGAGGGCGTCGTGGCACTGCTGCCGCGACAGGGTGCGCAGGCCGCAGCGAGCCCGCAGCTCCGCCAGCGCGACGGGCTCCGGGGCGCCGGGAGTGCCGATGCGGCCCTGGGCGTGCACCTCGGAGCCGTCGCGCAGCACCCGGAACGCCTCGCCGTCGAGCTGCACGCTGAGCTCCGCGCCCTGCTGCTGCACGGGGAACGGCGCGGGCCACACGACGTCGCGCAACCGCACCGGCGTGCTCCGGTCGCCGGTGGCCGCCTGGCGGGCCACCTCCAGCGACAGCACGCCCGGCAGCACCGCCCGGCCGTTGACGTGGTGGTCGGCGAGGAAGAACTCCTCGCCGGTGAGGCGGAGCCGGTGCGCGCCCGGCCGTTCGGTGCGCTCCGCCGGCGGCTCGGCGGCGATCTGCGCGGCGGGCCGGTCGATCCAGTAGCGCTGCCGCTCGAACGGGTAGGTCGGCAGCGAGACCTGGTACCGCGCGGCGGCCGGGAAGTGCTCGCCGAAGCGGTCGACCTCGCCGCGCACGTAGGCCCGCGCCAGCTCGGCCGGGGATTGCGCCCGCGCGCCGTCGGCGGTGCGCGGGTCGGCCGCGGTCTCGCCGGTCAGCACGGCGTCGTCGGCGGATCCGGCCAGCCAGCCGCGCAGCCGCGCGGCCAGCGCGGGCAGGTCGGCGGCGACGGTGGCGAGCCGGTGCGGGAAGTGGCCGCGACCGGCCGCGAGGCTGTACGCCACCGCACCGGCGGGCAGCGCGGGTTCCCGGTCGAGGTGCGCGAGCAGCCGCTCCACGACGGCGCGCAGCGCGGCGGGCGTGCGCGCCGAGAGCAGGAAGGCGTGCTCCCCACCGGGGTCGGCGGGCCGGGCCGCGGAGTGCTCCTCCAGCACGACGTGGGCGTTGGTGCCGCTGGCGCCGAACGAGCTCACCGCCGCGCGGCGCGGCCCGGCCGGCGGCGCCTGCCAGGTCCGCGCGGACCGCTCGATGCGGAACGGGCTGCCCTCCAGCGCCACCGCGCGGTTGGGCTCGGCGAAGTCCGGGGAGCCGGGGATGCGCCGGTTCTCCAGCGCCAGCAACGACTTCACGACTCCGGCGATGCCCGCCGCGAACTGGGTGTGGCCCAGGTTGTTCTTGATCGACCCGAGCACCGCTCCCCCGGCCGGGGCTCCGGCGAAGGCGCGGCTGAGCGCGCGGAACTCGATGGGGTCGCCGAGCTGCGTCCCGGTGCCGTGCGCCTCGACGAGCTGGATGCCGCCCGGTGCGATGCCGCCCTCGGCGTGCACGTCGCGCAGCAGCTGCTCCTGGGAGGCGGCGCTGGGTGCGGTGATGCCGTTGGTGGTGCCGTCCTGGTTGGTGCCGGAGGCGCGGACGACGCCGTAGACGTGGTCGCCGTCGCGCTCGGCGTCGGCGAGCCGCTTGAGCAGCACCGCGCCCGCGCCCTCACCCGGCACGAACCCGTCGGCGCGGGAGTCGAAACCGTGGCAGCGCCCGGACGGCGAGAGCATCCCGGCGCGGCTGGCCGAGCGGTACAGCCGGGGCGTGGTCTGCACGAACACTCCGCCGGAGATCGCCATGTCGGCGGCCCCGGAGCGCAGGTCGCGGCAGGCCAGGTGCAGCGCCACCAGCGAACTGGAGCAGGAGGTGTCGGTGGTGAGCGCCGGGCCCTTCAGGTCGAGCTGGTAGGCGATGCGCGAGGCCACGACCGAGCCCATCGTGCCCCACAGCGCCTGCGCGGGCGGGGCTTCGTCGAGGTGCTCGTAGTAGTCGCCGGTGTAGCAGCCGACGTACACGCCGCAGTTGCGGTCGCGCAGCCGCTCCCCGGTGTAGCCGCCGTCTTCGAGGGCGTTCCAGCACTGCTCCAGGAAGATCCGCTGCTGCGGGTCCATGTAGGTGGCCTCGACCCCGGAGATCGCGAAGAACACCGGGTCGAACCGGTCGATGCCGCGCAGGAAGCTCCCGGAGCGGCAGGTGATCTCCGGGCCGAGCGGCCAGCGCGTGACCGGTTCCAGCAGGTCGGCACCGGCGAGCAGGTGGTCCCACAGGGCGCGCGGGTCCTCGGCGTCGGCGTAGCGCGCCGCCATGCCGACCACGGCGATGGCGTCGTCGTCCGCGCCGTCGGCAGAGGCGCGGTCGGCGGGGGCGCGGTCGGCGGGGGCGCGGTCGGCGGACGTCGCCGCCGCGGCGGGACGAGCGGGCTGCGCGGTGGCCGCGGCGTTCACCCCGGGCGCCCGGAGCGCGTCGCCGTAGGACTCCAGCAGGAAGGCGTGCAGGCGCTCGACCGTGCCGTGGTCGAACAGGTCGGTGGTCTCCAGCTCGGCGTCCAAGGCGGCGTTGAGGGTGTGCACCAGGTTCACGCCGAGGATCGAGTCCAGGCCGTAGTCGGCGAACGGGCGGCGGCGCTCGATCTCGGCGGCCGGCATGTCCAGGGCTTCGGCGACCGCGTCCAGCAGCACCTGCTCCACCTCGGCGGCCGTCGCCCCGCGCGGCGCCGCAGCGGGCGCGACGGCGGGTTCCGGCTGGGACTGGGCGAGTTCCGGGCGGGCGGGCTCGAACCAGAACCGGCGGCCCGCGAACGGGTAGCTCGGCAGGTGCACCCGCGTCGCGGCGTCCGAACCCAGCGCGCTCCAGTCCAGCGGCATGCCCTTCGCCCAGAACGCGGCGAGCTCGGCCAGTTCGTCGCGGGCGATCCACTGCGCGACCAGGGCGCGGAGTTCAGCCTTCCCCGCCAACGCGTTCAACGTCTCGCGGGTCGCCCGGACCCGGCCGCGCCACCACTCGCCGTCGCCCTCGGGGTCCGCCAGGAACGCCCGCAGCTGCTCGCGCCACGCGCCGGCGGTGCTCGCCGCGAAGCACACCCGTTCGTCCATCGGCTCCCGGCCGAGCTGCAGGGTCGCGGCGACGGCGGGCAGGTCCACCTCGGTCGTGGCGTCGAGCCACCGGGCGAGCTGCTCGGCTCGGGCCAGCAGGTCGTCGCCGGTGCGCGCCGACAGCGGCAGCAGCACCGCCCGCTCCGGAGCGGGCGCCTCCGGGACGTGCTCGTACTCGGCGACGATCACGTGCGCGTTGGCGCCGCCCGCGCCGAACGAGGAGATACCCGCCATCCGGGGCGCCCCGTCCGCGCGCCGGGACCACGGCGCCGCCGAGGTCTGCAAGGTGAACGGAGTCGCGCCGAAGTCGATGTTCGGGTTGGGCCGCTCGGCGTGCAGCGTGGGGGCGAGCTCGCCGTGCTGGAGCTGCAGCACCGCCTTCGTGAGCCCGGCGATGCCCGCGGCGGCTTCGAGGTGGCCGATGTTCGACTTCGCCGAGCCGAGCGCGCACCGGCCGGTCCGGCCCGCGAAGGCCTCGGTGAGCCCGTCGACCTCGATGGGGTCGCCCAGCTCGGTCCCGGTGCCGTGCGCCTCCACGTAGCCCAGCTCGTCGGCCGACACGCCCGCGCGGTCCAGCGCTTCCCGGATCAGCTCGGCCTGCGCGCGCGGGTTCGGGACGGTGTAGCCGTTGCTGCGCCCGCCGTGGTTGATGGCGGAACCGAGGATCACCGCGTGGATCGGGTCGCCGTCGGCCTCGGCCTTCGACAGCGGCTTGAGCAGCACCGCACCCACGCCCTCGCCGGGCACGAAACCGTCGCCGCCGTCGCCGAAGCTGCGGCACTCCGGACCGGCGGCCAGCATCCGCGACCGGCACAGCTCCACGTAGGTCGACGGATGCAGGTACAGGTTGACACCACCGGCGATGGCGAGTTCGCAGGCGCCGTGGCGCAGGTGCTCGCAGGCCTCGTGGATCGCGGTCAGCGACGCCGAGCACATGGTGTCGATCGGCATGCTCGGGCCGCGCAGGTCCAGCAGGTACGACACGCGGTTGGCCAGCGATCCGAACGAGGTCCGCGGCGCGCCGGGGACCCCGTCGGTCGCTCGTGGACCGTTGCGGTCGAAGCCGGTCTTGGTGATCCCGGCGAACACGCCGACGCGGGAGCCGTGCCGCTCGGCGAGGCGTTCGCGGGTGTACCCGGCGTCCTCCAGCACCGACCAGGCGCTCTCCACGAACAACCGCTCCTGCGGGTCCACGTCGGCGGCCTCGCGGGGCGCGATGCCGAAGAACGCGGCGTCGAAGCGGGCGAAGTCGTCGAGGAACGCGCCCCACTTGCTGTAGCTGGCGCCCCGCTGCACGGCCTGCTGCGCGTCCGGCTCGTAGAAGCCCTCCAGCGACCAGCGCTCGGCGGGGATCTCGCGGACGCTGTCGCGGCCGGTGCGGAGGTTCTCCCAGAACGCTCCCACGGTCGGCGCGTCCGGGTAGCGCCCGCTGAGCCCGATGATCGCGATGGGCTCGTCCCGCGTGGTGTCCGCGGGACGGGAGCCGGACGGGCCGTGCGCTCCACGTGGGGCGGATGCCGCCCGGCGGGGGTGCTCAGCGGGGACGTCGAGACCGGTGGCGCGCTGCTCGGTCCGTGCGGGCGCGGACGATTCCTCCGCCGCACCAACGGTGTCCGCCGCGTCGGCGAGCCACCGCAGGCAGCCCTCCGGGTGCCGCTCGGCGAGGTGCCCGGCGAGGTCGTGCAGCGTCGGGTGCTGGTAGAGCAGCGTCTTGGGCAGCGCGCCGAACCACTGTGCGAACTCGCGGTTGAGCCGGGTCACGGCGAGCGAGTCGATGCCGAAGGAGTCCAGCGGCGCGCCCGCGTCGAGCTTCGCCGGGTCCAGCCGCACCGTCGCCGCGATCAGATCCTTCAACACGGGCAGCACGCGGGCCCGCAGGTCCCCCGCCGGTTGCGCTTGCACGTCGCCCTCCTCGTCGATGACCAGTAGCTGGGGTGCGCCGCTCGCCAGCGCTTCGCGCAGGGCGCGCATCGCGGTGGCGGTCGGCAGCGGGTGCCCGAAGCGGGCGGTGAGCGCGGGGACCTCGGCGGCGTCGACGGTCATGCCGCCGTCGCGCCACAGCGGCCAGCCGACGGAGGCGCTGCGCCCGTGGCGCCGCCCGGCGGCGACCAGTCCGGCGCGGTAGGTCTGGTAGGCGTCGAGGAACCCGTTCGCGGCGGCGTAGTCGGCCTGGCCCGCGTTGCCGAGCGCCCCGGCTCCGGAGGAGAACGCGACGAGGAAGTCCAGCGGCAGGTCCCGCGTCGCCTCGTCGAGGTGCACCAGTCCGGCGACCTTCGGCGCGAGCACGCGCTGCGCCCGCTGGTGCGACTTGCGGATCAGGTAGTCGTCGTCGATCAGCCCGGCGGCGTGCACGATGCCGTCGATGCGCCCGTGGGCGCGCACCAGATCGGCGACGAGTTGTGCCACGGCCGCCCGGTCGGTGACGTCCAGGGTCCGGTATTCGCCGTGCGGCACGGACTTCCCGCTCGACCGTCCACACAGGACGACGTGCGCGCCGGGCGCCTGCTGGGCGATGTCCTCGGCCAGCAGCGCGCCGAGACCGCCCCCGCCGCCGGTGATCAGGTAGACGCCACCGGGACGCCACACCGGTGCGGCCTCGGGGCGCGCGGCCGGTTCCCGGTCGCGGACCTGGCGGCGTCCGCCGTCGTAGCGCACGTGCACCTGCCCGCCGCCGAGCTCGGCTTCCAGCACCTCCGCGAGTTCCGCGCCGGACGGGAGCCGGGTGAACTCGACGAGGTGGCCGTGCAGCGCCGGGTCCTCCTGCCCGGCGGTGCGCAGCATGCCCAGCAGACCCGCGTAGCCGGACGCCGTGCCCTCCTGGCACACCACCTGCACGGTGCACGTCCCGCCGGAGGGCTGGCTCAGCAGCCGCTGGAGCTCGCCGAGCAGCCTGGTCGCGGCGTGCTCGTAGGCCGCGGCGGGGCCGTCGTCCCGGCGTTCGATCCGCGCCACCGACACCTCGGGAAGCCGCTCGCGCAGCTCGGCGACCGCCGCGTCGGGGACGTCGCAGAGCACGACGAGCCGCCGGGTTCCGGCCGGCGCGGCGGGCGGGGGCACCGGCTCGTCGCGCCACACCGGCAGGCGAAGGATCTGTCGACTCACGTTGAGCTCCGTTCCAGGGCGCGAGACGGCGGGGCCGGTCTGCGCGGGGGCGGTGAAGCGGTCAGGCATCGCTGAGGGCGTCCGGGCCGAGGCGGTCGTCCAGGACCGCGTCCAGCAGGGCCGCGTAGGCGCCGGTGTCGAACTCCGGCTCCGGTGGCGCGGCGGCGGCCCGGTCGGCTCCGTTCAGCGCGGACTTCCCTCTCATGGCAGTGGATTCGGGCGTTCCCCGGGCGGCGCCGCCCGGACCGGAGACCGCGGGAACCCCGGCGGACTCCGGCACCCAGTAGCGCTCGCGGGCGAACGGGTAGGCGGGCAGCCGCACCGTGCGCCGTCCGGCCGGGTGCTGGGCGGCCCAGTCCGCGGAAGCTCCGTCGCACCACAGCGCGACCGCCGCGTCCAGCCGTCCGTCGCGCAGCGCGCGGGTCACCTCCGGCGACTCGTCCGGCGTCCGCCGCACTCCGGTACCGCGCGAGCGCGGCACGCCGCCGAGGTGCAGGCCCGCGGTGTTCCCGGCCAGGTAGCGGTCCAGCGCGCCGAGCACCTCGTCGACGGAGCCCGCGACGAAACCGAGCCGCCGCTCCATCGCCTCCCGGCCCACCTGCAAGGTGCGCGCCAGCTCCGCCAGGGCGGGACGTTCGCCGGTCCGCAGGAAGTCGCGCAGGCGTTGCGCCGAGGCGCGCAGCCGCTCGTCGTCGCGCGCCGAGAGCACCACGGCCTGCGGCCCGCCGGGGTCCCCCGCGGGCGCCGGGGACGGCGGCGCCTCCTCCAGGACGACGTGCGCGTTGGCGCCGCCGAAGCCGAAGCTGCTCACCCCGGCCCGCAGCGGCCAGGCCCGCCCGGTCGCGTCGGTGCGCGGTTCCCAGCGGCGCGGCTCGCGCACCACCTCGAACTCGCCGCCGGACAGCGGCAGGTGCGGGTTGAGCCGCTCGCAGTGCAACGTCGGCGGCAGCGCGCGGTGGCGCATCGCCAGCAGCACCTTGAGCACCCCGGCCAAGCCCGCGGCCGACTCCAGGTGGCCGATGTTCGTCTTCACCGACCCCAGCGCCCACGGCCTGCCGTCGGCACCCGGCCCGCCGAGCTCCCGGTAGGCGGCGGCGAGGGCGTTGACCTCCACCGGGTCGCCCAGGCCGGTGCCGGTGCCGTGCGCTTCGACGTAGCCGATGCTGCCGGGCTCGATGCCGCGCATCGCGTCCTTGATCAGCGCGGCCTGCGCCTTGCCGTTGGGCGCGGTGAGCGAACCGGCGCGACCGCCGTGGTTCTCCGCACCGCCCCGCAGCACGCCCCAGATCGCGTCGCCGTCGCGCTGCGCCCGAGAGAGCGGCTTGAGCAGCACCACCGCGACGCCCTCGGAGCGCACGTACCCGTCGGCGTCGGCGGAGAACGTCTTGCACCGGCCGTCCTGGCTGAGCATCCCGGACTGCTGGGTGGCGGCGAAGGTGTCGACGCTGAGCAGCAGGTTCACCCCACCCGCCAGCGCCATCTCGCAGCGCCCCGCCCGGATGCTCTCGGCCGCGCGGTGCAGCGCGATCAGCGAGCTGGAGCAGGCGGTGTCGACCGGTTCGCTCGGTCCGTGCACGTCGAGCACGAAGGAGATCCGGTTGGCCAGGATGGAATGCGCGTTGCCGGTGGCGGTGTAGCCGTCGGGCGCGACGCCGCTGGCGTTGAGCAGGTGGTGGTAGTCGTTGCCGGACACCCCGAAGTAGACGCCGGTGCTCTCCGGCAGCCGGGCCGGGGCGTAGCCGCCGTTCTCCAGCGCCGTCCACACCGCTTCCAGCGCGAGGCGCTGCTGCGGGTCCATCAGCTCCGCTTCGAGGCGGGACAGGTTGAAGAAGTCGGCGTCGAACCGGTCCACGTCGTCGAGCTGCCCGGCGAACTTCGGGAAGTCCGCGCCCGCGACGGTGCCGGCGTAGCGGGAGTCGAAGCGGTCGCCCGGGTAGGCGGTGATGAGGTCGTCCCCGTCGCGCAGGCGCCGCCAGAACTCGTCGAGGTCACCGGCTCCGGGGAACTTCCCGGCCGCGCCGACGATCGCCACGGCGTCGTCGTCGGCAGGGCCGGGCGCGGCGGTCGCGGCCGTCGACGAGACGGCGCTCGCCGCCGGAGCCTGCTGCGCCGCCGGGATCGCCGGAGTCGCCGGGGCCGGGGCCGGGGCCGGGGCCGGGGCCGGGGCCTCCGCGGCCTGGTCCGGGACTGTCAGCTTGTCGCCGTAGCGCTCCACCAGATGCTCGGCGAGGCTGCGGATGTTCGGGCACTCGAAGAAGACCGCCGGGCTCAGCTCCACGCCGAACAGGCCGTTGACCTCGGTGGACAACTTCGCCAGCGCGATGGACTCGAAGCCGTAGGCGTGGAAGTGCGTGTCCGCGTCGATCTCGGCGAGGTCGAACTTCAGCAGGTCGGCGACGACCTCCCGCAGCGCCGCGATCAGCGCGTCCTGCCCGTCCACCGGCTCCGGCAACGCGGGGGGCTCGGAGACGTTCGCGGTCGTCGAGGCGACGACCGTGGCGGGCTCGGCGATCGTGGCGGGCTCGGCGATCGTGGCGGGCTCGGCGATCGTGGCGGACTCGGCGATCGACACCGGGGCGGCGGTCGCACCCGAGCCGGTCAACGCGGCCGGCAGCGGCCCGGGGCCGAACTCGGCGCCCTCGATCCGGCCCAGTCCGCGCCCGTGCTCGTCGAGCAGGTCCACCCGGAACGCGGTCTCCGAGGTCCGCTCCAGCAGCAGCGCGCGGGTCCGCTCCAGGTCCGCGCCGTGCACGGCCGCGACCCGCACCACGGCGGCGTCGGCCTGCCCGAGCGCGTGCTGAACCCCTTGCAGCACACCGGCGAACACCCACGCCGGGACGTGCACCTGCCGCTTGTGCGGGTCCTGGCACATCGCCGGTTCAGCGACCCGCACCAGCAGCCGGTGGCCGTCGAGCGGCGCGACGCCGTCGACGCTGCGCGAGTAGGGCCGCGCGTCGATGCCGAGCTCGCCGAGCGCCGCGTAGAAACCGTCCTGGTCCAGCGACAGCGCGGCGTGCACCGGTCCGGGGGGAACCTCCGCGCCCGCGCCGGGTTCGACGGTGGCGGCGAAGCGCAGCGTGCCGTCGGCGTGCCACAGCTCGGCGCGGTGCGCCCCGGCCGAACCGCCCAGCCGCCACTCCAGCGCCGCCGGGTCGTCGCCGGGCGCGGGCAGCGCGGCCCACTCCGCGTCGCGCACCCGCAGCGGGCCGTCGCCGAGGCCCGCGAGCCGCGCGAAGGCCAGCGCGCCGTCGAGCAGCGCCATCGTGGCGTACCGGCGCTTGCGGCCCGCCGTGTGCGCGTAGTCGAGCAGCTCGTCCCCGCGCAACGTCAGGCCGTAGCGCACGCCGTGCAGGTCGGAGCGGTTCTCCCCCACCCACGGGTGCGCGCGGCGGGCGAACGCGATCGGCCGCAGCACGCTCGGGGCGTCGTCGAACTCGGGGTACCAGCAGCTGACCTTGTCGAAGGGGTAGCCGGGCAGCGAGAGCTTCGCGGGCCGGGTGCCCAGCGGCCACAGCCGGTCCCAGTCCACCGCCGAACCGGCCGCCCAGTGCTGCGCGAGCTCGCTGAGCCTGCGCTCGGCCACGGCCTGTTCGACGGTGGCGGCGGTGGCGGTGCGGCGCTGCCGCAGGGTGCTCGCCGTGAAGTGCACGCCGTCCGGCACGGCAGGGGATTCCGCCGTCCAGTCCACTTCGGACAGACGGCTGAGGCGGTGCAGCGCGTCCTCGGTGCTCGTGGCCACGAACGCGAGCCTGCACGGCAGTTCGTTCTTGCCCGTCTGCAACGCGTACGCCAGCGCGTCCAGGCCCGGCCGCTGCGCGCGCACGTGGTCGCGCACGTCGCGCAGCACCGCGCGCAGCACCTGCGGGGTCATCGCGGAGAGCACCAGCACCTGCGGCCTGCCGCTGTCCGGCGCGGCCACCACGGTGCCGTCGTGCTCCTCCACCACGAGGTGCACGTTGATGCCGCCCGCGCCGATCGAGGTGATGCCCGCCCGCAGCGGCGCCTCCTCGCCCCGCACCACGGGGCGGCGCCACTCGGCCCGGTCGCGCTGCACCGTGAACGGCGTCGCGTCGAAGTCGATGGCGGGGCTCAGCGTCTCGGAGTGCAGCGACGGCGCCAGGGTGCGGTGCTGCAGCTGCAGCAGCACCTTCGTCAACCCGACCAGCCCGGAGCCGGACAGCAGGTGCGCCACGTTCGACTTCACCGAACCGATCGCGCAGAAGCCGCGGTCCTCGGTGTGCCTGCCGAACGCGAGGCTGGCGCCCTTGATCTCGATGGGGTCGCCCAGCGAGGTCGCCGAGCCGTGCCCCTCCAGGTAGCTGATGGTGCGCGCGTCCACCCCGGCGTCGTCGAGCGCCCGCTCCACCGCGCGCGCCTGCTGCTGCGGGCTCGGCACGGTGAACCCGTTGCGCACGCCCGCGTTGGTGAGGCCGCTGCCCTTGATCACGCCGTAGACGTGGTCACCGTCGGCGACGGCCTCCCCGAGCGGCTTGAGCACGACCGCGCCGACGCCCTCGCCGAGGATGGTGCCGTCGGCGCCGAGCCCGTAGCTGCGCACGACGTCGGCGGACTTGGTGGTGAAGTGCGCCTGCGAGGTGGAGATCAAGTCGTAGGGGTGCAGCATCAGGTTGATCCCGCCGACCACGACCATCCGGGTGTCGCCGTCGCGCAGCAGCCGCACCGCCTGGTGCACGCACGCCGAGGACGACGAGCACATGGTGTCCACGAACACCGACGGCCCGGTGAAGCCGTAGTGGTAGGACAGCATGTTCGCCATCACGCCGACTTCGCTGCCGCTGGTCGTCGTGCCGCGCTGCAGCATGTTCTGGAAGCCGTAGAGCGAGTAGCTGTTGTTCATCGAGCCGACGAGCACGCCCACGTCGCCGTCGTAGCGGCGGCGCAACGTCTCCCGCGAGTAGCCGGCGTCCTCCAGCGCGGTCACGCCCGCTTGCAGGAACAGCCGCACCTCGGGCGACATGATCTCGGCGTCGCGCTGGGAGATGTTGAAGTAGCGCGGGTCGAAGGCGTCCACGTCGCGCAGGAAGGTGCCGGTGCGCACGACGGTCTTGCCGAGCACGTCGCGCTCGTCGAAGTAGACGTCGCCGTGGCGCCAGCGGGATTCGGGGACCTCTTCGAAGCTGTGCCTGCCTTCGCTGAGCAGGTCCCAGAACTCCGCGAGGGTGTCGGCGCCGGGATAGCGACCGGCCATGCCGACGACGGCGATGTCGTGGTGGTCGGCGTCCGCGCGCGGGTCGGCGGGCCGGGGCGCGGCGAGGGCCGGGGGCGGCGACGTCGGGGGCGCGGTCGCGGGGGTGATCGGCGCGGGTTTGATCGCCGCTGGCGCGATGGTCGGGGAGGCGATTTCCCCTGCGGGAGCGGTGGATTCCACCTCTGCGACCACCGGCGCGGCAGGAGCGGATTCCTGCGGCGCGAACAGCTCCAGCAGCCGGTCCCGGTGCTCGGCGACGAAGTACTCGGCGACGCCCTGCAGGTCGACGTACTCGAAGAACAACGTCTTCGGCAGCGAGCCGAAGGTGTCCTCCAGCGTGCTGGTGAGGTCGACGATCGCGATGGAGTCGATGCCGTAGTGCTCCAGCTTCTCCTCCACCAGGATGTCGTCGGCGTCCTGGCGGGTGACCTTCGCGAACACCTCCCGCAGGAAGTCCTGGGTGCGGTTGACCAGCTCGTCCTCCCCGAGCGCCGCCGGCGCGATCGGGGCGGGCGCCGCCGGGGCCGGGGCGGTCGCGGGCCGGTCCAGTCCCGCGTACACCCGCAGCTTCGGCGTCTCCCCGAACAGCACGACGCGGCGCACCGGCGAGTCGGTGCGCAGCGCCCGCTCGATCGCGGCGAGCCCGACGTCACCGGGCAGCGGGACGGTGCCGGTGCGCTTGCGCAGGTAGGACAGCGTGGCCTCGTCCATCCGCATGCCGCCGTCGGCCCACAGCGGCCAGTCGATCACCCGGGTCGTCGCTCCGGCGGCCTCGCGCCGCGCGGCGAAGGCGTCCAGGTGCGCGTTGGCGGCGGCGTAGTCGGCCTGCGCGGCGCTGCCGAACGCGCCCGCGACGGAACCGAGCAGCAGCAGGAAATCCAGGTCGAGCTCGCGGGTCGCGGCGTCGAGGTGCGCGGTGCCGTCCACCTTCGGCGCGAGCACGGCGGTGGTGCTCGCCAGCGGTTTCGTCGCGAGGTACCCGTCGTCGAGGACCCCGGCCGCGTGGAACACGCCGTCCAGCCGGTCGTGCTCGGAGCGGATGGCGGCCACGGCGGCGTGCACGCTGCCCTCGTCGGTGACGTCGGCCTGCCGGTAGCGCACCCGGCCGCCGGTGAGGCGGGCGTCGAGCGCGTCGACTTCGGGGCTGTGCGCGGAACGGCCGCTGACCACGACGGTGGCGCCGTGGCGCAGGCACAGGTGCTCGGCGAGCATCCGCCCGATGCCGCCCGCGCCGCCGGTGATCCAGTAAACGCCGCCGTCGCGCAGCAGGCTCCGCCCGGACTCGTCCGCCGGGATCGGCGCGGTCTCGTGGCGCAGCCGCCGCCCGCCTGCGGTGTGGGCGATCTCGGTGTCGGCGCTCCCGGCCTCGCTGTGCACGATGCGTTCGAAGCGGGCGGCGTCGCGCGGCGCGAAGTCCTCGACGAGCACGACCGCCCCGTGGAACGCGGGATTCTCCAGCCGCGCGGTCTTGAGCAGGGCCGCGAGCGGTCCGTACACCGGCGAGTCCGGCGCGCCCGGAGCCACGACGAGCACCCGGCCCTTGCCGCGCATCCGCTGCAGCTGCGCGTAGCAGGCTTCGAAGGCGGCCCGCATCGCGTCGGCGTCGCTTGCCGCGGCGGGCACCGGCAGCGCCACCACCTCGGCGCCGAGCCGAGCCGCGCTCGCGGCCACCAGGTCTTCGTCCAGCACCGCGTTGAGCACCACCACCGGTGCCGCCGGTCCCTCCGATGTGGACGGTGCGTCGACCCAGGTTCCGGTGACCTCCAGCAGATCCCCGTCCGGACGCCGGTCCGCCGGTTCGCCGCCGAGGGAACGCGAGGTGTACCCGGTGAACCGGACGCACACCCGGCCCTCGTCGTCGAGCAGGTCCACGTCGACCTTGCCGCGCGCCCGGGAACCCTCCGCGGGCCGCAGCCACGCGTGCATGGTCGCCGTGGTGGGCGCGTGGGCGGTGAGCTCGTCGAGCGCGAACGGCACCGCCGGTGCCGACGGCACCCGCCAGCCGCCGTCCGCCGCGCCGAGCGCGAGCGCCGCGAGCAGCGCACTGTCCAGGATCGCGGGCTGCAAGGCCGATCCGGGCGCGGCCGCCGCGGGCAGCCGCAGCTCGGCGAGCACCCCGTCGGGACCGCTGCGCAGGCCGGTGAGCGCGCGCAGCGCGGGCCCGTGCTCGATGCCGCTGGCGCGCAGCGCGGCGTAGCCCGCCTCGGCGTCGAGCCGCCGCGGGTGCCGCTCCCGCAGCGCCGCCAGGTCGAAGGTCTCGGCGGCGGCGGGCCCGTAGTCCACCCGCCCGCTGGCGTAGGGCGAGCCGTCCGCGTCGACGATCGCGTAGTCGTGGCCGTCGCCGCCCGGGGTCAGCCGCAGCCGCGCCGCCAGGCCGTCCTCCCCGACGACCAGCGGGCGGATCCACACCGCGTTGCGCACCCGCGGGATCCGCCCCTCGGCGTGCTGGCGGGCGGCGGCGATGACGAGGTCGAGGACCGCGACTCCCGGCACGATCCGGGCCCCGTTCACCACGTGATCGCGCACGAAGCCCTGGGTGGCGTCGAAGCGGACCGGGAACGACCAGCCGCCGTCCTCGGCGCTCGCCTGCCCCAGCGCGGCCGTCTCGGTCGCGGCCTGCTCCACCGGGGCTGCCGCGACGGCCGGGCTCAGGTTCGAAGGCGCCGTCGGGGTGAACCAGTGCGGGGTGCGGGCGAACGCGTACCCGGGCAGGTGCAGCCGCCTGCCCTGCTCCGGCCACTGCTCCCAGTCCACCGGCAGCCCGGTCGCCCAGGCGGAGGCGAACTTCTCGTAGCGGCCCTGCTCCAGCCACCGCGCGCCCAGCTCGGTGAGGTCGTCGGCGTCGAGCCCGTCGGGAGCGCCGTCGGCGGCCCGTCCCCGCTTGCACCGCGCGGGCACCCGCTTGTCCCCCGCCGCGATGCTCTCCAGCTGCGCGACCCAGGTGTCGAGGTCGTCGGCGCGGAACACGATCCGTTCCCGCATCGGCGTCCGCCCCTGGCGCAGGGTGCGCGCGACGTCGGCCAGCGCGGGCCGCTCGTCGCGCTCCCGCACCCAGTGCGCGAGCGCCGCGCAGGTCTCCCGCAGCCGCTCCTCGTCGCGCGCCGACACCGGGATCCACTGCTCCCCGTCGTCGTCGCCGCTCGCCTCGACGGATTCGCCCGCTTCGAGCAGCACGTGCGCGTTGGTTCCGCCGAAGCCGAACGAGCTCACGCCCGCCCGCAGCGGCCCCTGCCCGGACTCCCAGCCGGTGAGGCCGTCCACGATGTAGAGCGGGCTGCCCGCGAGCTTGATCAGCGGGTTGAGCTTGCGGAAGTTCACCGTCTCCGGCAGCTGCCGGTGCCGCATCGCGAGGATCACCTTGAGCATGCCCGCGATGCCCGCCGCGCCTTCGAGGTGCCCGATGTTCGTCTTCACCGAGCCGACGCCGCACCGGTGGCCCTCGGCCTCGCCGCCGAGCGCGGCGAACGCCTTCTTCAACCCCCGGATCTCGATCGGGTCCCCGACCGGCGTGCCCGGCCCGTGGGTCTCCACGTAGGTCACCGATTCCGGCGCGATGCCCGCCCGCCGGTACACCCCGGTGATCAGGTCGGCCTGGGCGTCCGGGTTGGTGACGGTGAGCGAGCTGGTGCGCCCGCCGTGGTTGCTGCCGATGCCCTTGATCACCGCGTGCACCGGGTCGCCGTCCCGCCGGGCGTCGGCGGCGCGCTTGAGCAGCACCACCCCGCCGCCCTCACCGCGCACGTAGCCGTTGGCGCCCGCGTCGAACGCCCGGCACAGCCCGTCCGGCGAGAGCATGCCCGCCTTGGCGAACGCGATGAAGTGCCGCGCCGACCAGGTCAGGTTCACGCCACCGGCCAGGGCGTACTCGCAGTCGCCGGACAGCAGCGCCTGCACGCCCTGCTGCACCGCCACCAGCGAACTCGCGCACGCGGTGTCGTTGACGACGCTGGGGCCGCGGAAGTCGAAGTGGTGCGACACCCGGTTCGCGATGATCGCGTAGGCCGCGCCCGTCGGGTAGTAGGCGTCGACCTCGGCGACCTCCTGCTCGACGAGCTCCGCGTAGTCCCAGTGGCACACGCCCATGAACACGCCGGTCGCCGAGCCCGCGAGGCGGTCCGCGCGGTACCCGGCGTCCTCCAGCGCGTGCCAGCTCAGCTCCATCGCCATCCGCTGCTGCGGATCCATCGCCTGGGCTTCGCGCGGGGAGATCTGGAAGAACTCGGCGTCGAAGCAGTCCACGTCGTCGACGAAACCGCCCCAGGCGCTGTTGGTCTTGTTGAACTCCCGGCGCGGATCGCCGAGGTGGTCCTCCTTGCGCCAGCGGCGCGCGGGGACCTCGCTGATCAGCGACCGGCCGGCCGACAGGTGCCCCCAGAACTCGTCCATCGTGCGCGAGCCGGGCAGCCGCAACGAGGTGCCGATGATGGCGATGTCGTGGTCACCGGTGGGGTGGTCCATGGGAGGTTGCTCCATCTCAGCGCCGGTCCTCGGCCTGTCGGTTTCGGCCGGGGGCGGCCTGGTGTCTGGTCGGCGGCACGGCCGCCTGGTGCGCGCGGGCGGAGGTCAGGCCGCCACCGCGCTGGAACGCCGGTCGACCACCCGCAGCGGCACCGCCAGCGGTTCGTGGTCGCGGGCGTGGCCGCGGACGTACCAGTGGTGCAGCCACACCGTGGAGGCCAGGAAGACGAACGCCTGGTTCTCCTTGGTGCCGATGCGTTCCGGCGGGGTGTCGAAGACGCGGGTGACGAACTTGCGCACGAACCGCGAGTCGAGCGCGGGGATCTCGTCGAGCGCGTCCTGGTCCAGCAGCAGGTCGCGGTAGTCCGGACGGGACCGCACGAACACCGCGGAATCCGGTGCGCGGTAGGGGAATTTGCCCTTCTTCACGATCCGCTCCGGCAGCACGTCGGCGTAGGCCTGCTTGAGCAGGTACTTCTCGTCGTACGGGTCGCCGAAGCGGCCGTTGACGGAGGCGGCGCGGCGCACCACGGCCGGATCGAGGAACGGGCAGCGGTTCTCCACGCCGTGCGCCAGCGCCATCCGCTCGCCCTGGGTGGACAGCAGGTAGCCGGACAGCAGGGTGCGGAACTCCAGCCACTGCGCCTTCTGCACCGCGCTGAGCTCGGCGAAGCCCGGCTCGTCGGCGACGAGCTTCTCGATCGCGCCCAGCGGATCTCCGGGTTCGGCGAGCAGGCGGGCGGCGAAGCGGCCGTTCTGGAACCGCATCTGGTGCGAGAACAGGCCGGGCCGGTCCTCGGTGGAGAACTGCTGGTAGAGGCCCAGCATGCGGCGCTGCTCGTCGGCACCGTTGAAGTGCGCCAGGTACGGGTAGAGCCGCCCCATCCGCTCCCGGCGCGTCTCGTCGTCGAGCTCGTTCCACTCCGACAGCAGCCGGGTGTCCTTGAAGATCCCGTAGCCGAGGAACGCCTCGTCGGCGCCTTCCCCGCTGAGCACGACCTTGATGCCCTCGCGCCGGACCTGCCGGGCCAGCAGGTGCATCGGCACGAACGCGGTGCGGAACGCGGGCACCTCGGCGTGCCGGACGGCCTCCGGGAAGGCTTCGGCGACGTCGGCGTCGGAGACCCGCACCGTCGAGTGCCGGGTTCCCAGGTGCGCGGTGAGCTCGTCCTGCTCGGCGGACTCGTCGAACTCGGCGTCCTCGAACTGGATCGAGAACGTCCGAAGTGGACGGTCGGTGCGCCGGGCCGCGAGGTGCGCGATGATCGAGGAGTCCAGCCCGCCGGAGGCGTACACGCCGACCTCGACGTCGCTGCGCAGCCGCACGTCCACGGCCTGTTCCAGGTCGGCCCGGATGAGCTCCACGGCCTCCTGCTCGGATTCGGGGGCGGCACCGGCGGACAGGTCCAGCGGAGCCCACCGGCCGCGCCGCACCTCGTCGCCGCGCAACGACAGGTACTCGCCCATCGGGACCTGCTCGACGCCCTGGTAGCCGCTCTGGCCGGGCAGCGGGGTCCAGGTCGCGAAGATGGAGGACAGCTCGGCCGGGTCGAACTCGAACCGGAAGCCGGGGTAGGCCAGGAACGCCTTCATCTCGGAGGCGAACAGCCACGCGCCCTCGTGCCGGGCCACGAACAGCGGGCGCTTGCCGTAGCGGTCCCGCGCCAGGTGCAGCTCACCGGTTTCCGAGTCGTACACGGCGAAGCCGAACGCCCCGTTGAACCGCGGCAGGCAGTCCGGGCCCCACGCCGCCCACGCGTTGAGCACCACTTCGGTGTCGGATTCGGTGCGGAACGCGAAGCCGCGGGCGATCAGGTCGCGGCGCAGCTCGCGGTAGTTGTAGAGCTCGCCGTTGTAGCAGAGCCAGTAGCGCCCGTCCGCGCTGCCGACGGGCTGCTGCCCGCTGGAGAGGTCGATGATGCTCAGCCGCACCGTGCCCATCGCGAGCCGGTCGTCGAGGTAGCAGCCCGCCTCGTCCGGTCCGCGGTGCTCGATCTGCGCGAGCATGTCGTGCATCAGGTCCCGGTACTGCTCCGGATGCAGCGAACTGCCGTAGAAACCCGCGATGCCGCACATCGCGTCACCGGCTTTCGAGGGCCCGCTCGCGGGCGCCGTCGACGAACTCGGCGATGCCCGCCAGCGACACCATCACGTTGCCGAGCAGCTCGTCCTCGCCGAACTGCACGCCGTAGGACTGCTCGATGTGCGTCATCAGCGAGATGTAGCCGAAGGAGTCGAGGATGCCCGCTTTGAACAGGTCGGTCTCCTCGGTGATCTCCGCGTCGAACTCGAACATGAACTGCTCTTCCAGGTACGCCTTCAGTTCGTCCTTCATGGCCGTCCTCTGCCCTCGGGTTGTCGTTGCGGGTGCTGGCTCGGTCAGGTGACCGCGAATCCGGAGCCGACGATCCGCGCCAGCGCGGACCACCGGTCGCGGATGAAGAAGTGGTCTCCGGGGAACAGGTGCGTGGTCAGCGGCCGGGTGCTCTCCCGCTGCCAGGCGTCGACGTCGGCGCGGGTGAACCACTCGGCGGCGCCGTTCATCGCCGTGATGGGGATGTCCAGCGGTGCCGCGTCGGGGTGCGCGTAGGCGCCGAGCGCGGTGAAGTCGGCGCGCAGGATTCGCTCGTAGAACGCCATCAGGTCCGGGTGGTCGCGCAGCTCCGCGGGGAGCCCGCCGAGCCGGTCCAGGTGCGCCCAGAACTCGTCGGTGGGCAGCCGCCAGGTGTCGCGCTCCCGGCTGGGGATCACCGGTCCGCTCTCGCCGGAGACGTACAGGTGCTCCGGCGCGGGCAGTCCTTCGGCCCGCAGCCGGTGGCACAGCAGGAAGGCCAGCCGCGCCCCGAGGCTGTGCCCGTACACGGCGAACGGCGCGTCGAGCCTGCCGCGCAGCTGGCCGAGCAGGTCGTCGACGATCGCGACCGGGTCGTGCAGCAGCGGTTCGGAGATCCGCTTGCCGTGGCCCGGCCGCTCCAGCGTGACCACGTCGAGGTCGGTGTGCTCGGCCAGGCCCGCGTAGGCGCGCTCGTCGCCGCCCGCGTAGGCGACGCAGAACAGCCGGGGCCGCACCTTCGGCGCCTCCGGGGTGGCGTCGATCTGCTTGACCATGCGGGTGAGGACCTGGCGCTCCCCCACTTCGCGGCAGTCGTCCAGCGAGGCGTGCCGCATCAGGTAGCGCACGCTCTCCAGCCAGCGCACCGACCCGGCGATCTGCTCGCTGAGCGTCGCGGCGATGTCCTGCTCCGCGTAGGGGCGCGCGGTGAGGTTCGCGATCACGGTGGCGTTGAGCGGGCCGAACCGGAATCCCTTGAGGAACGCGGCGAACTCGTCGCGGGCGGGCGCCATGAACCGGGAGTGGAACGCGGCGGAGACCTTCAGCCGGGCGGTGCGGACGCGGCGCTCGTCGAGCAGCGGCTGCGCGCGGTCGATCTCCGCGCGGTCGCCGGAGAGCACCAGCTGGCTGTCGGTGTTGATGTTCGCGAGGTCCAGCCGGGTCAGCTCGTGCTCGGCGAGGAACGCCCTCAGGTCGGCGACGCCGAGCCCGACGACGGCGAGCATCGCGCCGTTCTCGGCCCGTGCCATCAGTTCGCCGCGCTTGGCCACGAGCTTGAGGCCGGTCTCGAAGTCGAAGGCGCCGGCGGCGTGCAGCGCGTTGTACTCGCCGAGGCTGTGCCCGAGCAGGTAGTCGCCAGCGGGCTCACCGCGCTCCAGCGAGTCCACGTAGGACAGCGCGTTGACCGCGTACAGCGCGGGCTGGGTGTAGCGGGTGTCGTCGAGCCGCCCGTCCGGGTCCTCCAGGCACAACCGGGGGAGGTCGTAGCCGAGGACGTCGCTCGCCCGCTCCGCCAGCCGCGGGTAGCGCTCGAACAATCCGGCCCCCATGCCGACGGCCTGCGATCCCTGGCCGGGGAAGAGCACGGAACGCGCGCCCGCGACGGCAGCACTCATGCCGACACCGCGGTGGTGTTCCGGAACAGGGCGCGACCTCGCCACATCGAGTGCCTCCTGATTGCACGACGACCCCATCAGCAGAGCCGATCTCATCAGCACGCTAGAGACGCTCCGGAACTGTTCGCAATCTTCAGAACTGCGCCCGACGGACATCTAGTGAAATCCCCAGAGGCACTTCTAAGGAAATCACCAGCAACTAACCCATTCGCCCCAGCCACCGACTCGGCGAGACCACCGGCAACCGTCTTCCCAGGCGAAACGACTCGTGGGTGATTCCCCTAGGAATAGCGCCCAGCCGCATCGCGCGCGGAGCCGAATGGCGCTCCTCGTTCTGCGCCGGATCAGGGTCACACACCGGACGGCCCGAGTCCACCCCCATCAGGAGCAAGAATTCCCAGTTCACACCCCACGCAGCGGCCAGCGGAGGGATTCGGCACCGCCGACCGGACGTCGCCCGCGCATCCGGCCGCGTCACCATGCGAACACGCGGGGTGAACATTCGAATCGAGCACCTCCGGGATTCCCGACCGGCAGCACGACGCGAGACCATTGCATTCGTCATGGGAACGGTGAACCCGTTCCCGGAACACCCGGTACCACCACTCGGCGCGCACGCCCGCGAATAGCGGACCGCCCCGATACCCGCGACGAGACGCCACCGGCACATCCCCCACCGAATAATGACGCCGACGCCTCTTTGTATACGTCGGCTTGATTCCCCTCGCCGCTCGACAACGGCAATACCGGAAAACTCCGGTCCGCAATGCGGCGGAGCCCGCGCCCCCGCCGACCACCGCCGCGCGCCGGCCCGGCGGGACTCCTCGTGCGCCGCGCGAGAGCGAAGCATAGATCACAGCACGATCACGACCATCGAGACCGCGAGGTTTCGAATAGAACGGGTTCGCGCATCCGCCCTGGTGGCGCCGGAACGACCGCAGGTGATCCGACGGTTCACGCTGAAACCACTTCCGCCGATACCACGTTTTCGCAGTTCACAGCGTCGCGCGCATAGCACGGGGTCACGTTGGCATCACCGGCGGGACTTGCTACCGTCACCTCGAAGTCGCATTCCGGATCGCACTCAGCGCGGAGTGCACAGCAGATTTCCCCTGCACATCAGCAGAACCGGGACGTCCGGCAGCACCGAGCAACGCGACTCGCAGCACGCCCCTAGTCGTCGGCGCCACTCATTCGTTGTGCCCCACTGCTTCCCCGGAGGAAAGCCAGTGAGTTCCGGCCCGCTGGACGGACCGCGGATCTCCCCGATCCGCGCGCCCCGGCGTGCCGCCACGGCCGGCTCGGCCGCGGTGCGGATGCACGAAGCGCGGCGAAGCCGACCCCGGTCCCCAGTGGACGTCGCGGCACCGCATTTCCCTTCGCCCGCAACGGAATTCGCGGGCGACCGGTGGACCACATCGATGTCGTCCCCGGCCGGTGCCACGACCTGACAGCTCCGCGCCGCGCGCGCACCCGACTCCACCCGCGGTGGTCCGTGACGTCCGCCGCTCTCCCCAGCACGCGACATCACGCGAACCCCCGGAGGAAGAACCCGCCATGATCGTCGAGTTACACCTGCTCCAGTCCGTTCCGGCGAGCACGCTCAACCGGGAGGACGTGGAGCACCCTCGGCACACCGGCTTCGGCAACGTCGCCCGCGGCTCGATCTCCGCCCACTTCCTGCGCCGCTCCACGCGCGGCCTGCTCGCCGAGAGCGGGGCGGACCTCTCCTCCGCCGGGATCTCCACCCGCCGGCTGGTCTCCGACGCGGGCCGATGGATCGACTCGGCCAGCTGCCTCGACGATCCCAGCGACGACACCGACGACGCCGTGCGGGAGGCCTTCTACGAACTCGGATTCGGCGTCGCCAAAGCGGATCTGACCCCGTCGGTGATGTTCACCGGGCAGCGGGCGAGCGAGGAGCTCGCCCGGTTCTGCCTCGACGACTGGGACGACTACGCCGACCGCGCCGACCGGCGCAAGAAGATCCACGCGAACGCCGAGAACCCCGAGCACGCGCGGGCGGACGAGCTCAAGCTCCCGAACGTCAAGACCAAGGAGGAGCAGCTCGCGGCGGCCGAACGCATCCTCGCTCCCCGCCAGGCCCTCGACGTGGCGCTGCACGGCAGCGGGATCGCGGAGTACGACGGCTTCAGCGCCGAGCCCGCCGTCGAGGTCGCGCACGCGCTGTCCACCCACCCCGCCGAGTCCGGCGCCGACGCGGCACCGGACGGCACCGTCGAGGTCGACGCCGCGTGCTACTACCGCTACGCCCGCCTCGACCTGGCTCGACTCGCGCACAACCTCGGCGGCGACCGCGAACTCGTCGAGCGCGCCGCGAAGCTCTGGCTGCGCTCGACGGTGCACGCCGTCCCCGGCAGCGGCCCGAACGCCACCGCCGCCCGCACCGTGCCCGAGGTGGTGCTGGCCGTGGTGCGCGAGCACGGTTCGTGGAACCTCGCCAACGCCTTCCTCGACCCGGTCACCGGCACCGACGTGCTGACCCGCTCGGCGGACCGGCTCGTCGAGCACTTCGGCCGGGTCCGCGCCTTCTACGGCACCGACGAGATCCGCGAGGTCTTCGGCGCCGCCATCACCGGCACCCTCCCCCTGGAACGCACTCACCAGCCCAGCACCCTCGACGACTTCACCCACCGCACCATCAACGCCGCCCTCCACGGCTGAGTCCGCGACCCCGGAAGCACTTCGCGGAGGCCGCACCGCCACGATTCGTTGTCATGGCGGGTTTCCCGGCCGCCCGCGAACATCCGAGCTCTCCCAGGCCGCTCGTTCGGACGGCGTTTCACCAGATCCCCGATCTTGATCCGGATCGCCCCCTGGAGTCCGGCCGGACACCGCGAGTTGATGCCGGAACGGCCAGGCGCACAGGTGACGTGCCCTTGGCCCAGCAGTGAGGCGCCCGGACGACGATCGTCGGCGAACCCGGCGAACCCGGCGATCGCGGCGATCGCGGCGTTCGGCGAGGCTCCCTCCGCCGCCGGAGGGGGCCTCGCCGGGTCAGCCGGTCACTGCCGGGGCGTCAGAGCTGGTAGGCCCAGAGCTCGTACACGCCGACGGCGTTGCGGCGGCACTCGTGGCCCAGGCTCGGGCCGCCGCCGTGCGCGTCGTCCCACGCCTTCTCGCACGCGGCGGCGGTGTTGTACCACTTGCCGGTGTAGACGTAGCCCTCCGCGGCGGCGGGCGCCGCGGTGGCCAGCAGCATTCCGAGCCCGAGCGCGGCACCGGTCGCAAACTTCTTCACAGTGATCCCTTCGTCGACCTGCGTGACGGCGTGCCGACCGGACCGACGCGTTCTCGCCGGTCGGCCTCGCCCCATTCCCGGGGGCGGAGATCGCAGGGATTCGCCGCGCGGCGCACCCGCCGCGCGATGAACGAGATTCCCCCTGGTCGGATCAGCCCCCGCACCACCGAGTCGACCGGAACACCGGTCGGCACGTCGGGCGGACCGGGGTCGCGCCGGATTGCGCAGGGAAACCCTTCCCGAACTCCGAACCCGGCCACCTGCGGAGGGTGGACGCCGGTCCGGGCGGCGGCGCAGCGCGCCTTCGGTGCCGGCGGACGACGTTCAGCAGCTCGACTCGAACAGGCTGCGGTCGAGCGGAATTCCGGGGCGCGGAGCTCAGCCCGCCGTGAGGTACCGGGTCAGCATGGCGACCAGTTCGTTCTCGAAGCTCGGGATGTCGATCGGGTCGGCGGCGGCGATGAGCCGGTGCACGACGAGCTCGACGGTGGAGACGACCAGGCGGGCCGCGGTGTGCGGATCGGCCACTCGGACCGCGGGGTGCTGCTCGATCAGGTCGCGGGCGTAGGTGATGTGGAAGCGCTCGACGCGCGCGATCTTGTCCAGCAGCGCCTGCGAGCGCGGCGCCTCCTCGATCATGATGCGCAGCAGCTTCGGATCGTCGAGGTGGTTGTCGATGGCGGCGCGGACGAACAGCCGGATCGTGTCCTCGACGGAGTCCGGCAGCGGCTCGGGCAACCGCTCGCGGGTGTTGCGCAGGCCGTCGTCGAGGTGGCGGGTCAGCAGCTCGACGAGGATCGCGTCCTTGTTCGGGAAGTACTGGTACAGCGAGCCGATGGAGATCCGCGCCCGCTCCGCGATGCGGTTGGTGGTGCCCGCGGCGTAGCCGTGCTCGGTGAAAACGCGAGCAGCCGCCGTGAGGATGCGCTGCCGGGTCAGTTCGGCCCGGACCTGGCGCGGTTGCTTGCGTGGTCGCAGCCGACGCTCACCCGAGTTCACGGCACCTCCTGGAGTGCGCCGGAAAGCGAGTAGCGCACGAAGCGAACAATTGCTCATAATTGTGCCACAGCCTGCGGTGATGTGGCCATCACCGGTGGGCTGACCCGACATTTCCCGCCGTGGGAGGAACCGACCATGACTCACGCCCGAACCCGCCCCCGCCGGGTGTCGATGGACGAGCTGCGCGCACGGCTCGGCCACCCCGACGACATGCTCAAGGCGCTCAAGTCCGGGGACCGCGTCGACGAGCACGTGCACCGCTTCATCGCGCACTCCCCGTACCTGTCGATGGCCACCTCCGACGCGGCGGGCCGGGCCGACTGCTCGCCGCGCGGTGATCAGCCCGGGTTCGTGAAGGTGCTCGACGAGCGCACGCTGGCGATCCCGGACCGTCCGGGCAACAAGATGGCCGACTCGTTCCACAACCTCGCCGAGAACGACGGGATCGGGCTGCTGTTCCTCGTGCCCGGCGTCGCGGAAGTGCTGCGCGTCAACGGAAGCGCCTACGCCACCGACGAACCCGACGTGCTCGCCCGGATGCGGGTCGACGGCAGGGACGCGCAGTTCGCGCTGATCGTCGAAGTGGAGCAGGTCTTCTTCCACTGCGGGCGGGCGCTGCTGCGGTCCCGGCTGTGGGATCCGGACAGCCAGGCCCTCGCCCAGGAAATCCCGTCGCCGGGCGAGATCGCCGCCTCGCAGGCGGGCCTGGACATCGACCCCGCGGTGCTCGAACGCGAGCTGCAGGCCGGGTACCGCCGGCTGTACTGACGCCGCACCCGCTCGGCGGGAAAAACCGTTGTCGCCGGGGTGAGGTCGGCTGTTACGGTGCCGTACGAGCGCAGGACGAGGTTCTGCGGTGCCGCTGAGCAGGGAGTTCCGACGTGGTGAGCGACGACGACATCTCCGGGTGATTCCGGAGCCCGAGCACCTCCGCACCCGTCTCCGGGTGGTCCGGGAGGTCTTGTCGTCGTACCTGTTTCCCCGTCCGCTCAGCGGGCCGCGGTGGCGCGCCCGCCCGGCGTTGGAAGGCATCCTCCATGCCCGACGCACTGATCGTGTGTTCCGATCTCACCTTCTCCTGGCCCGATGACACGCCCGTGTTCGACGAGCTGTCGTTCACCGCGGGCACGGGTCGCACCGGGCTCGTCGCGCCCAACGGCGCGGGCAAGAGCACGCTGCTCAAGCTCATCGCCGGGCGGCACCGGCCGCGGTCCGGCTCCGTCACCGTCCACGGCGTCGTCGGCTACCTGCCGCAGAACCTGCCGCTGGCCGGGGAGCTCACCGTGGCCGAAGTGCTGGAGATCGCCCCGGTGCTCGCCGCGTTGCGCGCCATCGAAGCCGGGGACGTCGACGAGCACCACTTCGCCGTCGTCGGCAACGACTGGGACATCGAAGAACGGGCTCGGGCCGAGCTGGATCGGCTCGGGCTGGGCGACGTGGCGCTGGACCGGCCGCTGGGCACGTTCAGCGGCGGCCAGGTCGTGTCCCTCGGACTCGCCGCGCAACTGCTCAAGCGGCCCGACGTGCTGCTGCTGGACGAGCCCACCAACAACCTCGACCGCGACGCGCGCCGACGCCTGCACTCCGTGCTGGAGGACTGGAGCGGGTGCCTGCTGCTGGTGGGTCACGACCGCGAACTGCTCGACCGGATGGACCGCATCGCCGAGCTCGACCGGGGTGAGATGCGCTGGTACGGCGGCAACTTCACCGACTACGAGGCCGCGCTGCGCGCCGAGCAGGAGGTCGCCGAGCGCAACGTCCGCAACGCCGAGCACGAGGTCAAGCGGGAGAAGCGGGAACGCCAGCAGGCTCGGGAACGCGCGGACCGCCGCGCGAGCAACGCCGCCCGCAACGTCAAGTCCGCCGGGCTGCCGAAGATCCTCGCCGGAGCCCGCAAGCGCCGCGCGCAGGAATCCGCGGGCCGGGCGGACGGGACGCACGCGCAGCGGGTCGAGGAGGCCAAGGCCAAGCTCGACGAGGCCGGTCGGGCGCTGCGCGACGACGAGAAGATCTCCTTGGCACTGCCCGGAACCCGCGTGCCCGCCGGGCGCACGGTGTTCCTCGGCGAAGGGCTGCGCGTCGGCTACGCGGGTCCGCCCGTGTTCGCCGAGCCGGGGGTGGACCTGGCGATCCGTGGTCCGGAGCGCGTCGCGCTCACCGGGGCCAACGGGTCCGGGAAGTCGACGCTGCTGCGCCTGATCACCGGTGAGCTCGCCCCGGAGCACGGCGAGATCACCCGGACCGAGGGGCGCATCGCCTACCTCTCGCAGCGGCTGGACCTGCTCGACACCGGCCGCACCGTCGCCGAGAACCTGCGGGCGTTCGCGCCGGAACTGCCGCAGTCGCGGTTCATGCACGTGCTGGCCCGGTTCCTGTTCAAGGGCGACCGGATGCACCTGCCCGTCGAAGTCCTCTCCGGCGGGGAGCGGCTGCGCGCGACGCTGGCCTGCGTGCTGTGCGCGGAACCCGCGCCGCAGCTGCTGCTGCTCGACGAGCCGACGAACAACCTCGACCTGGTGAGCGTCGGTCAGCTGGAGAGCGCGCTGCACGCCTACGAAGGCGCCCTCGTCGTGGTCAGCCACGACGACCGGTTCCTCACCGAGATCGGCGTGACCCGAAGACTGCACCTGTCCGGCGGTGCACTGCGCGAAGCGGACGGGCCGAGCTGATCGGGCGGCACCGGCGAGGAATCCGCTGAGACGATCCCGGCCGATCAGAACAATCCGCACGGTATCCGAAACAGGAATTTCCGACCGGCATGCGGAACAACAGAACCGGCAATGGGAAACCGGTAGAGCGCGCGAAGAACACTCCTGCGCACGAGCGTGACACCCGAAGGGACGTATGCGATTACCGCCCACTTCCAGTAACTTGGAAGAACTGGGAAGGTGATCGACCCGATTCGGTCGGCGGCATCGGATCACATCAGATGTGGCGTGATCCGACCGATGCCGTACGGCCCGCGTCGACCGGGCTCCGCACCTGTTGACGTCGGGAAATCAGACCGCTGACGCGGGACGGGCCATCGCGGCGCGCGAATCGACGTCGATTCGCGCGCCGCACCCGCCGGGCAGCCGGACATCCGCCGTTGCACCGAACACGTGCACCATGCGCGTTCGATGAGCAAGACGATCCGGAGGAGGAACAGTGGGGGGAAGCATTTCCGGTGACGGGTCCACACGGAATGCGGCCATCCTCATCGCGCACGGCATTCCCGCTTACCGCTACGGGCTCGCGCTGGGCTTGGAGAAATCAGAATTCGCGGTGCAGGAGTCCGCTCCGGCGGACGCGCCGGACACCGGCGAGTGGGACGCGTGCCTCGTCGAGGTGTCGCGGTCCGACGCCACGATGCTGGCCACGCTGCGCGCGACCCGGCGGGCCCGAGTGCTGATCGCACTGCTCGACGAGCCGGACCCCGAGGACTACCGCGCGGCGCTGCGCCTCGGAGCCGACGGCCTGGTGGCCCAGGACGCGGCGCTCGACGAGATCATCACCGTGCTGCGGCTGGCGCTGCGCGGGTCGGTCCTGCTGCCGCTCGACGTCGCCCGGTCGCTGTCGGCCGGAACCACCCGCCCGCCGACCGCGCTGAACCTCACCGGCGTGGATCGCGAATTGCTGACCCGGCTGGCGATGGGCAGTCCCGTCGCCGACATCGCCAAGTCCGCCGGGTACTCGGAACGGCAGATGTACCGGCTGGTCCGGGAGATCTACCACCGGCTGGGCTCCCGCAACCGCAGCGAGGCCATCGCCACCGCCACGCGGTGGGGACTCATCTCAGGGGACGAAAGCGCGACCGCGGCGGGCTCGGAGGCGGCCGGACGACCGCCGCCACGCGCCCGCTGCCACTGACTCGCGCCGGCGGATCCGCCCGGATTCCCCGGAAGTTCCTCGATCAACGCCCCGAAGGAGTCACGTGCTACAAGTCTTCCGGCCGACCAGGCATGGCGACGACGACGAGGAGGACTCCCCCGAACTCGTCGACGAGCAGGTCCCGGACGAACCGGCCAGGCGGGTCGGCGTCCGCGACCTGATCAGGGTCGCCCGCGGGCACCAGCGCGCGATCATGATCGCGCTGGTGCTCTCGCTGCTGGGCGCCGGTTTGGGGCTGGTGCAGCCGCTGCTTGCCGGTCGCGCCATCGACGCGTTCTCCCGGCAGCAGCCGTACCTGCCGCTGATCTGGTTGCTGGCCGCGGTGTTCCTCAGCGAGGCCGTGGTCTCCGCGCTCGGGCACTACGCGCTGGAACGCTCCGGCGAGGGCATCGTGCTGGGCCTGCGGCTGCGGGTGATCGGCACGCTGCTGCGGCTGCCGATGCGCCGCTACGAGCAGCGGCGGCTCGGCGACCTGCTCGCGCGCACCACCAGCGATACGACGCTGCTGCGGGACACCTTGGCCTACGACCTCTCCGAGGTCGTCGTCGGCGTGTTCGTCGTGCTCGGCGGGACCGCCATGATGATCTGGCTGGACGCCGCGATGTTCCTCATCGTGCTGGTGATCATCGGGGCGATCGGGGCGCTGACCATGCTGCTGCTGGCGGGGATTCGCCGGAACGTGGAGGACGCGCAGGACAGCCTCGGCGGGATGACCGCGGAACTGGAGCGGGCGCTCTCGGCGATCCGCACGGTGCGGGTGCTGCGCGCGGAGGACCGCGAGCAGGAGCGCATCGGGCGGCGCGCCCGGCAGGTGTACGAGCAGAACCTGGGTGCCGCCAAACGGGATTCCGTGGTGAACCCGGCGATGACGCTGGCCATGCACGCCTCGCTGATCGCGGTGCTCGTCGTCGGCGGCATCCGGGTCGTCAGCGGCGCCTCGACGCTCGCCGACCTGGTGGGGTTCCTGCTCTACGTCACCTACATCGCCACGCCGATGGCCAACATCTTCGACGTGATGGCCACCTTGCAGCGCGGCCTGGCCGCGTTGCAGCGCGTCGACGACGTGACGCGGATGCCGGTGGAGGAGGATCGCGCCCCGGTCACCACCACACCGCGCGAACCGGTCGCGCCGGAGGTGCCCGCGGTGGAGCTGCGCGACGTCTGGTTCGGCTACGACCCGGACGAACCGGTGCTGCGCGGCGTCTCGTTCGCCGTGCCGCGCAACACCCACGTCGCGCTCGTCGGGGCGTCCGGCGCCGGCAAGTCGACGATCTTCGCGCTGCTGGCCCGGTTCTACGACCAGGACAGCGGGCGGATCCTGCTCGACGGCGTCGACGTGCGCGAGGGCATGAGCCGCCGCGAGTGCCGGGCGCAGCTGAGCCTCGTGGAGCAGCACTGCCCGATCATGCACGGCACCTTGGGCGAGAACATCGCCTACGCCCGCCCGGACGCTCCCGCCGAGGAGGTCCAGCGCGTGCTGCGGCTGGCGGCGCTGGAGACCTTGGTGCGGCGACTGCCGCACGGGCTGGACACGCCCGTCGGTGAGCACGGCGATCTGCTCTCCGGTGGCGAGCGGCAACGGATCGCGCTGGCCCGCGCGCTGCTGCCGCGGCCCCGGTTGCTGCTGCTGGACGAGCCGACCTCGCAGCTCGACAGCGCGAACGAGGCGGCGCTGACCGAGACCATCGCGAAGGTCTCCGACGAGTGCACATTGCTGGTGATCGCGCACCGCCCGTCCACGGTGCGCGCCGCGGACGCGGTGGTGACGCTGGACGCCGGCCGGGTCACCGGAACCACCGCGAACTGAGCGCGTCCGCACCCGAGAAGGGCTTCGCCGAACCATTCCGGCGAAGCCCTTCTCGCACGCCCGAAAAAGGGTAACGACCCACGATCACGATGAATCACCGGAATCGACGCGATTACTTCCAGAATCCTGTCGAACATACCTGACGACACGTCACGAATCCGCCATGGAAACGGCCACCACCTGCACGTACGTGCCATCGAAGTGCGCCTTTCGCGCCATCGCGAACGACACTTTCCGACCGCGGAAAGGCAGCCGGAATCCCGGCTCGACATGGATTGCCGGCCACACCCCGGATAGCATCATCATTACGCTGATCAGCGTCTAGGGAAATGAGAACAGGGCACCACCGATTCCAAGGAGTGGCCATGTATTCCAAGCCCAGCATCCTCAAGGTCGGCGGCTTCCAGAAGCTGACCCAGCACAGCCGGCCGGCGAAGAAGGACAAGGCCGGGCGCCGTCGCCCCCGGCACATCCTGCTCTGAGCCACCGAGCACCGCGGACAGGAGCGCGAGCCACGGGCCACCGTGGCTCGCGCCAATCGCTCGCCCGTTCCCGGCTGGAGGCCTCTTCCATGAACCGTTTCAACCGCGCGGGCGAGTGGCTCGTCGTCCTGCCGGACCACCCGTCGTCCGCCCCGATCGCGGACGAGCTGGGCGGCGCGCACCGCGTCGACCACCCGTCCGGACGTCCCTGGCTGGTCGGCGACTGGGGTGCGGCGGACCTGCGGGTCGGCGTGGCAGGCCATACGAAGGTCGCCGCGCTCGGCTCGTGCGCCGCGGACCCCGAAGTGCTGAGCCGGATCGCCGACCGCACCCGTTCGGTCGCGGACCTCGACGGGACGGCGTTCGAGCAGGCGGGCTGCTACCACCTGCTGGCGTCGGTGCGCGGCGTGGTGCGCGCTCAAGGAACCCTGTCCGGGCTGCGCAGGCTGGTGCACGCCCGGGTCGGCGGCATCACCGTGGCCGCCACCCGCGCCGACGTGCTCGGCGCGATCACCGGAGCGGACGTGGACCCGCGGCGGCTGCTGCTGCGGCTGCTGCTCTCCGAAGTCGCGCTGCACACGGTGAACACCCCGCTGTGGCAGGGGTTGCACGCGGTCGACGAGGACGGCTGCCTCGTGCTGGACGAGCAGGGGCGGGCGCAGGTGCACCGGCGGTGGAGCCCGCCTCCCGACGACGTTCCGCTGCGGGACGCGGCGGCACGGCTGCGCGTGGCGCTCGACCACGCGGTGCGGGCGCGGGTGGACTCCGGGCTGACCGTGAGCAGCGACCTCTCCGGCGGCCTCGACTCGACGACGTTGTGCTTCCTCGCCGCCCAGGGCGGACGACCGCTGACGACGCTCACCACGTTGGCCACCGACGTCGGCGACGACGACCCGCACTGGGCGGACCTCGCCGCCGAAGCCCTTCCCGGTGTGCGCCGCCTGCAATTCGCGTTCGCCGACCTGCCCACGCCCTACGACGACCTGCTGCGCGCCGGGCCCGCCGGGGAGGAACCGTTCCCCGGCATCGAGGACCGCACGATGTACCGGGCGCTCGCGGCGCACCTCGGCGATACCGGGACGGAGCTGCACCTCACCGGGGACGGCGGGGACGAAGTGCTGCCCGGCGGGTCGTCCGGCGTGTTCGACTTCATGCACACCCGGCCGTGGACCGCGTTCTCCCAGTTGCGCGGATACCGCGCGCTGGAGCACTGGACGTGGGCCGACATCGCCCGCATGGCGTGGGAGCAGCGCCGCACCTACCCGGCTTGGCTGGCCGACCGCGCGCGCCGCGTGATCGCCTCCCCGCTGGACGACGAAGGGGCTTCGGCGCTGCTGCAACTACCGCCGTGGGCGACCCGGGACGCGGTGGAGGCGGTGCGGGAACTGCTCGTCGAGGAGGCCGACGCCGCGGGCCGCCACGACGTCGGCTGGACCGAGCACCACACGATGTGGGGCATCCGGCTGTGCGCGAACCTGGTGCGCGGCACCGTGCCGGTGTACGCCGCCGAAGGGATCCGGCTCAGCTCGCCGTACCTGGACGACGCGGTCATCGCCGCGTGCGTCGCCGCCCGCCCCTACGAGCGTCGTTCCCCGTGGCGCTACAAGCCGCTGCTGACCGAGGCGATGCGCGGGATCGTGCCGGACCGCTCGTTGCGGCGGGTCACCAAGGCGGAGGGTTCCAACCTGGAGCACGCCGGGATCCGCCGGAACGTGGCCGCGCTGACCGAGCTGTGCGAGGACTCGCGCCTCGCGGGGCTGGGCCTGATCGACGAGAGCAGGTTGCGCGCCGTGTGCACCGGTTTCCAGCTGCGCCTGTTCACCCCGTACGCGATGTCCATGACGTTCAGCTGCGAGCGCTGGCTGCGCGATCTCGACGAGCGGACCGCGCCCCGGGTGCTCGCCGAACGCACCGAGGTGACCTCATGACCGTGCGCCTGCACCGGGACGTCTCCCTGGTCGGCACCGACGACGGCGGCGTGCTTCTCGACCAGCGCTCCGGGGAGTACTGGCAGCTCAACCGCACGGCCGCGACCACGGTGCGGATGCTGCTCGACGGAGCCTGCGAGCAGGACGTCGCGACCGCGCTCGTCGCCGAGTGCCCGCCCGGCGAGGTGGACCCCGCGCAGGTGCTGGCGGACGTGCACGAGCTGGCGGAGCAGCTGACGGCAGCGAAGCTGGCGGTGCGCTCATGAGCACACCCGAGACGTTGTTCCGCCACGACGACCGCGCCCCGCTGCGGATCCGGCTCGCCGCCCGCCTCGCCGTCGTGCTCGCGCTGGGGTTGTCGCGGCTGCCACCGCGGCGGATCAGGGCGGTGCTCGTGGCGGTGCGGGGCCGGGCGCGGCCCGCCGAGCACGATCAGGTGCTGGCGGCCAGGCGGGCGGTCGTGGCGATCAGCGTGACCTGCGCGGGCAAGGGATGCCTGCCGCGCTCGATCGCGACCGCGCTGCTGAGCCGGATGCGCGGCCAGTGGCCGAGCTGGCGGGTGGGGGCGCGCACGGCGCCGTTCGGCGCGCACGCGTGGGTGGAAGCGGAGGGGCGCGCGGTGGGCGAGGACGCGAACATCGCCTCGTTCCGGCCGTTGCTGTCGGTCGACCCGCGCGCCGTCGAGTGAGTTCGGGCGCGGCGGATCCCGTGCGGTGCGGGGACATCCGGGAGCCGTGCGGCTTGACGTCGCCCGCTCACCCGGTTCCGGGCCGCCGGGCGCCGATCCGGTCGGCGAGGTAGCCGGTGAGCAGGCCGGTGATCTCGTCGACGACGGTGTCGCGGTCGATGCGCGGGCGGTCCAGGACGTAGCTGATCGTCAGGTACTCCACGGTGCGCACCAGCACCCACGCGACCGCGTCCACCCGGCCGCCGCGCCCGCCGTCGTGCAGCAGCAGCGTGGTCGTCACCAGCTCGTCGATGCGCTGCTTGAAGTCGCCCCGCCGGGTGTCGGCGGCGGGCGGCAGCTGCTCGTGGAGCACCCGCACCAGGCCCGCGTTCTCCTCGAACGCGTCGAGCAGCGCGAGCACGTTGCCGCGCACCGCGCCCGTCAGCGATCCGCCCGCGAGGTTGCCGACGAACGCGCTCGAAATGCGAGCGTGCATCCGATCGGTGGAGCGGTCGATGACCTGGGCCAGCAGCACGTGCTTGTCCGGGAAGTACTGGTACAGCGAGCCGGGGCTGATCTCCGCGGCGGCGGCGATGCGGCTGGTGCTCGCCCGGTCGTAGCCGTGCTCCAGCAGGACCGCGTGACCCGCGTCGAGGATTCGCTCGACCATCGCGCGGGACCGCTCCTGCCGGGGTTCGCGGCGCACCGGCCGCCGAGCACGCGACGTCACGACCACTCCTCGACGAATAGCCACCGCGCGTTGAGCCCCGTCCTCTCGGCGGCGACCGACCGCCGCAGCGAACCGGCCACCGGCGGTGTCTCCGCCATTTCCTCGGGAGGACGGCTTCTTCCCCCGTAGGAGAGCCGCTCGCGAGAAGATCCCGCAGCGAGCGAGCAGCTGGGATTCCGCCACCCGGACACCGAAAAGCCCTCCCCGATCCCGCAAAAGCGAATTGAACGCGAATGAATCTTCGTGTCAGCATCGTTCACATGACCTCCGTGGCGCAACGCCCTTCCGAGACCGCGTACCCCACCCGGTTCCGCGGGGCGCCGGAGCGCTCCGAGCGCATCGGGCGCGTCCTGCGCCTGGCGGCCGGGGTGAAGGAGCTCGACGAGGAACTGGTGGACCGGATCGGGCGCAAGATGTCCACCCGCGACGAGGTCGGCGCGCGGCTGGTGCGCGCGATGGGCCGGGATCGGCCGGACGCGGAGCGCGTGACGATGGCCCGGTTCGGGGAGGCGCTGGAGCACGGCATCGACTCGGTGCCGGACGCGCCGGAGCCGCTGCGCGAGTTCTTCGCGGTGGTGGACGAGGTTCCGGACTGGGTCGACTTCGACGAGGTGGAGCGCGGAGCGCGCACGATCCGCCGGATGGGCCGCAGCGTGGACGACGTGCTGCTGCAGCTGTCGCTGATCGGCGGTTATCGGTTCGGCGGGCCCGCGGATCTGCTGGTGGCCACCGGTGGGCTGACCGGCTCCACCGCGATGCGCAGGCTCGGTGAGACGAAGAAGTGGGCGCTGGCCATCAGCCGGCCGGGCGGGATGCGCCGCGACGGCGAGGGCTTCAAGCTCACCGTGCACGTGCGGGCGATGCACGCGCTGATCAACCACCGCTTCGAGACGAACGGCCGGTGGGACGCGCAGCGGTGGGGACTGCCGATCAACCAGGCCGATCAGGCCTCCACGCTCGGCCTGTTCAACAGCACCCTGCTGCTCGGGGTGCGCGCGCTCGGCTGGATCGTGACGCCCGCGGAGTCGCGCGCGGTGATGCACGCGTGGAAGTACGTGGGTTGGTTGATGGGCGTCGACGAGGACTGCCTGTTCGACACCGAACGCGAGCAAAACCGCTTCAACTACCACATCCTGCGCGTGCAGGACGACGTCACGCCGGCGGGCGCGGCGTTGTCCGGAGCGCTGGTCGAAGGCAAGCGCAACCTGGACCACGGCCGGTTCGGCGCGATCGCCGGACCGTACGCGCGGCTGCGGCTGCTGAGCATGCTGCGGTACTTCCTCGGCAAGCGGGACCTGCGCGACCTGGAGCTGCCGGTGACGCCGATCTGGGCGATCCCGCCGATCGTCGCGACGAACCTCGTGCGGTCCGGGCTGATCGCCCGCAGCCGCCGCGGACGCCGCTACCTGGAACGCGCCGGCGACCGCTTCGCGCAGCGGGACCTGCGCCGCACCTTCGGCCCCGACAGCCCGGAGATCGGCGCGCTGCCGGGGTGATCGCTGCGCTGCTCGGTTCGCCCGGGTGGTCGCTCGGCAAGTGGCTTCCTCACCGCGCCGCGGGCTCGTTCGTCTCCGCTGCGGGCCTTGCCTTTCCGCTCCGCATGACCAGTACCGATGCCGCCGCCAGCAACGAGGCGAAGGCCAGGGCGTAGAGGCCGTAGGTGACGGTGCCGGTCTGCTCCTTGAGGACGCCGAAGCCGAACGGGGCGACGAAACCGCCCAGGTTGCCCAGCGAGTTGATCACGGCGATGGCGGGGGCGACGATGCGCGGGCTCAAGGTCTGCTGCGGGATGGACCAGAACAGCGGGCTGGCGCTCTTGAAGCCCATCGCGGCCAGGCACAGGAACACCAGCGCGGGCCACGGCGACACGACCGCCGCCAGCCAGGTCCCGACCGCCGCGGTGAGCAGCGCGATGATCAGCAGCGGGCGCCGATCGCCCATCCGGTCCCCGGCGCGGCCCGCCAGGTACATCGCGATGATCGCGCAGATCCACGGCAAGGAGGACAGCAGTCCGACCGTGACGTCGTCGGTCCCGTCGATGCGCCGCACGATCGAGGGCAACCAGAACGTGTTGGCGTAGATGGACAACTGGATGGCGAAGTAGATCCAGCAGAACAGCAGCAGCTTCGGCTGCGCCAGCAGCCGCCAGCGCGAACCGCCGCGATCACCGGAGGACTTCACCGCGTCCTCGGCGGCGATCCGGTTCGTCAGCGCGTCCTTCTCGCCGTCGGTGAGCCAGCGCGCGTCGCGGACCTGGGCGTCGAGGAAGAAGAACGCGATGATGCCGACGACGACCGACAGCGCGCCTTCCAGCCCGAACATCCACTGCCAGCCGTGCGCGCCCAGCAGCCCGTCCATCGACAGCAGCGGGCCCGACAGCGGACCCGAGATGGCGGCGGCGATCGACGAACCCGCGACGAACAGCGCGGTCGCCCGGCCCCGGTGCGAATCCGGCAACCAGCGGGTGAAGTAGAACAGCACCGCGGGGAAGAAGCCGGCTTCGGCCGCGCCGAGCAGGAAACGCAGCACGTAGAACATCTCCGGGCTGGAGACCAGCGCCATCGCCGCCGACACCAGCCCCCAGCTGACCATGATCCGGGTGAGCCAGATCTTCGCGCCGAAGCGCTCCATCAGCACGTTGCTGGGCAGCTCGAACAGCGCGTAGGCGATGAAGAACAACCCGGCGCCGAATCCGTAGGCGGCGGCACCGATGCCGACGTCGGCTTCCAGGTGGCTCTCCGCGTAGCCGATGTTGGAGCGGTTGAGCTGGTTGCAGATCAGCATGATCACGAACAGCGGGACGATCCGCCGGAAGATCTTGCCGATGGCGGCGTTCAGCGCGGAATCGTGCTGATCGGGCGTGAACGACATCGGTCACTCCTTCGGTCGCGGCCCGGCACCGGACGCGCCTCACCGTAGGAGCGGTGATCACCGCGCGTCCAAACCCGAATCGGTACCGTTCGATACCCGAATTGACTTGATCGGAGTCCGCCGCGCGCGACCGCCGCGTCAGCCGGTGCGCAACCGGTCGTGCAGCACGCGGGCGACGCGCGCCATGAGCGCTTCGGCTTCCGGCTGCGTCGCGGCGGGCACTCGCGACTCGGTGAGCGCCGCGACGGCGAACACCCCGCCGCCCGCGTGCTCGACGACGCCGACCTCGTGGCGCAGGTTCAGCACCGTCCCCGTCTTCGACGACCACGACGTGGCGTCGGAGCTGAAGTCCGGCGCGAGCCGGTGCCGGATCAGGTTGGCGCCCATGAGCTCCCGCACCCGCTCGGCGACACCGCCGTCGATCGACGACGGCGTCCACAGCGCCTGCAGCAGGTTCACGAAATCGCGCGCCGAACCTGAATTCGCGCGGGTCACGTCGAGCTGCGCGATCGGGTGCCCGCGCCCGGCGGTGGCGGCGCCGATCGCCAGCGAGTGCGCCAGGTGCACGTCCGCGTCGTCGAAGCGCTCCGCGGGCGTCTCGCTGAGGTCACCGACGCGGTGCCGCGCGGTGATGCCGCGCAGCCCCCAGTCCCGCAGCATCCGGGTGACCTCCGCGGGCGGGGTGATCGCGAACAGCGAGTCGGCCGCGACGTTGTCGGACAGCGCCATCGCCAGGTACATCAGGTCGTCGACCGCCACCCGCGCCGGATGCCGGAACCGGCTCAGCCCGGTCGGCCCGGGGGTGGTGACCTGGCCGGGCAGCACCAGCAGTTCGGTGGCGCCGTCGAGCTCGCCGCGGCGGATGCGCTCCGCGGTGGCGGCGGCCAGCGGGATCTTGATCAGCGAGGCGACGGGGTGGGCGACGTCCGGTTCGATGCCGATCTCCCGCCCGGAACGCAGGTCGCGCACCAGGAACGAGCCGCGCAGGCCCCCGTCGTCGAGTTCGGCGACGAGATCGCTGATCAGTGCTTCGGCGTTCAACTGGTTCTCCGGTTCGGGGGCGGTTCAGAATGACCTGCGTGGCTGGTCGGGTAGCGGAACCTCAGCGGCTCCGCCGCCGCAGGATCGCTTTCTCATGTATGTCCATACACCACGAAATCGCTGTCATCGCGAGGAAGCCGCTGAGAACCCGCCGATGGTCACCTTGCTCAAGCCGGTCACCGCTCAGCGGCTCCGGCCACTGACAAGAGACCGATCAAAAGATCATCTCGAAAGGAGTCCTCGGCAGGGACGGGCGGTCAGGCGTCCGCGCCGAGGCAGCGGGCGATGCCCCGCCACAACGCGGTGCGCAACCGGTCGGCGTCGGGACCGGCCTCCGCGGTGACGTCGTAGCCGCGCGCCAGCGGCAGCTCGGCGATCGGACGCCAGTGCAACGCGAACTCGTCCGCCTGCGCCCGCGAGCACAGCAGCAGGTCCGCCGAGCCCAGGACG
This sequence comes from Saccharopolyspora gloriosae, assembly GCF_014203325.1. Taxonomy (NCBI): domain Bacteria; kingdom Bacillati; phylum Actinomycetota; class Actinomycetes; order Pseudonocardiales; family Pseudonocardiaceae; genus Saccharopolyspora; species Saccharopolyspora gloriosae. The sequence goes on along the minus strand of NZ_JACHIV010000001.1, from coordinate 2,357,830 downwards.
TCGGCGACGCCCGCGCTCAACGACTCTGCCACGACGACCTGCGTGGGCCGCAGCCCCACCGCGTCGCGCACCCGCAGCAGCCGGTCCCGCACGTGCGGCACGTCGTCCTCCGGCTGGATCCACACCCGGCGGCGCGGCGCCCGGCCGGTGCGACCGGCGCGCAGCGAATCCAGGTGCACCGCCGCCCGATCGAGGTCCACGGCCGAGGCGACGCCCAGCGGCACGGTCCACACGGCCTCGTCGGCGGGCACGGCGGTGAGCGCGGCGCGCACGTCGTGGGTGTGGGCGAAGTCGAGCCGTTCCGCGGGGGCGGCCGGGCGGAACTCGAGGAACAGCTCGTGCGAGCGCGCCTCGGCGTCGAGCTCCGCGAGCGCCCGGGTGGGGCAGGTCGCGGGCACCGCCAGCCGCAGCGGCCGCAACCGCGCGCGCTTCGCGTCCTGCTCCAGCGCGTCCGCGAGCCGCACCAGGCGGCGTGCCCGGGGCAGCATGTCCCGGCCGAACGGGGTCAGCCGCGCCCGCCGGGCCGAGCGGTCGAACAGCCGCTCCCCTAGGTGGCGTTCCAGCGCGGCGATGCGCCGGCTGGCGACCGGCTGCGGGATGCCCGCCGCCGCCGAACCGCCGGTGAAGCTGCCGACTTCGCTCACGCTGACGAACGCCCGGCAGCCGCCCACGAGATCCACCACCTCAGTGTATGCGCTTTCGGCATGGAACCGATCGTTTTCGTCTTGGACAGCATCACCGGTGCTCGCAAGACTGATCGCGACCACCACCGATGAGAGGAACACCGTGCTCACGCAGCGCCTGCGCCAAGCCACCGTCGCCGCCACGACCCTGCTCGCCCTCGCGGGCTGCTCGGGTGTCGACGCGGCACCGACCACGCCCGCTCCCCCGGCGACCGCGGCCACCGTCCACTACGCGGAGTTCGACGACCTGGAGCGCCGTTTCGACGCGCGCCTCGGGGTGTACGCGCTGGACACCGGGACCGGCCGGGAGGTCGCGTTCCGGGCCGATGACCGCTTCGCCTTCGCCTCCACGCACAAGGCGTTCTCGGCCGGCGTCGTGCTGCGGCGCAACACGATCGACGCGCTCGAACGCCGCATCACGTACTCCGCCGACGACCTCGTGGACAACTCGCCCGTGACCGAGCAGCACGTGGCCGACGGGATGACGTTGCGCGAGGTGATCGACGCCGCCATCCGCTACAGCGACAACACCGCCGCGAACCTGCTGTTCCGCGAGCTCGGCGGCCCCGGCGAGCTCACCGCCGCGCTGCGCGCGCTCGGCGACGCGACGACCCGCTCCGACCGGACGGAGACCGACCTGAACCGGACCTCCCCCGGCGATCCGCGCGACACCAGCACACCCCGCGCCCTCGCGAACACCCTGCGCGCGTTCACCGCGGGTGACGTGCTGCCCGAGCCGCAACGCGCGCTGCTCAACGACACGATGACCGGGAGCCCGATCACCCAGGAGCTCATCCCGGCCGGTGTTCCCGAGGGCTGGGTGGTCGGCGACAAGTCGGGTGCCGCGGACTACGGAACGCGCAACGACATCGCGATCATCCGGCCGCCGCACCGCGCCCCGATCATGCTCGCGGTGCTGTCCGACCGGCCCGCTCCGGACGCCGACTACGACAACGCCCTGATCGCGGAAGCCACCCGCGTCGCCGTGCGCGCCCTGGGGTGATCGCGGATCTCCGGTGACGTTCCGCGGAAAGAGGTTTTTCCGGAGCCAGGTGTGGAAAACCGGCGGATGCGGATCACCCGACGACTGACGAGGAGGACGAGATGCGCCACTCCACGAACTCCCCGCTGGCGAAGTTGCGTCGGCTGAAGGACCTGGCGACGTCCCGCCTGAACGCCCACCGCGACCCGCTGCTGCACACCGGCCCGCGCACCCCGCCGGATCCGCACTCCCGCTGAGCGGGACGGCCTGTTCGCGGACTCCGGGACGTGCACGCCGATGTGCGGTGCCTCGTACCGAGGGCACCGCACATCGGCAACGCGCATCCGTTTCGGATCATTCGACGATGGTGAACCCACCGGTGAACTTGGCGGTCGTCAATCCGCCGGTGGGCGCCCCTTGAGCGCAACCGATACCGCCCGAGGCGAGATCGACGGCGAAGTTCCCTTCTACGCTCTGCCCCGCCAACGGACCGTCCTCGACGGTTCCGGTGAAATTGCCCTGGTTGAGCGTCTGCCCGGTCAAGGTCACCTCGGCCGCGCTCTCCGCGGTCGTGCCGTTCTCGTATTCCCAGCCGATTCGCGCGCTTCCCGGCGTTCCGGTGCCCGCACCGAGCCCGCAGGACAGCCTCGCCCCGAAGACGCCTTCGAACGAGGCGCGGGCGATCCCGTTGCCGCTGAAGTCCGTGCAGGAGTGCCGAGTGCTGGTCACCGACGCCGTCACGTCCTGCGGCATCGGGAGCAGGCCGGGGCTGAACTCCACTCTCCCGCCGGCGTCACACCGAACGGAGGTCGCCCGCGCCGCGGTGTCGTCGGCCGCCGCGGCGGAGGTCGTCGTGATCGTCGCGCCGATGCAGCAGAGCACGGCCGCGGCGATGCCGGCGGCCTTCTTCGCTCCGATACCGGACGTGCTGGATTTCCCCATGAAAACTCCCCTGATCTCACCCGGGCCGCGTCGTCGATTCCGGACGCGGCGAATACAAAAAATCAGACCAAGTCCCGATCGACGAAGCAACAATCTTCACTCGAACCGGCGTTCATCGGTGAAACGAGATCACCATCGTGGAATTGTCAGCAGACATGGGGAAAATCGGCGGTGCACATTTTCCGCGCATCGCACTCATGGTTCCGCCGATTTCCGCATGACATGCGCACGGCCCGTTCCGGGGAGTCATGGTGCATTCGTCGCGCCGCCACCGGCGCATCGGATCGCACGTCGGCGCACCGTCCACTTCGCTCCGGCTGCGCACAGTGGACGGAACGCGGTGCGCAGCGGTGCCCTGTGACCAGCACGGGTGGGACTGACGTGGGCAAACATGTGATGATGTAGGGACGATGCCGCGCACCAGAGACACGTCCGCACCGCCCCGATCCGAGGCCGCCTCGGGCACCGAACGTCCGCGACGCCGGATGAGTCCCGCCGAGCGCCGGGAGCACCTGCTCGGCGCGGCCTTGCAGCTCTACGGCGAACGCGCGATGGACGACGTGACGATCGACGACATCGTCGCCGAGGCCGGGGTGTCGCGGGCGTTGTTCTACCGCTACTTCTCGAACCTGCGCGAAGTGCACGTCGCGGCGCTGACCACGGTCGTCGACGGGCTGATCGAGCGGATCGCGCTGCCGCAGGAAGGCGACCTCATCACGCAGCTGCGCCTCGGGCTCGCCGAGTTCGTCTCGTCCGTGGAGGTCTTCGCCAGCAGCTACACCGCGCTGCTGCGCAGCGGCTCCACCATCGCGACCAGCGAGACCGAGACGCTCATCGACAAGGTGCGCAACCACGTGGTGGAGATCGTGCGCCAGCGCGTCGGCATCGACGATCCCGCCCCGCTGCTGCTGCTGACGCTGCGAGGCTGGGTGGCGCTGGTGGAGACGACGTGCGTCACCTGGTTGCAGACGCACAACCCGCCGCGCGAGGTGTTCGAGGACTGGCTCACCGATCAGCTCATCACCATGATCAGCACCACCGCGAGCCACGATCCCGTGGTGGCGGAGCAGATCGCGCCGCTGCTGCGCGAGATCGGCTGACTACCTGCCGAACCGCCGGTTCGCCGCGCCGAGCAGTTCCGGCGTGGTGGCGAACTTGACGCGGGGCCTGCCTTCCCGCGCGCCGCGGTCGCGTTCGGCCTTGTCGATGGCGAGCATGCCGCGGCTGCCGACGGAGCCCGGCGCGCGCGTGCGCACCAGCCGGTCGAACCCGGTCTTCTCCGGTGGCGCCAGGCGTCCCGCCGCCGCGTCGTCCATCAGGGTCCCGACGGTCTCGCCCGCGCAGCCGCGGTTGGTCCCGATCCCGCCGGACGGGCCGCGCTTGGCCCAGCCGACGACGTAGGTCCCCGGCATCGGTTCGCCCGCTCCGGCGAGCACCCGGCCGGACTCGTTCGGCACCGTCGACGTCGTGGTGTCGAAGGGCAATCCGGCGATGGGCGACGAGCGGTAGCCGATGGCCCTGATCAGCAGCCCGGTGCTGATCGCGCCTTCGCCGCCGGCGTCGTGCACCCGCACCGAGTCCACCCGGTCGTCGCCGAGCACCGCGACCGGTTCCGTCCCGAACGCGAACACGAGCCGCTTGCCGTCGCCGGGCGGCGCCTGCCGGTCGGCGTCCTCGATCGGCAGCTCCGCGAGCAGCGCCGCCTTGCCACCGGGTTCCGCGTCGGCGAAGGCCGCGCGCGCCTCCGGCCCGTCCCGCACGACCAGCTCGACGCCCGGGATCTCCCGCATGGCGAGGAATTCCGGGGTGGTGAACGCGGCGTGCTCCGGTCCGCGACGGGCGAGCAGCACGACCTCCCGCACCTCGCTCCCGCGCAACCGCCGCAGCGCGTGGTCGGCGATGTCGGTGCTCGCGAGCCGTTCGGGGTCGCTGAGCAGGATGCGCGCCACGTCCAGCGCCACGTTGCCGTTGCCGACGACGACGGCGCGTTCCGCGGAGAGGTCCACTTCCACGTCGGCGGCGTCCGGGTGCGCGTTGTACCAGGCCACGAACGAGGTCGCCGACATGCTGCCGGGCAGGTCGGCACCGTCGACGTCGAGCTCGCGGTCGGCGGCGGCGCCCACGGCGTAGATGACCGCGTGGTGGTGCGCCGCCAGTTCCTCGTGCGTGATGTCCCGGCCGACTTCGACGTTCATGTGCAGGTTCAGCCGAGGATGCCGGTAGAGCCAGGAGAATCCGTCGCCGATCTTCTTCGTCGACTGGTGGTCCGGCGCCACTCCGGAGCGCAGCAGCCCGCCCGCGATCGGCAACCGGTCGATCATCGTGAGCTCGGCGCCGGTGTCCCGCAGCAGCGCCTGCGCCGTGTAGGCGGCGGCCGGTCCGGTGCCGACGATGGCGACCCGCAGCGTGCCCACCGAAGCGGGCAGCGATCGGGGGAACCGCGGCGCGCCCCACTCGTGGGAGGTCGGCGTCGTCTCGTAGTACTCGCGGTTGAGCCGGGCGTAGATGGTGTCCGCACCGCGCAGCCGATCCACCGGGAAGATCGCGTCGACCGGGCAGGCGTCGGCGCACGCCCCGCAGTCGATGCACGTCTGCGGATCGACGTAGAGCATGTCGGTGCTCCCGAAGCCCGGCTCCTCCGGGGTCGGGTGGATGCAGTTGACCGGGCACACCGACACGCACGACGCGTCATTGCAGCAGGTCTGAGTGATCGCATACGCCATGACGGAAACCCTGTTCTCGGATGTGACTGCCTGTCTTCGACTTGGCCTGCGTAGCGGGTCGGGTGGCGGAACCTCAGCGGTTTCCTCGCTGCGGGATCTTTTTTCCAAGTGGCTCCGCCACGAGGAAAAAAGCTGTCCTCGCGAGGAAACCGCTGAGAACCCGCGGGTGGTCCGGCTGCGTGCGTGGTCGCTGCTCAGCGGCTTCGCCGCTGACAGGACAACGACCAGCAAACGCCGCTCACCTGGAACGACAAGATCAAGGACAGGCAGTGAGGTTCCGCCACCTGCCCCCTGCGCCGAACGACCCGGACACCCTCAAATCATGTTCGTGCGGCGGTAGATCGCCATTGCCGGTTTGGTGAGCAACCCGGCTTCGGACAGGAAGTCCATCAGGTGCACGCAACTGTTGCGCAGCATGGACTTGCGGTGCTCGTTGCGCCGCACTGCGGCCATGGCCCGTTCCGGGTCGAGCCCCACGGACTTGTAGACGTCCTTCTGCACCATGTTCGTCACGACGACGTTCGCGACCAGCGAGATCAGCAGGGCGCTGGCGTGGCGGCGCACGGTGCCGGCGCCGCGCAGGCTCTCCTTGATCTCCTGGCGGGCGAACTTCATGTGCCGGGATTCCTCGACCACGTGGATCTTGCTGGTGGTGCGCACGATCGGCAGCACGTCGTCGCCGCGCATCCAGTCGCGCTGCATGACGTCGAGGACCTCTTCGGCGACGAGGATGCCGCCGTAGGCGGATTCGGCGCTGGCGACCGTCTTGAACAACCGGCCGAGCTGCGCGACGAACGGCGGCGGCAGGTACGCGGGCACCTCCATCTTCGCGCAGGCGCGCGCGAACATGATCGAGTGCCTGCATTCGTCGGCGATCTCGGTGAGCGCGAACCGGAATTCGGCGTTGGCGGGGTCCTTGACGTACTGGTCGCGCAGGATCATCTGCTGCAGGATCATCTCGAACCAGATGCCGATGCTCATGATCGAGCAGACTTCGTGCCTGGTGAGCGTGATCTGCTGCTCGGGGGTGAGCTCGTCCCACAGCGGGGTCCCGTAGAGGGTGCTCCACTCCGGGTTGAGGCCGTGGCGGTCGGCGGGCAGCGGCGATTCCCAGTCCACTTCCGTGGCCGGGTCGTAGGACAGCGTCGCGGCCGAGTCCAGCAACCGCTGCGACACGTCCTCGTCCGCGGCGGTCCGCTGCGCGGGTTCGGTCGGTGTGCTGGTCATGGGTGCACCTCCACTGGGCCTCGCGGGCCGCGGGACGGGCGGTTCCGCCGTGTCGCGCGACCGCTCGCACGCTCCAACGAAAAACGCCTTATGAGACTCCGTGTCATCTTAGACAGATTGTCAATAAGGTGTCGATAGCCCCCTGCGACCTCAACGGGCCGGAACGCGCAACGACGCGCCTCGTGCTCATCCGACCACCAGAACGAGCCGCGACACCCCGATGGAGGTGCGCGTGTCGCACCGGGCGGAGCACGTTCCAGCGCCCTCCGCAGGGTCGCGGCGCGTCGCGCCGACCGCCCCCGGCACACAGTAAGTCAAGCGATTGCCTTACAGTCGGTCGTGTTCCTCGCGGAACCAGTCCGAGCACGCACGATGCGGGAGCCGAGCGCCGTTCGAGCCAAGGAGCGATCGATGTCCGTCCTGTCCCGTCCCGCGGTGGCGGCCCTGGCCGCCAAGGCCATGCAGCGGGCGGTCCGCTCGCGGCACCGCCCACCGCTCGACCGCTTCCCCGACTTCCCCGACGACACCGCCGAACTCACCGTGCCGACCTCGGTCGCGCCGGCCCGAGCCGTGCTCTACCGCCCGGCGGACGCGGGACCGAACCCGCCGCTGCACGTCAACTTCCACGGCGGCGGATTCGTGCTCGGCCTGACCGAGCTCGACGACCCGCTGTGCCGGTTGATCGCGGGCACCGCCGGGGTCGCCGTGCTCAACGTGGACTACGTCCTCGCCCCGCAGCACCCGTTCCCCGCCGCGCCGCGGCAGGTCGCCGAGGTGACGCGCTGGGCGGCCGAGCACGGTGCCCGGCACGGCTGGGACGGGAGCAGGCTCTCCGTCGGCGGGCAGAGCGCGGGTGGCTCGCTCGCGGCGGCCGTCGCGCGCCAGGCGCTCGAACAGGACGGCCCGCCGCTCGCGCTGCAAGTGCTGCACTACCCGGCGCTCGACCTGACGACCCCGGTGCGGGACAAGCCGTCGCCGCTGGCCCGGCCCACGCTGCGGCCGTGGATGGGCGAGATGTTCAACGCCTCCTACGCGCCGGACCGCGCCGTGCGCGCGGACCGCCTGCTCTCCCCCGCCGCGCCGACGGACACCGCGGACCTCACCGGCATCGCCCCGGCGCTGATCGTCACCGCCGAGTTCGACAACCTCGCCCGCGAAGGCGAGCGCTACGCCGAGCGCCTGCGCGGCGTCGGCGCCCTCGTCCGGCACCACGTCGTCGCCGAAGCCGACCACGGTTACGACGTCGACGACGCGGACAAGGCCCTGGAGTCCTACCGCGTGATCGCCCACCACGTCCGGCGAGCCCTGCACCCGCCGCAGGGCTCGTGATCCGCGCGACCCCGTTCGGCGACTCCCACCGCCGACACCGGACCGGGAACGCCCCGCACCGAGAGGAGAACCACCGATGCCCGCTCCGCTGACGCTGGAGTCCACTGTGGCCGAATGGCTCGACCACCCCGCAGGCGGCCCGATCCTGCGCGGCGTGCTGGAGGACAACGGCCAAAGCCCGGCGCTGCTCACCGCCGTCCGGCACTTCACCATGAGCCGGCTGGTGGAGATGAGCGGCGGACGCATCGGTGCCGACGAGCTGGAACGCCTCGCCGCCGAGGCCAACGCCGCGGCCGGGGTCTCGCCCGACGCACCCCGCCCCGCGCCCGCGCCGCGGTGGCAGGAGCGGATCACGCAGGGCCGCTTCGCCGGCAGCACCGTCATCATCACCGGCGCCGGATCGGGGATCGGCCGGGCCACCGCCTCCCGAGTCGCCCGCGAAGGCGGCCGGGTGGTGGCCGCCGACATCGCCCAGGACCGGCTCGACGCCCTGGCGAACGAGCTCGACGGCCACGAGGTCGTGCCGGTGCGCGCCGACATCACCCGCGAGGACGGGGTGGCCGCGATCCTGGCCGCCGCGGACGGCCGGGCCGACGCGCTCGCGAACGTCGCCGGGATCACCGATTCCGCGGTGCCGCTGCACGAGGTCGACGACGAGCTGTGGCAGCGGGTGCTGGACGTGAACCTCACCGGCATGTTCCGGCTCACCAGGGCGGTGCTGCCGCTGATGATGGCGGCGGAGCGCGGATCCATCGTCAACATCACCTCGGAGGCCGCGCTGCGCGGCTCCACCTCGGGCACCGCCTACACCGCGTCCAAGCACGCCGTCGTCGGGCTCACCCGCAGCGCGGCGTTCATGTACGGCCCCAGCGGTATCCGGGTCAACGCGGTCGCGCCCGGCGGTGTCGCGACCGGCATCGAAGGCGGCATGTCCTCGACGATGGGCCGGGAACGCCTGGAACCGCTGCTGGCGACGCTGCCCACCATCGCCGAGCCCGAGCACATCGCCGCATCGGTCGCGTTCCTGCTCAGCGACGACTCGGTCAACATCAACGGCGCACTGCTCCCGTCCGACGGAGGCTGGTCCGTCCAGTGACGCCCCTGGCCCCGGCCTGCGTAGAGGCCGGGTGGCGGAACCTCAGGTGCTTCCTCTCTGCGGGATCTTTTTCCCTAGTGGCTCCGCCACGAGGAAAAAAGCCGTCCTCGCGAGAAGACGACTGAGAACCCGCGGCGGTGCCGGTGTCTTAGGCGGTCACTGCTCAGCGGCTTCGCCACTGACAGGACACGGACCGAGAACTCTGCCTAACCGGGACGACGGGGTGAAAGCCGAGTACCGTCGAATCACCTGAGTCAGTCAACTGATTTACGATTATCATCGGCAATGGAATCATGGACCAGGAGTGCGCGTGACCCAGCAACCGACCGACGGACCCACCGGCACGCCGATCTCCACCCGCAGAACCGGATTCGGCCCCGCGCCGGACGTGGCGGCGGTGCGCGGCCGGGACGGGATCATGCAGGTGCCGACGCCGTTCGGCCCCTCCGCGTGGCTGCTCACCCGGCACGCCGACGTGCGCCGGATGCTCGGCGACGCCGACGCCTTCCGCAACGGCTGGGGCCCGGAGGACCTGGGCGGGCAGCGCCGCGACCCCCGCCAGCTCTCCGGTGACCGCAGCGGCAACCTGCTCGCGCTGGACCCGCCCGACCACACGCGGCTGCGCCGGATGCTCACGCCCGAGTTCACGGTGCGGCGCATGCGCCGCCTGGAACCGCGCATCGTGGAGATCGTCGAGCAGCACCTCGACGCCCTCGAAGAGCACGGCCCGCCGGTCGACCTGGTCGCGCACTACGCGCTGCCGATCCCCTCGCTGGTCATCTGCGAACTGCTCGGAGTTCCCGCCGAGGACCAGGCCGAATTCCAGGAGCGCACCAACCGCCAACTCGACACCACCGCGCCGGAGGACGAGAAGGTCGAGCTGTCCCGGCAGTCGCTCGCCTACATGGCCGGTCTCGTCGACCGCGCGCGGCAGCAGCCCGGCGACGACCTCATCGGCATGCTCATCCGCGAGCACGACGAGGCGCTGACCAACGCCGAACTCGTCGGCATCGCCAACCTGCTGCTGGTCGCCGGGCACGAGACGACCTCCAACATGCTCGGCCTCGGCACCCTCGCGCTGCTGCGCCACCCCGAGCAGCTCCGGCTCGTCCGCGACGACCCGGACGCCGTGCCGGGTGCCGTCGAGGAACTGCTGCGCTGGCTCAGCGTCCTCAACAGCGGCTCACCCCGGATGGCGACCCGCGACGTCGAGTTCGAGGGCAGCACGATCCGCCGCGGCGACCTCGTGTCGTTCAACCTCCCGGCGGCGAACCGGGATCCGCGGCTGCTCGACGACCCGGACCGGCTCGACGTGACCCGGAGCGCGAGCCCGCACGTCGGCTTCGGCCACGGCATCCACCACTGCATCGGCGCCCCGTTGGCCCGGATGGAGATGCGCATCGCCTTCCCCGCGCTGCTGCGCCGCTTCCCGGACCTGCACCTCGCGATCCCGCACGAGGACGTCGACTTCGCCACCTACCAGGCGATCTACGGCGTGAAGGAACTCCCCATCGCCTGGTGACGCATCGTCTGGTGACCCATCGTCTGGTGACCCATCGTCTGGTGACAGAGCACCTCACCGGGCCTTGCGGGCGTGGGCGATGAGGTCGGTGAAGGTGCTGATCAGGTCGGCTTCGCGGAGCGGATTGATGCTGACCCAGTCGCCGTTGCGGCCGATGCGGACCCGGCCCCTCGGTCCGTCCACCCAGGACAGTTCGGCGCCCGCGCGCGCGGCGGTGCCGTCGCGGCGGCGGCGCGTCGCGCCGAGCTGGCCCTGGCCGCGCACCTTCGGCAGCAGCTTGATCAGCTGGTCCAGCTGGGCCGGGTCGCCGCCGTGGTCGCGCACCAGGTCCCGCAGCCTGCGCTGCCGCTCGGCGTCGTGCTCGACGTCGGCGATCTCCCGGTTCGCTTCCACGACCGCTCGCGCGGGCAGCGCGATGGGCATCGACCGGGCGGCGTCCAGCTCGGGCACCGCCGCGAGCAGTTCCCGCAGCAGCGAGTCCTCCGCGACCCGGTGCACCGCCACCACGTCGGCCGGCTCCGCGCCGAGCGCGCGCCGCAGGATCAGCGCCGACGACCGGTAGAGCAGCGCCGCCACGCCCGTCGTGCCGCCAGGACCGGTCACCACCAGGTCCACCGCACCCCGGTGCTCGCGCAGTGCCGCGACGAGGTCCGCGGCGAGGCCGGTCGGTCCGGAGTCGTCGGCCAGTCCGCGCAGGCCCAAGGTCTGCCCGGCCGTGTTCAGCAACACCTCGCGCTCGCCGCCGATGCGGCCGAACGACGGCACCCGCAGCGGGAACGGGCACGGCACTCCGGCGTGCGTGGCGAGCAGGTCCAGCTCGACGAGGCCGAACCGCACGCCCACCGCCTCGGCCACGGTGCCGCCCGCCGTCACGACCGCTCCCCGCCCGCGGCGCGCAGGATCCGCTGGATCTCGGCGTCGCGGTCCAGGTAGCCCGTCACGGTCTCCTGCAGCGCGGCGTGGAACGTGTTCACCCCGGTGTCCGCGCCGCCCACTTCACCGGCGAGGCCGGTTTCCCCCGCGGCCGCGCGGAGTTTCATCGCCAAGTGCAGCGCGGGCGGCGCGGTGCCGAGCTGCGGCAGCCGTTGCGCCAGCGCGCCAGCCGAGTTCACCAGGCCCGTGGTGCCTTCGCCGATCGCGGTCAGCGCCGCGACCTGCGTGGTGAGCTCGTCCGGCTGGAGCTGGAAGCCCTTCGACGCGTTCTCGGAAGTCATGTCGTGTTCCCCCTTGAAGAATGGCTCGGACTGGGCGCCTGTCTTCGATCTCGGCGGGCGCAGCGGGTCGGGTAGCGGACCTCAGCGGTTTCCTCGCTGCGCCCCTGGCCGGTGTGGCGGTTTTTCCCGAGTGGCTCCGGGGAAAAAGCCGTCCTCGCGAGGAAGCCGCTGAGAAACCGCGGGTGGTCGGCCTGCTCAAGCTGGTCACTGCTCAGCGGCTTCGCCGCTGACAGGACAACGCGACAGATCCGTTACTCCCCGATGACCGGGGGCATCACGGGTTCGTCGACCTCGAAGAGCCGCTGGTCGAGCAGCGGGAGCCGGTTGCGGTGCTCGGTGCCCTCGTCGTCGCGGTCCCGGCCCGCGGCACCGCCCGGCATCATCCCGCCGCGGCCACCTCCTCTGCCCGCGCCCGCCGCCGCCGCCGCGCGCAGCGCCGCGGTACCGATCCCCGCACGCCCGCCCGGCGGCAGCGCCGCGTCCAGCGGCCCGGCGCCGACGAGCTTCCCCCACGGCACGCCGCCCCCAGACGTGCCGCCACCCGTCGGGGATCCGCCGGCGAACGCCGCCGAGCTCGTGGACGCGGGCCCGGCGATCGCCTCCCCCTGTCCGGCGGATCCCGACGCTCCCCCTGCCCCCGTGGCCCCCGTGGCGGCGATCGAGCGGCTGCTGCCGAGCAGGCTCTGCTCGTAGGTCTGCATCACGTGCACCGCCTGGGCCTTCTGCTCGGCGGACGCGACGTTCGCGAGGAACCCGCTCGCGATGCCCCCGGCCACCGCGCCCACGGCGGCCCCCATCATCGCCCCCGGAGCGGCGCCGATCCCCCCGGCTCCGGCTCCGAGGACGCCGCCGATCACCGTGCCCGCCGCGGTTCCCAGCGAGGTGCCGGCGCCGGTGAGCGCCGCGGAATCGGTCGGCGGCGGCATCTCGTCGCGCGCGACCGCCAACGCGTCGCCCGCCTCCCGTACCGCCTGCCCGTTGGTACCGGCACGAGCACCGATGTCCGAGGTCCGGTCCCCCAGTTCCCCCAGTTCACCGGCGGCCCGCTGCGCGGCCTGCCCGTTCCAGTTCCGTTCCAGCGAACCGCGCTGTTCGCGCAATCCTTCGGCGTGACCGGCCAGTTCGGTGCCGTGCCGCTCCCATTCCCCTGCAACGTCGCCGACGTCGCCGACGTCGGCGCCCTGCCACAGCATGTCGTAGAGCTGTTGGTGCGTGTAGGAGTTCCAGTTCGTCCCGTCCTCCGGGATCGGCGAGCCGAAGTACCCCTCCCACACGTTGCGCAGCGCGTCCACCACGGGCTGCGCCAGCGCTCCGACCGGCCCGCCCTGCCCCAGCACGGCCGTCGCGGTGTCCGCGAGGGACTGCACCCCGTCGGACGCCGCGGCGATCAGCTCGTCATCTCCCCTGTCGGCCATGTCCCGCTTCATCCCCCTGCACCCCGGAATACGACGCGGTGAAACGGTATCCGCGACCGATGAAATCCTGATGAAACGATGATCGTCCGGCTCGCCCCACCACCCGCGCCCGAGCTCGCGCCGCCCACGACGCACGCGCTCGTCCTCCGCCGCGAACCGCCCTTCTTCCATCTTGACGTTCCGAACGAGCGGCGTTGTTGACCGTTGTCCTGTCAGCGGCGAAGCCGCTGAGCAGTGACCAGCTTGAGCAGAACGACCACCGGCGGGTTCTCAGCGGCTTCCTCGCGAGGACAGCGATTTCGCCGTGCAGGGGTGCTACATCAGAAATCGATCCCGCAGCGAGGAAGCCGCTGAGGTTCCGCTACCCGACCCGCTACGCAGGCCGCAGATGGCAGTCTCGGACAACACTCACAAGAACACGTCGCGAAGGCCGGTGATCCGTTCGGTGGGGCCGGTCTCCGCTAGGGCGAGCGTGGAGCGGAAGTGCTCTTGGGCCTCGTCGTGGTGTCCTTCTCGCAGGCAGGTGTCGGCCAAGCGCTGGTGCATCTCCAACGCCACCGAGGTCGGACCGTCCGCGGGGAACGCCTGCAGCGCGCGGCGCTGCGAGTCGAGCGCGGCCGCCCGGTCTTCCAGCTCGTACTCGGCCGTGCCCAGCCGGGACAGGCTTGCCGCGTAGAGCACGAGATCGCCGAGCTCTTCGGCGGAGTCGACGGCTCGGCGCAGCGCGGACGCCGCCTCGGCGAAGCGGCCGACGACCAGGTGCACGCTGCCGGTGTAGCAGAGCGCTCGCGCCATCATCGCGGAGCTCCCGAGCTTCTCGCCCAGGGCGTGGATGCGCTCGAAGCGTTCGAGGGCCTCTTCGTGACGGTGGTCGACGTGCTGGAGGTAGCCGAGGTACGAGTCCGCGCGTTCGATCAGCCACTCGTCGCCCAGCTCGACGGCCGCTTCGAGCGCTTCGCTCAACGCGTCGACCGCTTCGTGCTTGGCCCCGGACAACCCGGCCACCACGCCCAAGGCGCCCAGGGCGCGGGACTCCTCCCAGCGGTCGCCGAGGTTCCTGGCGGTGTGCAGCGCATCCCGGTAGCAGTGGTGCGCCTGCTCGTGGCGTCCTTGGACGAGTTCGACGCAGCCGAGCCAGAAGCGCAGCGCCGCGATCATCCGCCGCTCGGTGGCGTCGGCGACGTGCTCCAGCGCGATCTCCACCGCGGCCCGGCACTCGTGGATCCGTCCCCGCCGCAGCAGGTAGTCGACGCCCGCCTCCGCGAGCAGGCACGCGTGGTCCACGTTGCCGGTGGCCACGGCGTGCGAGACCACGTCGGACAGATCACCTGCCGAGTTCAGCCATTCGACCGCGTCGCGCATCCCGCTGAACGGCGTCGGGCCGGTACCCGGCTCGTCTGGTCGTCCCGTGCGCTTCCAGTCGACGGCTCGGCGGGCGGCGGTCAGGTGGAGTTCGAGCAGCCTGCGGTCGGCGGCGGCGGTCTCGGCGGGGTGCTCCGCGGCGAGCCGCCGCGCGAACACGGCGACCAGGTCGTGCAGCCGGTACCGGCCGACGGCGGGTTGCTGCACCAGGTTCGCGTCCACCAGGTTCTCCAGCACCCGACCGGCGCGCGCGGGTGCGCAGTGCAGCATCGCCGCCATCGCGATGCGGTCCAGTTCGGCGGACGGCGCGCGGCTCAGCGCCCGGAACGCGCGCTGCTCGATGCCGGGAATCCGGTGGTAGGACAGGCGAAACGCCGCTTCCACGCTGCGGTCCCCCGCTGTCAGCTCGCCGAGCCGGGCGTCGCCGTCGGAGAGCCGCGAGACCAGGTCGTCCCAGGTCCACATCGGCCGGTGCTGCAGTCTCGCCCCCGCGATGCGCAGCGCCAGCGGCAACCACCCGCACAGCCGGGCGAGTTCGCGCGCCGCGGCGCGGTCCCGATCCGTGGACGGGGTGCCGACGATGCCGCCGAGCAGTCCTTGCGCGGCGTCCACGTCCAGCGGCCCCAACGAGATCCGGCACCGCACGTCCAACCCGGTCAGCCGTCCGCGGCTGGTCACCAGCACTCTGCTGCCGGGACCGGCGGGCAGCAGCGGACGCACTTGTTCGGAGCTCGACGCGTCGTCGAGGACCAGCAGCAGCCGCAGCGGCATCGTCGCCGATCGCCACCGCGCCGCGAGCTCGTCGACGTCGTCCGGGATCGCGCCGTCCTCGACGTCCACCGCGCGCAGCAGTCGTCGCAGCACCCGCTGCGGCGCCAACGCGTCGCGCACCTCGCTGTGGCCGTGCAGATCCACGAACAAGCAGCCGCCGGAGCATTCGGCGCGCAGCGCCCGCGCCGCCGTCACGGCGAGCGCGGACTTCCCGGAGCCCGCGACGCCGTCCACGGCGTCGACCGCCACCGCCCCGCCTTTCGCCGATGCGGTGAGCAGCGCCAGTTCTCGATCGCGGCCGACGAGGTCGCCGACGTCGGCCGGGAGCTCGTCGCGCGCGGCCCCGCGCCGGACGGTCGCGCGGGGCGTGAGGTCTTCGCCGAGCAGCACCGCCTGCTGCACGCGCCGGGTCTCCGCGCCGGGTTCGACGCCCAGTTCCTCCACCAGCCGGTGGCGCAGTTCGGCGTACACCGCGAGCGCGTCGGCCCGCCTGCCGCCGTCGTGCAGCGCGCGCATCAGCAGCGCGGCCAGGGTCTCGTTGTCCGGGTGCGCCGCGAGCAGCGCGGACAGCTCCTCGACGACCTCGGCGTGGCGGCCGAGCCGCAGCTCCCAGTCGGCCTTCTGCTGCGCGAGCGCGATCCGCCGCTCCGTCCAGCGCCGCCGCTGGCTCACCACGAACGGACCGGGAAGCCCGGTGAGCGGTTCGCCCGCGAACAGCGCGAGCGCGTCGCCGCACAGCTGCACCGCCGCCGCCAGATCACCCGTGCGATGCGCCGCGCGGGCTTGTCCCGCGAGGTCTTCCAGCAGCACCGAATCCACCCGCACCCGGTCGCCGTGGAACCGGTAGCCACCGCGGTCGCCGCTGATGACGGCGTCGACGCCGAGGCTCTTGCGCACCCGGTAGACGTAGCCCGGCACCACTTTGAGCCCGGTGCCCGGCGGTTCCTCGCCCCACACCGCGTCGAGCAGCTGCTGCCTGCTGACCGTCACGTCCGGCCGCAGCAGCAACCCGGCCAGGAACGCCTGCTGGCGGACCGGGCCGAGGTCCAGCGGCGTCGTGCCGCGCCAGGCTCGCAGCGGGCCGAGGACGGTGAAGCTCAGTCCGCGCTCGGCGGACACCGGTGGGCCGTTCACCTGAACCGGCGGCATGCGTTGAGCGTACGCAGTGGATCAGCGCGAGGTGGTGCTTTTCGCGATGCTCTCCCGAATTCCCCCGGAGGGCGGCGCGGACCGGCGCCCGGATCTCCACGCCGACCGGCACGCCCGAGGCTCTGACCGGGAATAGCGCGACGGCGCGGCGGTGTTGGCGGGTCATGGACGAGCCGACCACCGGCGGCCCCGAACCCGCTCGCGCGCGGGAACTGCTGGCCGCGGAGCGCGCCGGGGCGCTGGAGCGGATCGAGTCCCTGCGGCGGCAGCTGACGTCCGTCCGGGAGGTCTCGACCTGGACGGGCACCGACGACGAGCACGACCCGGAAGGCGCGACCATCGCCTACGAGCGCGCCCAGCTGCACGGACTGCTCACCGACGCCACCCGCGAACTGGAGGCGCTGGACCGGGCGGCGATCCGCGTGCGGGAGGGTTCCTACGGGCGCTGCGAGGGCTGCGGCGACGACATCGCGCCCGCCCGCCTGGAGGCCCTTCCGGCCGCGAGCACGTGCATCACCTGCGCCACCCGCCGCTGAACCGAGCCCGCGCAGGACGCCCGCCGGGCACGCCCGGCTCATTCCAGGGCGTTGAGCCGGCGGGCCGTCACGGCTCGTTCGAACGGGGTGTCGCCGCGGGCGCGGTGGTCGCCGAGGTCGGCGTGCAGCTTCGCGATCAGCTCGCTGTCGTGGTGCGAGGCGAGCTCGGCGAGCTCCGGGTCCGACTCCGCCAGGACCTGCCGGAACCGCAGTTCCGCCAGCGGTCCGAGCCGGTCGTAGATCTCCAGGAACAGCCGCTGCGCGTCGGCCCGCCGCCACTCGTCGGGGAGCATCTCGGCGGGTAGGTCGGGGTCCCGCTCCGGGAAGCCCCGCCAGTCCACGCGCAGTTCGGTCCGCCGGCGCAGCGCTTCGGCGGGTTCGATCCGCCCTTCGGACAGCCTCGCCCGCAGCGGTTCGTAGCGGTGCAGGAAGTCCCGGTACTCCTGCGCCAGCGGTGCCAGGTCGAACGCGGCGGACGGGCCGCCCGCGGCCAGGCCGGGCACCTCGGTGGCGCGCAGGACGGTCGCGCGTTCGATGCCGAGTTCGCCGACGAGCTCACCCGCGGCGCCCGCCAGGTCGCGCGGGGTGACCCACAGCCCGTCGTAGAGCGCCGCGAACCCGAGCAGGCGCAGCCGGGAGCGCAGCGCGGTGCGCACGTCGCGGGCCTGCTCGGGCACCGAGAAGGCGACGATCGTCCACATCCCGTCCCACTCCGGGGCCTCGCCGCCGAAGGTCAGCATCCGGTAGGTGCGGTCGACGATGACGTCGCTGGTGCGCGGCGGGATGCCGTAGGCGGTGGTGCGGCCGACCCGCGAGGTGGTCAGCAGTCCTTTCGCGGCGAGCCTGCGCATCGTCGCCCTGGCGTTGTCCACTCCGACGCCGAATTCCGCGAGCAACCGGATCAGCGCGGCGGACGGGATGTGCTCGTCGCGCCAGTACCAGTGGTCCCCCAGCAATGAGGTCAGCAGGAGCTGCGGTTCGGTGCGCGCCCTCAGCTCGGCGACATCCGGCATCGCCCCTCCTCCCTACGGGCCGCAGCCTACGTGCCGGTGCCCGCGGGCGATCCGCTCGGCGCACGAGAACCTTGCTATTGGAGACACCTCATGCGACGCTCGTCACCTAGATCGTCGCCAATGATCGGTTCCCCGGCCGCGATCACCACGCCTGGCACAGACCCAACGCAGGGAGAACGACCGCCATGCGCCCTTCCTCCGGCTTACCCCGCTCGACGCTGGTCGTCCTCGCCGCCGCAGCCCTCGCGCTGACCGGCTGCGGATCCGGCGGCGCCGAGACCATCCAGCCCGCGCCTCCCGGTTCGAACGCCGCGCTCTACGACGCGCTGCCCGAATCGGTCCGGGAAGCAGGCGTGATCCGCTTCGCGGGCGACTCGCACCCGCCCTACCGGACGGTGGGGCCCGACGGCTCGATCACCGGCATCGACAAGGACTTCCAGGACGCGCTGAGCCGGATCCTCGGCGTGCGCACCGAAACGATCATCGTCGACAGCCTGCCCGCGGCCCTGCAAGGAATGCTGTCGGACCGCTACGACGTCTTCAACGGGCCGGTGAAGGTGACCGCCGCGCGCCAGAAGCAGTTCGACACCGTCACCTGGATGACCGCCCGCACCTCCTACGCGGTCCCCGTGAACACCGCGGAGCCGATCACCACGGCCGATGCGCTGTGCGGCAAGAGCGTCGCGGTCGTCACCGCCAGCATCGTCGAGGACCAGCTCGACCAGCTCTCCGCGCACTGCGAGCGCACCGGGCGCGCCCCCGTCGCGTCCATCGCACTCGCCGACACCAACGCCACGCTGCTCGCCGCCCGCTCCGGACGCGCCGCAGCCGCCGGGATGACCCAGGCCGCCGCCATCGACCTCGTAGCCAAGGACGACACCTACGACTACGTCGTGCAGACCGAGCAGCAAGGCGCCACCGCCGACAAGCTCGCCCTCTACACCGCCGAGTTCAGCAGGCTCGGACCCGTGCTCGACGAAGCGTTCCAGCAGCTGTTCGCCGACGGCACCTACCAGCGGATCATGCACGAGTGGGGGCTCGACGACGCCACCGTGCCCGCGCCCGAGTACAACGCCGGGAAGCCCGCATGAGCGCCCCCACCGCCGCCGCGGACCGCCACGACGTCGCCACCGCGCACGGCCGGATCCGGCCCTGGCGCTGGGTGGCGGGAGCGGTGCTGGCGCTGCTCGCCGCGCGCCTGGTCGCCTTCCTGATCACCAACGAGCGCTTCCAGTGGGACGTCGTCGCCGCGCACCTGTTCGCGCCCTCGGTGCTGGCCGGGCTCGGCACCACCGTGCTGCTGGCGGTGCTGGCGATGGCCATCGGCCTGGTGCTCGGGGCGGTGCTGGCGGCCGCGCAGCTGTCCGACTTCGGCCCGTTCCGGTGGGCCGCGACGCTCTACGTCGGGCTCTTCCGGGGCATTCCGCCGCTGGTGCAGCTGATCTTCTGGTTCAACCTGGCGTACCTGCTGCCGGAGATGAGCATCGGCGTGCCGTTCGGACCCGAGCTGCTGAGCTGGGACACCAACGAGCTCATCACCCCGCTGACCGCGGGCGTCATCGGGCTGTCGCTGGTCGAGTCCGCCTACCTCGCCGAGATCATCCGCGCCGGGGTGCTGGGCATCGACCAGGGCCAGCGCGAAGCGGCCTGCGCGATGGGCTTCACGCCCGGCCAGACGTTCTTCCGGATCGTGCTCCCGCAAGCTCTGCGGGTGATCATCCCGCCGAGCGGCAGCCAGTTCATCAGCGTCCTCAAGGGAACGGCGCTGGTCTCGGTGATCGCGATGAACGACCTGCTGCACGCCGTGCAGGTCATCTACAACCAGACCTACGAGATCGTGCCGATGCTGCTGGTCGCCTGCTTCTGGTACCTCGCCGTCGTCACGCTGCTCACCATCGGCCAGCGCCGCCTCGAACGGCGCGTCGCCCGCGGGCACCTCCGCGAAGTCCACGAAGGAGGGTCCGCATGAGCCCCGTGCTGCGGATGCGCGGCGTCACCAAGAGGTTCGGCTCGCACGCCGCGCTCGACGGGATCGACCTCGACGTGGCCGAAGGCGAAGTCGTGGTGGTCATCGGCCCGTCCGGCTCCGGCAAGTCGACGCTGGTGCGCTGCGCCCACCAGCTGGAGTCGATCGACGGCGGCGCGATGTACCTCGACGGCGAACTGCTCGGCCACGAGGAGCACCGCGGCGGGCTGCGGGCGCTGAGCCCGGCCGGTGCCGCCGCGCAGCGCCGCAAGGTGGGCATGGTCTTCCAGCAGTTCAACCTGTTCCCGCACTTCAGCGTGCTGCGCAACGTCACCGAAGCACCCCGCCGGGTGCACGGCCGCGACCGCGCCGACGCCGAACGGGACGCCACCGCGCTGCTGGAGCGGGTCGGGCTCGGCGAAAAGCTGCACGACTACCCGCGGCGGCTCTCCGGCGGCCAGCAGCAGCGGGTGGCGATCGCGCGGGCGCTGGCCACCCGGCCGCGGATCATGCTGTTCGACGAACCGACCAGCGCGCTCGACCCCGAACTCGTCGACGAGGTGCTGGGCGTGCTGCGCGGGCTCGCGGGCGACGGCCTGACGATGGTCGTGGTCACCCACGAGATGAACTTCGCCCGCGAGATCGCCGACCGCTGCGTGTTCATGGAAGCGGGCCGGATCGTCGAATCCGGGCCGCCCGCCGACATGTTCGGCGCGCCCAAGAGCCCACGGCTGCGGGCCTTCCTGTCCCGCCACCACTCCCAGGAGGTGCGTTCGTGATCACCATCGCCGCGGTCGGCGACCTCATCCTCGACGAACCCGACCCCGCCTCGTTCCTCGCGCCGTCGGCACCGCTGCTGCGCGACGCCGACGTCACCATCGGCCAGGTCGAGGTGCCGCACTCCACGAGCACCGTGCAGGTCAGCACCGACGTGCCCGCGCCACCGGCCGATCCCGCCGCGCTCGGCGCGCTCGCCGACGCCGGGTTCGACGTGGTCACGCTGGCGGGCAACCACATCTTCGACGCCGGTGAGGCCGGGGTGATCGACACCGCCGCCCACGCGCGGGCCGCCGGGCTCGTGCCGACGGGAGCGGGCGCCGACCTCGCCGAGGCCCGCGCCCCGGCCGTCGTGGAACGCGGCGGGCTGCGGATCGGCGTGCTGTCCTACAACTGCGTCGGCCCGCGCGAATCCTGGGCCACCTCGCGGAAAGCGGGCTGCGCCTACCTGCACGTGCTCACCCACTACGAGCTCGACCACGCCAGCCCCGGCGGGCCGCCACGCGTCTACACCTTCGCCGACCCCGACGGCCTGGAAGCCATGGCCGAAGACGTCGCGCGGCTGCGCGCCGAAGCGGACGTGGTGCTGGTCGGGTTGCACAAGGGCGTCGGGCACACCCCGGCCGCCGTGGCCATGTACGAAGGGCCGGTGGCGCGGGCCGCGATCGACGCCGGCGCGGACGCCGTGTTCGGCCACCACGCGCACATCATGCGCGGCGTCGAAGTGCATCGCGGCAAGCCCATCTTCCACGGGCTCGGCAACTTCGTCACCGTCACCCGCGCGCTCACCCCGACCGGCGGGGACAACGCCGAACGCGCCGCGTGGGCCGCGAAGCGCACCGCGCTCTACGGCTTCGCTCCCGACCCGGACATGCCGTACTACCCGTTCCACCCGGAGAGCCGGAACACCGTCGTGGCCACCTGCCGCTTCGACCGCGACGGGCTCGTCGAGGCGGGCCTGGTGCCGTGCCGGATCGACGACGCCGGGCGGCCGGTACCGCTCGCGGCCGACTCCCCCGACGGGCGCGGCGTCCTCGACTACGTCGAGCGGATCACCGCCGCGGCACGGCTCAACGGCACGTTCACCCGCCGCGACGACGACGTCGTCATCACCGCGACCCGCCGCACCGCAGAGAGGACCTCATGACCGACCAGCCGCTCGCCGGGCGCACCGTCATCGACCTGACCACCGCGCTCGCCGGCCCCTACGCGACGCTGCTGCTCGCCGGGCTCGGCGCGACCGTGATCAAGGTGGAGAACCCCGCCACCGGCGGGGACACCTCGCGCAACAACTCCCCGTACGTCGGCAAGGACGGGCTCGCGATGTCGCGCAGGCACGACGACGACATGTCGGTGTCGATGCTGGTGCGCGGGCGGGGGAAGCTCAGCGTCACGCTCAACCTCAAGGATCCGCGGGCGAAATCGGTGTTCACCGACCTCGTGCGCGACGCCGACGTGCTCGTGGAGAACTACTCGCCCGGCGTCACCGGCAGGCTGGGCATCGACTACGACTCGGTGCGGGAGATCAACCCGCGGCTGATCTACACCTCGATCAGCGGGTTCGGCGCGCAAGGCGGCCCCGGCTCCGGCAAGGCCATGGACTCGATCATCCAGGCGCTGTCCGGGGTGATGATGACCGCCGGTGAACCCGACGGCGACCCGGTGCGCTTCGGGCTGCCGATCGGGGACATGCTGGCGCCGATGTTCGCCGTGATCGGCACCGTCTCGGCGCTGCTGCAGGCCGAGACGACCGGGCAGGGCCAGCACGTGGACGTGTCGATGCTCGGCGCGCTGACCTCGCTGGTCGCCTGCGAGCCGTTCGACGCCTTCGAAGCCGTGGGGATGCCGCAGCGCACCGGGTCGATGGTGCCGCGGCTCGCGCCGTTCGGGATCCTGCCGGTCGCCGACGGGCACATCGCGTTGTGCGCGCCGACCGACGCGTTCGCCCACGGGGTGCTGCGCGCGATGGGCCGCGCGGACCTCGTGGCCGAAGCGGACTTCCGCACCCGCGACCAACGGGTGCGGCGGGCCGACGAGCTGCACGACCTCATCCGCGACTGGTGCCGGGACCTGCCGAAGGCGGAGGTGATCGAGCGCCTCTCCGCCGAGGGCGTGCCCGCCGCCGAGGTCCGCGATCCGAAGGACGCCGTGCGCGACCCGCTGGTGCGGCGACGCCGCGAGGTCGTGCCGATCACCCACCCCCGCCACGACACCGGTGCGGACCTGTCGGCGACCGGGCTGCCGATCACCTTCTCCGGCGCCTCGGTCGGACTCGACTCACCCGCTCCCGCCCTCGGCGAGCACAACGACCACGTCTACCGCGACCTCCTCGGCTACACCGACGAAGAACTCACCGCCCTCACGGCGGATTCCGTCATCTGACCCTTGTTCACACCTGCTTCGGCTTCCCGCGATTTCGCGAGAAATCGCACCACCCGAACGAGGTGACACCCCCGAATCCCCCTTCGCTCCCCCGTTCCGACGAGGGAGAACGTTCGTCCACCCCGAACGTCCGACACGCCGGGGGCATTCAATTCCCCGCGAAATCGCGGAAGCCCACAGGGGATTCGGGTGAGACCCACGCACCATCGATGGGAGGACTCCCATGTCCGCCGCTCTCGCCGCGCTTCTCGACCACGCCGCCGCGCCCCCCGGAGGCGCCGCGCCCCGGCACCCGGCGGCCGAGGACGCGCCCGGCGTTCTCCCCGCTCGCACCGACGCCGCCGCGCCGGTGGCGGGGTACGTCGGGGCCGACGTTCCGGTGGAGCTGCTGACGGCCGCCTGGATGCTTCCGGTGCGGCTGGCGGGATCGCCCGCCGAGGACGCCGAGCTCGGCCGCGGCTACCTCGGCGGCGGGCTCGACCCCGTCGCGTGCTCGGTGCTCACCCGGCTGCTCGACGGCGCTTACGGTCGGCTGGACGCGCTCGTCGTCTCGCGGGACTGCGAGGCCTCGCTGCGGCTGTTCTACGTGCTCCGCGAGCTGCGGCGGGTCGAACCCGAGGTGCCGATCCCGCCGCTGCAGCTGGTGGACGTGCTGCACCTCCCGCACCGGACCACCACCCGCTACGTGCTGGCGAAGGTCCGGGAATTCCGCGCGTGGCTGGGAGAACTGACGGGCGACCCGATCTCCGACGACGCGTTCGCCGCCGCCGTCGCCGCGCACGACCGGGTGCGCGGTCTGCTGCGCCGGGTCGGTGATCTTCGCGGACCGGGGCAGCGCAGGCTCACCGGCACCGAGGCGCTGGGCGTGGTGCGGGCCGCGAACTCGCTCCCGGTGGATCGGGCGGAAAACCTGCTGCGCGACCTGCTGGCCGAACTGCGGACGCGGGAACCCCGCACCGGACATCCGATCCACCTCACCGGCAGCAGCCACGACTCCCCCGAGGTCTACGAGGCGCTGGAAGGAGCGGGTCTGCTCGTGGTCGGCGAGGACCACGACCGCGGCGACCTGCTGTCCGCGCACGACGTCGGCGCCCCCACCGAACTCGCCGTCGCCGAGCGCTACCAGTTCGCGGGTCCGGCCGCGCCGCGCGCGTCGATCCGCGACCGCGCCGCGCACACCCGCGCGGCCGTGCGCGACCGCGGCGCCGAAGGTCTGCTGAGCTACGTGCGCCGGTACGACGACGCCCCGCCGTGGGACTTCCCCGCGCAGCGCGCGGCGGTGGACGTGCCGTCGGCGATCGTGGAACGCCAGCCGTACGGGGAGATCGACCCGCGCGAGCTGGATCGCGCCCTCGCCGAACTCCGCGCCCCGGCGGAGGTGACCCGATGAGCGCACCGGCCAGGAAGGACCGGCTGCCCAGCGCCGCCGCGGCCACGGCCCACCAGCGCGAGTGGTTCGCCGAGCTGCACCGCGAGGTCGCGGCGGGCTCCCCGCTGGCCCTGGTCAACGCGGACGCCCCGCAGGAGGTCTTCCGCGCCATGGGCATCCCGTACGTCGTCAACCAGTGGTGGGCGTCCATCGTCGCCGCCAAGCGCCGCACCCCCGAGCACCTCGCGCGGCTGCGCGACCGCGGCTACCCCGACTACACCGAGCAGTACAGCTCCACGTCGCTGGGCAGCGCGTTCGACCCCGATCCGGGTTCGGCGCCGTGGGGTGGGCTGCCGATGCCGTCGATCGTGCTCGCCGAGACCACCGGCGACGCCTCCCGGAAGATCTTCGACGTGTGGGGCGAGCAGCCCGGCGTCACCTTCTACCCGTTGGAGAGCGCCGCCGCCGACTCGGTGCCGGAACGCTGGTGGGAGCTGATGCCGCACCGCTGGGAGGAGGCGATCGGGCGGGACCGCATCGACCTCATGACCGGTGAGCTCGAAGGCCTCATCCGCTTCCTGGAGACCACGACGGGCCGCCGCTTCTCGCAGCAGCGCTTCACGGAGGTGATGGCGCTGGTCAACGAGCAGGAGGAGTGGAACCGCCGCTCCCGCGACCTGATCGCCACCGCCCGTCCGTGCCCGATCGCGGTCACCGACGGCATCCCCGCCGTGATGATCCCGCAGTGGCACCGCGGCACCACGTGGGCGCGGGACGCGGCGAAGCGGCTGCACGACGACGTCGCCGAGCGCGTCGGCGCGGGTGCGGCGGTGTGCGAGGGCGAACGCGCCCGGCTGATGTGGATCGGGCGCGGGTTGTGGTTCGACCTGGACTTCTACCGCCGCTTCCAGGAGCGCTACGGCGCGGTGTTCGTGTGGTCGATGTACCTGGCGATCGCCGCCGACGGCTACGTCCGCTACGGCGACGATCCGCTGCGCGCCCTGGCCGCCCGGTTCGCCGCGTTCTCCGACCAGCTCTACACCCCGCCGTGGTCGGCGGAGTGGTACGTCAAGGAAGCGCTGGCGCACGGCGTGCACGGGGTGGTGCACCTGGTCTCCGACGACGCGCGCGGCAGCTGGGCCACGACTCGCGCGTTGCGCGCGGCCGGTGTTGCGGTGCTCGAACTGCACGCCGACAACGTCGACGCCCGCCGCTCCGATCCGGCGTTCCTGGACACGGCGGTCGGCTCGTGGCTCGAAACCGACGTCCTGCCCGGCACGACGTCCTGAGACTGCGGAAATCGGCCCCTGGAAAGGGTTCCCGGGTGAGCGCACACCCGAATCCGTTACGGCGCAACACCAATCCCCTGCACCAACGATCGCTGCACGGAGGACCCATGCCCAGATCTCCCTCGTCCGGCCGCCGACGGGCCGCGCTGCTCGGCGGGGCGCTCGCCCTCGTCGGCTCGGCGGTCCTGCTGCTGGTCACCGTCCCCGGCGACGCCGACCGGAACGCGGCGTCGACCTTCGGCACCTACCGGCCGGAGCCGACGTTCACCGACCGCGTCACGGAGTCCTTCTACCTGCCGATGCGCGACGGAACCCGGTTGGCGATCCGCCTCGACCGACCCGCCGTGCACGGGTCCGCGGCCCCGGGCGAGTTCCCGGTGCTGTGGCAGCACAGCCTGTCCATCGACCGGAAACCGGAGGACGGCGCGGGACCGAAGACGGGCGGCATCCAGACGATTCCCGAGCTCACCGACCACGGCTACGTCGTCGCGCAGGTGGCGCGGCGCGGCAACGGCCAGTCGTTCGGCGCCCGCCGCGGCTACAACGACCGCATCGAGGCCGCCGACGCCTACGAGGTCACCGAGTGGCTCGCCGCGCAGAGCTGGTCCAGCGGGGACGTCGGCATCTACGGCTGCTCCAACACCGGCGACGCCGCGATGCACGCGCTCACCGTCCGCCCGCCGCACCTCAAGGCGGTGCTGGCGGGGTGCTTCTCCTGGGACAAGTACGACGCGTGGCGGCCCGGCGGCATCTCCGCCCAGTGGGGTTTCGGCCCGTCCCGCACCGTGGAGCAGGACCTCGCGAACCGGCCCGTCGACGGCGACGAGGGCAAGGTCCTGCTGCGGCAGGCGGCGATCGAGCACCAGGAGTCCACGCCGCTGGCGCAGATGTGGCGCGGCATGCCGCACCGGGACGACTTCTCCCCGCTGGTGGGGTCGCGGTTCTGGTCGGAGGGCAGCGCCGGTTCGTACGCCGATCAGATCCGCTCTTCCGGCGTCCCGGTCTACGTGGTCGGCGGCTGGCACGACGAGCTGCGCGGACAGGGCATCGCGACGGTGCTCAACGTGCCCGGTTCGCGGCTGCTGATCGGGCCGTGGAAGCACTGCGAGAACGCCGGTTTCGGCCTCGTCGAGGAGGCGCACCGGTTCTTCGACCAGCACCTCAAGGACCTCGACACCGGCATCGAGCGGGAACCGCGCATCCACTACGCCACCCCCCGCTCGGACGCGGCCGACGCGACCGGCCTGGAGTGGAAGACCGCCGAGACCTGGCCGCCTTCCGGCACCGCGCCGAAACCCACCGCGCTGGGCGGCGACGGCGTGCTCGGCTCGAACGCCCCCGGTTCCCGCACCATCGCGGTGAATCCGTCCCTCGAATGCCCCGAGGACCCGGGCAGCGGCTCCACGATCCAGCCCTGCCACATCCCCGGCAGCGGCACGAGCTGGACCGGCCCGGTGCTGGACCGCGACGTCGAGCTCACCGGCACCCCCGTGGCGGACCTGACGGTGCGGGTGAACCGCTCCGACGCGGACGTGTTCGCGTACCTGGAGGACGTCGCCCCGGACGGTTCCACGACGGTCATCACCGAGGGCCGCCAGCAGGTGTCGCTGCGCGCCGAGCACCGCGCGCCGTACGCGCTGCCCGCCGGCGTGCCGTGGCACCGCGCGTACGCCGCCGACGCCGATCCCGTCGCGCCGGGCGAATCGGCCCGGCTGCACTTCGCGATGCTGCCGACCTCCTACCAGGTGCGGGCAGGGCACCGCGTCCAGATCACCGTCACCGGCTACGACCCGCGCGAGACCGGAGTGCTCCCCGACGCCGCCGGTTCCCGCATCGACGTGCTCGGAGGGTCCATTGTGGACTTACCCGAGCGCGGAGCCTGACCGGCGAGGAAGGGATTCCCGAATGCGCAACCACGTCCGCATCGCCTTGGCGGCGACCGCGCTGTGCGCGGCACTGGCCACCGCGTGCTCTCCGGCCGCACCGCCCACCCCGACCGCACCCGTGCCCGAACCGGCCCTCCCGACGGTGCGCGAAGCCACGGCGGGCTTGCCGGGGCACACCGTCTACCGGCCCGCCGACCTCGCCGAGTACCCCGACGGAGGAGTGCCGCTGATCGCCTGGGGCAACGGCGCGTGCAGCACCAGCAACCTCACCATCAGCGGCTACCTCACCGGACTGGCCGCGCACGGCTACATCGTGATCGCCAACGGCGCCCCCGAGGCGCAGCCCGTGCGGACCGAACCCGGCACCACCCTCGCCCGCCCCGACCTGCTCACCGCGGGCATCGACTGGGCCTTGGACACCACGGCGAGCGGGCAGCAGTTGCACGGCAAGGCCGATCCGAAGCGGGTCGCGGTAGCCGGAACCTCCTGCGGCGGCATCGAAGCCCTGCTCGCCGGAGCCGACCCGCGGGTGCGTTCCGTCGTCGGCCTCAACACCGGCTTCAGCACCACACCCCGCTTCGGCGGCCACGACCGCGGCAGGCTCGCCGCGCTGCACTCCCCCACCTTGCTGCTCAACGGCGGACCCACCGACGTCGCCTACGACAACAGCCGAGGGGACTTCGCCGCCATCACCGTTCCCGCCGCCCTGGTGGAGGCGACCAAGGCCGGGCACAGCGGGATCAGCCGCGGCATCAGCGAAGGCGACGGCGACCAGCCGATGCTCGCGGCGGGCCTGCGCGTCACGACGGAGTGGCTGCGCTTCACCCTCGACGACGACCAGCAGGCGAAGTCCCGCTTCCTCGGCCCCGACTGCGGCTGGTGCACCACCCCGAACTGGACGGTGACGACCAGGAACTTCTGAAACGGCCCGGCGGTCGGCTCTCCCGCTCTCGGCCCGGGGTCATCGGACAGCGGCCCGACGGGACCAGGAGGACTTGGACGTGCGGGTGGCGGTCTGCCAGAGCCGGTATCGCTGGACGTCGGCGGTACCGGCGGGGGCCCAGAGGTGCTGGAGGTCGCGCGCCAACCGTTCGACGGGTTCGCCGGCGCGCAGCGCTCGGGCGCCGAACACCTCCTGGGCGAGCCGCACCGATTCCATGCCGCGTTCGACGGCGACGTGCTTGGCGTTGACCAGCTCTGCGTCGCAGTCGTCGCCCCGGTCGAGCAACCAGGCCGCGTGGTGGACGACCTGACGGGCCGTCAGGTAGTTCGACTGGATCTGCCCCACGCGCTGTTGCACGGTTTCGTGCCGGGACAGCCGGGAATGCCCTCCGGCGTACTCGACGGTGACCTCCAGCAGGGTGTGGTGCAGGCCGAGCGCGACGGCGGCGATGTCCAGCCTGCCGTGCACGACGCTGGCGAGGTAAGCGGCGTCGAGGCCGTCGCCCTGCGCACCGAGCCGCGCGGAGCCCGGTACGCGGACGTGGTCGAAGTCGAGGTCGCCGAACGAGAACCCGCGCAGGCCGAGCCCGGGCCGGTAGGGGTGCAGGGTGAGTCCGTCGGCGCCGGAGTCGACGGCGAACGCGCTCAGCTCGTCCTCGCCGGTGCGGGCCACGACCGCGTGGACACCGGCGACGTGGGAGTTTCCGACGAAGCATTTCCGCCCGTTGAGGACGTAGTCCTGGCCATCGCGGGTGGCGGTGGTGCCCGACCCGAGGACGTAGCCGCCGCACTCCGGTTCCGTCACCGCGATCGTGGCGAGCGTTCGCCCGGACGCCAAGGCCGGAAGCCACCGCCGCCGTTGTTCGGGTGTGGCGATCCACCGGAACAGCGCCACGGGGATGTCGCCGGCTTGCGCGGCGGCGCCGATCGCACCGGAGACGCGGGAGAGCCGATCGATGATGAGCACTTTGGCCCGGTGGTCGCCTCCCCGTCCGCCGTAGCAGGTGGGGATGGTCGCGCCGATCCAGCCGAGCCGGGCGATCTCCCGCACCAGGTCGGCATTGACCTGCTCCGCGGCTTCCAGCTCCGGGATTCTCGGACGAACGTGCAGTTCGGCGAATTCGGTGACCGCCGCCGCGAGGGCGTGGTGCCCGGACGACAGGAAGTCGCGATCGATCTGATCGTCACGGTGGTGGCATCGTCGGTCGCACATCACCCCTCCCTCCACGAGGTCGCGCACGAGGCGCTCGGCACACCGATGACGCCGTTGCGAACGACCGGGTCCGCGATAGCCGGTCCAAGGACCAGCCGCACCCCACGACGAGCTGACCGCGCCTCCTCGATGCCGAGTCCCGGCCGCACCTCCCCCGCGCGCAAACATAATCCGCACACCCCGACCAGAAAACGCACCCGCGCACGATGCGCGAAATCAATCCGCATCAGCGTGCACTCCTCCATCGGCCTCGAGGACCGCAAGGGGCAAGGGGCGTTGATCAACCTGGTCCAGTCAGACCGGGGCGGCTCCGCTGACGCAGGACGGCGCGGCCGAGCGCGAAGGCGCCGCAGGACTTCGATCCGCCACCATGACTCGCTCGCCACCCCGCACGGCGGCATCACTGACCGAACTCAATCCTGGGGCCAGGGGCGAGGGCCTACCTTGGCGCCATGGGTGAGGATGCTTGGGCCGGGCTGGCCGATCAGTTCGCCGAGGGGGCTTACGCCTCGGTGAAGGGACGGGTGCGGACCTACGTGCTGCACCGGCAGCTGCTGGAGCACCTGCCGCCGCCTCCGGCGAAGGTGCTCGACGTCGGCGGCGGGGCGGGGCACCAGTCGTTCCCGCTGGCGCGGGCCGGGTACGAGGTGACGGTGCTCGATCCGTCGCGGGCGATGCTGGACAAGGCCGAGCAACGGATACCGGCCGAGGCGCGGGATCGGGTGGCGCTGCTGCACGCCGACGGCGCGCGGGCGGTGGACGCGGTCGACGGCGCTCGGTTCGACGCCGTGCTGTGCCACGGAGTCCTCGGGTACCTCGACCGGCCGGAGCCGCTGGTCGAGCAGCTGTGCCGCTGCGCCGACACCGGCGGGCTCGTCTCCATCATGACCGCGAACGCGGCGGCCATGGCGGTGCGCCCGGCGATGGAGCAGCGCTGGGAGGACGCGCTGGCCGCGTTCGACTCCCGGACCGAGATCGGGGTGCTGGGCGTGCCGGGCCGGGCCGACACGGTCGACGAGCTCAGCGAACTCCTGCGCGCCGGGGACGTGGAACCGCTGCGCTGGTACGGGGTGTGGTTGTTCGTCGACTGGCTGGAGTTCAGCGGGACCGAGCTCGACCCCGACGACGAGCAGCGGGTCGCGGCGACGGCCGCGGCGGAGCTCGAAGCGAGCCGCCGCGACCCCTACCGCGGCCTCAGCCGCGTCTTCCACCTCGTGGGCCGCAAGAACTGACGGTCACCGGAGGACGGCCTCGGCGAAGTGGAACGTCGGCCCGGCTGGGTCGAGCACGGGCGGTACGACGCGGCCGTGGGCACCGGCCAGCGCGCGCGGGTCGACCAGCCGCGCGTTCCACCCGCGGGCCGCGAACCACGTCGCCGGATCGTCGAGCGCGCTGCGCACCGGGGACCGGTTGTCGCCGAGGACTTCCCGACCCGACGCGAACGTCTCCACCTCGAACACGCGGCGGTCGGCGACGTCGGTGAACAGCGCCGACCCGGGTGCGGACAGCTGCCGCACGGCCGACAGCAGCACCTCCACCTCGCCCGGCCCGAAGTACATCAGCAGGCCCTCCACGATCCAGACCGTCGCGACGTCCGGGGCGAATCCGGATTCCCGCAGCGCGACCGGCCAGGACTCCGTGAGGTCGGCGGCGACCGAGGTCCAGCGCACGCCGGGCGCGGACGCGACGCCGTCGAGCACGTGCCGGACGAAGGCCACCACTTCCGGCTGGTCCACTGTGAACACGTCGACCTCGCCCGGCCACGGGAGGCGCAGCGCGCGGGTGTCGAATCCGGCGCCGAGCACCACGACTTGGCGCGCTCCGGCCGTCACGGCGGCGAGGACCGCGTCGTCGATCCAGCGGGTGCGCAACGCCAGGAAGCCGCTCATCGCCGGGACCATCGACCCGGGAGTGGCCCCGTCGGCCAGCCACCGCCACTGCTGGTGCGAGTCCGGCGCCGCCGCCACCGCCGCGTCCACCAGCTTCCGCGCCCACGGGTCCCGCACGAGGGCGCCAGGAGCGGCGGATTCGACCGCGCGTTCCTGCGCCACCGCCGCTGCCGTCAGGGCCACGCCCTCCGGGATGGACGGTGTCCGGCGCACCGAAGGATCATGGCTGTTCACGAGCGATCTCCTCTCCAGGGCCCGTCCGAACGACCCGGTTCGCGGCGCGACCACGACGGTCCGGCCACGATATCCCCGGAACTCAAGGAGAACGATCAGCTGCCGGAAGGAGATTTCCGGACAGCTGACCGAAGAAACAGCTGCCGCCGCCCCGCCGAACCGGATCGTCAGCGGGAAATCCCGCACGAGCGGACCACCCGGCTCAGCGCCGAGCGACTCACTCGTAGTCCGGCGAGAAGATCCGCGCCTTGTAGAACCGGGCGTCCGCCCAGCCCCGTTCGGTCGACGGCTTCCCCAGCTCCGTGCCGATGCTGACCTTCGTGCCCATCTCCCCCGTGTCCGGCGAGCCGACGACCCACACGTACTCGCCGGTGCCGGGGTGGCGCGCGATGGACTTGACCCGGCCCTTCGCCCAGATCGGCTTGCTGATCACCTTGTCGTCGTTGACGTCGTAGCTGTAGACGCCCTTGCTGTCGGTCAGCAGCAGCCGCCCGCGGTGGGTGTAGTCGGGTTGCAGGTCGTGGCCCATCTTCGCGCCGTCGTGCTCGATGGGCACC
Organism: Saccharopolyspora gloriosae; assembly: GCF_014203325.1. NCBI lineage: Bacteria > Bacillati > Actinomycetota > Actinomycetes > Pseudonocardiales > Pseudonocardiaceae > Saccharopolyspora > Saccharopolyspora gloriosae. Next base: position 2,325,362 of record NZ_JACHIV010000001.1, on the reverse strand, counting down.
GTCCGCCACACGTCCAGGTCGGTGTTCTGCCCGGAGCCCTTGACCTTGTAGCCGACGAGCTTGCCGTCCCCCAGCACCCACAGCACGCCCTCTGCCACCGAGTCCTTCGTCCGCGGATCCCAGAGGATGCCGTGCGCACCGGGGAACGTCCAGGAGTTGACCTTCTCGTAACCGTCGAAGTCGTCGATGGAATCGGCGTTCTTCGGCGAGTACAGCTGGAGGTTCTTCTCGCCCTTGGAGCTGGCGGTGAGGATCGAGCCGTTGTACGGAATCCGCTCGATCGAATGCGGGTTGTCGTCCGGGTAGGCGTCCCAGATCAAGTCGTTGTCGGAGTCGGTGTGCTCGCCGCGCTTCTTGATGTCGACGACCCCGGCCCCGCCGCCGGAGGCGACGACGAGCGCGATGAGCCCGCGCTTCGCGGTCTTGCGGATCTTGACGTCGGACAGGTCGGCCCACCACTTCTTGCCGAGCAGCGGTTCCTTGCCCTCGAAGGTCCAGATCACCGCGTCGTCGTTCCAGCGCGTCGCGTCGCGGTCGTAGATCCGCACGGTCTTGGAGTTCTGATCGACCACGGCGAGGTGGTAGCCCGCCGCCGCGCTCGCGGTCGCGCCGCTCGCCAGCGAGGCCGATCCGAAGACCGCTCCCGCCGCGACGCCCTTGAGCACTGTTCGCCTGCTGTGCATGTGATTCCCCCTAGAAGCACGCTTGATCGAACGGTAGGCGATCACCAGGTGAACGGGGGCGGAACGACGAAAGCCGGCGCCCGTCGTGGCCGGGAGATTGCATCCGCAACCCAACCATGGTTAGGCTAACCTAACTAATTCTCCGGGCGGTGTCCGCACCGACCGGCGCGCTCGCAAGCGACGGAGGAAGCATGGCTTGGACCAGGACCCCGCAGGACATCGCGTTCAGCACCTTCGACCTGAACTGGGGCTTCTTCGCGCTGCGGCCCATCGACATCCGCGCCGACGTGACGCTGCTGCGCCGGTGGCTGCTCGACGCCCGCCCGGCCACGGCGCCGGGCCGGACGACGAAGGTGCGGCAGCTGCTGGAAACGATGCTGCTGACGCCGGAACGCCGGGTCTACCTCGGATTCCGCGACGACGTCCCGGCGTTCCTGTTCGAGACCTTCCCCCCGGAGCACGCCACGCCGGGCAAGCGCTCCGGGGCGGTCGGCGTGCGACTGCTCGCCTCCCCCACCGGGGACGAGAACCCCGAACTGGCGACGGCGATCCTGCGCACGATCGTCAAGATGGTCCTCAGCGATCCCGCGGCCGACCGGGTCGTGCTCGAATCCGAGGTCACCCACGCGCGGCTCACCCGGATGGCGGCGGGCTTCCACTCCGAGCAGCGGACCACCGCGCACGGCACCGAAGTCCGCATCAGCACCTGCACCCGCGCGGACGTCGAGGAGGAACACCCGCTGGAAGCAGCGGGGTGATCGAGGCGCTGGAGAAGTCCGTTGCCGCGAAACGGGATTCGCCGCACCTCACGTGAACACCGCCCCAGGGCGTCCAGGGCGCCTATTCGGCGTCGAGCCCTCGCGGATCCGGCGGCGCCACGCGGTTCCCGCCGCCCCGCTCCCATTGCCTGCGAGCCCGCACCAGGTGATCGACCGAGCCGGCCGGGCTCAGGGCCACATCGCGGATCTTGCTCGCCGCTTCGCGACAGTCACGGACGTCGTGCCCAGCGGGGACGAACGCGCCGGAGACGCCGTGCTCGAAGCGCACGACCGCGAGACCGCCCGGGAACTCGTGGACGACGAACGGGCCCGACCAGCCCGGGTGCCACCCGACCCGCAGCGGCACCACCCGGATCGTGATGTCCGGGCGCGCGCACATCTCGATGAGGTGGTCGAGCTGCGCGATCATGATCTGGGCGGACCCGATCGGCTCGTGCGCCACGGTCTCGCCGATCAGCGCTTCGAACGCCGGTGGGTCGCTCTTGGCCAGCACGTCGGCCCGGGGCACCGCGCCGGTGTCCCGATCGGACTCCGGCATGCCTCGCACGCCGAGGAGCGCGCGGCGGTACTCGCCGGTGCGCAGCAGCTCGGGAACGGCCGCCGGTGACCACTCCACGATCGACGCGGGGGCACGTTCGCACTCGACCGCGGTCGGCCGCTGCGGAATTCCGGCGGTGAACGCGTCGCGGGCCAGCTCGAGGATCCGCTCCCGTTCCCCCGCCGAGACCCGCAGCGCCGTGAGGATCATCGCGACCGGTTCGACGCCGGGAACCTGGTGGCCGGTCTCCCAGTGCAGGATCTGGGTGTGCGGGAACTCCAGTCGTCTCGCTAACACCCGGAGGCCGACTCCGCGCGTTTCCCGCGCGTCGCGCAGCGCGGCCGAAAGAGCTTTCGCACGGGGCGTACCAGTGGTGGCAGCCATGCAACACCTCCCTGTCGTCGCTTTTTCTCCCCTGATCACGCGTTCCGGTTGCAGCATTCGCGACCGGTCACCGCGTTCGTCGAAAGAGCCGGAACTGCGCGAATCAGGTGCGGAACGCACTCGATCTTGACGCATCAGGGGAACGGACGAATCGAGGAATCGCCCATGACATCCGGGAAAACGCCCGATCGAGTGTTCGACGGAAAAGGGGCCCCGGAAAGCACTTCGGCGCGATCACCGGAGTGATCGCGCCGAAGCGGTCGGCTCTTCAGCCGACCACCGGAGCTGCTACTTGGTCGCCGTCTCGCTGGGTCGGTGCTCGTCGTCCGAGCTCGTCACCGACACCGGCTCGCCCGATCCGCCGGAGGAGCGGACGAACAGCGAGGTCGCGAACGCGGCCGCGCCGATCACCGCCGCGACGAGGAACGCCGTGCGCAGGCCGGCGGCGTCGGGTGCGCCGGACGGCGCGGTGCTGCCGAGCGAGGCGACGGTGACGAACACCGCCGTGCCGAAGGCACCCGCGACCTGCTGCAGCGTCGCGAGGATCGCGCTGCCGTGGGAATGCAGGTGGTCCGGCAGGGCGCTGAGCGACTCCGTCATCAACGGCGTCATCATCATCCCGAGCCCCGTCATCATCAGCACGTGGATCGCGATCACCGCGCCCAGCGACGAGTCCGCGCCCAGCGTGGCGAACAACCCCAGCGACACCGCCATCGCGAGCGCACCGGGGATCACCAGGCGACGCGCGCCGTAGCGGTCGAACAGCCGCCCCACCGGCCTGCCGAGCAGCCCGAGCACAAGACCGCCGGGCAGCACCGCCAGGCCGCTGCCGAACGTGCTGGTGTTGAGCACCGTCTGCAGGTACAGCGGCAGCATGATCGCGCCGGCGCCCAGCAGGCACATGAACAGCAGCGCCGTGAGCACCAGCGCCACGACGAACGACCGGATCTTGAACGGGCGCAGGTCCAGCAGCGCGCGGTCCTGGCGCTGCAGGCGGAGCTGGCGCACCACGAACGCCGCCAGCGCGAGCGCGCCGACCACGATCGGCGCCCACGGCGGCACCGGGTGGTCGCCCCCGCCGGACTCGCCGATCGACGACAGGCCGTAGAGCAGGCCGCCGAAACCGGCCGCGGACAGCACCACCGACAGCACGTCCAGCGGCACCCGTCGCGTCTCGCCGTCCAGCCGCATCCAGACCACGCCGATGGCCAAGGCCAGCAGCGACAGCGGCAACACCAGCCAGAACATCCAGCGCCAGCCCAGCGACGCGAGCACCGCACCACCGATCGTCGGCCCCACGGCGGGGGCGACGGCGATCACGATGGTGATCGTGCCCATCGTCGCGCCGCGCTTCGACACCGGCACCAGGCGCATCACCGAGGTCATCAGCAGCGGCATCATCACCGCGGTCCCGCACGCCTGCACGACGCGACCGACCAGCAGCACCCCGAAACCGGGCGCCAGGCCGCTGAGCAGGGTGCCGATGCTGAACATGGTCAGCGAGGCGATGAAGATCTGGCGCGGCGTGAACCGCTCCAGCAGGAACCCGGTGATCGGGATGACCACGGCCATCGTCAGCAGGAATCCGCTGGTCAGCCACTGCACGGTCGTGGTCGACACTCCGAGGTCGACCGTGAGGTCGCGCAGCGCGACGCTCAGGATCGTCTCGTTGAGGATCATGACGAAGGCCGAGACGACCAGCACACCGAGCAGCACGGCGGCTCGCGGTGGAGCTGCGGCCCCGCGATCGGACTCCGCGTCCACGGCTCTCGTGGAGTCGGTCATGGTTCGAGTACCCCTCACAGAACTAGGTGGAGCGCGTTCTCCGGCGCGGCCGCGTCGCGGCGCCTGGAAACCGTGCTCCGAGAAACATCACCCGCCGACACCGGCGGACTCGGTCCGGACGAGCCGAGTGGTCCGGTACCACCGGTCTCGGCACGTCATGAACGTGCGACGGCCAAGAGCCGAGACCTCGCTACTTCCCCCCAGGCATGCCATCGCCTGCACCGCCGCCCGCGTGACGCGGGCGGCTCACCCAGTTTAGATGCCACTTTCGAGTGATGAAGGCGAACCCGGTCACGTACCGGCCGAAGGACGTGTGAGCACAGGTCGTTCGCCGAGGTCACGGCGTTAAGGCAGGTGTCTTGAGCTGTCCGCGAACACCGGCGCCCGCTCACGCTCCGCGATCCGGGGCGGGCGGTCCGTTCACCCCGGAGCGGTCCCTGATCGCGGCCGGGTCGGCGAGCAGCCGGTGCAGCGCGAGCTGCCCCGCGCCGATCATGAGCAGGTCCGCGCCGAGCGCCGCGGGCACGATCCGCACCCCCTCCGACGCGGGCCCGACCGACTGGTCCCGCACCAGGCCGGTGAACCCCTCCGGGTCGGCGCGCAGCACGTCCGCGAGGAAACCGCCGAGCACCACCATCTCCGGGTCGAGCACGTTGACCGCGTTGCTGACCGCGACGCTGAGCACCCGCGCCTGCCGGGCGAGTTCGGCGCGGACCGCGCGATCGGCCGACGCGGCGAGCGCCGCGGAGAGCTCGACCTGGTCGGCCGAGTCGAGCCCGAGCAGCGCGAGCAGGCGAGCCCGGCCCACCTCGTCCTCCAGCGTCCCGTCGGCGACCGCGCGGTCGGCAGGGTCGCGCACGCCCGGCCGGGTCCGGCCGAACTCCCCCGCGTAACCGCCGACCCCGCCGAGCGGCGCGCCACCGGTGATGACGCCGCCGCCGATGCCGCTCGCGCCGCCGTTGAGGTACACGAGATCGCGCACGCCGACGCCCGCGCCGAAGATGTGCTCGGCCAGCGCGCCCAGGCTCGCGTCGTTCGCGGCGAACGCGGCATGACCGGTGGCCCGGTGCAGCGCCGCCGCGATCGGCTCCTCGCGCCAGCCGAGGTGCGGCGCCCACCGGACCACGCCGTCGCCTTCGCGGACCAGGCCGGGCACGGCGACCCCGATGCCCGCCACGCGGCTGCTCGCGAGCTCCGGCGCCAGGTCCGCGAGGTCGCCGACGACGATCTCGACGGTCTCCGCCGCCGTGACCGGGTGCCCGACCTCGTTGCGGACCCGGGTCCGGACCTTGCCGCCGAGGCTCACCACGCCGACGGTGACCGCGTCCAGCTCGGGGTTCACGGTGATCGCGACGCAGCCGGGATCGGGATGCACCAGGGGCGAGGGGCGACCGACCTTGGCCGTGGCTCCCGGTCCGGATTCGAGCACGAACCCCAGGTCGGTGAGTTCGGCGATGAGCGCGGCCACGGTGGAGCGGCTGAGCCCGGTGGTCCGCGTGATCTCGGCGCGCGACAGCGCTCCCCCGCGGTGCACGAGGCCCAGCACGGTCGCGAGGTTGCCGCGCCGAACGCGATCCAGATTGCTCCCGCGCATCCACTTCCCATCGTTCGGAGCAGGGTTCGAGTGTTGTCACCGCTCGCAGCCGAACCCTATTATGTTCTCCAACCGAACATATTGCGAGGGAGTCGAGCGATCATGAGCGTCACCCCCACTCCGGCCGACCGGTTCTCCTTCGGCCTCTGGACCATCGGCTACACCGGAGCCGACCCGTTCGGCGGCCCCACCCGATCCCCGATGGACACCGTGCACGCCGTGGAGAAGCTCGCCGAACTCGGCGCGCACGGGCTCACCTTCCACGACGACGACCTGTTCCCGTTCGACTCCACCGAGGCGCGGCGCCGCACCGAGATCGACCGGTTGAAGAAGGCGCTCGACGACACCGGGGTCGTCGTCCCGATGGTCACGACGAACCTGTTCTCCCACCCCGTGTTCAAGGACGGCGGCCTCACCTCCAACGACCGGGCGGTGCGCCGCTTCGCGCTGCGCAAGGTGCTGCGCAACCTCGACCTCGCCGCCGAGCTCGGCGCCCGCACCTTCGTCATGTGGGGTGGCCGCGAAGGCGCCGAGTACGACTCCGCGAAGGACGTCGGCCAGGCGTTGGAGCGCTACCGGGAGGCCGTGGACCTGCTCGGCGAGTACGTGACCGACCAGGGCTACGACCTCCGGTTCGCGCTCGAACCGAAGCCGAACGAGCCGCGCGGCGACATCCTGCTGCCCACGCTGGGGCACGCGATCGCGTTCATCGACTCGCTGGAGCGCCCCGACCTCGTCGGCGTCAACCCGGAGGTCGGCCACGAGCAGATGGCCGGGCTCAACTACGCCGCGGGCATCGCGCAGGCGCTCTACCACGGCAAGCTCTTCCACCTCGACCTCAACGGCCAGCGCGGCATCAAGTACGACCAGGACCTCGTGTTCGGCCACGGCGACCTGCACAACGCGTTCGCGCTCGTGGACCTGCTGGAGCACGGCGGCCCCGGTGGCGTGCCCGCCTACGACGGGCCGCGGCACTTCGACTTCAAACCGAGCCGCACCGAGGACGAGGCCGGCGTGTGGGATTCGGTGCGCGCCAACATGGCCAACTACCTGCTGCTCAAGGAACGGGCCGAGGCGTTCCGCGCCGACCCCGAGGTGCAGGAAGCGCTGGCCGCGGCGCGGGTGCCGGAGCTGGCGGTGCCGACGCTCGCCGACGGCGAGGGGTACGCGGCGCTGGTGTCCGACCGCTCCGCGTTCGAGGAGTTCGACGCCGCCGAATACCTCGACGGGCACGGCTTCGGGCTGGTGCGCCTGCAGCAGCTCGCGACCGAACACCTGATGGGCGCCCGCGGCTGACCCGCGGCAAGGCACGATGACCGGATGCCTAGGAGAGCAGTGATCCGCACGAACTGGTCGGGCAACTACGCCTACCGCGCACCGAGGTTCGCCGAGCCCCGCGGCCTCGACGAGCTCGCCGAGGCGGTCACCACGGGCGATCGGGTGCGGGTCGCGGGCACCGGGCACACCTTCAACGGCATCGCCGACAGCGCGGATCTGCGGATCTCGCTGGCGGCGATGCCGACCGGGATCGAGATCGACTCCGCGCGCCGCGTCGTGTCGGTCACCGGCCCGGTGCGCTACCGCGAACTGGCCGAGCACCTGCATGCGCGCGGTTGGGCGCTGGCGAACCTGGCCTCCCTGCCGGACCTGTCGGTCGTCGGCGCGATCTCCACCGGTACGCACGGCTCCGGATCCAGGCTGCGCGGCCTGGCCTCCGACGTGCGGGCGTTGGAGGTGCTGACCGCGCGCGGCGAGCTCCGCGAGCTGCGCGAGGGCGACGCCGAGTTCCCCGGCGCGGTGGTCGGGCTCGGCGCGCTCGGCGTGATCACGCGGTTGGAGCTCGCCGTCGAACCCGCCTACCAAGTCACCCAGCACGTGTACGGATCGATGCCGTGGACGGCGCTGCCGGGCGAGCTCGGCGCGCTGCTGGCCAGCGGGTACAGCGTCAGCCTGTTCACCGACTTCGACGACGCGGGCGTCCGGCAGGGCGTGGTGAAGGAACGCGACGGCATCCCGCACGAGGCAGGGCCGTTCGACCGCGTCGGCGTCGGCCTCGTGGACGGGCCGCGGCACCCGATGGCGGGCGGTCCGGCGGAGAACGTCACCGTGCAGGCCGCGCCCGGCCCGTGGCACGAGCGGCTGCCGCACTTCCGGGCCGGGCGAACTCCCAGCAGCGGCGCCGAAATCCAGAGCGAGTACCTGGTGGGCGCCGAACACGCGGCGGCCGCCGTCGAGGCGCTGCGCGAAGCGGGCCCCGCGTTCGCGCCCGTGCTGCTGGTGAGCGAACTGCGCTCGGTCGCGGCGGACGACCGCTGGCTCAGCCCCGCCTGGGAGCGGGACTCGCTGGCGATCCACTTCACCTGGCGCCTCGACCAGTCCGCCGTGGAGGCCGCGCTTCCGTCGGTCGAAGCGGCGCTGGCACCGTTCGGCGCCCGCCCGCACTGGGGCAAGGTGTGGGCGATGGGCCCCGACGTGCTCGCGGAGCGCTACCCCCGCCTGCCCGACTTCCGCGCCCTCGCCGAACGCTGGGACCCCGACCACCGCTTCCGCAACGACTTCCTCGACCACCACGTCTTCGACCAGAGCAACCGGACCACCGGCGGGTTCTCAGTCGTCTTCTCGCGAGGACAGCAATTTTGCGTGTGGAGCCAGTCGGAAAATTGATCCCGCAGCGAGAAGACAACCGGGGTTCCGCCATCTGCCCCCTACGCAGAACGACCAGTGGGACGAGACACAAGGTATGACTGATGAGTTCGGTGTGAAGGCGACCTACGGCCAGGTCTTCGCCGTCTCGCAGTTCCGGGTGCTGTTCGCCGGTCGGTCGCTCGGCGTCATGTCGGACACGGTGCGGTCCGTGGCGCTGGCGGTGCTGGTGTTCGAGCGGACCGATTCACCGCTGCTGACGGCGATGGCGTTCACGATCGGTTTCCTGCCGCAGGCCGCGGGCGGCCTGTTCCTCGCCGCGATGGCTGACCGGTTCTCGCCGCGCACGCTCATCACCGCCGGCTACGGCCTGCAGTGCGTCGTCGGGCTGCTGCTCGCGCCAGGGCACCTCCCGGTCGCGGCGAGCCTGCTGCTCGTCGCGACCGTGGCCTGCCTGACCCCGGTCACCACGGGCGCCACGGCCCGGGTCCTCGCGGGAGTCCTCTCCGGTGACGCCTACGTGCTCGGGCGGTCGCTCTCGTACCTCGTGGCGGTCGCCGCGCAGTTGGTGGGGATGGCTTCGGGCGGGGCGCTGACCGCCTGGCTGGGCGTGGAACGCACGATGCTGCTCACCGCGGTGGCGCACCTGCTCGCGTCGGTGATCAGCCGCCTGTTCCTGCCCCGCACCGGGCGGGTCCGGGCGAGCGGTTCGATCGTGCGCGGGACCTGGCAGGGCAACGCCGCGCTCGCCCGCGCTCCCGGAGTCACCGGGTTGATCATGGCCCAGTGCCTGCCCGCCGCGTACTTGGCCGCCGGTGGCAGCCTGCTCATCCCCTACTCCGCGCACCGCGGGTTCGGCCCGGCGGAGACCGGTGTGCTCTTGGCCGCCACCTCGGTCGGCATGCTGCTCGGCGACGTCGTGGTCGGGCGAGCGTTCCCGCCCGCCACTCGCGAACGACTCGTCCTGCCGCTGCTGCTGATCATGGGCACGCCGTTGATCGCCCTCGTCTTGAACCCGCCGCACCCGGTGATCGCGGCCGCCTACCTGATCACCGGGTGCGGCTCCGCCTACCTGCTCGGCTTGCAGCGGCGCTTCTTGGAGGCGGTCCCGCCCGAACTCCAGGGCCAGGGCTTCGCGCTGCTCAACACCACGACCATGACGATCCAGGGAATCGGGCCCCTGATGTTCGGTGTGGTCGCTGAATTCCTCCCGCTCGAGCGCACGATCGCGCTGGTCGGTGTGAGCAGCGTGATCACCACGTTGCTGCTGCGCAACACGATCCGCTCGCGCGCTTCCGGCTGACGCCCGTCGCGCGCCCGATCGGGCGCGCGACGGGCGTGCTCAGCCGCGGGACAGCCGCAGGACCGTGCCCTCGCCTCCGGCCGCGAGCAGCAGGGAGCCGTCCGGGGCGGCGGTGATCCCGGCGAAGGCGCGCGGCTGGCCGGGAATTCCGGGCGCCGTCACGGGAACGCGCTCGGTCGGCTTGCTCCCCGGTGGCGGCCCGACCGGGAGTTCTTCGGCCTCGACCCGGTGTTCGCCGGTGCCCGGGTCGATCGCCAAGAGCCTGCGCCGCCCCGCCTCGACCACGAACAGCTCACCGTCGCGCCACGTGATCCCCTGGGGTTCGGCGAGGCCGTCGGCGACGACGTCCGCGCCGCCGTCGGAGAGTCGCCGCACCTGACCGGCGCGCTGATCGCTCACGTAGCACTCGCCCGCCGCGCCGACCGCCACGTCCACCGGCCCGTCGAGCCCGTCGGCGAGCACGGTCACCACGTCGTCCCGGTCGATCGAGGACACCCGCCCCGCCCCGGTCTCGGCGACCACGAGCGCACCGTCCGCGCCGACCGCGACCCCGCCCGGTTCGGCGAGCCCGGTGGCGCGCACCCGCACGGTGGCCGCCGCCGGGTCGTAGGTGCGGACGTCGCCGAACTGGGAGGTGAGGTGCAGCAGCTCGCCGTCGGCGACCACGCCGTGCGCGAAACCGCCCAACTCCGAGATGAGCATCCCGCCCGCCTCGCCGCCCAGCTCGCCGGTGGCGGTGCCGAGGCGGAAGTGGTCGGTGGCGTACCAGCGGCCCCGCTCGTCGGCGGTGACGTCGAACGGGCCGCTGAAGCCGCGCGGGACGATCGGGCGGGGCCGGTCGTCGAAGTCGATCCGGGTCAGGCCGCCGCTGGCGAAGCTGGAGACCAGCATCCGGTTCTCGTCGTCGAACGCGGCGTTGTCCAGGCCCGCGATGCCGGTCGTCGTGAGGGAGCGCGACCCCCTCCCGTCGAACCGGGTCACGATGCCCTCGACCCCGCGGGAGACGACGACCAGCTCGCCACCCCGGTCGAAGCGCACCGCGACCGGCTGGTGCACCTGCTCGGCGACCAGCTCCGGCGTACCGCCCTCCGGGGAGATCCGCCAGACCTCGCCGGTCATCATGTGCGGGTAGTACAGCAGCCCGTCCGGGCCGAGCTGCATCGCGTTGCCCATCGCGAGCCCGTCGGTGAGCACCGCTGGCGCTCCGCCTCCGGGGAAGAGCTCGAAGACGCGGCCGTCCTGGTACATCTCGTTGACGAACAGCCGATCGCCGACGCAGGTGATCCCGTTCGGGCAGCGCAGGCCCTCGGCCACGACGCTGAACTCGCCCGCCGGGGTGCGCCGCCACACCAGGCCGGGGTTGAGGTCGGTGATGTACATCGAGCCGTCCGCGCCGAAGGCCAGGTCGTCCGGCGAGCGCACCGGGCCGTCCAGCGGGACGACGACCTCGACGTCCCCGGATTCGACGTCGACGGCGCTGATCTGCCCGGCGAGGTACTGCGCGACGTGCAGCCTGCCGTCCGGGCCGAAGGCCACGCCGTTGGACCCCCACAGCGCGTTCGGCGGGTTCTCCCGCCGGACGTCCCACCGCAGGCTGATGATCTGCTCCGCGCCGAACCGGCTCACCGCTCGTCCCCTTCCACCAGCACGTCGGTCATGCCGGTCTCCGCGCGCCACGTTCGCAGCAGCCGGTAGAACTCGACCGGCCCGCCGCCGTAGGACTCGCTGCGCTGACGCGGTTTGCCCTCGTTGTTGTAGTAGCTCGGAGTGCACTGCTCGAAGAACTCCTTGCTGTACTGCTCCTTCTCGCGGATCGTGGCCACCCACGCGGCCTCCGCCTGCTCGCTGGGCTCGACGTAGCGGGCACCGCGGTCGCGGGCGGCGGCGATCACCTCCGCCACGTGCACGGACTGCTCGTCGAGCACGTGCGCGAAGTTCACCGACGTCGCGTTCTGCGAAGCGCCGAGCCGGAAGTAGTTGGGGAAGCCGTGGCTGTAGAACCCGTGCAGCGTCTTGAGCCCGGTGCTCCAGTGCTCGGCGAGGCTGCGGCCGTCGCGCCCGCGCACGGTGCGCGCCGCCGCCGCGACCGGGCCGGCCCCGAGGTCGAACCCGGTGGCGAACACGATGCAGTCCACTTCGTACTCGACGCCGCCGGAGACCAGGCCGCGCTCGGTGATCCGCTCCACGCCCGCTCCCCCGGTGTCGACCAGGGTCACGTTGGGGCGGTTGAACGTGGGCAGGTAGGTGTCGCTGAACGTGGGCCGCTTGCACATGCGGCGGTACCAGGGCTTGAGCGCTTCGGCGGTCGCCGGGTCCTCGACGACGTCCTCCACCCGCGAGCGGATCGAGTTCATCTTCGCGAAGTCGGCCAGTTCCGCCAGCAGCTCGCCGTCGGTCTCCGCCTCGGGGATCGCGTTGTCCCCGCTGGGCATGATGGCGCGCAGCGTCTGCACGCTGTCGGTCCAGCGGTCTCCCACCAGGTCTTGCTCGGCGTGGCCGCCGGTGACCAGGGTCAGGAAGTTCTCCCGCCGCTCGCGCTGCCATCCCGGGGTCAGCGTCGCCGCCCACTCCCGGTCCGTCGGCCGGTTGCCGCGTTCGTCCACTGAGGACGGAGTCCGCTGGAACACGTAGAGGTGCGCGGCGTCCTGGCCCAGGTGCGGGACGCACTGGATGGCCGTCGCACCGGTGCCGATCACCGCGACGCGCTTGTCGGCGAGCTTGTGCATGCCGCCGTTCGCGTCCCCGCCGGTGTAGTCGTAGTCCCACCGGCTGGTGTGGAAGGTGTGCCCGCGGAACGTCTCGATGCCGGGCAGGCCGGGCAGCTTCGGCCTGCTGAACGGCCCGCTGGAGACCACGACGTAGCGCGCGGTCATCACGTCGCCGCGATCGGTGCGCACGGTCCACCGGGTGGCGGACTCGTCCCACTCGACGTCGGTGACCTCGGTCTGGAAGCAGGCGTTGGCGTAGAGCCCGAAGTGGTGCCCGATGGCCTGCGCGTGGCCCCGGATCTCCGAACCCGGCGAGTACTTCCAATCCGGCAGCGAACCGAGTTCTTCCAGCAGCGGCAGGTAGATGTAGGATTCGATGTCGCAGTGCACGCCCGGATACCGGTTCCAGTACCAGGTTCCGCCGAAGTCACCTGCCTTCTCCACGACGCGGACGTCGCTGAACCCGCGCTCGACGAGCCTCGCCGCGGCTGTCAGGCCGCCGAACCCGCCGCCGACCACGAGCACCTCGACGTGGTCGTGCAGCGGTTCGCGGTCGAATCCCGGCTCCACGTGGGGATCGTCGGCGTAGTACCCGAACTCGCCGGTCGTCGCCTGGTACTGCTCCGACCCGTCAGGCCGCAGCCGCCGGTCCCGCTCGGCGCGGTAGCGCGCCCGCAGCGCGTCCGGGTCGAACCCCAGCACCGCCGGATCGAGCGCCGCGCGCCGGGACTCCTCAGTAGCGGACATGTACTCCCCTTTCGCTTCTTGATGGCCTGTTGCTCGTTCTGCTCTGGTGGTCGGGTGGCGGAACCTCAGTTGCTTCCTCGCTGCGGGATCTTTTTCCCGACTGGCTCCGCCACGAGGGAAAAAGCCGTCCTCGCGAGGAAGCAACTGAGAACCCGCGGCGGTGCCGGTTGCGCTGGTGGTCACTGCTCAGCGGCTTCGCCACTGACAAGACAACGATCAAGGACGCTGCTCACCTGGAATGTCGGGTTCCTGCCTTGAAGGCTCATCAGGCTGTTTCCTCGCGGCCGGGGAGGAAGGCTGCGACGCCGAAGGCGAGCAAGGAGGATGCCGCCCCGATGGCCAGCACGACCTGGAAACCGCTCAGGGCGGGCACCGCCGCGCCGCCGACCTGGATGGTGAGGTTCGCCAGCACCACGCCCGCGGTCGCGCTGGAGACCGAGGTGCCGATGGAGCGCATCAACGTGTTGAGGCTGTTCGCGGCGGCCGTCTCCGACACCGGTACGGCGCCCATCACCAGCGCGGGCATCGCGCCGTAGGCGAGCCCGATGCCGGCGGCGATGATGCAGGAGATGACCATGAGCTGCCAGATCGCCGACATCATCACCAGCCCCAGCCCGTAGCCGGACGCGACCACGAGCGCCCCGGCCATCAACGTCACCTTCGGCCCGCGAGTGCGGGAGATCCACGCGGAGACCGGGGACATCGCCATCATGACCAGCCCGTTGGGGGCCATCACCAGGCCCGCGGCGAGGATGGTCTGCCCGAGCCCGTAGCCCGTTTCGGCGGGCAGCTGCAGCAGTTGCGGGATGACCAGCGACATCGCGAACATCGCGAACCCGAACACCACGGACGCGAGGTTCGTCAGCAGCACCTGGCGGCGCGCGGTGGTGCGCAGGTCGACCAGCGGTTGCCGGGCGCGCAGTTCCCACCAGCCCCACACCAGCAGCGTCGCGAGGCCCGCGAGCACCAGTCCCGAGGTCATCCCGCTGGCCCAGCCCCACTCGGCCCCCTTCGACAGGGCCAGCAGCAGGCACAGCAGCGCGATGGACAGGCCGATGGCCCCCGGCAGGTCGAACCGCCCGCCGGTGCGCACCGCGGACTCCGGCACGAGGACCTTCACGAGCACGGCGGCGCCGAGGCCGAGCGCACCCGCGGCCCAGAACAGCATGTGCCAGTCCGACTTCTCGGCGATGAACGCGGCGGCGGGCAGGCCGAGCGCGCCGCCGACGCCGAGGGAGGCGCTCATCAGCGCGGTCGCGCCGCCGAGCCGTTCGGCGGGCAGTTCGTCGCGCATGATGCTGATGCCGAGCGGGATCACGCCCGCCGCCAGCCCTTGCAGGAGCCGTCCGATCACCATCGGCGTCAAGCTGTGGGCGAGCGCGCAGAGCACGGAGCCCGCCACCATCGTCACGAGGCTGATCAGCAGCATCCGCCGCTTGCCGTACATGTCGCCGAGCCTGCCGACGGTGGGCGTGGCGACGGCGGCGGCCAGCAGGGTGGCGGTGATCGCCCACGCGGTGTTCGCGGCGCTCGCGCCCAGCAGCTTGGGCAGCGTCGGCACGAGCGGCACGACCAGGGTCTGCATCAGCGACACCGTGATGCCGCCGAAGGCCAGCACCGGAACGATCACGTTGGGACGTGGGTTCCCCGGCCGGTCCGCGTGCCGCGGCGCGCTGAGGGCGTGGGTCATCGGGTGGAGCTCCTGTCATCGGGACGGGTGCCATCGCGGAGCGGGGCGCGGAAGCGGCGCCTCCGCACCGGGAGGCGCCTTCGTGCCGAGCGCTCCGACACCCCGGCACGATAGTTAAGGCAGTCGCTTGACTGACGATAGCAGCTGCGGTTAACTGGCTCCAAGCTCGATCTCACGAGGAGGCGCACGGTGACTCGACCCGACGAACGGGTGCTGGACTACCCGATTCCGGCCCCGGACGCGCTGGGCCCGCCCGCCGAGTGGGCGCAACTGCGCGATCGGTGCCCCGTCTCCCGGGCGAAGCTGCCCAGCGGCGACGAGGTCTCGCTGCTGACCCGCTACGCCGACGTCAAGACCGTGCTCTCGGACCCGAGGTTCGGGCGCAAGCTCGACGAACCCGACGCGGCCCGCATCTCCGACACCGATTCCGGCGGGCTGTTCAACAGCGAGATGTCCTCCGCCCTGCCGCAGGGCGGCGAAGCGCACCAGCGCTGGCGGCGGCTGCTCAACCGGTGGTTCACCGCCAAGCGGATGGCGGCGTTGCGCCCCGAGATCGAGGCGATGGCCGAACGGCTCGTCGACGACATGGTCGCCGGTGGCGCGCCCGCCGACCTCAAGGCCGCCTTCGGCTTCCCCCTCCCGGTCTGGGTCATCTGCGACATGCTCGGCGTGCCCACCGCCGACCGCGACCGGTTCTCCCGCTGGTCGGACATGTTCCTGAACCTCACGCGGTACTCCGAGCAGGAGTTCAAGACCGCCGAGACCGACTTCTTCGCCTACATGGCCGAGCACATCGCCGCGAAGAAGGCGCAGCCCGGCGAGGACCTGCTCAGCGAGCTGATCACCGCCACCGACGCCGAGGGCGAGCGGATGCCCGACCGCGCCTTGGCCGCCACCGGGCTCGGACTGCTGATCGCGGGGCACGAGACCACGGCGAACATGATCGGGAAGATGGTGGCGATGCTGCTGTCCGACCGCTCGCGCTGGGAGCGGCTGCTCGCCGACCGGTCGCTGATCCGCTCCGCCGTCGAGGAAGCGCTGCGGTTCGACGCCAACTCCGGGCTCGGCATGGTCCGCTACCTCTACGAGGACGTCGAGATCGCCGGAACCGCACTGCCGCGCGGCACCACCGTCATGTGCAGCATGGCGTCGGCGAACCGCGACGACGCCGCGTTCGACGGCGCCGACGACATGGACCTGACCCGCACCCCGAACCCGCACCTGGCGTTCGGCACCGGCGCGCACTCGTGCCTGGGCCAGTCGCTGGCCCGCACCGAACTCCAGGTCGCGCTGGAGGTCCTGCTGCGCAGGCTCCCCACCTTGGAACTCGCCGTGCCCGCGGACGAACTGCGCCGCCTGGAGGGACTCGTCGTCGGCGGGCTCAGCGAAGTCCCGGTGCGGTGGTGACGGTGAGCGCGGCGAGGGCCAAGCAGGTGAGCGCGACTCGGGAGCTGATCCTGTCGGCCGCCGAGCGGCTGTTCGCCGAGCACGGGGTCGCCGCGGTGTCCAACCGCCAGGTCAGCGAGGCCGCCGGGCAGGGCAACAACACCGCGGTCGGCTACCACTTCGGCACGAAGGCCGAGCTGGTCGCCGCCATCGTCCGCAAACACCACGAGCAGATCGAGCACCTGCGCGCCCGGATGGTGGCCGACGCCCGCGGATCGCGGGACGTGCGGGACTGGGTGGCGTGCACCGTGCTGCCGCACGCGCGGCACCTGGCCGATCTCGGCATCCCGACCTGGTTCGGCCGGTTCGGCGCGCAGGCGATGACCGACCCGGCCTACCGCGAGATCATGGCGCGGGAATCGCTGAACTCGCCGTCGCTGGCGGAGGCCGCCGCCGAGCTCAACCGCTGCCTCCCGGAGCTGCCGCAGGAGGTGCGGGAGGAGCGCCGCGACATGACGCGCCAGCTGATGGTGCACGTCGTGGCCGAGCGCGAACGCGCCCTGGCCGAGGGCGGAACCACGCCCCGCGAATCCTGGGAACACGCCGCGACCGGCCTGATCGACGCGATCACCGGGCTCTGGCTGGCTCCCATCACCACGCGTCCGTGACGCACCGCCGTCGCGAACGACCCGAACACCACATCCCAGCGAGAACAGGAGTGCGCCATGAAGGTGACCGTCGATGAGGACAAGTGCTGCGGCGCCGGGACCTGCGTGATGGTCGCGCCCGACGTGTTCGACCAGCGCGAGGACGACGGCGTCGTGGTGCTGCTCGACGTCCAGCCCACCGCCGACCTGCACGAGAGCGTGCGCGAGGCCGCGAACATGTGCCCGGCGGCGGCCATCGCCCTCGACGAGCAGTCGTGAGCGCTGCCGGTTCCGTTCTTGTGGTCGGTGCTTCGGCCGCCGGTCTGGCCACCGCGGAGGCGCTGCGCCGGGGCGGTCACGCGGGCCCGGTGACGGTGCTCGGCGCCGAGCGGCACCTGCCCTACGACCGCCCGCCGCTGTCGAAGAAGGTCCTGGCCGGCGAGTGGGAGCCGGACCGCGTGCGGCTGCGGCAGGATTCCGCGCTGGCCGCGCTGGACGCCGAGTTCGTGCTCGGGGACGCGGCGGTCGGCTTCGACGCCGCCACCCGCACCGCGCGCACCGCCTCGGGGCGCGAGCTCAGCGCCGACGCGGTCGTGCTGGCCACCGGCGTGCGCCCGCGGACGCTGCCCGGCGCGGACGGGCTCGACGGCGTCCACGTGCTGCGCACCCTGGAGGACTCGGTGGCGCTGCGGGCGGACCTGGCCGCGGCCTCCCGGCTCGTGGTGGTCGGCGAAGGCGTGCTCGGCGCCGAGATCGCCGCGACCGCCCGGACGATGGGCTTGGACGTGACGATGGTCGGGCCGCAGCCCGCACCGATGGCCGGTCTGCTCGGCCCGCTGGTCAGCGGCAGGCTCGCCGCGCTGCACTCCGGGCGCGGCGTCGACCTGCGGCTCGGCACCGGCGTCGACGGCGTCACCGGCGAGCACCGCGTGACCGGCGTGCGCCTGGACACCGGCGAAGTGCTGCCCGCCGAGGTGGTCGTCGTCGCCATCGGAGCCGTCCCGGAGACCGGATGGCTCGCGGGCAGCGGCCTCGAACTCGACGACGGCGTGGTCTGCGACTCGCGGTGCCGCGCCGCGCCCGGCGTGTACGCCGTCGGCGACGTGGCCCGGTGGTGGGACGAGCGGCTGGGCGCGCAGGTGCGCCTGGAGAACCGCACCCACGCCACCGAGCAGGCGGGCGTGGTGGCCGCGAACGTCCTCGGCGCGGACCGGGCCTACTCGCCGATCCCCTACTTCTGGACCGACCAGCACGACGTCAAGATCCAGGTGCACGGCACGCTGCCGCCGGACGCCGAAGTGTCCGTTGTGGACGGTGATCTCGACGGCGGCCGGTTCGTGGCGCGCTACCGCCACGATGGCCGCACCACCGGCGTGCTCGGCTGGAATATGGCCAAGCAGACCAGGATCCGCCGCCAGGAGATCATCGACGACTCCCCCGCCCCCGCCGCGCAGCGCTGAGGAGTCCCTGCGTGGGACGGGCGGCTCCGCGTCGCGCGGTGGCCCGTCGTGGCGGCTCCACCGGTGGCGAGGCGTCTCGGAAATCGCCTCGGGCGCGGGCGTGCCGGTGATCCGTTCCGGCAGGTAGACCACTACCATTCGGCGGGTGACCACCTACGACGATCTTGACCCGTTCGAGCACCTGGACGCCTCCTCGCTGCCGCTGCGCCAGCAGCGGATCCTGGCGACGATCCGGGACCAGGTGGTCCGCGACGGGTATTCGCCCAGCACCAAGCAGATCGGCGAGGCCGTCGGCCTGCGGTCCTCCTCCTCGGTGTCCAAGCACCTCGCGAGCCTGGAGGAGAAGGGCTTCCTGCGGCGCGGCGACACGGTGTCCCGGCCCATCGACGTGCGCGCGTTCCTGCGCGGCTCCGCGGGCGAGCGCTCGGACGAGGATTCGGTGACGGTGCCCGTGGTCGGCGACATCGCCGCCGGGACGCCCATCGCGGCCGACGAGCACGTGGACGACACGCTCCGGCTGCCCCGCGAGTTCGCCGGGCGCGGCACCGTGTTCGCGCTGCGCGTGCGCGGCGACTCCATGATCGACGCGGCGATCTGCGACGGCGACACCGTGATCGTGCGCCAGCAGCAGGAGGCGCACTCCGGGCAGATCGTCGCCGCCCTGCTCGACGACGAGGCCACGGTGAAGGTCTACCGCCGCCGCAACGGCCACGTCCACCTCGAACCGCGCAACCCCGCCTACGAGGTCATCGACGGCGACCACGCCACCATCCTCGGCACCGTGATCTCAGTACTCCGCAGCGTCTGATCCCCTCCGTGAGCAACCAGGCTTGAGCAGCTGGTCAGGCAGCGGAACCTCAGCGGCTTCCTCGCTGCGGGATCGATTTCTCATGTAGGTCCCTACACAGCGAAATCGCTGTCCTCGCGAGGAAGCCGCTGAGAACCCGCCGGTGGTCGGCTTGCTCAAGCCGGTCAACGCTCAGCGGCTCCGCCGCTGACAAGACAACGACCACCGACTGCTCACCCGGAAAGACAAGAGCGAAGACAGTCACCCCGCACCGCCGCTCTCACAACGAGCAGTGATCCTTTTCCTGTCAGCGGCGAAGCCGCTGAGCAGCGACCACCCTGCCCACCGGCACCGCCGCGGGTTCTCAGCGGGATTCTCGCGAGGACAGCTTTTTCCCTCGTGGCGGAGCCACTTGGGAAAAAGATCCCGCAGCGAGAATCCCGCTGAGGTTCCGCCACCCGACCCCTACGCCAAGCAACCACGAGACAGGAAGGCTCTAGCGGTTTCGGGAGAGTAGCCAGGTGAAGTACGGGGCTCCGATCAGGGCCGTCATCAGGCCCGCCGGGAGCTGGTCCGGGGCGATGACGGTGCGTCCCAGGGTGTCGGCCGCGCACACCAGGATGCCGCCGAGCAGCGCGGCCACCGGGAGCACGCGGGAGTGCCGCCTGCCCACGATCGCGCGCGCCGCGTGCGGAGCGACGAGCCCGACGAACGCGAGCACTCCCACTCCTGCCACGGCGGTGCCGGTGAGCAGGACCGCGCACGCGAGCAGCAGCAGCCGCGCCTTCGGCACCGGCACGCCCAGCACGCGCGGCGTCTCGTCGTCCACCGACAGGAGGTCCAGTTCGCCGCGGGCCCGGATCAGGACCGGGATGAGCACCAGCATCGCCAGCGCCATCGGCACCAGGTGCTCGTAGGTCCGTCCGTACGTCGAGCCGCCCAGCCAGGTCAGCGCCTTCGTCTCGTTCCACGGGTCGGACAGCGTGATCAGCAACGTCACCAGCGCCTGGGTGCCCGCTTGCGCTCCGAAGCCGATCAGCACCAGGCGCTGCCCCGCGAAACCGCCCTTCGCCGCCATCGCGAACACCACGGCGGTCGCCACGGCGGCGCCGACGCCCGCTCCGCTCGCCTGCATCCAGAAGCCCGCGCCGGACCACAGCGTGATCACGGTGACCGCGCCGACGCCCGCTCCGCCGGCGACGCCGATGATGCCCGGGTCGGCCAGCGGGTTGCGCGCCACCGCTTGGATCACCGCACCGGCCAGCGCCAGCGCGGCTCCGGCCAGCAATGCGGCGACGACGCGCGGCACCCGGTTCGCCATCACGCCGGTGACCATCGGCCCGGCCTGTCCGGTCACCCAGTTCGCCAGGTCGCCCAGCAGCAGCAAGGTGTCGCCGAGCAGCACCGATCCCGTCACCACCCCGGCTGTCGCGAGCACCAGCCCACCGACGACGAGCCGGTGGCGCAGGACGGTGACCCCGCCGCGGACACCGGCGGCGGGCGGTTCCGCCGAGGTGGTGGTGACGCGGATGTTGCGGCACAGCACCATCAGGAAGACCGCGCCGAGCAGGGTCGTGGCGACACCGGTGGGGACCTCCAGGGCTCCTTGCGCTCCGATCATGGCGCGCAGCAGCACGTCCGCCGCCAGCAGCAGCACCACGCCGGTCGCCCCGGCGATCGGGATCAGCGCCGCGTGCCGGTGCAGGCCGGGCACCTGGTTCGCCAGCAGCCGCACCAGCGCGGGCGCGGCCAGCCCGATGAAGCCGACCGGGCCCGCCAGGGTCACCGCCGACGCCGCCAGCAGCACCGCCAGCGCGATCGAGGCGAACCGGATCCGCCCCACGTGGACGCCGAGGCTTCGCGCGTGGTCATCGCCCAGGTGGACCAGGTCGAGCCGCCGGGCGATCGCGAGCAGCGCCACGACCGCGACGCCGATCACCGGCGCCAGCGTCCGCACCCCGTCGAGCCCGGTCTGTCCCAGCGATCCGGACCCCCACGCGAACAGCCCGCGGGTCTCCTGGTCGAACAGCAGCAGCAGGATCCGCGTCAGCGACATCATCGCGAACGCGGTCGCGGTGCCCGCCAGCACCAGCCGCACGATGC
Source organism: Saccharopolyspora gloriosae (assembly GCF_014203325.1). Lineage (NCBI taxonomy): Bacteria > Bacillati > Actinomycetota > Actinomycetes > Pseudonocardiales > Pseudonocardiaceae > Saccharopolyspora > Saccharopolyspora gloriosae. The sequence goes on along the minus strand of NZ_JACHIV010000001.1, from coordinate 2,304,125 downwards.
CGGTGCCGCCGAGCCCGGACAGCGAGATCACCAGCAGCGCCGCGCCCAGCCCTCCGGCGAACGCGATGCCCGTCGTCCCCAGCAGCGGCAGCGAGGCGCCGAAGGCGGCGACGGCGACGATCGCCAGGTGCGCCCCGGCGTCCACGGCGAGCGTGTCCGGGGACGCCATCACGTTGCGCGCCACCGATTGCAGCACCGAGCCCGCCACGCCCAGCGCCGTCCCCACCAGCAGCGCCGTCAGCAGTCGCGGCAGCCTGGACTCGACGACGACCGCCGCAGCCGCGTCGGTGCCGCCGCCGAACATCCAGCGCAGCACGCCGACGACGTCCACCGAGGAGGTCCCCTGGGTGAGGTGCACCGCGGAGCCCAGCACGACGAGCGCGCCCAGCACGAGCACCAGGAGCACCAGCCGCGCGCTCCGGCGCACCGGTGCGGCCGGAGCGGCGGGCGGTCGGATCAGGGTCTTACCACCGTTCACCGCGCGGTTACGCCTTCAGCGCGGCGACGGCGGCGTCGACGTACTGCGCCATGGAGCGGGGGCCGCCGAACATCCACAGCGAGTCGGGGAAGCGGTGCACCTCGCCGCCGCGCACGAACGGCAGGCCCTCCCAGATCGCGTTGCCCTTCAGCTCGTCCGCGTACGGGTCGCTCTGGGCGCTGGCCCCGTACCAGAACCGCACGTCGGGCAGCGCGGTCAAGCCCTCCACGTCGGCCCGCGCGAGCCCGTAGGCCGGGTCGCCCGCCATCGGCCACGCGTTGCGCAGGCCGATGCGTTCGAACACGTCGGACACCAGCGAGCCCTTGGCGAACGGCCGGATGCTCACCGCACCCGAGGTCACGTAGGCGTCGGAGAACGCGACCTGCTCGCCGAGCGCACCCGCCCGTTCCACGGCGGCGCGTCCTTCGGCGATCTTCGCGTCGAACTCGGACCGCAGCTGCGCCGCCTGGTCCTCGGTGCCGGTGGCCTCGGCGATCATGTCCACGTTCCGGAACATGGAGCCGATGGAGTCCTTCGCGTCGCCGCCCTTGATGACGATCACCGGCGCCACCTGCTCGACCTGCTCCAGCGCGCCTTCGGTCAGGCTATCGGTGACGACGACCAGGTCCAGGTCCAGCGAGCTCAGCGCGTCGATGCTCGGCTCGCCCCGAGTGCCGATGTCGGTGGAGGTCCCGTCCAGCGGAGCCCCGCTCACCCACTCACCATAACCATCCACATCGGACACTCCGACGGGCGTCACGCCGAGCGACACGAGTGCCTCGGTGCCGTTCCACTCGGTGGCCGCGACCCGTCGGGCCGGTCCGTCGAGCGTGACCTCCTTGCCGCGGGAGTCGACGATCGTGATCGGCTCGCCGCCGTTCGCGGGCGCGTCGGCGCCACCTGCCTGCTCGGTGGTGCCGCAGCCTGCCGCGAACAGCGCGACGACCGCGGACAACCCGATGATCACACGGGTGCTGCGCATGTCTCTCCTGCCTGGGGAGTGGTGACCGGCGACGCCGATCAAGCCGATGGGATGCGGACGCCGGGGGAGTTGAACCGGCCGACGGCGCGGGTGCGGATGCGCCCGTCCGCCGGGTCGGTCTCCACGTCCACCTGGATGCCGTAGGCGCGGGTGAGGTGCGCCGAGGTGAGCACGTCGCGCGGGGCGCCTTCCGCGGTGACGCTGCCGTCTTCGAGCAGCAGCAGCTGATCGGCGATGGCGGCGGCCTGGTCGAGGTCGTGCAGCACGACTCCGACGCCGACGCCGTGCTGATCGGCGAGGTCGCGGATCACGTCGAGGATCTCCACCTGGTAGCGCAGGTCGAGGAAGGTGGTCGGCTCGTCGAGCAGCAGGAGTTCGGTGTCCTGCGCCAGGCAGCTCGCCAGCCACACCCGCTGCGCCTGCCCACCGGAGAGGGCCTGCACCGGCCGGTCGGCGATCGCGGTGAGCCCGGTCAGCGCCATCGCCCGTTCCACGGCGGCGGGGCCTTCCGGGTCGCGCCCGCCCCAGCGGGACCGGTGGGGGTGGCGCCCGAATTCGACGAGTTCGCGCACGCTCAGCCCGCCCGGCGCCGTCCGCTGCTGCGACAGCAGCGTGATCCGGCGGGCGAGCTCTTTGCCGGACAGCGCCCGCAGTTCGGCGCCGTCGGCGAAGGCGACCTCGCCCGCGACCGGCGGGTGCAGCCTGGCGAGGGCGCGCAGCAAGGTCGACTTCCCGCTGCCGTTCGGCCCGATCAACGCGGTGACCGCACCCGCGTCGAGCGAGATCGACGCCGCGCGCACCACGACGTCCCGCCCGTAGGCGACGTCGATCTCACGGGCGCGCACCCCGGCAGCGGACGGCGAAGAAGTCAAAGGCACAGCCGTACACTAAAGACAGCCTTACCTAACCCACAAGAGTGTCAACCAGCACAATCCCGACAACCACCCCCAGCAACCCCCCGATCACCACCCGCCCCCAAGCAAACCCCCACCCCCAAACAACCCCGCGAACCCCGAAAACAGCACACCCCCACAAGCCGAAACCAGCCCCCACGGCCCGCCCGTTCTACGACGAAACCATGCGTTGGGCCCAAAGACCGTGCTTTTGCGGCGTAGCCGTGCCTTGGGCTGCGAAGCAAGCCTGCATTGCGGCGAAGCCGTGCCTGTATGTGCGAAGCACATAGCCCACGTCCAAAAGGTGACCACCGGCGGGTTCTCAGCGGGCTTCTCGCGAGGACGGCTTTTTCCCTCGTGGCGGAGCCACTTGGGAAAAAGATCCCGCAGCGAGAAGCCCGCTGAGGTTCCGCCACCCGACCACCCGAGCAAAACGAGCCGTCAAACCCCCCGATAAGACTCGTGGCCGTGGCCTCCTCTGTGGGGGTGGAAATCGGCTACTTCGGCGGGGTGGACGACGAAGGGGCGCATCATGCCTTCGTCTTCGTGGTCGAGGATGTGGCAGTGGTACATGAACTGGCCGGTCGATTCGCCGAAGCGGCCGAGCACGCTGACCCATTCGCCGGCGGCGACGGCGATGGTGTCCTTCCGGCCGCGTTCGTGCTGTTCCAGCGGGATGTCGGTGAATCCGGCGGCGGGTGTGGTGGTGCCGCCGAGCGCCACGTCGAAGTCCGGGGTGAAGCCGCGGCGGGCGGCGACTTGGAACTGCACCAGGTGGATGTGCATGGGGTGCGCCGGGCCGCCGAAGTGGATGAAGTTCCACTCCACGGTGCTGTCGTGCTTGACGAAGATGCTCACGGTGTCGTCGAACAGCGACGCGACCTGTTGGAACGTCCTGGTCCGCCCGGTGCGCGGGTCGGTGACCTGGATGAGGTTCTCCGCGGGCAGCGGGGGGATGTCGCCGTCGAGCTCCCGCAGTTCCCACATCTGCGGGTGCGCCATGCCCGCCGTGCCGGGTGGCACCAGGGCGATCCACACCTGGTCGTGCTCGTCGGGCACGTGCGCGAGCCGGAGCGGTTCGGCGGGCAGCGACTCGGGCAGGCGGGTCGCACCGCGGTCGGGGCGGCCGCGCACCCGGAACTGCACGATGTCGGGTTCGAGGGCGGCGTTCGGCTCGGTGTTGGTCAGCCGCAGCGCACGTCCGCGGAAGTCGTCCCGGCCGAAGTCGATGGCGAGGTCGACGCGTTCCGCCGGTGCCAGCACCAGCCCTGCTTCGGGAAGCGGGACCGGGCGGGGCAGCAGCCCGCCGTCGGTGCCGATCACGCGCACGGCGTCGTTCTCGGAGCCGCCGTCCTCGTTGATGAGGTTCAGCCGGTAGAACCGGGCGTTGGAGGTGTTCGCCAGCCGGAACCGGTAGGTGTCCCGGTCGACGTCCAGGTGCGGCCAGATGACGCCGTTGACGAGGGTGAACGGCCCGATGAACGGCACCAGTGCGGTGCCGATCGCGTCGACCTTGAACAGCAGTTGCCCGGTCAGGTCGCCGTCGGTGTCCGTGTCGAGGTTGCGGTCGCAGATCAGCAGCGGGATGTCGTGGTCGTCGGGCAGCCCGAGCGCTCGTTCGCGTTCGTCGCGGATCCGGTACGCGCCGAACAGTCCTGCGTGGACGTTCCAGCGGGTGATGGCCATGCCGTGGTCGTGGTACCAGAGGCTCGCGGCGGGTTGCCGGTTCGGGTATTCGGCGAGCTGGGAATGGCCGCGCAGCACGGCGTTGTGCGCCCAGCCGTCGCTGCCGCCGTTCGCGTCGGCGCCGTGCAGGTGCGTGACCAGCCAGGCGGGCACGTCCGGGACGCCTTCGATGTGGGCGGCGCCGTCGGCTGGGCTCCCGTCCGCGTTGCGCGGATAGCCGGGATTGTTCGACGACAGCTCGGCGGGCGGGGTTCCGGCGGGCGCCAGCGGCACCCGGACCGCGACGAGCGGCATGGTGCCGGTGACGTCGTTGGTCCAGGACACCCGCAGCCGCTGGTTCCGCTCGACTTCGATGGTGGGCCCGGGGAAGTGCCCGTCGTAGGCCCACAGCACGGTTTCCGGAAGTTGACCGTGCAGCCGGCGCCGGGTCGTGACGGCGCGCACTTCCAGTTCGGCGCCGCGTCCGCGCGGGCGCCGCACGGGCGGCACCGGGAGCGGGTCCAGGAACTTCGTCAGGCCGAACGTCGGCCCGCCGTCCACCCGTTCGGCCACCGCGGGCCGTGCCGACAATTCCGCCATGCGCTGGTCCCCCACTTCGCGCTTCGAGAATCCCCTGCGCACGACCCGAAAACGTGTTCTCGGCCGGGCGTGCGGTGACGCGACCGCCGCGCGCAACCCCCTGCGGCGACGGCTCCCGTCCTGCTGGGCGGACGGCCGAGAGCACGCCCACCGAGGCTCCAGTGGACAGCCGAATTCGCCGATCGCACAAGGGATTCGGCGCATCGATCACCCGCCCGCGCCATCACGATCACTCGAACGGGAGTCGATCACGCGGACGCCCGGACCGAAGCGACTGCACTCGGACTCCTCGAACGCGAGGGGAAAACCACAGCACCGCAACGAGATCATCTCCGGTCGGCTCGCGACGGCGGAGCCGGGCTCACGCCCCGCTAGCGCCCCGGAGAGGGGCCTCAACGCCCGAAGCACTCCAAAACGTCCGATCAGAGCGATCTTTTGCTCGTTGTCCTGTCCGCGGCGAAGCCGCTGAGCAGTGACCAGCTTGAGCAAGAAGACCCCCCGCGGGTTCTCAGCTGCTTCCTCGCGAGGACGGCTTTTCCCTCGTGGCGGAGCCACTTGGGAGAAAGATCCCCCAGCGAGAATCCCGCTGAGGTTCCGCCACCCAACCCCTACGCAGGCCATTCCGAAAGGACCCCCAAAACGGCTTCAGTGACCTCGTCCGTTTTCGCGTTTCCGCCTACGTCTGGTGTGAGGACGCCCGCGGCGGCCGTGGCCTCGATGGCGGCGTTGAGCCGGGCCGCCTCGGCTTGCAGCCCGAAGTGGTCGAGCATGAGGGCCGCGCTCCCGATGGCGCCCGCCGGATTCGCCAGGCCCCGGCCGGCGATGTCCGGCGCGGAACCGTGCACCGGCTCGAACATCGACGGGAACCGGCGGTCCGGGTTGAGGTTCGCGCTGGCCGCGAGCCCCAGGCTGCCCGCCAGGGCGGAACCGAGGTCGGACAGGATGTCGGCGTTGAGGTTCGAGGCCACCACGACCGACAGGTCCTCGGGCTTGAGCACGAACTTGGCCGCCATCGCGTCGACCAGCACGCTCTCGGTCTCGACGTCGGGGTAGTCCCGCGCGACGCGGGTGAAGGTCTCGTCCCACAGCACCATGCCGAACTGCTGGGCGTTGCTCTTGGTCACCGAGGACACCTTCTTGCGCGGGCGCTCGCGCGCCAGGTCGAAGGCGAACCGGATGATGCGCTCGCAGCCGCGTTCGGTGAACAGCGCGGTCTGCAGCGCGACCTCGTTGCCCTCGCCCCGGCCGGAGAGGTTCCGCCCGCCGAGGCCCGCGTACTCGCCTTCGCTGTTCTCCCGGACCACGACCCAGTCCAGGTCGGCGTCGTCGGCCTTGCGCAACGGGGAGGTGATGCCGGGGTGGAAGTGGACCGGCCGGATGTTGGCCCACTGGTCGAAGTTCTGGCAGATCTTCAGCCGCAGCCCCCACAGGCTGATGTGGTCCGGGACCGACGGCCAGCCGACGGCGCCGAAGTAGATCGCGTCGAAGTCGCGGAGGACGTCGAGGCCGTCCTCGGCCATCATCCGGCCGGTGCGGGTGTAGTACTCGCAGCTCCAGGGGAATTCGGTCCAGTCGAAGGCGAACGTCCCGCCGGAGGCCGCCGCCATCGCGTCGAGGACGGTGCGCCCGGCGGCCACGACCTCGGCGCCCACGCCGTCGGCGGGGATGGCGGCGATCTTGTAGGTGGTCGGTGCTGACATCGATGCGGCTCCCGTGTCGGTGGTCCGTGCCGCGTCGAGTCAAGCCCGCCGGTGCGCGGACCGTCCAACACGCGTTCGCGATCCGACTCATAGGCACCGCCTATCCGGGCTCGCCGGAGGCCAGGTAGTCCACGGGCCGGTGTTCCCGCGCCACGGCGCGGAACGCGCTCGCGGCCGGGGTCAGCGGGGCCGCGCGGCCGACCAGCGACACGCGCAGCTGCGCCGGGTGGTCGATGCGGGCGATCCGGGCACCCGCCCGGCGCGCCAGCGGCACCCACCCCGCGGGCAGCACCGCCGAGCCGACGCCCTGCAGCACCAGCGGCAGCACCGACGTCCGGTGCGCGACCTCCGCGGCGATGCGCACGTCCACTCCGGCGGCGAGCACGTCGTCGACGATCCGGCGCATCAGGCTGCCCGGCGGCGAGGCGATCAGCCGCACGCCGGCGAGGTCGGCGGGGCGGACCGGCTCGTCCGCGGGCAGGTCGAGGCCGGTGTCGCCGACCAGGTAGAACTCCTGCGCCTCCAGTTCCCGCACCTCCACGCCGGGTGGGTTCGGCACCTCGGGCGCTCCGATCAGCCCGAGCTCGCAGGAGCCGTTCTTGATCTGCTGAACCACCTCGTCCGGGGTGAACGCGGCCTCCGCCCCGACGGTGACGCCGGGGTGGCGCTCGCAGAACGCGCGGGTCAGCGCGCCCAGCGGTTCCACCCCGGGCGAGGGCATCGTGGCGATCTCGACCCGGCCCCGCAGCAGGCCCTTCACCGAGTCCACCGCCGAACGGGCCGACCGCAGGTCGCGCAGGACCTGGCGGGCCGGACCCACGAGCTCGGAACCCGCGTCGCTGAGGACCACGCCGCGCCCCACCCGGTGGAACAGCGGCACGCCGAGCTCCCGCTCCAAGCCCGCGATCCCTTGCGACAGCGAGGGTTGCGCCAGGTGCAGCGCCTCCGCCGCCCGGCCGAACCCGCCGTGGTCGACCACCGCCAGGAAGTACTCCAGCCGCCGGGCGTCCATCGGCGCGACCTCCAGCCGGGCGCCCGTACCCCCAGGTGACGGGCGTTTCATCGGAAGAACCTATGAGTCGGTTAGCAACATACTCTTGGACGCCGCCGCTCCCGCCGGGTCACCGTGGTGCCCACGTTTCCCGGGATCAAGGAGGATTCATGGGCGGGGTGCCGCAAGACGGCGACGGCAGGCCGAAGCGCAAGCGCTGGTACCGGCAGCTGTACGTGCAGGTGCTCGTCGCCATCGCCGTCGGGATCCTCGCCGGCTGGCGGTGGCCCGATCTCGGCGAGGCGATGGAGCCCATCGGCAGCACCTTCATCACGGCGATGAAGATGCTCATCGGGCCGATCGTCTTCCTCACGATCATCGGCGGCATCGCGAACGTCGCCGATCTCAAGAAGGTAGGCGTCACCGGCCTGAAAGCCCTCACCTACTTCCAGATCGGCACCATCGCGGCGATGACCATGGGCCTCGTGGCGATGAACCTCTTCCGGTTGGGCGAGGGCGTGCACGCCGACCCCGCGACGATGCGGACCTCCGAGTCGGCCCAGCAGTACGTGGAGCAGGGCGAGGCGCGGCACTGGTGGGAGATGTTCACCCAGCTCGTCCCGGAGAGCTTCTTCGGCGCGTTCGTCGAGGGCGACATCCTGCAGATCATCTTCCTCGCGGTGCTGTTCGGGATCGCGATCAAGGCGGTCGGCGCCGTCGGCGAACCGCTCATCGCGGGCGTCAACCGCTGCACCGCGGTCGTGTTCGCGGTGCTGGGCTTCGTCATGAAGGCCGCGCCGCTCGGCGCGTTCGGTGCGATGGCCTACGCGGTGGGCGCGTTCGGGCTGTCCACGTTGAGCAGCCTCGGCTCGTTGATCGTGCTGTTCTACGCGACGTCGATCGTGTTCGTCGTGGTCGTGCTCGGCGGGTTCCTCGCCGCCTACGTCCGGCTCAACATCTTCCAGCTGCTGCGCTACCTCAAGGAGGAGTTCTTCCTCGTCCTCGGCACCTCCACCGCCGAACCCGCGCTGCCGGGGCTGATGCGCAAGATGACGTTCCTGGGCGCCGATCGCGCCACGGTCGGGCTGGTCGTGCCGACCGGGTACAGCTTCAACCTCGACGGCGCCGCGATCTACCTGTCGCTGGCGACCCTCTACATCGCCCAGGCCACCGACACCCCGCTGAGCGTCGGCCAGCAGCTGGGGCTGCTCGCGGTCATGCTGCTCACCTCCAAGGGAGCGGCGGGCGTCGCCGGGGGCGGTTTCATCGCGCTGACCGCGACGCTGTCCACCCTCGGCACCGTCCCCGCGGCGGGCATCATGCTGATCTTCGGCATCGACAAGTTCATGTCCGAGTGCCGTGCGCTGGTGAACTTCTACGGCAACGCGGTGGCGACGCTGGCCATCGCGAAGTGGGACGGCGACCTCGACCTCGACCTCGCCCGCCGGGTCCTGGCCGACCGCTCCTCCGCCGACCGCGCGGTCGCCGCCGACGAGTCCGCGACGTCCGATTCGACCGGCCCGGAAGTGAGGAAACCCGCTCCCGAGGCGACCGCGTCCTGAACCTCGCCGGAAGTTCTCGAAACCTCCCCTGCGGCGGCCGCTGTTCGGCTAGGTTCGATCACGTCGTCAATGTCGTGAGCTCGGGGGCAGCGGGATGTCGGATCTGGTCAGGATGCCGTTGGAGAACGGCGGCGAACTGCTCATCGAATCGACCGACGGGCAGGGCTCGATCCCGGTCGGCGGTGGCGGCAAGGTCGTGCAGGCCTCCGAGACCGTGCAGAAGGCGATGGGCAACATCCGGTCCGCCGCCGAAGCGGTGCTCGGTGAACTCCGCGCGATGGAGCAGCCGCCGTCGAAGGTGAACGTGCAGTTCGGCATCAAGGTGACCGGGGAGGCGAGCCTCGCGGTCGCGAAGTCCTCCGGTGAGGCCAACTTCAACGTGACCATCGAGTGGAACGACGTCAAGCCGGACAAGTGATTCCGGCCGGAGGTCCTGGACGAGGACGGGTGCGCCGCCGAGCTCGGCCGTCCGGAACCGCGCGGGTGCCGTGCCATGAACGAACGTCCTGACCCGGCCGCGGCCGAACCGCTGGCCGCGTCGCTGGTCCGCCTCGTCTGCGGCGGGCGGTTGCTCGGCACCGGTTTCACGCTGCCCGGCGGCCTGATCGCCACGTGCGCGCACGTCATCGCGGGATTCGACGACGTGCGGGCGCAGTTCCCGCTGCTCGGCTCCGACGGTTGCGCGGTGGACGTGGTCGAGCGCGACGACGTCGAGGACGTCGCGATCCTGGAACTGCTCGCCCCACCGGAGCGGGCACGGCCCACCCCCGTCCGGCTGGACTGCGACGTGCGCGACCACCGGTTCCGCGTGCTCGGGTTCACCGACGCCGAACCGGACGGCGTCTGGGTGTCCGGTTCCCTCGCGGGAACGCAGGGCCGGGGTCGCGTCCAGATGCGGGTGGATCCCGATCACGAACGCATCGTGCGCGGGTTCAGCGGATCCCCGGTGTGGGACGAGGAGCTGGGCGGCGTCGTCGGGATGGTCGTCACCCGGTCCGGGACGACCGCGACGACGGCGCACCTGGTGCCGGTGTCGTCCTTCGGCAGGTGGCCCGCCGACGCGCCCAACCCGTACCTCGGGCTGGCGCCGTTCGGGCCGGAGGACGCCGCGCGCTTCCACGGCCGGGACGAGGCGGTCGAGGAGCTGCTGGGCCGCCTCACCTCGCGGGACCTGGTCGCCGTCGTGGGGCCCTCCGGAAGCGGGAAGTCGTCGCTGGTCCGAGCCGGTCTGCTGCCCCGGCTCGCGCGGCAGGGCGTCGCGGTCGCCGAGCTGCGCCCCGGTGACCCGCTCGGCTCCGTCCCGGTCTCCGACGGCGAAGCGGTGCTGTTCCTGGACCAGTTCGAGGAGTCGGTCATCGCCGACCCCGACGCCGCCCGCGAGCGGCTGGCGCAGGTCATCGCCCGGATCGACGCGGCACCGGGCGGTCGGCTGCGGGTGGTGCTGACGTTGCGCTCGCGGTCCCTGGACGCCCTGATCGGGCCCGGCACCCGCGAGAAGCTCAACGACGCGGTGTGGCTGCTGGACCCGATGGACCGCGACGACCTCCGCGCGGCGATCGTGCGTCCGGCGGAGGACGGCGGGCTCGCGTTCGAGGCCGGGTTGGTGGACGCCGTCCTGCACGACTGCCCGCCGGGGCACGGCGCGCTCCCGCTGCTGTCCGAAGCGTTGAAGCAGCTGTGGGACCGCCGGTGCGGCAGCTGGCTCACCCACGCCGCGTACCAGGAGCTCGGAGGACTTCCCGGAGCGTTGCGCAAGCACGCCGACGCCGCGCTCGCCGCCTTCGGCCCGGCGGAGGCGGCGCGCGCCGAGCGGCTGCTGATCAGCCTGACCCGGCCCGACGGCGACGGCGGCCACACGCGCCGCCGCGCGGACCTCGACGAACTCGGCGACGACCTCCGGTCCGTCGCCGACCGGCTCGCCGCGGCACGGCTCGTCGTCATCCGGGAAGGGCAGGTGGAACTGCCGCACCAGGCCCTGATCGACCACTGGCCGAGGCTGCGCGAACGGCTCGACGAGGACGCCGTCTTCCTCGCCTGGCTGGCGAGGCTGGACGACCTGCGCGACTCCGGCGGCCAGCTCAGCGGCGCTCCGCTCGCCGAAGCGGCGCAGTGGCGGCGCAGGCGCCCCGACGACGTTCCCCCGCCGCAACGGGAGTTCATCGCCCGCAGCGAGGACGCGCAGCGCCGGTCCCAACGCCGCTGGCGCACCATCACCGCGATCTCGGTGGCCCTCGCGCTCGTCGCCGTCCTGCTCACCGGCGCCGTCGGGAAGTTCGCCGGCGACGTCGACGAGCAGCTGCGCACCAGCAACGCCCGCCTGCTCGCACAGGCCGCCGAGCGGGCCGCCGAGGTCGACCCGCGTCAGGCGCTGCAACTGGTCCTGGCGGCATATCGGGAGAAACCGGACAGCGACGAGGCTTATGCCGCCCTGTTCGAGCAACGCCTGCACTGGGACGGGGTGCACCGGGTCCTCGGCCCCGGCCTGATCCCGGACGCCGACGTCTCGCAGCTGCAGGCGAGCTCCGACGGCGGTGTCGTGCTGGCGCACCACTCCGATCCGGCCGCGCCCCCGACGTTGTGGTCGGGCCTCGCCGGACCGCACCCCCGGCACCGCGACCTCCCGGTCGATCCGGTCGTGTCCCCCGCGGGCCAGGTGGGGCTCAGCCCGGACGGCCGGATGCTGATCGTGTTCGAAAGCGGACCGAACAGGGGCGTCCGGCTCCTCGACCTGACGGATGAGGACCGGCCGATTCCGCTGGTGGCGCAGGACGATTCGATCCTGAACGACGCGAACGCCGCCGATTTCAGCTGGAACAGCCGGTTCCTCGCGCTCTACTCGCGCACAGCGCGGCAGCCGGTGCACGTGTGGGATCTGGTGACCGGGCAGGAGGTCCCCAACCGGATCGCGCTCGATCCCGGCACCCCGCTGACGGCGGTGCACCCGTCGTCGGACGGGAAGTCGCTGATCACCGAGCGCAGCGGCGGCGCAGGCCCGGACATCGTGGAGCGCCTAGACCTGGCTTCCGGCGCGATCCTCCGCACCCACCCGCTCGAATCCTCGGACGTGCTCGCGGGGAACGGGACGGTGCTGGCGCGGTGCGCGGATACCGCGGTGCAGGTCGTCGACCTGCGCACCGATCGCGTCACCGAGCTGCCCGGCACCCCGTGCAGCGGCCTCCACACCGACCTCACCGGTCAGTACGTGCTGTCCGACGTCCCGTACCGGAACACGCAGGCGATCATCCACTGGCCGACCGGGCTCCGGACGTTCGCGGGCGCCTTCGACGTCGACACGGACGTGGCAGAACTACCGGCTCTGGTGCCGGGCGCCGACGGGGAGCTGACGTCCGTGCACCAGCGCGACGGCGCGGTGGAAGCGAGCGCTGTTCCCACCGTGGCCGAGCAGGTGCGCGGCGAGTCGTTCGCGGCGTCCGAGGACGGGCGGCGGTGGCTCACGGCGCGCGACGCCGGTGTTCCCGGCAGCGCGGAGCTGACCTTGCACGACGCGGACGGCACCGTGCTCGCGACGGCGGCCGTCCCCGATCCGGACGGCACCTTCCTCTCCGCGTTCACCGCGACGTTCGACGCGACCGGTGAGCACCTCGCGGTCGCGCACGAGTCGACGCTGCGCTTCTACCGCACCTCCGATCTCGTCTTGGAGGGCGAACGGACGCTGCCGACCCCGCCAGGCCACGATCCTTCGGAGCGCAGCGAGGACACCCGGAACATCTCGGTGGCGCGGGCGGCGGACGGCGAGTTCGTGGTCGGCAGCGCGGGAATGCTGTCGTCCTGGGACTTCCGGACGAAGGACCGGACGGCACCGCCCGTCGTGCTGGGGCAGGCGGACGCGCGAGGACGGTTGCCGAAGGACCCCCAGGTCACCGCCCGCCCCGGACACCCCGGCGAGCTGCTGGTGGCGCTCGACGGGCGGCTGCTGCTGTGGGACGTCGCGTCCCGCAAGCCGCTGCACGAGTTCCCGCTGGACGGCTCCGGTGCCACCGTGCGAGCGGTCGTGTCCCAGGACGGTTCGACCGCCGCCGTCACCGGGGGCTACCCGAGCCGGATCACGCTCGTCGACCTCGACGAGCGGGTGGTGCTCCCGAAGATCAACGCGGACACCGGCGACGCCCTCGGCTTCTCCGGGGACCACCTGTTCACCGAAGACGATTCCGAGGGCCTGCAGATCTGGAACTTGAAGGAGCGCCGGCTCGCGGGGACCGTCGCGTCGAACGCGACCGGAACGGACGTTCCCGCGATCGAAGGTGGCGTGTTCTTCGCCGACTCGACGCCGTCGCGGCGGAGTCCGATCCCGTTGGATCCGGACCGGTGGTTCCACGACCTGTGCCGACTCGGCGACCGCGACTTCACCGAACCGGAGACCTCCGTCCTGCGCCAACTCGACGTGACCACCGAACGCCCCTGCGACTGACCACCCGCCATTGATCTTGGCTTTTCCCGTGAGCAACGTCCGTGGCCGTTGTCCTGTCAACGGCGAAGCCGCTGTACAGCGACCAGCTTGCGCAAAACGACCACCCGCGGGTTCTCAACGGCTTCCACGCGAGGACAGCGATTTCGCCGTGTACCGGGCATACATCAGAAATCGCGGCCACACCAGGAAAACAGGCAGCGAAGAAGCCGCCGACCACCTGTCTTTGATCCAGCCGCTCCGAGCGAGCGACATTCCTCATCCTTCTCCTGTCAGCGGCGAAGCCGCTGAGCAGTGACCAGCTTGAGCAAAACGACCACCGGCGGGTTCTCAGCGGCTTCCTCGCGAGGACAGCGATTTCGCTGTGTATGGCATACATCAGAAATCGATCCCGCAGCGAGGAAGCCGCTGAGGTTCCGCTGAGCGACCCACTACTCAAGCCAAGGCCAAACCAGCGGTTCGTCAGTCGACGGTGATCAGGTACTTGCCGCGCACTCCCCCGGCTTCCAGCGCCCGGTGCGCCGCCGCCGTCTCCTCCAGCGGGAAGCGCGCGTCCACGGCGGGACGCAGGTTCCCCGCCGCCACCTCGCGGGCGAGGTCGTCGAACAGCGCCCGCGTCGGATTACCGCTGAAGAAGCGCACTCGCCCGCGCCCGTGCACGGCGCTGGCGGCGATGGAGCCGAGCGACGCGGCGGGCCGCGCCAGGTCGAAGGCGATGGTCACCATGCGCCCGCCCGGCACCAGCAGCCCCCGGAAGGCGCGCAGGTCCGTGCCCGCGGTGTCGAGGACCACGTCGAACCGGCCCAGGTCCCGCGGTGCGGCGCTGCGGTGGTCGATGGCGTGCTGAGCGCCGAGCTCGCGGACGAAGTCCAGGTTGGCCGCGCGCGCCAGGCCCGTGACCTCGGCGCCCCAGGCCCGTCCAAGCTGGACGGCGGCGTTGCCGACGCCGCCCGCCGCACCGCGGACGAGCAGTCGTTCGCCGGGGCGCAGCCCCGCCTTGTCGCGCAGTGCCGTGATGGCCGTGGTCGCCACCGGCAGCGCGGCGGCGTCCACCAGGTCCACGCCCTCCGGGATGTGGCCGAGCCGGTCGGCCCGCACCGCCACGTACTCGGCCGCGCTGCCGAAGCCGGTGCGCGGCAGCACGCCCCAGACCCGGTCGCCGACCGCGACGCCCGTCGCACCGGTGCCGAGCGCGGCGACTTCACCGGTGAAGTCCAGGCCGATGCGCTGCGGGAACCTCCTCCCGGTGAGGAGGCGGACGCGGCCGGCGCGGGCCGCGAGTTCGCCGCCGTTGACGCTGAACGCGCGCACCCGCACGAGCACTTCGCCGCGCTGCGGTTCGGGGCGCGGTACCCGGCCCGCGTACAGCACTTCGGGGCCGCCGTAGCGGTCGAAGAGCACGGCTCTCATCGTGCGGTCGTCCATCGTCGCCACCTTCGCAGGAGCAGGGCCGGTATCGAGGCCGAGCGTAGGCTGCGAAGTGGACGGCACCGTCCGTTTCAGCCGGAGGTGAGAGACAGTGGTGGCGGAATCTTCTCGGATACCGGACGACGAGGGGCTGCGGGCCGACGCCCGCCGCAACCGGGAACGCATCCTCGTCGCGGCCCGCGCGGTGTTCGCCGAGCACGGGATCGAGGCACCGATGGCGACCGTGGCCCGGCGGGCCGGAGTGGGCGTGGCGACGCTGTACCGCCGCTTCCCCGCTCGCGACGACCTGGTGCGCGCCGCGTTCGCGCGGCAGCTGGAGACCTGCGGGCAGGCGCTCACCGAGGCCGTCGCCGACCCCGACCCCTGGCGGGGCTTCCGGCGGCTGGTCGAGACGGCCTGCGAGCTGCAGCGGGAGGAACGGGGGTTCTCGGCCGCGTTCGCGACCGCCTTCCCCGGCAGCACCGCGGACCACGCGCGCCGCGCCGAACGGGAGCTCAAGGCCCTGATCCGCAGGGCCCAGGCCGCGGGCGCGCTGCGCGCCGACTTCCACCCCTCCGATCTCGGTGTGGCCCTGCTGGCGCACTGCGGCCTGGTCGCCGCCCTGCCGCACGACAGGGCGGCGTCCCGGCGCCTGGTGGCGTACCTGCTCCAGTCCTTCCGCGCCGAAGCGGCGCGGGAAGTCCTGCCACCGCCCAGCGATCTGCCGCTGCGCAACCTCCCGCTCACAGCCGACCGGCCCCCGGCGCGGCCCTGATCCGCGGCTGTTCAGTAGCCGCGCGCGACCCACTCCTCGAAGTGGGGTTTGACGGCGCCGATCGTCGTGCTCTCGCCGTGCCCGGGGCGCACCCGAGTCCGGTCCGGCAGCACCAGCAGTCGCTCCCGGATCGACTTCGTGATCGTCCTGAAGTCGGAGAAGGACCGCCCGGTCGCACCGGGCCCGCCCGCGAACAGCGTGTCCCCGGTGAACACCGTGCCGAGGTCGGGGCAGTAGAAGCACACCGACCCCGGCGAATGGCCCGGCGTGTGCACGACCTGCAGCACCGCCCGCCCCACGGCGATCTGCCGCCGGTCCGCCAACCCGTCATCCGGCATCCGCTCCGGGTGGGTCAACCGCCACAGCGGCAGGTCGTGGGGGTGCAGGTGCAGCGGGGCGCCGACGGCGTCGGCGAACTCGGGCGCGAGCCGGACGTGGTCGTCGTGGGCGTGGGTGGCCAGCACGGCGCGCACCTTCCGCCCCGCCACCAGGTCCCGGATCGCGTCCAGGTCGTGCGGAACGTCGATCACGACGCACTCGTGCTCGTCCCCGACGACCCAGGCGTTGTTGGTCACCTCGTGGACTTCTCCGTCGAGGGAGAACTTCCCCGTCGTCGTACCGTGATCGATGCGAACGGCCATCTTGATCCCTTCCAGGTCGTCCTGTTCACCCTCGTCCGGCGTTCGGCGTCAGAACGTGACCACCGAGCGCAGGACCTCGCCGCGGTGCATCTTCTCGAACGCCGCCTCGACGTCGTCGAGCGCGATCTCCTCGGTGACGAACTTCTCCAGCGGCAGCCTGCCCTGCTGGTAGAGCTCCGCCAGCATCGGGAAGTCCCGCTCCGGCAGGCAATCCCCGTACCAGCTCGACTTGAGCGATCCGCCGCGCGCGAACACGTCCAGCAGCGGCAGTTCGAGCCGCATGTCCGGCGACGGCACGCCGACCAGCACCACCGTGCCCGCGAGGTCGCGCGCGTAGAAGGCCTGGGTGTAGGTCTGGGGCACGCCGACGGCGTCGACGACGAGGTCCGCGCCGTTGCCGCCGGTCAACTCGCGGATGGCCTCGACCGTGTCGGCTTCGGCAGCGTTGACGGTGTGGGTGGCGCCGAATTCGCGCGCCCACTCCAGCTTCGCCGGGTCCTTGTCCACCGCGATGATCCTGCGAGCCCCCGCCATGTCGGCTCCGGCGATGGCACCGTTGCCGACGCCGCCGCACCCGATGACGGCGACCGAGTCGCCGGGCCCCGCGCCGCCGGTGTTGACGGCGGCACCGATGCCGGCCATGACACCGCAGCCCAGCAGCCCGACCACCGCGGGCCGTGCCGCCGGATCCACCTTCGTGCACTGTCCTGAGTGGACCAGCGTGCGCTCGGCGAAGCCACCGATCCCCAGCGCGGGCGAGAGCGGCGTGCCGTCGTCGAGGGTCATCGACTGCGCCGCGTTGTGGGTGTCGAAGCAGTACTGCGGACGGCCGCGCCGGCACGCCCGGCACACCCCGCAGACCGCCCGCCAGTTCAGCACGACGAAATCTCCCGGTGCCACGTTGCCCACGCCGTCGCCGACCGAGTCGACGACGCCCGCGACCTCGTGGCCGAGCAGGAACGGGAATTCGTCGTTGATGCCGCCTTCGCGGTAGTGCAGGTCGGTGTGGCAGACCCCGCACGCCTGCACGCGCACGACGACCTCGCCCGGTCCCGGGTCGGGAACATGAATCGTGGTGACCTCGACGGGCTTGCCTCGTCCGGTCGCCACCACGCCACGCACTGCGGTCACTGGCGGAACTCCCATTCCGTGTGGGGATGTGTTGACGGTCTTCGCGAACCGAGAACGATCTCGTCGTTCCAGGCAAGCGGCGTTCGTCGTCGTTGTCTTGTCAGCGGCGAAGCCGCTGAGCAGTGACCGGCTTGAGCAGGCCGACCACCCGCGGGTTCTCAGCGGTTTCCTCGCGAGGACGGCTTTTTCCCTCGTGGCGGAGCCACTCGGGAAAAAGCTGTGACACCCGGCCAGGGGCGCAGCGAGGAAACCGCTGAGGTTCCGCCACCCGACCCACCGAGCAAGCCGGGAACAAATCCTCAGTTCGCGTATTCGGCTGACGCGTCGATCAGCCAGTCGGCGACGTAGCGGGCGAACGAGGAGCGCACCAGCAACCAGAAGCTCGGCTGCTCGGCGTCCCGGCACACCAGGACCACGCCCGCCCGTGCCAGCAAGGTCTGCGCACAGCGGTCCGCCCCGAACACGCGGGGATGCAGGTCGAGCGCGCACCCCTTGTTGAGGACCTCGCGCGCCTTCGGACCCGAGACCTCCAGGATCGTGCGGTTGGCCGACAGGTCCACCACCGCTCCGTGCTCGTCCCCCAGCGCGGCGAAGAGGATGTCCTGAATGGACTCCGCGGTCCCCTCGCGGCCCACCAGCAGCCACTCGTCGGGGCCCAGCCACAGCGCCAGCAGCTCCCCGGCCCGCACGGTGGTGCCCGGCAGGTTCGGCGGCATCGCGCCGATCGCGGTGCCGATGCGTTCGGCCGCGACCCCCTTGGGGTCCACCCGGAGCCCGACTTGGGCGAGGAAGGGGATTTCGGTGATCCGCACGGCACCGGGCACCGAGTGCCGGTCCAGCAGGTCCGCGCGGGAGGTCAACGGGGAATCGCCGTAGGGCTCAGCCATCGCGGCGTGCTCCTTCCTTGTCGTAGAAGACGGGTTCGGTCACTTCGAGCGCCACGAGCCGACCGCCGATCGGGCTGTAGACGGTGTCCCCGATGCGGTCCCGCCCGCCCTTGAGCAGGGCCAGCGAGAACCCCTTGCCGAGCACGGCGCTGCGGTAGCTGGACGTGACGTGCCCGAGCATCGGCACCGGCGGCGCGGGCAGCACCTGGGTCTCCACCAGCTGGGCGCCTTCCGGGACGACCAGGATGTCGTCGTGCGGCAGCAGCCCGACGAGCTGCTTGCGGTCGGCGCGGACGGTGTCGGCGCGGCTGAACGACCGCTTGCCGAGGAAGTCCGGCTTCTTCTTCGACACCGCCCAGCTCATCCCGAGGTCGTGCGGCGTCACCGTCCCGTCGGTGTCCTGGCCGACGATGGGGAAGCCCTTCTCGGCGCGCAGCACGTGCATCGTCTCGGTGCCGTACGGGGTGATGTCGAACGGCTCCCCCACGTCGTAGAGCGCCTCCCACACCTCGCGGCCGTACCAGCGCGGCACGTTGATCTCGAAGGCCAGTTCGCCGGAGAAGCTGATCCGGCACACCCGCGCGCGCCGCCCCGCGACGATGCCGTCCTGCCAGGACATGAACGGGAAGTTCTCGTTGTCCAGGTCGAGGTCCGCGGCCACCCGGCGCAGCACCTCGCGCGAGCGCGGACCGGCCAGCGCGATCGTGGCCCAGTGCTCGGTGACCGAGGTCAGGTGCACCCGCAGGTGCGTCCACTCCGTCTGGAGCCAGTCCTCCAGCCAGTCCAGCACCCCGGCGGCGCCGCCGGAGGTGGTGCTGATCAGGTACCGCTGCTCGCCGGTGCGCATCACGGTGCCGTCGTCGAAGACCATGCCGTCGGCGGTGCACATCAGCCCGTAGCGGATGCGGCCGAGCTTGAGCGTGCTCATCTTGTTCGTGTAGACGAGGTCGAGGAACTCCGCCGCGTCCGGGCCCTGCACGTCGATCTTGCCGAGCGTGGAGACGTCCTGCATCCCCACTCCGGACCGGACCGCGTGGCACTCCCGCAGGACGGCGGTGTCCATCTTCTCGCCGGGCAGCGGGTAGTACCAGGGCCGCTTCCACTGGCCGACGTTCTCGAACGGGGCGCTGTGCTCGACGTGCCAGTCGTGCATGGCGGTGACGCGAACCGGGTCGTAGAGGTCGCCGCGGTCCCGGCCGGCCAGCGCGGCGAAGGCCACCGGCGCGTAGGGGGCGCGGAACGTCGTGTTCCCGACCGAGGCGAAGTCCCGCCCGAGCAGTTCGGCGATGATCCCGGTGGAGTTCGTCCCGGAGGTCTTGCCCTGGTCGTGGGCGGTGCCGATCGTCGTGTAGCGCTTGATGTGCTCGACCGATTCCATCCCGGCGCCGATGGCCTTGCGGATGTCGGCGACCGTGACGTCCCGCGCGAGGTCCACGAACTGGCTGGTGCCCGCGGAGTCCGCGGGGCTCGGCAGCAACCACGCGGTGCGCCCCTGCGGCGCGGGGAGATTCTGCGCGGTGGGCAGCGGCCCGAGCTCCGCGTCGTACCCGGCGGCGCGGGTCGCGGCCAGCCCGGCCTCGGCGCCGGAGCGCAGGCACTCGGCGGTGGTGAACGCGCCGGTCGCGGCACCCGCCGAGCGGACTCCGCCGTCGATGTCACCGGGCACGAGGGCGCCGATGTCCTCGGCGTAGCGTAGCGCGCCGCGTCCCTGCGAGTGCAGGTGCACGGCGGGGTTCCAGCCCCCGGAGACCAGCAGCAGGTCGCAGCCCACGACCTGGCGGACGCTCATCATCGCGTCGGTGCGCAGGTTCGCGAGGTGCACGCTGGTGATCCGGTCGGTCCCGGAGGTCCCGGCGACGGTGGCACCGGCCCGGATGGTGATCCCGCGCTCCACGCACAGCGAAGCCCAGTACGCCGGAGCGACCTCGCGCACGTCCACGATGGCGGCGACGTCGGCCCCGGCGTCGTGCAGGTCGATCGCCGCCGCGTACGCGCTGTCGTGGGTGGTGAACACGACCGCGCGCCGCCCCGGCAGCACCCCGTACCGGTGCAGGTAGGTGCGGGCGGATCCGGCGAGCATCGTGCCCGGCCGGTCGTTGCCCGCGAACACCGGCGGCCGTTCGTGCGCGCCCGTCGCCAGCACCACCTGCCGGGCGCGGATGCGCCAGATCCGCTGCCGGGTGTGCGCCTGCTCGCCCCGGTGCTCGACGGCCACGAAGTAGTTGTCCTCGTAGTGGCCGAACACCGACGTCCGCGTCAGCAGCCGGACGTCCTGGCAGGAGCGGAGTTCCGCGACCGCTCGCGAGACCCAGTCGGTGGCCGGGGCCCGGTCGAGCTGCTCACCGGTGCCGAGCAGGCTGCCGCCGAACTCGGTGTCCGCGTCGGCCAGGACGACCCGCGCCCCGCTGCGGGCCGCGGTCAGCGCGGCGGCGAGACCGGCGGGCCCGCCGCCGACGACCAGCACTTCGCAGTGGGCGTGCATCGCGTCGTAGCGCGCCGGATCCGGTTCGGTCGCGAGGCGTCCCTGGCCGGGCAGGCCGGTGGCTTCGAGCCCATCGCGCAGCTCGACCGTCGTCGCGGTCAACATCGGCTCCGGGAACGGCCGCTCCACCTGCACCAGCGCGTTGGGCTCTTCGGGACCCGCCGCCATGATGCCGCGCGGGCGCCCCAGCTTGATGCTGGTCGAGACCTGGTGAACCCCGTTGGCCAGCAACGCCGAGGCGAGCGTGTCGCCTTCGTAGCCCTGGAGTTCCCGGCCGTCGAACCGGAACCGGACGGGGCACCCGCGGTCGATGCGACCCCCCTCGGCGAGCCTGAACTCGTTGCTCATCTCGTCACCGCCCCTGCTTCGCTCGCGTCGTCGTCGACGTGGATCTCGTTGGTCACCGTGTTGCGGCGGAGCGTGAACCAGCGCCGGCACCCCGCCTGGTGCGACCAGCGCTCCGCGAGCACGCCCTTCGGGTTGTCGCGGTAGAACAGGAAGTGCGCCCAGTCCACATCGGACACGGAGTCCGGATCCTCGGGATAGCTCACATCGGCCTGGCCGCCGTAGTGGAACTCGATCTCATTGCGCGGCCCGCACCAAGGGCAGGGAATCAGCAGCACGGCGAACTCCTCAGACTGCGTTTGATCTCATTGTGCGTACGGGGTCGGGTAGCGGAACCTCAGCGGCCTTCTCGCTGCGGGATCCATTTCTCAAGTAGCTCCCTACTCCGCGAAATGGCTGTCCTCGCGAGAAGGCCGCTGAGAACCCGCCGGTGCTCCGGCTGCGTACGTGGTCACTGCTCAGCGGCTCCGCCGCTGACAAGACAACGACAACCGAAAAGCTGCTTCACGTCGATCCATTCGCGATCCGTAGGAGGGAGTCCGACCTCAAGCGAGCAAACCGCCCGAAAGAGCTCTCAGTGCGCGACGCCTGCTGCTCCGTGTTCGTCCACGAGGGCTCCGGTGGTGAAGCGGTCGAGGCCGAACGGGGCGTTGAGCGGGTGCGGCTCGTCGTGGGCGATGGTGTGCGCGTAGCACCAGCCGACGCCCGGTGTGGCCTTGAATCCTCCGGTGCCCCAACCGCAATTGACGTAGAGGCCGTCGAACGGGGTCAGGCCCATGATCGCGGAGGCGTCCGGGGTCACGTCGACGACGCCCGCCCAGGTGCGCAGCACGTGCGCGCGGGAGAACATCGGGAACAGCTCCACAGCGGCCGTCATCTCGCGTTCGATGGTGTGGAACGCGCCCCGCTGGCCGTAGGAGTTGTAGGAGTCGATGCCCGCGCCGAGGACGAGTTCTCCCTTGTGCGCCTGGCTGACGTAGACGTGCACCGCGTTCGACATGACCACCGTCGGGTGCACCGGCTCCAGGAGTTCGGAGACCAGCGCCTGCAACGGGTGGCTCTGGATCGGCAACCGGAGTCCGAGCTCGTCGGCGAGCACCGAGGTCTGCCCGGCCGCCGCCAGCGCGACCTTGCCCGCGCGGATCGCGCCGCGCGTCGTGGTCACCCCGACGACCCGGTCCCCGACCCGCTCGAACCCGGTCACCTGGCAGTTCTGCACCAGGTCCACGCCCATCCGGTCGAGTTCGCGGGCGAACCCCCAGGCGACGTGGTCGTGCTTGGCGATGCCCGCCCGCGGCTGCCACGTCGCCCCCATCACGGGGTAGCGCAGGTCCTCCGAGGTGTTCAGGATCGGGCAGATCTCCGCCACCTGCGCGGGATCCAGCCATTCCGCGTCGACGCCGTTGAGCTTGTTCGCCTCGACCCGCCGCACGCTGTCGCGCACCTCTTGCAGCGAGTGCGCCAGGTTCAGCACGCCGCGCTGCGAGAACAGCAGCGGGTAGTCCAGCGCCTCTTCCAGCCCTTCCCACAGCTTCAGGGAGTGCTCGTAGAGCCCGGCGCTCTCGTCCCACAGGTAGTTCGACCGGATGATCGTGGTGTTGCGTGCCATGTTCCCGCCCGCGAGCCACCCGCCTTCGAGCACGGCGACGTTGGTGATCCCGTGGTTGACCGCGAGGTAGTAGGCGGTCGCGAGGCCGTGCCCGCCGCCACCGACGATCACCACGTCGTAGGACTTCTTCGGTTCCGGGGAGTGCCAGAGCCAGTCCGGGTGCTCCGGCAGCTCGGCGCCCGGCGTGCGCGGCGTCATCAGAGCCCTCCGTTCAAAGCCGGGTAGAGCGGGTGTTTTTTCGCGAGTGTTTCGACGCGGTTGCGGAGTTGGGTGGTGGTGTCGGGGGTGAGGGTGGGTTGGAGTGCGTGGGCGATGATGTCGGCGACTTCGGTGAATTCTTGGGTGCCGAAGCCGCGGGTGGCCAGGGCGGGGGTGCCGATGCGCAGGCCGCTGGTGACCATGGGGGGTCGGGGGTCGTTGGGGACGGCGTTGCGGTTGACGGTGATGCCGATCTGGTGGAGGCGGTCTTCGGCTTGTTTGCCGTCGAGTTCGCTGTTGCGGAGGTCGACGAGGACGAGGTGGACGTCGGTGCCGCCGGAGACGAGGGAGACGCCGGCTTGGGTGGTGTCGTCGGCGAGGAGGCGTTCGGCGAGGATGCGGGCGCCTTCGATGGTGCGGCGTTGGCGGTCGGCGAACTCGGGGGTTTGGGCGATTTTGAACAGGACGGCTTTGCCGGCGATGACGTGTTCGAGGGGGCCGCCCTGTTGGCCGGGGAAGACCGCGGAGTTGAACTTTTTGGCGAAGTCGTCGCTGGTGGACAGGATGACGCCGCCGCGGGGGCCGCCGAGGGTTTTGTGGGTGGTGGTGGTGACCACGTGGGCGTGGGGCAGGGGGCTGGGGTGGAGTCCGGCGGCGACGAGTCCGGCGAAGTGGGCCATGTCGACCATGAGGTAGGCGCCGACTTCGTCGGCGATCTCGCGGAAGCGGGCGAAGTCGAGTTGGCGGGGGTAGGCCGACCAGCCGGCGATGATGAGCTGGGGCTTGTTCTCGCGGGCGAGGCGGGCGACTTCGTCCATGTCGACGCGGTGGTCGTGGTCGCGGACGTGGTAGGGCACGACGTTGTAGAGCTTGCCGGAGAAGTTGATGCGCATGCCGTGGGTCAGGTGCCCGCCGTGGGCGAGGTCGAGGCCCATGATGGTGTCGCCGGGCTTGAGCAGGGCGTGCATCGCGGCGGCGTTGGCCTGTGCGCCGGAGTGGGGCTGGACGTTGGCGAACGAGGCGCCGAAGAGTTCTTTGACGCGGTCGATCGCGAGTTGCTCGACGACGTCGACGTGTTCGCAGCCGCCGTAGTAGCGCTTGCCCGGGTAGCCCTCGGCGTACTTGTTCGTCAACACCGAACCCTGCGCCTGCAGCACGGCCTGCGGCGCGAAGTTCTCCGACGCGATCATCTCCAGCGTGTTCTGCTGACGGCCGAGTTCAGCACCGACGGCCTCGGCCACCTCCGGATCCACCGCCGAGAGCCGATCGTTGAAGACGTCTACGGCACTCGCATTGCTGGACGGACTCATGGGACTCCTTCCGCGCTGGGAACCAGCAGAGGAGATCGACGAGCGAGCGAACGCGGCAGGACACTGCCCTCGCCTGAGATTCAACTGACATATCAGATGACTTTCAGCGTAAGCAGCGCGAATCGCGCGGTCAAGAGGATTCGGAATCCCGATCACCCGCGCCAGCGAGCCGCCTCCGCTCCCGCTGACGACGGCGAGATTCCCGCGCCGCGAACGGCTTTTCGGCCGCGACCCGCCGGTCATGTCCTCCACTCGGCGGCGTGTCGCACGCCGAGCCCGCCCGATTTTGCGCGGACCCCTTGACCCCGCACCCACCAGTGCTTACCTTGCTGTCCAGTTGATATATCAGCTGTCTCGACTTCTCCCCGGCTCCAGAAGGCCGGTCTCCCCCTTCTTCGCCCGACACCACGTCGGCACCGACTCCCCACGTCGATGGAGCCCACCGGCCGGCGCCGCGCGCACGACGCCGGCCCGCAGGAGCCCCAGCCCTCCGCCGCCGTTTCCGTTGCGGCACAAGGCACATCCTCCCGAACAGCGCCGTCCTCGTAGCGGTCGTCAAGGCCGCCGTTAGGAGACCAGCATGAGCACGACCCCTCGCGTCGTCATCATCGGAGCCGGGATCGTCGGAGCGAACCTGGCCGACGAGCTGACCGAACGCGGCTGGAACCAGGTCACCGTCCTCGACCAAGGACCGCTGCCGCTCACCGGCGGCTCCACTTCCCACGCGCCAGGACTGGTCTTCCAGACCAACGGGTCGAAGACGATGACGGAGTTCGCCTCCTACACGGTCGACAAGCTCAACGGGCTCGACGTCGACGGCGACTGGTGCTTCAACCAGGTCGGCGGCCTGGAGATCGCGACCACGCCGGAGCGGCTGCACGACCTGCACCGCAAGCAGGGGTGGGCCACTTCCTGGGGCGTGGCAGGGGAAGTCCTCGATCCCGAGGAGTGCGCGAAGCTGCATCCGCTGCTCGACCAGGACCGCATCCTCGGCGGGTTCCACACGCCCTCCGACGGGCTCGCCAAGTCGACCAGGGCGGTCGTCGCGCTGGCCCGCCGCGCCGAATCCCGCGGTGCCGTCTTCCGCGGTTCCACCCGCGTGATCGGCATCGAGCAGCACGGCGGCCGGGTCACCGGCGTGCGGACCGACCACGGCGAGATCCCCGCCGACATCGTCGTGTCCTGCGCGGGGTTCTGGGGGCGGGCCATCGGCGAGATGGTCGGCATGAAGGTCCCGCTGCTGCCGCTGGCCCACCAGTACGCGCACACCGAGCCGCTGCCCGAACTCGCCGGGCGCAACGACGCCCGGATCGAGGCGCGGATGCCGATCCTGCGCCACCAGGACCAGGACCTCTACTTCCGGGAGCACAACGACCGCCTCGGCATCGGCACCTACGCCCACCGCCCGATGCCGGTGCGGCTGAGCGAGCTGCCCGAGCAGGACTCCCCGAGCGACGACGCGATGCCCTCGATGCTCCCGTTCACCGAGGACGACTTCGCGGCGTCCTGGGAGCACAGCCGCCGGTTGCTGCCCGCGCTGCGCACGGCGCGGGTCGAATCCGGGTTCAACGGGATCTTCTCCTTCACCCCCGACGACGGGCCGCTGGTCGGCGAATCCCCCGACGTGGCCGGGTTCTGGATCGCCGAGGCGGTGTGGGTGACCCATTCCTCCGGCGTGGCGCGCGCCGTCGCCGAGCTGCTGGTGGACGGGCGCAGCCGCACCGAGCTGCACGGCTGCGACGTGCACCGGTTCGACGAGGTCGAGACGACCGACCAGCACGTCGACGAGACCGCGCAGCGCAACTTCGTCGAGATCTACGACGTCAAGCACCCGCTGCAGCCGAAGCTCTCGCCGCGCGACGTGCGGGTGAGCCCGTTCCACGCCCGCCAGCGCGAACTCGGCGCGGTCTTCTTGGAATCCCACGGCTGGGAGCGGCCGCACTGGTACGAGGCGAACGCCCCGCTGGTCAAGGGGCTCCCGATGGAGTGGCAGCCGCCGGCGCGGGACGCCTGGTCGGCGATGCACCACTCCCCGATCGCCGCGGCCGAGGCGTGGAAGACCCGCAACGCCGTCGCCCTCTACGACATGACCTCGCTCAAGCGGCTGGAGATCAGCGGGCCGGGCGCGCTGTCCTTCTTGGACCGGCTCACCACCGGCAAGATGGACAAGTCGATCGGCGCGGTCACCTACACCCTGGTGCTCGACGAGGCGGGCGGCGTCCGCAGCGACCTCACCGTCGCGCGCCTCGGCGAGCAGCTGTTCCAGGTCGGCGCCAACGGGAACCTCGACTTCGACCACTTCACCCGGCAGCTCCCGGACGACCACGGCGTCCAGGTCCGCGACATCACCGGCGGCACCTGTTGCATCGGCGTGTGGGGGCCGCTGGCCCGCGACCTGGTGCAGCCGTTGAGCGGCGACGACTTCTCCCACGAGGGCCTGAAGTACTTCCGCTGCAAGCGAGCGCACATCGCCGGGATTCCCGTCTTGGCGATGCGGGTCTCCTACGTCGGCGAGCTGGGCTGGGAGATCTACACCGGCGCCGAGTACGGGCAGCGGCTCTGGGACGTGCTGTTCGAAGCCGGTCGCGAGCTCGGTGTGGTCGCCGCCGGGCGGGCCGCGTTCAACAGCCTGCGGCTGGAGAAGGGCTACCGCGCCTGGGGCTCGGACATGACCACCGAGCACAACCCGTACGAAGCCGGGGTCGGGTTCGCCGTCCGGCCGCAGAAGGGCGAGTTCGTCGGGCGCGACGCGGTCACCTCGATCGACCAGGACGCGCTGACGCGCAGGTTGTCCTGCCTGACGATCGACGACGGCCGCAGCGTCGTGCTCGGGCACGAACCCGTGTTCGTGGACGGGGAACCCGCGGGCTACATCACCTCCGCGGCGTTCTCGCACACCCTCGCCACCCCGATCGCCTACGCGTGGCTGCCCGCCACCGCCGTGGTCGGCACCCAGGTGGAGGTCCAGTACTTCGGCCGCAAGGTGCGCGCCACCGTCGCGGCCGAACCGCTGGTGGACCCGGACATGCACCGCATCCGCCGTTGACCGCGCCCGCCGACCACGGAGGACTCCGCATGCGCACGGACACGATCGACTCCTTCTTGCACGACCTCGCCGCCAGGGTGCCCGCTCCGGGCGGCGGGGCCACCTCCGCGCTGCACGCCGCGCAAGGTGCCGCGCTGGTCGCGATGGTCGCCCGCTACAGCGACGGTGCGCGCTACGCCGCGCACGCCGCGGCCATCGCCGAGATCCGGGACACCGCCGACGAGTTGCGCGCGTCCGCGCTGGCGCTGGCCGAGCAGGACGCCGTGGCGTTCGGCGCGGTCGGCGCCGCCTACGGCCTGCCCAAGTCGAACGACGACGAGAAGGCCGCCCGCGCCCGGGCCATCACCGCCGCGCTCGCGGAGGCCGGCCGGGTGCCCGCCCGCGTCATCGCCGTCGCCGATCAGCTGCTCGACCTCGCCCAAGGGCTGCGCCCGATCGGGAACACCAACGTGATCGCCGACATCGCCGCGGCGGCCGACGCGGCGCGGGCCGCGGCCGCCACCTCGCGGGTCAACATCGAGATCAACCTCGTCGGCATCACCGATCCCGCGGTCCGCGCCGAACTTGGCGCGGCGCTGGAGCGGGCCGCCGACATCTTCCAGCGAGCCGACCAGGTCACCTCAGCCGTTCGGGAGCACATCCTGCGATGACCACCGCCGAACGAGAATCCGCCACCCTCGCCCTCGACGGCACCGGCCTCGCCCGCGCGATCCGCGCCGAGGTCGCTGCCACCGCCGCCGAGCTGTCCCAGCGCGGCCGCACTCCCAAGCTGGCGGTCGTCGTCGCCACCGACGACGAGTCCAGCGCCTGGTACGTGCGCTCCATCGCCAAGACCGCCGCCAAGGCGAACATCGACTGCGAAGTCGTCGACCTCGGAGCCGACTGCTCCCCCGCTCAGGTCCGCGACGCGCTGGACTCGCTCAGCGCCGACGACTCGGTGCACGGGATCATCCTGCAGACCCCGCTGCCCGCCGGGGCGCGCTTCGAGGAGCTCGCGTCGGCGATCGCGCCGGACAAGGACGTCGACGGCGCGAACCCGGTGTCGCTGGGCCTGCTCGCCGCCGGTTCCCGCGCGTTCGCCCCGGCCACCGCCGCGGCGGTGCTGGAACTGCTCGACCACCACGAGGTCCCGCTGGCCGGGCGCGACTGCGTGGTGGTCGGCCGCTCCAACGTCGTGGGCAAGCCCGCCGCGCAGCTGCTGCTGCGGCGGGACGCGACGGTGACGATCTGCCACCGGCACACCGCCGACCTCGCCAGGTTCACCAGCGGCGCCGACGTGCTGGTGGTCGCCGTCGGACGCCCCGGCTTGATCGGCGCCGCGCACGTGCGGGAAGGCTCGGTCGTCATCGACGTCGGCACCAACCCCACCGCCGACGGCGGACTCGTCGGTGACGTCGACGAACCCGCCGTCGCCGGCCGGGTCGCCGGATTGTCGCCGGTACCGGGCGGCGTCGGTCCCGTCACCACGGCCCTGCTGCTCCGGCACACCGCGGCAGCGGCAGCACGGGCCTCGACGTGACGGCGCACCGATCCGCCACCGCACCGCCGCGGGCAGGAGTCCGCGCACGACCAGGTTGGGAGCGCACGTGACCCTCTCGGTCTTCGAGCTGTTCAAGGTCGGCATCGGCCCGTCCAGCTCGCACACGGTCGGCCCGATGCGGGCGGCCCACCTGTTCGTCGAACACCTGCGCCGGTCCGGCGAGCTCCCCCGCGTCGCGGGCGTCCGGTGCGAGCTGTTCGGCTCGCTCGGGGCGACCGGGCACGGCCACGGCAGCGTCGACGCCGTGGTGCTCGGGCTCGCCGGGGAGCAGCCGCACCTGGTCGACCCGGTCGCCGCCGAACCGGAGGTGCGGACTGTCCGGGAGGAGCACCGCATCAGCCTCGGCGGCGAGCAGAAGATCGCGTTCTCGATCGCCGACGACATCGTGCTGCACCGCACCGGCCGGCTCGACTTCCACAGCAACGGCATGGTCTTCGAGGCGCGCGACGGGGACGGCGTCCGCATCGACCGCCGCGAGTACTACTCGGTGGGCGGCGGCTTCGTGCTCGACCAGGACGAAGCGGGACGGCCGGTGCTGGTGGAGGACGAGACGCCGGTTCCGTACCCGTTCCGCACCGGGCAGGAACTGCTCGCGCACGCCTTCGCCTCCGGCCTGCGGATCAGCGACATCATGCTGGCCAACGAGCTGTCCTGGCGCACCGAGCAGGAGGTCCGCGAGGGCTTGCTGCACATCTGGTCGGTGATGCGGCAGTGCGTCGAGCAGGGTTCCCGCACCAGCGGCACCCTGCCCGGCGGGCTCAAGGTGCGCCGTCGCGCCAACGAGCTGCGCGAACGGCTGGAGTCCACCACCGACGAGCACGACGCGCTGCACGCCATGGAGTGGGTCACCCTCTACGCCCTCGCGGTGAACGAGCAGAACGCCGCGGGCGGCCGGGTGGTGACCGCGCCGACCAACGGCGCCGCCGGGATCGTGCCCGCGGTCCTGCACTACGGCGAGCGGTTCCTGCCGTCGTTCTCCGCCGACGCGGCGGTGCGCTTCCTGCTGACCGCGGGCGCGATCGGCGTGCTGTTCAAGGAGAACGCCTCGATCTCCGGGGCGGAGGTCGGCTGCCAGGGCGAGGTCGGGTCGGCCTGCTCGATGGCCGCCGCCGGGCTCGCCGAGATCATCGGCGGCACCCCGGAGCAGGTGGAGAACGCCGCCGAGATCGGCATCGAGCACAACCTCGGGCTCACCTGCGACCCCGTCGGCGGTCTCGTGCAGATCCCCTGCATCGAGCGCAACGCGGTGGCCTCGATCAAGGCGATCACCGCGGCCCGGATGGCGGTGCGCGGCGACGGCAAGCACCACGTCTCGCTGGACAAGGCGATCAAGACCATGCGAGAGACCGGAGCGGACATGAAGGACAAGTACAAGGAGACCGCCCGCGGCGGCCTCGCGCTCAACGTCGTCGAATGCTGAGGGCCCGCCCGCCTCGTCGTTCGAGGTGAGCAGTGTTCGCGGTCGTTGTCCTGTCAGCGGCGAAGCCGCTGAGCAGCGACCACCAAAGCAACCGGCACCGCCGCGGGTTCTCAGCGTCCTTCTCGCGAGGACAGCTTTTTCCCTCGTGGCGGAGCCACTCGGGAAAAAGATCCCGCAGCGAGAAGAACGCTGAGGTTCCGCCACCCGACCCCTACGCAGGCCGACTGCAATGACCTTTGAGGAGGATCCGTTGACCCGCTCTTTTACGCTCACCTTGAGCTGCCCCAACCGCAGCGGCATCGTGCACGCCGTCAGCTCGTACCTCTTCCAGCACGGCTGCGACATCGGGGAGCACCAGCAGTTCGACGACCCGGTGCGCGGCAGGCTGTTCCTGCGCACCCACGTCACCGCCGCGCACGAGATCGACATCGAGGAGATCTCGCGCGGCTTCGAACCGGTCGCCGCCGACTTCGAGATGACCTTCGCCTTCGCGGCCGATCGCAACGCGCGGATCCTGGTGATGGTCTCGAAGCTCGGGCACTGCCTCAACGACCTGATCTACCGCTGCCGCACGGGCAGCCTCGGCGCCGACATCGTCGCGGTGGTGTCCAACCACGAGGACCTGCGCCCCATGGCCGAGAACGCGGGCCTGCCGTTCATCCACATCCCAGTCACCCGCGACACCAAGCCCGAAGCGGAGGCCCGGCTGCTGCGGGTCGTGGAGGAGCACGACGCCGAGCTCGTGGTGCTGGCCCGCTACATGCAGGTCCTGTCCGATCAGACCTGCAAGGCCCTGCACGGCAGGGCCATCAACATCCACCACTCGTTCCTGCCCGGGTTCAAGGGCGCGAAGCCCTACCACCAGGCATACGGGCGCGGGGTGAAGCTCGTCGGGGCCACCGCCCACTACGTCACCCCGGAACTCGACGAAGGACCGATCATCGAGCAGGAGGTGATCCGCATCGACCACACCCACGACCCGAAGGCCTTGCAGACGGTCGGCCGCGATGCCGAGGCGCTGGCGCTGTCCCGCGCCGTGCGCTGGCACTGCGAACGGCGCCTGCTGCTGAACGGGCAGAGCACGGTGGTCTTCCAGTGATCGCCCCGGCCCCGTCCCGCTGATGGGGATCGGCGCCGCTGCCGCCGATTCCTCCTGCGGCCCTTGACATCCTGCTTCCGGCGCGCTGCTATGTGTAGCGCATCGCGCACCGGGTTGCACTGTGCGCAACTCTCTTGATCCTGCTCACCTGCTCCCTCCGGGGAGCCACGGCCCCACCTCGCCGAGCGCTCGTCCGGAGCGCCTTGACGCGAATCCGTCCTCTCGAGCAAGGAGCACTTCCATGACGACCGGTGAGCTCTCCGCATCCGTTGAGGAGCAAGGACTCCCCGCGAGCCTGCGGGAAACACTCGCGGGCCACTACTACACCGATCCCGAGATCTTCCGCGCCGAACAGGACTCGATCTTCGAGGCGGGCTGGTTCTGCTCCGTGCTCAGCGCCGACCTGGCCCGGCCCGGCCAGTACGAGACCGTGCAGATCGGCCGGGAGAGCGTCATCGTCGTCCGAGGGCGCGACGGCGGCGTCAACGCGCACCTCAACGTGTGCCGGCACCGCGGGGCCCGGTTGTGCACCGAAGAGCAGGGCGAGGTGCGGCGGTCGTTCCAATGTCCGTACCACGCCTGGACGTACGCCTTGGACGGCAAGCTGATCGCCGCGCCGAACCTCACCGCGATGCCCGACATCGACCGCGCAGAGTACGGGCTGCACCGGGTGCACGTCCGCGAGTGGCTCGGCTACGTGTGGTTGTGCCTGGCCGAGGACCCGCCGTCGTTCGAGGACACCGTCATCAACGACGTCACCAACCGCCTGGGCACGCCGGACGCGATCGTCGGCTACCAGGTCGCCGACCTCAAGCTCGGCAGGCGCATCGAGTACGACGTGAAGGCGAACTGGAAGCAGATCGTCGAGAACTTCATGGAGTGCTACCACTGCGCGACGATCCACCCGGAGCTGACCGAGGTGCTGCCGGAGTTCGCCGACGGCCTCGCCGCGCAGTACTTCGTGGGCCACGGCGCGGAATTCGGCGAGAACATCCAGGGGTTCACCGTCGACGGCTCGGAGGGCGTCGAGCGGCTCCCCGGCGTCAACGAGGAGCAGGACCGCCGCTACTACGCCATCACGGTCCGCCCGCAGGTCTTCATCAACCTGGTGCCCGACCACGTGGTATTCCACCGCATGTTCCCGATCGCCGTGGACCGGACCATCGTGCGGTGCGACTGGCTGTACCTGCCGGAGGTCGTGGACTCCGGCGTCGACATCGAGCGCTCGGTGGAGCTGTTCCACCGGGTCAACAAGCAGGACTTCGACGCCTGCGAGCGCTGCCAGCTGGCGATGGACTCCCGGTCCTACAAGAGCGGCGGCGTGCTGGTCCCCAGCGAGCACCACATCGAGGAGTTCCACGACTGGGTCCGCGCCCGAGTCGGCTGACCCCCGCGCACCGGCCCCGTGCGGACACGTCCGCACGGGGCCTCACGCTGCGCGAAAAGCCATCCACACCACAAAAACCCCGCCCAGAACGGGAAGAGCACGCACGTTCTCCTGACGCGTATTCCCCATCCTGTCAGCGGCGGAGCCGCTGAGCAGTGACCACCAAAGCAACCGGCACCGCCGCGGGTTCTCAGCGTTCTTCTCGCGAGGACAGCTTTTTCCCTCGTGGCGGAGCCACTCGGGAAAAAGATCCCGCAGCGAGAAGAACGCTGAGGTTCCGCCAAATGACCACCTCAGCACGCCTAGGGGCGGCTCACTGACGGGGTTGTTCCAGCGGGACGCCCTCGTCGGACAGCGGCGGGGAGGGGAGCTCCGCACTGGAGGTCAGCGGCGCTGCGCCGTCGAGGGGGCGGCCCGCCTGCTCCTTGAGGAAGTGGGTGCTGATGACGCCGAGCACGCCCGCTCCGACCAGGTAGAAACCGGGCCAGTCGAGGTTGCCGGTGGCCGTCACGGCCGCCTCGATGATCGTCGGCGCGGTCCCGGCGAACAGCGAGACCGCCAGGTTGAAGATCACCGCGAGGCTGCTGTAGCGGATCATCGTGGGGAACAGCGCGGGCAGCGTCGAGGGCGACACCGCGGCGAAGCACACCAACGACATCCCCATGATCAGCAGCCCGGCGACCTGCCCGAGCAGTCCTTCGCGGAGCAGCCACACGGCGGGCAGGCCCAGGAAGATCAGCGACAGGCTTCCCGCCATGAGCACGGGTTTGCGCCCGATGCGGTCGCTGAGCCTGCCGACGGACACGATCACGCACAGCATGAGGACCATGACGGCGACCTGGAGGGTGGCCGCCACCGCCTGGCTGCTCCCGCCCGCGCCGTAGCGCGGGAGCGTCGCGGCCAGGTACGCGGGGACGTAGTTGGTCATCACGTAGTTCGTGACGTTCCACGCGACGATCACGCCGGTCGCGACCAGCGCGGCGGAGCGGTAGTGCACCACGACGATCTGCAGCGCGCGCCGCGCGGACATCGTGCTCAGCGCGGGGGAACGCTCCATCAGCTGCCGGAACGCCGGGGTGTCCTCCAACCGCATCCGCAGGTAGATGCCCGTCAGGCCCAGCGGCAGCGCGAGCATGAACGGCAGCCGCCAGCCCCACGACAGCAGGTCGCCCTCCGGAACGGCGGCGATCACCGCGGCGCACACCCCGGCGCCCAGCGCGTACCCGGCCAGGGTGCTGAATTCCAGCCAGCTGCCGAAGAATCCGCGTCGCCGGTCCGGGGCGTACTCGGCGATGAGGGTGAGCGCGCCGGTGTACTCGCCACCGACGGCGAACCCCTGCAACATCCGGACGAGCAGCACGAACAGCGGGGCGGCGAGGCCGATCGCGCCGTGGCTCGGGACCAGGCCGAGCAGCACCGTCGCTACCGCCATCAGCAGCATCGTCGCCGAGAGCACCTTCGTGCGACCGATCCGGTCCCC
Source organism: Saccharopolyspora gloriosae (assembly GCF_014203325.1). Classification (NCBI taxonomy): domain Bacteria; kingdom Bacillati; phylum Actinomycetota; class Actinomycetes; order Pseudonocardiales; family Pseudonocardiaceae; genus Saccharopolyspora; species Saccharopolyspora gloriosae. The sequence continues at coordinate 2,270,071 of NZ_JACHIV010000001.1, read as the reverse complement.
GAGCCGCCCGAACACGAATCCGCCGAGCGGGCGCATCAGGAACGCGGCGGCGAACGCGGCGAGCGTGTACGCGGTGGCCCACTGGCCGCCGTCGGGGAACAGGACCCGGTCCAGCACGGCGGCGGCCAGGTAGGAGTAGATGCCGAAGTCGTACCACACGGCGACGTTCCCGACGGCGGTCGCCGCGACCGCCCGGTGCACGGTGCGTTCCTCTTGCACGACAGGAGGAGTCAGGCTCCGCCTGCGACGTCTCGGTTTCTCGGTCATGAGGTATCCCCCGATGCGAACCGCAGCGCTCCGCAACAGCTTCGCTTCAGGTGTCTTGGGACTCGGCCTGCGTAGCGGTGCGGGTGGCGGAACCTCAGCTGCTTCCTCGCTGCGGGATCTTTTCCCCGAGTGGCTCCGCCACGAGGGAAAAAGCCGTCCTCGCGAGGAAACCGCTGAAAACCCGCGGGTGGTCTTCTTGCTCTGGCTGGTCACTGCTTAGCGGCTCCGCCGCTGACAAGACAACGACGAAATGCCGTTCACCTGCAACGGCAGGCTCAAGTACAGGAGATCAGCGGCTTCGGCACCCTGATCGCGGGGTCGACGGTTGATATATCTGTGCACGATAAGACAGGGACCGGGGCTGGTCAACGCCCCCGATCGGGGGGTCGATCCGGAGTCCGCCGGAACCGGAATCCGCTGTGCCGCAAGCGGATACTCGCACCGGTAACGCGGGCGGGCCGCGCGGCGACGCTCCATCGAGAGCATCCGGCCGAGCGCGATCCCGCGAGCGGACCAGCGGTCACCGGCACCGGAAGGCGTTGCGCAGGACGCAACCTCACGGGCGGGCCGGCGGCCGAAATTCCATCGTTGACGACCAAGGGGGCGAGCCGCATTCTGTCTGTTGCGAATTGCACTACGGGTTCCGCCATCTGCAACAGGAGGCAACATGATCTTCGTAGGTGAGCTCGCCGACCTCCCTCCCGGGGAGTCGGCCCGCGTCCAGGGCGAGGCACCCATCGCGGTGTTCAACGTGGACGGTGAACTGTTCGCGATCGACGACACCTGCACGCACCAGGACGCGTCGCTGTCCGACGGCTGGCTGGAGGGCTGCGCGGTCGAATGTCCCTTGCACGCCGCCTGTTTCGACCTGCGCACGGGCCGTCCCAGCGGACCTCCGGCGAAGAAGCCCGTCCGCACCCACCAGGTGTCCGTCGACGACGGCCTGGTCTACGTCCTCGAGTCGACGTCGGTCGACGCGGCAGTGGAAGGGGTGAGTTGATTGCGGGACATCACGATCGTCGGGGCGTCGCTGGCCGGCCTGACGACCGCCCGCTCCTTGCGGGAGCAGGGCTTCGACGGGCGGATCGTCGTGATCGGCGACGAGGAGCACGCGCCCTACGACCGCCCGCCGCTGTCCAAGGAATTCCTGGCGGGCACCTCCTCCGAGGACGACATCGGCCTGACCGAGCCGGATGACTCCGGACTGGGCGTCGAGTGGCGGCTGGGCCGCACCGCCGAAGCCCTCGACACCGGTGAGCGCGCGGTCCTGCTCGACGACGGGGAGCGCATCACCACCGACGGCGTCGTGCTGGCCACCGGAGCGCGGGCGCGCACCCTGCCGGACTCGGTGCCCGAAGGCGTGCACACCCTGCGCACGCTCGACGATGCCCGCGCACTGCGCAAGGAACTCGTGCCCGGCGCGCGGCTGATCGTCATCGGAGCCGGGTTCATCGGAGCCGAGATCGCCTCGACCGCGGTCGGCCTCGGCTGCGAAGTGGACATCGTCGAAGCGGCGGCCGCTCCCCTGCAACGAGCGCTCGGCACCGACATGGGCTCGGTGTGCGGCCGGCTGCACGCCCGCAACGGCGTCCGGATGCACTTGCGGGCCGGTCTGGCCGAGCTGATCGGCGAGTTCCGCGTGACGGCCGTCCGGCTCGAAGACGGGCGCGAACTGCCCGCCGACGTGGTGGTGGTCGGCATCGGCGCCCAACCGAACGTCGAGTGGCTGGCGGACTCGGGAATCCCGTTGCACAACGGCGTTCTCACCGACGAACGAGGCCTGACCGAGGTCCCCGGCGTCGCGGCCGTCGGCGACTGCGCCAACTCGCACCGGGCCTACACCGCGGAATCCATGCGGCTGGAGCACTGGACGAACGCGCTGCAGCAACCCGCGGCGGCCGTCGCGGCACTGCTGGGCCGGGAGCACGCCGCGCCCGCCCACCACGCGGTCCCCTACTTCTGGTCCGACCAGTACGGCCACCAGATCCAGTTCGCGGGACACCGCACTGCGGACTGCACGATCCAAGTGGAAGAAGGAGATCTCGACTCCGGCGACTTCCTCGCGCTCTACGTCGACGGCGCGGGCGCTCCGGTCGGAGTGCTCGGCATCGACCGCCCCCGCGCGTTCGGCCGATGGCGCCGGCGCCTCGCGGGCAGACTCTGACCGCTCACCGACGCGACGCGCTCCCCAGGCAGCACCGCCGTCCGCACCGAGCTCCGCGCGGACCCGGTCGGAGTCCTGCACGAGCCGGCACGCCGTCGGACGACATCACCCACGCGTTCCGGCGCTGCGACATGGGCTCGGACGGGAACGCGGCCCAGGTCTCGTTCCCGCTCGCCGATCGCGGTCGTTGCGGCGGTGTCAGACCACCGCCCGGATCGCCTTCTCGAAACCCAGGACGTGCTCGCGGGCGAGCCGCTCGGACTCGCCGACGTCGCGCGCGCCGATCGCCCGCAGCAGCGCGGTGTGCTCACCGACGTGGCTGTCGAAGTTCACCATCCGGTCCAGGAACAGGCAGAAGATCCGAGTCGCCAGGTTGTCGTAGCGCACCAGGGTGTCCTCCAGGTGCGGATTCCCGGCCGCGCTGTAGATGGCGCGGTGCACGTGCAGGTCCCAGCGCATCAACTCGTCCCGGCTGAGCGAGCGCACGTCGACCCGGTCCAGGGCGTCGGCCAGCTCCGCGACCTCTCCCAGCTTCGCGGCGTCCGCGGATTCGGCGGCTCGCCGCGCCGCCAACGGCTCCAGCTGCACCCGCAATTCCGAGATGTAGGCGAGGTCGGTGATGTCGACGGCCGTGGCGAAGGTGCCCCGCCGCGGGTAGGACACCACGAGCCGGTCGATCTCCAGCCGCTTCAGCGCCTCGCGCACCGGGGTCCGGCCGATGTCCAGCGATCCGGCGAGGGCCACGTCGTCGATCGCCGTCATCGGCGGGATGTCGAGCATGATCAGTCGGTCCCGGATGGCCGCGTACGCCTTGTCGGCCATCGAGGTGTACACCGGTTCCTCGCTGGTCACAGCGCCCATCCCGTCCTCGGCGTCGTCGACGGGCAGCAGCTTCCGAAGGTGCCGAGATGACTTGACATATCAGCAGTGTATCTGTTGGAGCTCCACCGACGCCTCGTCTCGGTGGCCCGCGTCACCGGTTCGGCCGGTCTCGCCGACGTCGCCGGAACGCTGCGATCGGGGACCGCCGCGGTCGTGCGCGGAGCGGAACCGCTGGTCCGTTCCTTGCCGCGCCGGGTGGAGGAATTCGCCGCCGCTCCGGTCCGGCCGCTTTCGATCCGCCAGGTTCCCGATTCCTCCGCGCGTCGTGGGCATTCCGCTCCGAGACCACGTCGCTAGAGCATTTCCCGGTCCGGCGCTCAGCTGATCGTCGACCACGAACCGGCGCGTTCGCGGAAGAGCTCCGGGGCGAGCGCTCCCGCGCCCTCGGGGATCGCGCCGATGACCGGGACTCCGGTGACGCGGGGCAGCTCCGTTCGGTTGCAGCGCTCCGCGAGTCCGAGCTCCGCCGGGACCGAGCCGAGCACCAGCCCCTGCGGTTCCAGTCCGCGCGAGCGCAGCGCGCCGACGGTCAGCTCGGTGTGGTTGAGGGTGCCGAGGCCGAGCCTCGTCACGACCCGCACCCGCACCGGGTGGTCGGCGGCCAGGTCGGCCGCGAGGTCCCGGATCGTGCCGCCCGCCGCGTCGAGGCGGACCAGGACTCCGCCGGCTCCCTCGACGATCACGGTGCCGCGAGTCCGGGCCAGGTCTCGGATTCCGGCCGCGTGCTCGTCGACGGCCGGGATCGCCGCGCCGCGCAGCCGGGCCGCCGTGTCCGGGGCGAGCGGATCGGCGAGCCGGGTGAACTCGACGACCTCGCACCCCGCCAGCCGCCGCACCACGGCGATGTCCGGTTCGTCGGGGCCGACCCCGGTCTGCGCCGGTTTCACCACGACCGTCCCCGGCCCGGATCGGGCCGCGAGCGCCGCGGTGGCCACGGTCTTGCCGACACCGGTGTCGGTGCCGACCACGAAGACGATCACGATCCCTCCCGGTGGTCGTCGACGACGCGGGACAGCACGGCGACGGCGGTGGCCCAGCGGTCCTCGCCGATCCCGGCTCTGGCGGTGATCCGGAGCCGGGAGACGCCGTCCGGCACCGAGGGCGGGCGGAAGCAGCCGACCCGGACACCCGCCGCCAGTGCCGCGGCCTGGGCGGCGACGGCGACCCGCGGGGACGGCATCGGCACCGAGAGCACCGCTCCCGCCGAGCGCGGCACGCCGAGCCGATCGGCGAGCTCGCCGCCGCGCCGGTGGATCGCGCCGGGCAGCTCCGGCCGCCCCCGCAACCGGCGCAGCGCGTCCAGCGCACCGGCGGTGGGAGCGGGCGCGAGCCCGGTGTCGAAGATGAACGGGCGGGCGCGATTGGTGAGGTGGTCGATCAGCGCCGCCGAGCCCAGCACCGCGCCGCCCATCGCGCCGAACGACTTCGACAGCGTCGCGGTGACCACCACCTGCGGGTGCCGCGCCAGGCCGTGGGCGTGCACCGATCCCCGGCCGCCGGCTCCGACGACGCCGAGCCCGTGGGCTTCGTCGACGAGCAGCAGCGCGTCGTGCTCGGCGCACACCGCGGCCAGCTCCGGCAGCGGGGCGGCGTCGCCGAGCACCGAGAAGATCGACTCGGTGAGCACGATCGCGCGCCGGTCCCCCGCGCTCGCCAGCGCGGCCCGCACCGCCGCCACGTCGTTGTGCGGGACGACCTCGATCGCGGCGCGGGACAGCCGCGCGGCGTCGATCAGCGAGGCGTGCGCGTGCGCGTCCGAGACGACCAGCGAGTGCTTGTCGGCCAACGCGGTCACCGCGGACAGGTTCGCGTGGTACCCGGTGGAGAACACCAGCGCGGCCTCGCGACCGGTGAACTCGGCGAGTTCGCGCTCCAGCTCGGCGTGCAGCTCGGTGGTGCCGGTGACCAGCCGGGACGCCCCGGCGCCCGCGCCCCATTCGAGGGCGGCGTCGGCCGCGGCCCGCCGCACTCCGGGATGCGCGCCGAGGCCCAGGTAGTCGTTGCCAGCGAGGTCGATCACCGCTTCGGTCGCGGGTCGCGGCCGCAGCACGCGCTGCACACCGGCGTGCTCGCGCGCGGAGCGCTGCGCGGCGAACCAGCCGTCCCAGCCGCTCATCCCGCCTCCGCCGCAGCCGCGATCCCGCCGCACACGGCGGCGATGTCCTCGTCGGTGCACGCGTACGGCGGCATGGTGTAGATCAGGTCGCGGAACGGCCGCAGCCACACGCCGTGCGCCAGCGCCGCGTCGGTCGCCGCCGCCGCGTCGACCTCGTGGTCGAGCTGGACGACGCCGACCGCGCCGAGCACCCGCACGTCGGCGGCCGGAATCCCGTGCAGCGCCTGCAGACCCGCGTTGATCCGGCGCACGTCGGCCGCCCAGCCGCCGCCCGCCAGCAGGTCCAGGCTGGCCGTGGCGACCGCGCAGGCCAGCGGGTTGCCCATGAACGTGGGGCCGTGCATGAGCACTCCGGACTCCGAGGCGGACAGCCCGCGCGCCACCTCCGCCGTGCACAGCGTGGCGGCCAGCGACAGGTAGCCGCCGGTGAGCGCCTTGCCGACGCACAGCACGTCCGGCCGCACCGGGCCGGCCTCAGCGGCGAACAGGGTGCCGGTGCGGCCGAAGCCGGTCGCGATCTCGTCGAAGACGAGCACCAGGCCGTGCTCGTCGGCGACCTCGCGGAAGACCGCCAGGCACCGCGCGGAATAGGGCCGCATCCCGCCCGCTCCCTGCAGCAGCGGCTCCACGATCAGCCCGGCGAGCCGGTCGGCGTGCTCGGCCGCGAGCGCGCGGAACCCCTCGGCCCAGTCGTCGACGTCGGCGTCGTGGCGCGGTGGTCGTGCGCCGAACACCTGCTCCGGCAGCACGCCCGACCACATCGCGTGCATCCCGCCGTCGGGATCGCACACGCTCATGCAGTCGAACGTGTCGCCGTGGTAGCCGCCGCGGACGGTGAGGAACCTGGTCCTGCCCGGCCGCCCGGTACCGCGCTGGTACTGCAGCGCCATCTTCATCGCCACTTCGACGCTCACCGATCCGGAGTCGGCGAGGAAGACGCGGTCGAGCCCGTCGGGCGTGAGGTCGACCAGCCGGCGGGCCAGTTCGACGGCGGGTTCGTGGGTGAGCCCGCCGAACATGACGTGCGACATCCGCTCGACCTGGTCGCGCACCGCCGCGTCCAGCGCGGGATGCCGGTAGCCGTGGATCGCCGACCACCAGGACGCCATCCCGTCCACGACCTCCCCGACGCCGTCGATGCTGATCCGGCTGCCGCGGGCGCCGGTGACCAGCCGGGTCGGCGCCGGGTCGGTCATCGAGGTGTACGGGTGCCACAGGTGCTCGCGGTCGAACGCGAGCTGCTCGTCGGGAGTCATCGGCTCAGGCGTTGGGCAGCAGGTCGGTTCCGGCGCCGCGGCGGCGGATCACCGGGCCCTCGGCCCGCTGGGCGAGGTCCTGTTCGGAGCCGAGCACGACGAAGCCGCCGTCCCGGATCATCTCCAGGTCCGCTTCGGCGGCTTGGCCTTCCGAGGTCAGGTAGTCGCCGAGGAAGATCGAGTTGGCCACGTGCAGCGCGATCGACTGCAACGACCGCAGGTGCACCTCGCGGCCACCGGCGATCCGGATCTCCTTGTCCGGGCAGACGAAGCGCGCCATCGCCAGGATCAGCAGGCACCGCGCCGGGGTGAGCTCCCAGGTGTTCTCGAACGGGGTGCCGTCGAACGGCAGCAGGAAGTTCACCGGGATCGAGTCCGAGCCCAGCTCCCGCAGCGCGAACAGCGCCTCGACCAGCTGCTCGTCGGACTCCCCCAGCCCGGCGATCAGCCCGGAGCACGGCGACAGCCCCGCGGCCTTGGCCTTGCCGACGGTGTCCACCCGGTCCGCGTAGGTGTGGGTCTGAACGATGGTGTGGTGGTGGCTCTCGGCGGTGTTGATGTTGTGGTTGTAGGCGTCGACCCCGGCGGCCTTGAGGCGTTCCGCCTGGTCGTCCTGGAGCAGCCCCAGGCAGGCGCAGATCTCGACGTCGGGGTGCCGCTGCTTGAGCGCGCCGGCCATCTCCGCGACCTTGTCGATGTCCCGGGTGGACGGTCCGCGGCCGGAGGCGACCATGCACACCCGGCTCGCGCCGCCGTTGAGCCCGGCACCGGCCTGTTCCAGCGCGGCGTCCTGGGACAGCCACGAGTACTTGAGGATCGGGGCGGCGGAGCCGACGGCCTGCGAGCAGTAGCCGCAGTTCTCCTGGCACAGCCCCGATTTGAGGTCCACCAGGTAGTTCACCTTCACCGCGTTGCCGAAATGCGCGCGGCGCAGCCGACCGGCGGCGGCCACCACGGACATCAGCTCGTCGTCGGTGGCCCGCAGCACGGCGAGCGCGTCGTCGGTGGTCACCGGGCTCCCGGCGAGGACGTCGTCGGCGAGCTGGTCGAAGGTGGTGGTCATCGCTTCTCCCCGGGGTCGGCTGACGCTGCGACCTGAACGGCGTTCAGGTGAACAGCGTTCAGGTTAAACTGGGAGGACGGATCGGTCAACGGGAAGGATTCGCGTGCGCTACCACCGCGCCGACATCGTCGATCGCGCCCTCGCGGTGCTCGACGAGTACGGGCTGGAATCGCTTACGATGCGGCGGCTCGCATCGGAGCTCGGCGTGCAGCCCAGCGCGCTCTACCACCACGTGCCGAACAAGCAGACGCTGCTCGCCGCGATCGCCGACGAGATCCTGCGCCGCGGCCGCCGACCGCACCGGGCCACGGAGTGGGACGGGCGCGTCGTCGAGCTCTGCGGGCAGTTGCGCGACGCGATGCTCGCCTACCGCGACGGCGCCGAGGTCGTCGCCACCGCGCACACCTTCGGCCTCGGCCGGGACGACACCGCGGATCGGCTCCGCGACGCGCTGCACGACGGCGGCCTGCCCCCGGACCTGGTGGACCTGGCCACCCGCACCTTCCTGCACCTCGTGTTCGGACACGCGACCGAGGAGCAGACCGCGCTGCAGGCCGCGAGCGCCGGCGCGATCGACCGCGACCCCGGCGGCCCCGACGACTTCGACCGAAGCCTCGAACTCGTCCTCGACGGCCTCCGAGCCAGAACCCACCCCTGACTCGAAACCCCTGTTCAACGCCTTGTCAGCATCTTGTCAGCGGCGAAGCCGCTGAGCAGTGACCACCAGAGCAACCGGCACCGCAGCGGGTTCTCAGTCGTCTTCTCGCGAGGACGGCTTTTCCCTCGTGGCGGAGCCACTCGGGAAAAAGATCCCGCAGCCTGAGGTTCCGCCACCCGATCACAAAGCAAACCGAGCGAAGAGCGCTTCAGTCGTCGAGGGTGATCCTGGCGTCCTCTGCTACCGCGACGAGCAGAACCTTCGCGTCCGGGGTGAGCAGTTGCCAGCTGTGCCGGATGCCGCCGGAGCAGTAGAGGGCGTCGCCTTCGGCGAGGTCGTGCTCCGCTTCGCCGGCGATCACGCGGGCCGCGCCGCGCACGACGTAGAGCAGTTCGTCGTTGCGGTGCACGAATTCGCGGTCGCCGTGGCGACCGCCGCTGAACTCCAGCGCGTGCAGCTGGCGACGGCCGCGCACGAGCGCGCGCACGGTGCCGTCCTCGTCGTCGGTGGCGGCCATCGGTGCGCGCTCGCCGGCGCGCACGATGTCGACGCGTCCGGCCTGTTCGGCACCGGCGAGCAGCCGCACGGCGGTGGTGCCCAGCGCGTCGGCGAGCCGTTGCAGCGAGGCCATGCTCGGGTTGGCGCGGTCGTTCTCGATCTGGCTCAGGAACGGCGCGGACAATCCGCTGATCCCGGCGATCTCGGCCAGGGTGCGGCCGAGCTCCTTGCGCCGCGCCCGGATCACCCGTCCCAGCATCGGCGCGCTCACCTCCTGCGCCCACAACGCGAGAAGGCCTTTCCCGACCCCGCGCACCGGGTGTCAAATATTTGATGAACACAAATCTTTGACATCGAGGACGAGCGATGGACCAGAACACGTTGCGCCGGCGCGGCACCGGCTTGATCGGCGCCGAACCGGAGCTCGGTTTCGGCGGCTACACGCTCTACGCGCCGCTGACCAGCCCGGGTGTCGTGCACCTCGTGGACGCCGAAGGCGCCGAGGCGCACCGCTGGGAGCTGCCGTACCGGCCGGGACGTCATGCCCGCATCCTGCCCAACGGCAATCTCGCCTACAACGGCGCCCTGCCCGGAGTGCCCGCGCCGTTCGACATGTGGCACAAGTACCGCGGCGGAGCCATGTGCGAGGTCGCACCGGACGGGACGATCCTGCGCGAGCACCGCGACCCGTGGGCGCACCACGACGCGAACCACCTCGGCGACGGGCGGATCCTCTACGCCGCCGCCGAACCCGTGGATCCCGCGCTCGTGCCCGGCGGCGTGCCGGACACCGAGGCCGACGGCGTGCTCTACGCCGACGTGCTCCGGGAGGTCGGCCCGGACGGCGAGCTGCTGTGGGAGTGGCGGGCGATCGAGCACCTGCCGCCCGAGGACTACCCGCTGCAGGCGCACTACTGGCGGGAGCACTGGCCGCTGGTCAACAGCGTCTCGGAGCTCGCCGACGGCAACATCGTCGCGAGCCTGCGCAGCGTCTCCGCGGTGATCGTGATCGAACGCGCGACCGGGAACGTGCTGTGGCGCTTGGGTTCCGACGTGATCGCCCAGCAGCACTGCGTGTCCGAGCTGGACGACGGCAAGCTGCTGCTGTTCGACAACGGCACCTTCCGCTCCCGGGAGAGCGTGACGTTCTCCCGGGTCATCGAGGTCGACCGCACGACCTCGGAGATCACCTGGGAGTACCACGACTCCACCCGCGAGTCGTTCTTCACGCCGTTCATGGGCAGCGCGCAGCGGCTGGGCAACGGCAACACGATGATCACCGAGTCGGCCTTCGGCCGGATCTTCGAGATCACCCCGGAAGGCCGGGTGTGCTGGGAGTTCGTCGTGCCGCAGTTCTCGCGCTACCACGAACCCGAAGCGGCGCGGGTGTTCCCGAGCGAGTCGAACGCGCTGTTCCGGGCCTACCGGTACTCGGCGGCGGAACTGCCATGGCTGCGGTGAGCCCCGAAAGCGAGGCGGTGCCGCTCAAGGCGCTCGCACCGCTGGCCGTGCAGCACCTGCTGGTGATGATCACCGGGCCGATCTCGTCGGTGTTCCTGGTCGCGCACGCGCTGGACCTCGACGCGGATTCCTCCGCGCGGTTGCTCGCGGCGTTCTTCCTGGTCTCGGCGATCGGCACGGCCTTCCAGTCGACGGGTTTCCTGCGGGTGGGCGCGCGGTTGCCGTTCGTGATGCTGCCCGGTGGCGCCGCCGTGGTGCTGTTCATCCAGATCGCGCAGCGCACCGACGCGCGCACCGCGAGCGGCGCCGTGGTGCTCACCGGGCTCGCCTGCTTCGCGCTCGCACCCGTGTTCCTGCGGATCGTGCGGTTCTTCCCGCCGCTCGTGCTCGGCGTCATGGTCATCGTGATCGGCGTGAACCTGCTGCGCATCACCGCTCAGCTGGTGGTCGGGCCGGAGGGCGCGGCGGAGCCCTCGTCGCTGGGGCTGATGGCGGCGACGATCGTGCTGACGGTGGTGCTGTTCCGCGTCCTGCGCGGCGGCTGGCGCCGGGTCGCGATGCTGCTGGGCATGGCGGGCGGCATGCTGCTGGGGCTCGCGACGGGTCAGCTCGGCGAGATCACCGGTGGCCCGGTCTTCGCGTTGCCGCAGCCGTTCCCGTTCGGCGTGCCGCACTTCGACCTGCTGGCGACCGTGCCGATGCTGCTGTTCGCGATCGGCGCGATGGCCGAGGCGACGGGCCAGACGGTGCTCAACGCGGAGGCCGTGGGCACCCCCGTCGACCGCAAGCGCCACATCGGCGGCACGATCCGCGGCGACGCCGTCGCCTCGCTGCTCAGCGGCGTGTTCGGCGGTCCGGTGATGGTGACCAGCGGCGAGAACGTCGGCATCGTGCGCATCACGCGGGTGCGCAGCCGCTACGTCACGCTCGGCACGGCCGTGCTGCTGGCCGTGCTCGCCTTCCTCGCGCCGGTGGCCCGGCTGATCGGTGCCGTGCCCTCCGCCGTGGTCTGCGGGACCGGACTGGTCGTGTTCGGCATGATCACCGGGCTGGGCGTGAAGATGCTGCGCGAGGTCGACTTCGGCCAGGACGGCAACCTGATGGTCGCCACGGCCGCGCTGGTCGCCGGGCTGCTGCCCGTCGTCGCACCGGACCTGTACCAGCAGCTGCCGCCGTCGCTGGGCCTCATCCTCGGCAGCGGCGTGACCATGGCGGCGCTCGTCGGCGTCCTCGGCAACCTCTTGTTCTCCGCACGATCGGCCGAGTGATCACCTCTAGTCCACTGTGGGCTGATACTGCGGACGTGCCGGTCCGGGCGTGATCAGCCGAAGGCGTCCGTCTCGTGCGGACTCCACTCGCCGTGCTCGACGCGACCGAGTTGCTGGCCGGCGAAGTGCATGCCGAAACCGAGGGTGCCTTCGCCGCCGAGGCGTTCGACCAGCCGCCGCCGGGAGCGCTCCGCCGCGGAGCGGTCGGCGTCGAACAGGACCTCCCAGTCGAGGTGGCGGACCTGGGCGGGCGAGTGCAGCGCGTCGCCGAAGGCCACGACCTCGCGGCCGTCACCGGTGTCGAGCACCCACCCGGTGTGGCCCGGTGTGTGGCCGGGCAGCGCCCACGCGCGGACTCCCGGCACCACTTCCGCTCCGTCGTCGACGGCGACCACGCGGTCCGCGCCACCGGCGAGGGCCGGATCGGCGCCGGGTCCGGCCTCCGCCCACTCGCCGCGGCCCACCAGCCAACGCGCGGACGGGAACAGCCCGCGGCCGTCGTCGGTGGCGTCCGGCCTGGCCCAGCCGGTGTGGTCGGGGTGGAGGTGGGTGAACGCCACGAAGTCGACGTCGGCCGGGTCCACCCCGAGTTCCGCCAGCTCGCCGGGCAGGAATCCGACGTGCTCGAAGCGGTCGGCGAACTCCGGCACCTCGTCGGCGGGGATGCGCCCGTGTCCGGCGTCGATGAGCAGCCGCGTCGAGCCGCGCTCCACGAGCAGCGCACCGCAGCCCATGGTCAGCAGGCCGTCCCCGGTCCGGTGCTCCCGCTCGTCGCGCCAGTCGTGCTCACCGGTGGCCGGGTACACCTTCGACGGGATCATGTGCAGGCCCGCGTCGGGGAGGTGGGTCAAGGTGAGCTCGCCGAGGGTGGCCCGCCACCGGCCGGGAACCCGGCGGGCGGGGTGGTCGTCCGAACCGGCGCGCTCGGCTGCGGGACGGGTCATGGCGTCTCCGATGCGATCGAGGTGGGACTGCGGTCGAGGTCGACGGCGGCGCGTCCGGGTGCCGGACGACCACGGCAGCACCGGCAGGTCCCTCCGGCGCGACGCGCCTCGTGCTCCCGGCCGACCACGGCACGAGGTCGACCCCACCGTAACGACCCGCCGGGCCCCGCCCCCTCCGATCGACCTGGGACGCGCCGGATTCGGCCCGTTCGGCTCAGCCGCGCACCGGCCGCCCGCCGGAGCCGGTTCGTCGGATCCGCGGCGAGAACTCGCCGCGTCTCGGGCACGGCCCTCCGCGCGGGCTATACAGAGCAGCGGGTGCGCCGAGGCACCGCGTCCGACGCCGGGAGTGCTGATGGTCCGCCGCTCGTTGCTCACCGCCGCCACCGCCGTCGCACTGCTGGCCGGGGTGCTCCCGGCCGCCGCCGCGCCACCGGACACCGGAACCGGAGCGCGGCTGATCGACCGCGACGCGAAGCTCGACGGCTTCGTCGATCCCGCCTGGTATCGGGCGAACATCCCGTTCGTGGACCTGCCCGACGCCGAGATCGAGGACACCTACTACTACCGCTGGCGGACCTTCAAGGAGGCGTTGAAGTACACCGGCCCCGAGGACGGCTGGATCGTCTCGGAGTTCCTGGGGCCGGTCGGCTACTCCGCGCCCGGCGGCGGGATCTCGGCCGCGGCGGGCCACCACCTCTACGAGGGCCGCTGGCTGCGCGACACCCGCTACCTGGACGACTACCTCGACTACTGGCTGACCGGGAGCGGTTCCGGGCCGAAACCGCCCACCGAGGAGCTGAACCCGAACACGACCGATTGGGCTCATCAGTACTCGTTCTGGGTGGCCGACGCGGTCGTCGCCCGCGCGTCGGTCGACGGTCGCTGGGACCGCGCGACCGCGCTGCTGCCGGAGCTCGTCGAGCAGTGGGAAGGCTGGGATCCGCAGTTCGACCCGGAACTCGGCCTCTACTGGCAGACCCCGGTGTGGGACGCGATGGAGTACACCGCGAGCTCGTACCAGAGCGACGACCCGTACCACGGCGGCGAGGGGTTCCGGCCGACGATCAACGCGTACCAGTACGGCGATGCCAAGGCGATCGCGAGCCTGCTGCGCCGCACCGGCGACCTCGACGGCGCCGCGGACTTCGAGTCCCGAGCTGCCGAGCTTCAGTCCAATGTGGAGTCTCGCTTGCGGGACGGCGACTTCTACAAGCACGTCATGCGCGACGGGAATCCGGCGCGGGAGCCGATCGCCGACCGCGAGCAGATCGGCTTCGTCCCCTGGTACTTCGGCATGGCGCCGCCGGAGGCCGATGCGGCGTGGTCCCGGCTCACCGACCCGCAGGGCTTCGCCGCGCCGCACGGCCCGACGACGGTGGAACGCCGCAGCCCCTGGTACCTGCACGAAGCCGAGCGGGGCTGCTGCCACTGGTCCGGCCCGAGCTGGCCCTACGCCACCTCCCAGACCCTGACCGCGCTGGCGAACCAGCTCCAGGACCGCCCGGACCAGCCCTTCGTCGACCGGCAGGACTACTACGACCTGCTGCGCGGCTACGCCTCGACGCAGCGCAAGGACGGCCACCCCTACGTGGCCGAGGCGCACCACCCCGACGAGGACCGCTGGCTCTACGACTCGCCCGGCCACAGCGAGGACTACAACCACTCGACGTTCACCGACCTCGTGCTCTCCGGCCTGCTCGGCATTCGGCCGCAGCAGGACGACACCGTTCGGATCGCCCCGCTCGCGCCTACCGGGTGGGACCACTTCGCGGTCGAGGAGGTGCCCTACCGCGGCCACGACCTGAGCGCGTCGTGGGATCGCGACGGCACGCACTACGGGCAGGGCGCGGGACTGCGGATCTCGCTGGACGGCGTCGAAGTCCACCGGCAGGCGGACCTGAGCCCGGTGACAGTTCCCGTGACCGGCTCTGCGAGCGAACCGCCGCGCCTGGTCGACGACCTGGTCAACGCGGACGGAACCGGTTTCCCCGAGGCGACCGCCTCCTACGCCGGGGAGTCCGACGATGCGTGGGAAGCGATCGACGGCCAGGACTTCCACCTGGACGTGCCCGGCACCCGGTGGACGAACCACGGCAGCCCGAACCGGACCGACCACCTGCAGATCGACTCGGCCGAGCCGATCGACGTCTCGGACGTGCGGATCTCCTTCTACGACGACGGGAACGGCGTGCGCACTCCGGACTCGTACCGGCTCCAGTACCGCCGGGACGACGAGTGGGTGGACCTGCCGACGAGCCCACCCCGGCCCGGCGAACCGAGCCGGGTGGTCCTGGACCAGCCGGTGCGCACCGACGCCCTGCGCGTCACGCCGCTGCGCGAGGACGGCGGCGCCGTCGGCATCACCGCGCTCCAGTCCTGGCGCCCAGCGAGATGACCGACGCACCGCACCACCGCCGGGACCAGGGCACTGATTCCGTTGCCCGGCAAGGAGCTCTTGGCCGGTTCCCTCGATGACGAACTAGCCGAGCAGCGACCACGCACGAACACCGAGCAACGGGAAGCTCCTCTTTGGTCGTTGTCCTGTCAGCGGCGAAGTCGCTGACAGGACAACGCACGCAGCCGGACCACCCGCGGGTTCTCAGCGTTCTTCTCGCGAGGACAGCTTTTTCCCTCGTGGCGGAGCCACTCGGGAAAAAGATCCCGCAGCGAGAAGAACGCTGAGGTTCCGCCAAATGACCACCAGAGCAGAACGAGATCAAGAACAGGTAGTCAGGTTCCAGCTGGCGAGGAGGTTCAACGCGTCGTGCGACGGTGATCCGGCCTCCGCGGTGTAGAGGAACAGGGTCGTGTCCGGATCGCCGGGCGGTACGAAGGTCTCGTACTGGACGGTGAGTTCGCCGACAACGGGATGGCGCAACCGCTTCGACCCGTGGGTGCGCTGGTGGACGCGGTGCTCGTCCCACCACCGGCCGAACTCGGGGCTGCGCTGGCGCAGCTCGGCGACCAGCGCGACCGCCGCCGCGTCCTCGGGGTCGGCGCCGACGTCCAGGCGCAGCGCCTCCACCGTCGTGCGTGCGTGCTGCTCCCAGTCGGCGAACAGCGTGCGCGCGGCGTCGTCCAGGAACATCCAGCGCGCGTAGTTCCGCCGCGGCGCCGGGATCCGGTCGAAGTCGGTGAACAGCGCGTGGGCCATCCGGTTGCTCGCCAGCACGTCCGTGCGGCGACCGAGGACCAGCGCGGGTTCACCGTCGAGGGCGTCGAGCAACCGGTGCAGGCCGGGCCGCACTCGCTGGACCCCGCGCGCCCGCCGCCGCCCGGCACCGGCGGAGCGCTCGATGAGGGCTTCGAGGTGCGACAGGCCGGCGTCGTCGAGTTCGAGCGCGCGGCCGATCGCCGCCACCACCGGCGGTGACGGCACGATGCGCCGGCCCTGCTCCAGGCGCGCGTAGTAGTCGGTCGACACCCCGGCGAGCAGCGCGACCTCTTCCCGCCGCAAGCCGGGGACCCGTCGCACCCGGCCGTCGGCGGGCAGACCGGCGCGTGCGGGGTCGCCGAGGCTGCGGGCTCGCCGCAGGAAGTCCGCGAGCTCGCGGTTGGTCCGGGCCATGGGGCCATTGTCGCCGCTGCGGGGCGACCGCGGGTGGTCCGCTGCGTCCTAGGTTCGCCAAGGCGGGTCCGCGCAGGGCGCGCGGACGGGCTCCCGGAGCGCTTTCCGGGCGGCAGCCTGGGAGTCGATCCCGGACGCGAGCCGATCGCCGCCCGCGTCCTCCCGCCCCGAGAAAGGCCCGCTCCGTGAGCAAGATCCTGATCATCATGTCCGCCGCCGACGTTTGGGAGCGCGCCGACGGTTCGACTTACCCGACCGGCTACTGGGCCGAAGAACTCGCCGCGCCGCACGAGAAGTTCGTCGACGCGGGGCACGTGGTCGACTTCGCTTCGCCCGGCGGCGTCCTGCAACCGTTGGACCGGCACAGCGCCGACCCCGAGATCGCCGGGGCGGACTGCTCCCGCCACGTGCGGCACGCCGAGACGGCGCTGCGCGAGTTCGGGGCGCCGCTGCCGTTGCACGAGGTCGACGTGGACGACTACGCCGCCGTGCTGCTGCCGGGCGGGCACGGCCCCGTCGTCGATCTGCACCAGGACGCGGACCTCGGACGTCTGCTCATCCGGGCCGACGAGACCGGCACGATCATCGGCGCGGTCTGCCACGGCCCGGCGGGCCTGCTCAGCGCCGTCGATGCGGAGGGCGGCTGGCGGTTCGCGGGCCGGAGGATGGCCGCTTTCACCGACGAGGAGGAGCAGCTGTTCGGCACCGCCGAGGGCGCCCCGTGGCTGCTCGCGGCCCGGCTCCGCGAACGGGGCGCGCAGCACGAGGGCGGCCCGGCCTACGAGGCGCGCACCGTGCGGGACGGGAACCTGCTCACCGGCCAGAACCCGGCGTCCAGCGGACCGCTGGCCGACGCGATGCTCGACGCGCTGGGCTGACGGGCCGCTGCTCGCCGCGCGGCGCGATCGTGCGGCGAGCAGCCGTTCCCGCTCAGCTCGCGGAGCGCGGCTCCAGGTCGAGCCCGTCCAGCCAGCCGGTGATGGTCGCGGCGTACGTGGCCGGGTCGTGCCCGTGCATGGAATGCGGCATCTCCGGGAAGGCGCGGTAGGTGAACGAGTTCCCCGCGCCCTCGATCAGCCGCCGGGCGTGCTCGACCTGCTGGTCGGAGACCGCGCCGACCAGGTTGCCGGTCTCCGGATCGGCGACGTGGAAGTGGTGGGTGAACAGGACCGGCACCCGCACCCGCGACAGCATCGTCTCGTGGTCGCAGTTGAGCGCGACGCGACCGGAGACGAAGGCGTCACCCCACTCGGGGTCGTACTCGCGCAGGTTCTGCGGCACGGCGGCGGATTCGCCCGTCGCGTCACCGGTGTTCGCGCCGCCCAGCATCGCGGCCATCGCGCCGGGCAGCTCGGTCGCCATCGCCGCGCGCATGCCCTCGATGTCGCCGATGGACCACTGCGGGCCGAGCCACTTGTGCCAGAGCCGGAAGATCGGGCCCGCGCCCTGGCGCAGCGACGTGCCGACCGCGGGGTTCAGCTCGGACGAGAACAGCGGCGGGTCCTCGTAAACGGCGGCGCGGAGCTGTCCGGGTGCGGCGAAGGCGGACAGCCACGCCGTGATCACACCGCCGGACGACAGACCGCTGACCACCACCGGGCGGCCGATGACCCGATCGATGAACCGGACGAGGTCGCCGCCGAAGAGGTCCAGGCTGTAGCGGCCCGGCGTCCACGTGGACCTGCCCTGCCCGCGCAGGTCGACCGCGTAGACCTGGTACCGGTCGGCGAGCAGCCGCATCGCCTCCTCGTAGCCCCACCACGATTCGCTCTGACCGGGGACGAGCAGCAGCGCGGGGTTCGTGGGGTCGCCCGCGACCGCGTAGTTCATGCGGATCTCGCCGAGATCCGCGATGTGCTCCGGATATCCGTGCTCGACGAAAATGTCCGGGTGATCGGCCTGTTCCAGGTACGGCACCGTGGCCGCTCCTTCCGAAGTGCTGAGATCGGCGGTCGCCGAGGGTGGAACCCAGGACGTGGCCGAAAACATTCCGCCATCCGAGCAGAACGCCCCGAACCGCCGAATCCGAACGGACCAGGCCGCACAACAAAACTACGTTAAGTGATCAGACGGGCCGAAACTGATCGACCGTTCGTCGTCGCAGGACGACCGCACAGCGGCAGGCCATCAAACGATCGTTGCCGTACGTGATCGTCAGTGATGTTCTGATGCTCCATTCGGGGAGGGCTTCATCCGGAAGTTGGCATCAGCACTGGAAGGGACGCTCATGAAAAGCGCGATCTTGCACGACGGAATCACCCACGGCGCCGACGTCTCCTGGTTGAACGGCCAGGCGATCTCGCTATGCGGGAAGTCGTTCGGGGAGAACACGTTCACGGAGAAGCTGTTCCACGGCAGCGTGAACTGCCCGGATTGCAAGCACGCCAAGCGGATCGGCAAGCGGCTCTGAACCTCCGCGAGCACCGTTCACCCACGACCGCGCCACCACGTGGCGCGGTCGCGCACGTGCACGAGCACATCGCGACGAGGCTCCACCGACGCCCTGTACCGGGAACGGCAGGGGTCTGTCGTGCGGATCGTCGCCTCCCTCAGGGTCCGTCAAGAACGTCTTTTGATCATTTTCTTGTCAGCGGCGGAGCCGCTGAGCAGCGACCAGCTTGAGTAAAACGACCACCGGCGGGTTCTCAGCTGCTTCCTCGCGAGGACAGCGATTTCGCCGTGCATGGCATACATCGGAAATCGATCCCGCAGCGAGGAAGCCGCTGAGGTTCCGCTGAGCCGCCGGCTACGCAGGTCGTTCGGAAAGAGACGCGAATCTGCCACCACGAGCCCGGATTCCGGCGCTCACCGTGTTCGACCGACGACTCAACGCGACGGTGCGACCCTCCGGCGCGCTGACCTGCACCGGAAAGTTCCGGAACATGCGGGCGAATTCACCGAGTGCCGGATCAGGAACGCTCCGCGAAAAAGGCCGAATCCGGGCGTGTCCTAAGGCACATTCCCGCCCTGAGCACTCTGGACGGACCACCTCGGCGACCCTAGAGTCGGCCGCTTCCGAGTGGAGGGGCTTCCATGCGCCTGTGTCTGTCCATCGCCGCGGTCGCGGCATCGTTGCTGGTCGCTCCGGCCGCCGTGGGTGCCCAGATGGCTCCCGCGATCATCGGCGGCAAGACGGCGACCGACTCGTACGACTTCATGACGAGCCTCGATCACGACAAGAAGTTCTTCTGCGGCGGTTCGCTCGTCGCTCCCGACTGGGTGCTCACGGCGGCGCACTGCGTCACGGACACGGGCCAGAACGGCGAGTCCACGCCGCGCTCGCCGCAAGGCGTGACCGCGCGCATCGGCAGCGATGACCGCAGCGCCGGCGGCAGCACGGCCAACGTCACGCAGATCGTCGTGCACCCGAACCACAAGGGGTCCGCGGCGGACCTCGCGCTGCTCCGGCTGGACCACGCGGTGCCGAACAAGCCGGCCCGGCTTTCCGCCGACCCCGAACCTCCCCAGGAGCTGCCGCGTGCCATCGGCTGGGGCCGGACCAACGAGAAAACCCAGGACATAGCCCAGAAGCTGCAGGAGATCAGCACCCGGATCGTGCCCGGCGACCGGTGCACGACCGGCATCGACCCCCAGCGCAACTTCTGCGCCGAAGGAGCCGTTCCCGGCACCAGCGCCTGCGAAGGCGACTCCGGCGGCCCGCAGATCCTCGGCCGGGAAGGCGAGTGGGAGCTGATCGGCGTCACCAGCGGTCCCGGTGACGACGACGGGAAGTGCAGCACGGGCTACGGCCAGTGGACCAAGGTCGAGTCCTACCGCGACTGGATCACCACGACGATCCGCGGCTGATCCCCGGCCCGGCGGTGAGCCCGCTGCGGACCTGCTTCCCGGGAATCCGGGCGGAAATCGGGGTCCTCAGCGGCTCACCGCTTCGGCCAGTCGCGGCACGAGGTGGTCGAGGGCGTACGGGATGCCCACCGCGGTGGCGCTGGCGAAGGCCGAGGAGACGACGTCGTCGGTGAACACGACGTCCCGCCCCTCCCGCACGGAGGGAACGGCCCGGTAGAGCGGATCGTCGATGAGCACCTGCGGGTCCAGGCCGATGGTGGTCATCACGGTGAGGTCCGCGTCGAGCAGGTCCAGCCGTTCCTGCGAGATCGGCACGGAGAACCCGGTGCCCGCGAGCTCCTGGATCGCCGGTGAGTTGCGGAAGCCCAAGGCGCGCATGAACTCCACGCGGCTGGTGCCGTCCACGTAGGCGCCGAAACCGCGCACGGTGCGCGCTCCGACGACGGAGGTCGCGCCGACGAACTCGGGGTGCTCGCGGGCGGCCCGCGCGAACTTCGCCTCCAGGTCGGCGCGGAGCCGCTGCGCCTTCGGCCGTTCGCCGAGCGCGGTGCCGATGAGGTCGAGCTGCTGCTGCCACGTGGTGGTGTACTGCCGCGCGCCTTCGGGGATGCTGATCACCGGCACGCCGAGACCGCTGAGCTGCTCGTACCGGTCGGGGGCGCCGCTGGCCCTGGTGTCGAGGATCAGGTCGGGCGCGAGTCCGGCGAGCCGTTCCATGTTCACGTCGAGCGTGCCGAGCATCGGCGGCGGCTCCGGCTCGTAGCGCTGCTGGACCCACTCGCCGAGCCCGTCGCCGCCGACGCCGAGCCAGTCCGCGCTGCCCACCGGCTGCACGCCGAGCGCCAGCGCGACCTCGGCGTCGCCCCAGCCGAGGGTGACCACGCGCTGCGGGCGCTGCGGAACCGTGACCTCACCGAAGGCGGTGGACACGGTGACCGGGGTCCAGTCCGCGTCACCGGCGGGAACGTCGGGCGCCGCCGACGGACCTCCCGAACATCCGGCGAGCATCAGGACGGCGCTGAGCAGCGCGGTCGCGAGGACCGGGCCGCGAGGGCGGGCAGGCATGCGCAACTCCTCTGAAGTTAACTTTGCCTACCCTAATCAATTCGCCGGATTTGCGGGCATGAACGCGATCACACCGCGGCCCGCGCGGACGCGGGCCGCGGCGCGCGGGTCAGGCCGTGGTCACCACGTTGCGCAGCTGCTCGCCCGCGGCGAGCCGGCGGATGTTCGCCACGATGTCCGCGGAGCGACCGGCGAAGGTCTGGCGGGTCAGCCCGGAGGAGTGCGGGGTCATCAGCACGTTGCCGAGTTCGTGGAACGGCAGCGAACTCGGGTGCTTCACCTCGCCGGGAACCGGGTAGTCGTACCAGACGTCGATGGCGGCGCCGCCGATCACGCCGTCGCGCAACGCGTCGTACAGCGCCCGCTCGTCGACGATGGGCCCGCGACCGACGTTGACCAGGACCGCGGTCTCGCGCATCCGCGCCAGTTCGGCCGCGCCGATCAGCCCGGTCGTCTCCGGCGTGAGCGGCGTGGAGAGCACCACGACGTCCGAGATCTCCAGCAGTGCGCCCAGATCCGAGATGGTGGAGGTCCACTCCAGACCTTCCGCGGCGGCGTCGACCTCGCCCCGGCGGGTGACGGCGACGCCCTGCGCCTCGAACGCGCGGAACCGCTGCCAGGTGATCTTGCCGATGTGCCCGAAGCCGACGAAGCCGATCGTCGCGCCGGTCAGCGCGTTCACCCACGGCGCACGTCCACTGTAGACAGGAGTCTCCCACCGGCCCGCGCGCAGAGCCGCGTCCTGGCCGTGGAAGTCGCGGCGCACCATGGTGCTTGCGGCGACGACGTATTCGGCGATGGACTTCTCGTGGTGGAAGGTGTTCGCCACGACCGCGCCGCGCGGCAGGGCCCGCACCGCGATGCCGTCGGTGCCCGCGCCTGCCGCGTGCACCAGCTTCAACCGCTCCCCCGCCTTCGCCAGGTCCTCCGGGAGGTTGCCCGAGACGTACACGTCGGCGTCGGCCACGGCGGCCCGCATCGCCTCGGCGTCCTGCCGGTCCGGCCAGCTCACCCGCGTGCCCGCGGGCAGGTCCGCCTCGATCTCCGCGCGCAGCGGCAGCAGGTTGGTGTCGGCGATGACGACGTTCAGGCCGGGGGCACTCATGCGCTCTCCTCACTGGCGCCGGTTCGACGCGGAACCGGCACCGCACGCTGTGGAACCGGGCGGCGCAGCGAGCCGCCGCCCGGCCCCATCGTCGCAGCCCAGCGGCGGTGCCCGGCGAAAACCGGACGAGGATCACGAGGGGTCCCGACGCGGCGGTCGACCGACCGGGGGCCGACCCGCGGGTTACCCGCCGGTAATGTGCGGCACCGGCAACGACGTCCGCCCCGAAGGAGACCCACGATGTCCTCGACGCTGGAGATGTGGCGCAAGTTCTCACCGCGTCCACTCGGGACCAGGCTGTTCTCCTGGGGAGTGTGCTTGCGCGCGCCGTACTTCCGGACCGTCCGGCCGCACATCGTCCGGCTGGAACCGGGCTACTGCGAGGTGCGCTCGAAGAAGCGCCGCGCCGTGCACAACCACATCGGGACGTTCCACGCGATCGCCGCCTGCAACGTCGCGGAGGTCGCCGCCGGAGTCCTCGCCGAAGCGAGCGTCCCGGCCACGCACCGGTGGATCCCGGTCGGGATGGCGGTGCGCTACGTCGCCAAGGCCAGCACCGACGTCGTCGGCGTCGCCGAGCTGAACCCGCTGCCGGAACCCGGCGACGAGCCCGCCGATTGGGTGGTGCCGGTGCGCATCCTCGACACCTCCGGCGAACCGGTCGTCACCGCGGACATCACGTTGCGGGTGTCGCCGAAGAAGAAGACCGCCGCGGCGAAGTCCTGATCCCGGTCGCGCCGTGCGAGCGGAAACGGCGGAGCCGGCGCCCCTCGTGGGGGCGCCGGCTCCGCCGAAAGATCTCAGCACTTCCGGCGCGGCGGGTGACGCCGCGGCGGGAAGTCCGAGGTCGTGCCGTTTCGGCTCTCCGGGGGGACGAGCCGAGTCCGACTCGTGGTCAGTGCGCGACCACGGTGTTGTCCTCGGGCAGCTCCGCGGCTTCGCGCTGAGCTTCCGCGCTGGGCTCCCGAATGATCATCGCGAGCGCGGCGCTGACCAGGTGCAGCACGGCGTAGATCCACATGACGCCCTGGATGCCGATGATGCCGATGAACGCGGTACCGATGGCCGGGCCGACGGCCTGGCTCGCACCGGCGCCGAGGGTGTAGGTCGACATGACCTGGCCCTTGCGACCGGGGGCGTGCTGGGTCATCAGCGGGGGCAGCGGCACGTAACCGGCGAGACCGACGCCGAAGATCGCCACGGTGATCGCGACCGGGATGTAGCTGTGCCCGACGGCATTGGGCACGTAGTACAGGCCGAGGCAGGCGACCGCGCCGAGCACACCGCCGAACCAGACGATGGTCTTGTGCCTGCTCCACCGGTCGCCGAGCGCGCCGAAGGCGACCACGCCGGCCAGGTTCGAGCCCATCATGATCATCAGCAGCGTGGACCACTCCTCGGAGTTGAATCCGACCTGCTCGATCAGGTAGAGCGGGGTGAAGACCCACACGCCGAACTGCGAGGTGGTGTTGATCAGCCGCGTCAGCGCGCCCAGACCGACTCGCGGCCGGGAGAACATGATGGTGAAGCAGCCGACGAGCGTCTGGACCATGCTGGAACCGTCGGTGGCCAGCGGCGTGAAACCGGAGCGCTCCTTGAGCATCGTGAACACGATGATGGAACCGGCGGCGATCAGCGCGAGCGAGACCCACAGCGTCGGGTAGAAGCCCAGGGCCGGCTTGAGCCCGGAGACCAGGGCGGAACCCAGCACCGGGTAGCCCATGGTGAACGCGAACCAGTACCAGCCGAGCGCCTTGCTGATCTGCTTCTCCGGCGCCCCGACCATGATCCAGACGAGGAAGCCGTAGGCGAACAGCGGGTAGCCGAGACCGCGCACCCCGTAGGTGAGCAGGATCAGCACGTAGTTGCTGGTGGGGATGCCGATCGTCAGCATCAGCACGTGGCAGACCGCCCACAGGGCGGCACCCACCATCATGACCTTGCGCGGTCCCCACTTGTCGGACAGGCCGCCGGCGAGGAAGGCTCCGACCGCTGCGGCGAGGCCGTAGACGGTGAACACGATGCCGACGCTGGACTCGGAGAAGCCCAGGTCGACCTTGAAGTAGGTGGAGAGGTAGCTGGTCTCCACCCCATCGCCGATCATGAACAGCAACATCCCGACGTAGCCCCAGAGCAGGGTGCGCGGGATGCCGATGCGATCGAAGAACGTCGTCCCGCCGCCGGACGACGCGGATGCGGGGGGTTCGTGGTCGGTAGATACCACGGTGAGGACCTCCTGACGGGCTTCGGTGCCCGGTTCGGTGCAGCCGGATCGCCTCGCTGCAACGCAGGGCGGTCCGGGTGTTTTTACTGGTCATCCACCTCGCGGTGGTGGCCTTGGATACCTCCGGCCGGTCGCGGTAGCCGCGGCGGTCGGCCGGTTGTGTGAGATCAAGATGCTAGATTTCTCAGATCTTTTCAAGATCTTCACGCAAAATGTGGGATAAATTAGGGGTCGAGGGGAGGCGACGATGTCGAGCAGGAAGT
Organism: Saccharopolyspora gloriosae; assembly: GCF_014203325.1. Taxonomy (NCBI): domain Bacteria; kingdom Bacillati; phylum Actinomycetota; class Actinomycetes; order Pseudonocardiales; family Pseudonocardiaceae; genus Saccharopolyspora; species Saccharopolyspora gloriosae. The sequence goes on along the minus strand of NZ_JACHIV010000001.1, from coordinate 2,245,459 downwards.
CCAGGGCCGAGGTGGAGCAGCGCCGCCAGGCGGTCCTACGTCATGTCGGCAAGGGCGGGGAGGTGCGCATCGACGACCTCGCGGCCCGGCTGGGCGTGAGCCTGATGACGATGCACCGCGACCTCGACGACCTGCACGAGCGCAAGCTGCTGCACAAGCGGCGCGCCGTGGCCATCGCACTGTCCACTGTGGACATCGAGAGTTCGCTGCAGTTCCGGGAGAACATGCACCGCGAGGCCAAAGCGGCCATCGGCGAGGAACTGCGCCACCACGTCGCCCCCGGCAGCACCGTGCTGCTCGACTGCGGCAGCACCCTGTTCCCGCTCGCCCGGCTGCTCGGGCAGACCGAGGACACCCACGTGATCACCAATTCGCTGCGGGTGGCCTACCTGCTGTCGGAGTCCTCGACGCAGGTGACCCTGCTCGGCGACCGCTTCTACCCGGAGTTCGAGTCCTGCGCGGGCCCCGAGGTGGTGCGCCAGCTCGAACGGTTCCACGTCGACGTCGCGTTCCTCACCGCGACCTGCGTCCACGAAGGACGGCTCTCGCACCCCATGCGGGAGTACGCGGAGAACAAGGAGGCGTTCGTGCACTCGGCGCGGCGAGCGGTCCTCGCCGTGGACCACAGCAAGTTCGGCCGCTCCGCCACCTACGCCCACGGCGACGTCAGCGGCTACGACACGCTGATCACCGACGACGCCGCTCCGCCCGGCGAGACCGCCGTGGCCCAGTCCCTCGGGGTCAAGGTGCACGCCGTCGCCCAGACCTGGGACGACGCCTGACCGCCTGCGCTTGATCTTGTCTTCCCAGGTGAGCGACGTCGTTGGTCGTTGTCCTGTCAGCGGCGGAGCCGCTGAGCAGTGACCGGCTTGAGCAAGGCGACCACCGGCGGGTTCTCAGCGGCTTCCTCGCGAGGACAGCGATTTCGCGGTGTAGGGAGCTACCTGAGAAATCGATCCCGCGGCGAGGAAGCCGCTGAGGTTCCGCTGAGCGCCCCACTGCTCAAGCCGAGATCAAAGACAGCCAGTGCGGATTCCGCCGCGCACACGCCGGGCCGTGCCCTGCGACTGAGGGCACGGCCCGACGTGGATCGTTTTCCGGGGCGGGAGCGCTACTTCTTCGTCTTCGACGTCCGGCGCAGCCGGGTGTTGACGAACTCCCCCATCCCCCAGCGGCCGAGTTCGCGGCCGAAACCGGAGCGCTTCACGCCGCCGAACGGCAGGCCCGGCAGCGTCGTGCCGTGCTCGTTGACGTAGGCCATGCCCACCTCTAGCCGGTCGGCGATCCGCTGCGCGCGCTCGATGTCCGCGCCCCACACCGAACCGCTGAGCCCGAAGCCCACGTCGTTGGCCAGCGCGACCGCCTCGTCGTCCGATTCGACGCCGTGGATGACGGCCACCGGTCCGAAGATCTCCTCGGAGTAGGCGTCCATGTCCGGGGTGACGCCGGTCAGCACGGCCGGGCGCATGAACGCTCCGTCGCCGTCGAGCGCGTCGCCCCCGGTGTGCAGGGTGGCGCCCTGCTCGACGGCGCGGCGGACCTGGTCGACCACCGCGTCCCGCGCACCGGTCGACGACAGCGGGCCGACCTGCGTGCTCGGGTTGGCGGGGTCTCCCACCTGGGCGGACTCGAAGGCCTCGGTGACGATGGCGGTGAACTCGTCGAGCCGGTCGTTGCCCACGATCATCCGCTTCGGGGAGTTGCAGGCCTGCCCGGTGTTGGACAGCCGCGCCCGGGCGCCGACCTCGGCGGTCCGTTCGAGGTCGCCGTCGTCGAGGACGATGAACGCGTCGGAGCCGCCCAGCTCCAGCACGGCCTTCTTCAGGTTCCGGCCCGCGGTCTCGGCCACCGAAGCACCGGCGCGTTCGCTGCCGGTCAGCGAGACGCCGCGCACCCGGGGGTCGGCGATCATGTCGGCGATCTGCTCGTTGCTCGCGAACACGTTGAGGTAGGCGTCCGCGGGCACCCCGGCGGTGTGCACGATCTCGGCCATGAGCTCCGACGAGGCCGCGCAGAGGTGCGCGTGCTTGAGGATGATGGTGTTGCCCGCCATGAGGTTCGGGGCGACGAACCGGGCCACCTGGTAGTAGGGGTAGTTCCACGGCATCACACCGATCAGCGGGCCGACGGGCTCGGTCTGCACCACGGACTCGTCGGATCCCTGCGGGTCGAGCACTTCGCGTTCCAGCAGGTCCGGGCCGTGTTCGCCGTACCAGCGGTAGATCGCGGCGGCCAGCCGCACTTCGCCGACCGCCTCGTTCCGAGGCTTGCCCATCTCGGTCGTGATCAGCTCGGCGAGCTCCTGCTCGCGGCGGCCGTAGGCGTCGGCGATCCGGATCAGCAGCTGCGCGCGCTCGGCCGCGGGCGTCGCGCGCCAGTCCGCGAAGGCGTCGTCCGAGCGGCGCAGGACTTCGGGCACGGCCGAGTCGTCGAGCCCGGCGAACTCCTGCTCGGTCCTGCCGGTGGTCGGGTTCAGCGTCACGTAAGCGGGCACGGTCGGGTCCCCTTTCCGTCGGGTGCGCCGGACGCGGGGGCGGCGGGCCGGGACGAGGACGGTCGGCCCGGCCGGTGGGCGGCGGGCCGTGCCGCCGCCGAACCGCCTCCGACAGCGGAAGCAGCCCCCGGGTTACCCGACGGCGCAACAGGAAAACGTCTCCCAGGGCACCGGTTCTCAACCCTCACGCCCCGCTCCCGGAGGCTAGGACGTGCCGTGTTCCGAACCCGGGTCAGTTCCAGGCGCTCGCGACGTCGATGAGCCACTGCCACGGGTCTGAGCCCTCGGCGGGCTGGGAGTTGAAGTACTCCCACCCGGTCACCCCGGCGAAGTTCGGGTGCGCGGCCTGCAACGCCGACAGCGTGGCCCGCAACCCCGCGACGTCGACGTAGCCGGAGCCGCCGTTGCCCTGGTTCGTCAGCGCGGTCACCGAGATCCGCTCCGCCGGGATCACCCCGCGGTCGACGATCGCGTCGAAGTCCGCCGTGGACGAGGCGTCGCCCCAGCCGTTGTAGAACTGGGCGTTGAACCAGGCGATCTCGCCGCCGACCTCGCGGTAGAGCTGGTCGTAGTCGAACCCGGAGAGATTGCCGCCACCGGACAGCGCGCTGGCCACCGGCCCCATCGTGATGAGGAAGTCCGGCCCGAAGTCGGCGCGCAGCGCGGTGATGAGCCGCTGGATGCCCTGCTGCGACATCTCCTCCTCGACGTTGAGGTCCACGCCGTCGAGCCCGCGCGTGCTCAGGAAGTCCTTCAGCAGCGGGTAGTAGGTGTCGAACTCGGTGTCCAGCCGCTGGAAGCTGCCGTGCGCGGCGCCGCCGACCATGCCGAGCACCTGCACGCCGCCGTCCTGCAGCGCGCGCAGGTCCGTCCACATCCGGTCGTACTTCGCGGCGTCCGGTGGATCGTCGTTGAGGTGGACCTCCGTCGGCGAGTTCAGGTGGACCGCGCCGACGATCACGTCGGTCACCGGTGCGCCGTGGGCGGTCGGCTCCAGCGGCGAGACGTACCGGTCCCCGTCGTACTGGGTCTGGTAGTAGAGCGCCGCGTGCTTGCCGTCCACCGCGCTCGCCGGTGGCTGCACCGCGACCAGCAGCGCGACCGCCACCGCCGCCGCCACCGCTACCAGCGCGATCAGCACGGCCCGGACACCACCGACCCGCGTGGGCGACGTGAAGTGGAAACTCATCTCGGGATTCCTCGTTCCTCGACGGCGAGCACCGGCTCTCCAACGTGATCACCCATCAGAGCGCGTCCGGCACCCCCGGTCAACAACGCGAACGGAGCAATGCACTCCCGTTTGCCGTTACCACCCGCCGTCGTTCCAGGTGAGCGACGTCGTTGATCTGTGTCTTGCCAGCGGCGAAGCCGCTGAGCAGCGACCACGCACGCAGATCGACCACCCGCGGGTTCTCAGCGTTCTTCTCGCGAGGACAGCTTTTTCCCTCGTGGCGGAGCCACTAGGGAAAAAGATCCCGCAGCGAGAAGACACCTGAGGTTCCGCCACCCGACCCCTGCGCAAGCCGAGACCGAAGACAGGCAATCATGCATCGTCGGCGCTGGTGAGGTTGCGGTTCAGGGTTTCTGGGCTGCGCAACGTCGCGACGAAGCTGATCAGCGCGACCGCGGACATGTAGATCGCGACCGGGATCCACGATCCGGCGAACGCGGCGACCAGCGCCGTGCACAGCAGCGGGGCGACACCGCCGCCGAGCACCGAGGAGAACTCGCGGCCCAGCGTCACGCCCGCGTAGCGGTACCGGGTGCCGAACAATTCCGGGAAGTAGCTCATCTGCACGCCGACGCCGCCGTGGCAGGCGAGGATGAAGCCGAGCACGATCACCACGACGATCGCGGTGGTGGATCCGGTGCTCAGCGCGATGAAGCTCGGTCCGGGCAGCAGGACCAGCGCGCCCATGATCGTCGCGTACACGGGTTTGCGCCCGAACCGGTCGGACAGGGCGCCGAACCCGGCGGCGGCCACACCGCCGCACAGCGCACCGATCAGCAACACCTTCGGGACGAGCTCGGCGTCGACTCCGACGGAGGACACCAGGTAGGACGCCATGAACACCTGGTAGGTGTAGGACTGGGCGCTCGCGCCGACGTTCATCAAGAACACCAGCAGCAGCGGGCGCCTGCCGCGCCGGAAGACCTCCGCCACGGGTCGGCGCGGTTCCGCTTCCTGCTGCTGGATCTCCTGGAACACGGGGCTTTCGGCGAGCCTGCGCCGCAGGATCAGCGCGGCGACGGTCACGAGGAGGCTGCTGGCGAACACCAGCCGCCAGCCCCAGCTCATCAGCTGGTCCTCCGGCAGCAGCTGCGCCAGCACCCAGGCAACCGCGCCGAACGCGGTGCCCAGCGCCGCGCCGGTCATCACCAGCGCCGCCAGCCGCCCCCGCCTACCGGGTGCCGCGGTCTCGGTGAGCAAGGTGGCGCCACCGGCCTGCTCCGCTCCGGCACCGAGACCTTGCAGGCAGCGGCACAGCAGCAACAGCACCGGGGCGAGCAGCCCGACCTGGTCGAACGTCGGCAGCAGGCCGATCGCCAGCGTGGAGCCGCCCATCAGCAGCAACGTCGTCACCAGCACCCACTTGCGCCCGAGCCGGTCTCCCAGCCGGGAGAAGAACAGGCCGCCGAGCGGGCGCGCGGCGAAGCCGACCGCGTAGGTGCTGAAGCTGGCGAGCAATCCGGCCGCCGGGGACACCCCGGGGAAGAACAGCTCGCTGAACACCAGCGCGGAGGCGGTGCCGTAGATGACGAAGTCGTACTGCTCCAGCGCGGTGCCGATCAGGCCCGCCCACGCCGCTCGGCGCACCGAGCGCGGGTCGGCGGGCTGGGACGGCGCGGCGGTGCCGGCGGGTGCTCTGCTGTCCATGCGTCCTCGAATGGATCAGGTCGCGGCGGTGCGCGACGGCGGGGTGGTTCTGCGGGGTTCGGTCAGGTGGTGGTCTCGCGGACCGCGGCGGCCGGGCCGTGCCGGGTGATGAGGTCGACGAGTTCGGCGACCCGCGCGGCGAACTCGCCGTGCCCGGCGAGTTCCGCGCCGAGCAGCCCACCGCCGAGCACGTCGTCCACGAAGGACCGGGTGGAACCGTTGCGGCGCGAGGACTCCACGAGCGCGTCCCGCGCCGGGTCGGACATCGCCGCCGCGTGCGGACCGGCGTCGGCGGCCGGCGCCAGGCAGCACAGGTAGGCGGCGACCGTCAACGCCAGCTGCTGCGGGACCCGCCCGGAGCGCAGGTGCGCCAGCGCGGGATCGGGCACGCGCTGGGCGAGCTTCACCGAACCGTCCGAACCGACCTGGCGGGTCCGGTGGCGCAGCGCGGAGTTCGCCCACCGCTCGAACAGCCGCTGCACGTAGTCGTCGGCGTCGATCGCGTCGGGCACCTCCAGCGTCGGCAGGTAGTCGTCGCGCAGGGCCCGCCGGGCGGCGTCGGCGATGAACGGCCGCTCGATCGCCTCGGGGATGGTGTCGCACCCGTCGAGGGCGCCCAGGTAGGCGATCAGCGAGTGGGTTCCGTTGAGCAGCCGCAACTTCAGCAGCTCGTAGGCCTCGACGTCGTCGGTGAACAGCGCGCCCGCGTGCTCCCACGCGGGCCTGCCCGCGGCGAACTCGTCCTCCAGCACCCACATGCTGAACGGTTCCGCGGGCACCGGGACCGCGTCGCGGGCGCCGAGCAGCGCGCGGGCCGCCTCGCGGTGCTCGTCGGTGGTGGCGGGCACGATGCGGTCGACCATGCTGTTGGGGAACGTCACCGATTCGGCCAGCCACGGTTCGAGCTCGTCGCGTTCGGCGGCGGGGAGCTCGGCGATGAACTCCCGCACCAGCCGCCGCGTCCGCCGCCCGTTGGCGCCGAGGTTGTCGCAGCTGAGCACGGTGATCGGCCCGGATCCGGCGCGCGCCCGGCGTTGCAGGCCGCGCGCGATCTGCCCGATGGTGGTGCGCGGCGGCGCGTCGCCGCGCAGGTCCGCGCGCACCGGCTCGGAGTCGACGTCGAGCGCGTGGGTGCGCGGCGAGTAGGTGTAGCCGCGTTCGGTGACGGTGATCGTCACGATCCGGGTGTCGGGCGCGGCGATGGCGTCGAGCACCGCGTCGGTCTGCTGCGCGGCGACGAGCACTCCGGTGTGCACGGCGGGCACGACGGCACGGCTGCCGTGCGCCGACAGTTCGAGCACGCAGTAGCGCAGGTCCTGCTCGCGCATCGCGTCGGCGACGTCGGTGGAACGCCCTGCCACGCCGAGGATTCCCCAGGGCCCGTCGGTGTGCGCGAGGGCCTGCGCGGTGTGCACGGCCTGGTGCGCGCGGTGGAAGTTGCCGAGTCCTAAGTGGACGATCCCGGTGCGCTCCGGCGGAGCGGGCCGCAGCAGCGCGGCCAGGGGCGCGGTGCTCGCCGCGAGGCGGGGCGTGGTCATCTGCTCACCAATCCGTCATCGAACCGTCGCGGCGGCGCGCGACGGGCAGGTAGGCGGGTTCGTACGGGAACTTCGCGGCGGCGTCCTCGTCCACGCTGACGCCCAGGCCCGGCTCGTCGCCGGGGTGCAGGTGGCCGTCGGCGTAGCGCCACGAGTGCGGGAAGACCTCGTGCACCGCTTCGCCGTAGCCCATGTACTCCTGGATCGCGAAGTTCGGCGTGCTCAGCCCCACGTGCAGCGACGCGCCCAGCGCCACCGGCGACACGTCCGACGGGCCGTGCGGACCGAGCTGGACCTGCCACAGCTCCGCGAGCGCCGCGATCCGCCGCAGGTGCGTGATCCCTCCCGCGTGGGTCACGCAGGTGCGGACGAAGTCGATGAGCTGCTCGGTGATCAGCGTCTGGCACTCCCACACGGTGTTGAAGACCTCGCCGATGGCCAGCGGAGTCGTGGTGTGCGCGCGCACCCGGCGCAGCACCTCCTGGTTCTCGGCCGGCGTGACGTCCTCCAGCCAGAACAGGTCCACCGGTTCCAGCGCCCGCCCGAGCCGCGCCGCTTCACCGGGCGTGAGCCGGTGGTGCGCGTCGTGCAGCAGGTGCAGCTCCGGGCCGACGTGCTCGCGCACCCCGGCGAGCACCTCCGGCGCGTGGCGCAGGTAGGCGGCGGTGTCCCACACCTCCTCGTGCGGCGCGGCGCCCCGGCCCGCCGGTTCGTAGCCGGCGGCTCCCCGGTGCACGCCGTAGACGGTGTCCAGGCCCGGCACGCCGGATTGCGCCCGCACCGCGCGGAAACCGCGCTCCCGCTGGGCGTCCACGGAGTCGAGCAGTTCCGGCAGGTCCCATCCCGACGCGTGGGTGTAGCTCAGCACCCGGTCGCGGACGGCGCCGCCGAGCAGTTCGTACACCGGCAGCCCGGCGGTCTTGCCCTTGATGTCCCACAGCGCCAGGTCCACGGCCCCGATCGCGGTCATCGTGACCGGCCCGCGCCGCCAGTACGCGCCCCGATAGAAGTACTGCCAGGTGTCCTCGATGCGCGCCGGATCGCGGCCGATCAGCAGCGGCGCCAGGTGATCGCGCAGATAGGAGGCGACGGCGAGTTCGCGGCCGTTGAGCGTCGCATCGCCCCAGCCGACGACCCCGTCGGCCGTGGTGATCTTGAGGGCGACGTGGTTGCGGCCGGGGCTGGTGATCAGCACTTCGGCCGCCGCGATCCGATCGCGGCTCATGCGATCCCCTCTCGGACGGGCCCGGTGGTGCCGCGCACCACGAGCTGAGTGGGCAGGTGCACCGTGCGCGGCAGGCGCCGCTCACCGGCGACGGCGCGGTGCAGCAGCTCCACGCTCACCGCCCCGGCGCGATCCATCGGCGCGGCGATGCTCGTCAGCGCCGGGTGGGTCACCTCGGCCAGCGGGATGTCGTCGAAGCCGACGACGCTCAGGTCCGCCGGGGCGTGCACGCCCAGCGTCCGCGCGCCCGCGACGATGCCGAGCGCCACCAGGTCGTTGTGCGCGATCACCGCGGTGGCTCCGCTCGCGACGACCCCGGCCGCGGCCGCGGTGCCACCCGCGACCGTCTCCGCCTGGTGGCCCAGCACGTCGAGCCGCACCCCGGCCTGCTCGGCGAGCGCGGTGACGATGCCGAGCCGATGGGTGTTCGACCAGGAACGCGCGGACCCCTGCACGTAGGCGAGGTGGCGGTGCCCGAGCGCGATCAGGTAGTCCGCGGTCTGGCGCAAGCCGTCGGTCGCGTCGGTGAGCACGCAGTCGACTCCGGCCGTCTCCCGGTTCACCAGCACCGCCGGGGTGCGCCCGCACAGCGCGGGCAACTCCTCGGCGTCCAGCCGCGGCGAGCACACGACGATGCCGTCGGCCCGGTCCCGCAGCCGCGCGATCACGTCCCGCTCGCGGTCGCGGTCGAAGGCCGTGTCGGCGAGCACCACGGTCTGCTCGCGGTGCCGGCCCTCGCCCTGCGCTGCTTTGACGAAGGCGCCGAACACGGGGTTGGCGATGTCGGGCACGACCACGGCGACCGTGGTGCCGCGCGGCAGGTCGCCCGCGCGGCGGGAACGCCCGGGTTCGTAGCCGAGTTCCTCGGCGGCGGCGAGCACCTTGCGCAAGGTGTCCGCGCCGAGCCTGCCCGGTTCGCCGAACGCGCGGGACGCCGTGGACAGCGCCACGCCCGCGTGCTCGGCCACCTCGGTCAGCGTTGCCGCCACACCGCCTCCGCTCCGTCGCGCCGCACCGCCTGATCGGCGCGGCGCGAGTCATCGAACGCCCCCTTGCGCAACGTTGTCAACGCCTTGCCACAACCTTGCCGCTCGCTCCGCCGAACCAAGCCGCACCTGCTCCAACCCCCCGCAATTTCGCGAGAAATTGAACCACCACCCACCACGACAAGATGGTTATCCGTGCAGATCAACAGGTGATTCTCGGCGCTACGCCGTGGCCGTTGCCGAACGATTTCGCGAGAAATCGGGGAAGTTGTCCACAGGTGAGGGATTCATCCCCAGATCGGGCGGAGGCGGAGGGGGCTGTGGACCGGGGCGTGTCGGCCGGTCGGGATGGGGCTCCGCGTCAGGACGCGGAGCCGAGTCGCAGGTGGAGCAGCGGGTAGGGGCGGCCCGCGTCATCGGTCTCGCTGCGGCCGGTGACTTCGAAGCCGCGGTGGGCGTAGAAGCTCGCGGCCTGCTCGTTCTGCTCGTTGACGTCGAGCCTCGTCACGCCGTGCTCGGCGATCGCGTGCCGCAGGAGCGCTGTGCCGATCCCGCTCCCGCGGTGAGCCGCGTCGACGAAGAGCATCTCCAGGTTCCCGTCGAGCGTGCCCGCGAAACCCACCGGATCGCCGTCGATCTCCGCGACCGAGAGGACGACCGCGGGGAAGTGGTCCGACGCCAGGTGCCGCTCGATCTCGTCGCGATCCGCGGCGGCGAGGAAGGTGTGCGTCGCATCGACCGCGCTGCGCCAGATCGCGACGAGCGCCCCGTGTTCCACGGCTCCGATCGACGGGCGAACGGTCACCACGATGGACCTCCTCTGCGTCGAGCTCAGGATGTCATCCGGAATCCCGGTCGAGCGGACGGTCTGATCAACGCGTGCCAGGTCGGCTCATCGCGCAGGGCAGGACCGGCAGGCCGCGCCCCGCGTCGCGGAGCACGAACAACGCGCCGGCCTCCGGGTGGCGACGCACGTCCGTCTCCTGGCGGGAGGTCGTGATGTAGAGGTCCGTCCGGTCGACGCCGCCGAAGGTGCACGCGGTCACGCGCGGCACCGGCAGCGCCACCACGGCGAGCAACCCGCCGTCCGGCGCGTAGCGGTGCACCGCCGCGCCGCCCCACAGCGCCACCCACACGCAGCCCTCGGCGTCCACCGTCAACCCGTCCGGAGCTCCCACCACCGGGTCGATGCGCACCAACGGCCTCCGGTCGGTGAGCTCGCCGTCGCGGTAGGTGAACACGTCCACCCGCTGCGTCGGCGTGTCCACGTAGTAGGCGCGGGCGCCGTCGGGGCTCCACGCCAGGCCGTTGGAGATCGTCACGCCGTCCAGCACCACCTCCGCGCGCCCGGACGCGTCGAGCCGGTAGAGCGCGCCCGCGCCGGGAGTGGCCGCGTAGGCCATCGATCCGCAGTAGAACCGGCCGTGCGGGTCGCAGCCGCCCTCGTTCATCCGCACTCCCGGATCGGCCCACTGCTCGCCGAACGGGCGCACGTCGGTGAGGTCGTCGTCGGCGAGCGCGAAGCCCCGTTCCACCGCGAGCACCGCGCCGCCACCGATCCTCGGCCGCAGCGCGGCGGCGACCGAACCCACGTGCGTGCGCCGCACGGTCCCGTCGGGCAGCAGCGTGAGCACGTCGCCCGCGAGCATGTCCACCCACCGCAACCCCGGCCAGCCGTCGTGCCACACCGGCCCTTCCCCGTGCTTCGCGCACGCCTCGGTGACCTGCTCCGCCCGATACCGCCGCACGTCCATCCGACTCCTTCCCGCGGGGTGAACGGACCGTTCGTCCAACCGGACTGGTCGAACGGTCCGTTCACCCGCCTCCACCCACGATCCGCACCACTGCCCCGGCACCCGTCTTCGATTCGGGTGAACGGACCGTTCGACCGATCTCCTCGGACGAACGGTCCGTTCACCCCACCCCCTTCCCGACCCCCCGGGAGATCAACACCGTCGTCGGTCGCCACCGGGTTCGAGTGAACGGACCGTTCGTCCAACGGGATTGGGCGAACGGTCCGTTCACTCCGAAAAAGCTCGTGCGCCTTGCATGATGTCGTTGCATCGCGCGCTGCGCTGTGCAGCGATGCGCGTGTGGTTCGGGGTGAACGGACCGTTGGTCCAACGGGATTGGACGAACGGTCCGTTCACTCCGATCGCCGCGGGGTCATCGGTGGGGGTTGAGGAGGATCTTGCCGACGTGGGGGCCGGGTTCCTCCAGGGTCTCCAGGGCTTCGGCGGCGTCGGGCAGGGCGAACTCGTGGGTAATGATCCGCCCCGGGTCCAGCACCCCGGCGGTGAACAGGCGCACCACGTGCGACCAGGCACGGGACGGCGCGCCGAACACGGTGTGCACGGTGAGCTGCGCGGACACGAGCCGCGCCGTGGGCAGCGAATCCGACTCGGGAGGCACCCCGGTCAGCGCCACCCGCCCGCCGCGCCGGGCCAGCCGGGTCGCCAGGTGCGCGGTGCCGGGCGTGCCCGCGGTTTCGAGCACCGCGTCGAACCGGCCGCACCGCCGCACCGCTTCCAGGGGGGTGAGCACGGTCGTGGCCCCGCACGACTCGGCGATCTCCTCGCGGCCCGTTCTCGGTTCCACGACGACGAGTTCCGCCGGGCCGGTGGCCGCGAGCAGTTGCGTCCCGAGCAGCCCGAGGCTGCCGCCGCCGACGACGGCCACCCGCTCCCCCGACACCCCGCCGAGCCGCAGGCAGGCCTCGCCGACGCACGCCGCCGGTTCCAGCACGGCCGCCGCCCGCAGATCGGCTTCCGGCGGCAGCACGTGCAGCAGGCGGGCGGGCAGCACGAGGTGCCCGGACCACGCGCCGGGCAGGGTGAACCCGGTTTCCTCGTAGCCCGCGCCGCACAGGTTGTTCTCGCCGCGCCGGCACGCGTCGCAGGACTGGCAGCCGCGGAATCCCTCGCCGACGACGTGGTGACCCACGTAGTCGCCGGTGACGCCGGGCCCGACCGCGAGCACCGTGCCGGACCACTCGTGGCCGGGGATCACCGGGTACCGCACGAACGCGTCGGGCCGTCCGCCGGTGAACACCTCCCGGTCGGAGCCGCAGATCCCGCTCCACGCCACCCGCACCAGCGCCTCGCCGGGCCCGGGTTCGACGGCTTCGACGCGGCCGATCCGCAACTCCCCCGGCCGATCGATGATCACCGCACGATCGTTCACGCGGAGCCCCCGGTGCCGCGGAACTGCCAGTCGTCGGCGTACAGGTCGAAGTGCGCGCCTTCCGGCGGGTGTTCGCGCACGAAGTCCACGTCGAGCTCCACGCCGAGACCGGGTGCTTGGGGCAGCGGGAAGTAGCCGTCGGAGACCTCGGGCAGCCCGGGGGCCGCCTGCTTCACGTGCCGGTCGGCGAAGTCGTTGAAGTGCTCCTGGATCTTGAAGTTCGTGGTGGCCGCCGCCAGGTGCAGGTTGGCGGCGGTGAGCACCGGCCCGCCCACGTTGTGCGGTGCGATCAGCACGTAGTGGCTTTCGGCGGTGGCGGCGACCTTGCGGGTCTCCAGGATGCCGCCGAAGTGCCCGATGTCGGGCTGGATGACGTCCACGGCCCGCCGCTCGAACAGCTCGCGGAACTCGGTGCGGTCGTGCACGCGTTCGCCGGTGGCCACCGGAACGCTCACCTTCTCGGCCACTGTGGACAGTGCGGCGAAGTTCTCCGGCGGCACCGGTTCCTCGATCCAGCTCGGGGAGAACTCGGTGAGCTCGCCCGCGATGCGCACCGCTTCGGCCGGGGTGAAGCGGCCGTGCATCTCCACGAGCAGTTCCACGTCGGGGCCGACGGCGTCGCGCACCGCTTCGACCAGCGACACCGAGCGTCGCCGTTCGGCGGGTTCCAGTTCCCACCGGCCCGGCCCGAACGGGTCGAACTTCAGCGCGCGGTAGCCGCGGCGCACGACCTCCTGCGCGGCGGCGTGGAACTCCTCGGGCGACCGCTCCACCGTGTACCAGCCGTTGGCGTAGGCCTTGATCCGATCGCGCACCTTGCCGCCGAGCAGCCGCCACACGGGCTGACCGAGCGCCTTGCCGATGATGTCCCAGCACGCCATCTCGACGCAGCCGATGCCGGACATCGCGATCTCCCCGGCCCGCCCGTAGTCGCCGTGCTTCATCCGCCACACCAGCGATTCCAGGTCGAACGGGTCGGTGCCGACGATGTGCCTGGGCGCGGCTTCGCGCAGGTAGCCCAGCAGGGCCTGGGTGTGCCCGAGCATCCGCGTCTCGCCGACTCCGACCAGTCCGTCGTCGGTGTGCACGAGCACGTAGGTGAGGTCCCGCCACGGGGTGCCGAGCACGAAGGTGTCCAGGTGGGTGATCTTCATTCCGCTCCCCCGTCGGTCGTGCGCTCGGTCATCCAGGAAGTGGCCGCGGTCCGGTTTCGCGGTTGCGGCAGCGCCAGCCCGTCCGCGCCCGGCACGGAGGTGCCCACGTCCGGCGATTGCCGGGCGAGCAGGTCCAGGCCGATGCGGGCCCGCCGCACCCGTTCCCGCCCCAGGGCCACCGCGGTCGGCGTCAGGTGGGTGCCGCTCGGGTAGATGTTCGGCGCGTTGCGCAACCCGAACTTGACGTAGACGGGCGCGGCGACCCGCACGATCTCACCGATCTCCTGGTGCCGCACGAACCCACCCAGGTCGTCGGGCGCCTCGATGTAGACGTCCAGCGGCAGGTCGGTCGCCGCGCGGATCGCGGCGAGCTGCCCGGTGGTGAGGTCGGTCGGCACGTTGTAGGTGTCGGCCCCGAGATCTTCGGCGATGCGCACCGAAGCCGGGTTCGCCAAGCCCATCTGCACGCTGATCTTGAACTGCAGATCCGGTGGCAGGTCACCGGATTCCCGCATCTTCGCGGCGATCCGCAGCACGCCGAGGTCGGTGATCAGCACGCTGCGCACCCCCGCTTCGGCGCTGCGGTGGATGTCGTCCACCGCGTGCACGAGCCCGTCGGTGCCGCGGGCCTGCGCCGCGACGGGGCCGCCCCCGGACGCGGTCGCCATCGCCCCGATGTCCCAGCCCGCCAGCGGCCGGGCGAACAGGCTCAGCTCGACGGAGGCGTCCGCCGCCGTGCCCGCCATCCGCGCCAGCTCCACGTCGGTGAGCAACAGCGCCCCGCTGCCCTGGGAGATCCGGTGCACCACCACTTCTCTGGCGCGCGCCTCCTCCAGCACCGCGTCGAGCACTTCCGGGCCTTCGGTGCTGGGGATCTCCACGCGGTAGTGCGCCCCGTCGGGGAAGCGCTTCCCGCTGGTGGCGGGAGAATCGTCGGCGGCGAAGCCGTGTTCGGCGAGGAACCGTCGAGTGTGCGGCAAGGATCGTCCTTTCATCCGGGGCGTCGAATGGTCACTCCTCGTTCGGCGGTTCCACCCGCAGCGGCCGGGTCTTCAGCCACAGCAGGAAGAATCCGCCGACCAGCAGCATCGCCAGCCCGGTCCACAGGTTGATGTTGATGCCCTGCGCTTTCGCCAGCGCGTCCGCGTCGGCGAACAGCCCGGCGGCGCCGATCAGCAGCCCGTAGAACACGAACAGCCCGCCGATCACGCTGCGGACGTCGAACAACCGGGCCGCGGTGCCGGATTTCCGCTCCAGTTCCGCGATGTCGGCGGCGTGCTCATCTGGTGTGCCGTGCTCCGGGCGGTCGGGTTCGGTCATGGTGGCCTCCTTCCAGGTGCGGGATTCGCTCAGAACGAGAACGGGAGGTAGCAGGCCGCGGCGAGCACGATCGCGCCCCAGCCGAGCAGCGCCGGGCGGCGGTACCACGCGGAGTCGCCGGGCAGCTCCTCACCGCGGTCGTTCGCCGCGGCCCTCGTGTAGACGAGCCCGCGCAGCTCGGAGTCCGGCTTCGGCGCGGTGGCCAGCGCGACGGGCACGCTGACGGCCACGTCCACGGTGAACGCGATCATGGAGGAGATCATGTTCGCGCCCTGGTCGGTGGCGATCGGCACGACGCCGGTCTTGTACGCCACGTAGAAGGTGATCGGCGCGATCGTGCCCGCCAGCAGGCCGTAGAAACCGGCCTTCGCGGTCATCCGCTTCCAGAACAGCGCCAGGATGAACGTCGCGAACAGCGGCACGTTGAAGAACGAGAACAGCGTCTGCAGGTAGTTCATGATGTTGCTGAACGATGCCGCGATGAACGCCGTGCCCATGCCGGCGAGCACGCCCACCGCGGTGACGACGCGGCCCACCCGCAGGTAGTGCGCGTCCGGCATGCCCGGTTTCAGGTAGGGCCGCCAGATGTCGGTGGTGAACACCGTGTTGAAGCTGGACACGTTCGCGGCCATGCCCGCCATGAACGAGGCCATCAGCCCGGTCACGGCCAGCCCCAGCACGCCGTTGGGCAGCAGGTCGCGCATCAGCAGCGGGATCGCGTCGTTGTAGTCGTAGGCGCCACCGGCCTGCCCGATCTGCGGGTACACCAGCAGCGCGATGATGCCGGGCAGCACCACGATCAGCGGGATGAACATCTTCGGGAACGCCGCGATCAGCGGGGTGCGCCGCGCCGCCGAGAGGTTGCGCGCCGACAGCGAGCGCTGCACCTCGGCGAAGTTCGTCGTCCAGTACCCGAACGACACCGCGAAGCCGAGCCCGAGGGTGATCGTCAGCCAGTTCGCCCCCAGCGGGTTGTCCTGGCCGAACCCGGTGCCGCCCCACGCGGTGAGGAATTCCGGTCCGGGGCCGGCGAAAACGCTGTCGATGAACCCGCCGATGCCGCCGACCCTCGCCAGGCCGAGCACGGTCAGCGGGACCAGCGCGGCCACGATGACGAAGAACTGCAGCACCTCGTTGTAGATCGCCGAGGACAACCCGCCGATGATGATGTAGGCGAGCACGAACACGCCCGCAACACCGATCGACACCGGCAGCGGCCAGCCCAGCAGCGCCCGCAGCACGATCGCCAGCGCGTACAGGTTCACGCCCGCGATCAGCACCGAGGCGACCGCGAACAGGGCGGCGCTGAGCAGGTGCGAGGAGCGGCTGAAGCGCAGCAGCAGGAACTCCGGGACGCTGCGCACCTTCGAGTTGTAGTAGAACGGCATCATCACCAGGCCGAGGAACACCATCGCCGGGATCGCGCCGATCAGATACCAGTGGATCGTGTAGGCGCCGTACTGCGCCCCGTTCGCCGCCATGCCCAGGATTTCCGTGGCGCCGAGGTTCGCCGACACGAACGCCAGCCCCGTCACCCACGCGGGCAGCGATCGGCCGGAGAGGAAGAAGTCCAGGCTGTTGCGGACACTGCGCTTCGCGGCCAGGGCGATGCCCAGCACCACCGCGAAGTAGACGATCAGGATGAGGTTGTCCATCCAGTTCATGGACAGCCGTAAGCCATCGGCACTGAGCATGGTTCTCGTTTCCTCGTCTTCGTTGGCGAAGAGGCCTTCCGGGGTGATCTGCGTAGGGGTCGGGTGGTGGGACCCCAGCGCTGCGGGGTCGATGTCCCGGCCCGGCTCCACCGCGAGGGAAATCGCCGTCCTCGCGGGAAACCCGGCCGCGTGCGTGGTCACTGCTCAGCGGCTTCGCCGCCGGCAAGATCGGAGGTTCGCAGGGATCAGCGGTGCGTTCAGGGATCGAGCGGACCGCCGAGCCCGCGTCACGGGTCGCGGGCTCCGGTGCTGTCGCGCACCACGAGTTCGGCCGCGACGATCGAGCGGTCGGGCACGTCCGCCGCGCCTTCGACCAGCCGGAGCAGCTGGTCGCACGTCGTGCGCCCCAGGGCCAGGAAGTCCTGGCGCACCGTGGTCAGCGGTGGGGAGTAGTAGGCGGCTTCCGGCACGTCGTCGAACCCGACCACCCGCACGTCGCCCGGAACGGACCGGCCCGCTTCGGACAACGCGCGCAGCAGGCCGAGCGCCATCTGGTCGTTGGCCGCGAACACCGCGTCCGCGCCCGGATACCGCAGCAGCTTCCGCCCCGCCTCGTACCCGGAGCGGGGGCTCCAGTCCCCGCGCAGCACCGGAGGCACCGCTGCGCCCCGCGCCTCCAGCGCGGCCCGCCACGACTGCTCGCGGGCCTCGGTCTCGAACCAGCCGTCGGGACCGGAGATGTGCCAGACCGTCTCGTGCCCGAGCGCGAGCAGGTGCTCGGTGGCCTGGCGCCCGCCGTCGCGCTGGTCCACGGTGACCACCGGGACCGGCGCCTGCTCGGTGTCGGCGACCGCGACGACCGGCACGCCCGCGGGGACGTCGTCGAGCGCCCGTCCCGTCTCCGCGTGCGGCGCGATGACCACGATGCCCGCCACGCCCTGCGCGCTGAGCGCGTCGACCGCCTCACCGATGCCCGCTCTGCCCGGTTCGCGGACGCTGGCCACCGAGACGCCGAAACCGGAGTCGCGGGCGGCGTTCTCGATGCCGAACAGCGTGCTCGCCGGCCCGTGGAGCACGGAGTCCAGCGCGACCACGCCGAGCACCCGCGACCGCCCGGTGGCCAGTCCCCGGGCGTGCGGGTTGGGCCGGTAGCCGAGCCGCCGCACGGCGTCGAGCACCCGCCGCCGGGTGTCGGCCCGAACGGGTCCGGTGCCGTTGACGACGCGGGACACCGTCATGTGCGAGACCCCGGCGAGCCGGGCGACGTCGGCCAGCGAGGCCCGCTGCACCGGGCCGGGCGCACCGGCCACCGGACCACCGGATTCCTCGGCCATCGCCGCCCCCCGCTTCCGCCTCGATCGGATCGAGCCGCCAGTGTTAGCGCTAACACATCGGCGGTCAAGGTCCTCCGGGGCGAATTGCTCCGACCGCCGCGACGGCACTGCGGTGGACGGCGGCGCCGTCCACTCCATCGGGGGCAACCGCGCGCACCTCGGCCCTGGTGCGCGGCCCCGCTCTTCGGGCCGGAGCCGAAGGCCCCACCCCGGACGTGCCGGTCCGGCGCCCGCGATTTCGCGAGGAATCAACGGTCTCCGGCGTGTCCGACATCCCCTGTGGACGACCGTTCCGGCAGATCAGCGGGGGCACGATGGGCTCGGAGCGGGGGTTTCGCCTCGTTCGGGTGGTTCAACTTCTCGCGAAATTGCGGGAATCGTCCACAACGTGACGGCTGGGGCCGGGGTCAGCTGGGGCCGCGGCCGGTCACCAGGTGGTGGTCGACGGTGAGGTTGATGCCGGTGCAGAGGGCGACCAGCAGGCCCGCCGGGACGAGGACCGCGCACGGCTGCAGGAACAGCGCCTCCTGGTTGCGCTCCACCAGCACCGCCCAGTCGGCGGTGGCGGGATCGAGGCCCAGGCCGAGGAAGTTCGCCGAGGCGACGAGGTACAGCACCAGGCTCAACCTGCCGCCCGCGTCCACGGCGACGGGCGCGAGCACCCCGCGGCCGATGTAGTCGAAGTGGATGCGCCACCACGATTCCCCTTGCAGCGCCATCGCTTCCACCGCGCCGCGCCGGCCCGCGTCGAGCGCCGCACCGCGCACGATCCGCACCACGGCGGGCAGTTGCAGCAGCGCCACCGCGACGACGAGCGCGCCCGCCGTCCGGGTCCCGGTGGCGGCCAGCACCATCAGCACCAGCAGTCCGGGCAGCGCCAGCACCAGGTCCAGGCCGCGGGTGAGCCACCGGTCGAGCCACCGGTACGGCTGGCCCACCGCGGCCAGCGCCAGCGGCACCCCCGCCAGGTAGGACAGCGCGAGCGCTCCCCCGGCCAGCGCCAGCACCGATCCGCCGCCGTGCAGCGCCAGGGCGAGCACGTCCCGGCCGAGCACGTCGGTGCCGAGCGGGTGCGCGCCGCCGGGCGGCAGCAGCGGGACGCTCGCCGCGTGCACCGGCCCGGTCAGCAGCGGTCCGGCCAGCGCCGCCAGCAGCGGCACGCCGAGCAGCACCCAGCCGAGGACGCGGCTCATCGCGCGCCCGCCCGGAACCGGCGCGCCGCCAGGTCGACGACCGCGTTGACGCCGATCGTGACCGCGGCGAACAGCAGCGCGTAGCCCTGCACCGCGGGCAGGTCCCGGGCGCGCACCGCCTCGACGAACCCGGACCCGAGCCCGTCGAGCGCGAACAGCGCCTCCACCACGACCACGCCGCCGAGCAGCCCGTCCACGGTGCGCCCGAGTTGTTGCAGCACCGGGCCGATCGCGTTCGGCAGCACGTGGCGCAGCACCACCGCGCGCGCACCGAGCCCGGCGCGTCGCGCGTGCGTCGCGAACTCCGCGGAGTTCGCGACCACCACGCCGGCGCGGACCTGCCTGGCCAGCGCGGACAGCTGCTTGGCCACCAGGACCGCCACCGGCAGCACCAGCACCGCGGGTTCGGCCGCCAACGACCAGCCGGACAACCCGGCGGCCGTCGCGGGCAACCAGCCCGCCTGCACCGAGAACACGCCCACCAGCAGCAGCGCCAGCGCGAACTCGGGCACCGAGTTCAGCAGCACCACCGCGAAGTTCACCGAGCGGTCGAACCGGGATCCGGCGCGCAGTCCGCTGCGCGCGCCCAGCCACAGCGCCAGCGGCAGCACGATCAGCAGGGTCAGCACCGCCAGCAGCACCGTCGTCGCGGCGTTGCCCGCGATCTCGTCGACCACCGGGCGCCCGGTGCGCAGCGAGGTGCCGAGGTCGCCGTGCAGGATTCCCGCCGCCCAGTCCAGGAATCGGGTGCCCAGCGGCTCGTCCAGGCCGAGGCGCCGCCGCAGCGCGTCGACCTGCCCGGTGTCGGCGTGCTCGCCGAGGACGACTTCGGCGGTGTCGCCGGGCAGCAGCGCGGTGAGCGCGAACACGCCGACGGCGACCAGCGCGATCTGCGCCACCGCGACGCCGATCCGGGACAGCACCGCGCCGAGCACCCGAGCACCGGGGGCCGCCCCGCGCAGCCGCGGAGCGAGCGCGATCACCCCACGCTCACCCGGTCGAACCGGGCCCAG
Organism: Saccharopolyspora gloriosae; assembly: GCF_014203325.1. Lineage (NCBI taxonomy): Bacteria > Bacillati > Actinomycetota > Actinomycetes > Pseudonocardiales > Pseudonocardiaceae > Saccharopolyspora > Saccharopolyspora gloriosae. The sequence continues at coordinate 2,225,486 of NZ_JACHIV010000001.1, read as the reverse complement.
TCCAGGGAGTTCGGTGGTGCTCCGCGCACGCCGGACACCTGGTCGGAGGTGGCGACGTTCCAGCCGCTGAAGCCCCACACCACCATGCCGCTGTGCTCCCGCGACAACCGCTGCGCCCGCGCCAGCAGGGCCGCCCGCCGATGTTCGTCGGCTGTGGACAGAGCTTCGGCGTGCAGCGCGTCGAATTCGGCGGAGCGGTAGCCGGTGTAGTTGTTGCCGCCCGCGTCGGAGGTCATGCGCTGGCCGAGGAACGTCGGCACCGGCAACGCGGCGGTCCTGCTCAGGGAGGCCACGCCGTGCTCCTTGATGTCGGAGAAGTACGTTTCCGACGGCCCGACCCGCGGCGTCACGCGCATCCCGATGTCGCCCAGCTGCTGGGAGATGAGGCTCGCCGCCGACTCGAAGTACGGGTCGACGGAGCTGGTCTGCAACTCCCAGCCGAGCCCGTCGGCGCGGGCCTCCCGCAGCAGCGACCGGGCGAGCTCCGGGTCGCGGACGGGTTCGGGCAGGCCCGCCGGGTAGAACCGCAGACCGGCGCCGAACAGGTCGTTGCCGATCCGTCCCTGGCCGCTGAGCGCGATGTCGAGCAGCGCTCGGCGGTCCAGCCCCGCCCGCACCGCGCGCACCAGCCTGGGGTCGGAGAACGGGGGCCGGTCGACCTTGAGCAGCAGCGACTGCATGGTGCCGAACGGCGCGGAGTGCACGCGCGCCCGGCCGCCCTGCTCCAGCAGTCGCACCGAGTTCGCGCTGACGTCGTGGGCGTAGTCGACCTGACCGGACAGCAGCGCGTTGACCCGCGCGCTCTCCTCCTCCATCGGCACGAACTCCAGCTCGGCCGGGGTGGCCGGGCCGGACCAGTGGTCGTCGAACCGCGCGAACACGGCGGGTTTGCCGGGTTCGAAGGACACGAAGCGGAACGGTCCGGAGCCGACGGGGGCGGTGAAGTCGGTCGTTCCGGCGGGCACGATCTCGGTGGCGGGGGCGCCCCACGCGGCGGGGAACTCGAAGTTCGGCGCGCCGAGCACCAGTTCCAGTTCGGTGGCCGAGATCGCCGTGCTGGCCGCGAAGTCCACGTCTCCGAAGTGCGCGCTCGCCTGCGCCGCGGTGGAGTCGTCGGCGATGCGCCGGTACGTGTAGAGCACGTCTTCGGCGGTCACCGGGCGTCCGTCGTGGAACTTCGCCGGGCGCAGCCGGATCCGCCAGCGGGTGCCGGTCGGATCAGGCTGCCACCACTCGGCGAGGCGGGGCACCACGCTCATGTCGTCGGCGTAGCCGACGAGCGTGTCGAACAGCGCTTTCGCCCTCGCCTGGTCGACGAACAGCGAGCCGGTGTGCGGGTCCAGGGATTCGGTCGCCCCGCCCGCGGGGAACGCCACCCGCAGCCGCCCCGGGCTCGACCCGGAACCGCCGGAACAGGACACCAGGGGCACCGCGGCGAACGCTCCCGCGACACCCGCGAGCAGCCGCCTGCGGCCGAGCACGCCGCTCACGCGGCGCGGCAGGACTCGGGGGACCGACCGGAATCCGGCGCGTACAACGAGTTCGGGTGCACTTCGTACCTCCTCGGGGCTCCGCGACCCCGTGCGAATCGGTACGACGGTGCCAGTCTCCTGGCTCATGGATCAGCGCCGCGCCCCGCCTTCCCACCGGTTTCCCGGCAGTGGCCCCAGTGGACGCGGCTCCCCATTCACAGTGGCGGGACCGCGCCGGATTCCTCACCGGCTTCCTGCACACCGTCGCAGTGGAACGTCGCGACAACCTTTCAGCCTGCGTTGATCGTTGTCAAGAAACATGTGAACCACCCGATGCGGGCGGACCCGCGGTCATCGCCCGACCTCGCTGCGCCGCCGGTGATCAGTACTCGTCGTGGTAGCGGACCTTGTCGCTGCCCGCCGGGGCGCCGACGGCACTCGCCCGCCCCTTCGGTTCCTCCCACTCCTCCTGCCTGCCCAGCGCGGTGAGGTCGAGCAGGCTCGTGGTGCTGCCGAGGCCGTCGAGGCCGCGCGCGTACGTGGAGTAGGTGTGGAACACGGCGTCCCCGTCGCGCAGGAACACGCTCAGGCCGGGGAGTTCGAACGGCTCGGAGCCTTCGACGTAGTAGCCGACCCCGGCCCGCTCCAGCTCCGCCCTGGTGCGGTAGTTGTACTCGATCGGCGACACCGATTCGTCGTGGGTGACGTGGAAGTCGTGGTTGAACCGGCCGCCGCCGGAGGAGTACCACGGGAACGTCCAGCCCATCCGCTCCTTGAACGGTTCGATCTTGTCCAGCGGCGCCCGCGAGACCACGACCAGCGAGGTGTCCCGCGCGCGCAGGTGCGTGAGGTCGCCGAACTGGTCGACGAACCCCGAGCAGCTCGGACAGCCCGCGTCCCAGCTCGGGTCGAACATGAAGTGGTAGATCAGCAGCTGGCGGCGCCCGCCGAACAGGTCGAGCAAGGTGGCCGTCCCGTCCGGGCCGTCGAACCGGTAGTCCTCGTCGATGCGGACCATCGGCAACCGCCGCCGGTCCGCGTTGAGCGCGTCCCGCGCCTTCGTCGCCGCCTTCTCCCTCGCCAGCAGTTCCTTGCGCGCGGCGAGCCATTCCTCCCGCGACACGACCTCGGGCAAGCTCATCGTCGTCCTCCTCGAATCGTCCGTTCCACGAGTTCGACCGCTCGGTGCGCGGGAACTCATCGCGCAGCCCGCCGGTTCCACCGAACGGACGACCCGGGTGCTCGCGGGGCTCGTTGTCGGGGGTCTGGTGCAGAGTGTCGCCATCACAAGATCGACGCTTGACGAGGACCACCGATGACAGCACCGACGTTCCCCGCGGACACCCTGGATTCCGAAGGCGGCCCCGCATGGATCTCCGATCTCGGCGCGGAGGACCCGCACCAGCTCGTGCACCTGGTGCGCGACCTGCAGCCGCTCGAAGCGCTGGAGGTGCTGGGGGCGAAGCTCCGGCACGTGCGGCCGTGCACCTTGCCGCCGGAGCGCTCCGACGAGCACACCTCGCTGCCGCGCACCGCGCTCGGCGACGTCGAGTGCAGCGCGGTGCTGCTGGCCGGACGGATCGGCGGCTGGACCTTCGTCCTCGACGACGCGGGCATGACCTCCGAGGTCTCGGGCGTCGACGGCGCCTTGGTGGATCCCGCCGTGGCGCTGTCCCGGACCGGCGGGTCGGCGTTGACCCTCGCGAACAACTTCAGCGGGCCGAGCTGCGGCCTCGTGTTCGCCGAGCACGGCGAAGAGGTGCTGTGGACGAACTCCGACGACCTCGACGGGATCGCGCCCGAGCTGGAGGGCAGGCTCAAGGACGCCGTCGAGGCCGCCGGGATCGTCGAGCAGGACTACCTCGATCCGGGTGAGCGCGACCCGGAGGCGGTCATCCGCATGGGCTGCGCGCTCGCGGGGATCACCTCCTGGACGTCGGCGGACGTCCGCGGCGCCGACCTGGTGATGCTGCCGTTCGGCTGAGCTCGCCCGTCGGCCCGCCCTTCCCCACTCCGAGGAGATGTCTTGCCCACACCTGGTTTTCCACCTGGAACCCTGGACGCCGATGATCGCCCGATCTGGCTGTCCGAACTGGACGTGATCGGCCACTCCACCGCGCACCTGGTGCGCGACGTCGCACCGCGCGCGGCGCTGGAGCTGCTCGGCCTCGACGCCGGTTCCGCCGTGCCGTGCACGTTGCCCGCGCAGTCCACCGACGAGCACACCTCGTTGCCGCGCGCGGCCCTCGGCGACCCCGACTGCGTCGCGGTGCTGCTGGCGGGCCGGGTCCACGGCTGGACGCTGGTGTTCGACGACGCCGGCGCGACCAGCGAGGTCGGCGACCTGGAGCGCGCCCGCGCGGTGGACGCGGCGGCCGGCGGCGACTGGTCCGGCCTCGAGGCGATGGCGGGCAGGCCGAGACCGGCCGTGCAGGAGCCGAGCGCGGTCCTGTCCGCCGCCGGCGGACCCGCGGTGACGATCCGGACGAACTTCACCGGCCCTCCGGTAGCCATCGGGTACGCGATCGACGGCGAGCTCGTCTTCAGCACGGACTCCGACGACCTGGACCTCCGCGATCCGCAGCCCCGAGCCGACGTCCGGGCGGCCATCGCGGCGGCGGGCATCTCCGACGAGGACGACCTGGCCCCCGGCGAACCGGACACCTTCGCCCTGGCCCGCATCGGCTGCGCCCTGGCAGGCGTGACCTGGACGCTCCCCGACCTCCGAGCCACCGACCTCATCGCCCTCACCTTCAACTGAACAGAACCAAAGCCGCTGACCACTTCTCTTTGATCTTGCATCTCCAGGTGAGCGCCTTCGTGGTCGTTGTCTTGTCAGCGGCGAAGCCGCTGAGCAGTGACCACCAGAGCAACCGGCACCGCCGCGGGTTCTCAGGTGCTTCCTCGCGAGGACAGCTTTTTCCCTCGTGGCGGAGCCACTCGGGAAAAAGATCCCGCAGCGAGGAAGCACCTGAGGTTCCGCCACCCGAACCCTACGCAGACGATCAACGGCGGGTCTTCCGCGTGGGAAGTGCCGTGGTGGGGTCGGTGGGCCAGGGGTGCTTCGGGTACCTGCCGCGCAGGTCGGCGCGGACCTGCGGGTAGCCGGTGGCCCAGAAGGACTCCAGGTCGGAGGTGACCGCCGCCGGGCGTCCGGCGGGTGAGAGCAGGTGCAGCACCAGGGGGATTCGGCCGCCGGCGAGCATCGGGACCTGGCGCCAGCCGAAGACCTCCTGCACCTTCACCGGCAGCACCGGCCGATCACCCGAGTAGTCGATCTTGATCCGGGACCCGGACGGCACCTCGACGCTCTCCGGCGCGAGCTCGTCGAACCGGGCCGCCTGCGACCACGGGATCAGCCTCCGCAGCCCGCCCGCAGCGGAGATCCGCGCGAGGTCGGCCCGCTTCCGGGCGCGGGACAGCTCCGGCTCCAGCCAGGAGTCCACATCGGACAGCAGCGAGTCGTCGTCGACGGCGGGCCACGGTTCGCCGAGCGCGGAGTGCAGGAATCCGATGCGGTCGCGCAGCCGGACGGCGTCCTGGCTCCAGCGCACCAGCTCCAGTCCGTCGACGCGGAGCCCGTCGAGCAGCGCCGCCCGCACCAGCGCCGGGTCGGGTTCGCGCAGCGGCCTGCTGTCCACGGTGATCGCGCCGATCCGCTCTTCGCGCACCGCCCGCACGTCGCCGCCGGACCACCGGACCTCGTCGCGCGCGCTGAGCAGCGGAGCCGCCACTCGTCGAGCCAAGCCCTCGTCGGCGGGGGCGGCGAGCCGCACCGTGCCGTGCGCGGCGCCGGGGCTGCGGTCGGCGACCGCCACCGCGAGCCACTCGGCGTGCCGCAGCGGCGATCCGGTGGGCACTTCGACGGCCGTGCCCGACGCCATCAGGTAGATCGGGGAGTCCGCAGCCCGGCGGCGGGCGACGCGCTCCGGGAAGGCGAGCGCCACGATCTCGGCCGCGTCCGCCCTGCCCTGCCGCGTCGGCTTCTCCGCGCGCCCGGCCAGCCTGCGCGATTCCCGCCGCCACCGGTCGGTGCCGGGCCCGCCGCGGCGCAGCCGCGCCAACGCGGAGTCCACATCGGACTCGGAGGTCACCGTGTCGTCGTCGAGCAGTGCCACGACCTCGCTCGCCGCCCGTAACCCGGCCCGTTCGGTGCCGTCGAGCAGTGCTCGCGCCAGCCTCGGGTGCAGCCCGAGCTCGGCCATCCGCCGGCCTCTGCCGGTCACCGCGCCGTCGGGGTCGAGCGCGCCGAGTCCGCGCAGCACCTCGTGCCCGGCGGCGAGCGGACCCGTCGGCGGCTCGTCCCACCAGGTCAGCGCGGAACCGTCCGGAGTTCCCCAGCAGGCCAGCTCCAGCGCGAGGCGGGTGAGTTCGGCGGTGCGGATCTCCGGCTCGGCGAACGCGGGCAACGTGCTGTGCTCGTGCTCCGGCCAGCACCGGTAGGCGATGCCCGGCCCTTGCCGCCCGGCGCGGCCGGCGCGCTGCTCGGCACCCGCCTGCGACACGCGCACCGTCGCCAGTCCTGCGAGCCCACGCCTCGTATCCACTCTGGACACACGGGACATCCCGGAGTCGACGACCGCGCGCACGCCCGGCACCGTCAGGCTCGACTCCGCGACGGCCGTCGCGAGCACCACCTTGCGCCGCTTCCCCTCGCGCAGCGCGGAATCCTGCTCGGCGTGCGGAAGCCTGCCGTGCAGCGGGAGCACGTCCACATCAGACAGTCCGGCGAGCGCGGCGGCGACGCGGCGGATCTCGCCCGCGCCGGGCAGGAAGGTGAGCACGTCGCCGTCCTGCTCGTCGAGCGCGGTCCGCACCGCCCGCGCCACGCACGCCTCGATCCGTTCGCCCGGGTTCGGCGGCAGGTAGCGGTGCTCCACCGGGTAGGTGCGCGCCTGCGCGTGCAGCACCGGGGCGCCGCCCAGCACTTCCGCCGCGCGGGTGGCGGCGATCGTCGCGGAGGTCGCCAGCAGCCGCAGGTCCGGGCGCAGCCCGTCGCGCGCGTCGAGCAGCAGCGCCAGCAGCAGGTCCGCGTCGAGGTGGCGTTCGTGGCACTCGTCGAGCACCACCACGTCGACCCCGGACAGCTCCGGATCCGCCTGCAACCGCCGCACCAGCAGGCCCGAGGTGACGACTTCGACGACGGTGCGCGGCCCCCGCACGCGCTCCCCGCGCACCGAGTACCCCACGCGCTCGCCGACGTCCTCCCCCACCAGCTGCGCCATCCGGCGGGCGGCCGCGCGGGTCGCCAGCCGCCGCGGCTCGGCCACCACCACCCGCAGCCCGCGTTGCGCCAGCGCCAGCGGCACCAGCGTCGTCTTCCCGGTACCGGGCGGAGCGACCAGCACGGTGGTGCCGTGTTCGGCGAGCGCGTCGGCGACCTCGCCGAGCACCGGACGCACCGGCAGGTCCGGCAGCGGGAGGGAGGAGAAGTCGGTCATCGCAGCACAGTGTCCAGGTCGTTCGTCGCGGTCGGGGGGCGCGGGCTCAGTCGGCGAGGTTGTCGGTGCACCGGATCAGCAGGCCCGCCAGCTGGAGGCGTTCCGCCGCGTCGAACCCGGCCAGCATCCGCTCCTCCGCCGCGGTCATCACCTCGGCCGCCCGAACCAGCCGCTGTTCGCCGAGCGGCGTCAGCCGAGCCGGTTTCGCCCGCCCGCTCGCGGGACGGTCGGCGACCTCCACGAGCCCGCCGCCGCGCAGGCCCGCGAGCACGTCCTGCAGCGACTGCCGGGTGACGAAGCAGAACCGCGCCAGCTCCGCCGAGGACGCGCCCGGATGTTCGTGGAGGGCGTTGAGCACCGCGTACTGCGCGATCGTGACGCCGACGCCGCGCAGTTCGCGCTCGGATTCGTGCCGCAGCATCTGCTGGACGCGCTTGACGAGGTATCCGGGCCGATGCTCGGTGTGTCCCTGTTGACTCACGTAAGGATCCTGACACAGACTGTGTGATGTCAGGAACCTGACATATCGAGAGGATCCGAGAGATGCCGAGCACCATCGAGCAGAACGCGCCGCTGGCGACCCTGATCAACGTCTTCACCGTGCGCCCGGAGCGCCAGCGCGAACTCGTCGACCTGCTCAACCGCGCGACGGAAGAGGTCATGATCACGCTGCCCGGCTTCGTGTCCGCCAACATCCACGCCAGCACCGACGGCACCAAGGTCGTCAACTACGCCCAGTGGAGCGACGCGGACGCGTTCCAGGCCATGCTCGCCAACCCCGTCGCGCAGCCGCACATGCAGGCCGCCGCGGAAGTGGCCGAGTCCTACGAGCCGCACCTCTACGCGGTCGACGCGGTGCACGTGGTCGACGACATCTGAGACCTCGCGGCGCGAAGCGGCTCAGCGCGGCGGGAGGCGGTGGCGGATGTGGTCGAGCACGTCGGACAACGTCGAGGGCAACGCCTCCCCCGGCACCCTGGAGACGGCACGATGCAGAACCGCTTCCGTCGCAGCGGACGCGACCTGCCCGACCATCGGGAAGATCTCCAACGCCGTCCGCTCAGCCTCCCCCAGATCACGTGCCGCGAGCAGTGCATCGAACAGGTTCGCGCGATGGATGTAGAGCCCCCAGCGGTAGTCCGCCACCTGCGCGGCGCCTTCGGCCGACTCCGCCAAGTACGGCAACGCCCGCACGGGATCACCGGCCCTGGCGTACATCAGCCCTTGGTGCCCCGAGACCACCTGCTCGTCCACCCACCACGTCCACGCCGGGTCGCGCTCGCTGATCCCGTCATCAACGGTGGCCCGTGCACGATCGAACGCGCGCTCGGCATCGGAAGTAGCGCCCAACTTCCCCAACGCCCGCGCCCGCCGCACGTCGAACAACGCCCGGACACGACCCGGAAGCCGCTCGTCATCGCTGAACCGCTGCGCGATGCGCAGCGATTCCCGGTGCCGCCCGCAATGCGTCGACGCCAACGCCTGGTTCGACAAGATGAACCACTGCATCGAAGTGTCACCGGCGATCTGCGCCAGCATCAACGCCTCCGCGTTGAGCAGCCTCGCCTCCTCATCGCGCTGCGCGTCGATGAGCATCCAGCCCGCGACCTCGCCCAGCTCCGCCGTCGCCGCCTCCAGGTCCCGCTCCACCTCCACCCGGTAACGCCCCGACGCCAGAACCCGCTGCGCATCACGGAAACGCCGCACCACGGCATCGACCACCTCGCCCGAGCCCAGCAGCGAGTCCATCCGCACGAACTGCGCGATCGCGCCGTGCAAGGAGGCCACGAAGTCCGCGTCGGCGGGCGGCCCGTTCTCCGCCGCGCCCGACCCGGTCGGATCCGAAGCAGCCTCGGCGGAGATCTCGTCAGCGGCCGACGGCGTCTCCGGGAACCCCAGTTCCGCGTCCGACGACGCGCCCAGCACCGCCCGCAGCGCCGCCCGGTACGGCGCGGAAGGTCGGCGCACCGCGCCGCGCTCCCACTTCGCCAGCAGGTGCGGGTCCAGGTCGTGGCGCTTGCCGGTCTCCCGCCACAACCACGACGACACCGCCGAAGCGAGCTCGGAACGGGACATCGGTTCGCCCGGCGCGCGCCGGGACGCGGTGCGCGACCGCGCCTCCCGCAGGCTTTCGTTGGGTTGACCCACGGTTACCCATGATGACCACCCGGCTGACCTGGAGTCCACGCACCCTCGGTGACGATCCTGCGACCATGAGTGATCGAACATCCGAAGTGCAGTGGGTCGGCGGCAGGCACGCCGCCGTCGGACACGCGGTGCCCGCGCGGTGGCGGTGGTCGCCGGGGTGCACGACGCGAGCCGTGTGCGGCGCCGAGATCCGACCGGCGTGGCCCGGGTACCTGCTGCCGCCGGGAGTGTGCCCCGACTGCCGCGCCCGGACGGGCACCGCGCCGCCGCTCGACGAGCGCCGCCCGGCACCGAGGTGGCAGCCGTGATCTTCTTCGCCCGCTACCGGAGCACCGCGCTCGGCGTCTCCGGCTTGATCAGCCACGCGTTCGAGATCCGGCATCCGGCGGCTCGCGGCAGGGAACTCACCTCGCTGTGCGGGCAGACGTTCCCGCCCGGCGTGCTCGCCGTGCTGCCCGGCTGGACGGGGAACCGCTGCCCGGCCTGCGCGCTGCGCCGGTCCCGGAACGAGCACCGATGAGCTCCGGGCCGGAGTACGCGGACGACCGAGCGGATCACGACGCCGGGATCGGATCGCCCTGGGTCCACCTGTTCAGCGGCGACCTCGCCGCCGACCTCGCCGCCGCGGCTCCCCCGGACGGTGCTCCCGACCTGGTGACGCTGGGGGTGGTGCTGACCCGGTTGCGGGAACTCTGACGCCACCCACCCCACCCGCTGCCCCGGACCACCGGGAAGTGGTGCAATCGGGGCATGGCTGAGAACCCACTGCAGAACGTGACCTTCCCCAGCAACGGGGGCACCGCGCACGGCTACCTCGCGCTGCCGGAATCGGGAAGCGGCCCCGGCGTCGTCGTGATCCAGGAATGGTGGGGCCTGACCGACCACATCGCCGACGTCACCAACCGGCTCGCCGCCGAAGGGTTCGTCGCGCTCGCCCCCGACCTCTACGGCGGGCGCACCACGCACGACTCCGACGAGGCCGGTCAACTCATGCAGGACCTCCCGGTGAACCAGGCCGCCACCGATCTCGGCGGCGCGGTGGACTACCTGCTGGCCCACGACGCCGTGACGAGCAGCAAGATCGGTTCCGTCGGCTTCTGCATGGGCGGCGGGTTCGTGCTGGTGCTCGCCGCGCAGCAGGGCGACAAGATCGGCGCCGCGGTGCCGTTCTACGGCGTGCTCGGCGAGGACTACCCGAGCTTCGAGAACCTGACCGCACCGCTGCTCGGCCACTTCGGCGAGCAGGACTCGATGGCCCCGCCGGACGCCGTGGAGGCGCTGGCCGACCGGATCGAATCCGAGTCCGGAACGCGCCCCGACTTCCGGATCTACCCGGCCGGGCACGCGTTCTTCAACGACGAGAACCTCATGGGCACCTACGACCCCGTGCAGGGGGCGAAGGCGTGGGGCGCGACGCTCGAATTCCTCCGCGCCAAGCTGGAGGGCTGATCCCCGCCGGCGCCGGTCACCGCACGTCGTGACCGGCGCCTCCGGCGCACGAGCGCTGGCGGCGGCGCGGAGTCTCCCTAAGCTGGGGCGATGGGCGAACCGCGCAGGCTCGAACCGGCCACGGTCGTGGCCGAGGCGGTGCGGGTGCTCGACGAGCAGGGGCTCGACGCCGTCACCCTGCGGGCCGTGGCCGATCGGCTCGGCGTCCGGATGAACACCGTGCTCTGGCACGTGAAGAGCAAAGCCCGGCTGCGGGAACTGATGGCGGACGCGCTGATCGGCGAGATCCGCTTCGACGACCTGCCCGGCCCGTGGGAGCCGAGGGTGCGCGAGCTGTTCCACCGGCTGCGGCGGGTGCTGCTGGCGCACCGCGACGGCGCCGCGCTCGTCACCGGGACCTACGCGCTCGAACCGCACGTGCTGCGCTTCGCCGAAGAGCTCGCCACGACGCTGCTGCGCGGTGGTCTCGCGGTGCGCGAGGCCTCGTGGGCGGTGTGGACCTCGCTCTACGTCACTCTCGGGCTGGTGCAGGAGGAACAAGCCCCCTCCGGTCCCCGCCCCGCCGCGCTCCGGGAGGCGGTCGACGAGCGGCGGTACCCGGCGCTGCACGGCATCCTCGGCGAGTTCACCGGCACGGACTTCGCCGCCCGCTTCGACTTCGCACTCACCGCCCAGCTCGCCGCCCTCCGCGAACACGCGCACCTTCCGCCGAGCACGTGATCCCACCCGGTGGACGGGTCAGGCGTCGCAACCGTCGCCGTCGCGCTCGGAGCGGTGATCCACCCGGTGGACTGGGTCCGAGGCGCAGTCCTCGTAGTGCACGGGCTCGCGCGTCCGCGCGGGTTCCGGGGCGGCGATCCGTTCGGACGCCCGCACCTCGTAGGTCGCGGCGGGCGGCAGCGTCGACTCCGGGACGACCGCCGGGGCGAGCACGACCGACCCGGTCGGCACCGGCCGGGCCGACTCGCCCTCCCGCGACTGCTCGCACGAGGCCGCGAGGCCGAGCACGAACAGCAGGGCGAAGACGCCACCGATGACCCACGTCCACTGGCGCCGATCCGGCCGCAGGTGCGACGAGGCGGTCGGCGACTGCGGGAAGGTCCGCGTACTCATGTCCGTCTTCTCATTTCCGCCCCCGGGCAGGGGCGCACCGGGCCCGGTGCCGTTCACCGGGCTCGATGACCATGTCGCCGGACACGGACGGTCGTTACGGAATACACCCCATCGGCCCAACCGACCCGCAACAGTGCACCTCACCGTCCCCAACCCCCCGCACGAACACGGATCGTCCTCCCCGAAACGCCCCCGCCACCGACCGGAGGCACCCCGACGCAAAGCGGGGCCCGCAGCGCACCCACGCACCACGGACCCCGAAACCTCGCTCGAAACCGCCAGCCCCCGACCTCACCGCGACAAGGTGAGCAGCGTTCATGCTCTGTGTCCTGTCAGCGGCGAAGCCGCTGAGCAGCAACCACCAGATCAACCGGCACCGCCGCGGGTTCTCAGCTGCTTCCTCGCGAGGACAGCTTTTTCCCTCGTGGCGGAGCCACTTGGGAAAAAGATCCCGCAGCGAGGAAGCAGCTGAGGTTCCGCCACCCGCACCGCTACGCAGAACGAGACCGAACAACCATCACGCCGGTTCCTCGGTTCGGTTGGTGTCCCAGCGGGTGTGGAACGAGCCTTCGACGTCGGTGCGGCGGTAGGTGTGCGCACCGAAGTAGTCGCGCTGGGCCTGCGTCACCGCCGCCGGGAGGCGTTGCGCCCGCAGCGCGTCGTAGTACGACAGCGCGGCGGAGAATCCGGGCGTGGGGATGCCGAGTTCGGCGCCGGTGGCCACCACGCGGCGCCACGCGTCCTGCGCGTCGGCGAGTTCGCGGGAGAACTCCGCGTCCGCCAGCAGCGTGGGCAGCGCGGGGTCGTTGCCGTAGGCGTTGCGGATTCGGTCCAGGAACGCGGCGCGGATGATGCAGCCACCGCGCCAGATCGTGGCCATCGCCCCGAGGTCGACGTCCCAGCCGTACTCGCGGCTGCCCACCGAGATCATGTTCCAGCCCTGCGCGTAGGACACGACCTTCGACGCGTACAGCGCCTTCTCCACGTCCTCGGCCAGCCGCTTCGCGTCCTCAGCGGACAGTGCGGCGGGCTGCGGGCCGGCCAGGCCCTGCGCGGCTTCGCGCAGGTCGCCGTGGCCGGACAGGCTGCGCGCGAACACGGCCTCGGCGATGCCGTTGACGGGCACGCCCAGCTCCAGCGCGGTCTGCACCGTCCAGCGGCCGGTGCCCTTCTGCTCCGCCTGGTCCTGGATGACGTCCACGAACGCCGCTCCGGTGCGGGCGTCGGTGTGCGTGAGGACCTCCGCGGTGATCTCGACCAGGTACGACGCGAGCCTGCCTTCGTTCCAGCCGCGGAAAACCTCCGCGATGCGCGCCGGGTCCAGCCCGCCCGCGCGGCGCAGCAGGTCGTAGGACTCGGCGATCAGCTGCATGTCGGCGTACTCGATGCCGTTGTGCACCATCTTCACGAAGTGCCCGGCACCGCCGGGGCCGACGTGGGTGCAGCACGGCGTGCCGTCCACGTGCGCGCTGATCTTCTCCAGCATCGGCCCGAGCGATTCGTAGGCCTCGGCGGAGCCACCTGGCATGATCGACGGCCCGTTGAGCGCGCCCTCCTCACCGCCGGAGATGCCGGTGCCCACGAAGTGCAGGCCGCGTCCGCGCAGCGCCTCGTCGCGGCGGCGGGTGTCCTCGAAGTGCGCGTTGCCGCCGTCGATGATCACGTCGCCCTCGTCGAGCAACGGGGCCAGCTCGTCGATCACGGCGTCGGTCGGCCCACCGGCCTTGACCATGATGACGACCCGGCGGGGCCGTTCCAGCGAAGCGACGAGGTCGGCCGCGGATTCGGCGGCGACGAACTCGCCCTCCTCGGCGAACCGCTCCATGAACTCGTGGGTGCGGCCGACGGAGCGGTTGTGCACGGCGACGGTGTAGCCGTTGCGCGCGAAGTTGCGGGCCAGATTGCGCCCCATCACGGCAAGGCCGGTGACGCCTACCTGCGCCAGCTTCGACATGAATACCTCTTTCGGCGTCCGGATGACTCACTGGAACAACTCACCCGCCGAGCCCGGTGTTCCCCGATGGCCGAGGATCACCTCGACGGGTGGGCCGCCCGCACAGTGCACACGCCCCGGGCCCCGGCGGCAGCACGGGTCAGCCGTCCAGCTCCTCGATCGTGGCCACCGAGGGGCGCTCGGTCCGCCGCAGCCGGTCGGCGACCCGCTCGGCGTCTTCGAGGACGCGGATCGCGTTGCGGTGCGCCAGTTTCGCGAGGTCCTGTTCGGACCAGCCGCGGTCCAGCAGCTCCGCGAACAGGTTCGGATAGCTCGCCACGTCGGCCAGGTCCGCCGGGGTGACGTCGACCCCGTCGTAGTCGCCGCCGATGCCCAGGTGGTCGACGCCCGCGATCTCCCGCATGTGGTCGAGGTGGTCGGCGACGGTGGCGGCGGTCGCGGCGGGCCTCGGGTGCGCCGCCTCGTAGTCGGCGCGGAACCGCCGCACCTGCTCGCCCCCGCCGTGCGCGTCGAGCCCCGCCCCGGTCGCCGCTGCGTCGAACGCGAGCACCCAGTTGCGGGCCTCCTGCAGCACGAACGAGGGCACGAAGGTGACCATCGCGACGCCGCCGTTGGCGGGCAGTTCGGCGAGCACGTCGTCGGGGATGTTGCGCGGGTGGTCGCACAGCGCGCGCGACGACGAGTGCGAGAACAGCACCGGCGCGCGGGTCACCCGCAGCGCGTGGCGCATGGTGTCGGCGGAGACGTGCGAGAGGTCGACGAGCATGCCCAGCCGGTTCATCTCCCGCACCACCTCCTCGCCGAAGGCGGTGAGCCCGTGCGCGGCGGGCTCGTCGGTCGCCGAGTCGGCCCACGGCACGTTGTCGTTGTGCGTCAACGTCAGGTACCGCACGCCCCGCGCGTGGAAGGCGCGCAGCGTCGCCAGCGAGCAGGCGATGCTGTGGCCGCCCTCGGCTCCCATCAGCGAGGCGATGCGGCCGTCGGCCATCGCGGCGCGCACTTCGGCGGCGGTGCCCGCGAGCCGCAGCTCGCCCGGGTGGCGCTCGGCGAGCCGCAGCACGCAGTCGATCTGCTCCAAGGTGGCCGACACCGCGCGGTCCCCTTGGAGCCCGGTCTCGACGTAGACGGACCAGAACTGCCCGCCGACACCACCGGCGCGCAGCCGGGCCAGGTCGGTGTGCAGCGTGCCGGTCCGGTCCTGGGAGAGGTCGAGCGCTTCCAGGTCGTAGGCCCCGTGCAGCCGCAGCGCCCACGGCAGGTCGTTGTGCCCGTCGAGCACCGGGTGCTCGGACAGCAACGTCCGAGCGCGTTGCACCGACTGTCCTCGCGCGTTGGTCATGGCACCTCACGTTCGCTGGGCATTCCGCCACCTGGTGTCTACCCGCAGGCCCAGCGCGCTTCAAGGTGATCGCGGGGACGGTTCGATCACTCGGCACCGGGTCGCCGTCGCGCCCGGCGCAACCTCCTGGCGGTGCGACCGCGAACAGCGGCGATGCGGGCGCGAACGCATGCCGATCCGCTCATGTGATCACGCAGAGCGAGCGGTGCATCACCAGGTCCCGTCAGCCCAAAGTTGATCTTTTCCAGCGCAACGACCCGCGCGCGGAGCTCCCGGCGACGAGGACGAGCCGCAGCCAGAAGGCACGAACAGGACCCGTCGCTGGTCAGCCGCAAACAGGCGGGTGAACGTGAAATACTTTCCTCGTTCCGCGCGGAATCATCTCGACTTCCGTGATCCGGGGCGAAGATTAGAGAAAATTCATTATCACTCAGCGTGATTCGCCATCGTGCACCTACTTGCACCCATCTGTGGGTTTGGCCGGAGTTCGGTTCGTGCAATAAGGTGAAATCAGTCCAGGAGAACCAAACCGGGCCCATCCCGTCGGGCCCGGAAGACACCTGGACAACTCCTGAAATTCCTCATCCGGAACCATTCCTGTCCGCGTTGCGACGATTTCAGGAGAACCGAAACCGCGTCGGCACCACCGCCGATCCGGCATGCAGAAAATCGAGGGACCGTTCCACCCCGGACCGAACCCGTATTCCGGGACGGTCCTCGCACACCCCTACCCGAAAAACCTGGAGGTACACCGTGAAGTACGGCACCGCACTGCGCAACGACGTGGCCGGCGAGCAGATCACACCGCTGATCGGCGTCTACGACATGTTCTCGGCCTCGGTCTCCGCCCAGCACTACTCCGGGATGTTCATCTCCGGATTCGGCTTCGCCGCCTCGCACTACGGCCTGCCCGACATCGGGTTCATCGCCTGGCCGGACATGGTCGCGTTCGTGCAGCGGCTGCGGCTGGCGTTCCCCCAGCAGCACCTGCTGGTCGACATCGACGACGGCTACGTCGACCCCGAGGTCGCCTGCCACGTCGTCGAGCAGCTGGAGATGATCGGTGCCTCCGGAGTCATCCTCGAGGACCAGCAGCGGCCGCGGCGCTGCGGCCACGTCGACGGCAAGCGGATCCTGCCGCTGGAGGATTACCTGGACAAGCTGGACCTGGTTCTCTCCACCAGGCAGGACCTGCTGGTCGTGGCCCGCACCGACGCCACCGAGGAGCGCGAGATCCTGCGCCGGGCGGAGGCGCTGTCCGAGACGGCGGCCGACGTGCTGCTGGTCGACGGAGTGCGCAGCGTCGACTGGATCGCCAAGGTCCGCAAGGTCATCGGCGACAAGCCGCTGCTGTTCAACCAGATCGCGGGCGGCAAGTCCCCACGGCTCTCGCTGCCGGAGCTGCAGGACCTCGGCGTCGACGTCGCGATCTACAGCACGCCGTGCCTGTTCGCCGCGCAATCCGCCATCGACCGGGCGCTGACCGATCTGCGCGTCGCCGACGGCAGGCTCCCGGAGGTCTCGGCCGGATCCGTCGGAGTCGCGGAATCGCTGGCGCTGCTGGAGCGCAACATCAGCCGGAACCACGTCAGGCCGGTCGAGATGCAGACCTGACCGGATCATCCCGCTTCCCGGCTACCGGAATCAGCGATTCCGGATTCATGCCGCCGGGAATTCACCTCTCCCCGAATTTCGACAGGACAGTGATGCCGAATAGCTTCGTCACGCGTTCGAGAATCGATCCCTACATCATCGCGCTCGTCCTCACCGCCGTTCTCGCGGCTTTCTTCCCGGTTCGCGGAGAACCCGCCGCGGTGCTCGACACCGCGGTCACGATCGCGATCGGATTCCTGTTCTTCCTCTACGGCGCCCGGCTCCCGCGGGGCGCCACCTGGGAAGGCGTTCGGCACTGGCGGTTGCACGGCGCGATCCTGCTCAGCACGTACGCCTTGTTCCCGGTGCTGGGGCTGGCGACCGCGGTCCTGGTGCCCGCCGTGCTCACCGAGCCGCTGCACTTGGGACTGCTGTTCCTGTGCGTGCTGCCCTCGACGGTGCAATCGTCGATCACCTTCACCTCGCTGGCCGGCGGCAACGTCGCCGCGGCGATCTGCGCGGCGACGTTCTCCAACGTGCTCGGGGTGCTGCTGACCCCGGTGCTGGCCGGGTTGCTGCTGGCGGGCGGCACCGGTGCCGTGCCGCTCGACGCGCTGCCCGAGATCGTGCTGTTGCTGCTGGTGCCGTTCCTGCTGGGACAGCTGGCCCGCCGCTGGATCGGCGAGTGGGTGCGCGCGCGGCGAGCGCTCGGCAAGCTCGATCGGGTCGTGATCCTCGCCGTCGTGTTCACCGCGTTCAGCGAGGGCACCGCGCACGGCATCTGGGAGCAGCTGACCCCGTCCGGGCTGCTGCTGCTCGCAGCCGTGTGCCTGGTGCTGCTGGTGGTGGTGCTGGCGGTGACCTCGCTGGCGGCGCGCTGGTGCGGGTTCAGCACCCCGGACCGGATCGCGCTGGTGTTCGCGGGTTCGAAGAAGAGCCTGGCCAGCGGCCTGCCGATGGCCTCGGTGCTGCTGCCCGCCGCGAGCGTGGGGCTGCTGGTGCTGCCGCTGATGCTCTACCACCAGCTGCAGCTGATCGCCTGCGCCTGGCTGGCCCGCCGGTTCGCCGACCGGTCGGCCGACGACGCCGCGTCGGCACCCGTCCCCGAAGCGTCGGCCTGACCCGACCCGTTCTTCCCGCACATCAACGAAAGGACCCCCATGCGCATCCTCCGGGGACTCGCCTGCGCCGCGCCGGCGACCGCCCTGCTGCTCTCGCCGGTGGCGCACGCCGGGCCGAGCAGCGACGGCCAGAGCAGCACCGGCTCCGGGCTGCTGAACGTGAGCTACAACGGCGACAGCCCCATCGAGATCGACCGCACGCTCAACCTCGACTTCGGGGCGGGC
This sequence comes from Saccharopolyspora gloriosae, assembly GCF_014203325.1. NCBI lineage: Bacteria > Bacillati > Actinomycetota > Actinomycetes > Pseudonocardiales > Pseudonocardiaceae > Saccharopolyspora > Saccharopolyspora gloriosae. The sequence goes on along the minus strand of NZ_JACHIV010000001.1, from coordinate 2,207,631 downwards.
AGCGCGGGCAGCGATCACGACAACTGACGTCGTGGCGCGGCCGTGCACCGCACGGCCGCGCCGCATGCCCGCGCCGGTTCCCGCTCGTACGGTGGAACGCGGCGCACTTCGCGCATCCGACCACCGGTGAAGGGACGCTGAGCGATATGACCAGCGCTGACGTGCTCGTCGACGGCTACGACCGGATTCGGGAGGCCGTGCACGGCGCGACCCGCAAGCTGGGCGAGGACGAGCTCGTCCTCCGCGTCGACCCGCAGGCCAACTCGATCGCCTGGCTGATCTGGCATCTCACGCGGGTGCAGGACGATCACCTCGCGGGCGCGGCGGGAACGGAGCAGGTGTGGTTCACCCAGGGCTGGCGGGACCGGTTCGACCTGCCCTTCGACGACCTGGACATCGGCTACGGCCACAGCTCCGAGCAGGTGGCGCAGGTGCGCGCCGAAGCGGAACTGCTGCTCGGCTACCACGATTCGGTGCACGAGCGGACCGTGTCCTACGTGGCCGGGCTCTCCGACGCCGACCTCGACGAGGTGATCGATGCGGACTGGACGCCCCCGGTCACCCGAGGGGTCCGGCTGGTGAGCGTGCTGGCCGACGGCTTGCAGCACGCGGGACAGGCAGCGTTCATCCGCGGCATCGCGGAACGCCGGTGAGGCCCGCGCACGGCCGCCCCGGAAGTCGTCGGCCCGCACCGAGGGCGGATTCGGGGGTCACTGCTCGGCGCGGATGAGGCGGCGGGCGGCCTGGGCGCCGAGGCTGGTCTCGATGTGCTCGCGCATGACGTCGGCCGCCGCGTCGGCCTCGCCCGCCACGACGCACTCGACGAGCATCCGGTGCTCCTCGTCCTTCTTTTCCCGCGCCCGCGGTCCGCGGTCGATCTCCAGCGCGAGCCTGCGGTAGCGGTCCGCCTTGTCCCACAGGCCGTCGAGCGTCTCGATGAGCAGGTCGTTGTGCGAGGCGCGGTAGATCGCGACGTGGAAGCGGCGGTGGTGCAGCAGCTGCCGGTGCTCGGGGTCGGTGGGCAGCGAGCGCAGCCCGGTGGCGGCCGCGCGGATCTCGGCGATGTCCGCTTTGGTGCGCCGCTGCGCGGCCAGCGACACCGCGAGCGGGTCCAGCGAGCGCCGGATCTCCAGCAGGTCGCGGGCCTCTTCCGCGTTGAGCTCGGTGACCCGCGCGTCGCGGTGCGCGTCCAGTTCGACCAGCCGCTCCGCCTTGAGCCTGCGCAGCGCCTCGCGCAGCGGTGTGGTGCTGATGCCGATGGTGCGCGCCAGCGTGGCCTGGTTGAGCACCGAGCCGGGCGGGAACTCGCCCGAGAGGATCTTGTCGCGGACGCTGACGTACGCCAGCTCGCTCTTGGTCATCAGCGGTGACGCCGCCGGTTCGCTCATGCCACACCTCCCGTTCGGCTATAAGCTACCGCGCCGACTACCGCGCCCGACCACCAGGTGAAACACCTCGACCGGGCTCGTTATAAGACTCTCATCACAGGGTATCCGCTGGCTCTTCGGCACGCGATCACTTTTCTGCGAAGTCTTGACCGACCGAGGTTATAACCTCCAGGATATCGCCGTCCGCGACTTCCGGAGGAGATTCCATGACCGCACGCCCCACCCCCGCGTACCGACTCGGCCTGCTCGAAGGCGACGGGATCGGCGCGGAGATCGTGCCCGCGACGACCCGGGTCGTCGACGCGGCGCTGGCCGCGGCCGAGGCGCCGGGCGTCGACTGGCTCCCGCTGCCGCTCGGCCGGTCCGCGATCGACGAGCACGGGACACCGATCCCGGAATCGACGCTGGAGGCGCTGGCCGGGCTGGACGCGTGGCTGCTGGGGCCGCACGACAGCGCGGCCTACCCCGAACCGCACCGCTCGCGGCTCAACCCCAGCGGGACCATCCGCACCCGCTTCGGGCTCTACGCCAACATCCGCCCCGCGAAGGCGTTCGAGGGCGCGAAGGCGATGGTGCCCGGCACCGACCTGGTCATCGTGCGGGAGAACACCGAGGGCTTCTACGCCGACCGCAACACCCACGCGGGCACCGGCGAGTTCATGCCCACCCCCGACGTCGCCATCGCGCACGGCATCATCACCCGGCCCGCGGTGGAGCGGATCGCGCGCACCGCCTTCGAACTCGCCCGCGGCCGGCGCAAGCGGCTCACGATCGTGCACAAGGCGAACGTGCTGCGCCTGACCACCGGGCTGTTCCGCGACGTGTGCCGCGAGATCGCCGAGCAGTACCCCGACGTCACCGTCGACGACTTCCACATCGACGCGATGACCGTGCACCTGCTGCGCCGCGCCCCCGAGTTCGACGTGATCGTCACCGAGAACATGTTCGGCGACATCCTCTCCGACCTCACCGGCGAGCTCGCCGGATCGCTCGGCATCGCGCCCTCCATCAACGCCTCCGACCGGCAGTGCATGGCCCAGGCCTCGCACGGCTCGGCCCCGGACATCGCGGGACGCGACATCGCCAACCCGATCGCGATGATGCTCTCCGCCGCGATGTTGTTGGAGTGGCTGGGCGACCGCAACGACGACGACGCGCTGCGCCGGGCCGCGACGCTGCTGGACTCCGGCATCGCGCGCACGGTCGCGACCGGGACGTGCACCCCGGACATGGGCGGGTCGACCGGTACGGCGGCGTTCGCCGACGCGGTCGCCGCCGCGATCGGGGACCCGGCGTGACGACCGGCCCGCTCGTGGCGTTCGTGCACGCCACTCCCGCTTCGGTCGAACCCGTGAACACCGTGCTGCGCGCGGATTTCCCGGCGGCCGACCCGTGGCACCTGGTCGACGACCGGCTGATCGGCGAGGCCGACGCGGCCGGGGGGCTCACTCCCGCGCTGCGCCGGCGGATGCTCTCGCTGATCCGCCACGCGGTCGACGGCGGGGCCGCCGCGGTGCAGCTGAGCTGCTCGATGTACGGGCCGGTCGCGGCTCTCGCGCGGGAGCTGTGGGACGTGCCGGTGCGGGGGTCCGACGACGCCGCGTTCGCCGAGATCGCCCGCCGCGGACCCGCTCGGGTCCTCCTGCTGTCCTCTTTGGACTCGGCGCTGGCGGACTCGGCCCGGCGGCTCGCCGAGGCCGCCCCCGACGCCGGCGTCCTGCCCGCGCGGGCCGGCTCCGCGTCGGCGGATTCCCTGGTGCGAGCGGCACGTCCGCACCTGGCCGAGGCCGACCTCGTGCTGCTCGCCAACTACTCGCTGAGCCCGCACGCCGACGAGCTCGCGACGGCCCTCGGCGCGGAAGTGCTGAGCCCGCCCCGGCTCGGCCTGGCGGCGCTGCGCGCCGAACTGCCGGGGCGACCGGCGACGCCGTAACCCGCGCACCCGGCCGATTCCACCGCACTCCGACGGTGACCGGTGTGCCGTCCTGCCGACGCGGCGGCGGCCACCGGCACCGCCGCGGGTCCTCGTGACGCGGGGGCGGCCGAGGTTCCACCCGCGCACAACACAGCTCACACCTCTGAGGAGCAACGATGCTCGCCGTTCTGGGATTCGGGACGCTCGGCGTCTTCATGGCGCTGGTGATGCGCAGATATGCGACCGCTTTCGTGGCGATCATGGCGACGCCCGTGTTCTTCGGCGTGGCCGCCGGGTTCGGCGGCGACCTCGACGAGATGATGCTCAACGGGCTGGAGATCGTCGCTCCGACCGCGATCCTGCTGCTGTTCGCGGTGCTCTACTTCGGCGTCATGATGGACGCCCGGCTGTTCGACCCGATCTCCCGCATGATCATCCGGGTCTCGAAGGGCGATCCGGTCCGCATCTGCGTCGGTACCGCCGTCCTCGCGCTGCTGGTCGCGCTCGACGGGGACGGCACCACCAGCTACATGATCATCTGCTCGGCGTTCTTACCGATCTACCGGCGCCTCGGCATCAACCCGCTCGTCATCGCCACGATCGCCACCATGGCGCTGGGCACCATCTCCGGCACGACTCCGTGGGGCGGCGCCGCCACCCGCGGGATCAGCGTGCTGCACCTGGATTCCACCGACTACTTCGTGCACATGATCGGCCCGATGGTGCTCACCTCGCTGACGATCGTCGCCATCGCCTGGATGCTGGGCCGCGACCAGCGCAAGCGCATCGACCGGTCCGTCATCGACGAGTTCGCCGCCGAGATCGCCGCGCAGGACCGCGGCGACGCGGACCGCACCTGGCGCACCTGGTTCAACGCGGGCCTGACGGTGCTGCTGCTGGTGCTGCTGGTCGCCGGGGTCGCCGAGCCGGTGAACCTGTTCATGCTCGCGTTCGTGATCGCGCTGCTGGTCAACCACCCGCGCCTGGCCGACCAGGGCGAGGTCATCAAGAAGCACGCGGGCAACGCCGTCCCGGTCGTCATGCTGGTCCTCGGCGCCGGGATCTTCACCGGCATCATGACCGACACCGGCATGACCGAGGCGATGGCCGACGCGCTGCTGGCGGTCGTGCCCGACTCCCTCGGCAACCTCATCCCGCTGTTCACCGCCGTGATCGGCCTGCCGCTGAGCTTCTTCATGTCCAACGACGCCTATTTCTTCGGCGTGCTGCCGGTGCTCGCCGAATCCGCCGGGCACTACGGCATCGCGCCCGTCGAGATCGCACGAGCCGGCGCCATCGGCCAGATGATGCACTCCATCGGCCCGGCCTCCGCGCCGCTGTGGGTGCTGCTCGGGCTGATCAAGCGCGACCTCGGCGACTTCCAGCGCTTCGCCGTGCTCTGGGTGCTGCTGGCCTCGCTCGCCTACATCGCCTTCGCCGTGCTCACCGGAGCGATCAGCGTCGCGTGAGCCATGCCGAATGCGCATGGCTCCGGTGCGGAACCCTCGCTTGTCCGCATGGCCTCGTCCGAGCACCGTGGACGGTGAACCAACGACGAGCGGGAAGAGGCAACAGCATGACCACGTGGTTCATCACCGGAGCATCGCGCGGCCTCGGCCGGGAACTCACCGAACAGGCGCTGGACCGGGGCGACCGGGTCGCCGCCACGCTGCGGCGGCCCGAACAGCTCGACGACCTCGCCTGGCGGCACGGCGACCGGTTGTGGCGGCGGGCGCTGGACGTCACCGACACCGAGCAGATCGAGCAGGTGCTCGCGGCGGCGTTCACCGAGCTCGGGCACATCGACGTCCTCGTGTCCAACGCCGGGCTCGGCGTCTTCGGCGCCGCCGAGGACCTCTCCGACGAGCAGGTGCGGGGCGTGATCGAGACCAACCTGACCGGCTCGATCCAGCTCGCCCGCCGGGCCGTGCCGCGGCTGCGGGAGCAGGGCGGCGGGGTGTTCGTGCAGCTGTCCAGCATGGGCGGGCACATCACCTTCCCCGGATTCGCCATCTACCACGCGACGAAGTGGGGTGTGGAGGGCTACTTCGAGGCGCTCGCGAAGGAGGTCGAACCGTTCGGCATCCGGACCGTGCTCGTGGAACCCGGCCGGGTGCGGACGAGCTTCTACGAGGCGGCCGACCGGATCCCGGTCAGCGAGCCCTACCGCGGCGGCCCCGCCGACCAGCCCGCGCCGGTGGTCGAGGAGATGGTGGGCAGCCAAAGCGGTGTCGCGCGCTCGATCGTCGAAGCCGCCACCTCCCCCGAGCCCCCGCTGCGGCTGCTGCTGAACTCCGACGCCTACGAGGCCGTCACCGACGCGGCCCGGGGACGGCTCACCGCGTGGGAGGCGCAGCGCGACATCGCCTACGCGGCCGACGCCGAGCACGCGCCCGCCTGAGCAGTGCGCATACTCGGACGATGCCGGAACTGACCCTCACCTCGCTGCGCGTCGTCGTCGAAGTGGCCCGGTGCGGCAGCTTCACCGCCGCGGCCGAGGCGCTGGGCTACACGCAGTCCGCGATCTCCCGCCAGGTCGGCGCGGCCGAGCACGCGGCCGGTGCAGCGCTGTTCGCCCGGCACGCGCGGGGAGTCCGGCCCACCGCGGCGGGCGAGGTGCTGCTGCGCCACGCCCGGCGGGTCGTGGCCCACCTGGAGGCCGCCGACCTGGAGATCGCGGGGCTGCGGGACCGGCTCGCGGGCAGGCTCGTCGTCGGCTCCTACCCGACCGCCGCAGCCGTGCTCGTGCCCCGCGCGATCGCCCGGCTGCGCACCGCGCACCCCGCGCTGGTGGTGGACCTGCGGGAGTCCGGCAGTCCCGCGCAAGTGCGCAGGCTGCGGGCGCGGCGGATCGAGGTCGCGGTGATCGCCGTCGGCGACGGGCTGCCCGACTACGACGTGGACGGGTTGCACGCCGAACCGCTCGGGCCGGGGCCGGGTCTCGGCATCGCGGTGAGCGACGAGCACCCGTTCGCCGCCCGCGAGCAGGTCGACGTCGCCGAACTCGCGGGGCAAGCGTGGATCGTCGGCTCGGGCGGAGCGGACGAGCCGCAGTTCGGCGCCTGGCCGACGCTGGCCGCACCGGAGATCGCGCACCGGTCCGCGAGCTGGCAGACCCGGCTGGGCATGGTGGCCGCCGGGCTCGGCATCTCGCTGCTGCCCGGCATGGCCGCCGACGCCGCGCCGCGCGGCGTCACCTGGGTGCGGGTCCACGACCCCGAGTTCGTGCGGCGCCGGGAGACGATGCTGCTCACCGCCGCCGACCGCTCCCCCGCCGCCGACGCCTTCGCCCGAGCCGTCCACGACGAACTCGCCGCGCGCTGACCGCGGGACCGCTCAGCCGTGGTCGCGGATGCGGCTGAGGAAGCGGCGGGTCCGGTCCTGCTGCGGGTCGCCGATCACCTGGGCGCTGGTGCCCTGCTCGACGATGACGCCGCCGTCGAGGAACAGGACCTGGTCGGCGACCTGCTGGGCGAAGCGGATCTCGTGGGTGACGATCACCATCGTCCAGCCCTCGGCGGCGAGGTCCTTGATCACCGCGAGCACTTCGCCCACCAGTTCCGGGTCCAGCGCGGAGGTCGGCTCGTCGAACAGCACCGCCCGCGGCTTCAACGCCAGGGCCCGCGCGATGCCGACGCGCTGCTGCTGCCCGCCGGAGAGCTGGAACGGGTAGGCGTCGGCGCGGTCGCCGAGCCCCACCTGATCGAGCAGCGTCCGGGCGTCGGCGACGGCCTCCTCCCGCGGGCGCCGCTGCGCCACGACGGGACCCTCGACGACGTTCTCCAGGACCGTGCGGTGCGGGAAGAGGTTGTGGGCCTGGAAGACCATGCCGCTCTGCGCCCGCAACCGCGCGCTCTCCTTGCGACCGGCCTTGCCGGCGGGCAGCCGGGCGAAGTCGATCTCGACGTCGTCGATGCCGATGACTCCGGCCTCGGGCGTCTCCAGGACGTTGAGCGAACGCAGCACGGTCGTCTTGCCCGAGCCCGACGGTCCCAGCAGGACCGTCGAAGTCCCCCGCCGCGCCTCGAAGTCGATGCCGCGCAGGACGTGCTGGTCGCCGAAGGACTTCTCCAGGCCGTGCACCCGGACGCGGGCGGGCTCGGCGGGCTGCGCTGTGGTGTCGGTCATCGGGCCACGTACCTGTCCAGTCGGGTTTCCAGTCGTTTCTGCCCGGCGGAGAGCGCCACGCAGATCACCCAGTAGTACAGCCCGGCGAAGGCGTACAGGGCGAGGAACTCGTTGCTCTCGGCGGCGGCGAGCTGGGACTGCCGGAACAGTTCCGTCAGCAGCACCACCGATCCGAGCGAGGTGTCCTTCAGCAGTGACAGCAACGTGTTCGACAGCGGTGGCACCGCCGTCCGCGTCGCCTGCGGCAGGATGATCCGGCGCAGCGTCTGCCGGTAGTCGAGCCCGATCGTGGCCGCCGCCTCGAACTGCCCCTTCGGCACCGCGAGGATCGCCGAGCGCACGACCTCCGCCGCGTACCCGGCGACGTTGAGGCTGAACGCGATCACGGCGGCGGTGAACGGCGGGAACTTCACCCCGAGCTGCGGCAGCCCGTAGAAGACGATGAACAGTTGCAGCAGCAGCGGGGTGCCGCGGATGATCGAGATGAACGCGCGGGCCAGTCCGGACAGGACCTTGTACGGCGAGATCCGCGCGAGGGCCACGAGCAGCGCGAGCGAGAGCCCGATCGCGAAGCTCAGCACTGTGAGCGGGATCGTCACCTGGACGAGGCCGACGAACATCGGCCACGCCGTGCTGCGCAGCACGTCCCAGGTGCTGCGGTGACCGCGCCCCTCGGACAGGTCGGCCTCACCACCGTCGGGCACCGAGACGTCGGCCTTGAAGTACTTCTCCGAGATGCTCTTGAGCGTCCCGTCGGCCTTGAGCTCGGCGATCGCCCGGTTCCCCTGGTCGAGCAGGGCCTGATCGGTCTTGCGGAAGGTGAGGACCTGCTCGCTGGTCTCGGCACCGGCGTTGCCCGCGATCTCCACGTCGGTGGAACCGGTGCTGGCCAGGTAGTCGAGCACGGCGATGTTGTCGTTGACGATCGCGTCGACCCGACCCTGGGTGAGCAGCGCCGCCGCCTGCGCGAAGCCCTCGACGGCTTCGACGTTCGCGCCCGCGTCCTTGGCGACCTGGGCCCAGTTGCTGGTGCTCGACTGCGCGGTCGTCTTGCCGCGGAGGTCTTCGAGCGTCTTGATGCCCTCGTCGCCGGTGCGGCGGATGATCACGCCGCGCGAGTACGTGTACGGCTCGGACAGGTCGTACTTGGCGGCGCGTTCCTCGTTGACGGAGACCTGGTTGGCGATGACGTCGATCCGCCCGGCGTCGAGCGCGGGGAAGATCGCGTCCCACTGGGTCTCGACGAATTCGAGGTCCCACCCGGCCTTGTCGGCGACCGCCTTGATCACGTCGATGTCGTAGCCGGTGAGTTCCTGCGTCCCCGGATCGTGGAACGAGAAGGGCGGATAGGTCCCTTCGGTGCCGACCCGGACCACGGGCCGTTCGGGCTCCTGCGCCGAGGCCGCGCTCGCGAGCGCGGGCAGGGCCACCACCATCAGCAGGAACAGCACCGCGCACCTGAGCGCATGCCGCATCGGAGAATCCCCTCACCTTCCACAGTGCCCGGAAGCGGCACCGCGCAGCCGAGCATAGGGGGAATCGGCGCTCGGCACTTCAAGATCCACATCGCGGGAACGCGCAGGTGGTGGCACTGCGGCGCGGCCTCAGACCGACGCGGGTTCCCGCGTCCGCTTGCGCTCCAGGCGGTCGAACAAGGTGAGCAGCGGCGTCGCCATGATCGTCGTGACCAGGGCGACGACCACGAGCACGCTGAACAGCTGCGGCGTCACGATGCCCGCCGCGAGCCCCACGTTGATCGCGATGAGCTGCATCAGCCCGCGCGCGTTCATCAGCGCGCCGACGCGGAGGGCGACCGAGCTCGGCTCCCCCGCCAGCCGCGCGGCGGCCCAGCAGGCACCGAGCTTGCCCACGATCGCCACGAGCACCGCGCCCGCCGTGAACAGCAGCAGCCCCGGATCCAGCAGCAGCGCCATGTTCGTGTTCAGCCCCGAATAGGTGAAGAACAGCGGCAGGAACAGCGTGCTCACCGGCTTCATCGCGTGCACCGCGCCGTCGACGGCCGCCGAGCGCGGCAGCACCACTCCGAGGCTGAACGCGCCGAACACGGCGTAGAGCCCGATCTTGTCCGTGTACCAGGCCGCCAGGAACAGCACCACGACCACCGCCATCAGCAAGTGCTCCGGGTTGAGCCGCCGCACCGCGCGGTCGGCCCGGTCTCCGGCGCGGACGATCGCGACGAGCACCACGACGAACACCGCGCTGCCGCCCGCGGCGACCGCGAACGGGCCGATGCTGGCGGCGCTGATGCTCAGCACCCCGGCCAGCAGCACCCACGCGACCGCGTCGTCCAACGCGCCGCACGCCAGCGACAGCGATCCGAACCGGGTGCCGGACAGGCCGCGCTCGGTGATGATCCGGGCCAGCATCGGGAACGCGGTGATCGCCAGCGTGACGCCCACGAACAGCGCCGAGACCAGCAGCGGCACTCCCGGCGGGAACATGCCCGCGGTGTCGGCGGCGATCCAGGTCAGCGCGATCCCCAGCACCAGCGGGGTGATCACCCCGGCCACCGACACCAGCGACGCGGGCCGCGCGACCTGGCGCAACCGGTCCACGCGGAACTCGTAGCCCGCTTGGAACATGAACACGACCAGCCCGATCTGCCCCACCACGTACAGCACCGGCCGCAACGCGTCCGGGAACACGGCCTGCTCCACGGCGGGCGCGATCCAGCCGAGCAGGGACGGGCCGAGCACCACCCCCGCCACCATCTCCCCCACCACCGGAGGCTGCCCGAAGGCCCGCAGCAGACGTCCGACCAACCGGCAGCTGACCAGGATGACGATCGCAGCCAAGAAGAACGCCGGCGCGAGTTCAGTAGGGGACAAGGTGCTTCCTCCGCAGGAGAGGGGCGCGCCGACGCGCGCCGACCGGCGATTCCGTGCTGCTACAGGAATTTCAAAACGTCGAAGACCGCCAACATCCCCACCCGTTCCAGGTGGGCACCGTCCTTGGTCCTTGTCTTGTCAGCGAGCGAAGCCGCTGAGCAGCGACCAGCTAGAGCAAGCCGACCACCCGCGGGTTCTCAGCGTTCTTCTCGCGAGGACAGCTTTTTCCCTCGTGGCGGAGCCACTTGGGAAAAAGATCCCGCAGCGAGAAGAACGCTGAGGTTCCGCCACCCAACCCCTACGCAGGCCGATGCGCGGGACACCCCGGAGGCGGCTCGAAGTAGCGACCGGCGAGGCGTTGGCTGCGGGCGTCGAGCACCATCCAGGTTCCCAGCACCAGCTGTCGCAGGCTGCGCTCGACGTCCTCCCACCGGTCGCGCACGCGCAGGAAGCCGAGCACCGCCGCGGTCGCCCGCTCCGGCGCTCCCCTGCGCACCAGCAGGCACGGCCCGCGCGAGGGCAGCGACCGGGTGTGGCGCACGCTGGAGTCGAGCCGGAACCGGCGCAGCACCTCCCCCGCCACCGCGCGCATCACCAGCGGCGACAACCGCCACGCCGGGCAGGGCCGGTTCGCGGCGATGCCGAACGGGATGTGCGGCACGTCCTTGGCGGAGAGCTCCGCCCAGCGGGACGGGTCGAACACCTCCGGGTCCTGGTGGCCGCTCGCGTGGTACTCGGGATAGCTGAAGCACAGCACCGATCCGCGCGGCAGCGTGGTGCGCTCGTCCACGTCGATGTCGCCGGTGGTGATGCGGTGCGCGATCCCGAACAGCGGGAACACCCGCAGCGTCTCGTCGAGGACGTGGGAGAAGTAGCGCTCGTCGGACGGGTTAGCCGCGAGCCGGCGCTGCACGTCGTGGTGCTGGGCGAGCACCAGCAGCAGGTGCGCCATCGCTTCCGAGAGCTGCACGACCGAGGTGTTGAAGAACGTGCCCTGCAGGTAGTGCACCTGCTCGGTGGTGTCCAGAGTGGACGGCAGCTCGTGCACCACGTCCCCGGCTTCGACGCGGGCCCGCAGGTAGCGGGTGAGCCGGGCGCGGCGTCCGGGGTGGCGCAGGCCGGTGCACTTGAGCGCGTCGACGACGTCGGTGGCGTTGCCGACGATGAGGTCCCGCGCGGGCCGCGGGCAGGGTTCGCCGAAGACGAGCTCGTAGTTGAACTCGGCCCAGATCGGCATCATCAGGTCCCGCAGCCGCACGGCGGTCACGTCCCGCCGGACCTGCTCGTCGAGCACCGCCGCCGCGCACCGGGCGGCGGTCGCCGCCAGCGATGCGCTGCTCCCGGCGAGGAAGCGCTGGGTGGTGCGGGCGACGTCGTCGTAGCGCGGGCCCGCCTCGAGGTGCTCCTGGTGCACTTCGGGGCCGGGCGAGAGCCAGTACCAGAACAGGTCGGAGAGCCCGGCGCCTTCGCTGCGCCCGCCCGCGTTGGGGTGCGAGTAGATCTCGCGGAACTTCTCGGGCCCGAACCGCTCGTCGGGCAAGGTGATCGCGTTGTCGCCGTTGACGAGTTCGAAGACCTTGCCGCGCAGCGCCACCACGCGCCGCGGCAACCAGCGCGGCGCGGTCAGCACCGCGGCCGCGGCCAGCACGGGGATCACCTTCACCAGCCACCTCCGAAACCCCGGCGCACCACCAGGTCGCGGGTCAGGTCGCCGCAGCGGCGCCCGCCGCACAGCGCCAGCGCCTGGTCGAACTCGTCGCGCAGCCGCTCCAGCACGTCTCGCACGCCCTTCTCCCCGTCGGCGGCGAGCCCCCACACCACGGGCCTGCCGACGCCGACGGCGGTGGCGCCGAGGGCGAGCGCCACGGCCACGTCGGTGCCGCGGCGCACCCCGCCGTCCAGCAGCAGCGGGATCGCGCCGCCGACGGCGTTCGTGATGTGCGGCAGCACCTCGATGGGCGCGGGCGTCGCGTCCAGCTGCCGCCCGCCGTGGTTGGACACGATGATCCCGTCCACGCCGAGACCGACCGCGAGGTGCGCGTCGTCGGGATGCAGGATTCCCTTGAGCAGCACCGGCAACCGGGTCATGGCCCGCAGCGATTCCACGTGCCGCCAGGAGATCTCCGGGGACATCTCGATGTCGCGGGTGTCTTCGGCGGGGCCGCCGGGCAGGCCGCGCATGTTCTCCGCCGCGTACCCGTCGGGCAGGTCGTGGAACCCGTTGCGCCGGTCCCGCTCGTGCCGGCCGAACACCGGCGAGTCCACGGTCACCACCAGCGCCGAGCAGCCCGCGCGTTCGGCGCGTTCGACGAGCGCGGCGGTGACCTGCTGATCGGGTTGCAGGTAGAGCTGGAACCACACCGGCGCCTCGGCGCGCACCTGGTGGGCTGCCGCGACGACCTCGTCGATGGCGACCGTCGAGGCCATGCTGGAGATGAGCACGGTGCCCGCCGCGGCGGCGGCTCGGGCCGTGGCGAGTTCCCCCTCGGGGTGGGCGAGGCGGTGGAACGCGGTCGGCGCCACCATGATCGGCAGCGCGTCCGGCGCGCCGGGCAGGCGCACCGCCAGGTCCCGGTTCGCCCCGCCTCGCAGCACCCGGGGAAGCAGCGCCAGCCGCGCGAAGGAGTTCTCGTTGTCCGCCAGGGCGCGTTCGTCGCCCGCGCCGCCCGCGAAGTAGTCGTAGGCGACCGGGTCGAGCACTTCTTTCGCGCGGTCGTGCTGTTCGGCGAACCCGTTCATCACGCGCCCGCCGGAACCGTCAGCCTGCCGCGCAGGAACTCGCGCAGCGGCGCGCGGTGCACCTGCTCGCCGTCCCACTCGTTCTCGAGGTTCTCGGTGATGTGGTGCTCGGCGAGCAGTTCCCCGCCCCGGAAGTGGCGCACCACCGGGTGCAGGTACCGGCCGTCGAGCCCGGCGGTGTCCTGCTGGGACACCCGGCCGGCGGTGACGTCGAACGGGTTGATCCGGTCGTGGTCCTCGCCGTACTCCAAGGTGATCGTCAGGTACGACTCGACGTCGCCGAACGCACCGTCGCCCGCCGCGTCGTGCAGGTGGTCGACCGGGACCTCCTCGGCGTAGCGCGGGCCATCCGGTCCCAGCAGCACGGCGTCACCGAGGAAGCCGAACAGCTGCCACAGCGCGGAGGTGCGGTTGACCCGCTCGATCACGGCGTCGGTCACGGCTTCCGGTGTCGCGGCGAGCGGGCGCACCGGCCAGGCCACGCCGTGCTCGCGGTGCTCCAGGATGCGGTGCAGCGCGCGGACCCCGTAGCGGAATCCGTGGATGAATCCGCTCGTCGACTTCTTGAAGTCGAGTACCTGGGTGATCGTGCCCGCGAAGTGCAGTCCCGGCACGTTCGTCGATTCCCAAGAACTGTCCTGCGCCGGGAACCGGTCGTTGACGGTGAGTTCCGGGCGGCATTCCGGCGCGAACATCGACGCGTCGAACCGGAATCCGGTGGCTAGGATGACCCGGTCGTAGCGGATTTCCTTCACGACTTCGTCGACGCGTTCGAAGCTCACCCGCACGAGCAGGCCGTCGCCGTCCCGCCGGATGCTCAGAATGCGACCGTCCAGCACCGCGTTCTGCGATTTCAGCTGGTAGGTGTCCAGGAAGTTGTTGTTCACCGCGCGCAGGTGCCCGACGAAGTGCGTCTGCCAGGCCAGCTTCAGCGATCCCGACCCCGCCACGTGGATGACGGACGCGTTCTCGATGAGGTTGTCGGCGGTTTCGAAGGCCGAGTTGCCGCGGCCGATGATGAGCACCCGCTGCCCGGTGAAGTCCGCGGGGTCGACCGACACCTCGGTGTAGGGCTCGGCGAGCTCGACGCCCTCGATCTCGGGGACGTTCGGCCGGGTCACCCCGGTCGCGACGATCACCCGCTTCGCCCGGTAGGTGTTCCCGTGCTGGTCACGGGCCAGGAAGTCGTCCGGCTTGGTGATCTCGACGATGCGGGTGCCGAAGTGGACGACCAGTCCGTGGGCGGCGGCGAAGTCGGCCAGGTAGCGCACGTAGTCGTCGGCGGCGGGGAAGTAGCGCGGCGTGTACTCGGTGAACAGCGGCGCGTTCTCCTCCGACAGCAGCGAGTTCCAGTCGGTGCGCAGGTTCAGCTCGGGATCGTCCGTGCCGGTGTGCACCTTGTTGATGGAGATGAGCTGCCGGTGCCGCGGGTACTCGGTGAAGAACGTTCCGGGGGATTCCCCTGATTCTAAGATCGCATAATTGCGACCGGCGCGTTGCAGGAAATATCCCGCTTGCAATCCGGCGGGACCGCCACCGATAACGAGATAATCAAGCGAGTAGTCTTCGGCCACGGGTTCGTTCGCCTCCGGACTGGGCGGGAAGTTTCTTACTTGAAGCTTAAAACACTACCCCGGAGTAGTTGTTGGTGATGCACATCACACGTGCACCATGTGGTTGAACCACTGTTTCGATGATAGAGATCCACGTGCCGGGACCGCTCGTTCGAAACCGATGAGCCATGCGCCCGAAAACGTTCGACTATTCGACGGAAAGCGGTAAAAATGGGAGCAGCGAATCCCGCAGGTGATCATCACCACGAAGATCGGGCACAACCTTTTCCGCAAGCACTGCTCGACGCGCTCGGCGCCGACCCGCTCACCCCCGCGTTCGAGCAGGACGGTCGCGTCCTCGTCCGCGGCGAACTGCTGGAGCTCGTCGGCCGGTGCACCGCGGGGCTGCGCGCCGCCGGGCTCGGCAACCGCAGCGGAGTCGCGATCGCCACCGCCGTCAGCGCCGAGGGCTTCGCCGCGCAGCTCGCCGCGCACGTGCTCGGCTGCCGCGTCGTCGTGCTGCGGCCCGGCCTCACCCCGCAGCAGCTCGCCCACATCCTCGACCAGGACATCGACGCCGTCGTCACCGACGACCCCACCACCCGGCTGCGCACCGCCGCGGGCGGGGCGACCGTGCTCACGATCGGCCCGGACCTGCTGCGCGACCAGGAAACACCCGTGGCGCGCGGCGAACTCGACGACCCGGCGATCATCACGTTCACCAGCGGCAGCACCGGAACACCGAAGGGGACGGTGTTCGACTACCGCGCCCTCACCCGGCACTGGTCCTGGCAGCTGCCGGAGTGGACCGACGAGACCGCGCGGCTCGCCGCGAACTACCGCCGCTTCCTGCTGTTCGGCACGCTCAGCAGCGCCGTGGTGCAGGAACACCTCGCGCTGTGCCTGAACTCCGGCGGCACCGCGGTGATCCCCACCGGCACGCCGGAATTCCCGGACGTGCTCGCGGAACTGTCGATCACGGCCTGCCTGCTCACCGTGGCTCGGCTGCACCAGATCCTCGACGACCTCTCCGAGCGCGACGTGGACCTGAGCGCGGCGCGGATGCTGCTGGTCGCCGGGTCACCGCTGGAACCGCACCGGCTCGCGCAGGCGCACGCGCGGATCGGCTCCGCGGTGCACCTGGGCTACGGGCAGACCGAACTCGGCATGATCAGCCTGCTCTCCGCCGACGACATCGCGGCCCACCCCGCGGCGGCGCACTCCGTCGGGCGCCCGCGCGACGGCGTGGAACTGGAGATCCGCGACGACACGGGCGCACCCGTGCCCATCGGCGCGGACGGCGAAGTGTGGGTGCGGGTGCCGAACGCCCTGTCCGGGTACTGGCGCGCACCGGAGGAGACCGCCGCCGTGCTGCACGACGGCCGGGTCCGCACCCGCGACCTCGGCCACCTCGACCACGACGGATTCCTGCACCTCACCGGGCGCACCCGCGACGTGATCATGGTGAACGCGGTGCTGCACTACGCGGGCCCGATCGAACGCGTCCTCGCCTCGCACCCCGACGTCGATCAGGCCTACGTGGCCGGAGCTCCCGACGCCCGCACCGGGGAGGCCGTCCACGCCTACCTGGTCGCCGCCGGCGCGCGGAACCCGGACCACGAATCGTTGCGCGCGCTGGTGGCCGCCGAACTCGGCGCGGGCGCGGTGCCCGCCACCATCACCGTGCTGCCCGAGGTGCCGCTGACACCGGCGGGCAAACCGGACAAGAACGCGCTGCTGGCCCTGCGCACCATCCCGGCTCCGCGCTGACCCCGCAGCCGACCGGCGGTGCCGCCGGGTCCTCCGCAGCGGCGCCGCCGGTTCGCGCCCGGACCGGATCTCGAGCAGCCGAACGAGAAAAGCGACGGATCTTATGTCCGACCATCCAGCACTGCGAACGAATGTCCAATATTCGCCACGGCTGTATCGGGAGAAAGGTGAACCGGCCGTGAACCCGGCCGAACGCATCGGCCGACGCACTATCCAGCCCCACCACCGGACCATATGATCATGCCGATCTTATCGGCGCGATCGGAAGGCTCTGCTGCGATGGGAACACTGGAGACCGACAGAACGCGGAAGAACCCCCGGCGGTTCGGGAAGTCCTCGTTCGCGTTCCGCGCGATGGTCGGGACGGCCGTGCTGTTCATCGGCCTGCCGCCCGCCGCGGCCCTGGCCGACCCGCCGCAGGCGCTGCCGGGCAGCGCCACCGACGCCGACGCGAAATGGCAGCCCGCATTCGATTACGACGGTGACGGCTGCTACCCCACTCCGGCGATCGGACCGGACGGAACGCTCGCTCCCGGACTGGAACCGTCCGGCGCGCTCAACGGCAATTGCCACGACAAGTCCGACCTGGACAACACCAATTCCTACGTGCGCACCAAATGCGACAACGACTGGTGCGCGTACATGTACGACCTGTACTTCGAGAAGGACCAGGCCCTCGACGGCGTGCACGACGCGTTCGGGCACCGCCACGACATCGAGCACGTCGTGGTGTGGGTGAACGAAGACCAGGCCAAGTACGTCTCCACCTCGGCGCACGGCGACTTCTCCACCTACCCCGCGTCGGACGTCGGCTTCGAGGACACCCACGCGAAGATCGTCTACCACAAAGACGGTGCCAGCACGCACTGCTTCCGCCTGGCGAAGACGGACGAGGAGCCGGAGAACGACTACGGCACCTGGCAGTACCCCGACCTGGTCAGCTGGGACAACTACCCCGAAGGCATCCGGGACAAGCTGACCGGCGCCGACTTCGGCAGCGCCAGCCTCGGCATCAAGGACGGCAGCTTCGAGGACAACCTCGCCAAGGCCAAACCCTCCGACATCGAATTCAACCCGGGGGCCTGAGTCCGGCCTGCCTGGGTGGTCCGGTGGCGGAACCTCAGTTGCTTCCTCGCTGCGGGATCTTTCCCAAGTGGCTCCGCCACGAGGGAAAAAGCTGTCCTCGCGAGGAAGCAACTGAGAACCCGCGGGTGGTCGTTCTGCTTTGGTGGTCACTGCTCAGCGGCTTCGCCGCTGACAAGACAATGACCGCGACCGCGCTCACCTGGAGCGACTAGAGCAGTCGGTCGTTGGTGGTTTTCCCTTGGTAGGGCGGAAAGCGGTGCGGTTCCGGGGTCGAGCCGCACCGCTTTTCACTGGTCGGGGCAGGGGCGGTGGTTCGGGGCCAGGTCGGCGAGGTTTCGGGTCCTCGTCCGGCGGTCGGACGGTTGGGGGCGGGCTCGGTCGGTCCAGTTGCGCTGCGCCCAGGTCGCCAGGGCCGCCGCGAGGGTGAAGGCCACCGCGGATTCGATCAGCAGCGCGATCCACACCAGTGCCATCGTCGGTTCCTCTCCAGCCGCCCGAGACGGGCGCCGTTCGCTTTCGGGTCCGCCCGCCGGATGGGCGGGGGCATCGTCGTGGCATTCATCGTGGGCCTGCGGCGGAGCCGGGACGAGTGGCCCGATGGCCAACATGTGCAAGGATCGGGCCATGGGTGCTCATCGCCGTCCGGGCCGGTGCCGCGTCGCGGTGCTGGTGCGACCGGGGCTGCTGCCGATGGAGCTGGGCTTCGTGCACCAGCTGTTCTCACTCGCCCGCGATCCCGCCGGGGAACCGCTGTACGAGGTGGTGACCTGCGCGGTGCACCCGGGCGAGCTGCGCACCACCACCGACTTCGCCGTGCGCGTCGAGCACGGGCCGGAGGTGCTCGCGGCGGCCGACATCGTGTTCGTGCCCGCCGCCGACGAGGACTACGCGCCGCGAACCGAGCCGCATCCCGAACTGCTCGCCGCGCTCGCGCGGATTCCCGAGCACGCGCGGATCGCCTCGATCTGCACCGGAGCGTTCGTGCTCGCGGGGGCGGGCCTGCTCGACGGCAGGACCGCGACCACGCACTGGAACGCGGCCGAACGGTTCCGGCGGGCGTTCCCGGAGGTGGAGCTCGACCCGTCGGTGCTCTACGTCGACGAAGGTCCGGTGCTGACCTCGGCCGGCGAGGCGGCGGGCATCGACCTGTGCCTGCACATGATCCGGCAGGAGCACGGCGCGACGGTCGCCAACGACGTGGCCCGCAGCGCCGTCGTGCCCGCGCACCGCGACGGCGGGCAGGCGCAGTTCATCCGGCGCGCGGTGCCGGAGCCGCGCAGTTCCTCCACCGGCCGGGCGCGCGCGTGGGCGCTGGAGAACCTGCACCGGGCGCTGCCGCTGCGGGAACTCGCCGACCTGGAATCGATGAGCGTGCGCACCTTCACCCGGCGGTTCCGCGACGAGACGGGACTGTCACCGGTGCAGTGGCTCACCGGGCAGCGCGTCGAACGGGCGCGGCAGCTGCTGGAGGAGACCGACCTGCCGGTCGACCAGGTGGCGGCGGATTCCGGGTTCGGGACGGCGGCCTCGATGCGCCAGCACCTGCGCGCCCGGCTCGGCCTCTCCCCCAGCACGTACCGCAGCACCTTCCAACCGGGTCGGCTCGGCGACGCCGAGTCCGCCTGATCCCGCTACCACCGGCGGCGAATCCCCTGCGGCAGCAGGAATCGCGCACCTGATCCCGGTGGCCGGAACGCTAATTCCCCAGCGCCGCTACGACTTCCGGCGCGTCAGAACGCGGGTACGCCGCCCCAGACGGTGCTCAGCACGTCCCGGGTGAGGACGTCGCCCGGCGGCCCCGCCGCGAGCAGGCGGCCGTCGCGCAGCACCAGGCAGTGATCGGCCTCGCGCGCTTCGGCGAAGTCGTGGGTGACCTGCACGACCGTGGTGCCGCAGGACCGCTCCTGGTCGAGCGCCGCGGTGATGTACCGCTGCGCGGCGACGTCCAGCCCGGCCGCCGGTTCGTCCAGCAGCAGCAATCCCGCCCGCTGCGCCAAGCCCTGCGCGACGAGCGCTCGCTGCCGCTGACCGCCGGACAGCGCGCCCAGCGAGCGATCCGCCAGGTCGGCCACGCCGAGCCGTTCGAGGCAGTCCGCCACGACCTCCCGGTCCCGCTTCGACAACCGGCGCCACGGTCCGGTGCTCGCCCACCGCCCCATCTCGACGGCGGCGCGCACCGTCAGCGGCAGCGCGTCCGACACCGAGGTGCGCTGCGCGACCAGCGCGGGCCCCGCCGAACCGGGCCGCCGCACGGTGCCGGACAGGACCGGGAGGACTCCGGCGAGCACGCCCAGCAACGTCGACTTCCCGGAGCCGTTCGGCCCCACCACCGCGGTCCGGCGCCCGGCCGGGAACTCGGCGGTGACGTCGTGCAGCACGGGGTGCCTGCGGTATCCGGCGCAGACCCCGCGCAGGGCGGCGGGGCGGTCGTCGGTGGTCACGTCGTCGGTGATGGCTCTCACGACGCTCACCCTACAACGAAAATCATTTTCACTATAGGGTGATCTGTCATGGATTGGTTATTCGTCCCTTTTGAGGTCTCCTTCGTGCAGCGCGCGCTGTGGGCCGGGGTGCTGGTCTCGCTGATCTGCGCGCTCGCGGGGACCTGGGTCGTGCTGCGCGGCATGGCCTTCCTCGGGGACGCCATGTCGCACGGGATGCTGCCGGGAGTGGCGCTGGCCGCGCTGCTCGGCGGGGACCTGCTGCTCGGCGCGGCGCTGAGCGCGGGCGTGATGGCCTTCGGCGTGACCGCGCTCGGGCGCTCGCAGCGGTTGTCGCGGGACACGAGCATCGGCCTGCTGTTCGTCGGGATGCTGTCGGCCGGCGTGATCATCGTGTCGCACTCGCAGTCGTTCGCCGTCGACCTCACCGGCTTCCTGTTCGGCGACGTGCTCGCGGTGACCGCGCCGGAACTGGGGAAGCTGGCCGCAGCGCTCGCGGTGGCGGTGATCGTCTCGCTCGCGGGACACCGGGCGTTCGTGGCGCTCTCGTTCGACCCGCGCAAAGCCCGCACCCTCGGACTGCGCCCCGGCCTGGCGAACGCGCTGCTGCTCGGGCTGGTGACGCTCGCGATCGTCGCCTCGTTCCGCATCGTCGGCACGCTGCTGGTGTTCGGCCTGCTCATCGCCCCGCCCGCGGCGGCCGTGCTGTGGGCCAAGCGCATCCCGGTGGTGATGGCGGCAGCCGCGGTGCTCGGCATGGCCGCCACCGCGATCGGACTGCTCGTCTCCTGGCACTGGGGGACCGCCGCCGGAGCGACCATCGCCGCCACCGCCGTCGTCCTGTTCTTCCTGTCCGCCCTCGGCGCCGAACTGCGCGACCGGGTCCGGGCAGTCCCGGAGAAGACCAACACGGAAGTCGAGCACGCACTGTGAGAAGTCCTTTCAGAACGACCTGCGTAGCTGGTCGCTCAGCGGAACCTCAGCGGCTTCCTCGCTGCGGGATCGATTTCTCATGTAGCTCCCTACACCACGAAATCGCTGTCCTCGCGAACGAAGCCGCTGAGAACCCGCCGGTGGTCGGCCTGCTCTAGCCGGTCACTGCTCAGCGGCTCCCCCGCTGACAAGACAACGACCAAAAGATCATTCTGAAAGGGCCCCTGTGAGACAGATGAAATCCGCCGCGTTCGCCCTCGCGCTCGTCGCGCTGGCCGCCACCGCCTGCGGCTCCCCCGGCGGCGAAGCCGCCCCGCCACCGGACGTGCCGCACGGCTACGTCGAAGGTGCCGAGGAAGCCGCCGAAGCCCAATCCCGCCTCGTCGTCGCCGACGGCGACACCGGCGCGGTGCGGGTGCTCGACCTGATCACCGAGGAGGTCGTGGAGCTCGGGGCGGTACCGGGCGTCCAGGACATCACCGACGACGGCCGCTACGCCTACCTGACCGGGGACGGCGGCACCCGCGTCGTGGACAGCGGCTCGTGGATGGTGGACCACGGCGACCACGTGCACTACTACCGCGCCGACATCCATGAGGTCGGCGACCTCCCCGGCCGCACCTCCGGCGCGCACAACGACACCGGCGTCGCCGTCGTGTCCACTTCGGACGGTTCGGCGACGCTGTTCGACCGGGCCGCGCTCGACGGCGGCACCCTCACCGAGGTCGGCCGCGCCGAGCTCGCGCCGGGCACCGCCGCCGTCCCCTACGAGACGCACGTGCTGACCGCCGCCCCCGACGGCGCGGTGCGAGTGCTCGACCGGGAGGGCCGGGTCACCGGCACCGTCGAGCCGTCCTGCCCGCGGCCGAGCGGCGAGGCGCTCACCCGGCGCGGAGTCGTGTTCGGCTGCGCCGACGGCGCGCTGCTCGTCTCCGAGGACGGCGGCGCCTTCCGCGGCGAGAAGATCCCGTACCCGCGCCCGGTCGGCGAGGACGAACGCGCCCGCGAGTTCCAGCAGCGCCCCGGCAGCGCCACCCTCGCCGCGAAGGCGGGCGAGCACGGCACGTGGTCGCTGGACCTCTCGGACCGGAAGTGGACGCACGTCGAGACGGGTCCCGTCGTGGCCGTCAACGCGGTCGGCGAGGGCGGCCCGCTGCTCGCGCTCACCGCGGACGGCGTGCTGCACGCCCACGACGCCGAAACCGGTGCCGTCACGGCGAAAACCCGCATCACCGAACGTCCCGTCGACACCTCGGAGCCGCTGCCGGTGATCCGGATCGACACGACCCGCGCCTACGTCAACGACGTCGACGCCGGAACGATCCACGAGATCGACTACAACGATTCGCTGCGCCTGGCCCGCGAATTCCGGCTCGGCGGCAAGGCCTCGCACCTCGCGGAGACCGGGCGATGAGCCGGCGGATCACCGCGGCGCTCGCCGCGACCGCGGCGGCGGTGCTGCTCGTGCTCACCGGCTGCTCCGGCGGCGGGCCGCAGCGCGCCCAGGTGGTGGTGACCACCAACATCCTCGGCGACATCACCCGCAACGTCCTCGGCGACCAGGCCCAGGTGTCGGTGCTGATGCGGCCCGGTGCGGATCCGCACTCGTTCGGCATCTCCGCCCAGCAGGCCGCGGAGTTCGAACTCGCCGACCTCGTCGTCCACAACGGACTCGGGCTGGAGGAGGGCGTGCTGCGCCACGTCCGGGCCGCGGGGTCCGCCGGGGTCGCGACGCTGCCGGTGGGCGAACGGGTCGACCCGATCCGCTACACCAGCGACGAATCGCGCGGCCAGGCCGACCCGCACTTCTGGACCGACCCGCGCCGCGTCGCCGCCGCCGTCGACGTCATCGCGCAGCAGGTAGTCGAGCACGTCGACGGGGTCGACCCGGCGGTCGTGCGGGCCAACGCCGCGCGCTACCGGGGCGAGGTGGCGGCGCTCGACACCGCCACCGCCGAGCGGTTCGCCGCCATCCCCGCGCAGCGGCGCAAGCTCGTCACCAACCACCACGTGTTCGGCTACCTCGCGCAGCGCTACGACTTCGAGGTCATCGGCGCGGTCATCCCCAGCGGGACGACGCTGGCCTCCCCCAGCGCCTCCGACCTGGCCGGACTCGCCGGAGCCGTGCGGCAGGCGGGAGTGCGGGCGGTGTTCGCCGACTCCTCGCAACCCGACCGGCTCGCCCGCGCGCTCGCCGACCAGGCCGGGCTCGACGTGCGGGTGGTGCCGCTGTTCTCCGAATCGCTGAGCCCGCCCGGCGAGGGCGCCGGCACCTACCTGGAGATGACCCGGTCCAACGCCGACGCCATCGCCACCGGCCTCGGCGGATGACCCCGCCGAACACCGGAACCGCTCGACGGCACAAGAGAAGAGGAACATCCATGCCCACCACGAGGACAGCCGCCAAGACCGGCGTCGCGCTCGCCACCGCCGCGCTCGCGCTCAGCGCCTGCGCGTCACCCGAACCGCAGCCGCAGGCCGCACCCACCGGACCCGCCGTGGCGGAACCGGTGGTCGCCACCTACGACGGCGGCATCTGGGTGCTCGACGGCCGCACCCTCCAGGTCGCCGCCGACATCCCGCTGGACGGCTTCAACCGCCTCAACCCGGCGGGCGACGACGAGCACGTGGTCGTGTCCACCTCCGACGGGTTCCAGCTGCTCGACGCCGCGCACCCCGCGCTGACCGACGTCACGTTCCCCGGCGCCAAGCCCGGTCACGTCGTGCGCCACGCCGGGCGCACCGTGCTGTTCAGCGACGGCACCGGCGAGGTCACCTCCTTCGACCCGAAGGAGCTCGGCGACGGGAAACCCGCCACCGAGCAGCACAAGACCGCCGAGCCGCACCACGGCGTCGCCGTCGAACTCGCCGGTGGCGAACTGCTCACCACACTCGGCAACGAGGACGAGCGCGTCGGCATCGTGGTGCTCGACGAGAACCGCGACGAGATCGCGCGCAACGAGGACTGCCCCGGCGTGCACGGCGAAGCCGCCGCCCAGGGCGACGCGATCGTGGTCGGCTGCGAGAACGGCGCGGTCGTCTACCGGGACGGCGCCATCACGAAGGTCACCAGCCCGACCGAGTACGGCCGCATCGGCAACCAGGCCGGCTCCGAGCACTCCCCGATCGTGCTCGGCGACTACAAGGTGGACGAGGACGCCGAACTGGAGCGCCCCGAGCAGGTCTCGCTGATCGACACCACGACCGGGAAGCTGCGGCTGGTCGACCTCGGCACCAGCTACACCTTCCGCTCGCTGGCGCGCGGGCCGCAGGGCGAGGCCCTCGTGCTCGGCACCGACGGCGGTCTGCGCGTCATCGACCCGGCCAGCGGACGCATCGTGAACACCATCCCCGTCACCGGCTCCTGGCAGGAACCGCTGGAGTGGCAGCAGCCGCGTCCCGCGCTGTTCGTGCGCGGCGGCACCGCCTACGTCACCGACCCGAACCGCAAGGAGATCCACGCGGTCGACCTGGCGACCGGCGAGAAGACCGCCACCGGCACCCTGCCCGCCGCCCCGAACGAACTCAGCGGCGTCGTGTCCTGACCTCCCGGCCCCGCCGCCCGGATCGTGCGATGCGGGCGGCGGTCGCCGAGTTGCTGACATATGCGTGGTGGCTAATGTGATGGGGACCGCGAGGTTGCTCCACCTGGCGGTGCCGACCGACCGAAACGCAGCAGCGAGGTTCCTCATGACGACGGCTCACGCCCAGCACGCCGACCACCCGCACGCGCACGGGCCGGACTGCGGGCACACCGCGGTGCCGCACGGTGACCACACCGACTATGCGCACGACGGTCACCTGCATCGGGCCCACGACGACCACTACGACGAATGCGAACCGTCGGAGCACGTCGCCCACGACGGGCATTCCCACGAGCACGGGGCGGACTGCGGCCACACCGCCGTGCAGCACGGCGACCACACCGACTACCTGCACGACGGCCACCGCCACGCCGCCCACGGCGATCATTACGACGAGCACTGAGCACTGAACCCATCCGGCCGGTCGAGTTCGCTCGATCGGCCGGATTCTTCGTGTCCACCCCGTTTGGGCCGTTCAGGTGCTTCGTGCCATTCCCCCGACCTCCCGCGATCGAATTCGGCAAGATTCCCCGTGGAGCCGGAGAAACGGCTCCACGGCGCAGGAATCCGCCGCTGGGGGACCTACACCGCAGGGGGAATCATGAGCAGGACGACGCGGCGCATCGCCGCTTCGCTGGTGACGGTGGCAGCCGCGAGCATGCTGTCGTTGGCGGCGGCCGGACCCGCGCAGGCGACCGCGAAGGGGTGCGCCGCCTACCTCCACGACCAGGGGTACACCGTGGGACCGAAGGTGGAGAACGCCTGTTCGCTGGGTTCGCAGGGCGGCGGATCGCAGGCTTTCAAGAAGTGCTTGCACGACCTCCTCACCATCGAGGTGAGCAGGCCGCATGCCGAACTCGCCTGCAAGATCGCGGGCGATCCGAACACCGCCTGACGCCGCAGGCCCACGAGCCCGCAGCTACCCCTCCGGGCTCGCCAGGCGCAGATCGGTGCCCTCCGCCCGGATTCCCTCCGCGGCGGCGTCGGCCAGGGCTGCGTCGGTGATCACCTCGTCGAAGGCGGTCAGCGGCGCGACCTTGTAGCGGCCGAACACGCCGTACTTCGAAGAACCCGCCACCAGCAAGGACTTCGACGCGGCCGCCATCGCGGCGTGCTTGACCTCCACCTTGCGCTCCGACGGCGTGGTGACCCCGCGCAGCAGGTCCCAGGAACTCGCGCTCACGAACGCCACGTCCAGCGCCAGCTGCCGCAACGTCAACGCCGCCAGCCGCCCGACGCTGGAGCGGTTCGCGGGTTCGACGAGGCCGCCGAGGTGGATCACGTCGAGGTGGGTGGCCGGCAACAACCGCTCCACGGCGGTGAAATCGTTGGTGACCACGGTGAGTTCGGCGTGCTCCACCAGCAGCGGGATCATCGTGAGCATCGTGGTGCCCGCGTCGAGGTAGACCGTCATGCCGTCGCGGACGTGGCGGGCGGCGTCCCGCGCCATCGCCTGCTTCTCGGGCTGCTCGGTCACCGACTTCGCCTGGAACGTCGGCTCGGCGTGCACCTGGCTGGCGATGCGCGCGCCGCCGGGCACCGAGAACACCAGGCCCTGGCGTTCCAGTTCGGCGAGGTCGCGGCGCACCGTCATGTGCGAGATGCCGAACAGCTGGGTGATCTGCTGGACGCTGAGCACCCCTTCCCGCCGCAGGTGCTTGACCAGCTGCTCGCGGCGCTGATCAGGAATGAGCGGCGGGTTCTCCGACGCGTCCATGCCCCACTCCCCGTTCGTCGCGAACCGATCGCTCCCATTGTCGCCACCGCCCACCGGCGGCTTCCCGGAGCCCACCGCTGCCCGTTCAGGTGAACACCTCCTCCGCCCACGTTCACGGGCGGAGGAGGCGTTCACGTCAGGAGACGAGGGCGCTGAGCAGCAGCACGCCGCCGAGGCTCAACAGCGACTGCAAGGAGAGCATCAGCGTCCAGGTCCGGAAGGTCTGCGACACGCTGAGCTGGAAGTACTCCTTGAACAGCCAGAACCCGGAGTCGTTGACGTGCGAGAGCATCACGGCACCGGACGCGGTCGCCAGCACCAGCAGTTCCGGCGACAACCCGGGGTACGCCGCGACCAGCGGAGCCACGATGCCCGTCGCGGCGGCGGTGGCGACCGTCGCCGAACCGAGGCAGATCCGCAGCAGCGCGGCCACGGTCCACGCCAGCAGCAGCGGCGGCACCGCCCAGTCGACGGCGTACTGCGTGATCAGCTTGTCGACCTCGGTGGCCGACAGCATCTCCTTGAGTCCTCCGCCAGCGCCGAGGATCAGGATGATCGCGCCGACGGGCCCGAGGCCCTTCGCGGCCATCTTCTGCAACTTCGCGAACCCGAACCCGGATCGCACGCCCAGCGCGAAGAACGCGAACACGACCGCCGCCAGCAGCGACAGCACCGGCGTGTCGCACGCCTCGAACAGCACGTTCGCCCAGGTGCCCGGCGCGGTCATCGAAGTGCCGAGGGTGCCGATGAGCATCAGGCCCGCCGGGAGCACCACGGTGATCAGCGCCAGCACCAGCGACACGGGACGGCGCAGTTCTCCCTCGGCGGGACCGGGGTCGGGCACCGGGCTCTTGTCCAGGTCGGGCGCGGGGCCGAACCAGCGGGCCAGCAGCGGCGTCAGCACCGGGCCGCAGATGATCGCCGCCGGGATGGCGATGACCAGGCCGAAGAAGATGGTCATCCCGGTGTTGGCGTCGTAGGCGGCGACCGCCAGCGTCGGCGCCGGGTGCGGCGGCAGCAGGCCGTGCGAGACGTAGAGCCCGGCCGCCATCGGCAGCCCGACGAACAGCAGGTGCGAGCCGGTCCGCTTGGCCACCGCGTACACCAGCGGCACCAGCATCACGAAGCTGACGTCGAACAGGTGCGGCATGCCGATCAGCAGCGCGGCGGCGGCGATCGCCGCGGGGATCCACTTCACGGGGCGGGTGCCGATGAACGCGGTCGCGATCCGGTCCGCTCCACCGGATCCGAGCAGGATGCCGCCGAGGATGGTGCCCAGGCCGATGACGGGCCCGGTGTCGCTGAGGGCGTCGCCGAATCCGGTCTGGAAGTGCTCGGCGGTCTCGCCGGGCGCGATGCCGTTGGCGAAGCCGAGCCCGAGCGCGGCGATCATCAGCGCCAGGAACGGGTGCAGCTTCATCTTCGTGATCAGCACGATCAGGACGACGATCGCACCTGCCGCCAGCAGCAGCGGGGTGAGCTCGGCGCTCATCAGGCGACCTCCCTAGCCCACTCGCCGCCCAGGTTCCAGGCCTCGACGAGCGCCGGGTCCGGGTTCGCCAGGTCGGACAGGGTGATCAGTTCTCCGGCGGCGACGTCGCGGCCCAGCTCGGCGTGCGCGGCGAGGTACAGCGGAGCGACGTCGGCGGGGGCGTCCTCGTCGCGCAGCAGGACGGCCTGCACGCCGGTGACGTCGTGGTGGTGCCCGCCCATGTCGAGCACGGTGCCGGCGGCGAGGTCGCGCTGGGCGCGTCCGGCGAGCACCGCGTGCCTGCCCGGCGGTGCGGCGTCCGGCGTCCGGCCGTGCGCGGCGATGGCGAGCAGCGTCGCCGGGGTCTCGACGCCCATCAGGTGGTACGGGAGGTAGACGGTCGCGTAGCGCCCGTCCTCGCTCACCACGTGGCCCTTCTCGGCGAGGATGCGCCAGGTCTCGGCGTCGTTGGTGCGCAGCACCACGAACTCGCCACCGGCGAACGAGGCCTCGTCGGGCAGGCGCAGCGCGCTGAACACGTCGACCGCGCCGGTCTCGTGCAGCACGCCGCCGTGCTCGCGCAGCGAGTAGATGTCGGCGAGCTCCGCGATCCGCGCGACCGGGTAGTGCAGCCGTTCCACGTCGGGCCGGAAGCCGGTGTTGTTGGCGACGACGGCCATTTCGCAGTAGTCGGCGGTCGCGCCGGTGGGCAGTGCGGCGACGGCGTCCGCGCGGGCCGCGAGGGTGCCGCGCACGTCCTCGCCGAGGGTGAGCAGCTCGCCGATCGCCGGAGCGGGCACGGTCCGGTCGAGCTGGGTCACCGTGCCGGTCGCCGGGTCGAAGACCAGGTCGTACTCGCTGGACTTGCCGATGGCCACGACGTCCATGCCCAGCAGCCGCGCCCAGTCGAGCAACCGGATGAGGTTGCCGGGCTGGTCGCCTTCGGCGGGGGCGTAGACGACGTCGTTGTCCGCGGCCAGCCTCGCCAGGTGCAGGCCGGCGACGGAGTCGACCTCCTTGCTGACCATGGCGACGTGCCTGCCCGCGGTGAGCGCGGCGCGGGCCATCGCGTAGCCGTGGGCGGGGCTGCCGGTGGCTTCGACGAGCACGTCCCACTGCCCGGCGCCGAGCAGTTCCTGGTCGGCGACGAGCGCGATGTGCCCGGCGGCGGTGGCCGCGGCGGTCTGCTCGGCGTCGGTGCAGGTGCGCAGCCGTTCGGGCGCGTAGCCCAGTTCGAGGCACAGCGCGTGCAGCCGGGGCACGTCCACGTCGCACAGCACGGCCGGGGCCAGCGCGGGGATCAGCAGGGTCTGCGCCAGCAGGGTGCGGGCGAATCCGCCTGCCGCTCCGGAGAGCGCGTAGCCGACGGGCCTGCCGCCGGTGCCCGGTGGGCGTGGCTGCACGTTCATGGGTCTCCTCGTTGAGTCCTCGCGTCGTTGAGCGCTGGCTCGGTGGCGCGATGGCCGATCCGGTCAAGTCCGACATCACACGGTTTAACAGAACATATTCACAGGTTCACATCAGAGTCAAGCGTGCTAACATTTTTTCACGGAGGCGGATCGGCTCGTCCTCTTCCCCCGACGAGGACGACGCCCCCGCGCGAACGTGGCCGGACACCAGGACCGGCCCCACTCTGCACGTCCGCGCCCCGCGGACGACCGACGACCCGCCCGCACCCGCGGGCGCACCGCGACCGGGAGGACGCATGCCGCTGATCGGCGCGATCGCCGACGACTTCACCGGGGCGACCGACCTCGCGACGATGCTGGTCTCCCGCGGCTTCCGCACCGCCGTGGTGATCGGCACGGCCGCCCCCGCCGAGCCGCTCGACGAGCTGGACGCGGTGGTGGTGGCGCTGAAGTCGCGCACCGCCCCCGTCGACGACGCCGTGCGCGACTCCCTCGCCGCGCTGCGCGCCTTGCGGACGGCCGGGTGCGAGCGGATCTACGTGAAGTACTGCTCCACGTTCGACTCCACGCCCACCGGCAACATCGGCCCGGTGGTCGACGCCGTGCTCGACGAACTCGGCGCCGACCGCGCCGTCGTGGTGCCCTCGTTCCCGGCCACCGGCCGCACCGTGCACCGCGGGCACCTGTTCGTCGGCGACCAGCCGCTGGCGGAGAGCCCGATGCGCGACCACCCGCTGACCCCGATGCGGGACTCGAACCTGCTGCGGCTGCTCGCCCCGCAGACCCGCCGCCCGGTGCGGCTGATCGGCCACGACGTGGTGCGGGCCGGAGCCGACGCGGTGCGCGACGAGCTCGCCGGAACGGGATCGGCGCTGGTGGTCGTCGACGCCGCCACCGACGCGGACCTGAAGACGATCGCCGCGGCCACCGCCGAGGACCCGGTGCTCACCGGCGGCGCGGGGCTCGCGCTCGGCCTCACCGGCCCGCACCCGGACAGCGCCCGCGCGAGCTCGGCAGGCGCGGGCCCCGCGGTGGTGCTCGCCGGTAGTGCCTCGGCGGCGACCCGGAACCAGGTGACGCACGCGAAATCCGCGCTGCCCCACCGCAAGCTCGACATCGCCGCGCTGCGCGCGGACTTCGACGCCGCCGTCGCCGACCTGGTCGAGTTCGCCCGCGCCCGGTGGGCGGCGGACCCCGACCTGCCGCCGCTGATCTACGCGGTCGGCGTGGGCGACGAACTGGAAGCGGCGACGCCGGAGGGCGCGACCCCGGCGGGGGAACTGCTGGAGCGGGCGCTGGCGCGGTGCGCGAGCGAGCTGGTCGCGCCCGGCGCGCGGCGGCTGCTCGTCGCGGGCGGCGAGACCTCCGGCGCGGTGGTGCTGGCGCTGGGCGCGACGGCGCTGCACGTCGGCGCCCAGATCGCCCCGGGCGTGCCCTGGTGCCGCATGGAGTCCCACGTGGACGGACAGGATCGCCCGGTGGACGTGGCGTTGAAATCGGGGAACTTCGGAGGGATCGACATCTTCACCACGGCTTGGGACGCGCTGTCATGAGCAGGACGCGGAAAGAACTCGTCGCCGCAGGGGCCAGGCTCGCCGCCCTCGGCCTGAGCCCCGGCTCGTCCGGCAACCTCAGCGTGCGCGTCGGCGACCGGATGCTGCTCACCCCGACCGGTGCGGACCTCGCCGAACTCGACCCCGAGGCGCTCTCCGAGCTGTCGCTGCACGGCGAACACCTCGCGGGCCCCCGGCCGTCGAAGGAGTTCCCGCTGCACGGCGCGTTCTACCGCCGCGATCCGGGTACGGGCGCGGTCGTGCACCTGCACTCCCGCAACGCGGCCGGGGTCGCGTGCCTGGCGCCGTGGTCGCCGCGCAGCGCGATCCCGCCGCTGACCCCGTACTTCGTGATGCGCGTCGGCCAGTCCCCGCTGATCCCCTACGCCGCGCCCGGTGATCCGGCGCAGGCCGACGTGCTGGAAGCGCTCGACTTCGACTTCCGCGCGGCACTGCTGCAGAACCACGGGCCGATCACCTCGGGCGCGACGCTCGCGGCGGCGGTGGACGCGGCGGTGGAGATCGAGGAGGTCTCGGCGCTGCTGCTGCGCCTGGGCTCGCACCGGCCGCGCCTGCTGGAGCCGGAGCAGATCCGCGAGCTCACGGCGAAGTACGGCACCACCTGGGACGGCTGACGACGCCGGGCTGCCCGCCTCGACGAGCAGGCACGGCCGTCACGTGCCCGGGGTGATTTCGACGCCACCGCACCAGA
This sequence comes from Saccharopolyspora gloriosae, assembly GCF_014203325.1. Taxonomy (NCBI): domain Bacteria; kingdom Bacillati; phylum Actinomycetota; class Actinomycetes; order Pseudonocardiales; family Pseudonocardiaceae; genus Saccharopolyspora; species Saccharopolyspora gloriosae. The sequence goes on along the minus strand of NZ_JACHIV010000001.1, from coordinate 2,176,383 downwards.
TCCGGCGCAGCGCACGGGTCGCGCGGACGTCGGCCGGCGGGTCCCCGTGCCCCGTTGTACCGGCGCTGGAGCACCCCGGCCGGACTGGTGCTGGACGCGCTGACCGACCCGGCCACCGGCTTCGCCGTCGCCCCGGCGCCGGAGGCCGGTTCGCTGCGCGGCGACCCGGTGGCGGTGCTGACCGGTTTCGCCCGTGCGCTCGACGAGGTCCTGCTCCCGGGGCTCGCGCCGCGGGCCAGAACGGACCGAGGCCCCCGGCGTGAACCGGGGGCCTCGGATCCCTTCCGCGGCAACGGAGTCAGACCGTCCTGTTCGGACTCACTCGCCGGGTGCGCCGAAGGACGGCGGGGCGTCCTCCGGTGCGCTGCCCCACTCGGTGTTCGGCTCGGCGCCGAGGGCGTAGTCGAGCGTGCCGCCCTCGTTGACGAACTCCTCCGACAGCCACGCCTTCCCGCTCGGGGCGCCGTTGACCGCCAAGCCCTGCACGTACTCGGTGTCCCGCGAGGCTTCCGGAGCGTTGACCTCGATCGTCCTCCCGTCGCCCCGGTCGATGCTGATCGACGAGAACAGCGGGCTCGCCAGCACGAGCTCGGCCCGGCCCGGCGCCTCCGGGTACATGCCCAGCGACGCCCACACCGCCCAGGACGACATCTGTCCGAGGTCGTCGTTGCCGACGAGCCCGTTGGGCTCCGCGCTGAACAGGTCGGTCAGCGCGCGCCGCACCACGTCCTGCGTCTTGTGCGGCTGCCCGGCGTAGGCGTACGCCCAGGGGGTGTTCGCCGACGGCTCGTTGCCGAGGTAGGCGTTGGCCTTGTCCGGCCCGCCGTTGAGCTCCGCGAAGAACTCGTCGAGCCGCCCGGTGACCGCCTCGTCGCCGCCCATCCGGTCGAACAGCTCCCGGTGGTTGAACGGCACCATCCAGGTGTACTGCGCGGCGTTGCCTTCGACGTAGCCGTCCTGCTGGGCCAGGTCGAACTCGGGCCAGGAGCCGTCGGCCGCGCGGGGCTGGATCCAGCCGCTGTCCGGGTTGAGCAGGTTCTGCCAGTTCTGCGCGCGGGCCTGGAACTCGTCGTGCGTCGCGCCCTGGCCGATGCGCTGGGCGAACTGGGCCACCGCGAAGTCCGCGGCGGTGTACTCCAGGGTCGTCGACACCGATCCCCACGATTCCTCGTCGTCGGCGGCGATGTAGCCGAGCGACCCGTACTGGTCGTGCGCGGGCCGTTCGTCGGAGTTCGACGCGCCCGCCACCATCCGCTCCAACGCCTGGCCGGTGTCGAAGTCGGTGGCGCCGAAGGCGTGCGCGCTCGCGATCATGATCGGCAGCGGGTCGCCGGTCATCACGCCGGTGCCGCCGTTGGCGACCGTCCAGCGATCGAAGTACCCCCCCTGGGCGGACTGGTTCACCGCGGACTGGGCGATGTCGGAGGCGATGTCCGGCGCGATCAGCGACACCAGCTGCATCTGCGAGCGGTACACGTCCCAGCCGGAGTAGTTCGCGTACTGGGCGTGGCCCGGTTCGGCGCTGCGCACCTGCCCGTCGAAGCCGGTGTACTCGCCGTTGACGTCGCTGAAGACGTTCGGGTGCAGCAGCGAGTGGTAGAGCCCGGTGTAGAGGCGCCGCTTGTCCTGCTCCTCGCCGCCGCCGACGTCGATCCGGCCGAGCATGTCGTTCCAGGCCGCCCTGGTGCCGTCGCGAACTTCGCCGAAGCCGCGCTCGCCGAGTTCCTCGGTGGCGTTGGCCTTCGCTCCGTCGAGGCTGACGAAGGACATCCCGACGCGCGCGGTGACGGTGCGGTCGGCGCCGGGGTCGAAGGACACGAACGCCTGCGCGCCGTCGTCCCGCGGAGCAGGCCGACCGTCCTCCGCGGGGGCGGCACCCCTGGCCGATCCGGTGATCTCCTTGGTCGACGGGTCGACCTGGCCGTCGCGCACGACGCCGCTACCGGTGAAGTCCTTGTCGAACTCGGCGTGGAAGTAGATGCGGTACTTGTTGCTCCCGCCGCAGAATCCGCCGCCGTCGGTGTAGCCGCTGATGCTGTTGCCCTCGACGGTCAGCGATCCGGAGGCGTCGTTGAACGCCTTCGCGGCGTCGACCGACAGCGACGCGGTCTGCCCTTCCGGATAGGTGAACTTCGCGATGCCCGCCCGCTGGGTCGCGGTGAGCTCGGTGCGCAGGCCGTTGTCGAAGGTGACGTCGTAGGCGCCCGGTGACGCGGACTCGCTCTCGTGCGAGAACGCGTAGTCCTGCGCCGGGGCGTCGCCGAGCACCGGCAGGAACGGGATGTTGCCGAAGTCCCCGCAGCCCGCGCCGGAGAGGTGGGTGAGGCTGAAGCCGCGGATCCGGTCGTCGTCGTACTGGTAGCCGCCGTGCTGGTATTCGGCGGTGTCCGGGCTCCACTGCATCATCCCGAACGGCGCGACGGCGCCCGGGAAGGTGTTGCCCGCACCGCCGCCGTGACCGAAGTCGGGGCCGCCGACCTGGGTTCCGGTGAACGGGTTGACGTACTGCGCGGGATCTTCGACGTCGGGCGCGGCCGGGGCCGCGGCCACCGCCGGGACGGCCGCCGCGGGCAGGGCCAGCGCGGTGACCAGCCCGACCGTGGTGACCAGCACCGATCGGTATCGGCCGGATGTGCGTCTGCGCCTGGATGTGCGCATCGTGCTCCTCTCCCTGGTGACGGGACGACGGGTTGAGGCGAGGCGGCGGGAGCGTTCGGCGCGGAAATCGCGGAACCGGAATTCTCCGCCGGATCTCGGGTGTTCCACTGCCGACGACGGAAAGGCGTCGACGCCATTCCGGCAGGCGTGCTCACGACTCGTGAACGAGGCGAACTCGACGCCTTTTCCGCGGACCGCTCCCGCGAGGAGGCGGGAACGGGTTCAGCGGATTCCGTTCTCGCCGGAGCGGACGCGAACCCTGCTCCGGCCGCGGCAACGCCACGAGGAATCTCCGCCGGCAGCGGGAAGAAGAGCCCGAAACGCGCACAGATCCCCCATGACAACGTTGTCCAATGCGGTGATCACGACGGTACCGATCGAGCGCGGAGGCGGCAATGCCGATTCCCGCCGAATGGTCCGGACCAGCCGTTTCTCGCGGCTTTTCCATCCGTTCAGGGCAATCCCGGCGAGACGCTCACACATTTACCAGAAGAACCGGCGGCGGAATTCTTCACCGCGCGGCCGGGGACAATTCACCGGGCCCGGCCGCGCGACGCGGTCCAGCCCTGCGCGCCGTCCAGCAGGCTCGCCGCGAGTTCTTTGCCGAGCTCGATCGGGGCGGTGCTGCGGCTGAACTTCGAGCCCGCGACCGCGCCGTCGTAGAGCAACCGGACGCGTTCGGCCACGCCCTCGACGTCCGAGGCGCCGGTCTGCTCGACGAGGTCCACCAGCAGCGCGTGCAACCAGGCGCGGTGCCGGTCCACGGCGGCGCGGGCGGGATGTCCCGGGTCGGGGAACTCAGTGGCGGCGTTGAGGTACAGGCAGCCCCGGAACCGCCGGGCGACCGCCGCTCCGTGCGCCAGGTCGAACAGGGCGAGGATCTTGTCGCGCGGAGTGTCGAGGCCCGCGGTGGCCTTCTCCCACTTCCGGCGGTCGGCGTCGTCCTGGTCGTCGAGGTACGCCGCGACGAGCGCGTCCTTGGAACCGAACGCGTGGTACAGGCTGGCCCGCGCGACACCCGCCTCCGCGATCACCCGGTCGATCCCGACCGCCCGGATCCCCTCCCGCACGAACAGATCGCCTGCCGCCTCCAGCAGCCGCTGGGCGGGCGCGGTCCCGCCTGATCGCGTGGTGGCCATGGCCACACCGTAACACCAATAGACAGACCGATCCGTCTGGTCCTAGGGTGGGGCCATGCCACGTTCGGAGCTCGTGCGGCGACTGCAGGTGGACCTGCTTCGCGTCGCCAGCGCGGTCTGTCCTGCTCCCCTGGCCTGAATCTCCCCTTTTCCGCGGCAGTTCCGCGACGGCTGAGAGCCGTCCGCCGCCGCATGTCCCGAGCCAGTTCCGGAGGCTTCGCCATGTCCTTGTACCTGTACGAGATCGTGCCCACCGACAGCGCCCGCCCGGAGACGGAGAAGCTGCTCAGCGCCTTCGACGCCGCCGCCCGCACCGCAGGCGGCGAAGTGATCGAGTCCCAGGTGACCGGCTCGCTGGACCGGGTGTTCGTCGTGGTGGAGGCCGCCGACGACGCCGATCTCGGCAGCGCGCTGAACACCGAGCGCCTCCCCGAGGTCGCGGAGCTCTCCGGCCCGCACCTGGTCCGCCTGGTCGGCGCCGAGCTCGCCGACGTGAAGGCCGCCCGCCCGGAGGCCGGTTACCTCGTCGAGTGGGACTTCCCCGCCGACCTGGACATGGACACCTACCTGGCGAACAAGAAGGCCAAGGCGCCGAAGTACGCCGAGGTCCCCGAGGTCACGTTCCTGCGCACCTACGTGCGCGAGGACATGGCGAAGTGCCTGTGCTTCTACGACGCCCCCGACGAAGACGTCGTCCGCAAGGCCCGCGACGTCGTGAGCACCCCCATCGACCGCCTGCACACCCTGGATCGGGGCTGAACCATGACCTCCGCGCACACCGCCGCGCGCGTCGCGGCGCCCACCGGCTACCCGGAGCGCGCGGCCGTCGCGGAGTTCTTCACCGCGCAGGCCGGTGAGCTGGACCGGGGCGGCTGCGACGTCCGCCCCGGGCTGCGCTTCCTCGGCGAACTCGGGCTGCTCGGACTCGGCGCCCCGGACAACGCGGGCGACGAACTGGCGACCATGCTGCTGGTGGTCGAGGACGTCGCCGCGAGCTGCATGAGCTCCGGTTTCTCGTTGTGGGCGCAGCGCATGGTCGTCGAGTACCTCGCTCGCGGGGCCACCGGCCCGGAGCTGGACGGCGAGCTCGCGGCGCTGCGGGACGGTTCCCGGATCGGCGTCACCGCGATGGCCCCGGCGATGAAGCACGTCGCCGGGCTCGAACCCGTCCCGGTGATCGCCGAGCGCACCGCGGACGGCGTGCGGCTCGACGGTCCGATCCGCTGGGCGTCGAACCTCTTCGACGACGCGCTGGTCGTGGTGCCCGCCCGGTTCGCCGACGGCGGCGGGCTGATCGCGGTGCTGCGCATCGACGATCCCGGCGTGACCGTCCACGACGCGCCGGAGCTGCTGGCCCTGGGCGGCACGCGGTCGTCCTCGGCGACGCTCACGGGGGTCGAGGTGCCCGCCGAGCACGTGCTCAGCGAGGACCTCACCGGGTTCGTGCGCTCGGTGCGCCCGACGTTCCTGCTGGTGCAGAGCGCGTTCTGCGCCGGGCTCGCCGGAGCGTCCCGGCGGTGTTCGGCGGAACTGCTGGACGGTTTGAACGCCGAGTTCGGTGCGGACTTCGCCGAGCTCGCCACCGATCACGACTCGGTGCGCGCCCGGCTGTTCGACTTCGCCCGCGCGCCGCACCGCCCGTCCGCCGCGGACCTGCTGCGGCTGCGCCTGGACGCCGCGCGCGTCGCGGGCGCGGCGACCAGGCTGGAGTCCGCCGTCACCGGCGGTCGCGGCTACGTCGCGACGAGCGCGACGAGCCGCCGGCTGCGCGAAGCGGCCTTCCTCCCGATCCAGGCTCCGACGGAAGGGCAACTGCGGTGGGAACTTTCACGGTCCGCCTGACCGGAGCGGACAAGTCCTACGGCCACGGCCCGCGACGACGCAGCGTCCTCAGCGGACTCGAACTGGCGGTGCGGGACGGGGAGTTCCTGGTGATCCTCGGGCCAAGCGGCTGCGGCAAGTCCACCTTGCTGCGGGTGCTGGCCGGGCTGGAATCCCTCGACGGCGGCTCCGTGCAGTGGTCCGGCGGTGACGTCCGGCCGCCGATCGGCGCCGTGTTCCAGCAGCCGCACCTGATGCCGTGGCTGACCGTGCGGGACAACGTGCTGCTCGGCGGGCGCTACCGCGCCAACCGGGACCGCTTCGCCCCCGCCTGGGCCGACGAGCTCGTGTCCCGGCTCGGCCTGGCCGAGCTCGCGGACTCCTACCCGGACCAGCTCTCGGGCGGGCAGGCGCAGCGCGTCGCGGTGGCGCGGGCCGCGGCGATCGAACCGGCGTTGCTGCTGCTCGACGAGCCGTTCAGCGCGCTCGACCCGGCCGCGCGCGACGACCTGCGGCGCTGGGTGCGGTCGACCACCGACGACTTGGCGCTGACCTCGGTGCTGGTGACCCACGACGTGGACGAGGCGCTGCTGGTCGGCGACCGCATCGCGATGCTCGACGGCTCCGGCGGCGTGGCCCAGGAGTGGTCGAACGCGCCGGGCAGCATCGACGGAGCGCTGCGCGACGAGCTGCTGGCGCGGTACCCGGCGGGCCCGGTCACCGCGGGGGCGATCCGATGAGCTCGTCGTGGAGCCGTCGCTCGCTGCTGCTCGGCGCGGGCGCGCTCGGGGCGGCGGCCGGGATCGGCGCCACCGCGGACCTCGGTCTGCACGCAGCCCAGCACCGCGACGCCTCGTCGGCGGCCATGCGGATCGGCTACCTGCCGATCACCGACGCCGCGCCGCTGCTCGTCGCGCACGGCAGCGGACTGCTCGACGCCCACGGCACCGGGGCGCAACGTCCCGTGAAGTTCCGCAGCTGGGCCTCGCTGGCCGAAGCGTTCCTGACCCGCCAGGTCGACGTGGTGCACCTGCTGCTGCCGTTCGCGGTGCAGCTGCGCTACTCGATGGGTACCGCGTGCCGGGTGCTGGCGTGGAACCACACCAACGGCTCCGCGCTGACCGTGCACCGCTCCCTCGACCGGATCGAGCAGCTCGCCGGGCGCAAGGTCGCCATCCCGTTCTGGTGGTCCATCCACAACATCGTGCTGCAGCGGATGCTGCGCGCCGCCGGGCTCACCCCCGTCGTGCGCCGCCAGCCCTCGGTCTCGGACGGGACGGTGGAGCTGGTGGTGATGAGCCCGTCGGACATGGTTCCCGCGCTGGACAACGGTTCCGTCGGCGGCTTCATCGTCGCCGACCCGTTCAACGCGATCGCGGAGATCAAGGGCGTCGGGCGCATCCTGCGCTTCGTCGGCGACGTGTGGCGCGATCACGCCTGCTGCGTGGTGCTCGCCCACGAGGACTTCGTGCGCGCCGCCCCGGATCGGGTGCAGGGGTTGGTCGACGCGCTGGCGCTGTCGCAACTGGGGCTCGCGCGGGACCGGCAGGCCGGGGCGAAGGCGCTCACCGGCGGCAAGTACCTGCCGCAGCCGCTGAAGGCGGTGACGAAGGCGTTGAACTACCCGCCCACCGACTACGTCGAGCGCGGCGCGCTGCGCCACCCGGGCTGGGCCGGTCAGCGCATCGGGTTCCAGCCGTTCCCGTTCCCCGGTTTCACCGCCGAGCTCGTCGCGTCCATGCGGGACACGGTCGTCGACGGCGACACCGGGTTCCTCACCGGCCTCCGCCCCGAGGAGGTGCACGGGCAGCTCGTCGACGACCGGTTCGTGCGCAGCAGCCTGGACCGCTTCGGCGGTCCCGGCGCGTTCGGCCTGCCCGACTCCCTACTCCGCCGCGAAGAGGTGAACCCCGCATGACCGCGACCTCCCCGCGCGGAGCCGAGGAGACCGCCCCGCAGTCCTCGACCGACGGGCGGCTGCTGCACCGCGCCGGCCCGCCGCTGGTCGCGGTCCTGGTCGCCGTCGCGCTGTGGTGGCTGGTGACCGACGTGCTCACCGGCGACCGGTTGCTGTCCTCGTTCGCCCCGCAGCACGCGGTGCCCGCCGTGGGCGAGCTGCTGGCGCGGGGCGTGCTGCTGCCGGACGTGGCGGCGAGCCTGTGGCGGCTGCTGCTGGGCATGCTCATCGCCGCCGTCATCGGCATCCCGGTGGGGCTGCTGGTGGGGTCGCTGGACGTGGTGGAACGCGCCACCCGCCCGGTGTTCCAGTTCCTGCGGATGATCTCGCCGCTGTCCTGGGCGCCGATCGCGGTGGCCGTGTTCGGCATCGGCCACCGGCCGGTGACGTTCCTGGTCGCGGCGGCGGCCGTGTGGCCGATCGTGCTCAACACGGCGGCGGGCGTGCACGCCGTGTCCCCCGGCCACCTCCAGGTGGCGCGCTCGCTCGGCGCGAGCCGGTTCGAAGTGCTCACCAGCGTGGTGCTGCCGACCGCGCGCGGCCACGTGCTGACCGGGCTGCGGCTGGCGCTGGGCATCGCGTGGGTCGTGCTGGTGCCCGCGGAGATGCTGGGCGTGGATTCCGGGCTGGGCTACCAGATCCTGAACTCCCGCGATCAGCTCGCCTACGACCAGGTGATGGCGGTGATCCTGGTGATCGGCGTGCTCGGCTACGCCCTCGACGCCCTCGCCCGCACCGTCCTGCGCCCCCGGCGGGGCTGATCGCGGGGCGGCGTCTCCTGGAGGTCGCGCGCCGCCGTCGAGTCCGTCGCCGCCGCGCACGAGACGCCGTCGCGGGAGCGCACGCCCCATCCGATCCGGGCCGACTGCGCCCACCGGCCGGACCGCGCGCACGTCGAGCTGATCCGTTCCCCGGCCATCCGATGATCTTCGGTGTTCGCGCGGGCGCGGTGGCGTGGGACGATCTCGGAATGACCAGGTCTTCGTGGCGGGGCGCAGGATCGGGGCTGCTGCGGTGGTCGTACGTCGTCGTGGTGGTGCTGCTGCTCGGAGCGGGGCTCGGGCCGGCTCGGGTGGATTCGGGCGTGGTCCGCACGACGACCGTCGTCGACGGCGTGCCGGTCGACCTGGTGCGTCCCGCCGATCTGAGCGCCGGGAAGGCTCCGGCGGTGGTCGTGGCGCACGGGTACGCCGGGAGCCGTCGGCTGATGGCCGACTGGGGCACGACGCTGGCCCGGTCGGGATTCGTCGTCGCGCTGCCGGACTTCGCCGGGCACGGGGCGAACCGGACGCCGCTGCCCGACGGCGCCGCGCGGGAACCCCGGTTAGCGGCGGACCTGACGGCGACCGTGGGCCTGCTGCGCCGGACGCCGGAGGTCGATCCGGGCCGGATCGGACTCGCCGGGCATTCCATGGGAGCGGGGGCGGTGCACCGGTTCGCCGCGGAACATCCGGAGATCGCGGCGACGGTGGCGATCTCGCTGCCCGGCGCCGGCGCCCCGCCCCAGGACCCGGCGCTGCCGGAGGACCTGCTCCTGCTCACCGGACGGTACGAGTTCCCGGCGTTCCACCGGGCGTCCGAGGACGCGCGGCGGCACCCTTTTCCCGGCTCGCTCGGCGGAGATCCCGCGGTGGACAACGCTCGGCGGGCCCGCACCGTCGACGGCACCGAGCACATCACGATCCTCTTCGCGCCTCAGGCGCATGCGGAAGCCGCGAGTTGGCTGCGCGCGTCGCTGCACGCCACCACCGCACCGGTCGGGAACGCGGCCGGTGAACGGGTGCTCGCCGCCGCGCTGCTCTGGGGGGCTTTCGCGATCGGCTTCCTGCCCTTCGCGCGCATGCTCTTCCGCCCGGCGCCTTCGGATGGAGCGCGTGCGGCTGGGCCGACTCGGATCGCCGGTGCGGTCGCGGCCGGAACCGCCATCGCCGTCGCCGGTTCCGCGCTGGTCCCGGTCGGATGGTCGCCGCTGGCGGTCGGCGGCGAGATCGGCTGGTTCCTCGCGCTGTTCGGGCTCGGCAGCGGACTCGCGTTCACACTGGTCGCACCGGAACCTGTCCGATGTGGACGACCGCGCACGCCGTGGAGGTCGGCGGCGGTCACCTGCTACGCGGTGCTCGCGGTCGCCGTGCCCATCGGATTCGGCCTGGCCGAGCCGATCCCGCACGGTCCGCGCTGGTGGTGGGCACCGCTGGTCGTCGCCTGCTGCGGTGTCGCCTGCGCGGCGGCGGAGTTCCTGGTCCGCGGCCTGCACGGGTGGCGGCGGGACGGCGCGCGAGCGGCGGCGCTGGGCGCCGCGCTGCTCGGCATCGGGGCCGCGGCGATCGCGGGCGTCCTGCCGAGCTTCGTGCTGCTGATCGCGCCGCTGCTCGGGGCGTTGCTGCTCTGGCACCTCGCCTGGGCCGCGCTCCTCGCCAGGAGCAGCGCCCCGTGGTGGCTCCCCGCCGTCGTGGGCGGCGTGCTCCTCGGCTGGCCGCTGGCCGCGGTGAGCCCCCTCATGTGAGCGAACGGAGCGCGGAACCCGCCCTGCCGTCGCAGGCCCCGGTGCGGCCGATCGCCGCCCCGCGATCAGGGGCACGCGCCGCCGCGTACCGGCTCGACCAGTCATCTCGGACCGGGGCAGCACGGCAGCAGGTCGGTCCGCGCAAGAGGAACAGGGGCTCACCGCCCGCGAACCCCGGCCATGGACGCGACACGCCTCCGTCCCATCGGGACGGAGGCGTGTCACCTCAGGTGTTCGTCAGACGACGCCGAGGGCCAGCATCGCGTCGGCGACCTTGGTGAACCCGGCGATGTTGGCACCCGCGATGTAGTTGCCGGGGGTGTCGTACTCGTCGGCGGTCTGCAGACAGCGCTCGTGGATGCCGCGCATGATCTCTTCGAGGCGCTGCTCGGTGTGCTCGAACTTCCACGAGTCGCGGGAAGCGTTCTGCTGCATCTCCAGCGCGCTCGTGGCGACACCGCCCGCGTTCGCAGCCTTGCCCGGCGCGAACTTCACCCCGGCCTCGTTGAGGAACTTGATGCCCTCCGGCGTGGTGGGCATGTTCGCGCCCTCCGCGACGATCTTGCAGCCGTTGCGGACCAGTTCGGCGGCGTGGTCGGCGTCGAGCTCGTTCTGGGTGGCGCAAGGCAGCGCGATGTCGCACGGCACCTCCCAGGCCGTGCGCCCGGCCACGAACCGCACCTCGGAGCCGCGCGCCTTGGCGTACTCCTCGATCCGGTCGCGGCGCACCTCCTTGATCTCCTGCAGCAGCGCGACGTCGACGCCCTTCTCGTCCACGACGTAGCCGCTGGAGTCCGAACACGCCACGACGGTCCCGCCCAGCTGGTGGACCTTCTCGATGGCGAACTGCGCGACGTTGCCGGAACCGGAGACGACGACCTTCTTGCCCTCGAAGGAATCCCCGGATGTCTTCAGGATCTCGTCGACGAAGAACACCGTGCCGTAGCCGGTGGCCTCCGGGCGCACCTGGGAACCGCCCCAGGTCAGGCCCTTGCCGGTGAGCACACCGGACTCGTAGCGGTTGGTGATGCGCTTGTACTGGCCGAACAGGAAGCCGATCTCGCGCCCACCGACGCCGGTGTCGCCCGCGGGGACATCGGTGTACTCGCCGATGTGCCGGTACAGCTCGGTCATGAAGGACTGGCAGAAGCGCATGACCTCGCCATCGGATCGACCCTTCGGGTCGAAGTCCGAGCCGCCCTTGCCGCCGCCGATCGGCATCCCGGTCAGCGAGTTCTTGAAGATCTGCTCGAAACCGAGGAACTTGACGATGCCCAGGTAGACGCTGGGGTGGAACCGCAGGCCGCCCTTGTACGGCCCGAGGGCCGAGTTGAACTCGACGCGGAAGCCGCGGTTGATCTGCACCGAGCCCTTGTCGTCCACCCACGGCACCCGGAAGATGATCTGCCGCTCCGGCTCGCACAGCCGGCGGATGACCTCGGCGTCGACGTACTGCGGGTGCTTCGCGACGACGGGGCGGAGGCTGTCGAGGACTTCGAGCACCGCCTGGTGGAACTCGTCCTCACCGGGGTTGCGGTGCAGCACCTCGTCGTAGATGTCCTGCAGCTTCTCGTCGAGATTCGCCAAGGCTCGCTCCTATCTCGGCTGATCACCCGGCTCGGCGGTCAACATCGGCGTGAAACCTGGTGAGCCCTGCCCGCGACCAGCGTTGTTCCGGCGGCCCGCTACCGCCTCCGCGAGACCCTATCTCGGTCTCCGAGACCGCGAACGCCTTCTGAATCCGCCCCGAGCCCGTCTCGCGTCCCGTTCCACCCGGCCACGTGCCCCACTCCGGGAACGGGGGAAAAGGGGCGTGTGCGCGGGTTTCCGGCATGTTTCCGGCACGTTGCGGCGGAGTGGCACCGCGAGCGGGCCCGGCCGAGTTCGCCGCCGCGGAACCAGCGATGGTCTTTACCAGTGGTTTTGCTCACCCGTGGCCCTACTCACAGGAAAGATCACTCGTCGCGTCCGGCGCGGAACCCACCGCAGCGGGCTCCGCGCCGGACGGTCACGCCCCGATCGGCTCGCGCGGCGCGGGAGCACGGCGCCGCAGCGCGACGGCCGCGCCCAGCACCAGCAGGTTCACCGCCAGGCCCGTCAGGCCCGAGTTGACGCCGAACGGGCTCACGCCGAGCAGCGCCGCGCCCAGCACGACGCACTCCCCCGCGATCAACCCGGCCAGCACCGCCGACGACCGCACCGGGACCGGTTCGCGCAACGCCAGCAGGTTCGCCGGCGCCAGCTGGATCATGCCGCTGTAGGTCAGCAGGTACAGGTCGGCCATCAGGTCGGGCCGCCCCAGCGTCAACGCCAGCACCAGCACCGACACCACCGCCGCGGTGATCCGGCTCGCCCGCAGCCGCGCCTGCTCCGGCACTCCGCTGGGCACCAGGTTGCTCGACACCAGCGTCGCCACGCAGATCAAGCCGCCCGCCGCGGGCACCATCGCGCAGGCCGCGCCGCCGATGAGCACCACCGCCAGCAACCACGGCGGCAACGTCGCCTGCGCCAAGCTCAGCAGCGCGGCGTTCTCGTCCCCGGCCCGGGTCGTGGCGTCCGCGACGGCGTAGAAGCCCACCATGACGGGGATCGCGACGGCCATCGTGTACAGCGGCAGGAACACGTGGTTGGACGCCACCGCCTTCGAGGACCGGCCGGACAGCACCGCGGGCCAGCTCGACGGCAACGTCATGCACCCGAAACCGGCCGCGCTGACCAGGATGCTCGTCACGTACCAGGCCGTTCCGTAGGTGCCGGACGGCTGGATGACGAGCAGCTCCCGCGCGCCCTGGAACACGGCGGTGAACAGCCCGCCCTCCGGCTGCCGCGCCAGCAGCACCCCACCGGCGATGACGACGAGCGCGACCACCATCAGCACGTCCTTCAAGTAGGACGTCGCCGCCACCCCGTGCAGGCCCGACCACAGCACGAACAGCAGGATCAGCAGCATCGCCACCACGATGCTCACCGTTCCCGACGACTCGTCGCCGGTCATGAACGACACGATCGTGCCCAGCCCCACCAGCTGAACCTGGATGACGGGCATGAAGAACACGATCGCCAGCACCGCCGTCAACCCGCCCAGCAGCGGGCTGCCGAAGCGGTGGCGCAGGAAGTCCGAGTTCGTCCGGTAGCCGTGGCGCTTGCCCAGCCGCCACACCAGCGGGCCCACCAGGAACATCCCCACGTAGCCGAGCACCAGGTACGACGGCATGTACATCGCGGCGACCCCGCCGCCGAGCACCATCCCGGACATGCCGAGGAACGTGAAGGTCGTGAAGATCTCCCCGGCCTGCAGGAAGAACGTGGCCACGGCACCGAAGCGGCGCCCGCCGACGGTCCAGGCCGCCAGGTCGAACCCGCCGCCGCGCCTGCCGAGCAGGCCGACGACGGCGATCAGCACCAGGCCGATCAACGCGATCGCGATCATGCCCGGCCCTCCCGTCCCGCGGGGTCGGCGGCAGGATCCGGGACGTCGGCCTCGGCCGGGTCGTCGTCGCCGATCAGCCCGGCGCGTTCCTCGCGGCGCAGCACCCACGCCAGCAGCAGGCTGGTGAGCACGCACCACGCGCACACCCACACCACCACCGACGGCAGCCCGAACCACGGCGTCGCGGCGTTGACGAACGGGAAGAACGGCGTCCCGAGCAGCGCGACGACCGGTAACAGCAGCACCACGTGGAAGGGCCTCATCGACGACCTCGCCCTCGGTCGCGATCGACCCGACTCATCCCGGGCGACGGCCCGCTCCCACCCTGTCCGCTCACGTCAGCCTCCTAGGCAGGTGACCGTTCCCGCCCGCGATCGTCGCGGGTCGAGCGGACACCCTGCGCAGGACACGCTAAGAACCCCGGCCCCCGGAGGCAACGCCCTTCCACGGCCCGCACGAGTAACGCCGCACACGCCCGCCCCCGCGAAGCGAACGGACCGTCCGTCCAATCCCCTTGGACGAACGGTCCGCTCACCCACGAACCAACCGAGTCAACGGACCCTCCGACCAATCCCCTTGGACAAGCGGTCCGTTCGCTCGGGGTGGTGTCAGGTGAGCGGGGGCACGGGGGTGGCGAGGGTGCCGTCGGTCATGAAGCGGTCGAGGTTGTGGAAGGTGAGCTCGCCCATGGCCTGCCGGGTCTCGTGGGTGGCGCTGGCGATGTGCGGGAGCAGCAGGACGTTGTCCAGCTCCAGCAGCGGGGCGGGCACGTTCGGCTCGTCGGCGAAGACGTCCAGGGCGGCGCCCGCGATCCGGCCTTCGGCGAGCGCCGAGACCAGGGCCGGTTCGTCGACGACGCTGCCGCGGGCGATGTTGACGAGGTAGCCGCGCGGTCCGAGCGCGTCGAGCACGTCGGCGGAGACCAGGTTCCGCGTCCCGGCGCCGCCGGAGGTGGCGACCACCAGCACGTCGGCGCCGTCGGCCAACGCACGGGGCGAGTCGGCGTAGCGGTGGCGGACACCGTCGACGGGACGCCGCGAGTGGTAGCTGATCTCGGCGTCGAAGCCTTCCAACCGGCGGGCGATGGCCTGCCCGATGCGGCCGAGCCCGAGGATGCCGACGCGCTTGCCGCTGACCTTGGTGCGCAGTCCGAACCCGTTCGGCACCCACTCGCCCGCGCGCACGTAGCGGTCGGCCGCGGCGAGACCGCGCAGCACGTCGATGAGCCCGCCCACGGCGAGGTCGGCGACGCAGTCGGTGAGGACGTCGGGCGTGTTGCTCACGTCGATGCCGCGGGCGCGGGCGCGCGCCACGTCGGTGGTCTCGTAGCCGACTCCGAAGTGGACGATCGCGCCGAGCTTCGGCAGCGCGTCCATGAGTTCACGGCTCACCCCGACGCGCGCGCTGGTCACCGCGGCCACCACCTCGGAGCCGTGTTCGGCGAGGTAGCGGGCCGAGTCGGGCTGCTCGGCGAGGCGCACCACCTCGTAGTGGGCCGCGAGGGACTCCTCCAGCGACGGCAGCAGCGGGCAGACCTGCAGGACGGTGCCGTGCGGGGCGGACTGGGGCATGCGGAACTCCTCGTGCTGCCCGGCGCTCGTGGTGCTCGCGCTTCGCCGGGAGGTGGGCGGCTGCTGGCGAGCCTAGGTCGGCGGTGATGCCGGATCTAACACCGATCCGGCATCCGCCGATACCTTTTCTGACTTCGTCCGGTGGGTTCGATGCCTGGCGGCCGGAGGCGGCCCGGATCGACGCCCGGCCCGCCGATCACGCGGTCCCGCACCGCGCGGGGGCGTCGACGGACGGGCCTTGACCTCCACTGATACCGCTCGGCGAACGATCAGGAATGCAGGCAGCCAGGCAGGATCGCAGCACTCCGGAAACTCGCGCCGGCCGCTGCGGAAGCGGACCCGGAGCGGCGTCGCGGGTGTATTGACGGTCACGTTCGACACGCCTAAGTTCCGTCTACACATGCAGACCGATTGCACGTTTATAGACGGCTCGGCGTTCCAGCACCGGGTGAACGTGTCGCCGGGAGCGAACGACCAGAGGACCCCGGAGAGACGATGCTGTCTTCCGCACCTGCCGCGACCGGGCATCGCCCCGGCTCACCCGACCGCCCCCGGCGCGCGCCCCTCCGGAAGTTCCTGCGCCGCGCCGTCGTGCTCACCACCGCCGCGGCGACGCTGTCGGGGTGCGCGGTCGCCAACAGCGGCTCCACCGGCGACGCGGGTGCGGCCGACGGCGCCACGCTGCGCATCGTGCTCACCCAGGAACCGCCGACGCTCGAACCGTGCGAGTCCTCGCTGACCTCCACCGGAGTGGTGGTGCGCTCCAACATCAGCGAACCGCTGATCGAGCGCGACCCGACCTCCGGCGCGCTGCGGCCACTGCTGTCGACCGGCTGGCGTCAGAGCTCCCCAACCACGTGGACGTTCACCACCCGCCCCGGAGTGCGGTTCCACGACGGGCGCCCGTTCACCGCGGAGGACGCCGCGTTCTCCATCGACCGCGCCGTGAACTCCGACCTGGCGTGCAATGTGGACGGTTACGTCTTCGAGGGCCGCGACCTCGGCGCGCGGGCCGACGACGCGAACACCCTCACCGTCACCACGGCCGAACCGGACCCGATCCTGCCGCTGCGGCTGAGCTTCGTAAAGATCGTGCCGCGCGGCACCAGCACCGCGGCGAAGGTGCGCGAGCCCGTCGGCACCGGCCCCTACTCGATCGCCGACTGGCAGACCGGCGTGTCCATCTCGTTGCGCCGCAACGACGACTACTGGGGCCCGCGGCCCGCGTTCCCCGCCGCGCGCTACGTGTGGCGCGGCGAGTCGAGCGTGCGCGCCGCGATGATCACGAAGGGCGAGGCCGACATCGCCGCCGGACTCGACCCGGAGGACGCCGACGCGGACCACTCCGTCGCGTACCCGAACAACGAGACCACCGCGCTGCGCCTCGACGGCCGGGAGGCACCGCTCGACGACATCCGGGTGCGCACCGCGATCGGGCTCGCCATCGACCGGCGGGGGATCACCGACGCGCTGCTCGACGGCCTCGCCGAGCCCGCCGCGCAACTGGTGCCCGAAGGCGTCGTCGGCTTCAACCCGGCGATGACCGCGCCACCGCCCGACCCGGAGGCCGCGCGGCGCCTGGTCGCCGAGGCCGCCGCCGACGGCGTGCCGGTGGACCGACCGATCACGCTCATCGCCCGCAACGCCCAGTTCCCCCGGGTCTCCGAAACGGCCGAAGCGCTGCAGTACCAGCTCAACCAGGTCGGCCTGCGGGTGCGGATCCAGCTGGCCGACACCGCCGAGCACCTCCAGTACCAGCTGCGCCCGATGCCGGTGGACGCCGGACCGGTGGCGCTGCTGATCATGCACGGCAACCAGGCCGGGGACGCCGCGTTCACCACCAGCCAGTACCTGATCAGCGACGGGCCGCAGTCCAACTTCGGCACGCCCGAGCTCGACGAGCGCATCGCCCGCGCCGACGGGCTCTCCGGCCGAGCCCGGCAGGACGCGTTCGCCGCGATCTTCGCCGCCGAGCGGGAGACGGTGGCGCAGTACGCCTACCTCGCGCACATGCGCGGACTGCTGGGCATCGCGAAGTCCGTGCGCTACGAACCGAACTCCGCCACCGGTGACGAACTGCGGCTCGCCGCCGTCACCCCCGCCGACGGGCAGGTCCGCTGATATGACGACCTTCCTGCGCAAGCGCATCGTCTCCAGCGCGATCCCGCTGGTCGTGGTGGTGCTGGGCGTGTTCTGCCTGGCCCGGCTCACCGGCAGTCCGGTGAACCTGTACCTGCCGCTGAGCGCGACCGCCGAGCAGCGCGCCGAGTTCGCCGCCGAGCACGGCTTCGACCAGCCGGTCCTGGTGCAGCTGTGGGACTACGTGCTCGGAGCGCTACGGCTGGACTTCGGCGAGTCGCT
Source organism: Saccharopolyspora gloriosae (assembly GCF_014203325.1). Classification (NCBI taxonomy): domain Bacteria; kingdom Bacillati; phylum Actinomycetota; class Actinomycetes; order Pseudonocardiales; family Pseudonocardiaceae; genus Saccharopolyspora; species Saccharopolyspora gloriosae. The sequence continues at coordinate 2,158,943 of NZ_JACHIV010000001.1, read as the reverse complement.
GCGCACCGGGCAGGGCGCCGGCGAGATGGTGCTCGCCGCGTTCCCCGCGACCTTGCAGCTCGCGGCCGTCACGATGCTCATCGCGATCGCGGGGGCGGTGCTGATCGGCAGCCTCGCCGCGTACCGGCCGAACTCGCCCGCCGACCGGACCGCGAGCTTCCTGTCGATGACCGCCGCCAGCATCCCGGACTTCTGGTTCGCGATCATGGGCGTGCTCGTGTTCGGGGTGAGCCTGGCGCTGCTGCCGACCTCCGGCGTCGACGGTGGCGCCGAGGTGTGGGTGCTGCCCATCGCGACGCTGCTGATCCGGCCGTTCGGCGTGCTGGTGCAGGTGGTGCGCGGGGCGATGGTGGCGGCGCTGTCCGCGCCCTACGTGAAGCTGGCGCGCAGCAAGGGAGCCGGCGAGCGGCGCGTCGTGTTCGGACACGCGCTGCGCAACGCGACGGTGCCCGCGCTGACCGTGGCGGGCGACCTGACGATCGGCCTCGTCAATGGCGCCGTCGTGGTGGAGACGATCTTCGGCTGGCCGGGCATCGGCAAGCTGATGATCGACTCGATCCTGCAGCGCGACTTCGCGGTGCTGCAGGCGGCCGTGCTGCTGACCGCCGTGACGATCTTCGCCCTGAACATCCTCATCGACGTCTGCTACGCGCTGCTCGACCCGCGCGTGCGCCAGACCGCACCGGCGTGAGGAGTTCCGCAATGACCTGCACGAGTGCCCGGGAAGCAGAACTCCCCCGCCGCAGGATCGGCTTCACCTGCGGCCCCGCCGTCCGCACGGGGAAGCCGCCGAGGCCCCGCCGGTGCTCCGGCCGCGTGCGCGGCCACCGCTCGGCGTCCCCGCCACCGGCGGGACCACGAGCAGCGTCATCCCGTGCGCACGCCCACCTGGCCGCCGCAGCACCGCCGAGTCGGAGGAAACGACGATGACCACTGCCGAAATCCCGGCCGCCGCGTCCCGGCGACCGCCGCGCTGGTGGACGCTGCTGGGCAAGGACCGGACGGCGGCCGTGGCCGCCGCGCTCCTGGGGCTCGTGCTGGTCACCGCCGTGTTCGGGCCGCTGCTGCTGGGCGACGCGGCCGTGCGCCAGGACCTGCGCGCGTCGCTGCTGGCGCCGTCGTTCGACCACGGTGTCACCGGCCTGCTCGGCACCGACGTGCTGGGGCGCAGCGTGCTCGCCCGGCTCGTCGAGGCCGCCGGGACCACGTTGTCCATCGCCGTGCCAGCGGTGCTGTGCTCGTTGCTGCTGGGTTCCGCGGTAGGCATGTGGGCGGGATTCCACGGCGGCAGGCGGGAGAACGTCGCGATGCGCGTCGCCGACGTGATCCTGAGCTTCCCGTCGCTGCTGCTGGCGGTGGTGGTGCTGTACGTGTTCGCGCCGAGCGCGGCGAACATCGTGCTCATCATCGCGCTGGCCCGCATCCCCGTGTACCTGCGCACCGCCCGCGCCGAGGCCGCGGAGCTCAAGAGCCGGTTGTTCGTGGACGCGGCGCGCACGTTCGGCACCGGCAGCGGCCCGACGATCTACCGGCACGTCCTGCCGATCGCGATGCCGACGCTGCTCACGGTGGCCGCCACCGACTTCTGCTTCGTGATGCTCACCGAGTCGTCGCTGAGCTTCCTCGGCATCGGCATCCAGCCGCCGGAGGTCAGCTGGGGCCTGATGGTGGCGCAGGGCCGTCAATACCTGCAGACGGCCTGGTGGATCGCGGTGCTGCCGGGCCTGGCGATCGTGGTGACCACGGTGTCGGCGACGGTGCTGGCGGCGTGGGTGCGGCTGGCGACGGATCCGGCGCAGCGCTGGCGGCTCACGCTGCCGCGCGCGAAGGAGGACCGATCTGCGCGGGGATCGAAATCCGGCGGAAATCCTTCCCGCGCAACGACTTCGGCCCTCGGGAACGCCGGTGGCCAACGCATCGCGGCGGAGTCCGACGTGGCGGACTCGGCCCCGGGGACGAGCGCGGGGCGGACGGCGGAGCACGGTACGGCGGACGGCGGCCCGCAGGCCGCGCTGGCGGTCGAGGACCTCACCGTGGACCTGCGCACCCCGCACGCGACGGTGCGCGCCGTCGACCACGTCGGATTCTCCGTCCACAAGGGACGAACGTTGGCGCTGCTCGGCGAGTCCGGCTGCGGGAAGTCGATGACCGCGCAGGCGATCGTCGGCCTGCTCGACCCGGTCGCGCGGGTCGCCGGCGGTTCCGTGCGGATCGCCGGGACCGACGTGCTCCGGCTCGACGCCGCCGCCCGCCGCAAGCTCGCCGGGCCGACGCTGTCCATCGTGTTCCAGGACGCGCTCACCGCGCTCAACCCCGTGCAGCCGGTCGGCAGGCAGCTCGCCGAACCGTTCCGGATCCACCGGGGCCTGTCGCGGCGCGAGGCCCGGGAGAAGGCCGTGGAGCTGATGGAGGTCGTCGGCATCCCCGAGCCGCGCGCCCGCGCGCGCTCCTACCCGCACCAGTTCTCCGGTGGGATGCGGCAGCGGCTGCTCATCGCGATGGCCGTGGCCCTGGAGCCGGACGTGCTGCTGGCCGACGAGCCGACCACGGCGCTCGACGTGACGGTGCAGGCTCAGATCATGCGGCTGCTGCGGGATCTGCAGGTGCGCCACGACATGGCGCTGGTGCTCATCACGCACGACCTGGCCGTCGTCGCCGAGCACGCCGACGACGTGGCGATCATGTACGCGGGCACCGTGGTGGAGACCGGCCCGGTCGCCGAGGTCTTCGCGCACCCGCGCCACCCGTACACCAAGGGCCTGCTCGACTCGGTGCCCGAGCACGCCGAGAAGGGCGGTCCGCTGCCCGCCGTGCCCGGCAGCCCGCCGGAGCTCGGCGCCATCCCCGCGGGCTGCGCGTTCCAGGCCCGCTGCCCGATGACCCGCGACCGCTGCACCGAGCAGCGCCCCGTCCTGACCGCCATCGGCGACTCCCGCGCCGCCGCCTGCCACTTCACCGAGGAGCTCACCCATGCCTGAGCCGCTGCTGGAGGTTTCCAGGCTGCGCAAGACGTTCCGGGTGGCGCGCGGGGCCCGGCTCACCGCGCTCGACGGCGTGGACCTCCGGGTGGGGCGCGGCGAGACGCTCGGCCTGGTCGGCGAGTCCGGCTGCGGCAAGTCGACGCTCGCCCGGGTGCTGCTGATGCTGGAGCGCCCCGACGAGGGTGCGGTGCGCTTCGCCGGGACGGACCCGTTCTCGTTGCGCGGCAAGGAGTTGCTGGCGTGGCGGCGACGGGTGCAGATGGTGTTCCAGGACCCGTTCGCCTCGCTGAACTCGCGGATGACGGCCGCCGACCTCATCGGCGAGCCGTGGCGCACGCACCGCGACGCCGCGCCCACCGGCCCCGCGAAGGACGCCCGGATCCGGGAACTGCTGGACCTGGTGGGGTTACGCGCGGGCGACGCCCACCGCTACCCGAACGAGTTCTCCGGCGGCCAGCGGCAGCGCCTCGGCATCGCCCGCGCGCTGGCGCTCGGCCCGGACCTGATCGTGTGCGACGAACCGGTCTCCGCGCTGGACCTGTCGGTGCAGGCCCAGGTGCTGAACCTGCTGGCGGAGCTGCAGCAGTGGCTCGGCGTGTCGTACGTGTTCATCTCGCACGACCTGTCGGTGGTGCGCCACGTCGCCGACCGGGTGTCGGTGATGTACCTCGGCAAGATCATCGAGCAGGGCCGCACCTCGGACGTCTTCGACCGGCCGCTGCACCCGTACACTGCCGCGTTGATGTCCGCGGCACCGAAGCTCAGCCCTGCGCCGGGATCCGAGCGGATCTTGCTCGGCGGCGAGATCCCGTCCCCGCTGAACCCGCCCTCGGGCTGCCGGTTCCGCACCCGCTGCCACCACGCCACCGACCGCTGCGCGGCCGAAGCGCCCGCCGTGGTGCGCCGCGGCGGCGTGGGCTGCGAACCGCACGAAGGCCGGTGCCACTTCCCGCTGACGCCCGCATGAGCGGCGGCGTGTTCGCGGCGCTGTGCGTCGTGGTGCTCGTCGGCGCGCTGCTGCAGGTGTCGATCGGGTTCGGGCTGGGCATGCTCGCGGCCCCCGTCCTCGCGCTGCTCGCGCCGGAGCTGCTGCCCGCGGTGGTGGTGCTGCTCGCGGCGGCGGTGACCGGGGCGGTGGTGCTGCTGGAAGGCGAGCACCTCGACGTGCGCGGCACCGCGTGGGCACTGCTCGGCCGCGTTCCCGGAGTGGCCGCCGGGGCCGTCCTGGTGGCGCTGCTGCCCGCGCGCGCCCTCGCGCTGTGCGTGGCGGCCGTGGTGGCGCTCGGCGTGCTCGCGTCCTGGTGGGGCTTCACCCCGCACCCGACGCGGCGCGCGGTGATGGTGGCGGGCCTGGCTTCCGGCCTGATGGCGACCACCACGGCCATCGGCGGGCCGCCGATGGCGATGGTGTGGCAGCGGTTGGCCGGCCCGCGGCTGCGCAGCACGATGAGCGCGTACTTCCTGCTCGGTTCGATGATGACCTTCGCCGGGCTGTGCCTGGCCGGGGTGGTGACCGCGGAGAGCCTGCGCTACGCGGTGCTGCTCGCTCCCGCCGCGGCGGTGGGCGTGCTGCTGGCCCGCCCGCTGGCCGCGCACCTCGACCTGGCCCGCACCCGGAACCTCGCGATGCTGCTGTCCCTCGCGGGCGCCGCCACCCTCACCGCCCAGCAGCTCACGTAGCGGGGCCGAGCGCCCCTCGCCCGATACGCTGCGAAGCGAAAGCACCGACGAGCCCTCCGGCCGAGGAGTCCCGTGGACGACACCGCGAGCACGGCTCCCCGGGGAGAGCGCTTCGTCGTCCCGGGCGGCGCGATGCTGCTGCACCGGTCCGGCACCGGCGGCCCGCCCGTGGTGTTCCTCGCCGGTGGCGGGATGTCCGGGCTGTACTACTGGAACGTGCACGACCTCGTCGCGGAGTTCACCACCAGCGTGCTCCACGACCGGCTCGGCCTGGGTTGGAGCGACGCGGTCGAGCTCCCGCGCACCGGCGCGCAGGTGACCGACGACCTGCGCGAACTGCTGCGCGCGGCGAACGTGCCCGGCCCGTACGTGCTGGTCGGGCACTCGCTCGGCGGTCTGCACGCGCGGCTCTACGCGAAGCGCTTCCCCGCTGAGATCGCCGGGCTGGTCCTGCTGGACCCCACGCACGAGGACATCGCCGACTACCTGCCGGAGCAGCAGGCCCGGCGGCTGCGGAACCGGAATCCGGACGTCCCGGATCCGCCCGCCGAGCAGGTGTCCGCGATGCGCTCCGCGTACCGGGCGGCGTTCGAGCGCGCGCTCGCCGATTGGCCCCGCCGCGATCCGGGAACCGCTGCTGGACCGGGGATTCGGCGACGAGGGCTACCGGCGATCGCTGCGGGAGCCGAGGAACCTGCCGCTGCTCTTCGACGAAGTCCGCGCGGCCGGTCCCGAGCCCGACGTGCCGCTGATCGTCCTGTCCGCCATGGGACCCGATCCGATCGCCGACGAGCTCGCACCGCCCGGATCGCGGGACGCCGCCGAATCCGGCCGGGCCAAGCACCGGCTCTACTCGGACCTGGCCGCGGCACGCCCCCGAGCCGAGATCCGGCGGCTGGACGACGCCGGGCATTCGAACCTCACCTGGAGCCTGCCGGACGCGGTCGTGCGCGCGATCCGGGACGTCCTGGCCCGCTGACCTGACGGCCCCGATGGTGGGCCGAGCGCGCGAAAACCCCGCTGCGCAGCGGAAATCGCTCGGTCTCGCCATCGCGCAGACCGAACAGGTTACTCGTGCGTAATGAGATCGTCGAGGAGTTCCACGTCCCGTTTCGGCGATCTACACTTCCGTCCTCGCACGGCTGTGATCAGCGACGATCTCGCCGACACGGCACCTGTTCCGACCCACCGCCCGTTGCCTCCCACGCCGGAGACGGCCCGGCTCGCACCGACGATCCCGAACCCCGCACCCACCGGGATTCGCGACCGTCCACATCGGTCAGGAAGGCGCACGACGGCGTGCGCGCTCAACGAGGAGTCCCCGTGCCACCGATCCCCTCTCCCCGCACTCCGGTCCGCGCGTTCGGCTGGCGCACGCTCGCGGTCGCCGCGGCGCTGGCGCTGGCCGCTCCCTCCGGAGCCGCCGCGGCCACCGCCGAACCGCCGCAGGGCCCACCCGGCGACGAGTTCTACCAACCGCCCGCTCCCCTGCCCGACGGCGTGAACGGCGACGTGATCTGGTGGCGGGAACTGCCGCGGCAGCTGGGCACCAAGGTGTACCTGGTGCTCTACCGCTCCGAATCCGCGACCGGGCAGCCCATCGCCGTCACCGGCCGCGTCCTCGTCCCGACCGCCGAGTGGAGCGGCGAGGGCGAGCGGCCGGTCGTGTCGATCGGGAGCGGAACGCGCGGGATCGGGGACGATTGCGCGCCGTCGAAGTTCCAACCGGACTACGAACGTCCGCTGGTGGAGCCGATGCTCCAGCGGGGCTGGGCGGTGGCGATCACCGACTACGAAGGGCTCGGCACTCCGGGGACGCATCCTTACGTGGTCGGACGATCCGAAGGCCGCAGCGTGATCGACGCGGCGCGCGCCGCCACCAGGCTGCCCGCCGCCGGGTTGAGCCCGGACGGTCCGGTCGCGTTCTCCGGGTACTCGCAGGGCGGCGGCGCCGCGGCCTGGGCCGGTGAGCTGGCGCCGGAGTACGCGCCGAACATGGATGTCGTGGGCGTGGCCGCGGGCGGGAACCCGGCCGATCTGGCGGCGGTGTCGACCTTCTTGGACGGCGGCGTCGGGTTCGGTTTCGCGATGCTCACCGCCGCCGGTTTCGACGCGGCGTACTCGGAGCTGGACCTGATGTCGTTCCTCAACGACAAGGGGAAGGAGACCTTCGAGAAGGAGCAGGACGCCTGCGTGGACGCGGTGTTCGGGCACGCCTTCGAGCGCTTGGAGGACTACACGACGCACAGCCCGCTGGAGGATCCGCGCTGGCAGGCGCGGCTGGCGGAGAACTCGCTCGGGTCGCGCCCGCAGCAGGCGCCGATCTACCTGTTCCACGGCACGCACGACGAGATCCTCCCGCGCGACCAGGCCGAAGAACTCCGCGACCAGTACTGCGCGGCGGGCTCCGAGGTCACCTGGCGCACCTTCCCCGGTGAGCACGTGAGCACGCTGCTCACCGGCGCGGGCTCCGCGATCGACTACCTCGCCGACCGCTTCGACGGCGAAGCACCGGAATCCGACTGCTGACCGCCCGTCCTTGATCTCGTCGCGCCGGGCGAGCGACCCGCTGCGCAGGCCGAGATCGAAGACGGCTTCCGGGACACCCGGCCGGGCCGCTGCCCTGAGGGCGGCCCGGCCGGTCGGCGGCGGTGCGCGGGCCGCGTCAGGACTTCGCCCCTTCGACCTCGCGTTCCGCCTCCAGCGCGAGGTCGCCTTCGGAACGCCGTGCGGGTCGTTTCGAGCGCGCCCTCCCCGCGGTCAGCACCCAGACGGTGGCCAGCACGATCGCGCAGCCCGCGGATTGCAGCGGCGTGGGAACGTCGCCGAGCCAGATGATCCCGATCAGCACCGCGCCGATCGGCTGCAGCAGCAGCAACGTCGACGACAGCGCCGGAGCCAACCTGGGCAGCGCCGCGCCCACCAGGAGCCAGCCGACCGCCTGCCCGAACAGCGCGACCAGCACCAGGCAGACCCACGTCCGCGGCGCGAGGTCGACCTCGATGCCGGACGTGAACAAGCCGGTGATCGCGGCCATCGCGGCGGCGGCGAACGTCGCCAGGAACACCGGGGCGACCAGGTACTCCGGCGACCGCACACCGCAATCCCTGGTGAAGTAGAGGTACCCGGAGTAGCCGAGCGCCGCGGCCAGCGCGAGCAGCGTGCCCCGCAACGGCGCGCCTCCCTCCGGGGCGGGGCCGACGACTCCGCCCGCCAACGTCACCGCCACCAGCAGCACCGGGATCGCGACGACGAACCGGCGGGCGAGCGGCGTTCCGGTGATCACCCGCACCACGACGGGGAACAGCACGATCTGCATGTTCACCAGGACGGTCGCGATCCCCGGGCCGACGTCGCCGATGCTCACGTTCCACAGCAGGTAATCCGCGCCGAGAAACGCGCCGCCGAGCAGCGCCATCACGACGAAGCACCGGTCCGGCAGGCCGTGCCTGCGCACCTCGCGGATCAGCAGCGGCAGCAGCATGAGCAGCGCCAGCGAACACCGGTAGAACGCCGTGGTCACCGAGGACGTACCGGCCAGCGCGATCAGCGTCGCCGACATCGACAGCGACAACGCCCCCAGCACGACCCACACCACGGGCGCCGTCGACCCCGTCGCGGCGGACTTCCCCCCATCAGCATTCACGGCTTTCACTCTGCCGCCGCAGACTGCTCAGCACTAGTTACTATTTCTCCGATGATCAGATTAGGATCGCTAAGGTGTTGAACTGGGAGCGCCTCCGCGTGCTGGCCGCGGTCGCCGAGCACGGCTCGGTCGGAGCGGCGGCCGCCGCGCTGCACGTCACCGGCCCCGCCATCACGCAGCAGATCCGCAAGCTGGAACGCGAGGCCGGTACCGCGCTGGTCGAGCCGGAGGGGCGCGGGATGCGCCTGACCACGGCCGGCTGGATCGTCGCGGAGGCCGCAGGCGCGGCGGGCGGCAAGATCGCCGCGGCCGAGCACGCGCTGACCGAGCTCGACGGCCGCGCCGTCGGACCGCTGCGCATCGGCGCCCTGCACAGCAGCTTCCGGCTGCTGCTGGCGCCCGCCCTGCACGCGCTCGCGCAGCGCCATCCCGACATCGTGCCCAGCGCGCGCAGCGGCGGCGGGGCGATCGACATGATCCCGCTGCTGCTCAGCCACGACCTCGACGCGGTGATCATCGAGAACTGGTCGTCGCTGCCGATGCGGGTGCCGCCGCGGGTCCAGCTGCACCCGCTCGTCGACCACGACGTGGTGCTCGCCGTCGGTTCCGAGCACCCGCTCGCCTCCCGCGAGCACATCGACCTGGCCGACGTGCGCGACCAGGCCTGGGCCGCGTGCCCGCCCGGAACGGACCACCACGAGGCGCAGTTGCAGATCATGCGCCGCCACGACGTCGAAGTGGACGTCCGGTTCGTCGCCGACGACTTCCCCACCCAGATGACGATCGTCGCGGGCGGCCTGGCGGTGTCACTGGCACCGCGCGCCGCCGTCGAAGGATTCCCCGGCGTCCGGCTGATCCCCGTCAGCCCCGCCGTCACCCGCACCATCGCCGTCGCGATCCGCGGCGGCCCACCGTCACCCGCCGTCGAAGCCCTCGTCATCGCACTCCGCGAGGTCGTCCGGGTCATCCCCGGCCAAACCCCGACCGACCGCATGTGACACCAAGAACCAGGCGCCATGATCTTGTCGCCCGGTGAGCGACGCCTTCGGTCGTTTTCCTGTCAGCGGCGAAGCCGCTGAGCAGCGACCACCAGAGCAACCGGCACCGCAGCGGGTTCTCAGCGCCCTTCTCGCGAGGACGGCTTTCTCCCTCGTGGCGGAGCCACTCGGGAAAAAGATCCCGCAGCGAGAAGAACGCTGAGGTTCCGCCACCTGACCACCCGAGCAAAACGAGCCCAGGGCCAGTCCCCGCTCAAGCCGGACGGGCCTCTTCCGCTGCTCGTTCGGCTGCTTTTTCCTTGCGCCACTGCTCGTCGTTCTTGCCTTCGCGCCAGTAGCCGGAGATCGACAGGCGATCCTTGGCCACTCCGCACTCGTTGAGCAGGTAACGGCGCAGCTCCCGCACGAATCCGGCCTCGCCGTGCACGAAGGCGTGCACGTCACCGGCCGGGAACTCCGCGTCCCGCACGGCGCCGACGAGGTCGTCGCCCGACGAGCGGTGCAGCCAGCGGACCTCCGCGTCGGCCTTGGTGGACAGCGACTGCTGCTCCTCGGCGCCGTCGATCAGGACGAACGCCCGGACCTGGGCTCCGGCGGGCATCGCTTCCAGGGACGCGGCGATCGCGGGCAGCGCGCTCTCGTCCCCGACCAGCAGGTGCCAGTCCGCGGCGGCGTCCGGCGCGTACGCCCCGCCGGGTCCGGCCAGCAGCAGTTCGTCGCCGGGCGCGGCGTTCGCCGCCCACGGCCCGGCGAGCCCGGTGTCTCCGTGGTGGACGAAGTCCAAGGTGAGCTCGCCGGCCTGCCGGTCGTAGTGGCGCACCGTGTAGGTGCGGGTGCTGGGCCACTGCTCGCGGGGCAGTTCGGCGTTGATCACGCCCAGGTCGAACGGCTCCGGGTAGGCCACGCCGTCGACGGGGAAGACCACTTTCACGTACGCGTCGGTGAACTCGTTGGCCTGGAAGGCGCGCAGCCCGTCCCCGCCCGCGACGATGCGGATCATGTGCGGGGTGAGTTGTTCCTTGCGCAGCACTCGCAGCCGCTTGACCGGCCTGGACTTGCCCGCTTGAGCCATCAGCTCTCCTCATCGCGACTGGTTCTCTGAGGCAAGGCTAACCTGATGATGGGGTCCGCTTCACCTCACCCGGGCAGGACCGCCCGAAACGATCAGCGCGTAGCGATCACCGCGAACGGGCCCGCGTCACGCCGGACGAAGGCGGGCGAGTCGAACAGCGCCGGGTCGAACCGCACGTCGTAGACCTGGACGTTGGGCTGGTGCGGGAACGCGTCGTGCGACAGCGTCAGGTGCAGCCCGTCGCTCTCGCGGCGCAGCAGGAACGCGTCCGGAGCGGGGAACGGACTGCGCCGCAGCAGCGCGGACAGCTCGCCGGGACCGCGCGCCGCCGCCCACTCGCGGATCACGGCGGCGCGGTCCTCGTAGGCCGACAGCGGGTTCGCGTAGTGCGGCGTCTCCTGCTGGAAACCCCAGTACGGGGCGAACGACATGATCGGGTGGTAGGTCGTGAGCACCGTGATTTCCGCAGGTGCGCGGCCGGTGAGCTCGCCGAGCGCGGCCGTGAGCTCGTCGTTCCAGGAGCCGGGCAGCGCCGGGTCGGTTCGACGCTGCGCGTTGGCCCCCGTCGGGTAGTAGTCCTGGTAAGCCGGAGCCGCCGATTCGTCCACAGTGGACGCGAGCGCGGTTTCGACGGTGCTCACCGCACCCGCCAGCGGCAGCAGGAGACCGAGCGCCGCGACCTGCCGCCGGAACCGGGCGTCCAGCCGGGTGCTGGCCCAGCCCCACAGGTCGAGCAGCCCCAGCACTCCGGCCACCGCCAGCAGCACCTCCAGCGCGGCCGTGGTCCGGAACGCCAGCAACGTCGTCTGCGCCGCCACCGCCAGCGTCGACAAGCCGAACCACGCGTACACCGAGGCCGTCAGCACCAGCAGCGCCGCCGCGGCCTCGCTGCGCCGGAACGCCAGCACCAGCCAGCAGAAACCGGCCAGGCACAACGCGCCGAACAAGGTCGGTTCGAGGAACGGGAACGGCGGCACCGACTCCGCGGGCAGGTACCGGTTCGCAGCGCCGGCCGATGCGGCACCGTCCAGCTTCGCCAGCACGAACGGCGCCCACACCAGCAGCGCCACCGCCGCCGCGACCGCGCCGATCACCGCGAGCCGCAGCACCGGTCCGCCGACCACGCGGCGCCACGCGCCACCCGCCCGCAGCCGCCGCGCGGCGACCACGGCCGCCATCACCACCAGCACCATCGCCGCGAACGCCAGGTACAGCGCGTAGGTGATCGCCGCGAAGCCCAGGTACAGCCCGATGCCCACCGTCGCGGCCCGGTGCGGATGTTCGCGGCAGCGCAGCACGTGCCAGGCCGCGACCGCGACCGGCACCAGCCACGCCACCGACATCCACGCGTACGGCTCGTCGAAGCCGTGCAGGAACCCGCTGAGCGTGGTGGCGACCGCGCACAGCACGGCGATCCGCCTGCGGACCACGGCGCTCCACAACGTGAACGCGACTCCCGCGGTCACCGCGATCGTCAGCAGCGCGAACGGTTTGAACGCGGCCCACCCCGGCATCCCGGTCAGCTCCGCGAAACGTCCTCCGAGCCAGAACCAGCCCGCCGGGTAGTACGGCGCCAGGCCGGGGTAGTTCATGTCGGCGAGCGCGGGCGAATCGGCGAACCGCGTCAGGTACTGCATCCGGAACATCTGGTCGACCGAGACGCCGCCGTAGTACAGCCGCGTCGGCTCCAGCGGCCACGCCAGCACGGTGGTCGCCAGCGCGGGCAGCGCCACCCACACCGCGGGCAGCCGCAGCGCCGCGGGGACCCGGTCCGCCCAGCGGGCGCCGCCGAGCAGCAGCGCCAGCAGCAGCGCGGCGCAGGCGGTGGCGGCGATCGCGGGGAGCTCGGTGGGGACGCTGAGCCCGAGCCGGGCGATGGGGAACTGCACCGCGAGACTCACGCCGACGGCCACCACCACGACGACCGGGAGTTCACCCGCCAACCGCCCCGGCGACATCCGAAGTGAGCACCCGTGCGCATTCCCTGCGCCACCCGCAGCCGAACTCATGATCAGGTGACCATACGTATCCAGAGATCACCTACAAGGGCCAATAAGACGGACGAACAATACGACGAACGCCCGAACCCGCCACCCCACCCGATGCACGAACCGCCCATCCACGGACAACTTCCACAATTCCGCGGAAATTGCTCAGCCCCGACCAGACTCGAAACCCACCCGCGAACTCGGCGAGGCAACTGCTCAAGTCGGCAGTTCGACCTCTCCCGAAATCCCGCCGGAACGAACCAGGTCCGGCATGGTTCTCGAAGGGGGAGACCGCAGCACCGTCGGGTGCGCACCATCGACCTCGGCTTCCCGAACGCACGGCGCCGGCGGTCGTTGTCCTGTCAGCGGCGAAGCCGCTGAGCAGTGACCATCAAAGCAGGCCGACGACCCGCGGGTTCTCAGGTGCTTCCTCGCGAGGACGGCTTTTTCCCTCGTGGCGGAGCCACTCGGGAAAAAGATCCCGCAGCGAGGAAGCACCTGAGGTTCCGCCACCCGACCCCTACTCAGGCCAAGAACAAAGACAGGCAATCAGTCCGGGCGGAGGCCGTCGGCCAAGCGGGTGAACGCCGAGTCGAGGTGGTCGTGCAGGTCGGAGTCCGGGTCGGCCCGGTGCCAGCACTGGATCGCCACCCGCAGCGTCGTCACCGCGGTCGCCGCCAGCTGCCGCACGTACGGGTCCTCCTGCTCGCCCCCCGTGCGGCGGGCCACCCCGTCGGCCAGCGCCTGCTCCAAGTCCCACGAGGCCAGCGCCACCCGGCTCACCAGCTCGGGGTGATCGCGCAGCACCACGGCCTGATCTCGCCAGGTGGGCGCGGCCATCGCGGTGTCGATCGTCTCCCCCAGCACCCGGTGCACGACGCTCAGCAGGGATTCCGCGGCGGGGCCGTCCACGATGCGCCGCGCGGTGCTCGCGACGGTCGGCGGGTCCCAGGGGACCAGCACCTCTTCCTTCGAGGCGAAGTAGTTGAAGAAGGTGCGCGCGGACACGTCCGCCGCGGCGCAGATGTCCTCCACGGTGACCGACACCGGGCCGTGCTCCCGGAACAACCGGACCGCGGCCTGCTGCAGGGCCTGCCTGGTGGCGCGCTTCTTGCGCTCGCGCAGGCCCCCTTGCTCGCGCGGCGGGACGTCGCCGGACGCTCGGGGCATCGTGGTTCTGGACATCCTGGGGCTCCCGTTCACGGATCCGTCGCGGCCGGATGCACGTCGGGCCGTCCATCGTAGTGCGCGGCGTCCCCGCGCCTCCGGCTCCGCCCTGATCGGACAAAGCACGCACCCGCAAAAATTGCAGTACGTGCATTCTTGCATCGAATGCAGGTACTGATACCGTTCCAGAGCCCGGGCCACCGGGGCAGCAGGCATCGTCGCCGCGCCCGGAGTCCCGCATCGCCGACACCGCCCCGCACTCGACTCCGCGCAGCGAGCCGTCCCGGGACGTCCGCCGCACTCGATCAGCAGCCCGGCCCGAGCTCGTCCGCTCGCGCCGCCACCGAGACAAGGAGCAAGTCGTGCCCGAGCAGCAGCCGGCATCGCTGGTGCGCACCCTGGCATCGTCGCTGTGGTTCCCGATCTTCTTCATCCTCGGCTTCGTGCTGTGCTACCTGCTGCCGTTCCACGCGCCGACGCCGCACCACCTGCCGGTGGTGGCCGTCGGCGAGCAGGTCGCCCAGCAGCTCGACGCGAAGTTCGCCGCGGCGCTGCCCGGCGGCGTCGAGGTGGCTCCCGTGCCCGACGCGGCGGCGGCCCGCGCGGCGATCACCGACCGGGAGGCCGTCGCCGCCTACGACCCGGCCACGGGCGAGCTGTTCTACGCCAAGGCCAACGGCGCCGCGCTGGTGCAGTTCCTGCAGCAGATGTTCGCGCCCGTCGCCGCCGCGGGCGGGCACGCGCTGACCACCGTCGACCTCGCCCCCACCGCGCCGGGCGACGTGCTGGGAACCGGGCTGTTCTACCTGCTGCTGGCGATGAACATCCCGCCGTACGTCACGGTCATGGTGCTGCTGCGCGCCGAGCTCACGACCCGCCAGAAGCTGCTGTCGCTGGTCGGCGTCGGGGCGTTCGCCGCGATCGTCTGCTACGCGGCGGGCCGACTGCTCGACGTGATCCCCGCGCACCCGGTGGTGCTGCTGCTGGGCTTCCTGCTCACCCAGGCCGTCGGGTGGACGACGTTCGGCCTGGTGCCGCTGGTGAAGCAGTTCATCCCCGGTGTCGCGATGACGCTGTTCGTGCTGCTGAGCATGCCTTCGAGCGGCGGTGCGATCCCGAAGGAGCTGGTGCATCCCTTCTTCCAGTTCTTCCACCTGCTGCTGCCGCTGGGCGAGGCCGCCGATTCGATCCGCGGCATCCTCTACTTCGACGGCGCCGGGTCGTGGCCGGGGATCATCGGGCTCGTGTCCTGGTGCGCGGCCGGGGTGGCGCTCACGGCCGCGACCCAGTGGTACGCGAAGCGCAAGCAGGACCAAGACCCGGAGGCCGTGGCCGAAGCCGGTTCCTACGAGCACGAGGACGACGGCGGCACCGTCGTCGACCCCCTCTTCGAGCCCCCGCAGCCCGCGCACCACCGGACGCTGGCCGGCAGCGTCCGGCTGCGCGGCGACGTGCCCGCGGCGGGCGCCGTGGTGACCGTGACGGACTCGGCCGGCAACCAGCTCGCGCGGGTCGACGCCGACGCCGACGGCGGCTACGAGGTGCACGACCTTCCGGACCGGTTCGTCACCGTCGTCGCCGCCGCGCGCGGAGCGGCTCCCGCGGCGAGCCGCGTCTCGGTGCCGAACGGGCGCAGCGGTCACGACTTCGTGCTCGTGCCGCTCTCGGAGCCCGCTGCGCGCTGAGCCGACCTCCCGAGGGGCGTGGCCGATCCGGGCCACGCCCCTCTACACGTCGCGACACCGGCCGCACAAAGCGATCCCGATCACACGATCCGCGTTCGCGAACCTGCTGCGCTCGCAGCAAATCCGCTAATTTGATCTTCGCGAGAAAAACCGGCCGGATTCCCCGACGCGGCGGGCACCCGCCAGTAACCGCGCCGTGCCAGATTCGTTGGAGCCGGAGTACACCGCAGCGGCGCGGATCGCGTGCACCGGGCCCGCTTCGCTCGGGTCGGTGAACTCGACGTGCGGAGAGGACCACATGAGCGCATCCGAGTCCCCACTGATCGAGCGAGTGGTCGACACGACCCGCTACCCCCTCGCGGAACCGGACGGCCCCGGCTGGACCGAGGTGGTCGCCCGTGCCCGCCGGGATCTCGCCGAGCACGGCTGCAGCGTGCTGCCCGACTTCATCCGGCCCGCGCTGCAGGAGGAACTGCGCCGGGAGTGCGCGGAGATCGCGCCGGAAGCGCACTACGACGTCGAGGTCGTCAACGCCTACAACATCGACACCAGCACCGAGCTGCCCCCGGAGCACCCCGGCCGCAAGACCCTGGAGCGCGGCAACGCGTTCGTGGCGCGCGACCAGATCCCCGCCGAGGCGATCATCCACCGGCTCTACGCGGACCCGTTGTTCCAGCGGTTCCTCGCCGACTGCGTGCAGCTGCCGCGGATCCACCCGCTCGCCGATCCGCTGGCCGGGCTCACGCTCAACGTCGTCAACCCCGGCATGGCGCACCCGTGGCACTTCGACACCAACGAGTTCGCGGTCAGCATGCTGACCCAGGAACCGGAGTCCGGCGGCGGATTCGAGTACTGCCAGGACATCCGCTCCGGCGACGAGGAGAACTTCGACGACGTGCGGGCCGTGCTCGACGGCGACGGCGAGCACCTCGTCCGGCGGTTGACGCTGCGCCCCGGTGATCTGCAGCTGTTCAAGGGGCGCTACTCGCTGCACCGGGTCACCGAGGTCGGCGGGTCGACGGCGCGCTACTCGGCGATCTTCGCCTACAGCGAGCGTCCCGGAGTCATCGGCAGCGTCTCGCGCACCAAGCAGATCTTCGGCCGGGTCCTGCCCGAGCACGTGGCCGCCGAGGGCAACGCCGTGCGCGGCGACGCGCTGCTCGACTGACCACGTCCCCCCTCGCAGAGGAGCACCGGCCCGTGCAGTTCGATTCCACCGGAAAAGTCACGCTGGACCACATCTACACCCGTCCCGATCCGCGCGATTACTTCCGCACCTTGCGGACGCTCGACTACCGGATTCCGCAACTGGCGAAACCGTACTTCGGCAAATTCCTCGACGAATACCGGCAGGCCCGCCAGGTGGCGGTGCCGACGGTCGTCGACATCGGCAGTTCCTACGGCATCAACGCCGCGCTGCTGAAGTGCGACGCGACGCTGGACGAGCTCTACGCGCACTACACCGACCCGGCCGCCGATGCGCTGGCGCACGAGGAGATGCTGACCCGCGACCGGGATTGGCTGCGGGCGCGCGGCGGTGGACGCGACGCGCGGTTCATCGGCCTCGACACCTCGCGGGCCGCCCTGGACTACGCGCTCGACGCCGGGTTCCTCGACGACGTCGTGCACGCCGACCTGGAGGCGCGGGAACCGGACGAGCAGCAGCGACAGCGGCTCGCCACCGCAGACGTGGTCGTGTCCACCGGATGCCTCGGCTACGTCGGGGAACGCACCGTCCGCCGCATCGCCGACGCCGCGGGACCGCGCAAGCCGTGGATGGCGCACTTCGTGCTGCGCATGTTCCCGTTCACCGAAGTGGCCGCGAGCCTCGCGGAGCTAGGCTACGAAACCGTGCACGTCGAAGGCGCCTTCGAACAACGCCGATTCGCCTCGCCGCAAGAACGGGCCCTGATGCTGGACACGCTGGCCGGCGCCGGAGTGTCCCCGGACGGCTTGGAAAGCGAGGGCTGGCTCTACGCGGAACTGTTCTTGTCCCGCCCCCGCGAATGACATCGCGAAGCACCGCCGAACACCCGACCCCCATTTCGCAAGGATGACCGTGAACGACACACAGCAATGGTCCCCCCGAACCTTCGGCAACGAGGACCGGCTGCCGCGCGTGCCGGTGCCCACGCTGGAGAACAGTTGCGCGCGCTTCCTCGAATGGTGCGCACCGCTGCTGACCGCCGACGAGCTCGCCCGCACCGAGCAGGCCGTCGCCGAGTACCTGCGCCCCGAGAGCCCGGCCCGCGCGCTGCACGCCGACCTGGAGCGCTTCGACGCGAGCGAGGACGCGCACAGCTGGCTCGACGAGTTCTGGCCGTCGCGCTACCTCGGCAGGCGGGACCGGATCGCGCTGAACGCGAACTTCTTCTTCCTGTTCCAGGATTCCGAGCTGGGGCAGATCGACCGCGCCGCGGGGCTCATCGCCGGTGCGGTGGCCTACAAGAAGGCCCTCGACGACGAGTCGCTGCCGCCGCTGATCCAGCGCGGCCAGGCGTCCTCGATGGAGCAGAACAAGTTCCTGTTCTCCACCACCAGGATTCCCGGCGAGCAGCAGGACACCGTGCGGACCCCGTACTCCGCCGACCACCCCGGGCCGTCGCCCGCCCGGCACATCGTGGTGTTCTTCCGCGGGAACCTGTTCCGCCTCGACGTGATCGCCCCCGACGGCACGCCGCACGACCTCGCGGACCTGGCGGCCGGGCTGGAGGAGGTCCGCAAGGCCGGAACCTCCCGCGCCGCCGTCGACGACGCCGTCGGCAACCTCACCACGAAGGCCCGCGCGGACTGGGCCCGCACGCGGCAGCGGCTGCTCGACCTCGGCAACGCCGACGAGCTCGACACCGTGGAATCGGCGTTGTTCTGCGTGTGCCTGGAGGACTTCGCGCCCACCGACACCCAGGAGGCCTGCGACCAGCTGCTGCACGGCGACAGCGGCAACCGCTGGTTCGACAAGGCCGTGTCGCTCATCGTCTTCGAGGACGGCCGGGCCGGCATCAACGTGGAGCACTGCGGCCTGGACGGCACCACGATCCTCACCTTCGTCGACTCGCTGCTGAACTCCGCGCCCGAGCAGCACGCCGCGAACTCCGGCGCGCGCTCGCAGGGCACCCCGGAGGTCGCGGGCGTCGAGTTCACCCTCGACGACGCGCTGCGGGCCGAGGTGCGTGCCGCGGCGGGCGCGTTCGCCACCTTCGCCGCCGAGACCTCCAACAAGATCCTCGCGTTCGAGGACTTCGGCTCGGACCGGGCGAAGCGGCTGGGCATGTCCCCGGACGCGTTCGTGCAGATGGCCTACCAGCTCGCCCACAAGCGCACCAAGGGCATCGGCGCCACCTACGAGTCGATCGCGACCCGGCAGTGGCGGCACGGCCGCACCGAGGCGATGCGGGTGGTGACCCCGGAGATCGTCGAGTTCGTGACCGCGATGGACGATCCGGCTGCGGACGCGGCGAAGCGCACCGCGGCGTTCCGGGCGGCGGCCGACAAGCACGTGGCGCGGGCCAAGCAGTGCCAGGCCGGGGACGCGCCGGAGCAGCACCTGTGGGAGCTGCAGCTCATCCAGCGCCGCCGCGGCGCCGAGCTGGGCGCGACCGAACCGCTGGCGCTCTACGACACGCCGGGCTGGAACATCATGCGCGACGACTACCTGAGCACCAGCTCGGCGCCGTCGACGAACATCCAGTACTTCGGATTCGGCTCCACGAGCGGGAAGTGCATCGGCGTGGCCTACGTGCTGCTGCCCGACCGGCTGCACATCTACCTGAGCACGCCGCTGCCGGTCTCGGGCGGCATGTACGCGTTCGCCGACAACCTCCGCACCGCGATGCGCGAGCTGGAGGACCTGCTGATCACGGAGAAGTCCGAGGGCTGAGGAGCCTGTCTTTGGTCTTGTTGCTCGGGTGGTCGGGTGGCGGAACCTCAGCTGCTTCCTCACTGCGGGATCTTTTTCCCGAGTGGCTCCGCCACGAGGGAAAAAGCCGTCCTCGCGAGGAAGCAGCTGAGAACCCGCGGGTGGTGCGGCTGCGTGCTGGGTCGCTGCTCAGCGGCTCCGCCGCTGACAAGACAAGGATCAAGAAACGCAGACGCTGAGGTAATCGCTTGCTCCGCTCGGCGCGAGCAGGCGCGCGAGGCGGTTGTTCTGGACGGAGCGAGCCCCGGACGACGTGGTCGTCCGGGGCTCGCTCGGTTCGCGGTAGGTCAGGCGGCCAGGAAGCCGCCGGAGACGAGGGCTGCGCGGACCACCTCGATCTCGGCCTCGTCGGCCTCCGCCAGCGGCAGGCGCGGGCCTCCGACGGGGTGTCCGAGCAGGTTCAGCGCGGCCTTCACCGGGATCGGGTTCGTCGTCACCGACAGCGCCGAGTACAGGTCCTTGAGCGAGGCGTCGAGCTCCGCGCGGTGCTCCGGCTCCTCGACCATCCGCCGCATCTGCGGGCCCGCGATGTGGCTGGCCACGACGATGCCGCCCGCACCGCCCATGTCCAGCGTGCGGGCGAACGTCTCGTTGTTGCCCGCGTAGACGCCGAGCCCGTCCACCAGGGCCAGGTTGTCGTCGTTGGCCTGCTTGACGTAGTCCACCCGCTCGATCTGCGCGAGCTCGGCGAGCAGGTCGTTGGGCATGTCCGTCGCGGTCCGGGCCGGGATGTTGTAGAGCACGATCGGCTTGTCGGTGGCGTTCGCGATCTCGGCGTAGTGCCGCACCAGGCCGCGCCGGTTCGGGCGGTTGTAGTACGGGGTCACCGACAGCACGCCGTCCACCCCGAGCTCGGTGACCCGCTCGGTCATCGCGCACGCCTGGGCGGTGTCGTTGGAACCGGTGGAGCCGAGGATCGTGACGCCTTCGGGGCGCTCGGCGCAGGCGATCTCGACGAGGCGCAGGTGCTCCTCGTTGGTGAGCGTCGCCGCCTCGCCGGTGGTGCCGCAGACGACGATGCCGTCGGAACCGCTGTCGATGACGTGGTGCAGCAGCGCGACGAAGGCGTCCTCATCGACTTTCAGCTCGTCGTCGAACGGGGTGACGATCGCGGTGAGCAGGGTTCCGAGTGTCGTCGTCATGGCGCTGCCTTCCTTCATGTCTGTGCCTTCGGCCGATTCCGGCGCCGGAGAGGTCCGGACCGCCGGAACCACCCGGCCGCCGCTCGCGGAGCGCTCCGCGGGACGCGCACCGGTTCCGGCGCATCGGTATCGACCACCGTCCCAGGGTGCCGCGTTCCGGGCACTTCGCTGTGTGGACGGGTGTCATCAGCATGAATCATCCGCGGCGGCCGGTGCGACGAGGGTGCCCGACGGCAGCGTATCCCGTTGCGGCACAACGGCTTCCGGTTCATCGCAACCATCCTGGCGAGCCGAACGCGGAATTCGGCACCGAGCGCGGAACCGGATGATCCGGTCAGTTCGCGTCGCCCTCGGGGCGCTCCGGTTCCGACCGGTAGAGCGCCGCGTAGCGGGCCTGCTGCTCCGCGCTCATCTGCTCCGAGGCCTCCTTGCGGCGCTGCCGCGCGATGCCGAGCGGGTAGCCCTGCTTGAAGGCGCGGTGCTCGCAGGTGAACTCGGCGTAGGCCATGCCGTACCAGACCGCCAGGATCGCGCCGCCGAGGATCGCCATCGCCTTGATCCACATCGGGCCCGGGACCAGCAGGAACAACAGCCCCGGCGAGATCTGCACGAGGCTGCGCACGCCGTGGCGCAGCTGCCAGGTGCGCGCCGTGACGTCGTGCAGCACCCACTCGTCGTAGCGCGACGGCAGTTTGCCGCCGAAGGAGTACCAGATCCAGCGCACCGGGTCGGGCCGCACCCGCTTCGCCTCGGCCACCGCACACCGCCTTCCACCCGCCGCCCGCGCGGACGGCCTCACGCGCGAATGTTTAACGCACCAATCATATGCACGCGATATGTTAACGTGCGTTCCAGGCCTGTCGAGAGGAACGTGATGAACCCCGTCGAACCAGCGGATCAGTCCCCGGGCCGGGTCGACCTCGGCGAGGACCCGCTGGCGCTGGATCGGCAGGTCTGCTTCGCGCTGTCCGTCGCCTCCCGCGGCGTGATCGCGCTGTACCGGCCGCTGCTGGAACCGTTGAACCTGACCCACCCGCAATACCTGGTGATGCTGGCGCTGTGGGAATCGGATCCGCGCTCGGTCAAGGACCTCAGCCACACCGTGCAGGCCGAGCCGGCGACGCTGTCGCCGCTGCTCAAACGGCTCGAATCGGTCGGCTACCTCACCCGCAGCCGCAGCGCGGGCGACGAACGGCTGGTGACCGCGGCGCTGACCCCCGCAGGCCGCGAGCTGCGCGCGGAAGCCGAGAAGATCCCGCAGCAGATCGTCGAACGCCTCGGAATGCCGATCGGCGAGCTGGAGTCGTTGAACACCGCGCTGCGCGAGGTCATGGCCGCCGCCCAGCGGGCGAAGGCCGCGCCAGCCGGACGGTGAGCGCCGTCTCCCCCGGCCGCCGGACCCGCGGTCCCGCGCGATCGCCTCGCTAGTCTCGCGGGATGAACACTCCGCCCAAGGCCGAACTGCACGTGCACATCGAAGGCACCCTCGAACCCGAGATGGTCTTCGCGCTGGCGCGGCGCAACGACATCGCGCTGCCGCACGAGTCGGTCGCCGACCTGCGGGCGAAGTACGAGTTCGCCGACCTGCAGTCGTTCCTGGACATCTACTACGCGAACATGGCCGTGCTGCGCACCGCCGCGGACTTCCGCGACCTGGCCGCCGCCTACCTGGACCGCTGCGCCGCCCACGGCGTGCGGCACGCGGAGATCTTCTTCGACCCGCAGGCGCACCTCAAGCGCGGCGTCGCGATGGAGACCGTGATCGGCGGGCTCTGCGCGGCGCTCGACGACAGCGAGGTGTCGGCCTCGCTCATCCTGTGCTTCCTGCGCGACGAATCCGCCGAGTCCGCCGCCGAAGCGCTGCGCCTCGCCGAGCCGTTCTTGGACCGGATCGTCGGCGTCGGCCTGGACTCCGCCGAAGTCGGGCACCCGCCGTCGAAGTTCACCGAGGTGTTCCGGCGAGCCCACGAGCTCGGGCTGCGCGCGGTCGCGCACGCCGGCGAAGAAGGACCGCCGGAGTACGTGCGGGAAGCGCTGGACCTGCTCGGGGTGCAGCGCATCGACCACGGGATCCGCGCCCTGGAGGACCCGGAGCTGGTCGAACGGCTGCGACGGGAGCAGATCCCGCTGACGGTGTGCCCGCTGTCGAACGTGCGGCTGGGAGCGTTCGCGGAGCTGGGGCACCACACCTTGCCGCGGCTGCTGGAGCACGGGCTGCTGGTGACGGTGAACTCCGACGATCCGGCCTACTTCGGCGGCTACGCCGACGAGAACTTCGACGCGGTGCGCCGCGAGCTTGGCTTGACCCCCGAGCAGCTGCGGACGCTGGCGGCGAACTCCTTCCGCGCCTCCTTCCTCGACGAGGACGGCAAAGCAGCCTTCCTCGCGGAGGTCGAAGCCTGGACTCCGTGAGGGACTGACCTCTCTGGCCTCGGTCTGCGTAGGGGTCGGGTGGCGGAACCTCAGGTGTCTTCTCGCTGCGGGATCTTTTTCCCAAGTGGCTCCGCCACGAGGGAAAAAGCTGTCCTCGCGAGAAGACACCTGAGAACCCGCGGGTGGTCCATCTGCGTGCGTGGTCACTGCTCAGCGGCTCCGCCGCTGACAGGACACAGATCAAGAGCGGTCGTCAGCCTCAACCGAGGCTGGTCTCCGGTGGGTGCCCGGAACTCCGGTGGAGTTCCGGGCACCGCTGTTCACCTCGGAGCCGGGTTGCTCACTGCGGGGGTGCCAGGACGACCGCCGAGTTGTGGCCGCCCATGCCGATGGAGGACTTCAAGGTGAGCCCTCCGGTCAGCGGGGTTGGCCCGTCTAGCAGCCGCGGGTTGCCCGGTGCCCGCCGTGGCGGGGCCGGGATGAACCCGTGCCGGTAGCCGAGCGCGGCGACGGCGACCTCGACCGCCGACGCGGCGCCCTGGCAGTGCCCGACCAGCGGCTTCACCGAGTAGATCTCGGTCTCCGCCGCCAGCAGGTCCTCGCAGAACCGCGCCTCGGCGCGGTCGCACTGCGCGGTGCCCGGTCCGTGCGCGTTGAGGTAGCGGATGTCACCGCCCTTCACCCCGGAGTTGTCCAGGGCGTCGGCGACGCAGCCCGTCACCTCGGTCAGGCTCGGTTCGATCGAGGTGACGTGGTGGGCGTCGTGCGACATCGCCCCGCCGAGCACCTGCGCGTACGGGGTGCTCAAGCCGCGCGAGAGCACCATGCCGACGGAGGCCTCGCCCATGATGAAGCCACGGCTGCCCTCCTGGAACGGGCGGCACGCGTCCAGCGGCTCGGTGTCGGTGATCGTGACGCCGAGGCGCTCGAAGTGCAGCAGGTTCTCCGGGCTCGCCGACAGGTCGGTGGCCACGAACACCACGTCGTCGACGATGCCCGCGTCCAGCCAGGCCTTCGCGGTGAGCAGCCCGGCGTTGCCGGAGGCGCACATCGCGGAGACGTTCATGGCGGGCCCGTGGAAGCCGAACTCCTTCATGAACGTCGACATGGGCGTGGACGGCATCAGGGCCAGGTACTCGCGGATCGTCACCCGGCCTTCGCGGGCCTGGTAGAACTCCCGCCACAGGTCCACTTCACCGAGCACCACCGCGTGCAGGAGCCCCACGCGCCGCCCCGGTGTCCATCCCCGGTCCTCGGCGTCGCTGATCGCTTCGCGGGCCGCGGCGCGCATCGACCTGGCGAAGCGGCTCGGCCCGTCGGCCGGGTCGCCGCCCTCGGGCACCCGCGCCACCCAGGCGGGCCGGTCCTGATCGGGCCCGTGCCCGTCGACGAGCGAGGCGGCGAGCTCGGAGGCCGCCAGCCCCTCCCACAGGGCCTCGCGTCCCCAGCCGTAGCCGGTCACGGCACCGATGCCGCCGATTTCGATTTCAGAGTGCTGGGAGATCATCGCTCATCCCTTTCTCGCTTTTGTGATCGATCGATTTCGCGTCGCCGCGTCGGTTCGCCGCGATTCGCGTTCGACGGCGCCGGAAATCACTCGCCGAGAGCCGGGCGGAATTTCCACCGGTCCCGATCGAGAAGCGGGTCGCCGACATCGAGATCGAACTACGCGCAGTCACCCATTCCTGTGAACTGCGACAACGAAATCCTCTTTAGAGTGAAGCGAGAAGGCGAGCAATGGATACCAATAGTGCTTTGAGCCTCGATTTACCACGCGAATGGTCCAAGAGATCGCTACGAACACATCCCGCGACATCACATCCCGTGTTCGCCGCCGCGACGGCACGGGCTTATGATCAGCCGGGCTCCCCGGCCGCCCGGCCACTCAGGACGGTTCGTGAGCAGCACGCATGGGAAACTACGAGCGTTCGGATACCGATCCGTCCGACCGCGAGGAAGGGACGCTCCAAGGCTCGGCGCCGGAACGCCAAGGCCGTGAACGGTGGTGGTTCGTTAATGCGGATGGCGTGCACCAGATCTGTCCCGTGGATGTTCGATGGAAGTTGACCCAGTGGCCGAGCACTCGATAGGCCCCGAACTGGACCGCGAGTTCCTGGACCTCGCACTGACCGCCAACGGCGCGGTCCGCTGGTCGCTGTCCCTCAAGGACGACACCATCACCTGGACCCGGGGCATGGACGCGCTGCTCGGCGTTCCCGGAGAGAGCGACGAAGCGCTGCGCGACCGCCTGGTCGACCTCATCGCTCCGATGGCGGTCTCGGCGCGCGCCTCCGCCGCATGGCACGACCTCGACCTGGAACAGCCGCTCGGCGATGACGACGCGGGCGAGCCCCGGTTCATCCACTTCCACGCGCGCCGGTTCCGCGACCACGACGCCGGTGACCACCTCATCGGCGTGGCCGCCGACGTCACCCGCGTGCACCAGGACCGCCAGACGCTCACCGACCTCGCCGACCGGTACCGGCTGCTGGTCGAGCTCAGCCCGGACGCGATCTGCGTGCACCAGGACGGCCTGGTCCGCTACGCCAACTCCGCGACCCTGAGCATCCTCGGCATCGACAGCCCCGAACGCGTGATCGGCCGGCCCATCACCGACTTCGTGGAGACGCGTTCGGTGCCGAAGATGAACGAACGGCTCCGCTCGCTGACGCTGCCCGGTTCGCGGACGAAACCCGCCGAGGCCGACCTCAACCGGTTCGACGGCACCACGGTTCCCGTCGAAGTCGTCTCGGTGCTCACCACGTGGGAGGGCCGCCCCGCGCTGCAGGTGATCCTGCGCGACATCACCGACAAGAAGGCGGCCGAGGCGAGCCTGCGCTACCAGGCGGCGCTGGTGCAGCACGTCAGCAACGCCATCATCGCGATCGACCACGACGCGGTGGTCACCAGCTGGAACCCGGCCGCCGAAGCGGTCTACGGGATCTCCGCGAAGCACGCGCTGGGCAGGCCCGTGGAGGAGCTCGTCGGCGCCGCGCTGCGCCCGGCGGAGCTGCTGGCCACCGGCGGGGTCAGCGAAGCGCTGCACCGCCGCGGCGACGGCAGCGCGCTGGTCGTGCGGGTCTCGGCCGCGGAGATGGACGGCGGCTACGTGCTGGTGTGCGCGGACGAGACGGCCCGCCGCCACGCCGAGCGCACCTTCGCCACCGTCATCGACGCGCTCGACGAGGGCGTGCTGGTGATCAACCCGACGGCGATCGTCGAGTCGGCGAACCCGGCGGCCCAGCGCATCCTCGGCGCCCAGCCCACGGAGATCGTCGGGGTGAACGCCGACGCGTGGCCGATGTTCGACGAGAACGGCGACCGCGTCACCGAGCAGACCCGCCCGTCGGCGACCACGCTGCGCACCGGGCAGCCGGTGAACTCGCGGGTGCTGCGCGTGCAGCGCGGCGACGGGCAGAGCGTGTGGCTGGCGGTGACTGCGCGGGCGCTGAACCCGGACGACCGGCCGCCGTACCGGGTGCTGGTGTCGTTCAGCGACATCACCGAGAGCCGGGCCGCTCGCGAACGGCTGGAGCACGAGGCCACCCACGATCCGCTGACCGGGCTCGCGAACCGGACGCTGGTGCTGCGGCACCTGGACGCGGCGGTGAACTCCCCGCACCGCGAGCAGGCGCTGACGGTGCTGTTCGTGGACCTGGACAACTTCAAGATCGTCAACGATTCGCTCGGCCACGGCGTGGGCGACGAGGTGCTGCGCAACATCGGGCAGCGGCTGGTGCGCGCCACCGACGACCGCGAGTTCGTGGGCAGGCTCGGCGGCGACGAGTTCGTGATCGCCACCCAGAACCCCTTCGACCAGGAGGAGCTGAGCGTCCGCGCCGACCAGCTGCTGCGCACCCTCACCGAACCGACGCACGTGGAGGGCATCCGGCTGCACGTGGACGCCAGCATCGGCATCGTCGTCTCCCGGCCCGGTGACACCCGCTCCGCCCAGGACCTGCTGCGCGACGCCGACGTGGCGATGTACCGGGCGAAGGCGCAGGGGCGCGGGCGCTACACGTTCTTCGACGTGGAGCTCCGCGAGCGGGTGCAGCGGCACATGCTGCTGGAGCAGGACCTGCGCCACGCCGTGTCGCAGCAGCAGCTGTGGGTCGCCTACCAGCCGGTGGTGGACCTCAAGTCCGAGCAGGTGATCGGCGCCGAGGGGCTGCTGCGCTGGACGCACCCGGAGCACGGCTCGATCTCCCCCGCCGAGTTCATCCCGCTGGCCGAGGAGAGCGACCTCATCAACGAGATCGGCGAGTTCATGCTGCGCACGGTCACGAGGGAGTTCGCCGAGCTGCGCCGGGAGCACGGCGCCGCGCTGCAGATCAACGCGAACCTCTCCCCGCGCCAGCTGGGTGCTCCGCGGTTGCACGACATCGTGCGCAACGCGCTCGACGACGCGGGGATGCCGCCGGAGGCGCTGTGCCTGGAGGTCACCGAGAACGCGCTGATGCAGGACGCGACCTCGGCGGTGCGGGCGTTGCGCGACCTGCGCAAGCTGGGCGCGTTCCTGGCCATCGACGACTTCGGCACCGGCTACTCCTCGCTGGCCCAGTTGCGGCGGTTGCCGCTGGACACCCTCAAGATCGACCGCTCGTTCGTGTCCGACCTGGGCGAGTCGGAGGACGTGCAGGCCATCGTGACGAGCATCGTGGCGATGGCGCACGCCGTCGGGCTCAGCGTGGTCGGCGAGGGCGTGGAGACCGCCGAGCAGCTGGAGATCCTCCAGCGGATCGGCTGCGACCTGGGCCAGGGCTTCCTGTTCGGCAAACCCGCCCCCCTCAACGATTTCGCGAGCCTCCGCAGCATCGCCTCGCGCTGAGCGGTCGGTCGTGCCGTCCGGGCGCCCGCGGGCGCCGACGCCACGGCTCGAACGCGACGATCAGGCTTCCACCGCCGCCGGGTCGTCCTTGAAGCACTCCGCGCGGAGTCAGAGGACGGCCGGTTCTCGTCTCGGGGGGAGGGCGGGGAGCGCGTTGAGCAGGCTCCGGGTGTACGGGTCGCGGGGTGCGGTGAAGACCTCCTCTTCCGGGCCCTGCTCGACGACGCGGCCGTCCTTCATCACCAGCACGTGATCGCTCATGTGGTGCACCACGCCGAGGTCGTGCGAGATGAACAGGTACGCCACGCCCAGTTCGGCCTGCACGGTGGTGAGCAGGTCGAGCACTTGGGCCTGGATCGACACGTCGAGCGCGGACACCGGTTCGTCGCACACGATCACCGATGGCCGGGGCGCGAGCGCGCGGGCGATGGCGACGCGCTGCCGCTGCCCGCCGGACAGGTGCAGCGGTCGCCGCCGCCGGTGCTCGTCACCGAGCCCGACCTGCTCCAGCAGCTCGCCGACCCGTCGCGAGCGAGCGCGTGAGGTGCTGAACTCCGCCGGATCGAGGCTGTCGCGCAGCACGTGCTCCACGCTCCAACGGGGGTCGAAGGAGCTCAGCGGGTCCTGGTAGATCACGGTGATCCGCTTGCGCAGCGGCCTGCGCCGGCGCGGGCTCAGCGTCGTCCACGGGCCGTCGAGGAGCTCGACGGTGCCCTCGTCCGGCGCCTCCAGTGCCAGCGCCATCCGGGCGGTGGTGGTCTTGCCGGAGCCGGATTCCCCCACCACGCCGAGGGTTTCGCCTGCCCGCAGCTCGAAGGACACGTCGTCGACGGCGGTGCGCACCCGCCGGTCGGGGCCGCGGAAGCGCTTGACCAGACCCGAGGCGCGCAGCACCGGGGCCTGCGTCCGGGTGGTGCCGCGGT
This sequence comes from Saccharopolyspora gloriosae, assembly GCF_014203325.1. NCBI lineage: Bacteria > Bacillati > Actinomycetota > Actinomycetes > Pseudonocardiales > Pseudonocardiaceae > Saccharopolyspora > Saccharopolyspora gloriosae. The sequence goes on along the minus strand of NZ_JACHIV010000001.1, from coordinate 2,130,544 downwards.
CGGGCAGCACCGTTCCGGCCGGTCGGTCGGGATGCGGGGACAGCAAGGTGCCCTTCGGGTGGTTCGAGGGCACGGCGTCCAGCAGCGCCTTGGTGTACTCGTGGCGGGGAGCTCCCAGCACCTCGCCGACCGGACCCTGCTCGACGATCTCGCCCTGCCGGATCACGGCGACCTCGTCGGCCAGCCGGGACACCACCGCGAGGTCGTGGCTCACGAGGATGAGGCCCTGCCCCGCGCGCTTGCGCTCCGCGAGCAGGTCGAGGATGCGGACCTGCACGGTCGCGTCGAGCGCGGTGGTCGGTTCGTCGGCGATGAGCAGCGCCGGATCCAGCGCGATGGCCTGCGCGATGAGCACCCGCTGCCGCAGTCCGCCGGAGAGCTCGTGCGGCAGCTGGCGAGCGCGCACCCGCGGTTCCGGCACGCCCACCTCCTCCAGCAGCGCGTGCACCCGCTCGGCGCGCTGCGCGCGGTTCCCCCGGCCGTGCAGCGACAGGGCTTCGGCGACTTCGCGGCCCACGGGACGCAGGCGGTCCAGCGAGACCAGCGCGTCCTGGAGCACGAACCCGATGTCGCGCCCCCGGATCCGCCGCCACTGCCGGTCGCCGAGCCCGCGCAGGTCGGTGCCCGCGAATTCGAGGCGCCGCGCCGACACGTGCGAACCGGCGCCGGTGAGCCCGACGAGGGTGCGCGCGGTGACGCTCTTGCCGGAGCCGGATTCCCCGACGACGGCCAGGCACCGACCGGCGTGCAGCTCGAACGACGCCCCGCGCACGACCTCGCGCGCGCCGAAGCCGACTCGCAGGTCCTCCACCCGCAGCAGCGGTTCAGCCGTCATGGTGCGTTCCTTCCAGTCGTCGCTGCAAAGCCCGGCCCAACGCGGTCACCGACAGCGCCAGCCCCACCACGGCCACGCCGGGGAACACCTCCAGCCACCACGCGTGGGTCATGTAGGCGCGGCCCGCGTCCAGCAGCGCGCCCCACTCCGAGGACGGCGGCGCCGCGCCCAGGCCGAGGAACGCCAGTCCGGAGGCCCACACGATCGACTGGCCGACGCCCAGCGTCGTGGCCACCGCCAGCGGGCGCATCGCGTTCGGGAAGATGTGCTGGACGACCACGCGCGGGTAGGAGTGCCCGAACGCGGTCGCGGCCTCGACGTAGCCGGAATCCCGCGCGGCGAGCACCTGGCCGCGGATCATCCGCGCGTAGCCGGGCGCGGTGCCGACGCCGACCGCGACGACGAGCGTCACCGGCCCCGGCCCGAACACCGCCACGAACAGCAGGGCCAGCAGCAGCACGGGGAACGCGAACAGCACCTCGATGAACCGGTTGATCGCCCCGTCCAGGAATCGCCCGGACAGCCCGGAGAGCACGCCCAGCACCACCGCCGCCGACATGCCCAGCGCGGTCGCGCCCACCCCGATCAGCAGCGAATCCCGCGCGCCGTGCACGATCCGCGCGTACAGGTCGCGCCCGGAGGGGTCGGTGCCGAGCGGGTGCCGCCACGACGGCGGCTCCAGGACGCGGGTGAGGTCGATCGCGAGCGGGTCGCGAGCGGTCACCAGCGCGGGCCAGAGGGCCGCGGCGGCGAAGAAGGCCACGGCGACGGCGGCGAGCAGCAGGCCGGGGCGCAGCCGCACGACCGGCCGGGAAGGTGCGGGAGCGAGTGCGGTCATGAGTCGCCCAACGTCGGGTCGATGAGCGCGTACAGCGCGTCGACGATCAGGTTCGCCAGCACGTACACGACGGCGACGAACAGCACGATGCCGCCCACAAGCGGGATGTCCCGGCTGTTCGCGGCCTGCACCAGCACCTGCCCGATGCCGGGGCGCACGAACACCGTCTCGGCGATCACCGCGCCGGAGAACAGCGCGCCGATCGCCCAGCCGGACAGCGACACCGCGGGCAACAGCGAGTGCCGCAGCACGTGGCGCACCCGCACCCGCAGGTCGCTCATGCCGCGGGCACGGGCGGAGAGCACGAACGGGCGGTCCAGCACGGCGGTGAACTCGTCGCGGGTGACCTGGCCGAGGAACCCGGACAGCGGCAGCGCCAAGGTCAGCGCGGGCAGCACCAGTCCCAGCGCACCGCCCCGGCCTTCGACGGGCAGCAGCGGGAGCTCGATGGCGAACACCACCAGCAGGATCGCGGCCAGCCAGTAGTGCGGGAGCGCGGCGGCCACCGTCTCCAGGCCGGAGCCGATCGCCGTGAGCCACCGGCCGCGTCCCGCGGTGAGCACCGTGATCACCACCGCGAACGCCCACGCCAGCACGAGCGCCGCGCACGCCAGCACCAGCGTCGGGGTGATCTGTTCGAGGATCAGCCCGAGCACCGGGCGGTGCAGCTGGTAGGAGGTGCCGAGGTCGCCGCGCAGCAGCCCGGCGAAGTAGTTCCAGTACTGCACCGGCAGCGGATCGTCGAAGCCGTACTGCGCGTTGACCGGCGCGAGCTCCTCCGGCGTGCGTTCGCGGTTCTCCCCGCTGGACTGGTTGAGCAGCAGCGTGGCCCGGTCCCCCGGCATCAGCGCCTGGATCAGGAAGGTGCCCGAGGCCGCCGCCCACAGCACGATCAGCGCGCCTGCCGCGCGGGCGGCGATCCAGCGCGCGACGCGCCGCCCGGACCCGGTCCTCGGCTCGGGGAGTTCGACCGCGGTCATCGGACGAACCTCGCGTCGTGGAACACCGGTTCTCCCTGGGACTTCTCGATCCACACGTCGCGCAGGCCCGGCCGCACGGCCAGCGAGGTGGTCTGGGTGTAGAGGCCGATGGCGACCGCGTCCTCGGAGATGATCCGCTGCGCCGCGGAGTACAGCGTCCGCTGCTCGGCCGGGTCGAGCGTGGAGTTGGCGCGCGAGATGAGGCGCTCCAGCTCCGGGTTGTCGTAGAAGGTGTTGTTCTGCGGGTTCGGCCGTTCCGGCAGCCTGCGCCGCCAGTTGATGTAGAGCAGGCCGGGCGTGGGGCTCGTCCAGTAGCCGGTGATGGCGTTGTAGCTGTCCGGGGAGGAGTACTTGCCGCCGAAGTACTCGCTCTGCGTCGCGGGCAGCAGCTCGACGTGGAAACCGGTGTCCTTCGCCATCTGCTGGATGTTCTGCAGCAGCGCCACGCCTTCCGGCCCGATCACCGCGCCCGCCGGGTAGACGATCACCGGGTGGAGCTCCACGCCGTCCTTCACGCGGTAGCCGGCTTCGTTGCGCCCGGTCCAGCCCGCTTCGTCGAGCAGCGCGTTCGCCCTGGGCACGTCGCGGCGGTGCGCGTCGGAGAATTCGGGGTCGTGCAGCGGAGTGCTGCTGAGCGCGCCGTTCCCGTTGTGCGGCACCACGTCGAAGAAGGCGGCCCGCACGGCGGACTCCCAGTCCGCGGAGTGCGCGAACGCCCGGCGCACCCGCACGTCGTCGAACGGGGCGCGGGAGACGTTGATGTTCAGCGCCACGGGCCTGCCGGGCGTGATGTACTGCTGCACCTCGAACCGCTCGCGGGCCTCGCCCCAGTCGATGGCGGGCACGTTGTAGATCACGTCGGACTCGCCGCCGCTGAGGGAGCCGTAGCGCGACGTGGGGTCCTTGAGGAACTTCCACTCCAGCTTGCGCGCGTACGCCGGGCCCTGGTGCTTGGCGTTGGCGGGCGCGGAGGTGTAGTTCTCGTTGCGCACGAAGGTGATCTGCTGGTTGCGCTCCCAGCTCTCGATGCGGAACGGGCCGCTGCCGACCGGTTGCTCGCAGTTCGCCCGGGTGCCGCGGGCGAGCGCGGTGGGCGATTGGATGCCGAAGTAGCCCTGGGTCAGCACCGTCAGCAGCGGCGCGTACGGCTTGGTCAGGTGCATCCGGAAGGTGCGGGCGTCGACGGCCTCGCCCCGCTCGTAGTACTCGCCGATGTAGGCGAACACGGTGCTGTTCTGCGTCTCCGGGTCGAGGTAGCGCTCGAAGTTCTCCCGCACCGCCGCCGCGTCCAGCGGCGTTCCGTCGGTGAAGCGCACGCCCGGCTTGAGGTGGAAGGTGTAGGTCCGCTGGTCCGGGGAGATCTCCCAGCGCTGCGCCAGCCACGGCACGACCTCGCCGCCGGAGTCCAGCGACACCAGGTTGTCCAGGTACTGCCGCGCCAGGTAGGCGTTCTGCACCCAGCCGCCGTGCACGCAGGGCGGTTCCTGCTCGTGGGCGTACTCGATGACCCCGTCGTCGTCCGGTGCCGCGCCGTCGGCGGCCGAGCAGCCCGCGGCCAGCGCCACCACCAGTAGCGCGGCCGTGGACTCGGCCACGAGGCCGGGCAACCGGGCGGCGCGGCCGGGCAGCGATGTGAAGCCCATGTCCCTCCTCCTCCGCGACCGGTGCACCCGCCGGACGAGGGTGTGCTCCGAAGTTAAGGAGCGCCGGTGGCGGCGCCAAGGGTTGCGATCAGGGAGATGCCAACCCTCGGCCGGGCACCGCGCGGGCCCTAGCGTCGGCGGAGCCGGACAGCCGAGAGCCGGCCCGCGCGACGCGGGAGGAACCCGACGCCCGGGAGGGAATCCGATGCCACGCCCATTGCAGTTCTCCGCGTTCGTCATGAACACGACCTCGCACATCACCCACGGGGCCTGGCGGCTGCCGGAGGCGCGGCAGACCGAGTTCAACTCGCTGGAGCACTGGGTGTCGCTGGCGCGGGAGCTGGAGCGGGGCAGGTTCGACTTCATCTTCTTCGCCGACGTCGTGGGGCTCTACGCCGATCACCGCTCGTCGTGGGAGAAGTTCGTCGAGTCCGGGTTGCAGATCCCCAGCAACGATCCGTCGGTGCTGGCCTCGGCCATCGCGCACGCCACCTCGGAACTGGGCATCGCGATCACCAGCTCGATCCTGCAGGAGCACCCGTTCAACTTCGCGCGCAAGATCTCCACGCTGGACCACGCCTCGCGCGGGCGGATCGCGTGGAACATCGTCACGAGCCTGTCGCCGAACGCGTGGCGCAACTTCGGCTACGACGACATCACCCCGCACGAGGACCGCTACGCGTGGGCCGACGAGTACGTCGACGTCGTCTACAAGCTCTGGGAGGGGTCCTGGGACGACGGCGCGCTGCTGCAGGACAAGGAGCGCGCCGTGCACGGCGACTTCACCAAGATCCACAAGATCCACCACGCGGGTGAGCGCTACCGCGTGGAAGGCCCGCACCTGGTCGCTCCCTCGCCGCAGCGCACGCCGCTGCTGTTCCAGGCCGGTTCCTCCCCCACCGGGCGCCGGTTCGCGGCCCGCAACGCGGAGGCCCAGTTCATCCAGTCGCCCAGCCCGAAGGACGCGAAGGCGCTGATCGACGACACCCGCCGCCTGGTCGTCGAAGCCGGGCGCAAGGCGGAGGACCTGAACTTCTTCCAGGGCCTCTCGTTCGTCATCGGCAGCACCGAGGCGGAGGCGCGGCGCCGCGCCGACGAGGTGGACGAGTACATCGACGACGACGCGATCATCGCGCACGCGGCGGGCGGTATCGGCGTCGACCTCGGGCACTACGACCTGGACACCCCGATCGGCGACATCGAATCGGAGGGTTCGCGCAGCCACCTGCTGTGGTTGCGGGAGGCGGTCCCGGACCGGGAGCCGACGGTGCGCGACCTCGCGCGGCTGCGCACCCGCAACGGCCGCGTCGTGGGCACCCCGGAGCAGATCGCCGACCGGCTCGCCGAATGGCGCGACGCCGGGGTGGACGGCATCAACGTCACGAACTACACGATCCCGGGCAGCTACCTGGAATTCATCGAGCACGTGACGCCGGTGCTGCAGGAACGCGGGCTGGCGCAACGGGAGTACCGCCCCGGCACGACCCGCCGCAAGCTCACCGGTGCCGACCTCCTCGACGACCACCACCCCGCCGCCGCCTACCGCGGCGCGTTCTCCTGACCGGGCTTCACGTCCGGTGCACGATCCCGGATTCAGATCTTCACCCGTACCCGTTCGATTTCTCGCGAAGTTGCCGGACACCAGGGGAAACGTGATCACGATCGTGGAGGCGGTCACGGTGTGATTCCGGAGTTCACCCCGCAGGGACGCCCCCTCCGTGAGTTCTCGGGGCGTCGTCCCGTCCCCGGCCCGACGGCGGTGGAGCCGGGGTTCCCGCCACCGAACCGCCGGACATCCGAGCACCCCCGAGGAGCAGCAGTGAGCATCGAAACCCCGATCGCCCCGCACGTCGACCCGGTGCCGCCCGGATCGGCGGAGTTCTCCGCGCTGGTGGCGAAGATCGCCGCCGGAGCCGAGCACCGCGCGGCGCACGACCTCAACGCGCACGAGCAGATCGACTGGATCCGCCAGGCCCGGCTCGGCGCGATCACCTTGCCCGCGGCCGACGGTGGCCCCGGCGTCTCCGTGCGCGCGCTGCTGTCGCTGGTGATCGACCTCGCCGAAGCCGACCCGAACGTCGCGCACATCCTGCGCGCGCACTTCTGGCAGGTCAACGAGATCCTGCGGGCGCTGCCGCCCGGGCCGCAGCGCCAGCACTGGGTGGCGGAGATCCGCGCGGGCAAGCTGTTCGGCAACGCCAGCAGCGAACGCGGCGACCGAGCCGCCGGAACGCTCTCCTTCGCGACCGGGCTCACCCGCGCCGGCGACGGTTTCCGGCTCAACGGCGAGAAGTTCTACAGCACCGGCACCCTGTTCTCCGATTGGATCGGGGTGTCGGCGCAGCTCGACCTGAACACCGTCGCGGCGGTCCTGGTGCCGATCGACCGGGCGGGCGTGACCGTGGTCGACGACTGGGACGGCATCGGTCAGACCCGCACCGGAACCGGCACGACCACCTTCGAGGACGTCGTCGTCGAGGAGCACGAGGTGCTCGACGTGCGCGTGAACGACGGTTCGGCGCGCGGCGCGAACGATGTCGCGCTGCTCCAGCTCTACCTCCAGGCGATCATCGCCGGCATCCTGCGCAACGCGGCCGAGGACGCCGCGCGGCTGGTCCGCGGGCGCACCCGCTCGTTCCAGCACGCCCCGACCGCCTCACCGGCCGACGATCCGATCCTGCACGCCGAGGTCGGGCGCATCACCAGCGCCGCCTACGTCGCCGAGGCCGCGGTGCTCGCCGCCGCCGACGAGATCGACGCCGCCTACCGCTCCGAACGGCTCGGCGAGCCCGATCCGGCGCTGTTCACCGCGGCGTCGCTGGCGGCGTCGAAGGTGAAGGTGCACGTGGACGAGGTCGGGCTGCGCGCGGCGAACGCCCTGTTCGAAGTGGGCGGGGCGTCGGCGGCCTCCCGGTCCCGGAACCTGGACCGGCACTGGCGCAACATCCGCACCCTCACCCTGCACAACCCGACGTCGTACAAGGCCGCCGCGGTCGGCGACGTGTTCATCAACTCGACGCCGCTGCCGGTCAACGGCTACTTCTGAGCGGCGGGTCCCGCGTCGCCCGCTCCCACATTCCAGGACGACGACCCGGCCGGAACCCGCGCCGGCGTGCGCGGCGGTTCGCTCCGCAGCGCGCCTCGGCACGTGGCTGCTGGCGGTCTTTTCCCAGTTCGGAGCGGAGTTCCGGGGCTCGCAGCCCGTCCTCGCCGGGCTCTCGGCACCGGTGCGGCCACCACCGGAGCGGTCGGCGAGGTGCGTCACACGGTTCGTCAAAACCCGTCCTGGCACGGTAGTTTTCGGCCGTGCCCAGCGATCCGACCGTCCTGCCGACCGTCACGTACGTGACCGTCGCGCTCGGTTGCCGCCTGCCGCTGGTCCGGGTCCTCTGTCGCGGTTCGTCGCCGCTCTCCTGACGAACTCCGCCGACCGCACGGCACCCCGGCCCGATCCGCTCGCGCTCGTGGTGCCGTCCCCGCACGTTGCGAGGACCCATGACCGCAGCCCTGCACGCCGTCGCACCTGCCCGCACCGCTGATGTCCCCGTCGTAGCGCCAGGTCTGCGCATCGCGGACACGCCGGCCGCCGCGGTGCTGCGGGTCGCCCGCCGCGAGGGCCCGATCTTCCGCGACGCCGCCGCGGCCCGGACGGGGTTGAGCCTGCCCACCGTCAACCGGCACGTGGTGGCCCTCGTCGAGGCCGGGCTGCTGCGCGAGCGGGCCGATCTCGCTCCCTCCGGCGCGGTCGGCCGTCCGCGGTTGCCGTTCGAGCTGCGCCGGGAGCCGCACCTGACCGTCGGGATCCACATCGGCTACCGCACCACCACCATCACCACCCACGACCTGCACGGCCGGGTGCTGGGCGGCATCCGGACGAGCACCTCCGGCGACGACGCGCCCGACGTGCTCGCCGCCGTCGGGGATCGCGCTCGGCGCTTCCTGGCGCGCTGGCCGGGCAGGCGACCGTTGTGGGCCGGGGTCGCGCTCGGCGGGCGGGTGGACGAGCACGGGCGGGTGGAGCACTCGCGGCTGGGCTGGCGCGAGGCTCCGGTCGGCGAGCTGATCGGCGCGCGGCTCGGGCTGCCGATCTCCGTGGCGCCGCACGTGGAATCGATGGCGGCGGCGGAGCTGTCGTTCGGACCGCCCCACGAGCCGCACGGCAGCACGTTGTACTGCTACGCCCGCGAGACGATCGGCGTCGCGCTGACCATCGACGGCGCCGTGCACAACCCCCGCACCGGGCCGGGCGGCATCGGGCACCTGCCCGCGGGGCCGACGGAACTGCTCGATCCGCGCCGCACCGGCAGGCTCGACGACGCCGTGAGCGACACCGGAGTCGTCGAGGCCGCCCGAACCGTAGGCCTGCCCGTCGGGTCCACCGCGGAACTGGCCGCTCGGGGCGAGGCCGGCGACGGGTCGGCGCTGGCGCTGCTGCGCGAGCGGGCCCGCGTGCTGGGGCGCTGCATCGGGCAGGTCGCCGACGTGATCAACCCGGATCGGATCATCCTCGGCGGCCAGGCGTTCACCGAGTTCTCCGGGACGCCGCGCGAGGTGGCGCGGTCCGCGGCGGAGAACTCCGCGGTACCGCAACGGGAATTCCAGGTCACCGCCGCCGGGAACGGGATCCAGCAGCAGGCGGCGGCGGCCGTGTCGCTGGACTTCCTCTACGCCGATCCGCTCGCCGCGCTGCGCCACGCGAACCGCGCGACCTCCGCCCGGGGCCTGCGCCGGTGAACCGGTAACGCGACGGTGCGCAGCGGCTCGCGCTACGCCGCTCGGCTCGCCGCGCGGCGAGCACCGCCGTCAGGTGCCGCGTCACCCCGGATGTGACCGCGGAACGGATCGCCCCTTGCTCAGGCGCAGGATCGAGGTGACCGCGTCCTCCGAGCGGATCGCCGGAGCGAGGACCTCCTGCAGGAGCAGGCCGCGAATCGCCGCGATGGTGACGGAGGCCGTCAGCAGCGCTTCCTCGGCATCGAGCCCCTCGCGTTCCGCGAGCGCGGCCAGGATCTTGGTCAGATCGTCGAGCGAGTCGATGAACTCGCGGAAGTTCTCCGGGTCGTGCGCGGCCAGGCCTGCGACGTGGAAGAAGCCGCGAACGCGCGACAGCTGCTCCGGACCGGTGTAGGTCCGCCAGATCGCCACGACGAGGTCGTCGAAGGTGCCTTGCTCGGCGGCTTGCACGAGCGCCGCGTTGTCACGGGAGCGCTGCGCGTCGAGCATGGCCGCGAGCACGCCCGGCAGGGAACCGAAGTGGTACCGCAGGAGGGCGTGGCTGGTCCCGGCGCGGACGGCGATCTCGCGGAGCGACACCTCCGGCGTGGGAAGGGCCTCCGCGAAGGCGTCGAGGAGCCGCGCCAGGAGGCGCTCGCGTGCGTCACCGGTGCGTTCCGTGCTTGACAGGGTCACTCCCGCAGTTTATCCATTGGAAAAGAAAGCCGGTGCCGTGGTGCTCGAACCATGGTCGCAGTCGGCTCACCGACGGAGGAGGACATGACTCGTGAGGTTCTGCAGATCACCGGTGCGGCGGTCGTCGACGGGGCGGGTCGCGTGCCCGCCGACGTCGAGGACGGGCGCACATCCCGGCTCGACACCTCCGGCGAGCGCATCGGCTTCGCCTGACCGACGCCCACGTTCACCTGAGCTTTCCCTCGTGCTCCGCAACGACGATCCGAAACTCTCCACCTCCCCCGCCCATGCCGTACCGACCGTCCGAACCGGACATGCTGTGAAGGACCCCCGATGAGCACCATGTGGCACGGCTGCCTCGCCGACACCGACTACTTCGAGATGCGCTCCGGCGGCGGGCACGACTACGGCGTGTGGGTCACCACGCCACCGGGCTACGACCCCGCCACGACGCGAGCGCCGGCCCTGTACGTGCTCGACGGCAACTGGGCCGTGGGCATGACGGCACCGCTCATCGTGGCCCAGGCCGATCCGATGCAGCGGATCCAGCCCTACATCCAGGTCAGCGTCGGCTATGCGGGCGAAGACGCGCAGCACTGGGATCGGCTGCGCAACAGGGACCTCGTGCCACCCGGCGAGCCCATCGCCGCGGAGCTCGTCGACGCCGCGGAAGCGGGATTCCGAGCGGGTTCGAGGACGCGCGAGGAAACCGACGCCTACCTCGCCGAACTGCGCGACACCCACGCCGACGCGTTCCTGAACTTCCTCACCGCGGAACTGCACCCGCGGATCGAACGCGACTACGGCACCGCCACCAGCGGCCACGGGCTCTTCGGCTACTCCTACGGCGGCCTGTTCGGCCTCTACACCTGGCTCACCGGTTGCCCGCTCTTCGAGAGCATCGGGGCGGGCAGCCCCGGCGTGGCCGGCGCGGACAGCCGGATCTTCGCCCGGCTCCAGGAGCTCGGCGACGGGCAGCGAGCCGCGCGGCTCCACGTGACCCTCAACGAGCAGGAGCTGCTCGGCGACATGGCGATCTACCAGGCCATGTCGAAGAACACGGCCACCGTCCTGCACCGCCTCACCGCGCGCGGCGAAGCCGTCACCAGCGCGATCATGCGCGAAACGCACGTGACCGGCCTGCAGGCGTCGTTCCTGAGCTACCTCAGGACCTGCCGTGCCCGGTGAGCGGGTAGCCGCCTCGTCGGCGGTGGCTGAGGCGGGCTTGGTGCTGTGAGCGCTGGAAGCGCGACCAGGTCCGGCTCAGCCACCACCACCCGCACGCCACTAGTGCGCGCGGATCAGACCGCCGTCGCAGCGGAGCTGTTCACCGGTGATGTAGGACGCCTGGGCGCTCGCCAGGAACACGACCGCCGCCGCGTACTCCTCGGGCGTGCCGAACCGGCCCGCCGGGATGTCCGCGCGGGACGCGTCGCGCACCTCGTCGGCGGCGACGCCGCGCCGCTCGGCCATGGCGGCGTTGAGCGAGTTGAGCCGCTCCGTCTCGATCCGGCCGGGCAGCACCATGTTCGCGGTGACCCCGTCGGCGGCGACCTCACCGGCGAGGGTCTTCAAGTACCCGGCGAGCGCGCCGCGACCCACGTTGGAGGCGGCGAGCCCGTTGATCGGCTGCTGGACGCCGCTGGAACCGATCGCGACGATCCGGCCCCAGCCGCGTTCGCGCATGCCCGGCAGGACCGCTTCGACCAGGCGGATGTGCGCGGACAGCAGCAGTCGCACCGCGTCCTGCGCGGCTTCGGCGCTCATCTCGGCGGCGGTGCCGGGCGCGGGGCCGCCGCCGTTGAGCACCAGCACGTCCACCGGCCCGAACACGGCGGCGGCGTCGATCAGCGAGCGCGGGCCGTCCGGTTCGGTGATGTCCACTCCGATGCCCACCGCGGACGGCAGCTCGGCGGCCTGCTGCGCCGCGAGTTCCCCGCGGCGCCCGCCGAACGCGACGTGCGCGCCTTCGGCCGCCAGCCCGCGCACGACCGCCGCGCCCAACCCGGAGGTCGCACCGGGCACGACCGCGACCTTGCCGGTCAGTCCGAGATCCACTGAACCCTCACCTGCTTCCGCGCGCCGTCACCGCAGCACCTGCGGCATCGACGAGCAACGATAGTGATCACCGCTCCGCCGGGCCAGCCGCGTCGAGGTCGATCCACTGTGGACCGACCTGGCCGGACGCTCAGCCCCGGCGAGGCAGCAGGCGGGCGGCGTTGGTCCGGTCGATCGCGGCGTGGTCGATCCCCGGCGCCGCGTCCAGGCGCTCCGTCATGAAGGTGGCGATTTCCGCTGGCGCGTAAGGGAAATCGCTGCCGAACAGGATGCGCTCCGGGTCGGCGAACGCCGTGAGACCGGGCAGCGAGTACGGCGAAGCCGACAGCGCGGTGTCGAAGTAGAACCGGCGCAGGTCGCCCAGCAGTTCCGCAGTGCCGCGCTCACCGCCCGCCATCTCCAGGCAGGCGGCGATGCGCTCCGCCGCGTACGGCAGGAAACCGCCCGCGTGGGACAGGACGACCTTCAGGCCGGGATGGCGGTGCACGGTGCCGCCGGCCACCAGGTTCGTCGCGGCCCGCACGGTGTCGAGCAGGAAGTCCGCCGCGAACGGCGGGATGCCGGGCACCGGCTCGGCGGGCAACGCCGAAGGGTGCACGAACACGACCGCGCCCCGCCTGCCCAGCTCGGCCATCAGCGGCTCGAAGGCCGGGTCGCCCAGGTAGGTGCCGCCGCTGTTGGCCAGCAGCACCACGCCGTCGGCGCCCAGCTCGTCGAGCGCGTAGGCGGCCTCGGCGAGCGCGCCGTCCACGTCGGGCAGCGTCAGCGTCGCCCAGAAGCCGAACCGGCCCGGGTGCTCGGCGGCGAGCTCGGCGCAATACTCGTTGACGGTGCGCGCCATCGCTCGGCCGTCCTGCCCCGGCCACGGTTCGACGCCCGGCGTGGTCACGGACAGGATCGCGGTCTCGATGTCGTTGCGGCCCATCAGGTCCAGCGAGGCCTGCGGGCTCCAGTCCGGCGTGCCGCGTCCTCCGGCATCGACGCCGTCGCGTCGCAGCCGCTCCCGGTACGCGGGCGGAACCACGTGGTGGTGGACGTCGATGCGCCGAGCCGAGGCCATGATCGCTCCTATTAATTAGCTTGCTAACCAATTGGTAAGGTAGCACCCATGACCGGCAGCCACCAGCGCCCCGAGCCCGAGGAGCCCGCCGACGACACGGGCGTCGACGAGCTCGCGCAGGCGACCGACGCCCTGTTCCTGGCCATGCGCCGCGCCCGCGCCGCGCACGCCGCCGAGGTGGGCGGGCTCTCGCTGGCCCAGCTCGCGATGGTGCTGCCGCTGGCGACCGGCGCGGAACTTCCGGTGGGCGACCTGGCCGCGGCCGCCGGGGTCACGCTGCCGACCGCGACCCGGATGCTCCAGCAGCTCGAAGGCAAAGGGCTCGTGTCCCGCCGCCGCAGCCCCGAGGACGAGCGCCGGGTGCTGATCACCCTCACCGACGCGGGAACCCGGGCGCTGCAACGACTCCGCGCCCAGCAGCGCCGGGCGCAGGCCCGCGGCTACGCGGTGTTCACCCCGGAAGAACGCCTGCACCTGGCCACCGAACTCGGACGCCTCACCGAGGTCATCAACGCGGGCTACCGCCGGAACCGCGGCTGAACGTCCGGTATGGACTCGGCGCGCGCCGCCGGAGATGATCGGACGCAGCCGACCACGAACAGGAACTTCGCATGCCCGACGAACCCGCCGCCGGAATCGGCCGCGACCGGCAGTCCGCGATCTACCGGGACGGCGTGTCCGGGCGGAAACCCGCGGTGCCCACCGATTTCCGCACCCTGGAGCGCCGCGCGCGGCGGAAGTCCTCGGCGCGGGGCTGGGCCTACGTGGCCGGTGGCGCGGGCGACGGCGCGACGATGCGGGCGAACCGGGCCGCGTTCGACCGCTGGTCGATCGTGCCGCGCATGTTGCGGGACGTGTCCCGGCGGGACTTGAGCGTGGAGCTGTTCGACCGCCGCATCCCGGCGCCGGTGCTGTTCGCGCCCGTGGGCGCCGCCGAGCTGATCCACCCCGAGGCGGACCTGGCCGTCGCGAAGGCCGCTGCGGAGCTCGGCCTGCCGTACGTGTTCTCCAGCCAGGGCTGCGTCCCGATGGAGGAGTGCACCGCCGCGATGGGCGAGTCGCCGCGCTGGTTCCAGCTGTACTGGAGCACCGACGAGGAGCTGGTGGACAGCCTGCTGTCCCGCGCGCAGCACTGCGGGGCCGACGCGATCGTGGTCACGCTGGACACGACGCTGCTGGGGTGGCGCCCGCAGGACCTCAACCTGGGATCGCTGCCGTTCGCGCGCGGCCAGGGCATCGCCCAGTACACCTCCGACCCCCGGTTCCGCGAGATGGTGCGCGAGCGGGTCGCGCGCGGCGCGGACGAGGCCTCCGACGTGCGCGTCACGGTCGCCGCGATCCGGGCGCTGCTGTCGATGAGCCGCCGGTACCCCGGTTCGCTGCTGCGCAACCTGCGCTCCCCGGAGCCGCGCGCGGCGGTGCAGACGTTCCTCGACACCTACTCCCGGCCGTCGCTGAACTGGTCGGACCTGGCGACGCTGCGGGAACGCACATCGCTGCCGATCCTGCTCAAGGGCGTGCTGCACCTCGACGACGCGCGCCGGGCGGTGGACGCCGGGGTGGACGGGATCGTCGTGTCCAACCACGGCGGTCGCCAGGTCGACGGTTCCGTCGCGGCGCTCGACGCGCTGGCCGAGATCGCGCCGGTGGTCGACGGCGAGCTCACCGTGCTGTTCGACAGCGGCATCCGGTCCGGCGCCGACGTCGTCAAGGCGCTGGCCCTGGGCGCGGACGCGGTCTGCCTGGGCCGCCCGTACCTCTACGGACTGGCGCTGGCCGGGGCGGAGGGCGTGCGCGCGGTCGCGGCGAACGTGCTCGCCGAGCTCGACCTCACCCTCGGGCTCACCGGCCACGCCTCCCCCGCCGAGCTCACCCGCGACGCCCTCCGCCCGGCCTGATCAGCCCCGCATCGCGGCGGCGATCTTCTCCCCGACGAGCACGGCGGTCAGGTGCGGGTTGGCGCGCGGCACCCACGGGAACACGCTCGCGTCGGCCACCCGCAGCCCTTCGACGCCCTGCACCCGGCCGTCCGGGTCCACCACGACGTCCGGTTCTCCCGGCGCGCCCATCCGGCAGGTGCCGGAGGCGTGCGCGGTGTCGATGACGTTGGCCAGGGCGAACTCGGCGAACTCCGCGGCGGACATGGCCGTCTCCGGCGGGACCATGGCCGTGCCCAGCCCCATCCCGGCGGAGATCTTCTGCAGTTCCGGCTGGGCGGCGATCTCGCGCAGCTCGTCGACGACGACGCGGAACCGGCGCAGGTCCACGGAATCGGCGAGCAGGTTCAGCTCCACCGCCGGGTCGATCGACGGGTCCGTGGAGGTCAGCCGCACCCGGCCGGTCGAGCTCGCCCGGTTGTTCCAGCCGACGATCCCGGCGACCGGGATTCCCTCGCCCAGCGCGCCCGGAGTCGCGATCACACCGTCGTTGACGTCCTCCCCGACTCCGGTGGTGAAGCGCAGGAACAGCTGCCCGCGCGCCGGCAGTCCGCGGTAGTCCGGCGGTTCGTGCAGGCCGAGGACCAGCATCATCGCCGCGTGGTCCTGCAACCCGCGCCCCACGGGCAAGTCCACCACGGGCTCGATGCCCAGTTCACGCAGCTCCGCGGCCGGACCGATCCCGGAGCGCTGCAGGATCGCCGGGGAGTGCACCGCGCCGGCCGAGACCACGACCTCGTCGGCGTGGAACTCGGTGACCTCGCCGTCGACGATCGCCCGCACCCCCGTCGCGCGCCCGCCGCCGATCAGGATCCGGTCGACCAGCGCGCCGCCCACGACGTGCAGGCCGGGCCGTTCGCGGGCCGGTTCCAGGTAGGCGTCGTTGGTGGAGACCCGGCGCCCGCCGCTGCCGTTGTAGGCGTAGGGCGACACCCCGGTCGCGCCGGGCGCGTTGTGGTCGGGCGCCCACGGGTGCCCCATGCGTTCGGTGACCTGATCCAGGGCGGAGTCGACGGTGGCGAAGTCCTCGCGACGCGGCCGCAGCACCGGGATCGGGCCGTCGGCGCCGTGGTGGGCCTCGGTGCCGAAGTCCTGGTCGTCCTCCAGCTTCCGCAGCAGCGGTAGCACCTCGCGGTGGCTCCACCCGGTGCAGCCGTTCGCCGCCCAGCCGTCGAGGTCCTCCACGGTGGGCCGGATCGCGAACAGCCCGTTCACGGCGGAGCTCCCGCCGACGCCGCGCCCGCGCGGGTAGCTCGCCGGTTCCTGCACGGCGGACCTCGACGCCTGCAGCCGCGGGAAGGTGTGGGAGTGCGCCAGCTGTTCGACGAGGCGGTGCTTGCCCGGTTCGACGCCCTGGATCTCCGGCGGCGTCTCGGCGGAGCGGTAGTCCGGGCCCGCTTCCAGCACCAGCACCCGCCGCTGCTCGTCCTCGGTCAGCCGGGCCGCGAGCGCGGCCCCCGCCGATCCGGCGCCGATGATGATGGTGTCGTACATCCGGTCCCCTCCGTCGTGCCGCCTGGCCGACCGATCGGATCGGTCGCCGCACGGAGCAGAACAACCCGTGCCCCAACGGCATGCTCAACCCATTGTGCGTCACGTCACAGCATCGGCCTCCGGCGAAGCCTCTTCAGTCCGCCCCGCCCACGTCCGCAAGCCAAGGAAACGCGGCAAAGGTCTAACCAAAGCGTTGACACCTCGGTAGCCGCCGCTTAACGTACGCCACATTGGTTTTACCAAAGGAGGATTCCGTGGGTGTGGATCTGTCGTTCCTGGTGCGCAGCCTGGCCGAACAGGCGACGCCGGAGCCGGGCACGGACCTGCTGCGCCTGCCCACGGAACGGGAACTGGTCGCCTCCCTCGACATCAGCCGCGGCACGCTGCGCGAGCAGCTGTCGATGCTGGAGATGCTGGGCTTCCTGACCCGCACCCAAGGCCGGGGTTCCTACCTGGGCGTGCCGGACTCGAGCTTCATCCAGCTGTACTTCGACCTCTCCAGCGAGCTGGGCCAGCTCGGCGGCGGCCAGTTCCGCTCGGCGCGCGAGATGCTGGAGATCTCGATGACGGAGGCCGCCGCCCGCCTGGCGACGGCCGACGACGTGGACGTGCTGCGCGGGCTGGTGGACGAGATGGTGCGCGCCAGCGCGGCAGGTGAGGACGAACGCGCGCTGGAAGCGGACCTGGACTTCCACCGCCACCTGTGCACCGTGGTGAACAACCCGATCTTCACGTTGCTGCACGACGGGCTCAGCCACGTGCTGCGCGACGAGGTCGTGGACCGCCGCCGCATCGCCGTCGAGCGGGAACCGCTGCGGCCGGGCGAGAACCGCGTCATCGACACCGTCCACTACGGAATCGTCGACGCCGTCGAGAACCGCGACGGCGAAGGCGCTCGCTCGGCGATGCGCCACCACTTCGAGGTGTGGTCCTCGCTGACCGGCGAGGCCTGACCGCACCCACCCCGGCCGACCGCCGGGACCGGAACTCCAGGAATGCGCGCCCGCACGACCGGGCGCTGACGCGTGCTGCCCGGAAACGGGCCGGAGCAGGAGGTTGACTCATGGGCGAACCCGACGTGGTGTTCGTGGGAATCGGCGCCATCGGCAGGCACATGGCGAGCAGGCTGGTCGCCGCGGGCCGCACGACCACGGCGGTGGATCCGACGCCGAGCGCACGGGAATGGGCCGCGGCGCAAGGGATTCCGGCGGTCGCGTCGATGGCGGAGGCTCCCCGCGCGGAGTTCGTCGTGGTCATGGTCGCCACTCCCGACCAGCTCGCCGCGCTCGTCGACGAAGCGCTCACCCGCGCCGACCTGGACGGGCAGCGCTGGATCGTGATGAGCACCGTCGGCCCCGACGCGGTCCGCGAGCAGGGCGCCCGCCTCACGGCGGCCGGAGCGCTGGTGCTGGACGTGCCGGTCACCGGCGGCGTCGCGCGGGCCCGCACCGGTGAGCTCACCCTGTTCGCCGCCGGGAACCGGTCCACAGTGGAGTTCGCGCGCCCGGTGCTGGACTGCTTCGGCTCGGTGCGCGAAGTCGGCGAGCGGGTCGGCGACGGCCAGTCGATCAAGGTGGTGAACCAGCACCTGTGCTCGGTGCACATCGTCGCCGCGGCCGAAGCGCTGTCGCTGGCCGGTGAGCTCGGACTGGACCGCGAGCAGGTGCTGTCGCTGGTCGAGGGCGGCGCGGCCGGGTCGTGGATGCTCTCCGACCGGGGGCCGCGCATGGTGCAGGGCACCGACGTCGAGGTCACCAGCACCATCGGCATCTTCGTCAAGGACAGCAACCTCGTCGCCGACGCCGCCCGCCAGGCCGATGCCGACACCCCGCTGCTGGACCTCGCGCGGGAGCGCTACGAACGCGCCGCCGACGCCGGATTGGGCGCCCGCGACGACTCCCGGGTGATCGAGACCTACACCTCCGCCTGACCGAACCTCCCCGCACATCGCGGGAATCCCGCCGCCCGGTCATCCGGCCCCGGCGGTCGCTGCAAAGGAGCAGACATGTCCGCTGCGCCCACCGCCGCCCGGCGCGACGACCCGACGAAGGTGTCGGTCGCGTCGATGATCGGCACCGCGGTCGAGAGCTACGACTTCTTCATCTACGGCACCGCTTCCGCGGCGTACTTCGGGTCGGTGTTCTTCCACACCGGCAACGAACTCCTGGGCGTGCTGGCCTCGTTCGCCACGCTCGCCGTGGGCTTCTTCTTCCGCCCGCTGGGCGGATACCTCGCCGGGCACTACGGCGACCGGCTGGGACGCAAGACGGTGCTGATGTGGTCGCTGGCGATCATGGGCTTGGGCACGGTGCTGATCGGCGTGCTGCCCACCTACGCGCAGGCCGGGCTGCTGGCTCCGGTGCTGCTGATCCTGCTGCGCATCGTGCAGGGCATCGGGTTCGGCGCCGAATGGGGCGGCGCGGTGCTGATGTCGGTGGAGCACGCGCCCGCACGCAAGCGGGGCTTGTTCGGCGCGGTCCCGCAGATCGGTATCCCCGCCGGGCTGCTGCTGGCCAACGGCGCGTTCCTGGCTTCGGAGGCCGTGTTCGAGGGCGACTGGGTGTGGCGGGTGCCGTTCCTGCTGTCGATCGTGATGGTCGGCGCGGGCATGTTCATCCGGATGAAGGTCTCCGAGTCGCCGGACTTCACCGCGATGAAGGACCGCGGCGAGATCCACAAGGCCCCGGCGCTGGAGGTGCTGCGCCGCGACTGGCGGGCCATCCTCAAGATCGTGGCGCTGCGGCTGGCGGAGACCGGCGGCTACTACATCACCACCAGCTTCATGCTCTCCTACGTGGTGCTCGCCGGGCTGACCGACAAGCAGAACGTGCTGATCGGCACCATCGTCGGTTCCGCGCTGGGACTGCTGAGCCACCTGCTGTTCGGCGCGCTGTCGGACCGGATCGGGCGCAAGCCGGTGTTCCTGCTGGGTGCGGTGTTCACCATCGCCTTCGGCGTCCCGATGTTCCTGCTGGTCAACACCGGCGCGGGCATCGCCGTGGTCGTCGCGGTGTCGCTGGGGCTGCTGCTGAGCCACGACCCGATCTTCGCGGTGGAGTCGTCGTGGTTCTCCGAGCAGTTCCCCCGCGACGTCCGTTCCTCGGGGATTTCGCTCGGCTACAACGGCGCGTCGATGGTGGCGGGACTGCTGCCGTTCCTGGCGACCGCGCTCTACGGCGGTATGGGCTGGATCGGGCCCGCGCTGCTGTTCGTGCTGCTGGGCGTGATCTCCACCGTCGCCGCCGCGTTCACCGCCGAGACCGCCCCCGCGAAGCTCACCGAGCCGGACCGCGTTCCGGCCTGAGTCGGTCGCGCGGGTTGATCGTGATCTCTGTCTTGTCAGCGGCGAAGCCGCTGAGCAGTGACCACGCATGCAACCGGCAGCGCGGCGGGTTCTCAGCGGCCTTCTCGCGAGGACAGCGATTTCGCCGTGTAGGGGCCTACATAAGAAATCGATCCCGCAGCGAGAAGGCCGCTGAGGTTCCGCCACCCGCCCCACCAAGCAGAACGAGCTCGAAGACAAGTAAGGAGTGAACATGACCGCTGTGAGCGCGTCACGCACGGAAGGGCTCGACCTCGCCGCGCGGGCGGATCGGGTGCGCGAAGCCGCGTACCGGATGCGCCACCACATGCTCGACATGGGCGAGGTGCAGGGCCAGGGCTACGTCGGCCAGGCGCTCGGCGTCGCCGACATGCTCGCGGTGACCTACGTGGACCAGCTGCGGCTGAAGCCGGAGGATCCGCACTGGGAGCAGCGGGACCGGTTCCTGCTGTCCACCGGCCACTACGCCATCGCGCTGTACGCGGCGCTGGCGGAGGCCGGGATCGTCCCCGTCGACGAACTCGACACCTACGGCTCGGACGGCTCGCGGCTGCCGATGTCCGGCATGGCCTCCTACACGCCCGGCATGGAGATCTCCGGCGGCTCGCTCGGCCACGGGCTCACCGTCGCCGTCGGGATGGCGCTGGGGTTGCGGCTGCGGTCGTCGTCCTCGCGGGTCTTCAACTTCCTCTCCGACGGGGAGCTCGACGAGGGCTCCACCTGGGAGGCGGCGATGGGCGCGAAGCACCACGGGCTCGGCGGGCTGACCGCGATGGTCGACATGAACGCGTTGCAGGCCGACGGCAGGACGGAGTCGGTCCTCAGCATCGAACCCGCCGAGGAGAAGTGGGCCGCGTGCGGCTGGTTCACCCAGCGCGTCGACGGCAACGACGTGGAAGCGCTGCTGGCCGCCTTCGACGCCGCCGCCGAGCAGGCCGAACCGCACGGCACGCCGTCGGTGATCCTCTGCGACACCAAGATCGGCCGCGGTGTTCCGCTGCTGGAGACCCGCGAGAAGGCCCACTTCATGCGGATCGACGAGCACGAGTGGCAGCAGTGCCGCGACCAGCTCACCGCCGGTTTCGAAGGAGCGAGCGCATGAGCACCCCCACCAAGAAGCGCCTGACGACCTCGGCGATGATCGCGTCCTTCGCCGACCCCGGCCAGCCGACGAGCTCCGCGCCGTTCGGGCACGCGCTGGCGGCGCTGGCCGAGCAGGACCAGCGGATCGTCGGCCTCACCGCCGACCTCGGCAAGTACACCGACATGCACGTGTTCGCCGAAGCGCACCCCGACCGCTTCTTCCAGATGGGCATGGCCGAGCAGCTGCTGTTCGGCGCCGCGGCGGGCATGGCCGAGGTCGGCCTGGTGCCGTTCGCCTCCACCTACAGCGTGTTCGCGGCGCGGCGGGCCTACGACTTCCTGTGCCTGGACATCGCCGAACCGAACCTCAACGTCAACATCATCGGCGGACTCCCCGGGCTCACCACGGGTTACGGACCGAGCCACCAGGCGACGGAGGACATCGCGATCTTCCGCGGAATGCCGAACCTGACGATCGTCGACCCCTGCGACTCGGTGGACATCGAGCAGGCCGTGCCGCAGCTCGCGGCCGCCGACGGCCCGACGTACCTGCGGCTGCTGCGCGGCAAGGTGCCGACGGTGCTCGACGAGTACGACTACGAGTTCCGGCTGGGCAAGGCTTCCGTGCTGCGCGGCGGGAACGACGTCGTGTTCGTCTCCAGCGGCCTGATGACGATGCGCGCGCTGCAGGCCGCGCAGGACCTCGCCGAGCACGGCGTAGACGTCTCGGTGGTGCACAGCCCCACCATCAAGCCGTTCGACGCGGAGACCGTGCTGCGCGAGACCCGCGGGGACCGCCTCGTGGTGACGCTGGAGAACCACACCGTCGTCGGCGGCCTCTTCGAGACCCTGGCCGCGGAAATGGCCAAGGTGGGCGAGCAGCAGCGCGTCGTGCCGATCGCACTGCCGGACCGGTTCCTCGACGCCGGCGCCCTGCCGACCCTGCACGAGCGCTACGGCTTGGCCCGGGGCTCGATCGTGTCGAAGGTCCTCGCCGAACTCGCCTGACCCGCACCCCGCCACGACGACCGGCGCCCCGGACCCCACACCTCCGGGGCGCCGCCGCATTGCGGCGCATTCGGCAGGCGCCTTTCGCGCTTCTCCGATTGCGCCGAACGGCGGAGGTCGCGCGAAAGCGGTAACGATCTCGCTTCGCCGCTCGAACAACAGGATGCGGGACGTTATCCTCACCTGCGCTATGCGTATTCCACTTGGCTTATTCGCGGATCACCGGATTTGCCAATCCGCCCCGAATCGATTCTCACTTTCGAAATCATCGAAGCAAAACCCGCATTCGCGCATGTTCGAGCCATCGATCAGTCCATTTTCCATCGCCCGTTCGAGTGAGACACTCAGACGGCGAGACCGAGCAAGTCGCGCTCGCAATTACACTGATCTTCCGCAAGGTGAGCAGCACCGCGAACAACGGGAATGTTCCAGCGAATCGATTTCTTGTGGGAAATCACCCACGAGGTCTGGGATTTTCGCGACTTCTCTCGTTGGCGCGTCGATGGGCGGAGGGATTGCCATGCCACGACCTTGGGAAGCAGACCCGTCAGCGACCTTCCGGAGACGCCTGGGCAAGTCAGCGCTCGAACTCGGCGCCAGCGACAACGAACTGACCTGCCCGGACATCTGGGAGCTCGACAACGGCGACATCGCCGTGATCGGTCGTGATCTCACGGCCAGCTACACGGCCACGCTGCCCGACGGGGTGAGCGTGGGATCCGACGAACGACTCGTCGTGATTCCCGGAGTCATGCTCAAGTCCGCGAAGGGGGACATACCCCATGGCTGACCTGACCGGCGCTCCCGGCCGAATTGCCTCCGGGGACAGGTTGACGCTCGATGAATACGCCGACGACTTCAACGAGCGCTTCTGGAGGCCCCGGAACACCGGAGCGTGGAAATTCGAACGCGCGCAGACCTTCCGGCAGCCGGAAAGCGCCAGCTGGAATGCGTTCCACGACGGGAATTGGGAGCTGTCGCTGCGGTTGCTCGAACAGCGGCGGCCGGCGCTCCAGGACTACTTCGACCGCGTCTCCGCACACGGGTTCTTCGTGCGCCGGGTCCGAGTGGTGGAGGAGCCGCTCAGCTCCTACCTCGTCTGGGAGCTGAACTCGTTGCTCATCCGCCATCAGTGCGGAGCGTCGGTCAGCATCGTCGACGCGGGCGCGCTGGAAGCGCACGAGCGCGATGTCGCGCTGCCGGAGATCTTCGTGATCGGTCCGGACACCGTCTACGAGGTCCGCTACGACTCCGACGGCGTCGCCGAAGGTGCGGTCCGGTACGTCGACGAGCGGACCGCCCAGCGCTGGGCGAACTTCATCGACCGGCTGCACCGGGCAGGCGAGCCGATCGACGCTTACTTCGACCGGGAAGTGGCGGGGTTGCGGCCCGCGGAGTGCACGACTCCCACCGCCTGACGGCGAAACCGAGATGGGTGACATGCCGACGCGGGACGGCGACGAATCCAGGAACGAGCTCTCCGGCAGCGCGCGGGAAGTGATCCAGGCCGGGAGCGTCAGCGGTGGCATCCACTTCCACCGCACCGCGCGCGGTGACGACGGCGTCGTCCGGCAGCTCCCGGCCGACGTGCCGGGTTTCGTCAACCGGCACGGCGAGCTCGAACAGCTCGACCTGCTGCTGCCGGACGAGGGCGCGATGGCTCCGTGCGTGGTGGTCGGCACCGCCGGGGTGGGCAAGACGTCGCTGGCCGTGCACTGGGCGCACCGCATGGCGCCGCGCTTCCCGGGCGGGCAGCTGTACGTCAACCTGCACGGCTACGATCCGGGGCCGCTCGTCACGCCCGATCAGGCGCTGGATCGCTTCCTGCGCGCGTTGGGCGTGCCCGGTGATCGGATTCCGGGCGACCTCGAATCGCGCGCGGCGCTGTACCGCTCGGAACTGGCCGGGCGCCGGATGCTGATCGTGCTCGACAACGCGGCGACCGTCGGGCAGGTCCGGCCGCTGCTGCCCGGCAGCGGCGAGTGCCTCACCCTGATCACCAGCCGAAGCAGGCTTTCCGGGCTCGTCGCGCGCGACGGCGCCCGCAGGGTGACGCTCGGCGTCCTGCCCGAACAGGAGGCCGTGCGGCTGCTGCGGAGCCTGTCCGAGGGCCATCGGGGTCCCGACGACGGTGCGGAGCTCGACGAGCTGGCCCGGCTGTGCGCGCGCCTCCCGCTGGCGCTGCGCATCGCGGCGGAACGCGCGATCAGCAGGCCGAGCGTGCCGCTGGGCGACCTCATCGAGGAACTGCGGGACGAATCCGCGCTGTGGGACGCGCTCACCGCGGGCGACGACGACGATGCGGACGCGGTCCGTTCCGTGTTCGCCTGGTCCTACCGCGCGTTGTCGAAGGACGCGAGCCGCTTGTTCCGGCTGCTCGGGCTGCATCCCGGTCGTGATTTCGGCTCGGCCGCCGCCGCCGCGCTGGCCGACCTGCCAGTGGTGCGCGTGCGCCGGCTGTTGGACGACCTGGTGGGCGCGCACCTGCTGGAGCAGCGGCGGCCGGACCGCTACGAGTTCCACGACCTGCTGCGCGCCTACGCCACCGACCAGGCCCGCACCGAGGAATCCGCCGAGACCGCCCGAGCCGCGCTCGACCGGTCGGTGCGCTGGTACGCGGGGTGCGCCGACCAGGCGGTGCGGGTGCTCGCTCCCGCGCACCGGCGCCCGCCGATCGGCGGTTCCGGCTCCCAGGACTTCGCGACGCCGGAGGAGGCCGTGCAGTGGTACGAGCGCGAGCGGATGAACCTCGTCGCCGCCACGCGGGCCGCCGACGAAGCGGACCTCCCCGAGCTCGCGTGGCTGCTTCCCGCGCTGCTGCGCGGGATCTACGCGAGCCGCAACCAGTTCGACGACTGGTTCGCGACCAGCACCATCGGCCTGGGCGCCGCCCGTTCCTCCGGCGACAGGCACGCCGAGGCCGACATGCTGGAGAGCTTGGGCAAGGCGCACACGCAGTTCTCGAGGCGCGCGGAGGGAATCCGCTTCCAGAGCGCGGCGCTCGACATCCGCCGCGAGCTCGGGGATCGGCGGGGCGAACTGGCCTCCACCAACGCCGTGGGCATGGCGCACCTGCGGGGCCACGAACTGCACCGGGCGCTGATCATGTTCGAGCAGACCCACCGGCTCGCCGTCGAGGTCGGCGACGAGTACTGGATCGCGGTGTCGTCGAACAACACCGCCAACGTCCACTTGGGACTGGAGCGCTTCGAGGAGGCCGCGAGCCTGCTGCGGGACGCCGTGGAGCGCTACACCCGGCTCGGCGCTCCCGGTGGCCGGGGCGACGCGCTGCGCGGTCTCAGCCACGCCCACCGGGGACTCGGACGCCCCGAGGACGCGCACCGCTACGTCGAGGAGGCGCTGGCGATCGCCCACGCGCACGAGAACCGCGCGTGGGAGGCGTACTGGTCGCTCGAACTCGGACGGGTGCAGGTCGACCTCGGACGGCCGTCGGAGGCGTTGATCTCCTTCCAGCGCTCGGCTTCCATGCAACGCCGGTTGTCCGACCGCGCCAGGGAAGCCGAAGCGCTCGACGTCACCGGAACGGTCTACTCGGAGCTGGACCGGGCCGAGGAGGCCGCCGGATTCCACCGCTTGGCGGCGAACACCTTCCGCGAACTGGACGACCGGTGGCAGCTGGCCCTGGCGCTGGCCCACCTCAGCACCGCCCTCGACGGCACCGGCGACACCGCCGAAGCCGACCGGTGCCGACGTGAGGCGACGGACCTGCTCGCCGACTTCACCGACCCCACCGCCGAACGCACCCGAGCCCGCCTCCGCGACGCCCCGGACGGCGCGTAGCGGGTCCAAGACCGCGAGAACCCGCGCCACCACGACTGATCATCTCGCTGTACCCGGTGAGCGGTTCGCCTAGTCGCCCGCCGCGTTCCACGTAGGTGGTTTTCGCCGACGCGCTTCCTACGGTGCCGCTGCCAGGGTCGACGTCGTGAGCACAACGACGGTTCGGGGGACGCCGACGCGGGCGGCGCAGGTGACGGTGCTGGGCGCCGCCGGGTTGACGATCATGTCGGCGGCGCTGATCGCACCGAGCCTGCCCGCGATGGCCGTCGCCTTCGCGGGCGCCGACGTGCTGGTGCGGCTGGCGTTGACGATCACGTCGCTGGCGATCGCGATCAGCGCGCCGCTGTCCGGCGCGGTCGCCGACCGGCTCGGCCGCCGTCCGCTGCTGGTCGGTGCGCTGGCGTTGTACGCGGTGGCGGGCACGGCGGGCTATTTCGCGACGGGTTTGGGACTGCTGTTGGTGACGCGGATGCTGCTCGGGGTCGCGGTCGGCGGCCTCCTGACCGCGATCAGCGCGCTGATCACCGACTGGTTCGACGGGCGGCGGCGCGCCGCGTTCCTCGGGAGGCAACAGGCCGCCGCGAGCCTCGGCGGCGTCGTCTTCCTGCCGCTGGCCGGGGTGCTGTCGGCGGTGGACTGGCGACTGCCGTTCTGGCTCTACGCCGCCGGTGCGCTGGTGCTGCCGTTGGCGTGGCGGACGATCGAGGGGACCCGGCGCAGCTCGGCCCCTCCCGCCGCCGGGCGGGAGCGGAACGGCCGACGCATCGGTGGGATCTACCTGTTGGCGCTGGTGGCGACGCTCGTGTTCTACATGGCGCCGACGCAGCTGCCGTTCCTGCTGGCCGGGTTCCACCTCGGCCCGGCGGTCACGGGTGCCGTCGTCGCGTGCAGCACGCTGACCGGCGCCGTGGGCGCGCTCGCGTTCCCGGCGTTGCGCGCCGGGCCGGCCCCGCGAGTGCTCACGGCGGGCAGCATCGCTCTGCTCGGGCTGGGCTGGGTGGTGATCGGCACGGCCGGTTCCGCCGTGCCGATCGTGTTCGGCCTGCTCGTCGGCGGCGTCGGAGTCGGGCTCGTGGTGCCCGACCTGAACCTGCGGCTCGCGGAACTGGCGACGCCCGCCAGGCGCGGGCGGGTGCTCAGCGGGCTCGTCACCGGGATCTTCCTCGGCCAGTTCCTGTCGCCGCTGGCGGCGCAACCGCTCATCGAGGTGGCCGGAATCTCCGGCGCCTTCACCTGGACCGGCGCGGCGCTGACCGCCGCCGCGCTCACCGCAACGACGTGGCACCGAAACGAGAGGGAAGCACGATGATCTACCACGGAAACCGGTTCACCTTCAGGGCCGACGCGGCACCGGAGCGGGTCGAGGAGGCGCTGGAGAGCCTGCGCGAACAGGGCCGGGCGATTCCGGCCGTGCGGTCCTTCGTCGTCGGCCCGGACCACGGCGGCGACTACGACTTCGGCGCCGTCTTCGTGCTGGCGGATCTGGACGGCTACCAGGAGTACCTGGTGCACCCGGCGCACCTCAACACCGATCGCGTCGGATTGCCGCTGGTGGACCGGTTCGCGTCGTTCGACATCACCGACGACCCGGACCCCGGGCTCGCCGGGAAGATCGCGCAGCTGCACCGGCGGCGGTACGACGGCATGCCGGACATCGCCGCGCTCGTCTCCGGCCTCGGCGAGTACCGCGGCAGCGCCGCCCCCGGCCCGCACGGCGGGTCGGTCAGGGCCTGAAGTCGGGCAGGTCGCGCAACCGGCGACGCGAGGTGACGCCGAGCTTGCGGAAGATGTTGCGCAGGTGGGCGTCGACCGTGCGGGGGCTGAGGAAGAGCCGCTCCGCGACCTCCTTCGACGTCGCGCCCGTGGCCACGTGCCGCGCGATGTGCCGTTCCTGGAACGTGAGCCCGTCGGCGGCGGGTGCGGGGCGTTCGGTGATCCGTCCTCCGGCCGCGCGCAGCTCGGCGGCCGCGCGGTCGGCGAACGCGGTCATCCCGAGGTCGGTGAGTTCCCGGTGCGCGGCGCGGAGGTGTTCGCGGGCGTCGAGCCCGCGGTGGCGCCTGCGCAGCGATTCCCCGTACAGCAGCCGGGTTCTCGCCCGGTACGGGGCCGCCGGGGAGGCGTCGAGGTGGTCGAGGGCTTCCCGGTAGTCGTCCTCGTCGTCGCTGATCAGCGCGCGGGCGCAGGCGGCCACGCCGAGGCCCCACGGCGCGCCACCGGCCCGGGTGCGTTCGGCGAGCGCGCCGGCCGCGGCTTCGGCGGCGGCCCGCGCGCCGCACCGGGAGGCGGCTTCGACCAGTTCGGGCAGCGCGACCCCGGCGAGGAACAGGTCACCGGGCGCCGTCGCCTCCTCGGCGGCGGCCAGCGCCGCCCGGTAGTCGGCGCGGCCGTTGTGCAGCAGCGCGGTGGCCCAGTGCAGGTTGGCGGCGAGCTGTCCGCCGCCGTCCCCCTCGGTGCCGAGCCTCGCCAGTTCCTCGTGGTCCCCGCGCATCGCGGCCAGGTGCAGGCGCGGATACCGCAGCGGCGCTTCCCCCGCGGCGTCGGCGATGGCCTCTTCCTCGGCGATCGCCGACGCGGCGGTGGCGAAGTCACCGGCGAGCACGGCGCCGGACGCGGTCTGGGCGAGGCCGAGCCGCACCACCATCGGCGATCCGGAGGCGCGGCCGGACCGCACGATCCGGCCGGTGACGTCGGCGTGCGCGTCCAGGTCCCAGAGCTCGGCCGCGAGCATGGCGGCCAGCGCGGGGCGGGCGGCGATCGCGGTGTCGTCGGCGACGGCGGCGCGCAGCAAGGGGCCTGCCGCCAGGTGGCCGCGCGTCTCCAGCGCCACCAGCGCGTCGAGGACGTCGGGCGGTCCCGGTGCGGGCGCGGCGCCGTTCAGCACCGCGTCGAGCACCCCGGAGGCCCGGCCGACGACCAGCGCCATCTCCAGCGCGTCCAGGTGGTGCTCCCGCGACAGCGCCGGGTCCACTTCGGACAGTCGCAGGGCGGCGCGGAGCATGAACGCGGGTCCGTCGCCGCCCGAGGCGAACGCGATCCGGCCGCGCAGCAGGTCCGCTTCGGCTCGCCGCCGCTCGTCGAGCCCGCCGGTGTCCACGGTCGCGAGCAGGTCGGTCGCCGCGTCGACCCCTCCCGCCGCGAGCCGCGCCCGCACGGCCGCGAACGTGCGATCGGTGCGGTGCACCGGGTCCAGCGACAGCGCCGCCGCGCGTTCGAGGACGACGGCGGCCGCCGCGACACCACCGCGCGCGCCGGCGCGGGAGGCGGCCGATTCCAGTTCCGCCGCCACCTCCTCGTCGGGCCCGGTGCCGGACTGGCCGCGGTGCCACGCGCGGCGGTCCGGATCGGCGACCGGGTCGGTGGCGGCGGCGAGCGACCGGTGCGCGGCGTGGCGCTGTTCGGCGTCGGCGGCGCGCAGGACGGCGGATCGAGCGAGCGGGTGGCAGAACCGGATCCGCGTGCCGAACTCGGCCAGACCGGATGCCTCCGCCGTCGCGGCCGTCGCACCGTCGATGCCGAGTTCGCCTGCGGCGGCCCAGACCAGCGCGGGATCTCCGGCCGGTTCGGCCGCGGCGACGACCAGCAGCGTCCGAGCGGTCGCGGGCAGTTCCGCGAACCTGGCGCGGAAGGACCGCTCGATCCGGTGCGGCACCGACGACGCCACCGGCGGCTCGCCGCTCTCCTCCGGCAACTCCAGCAGTGCCAACGGGTTCCCGCGCGCCTCGGCGAGGATGCGGTCCCGCACCTGCTCGTCGAGCGTGGCGCGCAACAACCGGCGCGCCTGCGTTTCGGGCAGGCCGCCGAGCTCCAGCCCGGGGAGTTCGTCGAACCCGTCCCGCGCCGCGAACACCATCGCCACCGGTTCCTCGGCGATCCGCCGCGCGACGAACGCCAGCACCTTCGCCGAGGCGTGGTCCAGCCAGTGGGCGTCGTCGATCACGCACAGCACCGGCCGTTCCCGCGCGGCCACGTCGATCAGCTCCAGCACCGCCAGCCCGACCCGGAACACGTCCGGGGCGCCCGTCGAACCGAACGCGTCGCGCAGCGCCTCCGGCGTCTCGGCGGCCCGACCGAGCAGCGGCAGGCACAGCTGGTGCAGCCCGGCGAAGGGCAGCTCCGATTCGAACTCGACCCCGGAGGCCGCGACGACCAGGAAGCCGCTCGCCCGGCGGACGTGGTCGAGCAGCGCGCTCTTGCCGATGCCCGGCTCCCCGCGCAGCACCAGCGCACCGCCGCGCCCGTCGGCCGCGGCCGAGGTCAGCCGCCCGAGCAGGCGGAGCTCCTCATCGCGTCCGACGAGCGGCGAATCCGTGCGCATGCGGCGAGATTACCGGCGCGGCGGGAACGATCTCTTTTCCCGACCGGCGTTCTCGTCGACCGGAGCACCGCGCAGGCCGAGTGCGACGGCGAGCGTGCGAGGCCCGATCACAACAGGATCGCTACTTTGCCCCGGGTGTGCCCGCGCTCGACGTACGAGTGCGCCTCGGCGAGTTCGTCGAGCGAGAAGGTCCGCTCCACCTGGGGCGTGTAGCGGCCTTGCGCGCCGAGCTCCGCCGCCTCCGCCAGGTACGCGGGGTTGTTCTCCGCGTTGGCCTGGTGCGCGCCCAGGCGCGCCGCACCGGCCTGGTCGGCGACCGTGGAGACGCGCGCGGGGTCTCCCACGATCGCGACGAGGTCGGCGAGCGAACCGGAGGCCGCGGTGTCCAGCGCGGCGTCGACACCGCCCGGCGCGAGGGCTCCGACGCGCTCGGCGAGGCCGGGACCGTACGTCGTGGGGACCGCGCCGAGCGACGCTAGGTAGGCGTGGTTGCGTTCGCCGGCCGTGGCGATCACGGTCGCGCCGCGGGCGATCGCGATCTCGATCGCCGCGCTGCCCACCCCACCGGCCCCGCCTTCCACGAGCAGCGTCCGCCCTTCGAGCGGGCCGAGCGGGTTCAGCCCGCCGATCGCGGTCACCGACGCCAGGCCCGCGCTCGCGGCCTGCGCGTCGTCCCAGGTGTCGGGGGCGGCGGCCCAAGCGGACAGCACGGCCGATTCCGCCGACGCACCGGTGACGCCACCGAGCCCGAACACGCGGTCACCGACGTTCACGCCCGACACGCCGGTGCCGATCTCGTCGACCACTCCGGCGGCGTCGCGCCCCGGGATCGCGGGCAGCTCGACGGTCAGGAAGTCGCGGGCAGCGCCGGAACGCACCTTCCAGTCGACCGGGTTGACGCCGGCCGCCGCGACGCGGATGCGGATTTCACCGGCTCCCGGATGCGGTTCGGGCGCCTGCTCGACCACCAATTCCTCCACGCCGCCGTACTCGTGGTACCTGACCGCACGCATGACGCCTCGCCTCTCCGGCGCGGCCCACCGGCGCGCGCCGCTCTCCGTCCGAGATCAGCGGCGGCGCTCCCACGCGTCGCCCAAGATCACGGTACGCCGGGAATCAGCGGTGCGCTGTGACCAGCGGTTCACCGCTCGCCGGGAGCCGGGAAGTCAGGCGGCCGGGCCGGTGATGTCGTGGACGTTGACCGCCTCCCCGTCCCGGAGGCATCGGTGCGCCGATCCGTGCTCGGCCAGGTGAGCGGCGGCGTTCTCCGCGCTGTCCGATTCGGGGTGGCCGGAGCGCCAGTGCGGGACGATCCGATAGGGCACCAGGCCGAGGCACTCGGGCGCGGCGGTCGACGAGTACCCGTCAGGCAGGACCGCCGGGTCGTCCATGAGGTCGATGCCCCGGAGGTCCGGTCCGGCGACGCAAGCACCCGCCGAGTAACCGCCGTAGGTGAACTCGCGCCGGGGGAACTGCGCGGCGAGGGCGTCGCGGAATCCTGCCTGCGTCATGGCGCGGGCCAGGACGAAAGCGTTGCCGCCCACGACCCAGACGAGGTCGAGTCCGGCCACAGGAAGAGCCCAGACTTGCGATTCTCCAAATGGACGACCTCTCCCAGCTCGGACCGGATGAGGAGAAAGAGACCTTCCAGCCCTGGATGCCATCCGCTGGCGAGCGGAACGACGCGGAGCTCGATGTTCGGCTTAGCCGCGACCTGATCCAGGAAACGCAGCTGCGCACGCAGGACGGACCGATCGCCGATCACCTGGTGCAAGGCTGCCTCGCCGATGAACGCGACGAGCTCTGCGGGCTGGTGCCCGATCACCGATTCCCTGCGACTGATCCGGCGGGAAGTTCGCGCAGCGAGCTCGGATTCAGGTACGCCACCCCCTTTCATCACCGCGCCGATGTAGTCACTCGTTTGCAGCAGCCCTGGAATCATCAGCGGCGATACCTCGATGATCTTCGTCGCTCGCCGCTCCAAGTCGATCAGCGCTTCCAGCTGCTGCCGTTGCGCGGGAAGTGTCGTCGCGACCCAGTTCGGGTCGTCGGCACCGTGCGCGAGCGCCACCACCTCCTCGTACCGCTCGCCGTTGATCCCGAGCGAGGTCAGCGCTTGGGCCACCTGCTCGGGCCGAGGAGTGCGGTCACCGGTCTCCCACCGCGAGAGCACTCCCGGATCTCGTTCCAGCCGCTTCGCGAACGCGCGCAACGTCAGCCCGTGCTCTTCGCGCGCCTGCCGCAGCGCCTTCCCCAAGGCGTGATTCTTCGGAGTTCTCGCCATCCGCGCTCCGTGTCGTCGTACCCGCGCCATCATCAATGGCCGCGAGTGCACCTACCTGATCACCCGATGCGGTTAAGAGCACGCCGTTGTCGGCGAATCCCCTGCCGGTGCATCGTTTTCGAACATCAGCAACGCGCTGACCGCCTCTCCGATGATGATGCCACTCCACCCCGAGAGCCCCGGAAGCCGAGTGCCGGAACGAGAACCCGAAGGAGCATTCCGATGAACCCCCAGAACGCCACAGCTGGAAATTCCCGGTACGGCGGTGAAATCGCAATGAGAGAATTCCACTTCGGAAGTCGTCGCCCCCGAGAAGATCACGCCATCACGGCGACGGTCTCGGTGTGGGCGGCCTCGCGCGGACCGGTGGACACGCGCTGGCACGCGGTGCGGCGGGCCGGCGGCGGGGCGTTGGCCGCGTTGTGCGGAACCTACGTCTACGGCCCGGTCCACCTGCGGCGCGCGGGTTTTCCGGACGGTGAGGCGGATCGGGAGGTGTGCGGCGGGTGCGCTGCTCTCCTCGCAACGGCCTGCGTTCGGCCGCAGCACCGGTCGTCGTGCCGGAGGTTCCGGTGGGCGGCGTGAGCGGGCGGCACTTCTGGCGTCCGGCCGGGGACGGGGTTCGGCACGCTTTCCGCGGTCCGCGGTGGAACGGTCGCCCGGACGCCACTTCCGTGTGCGGCGTAGAGGTTTCGCTGCCCGAGGAGGTCTCCGAGGAGGAGTGGGTGCGGGCGCCGTCCTGCGACTCGTGCAATTCCGCATTGCACGCCGCTAGGAACAGCACACCACGAGAATCCCGCCGAGACAGCGAATTCTAGAACAGCGCACCGGACTTCCCCGCAATACCAACGAACTTCCCCGAGCCGCGCGAGTTTTCCGCGCGACGGCTCGACGAACTCGGCCCGCCGCCCCGCACCCCCGGCTCGGCGCGGGCCGGGACCTCGCCGGTGGCGAGGTCAGGCCGGACGCGGCTCCTCCCCGCCCGCCCGGCCGCCGTTGCGGAGCCCGGCCGGGCGCACCCCGACAACCCCGGCCGGGCTCCCACTCGGGTCAGGCTGACGGACTCACCGAACGGTGCCGTCGAATGGCTCATCCACCGGCCACGCGGTCCGGAACCGCCGAACTCAGCACCACCGACCCGGACCGCTCCCCATCACGGCGGCCGGGGACCCGCGAATCCGCACGTACGCTGGGGTGGGCACGGGCAGGAGAGCAGAGGAGAGCGTCGTGGCGACCGGTTCCGAATCGAACACCAGCGTCGAGGACGTCCTGGCGGAACTCGCGGCCTTGGAAGACCCGAAGACCCGCGCGGTGAACGAACGCCACGGGGACGACCACGCCGTCAACCTCACCAAGCTGCGCGCGGTGGCCAAGCGCCTCAAGGTGCAGCACGACCTCGCGGGCGAGCTCTGGAGGACCGGCGACACAGCCGCCCGGCTCGTCGCGACCCTGATCAGCCGCCCCAAGTCCTACGGCGCGGCCGAACTCGACGCGATGCTCCGCGACGCCCGCACGCCCAAGGTGCACGGCTGGCTGCTGAGCAACGTCGTGCAGAAGAACCCGCACGCCGACGAACTCCGCGCCGCCTGGTTCGCCGACCCCGACCCGGTCGTCGCGAGCGCCGGGTGGGCACTGACCGGCGATCGAGTGGCGAAGGCCCCCGCCGGGCTCGACCTGCACGAGCTCCTCGACCTCATCGAGCAGCGCATGCAGGAGGCGCCGGAACGCTTGCAGTGGGCCATGAACGAATGCCTCGCCGCCATCGGCATCCACCACCCCGAGCACCGCGCCCGCGCGATCGGCATCGGCGAACGGCTCGGAGTCCTCAAGGACTACCCCACGCCGCCGAACTGCACCTCGCCCTACGCGCCGATCTGGATCACCGAGATGGTCCGCCGCCGCGCCGAGGGGTGACGAACGCGCGTCGCCGGGAACGCTGAGCTGCTCGCGCCCCCGTTCGCGCCACCCCGCGGCCTCTCACCAGGTACGACCGCCGCGGTCGACCCTCACCCGCCCGTCGTCTTCGTCGCATCATCGACGGTCACGCTGACCTAGGTTATCGTGACATAGGTGTGGATCGATGTGCTGCTGCTGGCGAACCTCGCGAAGCAGTCCTCGCACGGCTACGAGTTGCGCAAGCGCGTGGAGGAGGGCACCGGCTACGCGCTGTCGAACAACTCGCTCTACCCGGCACTGCGGAGGTTCTCCGAGGCCGGGGCGGTACTGCGCAACCCGGAACCGCAGGAGGGCAGGCCGCCGCGCAACGTCTACACGATCACCGAGGTCGGCCGGGAACTGCTGCACGACATGCTCGCCGACCTGCCCGCCGAACTCGCCGGTGACGAACCGGAGTTCCTGGCGCGGCTCGCCCACTTCGACTGGCTGACCGTCGACGAGCGCGCGGTCGTGCTCGACGCCCGCCGCCACGCCCTCGAACAACGCCGCGACCGGCTCATCGCGCTCGAACGCGGCAGCTCCGAAGGATGGGGGCAGGAAGCGCTGCGCGAAGCCGCCCGCCGTGTGCACGCCGAGCTCGACTGGCTCGCAGGCATCCACGCCCGCGCCACCGGCGCACCACCGATTTCCGCACCACCACAGGAGAAGGAGCGCCGATGACCACCACCGAACAGCTGCCGCAACTGCCGTTCGACCGGCCCAACGTGCTGGAGACCGCTCCGCTCTACGACGTGCTGCGCAAGCAGGCGCCGATCGCGCGGGTGCGCACGCCCGCCGGGGACCCGGCCTGGCTGATCACCTCCTTCGAGGTGGCGCGCACGGTGTTCGGCGACCCGCGCTTCGGCCGCTCGCACCCGGCCCCCGAGCAGGCCGCCCGAGTGTCCGACGCGGGCATCCTCGACGGACCGTCCGGCAGCTACGACACCGAGAAGGCCGCGCACACCCGGCTGCGCAAGCTGCTCACCCCGGCGTTCTCCGCGAAGCGGATGCGGCTGCTCACCGAGCACGTCCGCGAACTCGTCGCCGGCTGCCTCGCCTCGCTGGAAGCCGCTCACGAGGCCGATCCGAACGGTGTCGTCGACCTGCACGAGCACCTGTCGTTCCCGTTGCCGGTGCTGGTGATCTGCGAACTGCTCGGCGTGCCGTTCGAGGACCGCGAGTACTTCCACCAGCTCTCCGACCGCATCAGCCGGATGGGCACCGGCGGGGACGCGCTCGCCGCGCGCGCCGAGTTCGCCGCGTACATGGGCCGGCTCGCCGAGGTGAAGCGCCGCTCCCCCGGTGAGGACGTCGTCACCGACCTCGTCCAGGCGCAGCGCGACGACCCCGACTTCGACGACGACGAGATGACCAGGCTCGCCTCCGGGCTGCTGTTCGCCGGGCACGAGACGACCGTGACCCGCATCGACCTCGGCGTGCTGATGCTGCTGACCGAGCAGGACCGGCGCGACGCCTTCGTCGCCGACCCCGAAGGGCTCGCGCAGCAGACGGTCGAGGAGATCCTGCGGCTGGCCGACCCCGGCGGGCTCGGGCTGCTGCGCTACGCGCACGAGGACGTCACCTTCGGCGAGCAGACCATCCCGTCCGGCGACGCGGTGATCATCCCGACGGGCGCGGCGAACCGCGACACCGGCGCGTTCACCGACCCGACCGAGTTCGACCCGGAACGCAAGCCGAACGTGCACCTGTCCTTCGGGCACGGCGCGCACTTCTGCATCGGCGCGAGCCTCGCCCGCACCGAACTCCGCGTCGTGTTCACCGAGCTGTTCCAGCGCTACCCGAACCTGCGCCTGGCCGTCGACGTCGACGACCTCGACGTCCGCTCCGACCGCGTCACCGGCGGCGTGAAGTCCCTCCCCGTCACCTGGTGACCCCCTCGGCCACCGGAACCGAGTGAACGGACCGTTCGTCCAATCCCGTTGGGCACACGGTCCGTTCACCCGATCCCGGCCACCCGTCACCGGCCTGGCGGTTCGAACATCCTCGAGTGAACGGACCGTTCGTCCAATCCCGTTGGACGAACGGTCCGCTCACCCGATCCGAACCATCCGCACAAAGCCTTGGCGGTGCGCGCACGCGGTCCCCCGCTCGAAGCATCAGCGAGTGAACGGACCGTTCGTCCAATCCCCTTGGACGAACGGTCCGTTCACTTCGGTCCGTCGGGTGTCGTCGTTCAGGGGTCGGAGAATTCGCGGCGGTACTGGTGGGCGTGCCTCGTCCGCCGGGGCGAGCGGAGGGAGCGAGCGGTGGAGCGCGGGGAGATCGGCCCGCGGTACTTCGGCGACCAGCTCGGGTACGAGCACGCCGTCCTGGCCCGCAACGGTCGCTCATGATCACCGGACACGAGGCGCGGGCGGACGACGGCACGATCGCGCACGCCGGGGACGCGCGGGTAACTGGTCGCTCTGCGGAACCTCAGCGGCTCCGCCGCTGGCAGGACAAAGATCAAATGATCATCCTGCACGGAGCTCCGAGGGAGGGCGGTGCGTTCGTGCGTTCGGGGGCGTCGAAGTCGCTGGGGCCTACGCGGGGCTGAGGGTGTCGACGGACAGGTTCCGGCGGAGGTAGCGGCGGGCGCGGTGGGCGAGCGCGTCGTCGACCACCTCGCCCGCCAGCTCCCCTCCCCCTGCGGCGTAGAGCGACATGACCTGGTGCGCCCAGGTGAGCTGGTCCTCCGTCGGGGCGAACGCGGTGTTGATCGCGCGGGCCTGCTCGGGGTGGATCGCCGCCTTCGCCGAGAAGCCCAGCTTCGCGGCGCTGCGGGTCTCCGCCGCCAAGCCGATCGGGTCGCCGGAGTCGAAGAACGGGGCGTCGATGGCGACGAGGTCCACGGCGTCGGCGGCGAGCACGATGGAGCCGCGCACGGACCGCAGCGACTCCCAGTCCCCGGCCACGCCGAGGCTCGTGACCAAGCCCGCGGCACCGACCAGCACGGCCACCACCCGGTGCTGCGAAGCGAGGATGCGCGGCAGCTCCCGGAGTCCGCGCGCCGTTTCGATCAGCGGGACCAGCATCGTCCTGCTGCTCGCTTCGAACAGCAGGTTCTCGATGACGCCGAGCGCGCCCGCCGACTCCATCTTCGGCAGCACCAGCACGTCCGGAGCGACGCTCGCGGAGATCAGCGCGGTGAGGTCGGCCAGCCCGGCGGCCGTCGACGCCGAGTTGATCCGCACCGCGGTCACCAGGTCTTCGCGCCGCGCGGTGGTCACGTGGTCGATGACCATGCCGCGGGCGATCGCCTCGTCCTCGGGCCGCACCGACTCGTCGAGGTCGAGGATCACCGCGTCGGCCCCGCTGCGCGCGGCCGAGTCGACGAGTTCCGGTTTCGTGCCGGGCGTGTACATCCAGCTGCGCGCGGCGCGCACGGCGGTTTCCACATCGCCTTCGATCATGTCCGCTCCCCCCAGATCGGCCGAATCCGACGGTACGAGCCGACCGGATCGACTGCCATTCGACGACCGGTTCGATTCATCCGCTCCGGGGATGCGTCGAGCATCGTGGTGCTTTCGTGGACGGTTCTCCCGCACCGGCGCTCCCCTTTCCAGCGACGGCGAATGCGGACGCGGGGGTGCCTCGAACCTGATGCAGGACCTGCGCGGCAACCGTGGTTGATCAGCGTTTTCCTCCTTCCACGGCCCGGACCGGCGATCTGTCGATCAAGCACAATGGACGGTCCTCGGATTGATCTCCCGGTGGCGCCCGACCGGGTTCGCCGATACCGCAATTCGGCGGGATTTCGTTGACGCTTCGCTGACGTGTGACTACGTTGGGTCGCCTGCCAACGGGGAATGCGGTTCAACTGAATGAGTCGGGGGACTTTTCGTGACACTGCGCGCTACCGAGGAAAGACCGGATGCAGAGGGATACCTCTTCGGCCGGGAACCCGCGATGCGCCTGGTGCGGGAATTCGCCGACCGCCCCCGCCACGACGGACGCGCCCAGAGCAGGCCGCTACCGGTGCTGCTGTTCACCGGCCCGCGGGGCAGCGGCAAGACCGCCTTCCTCGCCGCCCTCCAGCAACGCCTCGACCAGCAGGTTCCTTATGCGCGCATCGACTGCGACGAGCTCGGTTCGATCCGGGACACGCTCGCAGCGATCGTCTACGAGCTGAATCGGAACGGCTCCGGGCACGACCGGATCGCCTTCCCCCGCTTCATCACCGGGCAGATCGTCGCCGAGCAGGACCTCGACACCGATCCGGCCCTCGCGCGGCTGCAAGCGGAACACGCGCTCGCCGAGCACCGCAGCAGTGACAAGCTGCTGAACTTCCTGGCCGAGTTGGCGCCGGACCCGAGCACGGATCGGACCGCGGCCGGACATCACGTCCCCGACCTGCTCCGGCGCGGACTCATGTCCTGGCGGCGCGGCCGCAGAGTGGTGCTCACCGAAGGCCAGGACTGGTTCGCGCACCAGGATCGCGGCCTGGCCCGGAATTCCCTGGACGTGCTCGTCGAGCTGAACCGGTGGGCGCGGGAACCCGGCAGCGCCGACAGCGCGAGCGAAGCGGGCGAACTGCTGTGGGCGGCGTTCCTCGCCGACCTGCGCGAGAACTTCGACCACGGCAACCGCGGCGCCCGGCGCCCGCTGAACTGCTTGGTGCTGCTGGACAACGTCGACTCGCCCGCCGCCAAGATGCTGCTGGACGGGCTGGTCCAGGCCCGCAGGCAGCACGCCGCGCACGTCCCGGACGGAGCCGACCCGCTGACGGTGGTGGCCACGAGCCGCGGGAAGCGCTCCGGAGCGGTGATCGCATCCGGCGAATCCGCGCCCATGCGCGAACTCGACGCGTTCGACCTGACCCGCGACGACCCGTACTACGCGGATTATGCCGAGCAGGGCCACAAACCGTGGTACCCGATCCGGCTGCGCGACCTCGTGCTCGACGAGATCGCCAACATGGTCGACGAACTCGGCCGCTACGCGGGCAACCAGAAGCGGCGCGTCAGCGAAACCGTTTTCCGCTTCACGCACGGACATCCGGGCGCGACCCGCCACGTGCTGGACGAGATCCAAGTGCGCAGCACCGATCCGATCGACCTGCGCGACCTGCTCCACCCGCCGGAAATCGCCGCCGCGCAACAGGATCCGGCCGTCGCCGCGTACGGGCCCGCCGCGCCCCTCCTCGCGGGCATTCCCAAGGAGGTCCTCAACGACCTCATCACCTGCTCCGCCGCCCGAACCCAGGACGAAGCTGAACGGCTCGTGGCGAGCAGCGGGCTGGTCAATGCGCGCGGCGGCCGGTCGGTGTTCGCGCCGGAGCTGTGGGTGACCGGCGACGACGGCGTGAACAACGTGCTGCCCCCGGTGCTGCGCAGGTTGCTGCTGCAGGAGCTCGCGGCCCGCGCCCCGGAGGACACCGCTGCCGACTGGATGGAAGTGCACACGTGGTTGAGCCATGATCGCGTCAGGCAAGACGACGAAGTGGGCGAGTTCCACCACGCGCTCGCCGCGGGCGAACTCGAGTCCGTGGCGCTCCGGCTCTCGAGCCTGCTGAACAGCACAGATCCGGCCACCTGGCTGGACATCCTCGCCCGAATCACCGCGGCACCCAATCGACTCGATCACGACGAATCCCAGCTGGACCTGGTGCGTTCGCTGGCGAACTGGACGAAACCGGGCAGCGCCCCGTTCGCCCCGGTCGCTCGGCTGGTGGCGGCGCTGTGGATCGCCGCCGACCCGCTGGGCGACGGCAGGCGCCACTCGCTCTACCTGGAGATCGCCGCCTGCTTCGACGAGATCGCGCCGTTCGCCGACAGCGGTCTGGCGACGCTGCGCGCCGAATCCGAGAAGTACCGCAGGTGGTCCGAACTGACCGATTGACGCCGGACGAAAGGAACAGCGTGAGCTTCGAAACGCCACCCCGCCCCCGATGGCTCTTACGAGTCTCGCTGGCGCTCGGGACCGTACTCGCCCTCGCACTCGGCGTCGTCGTGGTCGTCGGGCTCGTGCAGCGGTGCGACACCGGCGTGTGGCACGCGGGCGACGAGGGTGAGTGCGTCGGAGTGACCGACGGCTCGTTCCCGTTCTCCTCTGAACTGGCCGATGTCGAGGACAAGATCCGGCAGGAGAACGAGCGCGTCGCTCAGGAACCCGAAGTCGTCACCGTGGCGGTGCTGATGCCGATGACCGCCGAACCCGGCGCCAGCTTGTCCATCGAGCAGATCAACGACTACCTGCGGGGCGCCTACATTGCCCAGCTGTCGGCGAACGCCGGTGGACCCGGCTTGAAGTTCCGCTTGGCACTCGCCAACGAAGGACGCGACGAGCACGCTTCCGAACAGGTCACCGATGAGCTGCTCAAGATGGTCGACGAGCCGGAGAACCTGGTCGCCGTCACCGGACTCGGTCTCAGCTCTCCCGAAACGGAGAAAGGCGCCCGCAAGTTGTCCGCGGCGGGCATCCCCATGGTCGGTTATCTCAGCGCCGACAGGTTCAACAGCACGTCCGAGGAGAGCGGCCCGCCCATCAAAGGACTCACCCGCGTTTCCCCGAGTCTGCACCAAGAACTGGAAGCCGTCGCCGAACACCTCGGCGATCCGGCCGCCACGGCGATCCTCGTCCACGACGAGAGCCGCAACGACTACTACACCGCGGACCTGCAAAAGAACTTCGAAGACACGTTCTCCGAGATCGTGACGAGAACCGGGAGCATGTCCGCTCCCTACGGCGGTGGATCGGACGCATTCGGACTCGACACGCAGTTCGGGACCATCGCCTCCCGGTTGTGCAGCGCGGACGCTCCGCGCACGGTGCTGTACGCGGGTCGCAGCAACCTGCTTCCCAAGTTCATGGAACAGATCAGCAATCGCGGCTGCATACGCGACCGGCCGATCACCGTCGTGACCGGGTCCGAATCGACCGATCTGCCGAAGAACGAGAACGCATCGGCCGCAGTTCTCTACGCATCGGTGTCCGACCCCACCGCGCTCCGCGACCAGCGCAATCTCCACCGCGATCTGTACTTGCGCTTCACCGGCGAGATGGAGAGGCGGTTCGGCGGAAACGTCCGCGAGTCCAATTGGACCGTGATGGGCCACGACGCCACCTACGCGGCCGTCACGGCCGCGAAGAACTCGGTGAGCGGCGTTCGTACCGTGCCCACCCCCGGCGGAGTGCACGACAACCTGTTCCTGCTCAACCATCCGACGAACCTGGTGTCCGGAGCCAGCGGACGTTTCATGCTGGACGGCGACTCCGGCGACCGGATTGGCGACATCCCGGTGCTGCGGCGCGACAAGACGGGGCACGTGGAGGTGTTGGACCTCGGTGGGCTCGATGACTGAAACGACCTCCGTCGCGATCTGCCGGAGGTAGCCTCGCGGCGTGGTCACCATTGAGCGTGCGCAGGCCCTGGCCGACGAGGTGCTGTTCCCCGCCGCATCCGCGGTCGACGCCGCAGGCGAGGTGCCGCGCAGCCATTTCGACCTGCTGGCGCAGGAGGGCTTCTACGGGCTCACCGCGCCACCGGAGCACGGTGGTCCCGGCCTGGG
The DNA here is from genome assembly GCF_014203325.1 of Saccharopolyspora gloriosae. Taxonomy (NCBI): domain Bacteria; kingdom Bacillati; phylum Actinomycetota; class Actinomycetes; order Pseudonocardiales; family Pseudonocardiaceae; genus Saccharopolyspora; species Saccharopolyspora gloriosae. Next base: position 2,089,031 of record NZ_JACHIV010000001.1, on the reverse strand, counting down.
CCTCGTCGACTCCGCGCGGGTCTTCGAGGCGCTCGCCGGGGGCTGCCTGACGACGGCGTTCGTGTGGGCGCAGCACCACGGGGTGGTGCACGGGATCGCCACCACCGATCGCGCCGAGCTGCGAGAACGCTATTTCGCGGACGTCGTGCGGGGAGCGGTGCGCGGGGGCGTGTCGTTCGCGGGAGCGGTCCCGCAGCCGCCGCGGCTGCACGCGACGCCCGTCGACGGCGGCTACCGGCTCGACGGTGAGGCACCGTTCGTCAGCGGGTGGGGGCTGGTGGACGTGCTGCAGCTGTCGGCGCGCCAAGACGACCTCGTCGTCAACGGGCTCGTCGATGCCCGACCGGACACCGGGATCCGCGTCGAACCGCTCGAACTCGTCGCGGCGCAGGCGACTTCCACGGTGCGGCTGTGGTTCGAGGACTTCTTCCTTCCCGCCGAGCGGGTGCTCGGCGTGCTCCCGCACGCCGACGTGCTGTCCGCGCAGGCACGCGGTTCCTGGCTCAACGGCTCGCTCCCGCTCGGGTTGACCGGCCGCTGCGCACGCCTCATCGCCGAAGCGGGACGGCCCCGCGTCGCCGAGCGGCTGGAGGCGTGGCGCGACGACGCGCGCGAGGAGCTCAACGCGGCGTTCGCGGCGGGCGCGGACATCGCCCCGGCCCGTGCCGCCGCGGCCGATCTCGCGCTGCGCGCGGCCGGGGCGCTCGTGACGGCGGCCGGTAGTTCCGCGCTGCTCGCCGGTGCCCACGGGCAGCGGTTGGTGCGCGAGGCGACGTTCACCTTGGTCGCGGCCTCTCGACCGGCGATCAAGGACGAGTTGCTCGAACTGCTCGCCGGAGGTGCGCGGTGAAGAGGACGGCTTTGCTCGTCGTGCTGCTGGGGCTGGTCGCCGGGTGTTCCGCGGTGCCTGCTCCGCCGGAGGGGGTGGGGACGGCGGTGCCGCATCGGCTGGGGACCGCTTTCGCACCGCCGCATCCGGCGCGCGTCGTCGCGCTGGGGCCGGCCGACGTCGATGCCGCGCTCGCCTTGGGAGTGCGGCCCGTCGGGGTCGGGCTGCCGCTGTCGGAGGAGGTCCCGCCGTGGCAGCGGCGCCCCGACTGGCATCCGGTGACGTTGCGGCCCACCGACGGCGGCTACTCCACCGAGGCCATCGCCGAACTGCACCCGGACCTGATCCTCGCGGGCAGCGACTACTACATCGACCGCGAGTACCCGGCGCTGTCCGCGCTCGCGCCGACCACCGCGTTCGAGAACGCGCCCGACGAGGAGCCGTGGCAGGTCACGACCCGCCAAGTGGGCCGGGCGCTGGGCGAGTCCGCCGCGGCCGATCGGCTCGTCGCCGAGACCGAGCACCGGGTCCGCGCGGCTCATCCGCAGCTGGCGGGCGCCGAGTTCGCGGTCACCCTCGCGCACGGTCCCGGTGGTCTCGGCGTGATCCGCTCGGCGCGGGACGTCACGGTCCGCACGCTCACCGAGTTCGGCCTGCGCCTGTCGCCCGCGGCGGCGAACCTGCCGGGCGAGGGTTTCTCCGCGCAGGTCAGCGCCGAGAACCTGGCGCAGGTGGACACCGACGTGCTCATCACCGCCTACCCGAACCCGGCGCTGCGACCGGCGCTCGAATCCGCTCCTGTGTTCGGCACCCTGCGCGCCGTCCGCGACGGCGGCTACCTGCCGGTCGACGGCGCCGACTGGTTCGCGCTGCGCGAACCGGGCGTGCTCGCGCTGCCCTACCTGATCGAGCACGTGCTGCCCGCCCTCGGCGAGGCGGCGACGCACCGGGGTTAGAGCACCCGGTCAGCCCCGGTGGTCCTCGATGAGCGCGTGCAGGCGGATCAGCACGTCGACCTGGGCCGGGTTGTAGAGCTCGACCAGTCCGCGCCCCACGGCCGATGACGCCAGCGCCTCGCCGCCCTTCACCCTCGCCACCGGGTTCTGCAACGACGGGTGGTCAGCGAGCTGCTGGATGACCTCCGGCGCGAAGCGTTCCGCGAGCTGCTGGCGAGCCTCGTCGCTCGCGTCCGCGGGCAGCGCGTCGAACTCCTCGTCGACCGGGGTGCGCGGAGCCGCGTGCAGCTCTTGCAACGCCGCCATCTCCGCCGGCCCGAGGATCTGGGCGCAGATCAGCAGGAAGGACCGGTCGGCGTCGCTCATCTCGCGGGCGAACGCGTCGAAACCCGTCGGCACTTCGCCGGAGGTCCGGTGTTCGAGGAGCACGGCGAGCTCCTGCCGCATCCGCTGCTGGCGGTCGATGCTGGCGGCGAGCTCCGCGTCGAGCGCGCGCAGCGTCTGCTCCGCGTTCTCCCCCGCTTCCTCCACCGCCGCGATGTCGGACAGCGGCACCCCCAGGTCGACGAGCCTGCGGATCCGCAAGAGCCGGATGAGGTGCGTGACCCCGTACTGCTTGTACCCGTTCGCCGCTCGCTCGGGCTCGTTCAGCAGCCCGATCTTGTGGTAGTGCCGGACCGTCTTCAGCGTCGTGCCGGCGAGCTCCGCCACCTGGCGCGTGCTCCACCCCACCGGTTCCCCCTCGTGCTTCGGGCTCGGGACCGAGCCGTCGAGTTCCTCCGGCAATGAAAAACCGTGCCCCCAGGTCACGGTCAAGCGGGAACTCGGCGGGGTGGTGCTCGGGCGGGTGCTCCGAGGCGTTTCAGTGCCCGGCGGCGGCCCAGGCCTTCGCCAGCAGTTCGAACGAGCGGAGGCGGTCCTGGTGGTCGTGGGTGATGGTGGTGATCAGCAGCTCGTCGGCCCCGGTGACCCGGCGCAGCACCTCCAGGCGTTCCACCGCGGTGTCCGGGGAACCGACGATGCGGGTCTGCAACCGGTCGGCGACTACGGCGCGTTCAGGGGCGGTCCAGGTGCGCCGGTCCGCTTCGGCCGGGGTCAGGTACGGCTGGGCGCCGTCGCCGTAGCGGATGTCGTGCACCCATCCGGCGAACGGCTTGGCGAGCTCCCGCGCGGTGGCGTCGTCGTCGGCGACGAGCACGTCCGCCGACACCACGAGGTACGGCCGGTCCAGCCGCGCGGAGGGCACGAACGACTCGCGGTAGGACGCGGCGGAGTCGAGCACGGTGCCGGGCGTGACGTGGTAGTTCGACACGAACGGCAAGCCCAGTGCGCCCGCCGCGCGGGAGCTGGGCCCGGCGCTGGCGCCGAGCACCCACACCTGCAGCAGCGCCTGCTCCGCGGTGACCGCGCGCGCCTCCTGCCCGTCGGTGTCGCGGAACGTGCCGTCGAGGAACGCGAGCACGTCGCGCACCTGCTCGTCGTACTCCGGTTGTCCGGTGCCGCCGAGCAGCCGGACGTGCGCTTCGAGCCGCTGCGCGCGGGCCCGCGACAGCGAACCGCCGCGCGCGGTGCGCGGCACGGGCAGCCCGTCGACGAGCACCGGTTCCGGCGGGGTCGCGGGCACGTCGTCCGGTTCCCGGTCGAGCGCGGCCTTCGCGAGTTCGACGAACTTCGCCAGGCCGGAACGGCCGAGACCGAGGTCGATGCGGTCCGGGTGCAGCTGGGCGATGGTGCCGAAGTCCTCCGCGACCTGCAGCGGCGTGTGCTGGCCGAGCAGCACCGCGCCGGAACCGACGCGGATGCGCCGGGTCGCGGCGGCCACGGACGCGATCAGCACCGCCGGGGAGGACGACGCGACTCCCGGCACCAGGTGGTGTTCGGCCAGCCAGAAGCGCCGGTAGCCGTACCGCTCCACGTGCTGGGCGAGGTCGACGGTGTCCCGCAGCGCGCCCGCGGCGGTGCCGCCGGAGGGCACCGGTGCGAGGTCGAGGACCGAGAGCGGAACGGATGTCATCACTGCCTCCCGTGTACCCGCTGCGCGCGGGTGAAACGGGTCGCCGGGGGATTGCGCCCGCGGCGACCGCGTCGAGAACGCGACGAGGCGCCGCGGGGACGCACGAGCTCGCCGGAGGGGAAGGGGAGGCGGAGACGGGATTCGAACCCGTGTGCAGGGCTTTGCAGGCCCTTACCTAGCCACTCGGTCACTCCGCCACGATCCGATTCCGGCCACCGCGCCGGACGATCGGAAACAAGTCCACATAGGACTGACAACGGCCGGGTGGTACCGGCCGGTCACCAGGACGCTGCTCAGGGCAGCGCGGGGGCACAGATCGCGCTCGCGTGCCGCCGGAGATCGACGTGCAGGCGAGCGAAGAAGAACCGCGCCGCGACATCCACACGACGATTCTTGCCCCGCCCCGAGTCGTGGTCAACCGCGCGAACGACCGTCCCACGGACTGGACGGCCTCCCCCTGCACCGGGTTCGCCCCGGCGTGGCACGACGTCCCCGCGCGGCGGCCTACGCTGGCCGGTGATGCGACGCAAGCTCCGGTCTCCCCTGCCGCAACGCGACGGCCTCGACGCCGCGCGGATGCGCCTGCCGGACACCGGCACGTGGCCGACGGTGCGGGACCACCTCGTCGACCGGCTGCCGGTGGCTCCCGGCGAAGTCGACCGGATGCTGCGGGAACGACGCGTCGCGGCGGTCGACGGCAGCTTCGTCGACGCGGACACGCCCTTCGCACCGGGCTCGTTCCTGTGGATCCAGCGCGCACTGCCGGTGGAGACGCCGGTGCCGTTCGAACTCGACGTCCTGCACCGCGACGAGCACCTGCTGGTCGTGGACAAACCGCACTTCCTGGCCACCACCCCGCGCGGCGGGCACGTCGCCGAGACGGCGCTGGTCCGGTTGCGCCGCGCGCTGGACCTGCCGGAGCTCAGCCCCGCGCACCGGCTGGACCGGATGACGGCGGGCCTCGTGCTGTTCACGGTGCACGAAGCGGCCCGCCGGGAGTACCAGCTGCTGTTCCAGAACCGCGCGGTGCGCAAGGAGTACGAGGCCATCGCGCACCACGCCCCGGAGCCGGCCGTGCCTGACGTCGTGCGCAGCAGGATCGTCAAGGAGCGCGGCGTGCTCCAAGCCCAGGAGGTGCCGGGGCCGGTGAACGCGGAGACCCGCGTCGAACCCGTCGAACGCCGCGGCACCGCCGTCCGCTACCGGCTGCTGCCGACGACGGGGCGGACCCACCAGCTCCGCGTGCACCTGGCCTCGGTGGGCGCGCCGATCGTCGGCGACGACCTCTACCCGGTGGTGCGGGACCGCGCGCCGGACGACTTCGCGGATCCGTTGCGGTTGCTGGCGAAAGCCCTCCGCTTCACCGATCCGATCACCGGCGCCCCGCGGCACTTCGAGAGCCGCCGGGAGCTCGATTGGCCCGACGACGCACAGCCCCCGCGATAGCGCATTTGCGCCGATCGGGGTGAATTTGCAGCAACGTTGATCAACACCGGCACCCGGTCGGCTAGCGTCCCGGCCCGAACGATCGGCGGCCGCACGGCCGATCCAGCGCCGGGAGGACCAGGCCCATGAAGACCAGAGGCGCCCTGCTGCGAGAACAGGGACGACGCGCCGGGTACACCATCGACGACATCGAGATCGGCGAACCGCGCGCCGGGGAGGTCCGGGTCAAGCTCGCCGCGGCCGGGCTGTGCCACTCCGACTTCCACTACGACGCCGGGGACGGCTTCGTCGACGCGCCGCCGCTGCTCGGCGGGCACGAAGGCGCGGGCATCGTCGAGGAGGTCGGGCCCGGTGTGGCGGACCTCGCCGTCGGCGACCGGGTGATCACCACGTTCATCCCGTCCTGCGGGCACTGCCGGTGGTGCCGGGACGGCCGCGGCAACCTGTGCGACCGGGGCGCGGACCTGCTCACCGGGCGCGCGCTGGACGGATCGCGGCGGGTGCACTCGCACGGGGAACCCGTGACGCCGATGACGTTCCTCGGCACCTTCGCGCCCTACACCGTCTGCCCCGCCGACTCGCTGGTGAAGTTCGGCGACGACATCCCGATGCCCGTGGCCGCCATCGCCGGGTGCGCGGTGCCCACCGGGTGGGGAACCGCCGTCAACATCGCGCAGGTGCGGCAAGGAGATGTGACGGTGGTGATCGGCACCGGCGGAGTCGGGATGAACGCCGTGCAGGGCGCCCGCCTCGCCGGGGCCGCGGTGATCGTCGCCGTCGATCCGGTGCGGTGGAAGCGGGAGAAGGCCCGCGAGTTCGGCGCCACCCACACCGCCGCCGACCTCGCCGAAGCCCACGCCCTGGTCGCCGACCTCACCGCCGGCGTGATGGCCGACCGGGCGATCATCACCGTCGGCGTGGTCCCCGGCGACATGATCGAACCGGCGCTCGGGCTGATCAGCAAGGGCGGCGTGCTCGCGCTCGGCGGCGTCGGCGCGATGAGCACCCACCAGGTGTCGCTGAGCCTGTTCCCGTTCGTCATGTTCGAGAAGCAGCTGCGCGGCGGCGTCTACGGCGGCTGCAAGCCCCGCAACGACGTGCCGAAGCTGCTCGACCTCTACCGCGCGGGCCGTCTGAAGCTCGACGAGCTGATCACCCGCACCTACCGCCTGGAGGACATCAACCAGGGCTACCGCGACATGGAGGAGGGCGACACGATCCGCGGCGTGATCACCTTCGAATGACGGACGGCGTCCCCTAGGACGCCCATCCCGGTGAGCCCCGGCTGCGCTCCGCGAGCACCGCCAGGATTTCCCTGGCGGACGCCGATTTCTCGCGAACTCGCGCAGGGTCGGGTGAAGTTCCGAACGGCGCAAGGCTCCATCTCACCGAACGTGATCGGCCGCGCACGAACCCGGGTACGCCCGCGATCTCGCGCCACCGGCCCACGCACTACGGTCGGTGCACTGTCGGCCGCATTCCGCGTCGATCGCGGCGAGTGCACAGCGGCCGAGAGCGATTTCGTACGATTGCGCGAGTCGTGACTGGACGAGCGACGAAGGAGACATCCGCTGCGGGAGGCGTCCGGATGAACTGGAAATCGCAAGGGGCAATCGCCGGTGGCGCAGTGGTGCTGGTCGCCGTCCTCGCTTACCTGACCGCCCCCTTCGGTTCGAGCTCAGGCGTGTCGATCGACACACCCGACGACGATTACCGATTCTCCAGGGACTTCCTGGTCAGGCTGGCCGGCGAGGTACCCGACTCGGATCGGATCTGGATCGTCGCCGAGGACGAGAAGGGAACCTGGCGGCCGCTCGCGGAGGCGACCCCGAGCCCGAAGGGCGGACGGAGCGCCACGGTGCGCGCGGGCAAGGTGACCTCCCCGGTCCGGCTCTGCGCGGTCCGCACGGACACCGCGGCCGCCGACATGTTCCACGGTTCCACGGTGGACAACAAGCCCACCCCCGGGGCGCCCGAGCTACCGCCCGGATCCGAGGAACTCGACTGCACGGATGTGGAACCCGCCCGCTGAGCGGCTGAGCCTTCAGGCGTCCTTTCAGGATGATCTGCATAGCCGGTCGCTCAGCGGAACCTCAGCGGCTTCCTCGCCGACAAGACACCGATCGAAAGATCACTCCGCAACGGCCCCCTACGTACCCCGCGGCGCGAATCCCACTGCCAGCCGGCGAAGGGCGACGTCGAGGGTGGCGCAGAGGTCGGAACCCGGCCGTTCGAGCCAGTGGTCGTAGGCGGCCAGTGCCGCCCCCAGCGCCGCGTGGGCGATGGTCTGCGGTTCCAGCGCGCTCGGTGACGTGTCGAGGCGATCGGCGGCGAAATCGGCGACCACCGCTCGCCATTCGGCGTAGCGCAGCGTGGAATGCGCCTGCAGCGCCGGAACGCGCAAGATCAGTTCGAGGCGGCGGCGGTGCCGGTCGGTCTCGGCGGGCTCGACGCGGTTGAACTCGACGACGACCGCGCGGATCGACTCCATCAGCGGCTCGTCGGCGGGCCGGGCGCGGAACCGCTCCCGCATCCCGTCCAGCTGCTCGGTGAACGCGCCCCACACGACGTCGTTCTTCGACTCGAAGTAGCGGAAGAAGGTGCGCCGCCCGATCCCGGCGGTGCGGGCGATGCGCTCGACGGTCGTGTGCTCGAAGCCGTCGGAGTCGAACAGGGCGAACGCCACGCGCTCCAGCTCGACGGGGCTGGTGGTGCGGCGCCGCCCAGGTCCCGTGCCTGCGCCGGTCGGGTGAACGGATGCTGGCCCGGCCATCGATCCCTTCCATTGTGACACTCGGTGTCGTTATTGTGTGCCCGCCATCACAACTCAGCAGGTGATCGGGAGGAAGCATCCCATGAGCGATTCCCAGCACGGCGCACCCGCCGACACCGCACCCGTGGACGGCGTCGAAGACGACCTGCTCGTCGAGGAAGTGTCGATCGATGGCATGTGCGGCGTCTACTGAGCCCGGCGCGGCGGCCGGCTTCGACCCCGGCCGCCCGCACCGCCTGAGCCCCACCGTCTCGCTGCGCCCGGAGCGGTTCGGCGCGCTCGTCTACGACTTCACCACCCGACGGTTGTCGTTCCTCAAGACGCCGGAACTCGTCGCCCTCGTCCGCGAACTGGAGAACCAGCCGGACGTGCACGCCGCCCTCGCCGAGACCGGCGTGCCCGCCGAACAGCACCCGCGCTACCTCCAGGCCCTCGCCGGGCTGTGCGACGCGGGCACCATCCGGCCCCGCGGCTGAACGGCCGACCTCCACGCAAGGAGACGCCCATGCGGCTCATCGAGCACTTCCAGCACGGCCTGGACTCCCCGATCTGCCTCACCTGGGAACTGACCTACGCCTGCAACCTGTCCTGCGTGCACTGCCTGTCCGCCTCCGGGCGCCGCGATCCGCGCGAGCTGTCCACCGCCGAGTGCAAGGCGGTCATCGACGAGTTCCAACGCATGCAGGTGTTCTACGTGAACATCGGCGGCGGTGAACCGACCGTGCGCTCCGATTTCTGGGAGCTCGTGGAGTACGCCGTCGACCACCAGGTGGGCGTCAAGTTCTCCACCAACGGCGTGCGGCTGACCCCGGAGCGGGCGCGCTGGCTCGCGGGCACCGACTACGTCGACGTGCAGCTGTCCCTGGACGGGGCGACCGCCGAGGTCAACGACCGGGTGCGGGGCGCGGGCTCCTACGACACGGCGTTGACCGCGATGGCGAACCTGCGCGACGCCGGGTTCCGCGACTTCAAGATCAGTGTCGTGCTGACCAGGGAGAACGTCGGGCAGCTGGACCGGTTCAAGGAGATCGCCGACGAGTACGGCGCGCAGCTGCGCATCACCCGCCTGCGGCCCTCCGGTCGCGGCGCCGACGTGTGGGACGAGCTGCACCCGACCGCCGAGCAGCAGCGGGAGATCTACGACTGGCTCGTCGCGCACGGCGAGGGAGTGCTCACCGGCGACTCGTTCTTCCACCTCAACGCGCTGGGCTCCACCCCGCTGCCGGGGCTGAACCTCTGCGGCGCGGGGCGCGTCGTGTGCCTCATCGACCCCGTCGGCGACGTGTACGCGTGCCCGTTCGCGATCCACGACGAGTTCCTCGCGGGGAACGTGCGCGATGACGGCGGATTCGGCTCCGTGTGGCGGGAATCGGAGTTGTTCGCGCGGCTGCGGGAACCGCAGACCGGCGGCGCCTGCACCTCGTGCTCGGCCTACGACGCCTGCCAAGGCGGGTGCATGGCCGCGAAGTTCTTCACCGGGCTGCCGCTGGACGGGCCGGACCCGGAATGCGTGCTCGGCAACGGGGAACGCGCGCTCGCCGGGGTCGCAACGAGCATCCCCAAGCCGGACAAGGACCATTCGCACCGCGGCAGGCGGAAGAAGCAGCCGGTGACCGTCGGCATCGGCTGGGGTCCGCCGGAGCCCGAGGCGATCCCGGACCGGGCGTGCGACACCAGCCCGCTCGCCGGATTCCGGCCGTAGATGGGCGAGCCCAGGGTCGCCGTCGTCACCGGAGCCGCGCGCGGCATCGGGGCCGCCGTGGTGCGCCGGCTCGCCGGGAGCGGCTGGCGGGTGGTGGCGGTCGACCGGTGCGCCGACGACCCCCGCGTCGACTATCCGCTGGGGACGGTCGAGCAGCTTTCCGCGCTCGCCGCGGAATTCCCCGGTTCCGTCGTCGACGTCGCCGCCGACGTGCAGGACCTCGACGCGGTGCGCGACGTCGTCGCACTGGCGGAGCAACGGTTCGGCGGACTGGACGCGGCGGTCGGCGCGGCGGCGCTGATGGCGGGCGGGACACCGTTCTGGGAAGCCGAGGACCGCGAGTGGGACGCGCTGTTCTCCGTCGGCGTGGACGGCGTCGCCCACCTCGCCAAGGCCGCGGTGCCCGCGCTGCTGCGGCGGCCCGCACCGCGCTCCGGCCGGTTCGTGGCGCTGGCCTCCGCCGCCGCGCACACCGGGCTGTGGCGGCTGACCTCCTACAACGCCGCGAAGCACGCCGTGGTCGGGCTGATCCGCGGCCTGGCGACCGACCTGCGCGGCACCGGGATCTGCGCCACCGCCGTGTCTCCGGGCTCCACGCGCACCGACATGCTCGACGCCACCGGCGCGCTCTACGAACTGTCCGATGTGGACGAATTCGCGCGGCACCAGCTGACGGAGCGCCTGCTGGAACCGGACGAGGTCGCGGCCGTGGTGGCGTTCCTGTGCTCTCCGGAGTCATCGGCGATCACCGGAACCGTGGTGCACGCCGACGGCGGTTTCACCGCATGACCGCCCCGGTGCCCGCGGGTACCCGGCTGGTAGCGGACTCCTCGCTGCGGCGGACCGGCGACGGCAGGGTGCTGCTCGGCGGGTCTCCCGTGCGGTTGCTGCGCGTCGGGGAGACCGCGGCCCGGCTGATCGACCAGTGGCTCGACGGGGAACCCGTGCGTTCCGGTGGGGCCCTGGCGCGGCGGCTGATCGAGGCCGGGCTGGCGCACCCGGAGCCACCGCCCGGCACGCTCGGGCCCGCCGACGTGACCGCTGTGATCCCGGTGAAGGACGACCCGGCCGGGCTCGCCGCGCTGCTGGCCGCGACCGAGGAGCTGCCGAGCCGAATCGTCGTCGACGACGGTTCCACACCCCCCGTCCCCGAAGCCGCCCTGCGGCACCGAGCTCCGCGGGGTCCGGCCGCCGCCCGCAACGCCGGGTGGCGGCGGGCCACCACGGAGCTCGTCGCGTTCCTCGACGCCGACGCGCTACCGGAACCAGGGTGGCTCGACCCGCTGCTGCGCCACTTCGCCGACCCGGCCGTGCGGGCGGTCGCGCCCCGCGTCCGCGGCGCCAGGACCGGCGGCCGGATCGCGGCCTACGAAGCGGACCGCTGCGGCCTCGACCTGGGGACGACGGCAGCGGCCGTGCGGCCCATGAGCCGGGTGAGCTACGTGCCCAGCGCCGCCCTCGTGGTGCGCCGAGACAGCCTCGACGACGTGGGCGGGTTCGACGAGGCGCTGCGGTTCGGCGAGGACGTCGACCTGGTGTGGCGCCTGCTCGCGGACGGCGGATCCGTGCGGTACGCGCCGGAGTCGGTGGTGCGGCACCGGGCGCGGCCCCGGCTGCGGGCGTGGCTGCGCCAGCGCTTCGACTACGGCGGCTCCGCGGCACCGCTGTCCCGCCGCCATCCCGGCTCGCTCAGCTGCGCCCGGCTCTCGGCGTGGAGCGCCGCGTCGTGGACGGCCCTCGCCGCCGGGCGCCCGGTGCTGTCCGCCGCGTTGGCGGTGGCCGGGGCGAGCGCGCTGCCGCGCAAGCTGCGGGCGCACGGAGTGCCGGACTGGGAGTCGTGGCGGCTGGCCGCGCTCGCGCACCTCGGCGCGGGCCGGTTGCTGGCCGAGGCGGTGCGCCGCGACTGGTGGCCGCTGCTGGCGCTGCCCGCCCTGGTGAACAGGCGGGCCCGGCTCGTCCTGCTCGCGGCCCTGCTGCCGTGCCTGCTGGACGCGCTGCGCGGTCCCCGACCGACGCCGTCCTGGCTCGCACTGCGAGTGCTCGACGACCTCGCCTACGGGGCCGGGGTCTGGGCGGGCTGCGCACGGCACCGCACCCCGGCGGCCCTGCTGCCGCGACTCACCGGAGGATCAGCGCGATGAGCGAGCACCTGGGGGCGATGCGCTGGCCGGAACTCGCCGCGCACGCCCCGACGCTGGCGATCCCGCTGGGCGCCACCGAACAGCACGGCCCGCACCTGCCGCTGCGCACCGACACCGCCATCGCCGAGGAGCTGTGCGCCCGCCTCGCCCGTCGAGTCGCGGACGTCGTCGTGGCACCCGCCGTGCCCTACGGCGCCAGCGGGGAGCACGCGGAGTTCCCGGGCACCCTGTCGATCGGCCACGAGGCGCTGCGGCTGCTGCTGGTGGAGCTGGTGCGCTCCGCCGACCACTTCGCGGGCGTGGTCCTGGTCAACGGCCACGGCGGCAACCTGCCCACCGCGCACCGGGCCGCCGCGCTGCTGCGCTCCGAGGGCAGGCGGGTGCTCGTGTGGTCACCGGACGCCCCGGCTGACGACAGCCACGCCGGGCGCACCGAGACCTCCGCGATGCTGCACCTGCACCCGGGCGAGGTCGCCGCGGACGTCGCCGCGGCCGGGAACACCGCGCCGCTGCCCGAGCTGATGGACCGCCTCCGCTCCGGGGGCGTGCGCCCGGTCAGCCCCAACGGCGTCCTGGGCGACCCGACGACGGCCGACGCGACGGCCGGTGACGCGATCCTGCACCGCTGGGCCGATTCCCTCACCCGCGCGGTAGCGGAGTGGCGCGGCGAGACCCCAAACCTCACCGGGTGACCTCCACCTACCAGGAGCCCCCTGGCAACGGCCCGAACCCCCGAGTCGATCGACCAGTCCCCGAGATCTCGGTGCCGTCCCCACACCACCTGATGCGAACCTTGTTCATGCCCCGCAATTTCGCGAGAAATTGAAGCGTCCCCGCGTGTCGGACACCCCGCTCCGACAACCTTCTGCACTGATCAGGAGCGTGCGAGGGCGGGGTTCACCTCGTTCGAGTGGTTGGATTTCTCGCGAAATCGCGGCAGAACGGCCCCGTGCCGGAAAGGCGGTCGGGGCCGTTCGCCGGAGGCGGTTGCGAGGTCACCGTTGGGTCGGGACCGCCTGTCCGCCGGGGTTCGCCGGAGGTCCGCCGCGGACGAAGCGGTGGCGCGCGTCGGCGATGGTGCGGGACTCGGTCCACATGGTGTGCAGGAACGCCGGCCGGACTTTCCGGGCGCGGACGGACGCGCGAACTGACATTCGGTGACCCCCAAGGAATTCGGATTGGCACGACCCCGCGCCCGTCCGGACCCCAGGCGAGCGCCCCACCCGGGTGCCCCACCGCCGTCCGGCGCAAACCGGCGCCGCGCAGGTCATCCGGCGGCTCGCCGCGCCAGGTCTTCGATCTCGTCGTGGCAGCGCCCGATCCAGTGCTCGTGCTCCGGTTTCAGCAGCACGCTGCGCAAGATCCGGGCGCCCGGCGCGTCCTCCCGGACCGGGTGCCCGCGCGCCCGCAGCTCCGCCGCGGAGACTTCGAGCGCGGCCAGGTAGGCGCCGCCGCCCCGCATCCCCTCGTGCAGCATCCACGTCGTCCGCTGATCCACGGTGGACATGTCGGGGGCTTCGGGCAGGACCGCGACGATGTCCAGCTCCGGGCGCTGGTAGGCCGACAGCACCGGCGACTCGGCCAGCAGCTCGGTCCAGCGCAGGGCGGCCCGCCGACCTGCCCGCAGCACCCGCCCGAGCCCGTCCGGAGTCGGCGGTAGCAGCCGGAACGTCAGCCACAGCGCCGCCGCCGGAGCTCCGGAACGGGAGCACTCCAGCGAGATCTCCCCCAGGTGCGGCTCCGCCGACGTGTAATACGTGGCCGGTGAATCGTGCCGGTAGAACCGCGCCACCGACCGGTCCGCGAACAGCACCGCCCCGCACCCGTAGGGCTGCAGGCCGTGCTTGTGCGGGTCGACGACCACCGAGTCGCACTCGGCTAGCGCCCGGAACGGCGCGGACGCGACCCCGTCCGGCGCGTCGTCGGCGATCAGGGCGAAGAATCCGCCGCAGGCCGCGTCGACGTGGATCCGGAACCCGTGGCGCCGCCGCAGTTCCAGCACCTCGTCGATCTGGTCCACCGCACCCAGCGAGGTCGTTCCGGCCGTGAGCACCACCGTGCCGATGTCCTCCCGCCCCAGCAGCACCTCCAGCTCCGCCAGGTCCATCCGCCCCAGCCGGTCCACCGGGACCGGCACCGACCGCACGCCGAGCAGGTGGCAGTTGCGGGCGTGCGAGTAATGCGCGTGCGCGCTGTGCGCGATCGCCGAACCGGGACGCGTTTCCCGTGCCACGAAAAGACCTTCGAGGTTCGCGACGGTCCCGCTGGTGGTGAGGTGGCCGAGCGCGTCCGGCATCCCCAGCATCGCCGCCAGCCGCGCCACCGCCTCCCGCTCCAGCGCGGTCGTGGACGGTCCGCCGTCGAGCGCGTGGTTGTTCGGGTTCAGCAGCATCGTCGCCAGGTAGCCCGCCACCGCCGCCGGGTGCGGCGGCTTGATCAGCTGCCCCAGGTAGCGGGGGTGGTGGAACGGGTAGGTGTCGCGCAACCGGCCGAGCAGCTCCTCGAAGGCCACCGCGAAATCGGCGTCGGAGACCACCGCGTCCGGATGCGGTTCGACCTCGCCGAAACCGCGCTGCCACCCCGAGATCTCGTCGACCGCCCGCCCTGCCCACGCTCGCAGATCCATGCCCGCCCCCTCTCCGCCACCATGGTCCGCGTTCGGCCGCGTTCGGCACGGCGACGCGGATTTCCGGAGATCAGCGGCAAATCAGGGCCGATAGTCCTCTGGGCACGCTCCGCTGCTTGGGGTCTACTCGTTGGCAGGTCGGGTCGTTCGCCGAATGGGGGGCACCTACCTTCTGGAAGAGAACTGGAGAAGCGCGGCAGTCCGGAAAGGACACCGGGCACCCACGGGCCGGTGCGGAACGCGCCGGTTTCGCCGACATGGGGCGAGTGAACCAACTCGTTCGGCGGACGTGATGCATCCGGGGTCGCGACCCGGAATCGAGTTTTCCCGGCACCTGCCGGGGGAACATCACAGGAGAACGCTCTTCTCTGGGGAAATCGGCAATGCGGAAAGGTGCATGGCGATGAGCAGCATCAAGAGCGTGTTCGTGTACGTGAACAACCGTCGTCGCAAGCACGGCTGGGGCTGGGGCTGGGGCCACGGCTGGGGCTGGGGCCACGGCTGGGGCTGGGGTCACGGCTGGGGCTGGGGCCACCACCACTGGGGCCACAAGAAGTAGCGGCACGGCTCATTTCCGGATGA
The DNA here is from genome assembly GCF_014203325.1 of Saccharopolyspora gloriosae. Classification (NCBI taxonomy): domain Bacteria; kingdom Bacillati; phylum Actinomycetota; class Actinomycetes; order Pseudonocardiales; family Pseudonocardiaceae; genus Saccharopolyspora; species Saccharopolyspora gloriosae. Next base: position 2,073,962 of record NZ_JACHIV010000001.1, on the reverse strand, counting down.
CGCCCGCACCTTCCGGGGTGCGGGCGTCACTCCCGTCAGCAACAGGGGGTACGACGTGCGGGGACCGATACGGTGGTTGTTCGATCCACCGGCCGCCGAGGAGGCGGGGTTGGTGGAGACCGCGCCATCGATCGGGGTCCGGGAGATCTTCCGGCGGTTCTGGCCCGATGCGCGGCCGTTCCGCTGGTACATGGCGCTGAGCCTCGCGCTGGTGCTGGTGTCGCCGCTGCTGGACGCGGCGGCGATCTGGATGTTCAAGGTCCTCATCGACCAGGTCCTCACGCCGCGGGACTTCTCGCTGTTCCCGTGGGTGGCCCTTGCTTACGCCGTCATCACGATCGTCAACGGGGCCGTCGGTTTCGGCGAGAGCTACGTGACGGTGTGGATCGGTGAGCACTTCCTGAACCGATTGCGAATCCGGGTGTTCACCCACCTGCACACGTTGTCGGTGGACTTCTTCGACCGGCGCAGGCTCGGCGACACGCTGAGCAGGCTCACCACCGACGTGGCCTCGATCGAGGCCCTGGTGCTGTCGGGCATCACCCAGACCGTGGCCTCGCTGATCAAGATCGTGCTGTTCGCCGGCGTGCTGTTCTACCTCGACTGGCGGCTGGCCGTCGTGGCGCTGCTGGTGGTGCCGCTGTTCCTGTTCGTCGCGCGGTTCTTCGCGCAGCGCATCAAATCCGCGTCCCGCGAGGTCGCCGGGCGCACCGGTTCCATCAGCACGGTGGCGGAGGAGAGCCTCGGCAACGCACCGCTGATCCAGGCCTACGGGCGCGAGTCCGCGGAGGTGGGCCGGTTCTCCCGGCAGAGCCGGTCGAGCCTGTCGGCGGAGCTGTCCGCGGCCCGCATCGGCGGCCTGTTCGAGCCGCTGGTGGACCTGCTGGAGGTCATGGCCATCATGGCCATCGTCGGCGTCGGCATCTGGGAGTTGTCGGCGGGCCGGATCACGCTCGGCGGGCTGCTGGCGTTCCTCGTGTACCTCTCGCAGCTCTACCAGCCGGTGAGCAACCTCGGGCAGCTCTCGAACGTGGTGTTCGGCGCGGCGGCCAGCGCGGAACGCATCCTGGAGCTGTTCAACCAGCGCCCGCACGTCCCGGCTCCGCGCGAGCCGAAGCCGCTCACGCGGGTGGACGGCGCGATCCGGCTCGACCAGGTCGGTTTCCACTACCCCGACACCGTCGACGAGGTCCTCACCGACGTGAACCTCACCGCGGCCCCCGGGGAACGCGTCGCCATCGTCGGCGCCAGCGGCGCGGGGAAGTCGACGTTGACGAAGCTGCTGCTGCGGTTCTACGACCCGGACCGGGGCAGCATCACGCTCGACGGCGCGGACCTGCGCGAGCTGGACCCGAAGGAGCTCCGCTCCAAGATCGCCATCGTGCTGCAGGAGACGCTGCTGCTCGACGGCACCATCGAGGAGAACATCCTCGCGGGCAAGCCCGATGCGGACCGCGCCGAACTCGTCGATGCCGCCGTCGCCGCCGACGCCCACGACTTCATCGACGCGCTGCCCGAGGGCTACTCGACCCGCGTCGGGCAGCGCGGCCGGTTGCTCTCCGGCGGGCAGCGCCAGCGCATCGCCATCGCCCGCGCGATGATCCGCGACGCGCCGATCCTGCTGCTCGACGAGCCGACCGCGAGCCTGGACGCCGAGGCCGGGCAGCGGATCCTCGGCCCGCTCAACCGGTTGATGGCGGGGCGCACGACCATCGTCATCTCGCACAACCTGCTGACGGTGACCGACGCCGACAAGATCCTCTACCTGGACCACGGCCGGGTCACCGGCATCGGCACGCATTCGGAGCTGTTGGAGGGCAACAACGGCTACGCGCACCTGTACCACCTGCACCACCCGTCGACGGAGCTCGTCGACGGCGCCCCGGCGCAGCGCAACGGTGAAGCGCGGGAGCGCACGTGATCACCGTCGTCGAACAACAACCGGGCGGCCCGCGCCGTCCCCGTCCAGGAGGTGCCCATGAAGATCACGTGTGTCGGCGCAGGACCGGCCGGGCTGTACTTCGCGATCTCCGCGAAGCTGCGCGACGCCGGACACGACATCACCGTCATCGAACGTGATCCGCCCGGAGCCACCTACGGGTGGGGCGTCGTCTACTGGGACAACCTGCTGGACCCCCTCTACGCCAACGACGCCGAGAGCGCGCAGCAGATCCGTTCGGCCTCCACGCTGTGGCAGGAGCAGCAGATCGTGCTGGGCGGCAGCGATGTCGGTTTCCTCGGCGGCTACGGCTTCAGCGTGAACCGGTCCACGCTGCTGGACGTGCTCGCCGAACGCGCCACAGACCTGGGCGTGAACATCCGCTACGAGCACGGCGTGGACGACCTCTCCGAGCTCGCCGACAGCGACCTGATCATCGGCTCGGACGGGGCGAACAGCAAGGTTCGCTCGCTGCACGAGGCGGAGTTCGGCACCCGCGTGGAGACCGGCAACAATCCGTACATCTGGCTGGGCACGGACATGGTGTTCGACCGGTTCACGTTCGCCTTCGAGCAGACCTCGGCGGGCTGGATCTGGTTCCACGCCTACCCGTCCAGCGCCGGCATCAGCACCTGCATCGTGGAGTGCACCGAGCAGACCTGGAAGGCGCTGGGCTTCGACTCCCGCGACAACGAGGACACGGTGCGGCTGCTGGAGAAGATCTTCGCCGCCCCGCTGGACGGGCATTCGCTGATCAGCCAGTCCCGCGGGCAACCCGCGCGCTGGCAGCGGTTCACCCAGGTGCTCAACCGGACCTGGTTGCACGACAACGTGATGCTGCTCGGCGACGCCGCGCACACCACGCACTTCACCATCGGCTCCGGCACCCGGCTGGCGATCATGGACGCGGTGATCCTGGCGCAGAAGCTGCACGACCACGAGCACCTGGACACCGCGCTGCGCGACTTCGACCAGCAGGGCCGAGCCGCGCTGCGACCGCTGCAAGCGGCCGGGCGCACCAGCATGGCGTGGTTCGAACGCGCGGACCGCTACCTTGACCGCAACGCCGCCGACGTGGCCTACGCGATGGCCGCCCGGCACGGCTACCAGCCGCCGTGGCAGTACCGGGTGCACCAGGCGTCGCAGGTCTCCGCCGTCCGCAAAGGCCTGCGCTGGTACGACAACGGCCAGCGCTGGTACCTGGCGTGCCGCCGAGGCGAAGCCCTCGGCAGCCGCGCGGACAAGGCCACGACCCGCTGAGCGGTTGAAGTGAACGGACCGTTCGCCCAATCCCCTTGGACGAACGGTCCGTTCACTCCGGCTCCGGCACCGTCAGCCGCCGAAGTGATCAGCCTTGACGGCGGCTAAGAAGTCCTCCCACCGCGCGGCGTCAACGGTGAGATGCCCGGCGCCACGATCCTTCGTGTCCCGGACAGCCGCCCCTGCGTCGCGGTGACCGATCTCGACGCAGTTGTCGGTATTGACGCTGCGGCTGGACTTCCGCCATCCCCGCACCTGCTCGCACATCCCGTTTCCTCCTACTCGTCGAGGATCTCGGCGATGAGCCGGGAAGACTCGTCCTGGCCCGACGTCCATCGACCGGCCCCGGTTTCTCAACCGCCGAAGCGATCAGCCTTGACGGCGGCTAGAAAGTCCTCCCACCGCGCGGCACCAGCGGTGATGAACCCGGCACCACGATCCTTCGAGTCCCGGACGGCGGCACCTGCCCCGGCACGCCCCACCTCTACGCAGTTGTCGTTCGGGTTGGAACGACTCGGTTCGCGCCAGTAGCTCGGCGACATCTGCACGGCTCTCCCTCTTGGTCTCGGTCGCTCCTGACGCAAGCAGTGCCAGTGACCCACCTGGCGCCACCGCCGTCGCACTCAGCTTCGCCCAGCTCGTCACGATAAGCCTCCACATCGGCTTTCTCGTACAAGACGGTAAGACCTCAGAAGTGTTCGAGGTGCACGGTAGGCGCGGCCTTCTCGAACCCGGCAAGCACTCGGACGGGCGAGGTCGAGGACGAGCGGAACCTTCCCCACCGCTCGTCCTCCCGGAGCCGTTGCCTCCGAGCTCCGGTCGGGCCGTGCCGCCGACGATGCCCACTCCATCGGGCGAACCGGCGAACGGGTGCGGTGGTGATCATCGGGGCGGGTGTGCTGCCACGACGGGGTGCGGCGCTTCGCAGACCACGGTGTGGGAGCGGTTGACCAGCACGATCTTGCGTCCTAGCGTCAGCCGTCGTGCGCAGATCGACTTCCAGTGCCGGTGTTCCCGGTGGGCCGGGCCTGTCCCGGCGGACCCTGCTGACCGCTTTCGGCGTGGGAGCGCTGGGGCTGGGCGCCGCCGGGTGCGGCTCGAACACCGGGCGGGGCGGCTCCGCGCCGGGCTCGTTGCAGCAGTGGTACCACGCCTACGGCGAGGACGGCGTGCACGACGCCGTGCTGCGCTACGCCGCCGAATACCCGCGCGGCGAGGTCTCGGTGCAGTGGAATCCGGGCGATTACGATTCGAAGATCGTCACGGCGTTGCAGAACAGCGCGGTGCCGGACGTGTTCGAGGCGCAGGTCAAGGTCGACTGGGTGCGGCAGGGCCAGGTCGTGCCGCTGGACGACCTGATCGCCGACGTGCGCGCCGACTTCCCCGCACAAGTGCTGGAGACGGCGACCGTCGAAGGGCGGCTCTACGGGATTCCGCAGGCCGTCGACACCCAGGTGCTGTTCTACCGCAAGAGCAGGCTCGCGGCGGCGGGCGTGCGCCCGCCCCGGACGGTCGACGAGCTGATCGACGCCGCGAGGCGGCTGAACTCCCCCAACGGCAAGGGACTCTTCGTCGGCAACGACGGCGGCGTCGGCGTGCTCGGCGGACCGCTGCTGTGGTCGGCGGGCCTGGACTACCTCAGCTCCGACCAGCGCCGCACCGGCTTCGACGATCCGCGCGCGGCGACTGCCTTCGGCAAGCTCGCCGAGCTCAACGACAGCGGCGGGCTGCTGCTGGGAGCACCCGCGGACTGGTCCGATCCGAGCGCGTTCATCGACGGGCTCGTCGCGATGCAGTGGACCGGGCTGTGGAACATCCCGAAGGTCGCCGCCGCGCTGGGCGACGACTTCGGCGTGCTGCCGTTCCCCCGCCTCGACGCCCACGGCGCCCCGTCGGTGCCGATCGGCGCCTACGGCGCGATGGTCAACGCGAAGAGCGCGAACGTGAGTGCCGCCAAGGACTTCCTGCGCTGGCTCTGGATCGAGCGCACCGACCACCAGACCGAGTTCGCCACCGGGTTCGGCTTCCACATCCCCGCCCGCACCAGCCTCACCGACCAGGCCGCGAACCTGCGCTCCGGACCCGCCGCCGACGCCGTGCGGTTCACCCGCGAGCACGCCCACCTCGTCGGCGGCCCGCTGTGGAGCTCGGCGGCGAACTCGGCGCTGTCCGACGCGCTGTTCCGCATCGCCCGCCAAGGCGCCGACCCGGTGGCGCAGACCCGCGAGGTCGTCGCCGCCTCGGACGCCGAGCTGAAGCGCCTGCACGGGTGAGCACGCGCCCCCGCCGCGACGCCCGTGACTTCTGGCTGTTCGTCGGACCACTGCTGCTCGGGCTGATCGTGTTCTCGTACGTGCCGATCGGCTGGAGCCTGTACCTGAGCTTCTTCGACGCCCGCAACACCGTCACCCCCGAGGTGTTCGTCGGCGTCGGGAACTACACCGCGATGCTCACCAACGAGGCGTTCCTGTCCAGCCTCGTCACGTTCAGCGCGTTCGCCGTCGCCATCGTGCCGCTGACCTACGTGGCCGCGCTCGCCCTGGCGCTCGCCGTGGACCGGGTGAAGTTCGCGAAGGCGTTCTTCCGGTCGGTGTTCTTCCTGCCGTTCGCCTGCTCCTACGTGGTGGCCGCGCTGATCTGGAAGACGTCGCTGTTCTCCGGGGTGAACTACGGGCTGGTCAACAGCGTGCTCGGCGCGTTCGGGATCGACCCGGTCGCGTGGACGGGCACCGCCGACCCGCCGCTGTACTGGATCGTGCTGATCACCGCGCGGCTGTGGCTGCAACTGGGCTTCTACATGCTGCTGTTCATCGCGGCGCTGCAACGCATCCCCGACCGGCTCTACGAAGCCGCGTGGCTCGACGGGGCGAAACCGGGCTGGCAGGTGTTCCGGTACATCACGCTGCCGCAGCTGCGCGGAACCAGCGTCGCCGTCCTGCTGCTGTTGCTGATCAACGCGTTCCAGGCGTTCGACGAGTTCTACAACATCCTCGGCGACGCCCGCGGCTACCCGCCGTACGGCCGGCCGCCGCTGGTGTACCTGTACTACACCGCGCTCGGCTCCGGCGGCCAAGACCTCGGTCGCGGCAGCGCGGGAGCGGTGATCCTGTCCGTGCTGATCGCGGTGGTGACGCTGGTGCAGGGCAAGGTGCTCGGATTCGGCAAGGGGCGCGACCGGTGAGCCGCGCCGGGGCGGTGCTGCGGTGGGCGGCGCTGGTGGTCGCGGCGGCGCTGTTCCTGCTGCCGTTCTACCTGCTGATCCGCAACGGGCTCGCAACCCGCGAGGAGATCACCTCACCGCAGTGGACGTTCCTGCCCGCCGAGCTGCACTGGGAGAACGTCTCGGCGCTGTTCGCAGGCACCGAGGTGCCGTTCGCGCGCAGCCTGCTCAACTCGGCGGTCGTGGCCGTGCTGCAGACCGCGGGCGAGCTGCTGCTGTGCTCGGCCGCCGGATACGGGCTCGCGCGGATCCCGTACCGGCATTCCGGCAAGGCGCTCGGCGTGGTCGTGGCGACGCTGCTGGTGCCGACCTCGGTGACGTTCGTGCCGAGCTTCGTGCTCGTCTCCAGCCTCGGCTGGCTCTCCGACCTGCGCGGACTCGTCGTGCCCGGACTGTTCAGCGCGCTGAACACGGTGCTGTTCCGGCAGTTCTTCCTGGACTTCCCCGGCGAACTGGAGGACGCGGGCCGCATCGACGGGCTCGGGCGCTGGGGCGTGTTCCGGCGCATCGTGCTGCCGAACTCCACCGGGTTCCTCGCCGCCATCGCGGCGATCACGTTCATCGGGAGCTGGAACTCGTTCCTGTGGCCGCTGGTCATCGCTCAGGACTCCTCGTCGTGGACGGTGCAGGTGGCGCTGTCCGGGCTGCTCACCGCGCAGAACCCGCAGCTGAACCTGCTGTTCGCGGCGGCGGCGATCTCCATCCTGCCGATCGTGCTGCTGTTCGTCGGCCTGCAGCGGTACCTGGTGCGCGGCGTGACGGAGACCGGCGTCAACGGGTGACTCTTCGCTGGTAACGGCCCTGTTGCCGCGGTTTCACGGCTCCGACACGAGCCGGGCCGAGACTGGAGTTCTCCGGTCGCACGGGCCGATCGCTCGGTCCGGAGCCCGGACGTCGCACGAGGAAGGAGCCGAACCGTGCTGCACGCCCTGGGCGCTCTCGCCGTCGTCACCGCGGCCATCGCCGGTTTCTGCGCCGGATACCGCTTCGACGCCCACCGCACGTCGGCGCCGACGCTTTCGGAGTGAACGGACCGTTCGTCCAATCCCGTTGGACCAACGGTCCGTTCACCCCACATCAGCACCCGCCGCGCAAGATCCACAACACCCACCGTCGAACCCACGGCACGTTGAGTGAACGGACCGTTCGCCCAATCCCCTTGGACCAACGGTCCGTTCACTCCGAATCCCTCGACCTGCCGCAGCGCATCACAAGATCCACAACGCTCGCCACGCCTCTCGTTGCCGAGTGAACGGACCGTTCGCCCAATCCCCTTGGACCAACGGTCCGTTCACCCCACAACGGCACCCGCCGCGCAAGATCCACAGCGCCCACCGTCGAACCCACGGCACGAGTGAACGGACCGTTCGACCAATGTCGTTGGTCGAACGGTCCGTTCACTCGCTCAGATCGGCGCGGTTCGCATGCTGGAGGTGGGCTTGGTCGGAGTGAACGGACCGTTCGTCCCATCTCGTTGGACGAACGGTCCGTTCACTTCGCATCGGGTGCGCACGGGCCGACGAGCCTCGGCAGGCAGTTGATCTTGAGGGCGCGCCGATCATCCCGGCGCGGATGGCTCAGGTGTCGAGCAGGCCCGCGTCGTGGGCGAGGATGGCCGCTTGGACGCGGTTCGTGCAGTCCAGCTTCGCGAGCAGCCGGCTCAGGTGGGCCTTCACCGTGCCGACCGCCATGTGCAGGTGCTGCGCGATCTCCGCGTTCGACGACCCGGCGCCGACCTGCCGCAGCACATCGGTCTCCGCTTCGGTGAGCGCGGCGAGCCGCCGCCGGGCCGGTTCGGCGGCGTCCGGCGAGAGCAGGTGGCGTTCGATGAGGCTCCGGGTGATCTGCGGCGCGAGGATCGGTTCGCCGTCGGAGACTTGGCGCACCGCCCGGATCAACTCGGCGGGCCCGGTGTCCTTGAGCAGGAAACCGCCCGCCCCGGCACGCAGCGCCCGAGCGACGTTGCGATCGTCGCCGAACGCGGTGAGCACGATGCTGCGGGTGCGCGGCGCCTCCCGCGCGATCCCCGCCACGGCGGTGATGCCGTCGCCACCGGGCATCTGCACGTCCAGCAGGGCCACGTCGATCTCCTGGTTGCGGCAGGCGTGCAGCGCGGCGGGCCCGTCGGCGGCCTCCGCGACCACTTCGACGTCGTCGGCGTTGTCCAGGATCAGCCGGATGCCGGTGCGCATCAAGGCCTCGTCGTCCGCGATGAGCACCCTGATCATGGACGTCATCGTAACGTCACCCGTAGAAGGCGGCGGCCACCAGGACCGCCACCGCCAGCAACATCAGCAGCCCCAGGAACACCAGCAGGCATCCGGCGCCGACGGCGCGCGGCAACGTCAGCACGTCGGCGTCGAGCACCGGCGGCGGCTCCCGCACCGGCCCGGTGTCCTGCCGCGGCGCGGACACCGGTGGCCGCGCGGGCAATTCCGCCGTGAGCGCGAACCCGCCGCCCGGTGCGGCGGCACCCGCGAGCGCACCGCCGAGCATCCTGGCGCGTTCCTCCAACCCGGCGAGGCCGCTGCGCAGTCCGGGCGCGTGCCGGTTCGCGCCCTCGCCCGGACCGTTCTCGACGCGGACCTGGATCGGGTCCGACGCGGTCACCTCGACCACGGTGGACGCTCCCGGCGCGTGCTTGTGCGCGTTGGTGAGCCCTTCCCGCACGATGCGGTGCACGGCGTGCCGAGTCCGCGGGTCCGCTTCGTCGAGGTCCGCGCCGCGCCAGTCCAGCGACACGGGCAGCCCCGCGGCCCGCGACTCCGCGACGAGGTGTTCGACGTCGCCGCGACGGCCGCTGCGCTCGTCGAGCGCGTGGTGCGGCTCGTCCGTTCCGGACCGCAGGACGCCGAGGATCTCGCGGAGTTCGGTGAGCGCCTCCCCCGCGGTGGTGCGCACGAACGTCGCCTGGTCGCCGAGCTTCGGCGTCTCCTTCGCCGCGGACAGCTCCAACGCCCCGGCGTGCAACGACAGCAGCGAGAGCCGGTGGCCGAGCATGTCGTGCATCTCGCCCGCGATGCTCGTCCGCTCCGCGGAACGGGCCTGCTCGGCGGTGAGGTGGCGGGCCTGCTCCAGGTAGTCGTTGCGCTCCCGCAGCAGTCGCACCAGCGGCTGCCGCTCCCCGAGCAGGGCCCCCGCGATCATCGGCAGCACCAGCTCGACCGCGAGCACCGTCACGTGCAGCCCGGCCAGCTCGCCCGGCGTCGCGGCGGGGGATTCGACCAGCGTCGAGAGCACCGCCCGCGCCACGACCGCGAACAGCACCGCGGACCACAGCCGCCGGTCCCACCGCACCCGCCTGGCCGCGGTGAACGCGACGATCATCGACGCGATCAACCCGGCGATCACGGCACCACCCGTGACCAGCAGGGGACTCATCACCAGCGCGCCGACCGGCCACCTCCTGCGCGCGAGCACGAGCACGGCGGCGAACAGCGCGCTGAGCAGGGTGACGGGCAGCGGCGGCGGATCGAACCGCACCACGGCCGCGCTGAACGGCCCGTCCGCCAGCAGCAGCACGAAGCACACCGACTCCAGCACCACCGTGCGGCGGGGCGCGGCGCGCACGGCGGCGCGGATCTCGTCCGCCTCAGCGGCCACAGCGGACGGAATCCGCGCGAATTTCTCCCAGAGCACAACGACATTCTTGCCGCACCCCGCCTGGACCGGTAGCACCGGGCGGCCAGTGATCCGTGGCCGATCGGCCACCGGTCGTGGCCGGTCGGCGGCAGAGCGGACCGGGCCCGCGCCACTAGCGTCGATCAGGACCGTTCGACGTGAGGATTCAGATGCTTCAAGAGCAGCAGCCGCCGACCACCCCGATGGAAGCCGTTCCGTACCACCTGTTGCAGCGCACCTCCCGGCACCGCTGGTGGCGCCCCCTGCTCGGGTTCGTGCTGCTCCCGGTGCTGGCCGGCGCCTTCGCGCTCGTGGTGGCCGGGGCGCTGATCGGGCTGGCCGCGTTGAACGGCGTCGAGATGGACGACTTCGGGTTCACCGACCCGACCTGGGAGTACGGGGCGATGATGCTGTCGGTCGCCGCGCTGCTGCCCGCGGTGCTGGTCACGGCTCGCTGGGTGCACGGCCGCCCGGTCGGCAAATTGTCCAGTGTGGACGGACGGTTGCGGTGGCGGTGGATGTGGCGCTGCGCGGGGTGGGCGCTGCTCGGGTACGCCGCCGTCCTCGCGTTCGACCTGGCGCGCGGCTCGACACCGGACCTGGCCGGGTGGCCCGGCTGGCCGCACTACCTGCTGCTCGCGCTGATCACGCTGGCGGTGGTGCCGTTCCAAGCCGCCGCCGAGGAGTACCTGTGCCGCGGATTCCTGCTGCAGGGCTTCGCTTCCTGGCTGCGCACCCCGTGGCCGGGCGCGGTGCTCGCGGCGCTGCTGTTCGTGGTCCTGCACGAGTACGACGACCCGCTGGTGATCGCCGACCTGTTCGTGACCGCGATGGCGATGAGCTGGCTGACGATCCGCACCGGTGGTTTGGAGGCCGCCATCGCGCTGCACGTGGTGAACAACGTCAGCGCCGTGCTGCTGGATTCGACGCAGGGCGTGCCGGGACTGGAGCAGGCGGGCGACTTCTCAGCATGGCAGGTGCTGCCGATCACGATCCTGACGGTGCTCTACACCTGGTGGATCGATCGCCTCTTCCGCCGCTCCGGCCTCTCCCGCACCTTCCGGCGAGCCGAATCCGCGGAGTGAACGGACCGTTCGTCCAATCCCGTTGGGCAAACGGTCCGTTCACTCCTTCCGGAGCGGCGCGAACACCGCCGCTGGAGCCTCGGGGGTTCGAGTGAACGGACCGTTCGTCCGATCTGGTTGGACGAACGGTCCGTTCACTCGGCCGGATTCGACGGGTCAGGAGAACTGGATGCCACCGTCGATCATCACGGACTGGCCGGTCATGTAGTCGGAGTCGGGCGAGGCGAGGTAGGAGACGAACTTCGCCACGTCCTCGGGCACCGACACCCGGCCGAGGTGGATCAGCTCGGAGTACTTGTCGATCGCCGCGCCCTTGCGCAGGCCCTCGTTCTCCGCGAGCTTCTCATCGATGTGGTCCCACATCGCGGTGCCCACGATGCCGGGGCAGTAGGCGTTGACGGTGATGCCGTGCTGCGCCCACTCCATCGCCGCCGCCTGGGTGAGCCCCCGCACCGCCCACTTCGACGCCGAGTACGGCCCCAGCAGCGGGAAGGGGCGGTACCCGACGATCGAACACGCACCGATGATCTTGCCGCCACCGCCTTGGGCGATCATCCGCTTGGCGGCGGCGGTGTAGCACAGGTGCACGCCGCGCAGGTTGATCGACATCAGGTGGTCGAACTCGTCCGGAGTGACCTCCAGCAGCGGTTTGACGTGCGCGATCCCGGCGTTCGCGATCATCACGTCCAGCTTGCCGAGGTCCGTCGCGACCTGCTCGACCATCTCGTCCACGGCCACCGGGTCGGACACGTCGGCGAGCACCGTCGTGGCCCGGTGCCCGGCGGACTCGATCTCGGCGGCGACGGCCCGCAGCGCCTCCGCGTTCGACGGGATGTCGTTGACCGCGACGTCCAGCCCGTCGGCGGCGAGCCGCAGCGCGATGCTCCGGCCGATTCCTTGCCCTGCTCCGGTGACCAGCGCTACCCGCGGCGTCGTTGCCGATGCGGCCATGAGGTGCCCTCCCGTTCGCTGTGACCCGGCCCACCCGAGCCGGATGACCCGAATGCTGCCGCGCCGCCCGCTCCCGACCAACCAGCGTTGTCACATGCTGAAAACGGCCACCTCCCGAGTGTCGTGCGCAGCCCGGAACTCGACGACTCCGCCACGCCGAGATCGAACACCCGGCGCGACGAGTCACGAACGATCCGCGCGACCTCACCGCCCCTCGTCCGGTGCCCCCCCCCCGGCGAGCAATGACTCCGCCCCGCGCACACCTCCGCGATCGTGATGCCGTTTCCCCTGGTGTGCGCCCCTTTCTCGCGAACTCGCGCAGGGGCGGGTGAAAATCCGAAGCAGGTCGCGGGCGCGGAAAGTCACGTCGCCGGACACCGCGCCGGGCGTCCGGTGAGGGCACGCCGAGCCCCGTGCGCGGATCAGGAGGTGTTGCGGAGGCGGTCGAGCGTCAGCGGGAGGTGGCGGTGCCGGGTGCCGGTGGCGTGGTGGACGGCGTTGGCGATGGCGGCGGCCGTTCCGGTGGTGCCGATCTCGCCGATCCCCTTCACCCCGGCCGGATTCAGCTCGTCGTCGTGCTCGTCGATCCAGTGCGCTTCGATCGCGCCGACGTCGGCGTTCGCCGCGACGTGGTAGCTCGCCAGGTCGTCGTTGACGAAAGCGCCGTGCACCGGGTCGATCTCGCCCCGTTCGAGCAGTGCGATCGACAGGCCCATCACCATGCCGCCCAGCAGCTGCGACCGCGCGGTCCGGGGGTTGACGATGCGCCCGGCGGCGAACACGCCCAGCAGCCGGTCCACCCGCGCCTCACCGCTGTCGGCGTCCACGCGCACCGCGGCGAACTGAGCGCCGAACGCGTGCCGGGACAGCTTCGACCTGCCTGCGATGTCCTCGGTGGTGTCCGCGGTGGCCGCGAGCCCGCCGTCAGGGATGACGCCGCCGCGCTCGTCGAGGTCCGCGAGCAGCGATCGGATCGTCTTGATCATCGCCCAGCTCCAGGAGGCGGTGCCCGCCGATCCGCCCGCGAACGGCGCCGGTCCGTACGCACTGCGCCCCACCTGCACCACCACGCGCTCGGGTGGCACGCCGAGCTCGTCGGCGGCCAGCTGCAGCAGCGCGGTGCGCGCGCCGGTCCCGATGTCCGCCGCGGCGATCCGCACGGTGAACGTGCCGTCCTGCTCGGCCAACGCCGTCGCCGACGAGGGCAGCGCGAACGCGGGGAAGCTGGACGCCGCCACTCCGGTGCCGAGCAGCCAGCGCCCCTCCCGGCGCACGCCGGGTGTCCGGTCCCGGCCGTCCCAGCCGAAGCGCCGCGCGCCGTCGCGCAGGCAGCTCACCAGGTTGCGGCTGCTGAACGGCAGTCCCGAGTCGGGTTCCACGTCCGGTTCGTTGCGCACCCGCAGCTCGATCGGGTCCACGTCCAGCTCGTGCGCCAGCTCGTCCATCGCGGATTCGAGCGCGAACAGGCCCGGCATCTCCCCCGGAGCCCGCATCGGGCCGGGTGTCGGCAGGTCCACCCGCTGCACGCGGTGCGCGGTGCGCAGGTTCGGCGTCCGGTACATCACCCGGGCCACGGTGGCGGTCTGCTCGATGAACTCCCCGTAGCGCGAGGTGTGCATGATCGCCTCGTGGTCCACCGCGGTGAGCGCCCCCGAGGTGTCGGCGGCGAGCCGCACGTGCTGCACTGTCGGGGTGCGGTGCCCGGCGAGGCTGAACATCTGCTTGCGGGTCGCGACCACTTTCACCGGCCGCCGCACCAGTTTCGCGGCGAGCCCGGCCAGCACCGGGACGGAGCGGGGGAACGCCTTCGCGCCGAAGCCGCCACCGATGTGCTCGGCGACGACCCGCACCCCGCCCTCGGGCAGGCCGAACAGCGCCGCGAACTCCGGGGCCGACACGGCAGGCCCCTGATCGGAGTTGTAGAGCGTCAGCTCCTCGCCGTCCCAGCGCGCGATGGTGGCGTAGGGCTCCAGCGAGCTCGTGTGCTCGGCGGGCGTCGAGTACGTCGCGGCGATCCGGGCGGGCGCCGAGTTCCACGCCGCGTCCACGTCGCCCCGGTCGGTGGTGGAGGGGTATCCGGCGTTCACCGTCGGCGTCGTCTCCAGCTCCCGGTCCGGGTCCAGCAGCACTTGGTGCGGCTGCTGCTCGTAGTCGACGCGCACCAGCGACGCCGCTTCCCGCGCCGCCTCCGCCGAGGTGGCGACGACGGCGCCGATGATCTGGCCGCGGAACCGCACCTCGTGGTCCTGCAGGATCCACGTCTCCGGGTTGGCCCCGCGCACCAAGCGCCCCGCCGCTCCGGGTTCCATTGCGGCCAGCACTCCGGGCACGGTCAGCGCCGCGCCGAGGTCCATCGCGCCGATGCGCCCGCGCGCGATGGTGGCGGTGACGGGCCAGGCGTAGGCGGCGTCCTGCATTCGCCACTCCGACGAGTAGGTGGCCTGGCCGGTGACCTTCGCCCGTCCTTCGCTGCGGCGCAGGCCTGCGCCAGCGGCTCGTTCGACCGTGGTCATCGCGCGGCACCTCCGCCGAGATCGGCGACGACGGCGGCGAGCACGTCGGCAGCCAGGTCGATCTTGAACTCGTTGCGCGGCAGCGGCCGGGCGTCGGCGAACTCGGCGCGACCAGCGGCGCGCAGCAGCTCCGCGTCCGGTCGCCGCCCCCGCAGCGCTGGTTCGACGGCCCGCGCCCGCCACGGCTTCGGCGCCACTCCCCCGAAAGCGGCGCTGAGCCCGATGAGCGACCCATCGGCGCGCGAGGTCAGCGACACGGCCACCGACACCACGGCGAACGCGAACGACGCCCGGTCCCGGACCTTGCGGTACCGCATCCGCGCCCCCTCCGGTGGGGCGGGCAGGGACACCGCGGTGATCAGGTCGCCCGGTTCCAGCACGGTCTCCCGCTGCGGGGTGGTGCCGGGCAGCCGGTAGAAGTCGTCGAGCGGGTAGCGCTGCTCGGCGCCGTCCGCGCGCCGCACGTGCACCGCCGCGTCCAGCGCGGACAGCGCCACCGCCAGGTCCGACGGGTGCGAGGCCACGCACGAGTCGGAGGTGCCGATCACCGCGAGGTCGCGGTGCGCGCCCACGATCGCGGGGCAGCCCGAGCCCGGTTCCCGCTTGTTGCAGGGCTTGGTGGTGTCCTGGAAGTACCGGCACCTCGTGCGCTGCACCAGGTTGCCCGCCGTGGTGGCCATCGAACGCACCTGGCCGGAGGCTCCCGCGAGCACCGCCTCGGCGATCAGCGGGAACCGCCGGCGGATCTCCACGTCCCCGGCCAGGTCGCTGTTGCGCACCCCGGCTCCGATGCGCACGCCGCCGTCGGCCCCGTGCTCGATGCGGTCCAGGCCGAGCTCGGTGACGTCGACCAGCGCGCTCGGGCGCAGCACGTCGAGCTTCATCAGGTCCACGAGGTTCGTGCCGCCGCCGAGCAGCATCGCGCCGGGTCGTTGCGCGGCGAGGGAGGCGGTGGCGACGTCGGTGGCGCGGGCGTAGCTGAACGGCCTCATCGGTGCGCCTCCACCTGTGCGGCGACGTCGAGGACGGCTGCGCGGATGCCCGCGTAGGCACCGCAGCGGCACAGGTTGCCGCTCATCCGCTCCCGCACCTCGGCGTCGTCGAGGGCCGCCGCGTCCGCGACGCCGTCGGCGACGTCGGCGGTGACGTGGCTCGGCCAGCCCTCGTCGGCTTCGGTGAGCGCGCCGATCGCCGAGCAGATCTGCCCCGGAGTGCAGTAGCCGCATTGGAAACCGTCACGTTCCAGGAACGCGCGCTGCAGCGGGTGCAGGTCTTCGACGAAGTCCGGGTCTGCGTCGTCCCGCGCCGCGCCGACGCCTTCGACGGTGGTGACCGCACGGCCTTCGGCCGCCACCGCCAACAGCAGGCAGCCGTTGGCCCGCCTGCCGTCGACTAGCACCGTGCAGGCACCGCACTGCCCGTGGTCGCAGCCCTTCTTCGCTCCGGTCAGCCCCGCGTGCTCCCGCAGCGCGTCGAGCAGGGTCACCCGGTTGTCGACGGTCATGGGCAGGGCCTGCCCGTTCACGTGGAGCACCAGGTCGGTGGTGGTGGGATCGCCGGTCATCGTCGGGTCACACTCCTCGCGTGCGCTCGCCGCCGCGTTCGACCGGCGGCGAGTGTGGGCAACAGGTCGCCGGGCCGCGTGCACGAGCCGGGACGTCCCCACTGTGCTGCGCGGCGCGCGGGCGCTACCAGGGTCGAAATGTCCTAGGTGCGCCATGCCCACCCTCCGAGACCGCTCGTGGCGCCCCCGGTAGGTTCGGCGGGGGCGGGTTCGCGCAGCACGGCCTGCGCCCCGCCGGCGGCGAGTTCTCAACCACTGCGCAGCTCATCCTGAGAGGAATTCCGTGGCAGGCAGGCAGATCCCGGTGGTGCTGGTCGCGGGCTTCCTCGGGTCGGGCAAGACGACGCTGCTCAACCACCTGCTCGCCACCGCGGGCGGCACCCGGATCGGCGTGGTCGTCAACGACTTCGGCAGCATCAACATCGACGCGATGAACGTGGCCGGCCAGGTCGACTCGATGGTGTCGCTGGGCAACGGCTGCCTGTGCTGCGCGGTCGACGCGAGCGGCCTGGACGCCATGCTGGCGCGGCTGGCGGAGCCGAGCGCGGGCATCGACGTGATCGTCGTGGAGTGCAGCGGTCTCGCCGATCCGCGCGAGCTGATCCGGATGCTGCTGGCCGGGGAGGACCCGAACACCGGCTACGGCGGGCTGGTGGAGGTGGTGGACGCCGTCGAGTTCGACGCCACCCGCCGGCGCCATCCGGAGTTCGCCGCGCACCTGCGCTACGCCGACGCGGTGGTGCTGAACAAGGTCGACCGCGTGTCGGCGGACGAGCTCGCCGCGCTGCGCGCGACGGTGGACGCCGAAGCGCCCGGCGCCCCGGTGCTGGAGGCGGTGCGCGGCCAGGTGGATCCGGCGTTCCTGTTCGACCATCCGGAACGGCCCGCCGACACCGGCCCGCGGCAACTGTCCTTCACGGACCTCCTCGCCGAGCACGACTGCTCCGAGCACGCGCATTCCGCCTACCAGAGCGTGGAATTCACCTCGGACCGGCCGCTGGACCCGCGGGCGTTGATGGGCTTCCTGGACGACCGGCCCAGCGGCCTCTACCGCATGAAAGGCACCGTCCACTTCGGAATTCCCGGGCACCGGCAGAAGTTCCTGCTCCACACCGTGGGCAACTACGTGCGATTCCACCGCGCGCCGTGGTCGAGCGGCGAAGCGCACCGCACGGCGCTGGTGCTGATCGGCACCGACCTGGACGCGGCCGACCTCCGCGCGCGCCTCGCGGACTGCGCCGCCGAGGCACCCGAGGACGCCGACGAGTACGCGATGCTGCCGGTCCTGCGCTTCACCGCCTGAGGCGGCCTCACCGCAAGTGGCGCGCGGCGTTCTCCCTCGCCTCGCCCAGTGCCTTGCTCAGCGAGCCGGTGCGCAGCGGACCGTGGCCCGGCAGCAGCACGTCCGCGCGCAGGCCCTCCAGCGAGTCCAGCGACTGCAGGGCGCGAGCACCGTCGTGGTGGAACATCGGCAGCAGCATCTGCGGCCCCTTGGCCCGCGACGTGGGATGCCCGGTGATCACCGTGTCGCCGCTGATCAGCACCCCGCGCTCCGGCAGGTGGTAGCTGCTGTGCCCGGAGGTGTGACCGTGGGTGGGCACCGGCACCGGCCTGCCCGGCAGGTCCAGCGCGCCTTCGCGGGGGAAGGGCTCGGCGGACGGGATCGCGCACGGCTTCAACGCCCCGGCCCGCAGCACGTGCGCCGCCCACGGCAGCACTCCGGGACGCCACGCGTTGGCGACGATCTGCTTCGGGGTGCACTGCTGGAGGTATTCGCGCTTCGCGTGCGCCACCTCGACCCGGTCCAGGTGGACGGGGATGCCGTACTTGCGCGTCAGGTGCGGCAGCGACCCGATGTGGTCCACGTGCGCATGCGTGACCAGGACGGCTTCCACGTCGCGCATCCGGTACCCGACCTCGCGCACCGAGGCCTCCACGGCGTCCGCGTCGTCGGGGTAACCGCCGTCGATCAGCGTCACCGAATCGTCTTCGACGAGGATGACCCAGTTGGTGCTGCTCCCGTGGACCAGGTACGTACCTTCGGCCGCCTGGACGACGCGGCTCTCGCTCATCGGATCCCCTCCCACGTCGATCATGCCGCATCGACGAGCAGCGGGAACAGCGAGGTCACCTGCGCGGTGGCACGGCGGGGCGAGCTCCGGAGCTCCGCAGTTCGGCCCGCCGCGCACCACCGGCTGGAGGGGCGTCGATCAGCTCGTCACCAGGTGCTCGCCGAGAGCGCCGTGGCCGGACACGAGCCGGACGGTGCCCTCGTGTAGGCGGTAGGACAGGCCCGCCACCGCGCACTCGCCCGTGGAGATCTTCTCGGCCAGCACGCCGGAGCGCTCCACCAGGAAGTCGGTCGTCTTGCGGATGTGCTCGTCGACCATCTCGTCGATCGAGGTGCGACCGGCGGCGCGGGCGCTGAGCACGCTCGGGTACACCCGTTCGACCACGTCGCGGACGTAGCCGGTGGGCGAGTTGCCGTCGTCGTAGGCGTTGGAGGCGGCGGTGACGGCCCCGCAGGAGTCGTGCCCGAGCACCACGACGAGCGGGGTGCCGAGCACGCCGACGCCGTACTCGATGCTGCCGAGCACTTCGGACCCGGCGACGTGCCCTGCGGTGCGCACCACGAACAGGTCGCCCAGCCCGCGGTCGAAGATGATCTCGGCGGCGAGCCGGGAGTCGGAGCAGCCGAACAGCACCGCGAACGGCGTCTGCCCCGGCGCCAGCGCGGTCCGGTGGTCGGCGTCCTGGTTCGGGTGCAGCCGGGTGCCGTCCACGAAGCGGCTGTTGCCCTGGATCAGGAGCTGGAGGGCTTCGGCGGGATTGGCCGGATCGGAGAATGGCATATTCGCAAGCTACCGCAGGTCACGCCGATTCAGCGGTGCGCGCGATCACGATGGGGCGCGGTAAGTGGCCGCGGGCCCGGCGGGCGCTCCGCGCCGGAACTCTCCGGGCGCGGGCGCTCGCGGAGAGCGACGGCGTTCGCCGCCGTTCGCACCAGCACCGACGGCCCCGTTCACTGCAGCCAGCACGACCGAGCGCCCCCGGGCAATGCGCCGAACGGGCGGAATGCGCACCCCGTCGAGGCTCGCTCCTGCACCCAACGGAGTCAACGCTGACCGCTTGACCGCTTGCCGCGACACATGACACGGTCTGCATGAGACTCAGGTCACTTACTTCCCCGTGGCCGGGACGCGGGATCGCTTCCGCTCCCCGCCCGATGCCGACGACGCCATCGCTTCCCGGCGGACCACGCTGTCCGCCCACTCCTCGCGGGAGGACAGAATCGTGCGAACCAAGGCCGCACTCCTTCACGAACCTGGTCAGGATTGGGCCGTCGACGAGATCGAGATCGGCGATCCCGTCGCGGGCGAGGTGCAGCTCCGACTGGCGGCGACGGGCCTGTGCCACTCGGACGAGCACCTGCGCACCAACGCGATGCCGGTCCCGGTGTACCCGGTGCTCGGCGGACACGAGGGCGCCGGCGTGGTCACGAAGGTCGGCCCCGGCGTCACCGGGGTGCAGGAAGGAGATCACGCGGTCCTCGGCTTCATCCCCGCGTGCGGGGTCTGCCGGCCCTGTTCGGCCGGGATGCAGAACCTCTGCGACCAGGGCGCCGGGCTGCTCACCGGTCAAGCCATCTCCGACGGCACCCACCGGGTGACCCACCGCGGAAAGCCGGTGGCCCCGATGTGCCTGCTGGGCACCTTCGCGCCGTACGTGACGGTCAACCAGTCCAGCGTCATCAAGATCGAGGACGACATCCCGCTGGAGACCGCCGCCCTGCTGGGATGCGGTGTGTCGACGGGATGGGGTTCGGCGACGGAGGTCGGCGCGACGCGTCCCGGCGACACCGTGGTCGTCGTCGGCGCCGGCGGCATCGGCATCAACGCGGTGCAGGGCGCCGCTGCCGCGGGCGCCCGCTTCGTCGCCGCGATCGACCCGGTGGAGTTCAAGCGGGAGAAGGCCGTCGAGTTCGGCGCCACCCACACCTTCGCGTCCATGGAGGAGGCGCTGGAGCCGCTGCACGACGTCACCTGGGGCCGCCTCGCGCACACCACGATCCTCACCGTCGGCGAGCTCCAGGGCAATCAGCTCGGCGAGGCGCTGGCGATCACCGGCAAGGGCGGGCAGGTCGTGGTGACCGCGCTCGCCGACATGACCGCCACCGACGCGAAGATCGGCATGTTCGAGCTCACGCTGCTGCAGAAGCGCATCCAGGGCGCGATCTTCGGCGGCGCGAGCCCGCGCACCCAGGTGCCGCGACTGCTGGAGCTCTACCGGCAGGGGCGGTTGAAGCTCGACGAGCTGGTGACCCGGACCTACTCGCTGGACGAGATCAACAAGGGCTACCAGGACATGCGGGAGGGCAAGAACCTGCGCGGCATCGTCCGCTACACCGACGCCGACTGGTGATCCGCTGAGCCGCGTCCGGGCGCGCGAGGGCGCACCGCGCTCCCCCGTCCGGACGCGGCGCGGACGGCGACCGGCGCAGCGCCGGGGTACCCGTGCTCCCGCGGCGGAACGCGCTCGGGCATGATCGCGATCATGCCGATCTTCCTCCTGCTCGGTGCGCCGATCGCCGCGCCGCAGGCCGCGCCGACCGATCCGATGCGCGTCGTGTTCGTGCTCGTGCTGGTGCTGCTGGCGATCGCCCTGGTGCTGGTGGCGCTGAGCAAGTGGCTGCGGTTCCGGCAGGGTTTCAGCGCGCAGCGCCAGCGCGAGCTGCTGTGGGCGATCCCGGTCCCGTGGGACATCCGGCAGGCGGTGCGCGAGCTGATGCGCTCCGGTGACCAGGCCCGCGCGGTCTCGGTGCTGCGCGAGGCGATTCCCGCGGTGTCGCTCTTGCAGGCCAAGTTGCTCACCGACCGGCTCGTCGAGCACGACGACCACCCCACCGGGTACGCCGAGGTCGTGCGGGAGATCCGCGAGCGCGACCCGGAACTGGACGCCCGGCTGCGCCCGCTGGTCGAGCACAAGGCGGAGATCGAGGTCGTCCGCCTGCTGCGCGAACGGCTCGGACTCGACCTCCGCATCGCCAACGAACTCGCGAAGTCCATGCACGAGTAGCTCGTCCGCTAAGGAGTCCTTTCAGGATGACCTGCGTAGCGGGTCGCTCAGCGGCCTCAGCGGCTTCCTCGCTGCCCGTTTTCTCGGTATGGCGCTGCGATTTCCATACCCGGCGAAATCGCTGTCCTCACGAGGAAGCCGCTGAGAACCCGCCGGTGGTCGGCCTGCTCAAGCCGGTCACTGCTCAGCGGCTCCGCCGCTGACAAGACAAGGACCGAAAGATCATTCTGAACGGACCCCTACGCGCGGGCGCTCGATCCGAGGATCGAACTCATCGCCTCGTGCAGGGCCGAGGTCGGGTCCGCGGGCAATCGCCGGGAGCGCCAGCCGATGTGCTTGTCCGGCCGGACAAGCAGCACGCCGTCCTCCTCGACCTCCCGCAGCCGGGACCAGTCGAAGTACAGGTCGGTGATTTCACGGCCGGGGCCGATCACCACGGTGTTCAGCTCCACGCCGAGCTCGTGGGCGACCTTGTCCGCGGCGTCCTTCCAGACCTGTCCGGTGATGCCGGTGAGCAGCGTGAACCCGGTGGCGGGCGCGAGGTCGTGGGTGGAGAGCTTCCGGGTGCTGTCCCCGACCCACGCGTGCGGCAACCGCGAGCCGGGAATCGTGGAGGGCTGGTAGTACAGCTCCGGGTCGCGTTCCGGTTCGGGTCGAGCGCAGCCGTCGGCGACGATCGCGGCGGACTCGTAGAACTGGCCCAGTTCCACGCCGTGGGCGTTGAACTCGTAGTCCTTGAGCTCCATCGCCGACCGCAGCGCGTCGCGCTTGGCGACGCCGTCCGGGGTGGCCGCTTTGCGCTGCTCCATGTTCTCGACCATCTCGGCGTCCGAACCCGGTTCCGCGATGCCGAGCGCTTCGAAGAACCGGCCGAACTCGCGCCCGGATCGGTTGGCGCGCAACACGATCTGCTCGGCCACCGGCGCGCGTTCCGCCGTGTAGGTCGCCAGCAGCTCTTCCGACGCCTGCCCGCGCAGGACGGCGGCGAGCTTCCACGCCAGGTTGTAGGAGTCCTGGATGGAGGTGTTGGAGCCGAGGCCGTTGCTCGGCGGGTGCTTGTGCACCGCGTCCCCGGCGCAGAACACCCGCCCGGACTGCAACCGCGTGGCGTACTGCTCGTTGTTGCCCCACAACGAGGTTCCGGTGATCTTCACGTCGAGTTCCGGCAGTCCGAGCAGCCGCCGCACGATCGCCGTGGCCCCGTCGTCGTCGAGCACCGGCGGCTCGCCGCGCACGTCGTAGCCGCACACGATCATCCACTCGTGCCAGGGCCGGACCATGCGCACCGCGGCGGTGCCGATGCCGCCGACGTTCGCTCCGGGCTGCACCACCCAGTAGAGCACCGAGGGCCGGTGCGCGACGTGCTCGGCGAGGTCCGCGCTGAAGGTGATGTTCATCGACCCGGCGGTGTCGAGCTCACCCCGCATCGGCAGCGCGACGTCCTCCGCGACCCGCGACCTCGCCCCGTCAGCACCGATCAGGTACCGGGCGCGGATGTCGTACTCGTGCCCGGTGAACCGGTCCCGCACGCGAGCGGTGACGCCGTCGGCGTCCTGCTCCAGGGACAGGTATTCGGTGGCGAACCGGGTCTGGGTGCCGCGCTGGGTGGCGTTCTTGACCAGGATGGGTTCGAGGTAGGTCTGCGGGATGTCGCAGTTCCACGACGGCGAGGCGAGCTCGTAGTCGGCGTGCCGCGCCGGGTGGGTCCCCCAGGTGCGGATCCGGCCGAGTTCCTCACCGGCGATGGCGGTGCAGAACACGGTGTCGCCCATCAGCTCGTGCGGGGTCGCCTCGGCGAGGACCTGCTGCTCGATGCCGACATCGCGGAAGATCTCCATGGTGCGCTGGTTGGTGATGTGCGCGCGGGGTGTGTTCGCGGTCCAGCGGTACTTGGTCACCATGACGTTGTCCACGCCGAGCGTGGACAGGAACAGGGCGGCCGAGGCTCCGGCCGGACCGGATCCGATGATCAGGACATCGGTCTCCACCGGGGGTCCGGATGGGGGTTCGGACACCGTCATCTGCATTCCTCCGCAACGGTCGCTGATCCGGATCGCTGCGGACGGTCCGAGCAGGGCGTTCCGTCCGCACCACCGCGCGGCGGGCCCTCTGATCGGGCTCGCCGGGCCGGTGCGGCGGCCCGAGTTCAGCACGGATTACAACCGCCGCCCCACCCATGATCAAGACTCCGGGGCGCCAAGCGGGCATTTCGTCCACAGTGGACCGAATCCGGACATCTTCCCGGAAAGCAATTTCCGCACGAAGTGAAGCCGGAACACCTCCGCGCCACTTCGCCGATTTTCGATCGTGACCCTGATCACCGCCCGATCGAATCCCGCGATCCCGGCCGCGTCACGACGAGGCGCCGAGGCGGGATCACCACCCGCCCGCCGACCTTGACCGAAGGCCGGTCGCGCTGTAAAAAATCCATCAGGAAACCTGATGAACACAGCGAGGTGGCCGATGAGTGCTGCGGTGAACGACGAACGGCGAGGGGCCCCCGAGCCCTGGGGCGACACGGTGCAGGTGGAGTTCGAGGACGGCATCGCCTGGGTGACGTTGAACCGGCCGGACAAGCGCAACGCGATGAACCCGGCGCTCAACGACGAGATGGTCCGCGTGCTCGACCACCTCGAAGGCGACGACCGGTGCCGCGTGCTCGTGCTGACCGGGGCGGGCGAATCGTTCTCCGCGGGCATGGACCTCAAGGAGTACTTCCGCGAGGTCGACGCGACCGGCAGCGCCGCCGTGCAGACCAGGGTTCGCCGCGCCAGCGCCGAGTGGCAGTGGAAGCGGCTCGCGCACTGGATCAAGCCGACGATCGCGATGGTCAACGGCTGGTGCTTCGGCGGGGCCTTCACCCCGCTCGTCGCGTGCGACCTGGCCATCGCCGACGAACGCGCGCAGTTCGGGCTTTCCGAGGTGAACTGGGGAATTCCGCCCGGCGGCGTCGTCAGCCGCGCGCTCGCCGCGACCGTCAGCCAGCGCGACGCGCTGTACCACATCATGACCGGCGAGACCTTCGACGGAACCGAGGCCGCGCGCATGCGGCTGGTGAACGAGGCGGTGCCCGCCGAACGCTTGCGGGAACGCACCCGCGAGCTCGCGTCGAAGCTCGCCTCGATGAACCAGGTGGTGCTGCACGCCGCGAAGGTCGGCTACAAGGTGGCCGCGGACATGCCGTGGGACCAGTCCGAGGACTACCTGTACGCGAAGCTCGACCAGTCGCAGTTCGCCGACCAGGCCGGAGCCCGCGCGAAGGGCCTCAGCCAGTTCCTGGACGACAAGACCTACCGGCCGGGCCTGAGCACCTTCGACCCGGAGAAGTAGCGCCGCTCGGCGGAAATTCACCGCGCCGGGTCTCGCCCGCCGAGGCCCGGCGCGAGATCGTCCCAGGAGACCGCGGTCCGCGTCCGGCGGACGCCCGGCGAAAGGTGAACCCGTTGCGAAACCAGGGTCTCGGCTCCTGGCCCGTTCGGCGGGCGAGGATGACGCCGCACCGGACCGCGCTGCGCCACGACGGCAGGTCCACCACCTACGCCGAGCTCGACGTCCGGGTGCGGCGCCTCGCGCACGGCCTGCGGGCGGCGGGGGTGCGCCCCGGCGACCGGGTCGCCTACTTGGGACCGAACCATCCCGCGTACCTGGAAGTCCTGTTCGCGTGCGGCTCGACGGGGGCGGTGTTCGTGCCGGTGAACTTCCGGCTGACCGCACCGGAGATCGAGCACGTGCTCGACGATTCCGGCGCTACCCTCCTGATCCACACCTCCGAGCACGCCGCGACGGTCGCCGCGCTCACCACTCGCGCCCGCCCGGTCGCGGTGGCCGCCGACGGCGAGATCGGACTCGGCGCCGACACCCCGGCGGAACGGGTGGACTTGCCGGTGGGCACCGACGATCCGTGCCTGATCATGTACACCTCGGGTTCCACCGGCCGCGCCAAGGGCGTGGTGCTCACGCACGGGAACCTCACCTGGAACTGCGTGAACGTGCTGGTCGAAACCGACCTGGCCGCCGACGAGTGCGCGCTGGTCGCCGCTCCGCTGTTCCACGCCGCCGCGCTGGGCATGGTGTGCCTGCCCACGCTGCTCAAGGGCGGCACGGTGGTCCTGCACTCGTCCTTCGACCCGGCGGCGGCGCTGGCCGCGATCGAGCGCGAGCGGGTGACGTTGATGTTCGGCGTGCCCGCGATGTACGACGCGCTCGCCGCGCACGAGCGCTGGCTCGACACGGACCTGTCGGGAGTGCGCACCTTGCTGTGCGGCGGTTCCCCGGTGCCGACCGCGACGATCCGCCGCTACCTGGAGCGCGGGCTGAGCTTCGTGCAGGGCTACGGCATGACCGAGACCGCACCCGGGGCGCTGCTGCTGGACCGCGAGCACGCCACCGGCAAGATCGGCTCGGCCGGGGTGCCGTCGTTCTTCACCGACGTGCGCGTCGTCGGCGAGTCCGGCCGCGACGTCGACCCGCGCGAGCACGGTGAGGTCCTGGTCAGCGGCCCGAACGTGATGCCCGGCTACTGGGGCCTGCCCGCCGAGACGGCCGAGGTGCTGCGCGACGGCTGGTTCCACTCCGGTGACGTGGCCACGGTCGACGCGGACGGCTACGTCTACATCGTCGACCGCCTCAAGGACATGTTCATCTCCGGCGGCGAGAACGTGCACCCCGCCGAGGTGGAGAACGCCGTCCACGGCTTCCCCGGCGTCGCGGCCTGCGCGGTGATCGGGGTCCCGGACGCCAAGTGGGGCGAGGTGGGCCGCGCCGTCGTAGTACCCGCCCCCGGCACCACCATCGACCCCGCAGCCCTGCTGGAGTACCTGCGCGGCAGGCTCGCGGGCTACAAGGTCCCCCGCTCGGTCCGCTTCGCCGACCACCTCCCCACCACGGGCTCCGGCAAGATCCGCAAAGCAGAAGTCCGAGACCTCCACGGCGACTGACCGACCAGCTCCCCAAGACGACAAAGCCGCCACCTCAAGCCGAACCCACACTCAGGACAGCAAAGCCACCCCGCCCAGCGGCGAAGCCGTGTCTAGCGGCGAAGCCGTGTCTAGCGGCGAAGCCGTGTCTAGCGGCGAAGCAGTGTCTAGCGGCGAAGCCGTGCCTTGCGGCCGAAGGCCGTGCCCCGCGGCGTAGCCGTGCCTTGGGCGGCGAAGCCAGCCTGCCTTGCGGCCGAAGGCCGTGCCTGTATTCGCGCAGCGAATAGCCCACGTCCAAAAGCCGACCACCGGCGGGTTCTCAGTCGGTCTCTCGCGAGGACAGCTTTTTCCCTCGTGGCGGAGCCACTCGGGAAAAAGATCCCGCAGCGAGAGACAGACTGAGGTTCCGCTACCCGGACACCCCAGCAACACCAGCCGTGGAAGCAATCAGTAAACCCGGCATTCCACGCACCACAGCAACCACACGCCCAACCGGGGAAGGCTCTAAAACCCGACGCCATACGCCAAGCCGAACAAGACTCCAAAGCCCAGCCACACGCCCAAACCGGGCCCGGCTCAAAAACCCGACCCCGCACGCCAAGCCGAACTCACCTCCACAACCCGCCCACGCACCAAGCCGAACCAGGGTCAGAACGGATACGTGGGTGCGGTGGGCCTGAGGGTGACCCATTGGGTTTCGGTGAAGGCTTCCGCGTTCGCGTGCGGCCCGCCGACTCTGGACGAGCCGGACGCCCTGACTCCGCCGAACGGCGCGTTGGCGTCGTCGTTGACGGTCTGGTCGTTGATGTGCACCTGTCCGGACGGGATGCGGTCGGCGATGGACATCGCCGTGGCGAGGTCGTTGCCGAGCACGCCGAGGCTCAGGCCGAATTCGCTGTCGGCGGCGAGTGCGACCGCTTCGTCCACGTCGGAGAACGGGCGCACGCTGGCGACGGGCCCGAACACCTCTTCGGCGTAGGCCGGGGTGTCGGAGGTGCAGTCGGCGAGGACCGTCGGCCGGTAGAACAGCCCTTCGTGGGTGCCGCCCGCGACGAGCCGGGCTCCGGCGGCGACGCTGCGGTCGACGAGGTCCTTCGCGTGGTCGAGCTGCTCGCCGTCGATGATGGGGCCGAGCTGCACGTCGTCCCGGTAGCCGTCGCCGACCCGCAGCGCGTCGGCTTTGCGGCCCAGCACGTCGACGTACTCCTCGTAGATCGATTCGTGCACCAGGTGCCTGCCCACGGCCATGCAGACCTGTCCGGAGTGGATGAAGTTGCCGAACGCGCCGCAGGACGCCGCTGCCGCCACGTCCACGTCGTCGAGCACGATCAGCGCGCTGTTGCCGCCGAGTTCGAGGTGCGTGCGGGTGAACGTCTTCGCCGCTTGCGCGCCGATGGCCCGGCCTGCGGGGGTGGATCCGGTGAAGGACACGACGCGCACTTGCGGCGCGTCGATCAGGGCGCTGCCGACTTCGATTCCGCCCGGCAGCAGTTGCAGCACGCCCGGCGGCAGTCCGGCTTCTTCGAAGATGCGAGCGATCACGACTCCGCCGCAGACCGCGGTGCGCGGGTCGGGTTTGAGCAGGACCGCGTTGCCCAGTGCCAATGCCGGTGCCACCGACCGGATGGAGAGGATCAACGGGAAGTTGAACGGGGAGATCACCGAGACGACGCCTGCGGGGACGCGGCGTTGCACGCTGAACCGGGGCATCGGCGAGTGCAGCAGTTCGCCGTGCGGCGCGGAGGCGAGCGCGGCGGCTTCGGTGCTTTCGGCGGTGGCGGCATTCGTTTCGATGCCGGCTTTGAACCGGGTGGAGCCGGATTCGCGCACGATCCAGTCGCCGATTTCGGCGGCGTGCTGCTCGAACAGGACGGCCGCGCGGGAGAGCACGGCGGCGCGTTCGAACGCGGGTGTCGCGGCCCAGTCCCGTTGTGCCTGTTCGGCGCGGCGCGCGGCGTCGAGGGCGTCGTGCGCGCTCGCCTGTCCGACTTCGGCCAGCACGGTGCCGGTGGCCGGTTCGATCGCCTGGTGCGGCGGACCGCCGGTGCCTGCTCGCCAGCCGTCGGTGAAGATCCGGCCGGTCCAGTCCGCGTCCTGCAGCAATCCCATGATCCGCTCCCGTTCGCCACTTGGAGGCTCAGGGTTCCTGATAATGTTACATCGGGACGCGGAGGACAAGGCGTCACCGGACATCAAGATCCGGATTCCTGCGCGGCACGCGCGGGCGATGCGCCGCCGCCTGCCGACGCGCCGCTCAGGCCCGCCGAGCCTCGGAGACCGCGGCGAGCGTGGCGATGCCGTGCTCCAGCCCTTCCCGGAACGTTTCGCGCTGCCCCGGACTGAGGTCGGCCAGCAGCTCGGCCTCCAACTCCAGCACCGCGGGCGCGCACTCGGCGAGCAACCGCGACCCGGCATCGGTCAGCGACGCGAGCAGCACCCGCTTGTTCGCCTCGTCCTGCCCGCGCGCGATCAGACCGCGCTTCTCCAGGGTCAGCACCATTTCGTGCATGGTCTGCGGACGCAGGAACGAGCGGCGGGCCAGCTGGGCCGACGACAGCGAACCCTTGTTCTGCAGCACGGTCAACGCCGTGTACTGCAACGTGGTCAACCCGAGCGGGCGCAGCGCGTCGTCCATCAGCGCCCGGATCACCAGCTCCAGCCTCTTGACGAGGTACAGCGTCAACGGTGGATGCGGGAGCGCGGCATCCGCCTCGTCCACCGGACCGGACCGCTCTGGTTGGCTGCTCACCCGCGCCATGATGTCACCTCCGAACGGACGCA
Organism: Saccharopolyspora gloriosae; assembly: GCF_014203325.1. Lineage (NCBI taxonomy): Bacteria > Bacillati > Actinomycetota > Actinomycetes > Pseudonocardiales > Pseudonocardiaceae > Saccharopolyspora > Saccharopolyspora gloriosae. The sequence goes on along the minus strand of NZ_JACHIV010000001.1, from coordinate 2,045,036 downwards.
TCCGCATCACCTGCACGACCAGCACAGTCCACGAACAGATCAGCATTGCTGATCTCATTCGCGGCTCGTTCCCCCGAGCCCGGACCCGCATCAATCTACTGTGGACCGATGACGAAGGTCGTCTGCCGCACGGACCATCCTCGGCGGCCGATCGGACGAGCCGACTCCCGCCCGTCGCGAGCGCGTCATTACTATGCCAACCGGCACCAGTTCAGCTCTGCAACCGACTCATGGGGGTTCACTCGATGGTGAACGGCAAGGTCGTCCGGTTCGACGACGATCGTGGTTACGGCTTCCTCGCGCCCGACGACGGCGGCGAAGACGTCTTCGTGCACGCGAACGACATCCAAGAGGCCAAGCAGCAGTTCCGGCCGGGGGCCCGCGTCGAGTTCGCGATCGAAGCCGGCGACCGCGGCCTGAAGGCCTCGAACGTGCGGCTGCTGGACGCCGAACCGGAAGGCCGGCCGCGCCGGGACCACGACGACGACGGCCTGTGCGACGTGCTGTCGGTGCTCGAATTCCGCACCGAACTCACCGAAGCACTGCTGGACGCGGTCCCCACCCTGACCGCCGCGCAGATCCTGCAAGTGCGCCGCAAGCTCACCGACCTCGCCCGCACGCACAACTGGATCGAAGCCTGAGGCTCCGCGCGGTACCGCACCGGCCCACGACGGGCTCGGTGCGCAGCGGCCGAATGCGGGTTCAGCGGAGCGTGCGGCGGAGGTGCACCCGGTAGGAGTAGTGCTCGGGGAGGAAGTGGCTCACCGCGAGCTCCACGGGCACACCCGCCGTGTCGTGGTAGATCCGGTCGATCCGCAGCAGGTCGCGACGCGGTTCGCACCGCAGGTGCTCGGCCACGGTCGACGAGGCGTGGCCGACGGTGATGCTCTGCTCGGCTTCCGCGATCGGGTCGGCCATCCGCTCGTCGAGCAGTCCGATGATCGTCACCTCGCTGCGGGCGCCCACTTCGGTCAGCTCCGGTACCGATTCCAGCAGTGATCCCACCGCCGGCGGGAGGTACACGGTGGTGAGGCAGAACGGCACTTCGTCGTGCAACCGCAGGAACGACAGCGTGTGCACCCGGTCGGTCCGCACCCGCAGCCTGCCCGCGGCGTCCAGATCGATCTGCCTCCGCAACGGCGCCACCAGCATCATCGTGGCGTCCAGGGACAAGCCCATCAGGTCGTCGACGGAACCGAACTGGCGCAGGTACTGCTCGTCGCGCGGCGACGCGAACGTGCCGCGCCCCGGGACCCGGTGCACCATGCCCTCGGCCACGAGGTCCTGGAAGGCGCGGCGCACCGTCTGGCGGCTCACCCGGTGGTCCTCGGCGAGCTCGGCCTCCGTGGGCAACCGGGTGCCTTCGGGATATTCGCGCCGCAGGATGGCGGCGCGCAGCTCGCGTTCGAGCCGCGAGTAGGCGCTCTCGCGGCCATCCGCACCCGCTGCCGCCACGCCCGTCACCTCCCCTTCCACCCGTGGAACCCACCCGGTTCAACCGGCGTTTTCCCTTCGCCGACGGCGAAAACCCCCGCGATCACCCGGCTCGTCGAGCCGACCTCCCGGGCCGCTCACGCGTCCAGGCCGCCGCGCGACACCAGCTGCGAGACGATCACGTTGCGCTGGATCTCGTTGGTCCCCTCCCCCACGATCATCAGGGGAGCGTCGCGGAAGTAGCGCTCCACGTCGAATTCGGTGGAGTAGCCGTAACCGCCGTGCACCCGCACCGCGTTCAGCGCGATCTCCATCGCCGTCTCGGACGCGCACAGCTTCGCCATGCCCGCTTCCATGTCCACCCGGCGGCCCGCATCGGCCTCCCGCGCCGCGTGGAGGGTGAGCTGGCGGGCCGCGGTGAGTTTGGTGGCCATGTCGGCGAGCAGGTTCCCGATGGACTGGTGCTTCCAGATCGGTTTGCCGAAGCTCTCCCGCTCCTGGGCGTAGCGCAGCGCATCCTCCAGCGCGGCCCGGCCCACGCCCAGCGCGCGGGAGGCGACCTGGATGCGGCCCGTCTCCAGTCCTTTCATCATCTGCGCGAAACCCCCGCCCTCGACCCCGCCGAGCACCGCGTCGGCAGGGGCGCGGTAGTCGGTGAAGGACAGCTCGCAGCTCTCCACTCCCTTGTAGCCCAGCTTCGGCAGGTCCCGGGAAACGGTCAGGCCCGGACCGTGCTCCACCAGCAGGATCGAGATGCCCCGGTGCGCGGGATCGGCGTCCGGATTCGTCTTGCACAGCAACGCGATCAGCTGGGATCGCCGCGAGTTCGTGATCCACGTCTTGGACCCGTTGACGGAGTAGCCGTCCCCGTCGCGCCGGGCGTGCGTGCTCATGGCCTGCAGGTCGGACCCGCCGCCGGGTTCGGTCAACGCCATGGTCGCGCGGATCTCGCCGGTGGCCATCCGCGGCAGGTAGTGGCGGCGCTGCTGCTCGGTGCCGAAGTGCAGCAGCAGCTTCGAAACGACGGTGTGCCCGCCCATCGCCCCGGCCAGGCTCATCCATCCGCGCGCCAGCTCTTCGGTGATGAGCACGTAGCACGCCGTGGACACCGGTGTGCCGCCGTGCTCGTCCGGAATGGCGAGACCGAAGATGCCGAGGCTCTTCATCTGCTCGATCAGCGCCTCCGGGTAGGTGTCGGCGTGTTCGAGCTCCCGCGCGACGGGTTTGACGTCCTTGTCGACGAAGTCCCGGACCGTGTCGAGGATCAGCCGCTCGTCGGGGTCCAGGACGTCCAGCGTGCTCATGATCTCGCTCCTGCCCGGCTGACGGCGTGGGGCGCGCAGGTCGGCGGCGCCGCAGCTCATTTGTACGGCGGAATCCGACGACGGGTCAATGACCCGATGCGGTCAACTGGATCGATGGCCGATGCCCGTTTTCGGCCGCATAAATGGAAAATCACTTGATCAGGGTGTATCCAGCACTCCGCATCGCCGAAGCGTTGACACCCGCGCACCCAGAACCACAAGCTTGCCGGGTCATTTGTACGGCGGAATCACGCATCGGCCGCTCCCCTGAGCGCCGGGCGGCACCGATCGAAATGCGCGTCGCGCACCGAGAGGAGCACCGATGTCGAACCTCGACGATCACCTCCGAGGATGGGCTCCGCGACCGGTCGTGGAGATGGACCCGATGCCACCCGAACCGGCGGGCGCGCTCGCCGCGGTCCTGGAGACCGGCGACGGTTTCGCCGAGGGCGACGAACTGCCCGCGCTGTGGCACTGGGCGTACTTCCTGGACTGGCCACCGCACGGCGAGCTCGGGGACGACGGACATCCCGCGGCCGGGCACTTCCTGCCGCCCGTTCCCGATCGCCGGCGGATGTTCGCGGGCGGCAGGCTCACCGTCACCCGCCCGCTCACCGTGGGCGTCCCCGCCGAGCGGACGCGGTCGCTGGGCGCCGTCGCGGTGAAGACCGGCCGCTCGGGCGAGATGGCGTTCGTGACCGTGCGCAGCGAGTACCGCCAAGGGGGCGACCTGCGCCTGACCGAGGAGCAGGACTACGTCTACCGCAGCGGCGAAAGCACGGCGAAGACCCCGGAAGTGGCGCGACCGCACCGGCTTCCGACCTCCGACGCGGCGTGGCAGCAGTCGTTCACCGGTGACCCGGTGCGGCTGTTCCGGTTCAGCGCGCTGACGGCGAACTCGCACCGCATCCACTACGACGCGCCGTACGCGCGCGAGGTCGAGTCCTACCCGGATCTGGTCGTGCACGGCCCGATCCTGGTCCTGCTGATGACCGAACTCGCCCGGCGCGGCATCCCGGATCGCCCTGTGTCCAATGTGGACTACCGGCTTCGAAGACCCGTGTTCGCCGGAGATCCCGTGCTGGTGGTGGGCGATCCCGCCGACGAGGCCGAGCTCTCGGTGCGAAGCGACCCCGACACCGTGCACGCCCGGGCCACGGTCGGCTTCGGGTGAAGGACGATACTGCCGCCATGAGCGAGTTCACCACCACCGACGGCGCCCGGCTCGGCTACCGCGTCGAGGGGAACCAAGACGGCCCCGCACTGCTCCTGCTACAGGGGCAGGCGAACTCGCAACGCTGGTGGGACGGGGTGCGCTCGGACTTCGAGGACCGGTTCCGCACCATCACCTTCGACTACCGGGGCACCGGGGCCACGTCGGCACCGGAGGCCGACTGGACGACCAGGTCCTTCGCCGCGGACGCCGCCGCGGTGCTGCACGAGGCCGGTCACTCGCACGCCCACGTCTACGGCACGTCGATGGGCGGACGCATCGCGCAGTGGCTCGCCGTGGACCGTCCGGAGTTGGTGGACCGGTTGGTGCTCGGGTGCACCACGCCCGGAGGCGCGCACGCGGTCGAGCGGGACCAGCAGGTGCGCCGCTCGTTGATGAACCCCGACCCGGCGCAACGCCGGCGCGCGCTGTTCGAGCTGATGTACACCGACGCGTGGACCGGCACGCCGGAGCAGAGCACCGTCCTCGGCGACCCGTCGATGACGCCGGGAGCCACCCGCCTGCACCTGCGGGTCAGCGCCCGGCACGACGCCTGGGACCACCTGTCGGAGATCCAGTCCCGCACCTTGATCTTGCACGGCCACGCCGACCGCTTCGCCCCCGTCGTCAACGCCGACCTCTTGGAGGAGCGAATTCCCCATGCCACCAAGCACGTTCTGCCGGGAGCCCGCCACGCCTACTTCGACGAGTTCCGCGACATCGCCTCACCCCTGGTCGTGGACTTCCTGACCGACTCGCGCTGACGCACGGTGTAGCGCTGTCAACTCGCGCTCCAGCGGCGCACGAACCTCCGCTGCCACGGAGTTTCTACGGCGCGCGGCGAGTAGTGGCGCCGAACGTAGCCGACCGCGTCCGCGCGCGGAACGCCGTCGAGCACGGCGAGGCATGCGAGCGCGGTTCCCGTCCGCCCGACACCGCCCCCGCAGGCGACTTCGACGCGTTCGGCACTCGCCCGCTCCAGCAAGTCGCGCAAGGCATCGGCGAAGTCCCACCGGTCCAGCGGAAGCCGGAAGTCGGGCCAGCGCACCCAACGGCTCTCCCACTCCGCCGGTTCAGGACGGCGACCGAGCAGGTGCAGCGCGAAATCGGGCATCGGCCCCGCGGGCAGCGGGTTCCGCAGCCCGCGTCCGCGAACGAGCTTTCCCGAGGGCAGCGGCAGAACTCCCGCACCGGCGGACGGCCAGGTGTTCGTCATGGCACCATCCCTCAACGAACACTGCGGAAGTTGTCGGCGGGCACTTCCAACGCCTCCCCCGACGCGAAGAGCACCCGGACACCATCGGGCAGCCACCGGACGTCGTGAATTCGCGGCTCATCGGCCGCCCCGAAGCCGACCTCCACCGGGTAGTAGGAGACCTCGGCGTGCGGCCCCAGGTGCAACTCGTACTCGACACCGGTCGGCCGCAGAATCCGCAGCAGGTACAGATCGCTGGAGTACCGCGACCCGCCGTACTCGTAGGTCACCCCGGCATCCTGCGAGCGCTCCGCGTGCAGCACTTCCTCGTGCAACGCCACCGACGACGGCCCGACCACCACCAGAACGACGACGCACAGCACCACCACGCCGAGAAGCGCCTTGAGGACGACCGAGAACGAACGCGGCACTACGAGCCAACTCCCTGCGACGACGGGCCGGTGGGACGCATGCCAGCATGCCTGGCCCGGCCCGAGCGGAACCTCGGCCGAAAGGCCGCTACCCGACGCCGAACGACCGCCGACCTCTTCCCGCCCGACGTCGCTCGCCGGTTCAGCCGACGTCGCGGTCGGCGCGGTACCTGCCGCTGAAGCGGACGTGCTCGATCATGATCCGCTCGGCGGTGTAGCCGTCCCGATCGGCGAACGCGTCGATGATCTGCTGGTGCGCGTCGAGGTGTCCCTGCGCGCGCACCGGTTCCAGCCACAGCGACGCCCCCGCGGGCACCGGGTAGCTGTTCCGGATGGCCCGAGCCTGCCGCCCCAGGAACGCCGGTCCACCGATGTCGGTGATCAGCAGGTGGAAGCGGCGGCTCTGCTCGCCGAGCAGGTCGTGGCGTTCCCGAGCCGCGTCGTCGAGCATCGAGCGGTGCACGCGGCGGAGTTCGTCGAGCTGCTCCGCGGTGATCCGCTCCGCGGCGAGCTTGGCGCCGAGCCCCTCGACGACGGCCCGCACATCGTAGAACTCCCGCAACGCGTCGTCGCTGAGGTCGATCACGGTGGCGCCGTGGTGGCTCTCGTAGCTGATCAGGCGGTCCTTCTCCAGGCGCCGCAACGCCTCCCGCACCGGAGTGATCGAGACACCGAGGCGTTCGGCGATGGAGTTCGCCTTCAACGGCGTGCCGCCCGGAATGCTGGCGTTGCGCAGCTCGCCCAGCAGCACGTCGTAGACGTAGTCCGCCTTGCTCATCGGTGGCCGGTTCACTGCCGGTTCTCCTGACTGCATCGCCATCCTTCGTGTCGGGAAACGGACGACCAGTCTCCCGCACCTGCCCGAGCGCTCCCGGTTCGACCACGAACAACCCTTGACTTACAAGTTGCATCTTATAAGTTACATCTCCATGACCAGCCTCACCGGATTACGCGTCATCGACGCCGCGACCCTGTTCGCCGGGCCGTCCGCCGCGATGCTGCTCGCGGACTTCGGCGCCGACGTGATCAAGATCGAGCACCCGACCCGCGGCGACCCGGCGCGCGGCCACGGCGCATCTGCCGATGGCGTCGGTCTTTGGTGGAAGACCCTGGCGCGCAACAAGCGGACCGCCGCCGTGAACCTCTCCACCACCGAAGGCCAGCTGATCATCCGCGAACTCTGCGCCGACGCCGACGTGCTCATCGAGAACTTCCGGCCAGGAACGCTGGAACGGTGGGGGCTGTCCCCCGCCGACCTCCAAGCGATCAACCCGCGGCTCGTGGTCGCCCGGATGACCGGGTTCGGCCAGCACGGCCCGATGTCGCGGCAGCCGGGCTTCGGCACGCTCGCCGAAGCGATGAGCGGGTTCGCCGCATCCACCGGCGAACCGGACGGGCCACCGGTACTGCCGCCGTTGGCGATGGCCGACGGGATCGCCGGGCTCGCCATGTCCTACGCGATCATGGTCGCGCTGCGGGCCAGGGACGAGACCGGGCGCGGCCAAGTCATCGACATGGCCATCATCGAGCCGATCGTGAGCATCCTCGGTCCGCAGATGACCGCGTACAAGATGCTCGGCACCATCCCGCCGCGGACCGGCAACCGATCCAGCAGCAACGCTCCGCGCAACACCTACCGCACCCGCGACGGCCGTTGGGTCGCGGTCTCCACCAGCGCGCAGGCCATCGCCGAACGCGTCATGCACCTCGTCGGACGGCCGGACCTCGCCGAACAACCGTGGTTCCAGCACGGACGCGGGCGCGTGGAACACGTCGAGGAGCTGGACTCGGCCGTCGCCACCTGGATCGCCGAACGCGACGCCGACGAGGTGATCGACTCGTTCGAGCAGGCCCAGGCCGCGATCGCGCTCGTCTACGACGTCTCGGACATCGCGCAGGACCCGCAGTACGAGGCGTTGCAGACCTTCGTCGAACTCGACGACGACGAACTGGGCGCCACCACCGTGCAGAACGTGCTGTTCCGGCTGTCCGACACGCCCGGCGAAGTGCGCTGGCTCGGCCCACCGCTGGGACGGCACACCGACGACGTGCTGGCGGAGCTGTCCTACTCCGCGAAGCGCATCGCCGAGCTGCGGGAGAGCGGGGTCGTGGCATGACGCCGCCGGTGTGCTCCCTCTACGTGCCCGGTGATCGTCCGGAGCGGTTCGGCAAGGCCGCGGCCAGCGGCGCCGACATCGTGATCCTCGACTTGGAGGACGCGGTCGGCGCCGACCGCAAGGACGTGGCGCGCGAGAACGTGTGCGCTCACCTGGCCGAACGCAGGTCAGGTCCCGAACTGCACGTGCGGATCAACGATCCGGCGACGGAACGCGGTCGGGCGGACCTCGCCGCGCTCGCCGAACTGCCGGGCCTGGACGCGGTGCGGGTCCCGAAGATCCACGGCGTACGGGATCTCGCCGTCGTCGACGAGGCTTTCGGCGACCGGCCGACACCGGTGCAGGCGCTGCTGGAATCGGCACGCGGCCTCACCGACGCGGCGGCGATCTGCGCGCACCCGAGGGTCGCCGGTGTCGGGCTCGGCGAGCAGGATCTCGCGGCGGAACTGTCCATCACGGACCAACGCGCCTTCGACCACCTCCGGTTGCGGCTGGTGCTGGCCGCAGCAGCGGCCGGCCTGCCCCCGGTCGCGATGTCGGTGCACGCGGACGTCCACGACGAGGCGGGACTGCGGGCGTCCTGCGCGCACGGCAGATCCCTCGGCATGTTCGGCCGCTCCGCGATCCATCCCCGCCAAGTCCCCACCATCCGGGCCGCGTTCCGCCCGACACCCGAGGAGATCGCCCGCGCCGGTGAGGTCGTCGCGGCGGCCGAGCAGCACGGCGGCGAGGGCGCGCTGGCACTGCCCGACGGGCGGTTCGTCGACGCGCCCATCATCGCCAAGGCCCGCAGCACCCTCGCGCTCGCGGACCGGCTCGCCGAACGCGGCTGAGCCGGAGCCGGCCACCGAAGTCCGGCGCCGCCGTCGCAGGTCCCGACGACGCGCCCGTCCGATCAGCTCACCTTCCCGGTGACCCCGCAACGATTCGAAGGAGCTCGTCGTGGGCGTAGCAGTGTGGGCACTCATCACCTACATCGCGATCATCGTCGTCTGGAACACCGTCCTGAAGCGCAACATCGGCGAAGCGATGCTCGTCGGATTCGTCGCCGTGTGCCTGTTCGGCGGCGGCGACGCGCTGGAGCTCGCGAGCGCGGGGCTGGACGAAGCCCTCTCCGAGGAGGTGGTGTTCGCTGCCCTGGCGTTCGTGTTCATGGGCTACCTGATGACCGAGCTCGGCCTCATCGACCGGCAGGTCACATTGCTCAACTCGGTGTTCGGCAGGCTCCGGGGAGGTTCCGCGTACGTGTCGACATCGGCGGCGGCCCTGCTCGGCGGCCCCGCCGGATCGGGCTCCGGCATCGCCGCCTCCGTCGGGTCGGTGACGATCCCGTGGATGATCCGGTCGCGGTGGCGGCCCGATCTGGCGGCGTCGCTGGTCGCGGGCAACGCCGGGCTGGGGATCTCCATCCCGCCGAGCTCGTCGATGTTCCTGCTGCTGGGTTCGGCGGCGGTGGCGCCGGTGCTCAGCGCGGACCAGCTCATCGTCGCGGCCTTCGCCGGTGGGTTGTGGACGGTGCTGTACCGGTTCGTCGTGGTGTTCATCTGGGTCCGCCGGTTCCAGATCGCGAAGATCTCCGGGGAGGACATCGCGCCGTTGCGGGTCGCGCTGAAGCAGGGTTTCAGCTCGCTGCTGGTGTACGCGGGCATCGCCATCCCGGTCGTGCTGACGCTCGATTTCGGCGTGCGATTCCTGGAATCCCGCGTCGGCGACGCGGCCGACGACATCAGCGTCATCGTGTGGATCCCGGTGCTCACCATCCTCGCGACGCTGCTCGTGGCGTGGCGGCGGCTGCCTCGCACGGGACGCGAGTGGAGCACGTACCTCGGCAACATGGCTTCGCGCTACGCGGTCATCGGCGCCACCCTGCTGTTCGCGTTCGCTGCGGCGGCCAGCCTCGGCGAGCTGGGACTGGTCGCGCAGCTCACCACCATCATGGAAGGCTTCGAGGCTCCGCTGTGGATCGTCGCCTCGGTGGTGGGGCTGCTGCTCGTCGTGATCGCGGCGCCGCTGACCGGAACCGCCACCATCGCCGCGGTCGGCGGCGTCGCCTTCAGCGCCCTGACCGCCGCCGGAGCACCCCCGGCCGCCGCGGCCACCGCCATCCTCATCTTCGCCTCGACCGAGGGGGCCTCCCCGCCCGGTGCCGCGCCGATCTACATCGCCACCGGCATCGCCGGCGTCGATCCGTCCCGCACGTTCCTGCGGCTCATCCTCTGGTTCGTGCTGCCGATCCTGGCCATCGGAGTGCTCGTCGCGACCGGCCTGCTCCCCGTTCCCGCCTGAGCGAAAGGGAAACCATGTCGAACGAATCCCACCAGCCCGGCACCGCCCGCGCCCTCGCGCAGCGGATCAGCATGCCGGTTTTCAAGGTCTGCCTCGTCGTGTTCCTGGTGCTCGGCGTCGCGCTGGTCCTCGTCCAAGCCGTTGGCATCGTCATCGGCAACGCCGCCCTGGTGTCCGGCGCGGTCGACCTGCTCGGCGCGCCGACGACCATCGCGGCCGGAGTCACTGGACTGCTCGGGTTCGCGATGTCCTACGTATTCCCGTGGACATCGGGCGAGGACTGAGGCGGTGGGCCCGGAACTCTCAGCGGGTTCCGGGCGCGCGACTCTGCCCCGGATCATCGGCGGTCGAAACGACCTCGCTTGACCGCCTCCGTGAACGCGGGCACGTCGACGCGTAAGACCGGACCTGATGGGTCCTTCGAATCCCGCACCAAGCGGAGATCCGCCGACACCTCCACGCACGCGGAGCCGTTTTGACTCCGGCTGGACTTCAGCCACCGGCGTTGTTCGCTCATCACATTCGCTCCAGACTCTGGATCCGTCGGGCCATGGCTCTGCTCGTTTCCGCCGCACCGAGGGCGATGTCGTCCAGGTGATCAACGGCCTGGCGGTACGCCCTGATGTCGTCGTCCTCGTGCAGGAACAAGGTGGAACGGCGGTTCTCCAACTGCACGATCGGGGTGGACACCTCCGATTCGAGCAGTGTGAACGCGCCTTCCAGCGCCGGTTGCCAGCCGCTGCGGAACGGAACCACGCGCAGCTCGACGTTCGGGCGCCGTGCGCTGTCGACCAGATGCCGCAGCTGCGCCGCCATGGTCCCGGCGTCGCCGACGATCTGGTGCAGCACGGCCTCGCCGAGGAACGCCCGCATGGTCACCGGATCGGTTCGCGTGAGCACTTCGCGGCGCCCCAGTCGCAGCGCGACCCGCGCCGACACCTCGCTCGACGGCACTCCGCCCGCTCCCATGATCGCCCGAATGTATCCCGCTTCCTGCAACAAGCCCGGCACCAGCAACGGAGAGACCTCGGTGATCCGCGTCGCGGCCTGCTCGAAGTCGATCAAGGCCGACAGCTGCTGCTCCCGCTCGGGCAACGCCGTCGCCACCCACGGCGGGTTCTTCGTCTCGTAAGCCAGCGACACGATCTCCTGGAATCGCGTCCCGTTGACGTCCAACGCCCCGAGGATCTGCGCAACCCGCTCCGGCGTGAACGGGCGCTCCCCGTTCTCCCAACGCGAGATCTCGCCGGAGTGGCGTCCGATCCGCTCCCCTAACTCGCGCAACGTCACCTGGCGTTCGTTGCGGATCTTGCGCACGGCGATGCCCAGCGCACGTGCTTTCGGAGTCGCTGCCACCTGCTCACTCCCCGGTTCTCGTCCGCACGGCGCTCGCCCGACGTTCACCCGCTGCGCAGCCGGCAACTCGGTTGAGGCGATCACCATGCTCCTACGAAGATCGCCATTACCAAAACGGAGCGAAGCTACCAGCGGATTCGGCAACGGCCCGGTCGCAGCGGAAGTGGCGTCGCGGATTCACCTGACCGAGCAGGGGGCTGAGCAATGCAACGTCACGACCCACCCGAATCAATGATCGAACACCGCGCGGACGCGGCGGAGACGTCCGACTGGACACCGCTGGAACGGACGATCCGCACCTGCTACTACTGCCGCCAGCCGTACCGGGCCGCCGTGGACGCGACCAAGTGCGAACGAATCCACGAAGCGCTCGCCGCCCTCGCCCGGAGCGACGGCGATGCCGGTTCATGACCGGTGCGGATCAGTCGTCCCGCTCCCCGACCACCACCCGGTAGCGGGCTGCACGTGGATGACCTCGGTCCTGGAAACCGGATGGCACCTGGTGCCCGCGCACTACGAAACGTTCCGAATCCCCTGCGCCTGCGGCCACTTCCTCACCGGCCCGGTACACCGCCGCCTCCTCAACAACCCACCCACCGAACACCGCTGCACCAGGTGCGTGGCAGCGGTGTCCCACGATCACCCCTGCACATCGACCGACAGGTCGGGCCGCCCGAACTTCATCAGGCCGACCCTTCATCAACGGACACGGGACGAAATCTGACCGAATCAGCATCGGCGTATACCGTAAAACCCGCGGTCGAGGTAAACCCGACCACGCCGTCGCGAACTTCGATATCCCGAAATGGATTACCTTCTTCAAAATAGGCAACCCACATCAGTTCACCATCGGATGTTTCTCGCCCGAAAAATCCTTCCGACCCGTACGACCCTTCCCCCGCGAAGAAGTACGCCCCAGACCACTCCACCTTATTGGTAATATCGATAAAGGTCACCTCCTCGGGGTCGTTCTCCATCATCTCATCGAGACTAAACTCCTCCAGCACCTCAACTTTCGAACCCCCCGAGAAGCTCAACCTTGCAGCGAAGCTTTCACCACTGGCACCATAGATGCCATCTCTAATCGGAAGCATCCATTGGTTCCACAGATCTTGAATCTTGGTCACTTGTTACACCCCGGCTTCGCTGGCCTTTCCCGAAGGCCCGTGTCAGGAACCACGCCACCAGCCTTCTTGTTTCTTCGATCGTTGAATCGCTGCTCAAACTTTTCTTGCCAAGTCATCCCCTTACTGCTGTCAGGATGAGGAGCATTGGGGTTGACCTGCTGCACTGGAACAAGTGGAGTGCCCACCTCACGAGCAGCATCAAGCCTTCGATTGTCATACGTTACCAGCTGCCCGTCCACCTCAAGCACATGCAGCGCAGCATCAGACCGATTCCAATCCCACTTATTCTGCCGCATCAGTTCAGCGTAGTCATTGCCGGAAATGGTGCGCTGGGAAAAGTTAATCGTGTTTGGGTCAACCCACCTAGTAGAATCCTCCGCCGTCAACCCCAAGGGGTCAACGAGGGCCTGAGGATTGAATACATAACCGTGGGGCCTAGGCCCCGCCGCCAACCCCAGCGGGTCCCCACTGCCGTACCGTCCCGTGCTCGGGTCGTAGTGGCGGTGGAAGTTGTAGTTCAGGCCTGTTTCCGGGTCGGCGTACTGGCCTGGGAAGCGCAGTGGTGTGTAGGCGCCGGTGCGGCTGTGGTCGAGGGTGTTGCCCCACAGCGTTGTGCGGTGGAACCAGGCCACTCCGCCCTGGTCGTTGATCAGCTCCGATGGGGAGCCGACCAGGTCCGTGACGATCGAGTAGAACTGCTGGTCCACCCACTGCTGGGGCGCGTGGCGCAGGGGCGCGCGTTCGCGCTGGGCCAGCGGGCGGAACGTGCCGGGCTCGTAGTCCCAGACCGTCACGTGCAGGTCGGCGAACTGGAGACCGCCGGGCACCCCGTCGGTGTGGGCCTGTTCGGCGAGGACCACGCCGTCCCAGGTGAAGTCGATCTGCTCCAGGATTCGATCGCCGGGCCCGAGGCGCTGCTTGGCGACGCGGCGGCCCAGCGGGTCGTAGCGGTAGCGCCAGCGGGAACCGTCCGGTGTGAGCACGCCGGTCAGCCGGTCGTCGGCGTCCCAGAAGTAGCGCCAGGTGTCGGGCTTGTGCGACAGCCGCCTGCGCTGGCGCAGGATCATCCGGCCTTGGTCGTCGTGCTCGTAGCGCACCGAACCTGCTCGGCGCACCAGCGTGCCGGAGTACTCGCGGTCCCCGACGGAGTCGGCGTCGGGTGAGCCCGCGGGCACCGGCCAGGCCGCGTCGGTGACGTTCCCGGCGGCGTCGTAGGTGTAGCGCTCGGTCCAGCCGCTGGCGCGCACCGCGGTGACGCGGCCCGCGCGGTCGAGCTCGAAGGTGCGGGGGCCGGTGAGGGTGTCGTCGACGCCGGTCAGCAGGCCGTCGGCCCGGTAGCTGTAGGAACGCTGCTGCACCTGGTGACCGGTGGCTCCGGTGATGTGCTGCGACAGCAGCTGGTGGTTGGCGTCCCAGTCCTGGGTGAGCACGGCGTTCGCGCCGAGCGCGCGGGAGGTCTCGTGCCCGGCGGCGTCGTAGTCGAAGCGCAGCGTTCGGCCGCCCGCGTGCAATGCGGTGGGCTGGTGGGCGGCGTTGAACTCCCACGCGCTCTCCGCGCCGGACGGCGTCATCCGCCGCACCCGTCGTCCGAGCGCGTCGTAGGCGGAGTGCACGGTGCGGCCGTTGACGCTCTCCGCGAGCACCCGCCCGGTCGCGTCGCGCTGGAAGCGGATCTGGGTGTCGCCGTCCCTCGCCTCGGCGAGGCGGCCGGCCAGGTCGTAGGTGAACGTGGTCGTGGCGCCGGGGGTGCGGCGTTCGATGACGTCGCCGAGGACGTTACGCACGAACGTGGTGGTCTCGCCGACGCCGTTGGTGCGTTCCAGCAGCTGCCCGGCCGCGTCGTGCCGGTAGGTGACCTGGCGGCCGTTGAAGTCGGTCTCGCGCACGAGGTTCCCGGCTTCGTCGTACGCGTAGCGCCAGACGAGTCCTTGCTCGTTGGTGACGCTGGTCAGCCGCAGTTCGGTGTCGTAGCCGAACTCCAGGCGGGTGCCGTCGGGCCGCACTTCCGCCGAGGGCAGGTCGAAGTGGGTGACTTCGGTGTGGGTGGCCTGGCCGAGCGCGTCGACGTGGGTGCGGAGGTTGCCTTCGCCGTCGTAGATCCACCGTTCCGCGGCACCGTCCGGCAGGGTGCGCCACGCGGGTTTGCCGTCGACGGTCCAACCGAAGCGGGTCGTGCCGCCGAGCGGATCGACCACGGCCGACGCCCGGCCGAAGCCGTCGCGTTCGTAGCGGGTAGTCGCACCTGCGGCGTCGGTGATCGTGAGCGGCAGCCCGGCCGCATCGGTCTCGACCTGGCGTGCTCCGCCCAGCGCGTCGGTGATGGCCGTGAGGTGACCGTGCTCGTCGTAGGCGTAGGTCGTCGCCGCGCCCATCGCGTCGAGCGATCGCGTGAGGTTGCCGCGCTCGTCGTACTCGCGGCGCGACACGGTGCCGTCCGGGGCGATCACCGTCGTCGGCAGCCGCAGCTCGTTGTACTCGAAGCGGGTCTGCGAGCCGTCGGGGCGGGACGCGGCCAGCAGGTTGCCGGACTCGTCGTAGTCGTAGCGCACGGTGCGCCCGAGCGGATCGGTCTGGGACAGCAGCCGGTCGAACTCGTCCCACTCGGAACGGACCTCGTCACCCGCGGGGTTCACCTCCCGGATCGTCTGGCCGCGTTCGTTGAGGTGGTAGGCGGTCTGCTCCCCCAGCGAGTTCGTCCATCGGGTCACACCGTCCTCATAGGACATGCTTCCGCTGAAGAAACCGCCGGAACCATCGGCCTGCACGACGCGGCCCTCGTGGTCGTAGCCGTAGCGGTACCAGGCGCCGTTGCGGTCGGTCCAGCTCGTGATCCGGCCCGTGTCGTCGTAGGTGAACGTCAACGGCATGCCGGAGGCGTTGGTGACTTCCGTGAGCCGCCGTCCGGAATAGCCGTAGCGCACCAGCGCAACGTCTTCGCCGTCGGCCGCGTCCCGCAGGTGCAACGCGGTGATCAGGCCGTCTTCAGAGTCGACGCGGATGCGGTAGCCGCCGCTGTGGCGGATCTCCAGCGGAGTTCCGGCCGCGTCGCGGTCGAAGTCGATGCGGTGCCCGTTGCGGTCGGTGATCGCCAGCAGCGGCAGCACCGCGCGCCCCAGGCCGACGCCGAAGTGCAGCGTGCGGCCCTGCTCGACGTCGGTGATCGTGAAGCCGTCGGCGGTGCGGGTCAGTGCGCGGCGCGGACCGGTGCGCGGCTGGACCGGCGAGTCGTCCGCGGGCAGCGGGTAGAACAGCAGCGTGCCGTCGTCGGCGGCGAACGAGACCTCGTTCCCGTCGACCTCGAGCCGCTGGTCCGCGGTGGACGACCAGCTCGGGCCGAAGTGCCGTCCCACCCGGTACGACGACAGGTGCGTCCGGTTCAGCACCAGCGGCAGCACGCCCGCCAGTTCCACGTCCGTCTGCGGGAGCACCATGTCGCCGCTGGCGACGTCGATCGGGTCACCGCAGGTGTTCTTGTCCTTGTCCGGCACTCGTTCGGCGTCGGCGCCGCGGTTGTTTCCCTGGATCGACGAGTCGTCCGGCGAGCCGGTGCGGCCGGACGGCGACGTCCCGTTCGGGCCGTCCGGGGTGTCTGCGCCGGACGGCTTGGTGCTGTCCGGGCCGGAACCGCCGAGTTCAGGTCCGGTCTGGTGCCCGTTGCTCGCGGGCGGCGCGCTGGTGCTGCCGGTGGACGCCGGACCGGAACCGCCCGGACGTCCGGCCTGCGCCGACTGCTGGATGCTGTCCTGCGCGCCGGACACGCTACTGCTCGCGTCGATGTTCCCGTGGCGCTGCGAAGGCCTGCTGCCGGGCGCGTCACCGCCGCCGTCGCCGCCGTGAGGTTTCCTCGCCACTTCCGCCGCCTCCGGGTCGTCCCAGTACGAGTTCCGATTCGATGTTCAGCTCGGGCCCGCAACGGTTCCCCCTGAGAATCCGTTGCGGCGCCGTAGGTTCGCGAGATCGCCCCCGCCGTGTCCTCAGCCGTCGACGAGCTTGGTGAGGTTGGTCAGGCTGTCGATCAGGTCGCCGATGTAGCCGGTGATCCGCCCGACCCACTTGACCACGGCGGATGCGATCTGCGCGGCCACTACCGGGATGGTCACCACGAAGATCGCCTCCGCGGCCCACACGATGACGCGCGCCACCAGGTCCGCGATCAGGTCCCGCACCAGTTCGCGGGTCATCTTCACCAGGCCGCCCGCGCCTTCGGTCGCGGCGGCCATCGCCGCCGAGGTCGCGCCCAGGCCCCCTATCGCGTCCACGTTCGCGCCCATCATGGCGCGGTAGGCGTCGGCGGCCTGGCCTTCCCAGCCGGGCAGGTCCCGTTCCAGGTCCGACTTCAGGTCCTCGGACATCGACGCGAGTTCGGTGGCCATGTTCGTCCACGTGTTGGCGTGGGAGGTGACGACGTCGGGCATGCCGGTGAGTTCGTCGAGCATCTCCCGCAACGGCTCGAAGTGCTCCATCGCCCAGCCCAGGCCGTTGGACAGCAAAGTGCCGAACGGGTCGAGCACGGCGGAGGCGACCTCCAGCCCGACGCCGACGCCGGAGAGCACGCCGCTGACCCAGTCCTCGCTCTGGATCGCCGTGACCAGGCCTTCGACGCTCTCCGCGGTACCGGCGCCGGTCCACGCCTTCTGCGTCGACTGGACGGGGGCGACCAGTGATTCCTCGCTCACAGGCCACCTCCGGCGGCCCGCAGGTTCTGGCCGTGCTCGTCCTCGCGGCGGTCGTAGTCGTCGGCGGTGGCGCGCAGCGCGGACGCGGCCTGCGCGAGGTTCTCCTCGACGTAGGCGAGCAGTTCGTCCTGCTTGGTGTGCCTGCCCTCCAGGATGCCGGCGATCCACGAGCACAGGACGCCGTAGGCCTGGTCGTCCTGCGCGATGTGCCCGCTGGCCGATTTCACCGCGCCGAACCGCTCCTGGATCGCCTCGACCTTGCCCGCGTGCGCCCGCAGCTTCTCGGCGTCGACGTTGAAACCGTCACCCATGTTCAGCTCCGGAAGTCCGAGGTCACGTCGTAGTCCTCGTCGTCGTCGGGAGGACGCCGCGCGGGGGTCGCGGGCTCCTCCGCGGCCGGTCCGCTGCGCAGGCGGTCGCCGAGGCGCTGCGCGATCTCGCGGCCCGCGGCGGAGTCGGCGCCGAGGGTGTCGGTGACGATCTCCTGGGAGCGGTCGGCGGCCTGGTTGCGCGCCAGGCCGAGCGCCGTCATGACCGCTCGGGCGACGACGGCCGGGGCCTTGCGCTTGATCTCGTCGGTCAAGCGCAGGTCCACGAGCGAACCCGTGGAGTCGACCGTGACCTCCGCCAAGCCCTGCGGGTCCGAGGCGCTGACCTTGACCTCGTTGATCCGCTCGCTCATGGCCTGGGTGTTGGCGGCCACCTGCTCGGCCCGCTCCCGCCACGCGGCCAGCCGCTCACGAGCGGCATCCGGGTCGAGGACGTCGCCGTTCACGCGGCGCCCCGATCAACCACACGTGCTTCGCTCGACACGGTCACTCCCCCAGGAACGCTGGCGCAGACAACTCGATCACCAGCGTCCCACCAACCACTCGCACGGGGAGCGAAAAGCCCGCCGATCACTCGATCAGCCTAGCGCCACCGATGATCCACGAACGGCAGCACATTGATCTTGTCGTCCCCTGGTGAGCAGCGTTCTCGGTCTGTGTCCTGTCAGCGGCGAAGCCGCTGAGCAGCGACCACCATGCCCACCGGCACCGCAGCGGGTTCTCAGCGTTCTTCTCGCGAGGACAGCTTTTTCACTCGTGGCGGAGCCACTCGGGAAAAAGATCCCGCAGCGAGAAGAACGCTGAGGTTCCGCCACCCGCCCCACTGCGCAAGCCGAGACGAAGACAGGCACTCACCGCTTCAGTGATGCGTGTAGTAGTTCCAGAGGGTGGTGGGCTTCGCGGGGCGTGCCGTGGGCGATCTGCTGGCGGCAGGACACCCCGGTGGCCGCGATGATCGTCGTGGCGGGTTCCGCGCGCACCGCCGGGAAGAGCCGGTCCGAGCCGACGGTCATCGACATCTCGTAGTGCTCGGCCTCGAAGCCGAACGACCCGGCCATGCCGCAGCACCCGGCGTCGACCTCCTCCACCGCCGCCTGCGGGATGCGCCGCAGCAGGCCGACCGTCGCGGCCGTGCCCACTTCGGCCTTCTGGTGGCAGTGCCCGTGGAACAGCACTCGCCGCCGCGCCGGCCAGGTGTCCTCGGACAGCTCCAGGTCGCCCGCGTCGATCGCCTCGGACAGCACCTCCTCGATCTGGCGCACCCGGCCCGCGACGTCGCGGGCGGCCGGGTCGTCGGGCAGCAGCGACAAGGTCTCGCCGCGCAAGGTGAGCACGCAGGACGGCTCGCACCCGACGATCGGGGCGTCCGACCCGGCCAGCCGCGACACCAGGTCGCGCGCCTTGGCCTTCGCGTCGTCGACCAGGCCCTTCGACAGGCTGGAACGCCCGCAGCACCCCTCGTCGACGAGCCGCACCTCGTAGCCCGCGCGTTCCAGCAGCTCCACGGCCGCGCGGCCGATCGCCGGTTCGGTGTAGGTGGTGAACGAGTCCGCGAGGAACAGGATCGGCCCGCGCGGCGCCCGCTCGCGAACCCGGCGCCCGCGGAACCACGAACCGAGGTGGCGGCGTTCGAAGCGCGGCAGCGGCCGGTGCTCGGTGATGCCCAGCGCTCGCCGCATCAGCTTGCGCAGCAGCGGAATCCGCCCCGGCAGGTTCGACAGCGGAGCCGTCGCCGCCCCGAGCCGGTTCAGCGCGCGGATCGATCCGAACACCCGAGAGCGCAGCGGCACCCCGTGCTCGTCGTGGTGGTGCGACAGGGTTTCGCTCTTGAGCTTGGCCATGTCCACGCCCAGCGGGCATTCGCTCTTGCACGCCTTGCACATCAAGCAGAGGTCCAGCACCTCGTGCAGCCGCTCGTCGCCGAGCGCGCGCTTCGGGTCCGGTTCGGACAGCGCCTTCACCAGCGCGTTCGCCCGGCCGCGAGTGGCGTCTTCTTCCTTGGTCGTGGCCATGTACGACGGGCACATCACGCCGCTGGAGCTCTTGCGGCACAACCCGATGTTCATGCACCGGTCGGCCGCGCCGCGCATCCCGCCGACGACGTCGAAGGACAACCGGGTGCGGAACGGTCCCGGCACCGGTTGTTCGGCGTCGCGCAGGTGCTCGGTCATCGGCGGGGCTTCGACGATCTTGCCGGGGTTGAGGGTGCCCGCCGGGTCGAACAGCCGCTTCACCCGGCACATCGCGGCGTAGAGCTCCTCGCCGAACAGCTCCCGGTTGAACTCGCTGCGCGCCAGGCCGTCGCCGTGTTCGCTGGAGTTCACCCCGCCGTACTCGGTGACCAGCGACTTCACCTCTTCGGCGACGGCCCGCATCTTCTCCACCTCGCCGGGCCGCGCCAAGTCCACGAACGGCCGGATGTGCAGGCAGCCGACCGAGCAGTGGCCGTAGAAGCCGGCCTTCATGTCGTGGCGGTCGAGGATCTGCGCGAACTTCGCGGTGTACTCCGGGAGGTGCTTCGGGTCGACGGCGGTGTCCTCGACGAACGCCAGCGGACGGCGCGTCCCTTCGCCCGCCGCCATCAGCAGGCCCAGGCTGGACTTGCGGACCTTCAGCAGCGCCGACTGCTGCTGCGGGGTCACGGCCTCCAAGGTGTGGTAGCCGTGCCCGTGCTTGCGCCACCGCGCGGTGAGCCGCCGCAGCCGCCCCACCAGCTCGTCCTCGTCGTCGCCGGTGAAGCTGACGAACAGCAGCGCGTCCGGATCGCCTTCGAGGATGGTGCCGAGCGAGGCGTACTCGATGCGCTGCCGCGACAGGTCCAGGATGGTGCGGTCCATCAGCTCCACACCGGACGGGTCGCAGGACAGCGCGTCGTCGGTGGCGGCGATCGCGGCCTGCGTGGAGGTGAAGTGGCCGACGGCGATCACCGTGGTGCGCGGTTTCGGCACCAGGTTCACCAGCGCGCCGGTGGCCACGACGAGCGTGCCCTCCGAACCCACCACGAACTCGGCGAGGTCGAACGGCGTCGGCTCGGCCAGCCGGTCCAGGCGGTAGCCGCCCGCCCGGCGCCAGAACTCGGGAAAACCGCGGGAGATCGCGTCTGCGTCCTCGGCGACGATCCGCGGCAGTTCCCGGTACAGCCGCGCTTCGAGCGTCGACCCGGCCGCCCGCCGCTGCCGCTGCTCGTCGTCGACGGGTCCGAACCGGGCCGTGGACGCGTCCGAGAGCACCACGTCCAGCTCCCGGACGTGGTCGATCGTCATGCCGTGGCGGACCGAACCGCTGCCCGCCGAGTTGTTGCCGATCATGCCGCCGAGCGTGGCGCGATTGCTCGTGGAGGTGTCCGGGCCGAACATCAGCCCGTGCGGGGCGGCGGCGCGGTTGAGCTGGTCCTGCACCACGCCCGGCTGCACCCGCGCGGTCCGCGCCTCCGGGTCCAGTTCCACGATCCGGTGCAGGTGACGGGACATGTCGAGCACGATGCCGGGGCCCACGGTCTGGCCCGCGAGGCTGGTCCCCGCGCCGCGCGGCACCACCGGGACGCCGTGCTCGGCCGCCGCCGCGACCGCCGCCGCGACGTCGTCGGCGTCGCGCGGGAACACCACGCCCAGCGGCGTGATCGCGTACATGCTGGCGTCGCGGGAGAACAGGTGCCGGGTGTAGTCGTCGAACTCGACCTCACCGGCCACGTCCGCCTTCAGCCGCCGTTCCAGGTCGCTCATCACGCCTCCTCCAGCACCCGCAGCGCGGCGGTGATGCCGCCCTGGTCGATCGGCACGCCCGCCAGTTCCAAGCCCATCTGCACCCCGGAGAGCGTTCCGGCCAACGACACGTCGTTGAAATCTCCCAGGTGGCCGATGCGGAACACGGTGCCCGCGAGCTTGCCCAGGCCCGCGCCCAGCGACATGTTGAACCGGTTGAGCACCAGCCCCCGGAACGCGTCGGCGTCGTGGCCCTGCGGCAGCAGCACGGCGGTCAGCGCGGGCGAATGCTCCCGCTCGTCCAGGCACAACGTCTCCAGGCCCCAGCCGCGCACGGCCGCGCGGGTCGCGGCGGCGTGGCGGCGGTGGCGGCGGAACACCTCCGGCAGGCCTTCTTCTTCCAGCATGCGCAGAGCTTCGAGCAGGCCGTAGAGCAGGTTCGTCGCCGGGGTGCTGTGGAAGAACCCGCGCTCGTTCGCCGCCAGGATCGGACCCCAGTCCCAATAGGACCGCGGCAGCGTCGCGGATTCCCGCGCGCGCAACGCCTTCTCGCTGATCGCGTTGAAGCCCAGACCGGGCGGCAGCATCAGGCCCTTCTGCGAGCAGGAGATCGTCACGTCGACGCCCCACTCGTCGTGGCGGAAGTCCACCGAGCCCAGCGACGAGATCGTGTCCACCAGCAGCAGCGCCGGGTGCGCCGCGTCGTCGATCGCCCGCCGCACCTCCTCGATGCGGCTGGTGACCGCCGTCGAGGTCTCGTTGTGCACGGCGCACACGGCCTTGATCTCGTGGTCGGCGTCGTCGGCCAGCCGCTGCCGCACCACCTCCGGGTCGACGCCGCGCCGCCAGTCCCCCGGCATGAAATCGACTCGCAGCCCCAGGTTCTCGGCCATCTCCCGCCACAGGGTCGCGAAGTGGCCGGTCTCGAAGGCGAGCACGCGGTCACCGGGGCTCAGCGTGTTCACCAGCGCGGCCTCCCACGCCCCGGTCCCCGAGGACGGGTAGATCAGCACCGGCCCGCTGGTGCCGAACACCGGCCGCACCGCGGACAGCACTTCGCGGGTGAGCGCCGCGAACTCGGGCCCGCGGTGGTCGATGGTGGGGGCGGACATCGCGCGGAGAACGCGGTCGGGAACGTTCGTGGGGCCGGGAATTTGCAGGAAGTGCCGGCCGATCGGCTGCGCCATCGGAATCTCTCCTGGTCTATTCAGAGCTCTTGACCGTCAATTGTGTCCGGGGTCATACTTCCCCGGCGGCGAGACGTTGATCTCGCATCACGGAATTTGATTCCGCTCCCTCCCCGAGCCGACGACCGCCTCGAATCGAGGAGTCACATGTCCGTACAGATCTGGTCCATCATCGGTCTTGTCCTCATATTTCTCATCGCCACGTTGCGCTCGGTGAACATGGGAGCCGTGGCATTTCTCGGAACATTCCTGGTCGGCACATTCCTGATCCGCGAGAGTGCCGATGATCTGTTCGCGGGTTTTCCCGGCGACCTCTTCGCGGTGCTCGTCGGCGTCACCCTCCTGTTCGCCATCGCCAAGAGCAACGGGACCGTGGACTGGCTCATCCACGCCGGAGTCCGCGCGGTGCGCGGGCGAATCGCCCTCGTACCCTGGGTGATGTTCCTGGTCACGAGCTTGTTGACCATGGTCGGCGCGGTGGTTCCGGGCGCCGTGGCGATCATGGCCCCGATCGGGCTGAGCTTCGCGGCGCGCTACCGGATCAGCCCGATGCTGATGGGCTTGCTCATCATCAACGGCGCCACCGCGGGCGGCTTCTCGCCGATCAGCATTTTCGGCAGCATCACCAACGGCGTCGTCGAACGCAGCGGACTTCCCGGGAACCCGCTGCTGCTCTGGGGCAGCCAATTCGCGTTCAACCTGGCGCTCAGCGTGGTCGTCTTCTTCATCTTCGGCGGCCGAGAACTGCTGCACCGAAAAGTCGAAACCGAATCCGAACCGCCCGTCCGAATCGAGGAAGAACCGTCCGGCGGTGCCGGGACCACTACGATCACCGCTTCCGGAACGGCCACCATCACCGAAGTCACCGCGCTCAACGCGCAGCGGGCGCTGACGCTGACCGGATTGATCGTGCTCGCGATCGGCGCGCTCGCGCTCGAATTCGACGTCGGGCTGCTGTCGCTGAGCATCGCCACCGTGCTGTGCGTGATCTTCCCGCGGACCACCACCGCGTGCGTGGGCCAGGTGGCCTGGCCGACGGTGCTGCTGATCTGCGGGGTGGTGACGTACGTGAGCATGATGGAACGCATCGGCACCATCGAATTCCTCGGCGACGGCGTGGCGGGCATCGGCGTTCCGCTGCTGGCGGCCTTCGTGATCTGCCTGATCGGCGCGGCGGTGTCCGCGTTCGCCTCCACCACCGGCATCCTCGGCGCGCTCATCCCGCTCGCGGTGCCGTTCCTGCTGACCGGTCAGGTCGGCACCATGGGCCTGATCATCGCGCTGACCGTGGCGTCGTCCGTGGTGGACTCCTCGCCGTTCTCCACCAGCGGAGCCCTGGTCGTCGCGAGCTCCCCGCCGGAACTGCGCGACGGCGTGTTCCGGAAGCTGATGGCCTGGGGCATGAGCATGATCGCCGTCGGCCCCGTGGTGGCCTGCGCGCTGTTCGTGCTGCCCGGCTGGCTGTGATCCGGTGGCCCGCCGAGCAGCGGCTCGGCGGGCCGAACCGGATAAACTGCCGGTATGAGCGAAGGAATGCGCACCGTGCTCTCCGCTTTCCGGGTGCTCGAAGAGGTCGCGCACACCCAGCCCGCCGGAGTCGGCGAACTCGCCCGCAGGCTGCGGATGCCGAAGAGCACCGTGCAGCGCGCGCTCCGGACGCTGTGGACCGCGGGCTGGATCTGCCCGGACGGCGCCGACGTGACCCGCTGGGTGCTCACGACCCGCGCGTTCCAAGTGGGCCAGCACGCCGTGTCCGACATCG
This sequence comes from Saccharopolyspora gloriosae, assembly GCF_014203325.1. Lineage (NCBI taxonomy): Bacteria > Bacillati > Actinomycetota > Actinomycetes > Pseudonocardiales > Pseudonocardiaceae > Saccharopolyspora > Saccharopolyspora gloriosae. The sequence goes on along the minus strand of NZ_JACHIV010000001.1, from coordinate 2,020,918 downwards.
GCGTGCGGGACGCGGCCACCGCGGTCATGCACGAGCTGCGCCGGGAGACCGGCGAGACCGCGCACCTGATGGTGCGCGAAGGTGATCACGCCGTGCTCATCGAGCGGATCGAGACCGAGCACCCCATCCGGGCCGTGCTGCCGCTGGGCAGCACCGTGCCGTTGCACGGCTCGTCCAACGGCAAGGCGATGCTGGCGGGCATGCCGCGCGAGTCGGCGCGGCGGATCGTCGGCGAGGACCTGGCGCGCTACACCGACAACACCATCGTCGACTGGTCGGAGTTCTCCACCGAGCTCGACCGGGTGGCCGAGCTCGGGTACGCGGCGAACTTCGCCGAGTGGCGCGCGGACATCGCGGCGGTCGCGGCGGCCGTCTTCGACGACACCGGGGAACCGATCGCGGGCCTGTCCATCTCCGCTCCCGCCGACCGGATCACACCGGAACTGCGGGAGCGCTACGGCGCGCTGGTCGTCGAGGCCGCGGCCAGGGTCAGCGCGACACTGGGACACCGACCGGCGGTGGATCCTCGTTGAACCACCCACCGGCCATCACCGGCCACGCCACTGCGGGCGGCGCTTCTCGGTGAACGCGCGCACCCCTTCGCGGAAGTCCTCGCTGCCGTAGCAGGATTCGACGAGGTCGTCGCCGGAGGGCAGCGCGTGCTCCCGCAGCCTGCGGATCGCCTCCTTGCTCGCTCGCATCGTCAGCGGCGCCTGGTCGGCGAGCTGCGCGCACAGCTCCGCGACCCGTCCGTCCAATTCGGACTCCGCCAGCACCTCGGAGGCCAGGCCGGCGCGTTCGGCCTGCTCCGCGCCGATGAACCCGGCCGTGCAGATCAAGTGCATCGCGCGTCCGGCTCCGATCAGGCTCACCAGGCGCGCGTAGTTGCGCATCGACAGGCAGTTGCCGACGGTCCGGGCGATGGGCAGCCCGAACTTCGCGCGCTGCGAGCAGATCCGCAGATCGCACGACGCGGCGAGGGTGAGCCCGCCGCCGGTCGCGTAGCCGTCGATCACCGCGATCGTCGGCACCGGGATCCGCTCCACCGCGTCCACCACCGCGTCGATGCGGCGCTCGTACTCGTGCCCGTCCGCGCCGGTGCGGAAATCGCGGAACTGGGCGATGTCGGTGCCCGCGACGAAGGCCTTGCCGCCCGCCCCGCGCAGCACCGCGACCCGCACCCGCGGATCGGCGGCGACGCGCTCGCAGAACTCGGCGAGCCCGTCGTACATCTCCCAGGTCATCGCGTTGCGCGCCGCGGGCCGGTCGAAGGTGGCGGTGGCGACGGTCCCGGTGAACTCGGTGCGCAGCTGCCCGGTCATTCCACGGCTCCTTCGGCTCGCAGCGCCCGGATCTCCTCGTCGGAGCGCCCGGTGGCGCGCAGCAGTTCGTCGGTGTGCTCCCCCAGTCCCGGCGCGACCCGGCGCACTCCGGCGGGGGTGCCGCTGAGCTTCACCGGCACGCCCAGCGATCGGACGGTGCCTTCGGTCGGGTGCTCCAGTTCCAGGACCATCTCGCGGGCGAGGGTGTGCGGATCGGCGCAGGACTGCGCGTAGTCGCGGATCGGCCCGACCGGGACGCCCGCTTCCAGCAGCAGCTCCGCCCACTCCTCGGTGTCGCGGGTGCGCAGCGTCCGGGCGAGTTCGCCCGCCAGCTCCACGCGGTGGCGCACCCGATCGGTGTTCGTGGCGAACCGCTCGTCGGCCGGGAGTTCCGGCCGTTCCAGCACCGCGCACAGCCGCTGCCACAGGCGTTCGTTGTTCGCGCCGATCGTGAGGTGGCCGTCGCGGGTGGGCAGCGCCTCGTACGGCGCGTTCACCCGGTGCGCCGAGCCCAGCCTGCCCGGCGCCCGGCCGGTGGCCCACAGCTCGGAGGTCTCCCAGATCGACAACGCCAGCGCGGCGTCGTAGAGCGAGGTGTCCACGGCCTGGCCCCGGCCGGTGGCCGCACGGGACAGGCAGGCGCTGAGGATGCCGACCGCGCAGAACAGCCCGGCGGACAGGTCCGCGACGGGCACCCCGGATTTGGTGGGCGGACCGCCCGCGTCCCCGGTCACGCTCATGATCCCCGACATCGCCTGGGCGATCAGGTCGTAACCGGCGCGCTGCGAATACGGACCCGTCTGGCCGAAACCGGAGATGGACGCGTAGACGATCCGCTCGTTGCGCTCGCGCAGCGTCGGGTAGTCCACGCCGAGCCGGGCCGCCACGCCCGGCCGGAAGCTCTCCACCACGACGTCGGCCTCGTCCACCAGGCGGTAGAAGGTCTCCCGCCCGGCCTCGGACTTGAGGTCCAGCGCGATGCCGCGCTTGTTCCGGTTCACCGCGAGGAAGGCGGCGCTCTCGCCGTGCGGCAGCCGGTGCCCGGTCGCCTGGCGGGTCGCGTCGCCCCGGCCGACCGGCTCCACTTTGATCACGTCGGCGCCGAGGTCGCCGAGCAGTTGGCAGCAGTAGGGCCCGGCCATGACCTGGGTCAGGTCGAGCACGGTCAGGTTCTCCAGCGCGAACGTCATCGTTGCCCGCCGATCCGTGCCGTCATGCGGCACAGCCTGTTTGTGACGGCATAACCGTACGAGCACATCGAAGGCGCGGTCAACCGCCGCGAACCACCGGGAGAAGGCGCCCGCGATCAGGTGACCCGACTCACACATCGACTTCCCGGTCGCTTGAAATACACAGGTCGAGCGCAGCGATGCACCGGGCGGGAGATGGGTCGAGCAGTGGCAACGAGAGGCGGCAGGTCGCCTCGATCAGCCTTCACGACGTTTCCCGGACATGATCACGTCGCGTTGTCACAGGAGTTCCGGATGAACCACATCATCGTCGCGCTGTCGGTCGAAGCGCTCGGACTGTTCTCGATCGCAGGCGCCATCACCGCCTGGACCCGCTCGGTCCTGCGCGCCACCCCCCGCTGAGCCCACCGCAGGGACGGCTTCCGGACACGTCCCCGCCCTAGCAGGCGGCACCGCTTTCCGACGGGTGCCGACGCCGAAGGGGCCCGTCGCACGCGCGACGGGCCCCTTCGGTCGTTCCGGTCGGGTTACTTCTGGGCGGCGACCAGTCGCTCGGCCTCCGCGTGGTCCACGGCGGCCGGGGGCGAACCGGGCAGGCGCTTGCCCGCGGTCTCCTTCGCGAAGTACACGGCGACCGCGCCGATCACCCCGGCCCCCATCAGGTAGTAGGCGGGGATGTCGATGTTGCCGGTCAGCGCGATCAAGCTCGCCACCACCGTCGCCGTCGTGCCGCCGAACAGCGACACCGCGATGTTGAACGCGATCGACAGCCCGCCGTAGCGGATGTCGGTCGGGAACAGCGCGGGCAGCACCGACGGACACGTGGAGTTGAAGCACAGCAGCATCAACCCCATCAGCAGCAGGCCGCCGAAGGTCGCCACCGTGCCACCGATCTTCAGCAGCATGATCGCCGGGATGGACAGCACCACCAGCAGCACGCAGCCCGTGTAGAGCACCGGTTTGCGCCCGATCTTGTCGCTGAGCCGCCCCACGAACGTGATCAGCACCATCGACGCCAGCAGCACGAGGATCTGCAGCACCTCGGAGACCACGCTGGGCGTGCCCGCGTGCCCGTGCTGCGGCAGCGTCTGGGTGAGGTAGGTCGGCATGTAGCTGGTCAGCATGTAGTTGGTGACGTTGAAGACCAGCACGATCCCGCCGCACACCAGCATCGCGGGCCAGTGGTTGATGAAGATCTTGCGGAACTCGCTCAGCGTCTGGTTGCCCTCGCGGCCCTCGGACTCCGCGGCGATCTTCGCGAACGCCGGGGTCTCCTCCAGCTTCATCCGCAGGTACAACCCGACGCCGCCGATCGGGCCCGCGATCAGGAACGGGATGCGCCAGCCCCAGCTGAGCAGGGCGTCCTCGGAGAGCGTGGCCTCCAGCACCGTCGCGAACGTGGCGCCGAGCGCGTAGCCGGTCAGCGTGCCGAACTCCAGGAAGCTGCACAGGAATCCGCGCCTGCGGTCCGGCGCGTACTCGGCGATGAACGCCATCGCCCCGCCGTACTCGCCACCGGTGGAGAAGCCTTGCAGCAGCCTGGCCAGCAACAACAGCATCGGTGCCGCGACACCGATGGCGTGGTAGTCGGGCAGGATGCCGATGATGAACGTGCTGATCGCCATCATGATCACGGTCAGCGACAGCACCTTCTGCCTGCCGATCCGGTCACCGAGCGGCCCGAAGAACAGGCCTCCGAACGGGCGCACCAGGAACGCCGCCGCGAAGGTCCCCAGCGTCGCGATCGTGCCCATCGTCGGTGACAGGCCGGTGAAGAACACTCCCTCGATCTTCACCGCCAAGTAGGAGTAGACGCCGAAGTCGAACCACTCCGTGACGTTGCCGATGGCAGCCGCACCGACCGCGCGCCGAATCACGTTCGGTTCGGTGACCGTCACGTCCGATACAGAAAATTCGCCCGAATTCGCGTCGGACGAGCCATCCCCTGACAAGGCGAACACCCCTCTACCTGCTTCTCGCCGCCGGCCCGAGCGATCCCCGAGCCCTCGCGGAGCAACTGATCTCCAGGTCTCGGGGGCCACCCTAGTTCCCCCTTCGAGCGAATCGAGAGCCACCGCGCGAATTCGAGCCGAATCCCCACCCGCGTCGTCCGATTTGTTCTTTTCGCAGTTCAGGCAGCATATCCTGGACATGAGAAACAAGCGCGACAAACCGGACCGCCGGACTCGCCGGGTTGCCGACGATATTCACCCCAACGAAGGAACAAGGCCCCGCCACGCCGAGTGATCACTTCTCATAAACGTGGATAATTTGCCACTTTCACGATCGGCGAAGCATCGCTCGACACCATTGCAAATACGAGCTGCAAAGGAAGCATCGATCCTCGAATCCGCACTTCGCCGAACATCGGACAATTCCATTGCCGCGCCCTGAACAACGGTGCTAGAAAGAGGCGATCCAATTCCGGCCCGGCCCGGCGCATTCCACGGCGACCGCGGCGCGCCGGAACTCACCGCACGGCCGGCGAGCGGCCGCGAGCAGGCGGTCGGTGGACGCCACACTGGGGAGGTTCGAGGTGAACCGGTCGCTGTCGTTCCACGTGCTCGGACCGCTGTCGGTGCAGGTCGGAGGCCGCGGGCTCCCGGTCCCCGGCGGCAGGCAACGCGTGCTGCTCGCGGCCCTGCTCGTCAAGTTCAACCAGGTCGTGTCCGTGGAGGAACTGGTCGACCGGATCTGGGACGCCACCCCGCCGCACCGGCCGCGACGCGCGCTGCACACCTGCCTGACCCGGCTCCGGCACGCGATGAAGGACCCGTTCGGACCGGCGGCCGAACTGATCCGCACCTCGCACGCCGGGTACATGATCGAGCTGCCGCCGGAGAACCTCGACCTCGCCCGGTTCACCGAGCTGCTGGGCTCCGCGCGGGCGGCGGCCCGCTCGGGCGACCCTGCCCGGGAATCCGAGGCGCTGCGCGCGGCGCTGGCCCTGTGGCGCGGCCGGGTGCTGCCGGACGTCGCTTCGGACTCGCTGCACCGCGAGGTCGTCCCCCGGCTCAACGAGCAGTGGATGTGGGCGCTGGAACGCCGCGCGGCGCTGTCCCTCGCCATGGGGCGCCACGACGAACTCGTCGCGGAACTGCGCGCGCTGACCTTCGAGCACCCCTTCCACGAACCGTTCTGGCGGCAGTTCATGCTCGCGCTGTACCGCTGCGGCCGTCGGGTGGAGGCGCTGATGGCCTACGGCGAACTGACGGTGCGGATCCGCGACGAGTTCGGCGTGGACCCGAGCGCGGAAGTGCGCGCGCTGCACCTGGCGATCCTGCGCGACGACGAGCGGGCGCTCACCGAATGCCGAGTGCCCGCACCGTAGTGCTACGACACCGGCTCGGCTTCCGCCCGCGGGTCCTCGTGCCGCTCGCGGCGACGGCGACGCCGCCAGAGCACGATGCCCAGCGCCACGACCACGGCCGCGACCACCGGCACCACGCCGAACACCCCGGACAGGCCGGTGTAGGAGGCGCCGACGAGGTAGCCGACACCGCCTTCGCCGCACGTCCACAGCACCGCGGCAAGCGCGCTGTAGGGCGCCATCCGCCGGTACGGCATGCCGGAGGCGCCCACCAGGTGCGGTGCCGCGGACCGGACCAGCGGGACGAAGCGGCACGGGATGAGCGCGGGGCCGCCGTGGCGGCGGAACAGGTCGCTCGCCCGGTCCCACGCCCGGTGCGCGCGGCGGGCGACGCGGGTGGAACGCAGCCGTGGCCCGAGCCGCAGCCCGGTGTAGAAGCCCAGGGCGTCGCCGCAGACCGCGCCGAGGGCGGCGAACAGCACCACCAGCCACAGGTCGAGCGCGCCGGAGTACGCGAGCGCTCCCGCGACCAGCAACGGCCCCAAGGTCGGCACGAACGGGCTGACCACGAGGACGCCCTCGACGAACACCAGGCCCGCGAGCAGCCCGTACGCGGTCAGCGGCGGCAGCTGCGCGAGCCACTCGGCCGGGGCGGGCATCAGGTCTGCTCCGGGCTCGGCGCGCGCAGGTGCCAGACGTGCGCGGGCGGCAGGTTGCGCCAGACCGTCGCCCGGCCGAGGCCGTAGCGGTCGATGAACTCGCGTTCGACCGCCACCGCCCCGCGGTGCCGCCGCGCTTCGGCGCGACCGGCGAACGCGGTCCGCGCCCGCTGGGTGCCGAGGTAGCCGAAGAACGTCAGGTCCCCACCCGGCACCAGGAGGTCGACGTGGCGTTGCAGCATCGACCGCACCACGGCCGGGTCGAAGTTCGTGAACGGCAATCCGGAGACGACGACGTCGTAGCGGGGTTCCAGCTCCGCGTCGAGGATCGACCGCTCGTGCAGCCGGATGCGGTCCGACGCCGCCGAGAGCGCGAAGTCGGTGCGCAGCGACTCGGCGAGCATCCGCACGAAGCGGGGGTTGACCTCGACCACGTCGAGCCGGTCGGCGGGGCCGAGCCGCCGGGCAAGCGCTCGGGTCACGACACCGCTGCCCGCGCCGACTTCCAGCACGCGCGCCGGGTTCCGCTGCTGCGGCGGCGCGAGCGGTGCGGCGAGCCGGGCGGCCAGGCGGGCGCTGCTCGGCGCGAACGCGCCGGTCGTGTGGAAGCTGCGGACGGCCTCGCGGGAGAAGTTCAGCCATCCGGCTCTGGTGTTCGGTGTCTGGATCTGGGCCACGTTCGCCCACGGTAGGGCGCGGTGGCCGAATCGGCATCGGTCGCTCGGACACGGCGACCGGTACGAAAGTAGGGGGTCGGCTGATTTCTATGCTCGACCGTCATGACCGCGGACGCGGCGGGAGGTGCGCGGTGGACGGGACCGAACGTCCGCTCCGGCCGTGGGCCGAGGCGGCGCTGCTGCTGGCGGTAGGCCTGCTGTCCGCGCAGGAGGGGTACGTGGTCGCGGGAGGCACCGTGCTCAGCCCGCAGGTCGGTGCGGCGGTGCTGACCACGGCCGCGCTCGCGTGGCGCACGAGGTACCCGGCCGTGCCCGCCGTGCTGGCGACGGCGCTCGCGGCGGCGCTGGGCGCGGTGCTGCCGCTGGTGGTGGTGCTGTTCTCGTTCGCCTCCCGCGGCAGGCTGGTGGCGGCGGCGGTGTGCGCGGCGGCGGCCATGGCGGGGAACTTCCTGGGGCAGCCGCAGCAATCGCTGTGGAGCACCCGTTCGTACGGGCCGGTGCTGCTGCTGGTCGCGGTGGTGGCGCTGGGGATGTGGGCGGGCAGCCGCAGGCGGCTGCTGACGAGCATGACCGCGCAGGTCGAACAGCTGCGGGTGGAGCGGGAGCTGCGGGCCGAGCACGCCCGGATGGCCGAGCGGATCCGCGTCGCCTCCGAACTGCACGACGCCCTGGCGCACTCGCTGAGCGTGCTGGCGTTGCACACCGGCGCATTGCAACGGCATTCGGCGGACCTGCCCCCGCAGGTCGCCGATCGCATCGATCTGCTGCGGGCCACCTCCACGGACGCGTTGCGGGACCTGCGCGACGTGCTCGGCGGGCTGCGCGCCCCGGAGACCGAGGGCGCTCCGGGACCGCGGCAGCTGCGGGAGCTGCCGGTGCTGCTGGACGAGGCGCGCGCGGCGGGCCAGCAGGTGGAGGCGGAGATCCGGGGCGCCGCGACCGCGCTGCCGTTCAGCCACCGGCTCGCGATCTACCGCGTGGTGCAGGAGGCGTTGACCAACGCGCGCAAGCACGCTCCGGGATCGAGCGTGCGGGTGCGGGTGGAGCACGGCCCGCCGGAGTCCACAGTGGACGTGGAGAACACGGCGGGCGATCCCGGCTCGCGCCGGGAACCGGGCGGGCACGGCCTGCTCGGCTTGGCGGAGCGCGTGGACGCGCTGCACGGAACGCTGGAGCACGGGCCGTCCGGCGCGGGCGGCTGGCGGCTGAGCGCGCGCATCCCGGCCGGCGACCACTCCCCGGAGGGGACATGATCCGCACGTTGATCGTCGACGACGACACGCTGGTGCGCCTCGCGCTCGCCGACATCCTCGACGACGCCCCCGACATCGACGTCGTCGCCCAGGCCGGCGACGGGCTCGAAGCGGTCGAGCAGGCTACCGCCCACCGGGTCGACGTCGTGCTGATGGACGTGCGGATGCCGCGCATGGACGGCATCCAGGCCACCGGGAAGCTGCGCGCGCTGCCCGATCCGCCGCAGGTCGTCACGTTGACGACGTTCGACCTCGACGAGTACGTCCACGGCGCGCTCGCCGCGGGCGCGGCCGGATTCCTGCTCAAGGACAGCGAACCCGCCGAGATCGTGCGCGCCGTGCGGGTCGTCGCGCACGGGCAGGCGATGCTGCACCCGGCGGCGGCGCGCAGGCTCGTCGACCACTACCACCGCGACACCGGCGCGGAAGCCGCCGCGGCGCGCGCGAAGATCGACCGGCTCACCTCGCGGGAACGCGAAGTGCTGGCCGAGCTGGCTGCGGGCGGCGGCAACGCCGAGATCGCGACCGCCCTCGGGATGCGGGAGAGCACCGTGAAGGCGCACGTGAGCCGCATCCTCGCCGCGCTCGAAGTGGGCAACCGCGTCCAAGCAGCCCTCTGCGCCTGGCTGGCCGAGAACTGAGCCCGCCTGCTGTCGGTCTCGGCTTGAGCAGGGGTTCGGGTGGCGGAACCTCAGGTGCTTCCTCGCTGCGGGATCTTTTTCCCGAGTGGCTCCGCCACGAGGGAAAAAGCCGTCCTCGCGAGGAAGCACCTGAGAACCCGCGGCGGTGCCGGTTGCTCTGGTGGTCACTGCTCAGCGGCTTCGCCGCTGACAGGACAATGATCAAAAAGCATTGCTCGCCTGGAATCGGGGGCGAGGACTGGTTCTCGGTGGGGGATCGACCTTTCTTGCACCTCGGGCGTCGTGCGGTGAAACAGGATTGAAGGCGGACTGCAACCGGTTCCTCCTAGCGTTGTTCCCACTGGCCTCCGACCGGAATGGGAACCGTCGATGAAGCACTCGGATGTTCCGACCATCTACCCGGAAGTCGACGCGATCCGGCAGATCCAGGAACTCGTCTTGTTCTGCTCGTTGCTGCCCCCTGACGGGAAGTTGCGCGAGGTGCTGGAGCTCGCCCTCGCCCTGCACGAGGAACCGATGTTGTCCCGGCTCCGGCCGGTCACCGACCTGCATCCCTTCTCCACGAAGGAATGGATGGAGTCGCTGTGGATGCACGCAGACCTGCCCGCGAACGAGAAGGAGGTGGTCGCCTGGCAGAACAAGGACGAGAACATGAGCCCGGCGCTCGTGGAATTGAAGAACGTCGAACAACAACTGGGCATCTCGCTGGTCGCCCGGTTGCGCGCTGAACCATCCGAATGATCGCAAGCAGTCCGAGAAAGCCGATGTTCAGGAGGAAGTCATGTCCGACACCATTCTGCGCCAAGCCGTCATCGATGCCGAGTTCCGCACCGCGCTGATCGAGAACCCGGCCGCGTTCGGCGTCACCCCGGGTGACCTGCCCGACGCGGTCGAGCGCATCGACCAGGAGACGCTCGACTTCTGGACCGAGGGGGTCGCCGCCACCGAGATCTTCGCCTGCGCCTCCACGTGCAGCTCGGGCCCGGCCACGATCCTGTGCGACGGCTCCACCAAGTAGAGCACCGGCGCGGTGAGCCTCCGGGCTCACCGCGTTTCCTCGCCCGCCTCCGATCGCCGGACAGGAGTTCGATGCAGACCGACCGTGCACTCGATCTGGCGGCCCGCGCGGCCACGCTGAGCGAGCGGCTGCGCGTGGTCGCGGCGCTGCGCGCCCGCGGTCGTCCGCAGGACGAGCCGCTGTCCGATCCCGTCGAGCGGTGGCGCCTGGAGCACCTGGCCGGGCGGCTCGCGGACAAGTTCGAGCAGGAGGCGCAGCACTGCGCGAAGCCCCAGCGCCACGACCGCGAGCAGCTCGTGGACGCGCTCACCGCCTACCGCCGCTTCGAATCGGCCCCGGACCAGGCCGCGGCGGAGGTGCGGGAGCTGCTCGACGAACTGCACCGGGACTGGTTGCCGACCTACCGGGCGGCCGTGCTCGGATGGGACCCGGCGCGGTCCGACGCCCGCGCGACCTGGCGGCAGGTCGACGTGTACTACGGCAGGCTCGCCACGGCCTGCGAACCTTTCCTCGTCGAACTCGGGCGGCGGCTGGCGGCGGCCCGCGCCGGGCTGCCGGGCTCGATCGGCGACGGGCTGATCGACGACCTGCAACGCCACCTGCACGACCGGTTCGCCCTCGCGCTGGCGTGGACGGTGGAAGCCGAGGCGAACGTGCACCGGGCGCGGCACGGGCTCGACCGGGAGCAGTCCGGCGAGGCCGGGTACCTCGCCTACCTCGACGCGGCGTTCGGCGATGCGGCGTCGTACCACGCGTTCTTCCTGAAGTACCCGGTGCTGGGGCGCTGGCTCGCGCACCTCACGGACCTGCTGGCCGACTACGGCGCCGAGCTGTTCGGCCGGCTCGCCACCGACGCCGAGCGGATCGGCGCGGAGTTCTTCGGCCGGGTCGTCACCGAGTTCCGCTCGGTGCGCCTGGGCACCTCGGACTACCACGCGGGCGGACGCAGCGTGGCGGTGGTGACGGCCGCCCTCGACGACGGCGGTACCGGCACCTTCTACTGCAAGCCGCGCTGCCTGCGTTCCGAGGCGGGCCTGCAAGTGGTGCTGGACCGGCTGCGCGAGCGCGACGTCGTGGCGTTCGCGACGCGTCCCGTGCTCGCCCACGACGGGTACGGCTACGAGGCCGCGATCCCGTTGGGGCGCAACGAGGTCGCCACCGCGGCGGACGCCGCGCAGGTGTACCGGGAGCTCGGCGGCTACCTGGCGCTGTTCTACGTGCTCGGCGGCAGCGACCTGCACTTCGAGAACATCGTCGTCGCCGACGGCCACGCGTTCGTGTGCGACGGCGAGACGGTGTTCGGCGCATCCCCGCCCGGTCGTGACGGCGCGGGCGGGACGATGCAGGACTCCGTGTTCCGCACCGGGCTGCTGGAGTGGCCGCGCGCGGACGCAGGCGGACCGGAGCAGATGCGACTCAGCGGCTACACCGGCGGCGAGAGCTACGAGATGCCGATGCCGGTGCCGCGGATCAGCGAGCAGCGGCTCAGCTTCGCGGCCACGGTGGAGAACGTCACGGGCGTGCAGGTCGAGCTCAGCGGCGCGAACCGGGTGTTCCTCGACGGGGAGCTGGTGGACCCGCACGACCACATCGAGTCCATCATGGACGGTTTCGACCGCGTGCACGAATGGCTGGAGCAGCACGCCGACGAGGCGATCGTCCTGCTGTCGCAGGCTTTCGAGGGCGCCCACGTCCGGTTCCTCAACTGGAGCACCCAGATCTACGCGCAGCTGCTGCTGACCGCGCAGCACCCCAAGAGCCTCGCGGAACCGCTGGAAGTGGACCTGCTGCTGAACACGGTGCGCACCTTCCCCCGCACCTGGGACCAGGACGGCGTGCTCGCCGACCGGGAGACCACGTCGATGTGGCGGCTGGACGTGCCGATCTTCACGGCGCCGGTGCACGGCGCGGACCTCGTGCACGACCACGCCGACGCGGTGCCGTCCGCGCTGGCCCGCTCCCCGCTGGAGCACGCCGCGCGGCGAATCCGGCACCTGACGCCGCGCAACCGGGCGCAGCAGGCCCGTTACATCGCGGCGAGCCTGTCCACCGGCGAGATCAGCAGCCCGGCGTTCGTGACGACCGCGCTGGACTACGCGACCCGGATCGGCGAACGGCTGTGCGCGATGCTGCGGGACCCGTCGGCTCCCGCGCCGTGGACGTCGTTCCGGCGCGACGGGGCCGAGATGGAGGCCGTCGACATCGAAGGCGACCTGTACCAGGGCTCGGCCGGGGTGGCGCTGTTCCTCGCCTACCTCGACGACCTGGTCCCGCGCCCCGAGTTCCGGCACGCCGCGCGACGCGCGCTGCGGCACGCGCTCGACTCCGGGCAGCAGCGGCCCGGAGCCTTCGCCGACGTCGGGGGACGGCTCTACCTGCTCACCCACCTGCACCGGCTGTGGGGCGAGCAGGAGCTGGCGGAGGAGGCGGTGCGGCTGAGCGCGGACGTGCCCGAGCTGGTCGACGCCGACGACCACCTCGACGTGCTGCACGGCGCCGCCGGGCTGATCCCGGTGCTGCTGGAGCTGCGCCCGGTGCTCGGGGAGAAGGCCGTCGACCTGGCGCACCACTGCGCCGCGCACGTGCTGCGCCACGCGCGGGAGCGCGGCGACGTGCTGAGCTGGCCGTCGAACACCCCGGAGAACGTGCGCGACGACCTGACCGGCCTCGCCCACGGCGCGGGCGGCATCGGCTGGGCGCTGGTCCTGCTGGGCACGCGCACCGGCCGCGAGGACTACGTCGCGGCCGGCAGGCGCGCGTTCGCCTACGAGGCGCGGCACTTCGACGCCACCGAGCAGGACTGGTACGACCTGCGCACGAACACCGGGCAGGTCGCCAAGAACGGCCACCACTTCTCCAACGCCTGGTGCAACGGGGCGGCGGGCATCGGGCTGACCCGCATCGCGGCGTGGTCGCTGCTCGGCGGGGACGACGACGCGCTGCTGCGGGAGGCCCGCCACGCGCTGGCCGCGACCCTGCGCAACTTCTCCCGGCTGCGCAACCACACGTTGTGCCACGGCACGGCCGGCAACTCGGAACTGCTGGTCCGCTACGCGCGGCTGCGCGGCGAACCCGCGTTTCAGCTGGAGGCGAACGTGCAGGTGCGGGAGATGTGGCGGTCGCTGGACGACGCCGAGCACGGGCTCGGCGAGCACAGCGCCGACTTCTTCCCCGGCCTGATGCTGGGCATCGCCGGCTACGGCATGCACTTCCTGCGCATCGCGCATCCGGATCGGATCCCGTCGGTGCTGCTGCTCGATCCACCGCCGGACCGCCCCTGACGTCCCACCCGAATCGGCACGAAGGAGTCCGTCATGTCCGTCGAATCCTGCGTGGACTTCCTGCAGGCGACCCAGGACCGCCCCGAACTCGCCCAGCAGCTCAAGGCCGTCACCGGGATGAACGAGATCATCGCGCTCGGCGGCAGGCACGGGTTCGACTTCACCGCCCCGGAGCTCGCCCGGGGTTCCGCCACGTTCGCGGCCACCGCCGAACCCGCGCCGGCTCCCGCGCCACCCGCGGAAACCGCCTTCTACCACCACGAGTACGACTTGGCGGCGGTGCCGGAACTGGCGGGCCTGATCGACGAGCTGCCCCGGTTGAAGGTGCGGCCCCCGGTGGACATGGGCGCGTTCCACGCCCGGTTCCGCGCCGAGGACCTGGAGTCGACGTCTCAGTCCCCCGCCGACCCGGCTTTCCAGGCATGGCATCGGCAGATGATGGCGGCGCACTGGCGCGACCCGGCCGACGCGGACGCGCCGCGGCGGGACTTCCACCTGGTGAACCTCGACGAGCACGTCGAGCATCCCGGCTACCAGGACTACTTCGAGGCGAAGACGAACGCGATCCGCCTGCTGGAAGGGGTCTTCGGCGACGAGGTCCGGCTCTCCGGCGCCATGTGGTACCCACCGCGCAGCTACCGGCTCTGGCACACCAACGAGGACCAGCCCGGCTGGCGGATGTACGTGGTGGACCTGGACGACGACTTCCCCGACGGCGGCGCGACCTCGTTCTTCCGCTACCAGAACCCGCGGACCGGTGAGCTCGTGACGCTGCGGGAACGCCGCCGGATCGTGCGGTTCTTCAAGGCCGAGCAGGACCCGGACAAGCTGTTCTGGCACTGCATCGTCAACCCGACCGAACGCCACCGGTGGAGCTTCGGCTTCGTGGTCCCCGAGGACTGGCGGAGCCGCCTCACCGGCCTCCGCGACGAGTGAGGAGCCCCCGTGCGACGACTCCGGCGAGGTGAGGACCGCTCCGCTGACGCGCCCGCGGTCCTGGCGCGCGACGTGCACAAGTCCTACCGGGGCGTGCACGCCGTGCGCGGCGTGGACATCACGGTGCGGCGCGGTGAGACGTTCGGCTTCCTCGGGCCGAACGGGGCGGGCAAGTCCACCACGATCGCGATGATGTGCACCTTGGTCCGGCCGGACTCCGGGCGCATCGAGATCGCCGGGTACGACGTGGTCCGCGACGGTCACCAGGTGCGCCGCAGGCTCGGGCTGGTCTTCCAGGAGTCGACGCTGGACACCGACCTGACCACGGCGGAGAACCTGACCTTCCACGCCGACCTGTACGGGATGCCGCGGGCGGTCGTGGCCGAACGCGTGGCGTCGATGCTGGACCTGGTCGGGCTGCGCGAACGGCGCGACGATCGGGTCGCGACGTTCTCCGGGGGGATGCGGCGGCGGCTGGAGATCGCCCGCGGGCTCCTGCACCGGCCGCGCGTGCTGTTCCTGGACGAACCGACCGTCGGCCTGGATCCGCAGACCCGCGCGGAGATCTGGACCTACCTGCGGCGGATCGCCGAGCAGGAGGCCACCACGGTCTTCCTCACCACGCACTACCTCGACGAGGCGGAGCAGTGCGACCGGATCGCGATCATCGACGAGGGCCGGATCGTCGCGCAGGGGACTCCGGCGGAGTTGAAGTCCGTCATCGGCGCCGATCGCATCGCGCTGCGCACCGACGACGACGCCGCCGCGGTGCGGGTGCTGCGCGACCGCTTCGACCTGGCGGCCACCGCGATCGACGGCGGCGTGCAGGTGCAGGTCGCCGACGGCGCGCGGTTCGTGCCGGTGCTGTGCTCCGGACTGGACGTGCCGATCTTCGAGGTGACCGTGACCCGCCCCAGCCTGGACGAGGTGTTCCTGCACTACACCGGCCGCGCCATCCGCGACGCCCCCGGTGTGCCCGCCGGATGAGCGCCGCACCACCGGAATCCGTCCACGGCGACCCGAGGAGTTCGCGTTGACCCGCACCGCACCACCCCGCCGCGCACCCGCGTCCCGTCCGTCCGAACAGGACACCGAGCCGCGCGGTCGGCTGGCGAACGAATGGCGCGCCGGGAGCATGGTGTGGCGCCGCGAAGTGCTGCACTTCCTGCGGGACCGCACCAGAGTGGCGGTGTCGCTGCTGCCGCCGTTCCTGTTCCTGTACGTGCTCGGGGTCGGGTTGTCCCGGTTGTTCGCCGACGCGGGCGGCGGCGCGCGGGCCGCGAGCGACTACATGCTGTTCCTGTTCCCCGGTGTGCTCGTGATGGCCGCGCAGGCGCCGGCGATCTCCGTCGGCGCGTCGATCGTGTGGGACCGCCAGACCGGGTTCATGCGGGAGATGCTGGCCGCGCCGGTGTTCCGCGGCACGCTGCTGCTCGGCAAGTGCCTGGGCGGCGCCACGGTGGCGACCGCGCAGAGCGCCGTCGTGCTGCTCACCGCGGGCCTGGTCGGCGTGCCGTACCACCCCGCGCTGTTCGCGATGCTCGTCGTCGAGGTCTCGATCGCCGCGCTGTCGATGACCGTGCTCGCCGCCGCCGTGGCGGTGCTGATCAAACGGGTGCAGACGTTCAACACGGTGCTCTCCGTGCTGATCACGCCGCTGGTCTTCCTGTCCGGCATGATGTTCCCGATCAGCGCGATGCCCGGTTGGATGGCTTCGCTGACCCTGGTGAACCCGCTGACCTACGCGGTGGACGCGATGCGCCACACCATCCTCGGGCAGCTCGGCGCGCCGCAGTCGACGCTGATCTTCACGCCGGTCGAGTGGGGAGGCACGCCGGTGCCGCCGCTCGTGGAGATGGCCGTGGTGCTGGCGTTCTCGGCGCTGGCGCTGGTCGTGATCGGCCGTCGCTTCGCCAGAACCGGTTGACCGGGCCGGTGAACGTGCTCGGACCGGTTGACGACCGGAGCCGCGGTCCGTTCGAGTGCGCGAGTCCGTTCTGGGGAGATCGGGCACCGAGCACGAGGGGGATCGGCTGTGGAAGATGCTGTGGCGCCCGGGGTGTGCGCGGTGAGCCTGGTGATCGTGTCGTTCGTGCTGGACGTGGTGCGGGACAAGACCGCGAGCGGGGAAATGGGCCGCAACCCCCTGTTCGGCATCCGGACGAAGGCAACGAAGGCGTCGGACGCCGCCTGGCTGGCGGGCCACCGCGCCGCCGGAGACTCGTTGCGGACGGCGGCGCGCACCGGGTACGCCGCCGCCGCGCTGACGGCGGTGCTGCTGGTCCTGCAGATCTGGTGGGGAGTCGAGCCCTGGGTCGCGCTCGTGGCGGGCCTGGCGGGCCTCGCCCTGCAAGTGCTGCACCTGTTGTTCGCGACGACGAAGGCGAACGAAGCCGCCCGCAACGCCCGCCCGGACTGACCGGGCGCACTCAACCCGGCGGCGCCTCCAACCCGACGAACATCGCCCCGTGCAGGGTCGTGACGTGGCGGTGGGCGACGTCGGCCGCGGTGGCGGCGTCGCGGGTGCGCAGCGCGGCGACGAGCTCGTGGTGCTCCCGGTTCGAGCCGCGCAGGTAGTCCACCGGGTACGGCAGGTAGTAGCGGTAGAGGTCGCGCAGCACCAGGTCGTAGTCGCCGGTGTCGATCCCCGTCGCGGCGGCGACGGCGCGGTGGAATTCCTCGTCGAGCCGGTGGAACTCCGCCCAGTCCGCGGCCCGGTCCATGAGCGCGGTCAGCCGCTCCAGCTCCGCCAGCGGCTGCTCGCCGGCGGCGCGGGCGGCCAGGTGCGCGATGCCGCACTCCAGGACCAGGCGCCGGTCGATGAGCCGGTGCACCTCCTCGGCCGCCGCGCGGTAGGCGTCGGTCTCCCGGACCGCGCTGCGCGCCGGCTCGGCCACCACGCGGGTCCCGCCGCCCCGGCCTCGGCGGCGTTCCAGCACGCCGTCGTGGCACAGCGCGACCAGCGCCCGGCGCACCGTGATCTCGGAGACGTCGAGCGCGGCGGCGATCGGCGCGTTGCCCGGCAGCCACTCCCCCGGTTCGAGCAGACCCAGGTCGACCGCGAGGGAGATGCGGGCGCGCACCGTGTCGACCGCGGACAGCCGCCGGATGCCGGAGAGCGCGGCCGACGACAGCGCGGCCCCGGTGGGCTCGCCGGAGTGTTCGCTTGCCATGGGAACCACCATAACGGCACGTCAGGCGCAAACTGGTCAAAATGAGCACTCTTGTTTCCGCGGTCGCTCTGCCCTATTTTCTTCGCATCGCAGTCGGCGCCGCCCCGGCGCCACCCGGCCATCGCGAGGAAGCGAGAACCGATGTCCCGACCGATGCCGCTCGCGCTGGCGCAGCAACCGCCGCTGGCCGCGACCGCTGCGCCCGACGAGTTCGCCGCTCAGGTGCGGGACCTGCTGGCCGAGCACCCCGGAACGCGACTGGTGCTGTACCCGGAGCTGCACCTGTGCGGAGCCACCGGGCCGGACCGCGACGCCGAGCTGGCGGCGGCCGCCGAACCGCTGCACGGCGAACGCACCCGGCGGCTCGCCGAACTCGCCGGTGACCTCGGGATCTGGCTGGTCCCGGGCAGCGTCTGCGAACGCGGCGACCGGGGCGAGCTGTTCAACACGGCACTGGCGTTCTCGCCGCGCGGCGAGCTGATCTCCTGGTACCGCAAGGTCTTCCCGTGGCGGCCCTACGAGCCCTACGACCCCGGCGACCGGTTCGTCGTGTTCGACGCGCCCGGTTTCGGCCGGCTCGGGTTCAGCATCTGCTACGACGCCTGGTTCCCCGAAGTGGCGCGGCACCTGGCGTGGCTGGGCGCCGAACTCGTCCTCAACCCGGTGCAAACCACGACCGCCGACCGGGAGCAGGAACTCGTGCTGGCCCGCGCGCACGCGATCACCAACCAGGTCTTCGTGGCCAGCGCGAACGTCGCCGGACCGGTCGGCACCGGCGACAGCCTGCTCGTCGGCCCCGAAGGCCACGTGCTCGCGCGGGCGGAGGGCCCCGCCGCCGCGACGCTCGCCGCCACCGTCGACCTCGACGAGGTGCGGCGGGTGCGCGCCGACGGCACCGCCGGGCTCAACCGGATGTGGGACCAGTTCACCGATTCCGACGTCCCGATCGCACTTCCGCTCTACGACGGCCACCTCGATCCGCGCCGCTGGCGTCCCGCCGGCCCGGCGAACAGCTAGGAGCCCCGATGCCCGAATCCGCCCCCGCCCTGCACCGGTCGCTCCGGCTGCGGTCGGTAGTCCTGTTCGGCGTGGCCTACATGGCGCCGATGATCGTGCTCGGCACCTTCGGCGTCGTCGCGGAGGAGACCAGCGGCTCGGTGCCGACGGCCTACCTGCTGGCGATGGTGGCGATGCTGTTCACCGCGCACAGCTACGGGAAGATGGCCGCCGCGCACCCCGTCGCCGGTTCCGCCTACACCTACGCGCGCCGCACCTTGGATTCCCGCGCCGGGTTCCTCGTGGGCTGGGCGGTGCTGCTGGACTACTTCTTCCTGCCGATGGTGATCTGGCTGCTCGGCGGCACCTACCTGCAGGCGCAGTTCCCCGCGGTGCCGTTCTGGATGTGGATCGTGGCGTTCATCGCGGCCACCACCTGCTTGAACGTGCTCGGGATCAAGGTCGCGGACAAGGCGAACTACGCGCTGATGGCCTTCCAGGTGCTCGTCATCGCGATCTTCGTGCTGCTGTCGTTGCGCCACGTGTTCGAGCTCGGCGGGGCCGGGGCGCTGCTGAGCGGCGAGCCGTTCCTGAACCCGGCCACCACCGCCGCGGGCGTGTCGGCCGGGGCGGCGCTGGCGGCGTACTCGTTCCTCGGGTTCGACGCGGTCACCACGCTCACCGAGGAGACGGTGGATCCGCGCCGGACGATGCCGCGCGCGATCCTGCTCATCACGCTCATCGGCGGCGGCATCTTCGTGGTCGTCGCCTACTCGACGCAGCTGGCGCACCCCGGATCCGCTTTCGCCGCACCGGATTCGGCGGTCTTCGAGATCGCGCGCACCATCGCCGGGGACGCCGTCGCGGCGCTGCTGCTGGCGGGCCTGGTCGTCGCGCAGTTCGCCTCGGGCCTGGCCGCGCAGGCCGGGGCGGCGCGGTTGCTGTTCGCGATGGGCCGCGACGACGTGCTGCCGCGCAGGCTGTTCGGCCGGGTGCACCCGAGGTTCCGCACTCCCGCCGTGAACCTCGCGCTCACCGGCGCGATCGGGCTCGTCGCGATGTTCCTCGACGTCTCAACGTCCACGTCGTTCATCAACTTCGGCGCGTTCGTCGCGTTCACCGCGGTCAACCTGAGCGTGATCGGCCTGTTCCTGCGCGAGCGCAAGGGAGGAAGGCGGCTGCCGTGGTGGTCGCACGTGCTGCTGCCCGGCATCGGAGCGCTGATCGACCTGTGGCTGCTGGTGAACCTGGACCCGGCGGCGCTGACGCTCGGTCTCAGCTGGCTGGTCCTCGGCACCGCCTACCTCGCCTACCGCACCGACCTGTTCCGCCGCCCACCCCCGGAAACCCACGACATCCCGACCCCCGAACCCGCCACCAGCACCCCGTGATCACTCAACCCACAGCCCCACACCGGAAAACCCGCTCGCAGAGCGGCTTTTCAGCAGTGTCCTGTCAGCGGCGAAGCCGCTGAGCGGTGACCACGCACGCGAATGGACCACCCGCGGGTTCTCAGTCGGTCTCTCGCTAGGACGGCTTTTTCCCTCGTGGCGGAGCCACTCGGGAAAAACATCCCGCAGCGAGAGACCGACTGAGGTTCCGCCACCCGACCACCAACGCAGAACGACCCCGACTCACCCCACAAAACTGAGGCTGTCGACTCGGATTCGGACCAGTAGCCGGTCTTCTTCGCGTTCGCCGCCGAACCACGGGTACGGCATGCCCAGGTAGCGGTGCGAGAGCTCGTGGATGTGCTCCACGGCGCCGTCGTGGCGGATGTCCACGGTCCGGCCGCGCAGCGCGTAGTAGCGGGCGGAGCTCTCCGGGTCGGTGACGTTCACGGCGACTCGCGGGTCGCGGCGGAGGTTGCGCACCTTCTGCGCGCCTTCCACCGTGTTGATCAGGACGTGGTCGCCGTCGGTGTCGCACCAGGTCTGGGTGAGCTGCGGCGCGCCGTCGGGCATCGCGGTGGCGACGAAGCACGGGCTCGGCTTGCAGAGCAGGTCCAGCAGGCCTTCGGGCAGTTCCATGGCGCCGCCTCCTCGCGGGTGGATTCGATTCAGCGGCGATCGTCGCACGTGCGGCGGGGCCGAGTGCGCGATCATGGCGGGATGTCGCTCGATCAGTCCGAACACGATCTGGTCTGGTACGCGAGCTACGGCTCGAACATGCACGCCGACCGGTTCCGCTGCTACCTCGAAGGCGGCGTCCCGCCCGGCGGGCACCGTGCCTGCCCCGGCTGCCGCGATCCTCGCCCGCCGCGGCGCACCGCGGGGTTCCGCGTCGCGGGTGGCGTGTACTTCGCGACGGAGTCACCGGTGTGGGGCGGTGGCCGCGCGTTCCTCGATCCTGCGCTGGACGGTTCGGCCGCGTTGCGCGCGTACCTGGTGACGCCCGGCCAGTTCGCCGACGTCGTCGTGCAGGAGATGTACCGCGACCCGGGCACCGATCTCGACCTGCGGGAGGTCTTGCGCTCCGGGCGGGACGTGCTCGGTCCGGGGCGCTACGAGACCGTGCTGCGCGTGGGCGACCTCGACGGGCTCCCGGTGCTGACGTTCACCGCGCCCTGGTCGAGCGCGGACGTGCCGCTGGTGGCGCCGTCGGCCGCGTACCTGCGGATGCTGCTCGGCGGCTTGCGCGCAGGCCAGGCCTGGGACACCGCCACAGCGGCCCGGTACCTCGCGGCACTGCCCGGCGCACGGGGCCGGTGGAGCACAGCGGAGATCGCAGCCCTCACGACGTGAGGCGCGCCGGTCAGCTGTTGCCGAGGGAAGCAAACCTGCCTCACGGCAAAACCATCGTTAGAACTGCGACCCCAGCCTGCCTCGCGGCGAAGCCGTGCTCTGGGCGGCGAAGCAAGCCTGCCTGGCGGCCGAAGGCCGTGCCTGTATTCGCGCAGCGAATAGCCCACGTCGAAAAGCCGACCCCCACGGGTTCTCAGTGCCTTCCTCGCGAGGACAGCTTTTTCCCTCGTGGCGGAGCCACTAGGGAAAAAGATCCCGCAGCGAGGAAGGCACTGAGGTTCCGCCACCCGACCACACACCCGAAACGACCGCTCAATCAGGCAACCCAGCGCACTCGCGACAAGGGCAGTGGGGACAGTCCAGGGAGTGCAGGTAGCGCGGTGCGCCTGCGGTCTTGTCGCACAGCAGGCAGGTGAGGTCGCCGTCGTCGGCGATGATCTCCTCGTAGGGCACGGGGGTCATGCGGTCGCTGGAGTCGATGCGCTTGTGCGGGGCGCCGACGGCGACGA
Organism: Saccharopolyspora gloriosae; assembly: GCF_014203325.1. Lineage (NCBI taxonomy): Bacteria > Bacillati > Actinomycetota > Actinomycetes > Pseudonocardiales > Pseudonocardiaceae > Saccharopolyspora > Saccharopolyspora gloriosae. The sequence continues at coordinate 1,999,209 of NZ_JACHIV010000001.1, read as the reverse complement.
TGAGGTGGTCGGTGATGGCTCCCACCGCGTGCGGGATGGAGCCTTCGACGAGGAAGGTCTGCCCTGCTTGCGTTTCGTGGATCCGGCCGCCGTAGGTGATGGTGCCGACTCCGGCGACCACGGTGAGCACGTGGTGGCCGGGGTGGGTGTGGGGCACGAATCCTTGGCCTGCGGGTAACCGGATGAGGTCGGCGCCGATCTCGCCGTTGGTGGCGAGTTCGCGTCCGGTGGCCGAGACGGTGCCGTGCAGCGGGACGTCGAGCCCGCCGTGGTCGACGCGGAGGTCGGTGTGGTCGTCGGTGATGGAGTTCTTCGCCCAGGTGGCGATCTCCAGGGGGTGGTCGTCGCGCCGTGCCATGCTCATTCCTCCTGCTGGGTCGGGCGGGCCCAGATGACGCCGCCGAGGTCGTGCCGTCCGGCGCGCAGCACGGAGCAGCCGACGAGGGCGTGTCCGTCGTGCCGGAGCCGGCGCAGCCTGCTCCACCGGTTCACCCGGTGGCCGGTCCTGCCGTCGGTGAGGAACGTCCACACGGGACCGAGCGCCCAGGGCACTTGGCCGGTGGTGGTTCCGGTGGCGTGCGGCAGCACCAGCAGCCGCCCGTCTTCGATGGTGGTCTCTTCGCCGAACGGGACGGCCACGGCGGGGGCGCCTTCGGCCGCGGCGACTTCCGCGGCGAGTTCGACGTGGGCCGACAGCGGCCAGGCGGCGGCGAGCTTGGCGCGCCACACGGATTTCGCCGCTGCCAGTTCGGCGCTGTCGGGGCTCGTCCAGTGCTCGCGGACGAAGTCGACGGCGGCGAACGCCACGTCGTCTTCGGCCGTCGCGGTCGGCGGGGCGAGCGCGGCGAGTGCGGCGAGCTCGTCGGTTCCGGGCGCGGCGGCGTGCATCCGGCGGGCGGCGACGGCGGCGTGCTGCAGCAGCCGTTCGTAGCGCCCGGGGGCGAGCCGCCGGGCGGCGAGCGTGGCTCCCATCTTGGATCGCTGCGGCTTTCCGGTGGCGGTGGCGCGGTATCCGCCGAACCGCAGCGCCGCGGGGCGCAGCGCGGTCCGTTCGCAGAGGTCTTGGACGGCGCCCACTTCCGCGTCGTCGGTGACGAGGCCGATCTCTTGGCCCAGCGCGGGTTCGGCGACGCCGACGGCGGCGAAGCGCCCGGTGAGGCCGTCGGCGCGCCAGCCGCGTTCGACTTCCAGCGGGTAGTGCTTCTCGCCGCCCCGGTTGATCCGTTCCTTGGTGCGCCCGTGCAGCACGAGCAGCCCGTCGCGCAGTTCGCCGAGGTCGCCGGTGCGCAGCCAGCCGTCGTCGGTGACGGCTTCGGCGGTGGCGGCCGGGTCTTCCCAGTAGCCGTCCATCAGGTCGGGGGTGCGGATCTGCACTTCGCCGGATTCCAGCCGCAGTTCCGTGTCCGGCAGGGCTTGCCCGACCGGCGGGAACCGGTCCAGGTATTGCGCGGAGAATCCGGCCGCGTCCAGCAGGGGCGTGGTGAAGCTGAAGTTGACGGCTTCGGTGAGCCCGTAGCCTTGCCGCAGCCGTGGGCCGTAGGTCCGGTGGAAGCGGCGAACGAGGTCGCCGGTCAGCGGTGCGGCGGCGGTGATGAGGTAGTCGAGTTCCGGGGGCCAGTCGGGTGCGGCGTCGAGCAGGTCCGCGAGCAGCGCCGGGACGATCGACGCGGTGCGCGCTCCGCCCGCGGCGAGCGCGGCGAAGTACCCGGCCGGGTCGAACCGCGAGTGCAGCACCAGCGGCGCCCCGGTCTGGTGCGTGCCGAGCAGCGACATCACCAGCGCGTTGCAGTGGTACAGCGGCAGGCATGTCCCGTGTGGGCGGTCCGGTGAGATCCCGTGCAGCACGGCGGTTTTCGCGGCGTTGCCGAGCACCGCGCGACGGCTGAGCCGGACGCCTTTCGGTCTCCCGGTGGAACCGGAGGTGAACATGATGAACGCCAGGCCCGCCGCGTCCGGGTGCTCCAGGGGGAGGCCCGTGGCACGCGCCTCCACTTCGCCGCCGACCTGCTCCACCACGGCGCTCGCCCGGACCCGCCGCACGATCTCGGCGGGGTCGGTTCCGCGCGGCGCCAGCGGGACCGCGACGAGCTCGCGGTCGAAGCAGGCCAGCAGCGCGGACGCGAGCTCAGGACCGTTGGGCAGCCGGATGACGACCCGCGCCCCGGCGGGCAACGCCGCCAGCTCGGGCAGGTACGACATCGCGGAACACCTCGTTTCGAATAGCCGTCGTTCTCAGCCTCGTCAAGCCGAAGCAGGCCTTCATTCCTTCGTCCTGTCAGCGGCGAAGCCGCTGAGCAGTGACCACGCACGCAGATCGACCACCAGCGGGTTCTCAGCGTTCTTCTCGCGAGGACGGCTTTTTCCCTCGTGGCGGAGCCACTCGGGAAAAAGATCCCGCAGCGAGAAGAACGCTGAGGTTCCGCCACCCCACCCCTATGCGAGCCCTTCCACGGACGCAGGCCGTTCAAGGGACGCAGGCCGGAGGTCCGTCCAGTGGGTTTCGACGTAGTGCAGCGCGGCTTCGCGGGTAGCGCCGTCGAGCACGACGTCCCATCCGGCGGGGACCTCGGCGAACGCGGGCCACAGGGAGTGCTGGAGTTCGGTGTTGCGCAGCACCAGGAAAGTGCCGTCCTCGTCGTCGAACGGGTTGGTCATGACCGCCGGTCCTCCTCGTGTTCGGTGTGCTCGCGCAGGTGGTCGCGCAGGATCGCGCCGAGTTCGCCGACGTGGCGCGGTTGCATGACCAGGTGGTGCGGGTGGTCGAGCCGGTACGTCGTGAACGGCCCGTCCAGGTGCGGGCGCCAGCGCTGCGGACCCGGGCCGTCCGGGGTTCCGATGTGGACGGTCGGGCCGGTGTGGTGACCGGGACGGTGTCCGGGCAGCAGGCTCGCGTTGTGCCGGGACACCTCGACGAGGTCGGCGATGTCCTGCTCGGTGAGTTCGGCGAGCGCGCTGCCCTCCTGGCGCAGCGCGGCCGACACCTCGGCGAACGAGTGCGGCACGTCGTCGTCGCGGCCGATGGAGGTGAGCAGCACGCGGTGGATCCGCTGCAGGTCGAGCGAGTCGTCGTCGGTGGCTCCGCCGCCGAGCGGCGGATCGATGAGGCACAGCTGCCCGGCCTCGGTTCCGAGCCGCGCCGCCATCGCGTGCGCCACCAGCCCGCCGAACGACCAGCCCACCAGGTGGTACGGTCCTTCCGGGTGCACCTCCCGGAGTTCGGCGAGGTAGCGCTCGGCCATCGCGTCGACGTCGCCCGGCAGGTCCGCCACTCCGCCCGCACCGAGCCCCTGCAACCCGTACACCGGGTGCGCGGGGTCGAGGTGCGCCAGCAGCCCCGAGTACAGCCAGGCCAGGCCGCTCAGCGGATGCACGCAGACGACCGGTGGCGCGTCGCCCCCGGTGCGCAGCGGCACCAGGTGACCGGCGGGCCCGGCGGTGCCGAGCACCCGTTCCAGGTCGGCGGGGGTGGCGGCGGCGAACACGTCGCGGATGTGCGGCCGGACGCCGAACTCCGCTTCGACGCGGTCCACCAGGCGCACCGCGAGCAGCGAGTGCCCGCCGAGCGCGAAGAAGTTGTCCCGGTGCCCGACCCGCGCCACGCCGAGCACGTCGGCGAACACCGCGCACATCGCCTGCTGCGCCGCCGTTCCGGCCGGTTCGGGTTCGACCACCTCCCGGCCGGGGTCGGGCAGCCGGTCACGCAGCAGTTTTCCGTTGTGCGACAACGGGAGTTCCGGAGTGGTCAGCAGCCGGGACGGGACCATGTAGGCGGGCAGCCGGTCCGCCAGGTGCGCGCGCACCGAGTCCAGGTCCGCGCCGGGCGCCACCAGGTGCCCGACGAGCCTGCGGTCGTGGGCGTCGTGGTCGTGCACCGCGACGGCCGCCGCCCGCACCTGCGGATGTTCGGTGAGCACCGCCTCGATCTCGCCGAGTTCCACCCGGTGGCCGCGGATCTTGATCTGGTCGTCGTCGCGGCCGTGGAAGCGCAGCACGCCGTCCCCGTCGCGGGAGGCGAGGTCGCCGGTGCGGTACATGCGGGTTCCGGGCGGCCCGAACGGGTCCGCGACGAACCGGTGCGCGGTGAGCGCGGTGCGGTGCAGGTAGCCGGTGGCCACGCCGCGCCCGGCGAGGTAGAGCTCGCCGACGACTCCGGGCGGCACCGGGTTGAGCCACCGGTCGAGCACGTGGCAACCGGTGTTCCACAGCGGGTTCCCGAGCGGCACCGCCGCCGGTTGCGCCCCTTCCACCTGGTGCGCGGTGGACCACACCGTGGTCTCGGTGGGGCCGTAGCAGGCGATCACCTCGCAGCCGAGCTCGCCGAGCCGCTCCGCCAGCGGGCCGGGCACGAACTCGCCGCCGATCACGGCCCGCACGCCGCGCAGGTCCCGCGGTCGTTGCGCGAGCAGCGCGTGCCACAGCGACGGCGTGGCCTGCATCGCGCGCACCTCGTGCCGGTCGACGAGGTCGAGCAGCAGCGCGGGGTCGCGGGTGAAGTCCCGTCCGGCGAGCACCACCGCGGCACCGGTGACCACACCCAGGTACAGCTCCGGCACCGACATGTCGAACCCGGCGGGCGCGGTCGCCAGGACCCGGTCGTGCGGTCCGAGGTGCAGCCGTTCGCGCAGCGAGCACAGCAGGTTGAGCACCGCGTCGTGCGGCACGACCACGCCCTTCGGCCTGCCCGTGGAGCCCGACGTGTAGATCACGTACGCGGTGCCGGGCGGCACCGGACCCGGCTCATCGGGGCCGTCCTCGCAGGTGAGCGCTCCGGTGTCGTCGTGCGTGACGACGAGGGCCGGGCGCGCGTCGGCGAGCACGTCCGCGATCCGCCGACGCGGGAGGTCCGGGTCGTAGGGCAGGTAGGCGGCACCGACGGCGGTCACCGCGAGCATCGCCGCGAGCAGGTCGGGTTCGCGGCGCAGGCCGAGCGCGACGAGCCGGCCCGGCCCGGCGCCGCGCGCGGTGAGTTCCGCGGCGATCCGGTCGACCCGTTCGGCGACCTGCCGGTAGGTCAGCTCCCGATCGCCGTGGATCAGCGCCACCGCCTCCGGCGCGCGGGCGACCTGGGCGGCGAACAGCGCGTGCGTCGTGCCCTCCGGCACCTCCCGTGCGGTGCGCTTCGCCTGGAGCGCCAGTGCGGCGCCTTCGGCCTCGGTGAGCACCGGCAGCTCGGCGATGCACCGCCGCGGTTCGGCGGTGGCGGCGCGCAGCAGCCGTTCCAGGCGGCCGATGAGCGCCCGCGCGGTGGCCGGGGTGAACAGCTCCGCGTCGTACTCCAGCACGCCGCCGATCCCGGCGGGCGCGCCGCGCTCGTCGTGGTCGGGACGCAGGCTCCACAGCAGGTCCATCCGCGAGGAGGAACCGTGCAGCGACAGGGATTCGACGGTCGCGCCGGGCAGGTCGAACTCGGTGGGCGGGGTGTCCTGGAAGGCCAGCATCACCTGGAAGATCGGGTGGTGCGCCAGCGAACGCGCCGGGCGCAGCACTTCGACGAGCCGCTCGAACGGCAGGTCCTGGTGGTCGAACGCGTCCAGGTCCACCGACCGGATCCGCCGCAGCAGCTCGCCGAAGGAGGGCTGCCCGGACAGGTCCGCGCGCAGCACCACGGTGTTCACGAAGCAGCCGACCGCGTCGTGCAGCGCGTCGTCGCCCCGGCCGGCGACGGGGGTGCCGATGGGCAGGTCGGCACCGGCCCCGTGGCGGTGCAGCAGGACCGCGAGCGCGGCGTGCAGCACCATGAACAGGCTGGCGTCGTGGTCGTGGGCGAGCCGAGTCGCCGCCGCGTGCAGGCCGGCGTCGAACTCGATCTCGACGGTCTCCCCGACGTGCGCGGAGGCCGTCGGACGCGGGTGGTCGGCAGGCAGCGCCAACTGCTCCGGGGCGCCCTTGAGCGCCCGCGTCCAGTGCTCGATCTGGTGGTCGGTGCCGATGTCCCGCTGCCACAGCGTGAAATCGGCGTACTGCACCGGATCCGACGTCCACTGTGGAGCAGCACCGCCGGTCCGCGCGCGGTAGGCGCGGGACAGGTCGCGGCTCAGCGGGGCGAACGAGGAGCCGTCGGCGGCGATGTGGTGCAGCAGGATCAGCAGCACGTGCTCGCCGGGAGCGGAGGTGTAGAGGGTGACGCGCAGCGGCGGTTCCGCCGCCAGGTCGAAGCGGTGCGCGGAGTCGGCGTCCAACCGCTGCGCCAGCTCCTGCCCGGACACCTCGACGTGCTCGAAGCGCAGCGACTCCGCGGGCAGAACCCGTTGCCACGGGCCGTCTTCCGCTTCCGCGACCACGGTGCGCAGCACCTCGTGGCGGGCCACCACGTCCCGCCACGCCTCCCGCAGCACGTCCGGGTCCAGCTCACCGCGGATCCGGTGGGCGAACCGCAGGTTGTAGGTGGCGCCGAACTCGTCGAACCCGCTGATGAACCACAACCGGCGTTGCGCGGGTGAGAGCGGGACGCGTTCGGGACGCCTGCCCGCGCGCAGCCGCGGCCGGGTCGCCTCGGCCCGGTCGGCGATGCGGCGGGCCAGCTCGGCCACCGTCGGCGCGTCGAACAGGGTGCGGATGTCGAGCTCGACGCCCAGCCCGGAGCGGATCCGGTTGATCAGCTGGGTGGCCAGCAGCGAATGCCCGCCGCTGTCGAAGAACCCCTCCTCCACCCCGATGCCGGGCACGCCCAGCGTCGCGGCGAACGCCTCGCACAGGAACCGCTCCGCCGGGGTGCTCGGCGGTCGTCCCGGCGCCCGCCCGGACACCGGGCTCGGCAGCGCGCGGCGGTCCAGCTTCCCGTTGGGCGTCAACGGGATCTCGCCGATCGGCAGCACGAACGACGGCACCATGTGCCGCGGCAACACGGCCGCCGCGTGGTCGAGCAGCACCGCCGGTTCGACCTGCGCCGCGAGCACCACGTAGGCCACCAGGCGCGGCCCGCCCGCGTCGTCCTCGCGGGCGAGCACCACGGCTCGGGCGACGGACTCGTGCTGCTCCAGGACGTGCTCGACCTCGGACGGTTCGATGCGGAACCCGCGCACCTGCACCTGCTGGTCGACGCGACCCAGGTATTCCAGCGAGCCGTCCGGCAGGAACCGGGCCAGGTCGCCGGACCGGTACATCCGGGTGCCGGGCGGCCCGAACGGGTCGGCCACGAACCGGCTCGCGGTGAGCCCGGGGCGCCCGAGGTAGCCGCGCGCCACGCCGCGACCCGCGACGTAGAGCTCACCGGGGCACCCCGGCGGCACCGGCCGCAGCGCGCGGTCGAGCAGGTGCAGCCGCAGGTCGTCGAGCCCGGTGCCGACGACGCTGCGCGTCTCCGCCGGATCGCGCAGTTCCGCGTACGTGGTGTGCACGGTGGTCTCGGTGATCCCGTACATGTTGATCACGCGCGGCGCGTCCGCCGCGATCCGGTCCCGGACGCGCGCCGGGTCCAGCGCCTCGCCCGCCAGCACCACGCTGCGCACCGACTCCGGCTCGGCACCGGCCTCGACGAGCTGGTAGTACGCCGACGGGGTCTGCGACAGCGCGGTGACCCGCTCGCGCTCCAGCAGCGCCCGGAACTCCCCCGGCGCCCGGCTCACCTCGAACGGCACCACGACGAGCCGCCCGCCGCGCCCGAGCGCGGCCCACAGCTCCCACACCGACATGTCGAACGCGTAGGAGTGGAACAGGGTGTGCACGTCGTCCGCGGCGAATCCGAAGTGCCGGTCGGTGACCTCCAGCAGCCGGTGCACGTTGTCGTGCGTGACGACCACGCCCTTCGGCGCGCCGGTCGACCCGGAGGTGTAGATGACGTAGGCGGTGTCGCCCGGCCCGATCGGGACCGCGAGGTCGCCGCCGGCCCGCACGTCCACGGCCGCCGCGACCGCCGCGTCGTCGAGCACCAGCGGCGCCGCCTCCGCGGGCAGCGCATCGGCCGTGTCCCGCACCGCCAGCACCAGCCGCGGATCCGCGTCGGCCAGCGTGGCGCGCAACCGCTCCGCCGGGTACGCCGGGTCCAGCGGCAGGTAGCCCGCGCCGGACTTCAGCACCGCCAGCAGCGCGACCACGAGTTCGGTGCCGCGCGGTAGCGCCAGCGCCACCAGCCGCCCCGGTCCCGCGCCGCGCGACGTCAGCTCCCGCGCGAGCCGGTTCGCCCGCGCGTTGAGCTCGCCGTAGGTGAGCCGCCGCTGCCCGCAGGAGACCGCGGGCGCGTCCGGGCGTGCCGCCGCGTGCCGCTCGAACAGCTCCGTCAGCACGCCTCCCGGAACCTCCGGCAGCGGCGCGGGTTCGCGGTGCTCGCCGGGCAGCAGCAGGTCGATCTCGCCCAGCCGCGCGGCCGGTGCCGCGCCGAGCCGTTCCAGCAGCGCGCCCAGCCGGTGCAGCAGCAGGCGCGCGGCGGGTTCGTCGGCGACGTCGGCGCGGTGGTCCAGCCGGAAGCCGAGCCGGTCGCCGGGCAGCACGATCAGCGACAGCGGGTAGTGCGTGCCGTCGGACACCCGCAGGTCGGTGATCCGCGGTTCCCGCAGGTGCCGCTGCGCGTCCTCCCGCTCCGGCGGGTAGTTCTCGAACACGAGGACCGTGTCGAACAGCTCGCCGTGCCCGGCGATGGCCTGCAGCCGGGTCAGGTCGACGTGCTGGTGCTCCAGCACCGCGAGCTGCTGCTCGCGCAGCTCGGCCAGCGCCTCGGCCACGGTGCGGTCCGCGCCGAGGCGCACCCGGACCGGCACCGTGTTGATGAGCAGCCCGACGACGTCCTCCACGCCGGGCAGCTCGGCCGGGCGGCCGGAGACGGTGGCGCCGAAGACCACGTCGTCGCGCCCGGTCAACAACCCCAGCAGCACGCCCCAGGCGAGCTGCACGAGGGTGTTGAAGGTGAGCCCGTGCCCGCGTGCGGCCCGCCGGATCCGCTCGGTCGTGGCGGCGTCGAGCTCGTGGTGCACCCGGCCGTGCCGCGCATCGCCTGCGCCAGGTGCGGCCACCAGCGTCGGTTCGTCCACATCGGACAGGAACGCGCGCCACGCGGACTCGTGCGCGGCGGAGTCCTGCCGCGCCATCCAGTCCAGGAAAGCGCGGTAGGGCACCGGGTCCGGCAGCGGCTCGTCCGCGTACAGCGCGAACATGTCCCGGATCAGGATCGGCATCGACCAGCCGTCGATGAGGATGTGGTGCGTGGTCAGCACGAACACGTGCCGATCCGGGCCGGTGCGCAGCAGCGCGGCGCGCAGCACCGGCGGTTCGGCCAGGTCGAAGCGGCGGGCGCGGTCCGCGTCGAGGTAGCGGGTGACGTCGGCCTCGGCGGGCGCGTCGAGCTCGGTCCAGTCGACGCCGAACCGGGACGGCCACACCTGCACCGGGACGCCGTCGGTGCCGTGCCGGAAACCGGCGGTGAGCTGCGGATGCCTGCGCAGCAGCGCGTGCACCGCACCGCGCAGGGCCGCGGCGTCGAGCGCGCCGGTCAGCTCGAACCCGAACTGCACCAGGTACGGATCGGCGCCGTCGCGGTCGAACAGCGAGTGGAACAGCAGTCCCTGCGCCAGCGGCGGCAGCGCCAGCACCTCGCCGCCGTCGCGGTCGGTGCGGTGCCGCGCCTCGGCGGCCAGCTCGGTGAGCACCTCGAACCAGCGCCGGGCGAGCTCGTCGACCTCGTGCTCCGGCACGAGTTCGCCGGCCCAGGACCAGTTGGCGGTCAGCCGCGGGCCGTCGGCGCCATCGGTGATCAGCGAGTCGAGCTCGATCGGGTGCGTCAGCGGCAGGCCCGGCGGCATCGCCGAGCCGAGCACGCCCGACCACGGCTGCGGCCCCCATTCCTGCTCGGCCGCGGTGTCGAAGCGCCCGAGGTAGTTGAACCCGAGCTGCGGGCGGGTCCCAGCGGCCAGCTCCGGCGCGGTCTGCGGGTTGAGGTGGCGCAGCAGGCCGTGACCGATCCCGTTGCGCGGCACCGAATCCAGCGCGGCGCGGACCCGCTCGACCGGTTCGTCCCAGCCCGCGCTCTCGGGCCGCGCGCCGCGCAGGTCGAACCGCACCGGGAACCGGGTGGTGAACCAGCCGACGGTGCGGGACAGGTCCTGGTCGTCGGCGAACTCCTCCCGGCCGTGGCGCTCCACGTCCACCAGCACCGCGTCCCCGGCGCACGGGTGGCCGGTCACTGCCAGCGCGAACGCGGCGAGCAGCACGGTGTCCACCGGGCAGCCGAACACCGCGGCAGCGCGGTGCACCAGTTCACCGGTGACCTCGGCGGACAGCGTCAGGGACCGGTGCGCGCGGGTGAACTCCAGATCGGCCTCCGGCGACAGCGGCCGTGCGGTCAGCGGCGGGTCGGAGACGGCTACCAGCTCCCTCCACAGTGGATGTTCCGCCTGCACTTCCGCTTGCTGCGCCCGCAAACCCGAGGCGCGCGCCCACTCCGCGAAGGACGTGCCGACCGGTTCCAGCCGCGGCTCCCGCCCGTCGGCGACGGCGCGCCCGGCGTCGCGCAGGTCGTCGAGCAGGATGCGCCAGGACACCCCGTCCACGGCGAGGTGGTGCACGGCCAGCACCAGCGTGCCCGGCTCGGCACCGGCGTCGAGCCACACGGCCCGCACGACGCGGCCCGCGGCGGGGTCCAGGTCCGCTTGCGCCGAGCGGGCGCGCTCGGCGGCGAGCTCCCGCAGCTGCGCGTCCCCCAGGCCGCGCACGTCCTCGCGCTCGAACTCGCACTCCGCGTCCTCGGCGATCGCCAGCGACCACAATCCGTCCGCTGTCGACAGTCGTAATCGCAGCATGTCGTGCTGTGCCACCACGGCGCGCAGCACGGTGCGCATCGCGTCCTCGCCGAACCCGGCCGGGGTCCGCAGCACCGCGCACTGCGCGAAGCCCGCCACCGAGCCGCCCAGCTCCCGGAACCAGTGCATGATCGGGGTCAGCGGCAGCGGCCCCCGGTCCGGCGCGGCGTCGCGGCGCACCGGCGCGGCGGGAGCTCCGGCGTGTCCGGCCAGCGCGGCGGCAGTGGGATGCCGGAACACGTCGGCGGTGCCGATCCCGAAGCCCGCCCGCCGTGCCCGGCTGGCGAACTGGATCGCCGTGATGCTGTCGCCGCCGAGCTCGAAGAAGTCCGCCTCCGGCGCCACGTCCGCGAGCCCGAGCACCTCGCCCACCAGGCTCCGCAGCACCTGCTCGGCGTCGGTCGCGGACGCCGTCGCCGCCACTTCCGCGCTCGCACCGGCGGGCGGCGGCAGCGCGTCGCGATCCAGCTTCCCGTTGCGGGTCAACGGCAATTCGTCCACGGGGACGATCGCCGAGGGCACCATGAACGCCGGGAGCGCCGCTTCCGCCCGAGCCGCCAGCGCGACGACGTCGGCCGCCCCGACCACGTAGCTCACGATCCGCCGCCGACCGGGGCGGTCCTCGCGCAGCACCGTCGCGACCTGCCGCACCCCGGGCGCACCGCGCAGCGCGGCGTCGATCTCACCGAGCTCGATGCGGTAGCCGCGCAGCTTCACCTGGCCGTCGGCGCGTCCCGCGAACTCCAGCAGCCCCGCGGAGTTCCACCGGGCCAGGTCGCCGGTGCGGTACATCCGCTCGCCCGGCGGGCCCGACGGGCAGGCCACGAACCGGTGCGCCGTCGCCCCCGGCGCGCCGACGTAGCCGCGCGCCACCCCGGCGCCCGCCAGGTACACCTCGCCGACGACGCCCGGCGGCACCGGCCGCAGCGCGTCGTCGAGCAGGTGCACCCGCTTGCCGTCCAGCGGCGCCCCGATCGGCACCGTCACCTCGTCGAGCGCGGCACCGGGCGGCACGGGCTGCCGGGTCGCGAACACCGTCGTCTCCGTCGGCCCGTAGCCGTTGATCACGGTCAGCCCCGGCACGGCGTCCTGCACCCGGCGCACCGCGGCGGGTGAGACGACGTCACCGCCGGTCCACACCTGGCGCACCCCGGTCAGGCAAGCCGGGTTCTCCTCGCTGAGCGCGTCGAACAGGCCCGCCGTCAGCCACAACCCGGTGATGCCGTGGGCGGCGACGGTCTCGCCGAGCACGCCGAGGTCGGCGGCGTCCGGCGGAGCCAGCACCACCTCTCCCCCGGTGAGCAGCGGCACCCACAGCTCCAAGGTCAACGCGTCGAAGGCGTGCGGCGAGTGCAGCAGCACCCGCTGGGCGCCGCCTTCGGCCCACCACCGGTCGGCGGCCAGCCGCACCAGGTTGTCGTGGGTGATCGCGACGCCCTTGGGCACGCCGGTGGAGCCGGACGTGAACATCACGCACGCGAGCCGCTCCGGCACGGGGTCCGCGGCCTCCGCCGACGGCGCCGCCGGTGCGGGCTCGGCGAGGTCGAGCACCCGGCCCCGTTCCCGGAACCACGCGGCGAAGTCGTCGGTCGCCACGTCGGTGAGCAGCAGCTCGATCCGGGCGGTGTCCGCGATGGTGCGCAGCCGGTCGGGCGCGTCGCCCCGGTGCAGCGGCACGTAGGCCGCGCCCGCGCGAGTCACGGCCAGCACCGCCACCACCAGGTCCGCGGACCGCTCCACCAGCAGTCCCACCGGCGACTCCGCGCCCACCCCGGCCGCGACCAACCGGGCGGCCAGCGCGGCGGAGCGGGCGTCGAGTTCGCGGTAGGTCAACCGCTCTCCGGTGGCGGCCGAGGTCACCGAGACCGAGTCCGGCCGGTCGCGCACCTGCTCGGCGAACAGCGCGATCGCGTTGCGCGCAATCGGTTCCGCCGGTGCGCCGGCCCCGGCCGCGAGCACTTCCGCGCGCTGCTGCCGGGAAATCGCCTCGAACCGGCCCAGCGGAGTGTCGGCCGGGGCGTCCACCAGCTGTCGCAGCAACCGCTGGAACCGGTCCCGAGCCGCCGCGAGCAGCTGCTCGTCGTGGTTGGCGGGATTCGCGTCGAAGTCGAACCGCAGCTCCCCGTCACCCCGGTCGTAGGCGACCACGGAGAAGTCCTCCGACGGCGGGGCCTGCACGTTGTGCACGCTCGCCGAGCAGTCGCCGAAGCGCAGGCCGTAGGCGAACTTCTGGATGTTCACCACCGGCCCGAAGAACACCCGGCCGTCCTCGGGATAGCCGAGTTCGCGGCGCAACCGCTCGCCCCGGTACCGCTGGTGGCGTTGCACCCCGGCGACCTCGGCGGCGACCTGCTCGACGAACTCGCCGGCGGTGGCGGCCGGGTCGACGTGCAGCCGCAGCGGCAGCACGTTCGCCGACATCGACGGCACGGTGCGGCTGAGCTCGGTGGCCCGGCCCGGCACCGGCAGGCTCAGCACGACGTCCCGGCTGCCCGTCACCGCGTGGGTGTGCAGCGCAGTGGCCGCCACGACCAGCCTTGACCAGCGCTGCCCGAGCCGTTGCGCGGCGGAGCGCATCCCGGCGAACTCCGACTCGTCCAGGACGGCGCTCGACCGCAGCGACTGCGCCGAGGCCGCGGCCGGACGCGCCGCCATGCTCAGGAACCCGGGGCCGTCCGCGAGCCGGTCCTGCCACCACCGCCGGTCCGCGTCGAACTCGGCGCCGCGGCGGTACTCGTCCTCTTCGGACAGCAGCGCGGCCGACGACGCCCAGCGGCAGGCGGGCACGGGCTCACCCGCGACGCGGTGCGCGTAGATCTCCGAGACCCGTTGGGAGAACAGCGTCATGCCGACGCCGTCGAGCGCGATGTGGTGCACCCACTGGAACAGCAGGTGCCGGTCGTCGGCGATGCGCAGCACCTCCGCCCCGAACAGCGGGCCGGTCGCCAAGTCCACCGGCCGGTCCAGTTCCGCGCGCATCAGCCGCAGCGCCGCCGCGTGCGGTTCGGCTTCGGCGCGCAGGTCCCGGACGGCGACGTCGGGTTCGTCGCAGCGGGAGCGACGTCGAGGCCGCCCGTCCGGTCCTTCCGCGAACACGGCGTTGATCGCCTCGGTGTCGCGGGCGGCGAGGCGGACCGCCGCCACCAGCGCGTCCACCTCCAGCGGCCCGGTGATGTCGACGTACTCGCCCCACAGGTACCGCGAGCGCTGTCCGGAGCGGGCCTGTTCGGCGATCCAGATGCCGAGTTCGGCCTCGGACGCGGGCAGCTCGGCGGAGTTCTCGCCCAGGTTCATCGGTCATCCTCACCGGCAGTGGTCTGCGCTGTGTCGGCCTCGGATGGCCGCGCCGGTACCGGGGCGGCCCACGAGACATCGCCCCCGGACGGGCGCGGGGCGATGGCGTTCTGCGGTCGGCTGATGTCGTACGTCGGGCGGCGGCGAACCCCCGCTCGCGACGAGCGGTGTCCCCGCGACGGCGGCGCTTGGGCCCGGTGGCCGCTTCCCGAAGCGGGCGCGGCGGCGGGCGGACTCCCGGTTTCCGGGCGCATTGCGGCGTTGCAAGGCCCGAGCGGGAAGGCGCGGAGCGCTGTGGCGCGCTAGTTCACGCGCGTCGGGAACGAGTCGCGCCGTGCGGCACGCGTTCCCCGTATCTCGTTCGGCTGCAGCTCCCGCACGGTGGGCGGCGATCTCCCTCGCTCACGTGCTGACCTTGACATGCGGGAGCCGACCAGTCGATACAAAGAACCCAATTAGACCAATTCGGACATCTCACTTGATGCCGCTGCCCACATTCAGGTTGCGCTCGCGCGACACGGCCGACCGGTCGACGCGGACGCCGCGCCGGGCGTGTCCGCTCAGTCCGGCGGGACGTGCGCGCGCAGGAACCGCAGCAGTTCCGCCCGGCTCACCGCGCCGCCGATGGTGTGGAAGCGGGAGTCGAAGGCGTGGTCGGAGAACGGCACCGCCGCGTAGTCCACGACGTCACCCGCCGCGCGCAGCCGGTCGGCGAACCCGCGGACCCGCTTCTCCAAGATCAGGTGATCGTCGATGCCGGTGACCAGCAGGGTCGGCATCAGCCCCGGCCGGACCCGCGCCAGCGCCGACGCGTACGCGTAGCGCTCCGGGACCTGCTCCGGCGATCCACCGAGGAACGCGACCGCCGTCCGCCTGCCGTAACCGCCGAGCCCGGCGTCCGCGTACGCCCCGGCCAGGTCGACCGCCGGGTAGAACCCCGCCACCGCGATCGGCGGCGCCGGCCGCACCCCGCCGCAGCCGCCCACGTCGCGCCGATCGGCCAGCGCGTACCCGGCGTTGATGGCGAGACCGCCGCCCGCCGACCCGCCGGAGAGCACCAGCCGCGACGGGTCGACCCCCAGCTCAGCGGCGTGCTCGGTGATCCAGGACAGCGCGCACACCACATCGGACGTGGCGTCGTACCAGCGCGGCGGCGGGGTGAGGCGGTAGTCGATCGAGATCACCGGATAGCCCCGGTCCGCGAGGTACCGGTACAGGGCGCGCTGCTCGAAGCGGCTGCCGGAGCTGAAGCCACCGCCGTGCACCCACACCACGGCAGGGCGCTCGGCACCCGAGCGCGGCGGGGACCAGACGGAGGCTTCCAGTTCGTGGCCCTCGGCCTCGGCGAAGACCTCGGTCCGGTCCGGTGGCGCGGCGGGCGTGCCCGCGCCCAGCACGTCGGCGAACCCGACCGGAACACCGCGGTCGTGCGCGAAGGAGAGCTGGCCGCCGAGCACGACGAGCGAGCCGGCCAGCGCGACCAGGGCGCCGCCGCCGAGCACTCCGGCGGATCGCCGCACCCGCAGCCACCACCCGGCCGCGGCGACCACCGCCAGCACGAGGCCGAGCAGCACGAAACGGAAGGCCCACCGGCCGACGAGCTGCGAGCCGAGGACCCCGAAGAACGGCAGCGCGGGAATCAGCGCGCCGAACGCGAGCAGTGCCGCGGCGACGGCGACCACGACGCCCGCCGAGACCACCACGACGCCGAACGCTCTGGCGGCGGACCACCGCCGGGCCTCACCCGCCACGTCTCACCTCTGCTGGATCAGGACGTCAACGGCCGGTCTCGTTCCGGGCACGGCGCGGGCCGCAGGGACCCGCGCCGCTGTCGCTCAATCCTGGCGGCTCTTGCGCCCGGTGACCTTGTTGTAGATGATCAACACGACGATCGCGCCGATGATCGAACCGATCCAGCCGGTCGGCTGGAAGCCCCGGATGCCCACGGTCAGCAGCCCGAAGATCAGTCCGCCGACGACCGAGCCGACGACGCCGAGCACGATCGTCATCAGCAGTCCGATGTCGTCCTTGCCCGGAACGACGGCCCGCGCGATGAAACCCGCGATCAGGCCGAAGACGATCCAGCCGAGGATGGTCCACACCATCGCTTTCCTCCTTCTCTCGGTGCCCCTCCCGATCCGGCACCCTACTGTCCGTAAAGCCCCGAGCCGAACCGGAAGGGGGCGGCACCGGGTGAAACCGGACCCGATCGGACGCATCGGCCGCCTTCGCGGCAGCGCACACCCTCGCGAACCGTTGACAAATTCCGTTGCCGATTTTGCAATGGCCGGATGAGCGAACCCTCGTCCCCCGAGCTGGACGCGACGCTGGCGGAGGTGGGGCCGCGGCTGCGGGCGTTGCGCAAGCGCGGCGGGCTCACGCTGGCCGGGCTGTCGGAGGCCACCGGCATCTCGGTGAGCACCCTGTCCCGCCTCGAATCCGGCAGCCGCCGCCCCAGCCTGGAACTGCTGCTGCCGCTGGCCAAAGCGCACCAGGTCCAGCTGGACGAACTCGTCGGCGCCCCCGCCACGGGTGATCCGCGGATCCACGCGAAGCCGATCGTGCGCCACGGCATGACGCACATCCCGCTGACCCGGCGCCCCGGCGGCGTGCAGGCGTTCAAGATGATCATTCCCACCGGCCGGGGCGAGCCGGACCCGCAGACGCACGAGGGCTACGAGTGGCTCTACGTCCTCAATGGACGCTTGCGACTGGTGCTCGGCGAACGCGACCTGACCTTGCAGGCCGGCGAGGCGGCGGAGTTCGACACCCGGGTCCCGCACTGGTTCGGCCCCGCCGACGCCGCGACGGTGGAACTCCTCGTCCTGTTCGGACCCCAGGGAGAACGGGTCCACACCAGGGCGAAACCCCGCGGGTAGCCCCGCGCTCGACGTCCTCGCCTCGCGGTGCCGTCTCAGCGGCGGAGCCACCGGGTTCCACCGCCGGACACCTGCGCAGGCCGTTCCGGAGGAACGTTCAGTGCGAGCCCGGGGTGTAGTGGCCGGGGACGTTGCGGCTGGTCACGGCGAAGCGGTTCCAGGCGTTGATCACCGTGATGGCGGCGATGAGATGCGCCAGCTCGGTCTCGTCGAAGTGCTTCGCGACCCGGTCGTAGACGTCGTCGGGCACGAACCCGTCGGTCAGCACGGTGATCGCCTCGGTGAGTTCGATCGCCGCGATCTCCTTCGCGGTGTAGAAGTGCCGCGATTCCTCCCACGCCGAGAGCTGCACGACGCGCTGCACCGACTCACCGGCTGCCAGCGCGTCTTTGCTGTGCATGTCGAGGCAGAACGCGCAGTGGTTGAGCTGCGACGCGCGGATCTTCACCAGCTCCAGCAGAACCGGGTCGAGGCCCTTCCGGGCCGCCGAGTCCAGCCGGATCATGCTCTTGTACACGTCCGGTGCGAGTTCCTGCAGGTTCAGCCGCGGCGCGTGTTCGGGTTCGTAGCCGGATTCGTTCGCCATGCGAGCAACGCTAGTCCCGGAGTGGCCCACCCACCTGGTCCACTTCGCCCCCGATCACCTGGTCCAGTCCCGGGCAGCTCCCCCGCCGGGGCACCCCTGAACGACTGGGGACCGATTCCCCACCTGTGGACAACTCGCGCAATTTCGCGAGAAATCGCGAGCCCCCGAAATGAGTTCCCCGGCAAACACGGGTCTTGAACTGGTGTTACGGCCGGGTTTTGGGTGGCGCGGGTGTGGCAGGGGTGCGATTTCTCGCGAAATTGCGGGGTGACTGCGGGTGGTGAGGTGGGCCTTTCGGGGGGGGCGTACGGAGTGGGGCGGAGCGAGCTACTGGTCGTCGTTCCGGGCGGGAGCCGCTCCGGGGCCGGGGGTCACTGCTCGATGCTGAACGGGGTGCCGTAGACCTCCCAGTTCAGCGGCGGGGTCAGGGCGAGGTTGCCCTCGTCCAGGAACCGGCGCTGGGCGGTGTCGACGCGGCTGGTGTCGCTGTGCGCCTCCTCCTCGCGCATCGCCTCGACGCGGGCGTCGAGGAAGGCGTGCAGGTAGGCCGTCTCGTCGCCGCCTTCGGCGGGCGGGGTCGCGCGGTCCAGCGCCGCCTGGCGGATGCCGCCGAAGCTGGGCCAGTCCTGGCCGGGACCGTGCATCACGATCGCGTCGTAGTAGGCGAACTGGCCGAGCGCACCGAGGCCGTCGGCCTTGGCCTGGTCCACGGCGGGGCTGAAGTACACCCGGTCGCGCTCGGATTCCTGCGCCTGCTGGAAGTCCGGGTCCTCGGCCGCCTGCGCCCAGGCGTCGGTGAAGCCGGGGTCGAGTCCTTCGTGGGAGTCGGTTCCGTTGACCTCGCGCAGCGCGGGCAGGTACTCGGCGAGCGGGTTGTCCGGCTTCGCCTCGGTGTAGGCCTCGACGAGTTCCAGCATGTCCCCGGTGCCGGAGCAGAAGCCGATGATGCCTGCCGTGTAGCCGCGGCCGTCGCCGATGTCCTCGATGTAGCCGAACTGCGCGCGCCAGTCCAGCGAGGAGTTCTCCGCGCTGGAGACGAGCTGCATCGCGATGTCCTTGGTGCGCGGGTCCGTGAGATCGCCTTCGGCGGCGAGGTGCGCGGCGAGCGCGGGCGGCGCGACCGAGGAGGCGACCGGCGCGGCGGAGGCCGCCGACAGGGCGGGCAGCGCGGTGGCGCCGAGGGCGCTCGCGGCGACACCGGTGACGAGCAGCAGCCGGAGGGCCCGGCGGGACGGCTGGGGCGACGGGATGGGCATGGCTGGCTCCTCTGGCGACGACCGATCTCGATCCGGTGACGGCGAGCAGCCAACCGTCCGGCCGCCCGGCCGTCAAGATCACTTGAGGTGGCCCGCCCGCACCTGCTCCCGACCGCGTCCACCGGCCGTGACGTGGCATTCGGCCCAAGCGCTCGCCACCTCGCCAGCTCAGCGCTCTCGAATCGCGAGGGTCCGCGCTCCCCCGGCAAGTCCGCTCGGGCCGCTTTTCCACGGCACAACTGGGAATTTTCCACAGTTCCCACAGCAGGGCCGTTCCGCCGGTGCGCTGCCGCGTTCGGCGGTTCGGGAGGCGATCGCCACTATTCCTCGTCGTCGCCGTCCGGGTCGTGCAAGGATCCGCGTCGGTCTTGTTGCAAGGAGTTGGCAATTGCGACGCGGTGTGGGATTCCTGGCCTTCGGGCTCGTGCTGGTGCTCGCCGGGTGCGGGTTCACCGGCGGTGGAGCGGATGCGGGCACGTTGCGGGTGGCGGTGACGATCCCGCCGCGGGCCGACTGGTCCCCCGCCTCCGACGACGCGTTGCTGCTGCAGCGGCTCGGCGTCACCGAAACGCTCGTCGACGGCGCCATGGACGGCGGCGCCGAGCCCGGACTGGCCGAGTCGTGGCGCCGGGCCGCGCCGACCGAGTGGCGGTTCACGCTCGTCGAGGGCGTGCGCTTCCACTCCGGTGAGCCGGTGACGGCGCGCGCCGCCGCGGAGTCGATCAACCGCGTCGTGCACGACCCCGCCCCGCCGCGAGCGCTGCGCGGCACCGTCGAACGCGCCGACGCGCTGGACGAGCGCACGCTCGCGGTGCGCACCTCCGCACCCGATCCGATCCTGCCGCAGCGGCTCAGCGCCGCGAACACGGCGGTCCTCGCGCCCGCCGCGATCCGCCCGGACGGTTCGGTCGACCCGGCGAAGGGCGCGGGCACCGGGCCGTTCGAGGTGACCGGAACCGACGGCGACCGAAGCGTGTCGCTGCGCCGGTTCGACGGCTACCGCGGCGGGCTCGCGCAGGTCCAGCGGGCCGAAGTGCGGTTCGTGGAGGACGCCTCGGCGCGGGTGAACGGGCTGCGCAGCGGCGAGTTCGACCTCATCGACAAGGTCCCGGTCTCCCAGCTCGCCGAGGTGCGCGCCGATTCCGGGCTCCGGGTCGACGCGGTGGACCTGCCGCGCACGACGGCGCTGCACCTCAACACCTCCGGCGGCCCGTTCGCCGACCCGCGCCTGCGCGAAGCCGCCGCGGCGGCGATCGACCGCGCGGGCCTGGTCACCGGGGTGCTGCGGGGGCAGGGAGTGGCCGCGAGCCGCTACTTCGGGCCCGCCGTGCCGTGGAGCGAGCAGCACCCGCCGCCGCGGCCCGACCCGGCGGCGGCGCGGCGGACCGTCACCGAGGTCACCGGCGGAGCGCCCGTTCCCATCACCATCGGCACCTACCCGGACCGCCCGGAGCTGCCCGCGCTGACGACCGTCGTCGCCGACGAGCTCGGCCGGGCCGGGTTCACCGTCCGGATCGTGCAGGAACCCGCCGGGAGCATCGAGCCGCGCATCCTGTCCGGAGAGCTCGACGCCGCGGTGTACTCGCGCAACCAGCTCGTCGACGTCCCCGACGCCGCCGCGCACCTGACCAGCGACTTCAGCTGCCGGGGCGGGTTCAACCTGGACCATTTCTGCGCGCCGGAGCTGGATTCGCTGCTCGCCGAGCTGCCCGGGATCAGCGCCCCGGACCGGCGCGCCGCGGTCTTCCGCCGCGCCGACGACCTGCTCGCCGAGCGCGTCGCGGGCGTGCCGCTGGTGCACGAGCAGCAGCGCTTCGCCCACCGCGCCGAGGTGAGCGGCGTCCCCGCCGACCCGCTGGAACGGGAGTTCCTCACCGAGGAGGTCGTGCTGCGATGAGCACCCCGATCATCGACTACTGGAACGACCGCGCCCGCCGCGGCTACGACCGGCAACCCGGCCAGGACCCGGCGCGGGACCTGTGGGCGAAGCGCCTCGGGCCGCTGGTGGCGGACCTGGCCGGTCCGGGCGCGCGCGTGCTGGATTCGGGCTGCGGCACGGGGTTCCTCGCCCGCATCCTCGCCGCCGACGGCCACCGCGTCACCGGGCAGGACGCCTCGCCGGGAATGCTGGAGGTCGCCGGGGAGCGCGGTGCCGCCGAAGGGCTCGACGTCCGGTGGCTGCTCGGCGCGGCCGACGAACCGCCCGCGGGACCGTTCGACGTGGTGGTCACCCGCAACGTGCTGTGGACGCTGCCCGACGCGCGGCGCGCGGTGGACTCGTGGGCGGCGGTCCTGCGACCGGGCGGGCTGCTGGTCGTCAGCGACGGCCGGTGGAACGAGGCCGCGGCCGGGGACGACGCGACCGAGCGGCGGTTCGGCGCGTCCTACGCGGACGCCGCGCCGGCGCTGCCGATGGGGTTCGACTTCGCGAGCTGCGCCGAGCTGGTCGGCCGGGCCGGTTTCGTCGAGCCCACCGATCGCACCGGACTGTTCGACACCGCGCCGTATCCGAGCGCCCCCGGCTTCTTCCTGCTCTCCGCCAGAACCCCGCGACGGTGACGGGAGGGCGCGGGCTGCTGGCCCGGCTGGGCGTGGCGCCGGTGGTGGCGGCGCTGATCGTGCTGGTCGCGGTGCTGCTGCCGGAGCTCACCGGGGTGGACGCCGCCCGCACGGTGCTCGCCGCCCGCTACGCGGAAGCCGACCCGGATCCGGCGGTGCTGGCGGGAATCCGCACCGAGCTGGGGCTGGATCTGCCGCTGCCGCAACGGGTTCTGGCGCGGCTCGGTTCGATGGCCACCGGCGACCTGGGGTCCTCGTGGGTCTCCGGCGTCCCGGTGGCGGTGGTGATCGGGCCCGCGCTCCAGGTGTCGCTGGGCATCATGCTGGGCGCGGCCGTGCTGTCGTTCCTCGTCGGCTACCTGACGGGTCTGCTCGCGGCGCACCGCCCCGGTTCGGTCACCGACCGGGTGCTGTCCGGGCTGGTGCGGGTGTTCTCGGCGCTCCCGGAGTTCGCGCTGGCCCCGATCCTGGTGCTGGTGTTCGCGGTCGGACTCCAGGTGCTGCCGAGCTCGGGGTGGCGGGGCCCGGAGCACTCGGTGCTGCCGCTGCTGTCGCTGGTGCCGTCGCTGTCGGTGCCGATCGCCGCGGTGACCCGCGAACAGGTGGTGGCGTTGCGGCGGGAGAACTTCGCGCTCGCGGCGCGGGCGCGGGGACTCGGCGCGGCGCGGATCTGGGGCGTGCACCTGGCGCGGCCGGCGCTGCCCGCGGCGCTGTCGCTGGTGACCTACAACGCGGCGGGCGCCGTTTCCGGCACCACCGCCATCGAGGTCGTCTTCGACATCCCCGGGCTGGGCAGCACCGTCGTGGAGGCGGTGCGCGCGCAGGACGTGCCGGTGGTGCAGGCCGGTCTGGTGGTGGCGGCGTTCGCGGCGCTGTGCGTGGGCGCGGCGGGCGATCTGCTCGGGCTCGCCGCCGAGCCCCGCACCCGGCGGGAGGCCCTCCGGTGAGGCCGCGTCGCATCGCCGGGCTGCTCGGAGCCGGAACGTTCCTGCTGGTGCTGGTGATCGCGGCGGGCGGCGATCCGCTCGCCACGAACATGGGCGAGGTGCTGCGAGCCCCGTCCCTCGCGCACCCGCTGGGCACCGACGAGCTGGGCCGGGACGTGCTGGCGAGGCTCGCGCACGGCGCGGTGGTCACGCTCGGCACCGCGGGCACCGCGCTGGCCGCCGCCGTGCTGCTGGGCACGCTGGCGGGATGCGCGACGGGCTGGAGCACGTCGCCGGTGGCCGCGCTGGTGCGGGCGGGGGTGGACGTGGCGACGGCGCTGCCGCCGCTGATCGTGGCGCTGGTGACGGCGCTGATCGCGGGGCCGAGCACGACGGCGCTGCTGCTGGCCCTGGCCGGGGTGGGCTGGTTGCCGTTCGCCCGGAACGCGGACGCGATGACCGCGCAGCTGCGGACGCGGAACTGGGTGCTGGCGCACCGGGCGCTCGGCGCGGGCCGGCTGCGGATCTGGCACCGCTCGCTGCTGCCGTTCCTGGCGCCCGCTACGGGCGCGCTCGCCGCGGTGCGCCTGCCCGCGCTGGTGAACACCGTGGCGGCGCTGGGTTTCCTCGGGTTGGGCCCCCCACCGCCGAGCCCGGAGTGGGGCGCGATGATCGCGGAGTCGGTCGATCACCTCGGCACCGCTCCGTGGCTGCTGGCGGCTCCGGTGCTGGCGCTGGTGGCGGTGCAGGCGCTGGTCAGCGCCTGCTTCGCGCGCACCCGTGAGTGATCACTTGCCCTGGAACCGCGGCGTGCGCCGCTCGGTCCGGGCCCGGCTCGCTTCGGCGGCGTCCTCGCTGGCCCAGCAGTCGGCGTAGGCCGCTTCGAGCTCGTCACCCTGCTCGCCGGGGTCGAACCCGCCGGAGTCGAGCGAGTTCAGCGCCATCTTCGAGTAGCGCAGCGACAACGGCGCCAGCTCACCGATCTCCCGCGCCCACGCCACGGCCGCGTCGTGGTCCCCGAGCCGGTCCACCACTCCGCGCTGGTGGGCCACTTCGGCGCCGAGCCGGTCGGCGGCGAGCAGCAGCGAGCGGGCCGCTCCTCCCCCGGCCAGCAGCGACAGGCGCCGGACCGTCCACGGGTCGACGGCGAGCCCGTTGCGCGCGGTGGGCACCGCGAAGTACGCGTCCGGCGCGGCGATCCGCAGGTCGGCCGCCAGCGCGAGCTGGGCGCCCGCGCCGACCGCGGGTCCGTTGACGGCGGCGATCACCGGGACCGGCACCGTGAGCACGGTCTGCAGCGCGTCGTAGAGCCCGTCCCGGAACTCGTCGCCGTACACGCCGTCGAGGTCGGCGCCCGCGCAGAAGGTGCTGCCCGCGCCGGTGATCACCAATGCCCGCGCGCCCTGCTCCACCAGTGCGGGCACCGCGTCGCGCAGCGCCTCGCAGTGCTCCAGGTCGAGCGCGTTGCGCCGTTCGTGCCGGTCGAGCGTGATCAGTCCGATCGGCCCGTCCCACCCGGTGGTGATCATCGATGCGCCTCCAGTGCCGCACCGGCCGCGCCGGTGATGTCGTCGCTGCGCCACCGCCGCCGGTGGCCTCGGCCAGTGCACCACCGCCGGACCGCACGCGGGGGTTCGGCCGCCACAGATCACATGTCCGCGGCGCTCGGCCGAATCGGTGATGTTCGTTCCGGCCTGACGAGTGAAGACCGGCATCGGATCATGTCCACGTCTTTTCGTTCGCTCGCAATCATGTCCGGACATGCCGGAACACCGATCGGGAAAAACCGCCCGCGCACCGGAATGTTCCACCTCTTCCCGCCGTCCACTGAGAACTCCGTCCACTGTGCACGCCGCTTTCGATTCGTTACCGAAATCGACCGGGACGATCGCTTTCCTCCCGAAAACCCGCAGCGGTTCCTTTTCGCGGGAAATACCCGATTTCACCGACTCCCCGGTAGCGGCGTGCCCATACTCCTCACCGTGACGACACTTTCACCGGAGCAGATCGCTCAGCACGCCTACGACGCGGGTTTCCGCGGCGAGGCATTGTCCACCGCGGTGGCGGTGGCGATGGCCGAATCCAGCGGGAACACCGAAGCGCACAACGGTCAGGAACCCGACGACTCGTACGGTCTCTGGCAGATCAACCTGCACGGCGACCTCGGTCCGGGCCGCCGCGAGCGATTCGGCCTGAGTTCCGATGACGAACTGCTCGACCCGGCGAAGAACGCCGAGGCGGCTTACTCGATCGCCGGGAACGGCGAGAACTTCGTCCCGTGGTCGACCTACAACGACGGCACCTACAAGGAACACCTCGACGAAGCCCAGAAGGCCGCCGCCGCGATCGAGGGCGGCGGGGACACCGGCCCCTCCGGACCGCCGGGCGGGAGCACCGAGCAACCATCCGGACCGCCCGCCGACAGCGGCGGCCAGGACAACGGCTTCACCGTGGAAACGGATCTCCTCACCGACTACGCCAAAGCCGTGGAGGGGATCGCCGAAGAACTGGGGAACATCGGCAAGCGCGCCCTCGATTCGGTGACCGGCCTCGCCCCGAACAGCTTCGGCGAGGTCGGCGAGGAGACGGGATTCGCCGGCGCGCTGGCCGATCTGAGCAAGAGCCTCGACAAGCAGGTCGCCGCGGTCGGCGAGAGCGCCCGCTCGCTCGGGCAGGCCGCCGCGGACGCGGCCAAGACGTACCTCGACGCGGACGACGAGTCGATCAAGGCACTGGAAGGCGTCCTGAAGCTCTGACACGGGGGAGGAACAGGTGGATGTGGCAGCGATCGCCACGAAGTTCGTCGGCGAGCTCACCGCGCACCAGGGCAAGTTGGAAGGCGATGCCGGGGGCGTGCAGGACGCGCAGGGCGCGTTGGAGCGAGCCGCCGAAGGGGTCCGGCAGCAGAGCGACGCCCAGCGCGAAGCGGCCGAGACGCTGCTGGGCGGCTGGCAGAGCAAGGCCATCGACGGTTTCAAGCAGCAGGTGGAGAAACTCACCACCGACCTCGCGACCACCGCGGAGGCCAGCGCGGAGGCCGCGAAGATCGCGGGCGAAGTGTCCCAGGCGCTCGGCGGCAGGCACGACACCGTCGGCGGCCTCATCGGCGACTTCGTCGAGAAGTCCACGCAGTTCCTGGGCGCCGGGCTCGCCGCGGTGGGGCTCAACGCTCCGGGTGGCCTGATGCAGGCCGCCGCGCAGCTCAGCGACCTGGCGGGCGGGTTCATCAAGGACTCCGGCGGGGAGCTCAAGGGAGCTCAGGACGAGATGGAGCGGGCCGCGCAGAAGCTGCGCGAGTTGCAGCAGCGCCTCGACGGCGACGGCATCGCCGATCCGCCGAAGGAGCAGGAGACGGACGGGCCCGGCGAGGACCGGGGCGACGCCGGGCAGGACAAGCCGGGATCGAAGACCGAGGACATCCTCGCGAGGGCGCGCGAGAACCTGGGCTTCGAGGAAGGCCCGAACGACAAGAACAAGTGGGGTCCGGACGGGCAGCCGTGGTGCTCCTACTTCGCCACCTCCATGTGGCAGGAAGCCGGGGTGGACATCGGCAGCCTCGGCTACAGCGGCGACGTCTACAAGTGGGGCCAGGAGCACGGGACCGCCTACGACCAGGATTCCCTTGCGGAGAGCGCGAAACCGGGCGACGCGCTGCTGTTCGGCACCGGACCGGACCAGATGCAGAGCACCCACATCGGCATCATCGAAAAGGTCGAAGGCAACCAGATCACCACGATCGAAGGCAATTCCAGCGACAAGGTGCAGCGGATGACCTACACGCTTCCCGACGACGCGGACAAGTTCTACGGAGGGGTGCATCCCGAATGACCACCGGACGTGCGGAACGCGGCGGCGTCGCCGTCGAAGTCTCTCCCGGCGGAGCGCTGCGCTCCCTCGTGCTGGACCCGAGCGCGCTGCGCGGCGGCGGCGCCAAGCTGGCGAGCACGATCACGACCCTGGCCCACGAGGCGAACGCCCAGGCCACCCGCGCTGCGGCGCGCGACCCCCGGCTCGCGGGGCTGAGCGCGCAAGACCGCGCGGCGCTGGGACTGGAACCGGGCGACGCCGCCCGCCACGACGAGGACCGGAGGTAGCGATGGGCGACGGACGCAGCGTCAAGACGCTGATCGCGATAGCCGAGAGCTTGCCCGCGAATCGCGGGCTGGCCGCGGGAATGGCCGAGATCCGCGGCACGGCCACCGGCGAGGGCATCTCGCTGTCGGTCGACCTGAACGGCCTGCTCACCGAGCTCACCGTGTCGGAGCAGGCGATCGCGCTAGGACCGCAGCGGCTGGCCGCCGAGATCACCCGGCTCAGCGCCGAGGCGTGCGCGGAGTCGACGCGGCGGGGCCTCGTCGCGCTGGAATGGGGCTGCGGTCGCGGTGTGGCCGCCGCGATCGGCGAGCGACTCGCCCCCGCCGAGCAGCCCGGCACACCGGCCCGAACCCGCGGCCGGGACTCCGACGAGGACGACGAGGACTTCACCGACTCGTCGCGAACGACGCCCTGGGCGTCGAACCGCCCCGCGTGGGGGCGGTGAGCACCACGGCACCCGGTACGGTTCGGGGGTGCGTGTTGAGGTGCTCTCCGACCATCCGCGGTTCGCCGCCCGCCGTACCGAGCAGGCCGCCGAGCAGCGGCGCAGCCGGTACGAACAGGCGGTGGCGGACGTGCGGGCGCGGCACGCCGCGCGGCGCTGGTGGCAGGTGTGGAAGCTCCTGCCCCAGTGGCTGGAGCTTCGCAGGCTCCAGGCGCAGCGCCCGGCCGACGAAGACCAGGTGCAGCACCGGTTGGCCCAGCAGGAAGCCGGGATCGAGGCCGAGGACGCGATGACCTCGGCGCTCGACCGGCTCTCCGACGACTGGACGGTGTTCCGCGGTTACCGCAACGGCCGCGGCGAAGTCGACCACCTGGTGGTGGGTCCCGGCGGGATCTGGGCCATCGAGGTGAAGAACCACCCCGGCAAGGTGCACGTGGACGGGGATTCCTGGCGTTCCGAGGTGTTCGACCGCTACGGCAACCTCGTCGAGAACCGCACCCTCACCGACCGCAGCGGACGCAGCTGGGGCCGCCAGGTCACCGACGTGTCCAAGGCACTGGCGGACTTCCTGCAGAAGCGGGGCCGCCAAGCGCTGGTGCGCTCGGTGGTCGTCATCATCAACCCCCGCGCCCAGCTCGGCACCGTGCGCCGCCCCGGTTTGGCGCTGGTCAGCGTCGGCACCGACGAAGTGGTGCGCACCCTGCGCCAAGCCCCGCCGACGCTCGGCCCCGCCAGCGCCGACGAGGTGGCCCGGCTAGTGCGCCGAGACCACGCCTTCCACGAAAAGCGCCGAGCCAGCCGTGATGGTTGAAGGCTCGATTCTTCCGGCTTGAGTAGCGGGTCAGGTAGCGGAACCTCAGCGGTTTCCTCGCTGCGGGATCATTTTTCCAAGTGGCTCCGCCACGAGGAAAAATGCTGTCCTCGCGAGGAAACCGCTGAGAACCCGCGGCGGCGCCGGTTGCTCAAGCTGGTCGCTGCTCAGCGGCTTCGCCGCTGACAGGACACTGACTACGAACACTGATGGGCGTTGCGGTTTCGCCGCACCGGCGGCTATGCGGGTCGTTGCGAACGTTGCCATGACGAGAGGTGGTGCAATGCCCATTCCAGCGGGCCTCGTCCGAGCAGCGTCCGCCACAACGTGGCGCACACCAGCGTGATCGCGGTCAGCACCAGCCATGAGGCCCACGAGGCGGGAAGTCCGATCGCGGCCAGCGCCACGATGTGCCCCGCGTACGAGGTGAGCGCGAGCGCCCCGACCGAAGCGATCGGCAGCAGCAGCGCTCCCGCGCGTTCCGCGAGCAGGCACAGCCCGATCACGAGCACCGCCACCCCGGTCGCTCCGATGATCTCGACGGGACTGCCGCTGTGCGCGCCCGCCGACAGCAGGTAGATCGGGTCCGTGGTGGGCACCGCGCCGAACCCGGTGGCCAGCGTCGCGTCCACGACCTCCGGCGGCAGCGCCCCGCCGAACAGCTCCAGCACCCGGTCCCGCCCGCCGAACACGTGCATCGCCAGCCACGATCCGCCGTAGCCGAGCAGCGCGAGCCCGCCGCCGACGAGCACGAGCCTGCCGCGCACCGCCCGCAGGTCGAGCCTGCCCAGCGCCATTCCCGCGAGCACGAACGGCAGCCACGTCAGCACCGGGTAGGCACCGGTGAGCAGCACGTGCTGCAGCGCGGTGCCCGCCGCTTCCCATGATCCGAACGACTCGAAACGGGGAGTGACGCCGAGTTCCTGCTGCGGCGGCATGGCCGATCGGACGAGGAACGACACCAGCGGACCGGCGACGGCGAGCACCGCCGCCGCGACGGCGAGCGCCGCGGAACGCAGGCGCAGCAACGGGATCGACAGCAGGAACAGCACGGCGTACGACGTCAAGATCACCATGACCGGCGTCTGCAGCGCGGTCAGCGCGAGCCCCAGCACGAACAGCACCACCGCGCGCACCGCGATCCGCGGCGCGGCCGACCGGCCGGTCGCCGGGTTCGCGCCACCGCTGAGCAGCGCGATCGACAAGCCCGCGAGCACCGCGAACAACGCCGCCGAGCGCCCGGCCACGAGCGCGTGCAGCGGTCCCTGCGGCGGCCCGGTGTGCGCGGCGAACATCCCCAGCACGGCCAGGCCGCGGGCGGCGTCCACCCCGACGAGCCGCGCGGTCTCGCGGGGGTCGATTTTCCTCGTCTCGCCCGAGGAAAGCGTAGTTGTGGTCACCTGACGATCGTTGCGGAACGAGCTCGCGCGGAGATCCCCCTTCGAGGTCGCGATACCTACGACTTCCGGCCGGCGGTCGTACGTCCCGCCTCGCCCGATCGGCCGTCCCGGTCTCGCCGGCGGTAGCGGGACGTCCCTGCCTCACCTGGCGACGAGTTCACCGACCCCGGCCCGGTAGGCGATGCGCTCGGCGGACACCTCCGGCGGCACGTCCGGACGCCAGTGCGACGGCGCCACCAGGCCGGGCGGGACGAGTTCCAGCCCGCCCAGCAGCGCGTCGATCTGCTCCGGCGAACGCCAGTAGCTCGGCGGGTTGACGTTCCGGTACACCTCCGCGACGCGGTCGGCGGTCTCCTGCGGCAATCCCGCCGCCGTCGCGTGCGAAAGCGCGAGGTAGCTGCCTGGCACGAGGCCGTCGAGGTAGCCGCGCACGACCTCGGTCGTCTCCTGGTAGTCGGCGATGAAGTTCAGCACCGAGACCATCAGCAGGCCGACCGGGCGGGCGGTGTCGAGCAGTCCGGTCGCCGTCGCGCCGTCCAACACGCCCCGCACGTCGCGGAGGTCGGCCTCGATGATGTCCGCCTGCTTGACGTCGCCCAGCAGTTGCCTGCTGTGCGCGACCGCCACGGGTTCCTTGTCGACGTAGACCACGCGCACCGACGGGTCGAGCACGTGCGCGATCTCGTGCACGTTGCCGACGGTGGGCACGCCGGAACCGAGGTCGAGGAACTGCTCCACTCCCTGCTCGACGAGGTAGCGGACCGCCCGGCCGAGGAATCCGCGGTTCGCGCGGATCGAGTGGACCGTGTCGGGCATGGCCTCGATGACCTTCCGGCCGGCTTCCCTGTCGATCTCGAAGTTCGCCGAACCGCCCAGGAAGTAGTCGTACATGCGGGCCGAATTGGGGCGCCGCACGTCGATGTCCTCGGTGCGTTCCTGTCGCGCTCCAGGCCGCCCCATGGCCCCACCTCCGACTCACCGGTGCATCACTTCACGTTACTGCACCAGCACTTTCGGTGACGCCGCTGTTCGGCCGCTCCTAGCCGCCGAGGACCGCGAGGCCGGTGAGCGCGGTCCTGATGCGCTCGGGCACGCGAACGGGACGCCGGGTCTCCCGGTCGACGTACACGTGCACGAAGCGACCCAGCGAGGCCGGTTCGGCGGCACCGTTGCCGAACACGGCGAGCCGGTACACCACACTGGAGTTGCCCAGCCGCTCCAAGCCCACACCCACCTCGACGTCATCGGGAAAACCGAGTTCGGCGAGGTACCGGCAGTTCGTCTCGACGACCAGCCCGATCTCGGGGAACTCGCGGATGTCGGCCCCGGTGGCGCGCATCAGCCAGCCGTTGACCGCCGTGTCGAACCACGAGTAGTGCACGACGTTGTTGACGTGCCCGTAGACGTCGTTGTCGGACCAGCGCGTGGTGATCGGCCAGAGGACGGTGAAATCCGCGCGACCCGGCGGGGTTTCGGCAGGTTCGACCATGGCGCCGACCCTAGTCACCGGCCGGATCCGCGTCCGCGTCGAGTGCCGCGGCCATGGCGGCGAGGCCCGCGACGACGTGCTCCTCGACGGCGGGCTTGGCCAGGCCGAGCTCGGCGAGCACGCCGCCGCCGTTCTCCTGCTCCAGCATCGCCAGCAGGACGTGCTCGGTGCCGACGTGGTTGTGCTCCAGGCGCAGCGCCTCGCGGAAGGTCAGTTCCAGCACCTTCTTCGCGCCCCCGTCGAACGGGATCAGGTCGGGCACCTCGTCCACCCCGGCGGGCAGCGGCGCCGCGGCGGCTCGGCGCACGGCCTCCGGGGCGATGCCGTGCGCGGTGATCGCGCGCATGGCCAGGCCCCCCGGTTCGGCGAGCAGCCCGAGCAGCAGGTGCTCCGGCCGGATCTCGGTGTTGCCCGCGGCGCGCGCCTCGTTCTGCGCGGCCAGCACGACGTTGCGGGCGCGCGGCGTGAACCGGCCGAATCCTTGTGCCGGGTCGAGGTCGGGCGTGCCGCCCTTCGGCAGGAAGCGCTGCTGCGCCGCCTGCTTCGTGACGCCCATGCCCGCGCCGATCTCCTTCCAGGACGCGCCGGAACGGCGCGCCTGGTCGACGAAGTGGCCGATGAGGTGGTCGGAGACCTCACCGAGGTGGTCGGCCGCGATGACCGCGGCGGAGAGCCGGTCGAGCGCACCGGAGTGCACGTTCGTGATGGCGTCGATCAGGTCGTCGAGGCGAACGGGGTTCGCCAGCTGCAACGGTTCGCTCATGCGTCAACCCTAGGTTGACGATCATCGGCCGTCAACCTTCGGTTGACGATGGCTCGGCCACTCGCTGCGCGGCGAGCACCGCCGCCCGCCGGATCCCCGCTGCGTCCCGACCCCGTGGGCCGCCGTCGATCTTGCCGACCGCCAGAGCCGACAGCGCCATCGACCGCGCGATCCCCAGCAGCACGATGAGCAGGTCCGCCGGATGCCAGGAGGCATCGACGTGCCCGTCGGCCTGCCCCTGCCGGATCGCGTCGATCTTCGGGCGCAGCGCGGTCAGCCGCAGGTCGTCCGCCGCCAGCCGCTCGGGCTCGTCCAGGTCGATCCACGCCTGCAGCCGGGCGCTCTGCGGGTTGTCCAGGTAGTGGTCGAACAACCTGCCCACGTAGCCCGCAACGTCGTCGCCGCGCACCGCGGTCCGCTCGTCGACGTCGACGACCCACTGCCGGACGACCTCGTCGAACAACGCCTGCTTGCTGGGGAAGTACGCGTAGAGCCGGTCCTTGCTGGCGCGCGCCTCGGTCGCGATTCGGTTGATCCGGGCCCCGGCGACACCGCGGGCGGCGAACTCGGCGGTGGCGGCGGCGAGAATCCGCTCCCGCGTGGCATGTCCTGCTGCGCGCATCGGGCGAGACTACCTTGCCGAACCGTTCAGTTCGGGAGTACGGTCGGCCGCCGAACCGCTTGGTTCGGCAACGCAGCCCGCCGCAGCCCAGGAGTTGACGTGCACCTCGACCAAGCCCGCGCCCGGTTCACCGCACTGCGCGACCAGGACTCCGGCGTCTGCCCCGACGAGCTAGACGAGATCTGGGCCGCGCTGGACACCGTGGCCGCCGCGGACGTGCTCGGCGCTTGGCGGGGCGCCGACTTCGCCACCGGCCACCGGCTCGGCAGGCAGCTCATCGCCGCTCGCTGGCACGGCAAGACCTTCCACTCGGTGCTCGACGCGAAGCCGCTGATCTGCCGGGACGCCGACGGAGAACTGTTCTCGAACGTCGAGCTCGGCGGCGGCGAGGCGACGCTGTGGGACGTCGAGTTCCGCGGCGAGGTGACCGCGACGATGGTCTACGACGGGCGCCCCGTGCTCGACCACTTCAAGCAGGTCGACCCGAACACCCTGATGGGGATCATGAACGGCCGACCGGAACAGGTCCTCGACGACGGGCGCTTCTACTACTTCCTGCTCGAACGCACCTGACCGGCCCGCCCGCAGCGGCCCCCTGAGGGCGGCTCCGCGCCGCACGCGACAGCGCCGTCCGCACGAGCGCGACCGCCTCGCTCAGCCCGGCCACCGCGGCCGGGACGCGGATTCGAGATCGGCTCAGATCGAGGGGTTCATGCAGATCACCGCAGCCGTCGTCCCGGAACCGGGCGGCGAGTTCGTGCTGGAGACCGTTGCGCTCGACGATCCGCGCGACGACGAGATCCTGGTGCGCGTCACCGCTGCCGGGCTGTGCCACACCGACCTGGTCGCCAAGGACGATCCGCGCCGGCGGGAGCCCATCGTCCTGGGGCACGAGGGCACCGGCGTGGTCGAGCGGGTCGGCGCCGCCGTGACCGGGATCGAGCCCGGCGACCGGGTGGCGCTGAGCTATCGCAGCTGCGGGCGCTGCCGCCCGTGCCGAGCGGGCGACCGGCCCTACTGCGAGCAGGCCCGGCGGCTCAACAGCGCGGGCCGGCGCCCGGACGGGTCACCGACGCTGACGCGGCGGGGCGAACCGGTGGCGGGTTCGTTCTTCGGCCAGTCCTGCTTCGCCACGCACGCCTTGGCCACCGCCGACAACGCCGTGGTGATCGGCGAGCGGGTGGATCCGCTCGTCGCGGCCCCGATGGGGTGCGGATTCCAGACCGGGGCCGGTGCGGTGCTCAACGCGCTGCGGCCGGACGCCGGTTCGAGCCTGGCGATCTTCGGCGCGGGCGGGGTCGGCCTGGCCGCGCTGCTGGCGGCGAGATCCGCCGGGGTGCGCACGATCATCGCCGTCGACGTGCAGCCCCGGCGGCGGGAACGCGCGCTGCGGCTGGGCGCGGACGACGCGCTGGACCCGGCGCGGACCGACGTCGTCGCGGCGATCGCGCAGCGCACCGGCGGCGGCGTGACGCACGCGCTGGAGGCGACCGGGCTCGCGGCCGTGCTGACCCAGGCGGTGGCCGCGCTGGGTGCCACCGGCGTGGCCGCCGTGGTCGGGCTCGGGGCGGCGGAAGCAACGCTGAACCTGCGCGACCTGCTCTACCGCGGCAAGACCGTCCGCGGCTGCATCGAAGGCGACGCGGTGCCGCAGCGGTTCATCCCGGAACTGCTGGAGCTGCACGCCGCCGGGCGGTTCCCCGTGCGGGACCTCGTCGCGGAGTACCGCTTCGCCGACATCAACGCGGCGGTCGCCGACCAGCGCTCCGGGACGGCGGTGAAGCCCGTGCTCGTCTGGTGATCCCGCGCGGACGACGGCGGATCGGTCCTTGATCGGGACCCGGTTCGCTGGTTGCCTTGGTGGCTCGTCCGGCTAGGAGGAGGGACTCGTGCGCCTCTACGCGCAGACACCGGCGCGCGCCGGTAGGCAGGTGCTGCACGACCGGGGCGCCGTCGCCTGGTGCGCGGTGTTCGCCTGGCTGGCCCACCGGGCCTACCTGGCCGTGCTGGAGTGGCAGGCGCCCGGCCTGCGGATGATCGACGCCGGGCAGGACCTCGACCGCACCCTGGGCGACGCCGCTCGCACCGCGAGCAGGGTGCCGCTGGTCGGCGACGACCTGGCCGGTGCCCTCAGCAGAGCAACCGCCGCCGGTGACATGCTCACCGACGCGGGGCGGACGCAGGCCGACGCGGTGAGCGCGGGGGCACCGGCCGCCGCCGGGCTGGTGCTGCTGCTGGCGCTGATCCCGCTGGTGCGGTGGTGGCTGCTGCCCCGGATCGCGTACGCGCGAGCGGCCACCTCGGCGCAGGAATTGCGCACCGCCGCACCGGATCTGCTCGCGCTGCGCGCACTGTCCACTGTGCCCTATCGCGAACTCCGCGCGGTGCACGAAGATCCGGCCGCGGCGTGGCGCGAAGGCTCGCGTCCCGTCATCGACGGCCTGGCCGCCCTGCACCTCGCCCGACTCGGCCTCCGACCCTCCGAACCACCGCAGCACCGCCCCGGCCGGTGACACCGCGCGCGTTCCGGTATTCCCGCGTCACATCGGAGAGCCCGCGCGGGGCCGGTTGCGTCGGGATGTAGCGTGGAAAGCGGTTGAGCCCACAGCCGCGAACAGACTTCCCCGCCGAGAGCGTGCGCTCGGCCGTGACGTCGCGGCGCTCCCGCCGCCGTCCGGTGATCACTTCGGCGACCACGAGGAGTCCCCGCGAGCGCGCGATCCGCTTCGGAAGCCGCCGAGGTCCGGGCCGCGCGGATCTCCCGCGGAGGACTCGTTAGGAGACGGCATGAGTGCGACTTCCACCACGTTCGGCCTGGTACCGCCGCAGGCCTCCCCCTCCGGTGTCCAGCAGGCGCCCGACATCCCGGCGCCCGCCAGAGGTGACCGCCCGCAACGCCGCGCGGACCACCACGGCGGTGCGCTCGAACTGCGCCTCGACCGGCCCAGCTCGGACACGATCGTCCTCGCGGTGCACGGCGAGGTGGACACCAGCACCGTCCGGCGGCTGCGCGAGCTGCTGTGGCACCGGCTCGCCTCGTGCACCGGCACCGTCGTGCTGGACCTCTCCGCGATGACCTTCGTCAACACCAGCGGCCTGCACCTGCTGGACCAGTGCCAGCGCCGCGCCGAGGAGCACGACATCTCGTTCCGCGTGGTGCGCGACGACCAGGGCCTCCTGCTTCGGTTGCTGGACCTGGCCGACGCGCACGTGCGATTCCTGGTGCACGCCGACCTGCGCAGCGCCTTGTCCCCGCGCTGACGGCGGATGGCCGGCCCAGGTCAGCGGATCAGGCGCTCTCGTCCCAGTCGATGCCGATGGGCCCGTCGGAGACGAGCAGGAACTCGCAGCCGTGCACGGGGTCGGCCTCCTCGGGGCCGTAGACGTGTCCCGCCTGCACGCCGCGCACCGAGTTCGCGCCGACCCAGCCCTCGTCGCCGAAGCGCAGCGCGCCCTTGACCATGTGGTAGGTCGTGTTGAACGGGTGACTGTGCGCGGGCGCCGAGTAGCCCGGCGGGAACCAGGCGTAGAAGACGTTCGGCGCGAGGATCTTCACCTGCGCCGCGTTCTCGCCGCCGGGCAGGTGCGGGTCCTCGAACGGAACCCAGGGTTCCTCCTCGAGGACCTTCGCCCACACGGTCGGAACGTCGTTGTCGATGCTCATCGGCGGTAGATCTCCAGTCCGGGAGGCGGTGGGGGAACGCTTGCGTGGCGGACAGTCTGCCCCCTGCGGCGAGCGGAGATCCACCGCCCCCGGCGCCGATTTTCGGCATATACCTTGGGTTTTATGCCGCAGCGGTGGCTCCCTGCTACTCCGGCGACACCGCACGCCCGCGGCTCACACGAACGGTGGAACCGACGGGAACGTGCTCACGGGCGGTGCCCGCTTCGGCTCACCCGGCCGGAGCGGGCTCCGCTTCGGAGAGCCGAGCGTGCAGCCTGGCGCTGTGCTCGTCGAGCCCGGTGATCTCGACGGCCACGCCGCGCGCCGCGAACCGCGCGACCAGCGCGGTGACCACCGGGGAGTCCCACACCGGGCCCAGCGGTTCCCGCATCTCGTCGAGCGACCGACGGTGGCCGCCGCGCACGACGACCACCGGGTCCGCTTCAGCGACCGCCCGTCACCTGCCGAGGCTGCCGCGCAGGTTCGCGGTGTAGCGCTCCCCCGCCGTCGAGCCGGGCGGGAACGTCTCGGACAGTTCGGCGACCAGCTCCGCGGGCAGCTCCAGCCGGGCCGCCTCCAGGTTCGCGTCCAGGTTGGCCGCGCGCCGGGTGCCGGGGATCGGCACGACGTCGTCGCCCTGCGCCAGCAACCAGCCCAGCGCGAGCGCGGCGGGCGTGGTGCCCAGCTCCTCCGCTCGCGCCCGCAGCCGATCGACGCGGGTCAGGTTCTGCTCCAGCGCCTCCTCGGAGAACCGCGGGTAGCGCGCCTGCCTGCCCGCCAGGTTCTCCACGTCCGAGGCGCTGCGGATCGACCCGCCGAGCACGCCGCGCCCCAGCGGCGAGTAGGCCACCACGCCCACCCCGAGCTCCCTGGCGACGGGCAGCAGCTCCGCCTCCAGGTCGCGGGTGAACAGCGAGTACTCCTCCTGCGTCACCGCGATCGGGTGCACCGCGTGCGCGCGCCGCAGGGTCTCGGCCGACACCTCGGACAACCCGATGTAGCGGGCCTTGCCCTGCTCGACGATCTCCGCGAGCGCGCCCACGCTGTCCTCGATCGGCGTCGACGGATCGACCCGGTGCAGGTAGTACACGTCGACGTGATCGGTACCGAGCCGCTTCAGGCTGGAGTCGATCGCTTCGCGGATCCGCTCCGGGCGCCCCAGGCCTTCCCCGCCGCCGCCACCGGTCTTGGTCGCCAGCGCCACCCGCTCCCGCAGGCCGCCGGACAGCGCGCCGCCGAGCAGCAGCTCGTTGTGCCCGTTGCCGTACACGTCGGCGGTGTCGATGAGGTCGATGCCGGCCTCGACGAGGTGCCGGATCAGCTCCCGCGACTCGCCGTCGTCGGCCTCGCCGTACACCCCGGACAGCCCCATCGCCCCGTACCCGAGCGCGCTCACCGCGGGGCCGCGAGCACCGAGCCGGTGCCGTGGGATGTCGTCTCGCCGAGTCAAAGCCATCAGCCGTGACCTTCCTTGTCGCCGTCGTCCGCACTTCGCGGCGGACCCTCACCAGCACCAACGACCGGCCCCGCGCCGCGCTTCCCGCCCGGAGGAACTTCCCGCACTCCGGACGGTCGAAAGGCGCCCCCCGCGCGAGCACGTGCCCGTGGCGTGGAACCCCGGGTCAGCTGTGCCAGTTGCGGTAGAGGCGGACCGCGTTGCGCAGGGCCATCGTCACCGTCATCGGGCCGATGCGCGGGACGAACACCCCGGCGGATTCCACGACGTCGTCGTCGTAGTTCTTCAGCGTGGAGAAGTTGATGCAGGTCGCGCCCGGCTTGATCTCGGCGGCGCGCACCAGCGGGAACTCCCGCGAGGGCACACCGGTGACGACCACGTCGGCCTCGGCGAGCGCGGTCGCGCGGTCCACGGAGGTGGGGCGGACCTCGTAGGAGCCCTTGCCGTGCGAGGGCACGTAGGCCAGCGGGCCGTCGACGTCGAAGGACGTGACCTCGGCGCCGTCGTTGGCCATCATCGCCGCCAGCGGCTGGCCGACGATCTCGCTGCGGTTGAACACGCACGCCTTCAGCCCGGCCAGCGGTTCGGCGGCGCCGCGCTCACCGACCTCGGCCTGCTCGATGAGCTTGAGCACCGCCAGCGGCGTGCACGGCAGCACGGCGCGCTTGGTGTGCTCGGTGTCGATGTAGCGGCGGTTCTCGTAGAGGCAGCGGCTCCAGAACGAGTGCAGGCCCTCGACGTCCTTGCGCGGGTCGACGAGCTCCCGCAACCAGCGGTCCTGCGCGAGCCCCATGATCGGGTAGTACAGGAAGATCCCGTGCACGCCCGGGTCGCTGCCCGCCTCGTGCACGGCGCGCTCGACGTCGCCGGCGGGCAGCACCCGCTGGTCGAAGCGGATCCCGACCTTCTCGCA
The DNA here is from genome assembly GCF_014203325.1 of Saccharopolyspora gloriosae. Classification (NCBI taxonomy): domain Bacteria; kingdom Bacillati; phylum Actinomycetota; class Actinomycetes; order Pseudonocardiales; family Pseudonocardiaceae; genus Saccharopolyspora; species Saccharopolyspora gloriosae. Next base: position 1,961,324 of record NZ_JACHIV010000001.1, on the reverse strand, counting down.
GCCGCGCCGGGTGTACTCGGCGTAGGTCTGGGTGGGGCCATCGCCTTCGACGCGGAAACCGGTCAGCGTCAGCGGTTCCGGCAGCGCGGCCACCTCGGCGCGGATCTCCGCGCGGAAGTCGTCGGCGAGGGCACTGGGATCGAGCAGTCGAGCGGACACGGGTAGTTCTCTAGCACAGCGGCCGACCTCCGGCGACGCCGCCCCACACCGCCACGGGCCGCCTTCCAGTGCCCTGACCAGCCGATCAGCCATTGCGAAACCGTCGAGTTCCGCTGTCGCCGAGGGTCGGTGTGTCCGATGTCAACCCGAGTCGACGCCCACGAAGCCCTGATCGTGGCACGGCGCCGCCCGCTCCACGGCGACGATGCCGCGCACTCACGCAGTGGGATGGTCTGGTCGCCGGGCGCGGCGCTCTGGTGACCTTGCGGGCATGTCGGCACAACTCCGCTTCGGCGTGTGGGCGCTCGTCTACGGCAACTGGGCCTCCTTCCACCACCCGGAAGACCCGGTGGACGCGTCCTGGGAACGCAACAAACGGCAGATCCTGGAAGCCGAGCAGCTCGGCTACGACACGACGCTGATCGCCCAGCACGTGGTCAACCCGTTCGGCGAGGAGCACGACCAGCTCGACGCGTGGACGGCGGCGGCCGGGCTGGCCGCGCTGACCGAGCGCATCGAGATCATCGCGGCGATCAAGCCCTACCTCTACCACCCTGTAGTGCTGGCCAAGCAGGCGTTGCAGATCGAGGAGATCAGCGGCGGGCGCTTCGGCATCAACCTCGTCAACGCCTGGTTCAAGCCGGAGCTGGAACGCGCGGGCATCGGGTTCGCCGAGCACGACGCGCGCTACGCCTACGGCACCGAGTGGCTCACCGTGGTGCGCGGGCTGCTCTCCGGCGAACGCACCACGTTCCACGGCGAGCACTTCCACGTCGACGACTACCTGCTCAAACCCGCCAGCAGGACGCGGGAGCGGCCCGCGGTCTACCTCGGCGGCGAATCCGATCCGGCGCGGGCGCTGGCGGCCGAGCAGGCCGACACCTGGTTCATCAACGGCCAGCCGCAGCAGGACGTGCACGCGTTGATCAAGGACGTGGCGGGTCGTCCGCGCACCGGGGATCCGCTGCGGTACGCGCTGTCCGCGTTCGTCATCGCCCGCGAGACCGAGGCGGAAGCCCGGGAAGTCCTCGCGTACCAGTGGGAACTGGCCGAGAAGGGCCAGGCGACCTGGGACGGACTGGTCGCGAAGGCGGACCCGAAGGCCGTCATGTTCCAGACCTTCGCCAAGCACCCGCACATCGGCACAAACGGCGGCACCGCCGCGGGACTGGTCGGCAGCTACGACCAGGTGGCGCAGCGGATCCTGGAGTTCCACGAGCTCGGCATCAGCACGCTGATGCTCCAGTTCCAGCCGTTCGAATCCGAGCAGCGCCGCTTCGCCCACGAGGTCATTCCCCGCTTCCGCGCACTGAGCCCGTGAACTCGTCCTGCCCAGGGCCGTCTTCGATCTTGTCGTTCGAAGTGAACGGCATCGCTGGTCGTCGTCCTGTCAGCGGCGAAGCCGCTGAGCAGCGACCACCTGCGCACGTGGACCACCCGCGGGTTCTCAGTTGCTTCCTCGCGAGGACAGCGATTTCGCCGGTGGCGGAGCCAGAAAAATTGATCCCGCAGCGAGGAAGCAACTGAGGTTCCGCCGCCCGGCCCCCACGCAAGCCGAGGACGAAGCCCCCGCCCGGTCCCGTGGGATCCCGTTCGCCGCGACCCTCGCGGGATCCCACGGGTTCCGCCGGCGTGCGGCGGTCCGGGGGTCAGGCGATGTTCGACGGCCGCACCAGGCCCTCGGCGAGGTCGCCGAACCCGGGCGCGGGAATCGCCCCCGGATTCTGCACGATCTCCTCCACCAGCAGGGTTTCCGTGGTCAGCAGCAGCGAGGCGATGGAGGCCGCGCTCTCCAACGCCGAACGCGTCACCTTGAACGGGTCGATCACGCCGAAGGCGAACATGTCGCCGTACTCACCGGTCAGCGCGTTGAACCCGTGGCCGACGGGCAGCTCGGCGACCTTCGCCAGCACCTCGTCCGCGGGGTGGCCCGCGTTGATCGCGATCCAGCGCAGCGGTTCGGCCAGCGAGCGGCGCACGATCTCCCGCCCCACGGCGGCGTCCCCGGTCAGCGAGCTCGGCCCGAGCGTGGCCGCGGCTCGCACCAGGGCAGCGCCACCACCGGCGAGCAGGCCCTCCTCGATCGCCGCCCGCGTCGCGGACACCGCGTCCTCCACCCGGTGCTGCTTCTCCTTGAGCTCGACCGCGGTGGCCGCCCCCACGCGCAGCACCGCCACGCTGCCGGACAGGTGCGCGATGCGGTCCTGCAACGAATCCCGGTCGTGATCGTTCTCGGCGCGGTCGAACTCGCGCTTGAGCTGATCGATGCGGGCCGAGACGTCCTCGCCCCGCCCGGCGCCACCGACGATGGTCGTGCTGTTCGCGGTGACCGTGACCTTCTCGCAGCTGCCCAGGTGGTCCAGCTGCACCGACTCCAGGCTCAGCCCCGCGTCTCCGGTGATCACCCGGCCGCCGGAGAGCGCGGCGATGTCGCCCAGCTGCGCGAGCCGCCGGTGCCCGAAACCGGGCGAGCGCACCGCCACCGACCGGAACGTGCCGTGCACGTTGTTGGTGACCAGCATGCCCAGCGGCGGCCCCTGCACGTCCTCGGCGAGGATCAGCAGCGGGCGACCGGTGCGGGTGACCTGCTCCAGCACCGGCATCAACGTCTGCACCTGGCTGATCTTCTCGTTGGTGAGCAGGATCAGCGGGTTCTCGAAGACCGTCTCCATCCGCTGCTCGTCGGTGACCATGTACGGCGAGAGGTAGCCGTGGTCGAACTCCAAGCCGTCCACGAAGTCCACGTCGATGCCGACGGTCGGGGACTCTTCGACGGTGACGACGCCGGTGGTGCCGACCCGGTCCATGGCCACGGCGATGAGCTCGCCGATCTCCGGGTCGTTGTTCGCAGACAGCGACGCCACCTGGGCCAGGTCCTGCTTGCCGCAGACCTGCCGCGCCCCGGCGCGCAGCACGTCGACGACCTCCGCCGCCGCCTGCTGGATGCCCCGCTTGAGCAGCATCGGGTTGGCGCCCTCGTCGACCGCGAGCAGCCCTTCGCGGACCAGCGCCTGCGCCAGCACCGTCGCCGTGGTCGTGCCGTCCCCGGCGACGCCGTTGGTCTTGTCCGCGACCTCCTTCGCGAGCTGGGCGCCCATGTTCGCGAACGGGTCCCGCAGCTGGATCTCGCGGGCGATCGTGACGCCGTCGTTGGTGATCGTGGGCGGGCCGGTGAGCTTCTCGATCACCGCGTTGCGGCCCTTGGGGCCGAGCGTGACCTTGACCGCGTCGGCCAGCGCGTTCACCCCCGATTCCAGCAACGCCCTGGCCTGCCGGTCGAACCGGAGTTCCTTCGCCATCGTGGTCTCCTTCGCGCTCCGGGACTGCGTTTGCTTCGCTTCGACGGTGCTGCGCCGGTGTCAGACCGCTTGCAGCGTTCCGTCCGATGTGGACCGATCGGCGGCTTCGATCTCGGCGCGGATCAGCACTCGGACGGTGTCCTGCTCCGCTCCCCGCTCGATCCGCCAGCCGCGCGCCCGCCACTCGGCCAGGCCTCGATCGGCGCAGCGCTCGTGACCGGGTTGCGCGGTGTCCGCGGCCGGGATCGAGGTGTCCAGCCGCACCGCGCGCAGCGCCGGGATCGCCGCCATCGCCCGCTGCGCCGCGGGCAGGAAGCCGTCGTCGCCCTCGCACCGGACGGACGCCGGCAACCGCAGCAGGACCCGCACCTGGTGGCCGTCGGTGGAGACCGCGGTGACGAACCCCCGCACCCCCAGCGCGAGCCGGCCCTCGCGGGGGCAGACCTGTTGCAGCGACCGCCAGATCTGGGTCAGCACGCGGCTGCGGAATTCAGGATCGGACATGGCTTTCCCCGTTCCTCCGAGCGCGGGCGCGGCGCCGGTGGGCGGCCGCGCCCGCCACGATCGGTCAGTTCACCGGCGTCAGGTCGAAGTCGATGTACTCGGCGGCGTCCTCCGGGTTCGCGAACAGCACCGTGCGGTCGTCGAGGTGCACCATGCGCCCGTAGTGGGTGGACATGATCTCCTCGAAGTCCGACTGGTCGAACTCGAAACCGATCTCGTCGGCGATCTCCTCGAAGTCGAAGACCAACGTGCCCTGCCCGTCGACGCGGATCATGGAAGGCAGGTGGTCGACCCGCACCTCCGCCTTGCGAGCCATGATCTCGGCGACGATGTGGCCGTTCTGGTTGTTCATCAGCGTCACGCCGCACATGCCGGAAGCGGTCGCACTCATGACGTTCACCCCTTCTGCTCGGTGAGCCCGAATTCGCCGAGCACCGCGGCGAATCCTTCATCGGCTGCGGTCCAGGAATCGGCGAAGGTGATGACCTTCTCCTGCGGCTGGGACCAGATCGGCTGGAGCTCGTGCGCTGCGTTGCGGCACATCGGCGCCCACCGCCGGACCCAGCCCTGCATGACGTCCCGGTTCGCCGCCCCGAATTCGGGGTCCTCGGCCAGCATCCGGAACAGCGCGCTGCTGTAGCCGAGGTCCCGCTCGTGATCGTTCTCGCCGGTGCCGACCAGTGACGGGGTCACGTAGTCGCCGTTGCGCGCGGCGATCTGCATCACGAGGTGGCTGCGGAACAGGACTCCGATCAGCGACTCGAACACGACGTTGGCCGCGAACAGCGCCTCGGCCCAGTCTCCGATGGCGGTGAGGTGCTCGACGACCTCCCGCACCGGCTGCCACACCGGGTCCTCCCGCCACACCCCGCGGTGCGCCGAACCGTCGAATTCCAGGCCCGATTCGGCCAGGTCCAGGTTGTAGAGCGCGAGGTCCTGGGCGAACCGCAGCTTGTGCGCGGCGTTCACCGCGATCGCAGTGTTGATCATGTTGGTGGGCCCGGAGCGCTGCGCGGCGGTGAACACGTGCATGCCCAGCCCGTTCTCCGCGTGCATCCACGCGCCGAGGTGGCGCTCCACGAACCGCGTCCAGCCGGGGGGCCAGCCGCTGTAGGCACCGGCCTGCTTGGCGTTGGTGAGGTTCTGCTGGATCTGCCGGACCACGTTGGCGTTGTTCCGGAAGATCGTCTGCTCCCACTCCTCGTTGGGATCCCGGAACGCGTGCCAATCCGAGGACTTCAGCGCCGTCCACTCCTTCGGATAGCCGCCCTCGCCGTCGCCGAAGCCGTAGATCCAGCCCTGCGTGAGGTGCCGCTCCGGGTCGGGCTGCACGTCGAAGGTGACGTCCTCGTACATCGTGGCGCGCATCTTGCGGGGGCTGAAGTAGTTGTACGCGCGGGAACCCGAGCTGGGGAACTCCAGCGCTCCCGCCTCCGCGTCGGTGAACTCCGGTTTGGGGAAGCTGCGATTGCGGCTCGCGGACGCCGGCGTTTCCTGCGTCGTCATGGCCGTCCTCCTTGCTGGTTGCGGATGTCCGAGCTGGCTCGCGGATGTTCCGGTCACCTCAGCCCGCTTCGGCGGAGACGGTGAACTTGTCGTAGAAGATCTGCTCCTGCGGCACGGCGCGCTCCTCCAGTGCCGCCAACCCCGCGTCGATCATCGGCGGCGGTCCGCAGAGGTAGACGTCGCAGTCGGCCAGCGCGGCCTCGCGTTCGGCCGCGACGGCGGTGACCATGCCGCGCGCACCGGACCACTCCGCGTCCGAGAGCACCGGTACGAAGCTGAACCCGGGGATCCGGCCGCCCAGCTCGGCGATCTCGTCGAGCAGGAACAGGTCGCGTTCGGTGCGCGCGCCGTAGTAGAAGACCACCTCGCGGTCGAAGTCGTCCTTGGCCGCGATCTGGCGCAGCAGCGCCAAGATCGGCGCCATGCCCGCACCACCGGCCAGCAGCACGATCCGGCGGTCCGACGAGGCGCGCAGCGTGAACGTGCCGTACGGACCGGTGATCGACAGCGGTACACCGGGACGCAACTCGCCCTCCAGCAGCCCGGAGAACCTGCCACCCGGGTAGCGCTTGATGACGAACTCCAGCTCGCTGCCGCTGGCGCGCGGCAGGTTCGCCATCGAGAACGACCGGTGCTCCTCGCAGCCGGGAATGGCCACGTCCACGTACTGGCCGGGGTGGAACTTGAACTCGTCGTCGCCGGAGACCGCGAGCCGCAGCAGGCTGATGTCGTGGGTCAGCTCCTCGACGGCCGCGACCTCGGTGTCCACCGTGACGACGGGCAGCCCGGCGCGGATCATGTCCTCGTCGTAGTTGAGCAGCTCCACGTCCAGATCGCTGTAGGCGTGCGAGCGGCACAGCAGGACGTAGCCCTCCTCGCTCTCGTAGTCGGCCAGCGCGAACGTCGAGTAGCGGCCCATCTGCACGTCACCGTCGAGCAGGAACGACTTGCACGCCGAGCACTGCCCTTCCTTGCACCCGTGCATCAACATGACGCCCTGCCGGAACGCGGCGTCCAGCACGGTCTCGCCCTCGTCGGCCTCGATCTCGATGTCCACCGGTTCGAACCGGATCCGATGCGCATCGCCCATGACGCTCTCCTTTCGCTCACAGGCTGGTATCGGGCGGTGGCGCCCAGGCCCCGCTCGGCGCCACCGCCCGAGTTGAGGAGTCCGTCCAGGACGAGCCGCCCGGCGGTGCCGGACGGGCTTCGCCGTCGGCGTGGCACTGCCGCGGCTCGCCCTGGAAGGACCGCTGAAGACCGCTCAGGACGACACGTTCGGGTTCGCCCGGTATTCGGCGACGTGGCGTTCGCGCTCCGCGTCGGTCATCTCGTTGAGCGAGATGTTCGGGCTGCTGAACTCGATCCCCCGGATGTCGTCCAGGGTCCACAGCTTCTTCGGATCGTCGAGGTCCAAGTGCGGTTGCGGCACCAGGGTCCGGCCGTCATCGCGCACGTAGTCCAGGTCGGTGAGCACGTCCGCCAGGTCCCAGCCGTGGTAGAGCGTCTCCCACTCCCGCTTCCCGGTCAGCCGCCCCATGTTCGGCGTCTCCCGGCCCTCGTAGGTGGCGCGGAAGGCCACGGTGTCGGTCCAGTGGCACGGCTCCGAGCAGTAGGTGCGCCACTGCCCGTCGACCTTGTCCACCGCCATGTCCTCGCGGACCAGGCAGGGCACCATGCACGTCCAGCAGCGGTGCGGGTACTCGTAGCCGACGTCCTCGAACGCGATGGGCTTGTTCCGGCCGGGGTAGCGCAGCCGGTTGTAGTTCTCCCACCACTTGCCGAACTGGTCGTACCAGCCGGGGTACTTGTGCTCGAACCACTCGAAGTCGGCGTCGGTCATCGGGTCGATGCGCCAGAAGTTCACCGGCCAGCCGGTCGCGAAGAACTGCGCCACCCGGTGCACGTAGAAGTCGTCGACGATGCGGCTCCACGACTTCTCCACGAGGTCGTGCGGGATCTCCAGGCCGTACTTCTCCAGCGGCAGCAGGTAGCTGCGGTAGTAGTCGTCGTAGATCCACCGCCGCCACATCTCCGCGTAGCTGTCCCGGTCCTTGCGGCGGTCCTTCGAGCCGTACTCGATGAAGGTGCCGATCGCGGCGTCCACGACGCAGTGGTTGTTCCACCAGGCGTAGCGCAGATCGCGTTCCAGCAGCTTGCGGTTCTGCTCGTCGGCCAGCGCCATCAGCAGGATCGAATAGCCGTTGCTGATGTGCCGGGACTCGTCGGACTGCACCGAGTGGAACACCGTCGGCAGCAGGTAATCCCCGTTGGCGGCGGCCTCCGAGGGCATCGCGACGAACAGCGTGTTGGTGAACGCGGTCTCGGCCACGACGGTGAGGTAGATGTTCGCCGCGGTCACCGCGTCACCCGTGATGAACCCCTCGCCGAACTGCCTGCCGATGGTGCCCGCGTAGCAGTTGGAGAACGCCTTCTCGCTGATGTCGAACCCGGCCGGGTCGATGTAGTGGTTCATGTAGAGGCGCTTGAGGTTCATCTGGATCGTCGAGTGCCGGACCTCGTCGATCATCTGCACGGCCAGCCCGTTGTGGATCTGCGGGTTGGGCACGGCGTCGATCGCCATCGGCATCGCGCGGGCCGCGGAGATCTCCGGGAACGGGATGATCGACAGGAACAGCTTCTGCCACTCCATCCAGCGCTCCTGGACCTGCCGGAACATATTGCCGCGGATCGCGCCGTCCATCGCGCCGTAGACCCGGTTGTCCTTCTCCTCCTCCATCGGGAAGTAGGACCGGAGGATCTGCTTGAGCGGGTCCTTCTTCGGCGACTTGTCGAAGCGGTAATCGGTGCCGAACCGGGTGGCCGGAGTGGCGAACGTCGGCTCCCAGGACAGCTCGGTGATCTTCTTGTGGGCCTTGCTCAGGCTTTGTCGGCTCACGTCGCGCCTCCTGCGTCGTCGTACTCCCGGAGAGTCGTCGCGGGGCCGGGATGAGTAGCATCACATCGCACCGGCGAGCGTCAGTTCATCTCAATATGAGACAATGCCGCCGCACTTCCGCGGGCTACGATGACCGTCACGCAACGTCGCGCAGCCCTCACCGACCGGACGCGTTCCCGGCGGTTCGAGGAACGGGTTCCGCCCCGGTCGGCGGCGTCGAGACCGCCGTAGTCCGGGAGGTGCCATGCCCGTCCGCCGTCGAGGCCCGTCGCAGTCCGAAGATCCCCGCCGCTGCACCACGACCCCGGAACCCGCGCCCGGCCCGGCCCGGCGGCGCTTCCTCGGCGACGCACCGGTGGAGCCGGCGGCGGTGCGCGGCCCGATCCTGGCGTCGTGGCGGCGTTCGAGCGATTACCGCGTCGACAGCGAGGCGTTGAACGCGCCGTACGTGGACGACCTCGACTTCCAGGGCGCGCTGGTGCACGCCGCTTCCCCCGTGCTGGACCACTTGCACGACGAACTGCCGGACCAGCCGGTGAGCGTGGTGCTCACCGATCACCGCGGCTACGTGCTGGAGCGCCGCACCGGACGCCCCGAGCTGCGGGATCACTTGGACCGGGTGTGCCTGGCTCCCGGTTTCGGCTACGCCGAGCGGTTCGTCGGAACCAACGGGATCGGCACGACGCTGGAGTCCGGGCAGGCGACGTTCGTCTACGAGCAGGAGCACTTCACCGGGCCGCTGATCGACCTGGCCTGCGCCGGAGTGCCGATCCACGACCCGATCACCGGGGAGCTCGCGGGCGTCCTCGACGTCACGTGCTTCGCGCAGGACGCGGGACCGATGCTCAAGGCCGTCGCCGTCGGCGCGGCGCGCGGGATCCAGGAGCGGCTGCTCAACCACGGCAGCGCGAACGACATCACCCTGATGCAGGAGTACCTGCACGCCTCCCACCGCTCCCGCGATCCGATCATCGCGCTCAACGCCGACGTGCTGATGCTCAACCGCAAGGCCCAGCAGGTGCTCGGCGCGCAGGACCAGGTGCGGCTGCTGGAACACCTGCGGGACTCGCCGCGGCAACGTCCGATGTCGGGCGAACTGGACCTGCCCAGCGGGACGCGCTGCCGCGTCTACGCCCGGCAGGTCCCCGGCCGCGAAGCGGGCACGGTCGCGCGCATCCACCTGCTCGCCCCCGCCGCGGACCTGATGATCTCCTCGGCGCCCACCGGCCCGCTGCCGGGCATCGCCGGTTCGGAGCCGCTGTGGCGGCACTGCTGTCGCGCGGTGGAGGGGCATCGCGCGCGGAACGCGTGGATCTGCCTGGAAGGCGAGCCCGGCACCGGGAAGAGTTCGCTGCTGCGCGCCGTCTGCCGGGCGAACCGGCCGGACCGGCACGTCCGGGTCATCGCCGCCGACGAAGTGGGCGCGGATCGCGACTGGTGGGAGCGGACGCGCTCGGAACTGCTGGAACGGCAGGGCCCGCTGGTGCTGCGCGCGGTGCACCGGTTGAGCACGCCGAAGCTGACCGAGCTCAGCTGCCTGCTCGACGAGGTGAAGGCCGCCAACCCGGCGCTGTGGGTCGCCGCCACCATCGATCCCGGTGTCGTTCCCGGGCCCGCGCTGCACGGGCTGCGCGCCTTGTTCCCGCAGTCGGTGCAGGTGCCGCCGCTGCGCCACCGCATCGACGACCTGGAGGCGATCGCGAACCACTTGCTGCGGCAGCTCACCAAGCGCCCGGAATCGGCCTTCTCACCGGAAGCGCTGCACCTGCTCAAGCGGCGGCACTGGCCGGGCAACATCACCGAGCTGCGCGAGGTCGTGCGGGAGGTGACCGGCCGGACCCGATCCGCCACGATCACCGCCGCCGACCTGCCACCGCAGTGCACGAGCCAGAGCAGGCGCGTGCTCACCCCGATCGAGTCGATGGAGCGCGACGCGATCGTCACCAGCCTCGACGAGGCGGGCGGCAACCGGGCGCGAGCGGCCCGGAGCCTGGGCATCTCCCGCGCCACGATCTACCGCAAGATCACCGATTACGACATCGGCGATCGGACGTCGAGCGGGCCGTCCCGCCGCCGCAGGTCCTGAGCGCGCTCCGGCGGCAGCCCGCGAAGATCACCACTCGATCCAGCGATGCAGCGCCGGGGCGCACCTGTCGATGATCTTGTGAGTGGCCGATCGGAGCGAAAGGCGTGACGGCACATGCGATTCCGCCGTACCAATCCACTGTGGACGATAGCGGCGGCGGCAGCGGCGCTGCCGTTGTCCACCGCGAGCGCCGCAGCGGACCCGCTGGTCGACGTGCACGACGTCCGCGGCGTCGACCTCGGGCCGGTCGAGGACGGCATCGCCCGCGACGTCGCGCGGGACCTGGCGCGGGACCTCGCCCGGGACCTGGCCAGGGACTTGGCGCGGGACCTCGCGAAGGACGTCGCGCGCGACCTGGCGCGGGACGCCGCGAAGGACCTCGGCCGGGACCGCGAACTGCTCCGCCGGACGGTCGACAAGATCACCGATCGCCTCTGAGGGCTCCTCCCGGACGCCCCCCTGATCTCCCGTGGGACCGGATCGCGTGCCCCTTTCCGGTCCCACGGGTTCCCGCCGTACCCGGGCTGCTCAGCCCTGCGGCGCCGCCATCTTGCGGAAGTCCCAGCTGGTGATCTTCGTCGGCGTGATGCGCAGCCAGCCGTGGCGGCCGTCGTGGAACATCTCGTCCCCGCCCATGTACTTGCGGGCGAACAGCAGCTCGATTGCGGTGAGCGCGTCGTTCGGCTCGCCGGTGCGCGGGAGCTCCCCGACCACCTCGACGGTGCCGGTGATCTCGACGCCGCGCAGCTCCTGGAACTCGACTCCCGCGTCCACCACGACGCTGACGCGCGGGTCCCGCATCAGGTCCGCCCAGCGCTTGCTGCGGGTGATCGAGTAGAGCCAGCACGCAGCACCGTCCCAGCCGAACCACAGCGGCGTGGCGTGCGGCCCGTCCGGGCCGATCGTCGCCACCCGGCAGGTGCGTTCCTCCGCCAGGAAGGAGTCGATCTCCTCGCTGGTCATGGCGATCCGGCGGCCGCGCTTCTGCGGCTTGAGCTCCTCGGTCATGGCACGACTTCCATCCGCTGGTCTGTTCCGTCCACAGCGCAACGACCGCACCAGGGCTCCGGTGACGCTGTCAAGATCGCCGCAACGTGGATCGCACTCGGGAACGCGCTACCGCGCGATGCTCGCGCAGACCCGGTAGACCGGTGCGTCGCTGTACTCGCTCGGATTCCGGTTCCCGTGCAACGGTCGTGCGACCGGTGGTGCCGATCACCGGGGCGGCCGGGTCAGCGCAGGTGTTCGGTGAAGAACGTCGTCACCCGTCGCCAGGCGTCCTCGGCGGATTCCTCGTGGTAGCCGAAGCCCGCGACGCGCAGCAGCGGCCCGAACGGACCGACCTTCAACCGGTTCGCGAAGCCGTGCCCGGCGTCCGGGTACTCCTTGACGTCGTGCGGCACGCCCAGCTCGGTCAGGTGCGACTCCAGCTTCGCGGCGGCGCCCTTGAGCGTGGCGTCCTTCGCGCCGAAGCTCGCGACGACCGGGCACGCGCCGTCGAGCACCGCCTCGTCGTCGGGCACCTGGCCGTAGTACGGCGCGGACGCCTGGAATCCGCGCGGGGCGGCCAGCAGCGCGAAACCGCCGCCCATGCAGAAGCCCACGACGCCGACCGCGCCGGTGCAGTCCGCGCGTTCGGCCAGCAGCCGCCGCGCCGCTTCGATGTCGTCGAACGCCTGGCCGCTGCCCTTGCTGAGCTGGCCGAACACGGTTCGGACGCAGCGGGCGAAGCCGCCGCGCGCGTAGAGGTCGGGCGCCACCGCGAGGAACCCGTCGGCGGCGAACCGGTCGGTGATGGCGTTGCTGTCGTCGGTCATCCCGAACGCGTCGTGCACCACGACCACGCCGGGCCACGGCGGCTCGCCCGAGATCGAGGGGTACGGCACCGCCAGGTGGCCCGGGATGTCACCGTCGGACGAAGGAATGGTCGCAGCTGTCACGCCCCGGAACCTAGCCCGCATCCACGGGGATGTCACTCGCCGAAGGGCCCCCTTTCGGCGGAGAATTCGGCCGAGCAGAGCCACATCGCACGATCGGTCCACAATGGAAACCGGGCCGGGAGCGATCGCTCCCGGCCCGGTTCCGATCAGGCCGATCCCGGTTCCGGTCAGGCCAGTCCGGGGCCGCGCCGGGCGAATCCGGACGTCAGCGGCGACAGCTGGGTGGCCCGGACCGTGCGGGTCCGTTCGATCGCCAGGTAGCTGAACACCACCCCGGCCAAGCCCCAGATCACCAGCAGGGCCACCGCTCCGCCGCCCGGAGCGACGCCGTCGGTCACCGCGCGCAGCGCGTCCTGGGCCGGGCCCGCGGGCGTCGCCGCCAGGAACTTGCCGAGCACCGCGGGCACCGCGGTGATGAACCCGGTGGCCAGCAGCAGCAGCGCGACCAGCATCGCGAGGAACCGGCCGAAGCCGCCGAGCGCACCGGCGAGCGCCTGGTTGACGGCCGTGAACGCGACCCCCGCCAGCATCGCCAGCCCGGCGCAGCCGAACCACTGGCCGACCGAGAGGTCCTGCGAGACGCCGACGACCACGGCCACCAGCAACCCCTGCGCCAGCCCGATCACGGCGGGCAGCCGCAGCTGGCGCAGCGCCAGCGGGAACGACGAGCGCGTCGACTCCAGCGCCCGGCGCGGCACCGCGCGCAGCACCAGGAACGTGGCGATCGCGCCGACCCACAGGGCCAGCACCGCGAACAGGGCCACCCCGGAGGAACCGAAGCCGAGGCTGGTCCCCTCCGCCGTCGTCACCGGGTTCGCCACGGCCTTCGCGAGCTTGTCCCGGTCACCGTCCGGGTAGCTGGGCAGCTGCTCCACGGCCTGGTCCAGGCCGCCCGCGAGCTCACCCGAGCCGTCGCCGAGCTGGTGGGCGCCGTCGGAGAGCTGGCGCACGCCGCCCGCCAGCTGATCGGCACCGTCGGCGAGCTGGCCCGCGCCGCCACCGGTCTGCGAGATGCCGTCGGCGAGCTGGCCGACGCCGCCGTCGAGCTGCTTGGAGCCGTCGGCGAGCTGATCGATGCCACCTGCGAGCGCGGGCAGGCCGCCACCCGACTCGGGGGTCTGCCCGGCGAGCGCGGCGAGACCGCCGGAGACGCCGGTGCTGGCCTGCTGCACCTGCCCGGCGCCCTCGCTGAGGGCCTGCGCGGTGGCCGCCTGGATGGCGATCTTCGTGCAGATCGGCAGGGTGCCCGGCGGGCATTCCTTGCTCATTTCGCCGAGGCTCTCCGACATGCCCTGCAGGCCGCCGGAGAGCTGCTGCACGCCTTCGGCCTCCTTCGCGGAGACGTCGGCGAGCGTCGCGGTCTGCTGCGGCAGCTGCGCGGTTTTCTCCTGCAGCTGCCCGATGCCGTCGGACAGACCCGCCATCCCGGTCTTGAGCTGCAGCGCGCCGTCCTCCAGCGCGCCGATGCCGTCGGCCAGCGCCCGCGATCCGTCGGCGAGCTGGTCGGCACCGCCGGCGAGCTCGTCGGTGCCGCCCGCGAGCCGGCGGGCGCCGTCGGCCAGCGAGGTGGCGCCGTCGGAGGCCTCACCGAGCTTGTCGCCCAGCGTGTTGAAGCCGACGAAGACGTTGTCCAGGTAGGTCGTGGTGAGCTGCTGCCCCAGCAGGTTCGCCGCGGTGGTGGTCACCACCCGGCTGATCGCCTCGTCGGCGAGCTTGCTGCGGCCACCGGTGCTCACGTCGATCGTCGCCTTCTTCGCCTGGGCGGGATCGCCGGAGAAGGAGGTGGCGGCCTTCGAGAAGTTCTCCGGGATCGTCACGACCGCCGCGTAGTCGCCGTCTTCGAGGCCCTCGGCGGCGGTCTGCGGGGTGGCGAACTCCCAGCTGTAGTTGCTCTCGATCTCGCCGCCGACGAGCTTCGCGGACAGCTGGCGGCCCAGCGGGGTGAGCTGGCCGTTGACCTCGATCGGCTCGTCGTTGTTGACGACCGCGGCCTTGGTGTCCTTCAACCGGTCCTCGGGACTGCCCATCGACCAGGTCAGCAGACCCGCGATCACCAGCGGCACCAGCAGCAGGCCGGCCAGCGGTAAGAGCAAGCGGCTTTTCGCCATCGTCAGATTACCTCTGCTTTCTAGCGGATCGCGCCGGAGAGGACACCGGGCATCGCGGCGGAGTCATCGCGCAGTTCGGTGAGGGTGGCGCCGCCGGTCGCGGGCAGGACGTCGCGCGCGTCGGACAGACCGGTGCTGCCCGCGATCACGGTGGGCCTGCTGCCGGTGAGCAGCTCGCGGATCGCCAGCCGCTGCCCCGGATCGGAGATCCGGTCGGTCCGGTCGAGCACCAGGACCTCGGGCTTCTCCCGCAGCGCCGCGCGCACCGCGTCGGCGCCGCCGTCGCCCGCGTCGACGTAGGAGACCTTGGCCCGGACGGTCGAGGCCCGCGCGGGCAGCACGTACCCGAGGACCTTCAGCTTGCCCTGCTCGGCCTGCAGCCGGCCGGACAGCGTCAGCAGCACCGCGGTGATCGCCGACTCGTACCGGCCGCGCACCACGTGCACGCCGCCGCGCGGCACCAGGAATCCGACGTCCTGGTAGACCGGCGCGCCGGTGGACGGGTCGTCGAGGCGCAGGCCCTCGCAGGCGACCGCGTCGTCGGCGCCGGGCCGCGGCCAGTCCGCCAGCGCGATCTCCTCGCGCAGGTTCTCGCCTTCGACGTCGAAGGCGGGCAGCACGCGGTCGAGCTTGCGCGGCATCCACCACGCCTTGTCCCCGAGCAGCGCCAGCACCGCGGGCACCAGCGTCATGCGGACGATGAACGCGTCGACGAACACGCCGACGGCGAGTCCCATCGCGATGGGCTTGAGGTTCGCGTCGCCGTCGGGCACGAACGCGGCGAACACCGCGAACATGATCACCGCGGCGGCGGTGACGACCTTGCCGGAGGACACGAACCCGGTGTGGATCGCGGCCTGGGCGTCCTTGGTGTGCACGTACTCCTCGCGCATCCGGGACACCAGGAAGACCTCGTAGTCCATGGCGAGGCCGAACAGGATGCCCATCAGCACGATCGGCATGAAGCTGATCACCGGGCCGGTGCGCGGCACGTTGAGCAGCTCGGCCATCCACCCGTCCTGGAAGACGAGCGTCACGATGCCGAAGGAGGCGCCGATGCTCAGCAGGTAGCCGAGCGTCGCCTTGATCGGCACCGCGATGGAGCGGAACACCATGGTCAGCAGCACCAGCGACAGGCCGACGACGACGATGCCGAACGGCAGCAGCGCCGCGCCGAGCTGGTCGGAGACGTCGATGCCGATGGCGGTGAAGCCGGTGACGGAGATGTTGATGCCGTAGGTGTCGAGGAAGTGCCCGCGCAGCGAACGGATCTCCTCCACCAGGTCCTTGGTCTGCTCCGAGTCCGGAGCGCCCTCCGGGATGACCTGCACGATGCCGGTGTCGGCGGTCGGGTTGGGCGTCGCCATCGGCACGTCGGCCACGCCGGGCAGCCGCTCGATCTCGCCCTTGAGGTCGGCCATCAGGCCGAGCGGGTCCTCGCTGGTGACGATGTCGCCGGTGACGATCAGCGGGCCGTTGAAGCCCTTCGGGAAGTGCTCGGCGGTGAGGTCGTAGGTGACGCGGGCCGGGTCCTCCTTGGCCAGCGCGCCCGCGTCGGGCAGCGCGAGCCGCAGGCCCGCGGCCGGCACCGTCGCGATGCCGAGCACGCCCACCACGACCAGGACGGTGACGATCGGGAACCGGGTCGCCGCGCGCACCCAGCCCGCGAAGAACCGGTCGCCCACGGGGGGCTTGCCGGAGGTCGCGCGGGCGCGCTTGCCCTGCTTGGGCGCCTTCGGGGTGAGCCGCTCACCGGCGAACCCGAGCAGCGCCGGGATCAGCGTCAGCGACACCAGCACGGCGATGCCGACGGCGACCGCCCCGGCGACGCCCATCGTGGTCAGGAACGGGATGCCCGCGACGCCGAGCCCGCCGAGCGCGATCATCACGGTCAGCCCGGCGAAGATCACCGCCGAGCCCGCGGTGGCGGTGGCGCGCGCCGCAGCCTCGTGCGCGGACACACCGCCGGCGAGTTCCTGCTGGTGGCGGGACACGATGAACAGCGCGTAGTCGATGCCCACGGCGAGGCCGAGCATCAGCGACAGCAGCGGAGTGGTCGCGGTGACCGGCCCGAGCACGGTCGCGAGCAGGATCAGGAACGTGGACACGCCCACGCCCAGCAGCGCGTTCAGCAGCGGCATCCCGGCGGCGAGGAACGACCCGAGCGTGATCATCAGGACCACGATCGCGATCACCAGGCCGAGCGCTTCGACGAAGCTGAGGCCGGGGAAGCTCTGCGCGAACAGCGGACCGCCGTGGGAGGCCTGGGAACCTTGCGGCAACCGCTGTTCGAGGTCGGCCGCGATCCCGGCGATGTGGTCCTTGGTCGGCTCGCCGATCTCCATGGTCTGGCCCTCGAGCTGGACCATGATCAGACCGGCTTTGCCGTCCTCGCTGATGCTGCCGCCGAGGTCCTCGTTGTACGGCGAGACGATGGACGCGGCCTCGTCCATGCTCTCGAGCTCGTCGACGGTGCGCTCGACTTCGCTGCGCACCTCGGGGGCGCGCACGTCGTCCGGCGCGACCACGATGATCTGCGCGGAGGCACCGCTGGTCTGCGGGAAGGTCACCGAGAGCCGGTCCAGCGCGTTCTGCGCCTCCGTGCCGGGAATCGTGACGTTGTTGTCCATTCCCTTGAACAGCAGACCGGCCGCTCCGCCGGTCACGACCAGCACTAGCAGCCAGATCACGAGGACGGTCTTGCGGGCCGCGTACGCCCTGCGCCCTAGTGAGTAGAGGAACGAGGACACGCCACACTCCTGTCGCCGGGAGGTTCTCGCCGGACGGCGTCACCAGAAAGGGGGAAGTTGGATACAACGCTGTATCCGATACATGAGCGTATCCGATACCATGGGGCGGTTCCACGCGGGCCGCATCACAGCGGAAAGCCGCTGGTACGGGTCCGAAGGAAGGAAATTTCGTGGTGAACGCGAGCAAGTTGGCCGGCCGGGGCGCGGAGCGCCCGGACACCGGCGCGCGCGAGACCGCTCGGCGCACCAAGACCCGCGAACGGTTGATGGACGCCGCCTACCGGCAGTTCAGCGAGCACGGCATCAACGGCACCTCCGTCGAAGCGATCACCGACGACGCCGGTTTCACCCGCGGCGCGTTCTACTCCAACTTCAGCAGCAAGGAGGAGTTGTTCTTCGCCCTCACCGAACGGGAGAACCGCGTTCGGCTGGAGGTGCTGCGGGAGAACTTCGCCCGGCTGGTGGCACCGCTCGGCGACACCGCGGGCAAACCCGCCCCGCACCTCATCGAAGGCATCATCGCCGACGTGCTGTCGTTCCAGCCGGACAACCGCCAGTGGTGCCTGATGCAGAGCGAGTTCCGCCTGCTGGCGCTGCGCGATCCCGAGGTGGCGCCGCGGTTCCTGGCCGCATCGCAGTCGTTCCTGCGCGAGCTCGCCGCGATGGTCGACACCGCGGTCCGCTCGGTGGGAGTGCGCTTCCTGATCGACACGCTGGACCTGACGAGGATGCTGATGGACCAGTTCGACTCGGCGATGCAGGAGGCGATCCTGTCCGGTGCCGAAGATCCCGAGGCCGTGGTCCGCGAGCACGTGATGCGGACCCTCCCGCTGCTGGTGCACAGCCTCACCGACACGATCGAGCCGTGAACCGCACGAGGGGTCGTGGTCTGCGCGGCGGATCGGGTGGCGGAACCTCAGCGGCCTTCTTGGTCGAGCTGGTCACTGCTCGGCGGCTCCGCCGCTGACAAGACACAGGCGAAGAACACTCCTCACCTTGAACGACGAGATCCGATCCCGAGGAGACCTCGGTCGCGGCGCGTTCCCGCGCCGAATTCGGAGCGGAACGACCGGGCGATCGGTGCGCCCGCCGGTGGGATTCCACACGGCGTGATCCAGGAAGCTCTGCGAGGGTCGGATCGTTCTCGCCCACGGGAGCGCCGGGCGAACGCCGGCGGCGTCCCGGACGAACGCCGACACGAGGAGATGTCATGGCCGACCGCAACGCGACGACGAGCTGGACCGGCGATCTGGGGTCCGGCTCCGGCATCGTCACCCTGGATTCCTCGAACGCCGGGCAGTTCCCCGTGTCGTTCGCGACCCGCGCGGAGGACCCGGCCGGGCAGACCAGCCCGGAGGAGCTCATCGCCGCCGCCCACTCGTCCTGCTACAGCATGCAGCTGTCCGCGCTGCTCGGCGGCGTCGGGCACGCGCCGGAGCGGATCGACACCAGCGCCGAGGTCACCCTCGGCAAGTCCGGCGACGGCTTCGCCATCACCGGCATCGCGCTGACCGTGCGCGCCAACGTCCCCGGCGCCGACGCCGACACCTTCCAGCAGGCCGCGCAGCAGGCCAAGGAGACCTGCCCGGTCTCGGCCGCGCTGAGCGGGACCACCATCACCCTGGACGCGCAGCTCGCCTGATCCGGCCCATCACGCGCGGAACCCCGGTCGTCGTCGAGGCGACCGGGGTTCCGCGCGTCGGGGTCAGTCCCCGGCGAGCGCGGTCGGCTCGTGCTGAGCCCACGGCGCGGCCTGCTCCAGCTGGGCCGCGAGGCGGAACAGCGCGCCCTCACCGCTCAGCGGCGCGACGAACTGGACGCCCAGCGGCAGGCCGTCCGCCGTGCGGTGCAGCGGCACCGACATCGCCGGGCGTCCCGTGATGTTCGCCAGCTGGGTGTACGGGACGTGGCGCATGTTGGAGCGCGCGATGCGGTCGACGACGCCGGTGCGCCGCAGCAGCCCGCCACCGCGCACGGCCAGCACGATCCGGCCCAGGACGTGCAGCGGAGCCGGCGTGGCGAGCTCGCCGACGCGCACCGGGGGCCCCGCCAGGCTCGGGGTCAGCAGCAGGTCGTGGTGGCGGTGGAACTCCGCCAGCCGCGCGGAGTGCGCGTGCCAGGACTCCAGCACGGACACGTAGTCCGGGCCGCTGATGCTGCGCCCGACGGCCGCCAGCAACCGGGTGTCCAGTTCGAACTCGCCCGGGCGGGCGCCGGTGAACCGCTGCGCCTCGCCGAGCGCGTGGGCCAGCTTCACCGACCAGGCCCGCAGGAAGTCCACGGTGAGCGCGGCCAGGTCCACCGGTGACGGGACTTCCTCGACCTCGTGCCCCAGCTCGGTGAGCAGCTCCGCGGCGGAGCGCATCGCGGCCACCGCCGCCGGGTCCGGGTCGCCGAGCGCGGAGGCCGCGCTGAAACCGATGCGCAGCTTCCCCGGTTCGCGCAGGACCTCGTCGGCGAACGGGCGTTCCGGTGCGGCCGCCGCGTACGGGGCCATCGGGTCGGGTCCGACCAGCGAGTCCAGCGCGATCGCGCTGTCGCGCACGGACCGCGACACGACGCCGTCAACCGCGGCGCCGTGGAAACCCTCCGCGCGCTGCGGCCCCGCGGGCACCAGCCCGCGTCCGGCCTTGAGCCCGAACACCCCGCAGCAGGCCGCCGGGATGCGGATCGACCCGCCGCCGTCGCTGGCCGCCGCGAGCGGCACGATCCCGGCGGCCACCGCGGCGGCGGCACCACCGGAGGAGCCGCCCGGTGTGCGGTCCAGCGCCCAGGGGTTGCGCGCCGGGCCGAACGCGACCGGCTCCGTGATCGGCTTCGCACCGAACTCCGGGGTGTTCGTGCGCCCGAACACCACCAGCCCGGCGTCCTCCCAGCGCCGCACCACCTCGGCGGTCCCGGTCGCGGCGACGCCGCGCAGCGACCGCGAACCACCGCTGGTCGGCAGCCCGGCGATCTCCTGGTTCAGGTCCTTGAGCAGGAACGGAACTCCGCCCAACGGCCCGGCCGGGGTGTCCCGGACGCGCTCGCGCGCGCGGTCGTCGAGCCGCTGCGTGATCGCGTTGAGCCGCGGGTTCACCCGCTCGGCCCGCGCCAGCGCCGCGTCCAGCACCTCACCGGCGGAGACCTCACCGGCACCGATCAGCTCGGCCAGCCCCGCGCCGTCGTGCCGACGGTATTCCGCGTACTCCATGACACCTACCCCGCTCGTCGCCCGGTCCGCCCGCCATGATCCCGCGCCCGATCCCGGCGCGGGAGGACCACCGCTCGCGGCGCCCGCCCCTGCTTCGCCACCACCTCGGTGCCAGCGCTCGCTCGGTCAAGCACGCCGCCCGGACCCGCGCGGCCCGGTCGTCGGCGGGGGCGACAGCGACGGGGTGCGTGCGGAAGACTTCGCCCGCGCCGGACTTCGGCGGTGGACGTGATCAGGGGGCTTCGGATGACCGTCGGGCTCGGTGCCGATGTCGTGGTGGCCGTGCTCGGGGCCGCGCTGCTGCACGCGACGTGGAACGCGATCGCGCACGGCATGAGCGACCGGCTGGCCGGATTCACCCTGATCGCGTTGAGCTACACGGCGATCGGCGGGGTCGCCGCGCTCTGCACCGGACCTCCCCCGGCGGCGGCCTGGCCGCTGATCCTCGCCTCGGCGGGAGTGCACGTGGCCTACCAGGTCGCGCTGATGCTCAGCTACCGGCTCGGCCAGTTCAGCCAGGTCTACCCGCTCGCCCGCGGCACCGCGCCGTGGGTGGTCACGGTGCTGTCGTACGTCGTGCTCCGGCAGGGGGTCTCCGGATGGGTGCTGGCCGGGGTGCTGGTGATATCGGCGGGGCTGACCGGCTTGGTCTTCCTCGGCGGGCGACCCACCAGGCGCCAGGTCCCGGCGCTCGCCGCCGCGTTCGGCACCGGCCTGCTGATCGCGACCTACACGGTCATCGACGGGGTCGGAGTCCACCGGGCGGACGTGCTCACCTACGCCGCGTGGATGTTCTTGCTGCAAGGGGTCGCGGTCGTGCTGCTGGCGCAGGCGGTGCGCGGCCGGGCGCTGTTCGCCCAGCTCCGCGTCGCGCCGATCCCCGGGCTGGCCGGCGGAACGTTGTCGCTGATCGCGTACGGCCTCGTGCTGTGGGCGCAGACCCGGGGAGCGCTCGCACCCATCGCCGCCCTCCGCGAGACCAGCATCATCTTCGGCGCGCTGATCGGCGCGGTCTTCTTCCGCGAATCCCTCGGGCGCGGCCGGGCGCTGGCCGGTGCCGTCGTGCTCGCGGGAATCGTGCTGATCAACCTGCCGTGACCGTCAGCGCTGAGCGGCGAGCGGCCGCGGTTCGGCCGCCGCCGCGAGGGCCGCGGTGAAGCGGTCGCGGAAGGCGCGGACCGCCGATTCCGCCGCGGCCGCACCGGGATGGCGGGTGCGCAGGAACAGGCCGTCGGACGTGCGCGACACCCAGAGCTGGACGTCGTCGGCGTCGGTCTCGCTGCTGATGTGGCGCGGCCGGGACTCGGGGAACTCCAGCGAGACCGGCATCGCCCGGTAGTCCACGTAGGACAGCATGAAGATGTCCTTGCGCACCGGGCGGTACTCGTCGGCGACCGCGGCCAGGATGTTCGGCAGCGGCACGCCGAGGGTGCCCAGGGCTTCCCGGAAACCCACCTTCGCGTGCGTGTGGGTGTCGGCGAACCGCCCGTCCACCACGTTGAACGTGACGGGAGCGTTCGTCGTGAACCACCCGACGGCGTGCCGCCAGCGCGGTTCGTGCCTGGTGTGCAACGGGATCAGCACGCTGATCCGGTCACCGGCGCCCAGTCCGCGCAGCGCGAGGCCCGCGGCGGCCAGCACTCCGGTGAACGCGCTGCCCGAGCCGTCCCGGCACGCCGCGTCGAAGGCGTCGGCGGTCTCCGCGTCCAGCAGCCGGGCGGTCATCGAACGCTGCCGCACCGGACGCCCCGGTTCCACGCCGAGCTCCAGCGGGAACGACGGCGTCGTTCCCCCGCAGTCGCGCAGGAAATCCCGCCAGTACGCCACCGCGGGATGCTCGCCGCTCGGCAGCGGCGGCGGGACGGGCAGGCCGTCCGGGCCGGGCGCGTCCCACTCCGCGGTGGCCGGTCGCCCCGGGACCGCGAGGTCCGCGGCGGCCACCGCCTCGTGCTCCTGCGCGCAGTAGTCGACGAAGCCGCCCACCTCCGCCAGCGACGGCGGCGTCCCGTCGACGGCGGCGGAGTACAGCACCTGCAGCTCGTGCGCGGCCACCGCCATCGAGTGCGCGTCCACGCAGGAGTGGTCGAACGCGCCGAACACCGTGCCGCCCCGCTCGTGCCGGATCGCGCCCAGCAGGAACGGCGGCCACCGCAGCGGGTGGCACTGCTCGTCGAACCGCCGCGACAGGTGCTCGCGCACCGCGGCCGAACCGGTGAACGAGCCCGCCTCCCGCCGCCGCAGGACCACCCCGTCGGCGGGCAGCAGCGCGCGGCGGAACTCGCCGTCGCGCTCGGTGAAGCGGCTCAGCAGCCCGGTGTGCCTGCGGATCCACTGCCCGAAGGCCGCTTCCAGCGCGCCGGTGTCCAGCTCCCCCGGCAGTTCGAAGGTGCAGGCCAGCCACGGCGGCGGCGTCCCGTCGGCACCGAGCGCGCCCAGGTGGAAGGACTGGTTCAGCGACGGAGGTACGTCACTGGGCGCGAATTCGTGGCCCGGCGCGGGTTCCGCGGTCCACTCCACGACCTCGCCGGGCGGCGGGTCGAACGCGCTCATCGTCGTGACTCGCACCGGACATCACTCCGCGAGGGCGGCGGCGGGCACCGCGGACCGGAACTCGTGGTCGCCGTCGGCGATGACGCGGTGCAGCACCGCCATCGTGCGATCCAGGTAGCGGGCGACGTTGTCCGCGGCGACCGCGGTGTCGGGGTAGCTGGCCTTCAGGTACGTGAGACCGCGCAGCCGGTTGACCCACATCGGCACGTCGAAGCCCTCGCCCGGACCGCTGAGCACCTGCGCGTCCGCCTGCTCCCACAGCTCGCCCCCGCGGATCCGGCGCAGGTCGATGAACGACACGATCGGCAGCACCGTGCGCGCGTCCTCCTGCAACCGCAGCTGCGAACCCAGCAGTTCCACCAGCTTCACCACCGGCACGTCCGCGATGGCGCGAGCGCGGGTGAAGGCCTCCTCCGCGGCGGTGAGCACCTCGCCGAACGTGCCGAGACCGGTGAGCGAGAAGTGCAGCGGGACCAGGTTGATGAACCAGCCCTGCGCCGCCGCCCACTGGCGTTCGTCGCGGGTCTGCACCGGGGTCAGCGTCCGGAACGACTCCGCGCCGGCCAGTTCCGACGCGGCGATCGCCAGCGCCGCGAAGATCCCCGCCGCGAAACCGCCGCGGTGCTCGCGGCAGCGCTTGCCGAACGCGTTCGCCTGGTCGGCGTCGAACAGCTCCCGCTCCATCAGCAGCTTGCCGCGGGGTTCGCCGTCGTCGAGCCCCAGCGGCAGCGGGAACGACGGGGGCCGTTCGCCGCCGCTGAGCCAGAAATCGCTCCAGGTCCGCACGGCCGCCGCCTGCGCCTCGGGTTCGAGGGCGCGCCCCCGCTCGCGCGCGGCGAACACCGCGTGGTCGCCGACCTCCGGCAGCGCCGCCGGTTCGCCGCCGACCTGCTGCTCGTAGAGCCGGCGCAGCTCGTCGAACACGAGGAAGATCGAATATCCGTCGGTGTGCGCGTGGTCCACGGCGAAGAACACCGTGGAGGATTCCTCCCGCAGCACCGCGCCGAGCACGAACGGCGGCCACCGCAGCGCGCTGGTGGCGCCGTCGAAGCGGTGCAGCAGGTGGTCCCGGATCTGCGCGCCGTCGCGGTCGCCGATCTCCACCGGGGCGAACTCGACGTCGTCGGCGTCGAGGGCGTAGCGGCGCAGCTCGTCACCGGTGTCCTCGAACCAGGTCAGCAGCGTGCCGTGCCTGCGCACCCACTGCTGCCAGGCCACCGCCATCGCGTCCGCGTCGATCCTGCCGGGCAGGTCGAACACCGTGGACAGCCACGGCGAGTGCACCGCGCCGGCCGCGTCGTTGGCCAGCGAGCGGCGGATGTGGTTCTCCTGGAACGACGACGGCGGAGCGGGATGCTCGCGCGCGGCGCCGATTGAGTCCATTGTGGACTCCGTGGGCCGCCATTCGACGAGCCTGCCCGCAGCGGGCTCGTACTCGCGGAGTGCGTTCATCCTCATGAACGGGATCCCTTCGCCACGGGGTCGTGCTCGATACCGGAACGCCGCGTTCCCGCGCCGACCGGAGTTCGAACGCCGGACCCTACCTGATCTTCGAACGACCTCTCCGTCCACAGTGGCGCGACGGTGGCGGCGAAATCCGGGTCCGCGGTCGCCGCCGCCGCGCACACCGACCGGCGGATCCGGTCGACGTAGTCGCGCACCGCGGCGTCCGCGCGATGCGTTCCGGGGAACCGGCTCGTCACGTAGATGCCGTCGTTGCTGCGGTTGACCCAGATGTAGACCTCGTCGGTGGAACTGGCGGGCGCGTGCAGCGCCCTGGCGTTCCACTCGTTCCAGTGCTGCGCGCCGGGACTCGCCCGCAAGTCCATGTAGGACACGACGAAGCGCGGCACCAGCTCGGCGCCGAGCAGCTCCGCCACCTTCGGAACCGGGACCGTCGAGAGCGGTTTCGCCCGTCGCAGCGCCGTTCCCGCGCCGGGCAGCAGGTCCAGCACGTCGACGCCGTCCAGCGCGCCGGGCCCCACCGGCATCGCCAGTTCCACCGGCGCCAGCCCGACGAACCAGCCCAGCGACCTCGCCCACTGCCGGGCCGAACGGGTGTGCATCAGCAGCAACGCCCGGAACGTCTCCGAATCGTCGAGACCGGCCCCGCCGGAGCGCGCGGCGGCCAGCGCCAGCGCGCAGAGCACTCCGGAGAACGCGCTCCCTCCGTTGCGCCGGCACGCCTTCTCGAACGCCGCGGCGCCGTCGGCGTCCACGAGCCACTCGCACAGGCCGTGCTGGCGGACCCGGAGCGCGGGCGCCGCGCTCGGTTCCGCGACGGGTGGGAAGGGGAAGCGGGGCAGCTCACCGCCGCAGTCGGCGAGGAACTCGGCCCAGCGCGCGACGGGCTCGTCGGCGCGCTCGAATCCGTCGCTGTACTCCCGTTCCCGCGCGCAGAAGTCCACGTAGCTGCCGACCTCCGCGAGCTCGGCGGGGCGCCGGTCGCGAGCGGCGGTGTAGAGCTCGTGGATCTCGTGGGCCACCAGCAGGATCGAGTACCCGTCGACGTTGCCGTGGTCGAAGGCCAGGCACGCGGTGACCGAGTCGGCCCGCGACACCGTGGCGAACACGCAGGACGGCCACGTGGTGGGATCGGTGTTGTCGTTGAACAGCTCGCGCAGCGCGTCGGAAAGGGCCGCGGAGTCCTCGTAGGCGCCGAGTTCGTCGCCCGTGACGGATAAGCCTCCGGTGCTCCAGGTGTAGCGCCGCACCCCGTCCGGGGTCGGCCGCAGACCGCTGCGCAACGTCTCGTGCCGGTCCACCCACTGCAGCAGCGCGGTGCGCCAGGCGTGCTCGTCGAGCGGACCGTCCAGGTCGAAGCAGATCGCGAGCCAGCTCGGGTCGTGCACCACTCCCGGCTCGGAACGGCACCGCACGTGGGCTTGCTGCAGGTGCGACGGCGGGCGTTCGTCGAGCCGGGGTCGCGCTCCGTCGACGGGGGACACGCTCCACCGCGCCGCCGTGCCGGGCCGGACGCCGTAATCCGCGATCTCCGTGAATCTCATGCCACCCACTCAGGTTTTCGATGTCGCGTTCCCCGCTCGCGCCGATAGCGCGCCGAACCACGCCGATCACACGCGGGAGCCACGATGATGCCGCAAGGGAACCGATCGAGTTCCGGGCCCCCGCCATCGAGCACGCCGGGCGGTCATTCAAAACCGGTGAGCGCGACGACCGCAAGCCCCCTGCCGATCACATCAGGTGTTTTCGCAGCTCACGGGCCACTCGTCGAGTGTCCACAAAGTAAGATCCTTGCAAATCTCCCCGGAGTTTCGAATTTTTCTCACGCCATGAGACATGCTCGCTCAGCATTGCAAACTTTCACGTTAAATGAGAGTTTCATCTGCTCCGGAACGGTCGTCTTCCGTGCCACCAGCAATGGAAATGCCCTGTGCATCGGGAAATCACGAGGCCACGGGCATCGAGTGGTTCCGGCACCAGAGCATTCGACGACATCGGGCGCGGGAACGGATTTTCGCCCGCCGCGGGACGAACCGGACGCGGTGCACAGCAGAACGTGGCGGCGCCGAACGGATCGGCACCGCCACGTCATCGCGTCCCGGCTAGATCTGCGGCGGCCGGTGCTCGTACGGAGTGGACAACACCACCGTGGTCCGCGTGGAGACCTTCGCCGCCTCCCGGATCTGGCGCAGCAACTCCTCCAAGCCCAGCGGCGAAGCGACCCGCACCTGCAGGATGTAGGACTCGTCGCCGGCCACCGAGTAGCACGACTCGATCTCCGGCAGGTGCTCCAAGCGCTGCGGGTAGTCGTCCGGGGCCGCCGGGTCGATCGGGGTCAGCGAGATGAACGCCGTCAACGGCAACCCGATCTGATCACCGTCCACTTTGGCCACGTAGCCCTGCAGCGCGCCGCGCTGCTCCAGCCGCCGAACCCGCTGGTGCACCGCCGACACGCTCAGGCCCACGCGCTCGGCCAAGTCGGTGAAGCTGCACCGGCCGTCGTGCGCCAGCTCGCGCAGGATCGCGCGGTCCGTCGCTTCCAGTTCGCCCGAATTCCGGTCGTTCACGCCGGCAGCACCACCAGGTCGTGCGGCTGCGAGTTCACGCTGAGCACACCGTCGTCGGTGACGATCACGATGTCCTCGATGCGGGCACCCCAGCGACCGGACTGGTAGATGCCGGGCTCGATGCTGAACGCCATGCCCGCCTCCAATTCCAAGGTGCTGCCCCCGACGATGTACGGCTCCTCGTGCACGTCGAGGCCGATGCCGTGCCCCGTGCGGTGGATGAACTGCTCGCCGAACCCGGCCGCCGCGATGGGCTCCCGCGCGGCGGCGTCGATCGACTCGGCCGTCGCCCCGGGACGCACCGCGCGCACCGCGGCGTCCTGCGCCGCCTGCAGCACCGCGTAGGTCTCCCGCACATCGGGCTGCGACGGCTCCCCCACCGCGTAGGTGCGGGTGCAGTCGGAGTTGTACCCCGACGGGATCGGCCCGCCGATGTCCACGACCACCACGTCCCCGGCCTCGATCACCCGGTCCGACAGCGCGTGGTGCGGGCTGGCGCCGTTGGCGGCCGAACCGACGATGACGAAATCGGCCTCGGTGTGGCCCTCCTCCACGATGGCGGCGGCGATGTCCGCGCCGACCTGCGCCTCGGTGCGCCCGGCCCGGAGGAACTCGGCCATCCGCGCGTGCACCCGGTCGATCGCCGCGCCCGCCGTGCGCAACGCCTCGATCTCGGCGGCGTCCTTGCGCATCCGCAGCTCGCGCAGCACCGAACCGGCCAGCACCTGCTCCGCACCCGTCGCCGCGCCCAGCGGCAAGGTGTGCAACGCGGGCATCACGTCGGCGACGCCCAGGCGCGACGGCGCGCCACCACGGCGCAGCAGGTCCGCGACCAGCGCGTGCGGATCCTCCCCGTCGACCCAGGTCACGATCTCGATGCCGAGCTCGTCGGCGGGCACGTCGGCGTAGCCGGGCGCTTCCAGCTTCGGCAGCACCAGCACCGGAGCGGCGCCGTTGCCCGTCGCGGGCAGCACCAAGGTGCTCAACCGCTCGAACGACTCACCGCGGGCACCGAGCAGGTACCGCAGATCCGAACCGGGGGTGATCAGCAGGGCGTCCAGGTCCGCGGTCGCCGCCGTCGCCGCGGCGCGGCTCAGTCGGGCGGCGAACACCGCGGGGTCCTGCTTGAGCGAGTCAGTGGCCATGGCCACCTAGCCTAAAGAATGCGGCCACCGCGAGTCGCGCGGCGGTCCCGCGGATCAGGCGAAAGATCACCCCGGACGGAACAGGCCGAGCAGGAGGATGTCCTGTCCTGCCCGGCCTGCTTCCGTGCCTCCGGCCGAGTCGCGTCGTCCGGGGAGGACCGATGCGCCCGTCCGGAGCGGCCCGCCGCCTGTCGGGGGTTCGACGACGGCCCGTTCCCATCCCGATCCGGCGGACCGGGAAACCTCCGCGCCGCACCTCGATCCGGACGGTGCCGCGCGCTGAACCGACTGTATGAGGCCGCTCCGGCGGCGTAGTGACAGTGATCTGACAGCTCGCGTCCGCGCCCGGCCTGCGGTGCGGTGTCGGCGGGGCGTGACAGAGTGGTCCGCGTGACGGGTTCTGTGATGCTGATCGACTCCGCCGGGTTGTGGTTCCGCTCGTACTACGCGCTGCCCGACTCGTTGACGGCCCCGGACGGGACACCGGTGAACTCGGTGCGCGGATTCTGCGACATGCTGGCGAAGCTCGTCGGCGAACGGCGGCCGACGCGCCTGGTGGCGTGCTTGGACAACGACTGGCGCCCGCAGTTCCGGGTCGACGCGCTGCCCTCCTACAAGGCGCACCGCGTCGCCGAGGAGGACCCCGACGCCGAAGAGGTGCCGGACACGCTGAGCCCGCAGATCCCGATCATCCTCGACGTGCTGGACGCGCTGGGCGTGGCCACCGCCGAAGCCGAGGGCTACGAAGCCGACGACGTCATCGGCGTGCTCGCCGACCGGGAACGAGCCGACCCCGTCGAAGTGGTCACCGGCGACCGCGACCTGTTCCAACTGGTGCGCACCGGACCGACGCCGGTGCGGGTCCGCTACGTCGGCGCCGGACTGGCGAAAGCGCAGGACTTCGGCCCGGCCGAACTCGCGGAGCGCTACGCGCTCGACGCGGCCCGCGCGGGCGACGCCTACGCCGAGATGGCGATCCTGCGCGGCGACCCCTCCGACGGACTGCCCGGCGTCGCGGGCATCGGGGAGAAGACCGCCGCGAAGCTGATCACCGAATTCGGCTCGCTGGACGCGCTGCTGGCCGCGGCCGGGCAAGGCGACCGGCGGCTCACGCCCCGCGTGCGCGGAAAGCTCGCCGAAGCCGCCGACTACCTGGCCGCCGCGCCCGCGGTGGTCCGAGTCGTGCGCGACGCACCCGTCGTGGTGGACCGGCCCGACACGACCCCGACCAAGCCCGCCGACCCCGAACGCCTCGCCGAACTCGGCGCACAATGGGGCCTCGGCGGCCCGCTCGACCGGTTGGTTGCGTCGCTCTGACGGGCTCTTTTTGCTTTGGTGGTCGGGTGGCGGAACCTCAGCTGTCTTCTCGCTGCGGGATCTTTTTCCCAAGTGGCTCCGCCACGAGGGAAAAAGCTGTCCTCGCGAGAAGACAGCTGAGAACCCGCGGGTGGTCACCTTGATTACGTGGGCTATGCGCTGACGCGCATACAAGCACGGCCTCCAGCCGCAAAGCAGGCGTGGCTTCGCCCGCCCAAGACACGGCTACGCCGCAAAGCACGGCCTCCGGCCACAAAGCAGGCGTGGCTTCGCCTGCTTCGGGCGGCTTTTCGGGTGTGGGGTGGGGTTGTTCGTCGTCCGGTCGGGATTGTTAGAAGCCCGTGCCGCACCAGGGTGGGCGGGGGGTGGCGAACAGGCGGTCGGCTTCGGGCGGGGCCGCCGGGTCGTGCACCTCGACGCGGTTCGCGTCGGCGAGGGTGGTCACCGCGACGTCTCCCAGGTACAGCGAGCCCAGGACGTCCACGTCGAGCGTCAGCTGCGGCCGGTCGTCCACTGGTTCGGTGCCGTCCGGGCCGATCCGGTAGGTGCCCGCGTTCTCCGGCAGCACCGGGTCCCGCACCTCGATCACCACGGGTTCCGCGGCGCCGTAGGAACGCGCGGCCAGCGCGGTGGGCACGTCGACCAGCCGCACCCACAGGTCGTCGTCGAGCCGGTCCACGGCGTAGCCGCGCCGGTCGGCGAGCCACCACGGCAGCGCCTCGTCGAGCGGCCGGTCGATCGCGCTGACCGTCGTGACCAGGTCCAGGTTCAGCAAGAAGCGCCACAGCGACGCGGTGGCGACCGCGTCCGCCGCGTGCAGCTCACCGACGTGCAGCGCGACCGCGCCGTCGCCGAAGTGGTGATCGGTCTTCGCCGGCTCGAACAGCGCGAACCCGTCGTCGGTGCCGGACTCGTCGGAGTGCACGGCGATCCGCTGCGCGCCGCCGTTCTCGACGGTGCCGAACAACCGGGTGCTCCACCAGCCCTCGCTACGGCCGATGAGACCGGGCCTGCCGGTGCTGATCCGCGCGTACAGCTCCGGGAGCAGCTTCTCCGCCGACGGCCCGTCCACCAGCCGCACCTGCCCACCGGCGGGCGCGTCGTCCCGCAACCCGCCGAGCAGCCGGGACACCGACACGCGGTGCGCGCGGGTGGCGAGGCCGTAGCCGAAGCGCGGGTAGATGCGGGTCTCGGAAGCGTGCAGCATCGCCACCGGCTCCCCGCGGCGCCGCGTGTCCGCGAGCTGCGCGCCCATCAGCTCCCGCAGCAGCCCGCGCCGGGTGCGGTCGGCACGCACCCCGACACCGGTCACGGCCGCCGCGGGCAGCACCGCACCGCCGGGCACCTCCAGGGAGGACGACAGCGACATCGCGGTGCCGCTGAGCTCCTCGCCGAGGTACGCGCCGAACACCCGCCCCGGTTCGTACCGGGTCACCGACCGGCGCCAGCGCTCCTCGCTGCTGCGTTCCGGCACGTGCAACGACGCGAGGAACAGGTCGTTCGCCTGGCGGTACTCGGATTCGGCCAACGGCCGCACGTCGACTTCGCTCACACCTCGCATCCTGCCGAAGGCGCGAGCCGCGCGTCGAGCGAATTCCGGGCTACCTCGGGTAGCCGACCTCGTAGGTGCCGGACTCGTCCCGGACCGTCACCGACACGGGCTTCTTGCCGCCCTGCAGCGTCACCTGGCAGTCGAAGCTGCGTCCGGCGACGACCAGCTGCCCCTTGGGGCAGGTCACGGATTCGACGGTGCCCAGGTGGTAGGAGCCCTCCAAGGTCTGGCGCACGCCGTGCTGCACGCTGTTCGCGTCGAGCTGGTCGCGCACCAGCACGCCGGGGTGCACGAAGCCCACCACGGCGAGCGAACCGGCGACCACCACCAGGATCGCGCCGCCGAACACCCACGGCGCCTTCGACTTCCGGCGCGGCGGCGGAGGCGGCGGCTGGGAGCCGCGGCCCGGTGGGCCGACGGTGATCGGCGGCAGGCTCGGGTGCGTCGACTCCGCCGGCCCGGGACGCGACTGCGGCGGTGCCGCGCCGGGACCACCGGGGTGCGGGGGCCGCATCGGACGGCCCGGTTGCCCGGGTGCGGACGCTCCTGGACGGGCCTGCTGCCCCACCGGCGGCCCGGGATGGCCACCCTGGCGGCCGTGCGGTGGCCGGCCTCGCTGCGGAGCCGGGCCGTAGGGGCCGGTCATCTGGTACCTCCGGGGAAAGCTGAACGTTCCGGCGCGGCGCGCGACCCCCGGCGCACCCCGCCCGCAAATCCAATCACAGCCAGCCACCACCCCCTGACACCGCCGGGTGTCGCACCCTCGCCCCCGCACCACCCCACCACCAACAGCGACCGCGCGATTTCGCGAGAGATTCGACGCCCCCACTCCCCCGAGCCGCCCGCAAGACCGCCATCAGCCCAGGTGAACGGGTAGATGCCGAGGCCCCCGCCGTGGCGGGGTGGGTGCAATTTCTCGCGAAATCGCGCGAGTAGTCCACAGCGGGGACGTTCGTCCCCACCGGATCGTGGGGAC
Source organism: Saccharopolyspora gloriosae (assembly GCF_014203325.1). Lineage (NCBI taxonomy): Bacteria > Bacillati > Actinomycetota > Actinomycetes > Pseudonocardiales > Pseudonocardiaceae > Saccharopolyspora > Saccharopolyspora gloriosae. Next base: position 1,929,309 of record NZ_JACHIV010000001.1, on the reverse strand, counting down.
GCCGCAGGAGCGGCCGCGCACCGGTGGACGGGACCGGTGCGCGGCCGCGGGGGTGATCACATGGCGCCCGCGGCGACGACTCCCCTGCGGATCGCGGTGACGGCCTTCGCCGCGGCCGAACCCACCGGGTCGGACTTTCCGGTCACGTCCCGGATCTGGTCCAACAGGTCCACCACCTGGCGGCACCAGCGCACGAAGTCACCGGCGGAGAGCTCGTGCCCGGTGGATTCCGCGGCGGTGAGCACGCGCTCCAGCGACTCGCCGCGCACCCACCGGTAGACGGGCCAGGCGAACCCGGCGTCCGGCTCGCGGGTGCGGTCCAGCTTGTGCCTGCGCTCGTCCTCCTCCAGCTCACCCCACACCTGCCAGGTATCGCCCAGCACCTCGGCGACCCGGCCGGAGGGCACCGGCGGCGTCACCGGGGTCTCCCGGCGGGACTCGTAGACCAGCGCGGACACCACGGCCGCCAGCTCCGCCGGTTCCAGCGACTCCCAGATGCCCGCGCGCAGGCACTCGGCAGCCAGCAGGTCCGACTCGCTGTAGAGCCGGGACAGCCGCCTGCCGTGCTCGGTCACCGGCTGCTCCGGGTCGTCGACCACCACGTACTCGCGTTCCGAGAGCAGCGCGATGATCCGGTCGAACGCGCGCGCCAGCGAATGCGTGGTGGTGGCGACCTTGCGCCGCAGGTGCTCGGTCTCCGACCGCAGCCGCTCGTGGCGCTCCGCCCAGCGGGCGTGCTTCTCGCGCTCGTCGCAGCCGTGGCAGGGGTGCGCCTTCAACGCGCGGCGCAGGCTCGCCAGCTCGGCGTCGTCGGTGGAGTCCGACCGGTTCCGGCCGCGCCCGCCCTTCACCGAGATCCCCGTCTCGCGCAGCCCGGAGGCCAGGTCGCGGCGCGACTTCGGCGACCGGGTGTCGACGTGCTTGGGCAGCCGCATGCGCCCCAGCGCCTCCACCGGCGAGGTGAAGTCGGCGACCGACAACCGGCCGGACCAGCGGTCCTCGGTGACGACCAGCGGGCGCGGCTCCCCCATCGGCTCCAGGCCGGGGTCGATGACCACGGCCAGCCCGGATCGCCGCCCGGCCGGGACCTGGATCACGTCGCCCTTGCGCAGCTTCTCCAGCGACTTCGCCGCCTCCGCCCGCTTGGACGCCCGGTTCTGCCTGGCCAGCACCTTCTCCCGCTCGGAGATGCGGCGGCGCAGCGCGAAGTACTCGCCGAAGTCGCCCAGGTGGCAGGTCATCGACTCGGTGTAGCCCTCGAGGGCGTCGGCGTTGCGATCCACCCGCCGCGACATGCCGACCACCGACCGGTCGGCCTGGAACTGCGCGAACGACTGCTCCAGCAAGTCCCGCGCCGCGTCCCGGCCCACCCGGTGCACCAGGTTCACGGCCATGTTGTAGCCGGGCCGGAACGAGGAGCGCAGCGGATAGGTGCGGGTGGAGGCGAGCCCGGCGACCTGCTTGGGGTCCATGCCCGGCTGCCACACGACCACGGCGTGGCCCTCGACGTCGATGCCCCGGCGGCCCGCGCGACCGGTGAGCTGGGTGTACTCGCCGGGCGTGAGGTCGACGTGCGATTCGCCGTTGAACTTGACCAGCCGCTCCAGCACCACGGTGCGGGCGGGCATGTTGATGCCCAGCGCCAAGGTCTCGGTGGCGAACACGGCCTTGACCAGGCCGCGGACGAACAGCTCCTCCACGGTCTCCTTGAACGCGGGCAGCAGTCCGGCGTGGTGCGCGGCCACGCCGCGTTCCAGCGCGTCGCGCCACTCCCAGTAGCCGAGCACCGTCAGGTCCGCCTCGGGCAGCGAGCTGGTGTGCTCCTCGATCACCTCGCGGATCTCGTCCACGTCGTTCTCGCTGGTCAGTCGCAATCCGGCGCGCATGCACTGGTTGACCGCCGCGTCGCACCCGGCGCGGCTGAAGATGAACACGATCGCGGGCAGCAGCCCCGCCGAGTTCAGGCTGTCGAGGATCTCCACCCGCGACGGCGCGAAGAACCGCGGCGGACGAGGCCCCTTGCGCCTGCCCCCGCCGGGACCGCCGCGGCCCCGGCCGTACGGGGAGTGCACCCGGGCGAGTTCCTGGGTGTGGCGCAGCAGGTGCGGGTTGAGCTTGAGCTCGCGGTCGGAGGTCTCCCCGCCGAACAGGTCGAACATCCGCGAGCCGACCTGCATGTGCTGCCACAGCGGCACCGGGCGGTGCTCGTCGACGACGACGGTGGTGTCACCGCGCACCTCCACCAGCCATTCGCCGAACTCCTCGGCGTTGCTGACGGTCGCCGACAGGCTGGCCAGCTGGACGTGCTGCGGCAGGTGCAGGATCACTTCCTCCCACACCGCGCCGCGGAACCGGTCGGCGAGGTAGTGCACCTCGTCCATCACGACGTAGCCGAGCTGGTCGATGCCGCGCGAACCCGCGTAGAGCATGTTGCGCAGCACCTCGGTGGTCATCACGACCACCTGCGCGTCCCCGTTGATGGAGGTGTCGCCGGTGAGCAGGCCGACGGCGTCCTCGCCGTAGCGCTCGCAGAGGTCGGCGAACTTCTGGTTGGACAGCGCCTTGATCGGCGTGGTGTAGAAGCAGCGGCGCCCCTCCGCGAGCGCGAGGTGCACCGCGAACTCGCCGACCACGGTCTTGCCCGCGCCGGTCGGCGCGCACACCAGCACGCCGTGGCCGGATTCGAGCGCCTGGCAGGAGGTGCGCTGGAACGCGTCGAGCTCGAAGGACAGCTCGGAGGCGAACTCGGCGAACTTCGGGTGGGCGCTGCGGCGGCGGTGCGCGGCGTAGGAGTCGGCGGGCGACGGAGCCGGTTCGGCCACCGGGGCCTGGGCGGCGGGGCCGGTCGGGCGACCCGCTCTGGTGCGGGTGCGGCGCGGTGGTTCCACCTTCTCCCCCTGGCCGGCGGGTGCGCCGGCGGATTCTCCAGCGCCGGGGGCCGCGGGGTCCGGGGTGCCCGGCGATTCGGGGCTCCCCCCATCCGAGCCCGGGCGTTCCGGATGCGACATGTCAGAGTGCGAACGGCTTACAGCCACCCCACTAGGTTTTCACATCGCACCGACGGTCGTCGCACGCGTGCGGACACGGAGCGTTCCAGGCTCGCCGAACCGGCACCCGGCGGCCGCCCGAGCGCGGCCGGCGGCGTCGTCGCCCCTCACCGGCGACGACGAGGTCTCAGGCGGCTTCGCCGTCGCGGTTCGCCGTGGCGGGGGCGAGCACCTGCAGCGCGCCGGGCTGGCAGCGCAGGCTCACCGGCAGGCGCACCTGCGGTTCGCCGTCGGCGAACGCGGTCCAGCCGTTGCCGCCGCCCAGCCGCACCGAACGGGCCCGCAGCGTGCGCACCGCGGGGTGGTCGACGTGCTTGCCGCTGCGCATCGTCGGCAGCACCCGCAGCATGTCGGCCCGGCTGATCTCGCCGACGACGGTGACGTCGAACATCCCGTCGGTCGGGTCGGCGTCGGGGCAGATCGGCACGCCACCGCCGTAGTACGGCGTGTTGCCGACCGCGACGCAGGTCGCGGCGACGTCGAGCACGACGTTGTCGGCTTCGACCCGCAGCGGCATGGCGCGCAGGTCCGCGAGCTCCCGCAGCACCGCCACGTCGTAGCGGGCGCGCCCGATGGGCAGCCGGGAGCGGTTGACCCGGCCGTTGACCTGGGCGTCGAACCCGGCGCAGAGCACCGTGGCGAACCGCTGCCCGCCGACCACGCGGCCGAGGTCGAGGGCGCGCCGGTGCCCGCTCTGCACCGCGTCGGTGGCGGCGCGGGCGGCGTCCATCGGGTCGGCGGGCAGCCCGAGGGCGCGGGCCAGGTCGTTGCCGGTGCCGACGGGGATGACCGCCAGGGCCGTCCGCGCTCCCGCGCACGCCTGCACGGCGGCGTGCGCCGCGCCGTCGCCGCCGAGCACGGCCAGCACGTCCACGTCGTCGGCCACCGCGGTGCGGGCCGCGGCGGCGAACTCGGCGGCGTCCTCGGCGACCACGACGCGGACCGCCGAGACCACGCGGAACCGCCGCACGACCTTCGCAGCGATGGCCGCCGCGCGGCCTCGGCCGGAACTGGGATTGATCAACACCACGGTGCGCATGGGGCAACATCGTGGCCCACACCCCTGTCACCTGACCAGCGACCACCCCCGAACCCGACATGAGAAGGCGCCGGACCCCCACTGCCCACCGTTCAACTCGCGGTACCGGACGAACAGCATCCTTGATCGTTTCCGCACCCGCGCCGACTTCCCAGAGCACTGCCCAGCTAGAGCCGGCCGACAACCACGAGTTCTCAGCGGCCCCCGTTCTCGCTTCGGTGTCTTGTCAGCGGCGAAGCCGCTGAGCAGCGACCCAGCACGCAGATCGACCACCCGCGGGTTCTCAGTTGCTTCCTCGCGAGGACGGCTTTTCCCTCGTGGCGGGGCCACTCGGGAAAAAGATCCCGCAGCGAGGAAGCAACTGAGGTTCCGCCACCCGCCCCCTATGCAGACCGCGACGACGGGTCTATTCCGAGAAGACGCTTTCGTCGGTGTCGAGGGTGTTCAGTACCGGGGGTTCGGTGGCCGGGCATTGGACGGGCTGCGGCGGGCGCGGCGTGCGGAGCGCGGGGAGCGAGCGGGGGCGGGCGGTGCACGCGGGTTCCCCGCCGGGTTCCTCCGCGCCGAGCCGTTCCTCGGCGTACAACCGCAGCAGTTCGCGCAGCACGTAGCGACCGGTGCCCGCCGCGCTCTCCAGCAGCCCGACGTCCACCAGTTCCTCCAGGCCACGTTCGGCGGAGTCCACGTCGACCTCGGCCAGCACCGCCGCCCGGCGCACCGTGATGTCCGGTTCCTCGGCCAGCGCCAGCCGCCGGAACAGGGCTCGGGCGAGCTCCCCGCACTCCCGGTAGGACGCCTCGAACGCGGTCCGCACCGCGAGGTCGCCCGCGGTGAGCGCGGTGAGCCGGCGCCTCCCGTCCCCCAGCAGCCGAAGCAGGTCCGCGACTCGCCAGCGGGGTCGCCCGGCGAGCCGGTTGCCCGCGATGCGCAGTGCCAGCGGCAGATGTCCGCAGAGGTCGGCGAGCGCCAGGCTCGCCGACGGTTCGCGGCGGATTCGCTCGGTGCCGACGATCCCGGCCAGCAGCCGAACCGAGTGCGCCGGGGTGAGGACGTCCAGCGGAATCCGGAAGACGGACTCCAGTCCGGCCAGCCCGCGGGTGCCCGCGAGCAGCACCAGGCAGTCGGGATTGCTGGGCAGCAGCGGGCGCACTTGGGCCTCGTCGACGACGTCGTCGAGCAGCAGCAGCACCTTCCGGTCGCGCAGCAACGACCGGTACAGGCTGGACCGCGCGTCCGCGCCGGCCGGGAGCCGATCGGCGGCGACGCCCAGCGCGCGCAGCACGGTGCCCAGCGCGTGCCCCGGTGACCGCCGCCCGTCGCGGCGCATCGACAGGAAGAAGCAGCCGTCGGGGAAGCGTCCGGCGAGCCGGTGCCCGGAGTGCACCAGGAAGGTCGACTTTCCCACTCCTGGGGCGCCGGTCACGGCGACGACGGGGGCGCTGCGCGCGCTGCGCTGGTCGTCGAGCACCGCCAGCAGCGTGGCGGTCTCCTGCTCCCGACCGGCGAGGTCGGCGATCTCCGGCGGCGGTTCGCACAGCAGCCCGCCCCACCACCCGGTCTCCGCTCGGTCGGGGTCGTTCCCGTTGCCCGGCAACGGGTTCCGCAGTTCCGCCTCGTCGGTGGCGAGCGCGGCGGCGAGCGCGCGCAACGTGCGGGTCTGCGGACGGGTCACCCGGCCGCGTTCCATGTCGCCGATGGCGCGAGTGCTGATGCCGGTGCGCCGGGCGAGTTCCTCCTGGGTCAGCCCGGCTCTCGCCCTGCGGCGCCGGAGCACGGAGCCGAAGCCGAGGTGCGGAGGTGAACCGCCGGGTTCGACCTTCGCCATGTGCCCACCACTCTTCCGCAGCGGCGGAACGATCCGCTCGCGCCGACGTGCCGCGCCCGGAATGTCGGCCGCTGCGCTGCGGTACCGATGTTCCCCCTGATCCTCGACAATGCCGGGGCCATTATCCGGCGCCGCGCGACCCGGCACAATGGCGGCTCCCGCAGCTCGGACGAAGATACTGTTTCATCGGCACCGGCAGTGCACGAGCAGCCATTCCGCGAGCAGGAATGGATGCACCCGAATGGCAGAGGAACACCACTCTTTCAGCCGATCCACTCGACGAGGACCGGCAGAAAAGAGTGCCCTTTCTTCCTGCGGATCTTCCTGGCCGGGTTCGCCTTTCCGTGATTCGCTGGCGGTGGGGCGCCGGGTCGGGCGGCGAGCGGGAAGAATCGGGGAGAACGCGCATGGCGGGTCACCGGAACGCGGGCGGACGACGATCACGCGCACTCGGATCGCCACCTCCCGCGCGGCACCGGAGACGCAGGTCAACGCGGTGCATCACGCAGCACACCGCTGACGTTGAGCACCTCCACGCATCGGGCCGCCTGCTGCCCCGAAGGCGGCGTTCCGGGTCGTGCGCAGTTCACGACGCCGCTCACCCGCGCTTCGGCCGGAACCGCGATGGGCGTGACCCAGTGGTAGTCCTGGTTGCGGAAGGTCTCCAACGCGATCGTGGTCAACTGGCTTTCTCCGAAGTAAATGGTGAGCACGCCTTCATCGCCCTGGAAGTTCGACAGCACCAGGTCGGTGATGAACAGCACCTTGCCTTCCGGCACCCGATACACGTCCGATGCACTGCCTCCGCCATTCGTGACTACCCGAATGGTCTGCGAGAACTGTCCGCCATTCGGAGCCGTGTTCAGCCCGGGACCGGCATCTTCGCCAGGCTGTTTCTCCGGTGGTGGGGCGGGCGGTTGCGCCGCCGGAGGTTCGGGTTGCGGCGCCGGCGGTGGCACGAGCTCACCGTTGGCCGCCATCTGCCGCGCCCGATTCGCCGCCGCCTCCTTCGCGGCGCTCTCCACGCTCGGCAGGACCAGGAAGTACCACCACAGCAGCAGCGCCAGCAGCAACGCCAGCAGGGCGAGCAGCCACCGCGGCAGGATCGGGAGCTGGAGCAGTTCGCCGTCGAGCTGCTCGGGGCGTTCGTCGAGTTCCAGCGTCTCGGTCGGGGCGCCCGCGTGCACCGGTTCCACGACGAAGGTGCTCACCGGGGAAGCGGTGACCAGGAACGGTTTCGGGGTCGGCCTGCCGAACCAGATCAGCTTCGACACCCGCGCCCGCAACCGGATCTCGACCTGGTCGTCCGGTTCGAGCGCGGGCCGGTCCGATTCCACCCGGAAGCGCAGTTCCTCGGCGGGGTCGCTCGCGGTCAGCGGTACCGCGATCGGCGCGTTGCCCTGGTTGTGCAGCACGACGTGGAAGCGCCCGGAGCGCCACGCGCGGCGACGCTGCGGCGCGAGCCAGGCGCGCAGCTGCTGGAACGGTTCGATGCGCACCGTCATCTCGGGCACCGCGACCAGGTCGGGGCGCTCCACCGGACGGACCCGCACCGCCAGCGGCGTCTCCCCCGCGTACGTGGTCGCCGACCGCGGCGGGCGCAGCACGACCGTCACGGTCCCCTGGGTGCCCGGGTACAGCGAGAGCCTCGCGGGTTCCACCGTCGTCCACGGTGCGCAGTCTCCGACGACCTCGAACTCGTAGGCCTCCACGATGTCGGTGCCGTTGCGAACGGTCAGGGTCGTGGTGGCTTCCCCGCCCGGGGTGACCACGACCGTCGTGTTCTCCAACTCCGCTGAAGTGCTCACCAGAGGAAAGCTAGGTGCCCCGCGCGGCAGACGGCAGGGACTCGGGGGCAGCGGACGGGCAAGGCGGCTGCCCCCGCCGACGCCGCGGCGCTTCCCCGAACCGCCCGTCCCGCGGTATCGCCGTTCAGATGATCTTCGGCCTACGCCCGGTCGGCGAGGAAGCCGCCGAGGTCGCGCCACCCGAACCGCTACGCAGGAGTCTTACGAGGTGAGGAGTGCGGAGATGACGACGAGAGTGCCCGTCTCGGTGCATGCGGGCGATCCCCTGCTGCAGGCCGGGGTCATCGCGCAGCTGCGCCCGCGTCCGGAGGTGGACGTGCTCAAACCGGACGAGCAGGAGCGGGCGCAGGTCTCGCTGGTCGTGGTGGACCGGGTCGACGAGGAAGCGGTGCTGCTGCTGCGCCGGTTGCAGCGGGTGTCGACGACCCGCACCGGGCTCATCGTCGGCGAGTTCGGCCAGAACGCGCTGCGCGTCACCATCGAGTGCGGGGTGGCGGCGGTGCTGCGGCGTTCCGAGGCCGATCAGGACCGGGTCCTCGGTCTCATCACGGCGCTGGTGCGCGGCGAGGGCATGTTGCCGGGCGACATGCTCAGCAGGTTGCTCGACCACGTGGGCAGGTTGCAGCGCAATTCCGCCGACGCGCAGGGGTTCAACCTCTCGACGCTGACCGCGCGGGAGGTGGAGGTGCTGCGGCTGATCTCGGAGGGCTTCGACACCGGGGAGATCGCGGTGAAGATGTCCTACTCGGAGCGCACGGTGAAGAACATCCTGCACGAGGTCACCACCCGCCTCCAACTGCGCAACCGAGCGCACGCCGTCGGCCACGTGATGCGCCAAGGACTGATCTGACGCCCCCTCCCGAAACCCCGCGGGCCGCTCACGATTCGCGCACCAGCGACATACAGCTGAGAACCCACCCTGATCAGCGTTGATCCAGGCGAACACCGCCCTCGGTATTCGTCCTGTCAGCGGCAAGCCGCTGAGCAGCGACCACCTCGGCAACCGGCACCGCCGCGGGTTCTCAGTCGGTCTCTCGCGAGGACGGCTTTTTCCCTCGTGGCGGAGCCACTCGGGAAAAAGATCCCCGCAGCGAGAGACCGACTGAGGTTCCGCCACCCGACCCCAGAGCAGAACGAGCCGACCGACGTTGCCCGAAAGTCCCCGGGGTGTTTCCCGCGTTGGTGCCTGCCGTGCCCTCTGCGCGACCGCGCGCACTCGCGAGGATCAGGCCGGGAGCGAGCGGGGAGGTCGTGGATGAGGGTGGTCCGGTCGACACGGTCCGGGGTCGCGTTGGCCGGGGTGCTCGTGGTGCTGTGCGGGTTGATCGGGGTCCCGACGGCGACCGCGCAGCAGGAACCCGCGCCGCCGGCGGACGAGGGACGGATCGCGTTCTCCGGTACGGGGCACCGCAGTCTCGCCACCGCGCCCGGCGACGGGCAGCGTCCGTCCGAGCCGTACCTCGACGACGGCCACTACGCGCAGCAGCCGGACGCGCGCGGCGGGCTGGTGGTGTTCACGAGCCTGCGCGACGAGGCCAAGCCACAGGTGTACCTGCGGGACGCTTCGGGGGCGGTGCGCCGGCTCACCCACGGCCGCGATGCCGCACATCCGAAGTTGTCGCCCGATCTGCGGTGGGTCGTGTTCGATTCCGCCGAGCACGGGAAGAAGGGGCCGCAGCGGGAGCTGTGGATGGTGCGGATCGACGGGAAGAAGATGCTGCGGCTCACCTTCTCGCCGGTCGACGAGACGTGGCCGACGTTCTCCCCGGACGGCGGGAAGCTCGCGTTCGCGAGCAATGCCACCAAGAGCTGGCAGATCTACACCCGGCACGTGTTCGGGAAGTTCGCGCACCTGCGCACCGAGGAACCGACCGGGGGCGCGGTGCAGCCCGCGTGGAACCCGGTCGACGAGGACCGAATCGCCTACACGTGGGACGCGGACGGGAACCTCGACGGCACCGAGGACCAGCAGGTGCGGGTGCTGTCGGCTCCCTCCCACCACCACCATCCGCCGCATCCGACGGTCGGCGTCCCGCTGCTGGGCGGGGATCAGGCGGGGTGGCCGAGCAGTTGGCCGGTGTGGCGGCCGGACGGGAATTCGTTGCTGTTCCTGAGCAGGTACCGGATCGGCGTGGGCGTGTCGGAGACCACCTGGGTCTACCGGGTCGACGCCCCCACCGCGCCGACGACGAGCACGCCGGTGCTGCTGATCGACGAGCCCGGGGACGTCTCCTCGCCCGCGCAGCTGCCCGACGGCGAGGTGCTGGTGGAGCGCCCGACGGCGGGCGAGAACGTGGCGGTGCTGCAGGACATCCGGCCCGACGGCAGCGATCCGCGCAGCCTCGGGGTGGACGTGCTGCACGAGGATCCGCTCGCGGTGGAGGACTCCAGCAAGCTGTTCGAGCCGGGTGCGGACTACGACCCGTGGACCCAGCGGCAGTCGTACTCGCCGGACGGCGGGACGATCGCGGTGAGCGTGTTCAGCGGGCCCGCGGGCGACCGGGTGCAGCGGATCGAGCTGATGAACTCGGACGGGACGAACCGGCGGCTGCTGAACATCGCCGATCGTCAGCCCGGAGATTGGGAAACCGACGCGGCGTGGTCCCCGGACGGGCGCGAGATCGCCGTGGCACGGCGTTCGCCGGGCGGCCTGCCCACCGATCAGAGCCGGGGCAAGAGCCGCATCGTGGTCGTGAACGTCGCGACCGGCGAGGTCACCGGCCGACTGGCTCCGCAGAACCCCGCCCAGGACGACACCCAGCCGTTGTTCTCTCCGGACGGCGGGACCCTCGCGTTCAGCCGGGGCGAGCTGATCAAGGAGCCCGGCGAGCGCTACAACCACATCTGGTTCGCCGACGCCCAGAGCCTCGGTGACCAGCGCAACATCACCGAGGCGCTCTGCCAGTGCCCGGAGATGGTGGTCGACGACAGCGCCGCGTTCTCACCGGACGGGCAGAGCATGGCGTTCAACCGGGAACCGCACGGCCTCTACCGCCTCGACCTCGCCGAGCAGGACGTCAGCGCATCGTGCGAGGTGGTCCTGCCCGCCGACGAGGACACCTGCCGCGACACCCCCGGCAAGGTCGAGGAGGGCCAGGAACCACCGGAGCACTACCAGCCGCGCGACCTCAGCTGGTCGCCGGACGGCAGCAAGGCGGTGTTCTCGGAGCGCGCGGACGAGAACGCCGCCGAACATCTGTCCATAGTGGACATGGAGACGGGTGGGATCACCCCGCTGACGCAAGGATTCCCGGGACGCCAGAAGGAAGCCACCTGGCAGGCCACGGTCGACATGAGCGTGACCGCGCCGGAACGCACGAACGAGATCGACGAGGGCGACTCGGTACGGGTGACCGCGCAGGTCACCAACAACGGTCCCGCCGCCGCGCCCGGCGCGGAGGTGGAGCTGACCGTGCCGGACGGGGTGCGGTTGACCGGGATGGACTCCAGCACCGGGGACTGCTCCGGCGGGCGCTGCTCGCTCGGGACGCTGCAACCGGATCAGACCGTGCGGGTCACCGCGACCGTCGTCGGAGTGCAGGGCGGCGACCGGCGGCTGAGCTGGGAGGCGCACGGCCGGATGCGGGACAGCAGGCCCGCCGACAACACCGCCACCACCGTCGTCCCGGTGCGCGGCCCGGAACCACCGCCGCCGCCACCTCCGCCGCCGCCTCCGGCCGGGCCGGGCGTGGCGGTGCGGGCCGACCCGAACCCGTCCTACGTGGGAGGCCGCACCGACGTGCGGTTCACCGTGCGTAACACCGGCGAGTCCCCGGCGACGGGCTTGACGCTGGACATGGCGCTCCCGCCGGGAATCCCGGTGACGGCGCTGCCGCCGGGGTGCAGCGCCACCCAGTGCCTGCTGCCGGACCTCCCGCCCGGCGCGGAACGGCCGGTGGTCATCGGGCTCGCCCCGAACGCCGCGCTGGACACGACGATCACCGGCACGCTGCGCACCACCGGCACCGACACCACTCCGGCCGACAACGTGGCGCGCACGCCGTACCGGGTGCTGCAACCGCGCATCGTCGCGGTCCCGGAGGTCGGTGAGCCGGGCTTCGTGACGTCGGTGCGCGGCTTCGACTTCCCACCGGGCGCGCCGGTGCGGCTGCGCTGGACGCCGGGCATCACGGCGGCCGCCGCGCCCACGTTCCCCGGCGCCGACGGCCGGTTCGCCGCGCAGCTGCTGGTCCTGCCGAAGGACCTGCTCGGCCCGCGCACCATCACCGCCGAGGGGCCGGGTTTCAGCCCGGTGGACGCGCCCAGGCCGTTCCTGGTCGTGGCCCCGACCGTCCCGCCGCCGCTGATGGGGCGCCGATGATCCGGAGGTGCCCGCGATGATCCACGAAGTGGACGAGGGCCTGCGGCTGCTGCTGGCCGAGGAGGGCGTGCCCGGTTCCGGCGTGGAGCTCGCCTTCGACCCGCCCACCACGGACTGGGCGGCGAAGCGCAACGCGCCGACGGTGAACGTGTTCCTCTACGACATCCGGGAGTACTCGGCGCAACGCCAGCGCGGTTCGATCGAGAAGCTCGACGAGGCGGGCACCGTCATCGGCCGGTTCGACCCGCCGCGCTGGTTCCAGCTGGCCTACCTGGTCACGGCGTGGACGAACCGCCCGCAGGACGAGCACCGGCTGCTCGCGCAGGTCTTGCGCGGCCTGGCCCGGCATGAGGCGCTGGATCCGCAGTGGCGTACCGGAACGCTCGCGGAGCTGGGATTGTCGGTGTCGTTGGAGACCGGCGGGGAGCTCGCCGAAGGCCGTTCGCCCACCGACGTGTGGTCGGCCCTGGGCGGGGAGCTCAAGCCCTCGATCACGCTGCGGGTGACCGCACCGCTGGCCGGGGACCTGCGGCTCGTGGGCCCGCCGGTGACCGAAGGCGTCTCCCTCGGCACGCGCGCCGCGGTGTCGGAGGGCGAAGTCGACGAGCGGCGCCACCTGCGCTACGAGGACACCGGCGCCGAAGGCGACGACTTCTCCTCGCACCGGCCCCGGCCGGGCGGCAGGCGGCGCATGCGGGGGCCGTTGTGAGCGGCGAGCTGTGGGACCGGTTGCGGGCCGTGGAGCAGCGGGTCCGGGTGGCGCTGGACGCCCGCGACGATCCGGGCCGCGACGATCCGTACCGCGGCCTGTACCTGACCGAGGAACTGGTGCGGCAGGCCCTGGAGACCCCGTCGGCGGCGTGGTCGGCCGAGCCCGTCGAGGTCGCGGAGCCGGAGTCCCGGCTGGCGCGGCTCGCGGCGGATTTCGGCTTGGACGCCTGGGAAGTGGAGTTCCTGCTGATCGCGCTCGCCCCCGAGCTCGACGCCCGGTTCGAGCGGCTCTACGGCTACCTCAACGACGACGTGACGCGGCGGCGCGCGACGGCGGGCATGGTGCTGGAGCTGTGCGGGATGCCCACGGCGGGCGCGGACCGGTTCCGCTTCGCCCCCGGCGGGCCGCTGATCGCGGGCGGGCTGCTGGAGGTGCAGGAACCCGACCGGCCGCTGCTGACCCGAACGGTGCGGGTGCCGGACCGGGTGGTCGCGCACCTGATCGGCGGCGACGCGCTGGATCCGGCGGTGCGCGGGCTGGCGCGGGCGGTCGACGAGCCGGTCACCGAACCGGCGGAGCTGGTGAAACGCCTGGCCACCGGCCTCGACGCGGGCATCGGCCCGGTGCACCTGCGCGGCTCGTCGGGCGCCGAGCAGCACGCGGTGGACGCGCTCGCGGTGAGCGGTCGCGCCGCGCTCGTCGTGGACGCGGCGGCGCTGGCCGCCGAAGCGGAACCACCGGTGGCGGAACTGGTGCGGGAGGCGCGGCTGAGCAGGTCCGGCCTGGTGCTCGGGCCGGTGGAAGCCTTGGCGGGCCCCGAATCGACGCGCACCCTGCGGCGGCTGCTCGACGCGGCGGAGCGGATTCCGCTGCTGCTGCACGGTTCCGGCGGCTGGGACCCGGCGTGGGCGCGGCAGGCTCCGCTCACGATCGCGCTGCCGGAACCGGACCGCACCGCGCGCGCCGCGCAGTGGCACCGGGCGCTCGCGGAGGCGGGCGCGTCCGACGAGGTCGACGCGGAGGCGTTGAGCGCGTACCGCCTCGACGCGGACCAGGTGCGCCGGGCCGCCTCGGTGGCGACGAGGCTCGCCCGCTTGGAAGGCCACCCGCTCACCCCCGAACACCTCCGCTCCGGCGTGCGAGCGCAGAACGGCGCCGGCCTGGCCCGCCTCGCCCGCCGCATCACCCCCGGCGTGAACTGGGACGACCTGGTGCTGCCCGAGCAGACGCGGCGTGCGCTGGCGGAGCTGTCGGTGCGCGCCCGCCACCGCGATCGGGTGCTCGGCGACTGGCGGATGCGCCCCGGCGGCGGTCGCGGTCGCGGTGTGGTGGCCCTGTTCGCCGGGGAGTCCGGCACCGGCAAGACCATGTCCGCGGAGGTCGTCGCCGCCGACCTGGGCATGGAGCTCTACGTGGTCGACCTGTCCACCGTGGTCGACAAGTACGTGGGCGAGACGGAGAAGAACCTGGAGCGCATCTTCACCGAAGCCGCCGGCGTGAACGGCGTGCTGCTGTTCGACGAGGCCGACGCGATCTTCGGCAAGCGCTCCCAGGTCAAAGACGCCCACGACCGCTACGCCAACGTCGAATCGGCCTACCTGCTGCAGCGCATGGAGTCCTTCGACGGCATCGCGGTGCTCACCACGAACCTCCGCGCGAACCTCGACGAGGCCTTCACCCGCCGCCTCGACGTCATCGCCGACTTCCCCATGCCCGAACCGGACCAACGCCGAGCCCTGTGGGACCGCACCCTCGGCGACGCCGTCCCCCGAGCCGACGACCTCGACCTGGACCGCTGCGCCGAGCGCTTCGAACTCGCGGGCGGCTCCATCCGATCCTGCGCCGTCACCGCCGCCTACCTCGCCGCCGAAGCCGGCGGCGAGGTCACCATGAACCACCTCCTCAACGCCATCCGCCAGGAATACGCCAAGCTGGGGCGCCTCGCTTTGGACGCGGAATTCGGCTAGTAAAATTGGAAATGCCCGCGACTTTTCAGGCAAATACAGGTGCAGATCAGAAGAGGGAATGTTCGAGACCCAACGTCAAATCATTACCGTCGCCGCACGGCCGATCGATTTCCTTGCATGCACCCCGGTGACCGTCGACGAATTCGAGCAAGAAACACATCTCACCCGTTCACCGACGGCCACCGGAGTTCGATCAGCAGAACGGATCGAGCGCTCTTTTCGGAATGAGGTCGATCCGTCCTCGGGCACCTGCGTCACGATCACGATGACGACAGGCAAAGCACTCCCCATGCCGCGACCCGTTCGGGCTCGCGGGTCACCCACCGGTCACGCCGGCGACCGATGTATCAGAAAATCCGCAGTTCGTACCGTCCGCCGTTCCACGAAGTGCAGCTCCACCCGCTCGCTTTTCCGGAGTCCACGTAGCTTTGACCGACCTTGTTGCACTCCTTCTTCGTCGGGTACGAACCGACGACCTCCGCCGGCTGGACGTCCGCCGAGCTGGGAGCCTCAGCCGAAGCGGCACCCACACCGGCCGTCGCGACCCCTGCGGCGCACAGCGCGAGCGCGGCCATAGTCTTACGAATCAACATTCGAACCACCTTTGTGAATCAGGAAGGCGACCAACGCCCTTACACGAACAAGATTAGGCGGGAACGCCCCATCAAAGGGCGATGATGCGAACGGCCGGAGGGGTTTCCCTCATAGTTCGCGCGCCGCGAAACCGGGCGATTCCCGCAGCCTGATCACGGCGGCCGGATCATCACGTGCCCGGCAGTCCATAAAGTATTCGAAATGGTCCGGCAAAACCGATTTCAAGCCTGGAATCGACGACGTTCTCGCACTGCGTCGACCGCGCGGAACCTGCTGCGCAGACCGAACGGGGAATGCGAGATCGCGCGCTACGAGGACGTCCACCGACTTTCGCCACGCCTGCGGACCCCGGAACCACGCCGGGGCTTCTCGCATCTCGCCAGGACGACTTCCCGGCCTTTCACCTGCGACGCCGGCCATGATCGGGGCGCCGCGGACCAAGAGCCACTTCCCAGCTGAACGCCGACCCCGGTGCCGGGACGGTGGTAACGCCTGCCGGCTGACCCGTATCCGCAGGCCAGGCCCAGGGCGTCACGGCGATTTGGTAGACATCAGGTATGGCAGCGCGCGAAGAGGACTCGGCCTGGACGGTGTTCGTATCGGACTCGTTGCAGGCGCGCCTGGACACCTACTGCGGCGACGACGGCACACCCACCGCGGTCGTGTTCGAGGCGATCGAGGCGCTGCGCGACCGGTTGCCGGACGTGGTGCGCGACGCGCGGGCGCGGCTCCAGTCGCCGCACGCCCGGGACGAGGTGCACTACCTGGGCTCCGGCCCGGTGCAGGTCCGCATCCGCCCCGACGAGGACCAGGCCATGCTGCTGGACCTGCTGTCCTACGAGCTCGGCGTCCCGGCCACGACCTGGCTCCCCCCGCTGCTCAACGCCCACCTCCCCGGCCGCCGGGAACCGGACAACATGCCCTGGATCATCCAGGCCCCCGCCGAGCGATAAGCGCGGCGCGCACGACCTGCAGGGCGTTCCTTGCGCCTTGCCCATCGGCAGCGTTCTCCGCGCAGGCCGATGCGATCCGCGACCGCAGCGCCGGTGCGCGCGGTCGCAAGACGACGCGACCGCGTTCGCCGGTCGGCAGAAGGGGCGACATCCGCACCCGCCGGACCGCCGACGAACTCAGGACCTAGCTCCGGGCGCGCAACGCCTGCGAGAGCGCGCTCATGCTGATTTCGATCACCGCGCGGAGCTGCTCCGGGCTCGTCCCGGCCCTGCTCATCACGGCCACCGACTGGTTGACCGCCGCGATGTGCACGGCGAAGTCGTCGGCGTCGGCCAACTTCGCGGCGGCCAAGGCGGCCCGCAGCCGCGCACGCTGGAAGCTCAGGGCTTCGATCGCGCGCGCGGCGATGTCGGGGCTCAGCACGGGTATCGCCATCGCGGTCTGGGCGACCAGGCATCCGTCCGGCAGGTCGGGGTCGGCGATGCGCTCCAGCGTCACTCCGAAGAAATCCCGGATCGCCCGCAGCGGCTCGTCGGGCGCGCTCGACAGGGCCTGGTCGTACCTGTCCCCGTAGCGCGTGGCGTAGCGGTCCAGGCAGCGCAGGTAGAGCGAGTCCTTGTCGCCGAGCGAGGAGTAGATGGAACTGCGGTTCAACCCGGTCGCCCTGGAGAGGTCGTCGAGGGAGGTCGCGGCGTACCCGGCTCGCCAGAACTGGACCATCGCCGCGTCGAGCACGAGGTCCACGTCGAACTGCTTCTTCCCGGCCATCACGCATGCACCTCGTTCTCGAACCCGGCCGCCGTGCCGCTGCCATCGTATCTTGAACCAGCCAGTTCAAGATGCATTAGCCTTGAGACATGACTGACGCTGAAACCGCCGCGAACCGCTCACGCGGCCAGAACTCGATCTCCGGGTTGCCGCTGCACGACCTCGCGGGATTCACCCACCGCTGGGTCGACGCGGACGGCATCCGGCTCCATGCCGTGGACGGCGGTCCGCCGACCGGTCCTGCCGTCGTCCTGCTCGCCGGGTTCCCGCAGACCTGGTGGGCTTGGCGCAAAGCGATGCCGCGCCTCGCCGAGCGATTCCGCGTGATCGCCATCGACCTGCCGGGACAAGGCCATTCCGACCGCCCTCACGACAGCTACGACACGCACACCGTTGCTTCGCGCGTCCAGGCCGCTGTCACCGCACTCGGCGTGTCGAAGTACTGGCTCGTCGCCCACGACATCGGGGCCTGGGTCGCCTTCTCGCTGGCCCTGATGCACGAAGAGCGCCTGCGCGGTGTCGCTCTGCTCGACGCCGGAATCCCCGGGATCACCCTCCCGGACGCGGTCCCCACGAATCCCGAGCAGGCATGGAAGACCTGGCACTTCGCGTTCCACCTGGTGCCCGAACTTCCCGAGACGCTGCTCACCGGTCATGAGCGCGACTACGTCGGCTGGTTCTTGAAGGTCAAAGCACTGTCCCCGGACACGTTCGACGGTGCCGATATCGACCACTACGCGGCCTCCATCGCGGCCGAGGGTGGTCTGCGAGCGTCCCTCGCCTACTACCGCGATGCCGCGGAATCGGCGCGCAAGAATCACGACGCCCTGGGCCGAGGGCACTTGACCGTCCCGCTCTTGGGAATCTCCAGCTCCCACGGCTCGATCCCCGACATGGCCGCTTCCATCAGCCCTTGGGCGGACAACGTGACAGGCGTCGTCATCCCGCAGGCCGGACACTTCATCCCCGACGAGCAGCCCGACGCGGTCGTGGACGCGTTGATCGCGTTCATCGATCACGAACGCGCGGGGTAGGTCCTCAGCACCGCGCCACGTGCTCCGCTGCGAGCGGCGCGAAGGCGTTTTCCCGCGTGTACCGCACCGGTGGTTCTCGACCTGCACGTCCAGGCGGTGGCCGGACGTTCCGGTTGACGCGAACCGATCACGATCGACGACCAGCACGACGACCGGCCCGGTGCGCACTCGCCGCGTCCCGCGTCACCGCGTGCGCAGGCGTTCCAGGGCCGTCCGGCTGGGTTCGTCGGCGCCACGGCAGATCATCAGGCGCTGGTCGGAGTCCTGCAGCGGCACGAGGACTTCGAAGTGCACGTCGACCGCGCCGATCTCGGGGTGGCGCATCGCCTTGCTGCCGCGGCCGTTGAGCTTGACGTCCCGTTCCTCCCACAGCCGCGCGAATTCCGCGTCGTGCGCGATGGCTTCGGTGATGAGGCCGGTCAGCGCCGGGTCCTGCGGGTGGGCGGCCCACGCGGTGCGCAGGTGGGCGACGCCCTCGCGCCGGACGCGGTCGCGGTCGACGTAGAACTCGCTGATCTCCGGGTGCAGCAGGCACAGCCACATCGCGTTGCGCCGCGACGGCGGGAGCGCGTCGAAGCCCACCAGCAGCCCCGCCATCTCCTCGTTCCAGGCGAGCACGTCGAAGCGGTGGTTCATCACCATCGCGGGCAGCGGCGCCAGGTCGGCCACCAGCCGGGCCAGCGGCGGCGCCGCGACGGTGGTGGGCCCGTCGGGGTCGCGGGGGCGCTGCCCGGTGAGGTCGAAGAGGTAGGTGCGTTCGTCGGCGCCCAGTCGCAACGCCGCCGCCAGCGCCTCCACCACGTCCGCCGACGGCCGCAGCCCGCGCGCCTGTTCCAGCCGCACGACGTAGTCGATGCTGATCCCGGCCAGCTCGGCGACCTCCTCGCGGCGCAACCCCGGCGTGCGCCGGGACCGCCGGCGCGGCAGGTCGAAGTCGTCCGGGTCCAGGCGTTCGCGCCTGGTCCGCAGGAACGCGGCGAGCTCCTGCGTCGGATCCACCACACCGATCGTCATGCGTGGTTCAACAGCCGGGGTAGGACCGGTGTTCCCAGGAAGTTCCTTCCCTTACCCGCCCTCCGCGATCGGCGCAGGCTCGGCGGCGAACGAGGACGAACTCAGGAGGACGCAGTGCAACTCACCCTGGACACCTACCGCCTGCTGGGCCGTTCCGGGCTGCGGGTCTCGCCGCTGGCGCTGGGCGCGGCGACCTTCGGCACCGAGTGGGGCTGGGGCGCCGAGCAGGACGAGGCCCGCAAGTTGTTCGACACCTACGTCGAGCGCGGCGGCAACTTCATCGACACCGCCAGCACCTACACCGACGGCAGCTCCGAACGACTGCTCGGCGACTTCACCCGCAGCGACCGGGAAAGCCTGGTGCTCGCGACGAAGTACACGACGCTGCGCCGACCCGGCGACCCGAACTCCGGCGGCGCGAACCGCAAGAGCCTGTTCGGGTCCGTGGAATCCAGCCTGCGGCAGCTGAACACCGACTACATCGACCTGCTCTACCTGCACGTGTGGGACTTCACGACACCCGTCGAGGAGATCCTGCGCGGGCTCGACGACCTGGTGCGCGGCGGCAAGGTGCTGTACGTGGCCATCTCCAACGCCCCGGCCTGGCAGGTGTCCCGGATGCAGGCCATCGCCGACCTGCGCGGCTGGTCCCCGCTGGTCGCGCTGGAGATCGAGTACAACCTGGCCCAGCGCGGCGGCGAGCGTGACCTGATCCCGATGGCGCGCGAGATGGGGCTGGGCGTGGTCCCGTACTCGCCGCTGGCGGGCGGTGTCCTCACCGGCAAGTACACCCGCGCGGACCTCACCGGGGACGGCACCGCCTCCGCGGACAGCAACCGCAAGAGCTTCAACCACGCCCTCGGCACCGTCACCGAACGCAACCTCGCCGTCGCCGAGACCGTGCGGGAGGTCGCCGCCGAACTCGGCCGCACCCCCGCTCAGGTCGCGCTGGCCTGGACCCTGCACAACCCGGCCGTGACGGCACCGGTCATCGGCGCCCGCACGCCCGCGCAGCTGGAGGACAACCTCGGCGCCCTGGACGTCGACCTCACCGAACCCCCGCTGTCCCGCCTCGACGCGGCCAGCGCGATCGAACTCGGCCTACCGCACGACATGCTCGCCGGCGACCACATCCGCCAGGCCACCGCGGGAGACCTGAAACTCGAACCACGCTGACGAACGCCGAGTGGCGCGGTACGGCCGAGGACGAGCCCAGGAGGATTCCTGCCTGGGCTCGTCTTCGCGACTCACGCGTCGAAGCGACCGTGCCTGATCGCACCCACGAACGCCGACCACTGCGCGCTGGTCGCCGTGAAGTGGCCCGAAGCCCGATCCTTGGTGTCCCGGACCGCAGCACCACCGGTCACCCGACCGACTTCGACACAGCTGTCGGTCTGAGTGCTCCGGCTCGACTTCCGCCAGCCACCGGGAATCTCCTGCCGCACCGTCATACCGTCGCCTCCGCTCCTCACCGCATTAACAGTCAGCCGGGCCGCCCTACGTCGAAGGTGCCGTTCTTGAGCTCTGCCAGGAAGGTCGACCAACTCGCGGGCGCGAAGGGCAGCACGGGGCTCATCTGACCGAGCTTGCTGTCCCGAACGGCTGTCACACCTGGAATTGCCGCGACCTCGACGCACTGACCGTTCGGAGTGCTGCGCGAACTCTTGCGCCAAGACATGTTTGCTAGACCGACATGGTTCGAGGCAGACCCGCTGGGTCGAGTCACGTCGACTCCTTGGAAATCTTCTTGACCAGCTCGCCCGTTCGGTCGGGATCAGCCGCTCGTGCGCGCAGGTGGTCGAACAGTTCTCGATACCAGACTACGTCGGCTGCACCGTCCAGGTACAAGCCTCCGTGGGCATCGAGATAAGCAACATCGGTGTCACCTGTGTCCGGAAATCCCAGAACCGCGAACCCACCCGAGATGGCCGGATGACTTCCTGCGCTGAAGGGCAGAACCTGCAGAACGATGTTCGCCCACGTCGATACTTCTACGAGGTGATCGAGCTGCTCCCGCATGACCTCCGGCCCGCCGAACGGTCGTCGGAGCACGGCCTCGTCCAAGATCGCCCACAGCTTGAGCGGATCTTCCCGTTGCAGAACTTGCTGACGCAGCATCCGAACCTTGACCTGCCGCTCCACACGTTCCGAACTGATCCCCGGCACTGTCCGGGCAAGAGCTCGAACGTACGCCTCCGTCTGCAAGAGGCCGGGGATCAGCTGCGGCTCGAAGTTGATGACGTCGGCCGCCTCGGCTTCGAGACCGACGTAGCCGTGGAACCAGGTCGGCAGCAAGTCGGAGTAGGAGTTCCACCAGCCGCGCCCGCGTGAGCCACGAGTCAGGTCGAGCAGCCCCTCTGCGTCATTCCCGCTGACGCCGTACAGCTCCAAGAGCGCGCGGATGTCACCGATGCGAGGACGCTGGACTTTTCCTCGCTCCAGGCGGGAAATCTTCGTCTGCGACAAGTCGTCGAGACGTTCGGCCGCGTCCGTCGCGCTCATGCCCGCTTGCTCGCGCAGCAGACGCAGCTCGATCCCGAGCCGACGACGGCTCACCATCGATCCGGTGCCGCTCGTCATCCGCAACCCCTCCTCCGGCGCCAATCCGACTCAGTCTGCCCGACTCGCCTCCGGCGACTTCGCGGGGCCAACTCCAGGTTGACCCGTTCGTGGATCTAGCCAAAACGACTTAGTCACTTTTAAGGTTGCGAACCAGGTTACCCGCACTAGACGTCGACACGACGAGTCGTTTCCGGCGACCTGACCCCGCCTCGCAACGCACTCGGCGAAACGAAGGAGACGACATGAACCCTGGCTCCGCACCGCTCCGCCTGCTGCGAAAGTCTTTTCCTCCCAACGGGATCACGTATCACAGGCTGGTCCGACCGGATACGTCCTCCACCTGACCGGCCGCATTCAGGCCGACACCACCCCGGATCGCACCATCACGCTCTACGAACGCGTACTGAGTGGCCTCAAAAGGCTCTGACCGAGCCGACGACGAAGCGGGCAGCCGAACCGGATCCACCGCCACCGAAACCGGTCCCGAAGACGACGCGAGCATCCGGCTCGACGAGAACGGCGCGGACGACGAGGACGCGCGGGCGAATCACACGAGGTCCCCCGTATGCGGGGGCTGATTTTACGAAAATCCAGTTTCACCGAGCCAGGGGGCCATTCCCATGTGCACGCGGCTGATACTTCTTGATCTAAGCGTTTACCGGTCAGTGCGCGCAGCCTGCGCGAGCGGCCCAACTGATCTACGCCGAGGCCTTCGATCGGCTGGTGACGGCCGTGTTCGGCGCCGGGTGACGGTGGTCGGCTCTACCGTCGGCTCATGGCGATTCTGCGAATGGACCACGTCGGGGTGAACGTCGAGGATCTCGACGGTGCCGTCGCGTTCTTCACCGAGCTCGGGATGGAGGAGGCGGGCCGCACTCCCGTCGAAGGCCCGTGGGTGGACCGGGTCAACGGGATCGACGACGTCCGGGTCGACATCGTGATGATGCGGACCCCGGACGGGCACGGGCAGCTGGAGCTGACGCACTTCCGCAGCCCGGCGGCGATCGGCGGGACCTCGGAACCGCCGAACGCACTGGGTTTGCGCAGCGTCATGTTCGCGGTGGACGACGTGGACGACACCGTCGCGCGGCTGCGCGGGCACGGCGGTGAACTCCTCGGCGAGATCGCGCAGTACGAGGACGCCTACCGGCTCTGCTACGTGCGCGGCCCAGGAGGGGTGATCGTGGCGCTGGCCGAACCGCTCGGCTGATCAGTCCTCCGGCTCCTCCACCGGCCCGCGCATCACGCGGTGCGCGTTGGCCTCGGCCGCCCGTTCGAAGTGGTCCGAGGGGTCGGAGATCTTGAGTCCGTTGCCGTTGTCGGTGCCCGCGACGGGGCCGGAGCGCTGCTGCACGACGTGGGTGAGCTCGTGGGCGAGGGTGTGCTTGTCGGAGGCGCCGGAACCGAGCACCACGTTGTTGCCGGAGGTGTAGGCGCGCGCCCCGATCTCGGAGGCGGACCGCTGCGCGGTGGCTCCGGTGTGCAGCCGCACGTCGGAGAAGT
This sequence comes from Saccharopolyspora gloriosae, assembly GCF_014203325.1. Classification (NCBI taxonomy): domain Bacteria; kingdom Bacillati; phylum Actinomycetota; class Actinomycetes; order Pseudonocardiales; family Pseudonocardiaceae; genus Saccharopolyspora; species Saccharopolyspora gloriosae. The sequence continues at coordinate 1,906,161 of NZ_JACHIV010000001.1, read as the reverse complement.
TCGCCCCCAGGCGGGACTCCATCTCCTGGCGCATCGGCGCGTCCATCGGTTTCCCGGACGACTTCAGCACGTCCTCGCCGGACCAGGCGGGTTCCGGAGCGGGCTCCGGGGGCGCCATCCGCCGCTGGATCAGCCGGGTCACGGCCGCGTTGCCGAGGGTGCGCTGCAGGTGCAGCAGCTCCTCGGCGGTGCCGGAGTGCTCGGGTGCTCGGGTGGTGCGCTCGGGTTTCGCCGCGGACTTCGCCGCCTCGTGCTGTTCGTGCTCCCGCATGGCCCTCCTCCTGACCCGGCAACGGCACCACTCCTACCGGCCCCGGCCGCGCACCGGGAATGTCCGGAAGGGCAGAGGGCGGGGCAACCTCCACCGCCTGCCTGCCGAGGCAACGCGGGGTTGCCCGGGAAGGCACTCGTGCTGCCCTCGGCGCAGGCCGGGCGGACATGGTCGTGCGGGCCCGCGATCGCGAAAGCTCTGGGGGCACGAACGCCGCAGACGAAGGAGCGAACATGCCGTCGTACCTGTCCCCTGGCGTGTACGTGGAGGAAGTCCAGAGCGGGGCCAGGCCGATCGAAGGGGTCGGGACCGCGGTGGCCGCCTTCGTCGGCTTCGCGCCGCAGGGCCCGTTCCACGAGCCGACGCTGGTGACGAACTGGAACCAGTACGTGCAGCACTTCGGCGGGTTCGACGACGGCTACCTCGCGCACGCCGTGTACGGGTACTTCGCCAACGGCGGCGGGTCCGCCTACGTGGTGCGCATCGGCGGTCCGTCCGAGGCCGCCGCGCCCGCGCGGCCCGCCGCGACACCGGTCGAGCTGGGCGGGCTGCGGATCTCCGCACTGGGTGCCGGGACCGCCGACGTGACCGTGGAGGTCGCCGACGCCGACGGGGAGAACCCGCCGGAGGACCGGTTCAAGCTGCTGGTGCACCAGGGCGGCAAGGTCGCCGAGACCTTCGACGTCTCCACCCGCAAGAACGTCAAGACCTACGTGGTGACGCAGGTGCGGGACCGCTCGAAGCTGATCGAGGTCACCGAGCAGTCCGGCGGCACCCTCGCCCGCCCGGACAACCAGACCGTCACCGTGCCCGCGACTCCGCCGAGCGCGACGACCCCGGCGAAGGTCAACGCCCAGGAGTACGTGGGCGATCTGGCCGCCCGCACCGGTTTCGGCGGGCTGGAGACCATCGACGAGATCACCATCGTCGCCGTCCCGGACCTGATGAGCGCCCACCAGCGCGGCCTCATCGACGCCGAGGGCGTGAAAACGGTGCAGCTGGCGGCGATCTCGCACTGCGAGCAGCTCGGCGACCGGGTCGCGCTGCTGGACGCGCCTCCTGGGCTCAACGCGCAGCAGGTGCGGACCTGGCGGATGGACGAGGCGGGCTACGACTCGAACTACGCGACGCTCTACTACCCGTGGATCAAGGTGTTCGACCCCGCTTCGGGGCGCAACAAGCTGGTCCCGCCGAGCGGGCACGTCGCCGGGGTGTGGGCGCGCAGCGACACCGAACGCGGCGTGCACAAGGCGCCGGCGAACGAGGTGATCCGGGGCGCGGTGGACCTGGAGACGTCGCTGAGCAAGGGCGAGCAGGACCTGCTCAACCCGATCGGCGTGAACTGCGTGCGGGCCTTCGCGGGGCGCGGCATCCGGATCTGGGGTGCGCGCACCCTGTCCTCCGACCCGGCGTGGCGCTACCTGAACGTGCGGCGGCTGTTCAACTACCTGGAGGAGTCGATCCTGCTCGGCACCCAGTGGGTCGTGTTCGAGCCGAACGACGACCGGCTGTGGTCCAGCATCCGCCGCAACATCGGCGCGTTCCTCACCCAGACCTGGCGCGACGGCGCCTTGTTCGGCCGCACCCCCGCCGAGGCCTTCTACGTGAAGTGCGACCGGGACAACAACCCGCAGGAATCCATCGACCTCGGCCAGGTCGTCTGCGAAATCGGCGTGGCACCGGTGAAACCCGCGGAGTTCGTCATCTTCCGCCTCTCCCAGTACTCCGACAGCTCCAGCCTGCTGAGCGAATGACCGGCGCACGCCGAAAGAGCCTTCCACAGCAAGAATTCTGATCTCTGTCCTGTCAGCGGCGGAGCCGCTGAGCAGTGACCACCAGAGCAAGCCGACCACCGGCGGGTTCTCAGCGGTTTCCTCGCGAGGACGGCTTTTTCCCTCGTGGCGGAGCCACTTGGGAAAAAGATCCCGCAGCGAGGAAACCGCTGAGGTTCCGCCACCCGGACACACACGCAGACCACTCTGAGAGGACGTCATGGCAGAAGGCGACAGTCTTTCCGTTCATCGGTTCGGTGTGCAGCTGGGCGGGGTGACGGTCGAGTCCATCAAGGAGATCAGCGGGCTCGTCGTCGAGCAGGACGTGGTCGAGACCCAGCAGGTCACCGACACCGGCAAGATGATGAACAAGAAGCAGCCCGGCGGGCACAAGGGCGGCGAGGTGACGATCACCCGGGGCATGGACAAGAGCTCCGAGTTCACCGAGTGGATCAAGAAGACGATCAACGACGGCGAGGTCGAGGACGCGCGGGAGAACCTGACCATCGAGGTGATGGAGCCCAACGGGTCCACGGTGCGCCGCATCCAGCTCTACGACGCGTGGATCAGCAAGTGGGAGGGCCCGGACCTCAACGCGGGTGAGTCCAACGCCGCCACCGAGAAGGCCACCGTCACCTTCGAGCGGATCGAGGTCGAATGAGGCGGCGCATCAATTCGCTCGGCGACCTCGACCAGCTCGGGAGCAAGAAGGCGGGCGCGTCGACGGACACCGCGGAGCGACCGGCGCCGCAGGCACCGCACGACGAGTTCGAGTTCGAGCTGCCGCGCGGCTACCTGCACACCGACGGCACGTTGCACCGGCACGGGCGGATGCGGCTGGCGACGGCGCGCGACGAGCTGCGCCCGCAGATCGACCTGCGCGTCAAGGAGAACCCGGCGTACCTGAGCGTGGTGCTGCTGAGCCAGGTCATCACCCGGCTCGGCGACATCACCGACGTGCACTCGGGCCTGGTGGAGAACATGTACGCCACCGACATCGCTTTCCTGCAGGACTTCTACCGCCGCATCAACAGCGAGGGCCACACCCGCGCCGGGGTCACCTGCCCGTCCTGCCAGACGGCGTTCGAGATCGATTTGGCGGGTGACGGCCTGGGGGAATGGTGACGTACGCGGCCGACAGGCTGCACGAAGAGGTCGCGTACATCGCTTACCACTTCCACTGGGCGCGCGAGGAGATCCTCGATCTCGACCACCTGGAGCGCAGGCGCTGGGTGCGGGAGATCGCCCACATCAACACGCGGGTGAACGAGAGCAGGTGAGCAGGTGAGCCGCTGGAACCCGTTCCGCCGCTTCAGCCGACGTGGCGAGCGGCGGCACGACGCACCGGAGGATCGGGCGGCCACCGCGCCGGCCGTGCCGCCGTGGGACGGCGGGTGGCGGCGCAGCGCCGCCCAGGACGGCGTGCTGGGCCGCGGTGGGCTCGGCGTGATCCAGCCGGCGCGGTTCCGCTCGTCGGTGGCGTCGTTCCGGGATCACGGGGTGCTCGACGGTGGTCTCGGGCATCGGCTCGCCGCCGACGCACCGGCCGGAACCATGCACGGGCTGGTGCGCGCGCCCACGGCTCCGGTGCAGCGCGCGGTCGTTGCGGACCGTGCCGTGGTGGCTCCGTCCGCGCCGAGCCCGAGCGCCGCCGCGGACTTGCCGTTCGCCGCGCCCGATCCGGCCGCGGACTCCTCGGGTTCCGGTGAACTCGGCGTGGCACCGGTGCAGCGTTCCGCGGTGCGGCCCCGGCGGCTCGCGCCACCGCTGACCCGGGCCCGGCCGGTCACCGGTCTTCCCCCTCGCCGAGTGCCCGCCGCCGAGCCTTCCGGCGACGCGGCGCCTCCGCTCGTCCAGCGGGCTCCGAGCGCCACCGCGCCTCCTCGCGCCACCGCGGTGCCGACCGCACCGGACGCGGACCTCGACGACCTCGCGGTCCGGCGACCGAGCTCGCCGAGCAGCGAGCCCCGGCCGACGCCGAGCGGGCCCGAGAACCGGCCCGCGCTGGGTGATCCGATCCAACGCCTGCCCTCCGGCGCCGTCCCCTTGCACCGGGACTCCGCGTCCGGCGAAACCGCGACGGACCCGAGCTCCCCGGCCGACGCGCCGGAACCGATGCCGCAGGTCACCGCACCGGATCCGACGCCGCAGGCCACGTCTTCCGACTCGACGGCGAGCACCGGCCCGCACCGGCCCGCGTCGCGGCGGCGCCCGGCGGCGGCGCCCGTGCAGCGGACCACCGCGAACGTCCAGCGGACCACGCCGGCCTCGGGGAACGCCCAGGGCATCGGGGCACCGCTGACGGAACTCCCGAAGTCGGCGACGCCGCTCGGCACCCACGCGCCGAACAACCCGCGCGCGGGCGCGCCCGCGGGCGCCGCTCCCGCGAGACCCGATGAGCCACCGGCGCACGACGGCGATACTCCGCCCGTGGTCCCGGTGAACCCGGCGCCGGTCTCCACTCCGGGTTCCGCGCCGCTGCTCGGCGCGACGCCCCAGGTGCAGCGCCTGCTGCGGGAGACCACCGCGTCGACGGGTGGCGCCGCGCGACGCTCCGAGCAGGAGCCGCCCACCGTCGTCCCACCCGGCACCGGGGCCCCGGAGGTGTCGGCTCCCGGAACGCCCCCACCCGTGCAGCGGATCCGGCGGAACTCGCGCGCGTCCGAGGATTCCGCACGCCCGGAGCCGACGACCGCGGGTGATGCGGGTGCGACCGCCGGTCCCGCCGAGGCGACGACGCCCGATTCCCCCGTCGTGCAGCGGAGTTCCGACCCCGCCGCTCACCTCGTGCGGACGGGTCCCGCGCAGCCGCTCGATCCACCGGCCCCGACCGAGCCGGACACCGGCACGGCGGCGGTGCAGCGGCGTACCGAGCCTTCGCCGGGACGGGCCGCACCGAACGCTCCCGCGCACTCCACCACCAGCGGAGACGCGCCACGCGCTCCGCAGCATCCCGGCGACGCCCGCTCCGGCTCAACCGTTCCCGACCGACCTGGGCCGACCGCACCGCTCGTGGGCGACTCCCCTCCCGTGCAGCGCCTCGCCTCGTCCGCGCCGACTCCACCGGCGACGAGTTCGGCGGCAGAACCGGCTCCCCTCCCGGTCTCTCGAACCCAGCACGACCCGGAGCGAGCGAGCGACGGGCCACCGGAGCCATCGCCGGCCCGTCCTGCCGAGCAGGCCCCCGTCCAACGCTCGGTCGCTCCGCCGGGCGCCGTACCGCCGAACGATCTCGTCGTCCCACGACCGGTTCCTGCGTCCGCGGACCAGGCCCCGAGCGCTGGATCTCCGGTGGTACCGGGAACCCAGCGCGAGCTTCCCCTGCCCGGAACCTCGGAACCCGCGTCTCCGCGCCCCCGATCCTGGCGACCCGTCCAGCGCGTGCTGCCCCTGATCGCCACCCGCCCGCTACCCGTGCGCACGCGCCACGCGCAGACCGGGGCGCGCACCCCGTCGCACCGACCGGAGGCCGCACCGGCGGTGGCGCCGTTGCGGTGGGCCCGACCGGACGATCGAGCACCGTCGCCTTCCGCTCCGCCCAGGATCGCGAATCCTCCGCCGGTGCAACGTGCTCCAGCAGCGCCGATCGGTGAACGTCCCCCGAACGCACCCGTCGCACCGAGGCTCGCCGCATCGCCGCTTCACTCCACAGTAGACACACCTGCGGCTCCCGCGACTTCCCCACCGCTCGCCGTGCAGCGCAGTTCACCGCCTCCCGCGCAACCGCGGGAAACCCCACCCGACCCGGCACCGTCCACCGACCCCGCCGAAGCGAAGCCGCCGATCCCCGGGGTCCCGTCCGGTGTCCCGGTCACCGTCGTGCCGAAGGAGCACGAACCGGCCACCGACGACGACCCGGCCGAACCCGACAGCGCCGGAGGCCAGGACATCGACGAACTGGCCCGCCGCCTGATCGAACCGGTCGGCAGGCTGCTGCGCACCGAACTCCGCCACGGCCGCGAGCGGTTCGGCCGCACCTACGACCGCAGGCGCTGACAGGAGACCCAGCGATGTCCCAAGAGATCTTCGCCAGCAGCGTGTTCTTCCGGCTGGCCATCGGCGGCAACGACCTCGGCCGCTTCCACACCTGCTCCGGGCTCGGCGCGCAGGTCGAAGTGGAGCAGTACGCCGAAGGCGGCAACAACTCCTTCTCCTGGCAACTGCCCACCCGCATCACCTGGACCAACATCACGCTGACCCGCCCGGTCACCAAGGACACCACGAAGATCTCCAAATGGCTCTCGGACACGATGCGCCGCGCCGAGCGCAAGAACGGCGAAATCGTCGCGCTGAAGCCGAACCTGACACCCATCGCGCGCTGGCAGGTGATCGGCATCGTGCCCGTCAGCTGGCAAGGCCCGTCGTTCGACCCGTCCACCTCCCAGCCCGGAGTGGAAACCCTCGAAATCGCCCACGAAGGCCTGCAACCATCCTGAGAGGAGGGGCCGGATGGCCGCCACAACGAGCAAGAACCTCGCCCGCGCCGAACTCCTGATCATGGAACCGCCCGCCAAGGTCGGAGCGAAACCCGGCGCGACGCTCAAACGCGTCCAGTTCCAGTTCAACCCGAACAAGCTCGCGCTGACCAAGAGCACCGAGTGGCGGCGCAAACCCGCCCGGATGGCCAGCGAATCGGCGCTGCCCGAGTTCGTCGGCAGCGGACCGCGCTCGCTGCAACTGGAAGTGTTCCTGGACGCCACCGCCAAGCACGACAACTCGGTGGAGCAGAAGATCGAAGAACTGATGACCGCCTGCGTGCCGACGCCGAGAAGCCTCAGCTCCAAAACACCCGCCAGCCCGTGGGTCCGGTTCGAATGGGGCACCGCCCGCACCACTTCGTTCGACGGGGTGCTCAACAGCTTCTCCGTGGACTACTCGCTGTTCGACGTGGACGGCAAACCGCTGCGCGCCACCTGCTCGCTGGGCATCGAGGAAGCCAGCGTCGACACGCCCGGCCAGAACCCCACCTCCGGTGCGGAGAACTCGCGCCGCACCCACCGGGTCGTCGCGGGCGACAGCCTGCCGCAGCTCGCCTGGCAGGAATACGGCGACGCCACCGCGTGGCGGATCGTGGCCGCCGCCAACGAGATCGACGATCCGATGATCCTGGTGCCCGGCAGCGAACTCCTCGTACCGGCACTCGACGAGTTCGAACAGGACGGTGCGTGATGGGCTCCGGTGCAGAACAGGACGGCAGGTCGTTCGCCGCCGACCCGATCGTCAAGATCCCCGGGCCGCTGCCGCCCGCCTGGCAGGAACAGCTCACCTCCTGCGTCGTCGACGAGAACGTCGGGCTGCCCGACACGGCGACGGTGACCTTCCGCGACCCGAACCACGAACTGCTCACCGCCACCGGCATCAGCATCGGCGCGCCGCTGACGGTGTCGATCGCGACCGCGGGCGGCGGCAAAGTCCCGGAGAAGCTGTTCGCCGGTGAGGTCACGGCGCTGGAACTGGACTCCGACGGAACCGGCTCGTTCACCGTGGTGCGCGCCACGAACAAGGCGCACCGGTTGCTGCGCGGCCGGAAAGTGGTGGCGTACAAGAACATGAGCGCCGACACCATCGTGCGCAAGGTCATCAAGGACGCGGGGCTCAAAGCCGGCAAGATCGAAGCCAAGAAGATCACCTACACGCAGCTGGCCCAGCCCAACGTCTCCGACTGGGAATTCCTGCAAATCCTGGCCGAGGAGCACGGCGTCACCGTGCGGGTCGACGAGCTCGGCACGCTCGACTTCGCCCCGCTCGCGCCCGCCGCCTCCGCACCCGCCCCGACGACGTCGGCGGCGAAGAGCCCGTTCGTGCTGGAGTACGGCCGCAACCTGATGGCGCTGCGCGCGGTGCTCACCTCCACCGACCAGGTCAGCAACGTCGAAGTGCGCGGCTGGGACGTGAAGACCAAGAAACCCGTGGTCGCCACCAAACCCGTCACCACCAGCAAGACGATCGTTCCCGGCCTCACCCCCGCGCAGGCGACCGCCAAGTTCGGGAAGAAGACCAGCATGGTCGTCACCGACACGCCCTACGGCACGCAGGCCGAAGCGAACGCGGTCGCGGATTCGCTGGCGACGTCGCTGAGCGCCGGACTCGGCGAAGTCGAAGCCGTCGCCGAAGGCGATCCCAAGCTGCGCGCCGGCACGCCGGTGGCCCTGGGCAACGCGGGCAGCAAGTTCACCGGGAAGTACACCGCCACCGCCGTGCACCACGTGATCGAACCGGGCCAGGGCTACCGCACCACCGTGCTGGTGAGCACCACCCCGGACCGCTCGCTGGCCGGACTTGCCACCGGCGCCAACGCCCCGAGCCGCGGACCGCGCATCCCCGGCGTGGCCAACGCGATCGTCACCGACATCAAGGAACCCGCCAACGGCCAGCGGGGCTGGGTGAAACTCACGTTCCCCTGGCTCGACGCCAAATACGTCTCCGATTGGGCGCGGACCGTGCAACTCGGCGGGAAGGGCGGCGGCGGGGTGATCAGCCCCGACGTCGGCGACGAAGTGCTCGTCGGTTTCGAACAAGGCCTGCTGGACCGGCCGTACGTGCTCGGCGGGCTCTACAACGGCAAGGACAAACCCTCCGAGCACAAGACGAAACTGCTCGACGGCAAGAAGGTCGGCCGGCGCTCGCTGGTCTCCCGCACGGGACATCGGCTCGAACTGCTCGACGCCAAGACGGGACCGCCCGGCGTGTCCATCGCCAGCGGCAACGAACGGCTCGAAATCCGGCTGGACCAGCAGAAGAACTCCATCGAGGTCGCCGTCAAAGCCCCCGGCGGCCGCCGCGCGCTCAGCTCGATGACGCTGGACTCGCGCGGCATCACCCTCGACGCCACCACCGGCGACATCACGCTCAAGGGCAAGAACATCTCGGTGGACGCCACTCTCAACGCCAAGATCAACGCCAACGCCGACGCCTCGCTGTCCGGCAAGGTCGCCGCCAACGTCGACGGCGGCGCCACCGCCGCCCTCCGCGCCCCGATCGTCCGGATCAACTGACCCGTTCTTCCCGCAGCACGACCCGTTCTTCACGCAGCACAAGGAGTTCCGCGATGCCTCCAGCCGCCCGGCTCGGCGACCCCATCAGTCACGGGGGCACCGTCGGCCCACCGCCGCCGCCCGTCGCGGTCCGCGTCGCGACCGTGCTCATCGGCGGCAAACCCGCCGCCGTCACCGGCAGCACGGTCGTCTGCGGAATCCCGCCGCACGCCCTGCTGGGACCGGCCAACGTGCTGACCCCCAGCCCGCCGCGCGGCGGCGTCGTGCTCATCGGCAACCTGCCCGCGGCCAAGATGATGGACAAGAGCAGCTGCGGGGCCCAAGTCATCGTCGGTGCCATGAACGTGCTGATCGGAGGCCCGATGTGAGCGAACGGTTCATCGGCCGCGGCTGGGGATTCCCGCTGCGCGTCAGCGCCACCGGCGGCATCGGACTCGTCGAGCGGGAGCAGGAGATCGAAGAGGCCATCCGGCTCGTGCTCGGCACCGCCCCCGGCGAACGCCCCATGCGCCCCGAATTCGGCTGCGGCGTGCACGACTACGTGTTCGCCCCCGCCGACGGCGCCACCGCCGGGCGCATCGCCTACGAGGTGCGCAGCGCGCTGCACCGCTGGGAACCGCGGATCGAAGTCACCGACGTGGTGATCGCCGCCGACGACGACGAGGAAGGCGTGCTCTACATCGACGTGCACTACACGCTGCGCTCCACCAACGACCGCCGCAACCTCGTGTTCCCCTTCTACACCATCCCCGACGCCGGTGAACCAGGGACGGGAGGCGCGGCCTGATGGCGATCCCCTCCCCCAACCTCGACGACCGCCGGTTCCAGGAACTCGTCGACGAAGCCAAGCGCTACGTGCAGCAACGCGCCCCGGAATGGACCGACCACAACGTCTCCGACCCCGGCGTCACGCTCATCGAGACCTTCGCGCACATGGTGGACCAGCTGATCTACCGGCTCAACCGCGTCCCGGAGAAGAACTACCTCGCGTTCCTCGACCTGATGGGCGTGCGACTGTTCCCACCGGCCGCCGCGCGCGGCGACGTCACGTTCTGGCTTTCCGCCGCGCAGCAGGAAACCGTGCTGCTCGACCGCGGAACCGAAGTCGCCACCGCGCACTCCGAACTCGAGCAGGACGTCGTGTTCGCCACCGTCGACGACCTCCCGATCGTGCCGTGCGAACTGCGGACCCTCGTGACGATCTCCGCGGCGGGCACCATCGAGGACCGCACCGCCGACCTCGGCGCCGAACGGGACGTGCCCTGCTTCCAAGCCGAACCCACCCCCGGCGACGCCATGCTGTTCGGGCTCAGCAACGCCGTGCCGCGCTGCGTGATCTCCGTGGAACTCGACAGCCGGGTCGAAGGCATCGGCGTCGATCCGCGCCAGCCGCCGCTGGTCTGGGAAGCCTGGGACGGCACCGGCTGGGCCGAGTGCGAGGCGTTCGACGACACGACCGGCGGGCTCAACCGGCCCGGCGAAGTCGTCCTGCAGATCGGCCCCGGCCACGCGCCCTCCGCCGTCGCCGGAGTGCGCGCCGGCTGGCTGCGCTGCCGCGTCGTCGAACCCGAAGCCGGCCAGCCGTTCTACTCCGAATCCCCCACCGTCCGCGTCGCCGAGGTCTCCACCGTCGGCGGCACCACCACCGTCGAACACGCCGAAACCCACACCGAGGTGCTGCTCGGCGAATCGGCAGGCGTGCCGGGACAGCGGTTCACCCTCGAAGAGGCCCCGGTGCTCACCGACGGCGAACCCGTCGTGGTGCAGGTGTCCGACGGTGAAGGCTGGGAGGACTGGACCGTCGTGGACCACTTCGGCCGCTCCGGTCACACCGACCGGCACGTCACGCTCGACGCGACGACCGGCCAGTTCAGCTTCCCGCCCGCCGTGCGGGTGCCCGACGGCAGGCTGCGCAACTGGGGCGCGGTGCCCGCCAAGGGCGCGCAGATCCGCGTCGCGCGCTACCGCACCGGCGGCGGACGCGCCGGCAACGTGGCGCGCGGCACGATCTCCGTGCTGCGCAGCTCCGTGCCCTACATCTCCGACGTGGAGAACCGCGAAGCCGCCATCGGCGGCATCGACGGCGAAACGGTGTCCGAGGCGAAAGTGCGCGCGCCGCAACAACTCCAGCTCCAGGAACGCGCCGTGACCGCCGCCGACCACGAGCAGATCGCCCGCCAAGCGGCCCCCGCGGCGGCCCGCATCCGGTGCCTGCCCGCGGGCGCCGACCACGAACCCGGTGCCGCCCGGGTGCTCGTCGTACCCGACGCCGTCGCCGACACCGGCGATCGCATCCGCTTCGAGCAGCTCATCCCCTCCGAACAGCTGCTGTCCACCGTCGCCGCCCGGCTCAACGAACGACGGCTGCTCGGCGCCCGGCTCATCGTGGAACCGCCGTTCTACCAAGGGATCACCGTCGTGGCCCGGATGAGCGCCACCGGCGACGACGTGAACCGGATCAACGGCGACGCGCTCGACGCGCTCTACCGCTACATCAACCCGCTGCGCGGTGGCGTCGACGGAACCGGCTGGCCGTTCGGGCATCCCGTGCAGACCGGGGAGATCTTCGCCGTGCTCCAGCGCGTCGCGGGCGTCGGCCTGGTCGAGGAGGTGCGGCTGTTCCCGGCCGACCCGATCACCGGCAGGCGCGGGAGCCCCGCCGACCGCATCGACCTCGCGCGGCACGCGCTGGTCTTCTCGCACCAGCACCAGGTCGTGGTCAACCCGCCGGATGGTGCGGAGCCGAGATGACCCGACAGGCAGTGCCCGGTCTGCCCAGCCGCTACCCGCTCGGGGAGCAGTTGCCCGGGCTGTACGCGGGCGACGACTTCGCCCAGCGGTTCACCGCTGGGCTGGACACCGTGCTCGCACCCATCTTGTCCACATTGGACAACCTGGCGTACTACTTCGACCCGCGGGTGGCGCCGGAGGACTTCGTCGCCTGGATCGCGGGCTGGGTGGCGATGGAACTGGATCCGGGCTGGCCCCCGGAACTGCGGCGCGCCGTCGTGATCCGCGCCGTCGAACTGCACCGCTGGCGCGGCACCGCGCGCGGCCTCGTCGACCGGCTCTGGCTCTGCCTCGGAGTGCACGCCCGCGTGCTCGACGGCCCCGGCGCGGCCTGGTCCACCCGGCCCGCGACCCCGCTCCCCGGTGCCCCCACCACCGAAGCACGCGTGCAGGTGTGGGCCGGTCGCTCGGCGGTGAACCGCGACCAGGTCGTCGCGCTGGTCAACTCGGCCTGCCCCGTGCACCTGACCTGCACCGTCGAGGTCATGTCCGGGCCACCTCAGCAAGAACGGAGGCGATCATGATGCGACCCTGCCCGGTCTGCGGCGCGCAAACAGCTGAAACCGACGACTTCTGCGGCAACTGCGGTTCCTACCTCGGCTGGGATGCCACCGTGAAGAAACCGGTGCCGCCACCGCCGTCCCGCCCCACCGCCGCGCAGCGACCGCCGGGTCAGGCCCCCGCGCCGCCACCACCTCCCGGTCCGGGCCCCGCTACAGGACCACCACCCGGTCCGCCCGCGGCTCCGGGACCGCCCCGCCCTTCCGGAGCGGCACCAGGGCGCCACGCTCGGCCCGATGCCGGCCCCGCCGCGGAAGCCGACGAACCGGTCGCCGTCCAGCCCGCGAAACCCGTCGCGCCCCGCCCCGAGTCGCACACCGTCGTGCCCACCACGCCTCAGGACGGGCCGCCGTGCCGCTCCTGCGGCACGCCCAATCCGCCGGACCGGCGCTTCTGCGTGCGCTGCGCGACGCAGCTGGTCGAACCGGAGCCCGAACCGACCCGCTGGCTGCGCAAGAAGCGGTCCAACGGCAACGGACTCGGCTGGCTGTGGCGGCGGCTGACGATCCTCAGCCTGGTCCTCGCGCTCGTGATCGGCTCCATCCTGCTGTTCCCGTTCGGCCAGTGGCTGCTGCAGGACGTCCTGGACAAGACCATGGAATCCTCGAACATCCGCCCCACGAAGATCACGGCGAACAGCGAGATCTCCGGACATCCCGCTGTTGCCGCGGTCGACGAGTACACCAATCAGGGGTGGGGGACCAACGACGTCGGCGAGTGGATCGAGTTCGAATTCGATCCGCCGTTCCGGCTGCTGCACGTGCTCGTCACCACCGGCCCGCCGGGCAAGGCGTTCGAGGCGCAGGCACGCCCCCTCCGGATGGAGGCCATCGTCACCGACACGAGCGGAGTCCCCCACACCTATCCGCTGCAACTCGGCAAAGCCCACGAAGCGAAACCGTTCGAGATCCGCGTCAGCGATGTGCGCCGGATCCGGCTCGTGATCCAGGAGACGACCGAAGTCACCAGCGGCAAGCACATCGAACTGGGCGAGGTCGAGTTCCAGAAACGAGGAAGCTGACGACACGGGGCACGGGCCGCTCACGCACTCGTCCCCCGTCACCGCGGCGACGGGGGACGAGCGACGAACTCATCGGGGGCTTGAACGGGATCAGGTCGCGTCGTCAGCGCTGCCGACCCGTGACTCCGAAGCGGAGGTGTCCAGCGACGATGGCCGGTAGTCGACCTTCGACGCTTCGTCGAGGTCCACATCGTCCATGTTCATGCCCTGCGCGGCGAGCTTCTTCGCCTTGGAGCGATCGTGCGCCCGGCAGATGACCATGGCGATCAAGAACAGGATCACCAGGCACCCGGCCAGCGCCAACATCGAGAACGGGTCCTGCCCCGGCGTGGCGACGGCCGCCAGCACGAACAGGCCGAACACGATGCCTCGCCACCAGCTCTTCAGCTTCACGTAGCTGACCACACCGGCCCGGTTCAGCATCACCAGCACCAGCGGCATTTCGAAGCTGATGCCGAACATGAGCAGCATCAGGAGCACGAAGTTGATGTACTCGCCACCGGTCAGCGCGGTGAAGAACGCGCCGCCACCGAAGCTGGTCATGAAGCCCAGGCCCTCGGGAACGACGAAGTACGCCAGCACCGCGCCGAACACGAACAGCAGGCTCGCGATCGTCACGAAGGTACGGGCGAACTTGCGCTCGTTCGCGTGCAGTCCCGGCGTGATGAACGCCCACAGCTGGTACAGCCACAGCGGGCTGAACAGCAGCGCACCGACGGCGATGCCGACCTTCAACTGCAGCATGAAGACCTCGAAGGCCTTCGTCTGCAACAGCTGGCATTCGCCGTTGGGGCTGAACCGCACCTGCGGCGGCAACTGGCAGTACGGCCGGATCAGGATGTCGCTGAGCGTCGGCAGCCCGAACACGTGGTTCGAGAACCAGATGAAACCGAAGATCGCGCCGACCAGAATGCCGAACGCCGCCCAACCCAGCCGATACCTCAACTCGTAGAGGTGATCGACCAAGGTCATGGTGCCGTCGGGATTGTGCCGACGACCCCAACGGCGACGGTCACCGCGCCACGGGTTCAAACGGCGGAACGGGTTTGAACTCACCGTGCGTTCCGTCCCCGATCAGTTCTTGGTTTCTTTGCGCTGCGCTTCTTCCGCGTTGGACGCGGTCACCGGCGCACTGGCCTCACCGGTGGTGAGCTGCTGCGGCTCGGACGCCGAATCCTTGTCGCGCTTCGCGGCGGCCTCGTCTTCCTTCATCCCGCGAGCCTCAGCCTTGAACACCCGTGCGGACTGGCCGAGCGAACGCGCCATCTGCGGCAGCTTGGTGGCACCGAACAGCAACACCAGCACACCCACGATGAGTACGAGCTCCCACCCACCTGGCAAACCCATCAGTGCACACCTTTCTTGGGGCTTCCTGCGAGCGCAATGGTACGCGGGCAGGTGTCGGTCTGATAGGCCGTCACGCGGCTCCATTACGACGCTCGGCCAGCGCCACCTGGAGTCCCGCGATTCGTGCTTTCAGCAGACCGGACCGGTTCGAAACGTCGTTGGTGACCTCGCGTTGCACCGCCTTCACCCTGCGCAGCAAGGTGAAGAACCGGATCAGGAGGACGAGCAGGAGCAGCACTCCCGCCACGAGCAGCACAAGACTCCACACGTAGGGCACCGGATCACCGTAGCGCGCTCACGAGGACGGAACGTGATGCGCCCGCGCCAGCGCCTCCTCGGCGCGTCGTCGCACGTCATCGGCGAGGTCGCGAGGTTCCACGACGCGCCCCTGCCCGCCCAGCCCGAGCACCAGGCGCACCATCCACGAGCGATCCGAATACCGCATCCGCACCCGGATCCGCCCGTGTTCCAGCTCCGCGAGCTCGTCCACCGGGTAGTACTCGCTGACCCACCTGGCATCCGGATCGAGCTCCAGCACCGCGCTCGGCTGATCGGGCATCGGCCGGAACAAGCCCGCCGAGAAGTCCGTCGGTTCCGCCTCCCGCGGTGGCTGCGCCGCCTCGTCGAGCACCTCGGCCGCGTCGATGCGGTCCAGCCGGAAGCGGCGGACCGCCGTCGCCGAGCGGCACCACGCCTCCAGGTAGCTGCGCCCGTCGACGATCACCAGCCGCATCGGATCCACGGTGCGTTCGCTGATCTCGTCCCGCGAGGCCGTGTAGTACCGCATGGCCAGCGCCCGGTGCTCGGTCACGGCCCGCTGCACCGCCTCCTGCACACCCGGCACCATCGGGCCTTCCCGGCCGGCCAGGCCCACCACGACCCCGGTCGGCTCGGCCTGCCCGACGGCCTCCTCGACCTTCGACAGCGCCCGCTGCACCGCCTCGGTGTCGGCTATGCCCGGCGTATCGGCCAACGCCCGCAGCGCCACCAGCAGCGACGTCGCCTCCGACGCGGTCATCCGCAGCGGACGGCGCATCCCCGCGTCGTAGGTGACGGTGATCGTCTCGCCCTCGAAGGACAGGTCGATCAGGTCACCCGGCCCGTAACCGGGCAGGCCGCACATCCACAGCAGCTCCAGGTCCCGCCGCAGCTGCTGCTCGGTGACACCGAAGTCCTCCGCCGCATCGGCCACCGGAATCCCCGGCCTGCTGAGCAGGTACGGCACCAGCGCCAGCAGCCGCGGCAGCCGCTCCGTCGCCCCCGTCGTCATCCGATCACCTCCCCCGGTTCCGCCACGTCGAACGCACCGACGGCCGCGGCCGCCCCCAGGTGCGCTTCGTGCACCGATTTGCGCAGCACGTCCGGTTCGAGCACCGCCACGTCCGGGCCGTAGCCCGCGATCCACGAGGCCGCCGAATCCGGGTAGAACAGGTCGAGCTCGAGCACTTCGCCGTCGACGCCCCCGAGCCGCATCGGCTCCACGACCGTCGCCCGACGCCGCAGGCCCTGCGCGCGCCCCTGCGCGACCCAGACCCGCGCCGGCGTGCGCGGCGGCGCACCCCGCTGCTCACCGGCCACGAGCGTCAGCAGGTCCACGTCCGGCGGCCTGCTCACCGCGCCGGGCCGTCCCTGCGCCCGCGGCTCCCCGACGACGCGGGACAGCCGGAAGCAACGCGACGCCCGCCGATCCCGGTCGTGCCCGACCAGGTACCAGCGGCCCCGCCACGCCACCACGCCCCACGGCTCCACGGTGCGCGGCTGCGCCTGCGCCTCGTTCGGCCGCCGGTAGTCGAAGGCCACGACCCGTCCCGCCTGCACCGCCGCCAGCAACGCTGGGAAGGCGGGTTCGCTGGTGCGCACCTTCGGTTCGATCGTGCCGGCCGCCCGATCATCGACGTCGACCCCGGCCGCCCGGAGCTTCAGCAGCGCGCCACGAGCCGCGCCGGTGAGCTCCGGGGAGTCCCACAGCCGCAGTGCCAGCGCCACGGCCGCCGCCTCGTCCGGCTCCAGCCCGATGTCGCCGAGTTCGTAGTCCCGCCTGGCTATCCGGTAGCCGTCGGCGGCGTCGAACGCCGAGTTCCGGCCGGTCTCCAACGGCACGCCCAAGTCCCGCAGTTCGGACTTGTCGCGCTCGAAGGTCCGGAAGAACGCCTCGTCATTGGGCGCATCGGTGTAACCCGGAACAATTCCCCTGATTCGCTCCGCCGTCAGGTACTGGCGCGTCGAGAGCAGGCACAGCACCAGGTTCACCAAGCGTTCAGCACGCGCAGTGGCCACTTTTGAACTCTAGCTCCATCACAGTTGATCAGGTCTTTCGGGCACGTCCCGAGCCCGGCGGTCCCCGCCCCGGCCCGTCTTGACGATGCCGCCGACCCCTCGGTGCGGTCGCGTTGCGTCGGCACCTCGGATCATTTTCATTCGACACTGAAAACCTCGCAATCACAAAGTTGTTCATGGGCGTGCCCGCCGCTCGTAGACTGCGGACATGTCAGCCCCGGTCCTGCTCATCACCGGCGCGTCCCGCGGGATCGGCGCGGCGACCGCCCGAGCCGCAGCCGACGCCGGCTACCGCCTCGCCCTCGTCTCCAGAACCCCCGAAGCACTGGATCCGCTGACCCGAGAGCTAGGCCACGAGACCGCCTTGGCCCTGCCGTGCGACATCACCGAATGGGCCGAGATCAGCTCCGCCGTGGAACGAGCCGAAGAGCACTTCGGCAGGCTCGACGCCGTGTTCGCCAACGCCGGGCACAGCGTGTCCACCTCGTTCCTGGGCACCGGCGGCGCCGATCCGGACCAGTGGCGCGAGATGGTGCTGACCAACGTGCACGGCACGGCGCTCACCGCACGCGCGGCGCTGCCCGCGCTCGCCCGCAGCCGCGGTCACCTGCTGCTGACGGGTTCGGCGGCGGGTCGCGGCATCCGCCCCGGGAACCTCTACTCCGCCACCAAATGGGCCGTGACCGGCATGGCGCAGAACATCCGAGCCGAATGCGTCGGCACCGGCGTCCGGGTCACGCTGCTGCAACCGGGCCTGGTGGAGACCGAGATGAACACCCCGGAGCAGGCCGACCGCCCCAAGCTGCACGGGGAGGACATCGCACGTGCCGTGCTCTACGCCCTCGCCCAGCCCGACACCGTCGACGTCAACGAACTGCTCATCCGCCCCACCGGCCAGCACCCGCTGCGCTGAACCCCGCGCCCTCGGCGACCGAGCGGTTCAGCCGCCCTGGGCGCTGATCCCGTAGAGGTTGCCCTCCGGGTCCGCGAACTGCGCCCATCTCGTCGACCCACCGGGGTCCCACGGCGCCGCCTGCGGCTCGACCGGAAACGACACGCCCTTGGCACTGAGCTCGGCGAAGGTCGCGTCGAGGTCGTCGGAGTCGAACCACACCGTGCTCATCGGCCCGCGGCGGAGCCGGATCTGCTCGGTGAGCTCGGGGTCCTGAGCCGCGAGCACCAGGTACGTTCGCGCACCCGGTGGACGCACCTCGATCCATCTGGCGCCCTCCCCGTACGGGGCGTCGGTCAACACTTCGAACCCGAGCGTCCCGGAGAAGAACTCCAGAGCCCGAGCCTGGTCGGCGACGTGGAGCACGGCGAACTTGGGCTGAGTGATCATGGCGGAGATCCCTTCGTCGGCGCGTTGACGCCAACCCTATCCGAACTTGCGTTCGATAAGGGGATCTCGGGTCGTGCTTCACCGCATCGAGTGGGCCCGCGCCGGCGCCCGCTACAACGACCCGATGAGCCGCTCCACCCGTTCGTCCACCGCGCGGAACGGGTCCTTGCACAACACCGTGCGCTGCGCCTGGTCGTTCAGCTTCAGGTGCACCCAGTCCACGGTGAAGTCGCGCCCGGCGGCCTGCGCGGCGGCGATGAAGTCCCCGCGCAGCTTCGCCCTGGTGCTCTGCGGCGGCGTGTCCTTGGCCGCTTCGATCTCCCCGTCCTCGGTGGCCCGATCGACCAGATCCTTGCGCTGCAACATGTCGAACAGGCCCCGGCCGCGCCGGATGTCGTGGTAGGCGAGGTCGAGCTGCGCGATCCGCGGGCTGGACAGCTCCAGGCCGTGCTTGGTGCGGTAGCGCTCCAGCAGCCGCAGCTTGATCGCCCAGTCCACCTCGCGGTCGATCAGCGAGTAGTTCTGCGTCTCCACGGCGTCCAACGCCCGGCCCCACAGGTCCAGGATCCGCTCCGACATCGGGTCCGACCCGCGGCGAGCGACGTGGTCCACCGCCCGGGTGTGGTACTCCCGCTGGATGTCCAGCGCCGAGGCCTCCCGGCCACCGGCCAACCGGACCGTCCGCCTGCCGGTGAGGTCGTGGCTGATCTCGCGGATCGCCCGGATCGGGTTGTCCAGGCTGAAGTCGCGGAACTGCACGCCGCTCTCGATCATCTCCAGCACCAGGTGCGCGGTGCCCACCTTGAGCAGCGTCGTCACCTCGGACATGTTCGAGTCGCCCACGATCACGTGCAGCCTGCGGTAGCGCTCCGCGTCCGCGTGCGGCTCGTCCCTGGTGTTGATGATCGGCCGGGAGCGGGTGGTGGCGCTGGAGACGCCCTCCCAGATGTGCTCGGCGCGCTGGGACAGGCAGTACACGGCGCCGCGCGGGGTCTGCAGCACCTTGCCGGCGCCGCAGATCAGCTGCCGGGTGACCAGGAACGGCAGCAGCACGTCCGCGATGCGGGAGAACTCGCCGGACCGCCCGACCAGGTAGTTCTCGTGGCAGCCGTAGGAGTTGCCCGCCGAGTCGGTGTTGTTCTTGAACAGGAAGATGTCGCCGCCGATGCCCTCATCGGCCAAACGGCGCTCGGCGTCGACGAGCAGGTCCTCCAGGATCCGCTCCCCCGCCTTGTCGTGGGTGACCAGCTGTGTCAGGTCGTCGCACTCCGCCGTGGCGTACTCCGGGTGCGAGCCGACGTCGAGGTAGAGGCGGGCGCCGTTGCGCAGGAACACGTTCGAGGAACGTCCCCACGACACGACCCGCCGGAACAGGTACCTGGCCACCTCGTCCGGGGAGAGCCGACGCTGCCCGTGGAAGGTGCAGGTGACCCCGAACTCGGTTTCGATGCCGAAGATCCGCCGCTGCATGCCCTCCACAGTAGGCGCATCGGCGACCATCGGCGGTCCGCCGTTCGGGCATCGGTAGCGTTCGAGATGTGCAGCAGTGGCTACGGAAGATCACCGGCAAGGTCGACGGGGCGGACCGCGAGCTCGCGCGGCGCAGCGCGGCGCTGCCCGCGACGGTCGCCGATCCGGGGCTGAAAGCCCTGAGCACGGCCGCGAACCACAGCTTGTTGTGGCTGTCGGTCGCGGGCGGATTGAGCACCCGGAAGGGTGCGCCGCGCCGGGCCGCGCTGCGTGGACTCGCGGCCATCGCCGCGGCGAGCGCGACGACGAACCTGCTGGGCAAGCCGTTGTTCCCGCGACGACGACCGGCCGCGCACCTGGTCCCCCGGCACCGCCGGCTCAGCGACCCGCCGCGGTCCTCGTCGTTCCCGTCCGGGCACGCCGCCTCCGCCGCCGCGTTCGCCACCGCGGTCGCGATGGAGTCGCCCGCGCTGGGCCTGGCAGTCGCCCCGGTGGCCGCCGCCGTCGGCTACTCCCGGGTGCACACCGGCGTCCACTGGCCCACCGACGTGCTGTGCGGTACCGCCATCGGCGCCGGTCTGGCGTGGGCGACGCGCCGCTGGTGGCCGCTGCGGCCGGATGCGCCCGCCGCGGTCCGCCACCCCGCGGAGGTCCCAGCGCTGCACGACGGCGAAGGCGTCCTGGTGCTGATCAACCCGGGGTCCGGCGACGGCACCTTCGACCCGGAGCACTGGGTGCACACCCGCTGGCCCGCCGCGAAGGTCGTCTACACCGACCCGGACGCCGACGTGCTGACCGAGCTCGAAGCGACGCTCGACCGGGAGGGCGACTCGGTGCGCGCGCTGGGCGTCGCAGGCGGCGACGGCACCGTGGCCACCGTGGCGGCGCTGGCCACCCGCCGGAAGATCCCGCTAGCGGTGCTCTCCGCGGGCACGCTCAACCACTTCGCGCGCGACGCGGGCGTGGACGACTCCGATTCGGTCGCCGAGGCCGTCGACCAGGGCAGCGCGGTGCGCGTCGACCTCGGCGGCGTGGCCGTCGACGACCGGCCGACGCGCTGGTTCCTCAACACCGCGAGCCTCGGCGGCTACCCCGACATGGTCCGGTTCCGGGAGAAGTGGACCGGGCACTGGGGCAAGTGGCCCGCGGGGGCGGCGGCGCTGGCGCGGGTGCTCTACGAGTCGAGCCCGCTGGACGTGGACCTCAACGGCGTCCGGCGACGGGTGTGGATCCTGTTCGTGGGCAACGGTTCCTACGCGCCGCGCGGGTTCGCCCCGTCGTGGCGGCCGCGGCTGGACAACGGCCTGCTCGACGTCCGCTACGTGCGCGCCGATACGCGCTGGTCCCGGATGCGGTTCGTGGTCGCGGCGATGACCGGCGCGCTGCACCGCAGCCACACCTACGTCGAGCGCGACCACCGGTTCCTCGACGTCGTCGTGCACGGTCCCGCCGTCGCGGTGGCCACCGACGGCGAGGTGGGGCCGCGCGGCAACCGCTTCGCGTTCACCGCGCACGCCGACATGCTCAGCGTCTACCGCCCCGAACGGGCGTAGACCCTCCGCCGACCGCGCATTCCGCCGAGCAGCGCGGGACTCACCCGCGCCGGTCCGGGCCGCTGCCGTACTCGCGGGTGAGGATTTCGAGGTTGTGCCCGTTCGGGTCGTCGAAGTAGATGCCCCGACCGCCGTCCCTGGTGTTCACCACGCCCGGCTCGCCGTGGTGCGGATCCGCCCAGTAGGCGATGTCCCGCTCGACGATCCGGTCGAAGATCGCGTCGAACTCCTGCTCGCCGACGAGGAACGCGTAGTGCTGCGGGGCGATGTCACCGCCGGATTCGAGCACGTCCAAGGTGACGTCGTTGTCGGGGCGAACGGTGCGGAACGGCCCGAACCGCCCCGCTTCGGGAAGGCCGAGGACCTCGGTGAAGAAGCGGGCGGTCCGGTCCTGGTCGTGCGCCATCACGATGGTGTGGTTGAGCTGGATCATGGGCTTTCCCTTCAGTCGGACGACTCCACGATGGGAGTTCGACCGCGCTGGAGGTCAAGCCCGGACCGCTACTTCCCGTTGCCGGAGCTCTTCCCGTTGCCCGTGCTCTTCCCGTCGCCCTCGGACCCCTCGTCGGTCGCGGACTCGTCGGCCGCCCCGTCGGAGGCGGGCTCCGGCTTCGGCAGCAACGCCTCCAGCGCCGCGCCTGCGATCCGGCGGAACGTCCGGTGCGGGCGCGCCCGGTCCAGGACGGCGACCTCGAGCTGCTTGTTGCCCAGCTCGCGGGAGCTCTCCCCGCTGGAGGCCAGCGCCTTCACCGACAGCTCCACGGCAGGGCCGAGTTCCATCCCGTCGGCGAACGAGTCCTTCAACGTCGTGTTGATCGCGTCGGCCTGGCCGCCCATCACCACGTACTGCGGCTCGTCCACGATCGACCCGTCGTAGGTGAGGCGGTAGAGCTGGTCGGTCTCCGCGCTCGCACCGACCTCCGCCACGCAGATCTCCACCTCGAACGGCTTGATCTGCTCGGTGAAGATCGCGCCCAGGTGCTGGGCGTAGGTGTTGGCCAGCGACCGCCCGGTCACGTCGCGCCGGTCGTAGGAATAGCCGCGGAAGTCGGCGATGCGCACGCCCGCCACCCGCAGGCTCTCGAATTCGCTGTAGCGGCCGACGGCCGCGAACCCGAGCCGGTCGTAGATCTCGGAGACCTTGTGCAGCGTGGTGGACGGGTTCTCCGCCACGAACAGCACACCCCCCGCGTACTTGAGCACCACCACGCTGCGCCCGCGGGCGATGCCCTTGCGGGCCAGCTCGGAACGCTCCCGCATCAGCTGTTCGGGCGAGGTGTAGAACGGCATCGTCACGGCTGTGCACTCCTGGATCGAATCGTTCGGCGCCCCCGCCCGGAGGCGGGGCGACCGTGCTCAGGCGGGGGAACGGCGGCGGGGAACGCGGCGTCAGCCGCCCGGGTTCTCGGACCGTCCCTGCACGACCTGCTCGGCGATCTCGGCGGCCTGCTGCTCGGAGAGCCGGACCGCGCCTTCCGCACCCGTGATCGTCACGACGGTCGGGTAGATCCGCCGGGACACGTCGGGGCCACCGGTGGCGGTGTCGTCGTCGGCCGCGTCGTAGAGGGCTTCGATCGCGTTGCGCACCGCGGAGTCCACGTCGGCGTCCGGGTCGTGGCGCTTCTTCAGCGCCGCCTTCGCGAACGGCGAGCCGGAACCCACCGCGTGGAAACCGCCGGATTCGCCGTAGCGCCCGCCGGTGATGTCGTAGGAGATGATCCGCCCGGCCCGTTCGGGGTCGTCGGCGGCGGTGTCGAAACCGACGAACAGCGGCACCACGGCCAATCCGGCCATCGCGCCCTGCAGGTTGCCGCGCAGCATCGTGGCGAGCTTGTTCGCCTTGCCGTCCAACGAGAGCGGGACGCCTTCGAGCTTCTCGTAGTGCTCCAGCTCGATGGCGTACAACCGCACCATTTCCAGCGCGATGCCCGCGGTGCCCGCGACGCCGACGGCGGAGTAGGCGTCGGTGACGTAGAGCTTGTCCATGTCCCGCTGGGCGATGAGGTTGCCCATGGTCGCGCGGCGGTCACCGGCCAGCAGGACACCACCGCGGAAGGTCAGCGCGACGATCGTGGTGCCGTGCGGGGCCTCGACGATGCCGTCCGGGACGTCCCGGTTGGCCGGCAGCAGTTCCGGGGCCGTGGCCTGGAGGAAGTCGGTGAACGATGAGGATCCGGAGGTGAGGTAGGCAGCGGGCAGGGCCTGACCCGGAAAGTTCCGAGCCGCGCTGGATTCCATCGGCGACATCGTCTCCTGCTTCGAAGGACTGCCCCACCGCCGCGACGGCGGGGCCGGGATCGGGGCAGGCCCCAAGATCGGGGCCGTACCGCAACTCTAATCAAGATCGCCCGCGGGAGCGACGGTCAGCACCGCCCCGCGTGGCGGGGGCCGCCGGGCCGGAGCCCGCCCCGGCGGCCGCGCGGTGTCGGTGCCTACTGCCCGCCCTTCTGCACGTAGGCGCGGACGAAGTCCTCGGCGTTCTCTTCCAGGACGTCGTCGATCTCGTCCAGGATGGCGTCGACGTCTTCGCCGAGCTTCTCGCGACGTTCCTGACCGGCTGCTTCGGGACCCGACTCCTCGTCTCCGTCGCCGCCATCGGGCCGCTGGACCTTTTCCTGGGACATCTCGCCCTCCCGGTGGTTGTCCGTTCGGATGCCGGGGATGTCGAACGGTCGCCGAACACGGGGCATCCTGAGGTGAACAGTACCTAGCTGAACCCCTGTTCGCCCACATCCAAGCGGGCATTGTTGCGATCTTTCACGATCGGCGAAGTCCCGCCTGCGCCGGCTGAACCGCTGGTCAGCGAGGCCGCTCGGTCAGCCCCGGGTCAGCGAGTCCACCAGTTCCTCGGCGCTGGCCGCGGCGTCGAGCAGGTCGCCCACGTGGGCGCGGGTGCCCCGCAGCGGCTCCAAGGTCGGGATGCGCACCAGCGACTCCCTGCCCAGGTCGAAGATGACCGAGTCCCAGGAGGCCGCGGCGACCGCCGCCGGGTAGCGCTCCAGGCAGCGGCCCCGGAAGTAGGCCCTGGTGTCCTCCGGTGGGGTGGTCACGGCCGCGCGGACCTCGTCCTCGGTGACGAGCCTGCGCATCGAGCCGCGCGCGACGAGCCGGTTGTAGAGGCCCTTGTCCAGCCGCACGTCGGAGTACTGCAGGTCGATCATGTGGAGCTTCGGCGACGCCCAGCCGAGGTTGCCGCGGGTGCGGTAGTTCTCCAGCAGCCGCAGCTTCGCGGGCCAGTCCAACCGGTCGGCGCAGTCCATCGGGTCGCCGCCGAGCAGGTCGAGCACCTCGCCCCAGGTCGCCAGCACCTCCTTGGCCGCCTGGTCGCCGCCGTGGGCGGCCACGTGCCGCGCGGCCCGCTCGTGGTACTCCCGCTGCAGGTCGAGGCCGGTGAACTTGCGGCCGTCGGCGAGCTCCACGGTCTGGCGCAACGTCGGGTCGTGGCTGATCAGGTGCACCGCCTGCACCGAGTCGGCCAGCTTGAGGTCGTCGAAGCGCTCCCCGGCCTCGATCATGTCCAGCACCAGCGCGGAGGTGCCGACCTTCAGGTACGTGGAGGTCTCGGCCAGATTCGCGTCGCCGATGATGACGTGCAGCCTGCGGTACTTGTCGGCGTCGGCGTGCGGCTCGTCGCGGGTGTTGATGATGCCGCGCTTGAGCGTGGTCTCCAGCCCGACCTCGACCTCGATGTAGTCGGAGCGCTGCGAGAGCTGGAACCCCGGCTTCTCCCCCGCCTGCCCGAGCCCGACCCGCCCGGAGCCGCACATCACCTGACGGGACGCGAAGAACGGGGTGAGCCCGGAGATGACCGCGGTGAACGGGGTGTCCCGAGCCATCAGGTAGTTCTCGTGGGTGCCGTAGCTGGCGCCCTTGCCGTCGACGTTGTTCTTGTACAGCTGCATCTGCGGGGTGCCGGGCACGCTGGCCGCCTTGATCGCGGCCTCCTCCATGACCCGCTCGCCCGCCTTGTCCCACACCACGGCGTCACGCGGGTTGGTGACCTCGGGGGCGGAGTACTCGGGGTGCGCGTGGTCGACGTAGAGCCGCGCGCCGTTGGTGAGGATGACGTTGGCGGCGCCGAGGTCGTCGCTGTCGGAGCCGTTGCTCTGCGGCGTCGACGCGCCCAGGTCGAAGCCGCGGGCGTCGCGCAACGGCGACTCCACTTCGTAGTCCCACCGGGCACGGCGAGCGCGCGGGATGTCCGCCGCGGCCGCGTAGGCGAGCACGATATGAGTGGAGGTCAGCACCGGGTTGGCCGTCGAATCTCCGGGCACGACGATGCCGTACTCCACTTCGGTTCCCATGATCCGCCGCATACCTGGAAGCCTACGGGTTCCGGAGCGTTAAGCAGAGTTTCCAGCGGGGTGCGTTCCGCCCCCGGGCGGCGGATACCGGCCCCGCCCGACGCGGGAACCGGGTCTCCGGCGGGGCCCGTCGGGGTGTTCTGCGAGGATGCCGCCGTGGGCGCTCAGGACGAACTGGTGGCGGTGTACGACGCGGCGGGCGACGTGGCGGGGTCCGCGCCGCGCTGGCGGATGCGGCGGGACGGCCTGTGGCACGCGGCGACGTCGATCCTGGTCCGCTCCGGCGACGGCCGGTCGATCTACGTGCACCGGCGCACCGACCACAAGGACGTCAACCCGGGGGCGCACGACTGCTTCGCGGGTGGCGTCGTGGCCGCGGGCGAGACCCCCGACGTCGGCGCGGAGCGGGAACTGGCGGAGGAGCTCGGCATCCGGGGCGTGCCGCTGGACTTCCTGTTCCGCTCGGTGTTCGAGGAGGGCTCGGTCCGCCACCACGGGTTCGTCTACGAGGTGCGCTGGGACGGCCCGGTCGTGCACCAGCCGGAAGAGGTCGCCGACGGCTGGTGGATGCCGTCGGCGGAGCTCCGCGAGCGGGTGGCGGACCTCGACTGGCCGTTCGCCGCGGACAGCAGGCAGTTCATCCGCGAGTGGTTCGCCCGCCAGGACGCCGCGGCGAGCTCCTGACGGCTCAGTGCCAGGGCAGCGCGGAGCGCTCACCCCAGTAGGTGGCCGGATCGCGGGTCAGGGCGGCCAGTTCACCGAGGTCCGTAGCGTCGAGGCCGACCGAGGCCGCGGCGAGGTTCGAGTCCAGCTGCGCCACGTCCGCGGGCCCCACCAGCACCACGTCCGCCCACGGTTGGGCGAGCACGTGCGCCAGTGCCACCGCGTCGGGCGTGGCGCCGTGGCGCGCGGCCACGCGGGCGAGCAGTTCCGGCGGGTTCACCGCGAGCCTGCCGTTGGCGAGGGATTCCTTCACCAGCACCTGCCAACCGCCGTGGTGCACCTCGGTGAGCGCCCTGCCCGCTGAGGGCTCCAGCGAGTTCCAGGTCGACTGCACCGCGCTGAACAGCTGCTTGCCGCCGATTTCCAGCTCCCAGGCCTGCTCGATCGCCTGGGCCTGCGCCGCCCCGCTGGTGGAGAACCCGAGCCGGACCCCGGAGTCCCGCAGCCGCGCCAGTTCGTGCTGCAGCGCCAGGTCGTCGAACAGCGGGCTCTCCGGCGTCAACGAGTGCACCTGGTACAGGTCGACCCGGTCGCCGAGCAGGTCGCGGCTCTGCTTCCACTGCTCCCGCAGGCGTTCCACCGAGTGCTCCTTGACCTCGTGCACTTCGGTCTCGATGCGCCACTCGGCGACGTAGGCGTAGCCCCACTTGCTGGACACGGTGATGCCCTGGTGGCCGCGTTCGCCGAGCCAACCGGCGAGGAATTCCTCGGCGCTGCCGTAGGAGCGGGCGGCGTCGACCCAGCGGATCCCGCGCTCGTAGGCGGCGTCGAGGACGCGACCGGTGTGCTCGCGCATCGCCTCGGCCGTGCGGTGCGCGGGCAACGCGTCGGTGCGGCCGACGTTGATGTAGGCGGGGCGGCCGAGCGCGGCCAACCCGAGCCCGAACCGGTCCGGACGAGACGTGGAGATCATGCCTGAAAACCTAATCGCTGCCCGCGACGTCCGACACTCGACCTCGCGGGCACCCCGGACACGATTCGTGGCGGGCACCGGAGCCCGGCACCCGCCACGGATCGCGCACGTCGTTACAAGTACTGGCCGGTGTTGGTGGCCGTGTCGATCGCCCGGCCGGATTCCTGGTTCTTGCCGCTGACCAGGGTCCGGATGTAGACGATCCGTTCGCCCTTCTTGCCCGAGATCCGCGCCCAGTCGTCGGGGTTGGTCGTGTTGGGCAGGTCTTCGTTCTCGGCGAACTCGTCGATGATGGCGTCCTGCAGGTGCTGCACCCGCAGGCCCGGCTGGCCGGTGTCGAGCACCGACTTGATCGCCGCCTTCTTCGAGCGGTCCACGATGTTCTGGATCATCGCGCCGGAGTTGAAGTCCTTGAAGTACAGGACTTCCTTGTCCCCGTTGGCGTAGGTGACCTCCAGGAACCGGTTCTCGTCGGTCTCGGCGTACATCCGCTCCACGGTGGTCTGGATCATCGCGTCGATGCAGGCCGCCTGGTCGCCGCCGAACTCGAGGAGGTCCTCCTCGTGGATGGGCAGCTGGTCGGTGAGGTACTTGGAGAAGATGTCCTTGGCCGACTCGGCGTCCGGCCGCTCGATCTTGATCTTCACGTCGAGCCTGCCTGGTCGCAGGATCGCCGGGTCGATCATGTCCTCGCGGTTGGAGGCACCGATGACGATGACGTTCTCCAGGCCCTCGACACCGTCGATCTCCGAGAGCAGCTGCGGCACGATCGTGGTCTCCACGTCCGAGGACACGCCGCTGCCGCGGGTCCGGAAGATCGAGTCCATCTCGTCGAAGAACACGATCACCGGGGTGCCTTCGGAGGCCTTCTCCCTGGCGCGCTGGAAGATGAGCCGGATGTGCCGCTCGGTCTCGCCCACGAACTTGTTCAGCAGCTCGGGGCCCTTGATGTTGAGGAAGTAGGACTTCGCCTGCCCGTCGTCGTCACCGCGCGCCGCGGCGACCTTCTTGGCCAGCGAGTTCGCCACCGCCTTCGCGATGAGCGTCTTGCCGCAGCCGGGCGGCCCGTAGAGCAGCACGCCCTTCGGCGGTTGCAGCTGGTACTGCACGTAGAGGTCCGAGTGCAGGAACGGGAGTTCCACGGCGTCGCGGATCTGCTCGATCTGCCCGCTGAGGCCACCGATGTCGAGGTACCCGACGTCCGGAACCTCTTCGAGCACGAGGTCCTCGACCTCGGCCTTGGGCACCGTGTCGTAGGCGTAGCCCGCCTTGCTGTCGACCAGCACGGAGTCACCGGACTTCAGCCCGGCTTCCACCAGCGGATCGGTCAGCCACACGACGCGTTCCTCATCGGTGTGGCCGAGCACCAGGGCGCGGTTGGCGCCCGCGCCGTCGGTGAGGCTCGGGGGCAGGATCTCCCGGAAGGTGCACACCTCGCCGATCTGCTCGAAGGCGCCCGCTTCCACGACGGTCAGCGCCTCGTTGAGCCGGACGGACTGGCCCAGCTTGAGCTCTTCGATCTCGACGTTGGGCGATACGGCGACCCGCATCTTGCGGCCGGAGGTGAACACGTCGACCGTGCCGTCCTCGTAGCGGCACAGGAAGGTTCCATATCCGCTCGGGGGTTGGGCGAGGCGGTCGACCTCCTCGCGCAGGGCCGTCAGCTGGCCGCGCGCTTCCTTCAGGGTCTCGGTGAGTTTGGCGTTCCGTTCGGTGAGCTGGCTCACGCGCTCGGATGCCTCGGCCAGCCGCTTTTCCAGCAACCGGGCCTGTTGGGGGGACTCGTTGAGCTTTCGGCGCAGCAACGCCACTTCGTCTTGGAGCAGACGAATCTGGCCGTTGAGCTCGGCTTGCCCGCCGGGCTGCTGCTCGCCGCCCTCCTCAGGCCGGCTGCCGGGACGGTCGTGCTGCATATCGGCACCCTCCTCCCGTGCTCGTACCACCACGGTACCGGCGATCACCGACGATGGCGGCGTCGTGATTGCGCACCGGATCCGCTAGCGTGCCACAAAATTCGGCGAATACCCATGATTCGAACGTCCTCGATGGCCCGCCCCGGGCGTGGTGGGAGTGGACGGTGAACACGGTGTGTTCACGATCATGGTCCATTCGGTGTTCCCCGCCCGTCGCGGTCGTCGCCGAACCCGGCGGTACGACCACGCGTTTCCCGGAGCGCCACCGCGTTCGGTACCGGATGTCGGCATCCGGGTGTCGGTGAGCTGACAACCGGGTGTCATTGCGGTGCCGCACCCCTGGGCGTGTCCGACTTCTCCCATCATTTGGAACAACGAGGGTTCTCCGCGGTCGAAACCCGCGTCGACGAGATCCTCATGTCGGACATCTCACCCGAGCGGAGCAGGTCGGCACAGGGCGACCGGAAAGGTCTACTCCTGACATGCGCCAGATAACGCTCTGGTGTACTTACGCCGCCGCACCATGGCGACCGCACCTCGTGCGGCCAGAGCACAGAACTTGGGGGAGGAACATCCCATGACCTATCCGCCGCAGCAGCCCGGACCGGGCGGGTGGGACCGGCAGCCCGCCGGGAACCCGGCGGACGGCGCTCCGAACCCCGGCGACCAACCGCCGCAGCAGCAACCGGCGTTCTACGGCAACCAGCACGCGGGATGGCCGCAAGGCCCCATCACCGGAGTCCCGGCTCAGCCCGGCCAGCAGCCCTTCTCCACCGCACCGGGCCAGGCACCGTTCGGCCAGTTCGGGCAGCAGGTCCCGCCGGCGCCGAACTGGGGCGGCGACTTCGGCGCCGGATCGTGGATCCAGGAACCCGACGAGTTCGAGGACGAGCCGCGGGGACGGTCTCCGCTGGTCTGGATCCTCAGCGGGGTCGGCGTGCTGGTCCTGGCCGGAGCCGTGGTCGGCGGTCTCTTCCTGTTCGGCGGCGGCGACCCGGGCGAACCCCGGCCGGTCGCCCAGGACCTCGTCGACAAGGTCAACGTCGGGGACTTCGGCTCGCTCGGCCCGCAGCTGTGCGCGGCCAACCGCGGTGAACTCGACTCGCAGTTCCAGCAGCTGGCCAGCGGCGAGTTCCAGGTGCGGCTCGGGCAGGTCACCGCCCAGGGCGAGCAGGCCCGCGCGAAGCTCGACGGCACCTACACCCTCGGCGGCGCCACCATGCCCGTCGACCAGACCATCCTGCTCACCGTCGAGGACGACGAGTGGAAGATCTGCAAGCTCGACCAGTGAGCGAGCCGCGCTGAGGCCGGTGGCACCGCGGGGATCGCGGTGCCACCGCGCCGATCAGCCCTTGCTCGGCCTGCGCTGCGGGCGCGGCGGCGTCACGCCATCGGCGAGCCGCCGGGTGACCAGCAGGAACGCCGTGTGCGCGACCATCCGGTGCTCCGGGCGGACCGCCAGGCCCACCACGTGCCACGGGCGGATCAACGTCTCCCACGCCTGCGGTTCGGTCCAGCACTGCTGCTCCCGCAGCGCCTCGGTGACCTTGGAGAGCTGGGTCGTGGTCGCCACGTAGACGACCAGGACGCCACCGGGGATCAGGTTCGCGAACACGGTGTCGAGCACGTCCCACGGCGAGAGCATGTCCAGCACGACGCGGTCGACCTGGCCCTCGTCGTAGTCCGCGAGGTCGTTGACCCGCAGCGTCCAGTTCTCCGGGACCTCGCCGAAGAACTTGCGCACGTTGCGCTCGGCGTGCTCGGCGTGGTCGGCGCGGACCTCGTAGGACACGACGCTGCCCTGGTCGCCCACCGCGCGCAGCAGCGAGCAGGTCAGCGCACCGGAGCCAGCGCCGGCCTCCAGCACCCGCGCGCCGGGGCGGATGTCGCCCCACATGAGGATCTGCGCGGCGTCCTTCGGATAGATCACCTGCGCGCCGCGCGGCATGGACAGCACGTAGTCCGACAGCAGCGGTCGCACCGCCAGGAACGAGGTGCCGCCCGCCGAGGTCACCACCGAACCCTCGGGACGGCCGATGAGCTCGTCGTGCGCCAGCGCGCCCCGGTGGGTGTGGTACTCGCCGCCGGTCTCCAGGACGACCGTGTAGTGCCGCCCCTTCGGATCGGTCAGCTGAACCCGGTCGCCGGGCTGGAACTCACCGCTGACGGTGCTCACGTGCTTCAGGCCTCCATGTGCGCGTTCGGAAGGGGGACCGCCGACGCGCCCACGCCGAACGTCACAGGAGTGCGTGGCAGGACCGCGGCTCGGCGGGTACGGCGGACCATCGTCGCAGAAGGCCCGGCGGCCCCTCGCCCGTGCTCACCGTTCGCGGTCGCGGGATCTGAGCGCGCTGCGCAGGTCCTCCCGGCGCAGCACCCCGCAGGGCCTGCCGTCGGTGTCGATGACGAGGAACTGCCAGGCCAGTACGGTACGCACCCGTTCCAGCACGGCCTCGCCCGGCTCGCCCTCGAGCAGGATGGTGTCCGGACCGACCGGTTCGGCCGCGTGTTCGGCGGGGTCCTGGGGCGAGCTGGTGGCGAGGCGTTCGGCGGCTGACTGGTCGAGCAGGCCCACGGCGATGCCGTCGGCGCGGACCAGCACCACTCCCCTCCCCGCGGCGGCGACCAGGGCGTCCCCGACGGGGCTCTCGGCGGGCAGTTGCAGCACGGGGCGCATGATCTCGGCGAGCGAGACCCGCACGGGACGGCTCCGGCGCTGCTCGGCGGTGTGCTCGGCGCTGGCGCCCGCGATGACGAACCACACCATGAACACGCAGGCCAGCAGCCGCAGCCACTGGTCGTCGACGTCGTGCAGCAGCCCGAGCAGCGCCCACACGAGCAGCCCGGCGGCGACGAGGCCCGCTCCGACGACGCCGGCGGTGGTGCCCGCGTGCCTGCGCCCGGTGGCGGCCCACAGCAGCGACCGCAGCATCCGGCCCCCGTCCAGCGGCAGCCCCGGCAGCAGGTTGAACGCGGCCACCGCGAGGTTCGCCACGCAGGTCTGCGCGATGAGCAGCCAGAGCGCGCCGCCCGGTTCGAGCGCGAACCAGCCGGCCCCGGTGACCGCGGCCAGCAGCACCGAGACCGCGGGCCCGGCGGCGGCGATCATCCCTTCGTGCGCGGGAGTCGCGGGCGTGCGGCTGATCTCGGAGATGCCGCCCAGCAGGAACAACCGCACCCGGCGCACCGGCAGCCCCAGCCGCAGCGCCACGACGCAGTGCCCGAGCTCGTGCAGCAGCACCGAGGCGGCCAGCAGCACCGTGCACAGCGCGGCGATGAACGCGCCGGTCCAGATGCTGACGTCGGGCAGGATACGGGTGACCAACGGGGTGTAGAGCAGCACGATGAACGCGGCCCCGACCCACCACGACGGGGACAGCAGCACGGGCACGCCGGCCACCCGGCACAGCAGCAGGCCGTTGTCCGGTGGAGCAGGTCGGCCGCGAGCTGTGTTGGCGGGCATGGCCCACAGGGTAGAGCGGGCCGCGTGAACCACCGGTGATACGCCACGCGTGCGGATCTTGTCGGCGGCCTGTTCTAGGGTGCGGGGCATGGTGGAACCGGCCCGGACCAGCGACAGATCGAGTTCCGAGCTCGCCGTGGCCGACGGCGCGAGCGGCTCGGACGGAGCGAGCCTGCCCGCCGGGGGCAGGCGCCGACCGGCGTTGTCACCGTCGCGCGCGGGTGATTTCAAGCAGTGCCCGCTGCTGTACCGCTTCCGCGCTGTGGACCGGCTCCCGGAGACGCCGACGCGCGCGCAGGTGCGCGGGACCGTGGTGCATTCGGTTCTGGAGCGGATGTTCGCGCTGCCGACGGCGGAGCGCGACGCCGAGCACGCCCGCGACCTGTTGGAACCGGCGTGGCAGGAGTTGCTGGCCGAGCAGCCCGAGCTGAGCGCGTTGTTCGACGGGCCGGAGGACCCGGAGCTGGGCACCTGGCTGAAGTCGGCGCGGCGGTTGCTGGATTCGTACTTCGAGCTGGAGGACCCGCGCCGCTTGGAGCCGGAGGCGTGCGAGCTGCGGGTGGAGACCGAGCTGGAGTCGGGGCTGCTGCTGCGCGGCTTCATCGACCGGGTGGACGTGGCGCCGACCGGTGAGATCCGGTTGGTCGACTACAAGACGGGCGCGGCGCCGCGGGCGATCGGCGAGGCCAAGGCGCTGTTCCAGATGAAGTTCTACGCCCTGGTGCTGTGGCGCACCCGCGGCGAGATCCCCCGCCAGCTGCTGCTGATGTACTTGTCGGACAAGCAGTCGTTGGCGTACGCACCGGACGAGGCGGAGCTGCTGCGCTTCGAGCGGACGCTGGAGGCGATCTGGCAGGCGATCCTGCGCGCCGGGAAGACCGGTGATTTCCGCCCGAACCCGAGCAAGTTGTGCGACTACTGCGATCACAAGGCGCACTGCCCGGAGTTCGGCGGCACTCCTCCGCCGTATCCCGGCTGGCCGGAACCCGATCCCGGGCCGGAGTCGGTGCTGGACCGCACGGACTGAGCCGTCCCGCCGCGTTCGCTCGTGGTGAACGCGGTCGGCGGTGCGCACGTTTCGACGGTGCCTCGGCACCGAGCAGAGGAGGAGACCGTGGACGAGCAGGCCGCGTTCTACGAGGACTTGGGCGACGGCCGGTTCCGCGCCACCGCGCACACCGCGGGCCCGTGGTCGGAGAAGGCTCAGCACCTCGGTCCGGCCTCCGCGCTGCTGGTGCGCGAACTGGAGCTTTGCGAACCCGTCGAGGGCACCGCGATCCGGCGGGTGAGCGTCGACGTGCTGGGCCCGGTCCCGGTGGACGAGCTCACCGTGCGCGCCGAGGTGCTGCGGCCGGGCCGCTCGGTGCAGCTGATCTCGGCGGAGCTCGCGGCGGGTGGGCGGGTGTGCGCCACGGCTCGCGCGTGGCGCATGGTCCGCGGGGACAGCTCCCCGGTCGCGGGTGGGCAGCGGGAGCCGTTGGGCGATCCGGAGTCGTGGCCGGCGGTGCCCGGCATCGAGGACTGGGACCGCGGCTATTCCGCGGCCATGGAGTGGCGCGCGGGCCCGAGCACGACCGGTCACGCCCAGATGTGGGCGCGGCAGCGGATCCCGCTGCTGGCGTCGGAGCGGCCGAGCCCGCTGCAACGGCTGTTCGCGGTCGTCGACTCCTCCAGCGGCCTGTCCCGCCGGGCGAGCATGTCGGAGTGGTCGTTCGCGAACACGGACCTCACGGTCCACCTGCACCGCGAACCGACCGGCGAATGGATCGGCGTAGACGCCGAGACGACCCTCGGCCCCGACGGCGCAGGCACAGCAGCGAGCACCGTCTACGACGAACAGGGCTCAACGGCCCGCTCAGCCCAAGCCCTCCTAGTCACCCCGCTCTAACCAGAGCAACACCCACCAAAGGCCTGCCACAGACGGCAAAGCCGTCCTCCGGGCAGCGAAGCAAACCTGCCTTACGGCCCCACGGCTGCCTTACGGCCAAAGGCCGCGCCGTTGCGGCGAAGCCGCGCAGGGGGCGGCGAAGCACGCCTGCCTTGCGGCCGAAGGCCGTGCCTTGGGCTGCGAAGCAAGCCTGCCTAGCGGCGAAGCCGTGCCTGTATGTGCGAAGCACATAGCCCACGTCCAAAGGCCCTCACCCGCGGGTTCTCAGTGAGTCTCTCGCGAGGACAGCTTTTTCCCTCGTGGCGGAGCCACTCGGGAAAAAGATCCCGCAGCGAGAGGCTCACTGAGGTTCCGCCACCCGACCACCCAAGCAAAACGAGCCCATCAATCATCGTAAGGATCGAAGTTCGCTGCGCTGTCGAACCAGTCTGTGGCTTGGGTGTCGTCGACGACGGCGAACCGAGCCCCCGTGGGGTCTCGCAGCACGGCGACTCGTCCGATGCTGGAGCCGTATGGGTCGACGCGGACGCGGGCGCCGAGCCCGATGGCCCGGTGGACGAGTCCGTCGATGCCTTCGTCGGCGTCGGCGCCGAGGTAGAGCAGCCAGTGCGGCCGGGTGTCGGGGGTGATGTAGTCGCGGATCATGCTGACCCTGGCGAGCACTGATTCGCCCGCGAGGTACCAGACGGCGTAGTTGGAGCGGTTCTCCGCGCCGAACTGTTCAGCGGTGTAGCCGAAGATGCCTTGGAAGAAGTTGTCGGCGGTCTGCGCTTTGATGGTGACCAGTTCGGCCCACATGAGGGTGCCGGGCAGCCCCACGTCGAACTGCCAGGATTCGGCGGGCGAGAGCAGCCCGAATTCGGCGTCGGAGGGGCCTACGAGCACGGTTTTGCGACCGAGTCCGGGCACGTCGGCGGGCGGCACGGTGATCTGGGCGCCGTCTTCGACGGCTTGGGCGCTGGCGGAGTCGACGTCCTGGGTGGCGAGGAACAGCCGCCACGAGGAGTGGTCTCCGGCGGCGCGGCGGATGCTGGCGACGGGGAATCCGTCCCGCGAGGCGACGATGTGCTCGCCGGCTTCGTCGTCCTGGTGCGTCTGGTATTCCCACCCGAACAGTTCGGCGTAGAACCCGCAGGCTTGTTCCACGTCGGTGGTCGCCAGCTCGATCCAGCACGGCATGCCGGCCAGCAGTTCCCACCGAGGAGCGGCCTCTCCCGGCTGCACGACGGCCATGTCCTTCACCCCCACCTCATCGCTTCAAGATCACTCCCATTATGACCGAGTGATCGCCGGACCCAATCCCTCCGAACGCGGATTCACCCGTCGGACCACGTCGAAAAAACGGGCAAATCACCCACAATGGACGGCGCGTGCGCAATCAGCGGAAGCGTTGTGGCGATACCGGGCAACGGCGGCGATGTCGCGCCGCACGGGAACCGAAGCGGACGAGCGCGATCCTCAGGACGCCCCACGGGCTCAGAGGTAGCGGTACACGTCCTCGGGGTTCAGGCCGCGGGCGAGCATGATCACCTGGAGCCGGTACAGCAGCTGGGAGATCTCCTCGGCCAGCGCCTCGTCCGACTCGTGCTCGGCGGCCAGCCACACCTCGCCGGCCTCTTCGATGACCTTCTTGCCCTGGGCGTGCACGCCGGCGTCGAGCGCGGCCACGGTCGCGGACCCTTCGGGCCGGGTTCGGGCGCGTTCCTGGAGCTCGCTGAACAGCTCGTCGAAGGTCTTCACGGGGTTCGATCCTTGCATCCGGCGGACCGGGACCCGACGGGGGTCCCGGCGCGGTTCACGCGAGCGCTCCGGGCAGCAACGAGCCGAGCGAGCGCACGTCGAGCTCGTCGAGGCTCTCCAGCAGCACGCGCCGCTCCCCCGGTTCGAGCGGGACTTCGCAGGGGACCGCGACCACGGTGCAGCCCGCGGCGACGGCGGCGGCCACCCCGGTCGGCGAGTCCTCCACGGCGACGCACCGCCGCGGGTCGACGTCGAGCAGCCGGGCCGCCCGCAGGTACGGCTCGGGGTCGGGCTTGTTGCGGCCGTCCACCTCGTCGCCGCAGACGGTGACGTCGAAGGAATCCCGGCCGAGGGTGTCGAGCGCGATCTCGGCCAGCGACCGGATCGTCGAGGTGACCAGGGCCGCCGGGATGCCCAGCGAACGCACGCCGGCCAGCGCCTCGCGGGCGCCGGGCCGCCAGGGCAGGCCCTGCCGGAACAGTTCGGTGCTGCGCGCCTCCACCCAGTCGGCGGCTTCGGCGACGGCCCCCGCGTCCGCGACGAGGTCCAGGTCGGCCAGCAGCATCCGCATGCTGGTGCTCATGTTGGAGCCGACCATGGCTTCGCGGGTGGCGATGCTGAGCTCACCGCCGCGGTGCGTCGCGTAGTCGCTCAGCGAGATCGTCCACAGCTTTTCGGAATCGACCAGCGTGCCGTCCATGTCGAACAGGACGGCGGCAGGGCGGGCGTCAGTCATCGCGCCCCGGTCTCGGCATGTTCCTCTGTCCCACGCCTCCCAGTACAGCAAAGGGGCACGGGCCGGTCACAGCGAACGTGGCCGATCCCTCCCCTGCGGGTTCGGATCCCTTCCGGGATGTCGGGCGCTCACGTCGCCCATAGGTCGTAGGCTGACGCGGTGAACGATCGCGAACCACGCTCCGCAGACCAGGTGGACCGGACCGAGGGGAATCCGACCGAACGGACATCGACCGAAGGGAAACCCGCCGGGCCGACCGCTCCGATCGCCGTGATCGGTTTCGAAGGTTGGAACGATGCGGGTGACGCCGCAAGCTCCGCGATCGAGCACCTCGAACTCACCTGGGACGCCTCTCCGCTGGCTGAGATCGACCCGGATCCGTACTACGACTTCCAGGTCTCGCGTCCGACCGTGAAGCTGGTGGACGGCGTGACCCGCAAGGTGAGCTGGCCGACGACGCGCCTGTCGGTGTGCCGCCCGCCGGGTGCCGAGCACGACGTGGTGCTGGTGCACGGAATAGAGCCGAACATGCGGTGGAACGCGTTCTGCGCGGAACTGCTCGAACACCTGAACCAGGCCGGGGTGCGCACCGTGGTGTCGCTGGGCGCGCTGCTGGCGGACTCGCCGCACACCCGCCCGGTCCCGGTGACCGGAACGGCCTACGACGAGGACTCCGCGACCCGCTACGGGCTGGAGCGGTCCACCTACGAGGGACCGACGGGCATCGTGGGCATCTTCCAGGACTCGTGCGTGCGCTCGGGCATCCCGGCGATCTCGTTCTGGGCCGCCGTACCGCACTACGTGTCGCAGCCCCCGTCGCCGAAGGCCACGCTGGCGCTGCTGCACCGGGTGGAGGACGCGCTGGACCTGGAGGTGCCGCTGGGCAACCTGCCGGACCAGGCCGAGGAGTGGGAGACCACGGTCAGCGAGATGGCCGAGGAGGACGAGGACGTCCGCAACTACGTGCGTGCGCTGGAGGAACGCGGCGACGCCGAGGTGACGCTCACCGAGACCAGCGGTGACGCGATCGCCGCGGAGTTCGAGCGCTACCTGCGCCGCCGCGGTCCGGGCGGCAAGGGCCCGCTGGGCCCGGGGCCGGGCTGAAGAGTCCTCCCTGACGCGAGAACGCCCTCCGAGCCGAGCGCTCGGAGGGCGTTTCCACGTTCGGCCTCAGCCGGTCACAGCTGCACGCCCAGCAGCGCGTCGACGGCGGCCCGGATCTCGCCGGGAGCCGATTCGTCGGTGCCGCCCTGGCCGAGGGCCTCATCCGCCCAGGCGTCCACGGCGCGCAGGGCTCCCTGGCTGTCGAGGTCGTCGGCGAGCCGGTCGCGGAGCCCGGCGATCGCCGTCGCCGCCGCGGGGCCCGAGGTGAGGGCGGCGGCTTCGCGCCAGCGCGCCAGCCGGGCCGTTCCGGCGGTGAGCGCCTCCGCCGTCCAGGAGCGGTCGGTGCGGTAGTGCGCGTCGAGCAGCGCGAGCCGCACCGCCATCGAGTCCACCCGGTCGCCGCGCAGCCGCGACACGAACACCAGGTTTCCCTTGGACTTGGACATCTTCTCGCCGTCGAGGCCGACCATGCCCGCGTGGCAGTAGTGCCGCGCGAAGGGGGTCTCGCCGGTCAGCGCCTCGGCGTGCGCGGCGCTGTACTCGTGGTGCGGGAAGGCCAGGTCGGAGCCGCCGCCCTGCACGTCGAAGGTCATCCGCAGCCGGTTGAGCGCGATCACCGAACATTCGAGGTGCCAGCCGGGCCTGCCGGGCCCGAGCTCGGACTCCCAGGACGGTTCGCCGGGCCGGGCCACTCGCCACAGCAGCGCGTCCAGCGGGTGCTCCTTGCCCGCGCGGTCGGGGTCACCGCCGCGTTCGGCGAAGAAGTGCAGCATGTCCTCGGCGCCGTAGTTCGACTCGTAGCCGAACCGGCCGGTGGTGCCGTGCCGGTAGTAGATGTCGGGGTACTCGTCGTCGACCCGGTAGGCCGCGCCGGAGGCGAGCAGCTTGCCGACTGCCTCGACGATCTCCGGCATCGCTTCGACGGCGCCGATGAAGTCCTGCGGCGGCAGCACGCGCAGCGCGGTCATGTCCTCGCGGAACAGCGCGGTCTCGCGCATGCCCAGGACCATCCAGTCCTCGTTGTCCCGGTCGGCGCGTTCGAGCAGCGGGTCGTCGATGTCGGTGACGTTCTGCACGTAGTGCACTTCGTGCCCGTTGTCGAGCCACAGGCGGTGCACCAGGTCGAACGCCAGGTAGGTGGCGGCGTGACCGAGGTGCGTCGCGTCGTACGGGGTGATGCCGCAGACGTACATCCGCGCCACCGGACCGGGAGCGGTGGGCCGAACCTCACCGGTGGCGGTGTCGAAGAGCCGGAGGGGACGGGGTGTGCCCGGCACCTGGGGCACGGGGACCGACGACCAGGTTTGCATGCACTCGACCTTAAACGTCCCGTCCGACACGATGCCGCCCTGTTACACATCGTGAGAAGCGGCGCGGACCGGGCTGCCGGGGACACCGAGAACCGCACGGCCGCGACGCGGACGGCGGGAATTCTGATTCCGGCGATCAGCGGTGGGTTCTCGCGCATTCCTTCCGGCTTTCGCCGCATCGCGCACCGGCTTTTCCGATCGAATCGTCATCGCACGTCACAGACCGTCCGGATCGTCCGACCAGGAACTTTGACAATGGCGAGAACGGTCCGCGCCGGACGTATGCTCGGGCGCACGGGAACATTCCGCCTCGGCGTACGCCCGAGGGCCGCGCGGCTTTCCACCGACCCATCCGGACGCGCCGGGCCTGCGCACGGGGGGCGAGGCGTTGACATCGGTACGAGTGGACGGGCTCTGCAAGGTCTTCGGAGCGCACCCGGCGGACGCGCTGCGCCGGTCGCGGGCGGGCGTCGAAGGGGACCGGCTGCGCGCCGAGGGAGCCACGGTCGCCGTGCTGGACGCCTCGTTCACCGTCGAGCCCGGTGAGATCTTCGTGGTGATGGGCCTGTCCGGTTCCGGCAAGTCGACGCTGATCCGGATGCTCAACGGCCTGCTCGCCCCCACCGAGGGCCGGGTGTACGTCGACGAGGAGGACGTCACCGCGCTCACCGGCAGGGCGCTGCGCGAGCTGCGGCAGCGCACGATGAGCATGGTGTTCCAGCACTTCGCGCTGCTGCCGCACCGCACCGTGCGGGACAACGTCGAGTACGGCCCCCGCATCCAGGGCGCCGCACCGGCACGAGCCCGGGAGCGAGCCGACGAGGCGTTGCGGATGGTGGGCCTGACCGGGTGGGAGCAGCGGTTCCCGCAGCAGCTCTCCGGCGGCATGCGCCAGCGGGTGGGCCTGGCCAGGGCGCTCGCGGCGGGCACCGACGTGCTGCTGATGGACGAGGCGTTCAGCGCGCTGGACCCGCTGATCAAGCGGGACATGCAGGACCAGCTGGTGCAGCTGCAGGCCGAGCTGGGCAAGACGATCGTGTTCATCACCCACGACCTCAACGAGGCGATGCGGCTGGGCGACCGGATCGCGGTGATGCGCGCGGGCCGCATCGTGCAGCTCGGCACCGCATCGGAGATCTTGCGCCGCCCCGCCGACTCCTACGTGG
Organism: Saccharopolyspora gloriosae; assembly: GCF_014203325.1. Lineage (NCBI taxonomy): Bacteria > Bacillati > Actinomycetota > Actinomycetes > Pseudonocardiales > Pseudonocardiaceae > Saccharopolyspora > Saccharopolyspora gloriosae. The sequence goes on along the minus strand of NZ_JACHIV010000001.1, from coordinate 1,865,502 downwards.
CGCGGTTCGTGCGCGACGTGGACCGCGGCCGGGTGCTGACGGCGGGAGCCATCGCCGAGCGCTCAGCGGATCCGGACCGGCAGGCCGCCGACGCCGTTCCCGCGCAGACCCCGCTGCACGAGTTGTTCGGCCGCGTCGCCGAGACCGCCGGACTGCCGGTGGTCGACGCGGAGGGACGGGTGATCGGGACGGTGGGGCCGTCGGCGGTGCTGCGCGCGCTGGGCGACGGCGGACGGACGGAGGCCGGTGATGGCTGAGTTCCCGCGCATCCCGCTCGGCGACTGGTTCCAGGCGCTGGTGAACTGGCTCAACGACACCATCGGCCCGTTCTTCGACTTCGTGGACCTGGTGGTGCGCTCGGCGGTGGACGGGCTGACGGCGGTGCTGCTGTGGCCGCCGTCGTGGGCGCTGGTGCTGGTGCTGACCGCGTTCGCCTGGTGGCTGCGGGGATGGCGCTTCGCGCTGTTCACGATCATCGGGTTCGGCCTGGTGGTGAGCATGCGGGAGTTCCCGCCCGCGATGCAGACCTTGTCGCTGGTGCTGGTGGCCAGCGTCATCGCGATCGCGGCGGCGGTCCCGCTGGGAATCCTGGCCGCCCGGAACCGCACGGTGAGCAGGGTGGTGCGCCCGGTGCTGGACCTGATGCAGACGATGCCCGCGTTCGTGTACCTGATCCCGGTCATCTTCTTCTTCAACATCGGCGCGGTGCCGGGCGTGATCGCCACGGTGATCTTCGCGCTGCCGCCGGGGGTGCGGCTCACCGAGCTCGGCATCCGCCAGGTCGACGGCGAGGTGGTGGAGGCCGGTGCCGCGTTCGGGGCGCCGCCGCGGCGCATCCTCACCGGCATCCAGCTGCCGCTGGCCCTGCCGTCGATCATGGCCGGGATCAACCAGGTGATCATGCTGTCGCTGTCCATGGTGGTCATCGCGGGCATGGTCGGCGCCGAAGGGCTGGGCACCGAGGTCTACACCGCCGTCACCCGCGTGCAGCTGGGCGCGGGCTTCGAAGCCGGGGTGGCCGTGGTGATCCTCGCCGTCTACCTGGATCGCAGCACGGCCGTGCTGGCCGACCGCTCACCCGTGTCCCGCGCGGCGCGCACGACCGCGCCCGCCGGGTGAGGTCCACGCAGGAAGGGGAAGTGCCATGCGGAGATCGCGGTGGGTCGCCTGCGTCGCGCTGCTGGCGGCGCTGGTGCTGCTCGCCGCCGGGTGCGGCGGCAGGCAACCGGAGACCGGGCAGCAGACCAAGAAGATCACCATCGGCTACATCGCGTGGGACGAGGCGATCGCGGTCAGCAACCTCTACAAGGTGCTGCTGCAACGCCAGGGCTACCAGGTCCAGCTCACGGAGCTGGAGGCCGGACCGACCTACGCCGGGCTGGCGCAGGGCAACATCGACCTGTTCATGGACGCGTGGCTGCCGCAGACCCACGCCGATTACTGGGCGCAGTACCACGATCGCCTGGAGGACCTGGGCGTCTGGTACGACCAGGCCACGTTGAACATCGCGGTGCCGACCTACTTGACCGACGTGAACTCGATCGAGGACCTGCGCGGGCGGGCGGCCGAGTTCAACGGCACCATCACCGGCATCGATCCGGGAGCGGGCCTCAGCCGGGTGACGCGCGATCAGATGATCCCGCAGTACGGCTTGACCGGTCAGTACGCGTTGCAGACGTCCTCGACCACGGCGATGCTCGCCTCGCTGGAGCGGTCGATCAACGCGCGCTCGCCGATCGTGGTGACGCTGTGGCATCCGCATTGGGCCTACGCGAAGTATCCGATCAAGGATTTGCAGGATCCGCGGGGCGCGATGGGGCAGGCCGAACAGATCCACGCGGTCGGGCGGAAAGGATTCAGCGCGGACTTCCCCGATGTGACCGGAATGGTGCACGAGTTCCGGCTCGACGATCGGCAGTTGGCGTCGTTGGAGAACGACATCAACAGCGCACCCAAGGGCCAGGAGGAGGCCGCGGCCGCCAGGTGGGCCGATGCCCATCCGGAGGTGATCGCGAGTTTCGCTCCCGGAAGGTGATCACATCGTGCACGGACCGTCGCAATTGGATGGTCGAAATTGCACAATGCATCCATACCGGGCCGGTTCCTAGCACAGAAACACCGGCCGGTCATTCGTCCAGGTGATGGTCAAGTTACTATCCGGCACTGCCGAGCGTGCTGTCACGCGAACCTGGAGGAACCCCCGTGCATGACGCCGCCAAGAGCAGCGAGCGCCCGATCAGCAGCCCGGAAATGAGCGCGGACGGGTATCCCGGCGCATCGAGCGATCGGGGCAGCCGTTCGCTGTCCATCGCCGCACTGATCTTCGTCGCGATGGCCGCCGTGATGGGCTGGGGCGCGAGCTTCGTCGGCCTGCACGAGTACGGCATGCAATCGATGGCCGGGTTCACCTACTGGTCGGCGTGGCTGGTGCCCGCCACCTTCGACGGCGCCGCGTTCGCGTGCACGCTGATGACCTACCGCTCGTCGATCAACGGCCGCTCCGCGGTGCGCGGCCGGATCCTGATGTGGGCGTTCACCGGCGTCAGCTCCTGGATCAACTGGATCCACCAGCCGAGCCACGAGGCGCAGATCGTCGCGGCCGGGCTGCCCATCGCGGCCGTCGCGGTGTTCGACGTGGTGCTGCTGGAGCTGCGCGCGGACTACGAGGCCAAGCACGGCATGCGCGGCTTCCGGCTGCGGCCGGGCCTGCTGGTGCTGCGCTGGATGGTGGACCGCCGCAGCACGAGCGAGGCGTTCCGCAAGCAGGTCATCGACATCCCCGTCGAGGAGATCGCCGGCCTCGGCACGCTCGCCCCGCCCGGCACCCGCCGCGCCGCCGCGCTCAAGGCCGCTGCCCGCGCCGAGGAGGAGCAGCACGCCAACGAGCGCGCCAACGCGGACCTCGTCATCCCCGCCCCGGCTCGGCCGGAGGCACCGGAGGGCACCGCCGCCGCGAACGGCCCCCGCGCCGAGGACGCGGCGCCGACGGCGGCCGTGTCCCGGCCCGCCGATGGCCCTGAGGTGACCGCTTCCGCCGCCACCGCCGCGGCTCCCGCCGAGGAACCGAAGACCGAGTCCGTCCCGCGTCCCGTGCGCGAGAAGGTCGGAGCCAGCGCCGCCGCCACCGCGACCAGTACCGTGTCCGCCCGAACCGGTGCGTCCACTGAGGACACCGCTGACGCGGACCGCGACGAGACCGCGCGGACCGAGACCGAGTCCGCCGCGACGGCGTCCGAGCCGGACGAACCGGCCACCGCACCGGTCGCCGCGAAGAGCACCGCGAAGAGTTCGGGGGCGAAAGCCGCCAAGGGCGGCAAGAACGCCCGGACCACCGCGCACGGTGCGGACGAGGCGACCGTGACGCTCGAGCTGCCCAAGTTCGCTGCCGACGCGAAGTCCGCTCCGTCCGAGGACGGGACCGCCGCGAAGGCGAACACCTCGTCCGAGCCGGAGGCTCCCGCGAAGGACGAGACCGCGGCGAAGGCCGCGAACTCCCGGACCGGCGGCGAGGCGGACAAGCGCGCCGCCAAGGACGCCGTCAGCGACTCCGAGCAGACGCTGACCCTGGCACCGGTTCCCGACGGCCCGATGAGCGACCGGGAAAAGCGCTCCGCGGCCCGCGCCGACTACCGCAAGTCCGTCGAAGCCGACCAGCCGGTCAAACCCGCCGAGCTCGGCAGGCGCTACGGCCTGTCCGAGAGCTGGGGCCGCCGCCAGATCAACGCGGTCCGCAAGTCCATGGCCCAGGAACAGGCCCAGGACCCGGCCGACCTGGTCGGTGCAGCGAAGAGCTGACCCGTTTCCGCGAGGTGGCCCGGTAGCGGAACCTCTCGCCACGAGACCGATCTCCGGGTGGCTCCGCCGCCGGGCATCGCCATCCTTGCGGGGAACCGCTGAGAACTCGCCGACGGCCGCCACGCTGAGGGGTTCGCCGCGCAGCGATTTCACCGCGGGCAGGACGGTGCCGGGTCGTCGAGCACTGCCTGATTCCCGTTCGCGCGACCGGATTCCTGCCGCTCGCCGGCGTGCTGCGCACTCGCTGTGGCCGTCGGTGCTCTGCTCGGGTGATCTTCGGATCGCAGCCGGATGACACGCCTCGGTCCGAGATCATGACGAGCTCTCGACGGGCAGGGTCGGTGCTGGATCCGAACCGTTCCGCGGCAAGGCGGATGGTCGCTCCCCGCGCGGCGGCTCGGAACCGGTACGACGGTTCGAGGGGAGCGCCGATGGCGGAGTTCAGCGGGCACATCGTGTGGGACTGGAACGGCACGCTGCTCGACGACGGACAGGTCGTGATCGATTCCGTCGCGGCGGCCTTCGCCGACGCCGGGCACCGGGTGACCCGCGAGGACCACCAGCGGCACTTCACCCGGCCCATCTCGGCGTTCTGCGACCGGCTCGCGGGCCGCGCCCTCTCCCCCGACGAACTGGCGGCGGTGCTGCGGAAGTTCGACGAGTGCTACGACCTCGCGCTACCGCACGTGCCGCTCGCCGAGGACGCCCGCTTCACCCTCGCCGCGTGGACGGGCGCGGGCGGCACGCAGTCGCTGCTGTCGATGTGCCCGCACGACGTGCTGCTGCCCGCGGTGCGGAGAGCCGGGATCGAGAGCTCCTTCCGCCACGTCCAGGGACGAACCGGAGCCGCCCCCGACACCAAGGCCGCGCACATCGAACGCCACTTGGCGGCACTGGGCTCCCCCGATCCCCGCGAGGTCGTGCTCATCGGCGACACCGTCGACGACACCGAGACCGCCGCGGCCGTCGGCGCCCACTGCGTCATCTACCACTCCGGCCCGACGGCCCTGCACGCCCTGGACCACTTCACCGGCCGGGACGTCCCCATCACCACCACCCTGTCCGCCGCCGTGGAACGCGCGAACGCACTGCTGTCCGGATGAACCGTCGTTCGGAATACGAGCGACTCGGTGGCCCAACGCAGGAAAACCTCATCGCGGACCGCTGAGGAAATCGCTCGGAGGGCGGACCGCCGCAACACCCGCACAAGAAACGACGCGACGCTACCGATACGACCCTGATTCGACCGAATGCCTCCACCGGTGGTGGCCGGTTGCTGGTCACCGGGACGCGAAGTCGCCGGTGCCCGCTGCGGGGAATTCCTGCTTCTTCGACAACGTCGCCCCGGCATCGGTTCGCGACGGCTCCGGCATCTTCTTTCAGTTCGAAGGCGCACCGGGATTCATCCACGATCTCTACTTCTCGACCGGCTTCGACAGCTCGAATTCGCCGGGGCCGGAACCGCCCGAAGCCACGGCCCAGAAACGGTGGTCACACGCCCGCGCGAACGCCGGCTGGTTCAGCCGGATCGACATGGCCCCCGGCAACGCGGACCGGATTCCGCGCCCGCCTCGATCCGTCGAAGACCTGGGCTCTCGCCCGGACGTCACCGGCGGCGTTTGGTGCGGAGGTAGTCGCCGACGACTGCGGCGCCGAGGCCGTCGGCGCTGGGGGCGACGACTCGGCCGCCGCCGCGGCGGGCGACGATGTCGACGAACGCCTCCAGGCGCGGATCGTCGCCGAGCATGAACACGCTCAGGGTGGCGCCCAGCCGGTGCAGCGAGTCCACTTCGGACAGCGTGACGCCGAGGGTGCGCGGGGTCGGCGGGTACTGGAACACCGCTTCGCCGTCGGTTTCCAGGTGCGCCGTCGGTTCGCCGTCGGTGACGACGAGCACCACCGGCTGTGCATCCGGGTGCCGCCGCACGTGGCGCCCCGCCAGCAGCAGCGCGTGGTGCAGATTGGTGCCCTGCTCCCAGGTTCCCTCCAGCGCCGCCAGCTCGCCGACGTCCACGGTGGACGCGTGGCGCCCGAAGGTGACCAGCTGCAACGCGTCCGAGCGGTAGCGGGTGGCCACCAGGTGGTGCAGCGCCAGCGCGGTGCGCTTCATCGGTACCCAGCGGCCGTCCTGCACCATCGACCAGGAGGTGTCCACGCACAGCGCCACGGCCGCGCGGGAGCGCTGCTCGGTCTCAGCGACCTCCAGGTCCTCGATGTCCAGCCGGGGCGCCGACGGGCCGCCCGCCGCTCGCCGCAGCACCGCGTTGCGCACCGTGCGGCCCGCGTCCCACGGTTCGGTGTCGCCGTACGCCCAGGGCCGGGTCGTGCCGGTCAGCTCCCCTGCGGCGCCCGCCCGGTCGGTGTCGCGTTCGCCTTTGCGAGAACGCAGCTGGGAGATCACGGACTGCAGCGCGGTCTCCCCCAGCCTGCGCATCGCCCGCGGGCTCAGCTGGAGGTTCCCGTCGGCACCGCGTTGCAGCAGGCCCTGCTGCCGCAGTTGTTTCTCGATGTCGGCGAGCCGCTGCGCGTCCACCACGGCCCGCTCGCCGAGCTGCCGCTCCAACGCCTCCAGGTCGATGTCTTGCAGGCTCGCACCCGGATATGACTGGCCCAGCTGCTCGGCGAGCTGCTCCAGCTCACCGAGCTCGGCCATCGCCTCCGTCGCCTCCGCCAGGCCCATCGGCTGATCACCGCGGAACCGGCCGCGGCCCGACCAGTCCTCGCCGGGCCGCAGCGACCGCAGCTGCTGGTCCATCCGGCTGAGCGCCTCGCCGATGCGGGGGTCGCCGAACGCCTGTTGCGAGAGCTCCGCCAGTTCGGCGCGCTGCTGCTCGCTCATCGAGTTCAGCATCCGCTGCGCGGCGGCCGACCGGGCCGCCAGCGCGTCGATCAACTCGTCGACGTCGCGCGGGTTCTCCGGGAAGAACTCGCCGTGCTCGGCCATGAACTCGTCGAACCGGCGCGGCACGTCCGCGTCGCCGCGGGCGTGCGCGGCCAGCAGCTCGGAGAGGTCGGCGAGCATCGCGCGCACCCGCTCGACGTCCTCCGGAGTGGTCTCGCGCAACGCGTCCTTCATGCCCGCGAAGCGCTGCTCCAGGAGTTCGCCGCCCAGCATCCGCTGGATCTCGTCGAACGTCTCCCGTGCCTCGCCCGACCGCCAGTCGTACTCGGCGAGCTCGCGCACCGAACCGCCCGCGTCCGGGGGCAGCGCGCTCAGCTGCAGCTCGCGGAACCGGGCGTCCTCGCCGTCCTCCGCCGCCAGCGCCTGCCGCTCCTGGTCGAGGGCGCGGTCCAGCAGCCTGCGCACCTCCTGCACCGTGCCGTCCAGGTTGTGCCTGCGCTGCAGCTCGCTGCGGCGCTGCCACAAGCGGCGGGTGAGCTCGTCGAGACCGCTGGTGCCGCGCGTGCCGGTGCGCAGCAGCTCCTCCAAGGCCGAGCGCGGCGAGGCGCCCTCCATCACGTCCCGGCCGATCTGGTCCAGCGCGGAACGCAGGTCCACCGGCGGCTCCAGCGGATCGGAGCCGCCGTGCCAGGCACCGTACTGGTAGCGGCGAGCGCGGCCGGTCATCAGCGTCCTTCCGGGATCATCTGCGCGACGGAGTGGCGGGATCGAGTCCGCAAGCGGTCATCAGCCGTACACCGATCGCTGTTCGTCGGTGTCCTTGGCGAGCTTCTTCGCCAGGTACAGGGATTCCAGCGCCAGCTCCACGGCGCTCGCGATGCGGCCCGGCGGGTCACCGGCGCGCACGTCGAGCCGCTCGGCGACCTGGTGCAGCACCGGCAGTTCCGGCAGCGCGGTGAGCACGTCGGAACCCGCGATGCGCTCGCCCGTCGCGACCTGGTGACCGCCGGTGACGGCGTCGACGAGCGAATGCAGGTCCAGCCCGGCGAACAGGCCGCGCGCCGTGTCGGCGACCGAGCGGCGCAGCAGGTAGCCGAGGACCTCGTCCTCCCTGCCCTCCTCGCCCGCCTCGAACTCCAGCTTGCCGCGCAGCACCGCGGGCACCGCGTCCAGGTCCACCGGTCGCGCCACCGCCGGGTCCTCGCCGGTAAGCGCCGCGCGGTGCACGGCCGCCGCCGACACGGTCTCCGCCGCGGCGATGGCGAACCGCGCCGAGACCCCGGAGCGCTGGTCCACCGCCGAGGACTCCCGCAGGTGCCCCACGAACCTCGCCAGCACCTCCAGCAGGTGATCGCCCACCTCGGCCTCCAGCAGGGCCTCCTGCCGGATCAACGAGATCTCGTCGTCGAGGTCGAACGGGTAGTGCGTGCGGATCTCCGCGCCGAACCGGTCCTTGAGCGGCGTGATGATCCGCCCGCGGTTGGTGTAGTCCTCCGGGTTGGCGGTGGCGACCAGCAGCACGTCCAGCGGCAGCCGCAGGCTGTAGCCGCGGACCTGGACGTCGCGCTCCTCCATCACGTTCAGCAGCGCCACCTGGATCCGCTCGGCCAGGTCGGGCAGCTCGTTGATGGTCACGATGCCGCGGTGCGCCCGCGGCACCAGTCCGAAGTGGATGGTCTCCGGGTCGCCGAGCGACCGGCCCTCGGCCACCTTCACCGGGTCGACGTCGCCGATGAGGTCGCCGACCGCGGTGTCCGGCGTCGCCAGCTTCTCCACGTAGCGGTCGTTGCGGTGCCGCCACGCGACGGGCAGCGCGTCGCCCTCCTCGGCCGCGCGGCGCAGCGAGCTCGGCGTGATCGGTTCCAGCGGGTGTTCGTCCAGTTCGGAGCCGGGGATCACCGGCGTCCACTCGTCGAGCAGCGCGGTCAACCCGCGCAGCAGGCGGGTCTTGCCCTGCCCGCGCTCGCCGAGCAGCACCACGTCGTGGCCGGCGATCAAAGCGCGCTCCAGCTGCGGCAGCACGGTGCGCTCGAAGCCGACGATGCCCGACCACAAGGGATTCCCGGAGCGCAGCGCGGTCAGCAGGTTGCGGCGCACCTCGACCTTCACGCCGTACGGCAGGTATCCGCTGACGCGCAGCTCGCCCGCCGTGCTGGGCAATCCGGGAGGTGGGGTCCGAGAGTTCGTCACCCGTTCGACGCTACTCGCTCCCCACGACCGTCGCGAACACGTCACGGAACGGAAACGCCGCCGTGCCAACGGGTTTCTCCCGGCGGCACCGAATCCCGGTGATCAGCGGCTCGCCGCCCGCGCCGAATCCGCCGAAGATCCCGGTCCACCCCGCGCGTGGCGAGCTCCGGGCCGGTCCGCGCCGCGCGGAACGGCGTTCACCGAACGTGTCGGCCGACACTGGCACACCGCCGGTACCGACGAGTAGAAAGGTGAACGGCCCCGGCAGAGGAGAGAGTCAGTGAGCGCGTCGCAGATCGAGACCGACCCCGTCCGAGCGGGCTTCGACCCGGAACGCCTCAAGCGCCTCGACCGCCACTTCGCCACCTACGTCGCCGACGGCAAGCTCCCCGGCTGGCAGGTGCTCATCGCCCGCCGCGGCCACATCGCGCACCTCAGCGGCCACGGCCACCGCGACGTGGCCACCGCCGCGCCCATCGAGGACGACACGATCTTCCGCATCTACTCGATGACGAAGCCGATCACCTCGGTCGCGGCGATGATGCTCTACGAGGAAGGCGCGTTCGAGCTCACCGACCCGGTCAGCACGCTCATCCCGTCCTTCGCCGACCAGCGCGTCTACACCGGTGGCCCGGCCCGCGCCGCGCAGACCCGGCCCGCGACCGAGCCGGTGCGGATCTGGCACCTGCTGACCCACACCGCCGGGCTCACCTACGGCTTCAACCGGCTCCACCCCGTCGACGAGCTGTACCGGCGCACCGGCTACGACTACGGCACCCCGGACCAGGACCTCGCCGCGGTCTGCGACGACTACGCGGCGATGCCGCTGCTGTTCGAGCCGGGCAGCTCGTGGAACTACGGGGTGTCCACCGACGTGCTCGGACGCGTCATCGAGGTCGCCTCCGGCATGGGCCTCGACGAGTTCTTCCGCACGCGCATCTTCGAACCGCTCGGCATGACCGACACCGCCTTCGCCGTGGCGCCGCAGGACAAAGACCGGCTGGCCTCGCTGTACCTGGCGGACGCCGCGGGCAAGGCCACCGTGCCGCGCAACTCCCCGCCGGACGCCGCGCCGCGGGCGCTGTCCGGCGGCGGCGGGCTCGTGTCCACCGCCTACGACTACCACCGCTTCACCGGCATGCTGCTCGGCGGCGGAGCGCTCGACGGGGTGCGGCTGCTCAGCGACCGCACGCTGCGCTACATGAGCCGCAACCACCTGCCCGGCGGCGCGCACCTCGACGAGATCGCAAACGGCTCGTTCTCCGAGGTCGCCAACGCCGGCAAGGGCTTCGGGCTCGGCTTCGCCGTCGTCGAGGACCCGGTCGCCTCGCACGTCGTGTCCACCCCCGGCGAGCTGTCCTGGGGCGGCATGGCCAGCACCACGTTCTGGGTGGACCCGGCCGAGGACCTGTCCGTGCAGTTCTTCACCCAGCTCATCCCGTCCGGGACCCACCCGATCCGCTCCCAGCTCCACCAGCTCGTCTACCAGGCGCTGGTGGACTGAGGGCTGCTCGCTCCGCGCAGCGGGCCGAGTCCCAGCGCTGTCTTCGTCCTCGCCCCGCGCGGGGGGCGGGAAGCGCAGCCTCAGCGGTCACTGTTCCGGCTGATCCTTACGGCTGGGCGAATCGGTTCTTCTCCACCCGTTCGTTCTCCGGCCACAATTCGTGTGGGTATCCCAGCTGCAGCGCGCTCACCTCATCAAGCCATTCGAGCCGGGGCGTCGCGAGCTCCAGATCACCGGCCGCGAGGTTCGACGTGAGCTGATCTGCGCTCCTCGGCCCGAGGACGGGTATCACCCCCTTGGACATCGCCCATTTGATCGCCACCCGCTCCGGAGTCGTGCCGAGGTCCCGGGAAACGCTTTCGACGGCATCCAGAACGCGCGCCTTGGCGGGGTCGTCCTCCTTGTGGAGGAATCGGCTGATCGAGCTCTGCGCGCGACCTGTCCCGTCCCGCCGGTACTTTCCGGTGAGAAGACCACCGCCGAGCGGCGAGAACCCGAGGACGCCCAAGCCGAAGGCCTCTGCCATCGGCATCAACTCCCGATCAGCGCTGCGCTCGACGAGGCTGTACTCGACCTGGATCGCCACGAGAGGGGCCCAGTCCCGCTGCTGCGCCAGGGTGACTCCCGTGGCCACGCGCCATGCGGGGAAATTGGAAAGACCGGCGTACAGAATCTTTCCGGCGCGCGTCAGATCGTCGAAGGCTCGCACGATTTCTTCGATGGGCGTGGACGTGTCGGCCACATGCGCCCAGAGCACGTCCACCCGGTCGGTGCCCAGTCGACGCAGGCTCTGCTCCAGCGACTGGACCATCGCTTTCCGGCTGTTCCCGGTCATTTGGAGGCCGCTGGTCGCCGACGTCCCCATGGTGTACTTCGTCGCCAGAACCACGTCCTCGCGGTCCGAGGAGATGATGTCCGAGAGGTGCTCCTCGGCCTCCCCCGACTGGTAGTTGGAAGCCGTGTCGATGAAGTTCCCTCCCGCTTCCCGATAGATGTCGTACATCGCCCGAGCCTCGGTCGCACTCGCCCCGTGCCCCCAGCCCATCCCGAAATTGCCCGTCCCCAGCGACAGTTCCGAAACCCGCAGACCCGATCTTCCGAGAAATCGGTATCGCATACGTCCTCTTGCTCCTCGCGTCGATCCGGCATGAGCAGGCTCCTCACGCCTGACGGCTCTTACCGCCGGAAACCCATCATTCCCACCTCCGGGCGTATGGTCCATAACATGCATTCCAGCGATGTTTATCGATCGTCCAGAACTGAGGTCGCCCTCGACGCGCACGACCCCGTTCGGGAGGCTCTGGCGCTGGCACGCCCCCGGACCGTCGCCCCCGTACCGCTGCGCGCGACGGCCCCGTGGGGAGCCCAGTTCTCCCCGTTTCCGCACATCAAGCTCGGCGTGGTGGTGGAAGGCCAGTGCTGGCTGTGCGTCGACGGTTCGGACCCCCTCTTCCTGAGCACGGGCGATTTCTACCTGCTCGGAAATCCGCCCCCGTACGGACTCGGGAGCTCGATCGGAGCAGCCCGCGCTCGCGACTCGAACGGACCGCTCCGCCAGGAGATTTCCGGGAGCAGAGCCGAGATTCCCCGCGGATCCGTCACGTACACGTGCAGCGTCGACTTCGAGTTTCAGGATTCCGACGCGTCGACCTTGTTCTCATCGCTGCCCCCGGCCGTGCTCGTCAAAGCAGCCGATGTCGGCGGGAGGTTGCTCTGGAACATCGCCACCCTGCTCGTCCACGAGATCGAGTCGCACGAGGCGGGCCGATCCCTCGTCCTCGAGCATCTGGCCCAGATCCTTCTGGTGCACATGCTGAGGTCGCACGCCGGTTCGTCCCACGAGCCGCTGGGATGGCTCGCGTCGGTCTCCGACGACGGGATCGGGGCAGCGCTACGAGCCATGCATGCTGAACCGGGCCATCGCTGGACGCTCGAAGAGCTCGCCGGAATCGCGATGATGTCGCGGTCCGCTTTCGCCGCGAACTTCAAGAGCAGAGCGGGGAGACCGCCTTTGGATTACCTCATCGAATGGCGAATGCAGCTAGCGCGTGCCGCACTGCGCACGGAGGACTCCCTCACCGCCATAGCGGGAACCATCGGATACCAGTCAGAAAGCGCTTTCAGCACCGCTTTTCGGCGCGTCGTCGGGATGTCACCACGAGAGTTCCGCGCCTCGCCGCACGCGCAGCCGAGGGACCGCGGGCCCGGTGGTCCTGCGCCGGCGGGATCGCCCGAGTTTCACGACCCGGAGTCCGGAAACGACGACTGAGCCGGATCATCTCTGGTCGTGGTGGGACGCTCTGCCAAGCGCTGCCGGGCTTGCGAGCAAGGCTTCGCCGCAAGGCAGGCTCGGATTCACCGCTTCGCCTGCCGCTCGCGGGCGCGCCATTGACGGGACCACAATGTTCCGCGCTCCGCTGCGGCGGCCCTCACCGCTGGCGGTAGCGGGCGAAGCCGCCCTCGGATTCGATCACCTGGCCGGTGATCCAGCGCGCCTCGTCGGTGCACAGCCAGGTGATCAGCCGGGCCGGGTCGTCCGGCTCGCCCCAGCGGCCGAACGGGAACATGTGGCCGATCGCCGCCCAGTCGGCCTCGGTGAGGTACCCGGTCTGCACCGGTCCCGGGTTCACCGTGTTCACCGTGATGCCCGCGTCGGCGAGCTGTTCGGCGATGGTCGCGGTGATCTCGGCGAGCGCGCCCTTCGCCGCCGCGTAGGCGATCTCGCCGGGCATCGGACCGGCGCGCTGCCCCGAGGTCAGGAACACCACCCGCCCACTGGGGGATCCGCTGTGACGAGCGGCGAACTCCTGCGCCAGCAACAACGACGAGCGGGTGTTGACCGCCCAGTGCCCGTCCAGCATCGCCGCGTCCAGTTCGCCCAGCGCACCATCGGATCCGCTGCGGGCGTGGTTGCAGACCAGCACGTCGAGCCGTCCGAACTCGGCCACCGCCCTGCGCACCAGCCGAGCCGGTTCGTCCGGGTCCGCCAAGTCCCCGGCGGCGTCGGCGATCCGCGCCGAGCCGGACAGGTGCCCGGCCACGCCCGCGCGGACCTCGTCGAGGTCATCGGCACCCCACGGCTGCTCGGCGTCGTGCGGCCGGTGGTGGTGCAGGAACACGCTCGCGCCCCAGGCCGCCATCCGGGACGCGATGGCGAACCCGATGCCCTGCCTGCGGCTCACGCCCGTCACCAGCGCGGTCCGGCCGCGCAGCGGGTACGGCTCGCGGGCCAGGGACTGCTCACCGGCTGCGGTCATGCCCGGATGATCGCGCAGCGACGTGCCCGGTGCATCCGATTTTCCGGCCGCTGGGAACGGTCAGAACGCGGGCCAGGGGATCGCGGGCCACTCGCCCGACGGGGCCGGGAACTCCGCCGCGGCCAGCAGCGCGTCGACCCGTTCGGCGACGGCCTGCACTTCCTTCGGCGTGACGTGCTCGGCCAGCCGAGCCGCGAGATCGCCCTCCAGCAGTGCGCGGAACCGGCTCAGCGCGTCGACCGCGTCCTCGGGCAGCCGCTCCCCGATCCAGCCCCACAGGACCGTGCGCAGCTTGTTCTCCGCGTTCAGGCTCACCCCGTGGTCCACGCCGAACACCTCGCCGCGCGGCGAGTGCAGCACGTGGCCGCCCTTGCGGTCCGCGTTGTTGATCACGATGTCGAGCACCGCGAGCCGCCGCAGCGCCTCGTGGTCGGAGTGCGCCAGCACCACCGGCTCGCCGTGGTGGTCGTGCGCGCGCAGCACCGCGCGCCAGCCGTCCGGAACCTCCGACGGCGCGGCCAGGTCGACCAGCTCCGAGTCTTCCTCGGTGTCCACCCACAGCTGCACCATGCCCGGCCCGAACGGTCCGTCGCGCAGCAGCGTCGGCGGAATCAGGTCCCAGCCCAGCGCCTCGGTGATCAGGAACGAGCCGACCTCGCGCCCGGCGAGCGTGCCGTCCGGGAAGTCCCACAGCGGCCGCTCCCCGCGCACCGGCTTGTACACGCACTCGGCGGCGGCGCCGTTGTGCTCGACGGAGCAGAACAACGTGGCGTTCGAGGCTTCCACGAGCCGTCCCTCGACCTCGATGCGGCCGTGTGCCAGGACCTCGCGAACGGCCGGATCATCGGGGTGCACGGGCGGCTAGTCCTCCTCTGAGCGGCGGTAACCGTTCTGCCGGGGGCAGATGTGCCCCTCCGGGTCCAGCGGTTCCCCGCACAGCGGGCAGGGCTTGCGACCGGCGTTGAGGACCCGCTCGGCGCGCTCCGCGAAGGCGCGGGCGTCGGCCGGGCTGAGGAAGACGCGGACCGCGTCCGGGCCTTCCTCGGTGTCGTCGAGCACCACCGACTCGTCGATCTCCTCCTCGGTGACCGCGAGCAGCTCGACGACGACGGCCTCGGTCTCGGCGTCCCAGCCGAGCCCCATCGTGCCGACGCGGAACTCCTCCTCCACCGGCACCGCGAGCGGGTCGGCGTCGACGAGATCCTCCGGCGGGGCCGTGGGCAGTTCCGCGTCGAAGCGCCGCTGCACCTCCTCCAGGAGGGCACCGATCCGTTCGGCGAGGACCGAGACCTGCTGTTTCTCCAGCTGCACGCTGACCGTGCGGACATCCTCGGAGGCCTGCAGGTAGAACGTGCGCTCACCGGGTTCCCCGACGGTCCCTGCTACGAACCGGTCGGGCTGGCGGAAGACGTGGATGACACGAGCCATGGCACCTTCGACAGTAAGCCACTCGGGCCGCGGCCCGCGCAGCCGTCCCCCGTTCCGCCCGGCACACCCTCTCAGCAGCACCATCGGCACCGAACAGGTGCGCGGAAAGCGGTCGAATCGAGCGTTGATCCGTTCGTGGGGCCTGTTCGCCGAACGCGAACACGCCGCGGCGCGGGCTGCGGTCCCGATCACCGGCGGACCGCTACGCTCGGCTCCTGCCGCTTCGCGGCACCCCACGATCCGGACCTCCGGACGGAGCCCTCCATGAGCACCCGTGAACGACGTCGGCCGCGACGGCTGCGGGCCGGCGACACGGTCGCCGTGGTCGCCCCCGCCGGTCCCGTTCCCGCCGACCAGCTCGACGCCGGCTTGGACCTGCTGCGCGACTGGGACCTGCGGGTCGTGCCCGGCAAGCACGTGCGCGAACGCCACCCGAGGCTGCGCTACCTCGCGGGCGGCGACGCCGAGCGCGCCGCCGACCTGCAGCAGGCCTGGTGCGACCCGGAGGTCGACGGCGTCCTGTGCGCCCGCGGCGGCTACGGCAGCATGCGGGTGCTCGACCACCTCGACTGGGCGGCGATGGGAGCCGCCGAGAGCAAGGTGTTCGCGGGATCCAGCGACGTCACGGCCCTGCACGACGCCTTCGGCTCCCGGCTCGGCGTGGCCACCGTGTTCGGCCCGATGATCGCCACCGGCGCCTTCTCCGAGGACGCGCCCGCCCGCGAGCACCTGCGCCGCACCCTGTTCGCCCCGGAATCGGTGACGATCCTGACCAGGCGCGGAGCGGAAGCGCTGGTTCCGGGGCGCGCGACCGGCGTCACCTACGGCGGCAACCTGAGCCTGCTCGCCGCCTCCCTCGGCGCGCCCGACGCGGCGGCTCCGCCCGCCCGGGGCATCGCGCTGCTGGAAGACGTCGGCGAGGACCCGTACCGCCTGGACCGGGCGCTGACCCAGCTGCTGCGCGCCGGGTGGTTCGACCGGGCCAGCGGCATCGCGCTCGGCTCGTGGAGCGAATGCGGGCCGCTGGAGGAGGTGCGGGCCGTGCTGCGCAACCTGCTCGGCGACCTCGGCATCCCGGTGCTGTGGGAGCTCGGCTTCGGCCACTGCGCCGCCCAGCGCACCGTGCCGCTCGGCGTGGCCGCCGAACTCGACACCGCGGCCCAGCGCCTGAGCATCCTCCAGCCGGCCCTGCGCTGAACCGCTCAGCTCCGCGCATCGGAACGAAGGCTGGGCAGCTCGGTGGCCCGCTCGCCGCAGAACCGATTTCCGAAGTCGCTTCGCCGCGTACCTCGCGAGAGGTGGTCAACCTGGCGACGTGGGTTGAACCGCTTCGCGCTCGAGAAGCACGGCTTACGACGGCAAGATCGACCCGGCGACCGACCAGGTGCGACATGGACCACTACTCTCGGTTCCATGTAGCCACGCACAGTGCACGCCGTAGGGGAAGCCTTGCCCGGCCACCGGAGCCGTTCGGACGCGGTCCGCGCGCACAGAGAAGCCCTGCTCGATCAGGCTGCGGCCGACGCCGCACGCCTTGAGGCGGATTCCGACGACCGAGCCGAGATGCGGGCCATCGAACGGTTCATGGGCATGCCGGAGTGATCTCGCGAAGCCGGTGGCGCGGAGCGCCGACGCCGTCCGGTAGAACGGCGGGATGCGGGTTCGGGCGATCACTCCGGAGAAGTTGACGGGCGAGCTCGCCGACGTCATCGACGGGGAGCGGCGGCGGTGGGTCCGGGTCGCGATCGACGGGGCGCCCGCGGCGGGCACGGCCGCCTTCGCCGACGAGCTGGTGCAGCCGCTGCGGGTGCGCGGCCGGGAAGTGGTGCGCGTCGGCATGGACGGCTACGTGCGCCCGGCTTCGCTGCGGTTCGAGCACGGCCGCGACGATCCGGATTCGTTCTACGAGAGCTGGTTCGACCTCGCCGGACTGCGCCGCGAGGTGCTCGATCCGCTCGCCGACGGCGGTACCGGCGAAGTGCTGCCCGCGCTGTGGGACGCGGTGACCGACCGCTCCCCCAGGCTCGACCGGGTGCGGCTGCCGGAGCGCGGCGTGGTGCTGGTGGACGGCCCGCTGCTGCTCGGCGCGGGCCTGCCGTTCGACCGCGCGGTGCACCTCTGGCTGCCAGGGGGTTCGCTCGCGCGGCACACGGCCGAGGCCGACCGGTGGACGCTGCCCGCCTTCGACCGCTACAGCTCCGAAGTCGCCCCGGAACGCCTCGCCGACCACGTCATCCGCGTCGACCGCCCCGGCCACCCGGCCGTCGTGGACGAGCTGGACTGAGCGCCTGAACTCGGTGCGCTCGCCGGGCAGGTGGCGCCTCCCCGCCGCGGGATCGACTTCTCAGGCGGACGCTCCGGCCTCTCAGCCAGCCGGTCGCCGGTCCAAGGACGGCACGGCGGCGAGCAGCGTCTTCGTGTACTCGTGCTGGGGATCGAGCAGGACCTGCTCCACCGTGCCGAGCTCCACGATCTCGCCCTGGTACATCACCGCCACCCGGTCGGCGATGTTCCACGCCAGCCCCAGATCGTGCGTGATGACCAAAGTGGACAGTCCGCGTTCGACGCGCAACCGCAGCAGCAGCGCCAAGATCTCGCCGCGCACCGTCGCGTCCAGCGACGCCACCGGCTCGTCCGCGACGAGGACCTGCGGCGCCAGCACCAGCGCCCCGGCGATCACCACGCGCTGCCGCTGACCACCGGAGAGCTCGTGCGGGAACCGCGACAGGAACTTCGACGCGGGCCGCAGCTCGGCGGCCTCCAGCGCCTCGGTCACCTTCGCGGCCTCGTCGGCGACGTCGCCGTGGATGCGCAGCCCCTCCGCCACCGCCTCGTAGACGGTGTTGCGCGGGTTGAGCGCGCCGGTCGGGTCCTGCAGCACCAGCTGCACCTGCCGCCGGTACTCGCGCAGGCCCGCGCTGGTGGCGGGCAGCACCTTCCCGTCGAAGCGGACCGAACCCGACGTGGGCTGCTGCAGGCCGAGCAGCGTGCGCGCCAGCGTCGTCTTGCCCGAGCCGGACTGACCGACGAGGGCGACGATCTCGTCCGCACCGACCTCCAGGTCCACGCCGCGCACCGCCCGCACCGGCGGTCCGGAGCGGGCCGGGAAGCTCACCGACACGTCCTGCGCCGCCAGCAACGCCTCCCCGGCGCGCTGCGACGGATCGACCAGGCGGAACTTCGGATCGCCGACGGTGGGGAACGCGTCCGCCAGCGCGCGGCTGTGCTCGTGCTCCGGCGAGCCCATGACCTGCCGCGACGGCCCCTGCTCGACGATGCGGCCGTCCTGCATCACCGCGATGCGGGAGCAGCTCGCCGCCAGCACCGACAGGTCGTGGCTGATCATCAGCAGCGCGATGCCCCGCTCCGCGACCAGCCTGCCCAGCAGCGCCAGCACCTGGGCCTGCACGACCACGTCCAGCGCGGTAGTCGGCTCGTCGGCGATGATCAACCGCGGTTCGCAGGCCAGCGCCATCGCGATCATCACGCGCTGCTTCTGACCGCCGGAGAGCTCGTGCGGGTACGCGTCGGCGCGGCTCGCGGGCAGCTCCACCGATTCCAGCAACTCCGCGACCCGGCCGGTCAGGTCACCGGAAGCCGTGCCGTGCAGCCGCATCGGCTCCGCGATCTGGGCGCCGACCGTGCGCACCGGGTTCAGCGCGTGCATCGCGCCCTGGAACACCACCGACGCCGTCGCCCACCGGGCCGCGCGCAGCTGCCCGAACGACAGGCTCCGCACGTCCTTCCCGTCGAGCAGCACGTCACCGCCGAGCACCGCCGAACGCGGCAGCAGGCGCAGCACCGACATCGCCAGCGTCGTCTTGCCGCAACCGGACTCCCCGGCGAGGCCGAGGGTGTCCCCCGCCTCCAGCTCCAGGTCCACGTCGCGCACCGCGGGCACCAGCCCGTCGGCGCCGCGGTAGGAGATCGACGTCTCCCGCAAGGTCAGGATCGGGCTCATCGCTTCTCCCGCAGCCTCGGGTTGAACACCGCTTCCATCGCCCTTCCGCACAGCGTGAAGCTCAGCACCACCAGCACGATCCCGATGCCCGGCGGCAGCAGGTACCACCAGGCGCCGCCGGTGACCGCGCCCGTGTCCATGGCCGACTTCAGCATCGAGCCCCACGACACCCGGCTCGGATCGCCGAGGCCGAGGAACGACAGCGTGGACTCCATGATGATCGCGCTGGCCACCGACAACGTGGTGTTCGCGAACACCAGCGGCAGCACCGCGGGCAGCACGTGCCTGCCGATGACGTGGCGATGCCCGCCGCCGAGCACCTTCGCCCGCTCGATGTAGGGCCGCGCCTCCACCGTCAACGTCTGCGCCCGCACCAGCCGGGCCGTCGTCGGCCACGAGGTCACGCCGATCGCGAGCACGATCGTCGGCAGCCCGCGCGCGAGCACCGTGGACAGCGCGATCGCCAGCACCAGCGCGGGCAGCACCAGGAAGAAGTCCGTGAACCGCATCAGCACCGTCGAGGTCCAGCCGCCGAAGTGCGCGGCGAGCACGCCCACGACGGTGCCGATCACCACCGACAGCACCGCCGCGGCCAGCCCGACCAGCAGCGACACCCGCGCGCCCCACCAGGTCAGCAGCAGCACGGAACGTCCCGACTCGTCGGTGCCCAGCCAGTTCGCCGCGCTCGGCGGCTGCAGCCCCTCGCCGGTCACCTTCGTGACGTCCAGCCCCGTCTGGTCGGTCAGCAGCGGCGCCAGCAGCGCCAGCGCGGCGATCAGCACCAGCAGCACCAGGCCGATCGCGCCGCCGCGGTCGGCGCGGAACACCCGCCACGACTCGGCCGCGGCGGCCCGGCGCCGGGCCCGCACGAGCTGCGCCGCCGTCGGCGCGGGCGATTCCTCCGGGGTCACGGGCTCGGTGGCCGTCATGCCGCACGCACCCTGGGGTCCAGGACCCGGTAGAGCAGGTCCGCCACCACGTTCATCACGATCACACTCCCCGCCAGCACGATGAACGTGCCCTGCAGCAGCGGCAGGTCCGGCACGCGCAACGCCTCGAAGGTCAGCAGCCCCAGACCGGGCCACGAGTACACCGTCTCCACCGTGATCGCGCCGCCGACCACCAGCCCCAGGTGCAGGAAGATCAGCGTCACGGTCGGCAGCAGCGCGTTCGGCACCGCGTGCCTGCGCCGCACCAGGTCCTCCCGCAGGCCCTTCGCGCGGGCCGTGGTGAGGTAGTCGGCGCCCATCTCCTCCAGCAGCGAGGAGCGCATCACCATCAGGTACTGCGCGTAGATCACCGCGACCATCGTCAGCGACGGCAGCACCAGGTGCCGCGCCACGTCCAGCACCTGCGGGATCAGCTCCGCCGGGGTGTCCGGCGAGGACATGCCGCCGACCGGGAACAGGCCGGGGATCGGGCCGACCCCGACGCCGAACACCATGAGCACGATCAGCCCGAGCCAGAACGTCGGCACCGACCACAGGGTGAGCGCGATCGACGTCGAGGCCTTGTCGAATCCGCTGCCGTGCCGCCACGCCGCGCGCGTGCCGATCCACAACCCGAGCACGACCGCCAGCACCGTCGCCGTGCCCACCAGCAGCACCGTCGGCCAGAACCGCTCGGCGATCAGCTCCGCCACCGGCCGGCTGTAGGTGTAGGAGGTGCCGAGATCACCGCGCAGCAGCGCGCCGAGGAAGTCCACGAACTGCTTCCACAGCGGCTGGTCCAGCCCGAACCGCTGCCGCAGCTGCTCGAGCTGCTCCGCCGAGACCGGGGCGCCGCGCGTCATGGTGCGCACCGGGTCTCCGGGCAGCACCCGGAACAGGAAGAACCCGAGCACCGCCACGAGGAACACGCTCACCAGCCCGCCACCGAGCTTGCGCGCCAGGTAGCCGGGCCAGCCGCCGCCGGAGCGGACGTGCTCCGCGCGTTCCTCGACCGTCACGTCGGCCATGCGTCACTCCCGTTCGTCGACGGTGGCTCGCCTGCGCCGCACCACCAGCACGATCACCGCACCGGCGACCACGACCACCCCGACCAGCACCAGCGCGGCCGTTCCGTAGTCGGTGTCCTGCGAGTTCATCGCGGCCGGGGTGGGTTGCGCGCCGTAGTAGCCCCAGTAGCCCTGCTGCCCGGTGATGACCCCTTCGGCCGCGGGTTGGGTGGTGAACCCGCTGTAGCGATCGCTGCGGTGGGCCTCCAGCGAGTTCTGGTAGTACAGCACCGATGCGGTCGCCTGGTCGTAGAACCGCTGCTGCGCCCGCTTGACCAGGTCGATCCGCTTCGCGGGGTCGAACTCGCCGAGCTGGCGCGCGTAGAGGTCGTCGTAGACCTGGTCGCACAGGAACGAGTCGGGCGTGCCGCCGCCTTCCGGGCTGGGCCGGGAGCCGCAGGTCTGCAGCCGCAGCACGTAGTCCGGATCCGGGTTCGCCGACCAGCCGGAGATCGCCAGGTCGAAGTCCCCCGCGGTGGTGCGGTCGTTGACCTGGTTGTCGGAAACCGGTTCGAGCTCCACGGCGATGCCGACGTCGGCGAGCCAGCGCTTCACGAACTCGCCGACCTGCGCGTCGGCGGAGGTGCTCGCGTGCAGCATGAACCCGAGGTTCAGCGGTTCGCCCTGCGGTGTGCGGCGGATCCCGTCGGGTCCGCGGCGATATCCGGCCTCGTCGAGCTGCGCGTTGGCCGCGGCCGGGTCGAACCGGCGCGGTTGCTGCGGCGCCCAGTGGTAGTCGTCGAAGATCGGCGGCAGGTAGCCGCCGCCGACCTGCCCGTAGCCGGTGAGCACCCGGTCCACCAGGGCCTGCTTGTCGATGGCCTGGTCGATCGCGCGGCGCACCCGCACGTCCCGCAGCGCCGGGTGACCGGTGCCGATGGGGGCGCCCGCGCTGTTGGCCGCGCCCGGGTTGATCAGCATCTCGAAGAACCGGCGCCCCTGGCCCTGGACCTGCGCGACGTCGGGCTCGCCGGCCAGCGCGTCGAACTGCGCGGGGGTGAGCTTCTGCGCGACGTCCACCTCGCCCTTGCGCAGCGCTTGCACCGAGGCGTCGGTGTTCTTGAACTGCACGAACTGCAGCTCGGAGATCTTCGCCGGTCCCCGCCAGAACCGCGGGTTCGCGCGCAGCGTGGCGTACTGCTCCGGTTCGTACTCGGTGAGCTCGAACGGCCCGGAGCCCACCACCGGCATCCGGTCGTTGGCGAATCCGGCCACGTCCTCGACCTGCGACCACACGTGCTCGGGCACGATCGGCGCGTCGATCGCCAGCATCGTCGCCTGCGGCGTCTTGGTGCGGATCACCAAGGTGCTCTCGTCGGGCGCGGCGACCGACTCGAAGTTCTCCACGAAGTTGCCGTTCGCGGTGGCCGCGGCGGGGTCGTGCATCATCCGGTCGTAGGTGTAGGCCGCGTCCCGCGCCGTCACCGGCCGGCCGTCGGTCCACTGCACGCCGGGACGGATGTGGAAGGTCCAGGTCAGCTTGTCCGGCGAGGTCTCCCAGCTCTCGGCCAGCTCCGGGGTGACCGAGAAGTCCTGCGGGCTGTAGGTCGTCAGCGTCGGGTAGATCAGCCGGAACAGGTCGGTGGACGCCAGCGAGTAACCGAGGAACGGGTTGAGCGAGTCGATCTGCTGCGGCACCGCGACGCGCAGCTTCGCCGCACCACCCGTCGCGGGCTGCGCGACGGCGGCGTTCGGCACGAGCAACCCGGCCACGACGACCAGCGCAACGAGGATTCTCCGTCCCACGAAGCACCCACCCTTCTCCAGAAGTGAGGAGAAAGAACCATCCCCGGGTGCGTTTCGTCAATGCTCCACCGGCCGCGCCGCAGGACCGCTCACGGAGTGTGTACCCAACCGTTACGCAACACCGCCCCCAACGGCGCCCACCTGCACGATCAACGCAGTCCTTGATCTTGCCCGACCCCGGTACCGAAACCCACGAAGGGCAAGCGAAGCAAAGCCAGCCTCGCGGCCGAAGGCCGTGCCTGTATGTGCGAAGCACATAGCCCACGTCGAAAAAACGACCACCGGCGGGTTCTCAGGTGTCTTCTCGCGAGGACAGCTTTTTCCCTCGTGGCGGGGCCACTCGGGAGAAAGATCCCGCAGCGAGAAGACAGCTGAGGTTCCGCCACCCGACCACCAAAGCAAAAAGAGCCCAACGACGAAAAACGTCAGTGCTCGCCCCAGCGGGCCTGCTGCCACTGCAGCGCCTCCGGGCGGGCACCGTCGACGACGTACTCCATCAGCCCGGCGCGCAAGGCGCGGAACGGCAGCACGGAGTCCTTCGGGAACAGCAGCGCGCTGCCCGTGTCGAAGCGCAGCTTCGGCGCGTCCGGCAGCGGCTCGGCGTTGCGGGTGTGCCAGGAGGTGAGGTCGCCCTCCTCGGACTCCTCGGTGTAGTTGAGCACCCCGGCCTCGGCCTCCGGATCGGTCACGACCCGCAGCTGCTGGTACGGCCCGGCGATCTCGTCGCTCTCGTACGGCCGGTCCCACACGTAGAGGTGCGCGGCCGCGCCCGCTGTCGGCGGCCGCAGCACCTTCTCCACCAGGGCGGCCTTGTCGTCGGAGGTCGTCGCGTAATGGCGTTCACCGTCGACGACGGCGGTGGCGACGGTGACGCCGAGCTCGGTGTTGCGCGCCCCCACGGCCTCCGAACGCAGCGCGTCCAGGCATTCCCGCGCTTCGCGCAAGGCCTTGATCGCGGCGCCCTGGTGCAGCACCAGCTCACCCCAGTACGGATGGCCGTGGATCTTGTTGAGCTCGCCGTAGACGGCGTTGGTGGACTCGATCAGCTTGTCCACCTGGTCCAGCGGAACGTCGGTGAGGCGGGCGAACACGACCGCCAGAGGTTCGACCGGGCCGTCTTGCAGAGGCGGATTCGACATGCCTTCGTTGCACCCCACGGGAGTCGATTCTGCTGTTCTCGCATGGACACGCCGCCGGTCATGATGCCAACCCGCTCGGCGCGCGCGGACAGCGGTACCGGGAGAACGAAGACTACCTGTCGTGATCTTGTGATCTCACAGCGCGGCCACTTCCCCGCCGCCGACCGCGAAACCGCAGCTCAGCGCACTCCCGCGAACAGCGGCGCGAGCACGAACGGACCGGCCGTCCCAGTGGGACGAGCGGTCCGTTCACCTGCTCGGCGGAAGGTCAGCTGGCCTGTCCGCGCAACAACCCGTCCGCGGGTTCCGCTTCGGCGGCCATGCCCAGCAACGACCGGCCCAGCGACTCCGGGTCGCCGAAACCGATCCGGCCCACCACGTCGTCGGGCAGGCTCAGCATCGACATCGCGACGCCCATCATCCCCGCCTCCAGCAGCCCGCCGCCGCGAGCCGAGATCGGCTCGCCCACCGCGGCGTGCAAGGTCACCGCCGAGTCCACCCCGGCCAAGGTCATCTCGCCGAGTGCGGCGCGGACCTGCGGGTTGCGCACCCCTTCCAGCTGCAGCTCGAACAGCGCCAGGAACTGCGAGCGGGCCGAGGTCGACATCCGGTGCAGCATCGCCACGTACAGCGTGCGCACGTCCGCGGCGGACACCCCGTCCGGCATCCCCTCGCGCAACCGGCGCATCGCCGCGGTGTGCTGATCGGCCATCCGCCGTGCGACCGCGACGTACAGGGAGTCGCGGCTGGCGTGGTAGTTCTTGGTGGTCCCCTCGGGGAAACCGGCTTCGCGGTCCACCGCCCGATGGGTGAGGCCACGACCCCCTTCCCGCGCCAGCACCTCGATCGCGGCGTCGGCGAGCTGGACCCGACGATTCCTACGCTGCGGCATGCAACCCCTGTGATCCTGCGTCGACACGTCTCTCCCCTGGTGCCGGTCCCGAGCGGCAGCCGCCCTCCAGACTGACACCACAGAGTAATCATTGTAGCGCGAGAGTGATCACCGCCTCGCGATCAACACGACGACGAGCCGCGCGGAAATCGTCGGTTGCCGCCGCACCCGCAACTGGTATAGACCTGCAGAGTTCCGCAGTTCGCACCCAGGAGTCCACGCATGCCCGACAATCCCGACACCGGCCGAACCGACACCGCGGCGCCCGCTGCACCGGCCGCGGCGCCGACACCGGCCGTGACCGGACCGCACCACGCCGAACCGACCCTCGCCCACCTGCGCAAGATCGGCGAGCACAACGCGGCCGCGCTGCGCGACGCCGCGCGAGCGCTGCTCGGCTGCGTGCGCGAGGACGGCCTGGTGTTCACCGCCGGTGCCGGGCACTCGCTCGCCGGGGTCATGGAGTCCTTCTACCGGGCCGGCGGCCTCGCCGCGGTGCGCCCGCTCTACCACCCGGACCTGCTGCCGCTGCACGGAGCGGTGGCCTCGACCGCCACCGAACGCACCAGCGGACTGGCCGCACGAGTGCTCGACGAGGCCGCGTTCCGCGGCGGCCGGGACGCGCTGGTCGTGTTCTCCAACTCCGGGGTGAACCCGTACCCCGTCGAGCTCGCCGCCACCGCCTCGGCCACGGGCTCCGCGGTCATCGCGATCACCTCCCCGCTGGCCAGCGCGGACGCCCCGCTGCGGGCGGGCACCACGCTCGCGGCGCAGGCCGGGATCGTGCTGGACACGCTGGTCCCCGGCGGCGACGCCAGCTATCCGCCCGCCGCGCCCGTCACCGCGCCGCTGTCCTCGCTGGCCAACGCCTACCTGTGGAACATGCTGCTGGTGGAGCTGCACGACGCGGCGAAGCGGGAGGGCGTGGAGCTCCCGGTGTGGCGCAGCGCCAACACCATCGGCGGCGACGAGGCGAACAAGGCCAACCTCGCGCACTACGGAGCCCGCGTTCCGGGCCTGACCTGATCCGACACAGCGAAGCCGGTCCCGCGACCAGCGGGACCGGCTTCGAGTTGAAGATCGAGCGCGGCGGCTCAGCCGCCGAGAAGTCCTGCGAGCTCCGCGATCCGGCGGATCTGCGCGGCGCGTTCCGCGGCGAGCTGCTGCTCCGGATCCACGACCTCGTCGGCCTGGGCCAGCAGCGCCAGCGTTTCCCGCACCGCGCCCTCCGGCGGCGCGCTCACCGCTTCCACGAAGCGGTCCACCGCGGAGTCCAGTTCGTCGGCGGCGACCACCGAGTTCGCCAGGCCGATGCGCTGCGCCTCCTCGGCCGTCACGTCCCTGCCGGTCACGCAGATCTCCACCGCGCGCGAGTAGCCGACGGCGCGCACCAGCGGCAGCGTGCCGCCGAGGTCCGGGACCAGGCCCAGCCCGGTCTCGGCCATCCGCAGCTTCGCGTCCTCGGTGAGCACGCGCAGGTCGCAGGCCAGTGCGAGCTGGAACCCCGCGCCGATGGCATGTCCCTGCACGGCCGCGATGGTGACCCGATCCGGCTCGCGCAACCAGCTGAACCCCTGCTGGAAGGTGGCGATGTCGGCGTCGGCCTCTTCGGTGGGACGCTGCACCAGCGACATCAGGCCGGGCGCACCGTCGACGTCATCGACCCCGAACAACCTCTTGTCCAGTCCGGCGGAGAACGCGCGCCCCCGCCCGCGCACCACCACGACCCGCACTTCCGGGTCCAGGGACTGGCCGATCTCGCGCAGCGCCGCCCACGTCACCGGCGTCTGCGCGTTGAGCTTGTCCGGGCGATCGAGTGTGATGGTGGCGCGCCGACCCTGGACCGTGAGCCCCACACCGCCACGGTCCAGAAGGTCGGCGTCCATCCTCGACTGCTCCAAGCGGGCCTCCATCAGTTCTGCGTTGACCGGACGGGAATCGCGCAAGACGTTACCCGCCGGTCGAAAACGGACCGCATCGAACCGATCATGCCCGCCGAGTCACTTCTTCTTGGTACGCGTCGCACCCCCACGGCCGCGCAGCTGCACGCCCGACTCGCTCAGCACCCGGTGCACGAACCCGTAGGAACGCCCGGTCGCCTCGGCAAGGGCGCGAATGCTCGCTCCCTTCTCGTATTTCTTCTTCAGGTCACTGGCAAGCTTGTCCCGGGCGCTCCCTGTAATTCGCGCACCCTTCTTCAGGTCAGCCACAGTGTCCCCGCCTTCCCTCCGAACAGGTCGGGCCGCTCGCGACCCCTGTCGTCGCAATGATCGAACAGGACGGCCGTAAACGCCAGGCGATCATGCAAAAAGATCGCCCAACGGTTGAGATCGAGAGGCTGCGATCACCGGAATGCGCTCGACCGATCGGTCTAGCCGTCTCGCGACATCCGGCGGTGAAGACCGCCATCCCACAGCATTTTCGCTGTTCAGAGCGTTGTTACGGAGAGAGATCAGCTGCCGGTCGCCGACGGTGACGACCGCCCGTCGCAGCAGGTCATGATCCGTTACATGAGCCGCGGGGTGGGAAAAACCACTCGTCAGGCGAGTTGCACTAGCTCCAAGTAATCAGCCGACCAGTGGTCCTCGGTCCCGTCGGGCAACAGGATCACCCGTTCCGGCTCCAACGCCTCCACGGCACCGGGATCGTGCGTGACGAGGACGACCGCTCCGCTGAAACTGCGCAGCGCATCGAGGACCTGTTCGCGGCTGGCGGGGTCGAGGTTGTTCGTCGGTTCGTCCAGCAGCAGCACGTTCGCCGCGCTGGAAACCAGGCCCGCGAGCGCCAGCCGGGTCTTCTCGCCGCCGGAGAGCGTGCCGGCGGGCTGGTCGAGCTGCTCACCTCGGAACAGGAAGGTGCCGAGCAGGGTGCGCAGCTGCTGCTCGGGGGTGTCGGGGGCGGCGCTGCGGATGTTCGACCACACGCTGGCGTCGTGGTCGAGGGTCTCGTGCTCCTGCGCGTAGTAGCCCACGCGCAGGCCGTGACCGGGGACCATGGCGCCCGCGTCGGCTTCTTCCATGCCGCCGAGCAGCCGCAGCAGTGTCGTCTTGCCCGCGCCGTTGAGGCCGAGCACCACGACCTTGGCGCCCCGGTCGATCGCCAGGTCGACGCCGCTGAAGATCTCCAGCGAGCCGTAGGACTTCGACAGCCCGCTCGCGGTCAGCGGGGTCCGCCCGCAAGGCGCGGGGTCGGGGAAGCGGATCTTCGCGACCTTGTCGTCGACCTGCTCGTCCTCCAGGTCGTTGACGAGCTTCTCCGCGCGGCGGGCCATGTTCTGCGCGGCGACGGCCTTGGTGGCCTTGGCGCGCATCTTGTCGGCCTGCGCCATGAGCACGGAGGCCTTCTTCTCCGCGTTGGCGCGTTCCCGGCGGCGGCGCTTCTCGTCGGAGGCCCGCGCTTCCTGGTAGCGCTTCCAGTCCATGTTGTAGACGTCGGCCTCGCCCCGGACCGCGTCCAGGAACCAGACCTTGTTCACCACGTCGGCCAGCAGTTCCACGTCGTGGCTGATGACCACGAGCCCGCCGTCGTGGGAGCGCAGGAACTCGCGCAGCCAGTTGATGGAGTCGGCGTCGAGGTGGTTCGTCGGCTCGTCGAGCAGCAGCGTCGTCGCCGACCTGCCGCCGGGGCCCGCTTCGGAGGCGGCGAACAGGATGCGGGCGAGCTCGACGCGCCTGCGCTGACCACCGGAGAGCGTCTGCAGCGGCTGTTCGAGGATTCGATCGGCCAGCCCGAGGTTGGAGCAGATCCGGCCCGCTTCGCTCTCGGCCGCGTAGCCGCCGCGAGCGGAGAACCGCTCCTCCAGCTTGCCGTAGCGGTTGATGGCCTTGTCCCGCTGGCGGTCGTCGGCCAGCTCGGCCATCTCGGTCTGCGCCTTCTCCATGTCGCGCAGCAGCTTGTCGAGGCCGCGGGCGGAGAGCACCCGCTCCTTCGCGGAGACCGACAGGTCCCCTTCGCGCGGGTCCTGCGGCAGGTAGCCGAGTTCGCCGCGGCGGATGAGCTCACCGGCGTAGGGCTCGCCTTCCCCGGCGAGCACGCGCAGCGTCGTCGTCTTGCCCGCGCCGTTGCGGCCGACGAGGCCGACGCGGTCACCGGGCTGCACGCGCAGCGTGGCGCCGGAGAGCAGGATGCGCGAACCCGCGCGCAGTTCAAGGCCCGTGGCAGAGATCAAGGAAGGCTCCGAAGACGTAGTGGTCGAGCGAGTTCACGAAAAAGCCCACCGCTGGCCGGTGACGGCCGGAATCGGATGGGCCGAGAACGTCGCCGCTAATCAGCGGAGACGGTTGTGCGCGGCCCTCGCAGGCGGAGTTTCGCCGCGCACTTCTTCGTTGCGCGCTTGCTCACCACGTCCCCAGTGTAGCGGTCGGTCCCTCGTCACCGGCGTGCACTCCGCCACGAGCGACCGGTCGTCACGCTTCGTGGATGCGGACCTCGACGGCGATCGCGCGTTCGGCGGCGTCGTCGAGGATCGATCGGCGGGGCTCGGGCACGTCGAGCACGCGGGGTTCGGCACCGGCCAGCAGGTCGCGCAGCTTCGGTTCGGCGCGCAACGCCTCCAGCGCCCGGCGGTCGCCGCCGAGCACCACGGCGTCGAGCCGGTCGCGTTCGGGCAGCAGCACGCGCGCGACGTCGGCGGCGGCGGATTCCAGCGAGCGCCGCGCCTGGCCTTCGCGGCGCCGGGCGAACCGCTGCTGGGACTGCCCGCCCGCCTTGTTCCGGCCGTGCACGAGGTGCCGGTCGGTGGAGGAGACCTCGACGGTGCCCGCGCGGGCGATGCCGACGCTGTGCGCGCCGAGGCGCACCAGCACCAGTCCGATCCGGCGCGGCACGCGCACGTGCTCGACCAGCGGGCCGACCGCGAGACCGGGGTGCTCACCGTGCGGGCCGGGCAGCTGCTCGAACGGCACCTCCACGACCGCGGTGGCGCCGTCGGTGGCGGTGACCGCCACGCGGCGCGCGGCGAGTTCGGTGCGCGCGATGCCGCCGTGGCGGGTGCCGAACCGCTCGAACCAGCCCGCCAGCCGCTCCGGTGGCACCGGGACCGCGCGTCCACCGCCGGCCAGTTCCCTGCCTCGCATGCCCCCATCCCAGCACGCGGGTGCGCTCGCGGCGGCGGGCATTCGGCGCAGTGCCGGATTTTTTCCGTTCGCACCCTTGCCCCGGCGGTCGCCGCCTCATTAACGTGCTCGGACTTACAGCGTTAGTTATCTGGGACACACCACCCGAAGGGCGCGTCGCGATGGCTCCTCCTCCCTCCAGCGCCCGCCGGGTCGCTGCGGCCGGCCTGATCGGCACGACCATCGAGTGGTTCGATTTCTTCATCTACGGAACCGCCGCCGCGCTCGTGTTCAACCGGTTGTTCTTCCCCGAGTTCGAACCGGTCGCGGGCACCGTGGCCTCCTTCGCGACGTTCGCGGTCGGGTTCATCGCCCGGCCGCTGGGCGGCGTCCTGTTCGCGCACCTCGGTGATCGCCACGGCCGCAAACCCGTACTGGTCGCCTCCCTGCTGCTGATGGGGCTGGCGACCGTCCTGATGGGCGTGCTGCCGACCTACGGCACGATCGGCGTGGCCGCTCCGCTGCTGCTCACGGTGCTGCGGTTCGCCCAAGGGATCGGCGTCGGCGGCGAATGGGGCGGCGCGGCGCTGATGGCCGTGGAACACGCCCCGGAGCACCGGCGCGGCTTCTACGGCAGCTGGCCGCAGATCGGCGTGCCCGCCGGGTTGCTGCTGGGCAACCTCACGTTCTCCGCGCTGTCGGCGGGCCTGACCGAGGCCGAATTCCTCGCCTGGGGCTGGCGGGTGCCGTTCCTGTGCAGTGCGCTGCTCATCATCGTCGGGTTCGTCATCCGGCTGCGGATCAGCGAGAGCCCCGTGTTCCAGCGGGCCGCGCAGCGGCAGCAGCACACCCGCACCCCGGTGCTCGACGTGTTGCGCGAACACCCGCGCGTCGTGGCGCTGGCCGCCGGGTCCTTCCTCGCCACGAACGCGACCTTCTACGTGGGCACCACCTGGATCGTCGCCTACACGACGACCACCCTCGGCTACGAGCGGACCTCGATCCTGAACGCGAACGCACTGCTGAGCTTCGTCGACATCCCGCTGATGCTGGCGTTCGGCCTGCTGTCGGACCGCATCGGGCGCCGCGGCATGTCGATGGCGGGCATGGCCGGGCTGGCGGTGTTCGCGGTGCCGTACTTCCTGCTGGTCGACAGCGGTTCGATCATGCTGTTCCTGCTCGGCGGGATCGTCGTGCAGGTGTGCCGGACCGCGGTGTACGGGCCGCAGTCGGCGTACTTCTCCGAACTGTTCAGCACCCGCTTCCGCTACAGCGGGGCTTCGCTGGCCTACCAGCTCGCGGCGATCCTCGGCGGCGGGCTGGCACCGATGATCTGCACCGCCCTCTACGGCTGGACCGGGTCGTCGATGGCCATCGCCGGGTACGTGGTGGTGCTGTGCCTGATCTCGTTCGGCTCCAGCTACCTGCTGGCCGAGACGTTCCGCAAGGGCCTCACCGACGATCCCGCCCCCGCCCGGACGTGACCGGACCTCAGATCGAGATCTCCGAGAACAGCCGCGTGGTCCGGCCGGAAAGGGCTTCCAGCAAGGAGGCGGCCTGGTCGTCGGTGAGCGAGGCGACGAAGTCGATCACCGCCCGGCCGCGGGCGCGGCGCTCCAGGTCTTCACCGCTGATCTCGTCGCCGTCGGGCGCGAGCGCGACGGGATCCGTCGAGCGCAGCCTGCCGAACTCTTCGCGCGCCCGGTCGAACAGGTCGCGGAGGCGGTGCGGCAGCCGCGCCGCCTCGCTGCGGTCGATCAGCCACGAGTCCAGCGCCGTGACCAGCTTCGTCAGCAGGCGGTCCTGGCCGCGCTGATGCAGCGCCAGGTCCGGCCGCTGCAGCACGAAGCGGCGGTGCACGAACTTCAGCACCTGCACCTCGTGCCACTGCTCGGGCCCCAGCGACACGTGACCCGAGCGCACCGTCGGCCGCCGCTCGACGCGCACCCCTTCGACCAGCCTGCGGGTCCACTCGCCGGAGAACACCGCCACCGCCTGCTCGGCCTGCTTCGAGCGGTCGAACGGAGCTCGCAGCAGCTTCGTCACCAGCTCGTCGAGGACCTTCCGCACCGCCTGGGTGAAGGCCTCGTCGGAGGCGATCCAGGAGTCCTTCGCGTGCAGCCTGCGCCGCAGCCGCTCCAGCGACCGGCCCGCCAGGTGCTCGGTGCGTGCGAGCTCGGCGTCGCCCAGCGCGGCCAGCTGCACCTGGTGGGCGAGCCACTCGACGAGCTCGTTCGACACGGTGGTGTGCTGCAGGATGCCGACCCGGTGGAAGTCCTCCAGGTCGTGGATGGCGTAGGCGATGTCGTCGGCGGTGTCCATCACGGACGCCTCGACGGTCTGCTGCCAGCTCTCCACCAGGCCGCGGAACGCCGAACGGCAGTCGCGCATGTCGTCGAGCTCGGTGACGTAGCAGGAGAACTTCGCCGACCCGGTGCCCGGCGCCTCGTCCGGCTCCGACGCCCCGCGCGGCGGCACCCGCAGGTCGCGCGGGTGCGGGGACGGGCGGTGCAGCCGCGTCCAGGGGTACTTCAGCAGCGCCGCGCGCACCGCCGCGGTGAGGTCGAGCCCGTCGCCGGATCCGCCGGGGTCGCCGCGCACGTCGATCGAGCTGACGATGCGGAACGACTGGGCGTTGCCCTCGAAGCCGTCCCGCAAGCCGTAGTCGACGCGCGCGATCCGGTCCAGCACGGTCTCGCCGAGGTGCCCGAACGGCGGATGCCCGAGGTCGTGAGCCAGCCCGGCGGCCTCCACGACGTCCAGGTCGCACCCGCCGAGCTCGTCCATCGCGGCCGCCGCGTCGGGTTCCGCGCGCAGCCGCTCGCCGATGGCCCGCGCCACCTGCGCCACCTTCAAGCTGTGCGTGAGCCGGTTGTGCAGCAGCATTCCGGAGCCGCTGGGGCTCACGACCTGCGTCACGCCGCCGAGGCGCGCGAAGAACGCCGAGCTCGACACCCGGTCCCGATCCGCCCGGAACGGGCTCGTCGCCAGATCCGACGCCGGGCGACCGTTGCGGAGGGGGTCGCTGCGGCGGGAGGTTCGCTCGACCGGCGGATCGGTTCGCATGTCCGGCACGTTAGCGCCGCCCGGCCGTGCGGCGGCACCCGCACCCGCCGTGATCTGATGCTCGCGTGGTGGACGTGCTCATCGTGGGGGCGGGGCCCGCGGGCCGGGCGGTGGCGGCGGCGTGCGCCGACACCGGACTGGCCACGACCGTGGTGGATCCGGCGCCGCGCCGGGGCTGGCCGCACACCTACGGCTCGTGGCTCGACGAGCTGCCCGCGGCGGTGCCGCACTCGGCGCTGGGGTCCGTGACGGCCAGCATGCGCACCTTCGGTACCTCCCCGCACGAGCTGGCCAGGCCGTACGCGGTGCTGGACAACTCCGCGCTGTGGAAGCACCTGTGGCGCCCCGACGTGCAGGACGTCACCGGCCGCGTCGTGGGCGCCGAGCACGGTCCCACCGGTTCGACGGTGCACCTCAAGGACGGCCGGAGGCTCGCGGCGGCCACCGTCATCGACGCCACCGGTGCCGCGCGGGTGCTCTCCGGGGGCCGCCCGTCCCGGACTGCGGCGCAGCAGTCCGCGGTGGGCGTCGTGCTGGATTCGGCGGCGGCGCAACCGCTGTGCCCGGAGGGGTCCGGGGTGTTCATGGACTGGCGTTCCGCGCCCGACACCCGCGGCGGCTGGCCGACGTTCCTGTACTGCGTCCGGTTCGGTTCCGGGCAGGTGCTGCTGGAGGAGACCTCGCTGGCCCGGCGGCCCGCGATGCCGCTGACGCTGCTGCGCAGGCGGTTGCACGGGCGGCTCGCCGCGGCCGGTATCACCGTGCCCGACGACGCCGCCGAGGAGCGGGTGCGGTTCCCGGTGGACGACCCGATCCCGCTGCCCGGCCGGGTGGTGCCGTTCGGCGCCTCTGGCGGGCTGGTGCACCCGGCCAGCGGTTTCAGCGTGGCGTCCGCGCTGCGGCAGGCCCCTTGGGTGGCGGGAGCGCTGAGCGCGGGGCTGACCTCCGGCCCGGCCAAGGCCGCGAAGGCCGCCTGGTCGATCTTGTGGCCGCCGCGCGCGATGGCGACGCACGCCCTGCGCAGGCGTGCGCTGCGCGCGCTGCTCACGTTCCCGCCGTCGCTGGTGCCGGACTTCTTCGAGGTGTTCTTCTCCCTCCCGGAGGCCGACCAGGCCGCGTTCCTCGCGGCCGATCACGACCCCGCCCGGACGGCGGCGGTGATGACGGCGCTGTTCCGCCGAGCCCCTTGGCCCGTCCGGCGGAGGCTGGTCGCGGGCGGTTTCGGTCCCGGTGGCGGCGAGGCGCAGCACGGCTTCGGCGGCCTCTGACCCGCCGGACGCGGACGAGCAGCACGTCAGGACGTTGTGTGAGTTCCCACAACGGGTGGGCGAGTTGTGTGCTCCGGCCCCGGTGGGCGCGCTAGGTTGGCGGTCGGCAATGCCCGTCGTCCCCAGGCGAGGAGCAGCTGAGATGTCGGTGAACAGGTCGTGAACCCGCTCGATGGAGAGCCATGAGTGCAGGCAGCATCGACCCCGTGCTCGCGCTGGTCAACGAAGTGCGCTTCGCGTTCCAGCCCCTGATCAACGTGAAGACCGGTGCCATCGTCGCGGTGGAAGCGCTCGCCCGGCCCACCGGTGGGGACGTCCATGACCTGTTCCGGGAGGCCGCACGGCACCGCAAGCTCACCGAGCTCGACATCGAACTGGCTCGGGCCGCGATCACCGCGGCCGCGGATCACGAGACGCTGTTACCCCTGCACCTGAACATCTTCGGCGGCACCGTCACCCACGACCTGCCCCGGCTCCAACTGGTGCTGGACCGGTTGCGCGAAGTGGGCCGCCGCGAGCAGGAAGTGACCTTGGAGATCGGTCCGCCGTTCGCGCGGCTGGACCCCGTCCAGCTGGTCGAAGGCGTGCAGTCCCTCAAGTCGGACGGGTTCCAGATCGCCGTGGACGGCGTCGGTGACGGCGACGTGCCGCTGACGCTGATCGCGGACATGGAACCCGGCATGGTCAAGCTGGACCGCGGCGTGGTCAGCGGTCTGCCGGATTCGGCGCCGCGGCGCGCGGTGCTCGAATCGGTGCGGCACCTGTGCGAGGCCGCGAACGCGGACCTCGTCGCCGAAGGCGTGGAGAACGACCGGCAGCTCTCGGCGCTGCGGCGCACCGGGGTGCGGCTGGTGCAGGGCAACCTGCTGGCCCCGGCCGCGCGCCGGCCACCGACGACGATCACCGTTCCGGGAGTGGCCGCCGAGGTCACCGACCCGTCCGGGCAGCCGGTGAACACGCTCGCGGCCGGGCCGCGCGTCACCGAGTTCCTCTCCCCCGCCACCCTGCTGTCGGTCGACGCGACCGCGGACAAGGTGCGCGGCGTCCTCGCCGACCACCCCGAGATCAGCGGCGTGGTGCTGGTCGACGAGCACAACCGCCCGCAGTTCACCATCGACCGCAACCGGTTCCTGCTCGCCGTCACCGGCCCGTACGGGCACGCGCTGCACGCGAAGCGGCCCGCCTCGCGGCTCGCGGACGAACCGCGGATGGTCACCACCGCGACCACCGCCATGGAGGCGTTGAGCCTGGTCACCCGCTCCGACCAGTACCGGATGTACGACGACGCGATCGTCGTCGACGAGGCCGGCCGCTGCTTGGGCGCGGTGCGCGCCGGGCACCTCATCCGCGGCATGGCGGACCTGAAGGTGGAGGAGGCCGCGGCGCTGAACCCGCTGACGCGGCTGCCCGGCAGCGACGCCATCGCCAGGGACGTCGGCAGGCGCATCGCCGCCGGTGACGTGTTCGCGGTGAGCTGGCTGGACATCGACGGCTTCAAGTCCGTCAACGACAGCGTCGGGTTCTCCGCGGGCGACGACCTCATCCGCACGATCGGGCGGGTGCTGACCGATGCGGCCACCTCGCTGACCTCGGTGACCGTGGGGCACGTCGGCGGGGACGACTTCCTGCTGGTGGCCGACCTGGACGATCTGGTGCCGCTGTCGGAACTGCTGCTCGATCCGGAGCGGGAGGCCGGTGGGGTGCGGGTGACGCTGTCGCTGGCGACGCTGGTGTGCACGCAGAGCACCGTGAGCACCTACGACGAGGTGTCGCGGATGCTGGCGCCGCTCAAGCAGGACGCGAAGGCGCTGACCGGATCGAGCTGGGTGATGTCCCGCCCCGGTTCGGAGCACGTCGACGTGCTGCGCGGCAAACCGCAGTCCCAGCAGCCCCCGCCGTCGTTCCCCGGACCGGCGACGCCGCCACCCGGCTTCGCACCCGGCTCCGGCCCACCGCCGCCCGCCGGACCAGGAGGCTCCGCCGACCCGTCGGCGATGCACTTCCCCACCGAGGACCCGGACCCGGACCTGCCCCAGGCCCGATCCCAAGCCCCACGCCGCTGAGCAGGGAGCCCGGAAACCCGACCGGAAAACACTGATCGCCCTTGGCACAAGCCAGGGGCGATCGGCGACTACACGTCGACAAGAAAGATTTTCATCGTTTGTCCTGTCAGCGGCGAAGCCGCTGAGCCGCGACCCCGCACGCAACCGGCACCGCGGCGGGTTCTCAGCGGCCTTCTCGCGAGGACAGCCATTTCGCTGAGTAGAGGGCTACTTGAGAAATGGATCCCGCAGCGAGAAGGCCGCTGAGGTTCCGCTACCCGACCCGCTAAGCACAGCGAGCCGAAATCAAGATCAGACCGTGAAGCCGAGGGCCCGCAGTTGTTCGCGGCCTTCCTCGGTGATCTTCTCCGGTCCCCACGGCGGCATCCACACCCAGTTGATGCGGAAGTCGCTGACCAGGCCGCCGCCGGGACCGCCGGTGAGCGCGGAGCGGGCCTGCTCCTCGATCACGTCGGTCAGCGGGCAGGCCGCGGAGGTCAGCGTCATGTCCACCGTGGCGCTGTTGTCCTGCTCGACGCGGACGTCGTAGACGAGACCGAGGTCGACGACGTTGATCCCGAGCTCGGGGTCGACGACGTCGCGCAGCGCCTCCTCCACGTCTTCCAGCGCGGCGAGTTCCGCCGCCGGGGCCGGGGGCTCCGGCAGGTTCTCGGCGCCGCGCGCCACGTCGGTGGCCGCGCCCGCGGCGGCCTCGTCCTGCACGTCGGTCTGCTCTGTCATGACGCTCCCACCTCGTCGACGACGCGCGAAACGGCGTCCTTGAAAGCCATCCACCCCAGCAGCGCGCACTTCACGCGCGCCGGGTACTTCGCCACACCGGCGAACGCGATGCCGTCCTCCAGGACGTCCTCGTCGGGCTCGACCTTGCCGCGGCCCTGCATGAGCTCGCTGAAGGCGGCCTGCCGCTGCATGGCCTCCTTCACCGGCTTGCCGACCACGAGGTCGGTGAGCACCGAGATCGAGGCCTGGCTGATCGAACAGCCCTGCCCCTCGTAGGAGACGTCCTCGACGATCGCGTCGAGGCCGCTGCCCGCCAACCGGACGCGCAACGTCACCTCGTCCCCGCACACCGGGTTGACCTGCGAGGACTCCGCGTCGAACGGGTCCCGCAGGCCGTGCCCGTGCGGGTTGCGGTAGTGGTCCAGGATGATCTCCTGGTACATCTGTTCGAGCTGCATCACACGTCCTTCAGCCGTTCACCCGACACCGAAGAAACGCTGGGCCTCCCGCACAGCTTCCCCGAGCGCCCGGACCTCGTCCAGATCGTTGTAGAGGTAGAAACTCGCGCGGACCGTCGCGGGCACCCCGCACGCCCGGTGCAGCGGCCACGCGCAGTGGTGGCCGACGCGCACCTCGACGCCCAGGCTGTCCAGCACCTGGCCGGCGTCGTGCGGGTGCACGCCGTCGACCACGAACGACACCGTGGCACCACGGCTGTCGGTGTTCGCCGGGCCGATAATGCGGACCCCGTCGATCGCCGACAGCTCCTCCAGAGCAGCGGCGGCGAGCTTC
Organism: Saccharopolyspora gloriosae; assembly: GCF_014203325.1. Taxonomy (NCBI): domain Bacteria; kingdom Bacillati; phylum Actinomycetota; class Actinomycetes; order Pseudonocardiales; family Pseudonocardiaceae; genus Saccharopolyspora; species Saccharopolyspora gloriosae. The sequence goes on along the minus strand of NZ_JACHIV010000001.1, from coordinate 1,827,789 downwards.
TTCTCATGCGCCGCGATGCGTTCCATGCCGACCACCGACAGGTAGTCCACGGCCGCACCGAGCCCGACGACCTGCGAGGTCATCGGCACGCCCGCCTCGAACCGCTGCGGCGGCTCGGCGAACGTCGAGTGGTCGATGTGCACCATCTCGATCATCGAACCGCCGGTGATGAACGGCGGCATCGCGCGCAGCAGCTCGTTGCGCCCGTAGAGCACCCCGACCCCGGAGGGGCCGAGCATCTTGTGCCCCGAGAACACCGCGAAGTCCACGTCGAGCTCGGCGAAGTCCACCGGCGCGTGCGGCACGGACTGGCACGCGTCGAGCACCACCAGCGCGCCGACCTGGTGCGCCCGCGCCACGATCTCGTCGAGCGGGTTGACCGTGCCGAGCACGTTGGACTGGTGCGCGACGGCGACGACCTTGGCGCGCTCGCTGATCACGCCGGACACGTCGGACAGGTCGAGCCGACCGTCCTCGGTGACGCCGAACCAGCGCAGCGTCGCCCCGGTGCGCCTGCACAGCTCCTGCCACGGCACGAGGTTCGCGTGGTGCTCCATCTCGGTCACCACGACCTCGTCGCCCGGCCCGATGCGGAAGCGCTCCGCTTCCGGGCCGGACGTCGCGGCGTTGCTCATCGCGTACGCGACGAGGTTGACGCCCTCGGTGGCGTTCTTGGTGAACACCACTTCGTCCACGCTCGCTCCGACGAAGCGGGCGATCTTGGCGCGGGCGTCCTCGTACGCGTCCGTGGCCTCCTCCGCGAGCTGGTGCGCACCGCGGTGCACCGCCGCGTTGGAGGTCTCCAAGAACGACCGCTCCGCGTCGAGCACCTGGCGCGGACGCTGCGAAGTCGCCCCCGAGTCCAGATACACCAGGCGCCGATCATCGCGGATCGTGCGGCCCAGGATCCGGAAGTCGGAGCGGATCGCCGCGACGTCCAGCGGCCCCGCGGCCGCACCTGCACTGGTGAGAGGCTGAGCGGTCATGACTGGGCGACGGCCTCCTTCTTGCTGGTGAACCGCACGTACCCGTTCTTCTCGAGCTCGTCGGCCAGCTCCGGCCCGCCGGACTCGACGACCTTGCCGCCGGAGAACACGTGCACGTGGTCCGGGGTGATGTGGTTGAGGATGCGGGTGTAGTGCGTGATCAGCAGCACGCCCTTGTCACCCTTCTCCTTGTAGCGGTTCACGCCCTCGGACACGACGCGCAGCGCGTCGACGTCCAGACCGGAGTCTGTCTCGTCGAGGATCGCGAACTTCGGGTCGAGCAGGTCGAGCTGCAGGATCTCGTGGCGCTTCTTCTCGCCGCCGGAGAAACCCTCGTTGACGCTGCGCTCGGCGAAGGAGGGGTCGATGTCGAGGTCGGTCATCGACTTCTTGACCTCCTTGACCCAGTGCCGGATCTGCGGGGCCTCGCCGCGGACCGCACCGGCGGCGCTGCGCAGGAAGTTCGACATCGACACGCCCGGCACCTCCACCGGGTACTGCATGGCGAGGAACAGGCCCGCGCGGGCGCGCTCGTCCACGCTCATCTCCAGCACGTCCTCGCCGTCGAGCAGGACCGAACCGGAGTCGATCTGGTACTTGGGGTGCCCGGCGATGGCGTAGGCCAGGGTGGACTTGCCGGAGCCGTTCGGGCCCATGATCGCGTGGATCTCACCGGAGTCGATCTTGAGATTCACACCGTTGAGGATCGGCTTGGCGCCCTCTTCGGTGAGGACGGAACCGTGCAGGTCCTTGATCTCCAGGGTGGCCATTGTGCTGTGTTCTCCTGGTACTTGGGGAAAGAAGGCGAGTGGGGGGCGGCGTCAGGCGCCGACGACGGCCAGTTCGGCCTCGATCGCGGCCTCCAGCCGCTCCCGGACCGACGGCACGGTGATCTTCTGCAGGATCTCGCCGAAGAAACCGCGCACCACCAGTCGGCGGGCCTGCTCCTTCGGGATACCGCGAGCCTGCAGGTAGAACAGCTGCTCGTCGTCGAACCGGCCGGTGGCGCTGGCGTGGCCGGCGCCTTCGATCTCACCGGTCTCGATCTCCAGGTTCGGCACCGAGTCGGCGCGAGCGCCCTCGGTGAGCACCAGGTTCCGGTTGAGCTCGAAGGTCTCGGTGCCCTCGGCCGCGGCCCGGATCAGCACGTCGCCGATCCACACCGAGTGCGCCCCGTCGCCCTGCAGCGCGCCCTTGTAGAGCACGTTGCTGCGGCAGTTCGGCTGCGCGTGGTCGACCAGCATCCGGTGTTCCAGGTGCTGACCGGCGTCGGCGAAGTACAGCCCGAGCAGCTCGGCGTCGCCGCCCTTGTCGCCGTAGGTGATCGTCGTGTTGACCCGCACCAGGTCGCCCCCGAGGGTCACGGCCAAGTGCCGGAACACCGCGTCCCGGCCCAGGTAGGCGTGCTCGGAGCTGACCTGGGTGGCGTCGTCGGCCCAGTCGTGCACGGACACGACCGACAGCCGGGCGGAGTCGTCGGTGACGAACTCGACGTTCTCGCCCAGCACGCCGGAGCCGCGGTAGTCGAGCACGACGACCGCTTCGGCGAACCGCTCGGCGCGGATCTGGATGTGCCCGAACGCCGTCTCGCCCGCACCGGGGCCGTGCACGACGACGCTGATCGGCTCGGCCGGCTGCACGTCCTTCGGGATGGTGATGACGGTGGCCTGCTCGAAGGAGCTCCAGGCCTGCGCCGCGACCCGGTCGGCGGGCACGCCGCCCTTGCCGAGGCGCTCGTCGTCGCGGCCGACGGTCTCGACGGTGACGTCGGAACCGGCCTCGACCTCGACGTTCAGCGAGGCCGTGGCCTTGGCGGTGCCGTCGTGCAAGCCCTTGAGCCGCTTCGTCGGCGTGAAGCGCCAGTCCTCCTCGCGACCGCCGGGCACCTCGAAGGCGTCGACGTCGTAGGAGGTGAAGCGCTGCCCGCGGGACGACTGCGGCACGACCGCGCCCCCGTGGGAGTGCTCGCTCAGGCCGTGCTGGGCGTCGGCGGTGTCAGTGGTGCTCGTCATGTCAGCCGACGGCCCCTTCCATCTGCAGCTCGATCAGGCGGTTCAGTTCCAGCGCGTACTCCATGGGCAGCTCGCGCGCGATGGGCTCCACGAAGCCGCGCACGATCATCGCCATGGCCTCGTCCTCGGTCAGACCGCGCTGCATCAGGTAGAACAGCTGGTCGTCGCTGACCTTGGAGACGGTGGCCTCGTGGCCCATGGACACGTCGTCGACGCGCACGTCGACGTAGGGGTAGGTGTCCGAGCGGCTGATGGTGTCCACCAGCAGCGCGTCGCACTTGACCGTGGAGGCCGAGTGGTTGGCGCGCTTGGCGACCTTCACCAGACCCCGGTAGGAGGTGCGGCCACCACCGCGGGCGATCGACTTGGAGACGATCGTCGAGGAGGTGTGCGGAGCCATGTGCTCCATCTTCGCGCCCGCGTCCTGGTGCTGGCCCTCACCGGCGAACGCCACCGAGAGCACCTCGCCCTTGGCGTGCTCGCCCATCAGGAACACCGACGGGTACTTCATGGTGACCTTGGAGCCGAGGTTGCCGTCGACCCACTCCATGGTCGCGCCCTCTTCGGCCTTGGCCCGCTTGGTGACCAGGTTGTAGACGTTGTTCGACCAGTTCTGGATGGTCGTGTAGCGGCAGCGAGCGCCCTTCTTGACCACGATCTCCACGACCGCCGAGTGCAGCGAATCGCTGGAGTAGATCGGGGCGGTGCAGCCCTCGACGTAGTGGACGTAGGCGTCCTCGTCCACGACGATCAGCGTCCGCTCGAACTGGCCCATGTTCTCGGTGTTGATCCGGAAGTAGGCCTGCAGCGGGATGTCGACGTGCACGCCCTTCGGCACGTAGATGAACGAGCCGCCGGACCACACCGCGGTGTTCAGCGCGGAGAACTTGTTGTCCCCGGCCGGGATGACCGAGCCGAAGTACTCCTTGAAGGTCTCCGGGTGCTCGCGCAGCGCGGTGTCGGTGTCCAGGAACTGGACACCCTTCTCCTCAAGGTCCTCGCGGATCTTGTGGTAGACCACCTCGGACTCGTACTGGGCGGCGACACCGGCGACGAGCCGCTGCTTCTCCGCTTCCGGGATGCCCAGCCGGTCGTAGGTGTTCTTGATGTCCTCGGGCAGGTCCTCCCAGCTCTGGGCCTGCTCCTCGGTCGAGCGCACGAAGTACTTGATGTTGTCGAAGTCGATGCCCGAGAGGTCGGCGCCCCAGTTCGGCATCGGCTTGCGCTCGAACAGCCGCAGCGCCTTCAGCCGCGCTTCGAGCATCCACTCCGGCTCGTTCTTCTTGCCCGAGATCTCCCGGACCACGTCCTCGTTGAGCCCACGACGCGCGCCTTCGCCCGCGACGTCCTTGTCGGCCCAGCCGTATTCGTAGTTGCCCAGGGTCGCCAGGGTCTCCTCTTGGCTGAGCTGGCCAGAGTTGTTCGGCACCGTGGTGGGTGTGCGCTGCTCGGCAGCGGCAGTCATACGGACTCCCCTCCGTCAGGAATCGGGGCGGTCTGCTGCCCACCGGTCTGGGACCGGGCGGGGGCAGCCGGATCGGTTGCGGCCGGAGCCGACGCCGGAAGGACCTGCTCGGTCTCCGGGCCGTTCGCGGCATGTCGCGCGGACCGCGTGAGCGGTACGTGCGTGGTGCAGGCCGCATCGCCGTTGGCGATGGTGGCCAACCGCTGCACGTGGATGCCGAGGACCTCGGCGAACGCCTCGGTCTCGGCTTCGCACAGCTGCGGGAAGTCCGCAGCGACGTGCGCCACCGGGCAGTGGTGCTGGCAGAGCTGCTCACCGGAGGCCACGCTGCGCGTCGAGGCAGCGTAGCCCTCGCGAGTCAGCGCACCGGCGAGGACCTCGGCCCGTTCGGCCGTGGTCCGCGCGGCGGCCAGCGCCTCCCGGTGGTGAGCGACCAGCGCGGAGATCCGCTTGCGCGCGAACTCCCGCACCGCCTGCTCACCGTCGGTTTCGGCGATGAACCGCAGCGCCGCCACGGCCAGGTCGTCGTAGGCGTGCCCGAACCTGGCCCTGCCGACCTCGGTCAGCAGGAACAGCTTCGCGGGCCTGCCCCGTCCCCTGCGCTGCCGCGCCGAGGACTCCCTGGTGTAGGCCTCGCCCTCGGTGACCAGCGCGTCGAGGTGCCTGCGCACCGCGACGGAGCTGAGCCCGAGTTCCTCGGCCACCGCCGCGGCGGTGATCGGCCCGCGCTCCAGCAGGAGGCGGGCGACCGAATGCCGGGTGCGCCCGTCCCCGGACGGGACGCCCGCACCCGGTGCCGCGGCACCCGGGTCGGCGGCCGCGGCCGGTGAGGAGGTTCCGGCGTTTTTCACAACACTGATGTTACCTATTTAGGTCGAGCACGCCAGAGCGCAGGTCCGACAACGTGACTCGGCTCACCCCGGACGGCGGTTGTGCGACGGCGACGCGGGGCGATCACCGTCTGGCCTAAGCTTCGGCGTCGTGGGTGCAGGCGAGACGAACAAGCGGCACGGAGCCGGACGGGACGTTCCCGCGCGATCCGGTGCGCGGCCCGAGGACGCCGGACCCGGCGACGACGGTGAACGGGGCGAGGCCACGACGGCGGCCGAAGGCGCCGCGGTCCGGACCGCGGAGGCCGCGGGACCGAGCACCGACACCGCGTACGCGGGCGCCGCGCCGACCGACCGGCAACCCGCGCCGCTGGACCCGCCGGAACGCCGCCAGCTCGACCTCGTCCGCCGCTTCGGCACCACCGGCTCGCTCGTGCTGGCCTTCGGCGCGATCGGCGCCGGCGCCGCCCCCGTCGACAACCCGCTGATCGGGGTGCGGCTGCTCGGACTGCCCGCGCGCATCCCCACCGTCGCGATGGCCTGCGCCTGGCTCGGCATGCTCATGGTCGTCACCGCGTGGCTGTGGCTGGGCAAGCTCTCCTGGCCCGGTCGGGACCGCATGGTCAGCCGCACCCAGATGGACCGCACCGTCGTGATGTGGGGCCTGCCGCTGGCCATCGCCCCGCCGCTGTTCAGCACCGACATGTACACGTACCTGGCGCAGAACGCGGTGGCCGCGCTCGGCATCAACCCGTACTCGCTGGGGCCCGGCACCGCACTCGGGGTGGACAACCCGCTGGTCGCGAACGTGCCGAACATCTGGCGCGACACGCCCTCCCCGTACGGCCCGCTGTTCCTCATGTTCGGCCAGCACATCGCCCGCGTCATCGGCGACGACGTGGTGTTCGGCGTGCTGCTGTGGCGAGTCGTGATGATCATCGGACTGGTGCTGGCGATCTGGGCCATCCCGCGGCTCGCCGCGCGCTGCGGCGTGCACCCGGTGGCGGCGCTGTGGCTCTCCGCCGCCAACCCGATCACGCTGTTCCACGTGGTCAGCGGTGCGCACAACGAGGCGCTGCTGGTCGGCATCATGCTCGCCGCCATCGAGCTCGGACTGCGCTGGCGCACCCCGCTCGGCGTGATCGCCGCCGGCGTGCTGCTGAGCATCGGCGGCGCGATCAAACCTCCCGGCTTCGTCGCGCTCGGCTTCTTCGGCATCTACGTCGCCCGCAGGCGCGGCGGCCGGATGCGCGACCTGGTCGGCGTGGCCGCGCTGCTCGGCGTGGTGCTGCTCGTCACGATGACGATCATCACGGTGTCCAGCGGCTGGGGGCTCGGTTGGATCGAGACCTACGACGTGCCGAACCGGATCAAGACCTGGCTGGCGCCGATGACCGCGTTCGGCATGACCGGCGGCGGCCTCGGGATGCTGCTCGGGCTCGGCAACCACACCAACTCGATGCTGGTCATCACCAAGATCTTCGGCTACGCCATCACCGGCGGGGTCTGCCTGCGGCTGCTGTGGCTGTCGTTCAAGGGGCGCATCGAACCGCTGGCCGCGCTCGGCATCACCCTCGGCACGCTCGCCGTGTTCGGGCCGGTGCTGCACCCCTGGTACCTGCTGTGGATGGTGGTGCCGCTGTCGCTGTCCACCAACGACCACCGGTTCCGGCTGGGCGCGGCGGCGATCTGCTCCATCGTCGCGCTGGTCGTGCCGCCGACGGGTGCCGCCTTCCTGCTGCGCGCCTACCAGATCCCGTTCGCCGTGATCGCCTCGCTGATCGCCTTCGGCGTCCTGCTGTGGCTCATGCGCGGCAAGGTTCCACCGCTGCTGCCCACCCGCAAGGGCCGGCGGCCCGTCACGTCATAGGCTTGGACGTCGTGAACGAAGCCGCGAGCACACCCCCGGTCGACGCCTCGGCCACGGACGGCACCGCACTCGACGTGCGCGGGCTGACCAAGCGCTTCGGCGACACCGTGGCCGTCGCCGGGCTGGACCTGCGCATGTCCCGCGGCAGCGTGCTCGCCCTGCTCGGCCCCAACGGGGCGGGCAAGACGACCACCGTCGAGATCTGCGAGGGCTTCCAACGGCCTGACGGCGGATCCGTGCGGGTGCTCGGACTCGACCCCGCCACCCAAGGTGAGCGGCTGCGCCCCCGCATCGGCGTCATGCCCCAGGGCGGCGGCGCGTACCCGGGAGTGCGCGCGGCCGAGATGCTGGACCTCGTCGCGGCGTGCTCCGCCGATCCGATCGACCCGCGCTGGCTGCTGGACACGCTCGGGCTCGGTTCCGCCGGGCGCACCCCGTACAAGCGGCTCTCCGGTGGGCAGCAGCAGCGGTTGTCGCTGGCGTGCGCGCTGGTCGGCCGCCCGGAACTGGTGTTCCTCGACGAGCCCACCGCCGGGCTCGATCCGCAGGCCCGGCACCTGGTGTGGGACCTGGTCGCCGCGCTGCGCCGCGACGGCGTCGGCGTGCTGCTGACCACGCACCTGATGGACGAGGCGGAGGCGCTCGCCGACCGGGTCGTCGTCGTCGACCACGGCCGCGCCGTCGCCGACGGCACCACCGCCGAGCTCACCGCCGACCCGCAGGGCAAGCAGGAGCTGAAGTTCCACTCCGAACCAGCGCTCGACCTCGACCTGCTGCTGGCCGTGCTCCCGGAGGGCTACGAGGCCACCGAGCAGCGCCGCGGGCAGTACGTGGTGCGCGGCACCATCGACCCGCAGGTCGTCTCCGCCGTCACCGCGTGGTGCGCGCGGCACGGCGTGCTGGCCAACGAACTCCGGGTGAGCAGGCGCAGCCTGGAGGACGTGTTCCTGGACCTGACCGGACGGGAGTTGCGCTCGTGAACCGTGGCGCGGAGACAGGCGAGGCCGGCGCGGACCTCGCACGCCAGGACCGGCCGAGCTCGGGCGCCGGGCGGTTCCCGGCGGGCACGTTCGCGCCCGCTCCCGGACGCGGCCGCGCGCTGCGGATGCTGGCCGCGCACACCCGGATAGAGGCGCTGCTGATCATCCGCCACGGCGAGCAGGCGCTGCTCACGCTGATCATCCCGCTGGCGCTGCTGATCGGGCTGAGCACGCTGCACATCGGCACGGTGCCGGAGCCGCGGGTCGACTCGGTCGCGCCGCGGATCCTCGCGCTCGCGGTGATGTCCACGGCGTTCACCGGCCAGGCGATCGCGCTCGGCTTCGACCGGCGCTACGGCGTGCTCAAGCGGCTGTCGGCGACGGCGCTGCCGCGGTGGACGCTGATCAGCGGCAGGGTGCTGGCGACGCTGCTGGTGGTGGCGTTGCAGGCCGTGCTGCTGGGGATCACGGCGGTGCTGCTGGGCTGGACGCCGAGTCCGCTCGGGGTGCTGGCGGCGCTGCCGGTGCTGGTGCTGGGCACCTTCGCGTTCGGCGCGGCCGGTGTGCTGGTCGGCGGCGCGTTCCGGGCGGAGATCGTGCTGGCGGTGGCGAACGCGATCTGGTTCGTGCTGCTGCTGGCGGGCGGGCTCGCGCTCCCCGCCGGTGATCTGCCCGGGCCGGTCGGCGTGACCGCCGGGCTGCTGCCTTCGGGGGCGCTGGCCACCGCGCTGGAGACGACCTTGGAGCACGCCGCGCTGCCCGGGTGGCAGCCGGTGCTGGTGCTGCTGGTCTGGGCGGGCGCGGCCGGTGCGCTCGCCGTGCGCACGACTCGCCTCACCTGATCCGGACGCGGCGTCGAGGACGTCCACGAGCGGCGACGTCGCTGAGCAGCGGCCAGTGGGACGGCCCCGGCGGCGGACCGCGACTTCGCCGGGTGGAGGGCGACACGAGATGTCGAGCCCCGACCGGCCCGGCAGGAGCGCGAGATATCGAGCCCGCCTGTTACCGGAAGTAGGGTGGCGGCATGACTGAGCCGCACACCGACGTGACGCCCGGCGCCGAACTGGCCCGCCCCTGCCACAAAGCCCTCGAAGCGCTGCACGCGCTGATCTACTTCAGCCCCGACGCGGACGAGGCGTTCACCGCACTGGGACTCGACACGCGCACGATGCGCTACTTCGCCGGTCGCGCCGCCCCGATGGGCGCCGTCGGCGCCGGAGTCGTGGCCGCCACCTTCTACAACTTCAACCCGCGGATCATCGCCGAGGTGATCCCGCACGCGTGGTCCATCGCGTCCCCGGCCACGGTCGTCGAAACTCGCTTCCGCGCCGCCGACACCACGCTGCGCAAGCTGCTCGGCGAGGACGTCATCGCCTCCGACGAGCTCGCCGAGGCCGCCGCGCTGGCCCGCCGCGCCACCGAGGCCTGCCGCCCCGAGGCCCGCCCGCTCTACGCCGGGCACGCCGACCTGGAGTGGCCGAGCGAGCCGCACCTGGTGCTCTGGCACGCGATCTCGCTGCTGCGCGAGCACCGCGGTGACGGCCACCTGATGGCGCTGCAGCAGGCAGAACTGTCCGGCCTGCACGCGCTCGTCCTGCAGATCACCAGCGGGGAGGGGTTGTCGCGCAAGTTCGCCCAGCTCAGCCGCGGCTGGTCCGACGAGGAATGGGCGCAGGCCCAGGACGAGCTGCGCGAGCGCGGCCTGCTCGACGCCGACGGCGCGATCACCGACGAGGGCGCCGCGCTGCGGGAACGCATCGAGCAGCGGACCGACGTCCTGGCCGCCGCCCCGTGGGCGCACCTGGGCGCCGAGAACGCGCAGCGCCTCGCCGCGCACGGCAAGCAGCTGAGCAGGAAGGTCGCGAAGGCTGGCGCCTTCCCGGGTCAGGCCTTCGCCCACGGCGAGCGCCAGTAACCGCCGCACCCGACCTGGCGGCCGGTCGATCCGGGGCGGCACCTACCATCGAGACGTGCCGATGTCCTCGTTGTCGTCCCGGATTCCGGCGTCCAGCCACCGCTTGGTACGCTGGCTCGCGCTCGCCGTTCTCATCACCCAGGCCCTGATCTCGGTGACCGGCTCCGTCGTCCGGGTGACCGGCTCGGGACTCGGCTGCCCCACGTGGCCGCAGTGCTTCCCCGGCAGCATGGTGCCCATCGAGCACCCCGAGGTCGCACAGCTGCACCAGGTGATCGAGTTCGGCAACCGCACGCTGACCGGGCTGGTCGGCTTCGTCGCGCTGGCCTGCCTGATCGCCGCGTGGCAGGTGCGTCCGCGCCGTCCGCGCCTGGTGCGGCTGGCGCTGATCATGCCGGTCGGCGTGGTCGTGCAGGCGATCATCGGCGGCATCACCGTGCTGGTGGACCTGAGCTGGTGGAGCGTGTCGATCCACTTCATGGCCTCGGCGGTGCTGATCTGGCTGGCGGCCTGCCTGTTCAAGGCCGCGGGCGAAGGCGACGAGGAGCCCACGCCGGTGGTCCCCGGCAACATGCGGCGGCTGCTGGTGGCGCTGACCGCGGTGACGGCCGCGATGCTGATCGCGGGCACGCTGGTCACGGCGGCGGGCCCGCACGCGGGCGACGCCGACACGCCCCGCCTCGTCGTGGCGGTGCCGACCTTGGTGCAGGCGCACGGCCTGCTGGTGATGGCGTACGTGTGCCTGCTGGCGGTGTTCGGCGTGTGGCTGCGCAGCGCGCGGCCCACCAAGGCGCTGCTGCGCGCGTACACCGCGGCGTGCGTCCTGGTGCTGGCGCAGGGCGCGCTGGGTTCGGCGCAGTACCTGCTCGGCGTGCCCGAAGCGATGGTCGTGCTGCACGTGCTCGGCTCCACGTTGGTGATCACCGTGACGGCCCTCCTGTGGGGCGAATCCCGCTACCGCGGCAAGCTCCCCGAGCCGTCCACCCCCACCGAAGCATCGCCCACCCCCACAGCGGCCTAGAACCCCCCAGAGCACCTAACCCGCTGCCGATCACGTCCTACCAGCGACGAAGCCGTGCAGTAAGCGGCGAAGCCGTGCAGTTGGGCGGGCGAAGCCACGCCTGCCTTGCGGCCGAAGGCCGTGCCTGTATGTGCGGAGCACATAGCCCACGTCGAAAACCGGCTCACCCGCGGGTTCTCAGCCGGTCTCTCGCGAGGACGGCTTTTTCCCTCGTGGCGGAGCCACTCGGGAAAAGATCCCGCAGCGAGAGACCGACTGAGGTTCCGCTACCCGGACACCAAAGCAAAACGACCGCGCGGGTCAGAACCGATGACCACGTCGTTCGCGTTCCCAGCGCTGCCAGAGTTCGGGCATTTCGCCTGCGAGCCATTTGTAGAACTCGTGGACGGTGCGCAGCCTGCGGGCACGTTCGCCTTGCCCGCTGAACATGCGCAGACCTTCTTCGGTGAGCTGTTCGAGCCCGGTGACCTGCTGCATGCGGTGCCGCACCAGCTCCGGCCAGCGCTGCTCCTCGACGCGGTACAGCGCGGCTTCGCGGCCTTGCCGGGTCGTCTTGGAGATCACTCCGAGCCGCAGCAGCAGTCGGACGTTGGTGCTGATGGAGCCGCTGCTGGCGTTGAGCCCGTGCGAGAGCTCCGCGGCGGTGCGCTCCGGCGGGTCGCAGATCAGCAGGAACGCGAGGATCCGCCCGGCGATCAGCGGCATGCCTTCGGTGGCTTCGAAGTGCGCGGCCATCTGCTCGATCCACTCGGACATCGCCGGACGATCGGTGCGCTGCGCGTACTCGGTCACCTCAGTGCCTCCGACTGATCGACTTCAACCGTTGCTGAAAACATAAACGCCGGAGAAGCGGAAATCCACCCCGACACGCTCGCCGATCGGAGGTCGTGCTCAGCGCAGGGCGGCGCGCACGGCGGACGCGAAGCGCGCCTTGGCGCCGGGGTCGGCTTGCGCGAAACCGAGCGACGGCTCGGTGAGCTCCAGTTCGAGCAGCAGCGGTGCGCCGTCGTCGCCGCGCACGACGTCGACCCGCGCGTACAGCAGGTCCGCGCGGCGCAGGCCGTGCAACCCGGCGGCGGCGTCCATCGCGTCCTCCGCGGCGCGGCGCAGCGCCGGGTCCGGCCGCACGCCGAACCGCTCCCCCGGCGCCGTGTCCGGCACTGCCGAATCCGGGAGCATCGCGCCCTTCACGAACGCGTGCGAATAGGTCCCGCCGAAGAAGACCAGCGCCGTCTCCCCTTCCCGGTCGACGGCGCGCTGGTAGGGCTGCACGAGCACTCGCTGGTCGTTAGCGTGCAGCCCGGCGAGGTGCGCGACGGCCGAATCGAACTCGCCCGGCGCGAACCGCGCGGCGCCCCGCGAACTCGCCCCCACCGAGGGTTTGAGCACGAAGTCGACGTCCGGCCACGGCGACCGCAACGGCTCTCCGGGCCGGATCAGTTCGGTCGGCACCACCGGGACACCGCGCTCGGCCAGGTCCGCGAGGTAGGTCTTGTCGGTGTTCCAGCGCGCCACCCCGGCCGGGTTCGCCAGCGCGGGCACCGAGTCGCACCAGCCGAGGAACTCCTTGCGCCGCAGCGGGTAGTCCCAGGTGCTGCGCAGCACCACGAGGTCGGCTTCGCCGAACGCGGCGGCCGGGTCGTCCCAGGGAGCCCACTGCGCGGTCACGCCGATCCCGGCGAGCACGTCCGGCAGGTCGTCCTCGTCGGCGCCGGAGCGCGGCAACTCCGCGCAGCTCGCGAGCAGGACTCGGGCGCCGGGCCTCACCGGGCGCGCGGGCCGGCCATCTTGCGGCGGTGCGCCGGGCCGATCTGCAGCGCGGCGGTCGTCTCGCCGTCCCATTCGCTGGCGGTGAGCTGCTCGACGGCCTCGATGACGGCCTCACCGGCGGCGACGTCGGTGACGAGCACGTCGCCGAGCGCGCCGTCCTCGCCGATCAGCACGAGCCGAGCGCCCGCCTGACCGATGTTCTCCACGACGGCGAGGGCGGAGCCGCCGTGCGCCAGCGCGAACGCCTTCGCCGTGGCGACCGCCTTCGGCGAGGGGGCGGTGGTCTGCTCGGTCTCGTTGTCGGCTGCCATGCGGGTGATCCTAGACAACGACCCCGACGCTGGGGGCGGAACAGTTACCCAGGCCACCGCCGCGCGGGCGCGCTCCTGCGAGAGTGGGGGCCGGCCCGGTGGCGGTTCCGCCGCCGGTGCGAACGACGAACGCAGGGAGGCACGCATGCGCGCGATCCGGATACCGGCCCACGGCGGACCGGAAGTGCTGGAGTCCGCCGAGCTCGACCAGCCGGCTCCGCAATCCGGTGAGCTGCTGGTGGAGGTCGCCGCGGCCGGGGTGAACTTCATCGACACCTACCAGCGCAGCGGGCTGTATTCGGTGCCGTTGCCGTTCACCCCCGGCGTGGAGGGCGCGGGCACGGTTCGCGAGGTCGGCCCGGACGTCACCGGGTTCTCCCCCGGCGATCGGGTCGCGTGGGCGATGTCGCCCGGCGGATACGCGGAACGCGCCGCGGTGCCCGCGCGCAACGCGGTGCGCATCCCGGACGGCGTCGAGGAGCGGACCGCCGCCGCGGCGATGCTGCAGGGCATGACGGCGCACTTCCTGGTCTCGTCCACCCATCCCGTGCGCGCGGGCGAGACGGCGCTGGTGCACGCGGCGGCGGGCGGGGTCGGGCTGCTGCTGACCCAGCTGATCAAGGCCCGGGGCGGCAACGTGATCGGCACCGTGTCCACCGCGGAGAAGGAGCAGCTGGCCCGCGCCGCCGGTGCGGACGAGATCATCCGCTACACCGAGGCGGACGTGGCCGAGGAGGTCCGGGACCTCACCGATGGGCGCGGCGTGGACGTGGCCTACGACGGCGTCGGCAAGGACACCTTCGACGGCAGCCTCGCGGTCCTGCGCCCCCGCGGCACGCTCGCCCTCTTCGGCGCCTCCAGCGGCCCGGTCCCGCCGGTGGACCCGCAGCGCCTGAACTCGGCGGGCTCGGTCTTCCTCACCCGCCCGTCCCTCGCGCACCACATCCTGAGCAGGGAGGAGCTCGACTGGCGAGCAGGCGAGATCTTCGCCGCGATCAAGTCCTCCGACCTCGACGTCCGCATCGGCGGCACCTACCCCTTGAACCAGGCCCGCCAAGCCCACGAGGACCTGGAATCCCGCCGCAGCACCGGAAAACTCCTGCTCCTCCTCTGATCCCCTTCCAGAACGACCTGCATAGCGGCTCGGGTAGCGGAACCTCAGCGGCTCCCTCGCCACGGGATCGATTTCTCACGTACGCCACCGGCGAAGCGGGCCTGCTTCGCGGCCGAAGGCCGTGCTCTGCGGCGAAGCCGTGCAGCGGGCTGCGAAGCAAGCCCGCCTCGCGGCGAAGCCGTGCAGCGGGCTGCGAAGCAAGCCCGCCTCGCGGCGAAGCCGTGCCTGTATGTGCGAAGCACATAGCCCACGTCGAAAAGCCGACCACCCGCGGGGTTCTCAGGTGGCTTCTCGCGAGGACGGCTTTTTCCCTCGTGGCGGAGCCACTTGGGAAAAAGATCCCGCAGCGAGAAGACACCTGAGGTTCCGCTACCCGGACACCAAAGCAAAAAGAGCCGTGCAATCACCCCAAGCGATTCCGCAAGCGGAGGCCGAGGCCGCCGGTGGTCAGTAGTACTGCTCCTACGAGCAGCACGATGAGCGGGCCGCCCAGGGCTCCTCCGGTCCAGTCGTAGAGCGCTTCGGGGACGGCGACGGTCACGCCGAGCACGCCGAACACGAGCAGGACGGTGGAGCGCAGCCGCAGGAACGCGGCGAAGCACAGCACGGCGAGCACGAAGGTCGTGGCGTAGCTCCACGACTGGTGTCCGATGACGGTCCATTGCGCGCCGGAGAGCGCGGTGGCCGCGCCGATCCCGAAGCCCACTTCGCGCCGGATCCGCCCGGCGCGGTCTCGGGCGGGGCGTTCGAGGATGCCGCCCGCGCTCAGCGCCGCCCACGCCGCGCCGAGCGCGATGAGCAGCACCATTTCGGGGATCTGTTCGCCGCCGATCCAGTCGCCGGGCAGCGACAGCACGAATCCGTACGCGAAGCCGCCGGTGGCGAGCAGTCCGGGCACCGAGGGCAGCGCGGCGCAGGCGACGGCCGCCACCAGCAGTCCCGCGCCGGTGGCGACCATCGCCACGTTCAGCGAGTCGAGGTGGTCGAGCCCGGAGCCGACGGCCATGGCCGTCGTCCCGGATGCGAGCGCGAACAGCACGGCCACGATGCGGCTGCGCCGGGACGGCTCGGTCACCGCGAGCGCGCGCACGCCGCGCGGCGATCGGGCGATGAAGATCCCGGCCGCGACGAGCAGCGCGGTGGCCGCGGCCAGCATCCCCACCCGGGCCGTTCGGGAGAGGTCTTCCCACGACATGCCGAGCAGCAGGGACGCGCCGCCGAGCACCAGGGCTCCGCCCGCGTATCCGAGCACTTCCCAGAGTCCGCCGGGGCGCTGCGGTGCGGTGTCGGCCGACAGCTCCGCCGCCACCGCTTCGCTCTGCTCGGTGGTGAGCGTGCCGCGTTCCACGAGGCGTTCCAACGCCCGCCGCTGCCGCGGGGGCAGTTCCGCGCTCATCGTCCATCCCTCCGTCGGTGATCTTCACCCGACCGTCTCACAGGACGATGGGGCGCACTCGCACTTCGGGGACGGCGCCGAGGCCGCGCCGGGTTGTCAGGACCAGGGCCAGCCCAGGATCGGCAGGCCGAGCGCGGAGTCCACCGCGAGCGCCACGCACACGATCATCAGGTACGTGTTGGACATGTGGAACAGCCGCATCGGCTTGGTGGGTTCGCCGCGCTTGGTCGCGGTGTGCAGCCGGTGCGCCAGCCACAGGAACCAGGCGCCGGAGGCCACGGCGAACGCCGTGTAGAGCCATCCCGTCGCCGGGGCCAGCAGCAGCGTCCACAGCACCATCAGCCAGCTGTAGGCGACGATCTGCCGGGACACGTAGGAGGGCTCGGCCACGACGGGCAGCATCGGCACGCCCGCGCGCTCGTAGTCGGCCTTGTACTTCACCGCCAGAGCCCACGTGTGCGGTGGCGTCCAGAAGAAGATGATCCCGAACATGACCAGCGCGGGCCAGTCCACCCGGCCGGTCACCCCGGCCCAGCCGATCACGACCGGCATGCAGCCCGCGGCACCGCCCCAGACGATGTTCTGCGCGGTGCGGCGCTTGAGGACCAGGGTGTAGATCAGGACGTAGAACAGGATCGTGGCGACGGCGAGCACCGCGGCCAGCAGGTTCGTGGTGGCCCAGAGGAAGCCGAACGATCCCAGGCCCAGCACGACGCCGAAGATCAGCGCGTGCCGGTTCGAGACGGTGTGGCGGACCAGCGGCCGGGCGCGGGTGCGCTGCATGACCTGGTCGATGTCGGCGTCGGCCACGCAGTTGAGCGCGTTGGCGCTGCCCGCGGCCATGGTGCCGCCGATCAGCGTGGACAGCACCAGCCACGGCGAGGGGATGCCGCGTTCGGCCAGCAGCATCGCCGGGATGGTGGTGACCAGCAGCAGTTCGATGACGCGCGGTTTCAGCAGCCCGAGGTAGGCCTTCAGCAGGTCGCCGGGGCGGGTCGCGTGCTGCCGGGGCTCGGCCGCGGTGGTGTCGGTGGTGGTCACGAGGCCGCTCCGCACGCCACCTCGAGCGCCGTGCCGCCGGGGAGCGCGGCCGGGGCCGCGCCGGGGTGTCCGCCCAAAGCGAAGCGCACCGAAGGCATGGGACTCCTAGTCAGCTCGGGTGACCGGCCGGAACGACGGCGGCCGACCGCCCTGAATAGTAGGCGCGCTACGCCCCGCGGCCCTCCGCAGGGTCCTGCCTCGCGCCCGCGCGCACGCCGACGCCCGGGCGCCGCGCCGCGCCGGTACCGTGGGGTGAGCCGTCGGACGCGCAGCGCGGTCGGCGTCGGCCATCGGCGCCGCGTCGTCCCGGCCGGGGTTCGCCGCGCGCGGCGAGAACCGCAGCGCACGGCTCCGCTCCCGCGCAGCGCACGGGGCATCTGTCGGCGGGCTCGGGAACGAGCGCGGCACCGGCGGGTGGGCTGCGCGGAAGGCGTTCCGGCGAACGGCGAGGGGTCACCGCCCACGATGGTCGGCCGACCCGCGATCCTCTCACCCCGGTGGGGGACCGCATCAATTCAGGCGGGCCGCCGCGTGCCCACGGGGTCACGGCTAGGCTGCCCGCTGGACGAGGGATAACTGCGGTCCGAATCGGTCCGGGTCAGCGGGCGACGCGCCGGAGCCGCGAAGGACCGCTTCGATTGAAACTTGGAGCTGCGTCCGTGTCCGTCACCGACGATCTTGCCCGCTTGACCACCAAGCGACTGCCCGCAGACTGGACCGAGTTGGACCAGCGCGCCGTGGACACGGTCCGGGTGCTGGCCGCCGACGCGGTCGAGAAATGCGGCAGCGGGCACCCAGGCACCGCCATGAGCCTGGCCCCCGCCGCCTACGCGCTGTTCCAGCGCGTCATGCGGCACGACCCCACCGACGCCGACTGGATCGGCCGCGACCGCTTCGTGCTGTCCGCCGGCCACTCCAGCCTGACGCTGTACCTCCAGCTGTTCCTGTCCGGGTACGGGCTGGAACTGGACGACATCAAGGCGCTGCGCACCTGGGACTCCAAGACCCCCGGTCACCCGGAGTACTGGCACACGCCCGGCGTCGAGACCACCACCGGCCCGCTGGGCCAGGGGCTGGCCAACGGCGTCGGCATGGCCATCGCCGCCCGCCGCGAGCGCGGCCTGCTGGATCCGGAGTCGGCCCCGGGCGAGAGCCTGTTCGACCACCAGATCTACGTGATCGCCTCCGACGGTGACATCGAGGAGGGCGTGACCTCCGAGGCTTCTTCGCTGGCGGGCACCCAGCAGCTGGGCAACCTCACGGTGATCTACGACGCGAACGAGATCTCCATCGAGGACGACACCAGGATCGCGCTGTCCGAGGACACCGCGAAGCGCTACGAGGCCTACGGCTGGCACGTGGTGACCGTCGACGGCGGCGAGGACGTGGCCAGCATCCTGGACGCGCTGGACGCGGCCAAGGGCAAGCCGGACCAGCCGACGCTGATCGTGCTGCGCACCGTGATCGGTTTCCCGGCGCCGACGAAGATGAACACCGGCAAGGCGCACGGCGCCGCGCTGGGCGGCGACGAGATCACCGGCATCAAGAACGCGCTGGGCTTCGACCCGGACAAGACCTTCGAGGTCTCCGACGAGGTCCTCGCGCACGCCCGCAAGGTCGTCGACCGCGGCCAGGCCGCGCACGCCGAGTGGCAGCAGGGCTTCGACGCGTGGGCCGCGGCGAACCCGGAGCGCAAGGCGCTGCTGGACCGCATCCGCGTCCGCGAGCTGCCCGCCGGTTGGCACGAGAAGCTGCCGACGTGGGAGGCCGACGGCAAGGGCGTCGCCACCCGCAAGGCCTCCGGTGAGGTGCTGGCCGCGCTGGCGGACGTGCTGCCGGAGCTGTGGGGCGGTTCCGCCGACCTGGCGGAGAGCAACAACACCACGATGAAGGGCGTCGACTCGTTCGGCCCCGCGCACATCTCCACCAACTCGTGGAACGCCCAGCCGTACGGCCGCACGCTGCACTTCGGCGTCCGCGAGCACGCCATGGGCTCGATCCTCAACGGCATCGCGCTGCACGGCGGCACCCGTCCCTACGGCGGCACCTTCCTGATCTTCAGCGACTACATGCGTCCCGCGGTGCGGCTCGCGGCGCTGATGAAGGCGCCGACGATCTACGTGTGGACGCACGACTCGATCGGTCTGGGCGAGGACGGCCCGACGCACCAGCCGATCGAGCAGCTGTCCTCGCTGCGCGCCATCCCCGGCCTGTCCGTGGTGCGCCCGGCGGACGCGAACGAGACCTCGTTCGCGTGGAAGGCCGTGCTGGAGGACACCACCGCCCCCGCCGGGCTGGCGCTGACCCGCCAGGGCGTGCCGACGCTGGAGGGCACCGACGCCGAGGGCGTCGCCAAGGGCGGCTACGTGCTGACCGAGGCGTCCTCCGGCACCCCCGAGCTGGTGATCATCGCCACGGGTTCCGAGGTCCAGCTGGCCGTCGAGGCCAGGAAGATCCTGGAGGCCGACGGCGTTGCCACTCGTGTGGTGTCGATGCCGTGCGTCGAGTGGTTCGACCGGCAGGACAAGGCCTACCGCCAGCAGGTGCTGCCCCCGTCGGTGCGCGCCCGCGTGTCCGTCGAGGCCGGGATCGCCCAGTCCTGGCACCGGTTCACCGGTGACCTCGGCGAGAACGTCTCGATCGAGCACTTCGGCGCCTCGGCGGACTACAAGACCCTGTTCGAGAAGTTCGGCTTCACCACCGAGGCGGTCGTCGACGCCGCCCGGCGGAGCCTGGAGAACGCGCGCTCCCACGCGTGAGTGGAGGTATCCCAGTGACGAACAACCAGAACCTCACCGCGCTCAGCCAGGCGGGCGTGGCGATCTGGCTGGACGACCTGTCCCGCCAGCGGATCACGTCCGGCAACCTGACCGAGCTGATCAACGACTACGCGGTCGTGGGCGTCACCAGCAACCCCACGATCTTCGCGAAGGCGCTGTCGAACGCGGCCGACTACAACGACCAGGTGCGTGAGCTCGCCGCCCGCGGTGCCAGCGTGGACGACACCGTCCGCGAGCTGACCACCAAGGACGTGCGCGACGCCGCCGACGTCTTCCGCAACGTCTACGAGGCGGGCGACGACGGCCGGGTCTCGCTGGAGGTGGACCCGCGCCTGGCGCACGACACCGACCGCACGGTCGCCGAGGCGCTCGAGCTGTGGAAGGCCGTGGACCGGCCGAACCTGATGGTCAAGATCCCGGCGACGGTCGAGGGCCTGCCCGCGATCACCCGGGTGCTGGCCGAGGGCGTCAGCGTGAACGTGACGCTGATCTTCTCCGTGGACCGCTACCGGGACGTGATGGACGCGTACCTGGCCGGCCTGGAGCAGGCCAAGGCCAACGGCCACGAGCTGAGCACCATCGCCTCGGTCGCGTCGTTCTTCGTGTCCCGCGTGGACAGCGAGATCGACAAGCGGCTGGAGGGCATCGAGGGCGGCCAGGACCTGCAGGGCAAGGCGGCCATCGCCAACGCCCGGCTGGCCTACGCGGCCTACGAGGAGGTCTTCTCCTCCGACCGCTTCCAGGCGCTGGCCGCGTCCGGCGCGAAGCCGCAGCGCGCGCTGTGGGCCTCGACCGGCGTGAAGGACCCGTCGTACTCCGACACCCGCTACGTCGACCAGCTGGTGGCGCCGAACACGGTCAACACCATGCCGGAGGCGACGCTGTTCGCCACCGCCGACCACGCTCAGGTGGACGGTGACCAGGTCAGCGGCACCAAGGACGCCTCGCAGCAGGTGTTCGACGACCTGACCGCGGCGGGCATCGACCTCGACGACGTGTTCGCGGTGCTGGAGCGCGAGGGCGTCGAAAAGTTCGAGAAATCCTGGGAGGAGCTGCTCGACACTGTGCGCGAGCAGCTCGACCAGGCCAAGTAGTCGGCTGGTCCACCGCGGGTGTGCCCCGCGCCTGGCTCGGGGCACGCGTCGTTCTGCGGAACGCGCGTGCCCCGGGTGCTGTGGCCGGTCGGTGCACCCGCGGTGGTGGCCGGACCGCTCACCGCCAACGCCGCCCATCCCCTAGACACAAGGAAGCAGATGGCAACCGAAACTTCAGTCGAGATCGCAGACGAGGGGCTGGCAGGGGAGGCTCGTCCGCTGGCCGAACGGCTGACCTCGGACAAGGCGGCGAGCGCCCTCGCGGCCGGTGACGCCACGCTGTGGGGTCCGGAGGCCGAGAGCGAAGCGTCGATCCGGCTTTCCTGGACCACGCTGCACGAGAGCTCCCGCCCGCTGCTCGCGGAGATCGACGCGCTGCGCGCGGAGCTGCACGCCGACGGCGTGGACCGGGTCGTGCTCGCGGGCATGGGCGGTTCGTCGCTGGCGCCCGAGGTGATCGCCGCGACCGCCGGTGTGCCGCTGACGGTGCTGGACACCACCGACCCGGGTCAGGTCGGTGACGCCCTGTCCGGCGACCTGGACCGCACCGTGCTGGTCGTGTCGTCGAAGTCGGGCAACACCGTCGAGACCGACAGCCACCGCCGCATCTTCGAGGCGGCTTTTTCCGCGAACGGAATCGATCCGGCTACCCGCATCGTGGTGGTGACCGACCCTGGGTCACCGATGGAGACGACCGCGCGGGAGGCCGGCTACCGCCGGGTGTTCACCGCCGACCCGAACGTGGGCGGCCGCTACTCCGCGCTGACCGCGTTCGGCCTGGTCCCTGCCGGGCTCGCCGGCGCGGACATCGCGGGCCTGCTCGACGAGGCCGCTGCCGCGTTCGACCTGGTCAGCGCTGACACCGAGACGAACCCGGCGATCGAGCTGGCCGCGGCGTGGGCCGCGGCGCACGAGCGCGGCGCCGAGAAGCTGGTGCTGGCCGACGGCGGCTCCGGCATCCCCGGCTTCGGCGACTGGGCCGAGCAGCTCATCGCCGAGTCCACCGGCAAGCAGGGCATCGGCCTGCTGCCCGTGGTCGTGGAGAACCCGCAGGCCCCCGGCTTCGCCGACGCGGGCCGCGACGCCACGACCATCGCCGTCGGCGGCGTCGTCGACGGCGCGCAGCTGGCGACCACCGGCCCGCTGGGGGCCCAGTTCCTGCTGTGGGAGTTCGCCACGGCGCTGGCCGGCAAGCTGCTCGGCATCAACCCGTTCGACCAGCCCGACGTGGAGGCCGCGAAGAAGGCCGCCCGCGCGCTGCTCGACGGCCCCGACGGCGGCCCGGTGGTGACCCCGGCGCTGGTGTCGGGCTCCATCGAGGTCTACGCCTCCGGCGACTGGTTCAGCGCGGGCGTGGGCACCGTGGCCGAGGCGCTGCGCGCATTCGTCAAGTCCGCGCCGAGCACCGGTTACCTCGCGGTGCAGGCCTACCTGGACCGCCTGGACGACGCCTCCGCCGCGCTGCTGCGCCCGGAGCTGGCGCGCCGCACCGGGCTGCAGACGACCTTCGGCTGGGGTCCGCGATTCCTGCACTCCACCGGCCAGTACCACAAGGGCGGCCACCAGAACGGCGCGTTCCTGCAGATCACCGGTGAGCCCGAGGACGACCTGGACGTCCCGGAGCGGCCCTACGCCCTGGCCGGCCTGCAGCGGGCCCAGGCGCTGGGCGACGGGCAGGTGCTGGTGCAGCACAGCCGTCCGGTGCTGCGGCTGCACCTGACCGACCGGGCCGCCGGTCTGGTCGAACTGGTCAAGGCCGTCCAGGACCTGCACGAAGAGAGGGGTGGAGCGTGAGCTCCCGAGACCTGCCGCGCAATCCGCTGCGGGATCCGCGCGACAAGCGGCTGCCGCGGATCGCCGGGCCGTCCGGCTTGACGATCTTCGGCGTGACCGGGGACCTGTCCCGCAAGAAGCTGATGCCCGCCATCTACGACCTGGCCAACCGGGGGCTGCTGCCGCCGGGGTTCGCCCTGACCGGCTTCGCCCGCCGGGACTGGGAGGACCAGGACTTCATGCAGGTCGTCTACGAGGCGGTCAAGGAGCACGCGCGCACGCCGTTCCACCAGTCGGTCTGGGACCGGCTGGCGGAGGGCATCCGCTTCGTGCCGGGCTCCTTCGACGACCCGGAGGCGTTCGACCGGCTCGCCGAGACCGTCAAGCAGCTCGACAAGGAGCGCGGCACCGGCGGCAACCACGCCTTCTACCTGTCGGTGCCGCCGTCGGCGTTCCCGACGGTGCTGACCCAGCTGTCCCGCTCCGGGCTGACCGACCAGTCCCCGGACCAGTGGCGCCGGGTGGTCATCGAGAAGCCGTTCGGGCACGACCTGGAGAGCGCCCAGCACCTCAACAAGATCGTCAACGAGGTGTTCCCCGAGGACTCGGTGTTCCGCATCGACCACTACCTCGGCAAGGAGACGGTGCAGAACATCCTGGCGCTGCGCTTCGCGAACCAGCTGTTCGAGCCGTTGTGGAACGCCCACTACGTCGACCACGTGCAGATCACGATGGCCGAGGACATCGGGCTGGGCGGCCGGGCCGGGTACTACGACGGCATCGGCGCCGCGCGCGACGTCATCCAGAACCACCTGCTGCAGCTGATGGCGCTGACCGCGATGGAGGAGCCAGTGAGCTTCGCCCCGCAGGACCTGCGCGCGGAGAAGCTGAAGGTGCTCTCGGCGACCAAGCCCGTCGGCCCGTTCGACGAGACGACGGCGCGCGGGCAGTACACCGGCGGCTGGCAGGGCGGTTCGCTGGTGCCGGGCCTGCACGAGGAGGGCGGCTTCGCCGACGACTCGATCACCGAGACCTACGCGGCGATCACCCTCGAAGTGGAGAGCCGGCGCTGGGCCGGGGTGCCGTTCTACCTGCGCACCGGCAAGCGGCTGGGCCGTCGCGTCACGGAGATCGCCGTGGTGTTCAAGCGCGCCCCGCACCTGCCCTTCGACGACACGATGACCGAGGAACTGGGCCAGAACGCCCTGGTCATCCGGGTGCAGCCGGACGAGGGTGTGACGATGCGCTTCGGCTCGAAGGTCCCCGGCACCTCGATGGAGGTGCGGGACGTGACGATGGACTTCGGCTACGGCCACGCGTTCACCGAGTCGTCCCCGGAGGCCTACGAGCGGCTGATCCTGGACGTGCTGCTGGGCGAGCCGTCGCTGTTCCCGGTCAACGCCGAGGTCGAGCAGTCCTGGAAGATCCTCGACCCGGTGCTGGACCACTGGGCGGCGCGCGGAGCGCCGGAGAACTACAAGGCCGGGACGTGGGGTCCGCCTTCCGCGGACGCCATGATGGCCCGCACCGGACGCGTCTGGAGGCGACCGTGATCATCGACCTGCCCTCGACCACCACCTCGCAGGTCAACAAGAAGATGGTCGAGCTGCGCGAGACCGGTGGTGCGGTCGCGCTCGGCCGAGTCCTCACCTTGGTGATCGTCACCGGTGACGGCACGGAGACCGAGAAGGCCATCCAGGCCGCCAACGACGCCAGCCGGGAACACCCGGCGCGGGTGATCGTGGTGGCGCGGGGCTCGAAGGAGGCCGCGCCGCGGCTGGACGCGCAGATCCGCATCGGCGGGGACGCGGGTGCCTCGGAGGTCGTGGTGCTGCGCCTCTACGGCGCGCTGGCCGACGAGGGCGCCGGTTCGGTGGTGCCGCTGCTGCTGCCGGACGCGCCGGTCGTGGCCTGGTGGCCCACCGAGGCTCCGGAGGTCCCCGCGAAGGACCCGATCGGGCTGCTGTCGCACCGCCGGATCACCGACGCCGCGGCGGAGCCCGACCCGATCCGGTTCCTGCAGTCCCGCCTCGAGTCCTACGTGGAGGGTGACACGGACCTGTCGTGGACCCGGCTCACGTCGTGGCGCGCGATGCTCACCGCGGCGCTGGACCTGCCGCCGTACGAGGCGGTGACCAGCGCGGTCGTCACCGGTGCCGCCGGATCGCCGTCGACGGACCTGCTGGCCGCGTGGCTCGGCGCCTACCTGGAGGTCCCGGTGCAGCGGGTGGAGCACCCGCGCGGGCCGGGCATCGTCTCGGCCGAACTGCGGCGTCCCTCCGGCTCGGTCAAGATCGTCCGCCCGGACGGCAAGGTGGGCACGCTGACCCAGCCTGGTCAGCCGGACCGCCGGATCGCGCTGCACCGCAGGGAGGTCCGGGACTGCTTGGCCGAGGAGCTGCGGCGGCTCGACCCGGACGAGATCTACGAAGTGACGCTGGGCGGGCTCGGCGGTATCCGGCGCACCGACGAACCGGACCCCGAGCCGCCGCGGGCGGAGCAGGACGGTTCGACGCAGGAGCAGGCGGAAGGCGACGCATGACCAGGCACCAGGTCGTCGTGCACCGCGACGGCGAAGTCCTGGCGGCGGCGGCCGCCGCCAGGTTGATCACCCGGATCGTGGACGCGCAGGCCTCGCACGGGACGGCCTCGGTGGTGCTCACCGGCGGTCGCACCGGCATCGGCGTGCTCGACCAGGTCCGGCTCTCCCCCGCCCGCGACGCCGTCGACTGGGCGAACGTCGACGTGTACTGGGGCGACGAGCGGTTCCTGCCGGACGGCGATCCGGACCGCAACGAGACCCAGGCCCGCTCGGCGCTGCTCGACCACGTGGGCGTCGATCCGGCCCGGGTGCACCCGATGGCCCCGTCCGACGGCAAGTTCGGCGAAGACGCCGACGCGGCGGCCGCGCACTACGCGGAACTGCTGGCCACGACCGCCGACCCGGCCGCCGACTTCCCGGCGCCGCGGTTCGACGTGGTGCTGCTCGGCGTCGGCGAGGAGGGGCACACGGCTTCGCTGTTCCCCGCCACGCCGTACGTCCGGGAGGCGCAGCGGGCGGTGGTGGGCGTGCACGACTGCCCGAAGCCGCCGCCGACGCGGATCTCGCTGACGCTGCCGACGATCCGCTCGGCCGTGGAGGTCTGGCTGATGACGACGGGTGCGGCGAAGGCCGAGCCGGTCGCCGAGGCGCTGGGCGGAGCGGAGGCGGACGCCATCCCGGCCGCCGGAGCGCTCGGCCGGGAACGGACGGTGTGGCTGCTGGACACGGCCGCGGCGGCGCAGGTTCCGCACCGGAACTGACACGTCCCACGGCACGCGGGCCGTTCGCCTCGATCGGGGCGAACGGCCCGTTGTCTTGAGTGGCCTTCCGAATTCTTCGGAAATTGGACCTTGGAGACGGCCACTTCCGCTCGGAGGATGTTCGCATGACCGAGCCGACCGCCTCCCCCGCTCCGCCCCTGTCCGCGACGCCCCGCACCACCCTGGGGCGCAAGAAGGACCGCGCGGGCACCGACCGCGCGTGCCTGCACGAGGTCCTCGACGCGGGCCTGATCTGCCACCTCGGCCTGGTCCTCGACGGCCACCCGCAGGTGCTGCCCACCGGGTACGGCCGGGACGGCGACGTGCTCTACCTGCACGGTTCCAGCGGAGCGCGCAGCATGCTCGCGGCCGGGGAGGAACCCGAGGTGTGCGTGACCGTCACCTTGCTCGACGCGGTCGTGTACTCGCGCACGCTCAACGACCACTCGATGAACTACCGCAGCGCCGTGATCTACGGCAGGCCGCGCCCGGTGGTGGATCCGGCGGAGAAGGAGCACGCGCTGCGGGTGCTCTCCGACCACCTCGCCCCCGGTTCGTGGGACCACGCCCGCGTCCCGAACGCCAAGGAACTGGCGGCGGTGACGGTGCTCGCGCTGCCGCTGGACGAAGCTTCGGTGAAGGCCCGCACCGGCCCGCCCACGGACGACCCGGCGGAGCTCTCCTCCCCCGCCTGGGCGGGCCTGCTCCCGCTGCACAGCCGGTGGGGCACCCCGGTTCCCGCTCCGGACCTGGCCGCGGACATCCCCGTCCCGCCGCACATCGCAGACCGCCGGATCTGACCCGGCCTCACGCCTTGCGCAGCCACCCGTCGAGCAGGCGGTGCCGCAGGGCGTAGCGGCAGCGCAGCAGCCGCCACTGGCCGTACCCGGTGAACCCGGCGGCGCCGCGCGCGCCGATCAGCACCGCCCAGGTGCCCACCGCCAGGTCGTCGGCGATGGCGTTGAGCCGGTACCGCGCCAACCGCTGCTCGTCGGGCCGGCCGTCGATGATCTCCGCGGCCAGCCGCCACTCGTCGTCGAGCTGGCAGGTCTCCACCAGCATCGCCGCGATGTCGTGGTGCGGGTCGGCGTTGCCCGCGATGTCGAAGTCGACCAGCCGCACGTCGTTGCCCGGCCCGAGCAGCACGTTCGACGGACTGCCGTCCCGGTGGCAGGGCAGCACGTCGCGGCCCGCCGCGCGCAGCACCGCGCCGATCCGGCGGACCCGGTCGCGCATCCAGCCGAAGTCCGCGGGCAGGTCCGCGCCCGCGTCGATCGCGAGCCGCGCCCACTGCTCGGCCTCGTCGAACACGTCCCGGTCCACCGGCATCGCCGGCCCGCGGTGCAGCGCGCGCTTCACGGCGGCGACCGCGCCGAGGACCTCCGGTTCGCGCAGGTGGTGCGGCTGCAACGGGTGGTAGGTGCTCGGCAGCCGCTCGTAGGCGATGGCGCCCGCCTCGGCGGCGACGCCGCGCACCGCGGGCGCGGTCCCGGCGGAATGCGCGACGGCGGCGGTCTTCGCGACCTGCTCGGTGTCGACGAGGCCGGTGAGCACGTCGAGCAGCACGGTCACGAACAACTCACCCTGCTCGCCGACGACGACCAGGCAGTCGTGCTCGGCCGCCCACCGGGTCCGCCCGAGTTCGGGTCGCACGGCTCGCTCGAACCCGGTGTCCCGGCGCCCGGCGACGGCGTCCACCGCGCGCCGGATCCGCGGTTCACCGGGACTCGGCGTCTCTCGAACAGCGCTCATCCGGCCACGTTTCCCACTCCCCGGACGGTAGGACCGGGAGTGGCCGAAGCCGCGACGTTCAGGTTTCCGGCGGGTTATCAGGTGGCGCTGGAGATGTCGCGCGCGTAACCGGACCGGACATTCCGCGATCCGGGCGGAACCCACCCCGGGCGGTGCCGCCCGGGGTTCCGCGCCGATCACGGTTCGGCGAGCACGACCACGCCGTCGTGGTCGCTCACGAGGTATTCGCCCGGTACGAAGCGCACGCCGCCGATCTCCACCGGGTCGTCGACGACGCCGTCACCGTTCTTGCTGCTCTTGCGCGGGTTGGAGCCGAGCGCCTTCACCCCGAAGTCCATGCCGGCCAGCACCGCCGTGTCGCGCACCGCGCCGTTGACGACGATCCCGTTCCAGCCGTTGGAGCGGCCGAGCTCCGCGATCAGGTCGCCCACCAGCGCGGTGTGCACCGAGGCCGCGCCGTCGATCACCAGCACCTGGCCCTCCCCCGGCTCGGAGAGGATCTTCTTCAGCAGCGCGTTGTCCTGGAAGCAGGTCACCGTGCGGATCCGCCCGGCGAACGCCTCGCGCCCGCCGTACTGCCGGAACTGCACGTCGCAGCTGCGGATGGCCGGGCCTTCGCGGTCCGCGAGGTCGGCGGTCGACAGGTCCATTTCGATCTCCCTCGCCTGAGCCTTCGGCGCCGCGAGCCGCCCCGGGCGCCGAACCGATTCCGGCGCGACACCACCGCCGCGGCGGGGCGGCGAAGCGCTCGGAGCATGATTCGGCAGAGCGTATCGCCCGATCATCGGGCGAGAGGGAACACGCGAGCAACACCACAGCCCGCGCGGGCGGGCGAGCTCAGGCGGAGGCGGAAGCGGCGCCGCCGTGGTGCGCGCGCAGCCAGCCACACCAATCGGCGAGCCCGTCACCGCGCTTCGCGGACAACTGCAACACCCGGATCCGCGGATTGATCCGCTGCGCGTGCGCGATGAAACGCTCGACGTCGAAATCCAGATGCGGCAGCAGATCCGTCTTGTTCAGCAACACCAGATCGGTGCTGCGGAATACGTGCGGATATTTCAACGGTTTGTCCTCGCCCTCGGTGACCGAAGCGATCAACACCCGATGATGTTCTCCCAGATCGAACAACGCGGGAGCGGCGAGATTTCCGATGTTCTCGATGAACACGAGAGAACGTCCGGCGGGCTGCAGCGAACGCAATCCCTCGTCGACCATGTCGGCGTCCAGATGCCCGCCGGACCCGGTGTTGATCTGCACCACCCGGCAGCCCGCGACGCGCAGCCGATCGGCGTCCAAGTGGGTCTCCTGGTCGCCCTCGATGACCGAGATGGACATCGTCGCGCCCAGCTCGCGCAGCGTGCGCTCCAGCAGCGTCGTCTTCCCGGAACCGGGCGAGCTCATCAGGTTCAGAGCGAGAATCCTGCGGCGTGCCAACGAGTCCCTGGTCCGCTCGGCGAGCGCGTCGGCGACCCGCTGCCTCGGCACCGAACCGTCCGAACAGTACCGCCCCGGCCCGCCGCCGGGTTCGGGGAAGTCCGGTCCCGATACCCGCACCCCGGCGCGGCCCGCCGCTGCGTACCCACCGCGCATGGTCACTTCCACCTCCAGTGTGGCGTCCAGGCGGACTCCGGCGGATCCGTCCCAACGCGGTAAAGATCATCTCATCGTTGCAGAGAACCGGACGGTTCTCCATACCGGAAAGGCCTGCGAAACGCGCATCGCGCACACATCACGCGGACAGAGCAATGCGCGCGGTGCCGCCGGAAACGGTCAGTGACCTGGCGGTGAGGCGCAGCCTCGCGCGCTTCCTGCCGACACCGCCCGCGGGCACGTCGAAAGGTTCCACGCATCCGGCGCACCACAACAGTTCGCCCAGCAACCGCCCGCCCCCGATGGGCAACGCGCACTGCGGGCATTCGTCGCGGAAGGCGCGCACGACCCCGTCGGCATTGCAGACGGCGATGAATTCCCCCGCGACCCGGGTGGTGACGATCTCCCCCTGCGCGAGGTCCGACACTCCCGGCACCTCCACCCACGATTCGGCGGGCGGGTGGACCTCGGACGACACCATACGGGCCTGCTTTCCTGCGACGACGCCGTGACGCGGTGCGACCAAGCTAAAACCGCCCCGGCGCGGGGCACAACTCGATGTCCACCCCTCCGAGGGCCCGCAGAACAGCGCACGGGCGGGCCGGAGAGATCTCCGGCCCGCCCGTGCGGACGACGTCGTCAGCGCCCCTGGCGCTCCTTCAACTTGGTCAGCGCCTCTTCGAGGATCGCCAAGCCGTCGGAGTCGCTGCGCCGCTCCTTGACGTACGCCAAGTGGCTCTTGTAAGGCTCGTTGCGCCGCGCCTCCGGCGGGTTCTGCTCGTCCTGGCCCGCGGGCAGACCACAACGGGGGCAGTCCCACTCGTCCGGGACCTCGGCGTCCATCGAGAAGAACGGCCGCGTGTGGTGGCCGTTGGCGCACCAGTAGTCAACTCGCCTGCGCGGGGCCGACTCGCCTCGCTCGGTCTCGCCCATCGGGCCCGCGCCGACGCGCGTGCCCCGGATCGCGTTACCGCCAGTCATGCACTCTCACCCACCAAGCCGCACGGAGGACCGGCCGCCCACCGGCCGGCCGCTGTTGGTTGACCGCTGCCAGCTCGCCCGGACCGTCAACCGATCTTGATCAGCAGCCCGGTTCCGATGATGCAGATCACCCAGACCGCGATGACCACCATCGTGATCCGGTCCAGGTTCTTCTCCGCCACGCTGGAACCGGACAGGCTCGACTGCATGCCGCCGCCGAAGAGCGAGGAGAGCCCGCCGCCCTTGGCCCGGTGCAGCAGGACCAGCAGCACCAGCAGCACGCTCGTCAGGATCAGGCCGATCTGCAGGATTAGATTCATCACGTCCTCGTTCACACAGCGGTTCGCCACCGAGAGTACCGGGTGGCGTTCATCCGGTGGACCGCCGTCCGCCTTAGCGGTCCTTTCGGCATGATCTGGACAGTTGTCCGGGTAGCGGAACCTCAGCGGCTCCCTCGCTGACAGGACAACGACCGAAGATCAGTCCGCGAGGACTCGGCAGCGCCGGTGTTCCATCGTGAATCGGTTGGCTCCGGCCAGGGCCGGACCCGCTCTTCGAGCGGGCACGGGTGGTGAGGGTACCGGTCCGCGCGGGTCGATCGGACGACGCCGCGCGGACCAGGTCATCACGGCAGCGGGCCGCCGGCCGCCATGGCGCTGAGCTTGGTGAACTCGTCGCCGTTGAGGCTCGCGCCGCCGACCAGCGCGCCGTCGACGTCGGTCTGGCCGATCAGCTCGCCGATGTTGCTGGACTTCACCGAGCCGCCGTAGAGCACGCGGACCACGTCGGCGATCTCCTTGCCGTACTTCTCGGCCAGCGCCGCCCGCAGCGCCGCGCACACCTCCTGCGCGTCGGCGGCGGTGGCGACCTTGCCGGTGCCGATGGCCCACACCGGCTCGTAGGCCACCACGACCTCGCGGATCTGCTCGGCCTTGAGGCCCTTGAGCGCGTTGATCAGCTGCGCGGTGCAGTGCTCGACGTGCCCGCCGGATTCGCGGACGTCGAGCTGCTCGCCCACGCAGAGGATCGGCGACATGCCGTTCTTCAGCGTCGCCCGCACCTTGCGGTTCACGACCTCGTCGGTCTCGGCGTGGTACTCGCGGCGCTCGGAGTGCCCGACGACGACGTAGCTGCAGCCGAGCTTGGCCAGCATCGGCCCGGACACGTCACCGGTGTAGGCGCCGGAGTCGTGCTCGGAGACGTCCTGCGCGCCGTGCTTGAGCAGCAGCTTGTCGCCGTCGATGAGGGTCTGCACGCTGCGGATGTCGGTGAACGGCGGGATCACCGCCACCTCGACCTTCGCGAAGTACTTCTCCGGCAACGCGAAGGCGACCTTCTGCACCAGGGCGATCGCCTCGAGGTGGTTCAGGTTCATCTTCCAGTTGCCCGCGATCAGCGGAGTTCTGGCCATCAGTCGTTCCCCTCCAACACCGCGACGCCCGGCAGGTCCTTGCCTTCCAGGAACTCCAGCGAGGCGCCGCCACCGGTGGAGATGTGCGAGAAGCCGTCCTCGGGCAGGCCCAGGCTGCGCACGGCCGCGGCCGAGTCGCCGCCGCCGACGACGCTGAACGCGTCCGAGTCGACGATGGACTGCGCCACGCCGCGGGTGCCGGCCGCGAACGCCTCGAACTCGAACACTCCCGCGGGCCCGTTCCAGAACACGGTCCCGGCGCCGCGCAGGGTCTCGGCGAACAGCTCCACGCTGCGCGGGCCGATGTCCAGGCCCATCCAGCCTTCGGGGATGGCGTCGGCGTCGACCACCTGGGTCTTCGCGTCGGCGGCGAAGGCGTCGGCGACCACGACGTCCACCGGCAGCACCAGCTTGTCGCCGTGCTTCGCCAGCAGTTCGCGGGTCGCGTCGAGCTGGTCGTTCTGCAGCAGCGAGGAACCGACCTGGTGGCCTTGGGCGGCCAGGAAGGTGTAGGCCATGCCGCCGCCGATGAGCAGCTTGTCCACCTTCGGCAGCAGCGCCTCGATCACGCCGAACTTGTCGGAGACCTTGGAGCCGCCCAGCACCACCACGTACGGCCGCCGCGGGTCGCCGGTGAGCGTGCGCAGCACGTCCACCTCGGACAGCACCAGGCCGCCCGCGTAGCCCGGCAGCAGCTTCGCCACGTCGTAGACGGAGGCCTGCTTGCGGTGCACCACGCCGAAGCCGTCGGACACGAACGCCGCGCCGTCGCCGACGACGTCGGCCAGTTCGCGGGCGAACGCGCCGCGCTCGGCTTCGTCCTTGCTGGTCTCGCGGGCGTCGAAGCGCACGTTCTCCAGCAGCGCCACCGACCCGTCGGCCAGTCCGCCCACCACCGAACGGGCGGAGTCACCGGTCACGTCACCGGCGACCGGCACCTCGGTGCCCAGCAGCTCGCCGAGCCTGCGCGCCACCGGCGCCAGCGAGAACTGCGGGTCGGGCTCGCCCTTCGGGCGGCCGAGGTGGGCGGTCACGACGACCCGCGCACCGGCCCCGGTCAGCTTCTCGATCGTCGGCAGCGACGCCCGCACCCGGCCGTCGTCGGTGATCTTGTCGCCGTCCAGCGGAACGTTGAGGTCGGCGCGCACCAGCACGCGTCGCCCCCGGACCCCTTCGGACAGCAGATCGTCGAGGTTGTTCACGTCTGCTCCTCACATGAAAGAGAAGGCCCGCACGAGCAATGCTCATGCGGGACCTTCAGCAAACTTCCGACAGCCCGAACTCGTGAGCCCGCCGCCCGAGCGTCCGCCCTTGCCGACCATCGTCCTGTCAGCGGCGAAGCCGCTGAGCAGTGACCACGCACGCAGCCGGACCACCGGCGGGTTCCCAGGTGGCCTCTCGCGAGGACGGCTTTTTCCCTCGTGGCGGAGCCACTTGGGAAAAAGATCCCGCAGCGAGAGGCCACCTGAGGTTCCGCTACCCGAGCTCAGAGCAGAACGAGCCCGTCAGGAAAGCTTCGACCCGATCAAGGCAGAAAGGTCGACGAGGCGGTTGGAGTAACCCCACTCGTTGTCGTACCAGCCGACGATCTTGACCTGGTTGCCGATGACCTTGGTCAGCGGCGCGTCGAACACGGTCGAGGCCGGGTCGGTGACGATGTCGCTGGAGACGATCGGGTCCTCGCTGTAGCGCAGCACGCCCTTGAGCTTGCCCTCGCCGGCGGCGGCGCGGAACGCGGCGTTCACCTCTTCGGCGGAGGTCTCCTTGCCCACGGTCGCGGTGAGGTCGGTGACCGAGCCGGTCGGCACCGGCACGCGCATGGCGTAACCGTCGAGCTTGCCGTTGAGCTCCGGCAGCACCAGGCCGATGGCCTTGGCCGCACCGGTGCTGGTGGGCACCACGTTGATCGCGGCACCGCGGGCGCGGCGCAGGTCCTTGTGCGGGCCGTCCTGCAGGTTCTGGTCCGCGGTGTAGGCGTGCACCGTGGTCATCAGGCCGTGCTCGATGCCGAAGGTGTCGTCGAGCACCTTGACCATGGGGGCCAGGCAGTTGGTGGTGCACGAGGCGTTCGAGATGATCGTCTGCGAACCGTCGTACTTGTCGTCGTTGACGCCGAGCACCACGGTCAGGTCCTCGCCCTTGGCGGGCGCGGAGATGACGACCTTCTTGGCGCCACCCTCGTCGACGTGCTTGCGGGCGTCGGCGGCGTTGGTGAAGAACCCGGTGGACTCGACGACCACGTCGACGCCCAGGTCGCCCCAGGGCAGCTTGCCCGGGTCACGCTCGGCCAGGATCTTGATCGGCTTGCCGCCCACCTCGATGCCCTCGCCGGTGACCTTCACGTCCTGCTCCAGGCGCCCGAGGACGCTGTCGTACTTGAGCAGGTGGGCCATGGTCGCGACATCGCCCAGGTCGTTGGCGGCCACGATCTCGATGTCGTGGTCACTGGCGGTCGCCGCACGCCAGAAGTTCCGCCCGATGCGACCGAAGCCGTTGATGCCTACGCGAACGGTCACGCCTATCTCCTCGGTTACTGACCCTGCCGCCTCGACGCGACGGGTGAGCGGTTGATGGACTCATTCGCACCCTATCGGTCCGCGGCAGCTGCACAGACGGCCGGGCGCACCGCTTTCAGGCGAATCTTGATCGACGCCGTCGTGCATCCGGACGAGATCACCCGCTCGAACCGCTCGTTCTGCCTTTCGGGTGCCACGACGTGCGACATCCGTCGGTTGACCAGCCGTGAGAGCGCTCTCAAGAATGTGCACGTCGACCGTGATCGGCATCTCTGCACCGTTCCCGGCGCGGAGATCGTCGCAGCGGTCCGGCGCAGTCCGGCACCCGGCCGGATTCGACTGGAGGAAGGACTCCGAATGGCGCTGCCCGGAAAGTCGCGGCACACCAACGAGGGCGCGACCGCACTCGCGCCGAGGCGGCGAGGCCGCGTGGCCGCCGTCGCGCTCGCCGCGGGCATCGGCCTCACCGGCCTGGTCAACGCCCCCGCCGGAGCGGACGTCCCGCCGCCGGACGAGGGCTGGACGCTCAGCTTCGGCGACGACTTCACCGGCGAGGCCGGTGCGCCTCCCGGCGAGGACTGGAAGGTCGACACCGGCCACGGCTACCCCGGCGGCCCCGGCAACTGGGGCACCGGTGAGATCCAGAACTACACCGCCGACCCCGCCAACCTGGGCCAGGACGGCAACGGCAACCTGGTGATCACCCCGCAGAAGGACGACGCCGGCAACTGGACGTCGTCGCGCATCGAGACCCAGCGCGGCGACTTCAAGGCCGAAGAAGGCGGAGTGATGCGCATCGAGGGCCGCATCCAGATGCCGGACGTGGCCGCGGACAAGGCGCTCGGGTACTGGCCCGCGTTCTGGGCGCTCGGCTCGCCGTACCGCGACGATCTCTGGAGCTGGCCCGGCATCGGCGAGTACGACATCATGGAGAACGTCAACGCCGAGAACCGCGTGTACGGCGTGCTGCACTGCGACGTCTCCCCCGGCGGTTCCTGCTTGGAGACCGACGGTCTGGTCAACAGCCGGGAATGCCCGGACAGCACCTGCCAGGAGGCGTTCCACACCTACCGGTTCGAATGGGACCGCACCGGTGACGTCGAGGAGCTCCGCTGGTACGTGGACGGCCAGCAGTACCACTCGGTGAAGGAAACCGACGTGAACGCGACCGCGTGGACGAACATGACGTCGCACGAGGGCTACTTCGTGCTGCTCAACGTCGCGATCGGCGGCCAGTTCCCGGACAAGAACTCGGGGATCACCACGCCGACCGAGGCCACCGAGGGCGGTCACCCGATGCTCGTGGACTACATCGCCGTCTACAACAAGTGATCTGATCGCCCGGCGGAATCGGGCGCTCGCAAGGAAAAAGCGGACCGTTCGCCCACCTCGGGCGAACGGTCCGCTCGTTCGGCGCTCGAACTCCTTCAGACCTCGGCTTCGAGCAGCTCCGACGTGACGGCCGATTCGGTGTCGGGGAGGTTGAGCTCCCGCGCCCGCTTGTCCGCCATCGCCAGCAGACGCCTTATGCGGCCCGCCACCGCGTCCTTCGTCATCGGCGGATCGGCGAGCTGGCCCAGCTCCTCCAGCGACGCCTGCCGGTGCGCGAGCCGCAGCCGACCGGCGACCAGCAGGTGATCGGGCGCGGTGGGCCCGAGCAGGTCCAGCGCGCGCTGCACGCGGGCCGCCGCGGCGACCGCCGCGCGGGCGGAGCGGCGCAGGTTCGCGTCGTCGAAGTTCGCGAGCCGGTTCGCGGTGGCCCGCACCTCGCGGCGCATCCGCCGCTCCTCCCAGGACAGCACGCTGGAGTGCGCGCCGAGCTTGGTCAGCAGCGCGCCGATGGCGTCGCCGTCGCGGACCACGACGCGGTCGGCACCGCGGACCTCGCGGGACTTCGCCTGCACGCCGAGCCTGCGCGCCGCGCCGACGAGGGCGAGCGCCGCCTCCGGTCCGGGGCAGGTCACCTCCAGCGCCGAGGAGCGGCCCGGTTCGGTGAGCGAGCCGTGGGCGAGGAACGCCCCGCGCCACGCGGATTCCGAGTCGCACGATCCGCCGGAGACGACGTGCGCGGGCAGACCGCGCACCGGGCGTCCCCGCGGGTCGAGCAGGCCCGTCTGGCGGGCAAGGCTCTCGCCGTCCTTGACCACGCGCACCACGTACCGGGTGCCCTTGCGCAACCCACCGGAGGTGATCATGTGCACGTCGGAGTGGTGCCCGAACAGCTCGTGGACCTCCTTGCGGAGCCTGCGGGCCGAGGAGCCGCTGTCGAGCTCGGCCTCCACCACGACGCGGCCGGCGACGATGTGCAGCCCGCCCGCGAACCGCAGCAGCGAGGAGACCTCGGATCTGCGGCAGCAGGTCTTGGTCACCGGCAACCGGCTCAGTTCGTCTTTGACCGCCGCGGTCATCGCCACCGGTCAGTCCTCCTCTCCAGCGCGGCCGTCAGACTCGCCGCGAGCGCCTCCGGGTCGTGCCTGCCCGGCGAGGCGGGCGAGGCGACTGTGTCGAGCAGAGTTTGCGCACCCAGCCCGGTCGCCGCAGCACGAAGCCGATCAGGTGTCGGCACCGATCCGGCGTCCGCCAGAACAGCGTCCACGGTCAGCCGGGGTGCGTGCTGCGAGAGTACGTCGAGATGTTGTTCCGGGGAGAACCCCGCGGTTTCGCCCGGTTGTGGGATCAGGTTGAGCACCACGACGCGGCGCGCGGTGGTCGTCACGAGCGCCTCGTGCAGTTCCGGGACGAGCAGGTGCGGCAGCACGCTGGTGAACCAGGAACCGGGCCCGAGCAGCACCATGTCGGCGTCGAGCACGGCGCGCACCGCTTGGGGGCAGCCGCGCGGGGTGCCCTGGTCGCCGTGGGCGGCGGCGAGGCGGACCTGCTTGACCCGTCCCGGGGTGCTCGCGATGGCGACCTGGCCGCGAATGGTGCGCACCGCATCGGGATCCGCGTCGAGGCCGACGACTTCGGCTTCCATGTCGAGCGGTTCGACGGACATCGGCAGCACCCGGCCGCGGGCGCCGACCAGCCGGCAGGCCTCGTCGAGCACGTCGACGGGATCGCCGACCACGTCGAGCAGTCCGGCGAGCAGCAGGTTGCCGACGGCGTGCCCGGCGAGCGCCCCGTTGCCGCCGAAGCGGTGCTGGAACACCTGCGCCCAGCGCCTGCCGTTGTCGTCCGGCGCGGCCAGCGCGGCCAGCGCCTTGCGCAGATCACCGGGTGGCAGCATGCCGAGTTCTCGGCGCAGCCGCCCGGAGGAACCGCCGTCGTCGGCGACGGTGACCACGGCGGTGACGTCGGGCGTC
Organism: Saccharopolyspora gloriosae; assembly: GCF_014203325.1. Classification (NCBI taxonomy): domain Bacteria; kingdom Bacillati; phylum Actinomycetota; class Actinomycetes; order Pseudonocardiales; family Pseudonocardiaceae; genus Saccharopolyspora; species Saccharopolyspora gloriosae. The sequence continues at coordinate 1,790,576 of NZ_JACHIV010000001.1, read as the reverse complement.
AACCGGGTCAGCGCGGCCAGCGTGGCTTGCAGGCCGTGGCCGCCGCCGAGCGCGACCGCGCGCAGCGGGCGCTCGGCGGGCGGGTCGTTCGGTGGTGCGGCTGTGCTCACTCGCGCCCCAGGTCCCGGTGGACGGTCTTGACCATCATCCCTTCGTCGTCGGCGAGCCTGCGGGCCATCTCCTCGACGAGGGCGACGCTGCGGTGCTTGCCACCGGTGCAACCCAGCGCCAGCGTCAGGTACCGCTTGCCCTCCCGGTGGTAGCCGGCGCCGACCAGCCGCAGCAATCCCTGGTAGCTCTCCAGGAATTCCTCGGCGCCTTCCTGGCCGAGCACGTAGTTGCGGACCTCCTCGTCGAGGCCGTTGAACTCGCGCAGCTCCGGGATCCAGAACGGGTTCGGCAGGAAGCGGCAGTCCATCACCAGGTCGGCGTCCATCGGCAGGCCGTACTTGTAGCCGAAGGACAGCACGGTGACCCGGGTGCGGGTCTCGGCCTCGGTGCCGAACGCGTCCTCGATCTTCGTGCGCAGCTGGTGCACCGACAGGCCCGTCGTGTCCACCACGAGGTCCGCCTCGGAGCGCAGCCGGGACAGCAGCGCGCGCTCGTTGGCGATGCCGTCGGCCAACCGGCCCTCGCCCTGCAGCGGGTGGCCGCGGCGCACCTGCTCGAAGCGGCGGATCAGCACCTCGTCGGTGGCCTCCAGGAACAGCACCTTCGGCTTGTAGCCGCGGGCGTCCAGGTCCTTGATCACCGATCCGAGGTCTTCGGTGAACGCGCGGCTGCGCACGTCCATCACGACCGCGACGCGGGTGATCGCGCCGCTGGAGCGCGCCCCCAGCTCCACCATCGTCGCGATCAGTTCGGGGGGCAGGTTGTCCACGACGAACCAGCCCAGGTCCTCCAGGCACTTGGCGGCGGTGCTGCGCCCGGCGCCGGAAAGGCCGCTGACCACGGCGACCTCGATGCCCGATTTCTCCTCGCTCACTGATTCTCCCCTTCAGTGCTGGTGTCTCCCCCGCCTGCCCCGGCCTCAGTGGCCAGGGCCGCGCACACGGTCTCGGCGGTGCGCCGGCCGAAGCCGGGCACCGCCATGATGTCCTCGATCCCCGCCTGCTTCAGCTTGCGCACCGAACCGAAGTGCTTGAGCAAAGCGGTTTTCCGGGCCTCCCCAAGTCCGGGTACGGAATCGAGCACGGACCGGCTGAGCCGCTTGGAGCGCTTCTGCCGGTGGTAGTTGATGGCGAACCGGTGCGCCTCGTCGCGCACCCGCTGCAGCAGGTACAGCGCCTCGCTGGTGCGCGGCAGGATGACCGGGTCGGGTTCGGCGGGCAGCCACACCTCTTCGAGGCGCTTGGCCAGGCCGATCACGGCGACGTCGGTGATGCCGAGTTCGGTGAGGGCGTCGGCCGCCGCGTTCGCCTGCGGGGCGCCGCCGTCGATGACCAGGAGGTTCGGCGGGTAGGCGAACTTGCGCGGCCTGCCCGTCTCCGGGTCGATGCCGGGCGCGGTCCCGCCGTCGGTCTCGGCCTGGTCCGCGCCGGTGCCGTGCGCGGCCGCCACGTTGGGGGCGTCCACTTCGGACTCCGACGCGTCCGGGCCGGTCTCCTTGAGGTAGCGGGCGAACCGGCGGCGCACCACCTCGTCGATGGAGCCGACGTCGCCGCCTTCGGCGCCCTCGCGCACCGAGAACCGCCGGTACTCGGACTTGCGCGCCACCCCGTCCTCGAACACGACCAGCGAGGCCACCACGTCGCTGCCCTGCACGTGGCTCACGTCCACGCATTCGATCCGCAGCGGCGCCGTGTCCAGGTCCAGCGCCTCCTGCAGCTCCTGCAGCGCCGCGGAGCGCGCCGTGAGGTCGCCCGCGCGGCGCAGCTTGTACTGGGTGAACGCCTCCTTCGCGTTGCGCTCCACCGTTTCCATCAAGGCCCGCTTGTCGCCGCGCTGCGGCACCCGCAGGTCGACCCGGCTGCCGCGCAGCTCGCCGAGCCACTGCGCCAGCGCCGGGGAGTCCTCCGGCAGTTCCGGGACGAGCACTTCGCGCGGCACCGGGGTTCCGCCCGCGTCGGCCTGATCGGCCAGCGCGGCCTGCTCCCCGTAGAACTGGCTGAGGAACCGGCCGGTGAGCTCCCCGAGGCCGGTCTCCGCGTCCAGGTCGATGACCCAGCCGCGCTGCCCGCGCACCCGGCCGCCGCGGATGTGGAAGACCTGCACGGCGGCGGCGAGCTCGTCCTGGGCGAAGGCGATCACGTCGGCGTCGGTGCCGTCGCCGAGCACCACGGCCTGCTTCTCCATCGCGCGGCGCAGCGCTTCGAGGTCGTCGCGCAGCCGGGCGGCGCGCTCGAATTCGAGTTCCGCGGAGGCCTGCTTCATCTCGCGGTCCAGCTTGCGCGTCAACGTGTCGGTGCGACCGCTGAGGAAGTCGCAGAAGTCGTCCACGATCGCCCGGTGCTCGTCGGCGTCGACGCGGCCCACGCACGGCGCGGCGCACTTGCCGATGTAGCCGAGCAGGCAGGGCCGCCCGATCTGGCCGTGGCGCTTGAACACGCCGCTGGAGCAGGTGCGGGCGGGGAACACGCGCAGCAGCATGTCGAGCGTTTCGCGGATCGCCCACGCGTGCGCGTACGGGCCGAAGTAGCGCACGCCTTTGCGGCGCGGACCGCGGTAGACGTGCAGCCGCGGGTACTCCTCGTGCAGCGTCACGGCGAGCACCGGGTAGGACTTGTCGTCCCGGTAGCGCACGTTGAACCGGGGGTCGTACTCCTTGATCCAGGAGTACTCCAGCTGCAGCGCCTCGACCTCGGTGCCGACCACGGTCCAGCGCACCCCGGTGGCGGTGGTGACCATCTGGCGGGTCCGGGGGTGCAGCCCCGAGAGGTCGGCGAAGTAGTTCGCGAGCCGGCTGCGCAGGCTCTTCGCCTTGCCGACGTAGATGATCCGCCCCTCGGCGTCGTGGAAGCGGTACACGCCGGGCGCGTCCGGAACGGTTCCGGGTGCGGGGCGGTACGTCGACGGGTCGGCCACGGCTCCACCCTACGTGCGCGACCGACACTCCCCGTCACGGCATCGCGGCCTGCGCGCGGACCTTCGCCCCTTGGTCATCGGAGCCGCGTGCGTTGTCCTGAGTATCCGGCTTCGGGCTCGTGCGCAGGGCGGCACGATGCCGCGGGGGCCGAGCTCGGCGGTGTTCGCGCACCCGCGGCGAACTGCGGCGGAGGGTGCACGGACGGTCACCCGGCGGCACGTCGGGGCGCGGGATCGGAGGAGATGGTCCGGATGGCTCAGGCCGGGCGCGCGAGCGCGCACGCCGTGCGCCGCGAGGACGGGCTGGCGCAGTTCGCCGGGATCGTCATGGTGATCATCGGCGTGTTCCACGCGGGGGTGGCGACGGCGACGTTGTTCCAGGAGTCGTTCGCGGTGGTGCTCAACAGCTACGTCTTCAGCTACGACGTGACCGCGTGGGGCTGGCTGCACCTGGCGCTGGGCGTGGTGGCGGCGGTGGCGGGCACGGCGCTGCTGGCCGGCCTGCCCGGCATTCGGGTGCCCGCCATGGTCGTCGTGGGCGTCAGCGCGCTCGCGGCGTTCCTGTTCATCCCGTACCAGCCCCTGTGGTCCCTGCTGATCATCGCCGTGGACGTCGCCGTCATCTGGGCCCTCGCCGTGCACGGCCGCCCGCCCGAGGACTGACGACCGCACCCCCGACAACCCGGCCGAACGTTGCCCAACCCCCGCAATTTCGCGAGGAATTGCGGGGGTGCTCGCACCGAGAACCCGTCCGATCGTCATCGAAAACCCAGTTCATGGGCTCGCTCGGTGATCTTCGAGAGCGGTTGGGGTGGGCACGTTTCTCGCGAAATTGCGGGAGTGGTCCGCTGGTGGCTCAGAGGGGGTGCGGGAGGCGGTCCTGGACGGGGAGGAGGCCGAAGGGCTTCGACGGGAGGGCCTGGTACCAGTAGGCGACCGAGGAGATGTCGTCGCTGCGCTTGTTCGCGTGCCCGTGCTCGATGCTCACCCGGATCGAGGAGTCGAAGGTGATCGGGTCCTCCACGTGGAACCGGTAGTAGGACACCTGCCCGCTCCAGTTCCGCCCGCCCGGCAACGTGAGCCCGTGGTACGGCGCGTGGTACGGCTGGCTGGGACACCAAGCGGTGTTGAAGTAGTCCTCCGTGCCGGTGCCGTGCAGCCTCGGCGGCCACGGCTCACCGTCGATGAAGATCATGTCGTCGCCCTCGCCGTACCAGTTCCAGTCGGTCGTGGAGCGCAGGTTGTGCACGTTGAGCACCGACCCGACGTAGTGCCCGCGGCCCTCCGCCTCCAGGATCGTGTAGTTGCCGGTCCCGTCGAGGTTGATGCCGCCGAACAGGAACTCGTCGTTGGTCTGGTCGCCCTGCTCCACGCCGTCGGTGGGGTCCTCGCGGCGCCATTGCGCGTGGAAGTAGCCCAGCTCCGGGTCGACCTGCCGGTACTGCTCGTAGTCGATGTAGTAGTAGAAGATCACCGGTTTGAGGCTCATCTCGCTGATCAGCTCGAACCGGGCGCCCTCGGCGAAGGGCATCGCGAACCAGCAGTTGAAGCCCTTGCCGTCCTGCGGGCTCATCTGCAGCGGCGCGGACACGAAGTTCTCGGTCCGCCCGTGGCCGATGCCGAAGAAGTCCCCCAGCGGTACCAGCACGCTCGGGTGCGCCGCGTCGTCCCAGGTGATCTTGAGGACGAGCCTGCGCAGGTAGTCGCCCTCCACCTCGGCCCGGTGCGGCCCGTCCTCCACCGCCACGGTGCACCAGATGTGGGTCACCGCGCCCGGCCCGGTGAGGCGCGCGAGTTCGCGGCTCTCCCCCGGTTGCAGCCGGATGTTGTCGGTGTTGCCCCCGGTCCGGTCCCAGCTGGACACCCGCCCCCGCTTGGACTGCCGGAGCCTCGGCAGATCCCGCAAGCTGCTCCCGAACGTCCCGTACCCGGACATGCGCCCCTCCCCGATCACCGCTGCTCGCTCACCGGCCCGCCCGGTGAGGTCCCCCTCCGGAAAGTCAACGATCTTCAACCCGTTCGTGTCGAGATCATTCATCCGATCGGCATTTCCCAAGATCACCGTTTTCGAGCCGGGACCGCGCTCTCACGGACGCCCGACGTGGGTGACCACGTCCGAACGGGCCGCGCCGTCCGCCGTGATCTCGATCCGCTGCACCACGATCAACTTCTCCACCGGGTCCCCGGTCAGCTCGGACGGCGGTGACGCGCTGAAGTCGATCACCCCCGAGGCGCCCGCGAACTCGTCGTCGCCGCGAGTACCGGCCAGCTCCCCGAGCAACGCGGCCCGATCCACGGACATCGGCCGCCCCGCCACCTCGCCGCCGGTGCCCGCCGCGACCCGTCGCGCCGATTCCATCGCCAGGCGCACCGCGTCGTAGGCCACGAGCACGTGACCGGTCGGCCCGGTCCGGCCGATCATCTTCCCCGGCTCGTCCTGCAGCTTCGCGTAGCTCGCGAAGAACCGGCACCGCTCGAAACCGCCGATCGGCTCGGGTCGCCTGCACAGCTCCTCCGCGCGATCCGGCCCGAGCGGTTCCGGCACGCTCGGGCCCAGACCCGTGTAGAACAACCGATCCTGCGGATAACCACCGGGTACCGAGACAGAGCTCTCCCACTCCCCGTTGGCGAACTGGGTGAGGTCGTCCCCCGCTATTACGGTGGCCCGCTCGGCGCACGCCTCCTTCTTCAGCTCACGCACCACCAACGGGAAGTCGTTCGCCCGGCCGCTGTAGAAGATCAGCGGGTCGCCCGGAGCACCGCAGATCCCCTTGATCGCGTCAATCAGCGACCGGGAGCCCGGCTGGTAACTCACGTACTTCGGCAGTTTCCCCTTCTCCAGCAGCGCGTTCGACTGCTGCGAGTAGAGGTCGAGGCTGTACTCGTCCGAAGGATCGGTCAGCAGGTATGACGGGTGCTGCGGGAACCTTCCGGCGGCGAACTCGACGGCGGCCCGAGCTTGGCGTTCGTTGGTGGCCGCGACGCGGAAGAAACCGGGCTTGCCGCTGAACGCGTGGGCCGAGGCCGCCGACGCGATCATCGGCAACGAGCCGCCGTCACCGTCCCGCACGCCCAGCAGCTCCACGGCGCGGACCGTGGAGGGACGGCTCTGCCCGAGCCCGGTAACCGCAACCAACGACGGATCACGACGCGCGAGCTCGCGCAGGTTCCCGGCCACCTCGACGGCGTGGTCCGAACTGCCACCGAAGTTGGCGAGCAGCAGCTGCACCTTCACCTCAGGTGTGAGACCGCCGGTCAGGAAGCCGGAGTTCCACGCCCGCTGCGCCAGCAGCGCCCCGCGCAGCTCGTTGACGCCGACGGCCAGTTCGCGCCGCTCGCCTTCCTGGTCGCTGCTGAGCATCGTCGCCACCGCGACCTTGACCAGCGGCCTGCGGTACGGGGCGCGTTCACCCGCGACTCGACCGTTCTCCCGCACCACGGCCGCGCTGAGCGCTGCGATCTCCGCGGTGACGGCGGACGAATCCCCCGCTTCGGTGGTGAACGAGTTCGCGCGGTCAGTCACGCCGATGCACTGGGCTCCCACCTTGTTCAACCGCAGCGGATCCCGGAGCGCGGTGGTGCTCACCTCCGCGACGTCCAGCGGGTTGCCGTCGGCATCGCAGTCCTGCACGACGTGCACGGCGTACACGGCGCCGTAGGCGACCAGTGCAGTGACCAGGACGGCGGCGGCGCCGCGCGGAATCGCTCCCCGGCGCGGCCACACGGCCGGGTAACCGAATTTGCGCTTGGCCAGTGAGCTGTCCGGCAGGCCGCGCTCGTCCTGCGAGTTCAGCGGGCGCAGCCGCGCGAACGCGGAGTTCCACTTCCCCAGGTCCACGCCCGCCGTGCCGGGGGCTTCCCGCTGCGCGCGGGCGACCTCCGCGAACGCCTTGTCGTCCCACGGGCCCACGACCGTGCAGGAGCACAGCGCCTGCACGGCTCGCAGCAGGTCCGCGATGGCCTCGGTGCTCTCGCCGCGCACCACCGGTGACCAGGCGCGCTGCACCAGCTCGCGCACCTGGTACGGCCGGCGGAACACCGCGACCGGCGCCCACGCCAGCACTCGGGCCAGGTCCCGCTGCCAGCTCACGTCCCCGCTGTCCGCGCGGGTGGACAGGACCCTGGCGACGCGGCTCACCTCGCCGAGCGCGAGCCGGTGGTACTGGGCGCGCAGGTACGCGGCGGAATCGTGGCGCTCGATCGACTCGTAGTGCTCGGCCAGGTCGCGGTGCACCTGCTCGTAGGAGTGGTCGGACCGGTCGAGCAGCTCCCGCACCAGCAGGTCGCGCAGCAGCGGATCCAACGCCCAGGTCCGATTCCCGCCCGATTCGGCGGGGCCGGGGCGCACGAAGCTCAAGATGTCCAGCGCCTCGACGATCTGCCGGACGCCCGCCGTGCCCCGGTCACCGGCGAGCAACCGCACCACCGGCTCGTCGAGCAGCAGCGGCGCGGCCAGCTTCGCGAACAGGGTGACGGTGCGGTCCCGCACCCCGCCGTGCGCGTCCTCGGCCTCGTCCTCGGACGGCGCGTTCGTCCGGAAGCGGTGCAGCATCCGCATCAGCAGGTAGCCGCGGACGGTGTCCTCCAGGTCGGCGCCGCGCAGCCCCGGTGGCACGCGCATGCCCATCGTGGAACGCGCCGACGGCACCCGGCGGTCGCGGCGGAAGCTCCAGTCGATCCGGTCGCTGACCAGCGTCAGCGCCAGCGGGTGGCCGTGCGTGGCGCAGTGCAGTTCGCGCACGTAGCGCTCGCTGAGCACGGTGGCCTCTTCGCTGCGGCTGCGTTCGATGAAGAACCGGCGGGTGTCCTCCAGGCCGAAGTTGGTGAGCCGGGTGGCGAGTTCCGGTGTCCGCGGCCCGCCGCCGCGGAACTGCGCCGCCCACTCGTCGTAGCGCTTCCGCCACTGCCGTCCCGGATCGGTGCCGGGCGGTCCCGGTTCCGCCGCCGCGCCCGCGCCCGCACCGGACTGCTTGGTGGCCACCACCAGCAGCGGAACCCGCGGATCGGCCCGCATCTCCTCCGCGAGCAGGTCGAGGAAGTCCGGGTCGCCGCCCGGTTCGGTGGGCGGCGTGCTCAGCGCCACCCGCTCCGCCTTGTCCGGGGAGAGCAGGTCCGCGTCGTCGAGCAGCAGCACGCAGTTCACCGTGCGCGTGCGCCTGCGCAGGTAGGCGGCGCGCAGATCGGCCAGCAGCGCCGCCAGCGCGAGCCGGTGCCACTTCTCGGCGGCGTCCGACGCGCGGGCGTCGGAGGACTCGAACCGGCCCTGGATGTGCAGCACCACGTCGTCGATGCGGACCCGATCGCTGATCCCCCCGAAGTGCCGCGGCTCCGCAGCCGTGGTCTCGAACCAGCTCAGCGCGGCGGCGCTGCGCGGCCCGGCGAGCATCCACCGGGCCCAGCGCGGCGCCCCCACGCCGATCGCGGTGAGCCGGTGCAGGATCGGCCGCGCCATCCGCAGCAGCAGCCCCGCGACGGGTGCCGGGGCCGAGTCGCCCGCCTCCCCGACCACGTCGGTCATCAGCTCCACGCTGGCGAGCCGCCGCGCGAGCTGTTCCCGGACCTGCCGGCGGCGCTGCGCGGACGTCGCGACCTCGGCCGGATCGCCGCGCTCGGCGTCGTCCTCGGGGACCGGGCCGTGCTCCGGTAAGCGCAGCGTGGCGTGGACGGTGCGGGCGAGCTCGTAGCGCGGCAGCACCAGCCTGCCGAACTCGCGGTGCGACTCGGCGCCGAGCTGCCGGTACACCGCTTCCAGGACGTCCCAGGTGCTCTTCGAGCGGGGTTCGTCGAAGTCGACGCGCGCCATCGGCACGGCCTTGTCGTAGCGCCGCTCCACGTGCTCGATCACGGCGGTCTTGCCGACGCCGCCCGCGCCGTGCAGCACCACGATCGGCATCGGCCGGTCCCGCACGTGGCGCACCAGGTGATCGATCAGCTCAGCCGTGGTCTCCCGCCCGACGAGCCCCACGTCGTCGTCCAGACCCGCCATCCGCCACCCCCGCGATCCGATCACGTCGAATCACGGAAGGTAGCGGCACCGCGCTCCCGGCATCCCCGGAAATCGGGGATTCACCACCCGATCAGCCGTTCGGCGGGCGGTAGTGCTCGATGCGGCGCAGGACGCTGCGGATGCGCGCGGCGTGCACCGGGGACAGCGCGTAGCCGGGGTAGCTGGCGAACCAGCTGGCGCTGCCCATGCTCACCGCGTCGGCGCCCGCCCAGAAGTACTCGCGGCAGTCGTCGAAGCTGCGGATGCCGCCGGTGGCGATGATCGGCAGCTTCGAACCGGAGTCGCGCAGCTCCTTCACCACGCGCAGCCCGATCGGCTTGATCGCCCGCCCGGAGAGCCCGCCGAAACCGTTCTTCAGCAGCGGCTGCCCGGTGTTCGGGTCCAGCCGCAGGCCCTTGACCGTGTTGATCGCGGTCAGCGCGGACACCCCGTGCTTGGCGGCCAGCTTGGCGTGGCCGATGTAGTCGTAGTCCGAGGAGAGCTTGAGGATCACCGGGTGGTTGCTGCGCGGCACCGCCTGCGCCAGCACCTGCTCGATGATGGCGTTGAAGTCGAAGTTCACGTTGTGGCAGGACACGTTGAACTCGACGGCGGCGATGTCCCCGGCGGGCACCGCCTTGTTGACCTTCTCGACGAGCGTGACGAACTCCTCGGGGGAGAACCCGCCCACCGAGATGATCGTGTTCTGGCCGCGGGTGCGCGGGTAGTAGTCGCGCAGGTAGGCGTCGATACCGACGTTGCACCAGCCGAACGCGTTCAACCAGCCGCCGTCGACCTGCCGCAGCGCCTGGCCGTAGCGCTTGAGCAGCGCGGGGAGCTCGTGCAGCGGCCACACGTCCTGGGTGGTGAAGTGGCCTTCGCGCGGCTCGACGGTGACGGTGCGGGTGGTGATCGCGCCGAACCGCTCCAGCGGCACGAACTTCGAGATCGGGCTCATGCCGTAGGGCACCAGGCTCGCGTTGGCGACGCCGTAGCCCAGCAGGCTGGACGAGGTGACCAGCCGGTTGCGCAGGTGGACGTCACCGAGCCGGACGGCGGGCGCGCGGGGTTCGTCCCGCACCAGCCGAAGATTTCGCTCCTGGGCCACGCTCACGGTCTCCTCCTCCATCGCCGCCCGGCCGCACCGCCGCCTTCCGGTGCCCGCCGGTCTCGGTGCGCGTGCCGGGATCTCCGGCGCTCGATGCCGACCCCATTGTCCCTCACCCGTTCGTCCCCTTCACAGGCGCGGTGCCGCGGTGATCAGTTGGACTCGAACAAGCGGACGACTCGACCTCCCCCCGCGTTCCCGGCCCGGTCGTGGCGCCGTGTGGGATGGGCGGCGGGGCGGGAATCCCCGGCGAGGGCCACCAGGCGGACAGGAGAGGACAACGGGTGCCCGAGACGACGACACCGGTCGAGCCGGACGCGACCATGCGGCGCGCGCGCTGGGCGGTGACCGCGTACTTCGTGGTGAGCGGCTTCGCACTGGCGTCCTGGACGGCGCGCATCCCCACCATCAAGCGCGACCTGGGCCTCGATGACGCCGGGGTGACGCTGGCGCTGTTCGCGGTCGCCGCCGGTTCGGTGCTGGCCATGCAGGTCTGCGGGCACCTCACCGACCGCTTCGGCAGTGCCCGCGTGATGCCGCCCGCCGGGATACTGGTCGCCCTGTCCGGGGTGACGCCGGGACTCGCGGGAAGTCTCCCGACGCTGGTCGCGGGCCTGATGGTGTTCGGCGCCGCGCACGGCACGATCGACGTGGCGATGAACTCGCACGCGGTGCGCGTCGAGCAGCGCTACCGGCGGCCGATCATGAGCACCTTCCACGCCACGTTCAGCCTCGGCGGCCTGCTCGGCGCCGGGTCGGGCGCGCTGGCGGCCCAGCTCGGCCTCAGCCCCGCCGCGCACTTCGCGCTGACCGGGGCGGGCCTGGTGGCGCTGTCCCTGGTCGCGCGGCCCGCGCTGCTGCCGCCCGAGCCGACTCCGCCCGCCGAGTCCGGCGCGCGCGCCCGCGGCATCCCGATGGCGATCGTGTTCCTCGGCGTGCTCGGGTTCTTCTGCTCCGTCGGCGAGGGATCGATGGCCGACTGGTCCTCGGTGTACCTGCACGACGAGCTCGGTTCGAGCCTCGCGTTCGCGGCGCTGGGCTACGCCGTGTTCTCCGCCACGATGGGCCTGTTCCGGTTCCTCGGCGACGGCCTGGTGCGGCGGTTCGGGCCGGTGCTGCTGGTCCGGTGCTGCGGCGTGATCGCGGGCACCGGGCTCGGCGTGGCGCTGCTGCTGCACCACCCGGTGGCGGCGCTGGCCGGGTTCGCGCTGTTCGGCGTCGGGCTCTCGTGCATCGTGCCGCAGATCTTCAGCGCCGCCGGACACCGCGACCCGGCCCGCAGCGGACGGGACTTGGCGCAGGTCAGCACGTTGTCCTACGGCGGGCTGCTCGCGGGCCCGGTGTTCATCGGCCTGCTCGCGCAGGGCTTCGGCCTGTCGGTGGGGCTGGCGGTGCCGGCCGCGCTGGCGCTGCTGGTCGCGGTCGCGGCGAACGCGGTGCGCCCGCGGCCCGCCGCAGAATCCGCGTCCGGACGGGCGTGATCGCGCACTCGGGGTAACGGCGTACCCTCCTGGACGCTTGATCGGATGAACGCGACCGGCGGGATCATGGTTGATCGACGCCGCCGCGGGTAGTCCGATGGGCGTGCGTTGTGCTGAGCGCGCCGGAGTTCGGCGCGCTAATCGGAAGGAGACGCTGTGGGCATCCTCAGCTGGATCATCTTCGGCCTGATCGCGGGCGCGATCGCGAAGTTCATCCTGCCCGGCAAGGACCCGGGCGGAATCATCGTCACGATCCTCATCGGCATCGTCGGCGGCCTGCTCGGCGGCTGGTTGAGCAGCAAGTTCGGCGGCGCGGGCGTGAACGACTTCAGCCTGATGAGCTTCGTGTGGGCCGTGATCGGCTCGCTCATCCTGCTGATCGCCTACCGCCTGGTCTTCAACAAGTCGAGGTCCTGACCCCAGAACCCGACACGACGGTGCCCGGAAGCCTCGGCTTCCGGGCACCGTTTCGTACTCGGACCCGAACCTGCCCTAGTCGTTCAAGGCGAGCAAAGGTTCTGGTCCGTGTCCTGTGTCCTGTCAGCGGCGAAGCCGCTGAGCAGCGACCAGCCCGAGCAAGAAGACCACCCGCGGGTTCTCATCGGTTTCCTCGCGAGGACAGCTTTTTTCCTCGTGGCGGAGCCACTTGGAAAAAAGATCCCGCAGCGAGGAAACCGATGAGGTTCCGCCACCCGACCCCCTACGCAGGCCGAGTTCACATGCAAGCTCTATTCCCGGTGGGCGTCGACCGCTCGGCGCAGGTCCCTCAGGTCTCGCATGGCCTGGACGGCGTGGGCGCCGTCGGTGGACTGGACGGCCATGACCGAGGCGTACTCGTCCTGGGGCAGCTCCAGCCGCGCCCAGGCCGCGCCGTCGGGGAAGCTGATCGACTGCACCTCGTCCCACGAGTAGTGCTGGGTGTTGATGATGTTGCGCACTTCGATCCCGTCCAGGTCGGCGCGCAGCCGCGGCCGGGTCAGCAGCAGGGCGCCGCAGGCCAGCAGCACGCCGAGCCCCGCCATCGCCACCTGGTCGGAGATCCGGAAGTACACGCCCGTCGGGGTGTTGCGCAGCAGCACCGCGACCACGGCGAACACCACCACCAGCACGATCGCCACCGGGATCGCCACCCGGCGGATCTTGACCGGCCGCACCGTCAAGGTGTGGGCTCCCCCGCGCCGTTCGTCCACCGTCGCCACGCTTCCTGCCGCTGTGTCCGCCGCGTCCGCCGGTTGCGCACCGGCCGGTTCCTCGCGCGCCTCGCCTGACTGCATGTGTCCAGTTTGCCCGTCCTCGTCGAGGAGCCGTCGGCAGCCCTCACCACTGGGGCGCGGCGAGGGCGCCCGACCGGCCGGAGGCGGCGTCAGCGCGAGCGCAGGTCGCGCAGCACCAGGGCCGTCTCCAGGGCCGCCGCGGTCGCCTCGAAGCCCTTGTCCTCGACCGACTCGGGGAATCCGGCGCGGTCCCTGGCCTGCTGATCGGTGTCGCAGGTGAGCAGGCCGTTGCCCACGGCCGTCGACTCGTCCAGGGCCACCCGGGTCAACCCGCTGGTGACGGAGTCGCACACGTACTCGAAGTGCGGGGTCCCGCCGCGGATCACCACGCCCAGCGCCACCACCGCGTCGTGCCCGCGCGCCAGCTCCTGGCACACCACGGGCAGTTCGATGGATCCAGGCACCCGCACTACGGTCGGATCGGTGATCCCGGCCTCCTCGGCGGCGGCCAGTGCCCGCTCGAGCATCCGGTCGATGAGCGACTCGTGCCAGCGGATGCCCGCGATGGCCAGCTTCAGCCCGTCCGCGCGCGGCACCTCGACGCGGGGCCTGCCCTCGCCGCTCATGCGGTGACTCCGGGCCTGCCGAAGCCCGTCTCGTCGCCCTCGCCCGTGATGGACGAGTCCTCGCCGTCGTCGAGGTGGTTCAACTCGTGCCCCATTCGATCCCGCTTGGTGCGCAGGTAGCGCAGGTTCTCCGGGTTCGGGCGGATCGGCAGCGACTCCCGGCCCACGACCTTGAGCCCGTAGCCCTCCAGCCCGATCCGCTTCTCCGGGTTGTTCGTGAGCAACCGCATCGACTTCACGCCGAGGTCGCAGAGGATCTGCGCGCCCTGGCCGTAGTCGCGGCTGTCCACCGGCATGCCCAGCGCGACGTTGGCGTCCACGGTGTCGGCGCCGTCGTCCTGCAGCTGGTAGGCCTGCAGCTTGTGGATCAGGCCGATGCCCCGGCCCTCGTGCCCGCGCATGTAGAGCACGATGCCGCGGCCCTCTTCGGCGACCTTCTCCATCGCCGCCGCCAGCTGCGGCCCGCAGTCGCAGCGCAGCGAGCCGAGCACGTCACCGGTGAGGCATTCCGAGTGCACCCGCACCAGCACGTCCTCGCCGTCGCCGATCTCGCCGTAGACCAGCGCCAAGTGCTCGATGCCGTCGAGCGTGCTGTCGTAGCCGAAGGTGCGGAAGGTGCCGTGCGCGGTGGGGATGCGGGCCTCGGCGACGCGCTCCACCTGCTTCTCGAACCGCCTGCGGTAGGCGATGAGGTCGGCGATCGTGATCAGCCGCAGGTCGTGCTCGTCGGCGAAGACCTCCAGCTCGTCGCGGCGGGCCATGTCGCCCTCGGACTTCTGGCTGACGATCTCGCACAGCGCGCCCACCGGCCGCAGTCCGGCGAGCCGGGACAGGTCGACGCTCGCCTCGGTGTGGCCGGGCCTGCGCAGCACCCCGCCTTCGCGGGCGCGCAGCGGCACCACGTGGCCGGGCCGGTGCAGGTCCTCGGACCGCGACTCGCCCGCGGCCAGCACCTGCAGGGTGCGCGCGCGGTCGCTGGCGGAGATGCCGGTGCTGACGCCTTCCGCCGCGTCCACCGCGACCGTGTAGGCGGTGCCCTTGCGGTCCTGGTTCGAGTGGTACATCGGCGGTAGGTCGAGCCGGTCGCAGTCCTCGCCGGTCATGCCGACGCAGAGGTACCCGGAGGTGTAGCGCACCATGAACGCCACGAGTTCCGGCGTCGCCTTCTCGGCGGCGAAGATCAGATCGCCTTCGTTCTCGCGATCCTCGTCATCGACCACGATCACCGGGCGGCCCGCCGCAATGTCGGCCAGGGCGCGCTCGATGTCGTCGAACCTGTTGCTCACCGTGTCCGGTCTCTCTCGCTCTGGGGCGGCGGCGCGACTGGAACGCCGGCCCTCGGTTCGGCCTGCCGGGAACGTGCCCGGCACCGTCATTGTCCTCCCGCCTCCCGGATGCTGGTGGTCCGCTCGGGCGGGATCGCCGTGGGTCAGGACCCGGATGCTCCGGCGCGGAACTGATCGAGCTGCGCGGCGGCGAGCCGTTCCAGGTGCTTGGCCAGCACGTCCACCTCGATGTTGACCTCTTCACCCGGTCGGCGCACCCCCAAGGTGGTGAGTTCCCGAGTCGTGGGAATCAGGGCGACGCTGAACTCGGTGCGTCCCGCCTCGACCACGGTCAGCGAGATCCCGTCGACCGTGATCGAACCCTTCTCCACCAGGTAGTGCGACAGCTCCGCGGGCAGCTCGAAGCGAGTGAGGTCGTCGTCCGAGCCGCGCAGCACCGCGGTGCCGTCGACGTGGCCCTGCACGATGTGCCCGCCGAGCCGGTCGCCGAGCGCCATCGCGCGCTCCAGGTTCACCCGGTCCCCGGCGGCGACGTTCCTGATCGCGCTGCGGCGCACCGTTTCCTGGACGACGTCCACGGTGAACCGGCCGCCGCCGGACTCCACCACGGTCAGGCACACGCCGTTCACCGCGATCGAATCCCCGTGCTTCGCGTCGGAGGTCACCAGCGGGCCGTCCACGGTCAGCCGCACACCGTCGCCGGTGTCCTCGACGGACACGACCGTGCCGAGCTCCTCGACGATCCCGGTGAACATGGGTCTCCTCCTCAGCGGCGAGCCGGCACGGCGCTGACGCGCACGTCCGGTCCGCTCATCGTGGTCTCTTCGATGTCCCACCACCATGCCTGCGAGACGCTCGCCACCCCGGCGTCGCCGAGCGCGGCCGGTCCCGAGCCCAGCAGCGCGGGCGCGAGGTAGGCCAGCACCCGGTCGACGCGCTCGGCGGCGACGAACGCCCCCGCCAGCGTCGGGCCGCCTTCCAGCAGCACGTCCACCACGCCGCGCCGCGCGAGCTCGTCGAGCACCGCGACCGGGTCCCCGCCGGGCAGCGTGATCGTGGCCGCCGAGTCGTCGAGCACCCGCGCGCCGTCCGGGACGGGGCGGTCGCCGACGACGACGCGCAGCGGCTGGCGCGGGCGCGGGCCGCCGTCGGCCTCCCGCGCGGTGAGCTGCGGGTCGTCGGCGAGCACGGTGCCGGTCCCGGCGACGATCGCGTCGACCCGGCCGCGCAGTTCGTGCACCTCGGCGCGGGAGGTGGCGGAGCTGATCCACTTGCTGCTGCCGTCGGCGGCGGCCGAGCGGCCGTCCAGGCTGGCGGCGTACTTCCAGGTCACGTGCGGACGACCGGTCCGCGCGAAGTGCAGCCACGCCCGCAGCGGGCCGCGCGCGACCTGCTCGCCGAGCAGCCCCGACTCGACCTGGATCCCGGCCGCGCGCAGGACTTCCGCGCCGCCCGCGGCCTTCGGGTTGGGGTCGGACACCGCGTGCACCACGCGGGCCACCCCGGCGGCGAGCAGCGCCGAAGTGCACGGCGGGGTGCGGCCGGTGTGCGTGCAGGGTTCGAGGGTCACCACGGCGGTGCCGCCGCGAGCCCGCTCCCCCGCCGCGGCCAGCGCCATCACCTCGGCGTGCGGGCCGCCCGGCGGCTGGGTGGCGCCCGTTCCGGCGACGTCGCCCGCCGCGTCGAGCACCACGCACCCCACCGGCGGGTTCGGGCTCGTCGTGCCGCGCACCCGCTCGCTCGCGGCGAGCGCGGTGAGCATCGCGGTGCGCGCCGGATCCGGCGCGGAGCCCGGTCCGGTCACTGCCGGGCGTGGGCGAAGTTCGGGGCGGCCTGGGAGCGCAGCGCCTCGATGGCGCGCGCCGGGTCCTCGGCCCCGTAGACCGCGGAGCCCGCCACGAAGCAGTCGACGCCGGCTTCGGCGGCCTGCTCGATGGTGGCGGTGTTGATGCCGCCGTCGATCTCCACGATGAGGTTCAGGTGTCCGGTGTCCACCAGGTTCCGCGCGGCGCGGGCCTTCTCCAGCACCTCGGTGATGAACTTCTGGCCGCCGAAACCGGGCTCCACCGACATCACCAGCAGCGTGTCGTAGTGCTTGAGCACCTCGACGTACTGGTCGAACGGCGTGCCCGGCTTGATCGACAGGCCCGCCTTGGCGCCGGCGGCGCGCAGGTCCTTGGCCACCTTGATCGGGTCGTGCGCGGCTTCGGCGTGCACGGTGACGTTGTGCGCACCGGCCTCGGCGTAGCCGATCGCCCAGCGGTCCGGGTCCTCGATCATGAGGTGGCAGTCCAGCGGGATGTCCGTGGCCTTGAGCAGCGACTCCACCACCGGGAGCCCCAAGGTCAGGTTCGGCACGAAGTGCGCGTCCATCACGTCCACGTGCACCCAGTCGGCGCCCTTGACGGCGTCGAGCTCGGTGGCGAGGCGGGCGAAGTCCGCGGACAGGATGGAGGGCGCGATCATCGGCTGGTTCGACACATGCGGGAGTGTAAATCTCACGCCCGCGCCCGCGGCCCACCACCCGCCGGAGCCGCCGCGACCTCCGACGTTCCGACCGCGGCACAGCCCGCCCCCTCAGGGGCCCGTTCAGAATGATCTTTTGATCGTCGTCCTGTCAGCGGCGAAGCCGCTGAGCAGTGACCAGCTTGAGCAAGCCGACCACCGGCGGGTTCTCAGCGGTTTCCTCGCGAGGACAGCTTTTTCCCTCGTGGCGGAGCCACTCGGGAAAAAGATCCCGCAGCGAGGAAACCGCTGAGGTTCCGCTGAACGACCCACTACGCAGGTCATTCTGAAAGGACTAGCCGGCGGCGCGGCGGCGCAGCAGGTAGTAGGCCAGGCACAGCACCAGCAGGAACGGCACACCGGCCTTCCACGCGGTGTTGAACTGCTCGGTGAACGGGGTCGTGAGCAGCACGGCCGCCACGAACAGCATCGCCAGCAGCGTCGTCACCGGCGCCCCCGGCAACCGCACCGGCGAGGCGGGCAGGTCGTGCGCGGCGCGGTGGCGCCGGAACGCGAGGTGGCTCGCGAAGATGATCAACCAGGTGATCAGCGCGCCGAACAGCGCCAAGCCGAGCAGCAGCGGGAACGCCGTGGACTCCGCGAACACCGAGATGCCCGCCGCCAGCACCAGCCCACCGGCCGACAGCAGCAGCGCCCGGCGGGGCGCCCCGTTGGGGCTCAGCCCCGCGAACCACTTCGGCGCGTAGCCGTCGACGGCCAGCGAGTACGTCATCCGCGCGGTGACGTAAAGGTTCGTGTTCATCGCCGACAGCGCGGCCGTGAGCACGACGAAGTTCATGATCCCTGCGGCGGCCGGGATTCCCGCGGTGGCGAACAGGGCCACGAACGGGCTCTCCGTCACGTCCTCCTCGGTGGAGACCTGGTTCCACGGCAGGATCGAGACGACCACCAGCATGCCGAGCACGTAGAACAAGCCCAGGCGCAGCACCATGTTCCGCGCGGCGCGCGGCACGTCGCGGCGCGGGTTCCGGGATTCGGAGGCGGTGACGGCGACGGCCTCGGTGCCGAGGTAGGAGAAGGTGACCACGGTCAGCGCCAGCCACACCGCGCCGATGCCGTTGGGCAGGAAGCCGTCGTGCTCGGTCAGCGCGCCCACGCCCGTGGCGGGGCGGCCGGGCAGGCCGAACACGATGTAGGTGATGCCCAGCAGCACGAACACGACGATCGTGACGACCTTGATCAGCGCGAACCAGTACTCGAACTCGCCGAAGTACTTCACCGCCGAGGCGTTGATCGCCAGCATCACCACGGAGAACACGACGACGGGCAGCCACAGCGGCAGCTGCGGGTACCAGAACTGCACGTAGAGCCCGGCGGCGACGACCTCGCTGCCGATGTTGACGACCTGCGCGGCCCAGTAGATCCAGCGCTGCACGAACCCGGCGAGCCCGCCGAGGTAGCGCTGCGCGATGGGCCCGAAGCCGCCCGCGTCCGGGTGCACCACGACCATCTCGGCGAGCGCGTAGGCCAGCGCGAGCGCGGCGAACGCGGCCACCGCGTAGGCGATGATCACGGCTGGTCCCGCGATGTTGATGGCGAGCCCGGAGCCGAGGAACAGCCCGGTGCCGATCGCTCCGCCGATCGCGATCATGCCGACCTGACGGCCGCTGAGGTCGCGCCGCAGCCCGCCACCGCTCGGTGAGCCGTCCGGCCCGGTTCCGCCCGCCTGATCCACTCGACGCCTCCTCGCTGTGCGCGCGTTCGCGCGCACAGCACAATACGACGCCGGTATCAGGAGATTTGCGACAGTCTCGTCCGCATCCGCCCGGATCGAGCGGTGATCGGGATCAGCGGGGCAGTTCGAGGGTGATCGGGGTGCTCTCCGCGACGGAGCGGCTCACGGTGCAGTACCGCTCGATGGCGCGTTCCACCGCGTCGAGCAGCTTCGCCCGATCGGCCCCGTCGACGCCGCCGAGATCCACGTCGAACCGCACCGTCACCTCGGAGAACTTGTTCGGGTCCTCGGCCGTCTTGTCCCGGTCGGCGTGCACCGCGATGTCGGCGTCCTGCCCGGCGCGGCGCACCAGGAGGTTCTCGCTGGTGACCGCGGAGCACCCGGCGATCGCCGCCAGCAGCAGCTCGCCCGGCGTGAACGAGCCGGGGGCGCCGTCGCGGCCGATCGCCACCTCGCCACCGCGGCCGTTGGTGGCCGTGAAGGCGTGCTCGCCGGTGCGGTGCACCTCTACCGGAGTACCAGCCATGTTCTTCCCTCTCGCTCGGTGTGCGGCGCCGGGCGCATCTCAGCCGGTGCCGGTGTCCTGGCCGCGGCTGCGGGCGAGGAGGTCCTCCCGAGCGCGGGCCACGCGGGAGCGGACCGTGCCCAGCTCGCAGCCGCTGACCTCCGCGGCCTCCTGGTAGGACAGGCCGAGGACCTGGGTGAGCACGAGGGCTTCCCGCCGATCCGGGGTGAGCGCGTCGAGCAGCACGTTCACCTCGACGAGCTCTTCGAAGCCGCGGCCCGCGCGGCCACCGCTCTCCGCGGCTCGCACCCAGTCGGCGGCGACGGTGCGCGGCCGGGCGCGTTCGGAGCGGATCTGGTCGACGACGACGCGGCGCGCGATGGACAGCAGCCAGGTCCGCGCGGTGGCGGTGCCGCGGAACGTGCGCACCGCCCGCACCGCGCGCAGGTACGTCTCCTGGGCCAGGTCGTCGGCGGCGGGCACTCCGGCGAGGTGGGCGAGGAACCGCCACACGTCGCGCTGGGTGGCCCGGACGAACTCCTCCAGGGCGCGTCGATCACCTTTCCCGGCGGCCAGCGCGAGCTCGGTCACACGAGTGTCTTCGGCCTCCGAGTGCGTCACGGGGCCTGAGAGTAGTCGAAACCCCGCCGGGAACTCCTCCCCCTGCTCGGCCGACAATCTGACCGTGAACTGTGAAAGTTGCCGGAACTCGGTGTCGGCCGTGCTGGACGGGGAGCCGCCGGAGTTCCCCGAAGCCGAGGTCGACGCCCACCTGGAGACGTGCGCGGCCTGCCGGGCGTTCCAGGCGGAGGCGGGCGAGCTGACGCGCCACCTGCGGGTTCGGCTGGTCGCACCCACTCCGGACCTCGCGGGCGCGGTGCTGGCGCGGGTGCCGCGCCGGGACCGGGTGCGCGGCGTGCTGCGCGGTGCGCTGGCGCTCACCGCCACCGTTCAGATCCTGCTCGCGCTGGCCCAGATGGTGGGACTCGTCGGGCTGCACGGGCACGCGGGGCACGGCGGCATGACCGAGCACCTGTTCAACGAGAGCACCGCGTGGAACCTCGCGCTGGGCGTCGGGCTGCTGTGGGCGTCGTGGCGGGACCGCACCGCCGCCGGCGTGCTGCCGGTGCTGAGCGCGTTCGTGGCCGCGCTCGCCGGTTTCTCGGTGCACGACCTGGTCGTCGGCGCCGCGACCGTGGAACGCGTCGCTTCGCACGCCCTGCTGCTGGTCGGCCTGGGCCTGTTGTTCGCGGTGCACCGGCGCGGCGGTGGCGGCCCGGCCCCGGCGGACGCGGGTCACGACGGCGGCTCGGGCTCGGCGGGCGACGGTTCGGCTCCGGAGCTCGCCGCCGACCAGGCGCCGCCGCACCTGCGCCCCACGGCGTACCGCCGGGCGGCGTGAGGGTCAGTCCTGTTCGCCGATGTCCTCGTGCCACAGGCGCGGGTGCTGGGCGATGAACTCCGCCATCGACCGGGCGCACTCGGGGTCGTCGAGCAGCACGATCCGCACGCCGTGCTCGGCGAGCCAGTCGTGCCCGCCGTGGAAGTTGCGGGCCTCGCCGATCACGACGGTGCCGATGCCGAACTGCCGCACGAGTCCGCTGCAGTACCAGCAGGGCGACAGGGTGGTGACCATCGTGGTGTCCGCGTAACCGCGCTGCCTGCCCGCGGCGCGGAACGCGGCGGTCTCCGCGTGCACCGACGGGTCGTCGTCCTGGACCCGCCGGTTCCGCCCCCGCCCGAGCACGGAGCCGTCCGCTCCGATGAGCGCGGCCCCGATGGGGATGCCGCCTTCGGCGGCACCCGCCCGCGCCTCCGCCGCGGCGACCTCCAGCCACCGCCGGTGCTCCCGCTCCACCACGTCCGCTCCCCCTCCGACCTCACCCCGGCGCGAGAGGTCACCGAACTCCCGCCCCAACCCTGATCCCGACGACACCGCCCCAACCCGAAGTGACGCTCCGTGCGCGACCCCTGCTTCGGATTTTCACCCGCCGCGAGAAATCGGAGGGCACCAGGGCGAACGCGCCCACGACCGTGGACGTGATCACGTTCCGGGGTGGAGGGCCGCCGGGGTGGGGGTCACACGTCACCCGGGGTGTTCAATTTCGCGAGAAATTGCGGGAGTCGTCCACGGAGCGGGGAATCGTCCTCGGGTCAGGGGACTCGGAGCAGGGCGCAGAACATCGCGTCCGTGCCGTGCAGGTGCGGCCAGAGCTGGACGGTGGGGCCGTCGCCGAGGTCGGGGACGCCGGGGAACGCCTCGCGCGCGTCGAGCAGTTCCGCACCGCTGCGGCGCACCACGTCGGAGATGACGCCGTCGGTCTCCGACAGGTGCGGCGAGCACACGACGTAGGCCACGACACCACCGGAGCGGGCGAGCCCCACGGCCGACAGCAGCAGCGAGCGCTGCAACTTCGCCAGTTCCGCCACGTCCGAGGGCTGCCGCCGCCAGCGGGCCTCCGGACGGCGCCGCAGCGCGCCGAGCCCGGTGCACGGCGCGTCGACGAGCACCCGGTCGTAGCCGGGTTCGAGGCCGGATTCGCGCCCGTCGGCGACGTGCACGGTGACGGCGAGGTCGCGGGTGACCTTGCGGATGAGCTCCGCGCGGTGCTCGGACTGCTCGACCGCGTCGAGCGTGCCGCCGTCGAGGGTGATCAGCGCGCCGAGCAGCCCGGCCTTGCCGCCGGGGCCCGCGCACAGGTCGAGCCAGCGGGTGTCGGAGCCGGTCACCTCGGGCTTGGTGACGGCGAGGGCGGCGAGCTGGCTGCCCTCGTCCTGCACGGCGGCGAAGCCTTCGCGCACCGGTTCCAGGTCGCCGGGGTCGCCGGCGCCCGCCTCCAGGTGCACGCCGTAGGGCGAGTACGGCGCTTCGTCACCGCCGGTGATGGCGGCGAGCTCCTCGTTGCTGATCTCGCCGGGCCGGGCGGCGAGGTGCACGGCGGGCCGGGCGTCGTCGGCGGCGAGCGCGGCGGCGAGGCCGTCGCCGGTGTCGCCGAGCGCGTCGGCGAACGCCTGCGCCACCCAGCGCGGGTGCGCGTGGCGCAGCGCGAGGTGGCCGACGGGGTCGGTGTCGCGGGCGGGCGCGAGCCGGTCGATCCACTCCTGCTCGTCGCGCTCGCTGGCGCGGCGCATGACGGCGTTGGCGAACCCGGCGAGCTTCGACCCCGCCTCGCCGCGCACGATGTCCACTGTGGACGCCACGGCGGCGTGGTCCGGAATCCTGGTGCGCAGCAACTGGTAGACGCCCATTCGCAGCACGTCCAGCGTCACCGGGTCCACTTCGGACACGTCACGGCCGCTGCAGTCCGCGATGACCGCGTCGAGCAGACCGGTGGCGCGGCAGGTGCCGTAGGCGAGCTCGGTGGCCAGCCCCGCGTCCCTGCCGTCGAGCTTGCGCTTGCGCAGCAGGCCCGGCAGCGTCAGGTTCGCGTAGGCGTCGCGCTCGCGGACCGCGCGCAGCGTTTCCAGCGCCGCCATCCGCGCCGGGTCCTGCTCGGGCGGCCGGGCGGGGGTCTTGCCGCGCTGCGGCGGGCGGCTGCCGCGGGGCCGGGACGGGCGGCGGGGACGGTGGTCGTTCACTGCAGACGTTCTCCTTGCTCGATGCGGGTTCCGCGCGCCCAGTCCGTGGCCGCCATGCGTTTCTTGCCCTGCGCCTGCACTTCGCCCAGCGCGACCGCTTCGGTCGCGGTGCCGACGAGCACCCGGCGGCGCTGCACGCTGATCTCGCCGGGAGCGAGGCCGGTCTCCTCGGTGCGCGTCACCGGCCCGAGCTTGAACCGCTCGTCCCGGAACCACGCCCACGAGCCGGGATCCGGCGTCACCGAACGGATCAGCCGGTCC
Source organism: Saccharopolyspora gloriosae (assembly GCF_014203325.1). Taxonomy (NCBI): domain Bacteria; kingdom Bacillati; phylum Actinomycetota; class Actinomycetes; order Pseudonocardiales; family Pseudonocardiaceae; genus Saccharopolyspora; species Saccharopolyspora gloriosae. The sequence continues at coordinate 1,767,305 of NZ_JACHIV010000001.1, read as the reverse complement.
ACGGCGAGCGCGGGCGCGGCGAAGTCCGCCTTGGCGTCCTCCGAGGTGACCTTCGGCGCGTAGCTGACGCCCTCGGCGGGCTGCGGTTGCGCCCGCACCGTGCCGTCCTCGATGCCGTCGAGCGTCGCGGCCAGCAGCTTCGCACCGGAGATCGCCAGCCGGTCCAGCAGGTCGCCCGAGGTGTCGGTGTCGCGCACGTCCTCGGTGACCACGCCGTAAACGGGACCGGCGTCGAGCTCCGGCACCAGGTGGAACGTGGCGGCACCGGTGATCTCGTCGCCGTGCCGGATCGCGGACTGCACCGGCGCCGCGCCGCGCCACGCCGGCAGCAGCGAGAAGTGCAGGTTGACCCATCCGTGCCGGGGGACGTCGAGCGCCCGCTGCCGCAGCAGCGCCCCGTAGGCCACCACCGGGCAGCAGTCCGGGGCGATTTCCTCCAGCCGTGCCAGGAAATCCGGGTCCGTGGCGCGCGGCGGCGTGAGGACTTCGATGCCGTGCTCGTCGGCGAGCTCGCCGACCGGTGAGCGCAGCACCTTGCGGCCGCGTCCGGCGCGCGCGTCCGGCCGGGTGATCACGGCCGCGACCTCGTGGCGCTCGGAGTCGATGAGGGCCTGCAACGAAGGCACGGCGGGCGCCGGGGTCCCGGCGAAGACGAGCCGCATGATCAGCGCTTCCCGAACAACGGGTGCGGGCTTTCCTTCACCACGGGGACCTGGCCGTCGAACCAGTCGGCGTGGCGGATCTCGCGCAGCGCGGACTTGCGGGTCTCGGCGTCGAGCCGGTCCACGAACAGCACGCCGTCCAAGTGGTCGGTCTCGTGCTGGATGCACCGCGCCAGCAGGTCGGTGCCCTCGACCTCGACGGGGTCGCCGTGCATGTTCCAGCCGCGCGCCACGACGTGCTGGTGGCGCAGGCAGTCCCAGGTCATGCCGGGGATGGACAGGCAGCCCTCGGGGCCGTCCTGCATCTGCTCGCCGACGACCTCCCAGCCCGGGTTGATCAGGTGGCCTTCGAACCCGTCGCAGCGGTAGGTGAACACGCGCAGCCCCACGCCCAGCTGCGGCGCGGCCAGCCCGGCACCGCCCTGCTCGTGCATCGTGTCCCACAGGTCGCGGACCAGGGTGTGCAGTTCCTTGTCGAAGTCCACGACCTCGTCGGCGCGCGTCCGCAGGACGGGATCGCCGAAGAGTCGGACGGGCTGGACGGTCACGCGGGGCTCCCAGGTCGGGCTCGACGAACTGACCTGCCGAGTCTAGTCGTCTTGTGCTTGGGGCCGTGGAGCCCTTCTTGGTGGGTTGGGTGGCGGAACCTCAATTGCTTCCTCGCTGCGGGATCTTTTTCCCAAGTGGCTCCGCCACGAGGGAAAAAGCCGTCCTCGCGAGGAAGCAACTGAGAACCCGCGGGTGGTCGTTCTGCTTTGGTGGTCGCTGCTCAGCGGCTTCGCCGCTGACGGGACACGGGCGCCCTGGAACCACTGGGGCTGCTGGTGTCAGGGCGCCGGGGCGACCACTGCTGCTGAGCCGCCGCCGCGGCGGTGCTTCTCGGCTGCGGCGATCCAGCGGCCGTCGGGGAGCCGTTCCACGCCCGTGGCGGCGCCGATCTCCTCGCTCGGGGTGAACTCGTGGCCCAGTGCGCGCAGCTTGTCGGCCTCGGGTCGCGCGAGGAATCCCGGTTCGGCCTCGGTGGCCGCGGAGTTGCGCTGCGAAGCGCGGGGTTCCGCGATGGCGTCCACGAGGGGCAGTCCGCGGTCCAGCCTGCCGGTGAGCACCTGGAGCACGGTGGTGATGATCGTGGCTCCGCCGGGGCTGCCCGCCGCGAGCAGCGGTCGCCCGTCCTGGAGCACGATCGTCGGGCTGATCGAGCTGCGCGGCCGCTTTCCGGGGCCGGGCAGGTTCGGGTCGGGCTCGCCGGGAGTGGTGGGTTCGAACGAGAAGTCGGTGAGCTCGTTGTTGAGCAGGAATCCGCGGCCTGGCACGGTGATGCCGCTGCCGCCGGTCTGCTCGATCGTCAGCGTGTAGGACACGACGTCACCGTCGGCGTCGGCGACGGTGAGGTGCGTGGTGTTCGGCCCCTCGTAGGGCTCGCCGCCGCGCGCGGGCGCCTGCGGCGCGCACGGCGCGGGGTGGCGCGGGTCGCCCGCCGCGACCGGGGTGGGCAGCACCGCGTCCGGCGTGATCAGGCAGGCGCGGGAGTCGGCGAACTCCTGGCCGGTGAGCTCCTCGGTGGGCACGTCGCCGAACGCGGGGTCGCCGACCCAGCGGTTGCGGTCGGCGAAGCCGATCTTGCTCGCCTCCAGGAACCGGTGCAGGTACTGCGCCTGGTCCAGGTCGCCGAGGTCGGTGCCCTCCAGGATGTTGAGCGCTTCGCCGACGGTGGTGCCGCCGGAGGACGACGGCGCCATCCCGTACACGTCCAGGCCCCGGTACTCGACGTGCGTGGGATCGGGCTCGGCCGTGCGGTAGTCGCGCAGGTCGGCCTCGGTCATGCCGCCGGGGCGCACGGTGCGGCCTGCGGCCGGGTCGACCGGCGGGTTGCGCACGGCCTCGACGACGTCCGCGCCGATCTCACCCCGGTACAGCGGGTCGAGCCCCTCGTCCGCGAAGGTCCGGTAGGTCTCGGCGAGGTCGGGGTTGCGGAACACGGTTCCCGTGGCCGGGGGCTGCCCGCCGGGCAGGAACAGGTCGCGGGTGGCGGGGAACGCGGCGAAGCGCTCCTGGTTGTCGGCGGTCTGCTCGCGGAAGGTGTCGTCGACGACGAACCCGTCGCGGGCCAGCCGTTCGGCGGGGCGCAGCACCTCGCCGAGGTCCTGGCGCCCCCACTTGCGCAGCGCCTCCTGCCAGGTCGCGGGGGTGCCGGGGACTCCGACGCCGAGCCCGCTGGTGATCGCCTCCGCGCCGGGGATGGGCTCGCCGTCCTCCAGGAACATCTCCGGGTGCGCGGCGGCCGGGGCGGTCTCCCGCCCGTCGATGGTGGAGACCTCGCCGGTTTCGGCGTCGTAGTGCACGAAGTAGCCGCCGCCCCCGACTCCCGCGGAGTAGGGCTCGGTGACGCCGAGCGCAGCGGCGACCGCGACGGCGGCGTCGGCGGCCGTTCCGCCGCGGCGCAGCACCTCGATGCCCGCGCGGGTGGCGTCCGGGTCGACGCTGGAGACCGCGCCCCCGTAGCCGACGGCTTCGGCGCTCTTCGGCGGCTGCGGCTGCGCTTGGGCCATCGGCGTGATCAGCGCGCACGAGGTCACCGCCGCGAGCGTGATCCGAACGGGCCTTGCTCCCACCATCGTGTGCCTCCGATCGCCGCGTGCCCGCTACTGTGCCGAGCGCCGGCCCTCGGAACAACACGATCGGCCCATCGTTGGCGGACCGAGATCATCAGTGCCCGGCCCCGCAATGTCACGTTGTGGACGATTTCCGCGATTTCGCGAGAAATTGAATCACCCGTACGGGAGAAACCCCGCACCCCGAAACCGTCACACCCTCTTTGACCAGCAGAAACAGTTATCCACAGGGGTGTCCGACACACCGGGGGGTAGTCAATTCCTCGCGAAATTGCAGTGGTGGCCTCTCGGGGGCTGGGGGTCAGGTGAGGTCGGCGAAGCGCTCCACGTCGCGGGAGCGACCGGACACGATGAGGATGTCGCCCTCGTGCAGCCGCGTGTCCTGGGTGGCGTAGGTGAAGTCCTCGCCGGGGCGCTTGATCGCGACGACGGTGACCCCGTACTTGCTGCGCAGCCTGCTCTCCCCCAGCGCGTGCCCGGCGGCCATCGCGGGCGCCCGCGTCTTGACCATCGCGTAGTCGTCCTCGAACTCGATGTAGTCCAGCATCCGGCCGGTGACCAGGTGCGCGACCCGCTCGCCCATGTCGTGCTCGGGCAGCACCACGTGGTGCGCGCCGACCCGTTCGAGGATGCGCCCGTGCTGGCGGCTGACGGCCTTCGCCCAGATGTGGCCGACCTCGAACTCCGCCAGCAGCGAGGTCGTCAGGATGCTGGCCTCCAGGTCGTCCCCGATGGCCACGACGGCGCGGTCGAACTCGGGCACGTCGAGCTGGCGCAGCACCTCCGGGTCGGTGCTGTCGGCGACGGCGGCGTGCGTGACCGAGTCGGAGTACCGCTGCACGACGTCGGGGCGGTTGTCCAGCGCCAGCACGTCGGTGCCGCGTTCGATGAGTTCCATCGCCAGCGAGCCGCCGAACCGGCCGAGGCCGATGACGACCACGCGCGAGGCGTTGGGGCGGGGTTTCCTAGCCGACAATGGGTCGTTCCTCCGGGAGGTCGTAGCGGCGCAGCCGCTCGCGCAGCGCGAGCGCGGAAGCGAGGGTGACGGGCCCGACGCGGCCGGTGAACATCACCACGACCAGGATGAGCTGCCCTGCGACCGGCAGCTCATCGGTGATGCCGGTCGAGAGCCCGGTGCCGAACGCGGAGACCGACTCGAACAGGACCGCGTCCAGGGAGAACGGGGTGAGCACCAGCAGCGCGAGGGTGGCGGTGAAGATCAGGCCGACGCCGCCCAGGACCACCGTCAGCGCCTGCCGGTGCACCTCGCGCGGGAGCTTGCGGTCGGCGATGTGCACGTTCGGCTCACCGCGGATCTCGGCGAGCATCACGAACGCCAGCAGCGCGAAGGTGGTCACCTTGATCCCGCCCGCGGTGCCCGCGCTGCCGCCGCCGATGAACATGAGCACGTTGGTGATCAGCAGCGTGGCCCCGTGCAGTTCGCCGGTGTCGACGCTGTTGAACCCCGCGGTGCGCGGCGACATGCCTTGGAAGAACCCGGCGAGCAGCTTGCCGCCGAACCCGAACCGGCCGAGCGTGCCCGGGTTGTCCCATTCGATGGCGGTGACCGCGATCGTGCCGAGCACGGCGAGCGCGCCGTACGTGCTGAGGGTGATGCGGGTGTGCAGCGTCCAGCGCCGCGCCCGGCCGCGCGCGTGGCGCAGGATTTCGAACAGCACTGGGAATCCGAGTCCGCCGAGCACGAACGCCGCCACGATCGGCAGGCACACCCACGGGTCCGTCGCGTAGCGCATCAGGCTGTCCGAGAACAGCGCGAACCCCGCGTTGTTGAACGCGGACACGGCGTGGAACACGCCCAGGTAGAGCGCGCGCCCCAGCGGCTCGCCGTAGTGCGCGGCGAATCTCGCGGTCAGCGCCAGGGCGGTGAGCGCTTCGACGACGAGGCTCAGCACCACCACGCCGACGAGGACCCTGCGCACCTCGCCGAGCCCGAAGCTCTTGGTCTCGGCCTGCGCGCTGCGCTGCATCCGCAGGCCCAGCCGGCGGGTGACCAGCAGTCCCAGCAGCGAGGCCAGGGTCATGATGCCGAACCCGCCGACCTGGATGAGGCCGAGCACGACGCCTTCGCCGAACGCCGACCAGTGCGCGTGGGTGTCGACGACGACCAGCCCGGTCACGCACACCGCCGAGGTGGCGGTGAACAGCGCCAGGTTCCACGAGGTCGCCGCACCGCTCTCGCCTGCCACCGGCAGCATCAGCAGGACGGTGCCGAGCAGCATCACGCCGCCGAATCCGGCCACGACCAGCCGAGCGGGGTGCCGCGTGCGGGAGCGGTCGGTGCGCCGCAGCGCCGTCCACGCGGTCCGCACCTGGTCCCGCGCGGTCATCCGCATCGCGTCCTCCGAGCGGGCCGCGCGCACGCCTTCCTGGTCACAAGCGCGAGAACCTACCCCGAGCGCCCCCGGCCACCAACTCCGAACCCGACCGGCGGTGACCGCACGCACACGAGCGCCGCGAGCCCTGAGCCCGCGGCGCCCGCCGAACCGGCCGAGGACCGGTCCTTCCGTCCGAATCTTGTCAGCGGCGAAGCCGCTGAGCAGCGACCCGACACGCAGATCGACCACCCGCGGGTTCTCAGCGTTCTTCTCGCGAGGACAGCTTTTTCCCTCGTGGCGGAGCCACTCGGGAAAAAGATCCCGCAGCGAGAAGAACGCTGAGGTTCCGCCACCCGACCCCTACGCAGACCGAGGCGGACGAACCACTACGGCTTCTGCGGTACGAGGGCTTCTCCGTGGTAGCGGCAGTTCGGGGCCCACAGCAGGTACGACGGCATGCCGCCGTCGCGGGCGGCGTCGATCTGGGCACCGACCTCCGCGGGTCCGTAGCTGGCGCCGAGGCTGAAGTCCTGCAGCCACGGAATGATCTGCACGTCGGTCCCGGCGACGGCCTGGGCGAACTTGTCCAGGGACCGCCGCACGATGTCGTAGGGCGCGGTGTTCGGATCGGCCACGCCGAATTCGCCCGGCCCCCAGTGCGAGGGGTAGACCATCGGCGCGATGTAATCCACGTACTTCGCCATCTGCGGGATGTCCTGCGCGATCTGCGTGGGCCGGTCCACCGCGATGCCGAACACCGAAGCTCCCAGCAGCGCGCCCTGGGAGCGCACCGCGGTCTGCGATTCGCGCAGGAAGTTCGCGATGCCCGTCTCCGGCGTGGTGGTGAGCCCGGGGAAGCGCATCTTCTCGATGCCGCCGTCGGGCCTGCGCACGTAGTCGTAGAGGATGTCGTCGAAGCCCAGCGAGGCGGCTTCGGCGGCGATGTCGATGTTGTACTTCTGCACCGCCGGGTCGGCGAAGTTCGTGAACGCGAAGTCGCCGTACCCGCTGCTCCACGGTTGTCCGCCGGAGGTCTGCACGACCCGTTCCGGGTGCCCTTCGCGCCAGGACGCCTCGCCCAGCACCGGGTCCTTGAACGCCACGAGGCGGCCGACCACCCGCACGCCCATGCCGTGCAGCTGGTCGATGGCTTCGCGGGCGTCGTAGTAGTTCTTCACCGCCCCGATCCGGTTCGCCTCGGGCACCGCCGAGCCGTAGGGGATTTCGCCGCTCTCGTCCTTGATGTCGAGTTCGACGGTGTCGATCCGGCCTTGCCTGGCCATCTCCAGCACCGGTTCGCGCAGGGTGTCGCTGGTCCAGGCGAGCCCGGTCATGTGCACGGCGCGCATGCCCGGGTGCTTGATGTGCACGGTCATCGTGCGCTCGGCGCGATTGCCCGCGAGGTCGGTGGCCACGACCTGCACTTCGCGTTCCGGCTTGTCCACGACCGCGGAGAACGCGCCGTCCGGGCCCGGCTTGACCGCTTTGCCCGCCACGGTCACTTCGTCGGCACCGGTGGCCTTGCCGTGCACGGTCACCGGTTCACCGAGCTCGTTCGGCCGCAGCGAGTCCTCGACCTGGAGCTCCGGCGCCGCGCTGTCCACTGTGAACTCTTGCGTGGTGCTGGAGGAACCGAGCCAGGACACCGCTCGTGGAGTGACGACCTCCAGCACGTGGGTGCCGTCGGACGTCGACGGAGCGTGCACGGCGAGCGCGCCGCCTTGCTCCGATGTGGGAACGGGACGTCCGTCGAGCAGGATCTGCGTCGATGCAGTGGTTTCGGAGCGGATCTGAATGGATCCATCCGAGGTCGCCTCGGAACGCACCGGGTGCGACGGCAATCCGTCGACTCGAACGTCCTCTGTGGACAACATGCGGAGCACGAAGTACCCCGCGATCAGCAGCACGATGGTGGCCACGGCCACGACGGCCCACTGCGGGACACCGCCGAACCCGTTGCCACGGCTGGTCTTCGTGGTTCCTGATGGCCCTTCGGGCGCAGGATCGGTCACAGCTTTCGCCTCCCCGACGTCGGCGAATCCGGACAACTAATCACGTTACGTTGCCGGTCGAATGTTCGCGCCACCCTTCCAGGTAATAACCAACAGATCAACAAGTCACTTGGAGTATCCACATCGGGCACTGACTCCACTAACGTGCGAACCGATGTTGAGCGTGATCGAGCGCACCTGCGCCGTGACGGCGGTGGCGCTGCTCGCCCTGTCCGGCGCCGCATGTAGCGCACAAGCCCCCGCCCCAGAAGCTCCCGACGTCGCCGCGGCACCACCGCCGCCACCCCCGCCGCCGCCACCGCCCGCTCCGGAATCGGTTCACGCCAACGAACTCGGCGACGTCCCGGTGCTCATGTACCACCGGATCACCACCGACCCGAGCAGCGTCTACGACCGCACACCGCAGGACTTCCGCGCCGAACTGGAACGGCTCCACGCCGAGGGCTACACGCCGATCACCGCCAGCGAATTCGCCGACGGCCGCATCGACATCCCGGCGGGCAGGCACCCCGTCGTACTCACCTTCGACGACGGCTCCACCGGTCAGTTCACAGTGGACGAAACCGGGCAACCCGCACCGGACACCGCGGTGCGCATCATGCTCGACACCGCCGCCGCGCACCCGGAGTTCCGCGCCACCGCGACCTTCTTCGTCTTCAACCCGCCCTTCGAAGACCCCGGCGGCCGCGTCACGCTGCCCTGGCTGCACGAGCACGGCTTCGAAGTCGGCAACCACACGCTCGACCACCCCAACCTCGGCCAAGTCGGCTCCGCCGAAGCGCAGCAGGAGATCGCCTCCATGCAGCGGGTCATCAACGAGGCGCTGCCCGACGTGCCGGTGCGCTCGCTGGCGCTACCGCTGGGCATGCACCCCGACGACGAAGCGCTCGCCGCCGACGGCAGCGCCGACGGGATCACCTACCACCACGACAGCGTGTTCCTCGTCGGCTCCAACCCGGCCCCGTCCCCGTTCGACGCGGACTTCGACCGCGAGAACATCCCGCGCATCCGCTCGCAGGCCGCCACCGGCGAAGAAGCCGAATACGGATCCACCCAGTGGCTCGACAAACTCGCCGCCGACCCGGAATCCCGCTACACGTCCGACGGTGACCCGGACCGCGTCTCCGCGCCGCGCTCCACCGACCCCGAGCCCGCCCCCGGCGTTCCTGGTCTCTACTTGTACTGACTCCACGGCTCGGTTTGCTTTGGTGGTCGGGTGGCGGAACCTCAGCTGTCTTCTCGCTGCGGGATCTTTTTCCCAAGTGGCTCCGCCACGAGGGAAAAAGCTGTCCTCGCGAGAAGACAGCTGAGAACCCGCCGGTGGTCAGCTTTTCGACGTGGGCTATGTGCTTCGCACATACAGGCACGGCTACGCCGCAAGGCAGGCGTGGCTTCGCCGCCCACTGCACGACCTCGGCCGCGAGGGTGCCTTCGGGCATGGCTGGGAACGGGGTTCCGTGGTGGGGAAGCCGCTGGGGGCTGCCCAGCGGATAGCTGCGCTCGCCGTGGTGAGGGGTTAGAGGAGTTCCAGTGGGTCGACTCTGATCTTGATGGTTTCCTTCGGGCGGCGGGAGGCTCGGATCGCCTGGGCCGCGTGCATCGCTGCCGCGAGCTCGCGGCCTTCGGCTCGGGAGACGCGGACCAGGGCGCGTTCCTGCTCGGAATTGCCGTCCTCGTCGACCTCGCCGAGCGGGACCGGGCCCAGGATCTCGCCGGTGCTCGGCAATTCCAGGCAGTCCAGCAGGTCGTTCACCGCGTCCGGCGAGCCGTCGACCGCCGCTACCCGCATCGCGGGCGGGAAGCCCAGCTCCGCGCGCCCGGCCAGTTCGATCTGGGCGTGCCACGCCGGGTCCCAGCGCACCAGCGCCTGCACCGGCTGCAACGTGGAATCGGCCATCACCACGACCCGCCCGCCGTCCCGCGCGGGCCGCACCATCGCCGCCGCCGCCAGCCACAACCGCAACGTCTCCTCGGTGGCCCGCAGCTCCGGCCGCGACAGCAGGGTGCGCCCGTCCAGCAGCAGCGCCGCGCCGTAGCCGCCTTCGACGACGGGTTCCGCGCCGGGCGTGCACACGATCAGCGCCGGTTTCGCCGGGACGCTCGACAAGATCTCCTTGCCGCCGGAGGTGCGCACCGTGACGTTGCTGAACGCCCGGCCCAGCTCCTCCGCGGTGCGCCCCGCGCCGATCGCGATCGCCCGCAGCCGCCGCGACCCGCAGGAACCGCAGCGGAACGCGGCCTCCGCCGCCCCGCACCACCGGCACGCGGCGGGCTTCGGGGCGCCGTCCTCGGTGCCGCCGGGCAGCCCCAGCGGTCCCGCGCACCGGCGGCAACGAGCCTGCTCCCGGCAATCCCCGCAGGCCAGCGCGGGCACGTAACCCCGGCGCGGGACCTGCACCAGCACCGGGGCGTCCTTGCTCAGCGCCGCGCGGGCCGCCTCGAACGCCACCGACGGCAGCCGAGCCGCGCGGGCCGCCGGGTCGCGGGCCAGCTGGGTGTCGTCGGCACCGATCGCGACCACGTGCGGCGCGGCGGCCCGGACCTGATCGCGCAGCGCCACGACCTGCTGCGCCCACCCGGTCTCGACCAGCAGCGCCGCCTCCGCGGTGCGCGCGAACCCGGCCACGAGCAGCGCGGCACCGGCGGAGTGCGCGCGGTGGGTGAGCACGTCGCGCGCGTGCGGGTAGGGCATCTGCGGGTAGCTGTGCATGGAGTCGCCGTCGTCCCACACCACCGCGAGCCCGAGGTCGTGCACCGGGGCGAACATCGCGGCCCTGGTCCCCAGCACCACCCGCGCCGTGCCGCGCAGCACCGCCAGCCACCGCTTGTAGCGCTCACCCGGCCCGAGTTCCGACGTGAGCGCCACGACCCCGTCGTCACCCAGCAACCGCGCGCACGCGGCCTGCAACCGCGTCACGTCCCGGTGGTCGGGCACTACGATCAGCGCGCCCCGGCCCGCCGCGGCGGCGGTCGCGGCGGCCTCCGCGAGGCGTTCGGTCCACTGCTCCCCCGGCAGCGCCTGCCACACCGCGCGGGCCGGTTTGCCCGCGTGCACCGCCTCCAGCAGCGCCGCGCCGTGCTGGTAGCGCGACCACGCCTCGGCTTCCGGTTTCGCCGGCGCCGGCGCGGGCTCGGCGGTCTGCTTCTCCGCGCGGGCGTGCCGCGGCGGCACGGCCAGCCGCACCACGTCGGCGAGCATGCCGCCGTAGCGCGCGGCCACCGAACGGCACAGCTCCAGCAGCCGCGGCGGCAGCACCACCTCCGAGGAGATCACCCGGTCCACCCACTGCAGGGTCCCGGCGAAGTCCGAGTTCTCCTTGCGCTCCAGCAGATATCCGTCGACGAGCTTGCCGCGGAACCGCACCCGCACCCGGCAGCCCGCGACCGCCGCGTCGTGCAACCGGTCCGGGATCAGGTAGTCGAAGGCCCGGTCCAGGTGCGCGGGCAACGACACCTCCACCAGGACGCTGGCGACCGGCAGCGACGGAGCGGCCGTGCGCTCCGTGTTCTTCGTCGTCTTGGACCCGCCCGCCGCCATGCCCACTTCTCTACCAGAGCCCGCCGACCGCACCGCGCACCCGGTCCGCGCCGAGCGAGCCGGTCACTACGATGCGTCGGGCAGCATTCGTGAAAGGACCCCGCGTGTTCGACGTCGTCTTCTACCACCCCGAGATCCCCGGCAACACGGGCAACGCGATCCGGATGGCCGCCGGTTCCGGGTGCGTGCTGCACCTGGTGCGGCCGTTGGGGTTCAGCGTGGAGGACGCGCGGCTGCGCCGAGCGGGCCTGGACTACCACGACCGCGCCGCGCTGCGGGTGCACGAGGACTGGGACTCGATGCTGCGCGAGGTGGCGCCGCCGCGCGTGTTCGCCTTCACCACCGGCGCCACGACCTCGCTGGAGCAGATCTCCTACCGGCCCGGTGACGCGCTGCTGTTCGGCCCGGAGGCCACCGGCCTGCCCGCGGAGGTGCTCGCCTCGGAGCACATCACCGACCAGGTCCGGATTCCGATGCTGCCGGGCATCCGGTCGATGAACCTCGCGAACTCCGCGGCCGTCGCCGTCTACGAGGCGTGGCGCCAGCAGGGCTACGCGATGTAGGGCGCCTCCCGCGCCCGGCGGGACCGGGTGCGGGAGGTGCAGCCGGTCGTCCTACAGCCGGCAGGCTTCCAGCGGGGTGACGAGGATGGCGCGCGCGCCCTCCGCCCACAGCCGGTCCATGATCGACTGGGCTTGGTGGCGCGGCACCATCACGCGAACCGCCACCCAGCCCTTCTCGTCGAGCGGGGACACCGTCGGTGCCTCCATGCCGGGCGTGATCTTGCGGACGTCCTCGAGGGACGCGGTGGGGCAGTTGTAGTCCATCATCACGTACTGCCGGGCGATCAGGACGCCACGCAGCCGCTGGATCAGCACCTCCACCGCCTGCTCGCTGTCCTCCGGCAGCTCGCGGGCGCCGCGCACCAGCACCGCCTCGGAGCGCAGGATCGGCTCCCCGATGGTCTGCAGCCCGGCTTCGCGCAGCGACGCCCCGGTCTCCACGACGTCGGCGATGGCGTCGGCGAGCCCGAGCTCGACGGCGGTCTCCACCGCCCCGTCGAGCTCGATGACGTCCACCTCGATGCCCAGGTCGACCGCCGCGGCCGTCACCAGCGGCGCGAACGAGGTGGCGATGCGCTTGCCGTCGAGCTCGGTGAGCGCGCCGACGCGCCCGGTGGGGGCGGCGAAGTAGAACCGCGACACCCCGAAGTCCAGCGGCAGCAGTTCCTGCGTGCTCACGTCGGTGCCCGCGGCCTGCAGCAGGTCCTGGCCGGTGATGCCGACGTCGAGCACGCCGCTGCCGACGGTGCGGGCGATGTCGGTGGGCCGGAGGAAGACGAACTGCACGTCGTTGGCCGTGTCGATGGCGAACAGGGCCTTGTGCTCGCGGTGCACGCGGTAGCCGGCGTCCGAGAGCAGCTGGATGGCGGGAGCGCTCAGCGATCCCTTGTTGGGCACGGCGACCCGAAGCATGGTGGTTCCTTTGCCGAGTTCAGTGGACGGGACGGCCCCGGTTCAGGCGGGGCGGCGGGGCGTTCCACCCGCTGCACGCTGCGGGCGGAACCCGCTATGGCGCTGACCACCGCACATCGACTTCGTCCTCCTCGCTCCGGCCGGATTTCGCACGTCCAGAATGGTGGCACACCGAGGCGCCGCGCGGTCCGGGAGCATGTCCGTGCTCACGTGCCGGGCGGCGGAGGACGCTCGTCTTTGATCTTGGCTTGAGCAGTGGGTCAGGTTGCGGAACCTCAGCGGCTTCCTCGCTGCGGGATCGATTTCTCATGTATGTCCATACACAGCGAAATCGCTGTCCTCGCGAGGAAGCCGCTGAGAACCCGCCGGTGGTCTTCTTGCTCAGGCTGATCACTGCTCAGCGGCTCCGCCGCTGACAAGACAACGACCGACAACGCCACTCACCTGGAAAGACAAGATCAAAGGCAGGCAGTAGGCTTCGGCCCCGTCTCCGGCCGAGGGTGAGGATTTCCGCGCATGCCTGATCGACATCTCGTCGACGCCCACGTCCTGCTGGTGCGCGAGGACCAGGTCCTGCTCAGCAAGCGCCGGGGCGACGCCTTCGACGGCTGCTGGCACCTGCCCGCGGGCAAGGTCGACGCGGGCGAGGACGTGCTCTCCGCCGCCGCCCGCGAGGCGTGGGAGGAGGTCGGGGTGCGGATCGACCCGGCGGACCTCGCGCACGTGCACACCGTGCACATCACCGGCTCCGGACAGGAGCCGCGGTTCGGGCTGTTCTTCCGCGCCGCCCGCTGGGACGGGGAGCCGTCGAACCGCGAGCCCGCCAAGTGCCACGGCCTCGACTGGTTCCCGGTGGACGCGCTGCCCGAACCGATGATCGGGTACGCGGCGCTGGGCATCCGGGCGCTGCGCACCGGAGTCCCGTTCTCGATCCACGGCTGGAGCTGACCGCCTGCCGTTGATCTCGGCTCGAGCAGTGGGTCGGGTAGCGGAACCCCAGCGGCTCCGGACAAGACAACGACCACCGACCCCGCTCACCCGGGAAGGCAAGATCAAAGACAGGCGGTGATCAGACCGCGGCGCGCAGCGCAGCGGTCCGGTCCGCGCGTTCCCAGGGCAGGTCGAGGTCGGTGCGCCCGAAGTGCCCGTAGGCCGCGGTCGGCGCGTAGATCGGCCGCAGCAGGCCGAGATCGCGGATGATCGCGGCGGGCCGCAGGTCGAACACGGCACCGACGGCGTCCTGGATCCGTTGCGGCGCAACGGTTTCGGTGCCGAAGGTCGCCACCGACAACCCGACCGGGGCCGCGGCGCCGATGGCGTAGGCCACCTGCACCTCGACGCGCTCCGCGAGCCCCGCGGCCACGACGTTGCCCGCGATCCACCGCAGCGCGTACGCCGCTGATCGGTCGACTTTGGACGGATCCTTGCCGGAGAAGGCACCGCCGCCGTGGCGGGCCATGCCGCCGTAGGTGTCCACCATGATCTTCCGCCCGGTGAGCCCGGCATCGCCCATCGGCCCGCCCACCACGAACCGCCCCGTCGGGTTCACCAGCACCCGCATCCCCGACTCGTCCAGCTCCAGCCCGGCGACCTCCGGGGCGACGACCAGTTCGCGCACCTCGGCGTCGAGCCGGGCCGGGTCGACGTCGGCCGCGTGCTGGGCGGACACGACCACGGTGTCCAGCGCCACCGGCCGATCCCCGGCGTACTCGACGGTCACCTGCGTCTTGCCGTCCGGGCGCAGGTGCGGCAGCAACCCGTCCTTGCGCACCCGCGCCAACCGCCGGGCGAGCCGGTGGGCCAGCGCGATCGGCAGCGGCATGCGTTCCGGGGTGTCGGCGCAGGCGTAGCCGAACATCAGCCCCTGATCTCCGGCGCCCTGCCGCGCGACCTCGTCGTCGAGCCCTTCGACGCGGGATTCGTAGCCGCGGTCCACGCCGCGCGCGATGTCGGGCGATTGCGCTCCGATGGCGACGTTCACGCCGCAGGAGTTCCCGTCGAACCCCTTCGCGGAGGAGTCGTACCCGATCTCCAGCACGCGTTCCCGCACGAGCGCGGGGATGTCGACGTAGGCCTCGCTGGTGACCTCGCCCGCGATGTGCACCTGCCCGGTGGTGACCATCGCCTCCACGGCGACGCGGGACAGCGGGTCCTGCGCGAGCAGCGCGTCCAGCACCGCGTCGCTGAGCGCGTCGCAGATCTTGTCCGGGTGCCCCTCGGTCACCGATTCGCTGGTGAACAGCCGCCGCACGATCCCACCCCCTGGGAGAACGGGTGCGGCCCGGACTCAGCTCCGCTCGCCGAGCCGCCGGGTCACAGCATCCCACAGCCGCGCCGAGAGCAGGGACTTCGCGCCGTGCGGCAGCGGGGTCTCGGTGCCGTCGGTGGACAGCAGCCAGCCCGCGTTGTCCTCCATCTCGAAGGCCTTGCCGTCGCCGACGGTGTTCACCACCAGCAGGTCGCAGCCCTTGCGGTCGAGCTTGCGGCGGCCGTGGTCGAGCACCGGGGTGTCCGGGTCCCCGGTCTCGGCGGCGAAACCGACGATCAGACCGGTGTCGAGCTCGCCGTCGCGGCGCCGCTCGACGAGCTCGGCGAGGATGTCCGGGTTCCGGGTCAGCTTCACCGGCGCCGGGTCCGCGTCCACCTTCTTGATCTTGTGCTGGGCGAGGTCGACGGGCCGGAAGTCGGCGACCGCCGCGGCCATCACGACCGCGTCGGCCCCCTGCGACTCGGCCAGCACCGATTCCCGCAGCTGCTCGGCGGTGCCCACGTGCACCACGCGCACTCCGGCGGGTTCCACCAGGTCCGCCGTGTGCGCGGAGATCAGCACGACCTCGGCACCGCGGTGCGCGGCGACCCGCGCCAACGCGTAGCCCTGCCGACCGGACGAGCGATTCCCCAGGTACCGCACCGGATCCAGCGGCTCCCGGGTGCCTCCCGCCGAGATCACCACCCGGCGGCCTTCCAGGTCCCGGGGCAGCGCGGACGCCGAGGACAGCAGCAACCGGCCCAGGTCGACGATCTCCACCGGGTCCGGCAACCGGCCCTTGCCGGTGTCCTTGCCGGTGAGCCTGCCGCTGGCCGGTTCCGCGACGACCACTCCCCTGGAGCGCAAGGTCGCCACGTTCTGCCGCGTCGCCGGGTGCTCCCACATCTCGGTGTGCATCGCGGGCACCATCAGCACCGGGCACCTCGCGGTGAGCAGCGTCGAGGTGAGCAGGTCGTCGGCTTGGCCGTGCGCGGCGCGCGCGAGCAGGTCCGCGGTGGCCGGCGCGACCACGACGAGCTCGGCCTCCTGACCGAGCCGCACGTGCTGCACCTGGTCGACGTCGGTGAACACCCCGGTGCGCACCGGATGCCCGGACAACGCCTCGAAGGTGGCGGAACCGACGAAGTTCAACGCCGACTCGGTGGGCACCACCCGCACGTCATGACCGGATTCGGTCAGCCGGCGCAGCACGTCGCAGGCCTTGTATGCCGCGATGCCGCCGCTGACGCCCAGCACGACCCGCGGGCGACGCCCGGAAGGTTGCTGTGTCACGGGGAGTTCCGGCTCACTCGCCTTCGGTGTGCTCGAGAACGCCGGAGTGGATCTCGCGCAGCGCGATGGACAGCGGCTTCTCCCGCGGGCCCGGCTCCACCAGCGGTCCGACGTACTCCAGCAGGCCTTCGCCGAGCTGGGCGTAGTAGTCGTTGATCTGCCGGGCGCGCTTGGCCGCGTAGATCGCCAGCGCGTACTTCGAGCTGACCTGCTCCAGCAGGTCGTCGATCGGCGGGTTGGTGATGCCCTCCGGCGAGGTCAGCGAGGACCGGGTGTTGAGGGCGGCGAGCGCGTTGGGCGTGGTCACGTGGTGGCTCCTGCTCTGAACGAAGAATGCGGTGGGCGCCGGCGCGTGGACCGCGGCGACTCGGCTCGGCCGACGGCTGGCGCCGGTCCGGCATCCGAGCACGGGCTCAGACCCGGCGACCGGTCACCAATCGTATCAATTCGCTGGTCGCGGACCGCACATCGGCGTTGACCACGGTGTCGTCGAACTCCGGTTCGGCGGCGAGCTCTTCCCGCGCGGTCTGCAAGCGGGCCTCGACGACCTCGGGATCTTCGGTGCCGCGCCCGGTGAGCCGCTGCACGAGCTCCTCCCAGGACGGCGGCAGCAGCATCACGAGCCGCGCCTCGGGCATCGACTCGCGCACCTGCCGGGCGCCCTGCAGTTCGATCTCCAGCACGGCGTCGCGGCCGGCGGCGAGCGCGTGCTCGACGGGCCCGCGGGGCGTGCCGTAGTAGTTGCCCGCGTACCGCGCGTGCTCGAGGAGTTCGCCCGCGGCGACCATCCGCTCGAACTCGGCGACGCCGACGAAGTGGTAGTGCGCGCCGTCCACCTCGCCCGCGCGGGGGCGCCTGGTGGTCACCGAAACGCTGAAGTAGATCTCCGGTGCCTGCTCGCGCAGCTCGTTCAGCACGCTGGACTTCCCGACGCCGGAAGGCCCGGAAACGACGGTGAGCCGGGGCCCGTCCTGACGGACCGACCCCGGCTCGACACCGGTACGGGTGTCGATCACTCGGCGGCGAACTCGGTGAGCAGCGCCTTGCGCTGACGCTCACCCAGCCCGCGGAGCCGGCGGCTGTTAGCGATCTCCAGCCGCTCCATGATCTGCTGTGCGCGGACCTTGCCCACGCCGGGAAGGGCCTCAAGCAGCGCGGACACCTTCATCTTGCCCAAGACCTCGTCGTTGTCGGCGGTGTCCAGGACCTCTGCCAGGCTGGTTCCACCGCGCTTGAGGCGCTCTTTGAGCTCGGCTCGGGCGCGACGGGCGGCAGCCGCCTTTTCCAAAGCTGCTGCCCGCTGCTCCTCGGTCAGCTGGGGAAGGGCCACCATGTCCTCCGTGATGTGGGGTTTCTCTTGATCGGTGCGGCGACGGTACCGACTCCCGCCCACCGGGTTCCACGCGGGTCCGGCTTGTCGAGCGGGCGTTTCGGGGAAGATCCCGCCGCCTGACCCTTCGGACGGTTCGTACAAGGGGTGCACGAACACTCGGGTCGCTGCAACTACTACCAACAATGGCGCTGAAGTGCACTAACCTGGGAGAAAACTCTTCCGATCTGTCCGATTTCCGGGCGGTTGAGCGACGCTGGGTGCGTCCTCGCAGGTCACAGGGAGACCGATACCACGGCGACGGGAAGTCGATCAAGATCGAATCCGACTTCCCCCCGATCTTGCCGGGCTTTTTTCACCGATCCCGCCCGGAATTCGTACTCGACCCCTCGAACGGCGCCGCAGCCGGGCCCGGCCCGAGCCCGCTCGGACGGCAATGAAATGATCATGGTCGGGCGCGTTCCCGCGCAGGTCGCCGCGCGAGCGGCCCGCTCCCCGCCAGCACCGCACCGCCTCGGAGGACGCACCGCGATGAGCCCCCACCCGGCGCGTCGACCGGAGCGCGCGCACCGCGCTCCGGGCGCCCGTCAGTGTTCGCGCTCGCCCGCCGCGGGCAGCGCGACTCCCCAGAGATCGCCGTCGAAGAAGCCCGGATCTCCTTTGATGGAACCGGCCCAGCACTCCTCGCCCGCGCCGTCGAGATGAGCCGCGGCGCCGTCTTCCGGCACGTCCAAGCAGAACGGGGAACAACCGGCCTGCTCGGGGATGATCGGGTCCGCCGCGGCCGTCGCGGCCCGGATGACCTCCGCCCACACGGCCTCGACGCAGGACCTCGGTTCGCCGCTGTGCGGATCTCGTGGGCCTCGTACCCGCCACGCCCCCATGTCGTCGTGCACCGACCGCTCCTCGCTGTCGCCGGGGCACCATCGCGCCGCCGGCAGCTCCATCCCAGTGCGCCCGACGTTAGCGCAACGAGGGCCGGAGCCGACAAGGTTTCGTAGCACGACAACCCAGGGCTTTCCCAGTGAAGATCCACTTCGCGGGCAGTGGCCCGGCGCGGGAGAAGGGCGTTTCCGGCCGCTGCTTCACTGACCGTCCGAGTCGCCCTGACCGTCCGAGTCGCCCTGGTCGCCCGAGGTCCCCCGGCCGTTCGCGTTCCCCTGGCCGTTCTGCGACTGGTCGGTGCCGACGTTGTCCCCGCTCTGGCCGTTCTGCTCGTTCGCCGGAGGACTTCCCGGCGAGTTCGGCACCGGCTGCTGCGGCGCCTCGGTCTGCTTCTTGGCCTGCCCCGGCGGCAACGTCGCGTCCGGCGGCGCCTTGACCGTCGTACCGGGCGCCGTGACCACCTGCCCCGGCGCCGGCGGTTCCCCGGGCACGGTGACGACCACGGGCGGCGGCGGTGCGGGCAGCGGGAGGGTCGCGACGTCCTCGGCCACGCGGTCGGCGGCCGTCAGCAGGCTGCGGGCGTAGGCGGGGTCCAACCTGCCGCGGGCCTGGGCCTCGGCGATGCCCCTGGTCAGCTCCGCGAGCGCGAACTCCGACGCCACCCGGTCGTGCCGCCGCGCCGCGCTGTCCACTTCGGACACGGCCGCCTTCAGCGCGGCGCGCACGTCCGGTTCGACGAGCGTTCGCGGGGCACCGCTGCACGAACTGAGCAGCAGCGCGGCCAGAACGGTCCACAGTGGTGTTCTCATTCGTCCACCAGCTCGGTCAGGTTCGCCAGGTCCGCGGGCAGCCGGTCCACCCCGGGCGGCCCGGTGACGGGCGGCGGCATCGGCAGGTCCGGCGCGCTCTCCACCGGCAGCAGCAGGAACACCGCGCCGAGGACCGCCGCCGCGATCGGCACCCCGAGCCACGGCCACCACCTCCGGCGGCGGGCGGGTTCCTCACCGGCCGCCTCCACGGGCAGCGTCGGGTCGACCTCCGGCTTCGCCGCGGGCGGGCTGATCTCCCCGGACAGCAGCCGCACGCAGCGGGCCGCCGACGGCCGGTCGTCGGGGTCGTCGGCGGTCATCGCGCGCAGCGTCCCGGCGAGCGGCTCGGGCAACGACTCGGGGATGCGCGGCTTGCGGGTCAGGCGCGCCACCGCGGCCTCGGCCTTGGTGCCGTCGTACTCGGCCCGGCCGGTGAGGCACTCCAGCAGCACCAGGGCCAGCGAGTACAGGTCGGCGGGGTAGCCGATCTCCTCGTCGCGGACCTGCTCGGGCGCCATGTAGTGCGCGGAACCCATGATGATGCCGGAGTCGGTCATCCGGCCCACCGCGTCCGCGAGCCGGGAGATGCCGAAGTCGGCGAGGAAGACCTGCTCGTCGTCGGTGATCAGCACGTTGGACGGCTTCACGTCCCGGTGCACGATGCCGTTCTCGTGCACGTACGCGAGCACCACGGCGATCCGCCTGCCGAGTTCGAGGACGTCTTCGGGCTCGACGGTGCCCGATTCGATGACGTTGGTGAGGGTGCGGCCCTCGACGAGCTGCATCACCAGGAAGGGCTCGCCGTCGCCGGACTCCGCGCCGAAGTCGTGCACGGTGACCAGGCCGGGATGGCTCAACCGGGCCAGCAGCCGGGCTTCGTCCTCGAAGCGGCGGCGGGAGGACTCGTCGGCGTTGGAGCGGAACACCTTGACCGCGACCGGTCGTTGCAGCCGGGTGTCCACCGCGCGGTACACCTCGGACATCCCACCGCGCCCCAAGCGCCTGCCGAGCCGGTACCGACCGGCCAGCAGCGGCGGTGCCGCGTCCGTCATCCGGGCCTCCGAACGGTCCACTTCGATCAACCGCCGGGAACCCTAACCGAAGCGGGGCCCCGGTGGATCACTCCAGCGTCGCGAAACGGCGACGGGCCGCCCGACCTGCCGGTCGGACGGCCCGCTGACCTCGCTCGGAACTACTCGCGTTCCATCGCGGACATGTCGATGCGCCCGCGGACGCAGAACCAGCCGATGACCAGCGCGATGAGGATCAGCGGCAACGCCATCAGGGTGATCTGCCCGATCTCGTCGAAGCCCATCAGCACCACGACGGAAGCCAGGAAGGCCAGCGTGACGTACTCGATGTACGGGGAGAACGGCAGCCGGTAGCTCGGCCGCGTGACCTCGCCGCGGTTGGCCTTGCGCACGAACAGCAGGTGGCTGAGCACGATGATCGCCCAGGTCGCGAGGATGCCGATCGAGGCGAAGTTCAGCACGATCTCGAACGCCTGCTCCGGCACGACCGCGTTGAGCCCGACGCCGACGACGCAGACCGCGGCGGTGAGCAGGATGCCGCCGTAGGGCACCTGGCTCTTGTTCATCGCGCCGGTGAACTTCGGCGCCGATCCGGCCAGCGACATGGAGCGCAGGATGCGGCCGGTGGAGTACAGCCCGGAGTTGAGGCTGGACATGGCCGCGGTCAGCACCACGAGGTTCATCACGTCACCGGCGTAGGGAACGCCGAGGTTGGCCAGCACGGTGACGAACGGGCTCTCGCCGTCCTTGTAGGAGCTCCACGGCATCAGCATGGTCAGCAGCGCCACGGAACCGACGTAGAAGATCCCGATCCGCCACATGATCGAGTTGATCGCCTTCGGCATGATCTTCTCGGGGTTCTCGGTCTCACCCGCGGCGACGCCGACGAGTTCGACCGAAGCGTAGGCGAACACGACGCCCTGCATGATCAGCACGACCGGCACGATCCCGGCCGGGAAGATGCCGCCGTTGTCGGAGATGATCGAGAACCCGGCCTGGTGGCCGTCGATGGCGTGGCCGGTCACGATCAGGTAGATGCCGACGAGCATGAACACGACCAGCGCGCCGACCTTGACGATGGCGAACCAGAACTCCATCTCGCCGAACAGCCGCACCGAGACCATGTTCAGCGCGAGCACGATCGCCAGGGCGATCAGCGCCAGGACCCACTGCGGGATCGGCGAGAACATCGCCCAGAAGTGCGCGTAGAGCGCGATCGCGGTGATGTCGGCGATGCCGGTGGTGGACCAGTTCAGGAAGTGCATCCAGCCCGCGGTGTAGGCCCCCTTCTCGCCCATGAACTCCCGCGCGTAGGACACGAAAGCGCCGGAGGAGGGGCGGTAGAGGATGAGCTCACCGAGCGAGCGCACCACGAAGAACGCGAACAGCCCGCACACCGCGTAGGCGATGGCGAGGGCGGGCCCGGCCTGCACGAGCCGGCCGCCCGCACCGAGGAAGAGCCCGGTGCCGATCGCGCCACCGATGGCGATCATGTTGATGTGCCGTGCTTTCAGCGATTTGCTGTAGCCGGCGTCCCCGGCGTCGACGGGCGGCTGCCCGCCCGAGTCGCCGCCGGTCTGGAGGGTTTCTTGGCTCACGGTGCCCGGAATTTCCGTTCTGCTCGTCCACGCGGTCGGTCCGCGTGGTTGCTCGCGACGCCTCAGGGTCGTCGGTCCGGACGCTCGGGGGTTCGCCTCGATGCGCGGAGTCGCCGGCGCGGAGGGGTCTTTCTCGGGGCGCACCGGGCCGGGCGACCACGTTTCAGCGGCGCGCACAACCCGTTCCGATGCTTGGGACGGAATGGTGAAGCGCACACGCTGCGTTGTCAAGATCCACAGCGCATCACCCGAATTGAGCAGTATTTCCGGGGTGAAAGTGTAATGAAAGTCGCAGTCCGCGCATGTTTCCCTAGGTCACGAACTCGCAGTCGAACCCGCAGGGCACAGGCCCGAACCTCGTCCGGTGAGGGATTTCCCGGAACACTGGGTACCCGAGCCGTTCACCCGGAGTCAACCTCGCCGGCGCGGTGTTGAATCCGGCGGGAGTCGAATACCGGACATCGATTCGATCCGCTCAGGCGCAATTCTCGGCGCGCACCGAAATCAATTCTTAACTCGGCGGCGGCGCGGCGGGACGTTCTCGATAGGGCCTAGCGGCGCGCGGACCTACGCGCCGGACGTCCGCCAAGGCCCACGGTCGGGAACCGGCGGCGGAACAAGGCGGGCGACCGCCCCGGCGTGCCCGTCACCGGCCGGCCGGGCCGCCTTCAGCCGTCGCCCCCTCGCCACCGGTGGGCGAACCGGTCCCCCGCATCAGTTCGGCGAGGTTGTCGTACGCCTGGACGAACTCCTCGACCAGGCGCTGCGCGTCGGTCTGCAACGCTCCGTAGACGGGCCACTGGTCCGGACGGTCGAGCTGCCGATCTTCGGTCCGCGCGACGAGCGCGCGGTAGCGCTCCCGGGCGTTCTCGGTCGCCTCGCCGAGCCGGTCGAGCTCGTCGTGGTTGTCGTTGCCGTGCACGTCGCCCGCGGCCCGCGCGGCACCGGCCACTTCGCGCAGCAGTGCACCGAAGTCCCGCGCGAACTCGTGCTGCTGTTCTTGCGGATCGTCGGCCTCGGCCGCGTAGGTCAGGCCGCGCATGGCCGAGCGCAGTTGCTCGACGGCGCGTTCCAGCGCGTTGACGCTGCTGCGGTGACCGTCGAACGACGGCTTTTGGCTGAACAGGAGCCGTCGCGGGTTGAACCGGGTCGTCTCGGCCGCGTGCTCCACCGATGAGCGGGCCTGCGTGACGATCTCCGGAAGCTGGTCGGCGCGGTGGCGCCATTCCGCCGCGTCTTCGGCGGAGGGCACGCCTTCGCGCAGCCCGTCGGAGACGTCGGTGGTCAAGTCGCACAAGGTGTGTGCGACCGATTCGATGCCGTATTCCGCGCTGCGGTAGCGCATCGGCGGCACGACCAGCAGGTTCGTCAGGACCCCGAGCACGCACCCGAGCAGCACCAGCCCCGCGATGCTGCCCAGCTGCACGAAGCTCGACAACGAGTTGCCGGACTGGGTGAACGAGGAGTACGCGAACAACGCCGCGACGCCGACCTGCGGCCCTTGCGCGCCGAGCCTGCGCCACCGCCCCAGCACCAACGCGACGAGCATGAGCAGTGCGAACGTCAACGTGGCCGCGCCCAGCAACGGAGTGACCAGCCCCGCCAGCACGACGCCCACGACCATCGCCCCCGCGTACCGGGCGGACTGGTCCAGCGATTGCGAGATCGTCGCCTGCACCATCAGCAGCGCGGTGAACGGCGCGAACGTGGCCGAGGGCGCGCCCAGCAGGTTGTTCGCGATGAGCCAGCCGGCGGTGGCGGCGATGACGCTCTTGACGATGAGCAGCATCGCGTCCCGGTCCGGTCCCGCATGCCCGATCCCCCGGCGCACCAGGCTCCTGAGCCGCTGCCACCCCTTGCGCAGGTGGCCCCCGTCCCGATGGCCACCGACATCGTCGGTGCTCTTCCGGTTCGTCTGAGATCCGTTCACCTCGCCATCCGAACATCCGCAGGGCAGGCGGCCGGGCCCGCCCTCTCGAATCGTCCGGCGCACCTCGGCGGGCATCCCCCGGTGATCTCGTGTCCGAGCGGGTTTCCGCTGCCGCGAACGGCAACCCGACCGATCAGCACGACCCGGCGGTAGCAGCGGCCCCGGCGAAATCCGGGGCGAGCTCCTCGCCGCTCGCCCAGCACGACGTCACCTCGTCCGGATCACGTGGTCCAGCGCTGGGAAGGACGACGGCGCGCGAGGTGGTCGCGAAGGTGGGCGTGGCGGAACTGGTAGACCGCTCCCGCCTGTCGCAGGACCCCCCGGTCGTACGCGTCTTCGAGGAAACGCCTCGGCCGCCAGGGCAAACGGCCGGTCAGCGGGAGCCAGAACCGCGCGAACAACAGCCAATGACCCCACGCGGACAGCGCGAGCGTTGCCGCACCGGTGAGCAGCCCGAGCAGGAGACCAGCCGAGATCGACACCCCGACGGTGAACACGGCCGCGACGATGCCCCCGACGACGAACACCCGAAAGAGCGTCACCCGGCGATCGGTCCGCAGCAACGCCCACGGACTCGCCGCCTGAGAATGATGATTATCGCTGGCGAAGGACATGGCCAGGTTTCCAAGACCACCTGCCAAGCCGACCACAAGACCGATGTCGGAAACGAGTTTCAGAGCCAGCGGCCCCGCACCACTCGCAGCCTGCGCGGAAACCACGAAAACGACTCCGAACATGATCCCGAATGCGACTCCTTTGACGAAGGAGGACGACAGCTTCGTGAGCCGGGACGACGCGAGCGGTCTCACCTTGTCCCCTCGGCGCAGCGTCAGTCGCAGGCGCTCAGGTTCCGGGCCGGTACGCCCGCGCCGAAACCCCGTTTCGACGACGACTCCCAGCGCCAGACCGCCCGCGACCCCGAAAAGTACCGCGCCGGCCAAGGACGACAGCTGCCGACCGGCGAGTTCGTACGTGATCCCGCCAACGGCATCGGGCGCGATCTGGTGCTCGATGGCTTCCGTGATCCAATAGGAAATCGAGTACACCATCCCGTAAGAACCAGCCGTGACGAAGACGCGGGTGCATGGCCGGATCATGCCTGCCAGATCCCACCAGACAAGGTCATGCGCGTCGCGGCGAGATAGCTGCGCAGCGATATTCCCCATCCATTTGCGGACTTGACCAGGACTCCACTGCGGACGCGAACCGCGACGGGCCCCGTACGAAACGTCGAGATAGGCGCGAAGAAGGTGGTTCTCCACGCTCCTACGCGTCGGAAACTTCTGAGCGTCCAGAAGCTCACCTGGACGACGATCGGGACTTGCACCGTAGATGACCCGCGCGAGCATGACCATCAAGGGCGCGGTCAAGGGCGGAATGAGGTTCTTGCCGACAGGGCTCGAGGGCGCTTCGTTCAGATGCTCGAACACCGCGTCCCATTCAACGGAACGAGATTTGTTGGTACCGAGGATCAAATATTGCCTGGTTTCGTCCAGGTCGAGATCTTCGAGTTCGATGGCGGCCGCCCTGCCGACGACGTTGGCCGCGCGCGTGGCCGCCGCGTACTCCACGGTACGGCTGGTGAGCACGAGCGGGCCATCGGCTTCGGTGATCTCATCGATCGCTTGTGGGCGGTTGCGCTCGGGGATCTCGTCGAATCCGTCGAGCACCGGCAGGATCAGGTTTCGGTCGACGAGTTCACTCGCCGCGTTCGCACCGGCGGAAGATCCTGGCGCGTTCAGGAAGGGAAAGTCCCGAGCGAGCCGATCGGCCAGCCAATCCGGTAGCGGCGTGGTGACGGGTTTCCAGCCGCTCAGGCTGAACAGCACCGGCACCGGACCCGCACTCGCGGCGGCCGCGAGCAGGTCGAGGACGAGGCGGTGCGCGAGCGTGGTCTTACCTGCCCCGGCCTGACCGAGGATCACCAGGCGTTTGGACCGCACGATCTCGTAGGTCTGCCGGACCGCCGTAAAATGACCGGAAAGAGGAAGGGCCGTGGAGGTCGTCGTCGATTCGTGAATGTTTTCCCAATGATCGATCAGTTCATCGGGAGCGGCACGCCATCGCACCGGCAACGCGCGGGAATCTCCGGCTCCGCGCCGCCGCACTTCTCGTGCGCTCGATGCCCGCACTTCTTGAGCGAGCTGCCGCGCCCAGGAGATCTGCTCCTCGTTCGCGCTCAACAACGCTCCTGATCGCGGCAGCACCACCACGTCGCCGTGCACCGCGTTGGCCTGGAAGACGGGCCCGGAACCAGACCCGTTGTACTCATTGCTGTTGTACGTCTCATTACCGGCCATCCCGGGCAGTGTGCCTCAGCCACGCCGTCATCATCCCTGGGAATGTTGCCAACGAAGTGCCAGCGAATAGCCCTGTTCGGTTTCCAAATCATCCGCCATCCGCTGAAAGGACCTCCCGATCCCACCCGTTCGCCGGTACCGGGTCACCGCTTCTGCGGTATGCGGCGTTCGCGCTGATCAGAACTCTGGAAGTCGTGTCAGCGATCGAGCGTCTCACCGACCCGACCTCACTGGCGTTGCGCGGATTGTCCGAGCACGAGTGCGGGCGGTTCCGCAACCGCAACCTCCGCCAGCCCGGACGCGAACGACGGGTGCACCGGGTCGAGTTCCAGGACTGGATCGGCGGTCTGAAGCTCCCCGGCCCCGCCTGCCATCAGCCCCTGGACACTCCTGCCGTGGCCGGGCACGCGGAGGCCGTCACGTCACCCGTCGACTGCGCCCGCTGCTTGGCGGGCGATCAAGACGCGTTCACGCCGCTGGTCGCCCTCGACGGCGGACAACTCACCCTCGGGTTGGAGCCGGGCGCGGAATGACCGCCGGAAAGCGGCGGAGCGCACTTCGGATCGAGGAGATCACTTGCCGAAGCGGCCGTCACGGACGCCGTCCGGGAACGACGCCACGGTGTCCCGGCTGCCGGATTTCCACCGCGGCACACCACTCTGATCACCCGAAAGGACCGTTGCGTGCCTCTCGCCGGATGCCGAGGTGAGGTGCGTCGCCATCGGACCCGCTCCAGCGCAATTCTCGGCCCCCACCGAAATCAATTCTCAACTCGACGGCGGTGCGTCGGGCGCTCGGCGATGGCAGGCGGAGGCTCGCGGTGGCGCTCCTCGCGAGGACCGCCGACCCATCAGGCCACTGTGGACATCGGCTCGGCGACCCGGCGCGCGATGCGCTGGCCACCCTCCACGCACGGCGCGCGGTGGGGTCGTGTGGATCCACCACGCGGCCGCGTCCGCCCTGTCTTCCAGGTATCGGCGCCCCACCGGTCCGCCTCGGACGGGACGTCCGGATTCGGCTATCGCCCCGCCGCGTGGAGCCGCTTCAAGCCTGGTCCGCCAAGAACGGGAGAACGCGGGCGAGCACGTCGTCCGGTCTCCTCCAGCAGCCCACGTGGTCCGCATCGGGGACGGTGAAGAACGGCGTTCCGGTTCGTGCGGCGAAGTTCCGCATCGGGTCGTGCCAAGGGTCGGCGTCTCCCGCGTGCATGAGCATCGGGACGTCCGAATCGGCGAGTTCCGCGTGCACCCCCGGCTCCGCGGAGAACGCGTCGAAGTTCGCGCGCAGCGCCACCCGGTCACTCCCGTCGAGCACGGCGGCGACCACGGGGCTGGCCGCGGCGGCGCTCTCCACGACGGGATACGGGTCGACGTCGGCCGGTAGCCCGAGGTCTGCGAGCATCGGCTCCATCGCGGTGCGGAACCCGCCGATGGGGTCGAACGCTCCGGCGACGAGGCAGGTGAGCCGTTCCGGCGCGTGCAGCGCGACCGCGTACCCGGTCAGCGCACCCAGCGAGTAGCCCCAGAACGCCGCTTCGTCCGCGCCGACCTCGTCGAGCACGGCGGTCACGCTCTCGGCCCGGCGCGCGAGCGAGTACGCGGCCGGATCCCGTGGCGCGGCACCGGATCCCACTCCCAGCGGGTCCACGGTGATCACCGTGTGGCCGTCTGTCAGGCGCGAGGTGTAACCGGACCGGGTCCAGTGCTCACCGAGCTGGTACATGCCCGGGTGCAGGACGAGCGGCGGTCCCTGCCCGGACACGTCGAATCCGATGCCGGATGTGGTGCGCACGGACCGCTCCTCACGTTTCGCTGGGATCAGCACTTGACGGTGCTGTTCGAGGCCATGGCGTTCGGCGAAGCCTCGCGGCGGAGGCCTCGCCGAATCATGCGGTCACCGCAGTGTCAGCCGACGCGCCAGAGCTCGTACACGCCGACGCCGGTGTGCCGGCACTCGTGCGGTAGGTCGGCGCCGCCGGGGTTGTTCACGAGGTCCTGGTAGCCCTGCTCGCACGCGGCGGCCGAGGGGTACCAGTAACCCGTGTAGTACCAGCCGACGGCCGCGGCGGGCGTGGCAGTGGCCACCAGCATCCCGAAACCGAGCAGCGCGCCGGTCGCGAACTTCTTCATCGACGTCCTTCTTCCGATCACCGCACCGGATCGTCCGACCCGGTGCCTCGTCGTCCGCACCGTCATCGGTGCTCCTCGAACATGGCGCAACCACGGCCGTGCCCACCGGAAACGCAAGCGGCGGCCGATTTCCGGCGGGGTTCCCCTTACCAAGGGCCGACCGCGAGGAATCCCGGACACCAGCGGGAGATCCAGGCGCGGCGGCGAACTACCCGAACGACCGCGCAGCGTGCCCGTTCGTCCGCCCCGGACGCGGCGTCAGCTCCCGCCCACCAACCGCTCCGCCGCGACCCGGGCGCCGTCGGTGCGCACCTCGGCGGCGACGGCACGGGCGCGGGCTCGCACGCCCGGTCGCGAGGCGCGTTCGAGCGCGTCGAGCAGCGACGCGGGAGTCGGCATCCCCGCAGGGTGCGCGGCCCCGATGCCGAGGTCCTCGACGCGCCCGGCCCAGTAGTGCTGGTCGTAGACCTGGGGAAGCAGGACCTGCGGCACGCCGGCCCGCGCGGCGGTGGTGGTCGTGCCCGCCCCGCCGTGGTGCACGACGGCGGCGACCCGCGGGAACAACACCCGGTGGTCGACCTCGCCGACCACCAGGAGGTCGCCGCCGCGATCGAGGTCGAGTTCCGCCCATCCCCGCGACACGATCACCCGGCGTCCGGCCTCCCGCGCGGCCGCGAGCACCACCCGCCCTACGTCACCACCGGGAGCGGGCATGCTGCCCAGTCCGAAGTAGACGGGCGGCGCACCATCGTCCAAAAAGGACTCGACCGCGACGGGGAGCGGCCCGCCACCGGGCAGGAGCCAAGCGCCCGTCTGGACCACGCCGAGGTCGCCGGGTTCGGGCCACGGCCCCAGCACCGGATCGGCGGCCAGCCAAGGCCGATCCGTCAGGACGTGGCCCCGCACGTCCTCGACCGGAGCCAATCCGGCGTCGACGCGGTGCGCGTTGAGCGCGGCGCCCCAGGTGTCCTCCCAGCGCTGAGCGTCGGCGGCCCACGCGTCGCGGTGATCTCCGACCTCGTCCTGCGGCCAGCCGGGCCACGGCGCCGGCGCGTGGTGCGGCGACGGCAAGGTGGCGGGGCAGAAGTGCGCGTGCACGTGGCCGATCCCCAGCAGTTGCGTCACCGAACGCGCGGCCACCATCACGGCCCCGCACCCCACCAGGACGTCGCAGCCCCGAGCGGCGTCCCGGAGCGTGCCGAACTGCGCGGCCACCGCTTCCCGCGCCGCGCGCCGCTTGCCGTCGGGCGACGACAGGTCCCAGGACTCCGCCGCCCGCATCCGCGGCCCGAGGTCGACGACCGGCATCCCCAGCTCCTCGATCCGGTCTCGGAAATCCGGCGGCACGCTCACCCGGGCGTCGTGCCCGAGCGCCCGCAGCCGCAGCGCCAGCGCCACCACCGGCTGCACCTCACCCCGCGACCCGATGGTCGCCAGCAACACCCGCATCCGAGCCCCCCCTCCCGGCGTCGACTCCCCGGCGCGTTCATCCATCCCTGCGAGCGAGTTCCGCACACTACTCGGCCACCGAATGCGAAGGCACTCGATTAATCGAATTCACCTCCCGCCATTCGAACTGGAATATGCAGGAAGATCTTCACCCGGACACAATTACCACTTTTCAAAATCGATCTTCGGCCGTCCGTGTGACGCGTAGTTCTACGCCTTCATCCCACCAATCGATTCGATACAGTTTCCTCCGGTCAACGCGCATTGATCATGGGAGGATTCTCGTGAACATCCGTGTGGAACCAGAAGCACTCGGTGCACTGGCACAGGACCTCGAACGCTCCACGACCGCGCTCGCAGACTCCGCTACCGCCCCGGAAGCGGACGCCGGGCCATCAGGCCCGGCGGTGCACACGACCTTGGGCGAACTCATACGTGCGGCCGCAGGTCTCGCCGAGGACACGTCGCGCACGGTCGACGACTTGCACACCGGAAAAGCGACCTACACCGACATCGACGCGAACAACGCGGACCAGTTCCACCAGATCAGTCCGCGCTGAACACCTGGGGGTGCAACAAGCATGCCGCTGAACACGTTCGTCGCCGGCAACCCCGGCTCAGTCCGAACAACGGCCGAAGCGGTCAGCCGATTGGCACGAGGCGTCGATGACATCGCTTCCGGCTGGCAGCACGCTCTTACCGGTTCGGAATCGGTGTGGGAGGGAACGGCAGGAGATGCCTTCCGCTCGAAATCCACCGCTACCGGTCAGGACGCGGACGCTCTCACGGCCCTGTTCGACGGGTTGTCCTCGGCGCTGACCGCTTTCGCGGACGAGTTGACGACGGTCCAGGCGCGAATGGCGCAGGCCGTGGAGGTCGCGATCGGCGGCGGGCTCCGAATGCTGGGAAGCGCGCTCATCCTCGAACCGGGCCCGATGCCGCTACCGCCTGCCGAGCAGCGCCGCCAGCAACGCGCGTTCCACGAGGCCCGGGAGACCGTCGCCCAAGCCAGGACGTGGGAGAAGGTCGCTCATGAGCGCCTCATCGCCGCACTCCGGAGCAACGCCCATGGCCTGCGGAACATCGGCCGGGCCGAGGTGTGGGCGCGAGTGGCGGCAGCGGCGACCTGGCCGCCCGCCGCGGCTTTGGCCGGGTCCGCTGCCGTGATGGACGATCGCGCGGCGGAGGCGACCAGGGGTGCTTTCGAGAGAGCCGCGACGACCGGGCCCGCCGCCGTCCGGGGACTGTGGGGCTCGCTGACCGGCCCGCAACGAGCCGACCTGGCGGATCGGTTCCCGCAGCTGGTCGGCAACACCGACGGGGTGCCCGTCGCGGCGCGGGACCAGGCCAACCGTTCGATCCTCGGTGCGCAGCGACGTGCGATCTCCGCCGAGCTCGACGTGCTCGGCAACCGGATCCACGCGGACTTCGAACGACACGGGCGCAGCGACACGTCGAAGGGCAAGGAGATCAAGCAACTCACCGAAGCGCTCCGCGGGCTCGACGCCCTGCAAGGCAGGCTCGGCGCTTCCGCGGCGGCCAGCGATCACTACCTGCTCGGCATCGATTCGACGGCCGCCCAGCGCGGGCAGACCATCATCGCGCACGGCAACCCGGACCACGCGGACAACACCATGACGCTCGTCCCGGGAACCTTCAGCGACCTCGGCGACGCCAGCGACTACGTCGCGCAGAACGACAAGGTCCTCGCTCGGGCGAACGAGCTCTCGGACGGCAAGAACGCCGCGATCACCTGGGTGAACTACGAATCTCCGAATCACCTGCTGCCCCATGCCGGTTCGGGTGGGTACGCGGAGAACGCCCACCGGGACCTGTCGACGTTCCAGGAAGGGCTCCGAGCCACCCACGAAGGAGAAACGCCCTCGCACAACACTCTGGTCGGCCACAGCTACGGATCCGTCGTGGCGGGTGAAGCCGCCGCGCACGGCGGAGCTCATGCGGACGAAGTCGTCTTCCTCGGCAGTCCCGGGGTAGGCGTGGACTCCGCGAGCGAGCTCGGAGTTCCCGGCGAGCACGTGTGGGTCGCCAAATCGGACCACGACCTCATCGACTGGACGCCGTCGACCAACCCCCTCGATTGGGGGCCGACCGTGTTCGGCGGCACCGATCACACCCGGTACGGCGTGGATCCGGCCGATCCGAGCTTCGGCGGGCGGATCATGCCGACCGAGCCGAGCAGCGGCCACAGCGATTACTGGGACGAGGCGCCTTCGCGTGAGAGCATGGCTCGGATCATGACGGGCACCGTCGGCGGACGAACAGGAGCACCGTGATGCCGACCGCGAACGGCGTCGAGCTCAAACCGCTGCGGATCGCGGGCCTCGTCGCGGGCGGTCTCATGATGGCGTTCAGCCTGGCCGGCTGGTTCCCCTACCTCGGGGCTTCGCTGACGGGCTCCGGCTCCGGCGACACCGGGCCGGGAGCGACGAACCACCAGCTCATCGGGATGTTCTTCGCGTTGTGGCTCGTTCCGTGGTCGCTCGGGCTCGCCGTGGTGCTGCTGGCCGCCGCCGGATGGCTGCGCGGCGTGCTCTGGACGCTGGCCGCGCTGACCGGGGTCATGCTGCTCGTCTCGCTGATCGCTTACGCGATCGGTTCTTCCTGAGGACCACCGGTCAGCGGGGGCGGAGGCCGTCGACGATGACGGTCACGGCGGTGTGCGCCCGCGCGTCCCACTCCGCTTCGGGGATGCGCGCCAGCGCGCCCAGCAGGAGCAGGACGTCGGCCGCGTCGACCTCGGCGCGCAGTTCGCCGGAGGCCCGGCCCGCGTCGAGCAGCGCTTCGAGCGCTTCGTCGAGCCGGTGGCCCTGGTCGGCGTGCAGGTCGTGCCACGCCGAGGCTTCGATCGCCGCCATGACACCGCGTTTGACCCGGACGTACTCGATCAGCCGCTGCAGCCAGCCGGTCAACGCGCGCAGCGGGGCGTGTTCGGCCAGCAGTGGCGCGACCGCGTCGACGAGCTGGGTCAGCTCGTGCCGGTACACCTCCGCGAGCAGGTGTTCGCGCGTCGGGAAGTGCCGGTAGAGCGTGCCCTGCCCGACGCCGGCCGCTTTCGCGACGCGGTGCAGCTTCAGGTCGGCGACGGCGCCGTTGGACTCGCTCAGCTCGGCCCGTGCGACCTCGACGATGCGGTCGCGGTTGGCGACCGCGTCCGACCTGCGTTCCCGACCTGGCACAGCGCCTCCTCGACCTTCCCCGCGAACAAACGGACAACTGTCCGGTACAGTCGACGCCATAACCGGACAGTTGTCAGTTTAGAGGAGTGGTCCCGATGAGCGGACTGGACAGCAAGATCATCGCCATCACCGGAGCCAGCAGCGGCATCGGCGCGGCGACCGCCCTGGAGTTGGCGAACCGCGGCGCGGCGGTCGTGCTCGGCGCCCGGCGCACCGACCGGCTCGACGCGCTCGTGGCGCGCATCCGCGCCGAAGGCGGCCGGGCGGAACCGCTCGACGTCGACGTCACCGACCGCGCCGACCTCGACCGGCTGGTGGCGCTGGCCGTGGACCGGTTCGGGCGTCTCGACGTGCTGGTGGCCAACGCCGGAGTCGCCCGGATCGCGCCGGTGGCCGATCTCGACGTCGACGACTGGGACCAGATGATCGACGTCAACGTGCGCGGCGTGCTGCACGGCATCGCCGCCGCGCTGCCGGTGTTCCGCGAGCAGGGCCGCGGACATCTCGTCACCACCGTGTCGACGTCCGGGCTGAAGATCGTCCCGTCGCAGGCCGTCTACGCGGGCACCAAGAACGCAGTCCGCACCGTGCTGGAAGCGCTGCGCCAGGAATCCACCGACGGCGTCCTGCGCACCACCTCCATCTCGCCGGGGTTCGTGCGCACCGAACTCGTCGACCACGTGCAGGACCCCGAGCAGCGGCAGCAGGCGCAGCAGACGATGGCGGAGCTCGGCATCAGCCCCGACGCCGTGGCCCGCGCCATCGCGTTCGCCGTCGAGCAACCCGACGACGTCGAGATCGGCGACCTGACCATCCGCCCCACCAAGCAGGGCTAGTCCGGGCGGGAGGCCCGTCGGCGTGGAACGGGCCTCCCGAGCGCGGAGTTCCGGTGCGGTCCCCGCTCCACGCGCTCCCGGCGGCTGATCGAGGTACGCGCGGCGCTCCGCGCGCACTACCTCGCGCGCCTGCTCACGACCCGCCTCACCCGCCACGGCCTGGACGTGACCCGTCCGGAGTAGGAGCGCGGATTCCGCCGCCGGGGCGGAATAACGGTCGGTGGGGCCGTGTTGGTTGCGAGCATGGAACTCGGGGTGTCGCTGTCCACCTTCGCGGCCGGCGCGGACAACGTGATCGACGAAGCCGTGCGGCTCGCGGCCGAAGCGGCGGGCGCCGGTGCCGACGCGGTGTGGTTCGGCCAGATGTTCAGCTACGACGCGATCGCGGTGAGCGCCACGGTGGGCCGGGAGGTGCCCGGACTCCGCGTCGGCCCTTCGATCGTGCCCGTCTATCCGCGGCATCCGCTGCTGCTGGCTTCCGCCGCGACCACGGCGCAGGCGGCGACCGGCGGGCGTTTCCGGCTCGGCATCGGGCTCGGCGCGAAGAACATGCTGGAACCCGCCTACGGCGTGCCGTATCCGCCGCCGATCAGGCATTTGCGCGAGTACCTGAGCGCGCTGCGCCCGTTGCTCGACGGCCGCGACGATCCGTTCGAGGGCGAGACGCTGGTCTCTCGCCCGTCCTTGCCGACGGCGGTGCCCGGTGCGGAAACGCGGATCACGGTGATCGTCGCCGCGATGGGCCCGCAGGCGCTGCGCGTCACCGGCGAGCTCGCCGACGGCACGCTGCCCTTCCTCGCCGGGCCGAAGGCCATCGCCGAGCACATCGCGCCGCAGATCAACGAGGCCGCGCGACGAGCGGACCGGCCGGCCCCGCAGATCGTCGCCGCGATCCCCGCCGTCGTCACCGACGACGTGGCCGCGGCACGTGCCCGCGCGCAGCGGCAGATGAGCTTCTACGACTCGGTGCCGTCCTACCGGCGAGCGATCGAGCAGTCCGGCGCGAACGAGGCCGCCGACCTGCTGCTGGCCGGGGACGAGGACACCGTCGCCGCCGGGATCCGCGCCTACGCCGAAGCCGGGGCCACCGCGATCACCCTCACCCAGACCGACCTCACGGGCGACGAGGACCGCCGCCGGACCTGGCGACTCCTGGGAGCGCTGAAGGACGACGCAGCGACCTGGTGAGGCGGCTCCTGGACGTCGCGAACGCCCGTGACGTCGCCCGATCCCGGTCCCGCCCGGCGGCGGCCCCGCCCCGGCGACTACGCCGTGAGCAGCTGCTCGCTGAGCTCCCAGAGCCGCCGCGCGGACTCGGGGTCGACCGCGTGCGGCACGACCTCGGCCGTGATCTCCTGGTCGGTTCCGAAGTCGATCGGCCGCGGCACGTCCAGCGCGGAGATGTCGTTGTCCAGCAGGTAGACACCTCCGAGGTCGGCGAGCAGCGGACTGGTCGCGGCGAAGGCGCTGGTGCTCGCGCCCTGCTGCGGGGTCTTCCGCCCGCGTTCCGGGGCGATGATCGGCCGACCGGCGTCGTCGATGAGTCCCATCGCCCGCAGCTGGTCCTCCGGCACGGCCTCGCCGTCCTCGGGCCGGGACGGGCCCAGGTCCGTGCCGATGATGACTCCGGGATGCACGGCGTAGCCCCGGATCCCGTCGGCGGCCCACCTCCGGTCGAGTTCGACGGCGAACAGGACGTTGGCCGTCTTCGACTGGCCGTAGCCGAGCATCGGCTCGTACCCGGTGGCGAAGTGCGGGTCGTCCCACCGGATGCCGGAGATCCGGTGGCCGCCGGAGGTCATGTTGACGACGCGGGCGCCACGAGCGGCGCGCAGCGCGGGCAGCAGACCGAGGGTCAGCTGGAAGTGGCCGAGGTGGTTGGTGGCGAACTGCGATTCGTAGCCGCGCGCGTCCCGCACCAGCGGCCCGCCCATGATTCCCGCGTTGTTGAGCAGGGCGTGCAGCGGGCGGCCGGAGTCCCGGTAGCGGGCGGCGAAAGCCTCGATCGACGCCGGGTCGAGGAGGTCCAGCCGGTCGACCTCGACGCGCTCGATCCCGGCGAGCGCGGGAGCGGCCCGCTCCGGGTTCCGCGAACCCACGGTGATGGAGGCGCCGGCCTTGCTCAACGCCCGGGTCGTTTCCAAACCGAGCCCGACGTGGCCGCCGGTGACGATGATGTTCTTGCCCGACAGGTCGATGCCGTCGAGGACCTCGTCCGCCGTCGATGCGGCGGTGAAACCAGTTCCGATGGGGTGCTGCTTGTGCGTCATACGACCACGCTAAGCACGCGTGCTCGTACTGTGAATCATTGAAGGTCCGGACTATTTGCGCGAGAGTACGGGCATGGTCGATCAGCTGTCCGAGATCTTCGAACTCGTCGAGGTCCGCGGTCTGCTCTCGGGCGGGTTCGCGACGCGGGGCCCGTGGGTGGCGAGCGGAGCCGTCGAGACCCCGCTGAAGTTCTTCGCGATGGTCTCCGGCCGCGCCCGGGTGCGCACCGACGGCGTCGACGAGCCGATCGAGCTCCAACCCGGCGACGTCGCCATCCTGAACAACCGCTCCTGGCTGCACGCCGAAGGCGGCACCGGCGACGGGCCGCCCCGCGAGATCTCACCCGAGGAAGGCTTCCCCTCCCCGCACCTCAGCGGCGCCGACTTCGGCACCGACGACGTGCTCATCGGCGGGCGCATCGACCTCAACCCGACCGGGGACGCACTGCTGCTGCAAGCACTTCCGCCGCTGGCGCACGTGCGCGGATCGGGCGTGTCGGCGACGAACCTCCGGGGCGGCATCTACCGGCTGTTCGAGGAGGTGCGCCAGGACCGGATGGGGTCCGCGTTCGCCGTCCGGCAGCACTGCCAACTCCTGCTGCTGGAGGTGCTGCGCGCCTACGTCGACCAGACCGAACTCCCTCCCGGCTGGCTCAAGGCGCTGGCCGACGAACGCTTGCGCCCCGCGCTGGACCTCATGCACGCCGACCCCGGAAAGCCTTGGGGCCTGGAGGAATTGGCGCAGGCCGCAGCGATGTCGCGCACGACCTTCGCCGAACGCTTCCGCACCGCGGCGGGCACGCCGCCGCTGACCTACCTGCACCGCTGGCGGATCCTGCTGGCACAACGCGCCCTCCGCGACGGCGACACCCGAGTCGGCTCACTGGCGACCGAACTGGGCTACGCCTCGGAGAGCGCCTTCAGCACCGCGTTCAAACGAGAAGTGGGCGAATCACCACTGCGGTACCGACAGCGGATCCGCGACGAACCCCGCGCCCGCACCGACCGGCAGCGCGCATGACGCACTGCTCGCCATCAGGATCGAACCTCGAAGCGACCAGCACGAACACCGCCTAGGAACGAGGACCAGGAGTCGGCGCTCACCAGCAGCACTCCGCCGTCCGGAGCCTTCGAGTTGCGGGCCGCGACGGCGTGACCAGTGTGAGCGACCTCAACACAGTTCGTGTAGTTCGTACTCCGGCTGCTCTTCCGCCAATCCAGATGGGCGCTCTCGACGCAGTTCGTGTAGTTCGCGCTTCGGCTGCTCCTCCGCCACCGGAGGGTGGATGGATCCAGTGCGGCCATCGTCTTCTCCTGCCCGTCGCTCGATCCGAGATCAGCCGTCGAAGCGACCGGCACGAACGCCGTGCAGGAACGAAGACCAAGAGGTGGCACCGAACAGCAGGACACCGCCATCCGGGCTCTTCGAATCCCGCGCAGCGACAGCGCGATCGGCGCACGCGACCTCAACGCAGGTGCGCGTTCCGTTGCTGTAACTACTCTTTCGCCAGTGCAGAGCCATCAAGTCGTTCCGCTTCAAGGCTTCCTCCAACCTCACCATGCTGATACCACCGATCGGCGGTGTGTCTGGCCAACTCGACCGACTCCTCCGGGGATAGCGCGGTCTTGCGGAACCGGAGCACAATCTCCGCCACCGAATCGGCCCGTGCGGATGCCATTCAGGAACGATGTCCATGATGCCGCACCGAACAGCAGGACACCGCCGTCCGGATTCTTCGAATCCCGCGCAGCGACGGCGCGATCGGAGCGTGCGATCTCGACGCAGGTGCGCGTTGCGCTGCTGTAGCTACTCTTTTTCCAGCGCAGAGCCATCAAGTTGTTCCGTTTCAAGGCTTCCTCCAACGGCAGCGTGCTGGTACCACTGATCGGCGGTGTACCTGATCAGCTCGACCGACTCGTCCGTGGGTAGCGCGGTCTTCCGGAGCCGACGCAGAACCTCCGCCGCGTCAGCAACGATATTGGCCTCCTCGACGTATGACGAGGATCCGATGTTCTCGCACAGCACAAGGTCGGCGTGATCAGCGAACTCCAAGTGGGAGAACTGCCCATCGATTCCTGCATGTGCACCGACTCCGACCTTCAGCACCTGCACGTTCACGTTCGGACGCGCCGCGACAGCAGCGATTCGCCGGAGCTGGTGATACATCACCTCCGCACCGCCAACTGGGCGTTGCAACACCGCTTCTTCGATCAAGAACTCGAACTGACGTGAGCTGAGCAGCAGAGTTTGCCGTTCAACCCGTTGCTTCAGCAGCGCGTCGAGATCAACAGATGGATTCAACGAGGCCACCGCGTCAGCGACCGCTGCCACATAATCAGGCGTTTGAAGCAACCCCGGCACGAACATCGTCTGGTAGACGCTCAACGAAGTAGCTTCATACTCGAAGTTTCTGATCGTGCCCCACGCGCTGACGACCGATTCCGGATCACCTGGCCGAACGCTCCACCAGTTCCGGTCGCCGCCGTGGCGCACCAGCTCCAGGACCTCTGCCCGCTCCGCCGTGGGCACGCGGTAAAGTCCCAGCATGGCGGCGACGTCGTCGGCGTTGAGGCCGCGATGGCCGGACTCCATCCGGCTGATCTTGCTCATCGAAATCCCGAGCGCCTGCGACACTTCCTGAGCCCCCAGTCCGCTGCGTTCCCGGAGCTGGCGGATTCGGCTCGCGACGCGGCGAGTTCGGACTGGAACGGCGTTTCCCGCACTCATGGTGTCCCCTTCTGTCGATCTCGGGGACAGCTTCACCAGTTGCCGGCGTGGCAAGCCAGCATGATCACTCGAAAGACTCATTGCGTGCCACCGCGGGAACTCTCGAAGGTCTGCACACCAACAGGATTCGAGTTTTGGGAGGCGCAATGTCCGACACCACTTGGGAAATTCCGGCGACGGCGAGAACGGGTGGCATCACGATCGCGCTCGGGTGCCAGAGCATCGCGATCACCCAAGGCGATGTGGAGATCAAGGCCATGAAGGAGCAGCTCGGCGAGCTCGCCGACAAGCTCTACTACCTCGACATGGCGTTCCAGGCCGACGCGGAGACCATCGTCGAAGCCCTCTGCTCGCGTTGACCGGTGCCGGGCCTCCTTCCGGGGTTCGCCGCGTCACGACTGCGGCGAGTCCAGACCCGCGTCGTGCACGAGCAGGGCGATCTGCACGCGGTTGTTGAGGTCGAGCTTGGTCAGGATCGCCGACACGTGGGTCTTGACCGTCGCCAGGCCGATGTGGTTGCGGGCGGCGATCTCCGCGTTGGAGCGCCCGGCGCCGATCTCGATCGCCACGGTCCGTTCGCGGTCCGCGAGCGGAGCGAGCTTGCGGCGTGCCGCGTCGCGACGGGTGTCCTGCTCGCCCCCGGCTACGCGATCGATGAGCCGGCGGGTCACCTCCGGGGAGAGCACGGGACGCCCCTGCGCGACCTGCCGGATGGCGAGGACGAGCTCGTCCGGCGGGGTGTCCTTGAGCAGGAAACCGGCCGCCCCGGCCCGCAGGGCGCGCAGCACGTGCGCGTCGGCGTCGAACGTGGTGAGCACGACGACCTGCGGTGCCCGCCGGCGGCGGCGCAGCGTCTCGGTCGCTTCGAGCCCGTCGGTGCCGGGCATCCGGATGTCCATCAGCACGACGTCCGGCGCGTGGCGATCCGCCAGCTCCACCGCCTCGGCGCCGTCGCCCGCTTCGGCGACCACCCGCA
Source organism: Saccharopolyspora gloriosae (assembly GCF_014203325.1). NCBI lineage: Bacteria > Bacillati > Actinomycetota > Actinomycetes > Pseudonocardiales > Pseudonocardiaceae > Saccharopolyspora > Saccharopolyspora gloriosae. The sequence continues at coordinate 1,727,661 of NZ_JACHIV010000001.1, read as the reverse complement.
CGTCGGGGGCGCCTCGCAGCATCATGACCAGGCCGAAGCGGACGATCGGATCGTCGTCGGCGACCAGCACGTCGATGCGCGGTTCGGAATCGCTCACGCCGGACACGGTAGCCACACCCCGACCCGCCATCCGCCGGACGCGGTCGGGCCGTGGTCGAGCCGCCCGCCGACGAGCGCGGCCCGCTCGCCCAGCCCCCGCAGCCCTTCCCCGGAACCGAGGGGCCGCGTGGAGGGTGCGGGCGGCGGCTCGTTGATGAGCTCGGCGGCCACGTGGTCGCCGAGTTCGCCGGTGATCCGGAGGACGAGGGGCGCACCGGGCGCGTGCTTGCGGGCGTTGGTCAGGCCTTCCTGGACGAACCGGTAGAGCGTGCGGCCCACCGTCGCGGGCAGCGGGAGGCCACCGGTCGTCGCACCGCAGGCGTCCTGCACATCGACCGGGGTTCCGGCGCGCTCGCTCTCGTCGATCAGCTCGACGACGTCCGCCACGTTCGGCAGCGGGAGCTCGCCCACCGGGGCGCGCAGCACGCCGATCACCTCGCGCAGGTCCTGCAGCGCGCGGTGCGCGTTCTCGCGCACCACCTCCGAAGCCCGCGCGATCTCCTCGTCCGACGCGCCGCGGTGGTAGGTCAACGCGCCCGCGTGCACGCTGAGCAGCGACAACCGATGACCGAGCACGTCGTGCATCTCCCGCGCGAGGGCCTCCCGCGCCTCGTGCTGGGATCGCTCGGCCCGCAGCCGCGCCGCCACCTCCGCCGCGGCGGCCCGCTCCCGCAACGACGCGATGAGCTGCCGCCTGCTGCGCACGAGCAGACCGGACACGGCCACGCAGATGATGATCGTGACCTGGAGCGCGATCAGCATCGACAGCGACGTCGTCGGTTCGGGACGCACCAGCAGGAAAGCCCCGAACGACAGCAGATTGCCCACCGCCAGCACGGCTGTCGCCCGCGCCGAACGGTGCACGGCCACGGTGAACAGCGCGGCCAGCGACGCCGCCGAGACGAACAGCGAGACGGTGCTCAGCAGGACCAGGACGATCGCGAGCACCAGCGGGAAGCGGCGCCGCCACCACAGCGCGAGGCACCCGAGCGCGCCGATCGCGTAGTCCAGGTGCAGCGCCCAGAGCGGCATCGTCGGCGGGGCCTCCCACCAGTTCACCGCCGGGAGGAACCCGACCAGGGCCGTGAGCACGACCAGCCCGCCATCGACGATCCGGTTCCGGAGCGCCCCCCGCCGATCTCCTGCTGTGCCGTCCACCGTGCCGAGCGTAGGTACCGGCCGCGCGTGACCACCTCCCCCTCATGGCTCCCTCCGCTCCGACTTTGGTCGGGCGATCCGATGCCGTCGACCGATCCGCGCCCGCGGCAGGCCGCCCTACCGTCCACGTCGAACCCGGCCTGGAGCAGAGGAGAAGCAAGTGTTGTCACGTGTGACCCGATCGTCGTTGGCGGCGGTGGCCTTACCGCTGCTGCTGCTGGCGACCGGGTGCGATCACCCGCCCTTGCCCGCCAAGCCGCCCCTGCCCTCCCTGCCCCAGGCGGCCGTGGCACCGGAGAAGCTGGCGCGCTTCTACGACCAGGAACCCGCGTGGGGCCCGTGCGCCGACTACGCCACCACCGACGGAGATCGGGAGGCGTTCGCGAACCCCGGGTTCGAGTGCGCCCGCGTCGAGGTGCCGCTGGACTACGACCGGCCGGAGGGGCCGACCGCGCAGATCGCGATGCTGCGCATCCCGGCTCGCGGCGAGCGGATCGGCTCCCTGCAGTACAACCCGGGCGGGCCCGGCCAGTCCGGGATGAGCGTCGCGGCGACCATGCTGGCCGATCCGCTGACCACCAGCCCGATCGGCGAGAAGTTCGACCTGATCGGATTCGACCCGCGCGGAACGGGTGCGTCCACCCCGGCGCTGGACTGCTTCACCGACGCCGAACGCGAAGACGGCGCGCTGACGATGCTGTTGCGGTTCGGCGCCGTGGACTGGACCGAGCAGCAGGCTCGTGACCTGGCCGATCAGTGCGCCGAGCGATCGGGCGGCTCCGACGTGCTGGAGCACGTCGGCACCCGAGACGCCGCGCAGGACCTGGACATCATCCGCGAGGTGCTCGGCGACGAGAAGCTGAACCTGCTCGGGCAGAGCTACGGCACCCGGCTGGGCGCCGTCTACGCCGAGATGTTCCCGGAGAACGTCCGCGCGTTGGTCCTCGACGGGCCGCTCGACCCGGCGGCGAAGACCCTCGACCGGTTCGAGGCGCAGATGACGGTGACTCAGCGGAGCTTCGACGAGCTGGCCGCGTTCTGCGCCACCGGCCCGGCATGCCCGCTGGGCACCGACCCCGCGCGGGCGACCGAGAACTTCCAGAACATCGTGCGGCCCCTGCTGGACGCTCCGGTCCCGGCACTCGACGGCCGGCGGCTCACGTTCAACGACGCCATCGACGCCACGATCACCGGTCTCGCCGACGAAGCCGCCTACCCGGTCCTGGTGCAAGGCCTCACGGAACTCACCAGCGGCAGGGGCGACATGCTGCTCGCGATGCGCGACGCCGCCTCCAGCCGTGCACCCGACGGGAAGTACAGCAACGCGCTCGAAGCGAACCTCGCGATCAACTGCCTCGACGAGGACCGCCGGACCCCGGCCGAGGAGACCGCGCTGAAGCGCGCCGTCTACGCGGCCGCGCCCTTCACCGACCCGGGTCGTCCGGTGGTCGACGCCCACGACGGGTGCGAGGACTGGCCGGTGCGGCCGACCCTCGGAATCCCCTACGCCGAAGGGATCGAAGGCCTGCCGCCGACCCTGGCGGTGGCGGCGACGGGCGATCCGCTGACGCCGTACGAGGGCGGGGTGAACCTGGCCGAGACGCTCGGCAGCAGCCTGCTGACCGTCGACGTCGCCCGCCACGGCACCGTCCTGCTCGGCGGCAACGCCTGCGTCGACGGCATCGTCGCCGACTACCTGGAGACCTCGCGCACGCCGCCCGAGGGCGCGCGGTGCGCCGGATGAGCGGTTGAGCTCCGCACCGGCAGCGTGACGACGGGCTGAAGCGGGCGACGATCCGGCGGATCGTTGCCCGCGCCGTCATGCCGTCGAAAGCCGGGCAGGTCGCGCGCCCCGGCGGACCGCCGCCCGCTCGGAAGTGGGATCCGAAACCCGGCCACCGCTCGCACAGGTCCCGCGCCGTCCCCGGACACCGCCCTGTTACGTTCGCGCCGCAGGCGACACTGGGGGAACAGGACGCGAACGTGGCACCTTCCGACGACATGCTGCCCGGACACACCGAGCCGCGGCGTGCACCGCGAGAGCCGGACGACTCGGGCCGGGGTGGGCGCCTCGGGTACATCGCCTCGCAGATCGTGGTGCGGCTGCTGGTGCTGCTGGTGTTCCACACCGTCATGGGCGCCACCGGGATCACGACGACCGACGGCACGCCCACCGACCGCGGCACGGCGCTGGCCACCCGGTGCGAGCGGGTCGGCCCTGTCAGCATGTCCGGCCTGGGCTGGTGGTGGGTCTGCGACGCCACCGTCACCTGGGAGGACGGCTCCAGCGAGCAGCGCACCTTCAAGTTCTCCGACCTCACCCCGGACAACCGCACGACGCCGGCCCCGGTCGAACGCCGCGAGCTCGACAACCGAGGCAGCAACGTCGTCATCGCCGACCCGGCCGCGCCCGCCGCGCTGGGCTGGGCGCTGTTCGTCCCGCTGCTCGGGCTGGCGCTGCTCGGAGTCCGCATCCCCGGAATTCCGCCGCACGGCCCGGATCCGGAACGCCGCAGGCGGGCCCGGCTGGGGATCTGGCCGCCCGCGATCCTCGCCGCCGGGTGGTGGCTGGTCGTCGCGGGCGGGCTGGGCAGCGGTTCGCTCGACGTCCTGACGTGGTCGCCGGTGGTCGTGATCATCGCCGGTCACGCGTTCCTCGCCGTCGGCGCCGCGTTCGCCATCGCCCGGCGGCGCCACGGCTACCCGGACCGGGAACCCCCCGTCGCCACCGGCGGGCTGCTGCTGCGCGCGAACCTGCTGCTCGGGCTCGGCGTCGTCGGCGTCGTCGGCGGGCTGCTCAGCGGGCAGCCTGCGACCGGGATCGTCGCGCTCACCGCGTTGCCGCTGGTCGCCGCCGGGTTCGGCGTCCGCGGCCGACTCGTCGCGGGGCGCCTGCGCGCCCTGAGCTGACCCCGGAGCACGCCCGAACGGCCGTGGCACGAGGATGGACGCGAGCGCTGGGGGCGCTCGTGCCGGTCGGTCCGTCCTGCCGCGAGGAATCCTCCGGGATTCGGGAAACCATCAGGGCCCCTCGGATCGTCGATCTCGATGGACCCGGTCCGACCTCAACCGGCACGAGGCCGCACCGCACCAAGCACGACACTGGGGAAACAACATGAATCAGCAGTCACCGCAGCAGTTCCTGGAATCGCTGCAAACCCGCGCCGACGAGATGGTGCAGCAGTCCCAGCAGATCCAGGAGCAGCTCGGCTCGCTCACCGAAACCGCCACCGAAGGCGGCGTCTCGGTCACCGTCGGCTCCAACGGCGCGCTCCAGGACGTGCAGTTCGACCGGAGCTCGATGCAGCGCGGCCCGTCCGAGCTGCGCGCCGCGATCCTGCGGCTGTCCGCGCAGGCGCAGGGCGCGGTCGCGCACAAGGTCGCGCAGACCGTGGAGCCGTTCGCGGGCGCCTCGGCGATGGAATTCCTGCGAACTCAGCTCCCCGCGGAACCGGACGAAGGCGCCGCGAGTCGCAACGACGATCCGGACTTCGACGACGAGCCGCCGCGAAGCTACCTTCGCTGATCAACGGGAGCAGCAGACCATGTTCAACGTCATGCCGGCGCGGCTGACCACGCATTCGCAATGGCTCGCCGGACTCGCGGGCGACATCGCCGCGGCAGGACAGCAGGGCGCGGGAGTCTCGTTCGGCGTCGACAGCTTCGGCCTGGTGGGCCAGCTCTTCGCGGATCAGGCCCGGCAGACCTCGCAGCAGGCCGCCGCCGAGATCCAGAAGTTCTCCGAGCTGACCAGCGACCTCGGTGATCGGGTGAGCGCGACCGCGACCGACTACCAGGACATCGACGACAAGAACTCCGACGATCTCGGGCAGGTGCAGATATGACCGGGATGTTCACCGACACCGGCAGCGAAGCGGTCCAATCCGGCGCCGTGACCGCGGGCGCGGGGATCGTCGACTCCGCTCGGGCGACCTGGACGGCGTTCAACAACGAGGACTGGGGCGAGTTCGCCGCCAGCGCCGGGGTGCTCGCGCTGGACGGGCTGATCACCGCCATCGACCCGATCGGTTCCGCGCTGGCCGCCGGGGTCGGCTGGCTCATGGAGCACTTCGCGCCGCTGCGCGAAGTCCTCGACTTCCTCGCGGGCGACCCGAACGCGATCAAAGCGGGCGCGGACACCTGGCAGCAGGTGAAGGCCGACCTGGAGAAGCTGGCCGCGGAGATCCCCGGGCAGGTCCAGTCGGACTGCGCCGAGTGGCAGGGCCAGGCCTGCGACGCCTACCGGCAGCGGTCCGCGGAACTCGCCGAAGGCGTCGAAGCCATGTCGGTCAGCGCGGGCACCGCCTCCGGCGCGATGGCGACCGCGGGCACCATGGTCGCCACCTGCCGCGGCCTGATCCGGGACATCATCGCCGCCATCGTCGCCGAACTCATCAAGGGCGCGCTGGCCGCGCTCGCCGGCTCCGTCATCAGCTTCGGCGCGACCGTCGCCGGCTACCTCGGCTACGCGGCCGGACGGATCGGGATGACCCTGTCCAAGATCGCCACGAAGATCAGCCAGCTGCTCGGCAAGCTCGGCAAAGCCGGAACGCACCTGGCCAAGGCCCTCGACGACATGGCCGAGGCGGGCGCGAAGGTCGGCGCCAAGCTCACCACCGGTGGAGCGAAGGTGTTCCCGGCCTCGCCGGGACTCGGCGGAGCCGCCACCGCCGCCGGGCAGGCCACCTCCCGCGCGTCGGACGCGGCGGGCTCCGCCGCGAGCGCCGTCGGCAGGGGAAGCGAAGCGCTCGGCACCGCCGGGACGCGCGGCGCCGACGCGGCGGCCGGCCTCGGCAAGAGCGCCGAACAACTCGGCGGACGCGGCGTCGGGCTGATGGGCAACGCCGACGACCTGGGCCGCTCGGCGCAGAACGCCACCAAGTCCTTCGTCGACGACGCCACGCTGTGGCGGGAAGGCGGCAGCATCAACAACGCCGCCGCCCGCGAAACGGCGGAGGCCGTGTCAGACGTCCGTACGGGCGAAAGCCAGCTCGCGCGCGGCGCCTTCGGCTCGGAGCAGTACCACGAGCAGACCTACGACGAGGACAACGGCACGAACTACTACGACACCTCGCACCGCCTGTCCGGCACCATCCCCTCCGCGGAAGAGCACTTCCCGAAGTGACGCCGAGGTGCCCCAGCACTTCCCCGGACATGCGAACGGCCCCGCCGATCCGAGGATCGACGGGGCCGTTCGTGCCGCGAAATCAGGACTCCAGCAGCACACCCAGTTCGTCGCGCACCCTGCGCGCCGCCGAGCGCAGGTCCGCCACGGACGGGCCGTGGCGCAGTACGTCTCGGGCCGTGGCGGGCAGGACCGAGGGCAGGGCCGCGCCGAACGTGGCGCGCAGGCTCTGCACGGTGGCGCCCTGGGCTCCCAGGCCGGGGGCCAGGATCGGGCCGTTCAGGCGGGAGAAGTCCAGCTCGCCCGGCTTGATCGTCGCCCCGGCGACCACGCCCACGTAGCCGTACGGGTCGGCCCCGGCGTTGTTCTCCCCTGCCGCGTCCACGATGGACTGGCCGACGGTGCGGCCGTCGTCCGCAGTGGACCGCTGCAGCGCCGCGCCCTCCGGGTTCGAGGTGCGGGCCAGCACGAACACGCCGCGCCCGGTCTGCTCCGCGATGCCCAACGCCGGTGCCAGCGAACCGAAACCGAGGTACGGCGACACCGTCAGCGCATCGGCCGCCAGCGGCGAGTGCTCGTCGAGGTAGGCGTTCGCGTACGCCGTCATCGTCGAACCGATGTCGCCGCGCTTCACGTCCAGCAGCACCAGCGCGCCGGCCTCGCGGGACGCGGCGACGACCTTCTCCAGGACCGCCACGCCCGCCGAGCCGTACACCTCGAAGAACGCCGACTGCGGCTTGAGCACCGCGAACTCACCGGCCAGCGCCTCCACCGCCGTCATCGCGAACCGCTCCAGCGCGGCGGGGCTCTCCTCCAAGCCCCACGCGTTGAGCAGCGCCGGATGCGGATCGATGCCCACGCACAGCGCGCCGCGGGCGGCGACCGACTCCGCGAGCCGCCGCCCGAAACCGGCCCGGACCGTCACCGGCGCTCACCGCCCTGGCGCAGCGCGGCCTGCAGCGCCTGCAGCGGGCGCACGCCGATGCTGCCGCGGATGCCGGCTTCGATGCCCTGCACCGCCGCCGCGGCGCCCTGCACCGTGGTGATGCACGGGATGTCGCGCGACACGGCGGCCGTGCGGATCTCGTAGCCGTCGACGCGCGGACCGGGATTGCCGTACGGGGTGTTCACGACCATGTCGATCTCACCGGCGCGGATCAGGTCGATGACGTCGCGGTCCGCACCGGACTCGTTGTGCTTGCGGACCTCCTTCGCCGGAATCCCGTTGCGCCGCAGCACATCCGTGGTCCCGGCCGTCGCGAGGATCTCGAAGCCCAGGTCGGCGAGCCGCTTGACCGGGAACACCATGGAGCGCTTGTCCTTGTTCGCCACCGACACGAACACGGTGCCCGAAGTCGGCAGCGAACCGTAGGCGGCGGACTGGGACTTCGCGAACGCCTGCCCGAAGGAGACGTCGATGCCCATCACCTCGCCGGTCGACTTCATCTCCGGCCCCAGCAGCGAGTCCACGCCGTGGCCCTCCGGGGTGCGGAAGCGGTGGAACGGCAGGACCGCCTCCTTCACCGCCACCGGAGCGTCCATCGGCAGGTCCGCGCCGTCGCCCGTCGCGGGCAGCACGCCCTCGCCGCGCAGGTCGGAGATGCTGGCGCCCAGCATGATGCGGGACGCGGCCTTCGCCAGCGGTGCCGCCGTCGCCTTCGACACGAACGGCACCGTGCGCGACGCCCGCGGATTCGCCTCCAGCACGTAGAGCACGTCGTCCTTCAACGCGTACTGCACGTTGAGCAGGCCCAGCACACCGATGCCGTGCGCGATGGCCTTGGTGGACTCGCGCACCTTCTCGATGTCCTGGCGCCCCAACGTGATCGGCGGCAGCGCGCACGCCGAGTCGCCGGAGTGGATGCCGGCCTCCTCGATGTGCTCCATCACGCCGCCCAGGTACACGTCGGCGCCGTCGCACAGCGCGTCCACGTCGATCTCGATGGCGTCGTCGAGGAAGTTGTCCACGAGCACCGGGTGCTCCGGGGTGACCTCGGTGGCGCGGGCGATGTAGTTCTCCAGCGACGCCTCGTCGTAGACGATCTCCATGCCGCGGCCGCCGAGCACGTACGACGGGCGCACCAGCACCGGGTAGCCGATCTCGTCGGCGATGCGCTTGGCCGCGTCGAACGACGTGGCCATGCCGTACTTCGGCGCGGGCAGGCCCGCCTTGCGCAGCACGTCGCCGAACGCGCCGCGCTCCTCCGCCAGGTGGATCGCCTCCGGCGGCGTGCCCACGATCGGCACCCCGGCGTCGGCCAGGCGCTGCGCCAAGCCCAGCGGCGTCTGGCCGCCGAGCTGCACGATCACGCCGACGACCTCGCCGGAGGCCCGCTCCGACTCGACGACCTCCAGCACGTCCTCGAACGTCAGCGGCTCGAAGTACAGCCGGTCCGCCGTGTCGTAGTCCGTGGACACCGTCTCCGGGTTGCAGTTGACCATGACGGTCTCGAACCCGGCGTCGCGCAGCGACGTGGCCGCGTGCACGCAGGAGTAGTCGAACTCGATGCCCTGGCCGATGCGGTTCGGGCCCGAACCCAGGATGATCACCTTGGGACGGTCGCGCTGCTCGGTGACCTCCGACTCCGCGGCGGGGTCGAGCTCGTAGGCCGAGTAGTGGTACGGGGTGCGGGCCGCGAACTCGGCCGCGCAGGTGTCCACCGTCTTGTACACCGGCCGCACCGCCAAGCGGTGCCGCAGCGACCGCACGCCGTCCTCATCGGACAGTTCCGGGCGCAGCGCGGCGAGCTGGCGGTCCGACAGACCGGAGCGCTTCGCCCGCCGCAGCAGGTCCGCGTCCAGCACCGGGGCCGCCGAGAGCTCGGCGCGCAGCTCCACCAGCGCGGCGATCTGATCCACGAACCACGGGTCGATGCCCGAGGCCTCGTGCACCTGCGCCACGCTCGCGCCCAGCCGCAGCGCGCGCTCCACCGCGTAGAGCCTGCCGTCGTGCGCGGTGCGCAGGTCGTCCAGAGTGGACTCCAGCGTCGCGCCTTCCGGGTCGTCCTTCGTCCAGAAGCCGATCCGCGAGGTCTCCATGGAGCGCAGCGCCTTGCCCAGCGCCTCCTGGAAGCTGCGGCCCAGCGACATCGCCTCGCCGACGCTCTTCATCGTCGTCGTCAGCGCCGGGTCCGCGCCGGGGAACTTCTCGAAGGCGAACCGCGGCACCTTCACCACCACGTAGTCCAGCGTCGGCTCGAAGCTCGCCGGGGTCTCGCCGGTGATGTCGTTGCTGATCTCGTCGAGCGTGTAGCCGATGGCCAGCTTCGCGGCGATCTTGGCGATCGGGAAGCCCGTCGCCTTCGACGCCAGCGCCGAGGAGCGCGACACCCGCGGGTTCATCTCGATCACGACCATGCGCCCCGTCTCCGGGTGGATCGCGAACTGGATGTTGCAGCCGCCGGTCTCCACGCCCACCTCGCGCAGCACGTCGATGCCGACGTTGCGCATGTGCTGGTACTCGCGGTCGGTCAGCGTCATCGCCGGGGCCACCGTCACCGAATCACCGGTGTGCACGCCCATCGGGTCGATGTTCTCGATGGAGCAGATCACGACCACGTTGTCCGCGTGGTCGCGCATCAATTCGAGCTCGTACTCCTTCCAGCCGAGCACGCTCTCCTCGATGAGCACCTCGTGCACCGGGGACTCGGTGAGGCCCAGCGTGGCCATCCGCTCCAGGTCCTCGGAGGTGTGCGCCATGCCGGAGCCCAGGCCGCCCATGGTGAAGCTCGGGCGGATGACCACCGGCAGCGAGTGCTCGGCGACGAAAGCGCGGACCTCGTCCATCGACTTGCACACGGCGCTCTCCGGCGCGTCGCCGCCGATGGAGCGCACGATGTCCTTGAACCGCTGCCGGTCCTCACCGCGCTCGATGGCCTCGATGTCGGCACCGATGAGCTCCACGCCGTACTTCTTGAGCACGCCGCGCTCGTCGAGGGCCATCGCCGTGTTCAGCGCGGTCTGACCGCCGAGGGTCGCCAGCAGCGCGTCGGGGCGCTCGGCCTCGATGACCTTCTCCACGAACTCCGGGGTGATCGGCTCCACGTAGGTGGCGTCGGCGAACTCCGGGTCCGTCATGATCGTCGCCGGGTTGGAGTTGACCAGGCTGACCCGCAGCCCCTCCTCCCGCAGCACCCGGCACGCCTGCGTACCGGAGTAGTCGAACTCGCAGGCCTGCCCGATGACGATCGGCCCGGAACCGATCACCATGACGTGCTTGATATCAGTGCGCTTGGACATCAGTTCCCTCACTTGCTAGGCGACGCAGTCCGTCCCGGAAGACTTGGAAGCTGCGCGAGCTGTTGTTGTCCACGTCCATGTGCGGGGCCACTTCATGCGCGAGGGCCAGCTTCTGCAGACCGCTGACGTGGTAGTTGTGTTGCTGGAGCAGGGATTCGAGGACCCGTGAGGTGTCGGTGATCCCGTCCGGATCGCGGTACTTCGCACGCTGGGCGAGCCCGGCGGGCAGCCGGGGAAAGGCGCTTCGCAAGGCCGGAACGTCGCCGAGGAACCAGGCTTCGAGCTCCTTCACGACGATCCTGGGCAGCACCGTCCCGGCCGGTTCCGTCGCGGACGCGACGCGTAACCCGGCGTCCACGACCATCTTGGAGACCTCGGTCTTGAGCTCCAAGCAGTCGTCGCGATCCCGATCCAGCAGGATCACCAGCCGCGTTCCGGTGGCCGGAGCCCACGCGGAGTACCCGTGCAGCCGTGCCGGCAACCGGCGCAGCAGCCCCTGCTTGCCGGGGAAGACCCGCAGCTGCCACGGCGTCACGGGAACGATCTTCGGCAACAGCGCGGACAGCGCCGCCTCCGCGGACGGTTCCTCGACCAGCACCTCCAGGTTCGCCGTGCTCATCCGTCCCGTCCAGGGGGATCCAGCGGGTCACCGACGCCGAAGTAGCCCTCCATCCAGAGATCGCCGAGAGTCCCGCCCGACTCCGCCATCGCGACGACCTGCGGGATCTCGCTCGCCCTGGTCACCAGCGCGAAACCATCGGAACCGCGGTGCAAAGCCCACAGTTCCTCCAAGCGGAGTGCGTCGGCGAACTGCGGCGAATGGGTCGTGACCAGCAAGGGACTGCGCTGAGCGGCCGATCGGCACTCCTCGGCCAGCCCGTGCAGCAACCTCGGGTGCAGTTGGTTCTCCGGCTCCTCGATCCCGACGATCGACGCGGGGACGGGGTCGTGCAGAACGATCAGATAAGCCAGCAGCCGCAGCGTGCCCTCGGAGGCGAACTTTGCGTAGATCGGCTCGTCGAACGGCAGGTCCTTCAGCCGCAACGCCAGCCTGCCGTCGACCTCTTCCGGCTCGATCCGCTCCAGGTTCGGCACCCGTTGACGCAATGCCTTAAGGATCTGATCGAGGCGGCCCGGGTGCTGCTCGCGTAGGTACCGCAGCACGTTCGGCAGGTTCTCGCCGCTGCCCGAAATCCGCTCCTGCGGACCGATTTCAGCTACCGCACGAGGGTCGCCAGCACCGAGGTGCGACAGGTACCAGCTGGAGATGAACCGCCGGAGTTCTACGAGTTCAAGGAAGTCCTCGAACTGCCCCAGCGCCGGGGCTGCAAGCATGTCCGAGCCGTCCAGGGCAACGTTCCGCTCCTCGAAGACGCCCGCCCCCTTCGCGACGTCGAGCAACCGCCCCGCACCTACGCACGTGAGCGCCTCGTCGAGCACGACCGGGCGGCCGTCGTCCGCTTCGTCGATGCGGAGCAGGTAGGTCAGCCGCTGATGCAGCCCGTCCCCAGGCCGGTACGTCAGCTCGATCTCCACCGGCCCGTCGCATCCCCGGCTGCGGATCTCCGCCATCCGGCCGCGCGCGTCCCACGCCCGCCGCAGGTTCGTCGTGAACGCCTCGTGCAGGAAGGCGAACACGTCGATCACCGTCGACTTACCGCTGCCGTTCGGCCCGAACAGCACCGTCAACGGCGACAGGTTCTCGAACGTCACGTCGCGCAGCACCCGGTAGTTGCGCACCCGGAGCCGCTCGATCGACGCGCCCGGAGCCATCAGCGGGCCTCGCTCATCAGGCTGGTGAACTCGTCGAACAGGGGCGCGGCGTCGTGCGGACCGGCCGCGGCCTCCGGGTGGTACTGGACGCTGAACGCGGGGCCGTCGAGCAGGCGCAGGCCTTCGACGGTGCCGTCGTTCGGGCAGAAGTGGCTGATCTTCGCGGCGCCGAAGTCGGTGTCGAACCGCTCCCCCGCCTCGCCCTCCACGGCGAAGCCGTGGTTCTGGGCGGTGATCGCGACCTTGCCGGTGTCCACGTCGATCACCGGGATGTTGATGCCCCGGTGGCCGTAGCGCATCTTGTAGGTCCCGCGGCCGAGCGCGCGGCCCAGCAGCTGGTTGCCGAAGCAGATCCCGAACAGCGGGAGCTTGCGCGACAGCACCTCGCGGGTGAGCGCGACGGCGTGGTCGGCGGTCGCCGGGTCGCCGGGGCCGTTGGACAGGAACACGCCGTCCGGGTTCACCGCCAGCAGGTCGTCCACAGTGGACGACAGCGGCAGCACGTGCACCTCGATGCCGCGCTGGGCCATCATCCGCGGCGTGTTCGACTTGATGCCCAGGTCCAAGGCCGCCACGGTGAACTTCTTCTCGCCCTGCGCCTCGACGACGTAGGGCTCGCTCGTGGTCACGTCACCGGCAAGGTCCGCGCCCGCCATCGAATCGGAGGCCGCGACCTGCGCCACCAGCTCGTCGTCCGAGCCCACCGCCGAACCCGAGAAGATCCCGGCGCGCATCGCGCCGCGCTCCCGCAGGTGCCGGGTCACGGTGCGGGTGTCGAGACCCGCGATGCTCACGATCTCCTGGCGCTTGAGCTCCTCGTCCAGCGACCGGCGGGAGCGCCAGTTCGACGGAACCCGGGCGGGGTCGCGCACCGCGTAACCCGCGACCCAGATGCGCTGGGATTCGTCGTCCTCGTCGTTCCAGCCGGTGTTGCCGATCTGCGGCGCGGTCTGCACCACGATCTGGCGATGGTACGACGGGTCGGTCAGCGTCTCCTGGTAGCCGGTCATGCCGGTGGAGAACACCGCCTCGCCGAGCGCGCGGCCCTCCTGGCCGTAGGCGACGCCGCGGAAGATCCGGCCGTCTTCGAGCACCAGTGCCGCCGGGGTGTGCGCGGTCATGCCTGTCCCTCCATGTCGTCACGTCCTGCGGCAGGCGCCAATGCCCGCACCGCACCCGCCCACTCGTCCTGAGTGGACTTGTCATCCGCGCGGAAGCCCGTGTCGATGCCCTGGCCCCCCAAGCGCCAGGTCACCACGAGCATCCCCGCACCGGGAACGACCTTGTTCGCCAGTTTGTGATCCACCCGCGCGTCCACCACGGACTCCGCGGGAATCCACAGCGCGCTCGCGCCCGTCCGCTCCAGCAGCAGGCCCGAACCGCGCAGCCGCGCCACCGCGTTCGCGCGGTGCCCGACGTCGCCGACCGCGATGCGGTCCTGCCAATCACCGGCCCGCGTGCTGCCCACGTAGAACCCGCTCGCGTCGGCCAGCAGCGCCGGCTGCTCGGCCACGCCCTCGGGCGCCACCGGGAACTCCGCGAGCTCCGCGGTCTGCCGCCGCTTGCGGTTGAGCCAGCCGCGCCGCATCCCGAAGTACACCAGCGCCAGCAGCAACAGCAGCGCCAGCACCCACAACGTCCGCTCCATCAGCGCCGCACCTCGCCCTCGTGCGCGGTGATCCGGCCGCGCAACACCGTCGCCAGCACCCGGCCCGGCAGCTCCACGCCCTCGAACGGCGTGTTCGCCGAGATGCTCGCCAGCTCAGCACCCCGCACCGTCCAGCGGACGTCGGGGTCCACCACGGCCAGGTTCGCGGGCTCGCCCACCGCGATCGGACGGCCCTGGTCGGCCAGTCCGGCGATCTCGGCGGGCCGCTCGCTGAGCACCCGCGCCACGCCGCGCCAATCCAGCAGGCCCGGCTCCACCATCGTGCGCGCCACCACGCCCAGCGCGGTCTGCAGGCCGAGCATGCCCGGCTTCGCCGCCGACCACTCGCAGTCCTTGTCCTGCGACGCGTGCGGCGCGTGGTCGGTGGCCACGCAGTCGACGGTGCCGTCGGCCAGCGCCTCCCGCAGCGCCCGCACGTCCTCGTCGGTGCGCAACGGCGGGTTGACCTTGTTCACCGGGTCGTAGGTCGACAGCAGCTCGTCGGTCAGCAGCAGGTGGTGCGGCGTGACCTCCGCCGACACGGTGCCCGCGGACTCGCGCGACTTCCACCAGCGCAAGATCTCCGCGGTGCCCGCCGTCGACACGTGGCAGACGTGCAACGTGCCGCCGGTGTGCCCCGCCAGCAGGCAGTCCCGCGCCACGATCGACTCCTCCGCCGGAGCGGGCCAGCCCGCCAAGCCCAGCCGGGCGGCGTTCGCGCCCTCGTGGGCCTGCGCGCCGACCGTGAGCCGCGGCTCCTCCGCGTGCTGGGCCACCACCACGCCCAACGCCTTCGCGTACTCCAGCGCGCGGCGCATCACCAGCGGATCGTGCACGCACTTGCCGTCGTCGGAGAACATCCGCACCCCGGCCGCCGAACGCGCCATCGTGCCCAGCTCCGCGAGCTGCTCACCGCCCAGCCCGACCGTCACCGCGCCCACCGGGTGCACGTCGACCAGGCCGATCTCCAGGCCCCGGCGCCACACGTGCTCCACGATCACCGCGTTGTCCGCGACCGGATCGGTGTTGGCCATCGCGAACACCGCCGTGTAGCCGCCGAGCGCCGCCGCCGCCGAACCGGTCTCCACCGTCTCGGTGTCCTCGCGGCCCGGCTCGCGCAGGTGCGTGTGCAGGTCCACGAAACCGGGCAGCAGCACACCGCCCCCGCCGTGCACGACCTCGTCTGCCTCGACGTCCAGGTCCGCGCCGATCTCGGCGATCAGCTCGCCGTCGACCAGCACGTCCACCGCTTCACCGTCGCCGTAGGGACGGACTTCCTTGATCAGCACCCGGCTCATGCCGCGATCTCCTCTCCGGCGAGCAGGTGGTAGAGCACCGCCATGCGCACGTGGACCCCGTTGCGGACCTGTTCGGTGATGGCGGCGCGCGGCGAATCCGCCACCGCCGGAGCGATCTCCATGCCGCGCAGCATCGGACCGGGGTGCAGCACCACGGCGTGCTCCGGCAGCAGCGCCAGCCGCTTCTCGTTGAGGCCGTAGGCGATCGAGTACTCGCGGGCCGACGGGAAGAACCCGCCGTGCATCCGCTCCGCCTGCACCCGCAGCAGCATCACCGCGTCCACGCCCGGCAGCACCGGGTCCAGCTCGTGCACGACCTCGGCACCCCAGTGCTCGATGCCCTGCGGGACCAGCGTCGGCGGCGCCACCAGCACCACGTCGACGCCGAGGGTGCGCAGCAGGTGCACGTTGGAGCGGGCGACCCGGCTGTGCAGCAGGTCACCGACGATCGCGATCCGGCGGCCCGCGAGCTCACCGAGGCGTTCCCGCAGCGTCGCCGCGTCCAGCAAGGCCTGCGTCGGGTGCTCGTGCATCCCGTCGCCCGCGTTCACGACCTGCGTCCCGGCTTCGTCCAGCCAACCCGCCAGGCGGTGCGCCGCACCCGAAGCCGGGTGCCGCACGATCACGCAGTCCGCGCCCGCCGCCGAGAGGGTCAGCGCCGTGTCGCGCAGCGACTCGCCCTTGCCGACCGAGGACGCCGAGGCCGACACGTTGATCACGTCGGCGCTCATCCACTTGCCCGCGACCTCGAACGACACCCTGGTCCGGGTGGAGTTCTCGTAGAACATCGTCATCACGGTGCGCCCGCGCAACGTCGGAAGCTTGCGCACCTCGCGCCCCAGCAAGGTCTGCTTGAGGGTGTCCGCGGTGTCGAGCACCGCCGTCGCGGTCGCCGCGTCCAAGCCTTCGGTGGAGAGCAGGTGCCGCATCACCGCACCTCCTCAACGCGCCGGATGATCACTGAATCGGCTTCGTCGACCTCGGCCAGCCGCACCGCGACGTCCTCGGCGCGGGACGTCGGCACGTTCTTGCCGACGTAGTCCGCGCGGATCGGCAGCTCCCGGTGGCCCCGGTCCACCAGGACCGCGAGCTGCACCGCACTGGGCCTGCCCTGGTCCCGCAACGAGTCCAGAGCGGCGCGCACCGTGCGGCCGGAGAACAGCACGTCGTCCACGAGGACGACCAGCGCGCCGTCGATCCCCGACGGCGGAAGACTGCTCGGCTCCAACGGCCGATTGGGTCGTTTGCGCAGGTCATCGCGATACAGCGTGATGTCCAGGGTGCCCGTGGGCACCTCCACACCGCTGAACTCGGCGATCCGGTCCGCCAGCCGCCGCGCCAGCGGCACACCCCGGGTCGGAACACCCAGCAGCACCACGCGGGGGCCGCTCGCCGCGTCGTGCGACGCGGTGTCCAGTGCCGTCTTCTCGATGATCTGATGAGCGATGCGGGCGATCGTGCGCGCAACGTCACCGGCCGAAAGCAGCTCCCGCTGCCCGGCCGGGTCCGTCGCGCCCGCCTGCCGGCGTGACGCCACGGGCGAGCCTCCTTCCCCGCCTCACTGGACGGGTCCTTAAAGGATGGTTGATTCCCCAGTGGACCGGATGCGCCTGCACCCGCCCTCCGGTGCGAACATCGGCAGGTCACCAGGTGACCACCGACTTCGGCTTGTACGCTATCAGCGTCCCGAGGTCAATCGTCCGGGTGGTGTGGGAGTACTCGCCCTGCCGCCACACGAAGACCAACTTGACCTAGTGACACTTGCGAGCGAACATTACTCTCCGTATCAATCTGAGCTTTCCTCCCCGGCATCCGATTTAGGCTGACGGGGCGAATGAAACGGAGAAACGCCACATGGGCGACTACGCCAAGGCGCTGGGCGGCAAGCTCCGCGCTATCCGCCAGCAGCAGGGTCTCTCGCTGCACGGCGTCGAGCAGAAGTCAGGCGGGCGGTGGAAGGCCGTGGTCGTCGGGTCCTATGAACGTGGCGACCGAGCGGTCACCGTCCAGAAACTCGCCGAACTGGCCGACTTCTACGGTGTTCCGGTCGCGGAGCTACTCCCGGAGGGACGGGTGCCCTCCGGCGCCGAACCGGCCACCAAGGTCGTGATCAACCTGGAACGGTTGCAGCAGCTGCCTGCCGAGAAGGTCGGGCCTCTCGCCCGGTACGCGGCGACCATCCAGAGCCAGCGCGGTGACTACAACGGCAAGGTGCTGTCCATCCGGACCGAGGACCTGCGATCCCTCGCCATCATCTACGACATGACCCCCGGCGAGCTGACCGAACAGCTCATCGACTGGGGTGTCCTGCCGCCCGAGGCACGACCCGCTCGGGAGGAGTGAAACGCAGTCGTTCTGCCCGGGTGTCCGGGTAGCGGAACCTCAGTGAGCCTCTCGCTGCGGGATCTTTTTCCCAAGTGGCTCCGCCACGAAGGAAAAGGCCGTCCTCGCGAGAGGCTCACTGAGAACCCGCCGGTGAGCGGCTTTTCGACATGGGCTATTCGCTTCGCGAATCCAAGCACGGCTTCGCCGCAAGGCAGGCTTGCTCCGCAGCCCAAAGGCACGGCTACGCCGCTAGGCACGGCCTTCGGCAGCAAGGCGAAGGCAAGCGTGACTTCTGCCGCCGTTGCGACTTCACCCGCTGAGAAGGCGACGACCAAAAGGCCCGCTCACTGGGAGCGGCAAGATCATGGGTGGCCGAGAAACCGATTACCGGGACCGGCGCGAGAAATCGCGGGAGGACGCCGGGATCGGCGAACCCCGCGATGGGCGCGGGTCAGCTCTGGGCTTCGGAGTCCGCGCGTTCCTTCGCCGCCGCCTCGGCCGCCTCCAGGTTGCGGATCGACGTGCGCAGCCGATCGCTGATACCCGCGATGCGGCCCAGCACGCCGTTGACGAACCGCGGCGAATCGTCCGTGGACAGCGCCTTCACCAGCTCCACGGCCTCGTCGATCGCGACCGCGGGCGGCACGTCCTCGCTCCACAGCAGCTCGTAGAGCCCCAGCCGCAGCACGGCCCGGTCCACCGCGGGCATCCGGGCCAGCGTCCAACCCTCGGAGTGCTCGACGAGCACGTCGTCGATGCGCTGCCGGTTGCCGGCGACGCCCTCCACGAGGGTGACCGTGTAGTCCCCGACCGGCGCGGCCTCGGGCGCGGCGAGCCGCTCGGACAGCAACGTCACCGCGTCGAGACCGCGCAGGTCGGCCTCGTACAGCACGTCCACCGCCCGCTTGCGGGCCTTGCTCCGTGAGCCCAACTCACATCTCTCTTTCCACTGTTCCCCGCCCGGCACGAACCGCGGCCCTGCCGGACGAACCGGCGGGGCCGCGGGTGCGGCGGGAACGAATCACTTGGTGTTGACGCGACCCAGGTAGCGACCGTCGCGCGGGTCGACCTTGACCTTGTCGCCGGTGTTCAGGAACAGCGGCACCTGGATCTCCGCGCCGGTTTCCAGGCTCGCCGGCTTGGTGCCACCGGTCGAACGGTCGCCCTGCACGCCGGGGTCGGTGTGCTGCACGTGCAGCTCCACCGAGGCGGGCAGTTCGACGTACAGCGGCTCACCCTCGTGGCGGGCGATGACCACGTTGCTGTTCTCCAGCATGTAGTCCGCCGCGTCACCGACCACGCCGCGCGAGACCTGGACCTGGTCGTAGGTGTCCTGCTCCATGAACACGAAATCGGTGCCGTCGTCGTAGAGGTACGTCATCTCGCGGCGGTCCACGTTCGCGGTCTCGACCTTCACGCCTGCGTTGAAGGTCTTGTCCACGGTCTTGCCGGAGAGCACGTTCTTCAGCGTGGTGCGCACGAAGGCGCCGCCCTTGCCCGGCTTGACGTGCTGGAAGTTCACGACGGACCAGAGCTGGCCGTCGATCTTGAGCACGAGTCCGTTCTTGAGGTCGTTCGTGGATGCCACGTGTCCGGTCTCTCCATGTGATGCGGGCTGCGGTTGACTCGCTGAGTCGAGTGCGGCGCCGCCGCTGCATGTCGGCCGCACGCGCACCGCGCTCAGACGGCGACGAGCTCCTTGGTCGTCAAGGTGAGGAGTTCCGGCGTGCTCTCGCGCACGGCCAGGGTGTCCTCGATGCGGACCCCGCCACGCTCCGGCAAGTACACGCCGGGTTCGACGGTGACCACCATCCCCTCTTCGATCCTACCGTCCCCCCGCTGCGACAACGCCGGTGCCTCATGGATCTCGAGACCCACGCCATGTCCGACGCTGTGCGGGTACCGCTCGCCGTACCCCGCGTCGTCGATCACCTGGCGCGCCGCGCCGTCCACGTCGCGCACATCGGTGCCCACCCGGACCGCGCCGCGACCCGCTGCCTGCGCGGCGTGCACCAGCTCGTAGACCTCGCGCTGCCAGTCGGCCGGAGCACCCAGCACCACGGTGCGCGTCATGTCCGAGTGGTACCCGTCGACCAGAGCGCCGAAGTCCATCTTCACGAAGTCCCCGGCCGCCAACGCGGCCGAAGTCGGCCGGTGGTGCGGGATCGCGGAATGCGCGCCCGCCGCGACGATCGTGTCGAACGCGGGACCCGCGGCACCGTGCTCCAGCATCCGCGCCTCCAGCTCGCGGGCCACCTCCAGCTCGGTGCGGCCGGGACGCAGCCCGCCGTGCTCGATGAGATCCGCCAGCGCCCGGTCGGCGGCGGCGCACGCCATCCGGATCGCGTCCACCTCCGCGGCATCCTTGACCAGCCGGAGGCGTTCGACCAGGCCGGGGGCACGGGTGAGCTCGATGCCCGGCGCCGCCTCGGCCAGCGCATCGCGGCCGTCGACCGTGACGTGCTGGCTCTCGAAACCCGTTCGCCGGTACCGGTCGGGCGCCTTGGCGACGTGCTCGGCCAGCACGAGCTCGCTGGGCCGCTCGATGATCCGCTCCAGATCCGGGACCTGCTCGGCCGCCTGCGTCGAATAGCGCCCGTCGGTGCTGAACGCGGTGGCCCGCTCCGCGCCCGGCTCATCGGCGGCGTGCACCACCACCGCGGCCTGCGAACCGGTGAACCCGGTGAGGTAGCGGATGTTGAGCAGATCGGTCACCAAGAGGGCGTCGAGGTCGGCTTCGCGGAGCAGTTCGCGCAGGGCATGGCGGCGGCGGGAGTGGGTCTCGGGCATACGCACCAGCCTAACGAGACGCCCCCTGCTGTTTCTTTCGTAGCGGGAAGGCGCCACGGGTCGTTCTGCTTCGGGGATCGAGTGGCGGGTTCTCAGTCGGTCTCTCGCTGCGGGATCTTTTTCCCAAGTGGCTCCGCCACGAGGGAAAAAGCCGTCCTCGCGAGAGACCGACTGAGAACCCGCCGGTGAGCGGCTTTGTGACGTGGGCTATTCGCTGCGCGAATACAGGCACGGCCTACGGCCGCAAGGCAGACTTCGCTTCGCTCGTCCAAAGACACGGCTACGCCGCAAAGCACGGGCTACGGCCGCCGAACAGGCTTGCTCCGCCGCCCGAGGCACGGCTTCGCCGCACAAGCACGGCCGTCGGCTGCCGAGCAGGCGGGGCTTCGCCTGTGCGCGGCGCGACTTCGCGGCCGGGTTGAGCTGGTGTTTCTTGCCGTTGACCTTGATGGGGAGGGGCTTGTTCGTTGCCGTTGCAGCACTATCGGTGGGTGGGGGCTGTTCAGCGGAGGTCGCCGACTTGGGGTCTTGCGTCCCAGGTTCGCTGGTCGGTGTCGGAGATCGGTGAGTCGTTGGCTTCGGCCGTGTCCGGGCCGATCGTCCACGTCCGGCCGTGGTCGTCGACGATGGCGAGTTCGCCCGACGGGGAGCGCAGGACCGGTGCGCCGGCGCGGATGGTGCCCTCGGTGGGCACCTCCTCCAGCGCGGGGACCCGTTCGTCGAGGACTCGGCGGACCATCGTCTCGGCCACCGAACGACGCTCCACGCGCACCTTCCGGCCGCCGCGCACCACGTCCACGGTCCGCTGCGGCGAGGGGACGCCGAACGCCTCCAGCACCCCGCGCGCCCGCTCCGGATCAGCGCAGCCGGCCACCCCCGGCACGTCCAGTCCGAACGAGCGCAGCGCGGTGGGCGCCGGGGCCGGCTCGGTCGCCCGCAGCAGGTCCACCGGCACCGTGCCGCACGGGTCCGCGGTGGATGTGGGAGCGCGGCCGTCGTCAGCCCGGACCAAACCGGGGCCCTCACGCCACGGCCCCGGCAGCAGGAGCGGCTCGTACGGGTGACCGGTGAAATCGCGGTCCCAGAAGGTGATCGTCGTTCCCCGCTCCGTCTGGTGCGCGATCGCGAACGCCGCCAGCGCGTCGCTCCACATCCAGTCCGCGCTGAACGCGTCCACCACCGAGCGGCGTCGCGGCGCGTCCGTGGTGCCCGCGGGCTCGAAACCGGAGTCCGTCAACGCCTGCACCCGGTCGGAGAACTCCGCGTCCCTGGCGCGCAGCACGAACTGCCCCGCCCCGTTCCAGCCCGCACCGGACGCTGTGGTGTCGGTGAACAGCAGGTAGAACCAGCCGTCGAGGAACAGCGCGGACGGCTGGCCCGCGCCGTAGTCGTTGTCCCGCCGCACCTCGCCGGACGGCCGCACGATCGGCCCACCGGCCGCCGCCCGCCGCCAGGACCTGCCGTCACCGCTGGTCGCGACGCCGATCGCGTTGCCGTGCGCGTGCTCCCCGGCCGCACCCGTGTAGTACAGGTGGAACCGGCCGCCGGTCCGCAGCACCGAGGGATCGCAGGTGTGCTTGCCGTCGAACGCGCCGGGCTCACCCGTGAACACCGGCACGGCCGGAGCTCCGGAGAAGCCGAAATCGCCTTGCAGGTCCCCGGATTCGGCGAACAGGACGTCGTCGCCGGGCGGCCCGATCGCTGGGAGCTGGCTGCACCACCACGCCCGGTACCGCATGCCCTCGCCGTCCGGTTCGGCCAGCACCGTCGGCCCGTAGTTGTACGGCGCCGGGTTCCCGCCGGAAGCCACCACCGATCCGCTCGACCGCTCGTTCGCGGTGCGAAGCGTCGTGGTGGTCAGGCTGCGCTCCACGGGCCGCTCCAGCCGCGGCGGCGGGGTTCCCGGCGCGCAGGCCGCGCCCAGCGCGAACACCACGCCGATCGGCACCGCCCTGCGCGCCCACCAGGACAGGCGGGACCGTTCGACCATGTGCGGAAAGAGCCTTCCCCCGTGCGATCACCCGCCACCCGCGGGACGCCCGGCCACCGCCGGGCGAAGCTCAGTCTAGGCGGTCACCGCGGCGGGCTCGGGGCCTTTTCCGCCGGTGCGAAGCCGATGAGCAGTGATCTCCGCAACGGAACCGGCCGCGACGTCCACACCGGACTCGGCGGTCGCGCGGCGGAGGCCGAGGCGACCTCCGCCACCGGACACCTGATCCTCACGCCTCCGCGGAGTGCTCCTCGGCGATCCAGCGCAGCGCCAAGGTGTAGCCGCGGACGCCGAGCCCGACGATCACGCCGGTGGCGATCTCCGAGAGGTAGCTGTGCGAGCGGAAGTCCTCCCGCTTGTGCACGTTGGAGATGTGCACCTCCAGCAACGGGCCGGTCAGCTGCGAGCACGCGTCGCGGACCGCGACGGAGTAGTGCGTCCACGCCGCCGCGTTGAGCACCACCGGAACGCCCGCGTCGGCCGCCTCGTGCAGCCAGCCCAGCATCTCGCCCTCGTGGTCGGTCTGGCGGACCTCCACGTCCAGGCCCAGCTCCCGGCCGGTGCGCTCGCACAGCGCGACCAGGTCCGCGTACGTCGTGGCGCCGTAGATCGACGGCTCCCGCGACCCCAGCCTGCCCAGGTTCGGGCCGTTGAGCACCAAGGTCCTCACAGGAACACCTCCGTGCCGCTCTGCTTGCTCTCACCGCCGGTCAGCGCCGAATAGGCCGCCGCCACCAGCGACGGGTCCGGGCCTTCCAACCGACCGGGCTTCGCGATGCCGTCGAGCACGACGAACCGCAGCAGGCCGGAGCGGGACTTCTTGTCCAGCTTCATCGACTCCAGCAGCTGGCCGAGCGCCTCCGGGTCGTAGGAGGTCGGCAGGCCCAGCAGGTCCAGCACCCGCTTGTGCCGGTCCGCGGTCTCGTCGTCGAGGCGGCCCGCCAGCCGGGCCAGCTCGGCGGCGAACACGAGCCCCACGCTGACCGCGGCGCCGTGGCGCCACCGGTAGCGCTCCCGGCGCTCGATCGCGTGCGCCAAGGTGTGGCCGTAGTTGAGGATTTCGCGGCGGCCGGATTCGCGCAGGTCCGATGCGACCACTTCGGCCTTCACCTGGATGGAACGCCGCACCAGCTCTTCGAGCACGTCGCCGGTCGGGTCGAGCGCCGCCTGCGGGTCCTGCTCGATCAGTTCGAGGATGTGCGGGTCGGCGATGAACCCGGTCTTGACGATCTCCGCGCTGCCCGCGATGAGTTCGTTGCGCGGCAGGCTCTCCAGCGTCGCCAGGTCCACCATGACCGCGGTCGGCTCGTGGAACATCCCGACGAGGTTCTTGCCCGCCTCGGTGTTGATGCCGGTCTTGCCGCCGACGGCGGCGTCCACCATGCCCAGCAGCGTGGTCGGCACGTGCACGACGCGAACGCCGCGCATCCAGGTCGCGGCGATGAACCCGGCCACATCGGTCACCGCGCCGCCGCCGAAGGAGACCACCACACCGGCGCGATCCATGCCGATCTTGCCGAGGACCTCCCAGCAGAACCCGGCCACGGCGAGGCTCTTGCCCTCCTCCGCGTCGGGGATCTCCACCCGGTGCGCGTCGAGGCCGGCCGCGGCCAGCTCTTCCCGCACCGTCTCCACGGTCGCGGTGATGCTCGGCTGGTGCAGCAGTGCCACCACCGAGGTTCCGGTCAGCAACTCGACGAGATCGCCGAGCAGTCCGCGGCCCACCACCACGTCGTAGGGCTGCTCGGACTCGACCCTGATCCGCACCGGTTCGGGCATCGTTCTCCACTCATTCAGTCGCGGCTCGGCAACCGCCGCCGGGACCACACGAGTCCCGCGGCGCTCACTCGCGATTATTCACGCTTCGCCGTCGCGGGTGGCGCCGCCCGGACGAATCTCGTCGAGCTTGCCCGCCACCAGCTCCACCAGGCGCCACGGCTCCAGGCCGTCGGTGGGTTGTTCCACGTCAGCGGCCTCCCGGTACAGCGGGAGCCGCGCGTCCAGCAGGGCCTTGAACGTCGCGCGGGGGTTCACCCCGGCCAGCAGCGGACGGGAGGTCTGCGCCAGCCCCGTGCGCCGCGCACCTTCGGCGAGTCCGACCGTCAGGAACACCACCGGGTGGTCGGCGAGCAGCTTGCGGGTGCGCTCGGAGATCACCGCGCCACCACCGAGCGAGAGCACGCCGGGGTGCTCGGCGAGGGCCGTGGCCACCGCCTGCTCCTCCAGCTCGCGGAACGCGGTTTCGCCGTCGACGGTGAAGATCTCCGGGATCGGCTTGCCCGCCAGGCGCACCACGTCGTCGTCGGTGTCGCGGAACTCCACCCCGAGGTGGTCGGCGAGCAGCCGCCCCACCGTCGTCTTCCCCGAACCCGGGGGGCCGACCACCACGGCGCGCGGTGACATCAGCGCACCTGCCGCTTCTCGGCGCGTTCGGCCAGCGCGGCGAGGTAGCCCTCGACGTTGCGGCGGGTCTCCGGCAGCGAGTCGCCGCCGAACTTCTCCAGCACCGCCTCGGCCAGCACCAGCGCGACCATCGTCTCGGCGACCACGGCGGCCCTGGGCACGGCGGTGATGTCGGAGCGCTGGTGCATCGCCTGCGCCGGTTCACCGGTCACGGTGTCCACGGTCGCCAGCGCGCGCGGCAGGCTGGAGATCGGCTTCTTCGCGGCGCGCAGGATCAGCGGTTCGCCGTTGGTGATGCCGCCTTCGAGCCCGCCCGCGCGGTTGCTGCCGCGGCTGACCCACTTGGCGCCGTCGGCCGGGTAGATCTCGTCGTGCGCGGCGCTGCCACGGCGGGCGGCGTTCGCGAACGCCTCACCGATCTCCACGCCCTTGACCGCCTGGATGCTCATCAGCGCACCGGCGAGCCGGGCGTCGAGCTTGCGGTCCCAGTGCACGTGCGAGCCGATGCCCGCGGGCAGGCCGTAGGCGATGACCTCGACGACGCCGCCGAGCGTGTCGCCGTCGGCCTTGGCCGCGTCGACCTCCGCCATCATCCGCTCGGTCGCGTCGCCGCCGAAGGCCCGCACGGGATTCTCGTCGATCGCAGCGAGGTCGTCCGGGCCGGGAAGCGCTTCGCCGGCCACGCTGACGGAGCCGAGGCTCACCACGTGGCTGACGATCTCGACGCCCAGCAGCTGGTGCAGGAAGCGGCGCGCGACGGTGCCCGCCGCCACGCGGGCGGCGGTCTCGCGGGCGCTGGCGCGCTCCAGCACCGGGCGGGATTCCTCGAAGCCGTACTTCTGCATGCCGGGCAGGTCGGCGTGGCCGGGCCGCGGCCGGGTCAGCGGCTCGTTGCGGGCCAGCCCGGCCAGCACGTCCTCGTCCACCGGGTCGGCGGACATGACCTGTTCCCACTTGGGCCATTCGGTGTTGCCGATGCGGACGGCGATCGGACCGCCCTGGGTGCGGCCGTGACGCACCCCGCCAATGATCTCCAGCTCGTCGGATTCGAAGTTCATCCGCGGGCTGCGGCCGAAGCCGAGCTTGCGGCGCTCCAGCTGGGTCGCGATGTCAGCGGTGGTCACCTCCACTCCGGCGACCATGCCTTCCAGCACCGCCACCAGGGCGGGACCGTGCGATTCTCCGGCTGTCATCCAACGCAACACACCCGAAATCCTGCCACGCAGCACCTGCGCACGGCCGATGCGGGTGCGGATCGGTCAACCACCTCCCGGAATCGGGCCGAACGCCGTGACCAGCCAGGCGGGCAGCAGCATCGCCGGACCGTGCGCCACGGCCCGCTTCCGGGCGCAGCAGGCGTGCAGCACGGTGAGCACCGCGCTCGCGAGCACGCACCCCAGCACCGCCGGAACCGAGACGGCGCCCACGGCCGCGCCGAGCGATCCCGACAGCTTCAGATCGCCCGGCCCCAGCGCGGGCGGCGAGAGCATGCGCACCAGCGCGTAGCAGCTCGCGAACAGCAGCGCGCCCAGCAACGCCGCGAACAGCGGCGCGGGCTCACCGACGGCCACGGCCGCGGCTCCGACGGCCGCGAGGGCGACCGGATAGGCGGGCAGCGTCAGCACGTCCGGCAGCCGGGAGGCGATCAGGTCGCAGACCGCGAGCAGCACCCCGGCCCAGCCCAGCAGCAGCGGCACCGGCGCCCACCACACCGGTAAGGCCCCGGACGCCGTCCGCGCCGCGACCAGCGCCCACAGCACTCCGACGCCGGCTTCGCAGCACCACCGGGGAGGTCGCACTCCGACCAGCCGGGACGCCAGCAGCGACCGGCCTGCTCGGCCCGCCACCGCTCCCAAGGCTCCGGCGGACAACATCGCGAACGCGCTCGTGTGATCCATGCGCCCAGCGTCACCGACGAACGCGGAAAGCGAGGTGCCGACATTCGTCGGCGTGTCGGACCGCTGCGGCGGCGGACACGAAAGAGCGGCCCACCGGAGCCCGGCGGGCCGCCTTCCGATCGACTTCGAGTTAGCCGCCCTCGACGGTGAACAGCGGATCGCCCGCCGCGACCTGGCCGTCCTCCCGCAGGTCGCCCAGCGACTCGGGAGTCAGGTCCAGCGCGACCACCGGGCACACCGAGGAGTAGCCGTGGCCCTCCACCGCCGACGGGTCCCAGGTCACGATCGGCTGACCCGCCTCGACGGTGTCGCCCTTGGCGACGTGCAAGGTGAACCCCTCGCCCTTGAGCTGCACCGTGTCGATGCCCAGGTGCACCAGGACCGCGGTGCCGCCCGCGGAGGCGACCACGAACGCGTGCGGGTGCAGCGTGGCGACCGTCCCCGCGATCGGCGCGACCGCGTCGGCGGGCCCGGCCGCCGGTTTCACCGCCACGCCGGGGCCCACCATGGCCTGCGAGAACACCGGGTCGGGCACGTCGGCCAGCGACGCGGCCAGGCCGGTCACCGGGCTGCGGACCTCGACGCTCACAACAGGTCCTCGATGTCGCCCGCCAGCGTGTCGGCCTCCGGACCGACGACGACCTGCACGACCGAGCCCTGCCGCAGCACCCCGTGCGCGCCCGCCGACTTCAACCCGGCCTCGTCCACGCGCGAGTCGTCGTGGACCTCGCAGCGCAGGCGCGTGATGCACGGTTCGATCTCCACCACGTTGTCCCCGCCGCCCAGCGCGGCCAGGATCGCGGCGGCCTTGTTCTGAGCCACCCGTGCTCCCTTCGTACTCCGGCGGTCTTCGCCCGTCGGTGATCGTTAGCGGTGCCGGAAGGGTCCCGCAGTTGGTCGATCTTGCGTTACCGAGTGTCGAAGCGGCAACAAAAACATCCCCGCCTTGACACCCATCCGTGTGAGGCAGCATTCTTCCGCATCAACTGGTATAGACCGGACAGTACCAATGATCCGCATCACGGTGGAACGCATTCGACCGCACGAGCGGAACCAACCCGGCCGACACCGCACGGACGGCCGGAACCGGCCCTGATCAGGGAGAGCGTCGTGGCCAAGCGCAGCACAGCGGACACGCTGCTCGACGGCCCCACGCCGAAGCACGCCCAGTTGCGGGAGATCCTCCGCGAGATCGCCACCAGGGAACTGCCGCCCGGCTCCGCGATGCCCTCCGAACGAGACCTCACGCTGCGCTACGGCGTCTCCCGGCTGACCGTGCGCGAAGCCATCGGGCAGCTCGTCGCCGAAGGACTGCTCGTGCGGGTCCGCGGCAAGGGCACCTTCACCGGCCGCCCCCGCGTCGACGTCCGGCTGCACCTGGCCTCCTTCACCGAGGACATGCGCCAACGCGGCCTGCACCCGGAGACGACGGTGCTCGGCCACGCCGAACTACCCCCGCCGCCGGACACCGCGGAGGCGCTGCGGCTCGCGCCCGGTGACCCCGCGTACTGGCTGACCCGGCTGCGCAAGGCCGACGGCGCGCCGCTCGCGGTCGAGCGCGGCTGGTTCCACCCGGCCGCGGCTCCCGGCCTGCTCGGCCACGACCTCACCGAGTCGCTGTACTCGCTGCTGCACCGGCACTACGGCGTGCGGCTCGAACACGCGACGCAGACCGTCCTCGCCGAAAGCGCGGACGCGGAGACGGCGCGCCTGCTAGAAGTCGATCCCGGAAGCCCGCTGCTGGTGTTCCGCCGGATCTCCACCGCTCGCGACATCCCCGTCGAGGACATGCGGTCCTGGTACCGGGGCGACGCGTACCAAGTGACGATGCCACTGCGAACCGAGGCCGGAGAGTCCGGCCGCCCATCCGAGGAGGTAGCCCCATGACCGTCGGCTCAGCGAGCGGCGGCGCGAGCAAGGGCTTCGCGCTGCTGCAACGGCTCGGCCGGAGCCTCATGCTGCCCATCGCGGTGCTCCCGGCCGCCGCGCTGCTGCAGCGGCTCGGCCAGGATGACCTGCTGGGCAGCGTGGGGGGTCTGCAGACCGTCGCCGGCGTGATCGGCGCCGCCGGTGGCGCCCTGTTCGACAACCTGCCGCTGCTGTTCGCCATCGGCGTCGCGATCGGATTCGCGCGCAAGGCCGACGGCACCACCGCGCTCGCGGGCGCGGTCGGCTACCTGGTGCTGTCCGGGGTGATGTGGCAGATCACCGAGCAGGAGGACGGGACCACCTTCAACAAGGGTCCGTACGGGGTGCTCGGCGGCATCATCGCCGGTCTCGTCGCGGCCTGGCTGTGGCAGCGCTACCACCGGATCAAGCTGCCCGACTACCTCGGGTTCTTCGGCGGACGCCGCTTCGTGCCCATCGTCACCGCCGTGGCGATGCTGGTGATCGGTGTTGTGCTCGGGCTGCTGTTCCCGCTGTTCGACGCGGTCCTGACCGGGTTCAGCGACCTCGTCACCGCCAACGCCGTCCTCGGCGGCGGCCTCTACGGCGTGATCAACCGGCTGCTGCTGCCGTTCGGCCTGCACCACATCCCGAACAACGTCGTGTGGTTCCTGTTCGGCGACTACAACGGCGAGAAGGGCGACATCGCCCGCTTCTTCGCCGGTGACCCGACGGCGGGCACCTTCCAGACCGGCTTCTTCCCGATCTTCATGTTCGCGCTGCCCGCCGCCGCCCTGGCCATCTGGCGCAGCGCACCGCCCGCGCAGCGCACCGTCGTCGGCGGCGTGATGCTCTCGGTCGGCCTCACCTCGTTCCTCACCGGCATCACCGAGCCGCTGGAGTTCTCGTTCATCTTCGTGGCGTGGCCGCTGCTGCTGATCCACGCGGTGCTCACCGGCACCTCGCACGCGCTGGTGAACTTCCTGGACATCCACTCCGGGTTCGGGTTCTCCGCCGGTGCCATCGACTACGTGCTCAACTTCGGCATCTCGCAGAAGTCGCTGTGGCTCATTCCGATCGGGCTGGTCTACGCCGTCATCTACTACTTCGTGTTCCGCTTCGTGATCACCAAGTGGAACCTGCGCACCCCGGGCCGCGAAGACGACGGAGAGGGTTCCGCCCTGCTCGACGAAGGCCAGGGCAGCGGCGAAACAGGGGAAACGTCCAGTGCCACCAAGGCGACGATGACCCAGGACGCTCCGCCCGAAACCGGCGGAGGAGACGAGAACGGCAAGGACGCGGGCAAGGCCTGACGTCCCGACCCACCCCACCGCAGTTCCTCGAGGAAAGGGAATCCCATGCCCGAGCGACGGGTCACCGTGGCCAGCAAGGTCGGCCTGCACGCGCGTCCCGCGGCGCTGGTCGCCAAAGCCGCCGCCGCGCAGTCCGTGCAGATCACCATCCGCAAGTCGGACACCGAACCGGTGCAGGCCGGCAGCATCCTCGGTCTGATGACGCTGGGCGCCGGTCACGGCGACGAGGTCGTGCTCGCCGCCGAAGGCGACGGCGCGGACGCGGCCCTCGACCAACTAGCAGAACTCGTCGGGTCTGATCTGGATAGCTGACGGCTCGTTCTGCTTGGGTGGTCATTTAGCGGAACCTCAGTCGGTCTCTCGCTGCGGGATCTTTTTCCCAAGTGGCTCCGCCACGAGGGAAAAAGCCGTCCTCGCGAGAGACCGACTGAGAACCCGCCGGTGGTCGGCTTTGTGACGTGGGCTATTCGCTGCGCGAATACAGGCACGGCTACGCCGCAAGGCAGGCTTGCTTCGCAGCCCCAGGCACGGCCTTCGGCCGCGAAGCAGGCGGGACTTCGTCCGCCCACTGCACGGCCTTCGGCCGCGAGGCGGGCTTCGCTTCGCTTGGCCTTCTGGGTTGCGGTGGTGGTAGGTGTTCGTGCGGTGCGGGATCTAGCTGATCCCGCACCGCACTCCTGTGTCAGGACGTCGTCTGGTCGATCCAGTCGGCGTAGGCGGTGACGTCGGTCCAGATTCCGGGGCCGGTGCCGCAGATCGGGCTCTCGTCGCCGTCGCGGCTGGTCGCGCCGATCAGTTCCCAGCGTCCCGGTTCGCCCTTGAGCTGCGGGCCTCCGGAGTCGCCGTTGCAGCCCTGCGCGTTCTCGGTGGGGCTGTCGGTGCACAGCTCGGTGGCCCCGTCGAAGTCGGCGCACCGGTCGTCGGCGACGAGCTCGGTGTCCAGCTCCTGCAGCCGCGTCGGCAGCTCGGGGCACTGCTCCCGGTCGTCGCACGTGACGCCCCAGCCGATGATCCGCGTCGGATCGCCGGGGGCGCCGGAGTCCGCGGCCAGCGAGATCGGCTGCTGCTCGACGGGCCGGTCCAGCCGCACCAGCGCCACGTCGTCACCGGGCGCGGCCTGGTCGTAGCCGGGGTGCACGACGAGCTCGGCGACTCCGGTCTCCGCCCCGCCGGTCGTGCGGTCCCCGCTGCCGATGCGGGTCGTGACGTCCTCGGGTTCCACGGCGGCGGCGCAGTGCGCCGCGGTCACCACCCAGTCCGGCCGGATCAGCGATCCGCCGCAGAAGTGCTGGCCCTGCTGCTGCAGGGACACCATGAACGGGTATTCCTCCGTGGCGTCGTGGCCGCCGACGACCGCCGGGCCCGCCTCCGCGGCGACCGCCGTCGGTGCCAGCGCCGCCGCGAGCGCCAACGCTCCCAGCGCCCCGACCGCCGCCGACCGTCCCCTTCGGACTCGACGGGCCGGGCTGATCCGTTGTTCGGTCATGCAGTGCTCCTCGCATCGCGCTGATCTCCTTGCGGAACACGACGCTATGGATCAACGCGGCCCGGCGGATCGGCCGATGAGCCGACGAGGAGTACGACTTACGGTCACCGCACGACGATCCGCGACAAGACACTCGCACGCGGTGACCTCCGCAGGACGACGACCGGTCCCCGTGCGGTTCCGATGCGCGAGCCCGGCCTCGGCGGTCGCCGCGCGGGGTCAGAGCGGCAGGTCCAGTTCACCACCGGTCGCGGCGGACAACGCGTCCCGCATCGCGGCCCGTGGCGCGGGACGACCGGTGAACAGCTCGACCTGGCCGAACGCCTGGTGCAGCAGCATGTCCAGTCCGGTCGCGAGCCGGCCGCCCGCGAAGGAGACGGCGCTCGCCAGCGGAGTCGGCCACGGGTGGTAGATCACGTCCAGCACGCACGCCGCCCGCGCCAACGCCGACACGTGCGGATCCGCCGCACCGGCGGGCAACGTCGACACCAGCACGTCCACTTCGGACGCGGCGGCGTCCAGGTCGATCGAATCGAGCCGCTGCACCGAGACCCGCAGGCCCACGTGCTCCGCGGTCAGCACCACGTCCCCGGCCCGCGCCGGTTCGCGGACCGCGAGCGTCACATCGGTGAGCCCGAGCTCCGCGAACGCCGCCATCGCCGCCGCCGCGGTACCACCCGCGCCGAGCAGCAACGCCCGGCTGCCACCGGTGAACCCGCCCGCGGCGCGCAACGCCCCCGTCACCCCGTCGACGTCGGTGCAGTCCGCGGACCACTCCCCCGAGGCCAGCCGGGTCAACGTGTTCGCCACGCCCACCGCGGCCGCCCGCTCGGTGACCTCCTTCGCCAACCCGAGAGCGGCGCGCTTGCCGGGCATCGTCACCGACAGGCCCGCCCACTCCGGGCCGAGCCCGCCGATCAGCTCGGCGAGCCCGTCGGCGTCCCGGTCGAACCGCTCGTAGGTCCACCCGGTCAGCCCGAGCTCGCGGTACGCCGCGCCGTGCAGCACCGGGGACAGCGAGTGGCCGATCGGGGAACCGACCACCGCCGCCTTGCGGGCCGCTGGATCAGAACGCGCCACGTTGCTGCGCCTCGGTGATGTAGCGGTCGTGCTCGGCCATCGTCGTGGCGAAGCAGGACGTGCCGTCGGGGTAGCACTTCACGAAGTACACCCAGGTTCCGTCGGCCGGCTTCTCCGCCGCCGTCACCGCCGCCTTGCTCACCGTGGAGATCGGCGTCGGCGGCAGGCCGTAGTTCTGGTAGCTGTTGTACGGCCCCGGCCGCTGGCGGTCCTCCGACTTGGTCAGCAGCGTCGGCTTGTCCAGTGGGTAGTTGATCGTCGAGTCGAACTGCAGGCGCATCTGCGGGTCGGTGGTGCGGTTGTAGATCACCCGCGAGACCTTGTCGAAGTCCCGCTCGATGCCCTCGCTCTGCACCAGCGACGCGATGGTCAGCAGCTCGTACGGGGTGCGACCGGTGCTGTCGGCGGCCTGCGGCAGCCCCGCCGCCTCCAGCAGCGCAGCGGACTTCGTCACCACCTGGCGCAGCACCTCTTCCGGCGGTTCGCCCGGCTTCACGTCGTAGATGCCCGGCATGATCAGCCCTTCGAGGCGCCGCTCCGGCTCCGCCTTCGACGCGCCCTCGATGGCCCACTCCGGCACGCCCAGCGAAGCCAGGTCCGCGGAACCCGCCGCGGCGTGCATCTGCTCCGAGGTCGTGCACTGGCTCTCATCACCGGTGCAGGTCGCTTCGGCCAGCTTGGTGAGGATGCCCGGCGTTTTGCCGCCGTCCGGGCTGAGCTGGTCCTCCAGCCGCTGCCCGCCGCGCACCTCGATGCGGCCGGTCTTCGCCTCGGCGGACAGGATGTGCCCGACCGCGGCGGAGCCGGACATCTTCGACTTCATCAGGTAGAAGCCCGGCTGGATGCTGTTGATCTGCTTGTTCTCCGCGGCCGCCTTGGTGAACGCCGTCGACGACGCCACCACATCGGCCTTGGACAGGGTCTGCGCGATGTGGCTGACGGTGTCACCGGAGGAGACCTCCACGACCACCTCGCCGGTCCCCGCGCCCTCGTAGTCGTCGTAGGACCCGATTTGCAGTATCTGCATGGCGCCGTACACCACGCCTCCGCCCACCAGCAGCAGGACCAGCAGTCCGGCCAGGGCGGTCACCGAACCGCGTCGTTTCCGGCGGCGCAGTTGGGCCCGCTGCTCGCGGGCCTCCCTGCGGCTGCGCCGGGGCGGCTCGCCCGCGTCGTCCGCGAACAGGCCGAGATCGTCGCTCACGAAAGGTCCTCTCAGGTGGTCTGCGACCGGGCGTCAAGCCATGCCTGCAAGATCTCCACTGCGGCGGCTTGGTCGACCACGGCGCGCTGTCGCTTACCGCGAACCCCCCGTTGGGAGAGCATGCGGCTCGCGGTGACCGTGGTCAACCGTTCGTCGTGAAAGCGCACCGGGATCGGGGCGATCCTGGTGGCCAGGGCTTCGGCGTAGGAATGCGCCGAATCCGCGGCACTGCCGTGCCGTCCTGCGAGCGTCTTCGGCAGGCCGATCACGACCTCGACCACCTCGTGCTCGGCGATCAGGCGCACCAGCTCCGTCAGATCGCTGCCCGCGTCCTCATCGCGCTGGAGCGTCACCAACGGCGTCGCCAGCATCGGGGACGGATCGGTCAGCGCGACGCCGACGCGCACCGCGCCGACGTCCACACCGATCCGGCGTCCCGCTCCGGGGTCCGGGGCGTCGGCGGCCGGGCCGACGCCCCGATTACCTGAAGTCACCCCTGGACCGCCTTGTCCAGTTCGCGGTGCAGCGCGCCGATCGCGGCCGTCACGCCCGCCGGGTTCGTCCCGCCGCCCTGGGCCATGTCGGGCTTGCCGCCGCCACGGCCGCCGACCTCCGCGGCGAACGAGGGCACCAGCTTGCCCGCGGCCAGGCCGAGGTCCCGCGCGGCGTCGTTGACGCCGACGACGAAGGAGACCTTGCCTTCCGAGGGCTCCGCGGCGAACAGCGCCACGACCGCCGGGCGGCCGGTGAGCCTGCCGCGGATCTCGCCCGCCAGCGCGCGCAGCCCGCCGCCGTCCACGCCGTCCGGGACCTGCTCGGCGACCAGGCTGACGCCGTGCACGTCGCTCGCGCGGCCGGCGAGTTCGCCCGCCGAGGACAGCACCTGCTGCACGCGCAGCTGCTGGAGTTCCTTCTCCGCGCCGCGCAGCCTGCTGACCACACCGGCGATGCGCTCCGGCAGTTCCTCGGCCGGGACCTTGAACTGCTCCGCGAGCTGGGTGACCAGCAGGTGCTCCTTGCTGATGTGGCGCATCGCGTCCATGCCGACCAGCGCCTCGACCCGGTGCACGCCGGACCCCACCGAGGAGTCCGCGACGAGCTTGACCACGCCGAGCTGGCCGATGCGCCCCACGTGGGTGCCGCCGCACAGCTCCCGCGAGTAGTCGCCCATGTCGACCACTCGCACCTGGTCGCCGTACTTCTCGCCGAACAGCGCCATCGCGCCGAGCTCCATCGCCTTGTCCATCGTCGTGGTGTACGACGAGACCTCGACGTCGTTCTGCAGGTAGGAGTTGACCTCTTCCTCGACGCCGCCCAGCACGGAGGCCGACACCGAGCTGGGCGCGGTGAAGTCGAAGCGCATCCGGCCCGGCGAGTTCAGCGAACCCGCCTGCGCCGCGCGCTTGCCGTAGGCACCGCGCACCGCGGCGTGCACCAGGTGCGTCGCGGAGTGCGAGCGCTCGATGGCGCGGCGACGGTCGCGGTCCACACCGGCTTCCAGCATGGTGTCCACGCCCAGCTCACCGGAGACGACCTTCGCGCGGTGCACGAACAGGCCGGGCACCGACCGCTGCACGTCCGAGACGCGCACCTCGACGCCGGGGCCGACCAGGGTGCCGGTGTCGGCGATCTGGCCGCCGCCCTCCGCGTAGAACGGGGTGCGGTCGAGCACCAGCTCCACCTCGGTGCCCGCTGCGGCCGACTTCGCCGGGGCGCCGTCGACGAGCAGCCCCAGCACCCGGCTCTGCGACTCCAGGTCGGTGTAGCCGATGAACTCGGTGGTGCCGTGCTGGTCGAGCAGCGTCCGGTACGTCGAGAGGTCGCCGTGGCCGGTCTTGCGCGCCTTCGCGTCCTCCTTGGCGCGGCGGCGCTGCTCGCCCATCAGCTCGCGGAAACCGTGCTCGTCGACCGACAGGCCCTGCTCGGAGGCCATCTCCAAGGTGAGGTCGATGGGGAAGCCGTAGGTGTCGTGCAGCTGGAACGCCTTCGCGCCGGGCAGCTGGGACGCACCGGACTTCTTGGTGTCGGCGACGGCCACGTCGAAGATCTTCGAGCCGGCGGTGAGCGTCGTCAGGAACGCTTCTTCCTCGTTGCGGATCACCGAGTCGATGCGCTCGAAATCGGTGCGCAGCTCCGGGTACGCCGGGGCCATCGCGTCCCGCACGACCTGGGTGAACTCGCCCAGCACCGGTTCCTGCACGCCGAGCAGCCGGGTGGAGCGCACGATGCGGCGCAGCAGGCGGCGAAGCACGTAGCCGCGCGCCTCGTTGCCGGGGGTGACGCCGTCGCCGACGAGCATCACGCCGGAACGGGCGTGGTCGGCGATCACGCGGAACCGCACGTCGTCCTCGTGGTTCGCGCCGTAGCGGCGGCCGGAGAGCTCCTCGGCCTTCGCGATCACCGGGCGCACCAGGTCGGTCTCGTAGACGTTCTCCACGCCCTGCAGCAGGCACGCCACCCGCTCGACGCCCATGCCGGTGTCGATGTTCTTCGTGGGCAGCTCACCGAGCAGCGGAGCGCCCTTCTTCGGGCTCTCCTCACCCCGGATGTCCTGCATGAACACCAGGTTCCAGATCTCGATGTAGCGGTCCTCGTCGACGTTCGGACCGCCCTCGACGCCGTAGGCGGGGCCGCGGTCGTAGTAGATCTCCGAGCAGGGGCCGCCGGGACCGGGCACGCCCATGTCCCAGTAGTTGTCCTCCGCGCCGCGCACCTGGATGCGGGCCGGGTCGATGCCGGTGGTGTTGCGCCACAGCGCGGCCGACTCGGTGTCGTGCTCGTAGACGGTGACCCACAGGCGTTCGGGGTCGATGCCGTAACCGCCCTCGGCGACCGAGGAGGTCAGCAGCTTCCACGCGTGCTCCATGGCGCCTTCTTTGAAGTAGTCGCCGAAGGAGAAGTTGCCCGCCATCTGGAAGAACGTGTTGTGCCGGGTCGTCTTGCCGACCTCGTCGATGTCGCCGGTGCGCACACATTTCTGGATGCTCGTCGCGCGCGGGTACGGCGCCGGGGCGTCACCGAGGAAGTACGGCTTGAACTGGACCATCCCCGCGTTCACGAACAGCAGGGTGGGGTCGTCGAGGATCAGGGAGGCACTGGGCACCACGGTGTGGCCGGTGCTGCGGAAGTGCTCCAGGAAGCGGCTGTGGATCTCGTGGGTCTGCACGGTGGTTCCTTCGAAGGGTGCTGCGGAGTCGGGGGCGGGGCTGCGGCGGGACGTGGCAGGCGGGGCGTTCGGGGAACCGGAGCAGTTCGCGACCGGTGAGCCGGCGCGGACGGACCGGTTCCCCGGAACGCCCGCCGTTCAGCGTTCCGCCCGGCGAGCTCGCCGAGCCGGTGCGCGCACACCATCACCGGCCGGGCGCCCCCGGCCGTCCGCCGGGCGAGCGTCGATCGCGTCGGTGTCGAACCTCCGCCGCGGCATCGAGGTGCCGTCGACGACGTCCTGCAACTCCTGCTCACGCTCGCTCATCCCGGCGCGCACGTCCGCGCCGAACGAGCCCACGGCACCCGCGAGCTCGCGCATCGCACCGCCGAGCTGCTCGGCAGCGCCGCTCGGGGTCGCCTTGCGGGCGGTCTCGTTGACCTTGCGGGTCAACGCGATACCGGCCGCGATTCCGGCCCCGAACCAGAACATCCGCCTCACTTGCGTCCTCCCTTGCGGCGGGAGTGCTTGCCCCACGGCTCTTCCTTGCGCTTGCGGCGAGCTCGCAGAGCCTTGCTCACCCCGTACGAGAAGGCCGCGGTCTTCACCAATGGGCCACCCAGTGTAGCCGTGAACAGCGACGACAACGCCGAGACGTTGCCGCTGACCGTCTTGGCGTTGGCGGTGATGCCGTCCACCCGTTCCAGCTGGGTGTTGACGTGCGTCAGCGTCGAGTTGGCCCCGGTGAAGATCGGGTCGGTGTTCTCGTGCGCCTTGCGGATCGCGACGGTCGCCTCGTCCAGCGTTCGGCCGAGCTTGACCAGCGGGATCGCCAGCAGCACGACCAGCAGCACGAACGCGCCCGCGACGATCAGCGCGGCGATCTGCGTGGGCGTCACGTGCCCTCCCGGTTTCCACGTGGTTTTCCTGCCACCGGCAAGGATTCACCGGTGTCTTGATCGCGCGCCAGGTTACCGTGCCACCCCGCGGCGGGCGCTTCCGGTGCGTCGGCGCGTCCGGCGGTCAAGCCTCCACCGGGGTGACCGGGCCGTTCCCCGTGAGGACGCCGACCACGTTGCGTGCCGCCAGTTCGGCCATCGCCGTGCGCGTCTCCACCGTCGCGGACCCCAAGTGGGGGATGAGCACCGCGTTCTCCAGCTCCAGCAGTCCGGGGTGCACCGCCGGTTCCTGCTCGAACACGTCCAGCCCGGCCGCGGCGATCCGGCCCGCGCGCAGCGCCTCGGCCAGCGCCGCCTCGTCCACGACGGGGCCGCGGCTGGTGTTGACGAGCACCGCGGACGGTTTCATCGTCGCCAGCGCCGCCGCGTCGATCAGGTGCCGGGTCTGCTCGGTGAGCGGGCAGTGCAGCGACAGCACGTCCGCTTCGCGCAGGAGCTCGTCCCTGGTCAGGTACCGGGCGTCGAGTTCGGACTCGACGTCGGCGGCCACCCGGCGGCGTCCCGAGTACGCGATCCGCATGCCGAACGCGCGCGCCCGGCGCGCCACGGCCTGCCCGATCTCACCGAGGCCGATGATGCCGAGCGTCTTGCCCTGCAAGCCGGTGCCCAGCATGAACCCGAGGTGGAAGAACCACGGCTCACCGGAGCGGATCAACCGCTCGGCCTCGCCGAGCCTGCGGGTCGCCATCAGCAGCAGCGCGAACGCGAGATCGGCGGTGGCGTCGGTGAGCACCCCGGGCGTGTTCGTCACGGTGACGCCTCGCGCGGCCAGCGCGGGCACGTCGAGGTTGTCGTAGCCCACGGCCACGTTCGCCACGACCTTCAGCTGCGAGCCGGCCGCGTCGGCGACCGCACCGTCCACCTGATCGCCGAGCATCGTCACGAGCCCGTCGGCCCCCGCCACGACCTCCCGCAGCTCCGCGGGGTCCAGCGCCTGATCCCGCTCGCACACGTGCACCTGCCCGGCGCCGCGCAGCAACTCCACGGCCGCCTCGGGAACGTTGCGGGTGACGACGATGCGCACAGCTGACTCCTGACTACTTCAAGTCGTTCTCACAGCACCCGACACCCGGGCGCTCGAATAACCTTCATCCTCACCCAACCAGCGGCGAAGACGTGCCTTAGGCGGCGAAGCACGCCTGCCTGGCGGCGAAGCCGTGCCTGCATGTGCGAAGCACATAGCCCACGTCAAAAAGGTGACCACCTGCGGGTTCTCAGCGTCCTTCTCGCGAGGACGGCTTTTTCCCTCGTGGCGGAGCCACTCGGGAAAAAGATCCCGCAGCGAGAAGGACGCTGAGGGTCCGCCAAATGACCACCAGAGCAAAAAGAGCCGTCACCCCCCGCGGACGATGCCGCGCAGCTTGGGTACTCGTTCGCCCAGGACCCGCTCGGCTCCGCGTCCGGTCGGCTCGTAGTAGTCGGTGCCGACCAGCTCGTCCGGTGCGTACTGCTGCTCCAGCACGCCTTCGGAGCGGTCGTGCGGGTACTGATAGCCCTTGGCGTTGCCGAGCTTCTTCGCCCCGGCGTAGTGCCCGTCGCGCAGGTGCGGCGGCACCGTGCCGGACTTGCCCGCGCGCACGTCGCCCATCGCCGCGTCGATCGCCATGATCACCGCGTTCGACTTGGGCGCCGTGGCGAGGTGGATCGTGGCCTGCGCGAGCGCCAAGCGCCCCTCCGGCATCCCGATGAACTGCACGGCCTGCGAGGCAGCGACCGCGGCCTGCAACGCGGTCGGGTCGGCCATGCCGACGTCCTCGCTGGCGTGCACCACCAGGCGGCGCGCGATGAACCGCGGATCCTCCCCCGCCTCCACCATGCGGGCCAGGTAGTGCAGCGCGGCGTCCACGTCGGAGCCGCGGAT
This sequence comes from Saccharopolyspora gloriosae, assembly GCF_014203325.1. Classification (NCBI taxonomy): domain Bacteria; kingdom Bacillati; phylum Actinomycetota; class Actinomycetes; order Pseudonocardiales; family Pseudonocardiaceae; genus Saccharopolyspora; species Saccharopolyspora gloriosae. The sequence continues at coordinate 1,687,980 of NZ_JACHIV010000001.1, read as the reverse complement.
CGATTTGATGAACGCGCTGACCACGTCGTAGTGCTGGTCGCCGCCGCGGTCGTAGAGCACGGCGGCCCGGTTCACCGTGGCCTCCACGGTGCCCAGGTCGATCCGGCCGGAGCCGGTGGAGCCCGCGGACTCCGCGGCGGCCTCCAGCGCGGTCAGCGCGCGACGGGCATCGCCCCCCGCCAGCGCCACCAGGTGCTCCAGCGCGTCCTCGTCGAGTTCGAGCTCCCCGGCCAGGCCGCGTTCCTCGGCGACCGCGCGCCGCACGAGTTCCCGGACGTCGTCCTCCTCCAGGCTGCGCAGCTGCAGCACCAGGGATCGCGACAGCAGCGGGGCCACCACGGAGAAGTACGGGTTCTCGGTCGTCGCGGCCACCAGCAGCACCGTGCGGTCCTCGACGGCGCCGAGCAGCGCGTCCTGCTGGGTCTTGGAGAACCGGTGCACCTCGTCGATGAACAGCACCGTCGCCTCACCGGAGCGGCCGAGGCGGCGGCGGGCCTCCTCGATGACGGCGCGGACCTCCTTGACCCCGGACGACAGCGCGGACAGCGCCACGAACCGGCGTCCCGTCGCGCGGGACACCAGGTTCGCCAGCGTCGTCTTGCCGGTGCCGGGCGGACCGTAGAGCAGGATCGACGCCGGGGCCGCGCCCTCCACCAACCTGCGCAGCGGCGCACCGGCGCCCAGCAGGTGGTCCTGGCCGAGCACCTCGTCCAGCGAACGCGGGCGCATCCGCACCGCCAACGGCGCGTTCTCGGCCAGCCGTTCCCCGGCGCGATCTTCGGTCTCGGCGCCGAACAACCCCTCGTCGAACAGGCCGTCACTCACGTCGCCGACGCTACCCGCCGCCCCCGACACGACCGCGCCAGAGGTCCTCCCGCGGAGGGCCTCCGGCGCGGCGTGCGGTTCGTCGAGGTCAGCGGACGCCCGCGGGCATCGCCACTTCGGTGCGGGCGTTGTCCCGCTCGCGCTGCGCGACCCAGTTCTCGACCGCCTGGTGGCACGCCTGGTCCAGGTGCCGGACGGTGCTCAGGTCGAGGTGCACGCTCTTGTCCGCCGGAACGTTCTCCAGCCGCTCCAGCAGGCGCGGCAGGCGGAGGAAGGTGGCGTTGCCGCCGAACTCCAGGCGCAGGTGGCCGTCGTCGTGCTCCTCCTCCTTCACCGACAGGCGCGAGACGTCGAACGCGGTCTTGATCACGGCGGCGCCGAGGCCGATCAGGGTGCCGATGAGCAGGTCGGTCGACACGATCATCACGGCGGTCAGCACGAGGATGAGCGCCTCGGGCCGGTTCGTCCGGATCATCTCGACGACCTTGTTGAGCTCAAGCAGCTTCCAGCCCGCCTGGATCAGCAGGGCGGCCAGCACCGCGGTCGGGATGTAGCCGAGCAGGCCCGGCAGCGCCATCACGAACAGCAGCAGCCAGACGCCGTGCAGCACGCGGGACGCCTTCGTCTTCGCACCGGCGCGCACGTTGGCGCCGGAGCGCACGATCACCGCGGTCATCGGCAGCGCGCCCAGCAGACCGCAGGCAGCGTTGCCCGCACCCTGGGCGAGGAGCTCCTTGTTGTACTGCGTCTTCGGACCGTCGTGCATCCGGTCCACGGCGGCGGCGCTGAACAGGCTCTCCGCCGAGGCGATCAGCGCGAAGGTCACCATCGAACCGATCACGGCGGGCGTGACGGCCGAGGCCCACGCGTCACCGGCCGGGATGTTGATCGCGTCCAGCAGCGATCCGACCTCGGTCATCTTCAACGGCAGCGAGAGCGCCCACGCCGCGGCGCTGACCAGCACGACCGCGACCAGCGGAGCGGGAATCCCGCGGACCTTCTCCGGCATCTTCTGCCAGCCGAACAGGATCACCAGCGTCACCACCGCGACGCCTAGCCCCGCCTGCCCCTGCGGCGTGGTGAACATCGCCGCGACGAGGCCGGGCAGTCCGGTGAACTTCTCCGCGGTGTGCGCGGGCTGCTCCAGCCCGCCGACCGGGTAGAGCTGCCCGAGCATGATCACGAGGCCGATGCCGGCGAGCATGCCGGTCACGACCGAGGGCGAGATCGCCCGGAACCAGGTGCCGATGCGGCCGATGCCCATCACGATCTGCATCAGACCGGCGCCGAGGACGATCACGCCCAGGGTGCCGAGGCCGTGGTCGGAGACCGCCGAGGCCACCAGCACGGTCAGACCGGCGGCGGGCCCGCTGACCTGCATGGTGCTGCCGGGGAGCAGCCCCACCACGATGCCGCCGATGACACCGGTGATGATGCCGAGCTCGGCGGGCACGCCGGAGGCGACGGCGACGCCGACGCACAGCGGCAGGGCCACCAGGAACACCACCAGCGAAGCGGCGAAGTCGGCCCCGATGGTCCCCTTCGGCCACTGCGGAACTCCGGCACCGCGCCCCTTCTTCGAGGACGCGTCGAGTTGAGCGGTCACTGTGCACTCTCCATGGATGTCTTGGTTGATCAGGTCGCCGCGGCACCTGCGGGAGGCGGCGGCAGGCGGGAGGGCGGCGCAGCGCCCGAGCACGAGCGCGCCACCGCGGAGTTCCGCGGCCGGCGATCGGCTCGTGCCGTCCCGCTCGGGATGAATCGACGCCCCGCGAACACGAGGCATCGACGGCGATCCCGCCGGTGCGCGCTCCGTCGATGAGCGCGCACCCGACCGGATCCGCTCTTGGGATATTCGGTTCAGCGAACTACGCCGAATGGCGTTCGAATGGCGCGTGATCGGTCACGATCCGCACCGTTCCGGTCACAGCGGGAGGAAGTCCACATTTCCGGTCTGATCAGGAGTCCGATCCGGGGAGCGGAAGACGAGACCGGTGTCGATCTCGTAGAACCACCCGTGCACGCGCAGGTCCCCGTTCGAAACCCGGTCGCGGATGAACGGGTACTCGAACAGCGTGTCGAGCTGTTCGCGGACGTGCGCTTTGCTCTCCGAGCGCACTCCCGGTTCCGGGGCGGTCACCGCGGTCTGCGGCGGCTCGCCGAAGCCCAGCCAGCTCCGCATCGCGGGGAGCTGGTCGAGGCCGTGACCTGCCACGCACTTGGCCGTCACCGCGCCGCAGTGCGAATGCCCGCAGACCACGATCTCCGGCACCCGCAGCTGCAGCACCGCGTATTCGATGGTCGCCATTTCGCTGGACGCCGAATCCGGCACGTAGTGCGGCACCACATTCCCCGCGGTGCGCAATTCGAACAGCTTTCCGGGTTCCGCACCAGTGATCTTGGAGGGCATCACCCGCGAATCTGAACAGGTGATGAACAATGCCACCGGTTGTTGTCCCGTGGCGAGTTCCCTGCGATGTGCTTCGGAGACCATGCGGGGGTGCCGCCGTGCATGGTCCACCAGGTGTTCGAAATTCATGGCGCCGCCTCACTGGACGTAAGAAAGGTCATGGACGTTCGGACATATCCGTGCCGCGGATATGTGCTCAGTGCCGATAGACCTGGAGAACGGCGGGCGCATGTCTTTCCCGGACGCAGTTCGCGCCGGGTTGGGAAATCGGGTGCGCCACCTCGTTGGAGGAGCACGGGGCGTGCAGCGCGGCCAGGTCCTGCTGGAAGATCTTGGGCAGCGGTCCGCGCGGCTCCGGCTTGCGGTCCTCCCTTCGGGACGGGGAGGCGGGCATCGGGCGCTGACGGAGCTTCTCGCTGTGCTCCTTGATCTCGTTGGTCTTGATCTCCGAGGTGTTGCGCACGGCCAGCTCGGCGCACAGCGTCGACTGGAACGGCACCACGACCGCGAGCAGAACCGTGAACAGCAGGAACAATCCCGCCCTCACGATCCTGGTGCGCATGATGCCTCCTGGAAGAACCTGTTCGAACCCGCGGTCGACGGAGAACGGGGGCGACGATGCCCAGCCGAGGTGTCCCGAATGCCGGCGGTTCATCCCACCGCAGCGCGGGACCGCTCACTCCGGCGCTCGCAGCCGATGCACCGCCCTCGCCTTTTGAGGGGGCGGGCTACCGGTTGCTCGACACAACCTATCCGATGCACCCAGTGTAAATGCAAGGGTGATCATCACCCCAAACATGAAGAAAGATTAATGCACTAAAACCGCTTCACTCGCTCAGCCGCAAGCGCGGCACCCGTTCACCGCCCGGACATGCGCGTTTCGCTACATGTCCTCCCCCGCACGGGTACTTCGCGCCCGAACGAGTGGTTCCGAACAGGCCGAGTTGCGAAAAGATGAGCGCTAAACTAAATCCGCGTATCCGCAACACGGTAGTGGTACTCGTGCGACGACTCGAAACCACATCCCGCGTACAGCCGCACCGCGGGCTCGTTGTCCGCCGCCACCTGGAGGAACAGCTCCGCCGCACCCGAGTCCCGCGCCCACCGCGCACCCGCGCGCAGCACGGAACGGGCGATCCCGCGCCTGCGGAACGCCGCTGCCGTGGCCATGCAGTACACCGCGCACCACGAACCCCGCACGACGAACAGGCCGACTCCCGCGGCCACGCCGTCCACCTCCGCCGTCGCGAACCGGACGGGGCCGCCGATCGCGGCCAGCGCGGGCTCCGCGCGCCCGCCCGCCGCCACCGAGGCGGCCAGCCAGTCCGGCGTCGGCTCCGCGTCCAGCCGCACCCGCACCTCCGGCGCGTGCTCCGCGGTGTCGAGCACCCGGCCGGAGGTCAGCACCCGCACCGAGCCGTCCCGGCGAAACCCGCGCGCGGCCAAGTGCTCGTCCAGCTCCGCGTGCCACGGCATCGGCCCGACCTGCACCCGCGGCGGCGCGCCGTGATCGGCGTAGAACCGCACCAGCTCGTCGACCGAGGAGTCGAGGTCGCGGACGTGCCGCGGGGGCAACGCCGAGTTTGAACGGCCGCGGCGCAGCCGCTCGCAGTGCCGCAGCAGCCAGCCCTGCGACTCCCGCACCGTCGTCGCGGGCCACGTGTCAGCGGCGGCCCGCTCGACCTCGAAGATCCGGTCGACCGCGTCGAGCCCCGAGGAGCACGAGGTCGGACCGGTCACTTCTCCTCGTCGCGGAACGCCGGGTAGCGCAGCAGTTGCAGCGCGCCCGCGCCGAACCGCTCCACCAGCGCGTCGACCATCGCCGAGGCGTACCCCGCCAGCTGCGGCTCACCGCTTTCCACCGCGTCGTCGCGCAACTTGCGCCAGCGGTCCACCAGCGCCGTGCTGCGGCGCGGCGAGGGCATGTGCAGGTCGATCGGCCGGTCCGACTCCCCCGTGCGGGGCAGGAACCACCACGTCGACACCCACACCCACAGCACCTGGGCGTTGAACAGCCGCGGCATCAGCACCGCGTCGTCGTCGAGCTCCGGCCACACCTCGGCGATCTCGGAACGCCAGGTCGCCAGCATCCCGTCCGCGAGGTTCTCCGGCAGCGAGTACGAGCACCACGACGACGGGAACGGGTACTGCAGGTAGGCAGCATCCAGCGCGACGTCCCGCACGCAGCCCCACTCGAAGTCCAGGAACCGCACCCCGGTCCCCGTCACGAGGCTGTTGTCCGGGCAGATGTCCGACGGGCTGAACGAGCGGTAGCGGCCCTGGCTCAGCAGCTCGGCGGCCGTCTGCAGCCGCGACACCACCTCCGGCGGCGTGCTCACGCCCAACGACTGCTCGATGAGTCCGGGCAGGTCCGTCAGCGAGCGGACGATGTCGTCGGCCACCGGGTCCGTCCAGGACCGCGCACCCACCCGCCGCATCAGCGCGTCGAAATCGGCTTCGCGGCCGGCCATCGTCGTGTGCAGCCTGCCCAGCGCCCGAGCCCAGGCCAGCAGGGCGCGCTCGGCGGCCCGCGGATCCTCGCCGAACAGCACGTCCGCGAGCGTCGAACCGCGCCCCAGGTCCTCCAGCACCAGCAGCCGCCGGTCGGCGTCGTGCGCGATGAGTTCGGGGCCGACGCGGATCTCCGGGGGCAGCGCGGTCGCCAGCTGGCAGCTCGCCGCCTCGTGCGCGAACGGGTCGGAGCGGGCCTCTTCCGGGCATTCGCCGTAGTGCTTGAGCACCAGGGTGCGCGGCAGTTCGTACGGCGTCTCGGCGACCCGCACGCGCAGCACCACCGAGCGCTCGCTGCCGCCCAGGTCTTCGGCGTCGGCGAGGCGGACCGGAGCTCCCATGCGCTTGCTGAGCACGGCTTCTGCGGTGCCGACGGTGTCGGTCACCGTGGTGCTGCCGGGCACTCGAACCTCCGGAGGGCCGGAAGTGATCTCCACGCTCATCGTCTCCAGACACTACCCCCACAACCTGAACCCGAATGGGCAAGACCGGTCAAGTGCGCCACCGTTCGTAGTAGCACGCACACCGTTCGCGCTCATCCGGCTGAATCACAGCCACCCCGACGAGTGCGCGAGGACGCCCACACGTCGCCGCCGCACCGGCCCGGCTCTCCCACGTTGACCCTGACGGAGCCGGGGGACGCTCGCGTTGCATCCGTGAGAAGAAAGCTCGAACGGCCGCGTGCGAACGGCCCGGAGCTCAAGCGATCGGCACCGCCCCGTCTCCGGCGCGCCTGCGCGAGGAACGCACCAGCAGCACCAGCGACGCCGCGAGCACGATCCCGGTGAGGTTCACCGCGAGCTGCGCCGTCGACGCCAGGAACCGGTCCCAAGCGCCCAGCGTCGCGGCCACCGCGGCGTACCCGGCGGCGGGCACCGTGGTCACCGAGATGAACACGCCGACCAGCACCGCCGACTTCGCGGAGGTCAGCGACAGCATTCCGGCGGCCCCGGCCAGCAACGACACGACGAGCGAGGCCCAGCCGACCTGGTAGACGAACGCCACCTGGTCGTTGTCCGCGAGCGAACCGGGACTGATCAGCCCCAGCGCCTCACCCAGCAGCGTCGCGCCGACGGTGATCACCATCGCCACCGGGAACCCGACGCCCAGCGCCAGCAGCGCCTGCCGCACCAGTTCCCAGCGCCGCCGGGCGATGCCGACGACGACCGCGGCCAGCGGACCGAACTCGGGGCCGACCACCATCGCGCCGACCACGGTCACTTCGGAGTCGGTGATGACCCCGACCGCGGCCAGCAGGCAGGCCAGCGCCAAGAACGCGACGAACGTGCCGCTGAGCCGGGCCTCTTCACCTGTTCGAGCGATGAGGTCGTCCCAGACCACGGCGTCCGACGGGTCGCCGGGAGCCGCCCACTCCGCCTTCTCCGCGCGCTCGGACAGCACCGTCCCGCCGTCGGTGAGCTGCACCGCGCCCACCTGGGCGAGTTCGTCGGCGGCGATGGCGTCGAGGACGTCGTCGGCCGCCTCCCTGGCCACGTCGAGCTCGATGACGTCACCGGAGGGGTCGAGCGCCGCCTGCGGGAACAGGCACAGGTGCGCGGTGCCGCGCTGCTCGCGCAGCACCGCCAGCACCTGCTCGGTCCGCTCCGATGGGCTGACTATCCGCAGGTGCAGCACGACGAACCCCGCCTCGGCCTCGGAAGTCCTTCCGGACTGGTCCGCGTCGGCGTCCCGTCAGCGGCGGAACCGCTGAGGTCCGGCACGGCGAACCACCACGCGGACCATTCTGAACGGACTTCTCAGCTCTGCTGTTCGGTCAGCTTCTCGGTGGGCACCGGGTCCTTCGGCTTCACCTCGGGCTTGGCGTCCACGCCCGCCTCCTTGCGCTGCGCGTCGGTGATCGGCGCGGGCGCGCTGGTCAGCGGGTCGAAACCGCCGCCGCTCTTCGGGAAGGCGATGACCTCGCGCAGCGAGTCCGCCCCGGCCAGCAGCATGCAGATCCGGTCCCAGCCGAAGGCGATGCCGCCGTGCGGGGGCGCGCCGAACTTGAACGCGTCGAGCAGGAAGCCGAACTTCTCCCGCGCCTGCTCCTCGGAGATGCCCAGCACCGAGAACACCCGCTCCTGCACGTCGCCGCGGTGCACGCGGATGGAGCCGCCGCCGATCTCGTTGCCGTTGCAGACGATGTCGTAGGCCCAGGCCAGCGCGTTCTCCGGGTCCTGGTCGAAGGTGTCGGCCCAGTCGGCGTTGGGCGCGGTGAACGGGTGGTGCACCGCCGTCCAGCGCCCGGTGCCGACCGCGACGTCGTCGCTGTCGGCGATGGACTCGAACATCGGCGCGTCCACCACCCACACGAACGACCAGGCGTCGTGGTCGATGAGGCCGCAGCGCTCGCCGATCTCCAGCCGGGCCGCGCCCAGCAGCCCGCGGGACGGGGCGCGCTCGCCGGCGGCGAAGAACACGCAGTCGCCCGTCGTCGCGCCGACGGCCTTGACCAGGCCTTCGCGCTCGGCGTCGGAGAGGTTCTTCGCGACCGGACCGGACAGCGTGCCGTCCTCGCCCACCAGCACGTAGGCCAGGCCCTTGGCGCCGCGCTGCTTCGCCCAGTCCTGCCAGGCGTCGAGCTGGCGCCGCGGCTGGCTCGCGCCGCCGGGCATGACGACCGCGCCGACGTAGGGCGCGCGGAACACCCGGAACGGGGTGTCGGCGAAGTACTCGGTGAGCTCGGTGAGCTCCAGCCCGAAGCGCAGATCCGGCTTGTCGCTGCCGTAGCGGGCCATCGCGTCGGCGTAGGTGATCCGCGGGATCGGCGTGGTGATCTCGTGCCCGATCAGCTTCCACAGCCCGGCGATGATCTGCTCGCCGAGCTCGATCACGTCGTCCTGCTCGACGAAGCTCATCTCGACGTCGAGCTGGGTGAACTCCGGCTGCCGGTCCGCCCGGAAGTCCTCGTCGCGGTAGCAGCGCGCGATCTGGAAGTAGCGCTCCATGCCGCCGACCATGAGCAGCTGCTTGAACAGCTGCGGCGACTGCGGCAGCGCGTACCAGCTGCCCGGCTGCAACCGCGCGGGCACCAGGAAGTCGCGGGCGCCTTCCGGGGTGGAGCGGGTCATCGTCGGCGTCTCGATCTCGACGAAGTCCCGCTCGTGCAGCACCTCGCGGGCGACGCGGTTGACGTCGCTGCGCAGCCGCATGATCTTGGCCGGTCCGGCGCGGCGCAGGTCCAGGTAGCGGTGCTTGAGCCGGATCTCCTCGCCGACCTCGAGGTGCTCGTCCAGCGGGAACGGCAGCGGCGCGGCCTCGGAGAGGACTTCGAGCTCGGTGGCGTAGACCTCGATCTCGCCGGTGCCGATCTCGGCGTTCTCGTTGCCCTCGGGGCGGCGCACGACGTCACCGGTGATGCGGACGCAGAACTCCGCCCGCAGCCGGTGGGCGCGCTCGGCCATCTCGCCTTCGCGGAAGACCACCTGGGCGACACCGGACGCGTCACGGAGATCAATGAAGATCACTCCACCGTGATCGCGACGGCGCGCCACCCAGCCTGCCAAGGTGACGGACTGCCCGGCATGACCGGCGCGAAGCGATCCGGCCTCGTGCGTGCGCATCACGGGTACTGAGCTCCTCTTCGAGTTCGAGTCGGCTGGCGACGACTGACTGAGGCGTCCGCCAGGGTGCGCACGACTCGGAGACGAGGTGCCCGTCCTGCGTGGACGCAATGGGAGGTCAAGGTTATCCAACGAGGCGGGGAGGCCGTCCAGCAGGTTTCCGCGCGGCGTGTTGGCCGCGGTGGCGGCGACCGGAGTCCGGCGGCCCGCGGATTCACCGTCCGAGTCCGGTACCCGCCGGGACCGTTCGAGAAGGCAATGGACGCGTTCGGACCCTCGTCGTCCACTTCGCGATGTCAAGAGGGCCGCTGGAGCAAATAACGCCCTCCTGCAGAAAGTCCGCGAATTCGCCTCACACTTTAGTAGGTGGCGGGAACCGAAACTTGATCGTTGCGCCACCGAGTCTCACTCATTAGCGTAAGGCCCCGAGTTCGGCGGACACGAGGAGTAACCATGACCGGTCCGAAGACCGACATCCGTTCCATGTCGCGCACTGCCGTCCGAAGCGACCCGGCGCCGCATGTCTCACCCGAGCTCGCCGAACTTCTGCGAACCGGACCGTTCGAGGTGGCGCTGCGGGCGGCGATCCGCTCCAGCCGGTTGAGCCTGGAACGGATCCAGCACCGCCTGCAAACCCGCGGAACACCGGTGAGCATCACGGCGCTGAGCTACTGGCAGTCCGGTCGCCGGCGCCCGGAACGACCCGACTCGCTGCTGGCCCTGCAGCAGCTGGAGAGCGTGCTCGGCGTCCCCGACTGCGCGCTCTCGGCGCTGCTCGGGCCGCCGCGCCCGCGCGGCCGGACCAGGCAGGCCGCGCACGACGCGCCGCCGCTGAGCGAGCTGTGGTCGGAGAACGAGTCGGCGGTGGAGCTGCTCACCCGCATCGACACCAGCCACGACAGCAAGCTGACCCGGCTCTCGCAGCACGACGTGGTGCACATCGACGCCTACGGCGATCAGCGGATGGTGCGCGCGAGCAAGCTGGTGCGCGCGGAGGCCAACGGGGCCGACCGCTGGGTCGTGATGTTCGACGGCGCCTCGACCAGCCCGGTGTCACCGACGATCCGGCCGCTGCGGTCCTGCCGCATCGGCCAGGTCCTCACCGACCACGCGCGGGACGTGATCGTCGCGGAGCTGCTGTTCGACCGCCCGCTGGAGCGCGGCGAGACGATGCTGCTGGAGTACGAGATCTCCGACATGCCCACCGGCGCGAACGAGCCGGAGCACACCTTCTGCCGGCTGTTCCGGCTGCCGGTGCGCCAGTACGTGGTGGAGCTCGAGTTCGACCCGTCCTGCCCGCCGGAGCACGTGGAGAGCTTCGTCGGCGACTCGGCGGCGAACGAGACCGCGCAGCCCAAGCCGTTGTCGCTGGACCGGCACGCGCGCACGCACGCGGTCACGCTCGACTTCGGCATGGGCGTGTTCGGCGTCCGCTGGCAGCCGTCGCGCCGCGCGCTGCTCGACGGGCACTGATCGAGGCGAGGACGGGCGGCGCACGTCGCCGCCCCGGCCGGCCTGGCGCCTCGATCCGCGCCACTGCTCCATTAGAGGAAGTTGCTCCGACACTCAGAGTAGCCATCGCCGCCTGTGGGCGAACCGCGCGACCTGCGGATTCGATCTACGACACGACTAGTTCACGCGAAAGAAATTCGCGGCTCAATACTACTTTCGTCGGTATTTCGACAACGGTTTTCAACACGGATTCCGCGCGTTCGGAAACACCTCCGCCGGTTCGGATTTCCCGAGTTCGCAGCGAACCCGAATCGTGCGCCCGACGATTCCGCCGCCGACTGGACTGGACCTCCCGCCGTCACAGCAGCGCGAGCTGACCGGAGCCCTCCGGCACCCGCTCCTCCCCCGCGATCCGGAAACCCGTCCCCTCCCGCGGCGTCCGCATCCCGTGCCGTCGCTGCGCTGCGCGCACCCGCTCGACCACGCCGTCCTGGTAGGACTTCGGCGCGTAGGCACCGTTGCGGTAGAGCCGCTCGTACAACGGCAGCAGCTCCGGCCGCTCCCGGCTCAGCCAGGCGTGATACCACTCCCGCGCACCCGGTCTCAGGTGCAGCACCAGCGGAGTGATGCTCGTGGCGCCCGCACCCACCAGCGCCGCGACCGTCTCGTCCAGCTGCTCCGGCGTGTCGCTGAGCCCCGGCAGGATCGGCGCCATCATCACCGAGCACCCCACGCCCGCGTCCGCCAGCCGGCGCACCACGTCCAGCCGCCGCAGCGGCGAGGGCGCACCCGGCTCCACCGCCCGCCACACCTGCTCCTGCAAGGACCCGAGGGACACCGCCACCGACACCGGGGCCACCTCGGCCGCCTGCCGCAGCAGGTCCAGGTCGCGCAAGATCAACGTGCCCTTGGTCAGCACGGAGAACGGGTTCGCCCGGTCCCGCAGCGCGGCGATGATCTCCCGCATCAGGCGGTACTTGCCCTCGGCGCGCTGGTACGGGTCGGTGTTGGTGCCCATCGCGACCGCTTCGCCCGCCCAGCGCGGATGCGCCAGCTCCAGCCGGACCAGCGCTCCGGCGTTGACCTTGACCACGATCTTGCTGCGCGGTCGAAGTCGTGCCCGGAGTCGAAGTCCAGGTACGTGTGCGTGCTGCGCGCGAAGCAATACCGGCACGCGTGGGAGCAGCCGCGGTAGGGGTTGATCGTCCAGCGGAACGGCACACCGGCGCCGCCGGGCACCCGGTTGATGATCGATTTGGCCTGGACCTCGATGGCCAGCGCGTCCTCGGTGCCCGCCGCCACCGGCCCCGGCCCCGGTTCGGCCAGGCCCGCCCTGCCGGTGCCGCGCGCGGACGCGCCCGTGTCGACCACCAGCGGGAGCAGCTGCTCCCGCTGGTTCGAAACCCGTTGGCTCTCCCATCGCATTCTTCGAGTCGAACACATTTTCGATTACTTGTCCAGGGGGTTCACCTCATCCGGTGGTGGCGTCGTGCCGGTGCGGTGCGCTGCGGTGATCGCGCGGTGGCGGAGCGGCGGTGCGCGAACGCGAGCACCCCATACGATTGGCCGGTGACCGACGTGCCTCCAGCAGGGCCTCCCGGCGGCGGAGAGCATCGCCGACCCCGGCCCGGCCGACCGCAACCGCCACGACGGCCCGGACCGGACTCCGGCGGGCGTCCGGCGGGTTCCGCGCCAGGACCGGGCAACGGTCCGCGCACCGGCCCCCAACCGGGCTCGCAGCCCGGCTCCCAGCACGGCTCGGGGTCCGGCGCCCAGCCGGGTGGACCGGCCGCGAGCGGGCCGCGCTCACGACGCCGCCCCGCCGCCCCGGATACCGGCGAGCACCGCCCCGGCGCCGCGCACCGGGCCGCCGAAGAGGAGGCCGCGGCTCCCGACCCGAGCACCAAGCCCGCCTCCGGCTCCACGGCCATCGGACACGGACACGGACACGGACACGGACACGGACACGACGGTCCCCCGGCTTCCCGCACCGTCAAGCGCCTGCTGGCGATAGCCCTGGTGCCGTTCGCGCTGGCCGCCATCATCGGCACCGCCCTGCTCTACCCCTTCGGCCACCAGCAGCGCACCGGTGCGGACCTCGGCCTCGGCCAGTACCCGGTGAACGGCGAGGTGATCGCCGCCGAAGCGGGCGGCTGCGGCGACTCCGACGGCTGCGTCACGCTGCAGGTCCGGATGGCCGACGGCCCGAACCCCGGGCGCACCATCGCCCAGGTGATGCCGACCGAGCCCGGGACTCCGCGCTTCGCCGTCGGCGACCAGGTGGTCCTCTCCTACGCGGGCGCCAACCCGGAGGAGGAGTCCTCGTACCAGGTCGTCGACTTCCAGCGCGGCACTCCGCTGATCGTGCTCGGCCTGGTGTTCGCCGTCGCCGTGCTGCTGCTGGGGCGGTGGCAGGGGCTCGCCGCGCTGGGAGCTCTGGTGCTGAGCTTCGTGGTGCTGATCGGTTTCGTGCTGCCCGCGATCCTGGCCGGGGAGAACCCGCTGCTGGTCTCGGTGGTCGGCTCCGGGCTGATCATGTTCGTGGTGCTGTACCTGACGCACGGGTTCTCGGCGCGCACGTCCACGGCCGTGCTCGGCACGTTGCTGAGCCTGGCGCTGATCGGCGGGCTCAGCGCGCTGTTCTCCGCGACGACCCGGCTCACCGGGCTCGACGACGACACCTCCAGCCTCATCGCCGCGCTGGGCACGCCGATCGACGCGCGCGGGCTGCTGCTGGCGGGGATCGTGATCGGCGCGCTCGGCGTGCTCGACGACGTGACCGTCACCCAGACCAGCGCGGTGTGGGAGTTGCGTCGGGCCAACCCGAACCTCGGCTGGCGCAAGCTCTACAACGCCGGGCTGCGGATCGGCCGGGACCACGTGGCGTCCGCGGTGAACACGCTGGTGCTCGCGTACGCGGGCGCTTCGCTGCCGCTGCTGCTGGCCTACTCGCTGTCCGGGCGCAGCTTCGGCGAGATCATCAGCACCCAGGCGGTCGCGCAGGAGGTGGTCCGCACCTTGGTCGGCAGCATCGGCCTCGTGGCCGCGGTGCCGATCACCACGCTGATCGCCGCGCTCGTCGCGTCCCGCGAAACCGGCGGCACCGCCCGCGGCACCGCCGCCGAGCGGGTCGGTTCGGCGGCCGCCGAGAGCGCCACGACCCGCGTCCACCGGCGTCGGCGGCCACCTCAGGCGCCGACCACCTGACCCGGAGCCCGCTCAGGTCGTTTCGACGCGGGCCAGCCAGGTGGCGAGCAGCGCTTCGAGCTGGTCGGCCTCGGCGGGCGTCATGGCAGCGAGGAGCCGGTGCTCGTTGCGCATGTGATCGGTGAACGCTCGGTCGAACAGCTCCCGGCCCGCCCGCGTGAGGACGACGACCCGGCCGCGCCCGTCGTCGGTGGCGGGTCGGCGCTTGACGAGGCCGGCGTTCTCCAGGCGGCTGATCCGTTTGGTCATCGCCCCGGTGGTCACCATCGTGAACCGGGCGAGCTCCCCGGGTGCCCGTTCGAAGGGTTCTCCGGCGCGGCGCAGCGCGGCGAGCACGTCGAATTCGCCCTCGCTGAGCCCGTGGCGCCGGTAGACCACGCACAGTTCCTCGGTGAGGTGCGCCGCGAGGCGGTGCAGCCTGCCGAGCACGCGTTGCGGGGACACGTCGAGATCCGGGCGTTCGCGGGCCCATTCGGCCTGGATGCGGGCGACGTGGTCGGGCGAGTGGTTCATGAGCCCAGGGTAGCTTCCCAGGAAGCTATAGTAGCTTCCATGGAAGCTACATGGCGATGGGTGGCATTGACCGCGATCGCTCCGGTCGCGTGGGGAGGCACCTACTTCGTCACCCGCGAGTTCCTGCCGGTCGGCCACCCGCTCTACGGGGCCGTGCTGCGCGCGCTCCCGGCGGGGCTGCTGCTGCTGATCGCGTGCCGCTCGCTGCCGCACGGTTCGTGGTGGTGGAAGTCGATCCTGCTCGGCCTGCTGAACATGAGCGCGTTCTTCACCCTCGTGTACTTGGCGGCCCAGCTGCTGCCCACGAGCGTGGCCGCGGTGATCATGGCGATGAGCCCGGTGGTGCTGATGACGCTCGCCTGGACCCTGCTCTCCGAACGCCCCGGCGCCGCCGCCGCAGGGGGCGCGGTCCTGGGCATCGCGGGGGTCTGCGCGATGCTGCTGACCGGCGGGGAGTCGATCGACCTCCGGGGTGCCCTCGCCTCCCTGGCGGCCATGTCGATCTCATCGGTGGGCTACGTGCTGGCCAAGAAGTGGAGTGGGCAGGTCCCCGTGCTCGCCTCGACCTGCTGGCAGCTCATCGCGGGCGGCCTGCTGCTCCTGCCGTTCGCCGTGCTGCTCGAAGGCCCGCCACCCGCCTTGGACGCGGCGGCGGTGGCGGGCTTCGCGTTCGTGAGCGTCGTCGGAACCGCGATCGCCTTCGCCGCGTGGTTCACCGGACTGCGGCACTTGAAGGCCGGTCAGGTGGGGCTCATCGGCTTGCTCAACCCGCTGGTCGGCGTCCTCCTGGGCACCGTCGTAGCCGCGGAGGCGCTGACGCTCCAGCAGGTCGGCGGGATCGTGCTCGTCCTGACGGGCATCGCGCTCGGCCGGCCATCGGGCCGTCGACGTGCTGAAACCACCGCGCCCGGCGGCGGAGCTCACTCGAGGGTCGTGACGAAACCCGCCACCGCCTGCGGGTGCAGCTTCTGCGCCATCCGCCCCTGCGGAGCCGCCGACGCCAGCCGGTAGAGCGGGCGGGCCGCCGCGCCGTCGCCGCGCGCCTCGGCGCGCAGCTGGGCGACCACGAGCTCGGAGAGCACCAGCGCGTGCGTGCTGCCGACCGAGGCCAGCGAGTCCGCGATGCGCCGCAGCGCGAGCACGCCGAGCTCGCGGCCACCGGTGCCCGCGTACATCGCCAGCGAGACCGTCACCGCTTTGCCCTTCGGCGGGCCCGCGACCAGCAACCCCACGGTCCGCATCCCGCGCACGTCGGTGATGACCACGTCGAGCCGGTCCGCGGTGCGCAGGTCGACCATGCGGGTGCCCAGCGCTCGCACCGAGACCTCGCTGCCGGTCAGCCAGGTGGTCTTGCGGGACTCGCCGTAGGCGAGCAGCAGCAGCGGGACCCCCACCGCCGCCGAACCCACCGCGAACCCGAGGGGTCCCGCGACGAGCCCGACGATGCCGCCGAAGGCGGCGGCCACGATCAACCCGGCGATCACCACGTTGCGGGCGCGCTTGCGCACCGTCGCCCGGTCCAGCAGATCCAGGTCGACCGTCTCGACGGGCTTGCCCGCGGGTTCGGTCATCGGGCGGTCTCCGCGACGGCAGCGCTCACCTGGTCGACGAGCGCGTCCAGCGGCACCGAGCGCTGCTCGCCGCTGGCGAGGTCCTTGAGCTGCGCGCTGCCCGCTTCGACGTCGCGCTCGCCCAGCACCAGCGCGAACCGGGCGCCGGAGCGGTCCGCGGCCTTCATGGCTCCCTTGAGGCCCTTGCCGCCGTAGGCCACGTCGGCGCGCACCCCGGCGGCCCGCAGCCCGCCTGCGGTGGCCACCAGCCGCCGCTTCGCGGACTCGCCCAGCGGCACGCAGTACACGTCGCAGCGCGCCTGGTCGCCGACCGCGATGCCCTCCGCCTGGCAGGCCAGCAGCGTGCGGTCCACGCCCAGCCCGAACCCGACGCCGGAGAGCTCCGCGCCGCCGAGCTGCGCCATCAACCCGTCGTAGCGGCCGCCGCCGCCGATGCCGGACTGTGCGCCGAGGCCGTCGTGGACGAACTCGAACGTCGTCTTCGTGTAGTAGTCGAGCCCGCGCACCAGCCGCGGGTTCTCGGTGAACGCGACGCCCAGGTCGGTCAGGTGCTGCTTGACCTGCTCGTAGTGCTCCTTGGCCGCGACCGAGAGGTGGTCGACCATCAGCGGTGCCTCGGCGACCAGTTCCCGCACCTCGGGGCGCTTGTCGTCGAGCACTCGCAGCGGGTTGAGCTCGGCGCGCTGCCGGGTCGCCTCGTCCAGCGGCAGGCCGCTGAGGAACTCCTGCAGCTTCGCCCGGTACTCGGGGCGGCAGGTGTCGTCGCCGAGGGAGGTCAGCTCGATGCGGTAGCCGGTGAGGCCGAGCCGCTTGTAGCCCTCGTCGGCGATGGCGATGACCTCGGCGTCCAGCGCCGGGTCGTCCACGCCGATCGCTTCCACGCCGACCTGCTGCAGCTGCCGGTAGCGCCCGGCCTGCGGACGCTCGTAGCGGAAGAACGCGCCGCTGTAGTGCAGCTTCACCGGCAGCTGGCCGCGGTCCAGGCCGTGCTCGATGGCCGACCGGATCACGCCGGCCGTGCCTTCGGGCCGCAGCGTCACGGAACGGCCGCCGCGGTCGGCGAAGGTGTACATCTCCTTGCTGACCACGTCGGTGGATTCGCCGACGCCGCGCGCGAACAGCGAGGTGTCCTCGAACAGCGGCAGTTCGATGTAGCCGTAACCGGCGCGGCGCGCCGCGTCCGCGAGCGTCTCGCGCACGGCCAGGAACCCGGCGGACTCCGGCGGGTAGTACTCGGGAATGCCCTTGGGGGCGGTGAAGGTGCTCATCAGGGGTGCTTCGCTGTCCTCAAGCTGGGGGTGTCACCGGCCGGCTTCGTCGCTCGCGGGAACCAGGTCCTGCAGGAACGGGTTGCTCGCGCGCTCGCGGCCGATGGTGGTCGTGGGTCCGTGGCCCGGCAGGACGACCGTGTCGTCCTCCAGCGGCAGCACCCGGGTGCGCAGGGTGCGCAGCATCGTCGGGTGGTCGCCGCCGGGCAGGTCGGTGCGTCCGATGGCCCCGGCGAACAAGGTGTCCCCGGCCAGCAGCAGCCGGCCGCCCTCGTCCGTGCCGACGCCGAACAGCACCGACCCGCCGGTATGGCCGGGGCTGTGGGTGACGCTCAGGCTCAGCCCGGCGAGCTCCAGCGCTTCGCCGTCGGCGAGGTCGCGGATCTCGGCGGGCGCGGTCAGCGGCGGCAGCGCCGCGAACAGCTCCGCGCCCTGCGGTCCCATCGACGCGGCCGGGTCGGTGAGCATGTACCGGTCGTCCGGGTGGATCCACGCGGGCACGTCGTAGGTGCGGCACACGTCGCCCGCGGAGAAGACGTGGTCGAAGTGCCCGTGCGTGAGCAGCACCGCCACCGGGTTCAGGCCGTTGTCGCGCACCTGCTCGTCGAGCGCCGCCGCGGCCTCCTGACCCGGATCGATGATCACGCAGTCCGCGCCCTCGCCCGCGGCGAGCAGATAGCAGTTCGCCTGCAGAGGTCCGGCCGGGAACCCGAGCACCAGCACGCAACGCGCCTTTCGTCGTCGAACACGAACTCCGCCGCCGTCCGCGCGCCGAGCACGCGGACAGGCAGGGGCCTTGGCCTGTTCAGCCTAGAACATCGTCCCGCATGGTCTGGTCGATCCGGTGCACAGGGCGGCCCATAAACTCGAAGCGTCCTGATCGTGTCGGAGCCCCCGGGGAGGGAGCAGGTGCCGAGCAACGAACAACGTCGCCAGGCCGCCAAACGCAAGCTCGAACGCCAGTTGGAGCGTCGAGCCGAGCAGGCCAAGCGTCGCCGGATGATCACCATCGGCGCCACGGTGGCCGTGGTCATCCTGGCCGTCGCGGGCGTCGTCTACTTCACCAACAGCGGCGACGAGTCGACCGCCGCCCCGCAGGAACAGCCGCCTGCCGCCGAGCAGGCCTGCGCGTACGAACCGACGACGGGGCAGCCCGCCGCGAAACCGGTCGAGCCACCACAGCCTCCGGGGCCGGACGCACCGCAGTCCCAGCCGGTCACGCTGAGCACCAACCAAGGCGACATCCCGGTCACGCTGGACTACGCGAAGGCGCCGTGCGCGGCCAACAACTTCGCGCACCTGGCGCGGTCGAAGTACTTCGACGACACCGACTGCCACCGGCTGACCACGACCGAAGGCCTCCAGGTGCTGCAGTGCGGCGACCCGAGCGCCACCGGCAGCGGCGGCCCCGGCTACTCCTTCCCGGACGAGGTCGAGCCCGGCCTCTCCTACCCGCGGGGCACGCTCGCGATGGCGAACTCCGGGCCGGACACCAACGGCAGCCAGTTCTTCATCGTCTACGGCGACTCCCAGTTGCCGCCGAAGTACACGGTGTTCGGCACCGTCGGCGACCCGGGGCTGGAGGTCGTCGACAAGGTCGCCGCGGCGGGCGACGACACCGGTCAGGGCGATGGCAAGCCGAAGCTGCCGGTGCACATCAACACCGCCTCGGTCGCCTGACGCGGCTGCGACGCGAACGGGCCGCGGGAACCGATCCGGATTCCCGCGGCCCTCGTGCTCACCGGCCGGTCCCGTCTCCGCTACCGCAGGCACCGGCTGACGGCCTACCCTCGCGATGATCGAGGGGTGGTGAGCAGGTGGAGCCGGACGCACTGGATCCCGGCGACCCGGATTTCGTCGCCGCCCCGTACCCCGTCTTCCACGCGCTCCGCTCCCGCGCGGCCGTGCACTGGTATCCGGCTTGGGGCGCGCACGTCGTGCTGTCCCACGAGCTGTGCTCGGCCGCGCTGCGGCACCGGGATCTGCGGCGGGTGTGGACCGATCGGGAGCCCGCCGCCGACTTCGAGTCGTTCAACGCGCTGCACCGGCTGAGCATGCTGGAGAACGAGCAGCACCACGACCGGCTCCGCGCGGCCGTCGCCCCGTTGTTCCACCGCAGGCACGTCGAGTCGACGCGCCCGATGATCACCGCCTTGGTCGAGCGCCGCATGGACGAGCTGTGCGAGCGGATCGAGGCGCACGGCGCGGCCGATCTCATGGCCGGGCTCGCCCGCTTGCTGCCGGTGGACGTGATCGCGACGCTGCTCGGCTTCCCGCTGCGGGACGGGCCGCTGCTGCGGTCCTGGTCGAACCGCATCGTGCGGATGTACGAGCCCGAGCTCGACGAGCCCGCCCGCAGGGACGCCGAACAGGCCGCGAGCGAGTTCCGCGGCTACGTCGCCGACCTGGCCGACCTCCGGCGCCGCCGCCCCGGTGACGACCTGCTGAGCTCCCTGGCCGACGGTTCCGGCGACCTGAGCGGGGACGAGCTCATCGCGAACTACGTGCTGCTGCTGATGGCCGGGCACGAGGCGAGCGTCAACGGCATCGGCAACGCCGTGGTGGCGCTGCACGAGCACCCCGAGCAGTGGCGGTACCTGCGCCGGCTGCGCGAGGACGAGCCGGCGCTGCTCACCGCGGTGGACGAGCTGCTGCGCCACGACACCCCGAACCAGCTGTTCGAGCGGACCGCCGTGCGAGACCTGGAGCTGGGCGGGCACCGGATCGAGGTGGGCGAGAAGGTCGTGGTGCTGCTCGGCGCGGCCAACCGCGACCCGGCGGCGTTCACCACCCCGGACGCCCTGGACCTGACCCGAGCCCCCAACCCGCACCTGGCGCTGGGCGTCGGCACCCACTACTGCCTAGGCGCCCCACTTGCCCGCCTGGAGATCGGCCTCGTCCTAGCAGCGCTAGCCGCACGCCTCCCGCACTACGAGCTCCCCACCCCGCCACCACGAGGCCCGTCCTTCACCATCCGCGGCTACACCCGAATAAACATCACAACCTGAGCGCGGCCACGGGCACCTGCCCAGACGGAACACCCACCCCACAACAACCCCAGCAGCCTCGCGGCGAAGCCGTGCCTCGCGGCGAAGCCGTGCCTTGGACGAGCGAAGCGAAGTCTGCCCGGCGGCCGAAGGCCGTGCCTGTATTCGCGCAGCGAATAGCCCACGTCCCAAAGCCGACCACCGGCGGGTTCTCAGCGGCTTCCTCGCGAGGACAGCTTTTTCCCTCGTGGCGGAGCCACTCGGGAAAAAGATCCCGCAGCGAGGAAGCCGCTGAGGTTCCGCTACCCGGACACCCAAGCCAAAACGACCGGGCGGGCCCGGTCACGCCGCAGACGTAACCCTGTACACGTCGTAGACGCCTTCGATGTTGCGTACTGCCTTGAGGACGTGGCCGAGGTGCTTCGGGTCGCCCATCTCGAAGGAGAACCGGCTCACCGCCACCCGGTCCTTCGACGTGGTCACCGACGCCGACAGGATGTTCACCCTCTCGTCCGCGAGCACCTTCGTGACGTCGGAGAGCAGCCGGTGCCGGTCGAGCGCTTCCACTTGGATGGCGACGAGGAACACCGAGGACGCCGACGGCGCCCAGTACACCTCGACCAGCCGTTCCGGGGATTTGCGCAGGTCGTCGGCGTTGGTGCAGTCGGTGCGGTGCACGCTGACGCCGCCGCCGCGGGTGACGAATCCGAGGATCTCGTCGCCGGGCACCGGGGTGCAGCAGCGGGCGAGCTTGGACCACACGTCGCCGGCGTCCTTGACGACCACGCCGGAGTCGCCGGTGCTGCGGCGCCGCTGCTGCACGGTCGACGGGGTGGAGCGTTCGGCGATCTCGTCTTCGGCCTGTTCGACGCCGCCGATGAGCGCGACGAGCCGCTGCACGAGGTGGTGCGCGGAGACCTGCCGCTCCCCCACCGCCGCGTACAGCGCGGTGACGTCGACGTAGTGCAGTTCGCGGGCGACGGCCGCGATGGAGTCGGCGGTGACGAGGCGCTGCACCGGCAGGCCGAGCCTGCGGATCTCCTTGGTGATGGCTTCCTTGCCGCTGTCGATGGCCTCTTCGCGGCGTTCCTTCGCGAACCACTGCTTGATCTTCGCCTTGGCGCGCGGGGAGGCGACGAACGACAGCCAGTCCCGGCTCGGCCCGGAGCCTTCGGCTTTGGAGGTGAAGATCTCGACGACTTCGCCGTTCTCCAGCTTCCGCTCCAGGGCGACCAGGCGGCCGTTGACGCGGGAGCCGATGCAGCGGTGCCCGACCTCGGTGTGCACCGCGTAGGCGAAGTCCACCGGCGTCGACCCGGACGGCAGCGTGATCACGTCGCCCTTGGGGGTGAACACGAAGATCTCGCGGGTGGCGAGGTCGTAGCGCAGCGATTCCAGGAATTCGCCGGGGTCGGCGGCTTCCCGCTGCCAGTCCAGCAGCTGGCGCATCCAGGCCATGTCGTCGACTTCGACGGCCGATTGGCCGCCGCTGCCGTTGCGGCCCTTGGTCTCCTTGTAGCGCCAGTGCGCGGCGATGCCGTACTCGGCGGTGCGGTGCATCTCGCTGGTGCGGATCTGCACTTCCAGCGGCTTGCCTTCGGGGCCGATCACCGTGGTGTGCAGCGATTGGTAGACGCCGAAGCGGGGTTGGGCGATGTAGTCCTTGAACCGGCCCGGCATCGGCTGCCACAGCGCGTGCACCACGCCCATCGCGGCGTAGCAGTCGCGCACCTCGTCGACGAGGATCCGCACGCCGACCAGGTCGTGGATGTCGTCGAAGTCGCGGCCCCGGACGATCATCTTCTGGTGGATCGAGTAGTAGTGCTTGGGGCGGCCTTCGACCTTCGCGGCGAGCCGCGCGGTCCCGAGCTGGGCGGAGAGCTCGTCGGTGACGGTGCGCAGGTAGGTGTCGCGGGAGGGGGCGCGGTTGGCGACCAGGCGCACGATCTCGTCGTACTTCTTGGGCTGCAGGATGGCGAACGCCAGATCCTCCAGCTCCCACTTGATGGTGGCCATGCCCAGCCGGTGCGCCAGCGGGGCCAGCACTTCGAGGGTTTCGCGGGCCTTGCGGGCCTGCTTCTCCGGCGGCAGGAAGCGCATCGTGCGCATGTTGTGCAGCCGGTCGGCCAGCTTGATCACCAGGACGCGCGGGTCGCGGGCCATCGCGATGATCATCTTGCGGATGGTCTCGGCTTCGGCCGCCGCGCCCAGCTTCACCTTGTCGAGCTTGGTGACGCCGTCCACGAGGTGCGAGATCTCGTCGCCGAAGTCCGCGCTGAGCCGCTCCACCGAGTAGTCGGTGTCCTCGACCGTGTCGTGCAGCAGCGCCGCCACCAGCGTCGTGGTGTCCATCCCCAGTTCACCCAGGATGGTGGCGACCGCCAGCGGATGGGTGATGTAGGGATCACCCGATTTGCGGCGCTGGTGGCTGTGCTTGTCCTCGGCGACGTCGTAGGCGTGCTGCAGCAGTGCCAGGTCGGCGTGCGGATGCAGTTCGCGGTGCACCGCTGCCAGCGGCTCCAGCACTTGCTTGACCTCCGCGGCGCGCTGCGCCGTGATCCGTCTGGCCAAGCGGGCACGTACCCGCCTGGTAGCCGAGGCGGGACGCACCTGCTCGGTTGCTGAGACAGGAGACTCGACGTCTTGGCTCACCGCTCGCTCCCGGGCATGGAGGGGACGTTGCACCCGGATCCTGAGGTGGTCACGACCCGGGCATCGAGAATAACGCCGTTCGGGCTACCGCCCCTCCCCGGCCGTCCCCCGAAACGTTGAACGGTCACTCTCAGCTTTGAGGCGACGTCAACACTTCACCGGAGCCGATCAGCTTCGCTGAAGATCGTCACACCGCCAGCAGCGCGTGCACGTCCGCGCCGAGCACCCGGTCCCGGCCGCCCAGCGCCGTCAGCTCCAGCACCACCGCCGCGGCCGAGACCTTCGCGCCCGCTCGCCCGAGCAGTTCGCACGCGGCGTTGAGGGTGCCGCCGGTCGCCAACACGTCGTCGACGACCAGAACGCGCTGACCAGCGCTGATGGTGTCGGCGGCGAGCTCCAGGCTTGCCGTTCCGTACTCCAGCGCGTAGTCGATGCGGTCGGCCACCTCCGGCAGTTTGCCCGGTTTGCGCAAGCCCACGACACCGGTGCCGTAGGCCTGCGCGACGGCCGCGCCGACGAGGAAACCGCGTGCTTCGACCCCGGCGACGACGTCGAACTCGTGGCCTTCACCGAGCGCGGTGACGACCGTCGAGAGCGCCTCGCCGTCGGCCAGCAGCGGACTGATGTCGCGGAACAGCACACCCGGTTCCGGGAAGTCCGGGACCTCCCGGATCAACCGCGACGCCTTGCTCAAGGTGGGATGAATCACCCGCACCACGTCGGAATCCGCCATCAGCGACGCTTCTTCCCGGTAGGACGGCTCGACTTGCCCGCCGGGCGGCGGCGGGACTGCGGCCCCGGCTCCCCGGACTTCTTGCCGACCGGAACGCTCGTCACCGAGGACGCGCCGGCCAGTTCCCGCTCCGGAGCGTCCTGCTGCGGCTCGTCGGGGACGGGCTCGCCCGCCTCCTTCGCCGCGGCCTTCGCCCGGCGCTGGCGCACCTTCGCGGCCTGCTGCTGGTACTTGCGGTCGCGCATCTTGAAGTCCACCAGCAGCGGCGTGGCCAGGAAGATCGACGACACGACACCGGCGATCATGCCGACCAGCTGCACCAGGGCCAGGTCGCGCAGCACGCCCACGCCGAGCAGCCACGCACCCACCACGAGCAGACCGGCCACCGGCAGCAGCGCGATCACCGAGGTGTTGATGGAGCGCATCAGCGTCTGGTTCACCGCCAGGTTCGCGGCCTCCGGATAGGTGCGCCTGGTCAGGCCGAGCAGGCCGCGGGTGTTCTCCTTGACCTTGTCGAACACCACGACCGTGTCGTAGAGCGAGAACCCGAGGATCGTGAGCAGGCCGATCACCGTGCTCGGCGTGACCTCGAACCCGATCAGCGCGTACAGCCCGGCCGTGACGACCACGTCGTGCAGCAGCGCGATGAGCGCGGCGACCGCCATCCACTTCTCGAAGTAGAAGGCCAGGAACACCGTCACCAGCACGAGGAACACGCCGAGCGCCAGCAGAGCCTGCTGGGTGATCTCGCCGCCCCAGGTACCGCTGACGGCGCTGTCGCTGACCGCGGCCGGGCTGGGCTGCCCGTCGGTCCCCAGCGGCTTGAGCTGGTCGAACAGGGTCTCCTTGACGTCGGAGACCTGCGCCGGCGTCAGCGATTCGGTCCGGACCTGGATGGTCTGGTTGCCCGCGGTGCCCACGAGCTGCACCGTTTCGGCGCGGTGCCCGAGCGCGTCCTGGAACGCGTCCTGGACCTGGTCCGTGCTGATCGGCCCCTGCGCTCCGACCGCGGGCACCTGGAGCTTGGTGCCGCCTTCGAAGTCGATGCCCAGGTTGAAGCCCTTGATGCCCATCCCGGCGATGCACACCAGGACCAGCAGGCCCAGCGAGACGTACCAGCGGAGGCGCTTGCCGACGATGTCGAACGCGCCGTTGCCGATGTAGAGGCGTTCGAAGACGCTCGTGCGCCGGGTGCCGCCGTCATCGGCGGTGCTCTGCGTGGCCACCGTCAGGCCTCCTTCGCGGTGGAAGCTCCCCGGCGGCGCGCGGACCGCTGCTCAGCGGCGAGGCGCTGCACCGAGCCGAGCCCGGACACCGAGGGCTTGGACAGGAACTTGTTCTTCGATGCCAGCGCCACCAGCGGGTGCGTCACCAGGAACACCACGACGAGGTCGAGCACCGTGGACATGCCGAGGGTGAACGCGAAGCCCTTCACCTGGCCCACCGCGAGCACGTAGAGCACGGCGGCGGCCAGGAAGCTCACCGCGTCGGCGGACAAGATGGTGCGCCGCGCCCGGATCCACGCCCTGGGCACCGCGGACCGGAAGGTCCGGCCTTCCCGGATCTCGTCCTTGAGGCGTTCGAAGAACACGATGAACGAGTCGGCGGTGATGCCGATGGCGACGATGAAACCGGCGATGCCCGCGAGGTCGAGGGTGAAGCCGATCCACCTGCCGAGCAGCACCAGCACGCCGTAGACGACGCCACCGGAGAGCACCAGCGAGAGCACGGTGAGCACGCCGAGCAGCCGGTAGTAGGCCAGGCAGTACGCCGCGACGAGGATCAGGCCGATGCCGCCCGCGATGAGGCCCGCTTCCATCGAAGCGACGCCCGCCGTCGCGGAGACCGTCTCGGCTTCGGACTGGTCGAACGCCAGCGGCAGCGAGCCGTACTTGAGCACGTCCGCCAGGTCGGTGGCGGTCTGCTGGTTGAAGTCGCCGTTGATGTTGGCGCTGCCGCCGAGCAGTGCTTCGTTGATCCGGGGCGCGGACACGACCTCGCCGTCGAGCACGAACGCGGCTTGCTGCCCGACGTTCGCCGAGGTGAAGTCCGCCCAGCGCTTGCCGCCTTCACCGGTGAACTCCAGGTTCACCGTCCAGCCGGGGTTCTGCTCGTTCGGCGGCATGGCCGCCGCGTTGGCGATGTCGGTGCCCGGCATGAACACCGGCTCCAGCACCAACTTCTGCGTCTTCTCCTGGTCGCAGGCGACCAGCGGCAGCTTCGGGTCGGCGTTGCCGCGCAGCGGGTCCTCCGCGTTGCAGTCCAGGGCCTGCAAGGCCTGCATCTGCACGTTCGGGTCGGTGCTCTGGCGGGTCTTCTTCGCCTCGTCGATCGCCGCCCGCTGCGCTTCCGGGTCCGCCTGCGAGGGCGGCTGCTGGGCGTGCGCGGCCTGCGGGGCCGTCCCGGACGGCTGTCCCGGCGGAGGCGGCGCCTGCACGGGCGCCACCATGTTCGGCACGACCTTGCGGAACTCCAGTTCCGCGGTCTGACCGAGCTGCTTGGCCTGGTCACCGCCCTCGCCGGGCACGGTGATCACCAGGTTGGAGCCGTCGAGGTTGACCTCGGAACCGCTGATGCCCATGCCGTTGACGCGGGTCTCGATGATCTGCCGCGCTTGGTTCAGCGATTCCTGCGGCGGCGGCTCCCCGTTCGGGGTGCGCGCGGTGAGCGTCACCCTGGTGCCGCCCTGCAGGTCGATGCCCAGCTTCGGGTGGGGCTTCTGATCGCCGGTGAGGAACACCAGTCCATACAGCGCCACGACGATCAGCGCGAAGATCGCGAGGTAACGCCCTGGGCGGATCTGCCCGGCCGGAGGTGCCACGGTGCGTCGGTCTCCTGTCCACGGTCTACGAATCGGTCGGAACACCGGATGCGCAGGGCGAAGCGCCCGCGATCTGATGCCCCGGATGATCGGTCACGCCGGAAGGCCGGAACGACCGTTGATCACAGTACGCGCCCGAACAGCACGAGCACGCCGGACGATCTAGGAAAGCCCGCTTCCAGTCTGCCAGGTGAGCCCTGACCGGGGTCGCGAGGGGCGGGCCCGCAAGGCTGCGATCTGCGAATACCGCCCGCAACGGGCAGAGCGGACGAGCGGCGCGAGCGGGCCGGGCCAGGCACCTCGCGGTTCGTAAACACGCCACGTCTCAACGAGCGGGACGGAGCAAATTCGGCAGCGACACCGAAAATTCGCATCGATGAGATCTCGATTTTCCGGCGACTCCGACTTCACCGCGTGAATTCCGCGAATCGGCGCCGGAACAGGCGGGAGCCGGAGTCGCCGCCACCACGGCGGCGACTCGACGGCTCCGGCCGAAACCCGGCACCTGTCGGTCACCGGGAGCGCGGCGGGCGGCCGGTGCGGTCACCGGCCGTTCCGGTTCAGCTGGTCTTCTGCTTCTCGATCGGCTCGGCGACCTCGGCGGTGGACTCGGAGGCGGGCACCTCGGTGGTGTCCTTCTCGTCCTTGACCTCGGTCTTCTCCGCGACCGAAGCCTCGTCCCGCTCGGTCTCGGCGTCCTCGGTGGTCGCGGTGTCCTCGGCGTCGGTGACGACCTTTTCGCGGACCGCGGCGCGCACCCAGGTGGTGACGACGCCCGGCGCGATCTCCAGGTCGATGCTGTCGTCCGTGCTCGACACGACGGTGCCGAACAGGCCGGAGGTCGTCATCACCCGGTCACCCGCCTCGAGCGAGTTCTGCAGCTTCTGCTGCTCCTGCATGGCCCGCTTCTGCTTGCGCGCCTGCAGGAACATCGGCACGGCGAGCAGCACGATCAGCAGGGGCAGGAACAAGGATTCCAAAGACATAATGCTCCGTTCGGCGGATGCCGTGGGGACGGCCCTGGCCACCAGCCGGGGGCGCCCGAATTGTTCGGATATAGCGCTTCCAGTGTGCCAGCCATGTCGATGGGCCCTGCGCCGCCCGCCGACCGCGAGGGGCCGAACCGATCTCCGGCGAGGCCACCGGGGCCGTCAACGCGGCGCAGCCTATCGCTAGCGGAGTGCCCGGACTCACAAGCCCCGACGGACTACTCGAACAGGGCCGCCTGGGACTCGCCGGGGGCGTGCGGGGGCGGGGTGAGCCCGACGTGCTGCCAGGCCGCGACGGTCGCGACGCGCCCGCGGGAGGTGCGGGCGAGCATGCCCGCGCGGACCAGGTACGGCTCGCAGACCTCCTCGACCGTGGTCGGTTCCTCCCCCACGGCCACGGCGAGGGTGGTTACGCCCACCGGACCGCCGTGGAAGGACCTGACCAGGGCGGACAGCACCGCGCGGTCGAGCCGGTCCAGGCCGAACTCGTCCACGTCGTAGACCTCCAGCGCGGCTCGCGCCACCTCCAGGGTCACCGCTCCGTCGGCGCGCACCTCCGCGTAGTCGCGGACCCGGCGCAGCAGGCGGTTGGCGATCCGGGGGGTGCCGCGCGAGCGGCGGGCGATCTCGGTGGCGCCGTCCGGGCGCAGGTCCACGCCGAGGATCCCGGCGGAGCGGCGCACCACCAGTTCCAGCTCGTCCGGCGTGTAGAACTCCATGTGCGCGGTGAAGCCGAACCGGTCCCGCAGCGGGCCGGTGAGCGTGCCGGAGCGGGTGGTGGCGCCGACCAGCGTGAACGGGGCGATCTCCAGCGGAATGCTGGTGGCGCCGGGACCTTTGCCGACGACGACGTCGACGCGGTAGTCCTCCATCGCCAGGTAGAGCATCTCCTCGGCGGGCCGAGCGATGCGGTGGATCTCGTCGATGAACAGCACATCGCCCTCGGCGAGGTTGGACAGCATCGCCGCGAGGTCGCCGGGCCGTTCCAGCGCGGGGCCCGAGGTCACCCGGATCGCCGCGCCGAGCTCCGCCGCCATGATCATCGCGAGGCTGGTCTTGCCGAGGCCGGGCGGCCCGGAGAACAGCACGTGGTCGGGCTGTTCCCGGCGGTTGAGCGCGCCGTGCAGCACCAGTTGCAGCTGTTCGCGCACCCGGGGCTGGCCGACGAACTCGGCGAGCCTGCGCGGGCGCAGCGTGCTCTCGACGTCCTGCTCGGCCGGTTCCTGCTGCGGGTCCAGCGGTCCCTCACCCGGCAGCGCTCCGGGCAGGGGTTCGTCGTCGACGGACTCGTCGTCGAAGGACGCGTCGCTCATCGCGGCCCCAGCGTGGCGAGCGCCTTGCGCAGCACCGCCGAGGTGTCGGCGGGGGCGCCGTCGGCGGAGAGCACCGCCTCCACGCTCTGGTCGGCCTGCTTCGCGGAGAAGCCGAGGCCCACCAGCGCTTCGGCGACCTCGGAGCGGACCCGCCCGCGGTCGGGCGCGCCCGCCTGGACACCGGAACCGCTGCCGGCGAGCGTGCCGACCTTGTCGCGCAGTTCCAGGATCAGCCGTTCCGCGCTCTTCTTCCCGATGCCCGGCACCTGGGTGAGCGTCGTCAGGTTCCCGTCGGCGAGCGCGTGGCAGAGCTGGTCCGGCGAGAGCACCGCCAGCGTCGCCAACGCCAGCCTGGGCCCGACGCCGGAGGCGGTCTGCAGCAGGACGAACAGGTCCCGCGCCTCCGCGTCGGCGAAGCCGTAGAGGGTGAGCGAGTCCTCCCGGACGATCAGCGTCGTCGCGAGCAGCGCTTCCTCACCGCGGCGCAGCCCGGCGAGCGTGGCCGGGGTGGCGTGCACGGCGTAGCCGAGGCCGCCGACGTCGACCACGGCGTGATCCAGCCCGATCGAGAGCACCGGGCCGCGTACCGAAGCGATCATCGTGTGGGGTCTCCTCTGCCTGCCGAGGAACGCCGGGCGTCCCGCAGCCGTTGACGGTGCGCCTTGGCGAGTTCGGCGGCCTTGGCCTCCGCCGCGGCCAGCCGGGAGGTCATCGGCGCCCGCCACAGGTGGCAGACGGCCAGCGCGAGCGCGTCGGCGGCGTCGGCGGGCCGCGGCGCCTCGCTGAGCCCGAGGACCTTGGTGACCATGAGCGTCACCTGGCGCTTGTCGGCCCGGCCCGAGCCGCTGATGGCGGCCTTGACCTCGCTGGGCGTGTGGAACGCGACGGGCAGTCCGCGGCGGGCGGCGGCGAGCGCCACCACTCCGGAGGCCTGCGCGGTGCCCATCACGGAGCGCACGTTGTGCTGGCTGAAGACGCGTTCGATGGCCACCACCTCGGGCTGGTGGGCGTCCATCCACTGCTCGACGGCGTCGGCGACGGCTTTGAGCCGCATCGGGAGCTCGTCGCCGGGCGGGGTGCGCACGACACCGACCGCCACGCAGGAGATGTGCCGGTTCCGCCCGCCGTCGACCACGCCGATCCCGCAGCGGGTCAGCCCCGGGTCGACTCCCAGCACACGCACGACTTCCTCCTCGGCACTTCGAACATCGGGGTCGGGATCATCAGGCTCAGGATCATCGGGGGTCGATCATCCGCGTTCGGAGTCGTCCGCGCGACGGGCCCGCCCCCTCAGACGAGGCGGGAACACCCGTTCGACACCTTACGCGCCGACCGCGCCGGTCCCCCCGTACGACACACCCGATGATCACCCGTCCGCGCGGTCCGCGCCGCACCGCCCCCTCCGGACGCTCAGGGGCCGTCGACGCCGGGCGTCCAGTACTCCGGAGCGCCGCTGTCGGTGAGCACCGGCTGGTACTCGGCGAAGCCGCCCGGCGCGTCCGGCTGCCACGGGAAGGTGCCGTCCGGCGCGGACACGATCAGCTGCAGGGCGGGGAAGGTCGCGCCTTGGTAGACGGCGAACGCGCTGCCCAGGAACTCCGGGAAGTGCCGCGTGGCCACCCGTTCGAACGTGACCGGGCAGCCTTCCAGGAACCCGGCGTAGAGCTGCCCGGGCGTGAAGCGCTCCCCCGCGGACGCGCGGGCGACGTAGGTGTCGACCACCGCCTGCGCCACGTCGCGGGGCAGGCCGATAACCACGACCTCCGGCTTGCCGAAGCGTCTCCACGCCCCGACGGAGAACGCGTACGCGGCACCGGCCTCGTCCGCCGCCACGTGCACCACCGCGGCCCCTTGCCGCTCCGCGGTGCTCACCAACCACTGCCGCAACTGCTCTTCCGTCTCGGCCACGAGCCCCATTCTGCCGATTCTCATCCGAACGGGGGAACCCCCGACACCAGGACTCCCCCCAGCACGAACACCCGCAACCGAGGAACCCGATCCCCCGACAACCGAAGCCACGCCTGCCTCGCGGCCAAAGGCCGCGCCTCTAGCGGCGAAGCCGTGCCTTGGGCGGCGAAGCAAGCCTGCTCGGCGGCGTAGCCGTGCCTCGCGGCGAAGCCGTGCAGTGGGCTGCGAAGCCAAGCCTGCCCTGCGGCCGGAGGCCGTGCCTGTATGCGCGTCAGCGCATAGCCCACGTCGAAAAGCCGACCACCCGCGGGTTCTCAGCTTCCTTCTCGCGAGGACGGCTTTTTCCCTCGTGGCGGAGCCACTCGGGAAAAAGATCCCGCAGCGAGAAGGAAGCTGAGGTTCCGCCACCCGACCACCACGCCAAACCGAACGCCGGAGCAACGACTCAGGCGTCGAGTTCAGCCATGACCTCGTCTGAGGCGTCGAAGTTCGCGTAGACGTTCTGCACGTCGTCGCAGTCCTCCAGCGCGTCGATCAGCTTGAAGACCTTGCGCGCGCCCTCGACGTCGAGCGGGACGTTGACCGAGGCCAGGAAGCTGAGCTCCGAGGAGTCGTACTCGATCTCGGCCGCCTGCACCGCTTTGCGCACTTCGACCAGGTCGGTCGGCTCGCACAGCACTTCGAAGCTCTCGCCGAGGTCGTTGACCTCTTCGGCACCGGCTTCCAGGACCGCGCCGAGCA
This sequence comes from Saccharopolyspora gloriosae, assembly GCF_014203325.1. NCBI lineage: Bacteria > Bacillati > Actinomycetota > Actinomycetes > Pseudonocardiales > Pseudonocardiaceae > Saccharopolyspora > Saccharopolyspora gloriosae. Next base: position 1,656,516 of record NZ_JACHIV010000001.1, on the reverse strand, counting down.
CGTCGTCCTCGGTCAGGCCGTTCTTCGGCACGATCAGCACGCCGCGCCGGGAGAACATGTAGGACACCGATCCGGCGTCGGCCATCGATCCGCCGTTGCGGGTCATCGCGGTGCGGACTTCGCCCGCCGCGCGGTTCTTGTTGTCGGTCAGGCACTCGACCAGCACGGCGACGCCGTTCGGGCCGTAGCCCTCGTACATCAGGGTCTGCCAGTCGGCGCCGCCCGCCTCTTCACCGCCGCCGCGCTTGCGGGCCCGTTCGATGTTGTCGACCGGCACCGAGTTCTTGCGCGCCTTCTGCATGGCGTCGTAGAGCGTCGGGTTGCCGTCCGGGTCTCCCCCGCCGGTGCGCGCCGCGACCTCCACGTTCTTGATCAGCTTCGCGAAGAGCTTGCCGCGCTTGGCGTCGACGGCGGCCTTCTTGTGCTTGGTGGTCGCCCACTTGGAGTGGCCGCTCATCTTTCCTCCGTCTTTCCACGCCGCGCCAGGCGAGACCGAGGCCTTCAGCCTGCGCGAACGGTGTGCACGAAATGCCGGTGCACGCGCTCGTCGCCGCGGACCAGCTCCGGGTGGAAGCTGGTGGCGAGCACGCGCCCCTGCTGAACCGCGACGATCCTACCGGCGGCGGGCTGGTCGCCTGATCCGCGCGGGGTGACCTCGGCGAGGACCTGGACTCCCGGGCCGATCCGCTCCACCCAGGGGGCGCGGATGAACACCGCGTGGACCGGCCCTGCCACGCCGGTGAAGTCGAGGTCGGCTTCGAACGAGTCGACCTGCCTGCCGAAGGCGTTGCGCCGCACGGTCATGTCCAACGCGCCGAGCGGGGTCACGCCCGCTTCCGCGGCTCCGGGCACGTCGTCGGCGAGCAGCACCATCCCCGCGCACGAGCCGTACGCGGGCAGACCGGCCGCGAGGCGTTCCCGCAACGGTTCGAACAGCTCGAAGGAGTGCAGCAACCGGCTCATGGTCGTCGACTCCCCGCCGGGCAGCACCACGCCGTGCAGGTCCGCGAGCTCTTCGGGCCTGCGCACCGGCTTGGCCACCGCGCCGCTGCGGTCGAGCGCGGCGAGGTGTTCGGCGACGCCCCCTTGCAACGCGAGGACGCCGATCACGGGTGCTGCGGTGGACACCCCTCGATTGTCGTGCACTTCTGCTGCTCCGTTCATCCCACCCCGGCCAGCCGCAGCACCGCCGTGACGGCGGCGGCGACCAGCACCACCAGTACGAACGGCGCCCCGCGGAACGCGAGCACGCCGGCGATCACGACGCCGCCGACCCTGGCGACGCCGGCGAATCCTCCTGCTTCCACCGCGGCGCCGGTGGCGACGAACGCGGCGAGCAGCACGGTCGCGGCGATGCCCAGCAACCGCTCCCAGCGCTGCGAGATCGTGATCCGCCTGCGCAGCAGCGGTCCGGCCAGCCGCAGCGCGTAGGTCCCGGCGGCCAGCACGAGCACGACGGCCGGGTTCACGCCGCGACCTCCTGCTCCGGTGCGCGCCGCACGGGCAGCGCGAGGGCCACGCCGAGCAGCGCGACCATCACCGGCATCCCGGCGGGCAGCACCGGTGTGGTCACCAGCGCGAGCACCACCCCGGCGAGCACCGCGCGCAGCGTCGGCGCGTCGCGCAGCGCGGGCACGAGCAGCGCGAGGATCGCGGCGGGCAGCGCCGCGTCCAGGCCGAGCGCGTTCGGGTCGCCGACCACTTGCCCCAGCAGGCCGCCGAGCAGCACCGATGGCACCCAGGTGACGTACAGCGCGGCTCCGGTGATCCAGTAGGCGCGGCGCCGCCGGTCGGGGGCGGTCTCGGCGAGGGCGAACGCGACGGCTTCGTCGACCATCAGGTGGCTGCCGAGCAGCCGTCGCCAGCCGGTGCCGATCAGGTCGCCGACGGCCAGCCCGTACGGGAAGTGCCGGGAGTTGAGCAGCAGGCCGCCCACGACCGCGGTCGCCGGGGCGGCGCCGCCGGTGAGCAGGCCGACGAGCATGAATTCGGATCCGCCCGCGAACACCACGGCGGCGGTGAACGTGATCAGCCAGACCGGCACTCCCTTGGTCACCGCGATGGCGCCGAGCGAGACGGCGACCACGGCGAGCGCCGGGATCAGCGCCGCCAGGTCCCTGATCAGCTTGTCCTTCCACAACGAACGCATCGTTCGCCATAACGACCTCATGGTCCGATATACTGAACACCAGCCCGAGCGTTCGTCAAATCGAACGCGACGACCGATATGACGAACGGCAGCCATGACCTCACCGTTGGAGATCATCTCCGCGGCGCTGCGCCGCGAACGCACCCGCGCCGGACTGACGCTGTCCGAACTGGCCAAACGCGCCGGCGTGGCGAAGTCCACGCTCTCCCAGCTCGAATCGGGCTCCGGCAACCCCAGCGTGGAGACGCTGTGGGCGCTCGGCTTGGCGCTGGGCGTGCCGTTCAGCAGGCTCGTCGAACAGCGCGCTCCGCAGATCCGCGTCGTGCGCGCCGGCGAGACGATGTTGATCCGCTCCGAGCACTCCCCCTTCGCCGCCGCGATGATCTCGGCGTGCCCCAGCGGAGCCCGCCGCGACCTGCACCTCATCGAGGCGCAGCCCGGCAACGCCCGCCGCGCCGAAGGCCACCTGCCGGGCACCGTGGAGCACCTGCTGATCACCGCGGGCCGGCTCCGGGCGGGCCCGGAGGAGGCGCAGGTCGAGCTCGCGCCCGGCGACTACGCCTCCTTCGCGGGCGACGTCCCGCACACCTACGAGGCCCTCGAACCCGACACCACGGCGGTCCTGCTCATGGAGCACGTGTGACCACCAGGGCCGCGATTTCGCGAGAAATCGAACGCGCCCCGCGTGCCGGACACCCCATGTGGACAACCATTCACCCTGGTCATGGGCCCGCTGGAGCCCGCGATCGGCGATCTTGCCACGTTCAGATGGTTCAATTTCTCGCGAAATTGCGGGAATCGTCCACAACGCGACACCCGGGGCGGGGCGAGGGCGTCACCAACCGCGCTGGGCGTAGCGCTGGTCCGCCGGGAGCGATTCGACGTTGAGGCCGACCATGGCCTCGCCCAGGCCGCGGGAGACCTTCGCGATGACGTCCGGGTCGTCGTAGAAGGTCGTGGCCTTCACGATCGCCTCGGCGCGCTTGGCCGGGTCACCGGACTTGAAGATGCCGGAGCCGACGAACACGCCCTCCGCGCCGAGCTGGCGCATCATCGCCGCGTCCGCCGGGGTGGCCAGGCCGCCCGCGGTGAACAGCACGACCGGCAGCTCGCCCGCCGCCGCGACCTCCTGGACCAGCGAGACCGGGGCGCGGAGCTCCTTGGCCGCCGCGTACAGCTCCTCGCCGTCGAGGGTGCCGAGCCGCCGGATCTCGGCGCGGATGGCGCGCATGTGCCGGGTCGCCTCGACGACGTTGCCGGTGCCCGCCTCACCCTTCGAGCGGATCATCGCGGCGCCTTCGGCGATGCGGCGCAGCGCTTCGCCGAGGTTCGTGGCCCCGCAGACGAACGGCGCGGTGAACGCCCACTTGTCGATGTGCAGCGCTTCGTCGGCGGGGGTGAGCACCTCGGATTCGTCGATGTAGTCGACGCCGAGCGATTGCAGCACCTGGGCTTCGACGAAGTGCCCGATGCGCGCCTTGGCCATCACGGGGATGGAGACCGCCTCGACGATGCCGTCGATCATGTCCGGGTCGGACATGCGGGCGACGCCGCCCTGGACGCGGATGTCGGCGGGCACCCGTTCGAGGGCCATCACGGCGACCGCCCCGGCGGCTTCGGCGATCTTCGCCTGCTCCGGGGTCACGACGTCCATGATCACCCCGCCCTTGAGCATCTCGGCCATGCCCCGTTTCACTCCGTCGGTGCCGGTGGCCTGCGCGGTGGCTGCGGTGTCGGTCAACGTCTGCCTTCCCTCTGGTCCGGTGCGGCGGTGGGGAGCGCCGCGTGCACCGTCGACGGTAGGCGCGAACTGGACCACTTCCACGGTCCACTCACCCGGTTTCCCAGTAGTCCACTTCGCGTTCCGCCGAACATCGTCGGTGGTGAACGGCATTGCACACGCCATCACTCGGGTGTGTGATCGGTGACACACGACACCGTCCGAGGGGGCAGCGATGGGCAGCAAGCAGAGCGTTCCGGGAGTGCAGGCCGCGCCCGCTCCCACCGATCCGGCGACGATCCGCAACGTCGTCCTGGTCGGCCCGTCCGGCGCGGGCAAGACCACCTTGGTGGAGGCGCTGCTGACCGCGACCGGCACCATTCCGCGCAACGGTTCGGTCGTGGAGGGCACCACGGTGTGCGACCACGACAGCGCCGCCATCGAGCAGCAGCGCTCGGTCGCGCTCTCGGCGGCCCCGGTGCGGCACGACGACCACAAGATCAACCTCATCGACACGCCCGGCTACGCCGATTTCGTCGGTGAGCTGCGCGCCGGCCTGCGGGCGGCCGACGCGGCGCTGTTCGTGGTGGCCGCCGCCGAAGGCGTCGACGCGGCCACCCGAGCGATCTGGCACGAGTGCGCCCAGGTCGACATGCCGCGTGCCGTGGTGCTGTCCCGGCTGGACCAGCACCGGGCTGACCCGGACACCGCCCTGGAGTCCTGCCGGGAAGCGTTCGGGGCCGGTGTGCTGCCGCTGCACCTGCCGCTGCGCGGGGCGGACGGCACCTTCACCGGCCTGATGGGCGTGCTCACCGGCACCACCTCGGGCACGGGTTCACCGCGCGAGCGCGAGCGGGAACGCGCCGAGCTCATCGAGGCGATCATCGCCGAGAGCGAGGACGAGTCCTTGATGGACCGCTACGTCGCGGGCGAGCGGATCGAGGAGGCGACGCTGATCCGCGACTTGGAGACCGCGGTCTCCCGCGGCGGCTTGCACCCGGTGCTGCCGGTGTGCGCCGCCACCGAACTGGGCCTGCCGGAGCTGCTCGACGGGCTGATCCGCGGTTTCCCGTCGCCGCTGGAACATCCGGCTCCGGAGTTCACCGACCCGCGCGGCCGGGGTCCGCGCAGGCTGGACCCGGATCCGGCGGGTCCGCTGGCCGCGGAGGTCGTGCACACCTCCGTCGACTCCTACGTGGGCCGGGTGTCGCTGGCCAGGGTGTTCTCCGGGACGTTGCTGCCGGAGCGGGCGGTGCACGTCTCCGGGCACGGCATGGCCGAGCGCGGGCATCCGGACCACGACGAGGACGAGCGGGTCGCGCACCTGTACTCCCCGCTGGGCTCGGGCCTGCGGGAGGTGTCGCGGTGCGTGGCGGGCGACCTGTGCGCGCTGACGAAGCTCGGCTCGGCCGAAACGGGCGACACGTTGTCCGATCCGGCGGCGCCGCTGCTGCTGTCGCCGTGGCCGATGCCGGAGCCGCTGCTTCCGATCGCCGTCGTCGCGCACAACCGCAGCGACGAGGAGGCGTTGGCGCGCAACCTGAACCGGCTCATCGCCGCCGATCCGAGCCTGCGCCTGGAGAAGGACTCCGAAACGCACCAGCTGGTGCTGTGGTGCATGGGCGAGGCGCACGCCGACGTCGTGCTGCAACGCCTGCGCGAGGGCGGCGCCGAGGTCGACACCGAGCCGGTGCGGGTGGCGCTGCGCCAGACGTTCGGGCAGGCCGCGAAGGGCCACGGCAAGCACGTGAAGCAGTCCGGCGGCCACGGCCAGTACGCGGTGTGCGACATCGAGGTGGAGCCCGCGCCGCGCGGCACCGGCGTCGAGTTCGCCGACCGCGTCGTGGGCGGCGCCATCCCGAAGCAGTTCATCACGAGCGTGGAGAAAGGCGTTCGCGCGCAGGTGGAACGCGGCTTGGAGGACGGCGTCCCGCTGGTGGACCTGAAGGTCACGCTGGTCGACGGCAAGGCGCACAGCGTGGACTCGTCGGACGCCGCGTTCCAGACCGCCGGGGCGCTCGCGCTGCGCGCCGCCGCCGAGCAGGCCGGGCTGGTGACGCTGGAGCCGATGGACGCGGTGGCGGTGTTCATCCCGGACGAGCACCTGGGCGTGGTCCTGGGCGATCTGTCCAGCCGCCGCGGCAAGGTCGTCGGCACCGAGCCGGACGAGGCCGGCTGGACCGTGGTGCGCGCCCACGTCCCCTCCAGCGAACTGGTCCGCTATTCGATCAACATCCGCTCGCTCAGCTCCGGCAGCGCCACCTTCACCCGCCACTTCGAACGCTACGACCCGATGCCCACCTGACCGGGTGATCCACATGCGTTCCGAGTGGAGCGAACGGACCGATCGACCAATCTGATGGGGCGAACAGTCCGTTCACCCCGGCCAACGCGAGGCACCGAGCCCCCGTCGGTCTGGAAGAAGGCGGACGGCTCGGATGCAGGAGGTCATCGAAGGACTTCGCCGCAGTCACCCGAGGAGGCCCGAATGACGTCGATCTGCGCCGAGTACTGGCACTCGTATCCGCACACCGGGCGAGCGGAAAGCCGGGCGATCAGTTCAATGGCGGAACTCGACGCACTGCTCGATGCGATGCGACGCGGCCGCATCAGTGCTCTGGCGTTGTTCTCCGGTGATCAGCAACTGGTGGCGGGAGCGTTCGACGACGGCACCGGAGCGGTCGCGATGTCGGGGCCAGGCGGGACCTGCTTCACCGACGGCACCGGGCCGGAACGATCGAGCTCGTTCTTCCAAACGGACTTCCCTTCTGATGTCCGCGTCTCGGCGCACGCGGTTCGGACGGTGCTGCTCGATTTCCTCGCTGTTGGAAAGCGTTCCGACGCGGTCGGCTGGAAGGCCGCACCCGCACCGGAGATCACGAGCGCGGAGCGGGCGGAGTTCGCTGCGATCTTCGACGACCGATCGGGCGGGAAGTGATCGATCTCAGTGATGCGCTCGCCCCTATGGCGGACGCATCGGCCATCGTGCGTCGTCCACTCCGCTTCGCCTGGGGCACTCGATGAGGGGACCGTCGATCCGCGAGCTGGATTGCTCGACCTCGAACTGCACGACGTCGAGGGCGCGATCGTGCAGATCCGCAAGCTCGATAGCCGAAGGCAGGACTCCGAGGCCGGGATCGCTTGGTTCGTCCAGCATGGCGCGGATGCACAAGAAGGCCTGGTCATAGGTGTTCGCGGAACGGCCGGTGCCGTGCAGTGGTACAGCGCGAGCGAACTGCTGCAGCCGGCGCGCGGGACCAACACAGCCTCCGTGGACTACTTCACGGGTCCGACCGGTGATCACTACCCGGTCTCGCCGGGCGGGGAGATCGCCGTGGAGACCGCGTTCGAAGTCCTGCGCGAATTCGCCGCGACTCGTCGCCTCCCGGACTGCATCGAATGGCGAGCAGACGACTGAACCCGGCTCACTCGTCGTCGGTGTCGGACTCCGGTTCGGCGTCGGGTTCGGGGACGGCGGGCGGCGGCGGGGCGACCGGCTGGACGTTGAGCTGGGTCTGCGGATTGCGGGTGTAGGCGCGGGCCTGGTCCGAGGTGAGGTGGTCGGCGATCAGGCCCCACGGGACCTTGCCGCCGGAGGACGGGTACCGCATCCACACCGCGTACTCGTCGGCTTCGGTGGGCGGGAAGGTGACCGGCGGGACCGGGTCGGCGGCGGCCTCGGATTCGGCGGCTTCGACGTCCCACAGCGCGGTCTTGCGGAAGACCTCCACGGTCTCGGCGGGAACCGCCGAGGCGAGGGGGAACCAGTCGAACTGCCCGCTCGCCCACGCCCGGATGCGCACGTCGTAGCCCGTCGAACCCACTGGATCACCCTCCTCGCGACCGCACACCTGCCGTGAGCAGCCTATCCAGCGCGTTCCGCGTCCTGCCGCCCGCTCCGGTCAGAGCGAACGCACGAACGCCGCCCACACGCCGCTGTCGAACAGCAGCGCCGGACCTGAGGGGTTCTTCGAGTCGCGGACCCCGACCACGGCCTGTCCAGGGGCGACTTCGACGCAAGCACCACCGCCCTGCCCGCTCCGGCTGCTCTTGCGCCAGTGAAGCCCAGCTAAGCCCGACGTATTCGAGGTGTGGCGCCCAGTTGTCATGCGAGATCCTTTGCCAGTTCGCGGAGGAACACTTCAGAGTCCGTGATCGACAGCGCCTTCATTGTCAGCTCTTCGAACACCTGGCGGAAGCTCTCCACCTCAGCGACCTCTTCGAGGCAGGTGCCCCCGGCCTGGTTCTCGACATAGACGACACCCCGATCATCGGCATTCGCGAAGTCGAGCAGGTGGAACGATCCGAGTTGCCCTCGATGCGGCCCGCGATCAAAAGTCATGACCTGCACGATCACGTGCGGGCTGGCGCAGAACTCCAGCAGGTGCTGGATCTGCTCGACCATGACCCGCTCACCACCGATCACGCGCCGGAGAGCGGCCTCATCGATGATCGCGTGCATGAACAACGGCAGATCTTCCCTGGTGAGCGCGTCACGCCGACGGAGTCGCGCTTCGGCTTGCTTCGCCAGTCGCTCCTCCGAGACGGACAGATCGTCACCGAGCACGGCCTCCGCGTAGGCCCGCGTCTGCAGGATGCCCGGGATGAAGCCGAGATCCCATTCGCGGATCTCGCTGGCTCCCCATTCGAGCCCGACGTAGAGCGAGAACCAGTCCGGGATGGCTTGGTTTCCGTCCCACCAGCCCTTCTGCTTGGCGACATCGGCCAATTGCAGGTACCAGCCGATCCGTTCCGCCGGCACACCGAAGAACGGGAGCATGATCTCCAGGTCGGGACCGCTGATCGCGTTCCGCATGCTCTCCATGTGCGCGATCTTTCCTTGCGCGCAGCGCAGCCTGGCCGCCACGTCGCCTTGCTTCAAACCCGCGTTCTCGCGCAGCCGTCGGATCTCCTGCGCCAGCCAGCGGCGACCGACGGTCGGGCTGACGGGCTGCGCGGCCCCGGTTCCGGAACCGCTGCTGACGTCGCGCATTGATGCTCTCTTCCCCACCGTTGCTGGGCATGCTCGCCGACCGAGTCAACAAGATCACCCGGTCGTGATCTATGCGAGCAAGATTCACTAAGTAATCTTTACTGCACTGTCAGTGATCGTGCGAATGCACAACGTACTGACTCGATCCGACGACCCGATCACCAGGAGGTACACCCATGCGCTGCGGCATCGCGCTCTACGAGATCCGCCAGCCCGGCTCGGTCGGCGCGTACGAAGAGCTGGTCTGCCTCGCCGAACTCCCCGGAGACGAGGAGCTCCAGGTCTGGGAGGAATGCTTGACGGCGTGGGGATTGGCCAAGCTGCGCGCGCACGACTGCCGGTTCGGGATGTACTTCGCCGCACTGCTGCCGCTCGACGAGCGCGGCGAGCCCGACGGGAAAGCGGCCGACGAGCTGCTCGAACTGGATCGGCTGCCGGTGGAGCGGCACTTCACGTGGTCCGGCTACGTGGAGCTGGTGCCCGCCTGAACCGCGGCGGCGCGGAGGCGCTGGACGACGGTGAACGCGGACAGCACCGCCAGCACCCACACCGCGACGTCCAGCACGTACGGCAGGCCGAGGCCGTGCAGCCCGGTGCCGACGAGGACGAGCACGAAGCGTTCGGCGCGTTCGGCGAGGCCGCCGTCCGCGCTGAGCCCGTTGGCTTCGGCGCGCGCCTTCACGTACGAGGTGACCTGCGCGCCCACCAGGCAGATCAGCAGCCCGACACCGAGCGCGCGATCGTCGGCGACGACCAGCGCCCACCACACCAGGGAGCCGAACAGAGCGCCGTCGGCGATGCGGTCGCAGCTCGCGTCGAGCACGCCGCCGAACTCCGAGGACGTGCCGCCCGCCCGCGCCATCGCGCCGTCGAGGACGTCGAACAGCAGGAACACGGTGACCACGACGGTGCCGACGAACAGCTCGCCGCGCGGGAAGAACCACAGCGCGGACGCGACGCTGGCGACCGTGCCGATGATCGTCACCATGTTGGGGGTGAGACCGACGCGGACCAGCGCGGCGCCGAGCGGGTGCGTCCAGCGGGAGATCGAAGCCCGCGCGAAGATGTTGAGCATCGCCTGTTCTGCCAGCCGCCTTGCGCACCGAGTTCGTCGTGCCTGTTCCGTCGCAGAGTATCCGGAACCGCCGGGGTGGCCGGACGGCAGGCGACCCGCCACAACTCCGTGAATCAGATCACAACCCGGAATGGTTGAAGGTTCAACACCGTTACCGGAAGCGGAAACCCCTCCGCATCTGCTTCAGGAGAACGTCTATGAGCACCGCTACCACGATCCCCGGTTACGTCGTCGGCACCTGGGACATCGACAGCGTGCACTCCGACATCGAGTTCACCCTGCGCCACCTCGGCGTCGGGCGTTCCCGGGGCCGCTTCGACGGCTTCGGCGGCGAGATCGTCACCGCCGAGAACCCGCTGGACTCCACGGTCACCGCGAACATCGACCCCGCGACGATCAACACCGGCAACGGGGACCGCGACGCGCACGTGCGCAACAGCGACTTCCTCGACGTCGAGAACTTCCCGAAGGCGGGCTTCCGCTCCACCGGCATCCGCCCGGACGGCAGCGACTACATCATCGACGGCGAGTTCACCCTGCACGGTGTGACCAAGCCGGTGTCGCTGGCGGCCGAGATCGGCGGCTTCGCCGACAACGGCCAGGGCGGCACGCTGCTCGGCATCTCCGCGTCCACCACGCTCAACCGCACCGACTTCGGCGTCGGCCCCGAGGGCGGCGCCATGCTGGGCGAGAAGGTGAAGATCACCCTGGAGATCGAGGCGAACCTCCGGGCCGAGTGAGACTCACCCGAACACGACGAAGGCCGAGGACGCGGGGTGCGTCCTCGGCCTTTCTCGTGCGGGCTCAGTCCCGCCAAGCCTCCGCGAGCAGGCGGCGGGTGTCGCCGAGCAGCTGCGGCAGGACCTTCGTGTGGCCGATGACCGGCATGAAGTTCGCGTCGCCGCCCCAGCGGGGCACCACGTGCTGGTGCAGGTGCGCGGCGATGCCCGCACCCGCCACCGGGCCCTGGTTGAGACCGATGTTGAAGCCGTGCGGGGCCGAGACCTCGCGGATCACCCGCATCGCGCGCTTCGTGAACACCGCGACCGCCGTCGTCTCCGCCTCGGTGAGCTCCGTGTAGTCGGCGACGTGCCGGTACGGCAGCACCATCAGATGGCCGGGGTTGTACGGGTACAGGTTGAGGATCGCGAAGACCAGCTCGTCGCGGGCCACGATCAGCGTGTCCTCGTCCGGCAGTCCCGACTCCAGCAAGCGGCAGAACGGGCAGCCTTCGCTGGCCTCGCCCTCCGGCTTGTTCTCGCCCTGGATGTAGGCCATCCGGTGCGGGGTCCACAACCGCTGCAGCGCGTCCGGCACGCCGGTGCCGCGCTGCTCCGAGAATCGGACCCCGCTGTCGTCGTCGACGGGGCCGTCGCCGGCCGTCACGCCGTCTCCGCCTCGCCCGCCAGTTCCGCCTGGAAGATCTCCGCGGTCGGCGAGGCGTTCTCCCGGCGCTCCACCCAACGGCCCAGCGCGGACACCGCGTCCGCCACCGGCACCCCGTTGATCTGGGTGCCGTCGCGGAAGCGGAACGACACCGCGCCCGCCTCCACGTCCTTGCCGCCCGCCAGCAGCAGGAACGGCACCTTCTGCGTGGTGTGGGTGCGGATCTTCTTCTGCATCCGGTCGTCGCCGTGGTCCACCTCGGCGCGGATACCCTTGGCGCGCAACGCCTTCACCACGTCCTGCAGGTGCTCCGAGTGCTCGTCGGCGATCGGGATGCCGACCGCCTGCACCGGCGACAGCCAGGCCGGGAACGCGCCCGCGTAGTGCTCGGTGAGCACGCCGAAGAACCGCTCGATCGACCCGAACAACGCCCGGTGGATCTTGATGGGGCGCTGCTTGGTGCCGTCCGGCCCGGTGTACTCCAGGTCGAACCGGTCCGGCAGGTGGTAGTCGACCTGGATGGTCGACATCTGCCAGCTGCGGCCCAGCGCGTCCTTGGCCTGCACGGAAATCTTCGGCCCGTAGAACGCGGCGCCGCCCGGGTCCGCCACCAGCTCCAGGCCGGAGGACTCGGCCGCCTCGCGCAGCGCCTCGGTCGCCACCCGCCAGCTCTCGTCGTCGCCGACGTACTTCTCCTCGTTGCGGGTGGACAGCTCCAGGTAGAAGTCGTCCAGCCCGTAGTCGCGCAGCAGGTCCAGCACGAACGACAGCAGCGACTTGAGCTCGTCCTGCAGCTGCTCCGGCATGCAGTAGATGTGCGCGTCGTCCTGCGTCATGCCGCGCACGCGGGTCAAGCCGTGCACCACGCCGGACTTCTCGTAGCGGTACACCGAGCCGAACTCGAACATCCGCAGCGGCAGCTCCCGGTAGGACCGGCCGCGCGAACGGAAGATCAAGTTGTGGAACGGGCAGTTCATCGGCTTCAGGTAGTAGTCCTGGCCCTGCTTGCGCACCGCGCCGTTCTCGTCGAGCTCCTCGTCGAGGTGCATCGCCGGGAACATGCCGTCCTTGTACCAGTCCAGGTGCCCGGAGGTCTCGAACAGCGTGCTCTTGGTGATGTGCGGGGTGTTCACGAACTCGTAGTCGGCGGCCTCGTGGCGGCGCCGGGAGTAGTCCTCCAGCTCGCGGCGGATGATGCCGCCCTTGGGGTGGAACACCGGCAGCCCGGAACCGACCTCCTCGGGGAAGGAGAACAGGTCGAGTTCGGCGCCGAGCCTGCGGTGGTCGCGGCGCTCGGCCTCCGCCAGCCACTCCAGGTGCTCGGCCATCGCCTCCTTCGACTCCCAGGCGGTGCCGTAGACGCGCTGCAACTGCTGGTTGCTCTGGTCGCCGCGCCAGTAGGCGGCGGCGACGCGGGTGAGCTTGAAGGCGGGGATGAACTTGGTGTGCGGCACGTGCGGGCCGCGGCACAGGTCGCCCCACACGACCTCGCCGTGCCGGTCGATGTTGTCGTAGACGGTGAGCTCGCCCGCGCCGACCTCCATGACCTCGCTGGTGTCGACGTCCTCGCTGCCGGACTTGAGGTCGACCAGTTCCAGCTTGTACGGCTCGGCGGCCAGCTCCTCGCGCGCGGCCTCGATGGAGTCCAAGCGGCGGCGGGAGAACTTCTGCCCGGACTTGATGAGCTGCTTCATGCGCTTCTCCAGCGCCTGCAGATCCTCCGGGGTGAACGGGCGCGCCACGTCGAAGTCGTAGTAGAAGCCGTCCTTGACCGGCGGGCCGATGCCGAGCTTCGCGTCCGGGAACTGCTGCTGCACGGCCTGCGCCAGCAAGTGGGCCGCGGAGTGCCGGATGACGCTGCGGCCCGCCTCGGTGTCGGCGGCGACCGGCTCGACCTCCACATCGGATTCGGGCGACCACGCCAGGTCGCGCAGCTCGCCCTCCTCGTCGCGGACCACCACGATCGCCTGCGCGCCCTGCGAGGGCAGGCCCGCCTCGGCCACGGCGGCGGCAGCGGTTGTGCCCGCCGGAACCTTCACCCTGGTGACCTGCTGGGCTTCGGACGGCTGAACGGACACGATTTCTCCTCGCGAAGGACGGTCGCCGAGCGGCGACCGGCGAATGTAGGCGGCTTGCACTTGCCCCCTCGATGCTATCGGCCGACCGCCACCCGATTTCCGCCCCTTCCCGGCGCGGGCGGGTCCTCGTGCCACCCGAGCGGCCGAGCCGGCGGGTCCGAGGGGCTCCTCAGCCGAGGTCGCCGTCGGCGATCATCGCCTCGATCTCCATCGCCGAGGCCAGACCGCCCGCGCACGGACCGATCACGCCCTCCACGCCGAGCTTCCGCAGCCGGTTGGCCTGCTCGATGGTGCGCACGCCGTTGCCGACGACCGACAGCCCCAGCAGCTCCGCGGAACGGACCAGGCTGGACACGAGGTGCTCGTCCAGCGGATCCGGGCCGCCCGGTTCGGCGAAGCTGTTGAGGTAGTCACCGGTCAGCCGCACCGCGCGCAGCGGCAGGCCGCGCAGCCGGGCCACCTCCCGGTGGGCGTGGCCGAAGTCGTGCACCGCCAGCGTCAGGCCCATCTCGGCGAAGATCTCCAGCGCGTCGATCGGATCGCCGCGCTGGTCGAACAGCGCCGTCTCCGGCACTCCGACGATCAGCTTGCTGGCGGGCAGCCCCGCCGAACCGAGGATGCGGCGCATGTCGGCGACCAGCTCCGGGTCGCGCAGCTGCCGCGCCGAGAGCCCGACCGCCGCGACCGGGCCGCGGTCGCCGAACCGCTCCTGCCAGTGCACCGCGTGCGCGCACACCTGCTCCAGCATCCACGTCCCGAGCCGGGTGATCAGGCCCGTCTCCTCCGCGAGCCCGAGGAAGTCCTCCGCGTCCAGCTCGCCGAACTCCGGGTGGTCCCAGCGCAGGTGCGCCTGCACCCCCACGAGGGCGGCGGTGTCCAGCCACAGGACCGGCTCGTACTCCACGTACAGCTCGTGGTCGCGCAGCGCGCTCGGCATCGCCGAGGACAGCCGGAACCGCTCCTTCGCCTCCGCGTTGTGCGTCGGGTCGTAGAGCGCCCACTGCGCCCGGCCCTCGCTCTTCGCCCGGTACAGCGTGATGTCGGCGTCCTGCAGCAGCTCGTCGGGCCCGGTGTCGGCGACCGCGGTCTCCACGACGCCGACGCTGGCCGACGCCGTGAGCTGGTGGCCCCGCACCGACACGGGGCGGGTGACCTCGCCGAGCATGTGCTCGACGATCTCGACGAGCCGGGCCGCGCCCTGCGAGTCGGGGATGAGCACCACGAACTCGTCGCCGCCCATCCGCGCCGCCAGCCCGGACTCCATCGTGGCCAGCGCGTTGAGCCGCTGCGCCATCGCCCGCAGCAGCTCGTCGCCGACGGGGTGACCGAGGCTGTCGTTGATGGCCTTGAACCCGTCGAGGTCGAAGTAGCACAACCCGACCCGGCGACCCGGGTACGCCGGTTCCAGCGCCTCGTCCATGGTCGTCTTGAGCAGCGTCCGGTTCGCCAGGCCCGTCAGCGGGTCGTGGGTGGCCTGCCTGCGGAACTGCTCCTGGAGCATGTGCCGGTCGGTGATGTCCTCGTAGAGCAGCACCTGGTAGTCGGGCCGCTCCTGCGAGTCGCGCACCAGGGACGCCGAGACCTGCGTCCAGATGTGCGCGCCGTCCTCACCGCTGAGCCGCGTCTCGGACTGGAACCGGTCGACCTCGCCGACCGACAGCGCCTCGACGTGCTCCACCAGGTCGTCGACCCAGTCCGCGTCGGCGAGGTCGAAGACGCTGCGCCCCACGAGGTCCTGGCACACCGGCTCGAAGATGCCCTCCATCGGGGCGTTGACCTCTTCGATGGTGCCGTCGAGCGTGACGATGGCGATGCCCAGCGCGGACGAGGTGAACACCGCGCGGAACGACGCCTCGCTCGCGCGCAGCGCCTCCTCGGCGGCGTCCCTGGCCTGCAGCACGGCGCGCTTGATGACCTCCTGCTCGTCGAGGGTCTGCTCGCGCAGCTGCCCGGCGTAGCCGGCGGCCACCGAGCCGAGCACGACGACCGAGGTGGCGGGATCGGTCTCGGCCGCCCGCAGCTTCGGCAGTTCCGCCCCGAGCATCCACAACGTCCGGTCGAGGGCGGCGGGGCTGGTGAAGTGGATGCGCACCAGGCGCTCGCCGAGTTCGGCGGCGGCGTCGGCGGCCCGGTCGACGTCGTCCAGCGCGTCGAGGATCGCGTCGAGGTGGCCGCGCAGGAAGGACTCGATGTCGGCGCGGGCCATCGGGACGTAGCTGGTGCGGATGATCTCGCGGGTCCAGCGGCGGACGAAGTCCGCGCGCTCGGGTCGCTCGCCGTCGGTCATGATCCGGCACCGCCGGAATCGACCGTCCACGTCATCGCGCCTTTCGCGAGGATTCCGGAGGCGCCGCCTCGCATTCGGCATATTCCCGGCCTCCTCGAACGCCGCGCGCCGCGAACCGGGACTCCCGGGACGCGGCGCGATACCCCCTCGACCTCCGGTTCCGCCCGCACCGCGGGACACCCGGCGGCGGCGGGTTCTTCGAGGTCCACACCATCAGGCAGCCGTTCCGGCCGCTGGTGCATCGTTGCCTCCTGAGTGCCGGCGTCCACGGTGGTCGGACCGACTAAAGTCGGTACTCTACAAGATCTTTTTCGGGTAGGGGCTTCAACGCTGCCCGTGATCGTACTGTGACGGTCCGCGTCCGGTCATCAATCGAAAAACCGATCCCCTACCCTCCCGAGCGAACCGCGCTATGAGGCTTCTCACCGTCCGCATTTCGAGATTTGCGGTAAGGGCAACCTAAGCTAGAGGGATCGGATCGCACCGCGCGCGCCGGGCCCCTCTCGGGACGCCCCGGAACCCGCCGCGGCGCGCCCAACCGGGCCCGGGGGCCGATCCCCCGGTGCCACCCGTGAAGTCGAGCAGGAGGACACGCATGACCCGCCCACTGCGAGTGGCGATCGTCGGGGCCGGCCCCGCCGGCGTGTACGCCGCGGACATCCTGACGAAATCCGAGACCCCAGTGGACATCGACCTGCTCGACCGGATGCCCGCTCCGTACGGGCTCATCCGCTACGGGGTCGCACCCGACCACCCTCGGATCAAGGGCATCGTCAACGCGTTGCGGCGGATCATGGAGAAGCCGGAGATCCGGTTCCTCGGTGGCGTCAACTACGGCGAGGACATCAAGCTCGACCAGCTCCAGCACCACTACGACGCGGTGATCTTCTCTACCGGCGCCGACAAGGACCGGGCGCTGGACATCCCCGGCATCGACCTCGCACACAGCCACGGTGCCGCGGACTTCGTCTACTGGTACGACGGCTACCCCGAGGCGACCCGCGACTGGACGCTGGACGCCAAGGAAGTCGCCGTGATCGGCGCGGGCAACGTGGCGCTGGACGTGGCGCGGGTGCTGGCGAAGCAGGCCGACGACCTGCTGAGCACCGAGATCCCGGACAACGTCTACCAAGGCCTGAAGAACTCGCAGGTCACCGACGTGCACCTGTTCGCCCGCCGCGGTCCCGCGCAGGCCAAGTTCACGCCGCTGGAGCTGCGCGAGCTCGACCACCAGCCGGGCGTGGAGCTCATCGTGCACCCGGAGGGCTTCGAGCTCGACGAGGCCAGCGAAGAGGCCATCCGCAGCAGCAACCAGGTCAAGACCATCGTCAAGACCTTCCAGGACTGGGCGCTGCGGGACCCGAAGAACGACACCCCGCGGCGGCTGCACTTCCACTTCCTGCGCGGCCCCGTCGAGGTCCTCGGCACCGACCGCGTCGAAGGACTGCGCACCGAGGTCATGGAGCTCACCGGCGACGGCAACGTGCGCGGGACCGGCGAGTTCGAGACCACTCCCGCGCAGGCCGTGTACCGCGCCGTCGGCTACCTGAGCTCGCCCGTGCCGGACGTGCCGTTCGACCACGGCACCGGCACCGTCCCGAACGAGGGCGGCCGGGTGCTCGACCTCGACGGCGACCACATCAGCGGCGTCTACACGACGGGCTGGATCAAGCGCGGCCCCGTCGGCCTCATCGGCCACACCAAGGGCGACGCGCTGGAGACCATCAACAACCTGCTGTCCGACCTGGACTCGATGCCCTCGGCCGAGGAGCCCGACCGCGACAGCGTGCTGCGGCTGCTGGAGGACAACGGCGTCCGCTACACGACCTGGGACGGCTGGAACCTGCTCGACGCGCACGAGCAGGCCCTCGGCGAGGCCCAGGGTCGCGAGCGCATCAAGGTCGTCGAGCGCGACGAGATGATCGACATCTCCCGCAAGGACGGCTGAGCACGCAACCGGAACGGCCCGCCGGGGGTCCGGCGGGCCGTTTTGGGTTTCAGGGTCGGTAATGCGGAAAGAACGAATCTGGGTGGCAGTTTTGTTCGCATGGCCGGAGCGCACTACTCCATTGCGAGGTCCTCGGCCAGTCGTCAGGAACAGCGCTTCGAGCCCTGGTCTTCTTGTCATCGTCAGCATGCCCGAATCGGCCCGCAATGCCACTCAACAACTTCTGATATTCGCGGATCTTCGCCACCCGCGGATAGACGTGATTGGCATGACTTGCCTCGTTCAGTAAATACTGCCCGCGGGTAGAAATCGCCTTTTCGACCTCTTCCATGAACTTCCCGGCATTTTCATGGCGAGATTCACCACAGTCACCATGCATCTCACGAACCTTTTCAAACTGCTCCTCCAGAAGATCAGAGCATTTGAATAGTGAACCTTTTTTGCGGCTTTCCTCGACGCGAGCCAGGGATGTCATGTACCGCAACCCATTCGGCCCCATAACCTCGAAAAGGTCGCTGACCACAGCCTCCAGGGTCTGTCGAGCCAAATTTCCTGCCGCACTACGCAACCAAAATAGATTGCTCGATTCAGCATTTTTCCCTAGAAGCCTACGGAGCCGATCCGCGTATTCATGTGCGGATCGGGGTTTAAACCGGGACTGAGAAGCTAAGCCGCCGCTCTGATCCAATTCAATAAACCATTGCACAGTACAGGGAAATCGCTGACCATGATTCTCCCACAACAACTTGATCAGTTGATCGTCGTGAGTAAGCACGACCACTTGCCGCCCGTACCCCGAATCCGGCTCCATCAGGCTGTTAATGCCTTCCTTGGCGAGCTTCTCCACAGTCCCGATATCGAGCATGTCCGTCGGATCGTCGAGGATCAACGGTGCGCCGACGTGCTCCCGCTCGATTGTCGCGAGGTGACTGGCGAGTCCGAGCATGTCGAGTTGTGAATCGGACAACCGGCCGATCGCCTTCACGTTGCCGCCTTCGATCAACACGTTTAACCGCGGAGCTCCGCTCCCCTGTGTGACCTTCAACCTGATCGGCGGAGTCCGCTCCGGGGCCAGTTTACGAATCCACGAGTTGATCGGTTCCGCCAAGTCGACGAGCTTTGCCTCCAGCACCTCAGCGCGCCGCGTTTTGAGATGACCGGCCGCAACGTTGAGGGCGGCTGCACAAGCCTGGACCTTGCCGTCTTCGACGATCACTTCGGCCACGCGCCGAGCGTCCCTCACCGCTTGCTCAGCAGCCCGCAATTCGTCCCCCCGAAGTGCGTGCACCGCTTCCGATCTCTGCGCTTCCAGCTCGTTCGCCCGTTCTTGGGCAGCAGGGCGAACAACGATCAGTTCACTCAAGACCCGGGTGACGTCGTGCAGGAACTCCTGGGAGAGCTGCTCCTTAGCCAGTTCGATCGACGCGCGCAGCCTCGTCCGATGCTCGGCCCACGCACCTGCGGACTGCCGCAGCTCTCGATAAGCAGTATCGAACCCAGCACCACCGGTAAAGAGATGCAAAGCCTGCTCGTCCCACACCGGCAGGTGCCAGGCCAGATCCCGTCCTGAGATCCTGTTCAGCTCATCTCGGAGGTCGTTGCGGAGCCGTTCGTGCCGGCGTAGGCGCTCACGTTCGGACGCGGTGGCGGCCAGTTGCCGTTGCACCTCGCCGATCCGTGTCGTGGTCACCGTGCCGACCGCACATGCGGGACACGTCTCGCCCTCTTCCGCAACGGCCAGGAATGACTCAAGCAGTTGCAGGAGGCCGTCGTCGACCACGACCCCCGGAGCATTCGCGTCGTGTTCACCAAGGCGCTTCGCGAGATCGTTCAAATCAGTGACATCGGGGACCGATGGAGGCGGGTCAAACCTGCGGTTCCAGACATCAGGGAGAGCTTGATCGCCGAGACCACGACGGAGAGCGTCCACTTTGGCCAGCGCTTCCAATTCGATCATTTTAGCGATCTCGTCGACTTCGCGCCCTGCTTGAGATCCATTCTTCTCCAGAAATTCCGCCGCTGCCTCTTTGACGGAACTAGCAACAGGAGAAATCCCGGACGACGTCAGCTGGCCAGCCGCATTACTCACGAACTTCTGGGCGTTGGCCCACTTCTCGTCCGTGGAAGCTAATCCGACCGCGTCCCCGATTATGACCGCCCGATCAACACCCTTCGAATTAATGATCTCCCGGAGTCGACGCCGAGCGAGGAGCTGGATCGAAGGGACATTCACTGCCCCAACACCCCATTCACCTGCCCAGCTCGCCTCCAGACTGCGGCCCCCGTCCACCCAGCTCACCGACACTCGCGGATCGCAGAGCTGTTTCCCGTCCACCGTGGAATGCGGAATGTGGTCCTCGTCTTTGACCTCGTTCTTCAGGTCGGGCACCTGCTTGGCACGAGTGGTCACTCCTGCGGTGAGCAGCTCGACCGCATCGACGAAGCTGGTCTTCCCGGTTCCGTTCTCGGCGTAAACGATCGTGAGGCCGCGGGAGAGTTCCAGTTCCTGTTCCTCGCCGAAGGAGCGGATTCCCTGCACTCGGATGGATTCGATGTGCCCGTCGAACGGCGGTTGCGGCTGTGGTTCGTGGTCGGCAGTGAGCCCGTCGACAATCTTCCTCACCTCCTCCTCGGAAGGCTCGTCGAGCTCCTCGATCCGCCGGATGATCTCGCGCCCCAGGTCTTCTTCCACGGACACCGCACCTCGTTTCAGCATTCGGCACACTGACTGCGACGAATGCGAACACTACTGGTGCTAGCAGCCTAGGATTTCATTTCCCCATTCAGACGAATGAATGGAATATGCCGACGCAGAGCGTGCCCGAATCAGCGGAAAGCAATGCTCCGTCAGCGGCGGCGGTACGTCGAGAGGGTGATCGAGGCGGTGACCGGGAACGGGTTCGAGAGCTCGGCGATGCGGACCGGGAGGGTGTCGGCGGTGTGCCAGGCGTTGGGGCCCATGCCGACGAGGGGGGCGAGCTCGGACGGGCCCAGGTGCAGCGGGAACTCGCGGGTGGTGGCGGCGAGCGGTTCGAAGTGACCGGCGAGCTGGTCGGCGAGGCGCTGGGGTTTGCGCTCGTCCACGCTGAGCAAGTCCAGCGCCGAGACGAGTTCGGCCAGGTGCCCCGAGTTCGGGGTGACCACCAGCAGGTGCCCGCCCGGTCGCAGCACGCGGTGCGTCTCGGCGGGATTGCGCGGGGCGAACGCGTTGAGCACCGAGCCGATCGCCGCATCCCGCACCGGCAACGCCTGCCAGGCGTCGGCGAGCACCGCCGACGCGCGCGGGTGCGCCTTCGCCGCGCGGCGGGAGGCGTACTTGGAGACGTCGAGTGCCACGCCCACCTCGTCCGGCACCCGGTCCAGCACGTGCGCCAGGTAGTGCCCGGTGCCCGCGCCGAGGTCCAGCAGCGGACCGCCGGTGTGCACGTCGGCGGTGTGCTCGGCGAGCGCGTCGGCGATCGGGGCGTAGTGCCCGGCGGTCAGGAAGTCCGCGCGGGCGGCGACCATCTCGGCGGTGTCGCCCGGCCCGGGGGCGCCGCGTCCGCCCAGCAGGCTCACGTAGCCCTGCTTCGCCAGGTCGAACGCGTGGTTCGCGGGACAGCGCAAGGTGCGATCGGCCGGTTCCAGCCCACCACCGCAGTGCGGGCACGCCAGCAGCCGCGCGACTTCGTCCAACACTTTTCCGCCTCCCCTGCACCGAATCCTAGGTGGCGGCCTCGCCGCACCGCGGCTCGCACCTGGCCAACGCGAACAGCCCCCGAGGCCAACGGCTCGTTCGCCCGATTCCACCGGTCGCCTCCGCGGACGCCACTGGGCGAACGGGACCAGGCACACCGGGCGAAGCGATAGTCATCGGAGAAGCCGCACGGGTTGCGTGGTGCGGTGGCCGGGTGGGAACACTCCGGGACGAGGCCGGAGTGCGGAGGAGGCGTTGGTGGGCTCCTGGTACTGGGCGCCGGAGTACCGGCAGGCGCGCGCGGTCTGCGCGCACCTGGTCGCCGCCGTGTACCTGCTCGGCTTCGTCAACGCCCTGCGCCAGTTCCGCCCGCTGGCCGGGGAGCACGGGCTCACCCCCGCGCCCCGGTTCCTGCGGGCGGTGGGTTTCCGCCGCAGCCCGAGCCTGTTCCACCTGCACTACTCGGACCGCGCGCTCGGCGCGGTGGCGTGGGCCGGCGTGCTGCTGAGCTCCGCCGCGCTGCTCGGCGTGGTGAGCGCGTTGCCGCTGTGGGCGTGGACGCTGGTGTGGCTGGCGATGTGGGTGCTGTACCTGTCGATCGTCAACATCGGGCAGATCTGGTACGGCTTCGGTTGGGAGTCGCTGCTGCTGGAGGCCGGTTTCCTGGTGGTGTTCCTGGGCCCCGCGCACACCACTCCCCCGGCGCCGGTGCTGTGGTTGCTGTGCTGGCTGCTGTTCCGCGTGGAGTTCGGCGCCGGGCTGATCAAGCTGCGCGGCGACTCCTGCTGGCGTGATCTGACGGCGCTGCACCACCACCACGAGACGCAACCGATGCCGGGGCCGCTCAGCCGCTTCTTCCACCGGCTGCCGGGTCCGCTGCACAAGGCCGAAGTGCTCGCGAACCACGGCACGCAGCTGGTGGTGCCGTTCGCGCTGTTCGCGCCGCAGCCGATCGCGAACGTGGCGGCGGTGCTCATCGTGCTCACCCAGTGCTGGCTGCTGCTCAGCGGCAACTTCGCGTGGCTGAACCTGATCACGATCGCGCTGGCCTTCGCCGCGATGGACGACCGGCTGCTGCGCTTCCCCGTCCCGGAGACGCGGGATTCACCGCTGTGGCACCAGATCCTGGTCCTGGTGGTGGCGGCGGGAATGCTGGCGCTCGCCCACGACCCGGTGCGCAACATGATCGGCCGGAACCAGGTGATGAACCGCAGCTTCAACGCCCTGCACCTCGGCAACACCTACGGCGCGTTCGGCACGGTCACCCGCACCCGCTACGAAGTGGTCATCGAAGGAACGTCCGACCACAGCGGCGAATCCGGCTGGCGCGAGTACGAATTCCCCGGCAAACCAGGAGATCCGAACCGCAGACCACCGCAGGTAGCGCCGTACCACCACCGGCTCGGCTGGCTGCTGTGGTTCGTCGCCATCTCCCCGAACTACGGCCGATCCTGGCTCCCCACCCTCCTGCGAGGGTTGCTGCACGGCGACCACCAGATCCGCCGACTGCTACGCCACGCCCCCTTCCCCGCCGAACCACCGGCGCTCGTCCGGGTTCGGCTGTACCGCTACCACTTCGCGAACCGGCAGGAACACCTGCGCGGAGCGTGGTGGGTACGTGAGTCAGCGGGCGAACTGATCCCGGCGATGTCCACAGCGGATCTTCCCGGCTGAGCCCGGATCTCATCCTCGTCTTCGACATGTGCGCACCGCTTTGACCCTGTCTTCGCCTGGTCCCAGCAGTCCCGCTATCGCCGGCCAAGCCGGACAATCCCACCGGTCAGACTTCCACATCAACGGTGTTGATCATTAGGCTGTCAAGGCTGTCATTGTCCGGGTCACCACTTCCCCCCCGCTTCCCATCGATGACCTCGAGCCCCTCCTCTGAGATCGCGCCGAAGATCGTCGCGGCGAAGAGACTTTGGTGGTCTTCAAAGTCCATGCCGAAGTCCGGCTGGTCGGAGGTGCTCATCGTCAGATACCCGCGCAGGTGGGCGCTCTTATTGAACTCGCCCTTCTCAGTCCAGGTAAAACCCGGATCTAGCCCGTCCTGGACGGGACCGCAAACGAGGGACGGAACGTTGCCACCGCTGCAACGGGTGCTGTCGTAGAAGCCGTGTTCGGCCAAGTGGACGAAACTGTTCACCGTGCACGGCGCCAACGACCGATCCAAGATCGCCGGTATGGCACCGACGTTGGTGTTGATGGTGGCCCGCACGATGCCCTTCGCGGGCACGTCACCACTGGCCTGAGCGCCCTCGGGTGCAAGCCGTTCACTTCCATCCGGCCGGTAGTCGCACTTGACCGGGTCAGCGGAGGGTGTCTGGCGCGTTGGCAGCGGCACGAAGCCCGGTGGTATTCGCACTTCCTCGGTCCGCCGTTGCTGCGGCACACCGGAGGGATGACCGGCGTTCTGTGATGCGGCGAACTCTACCGCTTGGTAGAGCACTGCGACCACGGCCGCGACACCGGCCACGATCCCAGCAGTGATGAACAGCTTCCGCCGAAGGCCAGAGGACCGAACCGGATCTTCGCGGCCGCTGGGCTCCGCAACGAACCCGTAGGAGCCGATCGAGTTGCGAACAGCCGAGTTCGGCTGTTCCACGGCGGCCGATCGTGGCAAGTTCGCGGTCGGAGACAAACCCGGAACGAAACCGGCCTGGAAGCCCCCGATGCGCGCACCGGCTGCTTCGCCCGGCCGCCTGGTGTCACCGGTGCGTTCCAACGCTGCGCGGGCGGCATTCGCGATGGAATCGGTGCCATCCTCGGCCAATCGCTCCAGCGCAATCCTGGCCGCTTCTGCCGAACCGGCGCCGCCCGATGCCAACCGCTCGGACAACTCATCCACGATCGCCAGCCGCACGGCAGGCAACGGACTTCGCAGGGCGTGGGCGAACTCCGGCGGGAGGTCCGCCGCGACCGAGCTCGCGGCGATGATCAAGCGTCCCTGGAACTGGCTGTCCAGTCCGGGTGTCTGGGGTTTGCCCGCGGCTTGGACCTGCTCGTAGATGTAGTCGTAGAGCTCGTCCACGTCGATCAGGCCGTCGCCGTTGCGGTCGGCGCCGCCGGAACGCAGTCCTTCGATCAGCGCTCCGGTGAACACCGACGGGCTGGCCGTCCCCACGACCGTCGAGCTGGCGAATCCACCTGATTCGAAGGAGTACTCCAGCGCCGACGACGACGTCATCACCGCACTACCGCGTCCGCCCAACTGCGAGAGGACTCCGACGCTCTCTCCCGCGCGATGCGCGGTACCGGGCGGGAAGGCCCCGGCGAAGCAGCAGTCGAGGACGACCACGACTCGGCGGGATCTGGTGTTGTCCATCTGGTTGCGGACGAATTGGGCGCTGACCGCCGTGGCGTTGAGGCGGTCGTGGCGCGAGTTCGTCATCGCCAGGTGCAGCTGGCCGAAGTCGTCCCGGACGCCGTGGCCGGAGATGTACAGCAGCACCAGGTCGTCCAGCCACGCCGCCGCGAAGAGGTCCTCGATCGCCAGGCTCGCCTCGTGCGCGGGCGGATTGTGCAGGGTTTGGACCTCGTACCCGCCGACGGCCGGGTCGGCGAGCACCGCGGCCAGCGCCTCGGCGTCGGCGCGCGGTGCCCGCAATTGCCGGAAGGTGTCGTCCGAATAGCCGTCCGTGGCGATGAGCAGCGCCCGGCCCTTCCCGGTCACTTCACCACCGCCCCTGGCCGCATTCAGTTCACCCGCGTCGGAAAAGACTCACGCTAGAGGGTAGCGAAACCCATCACGCTGTGTTTCCAACACCGGCGAACCAGCCCCTCACCAGGTAGGGCGCAGCGGCATTCCCGAACGACCTTCGTCCAACCGGACTCCGAGCATCTGGTGGAGCTGGATGTTGTTGAGTTCGAAGCCCAGCCGCGAACCCGCCATGTACAACCGCCAGATCCGCGCCCGCGCGGGGCCGACCTCGTCCACCGCCTCGTCCCAGTGCTGCTCCAGGTTCGCGCACCAGTCGCGGAGGGTCAGGGCGTAGTGCTCGCGCAGGTCCTCGGTGTGGCGGACCTCGAAACCGTTGTCGTGCATCGCCGACATCAGCGTGCCCGGTCCCTCCAGCTCGCCGTCGGGGAACACGTAGCGGCCGATGAACTTGCCCGGTTTGGAGCCGCGGGTGCCGTCGGGTCGGGTGATGGAGTGGTTGAGCAACCGGCCGCCGGGGCGCAGCTTCTCGCGCAGCGACGAGAAGTACGCGGGTAGCTGCCCGAGTCCGATGTGCTCGGTCATGCCGATGGAGCTGATCGCGTCGAAGTCCGACTCGGGCACGTCCCGGTAGTCCAGGTGCCGCACCTCGGCGAGGTCGGCGAGGCCGCGGTCGACGATGGCCTTCTGCGCCCACTGCGCCTGCTGCAGCGACAAGGTCACGCCCAGCGCGCGCACTCCGTAGTGCTCCGCGGCGTGCATCACCATGCCGCCCCAGCCGCAGCCGACGTCGAGCAGCCGCATGCCCTCGCCGAGGCCGAGCTTGCGCGCCACCAGGTCGTGCTTGGTGTACTGCGCCTCCTCCAAACTGGAGCCCGCTTCCGGGTACACGGCGCAGGTGTAGGCCATCGACGGGCCCAGCACCCACTCGTAGAACCGGTTCGACACGTCGTAGTGGTACGAGACGGACTTGCTGTCGCGCAGCTTCGAATGGCGCAGGCCGCCGCGCGGCCGGTACTCCTCCGGCGGCGGGCCCACCGGCCACCACAGCCGTTGCGCGCCGAGCCGGGCGATCAGGTCGAGCTTCGTTCGGGCCGGCACCTCGCTGATCGCGATGGCCGGGAAGCGGGACAACGCCTCGTGCATGTCGCCGTGCACTTCCAGCGCCCCGGTGACGTAGGCCCGGACCAGGCCCAGCTCGTCCGGGGAGGCCGCCAGGTGCGACAGCGCCAGCGGAGATCGCAGCTCCACCCCGATGTCCGCTCCGGCCCGTCCCGCGCGGCTGCCGTCGTAGGCGCGGAACTCCACGTCGAGCCCGTCCCCCAGGATGCGCGGGAACACCTCTGCCCAACCCATGTTCGGTTCTCCTCCCTACCGGCCCCTACCGCTCGCCGACGCACTTCTCGTACAGACCGGGAAGCCGGTCGTCGGGGTCGTATCGCTGTTTCAGCTCGTCGTAGGCGGGGCGGTTGTAGAGCCGCCAGAACTCCTCGGGCTCGTAGAACGAGTCGGAGTACAGCGACTTGTGCCCGTCCAGTTCGCCGACGACGTCTTCGATGGCGCGGTTGTACTTGCCCGGCGCGTCTCCGGGGCGGGTGTCGACCGCGGACCAGAAGCCCACGTTGACGTAGAGCGTGTCCGGGTCCATCGGGTACAGCGACCAGCCCTGCGGGTCGCGCAGCCGCACCGGGCACAGCCAGATCGGTTCGATGCCGATCTCGCGGTGGAAGAACTCCAGGAATTCCGGCAGCCGCCGCACCGGGATCTCCACGTCCTGGATCACCGGTTCGCTGCCGGCCGCTCCCCGGCGCCGGGCGAGGCGGTCGGAGAGCCCGGCCTTGCGGTCCCAGGCCACGATGCGGCGGTACACGTCGGAACGCCGGTACCTGCGCGGCCACACCTTGCGGACCGCGGGGTGCTGGACGCCGAACGCGCGGGAGCACCAGAACCAGTCGGTGTCCCAGCGCCACAGGTAGTCGTGGGTGCGCAGGTGATCGGTCTGGTGCTCGCGCAGCGAGCGGTAGTAGATCCGCTGGCCGGTGTAGTCGCTGGTCGCGGGCGCCTCGGCGACGTAGGTGCCGACGGTGAGGTACTGCTCGTCGGCGGCGAACACGGTGCCGTCGACGAAGTCCACCCGGTGGCCTTCGAAGGCGCGGTCCCGGCAGATCTGCTCGATGGCCGCCGCGCACTCCTCGGCGGTGGAGAACCGGATGTGGCGCAGCCGCACGAAGGGTTCGGTGCGTTCGACCTCGACTTCGAGGCGCAGCGCGTAGCCGAGCGTGCCGTAGGAGTTCGGGAAGCCGCGGAAGAGGTCGGCGTGCTCGTTGTCCGGCCGGGCGAGCACGACCTCGCCGGAGCCGGTGAGGATCTCCATCTCGCGCACCGACTCGTGCGGCAGGCCGCTGCGAAACGATGCGGCCTCGATGCCCAGTCCGGCGACGGCGCCGCCGAGGGTGATCGTCTTGAGCTGCGGGATGACCAGCGGCATGTGCCCGGTGGGCAGGTGCGCGTCGACGACGGTCTCGTAGGTGGCCATGCCCTGCACCTGCGCGGTGCGGGTCTCGGGGTCCACCGAGAGCACCCGGTTGAGCCTGCCGACGTCGAGGCCGGTGGTGGCGGAGTCGCGGAACCGGAACAGGTTGGAGGTGGGTTTGGCCAGCCGCACCTGCTGTCCGGGCGGGATTTTCGCGTATTCGTCGACCAGGGCGGCGACCTCGTCGGAGTGGTCGGCTGGCGCTGCTCCCGAGATTCCCGGATCGACTCCCATGCGTCCGACCATATGGCGCCGACGGGGTCGCGGCATCCCACTTCCCGGAGCTCGTGGCGCTGCGACCGCCCGAACGGCCGGTCAAAACACCCAAAATCCGAGCGGCTCGCCGCCACCCCGAAAAGCGCCAACAAGTTGCGTCACGCAACTGATTTCGCAGGTCATCCGACCCGGCGATCACCGGCCGGAACGCCCTCGCCGAGGGCTTGCGCGAGGCGCGGACCAGCCCGATTGCTCCGTTCGAGCGATATTGATCACAGCGGCCGCCGGAGCCGCCCGAACGGCCCAGCCCGTGAGCGCCCGGCTACGCCGCGTCGACGCGGGCGGGGCCGTGGGCGGGCCCCCGAACGCCCGCCCACGAACCGCCGGTCATCACCGCTTCGGGACGACACCCGCGTACGTCAGGAAGTCGGCGATGCCGAACTCCTGGCCGACCCCGCCGACCGTCGGCTCCCACCGCGGGAACACCGACAGGTAGGACGCCGGGTCGGACTGCAGCATCCCGATCAGCGTCTCGGCGACGATCCGGCCGCCGACCGGACCCAGCTGCCTGCCCGCGTGCAGGACCTCTGCCTCCTTGAGCACGTAGTACCAGAGGTAGATCGGCCCTTCGCTGTCCAGCTCCTCGTCGGTCAGCGGGATCTCACCGATCTTGCGCGCCACGTCCTGGCCCGACGGCAGCTGCTGGGTCTCGCTGCGCAGCAGGTTGCGCACCACCAGCGAACCGAGCTGCGAGGGCAGCGCCCCCGCCACGGCGCCCGGCACAGCCTTCACCGGCAGGTCCAGCAGCCTGCGGTTGAGCTTCGCCTCCAGGCGCTTCGCCCGCGCCGCCTTGATCTCCGGGTCCAGCTGGAAGAAGTACCGCCAGTCCACGGCGTGCTCCGGGCGCACCGGACCGCCGCGCAGGTCCGTGCGCGGCTCCTCCGCCGCCTCCGGGTCCAGCGGGAACAGGTCCGCGACGAAGTGCTCGTTGACCCGGTACCGCGAGCGGATCGTGGAATGGCCGAACCGGTAGGCCGCGACCGCGAACTCCACGGGGATGAACGGGCGCTCCACGTCGTAGAAGCGCAGGCCGTTCTCGTCGATGTCCTCGATCAGCTGCTCGCCCACCACCAGCGGCAGGAACTCGTGGTGCAGGATCCACTGGTAGTGCCAGCGGGTGATCTGCTGGGCCTTGCGCAGCAGATCGCCGTAGTAGTCGCCCAGGTCGAGCAGGTCCTCCAGCCGCGCGCCCGCCACGTCGTCCGGCGGCGGCGCCGGCTGGGCCGGGAAACCGGTGCCGAACACGTCGGTGATCTGCCCGGAACGCAGATCGTCCACGACCCGGTTGTGGAACTTGATGAACGCCAAGTGCAATTGCGCCAAGAGCAGGTTCTCGTCGTTGCGCGGATCACCGATCAGCGCGATGTCCTCCTTGGTCCTGGCGAAATCGTGACCACCGGGATCCAAGGCGAGCTTCGTACCGCTGGATTCGGGATCGTAGAGGTATTCGTTGACCACCGGACCGCCGCCGTAGAGGTGGTCCAGGTCCAGCCTCGGCGGCCGGAAACTGCGCAGCGCGTTCGGATCGACCTCCTGCCCGAGCATGCTCGTCGGGTCGAAGGTGACGTTGTGATCCACGAATTGGCCGAAATAGGTGAAACCCGAGTCGAGCACGGTGCTCTGCTGCTCGTCGAGGGTCTCACCACCGTCGACCTTCCCACCGGGCAGGCCGAATTCCTCGGCCATCGGCAATCCGGTGGGTTCTCGCGGCGGAACCGTCGGGAACAGCCGTCCGAAACGCCCGCCCGCCGATTCGTTCCCGGGTGCCACGTATTGACCGCGTCCCCGCTGACCGTGTGATGCCATTCGTCGAACCCCCATTGCGTGAATGCGCCACCGGCTCCGGGCACGACTCACCCAGGACATTCGCGCACGATTCGACGGAACCGATCACGAGAACCGGCCGGAACGCCGGTGCGATCAGCAGAAGCGCCGTCGAGCGGAGCGGACGTTTCCTCCCCGGAAGTCCGCCAGTGCCGGTGACCCCGTTTCCCCTACGGGTTCGGCGAGATCGTCGACCTCGCCGAACCCGAAGCTAGAGGTGCCGCGAGAACGTCGGCAACCGAACCCACCCGGGATCACTCGAACAGACCAGTCGATTCGGGCAAGACTTCGCTCAGCGAGCGCGACGCAGCGCGTAGGCCCGCAAATTGCGGAAACTCTGCACCTTCGTAGGCCCGATCGAGGTCAGGTAGTAAGCGGGGTGTGAGCGCAGCGAGGTGGCGAGCTCCCGGTCCACCAAGGCCGACGCGGGCCGGGCCACCGAGGTGAGCCTGCTGGCGATGTTCACCGTCGAGCCGTAGACGTCGCCGAACCTCGCCAGCACCGGCCCCTGCGCCAAGCCGATCCGCAGCGGCGGCAACTTGCCCGCGCCGGTGATCCGCTCGTTGAGCGTCAACGCGATCTCCGCCGCGTCGGCCGCCGTGTCGGTCACGAACAGGACCTCGTCGCCGACCGTCTTCACGATGCGGCCGCGGTTCTCCGCGACGACGCTCGTCGCCGACTCCTCGAACTCGTCGATCAGCCCGGCCAGCTCGACCTCGCTGAAGTCGCGGATCAAGCGCGTGTAGCCCACCAGGTCGGCGAAGCCGATCACCTGCACGCGCTCGTCGGCGGCACCGTCGCGCTCGGTGAGCTCACGAGCCGCGGTCGCCGCGAGGTGGCGGCGCCACACGTAACCCTGCAGGTCCTCCATCACCGGCGCGATCGCCCCGGCGAACTGCGCGGTGACGTCGAGGTCCTGGGCGAACCGGTCGCCGAGCACCGAACGGAAGATCCCGACCTGCCACTCGGCGAGCCGCGACATCGTCTGCGCGAGGGTGCGCGCGACCGCGGTCTCCACCTCCTCGGTGATCACCCCGGCGGAGACCAGCTGCACGAGCGTCCGCACGGCCTGCACGTCCGCGTCGGTGAACAGCACTTCGTCGTCCTCGACGTGAGCGAAGCCCATCGCCTGCCACAGCCGCTCCAGGCGCACGAGGTCCACGTCCGCCCGCGCCGCCACCTCCGCCTTGGTGTAGCGGAACTCGCTGCCCAGCAGCGCCTTCTCGACCTCGGGGCCGAGCGGGGACTCCGCTCCGCCACGAGGCCCGTCCTCATCGTGAGGTCCGGACAACGAGCACATCGCAATCCGCCCGGCGGGAGACCTCGGAAGGCACCGACCCGAGCAATCGGCCTTTGAGCGTGTTCAGGCCCCTGCTACCCACGACCAGCAGATCGGCGTCGGCCTTCTCGGCCGCCTCGACCAGCGACGTCACCGGAGCACCCACCAGCGCCACGGTCTCCACCTCGGGAGCACCGGACTGCCGGGCGTGGTCGGCCGCTTCCAGCAGCGTCTGCTCCGCGGGAGCCGAGCCGATCACCTGGAAGGCCTCGCCGCCCAGCTCGTCCTGGGCGTGCTCGACCTCCCGGTCGCTGCTCGGGTAGTAGGCGCACACGATGACCAGTTTGGCCGACGTGTCCGCCGCGACCGCCGCCGCCTTCGACACGGCCCGCAGCGAAGGGGGCGACCCGTCGGTTCCGACAACGACACTGCGGTAGCTCGACATCTGCAGATCACCCTCCGTTGCGTGACGCACGCATCCGCGCGGACGTGAACACTAACGACCGTCCGGCCGAATCGTCACGCAATTCGGGCGAGGACTGCGGAAGGTTCGAGCCACATCCCGAACCGTGATCTCGATCGATCATCGTGCGGGTCGACAAAGGACGACCGGAAACGTCGTCGTGCCCCACAAACCTGCGGGGTTGATCAAGAGCGTACGTTTCGCCGCAACCTACGGACCCTCTAGGAGGACGCGATGGCAGTACCTGGGCTCAGCCCTGGAAGAGGAATGCTGCGGCGCAAGCCCATCGACTCGATCACCGCCGACGACGGCGAATCGGGCACCGGGCTGCAACGCACGCTGGGCCTGTGGCAGCTCACCGCCATCGGCGTCGGCGGCATCATCGGAGCGGGGGTCTTCTCGCTGGCGGGCGCCGTCGCGCACGGCAAAGCCGGTCCCGCGGTGCTGATCTCATTCCTCATCGCCGGCATCGCCAGTGCCGCGGCGGCGTTCTCCTATGCCGAATTCGCCGGAATGATCCCGAAAGCCGGATCCGCCTACACCTACGGCTACGCGGTGCTCGGCGAGGTCGTCGGCTGGTTGATCGGCTGGGACCTGCTGCTGGAGTACACCGCCATCGCGTCCGTCGTCGCGATCGGCATCTCCGGCTACTTCAACGAACTGCTCGGATTCCTGCACATCGACCTTCCGCTGTGGATGGTCGGCGCACCCGGCACCGAAGGCGGCGACGCTCCGCCCGGCAGCTACAAGGTCAACCTCTTCGCGATGCTGCTGTGCCTGCTGATCGCGTTCGTGCTCAACCAGGGCATGAAGAGCGCGGCCAAGTTCGAGACGGCACTGGTCTACCTCAAGGTCGGCGTCGTGCTGCTCGTGGTGATCGTCGGCGCGTTCCACATCAACGCGGGCAACTACACGCCGTTCTTCCCGTTCGGCATCGGCGGCGCCGTGACGGGCGCGGCGACCGTGTTCTTCGCGGTGTTCGGCTACGACGCGATGAGCACGGCCGCCGAGGAGTCCAAGGACTCGCAGAAGCACATGCCCAAGGCGATCCTGTACTCGCTGATCATCTCGATGGTGCTGTACGTGCTGGCCTGCCTGGTGCTCACCGGCATGATCCCGTACCAGCAGATCAGCGAGGAGAGCGCGTTCGCCACCGCCTTCGCCGACGTCGGCCTGCCCGTGGTGGGCGCGATCATCGCCGTGGGCGCGATCCTGGGCATCCTCACCGTGCTGTTCACCTTCATGCTCGGCGCCACCCGCGTCGGCTTCGCCATGTCCCGCGACGGACTGCTGCCGAAGTGGTTCTCCCGGACCCACCCGGTCCGCAAGGTGCCGTCCCGGTTCACCTGGCTGATCGGCATCGTCTCCGCCGTGTTCGCCGGGCTGCTGCCCATCGAGGAGGCCGCCGAGCTGACCAACATCGGCATCCTGCTGGCGTTCGTCGTGGTGTGCGCCGCGGTGATCGTGCTGCGCTACAAGCGCCCCGACCTGCCGCGCGGCTTCCGCACGCCGGGCATGCCGATCGTGCCGCTGGTCGGCATCGTGTTCTCGCTGTGGCTGGTGACCTTCCTGGCGCCGGAGACCTGGCTGCGGTTCGGCGTCTGGTTCGTGATCGGCCTGATCGTGTACGCGGCGTACGGCTACCGCCACTCCCGGATGAACCAGCGGTCCGACGACGCGTCATGAGTCGACGATCACCTGATCAGTGCCGGTGACGGTGCACTGCGTCACAGCGTGCGCGGGTACCCGAGATCTAGGGTTGCCGGTGCCGCCGGGTCGGGCGGCACCGGTGCGGACCGGCTGAGAGCGCTTCGGCCGGGCCGGTCCTCAACGTCGAGGGGTGTGCGCTGTGACGCGTGTCCGCGAACTGAGCCCGTACGTCGAATTGCACCGCAAGCAGTGGCGGGAGCTCAGCGACTCGCTCCCGCTGCCCCTGTCGCACTCCGAGCTCGCGGCGCTGCGCGGGCTCGGCGAACCCGTCGACCTCGACGAGGTCGCCGACGTCTACCTGCCGCTGTCCCGGCTGATCAACCTCCAGGTGGCGGCGCGGCAGCGGCTGCACGACAGCACCACCACGTTCCTCGGGGAGACGGCGCCGAAGGTGCCGTTCGTGATCGGCCTCGCCGGCAGCGTCGCGGTCGGCAAGTCGACCACCGCGCGCATCCTGCGCACGCTGCTGGCCCGCTGGCCGGACCACCCGCAGGTCGACCTGGTCACCACCGACGGGTTCCTGCACTCCAAGGCCGAACTGGTGCGGCGCGGCATCATGCACCGCAAGGGCTTCCCGGAGAGCTACGACCGGCGGGCGCTGCTGCGGTTCGTCACCGCGGTCAAGTCCGGCGCCGAAGCCGTGAGCGCTCCCGTGTACTCGCACCTGGCCTACGACATCCTGCCCGGTGAGGAGCAGGTGGTGCGGCAGCCCGACATCCTCATCGTCGAGGGCCTCAACGTGCTCCAGCCCGGACCGAGCCTCGCCGTGTCCGACCTGTTCGACTTCTCGATCTACGTCGACGCCCACACCGACCACATCGAGCGCTGGTACACCGATCGGTTCCTCGCGCTGCGCGGCACCGCCTTCGCCGATCCCGATTCGCACTTCCACCACTTCGCCGACCTCTCCGACGAGGACGCCCGCGCCGAGGCGAGCCACCTGTGGCACACCATCAACCGGCCCAACCTGGTGGACAACATCCTCCCGACCCGCCCCCGCGCCACCCTCGTCCTGCGCAAGGACTCCGACCACACCATCAACCGCGTCCGCCTCCGCAAACTTTGAGCCTGGGCGTCACCGCAAGCACTCGGCGGCGCAAGCGAAGCCTGCCTTGCGGCGTAGCCGTGCTTGTATGCGCGACAGCGCATAGCCCACGTCGAAAAGCCGACCACCAGCGGGTTCTCAGTTGGCCTGTCGCGAGGACGGCTTTTTCCCTCGTGGCGGAGCCACTTGGGAAAGAGATCCCGCAGCGACAGGCCAACTGAGGTTCCGCCACCGGACTCCCCTAGCAGAACGAGCCCGATGGAAGTCAGCGGGTGAGGCGGCGGTGCAGGAGGAGGTGGAGTTGGACGGCTAGGCGTTCGGCGGGGTCGGCGAGGTTCAGGCCGGTGATCTCGGCGGCGCGGCGGACCCGGTGCCGCAGCGTGTTCGGGTGGACGTGCAGCGCGGAGCTCGCGGCGCGCACGTCGCCGAAGTGCTCCAGGTACGCCAGCACCGACCTCGCCAGGGCACCGGAGTGCTCGGCGTCGTGCTCGAACAGCGCGTCCAGCCGCGGATCGCGGAACCGCTCGTTGCCGCCGAGCACGGTGAGCAGCTCGCTGAGCACCACTCGGGAGCGCACGTCGGCGATGGTGGCGACCTGGGTGTCCAGGTCGTGGCTCATGGCGTCCAGCACGCGGTCGGCCTCCGCGCGCGAGTGCGCCACCTCGTCCAGCGCCCTCACCACCGAGCCCACCCCGGCCTGCACCGCCGCCCGCAGGTGCTGGCCGGCGGCGGCCACGATCTCCCTGGTCATGCCGAGCACTCCGGGCATCGCGTGCGACGGGAGGTCCGGCAGCAGCACGTACACCCGCGAGCTCAGCGTGGTCACCAGGGCGCTGCGCCGGTAGGCCGCGGCGTGCACCGAGATCAAGCCGGTCATCTCGGTGCGCTCCAGTTCCAGCTCCGGGCGGTCCGACACCCCTGCCCGGCCGCGCAAGGTGAACACCACGACCACCGCGGGCCGGGCCGCGTCGGCACCGATGTCGCCCGCCACGCTCGCCGCGTCGACCTTGCCGTCGAGCAGCCCGATCAGCAGGTTCTCCCGCAGGCGGGGCGCAGCGCTGGCCTCCGCGCGCTGCCGGATCAGCTGCACCGCCGCCACCCGCGCCGCGCCGAGCAACGCCCGCCGGGAGCGCTCTTCGAGCGGCGTCGCGCCTTCCTGCACCCAGATCGTGCCCAGCGGTTGCGACCCCGCGTGGATGCCGACCGCCATCCGGCGCCGGATGCCCAGGTCGGGGCGTTCGTCGACGCGCACGACCTCCTCGCCGGAGCGCAGCCGCTCGTACACGCCCC
Organism: Saccharopolyspora gloriosae; assembly: GCF_014203325.1. Classification (NCBI taxonomy): domain Bacteria; kingdom Bacillati; phylum Actinomycetota; class Actinomycetes; order Pseudonocardiales; family Pseudonocardiaceae; genus Saccharopolyspora; species Saccharopolyspora gloriosae. Next base: position 1,621,126 of record NZ_JACHIV010000001.1, on the reverse strand, counting down.
ACTCGCGCAGCATCGCCAGGTACGTCTCGGGGCCGCGGCGGCCGAGGATGGACAGCCTGCGCAGCTCGTCCACGTCGTCGTCGGAGCGCGAGTAGGCGAGCACCCTGCTGGCGGTGTCCTCGATGCTCACGATGCCGTCGGTCATCGCCGCGACCGTCTGGGCCAGGGAGAACAGGTCGCCGAGGGACTCCCCCGCGTCGGCTTCGACGGTCAGCCGGGCGTTGTCGACGACCGAGCGCACCAGCGACTCCAACTGCTCCCAGCGCACCTCCGGCCACACCCCGAACAGCGCGATCCCGGCGTCGCGCGCGGCATCGCGCAGGGCTCGCGCGTCCTGCTCGGTCTGCGTCTTGACCGCCACCGCCGTCGCGCCGTCCCGGCCCGCGGCTCGAACCTGGCGCAGCGCGGACCGGCCGCGGACGCCGATCACCAGCACCAGGTCACCGGGATGCGTGGTGGAGTCCTCCTCCGGTTCCACGATCACCACGTCGCGCACGTCGGCGTCGAGTCCTGCCGGGGCGGCGAGCAGGTCGATCAGCGGCTCCCCGACGGCGACGAGCAGCTGCCGCAACGGTGCTCCCGGGCTCGCCGCCGGACCGCGCGGGTCCTTGTTCAATCGAACAACACGCTCCCCTCAAAGATGGCTGATCGTACAGCCGCACGTGGCCGTCGCGCTCCTAGTGTTCTGGGTAACCACGAGCCATCGACGCGCAAGGAGGCGACAAGGCCATGGATGCCATCACCACCGTTCCGGCCCCCAGCAACGAACCGGTCAAGTCCTACGCCCCCGGCTCGGCCGAGCGGGAGTCGCTGCACAAGCGCATCGCCGAACTCGAATCCGAGCGCTTCGAACTCACCTCCACCATCGCCGGCACGCAGCGCATGGCGGGCGGCGACCGCTTCGACGTGGTGCAGCCGCACAAGCACGCGCACGTGCTGGGCACCTCCGCCCAGGCCACCCGCGAGGACGTGGCCGACGCGGTGCGGGCCGCGAAGGAGGCCGCACCGGGCTGGGCCGCGACGTCCTTCGACGAGCGCGCCGCGGTGCTGCTGCGCGCCGCGGACCTGCTGGCCGGGCCGTGGCGGGACACCATCAACGGCGCCACCGTGCTCGGGCAGTCGAAGTCGGTGCAGCAGGCCGAGATCGACGCCGCCTGCGAATTCATCGACTTCCTGCGGTTCAACGTGCACTACGCGCGGCGCATCCTGGCCGAGCAGCCGAGCTCCGTGGCGGGCGAGTGGAACCGGATGGAGTACCGGCCGCTGGACGGCTTCGTCACCGCCATCACCCCGTTCAACTTCACCGCCATCGCGGGCAACCTCCCGACCGCTCCGGCGCTGATGGGCAACACCGTGGTGTGGAAGCCGACGCCGTCGCAGCAGCTCTCGGCGCACTTCACGATGCGCATGCTGGAGGCCGCGGGACTGCCTCCGGGCGTGATCAACCTGGTGACCGGCGACGGGCAGGCGGTCAGCGAGGTCGCGCTGGGCGACGCGGACTTCGCCGGGCTGCACTTCACCGGTTCCACCGCGACGTTCAAGAAGCTGTGGCGCACGGTGTCCGACAACCTCGACTCCTACCGCAGCTACCCGCGCATCGTCGGGGAGACCGGCGGCAAGGACTTCATCGTCGTGCACCCCTCAGCCGATCCGGCGCCGCTGGCGACGGCGTTCGCGCGCGGCGCGTTCGAGTACCAGGGGCAGAAGTGCTCGGCGGCCTCGCGCGCTTACGTGCCGCGGTCGATCTGGGAGTCGGGCCTGCGCGAGGAGCTCGCCGACCTCACCCGGTCGATCAGCTTCGGCGACGTCACCGACTTCGGGAACTTCGGCGGCGCCGTGATCGACGCGCGGGCGTTCGCCAAGCACAAGGCCGCGCTGGAGCGGGCGCGCGGCACCGCCTCGGTGGAGGTCCTCGCGGGCGGCGGGTGCGACGACTCCGTCGGCTACTTCGTGGAGCCGACGGTGCTGGTCTGCTCGGACCCGGCGGACGAGGTGTTCACCACCGAGTACTTCGGGCCGATCATCGCGGTGCACGTCTACGACGACGCGCGGTACTCGGAGATCCTCGACGTCGTCGACTCCTCCAGCCAGTACGCGCTGACCGGGGCGGTGTTCTCGACCGACCGCGCCGCCATCGAGGAGGCGCACCGCAAGTTGCGGCACGCGGCGGGGAACTTCTACGTCAACGACAAGCCCACCGGGTCGATCGTGTCGCGCCAGCCGTTCGGCGGGAGCCGGGCGTCCGGCACCAACGACAAGGCGGGCTCGATGTTCAACATCCAGCGGTGGACGAGCCCGCGCGCGATCAAGGAGACCTTCGTCGCGCCGACGCGGCTCGGCTACCCGCACATGGACTGACCCGTTCCCCCACGCATTCGAGGAGATCCGATGCTGCGCTCGGCATTGCTGGCTGCGGCGGGTTCGGCGAACGTGCGCCGGCTCGTGGAGGCCAATCCGCTGACGGGTCCGGTCGTGGACCGCTACGTCGCCGGGACGACCGCTCAGGACGCGGTCGAGGTGACCCGCGCGCTCTCGTCGCGCGGACTGCACGTGAGCCTGGACCACCTGGGCGAGGACACCCGCGATTCCGGGCAGGCGACCGACACGGTCAACGCGTACCGGGCGGTCCTCGGTTCGCTCAGCGACGAGGGATCGGCGGCGCGGGCCGAGGTGTCGGTGAAGCTGTCCGCGGTGGGGCAGTTCCTGCCCAAGGACGGCGAGAAGATCGCGCTGGAGAACGCCCGGCTGATCTGCGAGGCCGCGGCCGCGGCGGGCACCACGGTCACCCTCGACATGGAGGACCACACCACCACGGATTCCACCTTGGACATCCTGCGGGACCTGCGGGTGGACTTCCCGTCGACGGGTGCGGTGCTGCAGGCGTACCTGCGGCGCACCGAGCAGGACTGCCGGGACCTGGCCACCGCGGGCTCCCGGGTGCGGCTGTGCAAGGGCGCCTACGCCGAGCCCGCGTCGGTGGCGTTCCAGGAACGGGCCGAAGTGGACCGGGCCTACGTGCGGTGCCTGCGAATCCTGATGCAGGGCGCGGGTTATCCGATGGTGGCGACGCACGATCCGCGGATGGTGGCGATCGCGACCGACCTGGCCGCCCGCGCCCGGCGGAGCCCGGAGAGCTTCGAGTTCCAGATGCTCTACGGGATCCGCCCGGCCGAGCAGGTGCGGCTGGCCGCCGACGGTCACCGGCTGCGGGTGTACGTGGCCTACGGCGACGAGTGGTACGGGTACTTCATGCGGCGGCTGGCCGAGCGTCCGGCGAACCTGGTGTTCTTCGCCCGCTCGCTGCTCGGCCGGGGCTGACCGGCAGCACCACAGAAGCGGGGCCGACCGGGCGATTCGCCCGGTCGGCCCCGCTTCGTCTCCGCCTCCGCTGAGCCTTTCGGTCTATTCCGATGGCGCGATGGCCGAGACCAACTGCTGCAAACCGAACTCCGGCGGCTACCTCCGTCCCCACTTCAATTCTGGATCAACAAAGAGATCACCAATCAGTTCATGAATCCGCCCATCAATCATTTCAGGGTTTCAAAACCGCTCATCATCGATTCCATAATCGCAATGCGGATCGCAACTCGTCCACGATTGCCCGAATCGCGCCGGACATCGGATGGAGCAGCGCGAAGCCTCGACGTTAGGCCGATTGTGTCGGCTTACCACACCGCCTCCGATTCGCCGGAGAACGGACGGCGGCCGTCGCTGAGGCGAACGGCAGACACCCGCCCCGGCGTTGGGCCGACGCCCCCGTCGTACCTCCCGGAGCCCCTTCGAGTGATCAACCTCTCGGCAACCGCGGGGGCCTCCGGCGGCCGAGGATCGACGTGCTGACCACCACGTGGGCACCACGCTCGACGTTGAGGCCGAACGCGGTCGTTACGACCTGGTATCGCGGTCTGCCAAACGGGTGATCATTTTCATGCCGCGGAACACGCCGAACAGCCCTCCGCCTTGCCGCCGGTTGCCGCACGCCTCGGAAAACCGGCTGCATAAGGGCTCGCCGGTACGGTGAGTGACGATTTCCTGATCAACTACTCACGCATGTCTTACCACCTCAGCGAGGTTTTTGGAATCTCCAAAAGGTGGACTTCGCCGGGTAACCTGACTCCCAAGTAATTCTTAGCCCCACGATCGGAGGCGCTGTGGGCGCGGCCGGTGCAACACTCGGCGAGTACACCGAAAAACAATTATCAAATCTATGCGATTCGGTCGGGATCGCAGATTCAACCCCTCTCGCCATGCTGGCAAAACTACTCGGAAAAGAAAATTCGAGACCACTGTCGATGGTCCCGGCATGGCCGTCGGACGTCGCCGACGACCACACTCCCGCCGAATTCTCGCTGGCCGTCGACAACAGCGGGCGATGCCGCATCCGCATGCTCGGCGAGACGCCGCCGAGCGGCGGGTCGAGCCTCGACCCCGGTGCCGCGGTCGCCCTGCTCGAAGAGCTCGCGGAGACCTACGGGCTTCCGCTGGACCGGTTCAACGCCGTCCGGGACCTGTTCCTCCCGGAGGACCCGTCCGGCCAGTTCACCCTGTGGTTCTCCTTCATCTTCGCCCCCGACGGCCCGCCTGCGATCAAGGTGTACTTGAACCCGCTGGTGAGCGGCCGGGAGCGTTCGGGCGAACTCGTCGCCGAGGGCCTCTCCAGGCTGGGTCTCACCGGCGCCTACGACACGATCCGGGAGAACGCGCTGCTGCGCGGCGAACTCGACCAGTTCACGTTCTTCGCCGTGGACATCTCGGACAGCCCGCAAGCCCGCGTGAAGGTGTACCTGAGCCACCACGCGGCGACCGCGGAGGCGGCGGCGCGGGCCGCCAAGGCCGTGCCGGGCGTCGACCCGCAGCAGGTGATCGACTTCTGCCGGCACACCGGCGGCGACGCGGACTACTTCGAAGGCCGGCCGCTGATCTCCAGCTACGCGTTCTCCGGCGACGACACCGCGATCCCCAGCAACTACAGCATCTACGTCCCCATCCGCAGCTACGTGCCCGACGACGAGGTCGCGCGGGAGCGGGTGTGGCGGGCGCTTCGGCACCAGGGACTGGACACCGCGATCTTCGAGCAGGCGCTCTCGGCGGTCGCCCCGCGCCCCCTGGGCGACGGCGCGGGACTGCTGGCGCACACCTCGTTGCGGATCGGCGGCTCCCACTCGGGGGTCACGCTGTACCTCTCCTCGGAGGCCTACCAGAGCCCGTCGTACCCGCCGCGGTAACGCCCCTGCCCCGCACCGCACTCCCGAGCCCTGCACCCAGGGCCGCGCCCTGCCTTGAGGAGTCACCATGCTGGACTTCCCGACCACCCTGTCCGCCGTCGTCAAGCCCGCCCCCGCGCTGTCCCGCGAGGAGCGGGAACGCGAGATCGAGCGGGCCGGGTACAACCCGTTCAAGATCGACGCCCGCACCGTGAGCGTCGACTTCCTCTCCGACTCCGGCACCGGCGCGCTGTCCACCGCGCAGCGCGCCGCCGCCGAGCAGGCCGACGAGAGCTACGCCTGCTCGTCGAGCTGGTACAGATTCGAGGAATCGGTACGTGATCTGGTGCCGTACCGGCACGTCTTCCCCGTGCACCAGGGCCGCGCCGCCGAACGCGTCCTGTTCTCCTCGCTGCTCTCGCCGGGCCAGATCAGCATCAGCAACACCCACTTCGACACCACGCGCGCCAACGTGGAGATCGCCGGTGGCCGCGCGCTGGACCTCCCGTGCCCCGCCTCCTCGGACCTGGACTCGGAGTTCCCGTTCAAGGGCGACATCGACCTGGGCGCGCTGGAGCGGACGCTGTCCGGACCGGAGGGCTCGAAGGTCGGCATCGTGCTGATGACGATCACGAACAACGGGCTGGGCGGGCAGCCGGTCTCGCTGGCGAACATGACGTCGGCGGCTGAGATCGCCCGCCGCCACGGCGTGCCGTTCTGGCTGGACGCGGCGCGCTTCGCGGAGAACGCGTGGCTGATCACCCGCCGGGAACCGGGCTACTCGCACTGGGATCCGCGCGACGTGGCGCGGCGCGAGTTCGCCCTCGCCGACGGCTGCATGATCAGCTTGAAGAAGGACGGCCTCGGCCACGCCGGCGGCCTGCTGGCCATGCGCGACGACGCGTTGGCCGAACGGTGCAAGGCGCTGGTGATCGCGGGCGAAGGCTTCGTCACCTACGGCGGGATCTCCGGGCGGGACCTGGAAGTCGTGGCGCAGGGCCTGCGGGAGGTGACCGACCCGCAGCACCTGGCGGGCCGGGAGAGCGCCGCGGCGCTGCTGGCGGAGCTGTCGCACCAGGCCGGGGTGAGCACGGTGCGCCCGTCCGGGATGCACGCCATCTACCTCAACGCGGGGCGGCTGCTCACGCACCTCACACCCGCCGAGTTCCCCGGTCACGCCTTGGCCTGCGAGCTCTACCGGCGCGGCGGAATCCGGGCGGCGGAGCTCGGTTCGCTCTACCTCGGCGAGCTCGACGACGACCTCCGGCTGCGCGAGCCGGCGCCGTTCGAACTGATCCGCCTGGCCATCCCGCGGCGCTCCTACGACGAGACGCACCTGCGCTTCGTCGGCTCGGTCCTGGACGACATCGCCAAGGAACCCGAACAGGTCCCCGGCTACCGCCTCACCGAGGCCCCGCCCCTCCTGCGCCACTTCGACTGCAGGCTGACCCCCCTGCCCAACTGACCCGCACCGCACCGTGAAACCGAGAACGGGGCAGGACGCGACCGTCCTGCCCCGTTCCGCACGTCAGCGGGTCAGCCGCCCGCGGCGGCGAGGTCCCGCTGCAGCAGCGCGTGCTTCACGAGCGTGACGAGCACCTTCTTGCTGGATTCCCGGTCCCGCGCGTCGCAGAACATGATCGGGGTGTCGGGACCCATCGCCGATGCGGCGCGGACCTCCTCCTCGGTGTAGCTGAACTCCGTGTCGTCGAAGCAGTTCACCGCGACGACGAACGGGATTCCGCGCCGTTCGAAGAAGTCGATGGACGGGAAGCCCATCGCCAGTCGACGGGTGTCCAGCAGCACCACCGCGCCGATGGCGCCGGTGGACAGCTCCGTCCACAGCGAACCGAACCGGGCCTGGCCCGGGGTGCCGAACAGGTACAGCACGATCTCCTGCGAGATCGTGATGCGCCCGAAGTCCAGCGCCACCGTGGTGGTCCGCTTCATCTCCATACCGGTGAGGTCGTCGACGCCGACGCTCGCCTCGGTCATTTCCTCTTCGGTGCTCAGCGGCGTGATCTCGCTGACCGATCCGATGAAGGTCGTCTTGCCCACGGCGAACCCGCCCGCGACGACCAGCTTCACCGAATCGGGCATCACGGGTGGTGCGCCGTCAGAGCCTGTTGAGTCCGGCAAGCACTGCCTCCAAAATGTCTCGATCGCGCGGTTGCACCATGCGGGAACGCGCCAGTGATCCGTGTTCGAGCAGGTCGGAACAGAGCACCCGGATGACGCCCAGGGGGAGCTTCAACGAGGCGGACAGTTCCGCGATGGATTGCGGCGCTCCGCACCGTTGCAGGATCGCCTCGTGTTCGGGCGTCTCCGCCGCTCCGCGTCCGGAGTCGGCGAGCGTCGCGACGACCTGGGTCGCCCGGTCAAGGTTGAGGGCCGCGTCCGGGGTACGGCCGCCGGTCAGCGCGTACGAGCGCACCATCCGGCCGGCGTCGTCGTCGTACCACGCGTCGGAGTCGGGCGCGGTCAATGCTTCTCCGCACCGACCGGGTTGCGCGCGCCCTTGCCGAGCCGCTCACCCACGTTCTTGATCAGACGCCGCATCTCGTACTGCAGCTGCTCGGCGTCGACGCTGCGGCCCGCGACGACCAGCACGGAGTTGCGCGGGTCCACGGCCAGCACGTACATGGACTGGCTCTCGGTGGCGAGCAGGTTCATGTCGATGTCCCCGCCCTCCAGCTCGTGGCTGAGCGCCTTGCTCGTGGCGCGCAGCGTGCCGCAGGCGGCCGAGATCTTGTCCGCCCGGTCCTGGTCGAGGTTCTTCGAGAACGCGGCGGGCAGACCATCGTGGGTCAGCACCAGGGCGTGCAACGTGTCGGGCACGTTGTCCAGCATCTGGTCGAGGAGCCAGGCCAGGTCGAGGTCCGGCTTCCTGGAGTTCATCACGTCGTTCACGCTTTCCTCACTGCACGTCGTCGTCGGAATTGGGCTTGTCGCCGGAGTCGTCGCGCGACTTCCTGTCGGCGTTGAAGAAAGTCATCAATCCCGGCGCGAACTCCGGCTTGCTCTGCCGGTCGGTCGGCTCGTCCTCGCCGAACCCGGCAGGCAGATCGGCGTAGGGAACCCGCTGCGGTAGCGGAGGTCGGTCCATGTCCTTCCCTTCCGCGCTCGGGCGCGGCGCTGCGTCGGCCTTCGGCTCCTCGCGCACGACCGGTTCCGCCACCGCGGTGCTGCCGGCCGCCGAGGGCACCCTGGTCGGCAGCGGCTGCGCGGGTGCGGCGGCCTTCGCCACCGGCACGTCGCCGCTCCACGAGTCGCGGCGTTCCTCGTCGTCCTCGGTGACCAGGTGCGCCTGCGGGATGAAGATCTCGGCCCGCACGCCCTGGTAGATCGAGGTGCCGAACTCGACGACCCACTCGTTGCGCTCGGCCAGCTGGGCGACGGTGAACAGGCCGAGCTGCTCACCGCGGTCACCGAGCCGCACCAGCGCGGCGAATCCGGGCGGGGCCTTCATCGTCTCGTTGGCGCTGTTGCGCGCCTCCGGGGTCATGCCGACGCCGCGGTCGGAGATCTGCACGACCAGCCCGCTGCCCACGGACACGGCCTCCACGTGCACGTCCGTGCCGGGCGGCGAGAACGAGGCGGCGTTGGCGAACAGCTCGGCGAACATGCGCAGCATGTCGCCGATCACCGACGGGGTCACGCCCACGCTGGGCACGTGGCCCAGCCGCAGCCGGTCGTGGTGCTTGGTCTCGGCGGCGGAGGCGCGCAGGATCTCGGTGAGGTCGCGCGGCCTGCTCCAGCGGCGGCCGGGGGCTGCGCCGCAGAGCACGAGCTGGTTCTCCACCACGTGCCGCGCCTGGGTGACGGACTCGTCGAGCGCGAACAGCGCGCCGAGGCGGTCCGGGTCCTCCTCGTTCTGCAGCAGCGCGTCGAGCCGCTGCGGCAGCGGCCCGAGCGCGGACTGCACGCGGCGGGTCTGTCCGATGTAGAAGGTGAGGGCGCCCTGCTGGGTGTCGGCCTCGTTGATCGCCGCCTGCAGCGCTTCCTGCTGGAACGCGCGGAACGCGTCGGCGACCTGACCGATCTCGTCGTTGCCGTAGCCCTGCAGCGCGGTCGAGTCGACCTCGACCCGGTCGCCGGCCCGCACCCTCGTCATCATCGACGGCAGGGTCTTCTCGGCGAGTTCGCGGGCTTCCGCGCTGAGTCGCTGCAGACGGGGCAGCAGCGAGCCGTCGATGACCGAGCGGTACCGGCGGCGCGTCCAGAAGAAGAAGCCCAGCGCGAACAGACCGGCCGCGATCGCACCGGCGACGGCGGTGGTGATGGCGTTGTCACCGTTGGCCACGGCCTCGGTGGAGACCTGGTCGGCCTGGTCCCGGGTGAGCGCGGTGAGTTCGCCGCCGACGGCGTCGGTGAGGCGCCGCCACTCCGCCAGCGACACGCCCGCTTCACCCGGGTCCGCCCATTCGCCCTGCTGCAGCAGCTTGTTCTCCGCGATGACCAGCTGCGCCCACTCGGGGGAGGCCACCATCCGCTCGTAGCGCTCGCGCACCGCGGGCTTGAGGTAGGAGACGTTCTTCTCCAGCTCGGTGTGGTACGACCCGTTCTGCTGGATCAGCTGCAGGTGCTGGTCCGCGGAGAGCTGACCGGTGGTGAGCGCCGTGGAGATCAGCGCCGATTCCCGCGACATCAAGTCGGTGGAGCGGAACAGCGCGGTCGCGGCGATACCGCCCTGGGAGGCGTCGGTGTCCGGCACGATCCGGGACTGGACGTCGAACAGCTCGGTCGCGATCGTGAAGACGTTGTTGTAGTAGTCGGTGAGCTCGGGGGACGAGATCTGCCCCGCGGCCAGCCGGGAGCGGATCTGCGGGAGCTTGCCGAGTTCGGTGGTCAGCTGTTCGACCGGCAGGGCGATCTCGGCGGGCGCGGAGCTCAGCGCCGACTCGATCGTCTGGTTCAGGTCGCCGACCGCGGCGTCGGTCCGGGCCTGCTGCTGCTGCAGCGCGGTCTGGTCCCCGCCGGCGCCGTTGGCCAGCAGTTCCTGGCTGAGCTGGCGTTCGGTCTGGACCGCGTCCAGCGCCGTGACGGCGGGCAGGGAGACCTGGCGCACGCCGGATGCGATCAGTCGCGTGTAGACACCGTCGGTGATGAACGACGCGCACCAGACGAGCCACAGCACCAGCACGACGATCCAGGGGATCGTGACCGCCAGGGTCAGGCTGGATCGGATCGATCTTTCCGACGTGCTCTGAAGTTCACCAGGTGGCTTGGTGATGTTGTCGGGATCTGTTGTGCTCACAGCGCTCCACGTTGTCGGTCATCTGACGTGGTGTGTTGAGGAGGCGTGCGTGTCCCTGCGGGCGCGGCCTGCGGCGCCGGACTCTTCCAGCCGACTGGAATCAGGCAGGAGGTCTCGCCGATGGATGGCCTGTACAGGCGTCTTCCCGGGGACACGGCTCCTTCCGCACACCGTCGTCTTCCGCTCCTGCCGAGCACGAGCGGAAGTGCATTCCCCCCTGCGCGAGGCACTTTATCGGAAGATGATCAGGGTGTCGGCGTTCGGCCCCGGAGTCGTTCCCCACTTCCGCAACGACGCATGTCACGGAGCGTTTTCACTTGCGAGGGCAGCGAAAACACCGTGATCGCCACAACCCGACGGGCGGGTCAGGAGTGAGTGGACCCGAGACCACGAGGACCAACGAGACCACGTTGTTGCGATCCGTGACCGACGAACACGGACGGCGGTGGGCCGAATGGACCCGCAAATCCGCCGAAAAGCGCCGCGCAGATCCTCGGCCACCTGCGCGGTTCTTTTCCACCTGCCGCAGAGGGGAATGCGACGCGGTTTTCGAACCACTCGATCAGCCGACTGCGGGACGCACCGGAGCAGGCGCCGGCCGGCCCCGCGGCCACCCGGTCGGCCGTTCCGGATCGATGCCGCGCACCGCCGCCGCGAGGTGCCCGTCCGGACGCACCAGCAGCAGCCCCGGCCGCCGCGCGAGATCGCGCACGGTCGCTGAATCGGTTCCGCGCAACGCGGGCCGGTCGGCGGGAATCACGACCTGCCGCGCACGCCACGGCCCGGCCCGCGACCTCCTGACCGGACCGCGACGGGCGCAGGCTCACGCCCGGCGCAGCGGAACGATCCGCCACCAGGTGACGCAGCGCCAGGCCCACTCCAACGGCCCCTGCCGGAAGTGCGCGAGCCACAACCTGCTCCACAGCAGCTGCACCGCGAGGATTCCCACTGCCAGCAGCAGCATCACGCCGTACGCGCTGGAGTCGCGCAGCCCGATCAGCCCGCCCAGCGCGAGCACCAGCAGGGTGGCCGTGACGTAGTTCGTCAGCGCCATCCGGCCCAGCGGTTCCAGCACACCGCCCAGCACCCGGCGCAGCGGGGTGCGCAGCAGCAGGAGCAGTCCGGTGACGTAAGCGGCGGCCAGGCAGAGCCCTGCGACGCCGGAGCTGGTGGTGAAACCGGCCTCCAGCGGCCGCTGCTCCTGCACGATCAGCGCGGGGACGGCACCGGCCAGCGACACCGCGAACACCGCGCCGAGCTGCCACCCGAGCCGGGGCAGCCGCTGCGGCACTCCGAACTGGGCGAGCGCGAATCCGAACACGAGCAGCCCCGGAACCGACAGCAGCCCGCCGCCGAAGCAGGCCGTGGTGCCGCCGATCAGCCCCGCGCCGATCACCAGGTTCACCCAGCGGCTCGCCCAGCTCAGCGGCAGCAGGAGGAGCAGCCCGAACACCGCGTACGGCGTCAGCGCCTCACCGGGGTGCAGGAACGCGTGCCCCACCCCGAGCACCAGCAGCGCCAGCAGCCGGCGGGCCAGCAGCACCCGCGGCCGCGCGGAGCGATTCGCGGCGCTCGTGAGGAACAGTCCGAACCCCACGCCGAACAGCAGCGAGAAGATGGGGAAGAACCGCTGCTGGACGAACAGGTCCAGCAGGTGCGGTATCGGAAGCCGCTGGAGGTCGAGGGTCCCCGTCATCATCATGGCGGGCGGGATGTTGACGAAGAGGATTCCGCACAGCGCCATGCCGCGCACCGCGTCGAGCTCACCGATCCGCGGCGCGGGACGCGCTTCGGCGTCCGGTGGTGTGCGGTCGGGGCGGACGATCTCGGCTTCAGGCATGGCGTCGCTTTCGTGCGGATGAGCTGACCGCCGGGGTTCGTCCCCGGCTCGACACCCATCCTCGACCGCCACCGCAGCACCGCGGATCGGTCATCAGGCCGCGCGCACCGGCCGTTCAGCCGAGTTCGTTCGAGTCCTGTTCGGACTTCGGCGGCCGCCCGCGCCGGGCGGGACCGCCCGCGTCCGACGGGAGCCGACCGGCATCGGCCAGCGCCCGCCGCAGCACGAACTCGATCTGCGCGTTGGTGCTGCGCAACTCGTCCTGCGCCCACCGGGCCAGCGCATCGTGGATCGCCGGGTCCAACCGGAGGAGAAAACCCTTCCGTGCGGCCATGTCCCGCCTCAGTGATCGTTCCAGCAGAGCACTACAACCTCGTTCTTCCCCCAGCGAACCCGCTCGGCGGGCGGCGAAGCCACGCCTGCCTTGCGGCCGAAGGCCGTGCCTAGCGGCGAAGCCGTGCCTTGGGCGGCGAAGCAAGCCTGCCTTGCGGCGAAGCCGTGCCTGTATGTGCGAAGCACATAGCCCACGTCCCAAAGCCGACCACCCGCGGGTTCTCAGCTTCCTTCTCGCGAGGACAGCTTTTTCCCTCGTGGCGGAGCCACTCGGGAAAAAGATCCCGCAGCGAGAAGGAAGCTGAGGTTCCGCCACCCGACCACCAAACCAGCAAAACCACCGTCAGTGATACAACGACCCGGTGTTCACAACCGGCTGAGTGTCGCCGCAGAGCACGACGAGCAGGTTGCTGACCATCGCCGCCTTGCGCTCCTCGTCGAGTTCGACGACCTCCCGTTCGGAGAGCCGCTGCAGGGCCAGGTCGACCATGCCGACGGCGCCTTCGACGATCCGCTCCCGCGCCGCCACGACCGCTCCGGCCTGCTGGCGCTGGAGCATGGCCTGGGCGATCTCCGGGGCGTAGGCGAGGTGGGTCAGCCTGGATTCGACCACGTCGACGCCGGCGGCCTCGACGCGCGCGGCGATCTCGGCGGAGAGCTTGCCGGTGATCTCCTCGGCGTTCTCCCGCAGCGAGAACGGGTGCTCGCCCTCGCCGTCGTAGGGGTAGCTGGTGGCGATGTGGCGCACCGCCGTCTCGGTCTGGGTCTCCACGAACTCCACGAAGCTGTCCACCGCGAACGAGGCCTGCGCGGTGTCGGCGACCTGCCAGACGACGACGGCGGCGATCTCGATCGGGTTGCCGTCGGAGTCGTTGACCTTCATCACGGCGGTCTCGTGGTTGCGGATCCGGGTGGAGACCTTCGTCTTGCTGCTGAACGGGTTCACCCAGTGCAGTCCGGCCGGGCGCACCGTTCCCGTGTAGTTGCCGAGGAACTGCAGCACGCGCGCTTCACCGGGAGCCACGGCGACGAGCCCGCCGAGCAGCACCAGTCCGATGAGCCCGACCACGCTCCCGACGGCGAGCGGCAGCACGGTCTCGACGATGAGGCCGTAGGTGAGCACCGCTCCCCCGCCGAGGACGAGCAGCAGCGAGAGCCCGGCCATCGGCACGCCGGACGCCCGGAATCCCGGCCGTTCCACCACCGGCGATTCCGGCATCTGGATCTTTCCGCGTTCCCGCGCTTCCACCTGAGCGGTCATGGTGTCCCCTGCACGTAGTGATCGTTCAACTTGCACAACAGTAGCATAGTGATATCACTTTTCCCTCGGCTCGTTCGAGGAGCCCAGGTCAGCAGCGGGACGGCACGGAATAGGATCGGCCCGACGAGAGCCGCCACCGGGGCGGCGCGGAAGTACCGGCGCGAGGTGGTGGCGGTGAGCGAGAGAACGGCGCGAACCGAACGGGCCGAGGCGACCAGGGAGCGGATCCTCTGCACAGCCGAGCGCCTGTTCGCCGAGCACGGCCTGTTCGCCGTCTCCAACCGGCAGGTGAGCGAAGCGGCGGGCCAGGGCAACAACGCGGCCGTCGGCTACCACTTCGGCACCAAGACGGATCTGGTGCGGGCGATCGTGCGCAAGCACGCCGAGGACGTCGAGCGGCTGCGGGTGCGGCTGGTCGAGCAGGCCGGCGACTCCACCGACGTGCGGGACTGGGTCGCGTGCTTCGTCCACCCGTTCACCCGGCACCTCGACGAACTCGGCGCCCCGACCTGGTTCGCCCGGTTCGCCGCCCAGGTCATGACCGACCCCGGTTTCCGCCCGATCATGGTGGAGGAGGCGCTGACCTCGCCCACGCTGCACGAGGTGCTGGCCGGGATGGACCGCTGCCTGCCGGAGCTGCCCGCCGAGGTGCGCGCCGAGCGCTACGACATGGTCCGCCAGCTCATCATGCACATGTGCGCCGAACGCGAGCGCGCCCTCGCCGAAGCGACCCCGACGCCCCGCTCGGGCTGGCACGAGGCGTCCTGCGGCCTGGTCGACGCGATCACCGGCATGTGGCTCGCCCCCGCCACCCCGCCCGCCGACGACGCCGGGGACTGAGCCCGCACCGGCCTTCCGGCCGGCAGCCGCAGATCCGCCGGAGCAGCCACCTCGGCTGTCGTCCTAAGAGGACGGCCGAAACTCGACCTCGCTAAGCGGGCCGGGCTGGAGAAGATCCCGAGGCCAGCTGCTCCTTCGCTCCGAGGAACAGCACCTTGCACGCCGCGAGGAGTTCGGCGGGACGCTGCGGGGTGCCGGTGTTGAGCCAGTCGACGAGCAGGTAGTTCACGCCGCCGACGAGACCCATCGCCGTCGTCCGGTGCAGCGCGGTGACCTCCTCCGAGGCGAGCCACATCTCGGCGACCAGGCCCGCGAACTCGGTCAGCACCGCGTGGCGCCGCACCTCCAGTTCCGGTGAGACGCCGACGACCTCGATGAGCACGATCTTGGCGCGCCGCTCGTCGGCGGTGAGGAAGTCGATGAAGGCGGCCAGGCCGCGGTCGGCGAACTCGGAGCGCGCCACGCCGGCGATCGAGTTCAGCGTCGCCGAGCGCAGGCCGTCGACGAGGTGGTCGTACACGGCGACCAGCGCGGCTTCCCGGCCGCGGAAGGACTCGTAGAAGTACCGCTCGGTCAGCCCGGCCCGGGTGCACACCTGCTTGACCGAGGTCGCCCGGTACCCCTGGGTGCCGAAGAGGTCTTCGGCGGCGTCGAGCAGGGCCGTCCGGCGCTGCCGCGCCCGTTCCGCCGGGGCCAGCCCCGCGTACCGGCGCCCGCCACCGGCGTTCTCCCGCACCATCTCGCCCCTTCCACCGCCGATCGGACTCGGCTAGTCTACCGGCCATCTGACATGACGCCGTGTCAGAATGTGCTCCGACGACCAGGAGGAACCGTGCAGCCGACACCGGCCGGACTGGTCATCGCCGTGACCGGCGCCGCCAGGGGGATCGGGCGCGAGATCGCCCGCGAACTGGCCGCGGCGGGCGCCCGCGTCGCGCTCGGCGACCGCGACCTCGACGCCGCCCGCGACACCGCGCGCGCACTGCCCGGCGACGTCGCCGCGTTCCCCGTGGACGTCACCGACACCCCCTCGTTCACCGCGTTCCTGGACGCGGTCGAGCAGCGCTGGGGCCCGGTCGACGTGCTGGTCAACAACGCGGGCGTGATGTGGGTCGGCCCGTTCGACGAGGAGCCCGAGGACGCCGCGCGGCGCCAGGTGGACGTCAACCTGCTCGGAGTGATCCGCGGGGTCCGGCTCGCCGCGCCCGCGATGCGGGCGCGCGGGCGCGGCCAGATCGTCACCATCGCCTCCGGGGCCGCGAAGCTCGCCCCCGCGGGCGAAGCCACCTACGCGGCCACCAAGCACGCCGTCTACGGGTACCTCAACGCCGTGCGCACCGAGCTGCACGGCAGCGGCGTCCGGCTCTCCGTGGTGCTGCCGGGAGTCGTGGAGACCGAACTCGCCGCCGGGACCGCCACCGGGCCGGTGCGCAGGCTGACCCCCGCGGAGGTCGCGCGCGCCGTGCTCGGCGTCATCCGGCGTCCGCGCTTCGAAGTGGCCCTGCCGCGGCGCATGGGCCTCGCCGCGCGACTCGCGGCGGTGCTGCCGGACCCGGCCCGCTTCCGCCTGCTGCGCACCGCGGTGCCGAACCAGGTCCTGGCCGTCACCGACAAGACGGCCCGGCACAGCTACGAGAACCGTGCCGTCACCGACCCCGATGGGAGCTCCGAACGATGACCGCGAACGTCACCCCGCAGACGGTCCGCCCGATCCCCGAGTTCGACGGCGTGCACGACATCTGGCCGCGCGGCAAGCGCCTGGAAGCGGTGCGCTCGGCGGCCGAGGCCTACCGCGAGCGGTTCGTCCGGCAGGGCACCGTCGCGGGCATCCGCAGCGTCGACATCGCCGCCGCGCCCTACCCCTCCCGGTACGCCTTCCAGGGATACAACCTGTCGATCAACCCGATGATCTCGATCATCAACCGGATGTTCGTGATCCAGTTCGAGGGCTTCGACGGCGAGCTCAAGACGCTCGTGTGGGAACCGACGGTCGCCGCGGGCTCCGCCGAAGCACCGTTCTACGGCAAGCTCCAGAAGATGGCGGGCGACTTCCTCTCCGACAAGGTCTTCGCCAAGTACTACAACGACCCGGACGCCGTGCTGCCCCGCCTGGGCCTGCACAACGACGACGTCGACTACGTGAGCTTCGACCACCTGCACGTCCAGGACGTCCGGATGATCATGGGCAGCGATCAGGTCATCCCCGGCGAGCGGGAACCGCGCGCGCCGCTGTTCCCGAACGGCAAGCTCCTGGTGCACCGCAAGGAACTCGGCACCTTCGAGGCGCCGCACCCGATGCAGTGGGCCTGGTACGTCGACGGCGGCATGGACGGCGTGCCCGCCGAACGGCTCGAAGTCATCGACGGCGACGTCGAGCTCGGCGTCGGCGTCAGCCTGCTGTGGACACCCGGCCACACCGACGGCAACCACTCGCTGGTGGTGAACACGCCCGACGGCGTGTGGGTCTCCTCGGAGAACGGCATGGCCGCCGACAGCTGGCAGCCCGAGCTGTCCAAGATCCCCGGCGTGAAGCAGCAGGCGCGGTTCTTCAACCGGGAAGTGGTGCTCAACGCCAACACCCTGGAGGACTCGCTCGACCAGTACGACTCGATGGTCAAGGAGAAGGCGATGGCGTCGCGCTCGCCGAAGGACTCCCGCTGGCTGCAGATCATCCCGTCCTCGGAGTGCGCCCCCTGGAAGCGCCAGTGGCCGGTCGTCCCGACCTTCACCCACGGCGGCCTCAACTACGGCACCATCACCAAGCCGAGCCGCTGACACCCCCGCGTTCCTGGTGAGCCGCGTTCGTGGTCGTCGTCCTGTCAGCGGCGAAGCCGCTGAGCAGCGACCAGCTTGAGCAAGCCGACCACCCGCGGGTTCTCAGCGGTTTCCTCGCGAGGACGGCTTTTTCCCTCGTGGCGGAGCCACTCGGGAAAAAGCTGTGACACCCGACCAGGGGCGCAGCGAGGAAACCGCTGAGGTTCCGCCACCCGACCCCTACTCAGGCCAGGGCGAAAACCGCCCGTCAGGTTCCGAGGGCCCTCTCGAAGCCGGGCGGGATGACGACGTCGGTGCGGTCCAGTTCGTGGATCGAGGAGCGGCCCAGGCCGAGCAGCGCGGAGTCGATGCCGCCGCGCAGGATGTCCAGGACGTTCTCCACCCCGGCCTGACCGTTCGCGGCCAAGCCCCACAGGTAGGCGCGGCCGATCATGACCGCTTTCGCACCGAGCGCGAGCGCTTTGACGACGTCGCTGCCCCGGCGCACGCCGCCGTCGAGCAGCACTTCCACCTGCCCGCCCACGGCGTCGGCGATGGCGGGTAGCACCCGGATGCTCGCCGGGGTGCCGTCCAGGTTGTTGCCGCCGTGGTTGGACACCGAGATCGCGGTGACTCCGGCGTCCACGGCGCGCTTGGCGTCGTCCACCCGGCACACGCCCTTGAGCAGGAACGGACCGTCCCACTGCTCGCGCATCCAGGCGATGTCGTCCCAGCTCGGCGGCGGCGTCTGCATCCACTGCCCGTAGGCGCCGAAGAACGTCGGGCCCTGCTCGCCGCGCCCGTCCACGTTGGGCACCCGCAGGTCCGGGATCGTGCGGTGCTTGACGAACTCGGCCAACCAGCGCGGATGCCGCAGCGCCTCGGGCGCGTAGCGCAGCATGGTGGCCAGGTTCATGTTCTCCGGGATCGCCGGGCTGCCCCAGTCCCTGCCGTGCGAGAACGACCAGTCCGTGGTCGCGATCATCCCGACCGCACCGGCCTCCTTCGCCCGCTGGGCCCGTCGCGCGATCTCGTCCCGGCCGCCCACCCAGTAGGTCTGGAAGAACGTCTGCGGGTTCGCCGCCACCACGTCTTCGACGGGTTTGCTCGCGAAGCCGCTGAGCCCCATCGCCGTCCCCCGCGCCGCGGCGGCGCGGGCCACCGCGACCTCGCCGTCCGGGTGCACCGCCTGCACGCCCGTCGGCGAGATGACCACCGGCATCGAGATCGGCTGCCCCAGCACGGTGGTGGCCAGGTCCCGCTCGGCGGACAGGCCGGCGACGTGCGGGGCGAATCCCAGCTCGCCGAACGCCGCTCGGTTGTCGGCCAGCGTCGTGCCCTTCTCCGATCCCGCGATCAACGCCCCGTAGACCGACCACGGCAGGCGTTTGCGCGCCCGCCGCTGGGCTTCGGCGACGCTCTCGAACCAACCGTTGCTCATCGCGGATCGCCCCTCGGGTCGGGTGTGACGGCAGCCACGACGTTAATGACATCCGGTGCCAAAATAAACCCTCGCCGCAGCATCGCCCGCACACCAACCGATCAGAGCAACCGACGACCGCGCCTCGTCCCGCACGGCCCCGCCAGCAGCCGGGAGTCGCGTTCGGACCCGCCGCGACGCGGCCCCGCCGGTGGCAGCACCGACGGGGCTCGTGCTGCCGCGGGAGCGCGAGAACACGGCGGTGGTGAACCGCGCGGCGCCCCGCCGTCCACCACCGCCGTGCCGTGGCCAGGTCACATGTTCTCGGCGCCCGATCTGATCGCCTGGCGGATGCGGAAGTAGGTGCCGCACCGGCAGACGTTGCGGATCTCGTCGAGCAGCGCGTCGTCGATCTCGCGGCCTTCGGCGCGCGCCTGGTTCACCTTCGCGACGGCGGCCATGATCTGGCCGGGCTGGCAGTAGCCGCACTGCGCGACGTCGTGTTCCAGCCATGCCTCCTGCATCGGGTGCAGGTCCTTGCCCACGGTGTCGGGCAGGCCTTCGATCGTGGTCACCTCATCGGTCGGTTCGAGGTCGCCGACGGGCACCGCACACGGGTTGAACGCCTTGCCGTTGATGTGCGACGTGCACGCCTTGCAGACGTTGATCCCGCAGCCGTACTTCGGTCCGCGGATGCCGAGCACGTCGCGCAGCACCCAGAGCATGCGCTCCTTGTCGTCGACGTCGACGGTCACCGACTCGCCGTTGACGATGAAGGTGTGTGTGGACATCAGTGCGCTCCCTCGAATCAGAAGGTGTGGGTGAGGCCGTCGGTCGGGGACTCCGGGACCGGCGGGACGAAGGACTTCGGTTCGAAGTGGAGCGGTTCCTTGTGGTTGATCGGGAAGTAGGTCGGCATCTCGCCGACCGCGCGGCCGTAGGCGCACGCCGTCGCCGCGAAGGTCGCCGCGACACCGGCTTCGCCCGCGCCGCCCGGCGGATGCTCGGACGGCATGACGAACACCTGGATGTCGCGCGGGGTGTTCCACTGCCTCGTGTAAGCCGAGTTGTCCCAGCTGGCTTCCAGGAAGTGACCGTCGGCGAGATGGCTGGAGTTGGTCAGGGCCAACGCGATCCCGTCGGAGATGCCGCCCTGCATCTGCGCTTCGACGCCGGTGGGGTTGATGGCCAGGCCGGGGTCGACGGCGAACGTCACCTTGGTGACCAGCGGGCCCGTCCGCGCGTCGCGAATCCGCCGGTTCACGGTCTCCGGCCGGCAGTCGATCTCCACCAAGCAGGCCGTCGCGCCCTTGTACTCCTCGTGGATCGCGATGCCCTGGGCACAGTGCTCCGGCATCCGCTTGCCCCATTCGCCTTCCTCGGCGACCTTCTCCAGCACGCGCCGCACGCGCTCCTCGCGCAGGAAACCCATCCGGAACTCGTAGGGGTCCTTGCCCATGCGCTCGGCGAGCCGGTCGACCACCAGCTCGTTGGCGGCACGCACATCCGGTGAGTAGACGTTGCGCACGGCGCTGGTCGGGAACCGGTCGTGGGCACCGGTCTCCAGGAGCAGCTGATCGACGACGCCGAAGTCGTACGGCAGGTACTGGGTCGTCGTGAAGATCGTCTCGGCGAACGTGAGGTTGCCCGCGACCGGCAGCTTCGCGGCTCCGGCGGTGATCGCCTCACCGAGACCGTGCGTCAGGTCGACGGCCACTCCGGTGTGCCGGTGTTCGTAGGTCAGCACCTGATCGGCGAGCCGGGTGACCCGGATGCGCGAGGTGGTGATCGGGTGCGAGCGGCCCTGGCGGGGTTCGTCGGCGCGGTGCCACATCAGCCGCACCGGCGCCTGGCACGCCTTCGACACGTGCGCGGCTTCCAGCGCCCCGTCGAAGAACAGCTTCCGGCCGAAGGAACCGCCGCCCTCGACCACGTTGAACACGAGCTTGTCGACGGGCAATCCCACCGCGGCGGCGATCTCCTCCCGCGCCGCGATCGGTGACTTCGCGGAGGCCCAGACGGTTCCACCGTCCGCGCGGATGTCGGCGACCGCGCAGTTCGGTTCGAGCGGTGAGCCGCTGCGCGTGTAGAACTCGAAGCCGTAGTCCAACGTCTCGGTCAGCACCGGGACCTGCGGCACCACCATCGGCAGTTCCGCCCCGTGGACTTCGGCCAGGATCGACTCGTCGGACTCGCCCTCGGCCGTGCCGGGGTTCCAATCGACCTGCAGCGCCCGGATGGCGTCGATGCACTGGCCGAAGGTCTGCGCCCGGACGGCGACACCGGTCGGGACCTGTTCGACGTGCGTGACGCCGTTCATGGCCTTGACCTCAGCGGCGTTGCGCACCGCCTTGGGGGTGCCGTGGACCGTCGGCGCACGGCAGATCATCGCGGGCAGCGCGCCGTCGACCGCGAGGTCCATCGCGAACTGCTTCTGGCCGGTGATCGCCGCGCGGGCGTCCTTGCGCGGCTGCGGAGTGCCGACCACGTTGTACTCGGCGACCGGCTTGAGCACGACTTCCCGCGGCGTCGTCCGCGGCACCGCGGCCTTCGACACCAGTTCGCCGTAGGTGACGCTCTTGCCGCCGACGCCGATGATCTCGCCCGCCTTCGCCTGCAGCGCGTCGACGGTGTCGCCGAGCAGGTTCGACGCGGCTTCCAGCAGTGCCCCCTTGGCGATGGCCGCCGCGACCCGGACGGGGGTGTACATCGCGAAGATGGTGTTCGACCCACCGGTGAGCTGGTTGAACAGCAACTCCGGGCGGGCCGGGGCCAGCGATACGTCGACCTTGTCCAGCGGCAGTTCGAGCTCCTCGGCGACGATCATCGCGATCGAGGTGGTGATGCCCTGGCCGACCTCGGCCCGCGGCAGCTCGAACGACGCGGTGCCGTCCTCGTGCACCTCGACGGTGATCAGTTGCGAGGTGGGCAGCGCGGCTGCGCTGAGCACGTCGTTGAGGTCCGCGAGCTCGGCGGGAACGGGCGCGGTGGGTACCGCTGCCGCCGCCTCCGGCGGCGAACCGAGCAGTCCTACGTTGGCCGCGGCGACCAGACCGGAGCCCCCGACCAGGTATCCGAGGAACTTCCGCCTTGCCATGCCCGTTTCCTGCGCGCGGTGCCGTTCTGTTGCACGCTCTGACATTCCGCCTCCCCTAGTGCGCCACGTCACACCGTTGGCGTGGCACCCGCGAGTATCGGCGGCGGATCACTCGCGCGGGTGTTCAAGTTCTGTACAGCGATCAGCGCGTTTCCCGGACCATGGAACGACTTCCGAAAATGCGGGCCACAGTGGATCAAGGCACCGCAAATGCGGATCACGGGAGAATCGGTCCAGCGTCGCGCTCCCCGCCCGCCCCACCGGGCTCCCCCGCCTGCGATGCGAAGAGAACTCCGTTCAAAGTCTGGACAGGTCGAGTTCGCGGCGGTTATTACCTTGTGTGTCGACGAGCACACCGATGCCGCTGTGTGGAGGGACCCGACCAGATGGACCCACGTTGGTGCGTTGGACCTGCGGGCACACGAGTTCGCCAGGACATCGCGATGTCCTGGCGGCGAGTGGAGATGGCCGGGCTCGACCCGTCGGCGGAGTTCAAGACGGTCGCCCACGAGATCGATCCGCGCAGCTCGCTGCTGGTCGGCGCGGCCCCGGTGCTGGAAGATCTGGAGCAGAGCCTGCGGGGGAGCAACTACTCGACCCTGCTGGTGGATCGAGATTGCCGCGTCGTGCGCCGGTGGTTCGACGATCCACGTGTCGAGAGCGGCCTGGACTCGCTCGCCCTCGTTCCGGGAGCCAGTCTCCTCGAGGAGACGATCGGCACCAACGCGCTGGGCACCGCGATGGCCATCCGGCAGGCCATCAGCATCAACGGACGCGAGCACTTCGCGAAGTCCCTGCAAGGTTTCAGCTGCTACGGCCATCCGATCAGGCATCCGCTGACCAAGCGCATCGAAGGAGTCCTCGACATCACGGCGATCACCGACCAGGCCAGCCCCCTGCTGCCGCCGTTGATCTCCCGCGCGGCCCACGACATCGAGCAGCGCCTGCTGGACGGAAGCCGGACCTCGGAGAAGGACCTGCTGCAGGCGTTCCAGGGCGCGGCGGGCCTGCGGCGGCGGGCGATAGTCGCCATCGGTGAGGACATCGTGCTGTCGAACCAGGCGGCCAACGATCTGCTCGGCCCCAGCGATGTCGCGCTGCTGCGCGCCCTCCTGGAAGAGGTGCAGCGCGAAGAGCAGACCTTCGAGCTCACGCTCGAATCAGGCGCCCCCGTCAGCATCGAGATCTCCCGGGTGGGCAACGCCCGCCGCGGCGCGCTGGTGCGGGTGGACCGGGTCAGCGGTGATCGGGCACGGGCCGTGCGGAGTCGCTCCCGGACGCGGCTGGAGGAGGTCGGCGCTCCCCGCCTCATCACCGGAGTCCCGGGAACCGGCCGGTCGACCCGAGCGCGCGAGCTGGCCGCCGAGCAGCCCCCGTTGAGGGTCATGCGGCCGGGCGCGGCCTTGCTGGAAGGGCACGCCGAATGGGCCGCCGAGTTCGAGAGGGCGATGCGCCGTCCGAACGGGACGGTGTGCGTGGACGGCATCGACCTGCTCCCCGACGAATTGCTCGACCTCGTCGTCAACTGGGTCGATCACGACGGCCGACCGGATCTGATGTTCATAGCGGGACCGATCTCAGGGCTCACCGGCCGCGCGGCGGCATTGGCGGGTACGGCGATGATCCGCGAAGAACTCGTGCCGCTTTCGGCCCGGCGCACGGACATTCCCAGCCTGGCCGCGACGATGATGAGCGAGATCGCCCCCGATCGGGCTTTGCACATGACCCCGAGCCTCATCGGAGCACTCGCCGCCCAGTCGTGGCCGGGGAACCTCCGCGAGCTCAAGGCCGTGATCCACCACCTGACGCGGCAACGGTCCGTCGGCGCGCTCACGGTGGCCGATCTTCCCGAGCAGTACCGGGCGACCTCGCCGGAGCACCCGTTGACGGCGTTGGACCAGGCGAAGCGGGACGTGATCGTCACGGCGCTCAAGGCCGCGGACGGCAACAAGGTTCGGGCGGCCGAGCAACTGGGCATGTCGCGCACGACCCTCTACGCGCGCATGAAATCGCTGCGCATCACGACGTACTGACCGAGCGCTCGGTCGCGAACCACCCCGCGCTCCCGAGGACGCGGCCCGTCCCGGTCAACGCGGCGAGCTGATCGTTCCCTCGCAAGTCAACGTCCGCAGCAGCGCCGCCAAGCCACCCGGCGCCCGCCCTCGGGTGCGCCCGCTGGTGCGCACGCGCACGTCGTTCGGTTGGCGCACCGCCGCCCCCGCTTCGGCGAGCTTCAGCCACAGGCCGTGATCTTCGCCGGTGAACACCTCGGGGAAGCCGCCGACGGCGCGGAAGACGTCCGCGCGCACGCCGAGGTTGGCCCCGTAGACGTGGGAATGCGTGAACCGGTCCTCACCGCGTCGGACGTGTTCCTGGTAGCGGTGCTGCGCGCGCACGGTGATCGCGCTGTAGTCCTGCACGTCGGCCCGCCCGGCCACGGCGTCGGCTCCGTCGAACGCGTGCCGCAGGTGGTCGTCGATCCACGTCACCGGCACCGTGCCGTCGGCGTCGGTGTGCAGCAGCCAGAGCCGCTCGGCGCGCACTCGCGGCAGCAGCGCCCTCGCGCACCGGACGCCGAGGTTGCGCACGTCGCCGAGCGGTCGGGGCCGGGCCCTGGGCACGGTCGCGAACCGGTCGAACCCGTCCCCCGCGTCCCGCGCGAGGCGTTCGGTGCCGTCGGTGCAGCGGTCGGCGACCACGCACACCGACACCGGCAGGCGCAGGCGGGAGCGGCGCGCGGCGGCGATGACGCTGCGCACGCAGGCTTCGACGGTCGCCGCCTCGTCGTGCGCCGGAACGACCACCGCGACGGCGTCCACTTCGCCGCTCATCGGCGCCGCAACGCGGAGACGAGGAAGTCGGCGTCGGCGTAGAACGCCACGGGCACCAGCTCCGGATGCGCGTCGAGCCTGCGGTGCACCTCGGGGCCGTCGTGCGGCGCGTCGTGGGCCTGGTGCCGCCAGTGCACCGCCAGCACGTCGCCGCCGGGGCGCAGCGCCCGCAGGCCTTCGCCGATGGTCTCGGTCAGCGCGTCGTCCCCGAGGTAGTAGAGGATCTCGCTCCACACCAGCAGATCCACCTCCGCGCGCCCGAAGCGCCCCGGCAGCGCCCGCTGCTCCACGTGGACCGCAGGGTGGTCGCGGAGCTTGGCGCGGGCCCGCTCCACCGCGGCGCCGTCGGCGTCCGAGGCCAGCACGCGGTCGCAGCGGGAGGCGAGCAACCGCGTGAGCTCACCGGTGCCGCACGCGGGTTCGAGCGCGGTCGCGTACCGGGGTTCGGGCAGGCACGCCACGGCGAGCCGCTGCTTGCGCCGCTCGTACCAGGAGTGCACGTCCCAGGGTTCGGCGTGGGAGTCGTAGAGCTCGGCGAATCGCTCCGGCGGGGTGCCCTGGCGGGGCTGCGCGAACAGCACTTCGCGCTCCCCCGCGAAGTGCGCCAGCACGTCGGCGGGCAGGACGGGGTCTTCCCCGTTCGGCCCGGTCGCGGTCTGCGAGGTGAACGCGGCCAGCCCGGCGGCCTTCCGCTGCCGGTGCACCGGATTCAGCGGCTGCTCCGCCGCATCGCCCCACGGGAAGGCGGGCCCGTCCTTCCAGTGCCACGCCCAGATCGGGTAGCCCCACACCCGCGCCGAGGGCCGCGCCGCGCGGAGGACGGCGCGGCCGATCGCCTGGTGATCGGGGTGCGGATCCCCCGGCCAGGGGACGAGGCAGACGTCGGCATCGACCAGCAGCCCGCGCAGCTGCTCGACCAGGTCGTCCTCGTGCTGCGCGAGCTCCGAGTCGGGAAACCCCAGCCAGCACACCGGCGACTCGTCGATGCCGTGCACCTCCAGCGCGGCGTGCAGCTCCCGGCGCCGGGTGGCGGCGAGTTCCCGGCGCCCCCGTTCGTCGAGCGCGGGGTAGGCCGCCTCCCCATCGGTGGCCACCACGAGGTCCAACCGGGTTCCCTGCTCGCGCAGGACCTGCAGCAGGCCGCCCACGCCGAGGCTCTCGTCATCCGGGTGCGCCGAGACCACCGCGACGCGGCCCCACCCGCCGGTGTCGAGCAGAGGCAGGGCGCGCCCCGGGCCCGCGGTCACGCGTCCGCTCCCGGATCACCGTCGAGCGCCTGCCCGCCCCAGTCGGCGAGCTCGCGTTCCGTGCTGTGCTGGCGCACGTAGACCTGCAGGTCGGCGAGATGCCGGGAGAACCGGGCGTCCCGCGCGAACGCGGCGGGACCGGTGATGCGAGGCGCCAGGTCCAGCGCCCGGCGGGCGGCGTCCTCGGCCGCGCAGCGGCATCGCAGCACCACCGACCGCGCTGCGGGCTCGGCACCCGCGTCGACCTCGTCGGCGGCGCGCGCCAACACCGCGTCGGCCTGCTCCACCACCAACCGCAGCGCCCCCAGGTTCGCCGTCTTGTGCGGATCCGGGCTCGAAGCCCGGAGGTTCGCGACGACCGAGTCCCACAGCCCGAGCACGCCGCCGAACCACACGGCCGCCACTCCGGCGCCGCCGAGCCGGAACCCGGGGCGCTCGGTGTAGAAACCCGGTTCGGCGACCACCGAGTCGTCGGACCACGGCAGGTCGCGCAGCACGACGTCGAGCGTGTCGGACTCGGCCATGCCCGCCGCTCGCCAACTACCGACGACCGGACGCGCGGTGCCGGGTTCGACCGGGAGGTCGAACAGCACGTCGCAGCCCGAATCCTCCGCTGCACCGGGACGAGCCACCAGCAGCGCCCGGTCGACCGCGTTGGCTCCCGAGCACATCGGCACCGTTCCCGTGAGCACGCGGCGCGCGTCGTCGCACCACGCGCCCCGCCCTCCCGCGCGGGAGGCCCACACCCCGTAGACGGCGCCCGGCACCGCTTTCCGCCCGGCCTCGTGC
This sequence comes from Saccharopolyspora gloriosae, assembly GCF_014203325.1. Lineage (NCBI taxonomy): Bacteria > Bacillati > Actinomycetota > Actinomycetes > Pseudonocardiales > Pseudonocardiaceae > Saccharopolyspora > Saccharopolyspora gloriosae. Next base: position 1,594,253 of record NZ_JACHIV010000001.1, on the reverse strand, counting down.
AAGATCGCCACCGCATCGGTGTGCCCTTCCACCAGCCTGGCCAGCGACAGGTCGCGGCGGCCGTGCGCGGCCAGCAACGACCACCGGCGCCGGGTGCCGCCCTCGCCCGGCATCGGGAAGTCGAGATCGCCTTCCGCGACCAGCCGGCGCAGCTCGGTCCCCGGCGGACGATCGAAGGCAGGGACCTCCGCACCGGCCTCCGCCCCGAGCTGCACCATGTCCTCAGCCTCCTCCGCCTCGCCAGCAGTGATGCCCGATCCACGGCGAAATCAAACGCCGCTCCGCGAACGCCGAAGGCCGGGCGCTTTTCGCCACCACCGGGCGAATCGGGGAAAAGGAATCCACCGCGAAATCCGTCACCGCCCGCCTTTTCGGCTCCGACGATCCGGAATAGGAACTCCGCGAACTCCTGCGCGCGGATGCTGCGAACGTGCGAGCCGATGGCACCCCCGAACCCGGCCGTCCACCTCGGACGTGCTCGCGGCCACCCCGCTGCGCGCGAGCGGATCGACGACGAACTCCTCCGGCTCCGTGCAGGAAACGGGTCCGCGGGAGCGATCGAGCGCCACCGACTCGGCCGACGCTCGACGTCCCGACGACTCCCCAGGGTGATCATCACCGTCGAGCCCTGACCAGCCTTCCGAAAAGCGCTGCGAGACCCATCAACGAACGCACGAAAAACCCCCGCCGGCGAAATCACCGACAGGGGTTCTGGTCTTGCAAGAAAATCTGGTGCGCGATACTGGGATTGAACCAGTGACCTCTACCGTGTCAAGGTAGCGCTCTCCCACTGAGCTAATCGCGCGAGGCGGAGGCGGGAATCGAACCCGCGTACAGGGCTTTGCAGGCCCTTGCCTAAGCCACTCGGCCACTCCGCCGCGTTGGGCGCGTCCGGGCCGAACGTCCGGGTGACCGGGTGCCGATACCCGGAAACCCGAGATCGACCCGATCGGTTTCCCAGAGCGGATGACGGGACTCGAACCCGCGACCCTCACCTTGGCAAGGTGATGCGCTACCAGCTGCGCTACATCCGCCTGCACTGCGGTGAATGCTCCGGCTCGGCTCCGGAGTCACCGCTGCGTTGCACAGAGAACTTTAAACCACGCCGCATCCGACGATCAAAGGGGGGTCGATCGCCGGCCCCGCGACCCATGCCGAGCCTGGCCGCAGCGGCGAGGACGGCACGTCAGGACAGGTCGTGCGGCAGCAACCGGGTCAGCGCGTCGTCGACGTTGACCCACAGGTTCTCGTTGCCCGGCACCACGACGTCGTAGGTGCGGTCCAGGAAGTCCGCCAGCTCCTGCGCCGAGGCCTCGAAGACCGCGTGCCCGGACGGCGAGCTGAGCTCGATCGCGACGACCTCGGGGTCGTCGACCGCGGGCCGGATGCTCACATCCCCTTCGCCCGCGTGCGCGATCAGGCCGTCCGCGAGCAGGTCGCGGGCGAACACCCACTCGACCCAACCGGCCCGGCCGGTGCGGAACGCGGCCACCACCGCGTAGGGGTCGCGGGTGTCGTAGCGCAGTTCGACCTGGACGGGCACCGCAGGTGTCTGCGGGGCCAGCAGATCGAACACCGCCGTCGAACGGAGTGTCACGTGATCGTTTCGCATCGTCCTCGCCTTCCTAACTCCCTCCCGGTCCGCTTATCGACCGAGCAACACAGTTGTGACGCCTATGCGGGGTCATATGCTCGCCACCAGGCCCTACATCACCCGGTCGGGGCATACTGAACTTCGTAACGCGATCGGAAAACTGCGCAGCGTGGTCGCATCGCATCCCCCGACCAACATCAGCCCGACTCCCCCGGTACCGGCGTTCGGCTCCGACCGGAGCGAGACCGAGCCATCCCCACAACGCGCCCGACAGCGTCGCTGAACTTTTCCCTTGGCACTGCCGGACACCCATCGAGGATAAGCGATGGACCTGCGTCCATACGGGTTTCAACGGGCGGGGCTGAGACACTCGCCACGAGCATTCGCCGAGACGGACTAACCCCGACATCCGGACGCGCAACCGCACACGCCTGGCCGCCACCCGGTCGAGGAGAGCGGTGCCACAGTGTGACCAGGGTCGAAGGCCCGCACCCGATCTCGGCGCCACAACTGGGAAAAACCGACCCATGACGCACGTCACATTTCGTCCGGCGTCGCAACCCCCTTCCGGGAGTGCTCCACCAGGCCCGCCCCGAGTCGGCCCGTATTCTCTGAACCGTGGCACGGCGCTGCGACGGACCAGCGGGCACGACCCGGCGAACACGCTGATCACAGCGCCGCAGACCCCGGCAGCACCCAGAACGACACGTGGCAGGTGGACCCTGAGCAGGACAGCCGAACCGGGACCGGAGAAGATCGACATGGCCCCGGACGACGACACCCCGCAGCCCCGCCGCAGGTGGCACAGGCTCCGCCGGGGCCTGCGAGCTCGACGCGAACGCATCCGCGCCAACCCCACGCTGAACACGACCTACCGGGTCGCACTCGGCGGGTTCGGCACGATCGTGCTCATCGTCGGCATCATCGCGATCCCGTACCCCGGCCCCGGCTGGCTCATCGTGTTCGCCGGGCTCGGCATCCTCGCCACCGAGTTCCACTGGGCGCACCGCGTCAACATGTTCACCAAGCGCCACTACCGCCGCTGGGTCAACTGGCTCGGCAGGCAGCACTGGACGGTCAAGCTCGGCATCGCCGCCCTGACCGGCGTCATCGTGGTCCTGACGCTCTGGTTGCTCGGCATGTACGCCACGATCGGACACTGGTTCGGAGTGCGCTGGCCGTGGTTGACCTCCCCCCTGTTCGGGCACTGAAAACGGTGTTGTAGAGTTCTCCATGTCGCCGGGAACGGCGGCACCGGGCGATTAGCTCAGGGGGAGAGCGCTTCGTTCACACCGAAGAGGTCACTGGTTCGATCCCAGTATCGCCCACAAGAAAACGGCCAGGTCAGAGCCCCGAAAGGGAATCTCGGACCTGGCCGTTTCGCTTTTTCGGGGTCCGGTCCGCAGTACCGGAATCGCGGCTGCACACGCTCACCTCCCACGGCGACCGCGTCGCGGAACGCGAATCCTGCTGGAGCACAACGGATTCGACCTCGACGGCGTGCGAACGCATGGACACCGGTCGGCGGAACGCGGTCCCAGCACCGGAGATCGGCTGATCCTCAGCCCCTCCCGGTCCTCGCCCGACTCGGAAGCGTTGCGCGGCAAGCGGTCCAAGAAAGTTGACCACCGCACGACCCGGCGTGGTCGACGACCTCCGGCCGAAGTCGCCGCCCCGGCCCGCGCGATCGGCGTAGGCTCGCTGATCGAGTCCGAGGGACGCTGCAGCGGCCGGAGCCCGCCACGCTCGGACTTTCGTTCTCCCCAAGGGCGTCTTCGACGCGGAGGAGACGGCAGTGCCGCAGAACTCGGACCACGCGATCACCTACGCCCCGCCTGGGGCGAGCGATCACGAGGCGCTGCGCGCCATGGCGAGAGCGTCGTTCGCCGCGACGTTCGGGCACCTCTACGACGCCGCGCCGTTCGCCGCCTTCCTCGACCGCGCTTACGGGCCCGGCGGCGACATGCAGCGGGATCTGGCCGACCCGGCGGTCCGCTGGCTGGTGGGGTTCCACCGGCCCGAGCCGATCGGGTACGCCAAGCTCACGCCGCTGCGGGCTCCGGCCCCGGCGCCCTCGCCCGGTGCCGTCGAGTTGCAGCAGATCTACGTGCTGCAGGACTGGCACGGCCGCGGTGTGGCCGCTCGGCTCATGGAGTGGGCGTTGCGCACCGCCGCCGCGGAGCAGGCGCCGGAAATCCACCTCACGGTCTTCGACCACAACGAGCGCGCGAAGCGCTTCTACCGCCGGTACGGCTTCGCCGAGGTCGGACGCTGCACCTTCACCCTCGGCGACCGAGTCGACGACGACCGAACCTGGCGTCGCGCCCTCTGACTCGGACTCCCGGGGTTCAGCAGAGGTCGTAGCGGGGGGTGGTGCGCAGGAGGTGGGACAGGTCGGTGCCGGGGGCGAGGTCGTGCGCCGGGGCGCGGCGGGTGAACAGGCGGGCCGGTTCGGTGCCGCCCAGGTCGGCGCGCTGGTCCCGGACGCGCAGCCACGCGCCCTCGCGGAGGCCGAGCACCGGGACGTCGTTGTGCTCCAGGAACTCGGTGAGGCGTTCGTCGCGCGTCTCGCCGCGGTGCGTGCTCGCCGGGTCCGGCGGCAGGTAGTGCGGGTTGATCTGGAACGGCACCAGGCCGAGCGCGGCGAACGAGGCGGGCTGCACGATCGGCATGTCGTTGCTGGTCCGCAGGCTCGGGCAGGCCGCGTTGGTGCCCGCGCTGGAGCCCAGGTACGGCACGCCGGCGAGCACCGCGCGGCGCAGCGCCCGCACGAGCCCTTGGCGTTGCAGGGTCGCGAGCAGGCGGAACGTGTTGCCGCCGCCCAGGAACACCGCCTCGGCCGATGCGATGGCGCGCACCGGGTCGGCCGCGCGGTGCAGGCCGTCGACCTTGATGCCGATGGAGCTCAGCACCGAGTGCGCGGTGCGCGCGTAGTCGTCGAAGTCGCGGCGGGCGTAGGGCACGAACAACATGCGTTCCCGGCCTGCCATCAGCTCCGTGATCGCGGGCAGCGCGTGCCCGAGGAAACCGGGCGAGGCGTGCACTCGCGAACTCGACAGCAGGAGCAGCTGCACCACGGCTCTCCCTCCCCGCGTCCGTGGACCGCAGCGAACCCTACCGCCGGTGCTGGAACGGGTGGGCCGGGACGGGCAGGATGACCGGCATGGCCGAAGACGACGTGACGATCATCGGCGGCGGCATCGTGGGCTTGGCGACGGCGCACGCGCTGCTGCGGGCTGATCCCGGCAAGCGGATCACGGTGCTGGAGAAGGAATCCGCGGTGGGCTCGCACCAGACCGGCCGCAACTCCGGTGTGCTCCACAGTGGACTCTACTATCCGCCGGGCAGTGCGAAGGCGCGGTTCGCCCGGGCCGGCGCGGAGGAGATGTACCGGTTCTGCGCGGAGCACGGCGTGCCGGTCCGGCGCCTCGGGAAGCTGGTCGTGGCGACCCGCGCCGAGCAGCTCCCCCGGCTGGCCGAGCTCGCCCGGCGCGGCGCGGCCAACGGCGTCCGCCTGTCCGAACTGGACGGTTCGGGGATCGCCGAGCGGGAACCCCGGGTCCGGGGCTTGCGCGCGCTGCTGGTCCCGGACGCGGGCATCACGGACTTCGGCGCGGTGTCCCGGGTGCTCGCCGACCTGCTGGCCGAGCGCGGGGTGGCGGTGCGGCGCGGCACCGAGCTGGTCGCCGCGCGGCGCGACGGGGACGGGCTGGTGCTCACCACCACGACCGGCGAGGTCCGCACCCGGCTGGCTGTGAACTGCGCGGGCCTGCACAGCGACACCGTCGCCGAACTCGCCGGGACCAGGCCCGCCGCCCGGATCCTGCCGTTCCGCGGCGAGTACTACGAGACGACCGCGGCAGCCCACGAACTGGTGCGCGCGCTGGTGTACCCGGTGCCGGACCCGGCGTTCCCGTTCCTCGGCGTGCACTTCACGCGCATGATCGACGGCGGGCTGCACGTGGGCCCGAACGCCGTGCCGGCGCTGGCCCGCGAGGGCTACGACTGGCGGACCTGGTCCGGCCCGCACCTGCGGCGGCTGCTGGGCGACCCCGGCCTGCGCTCGCTGGCGAAGCGGTATTGGCGCACCGGCGCGGCGGAGATCGCGCGCTCGGCCGCCAAGCCGCTGTTCGTCCGAGCCGCCCGCGAGCTGCTGCCCGCGCTGCGCGGTGCCGACCTGGTGCCCGCGGCGGCGGGCGTGCGGGCGCAGGCGGTGCGCCCGGACGGGACCCTCGTCGACGACTTCCTGGTGCACGAGGACGAGCGGTGGATCCACGTCCTCAACGCCCCGTCGCCCGCCGCGACCGCGTCGCTGCGCATCGGCGCCGACATCGCCGAGAGGGTCACCGCCCATCTCGGCTGATGCCGGACGCCGATGCCGCGCGGCCGATCAGTAGTAGCCGCGTTCGCGGTAGTCGCGTTCGCGGTTCTGCGCGGCGTTGATCGCGATGCGGCGCACCACTCCGTGCAGGGCGCTGCTGACGATGGTGACGATCAGCGCGCCCCAGAACGCCGCCCAGAACCCGTCCACGTGGAACGGCAGGTCCAGCTCGCCCGCGACGTAACCGGACAGCCAGAACAGCAGCGCGTTCACCACGAGCCCGAACAGCCCGAGGGTGAGCACGTACAGCAGGCAGCCGAAGGTCTTCGCGATCGGCTTCAGGACGGCGTTGACGACACCGACCACGATCGCGACCACCAGCAGCGTCACGATCTTCGTCCCGGCGTCGGTGCTCGCGTCGCCCAGCTGGATGCCGGGCAGCAGCGTGGTCGCCCACACCGCGACCGCGGTGATCAGGATGTGCAGCAATACCGCCACGAGGTGCCCCTCTCCCAGGTTCGCCGTCGATCTAGTCGGCGAACGGTACCGCTCCGGCGCGAGCCGGGTACGACCCGTCGCACGACCACGAGGAACGCCTGATCAGGCGAACATCTCGTCCGTCAGCTCGCGGATCGCGTCGGCGCGGGCGCGCCGCCCGGCCTGCTCGTAGACCTCCACGAAGCGGAACACCAGGCCTTCGCGCAGCCCCCACGGGCACAGGTCCAGCTCGTCCACGCCGATGGCGCGCAGCAGCGCGTCGGCCGCGACCGCGCCCGCCAGGATGCGCCGGGCACGGCTGCGGGACACGCCGGGCAGCTTGGCCCGCTCGGCCTGGCCGAGCGCGGCGAGTCGCGGGATCCACCGCTTCAGGTTCTCCCGCGCGAGGTGGTCGGGGTGGCGCACCAGGCGCTCGTCCGAGCTCGCGGCGAGCACGGCCAGCTGCCGCAGCACCTTCGACTGGGCGACGGGCTGGCCGAGGTCCAGCTTCCGGAACGGGGTCAGCGCCGGCAGAGCGATGCGCTCGACGGCCGCGCGCAGCGCCTCGACCTGCTCCGCCGGGGGCGGATCGGTGGGCAGGTATTCGCGGGTGAGCCGGGCCGCGCCCATCGGCAGCGACACCACCTGCTCCGGGATCTGCCCGGATCCGGTGGCGACCTCGGCGGTGCCGCCACCGATGTCGACGGTGGTCAGCGGCGTGCCGCACTGGCCGTGCCAGCGGCGGGCGGCGTGGTAGCAGAGCGCGGCCTCGGCATGCGGCGTCATCGACCCGATGCGGGTGCCCGCGGCGGCGGAGAGGCGGTCGCGCAGCTCGGCGCCGTTGGCGGCGTCGCGCACGGCGGCCGTGCCGAACGCCACAAGCGGGCCGGACAGCTCGGACCCGACGGCGCTCATGCAGTCCTCGACGGCGCGCACCGCGCGCGCCATGCCCTGCTCGGTCACGGAGCCGTCGGCGCGGGTGTGCTCGGCGAGGCGGGTGCGCGCCTTGTGGCTCCAGGACGCGCGGGGCAGCCGGCCTCGGTCGAGGTCGACCAGTTCGAGGCGTGCCGCGGTGGAGCCGATATCAAGAAGTCCGAGCCTCATACCACCCTCACGTGTAGTTCCGACAGGCCGTCGAGCCGAACGGCAAACACCCGTGCGCAGCAATGCGGAACCATCGACATGGCCGAATCATGCCGTACGCACACGATTTGTTCATCGCCCGTTCGGATTTTCTTGATCCGTAATTAATGTCACTCCTCATCTTTGCACTACCGATGTCACACGAGCAGTGTTAAAAACAGGGGGTCCCGGAGCAGTGCTACCCGGCGGTAACATCCGGGGTGACCCGGCGACGCGGCTGGTACGCGATGGTGCGGCCGCTCGCTCGCCAGCGACCGAGAGGACCACCATGCGCATCGGGATGCCGCTGAATTACAGCGGGGGCTTCAAAGAGACCGTGGACGAGCTGGCCACCTACGAGAAGGCCGGGCTGGACATCGTCTACGTCGCCGAAGCCTACTCGTTCGACGCGGTCAGCCAGATGGGCTTCATCGCCGCCCGCACCGAGCGGCTCCAGATCGCGTCCGGGATCTTGCAGATCTACACCCGCACGCCCACCCTCACCGCGATGACCGCCGCCGGTATGGACTTCGTCTCCGACGGCCGGTTCACCCTCGGCATCGGCGCCTCCGGACCGCAGGTCATCGAAGGCTTCCACGGCGTGCCCTACAACGCGCCGCTGGGCCGGACCCGCGAACTGGTCGACATCTGCCGCCAGGTGTGGCGCCGCGAACGCGTCCAGCACGAGGGCAAGCACTACCAGATCCCGCTGCCCGAAGGGCAGGGCACGGGCCTGGGCAAGCCGCTGAAGCTGATCAACCACCCGGTGCGCCCGAACATCCCGATCATGATCGCGGCCATCGGCCCGAAGAACGTCGCCATGGTCGCCGAGATCGGCGACGCGTGGGAACCGATCTTCTACGTGCCGGAGAAGGCCCACGAGGTCTGGGGCGAGTCGCTGGCCGCGGGCAAGGCCAAGCGCAACCCCGAGCTGGGCGAACTCGACGTCGTCGGCCAGGCGCCGCTGGCGATCGGCGACGACGTCGGAGCGCTCGTCGACTCGATGCGCCCGATGCTGGCCCTCTACATCGGCGGCATGGGCGCGAAGGGCAAGAACTTCTACAACGACCTCGCCTGCCGCTACGGCTACGAGGCCGAGGCCGCGGAGATCCAGGACCTCTACCTGGACGGCAAGAAGGACGAGGCCGCGGCGAAGGTCCCCGACGACCTCGTCGCCAAGAGCACCCTCATCGGCTCCGAAGGCCACGTGCGCGAGCGGCTCGCGGCGTTCAAGGAGTCCGGCGTGACCACGATGAACGTCACACCGCTCGCGGGCAGCTTCGAGGAGCGCACCAAGCTGATCGAGCAGGTCCGCGGCATCGCCGACGACCTCTGATCCGCCACCGCGGCCGGGCGCGCCACCGCGCCCGGCCGCGTCCAGGTCAGCCGACGATCACCCGGATCGGCGCGCCGTCCAGGTAGGCGCGGATGTCTTCGACGGTCTCCGGGTAGAACGCCTCGTAGGTGCCCTTCGTGACGTACCCGATGTGCGGGGTGAGCACGGTGCGCGGCGTGCTGCGCCACGGGTCGTCGACCGGCAGCGGTTCCTGCCCGTAGACGTCGATGCCCGCACCGGCGATCCGGCCCGCGTGCAGCGCCTCGCGCAGCGCGGCCTCGTCGACGATCGGCCCGCGCGAGGTGTTGACCAGGTACGCGGTGGGCCGCATCAGCGCCAGTTCCGCCGCGCCGACCAGACCTCGGGTGCGCTTGCTGAGCACCGTGTGGATGGTGAGCACGTCGGCTTCGCGGAACAGGTCCTCCTTGGACACCCGTCGCGCTCCGACGGCGGCAGCGGCCTCGTCGGTGAGGTTCTCGCTCCAGGCGACGACCTCCATGCCGAACGCGGCGCCGACCTTCGCGACCTGGCTGCCGAGCCTGCCCAGACCGAGCACGCCCAGCGTGCGCCCGGCCAGTTCGAGGCCGACGCCGCGCTGCCAGCCGCCCTCGCGGATCGCCCGGTCCTGCAGCGGGATGTCCCTGGTGACGGCGAAGATCAATCCCCAGGTCAGCTCGGCGGTCGGCCCCCACGCCAGGTGCGGGGCGGAGCCGTTGCCGGTCCCGCACACCACGACACCGAGCTCGGCGGCGGCGTCCAGATCGATCGACGCGTTGCGCATACCGGTCGTGACCAGCAGCTTCAGCTTCGGCAGCGCGGCCAGCAGGTCCCGCGGGAACGGGGTGCGCTCCCGCATCGCGGCGATCACGTCGAACGGTTCGAGCCGCCGCACCAGCTCGTCGTGGTCGGTGAGGGTGTCGTGGAACACCTCGACGTCGGCCGCCAGCGAGTCCCAGTCCGCGTGATCCCGCGCGACACCCTGGTAATCATCGAGCACCGCGATGCGCATGCACTCCTCCTTCGACGCTTGTTGCCCGCACGATCGTAGTGCGATCACCTCGCGCACCCGGCCGGTGGAACCTCGCAAAAGCCCCACGCTGCCCCGCCCCGGCGACCTGACAACCCGTGCTCCGCCCAGGCAGACTGCGCGACGTGACTCGATCCCGACTCCTGCACCTGCTGCCGCTGAGCTCGTTCCACGCCGCCTCGGACCGCATCGGCGCTCCGTCCCTGGGGACCAGCGGATTCGTGCACTGCTCGCCGGACGTGGACACCACGCTCGCGGTGGCCAACTCGCTGTACGGGGACGCGACCGAGCAGCTGGTCGCGCTGGAGCTCGATCCGCGGCGGCTGTCCGCCCCGGTGCGCTGGGAGGCCGCCGATCCGGCTCCCCCGGCGGGCGTCGCCGGCGACGTGCTGTTCCCGCACGTCTACGGGGAGCTGGAGCGGTCCGCGGTGATCGGCGTGCACTACGCCCGCCGCGACGCGCACGGGCGGTTCACCGCGCTGGAGACCCGCAGTCGCACGGCGGAGGAGCTGAACCTGCTGCCGCACCCGGAGGGCGGCTGGTACCGGCGGACCTGGACCAGCGACGTCGAGGTGTCCCCGGACGATCGGGGCGTGCGGCCCACCGCGACGGCGATCTACTACCTGCTGGCCGCCGGGCACACCTCGGCGTGGCACGCGGTCGGCTCGGCGGAGCTGTGGTTGTGGCACCGCGGCGGGCCGCTGACGCTGTCGCTCGGCGGCGACGGGGACGCGCCTTCGGAACAGCCGCGCCACCACGTGCTCGGCGCGGGCGCCGGGCAGGACCCTCAGGTGCTGGTGCCCGCCGGGACGTGGCAGCGGGCGGTCGCTTCGGCGACGGTCGAGTCGCTGGTGACCTGCGTGGTCTCGCCCGGGTTCGACTTCGCGGACTTCAGCACGCCGGACTGATCCGCGTCGGCCGCCAGCACGGGGACGCGAGGGCCGGCGCTCGGCGTCGGCACGGCGATCCGCTGCGGGCGCGACTCACCGGCCCGCGGCTCGACGACCTCCGGCTCGGCGGTCCGCGATTCGATGACCTGCGGTTCGGCGGCCGACGGCTCAGCGATCTGCGGCTCGGTGACCTGCGGCTCCGCCGGTTCCGGTTCGGTGCAGTGGTGCCGGGCCGGGCTCGGGAGGGGTTCCTCACCGAGCATGCGTCGCTCGAACCAGCACATCGCGATCAGCGATCCGATGATCGTTCCGATGCCCAGCGAAGCCATCAGCACGAAGACCGCCAACGTGTTCAGCACCGACCTCACCCCCGAGAGAAACCGTGCGCGGCGCCGATTCCCGCCGGCCCGGCCGCGGTCGGCCGGGACGGCGAGCGGCTCGCCGGAATTCACCGTAGGGCGGGTCCCACACCAGTGCCGGACATCGACCGGGGGCGCACTCCGATCGGAGGAATTCGGCGCGATCGCGGTTTGAGCGCGACCCTCCGCCGGGTGATCTCGACGACGTGGCGAACGTCCTTGATCAGGCAATTCGACCTTAAGCGGCGCTACTATCGGGTGATGGTGCCCGCAGCGCGGCCCCATGGCGATCCGTAGTCGGCACGGCCCCCGTTGTCGTGACGGTCCGCGGACCGGGGCAACGGATGCCCGCCGCGGTGCGTGCACCCAGTGATCGCGAGGACGAGCAGGTCGAGCCGGGAGGTACACGGTGAAGGGCTACGCGGTGCATCTGCTCTTCCACGCGCTCACCTTGCTCTGCGGCACCGCTCTGGGGATCGCGGCGACGCTGTGGTGGTCCACCGGCGCGGTCCCCGCCGGGTGGGCGGCGCTCGCCGCGCTGCTGCTCGGCATCGCCGTGCTGGTGCTGCAGTGGCGGCACATCAGCGCGAGCGCGCCGCGGCGCGACGTCCACCGCGGCGCCCCGGCGCGGCGCTCGGACACGCGGCCGGAGCTGGGCGCCACCGCCGTGCACCGGGACGACCCGACGACCGTGTCGCCGCCGACCAGGTGGGGCTGACCACCTACCGGGAACCCCCTGACGGGCGCTAGCCGGGACGTTCCCGGCCGTGCTCGCATGGTGAGCGGCGATCCGCGCTGCCCACGGAGGTCGGACCCCGATGACGGCTCGACGAGTGAACGCCTTGGACGGTGCCTGGTCGTTCGGGCCGCTGGAGCCGGGCGCCGACCCGGGCGCGGTGCCCGACGAGCTGCTCGGCACCGCGATCGTGCCGCACGTCGTCGCGGAGTTGTCGTGGCGGGACTGGGACCCGGCGAGCTGGGAGCGCGACTGGCTGTACCGGAAGCGCTTCGCCGGGGCGGGCGAGCCCGGCCGGAGGTACTTCCTGCGGTTCGCGGGCGTGCTCACCACGACGCGGCCGATCCTCAACGGGCGTCCGCTGGAGCCGCACGGCGGCGGCTACCTGCCGTTCGATCGGGAGGTCACCGGGCTGCTGGCGGCCCGCAACGTGCTGGACGTGGTGGTGGACGGCCGGTTCGACGCGGACGTGCCGCCGAACTCGGACCGCCCGAGCGACGTCGTGGACTTCTGGCAACCCGCGGGCCTGCACCGCGAGGTGGCGCTGGTGGCGCGGCCCGCCGATCACGTGCGGGACGTGTTCGCGAAACCCGTGCGGGTGCTCGACGACGCCCGCCGCGGTCTGGTGGTGCGCTGCGAGCTCGACCTCGTCGACGGCGGTCCCGCGCAGCTGCGGGCGCAGCTGCGCGACGCGGACCGGCCGGTCGCCGAGGCCGAACGCGAAGTGGATCTCGGGCCGGGGCGGGGTACCGCGGAGCTGGTGCTGGACGGGCTCAGCGGCGTGCGGCTGTGGGACCCGGATTCGCCGCACCTCTACGACGTGGTGGTGACGTTGCGGCGTGCCGGGCGCGTCGTGGACGAGCACCGGGTGCGCACCGGGTTCCGCGAGGTCCGGTTCGACCGCGACGGGTTCCGGCTCAACGGCGAACGGCTGCGGTTGTTCGGGGTGAACCGGCACCAGCTGTTCCCGTTCGCCGGTGCGGCGATGCCCGCGCGGGTGCAGCGCCGCGACGCGGAGATCCTGCGCCGCGAGTTGAACTGCACGATGGTGCGCTGCTCGCACTACCCGCCGCACGAGGCGTTCCTGGACGCCTGCGACGAGCTGGGGCTGCTGGTGTGGGACGAGCCGCCGGGCTGGCAGCACCTCGGCTCGGGCCGCTGGCTGGAACGCGCGCACCGCGACGTGCACGACATGATCGTGCGAGACCGCAACCACCCGTCGGTGGTGCTGTGGGCGGCGCGGCTCAACGAGACTCCCGGCGACGCGGAGTTCTACGGCCGCACGGAGCGGCTGGCGAAGTCGCTGGACGACTCGCGGCCGACGACCGGCGCGATCCTCGGCGCCGACCACGCCACCACGGATTTCCAGCACGACGTGTTCGGCTACAACGACTACTCGGCGAGCACCGGCCCGGACGGCCTGCCGCAGCCGGAGCCGGAACCACCGCGCCGGGACCTGCCGTACCTGATCAGCGAGGCGGTCGGCACGCTGTCCGGCCCGGCGAGGTTCTACCGGCGCACCGATCCGCAGGCCGTGCAGCAGGGGCAGGCGCTGGCGCACGCGCAGGTGCACGACCTGGCGGGCGCCGATCCGGCTTACGCGGGAGTGCTGGCGTGGGCGGGTTTCGACTACCCGTCGGGGCACGGCAACATCGACCGGGGCGTGAAGTGGCCCGGGGTGGTCGACCTGTTCCGGGTGCCGAAGCCGGGCGCGGCGATGTACCGGGCGCAGGTGGATCCGCGCCGCCGCCCGGTGATCGAGCCGTCGTTCCACTGGGACCTCACCGGCCCGAGTCCGGTGCGGGAACTCGGCGAGGCCGCAATCTGGTCCAATGTGGACAGACTGGAGCTGTTCGTCGGCGGTGAGCCGTTCGGCGCGCTCACCGCCGCCCGCGAGCGGTACCCGAACCTGCCCTACCCGCCGTTCCTCGCCGACTTCGGCGCGGTGCGCGGCATCCCGGAGCTGCGCGTGGACGGGTACCTCGACGACCGGATGGTGCTGACCCGCCGGTTCTCGGCGGACAGGTCGGCGGACCGCCTGGTGCTGCGGCCCGACGACCGGGAGCTCGTCGCCGGGGGCGCCGACGCGACCCGCGTCGAGATCCGGGTGGTGGACCGCTACGGCGCGGACCGCCCGCACACCGCCGGTGACGTCGAACTGGACCTCACCGGACCGGCCGAACTCGTCGGCCCCGCGCGGTTCCCGCTGGCGGAGACCGGCGGGGTGGGCGCGGTGTGGCTGCGCAGCGCCCGCAGCGGCACCGGACGCGTCCGGCTGCGGGCGCTGCACCCCTCGGCGGGCGAAGCCCGGACCGAGCTCACGGTGACGGCCTCGTGAGCACCTCGCGGGTCTGCCGGGCGATCTCCACGTCCTCCCTGGACTCGACGACGACGGTGCGCACCGCGGCGGAATTCGTGCTGATGTCGGCGTCGGTCCCCGTCGCCGCGTTGCGCTCCGAATCGACCTCCACGCCCAGGAATCCCAGGTTCTCGGCGAGTTCGGCGCGCAACGGCGGCTGGTGCTCGCCGACGCCGCCGGTGAACACCAGCAGGTCCAGCCCGCCCATCGCCGCCACCATCGCCCCGGCGTGGCGCAGCAGGCTGTGCGCGTACACGTCGTAGGCCAGTTCCGCGTCCAGGTCGCAGTCGGTTCGGGCGGCGAGCACGTCGCGGAGGTCGCCCGAGCCACCCGACAACCCGGCCAGACCGGAGCGCTTCTGCAACGTGGTGCACAGCTCGTCCACGCCGACCTTCCCGCTGGTCAGCAGCCAGCCCAGCAGCCCCGGATCGATCGACCCGCTGCGAGTCGCCATCACCAGGCCCTCGTCCGGGGTGAAACCCATCGTGGTGTCCACGCACCGGCCGCCGCGCACCGCCGCCAACGACGCGCCCGCCCCCAAGTGGCAGCTCAGCACCCTCCCGGCGGCGATCCCGGCGATCTCAGCGCCGCGCCGCGACGCGTAGGCGTGGGACAGGCCGTGGAAGCCGTAGCGGCGCAACGTCCAGCGCTCGTTCCACTCCTTCGGCAGCGCGTAGGTGCGGGCCGCCTCCGGCAACGTCGTGTGGAACGCGGTGTCCACGCACGCGACGGCCGGGGTGGCGGGCGCGCACTCCCCCGCCGCCCGGATCCCGTCCAGCGCGCGGGCCTGGTGCAACGGCGCCAGATCCGTCAGGCCCGCCAAGTGGTCCACGAGCCGGTCGTCGAGCAACGCCGGGCCCAGCACCTTCGGCCCGCCGTGCACCACGCGGTGCCCGATGGCCTGCGCGCCGTGCTCGTGGAAGAAGTCCCGGATCGGCTCCGCTTCCCCGCGCCAGCGCTGCACGTCGTGCCCGGCGACCTGCTCGTCGTCGTGCAGCAACCGGAGCTTGAGGCTGCTCGATCCCGCGTTCACCGTCAGCACGCGCATGGTTCAGGACCACTTCCAATCGCGGATCTCCGGCATGTCCTCGCCGTGCGTGGAGACGTAGTGCCGGTGCTCGATGAGCTTGCGGCTGAGCTCCTCCCGCGCGTACACGGCGCTCTCGCCCAGACCGGGCACCCGGTCGATCGCTTCGATGGCGAGGTGGAAGCGGTCGATCTCGTTGAGCACGCACATGTCGAACGGGGTCGTGGTGGTGCCCTCCTCCTTGTAGCCGCGCACGTGGATGTTGTCGTGGCCGTGACGCCGGTAGGTCAGCCGGTGGATCAGCCACGGGTAGCCGTGGTAGCAGAAGATCACCGGCTTGTCCGAGGTGAACAGCGCGTCGAACTCCACGTCGGGCAGTCCGTGCGGGTGCTCGCGCGGATCCTGCAACCGCATCAGGTCCACCACGTTCACCACGCGGACGCGCAGTTCCGGGAAGCGCCGCCGCAGCAGGTCCACGGCGGCCAGCGTCTCCATCGTCGGCACGTCCCCCGCGCAGCCCAGCACCACGTCCGGTTCACCGTCCTGGTCGTTGCTCGCCCAGTCCCAGATCCCGATGCCCTTGGTGCAGTGCACCACCGCGTCGTCCACGTCCAGGTACTGGGCGGCGGGCTGCTTGCCCGCGACGATCACGTTGATGTAGTCCCTGCTGCGCAGGCAGTGATCGGCCACCGACAGCAGCGTGTTCGCGTCCGGCGGCAGGTAGACCCGCACGATCTCGGCCTTCTTGTTCATCACGTGGTCGATGAACCCGGGGTCCTGATGGGAGAAGCCGTTGTGGTCCTGGCGCCACACGTGCGAGGTCAGCAGGTAGTTCAGCGAAGCGATCGGCTGCCGCCACGCCAGCCCGGTGCTCACCTTCAACCACTTCGCGTGCTGGTTGAGCATCGAGTCCACCAGGTGCGCGAACGCCTCGTAGCAGGAGAAGAAGCCGTGCCTGCCGGTGAGCAGGTAGCCCTCCAGCCAGCCCTGGCAGAGGTGCTCGGAAAGCACCTCCATGACCCGCCCGTCGGGCGCCAGCGAAGCGTCGCCCGGTTCGGACTCCGCCATCCACGCCCGCGACGTCGCCTCCAGCACCGCGCCGAGCCGGTTCGAATTGTTCTCGTCCGGCGCGAACACCCGGAAGTTCGCGGCGGAAGCGTTGAGCTGCATCGCGTCGCGCAGGAACGCGCCGAGCACCTGGGTGGCCTCCCCCGTCGTCGACCCCGGTTCCGCCACCGGCAGTCCGTACTCGCGGAAGTCCGGCAACCGCAGCCCGCGCAGCAGCAAACCGCCGTTGGCGTGCGGATTGGCGCTCATCCGCCGGGCACCGCGCGGATTGAGCTCCCGGACCTCGCGCGCCGGCGCCCCATCGGCGTCGAACAGCTCGTCCGGCGCGTAGCTGCGCAACCAGTCCTCCAGCTGCCGCAGGTGGTCCGGATCGTTGCGCGGATCGCCCAGCGGGATCTGGTGCGCGCGCCAAGTGCCCTCGACCTGCTGCCCGTCCACGACGTCCGGCCCGGTCCAGCCCTTCGGCGTGCGCAGCACGATCATCGGCCAGCGAGGCCGTTGACCGTCGCCGTCCTCGCGGGCGCGGCGGCGGATCCGCTCGATCTCGTCGAGGCAGGTGTCGAGGGTCGTCGCGAACAGCTGGTGCATCGTCGCCGGGTCCGAACCCGACACCAGGTGCGGCTCGTAGCCGTAGCCGCGCAGCAGGCTCACCAGCTCGTCCTCCGGGATGCGGGCGAGCACCGTCGGGCTGGCGATCTTGTAGCCGTTGAGGTGCAGGATCGGCAGCACCGCGCCGTCCCGCGCCGGGTCGAGGAACTTGTTCGCGTGCCAGCTCGCCGCCAGCGGCCCCGTCTCCGCCTCACCGTCGCCGATCACGCACGCCACGGTCAGGTCCGGGTTGTCGAAAGCCGCGCCGAACGCATGCGCCAATGAATAGCCCAGCTCACCGCCCTCGTTGATGGAGCCCGGTGTCTCCGGTGCGGCGTGGCTCGGAATGCCACCCGGGAACGAGAACTGCGTGACCAGGCGCCGCAGCCCCTCCTCGTCCTGCGCGACGTCCGGGTAGATCTCGCTGTAGGTGCCCTCCAGCCAAGCGGCGGCCACCACGCCCGGACCACCGTGCCCCGGCCCCGTCACGTAGATCATGTCCAGGTCGCGGGCGCGGATCGCCCGGTTGAGGTGCGCGTACAGGAACGTCAACCCCGGTGTGGTGCCCCAATGCCCGAGCAGCCGGGGTTTGACGTGCTCCGGCCGCAGCGGTTCCCGCAGCAGCGGGTTGCCCATCAGGTAGATCTGCCCGGCGGAGAGGTAGTTCGCCGCCCGCCACCACGTGTCCACGCGCTGGAGCTCGCGGGCGTCGAGGTGGTCGGGAGCGTCGGCTGACAGGGTCGGAATGCCCATCCGGGACCTCCGGGGAACGGCCGTTCGGTGTCCTTCACCCCGCAGCGTTCCCCGGATTGTGTTGGGGCAATCGGAGCCGGTCGTTTTGCTTTGGTGTCCGGGTGGCGGAACCTCAGTCGGTCTCTCGCTGCGGGATCTTTTTCCCAAGTGGCTCCGCCACGAGGGAAAAAGCCGTCCTCACGAGAGACCGACTGAGAACCCGCGGGTGGTCACCTTGCTTACGTGGGCTATGTGCTTCGCACATACAGGCACGGCCTACGGCCGCAAGGCAGGCTTGCTTCGCCGCCCAAGGCACGGCTACGCCGCGAAGCACGGCCTACGGCCGCAAGGCAGGCGTGCTCCGCCGCCCACTGCACGGCTTCGCCGCGAAGCACGGCCTACGGCCGCAAGGCAGGCGTGCTCCGCCGCCCAAGGCACGGCTACGCCGCGAAGCACGGCCTACGGCCGCAAGGCAGGCTTGCTTCGCCGCCCACTGCACGGCTTCGCCGTTAGGCACGGCGTTTGGCCGCTAAGCAGGCATGCTTCGTCTCTCGCCTGGCGGCTTCGGGGTTGTTGGGGAGTGCTGCGGGAGGTGTGGCTTTGTCTTGGCCTGTGGCTCGTTGTGCGGGGTGGGGCGTCGAGTTCTGCTGCGGGGGCGCCTTGCTTCGCTCGGACTTGGGGCGGCCGGGGCGGTGGTGTCAGGTGAGGTGGACGACTTCTGCCTTGGTGGCGGAGTGGCGGGCCGCTTCGATGATCTCCAGGCCTGCGATGGCGTCGGACGGGTCGACGGGCAGCGGGGCGCCGTCGCGGAGGGCCGTGACCAGGAGGTCGTAGAACTCCGGGTAGGCGCCCGGCTCGGTGCGCACCGGCGCGGAGCCCTCGACGGTGCCGAGCTCGCCGTGCAGGTGCTCGGGTTCGACGCCCCAGTCCGCGCCGGGGAGTTCACCGGCCCGCAACGCCGCTTCCTGCGGGTCCAGGCCGAACTTCGTGTAACCGGCGCGGTCGCCCAGCACTCGCAGCCGGGGGCCGTGCTGCGCGGTGAACTTGCCGACCCACAGGTGCGACCGCACACCGCCGACGTGGGTGAGCGCGACGAACGAGTCGTCGTCGACCTCGCTACCGGGCCTGCGGGCGTCCACTTCGGCGTAGACGGACGCGACCGGGCCGAACAGCGCCAGCGCCTGGTCGATCAGGTGGCTGCCCAGGTCGTAGAGCACGCCGCCCGCCTCCTCCGGGCCGCCCGACTCGCGCCAGCCCGCCTTCGGCCGCGGCACCCAGCGCTCGAACCGGGACTCGAAGCGGTGCACCCGGCCGAGCTCCCCGGCGTCGATGAGCCCGGCGAGGGTGCGGAAGTCGTTGTCCCAGCGGCGGTTCTGGAACACGGTCAGCGGCAGCTCCCGGCGCCGCGCCTCGGCGACGAGTTCGCGCGCCGCCGCGGCGGTGGGGGCGAACGGCTTGTCCACCACGACCGGCAGCCCGGCGCGCAACGCCTCGGTGGTGTGCTCGACGTGCAGCCGGTTCGGGCTGGCCACCACGACCAGGTCCAGGTCGCCGCGCGCCAGCATCGCGGGCACGTCGTCGACCACCGCGGTGCCCGGGTGGCGGGACTCGATCTCCGCGCGCCGCTCCGGATTCCTGGTGACCACTGTGGACAGTTCCAGTCCGGGGTTCGACGCGATCAGCGGCGCGTGGAACACCGCCCCGGCGATCCCGTACCCGACCAATCCGACCCGCAGCGCAGCACTCATGCCGCCATTACATCAAGCACGCCCCCGAGCGCCCCTCGAACCCACCACCCACCGCGCACGCTCCCCGGCACCACGACCACCACATCGAGCACCCGTCACCCTCAGTGCCCGCGAAGGCCGCCGCTCGGGTGTGGACGTGCTGATCGGGGCCGCTGGTCGCCGAGGGTCAGACCGGGGCTTCGGGGCCGTTGACCTGGCCGGGCGAGACCAGCCCGGTCTCGTAGGCGGTGATCACCAGCTGGGTGCGCGAGCTCAGGTGCAGCTTCTGCATCACGTGGTACAGGTGCGATTTCACCGTCAGCTCGGCCAGTCCCAGGTTCCGCGCGATGTCGGCGTTGGACCCGCCGCGCGCGACCTCCAGCAGCACATCCAGCTCGCGGTTGGTGAGCCCGCTGAGCTCCGTCGACGCGTCCCGCACCCCTAACGACGCGAACCGGTTGAGCAGCCGCCGCGTCACGCGCGGAGCGAGCAGCGCCTCCCCGGCGGCGACCGTGTGCACGGCGCGGACCAGTTCCTCCGGCGGGGCGTCCTTGAGCAGGAATCCGCTCGCCCCGGCCCGCAGCGCCGCGTACACGTACTCGTCGAGGTCGTGCACGGTGAGCATGATGACCGAGGTCGCCCCCTCGGTGGCGGTCAGGATCTCGCGGGCCGCGGTGATGCCGTCCATCCCGGGCATCCGCACGTCCATCAGCACCACGTCCGGGCGGCGCCTGCGCACCGCCGCCACCGCGGCGGCGCCGTCCTCGGCTTCGGCGAGGACTCGCAGATCGGGTTCGGCGGACAGCAGCGCCACCAGGCCCGCGCGGATCATCGCTTGATCGTCGGCGACGAGCACGGTCGTTTCCGCGGGGGACTCCACCACGGACCTCCTCCGTTCGGGCCGCCGCTCGCCGGTCGGAACCGGCGTATTTACGGGTCAGGCAAGGTCCGAATGTTCCGGGCACGGTAGCACGGCCGCCAAGTGGAATCCGTTGGAAACCGGGTGCGCAGTGAACGTGCCGCCCAGCAACGCGACCCGTTCCCGCAGCCCGATCAGGCCCCGCCCGGAACCGCCGCCGCGAGCCGGTGACAGCGCGGGCACCTTCACCGCCAGCGAACGAGCGAAGTTGTCCGGGCCGGTGGCGTGGTTGGTGACCTCCAGCCGCAGGCCGCCGTTGCCGTAGTCCAGCAGCACCCGCGCGTACCCGGTGCCCGCGTGCTTGAGCACGTTGGTCACCGCCTCCTGCACGATGCGGTACGCGGCCATCTCCACACCGGGCCCCAGTTCGCGCACCTCACCGCGCCGGTCCAGCCGCCACACCACACCGGTGCCGCGCACCGATTCCACCAGGTGGTCCACCCGGTGCAGACCGGGCGCGGGCTGCCGTCCGGGTCCGTCGTCGGCGCCGACGGCCGACCCCGGCTCCGGGTCCTCGCGCAACCGGCCCAGCAGGCCGCGGAGTTCGCCGAGCGCGGCCCGCGACGTGTGCTCCAGCTCCCGCAACGTCTGCTCCGCGTGGCCCGGGTCGCGGTCGACGAGCGCGCGGGCGACACCCGCGCGCAACGCCACCACGGACAGGTTGTGCGAGACGATGTCGTGGAACTCGCGGGCGATCCGCGCCCGCTCCCCCGCGACCGCCTCCGCGGCGAGCTGGTCCCGCGCCTGGTCGAGCAGTTCCACCGTGTGCTCCAGCTGAGCCGCCCGCCGTCGGCCGAGCCGCACCGCGTAGGCGAGCCCGACCACCATGAACAGGTCGATGGAGGCCATCACGGTGCTCACGACCGCGGACAGCGGCGGTTCGCCCCACGAGTACAGCACCGGCCAGAGCATCGCGAGAACGGTGGCCACCACGGCACCCACGATCCCACCCCGCTGGCAGACCGAGTACACGCCCACCAGGATCGCGAAGTTCAGCGGGTTCTCCGGCACCCCGACCAGGGTGAGCGTCGTGGCCGCGGCGAGGCAGCCCAGCAGCGACACCCACGGCCACTTGCGCCGCACCATCAGCAGCGTGAACGCGGACACGCTGATCAGCATCATCGACCACCAGGGACGACCCGGCGGCCCTGGTGATTCGAGATGCAGGATCAGCGCGTGCATCACGGTGAACAGCACGACCATCGCGAGGTCGAGCAGGAACGCTCGCTTCACCAAGGCATTCGGCACGCCCAGCAGTATGCGCACACGAACCCGCGATAATCAGTAGCCGCGGGCGACCCAATCGTCGAACTGGGGCAAAACCTCGGCAATCGTGGTGCTCTCCCCGTGTCCGGGGTGCACGGTGGTGACCTCGGGCAGCGTCAGCAACCGGTCCCGGATGGACTCGACGAGCACGCCGAAGTCCGAGTAGGAACGCCCGGTCGCACCCGGCCCACCGGCGAACAAGGTGTCACCGGTGAACACGGTGCCCAGGTCCGCCGAGTACAGGCACACCGAACCCGGCGCGTGACCCGGCGTGTGCAGCACCTGCAGCCCGGTGCCCGCGACGCCGATCACCTGCCGGTCCGCGAGCCCGCGCTCCGGTTCCCGGTCCGGGTGGGTGAGCCGCCACAGCTCCAGGTCCTCCGGGTGCAGGAAGATCGGCGCCCCGACCTCCGCGGCCAGCTCCGGCGCCTTGCGCACGTGGTCGTCGTGGGCGTGCGTGGCGAGGATCGCCAGCACGGTGCGCCCGGCGATCAGCTCCTTGATCGCCTCGACGTCGTGCGGGACGTCGATGACGACGCACTCGGTGTCGTCGCCGACGACCCACGCGTTGTTGTCGACGTCGAAGGTCTGGCCGTCCAGCGAGAACGTGCCGGACGTCGTGGTGTGGTCGATCCGCGCGGCCATCAGAAGACCACCACCGAACGCAGCACTTCGCCGTCGTGCATCTTGGCGAACGCCGACTCGACCTGGTCCAGCGAGATCTCCTCGGTCACGAACTTCTCCAGCGGCAGCTTGCCCTGCTGGTAGAGCTCGGTGAGCATCGGGAAGTCCCTGCTGGGCAGGCAATCCCCGTACCAGGACGACTTCAGCGAGCCCCCGCGCGAGAACACGTCCTGCAGCGGCAGTTCCAGCTTCATGTCCGGGGTGGGCACCCCGACGAGCACCACGGTTCCCGCGAGGTCGCGGGCGTAGAACGCCTGCTGGTAGGTCGCGGGGACGCCGACGGCGTCGATCACGATGTCCGCGCCGAACCCGCCGGTGAGGTCGCGGATCGCCGCCACCGTGTCCGCCTCGGAGGCGTTGACGGTGTGGGTCGCGCCGAACTGCTTCGCCCACTCCAGCTTCGCCGGGTCGGTGTCCACCGCGATGATCCGCCGCGCGCCGGCCAGGTTCGCCCCGGCCACCGCGCCGTCGCCGACGCCGCCGCACCCGATGACGGCGACCGTGTCGCCCGGACCCGCGCCGCCGGTGTTGACGGCCGCTCCGATGCCGGCCATCACGCCGCAGCCCAGCAGGCCGACCACGGCCGCCCGCGCCGCCGGGTCGACCTTGGTGCACTGGCCCGCGTGCACCAGCGTCTTCTCCGCGAACGCGCCGATGCCCAGCGCGGGGGACAGCGGAGTCCCGTCGGTGAGCGTCATCGGCTGCGACGCGTTGTGCGTGTCGAAGCAGTACTGCGGACGTCCGCGCTTGCAGGCGCGGCACACGCCGCACACCGCGCGCCAGTTGAGGACCACGAAGTCGCCCGGTTCGACGTCGTGGACACCGTCGCCGACGGCCTCCACGACACCGGCCGCTTCGTGCCCGAGCAGGAACGGGTAGTCGTCGTTGATGCCGCCTTCCCGGTAGTGCAGGTCGGTGTGGCAGACGCCGCACGCCTGCACCCGCACCACCGCCTCACCCGGTCCCGGATCGGGGACGCGGATGTCGACGACCTCGACCGGCGCTCCCTTGCCGGTCGCCACGACCGCGCGAACCTCGGTCACGAACACCTCCAGAACTGTGTTTTCCGCTGCTTGTCCGGCCGGAACGGGCCGGTCGCGGGCGCTGTCGCGAACATGGCCGGAAATGCGCATATCGACATCTCCGGACGATCACCGACCATACCCCCCGATCGGCCGTAGCCCCCGGGCGCTCGACTGCGGTTCCGTCTGTGGGAACGCGCCGCGCGACAGGGCCGCTTCGACACGTTGTGTGAACCTGCGACTACTGTACGGTGTCGCCGACGGAGAACGAGGAGCACACCATGGTCGACGCGCAACGCCTGTTGTCCAGGGAGATGGACATCGACCGGCCTTGCGCGGCGCGGATCTACGACGCGTTCCTCGGCGGTGGCCACAACTTCGGCGTGGAGCGCGAGTTCGCCGAGCGGTTGCAGGCGGCCATGCCCGGTGTCGCCGGGGTCTTCCGGGAGAACCGCGCGTTCCTGCGCCGCACCGTGGAGCACCTGCTGGCGCGCGGCGTGCGGCAGTTCGTGGAGCTCGGCTCCGGCATCCCCACGATCGGTCACGTGCACGAGGTCGCGCTCCGCCGCACCCGGCGGTTCAGCGTGCTGTACGTGGACAACGAGCCGTTGACCGTGGCGCACAGCAGGCCGCTGCTCGACGACGAGCCGCGCGCGGCGATCATCCACGCCGACATCCGGGAGCCGGAGGCGATCCTGCGGTCACCGGAGGCTGCGGACCTGATCGACTTCGAGCAGCCGGTGGCGCTGGTGATGTCGGCGGTGCTGCACTTCCTCGACGACGCCGACGATCCGCTCCGGCTGGTGCGCACCTACCAGGACGCGGTCGCGCCCGGCAGCGCGCTGATGATCTCGCACCTGACCGGCAGCGAGGAACCGGAGCCGATGAACCTGCTCACGGCGTTCTACTCGGAGACGGCGGACCCGATGGTGGCCCGCCCGGCGGAGTGGATCGCGGAGTGCTTCGCCGGGTTCGAGCCGCAGGCACCCGGCGCCTGCTACATCGGCGACTGGCGCCCGGAGCCGGACCAGCCGGCCCACCGGCATCCGCGCTACCGGATCATGCACGGCGGCGTCGCGCGCAAACCCCGCTAGGGCGTTCCCGCCGACCCGGTCGGCCGCACGAACAGCAGCAGGATCCCGGCGACGATCGCGGCGACGCCCGCGGCCAGCCAGGCCGAGGTGAGGCCCGCGTGCTCGCCGAGGAACCCGAACAGCAGCGGGCCCGCGCTACCGCCGAAGTAGATGCCCGTCTGCGTGAACGAGGTCGCGCTCGCCACCCGGTCCGGCGCGATCTTGGCGACGGAGAAGTTCAGCAGCCCCGGCCACGCCCAGCCGGCGCCGAAGCCGACGGACACGCCGATCAGGAACAGCACCGGGGAATCCAGCGCCATCAGCCCGTACCCGAGCGAGCCGACGATCAGCATGATCGTGATGAGCCGCAGCAGGTTCACGTCCCACCGGTCGGCGACCACTCCGGCGAGCAGCCGGATGGTGAGCCCGGCCGCCGAACCCAGCGAGAGCACCAGCCCGGCCGCCGACGGGCTGAACCCCACGTCGACGGCGGTGGTGGTGACGAAGGCCCCCAGCGCGTTGGCCGCGGCCGAACCGAGACCGCCCGCGATGGCGATCAGCAGCAGCGCACCGAACCGGGACTCCGCGCTCGCCGCGGTCGAGGACGCCTTGGTGGACCGCTCCGCCGCGGGCAGCGACGGCACCGCGAGCGCGGCGAGCAGGCCGATCACGCCGGCGAACACGAACACCCAGCGCCAGCCGATGGTGAGCGCGATGGCGGGCACCGCGACCCCGGCCAGCAGCGTCGCGGCCGGGATGGAGGACTGCTTGACGCCGAAGCCCATGCCGCGCCGGTTCGCGGGCACGCCCTGAGTGATCAGCAGGTTCGCGGCGGGCTGCGCCAACGAGTTCGGCAGCCCCGACAGGCACAGCAACGCCAGCAACCAGCCCGAGTTCTGCACGGAGGCGATGCCCAGCAGGCACAGTGCGCTGCCAGCGGCGCCGATGCGCATGCCCAGGCGCGAACCGATGCGTTCCACGACCCAGCCCATGAAGCGGGAGGCGATCGCCGCGACGGCGAAGAACCCGGCGGCGGCTCCGCCGAGCAGCGCCGCGCCGAAACCGAGTTCGCGTTGCAGCTGCACGCCGAGACCACCGACGAGGAACACGGGGAACACGCCGACGGTGACGACCGCCGCGACCGAGGACAGCACCCGAACGGGTCCGACCGGCAGTGCGCGCGGGTGACTGCCGTTGACCACCGCTGCGGGCATCGGTCCTCCTCTGTTCGGAGCCGGGCAGGCTCGTCACCAGCGTGTGAACCGGCGAAGCGTTTAGCAACGCTAACGTGACGCATGCCTCCGGAGCGAGCACTCGAATGCGCTCGCACTCGGCCTTGACGGAGTACCCGTGCGCACGACACGGTCAACGGGTGACCGAATCCGGTCACAACGGGCGGTTCGGGTGGGAGGCCGGGTGGGGACCGAGTTGAGCGGGATCCCGTCGGCGAGCGTGCCCGAGCCGGTGCGGCTGGACGCGGTCGAGCTGTCCTGGTCGATCAGGCAGCGGGAGCTGTCCTGCGTGCAGGTCGCCGAAGCGTTCCTGACCCAGATCGACCGGTTCAACCCGCTGGTCAACGCCCTCGTGTCCCGCGCCGACGAGCAGGACGTGCTAGCGCAGGCCCGCGCCCGCGACGACGAGCTGGACCGCGGCGAGCACGCCGGGTGGATGCACGGCTTCCCGATCGCGGTCAAGGACCTCAGCGACGCGGCCGGTTTTCCCACCACGCAAGGGTTCCAGCGCTCCGGTGACGCCACCGAGGACGCGTTGTTCGTGCGCCGCATGAAGGAAGCGGGCGCGATCGTCGTGGGCAAGACGAACGTGCCGGAGTTCGGGCTCGGCTCGCACACCTTCAACTCGCTGTTCGGCACCACGACGAACCCTTACGACCAGACCCGCACCGCGGGCGGCAGCAGCGGCGGGGCCGCGGCGGCGCTGGCGATGCGGATGCTGCCGGTCGCCGACGGCAGCGACTTCATGGGCTCGCTGCGCAATCCCGCCGCGTTCTGCAACGTGCTGTCGTTGCGCCCCGGTTTCGGCCGGATCCCCGCGCCCGGTTTCCTCAGCGACCCGTCGGTGCCGGGCCCGATGGCGCGCACCGTCCGGGACCTGGCGATGCTGCTGTCCACGATGGCCGGACCGGACGAGCGGTCGCCGCTGAGCATGCCGCAGGACCCGGAGCTGTTCACCGGGGCGCCGCAGCGCGACGTGTCCGGGCTGCGGATCGGCTGGATCGGCGACTTCGACGGCTACCTGGCGACCGAGCCGGGCGTGCTCGACCTGTGCCGGGACGCTGCCGGGCTGTTCGAGTCGCTGGGCTGCGTCGTCGAACCGGTACCGCGGCTGCCGGTGGAGCGGGCGTGGGAGACGTTCCTGCTGTGGCGGCGCTGGATGGTCGGCGAGAAGTTGCACGAGGTGTACCGCTCCCCCACCGCGCGGGACAGGATGAAGCCGGAGGCGCGGTTCGAGGTCGAGGGCTACCTGGAGCTGACGGTGCACGACATCGCGGCGGCCCGCGCGGGGCGCGACGAGTGGCGCGGCCGCGTCTCGGACCTGTTCGACCGCTACGACTTCCTGCTCGCGCCCAGCGCCCAGGTGTTCCCGTTCGACGCGGAGCTGCGCTGGCCCGCGGAGATCGACGGCAGGCCGATGGACACCTACCACCGCTGGATGGAGACGACGGCGCCGTGGACGCTGTCGGGGCATCCGGTGCTGAACCTGCCCGCCGGTTTCCACGATTCGGGGTTGCCCACCGGCGTCCAGCTCATCGGGCCGGGGCACGGCGAATGGTCGCTGCTGCAACTCGGCCACGCCTACGAGCAGGCCAGCGATTGGGTGCACACGGTCCTCCCGCCGCCGCTGACCTGAACGGGCGCGTCGGTGGCCTCCCGATCAGCGCGAAGGCCGGCGCGGGGACGCGCACCGCCCTCGATTTCTCACGAAGTCAGCGCATTTCTGAGAACAAAACGCGTGGAGGCGACGGGTTTTTCGAACTGCGGCGAAGATGTGCAAGGCTGCACCCCGATAGGTCGGCATTTCGGGAAGGTGACAATTGGGTACCGAGGTTTTTTCCCTGCAGGACAAGGTGGCGCTGGTGACCGGCGCCGGGCAGGGCATCGGTCTGGAGATCGCGAAGTCGCTGCGGTCGGCCGGGGCCCACGTGGTGATCGGGGAGATCAACCCGGAGACCGGCAAGGCCGCCGCCGAGCAGGTCGAGGGTGAGTTCCTCCCGCTCGACGTGACGAACTCCGCCGAGGTCGCCGCCGGGATCGCGCGGATCGTGGCCGATCACGGCCGCCTCGACATCTCCGTGCACAACGCGGGCATGGTCCGCAACGAGCCCGCGGAGGAGATGAGCGACGAATCCTGGCGCAAGGTCATCGGGCTGAACCTGGACGGGGTGTTCTACTGCTCCCGCGAAGCGGGCAAGCAGATGCTCGCGCAGGGCTTCGGTTCGATCATCAACATCGCGTCGATGTCGGGCATGATCTCGAACCACCCGCAGCCGCAGGCCTCGTACAACTCCTCCAAGGCCGCCGTCATCATGCTGACCAAGTCGCTGGCCGGCGAGTGGGGCCGTCGCGGCGTGCGGGTCAACTCGATCTCGCCGGGCTACACCGCCACCGACCTGCTGCAGGGCGTGCGGGACAAGGACCCGGAGCTGTTCGACGGCTGGATGGAGCAGACCCCGATGGGCCGGGCCGGCACGCCGCAGGAACTGGGCCCCGTCGCGGTGTTCCTCGCTTCTGAAGCCAGCAGCTTCGTCACCGGCAGCAACGTCGTCGCCGACGGCGGCTTCACCATCTGGTGAGGTGCTCGCGCCGGCTTCCCGGCCGGTCCTGGTCGACGATCACGACCGGCCGGGTTCCCGACGCTCACACGCGGGCGGTGAACTTCACTTCGACCAGCTGCTCCGGGAACGCGAGCCGCGGCGTGGCGAGCATCGTGCTCGCGACCTGCGGGTCCGGCCGTCCGTATGCCTCCTTGCGCACCGGTCCGGCCACCGCGAACAGCGCGTCGCAGTCGAGCGCGTAGATGACCTCTTCGACGACGTGGTCCAGCGAGGCGCCGAAGCGCCCCAGCAGTTCGGCGGCATTGGCGTAGCTGCGCCGGAGTTGCTCGCCCATGTTGCCGAAGTCGGTGACCGAGCCGTCGTCGGCGACCGGTGCCGGAGCGACGAGCCGGTCGCCGTCGTGCGACAGCTGGCCGGAGATGTAGATGGTGTCCCCACGCTGGACGGCCTGCACGTAGCCGAAGACGTCTTCCCACGAGACCCCGTGGCGTTCGGTCCGAAACCCCATGCTCATCACGCTCCGATCGTCGAGGCGCCTCGGTGACGCCGAGACGAACGGTATCGACGCTGGTCAACGGGTTGCCAGTCGTTCGCGTGCCAGTTCTGGACAGCATCGTGCCAAGCCGAGGACGGTCCGCTGCCCCGTAATCTGGTTCGAGGTGGACCGGAGGAGCGGCCTTGGTTGCAGCGGACGGCAGGAAGGTCGCGGCGATTCTCGTGCTGCCGCGGCTGATCACGCTGGATTTCAGCATTCCCGCGCACGTGCTGGGCACGCATCCCGGTTACGAACTGCTCGTGTGCGGGACGGGCTCGGAGGCGACCGGGGGAATCCGCCCGACGCACTCCCTCGCCGAGCTGCGACGCGCCGACCTGCTGGTGGTGCCGAGCTACGAGCATCCGGAGCTGCCCGTTCCGGACGAGCACGTGGCGGCGATCCACGGGGTCGCCGAGCGGGGCACCCGGATCGTGTCGGCCTGCACGGGGACGTTCGCGCTGGCGGCCGGCGGGATCTTGGACGGCAGGCCCGCGACCACGCACTGGCAGCACACCGACCTGCTGCGCCGGCGGCATCCGCTGGTCGACGTGGTCGAGAACCGGGTGTTCGTGGAAACCGGGACGGTGGTGACCTCGGCGGGTGCTGGTGCGTTGATCGACGCTTGCCTACACGTGGTCCGGGCCGATTTCGGTGCCACGGCGGCCGATGTGGTCGCGAAGGAACTCGTCTTCTCCTCCGCCCGCGGTTCCACCGAACCGCAGTACGTGGATCCGAACGCCCCTGACCGGGCGGGGCTGCGCGCGACCCGCGAGTGGGTGCTGGAGAACATCCGGGACCCGATCACGGTGCAGCGGATGGCGGATCGCAGCGGGTTTGCCCGGCGGACCTTCATCCGGCGTTTCGAACGGGAGGTGGGGATGCCGCCGATGCGCTGGGTTGCTCGACAGCGAATCCTCAGCGCCCGCAGGCTCCTGGAAACCTCAGACTGGTCCGTGGAGTGCATCGGAGCAAACCGGATTCGGCACCGCGCCGAACCTCCGCGCCCTGTTCCGCAGGGAGGTCGGCACGACGCCCACGGCCTATCACAAGCAGCACGCGCGTCCCGGCGACCCGCTACCGGACGCCGGGACGTTGACTTCCCGCTAGCAGCGCGCATCGCCACGAACGTGGCGTGCGGCTACCCGGCTCCGTGCGGGGATCGCCCCCGCCCGCACGGAGCCGAGACGGCGGCGCACTCCGTCAGCGGAAGGCGGAGGTACCGGTCAGGGCCTGGCCGATGGTGAGGGCGTGCATTTCGCTGGTGCCTTCGTAGGTGAGCACTGATTCCAGGTTGGTCATGTGCCGGATCACCGGGTATTCCAGGGAGATCCCGTTGGCGCCGAGGATGGTGCGGGCGGTGCGGGCCACGTCGAGTGCGCCGCGCACGTTGTCCAGCTTGCCGAAGCTGACCTGCTGCGGCAGCAGGGTTCCGGCGTCCTTGCGCTTGCCGAGGTGCAGCGCGAGCAGTCGCGCGTTGTGCACCCGGACCGCCATGTCGGCGAGCTTCTGCTGGGTGAGCTGGAATCCGGCGAGGGGCTTGCCGAACTGCTCGCGGGTGCCCGCGTAGTCCAGCACCGTCTCCAGGCAGTCGCGGGCGGCGCCGGTGGCGCCCCACACGATGCCGAAGCGCGCCTCGTTCAAGCAGCTCAACGGCCCGCGCAGGCCCACCGCCTCGGGCAGCGCCGCCGACTCCGGCAGCCGGACGCCGTCCAGCACCAGTTCGCTGGTCACCGAAGCGCGCAGCGACAGCTTCTTCTTGAGCTCCGGCGCGGAGAAGCCCGGCGTGTCGGTCGGCACGACGAAACCGCGCACCCCGTCCTCGCTCTGCGCCCACACCACGGCGACGTCGGCGATGCTGCCGTTGGTGATCCACATCTTCCGGCCGTCGAGCACCCAGTCCGAGCCGTCGCGGCGGGCGCGGGTGGTCATCGACGCCGGGTCGGAGCCGTGGTCGGGTTCGGTGAGGCCGAAGCAGCCGATGGCCTCGCCCGCGGCCATCTTCGGCAGCCACTGCTGCTTGTGCTCCTCCGACCCCCAGCGCCAGATCCCGTACATGGCGAGCGATCCCTGCACCGAGACCAGCGACCGCAGCCCGGAGTCGGTGGCTTCCAGCTCCTCGCACGCGACGCCGTAGTCGACGGCGGAGGCGCCCGCGCAGCCGTAGCCCTCCAGGTGCATGCCGAGCACGCCGAGCTTCCCCAGTTCGCGGGCGAGTTCCCTGGCCTGCGGCAGCTCGCCGCGCTCGAACCAGTCGGCCACGTTCGGCCGCACCAGGTCCCGGCACAGGGCGCGCACGCTGTCGCGCAGCGCGAGTTGTTCGGTGGTGAGCTCGGCGTCGATGCCCAGCGGGTCGCGGGGATCGAAGTCGGGTCGGGCGCTCATCGGTGACCTCCTCGGGACGGATCGTCGGACAGCGGCGCCAGCGGAGACGGATCACCGGCCAGCCAGGCGCGTACCTCGTCGGTGTGCTCGCCCAGCCGCGGCGGCGCGAGCGGTTCGGCCACGTCGATACCGGAGAACTCGATCGGCATCCGGGCCTGCGCCACGCCCCCGTCACCGGGGTCGACCACCGGGTTCAGGCCCAGCGATTCGGCGTAGTGCACGGCGCGGGCCAGGTCGTTGACCTGGCCGCAGGCGATGCCCGCGCGGTGCAGCCGGGCCTGCCAGTCGGCGGCTCGGCGCGCGCCGAGCACGTTCTCCAGCGCTTCGACCAGCGCGGCCCGGTTCGCGACCCGTTCGGAGTTCGCGGCGAACCGGGGATCGTCGGCCAGGCCGAGCAGGCCGAGCGCCTCGGTGAACCGGCGGAACTGCTCGTCGTTGCCGACTGCGACGGCCAGCAGCCCGTCCTCGCAGCGCAGCGTTTCGTACGGGGCGATGCTCGGGTGCCGGTTGCCCATCCGCTCGGGGGCGATGCCGGTGGTGAGCAGGCCGCTCATCTGGTTCACCAGGGACCCGAGCAGGCTGGAGAGCAGGTTCACCTCGACGCGCTGGCCCTGGCCCGTGGCGTCGCGCTGCCGCAGCGCGGCGAGGATGCCGAGGCTCAAGTCCTTGCCGGTGAGCACGTCGACGACGGCCACCCCGACCTTCGTCGGCGGCCCGTCCGGTGCGCCGGTGATGCTCATCAGCCCGCCGACGGCCTGCACGACGAAGTCGTAGCCCGGCAGGTCCGCGCCGGGTCCGCTGCCGAAGCCCGAGACGGAGGCGTAGATCAGCCGGGGGTTGAGCTCCAGCGCGGACTCCGGGTCCAGCCCACAGCGGTCGAGCACGCCGGGGCGGAAGTTCTCGACCAGCACGTCGGCGCGGCGGGCGAGTTCCCGCGCGGCGGCCCGGTCCTGCTCGTCGTCGAAGTCGAGCACCACGCTGCGCTTGCTGCGGTTGACGGATTCGAAGTACGCGGAGCTGCGGTCGGTCCACGGCGGTCCCCAGCCGCGGGTGTCGTCACCTGCACCGGGCCGTTCGACCTTGATCACGGTGGCGCCGAGGTCGGCGAGCGCCATCGTCGCGTACGGACCGGCCAGCACCCTGCTGAAGTCCGCCACGACGACACCGTCCATCGGCAGCGCGCGCCCCATCGCTCACCTTCCCGGTTCCCGTTTCCGGTGCTCGCGCGCACCGGTGTTGCGCGATTTCGGAATTGGATCCAATATACAGTGATCGGGCGTCAGGTCAACAAGGTTCGCGCTTATCGAAGGAGTGATCGCGAGGCCGGTGACCGCGACTCCGGACCAGCAGCGACGACCGACCGGCGGGAGCCGATGCCAGCAGACCCGAACCCGCGACCCGACGACCGCGAGGCGGCGCCGCGCGCCGATCTGCGCTGGCACGCGCCGGAAAGACCACCGACGACGCAGGCCTTCGTGTTGGACGCGCTGCGGCGGGCGATCACCACCGGTTCGCTGGCGCCGGGCAGGCCGATCCGCCAGGACGCCATCGCCGCGGAGCTCGGCGTCAGCCGCGTCCCGCTGCGGGAGGCGCTCAAGACGCTGGAAGCCGAGGGGCAGGTGGTCTACCGGCCGCACCGCGGGTACGCGGTGGCCGAGCTGTCGCTGGACGACCTGCTGGAGGTGTACCGGCTGCGCGGGCTGCTGGAATCGGACGCGGCGGCGGTCGCGGCGGGCCGGTTCACCGCGGCGGACCTGGAGGTGATCGGCGAGGCCGCGCGGGACGTGGAGCGCGCGGCCGAGGCGGCCGACCTGGTGGAGATGATCACGGCGAACCGCCGCTTCCACTTCGCGCTGCTGACGCCGTGCGGGATGCCGCGCCTGCTGCGGATCGTGCGGACCTTGTGGGACGCCACCGACGCCTACCGCGCGGTGTACTACAACTCCGAGACCAACCGGGAACGGGTCCGAGCAGAGCACGACGCCATCGTCCGAGCGGCCACCGAAGCCGACGCCGACCGCCTGGTCACCCTCCTCGCCGACCACCGCAACCACGCCGTCGACTCACTCCGCCACACCATCGGCACCCCCATCTGACCCGAACCCCCACCCAAACAACGCACCCCGCAAAACGAAGCCGTGCTCAGCGGCGAAGCCGTGCCGTGGGCGGCGAAGCAAGCCTGCCTGGCGGCCGAAGGCCGTGCCTGTATGTGCGAAGCACATAGCCCACGTCGAAAAGCCCTCACCGGCGGGTTCTCAGCTGTCTTCTCGCGAGGACAGCTTTTTCCCTCGTGGCGGAGCCACTTGGGAAAAAGATCCCGCAGCGAGAAGACAGCTGAGGTTCCGCTACCCGGACACCAGAGCAAAACGAGATCAGGAGTACGAGTAAAACCCCTGGCCGGACTTCTTGCCGTAGTGGCCTGCGTCGACCATGCGCTCCAGCAGCGGCGGCGCGGCGTAGAGCTGTTCCTTGTATTCGCCGTACATCGAGTCGCCGATGGCCTTGAGCGTGTCGAGCCCGACCATGTCGGACAGGGTCAGCGGCCCCATCGGGTGGGCGCAGCCGAGCACCATGCCGTTGTCGATGTCCTCGGCGGTGGCGATGCCGCTCTCGTACATCCGGATCGCGGAGAACAGGTACGGCACGAGCAGCGCGTTCACCACGAATCCGGAGCGGTCCTTGGCGCGGATGCTCTGCTTGCCGAGCCCGTCGGCGGCGAAGGTCTCGATGCGTTGCACGGTTTCTTCGGAGGTGACCAGCGAGGGCACGAGTTCGACGAGCTTGAGCACCGGCACCGGGTTGAAGAAGTGCACTCCGATGACCTGCGCGGGCCGCCGGGTGGCGCCGGCGAGCTTCGCGATGGGGATGGAGGAGGTGTTGGACGCGAGGATCGCGGCGGGGTCGGTGACCACTCGGTCCAGTTCGGCGAACACGCCGGTCTTGAGCTGTTCGTTCTCCGCGATGGCCTCGATGACCAGCTGCCGGTCCGCGAGGTCGGCCAGCGAGGTGGTGAACCGCAGGCGGCCCAGCGTCGCGTCCCGTTCGGCTTCCGCGAGCTTGCCCCGGCTCACCGCGCGGTCCAGGGATTTGGTGATGCGCACCCGGCCGGCTTCGGCGGCGTCTTCGTTGACCTCCGAGACGATGACGTCCAGCCCGCTGCGGGCGCTGACCTCCGCGATGCCCGCACCCATGAGCCCGGAGCCCACCACGCCTACGCGTTCGATTCCCGTCACCACACCGATCCTTCCGTCCTCGACTTCGTCGTCGGGTCGCTGTCGACCAACGCCGCGATGATGTCAGGACGAACGGTTACCGACCGGTACAAGGTGCTGTAGGACACCCGGAAACAGCGGCGGACGAGCCGGGAACGGGCGGTCCGGGAGCGCGGGGCGTCGAGCGGTGCGAGTTCGGTTCAAGAAGTCGGGCCGCACGTTCCCGGCCCGACTTCCCGATTTCCCCCAAGCCCCCCGACTCACACCCTGACCCCCTGGGCGCCGTCATCGTACATCAACGCCGATGGACAGATCCACTGTTTCCGATCATCTGTGTGGATGAACCCGTTCACGACATCGGCGGTGTCACGGAGATCGTGACCCCTTACAGTCGAGACGTGCGGCACCCCTCCGACTCCTCCGACGCCGGTTCCGACGGCGGCCCGGCCTCGGGCAGCTCCATCAGCGTGCACGTGTTCTCCGAGCGCCTGACCGAACTGCTGCAGGGCCAGCCCGACCCGGAGACCGGCAAGCCCTACAGCAGCGAGCGGATGGCCGCGCTGCTGACCGGCCGCGGGGTGCGCATGTCCGGCACGCACATGTGGCACCTGCGCACCGGTCGCGCCGTGCCGCGGCTCACCGAGGTCGTGGCGTTCGCCGAGTTCTTCGGGGTGGGCCTGGACTTCTTCGACCCGGCGATCGCGCCCGAACTGCTGGCGCAGTGGCGCCTGGCCGGGCAGCTGCGCAGCCACGGCGTGGAAGAGGTCGCGCTGCGTCAGCTCACCGACCAGTTCCCCGAGCAGGACCGGCCGCACGTCACCGACGCCATCCTCGGCGTGCTGCAGGGGTTCAAGGCGCTGCGCGCCGCGGACGGACGAGGTGAACCGGACCCGCCGGCTCCGGGGCGGTCGTGAGACTGCTGGTGTGGGACGACGGGAAGAGCTCGGCGTGGAGCGGTTCGCGCCGATTGCTGCGGTGGCGCAGCGGGAAGCGGCTCGACGCGCTCGGCCTGCCGCGCCGGTTCACCGCGCAGCAGCTGCTGGAGCGGGCGCGCGAGCACCTGGGCCGCGACATCTACTTCGCGGCGGTGGAACTGCCGCCGCGCGCTCCGAGCGGCCTGGCGCTGCTGCCGGAGGGCTGCGTGATCATCGTGGCGGACGCGCGCACCACTCGCTGGCACCGCTGGCACATCTGGTTGCATGAGCTGATGCACCTGCTGTGGGGCCACGTCGGGCGTCCGCTGTCCGATCCCGCTCCTGCGCTGCGTTCGCTGTTCGGCGAGCTGCCGCCGGAGGTGCTCGACCGCGTGCTGACCCGCACGGGTTGTTCGGCGCAGGAGGAGGCCGCGGCGGAGATGATGGCCTCGGTCGCGATGCGGCGGATCAGCTCGTGGGAGTCGCCGCAGGCGCAGCAGGTGCCCGACGAGGCGCGGGAGATCCTGCGCCGCTTCCAGTCGACCCTCGGGTGATCCGGTGTTCTCCGTCCTGTACCCGCTGGCCCTGCTGCTGCAGTTGAGCGCGTTCCTCTGGAAGTTGCGCGATTTCCTGCGCGATCCGCGGGATCCGCGGCTGGGCGCGATCACGTTGGCGCTGCTGTTCGTGGCGTCGGGGTTCAACTTCGCCATCCCCGGTGTGTACCTGGCGGTCGGCGCCGCGTCCGGGGTGCCGAACCTGTCGACGCTGGCGGTGTACTCGTCGATCGTGCTGTGCACCGCGTCGTTGCAGGTGTGCTCGGTGAACCTGGCGCGGGACAGGGAGTCGGCGGTGCCCGCGGGCCGGACGCTGGTGCTGGGCACGACGGCGGTGCTGGTCGTGATGGCCCTGCTGTTCGCGGTCGCCCCGGTGCACGACGCGGCGCACGTGCTGGACTTCGACGCGCACTACTCGGGCGTCGCGGAGATCGCCGTCTTCCTCGCGGTGTACTTGGGCGCGTACTCGCTGGGCCTGGTGCGCAGCGCGCTGATCTGCCTGCGGATCCGCCCGCACGCGCGGGATCGCTGGCTGCGGCTGGGGGTGACGCTGGTGCCGATCGGCGTCGCGCTCGGCCTGGGGTATTCGGCGCTGAAGGTCGTCGCGGTCGCGGCCACGTGGCTCGGCGGGGACCTGGCCGTGGTGAGCACGGTGGTGGCGCCGGTCAGCGCGACCGCCGGGGCGAGCGTGATGGCGGTGGGCTACGTGCTGCCGTCGATGCCGCGTCTGCTGCGGCGCTGGCGGGCCCGCCGGTACCTGCGCCCGATGCTGCAGGCGTTGCGCCCGCTGGATCCGGAGCTGGTGCGCAACACCCGGCTGGAGTCGGCGGAGTACCGCTGGCTGATCGCCACCGACGACCTGCTGCGCGAGTTGCGCCCGTACCTGGATCCGCGGGTCGTCGCGGTGGCCGAGCGCCACGCCGACCGCGCCGGCCTCACCGGCGATGAGCGCGCCGCGACGATCGAGGCCGCGCGCATCGCCGCCGGGCTGCGCGCCCACGAAGCCGGTGAGCGGCCCGGTTCGGGCAGCGCCATGATCCGCGAGGACGTCGGCATGGACGGTGCCGAAGCAGCGGTGTGGCGCTTCCCGGAGCAGGATCCGCGGCGTGATCTGGCCGAGGAGCTGCACTGGCTGTGCTTGATCGGCGAGGCCTTCACCGGCCCGCACCCGGTGGTCCGGGACGTGCTGGCCGAACTCGCCCCGGCTCGTCCCACGGCAGGAACGGAATCCCCTTCGTGACCGACCTCTTCACCGCGTCCGATCCGTTCGCCGCGCTCGCCGAGCTGCGCGCCGCGGGCCCGGTGCACCGCGTCCGCACCCCGGACGGCCCGGAGGCGTGGCTGCTCACCCGCTACGCCGACGTGCGCGGCTTGCTCGGCGATCAGCGGCTCGCGCTGAACCGGGAGCACTCGAACGGCGCGGACTACGCGGGTTTCGACCTGCCGCCGCAGCTGGACGCGCACCTGCTCAACAGCGATCCGCCCCGGCACACCCGGCTGCGCCGGGAGATCGCGCCGAGCTTCACCGCGCAGCGGGTGCGAGCGATGGCGCCGGAAGTGCGTGCGGTGGCGGGAGAACTCGCCCGTTCGCTGCCCGCGGACGTGGACCTGGTCGCCGATTTCGCCGTGGTGCTGCCGGTGCGGGTCATCGCCGAGCTGCTGCCGCTGCCCGCCGAGGCGCGGCGGGACTTCGCGGCGTGGGCGGACGCGCTGCTGCGCCACTCCCCCGGTTCGGAGCCGCGCGCGCGGGACACGATGCACGACATGCGGCGGATCATCGGCGGCGCGCTGGGGTCCGCACCGCCGGATGGGACGTTGCTGTCCGGGCTGCTCACCGCTCGCGCCGGAGAGCGGCTCGACTCCGACGAGCTCACCAGCATGGTGTTCTACCTGCTGTTCGTCTGGTACGAGATCATGGTGCACGCGGTGTCGTCGGCGGTGCTGCGCCTGCTCGGGACCGGCGCCTCGCTCGATCAGGGCGTGGAGGAGGTGCTGCGCTTCCACCCGCCGCAGCTGCTCGCCGCTCCCCGCTACGCGCTGGCGGAGCTGACCGTCGACGGCGTCACCGTTCCCGCCGGGGACACGCTGCTGCTGTCGCTGGCCTCGGCGAACCGCGACGAGCACGTCTTCGACGACGCGGAGGCGTTCTCCCCGGAGCGCTCCCCGAACCCGCACCTGAGCCTCGGCCACGGCATCCACGCCTGCCCCGCATCGGCCCTGACCCGGGTGATCGCGGTGGCGGCCGTGGAGGCGCTGCGCGAGGCCCGCCCCGGACTCTCCCTCGCCGTCACCCCGGAGACCGCCACCTGGCGCGGCAACTTCCGCCACCGCGGCCCGGCGACCCTGCCGAGCTCCCCGGGGTGAACGGCTCGCCGCGCCGACTCGCGATGGGCGAGCGGAGGCGTGGCAGGGGCTGTCGTCGCTGATCGCCGCCGGGAAGCGCACCGGTGCCACGGCGCAACGCGGGGGCGCAGGCGTCGGCGGGCGCGTTCGGGGTTGCACCTTCCGCGACGGCATGTGGTCCGGTGGACTCGACGTCCCGATGCCGTGAGGAAGGGTTCCCGCTCGTGCACTCGTCTTTCATGCCGCCCCGTCAGGTCAAGATCGGTGACGCGGCGGCCTTCGTCGGCACCACGCCGCGGGCGATTCGCCACTACCACGAGATCGGCCTGCTCCCCGAGCCGGAGCGGGGTGGCGACGGCCGCCGCCGCTACGGGTACGAGGACATGATCCGCTTGCTGTGGATCCGCAAGATGGCCGACGCCGGCATCGCCCTGGACGACATCCGCACCGCCTCTACCACCGGCGCGGACGGCGAAGCGGGCGTCGCAGGCGTCCTGGAACGGCTGGCGGGGACCCTCGCCGCGCAGGAGGCGGAATTGCGGCGGCAGCGGACCGCCGTGCAGCGGATGCGCACCGAAGGAAGCCGGTTGGGCCTGCTCTCCGACTTCGTCACCGATCGCCTCAAGGGCCTGCCCGCGGACTCCCTGCGCCAGGAGGACCTGGACGGTCTGCTGGTCACCGAGCGGATCTTCGGCCCGCTCGGTGCGGCCGTCCGGGCCACCCGCTTCATCGCGCTGGCCGCGCACCCCGCGCTGCGGGAGGAATCCGACCGCGTCGACGCGGCCGAGGAGGCGCTCGACGACGGCGTCGCCGTCGACGATCCGCGAGTGGCGCAAGTGGCCGCCGAGCGGCACGCCTTCGAGAGCGCCCTGCACGCCGCCATCGAGCGATCCGGTCTGGACGAGGACGACGATGCCCTCTTCGAAGCCTGGGACGCCGCGCACCCCGCCGAGGACGAGACCGACTCCATGAGCGCGTTCGAAGCCACCACCAAGCTGCCCTACGACATCTCCCCGGCCCGGCTGCGCTGCATGGAACTGGCAGAAGAACTCTCCACCCAAGACGCGCCCACCACCTGACCACCTACCTTTGACCTTGGCTTCCCAGGTGATCGTCGCGACCGGTGGTTGTCCTGTCAGCGGCGAAGCCGCTGAGCAGCGACCACCAAAGCAACCTGAGAACCCGCCAAACGACCCCTGCGCAAGCCGGGCGACTCACAGGGGTTGGCAGTGGGGGCAGTGGTAGGTGGTCCTGCCTGCTGTGGTGCTCCGGGTGAGTGCGGTGGTGCAGCGCGGGCAGTGCGGGTCCGGCTCGTCGCGGTGACCGGTGAGCCAGGACGGCCGGTCCGGGACGTGCGCGACCTTCGCGGACTGGCGCAGCACCGCGTGGGCTCGCCTGCTGAGCCGGGAGAGGTCGTCCGAGCTGAGTTCGCGGGTGCCGCGGGCGGGGTGGATGTGCGACTGCCACAGCACCTCGTCGACGGTGAGGTTGCCGAGACCCGCGAGCACCGCCTGGTCCATCAGCGCGGATTTGACGCCGCGCCTGGTGCGGGTGATCCGGCGCCGGTAGTCGGCGGCGGAGGCGGCGAGCGCGTCCGGGCCGAGGTCGCCGAGCAGCGCGTCGACGTCGGCCCGCTCGCGTGCCAGGTGCAGTCCGGTGAGCTTGCGCATGTCCCGGTACCGCAGGTCCCCGCCGTCGCAGCGCAGCAGCACGCGGTCGTGGGCGTGGAGCTCGTCGCCGGGGTCGCACCACAGCAGGCGGCCGGTCATGCCGAAGTGCAGCAGCAGCTGCGGGAACCGCTCACCGGTGGGCAGTGCGAGCCACTTGCCGTGCCGCCACGGGGTGCCGAGCCGCGTTCCGCGCATCGCCGCGCGGAACTCGGATTCCGAGACTCCGCGCAGCACCTGCGCGTCGCGCACTTCGACCTCGTACACGGTCCGCCCCGTCGCGCGCTCGGCGACCCGGCGGAATCCTTCGACGTCCGGCAGTTCTGGCACGGCCCCGGCCTACCCGCGCACTGCCCGCGGCAACCCCGCGCTCAGTTCGGGTCGAGGGCGTGGCGGAGTTGCGCGAGCCAGTCGAGGTGGCCGCGCAGGGCGTCCCGCCCGGACGGCGTGAGCCGGAACCAGGTGCGGGGTTTGCGGCCCACCGAGCCCTTGCGGACTTCGAGGTAGCCGGCGTCTTCGAGGGTGCGGCTGTGCTTGGAGATCGCGGAGTCGCTGACGCCCAGCATGTCGCGGGCGGTCCGGAACTCGACCCAGTCTGCGCCTTGCAGCAGCGCGCACAGCGCCAGCCGGGGTCCGGTCTCGAAGACCGGTTCGCGACCGTCGGCCCGGTCGTCTCCGCTCACGACCGGACCCGGCCTTCTTCGATGTCGCGGGCCATCATCGCCCGGGTCTTGAACTCGGTGGCGACCACGCCGACCGCCAGGATCGGGAGCACCAGCAGCGCGATCACGAGCTGGTCGTGGCGGACCAGCACGGTCACCACCGCGAACCCGACGGCCAAGATCACGAGGCTGATCACCCAGAACGGCCAGGCGCTGGGGTAGGAACCGGACCGCTTGGGGAGGTGGACGCCGGTGCGGCTCCGCCGCCGCCGCGCGTAGAGGGCCGAGCCGAGGGCGATCGCGGCCATCGCCCACTGGAGGTAGTAGCCGCCGTCGGGCAGCCAGGCCGACCAGATCGGGAGGCCGGACACGAGCATCACGACGACGCCGAGCAGCGCCCAGTAGAGCAGGGGGTACTGCGCGTGGGCGGCGAGCTTGCGGCGCACTTCGGCGACCTGGTCGAGCTCGGGTGAATCAGACATCGGGCGGTCTCCCGTCGTGTTGACTTTCTATATGGAAAGTCTACACAGATCGGGAAGTGGATTCCAAGAAGGGGCACTCAAGGCGGCGGCGCGGTCACCTCGACGGCGACGGCGCGGCCAGGTGGGCGGTGAACCACTCGCAGGCCTCCCCGGCGACCCGGTCGAGCGCGCCCGGCTCCTCGAAGAGGTGGGTCGCGCCGTCGACGACGTGGAGCTCGTGCGGCGCGGTGAGCCCGGCGGCGGCCCGGCGGTTGAGCTCCAGCACCTCGGGATCGGCACCGCCCACGATGAGCAGCGTCGGCGCCCGCAGCTCGGCCAGCGGCCCGGTCGCGAGGTCCGGCCTGCCCCCTCGGGACACCACCGCTCGCACCCCGTCGGGCCTGCGCGCGGCGGCGCCGAGCGCCGCGGCGGCACCGGTGCTCGCGCCGAACAGCCCGGCCGGTCGCCCCCACCAGTCGAGGACGCCGAGCACCCGCACCGTGAGCAGCGGGATGTTGAAGCGCATCTCGCCGTGCGCGTCGCGCTCGCACTCCTCGTCGGTGAGCAGGTCCATCAGCAGCGTGCCGAAGC
The DNA here is from genome assembly GCF_014203325.1 of Saccharopolyspora gloriosae. Taxonomy (NCBI): domain Bacteria; kingdom Bacillati; phylum Actinomycetota; class Actinomycetes; order Pseudonocardiales; family Pseudonocardiaceae; genus Saccharopolyspora; species Saccharopolyspora gloriosae. The sequence continues at coordinate 1,552,812 of NZ_JACHIV010000001.1, read as the reverse complement.
CCGCTTCCTGCAACCGCGCGGCGACCCACCGGTTGCGCTCGCTGTGCCGGGAGGAGCCGCTGCCGTGCGCGAAGATCACCAGCGGCGCCTCGTCGTGCGGCAGCGCCAGGTCACCGGTGAGGGCGCTGGCGCCGTGCACCGCCGGGAGCGAGACCTGCTCAGGCTCCGCCATTCCGCACCCGCTCCGCGTTCTCCTCCGGCGCGGACGACGAGGTCTCCGCCACCTCGCCTTCACCGCTGTCGGCGGACAGGCCGGTGTTCTCGACGTCGGCGCCTTCGAGGACGACGCCCGATTCCTCGTCGATCTCCGCCGACGCGGCGACCCGCTCGCCGGAGGCGCCGTCGGCGACCTCGCGGGCGGCCCGCTCGTCCACGGTCTCGTCGAGCTCGCTCAGCGGCGCTTCGGCGAGGGGTTCGCCGAGGTCGGCACCGGTTTCCGGGCGCTCCTCGGCGAGCCGCTCGTCGAGCGTCTCGCCTGCGCGTTCCTCGCGCGGCGTGGGCCTGGCCGCGGTGGTCTGCGACCAGTGCTCCGGCGGTTCGACGCCCGCTTCCAGCGGGTCGACGCCGAGTTCGTCCTCGTCGAGGTCCCCGGCGGATTGCAGTTCGGCCGGGTCCTGCGGGTCTTCGGGGTCCGGGCCGACCTCGTCGGCCGAGGGCGTCGAAGCATCCAGCGGGTCCGACATCGCGCGCGTCTCCGTTCTCGTGCGGACAGGACATCCGCACCCCGGCTACCCGCGCACGCGCGGGCTAATCCCGGCCGCCCCCGGTGAGCCGACCCACCGGCCGATCAGCGGGTGACGGCCCGCAGGAAGGAGTTCCACCGCTCCCGGTCGACGATCAAGGTGCCGCCGCTGCGGTCCTTGGTGTCCCGGATGCCGACAACGGCAGGAGTCAGCGCGACCTCCACGCAAGCCGCAGCGTTCGACGTGTAGCTGGAGGTGAACCAGCGAGCCTGTTCCAGAGCCACCGGATCACCCTAACCCGGCCAGCTCCCGGTGGATCATCTCCAAGGATTCCTGGCGCCCTGCCGCGCATTTCAACGATTCCGCGTAGGTGGCGCCGAACTGCCCGACCTTGGGCCGATGTTCCATCACAGCGGACGAGGTGACGTTCTCCTGCCAGGCGACTCGCGGAAGGCGTGCGTCCGGGAAGTACAGGATGTGGAACGTCGACGCACCCAACGCACCATGCGCACCGGCACTGAACGGAACGACCCGCACCTCCAGCGTGTCCGGGCACTTCTCGATCATCTCCGCCAGGTGGCGCAATTGCCCTGCCATGACTTCCCGTCCGCCGACCTGCTGCTTCAACGCGCCTTCGCTGAGCACGGCCGTCAGCACGAGTGGGTCATCGTCGGTCAAGCGCTGCTGACGGCGACGTCGGACTTCGACTCGTTGTTCCGCTTCGGAAGTGCGGATGTTGGGGCCGTCGCTGGTGACGACGGCGTGCGCGTACGCCTCGGTTTGCAGCAGTCCGGGAATCAGGAGGCTTTCGTGCGTCTGGACGGATTCCGCGCCGTGCTCGTAGCCGAAGTAGCGCAGGACTTCGGCGGGGAAGATGCCGGAGTACTTCGCCCACCAGCCGCGTCGGCCCGACTCCTCCAGCATCGACCGCAGATCGGCCTGCTCGGCGACGTCGATGCCGTAGACCTGGATCATCGCTTCGAGCTTCGTCTCGGTGAGCCTGCGCTTGCCGTGTTCGAGGTCGCTCAAGAAGTTCTGGGACATGCCGAGCTGCTTGGCCGCGTTGACGGCGGTGAGCCCCACCGAGTCGCGGGCTTCACGCACCCTGGTTCCCAGTTGCCACGCGATGACGGTAGGCGAAAGCGGAGGCATTGCGGTCCTTTCGGCATGACTGGCCCGCTCAGCGTACGAGCCGGTGATCGTTACACGATCAGGGAATACCATTTGAGATATCGCCACCGCTATCGTTCATCGCGGCGGCGGCCCCGGTCCTCCCCCGACCCCGACGGGGTCGCCGCCTCCCCACAGGAGAGGAGAGCGCGGTGCGACGGGTGTACAGCGGCGACGGGCCGGTGGCGTACTGGCGTCCGGTGGACGGAGCGCGGCACGCGATGCTCCCGACCGAACGACCGCACCCCGGTCAGCAGCGGAAGTCCTTGTGCGGCGAGGACATCACCATCACCAAGGCCTCCCCGGAGGACTGGCTGGCACCGACCTGCGCGGCCTGCTGGGACGCCGCGCGCACCCGCCGCGACGTTGCCGCCGCTCAGCGCAACGCGCCCGCCGTCAGGCCGCGGACCAAGTAGCGCTGCAGCAGCAGGAAGCCGACGACCACGGGCAGGCTCACCGTCAGCGACGCGGCCATCACCTCGTTCCAGTACACCGACGACTCCGTCGAGTACTCCCGCAGCCCCACCGCGAGCGTCCGCGAACCCGCGTCGGTCAGGACCGAGGCGAACAGCGCCTCCCCCCACGCCGTCATGAACGCGTAGATCAGCACCGCCGCGATGCCGGGCTTCGCCGCGGGCAGCACCACCCGCACCAAGGTGCCGAGCACGCCCGCCCCGTCGATCATCGCCGCCTCGTCGAGGTCCGCGGGCACCGTGTCGAAGTAGCCGACCAGCATCCAGATCGAGAACGGCAGCGAGAACGTCAAGTACGTGACGACCAACCCGATCAGGTTGCCCTGCAACAGGATTCCGGTCGCCTGGCCGATCGAGGCGTAGATCAGGTACAGCGGCAGCAGGAACAGGATGCCGGGCAGCATCTGGGTGGACAGCACCGCCGCCCGGAACAGGTCCCGGCCGGGGAAGCGGTAGCGGCTCACCGCGTAGGCGGCGGGCACCGCGACGAGCACCGACAGCACCGCCGAGCTCGCCGCCACCACGGCGCTGTTCGCGAAGTACTCCGCCAAGTCCACTGTGGACCACATGGTGACGAACGCGCCGCCGGTCACCCGCGACGGCCACCAGGTGAACCCGTCCCGCACGTCCTCCAGCGGCTTCAGCGCGGTGAGCGCCATGACGCACAGCGGCAACGCGGTGAACAGCCCCAGCCCGCCGAGACCGGCGACCCGCAGCACCCGCAACCCGCGCGGTTCACGTCGCACGCCTGCTCCTCGAAGTCAGGGCGAGCGACAGCGCGACCACCACCAGCAGGAACAGCAGCAGCACCGTCGACATCGCCGCCCCCAAGCCGAAGTTCCAGGTCAGGAACGAGCTCTGGTACACGTGCACCGAGATCAGGTTCGCCGCCTGCGGCACCGACTCGTCGAACAGCACGTACGGCACGGTGAAGTCGTTGAACGTCCACAGGAACAGCACCAGCACCAGCACGCGCGCCACCGGCCGCAGCAGCGGCAACGTGATCAGCCGGAACCGCTGGGCCGCACCGGCGCCGTCCACCTCGGCCGCGTCGTAGAGCTCCGCCGGGATCGACTGCAGGCCCGCCATCAGCGCCAGGAACGCGAACGGCCACAACCGCCACACCGCCGTCACCACCAGGCTCAGGAACGCGTTCTGCCCCAGCAGCCAGAACTCGCCGCCACCGAGGCCGACCGCGCCCAGCGCCGCGTTCACCGCGCCATCACCGCGATCGAGCATGAACTTCCACACCAGCGCCGCCGTGTACACCGGCAGCGCGTAGGGCACCAGGAACAGGCCGCGCACCAGCAACCGGCCGCGGAACGGGCGCTGCAACAACGTCGCCGCCGTCAGGCCCAGGCCGAACGACAACGCCACCACCAGCACCGAGAACGCCGCCGTGACGCCGAACGAGCGCAACAGCTCCGCGCCCACCGCACCGTCGAAGTCCACGGCGACGCGGTAGTTGTCCAGCCCGGCGTTCGGCGCCGACGTCCAGTCCCGCACGAAGAACTGGTTCAGCTCGTGCAGGCTCATCCACAGCCCGCCGAGCATCGGCAGCAGGTGGACCAGGACCTCGAACACCACCGCGGGAGCCAGCAGCAGGTACGGCACCGACGGTCCGCACGGGACGCGGTGCGACCGCGTGGTCACCCGCTCCCCCCGGCGGCGCGCATCTGCTGCTGCGCCCGCGCCAGCTCGGCGCGCACCTGCTCGCGCCCCACCGGGCGGCCCGTCGCGGCGCGGGCGAACAGGTCGCGCACGGCGGCACCCACCGTCGTCTCGAAGCGGCTCTCGTCGGGGATCATCGGCACCGGCACCGACTCGCGGGCCAGCAACCGGCCGAACACCGCAGCGTGACCGGTGGAGAACTCCGGCTCGGAGTAGGCGTCCTCGACCACCGGCAGGCTGCCGTAGCTGCGGCTGAGCTCGACCTGGGTGCGCCTGCTGGTGAGGAACTCCACGAGCCGCAGCGACTCCTCGCGGCGCGGGCTGTCGCGCAGCACGGCGACGTTGCTGCCGCCGACGTGGCTGCGCACGGGCGAGCCGCCGGGCGGCAGCGGATCGGGCAGCGGCAACGGGAACACCCCGACATCCTCTGCCGCCATCCCGCTGTCCACAATGGCCGGAAGGGCGCTGTTCTGGGCGATCAGCATCGCCGCTCGCCCGGCGGTGAACTCCGCGACGGACTCCGGGGCCGAACCCGTCTCGGCGTCGTCCGCGCGCACCACCCGGTTGCGGCTCATCAGCTCCACGTAGCGCAGCACAGCCTCCACCGCCCGCGGCGTGGTGAACGTGGCGGCACCGCGCTCGTCGATGAACCGGGCGCCCTGCTGCATCCCGAACAGGAACGCGAAGTGCGCGTTCTGCGTGTAGCTCGCGGCGGGCACCGTCAACCCCGCGCGGCCGCCGTCGGTGAGCCGACCGGCGACGTCGAGGAATTCCGCCCAGCTCTCCGGAATCCGCGCGATCCCCGCTTCGCGGAAGCGCTGCTTGTCGTAGAACACCGCGTACGACAACCCGTACAACGGCACCGAGGCGGGCGGGCGGCCGGGCATGCCCGCCGAGCTCATGCTGCTCGCCAAGAACCGGTCACGCCCGCCCAGGCGATCCAGCAGCGCCTCGTCGAACTCGACGAACGCGCCGGTGGCCTGCAACGAGGCCGACCAGGTGTTGCCCAGGTCCACCACGTCCGGACCGGTCCCGGAGGTCGCCGCGCCCAGGATGCGGTTGAGCAGGTCGTTCCACGGGATCACGTCGACCTCGACGGGAATGCCGGTGTCGCGGGTGAACCTGGCCAGCTGGGCGCGCAACACCTCCCGGTCCTGCGCGGTGCTCGCGCCTTGGTTGCTCGCCCAGTACACGAGCCGGCGCGGCTCGGTCCCGCACCCCGCGAGCGCGCCCGCCAGCACCAGCACCACCAGCGCCAGCACCGGGCAGCGGGCGCGGACCCGATCGCGCGGGGCCTCGCTCGAACGTGGGAACACCGTTGTCTCCTCGTTCTGGCCGTGCTCACCTCACCCGGAGCCGCCCGCCGTGCTCGCCCGCGGGATCAGCACGCGCGGCGGCACGTCCAGGTCGTCGGCGGCACCGGTCTCGATCAACTCCAGCAGCAGGTGCACCGCCGCCGCGGCATCATCGGCGACGTCCTGCGACAACGCCGTCACCGGCGGGGTCACCACCCGGCACAGCATCGAGTCCTGCCAGGACAGCACCGCCAGATCGGCGGGCACCCGGACGTCCAGTTCCGCGGCGCGGGCGACCGCGGCCACTGCCATCAGGTCATTGTCGTAGACGATCGCCGTCGGCGGCGGATCCGCGGCGAGAAGTCGCCAAGTGGCTTGCGCCGCACCGGTTTCCGTGGGATCGGCCTCGACCTTCACCAGGTCGGTGCCGAGCCGCTCCCGCACCCGCGCGCGCAGCAGCGCGTTGCGCCGTCGGGTGTGCTCCAGGTCGAAACCGCCCTGCACGTGACCGATGCGGGTGTGGCCGAACTCGGCCAGGTGCTCCACCACGGCGCGGACCTCGTCGGCCACGGCGAAGCGCAGCACCGCCACGTTCGGCACCCGCTCCTGCTCGCCGATGACCACCGCGGGCAGCGCCAGCTCGCGCAGCAGCGGCACCCGCGGGTCGGCGGTGCGCAGGTCGGTCACGATCACGCCGTCGACGCGGCGCTCCGCCGCCCACTGCCGGTAGGTCCCGAGCTCGGCGTCCTCATCGGAGGTCAGCGCCACGTTGAGGACCAGGCCGTACTCGGCCAGCGCGGACTCCATACCCGCCAGCCAGTTCACCATGGACGGTTCGGCGCGGATCTCCTGCGGCGGGCGCGCCAGCACCAGGCCGATCGTGCCGGTGCGGTCGGCGGCGGGCGTGCGCGCCGGGCCCGCCGCGTCCCAGCCGAGCTGGGCGGCGACGTCGAGGATGCGTTCCCTGGTGGCCGCCGACACCCCGGCACGGCCGTTGAGCGCGTAGGACACCGCGGCCTTCGACACGCCCACGTGGCGCGCGATGTCGATGATGGTGGGCCGTTTCACCGTGGATCCCCTCGTAGCCGTGCAGCGAGACGCCAGCGTAGCGAAACGACCCCGCCGCCGACCCCGTGATCGCCCACCCCGAAGCGGACCTGTCGCGTTGTGGACGACTCCCGCAATGTCGCGAGAAATTGAGCCACCCGACCGAGGCGAAACCTTCCCCCACCGACCGCGAGACCTCTCCCGAGCAGCCAGAACAGTTGTCCACATGCGGTGTCCGACACGCCGGGGTCCGTCAATCTCTCGCGAAATCGCGGACCCGGGGACGTCGGGTCAGCCGAGGTCTTCGAGCAGGGGTTCCGCGGCCTCGGTGACGACTTCGGACGCCTCCGAGTAGCTCTTCGAGGACGGCTGGGTGGACAGCAACGCCACCGCGTAGCGGCGGTCCGGGCCGATCAGCCCGGCGCTGTGCACCGCGCGGCGGCCGTGCTCGCAGCACATCCAGCCCGCCTTCACCGCCACCGGCCGCTTCGACTCCTTCAGCCCGAAGCCCTGGTCGAACCCCTCGGCCGCCGTGCGCGGCGCCGCGTCCAGCGACCCGAGGATCAACGAACGCTCCGCCTCCGGCAGCGTCGGCACCTGCCCCAGGACCGTCGCCACGTCCCGCGCGGAGGTCTCCGTATCGCCCCAGTTGCCCGCAACCGCGGGAGGCCGGGTCCGGGTGAGCCCGTAGCGGACCGCGAGCCGCGAAATCGCGCCCGCGCCGTCGAACCGGTCCCACAGCGCGTTCATCGCGGCGTCGTCGCTGACCGCCAGCGAGCGGCGGATCAGGTCGACGTCGGCGCCCGAGACGGGCATGCCTTCCGAGCGGCGACGCGCCACGTCGACGGCCACGAACAGCTTCGACAGCGACGCCGTGCCGATGCGGTCGTCCGCGTGCTCACCACCGACGACCTCACCGGATTCGCGATCCAGCACCGCCACCGCGACGGTGCTGCCGGAGAGCTCGCCGGCCTCCGAATCGACCTCGCGGACCAGGTCGCGCACCACGGGATTCGGGTGCGCTCGCGGCGGATGCGCCTGCGGCTTCGGGTACCCCGCGCGGGACACCCACCACGGGCCGGAGTCGGCGTCCGCCGTGCTGCTGCCGACGGTGGAGCCGCAGGCCGCGCCGAACAGCACCACCACCAGGAACAGGCAACCGAGCACCACCGACCGCGGACGAACTCGTGCGGGCGTGTGCCAACGACCGGAATCATCCATGAGGAGCTCATAACGTCGAGACCCGGCGGGAAGCTCCGGGTCATCGAACGTGCCTCCCGGACCGTAACGCCGTCACCAGCTCGATCGCAGGACTCAGCCGCCCTTGCGGTTCTCGCCCAACTCCTGCTCGATCGGGTTCGCCGGTGCCTCGCGCTCGTGCTCGGCGACGCCCGGCCGGACGTGCTGCCGGGCCTGGCGCGCCTTGTCCGCATCGGACTGGCCCTCTTCGTCGGCCTTGTCCAGCGGCACCGAGCGCACCACCTCGGTGAGGTTCTCGTACTCCGCCGGCGGCATCGCCCGCAGCGCGTTCACCGTGCCCTCGTCCGCGCCGTTGTCGCGGGCGTGGTCGAGCAGCTGCTGCTTGTCCGCCGGGAAGTCCACCGCCGACAGGGACTTCTGCACCGTCTCGCGCGTCGTGGTCATGTTCGGCTCCCTCGTCGTCAGCTCGCGGCGTAGCGCAGGACCGCGCCGATCCCCTCGGTCAGCTCCACCTTCTCCGGATCGACCAGCACCAGGTCCGCATCGGTGCCCGCCGCCGCCCACACCACGGCTGCGCTGGCCGGGGCGTGGCCGGGGCTGGAAACCCCCATGTCGGTGAGCTCCCGCTCGTCGAGCGCGACCTGGTTCGGCACCGGGCCCACGTGCAGCCACGACACCGAATCCGGGCGCCCCCACAGCACCGTGCGGACCTGTCCCCGCTGCAACGCCTCGACCACCGGGCGCCAGCCTTCGACGGCCCGCTCCTGCCTGCCGCGCTGCTGCTCGAACTCGCGCACCGCGTCGTCCACGTGCGCGGTCACCGCCGAGTCCACCGTGTCGGCGACCTCCCGTCGCAGGCCCTCGCCGGAGGCGTTGCGATCCGGGTAGCCGGTCTCCGTCTGCACCGTGCGATCCCGCACGCCGCCGGGCAGGTTCTCGTGCACCAGCTTGCGCTGCTTCGGATCACCCGCGAGCACCACGACCTCGGCACCGACCCGCATGGCCTGCTTGCCGATCTCCTCGGCCGCTTCCTTCGCGTTGTGCAGCCACTGCTCCTCCACGGCGTTCTGGAAGCGCTGCTCGTTCTCGTCGTTCGTGCCGGTGCGCGCCTTGTGCACCGGGTGGTCGCCGCCCTGCACCTTGCGCGTGCGCGGCTCGGCGCCCGCCGCGACGATCGTGAGCTCCGCTTCGACGTGGTCGACCAGCGCCACCACGTGCGGGATGCGCGACGCGCGCAACCGCAGGTACGGCAGCAAGTGCGGCAACGTCCCGAAGTGCACCTTCTCGTCGTCGGCGGCGTCGGTGGGCGGCTGCGGCAGCTCCTCCCCGAACACCACCTCGCCACCCGTGGCGACGAGGACCTGCCCGCGCTGGCCGATGCGGTACTCGTGGCGGTCCACGGTCTCGTCGAGCGCGCGCAGCGTCTGCTCGTCCGCGCCCGCGCTCGCGAGCTGCTCCCTGGCCGAACGCCAGCGCAGCTGCACCGCCTTCGCCGCGTCCTCGGCGTCCGCCGAAGTGTCCAGGTACACGGTCGCGAACGGTCCTTGATATCCGTAGACGTCTTGCAGGAACGCGAGTTTCATCGACCACTCCTCTGCTCACGCGCTGCGCGCTTGTGCCCGGTGCTTGCCCTCCGCGATCTCTTCGACGACCTTCGCGCAGAACGCGGGAAGGTCATCCGGGTTCCGGCTGGTCACGAGGCCGGAGTCCACGACCACTTCCTCGTCGACCCACTCGGCGCCGGCATTGCGCAGATCGGTGCGCAGGCTCGGGTAGGACGTCATCCGGCGACCGCGCACCACGTCGGCCTCCACCAGCAGCCACGGGGCGTGGCAGATCGCGGCGACCGGTTTCTGCTGCGCGAAGAACTCCCCGGCGAACCGGACCGCGTCCGGAACCCGGCGCAACGCGTCCGGGTTCGCCACCCCGCCGGGCAGCACCAGCGCGTCGTACTCGTCCGGCGCCGCCTCGGTGACGATCTTGTCCACCGGGAACGTGTCGGCCTTCTCCAAGTGGTCACGACCCTGCACCGAACCGGCTTGCAGCGAGACCAGCTCCGGGCGGGCCCCCGCCTGCTCCACGGCTCGCCACGGCTCGGTCAGCTCCACCTGCTCAATGCCGTCCTGCGCCACCAGGAAAGCGACCTTGGCACCGTTCAGGTCCGCGCTCATCACTCACACCTCCCACGGGGGACGCGGCGGGACGTCCGTGCCTCGCCGCTCTGCCGTGCCCTACCCGGCGCACCCCGGCGGCAAACCGCGGGTGGAGGCGAGCGGACCGCGGAGCGAGACCGGTGGAGATCTGGCGGGTCGCATCGTGACCACGGGCCCGGACCGGCGGTTAAGGTGACCGGGCCAGCCACGATCAAGGAGCCGGACCATGCGCCCAGGCGACACCGTCGACGACTTCGCCCTGCCCGACCAGCACGGCACCGAACGCAAGCTCTCCGAGCTGCTCGGCAACGGCACCGTGGTGCTGTTCTTCTACCCCGCGGCGATGACCTCCGGCTGCACCGCGGAGAGCTGCCACTTCCGCGACCTGTCCGCGGAGTTCGCCGAGCTCGGCGCGCAACCCGTCGGCATCAGCACCGACACCGTCTCCAAGCAGGCCACGTTCGCGCAGACCCACTCGTTCGACTACCCGCTGCTGTCCGACCGGGAAGGCGTCGTGGCCCGGCAGTTCGGCGTGAAGCGCCGCTTCGGCCCGCTCCCGGTCAAGCGCCACACCTTCGTCATCGGCGCCGACCGCACCGTGCTGGAAGTCGTGCGCAGCGAGTTCAACATGGCCTCCCACGCCGACACGGCCCTGACCTTCTTGCGGGAGAAGCGCAGCGCCTGAGCGGCCGCGTTTTTCCCGGCACGTCCCCCGGGTAGTGCTGGGGCGTGCCGGTACGGGAGGCAGCGCGCGAAGGCGCGGGCCACCCGGGACGGCACGCCCCACCACCGCGACCGTGCCGGGCACCGGCGCCACCGGCCGCACCCGCGCCGGGCGGCGCGTCCGACCGGGAGTTCGCCGCGTCCGGCACCGTCGAGACCGGGCCGCGGCCGGAGTGCAGGCTGCTCACGGGTGCCGGTCGTCCGTGCGTGCTCGTCGGCGGCGACCCGTCCGTGCTGCGGCCTGGTGCGGAGGTCGTCGTGCGCGGCAGGCCCGACCCGAGCGTGCCCGCCTCGTGCGGGCACGGGCCGACGCTGCGGGTCCTCGACGCCATGCCGAAATGACCGGGCCGCTCACTTCGGCGGGTCGGCGCAGGAGGGGTTCAGCAGCTTCTGGATCTCCGGAGTGTTGATGTTCTCCTTCGTGACCACGGTCGAGCCGGTGTTCGTCTCCGGGCTGCCCTGCTGCTCGCCGCGGATCTCCTCGATCGCCGAGTTCACCGAGGCGAATCCCATCTTGAACGGGTTCTGCGCGATCAGACCCGTGATCACGCCCTCCTCCAGCGAGTCGATCTGACCCTCCGAGGTGTCCCAGCCGATGATCTTGATCTCGCCCTGCTTGCCCGCTTGGCGCACCGCCTCCGCCGCGCCCAGCACGCTCGGCTCGTTGCCCGCGTAGATCCCGTTGAGGTTCGGGTTCGCCGTCAAGATGTCCTGGGTGACCTGCAACGCCGTGTTGTAGTCGCTGTTCGACGATTGCCGCGCCACCAGCTTCAGCCCCGGGTTCTTCGCCAGCCCGCGCTGGAAGCCCTCCGCGCGCGTCTCGTTCGTGCTGGTGCCCGGCAGGAACTCGATGAACGCCACCTCGCCCTTCCCGCCCAGCTGATCCGCGAGCAACTGGGTGCCCTGCTCGGCGGCGGCCACGTTGTCGGTGGCGAACACCGGCACCTCCGGCGGCTGCGGAGTCGTGCCCGAGTCCATGTTCACCACCGTCGTGCCCTGCTGCCGCGCCGACTTCGTGACCTCCGCCAGCGCCTTCGCGTCCGTCGCCGCGAACACCAGGCCCTGCACGCCCTGCGCCAACGAGTCCTGCAGCAGGCTCTGCTGCCCGCTGACGTCGTCCTCCGAGGTCACCCCGTCCCAGTGGACGTTGACGTTCGGGTGCTTGGTGGCCGCGCACTCGGCGCCGACCCGCACCTGCTCCCAGAAGTCGAAACCGATCGCCTTCGGGATCACGGCGAGCCGGATCGTGTCGCCCTCCTGCGCGTTCACCCCGGTCGGCCTGCGGACCTCCAGGCTGCACGCCGAGGACGTCAGCAGCACCGCCAGGCACAGCAGCGGAAGAACCTTCTTCATCGCAGCGAACTCCCTCGTTCCCGAGCTCAACCGGCGTCGCCGGCGAGCTTGCGGCGCTGGTAGAAGTCCCACCACACGGCCAGCCAGATGATCACGCCGATGAGCACGTTCTGGTAGAAGGTGCCGATGTTGAGCTGCACCGCGCCGTTGCGGATCACCGCGACCAGGAACGCGCCGATCAGCGAACCCCACACCGTGCCGCGCCCGCCGAACAGGCTCGCGCCGCCGATCACGACCGCGGCGATCACGTCCAGCTCCAAGCCCTCACCGAAGTTCGGCTGGCCCGAGTTGATCCGCGAGGCGGCGATCATGCCGCCCAGCCCGGCCAACATGCCCGACACCACGTACACCCAGGTCGTGTGCTTGCGGACCGGCACGCCGGACAGCCGCGCCGCCTCCGAGTTCGACCCCATCACGTACGCGTAGCGGCCCAGCCTCGTCCGCGTCAGCACGATGTGGCCCGCGACCGCCACGATCAGGATCAGCAGCACCGGCACCGGCACCGGCCCCAGCACGCCCTGCCCGAGCAACCGGAACGACTCCGGCGCGCCGAACACCGCCACCGCGCCCGTCGCGATCAGCACCAGGCCGCGCGCCACGCTGAGCATGCCGAGCGTCGCGATGAACGGCGGCAACCCCACCGTCGACACCAGCAGGCCGTTGACCAGGCCCGCCGCCGCGCCGACGACGATCCCGCCGAGTATCCCGAGCAGCGGGTTGAAGCCGAAATCCGCCATGAGCATCACGCCCAGGACCCCGGACAGCGCCGCCACCGACCCCACTGACAGGTCGATGCCACCCGTGATGATCACCAGCGTGACGCCGACCGCCATCACCGCGTTCACAGAGGTCTGCGACCCCAGGTTGAACAGGTTGTCCGCCGTCAGGAACGACGGCGCCACGATGGACAGGACGATGAACACCACGATCAGCGCACCGGCCGCCGCGACCTGCGAGATCGCCCCCGACAACCGATCCGTCAGCCCGCCGAGCGCGCCCGCGCCGCCCGCCTTCGTCGCGGTCGCGGTACCGCCACCGCCTTCCGGTGCGGCCTGTTCGTCCTTCCCCGGCTGATCGCTCACTGGCCCTCCTTCGCTCCGGTGGCGAGCGCTACGACGCGTTCCTCGGAGAACTCCGCGCGCTCGACCTCACCCGTGATCCGGCCCTCGCGCAGCACGAGGATCCGATCGCACATGTTCAGCAACTCCGGCAGATAACTGGAGATCAGCACGATCGCCTTGCCCTGCGCGGCCAGCGCGTCGAGCTGGCTGAACATCTCCGACTTCGCGCCCACGTCCATGCCGCGACCGGGCTCGTCGAAGAACAGCACCTCGGCCTCGGTCTGCAGCCAGCGCGCCAGCACCACCTTCTGCTGGTTGCCGCCGGAGAGCGCCTGCACCGGCCTGCCCACCCACGGCACCCGGATGTTGAGCCGATCCCGCTCCTGCTCGGCGATGCGGCGCTCCGCGCCCAGGTCGATCAGTCCCGAGACCATCGGCAGCTTCGCCAGCGTGATGTTCTTGTCCAGGCCCAGCTGCAGCGCCAGCCCGTCCGCCTTGCGGCTCTCGGTGAGGTAGCCGATGCCCGCGGCGATCGCGTCCGCCGGGCCGCGGATCTTGAGCTGCGCCCCGTCCAGCGACACCACGCCCGCGTCGGGCGGTTCCGCGCCGAACACCGACCTGGCGAGCTCCGTGCGGCCCGCTCCGACCAGTCCCGCCATGCCGACGATCTCCCCGGCGCGCACCTCGAAGGACACGCCGCGCACCGCGTCGCCCCTGCTCAGCCCGCGCACGCTCAGCCGCACCGCGCCCGGCTCCGCGTAGGTGCGCGGGTACAGGTTCTGCACGTCGCGGCCCACCATGAGCGTCACCAGCCGCGACTCGTCGAGCTCGGCGACCGGGCGGGTCGCCACCACCGCTCCGTCGCGCAGCACCGTGACCCGATCCCCGATCTCGAAGATCTCGTCCAGGCGGTGCGAGATGTAGAGCACGCCGATGCCCTGCGCGGTGAGCTCGCGGACGATGCCGAACAGCTCCTCGGTCTCGCGCTCGGTCAGCGTGGCGGTCGGCTCATCCAGGATGAGCACCTTCGCCTGCACCGCCAGCGCCTTCGCCAGCTCCACCCGCTGCTGCTCGGCGGTCGACAACCGGCCGACCTTCCTGGCCGGGTCGACCCGCAACCCGACCTTGGCCAGCAGCTCGCGGGCCGCGCGGCGCTCCTCGGAGCGCGCGATCCAGCCGCCGCTGCCCGGCTCGTGGCCGATGAACAGGTTCTCCGCCACCGACAGGTCCGGGGCCAGCGCGAACTCCTGGTGCACCATCGAGATCCCGAGGCGCCGCGCCGAGGCAGGCCCCTGGTAGGTGACCTGCTCGCCGTCGACCTCGATCCGGCCGGAGGACGGCGGCTCCACCTGCGCGACCAGCTTCATCAACGTCGACTTGCCCGCGCCGTTCTCCCCGGCCAGCACGTGCACCTCACCGGCCCGCACGTCGAGGTCCACATCGGACACCGCGACGACGCCGGGGAATCGTTTGCTCACAGCGGAAAGCCGAACCACTGCACGCTGCTGCACCGAACCCGCATCATCCGAACCGGGTTGCAAGGATTGCGACACGCCGCCTCCCTCGATCTTCATGATCGCCCGCCGCAGCGGTGCGCCGGAGCATACTCACAACATCACACGCTCGAAAGGCTTGCAGCGAAGCCAAGAAACCGATTACCGATCGTTGCACGCGAACGGCTGCAGCGACATCCGCGAACGCCGCAACCACGACCTCCGTAAGCTCGACGGGGCCATCGCAGTAATCCAGAGGGGGACGAAACGTGCAGCCGCTGCTGGCCAGCGAACCGGACAGAGTCGGTGATTACCGCCTGCTCGCGCGGATCGGCGGGGGCGCGATGGGAGCCGTGTACCTCGCGCGCTCCCGTGGCGGCCGCGGCGTCGCGATCAAAGTCGTGCGCCCGGAGCTCGCCGACGACGGCGAGTTCCGCGAACGGTTCCGCCGCGAAGTCGACATGGCCCGCTCCGTCGGCGGGTTCTGGACCGCCACCGTCATCGACGCCGACACCGAAGCCGCCCAGCCGTGGCTGGCCACCGAATACGTACCCGGCCCCACCCTGCACCGGGCCGTCGCCGACCACGGACCGCTGCCGGAGCAGACGGTGCGCACCCTCGCCGCCGGCCTCGCCGAAGCGCTCGGCGCCATCCACCGGGCCGGACTCGTGCACCGCGACCTCAAACCCGGCAACGTGCTGCTCGGCCCCGACGGACCGCGCGTCATCGACTTCGGCATCTCACGGGCCATGAGCAGCAGCAACCTCACCGCCACCGGGATCTTCCTCGGCACGCCCGGCTTCTTCTCCCCCGAGCAGACCGTCGGCAGCGACGTCGGGCCGCCCAGCGACGTGTTCTCGCTCGGCGCGGTGCTCATGTTCGCCGCCACCGGCGCCGGGCCCTTCGGCAACGAGAACACCGCCGCCATGCTCTACCGCGTCGTGCACAACGAACCCGACCTCAGCGCGCTGCCCACCGGGCTGCGATCGCTCATCGGGTCCTGCCTGGCGAAGGAACCCGCCGACCGGCCGACCCCGGCGGCGCTGCTCGACCAGGCAGGCGAATCCTCACCGCAGAACGACAGCTGGCTGCCCGCCGAGATCACCGCCGTGATCACCGAGCACACCGCGCAGCTCAAGCAGGCCTCCGAAGCCGCCCCGCTCGCGCCACCCGCCGCCGCGCCCACCCCGCCACCGCGCACGCAGCGCGGCGGCTCGGACTGGTCGGCCGCCCCCGCCGCACCGGCGAAACCGATCATCCCGTCCCGGCCGAAACCCACCGCGCAGCAACCCAACCCCGGCACCGCCGCGCCCGCGCGCATCGCCCCCTCCCGGCCCGAACCACCCGCCGAACGCGTGCGCGGCGACGGACCCGGCCCCGTGTTCGCGCTCGGCGGCCGAGTCGGGGCGCTGCTGTCCGCCGCGATCATGTTCGGGCTGATCTACCTCGTCGTCGAAGTCAGCCGGAACAGCAGCCCCAGCGCCGACATCTGGGCGCTGGCCCAGTTCGGCATGGTGCTGCTGACCATCAGCGCCGCGCTGTCGCTGGGCAAAGCGCTGCTGCCGAGCCTGCGGCTCAAGGTCAGCGGCGAAGGACTGCGGATCTCCCGCGCCGGGCTCGCCAGGGAGATCCCGTGGAGCCAAGTCAGCCGCGTCGCCGTCGTCGGCAGCGGCAAGCGCCAATCCGTGACCGTCTGGACCCGGCCCGGCGCCCCCGCGCAGGGCTGGCGGATCTGGAACCCGACCCGGCCCTACCACGGCGGCGTGCGCCTGTACCCGATCGGCGCCGCCGGCGGCCCCATCACCCGGCGCCAAGAAGGCCGCCGAGTCCGCCAAGCGCTCCAGCAGTACAGCCGAGGAACCTACGACGACCGGATGGTTTGACGTGTGCGCGGTTGGAGCCGGTCGTTTTGCTCGGGTGACCGGGTAGCGGAACCTCAGTCGGTCTGTCGCTGCGGGATCTTTTTCCCAAGTGGCTCCGCCACGAGGGAAAAAGCTGTCCTCGCGACAGACCGACTGAGAACCCGCGGGTGAGGGCTTCTCGACGTGGGCTATGTGCTTCGCACATACAGGCACGGCCTTCGGCCGCAAGGCATGGCCGTGGTCTGCGGGTCGCAGTGGTGGTCGGGTGGTTGGGTGGTCGGCTATGCGTCCGCTAGACCGGGAGCAGGCACACCGGGGTTGGGGAGGACGCCGGGTCTGTGATCGGGGTGAGGGCGCCTGTGGTGGAGACGGCGAAGGCCTGGATGGTGTCGCTGAGCTCGCCTGCGGCGTAGAGGACGTCTCCCTGCGGGGAGAGGGCTATGTGGCGGGGGCCGCGGACACCGGCCGGGAAGATGCCGACGGGTTCGAAGCCGGCGGCGGAGAACACCGCGATGCTGTCGTGGCCCCGGTTCGAGGCGAACACGAAGCGGCCGTCCGGGGAGACCACGACCTCCGCGGCCAGGCTCGTGCCCGCGAAGTCCGCCGGGAGCAGCGGGAGCGTCCGGCCCGGTCGCACCGTCCCGCCGTCGGGGTCGAACTCGAACTCGGTGATCGTCGAAGTCAGCTCCCCCACCAAGTAGCCGCGGTCGCCGTCCGGGTGGAACGCGAGGTGCCGGGGCCCGGTGCCCGCCTCCCACGCGACCTCGTGCTTGAGCACCATGTGCCCGGTGTCCGCGTCGAACGCGTACACGTACACCGCGTCCGTGCCCAGATCGGCGGCGAGCACGAAACGACCGTCCGGGGACGGCACGATCTGGTGCGCGTGCGGCCCCTCCTGGCGGTCCTTGTCCGGACCCTGCCCGCTGTGCTGCACCGCGTGGCACGCCTCCCGCAGCACCCCGCCCTCCCCGATCGGGTGCACCACGACGTTGCCCGACAGGTAGTTCGCGGTGAGCAGGAACCGGCCGGAGGGGTGCACGCTCAGGTGGCACGGCGCCGACCCGTGCGTGGGCTGCGAGTTGATCTCGGCGAGCGTGCCGTCCGGGCGCACGTCGAACGCCACCACCCGGCCGTGCGCGACCTCGTTCACCGCGAACAACGTCGCGCCGTCCGGCGCCAGCGCCAGGAACGACGGCTCGTAGGTGTCGGCGACCGTGTCGGTGCACCGCAACCGCCCCGCCGCATCGGCGAACGCGAGGCGGATCCCGTTCGCCGCCGACTCCGGACCGGTGTAAGCCCCCACGTACACCCGATACTGCGCGTCCTCCGGCATGAGCGACCTCCACCGATGTTCCGGGACCTTCTGCTGCGCGCACGCGAACCGCGTGCCAGCGCACCGGGACCGACCATCCCGGGAACGCGATCCGCACACGCTGAGTCATCGACAGTACACGCGTTGTTCATCGAACCGGGCCCGACAGTAGCGCGCGGCGCGGCGTCCCCGACAGCCCCGAACGGGGCGACCGCCGATCGCGAAATGTTTCGCGATCAGGCCGGATCACGCAACGATCCGCCGAAAGAAGCAACATCTCACGGCTGAAACGAAGGCCTGGGCCGGAATAGCCTGAACAGCATGACCTCCGCCTCGCCCGAGACCCTGCCCACCGCGGCCGGGACCTCCCGCACCTCCGAGTTCCTGCGCCTCGACGACGACTACAGCGCGCACAACTACCACCCGTTGCCGGTCGTGATCGCCGAAGCCGAGGGTGCGTGGATGACCGATGTGGACGGTCGCCGCTACCTGGACTTCCTGGCGGGGTACTCGGCGCTGAACTTCGGGCACCGCCACCCCGACCTCGTCGCCGCCGCCACCGAGCAGCTCGGGCGGGTCACGCTGACCAGCCGCGCGTTCCACCACGACCAGTTCGGCCCGTTCTGCCGCGAACTGGCCGAGCTCACCGGCACCGAGCAGGTGCTGCTGATGAACTCCGGCGCCGAAGCCGTCGAATCGGCCATCAAGATCGCCCGGAAGTGGGCGTACCAGGTCAAGGGCGTGCCCGCGGACCGAGCCGAGATCATCGTCGCCGGCTCCAACTTCCACGGCCGCACCACCACGATCGTGTCGTTCTCCACCGACTCCACGGCCCGCGCCGACTTCGGGCCGTTCACCCCCGGCTTCACCGTCACCGCCTACGGCGACGCCGCCGCCGTCGAGGACGCGATCACCGACCGCACCGCCGCCGTCCTCGTCGAACCGCTGCAGGGCGAAGCGGGCGTCGTGGTGCCGCCCGCCGGTTACCTGCGCAGGCTGCGCGAGCTCTGCGACGACCGCAACGTGCTGCTCATCGCCGACGAGATCCAATCCGGCCTGGCCCGCACCGGCGAACTGCTCGCCTGCGACCACGACGGCGTGCGCGCGGACCTCTACACCCTGGGCAAGGCCCTCGGCGGCGGCCTGCTGCCCGTCTCCGCCGTCGTCGGCAGCCGCGCCGTGCTCGGCGTGCTGCGCCCCGGCGAGCACGGCTCCACGTTCGGCGGGAACCCGCTGGCCTGCGCCGTCGGGCGGGCCGTGGTGCGGCTGCTGGCGACCGGCGAGCACCAGCGGCGCTCCCGCGAACTCGGCGCGCACCTGCACGCCCGGCTCGGCGAACTCGTCGGCCACGGCGTCGCCGAAGTGCGCGGGCGCGGGCTGTGGGCCGGTGTGGAGATCTCCCCCGGCGGGCCGAGCGGACGCCGGATCAGCGAACGGCTCGCCGAGAACGGCGTGCTGTGCAAGGAAACCCAGGACACCACCCTGCGCATCGCCCCGCCGCTGACGATCACCCGCGAGGAGCTCGACCAGGGCATCGACGCGATCACGACCGCCCTCCGCCGCTGACCCCCTCCAGCGACGAGGCCGCGCCGCGTCAACGGCGCGGCCCGGGCGGTCGCGACACCGGGAACGACCGACCTCGGGACCTCAGGACTTGACGGTGTCCCGGGACAGGGCGGTGAGGCGGCTGAGTGCGCGCAGGTACTTCTTGCGGTAGCCGCCGCGCAGCATCTCCTCGGTGAACAGCGCGGACAGCGGCTCGCCCGACACCCGCACCGGGACGGCCCGGTCGTAGAGGCGGTCGGCGAAGGCGACCAGGCGCAGGCCCACCGTCTGGTTCGGGGCCGCGTGCAGGCCGCGCAGGTGCACCGCCGCGACGTCGTCGACCAGGCGGCCGTACTTCGACGGGTGCACGCCGGCCAGGTGATCGCACAGCGCGTCGAAGTCGTCGAGCGTCGCGCCGGGCAGCGAGTCCGCCTCCGCCGCGAGCTCCGCGTCGTCCATCGGCTCCGGCGGGTCGGGCAGGCCGCGATGGCGGTAGTCCGGCCCGTCGACGCGCAGCACCTCGAACCGCTCGGACATCGCGTGGATCTCCCGCAGGAAGTCCACCGCCGCGAACCGGCCCTCGCCGAGCTTGCCGGGCAGCGTGTTGGAGGTGGCCGCGATGTGCACGCCCGCCTCGGTGAGCTTCGCGATCAGCTGCGTGACCAGCATCGTGTCGCCGGGATCGTCCAGTTCGAACTCGTCGATCGCCAGCAGCCGGTGCGCCGAGAGCCGGTTCACCGTCTCGGTGAACCCGAGCGCGCCGACGAGGTTGGTGACCTCGACGAACGTGCCGTAGGACTTCGGCCCGGGAACGGCGTGCCACAGCGAGGCCAGCAGGTGCGTCTTGCCGACGCCGAACCCGCCGTCCAAGTACAGGCCCTGCTTGCCCTCGGGAGCCCGGCCCCCGCCGAACAGCGAACGCCACCACCCGCCGTTGTTGCCGCGGGCGGCGCCGGAGCGGTCCGCGAACGCGCGGCACGACTCGACCGCGGCGGCCTGGCTCGGCTCCTCCGGGTTCGGGACGTAGGTCTCGAACCGCGCCTCGTCGAACCGCGGCGGCGGCGTCATCGCGTCGACCATGTCGGCCGGGCTCAGCTCGGGGCGGCGGTCGATGAGGCGTGCGGCGGTCATGCGCCGACCCTATAACCGCCGCCGCGGCCGAAACCGGTGGCAGTGGTCACCCCGAGCGCGGACGCGGACTTCACCCCAGGTCGCGGGGCGTCACCGGACCGGCGCCGTGAGCAGCCCCTCCCCATGCGCCCCGCGCGAGCCGTGTTGGGATGGACGGGTGGACAGGCTGTGGCCCCCTGGCGGCGAACCCCTCAGCACGACGACTCCGGCCGAAGTGACGCCCGAGGTCGAAGCGTTCTACGACTACCCCGCGAACCTCGCGCGGCCGTGGCTGCGCACGAACTTCGTGTCCAGCCTCGACGGCGCGGTCACCGTGCGCGGCAGCTCCCGCGGCCTGTCCTCGCCCGCCGACCGGGTCGCGATGGCGCTGATCCGGGACCTCTCCGACGTGGTCCTGGTCGGAGCGGGCACCGCGCTGACCGAGGGCTACCGCGGGGTCGAGCGCAGCGAGGTCGACGCGGAACGCCGGGCGCGGTTCGGGCTCGCCGAGGTACCCCCGATCGCGGTGGTGACGGGCCGCTGCTCGCTGGAACCGGACTCGCCGCTGCTGACCGACACCGTCGTCCCACCCATCGTGATCACCTGCGCCGACGCCCCCGAAGCACGCCGAGCCGTGCTGGCCGACGCGGGCGCCGACGTCGTGGTCGCCGGGACCGGCGGCGTGGACCTGACCGCGGCGCTGGCCGCGCTCGGCGAACGCGGGCTGCTGCGCGTCGGCTGCGAAGGCGGGCCGCGGCTGTTCGGCGACCTCGTCGCCGCGGACCTCGTCGACGAGCTGTGCCTCACCGTCTCGCCGCTGCTCGCCGGTGGCGGCGCCGGCCGCATCGCGCACGGCCCGGACCTGGCCGCACCGCACCCGATGCGGCTGCTGTCCGCGCTGCACGCGGAGGAATCGCTGCTGCTGCTGCGGTACGGGAGACTCCGGGCGTGACCGAGCGGGCCGACAGCGACGCGAACCTCATGGCCGCCGCCCAGCGCGGCGATGGGGTGGCCTTCGACGAACTGGTCCGCAGGCACACCCGCTCCATGTACCGGGTGGCCTACCGGATCCTCAACGACCAGGCCGAAGCCGAGGACGCGGTGCAGGACGCCTGGGTCTCCGCGTGGCGGTCGCTGTCCCGGTTCCGCGGTGATTCCGCGCCGACGACGTGGCTGTACCGGGTGGTCACCAACGCCGCGCTCGGCCAGGTCCGGCGGCGCAAGAACACGGTCGCGATGGACATCAGCGACGAATCGATGAGCCACCTCGTCTCCGACCACGACTCCGGCAACCCCGAAGGTCACGCGGTGCGCGCCGAGGAGGCCGACCTGGTGCACCGCGCCATCGCCACGCTGGAACCGTCCCAGCGGGTGCCGCTGGTGCTGCGCGAGTTCGAGGGCATGTCTTACGAACAGATCGCCGAGGTGCTAGAGGTGAACGTGACGGCGTTGCGATCGCGGCTGCACCGCGCTCGGCTCGCCCTGCTGTCCAGGTTGAAGGAGATGCACCATGGGTGAGCCTTCCTTCGACCCGGATCAAGTGCTGCCCTGCGGCCACACCGTCGGCGAACTCGTCGACCACCTCGCGGGCGACGCCCCCGACGACTTCGCGGCGCACGCGCGGACCTGCCCGCACTGCCGGGCGGAACTCGCCGAGCTGGCCCCCGGCGGCTGGGAACCCGTGCGGCGAGCCGCGGAACTCTCCGTCGAACCACCCGAAGGACTGATATCCCGCACGCTGCTCACGGTGCGCCGGGCGCGCGGCGGCGCCGCGGGTTCCCCGGCGGAAGTGGCCCAGGAACTCGGCATGCTGCGGGTGGCGCCGCAGGCGACGCTGGTGCTGGCGCGGCGGTTGAGCCTGGAACTGCTCGCCGACCGGCGCAGCACCCGGCTGCTGGCCTGCACCGGGGACGTGCAGGAGATCCGGGTGGACGTGGTGATCGACTACGGATTGCCTGCTCCTGCGCTGGCCGCGCAACTGCAGGATGATCTGGGCCGGGCGTTGCGGGAGCACCTCGGCGCGGCCGCACCGGCGGTGTGGGTGCGGATCGCCGATGTGACACCTCCGCAAAGCTCGTGATCAGCTCAAGAAAGTGACTTGCGTCATAGTTCCGCGATGTTCCGGGATCACGGGCATCTGATCTTCCGTCCCGGATTTCGCAGACCGACCCGGTCGCTGCGATGACGAACACGGCGACAACCAGGATCTTCGCAGGGGAAGGAGCCCTTTCATGGCCCAGACGAGCGGTACGTCCACGCCGAGCACCGAGGCCCAGAGCGGGACCACGCCGTCCGGCGGCGGCAAGGGCCTCGCCACCGGCGGCAGCGCCAGCGCCAGCACCCCCGCCCGGCTCGCCGACGACACCAACCAGGGCAAGACGACGATCGCCGCCTCCGTGGTGCAGAAGATCGCCGGAATCGCCGCGCGGGAGATCTCCGGCGTGCACGCCATGGGCGGTGGCGTCTCGCGCGCCTTCGGCGCCATCCGCGAGCGCATCCCCGGTGGCGGCGGGTCCAGCTCCAGCACGACCTCCGGCGTGCAGGTCGAGGTCGGCGAGAAGCAGGCCGCGATCGACCTGGACATCGTCGTCGAGTACGGCGCCTCCATCGTCGAGCTGGCCCGCGCGGTGCGCCGCAACGTCATCACCGGCGTCGAGCGGATGACCGGCCTCGAGGTCATCGAGGTCAACATCGCGGTCAACGACATCCACCTCCCGTCGGAGGACGACGAGGACAACGGCAACGGTGGCCAGAGCACCGGCTCCTCGTCCCGAGTGGAATGAGAACGCGCGTGGTCCCGGCTACCCCGACCGGGACCACGCGTTCCCCCGTCCCGGCCCGCTCTCGAAGGACACCGACATGACCGAATCCGCTCCCGGTGACCGCGGCCGGGTAACCCCCGAAGGCGACGACCGGCTCGCCGACCGGATCGCCGAAGCGGTCCACACCCATCCGGCGGTGGCACGGCTGGACGGCGGCGTGCACGGCACCATCGCCGCCTACCTGCCCGGCCGCCAGGTCACCGGGGTGCGCGCGAGCGGCGCCGGTGAACCCGTGGAGGTCGGCGTGGTGCTGCGCATGACCGATCCGCTGCCGGAGATCGTGGCCGCGCTGCGGCAGCGGGTGCTCGCCGTGACCGGCCCGGTCCCGGTCGACATCACCGTCGTCGACGTGATCACCTCGGACGACGCCGATGCCCCGAGCGGAAGCGAGGCGCGCGGCAGATGACGGGTACGCCGGACGACGACGCGCGGGCTCGTCTGCGCGCGTTCGTCCGCGCCCACCACCCCGATGTGGGCGGTGACCCCGAGACCTTCGCCGCGGGCCTCGCGGAACTGCGCTCCCGCCGCGACGAGGCCGTCCGAACCCCCGGTTCCCCGGCCCCGAACCGACCGCCGGACCGCTACGACGCCCCGGTGGTCATCGTGCCCGGTGAACGCGGTCTGCACGGCGCGCTGCGCCGGATCCGGATCTGGCGGCTGCGGAAACGCCGCACCCGCGTGCGGTGATCGCCCCACCCGCCGATGATGTGCCAGCCGACGAACGGCCCTCCCAGTCAGGAAGGTTTCTCCCACGATGAACGCAACGCAGTCCGGCCTGTTCGCCGGCCTCCTCCTCGGTGTGGCCGCCGCACTCGGGGGTTTCACCGGATTCCTCATCGCCCTGGTGCTCGGGGCGATCGGCTTGATCGTCGGCCGCGTCCTGGACGGCGAGCTGGAGATCGGCGACTTCCTCGGCCGGGGCAAGGACCGATGAGCGCCCCCGCCACCGAGCGGGCCAGGGCCGCCGAGCCCGCGACCGAGCAGGCCTCCGGAAACGATGGGGCCGCCGACCGCGGCGAGCTCACCATCGACCGGTCGGTGCTGCGCAAGATCGCCGAACACGCCGCGGACGGCGCCTCCGGGACCACCCGGGCGCCGCGGCGGATCGCCGGTGTCGGCGTCGGCACCCAGGGCTCCAGCGCCCGCCTGACCGGACCCGACCGGGAACTGCAGGTCCGGCTGGACCTGGCGGTGAGCTACCCCGCCCCGGTGCGCGAGACGGTGCGCGCGGTGCGCGAACGCGTCCGCGACGAGCTCGACCGGCTCGCCGGCTGCCGGGTGGCCTCGGTCGAGGTCGTCGTGTCCGCGCTGGTGTCCGCCCCGAAACGAGACCGAGTGGAGTGAGCCCGTGCGTGCCGTTGTCCGTTTGATCACCGCCGTGGCCGGGCTGATCGCCCTCGCCGTGGGTGTGCTGCTGATCGTGGAAGCCATTGGGGCGTGGGTCAGCCCCGGCTCCGGTGGAGTGCTGGTGCCCTGGTCGTCGGCCGGGTCCGCGCTGCGCGGGCTGAGCTGGCAGGACGTCGCGACGCGGGTGGCCGCCGCGGTGGCCGCGCTGCTCGGCCTGATCCTGCTGCTGGCGGCGGCCCGAGCCGGGCGCAGCGAAGTGCGGCTGATGGATCCGGCCCCCGAAGTCACCGTGACCACCGATCCGCGTTCGCTGGCGCGGCTGGTCGGCCACCGGGTGCGCGCGGAGGACGGGGTGTCCGGCGCCTCGGTCACCGCGGACCGCCGCCGGGTGAAGGTGAAGGCCCACAGCCGGTTCCGGACCCTCGGCGACCTCCGGGACCGCGTGTCGAAGACGGCCACGTCCGCCGTCGGCGACCTGCCGTTGCAGCGCCGGCCCCGAGTGTCGGTGTCGGTCTCCCCCGCGAAGGAGCGGTGATGTCCCGCGAAGCCACTGCCACCGCCGAGAAGCCCGCCGCGTCCTCGGCCCGGCCCAGCCGCACGGCGATCGGCCGATCGCTCGGATTCGAGCGGTCGCTGCTCACGGTGCTCGGGCTGGTGCTGCTGCTCGCCGGTCTGCTGGCGCTCGTCGTCGGCGCGGGCTGGCTCGGCCGGTTCCGCGCGCAACGCTCGGTGCTGGACCCGATGGTCACCCAGTGGATCACCGGCCACCGGCCGCTCACCTACGGGGTGGCGATCGTGGCGGGGATCGTGCTGGCACTGCTGGGGCTCTGGTGGCTGCTGCGGGCGCTGCGCCCCGAAGGACGTCCCGACCTGCAGCTGCACGGCGACTCCGAGGGGTCCGCGACGATCACCTCCAGCGCGCTGACCGAGGCCGTGCGCACCGACGCGGAGAACGTCACCGGCGTGACCCGCGCCAAGGTGCGGATGGCCGGCACCCCGCAGCGGCCGAACGTGCGGCTCACGCTCGCGCTGCAGGAAGGCACCAACGTGCGGCACGTGTGGGAGGAGCTGGACGACAAGGTCCTCTCCCGCGCCCGCCGCGCCCTCGACGTGGAAGCGATGCCGACCGCGGTCCGCCTGCAGCTGGACCGGGCGGCGCGCCAGCGCGTGCGCTGAGGCCTTCCGCCCCGTCCCGAGCAGCGACCACCAACGGCCTCCTCACCAGGACACCGATTTCACCGCTCGCCGGAAATCGGTTCCGGTGCGGAGGCCGTTGTGGTTCGCCACCCGCACCGCCGCGCAGGACCATGTCCAGGACGGGCTCCGGCGACCCCGACGCGCGGGTCGGGCCGAACTCGCGGACCGTACTGGGCATCGACCGCACCCTCCGGGAGGTTCTGGTGGCGTTGAACGTGCATCCGCCGGTGAAGCCGATGCTGGCCGGCCCGGTCGACGGCATTCCCGACCGGGCCGGGATGTGCTTCGAACCGAAGTGGGACGGGTTCCGCTGCCTGGTGTTCGCCGATCCCGGCGGAGCCGAACCCGTCGTGCTGCAGTCCCGGACCGGCAAGTCGCTCAACCGGTACTTCCCGGAGGTGCTGCGCGCCGTCGAGGAGCGGTTGCGGCGTCCGGTGGTGCTCGACGGCGAGCTGGTCGTGGTGCGCTCCGACGAGCACGGCGAGCGGCTCGACTGGGACGCGCTGGGCGAACGGATCCACCCCGCCGCCAGCCGGGTCCGAGCGCTCGCGGAGCGGACCCCGGCCCGGTTCATCGCCTTCGACCTGCTCGCCCTCGACGACGCGGACCTGCGCGAACAACCGTTCTCCGAGCGCAGGCAGCGCTTGGACGCGCTGCAACTGACCGGCCCGGAGCTGCTCACGACGCCCATGACCGCGGACCGCGCCACGGCGACCGAGTGGTTCCGGGTGTTCGAAGGCGCGGGGCTCGACGGCATCATCGGCAAGGACGCCGAAGCCCCCTACCTGCCCGGCAAGCGCACCATGCTCAAGATCAAGCACGCGCGCACCGCGGACTGCGTCGTCGCCGGCCTGCGCTGGCACACCGGCACCGAACCCGGCACCGCCGTCGGGTCGCTGCTGCTCGGGCTGCACGACGAGCACGGCGTGCTGCACCACGTGGGCGTGGTCGGCGCCTTCCCCGCCGCGCGGCGCCGCGAGCTCGCCGCCGAGCTGAGCCCGCTGCGCACCGACGGCGAGCACCCGTGGGTCGGCGAGCACGCCGCGGACGGGCGCAGACTGCCCGGTTCGATCAACCGCTGGCGCAGCTCCGAACAACCGTGGCAGCCGTTGCGCCCGGAACGGGTCGCCGAAGTCGCCTACGACCACACCGAGGGCGCGGTACCGTCCCGGTTCCGCCACACCACGCAGTTCGTGCGCTGGCGCCCCGACCGCGACCCGGCTTCGTGCCGCTACGACCAGCTCGACGAACCCGCCCGCTACGACCTGGACGCGGTGCTGCGCGGTGAGGCCGGTCGGAGCTGAGCCCGGTCCACCGGGACGCGGCTCGGGCCTCGGTCCCGCACCGGTACCGTCACGTTCCGTGCGAACCCAACGAATCGCCGTGATCGGGGGCGGCGCCGTCGGCGGCGCGCTGGCCGCCGCGGCGCAGGACACCGGTCACGAAGTCGTCCTCTGCGTGCGCACCCCGTTCGAGGTGCTGGTCCTCGACACCCCGGACGGTCGCCGGGAAGTACCGGTGCGGGTCATCACCGATCCCGCCCAGGCCGGTCCGGTCGACTGGGTGCTGGTGGCGACGAAGGTCCAGGACGTCGGCGGTGCCGGGGACTGGCTGAGCGCGTTCGACGCCGAGGGCACCCCGGTGGTGGCCGTGCAGAACGGCGTGGAGCACCACGACTCGCTCGCACCGCTGCTCGCGCGCTCACCCGTGCTGCCCGCGCTGCTCTACGGCGGCGCCGAACGCGTGCGGGCGGGCCACGTGCGCAGGCACTCCGCGAAGCTCCGTCTGGTGGTGCCCGCCGGGACGCTCGGTGAGCGGCTGAGGGCGGTGCTCTGCGACCCTGAGGTCACCCCCACCGACGACTTCCGCACCGAGACCTGGCGCAAGATGCTCACGAACCTGGCCGCCAACCCGATCTCGGCGCTGACCATGCGGCGGCTCGACGTGTTCGCCGACGGCGAGGTGATGGCGCTGGCGAAGGCCGTGGTGACCGAAGGCGTCGCCGTGGCCAGGGCCGAAGGAGCGGAGCTCGGGACCGCCGACGCCGACCGGGCCATCGAGGCGTTCGAAGTGCTCGCCCCCGGCACCGGGACCTCGATGCTCTACGACCGGGAAGCCGGGCTGCGCACCGAGCACGAGCACATCACGGGCGCGCTGGTGCGGGCCGCGCGGCGCCACGGCATCCCGGTGCCCCGCAACGAGACCCTGCTGACCTTGCTGCGCGCCCTGCCCGAGAACCGCTGACCGGCCGCTACTGAGCGCGAGTCGCGCCGATGGAGGCCAGCACCACGCAGCTGATGGCCAGCCATTGCACCACGCCGAGCGCCTCGTGCAGCACCAGCAGTCCGGCGAGCGCCGCGACCGCGGGTTCCAGGCTCATCAGCACCCCGAACACGCGCGGCGGCATCCGCCGCAGCGCCTCCAGCTCCAGCGAATACGGCACCACCGAGGACATCAGCGCCACCACCAGGCCCGCGGCGAGCACGGCCGGGGACAGCAGCTCCGCGCCACCGCCCGAGATGCCGAACGGCAGCGCGACCAGCGCGGCGAACGCCATGCCGAGCGCGAGGCCGTTGCCGCCGCTGGTGTGCTGCCCCAACTTCGCGCCCAGCAGGATGTAGGACGCCCACAGCACGGCGGCGGCCAGCGCGAACGCGACCCCCACCGGGTCCAGGCCGCCCTCCACTCGGGACAGCAGCAGCACGCCGAGCCCCGCGAGCACCGCCCACAGCAGGTCCAGCTTCCGCCGCGAGCCGAACACGGCCACGCTCAACGGCCCCAGGAACTCGATGGTCACCGCGACGCCCAGCGGGATGCGGTCGATCGACTGGTAGAGGCAGATGTTCATCGCGGCCAGCACCGCGCCGTACCCGGCGACGACGAGCAGCGTCCTGCGGTCCAACCGCAACGAGGGCCGCCAGATCACCAGCAGCACCAGCGCCGCGAACAGCAGCCGCAACGTGACCACGCCGGACGCGCCCGCCAGCGCGAACAGCTGCTTGGCGAACGCGGCGCCGACCTGCAGGCTGATCACGCCCAGCAGCACCAGCACCGGGGGCGGGACGGCGCCGAAACCGCGCGCCAGGACCGGCTGCACACCGCTCCACATCGGCCGTCCGCTCGACGACGCACCGTCCATGTTCACCGCGACCACGCCTGCTCCTCCTGTTCCCGGCCGGGCGCGCGCCCGGTCCGCCCACTCCCCCGCACCCGGCTCCACCGCCGTGCTCGCCGGTACGAGAACCCGGCGAACCGTAGCCGTCGGCTCCACCTCGCCCAACCGGATTGCGACGAGCCCCGCACCGCGCGCCGCCCCCTCACCTCGGACACACGCCGATCATGCGATGCTCAGCGCAGGATCCGCCCACGCCAGAGGAGCAGTCGTGCCGCGCACCAGCCATCGCATCGGTGCCCTGCTGCTGCTCGCCGTGGTCGCCGCCGGGTGCTCGGCGGGGCCGTCGCAGCGCCCCGCGGTCGCCTACAACGACGCCGAGCAGCCCGTCGCCCCCGCCCCGAAACCACCCGGTCCCGCTCCGCTACCGGCGCTCGGGCCGTCC
The DNA here is from genome assembly GCF_014203325.1 of Saccharopolyspora gloriosae. Taxonomy (NCBI): domain Bacteria; kingdom Bacillati; phylum Actinomycetota; class Actinomycetes; order Pseudonocardiales; family Pseudonocardiaceae; genus Saccharopolyspora; species Saccharopolyspora gloriosae. The sequence continues at coordinate 1,523,738 of NZ_JACHIV010000001.1, read as the reverse complement.
GCGGGCAGCGCCCTGAACTGGGAGGACTGCACCGGCGAAACGCGGGAGGAGCTCTCGCTGCCCGCGCGGGGGCCGTCGTTCTCCTGCTCGCAGCTGCTGACCACGTTGGACTCCCCGGAGGCACCGGCGGAGGGCACCACCCGCGCCGCGCTGCTGAGCACCGGTACCGGCGGGATTCCGCTGGTGGTCCTGGGGGACGTCAACGGCGAGCCGGGCACCTCGGTGGCGGCCCGGATGGCGCTGACGATGCCGCCGGAGATGCTCAGCACGTTCCGGGTCATCGGCATGGATCGGCGCGGCACCGGCCAGTCCGACCCGGCGGACTGCATGCCGCCGCCGCTGCGCGAGTCCATCGTCGGCTTCGACCCGCGCGCGACGGACCGGGCGTCGCTGGACCGGTTGCTCACCTCGGTGCGGGTGTCGAGCCAGGAATGCCTGCTGGACCTGGACGACCGGTTGCAGGCCTACGACTCGTGGCGCACCGCCGCCGACCTGGAGGAGCTGCGGCTCGAACTGGACGTGCCGAAGCTGCACGCCATCGGCCGCGGCGAAGCGGCGCGGGTGCTCACCAGCTACGCGCAGCGCTACCCCGACTCGGTGGGCCGGATGGTGTTCGACGGCGGCCCGGACCCGCAGCTGGACGCGATGGGCGAGGCCGGCGCCCAGGCGCAGGGCGCGGAGCAGACGTTCGACGCGTTCGCCGCGGACTGCCGCGGCCGGGATTCCTGCCCGCTGGGGCCGGATCCGCGCCGCACGGTGGAAGAACTGGTGGAACGCACCCGGACGACGTCGCTGCCCACCGCCGACGGGCCGGTCAGCGGCGGCAAGATCGTGCGGGTGCTGCTCGCCGAACTGGGCGAGCCGAAGCGGTGGCCGCAGCTGAGCACGGCACTGGCCGCGGCGAACTCCGGTGACGGCGCCCCCATCAGCGCGCTCGCGGCACCGATGGTGCGGGAGACGGGATCCGATCCGGCGCAGCTCGACGGTGCGCTGATCACCAGTTGCAACGACACCCGGCTGCGACTGCCCTCGGAGCGGCTCGTGCACGTGGCGACCGAATGGGTCGGCACGCATCCCCTGTTCGGCGGGGTGTTCGCGCAACGCCTCGCGTGGTGCGCGCAGTGGCCCGAACCGCAGGAGGAACCACCGCCGCCGTCGGTGCCCGGACTGCCGCCGATCCCGGTGGTGACCACCGCGAACGACCCGCTGATCCCCGCGCTCAGCAGCAAGCACCTGGCCGAGCAGCTGCCGACCGGTGTCGCGGTGAACTGGCAGGGTTCCGGACACGGCGCGATCGGCCGCTCGGACTGCGTGACCGGCACCGTCAGCCGGTTCCTCGTGCAGGGCGCGATCCCCGCCGACGGCATGGCCTGCCCCGCCTGATCAGGACACCAGGCGCGTCCGCGGGTCCGGGAGGCGCGGCGACCGCGCTTCCCCGAACCCGCGGCGTCCGGTCAGCAACCCGAGCAACACCCGCAGGAGGGCCCGCTGCAGCTCGCGCAGCAGCTGCACCCGCCGGCCTGCGGAGTGGTCTCGTTCTCGGTGGGAACCATGGCTCTCTCCTCACGTCATGAGCACCAGCGGTAGCGATCGTGCGCGCCGGAGCACCACCGCTGACACCGCCGGGCGAGGGACCGGCCGTCCGCCAACCTGCTGAACAGGCAGCATGCACTCATTGCAATCCGTTACCGGAACGCTGAGCGGCCGATCCGGCGAGGCCGATCCTCCGTTCGTGCCACCGACCCGACGGAGCGGGCTCGACGGACGTGCGCACGTTCGGGATCGACACCCACCTCCCATCAATGGCTCGTCGTCACGTTCAACATGACCACGCCAACGGTGATCAGGCCCAACCCGAACAGCTTGACGGGCGCCGCCGACTCCCCCATGAACATGATCCCCACGAGGGCGATCGCGGCGGTGCCGACGCCCGACCAGATCGCGTACGCGATGCCCAGCTCCATCGTTTTCAACGCCTTGCCGAGCATCGTGAAAGCAGTGATGTAGCTGACCGCCACGATCACGCTCGGCAACAGCTTGGTCAGCCCCTCACTCGCTTTGAGGAACGAGGTGGCAACAACTTCAGCAGTGATAGCGCAGACCAGCATTACCCAAGCCATTGCCGGCATCCAATCCTTAGATCAAACAAATCGGCAGCCGGCCGCAACCATTGCGCCAGCGAACTCCTGGGAGGGCCCGCACAGCTCGCGGCGCGGACGATTCCTGTCGAATTCCGGGGAGGTCTCGACAAAGGGGTCGAAATCCGGCCCCCGCAAGCCCAGGAGTGAGGACACATCCGAATCACCCCTGGTCCCGCCCGGAAAACGCACAAAGCACGCCGCGAGGCGAACCGCCCGAATCGATACCGAAACCCCAAAACCGACATTCCAGCGTCAAGGCGGGCGCGAATCATCCTTTCCTGTGAATTGCCAGATTCTCCCCAGGGCACTTCCAGGGCCATCTACGACCACGCCTATTCGATCCCGATACGGAATTTGCCTGCACCACCAAGAGGGTGTGATCGACGACACATGCATGATCGGCGGAGTGGATGCTTGTGATTCTGCCGCCAACGTGGTGCTATCGCCGAGCCCCCGAGAATCGCGCGGAGCTCGCGGAATTCGACCAACCGCCGACAACGGAGATCCGCCGCGATAACGTGACGCTCCACAAAGAACCGAATCGGTCCACAAAGCACTAGCCGTGAGGAGCGGACCAAGATGACAGCGGACAACGTGGTCGCGAACGAACGGGGCCGCAAACCGCGCGATCCCGGCCGGAGGGGCCGGATCGTGCGCGCCGCCATCTCGGTGATCGCCGAGCACGGGGTGGAGGAACTGACCCATCGCAAGGTGGCCGAAGCCGCCGACGTGCCCCTGGGCTCCACCACCTACTACTTCACCGGCCTCGACCAGCTCGTCGAGGCGGCCATGGACGAGGTCTCACAGCACAGCGTGGCCCGGCTTCGGCGATGGGAGCAGCAACTTCCCGCGGACGCGGATCTGCCGACCGCCCTCGCGGACTTCGTCGTGACGTCGACGACCGAGCAACGCGAACGCACCATCGCTGAGCACAACCTCTACGCGGTCGCCTTGCACCGCCCCCACCTCCGCGTCATCGCGGCGGCGTGGGACGACGCGTTCTCCCAGCCGTTCATCGCGCGCACCGATCCCGCATGCTCGGCACCCTGACCTGCGGGCTTCAAATGCAAGTGGTCATCAAGGAGGCGAAACCCGACCACGACGAACTCCGAACGCTCATCCGCGGGACTCTCGCCCGGTAGGTCGGACGAGGCCCTCCGCTCGGTGCCCTGCTGCTGCTCGCCCTGATCATCACCGCGGTAGCGGTGATGATCAGGTGACCTCTCACCGGCCTGGCCGAGTCCGGGCCAAGCCGGTGGTGAAGCCGTCGACGACCTCGGCGGCGAACTCCACCGGATCAGGACCGCTTCCCCGCAGTGCCCGCACGCGTGTCAGCCGGGCGGCTCCGTGGCGCTCACGACCGCTATCCAGAGGTCGGCGCGACCTGCGGCGGTGTCGACGCCGCGGCCGGTGAGCCGCTCGATCGCGGCGATCCGCTTGCGCAGCGTGTTGCGGTGGATGCCCAGGTCGTCGGCCGTGGGCTGCCAGCGGCCGAGGTGCGTCAGGTAGCTGCGCAAGGTGCGGAGGAGCTCCGGCTCGTCCACCAGCTCACCGAGGATCGACGCGGCCAACGCCCGGGCGGCGTGGTCGGGAAGTGCGGCCCGCACCTCGCCGCGGAACCGCTCGTCCCAGCCGACGACCGGCGATCCGCCATCGGCGAGGGACAGCGCGGTGCCCGCCGCCGCGTCGCTGGTCCCCGCATCACGCGCGGGGACGGCCGGTCCGATCCCCACTCTGGCGCCGAGCGCCGCCAGCAGGTCCGCGAGTTCCCCGGCACCGACGGCGGCGTCCGCGTCGACCACCAGGGCGATGCCCGCGTCCGACGTCGCCGCCGTCAGGACCTCCGGGTGGTCCCGCGCCAACCGCGCACGCGCACCGTCCGGGATTCCCGTCGCGCGCAAGACCCGCAGGCTTCGTGGCACCACCGGCGCGCAGTTCAGCATGGCCGCGACGCTCGTGCCGGCGTCGACCGCGCCGTCCAGGACCAGGGTCGCGGCCCGGTCCCGCAACCGGAGCTCGGCGTCGGCGGCCGCGCGGGAACGCTCGGCGTCCAAGGTCAGCAACGCGACCGTGGACACCAGCACCGCCCGCAGCACCCCGTCCAGCGCCCCCGGGCTCACCAGCACCAGGAACGGGCCGTCGACCCCGCGACCGAGCGGTTGGACGACCGTGGTCCCCTCGGCCCCGCTCTCGGTGGCGGCGCTGCGCCCGGTCCCCGCGCGCAGCGTCGCCAGCGCGCGCAGGGCCGCGTCCGGAACCCGGAACCGGGCCGGTACCAGCGCTTTCCCATCAACGTCGACCAGCCCCGCGCTCCCCCGCGCGGCCCGGCCGAGCACGCCGAGAGCGCGAGCGGGCCCGTCCGCCCGGGAAATCACCCTGGTCAGCTCCTGCTGCACCGCGAGCGCCGTCTCGGTGGCGGTCCGCTCGCGCTCGGCGAGCAGCCCGGCCACCGCCTTGCCGATCGCGATGAACGGCGTCGACTCCGGCACCACGACCAGGCCGAGACCGGCGGCGCGGGCCGCCGCCACCAGGTCGGGCGGCACGTCCGCGTGCGAGAGCCCGGTCCCGAAGCCGAGCGCGGCGACACCCGCCCGATCGATCCGCTCCACGTAAGCCGCCCAGTCCTGCGCGGCCAATCCGGTGGTCAGCAGCAGCTCGCCGCCCTCCAGGTACTGCGCAGGGTCGGCGAGCTCGCTCGTCGTCACCCAGCCCAGCGCCCGGGGCGTCGCGGGCTCGACGACCGTGCGCAGGGCGAGCCCCGGGATGGCGACCACGTCGGCGAGCGTCAGCACCATGGCAGTTTTGCACACCGTCGATCGACCATCTGACCGGTTCGCACACTCGGCTTCGGGGTCGGCCGCTCCTAACGTCGATGTCGTTCCCGCACTTCGCCACCGGAAGGAGTTCGCTGATGAGCGTCCCCGCCCCGTCCCCAGAGCTGCTCGGCGGTCCCTGCCTGCCGCAGCGCCGCGAACTGCGGACCGCGGTGCCCGGCCCCCGCTCGCTCGCCTTGGCGCAGCGGCGTTCGGCCGTCGTCGCGGCGGGCCTCTCCTCCGCGCTGCCGGTCTACGCGGCCGCCGCCGGTGGCGGGGTCCTGGTCGACGTCGACGACAACTCGTTCGTCGACCTCGGGTCCGGCATCGCCGTGACGACCGTCGGCAACTCCGCGCCGAAGGTCGTCGCCGCCGCCACCGAAGCGCTGTCCCGGTTCACCCACACCTGCGCGATGATCACCCCCTACGAGGGCTACGTACGGCTGGCGGAGGAGTTGGCCGCGATCACGCCGGGCGACCACCACAAGCGCACCGCGCTGTTCAACACCGGGTCCGAAGCCGTGGAGAACGCCGTCAAGATCGCCCGGCACGCGACCGGCCGCTCCGGCGTCGCCGTCGTGGATCACGCCTACCACGGCCGCACGAACCTCACGCTGGCGATGACCGCGAAGAACATGCCGTACAAGGACGGCTTCGGCCCGTTCGCGTCCGACGTGTTCCGCGCGCCGACCTCCTACCCCTTCCGGGACGGCGCCGACCTCGACGGAAACCCGGTCGACGGACCCGCGGCCGCGCGACGCGCCATCGAGCACCTCGAACGCTCCGCCGGTGCCGAGCGGCTCGCCGCGCTGGTGATCGAGCCCGTCCAGGGCGAAGGCGGGTTCATCGTCCCGGCGCCCGGCTTCCTCGCCGAGATCGCGCGCTGGTGCGCCGACCACGGAATCGTGTTCGTCGCCGACGAGGTGCAGACCGGCGTCGCCCGCACCGGCGCCTGGTTCGCCAGCGAGCACGAGAACGTCGTCCCGGACCTGATCACCACGGCCAAGGGGCTCGGCGGCGGACTGCCGATCGCCGCCGTCACCGGACGCGCCGACCTCATGGACTCGGTGCATCCCGGTGGTCTCGGCGGCACTTACGGCGGCAACCCGGTGGCGTGCGCGGCCGCGCTGGCCGCGCTCGACACGATCCGGGAGGACTGTCTGATCGACCGGGCCCGCGCGATCGGCGACGCGGCGGGTGGGCGACTGCGCGCCCTCGCCGAGACCGACCCGCGGATCGGGGACGTCCGCGGCCGTGGCGCGATGCTCGGCGTCGAGTTCGTCCGCCCCGGCACCCACGAGCCGGACCCCGGCCTGGCAAAGGCCGTCGCCGGGTACGCGCACCGCGCCGGTGTGATCGTGCTGACCTGCGGGTCCTTCGGGAACGTGATCAGGCTGCTCCCGCCGCTGACCATCCCCGACGAGCTGCTGCACGACGGTCTCGACGTGCTGGCCGAGGCGCTGGAAGCCGCCCGCTGAACGCACCCGCCTTCGCCGCTCCGGCCGGCCGCCGGCCCTGATCCCCCGACTCATCGAAAGGACGGCCATGACCACCGTCGCTCCCAGCCCCCTGCTCATCGGGGGTTCGCCCACCTCCACCGGACACGAGCTCGTCGTGCACGACCCGGCGTCCGGTGTCGAGATCACCCGGATCGCGGCGGCCGACGAATCCCACGCCGCGCCCGCGGCCGACGCGGCGGCCGCCGCGCTGCCCGGCTGGGCCGCCACCCCGCCCCGCCGTCGCGCGGAGGTGCTGGCCGAAGCGCACCGGCTGATGATCTCGCGCACCGACGAGCTCGCCACCTTGATCAGCCGGGAATCCGGCAAGGCGGCCGCCGACGCCCGCGCCGAAGTCGGCTACGCCGCCGAGTTCTTCCGCTGGTTCGCCGAGGAGACCGTTCGCCCGGACGGCCACTTCGGACCGTCCCCCGACGGGAAGAGCACCACCGTCGTCACCGCGCAGCCTGTCGGGGTGGCGTTGCTGATCACCCCGTGGAACTTCCCGGCCGCGATGGTCACCCGCAAGGTCGCGCCCGCGCTCGCGGCGGGCTGCACCGCCGTGCTCAAGCCCGCCGCGGAGACGCCGCTGACGGCGTTGGCGATCCGGGACCTGCTCGTGGCGGCAGGTGCTCCCGCCGACGTCTTCACCGTGCTGCCGACCACCCGCGCGGACGCGGTCGCCCGCGCGCTGCTGAACCACGACGCCGTCCGCAAGCTGTCCTTCACCGGCTCCACCGGGGTCGGACGGCACCTCCTCGGCCTCGCGGCGGGCCGGGTCGTGAACTGCTCGATGGAACTGGGCGGCAACGCGCCGTTCGTCGTCTGCGCGGACGCCGACATCAACGCGGCCGTGCAGGGCGCGCTGATCGCGAAGCTGCGCAACGCGGGACAGGCCTGCACCGCCGCCAACAGGTTCCTGGTGCACGCCGACGCGGCGGACGCGTTCGCGGAGGCGTTCGCCGCAGCGGTCGCCGAGCTCCGCGTCGGACCGGGCACCGAACCCGGAACCGACATCGGCCCGCTGATCGACGACCGGGCCGTGCGCCGGGTGTCCGACCTGGTCACCGACGCGGTGGACCGCGGCGCGCGAATGGTGCGCGAGCCGGTCGCCGTGCCGGACTCCGGCAGCTACCTCGCCCCGGTCGTGCTGGCCGGGGTCCCCGCCGATGCCGCGGTGCTGCACGAGGAGATCTTCGGGCCGGTCGCGCCCATCCGGACGTGGACCGACACCGACGAGGTGGTCGCGGCGGCCAACGACACCGAATACGGGCTCGCCGCCTACGTCTACGCCGGTGACACCGGTCGTGCGCTGGAGATCGGGCGGCGGCTCCAGTACGGGATGGTCGGCGTCAACCGAGGCGTGGTGTCCGACCCGGCGGCCCCGTTCGGCGGGATGAAGCAGAGCGGCCTCGGCCGCGAAGGCGCCCGCGAGGGCATCCGGGCGTTCCAGGAGGCCCAGTTCCTCACCTACGCCTGATCCGGCGGACGCTGCGGCGCGTCCGGTCACCTGGGCCGCCAGGCGGCTGCCGGACGCGCGCGATGCGCCCGGCAGCCGCTCCCGGACGGCACCCAGGTGGTGCCACGCTCACCTCCGTCGCAGCAGCCGCTGCGGACGGACGATCATGTTGAGCAGCAATCGCCCGAACGGGCTCTGCACCGCATCGAGGCTCGGCATCACACCCAGCACCCGCATGGCCGACATGCTGTCGAAGTAGAAGTCGTCCCGGAGGAACTTCCCGTCCCGCATCACGATCGAGCTGATGCCCTGCAACCGCAGCCGCCGCCCCGTCGGCGGCACCCCGATGAAGCTCCCCAGGTGGGTGCCCTCGATCGACCACTGCTCGCTGACCTCGGCACCGCGCGCGAACCGGCTGTCCACGGTGAAGACCAGGTCGGGGAAGGCCGTGATCAAGGCGGAGAGGAAGGTCCGGACCTCCTCGTGGCCCCGGTAGGTCTGCTCCAGCGGAGCGTTGAACCACTGGATCTCCGGGTCGTAGAGAGTCAGCAGGGTGTCGAGGTCGTGGGCGTTCCAATAGGTGACCGCTTCGGCCACCACTTCCAGGTTGCGGGCCTCGGTAGCTGAATCCGCTCGCTCGGCGGCGTCGCCGGTCTCGGTCAAGGACCACACGTTCATGTTCAGTCGGTTTCCTTCGTCAAGAGTGAGGTGGGGCCGGACATCGCCGCGGGCCGGGGCGACGTCCGGACGCGCGAAGATGATCTTCGGGATGCTCTGCGAAGCCACGGCGCTGCTAGCCGACAGCGACGAGCCCGCGCAGGAAGCCGAGACCATCGTGCTGTACATGCTCAGCGGACTGCTGCTGCCCGCCGACCCGCCCGCCTGACCCGATCGCCTCCCACACGGAGGCTCGCGCGCCTGTCCCTGTTCGCGCGCGTGTCGCACGCGCCGGCGGACATCTTGGCAGTCAATACGAGTGCCGTGACCAAGTTGTCGGGCGAGCTCTCCGACCCTCCAAGACTCCGGCCTCGACTCACTCGATCAACGTTCGGAGCCGGAGAACCCACTGCCGAAAATCCCGATCAACTCTCGTTCTCCCTACTCATCCCTTCCAGCGACGCCTTGCGGGAGCGGGTGGGTTCGCCGGGCATCTTCGGGTAGTCCGGTGGGTACGGGAGGTCGCCGAGGTCCCGGTCGCGGCGGTCGCGTTCGAACCAGTCGAGGGCGATGTCGAGGTCGTGGGCGACCGCGTCCAGCTCCCGATGCGGATCGCCGTGTTCGGCCAGCAGCGCGGGGACCGTGGCGAGGTCGAAGTCGTCCGGAGGCACCTCCGGCAGCTGCTCCCAGGTCAACGGCATGGACACCGTCGCCGCCGGGGTGCCGCGGATGGACCACGCGGAGGCGACCGTGCGATCCCGCGCCGCCTGGTTGAAGTCCAGGAAGACCCGCTGCCCGCGGTCCTCCTTCCACCAGGCGACGGTGGCCTGCCGCGGAATCCGGCGCTGCACCTCCCGCGCCAGCGCGATCACCGCGCGGCGCACCTGGATGAAGTCCCATCGCGGCGCGATCCGCACCAGCACGTGCACGCCCCGGCCGCCGGAAGTCTTCGGGTAGCCCACCAGCCCGGCCTCCGCCAGCACCTCGCGCAGGACCGCGGCGACCTCGACCGCCTCCGCGTACCCGGTGCCGGGCTGCGGGTCCAGGTCGATGCGCAGCTCGTCGGGGTGTTCCACATCGGCCGAGCGCACCGGCCACGGGTGGAAGTCCAGCGTGCCCAGACCGGCCGCCCACGCCAGCACGGCGGGTTCGGTGGGGAGCACGCTGTCCGCGGTGCGGCCGGACGGGAAGGTCACCCGCACCGAGCGGACCCACTGCGGAGCGCCCTTCGGCACCCGCTTCGCGTAGAACGGGTCGCCGGTGACGCCACCGGGGAACCGCTTCAACGTCGTCGGCCGGTCGCCGATCGCCCGCAGCAGCGGCTCGGCGACCGCGAGGTAGTAGCGCACGACCTGGAGCTTGGTGAAGCCCCGCTCCGGGAAGTACACCTTGTCCGGGTGGGACAGGCGCACCGTCCTGCCCTCGACGTCGAGTTCCAGCGGCGAATCGGCCATCCGCGCAGCTTAGGAGCATCCGGCCCCCGTTCGCGCGCGACGCCCGACTCGCCCCTGCCTGCGCGCACCCCCTCGGCGCTACCGTGAAGCCATGGCGCCAGCAGGCCACCCCACCGGTGATGAGCCCGACGCCCCGCGGGACGCGCGGGGCCGCTTCGCCGACGACCTGATCGGCCTGGACCCGCACGATCCGGAGGTCCAGGCGTTCGCCGAACACCTGGACCGGATGGAACGCCCCAACTCGAAGGCCACCGTCGAAGGCATGCTCAGCGGCGTGGAGGACTTCGCCCGCTGCGCCAACCGCGCCCAGGGGCACCGGCGGGTGATGGTGGTGCTCGTGGTGGTGCTGATCCTGCTCGGCGTGCTGGTCACGGTGTGGAACGCGGTGGGCTTCATGCTCGGCACGTTCCTGGCGCTCGCCGGTTGAGCGGGAGCTCACGGGCACTCGATCACCGGGAAGGGTTAGCGTGGACGCATGGAACCGGTTGCGGGCGCCACCCCGAAGGTCGTGAAGTCCGAACAGGAGTGGCAGGAACAGCTCAACCCCTACGAGTACGCGGTGCTGCGCGAAGCGGCCACCGAACCGGCGTGGAGCGGCGAATACGTCGAGACCAAGACCGCGGGCATCTACGAATGCCGGGCGTGCGGGACGGAACTGTTCCGCAGCGAGACGAAGTTCGAATCGCACTGCGGCTGGCCGTCGTTCTACGACGCGCGCGACGCCGACTCGGTGATCCTGCGCGAGGACCGCTCGCACGGCATGGTCCGCGTCGAGGTGCTCTGCGCGAACTGCCAGAGCCACCTGGGCCACCTGTTCGAGGGCGAGGGCTACGCCACGCCCACCGACCAGCGCTACTGCATCAACTCCGTCGCCCTGCGCCACATCCCGGAGAGCTGACCCGCGGGGTCGGCTCTCGGTGACGGTCAGCGGAAGGCCGGCATCAGGTGCTCGGCGATCAGTTCGAGCTGGTCGGCGGCGCCGAGCACCCCGGGCAAGGTGAGCCCGGTGAACGCCCGCACCAGCGCGGTGTCGGTGACGGCCAGGATCAGGTGGTTCACGCCGGTGGGGGCGATGTCCCGCTCGATGCGCGCCGCGCACTCCTGCGGCGTGCCCGCGATGGACAGCTTCTCCGCGAGCTCCGGCGACGTGAGCTCGTAGGCCCGCGCGAGATCACCCGCGCCGACCGCGGCGACGATCTCGGTGAGCGACTCCGGTTCCACGCCGTTGCGGCGCAACTGCTCAGCGGGCATCGCCGACGCGTAGAGCCCGATCATGGCCCGCGCGGCCTGCTTCGCGGCCGCACCGTCCGGACCGGTCGCGAACACCACCCACGCCCCGATGTCGAGCTCCTGCCAATCCCGCCCGGCCCGTTCGGCACCGACGCGCACGTGCGCCACCAGGTAGTCGTAGGCCTCGCGGGTGCAGCTCAGCGCGTGGTGCACGCCGTCGGAGATCTCGCCCGCGGTCTGGAACGACTTCGGGCCGCGCATCGCGCCGAGCTTCACCGGCAGCCGCGGCTGCACCGGTTCCGCGAAGGTGAACAGCCCCTCGTAGCGGTAGAACTCGCCCGCGAAGGTGATCGACCGCTCGTCCAGGAACGTCCGGATCACGTGGTGCGCCTCGCGCACGCGCGACAGCGGGCGCGTCGTCGTCCAGTCGATCCCGTACTGCGCGAGCAGCCCGAAGTTTCCGCTGGAGATCACGACCTCGGCCCGGCCGCCGGTGAGCTCGTCGAGGGTCGCGGCGGCCTGCGCGATCAGCGTCGGTTCGCGCAGCGTCACCGGCGAGAGGTTCGGGCCGAACCGGATCCGCTCGGTGCGCTCGGCGGCGGCGGCGAACAGCAGCCACAGGTCCTTGTGCCAGGTCTCGTCGGCCGCGTAGGCGGCGTAGAAGCCCAGCTCATCGGCCCGCTCGATCGTCGCCAGGGACTCCTGGACCGGGTAGTCGGGCAGCATGACGTAGCTGAAGCGCATCGGGGCCCCTTCGACGCCGGCCAAGCCTCAGCACAGTGTCCGACCCGCGGCGGTGGACGCGAACCCGCCGGACGGGTAGATCCGTCTGCTACACAGAGTCCCTTCGTGGATCATGTGAAACGGTTCAGCGGAGCTCACATCGTGGAAGGAGGTGCCGTGCCCGTCGACGACACGCTGCGCTCGCTGCGGCACTGGCCCCGACTGCCCGCGCGGGCGGACGCGGCGACGGTGGCGGCCCGGCTCGCCGAAGCCATCGCGCTGGGCGTGCTGCCCGACGGCGAACCGCTCCCCCGCGGCGCGGACCTCGCGGCGCTGCTCGGATGCCCGGACGGGACGGCGCGCGGGGCGCTCGGCGAGCTCGCCCGCGACGGGCTCGTGATCGCCTCCGACGCCGGCCCGCTGACCTGCCGACCCGCTGACCCGCTGCTGGTGGCCGGAGTAGCCAGGCTGCGCGAACTCGGCACGCACGAACTGCGGGAGATCTCCGACCAGCACTCCGCGGTGGCCGGGGCCGCCGCGCTGCTCGCCGCGGAACGCGCCACCACCGACGAGATCGACGCGCTGCGAGGACTCGCCGCCGACTTCGCGGCGGCCACCACCACTGCCGCGCGGCGCAGGCTCGACGGCCGGTTGCACATCGAGATCGCCGCCGCCGCGCAATCGTCCCGGCTGACCCACCAGGAGATCACGCTGCAAGCGGAGACCGGCGCGCTGCGCTGGCTGCCGTGGGCCGAGGCGATCCCGCACTCCGGCGAAGCCGAACAGCACGCGTCGATCCTCAGCGCCATCGCCGCCGGCGACGGGTTCCGGGCCCGCGCGCTCGCCGAGGAGCACGTGCGGGCCGGCATCCGGCGGCTCGTCGAATTCCGGTTGTGGTCCGCGGCGCGGCGGTGCGCCCGATGAGCGCCGCCGAGGACGCGGCCGAGCACATCGGCTCGCTGCTCGACAGCACGTTGCGGTGGTGCGCCGAGCTCGGCGAACGACTGCGCGCCGCGCACGCGGCGACCACGGCGCTGAGCACCGAAGACCTCTCCGCGCTGTGGGAACCGATCTTCGACCGGCTCGACGCCGAACCCGGCGAATTGGCGGGCACCGGCGTGATCCTCGCCGACGGCGTGCTCGCCGACCGCGCGCACTGGCTGGAGTGGTGGCAGCACCGCCCCGGCGACACGCCCCGATTCCTCCAGGTCGACCACGACCCGGACAGCGTCGGGTTCTACGACTACGCCACCGCGACCTGGTTCACCGCGCCCCGCGACTCCGGGTTGGGCGTCGCGGTGGGTCCCTACGTGGACTTCGCCGGCACCGACGAGTACCTGGTGACGCTCGCGATGCCCGTGCACGCCGGGGACCGGTTTCCTCGGGGTGGCCGCCGCCGACCTGCGCACCGGCGAGTTCGAACGCGCGCTGCTGCGCCACCTCGACCCCGGGCTGCCACCCGCCGTGCTGGTCAACCAAGCCGACCGGGTGATCGCCTCGAACACCCCGCGGCGGCTGCCCGGAGCGCTGCTGACCGAAGGTCCGCTCGCCGCCGACCCGGGCCGGCCGGTGCGCGCGGCGGAGCACGTCACCGGCCTGCCCTGGCGGATCGCCCAGGAACCGTGAAGACGATCAGGGGAGGCGGGGCAGCAGCTCCGCGGGCGCGACGCGCTTGCCGGTGAAGAACGGCGTCTCCTCGCGGACGTGCCTGCGCGCCTCGGTGTAGCGCATCTTCCACATCAGGTCGACGATGCGGTGCAGCTCCGGCGCCTCGAACGCGAGAATCCACTCGTAGTCGCCGAGCCCGAACGCGGGCACCGTGTTCGCCCGCACGTCCGGGTAGTCCCGCGCCGCCATGCCGTGGTCCTTGAGCATGGTGCGGCGTTCCTCGTCGGGAAGCAGGTACCAGTCGTAGGAGCGCACGAACGGGTACACGCAGATGAAGGCGCCCGGCTCCTCACCCATGATGAACGCGGGCAGGTGGCTCTTGTTGAACTCGGCGGGCCGGTGCGCCGCCACGTTGCTCCACACCGGGTCGGAGGCCTCGCCCAGCGTCGTGCCGCGGCGGAAACCGGCGTAGGCCTCCTGCAGGGCCTCGATCTTCTCCGCGTGCCACCAGATCATGAAGTCGGCGTCGGAGCGCATGCCCGACAGGTCGTACACACCGCGGACCTCGACGCCGGACTCCGCGAGGCCGTCGAGGTACTCCTGGGTGGCCTGCGCGGCCTTCTCCCGGTCCTCGGGCAACGCGCCCGGCTCGACCTGGAAGACCGACCACATGGTGTAGCGGATCGTCTCGTTGAGTTCGGAGTAGTTCACGCGCGCCATGGCTTCATCGTCCCACCACCGCCGGGTCAGCCGGTCGCGAGGTGCCGTGTGATGCCGCTCGCCGCGGCCTCACCGGTCGCCACGCAGGCGGGCACGCCGACGCCGTGCAGCGCAGCCCCCGCCAGCGCGAGGCCGCCGCCGTCGTCGGCCACGGCTCGCTCCACCTCGGCCACCAGGTCGAGGTGGCCGACGCCGTACTGCGGCAGCCCGCCGCCCCAGCGCACCACCACCGACTCCACCGGCTCCACCGCCACCCCGGTCACCTCGCGCAGGTCGGCCAGGACCCCGCGCAGCAGTTCCGCATCCGTGCGGCGCAGCAGCTCGCCCTGACCGGAGCGGCCCACCGAGCCGCGCACCAGCGGCGCACCGCCGGAACCGGTCAGGTGCGGCCACTTGCGGCTGGTGAAGGTGAAGGCCTTCGCGGTGAACGGAGTTCCGTCGGCGTGCACCTCGCCGCGGGCGATCAGGGTGCCGGACGCCGCGGGCAGCTCGGTGCCCGGCGGCAGCGCGAGGCCGAACACGGCCATCGAGGCCAGCTCGATGCGGCCGAGCAGTTCCGACGCGGACGGCACGACGTCGGCGAGCAGCTTGCGCGCCGAGGGCGGCGGCACCGCGAGCACCACCGCGTCCGCCACCAGCTGCTCCGGGGCGGGCGCCGAACCGATCTCCAGGCGCCACCCGGTGCCGTCGCGGCGCAGCGCGCGCACCGGCAGCCCCAGCCGCACCCGCGCCGCCGCGGACTTCACCAGCGCGTCGACGAGCTCGCCGTAGCCGTGGCGGAACGCGCCGAACACCGGCCGCTTGACGCCGTCCGGCGCCGGAGCGGGCAGGGCCGCCGCCGCGGCGGCGGTGATCGACTCGGCGCCGCCGTCGAGCGCGGCGGCCAGCGCCGGGATCGTCGCCCGCAACCCGAGTCCGTCCGCGCTGCCCGCGTACACACCGCCGAGCAGCGGTTCGACCAGCCGGTCCACCACCTCGTCGCCGACCCGGGACCGCAGCAGCCCACCGACCGAGGCGTCCGCGCCGCCCAGGTGCAGCGGCGGCAGCTCGGCCTCCGCGCGCACGGCGGCCAGCCCGGCCGGGGACAGCAGGTGCGCCACCGAATCGGCGTGCGCGGGCACGCCCATCACGGTGCCCGCGGGCAACGGGTGCAGTTCACCGCCCGCGCGCACCCGCGCGGCGGCCGGACCGGGATGCACCACCTGATCGGCGAGGCCGAGCTCGTCGGCGAGCCGCAGCACCTCGGGGCGCCGCGCCAGGAAGGCCTCCGCGCCCAGGTCGAGCTCGGTGCCCGCCAGCGGAACCGAGTGCAGCTTGCCGCCGAGCCGATCGGCCTGTTCGAGCAGGACGATCTCTGCGTCCGGGCCCAGGTCGCACCGCAGCCGGTGCGCCGCGACGAGCCCGCTGACACCACCGCCGACGACGGCGACCGTGGGCCCGCCGGTCAAGACCGGGCGCTCTCGGCGTGCACCTGCCGCACGACGGCGGTGAGCACGTCGGGATCGGTCGTGGGCAGCACTCCGTGGCCGAGGTTGAACAGGTGTCCGGCGGCGGCCGTGCCCTCGGCGAGGATGCGGCTCACCTCGCGCCGCACGGCGTCCTCCCCCGCGAACAGCACGGCCGGGTCCAGGTTGCCCTGCACGACCGGGTCGGAGCCGGGGTTCGCCGCGCGCAACCGCCGGGCCGCCTCGTCCAGCGGCACCCGCCAGTCCACGCCGACCACGTCGGCACCCGCGGACTGCATGTCGCCGAGCAGCTCTCCGGTGCCCACCCCGAAGTGGATCTTCGGCACATCCGGCGCGGCCTCCGCGACCCCCTGGAAGATGCGCTCGCTGTGCGGCAGCACGAACTCGCGGTAGTCCCGCACCGACAGCGCGCCGGCCCAGGAGTCGAACAGCTGCACCGCGTCGACCCCCGCGGCCAGCTGGGTGCGCAGGAACGTCAGCGTCGTGTCGGCGAGCTTCTCCAGCAGCGCGTGCCAGGTGGCCGGATCGGAGTGCATCAGGGCCTTGGTGCGCTCGTGGTTCCGGCTCGGCCCGCCCTCCACCAGGTAGGAGGCCAGCGTGAACGGCGCCCCGGCGAACCCGATCAGCGGCGTCTCGCCCAGCTCGGCCAGCAGCAGCCGCACGGCCTCGGCCACGGGCGCGACCTGCTCGACGTGCAGCTCCGGCAGCGCGGCCACGGCGGCGGCGTCGCGCACCGGCTCGGCCACCACCGGTCCGGTGCCCGCGACGATGTCCAGCCCGATGCCCGCCGCGTACAGCGGCAGCACGATGTCGCTGAACAGGATCGCCGCGTCCACTCCGTGGCGGCGCACCGGCTGCGCGGTGATCTCGCAGACCAGCTCCGGGGTCAGGCACGCCTGCAGCATCGGGGTGCCCTCGCGCACCTTCCGGTACTCCGGCAGCGAACGGCCGGCCTGGCGCATGAACCAGACGGGCGTGTGCCGCGGGGTGCCGCCGCGGGCGGCCACCAGCAGCGGGGCGTCGGTGAGGTCCCGGCGAGCCGAGACCGGGGCGGGTGAGGTCATCGGAGGCGCATCCGTACTCGGTCGAAGTGATGGGGGCTCGACGCGGGTGCGGGCGTCGGCCGAGCCGGCCACGGCTCAGGCCGACGGCCCTGTTCGAGCCGTTCCGGACATCTTCGCAGACGCCCGGACCGCCGGACGCGCGGGCAAGATCACGATCGCGGGCGGCGTCCGGCGTGGCGCCTACACCGCACCGATCCGGCCGCCTACAGTCCCCAGCTGTGACGGAGATGGCGGCGATGCCCGAGAGGTTCCAGCAGGCAGTGGCCGCGTTGGCCGCGCCGACTCCGCGCGCCGAGATCGAAGTGACCGAGGTTCGCCCACCGAAGCGGCTCGCACCGTGGGCGTACGCGGTCGCGGCCGAGGCGAACGGCCCGGCGGGCGAGCTGGCGACGGCCCGGTTGGTGCTGCTGCACGACCCCGACGGACCGGCGGCGTGGGCGGGCACGCTGCGGCTGGTGGTCTACCTCCGCGCGGAGCTCGATCCCGAGCTCGCCGCGGACCCCTTGCTCCCCGCCGTCGGCTGGTCCTGGCTGACCGAGGCGCTGGAGGATTCCGGGGCGGGACTCGACCTGCTGGGCGGGACGGTGACCCTGACCTCGTCGGCCCGCTTCGGCGACATCGCGGGCCCGCCGCGCAGCCACGACCTGGAGCTGCGCGGCTCGTGGACTCCGCACGAGGAGGGGCTGGACGCGCACGCGATGGCCTTCTACGAGCTGATGGCCAGCGCAACGGGCCTTCCCCCAGAGGGCGTCGCCGTGTTCGACCGCCGTTCGGCAGTCCGCGACGAGGCTTGAGTAGCGATCTTTAACGATCGGGATTCCCCTCACGAGGGCCGCGAAATCGCCCATAACCGGTTGCGCGCGCAAGCTTCTCACGATGCGCAATCAAGGTCTGTCGCACCAACACGCCATGGCGTTACGCCTAACCCCAAGACCCACCCAATTGAGTGACAAAAACGAACCGCTGTGACAACTCGATCGGGATAGATACCCGATTGATCGTCCCGCTGACCCGCTTGGGCGGTTACGCTGCCCCCGACGACACCACTTTCGGTCGATCAGTGGCGCGGCTGATTGGTCGAGAGTCCCGGTGCCGGTCGGGGGGCACGACCGACTCCAGGGAGGTAGTGACGTGGCTGCCGTCGGCTTAGGTCAGGCCGCTCGAACCACGCCCGCCGGCGCTTTGCCGGCCAACATGGTCCCGCACCCGCGGGAAGAGCTGTTCACGGTGCTCGTGGTGGACGATCATCCGCTGCTCCGGGAGGCCATCGCCGCCCGGTTGCTGCAGATGGGCGCCGGCACGGTGCACGAGGCCGCATCCATGGCCGAGGCCAGGGCTCGCGCTCTGGCCACCGGTCCGTGCGACCTCGCAATCCTCGATCTCGGGTTACCCGACGGGACCGGCATCGACCTGGTTACGGAACTCCGTACCCAGGGCTGGCCGCGAATCGTGGTGCTCGCTTCGTCCGACGACCCCTATGCGGTCCGGGCCGCCTTCCAGGCAGGCGCTCAGGCGTACCTGCTGAAGTCGGCCTCGCCGATGGTCGTCACCGACGGAGTGCGCCGCGTACTCGACGGCGGCGTGTACGCCGATCCCAGTGTGGCTCCGGTGCTCGCTGCGGGCACTCGGGTCCCGGGGACCGACAACACGCCCCGGGAACTGTCCGGACGTGAGGTCGAGGTGCTGCAACTGGTGGCCGATGGCCGATCCAACAAGGAGATCGGTGAGGCGCTGAACCTCTCCGCTCTCACGGTGAAGTCTCACCTGTCGCGGATCGGCCGCAAGTTGGGCACCGGAGACCGGGCGCAGATGGTCGCCCTGGCCATGCGGGCCGGGGTGATCAGATGACCGGATGATCCTGATCGGGTGAATCGAGGTCCCACCGCGATCGTCGGGTCCGGTCGGGCACGGCGACCTCGGGCTGGTCGCACCCGCGGGCGGACCGCAACACGTAAGGTCTGATATCCGTGGAAGCTGCTTGCCCCGAGTCCGTCGAGCCCGACCGTCCCGAGCCGGTGCTGCTCACCGAGCCCGCTGACGGCGTACCGCCGGTAGTGGAGACTCCCGAAGCACTGGAGACCGCCGCGGCCGCACTGGCCGCGGGGAACGGTCCGGTCGCGGTGGACACCGAACGCGCGTCCGGATACCGGTACTCACAACGTGCCTACCTGGTGCAATTGCGCCGGGAAGGCGCGGGAACGGTACTGGTTGATCCGGTCGCGCTGGGCGGTGCCCTGGAACCGTTGAAAACGGCGTTGGCGGACACCGAATGGGTGCTGCACGCCGCCTCGCAGGACCTGCCCTGCCTGGCCGAACTCGACCTGCGCCCGCAACGGCTGTTCGACACCGAACTGGCCGGGCGGCTCGCCGGGTTCGACCGGGTCTCGCTGGGCACCCTCGTCGAACGCATGCTGGGTTACCGGTTGGAGAAGGGCCACAGCGCCGCCGACTGGTCGCGCCGGCCGCTGCCCGCCGACTGGCTGGTGTACGCCGCGCTCGACGTGGAACTCCTGATCGACCTGCGCACCGAGATGCACGCCGAGCTGAGCCGGCAGGGCAAGCTCGACTGGGCATGGGAAGAGTTCGAAGCGGTCCGCAACGCCGAACCGCCTCGTCCGCGCGCCGAGCCGTGGCGCCGCACCTCCGGCATCCACCGGGTGCGCAACGCCCGCCAGCTCGCCGCCGTCCGCTCGCTGTGGGAGGTGCGCGACCGCATCGCCTCCGAGCGCGACATCGCACCGGGCCGGATACTGCCGGACTCCGCCGTGGTGCAGGCCGCGCAGGGCGACCCCAAGACCGAATCGGAGCTGACCGCGCTGCCGGTGTTCGGCGGCAGGCAGCAGCGCCGCCGCGCGTCGACGTGGCTGGGCGCGCTGCGCGCGGCCCGCGCGCTCCCCCAGGACGAGCTGCCGGTGGTCTCACCGCCGCAGGACGGTCCGCCGTCGCCGAACCGGTGGGCCGATCGCGATCCCGCCGCCGCGGCCCGGCTGTCGGCCGCCAGGGCCGCGATGTCGGCCATCGCCGAGGAGCACGACCTGCCCCTGGAGAACCTGCTGCTGCCGGACCTGCTGCGGCGGCTGTGCTGGACGCCGCCGGAGGACACCGGTGTGGCGTCGGTCGAGGCGCGACTGCGGGAGCGGGGCGCGCGGGAGTGGCAGATCGGGCTGACCGCGTCGGTGCTGAGCACCGCGCTGCAGGCCGCGCCGGAACGCTCGCGCTCCGACTGACGACGCCGGGAGCTACCGGCTCGCCGGAGGTCGGCCGTCCGGCCTCCGGCGTTCCATGACGATCGTGTCGCGCCACCGCCCGTGCAGGCGGCCGATGCGCTCGCGGACGCCGACGGTGCGGAAGCCCGCGTTGCGGTGCAGAGCGAGGCTGCCGCGGTTCTCCGGGAACAGCGAGCACTGCAAGGTCCACAGCCCGGCCTCGTCGGCGGCGGCGATCTGGTGCCGCAGCAGCGCCGCGCCCACTCCGCGACCGCGCGCGGCGGCTCCGACGTAGATCGAGGTCTCCGCGACGCCCGCGTAGCAGTCGCGCGCGGAGACCGGGGTCAGCGCCGCCCACCCGGCGACGGCGCCGTCCAGCTCGGCCACCCAGCGGTGCTCCGGCACCCACTTCGCCGCCAGTTCCGCGGGCGGCGGGACTTCGCGCTCGAAGGTGGCGTCGCCGGTGGCGATCCCTTCGCCGTAGATCCGCCGCACCGCCGGCCAGTCGCCGGGTTCCAGCGCTCGCACCGCGACGTCCTCGGCGGGCCCCTCGGCGGCGCCGGGGCGTGCCGGGGGCAGGCCGAGAACCAGGTCCAGGACCGGGGCGCCGTCGGTTCGGCGGGCGGTGCTCACCGCGACGCGGGTGGTGGTGCCCTCCTTGCTCAGCACCACGTATCCGCCGTCGGCGAGCCTGCGCAGGTGGTGCGAGCAGGTGGACTGGCCGAGGCCGAGCCGACCGGCGAGCTCGCCCACGGTGCTCGGCCCGCCGGAGGCGACGGCGTGCAGCAGCAGGACGCGGGTCGGGTCGCCGAGGCAGGCGAACCGGGCGGCGCAGGCCGCGGCTTCTGCGGCCGGGAACACCGGCACCTCGTCGATCATCGCCCGATGATGCGAGCCGCCGCCGACCTGGTCAATCGAATCCCGTCGATGCGGCCTGGTCCGCGCCGCGCGACCCGGCGGCCGGCGGCGGAACGAGTACGTTGGCCGTGCGCCCGGCGCCGTGATCGCCAGGCCGCCACCACCGCCGGAGCGCCTGTGATCGACCCGACACGAGCGCTTCGCCCCACACCCGGTGGTTACCCACGGGTAATAAGCGCTAGAGTGGCTGTTACCGGCCAGTAGCGGCGGGGCCCGCACCCGCCCGGAACAGGGTCGATCGCCGCCGAGCCGGTCCGGAACTCGCACAACGCAGGACCCACACAGTTAGGAGCACGCCGTGGTCGCACCCGCGTCGGCACCAGCCGACCCGCGCAGCGCACGTGCCGTACGGGACGTGGTCTTCGTCGACGGCGTCCGCACGCCGTTCGGCAAGGCAGGCAAGAAGGGCATCTACGCCGAGACCCGCGCCGACGATCTGGTCGTCAAGGTCATCCGCGAGCTGCTGCGGCGCCACCCGGAACTGCCGCCGGAACGCATCGACGAGGTCGCCATCGCCGCGACCACGCAGACCGGTGACCAGGGCCTGACCATCGGCCGCAGCGCCTCGCTGCTGGCGGGCCTGCCCCAGTCGGTGCCCGGCTTCGCCATCGACCGCATGTGCGCGGGCGCCATGACCGCCGTGACCAGCATCGCCGGCGGCATCGGCTTCGGCGCCTACGACATCGCCATCGCCGGCGGCGTCGAGCACATGGGCAACCACCCCATGGGCGAGGGCGTGGACCCCAACCCGCGCTACGTCGCCGACAACGTCGTCGACCCGTCCGCGCTGGTCATGGGCTCCACCGCGGAGAACGTGCACGACCGCTACCCCAGCCTCACCAAGGAGCGCACCGACGCCTACGCGGCGCTGAGCCAGCAGCGCTACGAGCAGGCGCAGCTCGCGGGCAAGATCGCCGCCGACCTCGTCCCGGTCTCCACCCGCTCCGGTGAGCAGGGCTGGGGCCTGGCCACGGCCGACGAGCCGCCGCGCCCCGGCACCACCGTCGAAGCCCTCGCCGGGCTCAAGACGCCGTTCCGGCCGCACGGCCGGGTCACGCCGGGCAACGCCGCAGGCCTCAACGACGGCGCCACCGGTTGCGTGCTCGCCGACGCCGAGACCGCTCGCGAACTGGGCCTGCCGATCGGCATGAAGCTCGTCGGCTACGCCTTCGCGGGCGTGGAGCCGGAGGTCATGGGCGTCGGGCCGATCCCCGCGACGGAGAAGGCGCTCAAGCGCGCCGGGCTCAGCATCGAGGACATCGGGCTGTTCGAGCTCAACGAGGCGTTCGCCGTGCAGGTGCTGGCCTTCCTGGAGCACTTCGGCATCGCCGACGACGACGCGCGGGTCAACCCGTGGGGCGGCGCCATCGCCTGCGGTCACCCGCTGGCGTCCTCCGGCGTGCGGCTGATGACGCAGCTGTCCCGCCACTTCGCCGAGCACCCCGAGGTGCGCTACGGCCTGACCTCCATGTGCATCGGTTTCGGCATGGGCGGCACGGTCATCTGGGAGAACCCGAACTTCGACACCGCAGGGGGCGCGAAGTGAGCACGCAGACCGACTTCGCAGCACTGTTCCCGGACGAGGTCGTCACCCAGGCCCACACCCGGCTGCTCGACGTCCCCGGGCTCAGCGGCAAGCTCGCGCTGATCACCGTCGACAACGGTCACGACCACACCCGTCCGTCCACCTTCGGGCCGGGCGGGCTGACCGCGCTGAACACCGCGCTGGACGAGGCGTTCGCCGCCGAGCCCGCCGCGATCGCGGTCACCGGCAAGCCGTTCGTGTTCGCCGTCGGCGCCGACCTCTCCGGCGTCACCCAGATCGCGGAGCGGGAGCACGCCCACCAGGTCGCGCAGACCGGGCACGACGTGTTCCGCCGGCTCACCGAGTCGACCATCCCCACCTTCGCGTTCGTCAACGGCGCGGCGCTGGGCGGCGGCCTGGAGCTGGCGCTGTCCTGCCACTACCGCACCGTCTCCGATGGCGTGGGCGCGATCGCGTTCCCCGAGTGCTTCCTCGGCCTGTTCCCGGGCTGGGGCGGCACCCAGCTGCTGCCGAACCTGATCGGCGCGGACGCCGCGGTCAGCGTGATCATCGAGAACGCGCTGAACCAGAACAAGATGCTCAATGCCAAGAAGGCCACCGGCCTGGGCATCTTCGACGCCCAGCTGGAGAGCGCGGACTTCCTGGAGGAGTCGGTGCGCTGGGCCGTGCGCGTCATCAACGGCGAGCAGACCGTGCAGCGCGCCGAGATCGACCGCGGCCAGGCCTGGGACGACGCGGTGAACCGCGCCAAGGGCATCGTCGAGGCCCGCACCCAGGGTGCATCCCCCGCCGTCACCAAGGCCGTCGAGCTCATCGAGCTGGCCCGCGGCAACGACCTCGACGCCGGCTACGCGGCGGAGACCGAGGCGCTCACGGACGCGTTGATGTCCGACGAGCTGCGCGCCGGGCTGTACTCGTTCGACCTGACCCAGAAGCGCGCGAAGCGCCCGGCCGGGGCCCCGGACAAGAAGCTCGCCCGCGAGGTCAAGAAGGTCGGCGTCGTCGGCGCCGGTCTGATGGCCGGGCAGCTCGCGCTGCTGTTCGTGCGCCGCCTGAAGGTGCCGGTGGTCATCACCGACATCGACCAGGAGCGCATCGACAAGGGCGTCGGCTACATCCACGGCGAGATCGACAAGCTCGCCGCGAAGGGCCGGCTGTCCCCGGACGCCACGAACCGGCTCAAGGCGCTCGTCACCGGTTCGCTGGACAAGTCCGCGTTCGGCGACGCCGACTTCGTCATCGAAGCGGTCTTCGAGGAGCTGTCGCTCAAGCAGAAGGTGTTCGGCGAGCTGGAGGGCTACGTCTCGCCCGAGGCGATCCTGGCCACCAACACCTCGTCGCTGTCGATCAGCGAGATGGCCTCGCAGCTGAAGAACCCCGAGCGGGTCGTGGGCTTCCACTTCTTCAACCCGGTCGCGGTGCTGCCGCTGCTGGAGATCGTGCGCGGCGACAAGACCGACGACGCCTCGCTGGCCACCGCGTTCTCGGTGAGCAAGCAGCTCAAGAAGTCCAGCGTGCTGGTCAAGGACGCCCCGGCGTTCGTGGTGAACCGGCTGCTGACCCGCTTCATGGGCGAGATCATCGCCGCCGTCGACGAAGGCACCCCCTTCGACGTCGCCGACCGCGCGCTGACCCCGTTGGGCCTGCCGATGAGCCCGCTGGTGCTGCTGCAGCTCGTCGGCCCGGCCGTCGCGCAGCACGTCAACGAGACGATGCACGCGGCCTACCCGGACCGGTTCGGGATCAGCGAGAACCTGCAGCGGTTCGTCAAGGCCGGCAAGACCGCCGTGTGGCAGCAGGACGAGCAGGGCGGCCAGGTCGTCGACCCCGAGGTCGTCGCGCTCTGGGAGCAGGGTTCGAACCCGTCCACGTCCGAGCAGGTGCGGGACCGGGCATTGCAGGCGCTGGCCCAGGAAGCGCAGCTGATGCTCGACGAGGGCGTCGTCGCCGAGGCGCAGGACCTGGACCTGTGCATGCTGCTCGGCGCGGGCTGGCCGTTCTGGCTGGGCGGCATCACCGCCTACCTGGACCGCGCGGGCATCTCCGAGCAGGTCAACGGCAAGCGCTTCCTGCCGAAGGGCGCGGCTTCGCTGCCCGCCTGATCGCGGAAACCGCACGAAGGGCCGGGATGGGCACGTCCATCCCGGCCCTCGCCGTCCGATGCGGTGGATCTTCACACCTGTCCGGTGATCGTCGCGGCTACGAAGAACCGGTGTTCTCACTGGCGGTGATGTAGTCCCCGGCCCCGATCGTGCCTAAGCTGGAGCTGTCACGATGGAGCCCGTCCCCAGGAAACGAGGTGATGACCGGTGGTCGCGCCGATGCAGCACGAGCTCGGGCCGTTCACGGTCGCGGACTGGCACGCGCTCCCCCCTCGTGAAGACGGCTCGCGCCTTGAACTGATCGAGGGCTACTGGCTCGTGACACCCGCACCATCCGGACAGCACCAATTCGCGGAAAAGCGCGTCGTGAACCTGCTGGACTCCGCCATAGCCGCCGCCGAAGAGGCCACCTCCCCAGCCGAGCGGCAAGAACTCACCGCGCTGAGCGGAATCAGCGTGGAGGTCAGCACAGCGGATCGCACGGGGATCATCCCCGACTTCGCGGTGCTGGCCGTTGCGCCCGTCGGTACGACGTTCAGGCCTTCGGACGCCCTGCTCATCGGAGAGATCTGGTCACCCGGCAACACGTTCGCCGAGCAACGCCGGAAATTCGAGGCCTGCGAGCGCGAGAAGATCCCCTTCTTCTGGAGCATCGCCCAGGACAACCTCGGGCCCACTGAACTCGTGACTTACCGGCTCATCGGGCGGCGTTACGAGCAGGAGAATCACCTCAAGCTCGGGGACGGCGCGCTGGCGATCACGGCCAGCCCGGTTCCGGTCGAGGTCGACATCGCGCACCTCCGCTACTCGCGCCGATAGACACGCCAGCGTCGTACTCCCGATCACTTTTCGACCGGTAGTTCCACGTGCACGATGAGGCCGCCGTTCGAGACCGGGTCGGCAGTCACCCGGCCGCCGTGGGCGATGACGGCGGCTCGGACGATGGACAGGCCCAGGCCGGCGCCGGTGCGGGCGGTGCGCTGCACGCCCGCTCGACGGAACGGGTCGAACAGCGCGTCCACCTGATCGGGGTCGATCAGCGGGCCCGAGGAGGACACGCGCAGCAGCGCCGAACGCCCGCTGGTCGCCGTCACGACCTCGACCCAGCCGCCGTCGACGTTGTGGCGCACGGCGTTCTCCAGCAGGTTCTCCGCTACCCGTTCCAGCAGCGCCGGATCGCCCAGCACGAACACCGGCTCGCCGTGGCAGATGATCCGCACCGACCGCGCCTGCGCCTCGGCCTCGACGCCGCGCCGGGCTCGGACCGCGACCTCGTGGAGGTCCACCCGCTCCCGCTCCGCCAGCTCCGAGCCGTCCGTGCGGGCCAGCAGCAGCAACGACTCCACCAGGCGTTCGGCGCGCGCCGCGGCCTCGCGCAGCACCGCGGCCATCCGGCGCAGCTCCTCGGCGTCCGCGTCGGGATCGGTGAGCGTCACGTCCAGCTCGGTGCGGATCACCGCCAGCGGGGTGCGCAGCTCGTGGCTGGCGTTGGCGACGAACCGGCGCTGCGAGTCGAACGCCGCCTGCAGCCGGTCCAGCATCGCGTCGAAGGTGTCGGCGAGCTCCGCGACCTCGTCGCGCGGGCCGCTCAGCACGATCCGCTCGTCCAGCGACTCCGCGGACAACCGGCGCGCCGAATCCGTGACCTCGTGCAACGGGCGCAGCACCCGGCCGGTGACCGTCCACGCCAGCACCGCCGCCGCCAGCACCACGGCGACGAACGCGACACCGCCGACGACGAGCACCTGCTCCCGCGCGGTGGAGCGCAACGCGGCGCCCAGCTGCTCGGCGGGCACCTCGGCGTCGCCGAGCCGCACCCGGCCGCCCGCGGGCAGCCGCGGCACCCCGGCGACGACGTTGCCCACCAGCATCCAGCCCAGCCACAGCAGCAGGGCGCTCACCGCGGCGACCAGGCCGGTCGCCAGCAAGGTCAGCCGGGCTCGCAGTCCCGGACCTCGGCGGTGCGACGGCCGCAGCGGCGGTGCCGTTCGGGCCACGTTCACGACCCGGCGTGCTCGGCGCGGCCCGCCGTGGGCACCCGGTAGCCGGAGCCGACGACGGTGTCGATGACGCCGGGCTCCCCCAGCTTCTTGCGCAAGGTCATCATCGTGACCCGCACGGTCGTGGTGAACGGGTCCGCGTGCTCGTCCCACACCCGTTCGAGCAGCTCCTCCGAGCTGACCACGGCCCCGCCCGCGGCGAGCAGCACCTCCAGGACGCCGAACTCCTTGCGGGTCAGGTCGACCTCGGCACCGCCGCGCAGCACCACCCGGCGCGCCGGGTCCAGCGACAGCCCGAGCGCGATCAGCAGCGGAGGCACCGCCGGGGTCGCGCGCCTGCCCAGCGCGCGCACCCGCGCGGTCAGCTCCGGGAAGGCGAACGGCTTCGCCAGGTAGTCGTCCGCGCCCAGCGACAGCCCGTCCACCCGGTCCTGCACGGTGCCGCTGGCGGTCAGCATCAGCACCCGCGTGAGCTCGCCGGAGTCCACCACCTCGCGGCACAGCTCATCGCCCGACATCACCGGCAGGTCGCGGTCCAGCACGATCACGTCGTAGCGGGTGATCGACGCCTTCTCCTGGCCGCCCTCGCCGTCGTAGGCGACGTCGACGGCCATGCCCTCCCGGCGCAGCCCACGGGCGATCGCGTCCGCCAGCGGCTGCTCGTCCTCGACCACAAGGATTCGCACCCGTTCACCGTGCCACAACGGGCACGAGCGGGGATCACCAGCGGTGGGCGACCGGTCCGGCCGCCCACCGCCGAGGGCTCACGCCTCGCGGCGAACGGGGCTGTCGAGCTCGTTGTCCTGCTGCGCCGTGCGGATCCGGTCGGCGAACCACTCCGTGATGCGCCGCGCCACGTCCTGCTCGGTCAGGCCCAGCTCCGCGAGCACCTGCTCGCGCGAGGCGTGCAGCAGGAACTCGTTGGGCACCGCGAGATCGCGCAACGGCACGTCCACCCCGGCGTCGCGCAGCGCGGCGGCCAGCGACCAGCCGAAACCACCGTTGCGCCCGGAGTCCTCCAGCGTCACGACCAGCTTGTGCTCGGCGGCCATCGCGACGACCTGCTCCGGCACCGGCTTCATCCAGCGCGGGTCGACGACGGTGACCCCGATGCCCTGCGCGGCCAGCCGCCGCGCCGCGGCCACCGCGGTCTCGCCGAACGCGCCGACGACCGCGAGCAGCACATCGCCGTCCTCGCCGCCGGCGGGACGGTGCAGCACGTCCACACCGCCGACGCGCTCCAGCGCGGGCACCTCCTCGATCACGGAGCCCTTCGAGAACCGCACCACCGTCGGCCCGTCGTCGACGGCGACGGCCTCGCGCAGCTCCTCGCGCAGCGTCACCGCGTCGCGCGGCGCCGCCACCCTGATGCCGGGGATCACGTTGAGGATCGACAGGTCCCACATGCCGTTGTGGCTGGCCCCGTCGTCACCGGTGACCCCGGAGCGGTCCAAGGTGACCGTCACCGGCTGGCGGTGCAGCGCCACGTCCATCAGCAGCTGGTCGAACGCGCGGTTCAGGAACGTCGAGTACACCGCGAACACCGGGTGCAACCCGCCCATCGCCATGCCCGCCGCCGACGTCATGGCGTGCTGCTCGGCGATGCCCACGTCGAAGCACCGGTCCGGGTAGGCCTTGGCGAACTTGTCCAGCCCCGTCGGTCCGAGCATGGCGGCCGTCATCGCGACCACGTCGGAACGCTCGCCGCCGATGCGCACGAGTTCCTCGGAGAACACGTTCGTCCAGCTCTTCGGCGTCGGCGAGGTCGGCACCCCCGTCTCCGGGTCGATCACCTTGACCTGGTGCATCTGGTCGGCCTCGTGGTTCTCCGCCGGGGCGAAGCCGTTGCCCTTGCGGGTCACCGCGTGCACGATCACCGGACCGCCGAAGGAGCGCGCCATGGTCAGCGCCTGCTCCATGGCCTTCATGTCGTGGCCGTCGACCGGCCCGAGGTACTTGATGCCGAGGTCGGAGAACATGACCTGCGGGCTGAACGCGTCCTTGAGCCCCGACTTCGCGGCGTGCAGCCCGGTGTAGAGCGGGCGCCCCACGACCGGCAGGTTGCGCAGCGTGCTGCGACCGCGCTCCAGCGCCTTCTCGTAGCCCGGGTTGAGCCGCAGCGCCGACAGGTGCTCCGCGAAACCACCGATGGTGGGCGCGTAGGAGCGGCCGTTGTCGTTGACGACGATGACCAGCGGGCGTTCCTGGTCGGCCGCGATGTTGTTCAGCGCCTCCCAGCACATGCCGCCGGTGAGCGCGCCGTCGCCGACGACCGCCACCGCGTGCCGCCCACCGCCGGTGAGCTGGAACGACCGCGCCAGCCCGTCGGCGTAGGACAGCGAGGTGGAGGCGTGCGAATTCTCCACCAGGTCGTGCTCGCTCTCGGCGCGCGACGGGTAGCCGGACAGGCCGTCCCGCTTGCGCAGCCGGTCGAAGCCTTCCTGCCTACCGGTCACGATCTTGTGCACGTACGCCTGGTGCCCGGTGTCGAAGACCACCGCGTCCCGCGGCGAGTCGAAGACCCGGTGCAGGGCCAGCGTGAGCTCCACCGCGCCCAGGTTCGGGCCGAGGTGCCCACCTGTGCGGGACACCTTCTGGATCAAGAAGGACCGGATCTCAGCGGCCAGCTCCACCAGCTCACCGTGCTCCAGGCGTTTCAGGTCGTCCGGACCTTGCACGGATTCCAGCAGCGTCACCGCTCCACCTCGTTCGTCATCCCGCGTCACTTGCCTTCACCACCCGTGCGGGGGGCCGCGCGACGGCCGGGCGCACCCCTGGGGGACCGGCGACCAGTCTACGGAGCATGACCACCCGCTCGGGACAAGGTACGCAGCAACCGCGATGAGTGAGATCACCGGGCCGGAGGACCGCGGCAGGCGCGGGACCGGCGGCTACCGCCGCGATGCGGCGTTCGGAACCCGCTCGAACGCCGGGATTTCCTCCGGTCGAGGGGAGCAATCACCACCCGTTCCGAGTAACGCGAACACGGAACGTCCTCGAATCCGGGCACGACATCGCCGCTGGAGCAGCCGCGGCTCCCCGCACGGGGCGGGAAGCCGCGCGCTCGTCAGGCCTCGCGTTCCAGCAGGGCGATGCACTCCATGTGGTGCGTCATCGGGAACGCGTCGAACGCCTCCAGGTCGGCGAGCCGGTACCCCTGCTCGGCGAACAGGCTCACGTCGCGCGCCAACGCGGCCGGATCGCACGCCACGTGCACCACGCGCGCAGGCCCGGCCGCGCACACCGCCTCGACGATCCGTCGTCCCGCGCCCTTGCGCGGCGGGTCCAGCACGACCACGTCGGGCGTGGGCAGCGTGTCGTCGTCGAGGACGTCCTCGACGGTGCCCGCCCGGAACGACACCTGGGGCAGGTCGCGCAGGTTCGCCACCGCGTCCTCCGTCGCCCGGCGCGAGGACTCCACCATGGACACCTCGCCACCCGGGCCCGCCTGCTCGGCGAGCACCGCCGCGAACAGCCCCACACCGCCGTAGAGGTCCCACGCCACGCCGCCCTGCGGCACCGCGGCCATCCGGCCGACGACCTGGGCGAACGTGTCCGCCGCGGCCGGGTGCACCTGCCAGAAGCCGTCGGCGGAGAACTCCCACGAGCGCCCCGCGGCGCGTTCCCGCGCGACCCCGGAACCCCGCACGTGCGTGTTGACCACCGGGGTGCGCTTGCCGCGGCGGCGCTGCGGCGCGCGCTCCCGCTGCGTGACGTGGACCTCGGCGTCCGCGTCCGCGGCGACCTCCAGCTCTGCGCCCTGCGGCCACTCGCGGTCGGTCAACCCGTCCAGCGCGCCCTGCACGGTGATCGGGCAGTCGTCCACCGGCAGCACCCGGTGGCTGCGGTGCGGGTGGAACCCCGGCCGGCCCACCCGGTCCACCGCCAGCCGCACCCGCGTGCGCCAGCGCAGCAGGCCGCCCGGCAGCTCCCGCACCTCGACCTCGCGGTCCAGCCCGGCGAGCCGCTGCAACTGCTCGCGGATGACCGCGGCCTTCAACTCCCGCTGCGTCGAACCGTCGGCGTGCTGCCAATCGCACCCGCCGCAGCGGTCGTGGCCCAGCGCCATGTCCGCCAACGGGCAGGGCGGCGCCACGCGCCCCTCCGCCGCGGTGAAGACCTCCACCGCGTCGGCGCGGCAGAAGCTCTTGCCGGGATCGTCGGTGACCTCGGCGAGGACCACCTCACCCGGCAAGGCGTGACGCACGAACACGACCCGTCCCTCATGCCTGGCCACGCAGTGGCCGCCGTGCGCCACCGGCCCCACGTCCAGCTTCAGACGCTTGCCGGTCCAATCCAACTTGCCGGTCACCGACGTTCATTTCCCTTCGATTCGCCCAAACCGCGACGCAACGCGCCCGGCATCACCCGCTGCTTGGCACGCTGCTTCGCACGGGTCGACGACGCGAGCTGCCACGGCACGCTCGTCACCATCACACCCGGTTCGAACAGCAACCTGCCCTTGAGCCGCAACGCGCTCTGGTTGTGCAGCACCTGCTCCCACCAGCGCCCCACCACGTACTCCGGGATGAACACGGTCACCACGTCGCGCGGGCTGTTGCGGCGGACCCGCTTCACGTATTCGATCAGCGGCCGAGTCACCTCACGGTACGGGGACTCGATCACCTTCAGCGGCACCGGCATGTCCTTCGATTCCCAGGCGGCCCGCAACGTCCGGGTCCCCGCGTCGTCGACGTTCACCGTGACCGCCTCCAACGTGTCCGGACGCGTCGCCCGCGCGTACGCGAGCGCGCGCAACGTGGGCAGGTGCAGCTGCGACACCAGCACGATGGCGTAGTTCCGGGACGGCAGCACCGCGGGCTCCGCGTCGTAGCGCGCCAGCTCCTCCTGCACCGAGTCGTAGTGCCTGCGGATCGCGGTCATCAGCAGGTAGATCGCGCCCATCGCCGCCAGCGCGATCCACGCGCCCTTCGCGAACTTCGTGACCAGCACGATCAGCAGCACGGAACCGGTCATCAGCAGGCCGAACCCGTTGATCGCCTGCGAGCGCCGCATCCGGCGCCGCGCCAGCGGGTCCTTCTCCTTGCGCAGCAGCCGGTTCCAGTGCCGCACCATGCCGGTCTGGCTCACCGTGAACGAGACGAACACGCCCACCACGTAGAGCTGCACCAGCCTGGTGACCTCCGCGTCGAAGGCCATCACCAGCACCACCGCGAACGCGGCGAGGAACAGGATCCCGTTGGAGAACGCCAGCCGGTCGCCGCGGGTGTGGAACTGGCGCGGCAGGTAGCGGTCCTGGGCGAGGATCGATCCGAGCACCGGGAAGCCGTTGAACGCCGTGTTCGCCGCCAGCACCAGGATGATCGCCGTCACCCCGGTCACGTAGTACGCGCCGGGTGGGAAGACGCTGAAGACCGCGTCCGCGACCTGCGCCACCATCGTCTTCTGCTCGTAGCCCGGCGGGGCCGAGATGATCTGCGCGGCCGGGTTCTCCGCGATCCGCACCCCGGTGATCTGGGCCAGGTAGATCAGGCCCATCAGCATGGTCACCGAGATCACGCCCATCATGAGCAGGGTCGTCGCGGCGTTGCGGGACTTGGGCTTGCGGAACGCCGGGACGCCGTTGCTGATCGCTTCCACGCCGGTCAGCGCCGCCGCTCCCTGCGAGAACGCCCGCATCACCAGGAAGACGAACGCGAGCCCCGCCAGCTGGTTCTCGTCCGGCATGATCTCGACGGTGGCGCTCTCCGCCCGCATCGGCTGGCCCAGCACCAGCGCGCGGAACACCCCGAACGCGATCATGCCGAGGACGCCGAGCAGGAACGCGTACACCGGCACCGCCAGGAAACCGCCCGATTCGCGCAGCCCGCGCAGATTGATGGCGGTGAGCGCGACGATCGCGGCCACCGCGAACCACACCTTGTGGGTGGCCACGAACGGGATCAGCGCCCCGATGTTCGCCGCCGCCGAGGAGATCGACACCGCCACGGTCAGCACGTAGTCCACGAGCAGCGCGCTGGCCACCGTGAGCCCAGCCTGCTTGCCCAGGTTCACCGTCGCGACCTCGTAGTCGCCGCCGCCGGACGGGTAGGCCCGCACGTTCTGCCGGTAGCTGGCCACGACGGTGAGCATCACCAGCGCGACCAGCGCCCCCACCCACGGCGTGAAGGCGTACGCGGACAGGCCGGCGACCGAGAGCACCAGGAAGATCTCTTCCGGGGCGTAGGCCACCGAGGACATGGCGTCGGAGGCGAACACCGGCAACGCCAGCCGCTTGGGCAGCAACGTGTGCGCCAACCGGTCACTGCGGAACGGACGCCCCACCAGCAGGCGTTTTGTCGCGGTCGCGAGCTTGGACACGGCCATGAGCGTAAGTGCTCCGCCCGCTCGCGCTCCCGCGCCCGCCCGTCGTCGCGCGGGTCGCGGCCGACCCGGTGGCCGGTGCCGTGCGCCGGGCCTCGGATACGGTGCAGCGCTGGAAGCGGCGGTTCCCGTCGGGGCACGCGTGCGGACACCGCTCAGGTGCGCTGCCGGGTACCGTCACGCTGACGCGGCGAGGCGCCGCCGACACGCCCGTGACAAGGAGACAGGCCGTGCACGTCGTGATCCTGGGCTGCGGCCGGGTCGGGGCCTCCCTGGCCACGGCCCTGCAACGGCTCGACCACACCGTCGCCGTCGTGGACAAGGACGACACCGCGTTCCACCGGCTGGGCAAGGACTTCACCGGCCACCAGATCACCGGCAACGGATTCGACCGCGACGTGCTCGTCGAAGCGGGCATCGAATCCGCGGCGGCGTTCGCGGCGGTCTCCAACGGCGACAACTCCAACATCATCGCCGCCCGCGTGGCCCGCGAGACCTTCGGCGTGGAGCACGTCGTGGCCCGCATCTACGACCCCAAGCGGGCCGAGGTCTACCAGCGGCTCGGCATCCCCACCGTGGCGACCGTGCCGTGGACCACGGACCGCTTCCTGCGGATGCTGCTGCCCGAAGGCGTCGCCACCGCCTGGCGGGAACCCTCCGGCGCGGTCGCGGTGCTGCAGCTCCCGCTGCACGAGGACTGGGTCGGTCACCGCATCGTCGACTTGGAGAGCACCATCGGGGCCCGCGTGGCGTTCGTCATGCGCTTCGGCAACGGCGTGCTGCCGGAGCCGAAGACCGTCATCCAGGCCGACGACGCGCTCTACGTCGCCGCGCTGTCCGGCACCGTCACCGACGTCACCGCAGCCGCTCTGCGCGGACCAGAGGAGACCGAGTGATGCGCATCGCGATCGCCGGCGCCGGAGCCGTCGGCCACTCCATCGCCAGCGAACTGCTCGACGGGGGCCACGAGGTCATGCTCATCGAGCGCAGCACCGAGAACTACCGGCCGAAGAGCATTCCCGGCATCGAGTGGGTCCTCGCCGACGCCTGCGAGCTCGCCTCGCTGGAAGAGGCCGGGTTGCAGTCCTGCGACGTGGTCATCGCGGCCACCGGCGACGACAAGGTCAACCTGGTGGTGGCGCTGCTGGCCAAGACCGAGTTCGCGGTGCGGCGCGTGGTGGCCAGGGTCAACGACCCGCGCAACGAATGGCTGTTCACCGACGCCTGGGGCGTCGACGTGGCGGTGTCCACGCCGCGGATGCTGGCCGCGATGGTCGAGGAGGCCGTCAACGTCGGCGATCTGGTGCGGCTGATGACGCTGCGCCAGGGCCAGGCGAACCTGGTCGAGATCACGCTCCCGCCGGACACACCGCTGGCCGGTCACCGGGTCCGGGACCTCGAGCTGCCGCCGGACGCGGCGCTGGTGACGATCCTGCGCGGCGGGCGGGTCATCGTGCCGCAGCCGGACGACCCGGTGGAAGCGGGCGACGAGATGCTGTTCGTCGCCGCCGCGGAGATGGAGCAGCGGATCCGCGAAGTCGTCCACGGCCGCTGACCGGAGCCCGCACCCGCGAGCTCCGGTCCGGATTTCAGCCGGTGGCGGGTCCTGGACGCTCCGGTTCCCCCGCCGCCTGCTCCGGGAGGCCGGAGTGGCGGGCGTAGGCCGCGCGGTCGGCCGCCTCCTGCTCGGCGAGCTCCCGGTCCGCGGCCTCCTGCGAGATCTTCGAAGCTCGGCGGACCGCCCAGACCGTCACGATCAACGCCAGCGCCGTCAGCGGATACCCCATGGCGATGCGGGCGAACGCCAGCCAGCCGGTCTGGTCCGCGTTGTACAGCCACTGCTGCACGACGTACTTCGCGGCGAACACCACGACCCACGCCAGCGTCGCCAGGTCGTACGCGCGCAGGGCCGCGCGGTGCTTGCGCCACCCCATGCCCAGCGAGTTCAGCGCGGACCAGGCCACGCCGACCAGCGGCCAGCGCACCAGCACCGACAGCAGGAACGCGCCGCCGTACACCAGGCTCGTCCAGATGCCCAGCAGGAAGAAGCCCTTCGCGTCACCGGAGCGGTAGGCGATGAACGAGCACACCGCCACCCCGAGCACCCCGGAGATCGCGGGCTGCAGCGGTTCCTTGCGCACCAGCCGCCACACCGCGATGGCCACCGCCAGCCCGACGGCGGCCCAGATCGCGGGCATCAGCCCGGTCAACGCGTTGACCACGACGAAGACCACGATCGGCACGGCCGAATAGGCCAGCCCGGAGACACCGCCCATCTGCTCCAGCAGGGTCTGCTCGGCCGCCGGAGCGGCCTCGCCGTCGGTCGGTGCCCGTCCCGGCGAGCCCGCGGGCCCGGTGCTCGGCGAAGCCGAGCCGGGGCCCTGGTCGGGGGCCGGTGTGTCGCGTTCGCTCATGCGGTGTTCTGCAACTCGTAGTAGGGGTTGTACAGCACTTTGCAGCCGTCCCGGACCGCGATCCTGCCGCGGGCCTTGATGGTGCGGCCCGGTTCGATGCCGGTGATCCGGCGCCGGCCGAGCCACACGAGGGTGACGCCCTCGGTGCCGTCGAACAGTTCTGCTTCCAACGTCGGAGCGGAGTTCGTCGGCGACATGTCGACGCTGCGCAGCCTGCCGAGCACCACGGCCTCCTGGCCGCACCGGCAGTCGCAGGCCCGCTGCGCCCCGCTCGCCTGCGAGCGTTCGGAGAGGTCGTCGGCGTCGAGCTCGGCGACATCGCTGGTCAGACGACGCATGAGGCGGCGCCAGTAGCCGCCCCCGGTGTTGCTCATCGCTAGCGCTCCACGTACGCCTGGGATCGAACACGATCGGCGGAAACCGCCCAGAGGCGGCGGCCGCCGGGTTCTCCGGTGACTTCTCGGGGCACTGCTGCGCGCTCCGGACACCAGCGTAGCCCGTGCTCAGCGGCACGTCGCCATCCTGGCGGCAATTCGAACTTGATCACACGATCAGGTCATCCTGGCACGTCCGGGGGTGTCCTGCGGCGCCCGCAACGCGCGGCAGGACCGCCCCGGAACGGCGACGGCGGCGGCCGCTAGGCCTGCTGCTCACCGTTCTGCGACTGCTGGATGTGCCGCGCGATGGACTCCGGCAACTCGATCGGCAGCGGCGTGCGCACCGGCAGCGGATCGTCACCGCGCACCACGACGGTGTCGTCCAGCACGGTGTACAGCAGCTTGGAGCACGCCTCGGCGGTCTCCCCCGGCCCCGCCGCGACCCCTCGGACCATCCAGCGCGGACCGTCGATGCCGACGAACCGCAGCGCCGCCCGCGGCGAGTCGGCGACCAGTTCCGGGCCCCACTCGCCGTCCTGCTGGCCGACCTTGGCGCCGTCCCGGCGCAGCTGCTCCGCCAGCTCGTTGCGCACCTCGGGCCACAGCTCGGCACTGCGCGGGGCGGCGAACGCGCTGATGGTCAACCGGCCCACCTGCGTCACCAGGTGCACGGCGCGCACCGGCCCCGCCGGGTCCACCTCGACCTGCAGCTGGCTGCCCTCCGGGATCGGCAGGCGCACCGAGCCCAGGTCGAGCCGCTCCACGTCGTCGCCCTCGGGAAGCTCGCTGAGGTCGTACGGCCCCAGCCCGGACTCGTCCCCGGTGGCGGCCCCGGCCACGTCCGCGTTCTCGGACGGCCCGGCCTCGTCCTGCCGCGAGCCTCGCCCGCGACGGCCCAATCCGAACATCCCCTCAGACCTCCGTCCTGTGATCGGCCCCGGCGGACGCCGGCCCCGTCAGCACCTCGTGCCCGCCGGTGGATCCATGACCACCGGTCCCCCGCTGCGAGTCGGGCAACCGCTCGACCTCCTCGAACACCGCGCTCTCCACGCGTTGCACGACCAGCTGCGCGATGCGGTCACCGCGTCGCAACGACAAGGTCTCAGCACGATCATGATTGATCAAGCAGACCTTGATCTCACCCCGGTACCCCGAATCGACGGTGCCGGGAGCGTTCACCACCCCCAGCCCCGCTCGCGCGGCCAGCCCGGAACGCGGGTGCACGAAACCGGCGTAGCCCTCCGGTAACGCCAGCGAGACGCCGGTACCGACGAGCGCTCGCTCGCCGGGCCGCAGCACCAGGTCGCTGGTCGTCACCAGATCGGCGCCGGCATCACCGGGCCGGGCGTAGGACGGGATCGGTACGTCGGGGTCGAGACGGGTCAACAGGACCTTCACGTTCGGCACGGGCGGCGAGACTACCCTGGAGGCGTGTCGGAGAGCGCAGAAGCAACCAGCCCAGCCGCGGACACCCCCGGTCAGGGGAACGAGAGCGAGCCCGCGGTCTACCGGGAGCGCTTGTTCGCGTCCTGGTGGACCTGGCCGCTACCGCTGGTCATGGCGATCCTGCTGGCCGCCGAGGTGCACATGGGTTACCCCGGCATCCGCGCCTGGCTGCCGTACGTGCTGCTGCTGCCGATCGCGGTGGCGGTACCGCTGTGGCTCGGCCGCACGAAGATCGAGATCACCGGCGGCGAGCTGTGGGTGGGCGACGCCCACCTGCCGCTGCGGTTCATCGAGGACGTCGAGGTCGTCCCCGCCGAGGAGAAGCGCACGGCGCTGGGCCCCGACCTGGACCCGGCCGCGTTCGTGGTGCACCGGCCGTGGGCACCGACCTCGGTGCGCGTCTGGCTCGACGACGAGGACGATCCGACGCCCTATTGGGTGGTGAGCACCCGCCGTCCGGAGCAATTGGCGGCGGCATTGCGGCGGTGAGGCGCACTCGTCCCGCCGAGTGGTGCCATTCGCCCTGATGCCGGATCGTCCGGCGCGATCCGAGTGGAACGCGGCTCGCGCCGCATCGGGATTCACGGACCACCGCGGGACGATCGGGCAACGACGGTTTCCCCGATCGGGAAACAACAAACCTGGGCGCACGACCACCGCGTGTGCCCAGGTCCGTGTTCGATTGGTGCGCCTGCCGGTCGCCGCTCGATTCGCCGCGGCCGATCCCCCGCGACGCCAAGCCGGTCACCCACCGGCCGGAGTGCCTCCGAGCCGCAGCGGGCTCGGACGCCCGAACCGGCCGGTCCGGCCATCAGGACCGCCCCTCCAGGTCGACCCCGCCACCGGACCCCGGCCGGACGTCACCGCAGGCCACCCCGCCCGCGGACCCCGTCCGGAACTGCTCAGAGCGCGCAGTCGCGGCAGATCAGACCGCCGTTGCGCTCCTCCGCGAGCCTGCTCCGGTGGTGCACCAGGAAGCAGCTGGAGCAGGTGAACTCGTCGGCCTGCTTCGGCAGGACCTTGACGGTCATCTCCTCCCCGGACAGATCGGCTCCCGGCAACTCGAAGTTCTCCGCGATCTCCGATTCATCGGTGTCGACGACACCGGATTGCGCTTCATTGCGCCGCGCCTTGAGCTCCTCCAACGAGTCTTCCGTCATTTCCTCGGACTCGCTGCGGCGCGGAGCGTCGTAGTCGGTCGCCATCGTGATTCACCCCTGCGATAGTGGAGACTGCAATGGTGTGCCGCTGGTAAACGTTCCAGGGCTCTCATTTGTGCCCGAGGGCTTGCGTGACGGTGATCTCGCCTTGCTGCGCCCCAAGTTCCCCCGAAACGAGCGTCTCTCGCTCCCCGTCACTGCCCGAGGCGCCGAGAGGGTAGCCCATCCAGGAACGGCGGACGCATGAGGTCACCCATTTGTGTGGTGTGCACTGCACCAGAGCATCCAACAAGATCACCCGGACGTCTGCTTCAGCAGACGCAACGAGTGCGACACGACGGCCCGTCCGGCGACGCGGAACCAACCACGAGCGCCTAGGCTGATCGCGCAACGTCCGATCCGATGACGGCAAGGGAGAGTGGCAGGACGTGTCAGCCGCGACTTCACGCTGGGGCCGCCAGGGCCCTCGATACCGGCGACGTCGACCGCTGCCCGCTCTGCTGGTGCTGGGGCTGCTGGTCGTCCTGTCCGGGTTCGTGTGGACACGGGTCTTCGAGACCACCGAGGACATCGAGACCGCGACCCGGTGCACCCTCCCGGGCGCGCCGACCGCCGCCCCGGAACCCACGGCCGAGCCGCAGCCGGAGCAGCCGGCCGCGCTGGGGCAGATGCTGAGCCGGAACGCGCTGGACCGCACCACTCCGGTCCCCGCGCGGGACGTGCGGGTGCGCGTGCTCAACGGCAACGGCGAGGCCAACCAGGCGGGCCTGATCAGCCAGGAGCTGACGAACATCGGTTTCGCTCCCGGCGGTGAACCGGACAACGACCCGGTCTACCCGAACTACGACCTCAACTGCCACGGCCAGATCCGCTTCGGCGGTGCCGGGGCGAGCCAGGCCCGCACGCTGAGCCTGATGGTGCCGTGCGCCCAGCTGGTGCGCGACGACCGCACCGGCTCCTCGCTGGACCTGGCGCTGGGGTCGGACTTCAAGGACATCAAGAGCAAGCCGGAGGCCCGCCAGATCCTCCAGGAGCTCAAGAACTGGGTCCCGCAGGGCGGTGCCGAGCAAGAGGTCCGGCCGCCGCAGGTCGATGAGGAACTGCTCACGGCCGCCCGCGACGTGGCCTGCTGAGCTTCGCCCGATCCGGCGAATTCGACGTTCGCCGAGCCGCTGAACGCATCGATGCCCGCCCCGCCGTCCGCAACGGCGGGGCGGGCATCGTCGTGCGTCAGACCTCGCCCGCTCCGGCGGCGCGCAGCGCCTCGCCGAGGGAGTCCGCGATGCCCGGCGTCGCGCACACCATGGCCTCGTCACCGAGCCCGTCGGCCGTCCCGGCCGCCGGGAGCCGCAGGTGCGCTCCCGCTTCCTGGGCGACGAGCGCTCCCGCCGCCCAGTCCCACCGCTTGAGCCCGACCTCGTAGTAGGCGTCGAGCCAGCCGGCCGCGACCGCGCACAGGTCCAGCGAGGCGGCGCCGGAACGGCGGATGTCGCGCACCTGCCCCAGCAGCCGTCCGGTCGCCGACGCCTGCGCGCGCCTGCGATCCACGTCGTAGGCGAACCCGGTGCCGACCAGAGCCAGGTCGAGGCGCTCGGCGCCCGACACGCGCAGCGGCTCGCCGTCGCAGAACGCCCCGCCGCCCGCTGCGGCGCTCCACACGCGGCCGGAGACGGGCTCGACGACCGCTCCGGCGATCGACCTCCCGTCGACCTGCGCGGCCAGCGACACCGCGTACCAGGGGTAGCCGTAGAGGTAGTTGACCGTGCCGTCGATCGGGTCGACGACCCAGCGGAGTCCTTCCAGCGCCGCCGCGCCGCCTTCTTCCTCGCCCAGCACCGACTCGCCGGGCCGCAAATCGGCGAGCCGGTCGCGCACGAGCCGCTCCGCCGCGCGGTCGGCGGCGGTGACGACGTCGGTCTCGCTGCTCTTCGTTCCCACGGCACCGCCGGTCACCGATTCGTCACGAATCGTGCGCGCCAGTTCGGCCGCCTCGCCCGCGACCTGCACCGCGACGGTTCGGAGGGTTTCGTTGTCCATGTCAGCTGTCAGTCCCACGTTCACATCGCAGCACAGCGCGGTTAAGGTCTGCACACCTCGTTCTGAATCGAATAGGAAGGATCGGGCATGGGCACTGCCCGCGGTTTCGGCGTGGATATCGGCGGGTCCGGCATCAAGGGGTGTCCGGTGGACATCGACGGTGGTGTGCTGGCCGAAGAACGCATGCGAATCCCCACCCCACACCCCTCGACACCGGATGCGGTGGCCGACGCGGTCGCGGAGATAGCCGAGAAGTTCGGCTGGTCCGGCCCGGTCGGAGTCACCTTGCCCAGCGTGATCAAAGAGGGCACCGCGCACTCCGCGGCGAACATCGACAAGAGCTGGATCGGCACCGACGCGCAGGGCCTGTTCGCGGAACGGCTCGGCCGGGACCGGGGGGACGTCGTCGTGCTCAATGACGCCGACGCCGCCGGCCTCGCCGAGATGCGCTCCGGCGCGGGAGCGGGACGTTCCGGCCTGGTGGTGGTGCTGACCTTCGGCACCGGCATCGGCAGCGCCATGTTCCTCGACGGCAAGCTCATCCCGAACACCGAGTTCGGGCACATCGAGGTCGAGGGGCACGACGCGGAGAAGCAGGCCGCGGCCTCGGTGAAGGACGACCTGGACCTGAGCTACCCGGAATGGGCGCCTCGGGTCAGCCGCTACATCCAGGGCCTGGAGAAGTTCCTCTGGCCCGATCTGTTCATCGCGGGCGGCGGTGTCAGCAAGAAGGCCCACAAGTGGCTCCCGCTGCTGGACATCCGCACTCCGATCGTGGCGGCGACGTTAAAGAACGATGCGGGGATCGTGGGCGCGGCGACGGCTGCGGCCGCACTGCTCGAACACTGATCTTCACGGTTGCCGGGGCGATGTCGCCGACGTTTCCCCGGTACGCCATCCGAGTGACCCGCACAGGACCGCGTTGCGCTGCGATGGGACCGATCTCGGCCTTGCAGCGGAACCGCACTCCACCGACGCGGTTACAATGGAACACGACCGACCTCATCCGGGACCTCCGGCCCGGCGCCGAGCAGGCGTTCAGCCGGCTCCAAGTCCGCTTCGGAAGTTCTGGAAGGTGGGTCGTCCCCGACCTCTGGCGGCCGAGGTTTCGCGCCCTCCGGCCTGCCCTGATCGACCGTCGCGAAAGGGCGTACGTGGCAGCCGCAGAAACCGCAACCCGACGCTCCAGCTCCGCTGCAACCGCCGGCGGTGGCCAGTCTTCGTCGGCCCAGTCCGCATCCCAGTCCCAGACCGAGGCGTCCGCGCAGGAGGAGACCGGCCAGGCCGGTACCGGCGCGGCGAAGGCCAAGTCCGCGACAGGCGCCAAGCCGGCGGGCCGCAAGACCGCCGCCAAGCCGGCGGCGGCCAAGAAGGGCACCAAGGCCGCTCCGGCCAAGTCGGCGGCGGGCAAGGCCGGTTCCGCGAAGAACGCGGCCAAGTCCGGCGAGGGCATGGAGATCGACGAACCGATCGAGACCGACCTGACGTCGCCCGACGTCGGCGACCTCGCCGAAGTCGAAGTGGAGATCCCGGAGGAGCCGACCGTCCCCGAGGACGAGGACGGCAAGACCGACTCCGACTTCGTCTGGGACGAGGAGGAGTCCGAGGCGCTGCGGCAGGCCCGCAAGGACGCCGAGCTCACCGCTTCCGCCGACTCGGTGCGCGCCTACCTCAAGCAGATCGGCAAGGTGGCGCTGCTCAACGCCGAGGAGGAGGTCGAGCTCGCCAAGCGCATCGAGGCCGGCCTCTACGGCGCGGAGCGGTTGCGCCAGGCCGAAGAGGCCGACGAGAAGCTGACCTTCCAGATGAAGCGCGACCTGCGCTGGATCGTCCGGGACGGTGAGCGGGCCAAGAACCACCTGCTGGAAGCGAACCTGCGACTGGTGGTCAGCCTCGCCAAGCGCTACACGGGCCGCGGCATGGCGTTCCTGGACCTGATCCAGGAGGGCAACCTCGGTCTGATCCGCGCGGTGGAGAAGTTCGACTACACCAAGGGTTACAAGTTCTCCACCTACGCGACGTGGTGGATCCGGCAGGCGATCACCCGCGCGATGGCCGACCAGGCGCGCACCATCCGCATCCCGGTGCACATGGTCGAGGTCATCAACAAGCTGGGTCGCATCCAGCGCGAGCTGCTGCAGGACCTGGGCCGCGAGCCCACGCCCGAAGAGCTCGCGAAGGAAATGGACATCACCCCGGAGAAGGTGCTGGAGATCCAGCAGTACGCCCGGGAGCCCATCTCGCTGGACCAGACGATCGGCGACGAGGGCGACAGCCAGCTCGGCGACTTCATCGAAGACTCCGAGGCGGTCGTCGCGGTCGACGCCGTGTCGTTCACGCTGCTGCAGGACCAGCTGCAGTCGGTGCTGGCGACGCTGTCCGAGCGGGAGGCAGGTGTGGTCCGGCTGCGCTTCGGCCTCACCGACGGCCAGCCGCGCACGCTGGACGAGATCGGCCAGGTCTACGGGGTGACGCGGGAGCGCATCCGGCAGATCGAGTCGAAGACGATGTCGAAGCTGCGCCACCCGTCCCGCTCCCAGGTGCTGCGCGACTACCTGGACTGAGCCTCTGGACGCAGCAGAAGGCCGGTGCCCCGTCGGGGCACCGGCCTTCTTCGTGCGGGGGGCGGGTCAGGAAGTGCGGAGGCGGTCGCCGAGGTGTTCGGCGAAGGCGTTGCCCAGCAGCCGGGTGCGCCCGGCGAAGCCCCAGGTGCGGTAGCGCAGCGTCCGTCCGTCGGTC
The DNA here is from genome assembly GCF_014203325.1 of Saccharopolyspora gloriosae. Classification (NCBI taxonomy): domain Bacteria; kingdom Bacillati; phylum Actinomycetota; class Actinomycetes; order Pseudonocardiales; family Pseudonocardiaceae; genus Saccharopolyspora; species Saccharopolyspora gloriosae. The sequence continues at coordinate 1,480,638 of NZ_JACHIV010000001.1, read as the reverse complement.
GTGCGCAGCACCACGACGGTGCGGCGGAAGCGGTGCAGCACCTGGCCGCTCTCAACGGAGTCGTAGCGGTGCGCGGCGACGGGCTCGGGCCGCGCGCCCGGCTCCGCGGGCCGCGTGCGGTCGCGGCGGCGCAGGCGCTGCAGCCAGCGGGGCGGGTTCCGGTGGAAGTGGCCGAAGGTGACGATCGTGAACACCACCGCGAGGACTTCGGCGAGCACGCGCAGCACCGCGTACAGCACGAGCCCGAGCAGGATCAGCAGCATCGGTGCGGCGATGATCGCGACGACCAGCCGCGCGGTGGGGTTCTGTTCGATGGTGTCCTTGAATGGTGCCATCGCCACCGCCAGCACCCAGGTGATCACGACGACCCAGATCATCGAACGCTTGTGGTCCGCCCACTCGCGCCGCTGCCTGCGCAGCGCCCAGCCCTGCTGGTCGAAGTTCACGACGACCCGGCCACCGGGGCGAGCGGACACGTGGGACACGGCGGACACGCCGACCTGTTCAGTGATCACGGGCGGAGATTATCGAGACGATCGCGTTCTTCGCGGGGCTTTGACGGATCCCGCTGGCGGACTTCGGGGCGAAGCCCGTCGCGTTCGGCCGACGCGGGCGACGAGAGCGCCGCGGCGCCGACTCGGGGCGGTCGGTGCGGCCTCCCCGACCGAACGGCGCCGGGCCGGACACCTGCGGGCAGCTGAGGGCGCCGTCGACTCGCGGCCGGACCTGACGATCACCTTCGCTTGGGTAGCGAGCGACCGACGGGCTTCCGGATCGAACGCGCTCGGCCCGCACACCGCGATGCGCCTCCCGGCGAGCCCCGCGGACGCAACGCTGCGTCCGGCCTCGCGTACCTTGAGTGCCGGTGCCGTCGCGGAGACCGGCTCGGGGCGGTTCGCGATCTCGAATTTTCCCCGCATTCAGAAGTGATTCATCGCACAGTAATTCCGGGGAATTTCGCGCATCCGGGCAGCCGCCGCCGTTCGCTTGCAGCAGAACGCGAGAGACCCCAGGCGTGGAACATGCACCCCGGGTACGCATGAAACACCGGTCGGCGCAATTCGAGACCGTCTATTTTGCCTGGTCAGGCGATCGAGAAACAGTTGTGTGCACGGATTACCACGCTCCGCTACCGACGCTGCGGCAAGCGGGTACTTCGACGTGACGACGGTCGCCACTCGGCGCGGGAACACTGACGTACGGCTGTGCGTCTGCAAGAGTGGGGTAAGCGAGCACCGGCCCCGCCGCCAGTGGGCCACCGGTGGTCGCAGCAGGATCGAGGGCGTCGGGGACAACCCGGCGCCGGGACGGAGGGAGATCACGATGCCTGGAACGCTCACCCGCCCCGAGCTGACCGCCGCCGACCGCTGCGACCGCTGCGGGGCCGCTGCGAAGCTTCGCGCCGTACTGCCATCCGGCGGGGAGCTGCTGTTCTGCGGGCACCACGGCCGGGAGTTCGAGCCCCGCTTGCGGGAGATGGAAGCCGAACTCCAGCAGGACGAGCAGTAACGACACCCGACCCGAAGGCCCCCGGAGAACGCGGTTCTCCGGGGGCCTTCGGCGTGTCCGGCCGGGGTCAGGCCAGTTCGGCGAGCGCCCCCAGCAGCCGCCGGACGTCGCCGGCCTCGGTGTAGTGGCACAACGCGGCGCGCACCGCGCCCTCCTTGCCGAGACCGAGCGCGTCCACCGCCTCCCACGCGTACGCGTGGCCGAACGACACGTTGACCCCTCGCTCCCCCAGGAATTCGGCCACCGCCTGCGGTGACCGACCGGGCACCGAGAACAGCGCGATCGGCGTGCACTTCCCGCTCGGCGCTCCGATGCGGCGCACGTGCGGGAGCTCGGCCAAGCCGCCGAACAGCGTCGACGCCAGCTCCTCCTCGTGCGCGACCACCGCGCGACGGCTCGTGCCGAGGCGCTCCCGCCGGTCACCGGTGGCCGCCGGGTCGAGGTCGGCGAGGTGCTCCACGGCCGCCGTCACACCCGCGAGCGCTTCGAACGATGCCGTGCCCAGCTCGAATCGAGCGGGGATCTCGTCCGGTGCCGGGAGCAGCTTGTCCGGGTTCAGCATCTCCAGCGACCACGGGTCGGCCGCCACGACCGCCGCGAGGTGCGGACCGGCCCACTTGTAGGCGCTGGTCGCGTAGAAGTCCGCGCCCAGCTCCGCGACCCGGACCTCCGCGTGCGGGCAGTGCTGCACGCCGTCCACGTAGCTGATCGCCCCCGCCTCGCGGGCCCGCCGGGTGATCGCGGCGACGTCCGGGATGCTGCCGAGCAGGTTCGACGCCGCGGTCACCGCCACCAGCCTGGTGCGCTCGCCGATGAGCTCGACGACCCGCTCGGCGGGCAGCTCCCCCGTCGCCGGGTCGAACTCGGCGAACCGCACGGTCGCGCCCGCCCGCTGGGCGTGCTGCACCCAGGGCCGCACGTTCGAGTCGTGGTCGAGCTTGGTCACCACCACCTCGTCGCCCGGCTGCCACCCGGCGGCGAGCACGCCCGCGAACCGGTAGGTCAACGCCGTCATGCTGGGGCCGAAGACCACGCACTCCGGAGCGGGAGCCCCGGTGAGGTCGGCGACCGCCGAACGGGCCTCGGCCACGACCGCGCCCGCGCGCTCGCTGGACTCGAAGGTGCCGCCCACGTTCGACACCCCGCGGCGCAGCACGTCCGAGACGGCGTCGATGACCGCCTGCGGCACCTGGGTGCCGCCGGCGGCGTCCAGCCAGGACCGCCCGTCGGACAGCGCCGGGTACTGCGCCCGAACCTTCTCCACATCAAATGCCATGAGGAGCAGGGTAAGGACGGGCGGTCACGCCGAGGTCGCGTCCGGTCACCCGCCGCAGCGGGTGATCACCAGGAGCGCAGCGTGGCGATGCGCTCCTCGAGCTGCTCGGCCGTGGCCATCGCGGTGGGCGGGCCGCCGCAGATCCGCCGCAGCTCGTTGTGGATCGCGCCGTGGGGCTTGCGGGTGCGGTGGTGCTGCAGCGAGACGAGCGTGTTGAGCTCCTTGCGCAGCCCCTTCAGCCGCTCCTGCACGCTCTGCGGGCGGCGGGCCTGCTCGGCCTGCTCAGCGCGTTCGGCGGCCTTCTGCGCCTTGTCCGCGGCCTCCCGCTTCCCGACGCCCTCCAGCTGCTGCTCCTGGCGCTGCCGCAGCAGCGCGCGCACCTGGTCGGGTTCGAGCAGACCGGGCAGGCCGAGGTAGTCCTGCTCGTCCTCGCTGGTGCCGAAGGCCGCCGTGCCGAACGACGAGCCGTCGTAGATCACCTGGTCGAGTTCGGCGTCGGCGCCGAGGGAGGTGAACGCCTTCTCCTCCTCGCCCGGCTCGTCCTTCGTGCGGTTGGCGTCGGCGAGCAGCTCGTCGTCCCAGCCGTCCTTCTCCCGGTGCGGCTTGCCGAGCACGTGGTCGCGCTCGGCCTCGAGCTGGCTGGCCAGCTCCAGCAGCACCGGAACGCTGGGCAGGAAGATGCTCGCCGTCTCCCCCGGGCGCCGGGCCCGCACGAAGCGGCCGACGGCCTGGGCGAAGAACAACGGGGTGGACGCGCTGGTGGCGTAGACGCCGACGGCCAGCCGCGGCACGTCGACGCCCTCGCTGACCATCCGGACCGCGATCATCCACTGGTCGTCGGAGTCGGCGAACTCGGCGATCCGCCCGGACGCCTTCGGGTCGTCGGAGAGGACCACCACCGGCGCCGTGCCGGTCATCCGCTCCAGCGTCTTCGCGTACGCCTTCGCGGTGACGTGGTCGGAGGCGATCACCAGCCCGCCCGCGTCCGGGACTCCGCCGTTGCGCAACTGCTGGAGCCGGGTGTGCGCGGCTTGCAGGACCGACGGGATCCACTCGCCCGCAGGGTCGAGCGCGGTGCGCCAGGCGCGCGCGGTCTGCTCCGCGGTCAGCGGCTCGCCGAGGCGCGCGGAGAACTCGTCGCCCGCGTTGGTGCGCCACCGCGTCTCCCCCGAGTACGCCAGGAAGATCACCGGGCGCACCACGCCGTCGCGCAGCGCGTCGGAGTAGCCGTAGGAGCTGTCGGCCTTGCTGCGCATCGAGCCGTCGCCGTCCGGCTCGTAGTTCACGAACGGGATGGGCGTGTCGTCGCTGCGGAACGGGGTACCGGTCAGCGCCAGGCGCCGGATCGCGGGTGTGAACGCCTCCCGCACGGCGTCGCCCCAGGACTTCGCGTCACCGGCGTGGTGCACCTCGTCCATGATCACCAGCGTTTTGCGCCGCTCGGTGCGGACCCGGTGCAACGTCGGGTGCGCCGCGATCTGCGCGTAGGTGACGACCACGCCGCGGTAGTCGCTGGAGGTCATCCCGTCGGCGTTGCGGAACTCGGGGTCCAGCGGGATCCCGGCGCCGTTGGCCGCCGCGGCCCACTGGTACTTGAGGTGTTCGGTGGGCGCCACGACCGTCACCTGCTCGACCGTCCGATCGGCGAGCAGTTCGGCCGCGATCCGCAGGCCGAACGTCGTCTTGCCCGCGCCGGGCGTCGCGACCGCGGTGAAGTCCTGCGGGCTGCTGGAGAGGTACTTGGCCAGCGCTCTGCGCTGCCACGCGCGCAGCGGTCGCTGAGCGGCCTGCGCCGGGTCGCTGAGCACAGATCGGACGGGATGGTCGAGTTGTGTCTCGGACACGCTTGCTCGCCGCTCCTTCCTAAGCCTTCCCCCTCGCGATTCGCGCGGCACGGACCAACGGATCACGGCCTGGCGCGAGCGGCCCCGCGGCCCGGGTGGAACCGGTCCACCCCTCCCACCACGCGACATCGCGCCGAGCGGGAGATCCGCCGAGGGCGACCCGCAGCCTACCGTCCCGCCCTCCGTGACCGGGCGCACCGACCCGCCAGCCGGATTGAGATCGCACTGACACTCCCGGTTCGCCGGGTCCACGCCCATTCGTGGTCGGCATGAAGCATCCTTGTAGCGCGATGGGTTCCTCAGGTCCGACCGATGACAGCCAGCGGCCCGGCCGGCACGGCCGACGGTCGGCACCCTCCGATGCCCGGGAACCGGAGGAGATCACCTCGTCCGAGGACGTCGCCACGAACGATCGACTCGAGCAGCCCCCTCGGCGCGACGAGCCGGACACCACGGTGATCGAACGCGCGGCTCCCGCGAAGCGCGGGCCGCTGCGGCTGGTGTGGCGGACGATCTACAAGGCCTGGTGGGACAACATCTTCTCGGAGTCGGCGGCGGCCGCCTTCTGGCAGACGCTGTCGATGCCGCCGCTGCTGCTGGGCCTGCTGGGCAGCCTGGGGTTCCTCGGCGACTGGTTCGGCCCGGTGATCGTCGAGGCCGTGCACGGCAAGATCCTGTCCGGGGCTCGAACCGTGTTCAGCGCCAACGTCGTGGACCAGATCATCGAGCCGACGGTGCAGGACATCCTCACCCGCGGGCGCACCGAGATCGTCTCGGTGGGCTTCCTGCTGTCGCTGTGGGCGGGCTCCTCGGCACTGGCCTCGCTGGTGGACTCGATCACGATGGCCTACGACCAGTACACGGTCCGGCACAGCGTCTGGCAGCGGATCTTCGCGCTGCTGCTGTACTTGGTCGGACTGCTGCTGGCGGTGGTCGGACTCCCCGTGATCGCGCTCGGCCCGGAGTGGTTGCCGACGGTGTTCCCGCCACCGATGCAGGACGACGTGGCGTGGCTGATCCAGGTGTTCTACTTCCCCGCCACGGGACTGCTGCTGGTGCTCGCGCTGGCGACGCTCTACAAGGTGGCGCTGCCGCGGAAGCTGCCGTGGCACCGCGGCGTCCCCGGCGCGCTGCTGGCGATGGTCGTGTTCCTGTGCTCCAGCGTGGGCCTGCGCCTGTACATCACCTGGGTGACCGGTACCGGCTACACCTACGGCGCGCTCGCCACGCCGATCGCGTTCCTGCTGTTCGCGTTCTTCATCGGGCTGGCGATCATCATCGGAGCCCAGTTCAACAACGCCCTGCAGGAGCTGTGGCCGGCGAAGATGACCCGCAAGGAACGCCGGAAGTGGCGCAGGCTCGAGATGCGGCGGGCCGAGCAGCGGCTGCGCACCGAGGAGGGCTACCGCGCGTGGCGCGGCGAGGACGAGCGCCCGAGCATCGGCGTCAAGCTGCCGCGGCCCGCGGTGCCCAGCGCGCCGGCGCAGGAAGAACCGGCCCCCAGGCGCGCTGAGGGCGTCGAGGGGTGATCACGCCGGCGCGCACCGCGCGGGCGCGGTGGCGCCGTCGCGAAGCAGCCGTACCGGGTCAGTCGTCGTCGCCACCACCGGGCGGCAGGCCCTCGAAGACCTTCTTGCAGTCCGGGCACACCGGCGAACCGGGCTTCGCCGATTTCGTCACCGGGAACACCTCTCCGCACAGCGCCACCACGTACGTGCCCATGACCGCGCTCTCGGCGATCTTGTCCTTCTGCACGTAGTGGAAGACCTCGGGGCGGTCGTCCTGGGTCTGTTCCGTGGTCTCCGGCCGGACATCGGTTTCCGGAAGCGTCATCGTGCTCATCGCTCCATGATGCCGCACCGCGCGCCGTGCACGCCGCTCACCTCGACCACTGGCCGGATCGGCCCACGCGCAGCGGAGGACCCGGTCAGGAGTCCTCGATCACCCGGTGGGCGCCCGATTCCAGCGCGCGGTCGGAGTGCTGGTAGCGGTTGACCTGTTCGGTCTTGCGCGGCGGGCGGTCGTTGGCGATGAGCACCGCCATCCAAGGCAGCGGGATCGAGATCGCCACGATGATCAACGCGAGCCACCAGATCTGGTAGCAGGCCGCACCGGCGATCAAGCACGGGATGCGCAGCGACATCATGATCGCGTACTTGCGGCGCCGCTCCGCCTGCTGATCGTCGTAGGACGGCTGCGCCTCGGTGATCAGCACCGGGGTGTCGTCGCCGTGCTGTGTACTGCTCACGACACCACCTCCACGTCTCCATCGTCCCACTCCGGCATTTCCCTGGACACCCTGGGAGCCCGGTGACCGTCACCGCATTCGGGGCGGGATTCAACGCGGACTTCACACGGCGGCGACGGGGCCGTCCCCCGCCACCGGTAGGTTCGCGGAGCGGGTGAAGCCATCGGCTAGGCGGGGAGGCACGACATGTTCTACATGCTGACCAAGCGGATCGTCGGTTCGGCGGCGCGAGCCGTCTACCGGCCGAAGGTCGTCGGCGCGGAGCAGGTGCCCACCGACGGGCCCGTCATCTTCGCCGTGAACCACCTGTCGGTGGCCGACAGCTTCATCGTGCCCCTCGTGGTCCCGCGGCCGGTCGCGTTCCTCGCCAAGGCCGAGTACTTCCAGGGCCGCGGGTTCAAGGGCGGGCTCACCCGGACCGTGTTCACCTCCCTCGGCGCGATCCCGGTGCAGCGCGGCCGGGGCCGAGCGGCCAAGGAGGCGCTCGGCGCCGCCGAGCAGGTCCTCGCCGACGGCGGCGCGTTCGGCATCCACCCCGAAGGCACCCGCTCGCCCGACGGACGGCTCTACCGCGGTCGCACCGGCGTGGCCCGGCTGGCGCTCAGCGGGAAGGCGAAGGTGGTGCCGGTCGCGCTCAGCGGCACGGACCGGCTGCTGCCCATCGGGGCGAAGGTCCCGCGGCTCGCCCGGGTCACCGTCCGGTTCGGTGCGGCGCTGGACTTCGAGCGCTACCACGGCATGGAGGGCTCGCTGCCGGTGCTGCGCTCGATCACCGACGAGATCATGTACGCCATCTCGGAGCTGTCCGAGCAGGAGTACGTGGACCGCTACCAGTCGCCGTCGTCCGCGGCGGCCTGACCGGCCCCACCCGCGCCGGGCCGCATCACTTCTGCTTCGCGGCGGCCTTCTGCTGCTTCTTCCACGCGCGGACCTCTTCCAGGGTGTCCTGGTCGAGCACGTCGGCGATGGAGCGGCGGGCGTCCGGATCGCCGTAGGCGCCCGCGGCCTCCCGCCAGCCCTCCGGCGTCACCTGCCACTGCTTGCCCAGCAGCGCCAGGAAGATCCGCGCCTTCTGATCGCCGTACCCGGGCAGCGCCTTGAGCCGGGCGAGCACGCGGGCGCCGTCGGGCTCGCCCTCGGTCCAGATCCGTTCCGGATCGCCCTCGTAGGTCTCCACCAGGTAGGCGCACAGCGCCTGGACCCGCTTGGCCATCGAACCGGGGAACCGGTGGATCGCCGGCGGGGTCGCGCACACCGCGGCGAACTCCTCGGGGTCCATCGCCGCGATCCGGTGCGCGTCGAGCGCGCCGATCCGCTCGACCAGGACCTTCGGCCCGGAGAACGCCTTCTCCATCGGGATCTGCTGGTCCAGGAGCATCCCCAGCAGCAGCGCCAGCGGATCCTCCGAGAGCAGCGCGTCGGCTTCGGCGTTCTGGGTCAGGTGCAGCGTCCGGCTCATGCCCGCAGGATCTCACGCGGCGCGGCGCACGTCCCTGCGCAGGCCGTTCGGGCCCTCGGCCGCAGCGGCCGTCAGGGGCGCGTGTGAGGATCGACCTCGTGATTCCGGATCTTTCAGCTGATCGTCTTGACCGTCTTCGCGCCGCGTTCCAGGAGGTCGGCTACGACGCCGACGGCGTGGTGGAGCTGCTCGGGCCGCTGGCCCACGCAGCGCTGGGGCGCGGCGAGCCCGAACCGGCGCTGCGGGCGACCGCGGACGGCGGCCCGCTGGGCACGCTCGTGCGGCTGTTCCTGCTCGGCGAAGCCGAACCCGCCGCGGACGTGGCGGCGGCGCTGCGCCCGCTGCCGATCGACGAGGCCGTGGCGGGCGGGGTGCTGGCCGCCGACGGCGACTCGCTGCGCGCTGCCGTGGACATCCGCCCGCACAGCGCCGGGCCGGACTCGTGGTGGGTCGTCTCCGACCTCGACGCCGACCTGCGCCCGGACGGCTGGGCCACCGGCGTCGACCACGTGCTCGGCGTCGGGCACGCCTCGATGAGCCTGGTGCGGGCGACCTCCCGCAGGCAGGTCGGCTCGGTGCTCGACGTGGGCACCGGCTGCGGGGTGCAGGCGCTGCACGCGAGCACGCACGCCCAGCGCATCACCGCGACCGACGTGTCCACGCGGGCGCTGGCGCTGGCCGCCGCGACGTTCCGGCTCAACCGCATCGACGTCGAACTCGCCGAAGGCGAGTGGTTCGAACCGGTGCGTGGCCGCCGGTTCGACCAGGTGGTGTGCAACCCGCCGTTCGTCGTCGGCCCACCGCGGACCGACTACGTGTACCGCGACTCCGGCCTGGCCGGGGACGACGCGAGCGCGCTGGTGGTGCGGCAGCTGCCGTCGTTCCTCAATGAGGGCGGCACCGGGCAGCTGCTGGCGTCCTGGCTGCACCGCAAGGGCGAGGACTGGGAGGACCGGGTGTCGCGGTGGCTGCCGCCGGGCGGGGTCGACGCGTGGTTCGTGCAGCGCGACGTGGCCGATCCGGCGCTGTACGTGGGGACCTGGCTGCGCGACGCCGGTTTCGACCCGCGCTCCCCCGCCGGGCGCCGCAAGGCGGCGGAGTGGCTGGACTGGTTCGCCGCCAACGACGTCGACGGCGTCGGGTTCGGATTCGTCACGTTGCGCCGCACCGACGCCGAGCGCGGCGAGGTCGTGTGCGAGGACCTGCGGCAGGCGTTCGACGACCCGCTGGGCCCGGAGAGCGACGCCTGGCTGCGCCGCGTGGACTGGTTGCGCGAGCACGGCTCCGCCGACGGCCTGCTGGGCGCGCGGCTCGTGACGGCGCCCTCGACGGTGCTGGAAGAGGTCGCGACGCACGGCGAGGAGGGCTGGGAGCGGTTCGTGCACCGGCTGCACCGGACCGACGGCCCCGGGTGGCAGCACGAGATCGACGAGCTCGGGACGCGGCTGCTCGCGGGGTGCCAGGGAGCGATGCCGGTCCGAGATCTGGTGGAACTGCTCGCGCTCGGTTCCGGGGAGGACGCCGAGGAGCTTTCCCGCGCGGCGGTGCCGATGCTTCGGGAACTCGTGCGGCACGGAATGGTGATCCCGGCGGAATGGGCGGATGAGGAGTAATGCGCGCGGTGGTCAGCCGGGTCACCGAGGCCTCGGTGCGGGTGGGCGGTGAGACGGTCGGCAAGATCGAAGAACCCGGCCTGCTGGTGCTATTGGGCGTGACCCATTCCGACGGCTCCGAACAGGCCGGGAGAATGGCGCGCAAACTGCACGAGATACGGGCGCTGCGCGACGAGGAGTCCTGCGCCACCACCGGAGCCCCGCTGCTGGTGGTGAGCCAGTTCACGCTCTACGGCGCCACCCGCAAGGGGCGGCGCCCGTCCTGGACCGAGGCGGCCCGGCCTGAGCAGGCCGAACCTCTGGTGGCGGAGGTCGTGCGGCTGCTGCGGGAGCGGGGCGCTCAGGTGGCCACGGGGAGCTTCGGGGCGATGATGGAAGTGGCGAGCGTCAACGACGGCCCATTCACGTTGTTGATCGACGTGTGAATGTAACGCCTGTTCTCAGCTGATCCTCAGACTTCGCGGAGCAACGGATGTGACCGCCGCGACGTCTCTTGGTCGAGCAGTTCGGGAACGAATTCGAGGTCGTGTTCGTTTTCCAGGTATCAAAGCTTCGACAGCCAGGTCTACGAGCCGCCGCCACATCCGATGTGACCCGGCTCAGCGGTGAGTCGAGCGGAGTCCGAACAGAACGTCGTTCTGCTTCGGCACCACTCGCCCGCCGGGAACACGACTCCGAACCCGACAGCGCACGACACCAGACAGCACAACCGTCACATCCGGACGGCGTGGCATTCGGCCCGCAACACCGAGCGTACGCGTCCTCCACAGCGCCAGGCCGCGCCGTGAGAACGCCCCGCAAGCCAGCCCGTCAGGGAGGGAGCTCAATGACCGTCCCGCAGACCAACACCATGACCGCCGCCACCGACGCCGACCTTGACAACCAGGGCCCCTCGGCCGACCTCGTCCGGGTCTACCTCAACGGCATTGGGCGCACCGCGCTGCTGACCGCGCAGGAAGAGGTCGACCTCGCCAAGCGCATCGAGGCCGGTGTCTTCGCGAAGCACATGCTGGAGACGGACGGCAAGATCTCGCCCGAGCGGCGCAGTGACCTGCGGTCGGTGGTGCGCGACGGCCGGGTGGCCAAGAATCACCTGATGGAGGCCAACCTGCGGCTGGTGGTGAGCCTCGCCAAGCGCTACACGGGGCGCGGCATGCCGCTGCTGGACCTGATCCAGGAGGGCAACCTCGGTCTGATCCGCGCGGTGGAGAAGTTCGACTACACCAAGGGCTTCAAGTTCTCCACGTACGCGACCTGGTGGATCCGCCAGGCCATCACCCGCGGCATGGCCGACCAGTCCCGCACCATCCGGCTGCCCGTCCACCTGGTCGAGCAGGTGAACAAGCTGGCCCGGATCAAGCGCGACCTGCACCAGAAGCTGGGCCGCGAGGCGACCGACGAGGAACTGGCCGAGGAGAGCGGGCTCACCGCGACGAAGGTCTCCGACCTGCTCGACCACTCCCGCGACCCGGTGAGCCTGGACATGCCGGTGGGTGCCGAGGAGGACGCCCCGCTGGGCGACTTCATCGAGGACGCCGAGTCGGCCGACGCGGAGAACGCCGTGATCTCCGGCTTCCTGCAGGACGACCTGCGCCGGGTGCTGGGCACCTTGGAGGAGCGGGAGCAGTCGGTGATCCGGATGCGCTACGGGCTCGACGACGGCCAGCCGCGCACGCTCGACCAGATCGGCAAGGCCTTCGGGCTGTCCCGGGAGCGGGTCCGCCAGATCGAGCGGGAGGTCATGTCGAAGCTGCGCCAGGGCGACCGGGCCGACCGGCTGCGCGCCTACGCCAGCTGACGCCCCTCGCGACAGGAACGTTCGCGTCCGGCCGGTGACTCGGCCGGACGCTCCCCAGGGGAGGTCGGACTCGCCCGATGAGGCAGGTCCGGCCTCTCGCCCGTTCGGGGTCGGTTGCTCAACCGGCGCGGAACTTCTCCCGCCAGCGGTCGATCTCCTCGTCCGTCACCCCGTGGGCCCGCAACCAGCCCGCGGCGTGCTCGTCGTGCTCGGCGAAGCTCTCCAGCACGCCCTCGATGGCCTCCACCGGCGTGGAGATCAGCTCGCGCACGTCCTCCTCGCTGACGCCCGGCGGCAACGCCGGTGCCATTTCCAACCGCTGCAGCACCCGGAACATGTTGCGGTCCGTCCGCACGTAGTCCGCGATGATCGCGTCGGAGCGCACGCCCGCCACGCTGAGCAGCATCGCCGAGACCACTCCGGTGCGGTCCTTGCCCGCCGCGCAGTGCACCAGCACCGGCCCGTCCGCCTCCAGCGCGAGCCGGAACACCCGCACCAGCTTCGCCGCCGCGTCCCGCAGCGCGAGCTGGTACAGCACCGGCAGCGGGTGGGTCACCTCCGTCGAGTGGATGCCCGCGAGCAGTTCGATCTGGTGCACCTCCGCCACATCCGCCAGCGGGTGCGGCGTGCCGTTGAGCTCCGACGCGTCGCGCAGGTCCAGCACCAGCCGCGGCGGCCAGGTGATGCCCTCCGGCTCCCGGTCTCCGGGCTGCGGGGCGTCGCTGCGCAGCACGATCCCCGCACGGGTCGTCCCCTCCCCGGCGGGCATGCCACCGAGATCGCGCAGGTTGACCAGCCCGGCCAGGGCCTCGGACGTCGGATCCGTCGTGGACAAGGGCGTCTCCCATCGGGTCGGCTTCGACCGACAGCGTCGCAGGTGCGCACGGTCACCAACAGACCTGATCCCCGGCGCCGTCCGGTGCGTTAACGTCACGGCATTCCCCGAACGCGCAAAGGAGCGGCGTCGTGACCACCACGTTCGACTACACCGAGGTGCTTCCGCTCGGTCCGGACGACACCGACTACCGGTTGCTCACCACCGAGGGCATCCGCACCGTGGAGGCGGCCGGGCGGCGTTTCCTCGAAGTGGAGCCGAGTGCCCTGACCGCGCTGGCCAGTGCGGCCATCAAGGACATCCAGCACTTGCTGCGGTCCTCGCACCTGGCGCAGTTGCGCGCCATCATCGACGACCCCGAGGCCAGTTCCAACGACCGGTTCGTGGCCACCGACCTGCTGCGCAACGCGTGCGTGTCGGCCGGCGGGGTGCTGCCGATGTGCCAGGACACCGGCACGGCCATCGTCATCGGGAAGCGGACCGAGACGGTGCTCACCGGCGGTGAGGACGAGCAGCGGCTGGCCAGGGGCGTGTTCGACGCCTACCAGGACCTCAACCTGCGTTACTCGCAGATGGCTCCGCTCAACTTCTGGGAGGAGCGCAACACCGGCAGCAACCTGCCCGCGCAGATCGAGCTGTTCTCGAAGGCGGGCACCGACCCGTTCTACGAGTTCCTGTTCATGGCCAAGGGCGGCGGCAGTGCGAACAAGACGTTCCTGTACCAGGAGACGAAGGCGCTGCTGAACCCGACCCGGCTGGCCAAGTTCCTGGAGGAGAAGCTGCGGTCGCTGGGCACGGCGGCCTGCCCGCCGTACCACCTGGCGATCGTCGTCGGCGGCACCTCGGCCGAGCACAACCTCAAGGTCGCCAAGCTCGCCTCCGCCCGCTACCTCGACGAACTCCCGCGGGAGGGCTCGGCGTCCGGGCACGCGCTGCGGGACGTGGAGCTGGAGGCGCAGGTCCTGGAGATGACCCGGCAGTTCGGCATCGGCGCGCAGTTCGGCGGCAAGTACTTCTGCCACGACGTGCGGGTGATCCGGCTGCCCCGGCACGGGGCGTCGCTTCCGGTGGGCGTCGCGGTGTCCTGCTCCGCCGACCGCCAGGCCAAGGCGAAGATCACCCCGGAGGGTGTGTTCCTGGAACAGCTCGAACGGGACCCCGCGAAGTACCTGCCGGAGGTCGGCGACGACCAGCTCTCCGAAGACGTGGTGCGCATCGACCTGAACCGGCCGATGGCGGAGATCCGCGAGGAGCTCACGAAGCTGCCGGTCAAGACGCGGGTGTCGCTGACCGGTCCGCTGGTGGTGGCCCGGGACATCGCGCACGCCAAGATCGCGGAACGGCTCGACGCGGGCGAGCCGATGCCGCAGTACCTGCGGGACCACCCGGTGTACTACGCGGGCCCGGCCAAGACGCCCGAGGGATACGCGTCCGGTTCGTTCGGCCCGACCACGGCCGGGCGGATGGACTCCTACGTGGAGCAGTTCCAGGCGGCGGGCGGCTCGTTGGTGATGCTGGCGAAGGGCAACCGGTCGACCAAGGTCGCCGAGTCCTGCAAGGACAACGGCGGGTTCTACCTCGGTTCCATCGGCGGTCCCGCGGCCCGGCTCGCGCAGGACTGCATCCGCAAGGTCGAGGTCCTGGAATACCCGGAGCTGGGCATGGAAGCGGTGTGGCGCATCGAGGTCGAGGACTTCCCGGCGTTCGTCGTCGTCGACGACAAGGGCAACGACTTCTTCGCCGACTCGACGAAGCCCACGTTGCAGATCTCCTTCGCCCGCTGAGCGAATCCCGCGTGCAGCGCATTCCGGCCCCGCACGCACGACGGCCGGTGGTGCCCGATCGGGCACCACCGGCCGCTGCACACCACGAACGCGGGAACGCACTTCTCCCGTAGGAGCCCCACCTCCTACGGGAGAAGTGCCTGCGACGCTCAGGTCACCGCGGTCAGTTCCGCGGGACCTTCACATCGCGCTCTTCGAGCACGACGGTCCGCTGATCCAGCGGCTCGGCCAGCTGGAGCGCCAACGGCGGATGGCGCAGATCCATCGTGCAGATCCCCGGCGGTTCCGGGGTCTCGTTGACCAGCACGAGCTTCACCTGCTGGTCGTTCTCCTCGGCGAGTTCGGCGCGCACCTTGCTGCAGCCGCCTTCCTGGCCTTCGGTGACGACCACGGAGCCGCCGTCCTGGGTCCACACGCGGGGTGCGTTGGTCCCGGACTGGTCCGCGGCCTTGATCAGATTGTCCGGCACGGGTGTGCGTTCCTGCTCGGGCTTCGGGTCGACCGGGATGGTCTGGACCGGCGGCTGCCCGCCGAATCCGACGTCTTCTTGCTGTCCGGCGCAGGCGGTGAAGGCGAGGAGCAGCATGCCCGCGCCCACTGTGGTGTGTAGGCGTTTCATGCCCGGAAGACGGAGTGCGTTCGCCGCGGGGTTGCGCGGAAGCGCGGATCTTTTGGGACGACACCGCGGATTTCACCGCAACCGGCATCGAAACAGCTGGTCAGCGGCATTCACAGTGAACGTTTCGATCCGAATCCGGCAGTCCGGACCGGCTCAGCTCCGGTCCGCGTCCGCCGTCGTGCCGGTGCGGCGGGCGGCGGTGGCCCAATCCTTGATCCAGCCGACGAGCTCACCGCTGTTGTAGACCCACGCGTAGTGGCCGAGCTTCGTCGCGCCCGCGATCTCGCAGGAGTAGTGCCGCCGGGTGCGCGGCGCCGCGACCGCCTTCGCCGCCAGGTGATCCACTGAGGACTCGGGGGCGAGCTCATCGCCTTCCACGCTGACCGTCAGCAACGCGACGTCCAGCTCCCGCAACGCCTTCTCGTAGTCGATCTTCGAGCCGCCGAGGCGGTACCGGGCGGTGCGGCCCTGGCGCGCCCAGTCCCGCATGATTCCGGCGGGCTGGCGACCGCCGAAGCCGAACCGCTCCCCCGGCCAGTAGCCGAGCACGGCGGACAGGACCGCGACGGTCTGGGTGGCGATCAGGTTCTTCCAGCCCTGCAGGCCGGGGAAGCTGCGGAACCACACCGAGCCGGACGCGAGCAGCGTCACGCCCCGCACCCTGCCCGGGTGCGCGGCGGCGAACAGCAGCGAGATCTGGCCGCCGAGGCTGTGGCCGACCAGGAACCTCGGCGCGTGCGGGAACTCGCGCTCGACGAGGTCCACGACGGCGGCGGCATCGTCGACGAGGTCCTGGTACCCGAACCGGACGCCCCGGTCGGCGGCCGGGGTCGCGGCACCTTGCCCGCGCGCGTCGACGCTCACCGCGGAGCAGCCCTGCGCGTGCAGCTCCCGGAGGAAAGGCCCGTAGTAGGTGGCCGGGACGCCCATCGCGGGCAGCACGATGACGACCGGAGCCGCCGGGTCGTCGGCGGCGAGCGCACCGACCCGCAACCGGTGATCGCCCGCGGACACCACGCCCAGCTCGGTCAACGTCAGGTCGGCCATTGGCGGACTCCCGTCCTCGAACTCGGCTCGTCAGCTCGACACAGAATAACGATACGACTGAGTTCCGGTGAGAGTCAGGGGTGATCCGGCTCAGCGCAGCCTGCGCGGCCCCGTGTCCGGGGTGGCGGCCGACGGGCGCACGCTGATCCGAGCACCGGTGACCCGCACCCCGGCCGCGGAGGCCAGCACCGGCTGCAACGTCAGCTCGCGGACCTCCGGCAGGTCCTCGACCAGCGTCGCCACCCGCAGCACCAGGTCCTCCAGCGCCGCCAGGTCCGCCGGTTCGTCACCCCGGTACCCGGCCAGCAGCGGCGCCGCGCGCGGCGACCGCACCAGCGCCGCCACGTCCACATCGGTCATCGGGACCGCCCGGTAGGCCTTGTCCCCCAGCAGCTCACTGGCCACACCGGACAGTCCGAAGGAGACCAGCGTCCCGAACGACGGGTCGTCCATCAGGTCGATCACGCAGGAATGGCCGCGTCCGGCCATGTTCTGCACGTAGACCTCGTGTGCACCGCACACCCGGAGCAGGTCCGCGTAGGCGGCGCGGACCGCGTCGGCGTTCACCAGGTCCAGCCGCACCCCGACCAGGTCGGTGCGGTGCCGCAGCTGGTCGTCCGCCGACTTCAGCACCACCGGGAAACCCAGCTCGGTCGCCGCGCGCACCGCGTCCTGCTCGCTGCGCACCCGCCGGAACGCCACCAGCTCGATCCCGTAGTGCCCGAGCAGCTCCACCGCCTGCTCGTCGCTGAGCCGCGTGTCGCCCTCGGTCAACGACGCTTCGACCAGCTCCCTGGCCCGCTCCGCCGCGATGCCCTCCGGGCGGGTGAAGTGGCCCTGCGGCGCGGCTCGCCAACGGGCGTAGCGGGTCGCCCTCGCCAGCGACAGCACCGCCCGCTCCGGGCTCGGGTAGGACGGCACCGACCCCCAGCCCGCCGAGCCGTCCGGACCCGGCACCGCGAGCTCGTCCGGCACGCCCTCCGCCGCCAGGAAGGTCGTCACCACCGGTTTCGTCGCCGCGATGCCCGCCTCCTGCAACGCCTCCCGCAACGCGCGGGCGTAGGCCGTGCCGGGCACCGCGACGGGCGGCACGAAAACCGTGACCAGGGCGTCCACGTCATCGCTGAGCGCCGCTTCGCGCACCGCGGCGGCGAACACCTCCGGTTCCGCCGAGGCGCCCACGTCGACCGGTTCGGCCGCCAGCCGCAGCCCTTCCGCCTGCGCGACGTCCGCGGCCAGCATGCCCAGCGCCGAGGAGTTGCCGACCACCGCGACCCGCTCACCGGTGGGCAGCGGCTGGTGGGCCAGCAGCAGCGCCGTGTCGAACATCTGCGCCACCGAATCGACGCGGATCACCCCGGCCTGCTCGAACAGGGCCTGCACGCTGGTCTCGTCGACCTGCACCGATGTCGCGGCCAACCCCGCGCGCACGGCGTTGCGACCGGACTTGACGACCACGATCGGCTTGGTGCGCGCCAGTCGCCGGGCCAGCCGGGCGAACTTGCGCGGGTTGCCGAACGACTCCAGGTACAGCAGCACCACGTCGGTGGCGGGGTCGGTCTGCCAGTACTGCAGCATGTCGTTGCCGGACACGTCGGCGCGGTTGCCCGCCGAGACGAAGGTGGACAGCCCCAGGCCGCGGTCGGTCGCGGTCGCCAGGATCGCCACGCCCAGCGCACCGGACTGGCAGAAGAACCCGGTGCGCCCGCTTCCCGGCAGGCGCGGCGCGAGCGTCGCGTTGAGCCGGTGACCGGCGTCGGTGTTGACCACGCCCAGCGCGTTCGGGCCGACGACCCGCATGCCGTGCACCCGGGCGGCGCGCACCATGCGGCGTTCGATCTCGCGGCCGTCCGGGCCGGACTCGCTGAAGCCGGAACTCACGATCACCAGGGCCTTCACGCCCTTGGCCAGGCAGGCGTCCAGGACCTCGTCGATCCCGGCGGCCGGGATGGCCACCACCGCGAGGTCCACGTCGTCGGGAATGTCGAGCACCGACGGGTACGCCCGCACCCCGCGCACCGAACGGTGCTCCGGGTTGACCGGGTACACCGGACCGGCGAAATCCGCGGTGAGCAGGTTGACGAGCACCGCGTGCCCGATCTTGCGGTGATCGGTGGACGCACCGATCACCGCCACCGCGCGCGGGTGCAGCAGGTTGTGCACGCTGCGCGCCTCGGCGGCCTGCTCGCGGGCCCGCGCGACCGCCAGCGACTCCTCGGTCGGGTCGATGTCGAACTCCAGGTGCACGACGCCTTCCTCCATCGCGCGCCGCACCTGGTAGCCGGCGTCGCGGAACACCCGCACCATCCCCGAGTTCTCCGCCAGCACTTCCGCGACGAACCGGTCCAGGCCGCACTCCTGGGCGGCCGCGGCCAGGTGCTCCAGCAGGATCGAACCGAGACCGCGGCCCTGGTGCTGGTCCTGCACGACGAACGCCACCTCGGCCGAGTCCTGCTCGTCGAGCCGGTCGAAGCGGCCCACCGCGACGATGTCGTCGCCGAGCAGCGCCACCAGCGCGACCCGGTTCTGGTGGTCGACGGTGCTGAACCGCTCCACGTCCCGCTTCGGCATCCGCGGGTACGGGCCGAAGTAGCGGAAGTAGCGGGTGCGGTCGCTGAGCCTGCCGTGGAACGAGATCAGCTGGTCGGCGTCGGCGGGCGTGATGGGACGCAGGTGCACGGTGCCGCCGTCGGAGAGCACGACGTCGGCTTCCCAGCGGCGCGGGTAGGTCTCGCCGAGCACCGCGCTCGACGTGTCGTCCTGCGGTTCCGGCTGTTCGGCGGGCGGGTTCCCGGCGGCCGGCTGATCGGCGGGTGGAGGCGTGAGCGGTGCGGGTGCCGCGCCGTTCGACACCGCGCCGTCGGCGCTGTCCTGGTCCTCCGGCCGACCGTCACCGTTCGCACCGCGCCGTTTCGCCCAGCCACCCATCAGCCAGCACCCTCTCAACCGCACCGGCGTCGAGCAGGCCGGGCGCACTGCGCCGCCGGTGCGGTCACGCGTGCGCCGCCGATGTCAATCGCGAACATCGGCCGGATCCAGTCCGTGCAACGGGAACAGCGCGTGCCGCGCGTCCCGGATCGCCGTGTCCACCGTGGACTCGGTGACCCCGGTCCACGGCGCGAACGACGAATCCTCCCCATCCGTCAACGACGTGGGCAGCGGAACGTTCCCCGCCACCCGCAACGCGTGCGCCAGCCAGTCCTGCGGCAGCGACGTCGCCGGGTCCAGGTCCCGGTCGAGCGCGGTCGCCAGCAGGTGCGTCCAGCTGCGGGGCACGACCCGGTACAGCGAGTAGCCACCGCCGCCGAGCGCGACCCACTTGCCGCCCGCGTAGCGCTGCGCCAGGTCCCGCAGGCTGCGGTAGGAGGCCCGCTGGCCGTCCACCGACATCGCCAGGTCCGCCAGCGGATCTTCCCGGTGCGCGTCCGCCCCGGACTGCGTGACCAGCACCTGCGGCCGGAAGTCGGCCAGCAGCGAGGGCACCACGGCCTGGAACGCCCGCTGCCAGTCCGCGTCACCCGTTCCCGGCGGCAGCGGCACGTTCACCGCCGACCCCTCCGCACCGGGCCCGCCGGTCTCGGTGGCGAAGCCGGTGCCCGGCCACAACGTGATCGGGTGCTGGTGCAGCGAGACGGTCAGCACTCGCGGGTCGTCGTAGAACGCCGTCTGCACCCCGTCGCCGTGGTGCACGTCGACGTCGATGTAGGCGATGCGCTCCACGCCCTGCTCGAGCATCCAGGCGATGGCCACGGCGCAGTCGTTGTAGACGCAGAAGCCCGCCGCGCGTTCCGGCATCGCGTGGTGCAGGCCGCCCGCGATGTTGACCGCGCGGTCCGCCCGGCCCGACACGACCTGTTCGGCCGCGGTGATCGACGCTCCGGCGATGAGCGCGGACGCTTCGTGCATCCGATCGAAGATCGGATTGTCCTCGGTGCCCAGCCCGTACCCGACGTCCCAGGCCGAGGTCGGCGCCGAGCGCACCGCCGCCAGGTAGTCCGGGCGGTGGACGCGGAGCAGGTCCTCGTCCGATGCCGGTCGAGGCGGCACCGGCGTCACGTCGTCGAGCAGGCCCAGCGACCGCGCCAAGCGCATCGTCAGGTCGAGCCGGACCGGGTGCAACGGATGCTCGCCGCCGAGGTCGTAGTCGAGGACCGACTCGTCCCACACCACCGCGCATGTGTCGCCCATGACCGGGACGCTACCCGCCCTGTGGCCGCCCCCACAGTGGCCCAGGGCACAGCGGAATCCGCGCCTCCGGAGTGGTGGAACCGGTCACCGGCAACCCGTGCACGTGCCTGGTCAGCTCGGCTGCTCGCCCGTGGCCGCGGGGCGATCGGGATCGGCCGACCAGTGCGACCACGACCCGGCGTAGAGCGCCGCCGGATTCCCCGGGCCGCTCAGCCCCGCGTGTTCGAGCGCGAGCAGGGTCGAGCACGCGGTCACGCCCGAGCCGCAGTACGCCCCGACCGGCGACGAGCCGTCCACCCCGAGTTCCTGGAACAGCGCGGCCACGTCCTGCGGCGTCCGCCACGTCCCGTCCTCGGTGACGTTGGCCGCGAACGGCGCGTTGCGCGCACCCGGGATGTGTCCGGCCCTCGGGTCGACGGGTTCCACCTCGCCCCGGTACCGCTCCGGCGCTCGGGCGTCGAGCAGCCGTCCGTCCCCGGCCAGCCGCGCCGCCTCGTCCGCGTCGATCACCGGCAGCGAATCGGGGACGACCTGGAAGTCGGTCGGCACGACCTCCGGCACCTCGGCCGTCACCGGGTTGCCCCGCGCGACCCAGGCCCGGTAGCCGCCGTCGAGCACCCGAACCCGGGGATGCCCCGCCCACCGCAGCAACCACCAGGCCCGCGCGGCGGCCGAACCGTTGTCCGCGTCGTAGGCCACGACCTCCCGGTCGGCGGTGACACCGGCCCGCCGGAGCGCGGCTTGCAGGTCGGCGGCCGCGGGCAGCGGGTGGCGCCCGCCCGCGCCGGGCGGAGCGGCGAGTTCGGTGTCGAGATCCACGAACACCGCACCCGGCAGGTGATCGCGGTCGTAGTCCTGCTTGCCGGGTGGCCCCAGCAGGCTCCACCGGACGTCGAGCAGCACCGGCGGGAGCGCGCCCGCGACCTCTTGGGAAAGATCATCCACGCTGATCAGCGGGTCCATGTCGACCTCCTGGACGGAATGGGAACTGAGCCGGAAGAACGGCCCCGAACACTGGAAACGGCTGCTCGGAAGCCACCGACCGGCGGTAGTGCCGCGGGACTAGAATCGTGGGTGGGACTGCAACGGGGAGCCAGCGTGAACGATCTCATCGATACCACCGAGATGTACCTTCGCACCATTTACGACTTGGAGGAGGAGGGCGTCGTCCCGCTGCGCGCCCGCATCGCGGAACGCCTGGAGCAGAGCGGGCCCACCGTGAGCCAGACCGTGGCCCGGATGGAGCGCGACGGACTGCTCACCGTGGCCGAGGACCGGCACCTGGAGCTCACCGAAGCCGGGCGCACCCGCGCGGTCCGCGTGATGCGCAAGCACCGGCTCGCCGAGCGGCTGCTGGTCGACGTGATCGGCCTGGAGTGGGAACACGTGCACGACGAGGCGTGCCGCTGGGAGCACGTGATGAGCGAAGCGGTGGAGCGCAAGCTCGTCGCCCTGCTCGGCAATCCCGCGACCTCGCCGTACGGCAACCCGATTCCCGGTCTCGAAGAGCTCGGCGCGGGCCCGCAGCCCGCACCCGCCAACGAAGCCGACCTGCAGCGCGTCGACGAGATCGCCCGCCGGGGCGGCGGCCGTGCCACGGTGTGCCGAATCGCCGAGCACGTGCAGCTCGACCCCGACCTGATGAGCGAGCTCAAGGAAGTCGGGCTGATGCCCGCCCAGGAGATCGAGATCGTTCCGGTCACCGGCGTGAACAAGCCGATCGAGGTCACCGGCCCCAAGGGCAGCACCCAGCTCGCCCCCGGCATCGCCCACGCCGTCCTGGTCCTCGCCCGGTGAGCCCCGCCGAGTCCGCCGCCGAAGCGTTCGGCGGCGAGCACGGGCGTGCCCCGAGCGCGGTCTGGTCGGCCCCCGGCCGGGTCAACCTGATCGGCGAGCACACCGACTACAACGACGGCTTCGTGCTGCCCATCGCCTTGCCGCACCGGATCGCGGTGGCCGCCGCGCCGCGGACCGACGGACGGCTGTCGGTGGCGACCCTCGGTGACGACGGCGTGCTGCACCGGGCCGATCCGACGCCGCTGGACGCGCTGGCACCCGGTGCGCAGACCGGTTGGGCCGCGTACCCGGCCGGAGTCGCGTGGGCGCTGCGCGGACAGGGCATCGACGTGCCCGGCGCCGACCTGGTCATCGCCGGGGACGTGCCCGCCGGTGCCGGGCTGTCCTCCTCGCACGCGCTGGAGTGCGCGGTCGCGCTGGCGCTGCTCGACCTCGCCGGCCGGCCGGCGGACGGGCCGGAAGCGGCACCGCTGTCCGACGTCGCCCGCTGGGTGCAGATCTCGGAGAACGACTTCGTCGGCGCCCCCACCGGACTCCTGGACCAGACCGCGTCGCTGCGCTGCACCGAGTCGCACGCCCTGTTCTTCGACGTGCGTTCCGGTGAGCTCGAGCAGATCCCGTTCGACACCGGGGCGGTGGGCCTGGAACTGCTGGTGATCGACACCCGTGCGAAGCATTCGCACAGCGAGTCCGGGTACGGCGAGCGGCGCCGCGGCTGCGAGCACGCCGCCGACCTGCTCGGCATCAAGGCGTTGCGCGACGTGTCCGTCGCGGAACTGGACGAGGCGCTCGCCGTGCTCCCGGAGGAACTGCGCCCGCTGGTGCGCCACGTGGTGACCGAGAACGACCGGGTGATCTCCACGGTCGCCGAGCTCGACGCCGGTGAGCTCGGCTCGATCGGGCCGCTGCTGACCGCGTCGCACGTGAGCATGCGCGACGACTACCGAATCTCCTGCCTGGAACTGGACGTCGCGGTGGACGCGGCGCTGGAAGCGGGCGCGCTGGGCGCCCGGATGACCGGCGGTGGTTTCGGCGGGTCGGCCATCGCGCTGGTCCGCGCGCAGGACCGGGAGCGGATCGGGCAAGCGGTGCTCGCCTCCTACGAGGAGCACGGGCTGACCCCGCCGCGGTTGTTCACCGCGACCCCGGCGGCCGGAGCCGGCCGAGACCGATAGCCTCGCCGGCTCGGCCCCGCGGTACCGCGGGGCCGCCGAGCCAGACGCCTCTGGCGAGTTCGATGTCTCAGGAAAGGCAGAACCTCCGTGAAGCTCCTCGTCACCGGTGGTGCGGGATATGTGGGCAGCGTGTGCGCGGCACGCCTGCTGGAGAACGGTCACGAGGTGACCGTGGTCGACGACCTCTCGACCGGGCACGCCGACGCGGTACCGCCGGGCAGCACCTTCGTGCAGGCCGACATCGCGGAGGCCGCCGGTGATCTGCTCGCCGACGGGTACGACGGAGTGCTGCACTTCGCGGCCAAGTCGCTGGTCGGCGAGTCGATGCAGGATCCGCACAAGTACTGGCAGGGCAACGTGCTCACCTCGCTGCGGCTGCTGGAGGCCGTCCGCGAGCACGGCACGCCGCGCCTGGTGTTCTCCTCCACCGCCGCCACCTACGGCGAGCCCGACACCGTGCCGATCCCGGAGACCGCCCCGGCCCGGCCCACCAACACCTACGGCGCGACGAAGCTCGCGATCGACCACGCGATCAGCTCCTACGCCACCGCCCACGGCCTGGGCGCGGTGAGCCTGCGCTACTTCAACGTGGCGGGTGCGCACGGCGCGTTCGGCGAGCGGCACACCGTCGAGACGCACCTGATCCCGATCGTGCTGCAGGTCGCGCTGGACCAGCGGGAGCAGGTGCAGATGTACGGCGACGACTGGCCCACCGAGGACGGCACCTGCGTCCGCGACTACATCCACGTCACCGACCTCGCCGACGCGCACCTGCTGGCGCTGGACAACGCGCGGCCCGGTGAGCACCGGATCTACAACCTGGGCAACGGCACCGGGTTCTCGGTGCAGCAGGTGATCGAGACCTGCCGCGCGGTCACCGGCCACCCGATCCCGGCCGCGGTGGCACCGCGCCGGGCCGGTGACCCGGCGACCCTGGTGGCCGCGAGCGACCGCGCCCGCGAAGAGCTGTCCTGGAAGCCGAAGCTGGCCGACCTGTCCACGATCGTGCGCGACGCCTGGGACTTCACCCGCGCTCGTCAGCAGGGCTGACCTCCTCCGGTGCCCGGCCGGCGAGCCGCCGGGCACCGGAGCGGCTTCGTGGTGCTCCATCGCGGGGCCCATCAGGACTCCTCCTGTTCGATCATCAGCTGGGCGTCGGTCATCGCGTCCTTGGCCATCTCGGCCATCTCCTTCGGGGAGACGCCGGTGTCCAGCGCCCGGCGCAGCAGTCCGCCGAGCGCGTGTTCGGGCCGACCGGCCTCCACCCGTTCCAGCGCCACGCTCGCCAGCGCGCCTTCGCCGCGCAGGTACGCGGAGAACGCCAGCAGCGCGGCCACCTCGGCGACCTCCGGTTCCGGTGCCTTGCGCACCAGGCCCAGCCAGAGCTGCTCGGCGGCGAGCGCGGACTCGCCCAGCGCCACCCCGAGGCAGAGATCGCGGACCCGGTGGTCGGACAACGCGAGCAGGATGCGGAGCTGGTCGTCCTCGGTCAGCGCCTCCCCCGCCGCCGTCCGGCGGATCCCGGCGAGCGCGATCGACACGTCGCGGTGCACGCCGACCCCGGCGGGTTCCCGCTCCCGGTCCTCGGTCATGCCGGTCAGCCGTGCCGACCAGCGGGCCAGCACCTGTTCGGATTCCGGCGCGACCAACCGTTGCAGCTCCTGGCGGCTGTCGAAGGTCACCGATCCGGAGGCGGCCATCGCGGCGCCGAGCGCGGTGCGCTTCGGATCCGGAATGCGCCCGCCGCACACGGGATCGTCGTAGCACCGCCACGATCCGCCCGCCTCCAGCCGATCGGTCCATAGCTCGTGCAGCACTTCGATCCCGGCCTCGTCGAGCCCGTCCCGCAGCAGCGCGATCAGCTCGCGCTGCGGGGCGTCGACATCGTCGCCGGGGGCGGGGTCGGGGTCGGACCGATCGGGCGGCGGATCGCCCGGCGGCCCGTGCTCGACGGTGCCGGATCCGGTGACCACGACGATGACGCCGGTGACGCCCCGCCGGACCAGCGGGCCGGTGGAGACGTATTCGACGAGCGCGCGGCGATGTTCCGGCGGTGGCAGGTCCAGCCTCAGCGTGAGGCCGAACGTGGCGGTGTCCCCGGCGGTGTGCAGGCCGAGCAGCACCAGTGAGTCGGCCGGGGTGAAGCCGAGCAGGTGCGGGACGGCGGCCAGCACCTCGCCGGCGTCGCCGATGCGGATGCGTGCGTTGAGCGGAGTAGCGGTCATACCCAGAACATCGGTGGGGCCGGGCGAGCCGCCGCAGGGTCAAGTTTCGAATCTGTGGACGAATCGATCGCTTGTGGACAACTTCGTGTCCTGACCTGGAAAACTCACTTCCGAGTGACCGTGAACTCGGTGGTCTTCTTCACCCCATTGATCATCACGCTCAGTTCGGCCCGCCCCGGCCGCAGCCCGGTCAGCGCCCCGGTGGCCGGATCGAAGGCGGCGACCGAGCCCGGAGCCGCCTCGTCGGGCCGCCCGACGTGCACCGACCGGCCGCCTTCCCAGTCCGCGCTCACCGGATATCGCACCGGCACCACCCGATCTCCCTGGACCACGTCGGCCTCCACCGGTACGTCGGCTCCCACCGCCACCGGCGGCACTGCCAGTTCGAGCCGATCGACGTGCGGACGCGTCTCCCACCGCACCGGGCCGCTCCGATCGGAGGGATCGATCCGCAGCAGGCTCCACCCGGTGAAGCCACCGTCTCCGGGGGCGGCCGCGGGCTGCTTGCCCGAGTTGCCGTTCACCTCCACCTGCACGCCGTCCACCGTGGACGAATGGAAGACGCCAGCGTGCCCCGACACCAGCGCGGCGGATTTCCCCGTCTCCCGCTCGAAATCGGCCAGCCAGCGGGTGATCAGGTCAGCTTCCTTCGGATCGGAGAGCTGGGACGCCTCGCCCGGCCCCGGATCGTCCGGCGGGTGGTGCAGGAACACCGAGACCGAATGGATCCGCGAATCCTCCGACGCCTCGTCCAGCGCCGACCGCAGCATCCGCACCTGGTCGAACCCGCCGCCGAGCAGCGACCCAGCCGAGGAGTCCAGCAGCACCGCGCGGCTGCCCGCGACGTCGGCGACCTGGTGGGTCGCACCGAACTCGGCCGTGAACTCGCTGAGATCACCCGGCCCGGACGCCTCGTGGTTGCCCGGCACGTAGTACCAGGGCACCCGGCCGCCCACCTCCGAATCGATCACCTGGCGGGCCAGGTCGAAATCGGCCGCGATGCCCCGATCCACCAGATCCCCGTTGATCACCAACGCGTCCGGCCGCGCGGCCACCGCTTCGCGCAGCGACCGCCGCGCCAACGCCACCAGCGGGCCGTCCGGATCGTCAGCGGTGAACTGGGCGTCGCTGACCACCGCGATCCGGGCCGCTCCCGGAGCAGGCGGCAACGTCGCGTCCTGCACCACCGAGGGATCCCGCGGCCGCGGGTTCGGCGGGACCGCCACGTCGGGCGCGACCCGCGCGGTCAGCTCGTCGAACACCAACCTCCCGGCGTACTGCCGCGCGCCGTCGGGTTCGACCGCGTACAGCCGTTGCCACCGCAACGCGCCGGACGTCCCGGTGGGCAGCGGGGCCTCCACGTAGCGCCAGCCCGTCCAATCCACGTTCCGCGCCAGGTCCACCGTGGTGGCCACGCCCGCCGCGTCCTCGACGGTGCCGCGCAACCACGCGCCGTTCCCGTCGCCGTTCACCCACACCCCCACGCGCTGCGTCCCCGGTGGCAGCGGCAGCGGCGCATCGGCGTTGACGTAGGCGGCGCGCGTCGTCGTGCTGCCGGTGAGCGCGTAGTCCAAGGCCAGGCCGGGAGTTCCCGCGCGCCCCGGCGCCTCGCTCAACGATGCGCGCACCGATGCCGGGAAAGCCGTGGCGTTCCAGCCCGCGGGTCCGTCCAGCGGCGCCAGCGGTTCCGGCCGGGAGCCGGTGGTGACGCCCAGGTGCGTGACCTGATCGCCCACCCGCGCCGTCACCGCGGAACTCGCCGACGGCGACAGCGCCGTCACCGCGAAACCGTCCCCGTCCGGCTCGATCCGCACCGCCCGCCGGTCGTACTCCAGCCGCACGTCCGCCGGCTCCACCCAGGTCGCGAAACCGTCCGCGTCATGGCCGAGCACCTGGAACCGGCCCCGCGCGCCCTCCGCGGGCAGCTCCACCCGTGCGGTGTCCGCGCTGATCCGGACGGGCCTTCCGAGCACGGTCAGCTCGGCCGATCCCGAGCCTCCCGGGGCGCTCGCGGTGACCGTGCTGGTCCCCGGCCGTCCCGCGCGCAGGACTCCGCCGTCCACGCGGCCCCCGCCCGGCGAGGCCGACCACGCCGGGTCCGCCGCCACCGGGGCCCCGGTCTCATCGTGGCCGTGCGCCGTCAGGCGCCGGGTGAGCCCGGACAGCACCCGCGTGCCGTCGGACGGTTCGACGCGGAATCCGCGCAGCCGCCCGCTGCCCGGCGCGGTGGAGAACCCGATCCCGTTGGGCACCGGGCGCAGCTCACCGTCCGACGGCGAGTTGTGCACGCCCGCGGCGGCGGCACCGCGCTCCCGCGCCAGCAACGTCGACGATCCGCCCCCGTCCAGGTTGATCGCGTCGGCCGCTCCCAGGGCGCGCAGCCGCTCGGCGAGTTCCCGCTCCGTCGCGCCGCGGCTGTCGGCCTGCCTGCCGTCGATCGTGACCAGCCACATCCTGGTGCCGTCCGCGGAGAACCCCACGGCCGTGCGCGGGTGCAGCGCCACGTCGTCGACCTGCTGCACCTCTCCCCCGCGCAGCAGCACCTTGTTGCCCCCGACCACCACGTCCGCGCCCTGCTCGCGGGGACGGTAGTGGACGTCGACCCGGTCACCCGGTCGCAGCGAACCGAGCGCCTCGGCTCCGCCGCCGACCCCGAGCAAGCGCACCGCGCCGCCGGGAACCGGACCTTCCGCCGGGGCGGGGCGCACCTGGGTGACCACGTCACCGGCCACCTCCACTTCCACGACCGGCGCACGTCCGTCCACCACCGATCCGCGGGAAGCATCGCCCCAGTACGGCGTGTAGAGGCCGATGCCGTCCGGCGCGATCGTCGGCGCGTTCAGGTCGGTGATCGGTGTGACCGTGCCGTCCGCGCGGGTCAGCTCGGCCGCCAGGAACACCTGCATCAAGCGCCCGGCTGCTCGGGCACCGCCGACCGCGGCCACGTCGTTGTGCCCGGCGGCGGGTGCGCTGAGCAGCTCACCGTCCGACATCGCCGCGCCGAGCGGCGCACCGGAGGCGTCGATGTCGAAGAAATCTCCGTTGACCCCGGCGATCGCACCCGAGAGCTGCTCGGCCAGCGGAGCACGCGCCGAGGCCGCACCCGGACTCAGGTACTCGGGCCGCAACCCGGAACCGGCCAAGTCCGCGGTGAGCACATCACCGCGCAGCCAGCCTTCCGGTTCGTAGCGGTCGAACTCGGTCAACGTGAGTCCCGGAGCGAGCGTCGACGTGTCCCGCGAGGTCTCGAATCCGTCCGCGCCCGACGCCCGCTTCGTTCCGGGGCGGACGCTGACCGGTCCCTGCTCGGCAGCCGAAGCGGCGGGGACGTCCTCCACCGGCGGCGGTCCGAGCGGTGCGCTCGCCCCCGCGGGCGCGGTCACCAAACCCGCCAGCACCGCCCCGGACACCACCACGACAAGACCGCGCGACCGCATGCAACCTCCCGAGTACGCCGGAACAACAGCAGATCGCACCGGTGCTTCCGGATGCGAGCGCCGAATTGAACAACACTCGAACAGCCCATGCCGATCGATCGGCTCCGGCGGCGCCGGGGGCGCCGGTACAGTCGAAGAACCACTTCCACGCGAAGGAGCCAGGTCATGCGCAGCGTTCCGCCCGCTCTGCTCTCGTCGGCGGGGCTGGTCGCCGGTTTCGCCGTCACCAGGCTGCAACGGCACCGCTCCTGGAGCGGACTGGTCGCGGGGGCGGGCGGGCTCGCGGCGATGGAGAGCTGCCGACGGCGCAGCGGCGGCGGCCGGGCCCTCGTGCTCGGAGCGGCGTACGCGGGCGCGCTCGCCGGATCGCACCCGTTGGCGCGGCGAATCGGCGCGTGGCCCGCGGTGTTCACGGCCGCCGGTGGAGTCGCCGTGACCGCGCGGATGCTCGCTCGGGGCGGTACCGCACCCACCGGCTGAACGAGAACGTCCACCGCGACGGCTCCAGCTCGGCAGCGGCGGCCGACCAGCGCGTGGGCCCGGCGTGGAGCCTCATTAGGCTGTCTCGGTGGCTTTCCACGTTTTTCACGGTGAAGGGACTCCGGTGACCGCTCACGCCTCGACCATCGACGAGCTGACCGTCCAGCGCGATCGCGCCCGCCAGGACCACGCGGCGCTGGCCGCGCGCGAGCTGAAACTGGATCTCACCAGGGGGAAGCCGTCGCCGCAGCAGCTCGACCTGTCCGCCGGCCTGCTGGAATCACCGGAAGCCGCGGTGTCCGCTGATGGCACCGACCTGCGCAACTACGGCGGGCTGCAGGGCCTGCCCGAACTGCGGGCGATCTTCAGCGACGCGTTGCAGGTGCCGGTGGAGCAGTTGCTGGCCGCGGGGAACTCCAGCCTGGAACTGATGCACGACGCCCTCGTGTTCGCGCTGCTCGGCACGCTGCCCGGCGGGCAGCGCCGCTGGGTGGACGAGCCGCAGATCGCGTTCCTGTGCCCCGTTCCCGGCTACGACCGGCACTTCGCGCTGTGCGAGCGGCTGGGCATCGAGATGATCCCGGTGCCGATGACCTCGGACGGCCCGGACATGGACGTCGTGGAGCGGCTCGCCGCCGAAGACCCGCGGGTGAAGGGCATCTGGTGCGTGCCCAAGTACAGCAACCCGGATGGCGCCGTCTACTCCGAGGACGCGGTGCGCCGATTGGCCGCCATGCCCACGGCCGCACCCGACTTCCGGATCTTCTGGGACAACGCCTACGCGGTGCACCACCTCGGCGATGAGCCTGCCGCGATCGCGGACCTGCTCGGGCTCTGCGCCGAGCACGGCAATCCGGACCGGGCGTTCGTGTTCGGCTCCACCTCGAAGATCACGTTCGCTGGCGGCGGGGTCGCCTTCTTCGGCAGCTCCCCGGCGAACGTCCAGTGGTGGCTGGGCTGCACCGCCAAGCGCAGCATCGGTCCCGACAAGATCAACCAGCTGCGGCACGTGCGGTTCCTCCGCGACGCGGACGGCCTCCGCGAGCACATGCGCCGACATGCGGCAGTGATCCGGCCCAAGTTCGAAGCGGTCGACAAGATCCTCAACGCCGAACTGGGCGGGACCGGCCTCGCCGAGTGGACCCGCCCGGAGGGCGGGTACTTCATCACCGTGCGCGTGCCCGCGGGCTGCGCCCGCGCGGTGGTCGCCAAGGCGAAGGAGGCCGGCATCGCCCTCACCCCGGCCGGCGCGACCCACCCCCGGGGCGACGACCCGCTCGACCAGGTGATCCGCATCGCGCCGACCTACCCGGAGCAGTCGGAGCTCGAGGTGGCCATCGCCGGTTTCGCGACGTGCGTGCGACTCGTCGGCACCGAGAAGCTGCTGGCCGAACACGAAGGCTGAATTCGGGGAGGACGACACGAGCGCGGGGGCCGATCACACGATCGGCCCCCGCTTTCGCATCGGTGCGGCATGCCGACGAAGACACGTCCGCAGCCGGTCACGACAGCGGCGGGCGGCCCGGCATCAAGCCGGACCACCCGCCGCAGTGCTACTTCAGGTCAACGCTCGCAAACGATCGAGGTCGTCCCGAGCGCTCGTGCCCTCGATCAGCTGCACCCCGAGGTGGAGCCGCAGCCCTCGCAGAGGTAGCAGGAACCGGACGGGCGCATCTTCGTACCGCAGGTCATGCACAGCGGCGCGTCGGCGGCCTTGCCCAACCGCAGCTCCAGCAGCTCCGTGGAGCTGCCCGCGCCGCGGTCGTCCTCGTCACGGCGCGAATCCGACACCGAGGACTCCACGGTGGAGCGCATGGTGTCCAGGTCGACTTCGCCGCCGCTCGTCGAACCCGAGCCGTAGTCCGCGGTCTGGGCGGTGCGCTCGTCGGAGGTGAAGATGCCCAGCTGCGCGCGCTTCTCGTAGGGCAGGTAGTCCAGGGCCAGCCTGCGGAACAGGTAGTCCAGGACGCTGCCCGCCATCCGCACGTCCGGGTCGTCGGTCATGCCGGCGGGCTCGAAGCGCAGGTTCTGGAACTTCGAGACGTAGAACTCCAGCGGGATGCCGTACTGCAGGCCCACCGAGATCGACATCGAGAAGGCGTCCATCACGCCCGCCAGCGTCGAGCCCTGCTTGCCCAGCTTCACGAAGATCTCGCCCAGGCCGTCGTCCGGGTACGAACCGGCGTGCAGGTAGCCCTCGGCACCGCCCACGGTGAACGAGACCGTCTGGCTGGGCCGCTTCTTCGGCAGCCGCTTGCGGACCGGGCGGTACTCGATCTGCTTTTCGACCTCCTTCTCGGAGGAGGACTTGTCGCCCTTGCCCGCCGACAGCGGCTGGCCGACCTTGCAGTTGTCCCGGTAGATGGCCAGTGCCTTGAGGCCCAGCCGCCAGCCCTCGAAGTAGATCTCCTCGACGTCGGAGACCGAAGCCGCCTCCGGCATGTTCACCGTCTTCGAGATGGCACCGGACAGGAACGGCTGCACCGCGGCCATCATCCGCACGTGGCCCATCGGAGCGATCGAACGCTCGCCCATCGCGCAGTCGAACACCTCGTAGTGCTCGGGGCGCAGCCCCGGGGCGTCCACGACGTGGCCGTGCTCGGCGATGTACTCGACGATCGCCTCGATCTGCTCTTCCTGGTAGCCCAGCGCCTTGAGCGCCCGCGGCACCGTCTGGTTGACGATCTGCATCGAGCCGCCGCCGACCAGCTTCTTGAACTTCACCAGCGCGAGGTCGGGCTCGACCCCGGTGGTGTCGCAGTCCATCATCAGGCCGATCGTGCCGGTCGGGGCCAGCAGCGACGCCTGCGCGTTGCGCCACCCGTTGCGGGCACCGATCTCCAGGCCGTCCTGCCAGACCTTCGTCGCCAGCTTGTGCACGGCCACGTCGTTGCGGTGGTACGTGCGGACCAGGTCGTTGGCCGCGGCGTGCTTGCGCATCACCCGCTGGTGGGCGTCGGCGTTGCGGGCGTAGCCCTCGTAGGGGCCGACCGCGCCGGCGAGCTCAGCCGACCGCTTGTAGGCCGTACCGGTCATCAGCGAGGTGATCGCCGCCGACAGCGCCCGGCCACCGTCGGAGTCGTAGGCGTGCCCGGTGGCCATCAGCAGCGCACCCAGGTTCGCGTACCCGATGCCGAGCTGGCGGTACTTGCGGGTCGTCTCGCCGATGGCCTCGGTCGGGAAGTCCGCGAAGCTGATCGAGATGTCCATCGCCGTGATGACGAGCTCGACTGCCTTCTCGAACAGTTCCGCGTCGAACGTCAGGTCCGAGCGCAGGAACTTCATCAGGTTCAACGAGGCCAGGTTGCAGCTGGAGTTGTCCAGGTGCATGTACTCCGAGCACGGGTTCGAGGCCGAGATCCGGCCGCTCTCCGGCGCGGTGTGCCAGTCGTTGATCGTGCCGTCGTACTGGATGCCGGGGTCGGCGCTGTCCCAGGCGGCCTTGGCCATCTTCCGGAACACGTCGCGCGCCTGGACCGTCTCGACCACGGAGCCGTCCGTGCGGGCGCGCAGGCCGAACCGGCCATCGCTCTCCACGGCCCGCATGAACTCGTCGTTCACGCGGATCGAGTTGTTCGCGTTCTGGTACTGCACGGAGGCCATGTCCGCGCCGCCCAGGTCCACGTCGAACCCGGCGTCGCGCAGCGCGCGGATCTTGCGCTCTTCCTTCGACTTGGTCTCGATGAACTCCTCGACGTCCGGGTGGTCCACGTCGAGGATGACCATCTTCGCGGCCCGGCGGGTGGCGCCGCCGGACTTGATGGTGCCCGCGGAGGCGTCGGCGCCGCGCATGAACGAGACGGGCCCGGACGCGGTGCCGCCGGAGGACAGCAGCTCCTTGGAGGAACGGATCCGGGACAGGTTCAGGCCCGCGCCGGAACCGCCCTTGAAGATCAGGCCCTCTTCCTTGTACCAGTCGAGGATCGACTCCATCGTGTCGTCGACGGAGAGGATGAAGCAGGCGGAGACCTGCTGCCGCGAGCTGGTGCCGACGTTGAACCACACCGGCGAGTTGAAGCTGAACACCTGGTGCAGCAGCATCCAGGTCAGCTCGTGCTCGAAGACCTCTGCGTCCGCGTCGGTGGCGAAGTAGTCGTGCTCGACGCCGGCGCGCACGTAGGTCTTCACGACCCGGTCGATCAGCTGCCGCAGGCTGCTCTCACGCTGCGCGGTGCCCTGGGCCCCGCGGAAGTACTTGCTGGTCACGATGTTGACCGCGTTCAGCGACCAGGAGTCGGGGAACTCGACTCCGCGCTGCTCGAAGTTGACCGAACCGTCCCGCCAGTTGGTCATCACCACGTCCCTGCGCTCCCACGACACCTCGTCGTAGGGGTGCACCCCCTCGGTGGTGTAGACGCGCTGCACCCGGATGCCCTTGGTACGAGCACCTGAATCCGGCTCCCCCGCGGCGCCGGCCGGGCTGCCCACGGTCTCTGTCATGACCTGTCCCTCTTCCCTGTTGCTCGCTCGTGCATTCCCGCCACCGTCCGGGCTCCCCGTCCGGTTCGGTCGCATCCCACCCACGTTCGCCGACCCGCGCCTCGCGTGCCGCCGCTTCGACCTAGCCACCTGCGTTCTCCTCGGCCGCACGGGCGACGACGCCCGCCGCGTCCCGGAGGTCCGCGATCTCCTTCTCGAAGTCCTCGACGGAGGAGAAGGCCCGGTACACGCTGGCGAACCGCAGGTACGCGACCTCGTCCAGTTCGCGCAGCGGTCCCAGGATCGCGAGTCCGACCTCGTGGCTGGACAACTCCGACACACCCCGGGAGCGGACCGCGTCCTCGACGCGGTGCGCGAGCTGCTGCAGCGCGTCCTCCTCCACGGGACGACCCTGGCAGGCGCGCCGCACTCCCCGGACCACCTTCTCCCGGCTGAACGCCTCGGTGACGCCGGAACGCTTGACGACCGACAGCACGAGCTCTTCCACCGTCGTGAACCGGCGACCGCAGGCTGAACATGATCGCCTGCGCCGGATCGCCTGGCCTTCCTCGACCTCGCGCGAGTCGACCACTCGCGAATCGTCGCCTCGGCAGAACGGGCACCGCATCGGACTCACCCCCTTCCCGGCGTCGTCGTCACCCACACCATCGCGGTAGCCGGTCGCGCTCACGGTCCGTGGACGCGTGAATACTCCGTGATCCCAACCTGTGGAGTAACTACACCGGCGTAACTACTAGATGTTGTGGTCGACTTTAATCCGCCGCAGATCGGGAAGCAAACCGACCCACCCCTCCCCGCCCGGTCGAGTGACATCGAACCAAGCGACCTGCGGAAGCCCCAGCCGACACCCCGAGAGGCGGGCGAGATGACGCCCCGGGCGTCAGCCGCGCTGCGCGGGAACGATCAACGTGCGACCTAACCCGGACCCGTCGGCGCCGAGGCGGTTGAGCTCCACGATCCGCCCGACCACCGCACGCTGGTCACTGTCCGGAGCGAAACGCGCCGCCACCGACCACAGCGTGTCGCCGTCCGCCACGCGCGCGACCGCCGTAGCATCCGGCACCGGCCGCGCTCCCGAATCCAGCGCGAGCACGCCGAACAGAAGGACGCCGACGAATGCGCAGGCACCCACCGCGACGAGCCAGGCGCACTCGCGGGCGGCGGCGAGCCACCCAGCCCGCGCCGCCTCCGCCCCAGGAGCGGACCGCGCAGCCCTCAGCATTGGCGGCTCGGCCGCGACGGCCCCGCGCGGCAGCGAGAGCCCACCCGCCGGAACCGCCGGTGATCCCATTCTCGCAGCGCCGGATCGCGACCGGGTCGCCGCACCGGACATCGCCACCATGAGCACCTCCAGCATCGGGGCCGGAGACCGGCCCGCAGATCGACGTACAAGATCGAAAAGGTGTTCGATCGAACCTGCGTGCGATTGTGTACCAACAGTGCCCGAATGCGCCAGGGTCTGACTCAAATTAACTCGAACAGGTGTTTGATCTTCCACTTCGCCCCGTCTACTGTGGAAATCGGAGTCACGAGCAGTCCCGTTCACGAGGACAGGAGGCAGTGGTGGTCAGCAATACGACCGAATCGATCAACGACGAACTCGGCGGCACGTCCGACGGCGCCGGATCGACGAACGGTTCTCGCGGCGCGGAGGCGATCGTGACCGACATCCGAGGTGGCACGGCAGCGGAGCCGACCGCGCCCGCCTCGTCGGTCCCCGAACAGCCGGGCACCGACGAACTCAGCGACCGGCAGCTCAAGGTGCTCGAGTCGATCCGCAGCTGGATGCGGGAGCACGGCTACCCGCCGAGCGTGCGCGAGATCGGCGACGCGGTGGGCCTCACGTCCACCTCGTCGGTCGCCTACCAGCTGCGGGTGCTGGAGCGGAAGGGCTTCCTGCGGCGTGATCCGCACCGCCCGCGCACGGTGGGCGTGCTGGTCGCCGACTCCGAGCAGTCCGAGCTCGCCGGTAGGCCGAAGCCCGCGTACGTCCCGGTGGTGGGCCGGATCGCCGCCGGCGGCCCGATCCTGGCCGAGGAATCGGTGGAGGACGTGTTCCCGCTGCCGAAGGAGATCGTCGGCGAGGGCTCGCTGTTCCTGCTCCAGGTCGTCGGCGACTCGATGACCGACCTGGCCATCACCGACGGCGACTGGGTCGCGGTGCGCCAGCAGCCGGACGCGGACAACGGTGACGTCGTGGCGGCGATGATCGACGGCGAAGCGACCGTCAAGACGTTCAAGCGCACCGAGGACCACGTGTGGCTCGTCCCGCACAACGAGGCGTACCAGCCCATCCTCGGCGACGACGCGACGATCCTGGGCAAGGTAGTAGCAGTCCTGCGCCGCCTCTGAGGGAAACCTTTCGGAGAGCGGCCGGGGCCTCGGAACCTGTCTTTGTTCTTGGCCTGAGTGGGAGTCGTGTGGCGGCGGCTCCCTACTCTGCGGGATCGATTTCTCATGTAGCTCCCTACATCACGAAATCGCCGTCCCACGAGGAAGCCGCCGGCTTCGCCACACACGAAAATCGCTGTCCTCACGAAAAGAACGTGAGGACTCGCGAGTAGTCCTCTCACGCTGTGGTCGTTGCTCAACGGCTTCGCGGCCAGCGGGATAATGATCAAGGATTGCCGTCAGCGGCGGCGCATTCGGGCCAGGAAGTACAGCAGGAGAGCGGCGAGGCCACCGGCCACGACGAGCGCGGGTGCGGTGGAGAACGCCTCGCCGGTCGGCTCGGAGTCAGCGGTGCCGTCCTCGTCGGGATGCGCCTGGGGCGTGGGGTCGGCGTCCGGGGTTTCCGGGGACGGTGGGGCTTCGGGCTCCGCGGGGGCGAGCAGTGCCGCCGCGGCAGGCAGAGCGAACACCGGTTGCAGTCCCTCGGAAGTCGTCAGCAGCGTGCCGTCCGGCTCCCAGGCGATCGCCTCGCCCTGCGGCTCGGGCGGCAACCG
This sequence comes from Saccharopolyspora gloriosae, assembly GCF_014203325.1. Taxonomy (NCBI): domain Bacteria; kingdom Bacillati; phylum Actinomycetota; class Actinomycetes; order Pseudonocardiales; family Pseudonocardiaceae; genus Saccharopolyspora; species Saccharopolyspora gloriosae. Next base: position 1,443,919 of record NZ_JACHIV010000001.1, on the reverse strand, counting down.
CAACGGCACCGGAGGACGTTGCAGCGCCGCGGCGACGTCCCCGTCGGGAGCGTGGAACAGGTACGCCTCGGTGTAGGTCCGCAACGCGATCATGGTCCCGTCCTGGCTCACCGACCCGCCGGTCACCAGCCGGGTGCCGATTCCCTTGATCGGTCCGTCCGGCGAATCCGTGGTGGGCAGCGCGACCGAGCCGACCCGTTCCCACGGCACCGTCGCGTCCGCCGCGAGCGCAGCGGCCGGGCGGTAGACGAACGCCACGCCGAACGGCTCTTTCGTGACCACGTGCGGAGTGCCGGCCCGGTCGAGCAGGATCGCCTCCGCGTCGTGCGGGCCGTCCGGATAGCTGAGCCGGTACAGCGTCGAGTCGCCGTCCTCGGTCAGCCTGTGCAGCGCCACGGTGCTCCGCTGGCGCCGGTTGTCGCCGGTATCGGCCAGCCACACCGCGCCGTCCGGCGCCAGGGCGAGGTCCTCGACGTCGTACGGGTCGGTTTCGGAGGTCCACACGTCCCGCACCGAACAATCACCGCGGTCGAGCAAGCTGACCCGGATCGAGCTCCCGCCGTCGTCGACCGCGTACCAGTACCGGCCGTCGGAGGACAAGCCCGACAACTCCGTCAAGTTCGGGTCGCTGATCCGGCACCGCTGCTCGGGCGCGACACCGCTCTGAGCGGTCGCCACCCCCGTCGGGACGCCCACCAACGCGAGGGCGGCGACGAACGCGCACGACCGACGACGGGCAGTGCGCACCGGCTCGGTCACCGCGCGAGGACGACGACGGCCCGAGCCTTCCCCGTCCTGCTCATCCGGCTCCTACGAACGGGCGCAGCGCACCGGCCAGGTCGGAACGGACCTTCGCCCGCAACCGGGTCCCGTCGGCGGTGTGCTCCTCGGCCACGAGCTCGCCTTCGGCGTGCACCCGGGCCACCAGCTCACCGCGGGTGTAGGGCACCAGCGCGTCGATGAGCACATCCGGCCTGGGCAGCCGCTCGGCGATGAGCTCGCGGAGGTTGGCGATGCCCTCACCGCTGTGCGACGAGACGAACACCGCGCCCGGCAGCAACTGGCGCAGCTCCGCGATGCGGGTCGGGTCGACCTGGTCGACCTTGTTCACCACGAGCAGCTCCTCCGGCACCGGGGCACCGTGCTCCGCCGCGATGTCGGAGACGACCGTGCGCACCGCGGAGACCTGCTCGTGCGGCTGCGGCTCGGAACCGTCCACGACGTGCACCAGCAGATCGGCGGCGGTGACCTCTTCCAGCGTCGAGCGGAACGCCTCCACCAGCTGGTGCGGCAGGTGCCGGACGAAGCCGACCGTGTCGGTCAGCGTGTGCGGCCTGCCGTCCGGGGTCTCGGCACGGCGCGTCGTCGGATCCAGGGTCGCGAACAGCGCGTCCTCGACCAGCACACCGGCCCCGGTCAGGGCGTTGAGCAGGCTGGACTTGCCCGCGTTCGTGTAACCCGCGATGGCCACACCGGGCACGTGCTGCGCTTCGCGCCGACCGCGCTTGGTGCTGCGGACGGTGCTCATGGCCTTGAGCTCCTTGCGGAGCTTGCTGATCCGCTTGTGGATCAACCGGCGGTCGGTCTCCAGCTTCGTCTCACCGGGACCACGGGTACCGACACCACCGGTGGCGCCACCGGCGCGCCCGCCCGCCTGCCGGGACATCGCCTCGCCCCAGCCGCGCAGCCGCGGCAGGAAGTACTGCAGCTGAGCCAGCTCGACCTGGGCCTTGCCCTCCTTGGAGCTGGCGTGCTGGGCGAAGATGTCCAAGATGAGCGCGGTCCGGTCGATGACCTTGACCTTGAGCTTGTCCTCCAGCTGGCGCAGCTGACCGGCGGACAGTTCACCGTCGCAGATGACGGTGTCCGCACCGGTGGAGATCACGACGTCGCGCAGCTCCTTGACCTTGCCGGACCCCACGTAGGTGGCGGGATCCGGGCGCGGCCTGCGCTGCACCAACCCGTCGAGCACCTCGGAGCCCGCGGTCTCGGCGAGCCGGGCGAGCTCGGCCAGCGACGTCTCGGCGTGCGCGGCGTCGCCCTCGGTCCAGACGCCCACCAGCACCACGCGTTCCAGGCGCAGGCGCCGGTACTCGACCTCGGTGATGTCCGCGAGCTCGGTCGACAGCCCCGCGACGCGGCGCAGCGAGGCGCGCTCTTCGAGTGCCATCTCCCCCGCGGACGGGTCCGCGAGGTCGGATTCGGGCTGGAAGCCGAAGTCGCCGTCGTCGAGCGGGGCTTCCCCGTCCAGGCGGATGCCGTCGTCGGCTTCGGCTGTCGTGCGGGCACCGGCCGGGGTGCCTGCCTCATGTGACCACAGTGCGGAATTCTTCATATCGGCACCATTGTCCCACGGCACGCGAGCGGTTTTCACCCTTCGAACGGTGTGACCACCGCCCGAGGCGGTTCAGCCGCCCTCGACCTGCCGCCACCAGCCGGCATCGAGCCTGCCGCCGCCGACCAGCACCGCGGGCCCGGTGAGCAGCGTCGTCGTCTCGGTCACGTCGACCTGCACGGTGCCGCCGGGGATGTCGACGATCCGGCGACCGGTGCTCTCCCCGTCGGCGCGCAGCGCCGCGACGGCGGCGGCGACCGTGCCGGTGCCGCAGGAACGGGTTTCGCCGACCCCGCGTTCGTGCACGCGCATCCGCACCCGCTGCGGTTCGGTGGGGCGCACGAACTCCACGTTGACGCCGTTCGGGAACAGCCCGCCGTCGTGCTCGGGCGCTTCGGCGAGGTCGAGCGCGTCGAGGTCCGCCTCGGTCACGCACGCCAGGTGCGGGTTGCCCAGGTCCACCGCGACCCCGGCGAACTCCCTGCCGCCGTGCGTGGCCGCGGAGTCGCCGAAGATCCGCGCCGCGCCCATGTCGACGGTGCTGCCGCCGTCCGGGTGGGTGCGGACCGAGCGGATCCCGGCTCGGGTTCCGACGGGGAACTCGGACTGCTCGACCAGCCCCGCTTCGACGAGGTAGCGGGCGAACACCCGGACGCCGTTGCCGCACATCTCGGCGAGCGACCCGTCCGCGTTGCGGTAGTCCATGAACCACACGTCCGGGTCAACGTCGTCGGGGGCGTCGGGCACCGCGCCCGCGGGCACGACGCGCAGCACGCCGTCGGCTCCGAGGCCGCGACGGCGGTCGCACAGCGCGCGCACGTGGGCATCGGTGAGCTCCAGCTCGCCGTCCGGGTCGGGCAGCACGATGAAATCGTTCTGCGTGCCGTGGCCCTTGGTGAACTCAGGTCCTTCGGAAAACCGCACGTGACGAGTCTACGTGCGCAGCAGCCGGTGGATCCCGGGCCTCGCCGTCGCCGGCTCGAACCAGTGGATGCGGTCGTCGCGGCGAAACCAGGAGCGCTGCTTGCGCACGAAGCGCCTGGTCAGGCGGGCGGTTTCGGCGGCGGCGACGGTCATGTCGCCGGATCCGTCGAGCTCGGCCAGGACCTGCTGGTAGCCCAGCGCCCGGGACGCCGTCCGGCCGTGGCGCAGGCCGTGGTCTGCCAGTTCGCGCACCTCGGCGACCAGTCCGGTGTCGAACATCCAGGTGACCCGCCGATCGACTCGGTCGTCGAGTTCGGCGACGGGCCGGTCCAGGCCGATCAGCACGGTGTCGTAGCGGGGCGGGCCCGGGACGGGCAGGTTCGCCGAGAACGGCTGCCCGGTGATCTCGATGACCTCCAGCGCCCGCACCAGGCGTCGCCCGTTCGAGGGAAGGATGGCCGCCGCGGCGGGCGGGTCCAGTTCGGCGAGGCGGTGGTGCAGCGCCGCCGCGCCGCAGGTCCGCAGTTCCTCCTCCCAGCGCGCCCGCACGTCCGGGTCGGTGCCGGGGAACCGCAGGTCGTCGAGCACCGCCTGCACGTACAGGCCGCTGCCGCCGACGAGCACCGGGGTGCGTCCGCGCGCCAGCACGTCCTCGACGGCGGCACGCGCTTCCCGCTGGTAGGCGGCGACCGAGGCCGCCTCGGTCACGTCGAGCACGTCCAGCAGGTGGTGCGGGACGTCGCGGCGCTCCGCCTCGGTGAGCTTGGCGGTGCCGAGGTCCATGCCGCGGTAGAGCTGCATCGCGTCGGCGTTGATCACCTCGCCGCCGAGCTCGATCGCGACCTCGACGGCGAGATCCGACTTGCCGGTGGCGGTGGGCCCGACGATCGCCACCGGTCGAGCTGTGGATGCGGCGGACACGGTGGCGACTGTAAGGCCTGTCCCCCGATCGATTCACCCAGGGCCGACGCCAGGTCAGCGGCGCAGCGGCGATTCCCCGCGCAGAGCGCTCGCGCCGGGCTCCTGCACCGCCCTGGACCACACGCCCACGTGGTACGTGATGCCCAGCGGGGTGTCCGAGTACAGCGGCTCCGCCTGCCACGTGCCGGTCGCGGCGACGCCCGCGGCGACCTGCCACGCGGCCCGGCTGTGCACGCCGAGCTCGTCGCACTCCTGCGGTTCCAGCCCGAGCAGCGCGGGTCCGTCGACGTCGCGCAGCGCGTCGCGCAGGGCGTCGTCGAGCCCGGCCGCCCGCGGGTCGGGGAGGTGCGGTGATCGTTCGTCCCGGTGGCTGCCGCCTTCGGCGAGCACCAGCAGCCCTGTCTCAGGGCCGTCGGCGTCGAGCCGCGCACCGAGCTCGGCGGCCTGGTCGGCAGGGGTGTCCGGCGCCAGCAGCCGCACGGTCACCGACCGCGCACCGGCCTGCGCGCGCAGGAGACCGGCGACCAGCGCGGGCAGCGGCAGGTCCGGGTCGGGCGGTGCGGACCGCTCCGCCCTCTCCCGCAGCGCCACCGGGACGTCGACGCCGTAACCGGCGAACGTGCCGGTGGTGGCCGGGCTCAGGACCGCCGGTCCGGAACGATCTACACCGACGGCCACCCATTCGGTTGCGGCTTCCGTCAAACTGGTGGTGGCGCGCAGGCACGCGCTCCGCACGGGCTCGATCAGCGAAGTCGACCGCACGGTCAGTTCGGGGACGAGCAACGGCGGGTAAGGCACCACGGCGATGCGGGTGATCACACCCGTGCACGGTAAAGGTCACGGTCAGCGGTGAGCGGAGCAGGGACCCGAACGGGGCGCGCGACGGGCGGTCGGAGGACCTGGCAGGACCTGCGTTCGCGACCGCGCGGACCGCGCAGTGGTACCGCCGGAATTCCGGAGCCGGGGGCGACCTGTTTGAATGCGCCAGCGGAGATCGGACTCACCACGCGAGTCCGGATCGCCGCGCACCGGCCCCGCACGCGCGGGGCGCCCGTGCCCGGCACGGGCACCGAAGCGGGTACCCGAGGAGGATTCCGGTCATGACGCACCAGGACACGACCCCTGAGAGCACTGCGGGCGCCACGCCCGACGCGGCTGCGGCCGTCACCGGGACCGGGTCCACCTCGACAACGCCCACGGTCCCGGCGGCTTCGGCGAATCCGGGCCAGTGGGGCCGGGTGGACGAAGCAGGCACCGTGTGGGTGCGCACGGTCGACGGTGAGCGCGCCGTGGGTTCCTGGCAGGCGGGTGAGCCGTCGGAGGGGTTGGCGCACTTCGCCCGGAAGTTCGACGACCTGCGCACCGAGGCCGAGCTGCTCGAGAAGCGGCTCAGCAGTCGCTCCGGGGACGCGAAGCAGTCGTTGACCAGCGCGAAGCACCTGCGCGACGGACTGCCCGAAGCCGCCGTCGTCGGCGACCTGGAGGCGCTGGGCGCCTTGGTCGAACACCTCGTGCAGCACGCTGAGAAGGCGGTCGAGGAAGCGAAGGCGCACAAGGAGCAGGCCCGCACGGACGCGGTGGCCCGCAAGGAGGCGCTGGCCGCCGAGGCCGAGGAGATCGCGGCGGAGGCGACGCACTGGAAGTCCGCCGGGGACCGCTTGCGCGGGATCCTCGACGAGTGGAAGTCGGTGCGCGGTGTGGACCGCAAGACCGACGAGCAGCTGTGGCGGCGGTTCTCCAAGGCCCGCGACGCGTTCAACCGCAGGCGCGGGTCGCACTTCGCCGACCTCGACCGGCAGCGCGCGGCCTCGAAGGTCCGCAAGCAGGAGCTCGTCGACGAGGCCGAGTCGCTGACCGAGTCGACCGACTGGGGCGCGACGGCCACGCGCTACAAGGACCTGATGGCGGAGTGGAAGGCCAGCGGCCGTGCTCCGAAGGACAGCGACGACGCGCTGTGGCAGCGGTTCCGCGCCGCGCAGGACGCGTTCTTCGCCCGCCGCTCGGCGGCGTTCTCGGAACGCGACGCGGAGTTCGCGGAGAACGCCAAGTTGAAGGAAGCGCTGCTCACCGAGGCAGAGGCGATCGATCCCGGCGCGGACCTGTCCGCCGCGCAGGCGCACCTGCAGCGGATCCAGCAGCGCTGGGACGAGGTCGGCAAGGTGCCGCGGGAGCGGATGCGCGAGCTCGAAGGCCGGTTGCGCACGGTCGCCGACCGGGTCCGGTCGGCGTCGGACGCGCAGTGGCGGCGCACCGACCCGGAGGCGCAGGCGCGGGTCGACCAGTTCCGCGAGCGGGTGGAGCAGTTCGAGGCGCAGGCCGAGAAGGCGCGCGCGGCGGGCGACGAGAAGCGCGCCAAGAAGGCCGACGAGCAGGCCGGTCAGTGGCGCGTGTGGCTCTCCGCCGCGGAGCAGGCCCTGGCCGACCGCTGATCGATTCCGGGGTGGGCGCCCGATCGGCGCCCACCGCCCGGCACCGTCACGACCCGTTCTTGCGCACGGGCGGTCGCCGGGCGCGCCAACGGGTTCGTCGCAGCTGAGCCGCCGAGCCGCGATCCGCGCGGGTTTCGCCTCGCCGCGAGAACGAGGTCCTCGCCGGAAGCGGACGTCAGGGCCGGGTCAGCACCACGCGGATCCACTGCACGGCCAGCACGACCATGCACAGCGCGGCGAGCACCAAACCCCACGAGGGGCCGCCCGAAGGCGTGGTCTGTCGGGACCAGATCGCGATCATGCCTTCGAAGGACACGATGATGGCCGCCATCCCCGCCACCCACGCGATCGCCCAGCGGCGGGTGGTGAGCGCCAGCGCACCGATCAGCACGCCGACGATGGTGGCGTTGAGCGCGAACAGCCTGGGCAGCAGGCCGACGTCCAACGCCGGGTCGGCGCGTCCGAGCAGGATCTCCAGGCCGGTCGAGTCCCCGATCCACGGCAGCAGCGAGCTGACGATCAGGACCAGGATGACGGCCGCGATGGTGACGGCTTTGCTGCCGGGGTCGATGCGCCGCAGCAGGTCGCGTTCGGCCTGGGAGAGGCTCTGCCGGTCGGCGCGGTCCTGGTCGGTGCCGCTCGTGTCCGTTGGTTCCGTGCGCTGCACGTCGGTCCCTTCCTGAGCGTCGAGGTCCGGGCTGGTCGAGTCGCCGGGGTCCACCGGTTCGTCCGGCTCGGGGCGGGATCGCCGCTCGTCGTCGCTCAACAGCCACATCCTTGTTCGGTCGCGGGCGGCGCCGCCGGGGCGCCGAAGGTGGGCAGCCCCAGGCTGGTCCCGGAGGTCTTGGGCCTGCGGCCCTCCTCCCACCGGTCGCCGGCCTTGGTGCGCCGGTGCGCGCTGAGCTCGCCGTCCGCGACGAGGTGGTGCGGGGCACCCCTGGTGATGGTGGTGCGCACGATGTCGCCGGGCCGGATCTCGCGGTCGATGGCACCGCCGGGGTGGAAGTGCACGAGCCGCCCGTCGCGGGCCCGGCCGGAGAGCCTGCGGGTCTCGACGTCCTTGCGGCCTTCGCCTTCGGCGACGAGCAGTTCGACGTCCTGGCCGACGAGGCCCTTGTTGAGCTCCCAGGACATCTCGTTCTGCACCGCGACGAGCCGTTCGTAGCGCTCCTGCACGACTTCCTTCGGCAGCTGGTCGGGCAGCTCGGCGGCGGGCGTGCCGGGGCGCTTGGAGTACTGGAAGGTGAACGCCGTGCTGAACCGCGCTCGGCGGACGACGTCGAGGGTCGCTTCGAAGTCCTCTTCGGTCTCGCCGGGGAAACCGACGATGAGGTCGGTGGTGATCGACGCGTCCGGCATCGCCTCGCGCACCTTGCTCAGGATGTTCAGGTAGCGGTCCGAGCGGTAGGACCGGCGCATCGCCTTGAGCACCCGGTCCGAGCCGGATTGCAGCGGCATGTGCAGCTGGTGGCAGACGTTGGGCGTCTCGGCCATCGCCTCGATCACGTCGTCGGTGAAGTCGCGCGGGTGCGGCGAGGTGAAGCGCACGCGTTCGAGGCCGTCGATCTCGCCGCAGGAGCGCAACAGCTTGCCGAAGGCGAGCCGGTCGCCGAACTCGACGCCGTAGGCGTTGACGTTCTGGCCGAGCAGCGTCACCTCGAGCACACCCTCGTCGGCCAGGGCCTGCACTTCGGCGAGCACGTCGCCGGGCCTCCGGTCCTTCTCCTTGCCGCGCAGCGCGGGCACGATGCAGAACGTGCAGGTGTTGTTGCACCCCACCGAGACCGACACCCAGCCGGAGTAGGCCGATTCGCGCCGGGCCGGCAGCGTGGACGGGAACGTCTCCAGCGATTCGAGGATCTCGACCTCGGCCTCGTCGTTGTGCCGGGCGCGTTCGAGCAGCGTGGGCAGCGAACCGAGGTTGTGGGTGCCGAACACGACGTCGACCCAGGGCGCGCGGCGCACGATCTCGCTGCGGTCCTTCTGCGCGAGGCAACCGCCGACGGCGATCTGCATGCCGGGGTGTTCCTGCTTCGCGGGCCGGAGCCTGCCGAGGTTGCCGTAGAGCCGGTTGTCGGCGTTCTCCCGGACCGCGCAGGTGTTGAACACGACGACGTCGGGGTCGTGGTCCTTCGCGGCGCGCACGTAACCGGCGTCTTCCAGCATTCCGGACAGCCGCTCGGAATCGTGCACGTTCATCTGGCATCCGTACGTGCGGATGTCATATGTCCTGGAAACGCTCGTCGTGCTCACCCCGCCACCATATCGGCTGCTCAGGAGCGTTCGATGGCCGCCCGGAGACCAGTGCCGACGGTCGTTGCCGGTCCTGCGCAGGAGCTCCCGGAGCTGCGACGACCGCCGTTTCCGAGCGGGTGGCGCGGTCCCGCGCTCGTCGGTGCCGACCGGCGCCGGACCGGGTCCGCGCGGTGGAATCCGCGTGCTCGCGCGATTTCCGGACCGGCGGGGAAATCGAATGAAAACGCCTCGCCGCGCGGGTCGGCTCATTCATAGTGGGCATTGTTCGATCCGGTCGGCGAAGCCGTGGCCGCGAGTACGAGATGAGTGGCGAATGGCGCAATCGAACTTCACCCGCAGGCGCTACTACGAGTCACGCACGAACGCGGCCGTACGGGCGAACCCGAAATCCTGCGAGCACGGAACGTCACCGAGCAGAAGCAGCGGGAACGCTCGGAACGATCATCGATCGCGCACTGGAACCCTCCGCGAAGAGACGCGTACACGCAGTTGGCGGGCCTGCGGGCAGATCTTGTGAGAATCCGGGAAAACCCTCGTCTTCCCCGGACGCGTAACCGAGTTGCAACCTGCGTTGACCCGCACCATATGGACTAATCGTGTCCGGCGGCTTAAATTTTCGCCATCAGATCCGGACTTCTCGGGCTAGGAGAGTGCATGACCGCAGGTACCCCGGATTCGCCGATGATCCGCATGTCCTCGGTCGACAAGCACTTCGGGTCCCTGCACGTGCTGCAGGACATCGACCTGACCGTGCCGCCCGGCCAGGTCGTGGTCGTGCTCGGTCCGTCCGGATCGGGCAAGTCCACGCTGTGCCGCGCGATCAACCGGCTCGAACCGATCGACTCCGGCACCGTCGAGATCGACGGCAAGCCGCTGCCCGCCGAAGGACGCGCGCTCGCCGAGCTGCGCGCCGACGTGGGCATGGTGTTCCAGCAGTTCAACCTGTTCGCGCACAAGACGATCCTCGAGAACGTGCTGCTCGGCCCGATCAAGGTCCGCAAGCTCGACAAGGCCACCGCCGAGCGGGAGGCGACGGCACTGCTGGAACGGGTCGGGATCGCCGACCAGGCGCAGAAGTACCCCGCCCAGCTCTCCGGCGGCCAGCAGCAGCGGGCGGCGATCGCCCGCGCCCTGGCGATGAAGCCGAAGGTCATGCTGTTCGACGAGCCGACCTCCGCGCTCGACCCGGAGATGGTCAACGAGGTGCTCGACGTGATGGCCGGGCTGGCCGCCGAGGGCATGACGATGCTCGTCGTCACCCACGAGATGGGCTTCGCCCGCCGCGCCGCGCACCGCGTGCTGTTCATGGCCGACGGCCGCATCGTCGAGGACTCCACGCCGAGCCGGTTCTTCGAAGCACCGGAGAGCGCGCGGGCCCAGGACTTCCTGAGCAAGATCCTCACCCACTGACCTCGCGGTCCCGCGCACGTCGCGGGACGCGCCGTTCGGTTCATTTCAGAGAGGGGCATTCGAGATGAGAGCTCGGAGCATGCGCTGGGGCGTGCTGGTGGCGTCGGCGGCGCTGGTGCTGACGGCCTGCGGAGGCGGCGGGGGCAACCAGCTCGCGGGCGGCACCGACGTCCCGGTCGACACGAACGCCGAGTTCGCGCCCGGCAGCACGATGGCGAACCTGAAGCAGGCGGGCAAGATCCGCATCGGCACCAAGTTCGACCAGCCGCTGTTCGGCCTCAAGGGCCTCGACGGCACGCCGCAGGGCTTCGACGTCGAGATCGGCAAGATCGTCGCCGCCAAGCTCGGCCTCTCCCCGGAACAGATCGAATGGGTCGAAGCCCCGAGCAAGACCCGCGAGGAGAAGATCGAGCAGGACCTCGTCGACATGGTCGTGGCCACCTACACGATCAACGACAAGCGCAAGGAGCGCATCAGCTTCGCCGGGCCGTACTACGAAGCCGGGCAGGACCTGATGGTCAAGAGCGACAACGCGGAGATCACCGGCCCCGAGTCGCTGCGGGCCAGCGGCGCGAAGGTCTGCTCGGTCACCGGCTCCACCCCCGCCGAAGAGATCAAGAAGTTCGTCGACCCGCAGAACCTGACGTTGTTCGACGTCTACTCGAAGTGCTCCGACGCGCTGCGCACCGGCCAGGTGCAGGCCGTGACCACCGACAACGTGATCCTCATGGGTCTGGTGGAGAACAGCGGCGGGCAGTTCAAGCTCGTCGACAAGCAGTTCACCTCGGAGCCCTACGGCATCGGCATCAAGAAGGGCGACGTGCCGTTCTGCCAGTTCATCGACGACACGCTCACCAAGGCCGCGGGTGACGGGACCTACGAGAAGGCCTGGCAGGCGAGCGCGGGCAAGGTGTCGCCGGAGACGCCGCCGCTGCCGCAGCTCGACCCTTGCAGCTGATCGAATTCCGGTGAGGGGCGCCGCGACGGCGCCCCTCATCCATGCCTCCCCTGTCCGCAGAGCCGGAGAGAACCGTGCACGTCATCACCGACAACCTGCCCCTGTACCTGAACGGACTGCTGCGCACGCTGCAGATCTGCCTGTACGCGGGAGTGCTCGCGATGGTCCTGGGGACCGTGATCGCGGCGTTCCGGGTGGCGCCGCTGCCACCGCTGCGCGCCACCGGCACCTCGTGGGTCACCGTGTTCCGCAACTGCCCGCTGACCGTGGTGCTGTTCTTCATGGCCTTCGGGCTGCCCGAGCTCGGGCTCAACGGCTCGTACTTCTGGTTCGGGACCATCGGGCTCGCCCTCTACACCTCGGCGTTCGTGTGCGAGGCGATCCGCAGCGGCATCAACGCCGTGCCGCCCGGCCAGGCCGAGGCGGCGCGCGCGATCGGCCTCGGATTCGGCCAGACGCTGGGACTGGTCGTGCTGCCGCAGGCGGTGCGCACCGTGGTTCCGCCGCTGGGCAACGTGATCATCGCAATGATCAAGAACTCGGCGATCGTGGGCGCGTTCGGCGTCGGCGGGGACCTGTTCGCCGTCGGCGACACGCTGACCTCGGCGCGCGGTGAGGCCGTGCTGCCGGTGCTCATCGGGGTGGTCCTCGGCTACCTGGTGATCACGATCCCGGCCGGGCTGCTGCTCGGCGTCCTGGAGCGGAAGGTGGCGATCGCCCGATGACGAACTCGGTGCTCTACGAAGCTCCCGGGCCGGTCGCCAAGCGGCGCGGACTGGTGGTCAGCGTCGTCGTGGGCGCGCTGCTGCTGGCGCTGCTGGCGTGGGTGCTGGTGACGCTCGGCACCAACGGCCAGCTCACCGTGGACAAGTGGGGGCCGCTGATCGACCCCACCAACGGGACGTTCACCGCACTGTGGAGCCTGCTCGGCGCCGGGCTCGGCAACACGCTGCTCGCGGCCGTGCTGGCGATGGCGCTCTCGCTGGCCATCGGCACGCTGCTCGCGGTCTCGCGCGTCGTGGCGGCGCCCTGGTACCGGTGGGCTGTGGTCGGCCTCGTCGAGCTGCTGCGCGGCGTGCCGGTCGTCATCGCGGTCTTCTTCGCCAGCCGGGTGCTGCCGTCGTTCGGCCTGGACATGCCGGTGATGTGGTACCTGGTGATCGGGCTGACCGCGTACAACTCGGTGATCATCGCCGAGATCGTGCGCGCCGGGATCATGTCGCTGCCGCGCGGGCAGAGCGAGGCGGCTTACGCGATCGGGCTGCGCCGCTCGCAGGTGCTGCGCACCGTGGTGCTGCCGCAGGCGTTCCGGGCGATGCTGCCCGCGCTGATCAGCCAGCTCGTGGTGATCGTGAAGGACACCTCGCTGGGCTTCATCATCTCGTACGTGGATCTGGTGCGGCAGGGGCAGATCGTCATCCAGAACCTGAACAACCCGATCCAGACGTACTTCGTCATCGGCGTGGTGTTCGTGCTGATCAACTACGCGTTGAGCCGCGCCGCGGTGTTCACCGAGCGCAGGCTCAGCCAGGGGCGCAAGGGCGGGCTCACCGCGCCCAGCGCGGTCGAGACCGGCCGCGCGGTGTGACCGGCGGGTCCGCCGCCGCTCAGCGCGGAGCGGGGCGGGCCTGCACCCCGGCCGTGGCCAGCGTGCCGTCGTAGGCCCGCTGCCAGCCGCCGTCGCTCACCACCGCGGTGAGCGCATCGGAGAGCTGATCGCGCATCGCGTCGTCCCCGGACTTGATCACCAGGAAGTGCTCGGCGCCGTCCTCGGTGACCGCGTACGGACCGACCCCGGCAACGCCGGGGCCGGCCGGGTCCAGGCCGCCGAACTGCAGGTCCACGCTGCCGCCCGCGAGCGCGTCGGCGCGCAGCGTCTTCGGCAGCAGCCGGTAGGAGATCTGGGTGTCCGGGTTCAGGCCGAGCTCCTGGGCCACCAGCTTCGCGACCTCGACGTCGAAGCCGCGGTAGCCGCCCGCGCCGTCGCGCGCGGCGAAGTCCGGTTCCTCCGCGCGGAGTCCGACCAGCAGCGAACCGCGCCGGCGGATCTTCTCCAGGGTCGGTGAGTCGTCGAGCTCCACCGGGGGCGGCGGCGCCACGCTCGTCGGCGGTGCCACCGGCGGCGGCGCGGCGTCGGGCGACCGCTCCGGTTCGCCGCTGCCGCCGGAACATCCGGCCAGCGCCACCGCGCTCGCCAGCACCACTGCCACCACACCGCTGCGCATGCGCCCCATCCTGCCAGCCGAGCGGATCTTCGGAAGCCCCTCCACCGCGCCGGCCGTCCCGAACACGAGCGGTGATCAGCGGAGCTCCGATCGGCCGCGGCGGCCACGGGATTCCGCCCGATCGAAGGCGGATCCCGTCGCGCCGCGCGTGGCGATTCCGCACCCCCGACTCGAAGTGGTGATCTTCTTCGGCCGCGGGAGGTCCGCCGCAACCGGCCGTTCACGGCACCGCCGCGCCGTCGACCGCGGGCTCCGGGCCCTCCGGCGCGCTCGGGAAATCACCAGAACCTCGCTGACCTCGTACGGCCCGCCCGCAGGCAGCGGCGTCCCGGGCGCGCGAGCATCGCTCCAGGTCAGTGCCGCTGAACGGACGCGTATCGCGGCTCGTCATCCATCCGACATGCCGAGTTCACGATCACGGCCTGCTCTGTATCGGTTTTGACTTCTGCATCACACCCGTTAGTGTGGCTGGCGTCACGAAGATCAGAGGCGCCAGCGTCGTCGCCCGTGTGCGCAAGCAGCACCGAATCCGTCAGGAGGCGACGAATGGCGACGCGAGCGACCATCCACCCCGTCGTGCAGCGAGTCACGGAACGTATCCGCAGCCGCAGCGAGCAGACCCGGCGCGAGTACCTCGACCGCATCAGCGCGGCGGCGGCCGACGGACCGGTCCGGTCCGGAATGCCGTGCAGCAACCTCGCCCACGGTTTCGCGGCGTGTAGCGGCGCCGACCGGATCGCGGTGCGCGGCGAGACCAAGCCGGGCGTGGCGATCGTGTCGGCCTACAACGACATGCTCTCGGCGCACCAGCCCTACGCCGAATACCCGCCGCAGATCAAGGACGCGGTGCGCGAAGCAGGCGGGGTCGCCCAGTTCGCCGGTGGGGTTCCCGCCATGTGCGACGGCATCACCCAGGGCCGGGCGGGCATGGAGCTGTCCCTGTTCTCGCGCGACGTGATCGCGATGGCCACCGGTGTCGCGCTGTCGCACGAGATGTTCGACGGCGCCCTGCTGCTCGGGGTCTGCGACAAGATCGTGCCCGGCCTGCTCATCGGCGCACTCGCCTTCGGGCACCTGCCGACGATCCTGGTGCCCGCGGGCCCGATGGCCTCCGGCCTGCCCAACACGGAGAAGAGCCGCATCCGGCAGCTGTTCGCCGAAGGCAAAGCCACCCGCGAAGACCTGCTCGAAGCCGAATCGGCCTCCTACCACTCCCCCGGCACCTGCACGTTCTACGGCACCGCGAACTCCAACCAGCTCGTCGTCGAAGTGATGGGTCTGCACCTGCCCGGCTCCAGCTTCGTCGCACCCGGCACCCCGCTGCGCCGAGCGCTCACCGAGGAGGCCTCGCGGCGCGTCGTGCAGCTCGCCCGCGGCGAGGACCCCGCCCCGATCGGGCGGCTGCTGGACGAGCGCGCGCTGGTCAACGGGGTCGTCGCGCTGCTGGCCACGGGCGGCTCGACGAACCACACGCTGCACCTGCCCGCGATCGCCGCCGCAGCGGGCATCGAACTCACCTGGGACGACTTCGCGGAGCTCTCCGCGATCGTGCCGTCGCTGTCGCGGGTCTACCCGAACGGCTCGGCCGACATCAACCACTTCGCCGCCGCCGGAGGCGTGCAGACCCTGGTCGGCCAGCTGCTCGACGCCGGACTGCTGCACCCCGACGTGCACACCGTCGCCGGGTTCGGCCTGGACCACTACCGCAAGCAGCCGTTCCTCGAAGACGGCGAGCTCGTCTGGCGCGACGCTCCCGCCGAGAGCCTCGACCCGGACGTGCTGCGCGGGGTGCAGGACCCGTTCGCGCCCGACGGCGGGTTGCGGGTGCTGCGCGGCAACCTCGGCAGCTCCGTCATCAAGGTCTCCGCGGTCAAGCCGGAGAACCGCGTCGTCACCGCGCCCGCGCGCGTCTTCGACGACCAGCACGACTTCACCGCGCTGTTCCGGTCCGGCGAGCTCGACCAGGACGTCGTCGTCGTGATCCGCAACCAGGGTCCGCAGGCCAACGGCATGCCCGAGCTGCACGGGCTCACCCCGTCGCTGGGCGTGCTCATGGACCGCGGGCACCAGGTCGCGCTCGTCACCGACGGACGGATGTCCGGGGCCTCCGGCAAGATCCCCGCCGCCATCCAGCTCACCCCCGAGGCGACCGCGGGCGGCCCGCTGGCGCGGGTGCGCGACGGCGACATGATCCGGCTGGACGCCGAGCAGGGCACCCTGGAAGTGCTCGTCGGCGACGAGGACTTCGCGGCCCGCGAACCGGCTCGCGGCGCCCCCGCCACCCAGCACGGCACCGGGCGCGAGCTGTTCGCCGCGTTCCGCCGCTCCGTCGGCCGCGCCGACCAGGGCGCTAGCGTGTTCGCGCCGCAGCAGCGCACCGGCGCGCCGAGCGACCTGCCCGTCTGATCCTCCGCCGGGGGCCGCGAACCTCCCGCGGCCCCCGCGCGACATGACAGGATCAATGCGATCGACCGCCTGAACTGGCGTTTACGGAAACAGGTGAACCCCGCCATGAACACTGCCTCCGAAGTGCTCGACATCAGTCCCGTCGTTCCCGTCGTCGCCCTCGACGACGCCGCCCACGCGGTCCCGCTGGGGCAGGCGCTGCTGCGCGGCGGCATCCGCACCATCGAGGTCACCCTGCGCACGCCCGCCGGGCTTCCCGCGATCGAACAGCTCGCCGCCGAAGTGCCGGAGATCGTCGTCGGCGCGGGCACCGTCACCGAGGTCGGGCAGGCCGACAAGGCCCGCGAAGCCGGGGCGCGCTACATCGTCACGCCGGGCAGCACGGATCGGCTGCTCGACGACATCGACGCCACCGGCCTCCCCTACCTCGCCGGGATCAGCACCGTGTCCGAGGCGATGCGGCTGGCCGAGCGCGGCATGACCGCGATGAAGTTCTTCCCCGCCGAAGCCAGCGGCGGCGTGCCCTACCTGAAGTCCATCGCCGGGCCGTTGCCGCAGCTGCGGTTCTGCCCCACCGGTGGCATCGGCACCGACAACGCCGGGCGCTACCTCGCGCTGCCCAACGTGGGCTGCGTCGGCGGGTCGTGGCTCGCTCCGAAGCAGCTGCTCGCCACCGGGCAGTGGGGCCAGATCGAGGCGCTCGCCCGGCAGGCCGCGGCCCTCGGCTGAGCACGACCGGTGCCACCCGCGGCTCGTCGCGGGTGGCACCGGCACTCGTGCGAACGCGGTAGGCGGTGTCCCCTCCGCAGGCGATCCGAGCGGTCGTCGCCAGCTCGTAGCGTCGGAGGACCTCGAAGCTTGGGCGGTCACCGAATGCACCTGCGCGACATCCGACACCGCTGGCCGGGTCGCCTCGCCACGCACCGGCGAGCGCTCGTCTCCCTGCTGCTGGCGGCCCTGCTCGGCGTCGCCGCGGCGAGTCCGGTCACCGCCGCGCCCGCGCAGCACTCCCCGCAGCCGGGCACCGTGGTCACGTTCACCTTCGACGACGGCAGCGTCTCGCAGACCACGGGCGCCGAAGTCCTGCAGCGGCACGGGATGCACGGCACCTTCTACATCATCTCCGGCGCCATCGCGAGCCCCGGCTACCTCGGCCACGAGGAACTGCGGCGCGTCGCCGAGGAAGGCCACGAGATCGGCGGGCACACCGTCACTCACCCGGACCTGACCCAGGTGAGCCCCGACGAGATGCGCAGGCAGATCTGCGACGATCGCGCCAACTTGAACCGGTGGGGCTACCAGGTCACCTCGTTCACCGCCCCGTTCGACGAAGTCGACGACGACGTGCGCGCCGCGGTCGAGCAGTGCGGCTACAGCAGCGCGCGGACCATGGGCGGGCTCCGCGCTCGCGACTGCCCGGACTGCGTCGCCGCCGAATCCATGCCGCCCGCCGATCCCTACGAGATCCGGTCGCCCGGCATGCTCACGCGGGACACCACCGTCGACGAGTTGAAGGAGGCGGTGACCCGCGCGGACGACTCGGGAGGCGGCTGGGTGCCGCTGGTGCTGCACCAGACCTGCGACATGTGCGGTCCGCTGGCGGTGAGCCCCGGGGTGCTCGACGAGTTCGCGGCGTGGCTGCACGACCGCGGGACCGCCGTGCGCACCGTGCACGAGGTCATCGGCGGCGCCGTCGCGCCGGTCCACCGGGCACCGCCACCGCAGCAGCGGGACCGGCCGGTGAACGCCTCGCTCGAACAGGCCGGTCCCGACGGCGTCCCGCTCGGGTGGGAAACCGGTGGCTGGGGCACGAACACGCCGGTGTGGACCAGGACGCGCGACGCGCACGACGGGGAGTGGGCGCAGCGGCTGGACATGCCGCGGTTCACCGACGGGGACGCCAAGCTCATGTCCACCTTGGACCTCGGCGAATACGCGCTGCCCGCGCGGAAGGGGCAGAACTACTCGCTGAGCACCTGGTACAAGTCCACCGCGCCCACCCAGCTCGCGGTGTACTACCGGGACCGCGTCGGCCAGTGGCGGTACTGGGCGGCGGGCCCGACGTTCGCGCCCGCGCAGCAGTGGACGGAGGCGTCCTGGACCACCCCGGCCGTGCCCGAGGAGGCCACCGGGATCAGCTTCGGGCTCGCCCTGTTCTCCCGCGGTTCGCTCACCACCGACGACTACGGGGTCAGGGTGAACGCCGAAGCCAGCAACGACAGCGCCTGCCGCGACCTGGACTGGTGGGTCCCCCGGAGGTGGCTGTGCCTGTGACCTGCCCGGAATCGGGGTGACCGCGCATGCCGGTGCCCCGGGGTCGCGCGACGGCGGCGCTGGCCGCGGCACTGATCACCGCTTCCTGCGCGGGCGGTGAGCAGGTGCACGGCCGCCAGTACCCGTGGCACACCGGCATCGTGGCGACGACCTTCTGGGTCGGGGAGGTCCTCGACCCGGACACCTCCGACGGCAGCCAGGTCATCTCGACTTACGACTCCGCCTGGCAGCAGCACTACGGCGGCTGCGACGGAGTCCTGCTCGACGGCCGGTGCGACACGGAGCCGCGGACCGCCGCCAACGGCTACTTCCCGACCAGGATGACGCCGCGGGAGAACCCGTTCTACCTCGATCTCCCCTTCGACGACCTCAACGACCCCATCGCCTTCGAGCAGCGCGGCGCCGTGGTGCCCTGGAGCCGGGATCCGGGCTACGCCGGCCGCGAGCGGGACGAGTCGTTCAGCTACCTGAAGAACCGCTGGGTGCAGCTCACCAGGGGTGACGCCGTGTGCTTCGGCCAGGTCCAGGACGCCGGGCCCGCCGAGTACCACGACGCGCGGTACGTCTTCGGGCACGACGACCCCCGGCCGGTGAACACCCGGTTCAACGGGGCGGGGCTGGACGTGTCCCCCGCGTTGAACGGCTGCCTCGGCTTCACCCACCTCAACGGCGCGCACGACCGGGTCGACTGGCGCTTCGTCGAGGAGTCCGACGTGCCCGACGGGCCGTGGCGGCGCGTCGTCACGACCTCGCCGCCGACGCTGTACTGATCCGGCTAGGCCGCGAGGTTCGTGGAGATCCGGTCCACCGCTTCGGGAATGGAATCGACCACGGGAACGCCGGCGGTCTCCAGCGCGCGACGGCTCATGACGCCCGTCGTCACCAGCACGCAGCCGGTACCGACCCGCTCCGCCGCGAGCGCGTCGTCGAGCACGTCGCCGATGAGCACCACGTCGGCCGGGTCGAGTCCCTGTTCCGCGAGGTGGTGGCGCAGGTGCTCGGCCTTGGCTCCGCCGCCGATGTCGGTGCGCAACCCGTCGACCCGTTCGAACAACGGCAGCAGCTCCAGCCGGGTGATCAGCGGGACCAGCTCGTCGTGGAACCACATCGACAGCAAGGACTGCGTGCGGCCCGCTTCACCCCATTCGCGCAGCACGTCCGGGACGCCGGTGGCCAGCTTCGCCGTGTGCAGCAGCTCCCGGTAGTGCTCGTGGTAGAGCACGTCGAGCCTGCTCCAGTCGGCTTCGGACAGCGGGCGGTCCAGCAGCCGCTCGTAGCACTGCTGCAGCGGGCGGCTGAAGATCGACCGCCACTGCTCGAGGTCGATGTGCTCGCGCCCGAACTCGGCGCACACGGCGTTCACCGCCGAGACGACCGCGTCGTTGTCGTCCAGCAACGTGCCGTTCCAGTCCCACACGATGTGCCGTGCCGCTGAGGTCATCCCACCGCCGACTCGCATAACACCCCTGTCCCGATCGACTACCGCCGCCAGATCCGGCAGCCTAGCCAAACCCGACGATCTCCCGTCATCCCCCGAACCGCGGAGAACGACCTTGCCCTATGCGCACCGCCTCGCCACCCGGGACGACCTGCCTGCCATCGTCGACATCTACAACGCCGCCATCCCCGCCAAGGCGAGCACGTGCGACCTCGAACCGGTCGACGTCTCGGCGCGCGAAGCGTGGTTCGCCGAGTCGCACCCCGACCGTCGTCCCGTCTGGGTCGGGCACGAACCGGGCTCGCCGCGGACGGTGACCGGGTACCTGTCGTTCGACCCGTTCCTCAACGGGCGGCCCGGGTACGACGTGACCGCTGATCTCGCGATCTACCTGCACCCGGACCACCGCGGACGGGGGCAGGGCCACCACCTGCTGGACGAGGCCATCGCGCACGCGCCGCGGCTGGGCGTGCGCACCCTCGCGGCCAGCATCTTCGCCGCCAACGAGGCGAGCATCCGGCTCTTCCGGTCGCACGGATTTCAGCAGTGGGGACTGCTGCCGGGCGTCGCCGACCTGGAGGGCGTGGTCCACGACCTCGTGTTCGTCGGACGCTCCGTCGGTGACGCGGCCCCATGAGCCGTGCCCACCCGCCGTCGCTCAGGATTACCGACGGTGGGAAGGGCGGTGCGCCGGGAAAGCGTGCTCGTCACGGTGCTTCCGCGTCGTCCGCACCGGCTTCCAGGTCCGACCGGTCGAGCTCGTCCTTGACCACCCGGAAGGCCATGCCTTCCGGGTAGCCCTTGCGGGCCAGCATTCCGACGAGCCGGCGCAGCCGCTTCTCCGGGTCGTCCACGGTGAGCGAGCGGAGCTTGCGGCGCACCAGTTCCCGCGCCCGCTCCTGCTCGGCATCCGTGTCCACAGTGGAGAGAGCTTCGGCGACCAGGTGCTCCTCGACGCCCTTGCGGCGCAACTCGTAGCCCAACGCCTTGCGGCTCAGACCTTGGTTGCGCTGCCGCTCGCTAACCCACGCCTCGGCGAACTCGGCGTCGTCGACCAGGCCCGCGTCGACGAACTTCTGCAACACCGCGTCCGCGACGTCTTCGTCGATCTCCTTGCGCAGCAAGGCCTGGCGCAGCTCGGCTCGGCTGCGGGCACGCACCGCCAGCAGCCGGTACACCACGTCGCGGGCCGACGCCTCCGGGGATTGCGGCACCCCCGGCGGGCGTTCCTCCTGCTGCCGCCGCCTGCCGGTGCGCCCCGGAGACCGAGCCGCCGAGGAGTCCGGCGTCCCCGACGGTTCCGGAGACTCCGAGGACTCCGCCATGGCGCTGCGGCGGCGGCGCTTGCCGGTGCCCCGCGGCGGGGAACCGTCCGGTCCGGTGGTCTCCGCTTCGGATGAGCTCAGCCCCGCACCGGCGACCGGCGAACCGGGCGCGTGGTCGGTACTGCGCCACACGCCCCGCCCGGAACGGCCGCCGCCGCGCTGCGCACCCGCCGAGTCCGACCGTGACCGGGAGAACTCCGCGGAGTCGTCGTCTGCCGACACCGCCGGGCTCAGAACTCGACGGGAGCCGGGTCCGCGGCCTCTTCGGCGTCCACCTTCGCCCCGATGCCGACCTTCTCCTTGATCCGCTTCTCGATCTCGTTGGCCACGTCCGGGTTCTCCCGCATGAACTTGCGGGCGTTCTCCTTGCCCTGGCCCAGCTGGTCGCCCTCGTAGGTGTACCAGGCACCGGACTTGCGGATGATGCCCTGCTCCACGCCCATGTCGATCAGCGAACCTTCGCGGCTGATCCCGATGCCGTAGATGATGTCGAACTCGGCCTGCTTGAACGGCGGCGCGGTCTTGTTCTTGACCACCTTCACCCTGGTGCGGTTGCCGACCGCGTCCGAGCCGTCCTTGAGCGTCTCGATCCGCCGCACGTCCAGCCGCACCGAGGAGTAGAACTTCAGCGCCTTGCCACCGGTGGTGGTCTCCGGGCTGCCGAACATCACGCCGACCTTCTCCCGGAGCTGGTTGATGAAGATCGCGGTGGTCTTGGCGTTGTAGAGGGCCGCGGTCAGCTTGCGCAGCGCCTGGCTCATCAGCCGGGCCTGCAGGCCGACGTGGCTGTCGCCCATCTCGCCCTCGATCTCGGCGCGCGGCACCAGCGCGGCCACCGAGTCGACCACGATGCAGTCCAGCGCGCCGGAGCGGATCAGCATGTCCGCGATCTCCAGCGCCTGCTCGCCCGTGTCGGGCTGGGAGACCAGCAGCGCGTCGGTGTCGACCCCGATCGCCTTCGCGTACTCCGGGTCCAGCGCGTGCTCGGCGTCGATGAACGCGGCGGTGCCGCCGAGCCGTTGCGCGTTGGCCACCGCGTGCAGCGCGACCGAGGTCTTACCACTGCTCTCCGGGCCGTAGATCTCCACGATGCGCCCCCGCGGCAGGCCACCGATGCCCAAGGCCACGTCCAGCGCGATGGACCCGGTCGGGATGACCTCGACCGGTGCCCGCGTCTCGTCGCCGAGACGCATCACCGATCCCTTTCCGTACTGCTTGTCGATCTGGGCGAGGGCCAGTTCGAGCGCCTTGCCCTTGTCCGGTGTCGCTGCCATCGGGGGTCCACCTCGGTCAAGTCGAAGCTTCGTCGTGTGCGCACGACGCTACGGGTAGGGACCGACACTCCGGTGGACTGCCCTGGCCACCCGGCCGCCCGTTGCCCGGCGACGGGGCCCGGCGAACACCGAGGTCCGATCCGCAAACCCGATCATAGGCGAACGGATGTTCGATCATCGAGCCGACACGCCAACACCATCACCCTTCCGCATGAAACAAGATCCCCACCAACCCCCGACAGCCCTCCACCTAAACGCCGAAGCCGTGCATTTGGGCTGCGAAGCAAGCCTGCTTGGCGGCGAAGCCGTGCCTGTATGTGCGAAGCACATAGCCCACGTCGAAAAGCCCTCACCGGCGGGTTCTCAGGTGTCTTCTCGCGAGGACGGCTTTTTCCCTCGTGGCGGAGCCACTCGGGAAAAAGATCCCGCAGCGAGAAGCCACCTGAGGTTCCGCTACCCGACCACCAAAGCAAAACGAGCCGAAGCAGGAAGCAGAGATTCAACGACGCGAAGCAGGGACTTCGAAGGTGTTGCATAGGGCTAGCCACACCTGCTTCGGCGAGAAGCCGGCTTCGAGCGCCTCGTCCACGGTGCGGCCGCCGAGCTCCGACATCACGTGGTCCTCGGCGAGCATCTCGGCTCGCAACCGGCCGAACTCCTCGGCCATGCGTTCGCGGAAATCGGTGTGTCGCATCGCGTCCAGCCTACCGAGGGCGCCCGCGGGTACCGTCGTGGTGTGCTGCTGATGCAAGCCGACCCGACCGGTATGTCCAGCCCGCTGGGGCAACTCGTGATCGCGGCGATGCTGCTGGTCGCGATCGTCGTCGCGCTGCGCTGGCTGTGGAACCAGCGCGGGCGCTGATCACGCCGCGCCCGGCTGCACGGTCCGCTCGAAGTCGTCGGCCAGCGCGTCCGGCGTCAGCCGCCCGTCCTGGTTGGGCGCCAGCACCATGCCCACCACGGGCCGGTCGGTGACGGTGAACACCAGCGTCCCGGTGGTCTTCCCGGTGACCGCCCGGTAGTGGCCGGAGTAGCCGTTGCCGGACCAGTTCGCCTGCACCTGGTCACCGGTGGCGCCGTGGAACATCAGCAGCAGGTCCGCGCGCTGCCGCGCCTCCTCCGGTGAGCCCAGGTGGGTGTAGATCACCAGGGTGTCCTCGTTCGGGTTCCCCTCCGCGCAGGACACGACGGTGCCGTCGAGGTCGCGCAGCCCGGCGACGAAGCGCTGCCAGCCGGGTACGCAGTTGGACCGTTCCGGCAGGTCCCCGGCGAGCCTGTTCAGGCACGGCGTGAAGCCGGCGGCGTCCTGGGTGGTGGTGTCCCGGCACTGCTCGGCGGTGGGCACCCCGCCGCCCCCGCCGAGGACGGCGGCCAACACCACGACCGCCACGAGCAGCACCGCCGCCGCGATCGACCCGCCGATGAGCCACGGGCGGCGACCGGGTCGGCGGGACGGCTGCTGCGGGCCGGGCGGCGCGGGCGGCTGCGCCATCGGCTGCGGCGGGCCGAACGCGGCCTGCGGCGGGATGCCGCCGAGGTCGCCGGTGCGCAGCGCGGCGCCGTCGCGCGGGACGTGGTGGGCGCCGAGCGCCACCGCGGTCTCCGGTTGGTCGAGGCTGGTGGCGACGACGTTGAGCTGCTCCCCGATCAGGCTCGCCACCAGCGGCAACCGGCTCGAACCGCCGACCAGGTAGAGCCCGGCGAGGTGCTGCGGCGTCATCCCGTTCGCCTGCAGCAGCGCGGCGAGCATCTCGACGCTGCGGCGCAGGCTCGGCCGGGTCAGCGCCTCCAGTTCTTGGCGGGTGACCAGCACGTCGGCGAACGGTTCCGGCATGGGCACTTCGGTCTGCACGTGCCGGGACAGCACTTCTTTGGCTTCCCGGACGTCTTCGCGCAGCGTGCGCTGGGTGCGGCGGTCGGCGGTGGTGGTGGGGCGCAGCAGCGCCTGCCAGCGCTGCGGGTCCTTGTTGGAGACCTGGCGGCCGACGTGTTCGAGCAGCGCCTCGTCGACGTCGAGTCCGCCGAGGTCGGCCAGTCCGTCCTCGGCGAGGACCGCGAAGCCGCTCTGGGTGGCGCCGACGATGGCGCAGTCGAAGGTGCCGGCGCCGAGGTCGTAGACCGCTAGTGCCCTGCCCTGCGGCAGCGAGCGGTCGGGGAAGGACGCGAAGTGCGCCGCGGCGGCGACGGGTTCCGGCACCAGCACCAGGTTGCTGCCGAAACCGGCGAGCCGGGCCGCCGACAGCAGCACGTTGCAGCGGGTGGTACCCCACTGCGCGGGGTGGGTGAGCCGCACTTCGTCGGGCTGGACGCCGCCGAGCTGGCGGGTGGTCTCCTCCGCCACGCGGTGCAGGACGGCGGCCATCGCGTCGGTGACGGTGATGATCGTTTCACCGAGCAGCAGGGTGCCTTCGTCGATGCGGCGCTTCGGGTTCGGCTCGAACCGGGAGGGGTCGAGGCGCGCTCGGCGTTCCGCGTCGCGGCCCACGATGATCGCGCCGTCCTCGGTGGCGAACACCGCCGAGGGCATCGTCGACGAGCCGTCGACCTCGATGACCCTGGGTGGCCTGCCGTGCGCCGAAAGCACCGCCACCGTGTTGGAGGTGCCAAGATCGACCGACAACACGCGCACCGGTTTTGTCCTTCCGTAGCCAGATCCGGGGTGGACTCACCCGTTCTGCGGAATGTTGTCACGGCGGACGATCACAAGTGGGTGGTTCGGGCGAATCGTCATCGGCGGCACTGTCGGTGCCGTGGTCCAGCATGGAGGGGTGAGCGATCCGCTGGACGACTTCTCCCCCGCGACCCGCGAGTGGTTCCGGGGCGCGTTCGACGCGCCGACCCGGGCCCAGACCGGGGCGTGGCAGGCGATCGGCGCGGGCGAGAACGCGCTGGTCGTGGCACCGACGGGGTCCGGCAAGACGCTCGCCGCGTTCCTGTCCGCGCTGGACGGGCTGGCCTCCGCGCCCCCGCCGGAGGACCCGAAGCGGCGCTGCCGGGTGCTGTACGTGTCGCCGCTGAAGGCGCTCGCGGTCGACGTCGAGCGCAACCTGCGCGCCCCGCTCACCGGCATCCGGCAGGCCACCCAGCGCCACGGCGGGACGCCGCCGGAGATCCGGGTCGGGATGCGGACCGGCGACACGCCCGCCGAGGAGCGGCGCGCGTTCAACAGGAAACCGCCGGACGTGCTGGTGACCACCCCGGAATCGCTGTTCCTGCTGCTGACCTCGGCCGCCAGGGA
Organism: Saccharopolyspora gloriosae; assembly: GCF_014203325.1. Classification (NCBI taxonomy): domain Bacteria; kingdom Bacillati; phylum Actinomycetota; class Actinomycetes; order Pseudonocardiales; family Pseudonocardiaceae; genus Saccharopolyspora; species Saccharopolyspora gloriosae. The sequence continues at coordinate 1,418,506 of NZ_JACHIV010000001.1, read as the reverse complement.
GTCGCTGCGCGGCGTCGAGGCGGTGATCGTGGACGAGGTGCACGCGGTGGCGGGCACCAAGCGCGGGGCGCACCTGGCGTTGTCGCTGGAACGGCTGGACGAGCTGCTGGCTCGACCGGCGCAGCGGATCGGGTTGTCGGCCACGGTGCGCCCGGTCTCCGAGGTGAGCACGTTCCTGGGCGGCGGCCGTCCGGTGCGCGTGGTGCAGCCGGAGCACGCCAAGCAGGTCGAGGTCGCCGTCGAGGTCCCGGTGCCGGACCTGGCGGAGCTGGGACAGCCGACCGGCGAGGTGACGGGGTCGGCCGCGGGAGCCGAGCAGCGCACCTCGATCTGGCCGTCGGTGCAGGAGCGCATCCTGGACCTGATCGGGCGGCACCGGTCGACGATCGTGTTCGCGAACTCGCGGCGGCTCGCGGAACGGCTGACGGCGGGCATCAACGAGCTCGCCACCGAGCAGGCGGGCGAGACCGCCGAGCGGGCCGGGAAGTTCCCCGCCGAAGCGGTGGGCGGTTCCGGTGTCACCTCCGGCGCGGCGGTGACGGTGGCGCGGGCGCACCACGGGTCCATGTCGAAGGAGCAGCGCTCCGCGGTCGAGGAGGAGCTGAAGTCGGGCCGGTTGCCGTGCGTGGTGGCGACCTCCTCGCTGGAGCTGGGCATCGACATGGGCGCGGTGGACCTGGTGGTGCAGGTGGAGACGCCGCCGAGCGTCGCCTCCGGGATGCAGCGCATCGGCCGGGGCGGGCACCAGGTGGGGGCGGTCTCGCACGGGGTGGTGTTCCCGAAGTTCCGGGGTGACCTGGTGGGTTGCGCGGTGGTGGCGGAGCGGATGGCCGCCGGGTTGATCGAGTCGCTGTCCTTCCCGCGGAACCCGCTGGACGTGCTGGCCCAGCACGTCGTGTCGATGGTGGCGATGGAGCCGTGGGACCTGGAGTCGCTGGCCAGGGTGGTGCGGCGGGCGGCGCCGTTCGCGGGCCTGCCGGATTCGGCGCTGTACGCGGTGCTGGACATGCTGGCGGGGCGGTATCCGAGCGAGGAGTTCGGCGAGCTGCGGGCGCGCATCGTGTGGGACCGGGTGCAGGACGAGCTGCGGGCGCGGCCGGGTGCGCAGCGGCTCGCCGTGACCTCGGGCGGCACCATCCCGGACCGGGGCCTGTTCACGGTGACGACGCCGGGCGACGAGGAGGCCGGTCGCGGCGGCGTGCGGGTCGGTGAGCTGGACGAGGAGATGGTCTACGAGTCGCGGGTGGGCGACACGTTCCTGCTGGGCACCTCGTCGTGGAAGGTGCAGGACATCACCCACGACCGGGTCGTGGTGGTGCCCGCGCCGGGGCAGCCCGCGCGGATGCCGTTCTGGAAGGGCGACTCCCCGGGCCGGCCGTTGGAGCTGGGCCGCGCGCTGGGCGCCTTCGTCCGGGAGCTGGTGGCCGCGGACCGGGAGGCGGCGACGGAACGGATGGCGCGCGCCGGGCTGGACGAGTGGGCGCGGGACAACCTGCTGGCGTACTTGGCCGAGCAGCGGGACGCGACGCGGCACGTGCCCGACGATCGGACGATCGTGGTGGAGCGGTTCCGCGACGAGCTCGGCGACTGGCGGATGGTGGTGCATTCGCCGTTCGGCGCGCAGGTGAACGGTCCGTGGGGTTTGGCGATCGGGGCCCGGTTGCGGGAGCGGCGCGGCATCGATCCGCAGGTCGCGTCCTCCGACGACGGGATCGTGGTACGGCTGGCGGACGCGTTGGACGAGTCCGGTGCGGACGTGCTGCCGACCGCGGAGGACGTGCTGCTGTCCCCGGACGAGGTGCAGCGGGTGATCACCGATGAGGTCGGCGGCTCGGCGTTGTTCGCGGCGCGGTTCCGGGAGTGCGCGGCGCGGGCGTTGCTGCTGCCGCGGCGGGATCCGCGCAAGCGCTCACCGCTGTGGCAGCAGCGGCAGCGGTCGGCGCAGCTGCTGGCGGTGGCGGCGCAGTACGAGCAGTTCCCGATCGTGCTGGAGGCGATGCGGGAATGCGTGCAGGACGTCTACGACGTGCCGGGCCTGACGGAGCTGATGTCGCAGGTCACCGCCCGCAAGGTGCGGGTGGTGGAGGTGGAGACGCCGTCGCCGTCGCCGTTCGCGCGCAGCCTGCTGTTCGGCTACATCGGGATGTTCCTGTACGAGACGGACGCGCCGTTGGCGGAGCGCCGGTCGGCGGCGCTGAGCCTGGACTCGACGCTGCTGGCGGAACTGCTCGGGTCGGAAGCGCTACGGGAACTGCTGGATCCGGAGGTGATCGCGGAGGTCGAGCAGCAGTTGCAGCGGCTCGTCCCCGAACGGCACGCGAAGGACGCGGAGTCCGCGGTGGACCTGCTGCGGTTCCTGGGCGATCTGTCCAGCGCGGAGGCCGCGGAGCGCGGGATCCGTCCGGAGTGGCTGGCGGACCTGCGCGCGCAGCGCCGCGTGCTGGAGGTGCGGGTGGCCGGGGAGCCCCGGTGGATCGCGATCGAGGACGCGGGCAAGGTCCGGGACGCGCTGGGAGTCGCGTTGCCGGTGGGCGTGCCGGAGGCGTTCACCGAACCGGTCGCGGATCCGTTGGGGGAACTGCTGATCCGGTACGCGCGCTGCCGCGGCCCGTTCGCGGCGGAGTCCGCGGCGCGGCGCTTCGGGCTGGGCGTCGCGGTGGTGCACGACGTGCTGGATCGGCTCGCGGGTTCGGGCCGGTTGGTGCGCGGCGAGCTGCGCCCGCTGGAATCCGGCGGTGGCCGGGCGCTGGAGTACTGCGACGCTGAGGTGCTTCGCCGGTTGCGGCGGGGGTCGCTGGCGCGGTTGCGGGCCGAAGTGGAACCGGTGGAGCCCGCGGCGCTGGGCCGGTTCCTCCCGGTGTGGCACGGCGTCGGGGCCCGGTTGCGCACGGCGCCGACGGTGGACGACGTGTATTCGGTGGTGGAGCAGCTGGCGGGCGCGCCGGTTCCGGCGAGCGCGTGGGAGTCGCTGGTGCTGCCCGCCAGGTTGCCGGGCTATTCGCCCGCGCTGCTGGACGAGCTGACCTCCACCGGCGAGGTGACCTGGGTGGGGTCGGGTGCGCTGGCCGGTGGCGACGGGTGGATCGCGCTGGCGCCCACCGACGTGGCGGACCTGTTGCTGCCGGACCTGCCGGAGGCGACCGCGGACAGCCCGCTGCACGGAGCGATCTTGTCCACTTTGGACGGCGGGGCGCAGTTCTTCCGGACCTTGGCCGACCGGGCCGGGGCGATCGTCGTGGAAGGCGGCGAGCAGGCGCCCGCGGATGACGCGGTGATCGCGGCGCTGTGGGACCTGGTGTGGTCCGGCACGGTCACCAACGACACGCTGGCTCCGCTGCGGTCGCTGGTCTCCGGCAAGGGGGCCGCGCACAAGCCGCGGCGCAGTGCTCCGCGCGGCAGGTACGCGCGGTTGCGCGCCGGGCGCCCGTCGATGCCGAGCCGCAGCGGTCCGCCGACGGTGTCGGGCAGGTGGTCGTTGGCACCGGTACCGGCGGCAGAACCGACCCGGCGGGCACACGCTCGAGCCGAGGCCTTCTTGGAGCGGCACGGCGTGCTGACCCGCGGCGCGCTGGAGGCGGAACGCGTCACCGGCGGGTTCTCCGCCGTGTACAAGGTGTTGCGGGCGATGGAGGAGTCCGGGCGGTGCCGCCGCGGCTACGTCGTCGAGGGGTTGGGCGCGGCGCAGTTCGCGGTCCCGGGCGCGATCGACCGGGTGCGCGCGCTGTCCGGGCAGGAGGAGCGGGAGGACCGTTCGGTCGTGGTGCTGGCGGCGGCGGACCCGGCGCAGCCCTACGGTGCCGCGTTGCCGTGGCCGGACCCGGTGGGCGACACCCGGCACCGGCCGGGCCGCAAGGCCGGTTCGCTCGTGGTGCTGGTCAACGGCGCGGCCGTGCTGTACGTGGAGCGCGGCGGGAAGTCGTTGCTGTCGTTCACCGAGGACGAACAGCCGTTGCGGGACGCGGCGGGCGGGCTCGCGCGGGCGGTGCGGGAAGGCTGGCTGGAGCAGTTGGCGGTGCAGCGCACCGACGGCGCGGGCGCTTGGGGGTCGCGGATGGCCGACATCCTCACCGACGCCGGGTTCCGCGCCACTCCGAAAGGGCTCCGGTTGCGCGCGTGATCACAGCTCCCGGAACGGGAGCGCGTAGTCGAAGGTGCCGGTGATCTCCGGGGTGTGCTCGGTGAGCGCGCGGACTTGGAAGTGCGCGGCCCACTCGGGGTCCGGCGGGGTGATGCCGAGGTCCGTGGACGGCACGAATCCGAAGCGCGGGTAGTACTCGGTGTGGCCGAGCAGCGCGACCAGCGGTTCGTCCCGCGCGTCGGCTGCGGCCAGCACGGCGTGCATCAGTGCGCTGCCGACGCCGCGGCGCTGCGCCCGGCGCAGGACCCCGAGCGGCCCCAGGCCCAGCGCGGGCCGGTCTCCCACGTGGCCGCGGGTCGCCACGACGTGACCGACGACCTCGCCACCGGGTTCGACGGCCACGATCGACAGCGCCGGAATCCACCCGGCGTCGGCGCGCAAGGCGTCGACGAGCCCGACTTCGACCGGAGCGGTGCCTTCCGCGGTGGCGAACGCATCGCGGTGGACGGCTCGCACGGCTTCCGCATCAGATGCGAGCTCACGCCTCAACAACATGCCGCCACCTTCCCAACCCGCCCCACCCCCCGGCAAACGAATTAACCAAGGTCAATCCACTGTGGACAACACTCCCCATCTGGTTCGATCTTCCCCTCACCGCCTCGTCACCGGCGAAGCCACTGAGCAGCAACCACCAAAACAACCGGCACCACACCGAGTTCTCAGCATGTCTTTGCTCTTTCCCTTCACGCTGAGCGGCGTTCGTGTTCAGTGTCTTGTCAGCGGCGAAGCCGCTGAGCAGTGACCACCAGAGCAAGAAGACCACCAGCGGGTTCTCAGCGGTTTCCTCGCGAGGACAGCTTTTTCCCTCGTGGCGGAGCCACTTGGAAAAAAGATCCCGCAGCGAGGAAACCGCTGAGGTTCCGCCACCCGACCACCAGAGCAAAACGACCACCGCCCACCGAAGATCTAGCGAGTAGCCAAGCGGAGCAAGCCCCAGAGTTGGGCGATGGCGTCCTGGTCGCCGGCGGTGGTGATCTCCCGATCCGGCAGGCGCCCCCACAGCCAGAGGTAGATCAGCACGGGATCGCCGCTGATCAGGGCGTCGGCGGAGACCGACTCGTGCACGCCGGCGCGGCGCACGACGGTTCGGGTCCGGTCCGCGTAGACCACCCATTCCGCGTCCTCGGTGGACACGCCGACCGAGCACGGGCGCGTCGAGGTGATGCCGACCGCGTGCAACCGGTAGCCGAGCCACAACCGCAGGGCCTCGTCGATGCCGTCGAGCGCCACGTCCACGTCGATGCCGGTGCGGCGCACGCCGGCGGCACCCTGCACGTCGACCCGGTGCACGGTCGTCGCGTGCAGCACCCGGCGGATCCAGAACCGCACCGAGTGCTCCTCCGGCCACCAGGTGGGGCACGCGTCCTCGGGCGGGCGGGTGCCGAACTCGGCGAGCAGTTCGGCGAGGCGGGCGGTGAACCGGGCCGTCACCCCGCGCAGGCTCACCGGGTCCGGCACCTCCCACGCACCGGCGGCCTGCTCGGACGCACCCATCCAGCTGAGCACGTCCTCGCACTGCCCGCCGAGGAACCAGATCGTTTCGGCGACCGTCCGGCCCGAAGCACCCTGGACCGGCGCGTCCGGATGCACGTCGTGCGTCGCCGCGGTGAGCAACTGGCCTTCCACTCCGATCAGATCCAGCATCCGGCCGGGGTCGATGGACACGTCCGCGGGCGGGTTCACGATCATCGGGCTGCCCCGGACAGGCTGCGGTCCACGATGTCGACGAACTCCACGGCGTGCCGCAGGCAGGTGTCGGCCTCGCCGGGGGTGATGCCGGGGCTGCCCGCTTCGGCGGCGGCACGCCGCAGCGAGCCCGCGGTGAAGTGCGCGGCCCACTCGCGCAGTTCGGGCGCGACCCCGGTGAGCTGGAGCCAGACGCTCCCCGAGCTCCGCGCCCGGCAGCGCCAGGACCGCGCGACGACCACGGCGGTCGCGGCGCGCAGCGCGGCCAGGTGCGCGAACACGTAGCACTCGGTCGCCCGCGTCGCGATCCGCGCGTCGCGCAGGCACGCGCGCGCCTGCTCCACCAGGGAGCGAGCACCCGCGGGCGGCGCGGGCGCGGTCACCGGCAGCCATTCGTCGCCCTGCCTGCGCCGGTGGTCGCGACGGGTGGGCGGGGTGTCGCACCGCCTGCTCGGCGCGGCGTCACCGGGGCGGCGCTGCGCCGGGATGGGCAGCGCGGCCGGGCTGGGCGAATGTGCGGACTGGGACATCGGTGTTCTCCGCTCGGTCACGACGATGCCGGCCCGGACGCCGCGGAGACGTCCCGGACCGCGATGGGCGTGGTGAGCCGGGGGGAAGCCGGCCGTCCGGCAGCGGAGCGCTTCCCCCACCCCGCCGCCGGACGTGACAGGCGAACCGAAGCCGATCGGACCACCGGAACGGCGACCCGAACTTCACGACTCGAACTTCAGTTCGACTGAGTTCAGAGTAGACCCGCACGGCGAGGAGCTCAAGGCCTGAGCACTAGATCACCTGTTCGAGTCACGTCACATCCAGGTGCCCCACCAGCGCCGACACTCCCTCCCCTGGCACACCGCCCACCGCCGGTTGATCAAGACCGGACGCCGCCGACGCTTGCCACACCCTCTAGTGTTCGGCTCGTGACAGCCGCGCCCTCACCGCACATCGACCGCATCGTCGAGCTGACCACCGACCAGCTCAGGGCACGCTTGGCCGAAGCGCTCCAGGTCTACGTGGACGCGATGGGCTACCCGCCGTCCACCGCGCAGCAACGCGCTCCCATGTGGTCGGCGCACATGATGCGGGCCGGCTGGCGCTGCGTCGCCGCGTTCAACGATGCCGACGAGCTCGTCGGCATCGGCTACGGCTACCTCGGCGTGCCCGGCCAGTGGTGGCACGAGCAGGTGTTCCGGGGGCTGCTCACCGTCACCCCGCGCGCCGAAGCCGAGCAGTGGATGCACGACTACTTCGAGCTCACCGAGCTGCACGTGCGGCCCGACAGCCAGGGCGGCGGCCTCGGCGAGACCATCCTGCGCAGGCTCCTGGACGGAGCCCCCGGCAACACGGTCCTGCTGTCCACGCCCGAAGGCCCGACCCGGGCCTGGAAGCTCTACCGCAGGGTCGGTTTCGGGGACGTGCTCCGCCACTACCAGTTCACCGGAGATCCCAGGCCGTTCGCCGTGCTGGGCCGCGGCCTGCCCCTGTCCTGAGACGGGAATCCCCCGGCCGGACGTCCGACCGGGGATCAGCGCGCTCACAGCTCGGCGAGCTGCTCCCGGAGGGTGTCGAGGCCCATCGAGCCGAGTTCGAGCGCTCGGCGGTGGAAGTCCTTCGAGTCGAAGGCCGAGCCGTAGCGGGCCCGCGCGTCGTCCCTGGCGGCCCGCCAGAGGCGCTCGCCGATCTTGTAGGACGGTGCCTGCCCCGGCCAGCCCAGGTAGCGGTCGATCTCGTCGTGCACCTGCGCCGGTTCGGCCACGGTGCGGGTGAGCATGAACTCGGCGCCCAGCTGCGGAGTCCACCGCTGCCCCTCGTGGAAGCCGGTACCCGCGGGGATCTCCAGCTCCAGGTGCATCCCGATGTCGACGATCACCCGCGCGGCGCGGAACAGCTGGTCGTTGAGCATGCCCAGCAGGTCGCCGTCGTCGCCGAGGTAGCCGAGCTCGCGCATCAACCGCTCGGCGTAGAGCGCCCAGCCCTCGGCGTGCCCGGAGACCACGCAGGCCAGCCGCTGGAACTTGTTCAACCGGTCCGCCTGGTGCACGGCCGTGGCGATCTGCAGGTGATGTCCCGGCACGCCCTCGTGGTAGACGACCGTGGTCTCCCGCCACGTCGGAAACTCCTCCCGGTCCGCGGGCACCGACCACCACATCCGGCCCGGCCGGGTGAACCCGTCCGTCGGGCCCGTGTAGTAGGCGCCGACGCCGCCGCCGGGAGGGGCGATGCGGCACTCCAACGCCATCAGCTCGTCGGGAATGTCGAAGTGCGTTCCGCGCAGGTCCTGCAACGCCTGGTCGGACAGCCGCTGCATCCACTGCTGCAACCCGTCCTGGCCGTGCACCCGGTACCGGGGGTCGACGTCGAGCTGAGCGGCCGCCTCGGCGAGCGTCGCGCCGGGGCGGATGCGGTCGGCGACCTGCTTCATCTCGGCCTCGATGGAGGCGAATTCCTCCCAGCCCCACTCGTAGGCCTCCCGCAGGTCCAGCGCGGCGCCGGTGAAGTACCGCGACCACAACCGGTACCGCGACTCGCCCACCGCGTCGGCCTGCGGCGCCTTCGGCGCGAGCTCGGTGCGCAGGAACTCCGCGAGCTCCGCGTAGGAACGCGCCGCGCTGCCGGCAGCCGCGTCCAGCTCCGCGCGCAGCGAATCCGCGACCTCCGCGCGGCCGACGAGGCTCGCGAAGTACGAGCTCCGGCCACCGGCCCCCGCCCAGGTCTCGCACTGCTCGGCGACCTTGGTGACCTGGCGGATCGCGGCCACGTCACCGCGCGCGGCGGCCTCCGTGAGCCCGGCGCGCAGGTTCGCCACGGCCGCCGGCATCCGCTCCAGCCGCCGCGCGATGGTGCGCCACTGCTCGGGCGTGTCGGTGGGCATCAGGTCGAAGATCTGCCGCAGGTTCTGCACCGGGCTGGCGATCACGTTCAGCGCGGCCATGTCCGCGCCGGCCTCGTGCAGCTCCACGTCCAGCCCGATGCGCTCCAAGAACACCGCCTTGGCGGCGCGCTCCGCGGCGTCGGCGGGTTCGGCCGCGGTCATCTCCGCCAGCGACCGGCGGGCCAGCTCGCCACGAGCGCGGTGCGCGTCGGGCGAGTAATCGGTCAACAGCTCATCACCACCCGGAAGGCCGAGGGCCGTCGCCTCGATCGGGTCCAGCACGGCGAGTTCGTCCACGAAACGGTCGCTGATCTGGTGCACGCCACTGCTCTCGGATGCCATGTGGCGAAGGTTATCGCGCTGCGGAACGGGCTTCGCCACCTTCAGTGTTCGCCGGTGATCGCGCGCTCGTCGCGCGCACGGCGATCAGCCGAGGCCGGTGCGAGCATCACCGGCGTGCGAGGCGAAACGATGCGCGGCGGCCCGCGGGCCACCCTGATGTTGCTGATGGCCCTGGTCGGCGTGCTGCTCAGCGGGTGCCTGCACACCGACGCGTCGGTGACGCTCGCCGACGACGACACGGCGTCCGGCGAGCTGCTGCTGACCACCGAGACCCCGGACGGCCAGGTGCCGTTCCGCCTGCGCCCGCCGGAGGACCTCGCGAACCGGGTGCAGGTCGCGCCGTACTCCGAGCAAGGCCGGGTCGGGTCGCGGCTGACGTTCAAGCAGCTGGACTTCGAGGAGCTGGAACGGCTCAGCAACGCGCTCAGCCCGTCCGATTCCCGGTACAACGTGCACCTGGAGCGGCAGGGCTCGCTGGTGGAGTTCACCACGATGCTGGACCTGACCCCGCTGGCCGACACCGACTCGTCCGTCCAGATCGAGCTGACCGCGCCGGGCGAAGTGACCACCACCAACGGCAAGGAGAGCTCCGGGGTCGTCACGTGGGCGCCGGAACCGGGCGAGGTCAGCGAGCTGACCGCCACGTTCCAGTACTCCGGCTCCGGGATGGGCGTCGGCTTCGTGTGGACGATGCTGCTGGCCGGGCTGACGTTGTGCGTCGTGGTCGCCGTCGCCTTCCTCGCGCAGCGCTCGCACGAGCGGGAACGCGCGGAATCCGACGAGCGCGTGCTCTGATCGCCCACCGGCTGATCGCAGTGGCCGCCCGCCCCGTTCACCACCGGGCCGGACGCGTCCCGCAGGATAGGGCCGTGCCCATCAAGGAATCCGCACCGCAGCTGAACCGCCCCGAGGATCCGGTCCGCGCCGGCGGAGCGCGGGACGAGGACACGACCATCGAGGACCCCGTGGAATCCGACCTCCCCGGTCAGGTGCAGCGCACCCTCACCGAACACCTGGAATCCCGGCTGGCCGAGTGCGCCGAACTCGACGGCGGTTTCGCCACGGCCGTGCAGGAGCTGAGCAGGTTCGTGCTCGGCGGCGGCAAGCGCATCCGGCCCACGTTCGCGTGGTGGGGGTGGCGCGCGGCGGGCGGTGACGCGACGGGCCCCGCCGCCGAGGCGATGCTGCGGGCGGCGAGTTCGCTGGAACTCATCCAGGCCTGCGCGCTGGTGCACGACGACCTGATCGACGAGTCCGACACCCGCCGCGGCCACCCGACGGTGCACCGCAAGTTCGCCCGGACCCACTACGAGGAGCGCTGGGCCGGGGGTGCCGCGCAGTTCGGCATGAGCGCGGCCGTGCTGCTCGGCGACCTGGCGCTGGCCTGGGCCGACGACATGCTGCACACCGCCGGCCTTGAACCGGCCGCGCTGGGCCGCGGGCTGCGGCCGTGGCGGGCGATGCGCACCGAGATGCTCGCCGGGCAGTACCTCGACGTGTTCAGCCAGGTCCGCGGTGACGAGACGCCGGAGGCGGCGCTGCGGGTCGCGGAGCTCAAGTCCGCCTCCTACACGATCGCGCGCCCGCTGCAGCTCGGCGCGGAGATCGCGGGAGCCGACCAGCGGACGCTGGCCGCGCTGGAGAGCTTCGGCCACGACATCGGGGTGGCGTTCCAGCTGCGCGACGACCTGCTGGGCGTGTTCGGCGACCCGGCGGTCACCGGCAAGCCCGCCGGGGACGACCTGCGGGAGGGCAAGCGCACGCTGCTCATCGCGGAAGCGGTCCGGGCGGCCCGCGCGCAGGGCGACGACCACGCCGTGGCGGAGCTGCGCGCGGTGCTCGGCGACCCCGACGTCTCCGCCGAGCGGATCGAATCGGCCCGTGCGCAGCTGGTGCGGCTCGGCGCGCAGCAGGCCGTGGAGGAGCGGATCGCCGAGCTCACCCGCGGCGCGCACCGGACGCTGGAAGCGGCAGGCTTCGCCGAACCGGCGGCGACCAGGCTCGGGGAGCTCGCGGTGGCCGTCACCGACCGGACCCGCTGATGCGCCGGGTGCCGGGCCGCACCGGCCACGTCGTGGTGGTCGGCGCGGGCCTGGCCGGTCTCTCCTGCGCGCTGCACCTCGCCGGTGCCGGGCGCGAGGTCACCGTCGTCGAACGCGACGCGCTGCCGGGTGGCCGGGCCGGGCTGCTGGAGCTCGACGGCTACCGCGTGGACACCGGTCCCACCGTGCTGACCATGCCCGACCTGGTCGACGAGGCGCTGTCCGCGGTCGGCGACTCGCTCGCGGAACGGCTCGACCTGATCCCGCTGCACCCGGCCTACCGGGCGCACTTCGCGGACGGCTCGGCGTTGGACGTGCACACCGACGCCGACGCGATGGAGCAGGAGGTCCGCCGGTTCGCCGGCGCCGAGGAGGCGGCCGGGTACCGGCGGCTGCGGCGCTGGCTCACCGAGGTGCACCGGGCCGAGATGGGCCGGTTCATCGACGCCAACTTCGACTCGCCGCTGAACCTGGTCACGCCCGAGCTGGGCAGGCTGGCCGCGCTGGGCGGCTTCGGGCGGCTCGGCCCCGCGATCGGGCGGTTCCTGCGGGACGAGCGGCTGCGCCGGGTGTTCTCCTTCCAGGCCCTCTACGCGGGGCTGGATCCGCGGCGGGCGCTGGCGCTGTACGCGGTGATCTCGTACATGGACACCGTCGGCGGCGTGTGGTTCCCGCGCGGGGGCATGCACGCGCTGCCGACCGCGATGGCCGACGCCGCGGCGGCAGCCGGGGTGCGGTTCCGCTACGGCGCCGAGGTCGACCGCCTGGAGCAGCGCGGCGGGCGGGTCACGGCCGTGCACGCGGGCGGTGATCGGATCGAGGCGGACGCGGTGGTGCTCACGCCGGACCTGCCGGTGGTGCACCGGCTGCTCGGCGGGCGGGCCCGGCGGCTGCGCTGGTCGCCGTCGGCGGTGGTGGTGCACGCGGGCACCACTCGCAGCTGGCCGGGCACCGCGCACCACACGATCTCGTTCGGCGCGGCCTGGGAGAGCACCTTCACCGAGATCATCCGGCGCGGCCGGTTGATGAGCGACCCGTCGCTGCTGGTCACCCGCCCGACGGCGAGCGATCCGGCGCTGGCTCCGGACGGCAGGGAGCTGCACTACGTGCTGGCGCCGTGCCCGAACCTGCGCACCGCGGACTTCGACTGGGACCGGGTCGGCCCGGCCTACCGGGACGAGCTGTTCGCGACGCTGGAGGCGCGCGGCTTCGACGGCTTCGCCGCGTCGGTGGATGTGCAGCGCACGGTCACGCCCGTCGAGTGGGCCGCGCAGGGGCACGCCGCGGGCACGCCGTTCTCCGCCGCGCACACCTTCGCCCAGACCGGCCCGTTCCGGCCGCGCAACCTGCTGCGCAGCCCGGAGAACGTGGTGCTGGCAGGTTCGGGCACCACTCCGGGAGTGGGAGTTCCCCCGGTGCTGATCTCCGGGAAACTCGCGGCCCGGCGCATCACGGGATGATTATTCCGCTCGCATAACACGTCCGGAACCTGGAACTCCCCGAAATCGCCGGAAACGGTCGTCTTTTCGGCACGACTCGAATGTCGGCGCACCGCCAGCCACCGCGCGATCACAAAGGGTTCACCAGCGGAAAAATTCGGGAAATCCGGCGAAGCAGGCGGCACCCGACATTCAAGGCGAGGACCGTCCGGCCCTCGCCTTGAATTCGTCGCGGCGGAACAGCCCGCCGTCGGCCGGTCAGATCCCCGAGCGCGCGTACTGCGGACGCAACGCGTGCCGCGGCGGAGCGCTCGGCCGGGCCGCGGTGAGCGCCTGCGGCAACCGGCCCCACCACGGCCTGGTCACCAACGCGCCGAGCACCGCACCGGTGGCGTTGAGCAGCACGTCGTCGGCCGAGACTACCCGGCCGGTGAGCACGGTGTACTGCAAGAACTCGATGCCGCAGGTCACCGCCAGCGCACCCAGCGAAATGCGGGCCCAGCCGCCGAACCAGGACACGCGCACCGGCACCAGCGCCCCGAACGGCGCGAGCAGCAGCAGGTTGCCGGCCAGCTGCAGCCACGGCAGCAGATCACCGGGCGCGGCCTGCAACGCCACGCCCAGGTCGGCGCCCGGCACCAGCCGCACCGCGACACCGGACATCGCCGGTTGCGGCGCGGCGACCAGGTATCCCACCAGGAACAACGAATAGAGCAGAACGGCGTCGACGACGGACACGAACAACGCGGGAACGACGGTGAACCTGCGACTGCGCACTATCACGGCGAACACTGCGGCGGCAACGGTCAACAACAGGTACGAGGTCGCCGCCGGGACCAAAGCACTCCAGACCGTGGCGAATGGGCGCACCGATTCCCAGTCCTTCCTTTTCCGGCCGCGCCCCATCGCCACGCGTAACGCAGGAGCGGGCGCGACGATGCGGATCCGAGTTCGCCCACCATGAGAACATCTGAACGTGTCATCACGTTTCAATCACGGTACCCATTCGGTGAACGCACGCCCACATCGCCGGGTGCCGCGCCGCGATCCCGTTCCCGCCCTCGACCCGCCGGCCGCGCACTGCCCTGCGAGAACAACGGTGCCGGGCCGCTGCGAAGCGGCCCGGCACCGGGGTGGAACGGATGTCGGCTGTTGTTCATCTCTCCGGGTCAGCCGAGGCCCGGAGGCGGCGCGGGGAAACGACCTCCGCGCGACCGCGGTCTAGAAGCCCATCGCCTGCGCCCTCCGCTTCACCTCACGTCCGCGGTCGCCGCGCAACGCGTCGATCGGCGTGCCCGGCAGCGTGTCGTCGGCGGTGAACAACCAGGTCAGGATCTCGTCCTCGTTGTAGCCGTTGTCCCGGAGCAGGGTGATCGTGCCACCCAGCCCCTTCACGACCGCGGTCTCGCCGAGGAACGCGGCGGGCACGACGAGGATGCCGTCCCGGCGCATGGCGAGCAGGTGTCCGTCACGGATCATTTGGTGCACCCGGGTGACCACCAGTCCCAGACGCTCGGCGACGTCGGGCAGCGGTGTCATCTCCACATCAGGAGCAAGCACATCCGGGGCAGCGGGGATAGCACTCACCTGGGACACGATGCCACAACCCCGCGCCGGGAGCGTGCCCCGGAAGGGTCATCATCGATACCGCGCGGCACCCGCCGAACGCGCTCCGCCACCGGACGACGTCCCGGTGCGCACCGGGCGGAGGTACGGTCGGTGACTCCTGGAACAATCGTCGCAGGCAAGCGGACATCCCTGCGGTTGGCGGACACACACCATGACCCCTGAAACACGACCCGGACGCGGTACGGAGCTCGTCGGGGCCATGCTGGAGCGCCGGTACCGGGTGGATTCGGTGATCGCGCGCGGCGGCATGTCCGTCGTCTACCGCGGACTGGACACCCGGCTGGACCGGCCGGTCGCGCTGAAGGTGATGGATTCGCACTACTCGGCGAACCCGTCGTTCGTGGAGCGCTTCGAGCTGGAGGCCCGCTCCGCCGCCCGGCTGCACCACCCCGCGGTGGTCGCCGTGTACGACCAGGGCGTGGACCGGGAGATCGACGGGGACCACGTGTACCTGGTGATGCAGCTCGTGGAGGGCTGCACGCTGCGGGAAGTGCTGCTGGAACAGGGCGTGCTGTCGCTGCCCATGGCGGTGAGCGTGCTGCGCCCGATGCTGTCCGCGCTGGCCGCCGCGCACCACGCGGGCATGGTGCACCGGGACATCAAACCGGAGAACGTGCTGGTCGGACTGGACGGCTCGGTGCAGGTCGCCGACTTCGGGCTGGTGCGCGCGACCGCGACGGCGGGCAGCACCACCGGCAACGTCATCCTCGGCACCGTCGCCTACCTGTCCCCGGAGCAGGTGACCACCGGTGACGCCGACGCGCGCACCGACGTCTACTCCGCCGGGGTCGTGCTCTACGAGCTGCTGACGGGACGCCCGCCGTTCGGCGGGGACACCGCGCTGTCGGTGGCCTACCAGCACGTGAACGCCGACGTTCCGCCGCCGAGCGAGGTCACCCCGGAGCTGCCGCCCGCGATCGACGACCTGGTGCTGCGCGCGACGCGGCGCGACCCGGCGGGCCGCCCGGCCGACGCCGCGGCCTTCCTGCACGAGCTGGAGCGCATCAGCACCGAGCTGGGCCTGCGCCCGGTGCCGGTTCCGGTGCCCGTCTCGGAGCAGCGCACGGAGATGGTCTCCACGGACGCGGGCGGGCCGCCGACCGAGCGGATCGCCCCCATCACCGAGGCCTCCGTGCCGGAGGCGACCGCCCCCTACGACCACGGCGGCCCGCAGGGCACCCGCGCGATGCCGCGCCCGGCGGCCGACGAGGAGACCACGCACGAGATCGCGGCGGTCCGCCCGTCGCCCGCCGAGCTGCACGAGCAGGAGCGCAAGCGCGGCGGCCGCCGGTTCGCCCTGTGGACGCTGGCGATCCTGGTGATCGCGGGCCTGCTCGGCGGGACCGCCTGGTGGATGGGCAGCGGTCGCTACATCCAGGTGCCGCGGGTGACCGGGGAGACCGAGGAAGTGGCCTCGCAGGTGCTGCGCGGCGCGGACCTCACCCCGGAGATCACCCGGCAGCTCGACGACGACGTGCCCGCAGGCACCGTGATCAGCTCCTCGCCGAAGCAGGGCTCGCGGATCCTCAGCGGGCAGTCGGTGGAGCTCGTGGTGTCCTCGGGCAGGCCGAAGGTCCCCGACATCGCGGCGGGCACCAGCGTCGACGACGCGCAGCAGGCGCTGCGCGCCGCGTCGCTGCAACCCGAACGCGACACCTCCGCCGACCAGTACGACTCCTCCATCCCCGAGGGCGCGGTGATCAGCGTCGATCCGGGGCCGGGCACCGAACTGGCGATCAGCTCGCAGGTGCGCCTGATCGTGAGCAAGGGGCCGCCGCCGGTGCCGGTGCCGGACGTGACGGGGGCGAGCAAGGACGAGGCGTTCGCCGCGCTCAGCGCCGCCGGGTTCGAGCCGTACGAGTCGGGGCGGCAGTTCGACTCGAACGTCGAGGCCGATCACGTGATCACCACCGATCCGGCGGCGAACACGGTGGTGGAGCTGTCCGGCAAGCCCCGGGTGGGCGTGGTGCTGTCGAACGCCGTGACGGTGCCGGACCTCAACGGCAAGGGCACCGACCAAGCCCAGCAGGAGCTCGCGGCGCTGGGCTTGGGGCTCGAGGTGCACTCGTTCTTCCAGCGGCCGGACGCCATGATCATCGGTCAGCTGCCGCTGCCGGGCAGCAAGGTCGAACCGGGCTCGACGGTGGGCGTCACGGCACTGTGACCGGAAGTTGATCACACGTTAACCGGCTCCCGGTTGATCACGAAGTGGTCAACCGGGAGTGGTCTCGACCGGTGGCTGATCGCCGTGTGGAAACATGGTGCGCACGATGCCCCCGAGTCCACCCAGCCGACCGGACGCCCCGGCCGAGGCCCATCGGGCCCGACGCGGTGCCGATGCCGCCATCCCGAATCCTGACTCCGCAGGACGCGATCAGAGCACTCCGCACCGCCGCCGATTACCGCTGCGGACCATCGCACTGGGGACGATCGGTTCGCTGCTGCTGCTGGCCGGCTCGTTCGGAGGCGCCGGAGTCCTGGTGCACGATCCGATCCTCGGCTCCGGTCCGCTCTCGGCGATGCGCTACGGCCACGGTCGCGACCTCGCGCTGGCCGTGCTCTACACCGGTTTCGGCGTGCTGGTCTGGGCGTGGGTGCGGCTGGGCCGCGGTGTCCTGGCGCAGCTGGTGGACGCGCGCGGCGTGCTCGCGGCCACCGCCGCGTGGATCCTGCCGATGCTGATCACTCCACCGCTGTTCACCAGGGACGTCTACAGCTACCTGGGCCAGGGGCTGCTCGCGCTGCACGGGATCGACCCCTACTCCGTCGGCCCCTCGACGCTGACCGGTCCGATCCCGGACAACGTGCACCCGACGTGGCAGACGACACCCGCGCCGTACGGCCCGTTGTTCATGGGCATCGCCAAGGGCGTCATCCTGATCGCCGGCGACGGCATGATCTCCAGTGTCATCGTGATGCGCCTGGTGCTGCTCTGCGGTCTGGTCATGTTGATCTTCGCATTGCCCGGCCTGGTGCGGGAACTCGGGGGCCGGTTGCCGGTGGCGCTGTGGCTCGTCGCGGCCAGCCCCATGACGGTCGTGCACCTCGTCGGCGGTCCGCACAACGACATGCTCATGATCGGGCTGCTGGCGCTCGGCACCCTGCTGATGCTGCGCGGCAAGCACGCGGGCGGCATCGCGCTGGTGACGCTCGCGATGACCATCAAGGCGACCGCCGGAGTGGCGTTGCCGTTCCTGGTGTGGATCTGGGCGGCGCGGCTGCCGGGCGGCCGCTGGGAGCGCCTGCTGCGCGCGGGCGCCGCCTCGGTGGCGATCTTCGTCCCGGTGTTCGCGGCGACCATGGCGCTGGCCAAGGTCGGCTTCGGCTGGCTGCCCGCGCTGTCGGCGCCCGGCATGATCGTGAACTACCTGTCCGCCCCGACCGGCGTGGGACAGGCCGTGCACAGCCTCGTGTCGCTGTTCGTCGAGGTGGATCGCGGTCCGTTCGTCGACGTGGGCCGCGCGCTCGGCTCGCTGGCCTTGGCCGGGGTGCTGATCTGGCAGTGGTGGCAGGCCCAGGACGGCGGGACGACCGCCGTGCGCCGCGCCGCGATCGCCCTGCTGGCCGCCGCACTGCTGTCCCCCGTGGTGCTGCCCTGGTACCTGACGTGGGGCTTGGCGCTGGGCTGCGCGCTGCGGTGGACGCCGCGCGCGCTGTCCTACGTGGTGGGGTCCTCGGTGGCGCTGGTGCTCGCCTACTACCCGGACGGGGAGCAGGCGATGTACAACTGGCCGTTCGTGGCCGTGGGCATCGGAGCCGCGGTGCTCGCCGGGTTGTCGCTGGTGCGGTTCGACCCGCTGGGCCTGAACCGCCTCCGCCGCGGCGCGGCCGACCCCGCCGAGTTCGACGGGATCGGCCCGGCGCCCAGGGGTTCGACCAAGAGCTGACTCCGCGAACTCACCCGCGGCGGAGGGTCCGCCGCCGCCCGGCCGGACGGGGGCGGGCCGGGCGGTGGCGGAAGATCACGCCGAGGGCAGGACCTGGGTCTTGAGGCCGGCGCCGGTGCGGAACTCCTCCAGCGCGGACGCGTAGTCGTTCAGGCCCGCCGTGTTGGTGATCAGCGCGTCCGAGTCGACGGCACCGGAGACCAGCAGGTCCCGCGCCCGGTCGAAGCTGTTGTGCACCGCCATCGAACCGACGATGGTGATCTCCTCGTTGTAGACCTTGAACGGGGAGAAGTTCGCGCTCGCCTTCGCGTCGGCGACGCCGAACTGCAGGAACGTGCCCGCCTTGCGGACGCGGCCCAGGCCGTCCTCGATGGCGGCGACCACGCCGGTCGCGTCCACGACGAGGTCCCAGCCGTCGCGGTCCAGCTCCGCCGCGTCGGTGGCCACCGCGCTCACGCCCATCGAACCGGCCACGTCGAGCCGGTCCTGCCTGCGGTCCACCACCGACAGCGTGTTGACCCCGGCCCGCTTGAGCAGCTGGGCCAGCAGCAGGCCCATCGTGCCCGCGCCGTAGATCAGCACGTCATCGGTGAGGTCGTGCGGCACCTTGTCCAGCCCGTGCACCGCGCAGGACAGCGGTTCGATCAGCGCCGCCGCGGTCGCCGGCGTACCGGCGGGCAGCGGGTAGCACTTCTTGGCCTGCACCTGCACGTACTCGGCGGCGCCACCGGGCGAGCTGATGCCGATCGCCTGCCAGGGCTCGCACAGGTTGCCCTTGCCCTTGCGGCAGTACCGGCACTCACCGCAGGGCAGCGACGGGTCGACCGCCACGAGGTCTCCCTCGGCGAGGCGGGTGACCTCGCCGCCCACCGCGACCACTCGCCCGGCGAGCTCGTGGCCCGGGGTGATCGGGTAGTTCACCACCGGGATCTCCCCGTCCACCAGGTGGAGGTCGGTGCCGCAGAGCCCGCAGGCGTCCACCGCAACCACGACATCGTTGGGCCCCGGAGTCGGGTCGGGCACCGTGGTGACCGTGATCTGACCGGGACCTTCGACGACGACCGCACGCATGCCGGCCATCCTTTCCTCTCGCCTCTCCCCAAGCGGACGCGTCGCGCCCACCCGCTCATTGCACGCCGCCACCGCGGCCCGGTGGGTGCTCCACCGCTGCCCCGCTGCCGGCGTCGTGAGGTGCCCGGCTCCTGCTCGGTGGCGGAGCCGGTCACCTCGACCGGATCACCCGGGACGTCCGGGGAACCGGTGGTGCGGCGGGGCGGACCGGTGGCACTGCGTCCACCCGGCCCGCCCCGGTCGCGGCCGCCGGCGGCGAGCACCGCCGCGTCGATCGGTGTCGCCGGAACCGGCGGCCGCGTCGTTCAACTCGGGTCCGGCCGAACCGGAACCGGGCCGATCACTTCAGCGCGCCCATGGACAGGCCGCGCACCAGCTGGCGCTGCGCGATCCAGCCGACGATGACGACGGGCAGCACCGCCAGCGTCGCCGCCGCCGACAACCGCGCCCAGTACAAGCCCTCGCTGGTGATGAACCCGACCAGGAACACCGGCACCGTCGGCCCGTTGATCGCCGTCAGGTTCACCGCGAAGAAGAACTCGTTCCAGGCGAAGATCGCGCAGATCAGCGCGGTCGCGGCGATGCCGGGAGCCACCATCGGCAGCAGCACCTTGGTGAGCTCGGTGCGCAGCCCGGCGCCGTCGATCTTCGCCGCCTCCAGCACCTCCGCGGGCACTTCCTGGAAGAACGAGCGCATCATCCACACGGCGATGGGCAGGTTCATGCCGGTGTAGAGCAGCACCAGGGCCCACACGTTGTCCAGCAGGTTGATCTGCTGGGCCGCCACGAAGATCGGCACGATCGCCGCGACGACCGGCAGCATCTTCGTGGAGATGAAGAAGAACAACGCGTCCTTGGTGCCCTTCACCGGCCGGATGGACAGCGCGTAGGCCGCCGGAACGGCGAACGCCACCACCAGCAGGCACGACACGACCGTCGCGATCAGCGAGTTGGCCAGGTACGGCCCGAGCCCGCTGTCGAAGACCAGCTTGTACTGGTCCAGCGTCGGCGCGAACACGAACGTCGGGGTGTCGGTGTAGGCGTCGGCTTCCTGCTTGAACGAAGTGAGCACCATCCAGAACACCGGGAACACGAAGAGGATCCCGAGTGCCCAGGCGATGATCGTCAGTGCGGTCCCTCCCGCGCGGCGCTTCATTCCGAAACCTCCTTGCCGGAAATGGCGGTGAAGATCGCGCGCAACGCGAAGGTGGCCACGATGATGGTCAGGATCACGACCACGACGCCGAGCGCGGCCGCCTGGCCGACGTCGAAGCCCTGGAAGACCCGCTGGTACAGGTAGAACGGCAGGTTGGTGGTGGCGATCCCCGGACCGCCCTGGGTCATCATGAAGATCTCGTCGAACGTGTTCACGACGTAGATCGATCCCAGCAGCCCCGCGAGCTGGATGTAGCGGCGCAGGAACGGCAGCGTCATGAAGCGGAACGTCTGCCAGGTGCTCGCGCCGTCCATCTTGGCGGCTTCGAGGATGTCCCGCGGCTGGCTCTGCAACCCGGCCAAGATGATCAGCATCATGAACGGCGTCCAGCGCCAGACCAGCGCGGCCAGCACCGAGGCCATCGGGTACTCGCCGACCCAGTCGATGCCGCCGAGCCCGATCGGGCCGAGCACGGCGTCCACCAGGCCGTAGGTCGGGTCGAGCATGCTGGTCTTCCACAGCAGCGCGGAGGCGACCGGCATGATCAGGAACGGGGTGATGAGCATGGTGCGCACCACGCCGCGCCCGAAGAACGGCCGGTCCAGCAGCAGCGCCAGGCCCAGGCCCAGCACCAGCGCCACCAGCACGCACCCGACGGTGACGATCACCGTGTTCAGCGCGGCCGTGTAGAACTCGCTGTCGGTGAAGACGTCGGCGTAGTTGGACAGCCCGGTGAAGCCCCACGAACCGGGGTTGAGCAGGTTCCACGAGTGCAACGAGTAGAAGATCGTCGCGAGGAACGGTGCCTGCGTGATGATGATCGTGAAGATCAACGCGGGCAGCAACGGCCCCCGGCGGGACCACTTCTCCTTGCGGCTGAGGCTGGCGCCCTTCGCCGCGGTCATCTCAGCAGTGGTCATGGCCGGTAGTTCTCCCCCACTGTCTCGGCGTACTGCTGCGCCTGCTCCAACGCTTCGTCCACGGTCTTGGCCCCGGAGATGGCAGCGGACATCTGCTGGCTCACCCGGGTGCCGAGGTCGACGAACTCGGGGATGCGCACGAACTGCAACCCCTCGTAGGGCGTGGGCTGGGAACTCGGCTTGGTCTGGTCCACGCGGCCGATGCCGTGCAGGGTCTGCTGGCCGAAGGCCGCGGCGGCCTTCTTGTACTCCGGCATCTCGTAGGTGGACTGGCGGCTGCCGGGCGGCAGGTTCTGCCAGCCGAGGTTCTCACCGACGGTCCGCAGGTAGTCCTTCGACGTGGACCAGGCGATGAAGTCCCAGGCCTCGTCGGGCATCTCGGTGGTCTTCGGGACCGCGAGCGCCCAGGTGTAGAGCCAGCTGGCCGGCTTTCCACCGGGGCCGGTCGGCGCGTTCGCGTAGCCGACCTTGCCGGAGACGTTGCTCTCCTTCGGGTCCTCCAAGGTGCCCGCCGACGACGTCGAGTCGAACATCATCGCGGCATTGCCCTGGCCGAACTCGGTGAGGCATTCGCTGAAGCCGCTGCTGGACGCGCCCGGCTCGCCGTAGTCGCGCACCAGGTTCACGTAGAAGTTCGCCGCCTCCCGCACCTCGGGGGAGTCGAGCTGCGCGTTCCACTGCGGGTCGAACCAACGGCCGCCGAACGAGTTGATCATCGTGTTGAGCGGGGCCATCACCTCGCCCCAGCCGGGCAGCCCGCGCAGGCAGATGCCCGCTCGCCCGCTCGCGTCGTCGTCGAGCTTGGCCGCCATGTCGGCGACCTGCTGCCACGTGGGGTTCTCCGGCATGGTCAACCCGGCCTGCTGGAACAGGTCCTTGCGGTAGTTCAGCAGCGCCGTCTCGCCGTAGAACGGGGCAGCGTGCATCCGCCCCTGGTAGGACAGCGATTCCCGGATGGACGGGATGAAGTCGTCCTTGTCGTAGCCCGGAGTCGCGGTCATCCGCGAGTCCAGGTCGTGCAGCCAGCCGTTGGCCGCCCAGATCGGGGTCTCGTAGTTGCTGACCATCACCACGTCGAACTGGCCGCTACCCGTGGCCACCGACTGGGTGATCTTGTCCCGCGCCTGGTTCTCCGGCAGCGAGATGAACCGCACCCGCACGTCGGGATGCTGCTGCTCGAACTCTCCGACGAGTTCCTGCATGTCCTCCATCTGCGGGTTCGACACCACAGCCACCCGCAACACCCGGCGCCCATCGCCGGAACCGATCGCCCCCGCTCCCGCGCAACTCGCGGTGAGCAGCACCGCCGCCATCATGGCGACCAGCGACCACCATTTCCTGCCGAAATTCATCGGCATCCCTTTCTGCCGTTGCTCACGCTCGCACCACCTGCGGGCCGATCGCCTCGATGTCCTCGGCGATGCCCTGGTCCAGCCCGGTGTCGGTGACCAGCACGTCGATCTCGGAGAGTTCGCCGTACCGGTGCAGCGACACCGGACCGATCTTGCTGTGGTCCGCGAGCAGGACCCGTCGTCGCGCCCCGCGCAACATCAGTGTTTTGATCTCCGCTGAGTTCTGATCCGGAGTGGTCAGGCCCCGATGCAGGGAAACCCCATCGGTGCCCAGAAATGCGACATCGGCGAAGACCTCGCGCCATCGCTGCGCGGCCCAGGATCCGACACCGCCGTTGGTGGTCACGCGCACCCGTCCACCGGGGGTGAGCACGGACAGGTTGGGCCTGGCCGCCAACGAGACGGCGATGCTCAAGCTGTCGGTGATCACGGTCAGCGGACGGTCGGCAGGCAGCAGTTCGGCGAACCGGGCACATGTGGTGCCGGACTCGATGAGGATGGCGCCCTCGGCGGGCAGTTCACCGAGCGCGGCCCGCGCGATGCGGGTCTTCTCGGCGACCATCACGTTCTCCCGGGCGGAGAGCTGCGGATCGAAGCTCCACCGCTCCACCGGAATCGCACCCCCGTGCACGCGGTGCAGGAGTCCGTGCTCCTCGAGCACGGTCAGGTCCCGTCTGATCGTCTCCGGGGTCACTTGAAGTTCCCCCGCGAGCCCGGTCACGTCGACGCGGCCCTCCTGCCTCGCACGCTCGACGATGAGCTGCTGGCGTTCACGCGCGTACACCCAGGCGGCCTCCGGTCTCGACCCCGATTCCGATGCCCGAATCGGTCCGCTTTCATCTGACCGCGTTTGTTTATCTTGTGGTTGCAGTCACCGTCAAGGGTGCGTGACTAGCAATATGACCAGGTTCAGCGCTGACAGCTCCGGTCCGCATTCGGAGGGTGACCACAGAAACACACACGGAAACAAACCGACTCGGAAACGATCGCCGCGTACCGCCGGGTACGCCCATCCGGCGCAGGCGGCTCGGCAACGGCACCACGCCCGCCCATCCCGTTCACCGGGCCAGGACCGAACCGGACGAACATCCCATTCCCGCAACGATGCGCCCCGCGCACGCCGACGGGCCGGGGTGAACCCACCCCGGCCCGTCGAATCCGGCGACTTTGTCGCAATTTCTTGTCAGCGGCGAAGCCGCTGAGCAGTGACCAGCCAGAGCAAGCCGACCACCGGCGGGTTCTCAGCTGCTTCCTCGCGAGGACAGCTTTTTCCCTCGTGGCGGAGCCACTCGGGAAAAAGATCCCGCAGCGAGGAAGCAGCTGAGGTTCCGCCACCCGACCCGCTAAGCAGGCCGAATACCGAGAACCAACCTCAAGTACGCAGCATCTCCGCGACGAGGAAGGCGAGTTCCAGGGACTGCTGCGTGTTCAGCCGCGGGTCGCAGGCCGTCTCGTAACGGCCCGCGAGGTCGGTGTCGGAGATGTCCTGAGCGCCGCCGAGGCACTCCGTGACGTCCTCACCGGTCAGCTCGATGTGGATGCCACCGGGGTGGGTCCCGAGCCGGTGGTGCACCTCGAAGAAGCCCTGCACCTCGTCGACGACGCGGTCGAAGTGCCGGGTCTTGTAGCCGGTGCTGGCCTCGTGGGTGTTGCCGTGCATCGGATCGCACTGCCACACCACCTGGTGCCCGGCGGCGGTGACCTTCTCCACGATCGGCGGCAGCAGGTCTCGCACCTTGCCGTTGCCCATCCGGCTGATCAGCGTGAGCCTGCCGGGTTCGCGGTTCGGGTCGAGCCGCTCCACGTACTCCACGGCCATCTCCGGCGTGGTCGTCGGCCCGATCTTCAGGCCGATCGGGTTCGCGATCTGCTCGGCGAACGCGATGTGCGCGTGGTCGAGCTGGCGGGTGCGGTCCCCGATCCAGAGGAAGTGCCCGGACAGGTCGAACAGCCGCGGCGAGCCCTGCGAGTTGTCCAGCCGCAGCATGGCCCGCTCGTAGTCCAGGACCAGCGCCTCGTGGCTCGCGTACAGGTCGACCGCGTGCAGGCTGGAGTCGTCCACCCCGCAGGCCGCCATGAACCGCAGGCCGCGGTCGATCTCCGCGGCCACCGACTCGTAGCGCTCCCCGGCGGGCGAGTTGAGCACGAAGTCCTTGTTCCAGTCGTGCACCTTCGTCAGCGCCGCCATGCCACCGCTGGTCATCGCGCGGGACAGGTTCATCGCGGCGCTCGCGTTGGCGTAGGCCCGGATCAGCCGCGACGGGTCGTGCTTGCGGGCCTCTTCGGTGGCGATCAGCGAGTTGACCATGTCGCCGCGGTAGCTGGGCAGGCCGAGCGCGTCGGTCGAGCTGGACCGCGGCTTGGCGTACTGCCCGGCGAGCCTGCCGAGCTTCACCACCGGCATGCTCGCGCCGTAGGTGAGCACGACCGCCATCTGCAGCAGGGTGCGGATGTTGCCGCGGATGTGCGGCTCGGTGTTGTCCGCGAAGGTCTCCGCGCAGTCTCCGCCTTGCAGCAGAAACGCCTCACCGCGAGCGACGGCGGCGAGCTGGCCGCGCAGCCGGTCGACCTCGGAGGGGACGGTCACCGGCGGCACGCTCTCCAGCACCTTGCGGACCTTGGAAACCTGTTCCTCGGGCCACTCGGGCTGCTGTGCGGCGGGCAGCGTCAGCGCCTCGTCCAGGCGGGCGCGCATCTCAGGGGGCAGCGGAGGAAGTTCCGGCAGCTCATCAACCGGAACATCGACGGTCCAATTCACATTTGCCAGGATAGGCCGTATTGGCCAGTGATTTTCACGCGGGAGAGACGGAACGCACGTCGGCCACCCGCAGGACGAATCGATTCACCCGCTCAGCCGCCCCGGCGGCTCGCCCGGACCGCGCGAACGGGAACGCCGCCCCTCCGGTGGACCCCCGGCGGGGCGGCGTCGTCGGTCCTGGTCCAGCGGTCAGCCGAACAGGACTTCGGCTTCCGCGTAGCGCGACAGCGGGACGGTCTTGAGCTTCGCCGTCGCCTCGGCCAGCGGGACGCGCACGATGTCGGTGCCGCGCAACGCGACCATCTTGCCGAACGCGCCCTCGCTCACCGCGTCCACGGCGTGCAGTCCGAACCGAGTGGCGAGCACCCGGTCGTAGGCGGTGGGCGTACCGCCGCGCTGGGTGTGGCCGAGGACCACGGCGCGGGATTCCTTGCCGGTGCGCCGGGACAGCTCGTCGGCCAGCCAAGTGCCGACGCCGCCGAGCCGGACGTGCCCGAACGCGTCGGTCTCCCCGGTCTGCAGCACCTCTTCGCCGTCCTGCGGGATGGCGCCCTCGGCGACGACGATGATCGGCGCGTACTGCCGCTCGAAGCGCTGCTGCACCCAGTCGCAGACCTGGTCGACGCTGAACCGCTTCTCCGGCCCGAGGATCACGTTCGCTCCCCCGGCCAGCCCGGCGTGCAGCGCGATCCACCCGGCGTGGCGGCCCATCACCTCCACGACCAGCGCGCGGTGGTGCGACTCGGCGGTGGTGCGCAGCCGGTCGATGGCCTCGGTGGCGATGTGCACCGCGGTGTCGAAGCCGAAGGTGTAGTCCGTGGCGTCGAGGTCGTTGTCGATCGTCTTCGGCACGCCCACCACCGGAACGCCGTCCTGGGTGAGCCGCTCGGCGACGCCGAGGGTGTCCTCGCCGCCGATCGCGATCAGCGCGTCCACCTCGTGCTCGGCGAGGGTCCGCTTGATCCGCTCGACCCCGTCGGTCTCCTTGTACGGGTTGGTGCGCGACGAGCCGAGGATCGTGC
Source organism: Saccharopolyspora gloriosae (assembly GCF_014203325.1). Taxonomy (NCBI): domain Bacteria; kingdom Bacillati; phylum Actinomycetota; class Actinomycetes; order Pseudonocardiales; family Pseudonocardiaceae; genus Saccharopolyspora; species Saccharopolyspora gloriosae. Next base: position 1,392,192 of record NZ_JACHIV010000001.1, on the reverse strand, counting down.
CGCCGCGGGCGAGGATGTCCTCCACCGCGTCCAGCCCGAGCGGCATGGTGTTGCCCTCCAGCGGTCCTTGCCAACCGCTGCGAAAACCGACGATCTCGTGCCCGTGCACCGCGATGCCCTTGCGCGTCACCGCGCGCAGCACCGCGTTCAGCCCTGGACAGTCGCCGCCACCGGTCAACACACCGATACGCGTTCCAGCCGGCATCGTCGCCGCCTCCCTTGATCCGCTCCACAGTGATCTGGATCTCGTGGCGAGCCTGTCACGGCCTGTATCGGTGCAGCAAGTACTCCGTCCGGGGGACGAACCGGGCAGCACGCCCACCCGGTCGACCGGAACACCTGGTCAGCGCGCGATCACACGGGGAAACCGCGCTTGCGCTGCACCTCTTCGATGATCTTCCACCGGGTGAGGTTGTGGCGAGCGTCGGCGAGCGCGTCGTGGGCGTTGGCCGGCGCGGAGGGCAGCCGCGGCTTGCCGACGTCCTCCCAGCGCTGCCGCAGGTCCCGGGTGAACTTCGGGATCCGCGGCGGCAGCGCGGGCATCGCGCCCCACAACTGCGCCAGCGCCACGTGGTCGTAGGAAGCCAGCCAGGCCCACAGCTCGATGTCCTGATCGCGTGCGGTCAGGAACTCGTAGAGGTCGTCCCGGATCCGGCTGCGGGAACGCCAGGACTTGTCCGCGGGCGGTGGCAGCTGCGGCAGCACGTTCCTGCGCACCCACTGCCCGGCCCGGGACTCGTCGAACTCGGTGGACACGGCGTAGAACTCCCGCCCCGTCTCGTCCACCACCCCGATCGACACCAGGTCGATGGTCTGACCGTCCTCGATGAATTCACAGTCGTAGAAGAACCGCACGGTTCCAGCGTAAAGAGGCCGTTCACCCGGCAGGGGCCGACCCTCTGGCGCGGGCCGCCGACGGCCGTCGCTAGTGCGGGCCGGTTCGCGCTGCCGCGCGCCGCGCCCGCTCAGCCCGCTTGGGAGCGGGGAACCCGGTCGGCGCCGCCGGGCTTCTCGGAGCGGCCCTGCACGGTCCAGCCCGCGACGTGCTTGCCCTCGGCCGCGAGGTCGTCCTTGGCCTTCGAGGCGTAGATGTCCACGTACTCCTGCCCGGACAGCTCCATCAGCGCGTACATGATCTCGTCGGTGATCGAGCGCTCCACGAACCGGTCGCCCGCCAGGCCCTCGTAGCGGGAGAAGTCCAGCGGCTCGCCCACCTTCACGGTGACCTTGTGCGGGTACCACATCTTCGAGCCGATGGGGTTGACCTTGTCGGTGCCGAACATCGCGATCGGGATCACCTGCACGTCGGCTTCCAGCGCCATCCGCGCCACCCCGGTCTTGCCCTTGTAGAGCCGGCCGTCGGGCGAACGGGTGCCCTCGGGGTAGACGCCGAGCAGTTTGCCCTCCTGCAGCAGCCGCACCCCGGTGTCCAGGGCTGCCTGCGCGGCGGCACCGCTGGAGCGGTCGATCGGGACCTGGCCGACGCCGGAGAAGAAGTACTTCTGCAGCTTGCCCTTGATCCCGGTGCCGGTGAAGTACTCGCGCTTGGCCAGGAACGTCACCCGCCTCGGCATCATCAGCGGCATGAAGAACGAGTCGGCGACCGCGACGTGGTTGCTGACCAGGATCGCCGCGCCGGACTCCGGCACGTGCTCGACGCCCTCCACCCGTGGACGGCAGAACAGCCTCATGAGCGGACCGAGCACAATGCGCTTCATCACCCAGTACAGCACGCGCCGCTGCCTTTCTGAACACCCGGAATGCCTCGTTCAAGGTTACGGAGCCCGGTCACCGCGCACAATGCGACCCCGGTTGAGATGGATCAGGCACCTGGAGATCGCCCCGCGGAGGCCCCTCGCGTGCGACGATGAACCAGTAGCGGCGGACTGATTGCGGTAGGGAGGCTGCGGTGCCCGTTCTTCCCGGCGCCGAACCGTTCGTGCACGACGGGTCCGAGGACATCGGTGTGCTGCTGTGCCACGGGTTCACCGGAACGCCGCAGAGCATGCGGGGCTGGGGCGAGCACCTCGCCGCCGACGGGATCACGGTGCGCTGCCCGCGGCTTCCCGGCCACGGCACGGACTGGCGGGACCTCAACCGCACCGGCTGGAACGACTGGTACGCCGCCGTCGATCGGGAACTCGCGGAGCTGAACGGGCGGTGCCGCTCGGTGTTCGCGTTCGGGCTCTCGATGGGCGGCACGCTGACGCTGCGGCTCGCCCAGAACCACCCGGAGCTGTCCGGGATCGTGCTGGTGAACCCGTCGGTGACGACGCTGCGCCGGGACGCGTTCCTGCTGCCCGCGCTGTCCCGCGTGGTGCCCTCCCTCGCCGGGGTGGCCGGCGACATCGCCAAGCCCGGCGCCGTCGAAGTCGGCTACGACCGGACTCCGCTGCGCGCGGCGGCGAGCCTGCAGCGGTTGTGGCGGCTGGTGCGCGCGGACCTCGGCCGGGTGCGGCAGCCGGTGCTGCTGATGCGCTCGGCGACCGATCACGTCGTCGAACCCGCGAACTCCCGGATCGTGCTGGACGGCATCCGAAGCGGCGACGTCACCGAAGTCGTGCTGCGGGACAGCTTCCACGTGGCGACCCTCGACCACGACGCGCCGTCGGTGTTCGCCGGTAGCGTCGAGTTCGTCCACCGGATCCACCGCGAGCGCGTCGAGGAACCAGCATGAGCACGCGTCATGAGAACGCCGATGGCCCTGAGGACATCGACGCCGCCTTCGCAGAGATCGTCGCCGGCCTGGAACGGGACGAGCCGATGGCGCGCTGGCCCGAGGAGTCGACGCGCACCAGCTCAGAGGAGCCGCAACGGGCCGCCGAACCGGAGGTCGCCGAGTCGGCGCCGCGGGATTGGACGCCGCCCGCGGACGTCCCCGACGAGGGCCACTACGAGCCGCCGGAGCCGCCGCCGATGCCACGGCCGACGGTGACGACCATCGGCGGGATCACCCTGGTCGTGATCGGGATGACCTTGCTGCTGGTGCCGGGCCTGCTGGGGCTGGGCCCCACGGCGGCGCTGCCGATCGGCCTGGTCGCGGTGAGCGGCGGGATCGGCTGGCTCCTGTTCCGCATGCGCAAGACACCCCCGGACGACGACGGCGCCCAGCTCTGAGCCGAGCGGTCAGCGGGTGGAGGTGCGCGCCGTGCTCGCGATGTGCTCGCGGGCGAGGGTGGCCGCTCCGACGATCCCCGCTTCGTCGCCACGCTTGGCCACTCGGACCTGGGCGAGCGGGCGGTGCCCGGCACCGGTGACCGCCGCGGCGTAGTGCCTGCGGGCCTCCGGCAGGAACAGGTGCGCCGAACCGGAGACACCGCCGGCGAGGACCACGACCTCCGGGTCGTAGACGTCCGCGACCAGCGCCAATCCTTCGCCGAACCAGCGGGCGAGTTCGCCGACCGCGCGGGCCGCCACCGGATCGCCCTGCTCGGCGGCCTGCGCCACGCGTTCCCCGGTGATCTCGCCCGGGTCCTTGGCGGCCTCCGCCGCCAGCGGGGACGACGAGTCCTCCGCGAGCATCTCCAGCGCGGTGGTGGCCAGCGCCGTCCCGCTGCAGTAGCGCTCCCAGCACCCCCGCTTCCCGCAGGGGCAGGCCCGGCCGCCGGGGACGAGGCGCAGGTGCCCGAGTTCGGGGGCGACGCCGTGGGCACCGCGGAACACGTCGCCGTCGAGCACCAGCGCGCCGCCGATGCCGGTGCCGAGCGCGATGAGGGCGGCGACCTTCGCGCCCGCGGCGGCGCCGAAGCGCTGCTCGGCGATGGCCGCGGCGTTCGCGTCGTGCTCCAGGACGACCGGCAGCTCGACGCGGGCGGCGATGTTGTCGGCGACCGCCACGTGCCGCCACGGCAGGTGCGGGGCGAACCGCACGACCCGCCGGTCCTCGCTGACGAACCCGGCCACGGCGAGCCCGACGCCCGCCACCGGGTACCGGTCGGCCAGGCACAGCACGGTGTCGGCGATCGCCGAGTCGAGCTCGGGTCCGGTGCCCGCGGAGGGGACCCGCAGCGTTTCCAGCACGGTGCCCTGCGGGTCGACGACGCTGGCGCGCAGGCTGGTGCCGCCGACGTCGACGCCGACCGTCAGCACTCGGACTCCCCGGTCGCGGCGGTCCGTCCCGCTGCGGGGACGTGCGCGGCGGCCCGGCCGCGGACCCGGCGCACATCGATCCGCTGCACCTTCGGAGCGGGCGGCTCGGCGTCGCCGGAGTCGCCGGGAGCGGTCGGCGGCGCCGGTTCGGCGGGCGCGCGGCCGTGTTCGGCGAGGGATTCCCGCAGCAGCTCGACCAGTCCGGCGAGCTGCTCGGTCAACCGGGAGGTCGGCTCGGGGCGCTCACCGCGCAGCAGCGCCACGACCGCGCAGATCGGGCACCAGCCGCACGAGCTCGCCGATTCCGATCGTCGCCGGTCCGAGCCCTGGCCGGTTCCGTCCGCGTCGTCGGCGGCGTGCTCGGCGTGCTCGGCCCCGCCGGCGCCGCGCAGGTACTCCTCGGCACGCCACGCCGCCGCGTCGAGCAGCAGGCGGAACTCCTCGGTCACCCGGTCCCGCCCGGCGCCCGCGCCCGGCGCGCCCTCGGCGGTAGCCGCACCCGTCCCTGCGGGATCGGGATGTTCACCACGCATCTGGTCCACCACATCCACTGGTCGGGGACTTCATCGCATCCACTGCTCGGGGTCCGGCCGGAACGACACGACCAGACCGTCATCACCCGCCACCGCCCCCACCACGGTGCAGCGGCGCAGGACCGCGGGCAGGGCGATCAGCCGGCGCCTGCCGTCGACGGTGATCGCGAGTTCGTCGCCGATCCGGGCCAGGTCCACGTCGGCGTCGTCGTGCAGCGGCAACGCCAACCGCAACGTGTACTCGGAATCCAGCGCCCGCCCACCGCCACCGAGCTCCATGGCGGGCGCGCTCGCGGCGGCCCGCGGCGGCTCGTCGTCGGCGTGCAGCTCATCGCCGAGTTCCAGCAGCGCGGCAGCACCGACCGGTTCCGCCGCGCGGTGCAGCACGGTGCGCAACGGCAGTTCCGTGGCGGCCCGCACCCCGGCGATCACGTCGTCCTGCTCCTTGCGCCGCGTGCGCAACCAGGTCGCCGCCTCGCCGCGCGCCGAACCCGGATGCGGCACCAGCCGGTTGACCACCAGCCCGTCCACCCGGATCTGCTGCAGGGCCAGCGCGGTCAGGGTGCGCCTGGTCTCGGCCGCCACCACCGCCTCCGGGGTGAGCACCAGCCGGACGGAGGTGTCGGCGGACAGCAGCATGTCCCGCAACGCCTGCAACCGGTCCGCGAGCCGCCCCAGCGCGTCGGCCACCGAGTCCCAGCGGTCCACGTTCTCGCTGCCCGCGACCCCCGCGAGCAGTCCGCGGACCATGCGCCGGTGCGTGGGGAACAGCCGCTCCAGGTAGCCGGACAGCGATTCGGGCAGCGCCAGCAGCCGCAGGGTCTCGGCGGTGGGGCCGCAGTCGACGATCACGGTGTCCCACAGGCCGCTGTCGGCGAGCCGGTGCACTTCGGCCAGCGCCAGGAGGTCCTCGACGCCGGGCAGCACGGTGAGCTCCTCGGCGTCGAGCTCGCTGATGCCCGCGCCGAGCAGCATCGTGCGCAGGTGCTCGCGCAGCTCGGTCCACGCCTCGTCGAGCAACCCGCGGGTCTGCACCTCCGCGGCGTGCAACCGGGCGAGGCGACCGGAGCCCGCCGCGTCGTCGCGGAGTTCGACTTCGCGGGGCTCGCCGGTCAGCGCGGCGCCGAAGGCGTCGCCGAGGGAGTGCGCCGGGTCGGTGGAGACGACCAGCACCTTCTGCCCGCGTTCCGCCGAGCGCGCGGCGGTCGCGGCGGCGAGGGTCGTCTTGCCGACGCCGCCTTTTCCGGTGAACAAGAGGATGCGCAAGGGCGGTCTCTGGGGGATCGGGGCTGCGTTGATCGGGGGCTGATCACGGCCGGGCGGAGGCGGGGTCGAACGACCCCGCGCCCGGATCGGGTATCCGGTCTGCCTCTGTACTACTGGATCTCCGCTCCCGCCGCAGCGCACGGCCGCGTCGACCGGCAGCGGGACGAGCGGCCGGGCGGGCGCTCAGGTACCGGGTTCGACCCGGCGCTTGAGCTCCTTGAGCGCGGTGTTCATGATCATTTTTTCGGCCTTGCGCTTGAACATGCCGATCATCGGGATCGCCAGGTCCACCGCCAGGCTGTAGGTCACCTCGGTCTCGCCGCCCTGCGGGCTGAGCCGGTAGCTGCCCTGCTGCGCCTTCTGCACCTGTCCTTCGGACAGCGTCCAGCTCACCGAGAGCCCGTCCTCGGCCCACTCGTAGACGTTGACGTAGGTGTCCTTGACGACTCCCGCGTCGAGCACGAACCGCACCTTCTCGGCCTGGCCGGAGCCGGTCGTCGAGAGGACCTCGGTCTCCTTGACCGCCTCCGCCCATTCCGGATAGCTGGCGAAGTCCGAGATCACCGCCATGATCTCGGCCGGGGTTGCCTGGATCACGATGGAGTGCGTGGACTGATCGACCATGCCGCGCAGATTACAGGGCGGCGGCGACCCCCGACGCGACCGGCGGGCGAGTGCCACCGCTCGCGCCGCGGCGGGTCACCACTGCAGCACGTAAGGGCGTTCGGTGCGCTTGAAGTGCCCGACGTTGACGCATTCGGTGCGGCCGACGCGGACCCGCTGCGCCAGCGGCTGGTGCACGTGCCCGAACAGCGACCACCGGGGCCGATCCCGGTGGATGCGCTCCAGCAGCGCGCGCGACCCGTGCTCGGGGCGGCGGGCGATGACGTCGTAGACGAGTTCCGGGACCGCGGGCGGCAGGTGCGAGCAGAGCACGTCCACCGGGTCGAGGGCGGCGACGGCTCCGTCGTACTCGTCCTCCGGCCGCAGGTACGGCACCCATGCGGCGTCCTTGCGCAGCACTCCGCCCGGCGACAGCACGGTGCCGCCGACGAAGCCGAACCGCAGCCCGCCGATCTCCACGCTCTCGCCGTCGACGAAGCGCACGCCGTCGCGGGCGAACTCGGGCCACAGCGCGGGCTCGTCAACGTTGCCCGCGATCGCGTAGGTCGGCGCGCTCATCGCGGCGAACAGCGCGGCGTACTGCTCGCGGACGGCGTCTCGCACGACCTGCTTCGGGTCGTCCAGCGACGCCCACAGCGAGCGGGCGTAGGCGCCGATCTCGGCGCCGCGGTGGTTGCGCCGGAGTTCGGCGAAGTGCGCGACCTTCTCGGCCCCGAAAACCGCGCCCAGGATGCCGCGGCCGTGCTCGTGGTAGTCGACGAAGTCGATCAGGTCGCCGAGCACGAGCAGCGCGTCGGCGCCGTCACCGGCTCGTTTCAGGGCTTCGGCGTTGCCATGAACATCGGACACCACGTGCACGCGCACGATCTACTCCTCACCGCAGTTCCGCCGACCTGTGCGACAGCCTGCCATGATCCTCGCCACCGGCGGAAACGAGTCCGCCGGGCACCGGTGCGCCGCTGGACCCGGCGTGGCAGGCTGCGGGCGGGCGGCCCGAAACGAGTCGAACCAGTTTCGTATTAAGAACTCGGGACTACCGCTCAGTAACTATCAGCGTTAGGTTGTGCGCACATTTCATGTTCCATCGGAGGTTTCAAGGTGCGAGAGTTCAGCGTCCCTGCCACTGAGGCCGTGGCCGAAGACGAGAACCTCACCGACATGGTGTGGGCCAACGCGGAACGTTTCGGTGGCACCGTGAGCTTCCGGCGCCGGATCGACGGCACCTGGGTCGATGTCACGGCCGCCGACTTCGCCGCGCAGGTCCTGGCCGTGTCCAAGGGGATCATCGCCGCCGGGCTGCAGCACGGCGACCGGATCGGCTTGATGTCGCGGACCCGCTACGAGTGGACGCTGCTCGACTTCGCCATCTGGGCCGCCGGTTGCGTCACGGTGCCGATCTACGAGACGTCCGCGGCCGACCAGGTCGAGTGGATCCTCGGCGACTCCGGGGCGCGCGCCGCGTTCGTGGAGACCTCGGCCCACCGCGCCGAAGTCGGCACCGTCGCCGAGCGGCTCCCCGAAGTCGCGCACGTCTGGCAGATCGACGCCGACGGCGGAGCCACCGCGGCCGTCGACGAGCTGACCGCGCTCGGCGCCGACGTGAGCGACCAGACCGCCCACGAGCGCCGCCGCGAAGTCCGCGCCGACGAGCTCGCCACGCTCATCTACACCTCGGGCACCACCGGCCGCCCCAAGGGTTGCGAGCTCAGCCACCGCAACCTGCTGGCCGAGGTCCGCGGCGACGTGAGCGTGTTCCCGCAGCTGCTGCGGCAGGGCAACTCGATGCTGATGTTCCTGCCGATGGCGCACGTGCTGGCCCGCGCCATCGCCACCGCCTGCGTCTACTCGCGCACCACGCTCGGGCACACCGGCGACGTGAAGGACCTCGTCAGCGACCTCGGCTCGTTCCGCCCGACGCTGATCCTCGCCGTGCCGCGGGTGTTCGAGAAGGTCTACAACACCGCGAAGCAGAAGGCCCACGGCGACGGCAAGGGCCGGATCTTCGACGCCGCCGAGGAGACCGCCGTGGCCTACAGCCAGGCGCTCGACGCGGGCGGCCCCGGGCTGGGCCTGCGCGCCAAGCACTTCGTGTTCGACAAGCTCGTCTACGGCAAGCTGCGCGGCGCCCTGGGCGGGCGCTGCCTGGGCGCGGTCTCCGGCGGGGCGCCGCTGGGCGACCGGCTCGCGCACTTCTACCGCGGGGTCGGCGTGCCGGTGCTGGAGGGCTACGGGCTCACCGAGACCACCGCCGCCGCGGCCGTCAACGTCGAAGAGGGCTTCAAGATCGGGACCGTGGGCCGGCCGATCCCCGGCACCAGCATCCGGGTCGCCGAGGACGGCGAAGTGCTCATCAAGGGCGACGTGGTGTTCCGCCGGTACTGGAACAACGAGACCGCCACGAAGGAATCGCTGCAGGACGGCTGGTTCCACACCGGCGACCTCGGTTCCCTCGACGACGAGGGCTACCTGCGGATCACCGGCCGCAAGAAGGAGATCATCGTGACGGCGGGCGGCAAGAACGTCGCCCCGGCCGTGCTGGAGGACCACCTGCGGGCGCACCCGCTGATCAGCCAGTGCATGGTCGTCGGCGACAAGAAGCCGTTCATCGGCGCGCTGGTCACCCTCGACCCGGAGTTCCTGCCTGCCTGGTTGAACAACCACAACCGCTCCGCCGACACGCCGCTGACCGAGCTCGTCGACGACCCCGAGGTGCACGCCGACGTGCAGTCGGCCATCGACGAGGCCAACAAGGCGGTGTCCCGCGCCGAGGCGATCAAGAAGTTCCGCATCCTGGCGAAGGACTTCACCGAGGCCACCGGCGAGATGACCCCGAGCATGAAGCTCAAGCGCAACAAGGTCGCGGAGAACCACGCCCAGGACATCGAGGCCATCTACACCTGAGCCGGTTCCGGACCTGCACAGGTGTCCGGGTGGCGGAACCTCAGCGGTTCCGCCACCGACCGGATCAACGATCAGGCTCTGCCGAGTTCTCGGCCGGTGCCGTTGCGGAAGCCCGCGGTGAGTCGATCGCCGCGGGCTTCCGCGCGTCCGAGGTCCGCTCAGCCGAAGCGGTCGTGGAGTTCGGCGCGCCAGGACTCGACCAGTTCGGCGGCGGACAGGCCCGCGAGCTCGCGCAGCGCCGGGTCCACTTCGGACGGTGCGCCCACCGAGGCGATGCGGCGGTACAGCTCCACGGTCTTCGGCTCCCCCACCCGCCGCACCAGGTGCTCCACCAGCGACCACGACTGCTGGTAGGCCGCGTCCAAGCCCGCGCCGGAGGTGTGGAAGTCCCGGTCTCCTGGCGGGCCGTCGGGCGCGGCACCGGAGCGGACCTGGCGCGCCAGGTCCGGCGCGATGCGCTCCGGCGGCAGTCCGCTGTCGCGGTAGCCCACGTAGTCCGCGAACCCCTCCAGCAACCACATCGGCGCGCCGTCGGCGGTGTCCGCCCGCGCCGCCACGTGCGTCATCTCGTGGCGCAGCACCACCCGCAGCGAGGTGTCCGAGAGCCGGTCCGCGGTGGCGGTGTTGAACACGACCCGCGGCCCCTCGACGCGCCGATCGGCGATGTTCACCTCGTCGGCGACGGCGACGGCCGCGATGCCGTCCACCGCGAACTCGGCGCCCACCAACTCCCGCAGCTCCTCCTGGGAGCGGGGCAGCAGCACACCCACCTGGCGCCGCCAGTCCGGTCCCCACACGTCGGTCACGGCGGCCACCGCCGAGTCGAGCTCGCCCGCCAGGCGGTCCGCGAGCTCCTCGGAGCCGTCGTGCCCGATGATCATTCCGTGCGGGGTGGCCCGCACCCGGCACGGCCCGAAGTCCCACGGCCCCCGCCACGCCTGGCCGCGGGCGCGCTCGTCGTCGCTGAGCAGCCAGCGCCCGTCGCGCCGGGTGAAGGTGAACCCCGCCGGGCGTTCCGTGGGCACCGCGTCCACCCCGGCCAGCGCGTAGCGCAGCACCACGTCGGGGTTCGCCGAGCTCGCGGAGGCACCGGACGCGGGGCGGACGTCGTAGTCCCACTCGGCCAGCGGCACCTCGGCCAGGTTGTGGAACAGCTCGCGCTGGCGGCGCTGGAAGTCGGGCGGAGCCGCCGGATCGAGCGACGCCGCGAACGCCGCCTCATCCCTCGTGAGAATCGCGCGGGCGCGCTCCCGCAGCACGGACTCCCATTCGTGCTCCAGCGTCGCCACGGAGGCGTTCTGGAGCCCGGAAACGGGTGCGGTCGGCGTCTGGGCCGGGAACGGGACGAACGCGCCCACGGCCAAGGCGGCCGCGGCGGCGACCGCCGCAGGCCACCCCCTCGAGACCCCAGGCACGAGCCGGATCGTAGGTCGGGCGGCGGGCCGCGGCCCGTCGCGAGCACCCGCCGGTCACCCACACGCGGCGAGGGCCGCCGTCCCGGTGGGACGACGGCCCTCGCCGTGCGAATCAAGACCCGCCGAGGCGGGCTCGGCAGAACGTCAGCCGACGATGCGCCGCATCGAGGAGACGTCCGCGATGCTGTCGTAGTCGGCGACCTTCACCACGTCGCCCTCGGTCGGGGCGTGCACGGCCTTGCCGTTGCCCACGTACATGGACACGTGGCTGACCGGGCTGTAGTAGAAGATCAGGTCGCCCGGCTGGAGCTGGCTCGCCGAGATCTTCTTGCCCTCGGTGACCTGCGACTTCGTCGAGCCGCCGATGCTCACGCCGGCCTGCTTGTAGGCCCACTGCATCAGGCCGGAGCAGTCGAAGGTGCTCGGGCCCTTGGCGCCGTAGACGTAGGACGAGCCCTGCTTGCTCAGCGCCGCGGTGACCGCCTCGGCGGCGGAACCGGAGCCGCCGGGCGACTGGTAGTCGGTCTCGCCGCCACCGGTCAGGGAGTCCTGGTCCTCCGAGCTGAGCTCGGCGTAGCGCTCCTTGACCTTGGCGACCTGGGCGTCCATGTCGGCCTTCTTCTTGCCGATCTCGCCCTGGATGCGGGCGGCGTCGGCTTCGGCCTGAGCGGCGCGGTTGCGGGCGTCCTGCGCGCGCTTGGTCGCGTCCTCGGCCTGGTGCACCGCCGCGGACAACTGCTTGATCGCGTCGTTGTTGTCCTTGGCCAGCACGTCCAGCGCCGAAGCGCGGTCCAGGAAGTCGTTCGGGGATTCGCTGACCAGCAGCGCGGACAGCTTGTTCAGCCGTGCGCCCTGGTAGGAGGCGGTGGTGAGCTGGTCGACCTGGCCGCGGAAGCGTTCTTCCTCGGCCCTGGCCTGGTTGGCGACCTGCTCGGCCTGGTCCGCTTCGGCGGTGGACCGGTCGAGTTCCGCCTTCTTGGCCGCGTGGTCGTCCTCGGCCTTCTTGTACTCCTCGGTGACGGCTTCTGCCTGGTGCGAGAGTTCCCGCACCTGCTTGGCCGCGTCCGAGGCGTTGTCGGGGAGGTTGGGGTCTGCGATCGCCGGCGCGGAGGTCATGCCAACGGCGGCGAGGACCGCCGAGGCCGCCAGCGCTCCGCGCATCGTGCGCTTCAATCGATGCGACGCCACGTCGCGCATAGCTCCTTCGTTGTCGACCGCCTACCGAGTACGCGGAGGTGGTGGTCCAGGGCGACCCGGACTCCGGGCGCGGCTTCGCGCCCGCACACCCCACGGGGGCAGGTTCCCGGTTCGGCTCCCCGACTAGCCGATTCGGCGGCGCTTCGCGGAGGACCCGGAGTGGGTCGCTGATCGCCGCGAAGACGCGGTAAGGCTACGAAAGGTGAAGCGTGACGTCCAGAAGTGGGGGGGTAATTCTTCTGAACACCCCGCAATAGCACAATGGGATTATCTTCATGAGCGGAGCGTGATCGAGCTCGCGGTCTCCTGACCAGCGCCTCCCCGAAACCACCACCACGCCCCACCCCCGCCCAGCACCCCGGATGATCTCCGTATGAGATCCACCACTACCCGACCCGCCAAGCCCCTGCGCAGCGCCCCGACGACGAACCGAAGCCGAGTCCGCCGTGAGCGCTCGGCCCCGAGCGACCAGCATTCACGCCCATCGTCCTGTCAGCGGCGAAGCCGCTGAGCAGCGATCACCAGAGCAACCGGCACCGCCGCGGGTTCTCAGCCGGTCTCTCGCGAGGACGGCTTTTTCCCTCGTGGCGGAGCCACTCGGGAAAAAGATCCCGCAGCGAGAGACCGACTGAGGTTCCGCCACCCGCCCCCGATGCAAAAGGACCCCGAACGCAGAGACCGACTCACACTCGGTTGAGGCGGTCCAGCAGCACGGCCGACGCGACCGCGTAAGCACCGGCGCGACGCACCGAGGTCACCACCGCCCGGTCCGACGTCGCCACCACCAGCTGCCTGCCCTGCGGCTCGGCGATCACCAGCGAGCGGATCACGTCGTCGGCGATCACGCCGGGGTCGCTGAACAGCACCCGCACGCCGCGCGGCCCGGCGGTGGGCACCGCGAGCACGTCGGCACCGTCGAACACCACCGTCACCTCCGCGCCGGTGCGCGCCGCGAGCGCCGCCAGCTGGTGCGCCAGGCGGTTGCGCTGATCGGCCAGCGGCAGGTCCGGATAGCCGGTCTTGGTCACGTTGTAGCCGTCGACGATCAGGTGCACGGCGGGCAGCGCGAGCAGCCGGTCCAGCGCCACCGCGTCCGCCACCTGCCCGGTGACGCCGGAGTCGGTGCGCACCCGCTGCACCACGTCCGCCGGACGCGGGCCGTGCCCGCCGGCGCGCAGTTCCCGGCGCAGCCCGCCGAGCGCGCCCTCCATGGTCTCCAGCAGCAGCGAGATCCGGACCTCGTCGCCCTGCCGCGCCTCCCTGGCCGATTGCCGGGCCACTTCCGCCTCGGCCGCGGCGCGCTGGGCGCGTTCCCGCTCCTCCTGCGCCTTCACCTGCTCGCGGTCCCGCTGGGCGCGCAGGTCCGACAGCTCGGTCTCCACCAGCCGGTGCGCTTCGGTGAGCTCCGCGCGGGCCACCTGCGCGTCGTCCTTGGCGTCGCGGAGGCGCTGGCCCTGCTCGCGCAGGCGCTTGCGCAACCGGTCGGCTTCGGAGCCGGACGCATCGCCAGCCTGCTCCTGCGCGCGCCGCAGCTCGGCGAGTTCGTGCTGCAACCGCTCGGTCTCAGCGGCCAGCCGCTGGGCTCGGGCCTGCGCGGAGTCCCGCTCACCGCGCAACCTCCCCTGTTCCACGCGGAACGCGACGAGCTCCACGTAGTGCTCCGTGTTCGGCGTCCCGAGCAGGATGCCCGCCGCGGCGACCACCACCGGGTCGGAGTTCGCCGCGTCGAGCCCGTCGGGGCGGTGCTCGCGGCACCAGTCGACGACCGCCGTGCGGAACACCGGGGCGTCCCGCAGCGCCGCGACCAACGGCCCTTGCCCGAGCTTCGCCCGTTTGGCGGGTGCGAACCGCACCACCGGGCGAAGCGGGACCGGCACGTCCGAGGGACGCATGCCCTCCAGCGCCTCCGCGCCCAGCTCGGCGAGCCTGGCCCGCACCGGCGCGGGGAGTTCCTCCGGGTCACCGGCCGGACAGGGCTCGAAGACCTCGCTCGGAGCGCCGTTCGGCGCCTGCCGCGGACTGTCCACAGCAGACTCTTCGGAGCGCGGGGCATCGGCACCCGACGTCGGCGGAACCACGGGACCAGGCTAGTCGTCCGCTCCTCGTTCACCCGATCCGGAGGTTGTCGGTGGCCGCCCGTAGCGTGCGCGCGATGACCGGGGCGCAGCTGACCTTCGACGAGATCGACGACGACCTCCCCCTGCACCGGACGACGTTCGTCGTCGTCGACCTGGAGACGACCGGTGGCAGCGCGCAGCGCGACGCCGTGACCGAGATCGGCGCGGTGAAGGTCCGCGGCGGCGAAGTGCTCGGTGAGTTCGCCACCCTCGTCGACCCCGGCTGCGAGATCCCGCCGATGGTCGTGTCGATCACCGGGATCACCGGCGCCATGGTGCACGGGGCGCCGCGCTTCGACTCGGTGCTGCCCGCGTTCCTGGAGTTCAGCCGGGACAGCGTCCTGGTCGCCCACAACGCTCCGTTCGACATCGGATTCCTGCGAGCGCACTGCGAACGGCTGGAGCTGACCTGGCCGAAACCGCAGGTGCTGTGCACCGCGAAGCTCGCCCGCCGGGTGCTGAGCCGGGACGAGACGCCGAACCACAAGCTCGGCACCCTCGCCCGCGTGCTGCACGCCCGCACCACCCCGGTGCACCGCGCCCTCGACGACGCCCGCGCCACCGTCGACGTGCTGCACGCGCTGCTGGAGCGCCTCGGACCGCTGGGCGTGCGGACCGTGCCGGAGCTGCTGGCGCACCTGCCGGACGTGACCCCGCAGCAGCGCCGCAACCGCGGCCTGGCCGACGACCTGCCGAACGCCCCCGGCGTCTACCTGTTCCGCGGCCCGAACGACGAGGTGCTCTACGTCGGCACGGCCTCCGACCTGCGCCGCCGGGTGCGGCAGTACTTCACCGCCGGGGAACGCCGCGGCCGGGTGCGGGAGATGGCCGGGCTCGCGCAGCGGGTGGACCACGTGGAGTGCGCGCACCCGCTGGAGGCCGAGGTGCGGGAGCTGCGGTTGCTCGGCGCGCACCAGCCGCGCTACAACCGCCGCTCCAAGTTCCCGAAGCGCACCTGGTGGGTCGTGCTCACCGAGGAGGCCTTCCCGCGGCTCTCGATCGTCCGCAGCGCCCGCGACGGAGCGCTGGGCCCCTTCCGGTCCCGGGCGGCCGCGGCGGAGGCCGTGGAGACCTTGCAGGCGGGCACCACGCTGCGCCGGTGCACCGAACGCATCCCGGCGCGCAACCCGTCGGGGCGTCCGTGCGCGGTGTACGAACTCGGGCGCTGCGCGGCGCCGTGCGCCGGGCACCAGAGCGTCGAAGAGTACGCGCCGCAGGTCGTCACCGTGCGGGAGGTGATCTCCGGCGGCCCCGCCGGCCGGGACGCGGAGCACGGACTCCTGGAGCGGCTGCACGCGGAACTCGACCGGCTCGCCGCCGAGGAGCGCTTCGAGGACGCCGCCGCGGCCCGCGACCGGCTCGCCGGGCTGGTGCGGGCGCTCGACCAGGCGCAGCGCTGGGCCGCGCTGGCCGCGGTGCCCGAACTGGTCGCGGCCCGCCCGGACGGGGCGGGCGGCTGGCAGCTGGCCGTGGTGCGCCACGGCAGGCTCGCCGCCGCGGGCAACGCGCGGCGCGGGACACCGCCGATGCCGGTCGTGGACGCGCTGCAGGCGGCTGCGGAGACGGTGCTGCCGGAGCCCGGACCGCTGCGCGGCGCCCCCGCCGACGAGGTGCGCGTCGTGCACCGCTGGCTCACCACCGGCGGCACCCGCCTGGTCCGCTGCGCGACGCCCTGG
Source organism: Saccharopolyspora gloriosae (assembly GCF_014203325.1). NCBI lineage: Bacteria > Bacillati > Actinomycetota > Actinomycetes > Pseudonocardiales > Pseudonocardiaceae > Saccharopolyspora > Saccharopolyspora gloriosae. The sequence goes on along the minus strand of NZ_JACHIV010000001.1, from coordinate 1,376,374 downwards.
GCCGAACCGGCCGGTTCGGCGGCCGCGTGGCGCACCTGGCTGGAGCGCGCCACCCAGGCCCGGACCCCCTACCCCGCCGCGGACTGAGCCCGGAACGCGGAGCGGCCCGGCACCCCTGTGGGGTACCGGGCCGCTCCGGGCACGGTCAGGCTCACTCAGAAGGCTGCTGCGGCCTTCCGGAGACCAGTTCGCTGTCCTCGCGCGCCTCGTGCTCCGCGCGCTCGTTCTCCGCCCGGGTCCGGGCCAGGGCCTCGGTCTCCTCGGCGGGGTCCGGCTTGAGCCAGCTGCCCTCGACCGGGGAGCCCGCGGCACCGAGCTTGTTCATCTTCTTCGGCACCGCGGCGCCCTGGTAGGCGAGCTCCTCCGGGTGACCGTGCGAGTCCACCGGCCCGAGCGGCTGGTGCACCTCGATGAACTCACCGTGCGGGAGCCGCTTGATGATGCCGGTCTCCACGCCGTGCTCCAGCACCTCGCGGTCGGCCCGCTGCAGACCCAGGCACACCCGGTAGGTGATGTAGTACGTGATCGGCGGTGCGAGCAGCAGCCCGATCCGGCCGCCCCACGTCATCGCGTTCAGCGAGATGTTCAGCTCGAACGCGACCACGTCGTTCATGCCGGAGATCATCAGCACGGCGAAGAAGGACAGCGCCATCATGCCGAGGCTGGTGCGTACCGGGTTGTCCCGCGGACGCTGCAGCAGGTTGTGGTGCGCGTTGTCCCCGCTGAGCTTGCGCTCGATCATCGGGTAGGCGATCAGCAGCGTGAACATGATGCCCATGCCGATCGCACCGCAGAAGAACACCGGCGGCACCGTGTACGGCCCGATGTAGAGCTCCCAGGCCGGCCAGATCCGCAGGATGCCGTCCGCCCACATCAGGTACCAGTCCGGCTGCGAGGCCGCCGAGACCTGCGAACCGAGGTACGGCCCGAGGTTCCAGATCGCGTTGATCTGGAACACGCCGCCCATGATCGCCAGGATGCCGGTGGTCAGCGCGAAGAACGCACCGCCCTTGAGCGCGAAGGTCGGCATGATGCGGATGCCGACGACGTTCGTCTCCTTGCGCTTGGCGCCCGGGAACTGGGTGTGCTTCTGGTACCAGACCAGCGCCAGGTGCGCCGCGACCAGGCCGAGCATGATCCCCGGCAGCACCAGCACGTGCAGGATGTAGAGCCTCGGGATGATCTCCATTCCCGGGAACTCGCCGCCGAACAGCGCCCAGTGCATCCAGGTCCCGATCAGCGGGATGGACAGCACGATGCCGGACATGGTGGCGCGGACGCCGGTACCGGAGAGCAGGTCATCCGGCAGGGAGTAGCCGAAGAAGCCCTCGAACATGCCCAGGATCAGCAGCAGCGAGCCGATGACCCAGTTCCCCTCACGCGGGCGCCGGAACGCACCGGTGAAGAAGATCCGGAACATGTGGGCCATCATCCCGGCCACGAACAGCAGCGCCGCCCAGTGGTGCAGCTGCCGGATGAACAGACCGCCGCGCACCTCGAACGAGATGTCCAGGGTGCTCGCGAACGCCTTGGACATCTCGACGTCCTGCAGGTTCCGGAACACGCCGTCGTAGGTGACCTCCTCCATGGAGGGGTCGAAGAACAGCGACAGGTAGATCCCGGTCAGGATCAGGATGATGAAGGTGTAGAGCGCGATCTCACCGAGCAGGAACGACCAGTGCGTCGGGAAGACCTTGTTGAGCTGGCGCCGGATGCCGGGCGCCATGTTGTACCGGCTGTCGGCCTCGTTGGCCGCAGTTGCCGCCTGCCGGTAGAGCTTGCTCTCCGGCTTGGTGGGCGTCGTGATCGAACTCATGAGTTGCGCTCCCAGTACGCTGGGCCGACCGGCTCGATGAAGTCGTGCTTGGCCACGAAATATCCCTCTTCGTCCACCGTGATCGGTAGTTGCGGCAGGGAACGAGTGGCCGGACCGAACACCGGCTTGGCGTAAGTGTTGACCACGTCGAACTGCGACTGGTGGCAGGGGCAGAGCAGGCGGCCGGTCTGCTGCTCGAACAGCGAGGTCGGGCAGCCCACGTGGGTGCACACCTTCGAGTAAGCGTAGTAGTCGCCGTAGTTGAAGTTCTCCTGGCCCTTGCGCTTGACCGGGGAGCTGCCCGGCCGGAGCCGGATCAACATCACCGGGGCGTCGCTGCGGCGCAGCACCGAGGCGAGCTTGTGCTCGTCCTCGCGGTCGGACTCGCGGAACGGGAAGACGGTCTCGAAGCCACCGGCGTCGATGTCCTCCGGGCGCAGCAGCGACACGTCGTGCGGGTCGCCGGTGTCGCGCCGCAGGTAGACCTTCTCGTCGTTCTCCTTCATCCACGCGGTGTGCTTGAGGGAGTCGGGTCCCTCGGTGGCCCACGGGTCGCGGATGAAGCCGCCGATGGCGATCACGCCGGTGCCCAGGCCCAGCGCCGCCCCGCCGAAGCCGAGCGTGCGGCGGATCATGGAGCGCCGGGCGAAACCGCTGCGCACACCGGTGTCGGCGAGGATCGCGGTGACCGTCTGCTTGTCGACCTCGTCGGATCCGTGCCCGTCGTGGCGCTGCTGGATCGCGACCTCGTGCGGGATGAGGTTCTTGGTGTAGAGCACCACGCCCACGCCCAGCGCGACGACCGACAGCCCCAGGAACAGCCCGATCAGCGGGGTGTAGAGGTTGTAGAGGAAGTACGCCTGGCCGCCCTCTTGCGGGGAGACGTAGGCCCACGGCCAGAAGATGAACACCGCGATGAACGCGATCGCGGAGAGGCCGGCGAGCACGAACCAGGCGGCGACCGCCCGCTCGGCGCGGCGCTCCGCGCGGGTGTTCTCCACCGGGAACGGGTCCTGGTAGTGGACGAGCTCGACGTCGTCGAGGGCCAAGCCCAGCCGCATCTTCTCGTCGCGGCTCATCTCGGCCAGTTCGGCCTCGGTGTAATCGCGCTTGGGGCTTGCCTGCCCGCCTTCTGCACTCATGCCCTGGCTCCGATCCACAGGGTGACGCCGATCAGCGCGCCGAGTCCGACGACCCAGGCGATGACGCTCTCCGAAGCGGGGCCGAAGCCGCCGACGGAGCTACCGCCGGGGTTGTTGTTGTTGTCCGTCACGGACTTGACGTACGCGATGATGTCCTTCTTCTCCTCCGGCGTGAGCTGCCGGTCGGAGAACTTCGGCATGTTCTGCGGGCCGGTGAGCATCGCCTCGTAGATCTGCTGCTCGCTGGCCGGGTCCAGGTTCGGCGCGAACTTGCCGGACGACATCGCGATGCCGCGGCCGGTGAAGTTGTGGCAGGAGGCGCAGTTGAGGCGGAACAGCTCGCCGCCGCGCGCCGAGTCGCCCGTCGCCGCCGCGCCGGTGGTGTCCGGGGACACCGGGCCGCCGCCGTAGGTCTGCACGTACGCGGACATCGCGTCGATCTCCTCGGGGGAGAACTTCGCGGGCTTGCGGATCGCCTGGGCTTCCTGGCGGACCATCGGCATGCGGCCGGAGGAGACCTGGAAGTGCACGGCGGCCTCGCCGACACCGACCAGGCTCGGCCCGCGGTCCTTCACACCGCCCAGGTTCGCGCCGTGGCAGCTGATGCACGCGTTGTTGTAGAGCTGCTCGCCCTGCCTGACCAGCGCCGGGTCCGCCGCGGCGTGCGCGGTCTGCGGCTCGGGGGTCAGGACGGTGTACAGCCCGCCCGCGCCGACCAAGGCGATCCCGAGCGCGAGGACACCGGAGAGCCTGCGCCGGAACTTGGATCCCGCGCGGTTCCGTTTCTTGATGGTGGTCATGAGTGCGGCAACCCTTGCTGTCAGGTTCGGGGTGTTTCGTGGCGGCCCTGGTGAGGCCGGTGGATCACGGAACGAGGTAGATCACGGCGAACAGACCGATCCACACGATGTCGACGAAGTGCCAGTAGTAGGACACGACGATCGCTGCGATGGCCTGCGCCGGGGTGAACTTGCTCAGCTTGGTGCGGATGAGCAGGAACACGAAGGCGATGAGTCCGCCGATGACGTGCAGGCCGTGGAAGCCGGTCGTCATGAAGAACACCGTGCCGAACGCCGACGAGGCGATCGTGGTGTGGTGCGCGGCGACCAGCGTGTAGTACTCGCCTGCCTGACCCAGCACGAAGATCGTGCCCATGATCAGGGTCACCACGTACCAGCGGCGGAGGCCGAACACGTCGCCGCGCTCGGCCGCGAACACACCCCACTGGCAGGTGAACGAGGACGCCACCAGGATCACCGTGAACGGGAGTGCGTAGGCGATGTTCAGCTCGCTGGGCGGCGGTGGCCACGCACCCTCGTTCTGCGCCTTCACCGTGAAGAACATGGCGAAGAGTCCAGCGAAGAACATCAGCTCGCTGGCCAACCAAACGATGGTGCCGACGCTGACCATGTTCGGGCGGTTCAGCGAGTGCACGCGTTGACTGATTGAGGGCGCTGCCGTTGTCACGCGACGCATTATGTCCCGTGCGTTTTCCCCCTGCGCCCTCGGGTCCCGGGCGTGGCGCTTCAGTGATCAGATCGCGACCTGGAGGTAACTCGTTGTGATTAATTTTCGCCGTTTTTTGTCCCATCTGGGGTTAAGGCGTGGCCGGCAGGGGCCCACGGCACCCGACTGGAACGATCCGGCGTTGATCGTGGTGGTCAGCGCGTTCGACGAGACCGAGGCCGCCTCGGCCGTGCTCGCGCGCTCGCCGCAGTGGGCTCCGGAGGACGCCGCGGTGCTGCGCCACCACCTGCTGCTCCCGGCGGAATCGATCAGCAGGGCCGCTGAGCTGCTCGAACAGGACGACTGGCGGCTGCGCCCCGATCCGGGCGACGGCTCCGTCCCGTTCGGCGCGGAGCCCGCCGCCGGTGAGCAGGCGCTGTTCGCGGAGCGTGTGCAGAAACTCGACGCGTTGCATTGCTCACAGGAGAGCTCCCGGATGGCCGGACTCGCGCAGCGGCTGCACGGCAGGGCCGTCGGCTGGGTCGCGCTGCAGAGCGGTCCGGGCTGATCACCGGGGCGCTGATCCGTGGCGGCTACTGCTCACGCCTGTTCAGCCGCTAGCATCCGGAGATCACCGTCATCGAGGGCACCCTCTCGTCGTCGGGCCGAGTCACCACAACGCCGTGAGCCGACCGCCTAGCCAGCGAGGAGCAGCTGATGAGCACATCGACGACCACGATCCTGGTGTTCAGCCACCGGCCCGAAGTTCGCGAATCGATCATCAACGCGATCGGCAGGCGGCCTTCACCGGACCTGGCCAGGGTGACCTACGTCGAGGCGGGCAACGTCGCGGACGTGCTCAGCGAACTCGACGCTGGCCACGCCGACCTGGTGGTGCTCGACGGCGAGGCCCAGCCCACCGGCGGCATGGGCGTCTCGCGGCAGTTGAAGAACGAGATCTCGAACTGCCCGCCGATCGTGCTCACCGTGCGCCGCCGCGACGACCGGTGGCTGGCGACCTGGTCGCAGGCCGACGCGGTGCTCGTGCACCCGCTGGACCCGCTGTCGTCCGCTGAAACCGTCGCAGAACTGCTCCGCACCGCAGTGCCATCCGCGGTGCGGGCCTGAACCACCCGGAGAACAATCGTGGGCACCATGTCGGGCACCTGGCCGAAACTCCTAGGGCACCTCGTCGCGGGCAACGACCTGTCCGCGAGCGACACCGCCTGGGCGATGGACCTGGTGATGACCGGCGCGGCCACTCCGGCGCGCGTCGCCGCGTTCGTCGTGGCGCTGCGCGCGAAGGGCGAGACCGCGGCCGAGGTGCGCGGCATGGCCGACACGATGCTCACCCACTCGCTGCCGCTGGACGTCGGCCGCCGGGCGGTCGACGTCGTCGGCACCGGCGGTGACCGGTCGGGCAGCGTGAACATCTCCACGATGACCGCGATCGTGCTCGCCGCCTGCGGCGCGACCGTCGTCAAGCACGGCAACCGGGCGGCCTCGTCCAAGTGCGGGACCGCGGACGTGCTGGAGACGCTGGGCGTCACGATCGACCTGCCGCCGGAAGGCGTGCGGGCGTGCGTCGACGAGGTCGGCATCGGGTTCTGCTTCGCACCGGTGTTCCACCCGGCGATGAAGTTCGCCGCCGGACCGCGCCGGGAGATCGGCATCCCCACCGCGTTCAACCTCCTGGGCCCGCTGACGAACCCGGCGCGCCCGAGCAGCGGCCTGATCGGCTGCGCGGACAAGCGGATGGCCCCGGTGATGGCGGAGGTGTTCGCGGCGCGCGGCAACTCGGTGCTGCTGGTGGCCGGCGACGACGGCATGGACGAGATCACCACGACCTCGACCACCACGGCCTGGGTCGTCGGTGACGGGCAGGTCCGCCAGGAGTGCATCGTTCCGGAGGACCTCGGCATCCCCCGCACCACCGCGGAAGCCCTGCAGGGCGGCGATGCCGAGGTGAACGCCGAGGTGGTGCGCACGCTGCTGGCGGGTGAGCGGGGCCCGGTGCGGGATGCCGTGGTGCTCAACACCGCAGGTGCCCTCGCCGCCTACGACGGCATCGGCTCGGACCTGACCGCGCAGTTGCGCACCGGGCTGGACAAGGCCGCGCAGGCGCTCGACTCCGGTGCCGCCGCGGACCTGCTGTCCCGCTGGGCCGCGTTCCGCTGGCAGCGGTAGCTCCGCGGTGACCGGTCACGGCGCCGGGTCGAACGGGGCTCGGTCCGGCCGGCAGACGGCGCCCTCGGCGGGCAACGCCCCGGAACCGAAGTAGGCGGTCAGCGCGGCGTCGATGCAGGCGCTCTTCCCTCGGGCGCCGTGCCCGAACGAGTCGAGCGTGAGCAGCCGCGCGTCGGACAGCAGCTCCGACACCTTCTGCGCGTCGTCGTACGGCGTGGACGGATCACCCTGCCGGTTGCCGATGACCAGCACCGGCCCGGCCGTCTCCCGGTCCCACGGGCCCGTGTAGCGGTCCGGATCCGAACCGCCGGGCCAGGTGGCGCATCCCAGCGACAGGTACGTCGAGTAGGCGCCGAAGCCGCGCCCGGCCTCGTCTGCCCGCCTCGCGTAGTCCGACCACACCCACGGGTCACCGGGATTGCTGCTGTCGTTGCACATCACGCTGAGCCCCTGCTCCGGTTTGCGACCCGGTCGTTTGGGCGGTTCGGGCACCTCGACGACGGGCGGTGGTCCGGGCTCGACGCCGGGCAGCGATCGCGCGTGCAGCACCTGCAGGAACTCGCCGAGGTCCGCGGCGGACCCGGCGGTGTGCAGCGCGCTCAGGGTGCCGCGCACCGCGACCTGGTAGGTGATCTCCAGCGGAGTCCCGTCGGGCGCGGTGGCGCTGACCGGCCGCGCGAGCACCCGGTCGAGCAAGGCGTCGTACTTGCCGAGCAGATCGGTGCCGGGTTCCCGGAAGGCGCAGCGCTCATCCGCCGCGCACGCGCCGAGGAACGTGCGCAGCGCCCGTTGAGCGCCCTCCTCGGCGCCCAACCGGTAGCTGAACGGCTGGAACGCTTCTTCCGGGCGGTATCCGGTGGTCCACTCGATCGGGTCGAGCACCGCGTCGATCGCGACCGAGCCGACCCGTTCCGGGAACAGGTTCGCGTACGTCGTGCCCAAGTGGCTGCCGTAGGAGATGCCGTAGTAGTCCAGCCGGTCCTCCCCCACCGCCTGCCGCAGCAGGTCGAGATCCCGAGCGACGTTCGCCGTCGAGGTGTGCCCCGCCAACGGCCCCGCGTTGCGCCCGCACTGCTCGACCGCGCGCGCGGTGTCGGTGACCTGAACCCGTTCCTGCTCCGGGGTGACCGGGAAGGTGTGCTCGTGCTGGAAGCCGTCGGCGGGGTCGGTGAAGCAGCTCAACCCGGTGCTGTCACCGACACCACGCGGATCGAAACCGACGATGTCGAACCGCTCATGCAGCTCAGGAGTCAACGCCGGAGCGATCCGCCCGCTACCGCCCGGACCACCAGGGTTGTAGAAGATCGTCCCGAGCTTCCGCTCCTGATCCACCGCAGGCAACTTCCCCACCGCCAACCGAATCCGCTGCCCCGACGGATCCCGATACGACAACGGCACCTCAGCAGTAGCGCACTCATAACCAGGCGCATCAGCACACGGACTCCAGTTCAGCACCGGGACGTCCGCGCCACCGGTGCGCAGGGTTCCGCTGCTCTGCTCGGCTTCGGACCGCCCGGCGGCGAACGGCAGCAGCGAACCCGCGAGCAGCGCTGCGACGAGCGCGATCGTTCCGCGCGGTGCAACGGCGATGCGTGATGACATGTCCCGGCCAATCCCCCGTGGTATCCGTCGGCCGGAAGGTAGGGCAGGGGATCAGCGCGCCGTCCCTGGAATCAGGGGTACGCGGCGGAAAACCGGCGGGCTCCGCGCAGGTTCACCCGGAGGGGATCACCCGAACGCCGGACGGCCTCATTCCAGGCCGAGGGAGAAGGTGGCCTCGGTGTCCTGGCTGGAGTACGAGCGGAACGCGATGTGGGTGTCGGTGTCGAGCACCCCGGCGACCTTGTTGATCCGGCCCGGGACGATATCCGCGATGTCCTCGTGGTTCGTGACCCGCAGGATCGCGATCAGGTCGACGTCGCCCGCGCACGAGTAGACCTCGGCGACGCCGTCGATGTCGGCGACCTCCTGCGCCGCCTCGGTGAGTCGGTCGGCGACGGTCTGGATGAGCACGATCGCGGTGATCACGAAGAGCCTCCTGGCTGCGGGACTGCGTTGCTCCGGCCCTCGAATCCTAAGCTCCTCGGAACAGGTGCTTCCCGCCAACGCACCGCGACCGCACGGCCCGCCCGACCGGTCGGGTCGAGCGGGCCGCCGCATCACGTCCGGGCTGGTCAGGGCACCGGGTCGAAGGGGCCCCGGTCCGGCTGGCAGATCGTGCCCTCGGCGGGCAGCGCGCCGTCGGCGAAGTACGCGTTCAACGCCCCGTCGATGCAGGCGCTCTCCCCGCGGGCGCCGTGCCCGAACGAGTCGAGCGTGAGCAGCCGCGCGTCGGAGAGCAGCTCGGACACCTTCCGCGCGTCGTCGTACGGCGTGGCCGGATCACCCTGCCGGTTGCCGATGACCAGCACCGGAGCCGAGGTCTCCCGATCCCACGGCCCGGTGTAGCGGTCCGCGTCGGATCCGCCGGGCCAGTTCGCGCAGCCCAGCGACAGGTACGTCCAGTACGAGCCGAAACCGCGCCCGACCTCGTCGGCGCGCCGCGCGTAGTCCGACCACACCCACGGGTTGCCCGGATTGCTGCTGTCGTTGCACATCACGCTGAGCCCCTGCTCAGTTCGCAGGGCGCCCGCCCAGCCTTGCGGAGCAGGCGGTACCGAGACGACCGGCGCCGGTGCGGCAGCGGCACCGGGCAGCGAGAGCTCGTGCAGCTGCTGCAGGAACTCGGCGAGCCGGGGCGAGGTCGAGGCGCCGTAGAGCGCGCCCAACGTGCTGGTCGTGGCCGCCTGGTAGGTGATCTCCAGCGGAGACCCGTCGGGCTGGGTGATCGTGACCGGCTGGGCCAGCAGCCGGTCGAGCAGCGCGTCGTACTTGCCGAGCAGGTCGGTCCCCGGTTCCCGGAAGGCGCACCGCTCATCGGCGGCGCACGCGTCGAGGAACGTGCGCAGCGCCTGCTGGGCACCGCCGTAGCTGCCCAACCGGAAGCTGAACGGGTCGAACGCTTCTTCCGGGCGGTATCCGGTGGTCCACTCGATCGGGTCGAGCACCGCGTCGATCGCGACCGAGCCGACCCGTTCCGGGAACAGGTTCGCGTACACGGTGCCGAGGTGACTGCCGTAGGAGATGCCGTAGTAGTCCAGCCGGTCCTCCCCCACCGCCTGCCGCAGCAGGTCGAGATCCCGAGCGACGTTCGCCGTCGAGGTGTGCTGCAGCAGCGGCCCCGCGTTCCGGGCGCACTGCTCGACTCCACGTGCGGTGTCCTCGACCGTGACCCGTTCCTGCTCGGGAGTCACCGGGAAGGAGCCCACCTCGTGGAAACCGTCACCGGGCTCGGTGAAGCAGCTCAACCCGGTGCTGTCACCGACACCACGCGGATCGAAACCGACGATGTCGAACCGCTCATGCAACTCAGGAGTCAACGCCGGAGCGATCCGCCCGCTACCGCCCGGACCACCAGGGTTGTAGAAGATCGTCCCGAGCTTCCGCTCCTGATCCACCGCAGGCAACTTCCCCACCGCCAACCGAATCCGCTGCCCCGACGGATCCCGATACGACAACGGCACCTCAGCAGTAGCGCACTCATAACCAGGCGCATCAGCACACGGACTCCAGTCGAGAACCGGGGCGGCGGCGCCGTTCGTGCGCAGCGGCTGCGCGGGCGATTCCGGTTCCGCGAGTGCGGCCGGCGCGAGCGAGCCCGCGACCAGCACGGCGGCGAGCACCGCCGTACCGCGCGCTAAAGCAGCTGTACGTGATGACATTCCCCAGTCCTCTCCCCAGAGTTCTCACGGACGAGTGAAAACTAGCGAAGGGGATCACTCGGGCACCACTGAAAGTAATCAATTGGAGCCAAAAATAGGTGAGCCCCCGAACCAGTGGTCCGGGGGCTCACCTAGGTACTGAAGATCACTCGTGGTTCGGTCCGGTGTGGTACTCGAACACCAGGCCCGCGACCGTGATCAGCAGCACGCCGACCGCGATCACGATCATGACCACGTGGAAGAACGCCAGCGCGATACCGGCGAACGCGGCGGCCGCCGCCAGCCCGACGGGCCAGTAGCTGCCGGGGCTGAAGAAGCCCAGCTCGCCCGCGCCGTCGCTGATCTCGGCGTCCGGGTTGTCCTCCGGACGCGGCTCGATGCGCCGCGCGACGAACTGGAAGTAGCTGCCGATCAGCAGCGACAACCCGCCCACCAGGACCAGTGCCGTCGTGCCCACGGGTTCGTACGACCACAAGCCGTAGACGACCGCCGACAGGAAGAAGAAGCCGGTGATCAGGTTGAAGATCTTCGCTTCGACCTTCATGGAGTCCTCACTCTCGCGCCCTGCGTCCTGCCGGGATCAGTTGCCCGCTTGCCGGCCACCGATGGTGGACGGCTCACCGGAGGTTCGGTCGGTGTCGAACGGCACCGAGGTCACCGCCCGCGGCGTGCACAGCTCACCGCAGTTCATCTGGGTCAACGCCTCGGACGCGGTGTAGTACTGCCCGGTGGCCGGGTTGTTCTGCGTCCGCAGCTGCATGTACTGGTCGAACTTGTCCGGCGACAAGGCGCGGACCTCGAAGTTCATCATCGAGTGGTAGGTGCCGCAGAGCTCGGCGCACCGCCCGACGAACGAGCCTTCGCGTTCGATGGTGTTCTCGAAGACGGCGTCCTGGTTGTTCTTGTCCGGGTGCGGGAAGGTGTCCCGCTTGAAGTGGAACTCCGGCACGAAGAACGAGTGGATGACGTCGGTGGAGCTCAAGTTGTACTGGATCGACGAACCGGTCGGCAGCACCAGCAGCGGGATCTCGCTGCTGCTGCCCACGGTCCGCACCGGCTGCCCGTCCGGCGTGCGGTGGTCCGGGTAGTTGAACTCCCAGTTCCACTGGAACGAGACGACGTTGACCTTCTCGTCCGGATTCTCGGACTTCGCCATCACGTAGTTCTGCGTCGTGGCGGTGAAGTAGAACAGCACCACGACCATCACGAACGGCACTGCCGTGTAGATGACTTCCAGCGGCACGTTGTACTGGAACTGCCGGGGCAGCTCCTCGCCCTTCTTGCGGTGGAAGGCGACCGTCCAGAACATCAGGCCCCACACGAGGACGCCGACCGCCAGTGCAGCGATCACCGACCACGTCCACAGCTGACGCATCGACTCGGCCTGCGGGGTGACACCTTGCGGCCAGCCGAACCGCAGGACCTCGTCGGCCGAACAGCCCGTGGCCGCGACCGCGACCAGGCCTACCAGCCCGGCGACTTTGACCAGCCGTGGCACTCGGGTCCCCTCCTTCAGACGTTCCTGCCGCAAGCTCCCCATCCGAAAGCCCACTGCGCGACGCCTCCTCGCTGCGTGTTTCCACCGTCGCCGCGGGTTTTGGACACACTGCGCACCCACCATGCCCCGCGGCCGGAATGCTGCGGGGAGCCTAGCCCAGCAGTAGCCGCGATACGCCTCCGGGGTGGCGAGGTGCGCTGCACATCACCGAGATCGTCCCCGCCCGGAGCGGAGATCCGCCGCCCGCGCGCGTGCGCGGGAGCCCGCTCGCACGCGCCGCGCGGGGAACGATCGACAGCGGTGCCCGGCGACGCGGGCTCCGACTCACCGCGCCTGCACGGTACGGCGGCGGACCCGGCATACTGGGACTCCCGCCCGCCGAGATCCCCGCCGGGGCCGCGGGGCGGAGCCCGACCCATCGCCGATGCGAGAGGTGCCGAGACGCCGTGTGCGGCCTGCTTGGACTTGTCTGTCCCACTGAAGAGAACGCCGGTTTCGCCGTCGACGCCGTGGCCAAAGCGCTGCCCTGCCAACGGCACCGGGGGCCGGACGAGAGCGACACCTGGCACGGCGGTGAGGTCGTCTTCGGCTTCAACCGGCTGTCGATCATCGACCTGGAGCACTCGCACCAGCCGTTGACGTGGGGGCCGCCGGAGAACCCCGGCCGCTACACCATCAACTTCAACGGCGAGATCTACAACTACCTGGAGCTGCGCGCGGAGCTCTCCGAGCACTACGGCGCGAGGTTCCACACCGACGGCGACACCGAGGTGATCGTCGCCGCCTACCACTACCTCGGCACCGCGATGGTCGGCCGGCTCCGCGGCATGTTCGCGTTCCTGATCTGGGACAGCGAGCGCCGCGTCGTGTTCGGCGCGCGCGACCCGTTCGGGATCAAGCCGCTGTTCTACGCCGACGGGCCGGGCGGCGTGGCGTTCGCCAGCGAGAAGAAGAGCCTGCTGAGCCTGGCCACCACGCTGCGCATCGGCGAGGACCTCGACCACAAGGCGCTCCAGCACTACCTGACGCTGCAGTACGTCCCGGAGCCGGAGACGCTGCACCGCCAGATCCGGCGCATCGAGTCCGGCACCTCGTTCACCGTGTCCCCCGGCGGGCGCCTGGTGACCGAGCGGTACTTCGTCCCGAACTTCACCTCGAAGCCGGTGCGCAACGACTCCGACGCCCGGCGGCTGCACGACCAGGTCGTGGACGTCATGCGGGACTCGGTCGCCAAGCACATGCGCGCCGACGTGACCGTGGGCTCCTTCCTGTCCGGCGGCATCGACTCGACGGCGATCGCCTGCCTGGCCAAGGAGCACAACCCGAACCTGATCACCTTCACCACCGGGTTCGAGCGGCAGGGCTACTCCGAGGTGGACGTGGCCGCCGAGTCGGCCGCGGCGATCGGCGTGAAGCACGTGATCCGCACCGTCTCCCCCGAGGAGATGATGGAGACGCTGCCGCTGATCGTCTGGTACCTCGACGACCCGGTGGCGGACCCGGCGCTGGTGCCGCTGTGGTTCATCGCCCGCGAAGCGCGCCAGCACGTCAAGGTGGTGCTCTCCGGCGAAGGCGCCGACGAGCTGTTCGGCGGCTACACGATCTACCGCGAGCCGCTGTCGCTGGCGCCGTTCGAGCGGGTGCCCGGCTCGTTGCGCAAGGCGATGGGCAAGGTCTCCACCGCCATCCCGGACGGGGTGCGCGGCAAGGACCTGCTGCGCCGCGGCGCGCTGTCGCTGGAGGACCGCTACTACGGCAACGCGCGGATCTTCCGCGACGACCAGCTCAAGGCCGTGATGGCGGCCTTCGACCCGGGCGTGTCGCACCGCGACGTCACCGCCGCGCCGTACCGCTCCTCCGAGAGCTGGGACCCGGTGACCCGGATGCAGCACGTGGACCTGTTCACGTGGCTGCGCGGGGACATCCTGGTCAAGGCCGACAAGGTGACGATGGCGAACTCGCTGGAGCTGCGGGTGCCGTTCCTGGACAACGAGGTGTTCCGCGTCGCCAGCGGCATCCCGCTGGACCAGAAGATCACCCCGGAGACCACGAAGTACGCGCTGCGCCAGGCCATGAAGCAGGTCGTGCCCGCGCACGTGCTCAACCGCCGCAAGCTGGGCTTCCCGGTGCCGATCCGGCACTGGCTGCGCGACGAGATGCACGACTGGGCGCGCAACATCATCCAGCAGTCCCAGACGGAGCGGCTGCTGAACAAGACCGCGATCCTGCAGCTGCTGGAAGAGCACCGCTCCGGCGTGCTCGACCACAGCCGCCGGCTGTGGGCGCTGCTGGTGTTCATGATCTGGCACGGCATCTTCGTCGAAGGCCGACTCTCCCCCGAGGTCCCTGAGCCGTACTACCCGGTCAAGCTGTGAAATTCCCCGGTCGGCTTGTGTTGGTGTCCGGGTAGCGGAACCTCAGCGTTCTTCTCGCTGCGGGATCTTTTTCCCGAGTGGCTCCGCCACGAGGGAAAAAGCTGTCCTCGCGAGAAGGACGCTGAGAACCCGCCGGTGGTCGGCTTGCTTGCGTGGGCTATTCGCTTCGCGAATACAGGCACGGCCTTCGGCCGCCAAGCAGGCTTGCTTCGCCGCCCAAGGCACGGCTACGCCGCCGGGCACGGCCTTCGGCCGCGAGGGGTGGTTCTGGTCGGGGGACGGGGTTTCGCTTGAACGAACGGCCGCTTCGCCCCCAGGACGAAGCGGCCGTTCTGCTTTCCTCAGCGAGGTTCTTCAGCAGTTGTTCTTGCTGGTGAAATCGGTGTGGCCGTAGTAGGGGACGTCTTTGCCGTTGAGCGTGACCTTGACGTCGTCGCCGCCGGAACGCTGCTCGAAGTGCAGGTGCGGGCCGGTGACGCCTCCAGTCGCCCCGGCCTCGCCGATCTTCTGCCCCGCCTTGACCTTGTCGCCCTTCGAGGCGCTCTGCACCGACAGGTGCGCGTAGCGGGTGGTCCAACCCGAGCCGTGATCGATCTCGATCCAGCGGCCGTAGCTGGTGTCGCCCTCGTTGCCGACGACGCTGACGGTGCCACCGGCGGAGGCCACCACGGGCATGCCGGTGATGCCGCTGCGCTGGAAGTCGACCGAGTTGGCCGGGCTGTGCCCGCTGAACGTGGCCGCGGTGACGGTGACCCCGCAGCGGAACGGGACCTGGAAGTTCGGCGCGGCCACCGCGGGCGCGGTGCCCGCGAACACGCCGATCCCGGTGAGCGCCGCGGTCGCCGCCGCGGCTCCGAGTCTTGCGCCGAAGGTCGTGCGACGTCGTGCTCCGGTCATGGGAACGCCTCCTCGCTCTGGGCTCCGGCACGCGCCGGAGGCACCTGACAGGGAGATCGATCCGACCACAACGCGTTCGACAAGAACAGACTGATTAGGCCATATTTCAGGTAAATCGTTGACGAAAACTCGCCAACAGCGCCGCTCAGCTCGTGGGCGGCGCGGTGGATTCGCGGGTCACCAGCCGGGGCCGGAACATCCGGGTGCGCCCGCCGAGCCGGTCGGGCAGCTCCGGGGTGAGGCGGTCCAGCAGCTCCGCGACGGCGGCGTCGGCCATCTCCTCGATCGGCTGGGCGATCGTGGTCAGGCTCGGTGCGCAGCAGTCCGCCAGCGGCACGTCGTCGAACCCCACCACCGACAGGTCGTCCGGGAGGCGCAGCCCGCGCCGGCGGGCCTCGCGCAGCGCGCCGAACGCCATCACGTCCGAGGAGCACAGCACCCCGGTCGGCGCCGGACCGTCCAGCAGCGCGGCGCACGCCCGCGCGCCACCCGCGGCGCCGAAGTCGGCGTGCGCGACCAGCTCGGGATCCGGGTCCACCGCCGCTTCCTCCAGCGCCGCGGCCCACCCGGCCCGCTTCAGCCGGGACGGAACCGCGTGCGCGGGCCCGCTGACGAACCCGATCCGGCGGTGCCCGAGATCGAGCAGGTGCCGGGTGGCGAGGTAACCCGCGAGCCGCTCGTCCACCGCGATGTCCGGCACGTCCACGGTCGGCCCGCCGCCGTTGACGAAGACCATCCGCACCCCGTCGTCGAGCAGCGAGCGGTAGCGCCGGTGCGCCCGAGGGCGGTGATCGGTGGCGGCGGCGTGCGAGCTCTCCGGCGACA
The DNA here is from genome assembly GCF_014203325.1 of Saccharopolyspora gloriosae. Classification (NCBI taxonomy): domain Bacteria; kingdom Bacillati; phylum Actinomycetota; class Actinomycetes; order Pseudonocardiales; family Pseudonocardiaceae; genus Saccharopolyspora; species Saccharopolyspora gloriosae. The sequence continues at coordinate 1,360,427 of NZ_JACHIV010000001.1, read as the reverse complement.
CGAACAGCATTCCTTCGACGCCCCGGGCCAGCAGCATCCGCACGTGCTCTTCCTCGGTCAGCGCCGCTCGCGTGTTGCACAGCAGCACGCCGTAGCCGGCTCGGGCGGCCCGCGCCTCCAGCGCCTCGGCGAACGCCGGGAACACCGGGTTCACCAGCTCCGGCACCAGCAGCCCGATCACCCCGGTGCGGCGGATCGCCGCCGCGCCGCGCGCGGTGTGCGGCATCCGGGCGAGCACGTCGAGCACCCGCTGCCGGGTCTCGTCCTTGATACCGGCCCGCCGGTTCAGCACCCGGCTCACCGTGGACACGCTGACCCCGGCCGCCGCGGCGATGTCGGCCAGCCCGGTCATGCGGTACCTCCGAGGGTCGGCCGCGCGGGGTGCCGACGTCGCCGTGGCACCCCGCGCGCGCAGATCAGCTCAGCTTCGCACCCGCGTGCAGCGCGACACCCGAGTTGCCCTGCACCGTCGTGGTGACGGTGCCGTCGTCCTGGACCTGCGCGGTGGCGCCGGTGCAGGAACCGTTCTCCAGCGCACCGGACATCACGTCGCAGTACGTCCCGGCGGGCAGCGAGGTCTGGAACTGCTGCTCCGACATCTCGCCGTCCTCCCGGTTGATCACGACGAAGCCGGCGTCACCGCGGCCGAACGCGATCCGGCCGGAACCGTCGTCCCACCAGTTCGTCAGCTCCTTGCCCTGCACGGCCTGGTGGAACCCGGCCATGCCGGCGATGATCGGCCGCTGGTGCTCGCACACCCACGCCTGGTCGGCGCAGTCCGCGGGGCTGGTCCGGCCGTCCTCGCTCGCGGGCGGCCCGGCGTCCGGGTCGTCGAAGGCGAAGCTGGAGATCAGCTGCGGCGTGCCGTACGGGTAGGCGAGCATGAACGCGTTCGCCAGGTCGTAGGAGACGCCGTCCTTGTAGGTCAGCGTCGGCTCGCTGCGCTGCGTGTCGTGGTTGTCGATGAACACCACGGCCTGGTCGCTCGGCAACGTCATCTCGTCCGGCACGTTCGCCAGCTGGGCCAGCGAGCCGTCCTTGAACGCGTTGCTGACCTTGTGGTGGTAGGCGAACTCGGTGACGTCGCCGTTGCCGGAGTACTCACCGGCCGACGTCGTCTGGTCGGCGATGACCTCCTGGAACATGTACGGCTTCGCGCCGGTGTCCGGGACCTCGTTGAGGTTGCCGAAGATCGCGCCGACGTCCTCGGGCGGCATGTGCTTCACGCCGTCCACCCGGAATCCGGAGACGCCGAGGCTGATCAGGTCGTTGAGGTACCCGATCTCGGCGGACCGCACGTAGTCGGTGCCGGTCTTGAGGTCCGAGAGCCCCACGAGCTCGCAGTTGCGGACCTCCCACTGGTCGTCGTAGTTCGCGATGTCGCGGCGGCAGTCGCTGAAGTCGGCATCGCTGTACAGACCGGGGTAGTCGTACTTCGAGTGCGTCGTGCCCGCGCTGCCGACGGCGTCGCTGGCCGCCATGTGGTTCACCACGGCGTCCGCGTAGATCTCCACCCCGGCGTCGTTGCAGGCGGAGACCATCGAGGCGAACTGCTCGCGGTCGCCGCGCCGGGTCTCCAGCTGGTAGCTCACCGGCTGGTAGTCCTGGTACCACGGGTGGTTCATGCCGTCGAGCTGCACGTGCTCCTGGGGCGGCGAGACCTGGACGGCGCCGAACCCCTTCGGGCCGAGCGTGCTGCGACATTCCTGCGCGATCGAGTCCCAGGGCCACTGGAACATCTGCACGATCGGGCCGGACACCGGCGCCGTGGCCGGAGCGGGAGCCGCGGCCGGAGCAGGGGCGGGGGCGGGGGCTGCCGGAGTCACGGCAGCGGCGGCGGGCACGGCGGCCACACCCGCGAACGCGGCCGTCAGAGCTAGTACGGGTAATCGCATCCGGACAACTTTCTCGATTGAGGAACCGTCCGGTGATCACATGTTCTTTCGCCTTGTTCAGTCAATGCGCCATTGGAACCAGCGCTGAGCTGCTCTTATGTTCGCAAATTCTTGCAACCGCCGTGCTCGGCCGCTGGTGGCGGCTTCGGCGCGCACGACCGGAGGCCGCGCAGGCGCCCTCGCCCCCGACGTGAGCCGCGCTACTCGCACCCCCGCGCCGCCGGTTATCGCCGCCCGTCCACCGGTGCGCGTGCACGCTCGGCGGAGAATGCGGGGCATGCATGATGTGGAGATCCGGGAAGGCACGATCCGGCTGGGCCAGCTGCTGAAGCTGGCGGGGCTCGCCGAGCACGGAGCGGACGCGAAAGCCCTGCTCGAAGAAGGCGAAGTGCTGGTCAACGACGAGGTCGAGACCCGGCGGGGACGTCAGCTCGCGCCCGGCGACCGGATCGCCCTCGGCGACGAGGTCGTGCGGGTCGTGGCCCGCTGATCACCCGCGCACGCGAACGGCCCGGTCCCTGTCCGGGAGCCGGGCCGTCGTGAGCGCTGGAGCGGGTCAGTGGAAGGAGTCGCCGCAGGCGCAGGAGCCGCCCGCGTTCGGGTTGTCGATCGTGAAGCCCTGCTTCTCGATGGAGTCGACGAAGTCGATGACCGCGCCTTCCACGTACGGGGCGCTCATCCGGTCGACGACCACGTCGAGGCCTTCGAAGCCACGCCGCGCGTCGCCGTCGAGCGAACGCTCATCGAAGAACAGCTGGTAGCGCAGGCCCGCGCAGCCACCGGGCTGGACGGCGATGCGCAGGTGCATGTCATCGCGGCCCTCCTGCTCCAACAGCGCCTTGGCCTTCTGCGCCGCGGAGTCGGTCAAGGTGACACCGTGCTCGGGCGCCTCGCTCTCGATCGTGGTCTGGGCGGTCATGACTCTCCCTAGAGGTCTCGCTCGTCCGCTTCCGGCGTGACGTCCAACGTCGGCGCCGACCCGAGTTATTCCTGCCGACGCGGGTCGGCGGAACGATGACTCGGGAGGCGAGTCGTGTTGGTCTACCTGCCTCCATGGTGGCACAGACCGCGCCGATTCCCGCGCGAACGTCCCCGCATGTGGACGACCCCACTCGCGGAACCGACGACCTCCGGTCGAACGCACGGTCACGTGCGCCCGCTCGAGTGGCGTCGAATACCCTGGAGGTGTGAGGTTCCTTCGCCGTAGCAGCGCTGAGCAGACCGCGACCGACGACTCTCCCGCCGAGAGCACCGACGTCGGTTCGGAATCCGCCCGCGATCGCACTCCCGGCAAGGGGCGGGCCACTCCGAAGCGCCGCGAGGCCGAGAACCGCCGCCGCGGCCCGGTGGCGCCGCCGCCGAAGACGCAGCGCGAGGCGATGAAGCGCGCTCGCGGCAACAAGGAGGAACGCCGCAAGGCCTCCCGCGAACGCCGCGAGCGGATGATGGCCGGCGACGACCGCTACCTCATGCCCCGCGACCGCGGCCCGGTGCGCGCCCACGTGCGCGACATCGTGGACACCCGCAGGCACATGATGGGCATGTTCATGCCGCTGGTGCTGATCGTGTTCGTCACCACGCTGGTGCAGAACGTCCTCGTCCAGCAGTACGCCACCTTGGCGTGCCTGGTGCTGCTGCTGACGATGCTGTTCGAGGGCACCTTGCTGGGGCGCGCGGTGAACAAGCGGGTGCGCGCGAAGTTCCCGGACGCGACCGACCGCCCGCTGTCGCTGGGCTGGTACGCCTTCACCCGCGCGATGCAGCTCCGCCGCCTGCGCGTCCCGCGCCCCCGCCTCACCCCGAAGGACTTCCACAAGATCGGCTGACCAAGGCTGTTTTTGAGCTTGGCTTGAGTAGCCGTCGCTTAGCGGAACCTCAGCGGCTTCCTCGCTGCGGGATCGATTTCTCATGTAGCACCCCTGCACAGCGAAATCGCTGTCCTCACGAGGAAACCGCTGAGAACCCGCCGATGGTCGTCTTGCTCAAGCTGGTCACTGCTCAGCGGCTCCGCCGCTGACAGGACAAACGATCAAGGGCGCCGCTCAGCTGGAAGGCGGAGGGCGAAGACGGGCGGGTGCGGTTCCGCCACCCGCTCCGCACGGCCGAATCCCCCTAGGATTCCGGCATGGAGTTTCGACGGCTCGGCAGCAGTGGCCTGTCCATCAGTGAGATCGCCTACGGCAACTGGCTGACGCACGGTTCCCAGGTCGAGGAGGACGCCGCGCGCGCCTGCGTGCGTGCCGCGCTCGACGCGGGCATCACCACCTTCGACACCGCCGACGTGTACGCGCAGACCAGGGCCGAGTCGGTGCTCGGGCGGGCGCTGTCCGGGCAGCGGCGGGAAGGCCTGGAGATCTTCACCAAGGTCTACTTCCCCACCGGCGACGGGCCGAACGATCGCGGCCTGGGGCGCAAGCACGTCATCGAGTCCTGCAACGCCTCGCTGACCCGGCTGCAGACCGACTACGTCGACCTCTACCAGGCGCACCGGTTCGACCCCACGGTGCCGCTGGAGGAGACGATGAGCGCGTTCGCGGACCTGGTCCGGCAGGGCAAAGCGCTCTACATCGGCGTCTCCGAGTGGACCGCCGAGCAGCTCACCCGCGGCGCCGAACTGGCACGCGAGCTGTCGGTGCCGCTGATCTCGAACCAGCCGGAGTACTCGATGCTGTGGCGCGTCATCGAGTCCCAGGTGGTGCCCGCCAGCGAACGGGAGGGCATCGGCCAGATCGTCTTCTCCCCGATCGCCCAGGGCGTGCTGACCGGCAAGTACCTGCCGGGCGAGCAGCCGCCCGCCGGTTCGCGGGCGACCGACGAGGGCGGCGGTTCCTCGATGATCTCCCGGTGGATGCGCGACGACGTGCTGGGCGCGGTGCAGCGGCTCAAGCCGATCGCGAGCGACCTGGGGTTGTCCACCGCCCAGCTCGCCGTGGCGTGGGTGCTGCAGAACCCGAACGTCTCGGCGGCGATCATCGGCGCGTCCCGGCCGGAGCAGGTCGCCGACAACGCCGCCGCCTCCGGCGTGGAGCTCGGCGAGGACGTGCTGGACCGCATCGACGACGTGCTCGGCGAGCTCGTCACCGGCGATCCGCGCCGGACCCGGTCGCACTGACCGCACCGGCGTCGTGAGCTGTCCCCCGGATCACCCGCCGAGGACCTCCGCGGGTGATCGGGGACGGGTACGGTTCGACCAGCCGCTCACCCGAACGCAGGAGGTCCCCGGTGTCCGCGTCCACCCCCGCGCGCACGCTGGTGCTCGGTGGTGCCCGGTCCGGGAAGTCCGCGCACGCCGAAGGTCTCGTCGACGCGGACGAGTCCGTCAGCTACGTCGCGACCTCCCGCCGCGACCCGGCCGACGCCGAGTGGACCGAGCGCATCGCCGCGCACGTCGCCCGCAGGCCCGCGCACTGGACCACCGTCGAGGCGGCGGCCCCCGACTCGTTGATCACCGCGCTGCGCGGGGCGTCCCCGGACGGGCCGACGCTGCTGGTGGACGACCTGGCGACCTGGCTCACCGGCGCGCTCGACGACGCGGGCGCCTGGGAGCGCGACCCGGCGGCGCTGCGGCAGGTCGACGCGCACTGCGCCGCGCTCGCCGACGCCACCGCCGCCTGCGCTGCCCGGCTGGTGCTGGTCTCGGCCGAGGTCGGACTCGGCATCGTGCCCGCGACCAGGTCTGGAAGACTTTTCCGCGACCGGCTCGGCGAGCTCAACGCGCGGCTCGCCGAACGCTGCGACGAAGTGCTGCTGCTCGTCGCCGGTGTCCCGCTGCGGTTGCGCTGACCCCCTGCCCGCGCCCGCACCGACCACGGAGGTAACCCTTGTCCACCGCACCCGAGAACACCCCGATCCGGTTCGGCGCCGTGCAGTCCCCGGACGACCAGGCGCGGCGGCAGGCGGTGGCCCGGCAGGAGCAGCTCACCAAACCGGCCGGTTCCCTGGGGAGGCTGGAGGAGCTCGGCGTGTGGGTCGCGAGCCGCCAGGGCACCTGCCCGCCGCGCGCGTTCACCCGTCCCCGCGTGGTGATCTTCGCCGGGGACCACGGGGTCGCCGAGCACGGCGTGTCGGCCTACCCCAGCGAGGTCACCGGCCAGATGGTGCGCAACTTCCTCGACGGCGGCGCCGCGGTGAACGCGCTGGCCCGCGCGAACGGGGCCACGGTGCGGGTGCTGGACATGGCGGTGAACGCGGAGACGCCGCAGGTCGTCGCCGCCCGCAAGGTCCGCCGCGGCTCCGGCGCGATCGACCGCGAGGACGCGCTCACCGAGGACCAGGTGCGGGCCGCGATCGAAGCGGGCCGCGACACCGCCGACGAGGAGATCGACTCCGGCGCGGACCTGCTCATCGCTGGAGACATGGGCATCGGCAACACGACGCCCGCGGCCGTGCTCATCGCCGCGCTCACCGGCATCGAACCGGTCGCCGTCGTGGGGCGCGGCACGGGCATCGACGACAACGCGTGGATGCGCAAGACCGCCGCGATCCGCGACGCGCTGCGCCGCGCCCGGCCGGTCCTCAACGACCCGGTGGCGCTGCTGCGCACGTCCGGTGGCGCGGACATCGCCGCGCTGGCCGGGTTCCTCGCGCAGGCCGCGGTGCGGCGCACCCCGGTGCTGCTGGACGGCGTCGTCGTCGGTGCGGCGGCGATGGTCGCCGAGGAGCTCACACCCGGCGCGCGGCAGTGGTGGCTGGCCGGGCACCGCTCGGCGGAGCCGGGTGGCGCGCTGGTGCTCGAACACCTCGACCTGAGCCCGATCCTCGACCTGGAGCTGCGGCTCGGCGAGGGGTCCGGCGCCTTGACCGCGCTGCCGGTGCTGTCGGCCGCGGTGCACGTGCTCGCCGAGATGGCCACGTTCGGCGAAGCCGGGGTCGGCGGCCCGACCTCCGCCGAAGCCACCGGCCCGGACGCGGGCGAGCAAGAGCTGTGACGGTGCACGCGCTCGGCGGCTCGGCGGGCTCGCGGTGAACGGTCTGCTGCTGGCGCTGTCCTGGCTGACGGTGCTGCCCCTTCCCGCCCGCGAAGTCGACGCCCGCGCCTGCCGCCAGGCGATCGCGCTGGCACCGCTGGTGGGCGCGCTGCTCGGCGCGTTCGGCGCGGCCCTGCTGTGGGCGCTGACCGCGCTCGGCGCCCCCGGCCTGCTCGCCGGGCTGCTCACCGTGGCGGCGTGGGCGCTGGTCACCCGGGGCATGCACGTGGACGGGCTCGCCGACACCGTCGACGGCCTCGGTTGCTACGGACCGCCGGAGCGGGCGCTGTCGGTGATGCGCGACGGCGGCGCGGGCCCGTTCGCGGTGGTCGCGCTGATCGTCGTCGTCGGGGTCCAGGCGAGCGCGCTCGCGGAACTCGCGGCGTCCGGGCAGTGGTTCGCGGCGATCGCGGCCTGCGCGGTGGGCCGGGCCGCGTTCGTGTTCTGCTGCCGCCGCGGGCTGCCCGCCGCACGCCCGGAAGGCATGGGCTCGCTGGTCGCGGGCACCCAGCCGTGGTGGGTGGTGGCCGCGTGGTGGGTCGTGCTGCTGGTGGGGTGCGCGTTCGCGCTGCCCGGCGCGTGGTGGCTCGGACCGGTGGCGGTGCTGCTGGCGGGCGCGTTCCTGCTGGTGTTCACCGCGCACGTGCGGCGGCGGTTCGGCGGCGTCACCGGCGACGTCCTCGGCGCCGCCACCGAGCTCACCACCACCCTCGTGCTCGCGGTGTCGGTCCTCGGCTGAAGCGGTCGTCCTGTCGGCGGCGAAAACCGTCGAACGGTGACCACCTGCGCAGCGGGGTCCGCGGAATCCGCCTTTGATCTTGGCCAGGGGTCGAGTAGCGGACCCTCAGCGGCTCGGACGAGGAGCGCAGCTCATCTGAAAGCCGAATCGAAGACGCCGGTTCTTTCCGGAGAAATCCAGCAGCGAGGCGACCGCGCTCCACCCGTCCAGGAACGACTCCTCACCCTCCGGCGATCGACGGGATGATCCTGATCTCCGTGCCCTCCCGCACCCGCGACGCGGCACCGTCGAGCGACCGGCATTCCGCGTCGTCCAAGTAGAAGTTGACGTAGCGCCGCAAGGCGCGGCTCTCGTCCCGCAGCCGCCGTTCCAAACCGGGATGCCGCCGGCCCAGCACGTCGAGCACGCCCCCGAGCGTGGCGTCCTGCACCTCGATCTCCAACCGCTGCGCGCCGTCCGCGTGCTCGCGCAGCAGCCGCGGCAGCAACACCGTCACCCGCATCGCCACCACCACCTCACACGACCGCCGAGCGCAGCGACAGCACGTCGGGCAGGTGGCTCGCGACCTGCCGCCAGTCGTCGCCGTCACCGCTGCCCGCGTACACCTCGCCGCTGCGGGAGCCGAAGTACACCCCGGCCGGATCCGCGTCGTCCACGCACAGCGCGTCGCGCATCACCGCCGACCAGAACCGGTCCGGCAACCCCCGCGACAGCGCCGTCCACGACTCCCCCGCGTCCTCGCTGCGGTAGACGCGGCACCGCCCGTCCGGCGGGTAGCGCGTCGTGTCGGCGGTCAGCGGGAACCCGTACACGACGTCGGGGCGGTGCGGGTGCGTGACGATCGGAAAGCCGAAGTCGCTGGGCAGGCCGTCGGCGATGGACTGCCAGGTCGCCGCGTCGTCGTCGCTGCGGTAGACGCCGTGGTGGTTCTGCAGGAAGAACCGCTCCGGCTTCGCCGGGTGCCGGGCGATCTTGTGCACGCACTGGCCGAACTCCGGGTACTGGTCCGGGTAGAAGTAGGCCTTGATGCCGGTGTTGCTCGCCTGCCAGCTGCGACCGCCGTCGGCCGTCCGGTAGACGCCGCCCGCGGACATCGCCACCACCGCGCGCTCGCGGTCGTGCGGGTGCGGCAGCACGGTGTGCACCGCCATCCCCCCGAAACCCGGTGTCCAGTGCTCGCGGTGCGGGTGGTCCCACAGGCCGCGCACCAGCTCGAACGTTCGGCCGCGGTCCTCCGACCGGAACAGCGCCGACGGCTCCGTCCCCGCGTAGACCACGTCGGGCTGGTCCACCGGTCCCGGCGCGAGCTGCCACACCCGTTCCAGGGCGGCCCCGGTGCCGTCGGGGAACGCGATCGGCGCCGCCTCCGGCTCCTGCCAGGTGGCTCCGAGGTCGTCGCTGGTCACGACGCTGGGTCCGAAGTGCGTGCTGGAGGCGCCGACGAGCAGCCGCGGCGCGCTCCGCGTGTCCACGGCGACGGCGTAGATCTCGGCCATCGGCAGGTGCGGTCCGGTGACCTCCCAGTCCGCGCCGCCGCGGCGGTGCGCCAGCCACAGCCCCTTGCGAGTGCCGATCAAGAGCAGAACGTGGTTCGACATGTCCGTCTCCCCCATGTGGTGATGCGAGTCACCTGGAAGCTACTCCGGGGCACCGACGGCCACTCGGGCCGAAAGCAACGACACCCTCCCCGACCTGCGGAGAGGGTGTCGTCGGAAGCGGGACGTCAGGCCAGCGGGACCATCCAGCCGTGCTCGTCGGCGGCGGTGCCCTGCTGGATGGCGGTGAGCCGGTCGCGCAGCCGCATCGTCACCTCGCCGGCCTGGCCGTCGGCGATGCCGAACTCGCCGTCCTGGTGCTTCACGTGTCCGACGGGGGTGATCACGGCGGCGGTGCCGCAGGCGAACACCTCGGTGAGCTCACCGGAGCGGGCGCGCTTCTCCCACTCGTCGGTGGTGATCCGGCGCTCCTCCACGGTCAATCCCAGGTCCGCGCCCAGCTGGAGCACCGAGGAGCGGGTGACGCCGGGCAGCAGGCTGCCGGACAGCTCCGGCGTGACCAGGCGCGCGTCGGAACCGGAGCCGAAGACGAAGAACAGGTTCATCCCGCCCATCTCCTCGACCGCGCGGCGCTCCACCGCGTCCAGCCACACCACCTGGTCGCAGCCGTTCTCCACGGCCTGGGCCTGCGCGACGAACGAGGCCGCGTAGTTGCCCGCGAACTTGGCCGCGCCGGTGCCGCCGGGTGCGGCCCGCACGTACTCGTGGCCGAGCCACACCGTGACCGGCTTGACGCCGCCGGAGAAGTACGAGCCCGCGGGCGAGGCGATCACCGAGTACAGGTACTCGTTCGCCGGGCGGTTCACGCCGAGGCTGACCTCGGTGGAGATCATGAACGGCCGCAGGTACAGCGAGCTCTCCCCGGCCTCCGGCACCCACGCGCGGTCGACGTCGATCAGGTCGCGCAGCGAGTCGAGGAACACCTGCTCGGGCAGTTCCGGCATCGCGATGCGCCGCGCCGAGCGCTGGAAGCGCTGCGCGTTCTGCTCCGGGCGGAACGCCGCGATGGCTCCGTCGGGCTGCCGGTAGGCCTTCAAGCCCTCGAAGATCGCCTGCGCGTAGTGCAGCACCGTCGTGGCGGGGTCGAGTTCGAGCGAGTGGTACGCCTCGATCTTCGCGTCGTACCAGCCGCGCTCCGCGGAGAACCGCACGGTCGCCATGTGATCGGTGAAGAACTTCCCGAATCCGGGATTCGCCAGTACGTCCGCGCGGTGCGCCTCGGTGGCGGGATGCGAACTGGGGAACCGGGAGAACGAGAGTTCTTCTGTCATGCCGGTACCGTATCGCGCGGCTCAGAACAGTGGAAACCGGTATACCAGTGGTCGGTCCTCCTAGTTTTCCGGGCTCAGCGACGGCATTCGTACCGGTCCCGCTACGAAGCGGGCGAAGCCGTACCTGATGATCGCGGCGTCGCTCTATGATGGACACATGACTCACCCGGAGAACCTGCCCGTGAGCGGGCCGACGACGGTCCAGCAGGACACGCTGGCCGCCGCACTGGGCCTGCTGATGCCGTTGGGCGGCGGACTGCTCGTCATGTGGGGCTACGCCTGGCTGGGCGTGTTCGGCGGGATTCTCGGTGCCGCCGGTGTCGCCTGGTGGGGTTTCTGGTGGTACGGCAAGCACAAGACGCTGTTCCCGAAGGACCTGCGCGGCGGCCAGGTGGGCGGCATCGCGGCCCTCGCGGCGGTGTTCGGCCTGTTCTTCTTCCTGGCCCTCTGATCCGAGCGCGCCGCGAGCCCGTGGCTCAGCGGCCCTCGGCAGGTCAGGACACCAGGTCCTCGGGCAACGAGGGCAGCGGCCAGGCGGGATCCGGGCGGGCGTCGCAGTAGGTGCCGTCGAACGGGAACCTGCCGCGTTCGGCGAGGTGCGCCATCCGCTCGCCCTCCGCGCGCAACCGGCTCAGCCGCGCCTGGTCGATGCGGCCCGCGGTGAGCGCCGAGCTCAGCTCGTCCTCGTCCTTCCAGGCCCACTCGCCGCCGGGGAAGACCTCCAGGTCCAGCACGCCGTCGACGCGGTTCACGCCGGTCTCGTCGCGGCCGAGCGGCACCTCGAGGTTCACGTACCAGTTGCGGAACGTGCCGTCGGCCTCGAAGAACCACCACACCGACGACCAGTGCTCGGCGAACACGAGCCGCAGCGTGGCGGTGGTGTGCCAGACCGACAGCGCGGGCACCCGGACGCCGGAGAACCGCTCGTGCAGCGGGAGCTCGCGGGGTTTGCGGCCGTCCGGCGACGTGGTGATGCGGATCGGCGTGCCCGGCAGCACCCAGCACAGCACCCGGTCCGGGGCGTCGCTGACCACGCGCGCCGGGTGCACGGTGCCCAACGATCCGTCGAGCCGCCAGAACCGGTAGAGGATGTCCGATCCGGGCGCCCACTCCCCCGGGGCCGCGCCGAGCCGTGCACCACGTTCCGGACCGCTTTCGAGCATGCCGACCTCAACTCCAGCGCCGAGAGACCAGGCCCGCGAGCAACGGACCGGCGATGACCACCACGAGCGTTCCGAGCATCGCATGAACGGGCATGCTCATGGCCAGGATCACCGCCAATCCCATGCCCAGGCAGGCGGAACGCATCCGCCACACCTGGTCGTCGGCGAGCAGCACCCGCGCGGCGGCGTTGGCCAGCGCGTGGTGCACGAGCAGGCAGCACGAGGCGAACGCCATCGCGGGCACCGGCGGCACCAGCAGGGCCACCGCGGCCGCGGCGACGCCCGCGCACAGGTCCAGCAGGTACGGCGTCCCGGCGCGGCTCTCGCGGCCCAGCGCGGCGGGCAGGTCCTGATCGCGCTGCACCGCCAGCGCGGTGGAGCGCAACGACTCCAGGACGCCCAGCAGCACCGGGAACAGCGCGAGCCCCACGGCGGTGCCGACCATCGGCCGCAGCCGGCCCCCGGCCGCGGCGTCGAGCGCGTCGAGCAGCGGCTGCCCGGAAAGTGCCAGCCGCGCCGGGCCGAGCTGGTGCAGCAGCGCCCAGGCCAGCAGCGACACCACGACGCCGGTGACGACCAGGGAGGCGATGACGCCCCACTTCACGATCACGCCCCGGTGCCGGTCCCGTTCCTCGGCCGGGGCGGTGAGCCGTTCGAAGCCGAGGAAGCCGAAGAACAGCACGCCCGCGGCACCGGTGATCCCGATGGCGCCGTCCTCCTGCGCGGCGCCCATCGGCGGGGATTCGGGCGGCTCGATCGCGAAGCACACCGCGATCACCAGACCCACCACGGCCAGCGTGAGCAGCAGCCAGACCCAGGCGGCGGCGCCGCGGATCCGCAGTCCCGCGGTCGCGGCCAGCACGACGAGCAGCACGATCGCCGAGGAGATGACGGGTGGCGCGGCGGGCATCGCGTGCTCGGCGATCACCCTGGCGATCGCCGCCAGCGCCGCGACCTGGCCCGCCAGCGCGGTGGCGGCTCCGAACCGCGCGGGCAGCACGCCCAGCCGCGCGCGGATGCACGCGTATCCGGCGCCGGGGCCCCGGTAGCTCGCGGACTGGTGCGCCGAGGCGAGCGCGCTGCAGGCCACCGCGACCAGCACCAGCGGCACCGCGAGCAGCAGCAGCGGCCCGGCGGCGAGCGCGGCGGGCGCGATGCCGACGAACAGGCCCGCGCCGAGCATGCCGCCCAGCGCGAGCGGCAGCGCCGAGCCGATCGAGCGCCGGGCCCGCCCCCCGCCGACGGACTCCGCCGGTGAGCTCGCCGCTTGTTCCGCGACCTGTTGCGCCACCCGACCACCCTCGCAGAACGCCGTTTCCGCCGGCGGCCGTCCGCCGGTCGACATCGGCCGGGCGCACCCGTTCGGCGGCTCCGATCCCGGTGCCGCGCGGCCTCGGCGCACCCCGGCCTGCGGGGGCACAGCCTACGCATCGGGTCCGGCGGGCTTCGGCGGCTCAGCGGTCGCACGGCCCTCCGGCCTTCGTCGATCGTGCCACGCCATGTGGTGATCTCGTTCCGGAGAGTGCCCGCGCGTGCGCGGTCGTGCGTGCGTTCAGCCTGGTCATCGACTCCGCCACAAAAACGCCTCCGGGCCGGGTGACGTTCTTCCGGGCGAGTCCGAGCACGGCTGGTCACGGCTCCCGCCCGGCCGCGGGGACCGCCCCGACTTGAGCACATCGGGGGAAGTCGGAGGCCGAGCGGCCCGAGCACTGATCAACGCGGGGCTAAGCTCGGTGCACAACGGCGCGTCCGGTGCGCGAGCCCCGGACCGCCTCGCAGATCCACCTCGGCCCGCTGCTTCTAGAGTGGCGGGCGCGGGAAGGCCTCCGACCAGGTCAAGCCCGCCGGGGACCCGGTCCCCGCGTTCCACGCCCACCATCGACGGCGATTCGCCCGGAGGAACACACGTGAGCACGCCGAAACTCGCCCTCACCGACACCAAGGCCGCGAAGCTGACCGCGGACGTCCTGGTCATCGGCACCGTCTCCGGTGCCGACGGTCCGGAGATCGCGCCCGGCGGCGAGGAGGTGGCCGCGGCCTTCGACGGTGATCTGGCGAAGGTGCTCGCGACGCTCGGCGCCACCGGCAAGGCCGAAGAGGTCGTCAAGCTGCCCGCGAGCGGGCTGCGCGCGGACGTGCTGCTGGCCGTCGGCCTCGGCAAGATCACCGGCGACGCCCCCACCGGCGAGCAGGTGCGCCGCGCCGCGGGCTCCGCGGCCCGCGCCCTCAGCGGCATCGGCCACGCCGCGACCACGCTGGGCGCGCTGGACCTCGCCGCGACCGTGCAGGGCACCGTGCTGGGCGCCTACTCGTTCCGCAAGTACAAGTCCGAGCCCGGCGACGACCCGGTCGGCCAGGTCGACCTGATCGTGCCGGACGCGAAGGACGACGCGGCCAAGCACGCGCTCAAGGGCGGCACCGCGATCGGCGAGTCCGTCACCATCGCCCGCGACCTGATCAACACCCCGCCGAACGACCTGTTCCCCGCCTCGTTCGCCGAACGCGCGAGCGAGCTCGGCCGCTCCGCCGGGCTGGAGGTCGAGGTGCTCGACGAGGCGGCGCTGCGCAAGGGCGGCTTCGGCGGCATCCTCGGCGTCGGCGCCGGTTCGAGCCGCCCGCCGCGCCTGGTCCGGCTGCGGCACAAGGGCCCGAAGGCCGCGAAGAAGGTCGCGTTGGTCGGCAAGGGCGTCACCTTCGACACCGGCGGCATCTCGCTCAAGCCCGCGGCCTCCATGGACGAGATGACCTCGGACATGTCCGGCGCCGCCGCCGTGATCGCGACGATGGTGCTGGTCGCGAAGCTGAACTACCCGCTGGACGTGACCGCCACGGTGCCGATGGTGGAGAACATGCCCTCCGGCACCGCCTACCGGCCGGGCGACGTGCTGAGCATGTACGGCGGCAAGACCGTCGAGATCCTCAACACCGACGCCGAAGGCCGCCTGATCCTCGCGGACGCCATCGTGCGGGCCGCCGAGGACGAGCCGGACTACCTGATCGAGACGTCCACGCTCACCGGCGCGCAGGTCGTGGCGCTGGGCAAGCGCACGCCCGCGGTGATGGGCGACGAGGACTTCCGCGACCGGGTCGCGAAGCTCTCGCAGGCCACCGGTGAGGGCGCCTGGCCGATGCCGCTGCCCGAGGAGCTGCGCGGCGACCTGGACTCGAAGCTCGCCGACCTGGCCAACGTCGCCGGGCACCGCTGGGGCGGCATGCTCTCGGCGGGGCTGTTCCTGAAGGAGTTCGTCGCCGAGGGCCTGCCGTGGGCGCACATCGACGTGGCCGGTCCGGCGTACAACACGAACTCGCCGTGGGGCTACACCTCGAAGGGCGGCACCGGCGTCCCGGTGCGCACCATCGCGGCCGTGCTCGCCGACATCGCCGAGAACGGCTGACGCCGAGCCCGTGCTCTGCCCGGAGGCCCGTCGAGTGCGCTCGGCGGGCCTCCCGCGCGTCGCGACCCCGCCGGATCCGCTTTGTGAGGCGCATCTCAAAGGGATCACCACTGGCCGCACCCGCGATGCCAGGATGGGGTGGTGAGCGACTCCATCGAGCGGCAGCCGACCCCACCCGCGCCGGCGAGCCACGGTTTCGCGGTCGAAGTGGTGTGGACCGGCAACACCGGCGCGGGCACCAGCAGCTACCACAGCTACGAGCGGACCCACGAGGTGCGCGCGGAGGGCAAGAACCCCATCGAGGCGTCCGCGGACCCCGCGTTCCTCGGCGACTCCGACCGGTACAACCCGGAGGAGATGCTGATCGCCTCGCTGTCGCAGTGCCACATGCTGTGGTTCCTGCACTTGGCGGCGGACCACGGCGTGGTGGTGATCGGCTACCACGACCGGGCGCAGGGGGTGCTCGCGGAGAACGCCGACGGCTCCGGCCGGTTCCGCGAAGTCGTGCTCAGCCCCGAGGTGACCGTCGAGGACCTGGCCAGCGTGGACGTCGCGGAAGCGTTGCACGAACGGGCCCACGAGCTCTGCTACATCTCGAAGTCGGTGAACTTCCCGGTGCGCCTGGCCCCGTCCACCCGCGTCGCGAACTAGCCCAGGTCGCGGCGCCGCTCCCGGTCCCGTAAGACCCGCTGGCGGGCCTGGTAGTCGCGCATCCGCTGCGGGTAGCCGAGCTTCGCGACCTCGTAGCAGGGCAGCCCGTGCTTGCGGGCGAAGCGGAACGCCGCCTCGGGCCCGTTCACCCGGCGCCGGGTCCACTCGCCGTCGTGAGCGACCAGCAGGACCGTGGTCTCGGTGACCGTGGTTCGGGGTTCGACGAACGCTTCCACGCCGTGGCGCTGCTGGGCCCAGGCCCGCAAGTGATCGGAATCTCGGGAATCCGCGGGGCGGCCGGTGCCCCGCCTGCGGCGGAAACGATCGAACAGACCCACAGCATTCGCCTCCCCGAACCTGGAAGCCCGGCGGCTTCGGATTCGATTCACCCCTGGCACCGCCGGCACTCGGAACGCCTTCGAAAACCAGTGCTCCCGTTCGCGATGATGCCACCGGGCGCCTGTGACGAAGCTGAGAATCGTAAAAAACGATTCAGTGGTCTCGCGCACGTTCAAGCGATCAGAACGAGCCCACGTCGCGTCGTCCCTTCGGGTGGTGACAAGATGGCTGCCAGGTGTTCCGTGCCTCGCGCGACAGCCGGGACGGCGACACCTCAGCGATTCAACGATGGCTGTCGAGGAGTGCGAAGTGACCGACACGTCCGCCGATCTGGTCATTCTCGGCGGCGGTTCGGGCGGCTACGCCTGCGCTTTCCGCGCGGCTGAGCTGGGCCTGTCCGTCGTCCTCATTGAAAAGGACAAGCTCGGGGGGACTTGCCTGCACCGCGGGTGCATTCCCACCAAGGCTTTGCTGCACGCCGCGGAGATCGCCGACTCCGCGCGCGACGGCGATCAGTTCGGTGTCAAGACCTCCCTGGAGGGCATCGACATCGCGGGGGTGAACTCCTACAAGGACGGTGTCGTCGGCAAGCTCTACAAGGGCCTGCAGGGCCTGGCCAAGGCGCACAAGGTGACGCTGGTCGAAGGCGCGGGCACCCTGGTCGACGCGAACACCGTCGAGGTCGACGGCACCCGCTACACCGGCAAGAACATCGTGCTGGCCACCGGTTCGTACTCCAAGTCGCTGCCGGGCCTGGAGCTCGGCGGCCGGATCATCGCCAGCGAGCAGGCGCTGAACCTGGACTACGTGCCGGAGAAGGTCGTGGTGCTCGGCGGCGGCGTGATCGGCGTGGAGTTCGCCAGCGTGTGGCGCTCCTTCGGCGCCGAGGTCAGCATCGTCGAAGCCCTCCCGCACCTGGTGCCCAACGAGGACGAGTTCGCCTCCAAGCAGCTGGAGCGCGCGTTCCGCAAGCGCGGCATCAAGTTCAAGACCGGCGTGAAGTTCACCGGCGCCACCCAGACCGACTCCGGTGTCTCGGTGAGCCTGGAGAACGGCGACCAGCTCGACGCGGACCTGCTGCTGGTGGCCGTCGGCCGCGGACCGAACACCGCGGGCCACGGCTACGAGGAAGCGGGCATCAAGCTGGAGCGCGGTTTCGTCGTCACCGACGACCGCCTGCGCACCAGCCTCCCCGGCGTCTACGCGGTCGGCGACATCGTGCCCGGTCTGCAGCTGGCGCACCGCGGTTTCCAGCAGGGCGTGTTCATCGCCGAGGAGATCGCGGGCCAGAACCCGCAGGCCATCGATGAGGCCGGCATCCCGCGCGTCACCTACAGCCACCCCGAGGTCGCCTCGGTGGGCCTGACCGAGAGCGCCGCGAAGGACCAGTACGGCTCGGTGCAGACCTTCACCTACGACCTCGCGGGCAACGGCAAGAGCCAGATCCTCAAGACGGCGGGCGCGGTGAAGCTGGTCCGCGCCACCGACGGGCCGGTGCTCGGCCTGCACCTGGTCGGCGACCGGGTCGGCGAGCTCATCGGCGAAGCCCAGTTGATCTACAACTGGGAAGCGCTGCCGGAGGACGTGGCACCGCTGGTGCACGCCCACCCCACGCAGACCGAGGCCCTCGGCGAGGCGCACCTCGCCCTGGCGGGCAAGCCGTTGCACGTCCACGGCTGACCTGCCCCGGTCCGCAACCCGCACCAGCACAGCACCCCGCCACACCGCACGAGGAGTCAGCGACCGATGTCCTTCTCCGTCCAGATGCCCGCGCTAGGCGAAAGCGTCAGCGAGGGCACGATCACCCGGTGGCTCAAGCAGGTCGGCGACACCGTCGAGGTCGACGAACCCCTGCTGGAGGTCTCCACCGACAAGGTCGACACCGAGATCCCGTCCCCGGCCGCCGGTGTGCTGCAGCGCATCGTCGCCGAGGAGGACGACACGGTGGAGATCGGCGGCGAGCTCGCCGTCATCGGTGACAGCGCCGACGGCGGGTCCGCCGCACCCGCGCAGGAAGCGCCCGCCGCGGAGCCCGCACCCGCGCAGGAGTCCGCTCCGGCGGCTCCGGCCCAGGAGGCACCGGCCGCCGAGCAGCCCGCGGCTCCCGCTTCCGGCGGTTCGGCGCAGGGCACCGAGGTGCCGATGCCCGCGCTGGGCGAGAGCGTCAGCGAGGGCACGATCACCCGGTGGCTCAAGCAGGTCGGCGACACCGTCGAGGTCGACGAACCCCTGCTGGAGGTCTCCACCGACAAGGTCGACACCGAGATCCCCTCGCCGGTGGCGGGCACGCTGCTGGAGATCGCCGCGAACGAGGACGACACCGTCGAGGTCGGCGGCAAGCTGGCCGTCGTCGGCGAGCAGGGCGCCGCACCGGCGGCCCCGGCGCAGCCCGCGCCGGAACCCGCCCCTGCCGCTCCGGCTCCCGAGCCGACGCCGGAACCGGCCGCCGCGGCCCAGCCCGCAGCTCCGGCCGCGCCGGCCGCGCCGGCCCCGGCGAAGCCCGCCGAGCCCGCGCAGCCCGCGTCGTCGGCCCCGTCCGGGAGCACCCCGTACGTGACGCCGCTGGTGCGCAAGCTGGCCAACCAGCACGGCATCGACCTGTCCCAGGTCCAGGGCAGCGGCGTCGGCGGCCGCATCCGCAAGCAGGACGTGCAGGCCGCCGTGGACGCCGCGAAGTCGCGGCCCGCCGCCCCGGCGGCTCCGGCCGCGGCGAAGTCCAGCGCTCCGGCCCGGCAGGTCGAGCAGTCGGACGAGGCGGACGCGCTGCGCGGCACGACGCAGAAGATGTCCCGCCTGCGCCAGCTGTTGGCCCGCCGCATGGTCGAGTCGCTGCAGACCGCGGCGCAGCTGACCACGGTGATCGAGGTCGACGTGACCCGCATCGCCAAGCTGCGCCAGCAGGCGAAGGGCACCTTCGAGGCCGCGGAGGGCGTGAAGCTGTCCTTCCTGCCCTTCTTCGCGAAGGCCGCGACCGAGGCGCTCAAGCTGCACCCGAAGGTCAACGCCTCGGTCAACGAGGAGACCAAGGAGATCACCTACCACGCGGCCGAGCACCTGTCGGTCGCCGTGGACACGCCGCGCGGGCTGGTCTCGCCGGTGATCCACGACGCCGGGGACCTCAACCTCGGCGGGCTGGCCCGCAAGATCTCCGACGTGGCCGAGCGCACCCGGAACAACAAGCTCAAGCCCGACGAGCTCTCCGGTGGCACGTTCACGATCACCAACACCGGCAGCCGCGGCGCGCTGTTCGACACCCCGATCCTGAACCCCCCGCAGGTGGGCATGCTGGGCACGGGGACCGTCGTGAAGCGCCCCGTGGTGGTCTCGGACGACAACGGCGGCGACACCATCGCGATCCGCTCGATGGTGTACCTGGCGCTGTCCTACGACCACCGGCTGGTCGACGGTGCGGACGCGGCGCGGTTCTTGAGCACGCTCAAGCAGCGGCTGGAGGACGGCGCGTTCGAGGCCGACCTGGGCCTGTGACGCACCGGATGTGACATTTCCCGCGAAGGGCCGCTCACCTGCGGGTGGGCGGCCCTTCGTGCTGTCCGGGCGGCGCCGGTGCCGGGAAACCTGTCGCGCGCGGAAGATCATTGCGGGACGATCGGGGCATGCGCGTGGTTGTCGCCGGTTCGTCCGGGTTGATCGGCACGAGTCTCGTGGCCGCGTTGCGGCAGGGCGAGCACGAGGTGCGGCGGTTGGTGCGGCGGCGCCCGGAGGCACCCGACGAGCACGGCTGGGACCCGGCCGAGGACCTGCTCGACGAGGAGGCGCTGGCCGGTGCGGATGCGGTGGTGAACCTGTGCGGCGCCGGATTGGCGGACCGCCGCTGGAGCACCGAGCGCAAGGAGCTGCTGGTGTCCTCGCGGGTGGGGCCGACCGCGCTGCTGGCCGAGGCGGTGGCCCGGCACGGCGTGCCGACGCTGGTCAACGGGTCGGCGGTCGGCTTCTACGGCGACACCGGTGAGCTGCCGGTGACCGAGTCGTCGCCGCCGGGCTCCGGTTTCCTGGCGGACCTGTGCCGCCAGTGGGAGGCCGCGACCAGCCCTGCGGTGGGTGCGGGAGCTCGGGTGGTGCTGTCGCGCACCGGCTTGGTGATCGCGCCGGCGGGCGGTCTCATCGGCAGGCTCAAACCGCTGTTCTCGGTGCTGCTTGGAGCCAAGCTCGGCGACGGCGCGCAGTACATGCCGTGGATCTCGCTGGACGACGCGGTGGGCGCGCTGCGCTTCCTGGTGGAGCACGAGGACGTGTCGGGGCCGGTGAACCTGACCGGCCCGGCACCGGTGACGAACGCCGAGTTCACCCGCGAACTGGGCGCCGCCCTAGGACGCCCCGCGCCGTGGACGGTCCCCGAGTTCGTCCTGCGCACCGCCCTGGGCCAGGTAGCCGACGAGGCCCTGCTAGCAGGCCAACGCGCCCTCCCCCACCAACTCGACGAGCACGGCTACCCCTTCGCCCACCCCACCCTCGACGCAGCCCTGACCCCCATCACAGGCTGACCCCAACCCCACGGCGAAGCCGTGCCTTGCGGCCGAACACCGCCCCTCCCAACCGAACCCCGTGCATTGCGGCGAAGCCGTGCCTTGGGCGGCGAAGCAAGCCTGCCTTGCGGCGTAGCCGTGCCTGTATGTGCGAAGCACATAGCCCACGTCCCAAAGCCGACCACCCGCGGGTTCTCAGCGTCCTTCTCGCGAGGACGGCTTTTTCCCTCGTGGCGGAGCCACTAGGGAAAAAGATCCCGCAGCGAGAAGGACGCTGAGGTTCCGCCACCCGACCCCTACGCAGAACAAGTGGGTACCGACCCCGGGCGTAACCTGACGGCGTGAGTCGTGCGGAGATGTCTTGTCGCGCCTCGACCGATCCGGTCGACGTGCGTGAACTGGGAAGAATCGACTACCTGGACGCTTGGGACCTCCAGCGGGAACTGGCCACGAGCCGCGCTGACGGCGCCGGGCCGGACACGTTGCTGCTGTTGGAGCACCCGTCGGTGTACACCGCCGGGAAGCGCACCCAGCCGGAGGACCGCCCGCAGGACGGGACGCCGGTGATCGACGTGGACCGCGGCGGCAAGATCACGTGGCACGGTCCGGGGCAGATCGTGGGCTATCCGATCCTCGGGCTGGCCGATCCGATCGACGTCGTCGACTACGTGCGCCGCCTGGAGCAGGGCTTGATCCGCACGTGCGCGCGGTTCGGCGTGGAGACCGGCCGGGTCGAGGGACGCAGCGGCGTGTGGCTGGCGGCGGACGACGTCCTGCCGGAGCGCAAGATCGCCGCGATCGGGATCCGGGTGCAGCGCGGCGTGACGATGCACGGCTTGGAGCTCAACTGCACCCCGGACATGGGCCAGTTCGACCGGATCGTCCCGTGCGGCATCCGGGATGCGGGGGTCACGTCGTTGTCGGCGGAGCTGGGCCGGGAGGTGCCGATCGACGAGGTGCTGCCGTGGGTCCGCCAGGACGTGCTGGATGCCGTGGACGGCGTGCTGCCGGTGACGGAGTCGGACATCGCGCGGGTGGAGCCGGAGGCCGCCGGTGTGACGCTGGCGTTGGATCCGACCCTCCGCTGACGATCGAACTCCACTCCTCTAGTATTCCGAAATTACGGACTACTGGAGGAGTGGACCCATGTCGCTGTCCCGCCGCACCCTGCTGACCGGCTGCACCGCCGCCGTCGCCGCCCTGCCGCTGCTCACCGCGTGCTCGCCCGCGCAGGCGCGCAACTCGCTCGCGGGCTCGCGCGCCGCCGAACCCGACCTGAGCACCGCCGACGGCTGGCTCACCTGGATCGCCGACAACCGCGACCACCTCGCCCTCTCCCTGACCGACACCGCGGGCCTGCGGGTCGCGCACCGCGCGCGCACCACGCAGCCGCTGGCCTCGGCGGTGAAGGTCGCGCAGCTCGCCGCGTACGCCACCGCCGTCGCCGAAGGCGGGCTCGACCCGAACGAACAGATCCGCGTCGGCGACTGGGAGCGCTACTACGTGCCCGTCGACGGCGGCGCACACCTCAACGCGCTCGCCGAACTCGGCATCCCCACCGACGCCACCGGCCTGTACGCCGCCGACCCCGAACTGCGGGTCGCGCTCGAACGGCTGGTGACGATGATGATCGCCCACAGCGACAGCGCGGTGCCCGATCTCCTGCGCGACCGGCTCGGCACCGAGGCCGTGCTGCGTGCCGCGCGGGCGGGCGGCTGGGCCGACGCGGACGTCCGCTCCCTGTGCGCGGAATACTTGTTCCTGCTGCTCCCGGACGAAGCCCCCGCGCCCGGCGCCCCGCTGCCGCGACGGCTCGCCATCGGCTTCGAGCTGGAACGCCGCCACCGCGACGACGAGGCCCTGCGCGACCAGGTGCGCGACCGGCTGCTCACCCAGCCGCTACCGACCTACGACGCCCAGCTGACCTGGGCCTCGGACACCGCCGCGAGCACGCCGGAACAGCTCGCGGCCCTGCACCGCGCCATCGCCGAAGGCCGCTACCTGCCCGGCCCGGCCGGGGACATCGCGCGCGGCGTCCTGGAGGGCAAGGCCGCGGGCAACCTGCCCGCGGACATGCTCGGCTTCGGGTTCAAGGGCGGCAGCCTCCCCGGCGTGCTCACCGCGGGGATGTCCGCGCGCTTCACCGACGGCCGCGTCGCCGCCGGAGCGCTGCTCGCGCACGGCGGGATCTCCGCCGCGCAGCTGCAGCAGGGCGACCCGTCGCTGCCGCTGCTCACGGCCCTTCGGGACCCGGCGTGGCGGGACCGGCTGATCTCGGCACTGCGTGGATGAGGCAAGCTCGACCGGTGAGCTCCGACGACGTGCATTCCCGGCTCGACGCGCTCGAACAGCGGGTCGCCGCGCTAGAAGGCCGACCCGCTGCTCCCGCGCGTGAACCCAGCGGCGGGTCCGTGGCCTACCAGGGCAGGCTCGCCGAACCGCTCGCGCTGGAGTGGGACATCCACGTCGATCCGGCCCAGGTGCTGGACCTGCCGGACGCGCCGCGCACCGATGTGCTCGCCGCGCTGGGCCACCCGCTGCGGGCGGCGATGGTGCGCAGGCTCGCCGAAGCGGGCCCGGCCACGACGGCCGAGCTGCAGGAGGCCGCGGAACTCGGCTCGACGGGGCAGCTCTACCACCACCTCAAGAGCCTCACCGGCTGCGGACTGGTCGAGCAGGACAAGCGCGGTTCCTACCGGCTGCGCCCGCAGGCCACCGTGCCCGCGCTCGTCCTGCTCACCGCCGCGTCCGACATCGCCGGACAGCTCCGGTCCTGACCGCCGTCAGCTCAGCTGCGGGGCGACCTCGGCGGCGACCAGGTCGACGTGATCCAGGTCGGCCAGGTCCAGCACCTGCAGGTACAGCCGGGTGATGCCGGTGCGCTCCCGCCAGGTGCCGATCTTGTCGACGGCCTCGGCGGGAGTCCCGGCGAGGCCGTTGGCGCGCAGCTCGTCGACGTCCCGGCCGATGGCGGCGGCCCGCCGCGCGAGCTCCGCGTCGTCCTTGCCGACGCACAGCACCAGCGCGGCGGAGCGGACGATCTCGCCCGCGTCCCTGCCGATCGCCGCGCAGGCCGCCGCGACCCGCTCGTACTGCGCGGTGGCGGTGTCGAGGTCGGTGAACGGCAGGTTGAACTCGTCGGCGAAGCGCGCGGCCAGTTCCGGCGTGCGCTTCTTGCCGCCACCGCCGATGAGCACCGGCGGGCGCGGGCGCTGCGCCGGCTTCGGCAGCGCGGGCGCGTCGGTGAGCCGGTAGTACCGCCCGTCGAAGCTGAACGTCTCCCCTGCCGGGGTGTCCCACAGCCCGGTGATGATCTCCAGCTGCTCGGCGTAGCGGTCGAACCGCTCCTTCAGCGCCGGGAACGGGATGCCGTAGGCCGCGTGCTCCTCCTCGTACCAGCCGCTGCCCAGGCCGAACTCGAGGCGCCCGCCGGACATCTGGTCGACCTGCGCGGCGGCGATCGCCAGCGGCCCCGGGTAGCGGAACGTCCCCGCGGTCATCAGCGTGCCCAGCCGCACCCGCGAGGTCTCCCGCGCCAGCCCGCCGAGGGTCACCCAGGCGTCGGTGGGTCCGGGTTCACCGGACACCGACCCCATCTTCAGGTAGTGGTCGGAGCGGAAGAACGCGTCGTAGCCCGCCGCCTCGGTGGCCTTCGCCACGCGCAGCAGGTCGTCGTAGGTGGCCCCTTGCTGGGGTTCGGTGAAGATGCGGAGTTTGAATGGCTCGGTCACGGGTCCGAGGCTAATCCCCGGCTACCGGTGCTCACTCGCTCGGAGGCCCTGCATCACGGCGTCCACGACCTCGCCGACCTCGGCGCTGGTCTTCTTCTGCTGCGCCGATCCAGCGATGGTGGTGGCGCCCGCGGACAGGGCGCCGAAGACGACGTGCGCGAGCGCCTCCACCGGCAGCTTCGCGAACTCGCCCGCGTCGACCAGCGCGCGCAGCGCCTCCCGGATCACCCCGAAGGTGAAGCGCTCCTCCGCCTCCCGCCAGCGTTCCCAGCCCATCACCGCGGGCGCTTCGTGCACGACGATGCGCTGGTAGGAGGGTTCGAGGCAGACCTTGAGGAACTCGCCGAGCCCGGCGCGCACGGTCTCCCAGATGTTGCCGGAGCCGAACAGCTCGGCCGACAGCCGCCGCACCACCTGGGCCTCGACCTCTTCGAAGGCGGCCTCGAACAGCGCCTGCTTGCCGTTGAAGTGGTGGTAGAGGGCGCCTTTGGTGACGCGGGCGCGCTTGGCGATCTCGTCGAGCGAGGTTCCGGCGTAGCCCTTCTTCGTGAACAGGGCCACCGCCGAATCCACCAGCGCCTGCCTGGTGCTCTCGGTGTGCTCCACTCGCCGGGGCCGGGCTGTAGCCATACTCACAATCATAAGACATACCTCCGGTATGGGACCGGTGGTACCTTCGAACGCACATACCCTCGGTATGCCGCACACCCGGAGTACGCCACCGTCCAGTCTGGAGGAACCATGACCTGGAACGACTTCTACCAGCGGCAACACGCCATCAGGGCAGTCCTCGACCACGCCCGCGAACACCCGGCCGTACCGCTGGATCTCGACCTGGTGCCCGCCGCAGCGGCCGTCTTCACCGACCGCGGGCAACTCCTGCGAGCGCTGCAGCACAAGTGGAGCAGCAGCCTCACCGGCCGCATCGACATCGGCATCGAGGACGCCGACGCCGACCCCCGCGGCGACCGGGTCGAGGCCGTGAGCGCCGCCTGGCGGCGCACCACCGCGGACCACCCCGTGCTGCGCCGGGTGCTCGACTCGCACGCCGACGACCCGGCGATCACCGGCCTGCTGAGCCGGGAACGGCGGATGCTCGCGGTCTCCGCCGGACTCGCCGAGCAGCACGAACCCGCCGCGGAGCTCGACCGCGTCGGCGCCGCGTTCCTCGGCCTGCTGCGCGCCGCCGCGCCCTCGGCCCGCACCCGCCGCCGCGGACCGCTGTCGCAGCTGCGCAAGGTCATCCCCAGCCGCTGAAGCACGGCGCCGGACCCGCACGAGCTCGGCGCGGAATTCGCGCGGCGGTGATCCGATCGTGCTGCGGCACGCCTTTTCCCCGCCCGCCGACGCAGGTAAGGGTGGAAGGCATGGCGCACTGGACAACCTCCGACATCCCGGACCAGCACGGCCGCACCGTGCTCATCACCGGCGCGAACTCGGGCCTCGGCCTGCACAGCTCGCAGGTGCTGGCGGCCCGCGGCGCCCGAGTGCTGATGGCCTGCCGCAACCCCGAGCGGGGCCGCGGAGCGCGCGACCAGGTGGCCGCGCACGCCGCGGTCGAACCGGAACTCGTCGAGCTCGACCTCGCCGACCTGGCGTCGGTGCGCAAAGCCGCCGAGCAGGTGCGGGACAGCACCGGCGACCGCCTCGACGTGCTGATGAACAACGCCGGAGTGATGGCACCCCCGCTCGGCGCCACCCAGGACGGCTTCGAGCTGCAGATCGGCACCAACCACCTCGGGCACGCGGCGCTGACCTGGCTGCTGATGCCCGCGCTGCGCGCCACCCCCGGCGCGCGGGTCGTGACGCTGTCCAGCATCGCCCACCGCGGCGGCTCGCTCGACCTCGACGACCTGAACTTCCACCGCCGCCGCTACTCGCCCACCCGCGCCTACTCGCAGTCGAAGCTGGCGAACCTGCTGTTCGCCTTCGAACTCGACCGCCGCGCGCAGCGGGACGGCCTGGACCTGCGCAGCGTCGCCGCGCACCCGGGGATGAGCAGCACCGAGCTCGCGATGAACTCGCTGCACGCCCGCTCGCTGCCGGGGCCGCTCACCAAGGTCGCACGCGGGATCAACGGCCTGATCACCCAGTCCGGCGAGCAGGGCGCACTGCCGCAGCTCTACGCGGCCACCGCACCGGGCGCGACCAGCGGCAGCTACTACGGCCCGAACGGGTTCGCCGAGATCCGCGGCTACCCGAACCGCGCCAAGGCCAGCCGGGCGGCGGCCGACGTCGACACCGCGCGCCGGCTGTGGACGCTGACCGAGGAACTCACCGGCGTCACCGCCGATCCCGCCTGACCTGCCGGGTGTGGCGCACGGATCACCGCTGCGCCCCCGTCGCGGTTTCGGGATGAACCGGTCGGGGGCGTAGCCTGAACGCGTGACTGCGGCGCCAGAGGGGCGGAAGTTGTTGCGTCTGGAAGTGCGCAACAGCCAGACGCCCATCGAAAAGAAGCCATCGTGGATCAAGACCCGAGCTCGGATGGGTCCCGAGTACCAAGAGCTCAAGGGCTTGGTCCGCCGGGAGGGGCTGAACACCGTCTGCGAGGAGGCGGGCTGCCCCAACATCTTCGAATGCTGGGAGGACCGGGAGGCGACCTTCCTCATCGGCGGTGACCAGTGCACCCGCCGCTGCGACTTCTGCCAGATCGACACCGGCAAACCCGCCGAGCTCGACACCACCGAGCCGCGCAAGGTCGCCGAGTCGGTGCAGGCCATGGGGCTGCGCTACTCCACGGTGACCGGCGTGGCGCGGGACGACCTCGCCGACGGCGGCGCCTGGCTGTACGCGGAGACGGTGCGCCAGATCCACGACCTGAACCCCGGCACCGGGGTCGAGCTGCTGATCCCGGACTTCAACGCGGAGCCGGACCAGCTCGCCGAGGTCTTCAGCTCCCGCCCCGAGGTGCTCGCGCACAACCTGGAGACCGTGCCCAGCGTGTTCAAGCGGATGCGCCCCGCGTTCCGCTACGACCGCTCGCTCAAGGTCCTCACCGAGGCGCGCGACGCCGGGCTCGTCACCAAGTCCAACCTCATCCTGGGCATGGGCGAGACCCCCGAAGAGGTGCGGCCCGCGCTGCAGGACCTGCACGACGCGGGTTGCGACATCATCACGATCACCCAGTACCTGCGGCCCAGCCCGCGCCACCACCCGGTGGACCGCTGGGTGAAGCCGGAGGAGTTCGTCGAGCACACGAAGGCCGCCGAGGAGATCGGCTTCCCCGGTGTGATGGCCGGTCCGCTGGTCCGTTCCAGCTACCGCGCGGGCCGGCTCTACGCCAAGGCCACCCAGCACCGCGGCATGCCGCTGCCGGAGAACCTCTCCCACCTCGCGCAGGCGCAGCCCGCCGCGCAGGAGGCCAGCAGCCTGCTCGCCCGCCAGTAGCCCGCTGAACAGGGAATTCACCGCCCGTCGCGCACCTCGCGCGGCGGGCGGTGCCGTTTCTGCGGGCCAGGTGCACCGTGCCTGGGGAGGACTTGAGGCCCCGCCGTATCCTGAAAGGCATGGCCAACCAGGACAAGGCAGCCAAGAAGGCGGCGAAGAAGGAACGGCGCGCGGCCTTCCGCGGTCGCATCGGGCAGATCTGGCAAGCGTTCCAGATGCAACGCCGCGAGGACCGCCTGCTGCTGCCGTTGATGATCGGCATCTTCCTGGTGGTCGCGGTCGCGGTCTTCTTCATCGGCATGATCTGGAACCTGCACTGGGCGTTCCTGCCGGTGGGCATCGCGCTGGGCCTGCTCGGCGCCGTGATCATCTTCGGCCGCCGGGTGCAGGCGACGGTGTACCGCAAGGCCGACGGCCAGCCCGGCGCGGCGGGTTGGGCGCTGGAGAACATGCGCGGCAACTGGAAGCTGTCCCAGGCCGTGGCCGGAACCGCGCAGCTCGACGCGGTGCACCGGGTGATCGGCCGCCCCGGCATCGTGCTGGTCGGCGAGGGCGCCCCGAGCCGGGTGAAGTCGCTGATGGCGCAGGAGAAGAAGCGGGTGGCTCGGCTGGTCGGCGAGACGCCGATCTACGAGATCATGATCGGCGGCGAAGAGGGCCAGGTGCCGCTGAGCAAGCTCCAGACGCACATGATGAAGCTCCCGCGCAACATCAACGCGGGCCAGGTCGACTCGCTGGAGAACCGGCTCTCGGCGCTGGCGAGCAGCCGCGGCAACGCGATGCCGAAGGGCCCGATGCCGCAGGGCGCCAAGATGCGCAACGTGCAGCGCGCCATGCGCCGCCGCTGAGCCGTACGACTTCGACGCGGATCCGCCGGGCACGTCCCGCCGGGTCCGCGTCTTTTTTCGTCCCCGCGCCGCCTCGACGGGCGGGTCCCTGCTGGCGGGCGCCGCGCCGCCGGCGAACGGCCGCCCGCGTCAGCGCCGGACCACCACGGTCCCGGTGAGCCGGTCCAGCCAGGACCTCCCGTCGACGTTGCGGATCACCGCGGGGATCAGCACGCCCGTCAGCACGGCGCGCACCAGCGCACGCCACACGCCCACCGCGCCGGGACCGTCCACCCGGACGACCCAGATGCCGGTGACCAGCATCCCGGGCGTGAACCCCACGAAGGCCACGGGCACCGCGGTGATCAGGAACCAGGACAGCAGGCTCCAGTTCGCGGGCAGTTCCGGTGCCGTGAACAGTCCCGCGACCAGCGCGGCCAGCAGGATGTCCACCACGAACCCGAGCAACCTGCGGCCACCGGTGGCGACCGCGCCCTGCCCGCTCTCCGGCAACCCGAGCCACTCACCGCGCCACCGCGGCCGGGGACCGTGGCCGAACAGGCCACCGATACCCTCCGCCGGGGCTTCGCCGGAGTCGTCGCTCCCGCTGTTCTGGCTGCTCATCTCGGATCGGGATCCCGTCTTCTCGCCCACGCCTCCAGCCTACGACCGCACGGCAGAGCGAAACCGACCGGCGCCGACGCCGCGTGCTGATCTGCCCTGCGTAACCGGCCTCACCCGTTCAGGCGGTCGTTAACGTCGGCGAAACATCAAGGTGACGGCCGAGCAACACCCGTGACATAACGTTGGCGACGAGCCGGTGAGCTCGAAGCACGCGCGCCGGTGAGCAGTCAATCAGTGCGTGAAGGAGCCATCGAGGGTGTTCAAGAATCCAGACGAGGTCCTGCGCTTCATCTCCGATGAGGACGTGAAGTACGTCGATGTCCGGTTCTGCGACCTGCCGGGTGTCATGCAGCACTTCACGGTGCCCGCCTCGGCGTTCGACCAGGACTCCTTCACCGAAGGGCTGGCCTTCGACGGCTCCTCGGTCCGAGGGTTCCAGTCGATCCACGAGTCGGACATGCTGCTGCTGCCGGACCCGTACACCGCGCGCATCGACCCGTACCGCGCCCAGAAGACGCTCATCCTGAACTTCTTCGTGCACGACCCGTTCACGCTGGAGCCCTACAGCCGCGACCCGCGCAACATCGCGCGCAAGGCCGAGCAGTACCTGGCCGAGTCCGGCATCGCCGACACCGTCTTCTTCGGCGCCGAAGCCGAGTTCTACATCTTCGACTCGGTCCGCTTCGGCGAGGGCCCGAACCGCAGCTTCGCCGAAGTCGACTCCGTCGAGGGCTGGTGGAACACCGAGCGCGACGAAGAGGGCGGCAACAAGGGCTACAAGACCCGGATGAAGGGCGGCTACTTCCCGGTCCCGCCCTACGACCACTTCGCGGACCTGCGCGACAAGATCTCCACCGAGCTGAGCGACGCCGGGTTCACCATCGAGCGCGCCCACCACGAGGTCGGCACCGGTGGCCAGACGGAGATCAACTACAAGTTCAACACGATGCTGCACGCCGCGGACGACCTGCAGCTGTTCAAGTACATCGTGAAGAACACCGCTGCGGAGGACGGCCGCACGGTCACCTTCATGCCCAAGCCGCTGTTCGGTGACAACGGCTCCGGCATGCACAGCCACATGTCGCTGTGGAAGGACGGCTCTCCGCTGTTCTACGACGAGTCCGGCTACGGCGGGCTCTCCGACATGGCGCGGCACTACATCGGCGGCATCCTGCACCACGCCCCGAGCCTGCTGGCGTTCACCAACCCGACGATCAACTCGTACCACCGACTGGTGCCGGGCTACGAGGCGCCGGTGAACCTGGTGTACTCGCAGCGCAACCGCTCCGCCTGCATGCGCATCCCGATCACCGGCAGCAACCCGAAGGCCAAGCGCGTCGAGTTCCGCTGTCCGGACCCGTCGGGCAACCCGTACCTGGCGTTCGCGGCGATGATGATGGCCGGCCTCGACGGCATCAAGAACAAGATCGAGCCGCCGGAGCCGATCGACAAGGACCTCTACGAGCTGCCGCCCGAGGAGGCCAAGAACGTCCCGCAGGTCCCGGACAGCCTGGAGAAGGTCATCGACCGGCTCGAGGAGGACCACGACTACCTGCTCGAAGGCGGCGTGTTCACCCCGGACCTGATCGAGACCTGGATTCGCCTCAAGCGCGAGGACGAGATCGACCCGATCCGGCTGCGCCCGCACCCGCACGAGTACGCCCTGTACTTCGACGTGTGATCGTCCGGCGCACAGCGCGAAGCGGGCCGGTCGGGAGAGTGCTCCCGGCCGGCCCGCTTTCTCGTGCGCGTCCCCGTCGCGCGGGGTTCACGTGCCGTTCCACGGCGCCAGCGGGCTGCCGGTGGATCCGGGCCGGAAGCGGAACAGCGCGCCCGCGTACGGATCGGCGACCAGGGCCCGCTCGTCGTAGCCGGCGCACGCCGAGGTCACGTACATCTCGTCCAGCCTGCGCCCGCCGAACACCAGCCCCGTGATGCGCCGGGTCGGCGCCCACAGCACCGTCTCCAGGTCCCCGCCGGGGCTGTAGCGGTGGATCCGGCCGCTGCCGCGCATCGCGACCCACACGCCGCCCTCGTTGTCCATCGCCAGCCCGTCGGGGTGGCCTTCGGATTCGTTGCACACGATCCACCGCCTGCCCCGCCCGGCACGACCGTGCGCCACGTCGTAGTCGAAGGCCCAGATCACCCGTGGCACGGTGTCGATCACGTACATGGTCCCGCCGTCCGGGCTCCAGCCGATCCCGCCGGAGAGCGTCAACCCGTCCACGAGCACCCGCGCGCGCGTCCCGTCCAGCACGTACAGCGCGCTGCGCTTCGCCTCGCGGCTGTGGGTGAGGGTGCCCGCGACGAATCTGCCCGCCGGGTCGCAGGCGCCGCCGCTCATCCGGTCGCCGGCCTGCACGCCGGTGATGGGTTCGAGTGCGGCCCGCCCGGGGAAGAGCCGGGAGAACCCTCTGTCGGCGGCCGCGATGAGCTGTCCGTTGCGGGTCGCGCCGAGCGCCGTGACGACTCCAGGTAGGACTTGAACCTCGTCCGCCTCGGAATCGCGGTGGTAGCTGTGCAGTTCCCTGCGCAGCACGTCCACCCAGTACAGGCAATTCAGCGTCGACATCCACAACGGCCCGGCGCCGCAAAGCGCCTGCCGGTCGACGAGTAATTCGAAGTCCTCGGCCACCATGCACTCCTATTCGGACCCGCCCGGACGCCGGTCATGCGCGCACCGTTCGCGGTGCGAGAAGGTTACCGTCACGATAGCGACGGGAAGACCTCCGAATGGGCTGTTCCGCAGAAATTCAAGGCTCCACCGCCATCCCACAATCGTCCGAATTGGACTTTCGCGAGAGCCTTGATGCGCTCGCCGAATACGATTCCCCAGCACAGCGAGCAGTGCTCCGGCGCAGGCGAGGCGCTTCCACGACCGTGATCACCGGCCGTGCACATTCTCACAGGCGATCCGGGCAACCAGCCGACAATTCCTCAAGGCAGTGCATTTGCACGTGCAGGAACACGCGGGGTCTCCGGCGCGGAAATGAGCCCCATTCGGCCGCTTCAGCCCGCAACCGAACACGTCGGCACCGTGACCACCGTTGACGGGAACAAGCAGCGCAGAATAATCCGCAAAAGCACGGGAACCGCCGTCGCGGGGCAATCCGATACCAACCAGAACCGGAATAACTGGCCGGTACGCCCCGCTCGGCCGTCCGCACACCTGCCGAAGCCCGCCTCCGCTGCACCCGAATAGCGCACAGGGGACCGCCCGGTACGTCCCCGCCCGGTGGAGGCGGCCGACGAGCGCTCGCCGTACACCGACGCGGGCCCGGCGGTCTCGATCAGGCGAGGCGACCCGCGCCGAGCACGTCGACGAGCCCCTCCGCGCAGGACGGCTCAGTCCTCGTAGAACACCCGCTCCACCACGGCCCGGGCACGCCGGGTCACCCGCAGGTAGTCGTCGAGCACCTCGCCGGTGTCGACGTCGCCGGAGTAGCCGAGCGCCGCGGCCACCGCGGTCAGCTCCCGCACCTGCTTGGGCAGCTGGTCACCGGACTTGCCGCGCACCAGCATCACCGCGTTGCGGGACCGCATCGCCAACGTCCACGCCTCGCCGAGCTCCGCGGCGTCCTGCTCGTCCAGCACCCCGACCTGCACCGCTGCGTCCAGTCCTCGCATCGTCGAGGTGACGCGCAACGATTCGTGCTCGTGGCCGTGGCGCAACTGCACCAGCTGCAAGGTCCACTCGACGTCGGCGAGCCCGCCGCGGCCCAGCTTGGTGTGCGTGGCCGGGTCGGCGCCGCGCGGCAGGCGTTCCGAGTCGACCCGGGCCTTGATCCGGCGGATCTCCCGGATGCGAGCGTCGTCCAGGCCACCGTCCGGGTACCGGATCGGGTCGATGGCCGTGCAGAACCGCTCGCCCAGCTCCGAGTCGCCCGCGACCGGCCGGGCCCGCAGCAGCGCCTGCGCCTCCCACACCTCGCCCCAGCGGCGGTAGTAGTTGAGGTACGAGTCGACGGTGCGCACCAACGGGCCGCTGCGGCCCTCCGGGCGGAGGTCGATGTCCACTTCCAGCGGCGGGTCCTGACTCGGCGCACCCAGCAGGCGGCGCACCTGCTCCACCACCGACGTGGCGAAGCGGACCGCCGTGGACTCCGGCACCTCCGGCAGCGGTTCGCACACGAACATCACGTCGGCGTCCGATCCGTACCCGAGCTCCGCGCCGCCGAGGCGCCCCATGCCGATCACCGCGATCCGCGCGGGCACCGTCTGCCACTCCGGCCGGGCCGCCACGTCGCGCACCGAGGTGTCCAGCGCGGCCTCCAGCACCGCGGCCCACACGCTCGACAGCGCCCGGAACACCTCCGTCGGCGGCAACAGGCCCAGCAGGTCGGCGCACGCGATGCGCAACAGTTCGTGGCGGCGCAACGACCGCGCCGCCGCCACCGCCCGGCTCGGCTCCGCGTGCCGCGCGACCGCGCTGCGCAGCGAGGTCGCGACCTCCCGCGGATCCCGCTCGGCCAGGGCCGGGGTGTCCGAGAGCAGCCGCAGCACCTCCGGCGCGCGCACCAACAGCTCCGGCACGAGCTTCGACGTCCCGAGCAGCTGCGCGAGCCGTTCGGCGACCACCCCTTCGTCCCGCAGCAACCGCAGGTACCAGGGCGTTTCCGCCAGCGCCTCGGACACCTTCCGGTACGCCAGCAAACCGCCGTCCGGGTCCGGCGTGTTCGCCAGCAGGTCCAGCAGCATCGGCAGCAGCGCGCCCTGGATGTGCGCCCGGCGCGACACCCCCGAGGTCAGCGCCTCGATGTGCCGCAGCGCGCCCTCCGGCGAGCTGTACCCCAGCGCCGCGAGCCGTTGCACCGCGGCGCCGGTGGTGAGCCGCAACGCGTCCGTCGGAACCTTCGCCACCGCCTCCAGCAGCGGGCGGTAGAACAACTTCTCGTGCAGCCTGCGCACCCGGTTGCTGTGCCTGCGGTACTCGGCGACCAGCACCTCACCCGCGCTGCGGCGCCCGCTGGAACGCAGCCCCACCGAACGCGCCAGCACGTGCAGCCCGTCCTTGTCGTCCAGTTCGGGCAGCAGGTGGGTGCGGCGCAACCGCCGCAGCTGCACCCGGTGTTCCAGGGTGCGCAGGAACCGGTAGGACTCGACGAGGTCCGCGGCGTCGGCACGGGCGACGTAACCGCCTTCGCCTAGCGAGCGCAACGCGTCGACCGTGCTCGGGCTCCGCAGGTCCGCGTCGCTGCGACCGTGCACCATCTGCAGCAGCTGCACCGCGAACTCCACGTCCCGCAGCCCGCCGGGGCCCAGCTTGAGCTCCCGTTCGGACAGTTCAGCGGGCACGTGATCTTCGACCCGGCGGCGCATCGATCGCACGTCGGGGACGAAGTCCTCCCGTTCTGCGGCGGTCCACACCTGCGGCCACACCGCGTCCACGTACTGCTGCCCCAACTCGACGTCGCCCGCGACCGGCCGCGCCTTCAGCAACGCCTGGAACTCCCACGTCCGGGCCCACCTGCGGTAATAGCTCTGGTAGCCGTCGAGGGTGCGCACCAGCGCACCCGCCTTGCCCTCCGGACGCAGTGCCGCGTCCACCTCGAAGAACGCCGGCCCCGCGACGCGCATCATCATGCTGGCGAGCTTTGTCGCACCCGGCAGCGCTTCCTCGGACTTCGCGACGAACACGACGTCGACATCGCTGACGTAGTTGAGCTCCCGGCCACCGGTCTTGCCCATCGCGATCACCGCGAGGTCCTCGGCGCTGTCCCCGCCTTCCCTGCCGGTCAGCTCCGCGGCCCCCACCACCAGGGCCGCGCGCAGCGCCGCGACCGCGAGGTCCGACAGTCCCGCCGCGACGTCCTCGAAGGACGCCCCGGCCAGGTCCCGTTCCACGATCGGGCGCAGGTCGGCTGCGGCCACCTCCAGCAGCAGCCCTCGGTACGCGCCGCGCAGCGCGCTGATCGCCTCGGTGCCGGTGAGGACACCGTCCGCCGAGCGCACCGAATTCACCAGCTCGTCGGTCAACGCCGCGACGTCGGGCCGCTCACCCGCCGGCCTCGGACGCAACCGGCGCCAGTCCTGCGGATACGCCACCAGGTGATCGGCGAACGCGCTCGACGCTCCCAGCACTCCGATGAGCCCGCCACGAACAGCGGTGTCCGCCGCCAGTTCCTTCGCCAGCTCCGGCCACTCGTCGGCCGCGGCCTCGCGCAGTCGATCCACCGCGAGCAGCGCCAGATCGGGATCGGGAGCACGCGACAGCGCCGAGACCACCGGCTCGTCCGTCGGCCCCGCGTCGGACCACCACCCGGCCGCCCGCAGTTGCTGTTCCGCGCGAACGACATCGCTGAAGCCGTACCGCGCCGGAGAAGGAGCCGAACCCGAACGTGACGAGTTGCCATTGCTCATACTCCGCACGGTAGCCGGACACGACTGCCCGACCACAGGCGACCGGCGCGGGCTCACGCCATCGGAAGCGCCCGAGTCCCCCTGCGCTGCTCCAGCGGAGTCGCGGCCAATCGGACGAAACGCTCCGCCACCGGTTCCCAGGTCTCGGCGAGCTCCGCGTGGAAGCGTTCGAGGTGCTCGGGGTCAAGCTGGCCGGGCCGGGCGGTGCTCGCCGCCTCCGGCATCGACTCCGCCCAGTCCAACACCGTGTCCGGGGTGGTCTCCACGTGGAACTGCAGCGCGTAAGCGCAGATCCCCACCCGGAACGCCTGGTTCTCGCAGGCGGGGGAAGACGCGAGCAGTTGTGCGCTCGGCGGCAGCCGGACCACCTCGTCGTTGTGGAACTGCAGCACGTCCGGCGTCAGCGGCAGCGCCCCGAACAGCGGATCGTCGGCCGCGGTGTCGCGCTTCGCGACGAGCAAGGTCCCCACCTCGGGCCCCTTCTTGACCGGCGCCACTCGTCCCCCTGCCGCCGCAGCCAACAGCTGCGCTCCCAAGCAGATCGCGAGCACCGGCAGCTGTCTGCTCACCGCCGCGCTGAGCAGCGCCCGAACATCGGCCAGCCACGGATGGTCCAGATCGTCGAGCGCGCCCATGCCGCCGCCCATCACGACCAGCGCGTCGTACTCGTCCAACGCCGACGGCGCGGGGATCTCAGGTGCCCGCACCACGTCCAGTTCCGCGCCGGCCGCACCCAACCATTCGCCGAGACGCCCCACCGGGGCGATCTCCGACGGTTCCACGACCAACATGCGCACGCGCTCCATCACAGAAGACTACGAGACACGTCCAGCCCGTCGAAACATCTGTTCAGGGGTGGTGTGGTGCCCTGGAATAGCAGAAACGCCCCACAGTCTATGACTGTGGGGCGTTTCCCGTTGAGTATTGTCGGCGGTGTCCTACTCTCCCACACCCTATCGAGTGCAGTACCATCGGCGCTGGAGGGCTTAGCTTCCGGGTTCGGAATGGGACCGGGCGTTCCCCGCTCCGCTAAAACCACCGACAAACCACATACACCACAACCATCACCCAGTGAATCGCGTGGTGAAACCTATTCAGAAATCAACAACCCAAAGTTGTTGTCTCAGACACCGTATAGTGGATGCGTAGCAATCTTTGTGAACAAGTCCTCGGCCTATTAGTACCCGTCCACTCCACACATTACTGTGCTTCCATGCCGAGCCTATCAACCCCATCATCTCTAGGAGGCCTTAACCCACAAGGGGTGGGAGACGTCATCTTGGAACAGGCTTCCCGCTTAGATGCTTTCAGCGGTTATCCCTCCCGAACGTAGCCAACCAGCCCTGCTCCTGGCGGAACAACTGGCACACCAGAGGTCCGTCCGTCCCGGTCCTCTCGTACTAGGGACAGCCTTCCTCACATCTCCTACGCGCGCGGCGGATAGGGACCGAACTGTCTCACGACGTTCTAAACCCAGCTCGCGTGCCGCTTTAATGGGCGAACAGCCCAACCCTTGGGACCAACTCCAGCCCCAGGATGCGACGAGCCGACATCGAGGTGCCAAACCATGCCGTCGATATGGACTCTTGGGCAAGATCAGCCTGTTATCCCCGGGGTACCTTTTATCCGTTGAGCGACACCGCTTCCACCTGCCAGTGCCGGATCACTAGTCCCTGCTTTCGCACCTGCTCGACCTGTCAGTCTCACAGTCAAGCTCCCTTATACACTTACACTCAACACCTGATGACCAACCAGGCTGAGGGAACCTTTGGGCGCCTCCGTTACCCTTTGGGAGGCAACCGCCCCAGTTAAACTACCCACCAGGCACTGTCCCTGAACCCGATCAGGGTCCGAGGTTCAGATGCTCAGAACGACCAGAGTGGTATTTCAACAACGACTCCACACCCACTAGCGTGAACGCTTCACAGTCTCCCACCTATCCTACACAAGCCGCACCGAACACCAATACCAAGCTATAGTAAAGGTCCCGGGGTCTTTCCGTCCTGCCGCGCGAAACGAGCATCTTTACTCGTACTGCAATTTCACCGGGCCTGTGGTCGAGACAGCGGAGAAGTCGTTACGCCATTCGTGCAGGTCGGAACTTACCCGACAAGGAATTTCGCTACCTTAGGATGGTTATAGTTACCACCGCCGTTTACTGGCGCTTAAATTCTCCGCTTCACACCAAAAGATGCTAACGGGTCCTCTTAACGTTCCAGCACCGGGCAGGCGTCAGTCCGTATACATCGTCTTACGACTTCGCACGGACCTGTGTTTTTAGTAAACAGTCGCTTCTCCCTGGCCTCTGCGGCCACCACCAGCTCCCACCGCAAGGATGATCACCAGCCGTGGCCCCCCTTCTCCCGAAGTTACGGGGGCAATTTGCCGAATTCCTTGACCACAGTTCACCCGACCGCCTCGGTATACTCTACCTGACCACCTGTGTCGGTTTCGGGTACGGGCCATGCACACACATCGCTAGAGGCTTTTCTCGGTAGCACGGGATCACTGACTTCACCACAACGGCTACGCATCACCCCTCACCCTTCACGCCGCCCGGATTTACCTAGACGACAGGCTACAGGCTTACACCAGTACTACCACTCACTGGCACAGCTACCCCACTACGTCACCCCATCACTTGACTACCGCGGAATCAGGTCCCATGCACTCACACAACAACTCCGAAGAGCCACCATGCTCGCGGATGGTTAGTCTCAACCGTTTCACCATGGGCGCGTGCACACGGGTACGGGAATATCAACCCGTTCTCCATCGACTACGCCTGTCGGCCTCGCCTTAGGCCCCGACTCACCCTGGGCGGACGAACCTGCCCCAGGAACCCTTAGTCAATCGGCGGCAGAGATTCTCACTCTGCTCTCGCTACTCATGCCTGCATTCTCACTCCCACACACTCCACGCCAGCCTTACGGCGACGCTTCACTGCATGCAGGACGCTCCCCTACCCAACCAAGCAAAACTTGATTGACACGGCTTCGGCGGTGCACTTCAGCCCCGCTACATTGTCGGCGCAGGACCACTTGACCAGTGAGCTATTACGCACTCTTTCAAGGATGGCTGCTTCTAAGCCAACCTCCTGGTTGTCTGGGCAATCCCACATCCTTTCCCACTGAGCGCACACTTAGGGGCCTTAGCCGGTGTTCTGGGCTGTTTCCCTCTCGACGATGAAGCTTCTCCCCCACCGTCTCACTGCCACGCTCAACCCAGGCGTATTCGGAGTTTAGCTGACGTCAGTAACCCATAAGGCCCATCAACCAACCAGTGCTCTACCCCACCCAGGCAACACGCAACGCTGCACCTAAATGCATTTCGGGGAGAACCAGCTATCACGGAGTTTGATTGGCCTTTCACCCCTACCCACAACTCATCCCCCAGGTTTTCAACCCTGGTGGGTTCGGGCCTCCACACGGTCTTACCCGCGCTTCACCCTGGCCATGGGTAGATCACTCCGCTTCGGGTCTGCACCACGCGACTCAACGCCCTCTTCAGACTCGCTTTCGCTCCGGCTACCCCACACAAGGTTAACCTCGCCACGCAGCAGCAACTCGCAGGCTCATTCTTCAAAAGGCACGCCATCACACAACCCCAAAAGGTCACGCTCTGACGGATTGCAGGCACATGGTTTCAGGAACTATTTCACTCCCCTCCCGGGGTACTTTTCACCATTCCCTCACGGTACTATCCACTATCGGTCACCAGGAAGTATTTAGGCTTAGCGAGTGGTCCCGCCAGATTCACAGCACCCTCCACGGAAACGCTGCTACTCGGGAACACCACCACACGCGCCATGTGCATTTTCGCCTACGGGACTCTCACCCACTCCGGCCAGGCATCCCAACCTGTTCAACTAACACACACAACCACGCTGAAGAGCCGGCAGCCTCCTCCAGTAATGCCCCACAACACCGAACACGCAACCCCTGCCAGGTATCCCACGCGCCCGGTTTAGCCTCCTCCGCTTTCGCTCGCCACTACTCACGGAATCACCAGTGTTTTCTCTTCCTACGGGTACTAAGATGTTTCACTTCCCCGCGTTCCCCCCGCAACCCTATACATTCAGGAAGCGGTAACCCGACATCACTCGGGCTGGGTTTCCCCATTCGGACACCCTCGGATCACAGCTCGGTTGACAGCTCCCCGAGGCATTTCGCAGCCTCCCACGTCCTTCATCGGCCCCTGGTACCAAGGCATCCACCATGTGCCCTACATAACTTGGCCACAAAGATGCTCGCATCCACTATACAGTTCTCAAACAACAACCAAGAAAACACACCACGTGTGTTCCCTCAGACACCCAACAGCGTGCGATGATGAAAAACAGAGCAGCATTTCCACTAATCCTATGAGCCTTCCAAGCAGAGAAACACATGTCCTCTAAACCCGGAACACCCCACAACCCGGTCACCCGGACTATGGATGTGATATTGCTCCTTAGAAAGGAGGTGATCCAGCCGCACCTTCCGGTACGGCTACCTTGTTACGACTTCGTCCCAATCGCCAGTCCCACCTTCGACCACTCCCCCCACAAGGGTTGGGCCATGGGCTTCGGGTGTTACCGACTTTCATGACGTGACGGGCGGTGTGTACAAGGCCCGGGAACGTATTCACCGCAGCACTGCTGATCTGCGATTACTAGCGACTCCGACTTCACGGGGTCGAGTTGCAGACCCCGATCCGAACTGAGACCGGCTTTAGGGATTCGCTCCACCTCACGGTATCGCAACCCTCTGTACCAGCCATTGTAGCATGTGTGAAGCCCTGGGCATAAGGGGCATGATGACTTGACGTCATCCCCACCTTCCTCCGAGTTGACCCCGGCAGTCTCCTGCGAGTCCCCACCATCACGTGCTGGCAACACAGGACAAGGGTTGCGCTCGTTGCGGGACTTAACCCAACATCTCACGACACGAGCTGACGACAGCCATGCACCACCTGCACACAGGCCACAAGGGAAACCCCCTCTCAGGGGCGATCCTGTGCATGTCAAACCCAGGTAAGGTTCTTCGCGTTGCATCGAATTAATCCACATGCTCCGCCGCTTGTGCGGGCCCCCGTCAATTCCTTTGAGTTTTAGCCTTGCGGCCGTACTCCCCAGGCGGGGCGCTTAATGCGTTAGCTACGGCACAGGAACCGTGGAAACAGTCCCCACACCTAGCGCCCACCGTTTACGGCGTGGACTACCAGGGTATCTAATCCTGTTCGCTCCCCACGCTTTCGCTCCTCAGCGTCAGTATCGGCCCAGAGACCCGCCTTCGCCACCGGTGTTCCTCCTGATATCTGCGCATTTCACCGCTACACCAGGAATTCCAGTCTCCCCTACCGAACTCAAGTCTGCCCGTATCGACCGCACGCCCACCGTTAAGCGGCAGGTTTTCACGGCCGACGCGACAAACCGCCTACGAGCTCTTTACGCCCAATAATTCCGGACAACGCTCGCACCCTACGTATTACCGCGGCTGCTGGCACGTAGTTAGCCGGTGCTTCTTCTACACCTACCGTCACCCGAAGGCTTCGTCGATGTCGAAAGAGGTTTACAACCCGAAGGCCGTCATCCCCCACGCGGCGTTGCTGCGTCAGGCTTTCGCCCATTGCGCAAGATTCCCCACTGCTGCCTCCCGTAGGAGTCTGGGCCGTGTCTCAGTCCCAGTGTGGCCGGTCACCCTCTCAGGCCGGCTACCCGTCGTCGCCTTGGTAGGCCATCACCCCACCAACAAGCTGATAGGCCGCGGGCTCAACCTGCACCGCCGGAACTTTCCACACACAGACCATGCGGCCATGTGTCCTATCCGGTATTAGACCTCGTTTCCAAGGCTTATCCCAGAGTGCAGGGCAGATTACCCACGTGTTACTCACCCGTTCGCCACTCATCCACCCCGAAGGGCTTCAGCGTTCGACTTGCATGTGTTAAGCACGCCGCCAGCGTTCGTCCTGAGCCAGGATCAAACTCTCCAACAATGTTTAGAGAAAAATCCTGCCCCGAAATAAACGAGGCACCCCGATCAAAACCACAAAGGCCGACCAGGGCATAAAATCAATCTAATGAGTTACCACTCATCATCATCGGCACGCTGTTGAGTTCTCAAAGAACACACCCACACCATCACCCACAACCCCCAACCTCAGGGCCGCGAACTCCGGGGAGTCATTTCCGTCTTTCGTTCTTGCGATGTTTCAAACTCTAGCAGGCTCGATTTCGGCCGTTTTCAGGGGGGTCACTTCGCGGTCACCCGCACCCTGGTCGGCCAGATCGTCGACCTGATTTGGAGTTGTCCACTGCTAAGTCGTGACCCGCTCCCGTGGAAGCGCCTCTCGGATCTTAGCGACTGTCGTACGTTACCCGGTCCGCTTCGCGGTGTCAAACCCGCGCGTCCCGTCCGGTGCGCGCTACTGGGAATCCCCAGGCGCCGCCACCTTCGCCGTCCCCGCCAGGCTCTTGCGTCCTGTTCCGTCCGGCTTGCCGTGCGACGTGGAGAAAGTTACGCACACTCTCCGTGAATGTCAAATCGCCTGGTCAGACTCTTGACATTCACCGTTCACCGCGATTCAGGACTTGCCTTTGGGGCGCAGCCAGAGCTTGACCGTGCTCGTGGAGCCGGCGGCGTCGATCGCCTCCAGCAGTTCGGAGGCCGAGACCGCGGTCGTGCGGCCCACGGGGACCAGCTCGTAACCCCAGGTGCCGAACTCGTGCAATGCCGTGGCCGGGTCGTCTCCGAGTTCCGTGATGCCGGAAGGGGTGAACGAGCACACGATCGACGGACGATCCCGCCGGAGCAGGCGGACCAGGCCGCCGAGGACCCGGTGCACGCGGGCGCCGACGTCGACGTGCACCACCGACAGCGTCATGTCGTGCAGCGTCGAGGTGTTCTCCAGTTCCTTGTCGAGCCGCACCCCCGGTACGCGCGCGTCCGGGTCCTCGGGGTCCGACTCCTCCGCCGGACGCACCGAGACTCCGCCCGCCAGCGACGGTTCGGCGACCAGGTCGGCGGGGGCGTCCCAAGCCGCGGCGGCGAGGGTGACCAGGCGGTGGCCCCACGCCGAGGGGACGTTCACCTCGACGTTGCGGTTGAGCAGTGCGCGGCCGTCCGCGCTGGGCTCGACCGCGATCACGGCGCCGCTGTTGCCGAGCCTGCTCAGCACCCGGACGGTCTGGTAGCCGACGTAGGCGCCGACGTCGAGGAACACGCCGTCCGGTTCGAGCAGCGAGTCGATCAGCCCGGAGACCTCCGCGTCCCACGTGGCGTGCGAGGACAGCCACGGCAGCATCATGGCGTCGTCGGCGGGCAGCCGGAGCAGGCCCGCGTCGCAGAGCACCGGGGTGCTGGTGCCGTCGGCGGTGCCGGTGTTGCGCTCGTGCTCGCGCAGCAGGATGCGTTGCAGCACGTCCGTGCGGTGCAGGGCGTAGGCGGCGTCGCTGGTCGCGGAGCGCAGGGTGGTTTCGAGCTCCTGGTTGCGGGCCTGTTCGCGCTCGTTCTCCAGCGCGTCGATCCGGTCCAGGGTCCGCTCCACCGCGCCGGTGAGGCTGTCGAGCCGCTGCGCCAGCAGGTCGTCGCGGTCGGGCTCACCGCCGCCCGAGCCGCCGCCCGCCTCCAGCGCGCGCAGCCGCCGGTGCTGGTCGGCGAGGTCGGCGCGGGCCCGCACCATGCCGTCGTCGGTGCTGGTGAGGCGTTCGTCGAGCTGGTCGTGGCGCTGGTCGATGCGGCCGAGTTCGGTGCGGAGCAGGTCGAGCTCCTCCCCTCCCCCGTCCGCGTCGTACTGGCGGCGCAGCAGCTCAGCCGCGGTCTGCTCCACGCCGTCGACCATGGAGCGCAGCACGTCGCGGATGTGCTCGTCGTAATGGCTGAGCACCCGCAGCACCGCCTTGCGCAGCGCGGGGGCCACCGAGTTGCGGCCACCGGCGCCGACGTCGGGGGCGCGGTGCAGCGCGTGGCGCGCCACCAGCAGCGGGTGCAGCGGGTCGTCGAGGTCGCCGTGGCGATCCTTCGCCCACTTGGTGCGCCAGTTCCGGTAGGCGTGCTCGACGTGCTCGCGCAACCGCTCGGCGGCGTGGTTGACGCTGTGCTGCGCGAGCAGGTGATCGCGGGCGCGGCGGCCGGCCGCGGCGGTCTCCTCGGGGTCGTCGGCCGCGGTGCGCAGGGCGACGGCGGCGGCCTCGACGTCCGGTTCGCCTTGGCCTTGGCAGGGCACGAGGCTCGCCCCGGCGGAGCCGAGCAGCTCGGTGACGGCGCCGTGGTCCGCGGCGAGCACCGGCACGCCGTGCGCGGCGACCTCCAGCAACCGCAGCGCGTACCGGTCACCGCCCGCCGGGCGGTGCAGCGAGGCCACGGCGTCCGCGGCGGACAGCAGGCCCACGGTGGCGATCTCCTCCTCGACGAGGTGCACCCGCGGGTCGGCGGCCGTGGCCAGCCGCAGGCGCTCGGCCGCCTCCGGGTGTTCGGCCGCACCGGTGACGGCGACGAGCAGGTGCACGTCCTCGCGTTCGGGGAACGCGGCGAAGAAGGCCGTGACCAGGCCGAGGATGTTGTCGCGACGTTCGTCGGAGTGGTCGGCGAAAGCACCGATGACGAACTCCTCGGACAACCCGAACCGGGCGCGTGCCGCCTTCCGCGTCGGCAGGTCCACCGGCCCCGGGTCGAGCAGCGGGAGGGCGACGACCCGCGTGGTAGGCCCGCCCGCGCGCCGGGCGGCCTGGCGGGCCGCTTCGGAGAGCACCCATGCCTCCACCGCGCCGTCCGCGTCGGTGGTGTCGGGTTGCACGTCGATCAGGTGGCGTCCCGCGGGCACCGTCAGGCCGGGCTCGCAGCGCAGCACCACCGGGTAGTACGGGGTGTCCGCGGAGGGCAGCCCGGAGGCGCGCACGGCGGCTCGGACGAGTTCGGCGGTGCGGCCGGTGCCGAGGATGGCGACGCCGAGCTGGTCGACGAGCGTCGAGCCGTCGGTGC
The DNA here is from genome assembly GCF_014203325.1 of Saccharopolyspora gloriosae. NCBI lineage: Bacteria > Bacillati > Actinomycetota > Actinomycetes > Pseudonocardiales > Pseudonocardiaceae > Saccharopolyspora > Saccharopolyspora gloriosae. The sequence continues at coordinate 1,316,075 of NZ_JACHIV010000001.1, read as the reverse complement.
CGCCGAGGTTGCGCACCGCGGCGGCAGGTACCCGGCCGCTGGCGACGCCGACGCCCGCGCACCATTCGCGGAACGCGTCGGCGTCCGCGCCGAACGGGTCGGGGTAGTTCTTGCGCAGCACCTGGTCGTCGGCCCAGACCGCCGCGGTCCAGCGGGAACCGCCGGTGGCCCGCTGCCGTTCGTCAACGGGCTCGCAGGCCCAGTCGAGGAAGTCCTCGACGCCGGCGCCGGTGGCGAACGGGCTCGTCGGTGCCTGGTCGCGCTGCCAGGCGTCGAGGTAGTCGCGCCGCAGCGGTTCGGGCAGCGGGGTGCCGTCCGGCAGGGCGTCGTAGGGGTGCGGCTGTTCCCGCGTGTAGCCCGCTTCGACGAGCTCGTTGCGGTAGGCCGCGCAGAGCCCGGCGAGCACCGGATGTTCCGAGAGCAGCACTCGCGGGCGGTCGGCGTAGTGCGTGGACAGCAGCCAGGGCCGCTGCGGCTGGAACCCGTCGAAGTGGATGCTGCGCAGCTGGGCACCGTCGACCGCGTGCCCGCCGTCGCCGGTGGGGATGAGTTCGCGTTGCGCCGCGTTCCACACCGACAGCCCCACGCCCGGGTCGCGCAGCACGTGGTGGTCGATCAGCGCGGGTGCGCCGTCGAGCAGCATGCCGACGCTGGGGTCGGCGCGGACCTGCTCGGCCCACGCGGTGAGGAAGTCCTCCGCGCCGGGGCGCACGCCGAGCACGCTCGGGTCGAACGGGCCGGATTCGACCAGGTCGGTGGCGCTCGGGCGGAACCCGTCGGCGTAGAGGGTCCGCAGCACCCTCGGCACCAGCGCGACCGGGCGGTCCGGGGACAGCTCGCGCAGCAGGTCGTCGAATTCGCTGAACACCTGCACCGACGGTTCGAGGTAGAGCACGGTGGCGCCGGTGGCCACCAGGTGCTGCAGCAGCCGGGGGCGCAGCACGGCGCGCAGCTGGTCCGCGGTGCAGGCGACGGCGAGTCCGGCGAGCTCGTCGGCGTCGACGCCGATCCGCGCCGGGGTGAGCACGTCACCGCTGAGCTCGCCGCCGATGGGCAGCACCACGAACCGGGCTCCGGGGTGGCTGTGCAGGAACGATTCGCGCAGCACCCGCGCGGCGGGCAGCTGGCCCGGTCCGGCGACGGTGCAGCCGATCAGGGTGGCCTGATCGGCGTCGAAGCCCGCGGCGGGGTCCGGGTGCTCGGCCGGCCATTCCGGTTCGTCCGCCCGGTGCTCCAACAGGTCGGAGGTGGCTTCGGCGTCGGGGCCACCGGAGGGCTCGGGCTGCGGCTGCGAATCAGTCACGGGGCGAACCTATCGCCCCACCCTCCGGGTGCCCACGACCTGACCCCACGAGATCGGTTTGAGCCCGGTCACAACATCGGCATCAGGCTCTGCAGCTCGTACGGCGTGACGCGGCTGCGGTAGGAGTCCCACTCGTTGCGCTTGTTGCGGAGGAAGAAGTCGAAGACGTGCTCGCCGAGGGTTTCGGCGACCAGCTCGGAGTTCTCCATCTCGCTCAACGCGTCGTTGAGGTTCTGCGGCAGGCTGGCGTACCCGGCGGCCTTGCGCTCGCCTTCGGTCAGCGACCACACGTCGTCCTCGGTGGCGGGCGGCAGCTCGTAGCCCTTCTCCACGCCGCGCAGCCCGGCGGCGAGGATCACCGCGTACGCCAGGTACGGGTTGCAGGCCGAGTCGGGGCTGCGGACCTCGACGCGCCGCGAGGAGGACTTGCCGGGCGAGTACATCGGCACCCGCACCAGCGCGGAGCGGTTGGCGTGGCCCCAGCAGACCGCGGTGGGCGCCTCGCCGCCGACGATGAGCCGCTTGTACGAGTTCACCCACTGGTTGGTGACGGCGCTGATCTCGCGCGCGTGGGTGAGGATGCCCGCGACGAACGCCCGCCCGGTGTCGGAGAGCTCGTAGGGGTTCTCCGGGTGGTAGAAGGCGTTCTGGTCGCCTTCGAACAGGCTGAAGTGGGTGTGCATGCCGGAACCGGGCTGCGCGGTGAACGGCTTGGGCATGAAGGAGGCGTGCACGCCCTGCATGAGGGCGACCTCCTTGACGGTGTAGCGGAAGGTCATCACGTTGTCGGCCATGGTGAGCGCGTCGGCGTAGCGCAGGTCGATCTCCTGCTGGCCGGGGGCGCCCTCGTGGTGGCTGAACTCGACGGAGATGCCCATCGCTTCGAGCGTTTCGATGGCGTTGCGCCGGAAGTGCGGGGCGGCGTCGTGGCTGGCCTGGTCGAAGTAGCCGCCGGAGTCGGCGGGTTCCGGTTCGACCCCGGTGGTCGGCAGGTTCTTCAGCAGGAAGAACTCGATCTCGGGGTGCACGTAGCAGGTGAACCCGGCTTCGGTGGCCTTCGACAGGGTGCGGCGCAGGACGTGGCGCGGGTCGGCCCAGCACGGGGAGCCGTCGGGCATCGCGATGTCGCAGAACATGCGGGCCGAGTAGTGCTCGCCGTCGGGCGTCTCCCAGGGCAGCACTTGGAACGTGGTCGGGTCGGGCTTGGCGACCATGTCCGACTCGTAGATCCGTGAGAATCCTTCGATGGCGGAGCCGTCGAACCCGATGCCCTCGCTGAAGGCCCCCTCGAGTTCGGCGGGCGAGATCGCCACGGACTTGAGGATGCCGAGGACGTCGGTGAACCACAGCCGCACGAAGCGGATGTCACGTTCCTCCAGGGTGCGGAGCACGAACTCCTGCTGGCGGTTCATGCTCGCAGCCTAATTCCTGCGGTTCCCGCGACGCCCGACCGTGCGCGTTGAGTCCTCGTTACCGTCCGGTTCCGCGGCCGGTCGCGGTGGCGGGTCACTTGCACCGGGTGCCGTCCGCGGGCAGTTCGAGCTCGGTCAGGTAGTCGATGCCCGCGTCGTCCACGCACGAGTTGCCCTGGAGGAACGCGGTGTGCTGGGTGCCTTCGAAGGTGAGCAGCCTGCCGCGCAGCGCCTTCGCGAGGTTGACCCCCGCGTCGTAGGGCGTGGCCGGGTCGCCGGTGGTCGAGATCACCAGGGTGGGCGGCAGGCCCTGCACCTGGGGTTGGGCCGCGTCGCCGGTGACCGGCACGGGCCAGAACGAGCACATGTCCATGGCGCTGTTGGCGGGCAGGCCGTCGTCGAGGAAGGGCGCCGCCTCGCGGTAGCGGCGGTCCGCTTCGCGCAGCACGGCGCGGTCGGTGACGCGCGGATCGTCGACGCAGCGCACGGCGTTGAACGCGTCGGTGATGTTGCTGTAGGAGCCGTTGGCCTCACGGCCGTAGTAGGAGTCGGCGAGGGTCAGCAGCACGGTGCCGCGGCCCTGGGCGAGCTCACCGAGGCCGGTGTTGAGCGCGGGCCACATGCTCTGCGCGTAGAGCGCTTGGACGGCCGCGGTCGTGGCGTCGGTGTAGGAGAGCTCCCGGTCGCCCGCGGGCACCGGGTGTTCCAGCAGCGGCCGGGCGAGTCGCTGGAACGCCGGGACGGCCCGTGACGGGTCGGCGCCGAGGGCGCACTGGTTCTGCCCGGCGCACCACCGTGCGAAGGACTCGAAGGCGCGCTGGAAGCCGGCGCCCTGCATGACCTGCTGCTCGATGGCGTCCTGGCCGGGGTCGATGGCGCCGTCGAGGATCATCGCCCGCACGTTGCCGGGGAACCGCTCGGCGTACGCGGAGCCGATGCGGGTGCCGTAGGAGTAGCCGAGGTAGGTCAGCTGCGGATCGCCGAGCGCGGAGCGCAGCACGTCCATGTCCTGGACGACGTCGCGGGTGCCGACGTGGGCGAGCACGTCCTCGCCGGTCCGCTGCACGCACTTGCCGGTGTAGTCGCGCACTTCCCGCTCGGTCTGCGCGGTGCCCTCCGGGGAGGTGTCGGCGTCGGAGTCGAGCCGGTCGGCGTCCCACTCCTCGTCGGTGAGGCAGCGGACCTCGGGTTCGCTGGCGCCGATGCCGCGCGGGTCGAAGCCGATCTGGTCGAAGCGCTCACCGAGGTCGGTGGGCTCCAAGGTGGGGGCGAGGCTCGCGGCGGCGCTCATGCCGGAGGCGCCGGGGCCGCCGGGGTTCATCAGCAGCGAGCCGATGCGGGTGTCCGGGTCGGTCGCCGGTTTGCGCAGCACGCCGATGTTGATCTGGCGGCCTTCCGGCCGCTCGTAGTCCAGCGGCACGCGCAACCGGGCGCACTCCAGCGTCCGGTCCTGGTAGACGCCCTGGTCGGCGCTGGTGGTGGCGTACTCCGCGCACGGGCCCCAGTCGAGCTCTTGGCCGTAGAACTCCTCCAGACCGGCCGGGACCGCGCCCGCCGGGCCGCTGCGCTCGGTGCGCGGCTGCAGCAGCGGTCCGCTCGACGGCGAGGGGGCGCAGGCGGCAGCACCGCTGAGCAGCAACAGCGCGCATCCGGCGGTCAGCAAGCGACTCATTCGGGGGATGGTGTCACGCGTTCGGCGTCGGCTTCGTCACGGGCGGTGGGACTTCGTCCGGCGCGTGCGCGAAGATGACGTTCATGCCGCAGCTGCGCCTCGCTCTAGCCCAGGTCAACGCGACCGTCGGGGACATCGCCGGGAACACGGCGATGGTCCTGGAATGGACCCGCAGGGCCGTGCAGGAAGGCGCCCACGTGGTCGCCTTCCCGGAAACGGTGCTCGCCGGATACCCGGTGGAGGACTTGGCGCTGCGCAAGTCGTTCGCCGCGGCGAACCGCGCCGCGATCGACGCGCTGGCGGTGAACCTGCGCGAAGCCGGGTGCGGGGACGCGCTGGTCGTGGTGGGCCACCTGGACCGCGACGACGAAGGGGTGCGCAACTCGGCTTCGCTGCTGTTCGGCGGTGAGGTCGTGGCGACCTACGACAAGTACCACCTGCCGAACTACGGCGTGTTCGACGAGGCGCGGTACTTCGCGCCGGGCTTCGACCTGCCGATCGTGAAGCTGCACGGCCTGGACATCGGCGTGGTGATCTGCGAGGACATCTGGCAGAACGGCGGCCCGGTGGCCGCGCTGGGCCAGGTCGGCGTGGACCTCGTGGTGTGCGTGAACTCCTCGCCGTACGAGCGCTCCAAGGACGACGTGCGGGTTCCGCTGGTGGCGCGCCGGGCCGCGGAGGCGGGTGCGCCGATCGCGTACGTGAACATGGTCGGCGCGCAGGACGACCTGGTCTTCGACGGCGATTCGATCGTGATGGGCGCCGACGGCGAGGTGCTCGCGCGGGCGCCGCAGTTCACCGAGCACCTGCTGGTGCTGGACGTGGACGTGCCCGCCGGCGGGCACACGGCCACGACGGTGCCGGAGCAGCCGGGCCGGATCCGGATGCCCGCGTTCGACGTGACGCGCACGGTGCTGCAGCCCGATCCGCTGCCCGCCTACGAGCCGCTGCCCGCTCCGCCCGGCGTGGAGCCGCTGCCGGAGCTCGCCGAGACCTGGGCGGCGCTGGTGACGGGCTTGCGGGATTACGTGCACAAGAACGGTTTCCGGTCGGTGACGTTCGGGTTTTCCGGGGGCATCGACTCGGCGGTGTGCGCAGCGCTGGCCGCGGACGCGCTGGGGCCGGACGCGCTGCACGGGGTGTCGATGCCGTCGCACTACTCCTCGGAGCACTCCCGGTCGGACGCGGCCGAGCTGGCCCGCCGGTTGGGCTGCCACTTCGAGGAGCGTCCGGTGGCGGACATGGTCGCGGCGTTCGTCGGGCCGCTGGGCTTGACGGGGCTCGCGGAGGAGAACGTGCAGGCCCGCTGCCGGGGCATCACGTTGATGGCGATGTCGAACCAGCACGGTCACCTGGTGCTGGCGCCGGGGAACAAGACGGAGCTGGCGGTCGGCTACTCCACGATCTACGGCGACGCGGTCGGCGGGTTCGCGCCGATCAAGGACGTGCCGAAGACGCTGGTGTGGGAACTGGCGAGGTGGCGCAACGCGGAGGCGGAGAAGCTCGGCGAAGTGCCGCCGATCCCGGAGAACTCGATCGAGAAGGTGCCATCGGCGGAGCTGCGGCCCGATCAGACCGACCAGGACTCGCTGCCGCCCTACGACGTGCTGGACGCGGTGCTGGACGGCTACGTCGAGGGCGATCGGGACTACTCGGACCTGGTCGCGGACGGGTTCGACGCGGAGCTCGTGGAGCGGGTGATCCGGATGGTCGACGGGGCGGAGTACAAGCGCCGCCAGTACCCGCCGGGCACCAAGATCACGCTGAAGGCCTTCGGCCGCGACCGGCGCCTGCCGATCACCAACCGCTGGCGCGAAAGCCGCCCCTGAGCCGGGTCGTTCACGCCCTGCCCGGAGCGGCCCGAACCCGCGCCGCTGCGGACGACTCGCGCGTTTTGGCGAGGAATCGTTCGGGCCGCATCTCGGCTGATCATGGCGAATCGGCTCGTTGAGCTGCCGCGATGTGGACCGAATGATCTTTTCCGGGTCCTGGAGAGCGTCGATTTCTCGCTGAATTGCGGGGCGCTTCAGGGCTTTTGCGAGGTTTTCGGCTCGGGCCGGAGCCGTGGCCGATGTGGACGGCGATGGTTTCGGAGCCAGGCGATCGAACGCTCGGGGCGGAGGCGGCTGCCGAGCTCGGCGATCTGCGGCCGGTGCCCGGTCGGCCGAACCCGGCCGGAACGGCATCCGGCGGTTGACGCGGAACTCGGGACGCGCGGGTCGAGAAACGACCGCAGCGATCCGAACAACGGTCGCGTCGAAGCGGGGATCACCGGGCGCGGCGGGCAGATCCGCGATTCCCGGACGCCGACGGTGATCGTCTCAGATTCAACTTCTCGACGCGGCGCGCGTTCTCGGAACACCTATCGCCGCACGGATGCGGGTGGTCGCAGCGGTTGCGCGAAGTGGAGCAATCGGTGAACGACCCACTGGACCGATCTTGGTGGACGAATGGGCCAGAGATTCGGATAGTCTCCCCCGCGAGCCGCAGTGCTGCGGCATCGCGTGGAGGGCTCGCATGGGGTGGAGAACCGCGGCGTCGAGCGCCGCACTGGCCGCGCTGACCGCGCTGTTCGGCGCCGGCTGCGCGGATTCGAACGGTCCCGGCGCGAACCCGGAATCAGGCGGGACCGCACGGGAAAGCAGCACCGGACCGGCAATGCGGTCCACAATGGATGACATCGCCGAGCGCGGCGAACTCCGGGTGTGCAGCACCGGGGACTACCGGCCGTTCACCTATCGCGACGCCAACGGCGCCTGGAGCGGCATCGACATCGACATGGCGCGCGATCTGGCCGCCGAGCTCGGCGTGCGCGCCACCATCGTCGCCACCACGTGGGAGTCGCTGAGCGCGGACTTCGCGCAGCGGTGCGACATCGCGGCGGGCGGCGTGTCGGTGACGCTGAAGCGCGCGAAAGAGGCGTTCTTCAGCGATGCGTACGTCGTCGACGGCAAGACGCCGATCACGCGGTGCGAGAACGCCGCGCGATTCCGGACGCTGGAGCAGATCGACCGCCCCGGCGTGCGCGCCGTGGTGAACCCCGGCGGCACCAACGAGAAGTTCGCACGCGAGAGGTTGCACCGCGCGGAGATTGTTCCGCACCCGGACAACAACACGATTTTCGACGAGATCCGCAGCGGCCGAGCCGATCTCATGATCACTGACGGCGCGGAGACCAAATGGCAGGCGCGGCGCCACCCCGAACTCTGCGCGGTGCACCCGGACCAACCGTTCACCTTCTCCGAGAAGGCATATCTGCTGCCGCGCGGTGACGTCGTCTTCCAGCAGTTCGTGAACGAGTGGCTGCACTTGCGCAAGCACGACGGCACATACGACCGGATCGCGCGGCCATGGATCGGCTGAGCACCTCATGCGGAACCGAAATCACCCGGAAGTTGCGCATCCGGATACCCGGTGGAATGACGATCGCGCCCCGCAATGCACCGCGCCCACAACCGGGACACGCACTCCACCAGCCGAGATCACCTACCGGTGTTTTCAGCCCCCGGAGAGTGAGTAGCATCGCGAGCCCAGGGGAGATCAGCGGGATTTCACCGAGCAAGTCGAAACAGGGGTGGCCGGGTGTCGGCCCGGCCGAACACCTCCCCCGCCCGACTCCCCCGCCGCACCGCCGAGGGCCCGCGGTGCGCAGGCCAGTGCCACCGACCGCGACGAGGACCTGATTGATGTCAGCACCCACCCACACCCAATCCGCGGCCAAACGCCGCCACCTGGCCCGAGCCCTGCTGGTATTGCTGATCTCCGGGGTCGTGACCGCGGCGCTGAGCACGTGGGCCGCCATCGCGAGCCCCGCCTCGGCCACCGTGCTGGTCGCCTGGAGCACCGGCATCGCCGCAGCCCTGATCAGCATCGCGTTCGCGTTAGCCAGCTGGGGCCTGCAGAACGCCACCTTCTACCGCACCCGCGCCGAGAAGGCCGACGGTGCCACGGCGAAGCTCGCCGACGAAACCCTCCCCTCGCTGGTCACCCGACTGCGCGCCGGGTCCTCCGTGGACACCGCGCTCGGCGAGATCGACCACCCCCGCAATCCCACGCACCAGCGCATCCTGCGCGCCCTCGGCCAGGAGATCGGCCAAGGTGAACGCGCCCGCGCCGCCGCCATGCTCGCCTGCGCCAACGCCGCGGGCCGGATGCAGGCGCTGTCGACGAACATGCTCGCCAGCCTCCGCGAAATGGAGGAGCGCCACGACGAATCGGTGCTGGGCGACCTGCTCGAACTCGACCACACCACCGCGCAGGCCGGTCGCCTCGCGGACAGCATCGCGGTGCTCACCGGCGCCCGGTCCGGCCGCCGCTGGACCAAGCCGATCAAGATGGAGAGCATCCTGCGCGGCTCCGTCGGCCGCATCGCCGCCTACAAGCGGGTCCGGCTGCACTCCACCAGCACCGTCGCCATCGTCGGCTACGCCGCCGAAGGCGTCATGCACGCGCTGGCAGAGCTGATGGACAACGCCACCAGCTTCTCGCCGCCGTCCGAACTCGCGCACGTCTACGTGGAAGAAGTCCACTCCGGCGTCATCGTCACCATCGAAGACGGCGGGCTCGTGATGAGCGAGGCGGCGATGAAGCGCGCCGTGCACGCCGTCGGCACCGAACCGCTGGACCTCACCACGCTCAACGGCACCCGGCTCGGCCTCGCCGTCGTCGGCTGCCTCGCCAGGAAGCACGGGCTGACCGTGTCGTTCCGGCCGTCCTCGCGCGGCGGCACCGGGGTCGTCGTGATGATCCCGCGCAAGCTGATCACCCAGCCGCGAAAGCAGGAGGAGTTCACCCTCCCGACCCGCACCGTGGGAGCGGCCCAGCCCGCGCAGCTCAGCTCGGTGACGTCGGCGGGAACCGCCACCGCGACCGGCACGCTCACCCGGCAGGACCTCAACGAGAAGCCCGCGGCACCCGCCGAGAACTCGGAGGCGACCTTGCAGAACCTCCCGAAGCGCCGCCGCGGCGAAACGCTGGCCGCGGCGTCCCCGTCGTTGGTGTCCGGCTCCGACGACGACAACACCCAGCAGCCGCCCGCACCCGCACGGCCCCGACCGAACGCGGGCGCCCGATTCGGCGCGTTCCGGCAGGCGAGCCGGCCCAGCGACGGCCCGCAGGCCGACGACGCGCGCTGACCAATCTGCCGACGAGAAAGAATGGAGGCAGGGGCCACCCGGCCACGCGGGTACCCCGACACCCTGATGACCAACGACCACAATCTCGACTGGTTGCTGGAGAACCTGCTGGGACGCACTCCTGGCGCCAAGCACGCAGTCGTGCTGTCCAAGGACGGGCTGAAGGTCTGCCACTCCCCGGGGCTGACCATCGACCAGGCCGACCAGCTGGCCGCGATCGCCTCCGGCATCCAGAGCCTCTCCTACGGGGCGTCCGTCGAATTCGGCGACGGCAGCGGCGGCGTCCGGCAGTCCATGACCGAGTTCCACGGCGGCCTGCTGTTCATCGTCGAAGCCGGTGAAGGCGCGCACCTGGCCGTGCTCGCCGACGAGGACTCCGACGTCGGCGTCATCGGGCACAACATGAACGAGCTCGTCGAGCAGATCGGCGAGTACCTCAGCGCTCCGCCCCGCCAAGCCCAGCCGAGCGGGTTGTCATGATCTGGCGGCCCCTCGACAACGAAGATCCGGACCGGCTCTACACCGTCACCGGGGGACGCAGCAGCGCGGACGAAGAGTCCCTGGACCTGGTCACGCTCATCGTCAGCGAGTGCGACCCGGCGCCGGGCATGCAGTCCGAGCACATCCGGATCCTGCAGCTGTGCAGGCAACCGATGGCGGTCGTGGAGATCTCCTCGCACCTGGGCATGCCCGTCGGAGTGGTGAAGATCCTGCTCTGCGACCTGCTCGACACGAACCGGATCACCGCACGCCACCCCACTTCCGCGCCGGCGAGCAAGAAGGCGCAACTGCCCGATCCCGACATCTTGAAGCAGGTTCTCGTTGGACTCCACAACCTCTGACCCCACGAGCGCACCGCTGCGCAGCACCGCCAGCGACGGTCTCAAGATCGTCATCGTGGGCGGCTTCGGGGTGGGCAAGACCACCATGGTCCGGTCGGTCAGCGAGATCCGTCCGCTGAGCACCGAAGAGACCATGACCCAGGCGAGCCTCGGCGTCGACGACGCCAGCGCGGTCCGGGAGAAGACCACGACCACGGTCGCGTTCGACTTCGGCCGCATCAGCCTCGACGCCGAGCGGGTGCTGTACCTGTTCGGCGCGCCCGGTCAGCAGCGGTTCTGGTTCCTGTGGGACCGGTTGTTCTCCGGGACGCTGGGCGCCGTCGTGCTCGTCGACACCCGGCGGCTGGAGGACTCCTGGTACGCCATCGACCGGCTCGAACACCACGGGATGCCGTTCATCGTCGCGCGCAACAACTTCGACGCCCAGGACCACCCGCTCGAAGACGTGCGCAACGCGTTGTCGCTGCCCGAGGACATCCCGCTGATCGACTGCGACGCGCGGGACCGCGCGTCCAGCAAGCACGTGCTGATCACCCTGGTGAACCACCTCTACGCGCTGGCCACGGCCCCGCAGGGGGCCAGATCGTGAGTTCGCCCGATCCCATCACCGAAGCCTGGCCGCAGAGCGACCAGGAGGCACGCCGGATCCGCACCGACGCGATCGAACTGTTCGGGACCCGGTTCCACCAGGACCCGGCCGAGCTGTACCGGGCGATCCGGGCGCAGTACGGCCCGGTCGCCCCGATCGTGCTCGAAGGCGGCGTGCCCGCCTGGTTCGTCGGTGATTACCGCGAGATCAACCAGGTCTGCGGCAATCCGGACCTGTTCGCCCGCGACTCCCGGCGCTGGAACGCGTGGGACCAGGTCCCGCAGGACTGGTCGCTGAACCCCTTCGTGCGGTACCAGCCGTCGATGGCGTTCGCGGAAGGCGACCAGTACCGGCGGCGGATCGGGATCTTCGGGGACGCGCTCGGCGTCATCGACCAGTTCGAGCTGCAGCGGTACTGCGAGACCACCGCCGATCGGTTGATCGACGGGTTCGCGACGACCGGTGCGGCGGACCTCATCTCGCAGTTCGCCTACCAGCTCCCGCTGTTCGCGCTGGCGTGGGTGTGCGGGGTGCCGCGGGACGACGCACCGATCCTGCTCGAGGACATGGTCGCTTCGGTGGGAGACGGCGACAGCGCGGCGGCGCACCAGCGCATCGTGAACCGGATCCGGCGGCTGATCCGGCGCAAGCGGGAACTGCCGGGCCCGGACCTCACCAGCCGGTGGCTGGAGGGCGATCCGGAGCTGACCGAGGAAGCGCTCGCGCAGGACCTCGTCACGACCCTGACCGCCGGGCAGCAGACGGTGGCGCACTGGATCGGCAACGCGCTGCGGCTGATGCTCACCGACGAGCGGTTCGCCGTCACCCTCACCGGGGGGCGGCGTTCGGTCGGGCACGCGCTCAACGAAGTGCTCTGGGAGGACACCCCCACCCAGAACTACGTCGGCCGGTTCGCCACCCGGGACACCGAACTCGGCGACCGGCAGATCCGGGCCGGGGACATGCTCGTGCTGGGGCTCGCGGCGGGCAACACCGATCCGCGGATCCGGCCGGAGTCCTACGCGGACTCCGTCGGCAACAACGCGTTCCTGTCCTTCGGCACCGGCGACCGCGGCTGCCCGTACCCGGCACCGCAGCTCGCGGAGACGATGGCCCGCGCCGCCATCGAGGTGCTGCTGGACCGGCTGCCCGACGTCGGGCTGTCGGTACCGCCGAACGAGTTGGAGTGGGTGCCCTCGGTGTGGATGCGCGGGCTGCTGGCCCTGCCCGTCGAATTCAGCCCCAGCTACATCATCGGCGACTAGAGAGACATGCGACGACGGGCCCGCCCCGCCGTCACCAGGCGGGCGGCCGCCCCGGTCGCCCGCCTGCTTCCTGGTATGACCACCGGGATGCCGTCATCCGTCGTCGGCAACGATTCCGCGCCGCCAGCGGCCGGGCGTGCCGACGTCACCTGGCGACATCCGGTGATCCGACCGCAGCCGGACCCGGCCGACACCGCGTCCGGATGTGCATCGGTCGCCAGGTCGTTACTCCCTGTCCGAACGGAAACTCGGGAGCTTCATTCCCTATGACCAATCCAGACATCTGGCCGACCACCGATCCCACCACCCAGGGCTGCCCGATGGGCAAGGAACCCATCGCCATGCACGGCCCGCGGTTCCAGCAGAACCCGGCTCAGCTGTACCGGCAGATGCGCAACGAGTACGGCCCGGTCGCACCGGTGCGGCTCGAAGGCGACGTGCCCGCATGGCTCGTGCTCGGCTACCGGGAGATCCACCAGGTGGAGAGCAACCCGGAGCTGTTCGCGCGCGACACCCGGCGCTGGAACGCGTGGGACCGCGTCCCGGAGAACTGGGGCCTGATGGCGTTCGTCGGGTACCAGCCCTCGCTGATGTTCACCGAGGGCGCCGAGCACCAGCGCCGCACCGGAGCCCTCGGCGACTCCCTCGACGAAGTCGACCAGTTCGAGCTGCGCGGCATCTGCGAGCAGATCGCCGACGAGCTGATCGACTCGTTCGCGGGCAGCGGCGAAGCCGACCTGATGGCGCAGTTCGCGCACCCGATGCCGCTGCGCGTGATGGCGCGGCTGTTCGGGCTCGGTGACGACGAGGCGGCCCAGCTGGGCCAGGACCTCACCGACACCGTCGCCAGCGACGACGGGGTCGGCGCCTACCAGCGCATCCAGGAGCGGATGAAGCGGCTGGTGGAGCGCAAGAAGGAGAACCCCGGCGCGGACCTGCCGTCGCGGCTGCTGGTGCACCCGGCGGGCATGACCGAGGAGGAGATCCTGCAGGACCTCCTGGTGGTGCTCACCGCGGCGCAGCAGCCGGTGGCGTACTGGATCGGCAACGCGATCCGGCTGATGCTCACCGACGAGCGCTTCGCCGTCACCCTCGCCGGCGGTCGCCGCTCCATCGGCCAAGCGCTCAACGAGGTGCTCTGGGAGGACACGCCGACGCAGAACTTCATCGGCCGGTTCGCCTCCCGGGAGACGGAACTCGGCGGTCAGCGCATCCACACCGGCGACATGCTGGTGCTCGGGTTCGCCGCCGCCAACACCGACCCGCAGGTGCGGCCGGACGCGTACTCCGACTCCGTCGGCAACAACGCGCACATGTCCTTCGGGCACGGCGAGCACGGCTGCCCGCACCCCGGCCCCGAGATCGGTGCGGTGATCTCCCGCATCGCCATCGAGGTGCTGCTGGACCGGCTGCCGGACGTGGCGCTGGCCGCCGACCCGGACGCGCTGGTGTGGCTTCCCTCGGTGTGGATGCGCGGGCTCGCCGCACTACCGGTGCAGTTCAGTCCTAGTTACATCGTGGGGTCTTGAGCCGGTCGTTCTGCGTAGGGGGCGGGTAGCGGAACCTCAGTCGTCTTCTCGCTGCGGGATCTTTTTCCCTAGTGGCTCCGCCACGAGGGAAAAAGCTGTCCTCGCGAGAAGACGACTGAGAACCCGCGGGTGGTCGGCTTGTGGACGTGGGCTATGTGCTTCGCACATACAGGCACGGCTTCGCCGCAAGGCAGACTTCGCTTCGCTCGTCCACTGCACGGCTTCGCCGCGAGGCACGGCCTTCGGCCGCAAAGCAAGCGGCGCTTCGCCCGCCCTACTGCACGGATTCGCTTCGCTCGCCGTTCGGTTCGGGTCGCCGTCAGTTGGGGGTGAAGCGGACCGGGACCGATTGCGGGCCTCGGGTGAACACGCCCTGTTCGACGGGGTCGAAACCGGAGGCCAGTTCGGCGTCCGGCATCGCGTCGAGCAGGTCGTTGATGCCGACCTCGATCTCGGACTTCGCCAGCAGGGCTCCGACGCAGAAGTGCCTGCCCAGCGCGAACGAGAGGTGGTCGGCGGCGGCCGTGAACGCCGTGCGCGCCGGCAGGTCCTCCCGGAACACGTCGAACCGGTCCGGGTGCGAGTAGTGCCCGTCGTCCCGGTTCGCCGCCCCGATCAGGCAGGTCACCGTGCTGCCCCTGGGCACCACGCCACCGCTGAGCTCGACGTCCTCCGCGGGCTGGCGCATGATCATGTGCACCGGCGGGGAGAAGCGCAGCGTCTCGGCGAAGGCCTGCGGGATCAGATCGCGGTCGGCGCGCACCGCGGCGAACTGGTCCGGGTGCTGCAGCAGGTTCAGGAACAGGGCGGCGATGGCCTTGTCCGTGGTCTCCCCGCCCGCGGCGAGCAGCAGGCTGCAGAACGCCTTGATGTCCTCGTCGCTCATCTTGGTGCCGTCGATCTCGGCCGTGCACAGGGTGGAGAGCAGGTCGTCGCCGAGGTTCTCGCGGCGGTCCTGGATCACCGGGATCATGTACTCGGCGAACTCGGTGCGGGTCCGCATGCCCGCCTCGATGACGTCCGGGTCCTGGCTCAGGTTGCCGAGGAAGGCGATGATCGCCGTGTACCAGCCCTGGAACCGGCCGCGGTCCTCCTCCCGCAGCCCCAGCATGTCGGCGATCACGTTGATCGGGAACTTGGTCGCGTAGTCGGCGACGAGGTCCACGCTGCCGGTGCCGCGGAACCGGTCGATCAGCGCCCGGGAGTTCCGCTTGATCACCGGCAGGAACTTCTCGTGCAGCTCGCTGCCGCGGAACGCCGGAGCGACCAGTGCGCGGCGGACGGCGTGCTCCCTGCCGTCGAGCTGCAGGATGGTGCGGCCGTGCACGGGTTCGAGCTGCCAGTCGTAATTCTGAGTGGTGAACACCGGCTCGCGGAACGCCCGCTTCACGTCCGCGTAGCGGGACACGATGTAGCTCTGGGTCGCTTCGTGCCAAAGCAGCGGGAATTCATCTCGCAGCACTTGGTAGGACGGGTTCGGATCGATGGCGAATTCCGGAGACAAGATGTCTGGAGCTTCTTTGGCCGCGGTCATGCTGCTCCCTCTTTGGTGCGTTGCAACGCGATCAGGCTAGGCAAAATGCCCGAACCAGGTCCAGTAGATGATCTTGACTTGACCCGGAGGGCCCAACGCACTGGGCTGAAGGTGCGTACGGACGCCGCTGCCTGCTGCGTTCGGTTGCCACCACCTGGCTCCGCTGAGCGCAACGGGGATGCATCGGTGCAACGCCGGGCGCGCATCCGCCCGGCGGACCCAGCCGAGCTGTGATGTGCGTCGTCGAAGGCTCCTGGGCGGCGCCGGGGCGTGCGACCCTGGCGAGCGCAAGGACGTCGCATAACGCCCAGGGACCCGCAGCGCGGGCCTTGAGGAAAAGGACGGTCAACGATGACTGCTGCACACTCTTCGCAGCCCGCCCAGAGCGAAACCGCCGCCCCGTACGGGAGCACTCCCGCCCGGCGCCGCGTTCGCATCCCCCACCTGCAACAGCTCAAGGAGCGCGGCGAGAACTGGCCGATGCTCACCTCCTACGACATGTACACCGCGCGGATCTTCGACCAGGCCGGAATCCCGGTGCTGCTGGTCGGCGACTCGGCGGCCAACAACGTCTACGGCTACGAGTCCTCGCTACCGGTGACCGTGGACGAACTGCTGCCGCTGGTCCGCGCCGTCACCGGCGCCGCCGAGCACGCCCTGGTCGTCGCCGACCTGCCGTTCGGCTCCTACCAGGGCTCCCCCGAGCAGGCGCTGGCCACCGCGACCCGCTTCATGAAGGAAGGCCGGGCGCACGCGGTCAAGCTCGAAGGCGGACGACGCTACGCCGCTCAGGTCGAAGCGCTCGTGTCCGCCGGGATTCCCGTGATGGGGCACATCGGGTTCACGCCGCAGAGCGAGCACGGGCTCGGCGGCTATCGGGTGCAGGGCCGGGGCGATCAGGCCGCGGAACTGCTCGCCGACGCGCAGGCGCTGCAGGAGGCCGGTGCGTTCGCGGTCGTGCTGGAGATGGTTCCGGCAGAGGCCGCCAAGCACGTCACCGCCGAACTGCGAATCCCCACCGTCGGCATCGGGGCCGGACCGGACACCGACGGGCAAGTGCTGGTGTGGACGGACATGGCGGGCATGAACACCGGGCGCACCGCCCGCTTCGTGAAGCGCTACGCCGACCTGGGCGGCGTCCTCGCCGACGCCGCTGGCCGCTTCGCCGACGAAGTCCGCGGCGGCTCCTTCCCCGCCGCAGAACACTCCTTCAACTGACGGCACACCCGATCCCGGTGGCACGCCGTCACGGCTCAGGTCGCAAGTGAACGGACCGTTCGCCCAATCCCATTGGACGAACGGTCCGCTCACCTGATCCCCACGCCGTCAGCGACGCGCCCGGTTCGAAGTGAACGGACCCTTCGACCAATCTCGTTGGACGAACGGTCCGCTCACTCGTCCGCACGCCGTCAGCGACGCGCCCGGTTCGAAGTGAACGGACCGTTCGCCCAATCTCGTTGGACAAGCGGTCCGCTCACTCAAACCCCACTGCACCCCTGACGTGCTCCAGTCACGGTGAACGGACCGTTCGCCCAATCCCGTTGGACGAACGGTCCGCTCACTCCTGTCGTCAGTCGGCTCGGTGGGCGAGGACGTCGGCGTGGCAGGTCTTCGGGGCGCACCAGCAGCCGAGGGCTCGGCCGCTGAGCTCGCCCTCGCGCAACCGGCGCACGAGGTCGGGCTGCTGGTCCAGCCACTGCTCGTAGTGGCGGACCATCGCCTCCCGGTCCGACTTCGCCTCCCCCACGAACGGGCTCGCGAACTCGGAGGCCGCCCACGAGTGCCGCGGACCGGAGTGGCCGACGTAGGTCAGCAGCCCCTGCCGTTGCAACCACGGCACCAGGTGCCGGTGCGGGCCCTGCTTGCGCACGTTGACCACGGTGGCGTGACCGTCGAGCAGCTGGCTGGCGCGTTCCCGCTCGTCGTCGGTCCAGCTCGCCGCCTCCGACGGCAACTGGGTCGGCTGCCGCACCATGCCAATCCCTCCTCCTGCCGCGAGGGTGCCCCGCCGGGGCGCGAGCTCACACGTCGGTGATCCGCACGCCCGCGTGCGCCTTGTAGCGGCGGTTGATCGCGATGAGGTTCGCCGTGAGCGCCTCCACCTGGTGCGCGTTGCGCAACCGGCCGCCGAAGATGCCGCGCACCCCGGGGATCACGTCGGCGAGTTCGCGCACCACGTCGGTGGCCTCGCGGTCGTCGCCGAGCACCAGCACGTCCAGGTCGACGTGCTCGACGGACAGGTCCGCCAAGGTCACCGCCGAGACGTGGTGGAACGCCGCGGTGACCCGCGAGTCCGGCAGCAGCGCGGCGGCCTGCTGCGCGGCGCTGCCCTCGGGCACGTCCAGCGCGAACGGGCCCTGCTTGTCGAACCCGAGCGGGTTCACGCAATCGATGACGATCTTGCCGGCGAGCTGCTCGCGCAGCGCTCCCAAGGTGTCCGCGTGCGCGTCCCACGGCAACGCGGCCAGCACGACGTCGGCCGCGGCGGCGCACCCCGCGTTGTCCTCCCCGGTGACCTGCCCGTCGGCGATCTCGGCGATCTCCCGCGCCGCGTCCTGAGCGCGTTCGGCCTTGCGCGAGCCGATCACCACGCGCAGCCCGGCCGCGGCCCACCTGATCGCCAGGCCCTTGCCCTGCGCGCCGGTGCCTCCGAGCACACCGACGGTCATCTCGTGCACCTCAGCCACGACGGGCCTCCTCGTTGTCACGTTGCGACGCTGCCCTTCCACGATCCGCACCCACCGGAGCCCGCGCTAGACGAACCCCCTGTGCTTCGCCCCACTGAACGAGCCTCCCAGCACGTGCCTGCGAACTCGTTCCGCGTGGCGGGGCGGGCAGCGGTGCCGACGTCCCAGGTGGTCACCGCCGCGCCACCCGCCGACCCGAACGCGGGATCGCGGACGGGCGCTCGGAATGATCTTCGCAGCCGCTCCGGCGCCGAACGATCGGGTGGTCGCCGCCGGTGGTCAGGCCTTGGTGAACTCGACCTCGCGGCGGTGCGGGTCCGCGCGAGTGAGGCGGACCTGGATCCGCTGGCCCTCGGTGAGGTCGTCGCCCGAGCAGCGCGCGATCACGGGCGGCTCCGGGATGAAGATCTCGCCGTCGCCGGAGCCCGTCCGCAGCACCGTCGCGGGGAACACCGACCCCACCCGGCCCGCCAGCGACCACGCCTGGGCCTGCGCCAGGCACGCCCGCTCCACCTGCGTCGCCACCCGGTCCGAGGAGCCCATCGCGGAGGGCAGCGCGGGCAGCGCCTCCCGGACCCAGGCCGGCACCGCGCGACCCTCTCCTACCGCCAGGCACACCTCGGCGCCGTAGCGGTCCACCAACCGCCGCAGCGGAGCCGTCACGTGCGCGTACGGGGCGCCGATCCCGGCGTGGCGCGGTTTGGACGGGGCGGCCGACTCGAACGAGGTGTAGCCCGCTCCGCGCAGCAGCCGCGTCGCCGCGACGTGCACCGCCAGCGCCTCCGGCCGCACCGGGTCGATCCCCGCCAGCGCCTCCGCCGGCGGCAGGTCCTCCGGCCACTCCACGCCCAGCCGGGCCGCGGAGCGCCGCAGCGCGGCCACCGTCGGCGGCTCCGGGTCGGGCACGGTGCGCAGGATCCCGACGCCCGCCTCCAGCATCATCTCGGCCGCGCACATGCCGGTGAGCAGGGAGATCTCCGCGTTCCACTCCTCCACGACCAGCCGCGGCCGCAGCGCGACCCGCCAGCCGCCGGACTCGTCGGCCTCCACCTGCTGCTCCGGCAGGCCCAGTTCGATCGCGCCGCGCCGCAACGCCTGCGCCCGGCGCAACCTCCCGATCACCGGCAGCAGCGCGATCGACGGGTGCGCGAGGCCCGCCCGCAGCGCGCGCTGCACGCCCTCGTAGTCGAGCTGCGCGACCGAGCGCACCAGCGCCCGCCGCACCCGCGTGCGCACCGCCAGCCCGTCCGAGTCCAGGTCGATCGTCCACAGCACCGCGGGCCGCACCTGATCGGGCAGCAGGCTGGCCGCGCCCTCCGATAACAGCGTCGGGTGCAGCGGCACGTTCCCGTCCGGCAGGTACAAGGTCTGACCGCGGCGGCGCACCTCCGCGTCCAGCACGCCGCCCGGACGCACGTACGCGGCCACGTCCGCGATCGCGTACTCGACGCGGAACCCGTTGCCGCGACGAGTCAGCAGCACCGCTTGATCGAGGTCCTTCGCGCCCACCGGGTCGACCGTGACCAGCGGCAACTCCGTCGCGTCCACCCTGGCCCCGTCGAACACGGGTTGCGCGACGGTCTGCTCCACCTCCGTCAGCGCGGCGGTGGGGAACTCGGCGGGAAGGCTGAAGTCCTTGCGCACGGCGGCGAAATCGCACATGCCGTCCGCGGGGCGCCGCGGATGCGGCGGCGGGCCGGCGCCCAGCCGGGGTGCTGCGACGGCATCGGTGCCACCTCGTGGTACCTGTGCCGTCGCCATCGGAGCTCAGTCCTCCTCGGCCCAGCGCCGATCGGCCTCGTCGGCCGCCTCGGTGCGCTCCTTGGCGAGTTCCAGAGCGTGCTCGGCCGTGGCGCGATCAGGGTAGGGCCCCAGCCGGTCGGCGGCGCGGCATCCCGCGGCGGGCTCGACCTGCTGGTGCTTCAAGCAGAAGTACCAACCATCGCGGGCCATGTTCCGAGCCTCGCACGGGAGACCGCCTCATGTCACGCCGCCGGACGGTTCACACCGCTGATCACCCGCGGCGACCGCCGCTCACCACGCGGGCGGCGGCGGAGCTCCCGGCGCGGGCGGGCGCCCGTCCGGCTGCCTGCGGGGAATGGGGTCCAGGCAGGACACCAGGACCTGCTGGGTCTCCGGGTTGTCGATGCGGCGGCCGTCGCGCATCCGGTACTCCAGCTCACCGCTGTCGCCGACCTCCACGGTGCAGCCCACCTCGGCGAGCTGGTCGTCGTCGAGGTCGACCAACCGCTCGTACCGGGACGGCACCACCCGGTACACCGGCCACTGCAGGTGCCCGAAGGCCTGGTGGAACTCGGCGAGCAGGTGGCGCATGTGCTGCTGCCACGGCAGCGGCATCGACTCCGCCAGCGAACGGGGCAGCACCGCGTAACCGGAGTCGACCCCGTGCCCGGCGCGGGACAGATAGTCACCCAGGGGCGTGCTCGACGCCGGAGGTGCGGAACGCCTCGGAATGGGATCTGGGGTGAACATGCTTCCTCCCGGTGTAGGACGCCGCGGGATCCGCACCGCCACGGCGGTGCTCGTCCTGCGCACGCGGCGCAGCGGGCCGCGGACCCGTTGAGCCGCCAGGTCGGGCCATCGGACGGCCCCGCCCAAGATTGCCACAGCGAACCGCCTCGATCAGCGGTCCGAACCTTCCGCGCCACCCGTGTCGCACCGCGTTCGCACGACGCCGGACGGTGCTGATCCGGTTGCCCGGTACCGGCTACACCGGCTGCCGCACCGGGTGACCGGCCGGCTGCGACCCCGCCGGTCCGGGCGCGGGCAGCACGCCCGCGGGCTCCCCGGTGCTCGGCGGAGCCGGTCGGATCGAGGGCTGCTGCGGAGCGGCCTGCGGCGGCGCGTCACCACCGGGCCGGACGACGGTCGGCAGCAGCTCACCGCCGTCCCACATCTCGGTGCGCTCCACGGATTCGCCGGGCTGCGGCGCGTGCAGGATCTGGTTGTCGCCCAGGTACAGCGCGACGTGGTGGATCGCTCCCGGTTCCCGGCCCGCACCCCAGAACACGAGGTCGCCGGGCTGGGCCTGCGCGAGCGGGATGTGCGCCCCGCCGTCGGTGTACTGGGACCGCGAGTACTTCGGGATGTGCACCCCGGACTCCTTCCAGGCCATCTGGGTGAGCCCGGAGCAGTCGAACGAACTCGGCCCGGCCGCGCCCCACACGTAGGGCTTTCCGATCTGCTGGTCGGCGAAGGAGATCGCCTTGGTGGCCAGCACGCTCGCCGAGGGCAGGTCCTCGCACCCGCTGAACCCGGAGACCTGGCCTTCGACGCTGACCAGGTGCGCCGCCATCGGCTCCCACTCGTGGTACCGCAGCGGGTAGGCGGAGCGCTCCACGCGCTGCGCGGCGGTGCCCGGCTGCAGCCCTTCCCAGTCGGGGACTTCCAGCAGCACGTCGTAGAACTTGTTGATCTGGTACTGCACGTCGGTGACCTGCGCGACGCTGCCCCAGCCCATGGAGGGCCGCATCTGGAAGATGCCCAGCGAGTCGCGGTCGCCGTGGGTCAGGTTCGCCAGGTTCGACTCGGTCTTGCCCGCCTGGATCGCGACCTGCCACGCGCGCGGCGGCAGGTTCCGCTCCTTGCCGATCTTGATGATCTCCTTGGCGATGGCCACGGACTCCTGGTCGAGGCTGCCCGCGTCGCTCTCGCCGCGGCCCCGCCCGTCGCCCGACGGGCCGAGGCCCGCGCTGCACCCGGACCAGCTCTGCGCGCCCTGCATGCCGGAGAGCACGATCACGAACGCACCCAGCCCGACCAGCCCGGCGAAGCCGGACAACACCACGACCAGCACCAAGAGTTTTCGCATGTCAGCTCACCTTGTTGTAGCCGGAGACGCGCCATCCCTGCGGGGTTCTCATCAGATCTACTTCGATGTCGCCGGCGTCGGTCGATAACCGGGCGCTCATCGCGTTCGCGGTGGAGCTCAACGGCTGCGGCGGCCCGGTGATCGCCGTCGACGGCACGTTCGCGGGGTCCACCGAGGCCATCTCGGTGATGAACTCGTCGGTGGTGTACGGGCGCAGGCCTTCGACCCACTGCGCCGAGGCCGTGCCCGGCGGGTGCGTCGCCCACTTCTTGCCCCAGGCCTCGACGACCTTCAGCCCGGCGGGGTCGGCGGGCGCGGGCGGCGGCGGGGTGTCGGGCACCGAGAACGTCGGCGGCGCGGGCGTGCGGGTCGGCGGCGCCGGGGCGGCCTGGTGCTGCTCGGCGCTCTGCGACTGGTCGCGGTAGTTCCGCGTCGGCGGTGGCTCGGGCAGCAGGAACCCGACGACGGTGGCGACCGCGGCGAGCACGATCACCGCGGTCACCAAGTGCTTCGGCGACCGCAGCGGCCAGCCCCACAGCCGCCGGTAGACCGCGGCGCGCCCCCGATGCGTCCGGATCGGCATGGCCCGTTCTCCTTCACCCCGCCGGCCGGGTTCGCACCCGTCCGGCCCGTTCTTCATTCGTTGTCCTGTCAGCGGCGGAGCCGCTGAGCAGTGACCAGCTTGAGCAAAAAGACCACCGCCGGGTTCTCAGCGGCCTTCTCGCGTGGCCAGCGACTTCGCCGTGTACGGCACGCATCAGAAATCGCGGCCACATCAGGAGAACGGGCAGCGAGAAGGCCGCTGAGGTTCCGCTCCCCGGACACCTGCGCAGGTCATTCCAAGAGTCAGTCCACTGTGGCCGGTCAGTCCTCATCGGCCACCTCCAGCCCGCGCGACGGCCGGTACACGACGTACACCGGCTTGCCCGCGACGACTTCCATGTCGGCCCGGCGCGGCGCGGTCGCTTCGGCCGGGGCGGGCATCGGCGCCTGTTCCGACAGGGACGGCACCAGCACCGGTTCCTCCTCCCGCCGATCCCACGCGACGTCGGAGACCGGAGCGGTGTCCACCACCCGGCTGGCCCTGCCCTCCGGCAACGCCGCGGCCGGACCACCCGGTCGCCGCTCGCCCGCCGGGCCGGACGCGGGCAGCGCGGGCGACCCCATGCCGCCGCCGGTGGGTGCGCCGCTGCCGGGCAACGCCGCCCACGGCCCCCCTTGCCGGTCGAGCCGCTGCGCCGTGGCCGACATCGCCTGGTGATCGGCCTCCGGCCGGGTCTGCCACCGGCCGCGCTGGCCCGCGGGGTCCGGCGGCGGCGCGTCCGGGTCGGATTCGCGGACCTGCTCCCAGAAGTCACCGCTCGGGTCGTCGGCGGGCCTGCGCCCGCGGAACCGGCCGAACACGCCGCGCGAAGCCTGCGCCACGCCACCGTTGCCGCCGACCGAGAGCTGCACCATCTGCCCCATCCGGTGGACCGGCTTGCCGATCATGATGAACACGATCGTCACCAGCCCCGCCAGCAGGATCTGCAGGAGCACGTCGAACGGCGTCGGCCCGTTGAAGATCCACATCAGCACCCAGGTGTGCAGCCCGGCCATCGCGGCGATCACCAGCACGTTCAGCATCGCCGCACCGGCGATCCGCCCGACCGCGCGCAGGACCTGGTGATTCAACAGCGCGACCAGGCCGATCAGCGGCCCGGCCAGGATCAGCACCCGCAGCAGCACCTGAGCCAGCAGGATCGCGGCCTTCGCCATCAGCTGGAACGAGGCGAACGCGAGGCCCTGCACCAGCGACAGCATCGCCGCCCCGACCCTGCTGCCGTCCTTGCCCTGGAAGTAGCCGTAAGCGCTGGTGCTCTGCAACTGGCTCGCGACGTCGGTGAACGCGTCGGTCTTCGGCGTCGCCGGGCCCTTGTCGGCGTTCGCCTCGACCTCCTGCTTCGTCCACGCCTGGGCGCGCAGCAGCTGCGGACCGAACCGCTCGGCCTCCGGTGCGTCCGGAGCCCCGAACTCACCGCGCAGCCAGTTGTTGTAGACCACCTGCTCGTGCAGCTCCGTCGGCAACGAGTTGGTGGCGTCACCGACGCCGACCTGTTGCAGGAAACCCGACTGCACCACGGAAGTCCCGGTGATCACGACCTCGTCCAGGGCGTGCGTGTAGATCATCGGAGTGAGGTAGGTGGCGGAGGCGAACCACAACCCGGCCAGCGCCCACATGGTGCGCTTGCCGATCGTGGCCAGGTCGCCCTGCCAGATGTAGCGGAACAGCAGCACCGCCAGGACCAGCGCCGCGACCCCGAACCACGGGGTGAACACGCTGTCGTAGAGCGCCACGGTGCCCGTCGCGATCAGGTCGTCCAGCGGACCCATGAGGTTGCCGTTGACCAGCGCGTAGTGCAGCCCGTTGGTGGCGCCGACGAGGTTCTTGGACACGTTGAACAGCTCGTTGCCCAGCCACGTGTCGACCAGGGCGTTCGGGTTCATCATGCCCTGCGGCCCGCAGCCCAGGTCGTAGTTGTGCCAGACGTGGCCGGCGTAGCCGAACTCGTCGTAGGGGCTGCCCGGCACGCCCGTGCCCAAGGGGGCGCGGTCGATCGCGCCGACCATGCCGGACTGCGGGCGCTCCGGGCTCGGCGGTTCCTTGCAGTCCAAGCCCTGCGCCGACACCGGTGCCCCGATCAGCGCCTGGATCGCGACCAGGGCGCCGACCAGCAGCACCGCCGGACGACGACCCCTGCGGCGCGCGGCGCTGCGCCGCCGGGACGCCGCCCGCTTCGCGGCCCAGATCACCGCCACGATCATCGCCGCCATGATCGTGGGCGCGAACAGCGCGCTCACCGCACTTCGTCTCCGCCTTGACCGGGCCGCTGCTGCGAGCGGTCGGTTCCGTTGGTGCGTTCCTCGCCCGGCCCGATGCCGACGGTTTCGAGTTCGAACTCGTCGAAGCCGTCGATGTCGTCCGCGTAGTCGTCCTCCGGCACCGGCGGCGGCGACGGCCGCGGCGGGGTGTCGGAGTTCGCCTCGCCGCCGGAGCCGGGCAGCGCGCGCTGATCCGGGTCCGGTTCGCGGCTGCCCGGAGTGGTGTCCAGCGCGTCGCGCAGGTGCTCCAGGTGCGGGCCGCCGAAGTCGATGCGGATGCGCTCCACACCGCCCGCGCCGTCGCCGAAGATGAACTGCCGCGGCGCCCGGTCCCGCTCGGTGCTGTTGCGCGCCGGTCCGGGCCTGCGGCCCAGCGCGGAGACGACCTGCTCGTAGCCCGCGCCGACCGGAACCTTCAGCAACCGCAACGCGTCCGACTGGGCCTGCTCGTCGTCGAGCCTGCCGACGAACACCGAGTCCAGCAGCGACACGAAGCCCTGGATGCGCAGGAAGTCCGCCGGGATCTGGCTCGACAGCAGCACCCGCACGTTCCACTTCCGCGAGTCGCGCGCGAACCGGTTCATCAGCACCCGGCCCGTCGGAACCTCGGACAGGAAGAACGCCTCGTCGATCCAGACGCCCTTGCGCTCGTCCTTCGGCCGCTCGTAGACGGAGCGCTGGGTCAGCCACGCCGCCAGGTTCAGCATCTCCACGCCGAGGGCTTCCGCGTCGGTCCAGTGCTCGCGCCCGACGCCGTCCTTCGGCAGCGCCAAGCCCGCCATGGTGAGCACCGTGAGCCGGTCCTCGCGGGTCTCCGAGTACGGGTCGGCGTCGGCCTCCGGGATGAGCAGCGACATGCGCTCGCGGATCTCGTCGAGGAAGTCGGCGACCACCACCGCGTGCTCGTGGTGCTCGGAGGCGTCCCGGCGCAGCGCTTCGAAGACCATGCCCGGGTGCGCGTCCGGCCGGCCGCCGACGGCGCGCACCGCGCGCAGCAGCACGATCCGGGTCTGCGGCAGCCGGGCGACCTCGTAGGGCAGCAGGCCGGTGAGCACGTCCAGCACCAGCCGCCGCCGGGTCGCGGCCGACAGCGCGCGTTCGCGGCGCCAGCTGCGCTCCGGGTCGTCCTCGTCGACGAAGTGCTCCAGCTGCGGTTCCGCCACCACCCGGTACGGGTTGAGGATGCCGGGCTGGGCGTTGAGCAGGTTGATCGGCCGCGCGTAGGGCCGCAGCTCGGGGAGCTTGCACAGCTCCGCCAACGGGCCCGACGGGTCCAGCAACGTCCAGTGCGCGCCCGCCCGCAAGGTCTTGTAGACGGTGCCGCCGCCGAGGAAGGACTTGCCACCGCCGAGACCGGCGACCATCGCCGTCAGCCCCGAGGCGTCGCGGACCTCCTGCGCCATCCACGGGTCCCAGGCCACCGGACGCCGGGTCGCGGTGCACGTCTCGCCGAGCAGGATGCCGCGCCGGTCGCCCACCTCCGCGGTGGCCTGCGGAACCGAGGCCGCGGCCCACAGGACCGAACCCCGCCGCATGTACGCGCCGGAAGCCAGCTGCTCACCGGGGATGAACTCGCGGGCCATCGCGTACTGCGCCTCGGGGTGCTCGATGGCGACCTTCGGCTTGTACAGGTCCAGGATCTGCTGCGCGAGGCGCAGCGCGTCGCGCTCGGTCGGCCCGGACACGGCCAGCCGCCACCACGAGCGGACCCGGGTGGCCAGCGCGGTGAACCCGGTGGTCATCTCGTCGTCGATCTCCAGCACCCGGCCCGCCTGGCGGGCCAGCGAGGTCGGCGGCTCCAGGCCGTGCTCCTCGGTGTAGTGCCGGACCTGCGAGCGCACCTTGTTCATCTGGCGCTG
This sequence comes from Saccharopolyspora gloriosae, assembly GCF_014203325.1. Lineage (NCBI taxonomy): Bacteria > Bacillati > Actinomycetota > Actinomycetes > Pseudonocardiales > Pseudonocardiaceae > Saccharopolyspora > Saccharopolyspora gloriosae. Next base: position 1,289,554 of record NZ_JACHIV010000001.1, on the reverse strand, counting down.
CAGCTCGCCGCCCACGTCCTCGGGCCGGCGCACGTAGATGCGCGCGGACCACTCGACGGGAGCGGGCAGCCGGTCGGAGTGCTGGATCCACGGATCGTCGATCTCCGGGATCTGCAGGCCGTGGGTCTGGCCGACGGTCAGCACCGCGACGTGCCGGGTGATGCCCGCGTTGGAGCCGGTGCGCCCGCGGACCGTGGCGGTCGGCGAGTACGGCTCCTGGTACATGTCGGCGGCGTCGGTGAACGACGCCAAGTCCTCGGGTTCCCACTCCGCGCCCGGCACGGCGGGCAGGTTGCGCGGCGCGGGCAGGCCCAGCGAGCAGGACCGGTGCATCAGCCAGGAGATCTCCTCGGCCGTCACCGGACGCCCGTCCAGCCCTGCGGAGCCGATCACCTGGTCCAAGTGCTCGATCTCGCTGTCGAGCGCGACGAGCTCGGCGTCCACGGCCTCCGGGAACACCCGGCGCAGCAGCGGCGCGGCGCGTTCCACGGCGCGGTCCACCACGTTGCGGGTCTGCACCTGGACGCCGAGGTAGACCTCCTTCTCCGCCATGGAGCGGCCCATCAGCTGCTGCTGCTCGCCGACCATGTAGTCGTCGAAGCTCAGCGCGCCGGGCGCGTCGGGCAGCGCGCCGCGCGCGTTGTGCACGTGCGCCTCCGCCCACATCCGGATCGGGTACGGGCGGCTGGTGACCCGCAGGTGCATCCAGCGGCCCTGGAGCTCCGCGTACTGCCCGGCGATGGCGGCGATCAGGTCCTGGCGCTGCGAATCGGAGCGGAAGGACCAGCGCTGCGGCGACAGCCGGTACCAGGCGAACACGTCCTGGCCGGTGCGCAGCAGGTGACCGTCGATCGACCTGGCGGCGATGGAAGGCGTGTAGCTCGGCAACGACTGTTCGTCAGGAAGCCTGCGGTCCTGCCGTTTCGCCTTGCCCCGCGCCTTGCTCCCGCCCTGCGGGGCACGCTGGGGCGCGCCGGGGCCCTGGGGCTGGCGCTCACCGCCTCGACGGCGACCGAACACCGCGAACCTCCTTGCTACGCGCACGCCCGCCCGCGGACTTGGTGCGTCCCGCGGACTTCCTGGTGCGGCGGACCTGCCTGGTCGAACCGCCGGCGGGCTGGCCTCCGTGGGGGGACCGGCCGGTGCGCCGGGCCTGCGGGGCCTGCCCTCCCCGGCTTCGCCGAGTGGGCTGCTTTGCTTGTCTGGGCTGCTTCTGCTTCGGCCGGGGCCGCTGGGTGCGCACCTTGATCCGGGCCGCGCCCGCCGCCCCGCCGCGTCCGGCGGAACGTTCACGAGGTGCGGTCAGTTCACGCAACCACATCACCATCACGGCTCCCAGCGGCCGTTCGTGGGTGATCCGGGAACACACGATCCGCGTAACGAGGATCGTGATGACGACCGCCCAGCCGGTGGAGAACAGGCCGAAGCCGATGTTCATCCGGCGTTCGATGGCCAGCACCAGCAGGAACACGATGGTCCCCACTCCCCAGGCGACGTAGCGCGCCCGCCACGGGAACGTCGCCTTCGGCGGGCCGAGCCACACGGCATCGACCCGGTAGACCTCGTCATCGGTGCGGATCCGCACTGGCGATCACCCGCTGGTGCTGAACAGGCCGGCGATGAACGTGCCGATGTCCACGCCCGCGCCGGTGACCGCGAAGCCGATCAGGGCCAGCGCCACGAAGACGCCCATCACGCGGCGCATCACGCCGGCGTTGTCGCCCTTGCCGCCGCCGAGCCACAGCAGCAGCAGCGCGACCGCCAGCAGGAGCAGCGGCAGCAGGTTGTTGAGGATCCAGCCGCGGATGCCTTCGGTGCCGAGACCTGTCTGCTGCGCCAACGGGTCGAGCGTGGCCAGCACGTGCACGTGCGCCAACGTTTCCAGCGGCATGGCGGTCATCTTGTTACCCCTGAGTGCGTGAAGGGTCGTCGGGCAGGTACGTCGGCCGACAGGATCTTCCCGACGCGACGATACGAGTAGAACATGACATGGTCACCAGCAGTAGTGGTTGATCCAGCACCACCGAAGACGTCGGCAGGCCGGCTCACTCGCCGAATAGGCCGTTCGGGCTTGACTCGGATGGAGCAATGAACGCGGAGGAGCGAGGGGCGGACTTGCGCTGGATCGGGAACCCCTGATCGTTCACTCTGATGCGAGCCCCTTCCTCACGCACAGTGCATGAATCGGCCGGTCAGTGGAATTCGGCACACCTTTCGACGACGCACCGAAACCCGTTCAACGGACGCCGACCGGCGATCGTGTCACCGCGTCATCACCCGCCACCCGGACGTGATCTTGACTGCATCCAGCGTAGCGGCTCCACCGGTCACCGCCGCGTCCAGGTCGCTCCACGGGCAGTGACCAGCGACCCGCTTCGTCACCGTCTGAAATGCCCGAATCCTCCGGCGGCGACGAGGCGGGCGGCACCGAACGCGGAGCCCTGGCTCGCTAGACTGGAACCTGGTGGATGAGTCGGCCGGGCGGCCGCGGCACGGGCACCGCCCGCGTCGAGGAAAGTCCGGACTCCACAGGGCAGGGTGGTTGCTAACGGCAACCCGGGGAAACCCGCGGGACAGTGCCACAGAGAACAGACCGCCCGGACGGTTCGCCGACCGGGTAAGGGTGAAACGGTGGTGTAAGAGACCACCAGCGCCCCGGGTGACCGGGGCGGCTAGGTAAACCCCACCCGGAGCAAGGCCAAGAGGACGCCGATCAGCGTCTGCGCAGGTGTTCGAGGGCTGCCCGCCCGAGCCTGCGGGTAGGCCGCTGGAGCCTGCCGGTGACGGCAGGCCGAGATGGATGGTCGCCGAACGGGACGTCGCGAGACGCCCGCGAACAGGATCCGGCTTACAGGCCGACTCCTCCACCTTTCCCCTCTTTCGTTCAGGGGCTTCGCAGTCTCCCGGCTTGGGCGTGTGGCTGGGTTTGCGGAGTCCCGCTCGGCTTGGCGTGTGGCGTCGGGTTCTAAAACCTTCCCCGGTTTGGGCGTGTGGTTGCGGTGGTGCGTGGAAGGTCGGCTTTAGGGATTGCTTCCACGGCTCGTGTTGCTTTGGTGTCCGGGTAGCGGAACCTCAGCGGCTTCCTCGCTGCGGGATCTTTTTTCCAAGTGGCTCCGCCACGAGGAAAAAAGCTGTCCTCGCGAGGAAACCGCTGAGAACCCGCCGGTCGTCGGCTTTTCGACGTGGGCTATTCGCTGCGCGAATACAGGCACGGCTTCGCCGCAAGGCAGACTTGCTTCGCCGCCCACTGCACGGCTTCGCCGCAAAGGCACGGCCTTCGGCCGCCAGGCAGGCTGGCTTCGCCGCCCACTGCACGACTTCGCCGCAAAGGCACGGCCTTCGGCCGCCAGGCAGGCTGGCTTCGCCGCCCACTGCACGACTTCGCCGCAAAGGCACGGCCTTCGGCCGCCAGGCAGGCTGGCTTCGCTGCCCACTGCACGACTTCGCCGCAAAGGCACGGCCTTCGGCCGCGGGGCGGACTTCGCTTCGCTCGTCCAGTGCACGGGTTCGCTGCGACTGCTCGGGTTCGTGCGGTGGGGGTTCTTGGGGGGATCTCGGCGGGTGGGAGTGGATTGACCGGGTTTTCGGGGGTTGGTGTACTTCGTCGGTGACCGCCGCACCGCTGACCCGCTGCCGCTACGTGGACTACGCGCGCGTCAACGGTGCCTGCTGTTCTTCCTGCTGAACGCTCCCGTCACGCTCGTTCACGGCCGAATCCGGCCGCTCGCAGGAAGAACTCGCTCATGTCCACCGTCATTACGGTCTCCAGCAGCCCGCATTCCCTGTCCCGCTTGGAAGAACTGAACCGCGCCACCGGCGACGCGCTGCGCGCCGAGGGATTCCGGGTGCGCGGGTTGCCGCTGGACCTGATGCCCGAATCCGCGCTGCTGACCGGCCGCTCCGACGCCCCATCGCTGCGCTGGGCGCGCAGGCTGCTGAACGACGCCGACGGGATCGTGCTGATCACGCCGTCCTACGAGGTCTCCGGGAGCCGGCTGCTGCGGGCCTGGCTGGACCTGATGCCCTCGCCCGCGCGGCGCCCGGTGCACGCGGTGTGCCTCGGGTCGACGCAGGCCCAGTCGAGCACCGCGGACTACGCCGTGCGCCGCCTGCTCACCGATCACGGCGCACACCGGGTGACGCCCACCAGCTTCCTGTTCGACAAGTGGCTCACGTCCACCGCCGAAGGCTGGGACTGGGATCCGCGCGCCACGACGCGGCTGGCCGACGGGCTGGCCGCGTTCAGCCGAGAGCTGAACCCGGCCCTGCCCGTCGCCGCCTGAGCCGGGGCTACTCCGGCGCGCTCACCTGGAAGTCGCGGAACTGCGCGCGCACGTCGTGGTCCGGGCCCCATTCGGTGGCGTGGCCGCCGAAGAAGGTGGAGAAGAAGATCCCGGCGAACGGCACGTCACCGATCTGCTCGATGCCCACGACGTCGAGCACCTCCTGATCGTCGTAGCGCACCACGATCCGCCCGCTGTCCCGGTCCACGGATTGCTCCACGGTGTGCCACTGGTCGTCGGCCTGCCACTGCCACGCGCCGCGGCCCACGTCCTCGCCGTAGCCGTCACCCAGCGACGGGTCGTAGACGTACACCTCGCCGTCGCCCGCTCGGGCGTCGTGTCCGTCGTCGTTGCGCCACATGAACCGCGTCGACCAGGCCTGCCCGTGGTTACCGCCCCCGGCCTCGCCCGGTGGGCCGCCGTAGAGGCCGGGCAGCTTGCCGCCCTTGCCGAAGTCGTAGTCGGCGGGGAACCGCACCTGGTAGCTCAGGTGCAGCGCGCGGGCCTGGGAGAGGTCCTCGCGCCCTAGGTCGTCGAAGTCGGTGTAGAACTGGCCGCCGCCCTCGGTCGGGCAGTCGTCGCACGACGGCGCCGACGACCCCTGGCCGTAGAACACCTCCAGCGCGCCGTCCCGGCCGGACATCCGGTCGAAGCCGAACCGACCGTCGTCGAGCACGCCCCACCGCTGCTCCCAGGACCCGCCGGGGAAGTCCCCGAAGTCACCGGTCCACGGTGCCGGCGCCGCCGCGGCCACGGCGGGCAACGCCACCGCTCCCGCCAGCACGAGCCCGAGAATCCCACTGCTGCGCCACGACCGGCGCATCCGTGCACTCATCCGCGATCACCTCGGGGTGAGCAGATACCCCCCACCACCCCAGGTCAACGCCCCGTCGCAAACCGGCCAACCAACACCAGGAACCACGGGCCGTGGTCCTGTCAGCGGCGAAGCCGCTGAGCAGCGACCAGCCAAAGCAAGAAGACCACCCGCGGGTTCTCAGCGTTCTTCTCGCGAGGACAGCTTTTTCCCTCGTGGCGGAGCCACTCGGGAAAAAGATCCCGCAGCGAGAAGAACGCTGAGGTTCCGCCACCCGCCCCACTACGCAAGCCAAGGCCAAGACAGGGCTGTCAGCCCAGGTGGGAGATGTCGTTGACCAGGCGGACGGAGGCGTTGCCGTCCGGGTAGAACTCGACGATCGACAGCGACGCCAGGTCCAGGTGCAGCCGGTAGTACAGCGACGGTCCCACGTCGAGGCCGAGCCGCAGCAGCGCCTTGATCGGCGTGACGTGGCTGACGACGATCACGGTGCGTCCCTCGTACCGCGCCAGGATCTCGTCGCGGACGGACGTGACCCGGTCGAACACGGCCTCCAGGCTCTCGCCGCCGGGCGGTTCGACGGTGGAGTCGCCGAGCCACGACCCGTGCAGCTCGGGGTACTGCTCCGCCGCCTCCAGGAAGGTGAGGCCCTCCCAGGAGCCGAAGTCCGTCTCCAGCAGGCCGTCGTGGAACGTGAGCTCACCGCCGGTGGCGGCGGCGACGGCCTCGGCGGTCTGCCGGGTGCGCCCCAGCGGGGAGGCGAGCACCGGGGCCGCGCCGTCGGCGGTGACGACGCCGTCCATCTCCGCGAGCCGCGCCGCCGCCGCCCGCGCCTGGCGCTCGCCCAGGTCGGTCAGCGGGACGTCGCCGCGACCGGAGTAGCGGCGGTCCACCGACATCGCGGTCTGCCCGTGCCGCACCAGCAGCAACTTCGTCGGGGCGCCGAGGGCACCGTTCCAGCCGGTGGGGCGCACCCGGTCCGCCGTCGTCGCGGGGGCGGCCGTCGAACCGGCCTGCCCGGTGCGCTCGGCGTCCTCGCGGGTGTCCATCGCCTCGTTCGCCAACCGGTCCGCGTGCGCGTTGCTCGCCCGCGGGATCCACTCGAAGGTCACCGCCGAAAACCCGGCGACGAGCTCCTTCGCCTGCGCCGCGAGGGATCGCAGCGCCTCGTGCTTGATCTTCCACCGGCCGGAGAGCTGCTCGACGACGAGTTTGGAGTCCATCCGCGCGTCGACCTCGGTGGCACCGAGCTCCGCCGCCGCGCGCAGCCCGCACAGCAGGCCCTCGTACTCGGCGACGTTGTTCGTCGCGACGCCGAGCCAGCGCGAGCGCTCCGCGAGCACCGCGCCGTCCGCGCCCCGCACCACCGCGCCGCACCCGGCCGGTCCCGGGTTGCCGCGGGAACCGCCATCGGCTTCGACGACGACGCGCATCAGGAATCCTTGGTGCGAACCAGGATCGCGCCGCACTCCTCGCAGCGGACCACGTCGTCGGCGGCGGTGTCGCGCAGCTCGGCGAGCTTCGAGCGGTCCAGCTCGATGCGGCAGGCGCCGCAGCGGTTGCCCTGCAGCGGCCCCACGCCGACGCCCTTGGAGGCGCGGATCCGGTCGTAGAGCGCCAGCAGCGGCTCCGGCAGCGTGCCCGCCACCGACTCGCGCTCCACCGTGCGCTTGGCCTCGGCGCTGTCCAGGTCGGCCATCGCCTCGTCCCGGCTGTGCTGCACGTCGGCGAGCCGCTGCTCCGCCTCGGTGACCCCGGCGCGGGCGCGTTCGACGTCGGACTCCAGCGCCTCCCGCTGCTCCATGACCTCCAGCAGCTCGTCCTCCAGGTTGCCCTGGCGGCGGGCGAGGGTCTGCAGCTCGTGCTGCAGGTCCTCCAGCTGCTTGGCGGAACCGCCGGACTCCATCAGCTTGCGGTCGCGGTCCTCGCGCTTGCGGACCTGGTCGACCTCCGCTTCGAGCCGCTTCGCGTCCCGGTCGATGTCGCCGAACGAGGTCTGCGCGGCCACCAGCGAGTCCCGCTGTGCCTGCAGCTCACGCTCGCGGTGGCCGATCTCCTCCAGTTCGGGCAGCGTCCGGCGGCGGTGGTTGACGCGGTTGAGTTCGGCGTCCACCTCCGCCAGATCGAGCAACCGGCGCTGCACGGCGGGGTCGGCTTTCACGCGGGAGTCCTCCCAGAGTCGGGGGCCGCACCGGCGGCGTGAGCGGTCCACGGGTCGGTGCGGCGTGTGGAGACGAGAACTTCGACAGTATCCGGTAGCGCCGCGCCGACGACGTCGGCAGCCTGCTGGCACCACGGCCACTCGCTCGCCCAGTGCGCCACGTCCACCAGTGCGGGCACCTGCGCACCGCGAGCGAGGTGCTCCCCCGCCGGGTGATGCCGCAGGTCGGCGGTCACGTAGGCGTCGACGCCGGCGGCCTGCGCGGCGCTCAGCTGGGAGTCGCCCGCGCCGCCGCACACCGCCACGGTGCTGATCTCCCGGTCGAGATCGCCCGCGCCGCGCACGCCCCAGGCGGTGGTGGGCAGGTTCTCCGCGACCCGCTGCACGAACCGGCCGAACGGTTCGGGCGCCGGCAGCGAACCGATGCGCCCCAGCCCGGTGGCGGAGCCCGCGGAGTGCGGGGCGAGCGGCCGGGTGACGGTGAGCCCGATCGCCTCGGCCAACGCGTCGGACACGCCGACCGCGGCGGTGTCGGCGTTGGTGTGCGCGCAGTACAGACCGATGCCGGAACGGATCAGCCGGTGGATCAGCCGCCCCTTCGGGTCGTCGGCGGGCACCCCGTGCACGCCGCGCAGCAGCAGCGGGTGGTGCGAGACCAGCAGCTGGGCGCCGAAGCCCACCGCTTCGTCCACAGTGGCCTCGACGGGATCCACGCAGAACAGCACCCGCTGCACGGCGGCCTGCGGGTCCCCGCAGACGAGGCCGACCGCGTCCCAGCTCTCGGCCAGCTCCGGCGGGTAGGCCGCCTCCAGGGACTCCACGACGTCCTGAATCCGCACGGTCATCCGAATCGCACCCCTTGGTTCGGTCTTCGCACTATCCGAGAAGCTCGCGCAACGCCCGGAGCAGGGCCGCGTTGCGCGCCGCGTCCCGCACCGCCACCCGCAGGTGGTCCGGCCCGAGACCGGGGAAGGTGTCGCCGCGGCGGACCGCGATGCCGCGTTCCCGCAAGGCGTGGCGCACCTTCTCGCCATTGTGGACTTCGAGCAGCAGGAAGGAGGCGCGGGCGGGCCCGGCCACGGAGATCCCTGGTATGGCGGCCAGTTCCGCGGCGAACCGGTCCCGCTCCGCGGAGATCTCGACGGCGGCCCGTTCGGCCTCCGCGACGGCCTGCGGGGCGCAGCAGGCGGTGATCGCCGCCAGCGCGAGGGTGCCCAGCGGCCAGTGCGGGCGGGGCGCGCTCAACCGGCGCAGCAGGCCGGGTTCGCCGAGCGCGTACCCGGCGCGCAGCCCCGGCAACGCCCAGGTCTTGGTGAGGCTGCGCACGACCAGCACGCCCGGAATCCGTTGCGCCGCAAGCGATTCCGGTTCCCCGGGCACGGTGTCGGCGAACGCCTCGTCCACCACGACGACCCGGCCGGGCCGGACCAGGGCGCGGATCGCCTCGGCCGGGTGCAGCACCGAACTCGGGTTCGTCGGATTGCCCAGCACCACGAGGTCCGCGTCGTCCGGGACGAGCGCCGGATCCAGCCGGTGGTCGTCGAGCAGCACGCGGGTCACGGGCACGTCCGCGGCGCGCAGCGCGAACTCCGGTTCGGTGAACGAGGGGTGCACCACCGCGGCCAGCCGCGGGCGCAGCGCCGGCAGCAGCGAGAAGCACTCCGCGGCGCCCGCCAGCAGCAGCACGTCGTCGGAATCCCGGCCGTGCCGCTCGGCGACGGCGATGCGGGCGGCGAGGTCGTCCGCGGCGGACGGGTAGCGGCCCAGATCGTCCAGCGCGGCGGCGAGGTGATCGCGCAACCACCGCGGCGGGCGCTCCAACCGGACGTTCACGGCGAAGTCGAGCAGACCCGGCGCGGCGTCCACGTCGCCGTGGTGGCGCAGCAGCTCGTGCTCGTTTCCGCTCGTCATCCCGGGCAGTGTAACCACCGGAAGACGATCTTCGGCGGGCCCGGAGCGCCCCCGCCGGATCGCACCTCAGCGGCCCGTACCGTCGACACCCGACCGCCGCCCGAGAGACCTGGCGCCGGGGAGTCCACCACCGGCCCCGAGCAAGCGAAGGAACACAGCCACCATGCACGTTTCGTTCATCTGCACCGGGAACATCTGCCGCTCCCCGATGGCGGCGGTGGTGTTCCGGGAGCACGTCCGCCGCGCGGGGCTCGAGGACCAGGTGGAGGTCAGCAGCGCGGGCACCGGCCCGTGGCACATCGGCGAAGGCGCCGACCCCCGGACGCTGAAGGTGCTCGCCGATCACGGCTACCCCACCGAGCACGTGGCCGCGCAGCTCGGCGACGAGCACTTGGACGCCGACCTGCTGCTGGCGATGGACGCCGGGCACCTGCGCGTGGTGCGCGACGCGCTCGGCGAGCCGGAGCGGGTCCGGTTGCTGCGCTCGTTCGACCCGGTCGCCGCCGACGGGGCCGAGGTGCCCGACCCGTACTTCGGCGGGGACCGCGGCTTCGAGGACGTGCTGGCGATGATCGAGGCCGCGGTGCCCGGCCTGCTGGAGTGGACCCGCGAACGGCTCTGACCTGCCACGGCGGCGTCGCGCGGCGGCCGAGCGGCGGCGCATCGGAGACACTCGGCCGCGAACGCTCGGCGATCGGAGGGCGCGCGATGGGCGAGATCGAGGACGTGGTGCTGCGGTGCACCGGCTCGGAAGCAGTGCGGGTCCGGGAGCTCGGCGGCGGTGACGCGGGAACGTCCCGATCGGTGCTGCTGGCCGATGGCAGGCAGGTGTTCGTGAAGGCGAATCCGCCCGGCATGCCCGGTGCCGTCGCCGCCGAGGCGGCCTCGCTGAAGTGGCTCGCGGAACCCGGCGCGCTGCCGGTGCCCGAGGTGCTCGGCGACGACGACCGGCACCTCGTGACCGAACACCTCGACTCCGGTTCGCCGAGCCCGGTGGCAGCCGAGGAGTTCGGGCGCGGCCTGGCCCGGTTGCACGCCGCGGGCGCGCCCGCGCACGGGAGCCCGCCGCCGGGCGGGCCCGCCGACGCGTGGATCGGGCTGGCGCCGATGCGCAACGAACCCGCACCGGACTGGCCGGCCTTCTACCCGGAGCACCGGGTGCGGCCCTACCTGCGCCGTGCCGTGGACACCGGGTTGCTCGGCGCCGAGGACTCCGCGCTCGTCGAGCGGGTCTGCGACCGGCTGCCCTCGCTGACCGGCTCCGACGAGCCCGCCGCCCGGCTGCACGGCGACCTGTGGACCGGCAACGTGCACTGGAGCGGCGGGGCCGCGTGGCTGATCGACCCGGCCGGGCACGGCGGGCACCGGGAGACGGACCTGGCGATGCTCGCGCTGTTCGGCTGCCCCCACCTGGACCGGGTGCTGGCCGCCTACGACGAGGTGCACCCGCTCGCCGACGGCTGGCGGGACCGCGTCGGCGTGCACCAGCTGTTCCCGCTGCTCGTGCACACCGTGCTGTTCGGCGGCGGCTACGCCCGCCAAGCCGTCGCCGCCGCCCGCACCGCACCCGCCTGACCCCGGCCGCGCGCCTTCGGACGGTCCGGGCGTGTGCTGGGCCGCAGTGCGCCGGGGGCGGGCGGGACCGCCGCCGCGCGGCCGCCTACCGTGGAGGCGTGCGCCTGAAGTTCCTGCTCCGACCTGGGTGGATCGGTCTGATCCTGCTGGTCGTGCTGTTCGCCACGATGTGCTTCACGCTGCTCGCGCCGTGGCAGTTCGGCCGCGACGACGAGACGCAGGCGCGCAACGACGCCATCTCGCAGTCCTTCACGGCGGAACCGAAACCCCTCGGCGAGGTGCTGCCCGCGAACCGGGCGCCCGACTCCACCACCGAGTGGACCAAGATCGCGGTCACCGGCGAGTACCTGCCGGAGCACGAGACGCTGGCCTGGCTGCGCTCCGTGCAGGGCGAACCGGCGATCGAGGTGCTCACCCCGTTCCGCGCCACCACCGGCGAGACGCTGCTGGTCGACCGGGGCTTCGTGCGGCCGGTGGGCACCGACGCACCCGAGTTCGCCGCCGCCCCCGGCGGGCAGGTCACGATCACCGCGCGGGTGCGGATGGACGAGAAGGACCAGGAGCACCGCCCCGTGTTCGAGCGCCAGGGGCACCGCTGGACGTACTCGGTGGATTCGCAGGTGATCACCGACGGCACCGGCGTTCCGCTGCGGCCCGGCTACTTCGCGCTGGTCGACGGACAGCCCGGCGGCCTCGCGGCGCTGCCGCTGCCGCAGCTGTCCTCGGGGCCGTACTTCTCGTACGCGCTGCAGTGGATCGCGTTCGGCGTGATGGCGATCGCGGCGATCGGATACCTGATCTACGCGGAGCTGCGGCCCCCGGAGCAGACAGCGGGCGCGGTGCGCAAGCCGCGCAAGATGTCCGTCGCGGAGGCCGTCGCCGAGGACGAGCGCCGGGAACGCGAGGAAGCAGCGTCCTCCGGCCGCGAGTGAGCCGTGCCCGCGCGGCGGGCGACCCGGTGGCGGAGTCAGTACCGCCACGCTCGCCGCGGATCCGCCACGGGAGCGGAGTCGGACGCACCCGCCTCAGCGGTGCTTGCCGCCGGGTGGCTGGCGGTACGCGAACGTGATCACGCCGACGACGGCGATGATGGCGAGCGGCAGCAGCAGTCCCGGCAGCACGGTGGCCAGATCGCTCATGCGACCTCCTTCAGTCCTCTCCACCACTACCGGAGCGAATCCCAGATCACCTGCTCAGGAGCCTCGAACCCCACGATCGGTGGACCCACCGGCCACGCCCCGTCAGCACGGCACCGGCCCGGCGCGGCGAGCCGGCGAAGCCATGCGCACGAACGGGCGAGTCACCGGCCGCGAGCGCCCCGGGCCACGACCGCTGCGGCGGCGAGCACGCCGGTGACCGAACCGATGACCCGCGACAGCTCCACGCCGCGCGTCACGTCGCCGGCGTCGGCGGTGCGGCCCTCCCCCATGATCGGCCGCTGCTCGGTGGTGTGGCCGTAGACGGTGCGACCGCCGAGGCGGATCTGCAGCGCCCCGGCGAACGCGGCCTCGATCTGCCCCGCGTTCGGGCTCGGGTGGGCTGCGGCGTCGCGCCGCCAGGTCCGCCAGGCGCCGCTCGCGGAGCCGCCGACGACCGGCGCGCACGCGGCGGTGAGCATCGCCGACAACCGGGCCGGGGCCAGGTTCAGCGCGTCGTCGAGCCGGGCCGCCGCCCAGCCGAACCGCAGGTAGTGCGGGCTGCGGTGCCCGACCATCGCGTCCAGGGTGTTCGCCGCCCGGTAGCCGAGCAGGCCCGGTACGCCCGCGATCGCGCCCCACACCAGCGGGGCGACCACGGCGTCGGAGGTGTTCTCCGCGATGGATTCGACGGTGGCCCGCGCGAGGCCCTGCTCGTCGAGGTGCGCGGCTTCCCGGCCGCACAGGTGGGCGAGCCTGCCGCGGGCCCCGTCGAGGTCCCCCGCGTCGAGCAGCCGGCCCATCGCGGTGCCCTCGTCGGCCAGCGACGCGCCGCCGAGCACGACCCAGGTGGTCAGCGCGGTGGTGACGGCGTCGAGGACGGGACTGCGGCGGGCGACGCGTTCGGCGACCACGCCCAGCGCCGCGGTGCCGCCGACGAGCAGCCCGGTGTAGAGCACTCCGGCGCTCCGGCTGTCGCGGTGCAGCACCCGCTCGGCGGTCTGCGCGACGCGCCCGAAGGCGGCGACGGGATGCCCCCGACGTGGGTCACCCAGTGCGGCATCGGCCGCCACTCCGAGTACCAATCCGACCGCTCGTCCCGCTCTCACCGGCGATTCTCCCCCTTCATCCACCCGACCAGGCAGCACAGAACGCTACCGCCGCCACAACCCCACCCCACGAGCACCCACCAAGATCCCGCAAAGATTTTTCCCCGCAGCCCCACCGACAACGACCACCGAGCACCAACCAACTCGACCACGCCGACCACCCCGCGAGTTCCCACCGACACCCGCACGAGGACAGCGATGCCGCCGCGCAATCGCGCAAACGATGAACCCCCGACCACCTGTTCTTGATCTCGTGCCCCTGGTCGTCGTCCTGTCAGCGGCGAAGCCGCTGAGCAGCGACCAGCCAGAACAAAACGACCACCGGCGGGTTCTCAGCCGCTTCCTCGCGAGGACAGCGATTTCGTGGTGTAGGGACGTGCACCAGAGATCAATCCCGCAGCGAGAAAGCCACCGACCGCCGGTCTTGACTTCGCCCGTCCAGGTGAAAGGTGCCCCTGCTCGTCGTCCTGTCAGCGGCGAAGCCGCTGAGCAGCGACCAGCCAGAACAAAACGACCACCCGCGGGTTCTCAGCGGCTTCCTCGCGAGGACAGCGATTTCGTGGTGTAGGGAGCTACATGAGAAATCGATCCCGCAGCGAGGAAGCCGCTGAGGTTCCGCTGAGCGACCAGCTACGCAGGTCATTGTGAAACGGCGGTTCTTAGCTGGGCTCTTGACGGGGAGTGGTGGTGGGTGGGGTTATCGTGGCCGACCGTGACGGCCCCGGATCACGAAGCTGATGTGCTGCGCGCGGGGGTGGCGGGCACCGAAGCCGAGTCCGCCTCCTCCGCGCAGGCACTTGATGACGTTCGGGCGGACCAGCAGCGGTTGCGGCTGTTCGCCTACTTGAGCGCGCGCGAGCACCGCACCTATTTGGCGATCATGCGGTTGTTCACGTCGACGCTGCTCGCGGACCTGTCGATCGGCGAGGTGACCGCGGCGCTGGCCGCCGCCGAGCGGGAAGGCCGCATCGATCCCGGCGAGTCGGAGCTGGACACCGTGGTGGAGCGGCTCAAGCAGCTGCGGCTCTGGGGGAACCTGGTGCTGGGCCGCCGCGAGACGATCGCCGCCAGCATCGCCGAGTTCCAGCACGGCAGCGTGCGCTACCAGGTCAGCAAGCTCGCCGTCCGGGTGCAGCGCGACGTGGACGCGCTGCTGCGGGTCCCGGAGGGCGCCCGCGAGGTGTCCCGCGAGCTGCTGCCCGCGATCGAGCGCGGGCTCGGCGAGATCGGCTCGGCGTTGTCGGCGGCGGTGGCCGCGGAGAGCGCGGAACCGGGTTCGAAGCGGGCCCGGCGCACCCGGGAGCGGTTGGCCGAGCACGTCACGACGGTGTTCCTGCAGCACGCCGAGCTCGCCGCGACGGTGCGGGACTTCTACGCCTACCTGGGCGAGGTCGTCACGCGGCACCACTTGGCGCCGGACGAGATCTCCGGGTTCCGGAACCTGCTGGTCGAGTACATCCAGATGGTCGTGGAGGACGTGCTGCGGCACACCGAGACGATCGCGGGTTCGCTGGCAGGCCTGGCCGGGGTGCGCGGCGAGCTGATCCGGCTGCTGGGGCCCGCGGATCAGCTGGGCACCGAGGTGGAGCGGGCGCGCGGGCGGACCGCCGCGGACTGGCAGGAGCTCACCGATTGGTTCGTGGACGCGCCGGGGCGCCCGAGCCAGGTGGCGGCGCTGCGGGAGGCGACCGCGCGGGCCATCGGTTCGCTGCTGGCGAGCGTGAAGCGCGCGACGTCCGGCAGCGGTCTGCTGCCGGGCCGCCGGGGCGAGCTGTTGAAGCTGGCGCGCTGGTTCGACGAGGCGGAGCCGCCGGAGGCGCACCGGATCTACGCCGCCGCTTTCGGGCTGTACTCGGCGCGGCACCTGCTGCCCGCGCCGGATTACGACAGCGACAACCACGACGTGCCGTGGCGCGACGGCCCGGTGCAGGACGTGACGGTGAGCGTGCGCAGCCGCGGTGATCGCGGGGCGCGCGGGCGCACGTCGCGGGTGCTCGACGACCCGATGACGGAGGAGTCGCTGCTGGCCGAGGCGCGCGAGGAGGACGCCCGGCGCGGCGCGGCGGTGGCGGAGCTCGCCTCGGCGGGTGACCGGCTGGCCGACACCCGGCTGTCCGGGGAGGCGCTGAGCGTGCTGTGCGAGCTGCTGACGCTGGCGATGGCGCAGCGCGACAGCTCCGACGATCCGGGTTCGGCGTTGGACCCGGTGCACCGGCTGCGGGTGACGATCCGCCCGGAGGCGGGCACGCACACCCGGATCAGCAGCAGCGCGGGCACTCTCACGCTGACCGACGCGGTGCTCGACGTGCACGGCGACGGCGCGATCCCCGCGGAGGCGACCCGATGAGCGCGACGAAGGCCTTCGACGAGCTGTCCTCGATCGACGCTTCGAACGTGGTGCGGTGCGCGCGGGCGCTGCTGCGCCGCCCGCTGCTGCGGGAGGGTGCGCCGGACGGGGACCTGCTGCCGATGATCTACCGGCAGCGGGCGGCGCTGCACGAGGTGTTCTCCTCGCTGCTGGGCTACCGGCTGGTGGTGGAACGCCGGTTCGCCCGGCTCTACAAGGCCGGTCCGGGTGCGGACGCCACGCGCGGCGAGCCCGGCCTGACGCCGCGCGGCTACGCGTACTTGGCGTTGACGCTGGCGACGTTGACCGGCATCGGCAGGCAGGTGCTGCTGTCGCGGCTGGTGATCGACGTCCGGGCCGCGGCCGTGGAGGCGGGCGTGCCGGTGGTGGACGATCCGGCGGATCGGCGCGCGCTGACCGCCGCGCTGCGGCATCTGGTCGCGCTCGGGGTGATCAGCGAGACCGAGGGCACCGTGACGGCGACGGATTCCACCGCGGAAGCGCTGATCACCATCGACACCGACCTGCTGGGCCAGTTGCCCGCCGGGCCGATCGGCACTTCGGCCGGGCCCGCCGAACTGGTGGAGTCAGCGGCGCAGGCCGGGCCGCGCAGCGTGGAGCACGTGGTGCGGCGGCGGCTGGTGGAGGACCCGGTGGTGCTCTACGCGGACCTGCCCGCCGAGCAGCGGGAGTGGCTGCTGAAGAACTTCGGGGTGGAGTCCCGCTTGCTGGAGCGGTTCTTCGGCCTGGTGACCGAGGTCCGCTCCGAGGGGGTCGTGGTCAGCGATCCGGAGGACTACCTGACGGACACGTTGTTCCCCGGCACCGGCACGGTCGCGCGCGTCGCGCTGCTGGCGCTGCCGCGGCTGCTGGAATGCGGCGAACCCCGCGAGTCCGACGGCAGGCACCCGGTGACCTGGGACGATCTCACCGAGGTGTGCGGTGAGCTGATCGAGTCGTACCCGGCGGCGTGGTCGCGGCAGGCCACCGAGGAGCCGGCGGAACTGGTGCGGTCCGTCGCGGACCTGCTGCGGCGGCTCGGCGTGCTGCGCGGCGAGGCCGCCGACGGCACCGCCACCACCGGGGAGGATCATGGCGAGCTCACCTGGTGGTTGAGCCCGGCCGCGCACCGGTGGCTGCCGGAACCGGACGCCACGCCCGTTCCCGGGCGGGAGCCCGAGCCCGCGCCGGCACCGGAGCCGCCGGGCCTGTCCCTGTTCGACGATCTGGAAGAGGACGGTTCACGGTGAGCCCCGACGACGCGACCGCAGCGGTGCAGCCGGTGCCTTCGGAGACCTCGGCGACCCCGGAGCAGCCGGGCGACGCGACGCTGTCCGCGGGGCCGGTGCACCGCTGGCGGCTGCACCGCGGCGGGATCGTGAACATCTGGCAGTACGCGGAGAACACCTTCGACCTCTCCGGCGGGCGCGCGATCTTCCAGGGCACGAACGGTTCCGGGAAGTCCCGGACGTTGGAGCTGCTGCTGCCGCTGTGCTTGGACGGCGATCTGCGCCAGCTGGGTTCGAAGGGCTTCGACACGGTCAGCATCCGGCGCCTGATGCTCGACGAGTACCCCGGCGGCCCGAACCGCATCGGCTACGCCTGGGTGGAGCTGCGCCGCGAATCCCCCGACGGCGGCGAGGAATTCCTCACCTGCGGTGTCGGTGTGAAGGCGTCGAAGACCTCGCAGGCGATCAGCGACTCGTGGCGGTTCATCACGGGCCGCCGGGTGGGCCACAACCTGCACCTGGTGGGTCCGGAGCGGGTGCCGCTGGGTCCGGCTCAGCTGCGGGAGCTGCTGGGCGCGGACTGCGTGCTCGACGACCAGGGCTTCCGCGCGAAGATCGCCGCGCAGGTCTACGGCGTGCCTGCGGCCCGCTACGGGGACCTGCTGCACCTGCAGCGGACGCTGCGCAACCCGGACGTCGGGTTGAAGGTGCTGGAGGGGCAGCTGGAGCAGATCCTCTCGGACGCGCTGCCGCCGCTGGAGCCGGCGCTGATCGAGCGGCTCGCCAGTTCCTTCGACGACCTGGAGTCGATCCGGGAGAACATCGTCCGGCTCACCGGCGCGGACAAGGCGCTGAGCGCGTTCCTGTCGACGTACTCCGGTTACGCGCTGGGGGCGTTGCGGGAGCGCGCGGAGTCGATGCGCACGGCGCAGGACCGGCTCGCGGCGCTGCGCAAGGAACTGGCGAAGCTGGACAAGCAGGTCACCGGGCACCGCGAGGAGCGCGAATCCGCGCAGCGCACCGTCTCCGAGCTGGAGCAGCGCGAGGGCACGCTGGAGTCGAGCATCGAGGCGCTGCGCTCGCACCCGGCGTACGCGGAGCTGCAGAACCTGCGCGACCGGGAGCGGGTCGTGGAGGGCTCGCGTTCGGCGGCGGTGGCGGCGCTGGAGACCGCGGCGCGGCATCGCGCGCAGGAGGAGCGCTCGGCGGAGTCGGTGCTGGGCACGCTGCGCAGGCTGGTGGGCGACGCGGAGTCCGCGGAGCAGGCGGCGCAGCGGGCGAACCGGCAGCTGGCGGCGGCGGGCTTGGACGGCGATCTGGTGCCGCGCCCGCCGGAGGTGCCGAAGGCGGAGGCGATCAGCACCCCGGACCGGGTGCGGACCGCGCCCGAACCGGACGCCGAACCGGTGGACGTGGACCGGCTCAGCGCACCCGAGGTCGACACCGACGAGCTGGCGCAGCGCTTCCGCGCCGCGGCGGACCGGGCGGGGCAGGCGAGCACGGTGGCGCAGCGCCGGGGCGCGTTGACGTTGACGCTGCACCAGCAGGCCGTGGAGCTGGACCGGCAGCGGGAGCAGGTCACGAAGCTCCAGCAGCAGGCCCGCCAGGCGCAGTTGATCTCGACGGAGGCCGTGGGCAGGCGCAACGTGGCTCAGCAGCGCCTCTCGGAGGCCGCCGCCGAGTGGCGGCGGCGGGCGCAGCACTGGGGCTCGGACCACCCGGAGTCCACTGTGGACGACCCGGTGCCGGAGGTGCCGTCGGCGGACCGGCTGCTGGCCGAGCGGTCCGCGGCGCGGGAAGCGCTGGAGCAGGCGCGGCGCTGGGCTCGGCCGCGGCTGCAGGAGGCGCGGCAGCGGATTTCGGCGGTGGAGCGGGAACTCGGCGAGTTCCGCGACCGGGTGCGCACCGGCGAGCAGGAGCTCGCGCAGCTGCGCGCCGGGGTCGAGCGCACCCCGCGGCGCCCGGAGTGGGCGGCGGCGGAGCGGCCCGAGGAGACGGGCCGCGCGTTCTACCGGCTGGTGGATTTCCAGCCGTCGCTCGACGACGCGCAGCGGGCCGGGCTGGAGGCGGCGCTGCAGGCGAGCGGGCTGCTCAACGCGTGGGTCTCGGAGAAGGGCACCGTCGCCGAGCTGGCGGACGTGCTGGCCGTTCCGGGCGCGGAGGGCGCGGCGGGCACGCTCGCGGAACTGCTGGTGCCCGCGCCGGAGCCGGACGGGCCCGTTCCAGCCGAGCACATCGGTTCCCTGCTCGCCTCCGTGTCCGTTGTGGACGGTCCGGGGCTGGTGGTGGGCACCGACGGCCGCTGGCAGGCCGGGGTGCTGTCGGGTTCGTGGCAGAAGGAATCCGCCGAGTACGTCGGCGCGGGCGCCCGCGAAGCGTCCCGAGCCCGGCGCATCGCGGAGCTGGAGGAGGAGCTCGCCGCGCTGCGCGAGCGGATCGGCGAAGTCGAACGGCGCCACCGCGACGCCACCGAGCACGGTGAATCCCTGGAACGGCACCTGGAATCGTTCCCCGACGACTCCGACCTCGTCACCGCGCACGCCCAGGTCGCCACGGCCACCGACGCCGCCGAGGACGCCGACCGCCACGCCAAGCAGGCCCGCGGCGAGCTCGACCAGACCGATCAGCGCTGGCAGGCGACGCGCTCCGAATTGGTGCGCGCCGCCGGGGAAGCGGACCTGCCGCCGGAGACGCAGGCGCTGGAACACGCCAACCGGGCCGCGACCGAGGCCCGCGCGGCGATCGACGCGCTGCACGAAGTGGTCGAATCGCGCTGCCTGGCCACGCTGGCCGACCTGCGCGACATCGCGCTGCACCACGACGCCGCGGTGGCCGACCGGATGGAGGCGGAGTCGCAGGCCGAGCAGCGCTGCGCCGAGCACACCGAGCAGGCCACCGGCCTCGCCGAGCTCAGCGACTCCGTGGGCGGCGCCGCGCAGGAGATCTCCGGCAAGGTCGGCGAACTGGAACGCGAACGGGCGCAGCTGCGCAAGGACCTGCCCGCCGCGCGGGAGCGGATCAGCGCCGCGCGCGAACAGGTGGTGCGGCTGGAAACCCAGTGGGAGACCAAGCACTCCCAGCTCGCCGGGCGGGAATCCGACGCCGAGACCGCGGCGTCCGCGTTCACCGCCGCGCTGCGGGTGCCGGGCGTGTGGGCCGCGGCCGACGTGCTCCCCGCCGAGGACGGCGCCGAACCCGATCCGCGCGCCGCGGAACCGCCCGAACCGGCGGAGGCCGCGGAACTGCTCGCGGGCGCCGCGGACCGCAAGACGGCGGGTGAGACCGCGGTGCTCAACCGGTTCCAGGCGCTGCAGCAGTCGCTCAGCGGCGGCTACGACATCGCCGCGGGCGACCAGCAGGGCCTGCTCACCGTCACCGTCACCGGCGAGGAAGGCCCGCAGCCGGTGGCCGACGCGGCCCGCCGGGTCGCCGAACGCCTCGCCGAACAACGCGGCTTCCTCAACGAGCGGTACCGGTCGATCTTCGCCGACTACCTGATCCGCGACCTCGCGGAACGGCTGCGCGGGCAGGTGACGGTGGCGGAGAACCTGTGCAAGCGGATGAACGAGGTGCTCGACGGCGCCCGTTCCAGCCAGGGCGTGCACGTGCAGCTGGAGTGGGAGCCCTCGCCGTCGCTCGGCGACGACATCAAGCAGGCCATCGACCTGGTGCGCACCCCGTTCGCCGACCGCAGCGACGACCAGGACTCGTTGCTGCGCAAGGTGTTCACCGACCTCATCGAGGCCGAACGCGACAGCGCCTCCGGTGGCTACGCGGAGATCCTGTCGCGGGCGCTGGACTACCGCTCGTGGTTCGCGTTCACCGTGCGGGTGCGCGACACCGGCCCGGAGGGCAAGCCCCGCGTGCGGCGGCTGCGGCAGCTCTCGTCCGGTGAGACGCGGCTGATCTCCTACGTGACGCTGTTCGCGGCGGCGGCGGCGTTCTACGACGCGGTGAGCGTGTCCTCCGGCGGGCGCGGGCCGCTGCGGCTGGTGCTGCTGGACGAGGCGTTCGAGCGGCTCGACGATCCGACGATCGCGCGGATGCTGGGACTGCTGGTGGACCTGGACATGGACTGGCTGATCACCTGGCCCAGCGGCTGGGGCGTGTCGCCGAAGATCCCGAAGATGCACATCTACGACGTGCTGCGCCCGCGCAGCGGCCACGGCATCGCCTGCACGCACACCACGTGGGACGGTCGGGGCATGGAGCGCTCCGATGGCTGACGGCGACCTCACCGAAGTGTCCGACCAGACCCGCGCGGACGTCCGCGAGACGTGGGGCGGTGCCGCGCTGCGCGGGTTGTGGGAGCAGGCCCGCGAGGCGCTGGAATCGCCGAAGCGGCCGGACCGGTTCAGCGTCGCGCTGCCCGACGAGCCGACGCGCGCCGCCGTCAGCGCGGTGTACGGCCGCGAGCTGTACCTGGGGCATTCCCGGATCATGCTGGTGAAGCTGGACAAGGTGCTGCGCGCGGACGCCCGCTTCGGACTGCCCCTGCCGCTGGTGCTGGAGATCCTGCACGGCAGGCCCATCGCCTCCCCCGAGGCCGCCCCGGCACGAGCGGAGCGGTCCGATCCGGCGCTGGACGCGCTGACCGCGCACGGCTTGGGCGCGGCGGCGTGGGCCGAGCCGTGGGTGCGCTGGCTGCACCAGTACGGCCGCGTCGCCGAAACCGAGCTGGAGCACGTCACCGGACGTGCCGCGACGGTGCTCGCCGCGCTGGCGCTGGACCCGGCGACGCCCCCGGCGGTGTGGGTGTCGCGCGCCGAGCTCACCGCCGCCGACGACCCGCACGAGCTCGACAGCGGGAGCACGCTGAGCCGGATCGTGCTGCGCGCGGCGGCGCTGGCGCACGACATCGAACCGCCGAACGGCGAACGGGACCGCCGCGCGCTGTGGGAGCGCTGCGGGGTCGCCCCGGACGACGTGGCGGGCACGGTGCTGAGCTGGGCGCTGCCGCTGACCGGCGACGACTCCTGGTCGCGTTCGGTCGCGGACCGCACCGGCCTGGGCCTGCCGACGCACCTCACCCTCCGGGACCTGTCCGCGGCCCCGCACCGGCTCGTCGACTCGGGAACGGTCATCGCGGTGTGCGAGAACGCTCGGGTCCTCGAAGCCGCCGCCCGCGCCGACATCCGGCATCCGCTGGTGTGCCTCGGCGGGCACCCGTCACCGGTGGCGTCGTCGCTGCTGGCCCGGTTGCGCGCGGACGGGGCGCTGCTGCGCTACCACGGCGACTTCGACTGGACGGGCGTCGCGATCGCCCGCTCGCTGTGGTCGGAGCACGAGGCGCAGCTGTGGCGCATGTCCGCGGCGGACTACCGGGAAGCCGTCGACCACGCGGCCCACCGGCGCCTGGACCTCCCGAACCTCGTCGGCGCTCCCGTGGACACCCCGTGGGACCCGCAGCTGTCGGAGCTGATGTCCACGGCTTCCCGCGCGGTCGAAGAGGAAACGGTGCTCCCGACGCTGCTGGCCGACCTCCGCGACGCCGCGCTGAGCTGAGCACGACCTGGTTCGCGGGAACGCTCGGCCCGCTCAGGCGTCACCGCTCAAGCTCTCGATGTCGAGCCGGGTGGCCCGGATGTGGTCGGGACCGAGCACGCGCAACTGTCGGACAGCGGCTTCTCCAACTCGGCCACAACCGTCCGGCAATCTCCCGCTCTCGCCCACCAGAACGCCACGGTCGGCGTCCCGCAGGCTGCGGGTTCACCCGGCCTGCCTGCTGAGGTGTTCCCACTTCGGGAGTTCCGCGGAGCGGGCGCGTTCCAGGTCCCGGACCAGGTCGTAGGCGAGGCCGCCGAGGACGATTCGCTTGGGCGGCTCCTCCAGATCGGCCAGCTGCAGCAGCACTTTCGCCGCCAGGGACGGGTCGAAGTCCTGTGAGTCGGTGAACATCTCGAACAGTTCCGCGCGCAGCGGCGCGTAGGCGGGATCTTCCTCGGTGGCGGTGAGCCCCTGGGTGAACAGGCCGGTTTCGTACCCGCCGGGCTGCACGACCGTGACCTTGACACCGAACGGCTCGACCTCCATGGCCAGCGACCCGCTCATCGCGTCCAAGGCCGCTTTGGCGGCGCCGTACATGCCGGTCATGGCGTAGCCGCCGCCGGAGCCCATCGAGGAGATCTGCAGCAGCCTTCCGCCGCTCGCCCGCAGGTGCGGCACGACGGCTTGGCTCACCCACAGGGCGCCGAAGAAGTTCGTGTCGAAGTGCTCGCGGGCCTGCTGCTCGGCGCATTCCTCGACCATGCCGAGCAAGGCGATCCCGGCGTTGTTGACCACCACGTCGAGACCGCCGAACGCCTCGGCGGCGCGGTCCGCCCCGGCGAAGACGGCGGCGCGGTCGCGCACGTCCAGCGGGAAGGTGACGAGCCGGCCGCCGGAACGTTCCACCGAGTCGTCGAGCGGCGTGATGTCGCGACTGACCGCGACGACCCGGTCACCTGCGGCCAGCGCCGCCTCGGTGAAGGCGCGGCCGAGGCCCCGAGAGGCTCCGGTGATCAGCCAGGTGCGTGGTCCGGTTCGGGTCATGCTTCCCCCTCAGATGAGACGAGACGTTGCGTCTCGTTCAACTGTAGCGCCGATCCGCACCGAGTCAAGACGATCCGTCTCGTCTCGCGCTAATCTGGTTCGCATGGCCGTCAACAGCCCGGACCGCACCCGCCGCAGCGAGCGCTCGCGCACCGCGATCCTCACCGCCACCCGCGAGCTCATCGCCGAAGTCGGCTACGCGAAGCTGACCATCGAGGCGATCGCCGCCCGCGCCGGAGTCGGCAAGCAGACGATCTACCGCTGGTGGTCGTCGAAAGGCGCCGTCGTCTTCGACTCGATCCTCGCGTTGAGCGAACAGACCGACGGCGAGGTCGCACTGCCCGACACCGGCGACCTCGCGGCCGACCTGAAGACCGTGCTGCGCGCCACCGCGGCCGAGTTCGCGGACCCCGCCTTCGAGGCGCCGATCCGGGCGCTGAACATGGAGCTCATCGCCGACCCCGAACTGGCCGAGCTCTACCGCGAGAAACTCGAAAAACCCGTCACCGAAGCCAAAAAACGCCGACTCCGCGCCGCCCGGGAAGCCGGTCAACTCGCCGCGGACACCGACCTCGACCTGTTCCTGGAATTCCTGTACGCCCCGCTGACCCAACGCTGGCTGCTGCGCAGCGGCCCGCTCGACGACGCCTTCGCCGACGCCCTCGTCGACGCCACCCTCCGCGCCTTCCCCTGACCGCCCACCACCCCCAACAGGCGCCCCCGAACACGTCCCGAACCGCGCCCACCCCGTTTCAACCCCGCGCAACCAACCGAGGAATCGACGAGCCCCACCTCTGCGACCTCAGAGCTTTTCCAGGCCACAGCGGCCTTTCGGGCGCCCGATCAGGGTGCCTCAGTCCCCCGCGAAACGACGGAGATCGTCCGCAGCGGATGGTCGTCACGGGTCGGGGCCGATGAGGGTGCGGTGGTGCGTGATGACCTTGCGGAAGGCGCGGACATAGCCCTCCACCAACTCCGGATCGTCGTGCGGGACGGTGATGGTGAGCGTGTTGCGGTGCCTGCGCTCCGACCTCGGGTACTGCCCGGCGCGATAGCGCGGCCACCCCTCCGGCAGGTTCGGGAACAACCGGTTCGGCGCGTCGAACAGCGGGTGCTCGTTGAGCGGCCGGGGCGCCCGCGGGTGGTCGACCTCCAAGCACCCCTCCGCTCGCAACGCCGCGATCAGCGCGTCCACCGGCAACCCGCCCAAGTCCTCCGGCCGGTGCAGCAGCGCCAGTGCGTACCAGGCCGGCGCCGAACGCGCGGGCACCTCCGGCACGCTGATGCCGGGCAACCCGCGCAGCTCCGAGATCATGTGCGCGGCCAGCTGCCGTCGCCCGCCCAGCCGCCGGTCCAGCTCGTTGAGCTGCCCCAGCGCCAGCGCCGCCGCCAGCGGATGCATCCGGTGCGCCAACCCGGTGCCGGTGACGACGTAGCGCCGCAGCGGGTGGTCGATCGGGATCTCGCTGCGGCACCGGCCGCCGTCCTGGCTGTGCAGCAGCACCCGGTAGTACAAGTCGTCGTCATCGGTGAGCACGAATCCGCCCTCGCCCGCCGACAACGGCTTCGCCCCGCCCATGCTGAACGCGGCGATGTGCCCGAACGTGCCGACCCGGCGCCCGCCCACCGCCGCGCCGTGCGCGTGCGAACCGTCCTCCACCAAGCGGATCCCGTGCCGCTCGGCGATGTCCGCGAGCGCCTCCACCCGCGCGGGCACACCCCACAGGTGCGTGACCACGATGGCCTTGGTGAACGGCGTGATCGCCGCCTCCACCTGCAGCGGATCGATGTTGCCGAGCTCGTCGCAGTCCACCAGCACCGGCTTCGCCCGCAGGTGGAACAGCGGCGTCGCGGTCGGATGCGCGGTGTAGGCGGGCACGATCACCTCGTCCCCGTCGGTGAGCCCGAGCGCGGAGTACGCCGAATGCAGCGCCGCCGTGCCCGAAGACGTGACCACCGCGCGGCGCACGCCGAAGAACTCCGCGAGCCGGCTCTCCAGCTCCGCGACGATGCCGGTGCGCCCCGGCACGGACACCGCGCTGTAGAGCTGCGCGGTGACCGCGACCGCGGTGTTGATGTCGACCGGCGGCCAGGGGACCTGCGGGGCGGCGGAGCGCACCACAGGTGGGCCGCCGTGAATCGCCAAGGGGCTGCTCACGTGATCAGATCCTTCGGTTCCGCACCGCGCGAACGCGGCCGGAGGACGTGAGATTGTTGTGCGCGCGAAGACTTCGGAGGACATTTTTCGCTCAGCTACCCGCCATCTGTGTGAAACGTGTTGTCGGCGTCCGGGAACCTCCGTTCAAGGGGACCGCGGCGAGGGGGTGTGTGCGTAGGCTGAGCGCCTGCTCACGGTGAGCTCACGCACACGCACGCCGGACGCGATGGGGATGGTGGCCATGACCGGCCAGGCGAAGGCCGACCTGGACGCGACACCGGAACAGGACGTGTTCGTCGCCGAATTCCGGCGATGGCGCGACGTTCGCGGCCTGTCCAGATCAGCGCTGGCCCGCGGCATGGGCTACAGCCGGTCGTACGTGTCGAAGGTCGAAAGCGGCGGTGAGCACGCGTCACGCGAATTCGCCCAAGCCGCCGACAGCGCCCTCAACGCCGGTGGATCGCTGCGCCGGGCCTGGCGGGAGCAGAACACCGTTCCCGCGCCGCGCAAACCCAGCCCACCGCAGCACGCCGCGCCGGCCACCGAACCCGCGGGCGGGCTCGTCGTCGAGCACGATCACGCGGAACTGTTCTACGTCAACGGTTCCTACCGCGCCACCATGCGGCGACATCTGGTCAACAACGGCACCGAGCCGATCACCCGCTACCTGATCCGCATCTCGGTGGACCGCTTCCCCGGCGACCCCGAACGTTCCAACCGGCTCTACCGGGACAACCCGTTGACCTGGGAGGAGATCGACCTCCAAGCGTGGCACGGGGAGAAGCGCGAAGAACCGATGCGCTGGAGCGTGCAGCACGACCGGGACGCCTTCAAGGAAGTGTGGCTGCTGTTCGCCAACGACTCCGGCCGATTCCCGCTGTACCCGGGCGAAAGCGCCTGGATCGAATACACCTACACCGTCAGCGACGACAAGTGGGGCCACTGGTTCCGCCGCGCGGTGCGGCTGCCCACGCAGCGGTTATCGGTCACGTTGAACTTCCCGACGGAACTGGACCCGGCGGTGTGGGGACTGCACACCTCGATGACCGCCGAATCGATGCCGTTCCACACCGCCATCGAAACCCGGCACGAACAGGACCGCACGATCTACGCGTGGTCGACCGAAGACCCACCGCTGCACGCCCGGTACCGGCTGGAATGGCACTTCCGCAACGACTCGCCGACCGCTCCGTCCGGGCCGCCGAAGCCGAGCGAGACCATGACGGCGCTGGGCATCGTGCAGGACGGCGACCCGATGCTGCGGCGCTCGGCCCGCCCGTTCACGCTGCCCGACGAAGCCGAAGACGCCCGGCGCGTGATCAACGAGCTGCACTCGGCGACGCAGCGCATCTCGAAAGCGCACACCTTCGGCAAGGGCATGGGCATCGCAGCGCCGCAGATCGGCATCGAACGGGCCGCCGCCATCGTGCGCCCACCCGGCAGCGACGACCTGATCACGCTGCTGAACCCGCGGATCATCGAAGCGGGCGAACAGGGCGACGAGCAGTACGAAGGCTGCCTGAGCTTCTTCGACGTGCGCTGCCTCGTGCCGCGCCCCGTGGTGGTGCACGTGGAACACCAGGACATCACCGGGGAACGGCGCATCACCATCTTCGAACGCGGCGTCGCGCGGCTCGTGGCGCACGAAGTCGACCACCTCTACGGCGTGCTGTGCCGCGACCACCTGGCGCCGGACGTCACCCCGATCCCAGTGGAACAGTACAGAGGCACCGGCTCTGGTTGGCATTATCCTTCGGAGTCCTGAGCCGGTCGTTTTGCTTGGGGGGCGGGTGGCGGAACCTCAGCCGGCCTGTCGCTGCGGGATCTTTTTCCCAAGTGGCTCCGCCACGAGGGAAAAAGCTGTCCTCGCGACAGACCGGCTGAGAACCCGCGGGTGGGCCACTTTTCGACGTGGGCTATGTGCTTCGCACATACAGGCACGGCTACGCCGCAAGGCGGGCTTGCTTCGCAGCCCACGGCACGGCTTCGCCGCGAGGCACGGCCTTCGGCCGCAGGAGTTGGCGTGTGGGGCATGAGGGCGCGAGCAATCCGATGGCTACTCTCCGTGGTTTTTTGTCGCTCGAAATGGGGCTTTATCAAGATCAACGCACGTTTCCGCACGTATATTCGGGTAGTGTGCGGGTCTGTCGCTTGGTCCATCTCACCTGGTGCGAGACCATCGGCGCACAGGCTCAGGAAACCGGATTTCCCCTGCCATACCGGAAAGAGACCCTGAGTCGACGGAGGCGGCCATGTTCACCTTTCCCGTGCATCCCGCGGAACTGTTCACCGAGCGCGCCCGGCAGTTCCAGAGCTGGGGAGTGTCACCGAGCGTGATCGCCCGCGTCCGCGATCGGATCGACGACATGTGGGGCCACGGCCGCACCGGCTGGGTCCCGGTGTGGGCGGAAGAGGCCCGGCGCGCGGAATCCGAGCACGACTGGGCGCACGCCGCCGCGTGCTGGGGCGCCGCCCGGTTCCCGTGCCTGGCCACCGCGGATCGCCGGGAGGCCTACGCCCGCCAGCTGGAATGCTTCGGCCACGCCTCGGCTGGCCTGCCCGTCACGTTCCGCCGCTACGCCCTCGACGTCCCGTACCGCCGGCACAGCACCCGCGTCACCGCGCACGTCTACCGCCGCCCCCGAGCCGTCAGCGACCAGTTGCTGCTGCTGTGCGGCGGAGTGGACACCTGGAAGGTGGAGCTGCACCGGATGGCGCTGCTGATCTCCCTGATCAGCGGGCTCACCGTCGCCGCCGTCGACATGCCCGGCACCGGCGAATCACGAGTCCCGCTGGCCGCGGACTCGGACCTGCTGCTGGCCGCGACCGCCCGGCAGCTCGCCGACCGGACGCGGTGTTCGAAGACCGCGCTGCTCGGCCTGAGCTTCGGCGGGCACTGGGCCGCGAAGCTAGCGCTCACCGGCCGGGTCGACGCCGCCATCGACTTCGGCGGCCCCATCGGGGCGAACGGCACGGCGGTCGACGTGCTGGGCCTGCCGCACGGGATGGCCGGGGTCATCGGCAACGCGCTCGACCTGCCCGCGCTGCCGGACCGGGCCGACGCCGACCGGTTCTCGCTGGAGTTCTCGCTGCGCAGGCAAGGACTGCTGAGCTCGACCTCGGCGGCACCGCTGCTGGCGATCAACGGCACCGGCGATCCGTACGTGCCGCTGCGGGACACCATCGCGCTGGCCGACCGCCCCGCCGCCGAGGTGTGGCTGGTGCCGGGCACCGGGCACTGCGCGCGGGAACGGCTGCCGCGCGTGCTGCCGCCCGCGATCGGCTGGCTGCTCGCGGAGCTCTCGCCCAGGTCCGTCCGCCGCCAGCTGATCTCCCGCGCGCTGCGCGCCTCGCTCGGCGAGACCGTCACCGGGCCCCGCCACGTCGCCGGGGAGCACGAGCACACCGAGGCGCCCGGCGCACGGATGCTGACCGCCCGTCCCTGAGCCGCCCGGGGCATCGCGGGGCAGCTCCGGTGCTCGCGGCATGGAGTGCGCGAACGCGGATGCGGCCCGTTCGGCGGCGGCCTAACCTCCGAGCTCATGACCGGAACGGGGTTCACCGTCGAATTCGCCACCGCACGCCCCCTGCTGCTGGCGCGGTGGTGGGCGCAGGTGCTCGACTGGACCGTCGACACCAGCGCCGCCGATCCGGTGGTGCGGCCCGCAGGACCCGGAATTCCGCTGCTGTTCGCCGGTGCCGCGCGGGAGAAGTCCGGGAAGAACGGCGTCCACCTCGACCTGCGCAGCGAATCGCACGACCACGAGCGGACCATGCTGCTGCGGCTGTTCAACGCGGGCGCGCGCTTCGCCGACATCGGGCAGGGCGAGGACGTGCCGTGGGTCGTGATGACCGACCCCGACGGCAACGAGCTCTGTCTGCTGGAACCCCGGAAGTCCGATGTGGACACCGGAGCGGTGCATTCGGTGGTGATCGACTCCGCCGACCCCGAGCGCGACGCGCGGCGGTGGACCGGGACCACGTCGCTGATCGTCGTGCACCGCGAACCGCACCTGGTCGCGCTGCACTCGCCCGACCGCAGCGGCCCCTACCTGGAATTCCTCAGCGCCACCGGCCCCGGCACCACCCTCCGCGTCCTCCCCCACCCATGACGACTGCAAGCGGGAAGCGATCGGAGTGAACGGACCGTTCACCCAACCGCATTGGACGAACGAGCCGTTCACCCACAACCCGGCCCCGCCCGCGATTCACGAGTGAACGGACCGCTTGCCCAACGGGATTGGACGAACAGGCCGTTCACTCCGGCCCGAGGCACCTCATCAGGAGTGAACGGACCGCTTGCCCAACGGAATTGGACGAACGGGCCGTTCGCTCAACCGCTGATCCGGCCCGGTTCGATGAGGCGGACTCCGTGCAGGCGGCGGACGAAGTCGGCGCCGAAGGCGGTGGACGGGGTGTGCGCGCCCGGGCGGGTGCCGCCCGTCAGCAGGCCGCCGACGGAGCGCAGCACCGCGTCCACCGTGAACTCGTAGGTGTCGGGCCCGATCAGCGCCGCCGTCACCGAGCGGCCGGCGTCGTCGGTCGCCTCCGCGAAGACCTCCACCCAACTCCGCGCCCGCTGCGCCGATCCGGGCCCGCCGACCAGCGAACCGATCACGGCCTTGCCGACGCGCTGCGCGACGGGCCGCCCCAGCACCGCCCTGCCGAGCGCGGTCGCCGTCGGCCCCAAGCGGTGCAGTCCCGGCAGCCGGGTGAAGGTGGTGATGTTCGGGATGCCGGTGCTGCGGTAGGCCGTGCTGACATCGCCCCACGGCAACGAGGACACCCGGTGGTGCCCGGACGGGAACGGCACGTCCCGGTGCCGCCAGCCCATCGGAACCGTGCGCAGCACTCCGTCGACGCGAGCCCGCCCGCCGAGCGCGGCGCCCTCCAGCGCGCTCTTCACCGTGCCGCCGCTGATCCCGCCGCTGGCCTGGAACGCCAGATCGAGGTTCGTGGCGCCCGGCAAGGCGGTGGCGACCATCGCGGCCAGGCAGTCGGTCGGCACCACGTCGAATCCCGCGCCGGGCAGCAGCACCACCCCCGCGTCGACGGCGTCCCCGTGCCGGGCGAACACGGACTCGAACACGTCGATCTCGCCGGTGATGTCCACGTAGTGCGTTCCCGACGCCAGGCAGGCCGCCACCATCGGCGTCGAAGTCGCCGAAAACGGTCCGGCGCAGTGCGCCACCAGGTCGACGTCCGCCAGCGCCGCCGCGGCGGCGGCCTCCGCGCGCACGTCGAACACCCGGTACGGCAGGCCCAGCGGAGTCGCGACGCGCGCGAGCTTCGCGGGGTCGCGCCCGGCGAGCACCGGCCGCTGCCCCCGGTCGAGGGCGCGTTCCGCGATGAGCCGCCCCGTGTACCCGGTGGCGCCGTAGATCATCCAGGTCACGAGAACCTCCGAACCGTCATTGCCCGTACAACGAGAACCCGCCACCCCCGTCACGGGTTGCCTTGCGGCCCCGATCCGTCCGCAACCCACACCCACCGAAGCGGGTGAACGGACCGTTCGCCCAACGGCGTTGGACGAACGGTCCGCTCACTACCGCCACGCGCAGCCGCCGCGCAGGGCGAGTTCGGAGTGAACGGACCGTTCGTCCAACGGGATTGGACAAGCGGTCCGTTCACTTCGTCCCGCCGTGCGAAATGCGGACGGCCCGCTCGGTCCGGCGGGGAGCCGGTGGAGCGGGCCGTCACGTCAGGTGCGGTCAGAGGAGGCCGAGGGTCGATTCGACGATCAGCCAGCCGCCGAAGACGGCGAACAGCGCGGCGGCGCCGTAGCGGATGAAGCGCTCCGGCAGGTGCTTGCCCAGCAGCAGGCCGACGCCGATGGCGAGCGCGTCCGCGAGCACCATGCCGACGGTCGACCCGATCCAGGTGCCCAGCCAGTCGTGCTGCGAGGCGAGGGTGACCGTGGCGAGCATCGTCTTGTCGCCGAGCTCGGCGAGGAAGAACGCGAGCGTCACCGCGATCACGGCGGAGCGGGCGGTGCGACCGGCCTTGCTCTTCTCGGCGTCGGTGAGGTGGTCACCGCGCAGCGTCCACGCGGCGAAGCCGAGGAAGGCGATACCGGCGACCAGGCCGATCCACTCGGTGGGCAGCAGCGCGCCCATGCCGAATCCGAGGGCGACCGAGGCGGCGTGCACGACGGTGGTGGCGAGCGTGATGCCCAGCAGCACCTGCCAGGCGCGGTAGCGGGTGGCGAAGGTCATCGCCATCAACTGGGACTTGTCGCCGAGTTCGGCCACGAAGATCGCCGCGGAACTGACGGCGAAACCGGTCAACACGGTACGAACACCTCTTCCCTGCTTGGACCAGGGCGCGTCACGCCTCCGATCCGACGTGTCTCGGATCGAAGGTCTCGCCCGCCTGCGCATCGAGAGGCTCCGCGACCGGGCGTGCGTCATTGCCGCCAGTATGTCGATCGCGAATTGAGGGCTACTCCCCTTCTGCCGAATAGATTACCCGCCGCACCGGAACAATCAACCCGTCAACTCGAAATCGAGAACACGAATTCGACCGAACCACTCGGCCAAACAATTTTTTCGGCGCGCCGCAAATTATTGTTCCGAATTCCTGGTTCGACATTTCCCAGCGGGACGATCAGCACCCCCACCAGGTGTTTCACCGCGCGGGAAGGGCCGTCTCCGGCGTCCGGAACCGCGTCAACGGCGGACGAGGTGCAATGCGGTCGGAACAGGCCGGGACACCAGCATTCCCACCGCCGAGCAGGTGTCCACCTCGAGCGGATCGTGCGCGCCGACGGTCGGCTCACCCAGTTCCGGGCGCCACAGCGCCGTGCGCAGCAGCCCCGGTTCGGCCAGTTCGTAACCGTTGAACACGGTGTGGAAGTCGTCGGGCGAACGCCAGATCGGCCGCCGCCCGATCCGCTCCGCCACGTCACCGAACCCGCGGACCTGCTCGGCCGTGGCGGTGACCACCGACAGGTGCGAGCAGACCAGGGCGCTGCCCACCGAGCACGCGTCCCGGTACGCCGCGACCACCCCGGAGAGCTCGTCGTCCTCGGTGATGAACGGCAGCGCCGCCATCGCCAGCACCGCAACCGGGCGGGTGAAGTCCAGCAGCCCCGTCACGCCCGGCGCGGTCAGCACGCTGGCCGGTTCGCACAGGTCGGCCTCGGTGACCGTCACCCCGCGCACCCCGTGCAGCTGCGCCTCGGCCAGCCGCACCGTGAACGGGTCGGCGTCGACGTAGGCGATCTTCGCCGTCGGATCCACCCGCTGGGCGGTGCCGTGCACGTCGCCGACCGTGGGCAGTCCCGTTCCCAGGTCGAGGAACTGGTCGATGCCGCGTTCGGCGAGGTAGCGCACCGCGCGGCTCAGGAAGGCGTGGATGACCTGGATGTGCTCGGCGATGTTCGGCAGCACCGGCTTCATGTCCTCGGCGAGCCTGCGGTCGAGCTCGAAATGGCTCGTCCCGCCCAGCAGGTAGTCGAAGACGCGCGCCATCGAGGGCTGCTCCGGCTGCCCCAGGCCCGCCAGCCGTCGTCGCCCGTCCGTGTCGGACGAAGTTCCCATCGCACACCCCCAGGTTCGCGAATTCCCCCAGCCTAGATCGTCGGGGCTCGCCTCGACAGGTGATCGGCCCAGGTGCGGGAGGTCACTCCGCGCAGCGGGAACAGGAGGCGCGGTCGGGCCCGTTGCACGGTCCGGTGCTCCCCCGCTCCTCTCCTCGGGCGGGGGTCACGGCACCAGGTGGTCGCTGTCGCGCGCGTCGGTGACGGCCATGTGGCCGGGGGCGTGCCCGATCGCGAGCGCCGGCCGGGACCGCATCACCGCCGCCTGCGGAGTCACCCCGCACGCCCAGAACACCGGGACCTCCCCCGGCCGGATCGACACCGGTTCCCCGAAGTCCGGTGCATCCAGGTCCCGGATCCCGAGTTCGGCCGGCGACCCGATGTGCACCGGCGCGCCGTGCACCGCGGGGTAGCGGGAGGTCACCCGCACCGCGGTGGCCACCTGGTCGGCGGGCATCGGGCGCATCGACACCACCAGCGGCCCGGCCAGCGCGCCCGCCGGGCGGCACTCGCGGTTCGTCCGGTACATGGGCACGTTGCGGCCCTGCTCGACGTGCCGCACCGGGACGCCCGCTTCGAGCAGCGCGGCCTCGAAGGTGAAGCTGCACCCGATGAGGAACGACACCAGGTCGTCGCGCCACAGGTCGGTGACCTCGCCGCGCTCCTCGACGAGCTCGCCGTGCCGGTAGATCCGGTAGGCGGGCAGGTCGGTGCGCAGGTCCCCGGCGAAGATCGACGCCGCCGTCTCGCCCGGTTCGGTCACGTCCAGCACCGGGCAGGACCGCGGGTTGCGCTGCGCGAACAGCAGGAAGTCGTAGGCGTCCGCGCGCGGCAACGTCAACAGGTTCGCCTGCGTCCACCCCGAGCTGTAGCCCGCCGTCGGCGTCCGGAGACCCGCGCGGAACGCGGCCCTGGCCTGCTCGGGTGTCATCGTCGCGGGCTGCATCTCGCGCTCACCTCTTCGCTGGGGTCACTTGACGGAATCGCACGCGCTGCCCCGGCCGGGCCTGCGCGGCCCGGTCCACGTCGGCGGCGAGCACCACCGCGATCACCGGGTACCCGCCGGTGACGGGGTGGTCGGCGAGGAACAGCGTCGGCCGCCCCGACGGCGGCACCTGCAGGGAACCGAGCGCCATGCCTTCGCTGGGCAGTTCCTCGGTGCGCGCCCTCGGCAGTGCGGGCCCGTCCAGGCGCACGCCCACCCGGTTGAGGTCGGCGCTGGCCGCGAACGCCTCCCCCAGCAGCGCGCTGACGGCCTGCTCGGTGAACCAGTCCGCGCGCGGCCCCAGCACGACCGAGAGCTCCAGGTCTCCGTCGCGCACGGGACGGACCGGGGCCTGGTCGACGACCGGGAACTCCGCGGGCGGCGGCCCGACCGGCAGCCGGGTGCCCGCGGTGAGCTGCGGCGGACCGAGCCCGGAGAGCACGTCGGTGGCGCGGGAACCGAGCACCGGCTCCACGTCGATCCCGCCGCGCACCGCCACGTACCCGCGCAGGCCGCGCGCCGGGGCACCGAGCCGCAGCGACGCTCCGGCGCGGACCCGCAGCACGGTGTTCACCGGTTCCGCTCGGCCGTCCACCGTCAGCGGGGAGTCGGCACCGGTCACCGCCACCGTCACGTCCCGGTCGGGACGCAGCAGCAGTCCACCGAAGGTGGTCTCGATCGCGGCCGCGCCCTCCGCGTTGCCGACGAGGCGGTTCGCCAGCCGCAGCGAGCTCCGATCGGCCGCGCCGGAGACGCCGACCCCGATGCCCGCGTGCCCGCTGCGGCCCAGGTCCTGCACGGTCGCCAGCGGACCGGGCTGCACGATCTCGATCATGAGACTTCCTCGAACCGGACGCGCACGCCGGGCCGCAGCAGCGCGGGCGGCTCCCGGTCGGTGCGCCAGATCTCCAAGTGGGTGCGGCCGATGAGCTGCCAGCCGCCCGGCGACTCCCGCGGGTAGACGCCGCTGAACTCCCCGGCCAGCCCCACCGCGCCCGCGGGCACTCGGGTCCGCGACTCGCCGCGCCGCGGCACGGCCAGCTTCGGCGAGCCACCGGTGAGGTAGCCGAAACCGGGGGCGAACCCGCCGAAGGCGACCGTCCACGGGTGCTCGGTGTGCTCGTGCACGACCTCCCGCTCCGTGAGCCCCGTCAGCTTCGCGACCTCGGCGAGGTCCGCGCCGTCGTAGACCACGGGTACCCGCAGCAGCCCGCCGTCGTCACCGCGCCGCTCGCCGACGCGGACTTCGCGCACCGCCCGTTCGACGGCCGCCGGATCCGCGCGGTCCGGGTCCAGCCGCAGCAGCAGCGTGCGGGCCGCGGGCACCAGGTCGAGCACGCCGTCCGGGGTGGAATCCCGCAGCTCGCCGTGCAGCGCCTGCACCGCGGGCAGGTCGGCCAGCTCCACGAGCAGCGCCGAATCGGCGCAGCGCAGCACCCGCACCTCGCTCACCTCGACCGGTCCGGTGCGAACGGGGCGAGCTCGACGCCGTCGGCCCGCAGCCGGTCCCGCACGGTCTCGGCGATCCGCACCGCTCCGGGGCTGTCGCCGTGCACGCAGATCGACTCGGCCGACACCGCGATCTCGGTGCCGTCGACGGCGTCGATCGGCTCGCCGCGCGCGATGCGCAGGCACCGCCGCGCGATCAGCTCCGGGTCGTGCAGCACGGCACCGGGTTCGCGGCGGGACACCAGGGTCGCCTCCGGGGTGTAGGCGCGGTCTGCGAACGCCTCCCGGAACACCCGCAGGCCCGCGTCGGCGGCCTGCGCGAGCCACGTCGAACCGGGCAGGCCGAGCACCGCGAGCGCCGGGTCGTAGGCGCGCACCGCTTCGACCACCGCCGCGGCCTGCGCCTCGTCGCGCACGATCGCGTTGTAGAGCGCGCCGTGCGGTTTCACGTAGGTCACCGCGGTGCCCTCCACGCGGGCGATGCCGTCGAGCGCGGCCAGCTGGTACAGCACCTCGTCGGTGAGTTCGCGCGGCGGCACGTCGATGAACCTGCGGCCGAACCCGGCGAGGTCCCGGTAGCCGACCTGGGCACCCACCGCGACCGTCCGCGCCGCCGCCTCCGCGCAGGCCCGGCGGATCACGCCGGGGTCTCCGGCGTGGAAACCGCACGCCACGTTCGCACTGGTCACCACGCCCAGCAGCGCGCTGTCGTCGCCGAGTTCCCACCGGCCGAAGCCCTCGGCGAGATCCGAGTTCAGGTCGATCCGCACGTCCCCTCCATTCCTGCCGATCACTGCCACAGCTGCGCGATGGCGCTCAGCGAGTTCACCCCGAAGTACAGCGACAGCAGCCAGGCGAGCACGCCGATCACCAGCAGCCAGCGCGGGTAGCGGTACCCGCCCAGCAGATCACTGCGCCGCGCCGCCACCCACAGCAGCACGCCGAACCCGACGGGCAGGATCAGCCCGTTGAGCGCTCCCGCCATCACCAGCAGCGTCGTCGGCGCCTGGTCCAGCACGAGGAACACGGCGGTGGACACCGCGATGAAGCCGACGACCAGCCAGGTCCGGGCCCGCTCCAGGCCTGCGGAGAAGGTCACCAGGAACGACACCGAGGTGTAGGCGGCACCGACGACCGAGGTGATCGCCGCCGCCCACATGATCAGCCCGAAGGCACGGACGCCGATCTCCCCGGCCGCGTGCCCGAACGCCTCGGCGGTCGGGTTGGCGGAGGTGAGCGTCGCGCCACCGGCCACCACACCGAGCACCGCGAGGAACAGCACGGCCCGCATCACGCCGGTGACCAGCAGCGACAGCACCGAGCTGCGGCTGACGTCGACGATCCGCTCCGGTCCGGTCACGCCGGCGTCGACCAGCCGGTGCGCGCCCGCGTAGGTGATGTAGCCACCGACGGTGCCGCCGATGAGCGTGGTGACGGCGAGGAAGTCGACCTGGTCGGGCAGCACGGCCTGGCGCATCGCCTCCCCGACGGGCGGGTCGGACACGATGGCGACGTAGGTGGTGAGCCCGATCATGAGCACGCCCAGCACCACCACGATGCGGTCCATCGCCACACCGGCGCGCTTGCTCAGGAAGATCCCGATGGCCAGCAGCGCGGACAGCGTCCCGCCGATCTTGGCGTCCAGCCCGAACAGGGCGTCGAGCCCGAGCGAGGTGCCGGACACGTTGGCGATGTTGAACACGAGCCCGCCGAACACGACGAGCACGGCCATCGCGTAGCCCAGGCCGGGCAGCACCTTGTTCCCGAGGTCCTGGGCGCGCATGCCGGAGACGCCGATGACGCGCCACACGTTGAGCTGCACGGCGATGTCGATCAGCACGGACAGCACGATGACGAAGGCGAACGCCGCGCCGAGCCGCATGGTGAAGTCGGTGGTCTGGGTGATGAAGCCGGGCCCGATGGCGCTGGTGGCCATCAGGAAGACGGCTCCGATCAGCGCGCCGCGGTGGGCGCCGGTCTTCGTGCTGGTGCCGCTCATGCGTGTCCTTCCGGCCTCCGGTGCGAGCCTCGGGCGCGACTCGCACCCGCGGGCGTGCGCTGGGGTTTCCCCGTGGTCGCCCCCGCCGTGCTCGGCGGTGTCGTCACGATAGGGGTCGTTCAGCGAGGGTTCAATAGTCTGTTCCGACATATCAACGATCCCCATGTAGGACGTTCGATCGTTCAACAATCCCTCGATGCACTCCGCATGGTCTCCCAACTGCGAAAACCGGCGGATTGTCGGACACGCCTACAATCCCGGAGGGCTGGTTACACTTTGGTTTCCGATCACTCCAGTCCTTGGGAGAGGCATGACCAGCGCGCAGTGGGTCGACCGGTTGGCAGCGGACCGGTCCCTGCTCGAACGGACCAGCACCGTCGAGCGGGTCACCGACCTGCTGCGGCAGCGCATCATCCAGGGCGAACTGCCACCCGGCACCCAGCTCTCCGAGGTCAGCGCGAAGGACGCGCTCGGCGTCTCCCGCAACACCCTGCGCGAGGCGTTCCGGCTGCTCGGGCACGAGCGCCTGCTGGTGCACGAGATGCACAAGGGCGTCTCGGTGCGCAAACCCACCAGCGCCGACGTGACCGACCTCTACCGGCTGCGGCGGATCATCGAGGTGGGCGCCGTGCGCAACGCCGCCACCACGAAGACCGACCTGGTGCAGGCCGTGGCCCGCGCGGTCCGCGCGGGCGAGCAGGCGAGCGAGGACGGCGACTGGGGCGAGGTCGGCACCGCCAACATGCGCTTCCACGAAGCGCTGGTCGGCCTCGCCGACAGCCCGCGCATCAACGACGCGATGGCCGGTCTGCTGGCCGAACTGCGCCTGGCGTTCCACGTGATGTCCACCGACGACCAGGGCGAACTCGACCCGCGCCGCACCCGCGGCTTCTACGAGTCCTACGTGGAGCGCAACCGCGCCATCGCCGACAAGGTCGCCGAGGGCGAGCTGGAATCGGCCGCCGCCGACCTGGAGGGCTACCTCGCCGACGCGGAGTCCCACCTCATCGAGGCCTACACCGCCCGGGGCTGATCGCCCGACCGGAAGGCCCCCTTCCGCCGGGCAAGATCATCGTCACCGTGCCGACCGTGGCGAGGCGCTACGACTTCGCACTCAGCGGCAAGGACGACTTCATCCCTGTCTTGTCAGCGGCGAAGCCGCTGAGCAGTGACCACCAAAGCAGGCCGACCACCGGCGGGTTCTCAGCGTTCTTCTCGCGAGGACGGCTTTTCCCTCGTGGCGGAGCCACTAGGGAAAAAGATCCCGCAGCGAGAAGAACGCTGAGGTTCCGCCACCCGACCCCGGAGCAAAACGACCACCACCGGCAGTCAGTCGATCAGGCGGCGGCGCATTGTTGTGTAGGCGAGCACCCACATCAGTCCGGCGAACAGCGCCAGCGCGCCCACGTGCAGCAGGTCGATGCCGGGGCGCAGGCCGAACGCGGCGTGCCGGACGAGCTCCACGCAGTGGTAGAGCGGGTTGAACGCCGCCACCGCGCTCGCCCAGCCGGGCAGCTGGTCGATGGGGAAGAACGTGCCGGCCACCAGGAACAGCGGCGTGATCACGGCGCTCACGATGTAGTTGAACGAGTCGATCGAGGGCACCACCGCCGAACACCAGATGCCGAACAGCGCGAACCCGAGCCCCGTGATCAATCCGATCAGCGGCACCAGCAGCATGCCCGGCGCCGGGTCCAGCCCGAACACCATCGCCACGAACAGCGGAGCGCAGCCGTACACGCCCGACTTGGTGGCGATCCACAGCGCTTCGGCGGCGACGAGTTCGTGCACGTCCACGGGCGCGGCGAGCATCGCGTCGTAGGAGTGCTGGAACTTGCGCCGC
This sequence comes from Saccharopolyspora gloriosae, assembly GCF_014203325.1. Classification (NCBI taxonomy): domain Bacteria; kingdom Bacillati; phylum Actinomycetota; class Actinomycetes; order Pseudonocardiales; family Pseudonocardiaceae; genus Saccharopolyspora; species Saccharopolyspora gloriosae. The sequence continues at coordinate 1,250,484 of NZ_JACHIV010000001.1, read as the reverse complement.
ACGAACGTGGTGAACATCCCGGCGAACGCGCTGGTGAACAGCACCGAGGTCGCCACCACGCCGGTGCCGAGGAACTCGATGTACGGCAGCCCGCGGATGGTGGCGATCAGCGATCCGAGCCCGAAGCCGAACGCCAGCAGGTAGATCGTCGGTTCCACCACCGAGGAGAACGTGCTCGACAGCCAGTACCGCCGGAACAGGGTCAGTTCCCGCCGCCACACCCCGGCGAACGCGGCCAGTTCAAACCGCCGCAGCCGTTCGGGCGCGTGGCCCGCGATCCGCGCGTCCGTCATTCCACGGCCTCCCCGGTGAGCGAGACGAACACGTCTTCCAGGTTGCTGACCCGGTGGTGCCCGGTGCCGAGCCGCCGGGCCGTCACCTCGGGCATGCCTTCGGCTCGCAGCACCGACACGGCCGGACCGGTGCGGCGCGTCGTCAGGCCCGCTTCGAGGGCGATCGCTTCGACTTCGGCGAGCCTGCCCGGCGGGCCGTAGTACTCGACGACGTCCTGCCCGGCGTGCTCGGCGCGCAGGTCGTCGGGGGTGCCGCTGGCGATGACCCGGCCGCCGGACATCACCGCGACGGCGTCGGCGAGCCGCTCCGCCTCCTCGATGTAGTGCGTGGACATCAGCACGGTGACGCCGTCGGCGCGCAACGCGTCGATCAGCGCCCACAGCTCCTGGCGGACCTGCGGGTCGAGGCCGACGGTGGGTTCGTCGAGCAGCACGATCCGCGGCGAGTGCACCAGGCCGCGGGCGATCAGCAGCCGGCGCCGCATGCCGCCGGAGAGCTCATCGGTCTTCGTATCGGCCCGCTTGCGCAGCTGCGCGAGGTCCAGCGCCCGCTCCACCGCTTCGGCCCGACCGGCCCGCGGCACCCGGTACAGGTGGGCGAAGACCTCCAGGTTCTGCCGGGCGGTGAGCTCCTCGTCGAGGTTGTCCAGCTGCGGCACCACGCCCATCGCGGTGCGCGCCCGCTTCGATTCGCGCGGCACGCGGAAGCCGAGCACTTCGATCTCACCGGCATCGGCCCGCGTCTGCGCGGTGATCAGGCGCATCGTGGTGGACTTGCCCGCGCCGTTCGGTCCCAGCAGCCCCAGGCACGTCCCGGCGGTCACGGTGAGGTCGAGCCCGTCGACGGCGGTGATCTCGCCGTAGCGCTTCACCACACCGCGCAGCGACAGCGCGGACGCCGTCACGGTCTCGACCCGCTCCCGTGTCGTCATGCACCTACCCCCAGGTGGTCGACAGGACTCCGCCAACCGTACTTGCTGACCGGCCTGATCAGGCCGGACGAGACAACGGCCCGTTCCCCGGTACGGGCCCGCCCCGGCCCTCAGCCGAGTCCGGCGAAGAGGTCCTCCTCCGCTCCGTTCGGCCCGCCGCCGGGGCCGCGCACGCCGCGCACGAGCAGGTAGTGCTCGGTCGCGAACTCGGGGCGCCGCACCAGCTGGGCGAAGAAGCCGTCGTCGTCCACGTCGACCTGGCTGCGGTAGTGGCGCAGCGCCGCGATCTTCGCCTCGTGGTGGGCGGCGCCGTCGAGCACCGCCGTGATGTCGGCGTCCGGGACGGTGTTCGGCTTGAAGTCGTCGAACCCGGCCTCCTGCATCCGCGTGATGAAGGATTCGGGCAGCACGGTCCAGTAGGTCTTCGGCACGTCCCAGGCCGCGCCGAGCTCCGGGGCGAACTCCGGGTCGGCCGCCGGTTCGAGCGCGTCCATCAGCGCCCGGTGCGCGGCGATGTGGTCGGGGTGGCCGTAGCCGCCGAAGTCGTCGTAGGTGATCACGACGTGCGGCCGTTCGGCGCGCAGCAGCTCCACCATCTCGCGGGTGACCTCGGCCGGGTCGGCCGCGGCGAACACGCCTGCCGAGGAGTTGCTCTCCAACCCCGCCATGCCGCTGTCGCGCCACCGGCCGGGGCCGCCCAGCCAGTGGTGGCGGACGTCGCCGAACTCGCCGAGCGCGGCTTTGATCTCCCCCCGGCGGTGCTCCCCGAGCGCGTCCGGGGAGCCGCGCAGGTGCGCGAGCTCCTCGGAGACGACCTCACCGAGCTCTCCGCTGGTGCACGTCACCAGGCTCACGGTGGCGCCTTCGGCGGTGTACCGGGCCATGGTGGCGCCGGTGGCGGTGGCTTCGTCGTCGGGGTGGGCATGCACGAGTAGCAAGCGGCGGTCGCTCATGCTTTCGAGCCTAGCCAACGCCCCCGACAACGCGGCGGGCTTCCCGGATCGGCGCGAGCAGTTGCGCCGTGCGCAGGACGTCGAGCCGCCACTCGGCCCTGGCGGTCACCTCACAACCGGTCGTTCAGCGCGACCCACACCGGTCCCGGCGCGAACGGCAGCGGTGCACCGGAGGGCGTCGTGTAGCTGGTGCCGACGTCCGGGCCGGGCCGGGACCAGCGGGCCTCGAACGCCTTCCCGTCGCGCAGCACCACGGCCCGGCCGGACCCCACCGTCTCCGCGTGCGGCGAGACGCTGCCCGCGCTGTCGCTCAGCGCGGAGTCGCGGACGCGCACCTCCTGCAGCACCACGGTCCCCGCGCCGAGCCGTCCGCTGTCGGTGGCCGCCGCCGGCTCGCCGTCCATCGACACCAGCCACCGCTGCTGCTCCGGCGACCAGGTGAAACCGGTGGAGGCCGCCAGGTAGTCGACCTGCGCGGACTCCCGCGGCACGCCGCCCGCCGGGGCCGGGCCGAACACCAGCGGCGCCTTCGGCGACCAGGCCGCTCCCGCCGGGACCTCGCCGGGACGGACGAACAGGTTGTGCGGGACCGGGCGGTCACCACCGCGGAAGAACGCGCCGGGCAGCTGCTCGGGGCGCACCGGATCCACGGCAGCCGAGTCGAGCTTCGGCAGCAGTTCCGGGGCCGCACCGGAGAACACCAGCGTGGGCCTGCCGAACTGGGACAGCAGTTCCAGGTCCGTCTCCCGCGCGCTGCGCACCGGCCCCACCACCGGCGGGCGCTTCGCGCCGAACACCGCGACGAGCCTGCTCAGCCCGCCTTCCACGGGTTCCACGACGACCACGTCCGCCGAGCCGATGCCGGTCGGCGGTCGCGCCTCCGGCACGTTGTCGATCTTCACCGCGAGCACCGGCGGGGCGCTGCTCGGCGCTCCGGCGGCGGGTGCCTCCGCGGTCGGTTCCGGGGGTGGCGCGGCGCCCTGGGGTTCGTCCGGGGCTCGCTGGGTCCGGGCCGGTTGGCAGGCGAGACCCCCTGCCAGCACGGTCGCCAACACCGCGAGCAGCACCGCCGCCCGCACCAGAACTCCTCGGAATCGCACCATGGCCCACCCCTCACTCGGAGCCCCAGAGTGCCCCCTCTTTCGGGTGACAGGCAAGGCCCGCAAGCCCCTGACCAGGTGTTGTTCTTGGGCGAGCCTCTCCGAGGGTCACGACCAACCCCCACGACCAGACCAGTAGCGAGACCAGCACTCCCCCACCCCGGACAGCAGTGAACGGACCGTTCGACCAACAGCATCGGGCCAACGGTCCGTTCACTCCGAACCACACCACCGCCGCACGAGCCCAGGAACAAGTGAACGGACCGTTCGACCAACGAGATCGGGCCAACGGTCCGTTCACCACGACACAGGCAGCCGCACCGTCGGCCCGGGAATGAGTGAACGGACCGTTCGTCCAAGCAGATTGGACGAACGGTCCGTTCACTCGATCCCCTCAGCCCGCGGCGGGGGCGCTGCGGTCAGCCGGGGAGGAGCTTGTCCGGTGTGATCGGCAGGTCCCGCACCCGGATGCCCGTGGCGTGGTGCACCGCGTTCGCGATCGCCGCGGGCGAACCCACGATCCCGATCTCCCCGACGCCGCGGCTGCCCATCGGGTTCGAGTGCGGATCCTGCTCGTCGAGCCAGATCGCCTCGATGTCGGCGACGTCCGCGTGCGCCGCGATGTGGTACTGCGCGAAGTCGTGGTTGATCACGTGCCCGAACTGCGGGTCGAGCACGCTGTGCTCGTGCAGCGCCATGGACAGGCCCATGGTCATGCCGCCGATCAGCTGCGAGCGCGCCAGCCGCGGGTTGACGATCCGCCCCGCCGAGAACACCCCGAGCATCCGCGGCACCCGCACCTCGCCGGTGTCGGCGTTGACCCGCACCTCGGCGAAGTGCGCGCCGAACGAGTGCATCGAGTACCGCTGCGCGTCGGGGTTGTCGGGCATCGCTGCGTCGGCTTCGTCGCCGTCGTCCGGGTCGGTTCCGAACTTCTCCCGGAACCGCCGCGCCGCCTCGACCACCGTCGCGCCCCACGACCCCAGCCCCGACGAGCCGCCCGCGACGGTGGCGTAGGGCAGGTCGGTGTCGCCGATCTCCAACCGCACGTCGTCCACGGGGCAGTCCAGGGCGTCGGCCGCGATCTGGCTCAGCGCCGTCCAGGTGCCGGTGCCGATGTCGGCGGCCCCGATGCGCACCTCGTACCGCCCGTCGTGGCGGCGGATCGCGGCGGTCGAGCCGGGCATCGCGTGGCGCGGGTAGGTGGCGCTGGCGACTCCCGTCCCGACCAGCCAGTCCCCGTCGCGCCGGGACCTCGGGGCGGGGTCGCGCTCGGCCCACCCGAACCGCTCGGCGCCTTCCCGCAGGCATTCCGCGAGGTGGCGGCCCGAGAACGGCAGACCGGTCGCCTGATCGACGGCCGGTTCGTTGCGGGAGCGCAGGTCGATGGGGTCGAGTCCGCACGCTTCGGCGAGTTCGTCAATGGCGACCTCGGTGGCGAACATGCCGGGCGCCTCCCCGGGTGCGCGCATCCAGAACGGGACCGGCACGTCCAACGCGGCGAGCCGGTGGGTGGTGCGCCGGTTCGGCGCCGCGTACATCGTTCGGGTGCCGACCGCGGTCTGCTCGGCGAATTCCTGCACCGTCGAGGTCTGCTCGATCACGTCGTGGGTCACCACCGACAACGTGCCGCCGCGGTCCGCGCCGAGCCGCACCCGCTGGATGGTGGGCGTGCGGTAGCCGACGAGCGCGAACATCTGCTGCCGCGTCAACGCCAGCTTCACCGGCCGCCCTCCCGCGACCTGGGCCGCGAGCGCGGCGAGGATGTTGTGCGCGTGCGCGGTGCCCTTCGACCCGAAGCCGCCGCCGACGTGCGGGGCGACCACGCGGATCCGCTTCGGCTTCAACCCGAGCACCGGCGCGATCCGCGACCGCATCACGTGCACCCCTTGCGTCGAGTCGTGCAACGTGAGGACGCCGTTGCTCCACGTCGCCATGGTCGCGTGCGGTTCCATCGGGTTGTTGTGCTCCATCGGGGTCGTGTAGGTCTGCTCGACCACGACCTCCGGCCGGGCGGCGTCGACGTCGCCATCGACGGTCTCCGCCGGGAAGGACGGGTTCACCACGTCCGGCGCGTAGAGCGCCTCGTGGTTCTCCCGCAACACCACGTCGTGCCGTTCCTGCTGGTACTCGACGCGGACCAGTCCCGCGGCGTGCCGCGCGATCTCCGGTGTCTCCGCGAGCACCGCGCCGATCAGCTGACCGCGGAACGCGATCTCCGGCGACTGCAGCACCCACAGCTCCGGGTCCGAATCGGTCGCCAGCCGAGGCGCGTTCTCATGCGTGAGCACCGCCGCGACCCCGTCGAGGTCCTCCGCCGCGTGAGCGTCGATGTACTTCACCCGGCCACGTGCGATCTCCGACTGCAACGGGTGCACGTACAGCGGCGCGCTCGCCGGATGCTCGAACGCGTACGGCGCGGTCCCGGTGACCTTCGCCCACCCGTCCCGCCGTTCCAGCGGCGTCCCCATGGCCCGAGGTCGCAGCAAGCCGGTCATCGCGTGCCTCCCGTCAGCTGCCGCAGCACCGCGACCAGCGCATTGCGCGCCATCGGCACTTTGAACGCGTTGCCGGTCAACGGGGACGCGGTCGCCAGCTCGGCCTCCGCCGCCTCCCGGAACGCGTCGTCGCCGGCGACCGCTCCGCGCAGCGCCTCCTCGGCCCGAACGGCCCGCCACGGCTTGTGCGCGACCCCGCCCAGCGCGATCCGCGCCTCCCGAACCGCACCGCCGTCGAGGCCGACGACGGCGGCCACCGACACCAGCGCGAACGCGTACGTCGCCCGCTCCCGCACCTTCCGGTAAGCCGACCGCGGCGCCGCTCCCGGCAGGTCCACCGCCGTGATCAACTCGCCGTGCCGCAGCACCGTGTCCCGCTCCGGTTCTTCGCCCGGCAACCGGTGGAACTCCGCGACGGGGATGGTGCGCTCACCGTCCTCGCCCTGCACCCGCACCACCGCGTCCAGCGCGACCATCGCCACCGCCATATCGGAGGGATGCGTGGCCACGCACTGCTGCGAAGCCCCCAGGATCGCGGCGTCCCGATGGTGCCCGCCGATCGCCGAGCACCCCGCCCCCGGCAGCCGCTTGTTGCACGGCGTCGTCACGTCCTGGAAGTACGGGCACCGGGTGCGCTGCAGCAGGTTCCCGCCGGTCGTCGCGACGTTGCGCAACTGTCCCGACGCACCCGCCAGCAACGCCTGCGCCAGCACCGGGAACCGCTCGCGGACCAGCGGATGCGCCGCGAGGTCGCTGTTGCGCACCGCCGCACCCACCCGAATCCCGCCGTCCGGCAGCTCCCGCACCTCGTCCAGCGGCAACCGGGACACGTCCACCAGCAGCTCCGGCGCGCTCACCCCCAGCTTCAGGTGATCCACCAGGTTCGTCCCCCCGGCGAGGAACATCGCGCGCGGATTGCCCGCCACCGCCGCCACGGCTCCCGCCGCGTCGGTGGCCCGCTCGTAGTCGAAGGGGTTCATCGCGCTCCCTCCCCGGTTCGACGCGCCGCGTGCGCGGGCCGCTGCTCGGCGACCTCCCGGATCGCGGCCACGATGTTCACGTAGGCCCCGCACCGGCACAGGTTCCCGCCCATCCGCTCCCGGATCTCGTCGTCGCCGAGCCCGTCGACGTCCGCCGCGACGTCCTCGGTCACGTGGCTCGGCCATCCCTGAGCGGCTTCGTCGAGCATCCCCACCGCGGAGCAGACCTGCCCCGGCGTGCAATACCCGCACTGGAACCCGTCGTGCTCCACGAACGCCCGCGCGATCGGGTGCTCCCCCAACCCCTCGGCCGTCGTGATCTCGGCCCCGTCGCACTGCACGGCGAGCGACAGGCACGTCAGGACCCGCCGCCCGTCCACCAGCGCGGTGCACGCCCCGCACTGGCCGTGGTCGCACCCCTTCTTGACCGAGACGACCCCCAGGTACTCCCGCAACGCGTCCAGCACCGTCACCCGAGGCTCCACCGCCAGCACGAACAGCTCCCCGTCCACCGTCCACGTGATCTCCATGCCTGGTGCTCCCCTCTTGGACCAGTACTCGACAGGGTGAGCGCCAACCGAGTGGCCCGCTCGCCGCAGCGGTGACGGTGGCGGCGTGTTCGACAGTCCTGGCCGCACGTTCGAGGTCGCCCGTCAGGGCGGCGACCGGACCGTCATCGAAACCGGTCGCATCTCCGAATCCCGCGGAATCCGCAGGAGATTCCACTCCGGGACAGGACGATCACCCGTGGACTTCCGAGGGTCGTGTTCGAGTTCGAATCGCCGGCGTACGGTGTCGGCCATGGCTTCCCAACGGCCATCGGGGGCGTCCAGCGAAGGCGTGCGCAAGAGCATGCGGGCCAACAAGGGACGCGACACGAAACCGGAACTCGCCCTGCGCAGGGCGGTGCACGCGTTGGGATTGCGCTACCGGGTCTCCACTCGACCGCTCTCGGCGGTGCGCCGAACAGCGGATATGACGTTCTCGCGGGCGAAGGTCGCCGTGTTCCTCGATGGATGCTTCTGGCACGGTTGCCCCGAGCACCACACCAAGTCGGCGACGAACTCCGAGTACTGGGCCGAGAAAGTGCACCGGAACCGGGAACGCGATCGCGAGACCGACCGCTTGTTACGGGATTCGGGCTGGTCGGTCATTCGAATCTGGGAACACGAGGATCCGACGTCCAGCGCCCTCGCGATCGAACGCGAGGTCAGATCGAGGACCCCGGCGCGACGGAACCGACGGCCCGCGTCGTCGCCATGACGAACCGACAACGGATCGCAGTCCACGAAAGACCTCGCCTCACGCCGCGCGGGTTCGGGATTCTGCTCGGAGTTCGCGGCGTTCTGTTTCGTTGAGGCCGCCCCAGATCCCTGCGGTTTCGGCTCGTTCCAGGGCATAGCGCAGGCAGTCCTCGCGCACCTCGCAGGACGCGCAGATGCGTTTCGCCAGCCGGGCGGACTGCCCCTTCTCCGGGAAGAAGGCTTCGGGGTCCGTTTGGGCGCACAGCGCCGATCGGTGCCAGTCGGGCACTTCCACTCGCCCCGGAATCATCGCGTCGATGAGCCGCACGTTTCGGCCCTCCACTCTCCTCGTTCTTTCCACATCGGTGTTCAGGTGTCCTCGCGTTCGGCGAGTTCTTGCAGGCAGGTGACGCATCGCGGCCAGCCGGCGAGCCGGTTGCCGAATGCGGGCACGGTCACGCAGCCGCACACCGCGGCACGTCCTTCGACACCGCCGATGCGGACTCGCGGGGCATCGGAATCCACGCGGTGCAGCACTTTCCGCGCAAGACCGGGCCACCAGCGCACGGCATCGTTCATGGTCACTTCTTTCGAGCGGGATCGTCGAACCGCCGACGACGGCCGCGAAGAAATCCTCGCCGTCAGAGCGGGGAAACGCGCCATCGATTTTTCGCGCAGCAACGATCGACCGGCCGTCCGGTCGAGGAACGGCGGTTCGGACGACGCGATCAGCGGTCGTCGGAATGCCCGGAGTTCACCGGGCTCACGTTCACGGCACCGCGACGACTCCGCGGATACCGCTTTCACCTGCTAGTACGATCTGATTCCGCGGTAGGCACCGCATCTCGCGCCTCGCCGGGACGAGCTCTTTCGGCACGCGGCGGCCCGGGGCGCAGCACTGCGGTGGATCAACATCACTCCTGTTCGACAAAGGTGTTACCCGTACGGGCGAGCCCCCGCTGCCGGTACGGGTCGAGGAAGAGCTCACGCGACGGTGCAACCACTCATCACGGAGCAGAAATAAATCTGAGGTGCTCGGATCCGAGCCGAGCAGTCAGCAGATCCGGCCGACGGGACAAGGCCACGCCAACCGACGTCGCCACTTTAACCACCACAACGATCATTGTCCAGCAGTTCATTCGAATCACGCGGGAGAACCGGAGGACTTTCGCCTCTTCTCCCACAGTGGACACCCGATGAACAGGACGGACTCCACCGAATTCCCGCTGAATCCATCCACCGGGCCCGATCGCCGTCGGCCGGGTGAACATTCGGTCGACGCCACTCCGGCGCACCTCACCAGAACCTCGATACGCTGCGGTTTCGTTGGCACGCCGCGCGGCGCGCCGGTACCGTGGCCAACGCCGACCGGACGTCGCCGGACGGGACGGGAGCAGGTTCCGGGTCACCTGCGGACCCCGAAGCGCGCGTCGCGCCCCATTCCTGTGCGCACCCCGTTCTCCCACCGCAGAAACGGAGATGTGGTGATCATGCGTGGGACGTCGAACATCCCGGATGAGCCCTTTCCGCGAACCGGGGCGCAAGTGGAGACCGAACGGCTGCTCGGCGCACTCGCCGCCGACATGCGCGAGTACGCGATATTCGCCTTGGACACCGAAGGCCGGGTCGCCAGTTGGAACTCGGGCGCCCAGCTGATCAAGCAGTACACCAGCCGGGAGATCATCGGACGGCACTTCTCGATCTTCTACCCCGCCGAGCTCGTCGAATCCGGTTACCCGGAGTGGGAATTGCGGCAGGCCACCGCGAACGGTTTCTTCATCGACCGCGGCTGGCGGCTGCGCAAGGACGGCAGCGCCTTCTGGGCGCACGTCGTGATCACGGCGCAGCGCGCCGACGACGGCCGGTTGGACGGTTTCATCAAGGTCACCCGCGACGAATCCGAGGCCTACGCGCAGCGGGAACGCTCGGACCGGCGGTTCACCGACCTGTTCCAGCTCGCCCCGGCGGGCATCGCGCTGCTGGACCGCCACGACCGGATCCTCGACGCCAACGCCGCGCTGTGCGACCTGCTCGGCTACCGGCCGCACGGGTTGCGCGCACCGGAGCTGATGCACGCCGACGACCCGCGGACCGGGCTGGTCCCGCACGCCGCACCGGACGATCCCGGCAGCGAACCCGTGTCGCACCGCAGGCTCAGCCGCTCCACCGGTGAACCGGTGTTCTGCGAAGTGCGGTGCGCCGCCTCCGTGGACTACGACGGCCGCCGCTTCTGGCTGGCCGTGTTCCAAGACCTCACCGAGCAGCAGCGCCGCACCGAGACCTTGCACTTCCAGGCCACCCACGACCACCCGACGGGCCTGCTGAACCGGCGCGGCGTGCACGAGCTGCTGGTGCCGCTGCTGTCCACGGCTTCCGACGACGTCGGAGTGCTGTTCTGCGACTTGGACAACTTCAAGCGGTTCAACGATTCGCTGGGTCACGACGCGGGCGATGAGCTGATCAACCTGCTCGCCGAGCGCCTCCTCACCGACCTGCCGAGCTCCTGCACGCCGGCCCGCCTCTACGGCGACGAGTTCCTGATCATCTGCTCGGACCTGACCGCCTGCGGCGGGCTCGACACGCTCATCACCCTCGTGTCGGACCTGCTGTGCGCCGAAATCCCGTTGCGGAACAGGCTGATCGGCATCACCGCGTCGATCGGCGCGGCGACCCCGCCGGCAGCGGGCACCACCGCCGACGAACTGATCCGCACCGCCGACGCGGCCATGTTCGCCGCCAAGGAGCAGGGCCACGGCCGCACCGCGCCGCCCGCTCCCGCCGGCGGGCTCGCGCTGGAGGAGGACCTCCGCGACGCGCTGCTGCACGACGGCCTCCGGATGCACTACCAGCCGATCCTGGACCGCGACGGGACGATCCTGCTGGCCGAGGCGCTGGTGCGCTGGCCGCACCCCACGCAGGGCCTGCTCGCCCCTGGCGTGATCCTGCCGGTCGCCTCCCAGGCGAAGCTGCTCGCCGAACTGGACCGGTGGGTGCTGCGCACCGCCCTGCGCGAGGCGAGCCGGTGGTACCGCCCGCACGGCCCGGCCCCGGGCGTCACGGTGAACCTCGCCGGGCTGCGCCCGGATTCGGCGCACTTCCACTCGGAGGTCAGCTCGGCCATCGACGACAGCGGCATCGATCCGGGGCGGGTGGTGCTGGAGGTCGTCGAGACGGTGCTGGTGGATCTGCCCGCGCAGCCCCGGAAGATGATGCGCCGGCTCAACGACCGGGGCGTGCGGTTCGCGATGGACGACTTCGGCACCGGCTATTCCTCGTTGGCACGACTCAAGGACCTGCCCACGCAATTGGTGAAGCTGGACCGGAGGTTCGTGGTCGGCATGGAATCGGACCCCACCGATCTCGGCATCGTGCGCGCCGTGATCGAACTCGCCAGGGGCATGGGGCGCACGTGCATCGCGGAGGGCGTGGAAACCCGGGTGCAGCGCGACCTGCTCAACGAACTCGGCGTCGACGCGCAGCAGGGATTCCTGTACTCCCGGCCCGTCCCGGACGCGCAATTCCGCGAACTGCTCGCCTCGCCGGAGTCGATGACCGCCGACTGAGGCCGAATTCGATCAGCGCGGTCGGCGCGGGGCCGCCGAATTGCTCCGATGGTGCGCGCCCGGCGGGCGGTCGGCGGCGAAAAGCGAGATCGGCATCAGCGCCCGAAGCGTGCGACGACGAGCATTCGAACGCGTCCCGCACGCACCCGGAAACGCACGAGGGCCGCACCGGGATTCCGGTGCGGCCCTCGTCGCGCGTGACGTCAGCGGCGCGGTGCCTCCATCGCCAGGCCTGAACCGATGCCGGTCAGCGAGCGGACCTCCATCTCGGCCTGCTTCACCGGGTCCTGGTCCTTCTTGCCGACCAGGGTGCCGATGAACCCGGCCAGGAAGCCCAGCGGGATCGACACGATCCCCGGGTTCGTGAGCGGGAAGACGTCGAAGTCCGCGCTCGGGAACATCGCCGACGGGCGGCCGGACACCGCGGGGGAGAACGCGATCAGCACGATGCACGAGACCAGGCCCGCGTACATCGACCACAGCGTCCCCGTGGTGTTGAACCGCCGCCAGAACAGCGAGTACAGCATCGTCGGCAGGTTCGCCGACGCCGCCAGCGCGAGCGCCAGCGAGACCATGAACGCCGCGTTCTGCCCGATGGCGGCGATCCCGCCGACCGTGGACAGCACGCCGACGATCAGCGCGGTGATCCGGGCGACCCTGATCTCCGAGCCCGTGTCGGCCTCACCGCGCTTGATGATGTTCGCGTACACGTCGTGCGCGAAGGACGCCGACGCGGTCAGGGTGAGGCCGGCGACCACCGCGAGGATCGTCGCGAAGGCGATCGCGGCGACCACGCCGAGCAGCGGCGAACCACCGATGCGGTACGCCAGCAGCAGCGCCGCGGAGTTCTCGCCGCCGGGCGCATTGGTGATGGCCTCGGAACCGACCAGCGCCGTCGCGCCGAACCCGAGCAGCATCGTGGCCAGGTAGAACACGATCATCGTCCAGGTGATCCAGACGACGGAGCGACGCGCTTCCCGAGCGCTCGGCACCGTGTAGAACCTCATCATGATGTGCGGCAGGCAGGAGATGCCGAGCACGATCGCCATGGCCAACGAGATGAAGTCGATCCGGGACAGCGAGGTCTGCCCGTACTGCGCGCCGGGCTCCAGCAGCGCCTGCCCGATCGGGCTGTTGTTCGTGGCCTGCTCCAGCAGCGCCGAGAAGTCGTAGGAGAACCGGCCGATGAGGAACACGGCCATCAAGGACACGCAGATCAGCAGCAGCGTCGCCTTGATGATCTGGACCCAGGTGGTCCCCTTCATGCCGCCGACCAGCACGTAGAAGATCATGATCAAGCCCACGGCCACGACGACCAGCGATTGGCCGAATTTGCTCTGCACGTCGAGCAACAATGCGACGAGACCACCGGCACTCGCCATCTGCGCAACCATGTAGAAGAAGGAAATGACCAGCGTGGTGTTCGCTGCGGCGGCCCGCACCGGGCGCTGCCGCATCCGATAGCCGATCACGTCGCCCATCGTGAAACGGCCGGTGTTCCGGACGAGCTCCGCGATGAGCATCAATTCGATGAGCCACGCGACGAGGAATCCGACCGAATAGAGGAATCCGTCGTACCCGTGCACCGCAATGGCGCCGGCGACTCCGAGGAATGACGCCGCCGAAAGCCAGTCACCGGCCAGCGCGACACCGTTCTGCGCGCCGGTGATGTTGCCGCCCGCCACGTAATAATCGGACGCGGTCGCGTTCCGGGTCGAAACCCGGTACACCACGAAGAGCGTCAGCAGCACGAATGCCACGAACACGCTGACGGTGGTCGTCGGGTCGCCGACGGCCCCCGCCGCGAAGTTGATCGCCATCAGCGGCCGGTCCCTTCCTGCTCCCGGAGGCGGTCGACGAGCGGGTCGATGCGCTTGCGCACGTACCGCCCGTACACCACGGTGACGATCGCCGTGGTCACGAACTGCAGCAAGCCCAGCACGATCCCCATGTTCACCACGCCGAACACCGGCCGGCTCATGAAGTCCTCGGCGTAGGCGCCCAACGCCACGTAGGTGAAGTACCACGCCAGGACGAGCAGCGTCACGGGGAACACGAACCATCGAAAACGACGCCGAAGAGCGACGAAATCGTCACTCTCCTGAATTGCGACGAAATCGGTTCCATTCGGGTTGGTGGGGCGCCGAAGGCTGTGCTTCGAGATGTTGCCGAATCTCGGCTCGGGAGGCTGACCTTCAAGCCGACCTCGGCTTCGGTTTTCCGACGTTCGGGTCATGCTGTGGATCCTTCGGGCTTGCTCACGCGTCAAGGAATCAGGAGTCTAGTCACACGGATGTGCGCGAAGCACACGCGGGGACTATCCGAAGGATCAGCTACATCGCCGCAAACAATTGGTCTCAATATGATCACAACAATGTGAGCGCGAACAGCGCCCCGGATCACTCCGCGTAACCCCCGAAGGGTCGCTTTCATATTGTTCAGCGCGTTTCGTCCGGCTCGCCGAGCCACTTTCCCGTGCGCAGTAAGGCCCTTCCGCCCCACCTGGGATGATCACTTTTGGTGACGCCTCGCCGAGACCACCAGGCAGTACTTGATGTTTCTTCGCTGATTTCCCGTTTGACCAGGCCGGTAGCATCTCGAATTCGTGCGCCCCGACGTGCCGGGGCGCGTTTCCGGTACCAGACACCGGAACCCCTTGCACCAAGGAGGTTTACTTGTGACAGTGCGTGACGGATTCTCGGTCGTTGCGCCACCGACCTGGAACCGTTGGCTAGTTCCACCCGCCGCGCTGGCCATCCATCTTTCCATCGGGCAGGCCTACGCGTGGAGCGTTTTCAAGAGCCCGCTGGAATCGAGCCTCCAGATCTCCGGAACCGGCAGCGCGCTGCCGTTCCAGGTGGCGATCTTCTTCCTCGGCCTGTCAGCGGCGTTCGGCGGCAAGTTCGTGGAGGCCCGCGGCCCGCGCTGGGCGATGCTGGTCTCCACCATCAGCTTCGCCGCGGGGTTCCTGATCTCCGCGTTGGGCATGTACGTGGGCCAGTACTGGCTCGTCGTCGTCGGGTACGGCGTGGTCGGTGGCATCGGTCTCGGCATCGGGTACATCGCGCCCGTGTCCACGCTGATGAAGTGGTTCCCGGACCGTCCCGGTCTGGCCACCGGCATCGCCATCATGGGCTTCGGCGGCGGCGCGATCATCGCCTCGCCGTGGTCGACGGCGATGCTCAGCGCCTTCGGCAAGACCGCGGAGGGCATCGGCACCACGTTCTTCGTGCACGGCATCGTCTACGCCGTGTTCATGACGCTCGGCATCCTGCTGGTCCGGGTTCCCCCGCCCGGCTGGACCCCGCCCGGCTGGGACCCCGCCACGGCGGCGAAGAGCGTCAGCACCATCCGCGTTTCGGCCAACAGCGCGATCAAGACGCCGCAGTTCTGGCTGCTCTGGATCGTGCTCTGCTTGAACGTCACTGCGGGCATCGGGATCCTGCAGAAGGCGTCGCCGATGATCCAGGACTTCTTCGCGGGCACCAGCACTCCGGTTGCCGTCGCCGCGGCGACCGGCTTCGTGTCCCTGCTGTCGCTGGCCAACATGGGCGGGCGCTTCGCGTGGTCGGCGCTGTCCGACCGCACCGGCCGCAAGAACATCTACCGGGTCTACCTCGGGGTGGGTGCGCTGGCGTACCTGCTGCTGCTGTTCGCGGGCGACACCAGCGTCGCCCTGTTCGTCGTCGCCGCGATGCTGATCATGTCCTTCTACGGGGCGGGCTTCGCGACGATCCCCGCTTACCTGAAGGACCTGTTCGGGACCTTCGAGGTCGGCGCGATCCACGGGCGGCTGCTGACGGCGTGGTCGGTCGCGGGCGTGCTCGGACCGGCCATCGTGGACGCGCTGGCGGACTCCGGTGAGGCCGCGGGCAAGTCCGGTGCCGATCTGTACGTGGTGTCGTTCTACTTGATGACCGGATTCCTGGTGATCGGGTTCGTGGCCAACGAGCTGATCCGCCCGGTGAAGGCCAAGTTCCACGAACCGGCCCCCGAAGCGGCGACCACGTCCGACGACGCGGCCGACGCGAAGGCCGACTCCGCGGAGCAGGCCGACTCGAAGGACGAGAAGTCCTCCGATGACGAGGTCGCCTCGAAGGACGAGGGGTCGAAGGACGAGGTCGCTTCGAAGGCCGACTCCGAGGACGAGGTCTCCGACAAGGCCGAATCGGCCGACGACGAGGCCGGTACCACCGGTTCCGAGGGCGAGAAGGCCGACGACGCCGACAAGTCCGACGCGGACACCGGTGAGACCGCGGGCGAGAAGGCGGGCGACGCGGAGGACGAGCAGGCCGAGGCCGGCGAGTCCGATGCGAAGGCCGACGACGAGGCCCCGAGCACCGAGAAGGCCACCAGCTCTTCCGGCAAGCAGAGCAGCTGAGGGAACAGGCGAGACATGACCGAGCAGAAGACCGCGCCTGAGGGCGGAGTCAAAGTCCGAGCCCTTCTCACCGTGTCCTGGCTGTGGGTGGGCGTCCCGTTCGCCATCGGCGTCTACCAGCTCGTGATCAAGGCGTCGCAGCTGTTCATGTAGTTGCACGCCGCCGCGAGCAGCGGGAAAGCACAATGAGGCCGACCGTCCATTCGGACGGTCGGCCTCATTGGTGTGCTGCGATGATCTAGGAGCGAGGCTCCGCGATCATGAGCTCAGTTCGCCGGAAGGGCGATCAGACCACGCGCACGGACTCGGCCTGCGGGCCCTTCGGTCCCTGGGTGACCTCGAAGGAGACCGTCTGGTTCTCCTCCAGGCTGCGGAAACCGGCGGCGTCGATCGCCGAGTAGTGCACGAAAACGTCGGGTCCACCCTCGGACGGCTCGATGAAGCCGAAGCCCTTCTCCGAGTTGAACCACTTCACGGTGCCCTGTGCCATGTTGTTCTCCATCCTGGTAGCTGGTTGGTTCCGGTGCCGGTTTCGACACCAGGGTCGCGGATCTCAGACGGCGACTACTCCAGCTACTCCAAAGACAGCAGCGCGCCCGCATCAGCAATCCTGCGAGCGTGCGAAAACACGAACCCAGAAACAACGACCAGGTGCAACACTACACCTCGCCGCGCCACGGGTGGCCCACCGGCGGCTTCACGCGGCCCGTCGCACGCCTCGACCGGTCTGCTTTGCTGGGACTTTGCCGATCACTGCCCCGGAAATAGTGTCCGGAATCACACTTTTGGCCGTGTCGGTGGCCGTCCAGGTGCCGTCCGGCCGCGACGGCACCTGGACGAGGGGCCTCATCCGGCGAGGTGCTCGACCGTCCCCCGCAGCAACCGGCCGCGCCGGACGCCGTCGCCGTCACGGAGCGTCACGTACGCCCGCACCCGGCCGCGCCCCACGCCGCCCCCGGCTCGGACGTCCTCGTCAACAACGCGGGGATCACGCTGCCCCGCACGATCGCGAACGTCACCGAGCAGGACTACGACCGGCTGTTCGCGATCAACACCCGCGCGCCGTTCTTCGTCGTGCAGCGCGGTCTGGAGCGGCTGCGCGACGGCGGCCGGATCGTGAACATCTCCTCGGCTGCCGCTGGTCGACCCGGTCACCCTGCTCGACGGCGCCGGTTCGACCGGGGTGCGCACCGTGCTGCTGCACGGCGCCGCCCGACGAAGAGGTGCCGCTGGAGCAGTTCGCGGACTACGCGGCCGTCCACGACGACCTGGAGACCGTGGTGCTGCCCGGCACCGGCCACTACGCGCTGATCGAACCGGAGAACCCCGCCACCCACGACGTCGCCCGAACGCTCCGGGACCTCACCTCGGCGTGGACGCCCGCGGGGCGCACCACCGGCGAGGACACTGCCTGGAGGACCACGATCACCGCCCGCACCGGTGCGGGCGCGGATTCCCCCGCCGCGACGGGACATCCCGGTGAAGGCACCGCTCCAGACGAGGTGACACCCGCATGACCACCGCATCCCCGGCGCTCGCCGAGCTCGCCGCCGAACTCGACACCGCCGATCCGCTGGCACCGATCCGGGACCGCTTCCTGCTGCCCGACGGCGTCGTCTACCTCGACGGCAACTCCCTCGGCCCCCTCCCGGCCGCGGTGCCGCCGACGATCACCGACGTCCTGCACCGGCAGTGGGGCACCGACCTGATCCGGTCGTGGAACGACAACGACTGGTGGGACGCCCCGCTGCGGGTCGGCGACGCGCTCGGCCGCCTCATCGGCGCGGCCCCGGGGCAGACGCTGGTCGGCGACTCCACGAGCATCCAGCTGTTCACCGCGCTCAGCGCCGCGGCCCGGCTGCGCCCCGGGCGCGAGCTGCTGGTCACCGACCCCGGCCACTTCCCCACCGACCGGTACCTCGCGGAATCCGCCGCGCGGCTGCACGGCCTCCGGGTGCGCCACGTCCGCCCGAGGGACCTGGACGCGTTCCTCGCCGCCGAGGGCGAGCAGGTCGCCGTCGTCAGCTACTCCCCGGTCGACTACCGCACCGGCGAACTGCACGACGTGGCGACGCTGACCCGCGCCGCGCACCGGGCGGGCGCGCTGGTGCTGTGGGACCTGTGCCACGCGGCCGGTGCGATGCCGGTCCCGCTCGACGAGCTCGAAGCGGACTTCGCGGTCGGCTGCGGCTACAAGTTCCTCTCCGGCGGCCCCGGCGCACCGGCCTTCCTCTACGCGGCCCGGCGCCACCACGACTCCTGGCAGACCCCGCTGCACGGCTGGACCGGCCACGCCGACCCCTTCGGCCTCCAGCGGGACTACGCGCCCGCGCCCGGCATCGCCCGCGCCCGTATCGGCACCCCGCCGATCCTGGGCCTGCTCAGCTTGGAAGCCGCCCTGACCGCCTTCGACGGCGTGGACATGGCGCAGGTCCGCACGAAGAGCCTGTCGTTGACGGACTTCTTCCTGCGCTGCACCGCGGAACTGCTCGCGGACCTGGGTTTCGAGCCGGTGACCCCCGCCGATCCCGCCCGCCGCGCCAGCCAGGTCTCGCTGCGCCACCCGCACGCCTACGGCCTGGTCCGAGCCCTCACGGAGCAGCAGGTGATCGCCGACATGCGCGCCCCCGACATCCTCCGGTTCGGCGTCAACGCCCTCTACACCTCGCACCGGGACCTGCTGACCGCCGCGACGCTCCTGCACCGCACGACGACCACCGGCGCCTACGACCCCACCCCGCCCGACGCGGGCAAGGTCACCTGACCGGCGCGCGGCGGAGTCAGGACTTCCGCTCCGCCCGGTGCAGCTGCGACATCGACTTCCGCGAGCAGGAGGGCGGCGGCGCCTGGCGGCTCGGCTGCGATGAGGCGCCACTCCGTCGATCACCCTGCGCGGCGGACGAGCCGCGCGCCCGTCCTCCCGGCTCAGTGCGGGAGGGCGGGGTCAGACCGCGTTGAAGCGGGTGCCGCCGACCTCGGGCAGGGCGTCGATGACGCTGCGGAGGTGTTCGCGCATCGCCTGCTCGGCGGCCGTCGGGTCGGCGGCGCAGATCGCCTCGATGATGGCCAGGTGCTGCGGCAGCGACGCGGTGGGGCGGCCCGGGTGCATGGCCAGCCGGAACTGGTGGCGCACGTTCTGGCCGCGCAGCCTGCTGAGCACCTCGTGCGCGGCCTGCTGCCCGCTGACGCGCAGGACCAGGGAGTGCAGCCGCTTGTTCAGCTCGGAGTAGCCCCACACGTCGCCGCCGGAGACCGCGGTCCGCATCTGCTCGCCGATCTCGCGCAGCTCGGCCTTGTCCTCGTCGACGACCCGCTCGGCGGCCCGTGCCGCGCAGAGTCCCTCGACGACCATGCGGACCTCGGTGATCTCGATGGCCTCTTCGAGCGAGACCGCGCGCACCCGCGCGCCGCGGTTCTGGACGCGCTCGACGAGGCCTTCGGTGGCCAGCTGCACCAGCGCGTTGCGCACCGCCGCTCGGCTGGCGTCGCACTGCTCGGCGAGCTCCGCCTCCACCAAGCGCTGGTTCGGGGCGAACTCGCCCCTGGTGATGGCCTCGCGGATCACGTCGGCCACCGGCTGTCGCGGGGCCGGCTGCTCGGCGTCGCGCTTCGCTGTCGTCACTCGCCCTACCCCGTACCGATTATTGGCAACAATTTTGTGCACCAATCCTAACGGCCCGGGCTGAGGCGGTCATGACGTGCTCCGATCCGGCTGTCTTTGATCTTGCCCTTCCAGCTGAGCGGCGTTCGTGGTCGTTGTCCTGTCAGCGGCGAAGCCGCTGAGCAGCGACCAGCCAGAGCAGGCCGACCACCGGCGGGTTCTCAGCGGCCTTCTCGCGAGGACAGCGATTTCGCCGAGTAGGGCCGCTACATGAGAAATCGATCCCGCAGCGAGAAGGCCGCTGAGGTTCCGCTGAGCGACCAGCTGCTCAAGCCGAGATCAAAGTCAGGCGGATTCGGGGGCGGCGGGTTCGCGTTCCGCCTCGGCCCGCATCCGGATCTTGCGGGTCGCCGGGCCGAACAGCGCCAGCGCGAGCGCACCCACGACCCAGGTCCCGGCGATGAAGTAGAAGACGGTCCGGTACCCGTGGCCGCTGTAGAGGCCGGCGATGATCAGCGGCCCGATGGCGTTGGACAGGCGGCCGACGCCGTAGGAGATCGAGGTGCCCAGCGAGCGGCCCCGGGTGTCGTAGAGCTCCGGCGAGTAGGCGTAGGCCAGCGAGGTGTAGCCGCGTTCGAACAGGTTGACCGTGAAGCCGAAGACCACGACCAGCGCGGGCACGAAGGTCAGCCCGTAGAGCAGCCCGGACACCGCGATGACCAGGCCGAACACCACCAGGCACCACTTGCGCTCGAAGCGGTCGGTGACCTGCGCCGCCAAGAACGAGCCCAGCGGCGCTCCGACGGTGGTCAGCGCGACGAAGAAGATGGAGTCCTCCACGCTGACGCCCTCGGCGGCCAGCAGCGTGGGCGCCCAGGAGGAGAAGCCGAAGAAGCCGATGGTCTGGGTGATCCACAGCACCGACAGCAGGAGCGTCGGCAGCAGGAACTTCCGGTCCTTGAGCATGCCGAGACCGGGCTTCGTCGCGGTCGTGGCGATCGGCGCCTCGGCGACGGGCAGTTCACCGTGCTCGGCCGCGGCCCTGCCTTCGAGGTCCCGCAGGATCACGTCCGCCTCGTCGTGGCGGCCCCGGGTTTCCAGCCACTGCGGGGATTCGACGAGCTTGCGCAGGAACAGCAGGAAGAACACGCCCATGGCGCCCCACAGGTAGACCAGGCGCCAGGTCTGCTCCCCCATCGGCACCACGAACGAGGCGATGAGGTTCGTGACGGGCGTGCCGCAGATGCCGATCATGATCACGTACGCCTGGAACTTGCCGCGCTTGGCGCGCGGGTAGAACTCGTTGATGTAGACGACCGCGACCACGGTCATCGCCGACAGCCCGGCGCTGGTGAGGATGCGGAACACCCCCATCGACGGCATGTCCCAGGCGAAGACCGTCGCCAACGACCACACGGAGAACCACGTCGTGGTCAGCGTCAAGGTCCGCTTCCGGCCGAGCCGGTCGGCCATCCCACCGGCCACGACGGAGCCGATGAACATGCCAACGAACGACAGCGACGTCACGTAGGCGATGTGGCTGACGTCGGAGCCCCACAGCTCGCGCACCTTGGGCGCGGTGATGGCGAAGGTGTTGATGTCGGCGAACTCGAAGAAGTACGCGAACGCCAGCGCGACCATCGTGGTCTTGTGGAACCTGGAGATCGGCAACCGGTCGAGCCGGTTGGCCGCGTTGGTGGCCCGGTCGGCCGGATGGGCGGAGTGCTGCATTGCGGTCTCCTCGCGGGGCGTCGTTGCCCGGCTGTCGCTGTGGTGCGGCTCAGGCCGTTTCGTCCGGCCAGTACAGGCGCATCGGGTTGTCCACGAGCAGCGCCTGCCGCTGCTCGGCGGTGACCGCGATCCGGGGGACGTGGTCCAGGAGCAGCCCGTCGTCGGGCATGTGGCCGGTCAGGTTCGGGTGCGGCCAGTCGGTGCCCCACAGGACCCGGTCGGGGAACGCCGCCACGACCCGGCGCGCGAACGGGACGACGTCGGCGTAGGCGTGGCGCTCGCCGTCGAGGGCGGGCGGGCCCGTCCGCGACAGGCGTTCGGGGCAGGAGACCTTGACCCACGCGCCGCTGCGGGCGGCGAAGTCGAGGAATCCGGTGAACTCCGGGCCCTCGGGGTCCTTCGAGACGTCGGGGCGTCCCAGGTGGTCCACCACGATCGGCACGGGCAGCGACAGGAAGAACTCCTCGTGCGCGGGCAGGTCCTCGGCCTCGAAGTAGAGGACGACGTGCCAGCCCAGCGGCGCGATCTTCTCGGCGATGGTCCGCAACGCCCGCGTCGGCGCCGCGTCGACCAGCCGCTTGACGAAGTTGAACCGCACGCCGCGCACCCCCGCGGCGTGCAGGCGCTCCAGTTCTCCGGGCGTCACGTCGGCGTCCACGGTGGCCACGCCGCGGGCCCGGCCGCCCGCCGCCCGCAACGCGTCCACCAGGGCGCTGTTGTCCTTGCCGTGGCAGGTCGCCTGCACGATGACGTTGCGGGACAGGCCCAAGTGGTCGCGGAGCGCGAACAACTGCTCCTTGCCGCCGTCCACGGGCGTGTACTTGCGTTCCGGGGCGAACGGGAAGCGGGCGGCGGGACCGAAGACGTGGCAGTGGGCGTCCACGGATCCCGCGGGCGGGACGAACGCGGGACGGCTCGGATCCGGGTGCCAGGGCAACCATCCGGGGGTCACGGGGGGCGTGGGGCTCATCGGGTCTTCCTCCTGCCGGTCGGCATGCGTGCGGCGAGCAGCCGTCAGTCGAGGTAGGTCAGCCCCAGGGCGTCGAGCTTCGGGCGCATGCCGTAGAGGTCCAGGCCGAGCTCGCCGTCCTGGAACCGCGCGCGCTTGCCCGCCTCCCCCGCCTCGCGCCGCTCGGCGGCCTCCGCCACGTCGTCTGCTCTGGCCGCGGGCACCACGACGACGCCGTCGGTGTCGGCGACGATGACATCGCCCGGCTCGACCAGCGCGTTGGCGACCGCGACGGGCACGTTGACCGAACCCAGCGTGGCCTTGACGGTGCCCTTCGCGTTGATGGCGCGGGAGAACACCGGGAAGTCCATCGCGCGCAGCTCGTCGACGTCGCGGCAGCCGCCGTCGATGACGAGCCCTCGCGCGCCACGAGCGCGCAACGAGGTGGCGAGCAGTTCGCCGAAGAAGCCGTCCTCGGATTCCGTCGTGCACCCGGCCACGACGACGTCGCCGTCCTGGACCTGCTCGGCGGCGACGTGCAGCATCCAGTTGTCCCCCGGCTGCAGCAGCACGGTGACGGCCGTGCCGCAGACCTTCGCGCCTTCGTAGACGGGCCGGATGTAGGGCCGCATCAAGCCGACCCTGCCCAGGGCCTCGTGCACGGTGGCCACGCCGAACCGCGACAGGGCTTCGACGGCGGCCCGATCGGCACGCTCGATCTGCTGGTGGACGACTCCGAGTTCGCGCACGGTGCGGACTCCTCTCCGAACGGGGTGGTGGTTCAGCGGCCCTGAGCGGTCAGCCGCGCGTCCAGGCGCGGGTAGACGCGTCGCGCGTTGCGCTCCTCGACGGCCGCGAGGGATTCGGCGGTGAGCCCGGCGTTCTCGACGTACCGGCGGGTGTCGTCGAAGTGGTGCCCGGTGCGCGGATCGATGCCGCGCACCGCGCCGACCATCTCCGAGGCGAACAGCACGGACTCGTGCGGGATCACGTCGAGCAGCAGGTCGATGCCCGGCTGGTGGTAGACGCAGGTGTCGAAGAAGACGTTGCCCAGCAACGATTCCTCCGGCTCCGGCTTGCCCAGCGCCTGCGCCAGGCCGCGGAAACGGCCCCAGTGGTAGGGAACCCCGCCGCCCCCGTGCGGAATCACCAGCCGCAGCCCGGGGAAGTCGGCGAACAGGTCGCCCTGCAGCAGCTGCATGAACGCCGTCGTGTCGGCGTTGAGGTAGTGCGCACCCGTGGTGTGGAAGGCCGGATTGCAGCTGGTGGAGACGTGCACCATGGCGGGGACGTCGAGCTCGACGAGCTTCTCCCACACCGGGTACCAGTGCCGGTCGGTCAACGGCGGCGAGGTCCAGTGCCCGCCGGAGGGGTCGGGGTTGATGTTCACCGCGACCGCGCCCAGCTCCCGCACCACCCGTTCCAGCTCGGCAACGGTGGTGGCCGGATCCGCTCCCGGCGACTGCGGGAGCATCGCCCCGAACGCGAACCGCTCCGGGTAGAGCTCCGCGACCCGGTGGCAGAGGTCGTTGCAGATCCGCGCCCAAGCCGACGAGATCGCGAAGTCCCCGATGTGGTGGGCCATGAACGACGCTCGCGGCGAGAACACGGTGACGTCGATGCCGCGCTCGTCCATCTGCCGCAGCTGGTGGGCCTGCACCGACTCGCGGATCTCGTCGTCGCTGATGACCGGCCCGGCCGGATCGGGCCGCCGCGACGGATCGGTCAGCCCGGCGACCTGCGCGTCCCGCCAGCGGCCGAGCGGCTCCGGGGCGGTGGTGTAGTGGCCGTGGACGTCGATGATCACGCGGAGCGCTCCTTCGCGGCGGGGTTCCAGACGGACGACGGGACGAGCACGTCGCCGGACATCAGCAGGCGCGCGGTGCGCAGCAGCGCCGAGCGCACGACCCGCTGCGGATCGGCGGGATCGAGCACGAGGGTGACGCTGAACTCGCCGGACGGGTGCTCCACCGACACGACCGGTTCGGTCCCTGTCGCGCCGCTCGCGACGTCGTGGGCGACGCTGCCCTCCAGCACGCAGGCCGTCGCGGCCGTGACCGCCGCCAGCACTCCGATGGACCGGTGCGCGACCCGCGGGATGAGGCTCCGGGTGGACACGCTGCCGCCGTGCCGCGGCGGCGCCACCAGCGTCATCTTCGGGTAGTTCTTCGCCGCGACGTCACCGAGCCCCATGGCGTGCCCGCAGACCAGGCGCAGGGCCTCCACCTTCGCCTTGAGCGCGTCGTCGCCGTCGATCTCGGCGGGTTCCTCGTAGCCGGTGGCGCTGAGCCGCTCGGCCGCGACGATCACCAGCGGCTGCCCGTTGTCGATCAGCGTCACGTCCACCGGGCCGACGCCGGGGACCTCGACGGTGTCGCGGGCGTTCCCCGTCGGCAGCAGGGAACCCGCCACCGAACCGGCGGTGTCGAGGAACCCGATCTCGATCGGCGCGGCGCTGCCGGGGACGCCGTCGATGCGCGCGTCACCCGCGTACTCGACGTGCCTCGTCCCGTCCGGACCGGCGGGCGTGCGGATCGTGATCTCGGCGACCATGCCGGTGTTGCGGGTCAGCACGCGGGCGGTGGTGCGATCACCGGCCGGGGCCACCATGCCGGTCTCGACGGCGAACGGCAGCACGGCGGCGAGCATGTTCCCGCAGTTCGCCGTCACGTCCACGGTGTCCCCGTCCGGCTGGACCTGCCCGAACGTCCATTCCACGTCGACCCCGGAGCCGGTGCCCGGCCGCACGATCCCGATCTTGCTCGTCAGCGGGTGCGCTCCCCCGACCCCGTCGATCTGCCGCTCGTCGGGAGATCCGAGCGCGGCGAGCAGCACCGCATCGCGGGTCGCGACGTCGGCGGGCAGCGCTCGCTCGTCGAAGAACGGCCCCCGCGAGGTGCCGCCCCGCATGAACAGGCACGGGACCGCGGTCTGCGCACCCCGGCGGCGCGACCGCGCGGCGACACCGTCGACGTCGACGGGCATGGCACCCCTCCAAGTCCTCCCGGCGCGGCGTCCCTCGCCGGCCTGCTCGGTAACCTAAACGACGAACACAATTGTTAACAATCCTTCCGCCAAAATTTTTCACCAGCCCCGCCCCGAAGTGCCACCTCGACGAATCGCATGTCAGCACGACTCCCGTCACCTTTGTTGACCGATCGGTCCAGTTCGGGCAGAGTTGTGGACGTAACGGTCCATAACTGAGGGAGGTGGGCGGCGTGGCCGTCCTGACGGACAAGGTCGCCGTGGTCACCGGCGGCAGCAGCGGCATCGGGCTCGCGATCGCGCGGGCGTACCGCGACGAAGGCGCGCGGGTGTTCATCACCGGCCGCCGCAAGGAAGCGCTCGACGCGGCGATCGCCGAGCTCGGCGAGAAGGTGACCGCCGTGGTCTGCGACTCGGCCGTGCCCGCCGACCTCGACGCGCTCTACGAGACCGTTCGCGAGCAGGCCGGACACGTGGACGTCGTGGTCGCCAACGCCGGCATCGGCATCGAGGCCGCGTTCGGCGAGGTCACCGAGGAACAGGTCGACGCCCTGTTCGCCACCAACGTCAAGGGAACGATCTTCACCGTCCAGAAGGCGTTGCCGCTGCTGCGGCCTGGCGCGTCGATCATCCTGACCGGCTCGTCCGCCGCGACCCGCCCGCAGAGCGGCCTCGAGGTCTACGGCGCGACGAAGGCCGCGGTGCGCAACCTGGCCCGCGGCTGGGCCCACAGCTCGCGCCGGTACGGCTTCCGGGTCAACGTGCTCGCGCCGGGCATGGTCCCCACGCCGGGCCTGCTCGACCTCGTCGACGCGGACACCCGCGACCAGGCGAAGGGGATCATCCCGCTGGGCCGGCACGGCGAACCGGCGGAGATCGCCGCGGCAGCCGTCTTCCTGGCCTCCGATGCGTCGAGCTACGTCAACGGCTCCGAGCTCGCCGCCGACGGCGGTGTCGCGCAGGTCTGACGCCCGGGCCGGGCCGTCGCGCGAGGTTCACCCTCGCGCGACGGCCCACGCCTTCGATCCCCGAAGATCGGGCCGGAGCACCGGGCTCGAAGCACCGGCCGTCCACGCCGGTCACCGACGCTCGGCCCAGCGAGGCGCGCGAGCGGCGACTCACGGCGGAGATTCTCCAGGCGCAGAGCCGGAATTCGCCGGAGCAACCCGCCCGCTACGCGGGCAGCAACCGCCCCAGGGCGGACTCGGCCACGGAGGCGAGCACGTCGACGCCCATACCGGTCCGCCCGAGCGCGACCACGCCGAGCTGGGCGGCGAGGACCGCGTAGGCGACCGGCCCGGCGTCCGCGCCGGGATCCACATCGCCTTCGCGCTGGGCCCGCTCGATCGCCTCCGCCAGCACTGCGGCGGTCGCGTCGTAGCTGCGCCGGGCTTCGGCCGCGACGTCCGGCATGCTCATCGCCAGTTCGGCCGTGCTGTTGGCCAGCAGGCATCCGCGCTGGGCGGACGTCCCGGTGGAGTCGCAGCTCGGACCGCGCACGAACTCGCGCACGAAGTCGACGCCCCGCGACGCGGACGCCGACCGCTCCTGGAGCGTCCGCACGTTGGCGTCGTTGTACTCGCGCAGCACCCGCAGGAACAAGGCGCGCTTGTCGCCGAAGGCTCCGTACAAGCTGCCCTTGCCCAGCCCGCTGACGCGCATGAGGTCGTCGACCGACGTCGCCGCGTAGCCCTTGTCCCAGAACTCCTGGCGAATCGCCTCGACGACGCGATCCTCGTCGAACTCCCGCGGCCGTGGCACACCGCGATGGTACGCGTTCTTGACCGACCAGGACAGAAACCCCCGGTCAGTCCGGACGGGAGCCGAGCCGGAAAGCCCCTTGGAGGGTGCCGCGCCCGAGTCCATCCACATCGGACAGACCTGAACGGTCGCCCCTGTCCGCTCCCACCGGCCCGGGAGCGGTCGCTCCGAGCGATTTCCAGGTCACCCCAGGGCTTTGCCGAGTCGGCCGCCCAGCTCGGCGATCGTGTTCACATCGCCCGGCACGGGCGACCAGGGCAGCGTCAGCCGGTCCTTGGACTTGTCGGTGTACCGGGGGATCACGTGCAGGTGGAAGTGGAACACCGACTGCCAGGCGTCGGCCCCGCAGCAGTTGAGCAGGTTCACCCCGTCGGCACCGAGCTCCCGGACCGCCGCCTTCGCGACGCGCTGCGCGGCCAGCGTGACGGCGGCCAGGTCCTCGGCCGAGATCTCGAACAGGTCCTTGCTGTGCCGCTTCGGAACGACCAGCAGGTGGCCGTCGGAGGCCGGGTTGATGTCCATGAACGCGAACGTCGTCGCGTCCTCCGCCACCTGCACGCTCGGCACGTCACCGGTCACGATCCCGCAGAACAAGCACTGATCACCCATGCGGTCGAGGTTAACCGGTGAGCGTCCGGGAACGGATCACAGCAGCAACTGGCCGAGCGGGTGCACGAGGTACCGCAGCGAGTACGCCTCCCACACCGCGCCGACGACGAGCAGCACCAGCGCGGGCAACGCCAGCAAGCCGATCCGCCGCAGGCCCCGGACATAGCCCTGGCGCCGGTTCGTCGCGCCCACGGCGCGGGGGAACAGCCAGTGCCTGCCCAGCAGGTACGCGCCGAGCAGGAACAGGATGTAGGCCTGGAGCTCGATGACGACGGTCAGCGAGTGCGGGATGAGCGCCACCCACCCCTGCGCGGAGACCGGAACGATCGTGATGCCGGTTTCGACCGCCCAGTAGCCGAAGAACGCGAGCCCGGCGAAGGGCACGACGAGGGACGGCACCACGATGGTCAGCAGGCTCAGCCGGAACAGGTTGACCCCGAGGATCGTGAGCGCGAACAGCGGCGGAGTGTTCACCAGCCAGCGCACCAGCTCACCGGTGCCGTCCTCCTCCAGCGACGCCGACCGCGCGACCTGGAGCTCCGGGAAGGCGAGCCCGAGCACGAACCCGACGGCGAACAGGCCGTAAGCGGCCGCGTTGATGAGGAGATAGGCGCGCACGTTCTCGCGGACGAGCCGGAACGGCCGCCGCCAGAACGAGACGTGCGCGGATTGATCGACGCGAGTCGGCTCGAATGTCATGCGCCCATTGCATCCCGCCGGTCACCGCGCGTGCAGTGGCGCGAGGTCACCGGCGGACATGACACCACGTCACCCACCCCGGTCAGGCGAGCAGACCACGTTTCGGCGCCCTCGCACGCCGCTCGGGGCGGACTCGGTGCACCGGTCCGGCCGTCACCGGACGGTGGGCGAGGCCGGGGCAGAACCAGCTACCCGTTGCTGTTACCTGACCGAGAAAGCCTCGGTCACCGACCAGCGCCAAGCCCGCGCCCGAGGGGCTCGCAGGAAGGTCTCGC
This sequence comes from Saccharopolyspora gloriosae, assembly GCF_014203325.1. NCBI lineage: Bacteria > Bacillati > Actinomycetota > Actinomycetes > Pseudonocardiales > Pseudonocardiaceae > Saccharopolyspora > Saccharopolyspora gloriosae. The sequence goes on along the minus strand of NZ_JACHIV010000001.1, from coordinate 1,221,930 downwards.
GCCGCCCTCGTTCCTGGTGAAGGGCTCGTCAGGGCGAGGATTGCCGAGTCCCGCCCGACGTCGCACCACACCGGCACCACCAGGCCCGATCGTCCCGGCGGCGACCTCCGCAGCCGCCACCCGGTCAGCGCGGGGGAACACCATGGGGGGAAGATCTGCGCAATGCAGTGGCTCGATCGCCGTGTCGTGCACGCCTTGATGCGACGACGAACCGCGCGGCGAGTTCAAGATCGAGAACAGGTTGGTAGATGACGCAGCCGGGCCAGACGACGGACGGCGGCTCACGCGCTGGGCAGCTGCGCGTGCTGGTCGTGGAGGACGATCACGCGGTGGCCCAGGTGATCTCCGACTACCTGCAACGGGCGGGATACAGCCCGGTGGTCGTCTCGGACGGTGCGGTCGGCCTGCAACTGGCCCACCAGATGGCACCCGACCTCGTGATCCTCGACGTGATGTTGCCCGGCTTGAACGGCATCGAGGTCTTGCAGCAGCTGCGCACCCGCAGCCAGGTTCCGGTGATCATGCTCACCTCGCTGGGCGCCGAGAACGACCGGCTGCGCGGGCTGGGAGCCGGCGCCGACGACTACCTGACCAAGCCGTTCAGCCCGCGCGAGCTGGTGATGCGGGTGCAGGCCGTGCTGCGCCGGACCACCACGACGCCGCTCGCCCCGGCCAACGAGGTGGTGCGGGTGGGCGACCTGGAGGTGGATCGGGCCGCGCGCGTGGTCAGCAAGGGCGGGCAGAAGCTGACGATGACGAACAAGGAGTTCGAGCTCCTGGTCTTCCTGCTGGACAACCCCGGACGGGTGTTCCGCCGGGACGAACTGCTGCGCGAGGTGTGGTCCTACGACTTCGGCGACGCCTCCACGGTCACCGTGCACGTGCGGCGGTTGCGGTCCAAGATCGAGGACGATCCCGCGCGTCCCACCGCGCTGGTGACCGTGTGGGGCGTCGGGTACCGGTTCGACCCACCCGGCGGACCCGGAGCACCCCGGTGAATCCGCTGGTGATCGCGCTGATCGCGATCTGCGAATCCGTCGGGATCGGCCTGATCGGCGCAGCGGTGCTGCGCGTGCTCCGGCGGCACTCCGTCGAGGTGTCCCTGGTCGCCGTCGTCGTGATCACCGTGTGCGCGCTGAACGCGAGCACGTTCACCATCGTGCTGGTGGGGCAGACGGATCAGCTGCCCGCATCGACGAACCTGGCGGCGAACCTCGTGTCCGGGTTGGTCTCCATCGGGATCGGACTGCTGCTCGGCCGCTCGGTCGTGCGGGGCAGCCGGCAGCTGACCGACGCCGCGCGCGCGTTCGGCCAGAACCAGCGGTTCCAGCTGGCCGACGACCCGCCGACCGCGGAACTGGCCGAGCTGGCCCGGGAATTGCGCGTGACCAGCGCCAAGCTCGCGGAGTCCCGCAACCGCGAGCAGGCCGTGGAGGCGTCCCGGCGGCAGCTGGTCGCGTGGATCTCGCACGACCTGCGCAGCCCGCTGGCCCGCTTGCGGGCGATGACCGAGTCCTTGGAGGACGGCGTCGCCGACGACGTGCCGGGCTACTACCGCAAGATCCGCGGGGATGCCGATCGGCTGACCGGCATGGTCGACGACCTCTTCGAGCTCTCCCAGCTCCAGGCCGGAACCTTGCGCCTGACGCTGCGGGAGGTGGCGCTCGACGACTTGCTGAGCGACGTGGTGGCCGGTCTCGACGTGCTGGCCGACCAGCGCTCGATCCGGCTGCGGCCGAACCGCGTCGAGCCGGTCACCGCCGCGGTGGACGACCGGACGATGACCCGGGTGTTCAACAACCTGCTGATGAACGCGATGCAGTACGGGCCTGCGAACACGACGGTGTCGATCGACGTGCTGGTCGAGCACGGCTGGGCGATGGTCTGGATCTCCGACGAGTGCGGCGGAATCCCGCCGGAGAACCTGAGCTCGGTGTTCGACGTGGGCTGGCGGGGCGGGCAACGCGCACCCGGCGCCGAGCGGGGCGGCGGGCTCGGGCTGTCCATCGCGCAGGGGGTCGTGCGGGCCCACGGGGGCAACGTGTCGGTGCGCAACGTTCCGGGCGGATGCCGCTTCGAGGTCCGGTTGCCGCTGCACGCGGGCTGAGCCGTTCGGCTAGGCGGTACCGAGAAGCACGCGAGAGGAAGCGTTCCGCCGGATCTCCCGGTCACCGCACATTCCACGGATACCTTGCACGACGGTTGAAATCTTCCTGAATTGCCGCGCGGTGAACAGCGTCGAATGGGCTCCTCGACCACTCGTCGCGCATTCTTCGCGAATCGCGAACAACGGCACCGGCGAATTCGGCCGGCCGAGCGCGCCACGGTGCCGGGCGATCGCGACCCGGCCACGTCCGCGATCCGGTTCGCCCACGTCCGCGGCCGAACGACGTCCACAATGGACGTTCGCATTCCTCGTCGGAGGCGCGAGCAACCATGCCGTTGCGGCATTCTTCCAACGCCGCCACGGGTCGGGCCCGCTCCCGGCCGCACGCCCGATCGCGGGACACCACCAGCACGGACCGCGTCCGAGGTGGATCACGAGGCGGCACCTACCCTGCGAAACCTGGACGCACCGGTGAGTACCTCCAAAGGGGCAACGTATTGCCTGCTCACGTGGCGGCCCGTTCCGGAAAGCATCAACCGTGCGTAATGTCCGGTTTCGAACAGTGGTAAATTCGAACCTGAATGGCCCAATGGCGTGTCGTGGAGGTCTCCAGTGCCGCTGTTCTCGGTCAACGATCAGTCCGGACGCTCACCGGACGGACGCGATTCCTCAGAAACGACCCGGTGGACCGGGGCCGACGACGCTCCGACCGTTCCCCTGCCCAGGATTCGCGCCCGCAGCGGTGATCGGAAGCGCTTGGCGGCGGTCTGCCTCCTCGGAGCCGCGCTGCTCGCGACGCCGATCCTGCTCGTCGGCTGGTTCGTGCCGAACGCGGTGACCCTGGATGACGAGAGCTTCCCCGGCTCGCCGGTCGCACCGCTCGAGGACGGGCCGTCCGACGGGTTCCGGCCCGACTACGCGAGGGACCCCGCGGCGCGGGCGGTCTTGGACGGCAAGTGGCGACTGACCCACCTCGCCAGGAGCAAGCAGGGCACCGTGGTGCGCACCCACCAGATCGCGCCCGCGCAGGACGAGATGGCCGGGTGGACCGACCTCGGCGGGAGCGCCGCCGGGAACCCGGTGACCGTGCCCGACTCGGACAAGCGGATGGCGGCGTTCGTGATCGGCGCCGACGGCTCGTTGTCGTACAACCCGCAGGTGGAAGCGGACGCCTCGGCGCCGGGCACGTGGCAGGACCTCGGCGGCGCGCAGCTGATCGGCACGCCCGCGGCGGCGCAGGACGCCACGGGCAGGCTGCACGTGTTCGCCCGTTCCACCGCGGGAGGGCTCTGGGAGACCCACCAGAGCCGGGCCGACGAGGGCGGTTGGACCGGACTGCGGGAAATCCCCGGGCCCCCGATCCAAGACGATCCGGTCGTGCACGTCGACTCCCAGCACACGTTGAAGCTCTTCGCGCTGGGCGGCGACGGAGTGGTGCGGACGCACGCGCAGGCCGCCCTCGGTGCGGACGAGTGGAACCCGGCGCAGCAGGTGCCCGGCATAGCGGCCACCTCGCCGTCGGTGATCCTCGATGAGTTCGGCAAGTTGCACTTGTTCGCCCAAGGCCCCGACGGCGAGATCGTGCAGAGCAGCGAACGCGACACCGCGACCAACGTCTGGAGCGGTTGGCGGACCTGGCGGCAGTGGCGCAGCGAACCCGGCGCGTTCGCCGGTCGGCCGATGGTCGCCACGGGCGCCACGGGGATTCTGGTGCTGTTCGCCCGCGACGCGAACGGAGCCGTCCACGAAAGCTGGCAGTCCGAGTCGCAACGCTTCAGGTGGTACCCCTGGCAGCCCCACGAAGGTGATCTCGCCGAGCTGACCGCCGCGGTGAAGGACTCCGCCGGGAAGATGGTCGTGTACGGGATCGGCAGGGACGGGAGCCTGACGCGCACCCGTCAGGACAGCCCCTCGAGCGGGCCGTGGCACGAGTGGTCCACGGACCTCGGCGGCGAGCTCGACGTCACCACCACCAGCTGAGCGTCCGCACGCGCCGCGCCATCGACGTTCCCCGGCAGGTCGTCGAGGTCGGACCGGCCGTTCCGGCAGCGCTTTCGCCGTGGAACGAGTGGAGATTTCGCTGCCCCGCCCACGCCGTAGCGGTGCGCCCGTGCACCCCGAGATCCGTGACGCCGCACCGGCATCAGTCGGCGCGCACGGGCTGCTCCTGCGCACCAGGGGGTCCGGCCGCGGACGCGAACGCGTCCCCGAGCGCCGCTGCCTCGATCCGCATCGACGCCGGAGCTCCCGGATTCAGCAGCACGTCGAGTCCCGCCGCCGGCAGTCCGCCGGCCAGTTCGTCGACCGTCACCTCCACCCACCGCGCGTCCGGTACGCGGCGCCGGTGCACCGGGGACGTGGCCACCAAGACGGAGAGCGCGTCGTCCGGGGACTCGGTCACCACCGTCCTGCCCTCCGCGTCGACCGCCAGGCCCAGCACCACCTGCGACAGCCGTTCCAGCACCTCGGCGCCGTCGGCGCGGTCCTCGACCGCCAGTTGCAGGGCGGCATCGACCGGGTCGGTCGGCAGGCCCGGCCGGGACGGTTCGTAGTGCGGATTGGCCCGGAACAGGGCCGTGTCGCCGCCGCCCTCGACGAACCAGCCACCGACGACGGCCGCGGCGGGCGGCGGCTCGTCCTTGTCCTCCCAAGCGGGGTCGAGCAGGAAGTGCCAGCGGTCGCCCTCCCCGAACTCGGCGCGCTCGGCGGCGTCGGCCAGCGCATCCTCCCAGACCTGGTCGTCGGTCCTGGCCTCGTCGTCGGTCCCGGCCTGCTCGTCCACTTCGGCCTCCTCGTATCCGGTGCGCACCCGCTACTGGAAGCGCACGACGTGCAGTCCCAGCGGCGCCTGGTCGAAGGCGGGCAGGCCCTCCTCGGCCATCGAGTCCACCAGTCGCACCCCGCCGTCCCGCTGCGTCGCGACCAGCAGGTTGCCCACCGTTTCGCGCTCGCGGGCGTCCTTGCGGCGCACCCACACCAGCGCCCTGGCGCCCTCCGGCGCCTCCGACAGCTCGGAGAGCACGTCGCCCCAGCGCTGGTGCTCGGAAGTGCTCAGCGGCTCACCGAGCTCGCGCACCGTGGGCTCGTACCACGCCGCGTTGGCGGGCAGCGGCGGTTCGGGCAGGTCCTCGTCGCCCTCGTCCCACTGGGACAGGTAGGCCCACGGGTCGTTGTTGGGCAATCCGAACGGAACGGCGCCCTGCTCCTTCGGCACCACCAGCGCGGCGTCGAGCATCTGGTCCCGCCAGTCACCCGACTCCAGGAACCGCGGCGTGGTGCAGGCGAACAGCCAGCCCCGCTCGGTCTCGTCCGCGGCGTCCGGCTCGACCAGCACCGCGTCGTCGCCGTAGGCGTGGTCCAGCCAGCTCTCCGCCTTGCCGATCGCGGATTCCAGGTCGGGGGCGACGCCCTCCCACGGCAGCGCGAGGACTTCGACGGCCCCGGGCAGGGGGCGGTGGAAGCGGGCCACCTCGATCTGCACGACCTCGTCGTCGTCCAGGCCGGCCAGCGTTCCGCGCTGGCCGTCGAGGACGATCACCTGGTCCTCGTCGTGGAACGCGTACAGCAGGTGCCCGGTGATCTCGACCCCGCCGAGCTGCCTGCGCAGCCACATCACGCCCCGGGTGCCCGGTCCGCCCTCCAGGATCACTGAGGTGGCGTCCTGCCAGGTCGAGCAGGTGCTCAGCTCGGCGCCCGGGAAGTGCGCGGCCAGCATCCGGCCCCACCAGCCCGGTGCTTCGTCCATCGGTTCCCACGGCAGCGCCGAGGCGGGAAAGCGGTCCACCGCCGCGTCGGTGGCGATCAGGCAGCCCCGCGCGTTGCTCCGCCAGCGCCACGCCCCTGCGGCGGCGGAGCCGTTGATCTCCTCGTCCAGCGGATCGGCGTTGGCCACCGGGAAGGGCTCCCCGCCGTCCTTGGGCACGGCGATGGTGGCGGCCAGCAACGGCTCGCTGGAACCGGCCGCGTAATCGCAGGCGAACAGCGCGGTCCGCGCCCCGTCCCGCAGCGGCTCGTCACCGGTGAGGGTGACCAGCCCGCCGTACGTGCGCTCCAGCCACTCGGCGCCCCGACGGGCAAGATCGTCGCTCATCATCACCTCGGTCATTCGTGCGCACCTTCGCGGCCCGGGAAGTCCTCGTCATCGTGGACCTGGGGGGCGCGAGCGGTCTCGGACGGCGGCGGGCGCAGCGGGGAACCCCCCACGGGCGGCCCCGCTCACCGGTCTCGAAGGCCCGCGGTCCACCACCGCCGCCTACTCCCACTCCATGTCGAAATCGGAATCGTCCGCGACGTTCTCGGCGTAGTCGAGCACGCTCTCGGCCTCGTTCCGGCTGAGGCCGTACCGGTCGGCGAGCTCGCCGGGAGTGCAAGGCTCGAAGTTCTCCCGTGCCTCGCGCGCGTACTGCAGCGCCTCGTTGCGAACGTGCGCCTCGCTCAGCCCGAGTTCCCCGGCCACCTTGGCGTACCCGGGACGACCGTCGACGCGGTCCACGTACTCGTGCGCGAGCCGTTCGACGACGAAACTCGCCGCATCGGAGGAAAAGCCGTACCGCCGGGACACCTGGTCGACGGTGTCCGGGGAACCGCTGCGCGCCCTCGTCAGCGCGTGGTCGAGGACGACGGCCATGAGGTCCTCGTCGGCGTCGGCCCTGCTGATCCGGTACCGAGCTCGCAACTCGTCAGCAGCGCACCACTGGCCACGATCCACCGACGCCCGCACATGGGATCGTGCGGCGGTGCGGCGGGTGCGCCGGACCCACTCCCCGTCCTATCCGAACATCGCCGCCAGGTCGTTGTGGGTCGTTTGAACGGCCAACGCGGCGTCAGCCAGGAACTCACCCGCGGCGGCGTCGATCTGCTCCAGCGCCCAAGACCGGCTCCTGCCGTACTTCTCGGCCAGCACCCCATCGCCGATCGGCTGCACGCGATCCGCCGCCTCGCGCACGTCGAGCCGGGCGAGGGCATCGCGGTGCCGGTCCAGAGCTCCCGTGTCGAGGCCGTAGCCCTGAGCGAACTCGGCGATGGCGTGCGACCGGCCGGCCGCCTGCGCGTCGTCGAGCACCGCGGCGGCGATGGCCCGCTCCGCCACGTCGCGGCCGATGCCGCGCCGCCGAGCGAGCGCCTCGACGGCGTGCGGGGCCGCGCCGTCCCGCACCGCTGCGCGAGCATCATCGCGCGCGGCACGCGAGATCCGGTCTTCGCCCCACCGGACGACCATGTGGTAGCGCTCGGCGAGTTCCTCAGCGCTGTACGGCGCCGGACCGGCCGGGTCCGGCGCGAGCTCGGCCTCCGCGGCGCTGTTGACCCGGTCGCGCAGCCGGCCGCTGTCCACCTCGAAGGTCGTGGCCAGCCTGAGCAGCGAAGCGGCGGTGAACGTGTCCCCACTGCTCGACCGCTCACCAGCGCCTCGCAGGTAGTAGAGGGCGGCCTCCTCCCTCCGGTCGTCGACCCATTTCTCCGTCCTGCCGGTTCTGGCGGACAGGCGCTGCACGACTTCCGCTCTTCCCGCGGACCTCACCATCATCGCCAGCGCTTCGACGGTCGTCAGCGTCTGCACCAGGTGCTCGGCCTCCGCCTCGCCGATCCCGTACTGCTGGGCGACGGTCTCGGTCGAGCGCAGCGGCTGTTGACCGGCGAGCAGTGCGGCACCGATCCAGAACAGTCCTTCTTCCCGGCCGAGGCCGAGGGGTCCGGTCAATTCTTCGAGGGTGCGAGGAAGACCGAGTTCGCGCAGCTGTTGCTCCCACCCGGCGGCCCCGGGGCCGTCGTACCCGTACACGATCCGGTCGCCCGCCGCGCGAACGTCGGCGAGACCGTCCGCGACGAGTTGGTGCTCGACCGCCGCGACGCTGATTCCGTACCGCTGGGCCGAAGCGGCGGTGTCGACCCGGTCATCGCCCGCATCGGCGCGCATCGCGGCACCGATCCGGTCGAAACCCCACCTGGAATCCTTGCCGAACCTCTCACCCAGTTCGGTCGCCGAATAGGGCACCTGCCCGTCCGCCGCCGCGCGGGCGAGGTGGCGCGCCGCCGAGCTGAGCTGCTGCTCGACGCTGTCAACGGCCACCCCGAAGCGACGGCTCAGATCCGTCACGCGGATTCCGCGCACGAGGTCGTCGGAGTCATCGCTGTCGGAATCATCGGTATCGAGCTCGCGCTCGTAGTCCGCGGTGCCGCCGGAGTCCCCGGCGTTGATGAGCCTTCGGCGGTGCAGGTCGTCGAAAGGAGTGCGCAGTGCGAAGGTGCGCACCGCTTCCCGCACCGCTTGCCGCTGGGCCGTGCGGCTCAACCCGAACTTGTGGTGCACCACGCGGGGATGCGCCAGCGTCTCGCGGATCAAGGCGGCGGTGATCTGCAGCGCGGCCCAGTCCTCGGTCCGCGCGTATCGCTCGGCCGGCTGCGCCGCCGAGTACGGCACGGTGGTCCGAGTCGCGACGATCACGTCGTGCTGCGCGACGTCGGCGATCAGGTCGTTCACGGTGTCCGGCCGGACGCCGAGCTCGGCGGCCGATCGTTGCACCGACTCCGGTCCGATCGGCCGACCGTCGCGGACGTACCGCTGGATCAGCGCGGCGGCGTTCTTCCTGGTGTGCTCGAACGCGAACGCGTCACTGATCCGACGACCGGCCCAGCCGAGGTCCATGCCGTACTTCGCGGCCAGCGCCTCGGAGTCGTACTGGTCACCGCGTCCGGATGCCGCCAGCACGTCGGCGTGGGCGACCTGGTCGATCTGGTCGAAGGCCCGCGCTCGTGGCTTGCCGAAGGTCTCGGCCAGCTCCTCCGCGGTGCGCTGCGGCCCGCTTCCACGGCGGCGTGCACCTGCGCGCGAGCCCGCTGCGCGGCGCCCGAGGCGGTGCCGAGGTCGTCGCCCAGCGGACGGGAGACCCGGGTGAACGGCCAGGGCTGCACGAGCCCGGTGGTGTCGCGGGCGTCCTCGATCCGCTCGGACGCCCAACGACGGCTCATGTCGTAGCGGCGGCCAGCTCGGCGGCGGTGTGGGAGCCGCCGCCATCGATGGCCTCCCGCGCGTCCGCGAGCGCGGCGAACCCGATCAGCTCCCTCGCGCGCGTCGAGGAGAAGCCGTACTTCGAGGCGAGCGCGGCCGGCGTGTGCGGGCGGCCGTCGCGGGCGGCCTCGCGCGCGTCGGACGCCCCCGCGACGGCGATGAGCGTGTTCGCGGGCAGCGGGTGATCGCCGAACCTGGCGGCCAGGTCGTCGGCGTCGTACGGACGGCCGAGGTCCGCGGCGGCGCGCAGCTCGGCGACCACGGCGGCTTCGAGCAGTGCGGTGTTCTGCTTCTCCGTGGCCCCGAACCGCTCGTGCAGCGACCCGGTGCCGCGCAACGGCGATTCCGCGCTCGCCGCCCGCAACTCGGCTCCGAACTCGTCGGCGGCGCGGAGCACCACGTCCCGCGCCCACTCGCCGTTCTTGCCGTACTTCTCCGCCAGGGCGGTCGGCCCGAGCGGCCGACGCGCCGCCGCGGCGGCCAGCACGTCGGCGCGCGCGACGGAGTCGATCTGCTCGAACGCCCGCTGCCTGCTCATCCCGAAGCGCTCGGCCAGGTGTCCGGCGGTGAGCGGTTCCCCGTCGTGCGCGGCGGCGCGGATCTAGTCCTGCACCCCGACCGCGGCGGCGTCCGGGGCGAAGTCCTCCACCGCGATCGGAGCGCGACCGGCCGGAGCACCGACCAGCTGGTCGGGGTCGAGCACCCGGCCGGTGAACTCGCCCTCCGTCGGAGGGGCGAACGGCAGGATTCCCACCACGGTCTCGGGACGGGCATCGGGAATCGTCGCGCGGTCCCCGTCCAAGAACATGACCACACCCTCGGGGGAGGTCGCGACGACGACTGCGTGGAGCATCCCCTCGGAACCGCGCAGGAACACCACCGCCTTCTCGTTCGGCAGGTCGCGTGCGTACGCGGTCACCTCAGCGTACGAAGCCCCCACCGCTCGGGGTGGCTCGTTAACGAGCTGCCGAATCAGGAGCAGGATGTCCTCGAGCTCCTCGTACTCCTCGCGCAGCGACGCGATGGCCTGCCGCCGCTGGGCAGACGGCAGTGCCTCGATGTCGAGCACCTGCTCAGCTGACAGGCCGAAGTTCCGCTGCCCCCGGCGGTGGTGCCGATCCCACAACGCGTCGAGGCGATCTCTGTTGGACATCTCCGAGGCACGTGCCTGTCGTTCGGGCTCGGAGGCGAAGATCTGCGTCTCGTACTTCACGAGCGTCTGCTTCATGAGCACGTCCTGGAATCGCTCCTGCATCAGCCCGACGGTCATCGGGCCGCCACCGTCCACTTCCACGGTCACACCGCCGACGAGCGTCAGCATCGTCGCGATCACCGACGAACCGCAGTCGTTCTTGCGCCGACCACCGGGGTTGATCGCGAGCAGGTTCGGGAACATCTCCCGGAAGAACGCGGCAGCGTCATCCGGGCCGGGGAAGCTGGCCTCCGTGATCGCTATGGAGTCCACCAGCCTCGCGCGACGGAAATTCCCACCGGCCTGCGCGGGAGGCGGCGCGGACGACTCGCCGTAGTGCGGCGGCTCGGTGTACAGCGGGGTCAGCCCCATCTCCGCACGAGTAGGTGTCGGGGCGGGCCTCGACGAGGCCGGGTCCGGGGCGGGAACCTCGTTTCCCGGCGTTCCCCGCATGGAGTTCCGCAACAGCGAGGGGAACTGCCGCCGCAACGACGAATCGGTTCCCCGCGCCGAGCCCGACGGACCGGCCGACGACGGACCGCCCGACCGCCCCAGCAGGCGCGCGAACCGCTCGCGACGGGTCGACCGCGAACCGCCGCCATCGTCCACGGGGTACTTCTGCATCCCGATCAGCAGCGCCGGGTTCAGCGGCTCACCTGCGATCGGCACCGCACCCGTCCCCGGCAACGGCACGTATCCCGCGACATCACCCGGGCGGGGTTCGACCATCACGCCGCGCTGGACGTCCGCGAAGCGCGCCCTGCCACCGGCACGTTCTCCCAGCACCGCGTGCAACTTCCCGCCCTGACCGTGGAGCAGCACCACGCCCAGCGCTCCCGGGCGCTGACCCGCGACGTGCTCGGCCACCTTCCGGTAGGTCGCCGCGACCGGTCGTGCGCCCACCTCCTCCGCGAAGTCCCGCACCGTCACCACGTCATCCGGAGACGCGGTGACCAGTTCACCGCGAGCACGCGTCGCCCACGCCGCCAGCACCGCCCGGTGGCAGTTCGTCCGATGCCTCGGATCACCACTCTCGTACCGCGCCGCGTTCACCCCTACGAACTCGGGGTAACGAGCCCGGAACTCCTGGTCGCCGACCTCGATCTCCCCGTCCCGAGAACCGGTTTCGGACTCGGATTCGGAATCGTCCGAATCGAAGCTCGAATCCCGCAACGGCGGCCGGTCCCGGCGGGCCGGTACCGGCCCGGTCTCGGACTCGCGCGCGGCGGCCGGACCGGGCCTCGAACGGCCGTGGGGTATGTCGCTCCCGTTCAGCGGTTCGGCTGGGAAGAGCCGGGCGTAGGTCTCGCGCACGGCCCGCGGCGTGGCGAACAACGACTCCAGCTCGGCAACTCCGCGCCGCAGCCTCGGGACGTACGCGAAGAGCCGGTCGCCGGACGTGGTGACCGGCGCGCCGGTAGTGAAGTCCGCTTCGGCGCGCTCCGCCTGGTGCAACTGGTGCAGTTCCACGAACAGCCGCTGCACGTCGCGCACCGCGGAATCCGGCAGCCTGCCGCGGAATCCGGCAGCGTCGCGGCCGGTCAGCCGCAACGCCGTCCGCGCGACGAACTCGAACACCGCGTCCGCACCAACCTTGTTCTCCTGGAACTGCCCGAACGAGTCGGACGCCACCAGCACCCGAGCCGCCTCCAGGTCACCGTCCGCGAAGACCTCGCCGTAGCGCCCGGCGAGGTCGGCCGCCACCGCGTTGCGCGGGACCGCGTCGGGCCGCCGCTGCTGCGCCGCGGCGTCGTCCTGGACGAGGTCGTGCTCGTCGTCCTGGTCCTGCGGCACGCCGTCGGCGAAGTTCTCCTGGGGCGGGAACTCGTCCGAGTACTGCTCGTACCGGGCCGCCTGCTGCCGCTGCGCGCTGTCGGCTCCGAGGCCGCGGAACAGGATCGCCTTGACCACCGCGTCCACCGGGATCACCCGGCCGGTGTCCGGCTCCTGCCGCGCCAGCTCCAGGTACCGCCCCAAGGTGCGCCGCACCCGCTCGCGGTGAACCTCCGGGGCCTCGCCGCCGAAGTGCGGTCCGTCCCGGTGCAGGAGCTCCGGCAGGTGCTCACCGGCCGTCGCGACGAGACGGTCCGGGTCCGCATGGTCGCGCCACCGCGCGGTGATCGCCGCACCGGCAGCCCGCCGGCGAGCCTGCTGCTGCGGCAGCTCCTCCCGGAGGGCGGCGAACTCGTTGTCCGCGCCCTTGCCGGTGATGCCCAGGTCGCCCAGCATCCGGCCGTGGTCCTCCGCCAGCGCCACCACGATCGTGGCCTGATCGGCCCACGGCCGCACCGTGCGCTCCATGAAGTCGTCCAGTTCGCACGGACGCTTCGACGCCGTCCGGTGGTGCTCGACGCAGTCGTCGAGCCGGGTTTCGCCGAACTCGTGCTCGTCGAGGAAGTCCCGCAACTCCTCGGTCCGCTGGCCGAGCGGCACGATCGGGTCGCCCGCGCGCAGTGCGGCCGCCGCGTCCCGTCGCGACGGCGACACCAGTTCCAGCCAGGTGGAGTGGTGCTGCCGCAGGCCCCGCGCGATCCGGCGCGACTGCCAGACGGAACCGGCCTCCAGTTCGTCCAGCGTCGGCCAGGCCCGCCAGTTCGAGTTGAGCTCGCGGTCCGTGCGCGGCACGCCGAGCCGGTCCCGCAGGCCGTCCACGTGTTCGACCGCACCCGCCCAGTCGCCGCGCAGCAGCCCATCCTTGCCCAGGCCCGAGGTGTAGGTGACCATCGAACCCGGCCGCAGCGCACCCGTGAAATCGGGCAACGACTCCGGCGCGACGGTGAACAGGTTCGGCCCCGCCTTGGGCCACACGTTCACCGTGCGTCCGTCGTGCTGGTGCGGGAACTCCTCCCGCACCTCGGCATCCCGGCTCAGCTCCCGCACGAACTCCAGCGGCGCCAGGTAGGACCGGATCACCGGCGGGTTCGCCGAACGCCACGGCAGCACCTCCGCCAGCACGTCCTCGGCAGCCGACAGCAGCTGCACCGCCGAGAGCGGGCGCCCCGCGATCACCGACAACGGCCGCCCCACCTGCGAGGACAGCACCTGGATCCGGCCGGTCACCGGGTCCTGCTGCACGTCGCCCACCGACGCCGCGCTCGGCTGCCCGCTCAGGACGTCCAGCTGCGGCAACTGCGGAGCCGACACCACGGTGTACAGCCGCACGTGCGGCTCGCCGTCGACGTCCTCCACCTCGAACTCGCCACGATGCACCACCGGTGGAAGCGGACGATCACTTCCCGGCTCCGGGCCGGAGAGCAGCCCGGGCCGGCTCGGGCCGGGGTAGGACACCCCGGGCCGTCCCAGAGCGGAGCCGGTCGCCTGCCCCCGCGATACCACCGGGGCCGACGAGGACACCGACGCGGAAGCGGAACGCGCCCGGTAGGCGGGGTTGTGGACGTACTCGATCCGACCGTCGTCGTGGCGCAGCTCGACACCGCGGATGTACTCCGGCCGGACGCCGCCGGGGAAGACGACCTCCTGCTGCATGGGCATGGCGTACCGGTTCAACGACGCCACCAGGTCGATCCCGCCGGGAGCGTCGATCTCGAACACCTGGATGCGGTCGCTCTCGCGCCGGTTCACGTCGTAGTCGTCGTTCCACCGGTGGTCGCCCCACTCCGCCGAGAAGGCTTTGCTCCGGCTGAACGAGACGAAGGACGTGCGCAGGCCGATCGTCGTCTGGTGCGTGTCCAGCGAGGCCGGCAGCGCCGAGTCCTCCCACGGCACCAAGCCGGACCTGAAGACGGCCTCGTAGTCCCGGTCGTCCTCCCGGTAGAGCATCTCGTCGTCCGTGCGCCACAGGAGCCCGCCCGGCGCCGCGGACAGCTCGAGCAACGGCAGCTCGGACGGGTCCGCCGGCCGCACCGCCGCGTCGAGCGCGTTGACCGGCCGGATCGCCGACACCCGGCGCCCGAGCCGGTCGTACTCGCCCAGCAGGCCACCGAAGTCGAGGTCCGTCGTCGTGATGCCGGCCATCTTCGCGAGCAACTTCTCCAGCGGAGAGTTCACCTGCTCGAACTCGGAACCGTAGGCGTCCTCCAGGTTCACCAGCCCGTGGTAGAGCTGCGCCAGCGACTCGTAGCGATCGCGGTCGACCGGCTGCCCGGGGACCGCCTCCGCACGCCAACCGTGCAGCTCGGTGAACAGGCGCCGGAATGCGCGTTGGATGCGCCGATGCGTTCCCCGGTGCTCGGTATCGGCACCGAGGTCGCCGAGCGTGTCCCCCATCAGGTCGAGCCTCGACTTGGCCCGCACCGCGTGGTCCTCCACGTCATCGATCAGCCGCTTGAGACTCCTCGTCGTGGGCCGGCCGGGTTGCTCCGGCCCATGGCTGATCTTCGGAACGGCCCGAGGGCCGCGTCGTCCCAGTTCGAGTTCCCTCTTCAGGGTTTCGACGCGGTTCTCCAGCACGTAGGGCTCACGCCGGGGCCGTCGCCCGGCGGCGTTCTCGGCATGCCACCTCTCGAACAGGTCCGCGCCGCGGTCGAGGTGTTCCTGCCATTCCTGCTCGCTCCCCCGGCGATCCCGGCCGTCCGCGCCGTGCCAGACGCGGGTGCTGTCCGGTTCGCGGACGGCGAGGTAGTCGTTGATCTCGGCGAGCAGCTGCTGGAGGCGGTGCTCCTTGAACCGGGTGACGGGGTCGTCGTCGTCCGAGCTCGGCTCGGGCTCGTGCTGACCGGTGGCCGCGTGGTCGGAGCCCCGGTAGGGCGTCGGGGACGCCAGCGCACCCGAGATCACCCGGTCGAGCCGGCTCAGGTGCCGCGACGGGACGTGCGGCGCCACCGTCAGGTCCTGGGCGTCGATCCCGCCCATCACGTTGGTTCCGGTGTTGTGCGCGCGCCGCGTGACACCGCCCCAGTCGGCCATGTGCCGGGCCACCAGTTGCTTGTGGTTGCGGATGTGCTGGAGCAGGTCCGCGGGCAGTCGCCGCTCGCCCGCGTGCTCGTCGGCGAAACCGAAGCGGTGCAGCAGCTCGTGGCCGTAGATCAACGGGGACTTGCCGACCGGCAAGCGGCCGTCGTCCGCCCGCGACCCCGGTTCGGTGATGTCCATTCTGCGATGCGCCGAGTCGGCATCGGAACGCTCGGCCCGCACCAACAGGCGCTCACCGGCCAGCTCACCACCCGCCGGGAACAACAGCCCCTGACTGTTGACCAGGTAGTTCACCCCGAACACCGTCGACCGCCACACCGCATCGACGTGCTCAGCGGTGACGCCCTCCGCCGGAACCAGGTCCAGTCGCAGCGTGCCTTCCACGACCTGCTGACCGCCGACCTCGAAACGGCGCACGTCGAAGTACGCGCGCGGCCCACCGCGGTCCTCCACCGGCAACGGCAGCGTCAGGTCGACGTCCACAGTGGTCACCGCGGCCTGCTCGCGGGCGACGTCGTACTCCGCGACGTCGAAGCCCGCACTGTGCGCCGGGTGCTCCTCCCGCAGTCGCGGGTCCGGATGCATCGGCCACGACCCCTCCACCGACGACGCGATCCCCGCAAGCCGCTCCGGACCGAGCACGTCCGCGCCGTCCTGGACGTGGGGTGCCCCGAGCTGCCGGAGGACACCGTCGAGCAACTTGTCGCCGCTGCTGTCCAACGACCACTGGCCGTCCGAGGCGGGACCGTCGACGACGGTGAATCCGGTGTGCGCCGCGCCTCCCGGCCGGTCATCGCGCTGCACGTCCAGCGCGAAACGCGCACCGGCGAACGCACCCGACGAGAACTCCCGTCCCGCCGCGTTCACCCGCCGCTCGGCAGCCGCCAGCAACGACCGGTGCAACCTGTCGACCTGCTCAGCGCTGACGCCCGCACCGGGCCGCAGGCTCAGCCGCACCGTCGCGGCCAAGACCTCCTCGTCACCCGAGGTGAAACGACGCACCTCGAACAGCGGCGCCACCCCATCAGCCGACACCGCGTGCACCCGGGCAGATCGCCACTCCGGACCCATCGGGGACGCCTGCACATCCACACCGGGCTCCGCGTCGGGCGAAGCATCGACACCCCGCCGGACGGTGTTGTCGAAGAGCTCCGAGAGCATCCGCGTCGCCGCCTCGTCGTCCGGGCGGGAGCCGTCCTCTCCGATGAGCGACCGAATCAGGTCCTGGCGCTCGGCGTGCCGTGCGAACGGACCGCCACCGGCCAGCCGATCGAGCTCCCGTGCCGCCGCCAGCTCGTGCTCGTCCAGGTTCCGGTCGGGCGCCAGGCCGTACAACCGCCGCACCCGGTCCTGCTCGGCCGCGTCGGCTTCGCCCGGCTCACCGAGCTCCTTGCCCAGTTCGACGGTCAGCTCCGGGCGCGCGGAACGCAGGTCCGCGGCCAGCTCTTCGGCTTCGGCACGAGTCAGGCTGGGTTGGAAGCCGTCATGAGCACTGATGCGTCCCCAGTTGATCACCACCTTCTCCACGGCGGACAAGTCCAGTGGGCCGTGGATCTGGGCTTCCAGGTAATCGTGCGTGCTCGTTCCGGGCGCCCCGGCCAGCTCGGGGTCGTAGCGGAAATCGGTGGCCTCGGCCACGAGGTGCCGGAACAACTCCTCGTCGCCGTAGGCGAGCAACGTGTACAGGTGTTCGTTGTCGGTGTACTTGACCGCGTTCGCATCCGAATCATCGCTGAGCGCGAGACCGGTGTCCCCGGGCGTGAACGTGGTGCGAGCCCGGATCTCGTCGTTCCAGTGCAGCACGACCGTGCCCCACTGAACGGCCGTGCCCTCGGTCCGGCTCGGCGGGATCACAGCGGCGTAGCGCGGCATCTCCGACGGGTCCACGACCGTCGTGCCGTCGCCCTGCTGAAAAGCGGAGGAATATCCGAACCACCACTCGACCTTGGTGCGATGACTCGCGTCGGCGTCGCGCAGAACACCTCGCTCCCACGCGTTCTGGATCGGCTGTCCTTCGGCGAGCAACCGCAGCAGCGGAGCCTGCCCGCCGTTGCCGTCCGGCACGAGCGCGTGCGGGAACAGGTTCCTGGCGATGGGCCAGGACTTGAGCTTCTCGTGCGCCGCCGCCGCGATCTCGGCGCGTTCCGCCTTGCTGTCGGGGTAGTTCGCACCACTCTGCTCGTTGAGCCTGCGGATACGAGCAATGGCCCTGTTTCGGTCACGCTGGTGGAACTGCGCGCCGCGGAGCTCAGCGGCCATCAAAGCCCAGGACTGCGCCGGGGTGAGCTGATCCCAGCCCGCCCGGTAGTGCGGTGATTCGGGGTCGCGCGCCTGCGCGAGCCGCACCACCTCCGCGCCGTCGGGAACCATCCAGCGGTTCTCGTGCACCGAGTCCTCGATGTCGTCGAGATCCCGGTTGTCCATGCCGAGCGGAAGCGTGCGTCCTTCGTCGACGCGCACGTCGATCTCGCGGTCGCGCCGCGGCGATCCGCCGTGTGCACCGTCCCCGGCTCCGGCAAGCTCGCTCGGCCGCGCTGACAAGTCCGCAGTGGACTCCGGAGGGGGCTCTTCACCGGTGGCCTGGTCGCTCGTCTCGTCCGGCAGCGCCACGACCTGCTCCCGCGTTGGGCTGGTGCCCTCGGCCCCGATCTCCTCGCCGGGGGCCGGGACCTCGAAACCGAGGTCGAGCAGCCCTTGGCGGTCGACCAGGAGCGGGATCGGCTCGTCCCGGCCGGTGCTGATCGGGTCCGCCCACTCCCGCGGGGTGCCCTCGCCCCGGTAGCTCGGTTCGATCCTCCACCGGGGAACCGCCGTGACCAGGTACATCGTCCGGTGCTCGGTGGCCGCGGCCTCGATCTTCGCGGACAGCTCGGTGGACTGCTTCCGGTTCCGCCGGCCCAGCGGCTTCTCGAACTCGGCGAGTTGGTGGACGGGCCGGTAGGCCGAGTTGTGGATCTGCGGATCACGGAACTGGAGCAGGAAAGCGGGGCCCCAGTCGAGGCCTTGGTCCGCCGCCCATTTCACGAGCCGCTTCTCGACTTCGTTCGGCTTCAGCGAACCGTCCAGCACTTGGTGCAGCTTGCGCTGCGTCAGTCCCGCTTTGATCACCACTCCGGAGAGGGGGCCGCTGGTCAACTCGGCCTGGTAGCCGCTCGCGGACATCGCTCGCGGCAGGTCGTTGCGCAGCTTGTCGACGTGCGCCTCGGTCAGCAGGGAGTGCGCGTCACCGGGGCGGAGCCGGGGACGGTGCTGCTCGCCGCCGCCGAGGAAGAGGCTCTTCAAGCCCTCGCGAAGCCCCGGCGCCTCGAAACGACCGACGTGCACGACGGCGTTCGGCGAGAATCCGAGCGGCACCCCGCGTTGCCGTTGGTCGTGCCGCAGCGACAAGACCTGCTGCGCGAGCGGTTCCGGTTCCGGGGAACCGAGCGGGACGGTCTCCTCGACCGGCACCGTCGAGCGGATCGCGTCCGGCACGGTGAAGCCGCCCGACCACGGTTCGCTGAGCACCGGGGAGCTCAGCGTGGAGACCCAGTCCGGCAGGAGCTTGCGGTAGGCGCCCGGTGAGGCGTACGGGTAGACGTCGATCTCGACGTCCAGGTCGTGGACGAACTGGTGGCTCGCGCCCTCCAGCCCGGCGAACGCCCCGGTGGTGTGCTCGCGCATGTGCTCCGGCTGGCTCACCGTGTTGTAGGTGATCGAGCCGCCCGGCGCGATCAGGGCCGCGGGAGCCCCGGTCGCCGCCGGATAGCCGACGAACATGGCGGTGAACCTGCCGAAGAACCCTCGCGTGTCGTACTGGCGCGACCGGTGGACGAGCTCGTGCTCCGAGGAACGTCCGGGCTCGCCGGGATCCGAGGGCCGCCCGATCGTCTGGTGGAAGCGCCCTCCGCGCGGGGTGCCGCGCACCACCACGAGCTGCTCGACCCTGCCGAATGCCTGGTCGGTGACCACCAGCAGCGGCCATCCCCCGTTGACGATCTCCCGCAGCACCGGGTCGCCCTTGCGCGAGCCGAGCACCGGCCACACCGAGTCCCGCATCATGCGTTCGTTGAGCGAGTCGAACAGCCGCTGCGCCGCGGGCGGGTCGCTCGACGCCCGCGCCCCGTGCAGTGCGTGCCGCACGGCCGCCAAGGCCTGCCACCGCACGCTGGTCGACTCTCCGTTGGCGCGCGACCGGCGGGCCAGCTGCTCGGCGATCCCCTCGGCCAGTTCGCCGCCCGCCTTCAAGCGGTGCGCGGCGATGACGCCCTTGCCGCGCCCGACGTCGTCCGGCGGTCGAACGGCGGGGGGCTCGACCGGCTCGGCGCCCCGGGACTCGTCCTGCCGCGCGTCCCCGTCCGAACGCGGCGCCGCCGGTTCCCCGTCCACCGGAGCGTCCGGTCCGTGGGCCCGGCGGTACCGCTCGGCGTCCTCCGGCCGCAGGTTCGCGACGTCCGCTTCGGAGAGCCGGCCGACCTGGTCGATCGCACTGGCCGGGACCCACACCTTCGCGTAGCCGGATTGCCGCAGCGACTTCGTCGCGTGCACCGGGGTTCCGTCGTGCAGCCTGCGCAGCAGGCTTTCCCAGCGCCGCCGCACCGAGGTGTGCGCGGTGTGCTCACCGTCGTAGCGGATCAGGTACCCGCGCTCGTAGTGCCCGGTCGCGTCGGTGCTCTTGGCGGTGCGGGAGTCGGACGTGCCGGAGCCGCGGGTGTACGCGAGCTCGCCCCCCACCCCGGCGCCCAAGCCCGACCCCTTGTTCACCGGGATCACGGTGACCGCCCCGGCCCGAAGCCTGCCGATGAGGGACTTCTGCGCGCTGACGGCGCGGTCGGTCTCCGAGCTGCTCTTGTCCGCGAACCAGTGCCGCTCGTCGACCCGGATCGGCGTCGGATTGCTCAACCGCGTCCGCAGGGAGATGTCCCCGTGCAGCTCCCGGCTGCCGAGGACTCCGCCGCGGTTGTGGGTCTTGAGTTCGCGGCGGTCCCCGAGCAGCACCGCCCCGGCGAAACCGGCCATCCGTTCTTCCGGTGAGCTGAACACCTCCAGCCCGCCCAAACCGGCGTTGCGCTCGTTCAACACGTCCTCACCCGGGTCGTTGGACCGGCCCGCGTTGTGGCGCGACCAGTGACCGCGGTGCTCGTCGAACTTGACCGGCGCGCGCCCGATGAACGGCCGCTTCAGCATGTCCCGCCACCGGTGGAAGGGAACTCCGCCCAGCATGGTCGCCGTGGTCCGCCGCAGTCCGGGCACCGGGGCCAGCGAATCCAGCTCGAAACCGGCGGGCAGGTCACCGTCGCGCCCATCGTGCTGCGCGGCACCGTCCTGCCACACCTGTTCCGGCTCGGCTTCACCGGTGGGCTCGCCGAGCGCGGTGCCCGGCGAGTCCGAAGCCTCCACGTGGACCGCACCGATGACACCGGGCAGTGCCGCCCCGGGGTCCGACCAGGTGCCGCCGAGGCGCGTGGTGAACTCGGCCCGGTACTCGTACCGCCGGACCCGGCCCTTCCCGGTGAACGACTGCTCGTGAGCGACCTTGCGCGTGACGGTGTCCCCGGCGATGTTGGTGTGGTCCAGGGTCAATCCGGTGAGGCCGGGCCAGAAGTTGTCGGCGTAGCCCATCCCGCCGATCCCGTGGGCGCGGGTCCGGTCCTTGTCCTGCCCCGTGATGCGCTGGTAGGCGGACACGAGCTTGCCGCCGATGCTCGTGCCCGGCTCGTCGGCGGCGAGTTCCGCCCGGTCGAGGTCCATCTCCCCGTGGAAGAACACGTCCGGCGCGCCCTTGTACACCGCGCTGAGGGGGAACCGCACGCCGTCCCCGCGGGTGATCTCCCGCGCGTGGTCCTGGACGAAGCGCCGCATCCGCTGCGCGGCGCGCGGCAGCTCGCGCGGGGCCACGTGCCCCTGGACGGCGAGTTCGGACAGCGCGGGGCCGACGAGCGCGTCGACCGTGGCCTTCGGCAGGCGGTGGATCGCGTCCACCCGATCCGGGGCGTTGCGGGCCTGTTCGGCGTCGACCTCCCGGGCGGCGGGCTCGGTCGGCGCGGTGGCGACGCTGTTGGTCCACCCGTGCTGTTCGGCGTTGTGCGGCTTGAGCCTGCTGGTGGCGGTCCCGGCGACCAAGGCGGGCTCACCCGAAGTGGCGCGGGCGTCGTGCGGCAGCACGTCGACCACGTACGTCAGGTTCGACAGCACCTCGTCGAGCGGGCCCTCGTAGTTCTCCGTGGTCTCGTGCTCGTGGCTCGCGACCGCCGAACCGTTGTGGATCTTGTTCCGGATGTCCTCGCTCTGCGGACCGAACAGCAAGCCGGTGAGGCCGGTGACGTCCCCGCCCGCGACACCACCACCGCCGCCGTGCCGGAAGGTGATCGCTTCGCCGGAGGAGATCTCCCCGCCGGTCCGCTCCGCACGGGTGAGCCCCGCCTCGGAGGTCGCGGCCCGCAGCGGCCGGACATCGGTGACGCCGATGAGGACGTCGACCGGCTTGCCGCCACCGGCGAAGTCGAAGGTCTTGCGCAGCACCTCGCCGCTGAGCAGCGACCTGCCCTCGCCGCCGAGTTCGGCGAGCACGGTGCGGAGATCGAGCTCCGCCGGGTCGTTCGGGGAGAAGTCGCCGCCGAGCTTGTCCCGCACCGCGCGGTAGATGCCGCCGACGCCGGAGAAGTCGACGTGCTCGATCGCTTCCGGGTTCCCGGTCCGGAGACCGCCCTCGGGGTTCAGCTGCGATCGCTGGGGCCACTTCAGCCGCAGGTCGGCCACCGCCTCGCTGAAGTACCGCTGCGGACGGCGTCCCGTGGAGGTGGCGGAGATCCGGTAGCGGGCCTGGTGCCGGGCGGCGACGACCGGCAGGTGCGGTTCGGTGATCTCGGTCGACGTCCCGCGCTTCGCGGCGGAACTCATGCCGGACTCGCGCTGGTGAGCGGACCCGGCGAGCTTCCCCGACACCGCCACGAACGGCGTCGGCACCCGGACCGCGACGGATTCGGCGCGCGCCTTGGCCCGGCTGCTGGAGACCTGGTGCAGCACCCGCTCCCGACCACCGGAGGTCCGCACGTCGTCGGTTCCCGGCAGCCGGCTTCCCGGCTCGGACAGCTCGTTCACGTCCAGCACGACGCGCGGGCCCCGGCCGGGCTTGTCACCCAGGTCGACGATGTGCAGACCTTCCAGGCCGGAGCGGAATCCGTCCTTGAGGTTCTGGTCCGAGAACGCGATGTCGACCCGCTTGTCCAGCTCGGTGCCGTCCGACTTCGGGTCGCGCACCAGGTCCTTGACCATCGCCCGGATGCGCGAACCGTCGATGTCGCCGTCGACCCAGGGCCGCTCCCGCAGTGCCCGGTCCACCATCGAGTCCTGCTCGGACGGGGCCGGCTCAGTGTGCTCCTGCTCGGCGGCGTCGGCGGGCTCTTCGACGATCGTCTCCAGACCGCCTCGTCCCGCGCCGCGCCCGGCGATGCCGTGATCGCCGCCGTCCGATCGCGTCGACTCCGCCCCGGCGACGTCGGCGGGCGGCGTCGAGTACGTCGTCAGCTCGTGCGCCTCGCCCCCGTCCAGGTCCAGCGGGGTCTCCGGCCGGTGGCCGCCCTCGTCGTCCAGCGCCTTCGAGGGGACGCCACGGGACGCGCTCAGCGGGTCGAAGTCGAGCAGCGCGGCCCGCGCTCGCGAGCGGACCCGCTCGTCCGACCCCGCGGATTCCGGCTCTGCGGTCCGCTGATCGGACCCTCCCGGATGCTCGTCCGGTCCTCGGTGCTCGGTCGGCGGCCGCGGTGGCAGATCTTCCGGGAAGTCCATCCGCGACTCGAGCCTGATCCGGTGCAGCTCGTCCGGGCTGTAGCGGTACTCGTCCGACACGAAGGTCGGAATCCTCGTCGTCGAGGTGGTAGCCCCCGGATAGCTCCGAATGCCCGCGTTCCCCGAAACGCCGAGCACGAGGTGCTTCTCGTCGGGAGTGATGTGCAGCCCCAGGAGGTCCCTGGGGAAGTGCGCCGGATTCCCGTACCCGGCCCGGCGGAACTCGCGCATGAACCGGAGCGAATGCTGGTCCTGGGTCAGACCGCACGCCATGGCGAACAGCGACCCCCGCCGGTTCAGCTCGTAGGCCTCCTGGAAATGCGCGGAGTGCAGGTTGACGAGGGCGATGGCGGCACCGTCCGCACGGACCTCCATCGGCTTGTCCAGCGCTTTGCCCTGCACGTACACCGCTCCGGCGGGGAGCTGGAAGCGCGCCCCGTCCGCTGTCAGCAGGTCGCTGACGATCGGGTACCGGTCCCCCCACGGCGGCCGCACGAGCCCGGCACGGCGGCGGTGGCGCAGCGCCTCGCCCAGATCCTCCACCTCGGCCGTGCGCATCACCTGGTCCATCCGCGGCATGCCGACGCTGGTGTAGAAGTCCGCCATCCGACTGGGAGCCCACACGAAGCTGACACCGATCTTGACCCGGCCGCGCGGGTCGAACCGGGCCTGGCTGTAGATCGGCCGCTGCCACACGCTGTCCAGCCGGAACATCACGGTGTCCCAGAAAGTTCGCCCTCCCGAGCTGAACAGGGACCGGCCCCGCGCGAGGCCCATCTCTTCCGGCGAGACGCGCGGACCGCTGCTCGGACGCCCGGTCCGGCCACCGGAGAACTCATCGTGCTCGGTGTACCTGCGGCGCGGACGCTCTCGACGACTCTCCGGCTCTGGCTCCGCGGTCGGCCCGGTGTGCCGGCGCTCGGGCCTCCGGGTCCACGGCCCGGCCATGGGGTCGCCGTACATGGTCTCGGCGTACCTGGCGTGTTGCTCCTTCTTCTCGAGGTCGTCGTCGTACTTCTGACGCTCCGTGTCGTTCGACAAAACGTCCCAGGCAGTGTTGATCCGGGCCGTGTTCTTCTTTGCGGTTTCCTCGTTGTTGAGGTTCTTGTCCGGATGGTTCGCGAGCAGCAGCTTGCGCCACTTCTTCTTGATGTCCGCGATGTCGTCACCGCGAGCGGCGCCCAGCACGGCGTAGTGATCCTCGACCGACTCGAGGTCGGCCTGGGTTTCGGGCTTGGCCTTGGCGTCCGCCTTCGCCTGCGCGTCTTCCTTGGCCTTGGCTTCCGCCTTCGCCTGCGCTTCCGCCCTCGCCTGCGCGTCTTCCTTGGCCTTGGCTTCCGCCTTCGCCTTCGCGTCTTCCCTGGCCTTCGCGTCTTCCCTGGCCTTCGCGTCCGCCTTCGCCTGCGCTTCCGCCCTCGCCTCGGCTTCCTTCCTGGCCTTCGCTTCCGCCCTCGCCTGCGCGTCTTCCCTGGCCTTGGCTTCCGCCTTCGCCTGCGCTTCCGCCCTCGCCTCGGCTTCCTTCCTGGCCTTCGCTTCCGCCCTCGCCTGCGCGTCTTCCCTGGCCTTCGCTTCCGCCCTCGCCTCGGCTTCCTTCTTGGCCTTCGCTTCCGCCTTCGGATTCGGTTGGGGCTGGGACGTCGGGCGCGGCGGTCGCTGCGTTCCGGCGGACGGCTGCGCGCCGGATTTCAGGGCGGTCAGCGCATCCTCGACCTCCTGGATGCGCTGGAGACCGACCTCACCCGGGTTCTCCCTGAGGCGACCGAAAGCGCGCTCCAGACGATGAACCGGGGTGCCCGGCGGCATGTCCAAGACCTCGCAGACCCACTCCAGCGAACCCGGCTTCGACCTCGGCTCCGGCTTCGCCTGAGTTCTCGGCTCGGGCTCGGCCGGTCGATTCGGGCCGGGCCCGGGCTTCGGTTCCGGCTCGGGCTCGGGCTTCGACGCCGACTGCGGCTGGGATTGCGCACCGGACTGCGACAACTCCGCCAGCGCGCTCTCGATCTCCCGAACGCGCTCAGGGGTCAACGACCCCGCGTACCTGTAACCCGCGAGCGCGCGCTCCAAGTGGTGCACCGGCGCACCGGGCCGCACCCCCAGCTCGCGGTAAACCCAGTCGGACGAGCGCGAACCCGACCCGACCTCCGGCTCGGGCCGGGACTGGGCCTTCGGCGGCTCCGGCCGGGCCGCCGGCTTCGGCGATGGCGGCTTCGGCTTCGCCTGCGGCTCCGGTTCGGGGCGGCCTTGCGGTCGCGGAGCCGAACTTCCCTCCGTGCGCGGTCCCGGCCTGCGTCCGCCCGGCTCGTCCTCCGCCTCGGATTCGGACTCGGAATCGGATCCCGGGGCGAACTCGGAGTCGGAGACGTCGTCCGGGTCCGAGTCCACGTCGAAGTCCGACCCGATCTCGTCGTGATCGTTCTCGACACCCTCGTCATCGCGACGATCGGGTTGCGCGGAGGGCCGTCCGTCGGCGCGGGCGGACCCGCCGCGCTCGATCTCCGCGAGTTCGGCCTTGGAGTACCGGGTCGAGGCGAGCGCGGTCCGCTCGACCACGTACCGGGTCTTCCGGACCGTCCGGGGGAAGAAGGTGCCGACGGTCGCGGTCTCCCGGCGCCTGCGCACCCGGAACCGCACCAGGCCGCGGTTGTCCGCCACCGCGATCCGGCCACCGGGCAGCAGCGAGGACCGGTGGTTGCCGACGAACACGTCGACGTCGTACCCGAGTTGCGCCAACCGCCTGGTCAAGTCCGCGAGGAGCACGTCGTTGTGCAGCGGATCGGTCAGCAGCAACAGCTCGGGCTTGTGGCCCGAGCGCTGCGAATCGGAGAGCAGGTCGAGGAACCTGTCGCTGCGAACCAGGTACTCCGCGACGGTGGAGCCGCTCGCCCACACCGTCCTGGTGCGACCTCCGCTCTTGACGGGGAGCTTGAACATCCCGTCGCCGTTGCCGAGCGCCAAGATGGCCGGCTCGTCGAAGGGCGGCTCCGTCTCGCTACCCGCGACGGCCGTCGTGGCGCGAGTCGGCTGCCCGGGGACCGTCCGCATCACGCGGATGCGGTCCGCGGTGCGCGCCCACTCCTGGACCCGCGCCGCCCGGTCCGGGTCGGCCTCCAGCAGGATTCCGTTCGGTCGCCCGTCGTCGGTGCGCAACGTCCCCCGGTCGACGTCCTTGCGCCGGAATTCGAGCGAACGCCCGCGGGAGTCCTCGCCCTGGAATCCGGGGCGCGACTTGCGACGGCTGAACAGCCCCGCGCCACGGCCGGTGGGGCCGGCGGGCATGGGTTCGCCCGCGATTTCCAGCGGTGTCGGAGCCAGGTGCAACTCGTCCTTCGACGTCACCGGGGCCAGCCACACCTCCAGCGGGTTCGTGTCGAGATCCGCGAACCAGCCGATCTGGTCGTCCAGGAAGACCGCTCGGCCATCGATGTTCTTGACCCGGAAGAAGTGGCCGTCCCCGTCGCCCTGGTCCCGGTAGACGATCGCCTGCGAGCCTTCGGGCCGTCCCTTGATGTACTCGGCACCGCTGGAATACCCGTCCGGCTGCTGCGAGAACCGCAGCCCGGTCTGAGCCTCCACCTCCTGCCGGAACATCGGGCCGCTCGGCTGCGCCGTGAACTCGGCCGCCCGCTCCGGGTGGTGATCCGCGTTCACGCCCTGGACCGCGGCGAGCTGGCAGTTCGTGTCGCTGCCGGGAACCCCGTCGAGGTAGTTCTGCCGGTTCGCCAGGCCGAAGCCCGGGACGCTCTCCCGCAGGAAGTCCGCGCCGCCCACGGGATCGTCGGCGAAGGTCGTCGCCGACACCACGTCCGGCAGTCGGCCGTCCTGCTGACCCGACTCGGTCAGCGCCGCCGCGGACTCCACACCACCTCGGCCGTGCTGGACGGCCGACTCCAGCGCCTGGTAGCCGTTCCCCTGCTCGCCCGCGAACCCCTCGCGGTCATTCGGGCGCGGCCGGAAGACTTCGACGACGCGCTGCTGGTCGATCAGGTGCCGGCGGCCCCGCTCCGGACCGGCCGCGCCGCCCCGGCCGGTGGGCTGCCGCGAATCGGTGGAGCCGTCGCCGTGCCCGGACCGGTCCCGCTGCTCGCCGCCCGAGGAGTTCGAGGGCACGACGTCGTCGTAGGCGGGAGGCGGGCCTTCGGGCTCGTACCCCGGCGGCGGCTCTTCCCTCTCGTACGGGGGAACCGGATCGTCGATCCGCTGCCCCAGGTCGTCCACCGGCCGCGGTGCCGCCGGCTCCTCGACCGACTCGCTCACCGGATCCAGCAACTGCCGATGCCCGGTCGCCCGCGCCGCGTCCGGATCGCGCTGCGGTGCGATGTAGGTCGAATCGGACCGCGACAGCGAAGTGGGAATACGGGTACCGGGACGTCCCGTCGCGGCCGAGGCGCCCCGGCTGCGGCGCGGGTTGCGCCCGTCGGAGGAGCCACCCGCACCAGGCCCACGCGCGCCCTGCCGCACCGGCAGGTTGCTAGGCGCCATCACGCGATCGGTCGGCGCCTCGTAGAAGTACAACGCCTGCGCAGGAGTCCTGGCCCCCAGATCGCCGGTCTGCCCGTCGAAGTACACGACCCAGCCGTGCAGGTTGAGCACCGTCAGCCAGTGCCCGATGTCCTGCTGCTGCTGGAAGAGCGGGCCGTGGGAGTCGTGCGGCAGCCGGTCGACGTGCCCCTCGACGGACGCGTAGGACCGGGGCCGCGCGGGACCCAGGCCGGAGATCACCTCGACCATACCCCGCTGCACGACGCCGCTCGGCCTGGCGCGGAACTCCCCCCTGCTCGCGCGCTCCGGGAAGTTCCTCGAGTTGGACGTGTTGATCGCGGCGGCGGCGCAGTTGGTCCGGTGCCCGGGGACGTTCCGCTCGTAGTTGGCCTTGTTCACCCGCAGCTGCGGCGCGAAGTACCGGCGCACGAACCGCTCCCGGCGAACCGGATCGTCGGCGAAGGTCTCCAGGGAGATGACCCGCGGCCGCCCGGTGGTGTTCGGCGGAGTCCGAGCGAGGTCGTCCCGCGCCTGGTCGAGCACGTCCCTCGTGCGCACCGCCTCGGCCTGCGCCGATTCCGCGAGCACCTGCGGCGAAGCCGTCGGCGCGGCACCGCCGTACCGAGCGCCGGACGGTTCCGTCCCATGGTTCGACGGCTCCGCCGGAGGCATCTCGGCGGGGTGCTGCAACCACTCGGTGGGCAAGAAGAGGTTCTCGAACTGCTCGGTGTCGTGCAGCGTCCCATCACGGAGGTAAGCGGCGATCAGGTCGATGTTGCCCGCGTCGTAGGTGAACTTGACCGCGCGGCGATCGCTGGGCGTCATCCACACCGTCACCCGCCGATCGGAAGCGTCGAGCTCCACGGTGAACGTGTGCGTCGCCTGCAAGCCCGGCCGGGTGAACACGAAGGAGCGCGACCGTCCGTCCGGGCGGTCGATCACGGTGGCCGACGCATCAGCGAGGTCGAAGGAGTAGGCGCTGCGCATCGATTCCTGCTCGAAGAAGCGAGTGAACGCCTGGAACGCCTCCGGGATGCCCATCCCGGGCGCCTGCTCCTGGATCAGCTGGTCGGCATCCTCAACAGCCAACTCCTGGGCCTCGACCGAGATGATCGTGAAGCCGTTCTCGACCCGCCGTCCCACCTCGATGTACTCACTCGGTGCCAGCAACACCTCCGACTGATCAGCATTGATCTCCTGGGCGTTATCGGGCCGCCCTCGGAGCTCCGGCGGATACGACATCGCGATCAGCGCGTGCGAGGGCTGGGTCCTGATCTCGAAGATCGCGTACTGCGAGCGCCCACCCCGGTTCCGCGTCCACTCCCGCACCATGTCCGGATCGAACGACGTCGACGAAGGCAACCGGTCGGTGAAGGTGCCCGCGGCGCGCTCGGCCGCCCCCAGCCGGATCGCCCGGTACAACGTCACCGGGCCGCGTTCCCCCTCCTCGGAGAGGAGACCGCGGGCGTGGCCGTAGAACTGCCGAACATGATCACGGAGGGCGTTAAGCCTGGCTCCCCTAGTGGTGACGTGTCCGCCGTCCCCACGGTGGCCCGTGAACCTTCCCATGACGGCGTCCTGCATGAATTCCCGCAGTTCGACATCGCGCCGCGCCTGCCCGAGGTGCACGTCGGCCGTGCGCGCGGCCACCACCGCATCCGATCGGACCGAGCGGCTGGCCCCCTCCGGCGCCACGGTTGCGCCGGCGCGGTAGTGCAGTGCCTGCAAGACCTGGTCGTTAGCGGGATCATGCGCGCTGCGGTGGGCCTGCTCGACGTAACGCCCCAGAGGGGAATCAGGGTTTCTGAACTCACGCACCGCATCGGCGATGGGTTGGACGTTCTCCGGCCTGGGCGCGTTCGGCGCCAAGCTCCGCAGCCGTTCACCGACCCGCGCTCGTTCGTCACGCACCGCTCCCATGACCCGGTCCAGGCCGTCCGCGGTCAACGGCATCGGGAGCTCCGCGTTCCGGAACATCCACCGCGTCGCCACCGGGGTGTCCACCATCCGGCCGACCATCCCGGCCTCGCGCCCGCCACCGAGCGCCTCGGTGACCTCTGCTCCGCGCCCGTGCAGGAGTCCGAGCATGTGGCCGAGGTCGCCGACGGTCATGTCCGCGTCGTCCGAGTTCTGCTCGACGTACTCGCGGAGCGTCCCCAGCGACTCCAAAGCCGTGTCCGCGTTCATCGCCCAGAGCAGGTCGTTGTCCTCGTCGAGGAAGTCCGAGGCGCTGCGCGCGTCGGCCTGCCCGGTGGCGGCGGCGGTCCAGTCCGTTCCCCCGGTCAAGCCGCGGGTGACCGAGCTCAACCTGTCGGCCGTCTCCTGATCGTGCCGGGGGTAAGGGGTGCTCCCGTCGTGCAGCGACAGGTACGGCCGGCCGACGAGAGCCGCGAGGTTCGTGGCGTTCGCGCCCTCGATCGCCGCCGGCAGATCGCCGAGCTGGAACAGCTGCCAGAACACGTGCTGCGGCAGGCCGCCGGTGCGCAGGACGAGCACGTCGTCCGGCCCTAGCCCGGCGATCACCTCGCTCAGGTCGCCGTCGGTCACGTCGGCGTAGCTCAGCCACGGGGCCTCGTGCCTGGGCACGTACTCGACCTGCGAATCGGAGATCTCCAGCATGATCGAAGGTCGGCCCGGGTTCGACGCGTGAATCCCCTCCGCCAGGTGCGCGGACACGCCAGGACGCACGAACGGCTCCACGTTGCGCATGCCGTAGATCGGCATGAGATCCACCCGCGCGGGCCCGGTCACCGCGTCTACCACCGCGTGCACACCCGCGATCCGGTCGTCACCCCGCATGTGATCGCCGATGAAGCGCTTGAGCTCCGCGGGATCGTCGATGCGCGGTACCTCGAACCGGTACAGGGCGTTCGGGTCGATCCGCTGGTCGAGGTCGACGATCGCGGGTTCCGCGTTCGGATCGGGCCGCGACAGGTGCACGCGAGTGCCCGTCTCCCAGAGGTAGGGCTTGAGCACGATCGCTTCGTTCGCGCCGAAGCGGTCCAGGAAGTTCGCGGCCTCCTCGACGTTCTCCGGTCCGATGGCGTCGTCCGCGGCGCTCAGCACGACGCGATCACCGGCTCCGTGCCACTCGGGCGAACCCAGCTCGACCGTCCGCAGGCCGTCGTCATCCCCGATGAGCCTGCGGAGCTTCGCGATCGGCTCGGCATCGCCCACGACCGTGATCTCGCCGCGCACGCCGAGCCCTCGCAACGACTTCGCCAACGTGGTAGCCGCGGCCTGATGACCGAAGCTCCGGCCATCGGCCACCGCGATGACGACGCCATCGCGATTCAGGTCCTCGACCAACGCGGCCGAATCCGGCCGATCGGGCACCGGCGCTGCCTGCCCGGTCATCGCGGTGGCCTCCGGGACGGACCGCTGATCGACCTCGTCGCCGGTGTCCAGCGGCGAGTAGACCGGGTTCAGCTCGTCGGTCGACGTCAACGGCGAGAACCACACCTCGGCGGCCGAATTCGACGCGAGGCTCCAATCCTGCCCGTCGAACAGCACCAGGTCATCGCCGCGCTGGTGCGCCGAGAACGAGTGCCCGTGCGTGCCCTCGTAGCCCAGGCTGATCATTCCGACGGGGTAGTCCGCCTCCACGCCGTCGCCGTGGTGCACGTGGAAGGCGCGCTTCAGGGACGCCGCGTAATCCCGCACATCGACGACCCCGTTCTCCTGCAGCTCCATCGGCGGCAGACCGGACTCCGGCACCCGCGATCGGTCCACCATGCCGCTGGGCCCGGCCACGAACTCCGCCGCCCGAGCGGGGCGGAGGTCGGCGTTGAGCGACTGGATCGCCGTCGCGACGCAGTTGTTCCGGTACCCCAGCAGGCCGTCCTGGTCGTGGCGGTAGTTCTGCTTGTTCACCAGGAGGAAGTTCTTGAAGTGCTTCTCCTTGAAGGCGAACTCCCCGGCCGGGTCGTTCGCGAACGTCTCCGCCGACACCACGCCGGGGATCGCCGCCGACGTGCCGGGCACCGCGGTGCCGGACGACGACCGCGCGCCCACGAGCTGAGCGGGGTTCGTCGCTCCGGTCCGCGGCTCGATCCGGTGCTGCGGCGGGGAGTTCTCGTCGCGGCGCGCGTCCCGGTTCGAGGCCTCGGCGCTCACCGGCGCGGGGGTCCGGGCCGAGTCCTCGCGCGGCGGCTGCGCGGTGTCGTCCTGGTGCTGCGGCCGGACCTGGTAGCGCTGCTCGGCCTGCCCGGGATCGGTCGGTGAGACGTTCGGGAGGGACGCGGTCGACAGCGGATCAGCGTGCTCCTGCGGCGCCTCCCGTTCGAGGGACAGCTGAGGACTCGCGCTCGCGACGTCGTCCTCGGTGGCGTCCGAGACCTGGTCAGGACGCCGGATGCCCGGGTTGGGGGCGTTGGTGCCACCTCGCACCGCGCCTGCCGCCGGGTCTCGCGGGGCCGCCGGAGTGCTCGTGGTCGTCTCGCCCCGACTTCCCGTGGTGGCGGCCACGGGGCCGGTCGTGCTCTGCCGGCCGGAATCCTGCTGGTCCTGCTGCTCCGCCACGGGGCGTGGCGCAGCGGGCCGGTCACCGTGTTGATCGGACTCGATCCGCCGCGCAGCGTCCTGCTCCGGATCGCGAACCGGCTGGTCCACCGAGAGCCGGTCCGGAGCCGGTCGGACCGGCTCCTGCCGGGCCGCGTCCGGGTCCGTCGAGTTCGGCCGGGCTCCCGATTCCGGGCCGTTCTCCTGCGCGGGCCGGTCCTGCGGCGAGAGGGGCTGGTCGCCGGGCACGTCCCCCGGAGACTGCGGCACGGAGGTGGTGAACCCGGGCAACCCGCCGTCCAGGCCGGTGCCCAGCCGCGGCGCGGTGTCGGAAACCTGCTGCTGCGAAACGGAAAGCGGCTGCTGCGAACCGATCGGCAGAGGTTCCGCGCCCGGCTGCCGCGACGGATCCGCATCGCTGCGGGGCGGCGTCGCGCCACCGTCCTGCTGCGGAACCTGCTGTTCGCCCGGCGTGCGGCCGGGCGCGCCGGGCGGCGGTGCCGTGGAGTCCTGCTGCGTTTCGCCGCTCCGGCCCGGACCGTTCTCCTGCTGCTCGACGGGCGAGCGGTGCTCGCCGATGCCCTCTCCACCGACCGGAGCGCCCTTGTCCGACTGGTGCTGCGTGGAATCGACCGGGGACTGCTGCCCACCGACCTGTTCCTGCCCGCCCTGCGGAGCGTGCGCCGCAGGTGGCTCCTGCCCCGCCGAAGGGATCTGCTCGGGACTCGGGGTGTAGGCCGAAGGCGGCTCGTGTCCGCCCACCGCTTCCTGCCCACCGGACGGCGCGGGCGCCGGCGGTTCCTGGCCCGCCACGGGGACCTGTTCGGGACTCGGGGTGTACGCCGGAGGCGGCTCCTGCCCGCCCACCGCTTCCTGCCCGCCCTGCTGGGCGTGCGCCGCAGGCGGCTCCACCTGGCCGGGCGACTGCTGCGGAGCCGGGGTGTAGGCCGGAGGAGCCACCTGCCCCGCAACGGGCGCCTGCCCGGGTTTCGGCGTGTACGCCGGGGGCGGCTCCTGACCGCCCTTCGGCGACTGCCCTCGGGTCGGGAGCTCCGACTTCCCCTGCCCCTTCTCCGGGGACGGGGAATACGCGGGCGGCGGCGACTTCATCTTCTCCGGCGACAGGCCCTGCGGCGTGTCCGGCTTCCCC
This sequence comes from Saccharopolyspora gloriosae, assembly GCF_014203325.1. Taxonomy (NCBI): domain Bacteria; kingdom Bacillati; phylum Actinomycetota; class Actinomycetes; order Pseudonocardiales; family Pseudonocardiaceae; genus Saccharopolyspora; species Saccharopolyspora gloriosae. The sequence continues at coordinate 1,188,857 of NZ_JACHIV010000001.1, read as the reverse complement.
GGTGACTGCTGCGGGACCGGGGTGTACGCCGGGGGCGGCCCGGCGGACTTCTCCGGAGGCGGTTGGGTCGAGGGGTTCTCGGATTTGACCGGGGGCGGCTCGACCGGCCCGGGCGATGGCTTCTCCGCGGACGACCGGTCGCCACCGCCCCGTTCCTCGGGCAGCGGCTTGTCGGGCAGGTTCACCGCGGTGTCGAGGTCCGGCGAGTCCGGGATGCGGTTGCCGTGCCGGTCGAATCCGAGCTCGCGCCGCTTCTCGGTCGCCCAGTTCTGCAAGATCTTGGTGATCGAGCCGATGCTGGTGCTTGAGATGTAGGTCCCCAGCGGATCTCCGGCACCGCCCATCAAGGACGCGACGACCATCTCGACGGGGAGCTCGCCCAGGAACTCCAGGTGGGACCCGCCGTACCAGGTGTGGGAGAGGTCCTTGGTGAACTGGTTGTAGCTGGCGCCCTTGTAGAGGCCGCTGATGATGGCGCCCGCCGAGAATCCCGCCAGCCAGGAGACGTAGAGCGCCTCGCCGTCGATCTTGTTCTTCTTGCCCTGCGCGATCGTGATGACCTGCGGGAGGCCGCTCTGGATGAGCTCCTCGTTGCCCTCCTCGATGCCTTGCCAGGCCATGCGCAGCCAGCCGTTGAGCGACCCCGCCATCTCCTTGCCCTGGTCGACGATCGCCTTCAACGTCATGCGCCCGGCCATCAGGCGAGAGGGCAGCAGGAAGGGCCCCCACGGCGAGGCCATGATCATGGCGATGTCGGCCACGATGAACGCGGCCGTGGTGTAGAACTCGTACCAGATCTCCTCGCCGTTCACGCCGAACATGTCGACGCCGTCGGCGGCGTTGTAGACCGCGCGGACCTGGTTCGGGACCTGGCCGGTCAGGTTCGAGCTGTAGTTGCGGATCGCTTCGGCGGTGTCGCCCTCGACGCTGTCCAGCGCGCCCGCCGAGAGCTGGTTGATGCCGTTCGCCTGCTGCTGGTAGTTCTGCGCGTGCGAGCGGAGCTCGCTCGAGAGCGCGTACATGTGCGACGAGTTCACGTCGAGCGGGTCGATGCCGGTCGTGATCCACGCGAAGACGTCCAGGCTCACGGCTCAGCTTCCTTCCGAACAGACGACGACTACCGGCCCACCTTCCAGCGGGTGCGGGCGGTGACGACCGGACGCGCGGCCGAACCGGGGATAACCATCACGAACCGCCGATCAGCGGGTGTCCCCGCGCCGATCGGCGCGCCACTCGGCCCACGGCGGGACAGGTGGGGTGACCGTCCGGCCCCGGCACGAGGTCACCGAACTCCGCGGGGCGCAACGGGATCCACCGACTCCCGCGCTTCTTCGAACTCGGCTCCACCCGGCACACCCGGGTCTACCGAATCCCGCCCCTCCTCGAACCTGGCTTCACCAGGCACACCCGGGTCTACCGAATCCCGCCCCTCCTCGAACTTCGCCTCACCAGGCACGTCCGGCTTCTCGCTGCGGACGAACTGCGGTTCTTCGGCGTTCGCGAGGACGGCCTGGGAATCACCCGGCTCACCGGAACCATCCGATCGCGGCGAGTCGCCCTCGCGCTCGAAGGCGAACGCCTCGGTCGGCGACCACGGCACAGGCTCCTTCTCCTCCTGCGATGCGGGCTGCTCCGGCCGCGAGGGCTCGCCGACGTCGGTCTCGCTCTGCAGGTTGAAGGTCAGCTCGTCGGCGCTGTCCCGCGAGTCCCCGTACATCCGGCCGTTGTGGTGCAACCCCGTGCCGATGTGCTCCATGAGCCCGCTGAGCCCCTCGATGCCTCCGGTGTAGGCCGCCATCCCGTCGTTGAAGGTCTGCCGGAAGTCCTGGCCTTCCTTGTCGTTGCCGAAGCTCTCGGAGTACCGGAGCATGATGTCGCCTGCGCCGGAATGCAGGTCGTTCAGCAGCGTCTGCTCGTCGTAGTAGCCCTGCCCGCTGCGGCCCAGCCGCTCGGGATCCACCCAGAACGAGCCGCTCATCCGCGCATCTCCTCGATCCGCGCGGCCCGGCTGCGCTGCGTCTCGGCGACCACCGGCGGCAGCTGGGGCTCAGCGGCGGCCAGGGCTTCAGCGCTGACGTCCCCGCTGAGCACGGCTTTGGCGTTGAGGCCACCGGGCATCATCGGGGCGATCAGCTCGGCCATCTGCTCGGTGGCCTTCTCCCGGGCCGCTTCGATCGTCTTCGTGATCAGCTCGGCCAGCTCGTTCTTGGGGAGCTTGCGATAGGCGGCGGTGGGGAAGTGCAGATCCTTGATCACACCCTGGTTCCCCACCGTCACCGACACCTCCCGCCGGGGCGAGACCGCGGTCGCCGAGAGCTCGGTGATCCGCCGCTGCATGTCGCCGAGGCCGGCGCTGACGCGTTCGTACTCCTCGCGCAACATCTCGATGCTGCGACGATCCACATCGGACACGGAAACCTCCTGGATGAGACTTGCTTCCCACTCAACCCGACGCGATGCCCACCACTCGACGACGCGAGCGGGATCGAGGACCAGCGGGCATCCGGTCTGCCCCGATTACCGCCTCAGCCCACTGAAGCCAGCCCGGAGCGCGTCGGCTCGACCCGCTCCCCCAGCCCGGCCAGGTCGGCGAGCGCCAACGTGCGCGAAGCCGCCGCCCGGGCCAGGTACCGGGAGAACCGGTGGGCGTCGTGCACCGTCGAACCGCCCGACTCCGCGAGGCGCGCGTGCACCGCCTCGCACACCTCGTCCGGGACCTCGTGGCCGCGCTCGCGCAGGTACCGGACGGCGATCTCCGCGAGCTCCGCGGTGGAGTACGCGCCGATCTCCCATCGCTGCCCGAAGTTCTCCGCCAGCTTGGGCGCCCGTGCCAGCACGACCTCCAGGCTCGCGCGGGTGCCGGTGAGCACCACCACCGATTCCGCGGTGTGCTCGCGCAGCGCCGCCTGGAGCGCTTCGGCTTCCTCCGGCTGGGACTCGCCTGCCGCGTCGGCGTCGACCACCAGCACTCCGCCGCGGGCGTCCTGGAGCGCCTTGCGCACCAGGCTTTCGGCCTGGCCTGGCCAGTGCGGACCGAGTTCTCCGGCCAGCGAAACCCGCACCAGCTGGCCGATTCCGACCAATCCCAGTTCGGAGAGCCCCTGGGCGTAGAGCCGGGCGAGCTCGGAGCGACCGCTGCCGCGCCGCCCGACGAGCACCGCGTTGCCGTGCCGGCCGACCGCCCGGCGGCCGTTCTTGCGCTCGCACAGCGACAGCAGCGCCGCCCCGACCGCCTGCCGGGTGTCGTCCATCCCGCTGAGCTCGGAGAGCCGCCGCCAGGCATGGGTGGCGCGCAGGGCCGAGCGCGGGTCGTCGGCGGCGTCCGGCGTGGTCGGCTGCTGCGACGGGAGCTGCTCCAGCATCGCGGTCTGCGGAGCGATGTCCTCGGCGGTCAGCCTGCTCAGGTCGGAGTCCCTGGCCGGTGGGCGCTGGGCGAGCCGCGAAGCCTGGAGGCTGATCATCTCCTCGAAGAGCTTGCGCGCCACGCGACCGTTGCCGAAGGTCTCCCCCTTCGGCACGCGGGTGAAGTAGTTGGTCAGCTCGTCGATCGCGTCGTCGGTGAGCTCGTAGTAGTGCTTGCGGCACAGGTTGCCGGCGATGGTCACCAGCTCTTCGACGCTGTAGTTCGGGAACTCGATGGTCCGGGTGAAGCGGGAGGCGACACCGGGGTTGGACTCCAGGAATCCCTGCATCAGCTCCGAGTAGCCCGCGACGATGACCACCAGCTCGTCGCGGTGGTCCTCCATCATCTTCATCAGCGCGTCGATGGCCTCCTGGCCGAAGTCCGGGCCGACGCCGCCGCTCTGCGCGTTGAGGGTGTAGGCCTCGTCGATGAACAGCACCCCGCCGATGGCCTGGTTCACCAGCTCGGTGGTCTTGATCGCGGTCGAGCCGATGTACTGGCCGACCAGGTCGGCTCGGGCGGCCTCGATCATGTGCCCCTTCGACAGGATGCCCAGTTCGGCGAGGACCGCGCCGTAGAGCCGGGCCACGGTGGTCTTACCGGTGCCGGGCGGGCCCGCGAAGACCAGGTGCCTGCTGATCGGCGGCATCGGCAGGCCCTTCTCCTGGCGGACCTGCGACATCCGGATCAGGTTGATCAGGCCTCGGACCTCCTGCTTGACGCCTTGGAGGCCGATCAGCGAGTCGAGTTCGGACAGCGGGCCGTTCAGCTCGGCGCCGCTGGCCCCGAGCAGCGAGTTGTCCACTTCGGACTCCTCGGGTTCGGGCGCGGAGCGGTCGACTTCCCGCCGGGAACCGCGGGGAGGCTGCGGTGCGCCGGTCGCGGCGTCCGTCACCAGGTCCCGCACGGTGATCCGGGCGTCGTCCTGCGGGCACCGGATCGCGACTCCGCCGCTGCCCTTGATCGCGCACCGGTGCAGGGCGACCGGCTCCGCGGTGTCCAGGTGCGCGCCGTCGCCGGCGCTGCCGAGCACCTCGCACTCGTCGAGCCGCGCGCCGCCCCCGGCCGTCACGTGCACGCCGTGCCCGCCCGCCGAGCGGATGCGGCAGCTGCCCGCCCGCACCGAACCACCGGTGGTGATCAGCACGCCGTCGGCGAGCGCCTCGACGATCTCGGTGTCGTTCATCGACACCTCGGCGCCCCCGACCCGCAGCCCACCACCGCGCAGCAGCGCCGAAACGAGCTCCGCACGGCCACCTGTGAGCACGAGCGCCGCTTCGGTGCCCGCGGTGATGCGGGTGTCGGTGAGCGCGGCCCGCGCGGACTCGGCGAGCTCCACCGCAGCGGAGGTGGCGGTCTCGATCGACGCGTTGTCGACCACGACTTCACCGGTGCCCGCCAGCAGCATCCCGGAACCCGAGTCGGCGGTCGCGCGGAACGCGGAGAAGTGCGAGCCCGCCGAGGAGGACAGCTGCGCGATCGCGTCCGTCGTCCCGCGCACCGTGGTCTTGTCGAACCGGGGCCGGGCTTCGCCGTCCACGACGATGCCCACCCGGCAGTCCTCGACGACGCACTCGACCAGCCGGGGCGCGGCCCGCCCGGTCACCTGCACCCCGCACCGGGCGGCGGAGAACGTGCACCCGCGCAGCAACGGGTTCGCCTGCTCGGTGAGGTACGCGGCCTGGCCCGCGGCGCCGGAGAACCGGGAGTCCGCGATCTCGACGGACGCGCCGCCGGTCACGTAGAGGTCGACGTTGACCCCGTCGCGCACGTCCAGCTCGGTGGCTTTGAGGGTGCCCTGCTGCTCGACGACGAGCGCGGGCTTGGCGGCCTCGGTGATCGCGCCGCCTTCGAGCAGGCACCGGCCCCGCCCGTTGACGCAGATCCCGTTGCCGCCCGGGCGTCGCACGACGAACCGGCGCAGCGTCAGCGAACCGTCCTCCCCGACCACCACGGCCGAGGAGGCCACATCGGAGACCTCGCTGTCCTCCACCGTGCTGGCGGCCGAGGACGTGATCACGATGCCCGCGCCGCCGGTGCTCGTCATCCGGCAACCGCGCGCGGCGACGGAGCCGCTGCCCCTGGTCAGCAGGGCCGACCACGACGAGCCGGCGATGCGGCAGCCGTCCAGCGCGACCTCGCCGCGCCGCACGTCGACCGCGGGGTAGCGGCCGTCGTCGCAGACCAGCACCAGTCCGCGCAGCTGAGCGCCCTCGGTGTCGATGACCAGCGCGCTGTTCTCGGCGGCGTGCACCTCGACGGTGCCCTCGCCGTCCTCGGCGGTCAGGTTGACCATCCGGTCGACGACCAGGTTCTCCTCGTACCGGCCGGGCCGGATGCTGATGGTGGCTCCGTCGTGGGCGGCCGCGAGCGCGGCGCCGATCGAGGGGAACCCGCCCGGTCGATCTGCTCCCACCACCAGAAGTTCGCGGTTCATCGACCTTCCCCTCTCTGACGACCCGTCCTCGAATCCGCTCCGCGGCGCTCCGCCCGTACGGCGGCGCCGCGACCCGGCACCGCTACACCAGCCCGGGCAGGGCGCCGAACCGGCCGCGCGCCGACTCGCCGACCGCGCCGCTGGGACGGGCGTTCCCCCAGCGCTCCACGCACCGCCGCAGCGAGGTGGTCGCCAGCTCGTCCAGCGAGGCGCGTTCGGCCACCCGGCCCTGTTCGTCCACTTCGGAGCTCGCGAGCTCGCGCAGTAGGATGCGCCTCCTCGGTTCGTCCGCAGTGGACTCGGTCGCTTCCAGGACCTTGAAGCTGGTGCCCGGTACGAACACCACGCGGTCGTCCGCGCGGTCGGCGTCGTCGAGTTCGAGCAGCTTCGTGCGCCGGGCGGTCATCGACCACACCAGCACGTCGATCTCGCCCTCCTGGTCCGCGCTGGGCTCGGTCAGCGCGTGGGTGAAGCCCCACTCGGTGACGAGGCGGCGCTGCCGGTAGAGCTCCCACTGCTCCGGCGTCGGCGAGGCGCTGAACACGGTGGCACCGCGGTGCGAGGGCAGCTTGCTCAACCCCGAGACGACGCAGCGGGCGAAGGGGACGTGCGGCCCGTTCGCGGCGGTCCGCAGCGAACGGTCGATCGCCTCGCCCCGCTCGGTCAGGTAGAGGCGCACGGCCACGGTGTCGGTGAGCACGTCGGCCGACGAGCGGGGATCTCCTTGGAAACCGGGGTGTTCCGAGAGGATCCTGGAGACCGAGTGGGCCATGGCGTCGAACTCGCGGCTGAGCGTCCGACGCAACCACGTGCGCTCCTCGGTGATGCCCTGGGCGGGCAGCAGCGCCGAAGCGGCGGCTTCCGGCACGGGTTGCGGGCGGGGTTTCGCGGGCGGGGCCGACCGATCGGTGTCGGGGGACGGGGGTTCCGGGGCCGCTTCCGGTTCCGGGGCCTCGGTCGTGGCGGCGGGCTCGGGGGCGCCCGGCACCTCCGGTGGCGGGCCGATCTCGGGAGCCGGGGAGCTCTCCAACCGGAGCGGCATCACCGAGACCTGGTCGGCATCGGAGGACGCCGGGCGGACCGGTGCGCCGGGGGCGGCGGCCGGCACACCGGAAACCGCAGCGGCACCGGGGACCGGGGCGGGCTCGGGAGCAGGGGGCGGGGCGGCAGCAGGAGCGAGATCGGGGATCGGGGTGGCAGCGGGACCGGGATCGGGGGCCGGGGCGGCAGCAAGAGCGGGGTCGGGGATCGGGACGGCCGCAGGAGCGAGATCGGGGATCAGGCCAGCAACGGGAGCGGGATCGGGGGTCGGGGCAGCAGCAGGAGCCGGGAAGCCGGGCTCCGGGACGGCGCCCTTCGCAGGGGCACCGCGCTCCGGGACGGGTCCGGGCACGTGCCCGCCGCCCGGAGCCGGTCCGGGTCCGCCACCGGAACGGCTCGTCATGGCCGACGCCGCAACGAAATCCGGCGCGGGCACCGAGATCGGCGGGAGCCCGGCCGGCGGCGGGGCGGCCACCGGCGGTGGCTGAGAGCCGGAGATCGGGGTGACGAAGTCCGTCGCGGCCTCCGCCAGGGCGGTCCGCGCGGACGCCTGCCCCGGCCCGGCGCCCAGCTCACCGCGGGCGGCTCCGGCGACGCGCTCGGCACCGCGCCCCAGCTCCGAGGCCGCCACCAGCCGGCAGCGCACGCGGGTGGCCGGGTCCAACCGGGCCAGCACGTCCTCGGCCAGCAGCCGCATCCGGGCCGCCACCCGCTCGTCCGTCGCGTCGAAGGCCAGGACGTTGACCTCGGGGTCGACCGGTGCGGCGCGCACTGCGGCCGCGTTCTGCGCGTCCTGCGGCGGACGCACCCACAGGCCCGACTGCACGACCTCCACGACCGCGTCCGGGGTGTACCAGTACACCGCCGGGGAGAGCACCTCCAAGCCCTCGAACGGGGCGCGGTGGCTCAGCAGCGCCGGGGTCTCCCCGTGCGCCGCGTGCCCTCGGGGCACGTAACCGATCTCGCGCGCGAAGGCGTGCCAGCCCAGGTTCCCGTCCGCGCACATCGTGTAGATGTCCGGCGCGTGCGGGGAACCCACCGGCATCCCGGCGTAGCAGGCGACCCGGGTCTGCAGCAGGTCCGCGAGCGCCTGGCCCAGCGTGTCGCCTTCGGGCAGGTGCACCGGGCCGTACTGCACGAAGCGGACCCGGGCGCGCACCGAGGTGTCCAGCCGCCGCCAGAACCGCACCACGTCGTCGAGCGAGAGCGCGGGCGCACCAGGACAGCCCAGCACCACGGTGAGCACCTCCTGCTGGCACGGCATCCCGCTCGCCAGCCGCTCCCAGTGCCCGCTGAAGGCGGCGTCGCGGACCGTGGGGTGGATCCACACCCCGCCGGGCACCGGCTCGGCGACGCCGACCGCGCTGGTGGGCCAAGCCTCGACCAAGCTGGAGTCCCAGAGCGGCCGCGGGAACCGCTTGGCCTCCCACTCCGGCGCCTTCCCCGGCCGGAACCGGACCCAGCCGCTGCCCTTCCCGGCATGCACGAACAGCGTCCCGCCGGTCCCCCGGAAGATCACTCCGTCCGGGGCCACCACGGTGCGCCCGAGGCGTTCCGAGAGCCACTGCCCGGCCAGCGCGGTGGCCTCCCGGGACCGGCCGCCCACGACCAGCCGGACCCCGCGGCGCCGCTTGGGCAGCAGCGCGGCGACGGAGTCCCAAGTCGAGATGGGCAGGTCGCTGGGCAGGTCGACGACCACCATCTCGTGTTCGGTGTCCGGAGCCACCGCCAGGGCCATCTCCTGGGCTTCGGTGGTCATCCGCCGCTGCGCGCACACCACGAGCGCGTTGCCCACGGTGTGCTTGGTCAGCGGCATGTCCGGTTCATCGCGACGGCGCCTGGTCAGCGGAGGCAGTGCGGGCATCAGCTGTTCATCCCTTCTCGCTCACGCCCATCGCGGCCCGGCTGAGCACCGGTCCGTCCGGGAGGGCGGCGAGCAGTTCGTTCGAGATCGGGCGCACCGGCGCGCTGCCGAAACCGAGGGCCTGCATCGACTCGTCGTCCGGCACCAGGTGCTTGGTGCCCTGGTCGGTGATCAGGTAGCGGTCCGGCACCCGCTGCCCGGCGGGGATCGGCAGCGCACCGGCCACCAGCCCGGTTCCCGGCCGCACGTTCACCGCGCCACCGGGCGATGCGGCCTGCCGCGGCGCGGCGAGCACCACCTGGCTGCGGACCTGGTCCCCGGCCGGGTTCTGGCGCAGGCAGAGCGAGTCCGCGCCGGACTGCCAGCCTGCGCCGCTGAGGTCGGGAATCCGGTCGAACAACGACCGGTCCGCCGAGCGGGGCGCACCGGCCACCGCGGCGGCACCGATCCGCTCCGGCGCCGGGTTTCCTGGCTGGGCCGCCAGCAGCGCGAACTCGGTCTCGCTCAGCGGTGCCAGTCCGTCCGCGCGGAGCACGAACCGCTGGACCCCGCCGTTGGCGGCGTGCTGCTCGAACAGCTGCCCCACTTGGCGCGGGGTGCCGCCGACGGGCGACCCGGCGGACCCGGCGCCGTCGATCCGGGCCGGCGCCAGCACCGGCCCGTCCGGCACCGCGTCGAGCCACCACGGCGGAGCCGTGGACGGACGCGCGTTGGCCATGCCCAGCGCGACCTGGACCGACGGATCGGCGATCCGGTGCTTGCGGCCTTGCCACAGCAGGTAGTCGGTGCCGTCGACCGAGCGCACCGGCAGGTATTGGTCGGCGGACGGCTGCCGGGCGGTGGACGTCGGATCGAAGTCGAGGTTGAACCGCCCGGGGGCGGCTCCGGTGCTCGCTCCCGGCAGGCAGACCAGCCAGTGCGAACCGGCCAGGTCCTCGACCGGGGGGAGCGTCTGCGGCGCGTCCGGAATGCCGATCGGGCCACCGCGCGGGGCGCCGGCGAGGGAGGCCTGCGAGATCGTCTTCACCTCGGATCCCGCGCCCTGCAACAACTTCGCCGAGGCGAAGTTCAGCGTCGGGTGCAGCACCCCGCCCGCGTTGACGAACCTGGTCCCGGTCTCCTTCTCCACCACGATCGCGCCCTGGGCCTGCCACTTCTTGCTGCCGCCGGGGACGAACAGCCCGTAGACGCCGAACCCGACGCCGATCAGCAGCGCGAGCACCACACCGGCGATCAACCCGGTCTTGGCCCGTTTCGCCGGTACTTCGGCGCTGGCCGGGTCGGCGAGCACCAGTGCCGAGCTCATCCTGCCCATCAGGAACTGGTAGGCGTGGACGTGGTCTCGTTGGGTCTGCACCTGCTCACCCGGCCAATCCGCGCGCCCACGCGTAGAGCTCCAGCAGCTGGAACAGCAGCGGGAGCACCGCGATGGCCGTGCAGGTGTCGAAGATGTTCGCCAGGTGCCCCCAGATCGGCAGCATCCGGCGGTGCAGCGGGCGCAGCGCGCCCAGCACCAGCGCCAGCAGCACCAGGAGCAGGCCGAGCACGAGGACCGCGCGCCATCCCGGGGAGAACTCCCGCGCGAAGGCCAGCGCAACCAGGGAGAGCCCGGTGGTCCCGGCCGCCACCAGCGACACCCGCTGCCAGGCGCTGAACAGGGCGCGCGACCGCAGCAGCACCGAGCAGGAGAGCACGCTCACCAGCGCCCAGGCCACCCATCCGGCCTCGGTCATGATCAAGGGGAACGCCGCGATGAGGACGGCCGCGGCGCAGACCAGCGCGGCGCTGAGGTACCGGTCGGCGTTGCCGGTGCGGGAGCTCACGTCGTCCGCCCCGGCGGGGTCGATGTCCTGCTGGAGGTCGGCGGCGTTGCGCGGGAGTTGCGGCCCGCGCAGGAACGCCGCCCGGATGGTCACCTTGGGGGCGAACAGCACGACCCCGAACACCACGGCGGCGAGCGCACCCGCCGTTTGCCCCGGGCGCAGGCCGAAGCCCAGTCCCAGCCACACCCCACCGTGGACCACCGCGGCCAGCAGCAGCACCGCCAGGAACGGGCCGAACGGGACGGCCCGGCCCGCGAACCGGTGCAGCACCAGCAGGACGGCGGCCGCGAACGCGGCGCACCCGGTGCCCACCAGGAGTCCCGGCGGAGTCGGTGCCACGCCGTCGGGAACGCCGTCGGCGGCGATCAGCCCGGCGATCCCCGCGTAGCCGCACCCGGCGAGGCCGATGAGCCGCGCCAGCGCGACGTCCTTGAGGTTCTTGGCCAGCGGGAGCGCCGCACCGGTGAAGATCAGGGCCAGGCCCCCGGCGAAGCCGGCGTGCAGCCCGGTCGGACCGTCGCCGAGCAGGACCATCGCGAGCAGCCCGATGAGCACGCCCGAGAGCACCTGGAACAGGCGCGGGCCGAACTCCGGCCGCCAGCGGTCCGGGTGCTGCTCGACGCTGGTGGCGATCCCGTCGGCGAGATCGTCGAAGTCCAGCTGCGGAAGCGGGTCGGCGGCGGGGCGCAGGTGCAGCCGCTCGCCTTCCAGCCAGTCCAGCGTCTCCGGGGTGCCGTCCGGGTCCAGCGGCGGCTCGCCGAGCCGCTGCAGCACCCAGGAGCCCGGCTCGTCCTCCGCGGGCTGCCGCCGGGTGTGGCTGAGCAGCACCGGCAGCAGGTCGGCCACCGAGGTCGACACCGGTACCGCCAGATCGGCCTTCCCGTCCGGGCCGAACACCGTGACCCTGCACAGCTCCGCGGCCCTGGCGCTGGTCATCGGTTCTCCTTCCTGATCGTGCTCGTCTGCTGGGCGGCCGTGGCGAATTCGTCGTCGACCAGACCGGTCTGGATGAGTTGGATGCCGCGCCGGGTGACCAGCTGGGCGCGGCCGGGAGGCAGCTTGCGCGGTTTCGCCTCACCGATGAAGGTGCCCTCCTCCTTGGGGTAGGAGAGCAGCAGCGAAGGGGTGCCGAGCTCCCAGAGCCGGCGCAGCACCGGGTCCATCATCGCTCGCATGGCACCGGAAGTGCTCCTGGCGACCACCAGGTGGAGTCCTATGTGGACACCCTGCGGGATCATCGACAGCAGCGGGTCCAGCGCCGACCCCATCCCGCCGCGGGTGAGCAGTTCGTAGTCGTCGACGACCAGGAACAGCTCCGGACCCTCCCACCAGTCCCGCTTGCGCATGCGCTCCGAGGAGATCTCCTGGCCCGGCACCCGCTTGACCATCGAGGCGGCGGTCTGCTCGGCGAGCCCGTGCAGCGCCTCGGAGTTGACCCCGAAGCCGACGTTGTACTCGGCGGGCACCTCGTTGTCGAGGTCGCGCCGAGCATCGCCGAGCACGATCTTGGCCTGGTCAGGCCCGTAGCGCCGCCGGATGGAGCGCAGCGCCAGGCGCAGCAGGTTGGTCTTGCCCGTCGCGCCGTCGCCGAAGACCATCAGGTGCGGCTGCGCGTGGAAGTCGTGCCACACCGGCTGCAACCGCTGCTCGTCGTGGCCGATGCACATCCGGAACTCCGGTTGCGGGGCGGGCAGTTGCCGCGCGGGCAGCTTCGTCGGCAGCATCCGCACCGGCGGGGCGGGCTCGCCTGGCCAGAACGCCCGCACCTCCTCGGTGACCGTCTTGGTCGCCTCGGAGAGGTCGTCCACATCGGACCGTCCGTCCAGCCGGGGCAGCGCGGTGAGGAAGTGGTAGCCGTCCGAGGTGATCCCGCGACCGGCCTGGTTCGGCACGGTCGCGGCCTTGCGCGAACCGAACTCCGACTCCATCGAATCGCCGAGGCGCAGTTCGAGCTTGCTGCCCAGCAGGTCCCGGAGCCAGGTGCGGATCTCCGACCAGCGGGTCGCGGCCAGCACCAGGTGGATGCCGAACGACAAGCCGCGGGAGGCGAGCTCGCCGATCTTCGCCTCCAGTTCCTGGAAGTCCTGCTTGACGGTGAACCAGCCGTCCACCACGAGGAACACGTGCCCGTGCGGATCGTCGACCTCGCCGCGCTCCCGAGCCCGCAGGTAGGCCGCGATCGACTCGAACCCGTGCTCGGCGAACAGGGACTCCCGGCGCTCCAGCAGCTGGGTCAGCTCGGCGATGGTGCGCACCACCCGGTCGCGTTCCATCCGGGTCGCGACCGAGCCCACGTGCGGCAGCCCGGACAGCGACATGATGCCGCCGCCACCGAAGTCCATGCAGTAGAACTGCACGTCCCGCGGCGTGTTGTGCAGCGCGAGCCCCAGCACCAGGGTCCGCAGCAGCGTGGACTTGCCGCTCTGCGGTGCACCGGCGATGCCGACGTGACCGTCCGAGCCGGACAGGTCCGCGGTCATCAGGTCCCGCGACTGCTCGTATGGCCGGTCGACGACGGCCACCGGAACCCGCAGCGGGGTCCGGCCGCCGGTGGGCTCGACGGTCATGCCGCGGACCGGGTCCGGCACCACGCTGGGCAGCAGGCCGTCCAGGCTCGGCGCCGCCGACAGCGGCGGCAGCCAGATCTGGCGGGCGGGCGGGCCCGAGCCCTTCAACCGTCCGATGAGGACTTCGATCAGCGACGGGGCGTCCTCACCGGACTCGTCCTCGGGTTCCGCCTCCGGCTCCGGGGTGCCCTGCTCCTCGTGCTGCCGGATCTGGTGCAGGCTCGGGTAGGGCTGCGTGCGGAAGGAGACGACCTCGGAGAACGCCCGCTCTTCGGAGGTGGCAGGGGCCGCGCCGTCGCGCTCCGGGCAGGGCCCGGAGACGTAGGCGCCCTTGAACCGCACCAGCGTGGTCGTATCGATCTTCAAGTAGCCGTTGCCCGGGTCGGACGGCAGCTCGTACGCCTTGGCCTGGCCGATCACGGCCCGTGACTCCATCGAGGAGAACGTGCGCAGCGCGATCCGATAGGACAGGTGGCCTTCCACCCGGTGGATGCGGCCCTCGTCGAGCCGCTGCGAAGCCAGCAGCAGGTGCACCCCGAGGCTGCGGCCGAGCCGCCCGATGGAGACGAACAGGTCCATGAACTCGGCCTTGCTCGCCAGCAGCTCGCTGAACTCGTCGACCACCAGCAGCAGGTCCGGGAACGGCACCAGGCGGGCGCCCCCGGCCCTCGCCTTCTCGTACTCGAACGACGAGGAATATCCGCTGGCGCGCAACAACTCCTGGCGGCGCACCAGCTCACCGTTGAGCGCGTCCTGCATCCGGTCGACCAGCGGCAGTTCGTCGGCGAGGTTGGTGATCACCGCCGAGGTGTGCGGCAGCTCGTCCATGCCCAGGAACGTCGCGCCGCCCTTGAAGTCGACCAGCACCAGGTTGAGGATCTCCGACGAGTGCGTCGCCGCGAGGCCCGCCACCAAGGTGCGCAGCAGCTCGCTCTTGCCGGAGCCGGTGGCGCCGATCAGCATGCCGTGCGGGCCCATCCCTCCCTGGGCGGGCTCCTTCAGGTCCAGCTCGACGACTTCGCCCTCGGTGGTGACTCCGATCGGCACCTGCAACCGCGAGCGCTGCGCGGCGCGGGGCCGCCACTGCGCGGGCACGTCGAACGTGCGCGGGTCGCGGATGCCCAGCAGCGTGGTCAGCTCGAAGTCGCTCTCCAACGGCTGGTCGACGACGTCCACGGAGCCGCTGGTGCGTTTGGGCGCCATCGACCTGGCCAGCGCCTCGGCCTGCACCAGGCTCAGCCCGTCGCGCAGGGCCGTGCCGGTCTCCTCACCCACCGGGAAGCTCACCTCGTCGTCCTCCGCGGTCAGCCGCAGCACCTTGGGCCCGCCGGGCAGCCGCCCGGACAGGTCCAGCAGCACGACGTTGCGCAGCCCGGTGTCGAGCAGCCGCGAGGACTCGGGGATCTCGGTCAGGTGCGCGACCACCACCACGAACGGCTCGACCACGCCCGGGCGGCTGCTCGGGTCGTGGTCGGGCCGGTCGGTGATGTCCGCGCCGAGCACGTCCATCAGCTCGTCGTGGTCGCAGGCGAACAACCGCAGCGGGCCCGCTGCGTCGTGCGCGGTGGGGTGGGCGTTGTGCGGCAGCCACTTGACCCAGTCCCACTCGGGTTGGCAGGTCTCGCTCGTCAGCACCGCCACCCGCAGCTCGTCCGGCGAGTGGAAGGTGACCAGCTGGCCCAGCAGGGACCGCACCAAGCCGACCACGCCTTCTTGCGCACCTGCGAACTCCACGCTGGTGAAGCTGCGCAGCCCCACCGACATCGGAATTCCCGAGACGGTGCCGTAGGCCTCCTGGAACCGCCGCAGCGAGACCGCCGCCAGCGGTTCCAGGTCCTCGATCGGCTTGGTCGACGGCGCCGTGTACTCCACCGCCGCGGCCTGCGCGCCCAATCCGATCCGGGCGCGCCCGAAGTCGTCCTGGTTGGCCCGCCGCTCCCACAACCGGGGACCGGCGGCGATCGACCACAACCAGGACGGCGCCGGGTTGCTCCACACCACGGCCCGGCGCTGCTGGTCCGCCGACTCCCTGGCCTTCTCCCGCAGCTGCGCGATGTAGCGCAGGAAGTCGCGGCGCTCGGACGCCATCTTGCGCTTGCGCTCGGCCCCGTTGCGGCCGAGCTGGGTCAGCACCATGACCAGCATCGCCAGCGCCATGCCGCCGCCCATGATGTACATCATCGGCGAGCTGCTCCGGGACGAGACCATCATGATCATCGCCATCGAGCCGATGCCCATCGGCACGATCATGGCCACCGATCGGAAGTCCATCGCGGCCGGTTCCTCCATGACCGGAGGCTCCTGCAGCTCCACCGTGCCCTCGGGCATCTCCGGCCCCGTGGCGCGCGGTGGGCGCTTCACCGTGATGGTGCTCATGGGTTTGCCTCGTTCGTGTCGACCGCTGGGGACATCGACCTCATCCCAGCGCGCCCGGCGGCGGTTTTGCGGAACCGCCGCCCCAGGCGGAGTTATCCCTCACGAGGAGGTCCGAACTGGAACGCTCCTTCTCGTTCTCCGCCTCCGCCTCGGCTTCCGCCTTGGCCTTCTCCTCCGCCTGCCGTTCGGCTTCCGCTCTTTCCTCGGCCCGCATGGCCGCGAGCTCCTCCGGGGTGAAGTCCGGCCCGCCGCAGCGCAGGGGGCTCTCCTCCTCCGCCGGGACCCGCCGGTCTCCGCCCAAGCTCGCGCGCCGCCACGCGGCGTAGCCCGCATCGCCGGCGGCCCGCTCGGGTTCCCACGGGGTGGTGTCCCGCAGCGAGTGGTCCGCGGCGGGCCGGTCGCGCTCCCGATCGGCATCGCCGGACACCGGGAACGGGATCAGCCAGGGCAGGACGCCGGGGCTGTCCCAGGCCCCGGTGTCCTTGGCCCCGTCCTCCTGGCGCACCACCGGGACGTGGTCCTGCGGCCACTCCGGCTCGGCGGCCGGTTCGTCCTCGCGGACGGCGGGATCGACCGGCTCGGCCGACGCACCGTTCCCGTCAGCGCTCGTGGTGCCGGCGGGCCCGGAGCCCTCCGGCTCGTGGGTACCGCGCCGGCGCTCCCGGTTCGGGCCGAGAGCGCCCAGCGGCGGCACCACGAGGGGAACGACCGGCACGCCGCCGGCCACCTTCCCGGCTTCGCCCACCGGTGCGGGCGGATCGGCCCGCTGCTGCGGCGCGGACGGCACCTCGCCCGGCGGCACCGGCACGGCCGGAGCTTCCGGATCGCCCGCGGGCGGACCTGCGGCCTCCCACGGCTCGCTCCCGGCGTCGAGCAGACCGGACGCGTCGGAACGCTCGCCGCCGCCACCGGCGGCGCCCGGCGGCACCATCGGCGGCATCATCGGCATCCCACCGGCCACCTGCTGCTCGGGCTCCTGCTGCTCGTCCGCGCCCGGCACGTCGACCGGCGCGGCCTCTCCGACGGGAGAAGCCTCGATCGGCGGGGCGCCGAACGGGGCCTCCGGATCGCCCACCGGCGAACCGGAACCCGACCACGGCTCATTCCCGGCGTCGAGCAGACCGGACGCATCCGAACGCTCACCACCGCCATTGCCACCACCGCCACCACCGGCGCCCGGCGGCATCATCGGCGGCATCATCGGCATCCCACCGCGCTCGTCCTGCCCGGACGACGACTGCTGACCCTCACCCGGCGACCAACCCTCCGGCGTACTACCCGGCGGCCGACCCGCCGAAGGAGCGTCGACCGGCGGGGCGCCGAACGGAGCTTCCGGATCGCCCACCGGCGAACCGGAACCCGACCACGGCTCATTCCCGGCGTCGAGCAGACCGGACGCATCCGAACGCTCACCACCGCCATTGCCACCACCGCCACCACCGGCGCCCGGCGGCATCATCGGCGGCATCATCGGCATCCCACCGCGCTCGTCCTGCCCGGACGACGACTGCTGACCCTCACCCGGCGACCAACCCTCCGGCGTACCGCCCGGCGGCTGCCCCACCGGAGGTGGGCCGCCGACCGGCGGCGGACTCCCCACTGGCGGCGGGCCGCCCGCCGAAGGCGGGCTCCCCACCGGAGGCGGACTTCCCACTGGAGGGGGACTACCCACCGGCGGCGGACTTCCCACCGGCGGCGGGCTCCCGACAGGAGGCGGACTGCCCACCGGCGGGGGATTCCCGGCCGGAGGCCCATCGCCCACTGGTGGCCCGCCGACCGGCGGCGGAACGTTGCCCTGATTTCCTCCAGGATTTCTCGGGTTGTGGCGGTTCCCAGGGGGATTGCCCACCGGCGGCGGTGTGCCGACCGGCGGCGGCCCACCTACCGGCGGCGGGGTGCCGACCGGTGGCGGCGTCCTTCCCGGTGGCGGGGTGCCTCCCGGTGGCGGGGTGCCTCCCGGCGGAGGCGTCCCTCCCGGACCACCCACCGGCGGCGGACCACCCACTGGCGGCGGCGCACCCACCGGCGGCGGGGTTTGGCTGTTCACCTGCTGCTGCTCAGGGCCGCCCGCCGGCGGCGGCGTGCCTCCCGGACCACCGACCGGCGGCGGACCACCCACCGGCGGTGGATCGCCGACCGGCGGCGGATCTCCCTCCGGACCACCCACCGGCGGCGGATCGCCTTCCGGACCACCAGCGGGTGGCGGCTCCACTGGCGGCGGTTCCTTGGGCGGCGGCGGCTCGTTGGGCGGCGGCTCCTTCGGCGGCGACTTGGGCGGCGGCGGTTCCTTGGGCGGCGGCGGGTTCTTCGGCGGCGGTGGCTCCTTCGGCGGCGGCTTGGGCGACGGGGGTGGTGGTGCTGCCTCGCCCTTGACCGCGTCCGGAGTGACGACGTCGTCCTTGCGCCACTCGTAGTTGGAGGAGACCTGCACGATGACCTGGCGCATGGAGTCGGTCATGGCTTTGACGACTTCCTCGTCCTTGCTCACCATGACCTTGTTGTCTTCCATCTTCGGAGCGACCCCGCGCTGCAATGCCACGTCGGCGTAGTAGCGGTCGTAGTAGTCGACGGTCTGCCCGCCCCAAGCGAGGTAGTTCCCGTTCATCCGCAGCGTGTCGGCGATCGACCCGCCCGCCTCGCTCTCCAGCGCACCGTCGCTGAGCAGCCTGGCGTGCGCGTCGATGTTGTTGGCGAACGTCTGCATCTTCGCCAGGAACGCCCGCGCGGCAGGCCCTTTCCAGATGCCGTCGGGACCCGCCGTGGCACGGGCCTGGTCGCGGAGGTTCTCGGCGACGGACTCCATGGTCTTGCGGGCGAAGTCGAAGTTGTTGGCGGCCTGTTGCAAGGTCACCGGGTCGACCAGGCCGCGCAGCCGGTCGTCCTGGTCCCCGATCACGGCGGCGCCACCGGTCAGCGCGGCCTTGATCCGCTTCCAGTCCCAGTCGTTGAAGTTGTCGTCCCCTTCAGCGGTACCGGCGGAATCGGCGAATACGGAATGCTTGTCGTCATCATCCGCAGTGGTGTTGCTGCTGTTCTCGTCGTAATTTTCCTGGTGCGAACCCACGCCTGCTCCTACCGCCCCTGAACCGCCGATGAGGTGAGATCACCCGGTTCCGGAAGATCTCGAATTAGTCGCCCCCGGGGTGCGCGGGCCGCCCCTTCCCGCACCCCGCACCACTACGCCGCGTCCGACTCGTACTACTCGCCGGACTCCGTTTCACCGATGTAGGAGTACGCCTTCGCCATGATGGCGTCGAAATCGCTGCCGGCGACCTTGTTCAGATCTTCGGCTTCGGCGTACTCCTTCAACACGCGCGCCAGGTCTTCCTCCAGGAAGTCGAAGCCCTTTTCCGTGTTGTGCAGGAAGTCGTAGATGGCGGTCTTGAGCCCCGCGGAACCGTTCTCCCCGTCGGATCCCATGACCCGGTCGCGAAGCCGGTACGCGTTGCCGAAAGCTCCCGGCAGGATTTCCACGTCGTTGACGTAGTCCTTCGCCGGGGTGATCATGGCTTTCAACTTCAACATGTTCTGCGCGAAGGTCTTGAGCGCCTCGGTGCTCACGACGACCTCGTCGCCTTCCTTGCCCTCGTTGTCGTACTTAGGGACCTTCGGCGGGTCTTCCACCTCCGGCGGCGTCTTGTCGTCGTCCAGTCCCCAGTCGAGCTTGTCGACGTAGTCGGTATCTTCCTTCGGCCCCTCCCCGTAGCCGTCCGGCTTCGCGAGGTCCTCGGCTTTGCCGTTCTCGCCGAACCGCGGGTCGTCCTTGTACTCCTCCTTCAGGTCGAGGTACTTCTCCCACGGGTCATCGGTCTCGCCCGGACTGCTGCTGTGACCGAGCGCGGCGGCGCTGCCGCGCGCCTGGAGGAGCTCACGCTCGTCCTCGGTCAGATACCCCTCGTCGACGAACGCGTCGATCTTCTTCCAGTCGGCGTAGTCGGTGTCCTCCCACGCGTCGCTGTCCCGCCAGTAGTCGATTCCCTGCTTGTCTCCCATGACAACCTCTCCAAGCTCGTTCTCCGGATGCGGCCCCGATGGCCACGGCGCTGGCCGCCGGGAAAGCCGGGGTCACCTCCCCGGCGGCCGAGCCGCAACGTGATCGCGCAATCCCTCAACCCCGGGTCTGGTCCCAGATCTGCCGAGCGCGCTGCTCGGTCGTGCCGTAGTTGTCGGAGATGTTGAGCAGGGTCTGGCGACCCGCTTGCAGGTACTGCGGCATCATGTTGGCCTGCTGGTTCCACGCCGCCTTGGCTTCCCAGTAGGCGGCCTGCGCGTCACCGGTCCATTCCGAAAGGCTGGACTCGACGGCCCGCTCCATTTCGGTGAGCGCCGATCGAACCTTGTTGTTGACCGCGTCCATGTCGTAGAGGGTCGCGTCCGCGACACCGAAGTTGAACCGATAATCAGACATTTACACTCCTCATCAATCCGCTGGCGAGCGGACTCGAACAATGCGGAAAGGACGGAACCGCTCAGACTCCCGGCAGCGGGAGAGCGGAGCCGAAGGAACCGGCCTGGCTGGTCGCGTCGTCCTCCGCCGCCACGTAGTCCTTGGAGTTGATCCCCATGACCTCCATCATGCCGATCAGCTTGTTGATCACGATGCTGAACGACTTCTCCCAGTTGTCCATCGCCTGGTTGAAGTTCCGGGAGGCGTCGCCGTGCCAACTCGTCTGCAGGGTCGCCATCATGGTGTTGACGGACTGCATGTCCCTGGTGAAATCGCTGGCGGTGTCGCTGAACTTCTGCCCCGCGGACTGCATGCCCGGAGTCGAGGTCTGCACCTGCTGTGCCATTCGAAAGCTCCTCTCGCTGTGCTCGCCGCGTACCGCACCGGAGGACCGGCGCGCGTGCGCGGGCACCCGCAATACTCGTCGTCGAATTCGAATATGGAAGCCGACGTGCGCGCCCCCTACCCGAACGCGGGCACGATTGCCTGCTCGGGCACATCCCCGCTCGCACCGCATTCGGCGGCGGACTTCGCGATATAAGGGAGACCGATGGCAACCGTCGAGTTCGGAACCCGCGGACCGAGGAAGGTGGACGACGCATGGCGCTCGGAGCCGGTCGGGACGCGGTGCGGTCCCGAACCGAGGACAAGGTCGTGTCACTGGTCAACGCCGAGCGCACCAAGCGCGGACTGACCCGGCTGGAGGGCGACGAGCGGCTGCGCCGATCGGCCCGACGGCACAGCGCCGACATGGCGCAGCGGGATTTCTTCGCACACCAAGGGTTTCGCGGCCCGTCGCCGTTCGAACGGATGCTGGCCGAAGGTTTCGAGGACCCGGCCGGGGAGAACATCGCGGTCGGGCAGGAAACCCCGGCCAGCGTGGTGCGCGCCTGGATGCAGAGCATCCCGCACCGGGAGAACATCCTCAACGGCGAGTTCCGGGCGATCGGCGTCGGACTGCACATCGGCCGCGGAACTCCGTGGTGGACGCAGAACTTCGGCTACTGAACCACGGGCGGGCTCACGGTCGCGCCGAGGTCCACTTCGCCAAGTGGTCGGCGATCGCGCGCGCGTATTCGCACACCAGGGGATGCCGCCGGCCGTAGAGGTTCCAGTTCCGGTTCACCTCGCACGTCGCGGCCGAACCCGACTCCTCCTGCTCCAGCGCGAGATCCCCGGCGTGCCGAGCGTCCAGCACGGATCGGTGGGCGAGCCGCACGGCCCGCGCGGAGCTCGTATCGCCGGTGAGCGCGAGCAACCTGTCCAGATCATCGCGCGGGAGCAACCAGGGCAGCGAATCGTTGATCCAATTCTCGCCCCAGCGGCGGAGCCGGGCGCGCTGAACCAGCCGCGGCGGATCGGATTTCCCGCGCTCCGGCCCCTGCGCGGCCTCGGACGAGCCGTCCGCGGTCGCCTCCCGCAGTTCGGGGTCCGGCTCACCCACGGCGGATCGCAGCGCGAGCTGCGCGGTATCTACCCACCACCCCACCCACAGGGCGTAGTTCGAGAACCTCATCTCGCGCACGCCTTCGGCCCTGAACCACAGCCGGCGCCGCGGGTCGGTGAGCGACCACGAGCTCGCCCCGTCAGACCCGCCGTCGTCGGGCGCCGGTGGCACCGCTCGGACCGACTCGGCCCATTTCTCCCGCAGCAGCGCCACCGCGGCCGCTTGCTCCGACATGACGGTCAGCAGCTCTTCGACGCGTCCCGTGGCCGAACCTCCCCCGCTGAGGGCGCGATGCGCTGCTTCATCGGCGCTCACGACAGGGCACATCAGATCTCGCTTCGCCGTTGCGGCCGCGGAGCCGCTGCGCCGGAGCCGTCTGCGGGCCGACCGAGGGCGAGTGCGCTCGGCGCACCCCGGAACCGCTTCGGCATCGACGTCACCGGCATCCCGGACAACCGGGACAGCACCTGGTCGGCGCTTCGGCCAGCGCCACCGCGCGCGGCTGCCCCGGACCGTGCTCAGCGCACCGCGAGCAAGGCCCGACCGCCGTGCCGCGCAACCACGCCCGTTCGGTACGACCGCCGAGCAGGAGCGTCTCCGCGCTCGTGCCGGGACCGCTCCGGCGCGCTTTCACGGGTGCGGGCACTTCCTCACCCGGTCCGTACTCCTTGCCCAGCGCAGGGACTTTCCAGCCACTGCCGCCGGCGAAGTGGTCCGAATACGACAGGAAACCGTTCTTCATCTTTCATTTCTCCCGATCGCACGACGCACCGGACCGCCTGCGGCGAGCCGAGTATCCACTACCGATCAATTCATTTACCCCAAAACTAACCGAAGTCACCACCGCGGCGGGGCCGACGGGGAGCGGATGACACCTCCAGGCAACGGAATTACCCGGAAGGGCATCACCGAACCAGCGAAACCATGTTTCCGCGACATCAGCGAGCAGCCGCGAATCGGCGCCCTCCTGGAATCCATAGCCCGACCGATGACGACGATGAGCGACAAAACCGCTGTTCATCAGCGGTTCACTCCCGCCACCTCGTTCAGCTTCGCGCTGGTGGACGACGGACAGGCGGAATGGATTCCGCAACGACCTGGGCCGCTCCCCGCGTCCTCGGCGGGACGTACAATTTCCACCACCGATCCAGGCGCAGCGTGACTTTATCCGGGCACTACCGATCCCCCGGGGAATGTGGCGAACAATGGCCAGGCCGACCAATCGCCTGCCGCGCGACCGCCGTCGCGCACGGCCGATTCGCCGTACCCGCGCCCGGCGGTGACCACCGCCCGGTCGCCTCGGAACAAGGTGGACGGAAATGAGCTCGAGAGTGAGAAACAGGTTCAGGAGATGACACCGCCGAATCGTGCTCAGCAGGACCGCTCGCGCGCACGAGGACCACGCATCCTGGTTCTCGAGGACGATCCCGCGACGTCCCAGGCGATCACCGATCACCTGCGCCGAGCGGACTACACCGCGGTGGTCGTGTCCGATGGCCTGCTCGGCTTGGAGCTGGCGCACGAGCTGCGTCCCGTCCTCGTCGTGCTCGACATGACGTTGCCCGGCCTCGACGGCTCGGAGTTCTGCCTGGAGCTGCGCACCCGGAGCCGGGTACCGGTGATCATGCTGACCTCGCCGGACGCCGAGCAGGACCGGCTGCGCGGGCTGGAGGCCGGCGCGGACGACTACCTGACGAAACCGCTCGACCCGCGAGAGCTGGTGATGCGGGTCCAGTCGGTGCTCCACAGGGTGCGGGCCAGACCTCCCGCACCGTCTCCCGGCATCCGGCGCGCGGGCGACCTGGTGGTGGACCACTACGCGCGGGTCGCCAGCAGAGGTCGGCGGCGACT
The DNA here is from genome assembly GCF_014203325.1 of Saccharopolyspora gloriosae. Taxonomy (NCBI): domain Bacteria; kingdom Bacillati; phylum Actinomycetota; class Actinomycetes; order Pseudonocardiales; family Pseudonocardiaceae; genus Saccharopolyspora; species Saccharopolyspora gloriosae. Next base: position 1,165,601 of record NZ_JACHIV010000001.1, on the reverse strand, counting down.
GGTGCTGACCAACCGGGAGTTCGCGCTGCTGACGTTCCTCATGGACAACCCCGGCCGGGTGTTCCGCCGCGACGAGCTGATGCGCAAGGTGTGGGATCGCGACTACGGCGACGACTCCACCGTGACCGTCCACATGAGACGACTGCGGGAGAAGGTCGAGCTCGACCCGTCGCGCCCGGAGGTGCTGGTGACCGTGTGGGGCGTGGGCTACCGCTTCGATCCCCCCGGTGGCCGGGACGAGCTCGGCTGAGGACGGCGCGCAGTGGATCGAGCCAGGTCCGGCCGCCGCTGGGCAGCTCGGTCGCTCGCACGGACCCAGCGCGTTCCGCGAACGCACGAGTATCTCGCGCCGGGGAGTTCCGCAACGCATCCGATCAGGCCGACGGAGCGATCCGGGTGCCGACGGCCCCGCCGACCGCGAGCCGCGGCGCGTTCGCCACCGTCACCAGCTCCACGCGGGACCGGCACCCGGTCTTGGCGAACAACCTGGTCAACTGGTTCTCCACCGTCTTCTCGCTCAGCCCCAGCTTCGAACCGATCTGTCGATTGGTGAGCCCCGAACTGATCAGGCCGAGCAGCCGGCCGTCGGCCGCGGACCACGACTGCGCCCGCGCGGCCGGTTGCGACCGCGAACCGGAGGAGCCCACCGCCGCCCTCGACCGCACGGGCACCTTCGCGCCCGACGGTCGCGGGACGGCCAGGCACCGCACCACGTCCCGCTGCTGGCGCACGAAGGCCGCCGCGAGGGCCGGGCAGCCGCAGCGCAGCTGCCGCTCCTCCTCCCCCACGAGCAGCCCCTCCTCGACGAGTTCGTCCACCGCCCGCTCGCACTCCGCCAAGTCGTCCCCCAGGGCGTGGGCGACCAGCGGCACGTCGTCGAGGTCGAGCGCTCCGAGAGCGGCCACCGCGGCGAGCAGTCGCGGGGGGAGCGCGCCGAGCCGGCGGACGCGCAGCACCAGCTCGTGGTCGGCGGGAAGTTCGATCTCCGCGTCCGCGGGGGTCAAGCGGTGGTCGACGATCCGCCCGCGGTCCCGCAGTTCCCGCACGGTCGCCAAGACGGCGCCCGGATTGCCGTAGAGCGGACCCAGCGCAGCGCGCAGCGCCTCGTGCACGCTCTCGTCGAGGTCGCCGCCCGTGATCGTCGCGATATCCGCGTTGCGCAGCGGATCCAGATCCAGCACCTCGTCGGCCAGCTCCAGCAGTTCGCGAGCGACCGGGGAGGGCTCGGCACCGGTGCGCAAGGACGCGACGACCAGGCAACCCGGACGGCGGGCCGCGAGCAGCAGCGGGACGGGGTCCGCGATCTCCAGGACGTCGTCGACGAGCACCGCGGTCCGCCCGGTGCCACCGACCTGCCCGAACACCCGGTTGAACTCGTCCACCACGGTGACGAACCGCGCGCCCTGATCCGTCGGCTCGCCCTCGCGGAGCCGTGCCAGCGCGCTGATGCATTCGATCAGGGCGGGCCCGCCGGACCGGTCGAAGTCCTCCCGGAGCGCGTCGACCACGGCGCCGATCCCGTAGCGCTCACGTCTCGCACGCACCTGGGTCACCCGCAGCCCCCTGGACAGCCAGCGCCGAGCGGCGGCCTCCAGCAACCGGGTCCTGCCGATGCCCTGCGCACCGCGCACGACCAGCAGCCGACCGTGCTTCGTTCCGGACGACAGCGCGGTCCACAGTTCCGCCAAGACCTCGTCCCGGCCCGTGATGGCCGTCTTCTCCCGCGTCATGATCGTCGTCCTCCTGCATCGCTGCGCCGCCTTCGACGCCCTGGCTCGACGACCGCACGCTAGCGCCGGGATCAGCGGAACAGCAGGAGATCAAGAATCCGGAATGACATATTTCAGAACGGTGTAATATGTTCCACCCGGCCCACATTCGCGCAAGAAATGATTAAGAGTTTTGTCATCACGTGAATGCGGAAGGTCTCGGGACCGCTGGCAATACTGGGACCGTGTTCACTCATCGACCCACGCACCAGCCCGCAGCCCCGGACCACCTGACACTCCCCGACGCGGCCCTCCAGCGCACGCCCCAGCGGGGCAACACTGCTCGAGAACGCGGGCCGAGTGCCCGTTCGGTCGTCCGCGGCGAAGTAGTCGATCGCATCGTCGACGTCTGCCTGCACCGCCCCGACGTCCCGCTCATCGTGGTCACCGGCCCCGCCGGGATCGGCCGCAGCACGGCTCTCGCGCAAGCGCGGCTGCGGCTCACCGACGAGCGCACCACCACGGTGAACGTTCCGATACCGCGCAGGGAATGCGATGCGGCGCACCTCGCCGCCCGGCTCGCCGACGAGCTCGGCGCGCCGCCCGCTCGCGGCGACTTCGCCACGGCCTCGTTCCGGCGGCTGCTGGCGGCCCTGGCCGGGCAGCCCGACCGGCTCGTGGTCTTCCTCGACGACGCGCACCGGATCAACCCGGAATCCGCCGGCGCCATCACCGCTTTCCTGAACGCGCTGGCAGGCACCCGCATCACCCTGGTCTGCGCCGCTCGCAGCGGCGCAGCCGACCGGGCGGGCCTCGACCGACTGGCGGGCAACGGGCTGGTGCACGAGGAACGGCTCCGCCCGCTGGGCGAAGCCGAAGTGGAGCAGGTCCTCGCGGAGCTGCTCAACGCGGTGCCCGCGCCCGGCATGGCCGCCGCGCTGCGGAACTCCTGCCGAGGACTCCCCGCCGTCATCGAGGCCGCCGTCGAGGGATACCTGGCCTCCGACTGCCTGCGGGTGGTCGACCGCCGAGTGCACCTGGTGCGGGACCGGGCTCCTCACCTGTCCAACACCCATCCGCTGTTCACCGACCTGTGCGAACCGAAATCACCGGCCAGGGCCGTGCTGAAATCGCTGGCAGTGCTGCACCCGCTGGGCGAGGCCGCGCCATCGTTGATCGCGGACTGCGTCAACCGCGGCGAGGACGAAGTCCGCGAAATCCTGCGCGCGCTGGCCGAAGCGGACGTGCTGCTGCGCGGCCCGCAGCCGAATTCCTGGCGCTTCCGCGTACCGATGCTCGCCACCGTGCTCGCTTCCTGCGCGGGGCCCTTCGAACGGCGCAGGATCGGGCTGCTCGCCGTGCGCGCCCTCTGGAACGGCGCGCCCTGCGCTGACCCCGGTTACCTGCCCGAACGGCTGGTGGACGCGGGCAGGTTGGTGGATCCCGAGCGCGCCGCCGCGCAGTTGCTGGAGCGCAGCGCCTCGGATGCGCACGAGGATCACGAGGTGCGATGGCTGCTGGCGGCGACCAAGTTGACCACCGACCCCGCCCGCCGAGCCGTGGCGCTGCACCGGCACGCCGTGTCGTGCGCGGTGCAGCAGCGGTTCGGCTCCGCCTTCGAATCGGCCGCCCTCGCGCTGCGCACGCTCCCCCACGCGCTCTCACCCATCGCCGAACAGCAACTGCAACTCGTCTACGTGGCCGGGTTGGCCGAGCACGGTGACGCGACCGCGTTGCAGGACTTCGTCCGGGAGGGCTGGCGATCGATCCCCGGCGGTGCGGCGTCCCGGATCGTGACCCGGGCCGCCGCGCTCTGCCTGCTCGATCGCTGGCAGGAAGCGCACGAGCAGCTCGCCGCCGAATCCGAGCAGTGGCGATCGGAAAGCCGGGCCACGGCGGCATTCGGCCAGGCCATCGGTCGAGTAGCGGCGTCGATGCTGGGGGCGGCGTCCGGCCAGGAGCAGACCGAGGACGACGCGAGCAGCGCCGCCGGGCCGGTGAAGCAGTTGGTGACGAACGCCCTCCACCTGCGCGGCGCGGCAGAACTCGGCGACCCCGGTGCGCACGAGCAGTGGGACGAAGCGCTCGACACCGCCCGGTCCACGATGGCCGCGGCCACGGTCCACGGCCGAGCTCCCGGGCGCACACCGATGTACCGGGAAGCGGTGACGATCCTGACCGCCCGCGGCCAGCTGAACAGCGCGCGCACCGTGCTCGACGAAGCCCGCTCGCAGCACCTGCTGCTGCCGCACCTGCTGGCCGCGCCCGCCGCGGACCTGGAAAGCACGCTCGGCGTCCACGACCTCTCGCGCACGCTCATCGAGCAGGGGCTCGCTCGCGCGGGCGCGGACGGGATCGTCGTCGGCACCGACGAACTGTGGCTGCGACTGGCGGTATGGGAGTCGCGGCACGGGAACGCGGCGGCCGGCCGGAAGTGCGCGGCGCGGCTCAAGCGGATCGCCGAACGCCTGGGAACCCCCGCCGCGCGGCGCAATCACCTGCTCGCGCGAGTGCTGGTGGAGCGCGATCCGGTTGCCGCGCGCGAAGCGGTCGAGCTCTCCCGCTCCCGCCGCCGAAAGGTCGAGTTGGCCCGCACCGCCCTGGTCGTGGCCGAGAGCGGGCTCGGGGACCCGCGGCTGCTGCGGGAGGCGTACCGGACGTTCGGCGAGCTCGACGCGCTGATTCCGCGGGCGCGGCTGCGGCTGCTGATGCGCGCGCGCAACATCGCCGTCGCGGGCCGGAGCGCCACCCTCGCCGAGAACGAACGGTTGCTCGCGACCCTCATCACGGACGGATTGACCAACCAGCAGATCGGCGTCGTTCTCGGGACCAGCGCGAAGAGCGTGGAGGGGCGGCTGACCCGGTTCTTCCAGCGCGCCGGGTACCAGTCGCGCGCCGAGCTGGCGACGGCGATGTTGCGCGGCGCCGCGCCGGCGTCCGCGTGAGGACGTCGCGGGCTGAGACCAGGACGGACGAAGGGCACCGATCATCCCCGCGCGGCACCGGTTTCGGCGTGCTGCGAGGGGATTTCGGCGCCACCGCCTGCCGATCCGCTCCTCGCGCCGGTGCTAGATGATTCCGGAACGCATCGCGTACGCGACCAGCTGCGGACGGTTGCGCAGGTTGAAGCGGCTCGTCATGGCGTAGATGACGTTCTTCACGGTGCGTTCCGAATAGCACATCCGGGTCGCGATCTCCTCGGTGTCACACCCTTCGGTGAGCAACCGGATGACGTCGACCTCGCGACTGGTCAGCCCGGAGGAGTTCAGACCGCGCGGAGCCAGCACCTCTTCGTGCAGGTTCTGCACTTGGCGCAGCAGATCACCGAGCAGGTTCGGCGGCAGCAGACCACCACCTCCGGCCACGACGTCGATCGTGCTGACCAACCGTTCCTCGGTGGCCGCGCTGCGGTGCAGCACCGCGACCACGCGGCATTCGACCGCGGCCAGCAGCTGGGTCCGGTCGAGCTCGTTGGTCACCAGCACCATCGGTGCCGAGCACTGAGCGGCGGCCCGGCGCATGTTGACCATGACGTCCATGCTGACCCGGTCGGCTGCGACCACCAGGACGTCCACGTCGGCGGGGAGTTCGCCCGTCGCGACGAACACGTCGAGACGGCCCATCAACGCCTGCGTCAAACCGTTCAGCGTGATGGGATCAGCCGCCCAGGCCGCCACCCGCACGCGCTTCGGTGACTCGTGCTCCTCGTGCAGGGCCGGCGACGATTCTGCTGATTCGGCTTGGGAAGTCATCCCGATCATCCTCCGAAACTGGAAAGCGAGCAGTTCGGTTGCGCAGCGCCTTCGAACCACTCCTCCACGGCGGAAAATCCGCGGCAACGCGCGACCACCACGAGTGTCCGCAACTCGGGCTGCCGTCCGGACCGCGTTCCCGGCGAACGGGGATTCCCCCCACTTGAAACCGGATCGCGCCACTTGGCGCAAGGGCGCCTTTCCGCACGGCTCGATTTCCCCGCATCGGTGTGCCGAAAATCTCCGGCGACATGACTGCGCCGTTGCCACGTGGTTCATGGCAACGGCACAGCCCGGTCCTCGGCCGGCGAGGATCAGAACGGGTGGAAGCTCGGCCCGTTGACGGTCGCGATGTTCAAGCCCGCCCGGCCGTCGTAGGTGACCGGGCCGATGAGCGCGCCACGACCCTGGTGGATCTCCACCCGCTCCGGCTTCTTGCCACCGAATTCGAACTTCTCGCAGGCGCCGCTGGGAACGAGGGTCGTGGCCATGCCACCACGTTCCGGGAACACCGCGTAGGACGCGTAAGAACCCTTCGAGCACAGCGTGAAGACCCCGGGAGTGGCCGCCTGCGCGGTGCCCGCCGTCGCCATGGCGAGCGCGGCACCCACTGCCGCCGTCAACGCCGTTCCACGCCCCAGCCGGCGCTGCGTGACCTGCTTCATGAGTTTTCCCCTCTGCCGAATTTCAGTTGCCGAGCGGAGTCAATCAGACGAAACAGAGTTCAACTCACCAGCACCTCGAAGCGATCACGTACGAGAATTATCCCTGCCCGATCGCGCATTCCCATATCACGACACCGGCGAGCTGAGATCGTTTAATAATTCCGGAAACAAAAATTTTCCATTTTCCACGCCCGCACTTCGGGGGAATCCCGCACGAGACCGCCCGCAGGGCAGCGCCAGGACGTTTCCGCCTGGCTCGGAGTGTGGCGCCGCGACAGCGGTCGCCGCTCCGCAAGTCCGGTGACCGGGCTTTCACGACACCTGCGAACCATTGGTCAACAGGAACAGCGGCTCCAGCTCCGCCACCCGCTCAGGCACTTCCCGCGACTCCTCAGTTCACCAGCGGGGAGTACAGCAACAGGGCTGATCTCAGCGTGATCAGCACCCGCACCCGGCTGCGCAACGTCCGATGGTCGACACCCGACGCCGTTGCCCGATTCAGGGCTGCCCGGATTCACGAGAGCCACCCCGCAGGTGGAAGCCGATCACACGCCTCCCCCTTTTCGCGGGTCGCCGTTTTCTTGCAGTGCACCGTCCTCACCCAGATCGCCGGCGCGGACACGCCAGAGCACGGACGGGACTTCCGGCCCGTCGGGGCGGAATCGGCGCACGAAGTCCCCGCTGGGGTCGTACCGCATGCCCAGGCGGTTCATCACCCGTTCGCTCCCGGTGTTCTGCCTGGCGGTGAAGGCGACGATCTCCGCCAGCCCGAGCCGGTCGAACCCGTCCCGCAGGACCGCGCGCGCGGCCTCCGTCGCGTAGCCGCGCCCCCAGGCGCCCCGATCAAGGCGCCAGCCGATCTCGACGCACGGGGTGAAGTGGCTGTCGAAAGCAGGCAGGCCGAGCCCCACGGTGCCGATGGGCCGCGCACCGTCGGCCGGGCAGACCGCGAGCATGCCGAATCCCTTCGACTCCAGCTCCGCCGTCCAGCGGCGCACCGTCGCGTCGCTGCGGGCGGAATCGAGGACTCCACCGAGGTGCCGCATGACCACGGGGTCGGCGTGCCATGCTCGTACCGCGTCGAAGTCGGCGGGCTCCCACGGACGCAGAACGAGCCGCTCGGTCACCAAGCACGGGTTCTCGGGAAGCGATGCGGTCTGATCACTCACGGCGAGCAGCCTTTCCGGCCGGGAAGATTCGATGGTCTTCGCAACGTTGCGCCGACGCGACGTCCCGCTCTGGGACGCGCGACGGGCGACATGTCTTCAGTCGGTCATTTCAGCGGACGGCACAGCACTCCGCGCCAGAGCGCGGAATCCCCACGCGCGTGCAACATCAGGGTGTCGCGATCTGCTCACGCGGACGAGGACAGCACGCGACGCCGCAACAACGCGTCGTCGGCGGCGCGGTCCCGGTCGGTGTAGCCCAGCAACGCGACGGAGTGGCGTTTGCGCAGGTCGCTTTCCCGGGTGGTGGGAACGAAATCGGCCCGCCAGACCGATTCCGGGACGCCACCGCGCAGGTCGTAGGTCTCGACCGTCCCTTCCCGCAGCATCCGCAACCCCGTGGGGCGCAATCCGACCGCGGGCAGGTGGGTGCGCAACCACCCCGGATTGGACGCCCAGTGCAACCGGCCGAACTGGTCACGGGCCACGGCCAGCGGGCTCAGCGCGGCGCGGGCGAGGTGGAGGTGCATCGGATCGCGAAGGTCGGCCCAGACGAGCGCGGTACGGCCGACCATGCCGGTGAGCAGGTCGCAGATCGCCGCGCGATCGCCGCCCGCATCGGACAGCGCGGCGAGCAGGAGTTCGGTGTCGAACTTCGGCCGCGTGCGCGGCGGCGGGGCGGGCAGGGTGTCCACGTCGACGTCGCCGTTGTGGGTGCCGACGACGGAATCGACCAGCAGCGGGCTGGTGTGCTCCAGCGCGGCGGTCGCCCCCTGGGTGCGGAACCGGGTGTGGCCGAGCACGATCGCCGCGCGGTTCAAGTCGGCGGCCAGGTCCGCCGGCGGGCCGTCGTTCTCGTCGGCGCTACCGGCCGAGGGCATCGTGTCGAACGCTCCCGGCGTCTTCACGATCCGCAGCCGCGACGTGCGCAGGTCGGCAACGGTGGTCGCGGTGGCCGGTTCCCACTCGCGGAGCCCGGGGCCGCCGTCAATCGCGGTGAACAAGCACGCCACACCGGAGCCGTGGACGCCGCGTTCTCGGGACGCAGACCCCAGCGCCCACGTCAACGCGGGGATCGCCCCCGCATCGCCCCCTCCAGGGCCGGTCCCGGCGATTCCGAACAGTCCGCACACGTTCGCTCCTACTTCCCGGGGCCCGTCTCCGGGCCCCTGCTCGTCGTACGGCCGGTCGTCGGGGCGTGGTTGCTGACGAAGACGCCGCACACGATCAGCAGCATCGCCGCGCCCTGCACCCACCCGGCTCGCTCTCCCAGCACCAGCCACGCCGCGAGCGCGGTGGCGACCGGTGTGAGGTAGTAGAGGAAGCCTGCGCGCGAGGCGCCGATGATCTCGATCGACCGGTTCCACGCCGCGAAGGCGACCGCCGAGGACAGCACCCCGACGTACAGCAGCGACCACAGCACCCGGCCGTCCAGGGGCATCCGGCCGCCCAGCAGCAGCAAGTCCCCGAGGTACAGCGGCAGCAGGAACAGCGTGCCGACGCCGAAGATGCTCGCCAGGAACACCGAATTCCCCAGCTCAGGCGGCTTGCGGCGCACCAGTAGCGAGTAGCAGGCGAAGGTCAACGTGCCCAGCAGCATCCACAGGTCGCCGGAGTGCCACCGCAGGCCGATCAGCGTCCCTCCGGTGATCAGCGCTCCCACCCCGCCCAACGCGATGACCGTGCCGGCCAGCTGCGGACCGGTGATCGGCGTGCGGTCCAGCACGCGCGCGAGCAGCACGATGAACACCGGCGCGGCCACCGCCAGCAGCGCCAGGTTGGTCGCAGAAGTGGTGCGGCCCGCGATGTAGACCAGGGTGTTGAACGCGGCGACCCCGAGGAATCCGGTCAGGCACAGGTAGCCGACATGGGCGCGGCACAGCCGCCACTGGGCCACCGGTGCGCGGGCGACGAAGGGAACCAGCACCGCGGTGGCGATCGTCCAGCGCCAGAACGACAGCGCCACCGGGGAGACCTCATCGCCCAACCCTCGGGCGGCGACGAAGTTCCCGGCCCAGATCATCACCGCCAGCAGCGCCAGCCCGCAGCCCCACCAGAACGCACGCGGCTTCCCGGTATCGGTCGACCGTCCGGTGTGGACAGCGGCGTACTGGCGCAACGAGGTCATGATCTCTTTCTCCGGAGTGGGGATTTTCCTGTCATATCAACGGGTTCGGTCCGGCTTCCGCGGTAGGCGCGGCGCCCGTGCAGCTCGGGAGGAGTCGTCGGCAGCGACACCGGCTGTCTGCCGGAGATCCGCTGCGGCTGCGCAGCACGCCGTGCCGCAGCCGACCAAGAGCCCAGCTCGCGCAGGAGCGGGTGATCGAGTGTCCGAAGGCTCGTCATCCCTGCTCGCCGCGGAACATCAGGTGACCTGGTGCGCCTGCTCTGCCGGAACCGTCCTCGGCGGGAGGGTCTCGGCCGGAACGGGCGCCGCGGCCGGCGGGCCACCGAGGACGTCGCGGGCTCGTCGCGGGTGGTATAGCGCGTGCATCGGGTGCGGACGTCCGGCCAGGGCGTCCAGCACGGCCTCGGCGACGACCGGGGCCTGCGCGAACCCGCCGGTGTTGTGCCCGCCCGCGACGACGAACGCCCCGTTCGCGGCGGGCAGCGTTTCGAACAAGCCCAGGTTCGACGCGGTCCACGGGCGCACGCAGAACCGCGCGTCCGGATCACCAGGGGTGATCCCGGCGGCGGCGTAGGCGCGGGGGAACAGCCGTCGTGCCGTGTCGGCGGTCGCGGCGTGCATCGCCGCCAGCTCGGCCCGGTCGATGTTGGCCGGGTCCGCGCCGGTGTATCCGTAACCGGAGCCGAACACCAGCACCTCACCGCCGCGCTCGTCGCGGGCGACGGTGACGTTGGCGTCCTCGGCGACGTGCCCGCGACGAGCGATTTTGAGCGAATGCTCCAGCAACGGCCGCTGATTCGGTACGGCCAGCCAGCAGCCGAGGACGCCGTGGATCTGCCCGGCGGATTCGGTGTTGGCCAGCATGTTCGCGCCGTGCACGCCCGGGGAGACGACGTAGTGGTGGGCGCGGTGGAAGTTCCCGCGGTCGGTGAGCACGCCGGCCACCCGGTCGGCCCGGTCACGCAGCGCGGTCTCCGCCTCCTCGTCGAACGACAGCCGCGCTCCGGCGTCTTCCAACTCGTCGAGCAACCGGGCGATGAAATCGTGCACGTTCAGCGTGAACCCGCGCACCAGCACGCCGCCCGCGTAGGCGTCCGGCGCGGCCTCTGCCAGCGCGGGGAACTCCGCTCGTACCCGCTCCGGGGCGTAGCTGTCCAGGAGCGCTCCCGCGTCGCGTTGCCTGCCGACCCCGGCGGCGAAGTGGTCGGCGTCCTGGTAGAGCCGCAGGACGTCGTGCCGCAGGTGCACGTCGTCGAAGGACGCCGGATCGGCGGCCATCCACTCGGCCCACAACTTCCCGCTGCGACGGTTGAGGTCGAAGATGTCGGTGTTGTAGGCCCGCGCCAACCACGGCGGAACTCGCCGGAACTCCTGGATCCACGCCTGCTCGGCGGGCCCGGTGCCGACGAGGACGTTCCACCCCAGCTCGGACGGCGGGCGATCGAACAGCGTGTTCGCCTGATCCGGCGGGACGGGAACCTTGTCGTGGTAGTCGTCGGCCTCGGTCAGGGTGAACATGCGGGCGTTGTGGCCGCCACGGCTGCAGCCGTATGCCGACCACTCGGCGTTCCTGCGCGGATCCGGCGACCGTTCCAGCACCGTGACCCGGTACCCGTGCCGGACCAGGAGCGACGCGGTCACCAGGTTGACCACTCCGGCGCCGATCAGCAGGACGCTCTCATCGGCCCCGCCACCCGGCCGCCGGTACGGAACGCTTGCCGCCAACCCCGACCAGCTGTCCTCGACCGATGGGGCCGCGGTGCGCCGGGTCAGCAGGTACCGCTCGGCGACGGCCAGCGCGCGGAACGCGGCGTCCGCTCCGGCGTCGACGACGCGCACCGCGATCCTTCCCGCCGCGTCCGCTCCGGCGGTGCTCACCTCATCCGCAGCGTCCGCGACGCGCACGCACACCGCCGCTTCGGTCCCCATCACCGCGCGCCACCGCGCGAGAACGGCGGACGGCAGCGTCGCGGCGGTGACGACCACGTGCGGCCGGAGCTCGGCGATCGCCGAGCCCAAAGCCGCCGCAGCCACGACGTCCCCGGTTTCCGCCCCCGTCAGCGCCAGCTCGGGGCGGTGCCGAACATCCCCACCGATCAGCGAACGGCCGTATTCCACCGGCACGTCGCAAAGAATCAACGCACGCATACGAATCGCACTAACCTCCGACAAATGAATCAGGACAGGAAAGTGACATCCGAGGCGGCAACGACGAGGATCTCACGAAAACAACTCACATTACCGAACTGTAAGCACGTACCATCGAGTAGCGCACCTCCGCGAGGCGACCTTGCACATGAGTTCCAGCGCCTTGCCCAAAAGGGTCACGTTCGTCCTCCTTCGACGCGGCGTTCTGCCACCACAGCCCCCTGTCGACGGGCGCTGCCGGAGGCCCCCTCCTGAGCGCACCGCGACGGGACAGGCTCCAGATTCGCACCAAACGACAACACCGCCGGTGACCGATATCTACGACCCCTGCACCATATTCACGAGGATCATTCACGGGCACGAAACCGACTACATTGCTCACCGAGGCGATCGGGTTCGCCTTTCTCGACCCACGATCTCCGGGACACACGCCGACGATTCCGAATACCGGTCAGCCGTGTCCGCTGTCGACGGAAACACAGGCAGAACCCGAACTGCCGTCGACGGTCGAGCAGCAGCGAAGCCGAGCATTGCTCACGAGGTGTCGAAGAAGCCACCGAGCCGTGCACTGCCACGCGCGCCCGCCGCCGCGAGTTCCCCGCGTCGACCGGACGACCGTCACTCGCTCCGGACGTCCAGCGGACGACGGCTGCGACGCGGTGGTCACCCGTGAGAACAAGGTCAACGCCGCCGAAGGAAGCTTCGATCGTCGATCTTCACAGCCGGGAGGATCTAGCTCCGAAGGCCGCCCGACGCGGTGAGGCGCTCACCGGTGACCCACGCCGCGTCGTCGGAGGCGAAGAACACCGCGACCCTCGCCAGGTCTTGCGGCTGCCCCATCCGCCCTAGCGGAGTGCGCTCGATCATCTCTTTTTCGGCATCGCTTCCCATGAAGCCCGCGGCATGGATCCCCTCGGTCTCCACACCTCCTGGGGCAAGGGTGTTGACCCTGACCCCACGGGGTCCCAGCTCGGCCGCCAGCACCCTGGTGAATGCGTCGACAGCCCCCTTGGTCGCGGCGTAGACCGACATCCCGGGAACCGCGCGAGCGCTGTCGAGCGACCCGATATTGATGATCGAGCCGCCATCGGGCCCGAAATGCTTGAGCGCCTCCTGCACCGTGAGGATGGGCCCGAGCACGTTGACCGATAGCTGGTGCGAGATGTGCTCCTGCGACGCGTCTTCGACCGGCTCCGCGAAGTACACCGCGGCGTTGTTGACCACGACGTCCAGCCGACCGTAGGTGTGCACGACTTCGCCGAAGACGCGTTCGACATCCTCGCGAGCGGAAACGTCACCCTGAACCGCGACCGCCGTCCCCCCGCTGTCGCGGATGTGGCTCACCACTTTCTGCGCCCCCTCGGCATCGGAGGCGTAGTTGACCACGACCGAGGCCCCGGCAGCGGCGAACTCCTTCGCGATGCCGGCCCCGATCCCCTTGGCGGCACCGGTCACAAGTGCGACCTTTCCTTGCAACCTGTTCGAGTTGTTAAGAGTCATGACTTCCGCTTCTCTCGTCTAGCCACCGAAACGTATTCGGCGCTGCGATAGCGAAGAGTAGATGCCCGCAAAAACAGACGCAAAGTACCTTTTGCCTATGCTCCACATAGGCAGACACTATGCGAAATCTACGGGCGACCATCCTCCGTCGACGATCTTCACCGCCCCGACGCCAAGCGAGCTCGCCGCTTGCGCAAAATACCCCAACGGCCGTCATCGCTTCGATTTCGCCCAGCCAAGAAGATTTCTCGCCCTATTCAAAATCAGGGCGAACGTGCACTTGCTGACAGAAATCGCCACTACGGGCCGCTAACGTGTTGGCAGACTGGAGCTAGGGTGATCGCCGTCGACGTCCGCGCCGTGGATCGTTTCTGGCGAGTTGTCGTTCAGATCGCGCCGTTGCCGCCGGTGCGCCCGACGGGCCGGACAGGACCGAAACAGTCGGCCCGGAGCGGCTGGCTCTGCAAGAGGTCTGGTCGAGCCGACCCCGCGAGACACCACCGACACCATTTTCCTGACCGCTTCGACGCACGAGCAATCCGAAAGCTGATCGAATAATACCGACTGGGCATAAACACCATCCCGCGATCGACCAGCGACTACCAGAGCTAATGCCAGAGCCCAAAAAACCTGCCGCGTCTCCGAGCGACTCACGAGATCGAGACGACCCGCCGAAAAAGATGCGGTAAATGCTTGCCGCAGCACCAAGCCAAGCACGGCAGGAATCCCTCGGCGGCAGGAGGGCTGGGGAGGACCGGGGGCGGCGGACACGCTGAACCAGCCGACGCCAGCACCTGCCGATCTCGCGTACGAGCCTGGGCCGGCAATCTCTTACAAGGTGGTGCATCACCACTGATCAGACGACCGAAAGTGGGCGCAGCTGGGTTCGAACCAGCGACCCCTTGCTTGTAAGGCAAGTGCTCTTCCGCTGAGCTATGCGCCCCGAGTGGTGGCCGTCCGAAGATCAACCGCAACCGGCCGGATCACTGTACCGGTCCGGCCACCACCGGTACTCACGCGGCCAGTTCGGCCAGCGCCTTCTTCCACACGTTCTGGTCGCGTGCCTCGCCGGGCTGGTTGACCTCGGCGAACCGCACCTTGCCCGCGGTGTCGATGAGGAACGTGCCGCGCAACGCCATGCCGGCCTGCTCGTGGAACACGCCGTAGGCCTTGGCGACCTCGCCGTGCGGCCAGAAGTCCGACAGCAGCGGGAAGGTGTAGCCCTGCTGCTCCGCCCAGGCCTTCAGCGCGAACGGGGTGTCCACCGACACGCCCAGCACCTGGACCTGGTCGTTCTGGAAATCGGCCAGGTCGTCGCGGACCTGGCACAGCTCGCCCTGGCAGACCCCGCTGAACGCGAACGGGTAGAAGACGAGCAGCACGTTCTTGCTGCCCTTGAAGCTGGACAAGGAGACCTGCTCCTTGTTGAAGTCCGGCAGCGTGAAGTCCGGAGCGTCGGCGCCGACCTCGAGCGTCATGCGCGCACCCTTCTGTTCGGCCTGTGCACGTACGACGCCGAACCTACACCGATCACACGCACCCGGGCACCGGTGGCGGGGTCGCCACCGGTGCCCGGGACGTGGGATCGGCGATCCGCTCGACTCGAGGCCGAGCTCGTCAGCGCTTGGACTTGGCCTTGCGGTAAGCGAGCCTGGTACCCATCCAGGCTTCCCCCAGACTCGCGTTCGAGGTCTGGGCCAGGTTGGACGTGGACGCTGCCTCGGCGATGTCACTGGGCTCCACGTAACCGTCACGACCGGTCTTCGGCGTCAACACCCAGATCACCCCCTCATCGGCAAGAGGCGTCATCACGTCGAGGAGCGTGTCCGTCAGGTCACCGTCGTCGTCCCGCCACCACAGCAGTACGACGTCGACGACCTCGTCGGCATCCTCGTCGAGCAGTTCGCTCCCGCAACGCTCCTCGATCGCGGCACGAACGGCGTCATCGACGTCCTCGTCCCAACCGATCTCCTGAACGACCATCTCCGGCTCGATGTCGAGCCTGTCGGCGACGTCGACTTCGCTCTTGCCGGCGTCTCCCGCGGCGACCACGGCGTTCTCACTCCTCCAATGCAGGCGGTGCGGCGCGAACGCCACACCCAGGTTGGGCAGATCTGGCCGATAGCGAACACTGCGAACCGCTTCCGGCGCAACTGCTGGGCGCACGACACGCCGGTATCCGGCGTGGAACTCGACTGTAGGCGCCCACATCCAGGTCAGGCTAGAACGGTACCGGCAAGTAATCACCGCGGTGTACGCAGCGGCCACGAAGATGGGGGACGATGGCACGTGTCGGGCGTCACCCAAGCCCGCGACAAGCACCGCAAGCAGTCGAGGAGTTCCTTTGCCCGCGCAGAACAATGACGTCGGCGGCACCCCGCAACGGGTGCGGGTCATCCGAGACGGTCTCGCCTCGCATCTCCCGGACATCGATCCGGAGGAGACCGAAGAGTGGTTGCAGTCGTTCGACACGATGCTCGGTGAAGCGGGCCAGCAGCGCGCCCGCTACCTGATGCTCCGGCTGCTCCAGCGCGCCAGGGAAGGCGGCGTCGGCGTGCCGTCGCTGACCAGCACGGACTACGTCAACACCATCGCCACCGAGCAGGAACCGTGGTTCCCCGGCGACGAGGAGACCGAACGCCGCTACCGCGCCTGGATGCGGTGGAACGCCGCGATGATGGTGCATCGTGCGCAACGGCCCGGGATCGGCGTCGGCGGGCACATCTCGTCGTTCGCCTCCTCGGCGAGTCTCTACGAGGTCGGGTTCAACTGGTTCTTCCGCGGCAAGGACCACCCCGGCGGCGGGGACCACCTCTACATCCAGGGCCACGCCTCCCCCGGCATCTACGCTCGCGCCTTCCTCGAAGGCAGGTTGACCACCGATCAGCTCGACGGATTCCGCCAGGAGCACTCGCACGCCGGCCCCGGCGGCGGGCTGCCGTCCTACCCGCACCCTCGGCTGATGCCGGACTTCTGGGAGTTCCCGACGGTGTCGATGGGGCTCGGGCCGATGAACGCGATCTTCCAGGCGCGGTTCGACCGCTACTTGCACGACCGCGGCATCAAGGACACCAGCCAGCAGCGGGTGTGGGCGTTCCTCGGCGACGGCGAGATGAACGAGCCCGAATCGCGCGGCCTGCTGCACGTTGCGGCGAACGAAGGGCTGGACAATCTGACCTTCGTGGTCAACTGCAACTTGCAGCAGCTCGACGGGCCGGTGCGCGGTAACGGCAAGATCGTGCAGGAGCTGGAGTCGTTCTTCCGGGGCGCGGGCTGGAACGTCATCAAGGTCGTCTGGGGCCGCGAGTGGGATTCGCTGCTGCACGCCGACCGGGACGGCGCGCTGGTCAACCTCATGAACACCACGCCCGACGGCGACTACCAGACCTACAAGGCCAACGACGGCGCCTTCGTCCGCGAGCACTTCTTCGGCCGCGACCCGCGCACCAAGGACATGGTCAAGGACCTGACCGACGAGCAGGTGTGGGCGCTGCGCCGCGGCGGCCACGACTACCGCAAGGTCTACGCGGCGTACAAGGCCGCGACCGAGCACCACGGGCAGCCGACGGTCATCCTCGCCAAGACGATCAAGGGCTACGGCCTCGGGCCGCACTTCGAGGGCCGCAACGCCACGCACCAGATGAAGAAGATGACCCTGGACGACCTGAAGTTGTTCCGGGACAGCCTGCGGATCCCGATCAGCGACGAGCAGCTCGAAGCGGACCCGTACCTGCCGCCGTACTACCACCCCGGCGAGGACGCCCCCGAGATCCAGTACCTGCGGGAGCACCGCCGGCGGCTCGGCGGCTACCTGCCGGAGCGGCGCGTGAAGGCGAAGCCGCTGGTGCTGCCGGGCGACCAGGTCTACGACGTGATCCGGCGCGGCTCCGGCAAGCAGGAGGTCGCCACCACGATGGCGTTCGTCCGGCTGCTCAAGGACCTCGCCAAGGACCCCGAGGTGGGGCCGCGCATCGTGCCGATCATCCCGGACGAGGCCCGCACCTTCGGGATGGACTCGATGTTCCCGTCGCAGAAGATCTACAATCCGATGGGGCAGTCGTACACGCCGGTCGACTACCGGCTGATGCTCGCGTACCGGGAGAGCGAGCAGGGCCAGATCCTGCACGAAGGCATCAACGAAGCCGGGTCGAGCGCGTCGTTCACGGCCGCGGGGACGTCCTACGCCACGCACGGCGAACCGATGATCCCGATCTACATCTTCTACTCGATGTTCGGGTTCCAGCGCACCGGTGACAGCCTGTGGGCCGCCGGGGACCAGATGGCGCGCGGATTCCTGCTCGGGGCCACCGCCGGGCGCACCACGCTCACCGGCGAAGGGCTGCAGCACGCCGACGGGCATTCGCTGCTGCTGGCCGCGACGAACCCGGCGGTGGTGGCCTACGACCCGGCGTGGGCGTTCGAGATCGCGCACATCGTCAAGGACGGCCTGCGGCGGATGTACGGCGAGGACGCCGAGAACGTCTACTACTACTTGACGATCTACAACGAGCCGTACCAGCAGCCCGCCGAGCCGGACGGGGTGGACGTGGACGGCCTGTTGAAGGGCCTATACCTGTTCCGCCGCGGTTCGGCCGGTTCCGTCCCCGCGCAGATCCTCACCTCGGGCGTCGCGATGCCCGAGGCGTTGCGGGCGCAGCAGATCCTCGCCGACGAGTGGGACGTGCGCGCCGACGTGTGGTCGGCGACGTCCTGGACGGAGCTGCGGCGCGAAGCAGAAGCGGTGGACCGCCACAACCTGCTGCACCCGGAGGAGCAGCCGCGGGTGCCGTACGTGACCCGCGCGCTGGCGGACGCCGAAGGTCCGGTGGTCGCGGTCAGCGACTGGATGCGCGCGGTGCCGGACCTGATCCGCTCCTGGGTGCCGGGCGACATGGTGAGCCTGGGCGCGGACGGCTTCGGGTTCTCCGACACCCGGCCGGCGGCGCGCCGGGTGTTCCTGGTGGACGCGGAGTCCGCGGTGGTCGCCACGCTCTCGGCGCTGGCCCGGCGCGGCGTGATCGACGGGTCGCGCGTCACCGAGGCGACCCGCCGGTACCGCTTGGACGACGTGCGCGCCGCGGGGCCGCAGACCTCGGACCCGGGCGACGCCTGAGCACCCCCGCCGCCGGGTGGCCGAGCCGCATCGGCTCCGCCGGCCGGCGGCGGGCTTGTCAGGTCGTCGCGGGAGCGAGCGTGCGAGCTCGGGCGGTGCGGTTCCAGCTCCACCAGCCGTGGATCACCAGCGCGGCGAACACCACGTAGATCGCGGCGCTGAAGTAGAGCCCGGACGCCAGTTGCAGCGGCACGCCGACGGCGTCCACCGCCAGCCACACCAACCAGAACTCGACGAGCCCGCGGCCCTGCGCCCAGAACGCGACGGCCGTGCCGACGAAGATCCAGGCGTCCGGCCACGGCGCCCAGGACGCGTCCATCGCGGTGAGCAGCGAGGCGAATCCGGTCGTGGCCACTGCCAGCACTCCCAGCAGCACCAAGCGCTCCCGGACGGTGCCCTTGCGGACCGCGACGCCGTAGACCGGGTCGCTGCGGTGGCTCCAGGCCCACCAGCCGTAGACGGAGATCAGCAGGATCACGATCTGCCGGACCGCGAGGCCGCCGAGTTCGGCGGAGGCGTAGACGGTGAACAGCAGGACCGTCGCGGTCACCTGCACCGGCCAGGTGGCCAGGGTGCGCCGCTGCGCCAGGAAGACGACCGCCAGCGCGCACAGCTGCCCGACCAGTTCCGCCCAGGAGATCTGCTGGCCCAGCACGGTGATTCCGTTGCCGAGCACCCATTCCGCGACAGCGCGCACAACCCCACTCCTCCCAGCCGGTCCTGGCACCGGGGCTGAGCGGGAACGCGGCGGCCACCGGTGCCACGCATGGCGACCGGTCGCGGTCGAGTGCCCGTGCGCCGCCTCCCATCCGGACTGTCACCGTCGGTTCCGGAGTTCCACCGGATCGGCCGGAGCTCCTGGCCGGGTTCGGCCGGGAGGCACCGGTTCGCGGACTGTCACCGCCGGTTCGGAATCTCACCGAGCCCCGGAGCGCACGACGTTTCGTACTGCTGTCAACATCGTCGGTCGCCGTGCTTGTTCCGCGGACTCGTCGTGGTTCGAATCACAGCTCCCGAATCTTCGATCAGGTGATCGAACAGGGGTGCGACCCGGGGTAGACTCGGCGATCTCCGGTGGAATCGATCAGACGGCAGGGCGACGAGCGCGCGACGCGAAGGGGGTGCCCGGGTGAACGACGTCGATCACGCCATCTTGGCGTTCGAGAGCGAGTTCTGGCGCTATCCGGGCAGCAAGGACCGCGTCATCCAGGAGCGCTTCGGGATCTCGCCCACGCGGTACTACCAGCGCCTCAACCGGTTATTGGACGAACCGGAGGCCTTGGCCCAACAGCCCGTGCTGGTCAACCGCCTGTTACGCAGACGAGCGGAACGATCGGACCGCAGAGCCGCCGCACCTCGCCGCTGAGCTCCCGCCGCCGTTCCGCCCGTCCGCTGCGACTCCTCAGGTAGTGGTGCGGGCCTGCTGCTCCGGCGTGAGTTGGCGGTCCTGCTGGATGCGGACCAGTTCGGCGAGCAGCGGGGCGGCCTGCTCCGGTGGCAGTGCGGAGAACGCGGCCTTGATCGACTCGGGATCGGCTGGCTGCGCCGGGGCTTCGCCGGGCGCGGTCTGCTGCTGCGGCACCGCGGGCGCCTGCATCGGTGCGGGGGTCTGCGTGGCGAGCAGGCCGTTGACCAGGTCCACCAGCATCGCCACCGGTGTGCGCGGACCGAGCGCGGTGTTCCACCCGGCGATCTGCCCTTCGGGTCCGCGCGGGCCGAGCAGTTCGTTCTCGATGCGGCGCAGGATCGCGTCCTGTTCGGGCGTCATGTCGGCGTTCTCCTGTTCGTTCGTGGCGAGTTCGGCCCGGAAGCGGTCCAGGTCGACGTGACCCGGGTCGATCTTGCCGGTCACGCTCGTCTCCTTGTGCCCGCGCGAGGCCTCGTGCGGCGCGCCCAGGTGGTCGAGCACCGCCCTGGTCGCGACGAGCGCGGCGGTGTACTGCTCGGGGCTCGGACCCTGCTCGACGCCCTGGTAGTCCCACTCGAACCCGACGTAGAGCACGTTGCCGTCGCCCGCCGGCACCGGTCCGGAGGCCTGCGCCTTCCCAGCGTGGTTGGCGCGCCCGGCGGAGATCAAGTGCACCACCCCGTCGAACCCGATCAGCCCGTGGCACAGCGGTCCGGCCAGATCGGACCGGCCGTCGATCACCAGCTGCAGGCTCGGCGCGGGGTCCTCGTAGGAGGCGACGGTGGCGGTGTGGTGCTGGAGCACCCCGACCGGCTCCGGCTGCGCGCCGGAGCTCGCGGTGCGCTCCTGCCACCCCGGTGCCTCGACGACGGTCAGCCCCGCCGCTCGCAACACGTCACCGAGCCACACCAGCGGCAGAGCCATGCCGATCACTCCCCTGGCGGCCCGTCCGAGCCGCGTTCGCGTCGCTTGCCTGCTGCCATCGTGTCCTGCGATCAACCGCCCCGACCACGCCTGATCGGATGAATTGCGGTCGACCGGTGGTCATCGGCCCGGCGAACGGTGGCGCGCGGGCGTGTCGGACACCCCTGGCGACGACCTCCGGCGAACCCTCCACATCGGACCCGGCCGGCGCGGTGACCGGGCTCGCTCCACGCCGGACGCACGGCGCGCGCGGTGCCCGGCTCCGCGCTCGGAGGGCCCGTGCGATTCTGGCGGTATGAATTCCGAAGGCGCAGGTGAACAAGGCGAACGCATTTCCGCGGTCACCTTGCGCGCACTGGAACGGGCATCCGGGGACCTGGCCACCGCGAGCATCAACGCGATGGAGCACCGGCTGCCGTGGTTCCGCCGACTGCCCGCCGACCAGCGCGCGAGCGTGCTGCTGGTGACCCAGACCGGCGTCTCGAACTTCGTGGCCTGGCTGCAGGACCCGACCGAAGCCATCCGGCTGACCGCGGAGGCGTTCCGCGCGGCGCCGAAGGACCTGTCGCGCTGGGTGAGCCTGCGCCAGACGCTGGACCTGGTGCGCGCCGCGATCGACGTGTTCGAGCACCAGCTGCCGGAACTGGCCGAACGGGCCGAGGAGCGCACCGCGCTCACCGAGCTGATCCTGCGCTACACGCGGGAGATCGCGTTCGCGGCGGCCACTTCGTACGCGGCGGCGGCGGAGGCGCGCGGGGCGTGGGACGCGCGGCTGGAGGCGCTCGTCGTGGACGGCATCGTGCGCGGCGACCCGGAGGAGTCGCTGCTGTCCAGGGCCGCGGCGCTCGGCTGGGAACCGGGCTCGGAGGCGACGGTGCTGGTCGGCACCGCTCCCTCGGACGATCCGCCGAAGATCATCTACCAGGTGCGCAGCAGGGCGGCCCGCGCCGGACGCCCGGTGCTGCTGGGCGTGCAGGGCACCAGGCTGGTGGTGGTGTTCGGCGGGCCGTCCAACGACCGGGCCGCGCACGAGGCGGCGACCAAGCTGACGGAGGCCTTCGACGACGGGCCGGTGGTGGTCGGCCCCACCGCGTCCAGCCTCTCCGAGGCGCACCGGTCCGCTTCGGACGCGATGTCCGGGCTGCGCGCGGTGGTGGCGTGGCCGACGGCGCCGCGTCCGGTGCTCGCCGAAGACCTGCTGCCGGAGCGGGCCCTGGCCGGAGATCCGGAAGCGGAGCGCCAGCTCGTGGAAGGCATCGTGCTGCCGCTGGTGGACGCGGGCGGCGCGCTGCTGGAGACCGTGGACACCTACCTGGAGCTGGGCGGGGTCCTGGAGAATTGCGCCCGGCAGCTCTACGTGCACCCGAACACGGTGCGCTACCGGCTGCGCAGGGTCGCCGAGCTCACCGGGCGCACGCCGTCGAACGCGCGCGACGCGCTGGTGCTGCGGGTGGCGCTGTCGATGGGCAGGCTGGCGCGGGCTCGGGGCCTGTGGTGAGCGCGCGCCGCCGCTGGTCACCGCCCCGCAGCGGTTCGGCGCCGCGGTGTCCTGACGTGATCGAACCGACACGGGCAACAACGATTCACGCTCCGTGATGCCCGAATCAGGGATGCTGTTGTAGACACTCCACAAGATTGGGCCTCGGATCTCGTCCGTGTCGACATCACGCCGATCAGGGTCGGGGATGTGTAGTAGCAGGGTGATCGCGCTCCTCGCCCCCGGCCAGGGCTCCCAGGCCCCTGGCATGCTCACGCCCTGGCTCGAACTCGACGGCGCCCGCGAGCGCGTGGAGGCCTGGTCCGAGCACGCGGGCCTGGACTTGGTGCGGCTGGGAACCACCGCCGAGGCCGACGAGATCAAGGACACCGCCATCACGCAGCCGCTGGTGGTGGCGCTGTCGCTGCTGGCGGCCGAGCAGCTGCGGTCCCGCTTCGAGATCCCCGCCGAGACCCCGGTCGCGGGACATTCGGTGGGCGAGCTGGCCGCAGCCGCGATCGCGGGCGTGCTCTCCCCGGACGACGCCGTCGCGCTGGCAGCGGTGCGCGGCCGGGAGATGGCCGCCGCGTGCGCCTTGGAGCCGACGTCGATGTCGGCGGTGATGGGCGGCGACCCGGAGACCGTCGTGAGCCACCTGGAGTCGCTCGGCCTGGACCCGGCGAACTGCAACGGCGCCGGTCAGATCGTCGCCGCGGGCCGCAAGCCCGCGTTGGAGGCGCTGGCCGAAGAACCGCTGACCGGGACTAAGGTGCGGCCGCTGGCCGTCGCCGGGGCCTTCCACACGCGCTTCATGGCACCCGCGCAGGACGCGTTCGGCACGCAGGCCGACAAGGTCGCCGTCGACGACCCCGCGTTCCCGCTGCTGTCCAATTCGGACGGTTCCGTCGTCGAGGCGGGCGACGAGTTCGTGCGCCGCCTCGTCGCGCAGATCACCCGGCCGGTGCGCTGGGACCACTGCATGGCCACCCTCGCGGAGCGGGGAGTGCGGGCCGTGGTGGAGTTCCCCCCGGCCGGCGCGTTGACCGGCCTGGTGCGCCGCGAGCTCAAGGGCACCAAGACCGTGGCGCTGAAGAAGCCCGAAGACCTCGACAAGGTCGCCGACCTGCTGGCCGCGGACTCCGACGAGTCCGCCCAAGACGCGAACACCTCTGGGAGCGACGCGTGAGCACACCGACCCTGCGCCAGTCCACCGGTCCGGCAGCGACCAAGCTGCTCGGTTTCGGTAGCACCCAGGGCAACCGGATCGTCACCAACGACGATCTGGCCAAGATCGTCGACACCAACGACGAGTGGATCCAGCAGCGCGTCGGCATCGTGCACCGCCGTCTCGGCGACGAGGACCAGACCGTGGTCGCGATGGCCGTCGAAGCCGGTTCGAAGGCGATCGCCGACGCGGGCCTGACCCCGGCCGACGTGGACCAGGTGATCATCGCCACCTGCACGATGCCGGGCGGGATTCCGAACGCCGCCGCGCAGGTCGCCGACCAGATCGGCGTCAAGGCCGCGGGCGCCTTCGACCTCAACGCCGCGTGCGCCGGGTTCTGCTACGCGCTCAGCATGGCTTCCGACATGGTGCTGGCCGGGTCCTCCCGCCGGGTGCTGGTGATCGGCGCCGAGCGGTTCCAGGAGACCATCGACTGGCAGGACCGGGCGAACTGCATCATCTTCGCCGACGGTGCGGGTGCGGCGGTCGTGGGACCGTCCGACGAGCCCGGCATCGGCCCGGCCGCGCTGGGCAGCGCGGGCGACCTCGTCGACACCATCTACCTGCGCGACGGCAAGTACATCTACCAGGAGGGCCAGGCGGTCTTCCGCTGGGCGACGACGCAGATCGCCCCCGTCGCCAAGCGCGCCGTGGAGCTCGCGGGCCTGGAACTGTCCGATGTGGATGCGCTGGTCGCGCACCAGGCCAACCTGCGCATCGTCGAGGGCATCGCCAAGAAGCTGCAGAGCCAGGGTGCCCGCGATGACCTGGTGATCGCTCGTGACATCGTCTACTCCGGCAACACCTCCGCCGCTTCGATCCCGCTCGCCATCGACCACATGCGGTCGGCGGGCGAGCTCTCCAGCGGGGACGTGCTGCTGCTGGTCGGCTTCGGGGCTGGACTGTCCTACGCCGGCCAGGTCGTGATCTGCCCCTGAGCGTTCGCGCTCACCGATACCACCGCGGGCCGCGCCCGCGGTGAGACCGCAACAGAGGAAAGGAACCACCGTGGCGAACGAGGAAATCGCGCAGGGTCTCGCCAGCATCGTCGAAGAGGTCGCCGGCGTTGACGCCGAGGACGTCCAGGTCGAGAAGTCGTTCGTCGACGACCTCGACATCGACTCGCTGTCGATGGTCGAGATCGCCGTGCAGGCGGAGGACAAGTTCGGCGTGAAGATCCCCGACGACGAGCTGGCGAACCTCAAGACCGTGGGTGATGCGGTGGACTACATCACCAAGAACGCATGACGGCGACCGACGTCGTCATCACCGGGATGGGCGCGACGACACCACTCGGTGGTGACGTCGCGTCCACCTGGGACGGTCTGCTGGCCGGGCGCAGCGGCGTTCGCAGGCTCACGGAGGAGTGGGTCGACAAGTACGACCTGCCCGCCAAGATCGGCGCACCGCTGGTCGTGGAGCCCTCCGAGGTGCTGCCTCGGGTGCAGCTGCGGCGGCTGGACCGTTGCCAGGCGATCGCGATCATCGCGGCTCGCCAGGCGTGGAACGACGCCGGTTACGACATGCCCACCGACGAGCACGAGTCGGTGGATCCGGATCGGCTGGGCGTCGCGCTCGGCACCGGCATCGGCGGGCCGGTCACGCTGCTCAACCAGGACGACCTCCTGGAGGAGCACGGGCTGCGCAAGATCTCGCCGCTGACCGTGCCGATGCTCATGCCCAACGGTCCCGCCGCGCACGTCGGCATCGACCTGCGCGCTCGCGCCGGTGTGCACTCCCCCGCCTCCGCCTGCGCTTCCGGCGCCGAGGGGTTGGCGCGGGGCTGGGACATGATCCGGTCCGGTCAGGCCGACGTGGTGGTCGCCGGTGGTGCGGAGTCCTGCATCCACCAGATCACCGTCGCCGGGTTCTGCCAGGCCCGGACGTTGAGCACGCGCAACGACGAGCCGGAGCTGGCCTCACGCCCGTTCGACACGGGCCGGGACGGGTTCGTGCTCGGCGAAGGCGCGGGCGTGGTGATCCTGGAGAGCGCCGAGCACGCCAAGGCCCGCGGAGCGCGGATCTACGGTCGGCTCGCCGGGGTGGGCATCACCTCGGACGCGTACCACATCACCGGGAGCCACCCGGACGGCGTCGGCCAGGTCAACGCCATGACCCAGGCCGTGCGCACCGCGGATCTGTCCACTTCGGATGTCGAGCACGTCAACGCGCACGCCACGTCCACCGTGGTGGGCGACGTGGGCGAGGCGGCGGCCATCCGCAAGACGTTCGGCGACGGAGTCGCGCTGACCGCGCCGAAGAGCGCGCTCGGGCACCTCGTCGGCGGCGCGGGCGCGGTCGAGAGCATCGTGACGCTGCTGTCGATCTACCACGGGCAGATCCCGCCCACCCGCAACCTCGACGAGCTCGACCCGAAGGTCGAACTGGACGTGGTGACGGACAAGCCGCGGCAAGTCGAGCTGTCGGCCGCGGTGAACAACTCCTTCGGTTTCGGCGGGCACAACGTGGCGCTCGCGTTCGCCAAGGCCTGACGAGTCCGTTCGCGGCCAACCCCGAGCGGGGGGCCGGGACCTCAGGCGGCGCGTGCCAGGACCTGATCGACAGCCCCGAGCGCACCTCGCTTCGGGGCTGTCCTCGGGACCGCTCCCGGCGACCTCTCCCCAGCGCAGCGCGCCCGATCGACTCGGCGCCGCGCGCGCCACCCGTCCGCGGAGATGATCACCCGATCGGCGGGAAGTTCAGCTGTCGCAGCGGCATCCGAGCAGTGACCCGGCCATCACCGGAACGCGCCGCGGGCGGATCATCGTGCCGTCACCCGGACCGCGGAGATCAGCAGCGGACGGCGAGAGCGCTACCGGGCAGGCTGTTCGTGTCGAGCCGGAAACCACCGGCGTCGACCACCATCGGATACACCACCGACCAGCGCAGGCACGGCGATTCCAGCCCCGGCGGGGCGTCGTGCGGATCCTGGGTGCTCACGAAGGTCATCAGGATGCGCAGCGAATCCTTCGGCCCCGGCTCGACGCGGTGCACCCTGACCGCCGCGTCCCGCGTCGTCGCGTACTCCTGCTGCCACTTGTCCTCGGGGAGCTGGCGCTGCTTCTCCGCGACGACGGTGGCCTTCCAGGTCTCGTACCGGCGCATGTTGATCGCGTTGAAGTGCATCTGCAGCGTCCAGCGGATGTCGGCGCTGTCCGGGTGAGCTTCGGCGTCCGGGCTCAACTCGATGTTCGCGTACTGACCGCCCTGATCCTGCGCCTCGCCCATCACACCGGTCGTCCCCGACGGCTCCGAGTAGTAGCGCTGCGCCACGATCCCCCCGGCACCCGCCGCGAGCAGCACGATGACGGCGATCGGCACGCCCCATTTCAGCCAGGAGTTGCGCGAACGGCCTACCGGAGAAGTCGACTGCACACCGATCAGCTTCCCACAGCGGGGCTTGTTCGAGGTTCTCCGGGCTCGTTCTGCCTTGGTGTCCGGGTGGCGGAACCTCAGTCGGTCTCTCGCTGCGGGATCTTTTTCCCGAGTGGCTCCGCCACGAGGGAAAAAGCTGTCCTCGCGAGAGACCGACTGAGAACCCGCGGGTGGTCGACTTCTCGACGTGGGCTATGTGCTCCGCACATACAGGCACGGCCTACGGCCGCAAAGCAGGCTTGCTTCGCAGCCCAAAGCACGGCTTCGCCGCAAAGGCACGGCCTTTGGCCGCGAGGCAGGCTTGGCTTCGCTGCCCGGGGCATGGGTTTTGCTTGGTTTGGTGGGGTTAGCCGACTCGGTGGAGCCAGCTGACTGGGGCTCCGTCTCCGGCGTGGCGGAAGAGTTCCAGTTCCTGGTCCCACGCCGCGCCGAGCAGCTGGTCGACGCGGTGGGTGAACGATTCGGAGCCCCGGCTGTTGGCGGCGAGGGTGCGCAGCTGGTCTTCGCTCACCACGATGTCGCCGTTGGCGCTGGTGCGTGCGTTCCACAGGCCGAGTCCGGGGACGTGGCAGAACCGCTGCCCGTCGATGCCCGGACTGGGGTCCTCGGTGATCTCGAACCGGAGCATCGGCCACGCGCGCAACGCGGTGACCAAGCGGGACCCCGTTCCAGGTTCCCCGGTCCAGGTGAGTTCGGCGCGCAACTGCCCAGGCGCCGCGGGTTGCGCCGTCCAGCGGAGTTCGGTCCGCATGCCGAGTGCGCCGGCGACGGCCCACTCGATGTGCGGACAGACCGCAGACGGCGACGAGTGGACGTAGACCACGCCACTGGTGCTGCCACGGGTGCTCACTGCTGACCTCCGCTGTTCGACGAGGGACGTCTTCCCCTACGACCTCGTCCGGCGGTGGCCCGGCCGCCGATCACCCGCGTCGCGGTGGATCGGTGGTGTGCGGCGTCATTCTGCACGGGCGTTGACCACGCCCGCCACATGAAGTTGATGAACTGCCCGACCGGGGCACGTCGTTCCGATACCGTTCGCGGGACTCCCCCGTTCCTGCCGGAGCGAGGTCCTCGCAGTTCCAGGGCCGCCCGAGCGGACGAACCGGTGCCCCGGACGGCCCAGTCCCGCAGGTGCGGACGAGTGTCGGATACCACTCGAATGGGGGAGCACGCGCAGTAGGCGACAATGCCTGCCGGACCCGGCGGCCGTAGACCGACCGGGCGAGTGGAGCTCGATCGCGGGAACGGAGACGACCATGCGGGTGGTGCGGCTCGGCAAGGAGCCGACCAAGATCGGCGCGGACATCCGGGCGGCCATCGCGGCGTGGGGTCCCGGCAGCGGTGTCTTCGGCGGGGTCGCCGTCTTCGGCGCCGAACCGCCGGGCGCGCCGCGCACGCTGGACGCGGTCCTGGTGCTGCCGCGCGGCATCGTGGTCGTCGTCGGCACCGATCTCCCGGAGTCCGCGCTCGCCGTGGAGGCGCCGGTGCAGACCCCGTGGACGGTCGACGGCTGGCCGCTGCTGCGCCAGACCGCCGCGATGAACCCGGCGCTGGAAGCGCTGGAATCGGCCGCCGCGCTGGCCCGCGCGTTGCAGTCCCGCGACGCGGAGCCGATGCCCGTCGCCGCCATCGTCGCGCTCGGCCCCTACGTCGTCCGGATCACCCAGCCGACGAACGACCTGCACCGCGGCGTGCGGGTGCTGTACCCGTCCACGACGAGCATGCTCGCCGCCGTCCGCGAACTCGCCACCTACGAACGCGCCTGCGGCGTCGAGCCGGCGCGGAAGGTGCTGCGCATCCTCGACGAACGCGCGGGCCGGCTCTCCGTCGCGGAGCTGACCGCGGAGGGCTTCCCCGATTCGGTGACCCCCGACCTCGCGTCGGCGAACACGCTGCTGATCCCGAAGGTGCGCGACGAGGAACCGGCGCCGGTTCCGGCCGCGGCACCGGCCGGGCTGCGCGCTCGGCTGGGCGGCCTGTCGCGGCGCACGGTGCTGACCGCGCTCGGCGCGGCCGCCGCCGTGCTCGCCGGGGCGGTGCTGTCCTCGGTGTGGGCGGGTGCTTCGGGCTCGACCCGGGACATGACCGCGCAGCAGGTGGACGGGGTCTCGTTCGAGCGCACCGCGGCCGACCTCGGCGGCGACTGCGCCGAAGCCTCGTTCGGCGACGTGCGGGCCTGGTTCCAGCGGCATCCGTGCGAGTCGCTGTCCAGGCAGGTCTTCGACAGCGAAGCCGCGGGCCGGGCGGCCACCACGTCCCTCGCGGTGGTGGACCTCGGTGACGCGACACCGGCGCGGAACCTGCGGGAACTGCTGAACACTCCGGGTTCCGGCGGTCTCTCCGACCCGGCCGCCGAACCCGGTCCGCCCGCCGAGTTCGACGGCGCGGCGCAGGCGGTGCAGCAGACCGGCTCCCAGGTGCGGATCGTGCAGGCGGCCTGGGCCTCCGGGAAGTCCGATCCGGACGACGTCTCGCTGCGCGTGCTCGCCGAACGCGGATTGCGGTTGCGCGCGCCCGAGTAGGCCGCCGCGCGGCACCGGTGGAACCCGCCGAGCGCGGATTCCACCGGTCGCACGTGATCAGCCCCAGAAGGTCGCGGGAACGCACCCGGCGTCGGCGCACGCCGGTGCCACCGGGCGCACGTCCGCACCGTCCACCAGCCACTGCCTGCCGTCCGCGACCGACACCAGGTACCGCCCGACCCGGTCCACGGACAGCTGCACCTGCTCCGCGGCGAGCGCGCCGCCGGTGTCGAACGGGACGCCGCCACCGACCGCGGCGCCGCTGTCCCGGTCGAGCGTGCTGATCCGCATCCGCTCGGCGGGCGGGTTGCCGCATTCGGCCGGGGTGAGCACCGCGACGTCGCTGTCGGACCAGGCCACCGCCTGCGGGGCGCACGCCCCGGCGGGAGGCGTCGGCATCGGAGCGCCCAGTTCGGTGGCGCCGGGAGCCACCACGTGGATCTCGGACCGGGACGTGAGCACCGCGAGCCGTCCCTCGCGGTCCACCGCCAGGTCGAGCGCCTGCTCGCCCGCGGGCAACCCGATCCGCTGCGGCCCGCCGGTTCCGTCGACCACCACGTCGTCGCCCTCCGCGTAGGCGAGCCGCCCACCGCCGGCCGCCAGCGCGGTGTCCGTGCCGGTGCGGTGCGCGACCGGCCTGATGATCCGATCGGGCCCGAGCACGACTATGTCGCTGCCGCCCGCGGCCGGGACGGTCGCGTAGACGCGGTCGCCGTCGGCGGCGAGGCCGCCCTGCACCGGTCCTCCGACGTCGGCGAGCACCTCGTGCTGCTTGCCGGTGAGCACGTCGAACGAGGCGAGCGTGCCCGGTTCCGGCGCCGCGACGTAGCTGTTCGGCGCGATGCTGACCGGCTCCGCCTGGCGCGGACTGGTGCCGGGCACCACCGCCAGCGCGACCAGGAACACCGCGGAGGCGGCCACCGCCACCCCTCCCGCGGCGATCAGCGGGCGCCGGGACGGTCGCCGCGATCGGCGCTGGCGGGCCGCGAGCAGCCGCGGCAGCGTGTCGCCGCGCGGCTCGACGTCGTCCACCAGCGCGCGCAGCCCGCTGCGCAGCTCGTCGACGGCCTGCGTGTCGTCTGGATCCCTCACACCCGCTCCCGCAGCAAATCCGAAAGCCGAGCCACTCCCCGCGAGCAGTACGACTTGACCGCACCCTGACTCACGCCCATCAGCTGCGCGGTCCGCGCCTCGCTGAAGTCGGCGTAGTACCGCAGCACCACCGCTTCCCGCTGCCTGCGCGGCAGGTGGGTGAGGGCGTCCGCGAGCACTGCGCGGTCCAGGCCGCGTCCGGTGTCGTCCGGGCGCGAGTCCTCGGTGGCGATCCGGGGTTGGTAGCGCTTGGCGACCATGCGGCGGCGCAGCACCGACCGAGCCCGGTTGAGCACCGCCTGCCGCAGGAACGCCAGCGCCTTGTCCGGGTCGCGCAGCCGCGTCCTGGAGTCGAAGACCCGCACGTACGCGTCCTGCACGATGTCCTCGGCCGAAGCCCGGTCATCGACGAGCAGCACCGCGATCCGCAGCAGTTGCCGGTAGTTGTCCTGGTAGAGCTCGGTGAGTTTGGTCGTCAGTTCATCCATGGCCGCCAGCCCGTCGCCCGGCCAGGCGGTCACGGGCAATGCGATCGAAACCGTCACATCTCTGCATGACGCCCGAGACCCCCTTCGCGGTTGGCAGCCGACGCGGACCAGATTTCCCGATCGAAGCTCCGACCGGCGGAGAGGCGCAGCTTACCGTCCGCCACGAGTGCGGTCGCGGAGTGATCGTCCGGATCGGCCGCCGACCGCGGCGGCCCCGAGCGCGCGGGTGCCTCGTCCGGGTGGCCGATTCGCCCGCGCACGGGCTCGCTCGCCGTCCCGGCGGCGCGTTGCTCCACAAAGGACCGCAACGGTCCCGCGGGCCGCTCCCCCGGGCCTCGACAGCGGGTAAGAATCACCACACCACAAGATCACCCGTTTGACGTCGTCGCTGGTCAGCCGATCATCGGCACCCTCACTCGCCCGTTTGGCAGCCGATGCCGCCGGGTCTTCGTTCGACTACCGTTCGGCAGCGGGACAGCACGGTTCCACACCCGGCACGCGATGGGAGGATAGGCGGCCTCCCGGCCGCCTCAACCGGCCATGAAGTTCGGCATCTCGACGTTCAACACCGATGAGGGCATCGGCCCAGCGGAACTCGGGCGCGCGCTGGAGGACCGCGGTTTCGACTCGCTCTTCCTCGCCGAGCACACCCACGTTCCCGCGAGCCGCGACACCCCGTATCCCGGCGGCGGTGACCTGCCGCGGATCTACTACCGCACGCTCGACCCGTTCGTGAGCCTCACCGCGGCGGCCGCGGTGACCGAGAACCTGTTGCTGGGCACCGGGATCGCGCTCATGATCCAGCGCGATCCGATCACCACCGCGAAGGAGGTCGCCAGCCTCGACCTCGTCTCCCGAGGCAGGGCGATCTTCGGCATCGGCGCGGGGTGGAGCCGCGACGAGATGCGCAACCACGGCACCGATCCGGGCAGGCGCGGCGCGCTGATGGACGAGCGGATCCGGGCCATGCGGGAGATCTGGACGAAGGAGCTCGCCGAGTTCCACGGCGAGCACGTGGACTTCGACCCGATCTACTCGTGGCCGAAGCCGGTGCAGCAACCGCATCCGCCGATCTACATCGGCGGCGAGAGCAAGCGCTCCTTCGACCGGGTCGCCGAGTACGGCGGGGGCTGGCTGCCCCGCGCGGGCACCGAGAACCTCGGCGACCTGATCGCGAAGGTGCGCGAGCACGCGGGCTGGCGGGTCCCGGTGTCGCTGTACGCGGCGCCGAAGGACTCGGTGGTCGAGGAGTACGCGGAGGCCGGGGTGGATCGGATCTTGTTCTACCTGCCGACCAAGCCGCGGGACGAGTCGCTGGAGCGGCTCGACCTGCTGGCCGGTGTGGTGACCGAGCACAGCTGAGCCGTGAGGGGCCGCCGGTGCGGCGACGGCCCCTTACATCCTGGTTACTTCCCGGTCTTGCACTGGACATGGGGGACATCGCAGGCAGATCCTTGCGACTGCTTTGCAGATCGGTGCGATCACAACGGCAAGTTGCATGCACAACTGCTTTGATCGCGGAACGGAGACCGGGGACGGTGGGGAACACGACGACGACGGCGCCGACGGACGAGGCGTCGCCGCAACGCAAGTGGAGTCCGAAGCAGATCGTCGTGTGGGTGCTGGTGGCCGTGATCGGCGCCATCTCCTGGGGAGTCATCGCGCTCGGCCGCGGCGAGGAGATCTCCGCCGCCTGGCTGGTGTTCGCCGCGCTCGCCTCCTACGCGATCGGATACCGGTTCTACGCGCGGTTCATCGCCTACCGGGTGCTGCGGGTGGACGACACCCGCGCGACACCGGCGGAGCGGCTGAACAACGCCACCGACTTCCAGCCCACGGACCGCAGAGTCCTGTTCGGGCACCACTTCGCCGCCATCGCGGGCGCGGGCCCGCTCGTCGGCCCGGTGCTGGCCGCGCAGATGGGGTACCTGCCCGGCACGATCTGGATCATCGTCGGCGTCGTGTTCGCCGGCGCCGTGCAGGACATGGTGGTGCTGTTCTTCTCCACCCGCCGCGACGGCCGCAGCCTCGGCCAGATGGCCCGCGAGGAGATCGGCCCGGTCGGCGGCATCGCGGCGCTGATCGCCGTGCTCGCGATCATGATCATCCTGCTGGCGGTGCTGGCGCTGGTCGTGGTCGGCGCGCTGAAGGACTCGCCGTGGGGCACCTTCTCCATCGGGATGACCATCCCCATCGCCCTGTTCATGGGCATCTACCTGCGCTACCTGCGGCCCGGCCGGATCATCGAGACCTCGATCATCGGCATCGTCCTGCTGCTGCTGAGCATCATCGGCGGCAGCTGGGTCGCCGATTCCGCACTGGCCGAGACGTTCACGCTCTCCGGCAACCAGGTCGTGCTCGCGCTGGTGGTGTACGGCTTCATCGCCTCGGTGCTGCCGGTGTGGATGCTGCTGGCGCCGCGGGACTACCTGAGCACGTTCATGAAGGTCGGCGTCATCGTGATGCTGGCGGTGTCGATCCTGATCGCGATGCCGGTGATGAAGACCGAGGCGATCACCGAGTTCGCCTGGAACGGCCAGGGCCCGGTCTTCGCGGGCACGCTGTTCCCGTTCGTGTTCATCCAGATCGCCTGCGGTGCGCTCTCCGGCTTCCACGCGCTGGTGTCCTCGGGGACCACGCCGAAGCTGATCGAGAAGGAGTCGCAGGTCCGCGTCATCGGCTACGGCGGGATGCTCACCGAGTCGTTCGTGGCGATCATGGCGCTGGCCGCGGCCTGCATCATCGACCCCGGCATGTACTACGCGATGAACATGCCCAGTGCAGCGCTCGGCGACACGTTGCAGTCCGCGTCGCAAGCCGTCGCCGGAGTGGGCTTCCAGATCACCCCCGAACAGCTCGCCGCCGCGGCCGCCGCCGTGGACGAGGAGACGCTGGTGGGCCGCAGCGGCGGCGCCCCGACGCTCGCGCTCGGGCTCTCGGAGGTGTTCTCGCAGGTCCTCGGCGGGGACGCGATGCGGGCGTTCTGGTACCACTTCGCGGTCATGTTCGAGGCGCTGTTCATCCTCACCACCGTCGACGCCGGGACCCGCGTCGGGCGGTTCATGCTCCAGGACACCGTCGGCAACGTGTGGAAGCGCTTCGGCGACGTGACCTGGAAGCCCGGCATCTGGATCTCCAGCGCCGCCATCGTCGGCGGCTGGGGCTACTTCCTGTGGACCGGCGTGAACGACCCGCTGGGCGGCATCAACCAGCTGTTCCCGCTGTTCGGCATCGCCAACCAGCTGCTCGCGGCGGTGGCGCTGGCGGTGGCCACCACGGTCCTGATCAAGTCCGGGCGCGCGAAGTACGCCTGGGTGACGATCGTCCCGCTGGCCTGGGACGCGGTCGTGACGCTGACGGCGAGCTGGCAGAAGGTGTTCTCCGCCGACCCGAAGCTGGGCTTCTTCTCCCAGCGCGCCGCGTACCAGGCGGCGATCGACGCCGGGCAGACCAGCAAGGGCTCGGCGGGCTCCGTCGAGGAGATGCGCCAGGTGGTCACGAACTCCACCGTGTGCGGCGTGCTCAGCGTGCTGTTCGCGGTGCTGATCCTCATCGTGCTGGTCGACGCGATCCGGGTGTGGATTCAGGCGCTGCGCAGCACTCAGCCGCTGAAGGACACCGAAACGCCGCACACCGAGTCGCAGCTGTGGGCACCGGCCGGTCTCATCCCCACCGCTGAAGAGCGGCGCATCCAGCGGGAACGCCGCGAACCGGAGGACCGCCAGGAAGTGGGCGCGGGCACGTGAGTTCCCGGACGCCTTCCTCGCGGGCGGTGCTGTCCCGGCTGGGACGCTCCGCCCGCGAGGCCTGGCAGATCGCCCGCGGCATCGTCGGCGAAACCGCCTACGAGCGGTACCTGGAGCACCACCGCCACCACCACGCGAGCAGCACGCCGCTGGGCGAGCGCGAGTTCTGGCGGCGCCACGTCGACCGCGGCGACACCCACCCCGGCTCCCGCTGCTGCTGAGCCGGGCGGGCAGCGCCCTGCGGCCGTTCGGGCACGGTTCCTGGCGGCCGCGGCGAATCCTCTGGTGAGATCGCGACGTACGCGTCGACACGATCTGCGGGGTGCTTCGTGACGATCACTGAGGATCACGTACCCGGGTTGATCGTCTGCGTGTTCCTGCTCGCCGTAGGCATCGCCGTCCTGTGGCACGGCGGGCGCGAAGTGCGAGTCACCCGACGATTGCGGGACCACGGCGTTCGGACGACGGCGACCGTAATCGGTCATGAGCGAGGACACACGATCGATCAGCCGCTGTACGGCTACAGCGATCAGCAGGGCGGCCAGTTCACCTTGACGCCGACCGATTCCCACGACACCTTCACCCCTGTCGGGGACCAAGCGGACGTGCTCTACCTGCCGGAGGATCCTGGGACTTCGAGGTTGGCGGCGACCGAAGGCACACCGTGGAAGATCGCGCCCTTCGCGTTCATGCTAGGCGCACTTCTTTGCTTCGGGGCCGTCGCGTTCGCGGTCACCCTGCTTTCGGATCCCGCCCCGCTGGCTCCCCCCGCCCCGCAGGCTCCCGCCCCGCAAGCTCCCGCCGACTCGAGCTCGGCGTCCACGTCCATGTTCACCACCGCCGTCTGCGCGGGCATCCTGCTTCTCGCGCTGACCCTTCCGGTTCTGCGGATCACCAGCTTCGCGCTACTGCACCGGACCGGGATCCACACGGAGGGCGTGGTGGTCCGCAGGACCGACGCTTCGCAGTCGGCGGCCTGGCTCGTCGACTTCGAAGATCACGACGGACGACGAATCCAGTTCGCGAGTCGGCGCGTTCCCAAGCGCGCCGGCGCCCGAATTCCCGTCGTCTACCACCGTGATCGGCCGCAGCAGGCTGAGAACGCGTCGTGGGCACCCGTGCTTCGGGCGAACGTGCCCGCCGTGCTGCTCTTGCTGTTCCTCCTCACGATGATCCCCACGTATCTCTGACGTTCGGACAGCTGCGGCCTCGCCCTCGGCCTGCGATGAGTCCTGCGGGCGAGCACGGTCTTCCTGTCAGGTGCGGCGCGTTCGGCGCGGTGCGAGCGGGGAGGACGTCATGCAGAAGATCACCACGTGCCTGTGGTTCGACGGCCAGGCGGAAGAGGCGGCGCGGTTCTACACGTCGATCTTCGCGAATTCGCGGATCACCGAGATTTAGCACTACGGCGAAGCGGGCCCCGGTGCCCCCGGCACGGTGCTGCTGGTGACGTTCGAACTGGCCGGTCAGCAGTTCCTCGGCCTCAACGGCGGCCCCGAGTTCTCGTTCACCGAAGCGATCTCGCTGCACGTGGACTGCAACTCGCAGGAAGAAGTGGACCGGATGACCGAGCGGCTCGTCGCGGGCGGCGAACAGGGACCGTGCGGCTGGGTCAAGGACCGCTACGGCCTGTCCTGGCAGATCGTCCCCACCGAGCTCACCGACATGCTGCGCGACCCCGACCCCGAGCGTTCCAACCGCGTCATGCGGGAAATGCTCACCATGCACAAGCTCGACCTCGCCGCCCTCCGCCGCGCCTACGCGTAGCCGACGTGGCTTCGGAGTGAACGGACCGTTCGTCCAACGAGATCGGACGAACGGTCCGTTCACTCACTCCGGCAGGGACTCACCGAGGGCGGCGAGGCGGGCGCGGAGAGCGGCGTTCTCGTTCTCGGCGCGATTCAGGCGAACGTGCACCGCGGCCAGGTCGGCCTCCGAATAGCGGTGCGGGATGTGCTTCGGGCAGTTCCAGTCGTAGCCCTCGATTCGGATCAGCACGAGCCGCTCGACCCGGCCCTCGGTACGTGGTTCGTCCAACCGAGCCGCGAGCTCCGGTTCCTCGGCGACGTCGCGCACCTCGGCGTGCCCGAACAGCTTCAGCCGGGTGCGCGTCGCGTAGTCCATGAAGAACAGCGCCACCCGATCGTCACCGCGCACGTTCCCATCGGTGATGTACTGGCGGTTCCCCCGCACATCGGCGTATCCGAGAGTGCCGGAATCCAGGACGTGCACGAATCCGGCGGGACCACCGCGGAATTGCACGTAAGGCCACCCGGTCTCCCCGACGGAAGCGAGATAACAACCGTCGCGCGCCGCGATGAAATCGCGCTCCCGATCCCCCAGCGGATCGGCTTCGAGCCCTACCGCCGCACCCAGCTCCTTCCGGTGCACCGGCCGGCTCCCCTGCTCCACCTGCATGTTCCGCACCGCGTCGGTGAACGCCAGCCGCGCGTACCTGCTCATCGCCCATCTCCCCGGAAAACGAAAGCCCCGTTCACGATGACCACGCGGCCGGGGCCGGCACAACGCGGGAGCAGAATGAACCACCCCACACCACCGATCCAGAAGTGCGAAAAGCAGCCGGCCATTTCCGACTCGAACAACTCGGCCCCGCTTTTCCCCTCGCGAGACCGCGGACCCGCCCCCTCACCGGCGTTCCCTGCAAGGCAGACTGAGCGGTCCGCAAACCGAGGAGGATGATGTGAGCGATCTTCAGGTCGAGGACACCAAGGTCGGCGACGGCACCGAGGCCCAGCCGGGCAACGACGTGACCCTGCACTACACGGGCACGCTCAGCGACGGCTCGAAGTTCGACTCGTCCCACGACCGGGGCGAAGGCCTGAACTTCACCCTGGGTTCCGGCCAGGTCATCGAGGGCTGGGACCGCGGCGTCACCGGCATGCGCGTCGGCGGCACCCGCACCCTGGTGATCCCGCCCTCCATGGCCTACGGCGAGCGCGGCGTCCCGCCGATCATCCCGCCGAACGCCACCCTGCACTTCGACGTGGAACTCCTCGAGGTCAAGTGACCCGAAGTCGGCCGGGGCCCCGCCCCGGCCGACACCCGGGCGGGAACCGGAACCCTCGTACGTTTCGCGGGTGCACTGCTCGATCTCGTTCGTCCGCAGCCACTCGCCAAGGGTGCAGGACAACATCGCCGACGAATGCCTCCCATAGGCCTGCGACAGCAACTTGTTCAGCAGGCGCTCGGCCCGCTTCCGGTCGGCCTCGCCTGCCCCCTCACCGCATCGCGCGAGTACGTCCGCTTGCCGGAAGCCAACGCCACTGCGGAATAAACGCTCACGCGGAGTGTCCTGCAGTGCTTCCCGATTCGGCCTCGTCAGCATCCGGCACCGCACGAACCCGAACCCGAACCGAATCCCACGAAATTCGATCTTGCTGCGATCTTCGCCGCAGGTCAGATGGTGGGGCAGGTGGGACTTGAACCCACGGCTGACGGATTATGAGTCCGCTGCTCTGACCAACTGAGCTACTGCCCCCGATGGCGTGATGAAACGCTCCTCTGGGTGATCGTAGCGAGGCTGGGCGGCGAGAAGCTCGTTGGGTTGCCCGCTCGACCGGGCGAAACCGCTAGACCTGGGCCGTGATGCGGGGCGGTGGCGGGGAATCCGTTCGTGGCAGCAAAAAGGGCCGGCACCCGTGGGTGCCGGCCCGTTCTCGTCGCAGCGTCACATGAACGCCGTGATGCTGAAGGCACCGGTCAGCTGACCGATGATCACGATGGTGGCCAGCAGGGCGCTGATCCCCGCCACCGTCAGCAGCGACAGCATGACCAAATAGACCAGAGCCCTGATCGGCTTCGGCAGCTGCGCCACCGTGGCCAGATCGGGCAGTGCGAAGTGGTTTTCCTTGCCGATTCCTGGAGCGGACATCCCGACTTCCCCCGTCCTTCTTGTCGTCCCCGTTTGTGCACCACTGCTCCGAGGACGGAGAGCAGTGGGAGTTTCGTTGGTTCTCATGCATCATGAATCGATTTGGTTCATGCCACGCGGCTGGGACCACGGGCCGATCCTGATCATCCATGCCCGCTGTGACCTGCGGGAAAACCTCAGGGGGAAGCGGGGTGTCGTCGAGCTGCACGAATCAGATCGGCGAGCTCATCAGAATCGTTACCCGACCCTGATCAACCCGAGACTGAATCGCCCGAAAGAGTGGAACTGGTTCCATGAACATCAAAAAAGGTGCCGAATTGGCACCCCTTCGCGGTTCGTCAACCCTTGGTTAGCCGACTGATCTGAGCGCCGTTCGACGAAGGCCGATCCAGGGATGTCGACACCTCTTCGTGCCTTCGCGAACCCTGATTCTGCCTGGTTCAACCGGCTTCAGACTCTGCGATCAGCATACCAGCCGCCCGCCGAAGCCCCGCTTCGGCCACCACCGCCCTCCGGGACGCCGCGGACGGTCGCGCGGGCCTCCACTTCTCCTGACACAACAGGAAATTTCGCACTAGAGCGGATTTTTCGGGCGCCGCTATCTCTCGTCCGGCAACGCGGAACGATCACTCACAACTTGACAGTGTGTATAGTTCTACTGGACAAGCCGTATACCACCGGAAACGCCCTCCTGAACCGGAGTTCCTCCCTTGCTCAGATCTCGCAAGTTCCTGGTGTCGAGCGGTGTGGCGCTCGCGCTCGTCGTGCTCCTGTCGCTGGGGTTCCAGTTCGGGCTGCCCGGTTCCTCCGGTGACCGCGACCGGTTGGGGACGTACTCCAGCGACCAAGGCCGCGTGCTCTACCAGGTCCACTTACCGGCGAACTACCGCGACGACCTCCGTCCACCGGTCGTGATGGCGCTGCACGGGTGCGGGATGACCGGCTTCGGGTGGAACTCGATGAAGGGCACGACGCGGTTCGACCGGCTCTCCGACGAAGCGGGATTCATCGTCGTCTACCCGACGCAGACCCCGTTCGCGGACAAGCTGAACTGCTGGAACTCC
The DNA here is from genome assembly GCF_014203325.1 of Saccharopolyspora gloriosae. Lineage (NCBI taxonomy): Bacteria > Bacillati > Actinomycetota > Actinomycetes > Pseudonocardiales > Pseudonocardiaceae > Saccharopolyspora > Saccharopolyspora gloriosae. The sequence continues at coordinate 1,126,207 of NZ_JACHIV010000001.1, read as the reverse complement.
AACGACTCCCGGCACCAGCACCGAGGCCGCGGCGAGCCCGAACTGCTCGCCGGGGTCGCCCGGCGCGTCGTCTCGGAGTTCAACGCCGATCCCGCTCGGGTGCACGTGGCGGGGGCGTCGTCGGGCGCGGGCACGGCGGTGATCCTGGGCGCCACCTATCCCGACGTGTTCGCCACCGCCACGTCGGTGGCCGGAGGCGAATACGCCCTGGACCAGGTCGACGCGGAAGATCCCGGCCGGGTACCGCCCACCTACACGGCCGGGCAAGCCCACGCCCAGATGGGGCCGCGCGCCCGCCGGGTCCCGCTGCTCGTGTTCCAAGGCGACCGCGATGAGGCAGTCCCGCCGTTCGTGGCCACGCGGTTGGTCGAGCATTGGGCCGCGGTCAACGACCTCGTCGACGACGGCCGGCTCGACGGGGACGTCGACGCCGTACCGGATGCGGTGCAGCGGCAGAATCCACCGGGGCGCCACCCGTACGTCCACTCGACCTACACCGCGTCCGGAGCCCCGTTGATCGAGCACTACCTGGTCTCGGGCATGGCGCACGCCTGGTCCGGGCCCGCGGCCAGCGGTCTGTTCACCGACCGGGCCGGGCCGGACATGGCGCGCGTCATCTGGGAATTCGCCGCCGCCCACCCGATGCGAGGAGGAGCACGATGACGTCGTCCCCAGCGGAGGTCCGCGCATGACCGGCCCCGCGCCGCGTCGAACCCGCCTGTCCCGCGAAGCGCGTGCCGCCCAGCTGCTCGACATCGCCGAGGGGCTGTTCGCGGAACGCGGGATCGAGGGCACTTCGATGGAGGACATCGCTCGCAGCGCCGGGGTGACCCGGCCGATGGTGTACTCGCACTACGCGACCAAGGACGAGGTGTTCCTCGGCTGCGTGCGACGAGCTCGCTCCGAGCTGGAGAGCCGGATCCGCGAACCTGAGATCATGATCGAGTCGGGGGCGGGTGCCGGAGCGGTCATCGGGCGGGCCGGGGACATCTTCTTCGAGATCCTCGAACACGACCCCCAGCGCTGGAAGATCCTGTTCACCCCCAGCACCGCGCTCTCCGCGGAACTGGCCGCGGGAATCGCCGCCATGCGGCTGGGAACCATCACCCGGATCGCCGAGATGGTCGGCCACTTCGCGTCCTTCGACGAGGAGCGCGCCACCGCCTTCGCCTACGCGATCAGCGGCGTCGGCGAACAGCTCGGCCGCTGGTGGCTCGCCCACCCCGAGGTGCCGAGGGCGCGCGTCGTGGCGCACTACCGCGACTTCATCACGGCCGGCCTGGCCCTGCCGTGAACCACCGGGTCGGTGCGCCGCCCGTCCGGTCGGGCGGCGCACCGACCTCGGGTCAGGAACCTTCGCCGAGCGGAAGCGGGTGCGGGGCGAGGCGGTGGGCGGGCGGTTCGGTGCCGTGCAGGTGGCGCACGAAGTAGTCCCACGTGCGGCGCGTGACGTAGTGCTTGCGGCGCAGCAGCGCGTGCTCGTCGCCGGGGATCAGCAGCACGTCGACGTCCTTGTCGGCCTCGATGAGCGCGTCCACCAGACGCAGGGTGTGCGCGGGGAGCACGTTGTCGTCGAGCTCGCCGTGGATCAGCAGCAGCTTGCCCTGCAGGTTCGCGGCCAGCGCCGGGTTCGACAACGCGCGCTTGCTCTCGTCGTCGATCTCGCCGTGGTACTGCTCGGGCCACATGGGGACGTAGACGCCCATGTCGTGGTTCCCGGCCAGGGCGACTCCGACCGAGTAGAACTCGGGGTGGGCGAGCATGGCGCGCGCGGTGGCGAACCCGCCGCCGGAGTGTCCGGTGATGCCGACCCGCTCGGTGTCGAGCCACGGGTGCCGGTGGCCGAGTTCGCGGATCGCGGCGATGTGGTCGACGAGCGAACCGGCGTCGTCGAGTGCGCCGTAGGAGTGGTCGTGGAACGCCTTGCCGCGGCCCGCGGTGCCCCGCCCGTCGACGGCGACGACCGCGAATCCCAGTGCTGCCAGCGCTTCCGCTTCGCCCGGTACGGCGCTGTCGAACGCGGGTCCGGCCCGGTGGACCTGCGGGCCGGGGTAGATGCAGTCGATCACCGGGTAGCGGCGGCCGGGGTCGAAGCCGTGCGGGCGCCACAGCAGTCCGTGGATGGAGGTCTTCCCGTCGGCGGCGGTCGTGCGGAACCGCTCCGGCGGGCGCCAGCCGAGGGCTTCGAGCCCTCCCGCGTCCGGTGCTTCGAGCTCGACCAGGACCTGCCCGTCCCCGCCCAGCACCGCCGAGCGGGGCGGGGAACTCACGGTGGAGGCCCGGTCGACGAGGTAACCGCCCTCCGCCGGGCTCACCGCGTCGTGATCGAGGTCGTCGTCGGTGAGGCGGGTGAAACCGGTGCCGTCGAAAGCGATCCGGCAGATCTGGCGGACGTAGGGATCGTGGTCGACGAGCCCGGCGGCCAGGAACCACACCTGCCGCGCGTCCTGGTCCACCCACAGGACCTTGCGCACCGGCCACTGCCCGGAGGTCACCTGCGCGACGCGCTCGCCGTCGGCGGAGTGCAGGTAGAGGTGCCCCCAGCCGTCGCGCTGCGACCACCAGAGGATCTCGCCGGAATCCAGCACGTGCACCATCGCCGGTTCCCCGAGCTGCGGGGTCGGGTCGACCCGCGTCTCACCGCTCTCGCTGATCAGCGTGGTCACCGCGCCGGCGGCCGGGTCGAGGCGGCGCAGCTCCAAGGTGCGGGCGTCGCGGGAGTGACGCAGGAAGTGCACCGCGTCGCCCTTCTCCCCCGACCACCACTGGTAGGCGATGCTCGCCGGATGCACGATCACGTACGGCTCGTCCTGCTGTCGCACGACACCGCGCGTGGCGACGTCCAGCACGGCCCACTGCATCGTCGCCTGCGCCGCGTCGCCGGGCATCGGGTAGCGGGACCGGTGTTCCACGGGCCTGCCGCCGTCGCGGGGCGCGGACTCCACGAGCACCTGCTCGGGCAGGTCGCGCTGGTCGAGCCGGTGCACCAGGAGGCGGGTCGAGTCCGGCGACCAGGACACCGCCAGCGGCGCCGGCAGGCCGAGGTTGCGCATCAGCGCGCGCATGCCCAGCGCTTCGGGAAGTCCGCCGTAGTCGAAGTGCGGCTCGGCGTCGTCGGTGAGCGCGAACTCCTGCTCGCCGTCGCGGGAGCGGACCACGATGTCGCCGTCGCGGCGGAAGGCGATCCACGCCTTGTCCGGCGACACGACCTCGCCGGGCAGCGGCTCGGCGTCCTCGACGCGGGTGCAGGTGCCTGCGCCGTCGGACCACTCCCAGCGGGACTCGAACGCCGAGAACCGCACCGTCCAGTCCTCGTGCTCCGGGACGTCGAGGTCGACCGAGGTGATCGGCAGGTCGTCCGCGGCGACCGCGCGGCCCGCCGCCACCGACAGCGCCGCGGCCAGCCGGTCGTGGTCGAACGCGTCGCGGCGGGTGCCTTCGGCCGGGTCCACCACGACGTGGCGGGCGCCCGCCCGGTACCAGAAGCGGCGTCCGCCGGACAGCCACCGCGGCCGCACCGAGCCGCCGGGCACGCGCCGCGCCCGGTACGGGTCTTGCATGATCTCCGCGCGGGCGTAGTCCGCGTTCGTCAGCCGGATCGCCGGCTCGGTTCCGTGGTTCGGGGTCATGGCTCCGAGCGAACACCCGGCCGTCGCGGCAGGCTCAAGCCTCCGGGCGGATGATCCAGGTCACTCCCGCCCCGACCAGCCGGAACGCCCGTGCCGGACTCGGGACTGCTCCGTTCGTATGCAGCCATCACCTCGGATTTGCATATTTATACGTGATGATCTCCGACGAAACCGGCGGCTCCGGCGCCGGACCGCACGCACCTTGCACCAGATACGAGGACACTTCTCGAGAAGCCCGGCGGGGCTTGTTACCATGAATACATGTCGAAGGTCCTGAATAATCTTCCAGTGGGTGAGCGGGTCGGCATCGCCTTCTCCGGCGGGCTGGACACCTCGGTCGCGGTGGCCTGGATGCGCGAACGCGGCGCCCTGCCGTACACCTACACAGCCGACATCGGCCAGTACGACGAGCCGGACCTGTCCGACGTGCCCGAACGCGGGCGCGTCTACGGTGCCGAGCGCGCGCGGCTGATCGACTGCCGCGCCGCGCTGGTCGAGGAAGGCCTCGCCGCCCTGGCCTGCGGCGCCTTCCACATCCGCTCCGGCGGGCAGGCGTACTTCAACACCACGCCGCTCGGTCGCGCGGTGGTGGGCACGCTGCTGGTGCGCGCCATGCGCGAGGACGACGTGTCCATCTGGGGCGACGGCTCCACCTACAAGGGCAACGACATCGAGCGCTTCTACCGGTACGGCCTGCTGGCCAACCCGGACCTGCGCATCTACAAGCCCTGGTTGGACGAGGACTTCGTCAACGAGCTCGGCGGGCGCGACGAGATGTCCGCCTGGCTGGTCGAGCGGGAACTGCCCTACCGCGACTCCGCGGAGAAGGCGTACTCCACCGACGCCAACATCTGGGGCGCCACCCACGAGGCCAAGAAGCTCGAATACCTCGACACCCCGCTCGAGATCGTCGACCCGATCATGGGCGTGCCCTTCTGGGACTCCGCCGTCGACATCCCGGCCGAGGACGTCACCGTCGAGTTCGAGCACGGCCGCCCGGTGCGGATCAACGGGAAGTCCTTCGACTCCGACGTCGACCTCGTCCACGCCGCCAACACCATCGGCGGCAGGCACGGCCTCGGCATGTCGGACCAGATCGAGAACCGGATCATCGAGGCGAAGAGCCGCGGCGTGTACGAGGCGCCGGGCATGGCGCTGCTGCACATCACCTACGAGCGGCTGCTCAACGCGGTCCACAACGAGGACACCGTGGCGATGTACCACTCCGAGGGCCGCCGCCTCGGCCGGTTGCTCTACGAGGGCCGCTGGTTCGACCCGCAGGCCCTGATGCTGCGGGAGTCCCTGCAGCGCTGGATCGGCTACCCGATCACCGGCAGCGTCACGGTGCGGCTGCGCCGCGGCTGGGACTACACGGTCCTCAACACCGACGGCCCGCGCCTGAGCTACCACCCGGACAAGCTGTCCATGGAGCGCAGCAAGGACCAGGCGTTCGTCCCGAACGACCGCATCGGCCAGCTGTCCATGCGCAACCTGGACATCGCCGACTCCCGCAGCATGCTGGAGCTCTACGAGGGCGGCGGCCACGGTTCGCTCACCGCGTGGGGCGAACTCGTCGGCGAGCTGGCTCCGGGCGGAGCCTCCGCGATCGCGGCGCGCACCGGCGAGGACGGCGTCGAGTCCGAGGCGCTCGACCACGCCGCCATCGAGGTGGGCACGGACTGACCCGCCGCCGAACACACCGGGGCCGGTGCGACCGCAGCGTCGCGCCGGCCCCGCGTGCGTCGTGGCGGAGTTCGGCCGGGGCTCATTCCGGCCACGGCGAGTTCTTGATGACCTCGACGAAGTCGCCGCGCACGAATCCGGGGACGCAGTGCGCCAGCACGTCCGCCTTGACGTTGCCGAACGTCGTCGCCGGGCGGTGCTCGACGCCCGCGGTGAACGCGGCGAGGATGCCGTTCTTGAAGTCCGGGCGCGGATGCGCCTCGACCACGGCGGCGCGCTGCTCGGCGGTGACCGCGTCGTGACCGATGCCCAGCACGTCCAGCTCCACTCCCCGCGTGACCAGGGCGATCTCGGCGGCCATGTGCAGCGGGATCTCAGGAGTGGTGTGCAGCGCGATCGCCGTCCACACCCGCTCGGCCCGCGGCTCGTCGATGCCGTGCCCGCGCAGGAAAGCGCGGGCCTCGTCGGCCCCGTCGAGCTCGAATCGCTGGTCGGCGCGGCGGTACCGCCGGGTCAAGCCGAGGTCGTGGAACATCGCCCCGACGTAGAGCAGTTCCGCGTCGAACCGCACGCCCTCGTCGCGTCCGCGCAGCGCACCCCACAGGAACACCCGCCGGGAGTGGTCGTACAGCAGCGGCGAGGCGACGTCGCGCACCAGCTCGGTGGCTTCCCGGGCCAGCGCGCTGTCCGGGATCTCCACGCCCGCGATGGTCGAACTCATCGGTGCCGCCCCTCGTCTCGGTTCTGCTGACCGGGACCAGGGTCGCGCGCGGGCCGCCGCGTCGCCACGGCGGTCGCGCGCTCGCCGGGGCTGCGCCGACCTCCGCGAAAGCACCCTTGAACGCACGAAACCCCAGGTCATTGACCTGGGGTTTCGTGAAGTGCTCCTCCAACTGGACTCGAACCAGTAACCCTCCGGTTAACAGCCGAATGCTCTGCCAATTGAGCTATGGAGGAATGTCGGTTGTGCTCGCCAGCCCCTTGCTCGCTGACGTGTACTACTTTAACCCATCCGCCAAGCCCTTCTCACACCCCCCCTGGACCCACGAACACCGCAGGTCACGGCGCCATGCTCAGCGGCGGTGGGCGATGACGAAGATCCGCCGGAAGGGCAGCCACGTCGTGCCGTCCGGCCGAGCCGGGTACGCCGCGCGCAGCCGGGCGCCGAGTTCGGCGCGGAACGCCGTCCACTGCTCGGCGTCCAGCGCGGCCCGCACCGGCCGCAGCGCGGTGCCGCTGATCCACTCCAGGACCGGGTCCGGGCCGTTGAGCCGGTGCACGTAGGTCGTCTCCCACGCGTCGACCGACAGGCCCAGGTCGGCGACGACCTCGGCGTACTCCGCGGGTGAGCGCACGGCGTCGGCGCCCAGCAGCCCCGGCACCTCCCACCCCTGCTCGCCGAGCAGGTCGCGGATCTCGCGGTGCGACGGGGAATCGAAGTTGCCGGGCACCTGGAAGGCGAACGCGGCGCCCGCGGGCAGCGCCGGGAGCCAGGAGCGCAGCAGGTCGACGTGCTCGGGAACCCATTGCAGCACCGCGTTGCACAGCACGACGTCGGAATCGGGCCGCGGCTCCCAGTCGCGGACGTCCTGCCGGTGCGCGTCGATCCCGTTGGCCCGCGCGGCCTCGACCATCTCCGGCGAGGAGTCGGTGGCCTCGACCTCGGCTCCCGGCCAGCGGTCGACGAGCAGCCGCGTGAGGTTGCCGGCGCCGCAGCCGAGGTCGACGATCCGGCGGGCTCGGCGCGCCGGGACGCGGGCCATCAGGTCGTGCGCGGGGCGGTCGCGGTGCTCGCTGAACGACAGGTACTTCTGCGGATCCCACACCCGAAAAACAGTACGACCGTACTGTTGGGTTGTCCAGCCGTCATCGCGCCGCGCCGCGCAGCCGCTGCGCCACCTCGGCGGCCACCGGCGCGAGCGCGTCCTCGTCCGTGCCCGGGTCGGCGCGGACCTGCAGCACCAGGCCGTTGCGGCCCGGCACCTTGCGCTGCACGAACCGCGCGCCGCCCGCCGGGAACTCCCGGTGCTGCGTGCTGCGGATGGAGCCGGTCACGCGCTCGTGCACGACCTCCGGCAACCTGCCAGGCTCGGTGAGCGCGACGCGCTGCGGCGGCAGGTCCCGCAGCAGGACCGCCTCGCCCGCCGGACCGGACTCCGCGGACTCGATCAAGGTCAGCGCGCCGTCGTTCCAGGTCGCCTTGCTCACCAGGTGCCAGCCGAGGCGGCGCCCCGACGGCAACCACAAGCCCAGGTGCGTGGCGACCAGCGGGCCCTCGGCCGAGCGCGCCACCGCCAGCACCCGCTCGTCGCCGGTGAGCTCACCCGCGAAGTCCGCGGGCAGCTCCGCCGTGCCGGACAAGCGGGCGACGAAACCGCGCAACCACGCCATCACAACGCTCCCGAGGCCTGGTGCAGCAGCGAATGGCGGTACTGCTCCAACGCCAGCATGTCCCCGAACAGCGAGTTGTACTCCTCCGGCTGCTCCGTCGGGGACATCCGCTGCACCCGCGACTTGATGTCCGCGATCTCGCGGCCGACCATGATCTCCTGCAAGCGGGCGATCACCCCGGCCACGTAGCGCGGATCCTCCTCGGACTTCGTGTCCAGGGCCTCCACTGCCAGCAGCGTGAGCAGGCGCCGCGTCACCTCGTCCGGGCATTCCCGCCCCACCGCGTCCACCAGACCGGCACCGGACAGGCCGGACATCGTGCCGCCCGCCGCGACGATCGCCTGGTGCAGCCGCGAGTAGGACGGCTCGGTGAACGCCTCGTCCGGCAGCGAGTCGTAGACGGGGCCCGCCAGCGCGGGCACCTGCAGCGCGAGCTTCAACGTCTCCCGCTGGCACCAGCGGGGGTCGTCCCGGCGTGGCCGCTTCGGCAACTCCACGTCCACGCCCAGCGAATCCTGATCCGGATTGCGCTGCTGGCGACGTCGCGGCTGCTGCTTCACCGGGGCGCCCGCCGACTCGCGGACTCGGCGCACCACCTGGTTCTCGTCGTTCCAGCCGACCCAACCGGCCAGCTGCACCGCGTAGCCGTCGCGACGTTCCAAATCCTTGATCTGCGCGACCAGCGGCACCGTGCGCTGGAGCGCGTCCACCCGGCCGTCCACCGAATCCAGGTCGTACTCGGTGAGCAGGCTGCGGATGGCGAACTCGAACAGCGGTTTCCGCCGCGCCACCAGGTCCCGCACCGCGGTGTCCCCGCTGGCCTGGCGCAGCTCGCACGGGTCCATGCCGTCCGGCGTGATCGCCACGTAGGTCTGCGTCGCGAACTGCTGCTCGCCGTCGAAGGCCTTCAACGCCGCCTTCTGCCCGGCGGCGTCGCCGTCGAAGGTGAAGATGACCTCGCCGCGGAACGCGTTGTCGTCCATCATCAGCCGCCGCAGCACCGAGATGTGGTCGTCGCCGAACGCCGTCCCGCACGACGCGATGGCCGTCGGGACACCGGCCAAGTGCATCGCCATGACGTCGGTGTAGCCCTCGACGACCACCGCCTGATGCCGCTTCGCGATGTCCCGCTTGGCCAGGTCGATGCCGAACAGCACCTGCGACTTGTTGAAGATCGGCGTCGCCGAGGTGTTGACGTACTTCGCCTCGATCGGGTCGTCGTCGAAGATCCGGCGCGCGCCGAAGCCGACGACGTCGCCCGCCAGGTCCTTCAACGGCCACAGCAGCCTGCGGTGGAACCGGTCCAGCGGGCCGCGGCGACCTTCCTTCGACAGGCCGCACTTGTAGAGCTCGTCGAGCTCGAAGCCCTTGCCCAGCAGGTGCTTGGTCAGCTTGTCCCACCCGGACGGGGCGAATCCGCAACCGAACCGGGTCGCGGCGGCCTCGTCGAAGCCCCGCTCCGCGAGGTACTCGCGGCCCTGCAACGCCTCCGGCGAACGCAGGTGCTCGGCGTAGAACTCGGCGGCGACGCGGTGCGCCTCCACCATCCGCGCGCGGGTCCCCCGATCGCGCTTCTCACTCGGCACCCCGCCCTCGTAGTGCAGCTGGACGCCCGCGCGGTCGGCCAGCCGCTCCACGGATTCGACGAAACCGAGGTGCTCGGACTTCATGAGGAACGCGATGACGTCACCGCCCTCACCGCAGCCGAAGCAGTGGAAGGTGCCGTGGCTCGGGCGCACGTTGAACGACGGCGTCTTCTCGTCGTGGAAGGGGCACAGCCCCTTCATCGCGCCCCCGCCGGCGTTGCGCAGCGCCACGTACTCGCCGACGATCTCGTCGATCCGGATGCGATCACGTACCTCGGCGACGTCGCTATCTCGGATCCTCCCAGCCACACCGCCAGTCTAGGCGTCGCGCACAACACACCGACGGGTGTCCCCGCGGGGAGCACAATCGGCGCATGACCAATGCCGGTCCGGCGCGAGCCGCCGAGTTCGACGCGCACCGCCCGCGGCTGACCGCGCTCGCCTACCGGCTCACCGGCCGGTTCGCCGACGCCGAGGACGCCGTGCAGGAGGCGTGGCTGCGGCTGGCCCGCGAGTCGGCGGAGATCCGCGATCTCGGGGCCTGGCTGAGCACCGTGGTCGGTCGGATCTGCCTGGACAGGACGCGGTCGGCGGCGCACCGGCGGGAGCGGTACGTGGGGCCGTGGCTGCCGGAACCCGTGGTGACGCCGCTCGACGCTCGGGATCCGCTGGAGGCCGTGGTCGGACGCGACGACCTGCGGATGGCCGCGCTGCGGATGCTGCACGAGCTGCCCGCTGAGCAGCGGTTCGCGTTCGTGCTGCACGACGGTTTCCAGGTGCCGTTCGCCGAGATCGCCGAGCTGCTCGGCTGCCCCGCCGCCACCGCGCGCCAGCACGCGTCCCGAGCTCGCAGGGCGCTGGCCGCGGACGCACCGCCCCGCGCTCCGCTGCCGCGCCAGCAGGAGGTGGTGGAGCGGTTCTTGACCGCCGTTCACGCGGGCGACCTGACCGAGCTGACCCGGCTGCTGCACCCGGAGGCCGCGTTCTTCGGCGACAGCGGCGGCAAGGCGTCCACGGCGCGGCGCCCGATCCGCGGCGGCGGCAAGATCGCCCGGTTCATGCTCGGCCTGGTCACCAAGTACGGCACGGCCGCGCTGGAAGGGGTGCGTCCGGTGCTGGTCAACGGTGACCTCGGGATGTTCGTGCCGGGCGATCCCACCGATGCCACCGGCCGCACCTCGCCGCAGCGCGTGCTCGTGTTCACCGTCGACGACGACCGCATCGCGGAGCTGCACGACCTGGTCAACCCGGACAAGCTGACCCGCCTCGCCCTCTGACCGGACCGCCCCGCCACCCGCACAAGCGACCCCCGCCCGTGGCCACCCGGGAAACCCCTCCCGAAATTTCTCGCGAGATCAATTCCCCTCCGCTCACGAACGAACACTCGCGGAACCCCGGTGAGCTGCGAACCCTCTCTCCCGAACGCACTTTCCTGCGGGGCGCCGAATTCAATTCCTCGCGAAATTGCAAGGGGGCGGGGCTGACGCTCGGCGGGGTGGTGACGGAGCGGAGTCCGGTGGGTCAGGGCATCGGGACTCGGCAGGCTTCTCCCGAGGTGAAGCCCTGGGCGGTGATGCCGAGGGCGTGGTTGAACCGGGTGCGCTGGTTCTCCAGCGCGATCATGTAGGTCAGCTCGACCGCGCCCTGGTGGCCCAGCCTGCGGTCCAGCTCCGCGACCTGCTCGTCGGTCACCGTCATCGGCAGGTCGGTCATCGCGTCGGTGTAGTCGATCACCAGCCGGTCCAGTTCGGTGAACCGCGGCGACGTCCGGTAGTCGTCGATCTCCTTGAGCCGTTCGACGTCGAGTCCTTCGTCGCGCTGCAGCATGGTGCCGAAGTCCACGCACCACGAGCAGCCGATCCGGGTCGCCGTCCGGAACACGGCGAGCTCGCGGACGCTCGCGGGCAGGACGCGGACGGCGCGCTCCACCGCCAGCTCCCCGACACCGGCGGCCAGCAGCAGCTTCGGGTGCTGCGCGGTCACCGCCATCGGCTCCGGCACCGCGCCGAAACGACGCCGGAGGTACCGGTAGAGGAACTTGGTCAGCGGGCCCGCTCGGTGCGCCGGAACGGGGTCGATGCGCGGCATGGTCACTCCCAGGTGCCGTTCCCCGCCGGGTGCGGGGACTCACCACCGGGACGAGACGGCGCCCGGGAACGTGACAACGCGGGTCAGGACGGGTCGACGACGCGAGCCAGGAAGTACACCGCGCCGGACTCCCGGTGCCGCACCAGGAACAGGAACGGCCGGTCGATCCGCACCCGGATCGGGTCGGGTTCGCGCACGATCGCGGTGAGCCGCATCATCGCCGCCGTAGCCGCCGCGCCCTCCAAGCCGGACTCGTCGACCCGCAGCACCGCCTGGTGCACGATCGTGGAGATCTTCAGCGGCGCGTCGGTGAGCGGGCTGAAGTCGGCACCGGGCGTGAACAGCTTGTGCACTCCGAGGTGGCCGAGCGGGGCGTTGAGCTCGGCGTCCGAGTCGACGTCGAAGCGCGGCAGGAACAGCTCCACCCGCTCGTCGCGCACCGAGGCGAGCAGGGTGCCGAGTTCGGCGGCGCCCAGCGCCGGTTCCGCGGTGGCGAGGTCCTCGTCGGGCAGCAGGACCACGGCTTCCACTCCGCCGGCCGCAGGCAAGGTCACCGCCTGCCAGCCACCGGTCGCCGCGTAACCGAAGCGGCGGGTCGCGGTCATCGTCGGCACCGACCGCTCCCCCGCCGGGGCGCGGAACGGCTGGTCCGCCGTCTTGTGGGCGTCGAAGGCCTCGCGCCAGGACACCTTGAGGTAGAGGGCGTTGACCAGGGCCGCCACCGTGTCGGCGTCGACCGTGCCGGGTTCCAGCAGCTCGGGGATCAGGTCGCGCGTCGTCTCCGCGACATCGGAGTTGATCAACCGGCGGGCGTCGTCCGGAGCGCTGCGGAACGGCGCGGTGCGCACGGCGCTGCCCGGCCACTCCTTCAGCGACCGCAGGAACGCGTCGTGCACCGGGAGTTCGTCGTGCGCCCACAGCGTGTTCGCGACCGCCAGCTCCGGCGGCTCGGCCGAGCCGGTGCCGGAGAGCTCCGCCGCCGGGGACAACGAGCCGCGCACCGCGTCAGGGCTGTCGGCGCGCAGCGCGGACAGCAGTTCACCGCTGGTGTCGCCGCCCGCCGCCGCGGCGGCCAGCCCGAGTGCGCCGGCCACCGAGTACGGCGACCAGGTGAACGGGCGGTTCGCCTCCGGGGCGAGCCGGTGGTGCAGGGCCAGGCTGAAATCGAGATGCTCGGTCACGGCCGCGTGGACTCCGTTCAGCGCGTCGGCTGCTCACTCAGGACTGCGACCGAGTCTGCCACCCGGACCGCCCCGGCGGGGCCGCCCGAACGTTCGGAATCCGATCAGCACAGCCCGCGAGCCGTGCGCCGCGACGATCAGCGCAGGGACTCCTCGATGTCGGACAAGCCCATCAGCCGCAGTTCCTGGGCGATGTACTCGGCCGCGCGCCGGGCTTCGGGGTCGCGCCAGCGCAGGTCGGTCACCCAGTCGGCGAGGTTGTCGGTGTTGACGTACGGCTCGCCGTCGGCGACGAGCTTCTGGATGTAGTGCCGGTTCGGCATCGAGGATCTCCTTGCGGCACGGGGACGGGTCGGGGATCGCGCCGCACGCACAGCAGTCGGCCGTTCAGGTCGGGGGTCCCGAACGGCCGACACGCTGGGTGAACACTATGCCGGACGACCCGGGCTCAACACCCCCCGATCAGACGTATTTCACACCGACTTGGCTCCGCTGCGTACATGGCGTGCATGCCAGGACACCGCCTGCGCATCCGTGAGGGACGCGACCTGGTCCAGCACGACCCGCAACCGCCGCGCGTCGTCCGCCGCCGCCGACCAGTCCGGCCGGAACGCGGGGTCCAGCGCCTCCGGCGCCCGCCGCACCAGCACCTCGACCAGTTCCGCCAGCAGCTCCCGCTGCCGCTCCTGCATCCGCAGCCGACGCGGATCGCTGAGCACGAAGTGCACCGCCACCGCCTTGAGCACCGCGACCTCCGCCGCCACCCGGCGCGGCACCACGACGTCCGCCGCGTACCTGGTCAACGGGCCCGGCCCGTGCGCCTCGGCGGTGCCCGACACCGCCGCCGAGGTGAACCGGCCGACGAGTTCGCTGGTCAACCGCTTCAACGCCACCTGCGCGCCGAGCGCGCCGTCGTAGTCGGCCACCGCCGCGACCGCGGGCAGCACCGCCAGCTCGCCCGCCGCGACGTCCAGCTCACCGGCATCGCCGTCGGCCCAGAAGTGCTTCGCCGCCAACCGCACGATCTCCGAGCGCTCCCCCGGCCGGGAGAGCTCCCGCAACGAGATGCGGCCCGAGTGCACCCCGTCCTCCACGTCGTGCACCGAGTACGCCACGTCGTCGGCCCAGTCCATGATCTGCGCCTCCAAGCAGCGGCGATCGCCCACCGCGCCCTGGCGCATCCAGGTGAACACCGCGAGGTCGTCCGGGTAGGCGCCGAACTTCACCTCGCCGGGGCGGCGCGGCCACGGGTACTTCGTCGCCGCGTCCAGGCAGGCGCGGGTCAGGTTCAGGCCGCTGCCGGCACCCGGTTCGTCCGGCAGCTTCGGCTCCAGGCGCGTCAAGATCCGCAGGGTCTGCGCGTTGCCCTCGAAGCCGCCGCAGGAATCGGCGAGCTCGTTGAGCGCCTGCTCACCGTTGTGGCCGAACGGCGGATGCCCGATGTCGTGGGCCAGTCCGGCGGTGTCCACGAGGTCGGCGTCCGCGCCCAGCGTCACGGCGATCCCGCGGCCGATCTGCGCCACCTCTAGCGAATGCGTCAGCCGGGTGCGCGGGACGTCGCCCTCTTCGGGACCCATTACCTGGGTCTTGCCCGCCAGGCGGCGCAGCGCCGCGGAATGCAGCACCCGAGCCCGGTCCCGCGCGAACGGGGTGCGGGCCTCCTGGTGCGCTCCCGGCAGCGCGGCGGCCTTCGGCGGTTCGGCGGACAACCGGGCGAGGTCATGCTCTCCGTACCCGGGCGGCAAGGCGTTCACCGCGCCCAGCCTACGGCCTCGGCACGCCCCGCCAGCTGAAACGCCCGCCAACACGCGTTGAACGCGCACCGGAGGGGAATGCTCAGCCCAAGCCGTCGCCGACGACCTCCGCCGGGGCGTGGGTCAACCGGTAGAACAGCAGCCCACCGGTCTCCCGGATGATGTAGTGCAGCTGGGTCGACCGCGTCTGCACCATCGGCCCCGACCGGGTCGGCGAGGCCCACGCGTCGAGGCCGAAGTCGCCCGCCATCGTCCGCGCCCGCAGCGAGTGCCACGGGTCGCTGACGATCAGCGCGGAGTTCCAGTGGTTCTCCTTCGCCATCGCGCCCACGGCCCGCAAGCTGCCGAGGGTGTCGCTGCCGGTTGGCTCGATGCTGATCTTCGAGTCGGGCACGCCCTTCTTGGCCAGCCACAACTTGCCCGCTTCGGCTTCGGTGTACTCGTCGCCCTCCTGGCTGCCGCCGACGGTCACCACGTGCTCGGCGAGGCCCTGCTCGTAGAGCTCCAGGGCCTGTTCCAGCCGCGCGCGCAGCACCGGGGTCGGCTTGCCGTGGTACTGGGCCGCGCCCAGCACCACGATCATGTCCACCGGGCGGCGGTCGTCGGTGCGCGCCACCTGCCACACGCGGAATCCGGTGCCGCCCACCAGCAGCAGCACCATCAGGACCGCACCGAGCGCGGTGCGGCGCAGCACCCGGCCGCTCCGAGAGCCGCGGTGGGCGGAACCGACTTCAGACATGGGGCACGCGTTCCAAAAGAGTGAGGAGTTCTTGCGGAATGATCTTCGACCTGGTCAGCGGCGAATCCGGTGCACGGCGACCACCGCAGCGGGCCGGCCACCGGCGGGCTCTCGGCGGCTTCCTCGCGAGGACGGCGATTCCGCCGGGTAGCGAGCTGCCCGGGAAATCGATCCCGCGGCGAGGAAGCCACCGAGGTTGCGCTGAGCGACTCACCGCGCGGCCCGTCCGCAAGTGCTCGTCGAATCCGTCAGCAGCCGATGAGCCGGACGGCGAGGTACTCCTCCAACTTGTCCATCGCCACCCGCTCCTGGGACATCGTGTCGCGTTCGCGCACGGTGACCGCGTGGTCGGAGAGCGAATCGAAGTCGACCGTCACGCAGAACGGGGTGCCGATCTCGTCGTGCCTGCGGTAGCGGCGGCCGATGGCGCCCGCGTCGTCGAACTCGATGTTCCAGTTCCGGCGCAGCTGCGCCGCCAGGTCCCGCGCCTTCGGCGACAGCTCGGAGTTGCGCGACAGCGGCAGCACCGCGGCCTTCACCGGTGACAACCGGCGGTCCAGCTTCAGCACGGTGCGCTTGTCGACGCCGCCCTTGGCGTTCGGGGCCTCGTCCTCGTGGTAGGCGTCCACCAGGAACGCCATCATCGGCCGGCCCACGCCCGCGGCGGGTTCGATCACGTACGGGCGGTAGCGGGAGTTGCTGGCCTGGTCGAAGTACGACAGGTCCACGCCCGAGTGGTTGGAGTGCGTGGTGAGGTCGAAGTCCGTGCGGTTGGCGACGCCCTCCAGCTCACCCCACTCGCTGCCCGCGAAGCGGAACCGGTACTCGATGTCGACGGTGCGCTTCGAGTAGTGCGAGAGCTTGTCCTTGGGGTGCTCGTAGAGCCGCAGGTTGTCCCGGTCGATGCCGAGGCTCGTGTACCACTCGGTGCGGGCGTCGATCCAGTACTGGTGCCACTGCTCGTCCTCGCCCGGCTCGACGAAGAACTCCATCTCCATCTGCTCGAACTCACGGGTGCGGAACACGAAGTTGCCGGGCGTGATCTCGTTGCGGAAGGACTTGCCGATCTGGCCGATGCCGAACGGCGGCTTCTTGCGCGCGGTGGTCATGACGTTCGCGAAGTTCACGAAGATGCCCTGCGCGGTCTCGGGGCGCAGGTAGTGCATGCCCTCTTCGCTCTCGACCGGGCCGAGGAACGTCTTGAGCATCATGTTGAATTCGCGCGGCTCGGTGAACTGGCCGCGGTTCCCGCAGTTCGGGCAGGGGATCTGCGACAGGTCGCCCTCGGCGACCTCCTTGCCGGTGCGCTCGGCGAACTCCTCGACCAAGTGGTCACCGCGGAACCGGTGGTGGCAGGAGATGCACTCGACCAGCGGGTCGTGGAAGGCGCCGACGTGGCCGGAGGCGACCCACACGTCGCGCGGCAGGATCACCGAGGAGTCGAGGCCGACGACGTCGTCGCGGCCCTGCACCATCGACTTCCACCACTGGCGCTTGATGTTGTCCTTGAGCTCGACGCCCAGCGGCCCGTAGTCCCACGCCGACTTCGTACCGCCGTAGATCTCCCCGGACGGGAAGACGAAGCCACGGCGCTTGCAAAGGTTGACGATCGTGTCGATCTGATCGGCGGGCACGGTCACTCCGGAATCTCAGGTCGAGGGACTCGACGATCTGCTTCGGGCCGAGGCTCGACCGCGGTGGTCGGGTGCTCGACGGGGGTTGTCTGCGGTCGGGGCCCGACTGCGCTCGTCGGTTCCCGGTGCCGGGTTGTGTCGGGCGGGTGCTCCCGGTGGCCTTCGCCGCCTCGGCGGTCCCCGAGCGGAAGGCCGTCCAGGCTCGGAGTCCGGCGGTTCGACGATCTCCGATGCTGCGCAGGCTATGCCATCGCACGCGTTCCGTCCTGGGGTTTCCCAGCGTACCGATGAGGTCTGCCGCATCGGTGGCCCCACCCATCTCGCAGGCGATCTCCGCCGCGCCGCGGGCGGTGTCCCACCGGCCGGCCGGTGGTGCCCGCCGTGCGGTGCGGGAATGTGCGCTGCCATGATCGGTTCCGCGATGGATCGGGCGGCCCCCGCGAGGTGCTTGCGCGTTTCGCCCGACCCGTAGGATGGACGGTGGAGCGCCACCGCCTCACTCGAAGGCGGCTCCCGACGTCTCCAGGCCCGCCGGAAAGGACACCATGCCCGCCGTCAGCCCCGACCCGCTCGGCGAACCGGCCGGTACCGACCCGGCCGAGGCCGCGTCGCCGGTGGCCGAGGCGGGCAACGGTCACCCGGACCGAGCCGAAGAACACGTGCACTCCCCGGAGCGGGGGGCGCCGCGACTGGTGCCCGTGCACGATCAGCAGACCTTGGTCGAGGCCGGTGAACTGCTGCGCGCGCTGGCCGCGCCGGTGCGCATCGCGATCGTGCTGCAGCTGCGCACGGCCGAGCGGTGCGTGCACGAGCTGGTCGACGCGCTCGGCGTCACCCAGCCGTTGATCAGCCAGCACCTGCGGGTGCTGAAGTCGGCTGGGGTCGTGTACGGGCAGCGGCACGGGCGGGAAGTGATGTACCGGCTCGTCGACGAGCACCTCGCGCACATCGTCGTCGATGCCGCCACGCACGCGGAGGAACTGTCGGGCACGCGCCCGCGCGGACGCGGCGCGCGTTCGGCCCAGGACACTGCAGAGGAAACGGAGACAGCGTGACCACCGGTGAGCGTTCCGCGGCCGGCGTGCCAGGGCTGCGGGCGACCAAGCAACGGGCGGCGGTGTCCCGCCTGCTCAGCGAGGTCGACGACTTCCGATCGGCGCAGGACCTGCACGAGCAGCTGCGCCGCCGCGGCGAGGGCATCGGCCTGACCACCGTCTACCGCACCCTGCAGACGCTGGCCGACGCGGGCGAGATCGACGTGCTGCGCACCGAATCCGGCGAGGCCATCTACCGGCGCTGCTCCACCGAGCACCACCACCACCTGGTGTGCCGGCACTGCGGACGGACCGTGGAGGTGGCCGATCCGCCGGTCGAGCAGTGGGCGGAGCGGATCGCCAGCGAGCACGGCTTCTCCAACGTCGGGCACACGGTGGAGATCATCGGCGTCTGCCCGGAGTGCGCCGCCGCCGAGTGAGCGCCGCCTGACCCGGCCGCCGGTGCGCGCGTTCCCGCGAGCGCCCGCGGCGAGCATGATCGTCGATTAATACTCGTAGGGATCATCAGGTGCCGGGATGCCGTGCACCGCGGTGATGTCGAAGGTCGGCACCTGGCCGTTAGCCGGGGTCGCGGTGCCCGCGCGCAACGTCCCGGTCACCTCGATCCAGGTGTCCGGCGGTGTCGCCGTCAACGCTCCGGCGGCGGGGCCCGCGAGGTCGATCAGCACCGGTGCGGCGTCCGCCGCGCAGCAGCTGATCCGCATCCGGGCCAGCTGGGTGCGCGCCGGATCGTCCTCGGGGTGCACCACGAAACCTCGCAACCGGATCGCTCGCCGGTCCAGCGAACCGCTGCCGTCCCAGACCACGCGGGTGATGAACTCGGAGACCGTCAGCAGCGGAGCGGGTCCCGGTGGCAGCGCGTCGAACAGCGCGTCGTCGCCCGGCCGTTCCGGGGCGGCGGCCTGCTGGCCGCCGCGGCCGATCGAATCGGCGCCGAGCGCGGGCGGGGCGATCAGGAAGATCGCGAACACCGGCAGCAGCAGCATCCACGGACTCCGGGTGCGGTGCTCGTGCCCGTGCTCGTGCTCGGCGTGCCCGGTCGACGGAGGTGGCGCGAACGGGTCCTCCGCGCGCGCCTGCTCCCGCGCCACCCGGATGTCGCGCACGATGGCGACGGCGGCCAGCAGCACCATCACCGATCCCGCGCCCACCAGCCACGGGAACAGCGCAGGTTTGACGTAGCGCAGGTAGGTCCCGGTGAACGCGATCTTGAGCAGGGCGCCGCCGAGCAGCACCAGCAGCAGGTTCTGCGTTTCTCTCCGCATCACGCGCCTCCCAGCAGCAACAGGCCGACCAGCACCGAGCAGGCGATGGCGACGATGAACGTCAGCGGTGCGAACCGGAGCGCGAACGAGCGCCCGAAGGTGCCCGCCTGCAAGGCGATGAGCTTGAGGTCCACGGCGGGCCCGACCACCAGGAACACCAGCTTCGGGATCAGCGGCAGCCCGGCCATGGAGGCCGCCACGAACGCGTCCGCTTCGCTGCACAGCGCGAGCACCACCGCGAGCACCGCCATCACCAGCACCCCGAGCACCAGCTGACCGCCGAGCGAGCTCATCCACTCCGCGGGCACCAGGACGTTGAACACCGCCGAGGTGAGCCCGCCCAGGACGAGGAACCCGCCGGCTTCGACCAGGTCGTGCCGGGCGGTCTCGGTGAACAGCGCCCAGCGGCCCGCGCCCGGCGCGGAGCGCTGCTCGACGCGCCGCAGCGCGCGCTCCGCGATCCAGTCGGCCTTGCCGACGCGCAGCCACAACCAGCCCATGGCGCAGGCGGTCAGCAACGAGCCGAGGAACCGGGCGAGCACCATCAGCGGGTCACCGGGGAACGCCACCGCGGTCGAGACCAGCACGATCGGGTTGACGGCGGGCGCGGCCAGCAGGAACGCCAGCGCCGCAGCGGGCGCCACGCCCTGCTGCATCAAGCGGCGGGCCACCGGTACCGAGGCGCACTCGCACCCCGGCAACGCCACTCCGGCGAGACCGGCGACGGGCACCGCGGCTCCGGGGCGGCCGGGCAGCAACCGCCGCAGCGCGCTCGGGGGCACGAACGCCGCGATGGCACCGCTGATCAGCACGCCGAGGACCAGGAACGGCAGCGCCTGCACGCACACCGCGACGAACACCGTCGACCCGGTGCGCAGGCCCGGCGCGTCCAGCAGGGCGCTGATCGGCGCTTGGAACAGCAGCGCCGCCAGTAGCAGCGCGCACAGCACTTCCATCGAGGTGACCCGGCGGCGCCGCACCGGATCACGGCCGGAGCGGCGCAAGGTCGTGGTCACGGGCCTCATCGTGCCAGCAGCAACTGACAATCGTTCGCAGCTACCCCGGTCTCCGAACCGCCGCGCACCATCCGTCCGAGGACCGGTCGCCCGTTCCGCCCAGCGGCTCGGCACGTCCCGTGATCACGTCGGCGACGCGTTCACCCGGAGTTCCCGCACCCCGCCCGTATCCGGCGATCTCGAACCCCGCTGATCCGACACGCCGACGCGTGTCCGCCAGGACGGGAGACCGTCGAAGAAACCTGCCCTGAGAAGGCAAAAAGCCTCCCCCGGAATCCGGAGAAGGCCCGTCGCCCCTGTCGATCAGTCGACCGGAGTGTCCTCTTCCACTTCGGCCAGCAGTTCCCCGCGCAGCTGCGATGCGGTGGACACCACCAGCATCAGCAACGTGCCCAGCGGCTGCGGCTCCATGCCCTCGGCCGGGAACGCGTAGCGCAAGGTCACGTCCATGCCGCGTTCGGTGCGCACCACGCCGAGCGTGCCGAACAGGCCCTGCCCGGCCCGCTCCGCGGTGGACTGCGCGAGCTTGTCGTCCAACGGCAGGTCCCACGCCACGACGCAGGTCAAGCTGAGCACGGTGAGCCCTTCGGCGAGCTGCATCGCCTGCACCGCGCACGGCACGTCACCGTGCCGCAAGGTCAACGCGCCATCGTCGTCGACGTTCACCTCGTGATAGGTCTCCAGCGCCTCTTTCGCCGCGGTCAAAAGCTCCGCGGTCGTTGCGGCCTCCTGGGTCATCAGATGCCCTCCTGGGCGGTTTCGGTGGTGCTCTCGTCCTGCGCGGCACGATCGACGGCGCCGCCGAAGCGCCGATCCCGGCGTGCGTACTGCTCGCACGCGCGCCACAGGTGACGACGATCCACGTCGGGGAACAGGGTGTCTTGGAACACCAACTCGGCGTATGCGGACTGCCAGAGCAGGAAGTTGGAGGTGCGTTGCTCCCCGGACGGCCGGATGAACAGGTCGACGTCGGGCATCTCCGATTGGTAGAGATGCCGGGCCACGGTCCGCTCGTCCACCTTCTCTGGATTGATCTTGCCTGCGGCGGCGAGCCGGGCGATTTCCCGCGCGGCGTCTCCCACCTCGGCCCGGCCACCATAGTTCACGCACATGGTCAGGTTCATGACTTCGTTGCGACTGGTGCGCTCCTCGGCCGCCTGCAACGTGTTCACCACGCTGCGCCACAGCCGCGGTTTGCGGCCCGCCCAGCGCACGCGCACGCCGAGCTCGTCGAGCTCGTCGACGCGCCGCGCGATGACGTCCCGGTTGAAGCCCATGAGGAATTTCACCTCGTCCGGGCTGCGCTTCCAGTTCTCGGTGGAGAAGGCGTACAGCGACAGCCACTTCACGCCGATCTCGATGGCGCCCCTGGCGAGTTCGAGCACCACCTGCTCACCGCGCTTGTGGCCTTCGACCCTGGGCAGGCCGCGCTCGTTGGCCCAGCGCCCGTTGCCGTCCATCACGATGGCCACGTGCTTCGGGACCAGTTCGGCCGGCAGATCCGGCGGCGTGGCTCCCTCGGCGTGCGGCGCGGGCGCCTTCACGCTCGGGTCGTCGCTCCCGCGTCCACGGCGTCGCAGCATGGTGTGCCTTCTCCTTCGTTCGCGGCCGGTCGTCCATTCTCCCGGACCCGCATGTCACCCGTTCAGTGGTGTCCCGTAGCGGACTTCGAGCCGGGTGTCCGACGGCAGCCGGACCATCCCGGTTCGCTGGTAGAGCGCCTGTGCCCTGGTGTTCCCCGGATTCACGCCGAGCTGCACGCCCGGTGAGCCCGCGTTGGCGAGCTGCTGGAACACCGCGTGCAGCAACCGCTTTCCCATCCCCTGCCCGCGGGCGCTCGCGACCAGGTTGATGTGCAGGTGCGAGGGGTAGCGGTCGAGGTTCGCGGGCAGCATGAGCCGCGGGCGGTGCAGGAACGCCCGCAGCTGGCTGTCGCCGTTGCGGCCGTCGACGACGCGCGCCGACGGGTGGCTGGCGGCGAAGCGCGGCGCCCATTCCAGCTGCCAGCGGGCGTAGAACTCCTCGGTGTGCAGCGCCGCGACGACGTACCCGAGCACCGCGCCGCGGCCTTCGACGACGAAGGCCAGTTCGGGGTGCAGCAACAGGTACGGGTCGGCGAAGACGTAGGCGACCAGGTCCGGGTCGCGCAGGATGTGGTGCACGGGTTCACCGCCGTCGCCGGTGGCCACGCAGATCCGGTGCACCGCCTCGGCGTCGCGCGGACGCCAGCTGCGCACGATCAACCGGTGGCTCCGTCCGCCGACTCCGCGGTCGCGGTGTCGACGACCGCCGCGCGCTCCCGGATGATCTCGGGCACGGCCGGGCGGTGCTCCTGGCGTTCCACCAGCGGCAACGAGCGCAGCTGCCGCTCCATGTGCCACTGCAGGTGCGCGGCGACGAGTCCGCTGCCCTCGCGGCGCACCGCCTCGGTGCTCTGCTCGGCGCCGTCCCAGTCGCCGTGCAGCAGCGCTTCCAGCAGCGGCAGCGTCTGCACCGCGGGGCGGGCGGAGCCGGTGGGCCTGCAGTCGACGCACATCGTGCCGCCGCCCTGCACGTTGAACGCGGCGTGCGGCCCGGCGCTGCCGCAGCGGGCGCACTCGCTGAGCGCGGGCGCCCAGCCCGCGTAGTACATCGCCCGCAGCAGGAACGCGTCGAGCACCAGCGACGGATCCCGCTCCCGGCCGGACAGCGCCCGCAGCGCGCCGGTGACCAGCAGGTACAGCCGGAGCACGGGTTCGCCTTCTTCGGCGGCGAGGCGGTCGACGGTCTCCAGCACGGCGCAGCCCGCGGTGTAGCGCTGGTAGTCGTCGACGATGTGCACGCCGAACGCGTCCAGTGTCTGCACCTGGGTGATCACGTCGAGGGTGCGCCCGGTGTGCAGCTGCACGTCGACGTGGCAGAACGGTTCGACGCGGGCACCGAAGCGCGAGGTGGTGCGGCGCACGCCCTTGGCGACGGCGCGCACCTTCCCGTAGCGGCGGGTGAGCAGGGTGATGATCCGATCGGCCTCACCCAGCTTGTGCACCCGAAGCACGACGCCGGTATCCCGGTAGAGGCTCACCCCGCCATCGTCCCACTACCGGGCTACCCGACTGCTCCGGGTGAGTCGCTTCCTGCGAACGCAGGGTGTTCACCGACGTCCGACCGCGGCCGGGCTCGGTGCGTCAGACGTACAGCGACGTGAACGGCGCGAACGGGAGGTTGCGCACGACGGACCAGATCCCGAGCAGGACGAGGGCCGCCAACGGCGACCACCGCCAGTTCTCCCAGGTCCTGACTTCGCGGCCCCGCCACCTGCCGAGGGCCCAGCCGGTCCAGGACCACGCGAAGAACGGGATGAACAGCAGCGCGAGCGCGTTGTACTGCAACGCGGGCAGCAGGTCGGCGTGCAGCAGGCTGTAGATCATGCGGGCGCAGCCGCAGCCGGGGCAGTCGAGTCCGAACAGCCACTTGACCGGGCACGGCGGCAGCGGGAACCCCGCGTCCGAGGTCGGATCGGCGAACCACACGGCTGCGAGGCCCGCGCCACCGATGAGCACGGTGGCGGCGGGCAGCACCATCGCCCGCCCCCGCGCGCTGATCATGATCCGGCGAGTCCCACGCCCAGGACGGCGAACAGGAAGATGAAGTACCCGATGAAGGACAGGACGTAGAGGCCGAGGAATCCGGCCGCGACGAACACGCCGATCTTGCCCCACTTCTTCGCCTCGTCCGCGCTCTGCTGCGCGAGGTCGGGGCGGCCCTGCATCCACTGGGTGTTCACGTTCAGCGCTTTGATCAGCGCGGGGATGCCGAACGGCCAGCAGGCGATGATCGCGCCGATCGCCCAGCCGAGGTTGTTGTTGATCGGCACGCCGGGTGCCAGCCCGGCCTGCGCTTGCAGCGAAGCGGGATTCGGCTGGCCGTAGACCGCCGGCTGGTACGGCACCGGTTGGAACTGGGCCGCCTGCGCCGGATCGGATTGCGACGGGTAGGAACCGTAAGGATCGGCCCCGGGCTGCCCGGTCTGCCCGGGATCACCGATCGGGCCCGAGGCTCCGGGGTCGGGGTTGGTCACAGCGGTCCTTTCACGGGGTGGAGCAGGAACAACGGCCTGCCGTCCGAGGACGGCAGGCCGTACGACCTCAGTAGCTGGACGAGCTGGCCCCGGCACCGATGATCACGACGAAAATGATGATGTAGAACAGGATCAGCGCGGCCCACAGGCTGGCACCGGCGATGATGCCGATCTTGCCCCACTTCTTCGCCTCGTCGGCGGCTTCCTGCGCCTGCTGGGCCTGCCCCGACTGCCACAGCTGCTGGACCGAGGTGGCCTTGATCAGCGACGGGATCGCGAACGGCCAGCACAGGAAGATGGAGCCGATGCCCCAGCCGATGTTGTTGTTCGGCGGGCCGCCCGCGCCATAACCGGGCTGCCCGTAGGGCTGCTGCTGACCGTACGGCGCCTGCCCGTAGGGCTGAGCCGGCTGCGGACCGGACTGCGGGTACTGCCCGCCCGGCTGTCCGTAGGGCTGCTGACCATAGGGCTGCTGGCCGTGGGGCTGCTGCGGGTTCGGCCCCGAGGGCGGGCCGCCGTACGGATTCGTCACGGTGGTTCCTTAGATCGATTCCCAGAAAGTCATGTCGGTCGCGCGGCTGGCGCGTCGACCTGAGCAGGAAAGTAATCGAGTGGAACGTTCGCCGAGGGCGTTTCCGGAAAATCCGCGGCGAACTTGTGATCAGAACCCCAGCTTGCGCAGTTGTCGCGGGTCGCGCTGCCAGTCCTTGGCCACCTTGACGTGCAGGTCCAGGTAGATCTTGCTGCCCAGCAGCCGCTGGATGTGCTGGCGCGCCTGCGAACCGACCTCGCGCAACCGCTCGCCCTTGCGGCCGATCACGATCGACTTCTGGCTCTGCCGTTCCACGTAGACGATCGCGTGCACGTCGACCAGGTCGTCGCGGCCTTCGCGCTGGTTCATCTCCTCGATGCTCACCGCGAGCGAGTGCGGGAGTTCGTCGCGGACGCCTTCCAGGGCGGCTTCGCGGATCATCTCCGCGATCAGCGTCTCCTCCGGCTCATCGGTGAGCTCGCCGTCCGGGTACAGCTGCGGGCCCTCCGGCAGGTGCCCCACGAGCAGGTCGCCCAGGGTGTCCATCTGGTAGGAGTCGACCGCGGAAACCGGTACCAGGTCAGCGAATTCCATCAGCTGCTGCAGCGCGAGCAGCTGCTCGGCGACCTGCTGCTTGGTGGCCAGGTCGGTCTTGGTGATCACGCCGAGCACCGGGGTGCGGCGGGCGACCTTGGCGAGCTGCTCGGCGATGAACTTGTCGCCGGGGCCGACCTTCTGGTCCGCGGGCACGCAGAAACCGACGACGTCCACTTCGGACCAGGTCTCGTAGACCAGGTCGTTGAGCCGCTGCCCGAGCAGCGTGCGCGGCCGGTGCAGTCCCGGCGTGTCCACGATGATCAGCTGCGCGTCGGGCCGGTGCACGATGCCCCGGATCGCGTGCCGGGTGGTCTGCGGCTTGCTGGAGGTGATCGCCACCTTCGAGCCGACGAGGCTGTTGGTCAGCGTGGATTTGCCCGCGTTGGGGCGGCCGACGAAGCAGGCGAACCCGGAACGGTGCTCATCGGCGGAACCTGCGTCTGAAGTGCTGCTCACCCGCCCATTGTCACCGCCGGGCACGCCCGCGGACGAACCGGCCCTGCTCAGCGCAGCACTCCGGCGACCGCACCGCTCGCGTCGGCGCGCAGCACCGGAGCGGACGGGGCGAGATCGCGCACGGCGGCGGCGGAGTCGGCGGAGACCTCCGGCGCGTCGGTGACCACCGCGGCGGCCTCCAGCCCTTCGGCACCGCTGGCGACCGCGGTGGCCACCGCCACCTGCAGCGCGGTCAGCCGCAGCGAGGCCAGTTCCACCGTGCAGCCCGCGTAGGTCCGGCCGTCGGTGTCGCGCACGGCGGCTCCTTCGGCGGCGCCGATGCGCGCGCGGGCCGACCGGGCCAGCGTCACGATCTTGGCGTCCTCCGGGTCCAGTTCCTGCGGGGCCGCGGATTCCTGCACTTGCTCAGCCACGGGTGCTGCTTCCTTCCTGGTCGGCACCGCGGTGCGATGCGGATTCGCCGTTCGCGCGGCGCACGAGCAGCGCGTTGATGCGGATCCGGCCGCGGTGGTCCTTGCCGCCTTCGGCGCGCAGCCGCAGGCCTTCGATCTCGGCTTCGGCACCGGGCAGCGGGACCCGGCCGAGGCGCTGGGCGAGCAGCCCGCCGACGGTCTCCACCTCGGAGCCGTCCAGCTCCACGTCGTAGAGCGCGCCCAGGTCCTCCACCGGAAGCCGGGACGACACCCGGACCGTGCCGTCGTCGAGGTGCTCGATCGGCCGGTGCTCTTCGAGGTCGGACTCGTCGGTGATCTCGCCGACGATCTCCTCGATGACGTCTTCGATGGTGAGCAGACCGGCGGTGCCGCCGTACTCGTCGACGGCGATGGCCAGGTGGCTGCGGGACAGCTGCATCTCCTTGAGCAGCTCGTCGAGCCGCTTCGTATCGGGCACGAAGCTCGCCGGACGCATCAGCTCGCCGAGGTCCGGCCCCGCCTGGTTCAGGTCGCCCTGCTCGGCGAGGGCCTGGGTCAGTTCGCGCAGCGTCACCACGCCGACGATGTCGTCGACGCTCTCCCCGATCACCGGCACGCGGGAGAAACCGGACCGCAGGCACAGCGCCAGGGCCTGGCGGGCGGACTTGGTCTGCTCGATCCAGATGATCTCGGTCCGGGGCACCATGACCTCGCGGGCGATGGTGTCGCCGAACTCGAACACCGAGTGGATCATCTCGCGCTCACCGGCGGCGACCACGCCGCGCTCACCGGCCAGGTCGACGAGTTCCCGCAGCTCCACCTCCGACGAGAACGGCCCCTCCCGGAACCCGCGGCCGGGGGTGAGCCCGTTGCCGATGAGGATCAGCAGCCGGGTGAGCGGGTTGAGCACCCTCGCCAGCACCCGCACCGGTGCCGCGACCAGCAGGCCCACCCCGTACGGGTGCTGCCTGCCGATGGTCCGCGGCCCCACTCCGACCAGCACGTACGACACGACGAGCATGATCAGGATCGCGAACAGCGCCGCCAGCGCGTCCGACTCGACCCCGCGCTGCACGACCACGGCGACCAGCACCGTGGCCCCCAGCTCGCACGCCAGGCGCAGCAGGATGAGCAGGTTGACGTGCCGCGGCCGGTCGTCGAGCACGAGCGCCAGCTGCCTGGCGCCGCCGCGGTTCTCCCGCACCAGCTCCTCGACCCGCGCCCTCGAAGCGGTGCCCACGGCCGAATCGGCCGCCGCGAACACCCCGGCCCCCAGGACCAACAGCACAGCCCACACGACCAGTGCGGCCGAACTCATGAACACGATCTCCGCCTTTTCACCCCGCGAAGCCCGCCCCCGGCCGGCCCGCCCGTCGTCGTCCTGTTCCGCTCACCGGCGGCACCACTCGTGCGGCCACCACCGTCAGTCGCGCGGGACGTCGGGCTCGGCGCCCTGGTCCAGTCCCACGGCCCCCAGCACCCGGTTGTCCGCGTCTCGCTGCGCGGCGGCGCGCTCCGCCTCGTCCCGAGCCGTCCGGTAGTCGGCGAGGATCCGGTTCTGCAGCCCGAACATCTCGCGCTCCTCCTCCGGCTCGGCGTGGTCGTAGCCGAGCAGGTGCAGCACGCCGTGCACGGTGAGCAGGTGCAGCTCGTCGATCAGCTCGTGACCGGCCTTGCGCGCCTGGTCCTTCGCGAACGCCGGGCACAGCACGATGTCGCCGAGCAGCGCCGGGCCGGACCCGGCGGCGTCCGGGCGGCGCGACGAGTCGTACTCGTCCATCGGGAAGGCCATCACGTCGGTCGGACCGGGCAGGTCCATCCAGCGCTCGTGCAGGTCGGACATCACGTTCAGCTCGACCAGGACGATGGACAGCTCGGCGAGCTGGCTCACGCTCATCCGGTCCAGCGCGTAGCGGGCCACGGCGACGATGGTGCCCTCGTCGACCTCGACCCCGGATTCGTTGGCGATCTCAATGCTCATGCGTGTTCCCGGAACTGACCGCCGCGACCGGAGCGGCGCGTGAACTGCTCGGAGTCCGCGTCCTGCTCGGCCTGCCAGCGGTCGTAGGCGTTGACAATGTCGGTGACCAGCCGGTGACGTACCACGTCCCCGCTGTCGAGCACGGCGAAGTGCACGTCGTCGACCCCGTCGAGGATCTCGCGCACGACCTTCAGGCCGCTGCGCTGCCCGCCGGGCAGGTCGACCTGGGTGACGTCGCCGGTGACCACGACGCGGGACCCGAACCCGAGCCGGGTCAGGAACATCTTCATCTGCTCCGGCGTGGTGTTCTGCGCCTCGTCGAGGATGATGAACGCGTCGTTGAGGGTGCGTCCGCGCATGTAGGCCAGCGGCGCCACCTCGATCGTGCCCGCCTGCGTGAGGCGCGGCACCGACTCGGGGTCGATCATGTCGTGCAGCGCGTCGTACAGCGGCCGCAGGTACGGGTCGATCTTCTCGTAGAGCGTGCCCGGCAGGTACCCGAGCCGCTCCCCCGCTTCGACGGCGGGCCGGGTGAGGATGATCCGGTTGACCTGCTTGGACTGCAAGGCCTGCACGGCTTTCGCCATCGCCAGGTAGGTCTTGCCGGTCCCCGCCGGACCGATGCCGAACACCACGGTGTTCTGGTCGATCGCGTCGACGTAGTGCTTCTGGTTCAGCGTCTTCGGGCGGATGATGCGACCGCGCCGGGACAGGATGTCCAGGCTGAGCACGTCGGCGGGCGATTCGCCGTCGTCGGCGGAGAGCATGTCCACCACGCGCCGCACCGCGTCCGGTCCGGGCTGGCCGCCCTTGTCCACCATCGCGATGAGCTCGGCGAACACCCGTTCCCCGAAGGCGACGTCGCCGGGGTCACCGGTCAACGTGACCTCGTTGCCGCGCACGTGCACGTCGGCGACGAGGAGGTCTTCGACCTCGCGGAGGTTCGCGTCGCGGGTGCCCACGAGCGCGAGCACGGCGCTGTCCGGAACGGTGACCTTCGATTGGACGGGCCGGTCCTGCGGCCGGTTCTGCTGCGCGGACAGGCGCTGGGCGGAGAGGTCCTGCTCCGGCGCCGTGCCGTTGCGCGCGGTCCCGTCCGGCGCTGCGCTGCCCTGCTGGTTCTCAACGTCCCTGGACTGCTGTTGTCCGGACTGGGCGGATCCACCCGCTGCGATTCCGGCCACGTGTGTTCGGGCCTGCTTTCTGCGCTCGGCGCGCGAAGTCGGTCGTTTCTTCCTGCTCTCGATGGTAGAGCAACCGGCAACGCGGACGCGTCGCCGTTCCCGCCCTCCTCGACCGGTCAGCCCTTCAGCGGGCCGCCGGTGAGCCCGCCGAGCGGTTCGCCGCCGAGCAGGTGCAGGTGCACGTGGAAGATGGTCTGGCCGGCGTCGGCGTTGGTGTTGAACAGCAGCCGGTACCCGGACTCGGCGATGCCTTCGCGCTCGGCGATGTCGCCGGCGACGCTGACGAGCTCGGCGAGCAGGCCGGGGTCGGCGGCGGCGAGCTCGGCCGCGTTGCGGTAGCGCGTCTTCGGCACGACCAGCACGTGGGTCGGCGCCTGCGGGTTGATGTCGCGGATCGCGAGCACCCGCTCGCCGTCGTGCACGACGTCCGCGGGGATCTCCCCGGCGATGATGCGCAGGAACAGGGAATCCAGGTCGCTGTCGGTCATGCCGGGAAGGCTATCCGCGCACCCCGCGTCCCGGACTTCCGCCCGCCGGACGGGTCTTCGCGCGACGCGCGTGATCGGCGCCGTGCCTGGAGGAATTCCCCCGAGCCGGGTGCCGCGCCGTAGTGGGGCTGGGGGTGGCCCGGCTACGGCGCGGCCTCGCCGGACCGAGGGGGGAGTGTCCGGCGAGCGCCCGGTTGGGCTCGCTGTGCGAGCTACCTGAGGCGGTGAATCCCGTGATCCTCAGGCATCCGAGCCACCGTAACCCCGCGTCATCCCCGCGCGCTAGAAAACGCACGAACGCGTGGCCATTACTCCAATCCAGTGAAGCGATTGTCGCCGAAAGTACCCGAACGGCGGTCGCCGCCGGGCCTGGTCAGGTGCCTCGTCGAGGCGAGAGCGGACCAGGGCCGGCGGCGAGATCACGATCGGGACTCAGCGCTGCCCGAAGGACTTGAACCGGGAGAAGAGCCCCTGCCGCTGGCCGTTCCCGTTCGCGGTCACCGTCGGCTCCGGCTGCTCCTCGCCGCGCAGCGTCGCCAGCTGGCGCAGCAGCTCGATCTGCTCCTCGTCGAGCCGCGTCGGCACCTGCACGTCGAGGTGCACGTGCAGATCGCCGTGCCCGCTGACCCGCCCGTTGGAGCGCAGCTTCGGCAGACCGCGACCGGTGAGCACGTGCTCGGTGCCCGGCTGGGTGCCCGGCTCCACGGTGAGCTCCTCGGTGTCGTCGAGGGTCTCCAGCGTCAGCACCGTGCCCAGCGCGGCGGCCGTCATCGGCACCGCGACGTTGCAGTGCAGGTCCGCGCCGTCCCGGATGAACCGGTCGTGCGGCTGCTCCTCGACCTCGACGAACAGGTCGCCCGCCGGGCCACCGCCCGGTCCGACCTCGCCCTCACCGGCCAGCCGCACCCGCATGCCGTCGCCGACCCCCGCGGGGATCTTGACGGTGATCGTCCGGCGCTCGCGCACCCGGCCGTCGCCGCTGCACTGCTGGCACGGGTCGGTGATGACCTCGCCGAAGCCGCGGCACACCGGGCACGGGCGCGAAGTCATGACCTGGCCCAGGAAGGAGCGCTGCACCGACTGCACCTCGCCGCGACCCCCGCAGGTGTCGCAGGTCGACGGGGCGCTGCCCGCGCGCGAGCCACCGCCGTCGCAGGAGTCGCAGAGCACCGCGGTGTCCACGGTGATGTCCCGGTTGACGCCGCTGGCGCACTCCTCCAGCGTCAGCTCCAGCCGCAGCAGCGCGTCGGAGCCCGGCTGCACGCGGCTGCGCGGGCCGCGCCCGCCACCTCCGCCGCCACCGGAGCCGCCGAAGAAGGCGTCCATGATGTCGCCGAGGCCGCCGAAACCGGCGAACGGGTCACCACCGCCCATGCCACCGTCGCCGCCGCCCTGGGACAGCGGGTCACCGCCGAGATCCACGACCTGGCGCTTCTTCGGATCGGACAGCACCTCGTAGGCGGTCGTCACCTCACGGAACCGCTCCTGGGCGTTGGCCTCCTGGTTCACGTCGGGGTGCAATTCCCTGGCGAGCTTGCGGTAAGCGCGCTTGATCTGCTCCGGCGTAGCGTCCTTGGCCACCCCGAGGGTCCCGTAATAGTCCCTGGCCACCTGTGCGATCTTCCTCTGCTAGGTCTGCGAGTTCACGTGGACGAGTAGTCGTCCGGCTAGGCGTCAACGGCCTGCCAGGATCTCACCCACATAAGCGGCAACGGCGCGGACCGCCGCCATCGTTCCCGGATAGTCCATCCGGGTGGGGCCGACGACACCCATGCCACCCAGCACCATCCCATGCGTGCCGTAGCCGGTGGACACCACCGACGTCGTCTGCATCTCCTCGGCCTCGTTCTCCATCCCGATGCGCACGGTGACGGTCCGCGAATCGCGAGCCGCCGCGAGCAGCTTCAGCACCACGACCTGCTCTTCGAGCGCTTCGAGCACTTGGCGCAGCGAGTTGGGGAAGTCGGTGACGTTGCGGGTGAGGTTGGGCGTGCCGCCGAGCACCATGCGTTCCTCGGGATGTTCCACGAGGGATTCGATGAGCACGCTCGCGACGCGGGTCATGGCGTCGCGCAACTCCGGCGGCGCCTGGTCCGGCAGTTCCGCCACGGCCGCCGAGGCGTCCGCGAGCCGCTTCTCGGTCATCGCCGAGTTCAGCACGTTGCGCAGCCGGGCCACGTCATCGTCGGTGATCACGTCGCCGAGGTCGACCATCCGCTGGTCCACCCGGCCGGTGTCGGTGATGAGCACCAGCATCAGCCGCGCCGGGGTGATCGTGACCACCTCGACGTGGCGCACCGTCGACCGCGTCAGCGTCGGGTACTGCACCACCGCGACCTGCTGGGTCAGCTGCGCCAGCAGCCGCACGCTGCGGCGCATCACGTCGTCGAGGTCCAGAGCGCCTTCCAGGAAGGCGTCGATGGCTCGGCGTTCGGCGGCGGTGAGCGGTTTGATCTCGTGCAGCCGATCCACGAACAGCCGGTAGCCCGCGTCGGTGGGCACCCGTCCGGCACTGGTGTGCGGCTGGACGATGAACCCTTCCTCTTCGAGCGCGGCCATGTCGTTGCGCACGGTGGCGCTGGAGACGCCGAGGTTGTGGCGGTCGACCAGCGCCTTCGAGCCGACCGGCTCGTTGGTCGACACGAAGTCGGCCACGATCGCCCGCAGGACCTCGAACCGCCGTTGATCGGCGTTCACCACGTCACCTCCGCATCGCCCCAGGCCGCACACCGCTCCCGGTGCGTCTCCCGTCAAGTTTACGGTGCTCGCCCCCACGCCCCGACGCCCTCAGCTGGAATCCGCCTCGGCACGGCTCCCTCGAGAAGGAGGGAGCCGCAACCTCCCTCGATCGTGGTACCGAATATGGCACCGATTTCGGTACCATCCAGGTATGGCTCTCAATCTTCGACTCGGCCCCGAAGCCGAGGCCGCCCTGCGCGCAGAGGCGGAACGGACCGGCCGCTCCCAGCAGGAGTTGCTCCGCGCGGCGGTCGATCAGTTCCTGGGGATCGGCGATGCGCGAGCCCCGCAGCACGAATGGGACCACTTGATCACCTCCGGAAAGGTGCTCCCACCGCGAGGCGTCTACCGGAAGGTCGTCCCCACGAAGACGCTCCCGCCCGGGCAGCACAGCAGCGATCTGCTCGACCGTGACGACCGCTTCTGATGCGCGTCTACGTGGACAGCAGCGCCCTGCTCAAAAGAGCGGTGCGGGAAGCCGAGTCCGAACCGCTTGCCGAGGAGATCGACCGGTTCCACCGCGAGGGCGTGCTGCTGGTCTCGACGTCGCTGGCGTGGACGGAAGTCGCCCGCGCACTGCGCAACAGAGGCTCCATGTCGTACCAGGAAGTGGCCGACGATCTTCGCGCCGCCATGTCCGGGATCGCCGAACATCCGCTGGACTCAGAGATCATGAATCTGTCCCGCCGAGTCGAGCCGGACCTGTTGCGGTCTTTGGATGCGATCCATCTCGCCGCGGCCATCGCGCTGGACGCGGACCTGATGATCACTTACGACGCGCGGCTTGCGGACGCAACCGTGAAAAACGGCATCTTGGTCAGCGCCCCTGGTTAGAACGCGGGATTCCGCCGCGCTGATGCTCACAGCAGGCGTTGGACCACGGCGTCGGCGAGGAGGCGGCCGCGGTCGGTGAGCACGCAACGGCCCGCGCTCAGGGCGTCCGGGCGCAGGAGGCCGTCTTCGGCGGCCTGCTTCGCGGCCAGGACCCCGTCCGCGGTGAGCGCGGACAGCGGGAGTCCTTCGGCGACGCGGAGCTCCAGCATGATCCGCTCCACCCGCTGGTCCTCGGTGTCGAGCAGCTCCCTGGCGTGCGCGGGGGAACGGCCCTCCGCCAGCAGCGCCGAGTAGCGGGCCGGGTGCTTGACGTTCCACCAGCGCACGCCGCCGACGTGGCTGTGCGCGCCGGGACCGGCGCCCCACCAGTCACCGCCCTGCCAGTAGCCGAGGTTGTGCGCGCACCGCGCGGCGTCGCCGGTGGCCCAGTTGGAGACCTCGTACCAGCGCAGACCGACCTCGGCCAGCGTCGAATCGATGATCTCGTAGCGGTCGGCGAGCACGTCCTCGTCCGGCATCGGCAGCTCGCCGCGGCGCACCTTGCGGGCCATCGCGGTGCCGTCCTCGACGATCAGCGAGTACGCCGAGACGTGGTCCACTCCCGCGTCGAGCACCGCGCGCAGCGAGGCCCGCAGGTCGTCGTCGGTCTCCCCCGGCGTGCCGTAGATCAGGTCCAGGTTCACGTGCTCGAAGCCCGCCGCCCGCGCCTCGCGCGCCGCGGTCACGGCTCGTCCCGGAGTGTGGTTGCGCTCCAGCACCCGCAGGACGTGCTCGGCGGCGGACTGCATGCCCAGCGAGACCCGGTTGTAGCCGCCCTCGCGGATGCCGGCGAAGAACTCCGGCGAGGTCGACTCGGGGTTGGACTCGGTCGTGATCTCGGCGTCGGCGGTGAGGCCGAACGAATCCCGGATGGCGGACACCACGGAGGAGAGCCGCTCCGCGCCGAGCAGTGACGGCGTGCCGCCGCCGACGAACACGGTGCGGGCCGCCGGAACCGTCCCGCCGCCGGCGGCCAGCGCCCGCGCGCCGAGGTCGAGTTCGGCGCGCAGCCCGTCCAGCCAGTCCGCGAAACCACCCGAAGAGCCCAGCTCATCGGCGGTGTAGGTGTTGAAGTCGCAGTAGCCGCAGCGCGTGGCGCAGAACGGGACGTGCACGTACACGCCGAAGGGGCGCTCGCCGAGCCCGGTCAGGGCGCTCGCGGGCAGTGATCCGTCCGGCGGAGCCGGTTCACCTGGTGGTGGCTGCGAAGGCACCCGTCCAGTGTCCCAAAGTGCGCGTGAGCAGCCGGAGCGCGCCGGAGTTTGACCCTCGTCTCACTATCCGGTTGACGTTGGACCACAGGGTGGACGCGTGGCACGCTGGCCGTCATGGGTGCGCCCGCAACAAGGCTGCTGTTGGTCGCTCGTCGCTACCTGGATCTGCGACGAGTCTCCAGCGCACTGTGCCGTCTTACGGGCTGAACCCGCCGTCGCGTTCCGAACTGTCCAGTCGGCGCCGGGGACACGCCGACTGCGAGACCTGCTGACTGGCCTCCGCGCGGCGTCGACCCGAGTGCCTCGTCCACCACCACGGAGGTCGGGCCATGGTCCCCCCGACGGAAGCTCAAAGCCGTACCGAGCGCCGCGCCCCAGCCCGCAAGGGCAAGACGCGTGGTGAGGGTCAGTGGGCGCTCGGCTACCGCGAACCGCTGAACGCGAACGAGCGGTCGAAGAAGGACGACAACCCGCTCAACGTCCGCCACCGGATCGAGACGATCTACGCGCACGGCGGCTTCGACTCCATCGACCCCGCCGACCTGCGCGGACGTTTCCGCTGGTGGGGTCTCTACACGCAGCGCGCCGCCGGGATCCCCGGGGCCCGCACCGGCACCATCGAGCCGGAAGAGCTCGACGCCTCCTACTTCATGCTCCGAGTCCGCGTCGACGGCGGCGCGATGACCACCGAGCAGCTGCGCGTCGTCGGTGAGATCTCGCAGACCTACGCCCGCGACACCGCGGACATCACCGACCGGCAGAACGTGCAGCTGCACTGGATCCGGGTCGAGGACATGCCGACGATCTGGGAGAAGCTGGAGTCGGTCGGCCTCTACACCACCGAGGCCTGCGGCGACTGCCCGCGAGTGCTGCTGGGCTCCCCCGTCGCGGGGGTCGCGGCGGACGAGATCATCGACGCCACCCCTGCGATCAAGGAGATCACCGAGCGCTACATCGGTGACAGGTCGCTGTCGAACCTGCCCCGCAAGTTCAAGACCGCGATCAGCGGTTCCCCGCGCTGGGACACCGTGCCGGAGATCAACGACATCTCGCTGGTCGGCGTGGAGCACCCGGAGCACGGCCCCGGTTTCGACCTGTGGGTCGGCGGCGGCCTGTCGACGAACCCGAAGCTGGCCGTGCGGCTGGGCGCCTGGGTGCCGATCGAGGAGGCCGCCGAGGTGTGGCACGCGGTGACCTCCCTGTTCCGCGACTACGGCTACCGCAGGCTGCGGCACCGGGCCCGGTTGAAGTTCCTCGTCGACGACTGGGGCGCCGAGAAGACGCGGCAGGTCATCGAGGACGAGTACCTCGGCCGCAAGCTGCTCGACGGTCCCAAGCCGGAGACGCCGAGCGGGCACCGCGACCACCTCGGGGTGAACCCGCAGGTCGACGGCAACTTCTACGTCGGCGTGAAGTCGCAGGCCGGTCGGGTCAGCGGTTCGACGCTGGTGGAGGTCGCGAAGGCCGCCGAGCGCGTCGGATCCGCCCGCGTGCGAACCACCGTGGAGCAGAACCTGCTGGTGCTGGACGTGCCGCAGCAGCAGGTCGAGGGCCTGGTCGCGGACCTGGCCGGGCTCGGCCTGCACAGCACGCCGACGCCGTGGCGGCGCAACGTGATGGCCTGCACCGGCATCGAGTTCTGCAAGCTCGCGATCGTCGAGACCAAGCAGCGCGCCATCGACCTGATCAACGACCTGGAGCGGCGGCTGGACGACGTCCAGGGCGACGTCAAGGACCCGGTGACGATCAACCTCAACGGCTGCCCGAACGCCTGCGCCCGCACGCAGACCGCCGACATCGGACTCAAGGGCCAGATGGTGCGCGATGACGAGGGCAACCAGGTCGAGGGCTTCCAGGTGCACCTCGGTGGCGGGCTCGGCCTCGACGCCGGGTTCGGCCGCAAGATCCGCGGGCACAAGGTGACCTCGACCGATCTCGGCGACTACGTGGAGCGCCTGGTGCGCAACTACCTCGCCCAGCGCGAGCAGGACGAGCGGTTCGCGCAGTGGGTGGGCCGCGCCGAAGAGGACTCGCTCAAGTGAGTGCCGACGGCGGTGCCGCGCCGGAAGGCCGGATGGTGCCGTTCTACTGCCCTTACTGCGGCGACGAGGAACTGGTTCCGGAGGCGGAACCCGCGGGCGCCTGGAAATGCACGGCCTGCCTGCGGGTGTTCACCGTACGGCTCGTCGGACTGGCGAGCGGCTGAGGAGACGGAGACTCATGACTGCTGAGACCACCACGGACATCCCCGCCACCGGCATCGGCGTGCGCCGCAGCGACGAGGAGCTGCGCGCGCTGGTCGAGGAGGCCGCTCCCCGCCTGGCCGAGGCGAGCGCCGAGGAGGCGCTGCGCTGGGCCGCCGAGACCTTCGGCGACGGCTTGATCGTCGCCTCCAACATGCAGGACGCCGCGCTGGTCGACCTGGCGGCGAAGCAGCAGCCGGGCGTGGACGTGCTGTTCCTGGAGACCGGCTACCACTTCGCCGAGACCATCGGCACCCGCGACGCGGTGGCGCAGGTCTACGACGTGAACATCGTCAACGCGCAGGCCGCGCAGTCGGTGGCCGAGCAGGACGCGGCGGAGGGCCCGAAGCTGCACGACCGCGATCCGGGGCGCTGCTGCTTCCTGCGCAAGGTCGTGCCGCTGCGCGACACCTTGGCCCGCTACGAGGCCTGGGTGACCGGGGTGCGCCGGGTTGAGGCCCCGACGCGGGCGAACACGCCGATCGTGACCTGGGACGACCGCAACGGCCTCGTCAAGATCAACCCGGTCGCGGCGTGGAGCGACGACGAGATGAACGCCTACATCGAGCAGCACGGCGTGCTGGTGAACCCGCTGGTGCCCGCCGGCTACCCGTCGATCGGCTGCGCGCCGTGCACGGCGAAGCCCGCGCCGGGCGCCGACCCGCGCAGCGGGCGCTGGGCGGGAACGTCGAAGACCGAATGCGGCCTGCACGGCTGATCAGAAGGAGTCCTTGCGGATCGAGTCGCGCGGCGGATCGATCAGCGGAACCGCAGCGGCTTCCTCGCTGACGAGCCACAGGACTAGGACCACCGTGCAAGGACTCGCCTGCACGCACACCCGGAGAGGATGGGTATGACCGCCGAGCAACAGCTCGACCTGCCGGAGGACCCGGTGTCCACGGGGGCACCGCCGCAGGTCGACAACCTCGACGCCCTGGAGTCCGAGGCCATCCACATCTTCCGCGAGGTGGCAGGGGAGTTCGACCGGCCGGTGATCCTGTTCTCCGGCGGCAAGGACTCGACGGTGCTGGCGCACCTGGCGATCAAGGCGTTCCGCCCGGCGGCGGTGCCGTTCCCGCTGCTGCACGTGGACACCGGGCACAACTTCGACGAGGTCATCGCGTTCCGCGACCGGCTCGTCGCGAAGCACGACCTGCGGCTCGTGGTGGCCTCGGTGCAGGACTACATCGACGACGGCAGGCTCACCGAGCGCCCCGACGGCATCCGCAACCCGCTGCAGACCACGCCGCTGCTGGACGGGATCACGGAGAACAAGTTCGACGCGGTCTTCGGCGGCGGCAGGCGCGACGAGGAGCGGGCGCGGGCGAAGGAGCGCATCTTCAGCCTGCGCAACGCCTTCGGCCAGTGGGATCCGCGCCGCCAGCGCCCGGAGCTGTGGAACCTCTACAACGGCAGGCACCGTCCCGGTGAGCACGTGCGGGTGTTCCCGCTGTCGAACTGGACGGAACTCGACATCTGGCGCTACATCCAGCGCGAGAAGATCGAGCTGCCGGACATCTACTACGCGCACCGCCGCGAGGTGTACCAGCGCGACGGCATGTGGCTGACCTCGGGACCGTGGGGCGGCGCCCGCGACGGCGAGACCGTCGAGGAGAAGATCGTCCGCTACCGCACCGTCGGCGACGGCTCCTGCACGGGCGCCGTGGAGTCCGAGGCGTACACGGTGGACGACGTGATCGCCGAGGTCGCCGCGAGCCGGCTCACCGAGCGCGGCGCGACGCGGGCCGACGACCGGATGTCGGAGGCCGCGATGGAGGACCGCAAGCGGGAGGGCTACTTCTGATGACCGAGACCACGACCCGCACCGCACCGGATTCCGGTGCCGAAGTGGTGCTGCCGGTGCACACGGACCTGCTGCGGTTGGCCACTGCCGGTTCGGTCGACGACGGCAAGTCGACCCTGGTGGGCCGGTTGCTGCACGACACGAAGTCGGTGCTGGCCGACCAGCTGGACGCGGTGCACCGCGCCAGCGCGGACCGGGGCCTGCAGACGCCGGACCTGTCGCTGCTGGTGGACGGCCTGCGCGCGGAGCGCGAGCAGGGCATCACGATCGACGTGGCCTACCGGTACTTCGCGACGCCGAAGCGGACGTTCGTGCTCGCCGACACCCCGGGGCACGTGCAGTACACCCGCAACACGGTGACCGGCGCGTCCACGGCGCAGCTGGCGATCCTGCTGGTGGACGCGCGCAAGGGCGTCATCGAGCAGACCCGCAGGCACGCGGCGGTGCTGGCGCTGCTGGGCGTGCCGCAGCTGGTGCTCGCCGTCAACAAGATCGACATGGTGGACTACGGCGGCGCGATCTACGAGCGCATCGCCGCGGAGTTCGCCGGGCACGCCCGCGCGCTCGGCTACGCCGACGACGACGTGGTCACGATCCCGGTGTCGGCGCTGCACGGCGACAACGTGGTGGAGCGCTCGGAGCGCACCCCGTGGTACTCGGGGCCCGCGCTGCTGGAGCACTTGGAGACGGTGCCGGTCGCGCCGGACCCGTTCGACGCGCCGTTCCGGATGCCGGTGCAGTACGTGATCCGGCCGCGCACGGCCGAGCTCCCGGACTACCGCGGCTACGCGGGCCAGGTGTCGGCGGGCGTGATCGCGCAGGGCGACGAGGTCGTCGTGCTGCCCGCGGGCATCCGCACTCGTGTGTCCCAAGTGGACACTCCGGACGGGCCGGTGCCGCGCGCCGCGGCAGGGCGTTCGGTGACGTTGCTGCTGGAAGATGACGTGGACCTGTCCCGGGGCGATCTGATCGCCGCGGCGGACTCCGCGCCGCGGGTCACCGACGAGCTCGACGCCACCGTCTGCTGGCTGGCCGAGAAGCCGTTGCAGCCGGGCGCGCGGGTGCTGGTCAAGCACGGCACCCGGACCGTGCAGGCCATGGTGACGGAGCTGTCGGCGCGCTTCGACGAGCAGGAACTGGCCAGTGTGGACACTCCGGATGCGTTGCAGCTCAACGAGATCGGTCGCGTGCAGCTGCGCACCGCCGAGCCGCTGCCGGTGGACGAGTACGCCGAGTCCCGGCGCACCGGCTCGTTCCTGGTGATCGACCCGGCGGACGGCACCACGCTGGCCGCCGGCCTGATCGGGCTGCCGCTGGCT
Source organism: Saccharopolyspora gloriosae (assembly GCF_014203325.1). Classification (NCBI taxonomy): domain Bacteria; kingdom Bacillati; phylum Actinomycetota; class Actinomycetes; order Pseudonocardiales; family Pseudonocardiaceae; genus Saccharopolyspora; species Saccharopolyspora gloriosae. Next base: position 1,086,286 of record NZ_JACHIV010000001.1, on the reverse strand, counting down.
CCGCTCGCGGCGGCCGTCGCGAGCTGACGCGGTGCGGCCCGCCCTGATCGCCGTCGCGCACGGCAGCCGGGACCCTCGCTCGGCGCGCACCGTCCACGCCCTGCTGGACGTGGTGCGCGCCGAGCGCCCCGACCTGGACGTGCGCGCCGCCTTCCTGGACCTGTCCGCGCCGCGGGTGGGCGACGTGCTCAGCGCGGTGCACGCCGACGGGCACCGCGAAGCGGTGATCGTGCCGCTGCTGCTGGGCAGCGCCTTCCACGCGAAGGTGGACCTGCCCGCCGTCGTCGCCGAGGCGGGCGCGCGGCTGCCGGGGTTGCGGCTGCGCACCGCGGACGTGCTCGGTCCGGACCCGCTGCTGGAGTCGGCGGCGCTGGACCGGCTCGCCGAAACCGGTGCCACCACGGCGGATTCCGAGCTGGGCGTGGTGCTCGCCGGGGTCGGCTCGGCGCACGCCCCGGCCAACCGGCTCGTCGCGCGGGTCGCCGAGCGGTGGCAGCAGCGGACTTCGTGGGCGGGCGCGGTCGCCGCGTTCGCGACCGCCGCCGAACCCGACGTGCCCGCCGCGATCTCCCTGCTGCGGGAACGCGGTGCCCGCCGGATCGCGGTGGCGTTCTGGTTCCTCGCCCCCGGCCTGCTCACCGACCGCGTCATCGACGCCGTCGAGACCCACGCCGCGGGGGATTCCCCGCTGATCGCCGCGCCGATGGCCGACTCCCCCGCCGTCGCCGAGCTCGTCCTCACCCGCCACGCGCAGGCCCTGGACCGCGACGAGGACACCACCGGCGTCGCGTGATCCGGCCACTCACATGGCGGAATCCCCGGATTCACGGTTCGACGTTCGGCCCAGCGCGCGGCGCCGAGCGGGGCAGCGGATTGGGCCGTTCTTGCGGAATTCCGACAAGTTCGCCCAGGTGCGCAACCATCCGGGCAAGATGCGGTTCGTGCGGCCCCGACATGGGCGCACCGACGCCCGGCGGCGGCCCGGTTACCCCGACTTCGGGTCGCCGCCGGGTGGCCCGGTTCGTCCGGAGCCGCCCGGTTCCTCACCCCTCCGGCTGAGATCACCCTCGCTGACGCAGGGTGTTTTTGTGGAACACTAAACTTCACCCCAAGTGGCCATGAGAGAGTGCGGATCAACTACGCGACGGTGGTGCGTCGCAGCGCAGCCGAGCGGTATCGCGGCGCGAAACCACACTTTCGGGTGAGCCAGTGAACCTCGGCGGCAAGGATCAAGGTGCAACGACAAGTCGGGGGCGAGTGCGGGAGATGAACACCCAGCAACCGAGCCGGCCGGTGATCACGCCGGCCATGCGGGAGCAGGCCGCCAAACAGCCGAACACCTGGCTGTACGTGGTGGATCCGATCTTCAGCGACCCGAACGCGGAAGTGCCGCCCTGGGGCTTCATCGGCGGCTACCGGGTCGACGAACGCGGCGAGCTCACCGACGACTTCTCCCCGAACCCGAACTACCGCCCCTCCCCGGTCGCGCTGCGGCTGCCCGCGCCGACCAACGACGTCGAGCGCGCGCTGCAGCTGACCACCACCGGCTACGCGCAGGCCCCCACCCTGCTCGCGGCGCTGCTGGACGCCGAGCTGATCCTGTTCGCACAGCCTCAGGGCAGCGGCCTGTTCACCATGGACCACGACTCGGGGCGCCGGCAGCTGCAGCTGTTCACCTCGGACGCCTACCTCCCGGCGAACTGGACGACCTGGCAGCGCATGACCGGCAGGCAGCTCGTCGAGCGCAACCCCACCGGTATGGACCTGCAGATCAACCCGACGAGCCAGGTCAAGGCACGCATCCCCGGCGAAGACCTGATCAAGTCGGCCGGTACCCGCGGCGCTCCGACCCCCGCACCCGCGAACCCCGCTCCGGACGTCACGCAGCCCGCGAAGGTGCCGACCGCCGAGCAGCAGGCCCCGGACCCCATCACCAGCGACCGGGGGCAGCGCTTCCTCGGCAGCGTGCTGGCCGCCGCCGCGGGCGACGCGCTGGGCGCACCGATCGAGACGTACCCGGTGGAGCAGATCCGCAGCCGCTTCGGCGAGCGCGGCGTCACCGACTACGAGCGCGGCGGCGACCACCCCGGCGAGTTCACCGACGACACGCAGCTGATCCTGTTCACGCTGGAAGGCCTCATCCGCGGCCACGTCGCGGCGCGGGGCGGCGCCACCGGCGGCCCGCTGGCCGCCGTCCAGCTCGGCTACCAGCGCTGGCTGCACACCCAGGGCCACGCGTGGTCGCGGGCGGCGGGCCCGTTCGCCGAGCGGCACCCGGAGCCCGACGGCTGGCTCATCGCCGAACGCGACCTGTTCGCCGTGCGCTCCCCGAACAGTGAGTGCATCACCGCGCTGCGCGAGTTCGCCTCCATCGGCGCGCCCGGCACGTTCCAGCGCCCCATCAACGACTCCGACGACAACACCGGCGTGGTGCGCGCGGCACCGTTCGCGCTGTGGTCCGAGGACCCGCGCGAGGTGTTCCGGCTCGCCGCGGCCGGTGCCGCGCTGACCTGCTCGAAGCCCAGCGGCTACCTGCCCGCCGGGGTGCTCGCCGTGCTGGTGCACGGCCTGCTGGGCGGCGCCACGCTGCCGGAGGCGCTGAACGCGGCCCGCGACCTGCTCGTCGAGTGCGACGGGCACCAGCAGACCGAGCGGTTGTTGCTGGTCGCCGAGGACCTCGCCGCGCAGGGCGCGCCGACCGCGGAACAGATCAAGGACCTGCTCGGCGGCGGCTGGACCGGGCACGAGGCCCTGGCCATCGCCGTGTGCGCGGCGCTGAGCCACGACGGCATCGGCCCCGCCGTGATGGCCGCGGTGAACCACTCCGGCGACAGCGATTCGACGGGGGCCATCTGCGGTGCGATCGTCGGTGCCCGCGAAGGCGTGTCCGCGATGCCGGGAGTGTGGCTGCGCGACCTCAAGCAGCGGGAGACGATCGAGAAGCTGGCCACCGACGCGCTGGTGGAATTCGGCCCGCAGCCGCGCACCGACGAGACCTGGTCGCAGCGCTACCCCGCCGAGCGGGACCTCATCGACCTGGACTTCGAGTCCGAGCTGCCGCGCACCGTGCGGGACAACGCCGTGGCGCGGACCTCCGAGCAGCCCGCGGTCCAGGACGGCGCCAAGGCGGCGAGCGGCGAGCAGGCCGCGAAGGGCGACGCCGGGACCGGCACCGCCGCGACGACCGCGGGGAAGTCCGATCCGGTGGCGCGGTTCCCGATCCCGGCGGGCGCGTCCGCCGGGAAGACCGAGTCCGCCGCGGGTGGTTCGGCGAAGCAGGACGAGACCGCGCCGGCCGCGCAGTCCACTTCGGACTCCGCTGCCGAGCTGGCGCCCGGTGGCCGGACCGCCGCCGCCGTCCCGGCGGACGGGTCCGAGGACTCCGCCGCGCCCGCTGCCGCCGAGGAAGCGGCCTCCGCGGACGAGCCCGCGCAGCAGACCACCGGGAAGCCCCCGGTTCCGGCGGACGAGGAGGACTCGGCCGACGACGAGGCGGCGCAGGCCCCCGCCGACGCCGAGAAGTCCGGCACTCCGCCGCTGCCCACCATGGGCTCCTGGCCCACGTCCTCCCCGGCGAACGGCGAGACCGCCCCGCCGCAGGAGAAAGCCCAGGCCGCACCGGCGGCGCAGCAGCCCGCGACCCGCCCGGCGACGCCCCAGCCCTCCTACAGCGGCCCCACCCGCACCCTCAGCGAGCCCGCGACCGAGCGCGGCGCCCGCATCCTCGGCTGCCTGCTCGGCGGCGCGGTCGGCGACGCCCTCGGCTACCCCGTCGAGGACGACTCGATCGAGACCATCCGCGCCAAGCACGGCGCCGCGGGCGTGGTCGACTTCGTCGACGCGCACCGCCCCGGCGGCTCGATCAGCGACGACACCCAGCTGACCCTGTTCACCACCGACGGCCTGATCCGCGCCTCGATCCGCCGCAGGCTCTACGACGAGACAGATCCGGCGCCGCAGGTCCAGCACGCCTACCAGCGCTGGCTGCACACCCAGGGCTTCGACTGGAAGGAAGCGGGCGGCCCGATCGCCGCCGCGCCGCCGGACGGCTGGCTGATCCGGGAGAAGGGCCTGTTCGTGCGCCGCGCGCCGGGCGCCACCTGCGTGCAGGCGTTGCACGCCTACGCCACCAGCGGCCGACTGGGCACCCTGACGAACCGGATCAACGACTCCAAGGGCTGCGGCGGCGTGATGCGCGCGGCCCCGGCCGGTTTCTGGTCGGCGGACCCCACCGAGACGTTCCGGGTGGGTGCGGCGACCGCCGCGCTCACCCACGGGCACCCGAGCGGGTTCCTGCCCGCGGGCGCGCTGGCCGTCATCGTGGCCCAGCTGCTCAGCGGCCGATCGCTGCCGGAGGGCGTGGATCGCGCGCTCACCGAGCTGTCCGGGTGGGAAGGCCACGAGGAGACCACGAGCGCGCTGCGCCGGGCGATCGAACTCGCCACCGAGGGCACTCCCACCCCGGAGCAGATCCAGCACCGGCTCGGCGAAGGCCGGGTCGGCGAGCAGGCGCTGGCCATCGCGGTGTGCGCCGCGCTCGCCCGGCCGTCCTCCTACGCCGACGCCGTGGTGCTGGCCGCGAACCACTCCGGCGACAGCGACGCGACCGCCTCGATCTGCGGGAACATCATGGGCGCCGCGCACACCGCGAGCGCCGTTCCGCACGCGTGGCGGCAGCGGGTGGAGCTGGGCGAGGTCATCGAGCAGCTCGCGCGGGACGCGACGGAGGAGTTCGGGGAGCACCCGCCGTCGGTCCCGGAGTGGCTGCGCCGCTACCCCGCGGGCAGCGCGCCCGGGGCGAAGGCGGCGCCGCCGCGCAAGCCCGAGCGCCCGGCCGAGCCGAAGCAGCGCACGGCGGTGCCGGAGACCGCGGCGGAGACCACCGCGGTGCTCGCCCCGATCCCGGCCATCACCGACGACGAGCCCGCTCCGCCGGCTGCGGGGGCCGCTCCGGCGTCCGCGGCTCCGCGAGCACCCGAGGCTTCTCCGGCTTCCGCGACTCCAGCGGCACCCGAGGCCTCCCCGGCGTCGGCGACGCCGCAGGCGGCCAAGGCTTCCGCGACTACTGCGGCATCCGAAGCGCCCGCGGTCTCGGAGGCTCCGGCCACGCCGGAGGCCCCAGCAACGTCGACATCTCCGGCCACGCCGGAGGTTCCCGCACCGTCGAAGTCCCCGGCCACGCCGGAGGTTCCCGCCGCGGCGGAGGTTCCCGCCGCTGCCGAGACCGCTGCCCCGGCCGATGCTTCCGCCGACGAGGAGGCCGGCGACGGCCTCAACGACGAGGAACTGCGGCTGCTCGCCGCGTGGCGCAAGTTCCGCGACGGCGAGGACGACACCCCCAACGACCTCTCCGAAGGCCTGCACAAGCTGCTCCAGGAGGCGTTCGGCGCCGAACGCGCCGCGCAGCTGGTGGCCGCGGGCGAAGCCGACGGGGAGCTCGCCGAGGAGGTCCCGGCGGCGCTGGACCGCCTGGACCGGCTCGCCGGATGCGCCCTGGGCGTGCTCGCGGGCGACGCGCTGGGCGCACCGTGGACGTTCCTGTCCCAGCGGGCGATCCTGCGCCGCAATCCGGACGGCGTCCGCGAACCGGCCGAGTACCTCGGCGGCCGCGGCCGGTCCACCGCGGTGGGCCAGCAGTCGGTGTTCGTGCTGGACGGACTGCTGCGCAGCACCGTCCACAACGGACTGAACCGGCCCGGCGCCGAGCCGGTGGACCTGGTGCGCGGCACCCTGCAGCACTGGGTGCTCACCCAGGGGGCGCCGATCGAGCCCGCCGTGCGGCCCGCCGCGCTCGCCGAGCAGGCCGTGCTGCGCGTGCAGCGGTTCCCCGACGAGGCCACCCTCACCGCGCTCGCCGGATGGGACGGCGAGAGCGCCGCCCCCACTCCGAGCACCCCGCCGAACCAGGCCACCGGCGCGGCCGCCGCGGCGCGGGGCGCCGTGGTCGGGCTGCACGCCGACACTCCCGGCGCGGCCGTCGAACTGGGCATCACGATCGGCGTGCTCACCCACGGCCACCCGGACGGCTACCTCCCGGCTGCGGCGGTCGCCGCGATGGTCGCCGCGCTGCGCGACGGCCAGACCCTGGCCGAGAGCGTGCACACCACGCTCAACGAGCTGAAGGCCTGGGAGGGCAACGAGAACACGGTCCGCTCGCTGCGCGACGCGCTCGAACTGGCCGAGCACGGCCCGGTTCCGGTGCCGGCGCTGGAGAAGCTCGGGGCCGGCAGGCACGCCCCGGCCGCGCTCGGTGTCGCGGTGGCCGCGGCCTTGACGCACCCCGACTCGTTCGCGGACGCGGTCGCGCTGGCCGCGACGCACTCCGGTGACTCCGCCGCCACCGCGGCCCTGTGCGGCGGGCTGCTCGGAGCGGCGCGCGGTGCGGCGGAGATCCCGCCGGAGTGGCTCGACCAGCTGGAGCTGCACGACCAGGTGGAGCAGCTGATCACCGACGCGCGCCGCGCCGAGACCGACCTGACCCCCGACGGCACGGCACCGGACTGGACCAAGCGCTACACGGGCTGAGGCGCCCTGGGGCCCGGTGCGCGCGAGGACTTCGCGGGCGGTGCCGCGCCAGCGCTGGGAGTAAGCGACCAGGGCGCTCGGCACCGCCACGAGTTCGCGGGGACGGCGCAGCGAAGGCGCTCGCCAAGGTGGTCCCGCGACGAGCAGGCCGAGGCACTGTCGCTCCCGCTGAGCAGCGCCCTCGGCCGGTGCCCCGCCAACGGCCGCCCCACTGGGCGGCATCCGGCTCGATCCCTGCGGGTGTCTCGCGAACACGACGATGTCCCGTCGGCCGCGCCGCTCGCGGCATCGATCCCGCAGCGAGCAAGCCGCCGGGGCCGCGCTGAACGACCGCCGTCGCGGATCGGGTTCGACGCCGGGTGCCGAGTTTCCACCACCCGCACCGCCGCGCAGAACAAGATCGAAGACAGGCAGTAACGTTGCACGGGTGACGGACGCGAGGGCCTCCGACGGGCTCACCGAGGCGGAACGGGCGTTGCTGGCGGCATACCGGGAACGGCGCCGTTCGGCGACGCCGGATTCGGCGACCGCGCGCTCGGATTCCGCCGAGGGCGCGGAATCCGACACGCCCGGACCGGGCACCTCGCCCTTGGCGTCGGCCGAGCCCGCCGACGCCGATGAGCGGCTGCTGCTGGAGAAGTGGCGGTCGTGGCGGGATCGTCCGCTGACCCGGCCGCCGTGGTTCGCGGCGTTGCGCCAGCGCATCGGCACCGATCCGGCACCGCCGGTGCCCGCGACCGGCCTCGCCGACGACTCCGGCTACCGGGCGGACGCCGCGAGCCGGTTCGCCGGGATGCTGCTGGGCGCCGCCTGCGCCGAATTCACCGTCGCGGGCCGCATCGGCGAACGCACCACGTCGGCGCTGTTCGCGCTGGAGGGCGTGATCCGCGCGCACACCGCGCTGCGCGTGCACGGCGCCGCCGACGTCCCCGCCTCCGTCCTCAATGGACTGCAGCGGTGGCTGCACACCCGCGGGATCCCGTGGCAGGACTGCGTCGCCGACCCGGCCGAAGGACCGGACGGCTGGCTGGTCGACCGGCCCGAGCTGCGCGCCGACTCGGTCGACGACCCGGCGCTGCTCACCGCGCTGACCAGGATCGCCGCCGGGGACAGGGCCTCCGCGCACGCGTCCGGCGCGTCGGGCGTACCGCTGGGCGCCGTGGCGGCGCTGTGGTCGGGCACCGCTGTGTTCGGCGGCGCCAAGGACCTCGCCGCCCTGTCCCACGGCCACCCGGACGGGCACCGTCCCGCCGGAGCGCTCGGCGTCGCGATCTCCCTGCTGCTGCGCGGAATTCCGCTGCACGAGAGCCTGTCCCGGGCCGTCGCGTCCTGGGAACCCGCCGACTCCCGGCCCGCGCTGCTGGACCGCGCGCTGCGCCTCGGCGCGACCAGCCCGGTCGGCTTCGCCCCCGGAGCCGCCCAGCTCGACGCGATGGGCGCGGGCCGCACCGGCACCGAGGCGCTCGCCGTGGCGTTGCGCGTCGCCGCCGCGTGCCCCGACGACTTCACCACCGCCGTCGCCGCCGCGGCCGACCACGGCGGCGACACCCGGACCACGGCCGTGCTGTGCGGCCAATTGCTCGGAGCCGCCCACGGGCCCGCCGCGATTCCCCTACCGTGGGCCGAGAAACCCGCCGCGCTCGCGGTGCTGGAACGGCTCGCCGAGGACGCCACCACCGAATTCGGTCCCTACCCGGACGAATCCGCCGAGTGGCTCCAGCGGTACCCCGTCGGCGCCCCTGCGCACGCCCCCGACCGGAGAAGGAGCCTGCACGCCGTGCCCAGACTCGCCGCCTCCAGGGACCGCTTCCTCGGAGCGGTGCTGGGATGCGCCATCGGTGAAGCACTCGGCACGCCCATCGCGGGCAGCGGCTGGGACGACATCCAGGACCGGCACGGGCCGCAGGGCCTGCGCAACTACGTGCCCGCCGGGCATCCCGCGGGACGCCTCGGCAGCGACACCCAGCTGCTGCTGTTCTCGCTCGAAGGCACCATCCGCGCCGGGGTGAGCCGCCGTACCGGCGAGGTCGCCGACCCGTCCCGGCACATCCAGCACGCCTACCAGCGCTGGCTGCACACCCAGCACCTCAGCTGGGGGCGCGCGGCGGGCGAATTCCTCAAGCACACCCCCGCCCCGGACGGCTGGCTGGTGGGGCACCGCGCCCTGTACCAGACCCGGAACCCGGGCCGCACCATGATGCGCACGCTCATCGCGTTCGCCAAGGGCCAACAACCGATGGGCACCCCGGACCACCCGGTCAGCGACTCGCAGGGCAGCACGGCGGTGATGCGGGCGGTCCCCGCGGCGTTATGGAGCGACGACCCGGCGGAGGTGTTCCGCGTCGGGCAGAACACGGCCGCGCTCACCCACGGCGATCCGGTCGCCTACCTCAGCGCGGGCACGCTCGCGTTCCTGGTGTCCCGGCTGCTCACCGGCTGCGACCTCGCCACTGCCGTCGACGAGGCGCTGGACGAGCTCAGCGGGCACCGCGGTCAGCAGGAGGTCTCCCGCAAGGTCGCCGCCGCGGTGCGCTACGCCGCGTCCGCCGAGACCACGCCGACCCACCTGGAAACCGGCATCGGCAACGGCTGGAGCGCCGCCGACGCGCTCGGCATCGGCCTGTACGCCGCGCTGGTGGCCGACGGCGACATCGACGTCGCGCTGCCGCTGGCGGTCAACCACTCCGGCAACTCCGCCACCACCGGCGCCGTCTGCGGCAGCCTCGTCGGCGCGCAGGCGGGGGCGGCGAAGATCCCGGACCGGTGGCGCACCGAGCTCGAACTGCACGACGTGATCGAACAGCTCGCCCACGACGCGAGCCTGGAGTTCGGCCCGCACCCCCCGGACACCGAAGACTGGACGACGCGCTACCCACCGACGTGAGGGCTTGCGTTCGCGCTCGGCCCGCGTAGTCGGGTATCGGAACCTCGGTTGTCATCTCACGGCGGGATTTTTCCCAAGTGGGCGCCGAAGAGCCGTCCGCACAAGAGGAAGGCCGAGCACCAGCGAGCGGTCGTCTCGTCACCGCTCAGCGGCGGGGACGAACGCCGCCAACCCGTCACGAAAGCGCGGGCTCCGGTGTTCCGGGCCTGGCTCCGATGCCGTCGGTGCGGCTAACGTGCGGCGCATGGGCGACGAACTCGTGCACCGCACCGTCGACGCGGGCATCGCGACGATCACGCTGGACTCCCCGCACAACCGCAACGCGCTGTCCGCGCAGCTGCGCCGCGAACTGCGCGATCACCTGGCCGCGGCGCTGGCCGAGGACACCGTGCGGGTCGTCGTGCTCGCCCACACCGGACCGGTGTTCTGCGCCGGGATGGACCTCAAGGAATCCCGCTCCGCCGACGCGGACCAGCAAGGCGTGCGGGAGCTGCCCGAACTGCTCGAAGCGCTGTGGACCAGCCCGAAACCGGTCATCGCGAAACTGGCGGGGCCGGCGCGGGCCGGTGGTGTCGGCATCGTCGCGGCCTGCGACCTCGCCGTGGCCGCGGACACCGCGACGTTCGGCTTCTCCGAGGTGCGCATCGGCGTGGTGCCCGCGGTCATCTCGCTGACCGTGCTGCCCCGGCTGCAACCGCGCGCCGCGCACGAGCTGTTCCTGACCGGGGAGAACTTCGACGCGGCCCGCGCCGTCGAGATCGGCCTGCTGAATTCGGCGGTCCCCGCGGAGTCGCTGGACGCGGAGGTCGCCCGCTACGCCGACCTGCTCACCCGTGGCGCTCCGAACGCCTTGGCCGCCACCAAGGAACTGCTGCGGCGCCCGCGCGCGGCCACCATCAGCGAGGACTTCGACGCCGTCCTCGAGCTCTCCGCGAGCCACTTCGCCTCCGAGGAGGGCCAGGAGGGCATCCGCGCCTTCGCCGAGAAGCGCCCGGCCGCCTGGATCCCCCGCCGCCCGGAGTGATCGCGGGCGGGAACGCTCAGTCGCGGGTGAGGATCGTGGCGAAGCCGCGGCCGCAGATCGTGTTGCTGGCGGCGTCCTGCAGCACCGTGTTGATCTTCGCGTAGGCCTTCGGGTCGTGCTCCGCGAGGTTCTGCGCGCCGGACCAGATGAGCACGTGCTCGCCTTCCGGCAACCAGGACAGGTCGGTCAGGCAGTCGTAGAGCGCGTCCAGGTTGCGCCCGGCCCACTCCGGGAACGACAGCACCGCCGCGATCCCGTCCAGCGCGGTCCGCTTGTTGATCAGGTCGCTGCCGTCGAGCACGTGCACGGACGCACCGCGCCGCTCCGCGTCCTCAGCCGCCGTCTTCGCGCTCACGCCAGGCTGCTCCAGCTTGCCCACCGCCGGCTCCTTCCGGATTACCTGAGGCTTTTTCGTCGCAAACATCCCACTCAACCACACACGTCAACAACCAGGAACAGGTGTTGTTCACCGCAATGCCGAGGCGATGCGCCACGGTCCGGAGCCCGCACGGTCACGCCAGCGACGCGGACGGCCCCGGAAGGGCGAACGCTCGCCACGGCACCGCCGAGACCGATGAATCCGGCAGAACGGGCACAGCCTGCCACACCAGCGTGCCCCCGCCGTCAACCGGCGTCGCGGAACGGTGCCCCGTCGTGCCCTGCTGGACGAACCACCCGATGACGACCAGCGCGATCAGGCCGACCAGGGCGATGGTGATGCGCTTGCGCGAACTCAACCTGCTCACGACACGTCCGTTCCGCGCGGGGTCCGCACCGGCGGCTCGGCGTCGCGCACTCGGGTCAGCTTCGCGCCGATCCCGTCGATGGCCCGGTCGAGGACGCGCGCCAGGTACCAGCACACCGGCAGCAGCACGACCAGGACCAGGGTCACCAGCAGCGGGTACCACAGCTGAACGAGCCACAGCTCGACGCCGTCCCACCACTCGAACAGCCAGTCCATCACGAGGCGCCAGCGTACGCCGGGACCTTCCGGGCCTCATCCCGCCCCGGCCGCGGCACGGCACCGGGGCCGTGCCGCGCGGCGACGGCGGTCACGGGGTGCCGGTGACCTCGGGGGACGCTTCGGCGGAGCGCTCCGAGTGCTCCCGGATGGAGCGGATGATGGCGCCGAAGTCGTACCCGCCGCCGCCTTCCTCGTTGAACCGCTGGTACAGCTCCGTGGCCAGCCGCCCGATCGACGCGTCGGTGCCGCTCTGCCGCGCCGCCGACTCCGCCAGCTTCAGGTCCTTGAGCATCAGGGCGGCCGAGAAGCCCGGCTCGTAGTCGTGGTTGGCGCGGCTGGTCTCCACCAGGTCCGGCACCGGGCAGTTCGTGGTCAGCGCCCAGCACTGGCCGGTGGAGATCGACGCCACGTCGTAGAGCGCCTGGTTGCTCAAGCCGAGCCGCTCGCCCAGCACGAAGGCCTCGCCGACGGCGACCATCGAAGCCCCGAGGATGAGGTTGTTGCACATCTTGGTGACCTGGCCGTTGCCCGGACCACCGCAGTGGATCACCTTGCGGGCCATCGGCTCCAGCAGCGACTCCGCGCGCTGGAAGTGCTCCTCGGCACCGCCCACCATGAACGTGAGGGTGCCCGCCTCCGCGCCCGCCGTGCCGCCGGAGACCGGCGCGTCCAGCGAACCGAAGCCCTCCGCCCCGGCCAGCTCGTGGGCGGCCCTGGCGTCGGCGACGTCGACCGTCGAGGAGTCGACGAGCAGCGCGCCCGGTTCCGCCGCGGGCAGCACCTGCTCGTAGCAGTCCAGCAGGTGCTTGCCGCTGGGCAGCATCGTGATCACCGCTTCGGCACCGGCGACGGCCTCGGCGGCCGAGTCGGCCACGGTCACCCCGTTCGCGCGCGCCGCGTCCAGCGCCGCGGGCACCAGGTCGAACCCGCGCACGGTGTGCCCGGCCCTGACCAGGTTCGCCGACATCGGGCCGCCCATGTGGCCCAGCCCGATGAAACCGATGACAGCCATTGTCATGTTCCCTTCTGCGGGTGCGGTGGTTCGATCCGGGCGCGCGGCCCGGGTGCTCAGGACCTGCCTTCGACCTCGGCCTGCGCGGGGCGGGCAGCGGAACCTCGCGCTCGACGTCCGCAACGCAGCTCACCCGGCAGGCGAGGTCAACGGCAGGCGGTCAGCCCGACAGGCCCAGTTCGTCCGCGCCGAGCGGGGCGAAGAACCGCTGCACCTGGTCTTCGCCCACGTCGTCGAGCCGGTTCGGCGACCACTTCGGGTCGCGGTCCTTGTCCACGAGGGTGGCGCGCACGCCCTCCACGAAGTCGCCCGCGGTGAGGCAGCGCAGCGCGATCCGGAACTCCTGGTCGAGCGCGACCTCCAGCGTGCCGGGGCGGCTGCGCAAGGCGCGCAGCGTCAGCTTCAGCGAGGTCGGGGACTTCGACTCGATGGCGTCCGCGGCCTTGCCGGCCGCCTCCTCCGGCCGGGCGCGCAGCCGCGCGAGGATCTCCGCCACGTCGTCCCCGGCGTAGGCGGCGTCGATCCACTCCCGCTGCGCCGCCACCGGGGACTCCGGTGCGGGCTCGGCGAACCTGGCCAGCGCCGCGTCCGCGTCACCGGTGGTCAGCGCCTTGACGAGATCGTCGATGCGCTCGCTGGGCAGGTAGTGGTCGGCCAGCCCCAGCGCCACCGCGTCCGCGCCGCCGACGGGCGCGCCGGTCAGCGCCAGGTGCGTGCCGAGCTCGCCGGGGGCCTGCGAGAGCAGGAACGTACCGCCGACGTCGGGCACGAAGCCGATGCCGACCTCCGGCATGCCGATCTTCGTCCGTTCCGTCACGACCCGGTGCGAACCGTGCGCGGAGATGCCGACCCCGCCGCCCATGCAGACGCCGTCCATCAGCCCCACGACCGGCTTCGGGTAGTGCGCCAGCATCGTGTTGAGCCGGTACTCCTCGCTCCAGAACGCCTTCGGCAGCGAGTCGTCCTGCGCCTTCGCCGCGTCGTAGAGCGCCCGGATGTCGCCGCCCGCGCACAGGCCGCGTTCGCCCGCGCCCTCGATGAGCACCACCTGGACCTGGTCGTCGGAGCTCCACCGCCGCAGCGCGGCGGTGATCTCCCGGACCATCTCCAGGGTCAGCGAGTTGATCGCTTTGGGGCGGTTGAGCGTGATGCGTCCGAGCGCGCCCTCGACGCTGAGCAGAACCTGCTCCGGGGCGGGTGTTGTCATGATGCCGACTCCAGCAGTCCACGGGAAATGATCAGTCGCATGATCTCGTTCGTGCCCTCGAGGATCTGGTGCACGCGCAGGTCGCGCACGATCTTCTCCAGGCCGTACTCGGCAAGGTATCCGTATCCACCGTGGATCTGAAGCGCCTCGTTCGCCACGGTGAAGCCCACGTCGGTGGCCAGCCGCTTGGCCATCGCGCACAGCCTCGTCGCGTCCCCGTCGCGGGAGTCCAGCGCCCACGCGGCGCGCCACAGCAGCATCCGCGCGGCCTCCAGCTCGGTGGCCATGTCGGCGAGCTTGAACTGCAGCACCTGGAACTCGCTGAGCTTCGAGCCGAAGGCGCTGCGCTCCCGCACGTAGCCGAGGCTCTGGTCCAGTGCGGCCCGCGCACCGCCCAGCGAGCAGGACGCGATGCTGAGCCTGCCGCCGTCCAGCCCGGCCATGGCGATCTTGAACCCGATCCCCTCGGGGCCGAGGCGCCTGCTCTCCGGAACCCGCACGCCGTCGAGGATCACCTGGCGGGTGGGCTGGGCGTTCCAGCCCATCTTCTTCTCGTTCGGCCCGAACGAGAGCCCCTCGGAGCCGCTTTCGACGATGAACGTGGAGATGCCCTTCGAGCCGCTCTCCCCGGTCCGCGCCATCACCACGTACACGTCGGAGCTGCCGCCGCCGGAGATGAACTGCTTCACCCCGGTCAGCACGTAGTCGTCGCCGTCGCGCACCGCTCGGGTCTGCAGCGCCGCCGCATCGGACCCGGCTTCTGGTTCGGTGAGGCAGTAGCTCGCGCGGGTCTCCAGCGCGCACAGCGACGGCAGCCAGCGCGCCCGCTGCTCGGCGTCGCCGAAGCGGTCGATCATGCCCGCGACCATGTTGTGGATCGACAGGTACGCCGCCACCGAGGGATCACCGGAGGCCAGCGCCTCGAAGATGAGCACCGACTCGAACCGGCTCAGCCCGGTGCCGCCGTAGGCCTCGTCGACGTAGATGCCCCCGATGCCCAGCTCACCGGCGGCCCGCAGCACGTCGACCGGGAAATGCTTGTCCTGGTCCCACTGCACCGCGTGCGGCGCGAGCTGCTCGACCGCGAACTCGCGGGCGAGCTGCTGGATCGCCCGCTGGTCCTCGGTCAGCGCGAACGGCGACACCGCGCCGGAAGGTCCGGAAACCGCTGCTACCGACACGTTCACTCCTACCTTCGAGTTTCCCGGGCAGGACCAGCCGACGTGGTGCGGCCGGCCCTGCCCGCTGCCGAGTCAGTTCATGGTCGGGATGGTGAAGCTGGCGCCTTCCTTGAGCCCGGAGGGCCAGCGCGAGGTCACCGTCTTCGTCTTGGTGTAGAACTTGATCGAGTCCGGCCCGTGCTGGTTGAGGTCGCCGAACCCGGAGCGCTTCCAGCCGCCGAAGGTGTGGTACGCGATCGGCACCGGGATCGGGACGTTCACGCCGACCATGCCCGCGTTCACGCGGCTGGTGAACTCGCGCGCGGCGTCGCCGTCCCTGGTGAAGATCGCGACGCCGTTGCCGTACTCGTTCTCGCTGGGCAACCGGAGCGCTTCCTCGTAGTCGGCGGCGCGCACGATCGACAGCACCGGCCCGAAGATCTCCTCGCGGTAGATCCGCATGTCCGTTGTGACGTGGTCGAACAGCGAGGCGCCCGCGAAGAACCCGTCCTCGTGGCCCTCCAGCGAGAACCCGCGGCCGTCGACGACCAGCTCGGCGCCCTCCTCGACCCCGGCGGCGACGAGCTCGTCGACCCGCTGCAGCGCCTGCTTCGTCACCAGCGGGCCGAAGTCCGCGGTCTCGTCGAAGCTGGTGCCGATCTTGAGCTTGCGGACCCGCTCGGTGAGCTTGTCCACCAGCGCGTCCGCGGTGGGCTGCCCCACCGGAACCGCCACCGAGATCGCCATGCAGCGCTCGCCCGCCGAGCCGTAGCCCGCGCCGACCAGCGCGTCCACCACCTGGTCGAGGTCGGCGTCCGGCATCACGATCATGTGGTTCTTGGCGCCGCCGAAGCACTGCGCGCGCTTCCCGTGCGCGGCGGCGGTGCTGTAGATGTACTCGGCGATCGAGGAGGAGCCGACGAACCCGACCGCCTCGATGCGCGGGTCGGTGAGCACCGCGTCGACCGCGACCTTGTCGCCGTTGACCACGTTGAGCACGCCCGGCGGCAACCCGGCCTCGATGAACAGCTCCGCGAGCCGCAGCGGCACCGAGGGATCGCGCTCGGAGGGCTTGAGCACGAACGTGTTGCCCGCGGCGATGGCCGGCGCCGCTTTCCACAGCGGGATCATCGCGGGGAAGTTGAACGGCGTGATGCCCGCGACCACACCCAGCGGCTGGCGCATCGAGTACACGTCGATGCCGGTGCCCGCGTTCTCGCTGTACTCGCCCTTGAGCAGGTGCGGGATGCCGACGGCGAACTCGGCGACCTCCAGGCCGCGCTGGATGTCGCCCTTGGCGTCGGGGACGGTCTTGCCGTGCTCGGCGGACAGCAGCCGGGCCAGCGAGTCCATCTCCTCGTTGACCAGCTGCAGGAAGCGCATCATGATCCGGGCGCGCTTCTGCGGGTTCTGCGCCGCCCACGCGGGCTGCGCCTCCGCGGCGTTGGCGATCGCGGCGGAGACCTCCTGGGTCGACGCCAGCGGCACCTTGGCCTGCACCCGCCCGGTGTTCGGGTCGAAGACGTCACCGAAGTTCCCGGAGGTTCCGGCGACACGCTTGCCGCCGATGAAGTGCTCCAACTCCTGGGACATACCGCACCGCACCTTTCGCCGATCTCACCGTTGATCCCGGACGGGCCCGCGCTCACCGGATCGAGCCTTCCCCGGTTCGCAATTTAGTCGGGCTTCCAACCTTCGGTCACCCAATCATCACTCTAGTCGGTCCGGCTGCTACAGGTGCCGCACGTCACAGCATTCGAACGGGTGAAGCCCTCGTTCGGCCGATTCCCGGGAGGAGGTGCGCACCGCCGTTGAGCTGCGAGGAGGGCCGGATTCCACGGACGTCGAAGCGGTGCCGCCGCACGCGCCGAGCGGACCACCGGCACCGCTCGCGAACCGGATTGCCCCGGCTCAGCCTGCGGTCCCGGCCGCCGCCGCGATCGTCTCGGCGATCAGGGCGAACGACATCGCACCTGGATCGGAGGTGCCGAGGCTGCGCTGCGCCATCGGCCGGGCCCGGCCCACCTTCGGCTGCAACGACGCCGTCTCCCCTGCCGCCGCACGGGCCGCCTCGGCCGCGCGCGCCCACGAACCGGAACCGGCGAACTCCGCCGCGAACGGCGCGATCGCGTCCACCATCGTCTTGTCCCCCTGCTGCGCCCCGCCCGTTCGCACGATCGACTCCGCGAACGCCGCCACCCCGGCGGCCAGCTCGGCGGCCGACGGCGCCTCCCCGTCGGAGAGCTCACCGGCGAAGGCGCGCAGGCCGGTGCCCCACAGCACGCCCGAGGTCCCGCCCGCCCGCGCTGCCCAGGCATCGCCGGCCCCCGCCAACGTCGAGCGGACCCCCGCGCCCGCCCGCACCGCGGTCATCGCGGCCGCGTGCGCGGCGCCGGTCCCCCGCGCCATGCTGCGGCCGTGATCACCGTCGGCGGCGACCGCGTCGAGCCGGTCGATCTCCGCGGCGTGCGCCTCGATCACCCGGTGGATCTCGCCCAGCACCGAGGCCGCCGCCGTCGCGGCCCGGCGGGACTCCAGGAGCGATTCGGGGTACGCCCGCAGGCTCGCGGGAGCACTATCCGCGACGGCCCGCACCGTCGCGGTCCGCGGCCGAGCGCGCTTGCGGTACGCGGGAGCGTCGGCCGAGGCGCGCCAGAACCGCTCCAGCTCCTCGTCCAGCCACACCAGGGTCAGCGACACGCCCGCCGTGTCGAGACTGGTCACGAGCTCGCCGGACTCCGGTTCCACGGCCTCCAGCCCGGCGCCGCGCAACCGCGCCGCGATCCGGGACCACAGCACGAACAGCTCCTCGTGCTCGGTGCGTCCCAACCCGTTGAGCACCACGCCGACCCGGCCGCCCGCGCCGGCCGGGGACTCCGCCAGCACCCCGTCGACGACGACGTCGGCGAGTTCCGCCGCCGTGGAGAAGCCCACGCCGGACGCCGCCGGCTCGCCCCGCGCACCCGGCCCCAGCCCGACCTTGCCGACCGGTTCCGTGAACAGCGGACCGTCCCGCCCCGGCAAGGTGCACCCGTCCACCGCGACGCCGAGGGTCCGGGTGCGCTCGTTGGCGGTGACCGCGACCCGCTGCACCTCGTCGAGCACCAGGCCCTGGTCCGCCGCTGCCGCCGCCATCTTGAGCACCACGAAGTTCCCGGCGGCCCCGCTGCGCCGCGACGGAGCCTGCGCCGAAGCGATGTCGTCGGTGACCGCCACCGCGCGGCAGTCGATGCCGTCCCGGAACAACCGCGCCCGCGCGGCCTCGAAGTTCTCGACGGTGCCCGCGCGGTTGCCGAAGGCGAACAGCACGCCACCACCGCGGTGCGCGGCCCGCGCCACCGACAACACCTCCCGCGACGACGGCGAGGTGAACACGTCGCCCACCACCGCGCCCTCGGCCAATCCCGCTCCGACGAGCCCGTGGAACGCCGGGTAGTGCCCGGAGCCCCCTCCGGCGACCACCGCCACGTTGCCCTGCGCCGACGGGACCGCTCGCACCACTCCGCCCTCGACCCTGCGCACCCGCGCGGCGTGCAGGTCGCAGAAACCGGCCAGCGCGTCCTCGGCGAACGAGGCCGGATCGTTGAACAAGCGCGTCATCGTTTCCCCGCCCCACCACGGCTTCGCGCCAGGCGGCCCGCGCGACGGCGCCGCCCGATTCTCGAAGCGCGCCCCCGGTCCGGCAGCACGCCGACCACCAGGGTGCGTCCGTCCCGGCCTCTCCCGCCGGGTGAACGCGCGGGGCGTCAGCGGCTCACAGCACCAGGTCCGCGGCCAGCACCAGCGCCAGCGCGACCACGGACATGATCGACTGGGCGACGGTGTAGACCTGGAAGGCGCCCCGAGTGGACAACCCGAGCATCGTGCGGAACATCCAGAAGGTGTTGTCGCTGACGTGCCCGCCGAAGCTCGCGCCCGCGGCGGCGGCCAGCGCCACCAGCACCGCGGGAGTGCCGAGTTCGCCGACCACCGGGGCGAGCAGCGTCGCGCCGGTGATCGCCGCGACCGACCCCGACCCCTGCGCCAGCCGCAGCAGCGCCGCGACCGCCCACGCCAGCAGCAGCGGCGACGCGCTGCCCGCGTGGAACAAGCCGGAGACGATGTCGCCCACCCCGGTCCGGCTGATCACCTCGCCGAGCGAGCCCGCGACACCGGTGAACAGCAGGATCGTGCCGCTCGTCGAAGCACCCCTGGTCAGCGCCCGTTCCACCGCGTCGCGCGACAACGTCCACGCCGTGAGCGCGCAGCCGATGAGCAGGCCGAACAGCAGCGCCACCACCGGATCGGCCAGGAACGAGACCCAGCCGATCTGCACGCCCGCCGTCTCCGTCACCGTGCCCAGCACGATCAGGGCCAGCGGCACCAGCACCGGCAGGACCAGCACGATCAGCGGCAGGGTTCGGCGCGGCGACTCCTCCGCAGCGGCCTCCACGCCCTGGGGGCCGCCGTCGGCGGCGACCTCGTCCTTCGCCGGATTCCACGTGCGGCGCATCAGCCTGCCGTGCAGGAACACCGAGATGACGATCGAGAGCACCCCGATCCCGATGCCGCACAGCAGCATCATGCCCGGCCCGACGCCCAGCGAACCGCTGATCGCCAGCGCCGCCGCGCCCGGCAGCACCATCAGCAGGCCCACCTCCAGGCCGATGGCCAGCGCCCCGCCGACGGCGGCGACGCTCGCCCCGGTGCGCGCCGCGACCGACCGGGCGATGGGCGCCAGCATCACCAGCGCCACGTCGAAGTAGATCGCCGGGAACACCACGCCGGAGGACAGCCCGAGCGCGTACGGCGACCGGGACTTGCCGAAGGCCTTCAGGAACAGCTCGACGATGCGCTGCAACGTCCCGGTCGCCGACAGCAGCGAGCCCAGCAGCACGCCGAACCCGATGATGAGGCCGACCTCGGCCATCAAGCCGCCGAAGCCGTCCGTGACGGCCTTCGCGGTCTCCTCGAAACCGAGGCCGGTGGCCAGCCCCAGGTAGAGCGAACCCAGCACCAGCACGATGACCGGGTTGAGCCGTGCCGCCACGATCAGCGTGACGATGCCGACCACGGTGATGGCCGTGTGCAGCAGGATGAGGGAGTTGGGCATACCACTCGTTCTTTCCGTGATCCTCGTCGTTGAGGCGGTGCGGCGGGTGGGCGGTCCCCGGCCGGTCGAGCTTCCAGGAGCACGTCGTCGCACGTCGCGAGGCACCTGGAAACGACGCGGCAGGCCGCGTGATCAGTTGATGTGCGAGCCGCCGTTGATGTCGAACGTGGCGCCGGTGATGTAGCCGACGGCGTCACCCGAGAGGAAAGCGATGGTGGCGGCGACGTCGGTGGTGCGGCCGTTGCGCCCGACCGGCACGCCGGCGATCAGCTCCTCCTTGCGCTCACCGGTCAGCAGACCGCCGGTGATGTCGGTGTCGATGAGGCCCGGCGTGACCGCGTTGACCACGACCCCGTTCGGGCCGACCTCCCGCGCCAGCGCCTTGGTGAGGCCGAGCACGGCGGCCTTCGCCGCGGAGTAGTGCGAGCCGCCGAACACGCCGCCACCGCGCTGCGCGCTGACCGAGGAGACGTTGACGATGCGGCCGTACCCGCGCTCCACCAGGCCGGGCAGCACGCGCTGGGTCACCAGGTAGGTGCCGGTGACGTTGACCTTGAACACCAGGTCCCACTCCTCGGGTTCGATGTCCAGGAAGCGGGTGGGGCGGGTGATGCCCGCGTTGTTGACCAGGGCGGCGACCGCCGGGAGCTCCGAGGCTTCGACCGCGCTGACAGCCACGTCGACCGACGCCTGATCGGTGACGTCGGCCCGCACGCCCAGCGCGCGGACCCCGTGCTCCTCGGCGACCAGGTCGGCGGTGCGCTGGGCGGCTTCGCCGTCGAGGTCGAGCACGGCGATGTCGAAGCCCGCGGCGGCGAGCTCGCGGGCGGTCTCCCGGCCGATGCCGCGTTCCGAGCCTGCGCCGGTGATCAGGGCGGTGCGAGCGGATTCGGACATGCGGGTCCTCCAAAACGGGTCGGATCTGCGGTCGGTCGCCAGGCTCGTGCGCTGACGCCGGAATCGGGGAGTGCGGCCGGCAGGTGCGGGTCAGTCCAGCAGCGCGGCGATGGCCGCTCGTGCCGCCGCGGCCTCGGCGGGCCGGTCCTGCTCGGCGACGTCGTGGGTTTCGAGTTCGAGCACGTAGCGGCCGGTGTAGCCGTGCTCGCGCAGCGCCCGGACGACCCCGGCGAAGTCGGCCCGGCCGCGGCCGATGCTGAGGTTGATGTCGCCGGGTTCGGCGTCGCGCAAGTGCACGTGCTCGATGCGTTCGGCGAACTCCCGCGCGAAGGCGACCTCGTCGAACCCGCCCGCCACGACGTGGCTGACGTCGAAGACGAAGCCCGCCGCGGCCGCGGGAACCCGGTCCAGCAGCGCCTCGG
Source organism: Saccharopolyspora gloriosae (assembly GCF_014203325.1). NCBI lineage: Bacteria > Bacillati > Actinomycetota > Actinomycetes > Pseudonocardiales > Pseudonocardiaceae > Saccharopolyspora > Saccharopolyspora gloriosae. The sequence continues at coordinate 1,065,099 of NZ_JACHIV010000001.1, read as the reverse complement.
CTCGCTCGGTCGTGTGGCAGAAGCGGTAGTGGTGCAGCCCTTCGACCAGCAGCCGCACCCCGCGCTGCTCGGCGAGCTCGCCGAGCAGGCCCAGGCCGTGCGCGATCCGGTCGAGATCGGTCGCCTCGTCGACGAACGGTTCCCGGTGCTGGGCCCCGCACGGCACGATCATCGCCGCGTTCAGGCTCGCGGCGAGCCCGATGAGCTCCCGGCCGGAGTCGCGCAGGTCGTGCTCGTCGAGCCTCGGATCGTTCAGCGGGCCCGGGTCCACGTTGATCGCCCACGTGCGCGATCCGGACTCCCGGACCACGTCCACGAGCTCGTCCGCGGAGCCGGCCAGCGGGGTGGGGATGTGGTCGCAGACGCCGGGGAGGCCGCCGAGGTCGATGCCGTCGAAGCCGAGTTCCCGGATGACAGCGAGCGCCTCGCGCACCGGCCGCTGCCGGAACGAGATCGTCGAGCAGCCCAACTCCGGCATCCGCCTCACCCCTTCGTGCGTTAGGTAGCGCACAGTTAACGGCGAGTCTCGTCGACTGTCAACAGTCGACCGTTATTCGGCGAAGCGGTGGTGGATTACGATGAGCGCGACCACCAGCAGAGAGGCGATGCACAAGTGCCCCTGGATGTTCCGGCGCTCGGCGGCGTCGACCGGCAGACCTTGCGCGAGCAGTCGTTGCGGAAGCTGCGCGAGGCGATCAGCAGCGGCCAGCTCGAACCCGGCAGGCGACTGATCGAGACGGAGCTCAGCGATGCGCTCTCGGTCTCCCGGGGAACGCTGCGCGAAGCCCTGCGCCACCTGGTGCAGGAAGGCCTCGTGGTCGCCGACGAACGCGGCAAGCTGCTGGTGCGCGCCCTGACCACGGCGGAGGTGCGGGACATCTTCGCCGTGCGCGCCGCCCTGGAATCGCTGGCGGTGGAGGCGCTCTGCGAGGCGCCGGACCGGAGCACCAGCGTCGCGGAGCTGCGCGAATCGGTGGACCGGCTGCGCGACCTCGACCAGAGCATGGCGACGCTGGTCGAAGCGGACCTGGCCTTCCACCAGCGGATGTGCGAGCTCACCGGCAACGCCGCGCTGGTGCAGTCCTGGCAGCACATCTCCGGGCTCACCCGGGCCACCATCGTCCGATCCGGGCCGGAGCTGGCCGTGCGCAACATGGCCTGGCAGCGGCATTCCCCGATCGTGGACGCCATCGAGGCCGGGGACGCCGCGAAGGCCCGCGAGGTCGTGCGCGAGCACATGCGGGAGACCGCCGAGCGGATCGTGTCGGTCCTGCAGGACTGACCGGGACCGACGCCCCTGCCAGGTTCCGGAGCCGCGCCTATCCTGCCCGCATGGCCTCTGAGCCGGTGGACGTCTGGGCGATGGCCGACCTGGTCACGCCCTTCGCCGTGCGGACCGCGGCCACGCTGCGGGTGGCCGACATCGTCCAGGACGGCCCGGTCCCGCTCGACGAGATCGCGAAGCGGTCCGAGACCCGAGCGGATCCGCTCGGCCGGGTGCTGCGATTCCTGGTTCGGCGCGGGATCTTCACCGAGCCCGAACCGGACGTGTTCGGCCCCAACGAGGCTTCCCGCTCGTTGCAGAGCAACGCTCCGGGCGGGAGCCGCGAATGGCTCGACCTCGACGGCGCCGTCGGCCGCGCCGATCTGGCCTTCGTGGAACTCATCGAGCAGGTTCGCGGGCACCACCCCGCCTACCGGGCCGCGTTCGGCCGCTCGTTCCGGGAGGACCTGGCGCACAGCCCGCAGTTGTCGGACTCCTTCGACGACCTGATGGAGTCCAAGTCCGGCGAGTTCGTCCCGTCGGTGGCGGCGTCACTGGCTTGGGACCGGTTCGACCAGGTCACCGATGTGGGCGGCGGCAAGGGCGTGCTCATCGCGGAGATCGTGGAGCGCTACCCCGCGGTGCGCGGCACGGTGGTGGACCTGGCCGGTCCGGCCCGCGCCGCGGAGGACTACCTGGAGTCCCGCGGCGTGCGGGACAGGGCCGAGGTGGTGGTCGGCGACTTCTTCGACCCGCTGCCCGCCGGTGCCGACGCCTACGTGCTGTGCGACGTGCTCAGCGACTGGGAGGACGAGGACGCGGTGCGCATCCTGACCCGCTGCGCCGAGGCGGCGGGCCCGGAGAGCAGCGTGATCATCATCGAGCTGCTGCCCGACCCGGATGGCGAGTTCACCGAGACGGACCTGCGGATGATGATCTACGTGGGCGGCCGGATGCGCGACATGGACCGCACGGAGCGGATCACCGCCGCCGCCGGGCTGTTCGTCGCCGCCGTCACCACGCTCGACGACGGCCACGGCATCATCGAATGCCTTCCCGACCGCTGAGCTCCGCGAGCCCCAGCGACACCCGCCACTTCTCCGGCAGATCCGCGGCGGCCGCCGCGACGTGCTCCTTGCGTTCCCGGTCCCCCATGCTCAGGGCGAGCACGTCGGCGACCGTGACCAGGTGGCCGGGCCTGCTGAGCACCTCGACCGGATCGTCCGCGGTGATCTCACCGTCCCGTTCCACCGCGAGGTAGGCGCCGGGACGCCCGACCTCGGCGAAGCGCTTCACCAAGCCCTTGACGTCCCAGAACCCGGCGAATACCCGGCACGGGTTGCGCGGCCCGGTCACGCGCAGCACGGCGTCGCCGATCCGCCACCGCTCCCCGACCAGCGCGGAGCTGGAGTCGCAACCGCGCAGGCTCAGGTTCTCGCCGGCGTTGCCGGGCACGAGTTCCTTGCCCAGCTCCGCCGACCAGAAGTGGAAGTCCTCGACGTCGAAGGCGTAGGCGGCCTGGTACCAGGCGCCGTGGTGCTTGGTGTCGATCACGCGATCACCGCTCACCCCGGCCTCGGTGAACCTGACCGGGCCGGGCACCGGCCGCTTGTCGATGCCCGTGGTGCCCATGCGGCCGGTCCACTGACCGGTCCGGAGCACGGCGATGTTCACTGACTGCACATGACCCACCGGGCCAATCTATGTGCGCCGAGCCCGGCGACGCACCCGGATTTCACCCACACTCGGCCGGAGCTCGCAGCGAACGGGCCGCTGAGCACCGCGCCCTCAGGACCAGCGGGCGCGCGCGGCGTCGAGCGCGTTCTTGGCCTGCTCGTCGAGCGCCCGGACCAGTTCGGCGGCGGGCAGCGGAGTCGCCTGCGCGTAGGTCTGCCCCGCCCACAGCGACATCGCCTCCGGATCCCCGGCCGAGCTCGCCGCGCCCCGCACCGGTTTCGTGAGGTGGTGCAGCTGCGGGTAGGCGGCCGGGGCGTGCGGGCCGTGCTCCGCCATGAACCGGTTGACCAAGCCGCGCGCCGGACGTCCGCTGAACGCTCGGGTGATCGCGGTGCCCCTGGTCGCGGACGCGAACTCCGCGCGCTGCGCGGGCGCGGTCCCCGCTTCGTCGGAGACCAGGAACGCCGTACCGAGCTGCGCCGCCACCGCACCGGCCGAGAGCACCGCCGCCACGTCCGCGCCCGACACGATGCCCCCGGCGCCGATCAGCGGGAGATCGACCGCTCCGGAGATCACCCGCAGCGCGCCCAGCAGACCGAACAGCTCCCCGCCGGCCGCGGAATCCGCGTCGTCGTCGAACACCGCCCGGTGCCCGCCCGCCTCGGCGCCCTGCACGCACAGCAGGTCGACCCTGGCCGCCGCCGCCCGCCGCGCCTCCGCGGGAGTGGTGACCGTGCAGATCACCTGCGCGCCGGCCGCCCGCAGTCGATCCACAGTGGACTTCTCCGGACAGCCGAAGGTCAACGACACCACGGGAACCCGTTCGGCGATCACCAGCTCGACCTTCGCCTGGTACAGATCGTCGTCCCAGTGCCCGGATCCCGCCCGCACGCCGTAGCGCTCAGCCTCGGCCGCGACCCGCTCCCGGTAGTCGCCCAGGTCGAGATCGGCTCGCGGCCCCGGAACGAACAGGTTCACCCCGAACGGCTCGCCGGTGAGCTCGCGGACCCGCCGGATCTGCCCGGCCAGCGCCTCTTCCGCGAGGTAGCCCGCCGCCAGGAAGCCGAATCCGCCCGCGCCGCCGACCGCCGCCACCAGTTCAGGAGTGGAGATCCCGCCCGCCATCGGCGCCGCGATCACCGGAGAAGTCCGCCGCTCGATCATGCCCGGACCCTAGTGTTCACCCGGCCGCCGCGCGATGGCATCACCCCGGCCCGGCTCGTGAATCACCCCACGCGGCAACCGGGTTCGCCGCCGACGCAGCGCCGACGACGGGCGCGTCCGGATGACATCGCCGCGCTCGGCCGATCCACGACGACTTCGAGCCACGTGCCGCGCGACGGCGCCACCACCGAAGGTCTGTGCCCCGGGACACGAGTGGGGCGAACGCGTACCGAACGGGAAAACGAGCTGTAAACGACCTTGCCCTGTGCCATCGCGACGGCGAATCTCTTGGCACACCAGCCAATTCGCATCGAGAACAGGTGATCCACATGAACACGACGACCGAGCAGACCGCCGTCGCCGAGCCCCGCACGCGCCTCCGGCGCTTCGCCTTCGCCGCCGTCGCCGTCCCCGCCCTCATGGTCGGCCTCGCGCTCCCGGCGAACGCCGCGGAGCTGACGCCGATCGCCGAGGCGCTGGACGCGACGCTGGCCAGCACGCTGTCCTCGATCGGCGCGGCGCTGGACGCGCTGGGGCTGGCGGCTTGATCCGGCGCACCGGCGGGCGCGCCTCGCGCGCGCCCCGGTGAACCGATCGGCCACCTGAGCGGGGCGGGAACCAGGCGCGGATTCCCGCCCCGCTCTCGTGCGCGCGTGCCCTGCGCGGTGGCCGGACGGCCCGCCTTCACGGCCGCAACCCCGCCACCAGGTCCGAGGCGGTGAGCTTGACGGGGAACGGGCGCTGCACCTCGAACACCTCGTCGTTGCGCACGCGGGCGATCCGCTGGTACCCGGAGCCGCCCACGAGCTCCCACGCCGCGATCTCGGGTTCCTCCAGGTCGGGGTCCACCAGCCAGAAGAACCGCACGCCCAGCTTCGCGTAGATCGCCTTCTTCAACGTGGTGTCCTTGAGCCTGCTGCTCGCCGAGATCACCTCGACCGCGAGCTCCGGCGCCGCGGGCAGGTTCCGCAGCGTGAGATCGTCGTGGCGCGCCACCAGGACGTCGGGCCGCAACTCCGTGAACGGGTCCGGGCGCACCGCGAACGGCGCGGGAAGCACCCGGTACTCCGAGGTGCAGGCGATGTGCAGCTGCGAGGCCAGTTCCACCACCGCCGCCTGGTGCGGCCACCCCGGCGCCGCGCTCACCATCAGATCGCCGTCGATCAATTCGTAGCGCCTGCCGTCCTCCGGCGAACCGTCCAGGTCGTGCACGCTGAACGGCCGTCCCGCTCCCGATTCGATCCGCATGATCGTCCCCTTCCGCTGGTGCCTGCTGCCCGGTCGGCGCGAGCGCCGACGCGAACCGGTCTGCGATGAAGAGGGACGAGACCGCCGATCTGATACAGCCGTCACCGGAAGGTGTGAGCGCAAAAAAGTGGGCGGGAATCCCCATCGGAGATTCCCGCCCACTCGCACCATTGCGATCACTCACACCCCGCCACAGGGCCGCTGGTGCGTCTGGGGTGAGCGCTCCCGCGACGAGCGCTCATCCGTTTTTGTGCTGTGGAGGCGGGCACCGAGGTGCCCGGCGCGGCAGGCCCCGGCCGCCGCTGGCCGGAACCGCCGCTCCCCCGCCCGATCCGACACCGCAGGGCATCGGATCACGTCGCGATCAGAACTGCGCGGCCTCGGTCGACCCGGCCAGCGCGGTGGTCGACGAGTCCGGGCTCACCGCGGTGCTGATCAGGTCGAAGTAGCCGGTGCCCGCCTCGCGCTGGTGGCGGGTGGCGGTGTAGCCCTGCGCCTCGGCGGCGAACTCGCGCTCCTGCAGGTCCACGTAGGACGTCATGCCGTCCGCGGCGTAGCCCTTGGCCAGGTCGAACATGCCGTAGTTCAGCGCGTGGAAGCCGGCCAGCGTGATGAACTGGAACTTGTAGCCCATGTGGCCGAGCTCCCGCTGGAACTTGGCGATGGTGCTGTCGTCCAGGTTCTTGCGCCAGTTGAACGACGGCGAGCAGTTGTAGGCCAGCATCTGGTCCGGGTACTTGTCCTTGATGGCCTCGGCGAACCGCTTGGCCACCTCCAGGTCCGGCTTCGAGGTCTCCATCCAGATCAGGTCCGCGTGCGGCGCGTAGGCCAGACCGCGGGTGATGCAGGGCTCGATGCCGTTGCGGACCTTGTAGAAGCCCTCGGAGGTGCGCTCGCCGGTCACGAACTGCTGGTCGCGCTCGTCGACGTCACTGGTCAGCAGCGTCGCGGCCTGCGCGTCGGTGCGGGCGACGACCAGCGACGGCACGCCCGCGACGTCCGCGGCGAGGCGGGCGGCGTTGAGCGTCTTGACGTGCTGGCTGGTGGGGATGAGCACCTTGCCGCCCAGGTGGCCGCACTTCTTCTCGGAGGCCAGCTGGTCCTCCCAGTGCACGCCGGCCGCACCGGCCTGGATCATGCCCTTCATCAGCTCGTAGGCGTTGAGCACGCCACCGAAGCCGGCCTCCGCGTCGGCGACGATCGGGGCCATCCACTGCGTCGGCTCCGAGTCGGTCTCCTCCGTCTCCGGGTCCAGCGCCTCGGACCAGCTGATCTGGTCGGCGCGCTTGAGGGCGTTGTTGATCCGGCGCACGACCTGCGGGACCGAGTTCGCCGGGTAGAGGCTCTGGTCGGGGTAGGTTTCGCCCGCCAGGTTGGCGTCGGCGGCGACCTGCCAGCCGGAGAGGTAGATGGCCTTGAGCCCCGCGCGAACCTGCTGGACGGCCTGGTTACCGGTCATCGCGCCCAGCGAGTTGATGTAGTCGGTCTCGTGCAGCAGGTTCCAGAGCCGCTCGGCGCCGTTGCGCGCCAGGGTCTGCTCCTCCTGCACGGAACCGCGCAGCCGGACGACGTCCGCGGCGGTGTGGGTACGCTCGATTCCCTTCCAGCGGGGGTTGGTGTCCCAGTCGTGCTGGAGTTCTTCGGCGGCCTTGATCGCCTGCTGGCGGGTTCCAGGCTGGAGGCTCATGGTTCTTCCCCTTCCGGGATGTTCGTTGCGGCGTTGCTGAACCCAGTGTTGCCGGAGAACAAGCCCATTCCGAGAAGAAATCCGTGGAAATTTCGTGGATTTTTCTGCTAACATCAACGACATGGCCGAGTTCGCCGCTGAAGAAGACCGCAATTTTTCCACCGACCAAGACCTTCTGGTCTTCGGGCAGCGGTTGCGCCACCTGCGCCGCGCCGCCGGGCTCACCCTCGTTGAGCTGGGCGAACGCGTCGGGCGCGCACCCTCGCAGCTGTCCCTGCTGGAGAACGGGCACCGCGAGCCGAAGCTCTCGCTGCTGCGCGCGCTGGCGGACGCGCTCGGGAGCTCGGTGGACGAACTGATGTCGAAAAAACCGCCGAACCGCCGCGCGGAGCTCGAGATCGCCGTCGAGCAGGCTCAGCTCGACCCGCTGTACCAGCGGCTGGACGTGCCGCCGCTGAAGGTGGGCAAGCGCGTGCCCACGGAGGCGCTGGAGCACGTGCTCGCGCTCTACGACGAGCTCAAGCGCCGGGAGACCAAGCAGGTCGCCACGCCGGAGGAGGCGCGCAAGGCGAACGCCGAGCTGCGGCGGATGATGCGCGAGCACGGCAACTACTTCCCGGACATCGAGCAGGCCGCCTCCGGCATCCTCGACCGGGTCGGCTACCACGGTGGCGCGCTCTCCGAGGGCCTCATCCAGTCCATCGCCACGCACATGGGCTACGGCCTGCGGTTCGTCACCGACCTGCCGCGCTCGGTGCGCTCGATCACCGACCTGCGCCACAGCAGGATCTTCCTGCGCCGGGAATCGCTGGGCATGCACAGCCCGCGCACCATCCTGCTGCAGACGCTGGGGCACCTGACCCTCGGCCACAGCCAGCCTCGGGACTTCGCGGACTTCCTGCGCCAGCGGGTGGAGGCGAACTACTTCGCCGCGGCCGTACTGATGCCGGAGCGGACGGCGGTCAGCTACCTCAAGCAGGCCAAAGCTGATCGCGACCTGGCGGTCGAGGACCTGCGGGACGTGTTCTCGGTGTCCTACGAGATGGCCGCGCACCGGTTCACCAACCTCGCGACGCAGTACCTGGACCTGGTCTGCCACTTCGTGCGCAACGACGAGACCGGCATCATCTACAAGGCGTACGAGAACGACGGCCTGGTCTTCCCCACCGACCCGGCGGGGGCCATCGAGGGCCAGCGGATGTGCCGGCACTGGGCGGGGCGCACGGTCTTCGCCTCACCTGACCGGTACTCGACGCACTACCAGTACACCGACAAGCCAGGAGCCACGCACTGGTGCGTCGCGCACGTCGACCCGAACCGGGGCCGCGACTTCGCGATCACGCTGGGAGTGCCCTACACCGAATCCCGCTGGTTCCGCGGACGTGAGACCACGAACCACTCGAAGTCGCGCTGCCCCAACGGCGAATGCTGCCAGCGCCCGCCGACAGAGCTCTCGAACCGGTGGCAGGGCATGGTCTGGCCGTCAGCGCGGGCGCACTCCCACGTGCTCTCCGCACTGCCGTCCGGAACGTTCCCCGGCGTGGACGAAGCGGACGTCTACTCGTTCCTCGAAACGCACTGACCGAGATCGCCCGCCTGCGTCACGACCGCAGGAACGGACGAGCAGGACCAACGCACGGCCGCCATCGAAGCGCCCTCACCACGGGACTTCGATGGCGGCACCGGCTCGATGCGCGCACCCCTGATTCCGGGGGCGATCACCGTGCGCGGCGCCTCTTCGGTTCGGCCGATTCCATCACGAGGTCGACGAACCGGGACGCCGCCGGGGACAGCGGTCCGGGACGCCAGAACAACCGCCCGGCCCGGACGACCTTCGGGCGCAACGGCAATACCGTCGCCCCCTCCCGCGCGGCACCCGCCGCCATCGACTCCGGCAGCAAGGTCACCCCCGCCCCGGCCAGCACCAGGGGCACGACCATCGCCAGGTGCACCGTCTCCACCGACACCCGCGGTCGCAGGTCGCGGGCGGCGACCACGTCGTCGATGACCCCGCGGGTGGCAGTGCCCTCCGGTGTCGTGACGAAGTCCAAGGCGGCCAGCTCGGACAGCCCGATCCGCTTGGTGGTGCGCTGGCCGGGCGGCAGCACGGCGTAGATCTCCCGACCGGGCAACCGAATCCCGTCCATCCCCTCCGGGTCGGTTCCGGAGTCGACCATGCCGAGTTCGCACTCACCCGCACGAACGATGCCGGTCAGCGACTTTCCCGACTCCTGATCGACGACCCGCACGTCCACCTGCGGGTGGTGGTGGAGGAACTTCCCGATCAGCCCGGCGAGCGGATCGATGGCGAGCGTGGTCTGCGCGACGATGTCCAACCGACCGGAGGTCAACCCCAGGACCTGGCGCACCGAGTCCTGGGCCGTGGTCAGATCCCGCATCACCTGGCGGCCCGGCTCCAGCAGCGCCTCGCCCGCCGGGGTCAGGCGCACCCCGTGCGGGAGGCGGTGGAACAGCTTGCCGCCCAAGCGGTTCTCCAGCTGGCCGATCGCCGCCGACAACGACGGCTGCGCGACGTGCAACGCTTTCGCGGCACCGGTGAAGCTGCCGTGTTCGGCGACGGCCAGGAAGTACTCGACCTCACGACGCTCCACGACCGCCTCCTCTCACATCCGGTCACCGTAACCATCCCGGACACGACGGTCTGCGCGAGCGCTCCGGCCCGGCGGCGACCGCCGGGCCGGAGCGGAACCGCTCAGTCGTGGGCCGCGCGGAAGCGCTCCCGCGCCTCGGCGTCCGACGAATCGCTGGCCAGGTCGTCACCCAGGTCGAAGCGCACCGACCGCAGCCGACCGGTGAACGCGTTGTCCACCGGCGCGTAGTCGTCCACCACCGGAGAGGCCCGGTCCACGCCGATGTCGAACGTCTCGTCGAAGGCGAAGTAGTACGGGATGGTCGCCTCGACCCGCCCGGTGGCGACCTTCGCGCCGTCGACGTCCAACCGGGCCGTCCCGCCCTTGCCGACACCGCCACCGTCGTAACCGAAGTCGAGCCGCACCTCGTGCACGCCCGGCTCCAACCGCTCCCCGGTGATCTTGTAGATGTCGGTGCCGAAGTAGTTGTAGGCGTAGCTGGGGCGGCCCTCGTGGAAGTACAGCGACCAGCCGCCGAACCGCCCGCCCTGCGCCACGACCACGCCTTCGGCGCCGGCCTCCGGCACCTCGACCTGCGCGGTGATCACGTGCGACCGGTTCTTGATGTTCGGCGCGGTCTCCTCGGTGAGCCGCTTGGCACCGGCGTGGAAGGTGATGGTCTTGCGGTCGCCGAGCAGGTCGAGCCGACCGGCCTCCTTCGGGTTCTCCCGCTCCGTCATCCGGTCGTCGAGCGGGAACACCTGGTGCTTGGCGGCCTCCACCAAGAACAACTGCTGCAGCTCGCGGAGCTTGCCGGGGTGCTCGGCGGAGATGTCGTGCGCCTGGCTCCAGTCCACGTTGGTGTCGTAGAGCTCCCAGCGGTCGTCGTCGAAGGACCGGCGAGTGCCGTCCTGCACCATCTCCCACGGCGTCCCGTGCCGGGTCACGGCCATCCACCCGTCGTGGTAGATGCCGCGATTGCCGACCATCTCGAAGTACTGCACGCGGTGCCGGTCCGGCGCCGCGGCGTCGTTGAAGCTGTAGAGCATGCTGGTGCCCTCGATGGGCTGCTGCGGCACGCCCTGCACGGAACTCGGGTGCGGAATGCCCGCGGCTTCCAGGATCGTCGGCACCACGTCGATCACGTGGTGCCACTGGTCCCGGACACCGCCGCGTTCCTCGATGCCCTGCGGCCAGTGCACGATCATGCCGTCGCGCGTGCCGCCGAGGTGCGAGGCGACCTGCTTGGTCCACTGGTACGGCGTGTTCATCGCCAGCGCCCAGCCCACCGGGTAGTGCGCGTGCGTCGTGGCATCGCCGAGCGCGTCGCGGTTCGCGTTGATGAACTCGGCGCTGTCCGGGATGCCCGTGGCGAAGCGGTGCTCGTTCAACGTGCCGCCCAGGCCGCCTTCGGCCGAAGCGCCGTTGTCGCCGAGGATGTAGATGAAGATCGTGTTGTCGAGCTCGCCCAGCTCGTCCAGCGCATCGACGAGGCGGCCCACCTGGTCATCGGTGTGCTCGGCGAAACCGGCGTAGAGCTCCATCAACGAAGCGGCCGCCTGGCGCTCCTCATCGGACAGCTCGTCCCAGTGCGGCACGCCCTCGGCCCACGGCGCGAGCTCGGTGTCCGGCGGCACCACGCCCAGTTCCTTCTGGCGCTGCAACGTGATCTCGCGCTGCCGGTCCCAGCCGTGGTCGAACTTGCCGCGGTACTTGTCCCGGTACTCCTGCGGCACGTGGTACGGGGCGTGGGTCGCGCCGAACGGCAGGTACGTGAAGAACGGCGTGTCCGGTTTCAGCGTGTGCTGGGTCTGCATCCAGTCGATCGCGTGATCCACCAGGTCCTCCGAGAGGTGGTAGCCGTCCTCCGGGCGGCGGTCCGGCTCCACCGGGTTCGTGCCGTCGAACAGCACCGGGTACCAGTGGTTCATCTCCGCGCACAGGAACCCGTAGAACTTCTCGAAGCCCTCACCGGTGGGCCAGCGGTCGAACGGACCAGCCGGGCTCACGTCCCGCGCCGGGGTCTGGTGCCACTTGCCGAACGCGGCCGTGTTGTACCCGTTGCCGTTGAGCAGCTGACCGATCGTGGCGGCGCTGCGCGGGCGGATTCCGCAATAGCCGGGCGCGGCGCTGGCCATCTCGGTGGTGACGCCCATGCCGACCGAGTGGTGGTTGCGGCCCGTCAGCAGCGCCTGCCGCGTCGGCGAGCAGATGGCGGTGACGTGGAACCGGGAGTAGCGCAGTCCACCGTCGGCCAAGCGCTGCGCCGCGGGCATCTCGCACGGCCCGCCGAACGAGCTGGACGCGCCGAAACCCATGTCGTCGATCAGGACCATCACCACGTTCGGCGCACCGGCCGGTGCGTTCAGCGGCTGGACCGGGGTGAAGGCGGGGTCCTGGTCTCGTGCGTCGAGAGATGTTGCGGAAGCGGGCGGGGCGTCCGGGATCGGCAGGTGTTCACGCGATACGTCGGATGCTCCCATGTGCTACCTCCTGTGCGATGCGGTGAACGGGCACGGGAGGCGAAACCGCAAGCGGCGCAACGAATTCCGGGTCTCCACGATGCCGACCGAATGCTAGTCGGCGAGTGGCCGGGAGCAAGGGTTCCCACGGGCCGGACGCCGCTGGTCAGCGAGGTCCACGACACATCCGGCGAGCATCGCGCCTGGTGATCATGCATGCCGATGACGGGAAGACCGATTCACGATGCGCGCCATAGCCGACGCCTATGGCGCGCACCTCGCCGACGGTGCGACACCACCGCCGGCACCGCTCAAGCAGGACCGCGGCAGGTCACTTCTTCGGCTTGGACTTGTCGTCCTTGCCCGCGTCGTCCGTGGACAGCGCGGCGACGAAGGCCTCCGGCGGGACCTCGACCCGGCCGATGGTCTTCATCCGCTTCTTGCCTTCCTTCTGCTTCTCCAGCAGCTTGCGCTTCCGGCTGATGTCACCGCCGTAGCACTTGGCCAGCACGTCCTTGCGGATGGCGCGGACCGTCTCCCGCGCGATGATCCGCGAACCGATGGCCGCCTGGATCGGCACCTCGAACTGCTGCCGCGGGATCAGCTCGCGCAGCTTCGAGGTCATCTTCGTGCCGTAGCCGTACGCGGCGTCCTTGTGCACGATCGCGCTGAACGCGTCGACCGGTTCGCCCTGCATCAGGATGTCGACCTTGACCAGCTGCGAGCTCTGCGTGCCCGACTCCTCGTAGTCCATCGAGGCGTATCCGCGGGTGCGGGACTTGAGGTGGTCGAAGAAGTCGAACACGATCTCGGCCAGCGGCAGCGTGTAGCGCAGTTCGACGCGACTCTCCGACAGGTAGTCCATGCCGTCGAGCTGGCCGCGCCTGCTCTGGCACAGCTCCATGATCGTGCCCACGAACTCGGACGGGGCGATCACGGTGCACTTGGCGATCGGCTCGTGCACCTCGCCGATCTTGGCCTCCGGCCAGTCCGACGGGTTCGTGACCTCCAAGTCCTCACCTTCGTCGAGCTTCACCTGGTAGACCACGTTCGGCGCGGTGGAGATCAGGTTCAGGCCGAACTCGCGCTCCAGCCGGTCCCGGGTGATCTCCAAGTGCAGCAGTCCCAGGAAGCCGCAGCGGAAGCCGAAGCCCAGCGCGCCCGACGTCTCCGGCTCGTAGGTCAGCGCGGCGTCGTTGAGCTGCAGCTTGTCCAGCGCCTCCCGCAGGATCGGGTAGTCCGAGCCGTCCAGCGGGTACAGGCCCGAGTACACCATCGGCTTGGGCTCGCGATAACCACCGAGCGGCTCGACGGCACCCTTGCGCTCCGCGGTGACCGTGTCGCCGACCTTGGACTGGCGGACGTCCTTCACACCGGTGATCAAGTAACCGACCTCGCCGACGCCGAGCCCGGCGGAGGGCTTGGGATCCGGCGAGATGATGCCGACTTCGAGCAGCTCGTGCGTGGCGTTGGTGGACATCATCCGGATGCGCTGCCGCGGCGTGATCTTGCCGTCCACCACCCGGATGTAGGTCACCACGCCCCGGTAGGTGTCGTAGACCGAGTCGAAGATCATGGCGCGGGGCGCCGAGTCGTGATCGCCCTCCGGAGCCGGGATCTGGCTGACGACCTCGTCGAGGACCGCCCCGACGCCCTCGCCGGTCTTGGCCGACACCCGCAGCACGTCGCCCGGCTCGCAGCCGATGATGTGCGCGAGCTCGGCCGCGTACTTGTCCGGTTCCGCGGCGGGCAGGTCGATCTTGTTGAGCACCGGGATGATCTGCAGGTCGTGCTCCATCGCCAGGTACAGGTTCGCCAGCGTCTGCGCCTCGATGCCCTGCGCGGCGTCGACCAGCAGGATCGCGCCCTCGCACGCGGCCAGCGACCGGCTCACCTCGTAGGTGAAGTCGACGTGCCCCGGAGTGTCGATCATGTGCAGGACGTGTTCGACACCGTCCTTCTCCCACGGCAGGCGGACGTTCTGCGCCTTGATCGTGATGCCGCGTTCGCGCTCGATGTCCATCCGGTCCAGGTACTGCGCCCGGTACGCCCGCTCCCCCAGCACCCCGGTGAGCTGCAACATCCGGTCCGCCAGCGTCGACTTGCCGTGGTCGATGTGGGCGATGATGCAGAAGTTCCGGATGCGCTCCGGGTCCGTGAAGGTGTTGTCGGCGAAGCTGCTCACTCGGTGTTCCTTGGGATCTCGGGGTCCTCGCGGGGCGCGCGTTCAACCCACATCGTCCCACGCCGCGGGCGGCCCCTTATGCCCAGTTCCGAATGCCCGGATCCGGGGCGCGGCCGGTCAGCTCACCGCGGGCGCTGGTCGGCGCGGACCGGATGGTCCTGCGGGACCTCCACGAGCACGATCCGCATGCCGTCCGGGTCGGCGATCCACGCCTCGTCCAGGCCCCACGGCTGCCGGACCGGCGCGGTCTCCACCGCGACGCCGAGCCCGCTGAGCCGGTCGAACTCCGAGCGCAGGTCCCGCACCTGCAACCACAGCACCTGATCGGGGCTGGGGCCGTGCTCACCTCGGCCCGACAACTCCAGGAACCCCTGCCCCAGGAAGAACACGGTGCCTCCCGGGAATTCGCGGGAGATCGCGAGGCCCAGCACGTCCCGGTAGAAGCGCAGCGAGCGCTCCGGGTCGAGCGGGCGAAGGATCATGCGGCTGTTGAGGACCTCCATGGGTCCGGTTGTACCGCTTCGGCCGCATCGGGGCGAAAAAACGGCGGGCCCCCCACCACGAAGGTGGGGGACCCGCCGAGCGGATCACCGCTCTCAGACCAGGCGAACTCCGCTGGCCTGCGGGCCCTTCTGGCCCTGGGTGATCTCGAAGGTCACGGTCTGGTTCTCTTCCAGGGTGCGGAAGCCGGAGCCGTCGATCGCCGAGTAGTGGACGAACACGTCCGGGCCGCCACCGTCGGGGGAGATGAAGCCGAAGCCCTTCTCGGAGTTGAACCACTTCACGGTGCCCTGTGCCATCTCTGTCTCCTCACAGCTGATGAGTACCGATGCCCGCACTGTGCGAGCAACGGGGCCTAGTCCAGACGGCGAACTCTCCAGCTTGCGCTCAGGACAGAGTCGCGCCCGCAACTTTCGCGAGCGTGTCGAACACGAACACAAAAATCGGCCGACTCATACAACCACACTCAGGGCCGGATCATTCCCGCGACCCGCCGGTGTTCTCGATCTCAACCCGCGCCTGTCGCGGCCCTTCGCAGCAGCGGCGACGTCTTGCCCCGCGGCCCGATCGGAACCGGTCTCCGGAGGCTCAGATACCGGACGCGAGCTTCCACCCGAGACTCGCCACCAAGGCCACCACGACGGCCAGGAAGACCTTGCGCACGAACACCGAACCGCGGCTGGACGCGATCGCCGCACCCAGCACGCTGCCGGTCGCGTTGCTCACCGCCATCGCCAGCGCCAGCCCCCACAGGATCTTGCCCGCGGCGACGAAGAACAGCAGCGCCCCGAGGTTCGTCGCCACGTTGACGATCTTCGCCGTCGCCGACGCCCCGACGAAGGCGAAACCGACGAGCCCGACGAGCAGGAAGACGAGGAACGAGCCGGTGCCCGGACCGGCGATGCCGTCGTAGAACCCGATCACCGCGCCGCCCGCCACCATCACCTGGGTCTGCCGGGCCGGAGCGAATCGAGGAGCCTCCACCGAACCGAGGTCCGGCTTGCGCCACGTGTAGATCCCGACCGCGATCAGCGCCACCAGCACCACTCCGGTCAGCACCGCCTGCGGCAGGGCGGCGGCGAACATCGCGCCCCCCAAGGCGCCGACGAACGCCACCGCCGCCATCGGCAGCGCGCTGCGCCACGGCACCGGGGTCCGCTTCGCGTAGGTGCGGGCCGCGGCAGCGGTGCCCGCGACGGCGGCGAGCTTGTTCGTGCCCAACGAATAGATCAGGTCGCCACCAGGAACCAGCAGCAGCATCGCGGGCAGCTGGATCAGGCCGCCGCCACCGACGATGGCGTCCACCGCGCCGGCGAGGAACGCCGCGCAGCAGAGGAAGATCAACCCGGCCAGCGACAGTTCGGCGAAGCCGGGCCAGCCCAATGCGGTGAACACGACGGGTGACCCTATGCGGCGACCACCGGCGACGGCGCCGCGTGTGAGCGCCCTCGCAGCCAGGACCGCGGCGCCGGCGCCGGGTGCGGCGTTGCTAGGATTGCCGACCGTGCCGTGCGGCATTCCGCCAGGGAGGAAAGCTGCGCGCGCCGAGGTCCGCTCGACCCGGCACGGCAGCGCCGATTCAGCGCGGCACGACGAATCCGATCGAGGAAAGAGGCGCCCGCAGTGGCCAACATCAAGTCCCAGATGAAGCGGATCAAGACCAACGAGCGCAACCGCCTGCGCAACAAGTCGGTGAAGTCGTCGATCAAGACGGCCATCCGCAAGTTCCGCGAGGCCGCTGCCGCCGGCGACAAGGACAAGGCCCTCGAGCTGCAGCGCGCCGCCTCGCGCACGCTGGACAAGGCCGCCGGCAAGGGCGTCATCCACGCCAACCAGGCCGCCAACAAGAAGTCGGCGCTGGCCAAGGTCGCCAACGAGCTCTGAGCCGCGCGGCACCGGCCGGCTTCGCGCTCGACCGGTCGCAGGCTGACAACGGGGTCCGTTCCCTCCGGGGAACGGGCCCCGTTTCGTCGTGCGGGGCAACCACGAAGCGCCGCTGGACCCGCGTGGGCGGTACGCGTCAGTTCCGGGACGAGTGCAGGTCGACCAAGCGCAGCACGGTGCGCTCCAAGGCGTGATCGGCGTCGGCGGCCATGCCCTTGACGTCGGCGTTGAGCGCGGCGACGGCGCGCAGCGCCTCGGAGACCGTGGCGCTGCTCCAGCCCCGCGCCTGGCCCTGCGCCTTCTTCACCTTCCACGCGGGCATGCCCAGCTCGCCGGCGAGCCGGAACGGGTCCCCCCGGCCGTAAGCGGCGACCCGGCCGATGGTGCGGACCGAGTCGGCCAGGGCGTCGGCGATCAGAACGTGCGCCACGCCCAGCTGCAGCGCCCACCGCAACGCCTCCAGCGCCCCGGCCCGGTCCCCGGTCACGGCCTTCTCCGCCACGACGAAGCCGGTCACCTCAGCACGACCGCGGTGGTAGCGGCGCACCGCCGCATCGTCGATCTTGCCCCCGGTGTCGGCGACCAGCTGCGACGCGGAGGAGGACAGTTCGCGCAGGTCGAAGCCGACCGCCTCGATCAGGGCGCCCACCGCGGCGGCGTCGATGCGCCCGCCCGCGCGCCGCACCTCGTCCTTGACGAACGACTCGCGCTGCGAGCCCTTGGTGATCTTGTTGCACTCCGTGACCCGGGCGTTGAGCTTGCGCAGCGCGTTCGGCAGTTCCTTCGCGTTCTTGCCGCGGCCCCCGCCGTTGTGCACGATCACGAGCACCACGCCGTCCGCGGGCTGCCTGGCGTGGGACAAGATCGCTTCGGCGATCTCCTTGCCCGCGTCCTGCGCGGCCTCCAGCGCCACCACTCGGCCCTCCGCGAACAACGAGGGACTCAGCAGCTCGTCGAGCTCCGGCGGGGTGAGTTCACTCACCTTGATCCTGCGCAGCTCGGTTTCCGGGTCGGCCGCGCGGGCCGCCCCGACCGCCTCCCACAGGGCACGCTCCACCAGCAGTTCCTCGTCCCCGAGGATCAAATGCAGCGGGTCGCAGACCACCGACGGAGAACTCATAGGGGCATCGTCGCATGACCCTGCGACACCGCGGATCGTTCCCGTGCGCTGGACCGTGCTGGCCAGGACGCGGCGCCCTCCCGTAACGTTGCCGCCACAACCGAATAGCTCATCCAGAGGGGCAGAGGGAACGGCCCGATGAAGCCCCGGCAACCATCTCGACCATTCGCGGCACTCGCGAGGCAGTCGAAGAAATTGGTGCCAACTCCGACCCGCCCGCGGGACAGATGAGGAAAGGACCTCGCGATGACTGCTGCCGCCCAAGCCCCGAACTCCACCGGTAAGACCTACGACCTGGGTCCCGCCGTCGAACTGGTGTCGAAGGAAGAGGGCCACCGCCAGCCCCTGGCACCCGAGTTCGTCTCGCTGGAGGACTTCTCGCCCCTCGAGGTCGCCTACGACTTCGGGCGCATCCGCCGCGAGGACATCGAGTCCGGCCCGCGGTCGATCTGGCGCTACAAGAAGCTGCTGCCGGTGCCGACGAACGTCGAGGAGTACCCGAACACCGAGCCCGGTTGTACGAGGCTGGTGCGTGCCGACAATCTCGCGAAGGCGCTCGGCGTCAAGCGGATCTGGATCAAGGACGACACCGGCAACCCGACCCACTCCTTCAAGGACCGGGTCGTCGCGGTCGCGCTGGCCGCCGCCCGCGAATTCGGTTTCAAGGTCCTCGCCTGCCCCTCGACCGGCAACCTCGCCAACGCCGTGGCCGCCGCCGCGGCCCGCGCGGGCTGGGACTCCGTGGTGCTCGTCCCCTCCAACCTGGAGCGGGCGAAGATCCTGATGAGCGCGGTCTACGAGGGCTCGCTGCTCGCGGTGGACGGCAACTACGACGACGTGAACCGGCTGGCGACCGAGCTCGCCGCCGAGCACGAGGACTGGGCGTTCGTCAACGTCAACGTGCGGCCGTACTACTCGGAGGGCTCCAAGACCCTCGGCTTCGAGGTCGCCGAGCAGCTCGGCTGGCGGCTGCCGGAGCAGATCGTCGTTCCCATCGCGTCCGGTTCGCAGCTGACCAAGGTCGACAAGGGCTTCCGCGAGCTCGGGCAGACCGGTCTGGTCGAGCAGAGCCCGTACCGGATCTTCGGTGCGCAGGCCACCGGGTGCTCCCCGGTCGCCACCGCCTTCAAGAGCGACCACGACGTGGTGCAGCCGGTGCGCCCGGACACCATCGCGCGCTCGCTGGCCATCGGGGCTCCCGCGGACGGGCCCTACGTGCTCGACGCGGTCCGCCGCACCGGTGGGGCCATCGAGGACGTCACCGATGAGGAGGTCGTGGCAGGCATCCGGCTGCTGGCCCGGACCGAAGGCATCTTCGCCGAGACCGCCGGTGGCGTCACCGTGGCGACCGCGAAGAAGCTCATCGAGGCGGGCAAGATCGACCCGGACCAGGAGACGGTGCTGCTGATCACCGGCGACGGGCTCAAGACCCTGGACGCCGTGCAGGACCAGGTCGGGCCGAAGGCCACGGTCGCCCCCAGCACCGACGCCGTGAACGAGGCGCTGGGCCTCTGATCGTCCCCCGTGGGCCGCGGTGCGCCGCGGCCCACGGTGCTGGGACGGCTCCGGTCACCGTTCACCAGCCGAATTTCTCCTCAGCGAATTCCACAATTGCGAGTTGGAACATTTCGCCGATGACCGGAATTGACACGACCCGGTTCGAGCAATTCGACAAAGCACCACCCTTCCGCGAAGCGTGCGACACTGCGCCGCATGACGCAGGAATCGTTCGATATCGTCGTCGTCGGCGCCGGTCCGGCCGGATCCGTCGCAGCATATTCCGCAGCGCGGCGAGGCCTGCGCGTCGCGTTGGTGGACCGGGCCACCTTTCCCCGGGATAAGACGTGCGGGGACGGGGTCGGCCCTGGCGCGGTCGAAGTCATTCACCGCCTCGGCCTCGGGAACGTTTTCGCCGACCGCACGCCGATCAACGATGTCACGATCTTCGGGCCGGCCGGCGAGCAGCTGCACAGCGCCATCTCCCGCGACGACGGGCGTGTGGCCCACGGCCACGTCATCTCCCGGCTGGAGCTGGACGATCGGCTGGTGCGCGCGGCCATGCGAGCCGGAGCCGCGGACTTCACGGGCATGCGTTACCTGTCCATGGTCGACGGCCCGAGCACGCGGGAAGTCCGGCTGCGAGCCGCCGACGGGACATTACGTTCGATCAACGCTCGATTGGTGGTGGGCTCCGACGGGGCACACTCGGCGATCCGGAAAGAACTGTCCTCGGAAACCGATTCGGCCAGAGCCAAGAAACATCGGGGCCTGGCGAGCCGCGCGTACGCCGAGAGTGGAGATTTTCAACCCGGCGGCAAAATCGGGCCACGACTGCTGTTCGAATTCCGCGCGGACTTGCTACCGCACTACGCTTGGCTGTTCCCGCTCACCAACGGCCTGGTCAACATCGGTATCGTCGGCTCGCTCAAGAGCATGCAAGACCGCGGCGACGACATCAAGGCGCTCACGTCGACGTTCGCCGACAGCGTGCGGGCGCGTGGGATCGAACTCGGCGAGCTCCATGATCAACGCGCCTACCACCTCCCGCACGTCGGCGGCCTGGCGAAGATGGCGCATCCTCGAGCGGTTCTGATCGGCGACGCCGCGTCGATGATCAACCCGGTGAGCGGCGAAGGCATCGCCTATGCGGTCTCCGCGGCCGAACGCCTCGTCGAGGCCCTACCGCCGAGCCTCGACGACGGAGCCGCGCTTGCTGCGGCGCTGACCGGCTTCGAGGCGGACTTCCGCCGACGCTACCGGGCCCACTTCGTCTCCTCCCTCGTTTCGCAGCGGCTACTGCGCAACCCGCGGTGGGCATCCGCACTGCTGCGGACCGCGCGACACGACCCGCGCATGTTGGCGGACGGGGTGGAGATGCTGTTCGGCTTCGGCCGGATCCACGCTTCCACCGTGCTTCGAATCTTGCGCTTCTGGTGAGTCGGCGGGCCACCTGATTCGTGGGCCGTGACGGTGGTGCGCGTACCACCCCGGTCAGTTCTCGTCCGGCCGCACCGGATCTCCTCGTTCGACCACCGCGCGGCCGTCGCCCTCGGCGGCGATGGCGATGTCCCCGGACTGGTCGGTCCGCTGGATCCGCACGCCCATCCTGGTCAGGGCGCCCAGGATCAACGGGCTGGGGTGGCCGTAGTCGTTGCCCGCGCCGACGCTGATCACGGCGACCCGCGGCCGCACCGCCGCGAGCAGCGCGGGCGACGTGTAGCGCGAACCGTGGTGCGGCACCTTGAGCACCTCCGCGCGGAGATCGACCCCCGCCGCCAGCAGTTCGGACTGGCCCGGCAGTTCGACATCCCCGGTGAGCAGCACGCGACCGGCCGGAGTCGTCGCCTTGACCACCAACGAGGCGTCGTTGGCGTCGTCGGCCGACGTGGTCCGCGCCAACTCGCCCCTCGGGCCGAGCACGTCGAGCACCAGCCCCGGCCAGCGCAGCCGCTGCCCCGCGTGCAGCGGGAGCACGTGAGCCCCGTGCGCGCGAGCGGTCGCCCGCACTTCCTGCGCCGCCCACGCGGGTTCGTTCAGCGGCCCGACGGCGACCGAGCCCACCTCCCGGCCGGACAGCACCGCCGGGAGCCCGCTGACGTGATCGGCGTGCAGGTGGGTCAGCAGCACCAGCGGCACGCTGCGAATCCGCAGCCGCCGCAGGCATTCGGCCATCAGCACCGGATCCGGCCCGGTGTCGATGACGACAGCTTCGCGATCGCGCCCGGTGGACAGCACCAGGCCGTCGCCCTGGCCGACGTCGCAGGCCACCACGGCCCAGCCCGGCACCGGCCACGGCGCCACCTGGTGCCGGATCGGGATCACCACCACCACGACGATCAGCACCACGCTCGCCAGCACCAGCCGGGCGATGCGACCGCGCAGCACGATCAGGGCGATCACCGAGAGCACCGCCAGCAACGCCCCGCCCAGCACTCCCGAGGGCCAGCCGAACGAGGCGCCCGGCACCGCCGACGCGTGCCGCGCCACGGCGAGCACCCACTCCAGCTCCGGCCCCGCCAGCCACACCAGCGCGGCGGCCAGCGCAGCGGAGATCGGAGCCAGCACGGTGGCCGCGACGCCCAGCACGGTCGCGGGCGCGACGAGCGGCCCGGCGAGCAGGTTCGCCGCCACCGCGACGAGGCTGACCTCCCCGGAGATCGCCGCCACCAGCGGGGCCGTGACCAGGTGCGCCGCCGCGGGCACCGCCAGCGACTCGGCGATCCCGACCGGCACTCCCCTGGCGTGCATCGCACCCGCCCACACCGGTGCCAGCAGGACCAGCCCGGCCGTCGCCGCCACCGACAGCGCGAAGCCCACCGTGGTCGCCAAGCCCGGGGCGAGCAGCAACAGGCCGATGACGCTGGCCGACAAGGTCGGCAACGCCGATCGCTCCCGTCCCAGCGCCAGCGCGAACAGCGTGATCGCGCCCATCACGGCCGCCCGCAGCACGCTCGGCTCCGGTCCGGCCAGCACCACGAATCCGGCCATCGCCAGCCCGGCGCCCACCGAGGACGGCACCGGTCCCGCCCCGGCCAGCCGCAGCACCAGCAGCACCGCTCCGCACACGATGGCGAGGTTCGCCCCCGAGACGGCCATCAAGTGGGTCAGCCCCGCGGTGTCGAACTGCTCCACGACTTCCGGTGGCAACCGACCGGTGTCGCCGACGACCAGTCCGGGCAGCAGTCCGGCGGCGGCCGGGCCCAGCACCGCTCGCGAAGTCGACCGCAGTCCTTCGCGGAGGTCTTCCGCCACCCGCTGCCAGCCGGGCGGCGGGAGCACCTGGGTCGGCGGCCGGTTGACCTGGACCGCGGCCGCCAGCAGTTCCCCGCCGCGCGGTGGGACCGCCCTCCCGGTCACCGTCATCTCCTGGCCCGCGATCAAGGTCCGCCACTGCGCCGTGGGCACCAGCAGCAACGCCCTGCCACCGACCCGGGTCTTCCCCTCGCCGGTGTCGACGGAGCTCAGCCGCACGTGCGCCAGGGAGCGGTCCTGGGCACGCCGCGCCCCGTAGGACGCGCCCTGCAGCGGACGCGGTGGTTCCGCGAGCGTGGCTCGCAGCGTCACCCGCTCGCCCTGCTGTGCCGCGACGCGCAGCGGGTGCGCGCTGACCGCGTGGGCGCGCACCGCCACACCCGCGGCGGCGACCCCGGCGATGATCAGCACGGCGAGCAGGCCGTTGCGCCACGCCCGGCCCCGCACCGACCACGCCGCGACCAGCAGCACCGCCGACGAGCACGCGAGCACCGCTGCCGGGACCCAGCCGCCGAGCAGCCCGACCAGCGTCACCGCCCAGGTCACGAGGGCCGCCGGAACCAGCCGCAGGTCGAGCAGAGCCGAGTGCGGGAAGGACGTGGCCCTCACACCTGGACCAGTTCGCGCAGCTTGGACAATCGGGTCTCCCCGATGCCGTCGACGTCCTGCAACTGATCGATGGAGCCGAAGCGCCCGTGCTCGGTGCGCCACTGCACGATCCGTTCCGCCATGACCTTGCCGACTCCGGGCAGCGCATCGAGTTGCTCCTCAGTAGCGGTGTTGAGGTCGACCTTCGTCGAGGACGTCCCAGTTCCGGGGCTCGACTCGGCCTGCCCGGTGTTCGCGCCCGGTGGTACCGGGACGGCGACGTAGAGCTGTTCGCCGTCGGCCAGCCGCCGCGCCAGGTTGAGCGCCGTGATGTCGGATCCCGCGTTCGAACCGCCCGCCGCTTCCAGCGCGTCCGCCACGCGGGCGCCGGGCCGCACGGTGACGAGGCCGGGGCGAGCGACCTCGCCGACGACGCTGATCACCAATTCCGGCGGCGGTGGGGGTGGTGCAGGGGCGGCCGGGGCCGGTTGAACGGGCAGCGGCGGTCCTGGAGCGGGTTCGGCAACCGGGCGATCCACCCAGGTCGTGACGATGACGATGATGAGCGCCAGCGCGGCCGCGAGCAGCAGGCCGAGCCGTCCCGCGCGGCCGGGGTCGAGCCTGGCCCCCAGCACGGATTCGGGCAGCCACCGCTGCAGCACCCGTCGCGTCCGGGTGTCCGGTTCCGCCGTGGCGCAATGCCGTCCGGAGGATTCGGGGCCGGCGCGCGAATCGTGCTCGATTCCGGAATCGAGCGGAACCGCGGTGTCGTCGTGCTCGCGGGAATCCCGTTCCTGGGTTCGGGACTCGCGATCGGCCTGCTGCTTCAGCGCGAGCAGGCGAGCTCGCGGGGTGGTCGCGGATTCGGGGGAATCGTGGAGAACGCCACGAAGGCGGGTCGGAGCAGCCATGCCATCGACGTTAGAAGTCCGTTCCGGCCGCGCCCAGACCGAATGTCAGAATCTGTGGATGAATCGATGACCTGTGGACAACTCGACGTCGAATTCACTCGAAAGCAGATGTATCCGCTATTCATCAGAGTGAATCGCAGGATCAAGCAGTCGGCCGCCAGCCTCCCGGCAACACCACCGCACCCAGCGCTCCAGGGCCGATGTGCGCCCCTACCACCGGCCCCACCTCGGACACGACGCATTCCAGCGCCGCCGACGCGTGCCTGCGCAACTGCTCCGCGAGCCGCTCCGCCCATTCGGGAGCGGCCAAGTGGTGGATCGCCACCGACACCGGCCCCTCCTCCGCGGACCGGCACACCAGGTCGAGCAGCCGGGCGTGCGCGCGCGCCGTGGTGCGCACCTTCTCCAGCAGCTCCACCCGGCCCTCGTGCACGTGCAGCAGCGGTTTGATCGCCAGAGCCGTGCCCAGCACGGCCGCCGCGGCACCGATCCGGCCACCGCGGCGCAGGTGCTCCAAGGTCTGCACGGAGAACAACGTCCTGGTCCGCTGCGCGATCAACGCGGCCCGGCTCTCCACCGCGGACAGGCTCGCCCCGCAGCGGGCGCTCTCCGCCGCCCCCAACGCGGCGAAACCCAGCCCCATCGCGGCGGAACGGGAATCGACGACGCGCACCCGTTCCGGGTCGACCTCCCTCGCCGCCAGCCGCGCGGCGTCCCAGGTGCCCGACAGCCGGCGGGACAGGTGGATGGAGACCACTCCGTCGGCACCGGAGGACAACGCCTCCCGGTACGCCGCCGCGAACTCGCCGACGCTCGCGCCGGAGGTCGTCACCCGCTGCTTGCGGTCCCACGCCGCCAGCAGCCGTCCCGAATCGAACTCGTGCTCCGGGACAGGCTCGGCGGACTGCACGCTGACGTGCAGCGGAACCACCTGGACCGCGTGCCGCTGCGCGAACCCGGTCGGCAGGTACGCGGTCGAATCGGTGACGACGGCTACGGACACGCGCGCAACCCTAAGGTCCGGCCGCCGCGCGCACCCTCAAGGGTGACCAGGCGCTCAGGCAGGCATACCGCCGTTGTACGTGGTCAGCCGCCACCGACCGGTGACCGCGTGCCGCGTCAGCACCACCCAGTGGCAGTTCGAGACCCCGCCGAGACCGGTCCACATCTCCACCGGCCACTCCAGCAACCGAGCCGTCAACCCGGTGATCAGCCCACCGTGCGCGCACACCAGCGCGGTCGCCCGATGAGCGGAGTCGAGCTCGTCGACGACCTCGAACGCGCGCTCGGCGACCTCCACGCGGGACTCGCCACCGGGCGGCGCCCACGTCGAATCGGATCGCCACACCGCCATCGACCCCGGCCAGCCGTGCTCGACCTCGGCACCGCTGAGGCCCTGCCACTCGCCCAGATGGGTCTCGCGCAGCCGCTTGTCCTGCCGCACCGGCATGCCGGAGACCTCGGTGAACGCCGCCGCGGTCGCGCTCGCCCGCCGCAGGTCCGACCCGACCGCGACCTCCGGTTCGAACGCCGCGATCGCCGGGGCGGCGCGGTGCGCCTGCGCGATGCCGTTCTCGGTCAGCGACGTGTCGAGGTGCCCCTGGATGCGGCCGGCGGCGTTGTAGTCCGTCTCGCCGTGGCGCCACAGCACCAGGCGATCCAAGCTCACTCGACGCCGTCCTGCTGCTCAGCGGGAACGGCGCTGTCGACGAAGTCGATGCGCGGGCAGTCCTTCCACAACCGCTCCAGCTCGTACACGGACCGCTCGTCGGCGTGCTGCACGTGCACCACGACCTCGACGAAGTCGAGCAGCACCCAGCGCCCCTCGCGGGCGCCTTCCCTGCGCACCGGCTTGGTGCCCGCGGCGCGCATCTTCTCCTCGACGGCCTCGACGATCGAGTCGACCTGGCGCTCGTTCGGCGCCGAGGCGATCACGAAGCAATCAGTGATCACCAGCTGCTCGGAGACGTCGAGCAGCACGAGGTCGTTCGCCTTCTTGTCCGCCGCGGCCTGCGCCGCGACGAGGGCCAGCCTGCGGGCTTCCTCAGTGGCTGCCACGTCACTCCTCTCAGGCGGGCACGGTTCCGCCCACGCGCCCCAGGATAGCCAGCCCCACCACGCCCACCACGACCACCGGGGTGCGCACGGGACGTGGACCACTGCGACGAGTTCCGAGACCCCGGGACGCGGGCGCGGAAGACCCGCAGCGGATTTCCGTCGATCCCGATAATCGGTTGCGCCGAACAGGAAACTGGACGTGAGGTCAGCGAGAGGAGTCGGCGGATGCGAGTGCGGACGGCTGTTCAGGACGACGAACCAGAACTCGCACGAATCGTGCACACCGCGTGGTCGCCGGAATCGTCGGTGTTCCCGCGACCACCGCTCGACGCCCCCGCCTTCACCGAGCCGGTCCGCCCCGAGGACGTCCTCGTGGCCGTCGAGAACGCGCACCCGCTGGGTTTCGCGAAATTGGTCCCGAGCTCGCTCGCCCAGCCCAAGGTCGGCTCGGTCACGGCCCACGTCCAACTGATCTACGGGTGTTCGGTCGCCCCGGAACACCAAGGGCGCGGAGTGGGGACGGCGTTGCTGCACGCGATCCGGCAGGAATCCGTCGCGCGCGGCGCACGCCGGATCACGTTGAAGGTGCTCGGCTCCAACCCCCGCGCGCAGGCGCTGTACCAGCGGCACGGCTACCGGGTCGAAGGAACCCTGCGGGGCGAGCTCTTCCTGCAGGGCGACTACGTCGACGACGTCCTGATGGCACTGGACCTCGACAGCGGCGCCTGACCGGCGATATCGAGGTCCTATCGGACGCTCACGGACCCCACTCCGGTGCTGGTGAGCCGTCTTCGGCGCGGTAGAGGCCGCGCTTGGTGATGTACTGGACGATCCCGTCGGGAACCAGGTACCAGACGGGCAGGCCCGCGTTCACGCGTTCCCGGCAGCCGGTGGAGGAGATCGCCATCGCCGGGATCTCCACCAGCGACACCGAGCCCTGCGGCAGGTGCGCGTCGTCGAGCGAATAGCCGGGACGCGTGACGCCGATGAAGTGCGCGAGCTCGAACAGCTCCTCCACCCGGTGCCAGGACAGGATCTGCTCCATCGCGTCGGCGCCCGTGATGAAGTACAGCTCGGCGTCCGGGTACTGCGCGCGCAGGTCGCTGAGGGTGTCGGCGGTGTAGGTGGGGCCGCTGCGGTCCACGTCGACCCGGCTCACCAGGAACCGGGGGTTCGACGCCGTGGCGATGACCGTCATCAGGTAGCGGTCCTCGGCCGGGCTGACCACGTCGTGGCCCTTCTGCCACGGCTGGCCGGTCGGCACGAAGATCACTTGTTCGAGGCCGAACTGGGCCTGCACTTCACTGGCAGCCACAAGGTGACCGTGGTGGATCGGGTCGAAGGTGCCACCCATGACCCCGATACGGCGCCGACGAGACATGACTGCACAGCCTAATCCAGCGACCTCCCAGGTAGCGCCGGCGAACTGCGCGACGGTGACTGATCACACGCCCCGCGCGCCGCCGCTCAGCCCGCGGGCCGCACGTGCCCGTCGCCGAACACGAGCCACTTCGTGGAGGTGAGCTCCGGCAGCCCCATCGGGCCGCGGGCGTGCAGCTTCTGCGTGGAGATGCCGATCTCGGCGCCCATGCCGAACTCGGCTCCGTCGGTGAACGCCGTGGAGGCGTTGACCATCACCGCCGCCGAGTCGACCCGCGCGGTGAACTGGCGCGCGGCGCGGACATCGCTGGTCACGATGGCCTCGGTGTGCCCGGATCCGTGAGCGCGGATGTGCTCGGCCGCCGCGGGCAGCGACTCCACGACGGCGGCGGCGATGTCCAGCGAGCCGTACTCGGTGTCCCAGTCGTGCTCCTCGGCGGCGACCACGCCGGAACCGCCGAGGCGGACGACCTCGTCGTCGCCGTGCACGGTGACCCCGGCGGCGCGCAGCTCGGCGACCGCGCGCGGCACGAACTCGGCCGCGACGTCCCGGTGCACCAGCAGCGTCTCCGCGGCGTTGCACACGCTCGGGCGACGCGCCTTGGAGTTGAGCAGGATGCGCAGCGCGGTGTCCGCGTCGGCGTGCGCGTCGACGTACACGTGGCAGTTACCCACCCCGGTCTCGATCGTCGGCACCGTGGACTGCTCGACGACCGTGGAGATCAGGCCCGCACCGCCGCGGGGGATCACGACGTCCACCAGGCCGCGCGCGGTGATCAGGTGCCGCACCGAGGCGCGGTCGTGGCTGGGCAGCAGCTGCACGGCCGTGGCGGGCAGCTCGTGCTCGACGAGCACTTCGCGGAGCACCGCGACCAGCGCGGTGTTCGACTGCTCCGCCGACGCGGAACCGCGCAGCAGCACGGCGTTGCCGGACTTCAGCGTGAGCCCGGCGGCGTCCACGGTCACGTTGGGACGGCCTTCGTAGACGATGCCGACGACGCCCAGCGGCACCCGGACCTGCTGGAGCTGCAGGCCGTTCGCGAGCACGTTGCCGCGCACGACCTCGCCGATCGGATCCGGCAACCCGGCGACGGTGCGCAGCCCGTCGGCGATCCCCTCGACGCGGTCGGTGCTCAGCCGCAGCCGGTCGATCAACCCGGCGGCGGTGCCGTTGTCCTCCGCGCGCGCGACGTCGAGCTCGTTGGCGGCCAAGATCTCCGGGGCGCGGGAGACGAGCGCATCGGCCATCGCGTGCAGCAGCGCGTCCTTCGCGCCTCGCGGCAGCAGCGCCAGTTCGGCGGCGGCGTCCCGAGCGGCCCGAGCCGCGTCGCGCACCTGGTCGCGGAGTTCGTCGCCGGCGGTCTCCGCCTGCCGGGCGTCGGTGGATTCGATGCTCGTCGTCACGCGACCAGCCTAGTGGGCGCCCGCAACCGAGTTCCGCTGGTGACGAAGCGATGGGCGGTGCCGGGCACGTCGGCGCCATCCGGTAGGAATCGGGGCGTGGACGAACAAGCCCTGCGGGAACTCGCCGATGAACGGCTCCGTGCGCTGGCCGGTCCGGATGCGGAACTGCGCGAAGATCAGTGGCGCGCCATCCAGGCCCTGGTGCTGCATCGTCGGCGCGCGCTCGTGGTGCAGCGCACCGGCTGGGGCAAGTCCGCGGTGTACTTCCTGGCCACCGCGCTGCTGCGGGAACTCGGCGAAGGCCCCACGGTGATCGTCTCGCCGCTGCTGGCGCTGATGCGCAACCAGGTCGAAGCCGCCGAAGCCGCGGGCGTGCGCGCCGCCACGATCAACTCGGCCAATCCGCAGGCCTGGCAGTCCATCGAGGAGCAGGTCGCCGTCGGCGACGTGGACGTGCTGCTGGTGAGCCCCGAACGGCTGAACAATCCCGACTTCCGGGACACGGTGCTGCCGGAGCTCACCCACAGCGCGGGCCTGCTGGTGGTCGACGAGGCGCACTGCATCTCCGACTGGGGCCACGACTTCCGGCCCGACTACCGCCGGCTGCGCACGCTGCTGGGCGAGCTGCCCGAAGGCGTCCCGGTGCTGGCGACGACGGCCACCGCCAACGACCGCGTCGTGCAGGACGTGTCCGACCAGCTCGGCGTCGGCGGCGAGTTCAGCGACCCGCAGGAGACGCTGGTGCTGCGCGGCACCCTGGACCGGGAGAGCCTGCGGCTCGGCGTGCTGCGGCTGCCGACGGCGCAGGCGCGGCTCGCGTGGCTGGCGAGCAACCTCGGCGACATGACCGGCTCCGGGATCATCTACACGCTCACCGTCGCGGCCACCGACGAGGTCGCCGGGTACCTGCGCGACCAGGGCTTCGAGGTCGCCTCCTACTCGGGGCGCACCGACCCGGAGGAGCGGCAGCGCGCGGAGGAGGACCTGCTGGCGAACCGGGTGAAGGCGCTGGTGGCGACCTCCGCGCTGGGCATGGGCTTCGACAAGCCCGACCTCGGTTTTGTGGTGCACCTGGGTGCGCCGTCCTCGCCGATCGCCTACTACCAGCAGATCGGCCGCGCCGGTCGTGGTGTGCGGCGCGCGGAGGCGCTGCTGCTGCCCGGACCGGAGGACCAGGAGATCTGGCGCTACTTCGCGTCGCTCGCGTTCCCGCCGGAGGGCACCGTCCGCTCGATCCTGGCCGCCCTCGCCGAAAGCGGCACCGTGTCCACGGCCGGTTTGGAACCCCGCGTCGAACTGGGCCGGTCCCGGCTGGAGATGGTGCTCAAGGTCCTCGACGTGGACGGCGCCGTGCGCCGGGTCAAGGGCGGTTGGGAAGCGACCGGCGAACCCTGGAGCTACGACGCCGAACGCTACGGGCGCATCGCCGCGGAACGGGCCGCCGAGCAGCAGGCGATGCTGGACTACCTGGGCACCACCGAATGCCGGATGGAGTTCCTGCGCCGCCAGCTCGACGACCCGTACGCCGAGCCGTGCGGGCGCTGCGACAACTGCACCGGGGAGAACCGCTCCACCGACGTCGACGAGCAGGTGGTCCAGCAGGCGCAGGAGCGGCTGCACCGGCCGGGCGTCGTGTTCGAACCGCGCAAGATGTGGCCGAGCGGCATGGATGCGCTGGGGCTCGCCGTCTCCGGCAGGCTGCCCGCCGGAGAGCGCGCCGAACCGGGCCGCGCCGTGGGCCGGTTGACCGACATCGGCTGGGGCAATCGGCTGCGCGAACTGCTCGGCACCGGTGTCGCGGACCAGGAGCTGCCGGAGGACCTGTTCCAGGCGTGCGTGCAGGTGCTGGCCTCCTGGGACTGGGAGCAGCGGCCGGTGGGCGTCATCTCGATCGGCTCGAACAGCAGGCCGCTGCTGGTGCGCACCCTCGCGCAGCGCATCGCCACGATCGGCCGGTTGCCGCTGCTGGGCGAGGTGGCGACGAATCCGTCGACGTCGCCGAAGCGCGGCAACAGCGCGCAGCGCGTCGGTTCGCTGCGCGGGCAGTTCAAGGTGCCGGAGGACCTCGCGGCGAAGGTCGCCGAGCTGGACGGTCCGGTGCTGCTGATGGACGACTACACCGACACCGGCTGGACCTCGGCGATCGTCGCCCGCACCTTGCGGCTCGCCGGTGCCCCGGCGGTGCTGCCGTTCACCCTCGCCTCCACCGGCTGAGCCGTCTCTTACCGCACGCTCCCCAGCGTCGACACCGATTCCACCCGCACGAATGTCACCCACCCCTGCAATTTCGCGAGAAATTGAATCCCACCGCTCACGTTTCCGCTGATCACGGCGTTTCCCCTCGTCAATTTCGCGAGAAATTGCGGGTGGGCGGTGTCGCTCGGACGTGGGGTGGTTCGGGGTTGAGGGGCCGGGCGGGTCGCTGAGGGTGGGGTGGTGATCGGGGTGTTTCACGCGAAACGGTGGGTCCGGTGGCTGGGAAGGGTTTCCAGGCGGGTGCCAGGAGCTCTAGTGTGATCCGACCCACTAGCCCGTGTGGGGGACCGATTCGGGGAGGGGCGGACGGTGACGGCTACATCCGTGCCCGAGCGGCATCGGCTGCCGATGCGCAAGCTCGTCGCGGCAAGCATCGGCAATGCGATCGAGTGGTACGACTGGACGATCTACAGCGCGTTCAGCGTGTACTTCGCGAGCCGCTTCTTCCCCGGTGAGCTGGCGCTGGTGAACACGCTCGCCACGTTCGCGCTCGCGTTCTTCTTCCGCCCGCTCGGCGGCTGGCTGCTCGGCCGGTTCGCCGACCTGCGCGGCCGGAAGACGGCGATGCTGCTGACGATCGCGCTGATGGCGGGCGGTTCGCTGCTGATCGGGGTGCTGCCGACCTTCGACCTGATCGGCTGGGCGGCGCCCGCGCTGCTCGTGCTGGCCCGGATCGGGCAGGGCCTGTCGCTGGGCGGCGAGGTGTCGAACGCGTCGGCCTACCTGGCCGAGATCGCCCCGGCGAGCAGGCGCGGGCGCTACTCCGCCTTCTTCTACATCTCCACCGGCACCGCGCTGCTCATCGCCTCGCTGCTGGGTTTCCTGCTGACCTCGGTGCTCAGCGAGCAGCAGCTCACCGACTTCGGCTGGCGCATCCCGTTCGTGATCGGCGGCGTGCTGGGGCTGATCGGCGTGTGGCTGCGCCGCTCGCTGGAGGAGACCGAGCAGTTCGAGGACAACCGGGAGAAGGCCCGCGCCCTCGCGAAACCGCTGCGGACGACGTTGCGGCTGCACCCCAAGGCGGTGGGCCAGCTGATCGGGTTCAGCATGCTCTCGACGCTGTGCTACTACACGTTCTTCAGCGCGCTGACCCCGTTCGCGGTGAAGACCCGCGGTGCCGACGCCACGGACGTCTTCTTGGCGCTGTCGGTGGCCACCGCGCTGTTCATCGCCTTGCAGTACCCGATGGGCGTGCTGTCGGACCGCTTCGGGCGCAAACCGCAGCTGCTGGCGTGGTCGGCGGCGACGGCGGTGCTGATCGTGCCGCTGTCGGCCCTGGTCCGCCCGGGGCTCGGCAGCCTGCTGGTCGTCTTCTGCGTCGGCGTCGGCCTCTACACGGCGATGACGTCGATCGCCCCGGCGATCATGTCGGAGCTGTTCCCGACGGAGCTGCGCGGTCTGGGCATCGGGGCTTGGTACAACCTGACGGTCGCCGTGTTCGGCGGCACCGCTCCGCTGGTGATCCAGGGCTTGGCCGCGGTCGACGCGTCCACCGCGTTCTTCTGGTACATCGCCGGGAGCGCCGTGGTCGCGTTCCTGGTCATCCGCACCCTCCCGGAGACCAAGGGCACCGAACTCCGCTGAGCGCGAACGCCGTCAGCGCAGTGCGACCAGGTCGTCGGCGTGGACGACCTCGCGGCGCTGCTCCGCGGGCAGTTCGTGGCTGGAGCGGCCGATGAGGTCGGGCAGCTCACCCGCGTCGTAGGCGACCACACCACGTGCCACCACGATCCCGGACGGATCGAGCAGTTCGACGACGTCGCCGCCGTCGAAGGTGCCTTCGACCGAGGTGATCCCGGCCGCCAGCAGCGAACGCCGCCGCCGGACCACGGCCGCGACCGCCCCGTCGTCCAGCCACAACCGGCCGCGGGCGCCCGCGGCGTGCGCGAGCCAGAACCGGCGGGCCGAGAGCCGGGTGCCGGTGGCCGCGAACGCGGTGCCCACGTCGGCGTCGCCGAGCGCCCGCCCGGCCTGCGCGGCGGAGGTCAGCAGCACCGGGATGCCCGCGGTGCACGCCACCCGGGCGGCCTCGACCTTGGAGGCCATGCCGCCGGTGCCGACCCCCGACCCCGCTCCGCTCGCGTCCACGCCGTCGAGGTCGCCCGCACCGGTGACCTCGCGGATCACCGACGCACCCCCACCGCGCGGATCACCGTCGTAGAGGGCGTCCACATCGGACAGCAGCAGCAGCGCGTCCGCGCCGACGAGGTGCGAGACGAGCGCGGCGAGCCGGTCGTTGTCCCCGAACCTGATCTCCGCGGTGGCGACCGTGTCGTTCTCGTTGACCACCGGCACCACACCCAGCGTGAGCAGGCGGTTCAGCGTGCGCTGCGCGTTGCGGTAGTGCGCCCGCCGCACCACGTCGTCGGCGGTGAGCAGCACCTGCCCGACGGTGCGGCGGTAGCGGGCGAAGGACTCGGCGTAGGCGTGCGCCAACGCCTGCTGCCCCACGCTGGCCGCGGCCTGCTTCGTGGCGAGGTCACGCGGCCTGCGGCGCAGTCCCAGCGGCGCGATCCCGGCCGCGATGGCACCGGAGGACACCACGACGACCTGGCAGCCCGCGTCGACGCGGGCTGCGACGGCGTCCACCAGCGCGGCGAGCCGCGCCTGGTCCAGCGCGCCCTTCGACGTGGTCAGCGAGGACGAACCGACTTTGACGACGAGGCGGTGCGCCGCCGCGATCGACTTGCGGGTCGGCGACAGCTCCACCGCGTCGGTCATTCGTCCTCCTCGTCACCGCCGATGTAGCCGCCCTGCTCGTCGAGGTGCGAACGGCGCGCCTTCTTCGCCGCCTTGCGCTCGGAGGCGCCCACGCGGTCGGTCGAGTCCAAGCGGTTGTCGGTGCCGCGCCCGCTGAGCATCGCGGCGACACCGGCCGGGGTGGACGGCTCCCAATCGAAGGTCACGCTGCCGATGGTGACCTGACTGCCCGGCTCCGCACCGGCGCGGCCCAGCGCTTCCTCCACCCCGAGCTTCGCGAGCCGGTCGGCGAGGAAGCCCACCGCCTCGTCGTTGTCGAACTGGGTCTGGCGCACCCACCGCTCCGGCTTCTCGCCGCGCACGACGAACGCGGCGTCGTCCTCCGGGTCGGTCTCGATGGTGAACCCGGAGTCGCCGATGGCGTGCGGGCGCACCACGACCCGCGCCGGTTCGGGTTCGGGCAGCGACGCCCGGTAGCGCTCGACCTCCTCGGCCAGCGCGAAGGTGAGCTCGCGGAGGCCTTCGTGGCTGGCCGCGGAGACCTCGAACACGCGCAGTCCGCGGGCTTCCAGGTCGGGCCGGATCAGGTCGGCGAGCTCGCGCGCCTCCGGCACGTCGACCTTGTTCAGCACCACCAGCCGCGGGCGTTCGCCGAGGTCGCCGTGCTCGCCCTGCAGCGCGGGCGTGTAGCGGGCCAGTTCCGATTCCAACGCGTCCACGTCGGACAGCGGATCGCGTCCCGGCTCCATCGTCGCGCAGTCCACGACGTGCACCAGCACCGCGCACCGCTCGATGTGGCGCAGGAAGTCCAGGCCCAGCCCGCGGCCTTCGCTCGCTCCGGGGATCAGACCGGGCACGTCGGCCAAGGTGAACACCGTCTCGCCCGCGGTGACCACACCGAGGTTCGGCGCCAGCGTGGTGAACGGGTAGTCCGCGATCTTCGGCTTCGCGGCGGACACGACCGAGATCAGCGACGACTTGCCCGCCGAGGGGAATCCGAGCAGGCCTGCGTCGGCGACGGACTTCAGCTCCAGCACCAGGTCGAGCTGGTCACCCGGCTCCCCGAGCAACGCGAAACCGGGCGCCTTGCGGGCCTTCGAGGCCAGCGCGGCGTTGCCGAGCCCGCCCCGGCCGCCTTCGGCGGCGACGAACGTGGTGCCGGGGCCGATCAGGTCCGCCAGCACCTCGCCGTCCTCGGTGAGCACGACGGTCCCGTCCGGCACCGGCAGGATCAGGTCCTCGCCGATCGCGCCGTTGCGGTGCCCGCCCTTGCCCGGTTTGCCGTTGGCCGCGGCGGCGTGCGGCCGGTGGTGGAAGTCGAGCAGCGTGTGCACGCCCGAATCCACGACGAGCCGCACGTCACCGCCGCGGCCGCCGTTGCCGCCGTCGGGGCCGCCGAGCGGCTTGAACTTCTCCCGGTGGACCGAGGCGCAGCCATTGCCCCCATCGCCCGCGGCGATGTGGATGGTCACGCGGTCAACGAACCGCGACACGAGTCCCTCCAGGTAAAGAAAGTGCTGACATCACAGCGTCCGCGAGCGCGAACGCGAACGAGGGGCGGGACCGGTTTGCGAACCGGACCCGCCCCTCGTCGGGAAGTGCTGTGCCGAGAGCCGGGTCAGACGACCTCGGCCGGCACGATGTTCACGGTCTTGCGACCGCGCTTGCTGCCGAACTCGACCTCACCGGCCGAGAGAGCGAACAGCGTGTCGTCCTTGCCGCGGCCCACGTTCAGGCCGGGGTGGAACTTCGTGCCGCGCTGCCGAAGCAGGATCTCGCCGGCCTTGACGACCTGGCCGCCGTAGCGCTTCACGCCCAGATACTGAGCGTTCGAGTCGCGGCCGTTACGAGAGCTGGATGCGCCCTTCTTATGTGCCATGACTACTCAGGTCCTCACTTGGTGATGCCGGTGACCTCAACGCGGGTCAACTTCTGACGGTGACCCTGGCGCTTCTGGTATCCGGTCTTGTTCTTGAACTTGTGGATGCGGATCTTGGGGCCCTTGGTCTGCTCGACCAGCTTCCCGGTCACCGAGACCTTCGCCAGTGCGTTGGCGTCGGCGGTGACGTCGGTGCCGTCGACGACCAGAACAGCCGGGAAGGTGACCTCGGTGCCGGCGTCGCCTTCGAGCTTCTCGACCTCGACGACGTCCCCGACCGCCACTTTGTACTGCTTGCCGCCGGTCTTGACGATCGCGTACATGAGTCGGAAGTCTCCTGCTACTCGGTTCGCTTGGTTCACCCGTTGACGCCCTCTCCGGCGAGCCGGAGTTCCTACCACCCGGCCAGGCCGGGCTTCGGGGGGTTCCTGTGTCGCGACCCTCGTCCCCACGAGGGGCACACCGGGTTCCACAGGCGTTTTGCCTCTCCGCCCGTCCGGCGGCGAGAAGTGCTCACACAGCATACAGACCGCCCGATGGCACCCGGCCGCTAGGGGTCCGAGCCGCCGGGAGCGGGCAGGACGGCAGCTTATTCCACACCGCCGCGGCACCGGAGAACCGGGTGGGCATCGGCGCCTCGCGGCTCCTCCGGAGGGCCGCGCACCAGCCGGAAAGCGCGGGTGAACACCGTCACCGGCGATGTCCCGACAAACGCCCGAACCCGCGCACGCCGCTTGCTACGGTGAGTCGCCGTTCGACCGTGACATGGGGAAAAGCGCGTGACCGAGATCGCATCCGAGTCCATTTCGGGGCGGGACGAGCACGCATCGTCCGGGGACCTCGACGACCTGCCGCGCGACCGCTCACAGCGGCTCCGCGCAGGACCGCTCGGCCCTCGGCTGCTGCTGCTGTCGGCCCTGGTACCGCCGTTGATGATGCTCCGGGAAGTGCTGCGCTCACCTCAGCTGCACTTCTACGACTACTGGTGGGTCCTGCTGGACATCACCGGCGAGGACGGCTCGCTGCGCCCGGAGGCGCTGTTCGGGTTCCGCAACGAGCACCCGTTCGTGCTGCCGAGCCTGCTGTTCTGGCTCAGCGCCCGGTTCGGGCACGGCCTGAACCATCCGCTGGGGCTGGTGGTGCTGGCCTTCGGCGTGGGCTGCGTGCTGCTGGTGTGGGCGATGCTGCCCGCTTCGCTCGGCCGCTGGCAGCGCGCGGCGCTGGTGGTGGCGACCTCGACGCTGGTGTTCAACCCGCACGGCATCCACAACTTCGTGCGCTCGATGAGCGGCGCCTCGTGGATCCTGGCGATGCTGCTGGTGCTCGGCGCGCTGCTGGCGATGCAGCGGGGGCGGCTGTCGATCGCGGTGGTGCTGGGGCTGCTGGCCTCGATCAGCTACGGCACCTCGTTCGCGGTGTGGCCGGCGTTGTCGCTGGTGGCGTGGTTGCGCGGCGAACGGCGGGCGCGCGTCGCCACTCCGATGATCGTCGGAGTGGTCGTGGTCGCGACCTGGCTGGTGCTGCGCGGCCCGCAGGGCGGCGGGGGCGCCTCCCCGACCGATGACCCGGCGCAGGCGCTGCTGGCCGGGCTGAGCATGCTCGGCATGGTGTGGACGGGCACCGAGCCCTCGCTGGCGCTGGTCGCCGGGGTCGCCGGGCTGGCGCTGCTGGCCGTGCACCTGCCGGGGTGCCTGCGCCCCGAACACCGCTCGGCGAGCGCTCCCTGGTGGGGCCTGGCCGTGTACGCCGTCGGCTGCGCGGTGATGATCTCCGGTTCGCGAGCGGCGTTCGGCGAGTCCGCCGGCCTGCAGAGCCGCTACAACAGCATGACCGCCGCGCTGTGGATCGCGGTGCTCGTGATCACCGTGGCGTGGGCCCGCTGGCCCGCGGTGCGGTCGGTGGCGGTGTTCACGACCGTCCTGAGCACCGTGGCGCTGGGCGCCCCGATGGCGCAGACCGTGCGCGAGGACGCGCCGAACCAGCAGTTGCTCGCGGTCGCCGCGAAGGTCGGCGCCACCGACGCGTTCACCGATCGCTTCCCCTCCCCCGACCGGTTGCTGCCGCGGATGCGAGCGCTGGGGCACTACCCGTTCTCCGACGAGTTCACCCTGGGCTGCGGCGACGGCACCGAGATCGGCGCGCGGGTGGACACCTCCGGCTGGCGGGTGCCGAGCGTCGGCAGCTACCGCGAACCCCGCCCGGCCGGGTGGGACGTGATCCTCAACGTGGAGACCGACCAGATCCAGGGCGGCGCGCGGATGCTCAAGGGCTGGGCGATCTCCGGCATCGAACGGGCCGAGTGCGTCGCGGTGCTGGACCAGAACGGCGAGGTCGTCGGCGGTGGTGTCGTGGACATCCCGCGGTCCGACGCCGAGAGCCAGACCGTCGGCATCGAGATCGGCCTCGGCTACCGCGCGGTGGCCCCGGCGGCGACCACCGGTCCGCTGCGCGTCGCGTTCCGCTTCCCGGACGGCTGGTGGGCCCGTCCCCTCACCGAGAACCCGAAGGTGGCGTCATGAGCGACCGCACTGCGGACGTCGAGGTGTCGTTGCTGGCCCCGGCGAAGAACGAGGGCGAGAGCCTGCCGAAGCTGTTCGCCGAGATCACCGCGGCGATGGACGCCCAGCCGCGCTGCTGGGAACTGCTGGTCGTCGACGACGGCAGCACCGACGACAGCTGGCGCGTCATCACCGAGCACGCCGCGGTGGATCCGCGGGTGCGGGGGCTGCGGCTGCGGCGCAACTTCGGCAAGGCCGCCGCGCTGGCCGCCGGGGTGGCCGAGGTGCGCGGGCGGCTGCTGGTCACCCTCGACGCGGACCTGCAGGACGACCCGGCGGAGGTGCCGCGGCTGCTCGCCGAGCTCGACGCGGGAGCCGACCTGGTCAGCGGGCACAAGGCGCAGCGCAAGGATCCGCTGGGCAAGCGGTTGCCGTCGAAGTTCTTCAACTGGATGACCGGCGTGATCACCGGCCTGCGGTTGTCCGACCACAACTGCGGGCTCAAGGCGGCCCGGACCGAGGTGTACCGGCGGGTGCCGCTGTACGGCGAGCTGCACCGCTACATCCCGGCGCTGGCCCACCAGCTGGGGTACCGGGTGCGGGAGCTGCCGGTGCACCACCGGGCGCGCGAGCACGGCACGTCGAAGTACGGGCTGGAGCGCTACGTGCGCGGCGCGCTGGACCTGCTGACGGTGGTGGCGCTGACCCGCTACGGGCGGCGGCCCGCGCACCTGTTCGGCGGGCTGGGCGTGGTCGCGGGCTCGCTCGGCACGCTGATCCTGCTGTACCTGACCGGGGTGTGGGTGTTCACCGAGAACTCGATCGGCACCCGGCCGCTGCTGACCCTGGGCATCCTGCTGGAGATCTTCTCGGTTCAGATGATCTCCACCGGGCTGCTCGCCGAGCTCGTGCTGCACCGCACCGGGCGCGATGAGGACGTCACCGACCTCGTCGCGGACAGCACGACGGCCGTGCGCTCCGCGGCCTGATCGGCTCGACGCCGTCCGCCGATTCCCCGCCGCGCACCGGAAAACGAGCGGACAGCCCTCCGCGATCGACCTAGTATCCGGACCATGCTGACCGATCAGGAGCTCGAACTGGTGCGGCGGGCGACGGCGGTGCTCGACGGCGCCACGCTGAACGAGAACCACCAGGTCTCGGCCGCCGCCTACGACGCGACGGGCGCGGTGTTCACGGGGATGAACGTCTCGCACTTCACCGGAGGCCCGTGCGCGGAACCGGTGGTGATCGGGCAGGCCGCGGCTTCCGGCGCGGCACCGCTGACGACGATCGTCGCGGTGCTGGCACGCGGCATGCGGGTCATCCCGCCCTGCGGCCGGTGCAGGCAGCAGCTGTTCGACTACTACCCGGACGCGCGGGCGATCATCCGCGGCAAGAACGGGCTGGAATCGGTGCCGATCACCGATCTCCTCCCCTTCCCGTACGACTACCAGGACTACCGGCCGGATGCCCCGCCGACCGCGCTGCACCTGTGGCACGGCTACCTGGACGCGGTCCGCGACGGCACCAAGCGCAGCACGGTCCGGGTGCACGACCCCGTCTCCCCCGGGCCGATCCGGCTGGTCTTCGAGCACGACGACGGCTCGGCGACCACGGTGGCGGCCGAGGTCACCGCGGTCGAGCGCAGGACCGCCGCCGAGCTCACCGATCAGGACGCCGTGCTCGACGGCTTCGCCGACCTGGCCGAGCTGCGCGCGGCGCTCGACGCGCACTACCCGGGCCTGGCCGAGTCCACGGAACTCGACCTCGTGCGGTTCGAAACGACCGGGTGAGCAACCGCTCCTGGCGACCAGGTCGAGGTCCGGTGCGGGAAACGCCTGGGGCAGCATGAGGGCGTGTCCACCTACGTCGAGCAACCGGTTCCGGTGGGCCTGCGCGACGCGGTCAGCTGCGGCTGGGTGCAGGAAGTGTCCGCCCAGGGCCACGTGCAGCGCGTCCTGCCCGACGGCTGCCTCGACCTGATCTGGCGCGACGGCGTGCTGGAGATGGCCGGACCCGACACCGGGCCACGGCTCGTGCCGCTGGCTCCGGGCGGTGTCGCCGGGCTCCGGATGCGTCCCGGCACGGCGCGGCTGCTGCTCGGCGACGTGCCCGCCGCTGAACTCCGCGACCGGCAGGTCGAGCTCGGCGAGCTGTGGGGCCCGCGAGCTCGGCCGGTGCTGGACCGGCTCGCGACGAGCGCGCGGCCGGCCGAAGCCTCCGCCCTGCTGGTGGACCTCGCCCGCGCGCTGCTGCCCGAGTACCGGCACGACGCGGCCGTCGCGGAGGCGGTGCGGCTGCTCGGCGCTCCCCGACCACCGAGCGCGGCGGCGCTGTCCGAACACCTCGGCCTTTCCGTCCGGCAACTCCGGCGGCGGTTCACCGCGGCCGTCGGCTACGGGCCGAGCACCCTGGTGAACGTGCTCCGGTTCCAGCGCGCCCGTTCCCTCGACGCCGCCCACCTCGCGGAGCTCGCCGCCACCGCCGGGTACGCCGACCAAGCCCACCTGAGCAGGCAGGTGCGGCGGTTGTCCGGGCTCACCGCAGCCGAACTGCTCAGCGGCCGTACGCGCGCAGGGTGCGCAGCGCGTCGATCGTGACCCGCGGGCGGGCTTCCAGCTCGGTGCCGGGCGCCCACCGGCGCCAGCGGATCTGCCAGCCGCCGTCCTCCAGCTGCGCCGCCGCCAGCGCGTCGAGGCTCGCCGCGATCTCCTCGTCGGAGAACCACGAGCGCGCCACAGGCTCGGGTGCGGCGCGTAGTCGTGCGCGAAGTGCCACTCGCCGGGCGCGTAACCCGGCATCAGGCGGGACCGATCGGGGTTCTCCGGGTCGAGCGCCACGATGCGCTGCTCCCGCACCAGCTCGCCGAGCCGGGCCGCCGCCGCGACGGCGCGGTCGCGGTCCGGCACGTGGTCGAGGAACGCGACCGCGGCGTGCGCCTCGTACGGGTGCGTCTCGGTGAGCGCGTCGATCCGCCGCCAGCAGAACTCGGTCGCGCCCGGCAGCCAGGGGTGGTCGAAGGAGTGCCGGTGCAGTTCGCCCGCGAGCAGCGCGGTGGAGAGCAGCTCGCTCGACGGCTCGTCGTCGATCGGCATGAACGGCGGGTGCGGGTGGTCGCGCAGCGACGGGTCGACGACGGGCACGCCACCGTCCGCGCCGGTGATGGAGACCAGCTGGTCGACGATGCCCGCGGCGTGCTCCGGGGTGCAGCGGCCGATCTCGCCGAGCACGCTCAGCGCGGCGTGCGCGCCGAGCGGCTGGCTCACCGGCCCCCGCATGTCCGGGTCCAGGGCGTAGCCGAAGCCGCCGTCGGAGCAGCGGTAGGGCTCCAGCGCCGCCGCCACCCGCTCCGCGGTGCCCGCGCCGAACAGGTACTCGAAGCGGCGCTGCTCCAGCACTCGGGCCGTCAGCCAGATGAACCGCTCCGCCGCCGCGAGCCGATGTGTGTCCGTTGCGCCATCAGTCATACCCGGACGCTAAACCGGTCGTGGCCACCTGTCTTGAACGAATCGGCCGCCGGGACGCGGAGGCGGGCGGTTCCGGTCACCCGGCCGAAACGACCGCGGGCGGGCCGGGGAATTACCCGGCCCGCCCGCGGTGTGGGTGGTGCTCAGCTCTCGGAGTTCGCTCCTGCGGTGGCGTCCTCGACGTTGCCGGGGGCGGCCTCGTCCGGCGGCGGACCCGCGGGACGCGACGCGGCACGACGGCGCGGACGCCGGGTGACCGAGGCGGTCGCCGAAGCGGGCACCTCCGGAACCCCGTTCGTCGCGGGCTCGCTCGGCTTCTCCGCCACCGTCATCACCACCGGTTCCACCGGGGTGCCCGCGCTACCGGCCGGGCGGCTGACCTTGCGCCGCCGGGAGCGGCCGTTGGTCTCGCCGGTCGTGGCGCCGGAGTCCGGCTCCGCGGACGCCGCGGGCTGCACGGGTGCCGACTGCGGAGCGGGCGTGGTCTCGGGCTTCGCGGGAGCGGCCGGTTGCGGCTCCGCAGCGCGGTCCGCGGGCTCCGCAGCGGGAACGGACGGCTGAGCCTCCCGCTCCGGCTTGCCGGAGCCGCGCTTGTCGGCGTCCTGCTTGCCGGATTCCTGCGGCTTGCCAGCGTCCTGCTTACCGGAGTCCTGCTTCGCGGAGTCCTGCTTGCCCGACTCCTGCTTACCGGAGTCCTGCTTGCCAGCGTCCTGCTTCGCGGAGTCCTGCTTACCGGGCTCCTGCTTGCCAGCGTCCTGCTTCGCGGACTCTTGCTTGCCGGAGTCCGACTTCTCCGAGTCCTGCTTGCCCGACTGCGAGTCCTTCGCCGCCTGGTCCTGCACGACGCCGTTGCGCTCGGCGTGCTGCGAGCCGTCCGACTCGGCCGTCTCCTGCTTGCCGCGGTTGCGGTTCCGGCGCGAACCGCCACCACCACCGCCGCCGTTGCCGGAACCGGAGTTGCCGCCGCCCTGGCCGTGCTGGTGCACGACCGGGTCCGTCGAGACCAGCAGGCCCCGGCCGCGGCAGTGCTCGCAGGTGCTGCTGTAGGCCTCCAGCAAACCGGTGCCGACCCGCTTGCGCGTCATCTGCACCAGCCCGAGCGAGGTCACCTCGGCCACCTGGTGCCGGGTGCGGTCCCGCCCGAGGCACTCGGTGAGGCGACGCAGCACCAGGTCCCGGTTCGACTCCAGCACCATGTCGATGAAGTCGATCACGATGATGCCGCCGATGTCGCGCAGCCGCAGCTGGCGCACGATCTCCTCGGCCGCTTCCAGGTTGTTCCGGGTGACCGTCTCCTCGAGGTTGCCGCCCGACCCGGTGAACTTGCCGGTGTTGACGTCGATGACGGTCATCGCCTCGGTGCGGTCGATCACCAGGTAACCGCCGGAGGGCAGCCACACCTTGCGGTCCAGCGCCTTGGCGATCTGCTCGCTGATCCGCTGCTCGGTGAACACGTCGTTCTTGCCGACGTGCCTGGTGAGCCTGCTCATCAGGTCCGGCGCCACGTGCTGCACGTAGGCCTCGATGGTGTCCCAGGCGTCGCCGCCCTGGACGACCAGCGACGAGAAGTCCTCGGTGAACAGGTCCCGCACGACCTTGATCAGCAGATCCGGCTCTTCGTAGAGCAGCTGCGGGGCCTGGGCCTTCGGCGTGTCCGCCTTCTCCTTGATGATCTCCCACTGCGCCTGCAGGCGGCGCACGTCGCGGTCCAATGCCTCTTCGGAGGTGCCCTCGGACGCGGTGCGGATGATCACGCCCGCGTTGTCCGGGACGATCCGCTTGAGGATCTCCTTGAGCCGCTTGCGCTCGTTGTCCGGCAGCTTCCGGCTGATGCCGGTGGCGCCGCCGCCCGGCACGTACACCAGGAACCGGCCCGGCAGGCTGATCTGCGTGGTCAGCCGCGCGCCCTTGTGCCCGACGGGGTCCTTGGTGACCTGCACGAGCACGCTGTCACCGGTGGACAGCGCCTGCTCGATGCGGCGCGCCTTGCCCGCGAGCCCAGCGGCGTCCCAGTCGACCTCACCGGCGTAGAGCACGGCGTTGCGGCCGCGGCCGATGTCGACGAACGCGGCCTCCATGCTGGGCAGCACGTTCTGCACGCGGCCGAGGTACACGTTGCCGACGAGCGAACCGGAACCGGAGGCGGTCACGAAGTTCTCGACGAGGACGTTGTCCTCGAGCACTGCGATCTGCGTCTGGTCGCCGTTCTCGCGCACCACCATGCGGCGGTCCACCGACTCGCGGCGGGCCAAGAACTCCGACTCGGACAGCACCGGCGCGCGGCGGCGACCGGCTTCGCGGCCGTCCCGGCGGCGCTGGCGCTTGGCCTCCAGCCGGGTGGAGCCCTTGATCGCGCGGACCTCGTCGTCGCTGCTCTCCTGGCGACCGTTGTCCTGGCGCTCTTCGCGGACGTGCACGACGGTGTTCGGCGGGTCGTCGTCCCGGTTCTGGCCGTCGTCGTCCCCGGAGCCCTTGCGGCGACGGCGACGGCGGCGACGGCGGTTGCCGTCGTCGCCGGAATCCCCGTCGGAGTCGCCGGCGGGCGCGTCGGCGGGCTTCGCGTCCTGGTTGCCGTCGGTGGTCTCGGCGGAGTCGTCGCCGGAGCCCTTGCGACCGGCTTCCTTGCGCGCCTCCTTGCGGGACTGCTTGCCGGGCTTGTCCTGCTTGCCCTGCTTGTCGGCGCTGTCGCGACCGCCTTCG
The DNA here is from genome assembly GCF_014203325.1 of Saccharopolyspora gloriosae. Classification (NCBI taxonomy): domain Bacteria; kingdom Bacillati; phylum Actinomycetota; class Actinomycetes; order Pseudonocardiales; family Pseudonocardiaceae; genus Saccharopolyspora; species Saccharopolyspora gloriosae. Next base: position 1,020,723 of record NZ_JACHIV010000001.1, on the reverse strand, counting down.
TCGTCCTGCTCGTCGCCGGAGTCGGACTGGTCGCCGTCGCCGCCCTTGCCGCGGCCCCGGCCACGACGGCCGCGGCGGCGGCGGCGCCTGCCGCCCTGGTCGTCGTCGTCACCGTCGGTGTCGGCGTCGGAGGACTCGTCGGCGTCGGCGGCTTCCGAGCCGGTGTCGTGCTGCTGCTCGGCCGGCGCCTCGGCGGGCTGCTCGACGGCGGGCTTCGCCGCGGCGGGCGCCGGGCGGGCGGCGACGGGCTCCGGGGCGAGGAACATCGCCTGCGGAGCCGCGAACACCGGGTTCAGCCCGGCGATCTCGGCGCTCTCCCGGCGTTCGGGCTCGGCGGCGGGTTCGGCCGCGGCGGGCTCGGGCCGCTCGGCCTGCGGCGCCGCCGCGTCCGAGTCAGCCGGTTCGCCGTCGGCGATCTGCTCCGGGCGCAGGCCCTGCACCACCTGCAGCGCGACCTCGCGCGTGATGTTGGATTGGGCGCTGCGCACCGGTTCGCCGAGCGCGTCCAGGGTGGTGATGACCTCCCTGCTGCTCGCCCCCAGCAACTTCGCCAGCGCGTGCACCCGCAGCTTGGCGGGCAACTCGAAAGTGCCCGAGCCGCTTTCCTGCGTGGATGTGGACGATGGCCCGCTGGTGTTCCCAGCGGGCGTTTCCCTGTTCGACATTCAACTCCTCCGCCCCCGGGCGCGTCCGTGGACGCGGCCGCACAGGAGCATGTGCGTTCTGCGGTCTCCGTCGCCCGTGGGCGACGGCAATTCTGTTGGTCCCCTCCGTCCCGGCTCTGGGTGAACCGGGAAGTCCCACGGCGGGTCCGACGGTGTCCGCGCCTTCGCCCGTCACCCGGCCGGGAGTGTCCCCCGGTGAGCTCCGGCCGTCGCCCTGTCCAGGGTCAACGGGTCGGCGAGCCCTCCCTCGTCGTCGAGCCGACCTTGTTCCCACCGGGTCGCTCGCGCGGCCGTCGACGGGTCCAGATCGGCGACGACGCGCAAGGCGTTCAGCACATCGTCGGGTCGAACGACGGGTGTTGTCTGCCGCACGACCGTTACGAGTATCCCATACGGTGCACGGCCCTCGGGCCAATCGTCCACTTGGGCGACGCAAGCAGGAAATCGGTCACGCAGCGCATCCGGGTCTGCACTGTCCAGGACTTCCGCCGACACGATGGCCGCACGGGCGTCCAGCGTGCGGCGCCCGTCCTTGGTCATCCGTTCCACTTCCACCGAGTCCGCGGCGAGCAGGTTCGCCACCGCGGCGCGCAGCGGCTCCACGGCGACACCGGGCAGTTCGATCCCCCAGCGGCTCGCTTCGAGCCGTTCCGCCAGCGCTCCCGGCCCCGCTTGCACGACCTCGACCAGTTCCATGCCGGGCGGCAGCACGCGGTTGAGCTCCTCGCGCAGCACTTCCGGGTCCACCTGCCGCACCAGTTGCAGCTCGACGTACTCGGCTTCGCTGCCCACGCCGGTCGGTACCGCACCGGCCCAGGAGACCTTCGGGTGCGGGCTGAAGCCCTGCGAGTACGCCATCGGCACACCGGCGCGGCGCAGCGCCCGCTCGAAGACCCGAGCAAGGTCGCGATGCGAGCTGAACCGCAGACGTCCCCGCTTGGTGTAGCGCAGGCGCAGCTTCTGCACCGGCGCAGCCGACGGGTTGGGGTGGTCGCGACGACTCACCAGGCTCCTCCCGGAGGTGGCCGCACGAGTCGGCCGATCGTTGATCCGCACCGGCCGGGATCCGCCCCCGATCCGGCGGGACCAGCCGTGCCACGACGGTACCGCCTGGTTCCGCTCCGACCGTCGAGCACCGCGCGGTATGTTCTTCCGGCCCTTGTTCCTCCCGGTGCGCGGTGGCTACCGTCGCGAGCATCGGGCGTTCGCCCGGCCACGTGGGAGGTTGGACGTGCCCTTCGTCCGGCGGGCCGGCGCCGCGGCCACGAGCCTCTTGATCGCTGGCTTGCTGGCGGGTTCCGGCTCTTCAGCCGTCGCGGACCCCGCCGGGTCCTGCGCTGAGGACGGTCTCGACACGCGCTACGTCGTGCTGTTCGAACCCGGGCTCCCGCGTGCTTCGGCCGCTGGTGAGACGGCGGCGCAGTGCGGCTCGATGGCGGCGTACTACGGGCAGATCGGGGTCGGCGTCGTCGACTCGGCGGATCCCGGTTTCGGGCTCCGGATGGGTCCGGACCGCGCCTACAGCGCCGAGCGGCAGGTGCGCGCCGACCGGATCGCGGCCGGTGAGAGCCAGAACGCCGAGTCCGAGGAGCGGCCCGCTCAGGACGATCAGTGGAACCTGCGCCAGATCCGGGCGCAGGAGGCGCACGCGATCACCCGCGGCAGTGCGGACGTGGTCGTCGGCGTGCTGGATTCCGGGGTCGACGCGGCGCACCCGGAGCTGGCGGCGGCGCTGGACCCGGAGCGGTCGGCGAACTGCCTCACCCCGGAGGACCCGGAGCTGACCGCCCTGCCGGAGGGCGATGCGCACGGCACGCACGTCGCGGGCATCATCGCCGCCGCCGACGACGGCCACGGCGTCACCGGGGTGGCTCCGGCGTCGCGGATCGCGTCGGTCCGCGTGGTCAACGGTGGCGGCTACGTGCACCCGGAGTCGGCGGTGTGCGGGTTCATGTGGGCCGCCGAGCACGACATCGACGTGGTCAACAGCAGCTTCCTGGTGGAGTCCGCGCAGCTGGGCTGCACCCGCGCCGGGTCGCCGGTGCCGCGGGAGGCGGTGCGCCGGGCGGTGGCCCACGCGACGGAACAGGACGTGCTCACCGTTGCGGCGGTGGGCAACGAGCGGACCGACCTCACCGCGGTCCCCGTGCAGCAGCGCGCGGTGTGCGACGCGGTGCCGACGGACCTGGACGGGGTGGTGTCGGTCGCCGCGGTCGGCCCGGACTCGGTGAAGGCCGGTTACAGCTCGTACGGCTTAGGCGCGGTGGACGTCGCCGCACCGGGCGGCGAGCAGCACATCGGCGGCTGCGTGCGTTCCACGGTCCCGGGCGGGTACCGCTCGACCTGCGGCACTTCGATGGCGGCCCCGCACGTGGCCGGGGTGGCGGCGTTGCTGGCGGCACGACATCCGGAGGCGGGCGCGGCGGACCTGAGCCGCATGCTCCGAGCAGCGGCACGCCCCCTGACCTGCCCGCGCGACTACGACCTCAACACCGACGGCGCCCAAGACGCCCTCTGCCGCGGCTACGCCACCTACAACGGCTTCTACGGCCACGGCCGAATAGACGCCCTAACCGCAGTGACCAACTGACCCCGCCCTAAAACGGCGAAGCCGTGCCTCGGACGAGCGAAGCGAAGTCTGCCTCGCGGCCGAAGGCCGTGCCTGTATGTGCGAAGCACATAGCCGCTCACCGGCGGGTTCTCAGCGGCTTCCTCGCGAGGACAGCTTTTTTCCTCGTGGCGGAGCCACTTGGAAAAAAGATCCCGCAGCGAGGAAGCCGCTGAGGTTCCGCTACCCGATCACCAAAGCAAAACGAGCCGTGAAACTACAGAGCAGGGTTCTGGATCGGGGAGCCTTGTCCTACGGGGCTGATCGGCAGCAGAACCCGCCCGGAAGGCCCGACCTCGATATCGGTCCCCATGGTCGGGCACACGCCGCAGTCGAAGCACGGCGTCCACCGGCAGTCGTCTTGTTCGCGCGCTTCGAGCGCGTCCTGCCAGTCCGCCCAGAGCCATTCCTTGTCCAGCCCGGAGTCGAGGTGGTCCCAGGGCAGGATCTCGTGCTCGGTGCGTTCGCGGGTGGTGTACCAGGCGACGTCGATGCCGAGTGCGGCGAGCTCGTCGGCCGCGCAGGTCGTCCAGCGCTCGTAGGAGAAGTACTCGTTCCAGCCGTCGAACCGGCCGCCTTCGCGCCACACCCGTTCGATGACCTTGCCGAGGCGGCGGTCTCCGCGGGAGAGCAGTCCTTCGACCAGCGAGGGCTTGCCGTCGTGGTAGCGCATGCCGATGTTGCGGCCGAGGCTGCGGTCGGAGTTGACGGCTTGCCGCAGCTTGCGCAGCCGTTCGTCCACGGTGTCCGGGTCGCACTGCGAGGCCCATTGGAACGGGGTGTGCGGTTTGGGCACGAATCCGCCGATGGAGATGGTGCAGCGGATGTCCTTGCGCCCGCTGACCTGCCGTCCGGCGCGGATGACCTCCTTGGCCATCTCGGCGATCTGCAGGACGTCCTCGTCCTCTTCGGTGGGCAGGCCGCACATGAAGTAGAGCTTGACCTGCCGCCAGCCGTTGGCGAACGCGGCGGACACGGTCCGGATCAAGTCCTCTTCGGACACCATCTTGTTGATGACGCGGCGGATCCGTTCGCTGCCGCCTTCGGGCGCGAAGGTGAGCCCGGAGCGGCGGCCGTTGCGGGACAGCTCGTTGGCGAGGTCCACGTTGAACGCGTCGACGCGGGTGGAGGGCAGCGACAGGCTCGTGTTGGAGCCTTCGTAGCGGTCGGCGAGGCCCTTGGTGACGTCGGCGATCTCGGAGTGGTCCGCGGAGCTCAGCGAGAGCAGCCCGACCTCTTCGAATCCGGTCGCTTCCAAGCCCTTCTGCACCATTTCGCCGATGCCCTGCGGGGAGCGCTCCCGCACCGGGCGGGTGATCATCCCGGCTTGGCAGAAGCGGCAGCCGCGGGTGCAGCCGCGGAAGATCTCGACGCTCATCCGCTCGTGCACGCTCTCGGCGAGCGGCACCAGCGGCTGCTTGGGGTACGGCCACTCGTCGAGTTCCATGGTGGTGCGCTTGAAGACCCGGTAGGGCACGCGCTCGTGGTTCGGCACGACTTCGGCGATGGTGCCGTCTTCGGCGTAGCTCACGTCGTAGAACTTCGGCACGTACACGCCGCCGCTCTCGGCGAGGCGCAGCAGCAGTTCGTCGCGTCCGCCCGGGCGGCCTTCGTCCTTCCAGCGCCGGATGGCATCGGTGATCTCCAGGACGGATTCCTCGCCGTCGCCGAGGACCGCGGCGTCGATGAAGTCGGCGATGGGTTCCGGGTTGAACGCCGCGTGCCCGCCCGCGAGCACCACGGGGTTCTGCTCGGTGCGGTCGACGGCGTGCAGCGGGATTCCCGCGAGGTCGAGCGCGCTGAGCAGGTTCGTGTAGCCGAGTTCGGTGGCGAAGCTGACGCCGAGCACGTCGAACGCGCCGACCGGGCGGTGCCCGTCCACGGTGAACTGGGGAATCCCGTTCTCCCGCATGAGTTCTTCGAGGTCCGGCCACACCGCGTAGGTGCGTTCGGCGAGCACGTCGGCGAGCTCGTTGAGGATCTCGTAGAGGATCATGACGCCCTGGTTGGGCAGACCGACCTCGTAGGCGTCGGGGTACATCAACGCCCACCGCACGGAGGTGGCGTCCCACTCCTTGACGGTCGCGTTGAGTTCCCCGCCCACGTATTGCACGGGTTTGGAGACGCGCGGCAGCAGCGGCTCCAGGCGGTCGAACACGGACTCCACACTCACACCGCCCAGGGTAGAGGTCCCGGTGGCGGCGGATGCGGCGCGGCCTCGGCCCGCCGCCTCGCCGCCCGGAACGAGGACGGCACGGCGCGCCACGCCCTCGGAGCCCGTCCGAGATTTCGCGAGGAATCGTTCACCCGCGATCCGAGGCGGGCACCGGGAAAACCTTCTTCAACTGGCCCGATAACCACTGATCGCGATTCGGGGGTGTTTCAATTCCTCGCGAAATCCCGCGGACTCGGATCAGGTGTGGCGCGATTCGGGAGGCGGTTTCCCGCGCGGTGGTGCGGCCCGGGGTGAGGCCGGGCCGCACCTACCGGGGTGATCAGACCTCCGGGAACCAGAGCTTGATCTCGCGCTCGGCGGACTCGGGCGAGTCGGAGCCGTGCACGAGGTTGAACTGGACTTCCAGGCCGAAGTCGCCGCGGATGCTGCCCGGGGCGGCCTTGTCCACCGGGTCGGTGCCGCCGGCGAGCTGGCGGAACGCCGAGATGGCGCGGGGGCCTTCGACGACGGCGGCCAGCACCTTGCCGGAGGTGATGAACTCCAGCAGCGAACCGAAGAACGGCTTGCCGTCGTGCTCGGCGTAGTGCTGCTTGGCGAGCTCCTCGCCGACCTCGCGCAGCTCCAGCGCGACCAGCTTGAGCCCCTTGCGTTCGATCCGGCCGATGACCTCGCCGACCAGGCCGCGCTCGACCCCGTCGGGCTTGACCAGGACCAGGGTGCGCTCGCTCACGATTCTCTCCTTCGGATGGGGGCGCGGGCCTGTCCCGAGTCGCCGCGCCCGTGTTGCGCAAAAGGGTATCGGCGCAGGTGAACCGCTCGGTCCCGGGGCGGCCGAGCGGCGTCGGCAGGGCCGGTGACCTCGGCGGTGGTGATCACCGGCACCACTTCGTGCCGAGTCCGGCGAACCGGACGCCGCGCCGGGGGTCAGCGCTGCGGGTCCAGCGCCGTCGACCACAGCGACGCGCCGGAGGAGTCGCGCAGGTCCACGGTGAGCCTGCCGCTGCCGCCGTCGATGTTGACTTCGCCGAAGTGCTGGAACCCGTCCAGCGGTGATCCGCCGGTGGCCGCGGGCGCGTGGACGAACACCGTTTCCGGCCCGAACGTCGGGTCGAGGTCGTTCGGCGGGCCCGCCCCGGCGTGCAGCGGCCCGGAGACGAACTCCCAGAACGGGTCGAACCCGGTGAACGCGGCGCGTTCCGGCGAGTAGTGGTTGGCGGCGCTGTAGTGCACGTCCGCGGTCAGCCAGACCACGTTGCGCACCTGGCGGCGGCTGATCTCCCGCAGCACCCGAGCGATCTCGGACTCCCGACCGCCGGGCGCCCCGGGCCTCCCGTTGGCGATGGCCTCCACGTCGATTTCGCCGTCGGGCACCACGATCCCGAGGGGCATGTCCGCGGCGACGACCTTCCAGGTGGCGCGGGAGCGGGCGAGCTCGTCGACGAACCACCGGGCCTGCTGCTCGCCGAGGATCCGCTCCGGCGTGGTGCCGGGCGAGTTCGCGTCCCGGTAGCTGCGCATGTCCAGCACGAACACGTCGAGCAGCGGCCCGTGCGAGACCTTCCGGTACACCCGCCCGTCCACGGCGTCGACGCGGCGGGCGGGCTGCCACTCGTGGAACGCCCGGAACGCGCGCTCCGCGAGCACGTCGACGCGCTTTTCCTCGTACTCCTCGGAGTCGAGGACCTCACCGGGGTACCAGTTGTTGGTGACCTCGTGGTCATCCCACTGGACGAGCTGGGGGACGTCGGCGGCGAAGCGGCGCACGTTCTCGTCGAGCAGGTTGTAGGCGAACTGCCCGCGGTACTCGTCGAGCGTTTCGGCGACCTTGGACTTCTCGGGCGTGACGAGGTTGCGCCACGTCCCGCCGTCGGGCAGCGCCACGGTCTCCTGCAGCGGGCCGTCGGCGTAGACGGTGTCGCCGCTGTGCAGGAAGAAGTCCGGGTCGCGGCGGGCCATCGCCGAGTAGATGGTCATGCCGCCCACGTCGGGGTTGATGCCCCAGCCTTGGCCGACGACGTCGCCGGACCACAGGAACCGCACGTCCTCGCGTCCGCGCGCGGCGGTGCGGAACCGCCCGGTGAGGGGTTCGCCGGTGACGCGGCCGTCGAGGTCTTCGGCGCTGACGCGGTAGTGGAACCGCTGCCCCGGGGCGAGCCGGTCGAGCAGCAGCTTCCCCGTGCCGTCGGTGTCCGGGGTGAGCAGCGGCCCGCGGACCCGCCGCGCGTCGCGGAAGCCCGCGTCCCGCGCGACCTCCACGACCATCCGGGAGGGCCGGTCCGCGCGGGTCCACACCACGACCCCGTCCGGGCGCGGATCGCCCAGCTGCACGCCGTGGGTGAGCACCGGCCGTCCGCCGCGCACGAACGCCGGGGTGGAACCGGCAGCCGACGGCAGCAGCAGTCCGGCGCCCGCCAAGCCGGTTCCGGTGATCGCCCGTCGCAGCAGGTCACGTCGATTCATCGCACTCATGCGCCGGTTTTATCCGAGTCCGGCGGCCGGCCGGCGACGTGCGGGCGACGAACAGTTGAACCTCCGGTCCCTGGTGCGGCCCGGACTCGCCGACTAGGTTCGGCTGCGGCCGTACCGACCGGCCGGTCCGAACGAGGAGGTCCGGATGCGAGCAGCCGTGCACACCGCCGTGAACGAGCCGATGACCATCGAGGAGATCGCCGACCCGCATCCGAAGGCGGGCGAGGTCGCCATCGACGTGCTCTCGTGCGGCGCCTGCCACTCGGATCTGCACGTGCTCAAGGGAGAGCTGCCGTTCCCCACTCCGGCGGTGCTCGGGCACGAGGTGGCCGGGGTGATCTCCGAGGTCGGCCCGGAAGTGAGCGGGGTGCGCGTCGGCGACCGGGTGGTGACCAGCTTCATCATGCCGTGCGGCCGTTGCGCCCAGTGCACGCGCGGGAATTCGGAGATCTGCTTGGAGTTCTTCGCGCACAACCGGGCGAAGGGCCTGCTCTACGACGGGCAGACCCGGTTGTTCCGGCCGGGCGGCGAGCCGGTGTGGATGTACTCGATGGGCGGCCTCGCGGAGCGTTCGGTCACTCCGGCGACTTCGGTGTACCGGGTGCCGGACGAGGTGGAATTGGCCGATGTGGCTTCGGTCGGCTGCTCGACGATGACCGCGTACGGCGCGCTGCGGCACGCCGCGGACGTGCGGGTGGGCGACGCGGTGGCGGTCGTCGCGGCCGGGGGCGTGGGCAGTTCGCTGATCCAGCTGGCGGCCCGGTTCGGCGCCTCGATGATCGTCGCGGTGGACATCGCCGACGACAAGCTCGAAGCGGCCCGGAAACTGGGCGCCACGCACACCGTGAATTCGTCCGATGTGGACGCTCCGGAGGCGATCCGCGAGCTGACCGGCGGGCGCGGCGTCGACGTGGCCTTCGAAGCGCTGGGGAGCACGGCCACGTTCCGCGTGGCCCGCGATTCCGTGGTGGAGGGCGGCCAAGTGGTGGTCGTCGGCATCGCCCCGAAGGGCAGCGTCGGCGAGTTCGACCTGGCCACCATCGCCCGCCGGAAACTGCAGATCAAGGGCTCCTACGGCGCGAAGCCGCAGCGGGACATGCCGGTGCTGCTGGACATGGTGGCCCGCGGGCAGCTGCGCCCGCAGGACGCGGTGAGCCGCCGCTTCGGATTCGACGAGGTGCAGGACGCCTACGACGCGCTGAACCGCCGCGAGATCCAGGGGCGGGCGGTCATCGACATCGCGTGATCAGCTCCACTGCTCGGTATCGAGGCATTCCAGCAGCGCGGCGTTGTCGTTGATGTCGATCCCGGCGCGCGGCTCGCCCAGTTCGAACGTCGAGAGCTGGAATTTCCTTGTCACCAGTTGAGGAATCTGATTCGCCACCGCATCGTTGTTGATCTCCATACGCCATGGATACCGATGATCAACACGACTGCCAAGGACACGATCAGGTGCCGTCGCCGAACGGCGCTCAGTCCAGCGGATGGCGCCAGCGCAGGCCCGGGTAACGCGCGAAACCCCGGTCGGCAGTGATCCACTCCGCACCGTGCTCGATCGCGATCGCAGCAAGGTAGGCGTCGGGCACCTGATTTCCCGACGCTTCCGCCTTGCGGCACAACTCGGTGAAGATCTCCCAATGTCGCGGTCCGGGCTCCAGCGCTACGAAGGCCGGGGCTGTCCGGATTATGGCGATCTCTTCCAAGGCCTCCTCCGGGGTGAAACGCCGAGGAAACAGCCTGGGGTTCGTGATGATCCGCAGGTATCCGCTGCAAACAAGGGACGGAATTCCGAGCGGAGTCATCCCGTTGAGCGCATCCTCCAGCCACGCTGCGTACTCTTCGTGACGAGGCACAGAGGCGTTATGCGCATTGATCAAGATGTTGACATCGCATGCGATCACGCCTGCTTCTCCATGAATTCAAGCAACGCGGCGTTATCGTTGAGGTCCACGCCAGGATTGGGCTTACCCAAGTCGTAGGTGCGCAGCCGGAATCGTGCGCGCTCGGGGGCAGCCTGCTGGGTGCGTCGCAGCTCTCCAACCCGAACATCGTCCTCGATCAGTGCGCTCACCGTCGTGTTTTCCTGGGCAGCCCTGACCTTGAGCTGGTCCAAGAGTGCATCATCGATCGTAATGGTGGTTCTCATGCACCCAAGAATACGTCGCCTGCATCGTGATGCACCATGGCTCGATCGGGTGCCGGATCACTGCTCCGGCGGGTAGCCCTCGGGGTGGCCGAGCTGGTCGTACAGGCGGCCTTCGCGCATCCGCTTCGCGACGTCGTGGCGCAGGTACAGCATGTAGCCCCACACCGCCGCGAACAGCAGTCCCATGATGCCCACGGCGGGGTGCACCAGGTAGCAGGCGATCATCGCGACCTGCAGCACCAGCGCGAACCCGAGCCCCCACGGCTTCCGCTGGGTGAACCCGGCGATCAGCATGAGCACGGTGAGCGCGCCGACCACGGCGAAGCCGGGGCCGGTGACGCCGCCGCCGAACTGCCACACGACGGGGAGCGCGAGCCCGAAGGTGATGAACTCCATCACCAGGGTGCCCGCCATGATGCCGCGCAGCCCCTTCCAGGGGTCGCGCACGCCTTCGGGCGCGGTGGGCAGCGCCCAGAAGGAACGGGGCTCAGATCCGGACTCGGTCACAGTGGCTCCTTGCCGAACAGTGCTCGCCCCTCACCGGCGGTCACCACGGACCCGGTGATCACCACGCCGCCACCGGAGACGGTGTCGGAGTCGTCGGTGGTCTCCTCCGCCATCTGGATGGCGGTCTCCACGGCGTCGTCCAAGCGCTGCTCCACGACGATGCGGTCCGGGCCGAAGATGTCCTTGGCCAGGGCCGCGAGCTCGTCGGGATCCATCGCGCGCGGCGAGGAGTTCTTGGTGAGCACGACTTCTTCCACGACGGGTTCGAGTTCCCGCAGCACTCCGCGCACGTCCTTGTCGGCCAGCACGGCGATCACGGCGACGAGGCGGCGGAAGGAGAACTCGGAGCTCAGCGCGTCCGCGAGCGCGCGGGCGCCGTGCGGGTTGTGCGCGGCGTCGACGAGCACGGCCGGGGCGGCGCGGACCCGTTCCAGGCGACCGGGCGTGATCACGCCGGCGAACGCCTCCTGGACGGCTTCGACGTCGAGCTGCTGGTCGGCACCGGCACCGAAGAACGCCTCCACGGTCGCGAGCGCCAGCGCGGCGTTGCGGGCCTGGTGCTCCCCGTGCAGCGGCAGGAAGATCTCGTCGTAGGTGCCGCCCAGCCCTTGCAGCTTGAGCATCTGCCCGCCGACGGCGACGGTGCGCGAGAGCACGCCGAACTCGTTGCCCTCGCGGGCCACGGTGGCGTCGACCTCGGCGATCCGCTCCATGATCGGCGTCTGCACCTCGGCGGTCTGCGCGGCGAGCACCACGACCGATTCCGGTTTGATGATCCCGGCCTTCTCCCGGGCGATGCCGGCGAGGTCGGTGCCGAGGTAGTCGGCGTGGTCCAGCGCGATCGGGCACAGCACCGCGATGTGCGCGTCGGCGACGTTGGTGGCGTCCCAGCCGCCGCCGAGGCCGACTTCCAGGACGGCGGCTTCGACCGGGGCGTCGGCGAACGCGGCGAAAGCCATGCCGGTCAGCACCTCGAACTTCGACATCTTCACGTCGTGGTTCGAGTCCACGATGGAGACGTAGGGCGCGATGTCGCGGTAGGCCTCGACGTAGGCGTCCGGGCTGATCGGCTTGCCGTCGATGCTGATGCGCTCGGTGGCGAGCTGCAGGTGCGGGCTCGTGTAGCGCCCCACGCGCAGGCCGATGCGGGTGAGCAGCGCGTCGACCATCCGCGAGACGGACGACTTCCCGTTGGTGCCGCCGACGTGCACGACCTGGTAGTTGCGCTGCGGATCGGCCAGCAGGTCGGTGAGCGCCCTGATCCGGTCCAACGACGGCTCGATCTTCGTCTCCGGCCAGCGCTCGTTGAGCTCGGCCTCCACGACGCGCAGCTCGTGCAGCGCACCGGACTCGGTGCCGGACAACTGGCACACTCCCCTACCCCGACGACAAACGTCCAGCTCAAGTCTACGTCGAAGGGTCCCCGCACCCGGCCCGCGCCCCCGGGACGTTGTGAGTGAACGGACCGTTCGCCCAATCCCGTCGGACGAACGGTCCGTTCACCTCAACCGCCCCGAGCGTCACGCCGGGAGGTCGAAGCGCCCGGCCTTCGCCTCGGAGAGGAACGCGCTCCAATCCGCTAACGGGAACGCGAACGCCGGACCCGAACGCTCCTTGGAGTCCCGCACGCCGACTTCGTCGGTCGTGATCCGGACCTCCACGCAGTTGTCGCTTCCGCCCGAGCTCCTGCTGCTCTTGAACCAACCCGTGTCCATCACGCCTCCTGGATGGACGCCGTCGAACCCAGGTCAGCGATCGAAGCGCCCCGCCTTCGCCTCGGAGAGAAACGCACTCCAGACCGGTAACCGGAACGCGAACGCCGGTCCCGAACGCTCCTTGGAATCCCGGACACCCACCCGGTGGCTGGAAATCCGCACCTCAACGCAATTGTCACTGGCAGCCGCACTCCTGCTGCTCTTGAACCAACCCGTGTCCATCACGCCTCCTCGAATGCCGCTAGAAATGATCACCGATCGAAGCGCGCCACCTTCACCTCGGCGAGGAACGCACCCCAGCTCGATAGCGAGAACTCGAACGCCGGGCCTGAACGCTCCTTGGAGTCCCGCACACCGACCGCATAGGCGGAGATCCGGACCTCCACGCAGTTGTCGCTCGCTCCGGAGCTTCGGGTGCTCTTGAACCATCCGCTATCCGCATCACGCGTCACAGCCACAGCTCCTCTTCCAGCCGCTCGATCAACTTCGGCGCTTCGTCCCTCGTGACCGCCAGTTCAGCGAGAGTCTTGAACGCATGTCGCAGCAGAGCGACGTCCGCGTCACCGTCGAAGTAGGTGGACGGGCCGAAAGTGGCGGAGGAGAACCCGACCGGCCCGCCCTTGTCTCCGAACTCGAACACGGTGAAGCCGCCACCCCGTGCCGGATTCCGCGTGCCGAACGGCAGAACCTGGACGGTGAGGTCATCGTGCAATTCCAAGAGCTCACGGAGATGCCGAAGCTGGGCACGCATGACGTCCTCCGAACCGACGACCGCCCGAAGCGCCTCTTCGGCCACTATGAAGTGCAGGGCCTTCGCAGCTTCAGCACCGAACGCCTTCTCTTGCCGGTTCAGACGTGCGTCAGTCCGTCGCTCGACCTCGTCCTCTGACGCGTCCCACCACACGCCGTCGCCGTCCGCCATGAGCGCCCTGATGTAGTCGGGACACTGGAGCAAGCCCGGAACGATCGCCGCCTCGTAGCTGCACATGCCCACGGCACTCGCTTCCAGGTCGACAAAACGCTGGAACGAGCGCGGCAATGCGTCGGTGTAGGGCCGTCGAGGCTGTCGCTTGCGCGCCTCTGCGGCCAGCGCAAGGACCGCTGAGCGCTCATCGCCCTTTACGCCGTAAAGATCGAGCAGTGAGTCGAGATCGCCCGGGGTGATCGTGCTCTTGCCGTCCTCCAGCTCAGCAACCCGCGATCGGACCTTGCCCAGAACCTCCGAGGCTTCCTGCCTCGTCCGCTGAGCTTCCGACCTGAGCCTCCGCAACGCGAGTCCCAGTTGGCGGCGCTCCAACGTCTGTCGAACTCGGCCCATCAGCCGACCTCCTCGCGAGACCCAAAGGATCTCATTCGATCAGTTGGTATACAAGTCCGATATCGGACTTTAACCTTAACTCCGATATCGGACCAGGACCCCGGAGGCGCAGCATGGCCCTGTACTTCGATACCAAAGTGTCCGTCGAGTCCTTTGTGGACATGGAGGCCGGCGTGACGATGCGGCACGAGGTGGACGAGCTCAACGACCGGATCACGCTGGTCTTCGGCCGGGACGAGTTCGTCCTGCTGCTCGGCCGCGAAACACTCGAGTGCGTCGTCGAGGCGGGAAGGCTAGCGCTGGCGCAGCTCTCCGCTGCTGCCGTCTCGGAAGAATGATCCGCTCCCCCGCCGATGCCCCCAGAAGCGAACGGCCCGTTCGCCCAACGGGATGGGGCGAACGGGCCGGTCGTTCAGAACCGCGTCACGCCGACGGCAGGGCCGCCAGGCGGGATTCGATGCGGGTGATGTCGGTCTGCGCCGTGTCGCGGCGGACCTTGATCTTCTCGACGACGTCGGCGGGGGCCTTGTCGGTGAAGGACGGGTTGCCGAGCTTCTTCTCGGTGCCCTCCAGCTCCTTGCGGGCCGCCGCGAGGTCCTTCTCCAGCCGCTTGCGCTCGGCCGCGATGTCGACCGCGCCGGAGAGGTCCAGCTCGACCGTCGCGGTGCCGCCGGTCAGGCCGATCTCCAACGACGCCGAGGACGTGAAGTCCTCGCCCGGCTCGTTGAGCTTCGCCAGCGACCGCACCGCGGGCAGGTGCCCGGACAGCTCCAGCTCGTCCAGCCCACCCAGGCGCGCGGCCACCCGCTGACCGGGCTTGAGGCCCTGGTCGGAGCGGAACCGGCGGATCTCGGTGATCAGCTTCTGGGCGGACACGATGCGCTGCGCGGCGCCCTCGTCGGCGGGCGTGCCCACGGCCTTCGGCCAGTCCGCGATGACCACGGACTCCCGTCCGGTCAGCGTCGTCCACAGCGTCTCGGTGACGAACGGGATCGTCGGGTGCAGCAGGCGCAGCAGCACGTCGAGCACGTGGCCGAGGACCTCGCGGGTGCGCTCGGCGCGCTCCCCGCCGCCGTCCAGCTGCACCTTCGACAACTCCACGTACCAGTCGCAGAACTCGTCCCAGGTGAAGTGGTAGAGCGCCTCGGTGGACTTGGCGAACTGGAAGTCCTCCAGCAGTTCGTCCACATCGGACGTGAGCTGGTCGGTGCGGTCCAGGATCCAGCGGTCCGCGTCGGTGAGCTCCGCGCGGTCCGGCAGCGCCGACGGCACGCGGGCACCGTTCATCAGCGCGAACTTGGTGGCGTTGAACAGCTTCGTGCAGAAGGAGCGCGAACCCGCGACCCACTCCTCGCTGATCGGCGCGTCCGCGCCCGGGTTCGCGCCGCGCGCCAAGGTGAACCGCAGCGCGTCGGTGCCGTAGGTGTCCATCCACTCCAGCGGATCGACCGTGTTGCCCGCGGACTTCGACATCTTCTTGCCGTGCGCGTCGCGGACCATGCCGTGCAGCGCGATCACGTTGAACGGCGCCACGCCGTCCATCGCGTACAGGCCGAACATCATCATCCGGGCGACCCAGAAGAACAAGATGTCGTAGCCCGTGACGAGCACGCTCGTCGGGTAGAACTTCGCCAGGTCGGCGGTCTGCTCCGGCCAGCCCATCGTGGAGAACGGCCACAGACCCGAGGAGAACCACGTGTCGAGCACGTCCTCGTCCTGGCGCCAGCCGTCGCCCGAGGGCGGCTCCTCGTCGGGTCCGACGCAGACGACCTCGCCGTTCGGGCCGTACCAGATCGGGATCCGGTGGCCCCACCACAGCTGCCGCGAAATGGCCCAGTCGTGCAGGTTGTCGACCCAGTCGAAGTAGCGCTTGGCCATCTCCGGCGGGTGCACCGCGACGCGGCCGTCGCGCACCGCGTCCCCGGCGGCCTGCGCCAGCGGACCGACCTTGACGAACCACTGCAGCGACAGCCGCGGCTCGATCGGCTCCTTGGAGCGCGAGCTGTGGCCGACGCTGTGGGTGTAGGGGCGCTTCTCCGCGACGATGCGGTCCTGCTCGCGCAGCGCCTCGCGGACGGCGACGCGGGCCTCGAAGCGGTCCATGCCGTCGAACTCGGTGCCGGTGTGGGCGATGCGGCCCTGCTCGTCCATGACGGTGAGCATCGGCAGATCGTGGCGCCGGCCGATCTCGAAGTCGTTCGGGTCGTGCGCGGGGGTCACCTTGACCGCGCCGGTGCCGAACTCGGGGTCCACGTGCTCGTCGGCGACGACCGGGATGCTGCGGCCGGTCAGCGGCAGCTCGACGAGGGTGCCGATCAGGTTCCGGTAGCGCTCGTCGTCCGGGTGCACCGCGATGGCGGTGTCGCCGAGCATCGTCTCCACGCGGGTCGTGGCCACGATGATCTCGGCGTCGCCGGAGCCGTAGCGCATCGAGACGAGCTCGCCCTCGACCTCGCGGTGCTCCACTTCGATGTCGGAGATCGCCGAGCGCATCGCGGGCGACCAGTTCACCAGGCGCTCCGCCCGGTAGATCAAGCCGTCGTCGAAGAGCTTCTTGAAGATCGTCTGGACCGCGCGGGACAGCCCCGAGTCCATCGTGAAGCGCTCGCGGCTCCAGTCGACGCTGTCCCCGAGGCGGCGCATCTGGGACAGGATCGAGCCGCCGTGCTGCTCCTTCCACTCCCACACCCGCTCCAGGAACTTCTCCCGGCCGAGTTCGCGGTGGTCGACGCCTTCCTCGCGGAGCTCCCGCTCCACCAGGGCCTGGACGGCGATGCTGGCGTGGTCCATGCCGGGCAGCCACAGCGCTTCGTAGCCCTGCATCCGGCGACGCCGCGTGAGCACGTCCATCAGGGTGTGCTCGAACGCGTGGCCGATGTGCAGGCTGCCGGTCACGTTCGGCGGCGGGATCACGATCGAGAACGGCGGCTTGTCGCTGGTCGCGTCGGCGGTGAAGTACTCGGCGGCTACCCAGCGCTGGTACAGCTCGGCCTCGACGTCGGCCGGGTTCCAGCTCGACGGAAGTTCACGGGGCTGTGCGGTCCCGGAGGAGGTCTCCGGGAGAGGGGCGCTGGTTTGTGTCACGCACCGATTCTACGAACCGCCTCCGGCCGACTTACCGGGCCTCACCTCCCGCGTTGCGCCGGCCGTGTGAACCACGCCACGCGGGGAGTGCTCCCGCGACCTTGGAGG
The DNA here is from genome assembly GCF_014203325.1 of Saccharopolyspora gloriosae. NCBI lineage: Bacteria > Bacillati > Actinomycetota > Actinomycetes > Pseudonocardiales > Pseudonocardiaceae > Saccharopolyspora > Saccharopolyspora gloriosae. Next base: position 1,003,927 of record NZ_JACHIV010000001.1, on the reverse strand, counting down.
AGGACCCTGGTGGTCATGTCGCGCAAAGCCCCCGAACAGGACATCGACGAGTCGGCGCTGTCCACTCACGACCCGAAGGACCACGCCGCAGGCGTCAAGGCGGTGATGGTGTCGCTGCGCCGCAGCTGGGAACAGATGGGCGCGGGACGCACGATCAAGACGTTGCCGCTGCTCAACCAGCGTTCCGGTTTCGACTGTCCCGGCTGCGCGTGGCCGGACCCGCGCGAGGCCGACGGGGACAAGCGCAGCGTCGCCGAGTTCTGCGAGAACGGCGCGAAGGCGGTCGCCGAGGAGGCCACCACCCGGCGGGTCGACGCGGACTTCTTCGCGCGGCATTCGATCGAGGAGCTCGCCGGCAAGTCGGAGTACTGGCTCGGACAGCAGGGGCGGCTGACCCAGCCGATGATCAAGCGGTCCGGCGACACCCACTACCGGCCGATCGGCTGGGACGGGGCGCTCGACGTCGTCGCGGAGGGGCTGCGCGACCTGGACTCCCCGGACGAGGCGGCCTTCTACACGTCCGGGCGCACCAGCAACGAGGCCGCGTTCCTGTACCAGCTGCTGGTGCGCAGCTTCGGCACGAACAACCTGCCGGACTGCTCGAACATGTGCCACGAGTCCTCCGGTTCGGCGCTGACCGAGACCATCGGCATCGGCAAGGGCTCGGTGTCGCTGGCCGACGTCGAGCACGCCGACCTGGTCATGGTGGTGGGGCAGAACCCGGGCACCAACCACCCGCGGATGCTCTCCACGCTGGAGAAGGTCAAGGGCCACGGCGGCAAGATCATCGCGGTGAACCCGCTGCCCGAGGCCGGGCTGATGCGGTTCAAGAACCCGCAGAACGTGCGCGGCGTCGCGGGCAAGGGCACCGCGCTGTGCGACGAGTTCGCCCAGATCCGCATCGGCGGCGACCTCGCGCTGTTCAAGGCGCTGACGGCGCTGCTGGCGCAGGCCGAGCGGGACGCGCCCGGCACCGTGCTGGACCGCGAGTTCATCGAACAGCACACCCACGGCTTCGACGAGTTCTTCGCGCAGGCCACCGACATCGACTGGGACGCGACGCTCACGGCCACCGCGCTGTCGCGCGAGCAGATCGAGACGATCGCGCGGATGCTCATCGAGTCCGAGCGGACCGTGATCTGCTGGGCGATGGGCCTCACCCAGCAGAAGAAGGCCGTGCCGACGATCCGCGAGGCCGTCAACCTGCTGCTGCTGCGCGGCATGATCGGCAAGCCTGGCGCGGGCGTGTGCCCGGTCCGCGGCCACTCCAACGTGCAAGGCGACCGGACGATGGGCATCTGGGAGAAGATGCCGGAACCGTTCATGGCCGCGATGGAAGCCGAGTTCGGCATCCCCATGCCGCGCAAGCACGGCTACGACACGGTGGACGCGCTGCACGCGATGCAGGCCGGTGAGGTGAAGGCGTTCTTCGCCGTGGGCGGCAACTTCGTGTCCGCCACCCCGGACACGGCGGGCACCGAGCGGGCGCTGCGCAGCTGCGGGCTCACCGTGCAGGTCTCGACGAAGCTCAACCGCTCGCACGCGGTCGTGGGCGACACGGCGCTGATCCTGCCGACGCTGGGCCGCACCGAGCGCGACGTGCAGGCGTCCGGTCCGCAGTTCGTCACCGTCGAGGACTCGATGTCGGTCGTGCACGCCTCCCGGGGCAGGCTGGAACCGGCGTCGGACACCCTGCTCTCGGAGGTCGCGATCGTCTCCCGGCTGGCCCGGAAGCTGCTCGGCGACGGGCATCCGGTGCGCTGGGAGGAGTTCGAGAAGGACTACGACGCGGTGCGCAGGCACATCGCCGAGGTCGTGCCCGGTTGCACCGACTACAACGCGAAGGTCCGCGAACCGGACGGTTTCGTGCTGCCGCACCCGCCGCGGGACAGCCGCACGTTCACCACCGACACCGGCAAGGCGAACTTCACGGTGAACGAGCCGCAGCCGCTGGTGCTGCCGGAGGGCAGGCTGCTGCTGCAGACGCTGCGCAGCCACGACCAGTACAACACCACGATCTACGGGCTCTCGGACCGCTACCGCGGCATCGAGGACGCCCGCCGCGTGGTCATGGTCAACGAGAAGGACATCGCCGCGCTCGGCTTCGCCGACGGCGACCTGGTGGACCTCGTCTCCGAGTGGCCCGGCGAACCCGGCCCCGACGGTGAGTCCATTGTGGAGGAACGACGCGCGGAGCGGTTCCGCATCGTCGCCTACCCCACGGCCCGCGACTGCGCCGCCGCCTACTACCCGGAAGCGAACCCGCTGGTACCACTGGGCTCAGTAGCCGAGAAGTCCAACACCCCCGTCTCCAAGGCAATCACAATCCGCCTCGAACGAGCCACCGACTGACCCAGGCAGGTCGCGCGGCGACACCCACCACCGCGCGACCTCCCTACAACAACAACGCACCGCCTAACGGCCAAAGGCCGTGCAGCGGACGAACGAAGCAAAGTCCGCCTTGCTGCCAAATGCCATGCCTTTGCGGCGAAGCCGTGCAGTGGGCGGACGAAGTCCCGCCTGCCTGACGGCCGAAGGCCGTGTCTAGCGGCGAAGCCGTGCCGTGGGCTGCGAAGCAAGCCTGCCTGGCGGCCGAAGGCCGTGCCTGTATGTGCGAAGCACATAGCCCACGTCGAAAAGCCCTCACCCGCGGGTTCTCAGCTGCTTCCTCGCGAGGACAGCTTTTTCCCTCGTGGCGGAGCCACTCGGGAAAAAGATCCCGCAGCGAGGAAGCAGCTGAGGTTCCGCCACCCGACCCCATAGCAAAACGAGCCGTCACCCCCAAGGGAGAGATCGGCACAGGCGGGGCGCGCGTGTGAGGTCACCGCCTGTGCCGATCGGGCCCGATCGTCGTCCCGCGGGGGGACAGCGTGCCGCGGCACGACGATCGGGCCGGCATCCGGTGTCCCAACAGATTGCTCAGAACACCGGTGGTGCGGCGAGCGGGACGCGGAAGCGTCGCGAGGCACCAGGGGCACGGGTGGGCCGATGGCCGCGACATCTCCGCGGTCAGCACGACCAGCCCGCACAGCGCCCGGTATTGCCCTCGCCCCCCGGCCAGTCCCGCTGCCATTTCGACATCCCCCACGAAGTGGTCACGTCCGTCGTGGACATCGGTCACCCGGACCGGCCGGTCACCTCGTCGCCGCATACCTCCAAGCATCGGCACGCCCGCGACGGCACAACAGGGAGCACTGCGGGGCAACCCGGGGAACGTGCCGAAACAACCGGTGGCCTCGGCGGTTGGCGTACCCGCCGGGGCCGTTCAGGGCAACTTGAGGCAAGATCGGCGACTGTGCGGAATTGAGTGGATACACTCTGTATCCGTTGGGAGGCTGATCAACATGTCCCGCACCCCCCACGATCGGCGTCGGCCGGAGCGCAACGAACGGCTCCGCCGCGCCCGGGAAGCGCAGCCCTCGCGCTTGGCTCCCGGCGAACCGCTGTCCCGCGCGGAACTCGCCGCGGCGGTCAACGGCTACCTGCTGGAGACGACGGGCCACCGCTACGACCTCGACGCGCACCACGTGGCCAAGTGGGAGCGCGGCGCGGTGCGCTGGCCGACCGCCGCTTACCGCGCCGCGTTGCGCGCGGTGCTGGGAGCGGCCGACGACGCCACCCTCGGATTCCGCCCCAGGGGCGCGCCCGCGCCGCCGCCGGCTCCGGGCAACGGGTTGCCCGCCACCAGCGTCGAGGCGATCCGGGTCGTATCGGCCTCGTTCCAGTCCGCTGACCGGCGGGTCGGTGGCGGCAACCTCTACGAGACCGTCCGGCACTACTTCAACACCGTCGTGATGCCGCTGGTGCAGCAGAAGCAGGACGACGCGGACGTGCTGTCCGCGGCGGCCTCGATGATCGAGCTCGCCGGGTGGATGGCGCACGACAGCGGCAACGACGTGCCCGCGCGGGAGCACTTCCTCACCGGGTACCGGCTCGCCTCGGCCGCCGCCAACCACGCGCTGGTGGCGAACGTCTGCGCGTCGCTGTCGCACTTGTCGACGGAGATGCGCCAGGCGAAGGTCGCCGCGGATTACGCGCTCAACGGGCTCACCCACACCATGAACACCGAGGGCACCGGCCGTCTCGTGACGCGGCTGCACGCGCTGCACGCGAGGGCTTTAGCGGCGCAGGGCGATCGCACGGGCACCGAGCACCAGCTCGCCTTCGCCCAGGAGCGCCTGACGCGCACCGACGACACTTGCCCGTGGATCGCCCCGTTCGACCACGCTTCGCTGGCCAGCGAGACCACCGAGTGCTGGCGCAGCCTCGGCGACCTGCGCCGCGGGGAGCTGCACGCCCGCGAAGCCGTGCAGCTGCGGCCGTCCGACCGGGTGCGCAGCCGGGCGTTGAGCCTGCTGGCGCTGGCGCAGGTGCTCTCCGACGCGGGCAGGCACGACGAGGCCGCGGATACCGGGACGACGGTGCTCGTCGAGGCGAGCGCGCTGTCGTCGGCGCGCGTGCACGGCAGGCTCGACGCGCTGGCCACTTCTTTGCTGCCGCACCACCGGGTTCCCGGCGTGGCCGACTTCTTCGCCGCCCGCGCCGCGTACCCGCTCCGCGACTCCGCTTGAGGAGGGGGCGTCTGGAACCGAGTTCCGCGCAGGACGCCCACCTCGCGCAGGGCAACGCCCGGCAGGCCCGCAAGCGGGTCGCCGCCGACGTGCTGGTGCGCGACCGGCACGACCACGTGCTGCTGGTCGACCCGAGCTACAAGGACTTCTGGGACCTGCCCGGCGGGATGGCCGAGGCGAACGAATCACCTCGCCGCGCCGCGGTGCGCGAGGTGAACGAGGAGCTGGGCCTGGACCTGTCGGTCGGCCGTCCGCTGCTGATCGACTGGGTCCGTCCGCACGGCCCGTGGGACGACCAGCTGCTGTTCATCTTCGACGGCGGGCGGCTGCACCCGGACAGCGTCGAGGCGCTGCGGATCTCGGATCCGGAGATCACCCGCTTCCGGTTCGTCCCGGCCGTGCAGGCGAGGACGCTGTTGCGGCCCGACATGTACGACCGGCTGCGCCGGGCGCAGCACGCCCTGCACTCGGACCGCACTTCCTACGTCGAGTGATCCGAGCCCGCCGACTCCGGCAGCCGCCCGAAGTCGGCGCGGTGCTCGCGCAGATCGGCCCAGGGATCGGCTTTCCGGGCCTCCGAACCCACGCCGTCCGAGGGGGCGATCCGCCGGTAGTACCGGCGACGTCCCGCTCGGAGCGCGCGTCGGGTACAGCACCTTGTCCGGGTGGGCGAGTTCGAAGCTCCTGCGCTCGACCTCCACGGTTGCGCGTCGTCCGCCGGGCTCAGCGCTCCCGGTCGGCGTCGGCGGCGAGGTCGTCGTTGGTGCGCCCGCTGAGCACCGACTCCGGGCGAGCCGGATCGCCGCCGCGGTCGGCGCCTTCGTCGTCGACCTTCACCAGCAGCCACTGCTCCCGGCCGCGCATCGGCGTGCGGGTCAGCGCGAAGGCGCCGGTGAGCTTCGAGCCGTCCAGCCGCACCTTCACGTGCCCGCGTTCGAGCGCGTCGGCCACGTCGATCGGCGTGCCGCGGTGCTCGGTCAGGTTCCGGTACGTCCCGGTGTCCCACACGACGACGGTGCCCGCCCCGTATCCCTCCGGGATGACGCCCTCGAAGGACGCGTAGTCCAGCGGATGGTCCTCGGTGGGGGTGGCTAGCCGCTTCTGCCCCGGATCCGTCGACGGCCCCTTCGGCACCGCCCACGACTTGAGGACGTCACCGACCTCCAACCGGAAGTCGAAGTGCGTCGTCGACGCTTCGTGGCGCTGCACCACGAAGCGCGAGCGCGCTGCCGCGGCCCCACCGGACGGTTCGCCCGACTTCGCCAGGTCCCGCTTGCCCCGGTACTCGTCGAGCCGGTCTCGTGCCATGCCGGAGCCGTACCCGGTGCGGCCAGCGACCACACCCGGCGGCTCCGGCCGCGGCGATCAGCTGCACTGCCAGAGGAAGCGCCCCTGCCCGGTGGACTCGTCGAGGAACGCGTACCCCACCCCGGCATCGCCGAAGTTCACGTCGAACGGCAGGTCGCCCGCGGTGTCGAACTGGCCGATGAACCGGAACGGCTCGCCGGGCGACTCGTCGCCCTGCAACCACTGGGGAGCGCCGAAAAGCCTGGTGGCGAAGTCGTCCACGTCGACCTCACCGTCGAACGGCTCGGTCTCCACCCGGTGGTCCGGGCCGAACGTCGGCCCCTTCGCGATGGTCGCGACCGGGTAGAACCCCGCGGGCTCACCGGGCTGCGCGAAGAACGCGTTCTCCCCGCCGTCGGGCTCGAAGGTGTCCACGACGTCCTCGTCGTCCTCCGGGTAGTCCTCGGTCAGGAACAGGTACGCCAGCCGCACCTGCTCGCCGGGCAGCCGGATCTGCCCGAGGAAGCGCATCGGCCTGCCGAGGGCCGCGGACATCGGCCACGCCGGGGCCTGCAGCCACACCGGTTGGCCGCCGAACTTCGTGACGGGTTCCTGGATGGGCACGTCCGACTCGACGAAGCGGAGGCTCAGGCGGGGTTGTGCACTGCTGTCGGGCATCGAGGTCCTTGCTGTTGCTGGCGGGGTTGCGCGGGCGCACCGCGCGCATCCGGCTTTCCGGGCGAGACCCTAGCGACCCGCACCGACCGATCCGGAAGGTTCCGCGCGAGCACACCCACCTCACACCCGAATGGAGCAGCACGACCCGATCAGCCCACCGCTCCGATCCGACGCCCGGACCGCACCCGCTGGAGGCCACCGCAGGCGGCGCATACTGGTCCACGGCATCCGAGCAGCGCCGACCGAGGAGGCCGCGATGGGACGAGTCACCGTCCGCCGACCAGTGCTCCGCGTGACCGAGAACGGGTCCCGCACCCGGCCGGACACCCTGGCCGCCGAGGAGCCGCTGGAGATCCGCATCGACGGCCGGGCGCTGTCGGTCACGATGCGCACCCCCGGCAACGACATCGAGCTCGCCCACGGCTTCCTGCTCACCGAGAGCGTCATCGCAGACCGGGAGGACGTGCGCAGCGCCCGCTACTGCGACAGCCCCGGACCGGACGGGCGCAACACCTACAACGTGCTCGACGTGCTGCTCGCGCCCGGCGTCGAACCGCCGGACACCTCGATCGAGCGCAACTTCTACACCACCTCGTCCTGCGGGGTGTGCGGGAAGGCCGCGCTGGACTCGGTGCGGCTGAGCACCCGCCACTCCCCCGCCCAGGACCCGCTGCTGATCAGCCCCGAGACGCTCGCGGACCTGCCGGACCGGCTGCGCGCGGCGCAGAAGGTGTTCGACTCCACCGGCGGCCTGCACGGCGCCGCGCTGTTCGACTCCGAGGGCGGGCTGCTGGTGTGCCGGGAGGACGTGGGCAGGCACAACGCCGTGGACAAGGTCCTCGGCTGGGCCGTGCTGGAACGCCGCGTGCCGCTCGAAGGCTGCGTCCTCATGGTCTCCGGCCGCGCCTCGTTCGAGCTGGTGCAGAAGGCCGCCATGGCCGGAGTCCCCGCGCTGGCCGCGGTCTCCGCGCCGTCCTCGCTGGCGGTCGAACTGGCCGAGGAGCAGGGCATGACCCTGATCGGCTTCCTGCGCGGAACCTCCATGAACGTCTACACCGGAACCCACCGGATCACCGAACGAACCCCGACCTCGGTCTCGTAGGAAACGCCAGGCAGGACGACACTCCTGTCATCCGTGTCCTGTCAGCGGCGAAGCCGCTGAGCGGCGACCACCCTGCCCACCGGCACCGCAGCGGGTTCTCAGTCGTCTTCTCACGAGTACAGCTTTTTCTCTCGTGGCGGAGCCACTCGGGAAAAAGATCCCGCAGCGAGAAGAACGCTGAGGTTCCGCCACCCGGACACCAACGCAGCGCGACCGAGACTTCACCCGTGATCAGCGGTGTCCGGGGCGTAGCCGCCGATGAAGTCGACGACCTCCGGTAGCGCGAACCGGTAGTAGCGGCTGTTGTGGCCGCCGGGGGTCTTCACCGACGCCACTTCGGGCTTGGCCTTCCGCACGAACTTGCGCGTCCCGCTGATGAACCTGTCCCGCGTGCCGCACCACACCCCCAGCGGCACGTCCTCCAGCGCGGCGATGTGGCGCATGGGGTCGATCGCGCTCCACTCGGCCTCGTCGAGGAACGCGCGCCGACGCGCCATCTCCGGCCAGCTGGTGATCAGCGCGGGCGACACCACCGCGGTCGCGTTGACCGGGCTGTCGAGCTCGTTGCGGCGGCGGGTGTAGAGCAGCGCCCCGAAACCGCCCATCGAGATGCCCGCCACGGCGAACGGCTGGCCGTCCCGCCCGCCGAGTCCGCGCTCCCCCAGCCAGCGGGGCACCTCGTCCAGCAACATCCACATCGGATCGTCCCCGGACCGCTGGTGCCAGTAGCTGTTGCCGCCGCCGTCGACGGCGAGGATCGCGAACGGCGGCACCTTGCCCGCCTTCACCGACGAGCTCAACCAGGCGGGCACCCCACCGGAGGACCTGCGAGCGTCACCGAACCGGCCGTGCAGCAGCAGGCACACGGGCAGCCCGGCGCGGGGCACTCCGCTCGGGTACATCGTGACCAGGTCCACTTCGCGGTTGCGCGCCTGCGAGTGCACGGTCTCGACCGACACGTTGGTCTGCTTCGCCAGTGGCACGGGTTGCGGCGGCATCACCGCGCCCCCGGAGTCGCTGCTCAGCCCCAGCCCCAGCGCACCTGCTCCGACCAGGCCGGAAGTGAGCAAGGTCCGCCTGTCGGGCATCGGGACTTTCCGCGGCTCCCCGCGCTGCATGGCACCTCCGCTTCGTTCTCCCCGAACCGTTCATCGTGCCAATGGCCACCGGCGCTACCGGAAGCCCCCTGCACCACGGAGAGCTCACCACCCCGAACCAGGAATCCCGGGTGGACCGTCTTGTGATCGCGCGACCTGTGAGCGCTCCGGCCCGGTGGCCGCCGCCGGTCCGCGGTGGACCGGTCAGCCGACGCCCTCCGGCACCGGCGACCAACCCGCCGCGCGCGGCGCGGAGCCGAACCGGTCCGCCACCGGCACCGAGCCGTACAGCACCCAGCGCAGCAGCGCGGGCCACGGCCCGTAACCCGCGGCCGTGTCCAGCCCTCGGCCGTCGGCGAGCACGTCGAGTTCGACCCGCAACCGGTGAAACAGCGCGTGCGCCGCGCGCACCGATGACGCCGGGTCGTCGGCTCCGACGACCATCCGGGTCGGGCCGCCCGCTTCGCGCAGCGCCGGCGCGTCCGGTTCACCCGGCACGTCCGCCCGCGTTCCCGGCGTCCGCGCCTGGGCGTCCGGCGCGACCAGCAGCACCCGATCGGCCCGGCGGACTCCTTCGGCCGCCGACCGCCGCGCCCCCAGGGTAGCCGCGTGCCGCAGCCACGACGCGGCACCGCCGCGGTGCGCGACGACCGCGAGTTCCGCTTCCGGGGGTGTGCGGGCCAGCCGCACCCGCAGCGCGGCGATCGGGTCGTGCGATTCCGCGGCGGGCGGGCAGGTGGTCACGACCGCGCCCGCATCGGGCAGCCGCGCCGCCAGCCACTGCTGCCAGTGCCACGGACCGGTCCTCGAATCGCCCGGCACCAGCAGCACGTGCAGCTCGCTCATCGGGCCACTCCCTGGGCATGCTCGAATCGGACGACTCTCCGATGAGCATGATCATGCATGGCCGCGGACACCGCTGGGGAATGCGCGGATCGCGCGCCTGCGGCTCACCCGCTTGCGGGACACCCGGACGTTTCCCGCGAGCACGAACCCGCGCCACTCCGCCTGAACTCGAGCCTGCGAAGAGAACTGCCGCCGCCCCACGAGGGGGACGGCGGCAGCGTTGCCATCAGGCGGACTTCTCGCGGCGCTCCCGCCGGGTGTTCTGCCTGGCCACGATCGTCGGGTTGACGTTCTCCCGCACCGTCTGCTCGGTGATGACGACCTTCGCGACGTCGGTGCGGCTGGGGATGTCGTACATCACCGGCAGCAGCACCTCCTCCAAGATCGCACGCAGGCCGCGCGCGCCCGTGCCGCGCAGGATCGCCTGGTCGGCGACCGCCTCCAGCGCCGTGCGGGTGAACTCCAGCTCGACGTTGTCCATCTCGAACAGGCGCTTGTACTGCTTGATCAGCGCGTTGCGCGGCTCGGTGAGGATCTGCACCAGCGACGGCTTGTCCAGGTTCGTCACGCTGGCCACCGTGGGCAGCCGGCCGATGAACTCGGGGATCAGGCCGAACTTGATGAGGTCCTCGGGCAGCACCTCGGAGAACCGGTCCGCGGAGTTCGCCTCCTCCTTCGAGCGCAGCTGCGCGCCGAAGCCGACGCTGGCCTTGCCGACCCGGTCCTCGACGATCTTCTCCAGCCCGGCGAACGCGCCGGCCACGATGAACAGCACGTTCGTCGTGTCGATCTGGATGAACTCCTGGTGGGGGTGCTTGCGACCGCCCTGCGGCGGCACGCTCGCCGTCGTCCCCTCCAGGATCTTCAGCAGCGCCTGCTGCACGCCCTCACCGGAGACGTCGCGGGTGATCGACGGGTTCTCGCTCTTGCGGGCGATCTTGTCGACCTCGTCGATGTAGATGATGCCCGTCTCGGCGCGCTTGACGTCGTAGTCGGCCGCCTGGATGAGCTTGAGCAGGATGTTCTCGACGTCCTCGCCGACGTAGCCCGCCTCGGTCAGCGCGGTGGCGTCGGCGATCGCGAACGGCACGTTGAGCATCTTCGCCAACGTCTGCGCCAGGTAGGTCTTCCCACAACCGGTGGGGCCCAGCATCAGGATGTTCGACTTCGCGAGCTCGACGTTCTCCTCGCGGCTGTCGCGCGTGCGCTCACCCATCTGGATGCGCTTGTAGTGGTTGTAGACCGCTACCGACAGGTTGCGCTTCGCCGGGTCCTGCCCGATGACGTACTGGTCCAGGAACTCGTGGATCTCCGTCGGCTTCGGCAGCTCGTCGAGCTTGACCTCACCGGCTTCGGCCAGTTCCTCTTCGATGATCTCGTTGCAGAGATCGATGCACTCATCGCAGATGTACACGCCGGGGCCGGCGATGAGTTTTTTCACCTGCTTCTGGCTCTTCCCGCAGAAGGAGCACTTCAGCAGGTCGCCGCCGTCACCGATACGTGCCATGACCGCTGACCCCGTCCCCTCCGGCACGCCGTCCGGTGACGTGCCTGACCGTATGTGCTCGTACCGACGGTACCTGCCGCTCCCCGAATTCGGGGAGACTCGCAGACTCCGCTACCTGCCAGTCTCCGGCATGCACCGGGCGCGGTGGTCGCCGAGGCCACCGTCCGGCGTGTCGCGACCGCCCGGCGTGCCGCCCCGCACAGCATCCCATTCTCCGGAACGCTCCCGCGACGGCCTGCCACCAATCCCGTTGCCCAGATCGAGTTCCGCACCCGCCGGCGCCGCCGGTCGCCGACGCCCTGCCCGCGGCGAAGCCGCTGAGCAGTGACCGTCCGCGCGACCGGGACCTTCGCGGGTGCTCAGCCGCCTTCTCGCGAGGACGGCGACCTCCCCGGTGGCGGAGCCACTCGGGACGTCGGCCCCGCGGCGAGAAGGCGGCTGAGGTTCCGCTGCCCGGTCACCAGTGCAGAACAAGATCGAAGCAGGTCAGGACTGGGCGGAGAGCTTGCGGTAGGGCAGGACCTCGTCGACGATCCCGTACTCCTGGGCCTGCTGGGCGGTCAGGATCTTGTCGCGCTCCACGTCCTGGCGGACCTGGTCCTTCTCCTTGCCGGTGTGCGTGGCGAGGGTGGACTCCATCAGGTCCCGCATCCGCTGCACCTCGTTGGCCTGGATCTCCAAGTCGGAGACCTGGCCGTAGATGCCCTCGGTCGACGGCTGGTGGATCAGGATCCGCGAGTTCGGCAGCGCGAGCCGCTTGCCCTTGGTGCCCGCCGCCAGGATGACGGCCGCGGCCGACGCCGCCTGGCCCAGGCAGATCGTGCGCACGTCCGGGCGGACGTACTGGATGGTGTCGTAGATGGCCATCAGGGCCGTGAACGAACCACCCGGCGAGTTGATGTAGATCTGGATCTCGCGATCCGGATCGTCGGACTCCAGGAACAGCAGCTGCGCCATCACGTCGTTGGCCGACGCGTCGTCGACCTGGACGCCGAGGAAGACGATGCGCTCCTCGAACAGCTTGTTGTACGGGTTCGACTCCTTCACCCCGTACGCGGTGCGCTCGACGAAGGAGGGCAGCACGTACCGGGACTGCGGAAGCTGGAATGAGCTCACGACAGGTGACTCCTCGTTACTAGGTCCGGGCGCGCGGTCAGCTGGGCAGGTTGGCTGCGGTGGCGACGTGGTCCACGAAGCCGTAGTCGCGGGCCTCCTCGGCGGTGAACCAGCGGTCCCGGTCGGAGTCGGCCGTGATCTTCTCCACGGTCTGCCCGGTCTGCGCCGCGATCAGCTCCGCCATCTCCCGCTTGTGCTTGGAGAACACCTCGGCCTGGATCGCGATGTCGGAGGCCGTACCACCCAGGCCCGCCGACGGCTGGTGCATCATGATCCGCGCGTGCGGCAGCGTGAAGCGCTTGCCCCGCGCACCGGCGGAGAGCAGGAACTGGCCCATCGACGCCGCGAAGCCCATCGCGACGGTGGCCACGTCCGGCTTGATCAGCTGCATGGTGTCGTAGATCGCCATGCCCGCGGTGACCGAACCGCCCGGCGAGTTGATGTAGAGCGAGATGTCCCGCTCCGGGTCCTCGGCCGCCAGCAGGAGCAGCTGCGAGCAGATCTGGTTGGCCATGGTGTCCTCGACCTGAGAGCCGAGGACGATGATCCGCTCCCGCAGCAAGCGCTCGTAAACCGAGTCGTTGAGCGAGAGCCCGTTCGTCGACCGCATGTGCGGCGTCGTGTCCGACGCCGGAACAGTCAGGTGCTGCGTCACGTCTCCCCTGCCTTCTTCCACGATGAGGGCTTCCACAATGGACCCGGCCACACCGTTCGCCGGCCGCCGGACCGCTGGGAATGCCTTGGCTTGTTCCGTTTCCGGTGATCCGCTTGCAACCGACCCTAACGAACGTGGGCGGCACCAGCTTCCCGGTACCGCCCACGTTCGCTCAGAGCTTGTGCATTGCTCTCGCCGCTCGCGGATTCCTTCTGCTCACAGCGAAATCACCGCGAAAGAGTCGTCACTCCGACTTCGCGGCCGCGGTGGAACCCGCGGTCTCGTCGGAGGACTCGGCCTGCTCGACCTCGCCCTGCACGACCTCCGGAGCACCGTCGTCGTCCTGCGAGCCGAACAGCTCGTCCAGGTCGAGCTCGCTGCCGGAGCCGTCGACCACAGTGGCCTGCCGCACGACCGAGAACAGCGCCTTGCTGCGCCGCACGTCGGCGTAGATCGCGCCGAGCTGGCCCGACTGCTGCGCCTGCTGGACGTACTGGTCCGGGCTGACGCCGAAGCGCTGGGCCTGGTAGATGATCCGCTCGGTGAGCTCGTTGTCAGAGACCGACACGTTCTCGGCGTCGGCGATCGTGTCCAGCACCAGCTGGGTGCGGACCGCCTTCTCCGCCTCCTCGCGGGTCTCCGCGTCGAACTGCTCGCGGGTCTGGCCCTGCGACTCCAGCCACTCGGCGAACTTGGCCTCGTCGTGGTCGAACGGGTGGATCGCGTCGTGCTCGCGCACCTCGACCTCGGACGCCACCACGTTCTCCGGCAGCGGGACCTCGACGGTCTCCAGCAGCGCTTCGAGGACCTTGTCCCGCGCCTGCATGCCCTGCTGCATCCGCTTGACGCGGGCCAGGCGCTCCCGCAGGTCGGCGAGCAGTTCCTCGGCGGTGTCGAACTCGCTGGCCATCTGGGCGAACTCGTCGTCCGCCTCCGGCAGGTGCCGCTCCTTGACGGTGTCCAGCGTGACGGTCACCTCGGCGTCGCGGTCCGCGTACTCGCCGGCCACCAGCTTGGTGGTGAAGGTGTTGGTGTCACCCGCGGACGCACCGATCAGCGCGTCGTCGATGCCCTCGATGAGCTGGCCGGACCCGATCTCGTAGGACAGGCCGCTGGTGCGCGCTTCCTCGACGTCCTCGCCGTCGACCGTGGCCGACAGGTCGATGCTGACGAAGTCGCCCTGCTCGGCCGGGCGCTCGACACCGGTCAGCGTGCCGAAGCGGGCGCGCAGCTCGTCGAGCTGCTCCTGCACCTCGTCCTCGGTCGTCTCGACGTCGTCCACCGACACGGACAGCTCACCGAACGCCGGAACGGTGATCTCCGGGCGCACATCGACCTCGGCGGTGAACTCGATCTGGTCCCCGTCCTCGATCTTGGTGACCTCGATCTCCGGACGCCCGAGGGTGCGGACCTCGGTGCCGTTGATGGCCTCCATGTACTTGGCCGGAACCGCCTCGTTGACGACCTCGTCGAGCACGGGACCGCGGCCGATGCGGCTCTCCAGCACGCGGGCGGGAACCTTGCCCGGCCGGAAGCCCGGAATGCGGACCTGGTTGGCGAGTGCCTTGTACGCGCGGTCGAAGTTCGGCTTGAGCTCGTCGAACGGCACCTCGACGTTGATCCGTACGCGCGTCGGGCTCAGGTGCTCGACGGTGCTCTTCACGTGGTCTCCTAGTGCGAACGTGCTTCGGACCCCGGCGGTGCCGGCGGGAGCGCGACCCCACATCGGGTGCACTCCGGCGACGCCGGGCTGACCTCCGAGTCTATTGCCCAGGCGAGACCGAGGCCGGGCCGGGGGTTGCCTCAGCGCGCCCCGCGGGCCGAGAAGACCGCCTCACCGACCACGTCACCCGCACCGCCCACCGCCGGCACGGCCGCCGAGCCCAGCGGTGTCGGAATCACCGCCGTCCCGATCCCCACCGTCGGCGGGACGATCTGCCTGCCGGGTCCGTCGACGAACAGCGACACCCCGATCAGCAGCACCACCGCGAGCATCAACAGCACCCCCACCAGCAAGGCGGGGAGCCGGACGCGTCGCGCGACCCTCGACACAGCAACGTGAACGTGCACGCCCACGAAATCGACCGGCCGCTGCCGGCCGTTACCGAATGCCGAACGGATCACCCGCAGGAATCACGTTGCGTGATCTCCGTCGCCCGCGGCCGGAACGCAAAAAGGAGGCGCGGCCGCACGACCACGCCTCCCGGAGGACCGTCGGGGTGGCGGGATTTGAACCCACGACCCCTCGCACCCAAAGCGAGTGCGCTACCAAACTGCGCCACACCCCGTCCCACCTGCAACGCACCCCGACCGCACGGGTGCGTTGCGGAGAGCCTATCGCGACCGGTTAAGCTAGAGCACGCAAGGTCGGAAACACCCCGGCGATCACCGTCGAAGACATCGAACTCGATGCCTTTCGGTGCACCATCGAGGAACGTCCTGACCAGGCATGCGGGCGTAGCTCAATGGTAGAGCCCCAGTCTTCCAAACTGGCTACGCGGGTTCGATTCCCGTCGCCCGCTCCGAGCACTACCGGCAAGCGCGGCGCCCATTCCCGAACTCGGGAGGGGCGCCGTTTCGCATTCGCGCCGACCAACGAGTGTTTCGCCCGGACTCGCCGCCGAACGTCTCGTGCAGGACGACGGCGCGGGCGGCCGATCGAGCGGGATCACCCCGGACGACCCGGCGTCGGACTCCGCTCATCGCCGTGGTCACAGCACGGCCAGGAGCATCGCGGTCATCGCCGCGGCCATCACCGCGTGCGGGAAGGAAGCCACCCGCAGCGCCGTGCGGTCTCGGCCGGCCGGAGGCGCGAGGCCGGCCGGGAACAACCGGGCCGGCGGCCCCACGACGGCGACGACGACCGTGGCGACGAGATCGACGGCGAACCAGGCCGCGAGCAGGACGACGACCACGGACACGGCTCCGCCGGGAGCCCCGTCGTGCCCGTGGTCGTGCCCCGGGGAGTGGCCGACGAGCACCGCCAGGCCCATGGCGGCGAAGGCGATCAGGTGGTTGGTGAGTCCGGCCCGGCGCCCCGGCCCCGCGGGCGGCCGGGCCAGGGCTACGCCGATGCCGAGCATCCCGGCCACCACGACGGCGAGGACCCACGACCGTGCCGTCGATCCCCACAGCGACGTGAACATCACGGCCATGGCCAGGTTCATCACCAGGTGCGCCGCGTCGGCCTCCCGGGTGGTCCAGACGGTGTCGATCCGCCGCCCCGCGATGAGGCGGACCGCTCCGACCGCGGCGGCGGCGACCAGCACGACGACGAGCGCCGCGCCCGGCGCTCCCATTGGGTACATGGGCCGAGCATAGTTGACACGGCACCGTTTCAACATCAGGCTGTCGAAGTTCCCCGGACGACGAGGAGGACCGTGATGGCGTGCTGCGTCGCTCTGGCCCTGGTGGTCGCTCACGTGCGTGAGCTGTGGTTCCGGCTGCGCCCTTCGGCGGCGCCGCCGCCGACCCCCTTCGCGCCCCCGGCTCGCCGCCCCATGCCCCGCCTGCAGACCGGAGGAAGCCGATGAGCGCGCCGATTCCCGCCGGAGAGCCCGCGGCGACGCGGGACGGAGACCGGGCCGTCACCGTGCTGCTGCCCGACGTGCCCGCGTTCGGCCCGGTGACGGCGCGACGAATGCGACGGGCGCTGGCGGCCTACGCCGTGGTGTGGCTGGCCGGATCTCTGCCGGGGTGGCTCGGCGCCGGGCCTGCGGCGGTCGCCTTCGGCCACGGGCTGGCCCTGCCGGGTGGGGGTTTCCTGCTCGACGGGTCGTTCGCGGCGGCGGCGCTGACCGCCGTCGCGTTCGTGCTGTCCCTGGCGCTGTGGTGGTACGCGGGGCCGGTCGTGCTGCCGCCGCTGGTGTGGGTGGCGGGCGCGGCGGTCGCGGCGCTCACGGTCTCGTCGCGGGAGGTCGCCGGTGCGGCGGCATACCTGGTACCGGCCCTGCCGGTGGCCGCGCTGGCGCTCTCGCTCGCCGCGCACCTCGTGCGGCATCGTGGCCGGCACCGGCGACGGTCGGTGCTGAACGCCGAACTCGCGCGGACGTCGTTCGTCGTCAGCGGCCCGCCCGACCTCGAATCGGGCCCGCCGGTGCGGGAGAGCTCCCCGGAGGATCTGGCGCACTTGCGCTACGCGCTCGACGTCGCCCTGCAGCCGCTCGACAGGTTCGACGGGTTCATCGTCCTGGAGCAGTACCGCGAGGGCGCGCTCCGGTACCAGCTGACCTCGCTCGGCACCGGCCTGGCGATGTCGCAGTACACCCGCACCCCCGCCTTCTCCGGCTACCTGGCCGAGGCCCAGCGCAACGCGATCGAGAAGATGCTCGACCGCCGCGTGTGGGGTTACTGGCGGACGGAGAACCTCTGGGGCAACCTCTCGACGACGCGCGACCCGCTGGCCACCGACGAGAACATCATGCTGACCGGCTGGCACGGCACGATGCTCGGCTTCTACGCGCTGCTCAACGACCTGCGCTACGCGGAACCGGGCGCGCTCACCTATCGCTGGTCCGCCGACGAGGCGTACCCGTACGACCACCACGCCGTCGCGCGGCAGATCCACGACGGCATGCGCCGGTCGGACTACGCGCTCATCCCCTGCGAGCCGAACTGGGTCTACACCGTCTGCAACGCCTTCGGGATCAACGCGATGCTCGGCCACGATCGCGCCCACGGGACGGACCACGTCGAGGACCTGCGCGAACGGCTCCGGCATTCCTACGAGCACGAGTTCTTGCGACCCGACGGCCGCATCGTGGGCGTCCGCGCTCGCCACCTGGGGCTGTCGTGGAACTTCTGGTCGGGCACGGCGGTGCAGCTCAACACCGTCTACTGGATGCACGCGGCCTTCCCCGACCTCGCGCAGCGGGCGTGGTGGCTGCTGCGGCGCAACGAGCTCACCCTGCGCGACGGGGTCCCCGCCCTGCCTCCCCGTGCGTCGAACCGGGTGGACGTCGGCTCCTACCGGCTCGGCCGGGACACCTTCGCCCAGGTCGCGATCACGATGGCGGCCCGCGAGATCGGCGACGGCGAGATGGCCGACGCGGCCGCCGCGCTGCTGGCGGAACGGGAGCCGGTCGAGGAGCGCAGCGGTTCCCGCCGCTTCGCCGACGCGTCGCCGATGGTCAACTTCTACGCGGTCCTCGGCCGGTTCGGCAGGCAGCACGCGCTGCGGGACCTGCTCGGCCACGGAGGAGTCCCGCAGGCGTGGCGCACCGGACCGCGGCTGGCCGAGGCCGCCTACCCGGACGTGCTCGTCGCCCGGGCGGTGACCGACGGTCGTGCGCTCGACCTCGTCCTCCGCCCGGGAGCGGGCCCGGTCCGGACGGCGCTCGCGGTGGACCGGCTCGTGCCGGGTTCGGCGTACCGGGTCGCGGGCGCGTGCGCGGACGAGGTCATCGCCGACGCGCGGGGCCGGGCCGTGGTCGAGGTCGACCTGGACGGTCGTCGCGAGCTGCGGCTCTACCCGTCCTGATCGCGTCCGGCGCCATCGGGCCGTAGCGGGGCGCACGCCGCGACGCCGATCAGGACGAGCTGGTCGACGAGCGCGTCGTCGCCGATGTCCAGGTCGTCGCGCAGGCGCCGCTCGACGAGCTCGGTGACCCCCGCGACGAGGACCAGCAGGGTGGTCGCCGGGTCCTGGGCTCCGCCGCCGGGCCCGGCCAGCTCGTCGGACAGGACCGCGACGAACCCGTCGAGCGCGGCGTTGCGGCGCCCCCGCAGGGCCGGGTGCGCATGCGCCTCTGCCCACAACCGCGACCACCCCCGGTCCGCGGACAGCGTCGAGAGCACGGCGCGCACCGCTGCGCGCACCCGCAGCTCGAACGCCGAGGGGGCGGCGCTGAGGGCCTCGGCGAGTGCCGCGCCCAGGGACGACACCGCTTCGTCGAACAGCGCCACCAGCAGGGCGTCCCTGCCGTCGAAGCTCTCGTAGAAGTAGCGCTTCGTGAGCTCCGCCCGGCGGCACACCGCGTCGACGGAGACGCCGGCGGTGCCGTTCTCGGCGATCTGGTCGCGCCCCGCGGCGAGCAGGCGCGCACGGCGTGCGGCGGTCCGGTCCGCGGCGCTGACGCCGCGGTGCGGTCGGGTCACGGTGCGGGACATGACCTCATCTTGACACGAGGCCGTGTCGGATAGCATCGTGAAGTTGACACGAGTCCGTGTCAACAATGCGTCGAGGACGGAGACCGCTCGATGAAGAGTGCACCGGGCCCGGCCCGAACACCACGACGGAGCTGGCGGATCGGCGGCCTGGAGCGGCGGCGCATCGCCCGGCTCGACCCGGTCGCGGACCACACCGAGATCACCCGGTCCAGCCTGCAGACGTTGCACGGCGACCGGCGCCTGGTCCTCGCCCTGTTCACGGTGGCGTTCATGAAGCAGGTCGCCGTACCGACGATGGCCCGGATCCTGTGGCGCCGCGGCACCGGCGACATCGTCCGGAACACGGCGCTGCGCAACGACGACACCATCGTCTTCTTCGGCCGCTTCCTCGACTTCGGGCCGGACTCGCCGGAGGGCATCGCCTGGATCGAGCGGATGAACGAGATCCACGCCCACTTCCCGATCCGCAACGACGACGCGCTCTACACGCTGAGCACCCTGGCCCTCGACCCCGCGAACATCGCCGCCGCCCTGGGCGCGCGGCCCTTCTCACCGACCGAGCTCGAGGCGCACTGGCGGTTCTGGCGCGCGGTCGCCGAGCGGCAACGCCTCCACGACATCCCCGTCACCCGCGAGGACATGCGGGCCTGGGCACTCGACTACGAGCGTCGCGAATTCGCGCCGAGCGCGGCCGGCCGGGCGGTCTCCGACGCCCTGGCCGAGGACTTCACCGCCCGGGTCCTGCCCGCCCGCCTCCGGCCGTTCGGGCGCGAGGCCCTGTCCGCGATCAGCCCCGCGAACCTGCGGGAAACCCACGGACTGCCTCGTCCTCGGCCCGCGGTCCGGCTGGCGGTGCGGACCGCGAGCCGCGCCTACCTCGACGGCGTCGTCCTGCGCCCCGTGCCGCTGCACCGGTCCTTGGCGCGGACCTTCGGGACCAGCCGCACCGACACCGGCGACCCGGCGGTGGTCGGGTACCGCCACGACGGCCGGTGAGCGGGCTCGGCGGCGCACTGCTCCGAACAGCGCCTAGGCGAGGGCTCCTAGTACTCCCAGGGCGGTTTTGATGGGGTCCAGGACCAAGGGGGCGTTGTCGGGGCGGGTGGTCGTGTCGACGGCTGAGCAGCCGTTGATCACTGCTGTGACGCCTGCTCGGCCCGCTCGTTCCAACGGTGCGCGCATCGCGTCCGACCAGCGGGCCGGGTCGGTGATGTCGTCGACCGTCAGGTCCAGGACCGCCACCTCGTGGAACGAGCCCTCCCAGCCGTAGTCGGCGATGCGCCGGTGGAGTTCCGCCGCGATGGCCTCGTTGCGGGTGACCGCGGCGATGCGGTGGCCCGCGGCGACGGCGGCGCCGACCGTGAGCCGGAGCAGGCCCAGGGCCGGACGGCCGCCGATCGTGCCGCCGTCGGCGGGGACCGCCGGGTCGAGGACGCAGTCCGGGAGGACGGCGTCGCACTCGGGTGCCGCGGCCAAGGCCTCGGCGACCAGCTCCGTCGAGCGGTGCACGTGCTGTTCGGTGTTGAGTGCGCGCGGGCCGTGCGGGGGCAGGTCGGACAGCACCACGCGCACCCCCGCCGGGGACAGCGCGTCGTAGCGGGCCTGGCGCCGGGCGACCTCCTGCGGTCCGACGACGATCGGTGTGACGGCCTGGACGAGCATGGCGTTCCTCCTCATCGGGCGTGGGTGAGCGCGCCGAGCGCGCGCAGGTCCGCCGCGGCGTCGGCCGCGTCCGGCAGCACCGCGCAGCGCTCCCGGACCCCGGCCACCACGTCGGTGTCGCCGAGCAGGTCGCCGAGGACGCGGACGCGGTCGTCGGCGCTGAACGGGTGGTGCGCGGCGTCGCCGATCGGGTTCGGCGCCTCCGCGACGATGCGTCCGTCCGATGTGGACACCGTGAGCCGGACCGGTCGCTCGGCGGGCAGCCGGGCGTCGAGGTCCGGGGCCGCCCGGACGGTCACGCGGCGGGCCAGCGCCGCCGTGGCGGGGTCGGCGAGCGCGTCCGCCGCGAACTCGGCCGGACCGACCCGCCCGCGGCGCAGCGCGGTCGCGACCACGTACGGCAGCGAGAACCGGGCTGCCAGCGGAGTCGGCCAGTCCGTCCGGGCGAGCCCGGCCCCGAGCGAGTGGATCTCGACGAGCACCTGATCCGGATCGGGCCCGACCTGCTGCCGCAAGGACAGCGCGACGTCGATGGCGGCGTGGGTGAACGAGCACGAGGAGTGCTGCTTGAAGTAGCCGCCGAGCACCTCCCAGCGCCGCCCCTGCTCGGCGCCGAGCACCGCCGGGTCGAGCTCGCCGAGCAGGTCGCCGAGCGCGTCCGCGGCGACACCCGTGAGGTGCCCGCCACCGGAAGCGGCGAGCCGGGCCGCGACCAGGCCGGACTGGTTGGCGGCGCCGACCCACGCGTCCCGGACCGGGTTGCCGTCGAGCGCGGCGGAGAACGGCCCGGCGACGGGGAGCCCGCCGCCCGCGTCGATCGCGACGGCGGTCTCCGCCGGGCCCAGTCCCAGCAGCCGGGCGCAGCCCGCCGCCGCGCCGGTGACGCCCCAATTGCCGTGCGGGTGCGTGCCCGGCCGCAGCCGGGTGGCCCGGCCGAACCGGGCGGCGACCTCGTAGGCGGCGAGCAGCGCGGCGCACAGCTCGGCGCCGCTCGCGCCCCGCCGCGCGGCCAGCGCGAGCACGGCGGGGAAGCCGTGCGCGGCCGGATGTCCCGCGGCGAGCCGGTGACCGTCGTCGAGTTCGAGGCGCACCGCGGCGATCGCGTTCAGCCAGGCCGCGGCGTCGACCGAGGTGGTGCGGCCCGTCCCGAACAGCGGTGCCGGGCCCTCCGGCGGATCCCAGGCGGTGACCAGCGCCCGCTGCTCGGGCGCCCGCGACCCGAGCGCGGTGACCGCGACGGAGTCGACGAGCACGGTCAGCAGCCGCTCTCGGACCTCGGCGGGGACCTCCGGCCAGCGCAGCTCGGAGACCCACCGGCCGAGCCCGCCGACGGCGGACCGGACCGCGTCGGCGCGCTCGGACCCGCTCATGCCCGCTCGCCCGCGGCGGCGTTCGCGGGTGCCGCGGCGGGAGCGGGTTCGCGCGGGACCAGCAGCATCAGCAGCGCACCCGCGACGGCCAGCCCGGCCATCACGACGAAGCCGCTGGTGAAGCTGCCGGTACCGGCGACGATGAAGCCCATCACCGACGGGGCGACGATGCCGGAGGAGGCGAAGGCCGCGTCGGCGAAGCCCGCCGCGCTGCCCGGCTGGTCGGGGGCCGCGTCGATCGCGGCGACCCACCAGATCCCGCCGGTGATGAACCCGAAGCCGACGCCGAGCGAGATGGAGATCAGCGCGACGGTGAGCGTCGGGGCGATCGCCAGCGGGATCAGCGAGCACCCGGCCAGCAGCAGCGCCACGCCCATCACGGCGAACCGGGTGCGGATGCGCGGGGTGCGCCGGTACACGCGGTCCACGACGTACCCGCCGACCAGCGCGCCGACGATGCCGCAGGCCCAGGGCGCGATGGAGAACGAACCGGCCTCCTCGACGGAGAGCCCGTAGGCGTTCGACAGGAACGACGGCAGCCAGTACATGAAGCCCCAGAACATGAAGCCCCACGCGAAGTAGCCACCCGCGACGACCCACAGGTTCCGGTTGGTCAGCAGCGGGCGCCACCGGACCGAGGACCGGCCCGACGCGGAGTCCGACTCCTGCCCCTCCGCGATGAGCGCGCGCTCGGCGTCGTTGACCCGAGAGGACTCCTCCGGCAGGTCGCGCAGCAGCACCACGGCGAACATCGCCCACACCACGCCGATCAGCGCCAAGGTCCAGAACATCCCGCGCCAGCCGACGAGATCGGTCAGCCAGGTCAGCAGCGGCCCCGAGATCAGCAGGCTGCCGGAGACCGCGACCCCGCCGCACAGCGCGAGCGCGACGCCGCGTTCGCGGACCGGCAGCCACCGGCTCACCGTGCGGGTCGCGGCGGGGAAAGCGGGCGACTCGCCGATCCCCAGCAGCAGCCGAATGACCAGCAGCCCGGCGAACGATCCGGCGACCGGGATGAGGGCGGTGGTCACCGAGAACAGCGCGATCGCGGTGAGCAGCACCCGGCGGGTCCCGTACCGGTCCACCAGCGGCCCCGACACGAACGCGGCGACCATGTAGCCGATGGAGAAGACGGAGCTGATGATCCCGTACTGCGCGGTGGTGATCCCGAACGCCTGCTCCAGCGGTTCCACCGCGTAGGAGACCGCGCTGCGGTCGATGTAGTTGATGATGATGAGGCCGACCACCAGCCCCAGCGTCACGAAGCGAAACCGTGTGCTCATGCGCGTAATCCCTTGATTCCGATGGGGAATCGTTCGCTCCGTTCGTTCGGAGCGGACGAGACGTCGTTGTCCTGTCGGGGTTCGATCGACCGCTCAGCCGGTGGGGGCGAGCGCGTCCTGGACGCCGGCCATCACCTCGCCGACCGCGCGGTCGTCGCGCAGGTCCCACACCGAGGTGACGATGCCGGCGGCCCGGTCCGGCCCGACGGCCCGTTCCGCGTTGCCGGTGAACTTCGCCGCCAGCTCCTCGGACGACAGCGGGCGCCGCGGTCCGCCGCGGTTCTCGGTGATCCGCTCGGTCACCGAAGTCCCGTCGGCGAGCTCGGCGGTGAGCACGGCGGGGAACTGGCGCGGGAATCCGGCCGTGGCCTGCTCGTCGGCGACGACCCGGACCCGTCCGGCCAGCTCCAACCGGCGGGGGTCGGCCGCGGCGGCGTCGGTGAAGTCCTCGTGGAACACGCCGAGCCCGCCACCGCCGATCAGCGCGGCGGCCACGGTGTAGGGGCCGGAGAACGCCGCGTGGTAGCCGGAACGCGGATGCCGCTTCTCCTCGGCGGGTTCGGCGATGGTGCGCAGGACCGGGGCGGGCACCCCGAGCACCAGCTCGCGGACCTGCTCGGGGGTCACGCCCCGCTCGCGCAGCCGGAGGGCGGCGTCGATGCCCGCGTGGGTGAAGTGGTTGCAGGGGTAGGGCTTGAAGAACACGCCCGGCGTCTCCCACTGCTCGCCGAGCCCGTCGGTGACCCGCTCCGGGTGCACCCGCTCGCCACAGAAGGCGCGCAGGAAGCCGAACCTGCCTTCGATCACGGTCGGCGGGCCGGTGAGCCCGTGGCGCGCCAGGTCGGCGGCGGCCACCCCGGAGTGCGCGGCCCAGCCGCAGTGCACCCGCTTGATGGTGCCGCCGGTGCGGTTCGCCTCGATCACCCCGGCGCCCATGCTCGCGGCGATGCCGACCGCGGAGGCCAGCCGGTCCGCGTCGAGGCCCTGGACCATGCCGGAGGCCACGGCGGCGCCGATCGCGCCGCAGATCGCCGTGGCGTGCTGCCCGTGCTCGAAGAAGACCGAGTTGCCCAGGTCCTCGTCGTAGCCCGCCATGCCGAGCCGGCAGGTGACCTCGATGCCCATCGCGGTCGCGGCCAGCAGCGCCCGGCCACCGGCACCGGTGCGCTCCGCCGTGGCGAGCGCGGCCGGGACGACCGAGGCCGAGGGGTGCAGCACCGACGGCAGGTGGGTGTCGTCGAAGTCGAGGCTGTGCGCCAAGGTTCCGTTGACCAGCGCGGCCGACGGGGCGGGCACCCGGTCCGGCAGTCCGATCGCGGTCGCCGCAGGGGCGCCGCCCCACTCGGCGACCACCGCCCCGGCGATGCGGGCGGGTTCCTCGCGGGTGGCGGCGAGCGAGTTCCCGAGGACGTCGACGATCCGGCGGACCACGTCCTCGGCCAACGCGTCGTCGACGCCGTCGGCCGCCAGCCGGGCCCCGACCTCGCCGATCCGCTGCGCGGGAGTGCTCATGCCGGCACCACCGCCAGCGGGCGGACCGGGGCGCCGGTGCCGCCGACGATGCGCAGCGGGGCGAACACGGCGAGGAATTCGCCGAGCTCGGCCTCCGCGGCGTCCTCCAGGGCGAGGTGCTCGACGATGTGGATGCCGTGCTCCACCAGCAGCACCCGGTGCACCGGCAGCACCCGGTGCCCGGCCCCGGCGGGGATCTGCTCGTAGGCGGTGGTGTCGGTGCCGGTGGCGACGATGCCGCGTTCGACGAGCCACTGGGCGCCGTCGACGGTCATGCCGGGCACGCCGGTCTCCTTGCCGACGTAGGCGGTCGCGTCGGAGAACAGCCGCCCCCACCCGGTCCGCACCACTGCGACGTCGCCCGGTCCGGGCTCGGCGCCGACCCGCTGCGCCGCCCGCGCCAGGTCGTCGGCGGTGATGCCGTAGCCGGGTTCCAGCACGTCCACGCCGTGCAGCGCGGCCACGTCGAGGAACACGCCGCGGGTGACCATCGGCGGGATCGTCTCCGCGCCGTGCACGGTGTGCTTGCCGCCGCGCTGGGATTCGGCCGCGTCGGCACCGCCGTGCAGCCGCCCCTCGTGGCTGACGTGGGCGAGCGCGTCGACGTGGGTGCCGGTGTGGCCGCCGGTGACGATGACCTCGTTGGACGCGGACCCGCCGTCGGGGCGCACCGCGTCGCCGTGGCGGCGTTCGAGGGTCATCCGGAAACCGGGGTGGTTCGGCGAACCGGCCATCCCGGTGTAGAGCGGGTGCCCGAGCTCGATGGTCCGGGTCCCGGCGCGCACGGCGCCGAGCAGTCCGTCGGTGGCGCTCACGAGTTCTCCTTCCCGGCCGTCGCACGGGCCGGTTCGTGGTGGTCGGGGGCGTGCTGGTCCAGCGCGTCGGCGAGGTCGGCCACCCAGCGGGCGCCCGCGACGACAGCCGGGTCGACGAAGCGGCCGTCGGCGTCGACCCAGGCGGCGTCGCCGTCCGCGGCGTCGACGGAGGCGAGCAGGGCGCGCGCCCGCTCGACCTCCGCGGCGTCGGGGGTGAAGGCCGCGTGCACCGGGGCGATCTGCCGGGGGTGGATCACCGACCGGCCGAAGAACCCGGCGTCGCGCAGGGCGGTGCTGTCGGCGGCGAGCCCGGCGGTGTCGGCGAGCTCGGTCCAGACGCTGGCGACGGGGCTGGGCAGCCCGGCCGCGCGGTTCGCGGTGACGAGCCGCGCTCGGGCCCAGCCGAGCTCGGCGCGGTCGCGGACCCGCAGGTCGGCGGCCAGGTCGGTCTCGCCCGGCGAGATCCCGGCCACGAGCGGGTGGCTCTCGGCCAGGTCGAAGGCCCGGCGCAGCCCGCAGGCGCTCTCCACCAGCAGGTGCAGCGCCAGCCCGGTGCGTTCGGCGAGCTCGGCGACCGCGTCCGGGTCCTGCGCTTTGGGGACCCGCAGCCCGGCGATGCCGGTGCCCGCCAGCGCGGCGGCGTCCTCGTCGGACCACGGCGTCCCGGCTGCGTTGATCCGCACCCAGATCCGGGCGTCCCGAGCGGCGGTGGCCACGGCGACTTCGCGGGCGCGCGCCTTGTCGGCGGGCGGGACCGCGTCCTCCAGGTCGAGGACGACGGCGTCTGCGGGCCCGGCGAGGGCCTTGGCGACCAGGTCGTCGCGGTGGGCGGGCACGTAGAGCCAGCTCCGCGCCCACCCGAGGGCGCTCACACGACCCCCTGCTCGCGCAGCCGGTCCAGCTCACCGGCGTCGACGCCGAGATCGCCGAGGACTTCCGCGGTGTGCGCGCCGAGGCGCGGTCCGGTGGTGCGGACCGAGCCGGGGGTCTCGGACAGCCGGAACGGGGTGTTCTGGAAGCGGACCGGGCCCAGTTCCTCGTCGTCGATCGTCACGATGCTGCCGAGCGCGTTGAAGTGCGGGTCGGCGAGCACGTCGGCCGCGGTGTAGATCGGGGCGACCGCGGCCTGGGCCTCCTCGAAGGCCGCGACGACCTCGTCCCGGTCGCGGGCGGCGATCCAGGAACCGACGGCCGCGTCGAGTTCCTCGACGT
This sequence comes from Saccharopolyspora gloriosae, assembly GCF_014203325.1. Taxonomy (NCBI): domain Bacteria; kingdom Bacillati; phylum Actinomycetota; class Actinomycetes; order Pseudonocardiales; family Pseudonocardiaceae; genus Saccharopolyspora; species Saccharopolyspora gloriosae. The sequence continues at coordinate 977,106 of NZ_JACHIV010000001.1, read as the reverse complement.
GCTCGGCGCGGCCCGCGCCGCTGGCGAACCACGGTTCGTCGATCAGTTCCGGGGCGCCGACCAGCCGCATCACCCGCTCGGCGATGGACTGGGCGCTGGTGGACACGGCGACCCAGCGCCCGTCGGAGCACTGGTAGGTGTTGCGCGGCGCGTTGTTCGACGACCGGTTCCCGGTGCGCGGCTGCAGCACGCCGAGCTGGTCGTAGGCGATGAGGCCCGGCCCGAGCAGGTGCAGCAGCGGCTCGATGATCGCGGTGTCGAGCACCTGGCCGCGGCCGGTGTCCTCGCGGGCCCGCAGCGCGGTGAGGATGCCGAACGCGGTCGTCAACGCGGCGACGCCGTCGGCGAGGCCGAACGGCGGCAGCGTCGGCGGGCCGTCGGGCTCACCGGTCATGGCGGCGAACCCGCTCATGGCTTCGGCTAGGGTGCCGAACCCGGGGCGGGACGAGTACGGGCCCTTCTGCCCGAACCCGGTGACCCGCGCAAGCACGAGCCGCGGGTTGCGCGCGGAGAGCTCCTCCCAGCCCAGGCCCCAGCGCTCCAGGGTGCCGGGGCGGAAGTTCTCGATCACCACGTCCGCGTCGGCCGCGAGGTCGAGGAACAGCTCCCGGCCGCGCGGGGTGGACAGCACCAGGGTGATCGCCCGCTTGTTGCGGGCCAGCATCTTCCACCAGAGCCCGACGCCGTCCTTCTGCGCGCCGTGCGTGCGGGCTGGGTCGCCGCGCGGGTGCTCGATCTTGATGACGTCGGCGCCGTGGTCGGCCAGCAGCGTGGCCGCCAGCGGACCGGCGAACAGGGTGGAGGCGTCGAGGACCTTCAGGCCTCGCAGGGCCCCGGGCTGGTCGTGGCTCATCGTGTCCTTCCACTGCTGGTCGGGCGGGCTCGATCGGGCGCGATCCCGCCGAGCCGGGCGGTGAGGCGGTCGGCGATCTCGATCACTTCGGGGGCGGTGGCGGCGACGAAGTCGCCGGTGACGCGGAATCGGGGGCCGCACACCGACACCGCTCCGACGAGGCCGCCGGGACCGAACACCGGCACGGCGACCGAGCCGGCGTCGCTCTGGCGCTCACCCGCGGAGGCCGCGTAGCCGAGCTCGCGGATGCGGTCCAGTTCCAGGCGCAGCGCGTCCGGGTCGGTGGGGGTGGAAGAGGTGAGCGCGGCGAGCTCACCGGCGAGCAGCCGGTCCACCTCGTCGGCGGCGGAGTAGGCGAGCATGCACTTGCCGGACGAGCCGGCGTGCAGCGGATACGCGCGGCCGAGCTCGACGGACATGGTGATCTCGTGGGTGCCGACGGCCTGGTCGAGGTAGATCCGACCGCCGTGCACCTTCGAGCTCACGGTGACGGTCTCGTGCAGCCGGTCGCGCAGTTCGGTGAGCAACGGCAGCGCGGTCGTGCGCAGGTCGGACTCCCGCAGCGCGCGGCTGCCGAGCGCCGCGGCGGCCGGGCCCAGCCGGTATTCGCGGGTCTCCGGGTCGTAGGCGATGAGGTCCCGCGAGCCGAGCGATTTCAGGATGCGGTGCACCACGGCCTTGGAGAGGTCGAGCTCGCGGGAAACCCGGCTCACGCCGAGCGTGGGCGGTCCCGCGGCGAACAGCAGCAGCACGTCCGCCACCCGCTCGGTGGCTCCGGTGCCCCCGGTCATCTCCGCCACGTCATCCCTTTCGATTCGGACTATTCGCGTACCGCTTACCGGAACGAGATTGAGCGGTACACCCTTGCGATGTCAAGAAGTTTCGCCTCGCTTCTTGCGTATCGCCAGGCCAAGTGCTCTTATCGAGATGCCAGTCACGCTCGTGTTCGTACCGCTGAGCGGAACGAATGACCGAGCTGGCAGTGAGGAGAAACGATGACGATCGATGTCGATCTCGTGGTCGCCGGAGCGGGCGGCGGGCTGATCGCCGCGATCCGGGCGGCGCAGCTGGGACTCGACGTGCTGGTGGTCGACGCCGACGAGAACTTCCGCCGCGGCAACAACACCTCGATGTCCACCGCGATGGTTCCGGGCCCCGGATCGCGCTTCCAGACCGCCGCCGGAGTCACCGACTCGCCGCGGCTGTTCCTGGACGACGTCGCGCGCAAGACCGGGGGCACCGCCGACCAGCGGATCGCCGCCGCGCTGGCGCACGTCGGCGCGGAACTCGTCGAGTGGCTGGCCGACGACGTCGGCGTGCCGATCGAACTGCCGACCGACTTCAGCTACCCCGGCCACTCGGTGCCGCGGGTGCACAGCATCCCCGGCCGCCACGGATCGGCGCTGCTGGGACACCTGCTCGACGCCGCCGACCGCAGCGACCGGATCGACCTGCTCGTCCCGGCCAGGCTGGTCGCGGTCGAGCCGGGCCCGGACGGCGGCCGGACCGCCGTGCTGGAGAACCCGGCCGGGGAGCGCGAGGAGATCACCGCCCGCGCGGTGCTGCTGGCCACCAACGGCTACGGCGCCGACATCGGGCTGGTCGCCGAGCACCTGCCGGAGATCGCCGGAATCCACTACCACGGCGGCGAGCACTCCCGCGGCGACGCGATCCGGATCGGCACGGCGCTCGGCGCCGCCACCGGGTACCTCGACGCCTACCAGGGCCACGCCGCCCTGTCCGCCGCCGCGCACACCCTCGTGACCTGGACCGCCGTGATGCACGGCGCCGCGGTCGTCGACTCCGGCGGAACCCGGTTCGGCGACGAGACGGCCGGATACTCCGAATACGCGGCGGTGCTCGCCGGACGTCCCGGCGGGCGCGGCTGGATGGTCTTCGACTCGCGGATCGACGGGCTGTGCCGCGCGTTCGGCGACTACCAGGACGTGCTGTCGGCGGGGGCCGTGCGCACCGCGGACGACCCGGCGGAACTCGCCCGGCTGATCGGGGTTCCGGCCGCGGCGCTGGAATCGGAGATCGGTGCGCTGGCCGACGTCGCCGCGGGCACCCGGGCCGACCGGTTCGGCCGCGGCACGGCCGCCGAGCTGCGCGCCCCGCTGCACGCCGTGGAGATCGTCCCCGCGCTGTTCCACACCCAGGGCGGGCTGCTCGTCGACGAGCACGCCCGCGTGCTCGACACCGCCGGGGAACCCGTCCCCGGCCTCTACGCCTCCGGCGGCGCCGCCGCCGGGATCTCCGGTCACGGCGCGGCCGGCTACCTCGCGGGCAACGGCCTGCTCCCCGCGCTGGGCCTCGCCTACCTGGCCGCCGGGCACCTCGCCCGCTCGGCCGACCCCACCCGCAACCTCACCCCGGAAGGTGCCTGATGACCCGACCCGACCTGATCGTCCGCGACGTCCGCGTCGTCCGCCCCGGCGGCGGCGAGCCGTTCCCCGCCGACATCGCGATCACCGACGGCGTCGTCTCCGAGGTCGGGCCGGGCCTGCCGGTGCCGGAGGGCACCGAGGTCCACGAAGGCCGCGGCAGGCTCGCCTTCCCCGGAGTCGTCGACGCCCACCAGCACTGGGGCATCTACAACCCGCTGTCGGACGACACCGCCACCGAGAGCCGGGCCTGCGCCCAGGGCGGCGTGACGACCTCGCTCACCTACATGCGGACCGGGCAGTACTACCTGAACCGGGGCGGCCCGTACTCCGAGGTCTTCCCGGAGGTGCTGGCCTCCTCCGAGGGTCGCTCGTACGTGGACTACGCCTTCCACCTCGCCCCGATGCAGTCCTCGCACATCGACGAGATCCCCGCGCTGGTCCGGGACCACGGCGTCACTTCGTTCAAGATCTTCATGTTCTACGGCAGCCACGGGCTGCACGGCCGCTCCACCGACCAGAGCGACTTCCTGATGATCCCGGAGGGCGAGCGCTACGACATCGCCCACTTCGAGTTCGTGATGCGCGGGATCCAGGCCGCCCGCGAGGCGAACCCGGACATCGCCGACCAGATCTCGCTGTCCCTGCACTGCGAGACCGCGGAGATCATGACCGCCTACACCCGCCTGGTCGAGGAGGAGGGCACCCTCTCCGGCCTGGAGGCCTACAGCGCGTCGCGCCCGCCGCACTCGGAGGGCCTGGCGGTGACCATCGCCTCCTACCTCGCCCACGAGACGGGCCTGCCCACCATCAACCTGCTGCACCTGTCGTCGGCGAAGGCGATGGAGGCCGCGATGGTGATGGCGAAGGCGTTCCCGCACGTCGACTTCCGCCGCGAGGTGACGATCGGGCACCTGCTGACCGATGTGACCACCGCGGACGGCGTCGGCGGCAAGGTCAACCCGCCGCTGCGCCCGCGCGCCGACGTCGAGGCGCTCTGGGAGCACCTGCTCGCCGGAGACGTCAGCTGGGTCGTGTCCGACCACGCCTGCTGCAAGGAGGAGAAGAAGTTCGGCGACGACCCCTCCGACGTGTTCGCCGCGAAGTCCGGCTTCGGCGGGGCCGAGTACCTGCTGCCCGGCCTCGTCGGCGAGGGACGCAGGCGCGGGCTGCCGATGTCGACGGTCGCCGAGCTCGTCTCGACGAACCCGGCCCGGCGCCTCGGCCTGCCGACCAAGGGCGACATCGCGGCGGGCTTCGACGCCGACATCGTCCTGGTCGACCCGGACCGCTCCTTCGTCGTGGACCCGGCGGCCTCGGAATCCACCCAGGAGTACACCCCGTTCCGCGGGGCGGAGATCGGCGCCACGGTCGAGACCACGTTCCTGCGCGGCAAGCGGATCTTCGACGGCGGCGAAGTGCTGGGCGAGCCCGCGGGGCGCTACCTGCACCGCCCGACGGGCCGCTGAGCCGGGGTCCCGCGGTCGCGCCACCGCGGGACGCCCGTTCGTGCGGTCGACGTGCGCGAGGGGAGAGCGGGCCTTCGAACCCGGGCCGCTCTCCCCTCGCGCATCTCCGGCTCCGCTCCCCGCGTCCGCGGGTTTCGCCGCCGCGCACCACGCCGAACCGGTGGACCGGGCGTGCCCGGAGGAGTCCGCCTTGCACGGTTCGCCGTGGCGTGAGCAACGCCACTTCGTGGCATGTCCGCTGGTGGGCGTCGCGGGGTCGCGCAAATCCGTGGCCCGCCGTCGGTGGCGTGGCCCATGCTGGCGGGTGGGGCGGAGGACCCGTGGCGCGCGGTCGTGACGCGGGCACGGGCGCGGATGAGCGGAGTCGGAGATGACCGTTGCGACGTCTTGAGTACAAGTGGCTGGTCGGGATCACGTTCGTGCTCGGTCTGATCATGCAGATCCTGGACATGACCGTGCTCAACGTGGCGCTCGCGACGCTCGGCAGGGAGTTCCACGTCGGCGAGGGCACCCTGCAGTGGGTGCTGACCGGCTACATGATCAGCCTCGCCGTGTTCGTGCCGTCCTCCGGCTGGATCGCCGACCGCTTCGGCAGCAAGCGCACCTTCCAGCTCGCCGTCGTCCTGTTCACGCTGGCCTCCGTGCTGTGCGGGCTCGCGACGGAGATGTGGATGCTCATCGGCGCCCGCATCCTGCAGGGCGTCGGCGGCGGCATGCTCGTCCCCGTCGGCCAGGCCATGCTGTTCCGCGCGTTCCCCGCCAACGAGCGGGCGAAGGCCTCGGCGGTGCTGTCCATCCCGATCACCATCGCCCCCACGCTCGGACCGCTGCTCGGCGGCGTGCTCGTGGAGTACGCCAGCTGGCGCTGGATCTTCTTCATCAACGTGCCGGTCGGTGCCGTGGCCCTGCTGTTCACCGTGCTGTTCCTCAAGGAGGAGCACCGCGAACGCCCCGGCCGGTTCGACCTGCCCGGCTTCGTGCTCGCCGGCGCGGGCCTGGCGACGCTGCTGGTCTCCCTCGACCAGGGCGCGCAGCTCGGCTGGGGACGCCCGTCGGTGTGGGGCACGCTGCTCGTCTCCGCGCTGCTCATCGGCGGGCTCGTGCTGCGCGAACTGCGGACGCCGGAACCGATGCTCGACCTGCGGCTGCTCGGCGACCGGCTGTTCGGCACCGGCAACGCGCTGCTGGTGTGCTCCACCGGGGCGATCTTCGGGACGCTGTTCCTGCTGCCGCTGTTCCTGCAGAAGCTGCACGGGTTCTCCCCGTTCGAGTCCGGCCTGGTGCTGATGCCGCAGGCGCTGACCATGCTGGCGGCGACGCAGGTGGTCAGCCGCATCTACGGGCGCTTCGGGCCGCGGCCGCTGCTGCTGATCGGCTTCACCGTGCTCATCACGGTGGGACTGGCGCTGCAACTGCTGAGCACCACGACACCGGTGTGGTTCCTGATCGTGCTGCTGATGTGGCTCGGGTTGGGCATGGGGCTGCTGATGACGCCGTTGCAGACGGCCGCCTTCGCCCGGATCTCCGGGGACGCGATGGGGCACGCGAGTTCGCTGTTCAACGCGAGCAGGCAGGTGGCGACCGCGCTCGGCACGGCGGTCTGCGCCACGATCCTGGTCGCGATCACCGAGGCCCGCTCGTCCACCGTGGACCTCGCCGCGCCCGGCGCCCTCGAACAGGTGCAGATGGCCGCCTACCGCGGGGCGTTCCTCGCCTCGATCGGCTTCGGCGTTCTCGGATTGTTGCTGTCGCTGCGCGTGCGCAACGCCGATGCCGCCGCGACGCTGGACGACCGGGAGAAACCGCGTGCGCGGGCGGGGAAACGCGGCGGTGACCCCTCGGGCACCACGACCGTGAGATAGCTCAAGGTATCCCCACAACGGTTCGCACCGGTGCACTATTTGAAGGGTGACCGAATTGCCGCACGCCGACCAGGTCCGCAACCACGCCCGCTGGCGTCCCGGATGGCATTCCGGCCGCACCAGCTACGCCTGGCTGTTGCCGTTCGCCGACCAGCCCGGACTCCGCCACCTGGTCAACCAGTACCAGTACGCGCTGCGCGACCTGCCCGGGTTCGACCTCGTCCCGCTGGAGTGGATGCACATCCTGGTGCAGGAGGTCGGGTTCACCGACGAGGTACCGCCGGAGAAGATCGACTCCCTGGTGGAGGCCGCCCGCAAGCGCCTCACCGGGTTCAACCCGCTGTCGCTGGCGTTCCACCGCGCCGTGGTGCTGCCCGAGTCGCTGTCGCTGCCCGCCGAACCGCAGACCACGCTGCTGGACCTGCGCGCCGGGCTCCGGGCCGCGACCGCCGACGCGCTCGGGGACGACCAGGTCCCCGGCGAGCCGGAAGAGGTCGACCGGCACATCAGCCTCGCGTTCTCCACCACCGAAGGTCCCGCGATCTTCGCCGTGGCCACGCTCGGCGGCACCGAAGTCGACCCGACGACGGCGAAGACCTCCGCGGTCTCCCTGGTGCGCCTGAACCGCGACCACTCCTGCTCAGAATGGGAAACCCTCGCGCAGGTACCGCTTGGGTGAGTCGTATCGGGCTCGTTTTGCTGTGGTGTCCGGGTGGCGGAACCTCAGCGTCCTTCTCGCTGCGGGATCTTTTTCCCTAGTGGCTCCGCCACGAGGGAAAAAGCTGTCCTCGCGAGAAGGAAGCTGAGAACCCGCGGGTGGTCACCTTTTGGACGTGGGCTATGTGCTTCGCACATACAGGCACGGCCTCCGGCCGCAAGGCAGGCGTGGCTTCGCCGCCCACTGCACGGCTTCGCCGCTAGGCACGGCTTCGCCGCTGGGGTGTGGCCGTCAGTGGGGGCGGAGACCGGGTTCAGCGGTGCCGGTCGAGCGTTCGCTGCAGCCGTTGGGAGCTCGATCTCGCCGGGGTGGTCGTCCGAACGGGTACCTTCGAAAGCGTGGACGCCGTGGCGGACACGTCGGGCCGGAATCCGTTCGGAGGGACCATGTCGGGCGCACTCATCCTGATCATCGTCGCGGCCGTCGTCCTCGTGGGCGCGCTGTGGTGGTCCCGCCGCCAGACCCTGGAGCGCTCGCGCAAGGAGCTGGACGACTCGCGGGCCGAGGCTCGCCGCTGGGTGGAGCGCCTCGGCGGCCAGGTGCTCAACATCGACGGCACCGACGAGGCCTCGAAGCAGGCGATGGCCGACGCGGCCGAACGGCACAACGCCGCCGTGTCCCAGCTCGACCAGGCGAGCTCCGCCGAGCAGTGCAGGTTGACCACGCAGACCGCGATGGAAGGCCTGTACTACGTGCGGGCCGCGCGCACCGCGATGGGCCTGGACCCCGGCCCGGAGCTGCCGGACCTCAGCCACGGCGCGGGCAAGGTCACCGAGCACCGCGAGGTCGAAGTCGAGGGCAGGCAGCAGGTCGCCTCCCCGTCACCGAGCGATCAGACCCCGCACTACTACCCCGGTGGGCGCGTCGCGGGCCGTCCGGTCCCCGAGGGCTGGTACAGCGAGCCGTGGTGGAAGCCCGCACTCGTCGCCGGAGCCTGGGGCGCCGGTTCGTTCCTCCTGATGAGCGCCATGTTCAGCGGCATGCCCGGCGTCTCCGAAGCCGCCTACGCAGACGGCTTCCAAGACGGTCAAGCCGACATGGGCGACCCGGGCGACATGGCCGACGCAGGCGACGGCGGCGACTTCGGAGACTTCGACTTCGACCTAGGCGACTTCGGCTTCTAACCCACCCGGCCCCCAAAGCCCGTACCTAGACAGCAAAGCCCCTGCAGTTGGGCTGCGAAGCAAGTCTGCCTAGCGGCGAAGCCGTGCCTAGCGGCCTTAGGCCGTGCCTGTATGTGCGCAGCACATAGCCCACGTCGAAAGCCCTCACCGGCGGGTTCTCAGGCGGTCTGTCGCGAGGACGGCTTTTTCCCTCGTGGCGGAGCCACTCGGGAAAAAGATCCCGCAGCGACAGACCGCCTGAGATTCCGCTATCCGGACACCCAAGCCACACGAGCCGTGGAAGCAAGATCTAAGACTGGCACTCAGGGCACCAGTAGAGGTTGCGGCCGGATAGGTCCGCGGTCGCGATCGGCGTGCCGCAAACGAGGCACGGCGCGTTGGCGCGGCGGTAGACGTAGACCTCGCCGCCGTGGCGGTCCTGCCGGGGTTCCCGCCCCATGGCCTCGGGTTCGTGTTCGGGGCGGACGGTGTCGATGCGGCCGACCCGGACGCCGTCGGCCATCAGCTCGACCAGGTCGTCCCAGATGAGCTTCCACTGCTGCTCAGTGAGGTCACGTCCCGGCGTGTAGGGCGCAATCCCGTGCCGGAACAGGACTTCCGCGCGGTACACGTTGCCCGCTCCGGCGAGGATCTTCTGGTCCAGCAGCAGCGCGGCGATGCTGGTGCGGGAGCGCGAGATCCGCGTCCACGCCCGTTCGGGTTCGGCGTCGGCGCGCAGCGGGTCCGGTCCGAGCCGTTCCCGCAGCGCGGTGACCTCGTCGAGGGTGAGCAGTTCGCACGCGGTGGGTCCGCGCAGGTCGGTGCCGGTGTCCGGCCCGATGAGGCGCATCCGCACTTGGCCGCGCGGTTCCTGCGGCGGCAGCGGGAATTCGGTGAAGGTCCCGTACAGCCCGAGGTGCACGTGCACGACTTCGGGGCCGTAGAAGTGGAAGAGGTGCTTGCCGTGCGCCTCCGCGCGCTCGAACGGCGCGCCGTCCACTCGGGAGGCACCGGCGGCGAACCGTCCTTGCGGGCTGGACACGCGGACGCGGTGGCCGCCGAAGCGGGAGTCGTGCAGCCCGGCCAGCCGGTGCAGGGTGTGACCTTCGGGCATGGGTCAGAACAACACCCAGAGCACGATCGACTCGGCGAGGTACGCGAGCACGCAGCAGGCGCTCACGACCAGTCCGCGCCGCACCGCACCGGGGGCCGCGCCGCGGCGCAGCGCCACGACGACTCCGCTCACGAATGCGAGGCACACGGCGAGGAAACCGCCGACGATCAGCCAGATCCCGACGCCGAGGGCGCAGTCGGGTTGCGCGCAGGCGGCGCCGGGGCCGCCCGCCAGGTAGGGCGCGAGCGCGCTCTGCCCGAAGAAGAGGACGAGCACGCCGGCCACCGCACCACCGAACGCGACGAGCGGCGTCAGCAGGGCGGTGGCCGGGCGTGCTTCGGTCATGTCGTGGTCACTCCGCGGGCAGCGCCGGCGGTTCGCCGGTCCGCTCGTAGTCGGAGAGCAGGTCGATGCGGCGCTGGTGCCTGCCGCCTTCGAACTCCGTGCCGAGGAACGCCTCGACGATCGCCTCGATCTCCTCGACGGAGTGCATCCGCGCGCCGATGCCGGCGAGCAGTGCGTTGTTGTGCTGACGAGCGAGCTTGGCGGTGTCGACGTTCCAGGTCAGGGCCGCGCGGGCGCCGGGGACCTTGTTGGCCGCGATCTGCTCGCCGTTGCCGGAGCCGCCGATGACCAGCCCGAGGCTGCCTTCGTCGGCCACGACCTGGCGAGCGGCTTCGACGCAGAACGGCGGGTAGTCGTCCTGGGCGTCGTAGGCCGCGGGGCCCACGTCGGTCACCTCGTGACCGCGCTCGGTCAGCCACTTGACCAGGTGATTCTTGAGTTCGAACCCTGCGTGATCAGATCCTAGGTAGACGCGCACGGAGGCAGTGTGTCAAACGCCCCGCCGCTGCCTCGCACCCTGGTTAGGGTTGCCGCGTGACCGATGGCGACACCGAGCGGGCGGGCCGGTGGCTGGAGGTGGCCGACGGCGTGCGCGCCCGGCGCCACGAGGAGCTCGACCTCACGACCGGCTTGGTGCTGGGCTCGGAGCGGGCGCTGGTCATCGACACCCGGGGCGATCATCGCCAGGGCGCGGAGCTCGCCGCGGCGGTGCGGGCCGAGACTTCGCTGCCCTGCGTCGTCGTGCTCACGCACGGCCATTTCGACCACTGCTTCGGCACCGCCGCGTTCCGGCCCGCACCGGTGTGGGCGCACCGGGGATGCGCCGCCTACCTGCGCGAGCACGCCGAGCGGCAGCGCGCGCAGTGGTGCGCGCACTACCGCCGCGAGGGGCGCGCCGACGTCGCCGACGCGCTCGCCGCCAGCGAGGTGGTCCCGCCGGACCGCGCGGTCACCGGTTCGGCCGAAGTGGACCTGGGCGGGCGCGTCGTGCGGTTGCACCACTTCGGACCGGCGCACACCGATCACGACCTGGTGGTGTCGGTGCCGGACGTGGCGGTGGTCCTCGCCGGCGACCTCGTCGAGCAGGGCGCGCCCCCGGACTTCGAGGACGCCGACCCGCAGCACTGGCCGACGGCGCTGAGCGGCGTGCTCGCGCTGCGACCGGAGATCGTCGTGCCCGGCCACGGCGCCCCGGTCGACGCGGAGTTCGTGCGCGGGCAGCGCGACGAACTCGTCCGCCTGGCCGACGTGTGCGCGCGGCACGCCCGCGGCGAGCTCACCGCCGGTGAAGCGCTGCATCACTCCCCGTATCCCGCCGACACCACTGAGCAAGCCCTGCGGAACTTCCGCTAGGCCGTTCAGCGGTACGCGTGCGGCCGTTCGGAGTCATTTCGCGAGCGGGGGGCACCGATCTCCGGCCGGGAACGTCATGCTCACCAATGGCCGGAAATCACCCGGCCGGTGACCCGCACGACGGCACTACGCTGGGGCGATCAACATCGCCGTGGTGCGGCGAACGACTACTTGGGGAGGCGACGGTGTCCGATCCGGACCCGACCGGCGCGGCGCGGCGGCAGGAACTGCGCACCAGCAACGACGCCCTGCGCGGCCAGATCGACGGCATGCTCGCGGACCTGCGCCGCCGCACGGCCGAAATCCAGGAGAAGCAGACCGAGGCCGCGGCCAAGACCCACGAGGTCGTCTCCGACGACGGCGTGGTCACCGCGCGGGTCGACGCGACGGGCACGCTGGAACAGCTCCTGCTGTCGACGAAGGCCTTCGACCGCACCACGCCGGAACAGCTGGCGCGCACCATCACCAGCGTCGTCCGGGAGGCCACCGGCAACGCGCAGCAGTCCTTGCAGTCCGATTTCGCCGCGCTCGCCGAAACCCCGGACCTGCCGGACGTGTTCGCCGGGGCGCCGTCGCTGACGGACTTCCTGCCCAGCAGCGGCCCGCTGGTCGCCCCGCCCGACCCTGCCGCCGAACGTGCCGCGCGCACCGGCAAGCAGCCGCCGGCCCAACAGCCGAGCACCCGCCGCGACGACGCGGACGACGACGAGCCACCGCAGTCCTTCATGACGGAGGGACGCTGGTGAGCGGCCAGATGGAGATGCGCCCGGAGGAGATCCGGGCGGGCGGCAGGCGGATCGGCGACGCCGGGGACCAGCTGAGCAGCGTGCTCCAGCAGCTCAAGTCCGGTTTGGACGCCGAAGGCGAGTGCTGGGGCGGCGACGAGGCCGGGCAGAAGTTCGCCGAGAGCTACGTCAAGAACAGCACCGACGTCAGCGACGGCATGAAGAAGCTCGCCGAGGCGCTCGGCAACATCGAGGACAACCTGACGGCCACCGCCGACGACACCGAGGGCCGCGACGAGCAGGCCGCCTCCGACATCGGCAACGTGCCGCGGAGCTGAACACCGACTTGGCCGACCAGTGACTGGGGAGTCCTACCGCCATGAGCATCGAGATGCCCGACGAGGTCAAATGGCTGCTGCCGATCGTCGTCGGACAGTCCTGGCCGGAAGGTGACGAGGACGCGCTGCGCCGCCTCGCCGACGCGTGGCGGGCGGCGGGCGACGGCATCGACGGCGTCACCGGCGACGCGAACGGCGGCGCGAGCCAGTCGCTGAGCGGCATGGAAGGCCAGACGCACGACGCGTTCGAGAAGCTCTGGCAGGACATCGGCAACGGCGGTGAGGCCGCGCTGCCGAAGCTCCAGGAGGCGTGCGAGCAGCTCGGCCAGGGCTGCGACGACGCGGCGCTGGACGTCGAGCACACCAAGCTGACCATCATCGCCTCGCTGATCGCGCTCGCGATCCAGATCGCGGCGATGATCGCCAGCGCGGCGTTCAGCTTCGGCGCTTCCACGGCGGGGATTCCCATCGCGCAAGGCATCACCCGCACCGTGGTGATGCAGATCTTCAAGCAGCTCGTGCTGAGCATCGCCAAGAACGTGGCCATCGAGGTCGCCACGTCCATGGCGATCGAGGCCGCGGTGCAGGGCATCCAGATCGCCTCCGGCGAGCGCAAGGGCCTCGACGGCGGCAAGTTCAAGGACGCGGCGATCAGCGGGGCCATCGGCGGCGCCGTCGGCGGTGTCTTCGAGGGCGTCGGGAACGTGGCGGCGCGCAAGGCGGCGGGGGCCGTCGGCGACGCGGCGGGCGACGCCGTGGGCGATGCCGCGGGCAACGCGGCGAGCTCCGCGGGCCGGGCCGCCGGGGACGCGGCGGGAGCCGCGGGTGACGCGGCGGGCAGCGCGGCCGGTGCGGCCGGGCGAGCCGCGGGTGACGCGGCTGGCGACGCCGCCGGAGCCGCGGGCCGTGCCGCCGGGGACGCCGCCGGAGCGGCGGGCGAGAGCGCCGCCAAGAACCTCGGCGCAACGGCCCTCAAGGAAGGCGCCAGCGGTGCCGCGCAAGGCGCCATCGGCAGCGTCGCCGAGCAGCTCATCACCGAAGGCAAGGTCGACTGGGGCGCCGTCGGCACCGGCGCGATGTCCGGTGGCGCCATGGGCGCGGGCATGGGAGCGGGCGGCGCGGCCCTGTCGAACCACTTCAGCGCCCCGGACGTGCCCGACGTGAGCGGATCGGGCGATTCCTCGGGGAGCAGCGGCTCCTCCGCTGGCGGTGACAGCGGTTCCGCCAGGTCCGGCGACAGCGGCTCGACCGGTGGCAGTGGTGACGCGGCGAGCTCGACGTCCACGGGCAGCACGGCGTCCGCCACCGCGGAGGGCGGATCGTCCGGCGACTCCGGCGGCTCGAATTCCTCGTCGGACAGCGGTTCTTCCTCGCCTCGTTCGTCCATTGAGGACATGCTGTCCGGTGATTCGTCCACGGCGAGCGCGGATTCGAGCAGCGGCGGAAGCACCTCGTCCACCGAAGGGGCCACGAGCTCTTCCGACACCGGGTCGTCGTCGGCCGGGGACGGGAGCCGTTCGTCGAGCGACGGCGGCTCGACCGCCGACGGCGGCTCGGTCTCCGAGGGCGGTTCGCGGTCGTCCGGCGAGGATTCCGGGTCACGCACGTCCGGTGACACCGACTCCGGTGGTGCGCGGTCCGGCTCGGACGCGGCGTCGCCCTCCCCCGGCGCGGAGGGCCCGAGCACTCGCTCCGACGCGGCGGACTCCCCGTCCGCCTCCGACGGCGCTGCCACGCGGACGTCTGATCCCACACCCACGGGCGATTCCGGAGCGACACCCAGGTCGTCCACCGACGGCGACTCCAGCGGCCCGTCGACCACGTCCGCCGACGGCGGTTCCGGCAGCCCGTCGACCAGGTCCGCCGACGGCGGTTCCAGCGGCCCGTCGACTACATCCGCCGACGGCGGTCCCGGCGCGGGCCGAGCCGACACCGCCTCCACCGGCGGCTCGGGGTACGGCTCCGGCTATGGCTCCGGGTACGGCGACAGCAGCACGACAGCCACCTCGGGCGCAGGCGATTCGAGCGGCACGCCGGACACCGGCAGTGGCGGCACGGGGTCCCGGGGCACCGACACGTCGTCCGAGTCCGGCTCCGGTGGTTCGGATGCCTCCAGCGGATCCTCGAACTCCGGCACGACTCCGGGCGAGTCGAGCTCGGCGTCCGGCGGATCCGGGAACGCGTCCGCAACGACTCCGGGCGACTCGGGTTCGGCTTCCGGCGGATCCGCGGGCGGCTCGGGCTCGATGCCGCACGGCGGCGATTCCACGCGCACGCAGCCTTCCGGACCCGCCGGCACCACGTCCGCGTCCAATGTGGACGCTCCGGCGCGTCCCGCGGAGCCCGCGGCGGCACCCCCTCCCGCGGCCCCGGGAGGCGCGGGCCGCGCCGACCAGGGCACGAGCGCGGGCGGTGGCGCGATGGGCGGCGCACCCGCCGGTGGCGCACCGGGCGCAGCCGGAACGCCCGGCTCCGGCGGTAACCGGCCGGGCTCCGCCGGGAGCTGGACCGGCACCTCCGGCACTCCGGGTGCCGCTCACCACCCGGCCGACGGCTCCCGCCCCGGCGGCTCGCGCTCGGACCGGCCGCTCGCCCCGTCCGCCCGAGGCGCGGACGCCCCCGCCCGTCCCGACAGCGGGCGCACCTCGACCCCGCCACCTTCCCCCGGCGGTCGCCACGCCGAATCCCCTCGCCAGTCCCCGTCACGGTCCGACGGCCCGAGCCCACAGCACGCCGCGCCCTCCCGACCCGACGCCCCATCTCACGCCGGAAACCCTGGTCGACCCGATGGCCCGTCGCACCCAGGTACTTCCGCTCGACCCGACGGCCCGTCGCACGCCGGAACCTCCGGCCGTCCGGACGGCATCGGGAGCGCCAACGGTCCTGCGGCACGCCCGGAGGTTCCTGGGCAGCGCCCTGACCCGAGCGGGCAACCCGGGCGCCCTGACGGCACCGGAGCGGGCCGGCAACACGCGAGCCCGGCTCCCAGCGGACACCCTCAGAGCAACCGCGCCCCGGAAGCGCCCGGCGCAGCCTCGCCCTCTCGCACTCCGGAGGGCCCGTCGCCGCGCGACGCCCGAGCCGGCACGCACCCGCAAGGAGCCGACCCCGCTCCCCCGCGCACCCAGGACTCGGCTCGCCCGGACGCGCGACCGGACTCCTCAGCACCTCGCCGAGACGGACCGGAATCGGCCACCGACGGATCACGAGCGGACGGATCGGCGCGTCCCGACGGCCGCCACTCCTCCGACGCGCGGCCCGACCGGCAGGCCGACCGCCCGAACGACCGCCCGGAGCAACGGCCGCACGACGCGGACCAGCGCACGCACGACGGCGACCGGCAGCACCCGGACGCCGAGCCCGGCACGCCGGAACGCCAGCACCAGCTCGACCAGGCCGAAGCGACCCGCGACCGGACTCCCAGCGGCTCGTCGTACCACCACGACCAGAACATGCGGGACCTAGCGCAACGCGTCCCCGACGACGGTGTGCACCACACCGTCGACGTGCACGCCTTGCCCGACGGCCGCGTCCGGGTCGGCGACCACACCTTCAGCGCCAAGGAGTTCGCGGACATGCTGCGCCGCGACCCCGCCTACGACGGCGGACCCGTCCGCCTGCTGTCCTGCGACGCGGGCACCAGCGGCCTCGCCCGCGACCTCTCCCGCGAACTCGGCGTCCCCGTCACCGCGCCCCGCGGCCTCGCCTGGACCGACGGCACCGGCCGCGTCTTCGCCTCCGACATGGGCCCCGACGGCCGCCCCGGCTGGCCCCCGAACGGCAGCTGGGACACCCACCACCCCGACGGCACCGACACCCCGGCTGGCAACGACGGCTTCCACCCGCCCCGCGACGGCGAAGACCCCGGCCCCGCCCCGGACGACGCGGAAGCACGGGGGGATGATCTCGACGTCGATGCACAACGCGAAGCCGACTTCCAGCGGCTCAATGGCCGCGTGGAAGAAAATCGAGCAAAGCAGATCGAAGGCGATCCGAACCAGCGCCTCGACAACGATCCGAATAAGCCCGTTCAAGCCGAACCTGTCCGTGGAAAGAGTCGAACGTTGACCTCCAGCACGGCACGCCTGGACATCGACGGGCGCGCTGTGCACTCCGAGCAGGACTCGTCCAGCGGGGGCAAGGATCTGACCAAGACCTACATGGGGCAACGGCAGAACGGGACACAGCGGGTCAACTTCAGCGAACAAATATTCCCCACCCTCAATGTCGACGACCAAGGGTCGCTAACCGATATCGGCGGAACCAACAGGGCCTCCGACTCCGAACCAAAGCAGATCGAGAGACTCACTCGCCAAGTCCTCGAAGAGATGACCCGTCGCCCTGACGGTTCGACCCGAAAAGACTTGGACAAGCACATCCGCGAAGTGCTGGCCGAGGTCAGCAACGAACGCGCCCCGGACCACAGCGGCAAACGCCTCGCGACGACCCCGGACGATCACCCGGAGATCATCGATCGCGTGCTCGCCCGCACCCTCCCGCCTGAGCTCAGAGATCAGGCGTCGACATTGCGAGAAGCGGTCACCGGGGACCTTCGAATGCTGATCGATTTCCCGGGAAGGCGCCCGGAACCGGGAACCCCAACGGAAGACGTTTGCCGTTCGTGCCAGAATGTCCTCAACACCTTTAAAACCGTATTCCCCAATATCAACATCGAAGCGCGCAACACACATGGAGAGGTTGTTTTCAGTGCCTGATTCACAAAACAGCCCCACAGCTCAGATCCAAGCCATCTTCACAGATACGACAAGCCAGGGCTGGAAGCCGGAAACCAGCAGAGGCGCGAGCGACGAGCAAATTTGGGAGTTCACTCGCAGCCAGGGGGCCCCTGCCATTCCCGAAGCGCTGCGGGAAGTCTATCGACTCATCGGAGCAGCCCCGGGACTGTGGTTCTCGGGCAGCACCTTCGGCGTGATCGATACGGGCCCCCAGCTCAAGGAAGAGGCAGCGGACCTACTCAAGGACACCGCCATCGACGTTCGGGAAGCATTGGTGCTTACCGGCCATGGCGGATACGAGTACCAGTTCATCCCCGCTCCACTCATCAACCTGGAAGCACCTCCCGTCTGGATGGCGCGCGAAGCCGATGACGAGGATGAAGGCGACGAACCGGTGGTGACGGAGACCTGGCCCAGCGTCGTGGAGTGGTTCCGATCCGCGTCGAACAACGTTCTGCGCTGGCGGGAAACCCTCGCCGCACGCCCAGGAAGCGGCGAAGAGCTGGTTCGCAAGTATTTTTCACATTAGAACCCATCCATGGAACAGCAATTCCCATCTACCAACCGGTTTCGTTGTTACGGGCAAGCGGGCAGCGGCGAACGCTGGGGCCGAGCGAGACCACCAGACCGCTACGACGCCGAACGCCTTGACCGATAGCACGGACGAAATCGACTCGAGGAGTTCCGGCCGGAGTGATCAATCTCCGCATCGACGAAGAGGACGTCGTTCTGGACGCGTCCGGACACGTCTTCCACCAAGGCGAGCCGTTCACCGGCGTCACGGTAGCAACAAGTCAGGACGGCCGCGTGGTATCAACCCACTCCTACTTCGCGGGATACCCGGACGGCCCCTACCAGGAATGGCGGAGCCCGGATCTCCTGCGCAAGGAAGGGCAGATGCGAAACGGGATACCGATCGGCACGCATCGCGAATGGCATCCGAACGGCCAGATCGCCACGGAATCCGATTTCGACGATCACGGCTCACAAGTCGACTTCCGAGCTTGGGACGAGAACGGGATCCAGATCTAGGGCCACAACGACCCGGCTCACCCCCACTGAATGCAGCCAACCGCAGCCTTGCCACGAACACGTCGGCGAAACCCGCTTGCACCCGGGACGGACAAGAACACGGCTCGACCTGGGAATGGTATCCGGATGGGAACGTCCGCGTAGAGGAACACTTCACACTCGGACGTCCCACTGGAATCTCTCGCAAATGGCACCGGAACAATCATATCGCCGAAGAACGTGAGTTCGACGCGCAGGGCACGCCTATCCGAGTGCAAACCTGGGACGAGTCCGGAAAACTGACGAGGGACTCTCGATGACCACCCGCACAATGGGCACGCAGCTCCCGCGGGGAGCTGGCCGCTTCATCACGTCAGCGTCGGGATTCGGCTCGGCCCAGTTGGTCGGCGGTTCGGGTGGTTTCCGGGAGGCGATAGCGGGGGGCGAGGCGGAGCACCAGGTCGCAGGCTGCGTCGAGGGTGCAGCGGTGGCCGACCGAGACGAAGATCGGCTTGACGCGCGGCTGCGTGCGCAGCGCGCTCCCGACCGGTTCGTCGTCGAGCAGCAGCGGTGATCGGTCGCCGCGTTCCGGGCCCGGCGGGTCGTACTTCCCCAGCGAGGTCTTGCCGACACCGATGCTCGGCAGGTCCGTGAGCACTCCGAGGTGGCAGGCCAGGCCGAAGCGCCGCGGATGCGCCAGCCCCTGCCCGTCGCAGACCAGCACGTCCGGCTCGACGTCGAGCCCGGCCAGCGCCTCCAGCAGCGACGGAGCCTCGCGGAACGCGAACAACCCCGGCACGTAGGGGAATTCCGCCCGCGCCCGGACCACCGAACTGTCCACAACGGACAGATCAGCCAGGTTCAGCACCGTGACCGCGGCGATGACGTCATCGGATCCCTCGGCGTAGGCGACGTCCAACCCGGCGACGGTCCGAACCTCCTCCGGGGCGCCGTCGAAGCGCACCATCGACCTCAACCGCTCCTGGACGGCGACGGCCTCCGCCTCGGCGGACGGCCACTCGTGCAACTCCCGAACCTGAACCACGCCACCACCCTAGGCGCCAGGCGGTCAGAGACCGTTCCAGTACGCGTTCAGCCGAGTGATCGCCTCGTCTTTGGTCATCGTCCTGATCTCGGCCTCCGGAACCCCGGCCCGGTGGACCAGCAAGCGGACCAACTCCGCGGGAAGCGACTCCGACGACGAACGAACCGGGAACCCTCGATCCGGCAGCACTTTTCGGTCGACGCACGCCCAGAAATCGTCCTCCGACACTTGAAGCTGGTCACGCAAGATGTGAGCCCAGAGGCTCGGGCCGTACGTGCTCCGGTCAGGGGGATGGGAAATCCTCGTGCGCAGCACCCGGCCATCGGGCAACGTCAGCTCGTAGATGACGTGGTGCGTCCCGGTACGCCCTCTCGCGTTCCGGACGCGCGTCCAACCCTCGCGCGCGCAGAACCGCTCGTGGTCGGCCCGGGTGGCGCGAGGAGGCTTCACTCCGCCGCTCCCAGCAACCACGCGCGCAACTGCGGGTCGTCGCTGAGCTCGACGAGCTGGACCATCCCCCAGTTCTCCTGATGGTTCGGGGCGTCCAGAAGCCGCTCCTGCCAGTCCTCGGCGTACTCGCGGAGCGCGGCGATCATCTCGTCGATGGCTTCGTCGAAGGTCGCCCCGTCAGCCGCCACCGGGACGCCGTCGAGGAAGACCGACCACCCCTCGTCCTCAGCGACGACATGCGCCCGGACCGCGGTGGTGCTGACCAGGAAATGACGCAATCGGCCGCTGTCCACCACGACAGCAGTGCTGCTGTCCCGCCGGACCGTGGCCGTGCGCCCCCGCTCCGCCGCATCCAGCAGGTCTTTGAGGTGCGTCCGCGCCTCGGTGTAACTGTCGTAGTGCACCATCGACGCACTCCTTCCGGCCTGCGTCGAAAGTACGTCGAGTACTTGACGTACGTCAAGTACTCGACGTCATCGCTGGATGGACTTGATCTCCAGGAATTCCTCCAGGCCGTGCCTGCCGAACTCGCGGCCGTTGCCGGACTGCTTGTAGCCGCCGAACGGGGCGTTCGGGTTGAAGGCGCCGCCGTTGACGGCGATCTGGCCCGTGCGGATGCGCCGCGCCACGGCCAGCGCGCGCTCGTCGGAGCCGAAGACCGCGCCCGACAGGCCGTACTCGGAGTCGTTCGCGATCGCCACGGCTTCGTCCTCGTCGCGGTACGACAGGATCGACAGCACCGGGCCGAAGATCTCCTCGCGCGCGATGGTCATCTCGGGCGTGACGCCGGTGAACACGGTGGGACGCACGTAGTAGCCGGTGTCCAGCCCTTCCGGCGCCTCCGGCCCGCCGACGGCGACCGAGGCCCCCTCGGCGACGCCCCTGCGGATGTAGTCGGCGACCCGGTCGCGCTGCACGTCGGAGACCATCGGGCCGATGCGGGTCGTCTCGTCGGTGGGGTCACCGACGGTGTACTTGGCGACCGCGCCCACGGCGAGCTCCACGGCCTCCTCGTAACGCGATTCCGGGACGAGCATGCGGGTCAGCGCGTTGCAGCTCTGACCACCGTTGGGGAAGCACCCCGCGACGCCCAGCTTCACGGCCTTGGCGAGGTCGGCGTCCTCCAGCACCACGTTGGCGGACTTGCCGCCGAGCTCCAGGGCCACCCGCTTCACGGTCTGCGCGGCGACTTCCGAGACGCGGCGGCCGGCGCGGGTGGAACCGGTGAACGACACCATGTCCACGTCGCGGTGCGCGGCCAGCGCCTCCCCCACGACGGGCCCGGTGCCGTGCACGAGGTTGAACACCCCTGCGGGCACGCCCGCCTCGGCGACGATCTCGGCGAAGACGGCCGACGTGAGCGGCGCGACCTCGCTGGGCTTGAGCACCACGGTGCAGCCCGCGCCCAGCGCGGCGGCGACCTTGGCCACGATCTGGTGCAGCGGGTAGTTCCACGGCGTGATCGCGGCGACGACCCCGACCGGTTCGCGGACGATCAGCGAGTTGCCCGACTCCTCGGTCCACGCGTAGCCCGCGTCGAGCAGGTCGGCGATGCCGCGCGAGGTGGCGACCGGGACGCTCGCGTGCACCTGGGTGGAGAAGCCGATCGGCGAACCCATCTCGGCGGTGACCGTGGCCGCGATCTCGTCGCGGCGCTTCGCGATGCCCTCGGAGATCCGGCGCACCGCGGCCGACCGCTCCGCCACCGGGCGGGCCGCCCAACCGTCGAAGGCGGCGCGGGCCGCGGCGACCGCCGCGTCGACCTCCGCCGCGGTTCCGGCGGGGACCGAACCGATCACCTGCTCGGTGGCCGGGTTGACCACCTCGATCCGCGCTCCGGAACCGGCGACGTGCTCGCCTCCGATGACATGGTCGGTTCGGCTGGTCGTGGGCGCCGCCATGCGTTCCTCCCGAGGGTGACCTGATCGATACGACACCGAGCGTGTCACAACGCGAGCGCGGAGCACACCGCTGCCGCGGAGCCGATCAACCCCCGTCCGGCAACCCGGCCAGGAACCGCACCAGTTCCGCCGCGAACCGGTCCGGGAGCTCCACCGGCGGCGTGTGCCCGCACTCCAGCACGACCAGTTCCGCACCCGGCAGCGAGTCCGCCAGCTCCTGCGCGTGCGCGAGGGTGCGGGCGCGGTCGAACCTGCCGTGCACGACGAGCGCCGGGAGCCGCCCGAGCTCGGCGAGCCGCGGAGCCAGGTCCGTGTCCCGCTGGCTGCGCAACGCCACCAGCACGGCGTCCCGCTCCAGAGCGGCCGGATAGGAGTCGAGCCGCTCCGCGACCTCCGCGGGGAGCGGCAGGTGCACCGACCGCCGGGCGACCGCGCGCCACAGCTCCGGGCCCCACTGCGCGCGCACCCGGTCGATGATCGCGTCCACGTCGCCGTGCCCGCGCATGTTCACGCCGCTGTCGCAGACGACCACGCCGCGCACCCGGTCGGTGCGCAACGCCGCGGACAACGCGATCACGCCCCCGGTGGAGTGCCCGAGCAGCACGACCGGAGCGTGCCGCTCCGCCAGCAGTGCCACTTCGGCGCCCAGCGAGGCCATGTCGTGCGGACCCGGCCACTCCAGCCACGGCGCCACGACCACGTCGGTCCCGGTGGCCTCCGCGAGCCCGTCGAAGATCACCGGGTCCGACATCGTCCCCGGCACGCACAGCAGCGCCGGGACACCGGGCTTCCGGCCCGCCGGCCGCACGACCGACACCTCCCGCACCCGACCTCCCGAAGTCACGGCCCGGCCCACGTCGGCGACGAGGTCCGGGCCACCTGCGCGACGATCCGGATCAGCCGAACTGCGGCGACTCGGTGCGGGTCCGCTTGAGCTCGAAGAAGTACGGGTAACCGGCCAGCGTGCGCGCCGCGTCGAACAGCTCACCGGCCTGCTCACCGCGCGGAATGCGGGTGGTGATCGGGCCGAAGAACGCGACGCCGTCCACGTGGAGGGTGGGCGTGCCGACGTCCTCGCCGACCGGGTCCATCCCGGCGTGGTGGCTGGCGCGCAGCTCGTCGTCGTAGTCGGTGCTGGTGGCGGCCGCGGCCAGCGACGCGGGCAGCTCGATCTCCTCCAGCGACTCGGCGATCACCTGCTCGTAGTCCTTGCGGCCCTCGTTGTGGATCCGGCTGCCGAGGGCGGTGTAGAGCGGGCCGAGCACGTCGTCGCCGTGGTGCTTGGCGGCGGCGATCGCGACGCGGACCGGGCCCCACGCCTTGAGCATCAGGTCCTGGTACTCCTGCGGGAGGTCCCGGCCCGAGTTCAGCACGGCCAGGCTCATCACCCGGAAGTTCAGATCGATGTCCCGCACCTGGGCGACTTCCAGGATCCAGCGCGACGACACCCACGCGAAGGGGCAGAGCGGGTCGAAGTAGAAGTCGACCTTGGGGCGCTCGGTGCTCATGGACAACCCTCCACAATGTTCCGTGCACGGCACGGAAGTCGGTTCGGCGCGGGCGGACACCCGCGACAGGTACAACTCCGCGCCACCCCGAACTTCTTCCCAGAACGCCGAACCGAATGGGGAATGTGCCGATATTCCCGGATGAACGGCCGCCGCACCCCGATCTCCCAGGGGTTCGTCCGCGCCGCCGACACGCCCGGCGGTGGTGATCAGGCGTCGGGCGGCACCGCGACGCCGCGGCGTGATTGGATTTCCAGCGCCCCGCACCGGCGCGGAACGCCGGTGCGCAGAATCCTACGAACAACGAGGTGATCCGTGGCCCCGCCGAACCTCACCCAGGACCAAGCCGAACAGCGCGCGGCGCTGCTCGACGTCGAGTCCTACGTGATCGAACTGGACCTCTCCGACGGCGCGAACGGGCCGGACGTGCGGACCTTCGGTTCCACCACGACGGTGCGGTTCCGCAGCGCTCGAACGGGGGCCTCCACCTGGATCGACCTGATGGCCGCCCAGGTGCGCGGGGCCACGCTCAACGGGGTCGAGCTCGACGTGTCCGGCTACGCCGAGGACGCCGGGCTCGCGCTGCCGGACCTCGCCGCCGACAACGAACTCGTCGTGCGCGCCGACCTGCAGTACACCAACACCGGTGAGGGGCTGCACCGCTTCATCGACCCGGTCGACGGCGGCGTGTACCTCTACAGCCAGTTCGAGACGGCCGACGCGAAGCGGATGTTCACCTGCTTCGACCAGCCCGACCTCAAGGCCACCTACCAGATCACGGTGCACGCGCCCGCGTCCTGGAAGGTCATCTCGAACGCGCCCGCCGAGATCACCGGCTCCGGCGAGCACCGCACGCACGTCTTCGAGACCACGAAGCCGATGTCGACCTACCTGGTCGCGCTGGTCGCGGGCCCCTACGCGGAGTGGCGCGACGAGTTCCCCGGCGAGGACGGCCAGGCCCCGATCCCGCTGGGGCTGTACTGCCGCGCCTCCCTCGCCGAGCACCTCGACGTCGAGCGGCTGTTCACCGAGACGAAGCAGGGTTTCGCCTTCTACCACAAGGCGTTCGGGGTGCCTTACCCGTTCGGGAAGTACGACCAGTGCTTCGTGCCCGAGTTCAACGCGGGCGCCATGGAGAACGCGGGCTGCGTCACCTTCCTCGAGGACTTCGTGTTCCGCTCGAAGGTCACCGGCTACCTCTACGAGCGCCGCGCCGAGACCGTGCTGCACGAGATGGCGCACATGTGGTTCGGCGACCTGGTGACCATGCGCTGGTGGGACGACCTGTGGCTCAACGAGTCCTTCGCCACCTGGGCCAGCGTGCTCGCGCAGGTCGGCGGCACCGAGTACACCAGCGCCTGGACGACCTTCGCGAGCGTCGAGAAGTCCTGGGCGTACCGCCAGGACCAGCTGCCCTCCACGCACCCCGTGGCCGCCGACATCCCGGACCTGCAGGCCGTCGAGGTCAACTTCGACGGGATCACCTACGCCAAGGGCGCGTCGGTGCTCAAGCAGCTCGTCGCCTACGTGGGCCTGGAGAACTTCCTCGCCGGGCTGCGCGTCTACTTCGAGCGCCACGCCTGGAAGAACGCCACGCTCAACGACCTGCTGCTGGCGCTCGAAGAGGCCTCCGGGCGCGACCTGTCCTGGTGGAGCGCGCAGTGGCTGCAGACCACCGGCCTGAACATGCTGCGCCCCCGGTTCACCACCGACGACGAGGGCCGGTTCACCGAGTTCACCGTCGTGCAGAGCGGTGCCCGTCCCGGCGCCGGTGAGCACCGCACCCACCGGCTCGCGATCGGCGTCTACGACGACGACCCGGCCACCGGCAAGCTGGTCCGCACCCACCGCGTCGAACTCGACGTGAGCGACGAGCGCACCGACGTCGCGGACCTCGTCGGCGTGCACCGCGGCAAGCTGGTGCTGGTCAACGACGACGACCTCACCTACTGCACGATGCGGCTCGACCCCGAGTCGCTGGCCACGCTGATCGACCGGATCGGCGACGTCGAGCAGTCGCTGCCGCGAGCGCTGTGCTGGTCCACGGCCTGGGAGATGACCCGCGAGGCGGAGCTGAAGGCCCGGGACTTCGTGAGCCTCGTGCTGGGGCGCTCCGCGGAGTCCGGCATCGGCGCGGAGAGCGAGATCGGCGTGGTGCAGCGGGTGCTGTTGCAGACCCAGACCGCGCTGGCCTCCTACGCCGATGCGGACTGGCAGCCGGAGGGCTGGAACCGGTTCTCCACCCGCGTCCTGGAACTGGCGCAGGCCGCCGAACCGGGGTCGGACCACCAGCTGGCGTTCGTGAACTCGCTGGCGTCCTCGGTGCTCGGCGCCGAGCACCTCGAGGTGGTGCGCGGCTGGCTGGACGGGTCGGCACCGCTGGCGGGGCTCGCCGTGGACACCGACCTGCGCTGGCTGCTGCTGCAGGCCCTGGTCGCGCACGGCGCGGCGGACGAGGCGGAGATCGACGCGGAGCTGGAGCAGGACAAGACCGCCACCGGCAGGCGCAAGGCCGAGCGCGCCCGCTCGCTGATCCCCACCCCGGAGTCCAAGGAACGCGCCTGGCAGCGCGCGGTGCACGACGACGAGCTGCCGAACGCGGTCAGCGACTCGATCATCGCGGGCTTCCAGCACCCGGGGCAGCGCGAGCTGCTGGTGCCCTACGTCGAGCGCTACTTCGCGGAGATCGACGAGGTGTGGCAGCGGCGTTCCAGCGAACGCGCGCAGCCGACGGTGATCGGGTTGTTCCCGTCTTGGGCGGTGCGGCAGAGCACCGTCGACGCCGCGGACGCCTGGCTGGCCGCCGAACGTCCGGCCTCGCTGCGCAGGCTCGTCTCGGAAGGCCGGGCGGGCATCGTGCGGGCGCTCGCGGCCCGCGAGTTCGACCGCTCCTGAGCGTGCGAACGGGGCCGGACCGCATCGGTCCGGCCCCGTTCCCGCTTCGTGCGGAGGTCGCTGCGCCGGTCGTGACCGGCGCGGTGCTCAGCGCTGGGTGCCCGCCGCGTCGGAGAGCATCCGCAGCGCGCTGATCAGGCCGTCGATCAGTTCGCCTTCCTTGAAGGAGGCGACCATGGTCATCAAGGCCAGCTGGCAGCTGCGGTCCGGCACGCGGCGCTTCGACTCCGCGCCGGTGACGATCTCGACGGCGCGCTGCTGCGGGGACACCGCCAGCAGCACCCCCTCCTCGGCGCGCGCGCCCAGGTTGGCGTGCAGCGCCGCCGCGGACTCGCGGGTCTGCTCACCGAGGTCGCCGAGGTAGATCGCGAACTCCAGGCCGGTGCTGCGGCTGGAGAGCGTGAGCGCTTCGTCGAGCCGGGCGAGCTGGCCGGTGCTGAACGGCAGGTGCCGCGCCTCCGGCTTGACCCGGCGGGCGATGGAGAGCCGCCCGGTCGCCGTCACGGCCTCGCCCGCCGCCAGTTCCTGCTCACCGGACCGGCTCGCGCCGGTGATCTCACCAGTTCCCACGTGCGCCTCCCCGGTCGGTGCTGTGCGTGTGCTCGACGGCGTCGGACGCGGTCTCGGACGAGTCCAGGTCGCCGGGCGGAGCAGTGCTCACGCCTGCCGGGTTCGCGACCCAGAACACGGGCGCGAACTCCCAGTCCTGGCCTGCGCGATAACGGGTACGGGTCAGGCTCGACCGGAAGGCGATCGCCGTGACCAGGAGGTACACGGACGCTGGGATCACCGCCAGCACGAGGAAGGTCTCCACCACAGTCACGCCCAGCACGGTAGCCGATCACGCCGCCTCGTGGGACGACGCCACGGCTACCGGTCGCCTTCCGGTGCGCGGGGCCGCTCGGAACGTCCTCGCGACCGCGCGCGGCGAGGGCGTCCGCACCTGTGGATGAACCTGTGGACAACGCAGCGTAATCCCGGGCAATTGCGAACGGAGAAACCGCGACTCCCCGGGAAGAATCGTCATCACCTGCGAAAACGCACGAAGCTGCGGACGTCGCGGAAACGGGAACGCGAGAAAGCTCGCCTTTCGCGCGCCACGCCGATCCCGGTCGAGCTCCGCGCGAACAACTCCTCAATTCCTAGTGAAAATCCCATACCGCCGAACGAGTGAAACGCCGCCACTCTTGACACGATGTCGGTTCCGTGCGAGGAAGCTCCAGTCGAGCCCACCGGCCGCCCCAGGTCGTCCGCGCAGCCAGAAAATCCCGCTGAGCTGCGATTCCACTCCGAAATCCGGCCCGTTCGCGACCTCGCGAACACCGGGAACACCGCTCGCGTCCGCCGAATCGCACGCCGGCGACGGGAACACGACACCTGGCTACGACAGGTAGGCAGTACGCGCCGGATCAGTGACTCACCGTGTTCATTCTGGGCCTGAGCAGGACAAAGGCTACCGAAAGTCACTAGTCAAGCGTGTTGCGCCTCACGTAATCTAACTCTTTCAGAGTAATCGCCGCCGCCGAATGGAGCCCATCCAGAAGGTCGCAGCAGGCGGCAACTTGGCGGCTTGTTTGAACGCTCCCGCGCTTCTAGTTTTTCACCTGTATGGGTCTTGCATATTTGATCACTAGCCCCATAACTCGTCTATTGGCCTGCGGGAGGCACACCATGTCGATCATCGAAACCGCCGCTCAGCGTAATGTTGTCACCAATTCCTTCGATGCGCAGCCCCTTGTTGAACACGGTGCGCACACAGCCAGTGGCGTGCCGATCAGCGGCGGCCACCGCGGCGTGCGGATCAGCGGTACCGACCGAGGTGTGCGGATCAGCGGAGACCAGCGCGGAGTCCGGATCAGCGGCAGGCAGGGCGTGCGCATCAGCTCCCTTGATCGAGGTGTCCGGATCAGCGGCGCGGACAGGGGCGTGCGGATCAGCGGAGAGCAGCGCGGTGTTCGCATCAGCGGCGCCGACCGCGGGGTCCGGATCAGCTCGCAAGCCGGGGTCCGCATCAGCGGGCACGACCGAGGTGTCCGCATCAGCGGCACCGAACGCGGGGTCCGCATCAGCGGAGACCAGCGCGGCGTCCGGATCAGCGGCCAAAATCGCGGCGTCCGCATCAGCGGCCAGGACCGCGGAGTTCGCATCAGCGGAGACCAGCGCGGCGTGCGCATCAGCGGCGAAGACCGCGGGGTCCGCATCAGCGGAGACCAGCGCGGCGTGCGCATCAGCGGCGAAGACCGCGGGGTCCGCATCAGCGGAGACCAGCGCGGCGTGCGCATCAGCGGCGAAGACCGCGGGGTCCGCATCAGCGGAGACCAGCGCGGCGTGCGCATCAGCGGCGAAGACCGCGGGGTCCGCATCAGCGGAGACCAGCGCGGCGTGCGCATCAGCGGTGGTCGGCGCGGCGTGCGCATCAGCGGTGGTCGGCGCGGCGTGCGCATCAGCGGTGGTCGGCGCGGCGTGCGCATCAGCGGTGGTCGGCGCGGAGTTCGCATCAGCGGAGACCAGCGCGGCGTGCGGATCAGCGGACGCGCCGGAGTCCGCATCAGCGGACAAGAGCGCGGGGTTCGGATCAGCGGAGAGCAGCGCGGGGTTCGGATCAGCGGCGAAGACCGCGGCGTGCGGATCAGCGGGCGTGGTGCCGATCAGCTCGCCGCGGCGGCCTGACGTGCTCCCAGCAGGATCACGCCGCGGACTCGCCCAGGTAGGGCAACCACAGCGGATCGGTCTCGGACAAGCCCGCGATGAGCCGCCAGTGCCTGCCGCGCGGCGCGTGCGGAGCCACCGGCAGCTGCCAGCCGAGTTCGCTGAGCGTCTTGTCCGCCTTGCGGTGGTTGCACTTGGTGCAGCACGCCACGCAGTTCTCCCACGCGTGCGGGCCACCTCGGCTGCGGGGCACCACGTGATCGATCGTCTCGGCTCGAACGCCGCAGTACACGCAGCGATGCCCGTCGCGGTGCATCAGCGCGGAGCGGGTGAGCGGAACGCGCCCCCGGTACGGCACCCGCACGAAGTTGCTCAGCCGGATCACCGACGGCACTTCGTGGCTGCTCGTCGCCGAGTGCAGCGTCATGCCCGCCGAGTCGCCGTGGACGACCTCGGCCTTACCGCAGACCAGCAGCACGATCGCCCTGCGCAGCGGAAGCGCGGTCAGGGGTTCGAAGGTCGTGTTGAGCAACAGCACCCGCCGCTTGCGCCACGGGGGTACCGGATCACCCGACTGCGCGCAGTGCTGCGCCGGTGCCCGGCACAGCGCTGCCCGAGACGCGAGCCCCGTGGCCGCGCCTGTCGGAGTCGGTATTCGGTCGTGCACGCGACCACCTCCACCGGTTGGCAAGAACCAGTCGACCACAATCGACACCCCGAACGCACGTGTGATTCACCACGTGCTAGTCACCCGCGCCGCGGTACGAACCCGAGGTCGCGACGGTCCGGGAGAGGTCGATGAGCCGACCGGCACCACTGGTGTCGATCGTATGGGCTCCGGTGTTGATCGTTCAGGGTGAATTCGGTGAACGCCGGTGCCGAACCGCCGCCGGGGGCGTCCGCACCCGTATCGTCGGCGGGCGTGACGAAGGTTCAGCCGCCCCTGTCCTATCCGCCCGCCGAACGCGCCGACACGGTCGACGACCTGCACGGCAGGCGGGTTCCCGACCCGTACCGAGGTCTTGAGGACCCGGCCGACCCGCGCACCGAGTCGTGGTCGGCCGCGCAGGACGAGTTCGCGCGGGCGCGACTCGACGAGCTCCCCGGCCGCGCGGAGATCGCGCAGCGCCTGACGTCCCTGCTGGCGGCCGGGTCGGTGTCGGCCCCGGTGTGGCGCGCCGGACGGGCGTTCTTCACCCGCCGCGCGCCGGGGCAGGAGTTCCCGGTGCTGTACCTGCGCGACGACGACGGTTCCGAGCGGCCGCTGCTCGACGTCACCGAGCTGGACCCGTCCGGCCTGACGACCCTGGACCGCTGGTCGCCGAGCCTGGAGGGCGACCGGCTGGCCTACCAGGTGTCGGTCGGCGGCGACGAGGAGTCGCTGCTGTACGTGCTGGACGTGACCACCGGTGAGCTGGTCGAGGGCCCGATCGACCGCTGCCGCTACTCGTCGATCTCCTGGATGCCGGGCGGCGCCGAGTTCTTCTACGTGCGGCGGCTGCCCCCGGAAGCGGTGCCCGCGGGCGAGGAGCAGTTCCACCGCCGGGTGTGGCGCCACCAGGTCGGCAACCACCCCGACGACGACCTGCTGGTCCACGGCGACGGCCTGGAGCACACCTTCTACTACGACGCCCGCGTGTCGCGCGACGGCCGCTGGCTGCTGATCCACGGCAGTCCGGGCACCGCCCGGCGGGATTCGATGTGGATCGCGGACCTGTCCGCGGGCGGCGAGCTCCGCCAGGTCATCGACACCTCGGAGGGCATCCGGGCCTCGGCGTGGGTGGAGCGCGACGGCAGGCTGTACGTGCAGACCACGCTGGACGCGCCGCGCTGGCGGCTGTGCGTCACCGACCCCGAGACCCCCGAGCCGGCGCACTGGCAGGAGCTGATCCCGGAGGAACCGGACTCGGTGCTGGAGGCGGTGCGCTGGTTCGACGACGGCACCGACGACCCGAAGCTCGCGGTGCTGCGCACCAGGCACGCGGTCTCCGACCTGGCGCTGCACGACCCCGTCACGGGCGAGCGCACCGACGAGGTGCCGCTGCCCGGCACCGGTCAGATCACGGCGCTGACCGCGGTGGACGAGGACACCGAGGGCGACCGGGACCGGCTGTGGATCGGCTGGACCGACTTCGCCACCCCGCCGTGCGTGCAGCTCTACACGCGGGCCTCCGGCACGACCCGGCAGGATCGGCGCGCTCCCGGCGCGGCGGAGCTGCCGGAGGTGCACACCTCGCAGGTCGAGTACACCTCGAAGGACGGCACCACCGTCCGGATGTTCCTGCTCACGCCCACCGCGGAACCCGATCAGCCGCGACCGGCGATGGTCACCGGCTACGGCGGGTTCTCGCTGTCGATGGAGCCCTCCTACTCCCCCACCGCGCTGGCCTGGGTCGCCGCGGGCGGAGTGTGGGCGCTGCCGTCGCTGCGCGGCGGCGGCGAGGAAGGCGAGCAGTGGCACCGCGCGGGCATGCGCGAGAGCAAGCAGAACGTCTTCGACGACTTCCACGCCGCGGCCGAACACCTGGTCGCCACCGGGTGGAGCTCACCGCAGCAGCTGGCGATCACCGGCGGCTCCAACGGCGGCCTGCTCGTGGGGGCGGCGCTGACGCAGCGCCCGGACCTCTACCGCGCGGTGGTGTGCTCGGCTCCGCTGCTGGACATGGTGCGCTACGAGAAGTTCCTGCTGGGCCGCACCTGGAACGAGGAGTACGGCACCGCTGACGACCCGGCGGAGCTGGACTGGCTGCTGTCGTACTCGCCGTACCACGCGGTGACCGAGGGCACCGCCTACCCGTCGGTGCTGTTCACCGTCTACGAGTCGGACACGCGGGTGGATCCGAACCACGCGCGCAAGATGTGCGCGGCGCTGCAGCACGCGACCGCTTCCGACCTCGCACGACGTCCCGTGCTGCTGCGCAGGGAGACCGAGGTAGGACATTCCGCCCGTTCCGTTTCGCGTACGGTAGGCCTGGCGACCGACCAGATCGCCTTCCTAGCGGAGGCTACCGGGCTCCCCCTCGCCTGAGCGGTCGCCACTTCTGACAACCAGTCGCGGAAGGCACGCGCCACGTCCTGTGCGCGGCCGGCTGCGGGAGCTGCGGACGGCGGGGCGTCCACAGCTCCCGATCTTCGGCCGGACGGCACCTTCGACGTGGTGGCGGCCTTCGGCGGCGCGCACAGGTCGCCGAAACACCCGAGCATGGAGACCCCCGACCCATGACACCCCCTCTGTTAACCCAGCCCGACTGCGTCCGGGACGAAGGAAGCTGGTGCGAGACCGTCTACTCCTGGACGGACAACCACTGGCTGGCGATGTACTCGGACCTGCTCATCGCCAAGCCGCTGAACATCTTGATGATCGTCATCATCGCGTTCCTGGCCCGCTACTTCGTGCACCGCACGATCTCCCGGCTGACCAGGGGCAGCGGCGGCAAGACGCCGAAGCTGCTGGTGCCGCTGAAGGAGCGCCGTAGCGAAGCCGCCGGGATGGCGCTGCTCTCGGAGCGCCGCGTGCAGCGCGCCCGCACGATCGGGTCGGTGCTCAAGTCGCTGGCCTCGTTCGTGATCTTCGGCCTCGCGCTGATGTACGTGCTGAAGTCCCTGGGCATCGAGCTCGGCCCGATCCTGGCCTCCGCCGGGGTGCTCGGCGTCGCGGTGGCGTTCGGCGCGCAGAACCTGGTCCGGGACTTCCTGTCCGGGATGTTCATGATGGTCGAGGACCAGTACGGCGTGGGCGACATCGTCGACCTCGGCGAGGCCACCGGCACCGTCGAGGCCGTCGGGCTGCGGGTCACCACGCTGCGCGACCTCAACGGGACCGTCTGGTACGTGCGCAACGGCGAGATCCTGCGCGTCGGCAACTCCAGCCAGGGCTTCGCCGTGGCCGTCGTGGACTTCCCGATCTCGCACACGAGCTCCGTGGAGAAGGCGATGGAGGTCGCCACCCGGGTCGCCACCGAAGCCGCCTCCAGGGAGCCGCTGTCCAAGGACGTGATGGACCCGCCGGAGATGCTGGGCGTGGACCAGATCACCTCCGACACGATCACGCTGCGCCTGACCGTGAAGGTGCGGCCCAGCACCCAGTGGGCGGTGCAGCGCAGGCTCCGCGTGGCGATCAAGCGGGCCTACGACGACGAGGACATCCAGCCGCCCTACCCGAACGGACGGCCGCAGATCGACTCGGCCCAGGTATGAGCACCGCCGCCGGCAGGGGAGGATGGAACGCGTGAGCGCACCGGAGACCTTCTACGACCAAGTCGGCGGCGAACCCACCTTCCACTTCATCGTGGCCCGGTTCTACGAGGAGGTGGCCAAGGACGAGCTGCTGCGCCCGCTGTACCCCGAGGAGGACCTCGGACCCGCCGAGGAGCGGCTGCGGCTGTTCCTGATGCAGTACTGGGGCGGGCCGCACACCTATTCGGACCGTCGGGGACACCCCCGGCTGCGGATGCGGCACGCACCGTTCAAGGTGGGCCCTGCGGAGCGGGACGCGTGGCTGCGCTGCATGCGGATCGCGGTGGACGAGGCCGAGCTCGACGACGAGCATCGCCGGCAGCTCTGGCAGTACTTGGAGATGGCAGCGCAGAGCATGATGAATTCGTGGTTCTAGGAGCCTGATCGTTTGTCATGAACGCACCGGTGGGGGACTCGGCAGCGGCGGCCGTCGCGCCTTGGTGGCGCGACGCCGTCTTCTACCGGGTCGACCTGCGCTCGTTCGCCGACGCCAACGGTGACGGCGTGGGAGATCTCGACGGCGCGCGGCTGCGCCTCGGGTACCTGGAGCTGCTCGGCGTGGACGCGCTGTGGCTCACGGCGCTGACCGCGAGCCCGCTGACCGATCCGGAACGCGGTCGCGGCGTCGACCCCGTGCTCGGCGAGCTGGAGTCGTTCGAGTCGCTGGTGGACGAGGCGCACGCCGCGGGCCTGCGGGTCGCGATCGACGTGACCGCGCAGCGCGACCTCGTCGACCGGATCGGCACCGACGGGCACGAGGTGTTCGCGACGTCGGTGCGGTTCTGGCTGGACCGCGGCGTGGACGCCCTGCGCGTCGCGGTGGCGCCCGGCGCGGGCGAACCCGCGGGCGCCGCGGTGCGCGAGGTGCTGGCCGAGCTCTCGCCCATCGCGGCGGACTACCCGGGGCGCGGCATCGGGGTGCTCATCGACGAGTCGTGGTTCGACGGGTACGACGACCACGACGGCTGGGACATCGGCATCGATCTGCGGCTGGGCCGCACGTTGTTCGACGCGGCGGAGCTGCGCGAGGTCATCACCCGGATGCTCGCCTCGGCGGAGATGCTGGGCGTGCCCGCGGTGTGGGTCGTGACCGGTGAGGACCGGATGCACCCGGTGACGCGGTTCGGCGGTGGCGCCACCGGCGAGGCGCGGGCTCGGGCGCTGGCCCTGGTCTCGCTGGGCCTGCCGGGCATCGTCGGGCTGGACACCGGCGAGGAGCTGGGCCTGCCCAGCGCCGGCGGCGCGCGCTCCGCGTCGCCCGCGCGCGGCCCCATGCCGTGGGAGGGCGAGGAACCGTCGTTCGGCTTCTCACCGGTGCCGGGCGGCTGGTGGCCGATGTCGGTGGAGTGGGCCCCGTACACCGTGGAGGCCCAGCTGGAAGACCCGGACTCGACGTTGTCGCTGTACCGGCGCGCGCTGGAGCTCCGCAAGGAGCACCCGGCGCTGCGCGGTGACCAGGTGTCGTGGTTCGGCGCCCCGCCCGGGTGCTTCGCGTTCCGCCGGGAACCGGGCGAGCTCACCTGCGCGTTGAACGCGTCGGCGGAATCGGTGACGCTGCCGCCGGGCGAAGTGCTGCTCGCCAGCGGAGCGCTGGAGGGCGACCGGCTGCCGCCGAACACCGCGGTGTGGCTCATCTGACCGTTCGCGCTACGGGCGGGGCGCTGGCCCGATCGCAGTGCCCGGCTGCGCCCTTCCCTGGCGCTTCCGGTGCGATGAACAGGTCACGACAACGTCACCCGATCAGCCCAATCACGCGGTCGCCGGGGCACCGGCTCAGGGCGAACGCGCAGGCCGGAGCGGGTGTCGGCACCGCACCCGGAGGCGGGCCGAACGCGCTGGACGACCTTGCGACGAGCGGACCACGACCGGCGGGTAAGTTGTGCAACGCCCGAGTTCCGCCTTCAGTCTCTTTCAGGACGTCATGACCGCAGCGAGCCCGGCACCTCGCCACGAGGCCCAGCGCCGTGATCAACGCCCCCGGACAGCCCGCGGTAACCGGCTGCTCGGTGTGGACCTGGCCCGATTCGTCGCCATCTTCGGGATGTTCGTGATCCACTTCGGGGCCCCGTTCAGCGGCGGCTTCGTCGAGATCGGCATGGCGCAGGCCTCCAGCGGACGCGCGACCGCGCTGTTCACCTTCCTGGCCGGGGTCTCGCTGGCGATGCTCACCGGGCGCGGAACCCCGCTGACCGGGGCCGCGCTGCGCGACGCGCGGGTGCGGGTCGCGCTCCGGGCGGTGCTGCTGCTGATCATCGGGCTGGCGCTCGCGAAGGCGACCGAGGCGACGGGCTTCCTGCTCACCGTGATCATCCCGTTCTACGGCGTGTACTTCCTGCTGTCGCTGCCGTTCCTCGGGCTGGGGCCGCGCGGCACCGCCATCGCCGCCGGGGCCATGATGATCGTCGGCCCCCAGGCCTCGTACCTGCTGCGCACCGTGCTCGCCGGGAACAACTCGGTGGCGGCGGCGGTGGGCGCGTTCAACTCCGTCGATCCGGGGCACCTGTTCGCCGAACTGGGCGTGCTCGACCTGACGCTGCTGGACTTCTACCCGGCCGCGACGTACCTCGGGCTGGTGCTGGCGGGAATCACCGTCGGCAGGCTCGACCTGCGCTCCCGCGCGGTGCGGCTGCGGCTGGGCATCGGCAGCGTGCTGCTGGCGGTGGTGACGTACACGACCTCGGCGCTTCTCGGACTGGTGACGGGACCGCTGCCAGACGTGCTCACCGAAGGCACCGTGCCGATCGAGCACCCCGAGTTCCTGCTCGCGGCCCGCGCGCACAGCGGCTCCTCCTTCGAACTGCTGGGCTCGCTGGGCGTCGCGGTCGCGGTCCTGGTGCTGTGCCTGGAACTGGCGGACCGCTTCGAACGCCCGCTGCTGCCGCTGATCAAGGCCGGCACGATGGCGCTCACCCTGTACGCGCTGCACGCCCTGGTGATGGCCTGGCAGATCGTCGTCGGCGGCTGGCCGATGAGCGGGGTCCCGGAGACGCTGGACAACCTCGCGAGCATGGGCCAGGCCGCCACCTGGGTCCCGGACCTCCCGGCGTTCCCCCCGGACGGGCACCGCCCGGAGGGCATCGTCGGACTCGTGAACACCTACATGTCGGAGCTGTTCCTGGTGTTCTCGCTGGTGTTCGCGACGGTGTGGAAGCGGTTCTTCCGGCGGGGGCCGTTGGAGGGCGCGGTCAGCAGCGCTGTGAGTTGGTGCGTCGAACGGCTTCAACCCCGCCGGGCTTGATGGCTCGGGTGGTCATCTAGCGGAACCTCAGCGTTCTTCTCGCTGCGGGATCTTTTCCCCAAGTGGCTCCGCCACGAGGGAAAAAGCCGTCCTCGCGAGAAGAACGCTGAGAACCCGCCGGTGGTCACCTTTTCGACGTGGGCTATGTGCTTCGCACATACAGGCACGGCCTTCGGCCGCAAGGCAGGCGTGCTTCGCCCAAGGCACGGTTTCGTCGCCCTTGCTCGGCATTTGGACTCGGGGTTTCGGTCACATGAGCAGGGGTAGGAGTGCGTGGCGGCGGCGGACCACTGCGCCGAAGCGGGAGTCCAGGCGCAGCCAGGAATCGGTGGCGCTGACCCGCACGATCTCCGACTCCGCCGGGTCGGAGACCAGGAAACCCATGCCGGAGAGCACGAACAGGCAGCGCAGCGGGACCTTCACGTCCAGCCCGGCACCGCTGACCGTGAACACCTCCTGATCGAGCAGCGACGCGGGCGGGGTGCCCTTCGGCCCCACGTTCTCCTTCGCCACTCCGATCCCGCGATCGGCGACCTCGCCGACGAGCTTCGCGGGCAGGTCGTCCACCCGCCGCCAGCCTTCCGGCGGCGGCAGCTCGGAACGCCACAGCAGGTCCCGCGGCGGCCCCGGATCCATCTTCGGGCCGCCCGCGACGGTCAGCGCGGCCAGCAGTTCGTTGCCGGACACCGTGAGGTCCGCGGGATCGGCCTCGCCCTCCACCGAGCGCGTGCACAACGCGTCGAACGGCGTCGCCGCCCACACGTCGATGCGACCGGTGTCGCGGCGGTTGCGCAGCCGGATCGCCGTCTGCGAGTCCAGCCGCACCGACCGCGCCACGAACGCGCCCAGGTCGTCGCGCTCCACCGGATCCGGCATCCGCAGCTCAGGCATGGTCGTGCCCCGCTTCCGACGCCGCGAGGGTGAGCTGCCACTCGGCGAGGAACGTCCGCTCGTCGGAGGTGAGCCTGCGCGGACGCCCGGCCTTGAGGTCGTAGGGCACCATGACCGTCTCGGCCGTGGCGACCTCGGCGGAACCGCTCGTGGACGCCGAGTAGTCGATGACGAACGAAGCCGATTTGAGGTCGCGCACCGACAACCGCACCTGCAAGGTGCCCGCCGAATGCGCCACCGGGATCCGGTAGTCGACGGCGAGGCGCGCCACCACCATGCCTTCGGCCATGCCGAGCAGGCCCTGCCTGCCCGCTTCGGTGAACAGCAGCTCCACCCGGGCCTCTTCCAGCAGGGTCACCGTCCTGGCGTGGTTGACGTGCCCGAACGCGTCCATGTCGGACCAGCGCAGCGGAACATCGGCTACGAACGCACCCACTCGTCGGTGTCCTTTCCGTGGTGATGGCTGAGGCTCACCCAGATCGTAGTCCGCACGCCGGTGCGCACGATCGGCCTCGCGCCCCGAGCCTCGCACAGTCGCGCCCCGCGCCGGATCGCCGGGCGCGGACGCGAGGAGGGGCGGACCTCCCGGCCCGCCCCTCCTGCGCTCACACCGCCGCACCCGTCGCAGCGGCGGCCGGCATCACCGCACCATGCTGCGCAACTGCCGGGTAGCCACCGACAACGTCGCCAGGTCCAAGGTGCCGGAGCGCTTGATCGCCTCCAGCGAGGTCCTGGCCCGCCCGATCCGGGAAGCGTTGGTGGCCTCCCACTGGGCGATCTTGTCCGCCGCCGGTTCCTCCGGGTCGCTGGTGCTGAGCACGTCGATCGTCAACGCCCGCAACGAGGCGTAGAGGTCGTCGCGCAGCGCCAGCCGCGCCAGCGAATGCCACCGGTTGCCGCGTTCGAGCCCGTTGACCGCCAGCAGCAGCCGCTCCATGTCGAGGTGCTCGGAGAGCACGTAGTACAGCTCCGCGCTCTCCCGAGGGCTGCGCTCCGCGCTGAACCCGGCGTCGCGCTCGGCCAGCTCGGCGACCTCGGTGATGTCCAGCAGCGCGTAGGTGTCCAGCAGCGCCCCGATGCGTTCCGCCAGGTCCGCGGGCACGCCCTCGGCCATGAGCCGCTGGGCCTTCTCCTGAGCACCCGCCGCCGCCCGGCCGCGCAGCATGCCCGGCACGCTCGCCGACAGCTCCGCCACGACCGGCCGGAACCGGCTGATCTCGGCACCGATCGCCAACGGCTGCGGCCGGTTCGACAGCAGCCAGCGGGCGGCCCGGTCCAGCAACCTGCGGACCTGCAGCACCATCTCGTCCGCGACCCGGCTGGGCACCACGTTGTCCAGCTCGTCGATCCGCCGCCACAGCTCCGGCAGGTCGTACACGCCGGTGACCACGGCGAACGCCCGCACCGCGTCGGTGGCGGTGGCGGAGATCTCCTCCGACAACCGGTACGCGTAGGACACGCCCGCGCCGTCGACGACCTCGTTGACCAGCAGCGTCGAGGTGATCTCGCGGCGCAGCGGGTGCGCGGGGATCGCGTCGGCGTAGCGCTCCCGCAGCGGCTTCGGGAAGTAGTCCGGCAGCCGCCCGCTGAACGCGTCCGCGTCCGGCAGGTCGCTGGCCAGCACCTGCGCCTTCAACGAGAGCTTCACGTGCGCCATCAGCGTCGCCAGCTCCGGCGAGCTCAGGCCGGTTCCGTTCTTCTCCCGGTCGCGCAGCTCCTTCTTGCCGGGCAGCGCCTCCAGCTCGCGGTCGAGCCCGTTGTCCTCCAGCGCGGTGATCTGCCTGGCGTGCACCGACACCATCTCGGCGCCGTGCGCGCGGGAGATGCCGAGCACCGCGTTCTGCCGGTAGTTGTCGGCCAGCACCAGGTCGGAGACCTCGTCGGTCATCTCCGCCAGCAGCTCGTTGCGCTGCGCCCCGTCCAGCGCGCCCTCGGAGACCAGGTGGTCCAGCAGGACCTTGATGTTGACCTCGTGGTCCGAGCAGTCCACCCCGGCGGAGTTGTCCAGCGCGTCGGTGTTGACCTTGCCGCCCGCGCGGGCGAACTCGATGCGGCCCAGCTGGGTCAGGCCCAGGTTGCCGCCCTCACCGACCACCCGCACCCGCAGCTGGCCGCCGTCGACGCGGACCGCGTCGTTCGCCTTGTCGCCCACCTCGCCGTGCGTCTCGGTACCGGCCTTCACGTAAGTGCCGATGCCGCCGTTCCACAGCAGGTCGGCGGGTGCCTGCAGGATCGCCTTGATCAGCTCGGCCGGGGGCAGCGCCGTCACCGAGGAGTCGATGCCGAGCGCGGTGCGGACCTTGTCGCCCAGCGGGATCGACTTCAACGACCGCGACCACACGCCGCCGCCCTCGCTGATCTTGCTGCGGTCGTAGTCGTCCCACGTGGACCGGGGCAGCTCGAACAGCCTGCGGCGCTCCGCGAACGAGCTCGCCGCGTCCGGCTCCGGGTCGATGAACACGTGCATGTGGTTGAACGCCGCGACCAGCCGGATGTGCTCGGACAGCAGCATGCCGTTGCCGAACACGTCACCGCCCATGTCGCCGATGCCGACGACGGTGAAGTCCTCGCGCTGCGTGTCGATGTCCAGCTCGCGGAAGTGCCGCTTGACGCTCTCCCACGCGCCCTTCGCGGTGATTCCCATGGCCTTGTGGTCGTAGCCGACGGAACCACCGGAGGCGAACGCGTCACCGAGCCAGAAACCGTAGGAACCGGCGACCTCGTTGGCGATGTCGGAGAACGCCGCCGTGCCCTTGTCCGCGGCCACCACCAGGTACGTGTCGTCGCCGTCGTGGCGCACCACGCCCTGCGGCGGATCGACCTCACCGGCCACGAGGTTGTCGGTCAGGTCCAGCAGGCCCGAGATGAACATGCGGTAGCAGGCGATGCCCTCGTTCAGGCTCGCCTCCCGGTCCTTGCCGGGGTCGCCGGTGGGCAGCGGCGGGCGCTTCACCACGAAGCCGCCCTTCGCACCGACCGGCACGATCACCGCGTTCTTCACCGCCTGCGCCTTGACCAGGCCGAGGATCTCGGTGCGGAAGTCCTCCAGCCGGTCCGACCAGCGCAGCCCGCCGCGGGCCACCGAACCGAAGCGCAGGTGCACGCCCTCCACGCGCGGCGAGTACACGAAGATCTCGTACTCCGGCCGCGGTTCGGGCAGCCCGGGGATCCCCTTCGGCTCCAGCTTCATCGCCAGGTAGGAACGTTCCCGCGCGCCGTCGGCGTAGTAGTTCGTGCGCAGCGTCGCGGTGATCAGGCTCAGGTAGCTGCGCAGGATCCGGTCGGCGTTGAGGCTGGTCACATCGTCGATCAACCGGGTGATCTGGGTGTGCAGCTCCTCCTGGCGCGCGGCGCGGTCCTCCTCGCCGAGCTTCGGGTCGAAGCGCACCTCGAACAGCCGGGTCAGCGCCACCGTCGTCGCCCGGTGCGTGAGGATGACGTCGGCGATGAACTCCTGGCTGTAGGGAACGCCCGTCTGGCGCAGGTACTTCGCGTAGGCGCGCAGCACCGACGCCTGGCGCCAGCTGAGCCCGGCCCGCAGCACCAGCGAGTTGAAGCGGTCCACCTCCGCCTCGCCCTGCCAGGCGGCGCGGAACGAGTCCTCGAACCGCTCGCGCAACGTGTCCAGCCGCTCGGCGCCCTCGGTTTCGAGCAGCCCCGCCTCCAGGCGCAGGCCGAAGTCGTAGATCCAGCACTGCTCGCCGGCCTCGGGCACCACCTCGTAGGGGCGCTCGTCGACGACCTCGACGCCCATGCTCTGCAGCACCGGCAGCACGCGCGAGAGCGTCACCCGCTCACCGGCGACGTAGATCTTGAACCGGCGCTCGCCCGGCGCCGCGTCGCGCGGCGTGTAGAAGGACATCCGCAGGTCGTGCTCGCCGGACAGCGACTCCAGCTTGCGCAGGTCCAGCAGGCCCTCGCCCGCGCTGAAGTCCTCCTTGTACGCCTCGGGGAACGAGGCGGCGTACTGCTGGGCGGCTTCGCTCGCGGCCTCCGAGCGGCGCACCCGGCGCGGCTCCTCGCCGCCGGCGGGGGCGATCTCCACCTCGTCGACCATCTGGTCTTCCCAGGTGTGGATCGCTTCGGACAGCCGCTGCTGGATGCGCGCCAAGTCCGGCTCCGGGGCCTGCCCGCCGGGCTTGGTGTGCACCACGAAGTGCACGCGGGCCAGCGCCGACTCGCCGACGCGGGTGCTGTACTCGACGCTGCCGCCGCCCAGCTCGGCCAGCAGGACCTCCTGCATCGCCAGCCGGGAACGGGTCGTGTAGCGGTCCCGCGGGAGGTACACCAGGCAGGAGAAGAACCGGCCGTACGGGTCGCGGCGCACGAACGGCTTGAGCTTGCGGCGTTCGGCGAGCGCCAGCACACCGGTCACGGTGTCGCGCAGCATCTCCAGGTCGGTGGAGAACAGTTCGGTGCGCGGGTAGTTCTGGATCTCCTCCAGCATCCGCTGCCCCGAGTAGGACTCCAGCGGGAACCCGGCGCCGTGGATCGCCTTGCGCACCCGGCGCTCGATGAACGGGATGTCGAGCACGTTCTCGTGCAGTGCCGTGGTGGTGAACATGCCGAGGAAGCGGTGTTCCCCGTTGACCGCGCCGCCCTCGTCGTAGGTCAGCACGCCGACGTAGAACGGGTGCACCGAACGGTGCACAGTGGACGGTGCGCTGGCCTGGGTGAGCACCAGCGGCTCCCCGGACCCGGTGCTGGTGAGCACGTCGGGGCCGGTGGTGAGGTCCTCGGCCGCCACCGCGTCGCTGCGCAGCACGCCCAGCCCGGACGCGAGCACCGGGCTCAGCTCCGGCCGGCCGTCCTGCTCGGCGAGTTCGTTGTGCCGGTAGCCGAGGAAGGTGAAGTGGCCGTCGGCGAGCCAGCGCAGCAGCCCCGCGCCGTCCTGCGCCTGCTGGCCGCGCTGCGCTTCGAGCTCGTCGGCCACCGAACGGGCCTTCGCCAGCATCCGCTCGGTGTCCTCGACGACCTCCCGGACGTCGCTGAGCACGGTGAGCAGGCCCTGCTCCAGCGCCTGCAACCGGTCGGCGTCGGTGATCCGGTCGACTTCGGCGAACATCCACGACTCGGCCAGCGCGTCCTGCGGCGGGTCGCCCGGATCGGCCTGCGGCAGCACTTCGAGCAGCTCGCCCGCGGCGTCGCGGCGCACCACGACGATCGGGTGGATGATGCGCTGCACCTCGGCGCCGTGCCGGGTCAGCTCGGCGATCACGCTGTCCACCAGGTACGGCATGTCGTCGGTGACCAGCTGCAGCACGGTCGCCGAATTCCGCCAGCCGTCCGGTTCGAGGCTGGGGTTCACGATCCGCACCAGCGGACGGCCCGCCGCTCTCACACCGGCCAGCGCGTGGTGCGACCGCAGGGCCGCGACCAGTTCCGCCGGTTCGTCGCCCGCGAGCTCTTCGGCAGGCACATGCCGAAAGTAGGTCCGCAACAGCTCGCCGAGCTCCCCGGCGGCTTCGGCGGAGCGATCCAGCAACCAGGCCTTCGAGGCCTCCGGATTCTCCAGCACGGCAGGCCTGACGGTGTCGGCGTCAGGGATGGCGGATCGGGGTTTCGAGGTCATCTTCAGCTGCTCCACGCTTGACGGCACCGCGTTGTGCCAACACGGATTCCACCCTAAGCCTGCCAGGCTGAGAGCGGATCAGGTGGGAGCGGCACCGCCCCCTGGGGAGACCCCCCGGCACAACGTTCAGTGGCCCCATGACGACCAGGGCTCGTGGTGCGACGCGGGCCGCCGATGGCGTGGCGTGCCGGGATCTTCCGGCTCCGCGTCGTGCGGGTGCGGCAGGCCGATCGGGTGCCCGTTCGCCGTGGGCTGCCCGTGCCTTCCCGCACCGTCGGTGTCGTCCTGGCCGCGTCTGCCGTTCTCGTAGGCGAGCAGCGCTTCGGCCAGCAGGTCCGCCAGGCCGACCTCGTTGCCGGGCTCGTCGTCGGAGGACTGCTCGGTTCCGCCGTCGCGGTGGCGCGCCAGCAGTTCCGCGGCCGATTCGAGCCGTTCCGCGGCGGGACGGCCGGGATCGGCGAGCGCCGAACCGGCGGAGTCGGCGCCCGCGGAATGCGCCGGGCCGAACTCGGGACGGGTCCTGTCGTGCGGGGACGCGTCGTCGCCCGGATCCGCGAACACGGACTCCGCGTAGGACGTTCCGGCGTAGTACGGCTCGGCGTAGGGAGATTCGGACAGCGCGCCCAAGTTCGGCGGCAACCCCGAATCGGCCGTTCCGAGCGGGTCGGACGTGCCGGACCGCGTCGCGTTCGAGCCCCACTGCGGGGAATCCCGGTACGCCTCCGGCTCGGCCCCCCAGCGCGGCGTCTCCGGCAGGGCGGGGGTGTCGGGCTGTTCGTCGGGATCGGCGTGCCGGGCGCGGCGCCTGCCGCCGGAGCGCGGCTCCGGCGCGGACTCCTGCGGATCGCCGTCGAGGTACGCGCCCAGGTAGCGGTCCGCCCACGACGCGCCGGATCGCGGCGGGTCGTCGGCCCGGTCGCCCAGCGGATCGGAGTCCAGCGGATCCGGGGCGGCCCGGCGCGGTGCGTCCTGCCCGGTGTCCTCCCGGCCGTGGCGCTGCATCTCCGCGAGGCTTTCGCGGATCTCCGCGAGCGACCGGCCGCGGGACCGGCGACCGCCTTCCTCGTACGCCGCGGGCGGGGCCGCACCGAAGGATTCCGGCGTGGCCGGGCCCGGATCGGCCGACCACCGCTCGGGGCCGCGCGGCACGG
The DNA here is from genome assembly GCF_014203325.1 of Saccharopolyspora gloriosae. NCBI lineage: Bacteria > Bacillati > Actinomycetota > Actinomycetes > Pseudonocardiales > Pseudonocardiaceae > Saccharopolyspora > Saccharopolyspora gloriosae. The sequence continues at coordinate 933,559 of NZ_JACHIV010000001.1, read as the reverse complement.
CGGAGTCGTCGAGGTGCTCCACGGCGCCGACCTGCCCCGCGGGGGCCGGCGGCTCGTCGTCCGGGATGGAGATCACCGGCATGATCGCGGTCACGTCCGGCGGCGCGACCGGCTCGGCGGCCGGGCTCCGATCCCAAGGGGCGCCCATGTCGGCGGGCTGCTCGTCGGCGACGGGTTCCTCGCGGCGCGCTCCCCGGGTGCGGAACTCCGGGAAGTCCTCGGCGCTGCTCTCGGCGCCCCGGTCGGCCGCGCCACCGGACCCGAAGTCGTAGACCGGGAACCCTTCGCCGAACGGCGCGGCGGTGACGCGCCCGACGGGCACGTCGACGCCGCCGTGACGGCCTTCCGCGGCGGGCGGTTCCGGTTCCGGCGCGCGGCGCTTGCCGCCGGAGCCCGCGGCGCCCGCGGTCGGCGCGGCGGGTTCCGGCGCGCGGGGCTCGGGCATCGCGGTGCCCGCGGTCTCCGACGCCGGGGTGGGCCGGTCCTGGTCCGCGGTGTCCGAGTGCGGCCTGCGGTCGTCGGCCACGCGGCTGGTGAGCGTGTCCATCAGCCTGCGCGCGGCGTCGCGCACGCTGCTCTCCCCCGGCTTGCGGTACTCGTCGAGCGGGTCGCCCGACGGGGACTGCTGCTCGGTGCGCGCTTCGGGTTCGGGTTCCGGCTCGGGCTCCGGCCAGGAGGTCTCCGGCGGTGCGGCCGAGGCGGGGAAGGCCTGCGGTTCGGGGTCCGCGAGGCGCTGCGGGCGACCGGTGCCGTCAGCGCGGCGGCGCCCGGCGGTCTGCCGCGGTGCGGGGACGTCGGTGCCGTGCGTTCCCGCACCGTCCGAGTCGTGCGCGGTGGTCTCGTTGACGGGCTCGGCGGCGGCACGCGCTCGCCGGGGGCGTTCCGGCGCGGGTTCGGCGACCGCTTCGGCGGCCTGCCCGGCGCCCGCTTCGGCGGCGGGCACGACGGGTTCCGCGGGCTCGGCGGGCCGCGCCGCGGTGCCCTGCGCTGCCGGGTTCGCGGTCGCCAGCGCCGGGAACTCCTCCAGCAGCCGGACCCGCGCCGAGTGCACCGCGGTACGCCACCGCCGGTCGGCGGCGTACGCGCGTCGCAGCATGGCCAGGGCCTCGACGTACTCCTCGGCCCGCTCGTGGGTCTGCGAGGACATGCTCAGCGATTCGGCGAGCAGGCAGTCCAGCTTGTGCCGTTCGGCGTTGGCCGCCGCGTCGTTGAGCAACCTGACCGCCGCGGCGAGCTCGCCGGAGGGCAGGTGCACGCGGGTCGCCAACGCCAGCCGCAGCCACCCCGACGGCCCGGCCGCCGCAGCCCGGACGGGCGTGCGGATCACCGGGAAGGCGGCTTCGACGGCCTCGACGCGACGACCGAGGTCCAGCAGCGAGTGCACCCGCTCCAGCACCAGGCGCGCCCGGATCTCACCGCTCTCCGCGGCGGGATCTCCGAGCCGGTCCAGCAGGGCCAGACCCGCCTCGGCCGCGCGAGCGGCCTGTTCGAAGTCCCCGTTGCGCCGCAGGTGCCCGGCCCGTGCCGTGCGCACCCGCGCCAGCAGCAGCCTGCTGGTGTCCCGGTTCAGCTCGGTGGCGGCGGCGTAGAGCCGATCGGCCTCGTCGAGCGCCTCGGAGCGTTCCGCTTCCCGCTGCTTGCCCGGTAGGGCCGCCGCGAGCTCCAGCAGTGCGTGCGCGCGCAGCGACGGCTCGATCCGCTCGCGCTCGAGCACCGGCTGCAACACGCGCAGCGCGACCTCGTGCCCACCGGCGGTACGCGCGCAGCAGGCTAGTTCGACGCGCAGCTCCGCGGCGATCTCATGATCACCCGCGCGCTCCGCGTCGCGCACCGCCGTGATGGCCCGGTTGGTCACCGCGACGCCGTGCCCGAGGCGGTTGGACGCGAACAGCGCCACCGCCTCGGCACGGAGCCGCAGCGAACGATCTCCGACACGTCTGGCCTGTGCCACGGCTTGATCGCCGAGCATCAGGGCAAGCTCGGGAACCCGCCAACGCATCTGCCAAGCGGGTTCGAACAACTCTTGCGCACCGCCCGGTTGAGCTCCGTGCACGCTGGCCAAGACGCCTCCCCGCCAGGATCAGCCCCGGGTCAACTTCCGGTGGGTGACACGATGCGGACGGGCGGCTTCCTGCCCCAGTCTGTCGATCTTGTTCTTCTCGTAGCCCTCGAAGTTGCCCTCGAACCAGTACCACTTGGCCGGGTTCTCGTCGTCGCCTTCCCAGGCCAGGATGTGCGTCGCGACGCGGTCCAGGAACCACCTGTCGTGCGAGATCACCACGGCGCAGCCGGGGAACTGTTCGAGCGCGTTCTCCAGCGAGCCCAGCGTTTCGACGTCGAGGTCGTTCGTCGGCTCGTCCAGCAGGATCAGGTTGCCGCCCTCTTTGAGGGTCAGGGCGAGGTTCAGCCGGTTGCGCTCACCGCCGGAGAGCACGCCCGCCGGCTTCTGCTGGTCCGGGCCCTTGAAGCCGAACGCGCTGACGTACGCGCGGGACGGCATCTCGACCTGGCCGACCTGGATGTAGTCGAGACCGTCGGAGACCACCTCCCACACGTTCTTCTTCGGGTCGATGTTGGACCGGTTCTGGTCGACGTACGACAGCCGAACGGTGTCGCCGACCTTGACGGTGCCCGCGTCCGGCTGCTCCAGGCCGACGATGGTCTTGAACAGCGTCGTCTTGCCGACGCCGTTCGGACCGATGACGCCGACGATGCCGTTGCGCGGCAGGTCGAACGACAGACCGTCGATGAGCAGGTTGTCGCCGAAGCCCTTCTTGAGGTTCTCCACCTCCACGACCTGGTTGCCCAGTCGCGGGCCCGGCGGGATCTGGATCTCCTCGAAGTCGAGCTTGCGAGTCTTCTCCGCCTCGGCCGCCATCTCCTCGTAGCGCTCCAGCCGGGAGCGCGACTTGGTCTGGCGGGCCTTGGCGTTGGAGCGGACCCACTCCAGCTCGTCCTTGAGGCGGCGCTGGAGCTTCTGGTCGCGCTTGCCCTGCACGGCGAGCCGCTCTTGCTTCTTCTCCAGGTACGTGGAGTAGTTGCCCTCGTAGGGGAAGGTGCGCCCGCGGTCGAGCTCCAGGATCCAGCCCGCGACGTTGTCCAGGAAGTACCTGTCGTGCGTCACGGCGAGGACGGCGCCCGGGTAGGTCGCCAGGAACTGCTCGAGCCACAGCACGCTCTCGGCGTCCAGGTGGTTCGTCGGCTCGTCCAGCAGCAGCAGATCGGGCTTGCTCAGCAGCAGCTTGCACAGCGCGACCCGGCGGCGCTCACCGCCGGAGAGCTGGGTGACCGCCGCGTCCGGCGGCGGGCAGCGCAGCGCGTCCATCGCCTGTTCGAGCTGGGAGTCGATCTCCCACGCGTCCGCGTGGTCGAGGTCCTCCTGGAGCTTGCCCATCTCTTCCATCAGCTCGTCGGTGTAGTCCGTGGCGAGCTGCTCGGCGATCGCGTTGAAGCGGTGCAGCTTCTCCATGATCTCGCCGACGCCTTCCTCGACGTTGCCGAGGACGGTCTTGTCTTCGTTGAGCGGAGGCTCCTGCTGCATGATGCCGACGGTGTAACCGGGCGAGAGGAACGCTTCACCGTTGTTCGGGTGTTCGAGTCCCGCCATGATCTTGAGCACGGTCGACTTGCCGGCGCCGTTCGGGCCAACGACGCCGATCTTGGCACCGGGGAGGAACTGGATGGTCGCATCCTCGAGGATGACCTTGTCCCCGTGCGCCTTCCGCACCTTCTTCATGGTGTAAATGAACTCGGCCATGCCCTGAATCGTAGTTGCGACCCGTGTCGGCCCGTGCACCGCCGTCGGTTGCCGCTCCACCGGCAGCGCACGTCCCGTGCTCGCCCGGCTCCACCGCTGGTCACCGGACCGCCCCGCACCCCCGCAGGTCACCCGCCCCTGGCCGCCGCGGGCCGCGGCCGGTCGACGCCGGATTCGCCCTGGACGGCGTCGAGCTCGGCGGCGAGCCGATCGGCTGATCCGGGAAAACGGTTGCCCCGCGCCAGATCCAGTCCCACGGCCGCGGCCTCCACCTCGACGGCGGTGCGCCACCCGGCGGCCGACTCGTACTCGCGGGTGTGCAGCCGCCCGGACACGAGCACCGGCGTGGTCTTGCCCACCACTCCGATCACCCCGTCGGCCACCCTGCGCCAGCAGTTGACGGTGACCACCAGGCGGTCGCCGTCCACCCACCTCTCGGCTTCCTTGTCGTAGCGCCGGGAATTGCCCGCCAGCCGGAAGCTGACGACCCGCTCGCCGCGGGAGGTCTCCCGGATCTTCGGCTCGGTGAGCACGGTCCCCACCACTGCCACGGTCGTCTCGAACATCACGGCCCACCCTTCGGAGCATCGGAGCCGTCCCTCGGCCCGATTCCAGAGTGCGCCGCGGCGATCACGCCGCGCTACCCCGATTTCACGATCTGTGCACAGATCGAGCGCCTGTGGACAACCGCACCCGAGATCGAGGCTGATTCCACCTTCGTGGGTCACCCATCGGAACGAGATTGCGAGCCCGAACCGGCGGCATCACCACCGGAGAGCCGCCGCAGCATCTCGTTGTAGGCGACCAGATCCGCGTCCCCGTCGGCGGCGGCCCTGCGGTCGTAGCGCCGGGCCTCCCGATCATCGGCGCGCGACCACTGGATCAGCAGCGCCAGCATCACCACCACCAGCGGCACCTCCCCCGACGCCCACGCGAGCCCGCCGCCCAGGTTCTGGTCCGCCAGCAGATCCGGCGCCCACGGCAGCGACAGGCCACGGTAGAAGTCCGAGCCGATCACGTTCTTGGACATCATCAAGGTGATGCCGAAGAACGCGTGGAACGGCATCGAGGCGAACACCAGCCCCACCTTCGCCAGCGACGGCAACGGCCGCGGCGCGGGATCGATGCCGATCACCGGCCAGTAGAAGACGTAACCCGCCAGCAGGAAGTGCGCGTTCATCAGCAGGTGCGCCCAGTGCTCCGGCAGCGCCGCGTCGAACAGCCCGGAGAAGTACAGCGCCCAGAACGAGCCGACGAACAGCGCCAGCGCCACGAACGGATTCGTCAGCCACCGGGTCAGCGGTGAGTGCAGGAACGCCAGCAGCCACTCCCTGGCGCCGGGCGGTTCGCCCTTCCCCGCGGGCTTGAGCGCCCGCAGCGCGAGCGACGTCGGCCCCGCCAGCACCAGCAGCACCGGCGCGAGCATGGACAGGATCATGTGCTGGCCCATGTGCACGCTGAACATCGCCGGCGCGTAGCGGCCCATGCCCGAGGACGTGGCGAACAGGATGCTCGCGCAGCCGAGCAGCCAGGCCGCGGTGCGGCCCACCGGCCACCGGTCGCCGCGGCGGCGCAGCACGCGCACGCCGTAGAGGTACAGCCCGGCCAGCACGAGCGACGCGGTGCCGTAGACCAGGTCGAACCGGCCGTCGAAGAACAGCTTCAGCGCCGTCGGAGCCCCGTCCAGCGGATAGCCGATCAGCAGCTCCGTGCGGTCCGGGACCGCGCCCAGCTCCGCGGGCGGCGGGGTGCGGCCGAGCGCGACGGCCACCCCGATCGTCGCGAACATGGTCAGCACTTCGATCGCGCCCAGGCGCAGCAGGGTGTCCGCGCCCTCCTCGACGCGCCGCACCGCCCGCTCCCGCTGGAAGTAGGCGATGACGCCGAGCACGGCCAGCAGCACGATCTTGACCAGGACCAGCAGCCCGTAGGTCGTCGTGACCAGCTGGTCCGGCGGAACCCGCACGAAGGAGTTGAGGACGCCGGAGACGGCCATGACGATCCAGCACACCAGCGCGATCCGGGAGAACCGCCGCGCCACCAGCCCGGCGTGCGCGCCGCCGCGCGCCAGGTGCGCCAGCAGCGCCACCAGCCCCCCGACCCACAACGTGGCCGAGAACAGGTGGAACAGCAGGCTGTTCGTGGCGATGTCGTGGGCGCCGCCGCTGGCGGAGTGGCCGGTGGCGATCACCGGGAACAGCCCGAGCAGCGAGATCGCGAACAGCACGACCGTCCAGCCCCAGGACAGCACGACCCGGCAGCCCACGGCGAGCACCAGCGCGATCCCCGCGGTCAGCAGCCACGCCTTGGCCTCTTCCAGCGCGTCGACGAGCCCGAACAGCACCTCGGCGCTGAGCACCTCGTGGATCGGGCGGCCGGTCGCGTCGGCGGCGGTGAACGGGACGAGCAGCAAGGCACCGGCGCACCACACCGCCGCGGCCCAGCCGGCGGTGCGCACCGCGGCGTAGCCGTCGGCGAGCAGTGGTCCGGAGCGCCGCGCGGGGATGCCGAACGCCGCCAGCAGCAACGAGCCGATGCACACGACCGCACCGGCCTCGGCGAGCACCCGGACGACCGGCAGCCCGAGGCTGGTGACCGTTCCCGGATCGGGCAGTCCGTAGGCGGCGTAGGAGTCGCTCGCCGACATCGCGGTGAGTGCCGCGGCCACCACCGCGGCGAGGATCCCGGCCGTGACGACCAAGATCCCGACGGTGGTGGACCTGGTGCGCGGGTCGGGCGTAACGGTCTCAGAAGCCACGCAACGAGCCTAACTTCCGGACTCTGACCTGCGGTTTCGGGTCGGACATCACAACGGTGGCAGCGGCACGGGGCCGGAGATGACCGGCGGAGACGCCACGCGAGGTCCGCCGCGGATCGGGCGGCGCGCTCACCGCCCCGCGGTGGCCGGCTGCTCCGAGAACCGGATGTCGCGCGAGCGGAGGTCGGTCCGCCCACCCGCCTCCGGGCGCGGGGCGGGCTGCTGGTCCTCGGGGTGGCTGAACACCGCGGGCTCCACGACGACGTCGGTGGACCACTGCTGGGTGTGCGTGTTCATCGAAATCTCCTCATGCGTCAGGTGAATCGGCTGCGGCGGGTGCGCGATCACGTCCGCTCGGCGGACGCTCGCTGCGCGGCTCGGTCGGCCTTCCACCGCTCCGCAGCTCTGGAAGTGCGTTCGTGCCGGACGTCGGCCCCGTCTTCGGCACCGGAGGGAGACCGGGCACTGCGGCGCCGTCCGCGATCGCGGAGGCACGAGTGCAGTGTGGATTCGACGAGGCCGAGATCATCTCGGCGGTTCCGGCGCGATGTCGATCGGGACGACCGCGGGGCGCCTGCGGCGGCACTCGCGGTCACCGGCAGCCGATCGCCTCCGGTACCCCGACCCTACGCCTTCCCCGCGAGGCGCACGTCGATCCGGCTGCCGCCGCACTCCGTGCGACTACCGCGCGGAGTGGGGGTAAGGTCAGAGCCGATCTTGATCGAGATCGGCTCTGCGCCCGGTGACCAGGAAAAAGCGCCCCCGGCAGGACTCGAACCTGCGACCTAAGGATTAGAAGTCCTTTGCTCTGTCCAGCTGAGCTACGAGGGCCCGCGCATCGCTCACGTGAGCTGCAGGAAGCAGGGTAACCGGCCACTCCGTCGACAGTGGTACCGACGCCATCGGCGTTGCAGAGCCGGTATCGAACGGCAAGCTGATCGACAACTCAGCCCGGGAACGGACCCCGCTACGGGTCCTCGAACCCGCTGAACGGTCACAAAGGAGTCACGGCCGCACGGCCGGAGGACGTGCGCCGGGGCCGCCGCGCCGCTCTCCGGCACGACGGCCCCGACGTCCGCTCACGCGCAGCTGCCGGGCTCCACGACCAGCACCGGGTCGTCCTGGCCGACCCCGGCGAACGGGTACTCGTCGACCGGAGCGGCCACGCCGTCGCGCACGTCGTAGGCGACGCGCTTGCCGTCGTAGGCGGGTTCGGTCGTCTGGCTCTCGTTCGACGCCGCGAGGGTGATCAGCACGCGGCCGTCCGACCCCGCCGGGGCGCACTCGTAGCCGAGCCGCGCGGCGACGCCGCCACCTTCGTTGATCTTGAGCGGCCGACCGTCCTGAGTGGTCATCTCGCGCGGGGCGCCGTCGGCGCCGAGATCCCAGACGCCGAACCACTCGGTGTTCGCCCCGACGGACTCGCTCACCAGCAGTTCCTGCTTGCCGTCGTGGTTGACGTCGAGCACCCGCATGGGCCGCGTACCGGCGTAGGCGTCACCGGTCAGCGTCGCCTCGGTGACGCGTCCGTCCACTGTGAACTTGAGGACCTGCCGCGAGCCGTCACCGACGGCGGCCAGCGTCGCGGTGTCCGGCGTCCCATCACCGTTCAAGTCCACTGTGGACGTCTCGGTCGAATCCGCGGTGGCGACGCCGAACGGGGCCAGGGCCATCGCCGCGGCCAACGCACCGATGCTCACGGTTACTCGAATTCCGTTGATCCCCACAGTTTTCTCCCTCTCGAATCCACCTGCTCGGCAGGACGGGAACCGCTCCCCCCACCTGTCCTGAAGACGCTCCCGAGCGCCGCGGGTTGCCCGCCGGGCCGGGAAATCCTCGCGTGCGCGGCCACGTGCACGCCGGGTGACCGGGACGTCAAGGCCTTGTCTTCCCGCCAGAAGCAAGTAGCCTCCGAAGTGCTGGTGGTTCGCACAGCTCTGCGAAAGCGGCGCTGCGCGAGGCAAGAGGGAACCCGGTGCGAATCCGGGACTGCCCCGCAGCGGTGAGTGGGAACGAACGCCGTCACCGGTCTGAGAAGACCGGTCACAGCACTGGGCGCGAGCTCGGGAAGCGACGGCCAGTAGGAACCCCGGTCCTCCGGGAACGCCCACGAGTCCGAAGACCTGCCGCCGGTGCGCGCGTCCACGCGACGCGCGCTGTTGCGAGGTCTCGCGGGAGGACCTGGTCGACGAGTCGCCGTCCGCGGCGACGGGTGCCGATCACGCCTGCCCGAACCTCGCAGAACTGTCGTCCAGCTCGCGAGGAGAGAGCGTTGACCAGCACCATCGGATCCACCGTGCTCGGGTATCCCAGGATCGGACCGAACCGGGAACTGAAACGGGCACTGGAGAACTACTGGAAGTCCCGCATCGGTGAGCCGGAGCTGCGCGAAGTCGCCCGCACGCTGCGCACCGACGCGTGGCGCTCGCTGCGCGATGCCGGTCTGGACTCCGTGCCGGGGAACACTTCCTCCTACTACGACCAGGTTCTCGACGCCGCCGTCACCTTCGGCGCGGTACCGCCCCGCTTCGCGGAGCTGGGGCTGAGCCCGCTCGACACCTACTTCGCGATGGCGCGCGGCGTGGAATCCGCGCCACCGCTGGAGATGACTAAGTGGTTTGACACGAACTACCACTACATCGTGCCGGAGATCGGCCCGGAGACCGCGTTCCGGCTGTCCGACCAGACCGTGGTGGACCAGTACCACGAAGCCGCTGAGCTGGGCGTCAAGACCCGCCCGGTCGTGGTCGGCCCGCTGACGTTCCTGCTGCTGTCGAAGCCGCGGGACGGCGCGCCCGCGTCGTTCCGGCCGCTGGACAAGGTCGACGAGCTCGTCTCGGCCTACGCGGAACTGCTGGGCGAGCTGCACCGCGCGGGCGTGGAGTGGGTCCAGCTGGACGAACCGGCGTTCGCCGCGGACCGCTCGCAGGCCGACCTGGACGCGCTGCGCACCGCCTACCGCAGGCTCGGCGAGCTCGCGCAGCGCCCGAAGATCCTGGTCGCCTCCTACTTCGGCGACCTCGGCGATGCGCTGGGCGTGCTGGCGTCCTCACCGGTCGAAGCGCTCGGCGTGGACCTCGTCGCAGGTCAACGCACCGTCGACGAACTGCCGTCGGTCTCCGGGCTCCGGGACAAGACGCTGGTCGCGGGCCTGGTCGACGGCCGCAACATCTGGCGCACCGACCTGGACGGGGCGCTGGCGAAAGCGGCGACGCTGCTGGGCCTCGCGGGCGAGGTGGCCGTGAGCACCTCGTGCTCGCTGCTGCACGTGCCCTACGACGTCGAAGCCGAGACCGACATCGACCCGCAGGTGAAGTCGTGGCTGGCGTTCGCGGCGCAGAAGGTCGACGAGGTCGTCGTCCTCGACCGCGCGCTGCACCAGGGCCGCGACTCGGTGTCCGAGCAGCTGGAGGACGGCCGCCGGCGCATCGCGGACCGGGCGAACGCCGAACGGGTGCGCAACGACCGGGTGCAGGCCCGGCTCACCGCGCTCAAACCCGAGCACGCCCAGCGCGGGGACTACGCGAAACGGCTCGCCGCGCAGCGGAAATCGCTGCGCCTGCCGCCGCTGCCGACGACGACGATCGGCTCCTTCCCGCAGACCACCGACGTGCGCAAGGCTCGCGCCGCACTGCGCTCCGGCAGCATCGACCAGGCCACCTACAAGCAGCGGATGCGGGACGAGATCGAACGCGTCATCCGGCTGCAGGAAGACCTGGGCCTCGACGTGCTGGTGCACGGCGAGCCGGAGCGCAACGACATGGTGCAGTACTTCTCCGAGCACCTGGACGGATTCGTGAGCACCCACAACGGCTGGGTGCAGTCCTACGGGTCGCGCTGCGTGCGCCCGCCGATCCTGTTCGGCGACGTGTCCCGGCCCGAGCCGATCACGGTGGACTGGGCGAAGTACGCGCAGCGGCTCACCGAGAAACCGGTGAAGGGCATGCTGACCGGACCGGTCACCATCCTCGCCTGGTCGTTCGTGCGCGACGACCAGCCGTTGGGCGACACCGCGCGGCAGGTCGCGCTCGCCATCCGGGACGAGGTCAAGGACTTGGAGAACGCGGGCATCCGGGTGATCCAGGTCGACGAGCCCGCGCTGCGCGAACTGCTGCCGCTGCGTTCCGCCGCGCACCAGGACTACCTGGACTGGGCGGTGGAATCGTTCCGCCTCGCCACCTCCGGCATCGCCGAGAGCACCCAGATCCACACCCACCTGTGCTACTCGGAGTTCGGCGACGTGATCAACGCGATCGTGGCGCTGGACGCGGACGTGACGAGCATCGAGGCGGCCCGCTCGCGCATGGAGGTGCTCGACGACCTCAACGCGGTCGGGTTCGCCCGCGGGGTCGGGCCGGGCGTGTACGACATCCACTCGCCGCGCGTCCCGGAAGCCGGGGAGGTCACCGACCTGCTGAAGGCGGCGCTGGCGGCGGTGCCCGCGGAACGCCTGTGGGTCAACCCGGACTGCGGTCTCAAGACCCGCGGCTACGCGGAGGTGGAGACCGCGCTCAAGAACGTGATCAGCGCGACGGAGGCCGTGCGCCCGGCCTCCGGCTGATCCGAAGCCGGGGGCGGTAGTCGTTCCCACCGCTCCCGCCCCCGGCACCCCTCGTGCGGCCCCGTCCGGTCAACCGGACGGGGCCGTTCCCTTCTCGCGCCGCTCAGATCCGGGTGGCTCACCCTGTTCGCGGGCGGGGCGGAATCTCCAGCCATCGCAGCGCTTCGTCGGTCGCGGCCACGGCGTCGCCGCGCGCCCCGCCCTCGCTCCAGGCGACGAGCGCCGCGAACGTCGCCGCCTGGTAGCCGCTCGCGACGGCCGTCGCGGCCGCCCGGGTGATCTCGGGGACGCGCCCGGCGATGTACCCGGCGAGTTCCTCGATCCACGGCCGGTAGGCGGCTCCGGCGGAACCGGCGATCTCCTCCTGCGCGTAGACGACGCGCACCCAATCGACACCGGCGGACGCCAGCATCGGGTCGTGCGAGACCGAGGCCAGGACGCTCCGCCGGACCGCGTCGCCGACGGGGAGGTCGTCCGGCGTGGCGCGCAACGCCTCGCGGAGCCGCTTCGTGGCGGCGGGCACGCCGACCCACGCGATCTCGGACTTGCGGGAGAAGTGCCGGACGAGCGTGCGCACGCTGACCCCGGTCGCCTCCGCGATGTCGCTCCAGCCGACCGCGTCGTAACCGTGCTCGGTCCAGAGCCGGAACGTGGCCGTGGCGACCGCACCGCGATCGAGCACCGTCGGGCGACCGCGGCGGGGAGCGGGACCGCCCGCATCGGTGGTGGACATCGCCCGGAGGATAACCGAACCATTGTTTTTGTCTCAGTGAGCCAATAAGGTGTCGGGAGTCCTCGCAGTCTGTTGATCGGTGTCTCGTCAGTGGCGCAGCCACTGAGCAGTGACCGGCTTGAGCAACACGACCACCGGCGGGTCCTCAGCGGCTTCCTCGCGAAGACAGCGATTTCGCCGTGTAGGGCTGCCACACGAGAAATCGCGGCCACACCAGGAAAACGGGCAGCGCGGAAGCCGCTGAGCGACCAGCTACGCAGGTCATGCGGAAAGGGGCCCGCAGTGTCGTCGCACCGGCAGGGAGGTGGGTCATGGGCGTGCACGCCGTGACCGGATCCGCGTCCGGCATGGGAAAGGCCGCGGCCGACAAGCTTCGCGCCGCGGGCCACACCGTCATCGGGGTCGACGTCGAAGAAGCCGACGTCCCCGCCGACCTCTCGACACCGGAAGGCCGGCGCGCGGCGGCGGCAGGTGTGCTGCGCGCGGCGGGCGGGCGCCTCGACGGTGCCGTCCTCGCCGCAGGACTGGGGCCGGCTCCCGGCAGCGGACCGGCGGTCGCCCAGGTCAACTACTTCGGCGTCGTCGAGCTGCTCGAAGCCTGGCGGCCCGCTCTCGCCGCGGCGGAGAAGGCCAAGGTGGTCGTGTTCTCCAGCAACGCCACGACGACCACCCCGCTGGTCCCGCGCCGCACGATCACCGCCTTCCTCGACGGCGACCCGGAGAAGGCGATCCGCAGCGTCAGGCACTTCGGCCGAGCCGCCCCGCTGATGATCTACGCCGCGTCGAAGCTCGCGGTGAGCCACTGGGTGCGCCGCCGCGCGGTGCTGCCCGAGTGGGCGGGCGCGGGCATCCGGCTCAACGCCCTCGCCCCCGGCGCGATCAGGACCCCGATGGTCGAACGGCTGCTGTCGAGCCCGGCCGAGTCCCGGGCCGTCGAGTCGTTCCCCGTTCCCATCGGCGGCTACGGCGACGCCGAGCAGCTGGGCGACTGGGTGGTCTTCATGCTCTCCGACGCCGCGGACTTCCTCGTCGGCAGCGTCGTGTTCGTCGACGGCGGATCGGACGCCTACTTCCGACCCGACGCCTGGCCGCGCCCCGGACGCCTGCGCGAACTCCTCGGCTACGTCCGGAAGCTGAGGTCCCCCGACGTGCGAAAGCCCCGCGCCGCACCGTGATCCGGTGCCGTCGGCGCCCGTGCGCGGGGAGCTCCCGGCGACCGGAACCCCATCGGCTCAAGGAGGAGACGATGCCCCAGCACTCCGCGGCGCACCGCGCGCCGCACGTGTTCGCACCCGCCGCGCTCGGGCCGTTGACGCTGCGCAACCGCACCATCAAAGCCGCGACGTACGAGAAGCGGGCGCGCGGCGGCCTGGCCACCGACGCGCTCATCGACTTCCACGTCGCCCACGCCGCGGGCGGAGTCGGGATGACGACCGTGGCCTACTGCGCGGTCTCACCGGAGGGGCGCACCGACGGCCACCAGATCCACTGGCGCCCCGAAGCGCTGCCGGGGCTGCGGCGGCTCACCGACGCCGTGCACGCCGAGGGCGCCGCCGCGTCCGCGCAGATCGGCCATGCGGGCCCGGTGGGCAACCCCTGGAGCACCGGCGGCCCCGCGCTGTCGCCCGGCCGGACGCTCCACCCGCTGACCATGCGCACCACACCGGCGAGCCGCCTCGACCTCGCGCGGATCGTCCGCGCGCACGGATCGGCGGCCCGGATGGCGATCGAGGCGGGGTTCGACGCCGTCGAAGTGCACCTCGGGCACAACTACCTCGCGAGCTCCTTCCTGAGCCCCAAGCTCAACCACCGCAAGGACGACTACGGCGGCCCGTTGCGGAACCGAGCGCGCCTCGCGCTCGAGATCACCCGGGCCGTGCGGGACGCGGTCGGCGACCGCATCGCGATCCTCGCGAAGCTGAACATGGACGACGGCGTGCCCGGCGGCTTCTGGCTGGACGAGGCGGCCGTGGTGGCGCAGTGGCTCGAGCAGGAGGGCACGGTGGACGCCCTGGAGATGACGGTCGGCAGCTCCCTGCTCAACCCCATGTACCTGTTCCGAGGTGACGCCCCGGTGCACGACTTCGCCGCGCAGCTGCCGGGGCCGATCAAGAGCGCCGTCAAGCTCGCCGGCCCGCGCCTGCTGCGCGGTTACCCGTACGAGGACGGCTACCTGCTCGAAGACGCCCGCCAGATCCGCGCCGCGGTGGACCTCCCGCTGATCCTCCTCGGCGGCGTCACCGGCCGCGAGGTCATGGACCGGGCGATGGGCGACGGTTTCCAGTTCGTCGCCATGGCTCGGGCGTTGCTGCGCGAGCCGGACCTGATCAACCAGCTGCAGCAGCGGCCGCGCACCCGTTCGCTGTGCAACCACAACAACAAGTGCATGACCACCATCTTCGGGCGCCGCACCCGGTGCGTGCTGGCGCCTGCGCAGTCCCTGCCGGATGGCTCCGATGGGGACGCGGTGTGAACAGATGCCCGGCACGGCAGGTGGCGGCGGGGTCACTTTTGCACTACGTCTGCGCCAGGAGACGGGTTCGTCCCGTTCGCCGAGGGCGGGAGGACACCGTGGCGAGGAGTGATCGGCGCAGCCTCAGGTATCGAGAATCCTCTTGCCGCGCAACGAAATTCTCCGTTCTTGGACACCACCTCGGCGGGTTTTCAGATCCCAGGAGCACGCCCTGGTGACCCGCCGGAAGCCACCGCGCAGGCGGTTAGGGTGAGCAAGTGTCTGGGGAGCCTTGGAATCACAACGTGCACTACCACCCGCGCGTGCTCGACGCGGTGCCCGACGACTGCGACAGCGCGCTCGACATCGGATGCGGCGACGGGACCCTGGTGCGCAAGCTCGCCGCCAAGACCAGGCGCGTCATCGGGATCGACCGCTCCCGCTCGATGATCCGGGAAGCCCGCAAGGCCACCACCGACCTCACCAACGCATCCTTTGTGGACAGTGACTTCGTGGACTTCGAGGCGAAGGCGCGCGACGGCGAGTACGGGTTCATCTGCTGCGTCGCCTCGCTGCACCACATCGACTTCGCCTCGGCGCTCACCGGGATGGCGCGGATGCTCTCGCCCGGCGGCACGCTGATGGTCATCGGCCTGGCCCGGCACCACACGCCGCTGGACTGGGCGGTGGACCTCGCCGCGATCCCGGCGCACCGCGTGCTCGCCCGCCGCCACGGCGGCGTCACCGAGCCGCCCGGCATGCCCACCCAGGAGCCCACGATGACGTGGGACGACGTGCGCCGCACCGCGCAAGTGCTGCTCCCCGGCTCCCGGTACCGCCGCCTGCTGCTCTGGCGCTACTCCCTCACCTGGCAGAAGCCCGAGCCCCTCCCCCGCTGAAGCGAACGGTCCGTCCGTCCAATCCCACTGGACCAACGGTCCGCTCACCCCGAGCACGCCGGCAGCCACCACGCCCCGAGCACGATTCAGCCCCGAAGCGAGTGAACGGACCGTTCGCCCAAACCCGTTGGACCAACGGTCCGTTCACCCCACGAACGGCCTCCGCGAGCCACCCCCGAATCGTGCGGTCCGGAAAGAGTGAACGGACCGTTCGCCCAAACTCCTTGGACCAACGGTCCGTTCACCCCACGGACGGCCTCCGCGAATCGAGGCGGAAAAGTGAACGGACCGTTCGTCCAATCCTGTTGGGCGAACGGTCCGTTCACTTCGACGGGGCGGCGGGAGTCAGGTGCGGGCGGTGACGCGGTGGAAGGCGTCGACCAGATCGCTGAGCTCCGGTACCTGTTCGGCTTCGGCGAGGGACTTCTCCAGCGCCGCGTCGTGGGTCGGGCGGGCCTGCTCCAGCAGGGCGCGGCCTTCGTCGGTGAGCTCCGTGTAGATGCCGCGGCGGTCGTCCTTGCACAGGATGCGGGTGAGCAGGCCGCGGTCTTCGAGCCTGGTCACGAGCCTCGTCGTGGCGCTGCCGCTGAGTGCGGCGGCACGGCTGAGCTGCTGCATCCGCATGTGCCAACCGTCCTGGCGGCTGAGCGCGTCGAGCACGGTGTATTCGACGACGGACAGGCCGTGTCCGGTGCTGAGCGCTTTCTCCAGCGCCGTCTCCAGCATTCCGTGCAGCGCGGCGAGCGTGCGCCAGCCTTGCGCGCGCACTTCGACCGCGTCGTCGGCGATACCCACTCGCGCACCTCCTACCGGTGAGCCCCCACGGCCGGTGAGCTCGATCTCCCCTCCCAGTCTAGCAGCTTGCGCAGATAGAAGGCGCGTGCAACTATTTATCAAGCGTGCGCAACTACCCGCTCAAGCGTGGTTTCGGCTCACGCACCCTGCGCGTCGGGACGGCCCGCCCTGGGCACCCGACGGGAGACGCCACGAGAAAGCGAGCATCGATGAACACCGACATGTCCGGCCGCACCGCGCTGGTCACCGGCTCCACCAGCGGAATCGGCCAGGCGATCGCCGCGAGCTTCGCCCGCGCCGGAGCCGACGTCGTGGTCAACGGCAGGTCCCGCGAACGCGTGGACGCCACCGCCGAGACCTTGCGCGCCGACACCGGCGGCACCGTGCGCGGGATCGCCGCGGACATCGGCACCGCGGAGGGCGCCGAGTCGCTCATCGCCGAGCTGCCCGACGTGGACGTCCTGGTGAACAACGCCGGGATCTTCTCCGCCACTCCGGTCTTCGAGATCAGCGATGCCGAGTGGAGCCGGTTCTTCGAGGTCAACGTGTTGTCCGGAGTGCGCCTCGCCCGGCACTACGCGCCCCGCATGGTCGAGCGCGGCTGGGGCCGGGTGATCTTCATCAGCAGCGAGTCCTCGATCTTCATCCCGACCGAGATGGTGCACTACGGGATGACCAAGACCGCCCAGCTCTCCGTGGCGCGCGGCATGGCCCAGGAGGTGAAGGGCACCGGAGTCACCGTGAACAGCGTGCTGCCCGGCCCGACCCTCACCCCCGGCGTCGCCGAGTTCATCAGCAGCCGAGTCGGCGCCGACGTGCCGTTCGAAGAGGCCGAACGCCGGTTCATCGCCGAGGAACGCCCGAGTTCCCTGCTCGGCAGGCTGATCCGCCCGGAAGAAGTGGCGAACCTGGTGCTCTACGCGGGCTCCGAGGCGGGCTCGGCGACCACCGGCGCCGCACTGCGCGTCGACGGCGGCGTCGCCCCCTCCCTGACCTGAGCGCGGTGCGGGGCTCGCGGACAGCCGCGAGCCCCGCACCGACGTCAGGCCGCCGCGAGGTACTCGGCGAGGAACGGGCGCATCGCGGCCAGCATGCCGGCCGCGTTCTCCTCGGGGACGTAGTGCCCGGTACCCGGCAGCACCACGCTGGTCACGTCCTCTGCCACCGCATCGAACTCGGCCGCCATGAGGTCGCCGACGGACTCCGCGCCCGCGATCGTGAGCAGCGGCAGGGCTAGTTTCGCCTTCCTTCGCACCTGGTTCTGCTCGATGATCGCGTCGATGGCGCGGTAGTAATCGAAGCTGGCCCGCAACGCCTCCGGATCGCGCACGGCGTCGACGTACACCTGGACGGCATGCTCGGGGATCGCCGTCGGCGTGGCCGCCTTGGTCGCGAACTGGTGGCCGAAGTAGATCTCCTCCCGCCCTTGGACCAGCCGTTCGTTCACGCCGAGCGCGCGGTTGAAGTTGAAGTGCCACAGGAGATCGCTGGTCCGGCGATCGGCCAGCAGCGGCGGCGAATCGGACAGCCCCGGCACGATCGCTTCGGCGAGCACGGCCCGCTCCAGCACGCCGGGATGGTCAGCGGCCAGCGCGTAGCCGGTCCACACCCCGATGTCATGGGCGACGAGCGCGAACCGCTCATGCCCCAGCGCGCGCATGAGCCCCACGAGGTCGGCGGCCAGCGTCCCGGAGTCGTAGCCGGTCGCGGGCTTGTCGGTCAGGTTCACGCCGCGCGGATCGACGGCCACCACGGAGAACCGCTCGGCGAGCTCCAGGAGCACGAATCGCCACTGGTACCAGTTCTGCGGCCAGCCTCCGAGCACCAGCAGCGGCGACCCGCCACCACCCGCGAGGTAGTGCGACCGGAGGCCGTCGACCGTCACGTAGTGGTCGCGGAAGACGTCGGTGAACCCCGCTGGCAGTCGTGGCGCCGAGGCGACCGATCCGGGGCCGTGCGGGACTTCGGTTGAGGTCACGAGGAAACTCCGTGTTCGACGAAGGAGAAGAAGGACCGGCCGGTATCGCTCGGCGCCGAGCGGACGGCCCACTTGAGTGGCCCGACCCGGCCGGTTCGACCTACGCTAGCCATGTTGGAACGATCGGTCAAACATGGTCGAGGGGAGTGCGCGGATGGCAGGACGCAAGCAGTTCGACGTCGACGTCGCCCTGGACGGCGCGATGCACGTGTTCTGGGAACACGGCTACGCCGAGGCAAGCCTGAGCAGGCTGCTCGCCGCCACCGGACTCGGGCGCGGCTCGCTGTACTCCACCTTCGGCAGCAAGGAACAGCTGTTCCGGCTCAGCCTGCACCGCTACGCCGAGCTGTTCGGCTCCCGGCTCTCGCACGCGCTGCGCGCCCACCCCGACGATCCCGTCGCGGCGATCCGCGCCTTCTACGACGCCGTGCTGGAACGGCTCGCCGAACCGGAGGTACCGGCGGGCTGCCTGATCACCCGGCTCGCCGCGGAGACCGCCGAACTCGATGATCCCGTGCGCGACGCCGTGGGGAACGCGCTCGACGGGCAGCGCGCCGAGGTACGGGCGGCACTGCGCCCGGCGGAAGGGACGTCGTCGGTGACGGAACTCGACGACCTGGCGCTGTACGTGAGCGCGGTGAACCAGTCGCTCACCGTGCTGCACCTTGCCGGGACGCCGCTGGCGGACCTGCGCACCGTCGCCGACATGGCGCACTCCCACGTCGCCGCGGCCCTGCGCACCTGACCGCCAGGCGGCGCGCGCCGCGGGAGCACCCCATCCGGAGCGAACGGACCCTTTGCCCAATCCCGTTGGACGAACAGGCCGTTCACTCCACCCCCGCGGCTCGCTCGACACCCGGAATTGAGTGAACGGACCGTTCGACCAATGCCGTTGGACGAACGGGCCGTTCACTCCGTTGGAGCTTCGCTGGGCGGGGGGGTTGGTCCGGGTGGGTGTGGGGTGGAGCGCTTTCGTTGTGTGGATTCTGACGCAGTGTTCAGGCACGGACAGTGATGAGCTGATCTCACCCCGCACCGACGGACACGGAGGAAGCCATGCCCCGCGAGCAGCTCGCCACGATCGACCGCACCACCCCGGACCACGCCACCCCGACCCGCGTCGGACTGCGGCAGGACGGGCCGGACGCTCCCGAACCGGGCGGTCACCTCACCGCAGAGCAGGAGCTGGAGGTCGCGCTGCGCACCGCGGGCGACTTCCGCAGTTCCATCGCCGGAGCGGACACCAAAGCGGGCCTGCTGATCTCCGCGCTCGGCATCTGCATCGGCGGCGCGAGCAAAGCGATCTCCGCGCCGCCCGCGCTGTCGGACGCCGCGTCGAAGTTCACCTCGCTGGCGCTGCTGGCGGTGTCGTTGTGCGCGGCGCTGGGGGCACTGCTCTACCTGACGTCCGCGCTCACCCCGCGCACCCGCGTGCCGTCGGGCAGGCCGAACCTGTTCGCGTTCCCCACCTTCCAGCGGCACAGCGCGGCGCAGCTGCACACGGCGACCACCGTCGAGCTGTGCGCGCAGGCGTGGCAGCAGGCGGAGACGCTCGCGGGCATCGCGGGCACGAAGTACCGGCGGCTGCGCAACGCGTTGCGCTGCTTCTGCACCGCGCTGCTGGCGTTCCTGCTCTGGACCGGCCTGCTCCTGTTCCTGCCCGCTGCGGGGAGCTGAGCACTACCGCGCCGCGTACTCGGCGAGCACGTCACCTCGCAGCACGACGATCTGCCTGCGCTGCGTGCTGACCGCGCCGCATTCCCGCAGTTCGCGCAGTGCACGGGCCACCGCCTCCCGGGACGCGCTCGTCGCGCTCGCGAGTTCCGCCTGGCTCAGCGGGATCGCGATCGCGCGCCGCCCGGCACCGTCCGGAACTCCGTGCTCGCGCACCAGTTCCAGCAGCAGCCGGGCGAGCCGTTCCGCGACACCGGAGGAGGCGAACTCCACCCGGTGCCGGTCCGATTCCCGCAACCGGGCGACGACCCGGGTGAGCAGTTCGAACATCGCCTCCGGGTGTTCGTGCAGGAACCGGCGGAAGTCCCCGCCGGACACGACGTCGGCTTCGACCTGCTCAAGCGCGGTCACCGTGGCGCCGCGCGGTTCCCCGTCGACCGCGGCGAAATCGCCGATCATCGAGCCCGGCCCGCGGATCGCGAGCATCGCCTCGGTTCCGCGCGCCGACATCGACCACACCTTGACCCGGCCGCTGCGGATGAGCAGCACGTGGTCCGATTCGTCGCCCACCGAGAACAGCACGGCGCTCGCCCGCCACCGCCGCCGCCTCGACACCGCCCGAAACGCGGCCACCGCCTCCGCATTCCACCGTTCGCCCATGCACGCCCCCATCCGACATGCCGATGACCGCGCGGCACCGATCGTCGTCCGCGAACATCCACCGAAACGTGCGCGGTCGTGATCTCCTGGCACCCGACAGCCGTTGCCCTGGGAGTACACCATGATCGTGGACGCGCTCGACCGAGCTTGGCAGGCTTGGGCGGAACTCGGCCGGAATCTCGACGCCGAGCAGTGGGCTCGGCCGACGCGGCTGGAGGGCTGGACCGTGCGGCACGTGTTCGCGCACTGCGCGGACGTCCCCGCCATGGTCGGAGCCGCGCTCGACGCAGAGGACGCCGTCACCCCCGGGACCGCGCCGACGTTCGCGGACGCGGCACGGCTGCTGGCGTTGATGCAGCGCCCCGGCGGAGTCGCGCACACCGCGGCCGACCAGATCCGCGATGCGGGCATCGCCGATGACCGTTCGCCTGCCGAACTGGTCGACCAGTTCACCGACGTGGCACCGCGGACGATCGCGCGGTTGCGCGGCCAGGACCTCGACCGGCTCGTCCCGTACATCGGGCTGGGCACCGTGGCCGGGGGCGAAGTGCTCCGCATCCAGCTGATGGAGGCGGTGGTGCACTACCTCGACATGGCCACCGCGCTGGAACTGCCGAAACCCGGCCCGCTCGCGGGAGAACCGATGCGGGAGACCGCCGCGCTGCTCACCGCCGTCGCCGACCCGGTGCACCTCGTGGAGGCGGCCACCGGACGCGGTGGCGCCGAGGTCTTCCCCGTCCTGCGCTGAAAGCGCGCGTTCAGGCGGGCACCAGCGGCAAGGCGACGTCGAACCGGCAGCCCGGCCCGTCGTTGACGACGCTGATCCGCCCGTCGTGGGCCTCCACCAGACCTCGGGTGATGGCCAGGCCGAGCCCCGCGCGCCGCGTCGTCTCCGACCCGGAGTCCCGCGCCGTCCCACCGCGATAACCCACGTCGAACACCCGGGCCAGCTCGTCGGAGCCGATGCCGCCGCACGCGTCCTGCACCGACAGCCACGCGCGCCCGGCTTCCTCGCGCACCGCCACCACGACGGTCTCGTGCCGCGGGGTGTGCCGGATCGCGTTGCCCACCAGGTTGCGTACCACCCGCGCCAACTCCGGGTCGGAACCCCACACGACGGGCCAGCTCCGCGCCCGCACCTCCAGCGTCACACCACGGGTTCCGGCGAGGATGCGCTCCGATTCGGTGACTTCGCTGACGACGTCGCGCAGCGGCACCGCGGCGGGGGTGATGCGCAGCGCGCCCGCCGCGATGCGGGACAGCTCGAACAGGTCGTCCACCATGCCCGACAGCTGGCGCACCTCGCCGCCGATGCGGCGGGCGTACTCCACGACCTCGTCCGGCCGGTCCACCACTCCGTCGGCCAGCGCCTCCGACATCGCCCGCATCCCGGCCAGCGGGGTGCGCAGGTCGTGGCTGATCCAGGCGACCAGCTCCCGCCGGGCGCTCTCCGCGGCCCGCTCCCGGTCGCGGGCCTCCTGCTCCCACACGGTGCGCTGGGACAACGCCCGTCCCAGCAGGATCGCAACCGGCACCGTCACCAGCGCCACCGCGAAGCACACGATCACCGTGATCGTCAGCTGGTGGGAGAACATGAAGCCCGTCACCGCCAGCACCCCGACCAGCGTCGCGGCCAGCGGGATCAGCACCAGCACCGTCATGGCCAGCGCCAGCGAAGCCCGCCGCCGCATCGCGAACAGCAGCGCCGCCCCCAGCAGCGCCACCGGCAGCGAGAACCCGATGGCGTAGGGCGCGACGTGCGAGAAGGTGACGAACACGGCTCAGTCCCCGAGTCCGTCGTAGCGGTAGCCGACTCCCCAGACGGTGGCGATGCGACGCGGGCTCGCCGGGTCCGGCTCGACCTTCTCCCGGAGCCGGCGCACGTGCACCGTGACGGTCGACTGGTCGCCGAACTCCCAGCCCCAGACCTTGCTGAGCAGCTCCGTCCGCGAGTAGGCGTGGCCGCGGTGGGACAGGAAGAACGCCAGCAGGTCGAACTCGCGGGTCGCCAAGGTCAGCGACGTGCCGCCGAGCACGGCGGTGCGCGCGCCGGTGTCCACCTGGAGGTCGCCGTCGGCGATCCGGGCGCCCGCGTTGGGCTCCACCGCGTTGCGGGCCCTGCGCAGCACCGACGCCACTCGCAACGCCAGTTCGCCGGGGCTGAACGGTTTCACCACGTAGTCGTCGGCACCGGTGCGCAACCCGGTGATGCGGTCGGATTCCTCGCCGAGCGCGGTCAGCATGATCACGGGGGTGCTGCCGGCGTCCCGGATGCGGCGGCACACCTCGACGCCGTCCATGCCGGGCAGCATCAGGTCCAGCACCACGAGATCCGGCGGTCGCCGTTGCAGCAGGTGCAACGCCATCTCCCCGTCGGCGGCCTCCACCACCTCGTGCCCGTCCCGGCGCAGGTAGCGGCCGACGACGTCGCGGACCGTGGCGTCGTCGTCGACCACCAGGATCCGGCCGAGCTCGGTTCCGGAGCTGTTCATGGGCACATGGTGGCCCACCGCGGGGGGTCGCCACTGGCGGGTTGGCAGAACCTGTCCGGTCATCCGATCCACCTTAGGGGCGCGCGGCGGGCTTCCCCGCCACTTCGGCGGAGGCGTCACGAATCCGTAAGGACCTGGCTCCCGTAATGATTTCCTAAGCGCCACAACGCTTTCCGGCCATCCGAGGCGGACCTAGCTTGGGGTCATGAGCTCCGTGGACGTGATCTTGCCCTGTCTCGACGAGGCCGCCGCGCTGCCCGGTGTGCTCGCGGCGATCCCCGCCGGGCACCGCGCGATCGTGGTGGACAACGGCTCCGGCGACGGCTCCCCTGCCGTGGCCGCCGAGCACGGCGCGCTCGTGGTGCACGAGGCGCGGCGCGGCTACGGCGCCGCCGTGCACACCGGGCTGGAGGCCTCCGACGCCGACGTCGTGTGCTTCCTCGACGCGGACGGCTCGATGGACGCGGGCGTGCTGGCGCGAATGGTGGACGTGGTCGACTCGGGTGAAGCGGACCTCGCCGTGGGCCGCCGGGTCCCGGCCGAACGCGGCGCCTGGCCGTGGCACGCGCGGGCGGGCAACGCGGTGCTCGCCGGACTGCTGCGGCGGCGCGGACTACCCGTGCACGACATCGGGCCGGTGCGCTGCGCCCGCAGGCAGGCGCTGCTGGACCTCGACGTGCGGGACCGCGCGTTCGGCTACCCGCTGGAGCTGCTGCTCCGGGCGGAGCGGGCCGGGTGGCGGGTGCACGAGCTCGACATCGACTACCGGCCGCGGACCGCGGGCACCAAGTCGAAGGTGAGCGGCTCCGTGCGCGGCACCACCCGTGCCGTGCGGGACATGGCGCGGGTGCTGCGATGAGCGCCGCGATCCTGCTGGTCGTCGCGAAGGCGCCCGTCGCCGGTCTCGCCAAGACGCGGCTGTGCCCACCGGCCACTCCCGAGCAGGCGGCGCGCATCGCCGCGGCGAGCCTGCTGCGGACGCTGCGCGTGGTGCTCGACGTGCCCGGTGCGCGGCCGGTGGTCGCGATGACCGGGGACCTCGCCGCCGCCGAGGACTCCGCCGAGCTGCGGCGGGTGCTGCGGTCGCTGACCGTGATCCCGCAGCGCGGCGCGGCGTTCGGCGATCGGCTCGCGTACGCGCACCAGGACTCCGCCGCGATCCACCCCGGTCTCCCCGTCGTGCAGATCGGCATGGACACCCCGCAGGTCAGCCGCCGGTTGCTGGCGGACGCGACGCGGCGGATGTCCGATCCGGCGGGCCCGGAAGCCGTGCTGGGCCCCGCCTCGGACGGCGGGTGGTGGGCGCTGGGGTTGCGCGATCCGCTGCGAGCGGCGGCGCTGCGCGCGGTGCCGATGTCGCGGCCGGACACCGGCGCGCTCACGGCCGCCGCGATGAGCCGAGCAGGACGCGATCCGGACCGGCTGGCCGAACTGTCCGATGTGGACACGATGGAGGTCGCGCGGGACGTCGCCGCACGACTTCCCGGGACCCGCTTCGCCCGCGCCGTCGGCGAAGTCGTCGCCGACGCGCACTCCGCCGGAGGACCCCGATGACCACCACGGCGATGTTCGACTCGGCACTGCGCGGGGAGGTGACCGCATTGCACGGCAGCGGAGGTCAACGGTGGCGGCTGCCCGTGCAGCGCTGGTCCCGCGAGCCCGACGCCGCCGACGAAGCAGTGCTCGCCGCCTGCACCGGCCCCACCCTGGACCTCGGCTGCGGGCCCGGCCGCCTCGTCGGCGCGCTCACCGAACGCGGCGTGCCCTCGCTCGGCGTCGACGAGAGCCCCGTCGCCGTGGCCATGACGCGCGGTCGCGGCGCCGCCGCGCTGCGCCGCGACCTGTTCAGCACCCTTCCCGGCGAGGGCCGCTGGCAGACCGCGCTGCTCGCCGACGGCAACGTCGGCATCGGCGGCGACCCCGTCGCACTGCTGCACCGGGTGCACCGGCTGCTCTGCGCCGACGGACTGCTCATCATCGAACTCGACCCGCCGGGAACCGGCATGCGCAGCGGGAACGTGCGGATGAACGGCACCGGGGCGTGGTTCCGGTGGGCGTGGGTCGGCGTGGACGCGCTCGCCGAACTCGCCGTCGAGACCCGCTTCACCGTGGCGCACGTCGCCGAACGATCCGGGCGCTGGTTCGCCGAGCTGAGGAGCACCTCATGACCAGAGCGGGGAGGGAGCCGGTCACCGCCGGCCGCCTGGGGGTGTGGCTGGCGGTGACCTTCGGGATCTGCATGATCACCGGGCTGATCAGCCACGGCATCCAGCACCCGCCGGGCTGGTTCGACTGGCCGTCGCGGCCGGTGAACCTGTACCGGATCACCCAGGGCGCGCACGTGCTCAGCGGCATCGCGGCGATCCCGCTGCTCGCGGCGAAGCTGTGGAGCGTGGCGCCGAAGCTGTTCGAACGCCCGGTGGTGCGGTCGCTGCCGCACCTGCTGGAACGCGGATCGCTGCTGGTGCTCATCGCCTCGGCCACGTTCGAACTGATCACGGGCCTGTTCAACATCGCCCAGAACTACCCGTGGAACTTCTCGTTCCCGGACCTGCACTTCGCGCTCGGCTGGATCGCCGTGGGCTCGCTGCTGCTGCACGCGGCCGTGAAGATCCCCGCGTTCCGGTCTGCGCTCGGAGAACCTCGCGAGCCCGCCGAACGCGGCGGCCTCGTGGGTCGTCGAGGATTCCTCGGCCTGACCGCGCTGTCGGTCGGCACCGCCGTCACGGTCACCGCGGGGATGACCGTGCCGTGGCTGCGCGACCTCGCGGTCCTGGGCACCCGGTCGCCGAACGGCCCGCAGGGCCTGCCGGTGAACCGGACCGCCACCGCGGCGGGAGTCCTCGACATCAGCCGGGATCCCGGCTGGCGGCTGGAGGTCAGCGGACCACGGGGGACCCGCACCTTCAGCCGCCCTGAACTCGCGGCGCTGCCGCAGACCACCGCCGAACTGCCCATCGCGTGCGTGGAGGGCTGGAGCGCGCAGGCCACGTGGAGCGGCGTGCCGCTCGCCGACCTGCTGCGCGAGGTCGGCGCCGCGCCCGACGCGGAGGTGCGGATCTCCTCGCTGGAGGAAGGCAGCCCGTACTCGTCGACGGTGCTGCCCGCCGCCCACGCGCGCGACCCGCTCACGCTGCTCGCGCTGCGGCTCGGCGGCGAACCGCTGCACCCCGACCACGGCTACCCGTGCCGCCTCATCGCGCCGAACCGGCCCGGTGTGCTGCAGACCAAGTGGGTGCGACGGGTGGAGGTCCTGTGACGCGCGCGCTGCTCGCCGCCGCCGGGCTGGCGATGATCGGCTGGGGTGGCTGGTACCTCGCGGCGGAACTGCTCGCCGACGAAGCGATCCGGTGGTCGGTGCTCGGCTGGCTCGCGGCCGGGCCGGTGCTCACCGACCTGGTGCTGCTGCCGCTGGCCGGACTCGTCGGATGGACGGCGGCCCGGGTGCTGCCGCGCTCCTGGCGGGCGCCCGCGGCGGTCGGCATGGTGCTGAGCGCTGTGCTGGCGCTGCTGGCCGTGCCGTTCCTGTGGCGCACCTACGCGCCGAACCAGAACCCCGGCCTGCTGGACCGCGACTACTCGACGGGACTGCTCATCGCGCTGGCCGTCGTGTGGGGCGCCGTGCTGCTCACCGCGCTCACCACCGCCATCGCGGCCAGGGTGCGTCGGCGGTGACGACGCCCGACGCGAGCGCAGGATCGGCTTCGGAGTGAACGTCCCGTTCGACCAATCCCGTCGGGCAAACGGGCCGTTCACGCCAGTGACAGTCCCGGGTGAACGTCCCGTTCGACCAATCCCATTAGGCAGACGGACCGTTCACCACAGCGCCAGCACCGAGTGAACGTCCCGTTCGACCAATCCCACTGGGCAAACGGACCGTTCACCACCACGCGTGCAGCGGTCGACGGCCCGTTCGACCGATCAGATGGGACGAACGGGCCGTTCACTCCGATCAGCGCCGGCGGGCGGAGGAGTGGATCAGGTGAGGGTGGGGAGGCCGATCGCGGCGTCGACGGCGATCGCCACGAACAGCACCGCCAGGTACGAGTTCGACAGGTGGAACAACGTCATCGGATTCGTCGTCCGCCCTTGGCGCACCGACGCGTGCAGCCGCTGGGCCACGATCAGGAACGCCGCGCCGGACAGGACCGCGATCGCCACGTACACCCAGCTCGTCGCGGGCACCAGCAACAGCGTGCAGGCCACCGTCGCCCAGCTGTAGACCAGGATCCGCGCCGACACCTGCCGCGGCGTCGCCACCACCGGCAGCATCGGCACCCCGGCGCGCGCGTAGTCGTCGCGGTACTTCATCGCCAACGACCAGAAGTGCGGCGGCGTCCACAGGAACACCACCGCGAACATCACGATCGCGGGCCACTCGACCTTGCCGGCCACCGCGGCCCAGCCGATCACCACCGGCATGCAGCCCGCGGCACCGCCCCACACGATGTTCTGCGAGGTCCGCCGCTTGAGCAGCAGCGTGTAGACGAAGACGTAGAACAGGATCGCCGCCAGCGACAGCACCGCCGCCAGCAGGTTCGCGCCCAGCGCGAGCACCGCGAACGAGACCACGCCCAGCACGATCCCGAAGATCAACGCGTGCTTGCGCGGCACCTCGTAGCTCACCAGCGGGCGGCTGCGGGTGCGGTGCATCACCGCGTCGATGTCCGAATCGGCCACGCAGTTCAGCGCGTTCGCGCTGCCCGCGGACATGGCGCCGCCGACCAGCGTCACCAGCACCAGCCACGGCGACGGGACGCCGCGCTCGGCCAGGAACATCGCCGGGATCGTCGTGACCAGCAGCAGCTCGATGACCCGCGGCTTGGTGAGCGCGAAGTACGCGGCGAGCACGCCGCGCCGCTTCGCGGTGGTGGTGGCGGGGGCCGCGGTCTCAGCCTGTTCGGGAACCGCCGTCATCAGCTCGTCGCCTCCGACGTCGCCGCGGTCTCGAACGGCAGCGGCTCACCGCTCGTGCGCAGCCGGTGCCACAGCACGACCTTGCGCTCCGCGAAGAAAGCGCCGAACGGGATGGTGCCCGCCAGCAGGACCAGCAGCATCCGCCCGTAGGGGATGCGCAGCTGCACGGTGGTGACGAGCGCGACGAACAAGTACACGATGTAGAGGTAGCCGTGGCCGATGCCGATCGTGGTCGTCCACTGGTCGCCCAGCAGCTGCATGGACGAGCCCTCGGGCCACAAGTACTTCAGCACCATCGTCAGGCACAGCAAGATGAGCAGCACCGCTGTCACGTACGCCATGACCCGGTAGAAGGCCAGAACGCCAGGCTTCACCACAAATCCCTCAATCCCGCCGCTGCCACGAACACCGGAATCGACCGTACGCCACCGCCCCCGCACGGCTGCGCGTGACCTGGCGAGACAGTGGTGCCGGCCACGCCCGCGCGTCGGAGGCGACGTGGATCAGGAGTTCAGTCCACGCCCGGCAACCCGTAGGCGCGCGCGATCAGCTCGTAGGAACGCAGCTTCGCCGTCCGGTCGTACATGTTCGCGGTCAGCATCAGCTCGTCGACCTCGGTGCTCTCCCGCAGCGCCTCCAGCTCCGCGTGCACCGACTCGGGCGTGCCGTAGATCGCGTCGGCCAGCCAGCTGTCCACGACGCTCTGCTCCATCGCCGAGTACCGGTACTCGCGGGCCTCCTCGGGGCTGGGCATGCGCCCCGGGTTGCCGCTGCGCAGCCGCAACATGCTCAGCGCCATCGGACGCGCCAAGTCCAGCGCCTCCTGCTCGGTGTCGGCGGCGATCGCCTGCGCGCCGATCATCGAGTAGGGCTCGTCGAGCACCTCCGAAGGCTGGAACGACTGCCGGTACAGCTCCAGCGCGGGCAGCGTGTTGCGCGCCGAGAAGTGGTGGGCGAACGCGAACGGCAACCCCAGCGCACCCGCGACCTGGGCGCTGAAACCGCTGGAACCGAGCAGCCACACCGGCGGCGCCTGGCCGTGCGGGATCGAGTTCACCTCGGCGTACGGGTGGTCGGCGGTGAAACCGTCGCCGAGGAAGCGCAGCAGTTCACCGAGCTGCTGCGGGAAGTCGTCGACCGACAGCGGACCGCTCGTGCGGCGCAGCGCGCGGGCCGTGCCCTGGTCGGTACCGGGCGCGCGGCCGATGCCGAGGTCGATGCGACCCGGATGCAGCGCCTGCAACGTGCCGAACTGCTCCGCGACGACCAGCGGCGCGTGGTTGGGCAGCATCACGCCGCCCGAGCCGAGCCGCAACGTGCTCGTCGCGGCGGCCAGGTGCGCGATCACCACCGGCGGCGAGGAGCTCGCGATCCCCGGCATGCCGTGGTGCTCGGCGACCCACAGCCGGTGGAAGCCCCAGCGTTCCGCGGCCCTCGCGAGCTCCGTGGTCGTGGCCAGCGCCTCACCGGGCGTGGTCTCCACCCCGACGGGCGCGAGGTCGAGGATCGACAGCGGCACGGTTGACCGCCCTCGCGCCGTGCCGCGAATCGGGTCGGTCTGGTCCGCGTGACCGTGGGCCCCGAGGGCGGTGCGGTCCGGGTTGGCGACAGTGTCCATCGCCGTTCCCAACCACCCGATCACGGCCCTTTGTTCCCACCCCACCCCTGTGCCGGTGATCACAACCCCACCCCGAGTGAACGGACCCTCCGCCCAATCCCCTTGGACGAACAGTCCGTTCACCCCCTCCAGCCCAGCGGCACACCCCCAGAGCGGGCGCCACCGCGCCGATCCGGGACGAAGTGAACGGACCCTCCGCCCAATCCCGTTGGACGAACGGTCCGTTCACCCCCTCCAGCCCGACCGGACCTCCGCTGGAGCCACCTCACCCACGAACGACCTCGGATCGAGTGAACGGACCGTCTGCCCAATCCGACTGGACGAACGGTCCGTTCACTCCACCCGCCCCGGCGGCAAGCTCCCGGAGAAGACGGCGCCGCGCCGGTCCGGAATGAGGTGAGCGGACCGTTCGTCCAACGGGATTGGACGAACAGGCCGTTCACTCAATCCCGCTCTGCGCAGGTGAGCGGACCGTTTGACCAAGCTGGTCGGACGAACGGGCCGTTCACTCGCTTCCGTTCCTGCGCAGGGTGGAGTGGGCGGACCGTTCGTCCAACGGGGTTGGGCGGACGGGCCGTTCGCTCGGGATGCCGGGGGCTCAGGCGTGTTCGGCGGTGAGGGCGTAGCCGGAGGGCGCGGTCGCCCGGGGCGTGTTGCGGTACCGGAGGATCGAGTCGCGGATGTCGCCCGCCCGGACCGCGCCGTTGGACAGCAGCGACGACGTGATGCCGTGGGTGTGCTCGGTGCCGCCTTGGAAGTACACGCCGCCGCGGACGCCGTCGGTGGTGCGCACCCGGTAGTCGCGGTCCACCTGCACCTGCCCGTCCGCGTCCTGCAGGCATTCCTCCCAGGTGCGCCCGAGGAACCGCCCGGGGTCGCCGGGCCGGCAGCCGGTGGCGTAGACGAGCACGTCGGAGTCGAGCACTTCGCGCTCACCGGTGGGCAGGAATTCGACGGTGACCGCGACGCCGTCGGCGGAGGTCTCGACGTCGGTGACGCGGGAGGCGTTGAGCATCCGCAGCCGTTCCTTGCCCTGCACCTTCTCCTGGTAGGCGCGGGCGTAGAGCTGCTCGATGAGTTCGAGGTCCACCACGGAGTAGTTCGTGTTGCGGTGGTAGTCCATGAGCATCTGCTTCACCCCGGTCGGCGAGGTGTAGAAGTGGTCGACCGCGTCGGGGTCGAAGATGCGGTTCGCGAACGGGCTGTCGTCGGCGGGGGTGTGCCCGTACCGGCTGAACACCGAGCACACTTCCGCGTCGGGGAACGAGCGGTGCAGGTGGTCGGTGACTTCGGCGGCGCTCTGCCCGGCTCCGACGATGGTGAACCGGCGTGGCTCGGTGCCGTCGAGTTCGCCGACGCGGTGCATCAGTTCGAGGTTGTGCCACACGCGGTCGCCGAGTTCCGCGCCGGGCGGCAGGCTCGCTTCGAGTCCGACGGCGACGACGATGTTGCGGGCGAGCCGGGCGGTGACCTGGCCGGACCCGTGCCGCACGAGCACTTCGAACACGTCGCCGTCCTGCACGGGCCGCACGTCGATGACTTCGGCGTCGTAGTCCGCGAGGTGTTCCAGCCGGCCGGCGGCCCACTCCAGGTAGTCGTGATATTCGACGCGGGTCGGGAACATGGTCTTGTGGTTGATGAAGTCGACCAGGCGACCCTTGTCCCGCAGGTACGACAGGAACGAGAAGTCGCTGGCGGGCTCGCGCATCGTCACGAGGTCTTTGAGGAAGGAGACCTGCATCGTGGTGCCTTCGATGAGCATGCCGCGGTGCCAGCCGAACCTCGGCTTGCGTTCCACGAAGCTCGCGTCGAGCCGTTCGCCCTCGTCGCAGCGGCGGTTGTGTTCCTCGACGGCCACGGCCAGCGCTAAGTTGGAGGGGCCGAAGCCGATGCCCAGGATGTCCTGGACGTGGCCTTGCACGGGGGTCGGAGCCGCAGACACGGTTGTCCCTTCGCCGGTACCCGGTCGGTGTCGCGCTCGGGCACGGTGGAATCCGCAGACCGCTCAGTCGCGGTCGTGGTTGTATCGGTCGTGGTAGTCGGTTTCGGCCATGCCGGCTTTCCAGTAGCCGATGGCGAGCACCGATCGGGCGTCGAATCCGCGGTCCTGCCGCAGGTGGCGGCGGATGCCGCGGACGATCCCGGATTCACCGGAGACCCAGGCCGACACGTCGTGGCTGTCGGGGATGTCGAGGTCGCGGACGGCGTCGGACAGCAGCGTGGAGCGCCCTGCTGGCACGCCGTCGCGGTGCAGCCAGGTCATCCGCACGTTCGGCGGGCATTCGATGTGCTGCTGGTCGCTGCTCCCGGCGACTTCCAGGAAGACCTGGCCGCGCGCGGTGAGCGGCAGCCCTTCGATGATCGAGGCGATGGCGGGCATCGCGGTCTCGTCGCCGACCAACAGGTACCAGTCGGCTTCCCGGCAGGTCCGGCCGCCGGGGCCGAGCACGCCGAGGTAGTCGCCCGGTTCGGCTGCGCGCGCCCAAGACGCGGCGACGCCGTGGTCTCCGTGCATGACGAAGTCGATGTCGAGCTCGCCGCGCTGTTCGTCGTAGCGGCGCACCGTGTAGGTGCGCATGGTGGGCCGTTCGTGCGCTTCGGGCCACACGTAGCGGCCTTCGTCGTTGAGGACGGGGAGCACCGGGCGGTGCTGACCGGGTTGCGGGACGAACACCTTCACGTTGGGCCCGCTGTGCTGCTCGCGGAACCCGGCGAGTTCGTCCCCGCCGAGGGTGATGCGCCGCATCGAAGGCGACAGCTCCGTCGTGCGGAGCACCTCCAGCGTGCGGGTCGGAGGACGGCGGTGTTCGCTGCGTCCGGGTCGGTCCGCTGTCGTCATCGGCCCTGGCGTTCCTTCCTCACTGTCTCCAGAACGATCACTGGAATTAAGGCTAGCCTAACCATAGAACGGCGGGATGTCTTCCCCACGGTGGGCCAGATCTCGCCCGAACGCACGACCGGCCGGGAGCGCCGTCAGCTCCGGGCCGCCGGGACCGCCCCGGACCCGCTGCCCTCGTCCACGTCGTGACCAGCATCGGCGCGCAGCGCGGCGGGATTCTTGATGCGCAGCGCCACGAACACGCCCAGCAGCGCGAATCCGGCGGAGACGAGCATCGCCACGTGGTAGGCGCCGAGCGAACCGGACGACCCGGCCCCGCCGAGTGCGAGCACACCGGCCGTGACGGCGACGCCGAGCGCCGAACCGATCTGGCGCTGCACGTTGAACAAGGTGGACGCGCCGCCGGTGGCGGTGGCGCTGATCGTCGCGAACGCCACGACCTGCAGCTCGATCGACGCGGCACCGACGAAGAACCCGGAGGCGAACTGCACGGCCCCCGCCGACAGCGGACCGGTCACCAGGTTCATCGCGGCGAACGACGCGGCGGCGCCGAGCATCGCCGAGGCGATCAGCAACCGCGGCCCCATCCTGGGGTGCGCCCAGGTCACCGCCTGCGAGGCCACCATCAGCCCGACCGCCTTCGGCAGGGTCACCAGCCCCGTCTCCCACGGCGAGGCGCCCATGCCGGACTGGTACATCAGCGTGAAGCCGTAGAGCGTGCCGAGGAATCCGGCCACGCACGTCGCCAGGATGAGGCTGGCCCGCCGGAACGAGGCGTCGCCGAACAACCGCACGTCCAGCATCGGTTGCCGGGACCGCAGCTGGGACACGACGAGCGCGATGAGGCAGCCCAGCCCGACCACCCCCGCCAGGTAGAAGTGCGGGGAGTCCGGCCCGCGCATCGACACCGCGTCCAGCGCGTACATCAGCAGGCCCAGTCCGGGCGCGGCCAGCGCGAACCCGATCAGGTCGAACCGCTTGTGCACGGATTCGACGTGTTCGCGCAGCCGCAGCACGCCGTAGACCAGGGCCAGCACGCCGAACGGCACGTTCACGAAGAAGCCCCACCGCCAGCTGAGCTGCTCGACGAAGAACCCGCCCAGCACCGGCCCGAGCGCGGGTGCCACCGCGGTCGGGATCACCAGCACCCTGGAGAGCCTGATCCGCTCCTGCGGCGGGTAGGCGCGGAACAGCATGGTCAACGCCACCGGGCTCAGCACGCCGCCGCCCGCGCCCTGCACGACGCGGGCCGCGGTGAGCTGCGTCAGGTCTTGAGCGGCCCCGCACAGCGCGGAGGCCAGCACGAACGCGCCGAACGCGGCCAGGAAGACCTTCTTGGTCCCGAACCGGTCGCCCAGCCAGCCCGACACGGGGATGCACACCGCGAGGCTGACCAGGTAGCCGATGTTGATGGCGCTGGTCGCGCTCGGCGGCACCCCGAACTCGGCGCCGATCGCGGGCAGCGCCACGTTGACGATGGTGGCGTCCATGCCGTTCATGAACATCGCGGCGACGTAGACGATGCAGACCGCGACTTTGGGGTCGTTCACACGCACTGTTGGTTCCCGACTTACGCGCCGTTGCGGACCGGGCGGATGTCCGTCCAGTGCACCTCGATGTGTTCCAGGCAGGCTTCGCGGCCCGCCGGGCCGTGGGCGACCGTCCAGCCGTCGGGCACCTTGATCCGCTCCGGCCACAGCGAGTACTGGTCCTCGTCGTTGACCAGGGCGTAGAACGAGCCCTCGGGGTCGTCGAACGGATTGCTCATGGTCCGGAACTCCTTCGCGGGTCGGGAGCGGGGGCTTCGGTGCGCCGCAGCCGATCTTGGACGATCTCGGCGATCTCGGCGAGCGGGGCGGGCCGGGTCATGTCCTTGTGCTCGCAGGCGATGTCGTGGTTCTCCACGGCTCCGTCCACGTAGGACTCCCACATGCGGGGCGTCAGGGATGCCTTGGCCTGGTTGACGGTGGCGGTGAAGAACAGCACGTCGCCGTGGAACGTGCCGTGGTCGGCCTCGTTCTCCAGCACCGCGCAGTTGGCGAAGTTGTCGATGACGGCCTTCACGGTGTGCTCTTCGAGGTTCGCCAGCGCGCTGCCCTCGGCGGAGAGGATCTCCATCACCTGGTCGCGGTGCAGCGGCTGCTCGCCCAGCAGGCCCATGTCGTAGCCGGCCATGTACAGCAGCGCCTTGAGCGCCTCCTCCTCGGTGGGCAGCTCGTCCCACACGTCCTTCGGGTACGAGTCGAGCATGCACAGGAACCGGACCTGTTCGCCCTGGTCCTGGAGCTGGGTGCTCATCTCGTGGGCGACGACGCCGCCGAAGGACCAGCCGAGGAAGTGGTACGGGCCGTGCGGCTGCACCTCGCGGACGTGGTCGAGGTACTCGGCGGCCATCGCCGCGAGGTCGTCCAGCACCGGCGCGGGCTCGTCGAGGCCCCGCGATTGCAGGCCGTAGAGCGGGCGCTGCGGGTCGATGTGCTTCATCAGCCCGGAGAACGGCCAGGCCAGCCCGGCCGCGGGGTGCACGCAGAACAGCGGTTCCTTCGCGCCCTCGGTGCGCAGCGGCAGCAGGATGCCCAGCGCGTCGCCCTTGCCACCGGTGCGCACGCGGGCGCCGAGCCCGGCGACGGTCGGGGCGGCGAACAGGCTGCCCACGTTGAGCTTCACGCCGAGCGCCTCGTCGATGCGCGCGATGAGCCGGGCCGCGAGCAGCGAATGCCCGCCGAGGTCGAAGAAGCCGTCGTGCACGCCGACGCGCGGGAGTTCGAGCACTTCCGCGAACAGCGCGCACAGCACCTCTTCGGTGGGGTCGCGGGGCACCGCGGAGCCGACGGCGCCGGCGAGGTCGGGTTCGGGCAGCGCAGACCGGTCCAGCTTCCCGTTCGGCATCAGCGGCAGTGCGTCCACGAACACGATCGCGGCGGGGACCATGTAGTCCGGCAGCGATTCGGCGACGTGCGCGCGCAGTTCGGCCTGCTCCACTTCCCGCTGGGCGACGACGTAGCCGATGAGGCGCTTGTCGCCGGGCCGGTCCTCGCGCACGACGGTGGCGACCTGGCCGACGGCGGGGTGCTTGGCCAGCGACGCCTCGATCTCACCGGGTTCGATGCGGAATCCGCGGATCTTGACCTGGTCGTCGGCCCGCCCGGCGAAGTCCAGCGCCCCGTCGGCACGCCACCGCACCAGGTCACCGGTGCGGTACATGCGCGCGCCGGGCGCGCCGTGCGGATCGGCGACGAAGCGCTCGGCGGTCAGCGACGGGCGGTTCAGGTAGCCGTGGGCGAGGCCGGTTCCGGAGACGTAGAGCTCGCCGACCACTCCCGGCGGCACCGGCCGCAGCGCGGCGTCGAGCACGTAGAGCCGGGTGCCGGGGTCGGGCACGCCGATCGGGACCGACGTGCCGGTGTCGGGTTCGCACTCCCACAGGGTGGAGTTCACGGTGGCCTCGGTCGGGCCGTAGCAGTTGAGCATCACGCGGTCCCGCGACCAGCGTTCCACCAGGTCGGCGGGCACCTTCTCGGCACCGCAGAGCAGCGTCGCGTTCGGCGGCAGGTCCACGTCGGGCGGGAACATGCCCATCACCGACGGCCCGATCGCCAGGTGCGTCACCTCGTGCTCGCGGGCGTAGTCGGCCAGCGGCGCGCCCGGCACCCGCCGGTCGGCGGGCACCACGACGAGCGTGCCGCCGGAGAGCAGTCCCATGCACAGCTCCCAGAACGCGACGTCGAAGCTCGGCGAGGCGAACTGCAGCACCCTGCTCTCGGCGGTGATGCCGACCCGCTGGGTCTGGGTGGCGACGAGACCGGCGACGCCGGTGTGCGGGACGACGACGCCCTTGGGCCTGCCGGTGGAACCGGAGGTGTAGATGACGTACGCCGGATCATCCACTGTGGACTTCCGGGGCGGTGTCGCGGTGGGCTCGGCGTCCCAGGCCGCGCGCACCTGCGCGCTGTCGAGCAGCAGCGTCGGCGCGTTGTCCGGGCTGCGGTCCGAGAACGCCAGCACCAGGCCCGGATCCGCGTCGTCGATCATGTGCTCCAGCCGGTCGGCCGGGTAGTCGGGGTCCAGCGCCAGGTAGGCCGCACCGGACGCGAGCACCGCCAGCAACCCGATGATCAGTTCCGGGGAGCGCGGCAGCATCACGCCGACGATCCGGCCCGGCGCGGCCCCGCGCTCCATCAGCAGGTGCGCCAGCGCGTTCACCCGCGCGCCCAGCTCCGCGTAGCTGAGCTCGGTGCCCTCGAAGACCAGCGCCGCCTTGTCCGGGCGTTCCGCGATCCGCTGGTCGAGCAGGTCGGGGAACGTCGCGGGCCGCACGTCCTGGTCCGGGATCGCGTCGCCCCAGTTGAAGATCCGCCGTCGCTCCGCCGGATCGAGCAGGTCCAGGTCGCCGATCGGGGTGTCCGGGGCCGCGGCGGCGGCGGTGAGCAGCCGCACGAACCGCGCGGTCAGCGCCTCGACGCTCGCGGGCTCGAACAGGTCCGCGCTGAACTGGGCGACGCCCTCGACGCCGTCGGAGACCTCGCGCAGGCTCAGCGCCAGGTCGAACTTGGCGGCCCCCGCGTCGACGGTGTCCACGGTCGCGTCGAGACCGGGGAACTCCGCGTCCACCGCCTCCGCTTCGCCCCAGTAGGCCAGCATCACCTGGAACAGCGGGTGCCGGGCCAGCGACCGCGACGGGTTGAGCACCTCCGCGAGCCGCTCGAAGGGCAGCTCGGCGTGGTCGTAGGCGGCCAGGTCGGACTGGCGCACCCGGTCCAGCAGCTCGGCGAACGTGGGCTCGCCGGAGGTGTCGGTGCGCAGCACCAGGCTGTTGACGAAGAAGCCGACGAGCTCGTCGAGCCGGTCGTCGCCGCGTCCCGCGACCGGCGAACCGATGGGGATGTCGGTGCCCGCGCCGAGGCGGGTCAGCAGCGCGGCCAACCCGGCCTGCACCACCATGAACAGGCTCGCCCGGTGTTCGGTGGCCAGCGCGCGGAGGTCCCGGTGCAGCGCGGCGTCGAAGCCGAACCGCACGGCGCCGCCCCGGTGGCTGGGCACCGCGGGCCGCTGGTGGTCGGCGGGCAGCGCGAGCTCGTCGGGCAGCCCCGCCAGCGCGTCCCGCCAGAACGCGAGTTCGCGCGCCGCGAGGCTCTGCTCGTCCTGCTCGTCACCGAGCAGTTCCCGCTGCCACAGCGCGTAATCCGCGTACTGCACCGGTAACGGCGCCCAGTCCGGTTCCGCGCCGCGGCGGCGGGCCGCGTAGGCGGTGGCGAGGTCGCGCAGCAGCGGCGCCATCGACCACTCGTCGGTGGCGATGTGGTGCAGCAGCACCAGCAGCACGTGCTCCCGCTCGCCGGTGCGCAGCAGCGTGGCGCGCAGCGGCGGCTCCTGCGCCAGGTCGAAACCGTGCCGGGCCGCCGCGGCGAGCTCGCCGTCGAGCTCGGCCTCGGTCGTCTCGACGAGCGGCAACTCCGGCTCACCAGGCTCCAGCACGGACTGACGCGGTTCGCCCTGGCGGTCGGGGAACGCGGTGCGCAGGCTCTCGTGCCTGCCCACCACGTCGCCGAGCGCGGCGCGCAACGCGGCCACGTCGAGCTCACCGGACAGCCGCACGCTGATCGGCAGGTTGTAGGTGGCGCTGGGGCCCTCCAGCCGGTGCAGGAACCAGAGCCGCTGCTGCGCGAAGGACAGCGGTACCTCGTCCGGCCGGGGCCGCGGGCGCAGTTCCGGGCGGGGGCGCAGGCTCGGCCCCATCCGCCGCACCAGACCCGCCACGGTCGGGTGGTCGAACAAGGTGCGGATGGACAGCTCCACGCCCAGTTCGCCGCGCACCCGCGTCAGCAGCCGCGTCGCCAGCAGCGAATGCCCGCCGAGATCGAAGAAACCGTCGTCGATGCCGACCTCCGGCACGCCCAGCACCTCGCCGAACAGCCGGCACAGCACCGATTCGACCGCGTCGCGCGGGCCCCGGCCCGCCGCCTGCGGCGCGAAGTCCGGCGCGGGCAGCGCCTTCGCGTCGAGCTTTCCGTTGGGGGTCAGCGGAAGCGCGTCCAGCAGCACCACCGCCGAAGGCACCATGTAGTCCGGCAGCTCCGCCGCCAAGTGCGATCGCAGCTCGGCGGCTTCGGCGGCCGACACGGCGTACCCGACGAGCCGGTGATCACCGGGCTGGTCCTCGCGCGCCACCACCGCGGCCTGCGTGACCTGCGGATGCGCCGCGAGCCGTGCCTCGATCTCACCGAGCTCGATGCGGAAACCGCGGATCTTGACCTGGTGGTCGGCTCGCCCGACGAACTCCAGCAGGCCACCGGAGCGCCACCGCGCCAAGTCCCCGGAGCGGTACATCCGGGCGCCCTTCTCGCCGAACGGGTCGGCGACGAACCGCGACGCCGTCAACGCCCGCCGCCCCAGGTAGCCGCGCGCCAGCCCCTCCCCCGAGATGTAGAGCTCGCCGATCACGCCCGGCGGCACCGGGTGCAGGTTCTCGTCCAGCAGGTACACCCGCAGGTCCGGGATGCCGCGGCCGATCAGGCTGCCGTCGCGCCGCGCGACCAGCTCCGGGTCGAGCTCCACGTACGACACGTGCACGGTCGTCTCGGTGATCCCGTACATGTTGATCAGCTTCGGGTCGTCCGGGTGCCGCGCGTACCAGTCGTCCAGCCGGGACAGGTCCAGCGCCTCACCGCCGAACACCACGTACCGCAGCGCTAGCTCGAACTCCGGAGCGTTCCGGTCGGCCTCGATGAGCTGGTAGAACGCCGACGGGGTCTGGTTCAGCACGGTGACGCGCTCACGCGCCAGCAGGCCCAGGAACTCCTGCGGCGAACGGCTCACCTCGTGCGGCACCACGACCAGCCTGCCGCCGTGCAGCAGCGCGCCCCACAGCTCCCACACCGAGAAGTCGAAGGCGTACGAGTGGAACAGCGTCCACACGTCCTGGGCCCCGAAGGAGAACCACGGGTCGGTCGCGGTGAACAAGCGCACCACGTTGTGGTGCGGGATCACCACGCCCTTCGGCTGGCCGGTGGAACCAGAGGTGTAGATGACGTACGCGGCGTGATCCGACGTCAACGGCCCGCGTTCCCCACCGCGCGGATCGCGCTGGGAATGCTCGGCGATCTCCGCCGCTCCGGCCGGATCGTCCAGCAGCAGCCGCGGGATGTCGGCCGGGAGGTTCGCGTGGTGCGCGGTGTCGCTGATCAGCATCGCGGGCTCGGAGTCCGCGACGATGTAGGCGATGCGGCTCGCCGGGTTCCCCGGATCCAGCGGCAAGTACGCCGCTCCCGCCTTGAGCACCGCCAGCACCGAGACCACCAGCTCCGCCGAACGCGGCAGCGCCAGCGCCACCAGCTGCTCCGGGCCGACGCCGTGGTCGATGAGGCAGTGCGCCAGCCGGTTCGCCCGCGCGTCCAGCTCGGTGTAGGTGATCCGCTCGTCGCCCCAGGTCAGCGCCACCGCCTCCGGGGTGCGGCGGACCTGGTCCTCGAACAGGTCCGGCAGCGTCATCCCCGTGCGGTCGGCTCCGACGGGGCCGCCGTTCCACTCGTCGAGCACCAAGCGGCGTTCTTCAGCGGAGAGCAGGTCGACCTCGCCGACCGTCCCGTTCGCCTCCGCGAACCGGCTCAGGAAGCGCAGGAACCTGTCCTGGTGCGCGGAGATCTCGTCGGCGGTGTAGAGGTCCGGGTTCGCGTCGAACTCGAACCGCATCCCGGTGCCGACGGTGTAGACCGACACCGTCAGGTCGTCGACCGGGCCCGCCGCCAGGTTGTGCACCGTCGCGGAGTGCTCGCCGAAGCACAGGTCGTAGTCGAACGCCTTCACGTTGATCATCGGACCGAACAGCGGCCGGTCCGTGCCCAGCAGTCGCAAGTCCCGGCGCAGGTCCTCGCCCCGGTACTGCTGGTGCTTGCGCACCTGGCGGACCGCCTTCGCCACCTGCACGACCAGCTCGTCGCGCGTCGAATCCGGCGCGACCGACAGCCGCAGCGGCAGCACGTTCACGACCATGCCCGGCACCCGCGACGCGGCCGACCCGAGCCGCCCCATCACCGGCAGCCCCAGCACCACCTCGCGCTGCCCCGTCACCCGGTGCAGGTACGCCGCGAACCCGGCGATCAACGCGTCCGGCCAGATCGTGCGGCTGTCCTGCGCGGCCCCGGCCAGCGCGTCGGCGGCTCCGGAATCCACGTCCGCCGCGCGGCGCAGGAACGTGCGCGCCGTCCGGCCCGACCGCCCCGCCAAGGTGCCCGGTTCGGGGCGGTCGGCGAACCGCTCCCGCCAGAACTCCGCATCCCGCTCGAACTTCTCCGACGCCCGGTAGTCCCGCTCCGCCTCCAGCAACGACTCCAGCGGCCCGAACGGGGACCGCCCCGGCTCATCGCCCGCGACCAGCGCCGTGTAGACCTCCGCGACCCGGCGCAGCACGATGGAGAAGCCGTAGCCGTCGATGGCCACGTGGTGGATCCGCTGGTACCAGAGCCACCGATCGTCGGCCGGCTTCAGCAGCGCCGCCGTGAACAGCCTGCCCTCCGGGCCCCCCACCGCCAGGTCCACCTGCTCGGCGAGGTCGCCGCGCATCCACCGCAGCGCGGCCGACATCGGGTCCGCGTCCCCGCTGACGTCGACCACCGGCAGGCTCGGCTCCCACGGCCGGTCGATCAGCTGCCGCGGACCGTCCTCGGTCTCGACCACCCGGATCCGCAGCGTGTCGGCCTCGGCCAGCACCCTCGTCAGCGCGTCGGCGAACAGCTCCGGGTCGACCGGGCCGTGGATCTCGACGTACTCGCTGGTGTTGTAGATCGGGTTCGCGCGGTCGAGCGCCTGCGCGAACCAGATCCCCGCTTGCGCGGCGGACAGCGGCAGTGACGCGCCCTGCGGCTCCGGCATCGTTCTCCCCACGGGACGCGGACAAAGTAAGGCTAACCTTATTTCACCCGCAGCCCGGTGACCAGAACCCCCA
Source organism: Saccharopolyspora gloriosae (assembly GCF_014203325.1). NCBI lineage: Bacteria > Bacillati > Actinomycetota > Actinomycetes > Pseudonocardiales > Pseudonocardiaceae > Saccharopolyspora > Saccharopolyspora gloriosae. The sequence continues at coordinate 892,485 of NZ_JACHIV010000001.1, read as the reverse complement.
CCGCGTGCGCTACCTCTCAGCCCCACCCCCGGAGACGAAGAAGTGAACGGCCCGTCCGTCCAACCCAACGGGACGAACGATCCGTTCACCCCACCCCAACGAGCAAGAACGGACGACTCCCCACTCCCGTCCATCCCTGCCGCCGCACCCCGAGCCCCCGCAGCCGGTTTCCGAGTGAACGGACCGTCCGTCCAATCCCTTGGGACAAACGGTCCGTTCACTCCACCCGAGCCCTCGCCCACCTCCGGCGCCGCCGCGCAGGCGGATATGGGTGAACGGACCGTTCGTCCAATCTGGTTGGGCGAACGGTCCGTTCACTTCGGAGCTCTCGAACAGCGGGCCGCCGCCGGGTGACGCTGGCTCACTCCTCTCGATGGCTGCTCAGCGCTGGTGAACGGACCGTTCGTCCCATCGCGTTGGACGAACGGTCCGTTCACTCGGACAGGACCGCGATCAGCGGGCGTGGACCATGAGGGCGGAGTTCTTGCCGGGCAGCCCCACCTCGCGGGACCGCTCGAAACCGGCCTTCCCGAACGCCGCCACCGACGCGCCGTTGTGCACGTTGGGCTCCGCGACGACGCGCACGCACTCCGGATCCGCCGCGAGCAGGCCGCGCGCCACCGAGGTCAGCAACGACGAGCCGAGCCCGCGACCGACGGCGTCCTTCTCCCCGATCGCGATGTGCACGCCGAGATCACGCGGATGCAGCGGGTAGCAGGCGGCGAGCTTGTCCCGCACCACCCGGTACAGCTCCACGTACGCGACCGCGCGGCCGTCGCGGCTCACGATGCACGGCACCGAGTGCTCGCCGCCGAGCTGCGCGCCGAGCTCGTCCTGCCAGCGCTGCAACGACCACGTCTGGTTCCAGTTGACCGCGACGTGGTCCTCGTTCATCCAGCGGTGCACCAGCGCGGGATCCTCGGAGTCCAGCACCACCGGCCGCAACGACCAGCCCTCGTCGAGCACCGGCACCGGAACTCCCGGCACCGCCTCCGCCGGCACTTCGCGCAGCGGGTTCGGCGTTTCGTAGCGCACCGGCGCTACCGCCACCTTGCCCTCGGACAGGTAGCGCAGACCGGAGCCGTTGAGCACGGCCAGGTCCGTCAAGGTGGCGCTGTGCAGCCAGTGCCGCACCACCCGCTCGGTGTCCGGGTAGGTCTCGGCGAGCGCCGCCAAGTCGTGGGCCAGCGCGTCCAGCAGCACCGACTCGTCGGCCACCCCGCGCAGGCCGAACCGCCCGATGACGGCCAGCGAGCGGCGGGTCAGCAGCCGCGCCGTCACCTCGTCCAGGTCGGCGCGGCCATCGAGGTTGCGCAGCGCGGGCGTCACCGTGCTCTCCACGTGCGACGCGAGCCACCTCCGAGCCTCGTCCTGCGTCGACACGCCTTGCCCGAGCACGTCGACGTCGTCGTTGCCCGCCAGCGGATCGATCGCGTCGGTGCGCACCGCGTGCAGCAGCCAGTCGAGCAACGTGCCCGCGCCCTCGGAGTTGATCGGCGCGTCGGCCGGCGCCCGGCCGCGCGCATCCGCCGAGCAGGCCGCGGCGAGCAGCGCCGAATCCGCGACGGCACCGGAGTCCGCAACCCGGATCGGGCCGAAGCCGTGCGCGCCCGTCGGTGAGCGGTAGGTGACCTCGGTGGTGAACCGCAGCGGCCCGATCGTCGCCTTCAGCGGACCCAGCGCGACCGGCGTGTGGGTCTCCGCCAGCCACCTTCGCAACAACACCGCGGCCCGCGGATCCACCTGCACGTTCTCGGTCACACCTGTCACACGCCACCCCTTCACGCTGAGTCGGGAGAGCCGACCCTAACTCAGCCGAACGGTCAACGGACCCCCGTCTCCCGGTGCCCCCGATCACTCACCGCCACCACGTCATCGGAGTGAACGGACCGCCTGCCCAATCCCGTTGGACGAACGGTCCGCTCACTCCACCCGAGCACCACCGACCGGGCGACGACACCGGCCGCACCGTCCGCCGCCGAGTGAACGGACCGCTCGCCCAACGGGATGGGACGAACGGTCCGTTCACTCGACGCTCCTGGCCGCAGCGCCGTCCCGGGCCGTCGACCACCGGGGCTACCGGGTCGGAGTGAACGGACCGTTCGTCCAAGCGGATTGGTCGAACGGTCCGTTCACTCGGAAACGCGGCCCGGTGGCGGGGTCAGAGCACTCGGGTGAGGAATTCCTGGGTTCGGGGTTCGCGCGGCGCCAGCAGGACTTCGGCGGGCGGGCCGGATTCGACGACTCGGCCGTCGTCGAGGAACACCACGGTGTCCGCGACCTCGCGGGCGAACCCGATCTCGTGCGTCACCACCACCATGGTGAGCCCGCCGCGGGCGAGGTCCTTCATCACCGCCAGCACCTCCCCCACCAGTTGCGGATCGAGCGCGCTGGTCGGTTCGTCGAACAGCAGCACCTTCGGCTCCATGGCGAGGGCCCGCGCGATGGCCACCCGCTGCTGCTGGCCGCCGGAGAGCCGGCGCGGGTACGACTCCGCGTGCTCCTCCAGCCCCACTTCGCGCAACGCCGCCAGCGCCCGCCGCTCGGCGTCCTTTTTGGACAGACGTCGCACCCCGCGCAGCGCTTCCATCACGTTGCGCAGCGCGGTCATGTGGCCGAACAGGTGGAATCCCTGGAAGACCATGCCGATCTCGGCTCGCTGCCGGGAGATCACCCGGTCCGGCAGCTCGTGGAGCTTGCCGCCGGACTCCCGGTAGCCGACCAGCGCGCCGTCCACCTCGACCCGCCCGGCGTCGATCTTCTCCAGGTGGTTGATGCAGCGCAGCAGGGTGCTCTTGCCGGAACCGGACGGGCCGATGACGCAGGTGACCGTTCCCCCGCCGACGGCGAGATCCACCCCGCGCAGCACCGGCACCGCGCCGAAGCTCTTGCGCACGCCCCGCACTTCGACCATCGCGGACACGCTCATCGACCTCCGATCACGGCGCCGCGCAACCGCTGCCACGGCGTCGGCGCGGATTCTCGTTGCGCTCCGCGGGAATAGTGCCGTTCGACGTAGTACTGGCCGATCGTCAGCAGGCTGGTGACGATCAAGTACCAGACCGTCGCCACCAGCAGCAGCGGGATCACCAGGTAGTTGCGGTTGTAGATCAGCTGCACCGAGTGCAGCAGGTCGTGCACCGCGATGACGCTGACGATCGAGGTGCCCTTCAACGTGCCGATGAGCATGTTCGCCGCGGGCGGCACGATCGCGCGCATCGCCTGCGGCAGCACGATCCGCCGCAGGACGCGGGCGCGGGTCATCCCCAGCGCCTGCGCCGATTCGGACTGCCCGGCGTCGACCGACAGGATTCCGCCGCGCACCACTTCCGCAGCGTAGGCGGCTTCGTGCAGCACCAGGCCGATCACCGCCGTGGTGACGCCGCCGAGCAGATCGACGGTGGGCGCGGAGAACTCCCCGAACCCGATCACCGGGTACAGCGCGCCGATGTTGAACCAGAACAGCAGCTGGACGAGCACCGGAACCGACCGGAAGAACCAGGTGTACCCCCAGGCCACCGCTGCCAGCACCGGGTTCCCGGACAGCCGCATGACGGCCAGCGCGGTGCCGAGCGCGAACCCGAGGACCATGGTCACCGCGGTGAGCCACAACGTCAGCCACAGCCCGTGCAGCACCGCCGGGGTGGCGAAGTAGGCGGCGACGACGTTCCACTGGAAGTTCGGGTTCGTCGCGACCGAGACGACGGTGGCGCCGAGCAGGACCAGCACCAGCACCGCCGCGACCCAGCGGAACGGGCGCCGCAGCGCGACGACCTCGGGAGCCGCCTCCGGCGCGGCCCGGACCGCATCGGGTACGGCGTGCAGATGTGACATGTTCTCCCACCCGTGCAAGGGGAATCGAGAACTCGAACATCCATCTCGCCGTGGAGGTCCGTCAAGCGGTGAGCCCGGCCGTCCCACCCTGTGGCCATCGTTGACGCTCCCGGCGGATCCGGCGAAGCTCACCGGCGTGCCGCATCGGAAGTGCTTGGTCACGCGCGCCCACATCGACCTCGGCCTGGTGTGGTCGGCGTCCTGTCGCCGCCACCGCTGATCCGAGACGATCCCGCGCCACCCGCGCCCGTTCGCGCGTGCCGCACGACTACGCGCGCCCGAACCCCGGGCCGCGCACCGTTCCGCTCGACGCCCGGCCCGCTCTGCGACCGGGCCCGGAAAGGAAGCACGATGCGCACCTCTTCGGCCGCGAAGGCCTTCGCAGGCGGTTTCGCCCTGCTGTTGAGCGGAGTTCTGCTCGCGGGTTGCGGCCCCGTCCCCGATCCGGGCGCGGTCGCGCCGGGCCTCGACGCGCGCGCCGACGTCGTCTCCGGCGTCCAGCGCAGCGACGCCGCGGCAGCGCTGCTTCCCGCGTCGATCCGCGACAGCGGCGAGCTGCGCATCGGCCGTTCCGTCGGAGGTGCACCGCCGTCCGCGTTCTACCTGGAGGACAACCGCACCGCCGTGGGCCTCGACGTCGACATCGCCGAAGCGGTCGCCCGCAAGCTCGGTCTCCGCCTCGACGCGCAGGAGGCCGCCTTCGACACGATCCTCCCCGCGCTCGGCAGCGGGAAGTACGACGCGGGCACCGGCAACTTCGGCGTCACCGAGGAGCGCAAGAAGACCATCGACTTCGCCACCTACGTCCAGGACGGGCAGGGCTTCGCGGTCCGCGCGGGCGACCCCGGCGGTCCGATCACCGACGTGACCCGGCTGTGCGGGCGGACGGTCGGCACCACCAAGGGCACCACCTTCGAGGCCACCCTCACCGCGCACGCCCACCGGTGCGCCGAGATCGGCGAGCCCGCCTACCAGGTGCAGGTGTTCTCCGAGAGCAGCGCGCTGTACTCGGCGCTGGCCCAGCGCAAGATCGACGTGATCATGGGAGCCGTCAACGGCCTGCGCTACGCCGCGACGCAGCAGCCCGCGCTGGAGCTGCGCAACGAGTTCCGCAGGCTCGACGTCGGATTCGCGCTGGCCAAGGGCTCACCGCTGGCGCCGGCGCTGCGGGCGGCGGTGAACGAGCTGATCCACGACGGCGGCTACGCCCGCATCCTCGCCAAGTGGGGCGTCACGCCGTCGGCCATCCCGGAATCACAGGTCAGCCCGCCGGAGATCCACTGAGGACCGTCGGCCGGGGTTTTCCCGCCGATCACTACCTGATCAGGTGGTGCTCGCCCTCCTCCACCGCGCGCGGGGTCCGGATCAGACCTACTCTCCTCGGCGAGTCGACCCTCGCCTGTGGAGAGGAGTGTCCAACGTGGAGGACTCCGCACACGCCGTCGTCCCGCTCCGTCCCGGATTCGACATCCAGGTACGAGGTTTCCATCGCCGCCAGGTCACCGAGCACATCGAGTTGCTCGAGGATCAGCTGCGCATGGTCAGCATCGATCGCAACGAGGCGGTGGCGCTGAATTCCGATCTGCGCCGCCTCTGCGACGACGCGCGGCACGACCTCGCCGAAGCCGAACTCCGCCTCAAACGCATCGAAGCCTCCGACACCGGTTTGCCGCACGCCTCGCAACGCGTGCAGAACATGCTGTCGTTGGCCGAGGAGGAAGTGCAGACGCTGCGCGAACAAGCGCAGCGCCAGGCACAGACCATGCGTGGCAGCGCGGAATACGAAGCCCAACAACTGATCAGCGCGGCCGAGCAGGCCGCCGAGGACATGCGCAGCGAATGCTCCCGCCTGGTCGACGAGCTCGACGCCAGGCAGCGCCAGATCCGCCGGGAGCACGAGCAGAGCCTCGCCGAGATCCGGGAACGCGAGCGCGTCATGCGCCACAACATCCGGGACGAGTACAAGGCGGTGGTCACGGCCGCGAAGGAAGAGGCCGACGAGCTGCTGTCGCGCACCCGGTGGGAATGCGGGCAGCGCGATGCCGAGACCGAGCAGCTGCGGCTCGACGTGCTGCAGGACCTGCACACCAAGCAGGCCCGCATGGAGGAGCTCCGCACCGCCGTTCTGTCCTCTTTGGACAGCGTCGGACGGTTGGTCGGCGCCACCACCAACGAGATCGGCGCGCAGGAGATCGACAACGTCATCGACGCCGAACTCGTCGGCGAACCGGCGCAGCACGTGTGGCTGCCGGAACCACGAGGGGACACCCAGAGCTACCTGATCCCGCTGGGTTCCCCGCTCATGCCGACGAGCTCCGGTGACGCGGAGCCCGCCGCCGACACCGACAGCGAACCGACCGACGCCGTCCAGCGGAACTGATTCGGAGCGAGCACGTGGACCTGATCGTCATCTCCTTCGCCGGTGGTGCCGTGGTGGCAGCAGTGATCTTCTGGCCGCTGCTGCGCCGCGCCCGCCGCCGGGCGCACGCGGACACCCCGCCCACCGGCAAGCACGCGCTGCGCACCCCGCAGCAGCAGGCGAAGCCCACCGGCGACACCGCTCGCCCCGCTGCGGCCGAACCGGACGCGCGCCCCGCAGAGGCCGCGCCGGAACGTGCGGACATCCCGCACCAGGAGACCGCCGCCGACCGCTCCGCGGAGCCGTTGCCGGACCGGCCCGAAACCGACGGAGCGCTCGGGGTCAGCGTCGCGACGCTGCCGACGGCGCTGTTCGAAGAGCACTACGAGGCGAAGTTCCGCCGCACCCGCGACCGCATCGAACGCCTCCGCAACCAACTGCACGAGCAGAACTGAATTCGCCGAACACGATCAACGGCGGCAACGCACCGGTATTACCACCGAGTCGTTGTCGCCGTTTTGCGTCGCCCGCCGCCGAGTGGAGCACAGCGGCGCCGCTGAACGCCCCGCCAGGCGGCGGCCCGGGATGCCTCCGAGCGGAGCCGCGCCCACCGTGTTGTTAGGTTCGGCGCCTGCGCGCGCGCCGCGACCCCGAACGGTGGAGATCTCCAGTGACCAGTTCCGCAACACGCCCCACGCTGTACCTGGTCGCCACGACCGGGAACCCGAACTACGGCGACGAGCTGATCGCCGCGACCTGGCTGAAATACCTGGCCAAGGTCGCCCCCGACAGCGAGGTGTGGGTGGACTGCCCCAACCCCGGTCCCAGCGAGGTGCTGCTGGGGCACCTGCACCCGCACGTCCGGTTCACCGACACGCTGTGGCGGCTGTGCTGGTCCGCGCCCTCCGACGAGCCGTGGGAAGTGGCGTCGTTCGTGCAGCACGCCATGATCAACCCGGGGCTCGCGCCGCACTGGCTGGCCGGCATCGAACTCGCCGCGCGGGCCGACCTGGTGCACATCATCGGCGGCGGGTTCATCAACGGGATCTGGCCGCGGCACTACGGGTTGCTGGCCGGCGCGGTCGCCGCGGTGCGCCGCTCCGGCGGGCGCGCGGTGATGACCGGGCAGGGCCTGTGGCCCGCGCCGGAGGAGGCGCACCCGCTGGTGCGCAACCTCGCTTCGCAGTTCGAGCTGATCGACGTCCGCGACGAGCCGTCCGCGGAGCTGCTCAACTCCGCGGGCCAGCTCACCGCGACCGGTGACGACATGTTCTTCGGCATCGAGCCGGAGCTGTACCGCACCGACGACCTGCGGGACGTGATGATCTGCCTGCAGTCGGACCTGCTGGACGTCACGGTGCCCGCGCTGGCCGGTTTCCTGCTCGACACGCTGCGCGCCTGGGACGTGCACCCGGAGCAGGTCGGGATCATCGAGGGAATCCCGCGGGTGGATCGGGAGGTCTTCGCGCTGGTCGAGCACGACCTGCCCGGTTCCCGGTTCTACGCCTTCTCCGAGATCATGGATCACGGCCTGCCCGCCGCCGCCGGTCAGCGCTGGTTGTCCACCCGGTTCCACATGCACCTGATGGCCGCGGCCGCCGGTGCGCACGGCGTCGCCGTGTCGATCAACTCCGGGTACTACACGAACAAGCACCGCTCGTTGATCCAGCGCGGCTCCGGCTGGGGCCTCAGCGAAGGGCTGCAGGTTCCGCCGCCGCCGCAGGAAGGCGGGTACGAGCAGTCCACGCTCGCCGCGCTGCAAGAGGCCAAGTCGAAGCTGGCCTGGTCGATCTACGGGGACTGACGCCGCCGGGCGGCGGCGTGCTTCACGCCGCCGCCTGCTCCGGTCCGCTCGCCGAAATCCCGCCCTGCGTCGCCGGATGCAGGACGTGGATCTCGGCGTCGGGTTTCTCGGCTTCCGCTTCCGCCTGGGCCGCCGCCGCGTCGCGTCGGCGGTCGGCGATGTAGAAGGGCGCTGCGGCCAGCACCGGCACCAGCATCCCCGCCAGCATGATCACAATAGAAGTACCCGTACTCAAAGGTCACCGAATCCCGCCGCCGCGGTGAGAAGAAGTCCCACGTCTGAACACGCCGAACGAACGTGTCGTAAACCTCATCGTCGTGGCGGAGGGTGTTCGTTAACACCACTCGAAAGTGCTCCTGATCACGAATTGATCGCGCCGCCGCAGCGCCTCTGACCACCCGACTCTCCGGTTCCACGCGCACCCGATCGACGCTACTCAGGGTGATCAAAAATCTCGGCCGTCGAGCCGCCCTCGCGACAGGGCGAAGCCTCGTGCGCAGGGAAGAACCGTGCCGCCGCAACGAGTTCTCAGGCCGGGAGCCAGCGCGCCGTCGGCCACTGCTCGCGATTCCACGCGCCGTCCCAGAACATCCACTCGTACTCGCTGGCGCGCGCGAACGCGGCCAGCATCCGCTGCCGCATCGGCGCATCGGCCGCCGCCGCGACCCGGTCCACGAGCTCGCGGGCGTTGAGCACCGCCGCCGCGAACTCGTCGTCGGCGTACGTCTCGATCCACCGCCGGTACGGGTGGCCCGACACGTCCCCGACGGCGGCCAGGATCTCGCTGCCCACGTGCTGGTACACCCAGAAGCACGGCAGGATCGCCGCCAGCAGCACCGGATACGGCTCCACCAGCGCGCTGCCGCGCAAGAACGAGGTGTAGGCCGTGCACGACGGCGAGGTCACCACCCCGGCGAGGTCGGCCTCGGTGAGCCCGAACTCCTCCACGTACCCGGCGTGCAACCGGCGTTCCTCCACCAGCGCGCCTTGCGCCGCACCGGCCAGGAACGCCGCGTCGGCGGGGTCCTCCGCCCGCGTGGACGCCGCGGTCAGCGCCTGCGCGAAACCGACCAGGTACCGCGCGTCCTGCACGATGTAGAACGCGAACCGCTCCCGGTCCAGCGCGCCGTCGGTGAGTGCCGCGTTGAACGGGTGCTCGACGATGGCCTGCTGCAACGCGGCGGTGTGCTCCCACGCGCCCGCGCAGAAACCGCCGGGCGGTGGGGCGGGAAGCCTGCTCATGAACGGTCCCTCCAGGAGATCGGGTTCACCACCAGCGGTGGAAGTGGTGCACGGGGCCGTGCCCCCGGCCCACGTCCAGCCGGTCCGCGGCGCGCAACGCCTCGGTCAGGTACTCCTTGCCGTCGCGGACCGCCGAGGACCAGTCCGGCCGCTGCGGGCGCAGTGCCGCGATGGCCGCCGACAACGTGCACCCGGTGCCGTGGTCGTTCGTGGTCTCGATCCGCTCGCGGCGCAGGAACTCGGCTTCGCCGTCGCCGCGGAAGAGGTCGAGGCTCGCCGCCTCGCGCAGATGCCCGCCCTTGAGCAGCACCTGCTTGGCGCCCAAGCCGGTCAGCCGCTCGGCCTGCCCGGCCATCCCGCCGGAGTCGGTGATCTCCCGCTCCCCCAGCAGATCCGCTGCCTCCGGCAGGTTCGGCGTGATCAGGTCCACTCGCGGCAGCAGCTCGTCGCGCAGCACCGCGACCGCCTCGTCGGCGAGCAGCCGGTGCCCGCTCTTGGCGACCATCACCGGATCCAGCACCACGTGCGGCGGCGCGTAGCGGTCGAGCACGGCCACGACCGCGCGGATCACCCCGGTTCCCGCCAGCATCCCGATCTTCACCGCGTCCACCCGCACGTCGTCGAGCAGCGTGGTGAGCTGGGAGGTGACGAACTCCGGCGGTACTTCCCGCACCTCGGCGACGCCGGTGGTGGTCTGCGCGACCAGCGCCGTCACCACCGACATGCCGTAGGCGCCGTTGGCGGAGAAGGCTTTCAGGTCGGCTTGAATCCCGGCACCGCCGCTGGGGTCGGTTCCGGCGATCGTCAGCACGTTGGGAACGGGCCGGGCGAATTCCGGCCGGGCAGCACGAACGGTCACGTGGGTGACGTCCCTCCGCTAGCACGAACTAGGTCAGGTTCGACGGGTCTGCTCTCAGCCCGGCCGCTCGCCGGGCACCCCGCGTCACTGCCCCCAACCTAGCAAGCACGGTCAACCCGCCGGAGTCGCCGATCTCGCCGTGCCCTGCGCCGCTCTCATTCGATGAGCCCGATGACCGCTCCCGCGGCGAAGTGCTCGCCCGCCGCGCCCTGCCGCCACAACGTGCCCGAGGCGGAGGCGCGCACGGTGCGCCGGACGCCGTCGGTCACCACCTCCGCGACGGCGGTGCCGCTGCGCACCGGGGCGCCGTCGGCCGCCAGCCAGCGGGCGAGGACCCCCGGCTCGTGCGGATCCTGCCGCGGCCAGGGGAAGTGCAGGTCCGTCACGAGCACACGCCTCCGCAATCGATCATCGTTGCGGTCAGCATGAGCGGTGATCCTTCTCACCACAAGCGAAGCGCGTGCTCGGCTTCGTACGTCGAGTGGCCCAGCGCGGCATCCGCGCCGGACCGAGGGTGCTCCGCCGAACAGCCGCATTAACACGATCGGAGCAGCGCAGCCAGTCATTCCAGTAGCCACGCGAATGCAACGTGCGAGCTGATCGATCCGTCTAGAGTTCGAGATCCGGCCAAGCGGATCGAAGCGCGGCTCGGGACGTCCTGACAGGTATGGGGGTGGGAGCGAAGTGTTCCCCGATCAAGAGCACGTCTGGTGGATCGTCGGAGCAGGGCAGCGGGTCCGGCACGCGATCACGGTGCGCCCCGGTGCCAGACCCGCCGGTGATCCGGTGACCGCGCTGTGCGCGACGACGATCAAACTCCCGCACGAGACCTGGCCGGCCACCAAGGAACCGTCGAGCCGCCGCATCACCGAGCGTTGCCCGGAGTGCGAGCAGCACGTCGACGAACAGCTGGAGCGCGACCGGGATCTCGTGGTCACCACCTGGGACGCGTGAGCGCGAGCGAAGTCACACATCCGACCGCTGATCACCTAGTGAGGCGACCCTGCGTGGCGGATTAAAGTTGACGCAATGGACACCACTGCCGACGCCCCTCAGTCCGCCCGCTCCCGCCGCTCGACCCGGCCGGATCCGGCGAAGGTCTGGGCTCCGCTGGCCGGTCTCGCCGATGCCGCGGCGCAGAGCGGGACGTCCGGAGCCGTCGCGATCACCCGCGGATTCGACCGCAACAGCAGGCTGCGCGCCAAGGCGCTGCGCGACCTGCTGGAGGAGCGGAACGTCGCGGCCATCGAGATCACGCCCGCGGTGGGCAGCGAACGCCTGCTCGCCGACACCGAGATCACCTCCGTGGTGAACCTCATCGGACCCGGTTCCTGGGCTCCCCACCGGCTGGCCGCGAAGCTGCGCACGCCGCTGCTGGCTCCGCGCGCGGAGGAGAACTCCGAGCAGGACGAGGTCGCCAGGGACGTCATCGGCGTCACCGGTGCCGAAGGGGCGCGCGACGTCGCCCTCTCGCACGTCGCGGTGCGCCCGGAGTCCGACGGCGAGGGCAGCCTCATCGTCACCGCCGACGGCGAACCGCTGTCGGTGCCAGGTGGCGCCGCCGCGATCACCTTGCGCGAGCAGCGGCTGGAGATCCAGCTCGCCGGACCGGACTTCGCCGAGCAGACCTTCACCGCGGCCGAGGTCCGGGTGGAGACGGCCGACGCGCCGCACCGCCTGGTCCGCGACGAACTGCCCATCGCGGAGTTCGAGGGCGCGCTGACCTTCACCGCCGAGCCGCGGGGCCTGGTCGTCCGACCGGTCTGACCGAACCCGCGCGATACGCACGCACCGAGCCGCTGCTCACCGGCCGACGCCACCGGGCAGCGGCTTCGTCGTGTCCGGGCCCGGTCACAGCACCCGGTTGAGCAGCGCCGTCAGCGCCGCGAGCACCACTCCCACCAGGGCCAGCGTGAGCGGTGAGAGCGTGCCGGGGAACAGCGCGTTGCCGACCGCCCACCAGAGCACCAGCAGCGCGACGAGGGCGAGCAGCGCGCTCGTGACGGCCATCAGCGGCCGGTAGCGCGGCACCGCCCGCAGGTTGGCCCGGGCCACGGGTGTCATCCGGCGCACCGTGATCGCCACCGGCAGCACCACGAGCGCCACGACGAGCACGCCCAGCAGCGAGTCCGACCGGGTCGGGGCGGAGCCGAGCCCGAGCAGCAATCCCAGCACTCCGATCGCGAGCACCAGCAGCACCCGGTGCAGCGTGCGCCACAGCAGCCTGTCGTAACCAGCCATGATCGCAGTGTCCCAGGACGTGCCCGGACCCCCTAGAGCGCGCTCGCTCCCGCGCCGGGCCGCCACTCCGGGTGAGCACCGGCGTGGGAAATCTACGATTAATCAAGCGAACACCCGTCACGTCAGTGATCCTGAGGCGTCTCAGCCACGAGAGCGCACCGCACAGGCGCGTTCGGCGCAGAGGGAGGAGGTCGGCGTGGTCAGCAGCGAACAGTGGCAGGTCAGCTGCCGCGATGTCGCGGGCAGGCGGCGGAGCATGGCGGTGTACGTGCAGCAGGGCAACGTTGTCGTGGTCGCACCGCCTGGGGAGACCGCCGTGCTGGCACCATTGGAGGCGGGTCGGCTGCGAGCAGCGATACGGGAGGCCGTGGTGGCCGCCGCAGCGCCGGAACAGAGCATTTCGGACCAGTGAACCCTTCCCCCGCGCCTCCCCTCAAGGCATTATCTACTGACGAGTAGTTAAATCGGAGGAGACGCGTGGCGATGTGGCGACGGCCGGCGAAACGGACACGAGAGGTGGCGGCGGACGTCGTCGCCCGAGCCAAGGGGGACCGCCTCAGCTCCGGCTTGCACACGCTGTGGCTGCTGGTCCGGCAAGGCGTGGTGCGGCCGATGCGCCCGGACAAACTGGTGCGCATCGTGTTCGCGTGGCGGCGCTGGGGGGTGACTCCCGCGCTCGGCTACGCCGTCGCCGCCATCCGGCACCCGGACCGGCCCGCCGTGATCGACGAACGCGGCGCGCTGAGCTTCCTCGAACTGGAGCAGCGCACCACCCGCCTGGCGAAGGGCCTGCGCGCCCGCGGCATCCGCGACACCAGCCGGGTCGCCGTGCTGTGCCGCAACCACCACGGGCTCGTCGAGACGATCGTGGCCTGCGGCAAGCTCGGCGTGGACGTGGTGCTGCTCAACACCGGCCTGCGCCCGCAGCAGGTGCGCACCGTGCTGGCCGAGCAGCAGGCCGACCTGCTGGTGACCGACGTCGAGTTCACCGAAGACCTCGACATCGCGGACGACCTCGACGTGGTCCTCGCCTGGACCGAGGGCACCACCCGCAAGGCCACGCTGGAACACCTCATCGGCAGCTCCACGGGCGGCGCGCTGCCGCGCAGGCCCCGGCACGCGCGGATCATCGTGCTCACCTCCGGCACCACCGGCACGCCGAAGGGAGCCCGCAGGCCCGCCCCGCCCGGCGTCGGACCGGCGGCGACGATCATGTCGCGGATGCCGCTGCGCGCCGGCGAGCGGATCCTGCTGGCGGCGCCGATCTTCCACACCTGGGGACTGGCGGCGTTCCAGCTGAGCTCCGCGATCGGCGCGACGCTGGTGCTGCGCCGCAAGTTCGAACCGCAGCAGGCGCTAGCCGCGGTCCAACGCCACCGCGCTACCGCGATGTTCATGGTCCCGGTGATGCTGCAGCGCATCCTCGACCTGCCGCGGGAGGCGCTGCGGCCCTACGACACGTCGTCGCTGCGCATCGTCGCCGCCAGCGGTTCGGCGCTGCCCGCCGACCTGGCCACCCGCTTCCAGGGGGTCTTCGGCGAGGTGCTCTACAACTTCTACGGCTCGACCGAGGCGTCCTGGGTCAGCATCGCGAATCCGCGGGACCTAGCCGAGTCCCCCGGCACGGCGGGCCGCCCGCCCCGCGGCACCAGTCTGAAGATCCTCGACGAGCACGGCGCGCCGGTGCGCGACGGCGAGACCGGGCGGATCTTCGTCAGCAACGACATGCTGTTCGAGGGCTACACCGGTGGCGGCGGCAAGGAAGTGCGCGGCGGCATGCTCAGCACCGGTGACCTGGGGCGGATCGACGAAGCGGGCCGCTTGCAGGTCGTCGGCCGGGAGGACGACATGATCGTCTCGGGCGGCGAGAACGTGTACCCGAAGGAGACCGAGGACGCCATCGCCACGCTGCCCGAGGTCTCCGAAGTCGCGGTGATCGGCGTCGACGACGCCGAGTTCGGGCAGCGCCTGGCCGCGTTCGTCGTGCTCACCGAGGACGCCGACCTCGACGCGGAGGCCGTGCGCGAACGCGTCCGCCCCGCGTTGCCGAAGTTCGCGCTGCCGCGGGACGTCACGTTCCTGGCCGAGCTGCCGCGCAACGCCACCGGCAAGGTGGTGCCCGCCCGCCTGCGCGAGGAACCGGAGCCCACCGAGACCGAACGGTGATGTCCCCGCGGCGCCGATGCGGTCCCGGCGCCGCGGGCCACCGCGTTAGGCTCGGTGAGGTGAACGACCGTCTAGTGTGGATCGACTGTGAAATGACCGGGCTCGACCTGGGCTCCGACGCCCTGATCGAGATCGCCGCCCTGGTCACCGATGCCGACCTCAACATCCTCGGCGACGGCGTGGACATCGTGATCCACGCCCCGGACGAGGCCCTGTCGGGGATGCCCGAAGTGGTGCGCGACATGCACGAGCGCTCCGGGCTGACCGAGGAGGTACGGCGCTCCGCGGTCACCACCGCCGAAGCCGAACAACGCGTCCTGGACTACATCCGCGAGCACGTGCCGGAGAACGTCTCGGCGCCGCTGGCGGGCAATTCCATCGCGACCGACCGCGGTTTCATCTCCCGCGACATGCCCGCGCTGGACGCGCACCTGCACTACCGCATGGTGGACGTGTCGTCCATCAAGGAGCTGTGCAGGCGCTGGTTCCCGCGGATCTACTACGCGCAGCCGGAGAAGGGCCTCGCGCACCGCGCGCTGGCCGATGTGCGGGAATCGATCCGCGAGCTGGCGTACTACCGCCGCACCGCGTTCGTCCCGCAGCCGGGACCGACCAGCGAGCAGGCGCAGGCCGTGGCGGCCGAACTGCTCGACGGCGACGGCCTCGGCGACACCGGCAAGGCCGCTCACCAGGTCGAATGACGGGATTCACCGGTTCGCCCCAGGTGGCCGGGAGCCCGGTGACGACCGGCCTGACGGCGCACGCTAGGATATTCGTGTTGCTCCGGAAAGCCGGTTGATCGGCCGATCGGAAGCTGCGGTGGGTGTAGCTCAGTCGGTAGAGCACTGGGTTGTGGTCCCAGGAGTCGCGGGTTCGAATCCCGTCACTCACCCCATGCGAAAGGCCCGCTCCATTTCGGAGCGGGCCTTTCGCGTTGCTCAGGGAAAGGCGAAAGCGCCCCCGAAGGGGCGCCTCCACGTCGAATCGGCTCAGCGGTTGCCGCCGACCCATTCGCTCCACGGCACCTGCCAGTCACCGAATCCGTCCCAGGACCGCAGGTTCGGCCCGCCGGAGTTGGTGATCTCCACGACGTCGCCCTTCTTGAGCAGGTCGTAGACGTACCGGGCGTTGGCGTCGCTCATGTTGATGCAGCCGTGGCTGACGTTGCTGCTGCCCTGCTGGCCCACCGACCACGGCGCGGCGTGCAGGAACTCGCCGCCGTTGGAGATGCGCACCGCCCATTCGACCTCGGTGCGGTAACCGCCGTTGTCCACGTCCAGGCCGTAGCTGGAGGAGTCCATGACCTTCTTGCGGTGGTGCTCGGTGACCACGTGCACGCCGTTGTTGGACGGCCACTCGGGCTTGCCCAGCGAGATAGGCATGGTGCGCTGGGTGGCCCCGTTGACCTTGACCGACATCTGGTGGCTGGCGCCGTCGGCGTGCAGCACCACCGCGTCGCCGATGGTGATCGTCGCGGAGCGGTTCTCCTCGCCCCACGAACCGTTGCCGAGGTCCTTGCCGTAGACGTCGGCGGTCACGGTGATCTTGGTGCCCGGCTTCCAGTACTCCTGCGGACGCCAGTGCACCTCGCGGTCGTCGAACCAGTAGAAGGCGCCCTCCACGGCCGGTTCGGTCTGGATGCGGATCGCTTCCTCCGCCTTCGCCTTGTCCGGCGCGGGCGCGTCCTCGGAGAAGTAGAACGCCAACGGCTGGCCGACACCGACGGTCTGCCCGTCGAGCGGATTCATCGACACGTAGGTCTGGTTCTCGGGTTCGATCGTGGTGAAGGTGGTCCGCTGCGTCACCGGCGCCCCCGCCGCGCCCTGCACGGTGAGCTCGGCGGTGTAGGTGGTGCCGTAACCGAGGGGCTCGCTCACGCTCCAGCCGGCCCCGTCCGGCGTGACGGTGTTCGCGACCTGCTTGCCGTCCTCGTTGGTGAGCACCGCGCCGGTGATCTTCCCGTTCTCCGCGGTCCCCGTGATCGGCGCGATCGGCGAGACCTGCTGCGCCCCGTCGCCCGGATCGAACCGCACGGACGGCGGAGGCGGCGGCGCGGCCGGCGCACTCTTGCCCCCGGACCCGCTGCAGCTCGCGACCAACAGCCCCACCAGCACGAAGATCACAGCAGGAATCCCGCGAGACCAGCGCCCGGTAACTCTCCCGACAGAGTTAAGAAACAGCTTCATGCGTGACTGTCCGTTCGATCCGATCCCCACATCCGCCTGCGACCAGTGTGCATCAAACCCCCGACCGTGTGTCCGACGACCAGCCGTGCACGAAGAGTCAATCCGCGGACCTACGGCCATGAGACGCGCGACCCCACCCCCAGGTTGCCCCTCGACCTCGACGACACCCGCCCCGACCGGCTGAAACCCACCCCCGCCGCCGCTGCGCCACCCCCCGATTCGGCCCCCGAAACCCCGTGCTAAAGTTTCTTTCGTCGCCAGGGAGACGGTCCAAGACCGAAAGCCTGGAGGACACCACAAGCGCCAATAGCTCAACAGGCAGAGCAGCTGACTCTTAATCAGCGGGTTCGGGGTTCAAGTCCCTGTTGGCGCACCGAAGCCCCAGGTCATCGACCTGGGGTTTTTCTTTTGGTGGGTAGAGGGATATTTGATTCCGCGGCCAGCGCGAATGGATCGGCTTCGGTTTCGGTCAGTTCTGGTTTCGGGTTCGTGTGGTGAGCAGGGCGTACGAGAGGGCTGCCAGGGCGGCGGTCGAGGTGAGGGCTCGGGCGGTGTTCCAGCGGGTCCAGGTGGTGGCGTTCGCTTCGCGGACGGCGTGCAGGTTCGGTGCGCGGTCGGGTGGGCCTGCGGCGTCGAGCGCGGCGTTGAGCGGGAAGTGGACCACCGATGTGATCACGACGGTGGCCATGGCCAGGAGGAATCCGGCGGTCACCGACGCCCACAACGCCGGATGCGTGCGGCGGTGGGTCACGACCGCGATCAGGGCGAGCGCGGGGGCGCCGAGGAAGGTCGCGAGGAACCAAGGGTTGATGAACGCGACGTTGAACTGCTGCATGGCCGCGACGAACGTCCGGTCGTCTCCGAGCTCCAGTCCGGGCATCACTCCGCAGGCGAAGATGTAGTAGGTGCCTGCTTGCAGCCCGGTGGTCAGCGTGGCCAGCAGCAGGACCACCGATGCGAGCCGCGGCGAATCGATCATCGTCGGCCTCCGAGCCGGAGTTCCGCCACGCGGTGGCCGGGGTCGCGGTGGGTCACGTCGTCCCTTCCACTTCGCCGCGCTGTTCTTCCAGGGTTTCGCGGGCTTCCTCCCGGGACCCGGCGGTCGGTTTCGCTCCGGGCAGGGGGCGGCCCGCGGTCTCCCTCGCGAACCAGGACGCGATCAGGCCCAGCAGCCCGGCTCCGATGAGCACGAACGCCGGGGCGGTGGTGTTTCCCGTTGCGCTCACCAGGTATTCCGACAGCAGCGGGGTCGTGCCGCCGAACACCGCGACCGAGATGTTGTAGCTGATCGAGACTCCGCCGTAGCGAACGTGCGTGGGGAACAGCGCGGGGAGGGTGGAGGGCATCGTCGAGCTGAAGCAGATCAGCATCAGGCCGAGGACGATCAGGCCGCCGATCACGGCCCAGACGGCTCCGCGGCTGATCATCCAGAACGCGGGCCAGGACAGCACGACGAGCGCGCCGGCTCCGGTCGCGACGATCGGCAGGCGGCCGATCTTGTCGGAGATCCGGCCCAGCCGCACCACGAATCCCATGATGACCAGCATCGTCACCAGCACGAACACCAGCGCCGAGGTGTGGGCGTAGTGCAGGTCCGCGGTGATGTAGGTGGGGATGTACGCGGTGAGCATGTAGTTGGCGACGTTGAACACGGCCACCAGCGACACGCAGGTCAGCACCGGACGCCAGTGGTCGCGGAAGATCGTGCGGTAGATGCCGAGGCCGCTGCCGGCCGCGTCCTCGCCTGAGGACTCCGCTTGCTGCTGCGCGGGCGTTTCCTCCAAGCGGAAGCGCAGGTACAGGCCGATCACGCCGAGCGGCCCGGCCAGCAGGAACGGGATTCGCCAGCCCCAATTCACCATTTCCTGCTCGCCGAGCGCGGTGAGCAGGATCGTGACCACCGCTGCTCCCAGCGCGTAGCCGGTGAGGGTGCCGAATTCCAGCCAGCTCGCCAGGAAACCGCGTCGCTTGTCGGGCGCGTACTCGGAGACGAACGTGGTGGCGCCGCCGTACTCGCCGCCGGTGGAGAAGCCCTGCACGACCCTGGCTACCAGCAGCAGGATCGGTGCCCAGATGCCGATCGTCGCGTACGAGGGGATGAATCCGATGGCCACGGTGCCGAGCGCCATCATGATCATCGTGATGGCCAGGACCCGCTTGCGGCCGAGGCGGTCGCCGAGCGGGCCGAACACGAATCCGCCGAGCGGGCGCACGATGAAGGCGACGGCGAAGGTGGCGAACGTCGACAGCAGCTGGACCGTCGGGTTTCCGGCGGGGAAGAAGACCTTCCCGGTGATCACGACCAGGTAGCTGAAGACGCCGAAGTCGAACCACTCCATCATGTTGCCGATGCCCGCGGCGGTCACGGCACGGCGGACCTTGCCCTCCTCGACGATGTCGACCTGATCCTCCAGGCGCTGTCCGCGATGCCGCCGCTTGCGCGCGCTCGCCGCCATCGGCTCCTCCTCTGTCGGGGTCCGCCCCGGAATACCCGCGAACGATCATCGGCATGCGGGACGGTCCACCTCGGATTCGCCGCCACCACGCGCGATCCCGCGACCGGCCCCGCTCCGGCCTCGGGGAATCCAGCCTCACATCCCCGAATGCGCCGCACATCTTGATGTGGTCGCGCCCCGGCCACCTCGATCCGACCCGAACAGGTGACCGAATGCGGGATTTTTCCGCCGCGTCGAGTCGTTGAGCGGTTTGCCGGGTCCGAGAAGGTCGCTTACAGTGAAGTGGAGACGTCCCCGCTTAGATGGGTTTCCGCTGGACCTTCCCACGACCCGGCCGATGCCGCGTCGGTCGTGCTCGACCGCTGCCGCGCGGTGTCGTGAGCAAGAAGGTGGCCAACGCGGCACGCCCCGGAACCATCGCGCGACGTCATTCCCGTCCTTGTCTGATACCGACGGAGACTCCATGTCCCACCACAGCTCCACCATCTCGCTGCGGGTGAACGGCGAGGACCGTTCGCTCACGGTCGACAACCGCACCACCCTGCTCGACGCGCTCCGCGACGACCTCGACCTGGTGGGCACCAAGAAGGGCTGCGACCAAGGGCAGTGCGGCGCCTGCACCGTGCTGCTCGACGGCAAGCGGGCGGTGTCCTGCCTGCAGTTCGCCGTCGGCGTCGACGGATCCGAGGTCACCACCGTCGAAGGCATCGCCGACGGCGACCGGCTGCACCCGGTGCAGCAGGCGTTCCTGGACTTCGACGGCTACCAGTGCGGCTACTGCACTCCCGGCCAGATCTGCTCGGCCGTCGCCGTCATCGAGGAACACGCGGCGGGCTGGCCCAGCGCCGCCACCGAGGACGTCCGGCCCGAAGCCGGCGCACCACCGCTGGACGCTGCGGAGATCCGCGAGCGGATGAGCGGCAACCTGTGCCGCTGCGGCGCGCACAACTCGATCGTGCGCGCCGTCGCGCAGGCCGCCACCATGCGCGAGGCCGAGAACACCGTGTCCGGAACGGAGGTCTCGGCATGAGGGAGTTCGACTACCAGCGCGCGACCGACGTGCGCACCGCCACGACGCTGCTCGCCGAGAACCCGGACGCGCGGTTCCTCGGCGGGGGCACGAACCTCGTGGACCTGATGAAGACCGGGGTGGAGAACCCGCCGCAGCTCGTCGACGTGCGCAGGCTGCCGCTGGACGCCATCGAGGTCACCGACGACGGCGGGCTGCGCATCGGCGCGACCGCCACCAACAGCGACGTGGCCAACCACCCCGAGGTGCGGCGTCGCTTCCCCGCGCTCGCCCAGGCGGTGCTCGCGGGCGCCTCCGGGCAGCTGCGCAACGTCGCCACCGTCGGCGGGAACCTGTTGCAGCGCACGCGGTGCGGCTACTTCGCCGACGTCACCCAGCCCTGCAACAAGCGAGTACCCGGTAGCGGCTGTCCCGCGATCGAGGGCGAGCACCACAACCACGCGATCTTCGACTGGTCCGAGCACTGCGCGGCGACCAGCCCGTCGGACATGGCGGTGGCGCTGGCCGCCTTCGACGCCGCGGTGTCCTACGAGACCGCGGACGGCCCCGGCGAACTGTCCTATTCGGACTTCCACCGGCCCGTCGGGGAGCGCCCGGACCAGGAGATCGCGCTGCCCGCAGGGGCGCTGATCACCGGGATCACCTTGCCCGGTGCCGCGCTCGCCGCCCGCTCCCGGTACCGCAAGGTGCGGGAACGCGCCTCCTACGCGTTCGCCAACGGCTCCATCGCCGCCGCGCTCGAAGTCCGCAACGGGGTGGTCGACGACGTGCGGATCGCGTTCGGCGCCGTCGCGAACCGGCCGTGGCGGGCGCACGCCGCCGAGCGGGCGCTGCTCGGCCGCGCCGCCACCGCCGAGGAGTTCGGCGCCGCCGCCGACGCCGAACTCGCCGCCGCGACACCGTTGCCGCACAACGGTTACAAGGTGCCGCTCATCCGGAACCTCGTGGTGTCCGTGCTGACCGAAATCACCGAGGAGGCCACCCGATGACCACGATCGACCCGCGGGTGAGCGCGACGAGCACCACCTCCCCCGCCGACACCGGGACCGCCGGCTCCGCCCGCACCCGGCTCGAAGGCCGCGCCAAGGTCACCGGCGAAGCCCGCTACGCCGCCGACCACCCCATCGAGAACCTCGCGCACGGTTCGCTCGTGCTATCCACCGTCGCGCACGGCCGCATCACTTCGATCGGTGACGAAGCGGTGCTGGGCATGCCCGGCGTGCTCACCGTGCTGCACCACGGCAACGCGCCACGACTCAACCCGGAAGCCGGGATCTTCGGCCCCGACCCGGGATTGCAGCTGCTGCAGGACGATCGGGTGCGCTACGTGGGGCACCCGGTGGCGCTGGTGGTGGCGAAGACGCCGGAACAGGCCCGCGCCGCAGCCGACGCCCTCGAAGTCACCTACGAGGCGGAACCGCACGACTCCGAGTTCCGCGCCGACCACCCCGCCGAGTACGCGCCGGAAGGCGCGGGCACCGTCGACAAGGGCGACGTGGACGCCGAGACCGACGGAGCGGCGGCCGTCGTCGAGCAGACCTACAGCACTCCCGAAGAACACCACACCGCGATGGAGCCGCACGCGTCCATGGCGCGCTGGGAGGACGGGCGGCTGGAGGTCGTCGACGCCAACCAGGGCTCCTACCTGGTCGCGCAGATCCTGGTGAAGCTGTTCGACCTGGCCCCGGAGTCTGTGCGGGTCCGCTCCGAGCACGTCGGCGGCGGCTTCGGCTCCAAGGCCGCCGGCCCGCAGCTGGTGCTCGCGGTGATGGCCGCGACCCTGACGCAGCGCCCGGTGCGGGTGGTGCTGACGCGCCCGCAGGTCTTCGCCGTCACGTCGCTGCGGTCCGCGACCGAGCAGCGGGTGCGGCTCGCCGCCGACGCCGACGGCCGGATGCGCGCCATCGACCACGAGTCGCGGTCGTTCACCTCCACCATCAAGGAGTTCGTGGAGCTCGGCACCGAGCTCACCGGCGTGATGTACGCGTCGGAGGCCATCCGCACCCGCACTCGGGTGGTGCCGCTGAACGTGCCCTCGCCAGGCTGGATGCGGGCGCCCGGCGCGGCGCCCGGATCGTTCGCGCTGGAATCGGCGATGGACGAGCTCGCGGAGCGGCTCGACATCGACCCGGTGGAGCTGCGGCTGCGCAACGAACCGAGCGTCGGGCCCGTGTCCGGGACCCCGTTCAGTAGCCGCAGGCTGGTGGACTGCCTGGAGCAGGGCGCGAGCCGCTTCGGCTGGTGGCAGCGGGATCCGCGGCCCGGGGTGCGCCGCGACGGGCGCTGGCTGCTGGGCACCGGCGTCGCGGCGGGCTCGTTCGGGGCCGGGCCGATGCCCTCCACGGCCGCGATCACCGCCGAGGCCGACGGCACCTACGAGGTGCGCATCACCGCCGCCGACATCGGCACCGGGGCGCGCACCGCGCTGTCCCAGGTCGCCGCGGAAGCGCTGGAGGTGCCGCTGGAAGCGGTGCGGATCCGGATCGCCGACAGCGACTTCGGGCCCGCGTTCCTCGCAGGAGGTTCGCGCGGCACCGAGTCCTGGTCCTTCGCGATCATCGAAGCGGCACGGGCGTTGCAGAAGAAGCTCGCCGCGGGCGAGCAGGCACCGGTGACCGCGCGGGCCGACACCACCGAGCTGATCGGTGCCCGCAAGCAGCTCGAACGGCACTCCTTCAGCTCTCAGTTCGCCGAGGTCGCGGTCGACGTGACCAGCGGTGAGGTGCGGGTGCGGCGGCTGCTGGGCATGTTCGCGGTGGGGCGGATCATCAACCCGCTGACCGCGCGCAGCCAGTTCGCCGGCGGCATGATCATGGGCTTGTCGATGGCGCTGCACGAAGAGGGCGTGCGGGACGCGACGGGCAGGCAGGCCAACGCGAACCTCGCCGGGTACCACATCGCCGCGCACGCCGACGTCCCCGAGATCAAAGTGGACTGGGTCGACGACCCCGACGAGGACAACCCGTCCGGGGTGAAGGGCGTCGGCGAGGTCGGCATCGTCGGCACCGCCGCCGCCATCGCCAACGCCGTGCGGCACGCCACCGGCGTGCGGCACCGGAACCTGCCGATCAGCCTGGACCGGGTGCTCAACGCGGCCGGGTAGTACGCAGCAGGGTGATCACATCAGCGGTCCGCTCGCCCCGACCGGGGTGAGCGGGCCGCTTTGCGTTCGGCTCCATCGCGCACGATCCGGAGTGAACGGACCGATCGCCCAACGTGGTTCGAGTGAACGGACCGTTCGTCTAAACCCGTTGGACCAACGGTCCGTTCACCCATATCCCCACCACCGAGCCGCAACCGACTCCCCCCTAGCGCCACCACGCACGCCCGGAAGCAATTCCAGTGGAGTGAACGGCCTGTTCGTCCAATCCCGTTGGACGAACAGGCCGTTCACTCGAATCAGCTTCCGGCGTGAGCCACGCGAGACGGCGCGGCCATGAGCTCGGTGGGGGCGATGCCGGTGGAGTGAACGGACCGTTCGTCCAATGCGATTGGACGAACGGGCCGTTGACTCGGGTCAGTGGACGCGGAGGCCGTCGTAGAGGAGGTCGAGCAGCCGTTCGGCCTGTTCTCGGTGTTCGGCTCCCCCGGCGGCCATCGCGATGCCGAACAGGCCCAGCAGCAGGTCCGCCGCCGGAACGTCGTCCCTGATCACTCCGGCGCGGGCGCCCGCGTCCAGCAGCGGGGTGATCGAGTCGAGCAGCATTTCCTTGCTCTTGTCGTACGGGGCCCCACCGGAGTCGATGACGGCCCGCAGCGCGTCGGCCATCCCCAGCTTCGCCGTCGCGTAGTCCAGGGCGCGGCCCATCCAGGCCCGCAGCGCCTCCCCCGGCGGCAGCGTCGCCAGCAGGTGCGGCGAGGCGTCGCAGAGACGGCTCAGCTCGTGCCGGTAAGCGGCCTCGATCAGCGCCTCTCGCGTCGGGAAGTTCCGGTACAGCGTGCCGGACCCCACGCCCGCTTCCTTCGCGATGTGATCGAGGTGCGCGTCCAAGCCCCGCTCGGCGAACATCCGCGCCGCGGTGGACAGGATCTTCTCCCGATTCCGCTGCGCGTCGGACCGCAGCGGACGGTCGATGTCCCTGGCCATGCGGCGCCTCCTCCGGTCGCACCTCCCGGAATCGGGCACGTCACGGCCCGCCGGAGCGTGCGGTGCGACTCCACATCCTAGGCCATCCGTCCTCCGCGAATTCGAAGATCTAGCCCGGGTGCCACCGACCTAACTACTTCTTCTTGCTGAGACCGCTACCAGGATCGGTCGTAGTCCAGGACTTTCCAACGGTCTCGGGATGAGAATCAAATTTGCCGCCCTTGTCCGGGAAGACGGTCCCGTCCTTGCCGCCCATCG
This sequence comes from Saccharopolyspora gloriosae, assembly GCF_014203325.1. Taxonomy (NCBI): domain Bacteria; kingdom Bacillati; phylum Actinomycetota; class Actinomycetes; order Pseudonocardiales; family Pseudonocardiaceae; genus Saccharopolyspora; species Saccharopolyspora gloriosae. The sequence continues at coordinate 867,963 of NZ_JACHIV010000001.1, read as the reverse complement.
AAGTGAGCTTGATGTCCTGCCCGCTGGATATCCGGTTGTTGACGTCGTCCTTGGTGGCATTGCCGTAAAGATCCTTGTAATCCTTGCCGAGCACATTTTCGCGGCTGGGGTTGTTGTTCCCCAGATATGCCTGCACGTCCTGCTTGCTCCAGTTCGCGGGGAACATCGTGCTCGCCTTGGGCCCGTCCGCCCCGGCCTTCGTATAGACGATCTCGTGCAGCTGTGTGAATTTCCCGCGATGTGCCAGGACAGTGATGTCATTAGGGAGGTACGGCGACTTCCCGGTCTTGTTGTTGATCACATTGTCGGCGTTGAACTTGCCCCGTCCCGGCGAATTCTCGTAGGCGTGAAGGCCGGTCGGCTTGCCGTTGGTTCCCTTTTCTCCCTTGAAGATGTGCTTGTTGAGGTGCTCCTGCTCGCCGTACTTGCCGGCGACCTTCTCGATCGCTGTCTTCGGCGGGTCGGCGTTCGGGTGGGTTTTGCACGGGACGAGCCCCAGCGGGTCCGCCCATGCGTGCGGGTTCCGCACGTAGGCGTGCTGGTTGGGGCCACCGTCCAGGCCCAGCGGGTCGGGGCTGGCGTAACGCCCGAGGAACGGGTCGTAGTAGCGGTAGAAGTTGTAGTGCATGCCGGTTTCGGCGTCGAAGTACTGACCGGGGAAACGCAGCGGGGTACCCGCTCGCGCCGATTCGGCATGGGGAGAACCACCCCACAGGGTCGTGCGATGCACCCAGGAGACGCCGCCCTGGTCATCGAGGAGTTCGGTGGGTGTACCGACCAGGTCCGTCACGATCGCGTGGAACTTGGAGTTGACCCAGTCCTGCGGGCCGCGCTGTACCCGTTCTGCCTGCGTTAGCGGCCGGAAGGACCCCGGTTCGTGGTCCCAGACGAGGACGTGCGGCCCGGGCTGACCCTGCCGGTACCCGGCCTGCTCCGCCAGGACGTGACCGTCCCAAGTGAAGTCGACCCCTTCGAGCACGGTCGTGCCGTCCGTTCCGAGCCGCTGCTTTGCGATACGGCGTCCGATCGCGTCGTAGCGGTATGCCCAACGGGTTCCGTCCGGCGTGAGCACGCCGACCAGACGGTCGTCGGCGTCCCAGGAATACCGCCAGGTCTCGGGCCGGTGGGAGAGGTGCTTTCGCTGACGGAGGACGAGCCTGCCCTGCGCGTCGTGCTCGTACCGGACTCCGCCCGCGGCACGAACCAAGGTTCCGCCGTGGACGCGTTCACCGAATTCGTCCTCGTTACCTGAAGACGGCCAGCTGCCGTGCGTGATGTTGCCCGCGGCATCGTAGGCGTAGCGCTCCGACCAACCCGATCCCTGGACCGCGAGCACCTGGCCCGCGTGGTCGAGGGTGAAGGTGCGTGGGCCCGTGAGCTGGTCCTGGACTCCGGTGAGCGCGCCGTCCGCCCGGTAGGCGTAAGTGCGCTGCTGCGCGGAACCTCCGCCGGCTCCGGTGATCGTCTGGGCCTGAAGCAGGTGGGCGGCCGTCCACGACTGGCCGAGCACCAGGCACGCCCCGACGCTGCGACGCACCTCCCGGCCCGCCTGGTCGTACTCGAAGCGCAGCGTCCTCCCCGCGGAGTGCAGCGCGATCGGCTGATCGTTGGCGTCGTACTCCCAGGTGCTCTCGGCGCCGGACGGGGTGCGTCGCCGGACCCGGCGCCCCAGCGGGTCATACTCGGAGGTCACGGTGCGTCCATTGATCGTCTCGGCGAGCACCCGCCCCACCGGGTCACGCTGGAAGACGACTCGACTCGCTCCGTTGACCGCTTCCAGCACTTCCCCGGTCTCGCTGAGGGTGAACCTCGCGACGTCGAAACCGGTGCGGCGTTCGACGACGTTGCCCAACAGATCGAGGCTGAACCGGGTGACCTCCCCAGCACCGTTGGTGCGCTCGACGAGTTGGCCCGCCGCATCGTAGGCGTACTGCAGGGTGCGGCCGTTGAAGTCGACTTCACGCACCAGGCGCCCGGCCGCGTCGTACTCGTAGCGCCACACCAGCCGTTGCGGATTCGTCACGGAAACCAGGCGCATCTCGGTGTCGTAGCCGAACTCCATCCGAGTGCCGTCCGGGCGGGTTTCCGCGGCGACGAGGTCGAAGTGGGTGATTTCGGTGGTGGAAACCTCGGCGAACTCGTCGCGGTGTTCGCGCTGGTTTCCCTCACCGTCGTAGACGCGGCGCTCGACCGTGCCGTCTGCTCGCTCGTGCCAGGCGAGCTCACCGCCGACCGTCCAGCCGAACCGCTGCACCCCGCCCACCGGGTCGGTGATCGCGGTGACCCGCCCGAATCGATCGCGCTCGTACCGGGTGGCCGCACCGAGCGCGTCCACGAATGCCGTGGGAAGCCCACTCGCGTCGACTTCCACGGTGCTGGTGTTGCCCAAGGCGTCGGTGATCGCGGTGAGGTTGCCGTGCTCGTCGTAGCTGTAGTGGGTGGTGGCTCCGCAGGCGTCGGTCGTGGAGCGGAGATTTCCGCTCTCGTCGTAGGTGTGGCGGGTCGTCGCGCCGTCCGCTTCGACGAATGTGACCGGCAGGCCAGACTCGTCGTAATCGCACCTGAGCTGGGTGCCGTCCGGCCGCGTGATCGCGAGGACGTTGCCCCACTCGTCCCGGTCGTAGCGAACGCTGCGACCGAGCGGATCGGTGCGCTTGCGCAGCCGGTCGAACTCGTCCCATTCCGAGCGGACCTCGTTGCCCAGCGGATCGACTTCGAGCACCGTCTGGCCGCGTTCGTTGAGGTGGTAGGCGGTCTGGTGTCCCAGCGAGTTCGTCCACCGCGTCACCCCGTCCTCGTAGGACATGGTGCCGCTGAGGAATCCGCCGGAGCCGTCCGCACGCACCACCCGGCCCTCGTGGTCGTAGCCGTAGCGGTACCAAGCCTCGTTCCGGTCGGTCCAGCTGGTGATCCGGCCCGCGTGGTCATAGGTGAACCGCAGGGGTTTCCCGGAGCCGTTGATGACCTCGGACAGCAGGCCGTGCTGGTAGCCGTAGCGGACCAGAGCCAGGTCGGCGCCGCCATCGGCGCCGCACAGGTGCAGGGCCGTGATCAACCCGTTCGCGGACTCGACCCGGATGCGGTAGCCGCCGCTGTGCCGGATCTCGGTCGGCACTCCGGCTTCGTCCCGGTCGAAGTCGATGCGGTGCCCGTTGCGGTCGGTGATCGCCCGCAGCGGCAGCACCGAACCACCGCTGCCGAAGTGCAGCGTCAGGTCTTGCTCCACCACGGTGATCGTGTAGCCGTCATCGGTCAGCGCGAGCGGGTTCCGCGCCCCGGCCTGCGGCAGGGACACCGGCGTCGGGTGCGGGTAGAACAACAGCGTGCCGTCGTCGCCCGCGAACGACAGACCCGCCTCGTCCACCTCCAATCGCTGGTCCACGGTGGATGCCCAGTTCGGGCCGAAGAACCGCCCCACCCGGTACGACGACAGGTGCACCCGGCGCAGCACCAGCGGCAGCACACCCGCCAGCTCCACGTCGACCTGCGGGAGCACCACATCACCGCTGGCCACGTCGATCGGGTCGCCGCAGGTGTTCTTGTTCTTGTCCGGGGTGCGTTCCCGGTCCGCGCCTCGGTTGTTGTCCCGGATGTTCCGGCTGCCCGCCGGATTGGTCCCGTCGGGAGACTTGTCGTCCTTGTTGCCGTTACCGCCTGCCGGGGAACCGCCGTCAGACGACTTGTCCGAGCCCGTCGAGTTCGTCTGGTCCGGCCCCTTGTCGTTGTTCGGCGGGGGCGTGGGGTCCGGGGTCTTCTCCGCGTTCGCGGAGTTGTTCGAGGCCGGGCCGTCCGGGCCGCCGCGGCTGCCGCCGCCGGGCGGCGGGGACTTCGGGGGCGGGCCGGAGGAACCGTCCGATTTGATCTTCTTCAGCGCGTCGGAGGCCTCGCCGAAGCCCTTGCCGAGCTTCTTGAGCATCGGGACGAGGGCCTTCATCGCCTTGACCAGCTTCATGGTGATGTCGGCGATCTTCGACGCGACCTTGGCGACCTCCGCGATCACCTGCGGCACCACCCAGGTCAGGCCGATGCCCAGCGTCGCGATGACCTGCAGCGCCCAGCTCACCAGGTGGCCGACGAGCTCCGCGATGATGTCGCGGACCAGCGTGCGGACCGCCGCCACGACCTCACCCGCGGTACCGATGCCGCTCGAAGCACCGTCGGCCGCGCTCTTCGCGGCCTCCAGCAGCGTGGCGGTGTCCTCGCTGCGCTTGCGGTAGGCGTCCCCGGCCTGCCCCGTCCAGCCCGCCGTGTCGGCCTTGACCATGTCGGTCAGGTCCGTGCTGATCGCGGCCAGCTCACCGGAGATGTTCTTCCACGTCTCCGAATGCGCCTTGATCTCGTCCGGATCGCCCGTCAACGCGTCCAGCGCGTCCGAGACCGGGCCGACGTGCTCCATCAACCACCCCACGCCGGCGGCGAGGATCGAACCGAACGGGTCCATCGCCATGCCGAGCGCGTCCAGCGCGGTGCCGGTCGCGCCGAGCACACCGGCGGCCCAGTCCCCCTGCTCGATGGCCTTCTTCGTCTCATCGACCGATTCCAGGATCGGGACGCCGCTGAAGGACTTCGTCGAATCCTCGCGCTCCGCCACCAGTGGATTCGCCACGGGGCCATCACCTCAAGAGTGTGAGCCGGGTTGCCCGGCATGTGCTGACAACGGGGGCACCACGAGGGCGCCGAGAACACGGGCCGGTCCCGTGATCCGCTTCGTGATCGTCCGGGCGCGTCAGTCCCGCAGCGGGTCGAAGTCGGGGCCGAAGTCCCCGTCGTCGTCATCGACCGGCCTGCGCCGCGGCGGCTTCTTCGAAGCCGGGGGCGGAGTCGCGTTCGGCGGTGCGGGCGGGGCCGCGGGCGGCGGCTTCGACTGCTCGTCGTCCTCCGGCGGCGCCCACTTCCCGGAATCGGGCTGGTCGGGCTCGGGCTCGTCCGGTTCCTCGGGGAACCGCTCCCGGAGGTTGTCCAGCATCATCGACCGGGTCTGCTGGTCCTCGTCACCGAGCTGCTCGGTCATCACCTCGCCGACTTTGGCCGCGATGTCCGACTGCGCCTTGCGCATGGTGTCCATGATCTGCGCGGACAGCTCCTGCAGCGGCATCGAGCGGATCTTCTCGGTGAACTGCACGTCGGTGACGCTGCCGTCGGCGCGCACCGTCACCTTCACCCGCCCGTCCGGGCCGGTGGCCGTGAGCCGGATCTGCTCGGTCTGCTCGCGCACCGCCTGGTAGCGCTGGGCCTTCTCCGCGAAGCCCTGCGCCCACTGCTCGATGCGCCGTTCCGCCTCGTCCGGGTCGCTGCCGAGCGCCGCGAATCCACCGGGTCCGGACATGCTCCGCCTCCATCACAAGCTCAGTACTGCTGACAACGTTCGGGTGCCGCTCAGGCTTCGTCGGGTGCCGCTCAGGCTTCGTCGGGTGCTTGCCGACCGTGCGGCGCGTTCTGGGGCGTGGCGTGCTGGTAAGTCGGCGTGGCCTGCTGGAAAGTCGCGTCAACGCCCTGCAACACCTCGTGCTGCTGCGACACCTGCCCCGATTCCGCACCGCCATACGGCGCGTTCCGGGGCGTGGCCTGCTGATAAGTCGCATCCGTGCTCTGCAACACCTCGTGCTGCTGCGACACCTGCCCCGGCTCCACACCGCCATACGGCGCGTTTCTCGGCGTGAACTGCTGCTCGGACCCGAACTGCTGCGGCGCCGAACCGCCGTTCGCCCCGTTCATGCGCGTGAACTGCTGCTCCGACTTGCCCTCGGGCAAGTGCTGGTTCTCGAACTTCCGGAAGGACTCGGCGTTGTCGTCGTCGTTGGCGTCGTACTCCTTCGCGGTGGTGCGGATGTTCTCCGCCGTCACCTCGACGCCCTCGCGCGCGGCCTTGAGCGCGTTGACGCCCTCCTCCTCCGTCGGATTCACGATCGGCGGCAGGAACGAGCACAGCAGCCCGTAGGCCTCGTCGGACATGCTGACCTCCTGCGCCGCCGAGAGCGCGGTGCCCAAGCGGTCGGTCAGCGCGTCCAAGTGACTCGCGTGCGCCCTCAAGTCCTCGGAGACGACTTCGTAGGCCATGGCCGAAACTCCTCACGATGAATGTCCGCGCGGGATCCGCCGCACGGATGACCGGCTCGGCCGGTTCAGCGGTCCAGCAGGTCCTCGAAGTCCACTGTGGACATCACGTCGGCGACGCGTTGTTCGATGCGACCGTGGTCGGCGGGCATGATGCTGAGCCACTCGCCCTCGTTGACCACCAGGTACCGACCCTGGTGGGTGTCGAACCAGGTCACCAGCGTCGCCGCCCGCCGTCCGCCGCCGGAGACACCGATCTGCCCGCCCGCCCGGCGGTTGGTCGCCAGCTCCAGCAGCGCGTCGACGTCCTCCGCGGGCATCCCGGCGCGCAGCAGCGCCGTGCGGTCGTCGAGATCTCCGCCGAACGGATCGTCGCCGAAGTCGTCCTCGCTGTCGGCGACCTTGGCCAACGTCTCCTTGCGCACCGTGAACCCGCGGCCCCGCCCCGCATCCGCCGGAGCGAGCACGCCCACCGCGACGCTCGCCAGCGCCCGCGGCCGGAACCCCCACAACCAGACCTGATCGTCGGTGAGCATCGCGAGCACGCCACCACGAGCGTTCACCGCGGCCAGCGCTCGCACCGGCCCGTCCGCCGCACCGACGACGTCCACCGAGAACTCGTGGTCGGACAGCAGCCGCAGCAATCCCTCCAGCTCGGCGTCGAGCCGATCGCCCGAAGCGAGATCGCGGGCGGCGAGCTTGCGCAGCACCTCCCCGGCGAGCTCGGCGCGCTCCTCCATCGTCGCCCCGATGCTCGGCACCCGGAGCGGGTACGGCGCCCGGCCGAGCCCGAGCGACCCCATGACCAGGTCGAATTCGTAGGCGGACAACGCGAAATCCGGTTCGCTGCTCATCGTCTGGTCCTCAGGAGTCCTTCTTCTTCGGCTTGCCGCCACCGATCACCGGCGGCGGCAGGTCCGCGCCAGGAACCTCGACGATCGGCGTGCTCTCCACGTACTTCGCCCGGCGTTCCTCGTCCTCGCCACCACGACCGCGCCCGGCCGCGGCACCCGGCGCGCCCATGCCGCCCGCACCGGCACCGGCCGAACCGGAACCGCTCGCCGAGCCACCGCCGACCGGGCCGCCCGCGGGACCGCCACCGGGCCCCATGCTCACCGAGGACCGGCCACCGGCCCCCACGTTCGAACCGCCCGAGCCCGACGACCCGCCAGGTCCCGACGACCCGCCGGAGCCTCCGGCTCCCAGGCCGCCACCCGCCCCACCAGGACCGGACGTGCCCGGGATCGGCGGGATCGCCCCGCTCCACCCGGAACGACCGTTCGGCCCCGGGCCGTTGCCGCCACCGGGCCTGCCCGGACCGGTCGGCACGCGACCGCCCGGCGCGACCGGGCCACCGCCGCCGGTGTCGGTGCCGGGCAGCGGCGGCAGCGGGCGGTGCTTGATGGTGGGCGGGTCCACGTTGCTCGGCTTGGTTCCGCTGGGACGGCTGCCCTGCGGGCTGGTGCCGTCCGGACCGGTCTTGCGGTCCAGCGGACGCCTGCCCTGGTTCTTCCCGTCACCGCCGCCGAATCCGTCCAGCGACGGCACGCGAGCGCCGGGGCCGCCCTGCGGGCCGCCCTTGTCGCCGTGCAGCTGCGGGGTGCTCTCCAGGTGCGGAGCACTGGCCGGGGCGTTCGACGCCGGAACGTTCGACGCGGGCGTGTTCAGCACCGGCATCCGCTTCGTCTCCTCCGCGCCACCCGGTGGCGGCCCACCCGGCTGCTGAGCTCCGGGCACCTCGCCCGGACTCGGCGCCCCGGCGGAGTCGGTCACCTGCGGGTTCGCGGAGAGCGGTTCCCGCGGCTGAGACAGGGTTGCCTTGACGCCTTGCTTCTGCTCGTCGCGGATCGGGTCCGGCGGCGGCTCGAAGCGCGGGGTGCTGCCGTCCACCACGCGGGACGAGATCTCCATCCGCTCCATGACGGCGACGGCCTCGTCGTGGGCGGAATCCGCCTTGACCGCCTGCTCCTTCATGTCCTCGGTCGCGGCCAGCAGGCCCGCCAGCACGCTCTTCCCGCTGCCACCGCCCAGGACGCCGTAGAGGGAGACGATCTCGTCGCGGAACTCGACGTCCTTCGGCTCCGGCATGTTCGTCTTGGCGTCTTCCATGACCCGGCCCTGCTCGCCGATCCGCTGGCCCAGGTCACCGGCGGTCTGACCCGCGTCGGACGTCCAGCGGGCGAGCTCGTGGATGGCGCCGCGAGCGGACTTCGCCGCCTCGCCCTGCCACCCCTCCTCGGTGCCGCGCAGCCGCTCGGCCATGCGCTCGGAGGACTCCCCGATCTCCGCGCCCATCCGCGCCCAGTCCTGCGCGAGCTCACCGACGCGGCCGGGTTCGTTGCCCTGGTGGACCGCCTCGTAGAGCTCGCGATGGCTGCGCGAACTCCAGTTCTGGGTGTCCCGCAGCACCAAGTCCGAGCCGGCGACGAGCGTGGCCGACCTCGCCCGCATCGGCTCCGCGGTGGACTGCTCTTCCTGCGTCATGCTCTCGTTCCCCTCGCACCGCGTCCGCATCCGGCGTCCGCACCTCGGCCACTTCCCTGCGACGGCCTCCGCAGCCGATCGCGCACCCGTTTCCGCTCGTTGATGTTCACGCGGCGTCTCGCACCCGGGTGAACACCCGACTCGGGACTCAACGGTCCGGTACCGGCGGAGCGCACGATCGGCGCCGACGCAGCACGAAAGCGGCCGGGGCGAGTGCCCCCGGCCGCCACGACGCGCGGCTCACAGCTGCGACTTGAGGTTCTGGAACATGTCGACCGCGTGCTCGTCCGCGGTCTGGTAGCGGCGCATCGCCTCGGCCACCGCGTCCTGCGCTTCGTCGAGCACCTGGCGGTACTGCGTGAGCACGCCGGTGAACGAGTCGCCCTCGCTGGTGGCCCGGTCGGCGAACTTGCCCGCCATCGCCTCGCCCACGGGGTTCTGCCCCAGCGGCGCGCGGCGGCCGAGGTCGTCCGAGCGGCGCAGCCAGGCGTCGACCTGGTCCAGCTGCTCGGTCAGCAGGTCCTGGACTTCGCGCCCCGCCTCCGGATCCAGCTTCAACCGACCGGCCGCCACGTCCGTCCGGAGCGTGCCGACCGCAGCCGCCGAAGCCTGCAATCGCTGCTTGGCGGCCATCATCGGCTGCGCCTGCTCGGTTCCGACCTGCATCGGACGCAGCTCGGCTTCCTCTCCGCCGCTCATGACTCCCCCTCGGAGTTCACCATCCACAACACGACACGCACCGACGGACCCGAACCCCCCGGAACGGGGACCCACCGGCGGTACCAGATCTACCGGAGCCGCCGCGCCCGGCAACAGGGCGATCACGGTGATCGTTACCGCCTCGCGATCACTCCTGCCCTATCAGGCAGAAATTTCGCCGCGAACTCAACCTTCGGCTGCGCCGAACGTCCATTTGTTGGGGAAACCTGCGATTTCCCAGGCCGGGAGACATCGGTCACGAGTCGCCCGAAAGGGCACCGGTGGACGGCGGCCGTCGCGCGTCACCGTAGCCGTTCGTCGCGGCACCGCCACGATCCCGGAGACGTCGCGGTGCCCGCCACTGCGGCGGGTCAGCGCAACGATCCGGTGGTCGACCGCGCGAGGTCGACCACGAACCACACCACGGCGAGCGCGAGCGCTCCCGCGACCACGTAGTTCATCGTCACCCACTCCGCGGTGCCGATCAGGCTCGGCACCACGGCGATGGCGGCCATGACGAGTACCAGGAAGTTGACCAGGTTGCGGCGGGTCGTCTTGGACATGTTCTGCTCCGTTCACTCCGCACCGTGCGGTGCGCTCTCGTTCGCTGTCAGCACTGAGCTTCTCGGAGCGGAGCCGCCCGCACATCGGGCCCGAGGACGAACCGGAACCGGCACCACCGGCCGAAAGTACGAGACGACGCGGACGTGGTTCCCTTGCCCGGCAACGGAACCGAACGCGCAGCGGGCCGTGACCGGCGACCGCAGGCCCCGAGTACCATCGGCGAATCGTTGCCGCTTTGGGGAGAACGCATGGTGCCGACCGGTGTGGAACAGGGCGACCAGCACTCCGCCGCGGACCCGGTGAACACCGGCCCCGCGTTCCTGCGCAGGCGCTTCGGCCAGATCGTGCTGGATTCGCTGCTGCGCACCACGATCTCGATCGTGCTCGTGCCGCTCGTGCTGCCGTTCGCGTGGCTGGTGCGGCAGTTCGGCGCCTCGGCCACCACCAGCCTGGTCGGCGGTTTCTCCGTCTACTTCGTGCTGATGGTGGCGCTCGCCTGGTGGTGGCACGTGTGGTTCCCGCACCGCCACGGCGACCAGACCCCCGCGATGCGCTGGCTGAAGCTGCGCCTGATCGACCTCGGCGGGGACGAGCCGGGCCTGGGGCAGTACAACGCGCGATGGGTGCTCACGGCCGCGGACTCGATGTTCTTCGGTCTCGTCGGCATCGTGCTGATCATCGTGACACCGCAGCACCAGCGGGCCGGCGACATCGTGGCCCGCACCCGCGTGGTGCGGACCGACGTCAGCTGACGAGGCCCTGCTGCCAGGCCCAGATCGCGATCTCCGTGCGGTTGCGCACCGACAGCTTCTGCTGCGCGCTCGCCAAGTGCGACTTCACGGTGGACAGCGACACGTGGAGCTCGGCGGCGATCTCCGCGTTCGTCGCCCCGCGCGCCACCGCCAGCACCGTGTCCAGCTCCCGCTCGCTCAGCGGCGCGTCCCGGCGGTTCATGCGGCGGCGCTCGGGCCGGGTGAAGTGCGACAGCAGCCGGGTCGTCACCGACGGCGAGATCATCGACTCCCCGTCGGCCGCCGCGTGCACGGCGTTGACCAGCAACGTCGCCCCCGCGTCCTTGAGCAGGAAGCCGCGCGCCCCGGCCAGCAGCGCGGCGTAGACGTTCTCGTCCACGTCGTAGGTGGTGACCACGACGACGCGCAGCGGATCCGGCACGTCCGGCCCGGCCAGCAGCCGCGTCGCCTGCAGCCCGTCGACCTTCGGCATCTGGATGTCCATCAGCGTCACGTCAGGCCGCAGCTCCCGGGCCAAGTTGACGGCGGCCTCACCGTCCGCGGCCTCGCCGACGACCTCCAGTTCCGGCTCGGCGCTGAGGATGAGCCGGAACCCGGTCCGCACCAGGGTCTGGTCGTCGGCGATGAGAACGCGAATGGTCACCGGGGGCCTCCTTGGCCGTTGCCGCCGGCGTCCTGCGGAGGTGCGATCGGGAACCGCGCGGTCACCCGCCACCTCCGCCCCGGTGCGGGACCGGCCTGCACGGTCCCGCCGACGGCCTGCACGCGTTCGGCCATGCCGACCAGCCCGTAACCGGAACCCGTGCGGTCCGGCGATACCGACGGCACGTTGTCGTTTTCCACGACGAGCACGAAATCCGCACCTTCGCGGCGGCCGGTTACCCGGGCCTCAGCGGCGTCCGGGGAGTGCTTGCGCGCGTTGGTCAGCGCCTCCAGCACGATCCGGTGCGCCGTGGTCGCGAGTTCCGGGTTCACCGGCACCTCGTCGAGGTCGGCCGCGACGTCCACGGTGGCGTGCACGCCCGCGGCCTGCCGCACCGCTTCGCCGAAACCGGTGCCGTGCGGGAGGGAATCGTCATCGTCGGTGCGGAGCATACCGACGAGCCTGCGCATCGCGGCCAGCGCTTCGGCCCCCGCCTGCTCGATCTCGGTGTAGACCTCGACGGGATCCTCCGGCGAGACCCGCGGATTGCTCGCCAGGGCGCGGGCGGCGTTCGTGCGGACCACGATGCCGCTCACGTGGAAGGCCACGAGGTCGTGCAGCTCCCTAGCCAGCCGCAGCCGCTCACCGGTGCGGACCTCGGCGAGCTCACCGCGCCTGCGGTTGTCGGCGTCGCGCAGCACCAAGCCGATCGACAGCGCGATGCCCCAGGTCAACGCGGCCGCCACGGCGATCAGCGTGAGCGCGGTGCCGTCGTAGCGCAGCAGCGAGGCGGGCACCAGCGCGATCAAGCTGCCCACCGCGACCAGCACCGCGGGCCGCGGACGCAACCGGCGGCAGCACGCGCCGACCAGCAACGACAAGCCCACGACCTCCGCGCCGGCCGGCACCTGCCCCGTGGCGAACCCGGCGTAGCCGAGCCCTTCGCTGATCACCGTGCTGAGCAGGCTCAGCACGATGGCGGCGGCGGCGAGCACGCCGACGTGGGCCGGAAACCGCCGCCGCAGCACGGCCAGCAACGCGACTATGGTGCCGCTCGGCGGAATCAGCAGTGCCGCGGTCGTTGAGATGCTCGCGTCGATCCACGCCATCGACACCGCGTCCGCGACGCAGGCCACCACCAGCGCGACGGCCTCCACGGCGAACAACCCGCGGCGGGCGGGCGGCCCGAAGAACCACGGACTGCTCATGATCACCGACCTTATCCCAGCGGGGAGCGCAGATCACCGCGGCGCCTGGACGTCCACGACGTACCGGTTCGAGTCGGGCAGGAAGCTCAGCACCAGGCCCACCGCGGCCAGGCCCGTCCCGACGTAGGACGCCGCCCCCACCGGGCCGAACAGCGCGAGCAGCTGCAGCACCACGAACACCGCCAGGACGATCCGCGCCCAGTTGCGCCCGGCCCGCAACTTCAGGCTCAACCACACGTAGACCAGCACCGACACCACGGAAATTCCCAGCGAGAGGTTCACGAGCATCGAGTTCAGCTCCGGCGGCACGCCGGGAACCGGGGGTTGCGAACCGGAGAACAGCTCGATCGCTCCCCACACCATCGGGATCACCGCCGAGGCGAGGTAGGCGAGCACTGCGGAGTTGATGGTCGACGGAGCGGAAGGGATGTGCACGTTCGAAGTCGTCATGGCCGGAAAGCTAATCGTCGCGAAGAATCCGCGGCAAGCTCTTCCGGCGCATTTCGTACTTTCGGCCATCCGCCTCATTCCCGCGAACTAGAAGCGCCGCGGAACAATTCATCCACGAGACCAATGCACAAATGAGATCTCGCCCGCGAACAATCGATCCGACCACTTCTCACTGGAGGTTCGATGCGTGATTCAGCGAAGCGGGCGGCGCTCACCGCCGCCTGCCTGGGACTGGCGGTGACCGGCCTGCCCGGCGTCGCCTCTGCCGCCGAGAACACCGCCCCGCCGAAGTACTCCGGCCAGCAGCTCGCCTGGGGCCCCTGCCCGTTCGAACCGGCCGAAGGCGCCCTGCCCGCCGAGTGCGCCGTCGTGACCGTGCCCCGCGACTGGGCGAACCCGGAAGCCGGACCCGACCTGGCGGTCTCCATCAGCCGAGTGCGAGCCGGCGGCGAACGACAAGGATCGCTGCTGGTCAACCCCGGCGGACCCGGCGCGCAGGGCAGCTCGATGGCCGGCTCGATCGCCGGGATCGAACCGGACCTGCACCAGGGGTACGACCTCATCGGGATGGACCCGCGCGGCACCGGCCACGAAGGCGCGGACGCACCGCAACAGCCGGGATTCCTGTGCGACGTGCCCCTCGACCGATTACCCCGAGGCACCGACCTGGACGCGCGGGACCGCTCCGCGGAGAGCATCGCCGAACATCAGAAAACTCCCCGCGCCATCGCCGAAGCCTGCCAGAGCGACGCGGTCGCCCCGTACATCACGACCTGGCAGACCGCCCACGACATGGATCTCATCCGCGCACTCCTGCACGAGGAGAAGCTCAACTACCTCGGCTATTCCTACGGGACCTGGCTCGGCGCGAAATACGCCTCCCTATTCCCGCACAATTCGGGCCGGATGATCCTCGACTCGAACGTGAACTGGCAAGGCAGGTTGCAGGCCGCGTTCGAGGACTTCCCGCGCATCGGCCAGCGCTGGTTCGACGACGTGTACCTGCCGTGGACGACCCGGCAGTTCCCCGAACTCGTCGGCACCGACGTCGACTCCGCGCGGCGCACCTGGGAAGACGTGCGCGCGTTCTACGCCGCGCAGGGCATCGCCCCGGACAGCTTCGACGCGATGTTCGTCGGTGTGGGCAGCGAGATCGGCTGGGCGTTGTCGAGCTCGGTGCTCATCGCCGGCATCAACGAGATGAACGGACAGCCACCGGAACCGGCCCGCTCCGCGGCGTTGCAGACGATGCTCGACGAGCAGGCGCGGGCGAACTTCGGCGTCCCGCTCACCGAACTGACCCCGCAGCGGGTCGCCGACGGCCTCGCCGAGGACTACGCGCCGGTGTCCGGAACGCGGTACGCCGTCGCCTGCGGTGACCAGCCGACCCGCTCCGCGCAGTGGTACGAAGAGCTCAGCGACCACCAAGGACCGGACCTGCCGCTGAACGGCTGGGCCTACGGGCTGAGCGAGACCTGCGGGTACTGGTCCGACGCCCCGCGCCAGGAGTTGCCGCAGCTGCCGCCCGAAGTCGCGGCGAACGTGCTCGTCGTCCAAGGCGAGTTCGACCCGCAGACCGCCTACGAGCAGGGCGGCGCCGCCGTGGACGCGGCCGGCGGGGTCAGCATGGTCTCGGTGGACGACTCCCCGACGCACGGCCAGTACGCGATGGCGAACAACCCCTGCGTGGACGGCATGGTGAACGTGTTCCTGCTGCACGGCTCCCGCCCGGCCGACGCCGTGTGCCCCTCCGTGCCGCTGCTCGGCGAGGACGAGGTGTTCCCCGTCGACGGCCCGGTGACCTCGGCACCCGCTCCGATGCCCGCCGACATCGGCACCGGCCCCGACCACCCCGAACTCCGCCGATCCCTCCAAGACCAGATCAGCCGAGCCACCCACACCCCCGCCGCCTGACCCGCACCGGGGCGCATCGCGCCTCAAGTGAACGGACCGTTCGCCCAATCCCACTGGACGAACGGTCCGTTCACCCACATCCCCTCCCCACCCAGCCGGCACCCCAGTTCGAGGCACACGCCGAAGCAGCGCGGTTCCAGTGGAGTGAACGGACCGTTCGCCCAATCTCCTTGGACGAACGGTCCGTTCACTCCGATCCGGCGATACCAGCCGACGTGCCGGGTTCGGGATGGGTGAACGGACCGTTGGTCCCATCTGGTTGGGCGGATGGGCCGTTCACTAGGTGTGACCCAAGGCACAGCGCCGGGGAGAACCTGCGGCGGGGGTGGGGCGTCTTGCGGGAGGTGGGATGGGGTCGAGCGACGATCGAGCGGGCCGAGGACGGCGCGCTCGTGCGGCTGGTCGCCAAGGGCGATCAGCGAGCCTTCGAGGAGCTGTACCGCCGGACCGCGCCGTGGTTGACGGTGCGGCTGCGGCGGCGGTGCGCCGATGACCAGATCGTCGCGGACGTGCTGCAGGAGACCTTCGTCGCCGTGTGGCGAGCGGCCGGCACCTTCACCGGATCCGATGTGGACGGTGGGTCGGCCGGGTGGTTGTGGACGATCGCCTCGCGCCGCCTGGTGGACGCGTTCCGCCGCCGCGCCCGGCACGCCGCCCCACCTCCGGCCGCGGCGGAACCGCCGAGCTCGCCCGCCGCCGAGGAGGTCGCGCTGGAGGGCGCCGTCAGCGGCGAGCTCGGGGGCGCGCTGAACCGGCTGGCGCCCGAGCTGCGGCAGGTGCTGCAGGCGATGGTGCTCGACGGCCTGTCGGTGCGGGAGACCTCGGCTCTGCTGGGACTCCCCGAAGGAACGGTGAAGACCCGAGCGCGACGCGCGCGGATCGCGATGCGGGAGGCCCTGACATGACCGAGCACGCCTCCGAGGAGTTGATCGCCGGCTACGTCCGCGGCGACACCACCATCGGTCCGGAGCAGGAGTGGGCGCTGGAGGGCCACCTCGAATCGTGCGCCGAGTGCCGCGCCCGCCTCGCGGAGGTGCCGGACGAGCAGGTGTCCGCGCTGGTCCTCGGCGCGTGGGAGGGGATCGCCCCGCGGCTCGGCCGCGTCGCGCCCGCGCCGCACCGCCGGTTCCGGCACGCGCTCGACACGTGGGCGGCGCCCGCGATGGTGCCGTGGATCGCCGGTGCGCTGCTGGTGGCGGCGTTCGCCGTGCTGGTCGCGCTCGTCTCCGGCGGGCCCGACGGGGATTCGCCGCTGCTGCTGCTCGCGCCGGTGGTCCCGGTGCTGGGCGTGGCCGCGGCCTGGTCCACGGGGCTCGATCCGATGCACGAACTGGTGGTGGCGACGCCGCGTGCCGGGCTGGCGCTGGTGCTGCGCCGGACGTTCGCGGCACTGGTGGCGGTGGTGCCGCTGCTGACGGGCGCGAGCCTGCTGGTCGGCACTTCTCCGCTGCTGTGGCTGCTGCCGAGTGCGGCGTGCACGGCGTCGTCGCTGGCGCTCGGCAGTGCCGTCGGGGTGCACCGGGCGACGCTCGGGGTGGCGGGAACCTGGTTGCTGCTGGTCGGCGGCGCGCTGTTCGTCGCCGAGCTGCCCGCGGCGGTGCTGGCGTGGACGACCACGCCGGTGTGGGCGGGCATCGCGGTGGTCTCCGCAGTGGTGCTGGTGGCGCGAGCGGAGGCGTTCACCCGCCTCGCCGGAGGATGAAAGGGGAGATCGTGGCACGACGAGTGACCGCCGCCGAGACGGCGCCGACCACGTACGCGCACGAGGTCCGCGCGGCGGGTCTCACGTTGCGGGCGGGCCGCCGGATCGCGGTGCACGAGCTGGATCTGGAGCTGGGCACCGGTGTGCACGGGCTGCTCGGCCCGAACGGGGCGGGCAAGAGCACCCTGCTCTCGGCGATGGCCACCGTGCTGCGCCCGCGACGCGGTGAGCTGGAGCTGCTCGGAGTGCCCGCGGGTTCGCCCGCGTTGCGGGAAGTGCGGCGCCGCGTCGGGTACCTGCCGCAGGAGTTCGGCTACTACCGCCGGTTCACGGTCCGCGAGTTCGTGACGTACCTGGCGTGGCTCAAGGAGATGCCGACCGCGGAGGTTCCGGGAGCGGTGCAGCGGGCGATCGAGCGGGTGGGGCTGGCCGATCGGGCGGATGACCGGATGCGCACGTTGTCCGGCGGAATGGTGCGCCGGGCCGGGATCGCGCAGGCCATCGTCAACGATCCGCGCGTGGTGCTGCTGGACGAGCCGACGGCGGGGCTCGACCCGACGCTGCGGATGCGGTTCCGGGATCTGCTGCGCGAGCTCGGTTCCGACACGTGCGTCGTCGTCTCGACGCACCTGGTGGAGGACGTCGCCGCCGCCTGCGATTCGGTGCTGTTGCTCGACGAGGGCCGGCTCGTCTTCCGGGGCGCTCCGGACGAGTTGGCGGCGGCGGGCACCGATTCCGACGACGGGGACACCGCGAGCGAGCGCGGCTATTCGGCGTTGCTCGCGCGGCGGGGGTCGGCGGCGTGATCGGGCGGCTGCTGCTGATCGAGCTGCGCCGGTCCGGCGCGCTCTGGTGCGCGGCGGGTTTCCTGCTGCCGACCGTGGTGCTGCTGAACATGACGGGCCCGTGGGCGCACGGCGGCGCGCAGTGGGACGAGCAGTGGACGGCGCTGGTGCTGTGGCAGCGCCACCAGCTGGTCGCCACCTGGCCGGTGGTGGTCGGGGTGGGCGCATGGCTGGGTTGTGCGCGGCGCCGCGCCCGGCTGGACGAGGTGCTGGCGGGCACTCCGCGCCCGGCCTGGCACCGGATGGCACTGCTGGTCGCTCCCGTGGCGGGCTGCCTGGTGGTGGCGATGCTGGTGCCGTTGGCGTTCGGCGCGGCGCGCGTCGCGAGCCGCGCGAGCTGGTACTCGGCCGATTGGGTGGCACCGCTGCTGATCGGCGCGCTCGCGCTGGTGGCGGGCGCGGTGGCCGGGATGGGACTGGGGAATGCGCTGCCGGTCCCGGTCACGCCCGCGATGGCTACGCTCGCGGCGTTCGCGGTGACGGTGGTGCTCCAGAAGGGGCCGCAGATGTTCACCCCGGAGGGCGGGTTGCCGATCGCGGTGGAGCTGCTGTCGCCCGTGCTGCGCGGACCGAATTCCCCGTACACCACCGTCGCACTCGACGTCCACATTGGACAATTGGTGTTGTTCGGCGGCCTCGGGGCGGGCGGATTCCTGCTGCTGGTGCTGCGCCGCGCCCGCTGGACGGCGGCGCTGCCGGTGCTGCTCGGCATCGTGCTGGCCCTCGCGATCTTCCCGGACCGCGCGAGCGAGGCCTATCCGGTCGACCCGGCGTGCACGGGGGCGGCCTGCGTGGAGACCTTCCGCGATTCGCCCGCACCCCCGCTCGAGTGATCCACGGCACGTCGATCCGGAGAACCTGAAACCCCACTCGATTCGACTTTCCCAATGAATCCGGAAGAACGATCGAAGGGGAGGGCGTGGCGAACTCGAAGAAGTTGACGAGCATTTCCAGTGCGATCACCGGAATCGCGCTGATGGCGGCAGGAGCAGGTGTGGCGTACGCGGCGAACAGCTCGCAGGACCAGCAGGAGAGCAACGTGACCAGTGCGGCTCAGACGACGGACCTTCCCCCCAAGGGCGCTCGCGCCGTCGTGAACGTGAGCCCGAACCCGACCACCGAACGCGGCCAGGAAGTGACCCTGACCGGCCATTGCGGCGGCGGGAAGGAACTGCGCGGATTCATCAGCGAAGTGGGCGGCAAGCCCGTTCTGGAGAACATCGAGATCGTCGATTCCGACCCGAACGGATTCGAGGCCAAGGCCACGCTCCGCGAGGAGATCGGCAACGGCGTCGGGCCCGTCTTCGTCGACTGCGGCGACGAGCTCGGCGTGACTCTGCTGGTGACCCACGTCTGATCCGCGCGCCGCGACCGCGAGCACGTCGCGGTCGCGGCGCGTCCGGCTCACGTCGCGGCGGGTTCCGCACCGGTCGGATCGGGGTCGCGGGTGAGCGCGCCGGTGATCTCCTCGGCCGCGGGCGGAGCGTCCCGGTACCAGGAGCCGACCGCCACGAACAGCAGCAACGAGACCAGCACCGGCGAGACCACGGTGATCGCCTCGGACAGCCCCAGCACGTACTTGGTGAGCGCGAAGGTGAGCAGTCCACCCGCCCAGGACGTCAGCGCGGACGTGGGCCCGACGTGCCGGAACGGCCGCAGCATGCCCAGCATCATCGGGATCGAGATCGGCCCGATCAGCGCGCCCACCCAGGCGACGATGATGCCGAGCACACCGCCGAGGTTCTCCGCGTTGAGCGCCAGCACCACGCTGAGGAACACGAACACCACCGTGAGCACCCGGCCCGCCCGGAGGAACTGCTCGTCGGTGAAGCCCCGGGCTCGGCGCCACACGTGCGGCAGCACGTCGCGGGTCATCACCGCCGAGATCGCGGTCGCGTCGGACGCGGCCATCGCCATGGTGTGCGAGAAGACCCCGACCAGCACCAGCCCGAGCAGCCCGGCCGGTAAGAACTGCAACGCCATCTCCGCGTAGACGTCCTCGGAGTTCTCCACCCGCACCAGCAGCGGTGCCGCGAACATCGGCAGCATCAGCACGATCGGCCACACCAGGTAGAGCGCGCTGGACAGCAACGCCGTGCGCCGCGCCGCCGCCGAGGTGGGGGTCGCGATGTAGCGCTGCGCCAGGTTCCACATGCCGCCGTTGTACTCGAACGTCTTGACCAGCACGTACACCAGCAGGAAGTACGCGGGATAGCTGCTCGTGGTCGGCGAGGTGTGGCCTTCCGGCAGCGCGGACCAGAAATCGGCGTAGCTGAACCCGCGGTCCGCCAAGGCGATGCCGACCGCGCCGATCATCGCGAACGCGGCGACGCCCTGGATCACGAACTGCCCCAGCTCGGTGAGCGCGTCGGCCCACAACCCGCCCGCGGTGCAGTACACCAACGTCACCGCCGCGGTGATCACGATGCCCCAGCCGAGCGGGATGCCGACGAACTTGTTGAGCAGCAACGCGACCGCCGACCACTTGGCCGCCACGTCGAACACCTTCAGCAGCGAACCGCTCCACGCCAGCACCTGCTGGGTGGGGACGTCGAACCGCTGCGCGAGGTACTCCAGCGGGGAGGCGATGCGGTAGTGCGTGCGCAGCCGGTTCCACTTGGGGGCGAACAGGAACGCGCCGATTCCGGTGGCGACCGCCAGCGGGAACATGAACACCACGTACGACACGATGCCCTGGTCGTAGGCGACTCCGGCGTAGGCGACGAAGACGACGGCGCTGTAACCGGACATGTGGTGCGAGATCCCGGCCAGCCACCACGGCATCCGGCCGCCCGCGGTGAAGAAGTCCGCGGTGTCGGCGACCTGGCGATGCGCCCAGACACCGATCCCCAGCATGATCAGCAGATAGCCTGCGATGATCACCCAGTCCAACGGGTGCATGTGGTTTCCCTTCCCTGGCCGGAGGAATCCGGCTCTCACGTCGTTGTGCGGGTTCGCCGCCGTCGCGGCTCTCGGGCGGTGCGGAGTGCGTTCAAGCTAGGGAGGCGCGGCACCGGCGGCAATCAGTTGTCACTACTTGCCACGGGGTCGCGCCACGACAGCGCGCACGCCGCTAGGGCTCGTCGCCGACGGCGCTCGGGACCTCGGCGTTGATCGCCGCGATCAGCTCGTCGTCCGAGGCCAGGTCCGCGTCGAGGGCCGTGAGCACCGCGCGGGCACCGGAACGCGCCGCCGGTACCAGGTCCGCGGACCTCGGATCGCGGACGTCACCGCCGCGGAGGTGCGCGATCCACGCGGCGAGCACCGCCACCGCGGCTTCCGGCAGCCGACCGGCGCCGCGTTCGCGGTGCAGGACCGGCAGGATGCGCACAGGGATCTTCTGCGAACCGTCGACGGCGATCTGCCGCAGCCGGTGCTCGATGGCGGGGGCCGCGAAGCGCCGCCGCAACGCGGACCGGTACTCGTCGAGTTCCGCCGCGGGCAGCGGCAGGTGCCGCGCGGCGGTGTCCCACCACGACTCGACCAGCCCGGCGAGCACCGCGTCGTCCATCGCCTCCCGCACCGAGCTCCGGCCACGCCCGAGCCCGGCGTAGGCGAGCAGGCTGTGCGCGCCGTTGAGCAGCCACAACTTGCGCCGCTGGTAGTCGTCGACGGAGTCGACGAACCGCGCGCCCGCCCGCTCCCAGCTAGGCCGGCCACCGGGGAAATCGCCCGCCAGCAGCCACTCCGCGTACGGCTCGGTCACCACCGGCACCGCGTCCCGGACACCGGTCAGCTCGTGCACGGCCCGCACGTCGGCGGGCGTCGTGGCGGGCGTGATCCGGTCCACCACGGTGCTCGCGATCGACACCCCGGCCTCGACCCACGCCGCGAACGCCGCGTCCTGCCCCGCCACCGCCGCCCGCAGCACCGAGCGCAGCGCCGCTCCGTTGTCCGGCACGTTGTCGCAGGGCACCAACGTGATCGGCGCGGCGGCGGCGCGGAACCGCGCGCGCAACCCGTCAACCAGCCGGGAGATCGCGGAATCCTCCCCCTCCCGCGGTACCCGGTAGGCCGCCTCGGTCACGGTGAGCGTGACCACCGCGACCTCCGGCGCGGCGAGGTCGGAGAGCCACCGCTCCCGCTCGGCACCCGCGTGCGCCCGGCTGATCGAGCCGATGGTGCGCACGTCCTCACCGCGCACCAGCAGCGAGTACAGCCCGCCCTGCGCGTTGAGCTCCGCGGGGAGCTCGGTGCTGCGGAACGTGTAGGCGGCGATGCCCCACTCCGGGTCGGCGGCCGTGCACACGGCCTGGTGCGCGCGGTGGAACGCGCCGAGACCGCAGTGCACGGCGCGGACGGGGGCGGGTTCGGCGTCCCGGTGCAGGCGCACGATCACAACCGGAAGGCGGTGCGGGGCTGGCGGTCGTTGAGATCGCGCAAGACCCGCGCGGCGTCGTCCTCGCTGAGCACGTGTTCCGCGACGAGCGAGGCCAAGTGCCCGGCGTCCACCCGGCGCGCGGTGTCGTGCCGAGCGGGGATGGAGCAGAAACCCCTGGTGTCATCGATGAATCCGGCGGTGCGGTGAAAACCGGCCGTCTCGGTGACGGCGTCCCGGAACCGCCGCATCGCGCGCGGCGCGTCCAGGAACCACCACGGCGCACCCAAGTACACCGACGGGTAGAACCCGGCGATGGGGGCGAGCTCCCGGGAGAACACCGACTCGTCCAGCGTGCACAGCACCGTCCGGAACCGCGGATCGGTGCCGAACCGCCGCAGCATCGGGCGCAGCGACTCCGTGAACTCGGCGCGCGTCGGGATGTCGTGGCCCGTGTCCGGGCCGTAGCGGGCGAAGGTCTCCGGGTGGTGGTCGCGCAGGCTCCCCGTGTGCAGCGCCAGCACCAGGCCGTCCTCGCTGGACATCCGCGCCATCTCCCCGAGCAGCTGCCTCGACAGCAGCGCCGCGTCACCGCGCCCTGCGCGCACCTCGGCGAACAGCCGGGACGCCTCCTGCTCCGGCAGGAACTCCATGCGCGGATCCGGGGCGCCGTGATCGGTCGCGGTGGCGCCGTGCGCGCGGAAGAACTCCCGCCGCGCCTCCAACGCCGCGACCAGACCGCGGTAGTCGCCGGTGTCGATGCCGCTGACCGCCGCGAGCCGATCCAACGCCGCCGGCCAGTCCGGTCGGGTCGCGTCGAGGTAGCGGTCCGGGCGGAACGTCGGCACCACCCGGCCCTGCCAGCTCGGATCCTCCGCGAGCGCGCGGTGGTGGCGCAGGTCGTCGGCCGGATCGTCGGTGGTGGCGAGCACCTCGATCCCGAACGACCGGAACAGCGCGCGAGGCCGCAGCTCGGGCCGGGCCAACCGTTCGGTGAGCTCGTCGAACAGCGCGTCGGCGGTGTCCGCGGACGGCTGCACCGCCACGCCCAGCACGTCGTGCAGCTCCGACTCCAGCCACTGCCGGGACGCCGTGCCCAGGAACAGGTGCCAGTGCGAGCAGAACGCCCGCCACACCTCCCGCGGCGGCGCCGGTTCCTCCGGCCCGCCGCGCAGACCGCACTCGTGCAACGCGACGCCGTGCGCGTGCAGCAGCCGCGTCACGTAGTGATCGGGCGTCACCAGCAGCGCCGCCGGGTCCGCGAACGGCCGGTCCGCGGCCAGCAGCTCGGGGTCGACGTGCCCGTGCGGGCTGATCAGCGGCAGGTCGCGGACCGCCGCGTAGAGGCGCCGGGCGATGGGGCGCTGCACCGGATCGCTGGGCAGCAGCCGATCCGGATGCGGTGCGAGCGGAGTGGAACCACTAGCCATGCCCGCAGAATCGGCCGCGGAACGCACGCTCGACAACTAGTTGCCATCGGTTGCCGGTGCCGGTCCGGTCGAATCGCGGACAACGAGGTGCGCGTCGAACGTCCGCGACCAGGTCGCGGCGCCGGTCAGCTCCGCGTGCACCAGGTCGACCGCGGCGCCGCCGACCTGCCCGGCGGGCCCGGCGATCGTCGTCAGCCCGACCAGGTCGGCGCCGAAGATGTCGTCGCACCCGACGATGCTGCGATCCACCGGCACCCGCAGCCCCACGTCCCGCACCCGCTGCATCGCTCCGATGGCGACGAGGTCGTTGTAGGCGATGGCAGCGGTCGCCCCGTCCAGCACGAACGCTTCCGCCGCGTCCCGCCCGCCTTCCCTGGTCGGCGGATGCGGCCCGAGGTACACCGACTGCACGCCCAAGGCCGCGGCCTCCTCGTGCACCGCTGTCCACCGCTGGCCGTTGATCCACGAATTGCGCGGACCCGACAGGTACGCGATGCGGCGGTGCCCGAACGCCGCGAGGTGGCGCACCGCCGTGCGCATCCCGCCCGCCGTGTCCACCACCAGGCTCGGCAGGCCGTCGATCACGCGGTTCACCATCACCAGCGGGCGGTGCCGCGCCAGCTGCCGCACCGCGTCGTCGGCCAACCGGGACGTGGCGAGGATGCCGCCGGTCGAATTCGCCAGCAGGTGCCGCAGATTCCCCGCCTCCACCTGCGGCGACTCATCGCTGTCGGTGAGCGCCAGCGCGTAGTGCCGCTCGATGGCGCGGGACTGCACGGCCTTGATCATCGCGGCGTAGTAGGGGTTGGCGATGTCGGTGACCACCAGCATCAACGTGCGCGACCGGCCCGGGGCTTCGGCCCTGGCCAGCGGGCGCGGCTCGTAACCGATCTCCACCGCCGCGGCCCGGATCCGGGTGCGGGTGGCGGCGTTGACCCGCGACGGATTGCTGAACGCACGGGACACGGTCGACGCGGCGACACCGCAGCGCCGCGCCACGTCGTAGATCGTCGGCCGACCCTCACCCACGCCCCACCCCACCTCCACTCCCCCAACCGACCACGCCCCCGCCCCCTGGACAACCGCCACACGGCACCCACCCGACCGGAGTGAACGGACCGTTCGTCCCATCCCCTCGGACAAACGGTCCGTTCACCCCGACCCACCCCGCACCAAGGCGCCGACCGAGCTTTCCGAGTGAACGGACCGTTCGCCCAATCACATGGGACGAACGGTCCGTTCACTCCAACCCCGCCCCGAACGACGCGGGCCGCCGCCGAACGCGCACGCCGTCAACGACCGAGTTCGGGGTGGGTGAACGGACCGTTCGTCCAGTGGGATTGGGCGAACGGTCCGTTCACTCCGAGCCGTCACGGCGCCAGCAGGATGCGGATCGGGTCGCCGTCGTGGTCGCGGAGCCTGCGGACGCCCTCGGCCACCTCGTCGAGCGGCAGCACGGCGGTGACCGACCCCGACACGTCGAGCCGGCCGCGATCGGTCAGCTCCACCAGGTCCTCCAGGTGCCGCATCCGGTAGCCGGTGTGGCCGATCACGCTGTGCCGGTTGCGCACGAAGTGGATCTCACGACCGACCGCGAGCTGATCCGGCGAGATCCCGATCAGCACGAGCCTGCCGCGATGCCCCAGCGCGGCATCGGCCTGCGCGAACGTGGTGCTGCGCCCGACGCAGTCGAACGCCGCGCGCAGCCCCCGCCCGGCGGTGATCTCCTTGATCCGAGCGGCCGTGTCCGCGGCGGCCGGGTCCAGCGCGAAATCCGCTCCCAGCTCGAGCGCGCGCTCCCGCGCCGACGCCAACGGGTCCAGGGCGATGATCGGCGAGGCGCCGCAGATCCGGGCCAGCTGCACGAGGTGCGTGCCCAGCCCGCCCAAACCCCAGATCCCCACCGATTCCGCCGCGCGCAGCTCCGCGGTGTCGATGGCTCCGTACGGGGTGGACACGGCGTCGGCGAGCACGGCCGCGTGCTCCAGCGGCACCGACCGGGGGACGTCAACGAGGGAGACGGCAGCGGTCAGCACGTATTCGGCCCAAGCGCCGTCGTAGTGGAACGCCATCACCTGGAGGTCTTCGCACCGGTCGGTGCCGCCACCGGTCCGGCACTCCGAGCAGTCGCCGCACTCCTTCCCGGCGGCGAGCACCACCCGGTCGCCCACCTGCCGGTTGCGCACTCCTTCGCCGAGCGCGGCGACCACGCCGGCGGCTTCGTGCCCTGGTGTGATCTCGGGCAGCCGGGGTGCGATGTGACCGTCGAGCTGGCTCAGGTCGGACTGGCAGATTCCGCATGCGGCCACTCGCACCAGCACTTCACCCGGCCCCGGCAGCGGAACGGGCACCTGGCGGATCGCGAGCTCGCGGGTCGCCGCGTCGAACCGGGCCGCGCGCATCGTGGTGGGGAGGTCAGCGGACGACGGGTGTTCGGTGAGCGCCGGGACAGCTTTCATCGGAACGTCCTTTCGGATGTCGGTCGAGCTCACGTTTCCGAGGCCCGGCGGTGTTCTCCGGGCACGGTCGATCACGTCGCCGGGCCATCTCGGCCAGGCGAACGCGAACCGTTGAACGGCATGGGGGGAGAAGCGAACGATCGTCGGTCGGTGCGGGAAGAGCCCGCGGACGGGGAAACGTCAGTCGTCGAAGGCGGGAACGCCGCCGGCGAACAGGGTGCGCACCGAGTCGGCGAGCTCCTCGGGGCTCCAGTCGGATTCGGGGTCGAGCAGCAACCGGGCGCCGGACTCGGCCGCGCCGACCGCCAGCGCGGCCAGGGCGTTCGCGCGGCGCTCACTGCCGGGGAGGGAATCGGAGCCGTCCAGCCAACCGCGCAGCACCGGGGTGAGCCGGGTGATCGCGCGGGACCTCGAGCCCTGCACGGCCTGCGCGCGGTCCGCCCGCACCCGCGTCCCGTACAGCAACCGATAGCTGTCCGGGGAGTCGCGGACCGCGGCGAAGTACGCCACGAGAACTCCGTGCAAGGCGCGCGCCGGGTCGGACTCCGCCTGCGCGGCGTCCAGCGCGGTCGTCAGCTGCTCGGCGAGCCGACTGCTCTCCCGCTGGTCCAGCGCCTGCAGCATCGTGTCGCGGTTGCTCCAGCACCGGTACAGCACGGTCTTCGCCACACCCGCCTCGGCGGCCACGGCGTCCATGGACACGGCGTCCCCGTCGCGCAGCGACACCCGCAGTGCCGCGTCGAGCACGAGTTCCTTGCGGACCGCGAGCGGCAGGTGCTGCGCGCGCTCCGGCTTCTCCCCCTTGGCACCGGTCACGGCCCGGCTCCCTTCGCTCAGCTGTCCCGCATCGGGTGCATGCGCAGCAGGAAGGTCGGCGACACCAGGCCCACCGGCAGCGGCAACTTGCCCACCCTCATGTTCACCCGGCGGTAGTGCGCATTCAGCGGCGGGCCGGAGATGAGGGTGTCCAGCGGGTCGGTGTACGAGCCGCCGACGGTGAGGTCGACGTCGGCGCTGCGCTGTTCCAGCGGGTGGTCGACGGTGCTGAAGGTGACCAGCCGGGGCACGGAGAGCCCGACGGTGCCGATCACGTTGCGGAACGGCTGGTTGAAGATCGGCGGGACCGAGTCGACCTCCTCGCCGAACTTGCCGCTCATCCGGATCAGCTCGACGCCGCGGCGGCGGACCACGGTCTCAACGCCGTCGTCCTGCTCGGACCACTCGATCTCGGCGATCTTCTTCGGGAAGCCCAGGGTGTCCCTGCCCCCGATGAGCGCGGTGTCGTCGTCCACCACGATCCACGGGCAGTGCGCGGCGCGGAACGGACCGTGCTTGACGTTCAGGAACAGCGCGGCCTCGTGGTAGGTGCTGTTGAAGTTCGTCCAGGGGTAGTCGACGACGAACAGCGTCGCGGTGCTGGACTCGTCCATCTTCACGCCGGCGGGCAGCACGTGGTCGGCGGCTTCGCGGTTGATCGGCACCGTGGCGGAGAGGAACTTCGCGTTCTTGTACTTGTCGGCCTTGGGGTTCTGCCTGCGGCGCAGGTCGCCCTTGGCCTCCTCGAAGGTGAATTCGGGACGGGCGTCGGCGGGCGCCACCCCTTCCTCGGACATCTGCACCTTGCTCGCGCTCTGAGCGGTCACGCTTACCTCCCGTGTTTTGTACTCGCTCGTACAATCATTGTACGAGCGAGTACAAAAGTCAAAGCCCCAGGTGACCCCCAAACCCATCGCCCCCACGAACCGCACCACCACTTCCGAAGTGAACGGACCGTTCGCCCAAACTCACTGGACCAACGGTCCGCTCACCCACCCCGCGCAGCCACCCGCGCACCACGAAGGCCGGGTGGAGTGAACGGCCTGTTGGTCCAATCCCGTTGGGCGAACGGTCCGTTCACTCGGAAGCGCTCGACGATCGGCCGCCGACCCGACGCTCACCACCGCGCTTAAACGCGGACGTGCGCGCGGTTGCTCGTGGCGGAGTGAACGGACCGTTCGTCCAGTGGGATGGGACGAACAGTCCGTTCACTCACTTCGGACCCAGCCCGACGGCGCACTCGATCGCCCTGGTGCGCTCACGGCGAGGGGTGGAGCCGATCGACGCGCACCGGCATCCGCTCACCTCCGCCAGCACGCGCTCGCGCCGGAGGCCGTTCCGCTCAGCCGGGCGAAACCGCGCTGTCGCGCACCGGTTGCCCGTCGAAGCGGCGCAGGAAGTGCTCGGTGGTCTGCGGCACTCCCAGCACGACCGCGATGGCGACGGCAGGCCCGACGAGCAGTGCGGTGAACGCCGTGGTGTAGCCGGCGTGCTCGACGACGTAGCCGAAGACGCTGGGGCTGAGCACCCCGGCGAGCTGCCCGCCGAAGAGGATCACTCCGGCGGCGGCTCCGCTCAGCGCCGCGGGCAGGCTGCGCAGCGGAACCGAGAAGCACGGCAGGTAGGCCAGCCCGGCCACACCCCCGAGCAACGTCACGCAGGCCACGAACAGCGGCACCGAGGGCATCCGCGGCAGCAGGAACAGCAGGACGCCGACCGCGATCATGCTGGGCACGACCACCCGCCGCGGACGTCCACCGAACCGGTCCGACAGCCGGCCGCCGACCACGATCCCGATCGCGCCGAGCAGCGTCGGACCGACGACGACCATCCCGGCCGCACCGATCGGCAGCCCGTGGCGTTCCACCAGGTAGGAGGTGGTCCAGGTGCTGATCCCCCAGCTCACGACGTCGTAGGCGAAGAACATCACCGCGAAGGCCCAGATCGCGGGCGAACGCAGCACCCGCCTCGTGCCGCCCGCGACCCGGCGCGGCCCGGTCAGGTCCGGCGACAGCGGCTCCGGCATCCACCGCACCACGGCCACGAACACCAGCAGGCCGAGCCCTGCCACCGCGAGGAACGCGATCCGCCAGTCCCACACGGACAGCAGCGCCGAGCCCACCACGGCGGCCAGCAGCGCGCCGATGGCGTTGGAGCTCTGCATCCAGCCGTTGGCCGTGAGCCGTTGTTCAGGAACGCTGCGGGCGCTCAGCGCGCTCACCGAGGCTCCGGGGAACAGGCCTTGCGCGGCTCCGAAGCACAACCGCACGGCCAGCAGCGCGGTGAACGACCACGCGAAGGCGGTGAGTCCGGTGAACACCGACCACAGCAGCAGCGCCAGCGCGGCCATCCGCACTCCGCCGTAGCGATCGGCGAGCAGTCCGCCGGGGATCTGCATCAGCGCGTAGGTGAGGAAGAACGCCGAGACGACCAGTCCGCGTTCGCCGTGGTCGAGGCCGAAGGTCTCGCCGATGGACGGCAGCGCGACGTTGATGATGAGCCGGTCGACGTAGTCCACGGTCCAGGCCGCGAACAGCAGCGCGACGGTCACGCGGGTCGTTCGGTGCACGGATGCTCCTCCCGCCCGGAACGGGCGATCACATGGCGGCCACCCCGAAACCTACCTCTAGTAGGTATCGCTCCGGGAGGGGTCGGCCCTGCGATCGACCACCGGTGATCCGCCGCGCACGGACCGGCGCGAGGCCACGCCGGACACGCCCCACCCCGGCGATGCACCGCACGCCCCTGACGTGCACGTTCCACACCTGACGCATCGATGCCCACGTGCCGGACCACAGTTGACACCCATACCCCCCATGGGTATACCTGTGTTCGTTGGCGCCGGACCGGGGAGAGCTCGATGCACGGATACACACAGGACAAGGACGAGTACGCGAAGCGGCTGCGCCGCATCGAAGGACAGGTCCGCGGCCTCGCCAAGATGATCGAGGACGACAAGTACTGCATCGACGTGCTCACCCAGATCAGCGCCACCACCAAGGCGCTCCAGTCGGTCGCGTTGGGACTGCTCGACGAGCACCTCAAGCACTGCGTCACCGAGGCGCTCGCCGAAGGCGGTGACGCCGCCGACGAGAAGGTGGCCGAGGCCGGCGCCGCGATCGCCCGGCTGGTGCGCTCCTGACGGACGGCGCACGACCGCCTCCGGCACGACCCGGGCGCCGCCCACGACGCCCGCGAGCAAGACGACCACGAGGAAGGGACGTACATGAGCCAGTCGACCTACACCGTGACCGGGATGACCTGCGGCCACTGCGTGAGCTCGGTGACCGA
Organism: Saccharopolyspora gloriosae; assembly: GCF_014203325.1. NCBI lineage: Bacteria > Bacillati > Actinomycetota > Actinomycetes > Pseudonocardiales > Pseudonocardiaceae > Saccharopolyspora > Saccharopolyspora gloriosae. Next base: position 838,334 of record NZ_JACHIV010000001.1, on the reverse strand, counting down.
GGAGATCAGCGAGCTCTCCGGCGTCTCCGACGTCGCCGTGGACCTCGCGACCGGCGCGGTGACCGTGACCAGCACCGAACCGCTGCCCGAGAACGCGGTGCGCGGTGCGGTCGAGGAGGCCGGCTACCAGCTGGTGAACGCGTAGGCATCCCGGCGGGAGCGGTTCCGCCGCTCCCGCCGCCTCGCGGCACATCCCGACAAGTCCACTGCGGACGTCCCTTCCGAACGGATCCGCGCGGCAGGTGAACAGGAGATCGCACGATGAGCACTGGAGCATCGACTGCACCGGGCGCCACCGGACAGCAGGTCGAGCTGATCATCGGAGGCATGACCTGCGTTTCGTGCGCGAATCGCGTGGAACGCAAGCTCGGCAAGCTCGACGGCGTGACCGCCACGGTCAACTACGCCACCGAGAAGGCCGCCGTCAGCTACCCCGCCGAGCTCGACCCTCAGCGGCTCATCGACCAGGTCGAAGCCGCCGGGTACACCGCCGCGGTCCCCGCACCCCCGGATGAGGACACCTCCCCGGACGACGCGGAGCAGGACACGACCACCGCGCTGCGCGACCGGTTGATCACCACCGCCGCGCTGTCCATACCGGTGATCGTGCTGGCCATGGTGCCCGCACTGCAGTTCACGTACTGGCAGTGGATTTCGCTGACGCTGGCCGCTCCCGTCGTCGTCATGGGCGGTGCGCCGTTCCACCGCGCGGCGTGGACGAACCTGCGCCACGGCGCGTTCACCATGGACACCCTGGTCTCGCTCGGCACGCTCGCCGCGTTCCTGTGGTCGCTGTACGCACTGCTGTTCGGCACCGCCGGCATGCCCGGCATGACCCACGACTTCGACTTCAGCACCGGCTCCGGCAGCGGCTCCGGGTCGATCTACCTGGAAGTGGCCGCCGGCGTCACGATGTTCATCCTCGCCGGCCGGTACTTCGAAGCCCGATCGAAGCGGCGCGCCGGCGCGGCGCTGCGCGCGCTGCTGGAACTCGGCGCGAAGGACGTCGCGGTGCTGCGCGACGGCCGGGAACAACGCATCCCCACGGACCAGCTGGCCGTGGGCGACCGGTTCGTGGTCCGCCCCGGCGAGAAGATCGCCACCGACGGCATCGTCGACGAGGGCGGTTCGGCGATCGACACCAGCATGGTCACCGGTGAATCCGTTCCCGTCGAAGTGGGTCCCGGCGACTCCGTTGTCGGCGCCACCGTCAACGCGGGCGGACGACTGATCGTGCGCGCCACCCGCATCGGCTCCGACACCCAGCTCGCGCAGATGGCGCGGCTCGTCGAAGAAGCGCAAACCGGCAAGGCGGCGGTGCAGCGCCTCGTCGATCGGATCTCCGCGGTGTTCGTCCCGATCGTCATCGTTCTCGCCGTGGCCACCTTGGTGGGGTGGCTGCTGGCCGGCGGCGGCGCGGACACCGCGTTCACCGCGGCCGTCGCGGTGCTCATCATCGCCTGCCCCTGCGCCCTCGGACTCGCGACCCCGACCGCACTGCTGGTCGGCACCGGCCGCGGCGCGCAACTCGGCGTGCTCATCAAAGGCCCCGAAGTCCTGGAATCGACGCGGCGCATCGACACGGTCGTGCTGGACAAGACGGGCACCGTCACCACCGGGCAGATGTCGCTGGTCGGCGTGCACCTCGCCGACGGCACCGACGAAATGCAGGCGCTGCGGCTGGCGGGTGCCGCCGAGCACGCCTCGGAGCACCCGATCGCGCGGGCCATCGCGCTCGGCGCGGCGCAACGGGTCGGCGAACTCCCCGTCGCGGCCGAATTCGGCAACGTGGAAGGGCTCGGGGTGCGCGCCACCGTCGAGGGCCACCAGGTCAGCATCGGCAGGATCTTCGACGGTGCGCTCCCGGACGCGCTGCACGAGGCGAAGAGCACCGCGGAACGCGCCGGGCACACCGCCGTCGTGCTGGCCTGGGACGACGCCGCGCGGGCCGTGCTCGAAATCGCCGACACCGTGAAACCGACCTCCGCCGAGGCGATCCGGCGGCTGCGCGGCCTCGGCCTGCGCCCGGTGCTGCTCACCGGCGACAACGAGACCGTGGCGCGCACCGTGGCCGCCGAAGTGGGCATCGACGAGGTCATCGCCGAGGTGCTGCCGCAGGACAAGGCCGCGGTCATCACCCGGCTCCAAGGCGAAGGACGTGCGGTCGCGATGGTCGGTGACGGCATCAACGACGCCGCCGCGTTGGCCCGAGCGGACCTGGGCCTGGCGATGGGCACCGGCACGGACGTGGCGATCGAAGCCTCCGACATCACGTTGGTCCGCGGCGACCTGCGGGCGGCGGTGGACGCGGTCCGCTTGTCCCGCCGCACCTTGCGGACCATCAAGGGCAACCTGTTCTGGGCGTTCGCCTACAACGTGGCCGCGATCCCGCTAGCCGCCGCAGGCATGCTCAACCCGATGATCGCCGGGGCGGCGATGGGCATCTCCAGCGCCTTCGTCGTCGCCAACAGCCTCCGCCTCCGCCGCTTCCACCCCACAACCCCCGCCTGACCAAGGCGGAGTGAACGGACCGCTCGCCCAATAGCATTGGACGAGCGGTCCGTTCACTTCTCTCGCACGTGGGCTTCTCAAGCGCGTCAAGATCAGTGCGGGTGGTCGATCGAATTGGGTGAACGGACCGTTCAGCCAATGGGATTGGCCGAACGGTCCGTTCACTTCACCGGATTTCCTAGCCGCCGCGGTATCCGGTCCGCTGATGTGCCGCTCGCGTAGCGGTCAGGGCAGGCGGGGGCTGGGCAGCGTGCGCAGGACCAGGCCGGGGTGCGGGTTGGGGCCGAACGCCGTCGCCTTCGGCGGGAGGCGCACCCCGGTCGCCGCCGCCGCGGACAGGTCCAGTTTGCTCGGCGGGAACGTGATGGCGGCGATCCCCCCGACTTCGCGCACCACGTGCAACGCCCTCGGCGCGCTCGGCTCGTAGTGCACAGCCATTGCAGGCGAGTCCCGCACTGTGTCGAGGAAAGCCTGCAACACGGAGATGTGCATCGACCGCAACGATTCCGGGAACCTCCCGCACGGCCCGGAGAGGAAATGCGCATCAGGCCGGTCGAGCAGGAACGCCCTGTCCGGTGTCGCCACGATGAACGCCGGTCCGTGGTATGCCCGCGCCCGCAGCACGTCCAGCCATTCCTCCAGCGGCCCGCTCAGCGCGGTGATCTGGAACCACTGCTGCGCGGCGGCGAGCACCTTCCACGGGTCGGCGTGCGGCAACACCCGATGCACCGGCCGCAACCGCAGCGGACTGCGTTTGGTGTCGACGAGCAACGCGGGCAGGTAGTCCCACGGACCACGGCCGTGCCCAGCGGCGTGGACGTCCCTGCGGAACCGGCGGGCGGCGACGTGGCGGTGGTGCCCGTCGGCGATGAGCGCGGCCCGCTGGTGCAGCGCATCGATGATCTGCCCGCAGATCTCCCGTTCCGCGAGTCGCCACACGCGGTGCTCCTGCCCGTCCGGGGTGCGCAGCTCGGTCAACGGCCGTCGCCGGGTCGCCGCGTCCAGCTGTTCGGCGATGCGGTCCGTCCCGGAATAGCCGAGCAGGATGGGCGGCATGCTCATCTCCCCCGCCCGCATCAACTCGACCATGCCGTCGGTATGGGCCGGGGTGACGTCCTCGTGCGGCAACAGCCGGCTGTCCAGGTGCACGGCGGAGATCACGCCGCGCTGCACTCCGAGCGGCCCGGACTGCTCGTAGACGTACATCGCGGGACGCTCGTCGCGAGCGAGTACCGCGAGCCGTTTCCACTCGCCGAGCAGCCGCACGGAATTCCCGACGTCGACACGATCCCACGGCGTGGCGTGCCGGTCCGCGAGGCCGCGCAGGCGTTCGGGCGCGAGAACCCAGGCGCGGAACGGGCGGATGTCCACTCCCACACGTACCGAACTCGTCACCACCGCAGTATCAACCCGCTGCCGCGCGTGTGGTCACGTGGCCGTGGAAAGCACCGATTTGTGCGCTATGCCAGGGGTTTTCCCAACGGAGAGTGAACGTCGATCACCCAGGCGGGGTGGCGGTGAGCGCGGTGCGGAGATCTCCGAGAGCGCGGTCGAGGGTGATCAGGTCGTGGGTGCACACCTGCTCCGTCTCTGGATTCGGCGGGAAGCATCCACGTCGGAGCAGTCGTTCCACTCGCTGCTGCAGCTCGTGCGCGGAGGCGATGACCTGCGGAGGATGTTCCGTCGGTTCGGTGGCGCTGAGCGCGATGTTGCGCACCTGCGCCACGTACCGCTCGCACCGCTCGGTGCCGTGCTGCGCGGGACGCGTGAAGCACTGGTCCTGCGACACGAACCCGATCTTGGTGATGATGTCGTCGCGGGACGCGCTCGGCGCGTGGTGCTGCACCCCCGGATCGGTCTGGTACCCGGCGCATCCGCTCAGCACGAGCCCAGCGAGCAGCCCGCCTGCGGCCAAACGGGAAACCCTCTGCTGCGACGTCCTCATCACTCCCCTTCCCGTGCCACGGTACGCCCGCTCCCCTGCAGCAGCCGCCGTGTACGGGCTCCCTCGTTGTCGAGTGAACGGACCGTTCAACCAACCCCTTCGGCCAAACGGTCCGTTCACCCAATGCCGCTCGAACGCGAACCCCATCCGACACGCCAATATCGACCCGAAAGTGATCGGATCAGTTTCGGAGTGAACGGACCGTTCGACCAACCTATTTGGACGGACGGTCCGTTCACTCCACCAGAAAAGCTCGAGTTGTCCACAGGGTGGCGATTCATCCACAGATCTTGAAATCGACGTGGCGCACGAGTTCTCCGATTGGTCATGGTGGAGTCATGCCGAGGAGAACGATCGTTGACTGGGACGGGGTGGCCACCGCCGCCACTCACGGTGTCCTCACCGCGCGCGCTCTCGACGAACTCGGCGTGCCAAGACAAACCGTGTACCACCGGGCGTCGATCGGCGGCCCGTGGAAGCGGCTGCTGCCGGGCGTCATCATGCTGTCGTCCGGCACCCCCACCCTTGAGCAGCGCCATGACGCCGCTCTGCGGTACGCGGGAACCGGGGCGATGATCACCGGTCTGGCCGCATGCCGCTTGCACGGCATGACGCGCCTTCCCGAAACCGACGAAGTGCACATGCTCATTCCGGAAGCCCGCAAACGCGCCAGCAAGGGTTTCGCCGAGATCGAGCGGACCACGCGCCTCCCGTCGCCGGTCACCCGCGATGGCTTCCGAGTGGCACCGCTCGTCCGGGCGTTGCTCGACGCCGCGCGCCGCCTGCCCTCGCTGGACCAGGTCCGGGCCTTGCTGGCCGAGGCGGTGCAGCGGGATTTGGTGACGCCGGAAGCTCTGGCGGCCGAGGCCAAAGCCGGTTCGCGGCGCGGCGTCGCCCGATGTCGCGTCGTGCTGGAGGAAATGGGAGCCAACGTGCATTCCCCTGCCGAGAGCTGGGCTTACCGCTTGGCGCAGAGCTCGGATTTGCCTGCCATGCAGTGGAACGTGCGGCTGCTGGGCCCGGACGGGACTTTGCTCGGGATTCCGGACGGCTGGATCGACGAGGTGGGACTCGCCTGGCAGATCGACTCGATGGAGTACCACCTGCGGCCCACCGGCTACGAGAACACGGTGTTCCGCCACACGCTCATGACCGCCGCCGGTGTCGTCGTGGTCCACACGTTGCCGAAGCGCCTCCGCTCCGACCCTTCCGCGGTTCTCGACGAACTTCGCCGCTCGTACCGCGCGGCCCAGCAACGTCCCCGCCCACGGGTGACCGCGGTCCCTCGTGTTCCAGCACCACGCTGAACGCCGATCCGAGGCCCCACCAGGAGTGAACGCCCCCTTCGTCCAATCCACCGGCTGCTCGAACACCCCTGCCGCACGCCGCGGCTGATCACGCACGGCACCTCCCGGCAGGCGCCCCTTCCGCGCACCCTCCAGCGGGATCCAGCGATCTTTCGGAGTGAACGGGCCGTTCGTCCTATCCAACGGGACGAACGGTCCGTTCACTCCCATGGATGCGGTGCGGGTGGGAGCCGGGCGGCGCGGGCCGCACGTCGGCGGAACGGGGGCGAGTTCGTGGAGTGAACGGACCGTTGGTCCGAGGTGATGGGACGAACGGTCCGTTCACTCCACCAGGGTTGCGGGGGTCAGGGTTGGGCTAGGCGTAGGAGGCGGGCGCAGGCGGTGTCCTCGTCGGGGGACGAGGTGATCACGTGCCAGACCCCGCGTTCGGCCACGCCGGTGTCCCAGCCGTTCTCGCCCTTGCGCAGGAACAGGAATTCCGTCGGCGACGTACGGGGTTCGTGCACACCTTCGATCCACAGCTCGCTCTCGGCGACACCCGACCCGCGCAGCAGGGTGAACAGTTCGCGGCGATCCATCCGCCTACCGTAGATCGTCGGCGGGCTTGAGGTACCCGTTGGACAGCAGCCACCTGACGTTCAGCCGCTGCCCCTCGCCCGGCTGGAGGAATGCGGAGTCGAGCAGGATCTGGGTGCCGCCGCCGGGCTGCGCGAACCAGGGTGCGATCGGGCCTTCCCAGACGGTGAACGATCGGGCCACTTCGTAGCGGTGGTAGCCGCAGGGGAAGTCGGCTTCGCGGGTGGTGAGGCTTTGCGGCGGGAGGGAGCGCTCGGCGTAGTCGTCCCCGGCAGGAGCGAGGAACGAGCCGTACTCGGAGCCGAAGCGGTCCAGGTCGTCACCGACGTCCAGCACTTCGGGGTGCTTGTCGGGGTTGCCGTCCGGGTCCACCTCGAAGCCGTCCTGCGACGGGTACCTCCAGCTGTTCGCCGCCGAATCCCAGTAGGTGTCGAGGAATTCGGCGGGCTCGAGGTCGCCGCTGCGGGAGTACTCGGCCAGCAGCGGGCCGACCGGTTGCTGCCACGGCCGAGGCAGGAATTCCGGCCCCCAGCGCTCGTCGCCGGCATGCACACCGGAGCACGGGACGTGCGGGCCGGCTGAAGCGACCTGCCCTGGCCCGGCCTGCGCGGGAACTACCGGGATCAGCGCCGCGGACAGTCCGACGCCCAGCGACAGCAGCGCTCGGACGCAGCGGGTTCCGGCTCGTGCTCGGGGATCTCCGAAACCCTCGGTGGGACGCCTGTTCTTCCGTCCGAACCCCAGCATCGGACCCCCCTCTGATCGCACTCGGTCGCTCCAGTGATAGCCGCCGGACGGCCATGCGCGGAATGTCGCGGAGCGAACCAGACCCGATTGATCCACTCGATCGACCCGATCAGGTGGATCTTGAAACACGAACTGACTCTCCGCGTCCGGATTCACGCCCGGCAACCGGAGCCGCACCAACGTGGACGAACCACTTCCCCACAGCCCTACGGGGCACGATTCGTCCTATTTGGACGTCGTTTCACCTGTTGCTTTCACGGAGACACCGCCTCAGGCCGGCCACCGCTTCAACATCATGCCGAGCCGGAAGAGAACCGATGATTCGGGTGGCCACCAACAATCGGGAGTACCGGGCGGATCGTCGTCCGCGCGTCCGGCAGTGGCGGAATTCGTCGCCGCGGCAGTGGAGATCCACCCCATTTCCGGCGACCGCCGACCCGACAGGCCCACCCTTGCGGAACCGGGAATCGGAACGGCAGACGCCACGCCGTCACCACTGGAGCCGAAACCACTCCAAAAACAGATGAGTGATCGACCTCACCGATTCCACTCTTCCGCAATTCCGTCCGCCCAGGGTATTTCGCGCACGACACGCCCGCGCGATGCGTGCGATCACACCGGATCCGAATGCTCCGATTCCGCCGCACGAGCGCCGCCTACCCGCTCAGGCTGCGGGATCAGCAGCTCGTCCACCCCGCAGCCGAGGACGGCACAGAGCACGTCCAGGTCGTCGAGCTTGACGCTGCCCGGCTGGCCGGACCACAGCGCGGACATCTTGCCGGCCGAGATCACCATGCCCCGCTCGGCGAGCCTGCGTTGCAGGTCACCCGCCTTCCAAATGCCGCGATTGGCCGCAGCCAGCCGCAGGTTCCACCGCATCCGGTCACCCTCCTTCACCCCCGACCGACCCCGCGGACGCACGCGCGGAACCAGGCTACGAGACGGCTCCCCGGAGATCCCCGCACCGACCAGGGAACTCCGAGCACACGTCGAGCCCGAGACTATTTCCACAGGGCCGAATTCGACTCGTCGAGGTCGCATTCAACCGCTGAACGGTACTGCATCGATCCAACCGGTTCGCAACCGGTTCGCAGCGAACACCTCCGCACACCCCCCGTTCGGACCAGCACTCCACCCCGAACCGATCCGATCCGTGCACACCCCATGACTCCGGATATCAAATAGACCAAAGAACGATGAATTGATTACAGCTACAACTACTTTTCGTGGCTGCAAAAGTCGAATCGCGGATGGCCGCAGATTTCGCTACTGGGCGCAAACAGCACAGCCAGGCTTAGCACCTTCGGGTGACTGTACGGCTCCATCCGGCGGTGCTAGCGTCTCTCCCGCCAGGAAATGAGCACGCATTTCGCCGATGCCCGGTTTCCACGTCGGCGTCTATCCATTCACCCAAACCACTTCGGCTCGACCCGGTTCATATCGGGTCGAGCCGTTGCCGAATCGATCCGTGTCGCGGCCCCTCCCGATCCGGACCGGTCGATGCGCTCCGGATCGGCGGGCACCGCCCGCCGGCCCAGCGCATCCGCTCCACCGGCGCATTCGGCGCCGTTTCCCTGACCCCATACGAAAGATTAGGTGGTGTACGTCGTGACCGTGGCGGATTCGGGTGTCGACGAGAACGAGCAGCCGCAGCTGAGCCTGGGGACGGCGGCAGCGCGCAACCTCGCGACAACGACCAAGACCCCACCGCAGATGCAGGGCATCACGTCCCGCTGGCTGCTGCGGATGCTGCCGTGGACCCAGGCGACGGGCGGGACCTACCGGGTCAACCGCAGGCTCACCTACACCCTGGGCGACGGGCGGGTGACCTTCACCAACACCGGCTCGGACGTCCGCGTGATCCCCCAAGAACTGCGCGAACTGCCGCTGCTGCGGGGATTCGACGACGAGTCGGTGCTGGGCGCGCTCGCCGACCGCTTCGTGCAGCAGAACTTCGAGCCCGGCGACGTCATCGTCGAAGCCGGCAGCGCCGTGGACCAGGTGTTCCTGCTCGCGCACGGCAAGGTGAACAAGCTCGGCCGTGGCGAGTACGGCGATGACGCGGTGCTCGGCGTGCTCGCCGACGGCGACTACTTCGGCGAGGGCGCGCTGGTCTCGGCGGACCAGACCTGGAGCCACACGATCAAGGCCGTCACCTCGGGCACGTTGCTGGCCCTGCGGCACCAGAGCCTGCAGGAGATGAACGCCGCCGAGCCGCTGCGCGCGCACCTCGACCAGGTGCGGACGGCTCCCGGCAAGGCGCAGAACGACCACGGTGAAGCGGAGATCGACATCCACTCCGGGCACACCGGGGAGCACCCGCTCGCCGGGACCTACGTGGACTACCAGCTCGCCCCGCGCGAGTACGAGCTGAGCGTGGCGCAAACGGTGCTGCGGGTGCACAGCCGGGTCGCGGATCTCTACAACCAGCCGATGAACCAGACCGAGCAGCAGCTGCGCCTCACCATCGAAGCACTCCGCGAACGCCAAGAACACGACCTCATCAACAACCCCGACTTCGGACTCCTCCACAACGCAGACCTCTCCCAACGCATCCACACCCGCACCGGCCCACCCACCCCCGACGACCTCGACGAACTCCTCTCCACGGTGTGGAAGGAACCGAGCTTCTTCCTGGCCCACCCGCGCGCGATCGCCGCGTTCGGCCGCGAGTGCAGCAAGCGCGGCCTGTACCCGCAGAACGTGGACTTCCAGGGCCATCAGATCCCGGCGTGGCGCGGCGTGCCGCTGCTGCCGTGCAACAAGATCGGGATCTCGGAGACCCGCACCAGCTCGATCATGCTGATGCGCGCGGGCGAGCAGAACCAGGGCGTGGTCGGCCTGCACCAGACCGGCATCCCCGACGAGTACCAGCCGGGGCTGTCGGTGCGGTTCATGGGCATCAACGAGAGCGCGGTGATCTCGTACCTGGTCAGCACCTACTACTCCGCCGCAGTGCTGGTCCCCGACGCACTCGGCGTGCTGGAGCACGTCGAGATCGGTCGCGAGGGCTGATCCGGGATGCGGGCCTTGGAGATCACGAGTTGGGGTGAGCCGTGCGGCGCACGGCTGAACCCGAACGTGGACCGCGCGTACGCGAACACCGCGCGATGGGCGCGGGACCAAGGCCTGCTGCTGTCCGATGTGGACTTATCCGGTCCGCGTCAGGAGTCGGAGCCGGGTGGACCCGGCTCCCCGACCCGGCCCGGGGGCGCACCGGACGCCGTCCAGTGCGCTTCCGGGCGACAAGCTCCGGAAGAGGTGGTGCCCACAGCAGGCTCCACCGACTTCGGAGTTCCCGCATCCGGCATCCGGGACCAGGTGCTGCTCGCCGCCTGGACGCATCCCGATGTCCCGGGCCCGGAGCTGGCGCTGATCGCCTGCTTCGGGGTGTGGGTGGACGCGGTGCGCCACCACCTGCGGCGACACCGCCAGGCGGCCACGGCCGAGCGCTACGCGGCGAAGCTGCGGGCGAACCTGGCCGGTCCGCCGGGCGGAAGTGTTCCCAGGGACGCCGCTGACCCGGTCGAGCGCGGCCTGTGCGACCTGCGCGCACGGGTCGCTCCGTCGTGGCGGTGGCAGCTCGATACCGCGCTGATCGACCTGCTGCGCGGGCAGCCGGCGGAGTCGGCCGGGTCGGTGGTGTCCCGAGTGCCCAATCCGATCGACCACCTGGAGCTGGGGCGCGGACCCGGCCCAGGTCCGTGGGCGGCGCAGTTGGTGGCGTACGGACTGCGCACCACGCTCCCCGCCGAGGTCACCGGTGGTGCGGCTTTCCGCGCGGTGCACAACGCGTTCTGCGACGTGGTGCTGCTTCGATCGCCGTGGGATCCCGCGTCGGAGGACGCCGAGCGTTCCGGCAGCGTCGTCGTGCTGCAACGGCACTTCGGGCAGTCCCGCCCGCTGGCCATGGCCATGCTCGGCGATCTGCAGGCGCGGCGGTCGCAGCGGTTCGACGAGCTGACCTCCGCTGAGCTGCCCGCGCTGCTCGCGGCCTGCCGGGACGAGGCGCAGCGCGAGACGGTGCTCCGCTACGTGCAAGGTCTGCGGGATTGGCTGGCCGGGATGCTGGCGTGGCGGCCGAACGCGGCGGAGGCCGAGGTCGAAGCGGCGACCCGGCCCGCCCCGGCGAGGCAGCGCACGGCGAACCGGGTGCGGCTGCCGGACTTCTTCATGCCCTTCGACACCCATCCGAATCCCAGGCTCGAAGCGGCCAGGCGGCACACCCGCGCTTGGGCGCGGCAGCACGGGCTGCTCGACGGCGGCGCCCCGGAACCGGCGATGCGGCAATGGACGCCCTCGGGTTTCGACGCCGCCGACTACGCGCTGCTGGCCGCGCTGACCGAGCCGGACGCGGACGAGGCGGAGTTGGGGCTGGCCGCCGACCGCCAAGTGTGGTCGTGGCGCGCCGACGACCACCTGATCGCCTCCGGCGGAGGAGCCGAGTTCCTGAGCAGGCTCCCCCAGCTGCTGCGCCCGGATTCGCGGGCCGCGGGGGCCTCGTGGGAACGGGCGTTGACCGACGTGTGGCGGCGCACCACCGCCGACCTCGGCTCCCGGCCGCGCAGGGAGATCGCGGTTCGGCTCGCGGAGATGCTCGAACTCCGGGCGGCGGAATTGGGCGCCGCGGAGACGGCGGATCCGCTGGAACTGCTCGCATCGCGGCGCCGCACCTGCGGGGGCGAGCTCACCGCCGCGCTCCTGCGCCACCGGCATGCGCCGGGAATCCCGGCCGAACTGTTCGCGACCGTCCCGATGCGGACGATGGCGACGACGTTCGCCGAGGTCGGAGCCCTGCGCCACGACCTGTTCCGCTACCGCGCCGGACCAGCGGAAGCCCACCCGGTGCCGGACGTGGTCACCGCGATCGCGGCCTTCCTCTGCTGCGGCCCGCACCAGGCGGTGGCGATCGCGGACGACATGTGCACGGCCCGCCTGCGGCGGTTCGAGTCGATCGCGCATCGGGAGATTCCCGTGCTGGTCGAAGAATTCGAGCTCACCGCAGCGGCCGGCACTCGGCTGGAGCGGTACGTGCGCGGGTTGCAGCAGTGGACGGCGGGCGAGCTGCGGTGGATCTCCGTCACCGGTCGCTACGCGGGCACCGGCGACCGGCCGCGCCGGGCCCGCCGGGCTCTCGGGCGGCCCGGATTTCCGCGCCAGCGCTTCCTGCGCCGAACACCCGGCTAGTCCTCCGGGCCCCGGCGGGGCCCGGTTCTTCCAGCAACGACAACGGGAATGGTGACTGCATGACCCGCGAGACCAACACCGAGGACCCGACCGACGTGGGTTCCGGCGCTCGCCCCGCACTGAGCCTGGGCACCGCGGCGGCGCGGAACCTGTCGACGACGACCAAGACCCCGCCGCAGATGCAGGGCATCACATCCCGCTGGCTGCAACGGACCCTGCCGTGGGTGGAGGCGAGCTCGGGCACCTACCGGGTGAACCGGCGGCTCACCTACACCCTCGGCGACGGGCGCGTCACGTTCGTCAGCACCGGCCGGGAAGTGCGGGTGGTGCCGCAGGAGCTCCAGGAACTGCCGGCGTTGCGGGGATTCGACGACGCCGACGTGCTCGGCGCGCTAGCCGACCGGTTCGTGCAACGCGAGTACGGGCCCGGCGAAGTGCTGGCCGAAGCCGGATCGGCCGTGGACCGAATCCTGCTGCTGGCGCACGGGAAAGCGCACAAGCTGACCGCCGGCGAGTACGGCGACGACGCGGTGCTCGGCCTGCTCGCCGACGGCGACCACGCCGGCTCCGGCCTGCTGGTCGACCAGGACGGGACCTGGAAGTTCACAGTCAAGACCGTCACCACCTGCACCGTGCTCGAACTGCGCGGCGACGTGATCGAACAGACCGCGGCCCGTTCCGAAGCGCTGCGCGCGCACCTGGACGAAGTCCGGTCGCGTCCGGTGCAGTCGCAGAACAAGCACGGTGAAGCGGAGATCGGCATCCACTCCGGGCACACCGGAGAAGCGGCGCTCGGCGGGACGTTCGTCGACTACGAGACCGCGCCCCGTGAGTACGAACTGGCGGTCGCGCAATCCGTGCTGCGGGTGCACACCCGCGTGTCCGACCTCTACAGCACGCCGATGGACCAGACCGAGCAGCAGCTGCGCCTCACCATCGAAGCACTCCGCGAACGCCAAGAACACGACCTCATCAACAACCCAGACTTCGGACTCCTCCACAACGCAGACCTCTCCCAACGCATCCACACCCGCACCGGCCCACCCACCCCCGACGACCTCGACGAACTCCTCTCCAAGCGCCGCAAGACCCGGCTGTTCATGGCCCACCCGCAGGCGATCGCGGCGTTCGGCAGGGAATGCAACCGCCGGGGCGTGCTGCCGGAGACGGTGCAGGTCGAAGGCGTGCGCGTGACCGGGTGGCGCGGGGTGCCGATCCTGCCCAACGACAAGATCCCCGTCACCGAAGCCGGAACCAGCTCGATCCTGGCGATGCGCACCGGCGCCGAGGACAACGGAGTCGTCGGCTTGCGCCAGACCGGCATCCCCGACGAGTACGAACCCGGCCTCAACGTGCGCTTCATGGGGATGGACGAGCACGCCGTGGTGTCCTACCTGGTCAGCACGTACTACTCGGCCGCAGTGCTGGTCCCCGACGCGCTCGGGGTGCTCGAACACGTCGAAACCACCCGTTGAAGGAGACCGGCGGAGATGACTGCACAAGTGGGACGGGCGCGAACGGTGACCGACACGCTGCGCACGGGCCGGAACTTCCTGGACCCCGCGCTGCGCGCCGCAGTCGGTTCGCTGCCCGAGTCGATGCAGCGCATCGTCGGCCACCACTTCGGCTGGCGGGACGAGCACGGCGCGCCGGTGGACGAAGACCAGGGCAAAGCGATCCGGCCGACGTTGGTGTTGCTGGCCGGACGCGCCGTGGGCGCGGATCCGCAGCAGGTGCTGCCCGCGGCGGTCGCGGTGGAGCTGGTGCACAACTTCTCGCTGCTGCACGACGACGTGATGGACGGCGACCTGACCCGGCGGCACCGGCCCACGGCGTGGAGCGTGTTCGGCTCCGGACCGGCGATCCTCGCCGGTGACGCGCTGCTCACGCTGGCGGCGGAGGTGCTCACCAGCAGCGGGCACCCGGCGGCGATCGCGGGGCTCAAGGAGCTCAACGCCACCGTGCTGGACCTGGTGGACGGGCAGAGCTCCGACATGTCGTTCGAGCGGCGCTCGGACGTGGCCCTGCCCGAATGCCTCACGATGGTCGGGTCGAAGACGGGGGCGCTGCTCGGTTGCAGTTGCGCCCTCGGCGCGTTCTTCGGCGGGGCGAGCGAGGAGCGGGTCGAGCACCTGCGGCGCTTCGGGTTCCGCCTCGGCCTGGCGTTCCAGCTGGTCGATGACGTGCTGGGCATTTGGGGGGATCCGGCGGTGACCGGGAAACCGGTGCATTCGGACCTGCGGAACCGGAAGAAGTCGCTGCCGGTGGTGGCGGCGTTGAACTCCGGCACCGCGGCGGGCCGGGAACTGGCGGAGCTCTACGCGGACGGCCGCGAGCTGTCCGAGCAGGACGCCGTCCGCGCCGCGCGGCTGGTGTCCGACTCCGGTGCCAGGGATTGGAGCCGCACCCACATCGGCACGCTGGAAGCGGAAGCCCTGCACCACCTCAACACCGCCGACCCCGAGCCGGGGCCGGCCGCGGAGCTCACCGAGCTCACGCACATGCTCACCCGACGCCGACACTGAGGGAGCCGCGCACGCCGCCGTGCGCCGGGCAATCAGGTGGAGTGAACGGACCGTTCGTCCAATCGTTCTGGACGAACGGTCCGTTCACCCATCGTCATTCCGCCGCGGCGAACCACGTGGCCGCCACGGGCGCCGCGCTCAGCGGATTTGGTGAACGGACCGTTCGTCCAAGCCGGTTGGACGAACGGTCCGTTCACTCACAACGCCGGTGGCAGCTGCCGCGGGTCGGGGGCGGTCAGTCCTCGTCGCCCTCGAAGAAGTCGCCTGCTTCGTCCATCACTTCGCCCACGACCATGCCGCCCACGATGCCCGCGCCCACGCCGAGCGCGGCTCCGGCCGCGACGCCACCCCAGCCGGGGCCGCCGCGCTGTTCCTCGTGGTGCTCGTGGTGGCCGTGCTCGTGGCCGCCGCCGAACAGTCCGCCGCGCTGGGCGACCTCGTCGAGCCAGCGGGTCAGCTCCGCGACCCAGTCGACCTGCTCCGCCTCCGCGTGCGTCCGGTGGAACCGGCCGAACGCGTCCTCCCCCGAGCGGAACAGCCCGCCCCGCCGGTCTGCTTCGAGGACGACGTGCAGGCCCTCCGCGTCGGCCACGAAGGTCAGCTCGACCTCGTTGATGCGGCCCTCGTACTGGTGCGGCGCGTAGAACTCGATCTCCTGGAACATCGGCAGCTGCTGCTCGATGCCTGCCAGCTGCGCGATCTCCAGGTCGGTCGACTTGAACTGGAAGCCGAGGGCGCCGAATGCGTCCAGCACCCTGGACTGCGAGGGCAGCGGCGCGACGAACAAGCCGTCGAGGTCGCCCTTGTCCACGCTCTTCGCGACGGCGAGTTCGGTCCGCACGCCGAGTTGCACTCCCGGCAGCTGCTGGCCGTCGACGACGTTGAGCGGGGTCTCCCACGGCACGGGAATCGCGAAGGGGATCACCTTGTGCTCGTTCGCCTCGACGCGGAAATTCTCGGCGACGATGGCGTGCAGGAACTCGACGGTGGCGTCGTGCTGCTCATCTCCGCGTTCCAGCTCGGAGCGCGCCTCGAACCGCAGCGTCACCCGCTCGATGTCGACCTCTCCGTCGCCGGCGGCGATGCGAACCTCACCGGAGAGGGTGGAGCCCGGGTACACGTGCGGTTCGGAGAGCACCGTGTCGACGGTGGGACCGCCGATCCCGAACGCCCGCAGCATCTTCTTGAACACCAACGCGACCTCCCAGTCGTTTCAAGATCATCATACGAGCCCCTGCCCCACGTCCGATCTTGCCCCAATGTCCGATTCGCGCGCTATCAACGGAACCGCTCGTCGCACAGGCCCCCGCGAAGATCCGCCGAACGACGGAGCGCAAACATCCAAAGCCACACCACCGACATCCACCCGAGGTCTCCCGAAGGCCCCAGCCCACGTGCACGCAGCGGATCGGCACAGCAATGGAGTGAACGGACCTGTCGTCCAACGGCATTGGACGAACGGTCCGCTCACTCCCGAGGTTCGCTCCCCGAACCACCGCCCGGGCGCGGCGTCGCACGCCGGAGACTGCTCGATCCGCGTTTAGGTGGAGTGAGCGGACCGTTCGTCCAGCGGGATTGGACGAACGGTCCGTTCACTCCGACCCGCATTCCCGCGTCGCCGCTGGCGGGCCGGGTGGAGGTTCGAGTGGGCGGGGTGCGCGGTGGCGGGTGAACGGACCGTTCGTCCAGCGAGGTTGGACGGACGGTCCGTTCACTCGAACCGCTTCGCGGGGGTGCCTGGTGGCGGGGGGCGGGCGCGTGGCCGAAGATCGCCTCTGCGGAGTCACCGAACGCCCTCACCCGGAGACAGGAGAGCTCATGCCTTCCGGCTCGTTCCCCGAACTGGACGCGGCGCTGCCCGAGCTGGAGCGCTGTTACGTGGACTTGCACCGCCACCCGGAGCTCGGGTTCGCCGAGCACCGCACCGCGGACGTCGGCGCTCGCGCCCTGCGCGACGCGGGCTGCGAGGTCACCTCCGAGGTGGGCCGGACCGGAGTGGTCGGCGTGCTGCGCAACGGCGCGGGGCCGACCGTGCTGCTGCGGGCCGACATGGACGCGCTCCCGGTGCGCGAGCAGACGGGGCTGGACTACGCCAGCACCCAGGTCACCACGAACGACGCCGGGGAGGAGGTGCCGGTCGCGCACGCCTGCGGCCACGACATGCACGTCACCTGGCTGCTGGGCGCGGCGAAGGTCCTGGGCTCCCGGCGGGCGGACTGGGCGGGCACGGTGCTGTTCGTCCTGCAGCCCGCCGAGGAACGCGGCAGCGGCGCCCGAACCATGATCGAGGACGGGTTGTTCGAGCGATTCGGCACGCCGGATGTGGTGCTCGGCCAGCACGTCGGCCCGATGCCGGCGGGGCACGTGTTCACCCGCCCCGGCCTCGCGATGTCCGCCAGCGACACCGTTCACGTGCGGATGTTCGGCCGCGGCGGTCACGGTTCGCGGCCGGAGACGACGGTCGATCCGGTGGTGATGGCCGCCGCCACGGTGCTGCGGCTGCAGACCATCGTGTCCCGCGAGGTGGCGGCGACGGATTCGGCGGTCGTCACCGTCGGCGCGCTCAACGCGGGCAGCAAGGACAACGTGATCCCCGACGAGGCCGATCTGCAGCTGAGCATCAGGTCGTTCACCGAGCAGGTCCGCGGGAAGGTGCTCGACGCGGTTCGCCGGATCGTCCGCGCCGAGGCGGTGGCCGCCGGGGCCGCTCGCGAACCTGAGATCACCGTCGTGGAGTCCTACCCGCTGACGGTGAACGACGAGTCCGCCACCGAGTCGCTGAGCACGCGTTTCCGCGAGGTCTTCGGCGAGCGGCGGGTCCATCCGGGGCCGATCGTCACGGGCAGCGAGGACTTCGGCGAGTTCGGCCGGGCGAGCGGGGTCCCGTCGGTGTTCTGGTTCGTCGGCGGCACCGACGCGCAGCGCTTCGTCACGGCGTCGGAGGCGGGCACGGTCGATCAGGACATCCCGTCGAACCACTCGCCGCAGTTCGCCCCGGACCTGCATCCGACTCTGTCGGCCGGGGTGGAGACGCTCGTCACCGCCGCACTGCACCACCTCGACGGCTGACGGGCGCGGCTCACCGGCGCGGCGGTAGCGGGACGAACCCGCTGGTGCGCTCGACGTAGGCCGCGTAGGCGGGCCGGCGTTCGCGGAGTCCGCGTTCCAGCAGCGGTTTCCCCGAGCCCTTGGCCAGCAGCCACGTCATCAGCACCGGCGAGAGCACCGTCGCCGCCCCGAGCCAGCTCTGGCACGCCAGCAGGTAGAGGCCCCACCAGACGCAGGCGTCGCCGAAGTAGTTCGGATGCCGGGTGTAGCGCCACAGGCCGGTGTCGAGCACGGTGCCCGCGTTGGCGGGGTCGGCGCGGAACCGGCTCAGCTGCGCGTCACCGACGGCTTCGAAGACGAATCCGCCCGCCCACACCAGGATTCCGGCCCAGCCCAGCGGTCCGAGTCCCGGCGCGTCGACGGTCTGCGCCGCCTGCACCGGCAACGACACGAACCACATCACCACGCCTTGCACGAGGTAGACGCGCACGAACATCAACGACCAGGCCCGTTCGCCGTAGCGGGCCGCCATGTCCTGGTACCGCCGGTCCTCCGGTTTCCCCGAGTTCCGGTGGTGCAGGTGCGCGGAGAGCCGCACGCCCCACACCGCGGTGAGCGCCGCCACCGCCCACCCGGTCACCGAGCCGGTACCGGCCAGCGCGCTCACCACGGCGATCACGGCGAACCCGGCGCCCCACACCGAGTCAATGGTGTCGTAGCGCCCCCGCAGCCGGGCGATCGCGAAGGTGAGCAGCACCGTGCTCAGGGCCGCGATCGGCGCCGCGAGGAACACCGCCCCGCTCACCGGACGTTCCCCCGGTGCGGCGCGGCGGCGTTCTTCACGGCGACGATCTGGTTGACGCCCATGCGGTTCTCCTCGAAGGCGAGCCCGCCGCCCGCCAAGTACAGCCGCCAGGTCCGGGCCTGCTCGACGCCGAGGAGCGCGACCGCGCGTTCCCAGTCGTCCTCCAGCGTCCGCGCCCACACCGCGACGGTGCGCGCGTAGTGCTCGCGCATCGCCTGCACGTCGCGGATTTCCAGACCTGCCTCTTCCAGGTGCCCGAGGGTGCGGCCCACCGGGACCATGCTCATGTCGGCGGCGATGTAGGCCTCGATGAACGCGCCGCCGCCGGGGGCGTTGCCCGCCCGCGACATCTGCTGGATCAGCAGCGTGCCGCCGGATCGCAGCAGCCGGTGCAGCGCCGCCGCGTACACGGGGTACTGGCTTTCGCCGACGTGCTCGCCCATCTCGATCGACGCGACCGCGTCGAAGGGCTGGTCGTCGATCTCCCGGTAGTCCTGCAACCGGACCTCGACCAGTTCCTGCAGGCCCAGCTCGTCGACTCGGCCCCGGATGTGCGCGGCCTGCTGCGCGGAGAGCGTCACGCCGGTGGCCCGCACCCCGTGGTGCCGCGCGGCGTGCAGGATCAGCGAGCCCCAGCCGCACCCCACGTCGAGCAGCCGGGTCCCTTCGGTGAGCCCGAGCTTCCGGCAGATCAGGTCCAGCTTGTCCCGCTGCGCCTCCGCGAGGCCGTAATCGTCGCCGTCCCCGGTCCAGTAGCCGGAGGAGTAGGCCATGCTCGGGTCGAGCAGCAGCTCGTAGAACTCGTTGCCGGTGTCGTAGTGGTGCGCGATCACTTCCCGGTCGCGGCGGCGGCTGTGCAGCCGGCCGCTCGGCTTCGCCTCACCGGCTGGCGGTGCCGGTCGCGGCCCCACGGCCCCGAGCGCGAACGCTTCGGCCAGCAGCCGCCGCCACTGCGCCGGCCCGAACCGCACCCGTCCGGCGCGCTGCTCGCGGAACGCGGCCCAGCACCGGCGCAGGCCCTCCGCCAGGTCGCCTTCCACGTCCAGATCACCGCTCACGTAGGCCCGCGCCAACCCCAGCTCACCCGGGCTGAACAGCACGTGGCGCAGCGCGCGGCGGTTGCGCAACACGACGCGCGGGGAGCCGGGCGGCCCGGCGGTGCTGCCGTCCCACGCCGTCAGCCCCACCGGCAGCGAGATGCCGATGAGGTCGCGCACCGCGCGCTCGATCCGGCTCGCCGCACCCTGGCGCTTTCGCAGTTCGGACACACGAACCCCTTCCTCGGTCGCCGACATCCCGCATTCGGAGCAGGGGCGGGTGCCGATCGGTCTTCGTGATCCGGATCACTGAGACCAGTCCGGGCGGGGGCGAGCTCCGAATGGCGGGTATGCACACCCAGCAGCGGCTCGGCGACACGGCCGGGCAGTTCCCACCGCGACCCGCGGTGCACGTCCTGCGCTCCCGCGCGGACGCGCCCCGGACCGTCGTGCTGGTCCTGCACGGAGGCCGGGCCACCAGCCAGGCCCCGGTGCGCCGCTACCAGCTCGCCTACCAGCGGATGCACGTGATGGCCCGGTCGTTGCGCCAGGCGACGGCGGGCAGCGCCGCCCAGGTGTGGCTGCTGCGCAACCGGCTGCGCGGGTGGAACGAACCGGCGCTGGACGCGTTGACCGACGCGCGCTGGGCGCTGGAACGCATCAAGACAGAACATCCGACGGCGCGGATCGTGCTGGTCGGGCATTCCCTGGGCGGCCGGGTGGCGCTGCGCCTGGCGGGCGACGAGGCGGTCGACGGCGTGTGCGGGTTGGCTCCCTGGCTGGAACCGGGCGAGCCGATCGAGCAGCTCACGGGCGGCCGGGTGCTCATCGCGCACGGCGACGCCGACCGGATCACCTCCCCCGAGCAGTCCGCCGACTACGCCCGCCGGGCGCTGCAGCTGCCGAGGCCGCCGTCCGTGACGTACGTGCGGGTGTCCGGCGCCGGCCACGCCATGGTGCGCCGCTGGACCGAATGGGAAGTGCTGACCAGGCGATTCGTCCGTGAACTGGCGACGGGAAACGAGGAGCAGCGATGAGCGAGACCGTGGCCGTCATCGGCGCAGGAGTGTCCGGGCTCACCGCCGCGCACCTGTTGCGGCGCCGCTACGACGTGCTGCTGTTCGAAGCCGACGACCGGCTCGGCGGGCACGCGCACACCCATGGCCTCACCACCGCCGACGGCCGCACTGTCCCAGTGGACAGCGGGTTCATCGTGCACAACGAACGCACCTACCCGAACCTGCTGCGGTTGTTCGGCGAACTCGGGGTCCGCACCCGCGACACCGAGATGTCGATGAGCGTGTCCTGCGCCGAATGCGGCCTGGAGTACGCGGGCGCGAAGCGGCTCGGCGGGCTGTTCGCGCAGCGCGGCAACGTCGTGCGCCCGCGTTACCTGGCGATGCTGGCGCAGGTCGCGCGGTTCCACCGGGCCGCGAACCGGCTGCTCGACGCCCCCGGCGAGCAGGCGGATGCGGTGACGCTGGGCGATTTCCTCGACGGGCAGGGCTTTTCGCGGTACTTCGTGCACCACTTCGCGCTGCCGCTGGTGTCGGCGGTGTGGTCGGCGGATTTCGAAGCGAGCAAGCGCTACCCGGCGCGCTACCTGTTCGCGTTCCTGCGCCACCACGGGATGCTGTCCGTCTCCGGCTCGCCGACTTGGCGCACGGTGGTCGGCGGCTCGCGGGAGTACGTGCGCCGCGCCGCCGCCGGACTGTCCGCAGTGCACATCAGCACTCCGGTGCGGTCGGTGGAGCGCACCGGTGAGCACGTCGAGATCCGGGACGAGAGCGACCGATCGCACCGGGTCGATCGCGTGGTGCTGGCCTGCCACGCCGATCAGGCCCTGGCGCTGCTGGCCGACCCCACGCCCGCCGAGACCAAGGTGCTGGGTGCGTTCGGCTACTCGGAGAACGAGACGTGGCTGCACACCGATACGAGCGTGCTCCCCGCCGCGCCCGGTGCGCGGGCCTCGTGGAACCACCACAAGCCGAGCTGCGCTGCCGATCCGGGGCACGTGCTGGTCAGCTACGACATGAACCGGTTGATGCGGCTCGCCGAACCGGAGGACTACCTGGTCACCCTCAACCCGGCGGGGCGGGTGCGCCCGGACCGCGTCCTCGCCCGGATGCACTACCGGCACCCCGTCTACACGCCGGATTCCGTTGCGGCGCAACGCCATCTGCCCGAACTGGGCGATGCCCGCACCCGGTTCGCCGGCGCCTACCACGGGTGGGGGTTCCACGAGGACGGCTGCGCCAGCGGAGTCCGGGCCGCCGAAGCGTTCGGCGCGGGGTGGCCCGCATGACCAGCGCCTCGATCTACCACGGCGCCATCACCCACACCCGGCACGGCGACGTGCCGAACCACTTCCGGCACCCGCTCTACACCTGGCTCGTCGACCTCGACGACCTGCCGCGGCCGCCGCGGTGGCTGCGGCCGTTCGCCCACTTCGACGCCTCCGACCACCTCGGCGATCCCCGCCGCAGCATCCGCCGGAACCTGGAGCGCTGGCTCGCGCTGCGCGGCGTGGAGCTCGACGGCGGGCGGGTCCTGATGCTGGCGCATCCCCGCGTGCTGGGGCACGTGTTCAACCCGATCACCGTGTACTGGTGCCACCGGCCCGACGGGGCGCTGCGCTGCATCGTCGCCGAAGTGCACAACACCTACGGCGAACGGCACGCGTACCTGCTGCACCCCGACGACTCCGGGCGAGCCGAGGTGGACAAGGAGTTCTACGTCTCCCCGTTCCTGCCCGAACAGGGCCGCTACGAGATGCGGTTCCAGCCGCCCGGCGACCGCCTGCACGTCCGCATCCGGCTGCGCGACGAGCACCGGCCGCTGCTGACCGCGGTGCTCACCGGCACCCGCGAACCCGCCACGACCAAGGCCATCGCGCGAGCCGTGCTGCGGCGACCGCTCGTGCCGCACCGGGTTTCCGCGCTGATCCGGCGCCACGGCATCGCGCTGTGGCTGCGCGGGCTCCGCATCGTCCCCCGACGCCCGCACGTCCACCAGGAAGGCATCCGATGAGCATCACCCTCCCGACACCGCCCCGCACCGGATCGGCCGAGCCCGACCGGTCCGACGCGACCGGGCGAGCTCCGTGGGACCTGCTCGGGCCGGCACCGCACTCGCCCGTGCGCGCCCACTTCGCCGAGAAGGTGTTCCGGCACGCGGTGCGCGACCTGCCCGTGCGCGTCGCGCTCGCCGGTGGCGAACGGCTCGGCGCGGGCGGCGCCGGAGCACCGCTGATGCGGATCCTCGACCCCGGCGCGTTCTTCCACCGCCTCGGCGCCGACTCGAAGATCGGCTTCGGCGAGTCCTACATGGCCGAGGAGTGGGACAGCCCCCAGCCCGCCGACCTGCTCACCCCGTTCGCCGAACGCCTCGCCACGCTCGTGCCGAAACCGCTGCAGGGCCTCCGGCGGTGGGTCGACGCCCCCAAGCCCGGCAGCGAACGCAACACCACCACCGGGTCGCGGCGCAACATCGAACGGCACTACGACCTGTCCAACGACGTGTTCGCCGCGTTCCTCGACGAGACCATGACCTACTCGTCGGCGCTTTTCACCGCCGGTGCCTCCGACCTCGCCGCGGCGCAGCGCACCAAGATGGACCGCGTCCTCGACCTCGCCGGAGTCCGCGCCGGAACCCGGCTGCTGGAGATCGGCACCGGGTGGGGTGCGCTCGCGATCCGCGCCGCCGAACGAGGAGCGCACGTCACCACGCTGACCCTGTCCACCGAGCAGCGGGAGCTCGCCCAGCGGCGCATCGCCGACGCCGGACTCACCGAACGCGTCGACGTGCAGCTGCGCGACTACCGCCACGCCGCGGGCTCCTACGACGCGATCGTCAGCGTCGAGATGATCGAAGCCGTCGGCTCCGAGTACTGGTCCGGCTACTTCGCCGCGCTGGACCGGTTGCTCGCGCCCGGCGGGCGCATCGGGTTGCAGGCCATCACCATGCCGCACGACCGGATGCTCGCCAGCCGTCGATCGCACACCTGGATCCACAAGTACATCTTCCCCGGCGGCGAAATCCCCTCGCTGCGCGCGATCGAGCAGACCGTCCGCGAGCACACCGGCTTACGCGGCACCGAACGGCACTCCTTCGGGCCCGACTACGCCACCACGCTGCGCACCTGGCGGGACACCTTCCGCCGGAACCGGGACGACATCACCGCGCAAGGCTTCAGCGACCGGTTCCACCGGATGTGGGAGTTCTACCTCGCCTACAGCGAAGCCGGATTTCGCGCCGGATACCTCGACGTGTGGCAGCTCGGATACCGCAAAGCGCTCACCTGACCCCGGCAGGTGCGCGGGCGCCACCCGCACACCGACGCGCTCGACCCTGCAGACTCGACACGATCCCACCCGGCACGGCGGTGAAGGGACCACGGAATGCAAGAACGACCACACTCCCGACCTCAGCGGTGGACACCGCCCGACGACGACGGACCCGACGCCCGCGCACTGATCGCCGAAGTCGCCAAAGGGGACGAACGCGCCTTCGAGCAGCTCTACGACCTGCTCGCCGGTTCCGTGTTCGCCCTGATCCAACGCGTCGTGCGGGACGCCGCGCAGTCCGAAGAGGTCACCCAGGAAGTGCTCGTCGAAGTGTGGCGGCGCGCCACCCACTACCGGCCCGACCGCGGCAGCGTGCAGACCTGGGTGCTCACCCTCGCGCACCGCCGCGCCGTCGACCGGGTCCGCTCCGCCCAAGCCGGGCGCGACCGCGAAGCCCGCGTCGGCGCGCAGCAGCACAGCAGGCCGTTCGACGAAGTCACCGAATCCGTCACCACCCGGTGGGAGCAGCGGCAAGTGCGACGCTGCCTGACCACCCTCACCGAGCTGCAGCGCGAATCCGTGCTGCTGACCTACTACCGCGGCTACACCTACCGGGAAGCCGCCGGCCTGCTCGACGCACCCGCGTCCACCGTGAAGACACGGCTGCGAGACGGGCTGATCCGACTGCGCGACTGCCTGGGGGTGGGCCGATGAGCTCCGAGCTCGCCACGTTGACCGGCGCCTACGTCGTCAACGCGCTGCCCGACGACGAACGAGCAGAATTCGAAGTGCACCTGACCACCTGCGAGGACTGCCGCCTCGAAGTGGGGGAACTGCGCGAAGCGGCCGCCCGGCTCGGAGCGGCCGAGCACACCGCTCCGCCGGACGAGCTCAAGCAGCGGGTGCTCGCGGAGATCAGCCAGACCCGGCAGGACCCGCCACCACCGGTCCTCGCCCGCACCGGACGGCGGCGGACGCACCTCCCCTGGGGAACCCGGTTGTCGGTCGCGGCCGCCGCCGTCGGAGTCGCGCTGGCCGCGGTCTTCGGCATCGTCGCGGTACGCGCGCAGCAGGAACTCGACGCGACCCGCGACCGCATGATCGCCGCCGGCGAGCGCGGCGCCGAGATCTCCGCGGTGCTGCAGTCCCCCGACGCCCGGGTGATCAACGCGCCCGGTCCCGACGGGATGCGGGCGACCACGGTCCTGTCCGCGCAGCAGGGCAAAGCGATGTTCATGACCACCGGCATGGCACCCGCGCCCGGTGACCGCGTCTACCAGCTGTGGTTCATCGAACCCGGCGGCACCGCCACCTCAGCGGGC
The DNA here is from genome assembly GCF_014203325.1 of Saccharopolyspora gloriosae. NCBI lineage: Bacteria > Bacillati > Actinomycetota > Actinomycetes > Pseudonocardiales > Pseudonocardiaceae > Saccharopolyspora > Saccharopolyspora gloriosae. The sequence continues at coordinate 813,038 of NZ_JACHIV010000001.1, read as the reverse complement.
CTGCTCACCGCGCCCACCGCCGACCGCACCGAACCCCTCATCGCCGCCATGCCCGCCAACACCGCCCAACTCGGCATCACCATCGAACCCCCCGGCGGCTCCCCCTCCCCCACCACCACCCCGATCATGACCCTCCCCACCACCTGACCCCAACACCTCCCGAAGTGAACGGACCATTCGCCCAATCCCGTTGGACGAACGGTCCGTTCACTCACTCCCACTCCACCCCGCCACCAGCACCTGAGCGCCCCACCCGGTGCGGCGCCGGTGCCGTCATCTGGAGTGAACGGACCGTTCGTCCCATCTCGTTGGGCGAACGGTCCGTTCACTCGATCCCGCGGGTGGCGATTCGGGGGTGGGTTTTCGGGGTGAACGGTCCGTTCGCCCAATCCCATTGGACGAACGGTCCGTTCACTTGATCCCGCTCGGATCCATCAACGGCACGTGAGCGATTCGGCGGTGGCGGGGTACCGGTGCGGGCAGTTGGGGTGAGCGGACTGTTCGTCCCGTGTCGTTGGGCGGGCGGGCCGTTCACTTTGGTGGGGTCAGCAGATGGCGCCTTCGGCGGCTGAGCCGACGAGGCGGGCGTACTTTCCGAGGACTCCGTGGGGGTGCTTCGGGGCGGGTGGCGTCCAGGCGGTGCGGCGGCGGGTCAGTTCGGCCTCGTCGACTAGCAGGTCGAGGGTGCGCGCTCTGAGGTCGAGGCGGATCGGATCGCCGTCGTGGACGAGCGCGATCGGGCCGCCGTCCGTGGCTTCGGGGGCGACATGGCCGATGCACAACCCGGTCGTGCCGCCGGAGAAGCGGCCGTCGGTGAGCAGCAGGACGTCCTTGCCCAGCCCCGCCCCTTTGATCGCGCCCGTCACGGCCAGCATCTCCCGCATTCCCGGGCCGCCCCGCGGGCCTTCGTACCGGATCACGACCACGTCGCCGGCTCGGAGCGTGTCGTCCTCCACCGCTTGCATCGCGCTCTGCTCGCCGTCGAAGACCCGTGCGGTCCCCTCGAACGACTCGGATTCGAAGCCCGCGCTCTTGACCACCGCACCTTCCGGAGCCAGCGAACCGCGCAGGATCGTCAGGCCACCCGTGGGATGCAGCGGGTTCGACAACTCGTGCACCACCTCGCCGTCGAGCTCCGGCGGGTCCAGTTCCGCGAGGTTCTCCGCGAGGGTGCGCCCGGTGACCGTCATGCAGTCACCGTGCACCAGGCCAGCATCGAGCAATGCCTTCAGCACCACCGGCACCCCGCCGATGCGGTCCACCGCCGGCATCACGTGCTTGCCGAACGGTTTCACATCCGCCAGGTGCGGGACCCGGTCGCCGACCCGGTTGAAGTCCTCCAGCCGCAGATCGACTTCCGCTTCCTTCGCGATCGCGAGCAGGTGCAGCACCGCGTTCGTCGACCCGCCGAAGGCCATCACCACCGCGATGGCGTTCTCGAACGCCTCCTTCGTGAGGATGTCGCGGGTCGTCAGTCCCCGCTCCAGCATGCCCACCACGGCCCGGCCTGCGTCTCGGGCGCTCACGTCGCGGCGCCGGTCCACCGACGGCGGACTCGCGGACCCCGGCAGCGACATGCCCAATGCTTCGGCCGCGCACGCCATGGTGTTCGCCGTGTACATCCCGCCGCAGGCGCCTTCGCCCGGGCAGATGGCCCGCTCGATGCGTTCCACCTCGTCCTCACCGATGAGTCCTCGCGCGCACGCCCCCACGGCCTCGAACGCGTCGATGATCGTCACCTCGCGGTCGTCGACCTTGCCGGGCAACGTCGAACCCGCGTAGACGAAGACCGAGGCGAGGTTCAGCCGGGCAGCGGCCATCAGCATGCCCGGCAGGCTCTTGTCGCAGCCCGCCAGCAGCACCGAGCCGTCCAGCCGCTCGGCCTGCATCACCGTCTCGACCGAATCAGCGATGATCTCGCGCGACACCAGCGAGTAGTGCATGCCGACGTGTCCCATCGAGATGGCGTCGGACACCGAGATGGTCCCGAACTCCATCGGGAAGCCACCGGCTTCGCGCACGCCCTCCTTGCCGGCCGTCGCCAATCGTTGCAGCGAGAGGTTGCACGGCGTGATCTCGTTCCAGGAGGAGGCCACCCCGATCTGGGGTTTCGCGAAGTCGGCGTCCTGCATGCCCACCGCCCGCAACATGCCGCGGGCCGGGGAACGTTCGATCCCGTCGGTCACCTCGTGACTGCGAGGCTTCAAGTTCCGTGGTCCGGTGTGCTCGCCGCTAGTCATCTGGCCGACTGTAGCTGCGGCGACCGAATGGGACACCACAGCCGAGGGGCCACGAGGAGGATTCCGGCATGACAAAACCCTCCAGGTGGTCATCTGGAGGGCGAAGTGGAACGCGGCCGATGTCCGGAACGCCCTGGAATAGCGAAAACGCCCCACAGTCCATGACTGTGGGGCGTTTCCCGATGAGTATTGTCGGCGGTGTCCTACTCTCCCACACCCTATCGAGTGCAGTACCATCGGCGCTGGAGGGCTTAGCTTCCGGGTTCGGAATGGGACCGGGCGTTCCCCGCTCCGCTAAAACCACCGACAAACCACATACACCACAAAACAACCAGCACACCGGTCACCGTGGTGAAACCTATTCAGAAATCAACAACCCAAAGTTGTTGTCTCAGACACCGTATAGTGGATGCGTAGCAATCTTTGTGAACAAGTCCTCGGCCTATTAGTACCCGTCCACTCCACACATTACTGTGCTTCCATGCCGAGCCTATCAACCCCATCATCTCTAGGAGGCCTTAACCCACAAAGGGTGGGAGACGTCATCTTGGAACAGGCTTCCCGCTTAGATGCTTTCAGCGGTTATCCCTCCCGAACGTAGCCAACCAGCCCTGCTCCTGGCGGAACAACTGGCACACCAGAGGTCCGTCCGTCCCGGTCCTCTCGTACTAGGGACAGCCTTCCTCACATCTCCTACGCGCGCGGCGGATAGGGACCGAACTGTCTCACGACGTTCTAAACCCAGCTCGCGTGCCGCTTTAATGGGCGAACAGCCCAACCCTTGGGACCAACTCCAGCCCCAGGATGCGACGAGCCGACATCGAGGTGCCAAACCATGCCGTCGATATGGACTCTTGGGCAAGATCAGCCTGTTATCCCCGGGGTACCTTTTATCCGTTGAGCGACACCGCTTCCACCTGCCAGTGCCGGATCACTAGTCCCTGCTTTCGCACCTGCTCGACCTGTCAGTCTCACAGTCAAGCTCCCTTATACACTTACACTCAACACCTGATGACCAACCAGGCTGAGGGAACCTTTGGGCGCCTCCGTTACCCTTTGGGAGGCAACCGCCCCAGTTAAACTACCCACCAGGCACTGTCCCTGAACCCGATCAGGGTCCGAGGTTCAGATGCTCAGAACGACCAGAGTGGTATTTCAACAACGACTCCACACCCACTAGCGTGAACGCTTCACAGTCTCCCACCTATCCTACACAAGCCGCACCGAACACCAATACCAAGCTATAGTAAAGGTCCCGGGGTCTTTCCGTCCTGCCGCGCGAAACGAGCATCTTTACTCGTACTGCAATTTCACCGGGCCTGTGGTCGAGACAGCGGAGAAGTCGTTACGCCATTCGTGCAGGTCGGAACTTACCCGACAAGGAATTTCGCTACCTTAGGATGGTTATAGTTACCACCGCCGTTTACTGGCGCTTAAATTCTCCGCTTCACACCAAAAGATGCTAACGGGTCCTCTTAACGTTCCAGCACCGGGCAGGCGTCAGTCCGTATACATCGTCTTACGACTTCGCACGGACCTGTGTTTTTAGTAAACAGTCGCTTCTCCCTGGCCTCTGCGGCCACCACCAGCTCCCACCGCAAGGATGATCACCAGCCGTGGCCCCCCTTCTCCCGAAGTTACGGGGGCAATTTGCCGAATTCCTTGACCACAGTTCACCCGACCGCCTCGGTATACTCTACCTGACCACCTGTGTCGGTTTCGGGTACGGGCCATGCACACACATCGCTAGAGGCTTTTCTCGGTAGCACGGGATCACTGACTTCACCACAACGGCTACGCATCACCCCTCACCCTTCACGCCGCCCGGATTTACCTAGACGACAGGCTACAGGCTTACACCAGTACTACCACTCACTGGCACAGCTACCCCACTACGTCACCCCATCACTTGACTACCGCGGAATCAGGTCCCATGCACTCACACAACAACTCCGAAGAGCCACCATGCTCGCGGATGGTTAGTCTCAACCGTTTCACCATGGGCGCGTGCACACGGGTACGGGAATATCAACCCGTTCTCCATCGACTACGCCTGTCGGCCTCGCCTTAGGCCCCGACTCACCCTGGGCGGACGAACCTGCCCCAGGAACCCTTAGTCAATCGGCGGCAGAGATTCTCACTCTGCTCTCGCTACTCATGCCTGCATTCTCACTCCCACACACTCCACGCCAGCCTTACGGCGACGCTTCACTGCATGCAGGACGCTCCCCTACCCAACCAAGCAAAACTTGATTGACACGGCTTCGGCGGTGCACTTCAGCCCCGCTACATTGTCGGCGCAGGACCACTTGACCAGTGAGCTATTACGCACTCTTTCAAGGATGGCTGCTTCTAAGCCAACCTCCTGGTTGTCTGGGCAATCCCACATCCTTTCCCACTGAGCGCACACTTAGGGGCCTTAGCCGGTGTTCTGGGCTGTTTCCCTCTCGACGATGAAGCTTCTCCCCCACCGTCTCACTGCCACGCTCAACCCAGGCGTATTCGGAGTTTAGCTGACGTCAGTAACCCATAAGGCCCATCAACCAACCAGTGCTCTACCCCACCCAGGCAACACGCAACGCTGCACCTAAATGCATTTCGGGGAGAACCAGCTATCACGGAGTTTGATTGGCCTTTCACCCCTACCCACAACTCATCCCCCAGGTTTTCAACCCTGGTGGGTTCGGGCCTCCACACGGTCTTACCCGCGCTTCACCCTGGCCATGGGTAGATCACTCCGCTTCGGGTCTGCACCACGCGACTCAACGCCCTCTTCAGACTCGCTTTCGCTCCGGCTACCCCACACAAGGTTAACCTCGCCACGCAGCAGCAACTCGCAGGCTCATTCTTCAAAAGGCACGCCATCACACAACCCCAAAAGGTCACGCTCTGACGGATTGCAGGCACATGGTTTCAGGAACTATTTCACTCCCCTCCCGGGGTACTTTTCACCATTCCCTCACGGTACTATCCACTATCGGTCACCAGGAAGTATTTAGGCTTAGCGAGTGGTCCCGCCAGATTCACAGCACCCTCCACGGAAACGCTGCTACTCGGGAACACCACCACACGCGCCATGTGCATTTTCGCCTACGGGACTCTCACCCACTCCGGCCAGGCATCCCAACCTGTTCAACTAACACACACAACCACGCTGAAGAGCCGGCAGCCTCCTCCAGTAATGCCCCACAACACCGAACACGCAACCCCTGCCAGGTATCCCACGCGCCCGGTTTAGCCTCCTCCGCTTTCGCTCGCCACTACTCACGGAATCACCAGTGTTTTCTCTTCCTACGGG